>OY762430.1:10000-4687500 GCA_963665685.1 Geopsychrobacteraceae bacterium
ATAGACTGATAGATTTAGAAATTACATTGACGCAACGTGATGATGCGTCGGTGTTGGCAAAGCGATAGATACATAAAAGGTAAACGTAGAACTTAGTTAGAAAAAGACTGTAATGGTCAAGCTACTAAGGGCGTACGGCGGATGCCTTGGTATCGGGAGGCGATGAAGGACGTGGTAAGCTGCGATAAGCTTCGGTTAGCCGCTAAACAGGCTTTAACCCGGAGATTTCCGAATGGGGAAACCCGTCAAGGTTTATACCTTGTCATCATATACTGAATACATAGGTATATGAGGCGAACGCAGGGAACTGAAACATCTAAGTACCTGTAGGAGAAGAAATCAATTGAGATTCCGTTAGTAGCGGCGAGCGAACGCGGATTAGCCCAAACCAGAACGACTACGGTCGCTCTGGGGTTGTGGGGCCCCAACGTGGGATTGGTGATTGGTAGTAGAAGGCTCTGGAAAGTGCCGCCATAGTGGGTGATAGCCCCGTATGCGAAACCAAGATCCACCCTAGGGTGTCCCCGAGTACCACGGAACACGTGAAATTCTGTGGGAAGCTGGGAGGACCATCTTCCAAGGCTAAATACTCCCCGATGACCGATAGCGCATAGTACCGTGAGGGAAAGGTGAAAAGAACTCCGATGAGGAGAGTGAAATAGACCCTGAAACCGTATGCCTACAAGCAGTTGGAGCACCATGTATATCAGGTGTGACAGCGTGCCTTTTGCATAATGAGTCAGCGAGTTACGCTCAGTAGCGAGGTTAAGCCGTTTAGGTGTAGCCGTAGCGAAAGCGAGTCTGAATAGGGCGCTTTAGTTGCTGGGAGTAGACCCGAAACCGAGTGATCTATCCATGGGCAGGTTGAAGCGACGGTAACACGTCGTGGAGGACCGAACCCACTTAGGTTGAAAACTGAGGGGATGACCTGTGGATAGGAGTGAAAGGCTAATCAAACTCGGAGATAGCTGGTTCTCCCCGAAATATATTTAGGTATAGCCTCGTATGAATCGTCCCGGAGGTAGAGCACTGAATGGGCTAGGGCCCTCACCAGGGTACCAAACCTAACCAAACTCCGAATGCCGGGAACGTCTGTACGGGAGTCAGACTGCGGGTGATAAGGTCCGTAGTCAAAAGGGAAACAACCCAGATCGCCAGCTAAGGTCCCTAAATCTGTGCTAAGTGGGAAAGGTTGTGGGAATGCATAAACAACCAGGAGGTTGGCTTAGAAGCAGCCACCCTTTAAAGAAAGCGTAATAGCTCACTGGTCGAGTGGGCCTGCGCCTAAAATGTAACGGGGCTCAAGCACAGTACCGAAGCTGCGGATTTGTACTTGTACAAGTGGTAGGGGAGCATTGTAGCAACCGCTGAAGGTCAACCGCGAGGATGGCTGGAGGAACTACAAGAGCTTATGCTGACATGAGTAGCGAAAATGTGGGTGAGAAACCCACACACCGTAAGCCCAAGGTTTCCTTTGTAAAGGTAATCTGCGAAGGGTTAGTCGGCCCCTAAGGCGAGGGCGAAAGCCGTAGTCGATGGGAAACAGGTTAATATTCCTGTACCTCTTATAACTGCGATGAGGGGACGGAGAAGGGTAGGTCATCCGGGTGTTGGATGTCCCGGTTTAAGCGAGTAGGTGGGGAGAGTAGGCAAATCCGCTTTCCTATTAAACATCGAGACGTGATGACGAGAGCTTTAAGCTCATAAAGTGATTGATCCCATGCTTCCAAGAAAAGCCTCTAAGCTTCAGGTTATATGAGACCGTACCGTAAACCGACTCAGGTGGGCGGGCAGAATATGCCAAGGTGATTGAGATAACTCTGGTTAAGGAACTCGGCAAAATAACACCGTAACTTCGGGAGAAGGTGTGCCTCCATTAGGTAAAGGGATTTACTCCCCAAGCCGAAGGGGGTCGCAGAGAAATGGCGGTAGCGACTGTTTACTAAAAACACAGCACTCTGCAAACTCGTAAGAGGACGTATAGGGTGTGACGCCTGCCCGGTGCCGGAAGGTTAAGGGGATGTGTTAGCGCAAGCGAAGCATTGAACCGAAGCCCCGGTAAACGGCGGCCGTAACTATAACGGTCCTAAGGTAGCGAAATTCCTTGTCGGGTAAGTTCCGACCTGCACGAATGGCGTAACGACTTCCGCACTGTCTCAACCAGGGACTCAGCGAAATTGAATTCTCGGTGAAGATGCCGAGTACCCGCGGCAAGACGGAAAGACCCCGTGAACCTTTACTATAGCTTGGCAGTGATGTTCGGGACAGCATGTGTAGGATAGGTGGGAGACTTTGAAACTGGCACGCCAGTGTCGGTGGAGTCGTCCTTGAAATACCACCCTTGTTCTTCTGGATATCTAACCTAGACCCGTTATCCGGGTCGGGGACACTGCCTGGTGGGTAGTTTGACTGGGGCGGTCGCCTCCTAAATTGTAACGGAGGCGCGCGAAGGTTCCCTCAGGCTGATTGGAAACCAGCCGAAGAGTGCAAAGGCATAAGGGAGCTTGACTGCAAGACATACACGTCGAGCAGGTGCGAAAGCAGGTCTTAGTGATCCGGTGGTTCTGTATGGAAGGGCCATCGCTCAACGGATAAAAGGTACTCCGGGGATAACAGGCTTATCTCCCCCAAGAGTTCACATCGACGGGGAGGTTTGGCACCTCGATGTCGGCTCATCACATCCTGGGGCTGAAGTCGGTCCCAAGGGTTTGGCTGTTCGCCAATTAAAGTGGTACGCGAGCTGGGTTTAAAACGTCGTGAGACAGTTTGGTCCCTATCTGCCGTGGGCGTAGGAGATTTGAGAGGATCTGTTCCTAGTACGAGAGGACCGGAATGGACGAACCACTAGTGTTCCTGTTGTCACGCCAGTGGCATGGCAGGGTAGCTACGTTCGGAAAGGATAACCGCTGAAAGCATCTAAGCGGGAAGCCCACCTCAAGACGAGATCTCCCTGGGCTTAGCCCCTAAAGGTCCGTTGGAGACTACAACGTTGATAGGCCGGATGTGTAAGCGCAGTAATGTGTTCAGCTTACCGGTACTAATTGACCGTGAGGCTTGACCATTTACAGTTTTTTATAGGGAAGGGGGAACTTAGGTTCCCCCAACCCCCTTAAGTTTTACAGACATATCGCTTATAGAAATCAGTCGATGCGATTGAAAACCAGTTTTACGGTTTTCGGTGGCTATAGCGTAGGGGTCACACCTGTTCTCATCCCGAACACAGAAGTTAAGTCCTACCGCGCCGATGATACTGCATGGGAGACTATGTGGGAAAGTAGGTCGCCGCCGAAATTATTTCGAGCCCTGTCTTGCTATCAAGACAGGGCTTTTTTGCGTTTGGTATAACCAAATCCTGGCTGGAGTGGCGAACAACCAGTTAGGATTGATTCTGTTTTAAGCTTTGCCAGATTCCCAACAATACCTCCTTAACTAATACAAGCTCTTATAGACATCTATTATTTTCAAAGCAAACCTTTTTGCTGATAACAATCTTATGTTCTTTGAGAAGATTATAAGAGGCAGCTTCTCTTTTATCCTTCGTTTTGATCACTTTGCAGTTTCATCTATATCCCGGCGATGCCCGAAAAGAGTGTGGATACCCTCCTCAGTTGATGTTGACAAACATGGTGCTCGGTGCTCGCGGTTTTGGTTGTGTGATAGGTGCGGGTTATCAGCAGACGCGCTCCAGACAAATGGCTCCACGGTGGGAGCGCTGACTGATGTCACAGACCAATAGCGTGGTCACTGGTGCAAAGGTAAAGGCAAAGCGAGCATGGGCCAAAGCCAGGGCCAGGGGCAGGCTGGCGCTGCCACAGTCACCGCTGCCGAGCTGGGGGTTGAGTTCCTCCACCCTGAGGGGGCGGCTGGTCTCGGGCCACAGTTTGCGCTCGGTCTGGTCCCATTCTAGGGTGCCGGGCAGATCGGGGACGTATCCACTGATGATGCCATCGAGGTCGTCTACTGTTAGCCCGGCATGGTTAACCGCAGTAGTGATGCTGCTCGCCAGGGCGCTGGTCACCTTGCTGGCAGCTTGGCCATGATTGGGCTCCTCTTGTTGGGCGAGGCCGCCCAGGCAGATCGCCCCGGCTGGCGCCTGGTTGACCTTGTCGATAACCAGGTAGGCTGCCCCCTCGCCGAGCAGGCGGCGATCGGGATTCTGGTCGCTGCAGCAAGCGCGCTCCTGAAGAGCGGCCAGGACCATATTGCTGTCGATGAGACAGTCGGCACCACCGAAGATCAACTGCTGCCAGGGGCCGTGACGGAAATCCTCCAGCACCTTGGTCAGTACCGCGCTGGCATTCGGGGTACAGGGCTCTTGCAGGACGGTCGCTGGCCCACTGGTCGGTATGGTCTGGGCCAGACTGTCCTTAAACCGCTGTGGATCATGCAGGTAGTTGGCGTCCGGCAGCAGGTTGACGATCAGGGTTGCCGCCGGATCGGTCAGCGGCGGCAACTGCACCAGCGCGCCCTGACACAGGATCTGCAAGCGTAATTCGGTGGGAATTTCCGCTGGTAACTCGTCACTGGCGGCCCAGTAGGGGATTTCAATGGTCTGATCGGGACCGTTGACCTGCAGGCCAGGGATGCTGCTACGACAGCTCAGGCGCGTGCTGATGCCAGCGAACAGGGCCGTGGGGTGATCGCCATAGGCGCCACTGATCGCCACCGAACTGATCACCAGTTGCTGCGCCTGGGAAGGGGGCATTCTACTCATGATGCTTGCTCCAGTCTGGGGTGGTTGGCACTACTCTCTTCATTTTCATCCTTCGCTGCCTGGGCATCGCGCAGCGTGACCCAGCCATTGGGATCGGGGTCAGGGGCGGTGCTTATGGCAGCGCGGTAGATTAGGGCCAGGGTCTGGTCATCGGTGTTGATGACCAGGGTGTCGCAGTTTAGATCAATATTCTTGCGGCCAGTATCAAGGAGCACTTGGGCCTCGGGTTTCTGGGCGGTAATATCAATCAGCAGGGCACGTTTGGCCGCGGCTACCAGGCCACTAAGCTTAACCGTTAAGGGTCCGCAGAAGGGGCTAACAAAACGCTGATCGCGGGGTGCGTAGTTGTAGAGCTCGGCCGGTTGTTCCCCGCTAAAAGGGCAGGTGCCGGCGCTAATCCCTTCCTGATCGATGGTCACGTCAAGGTCACAGCGAGGTGTCCAGTGCCCGGGCAGCGGGGCGTACCCGGCCGGTTTCACCCGGCTGGCCGGACTGCTGATAAAGTGGGGTGGTTGTTCCAGCTGGGGTAATTCCAGCCCTTTGCTGCGCAAGCCACGTAAACTGTAGCCACGGCCGGCCGGATTGGCCTGGTAGGTCTCTTCCTGATGCTGGGGATCGCGGCCGCCGAAAGCATGCTCATAGATCAGCTCGACCGGTTGTTGTAGCGGGGTTGGGATACTGGGCATCAGAGTGAAGAATTTGCGCTGCCAGTGACGTGGACCAAAGACGCGCAGCTCCTTTGACCAGTACTTGTCATTGTCATAACGCAAGCCGACCTCA
This sequence comes from Geopsychrobacteraceae bacterium, assembly GCA_963665685.1. GTDB lineage: Bacteria > Desulfobacterota > Desulfuromonadia > Desulfuromonadales > Geopsychrobacteraceae > Seleniibacterium. The sequence continues at coordinate 15,495 of OY762430.1, forward strand.
ACCTGGAGGTTGCCACTAGTGTTGGCCTGGGGCTGAGCACTGCCGTAGAGATAGAGTTCGGCTCCTTGCTTAAACGGGGCAATTTCTGAGACCGCGGTCAGGCTTGAGGTTTCCGGGTCATCGCGATATTCGTCCACTTCAACAATCGGCATAGGGACAGGGCTGAGATGGCCGTTCTCATCAAATTGGAAAGCGATTTTGACCACCAGGGTCTGTTGGCGCTGGCCCTGCTGGCTCCAGCCCGGGTAGAGGGCAGCGCTCCAGGGGGTTTGATTGTCGAGTTGAATCATGCCTGTCCTCCCTGACTGTTCAATAAGCGTAGGCGCTGGCTGAAGGGGATACGCTCGGTGGTGCTAATCGGGGCCTTCTGCAGCCAGGCGAGCAGGTCAAGCAGGTTGGCACTATAGCGCCCACCCCAGAGCCCGGCTATTATCCTGACCCGTTCGAGGCTGAGGGGCTGGCCGAACAACAGGCGCTGTTCACCGCTCAATTGATCGCGCTGGGCGTGCCACCAATCCTGGGCACTGGGCTGGTTGGACGGTGTCTGCTTTCCCACTAGTTGCAGGCGTGGTTCGATCTGCAGCTGGTCACCACTGACCCATAACCAGGCCGCTTGAAAGGCTGGTTCTGCTGCTGTCGTTGGGCTTAGATCGGCGAGGGTATCGATGGCGACTTTGGTGCCGTGCAGGGCCAGCAGTTCGGCTGCTTCGGCCGGGTGTTCTTTGGCATATTGACGGATGACGTCGGGCAGTTCCGGGGTAGCGAGTAAGGCGCCCAGGCGTAACAGCTGGTACAGCGCCGCTGGCTCATTTTCCCGCTCGATACCGCGCCACAAAGTTTCATAAATGCGCCCGGTGCCACGCAGTAGTGATCCCCACAGGGCCGCAGCCAATAGCTGGCCGGGAATTTCGCGCCCGGGTGCGGAACTGTGCAGATCACGGAAATAGGGGAGAAACAGGTCATGGCCGATTTCGGGGTGGCTGGCAGCGTAGCGCAGGGCGGCACTTTGCAGGCTGATATCCTGACTGCGTAGCTCAGCGGCCGAGGTCAACCCGGTTGGGATCTGGTCGCGCCGGTGACGCCATAGATCGAACAACAGGGGGCGCAGTTCGCCCTGCTGTTGATACAGCTCGACCAGTTTCGCCGTGGTGAGCAGGCTTGGTTGCCAGCACAGGGCAGTGACTAGGGCTTGCTGCTCCGGTCCGCCAGCAAGAAGGGTTTCGCAAATCCAATCAGGGTCTTGTTGCTTGGGGTTCTGACCGAGGGCCTGCAGAAATATAGCGGCCTGGTCCTGTGCCTTTGGCCACTGGCTCTGGCAGTCACGCAGAACCTGCAGGTGACGCATCAGGTCAAGTTCGCTGATCAACAGTAATTGGGCTTCGACCAGGGGCTGTTGCAGATAGAGCTGACGCTGGTCAAACAGGGCCCGGGCGGTAGTCTGGTGAATATCTAATTTAAGTACTGACATCGACTTAGTTCAACTCTATGGTGGCTCCCTGCATTTTAACCGGACCAGCGGCCTGTTGCACGATATGCTGGCCGTCAATCAGAATCTTGCCATCGCCATGAATTTCAATCCGACTTTTGGCTGTTTTCAGACAGATGCTCTGCTGGGCTTCTAACTGTAACTGTTCCGGGATCTCAGTGGCCGGTGGTTGAGGTTGCTCATTCTGGCAGCGCAAACGGCCGACGATAATAACCCCGGAAGGCGTGCTGGTGACCAACACTTGGTCACTACATTGCAGGTAGTCGACCTGGCTCAGATGGCCGCAAACTGAGAGGCTTTCACCCTCCAGACTGACTCGGTAGGCGTGGCCGTCAACGGCTTCGGTGACCAGTGCCAGCCCTTGTTGTTGCTGGTCGGTAACGGCATAAAGATGGCTTGCTTTTGCTGTCATAAGTTTTTAGACCTTTTTTGGTGTCCCGGCTGGTATCAGCCGGGACAGTGTTAGCTGCTTAGGCACTCTTTTTAAAACCCTCTTGAAGGACTTGAGGTAACCGCTGCATTGCATCGGTTGCCAGGGCGACTTTATTGGTGTTGCTGTCAACAAGGCAGAGTTCGTCGCGGGTGTGCAGCATGGCCGAGGTAAAGCGATCATCAAAGCCGGGGATCAATTTGGTCGCACCATAGGTTGAGGCGACCACGGCGAGTTGGGCCGGTTTGATGAATTTCGCTGTAAAGGTGTCGTTGCAGGTGATCTCTGTGGCATTAAATGAGGTCAGTTTTTCAATATGTGGTTTCAACTCAGGACAAATTTTATCGATGGCTTTTTCTGCCATACCATTATCTACTGCCTGAGTTGCCATTTTTTTTAGTTTTCCTAACATGTAAATCTCCTTAGTGTGGTGTTATTTGGGAGAGATTTTCTCCCCTCCTTTTGATGGATATATGTCCGTTAGTTACCGCCGATGCTGCCACCTTTAAGATTGATGGTGACCCCATTTATATTGACCTGCGGTCCTTTAATGGTGAGGTTGCCACTGGTATCGATCTGAATTGTCCCGCTGCCTTGAGCAATGGTAATCGGGCCGCCCCCCTGACCGAGCAGGCTGATATTTTTCGCGGCCTTAAGGCTGAACTGCCCGCTGGTGACTTTAACGGTCATGTCGCTGTTACGCACTTCGGTGGACAGATTATTTGCGACATCAATCACCATGTCATTGCCGGTGGTCATGGTGATGTCCTGATTTACTGCATCAAATTGAATATGCTGATCTGCTTTAAATTGAATGTCCGTGGCGGCCTGCAGGCTGATCTCCTTGTTTCGGGTCATTAATTTCTGGGCATTTTCCACCGTGACGATATGATCTTTGCCTACCTGAATATTCTGGCTGTCCCCCGATTCTATCAGCATGGTCTGATTAGCATAGATTTCCATTTTTCCTTCCTCTGTCGCCAAACGTATCTGATGGGCATCTTTGCTGGCATCGAGAGTCAGGATGTTTTTCTGCTCAGCGGTAAACAGGTCGATCTTTTCTTGTTCAACCCGGTCGTCCATACATAGTTCGTTACCACTTGCAGTGCGGATAATATTCTGGGTGCGGTTGTCTACTGTTACCACGCTGGCGGTATCAGGATTAGGGAGCACACCGAGAATAATTGGCCGATTGAGGTCACCGTTGACACAGGTCAGAGCGACTTCGGTCCCGGCATGCAGGGGAAAGTGCATGCCGTATTCGCTACCACCGTAAGGTTGCATCATGCGTACTGGGTGACTGGCCTGAGCACTGGGAGCAGTTCCTCGGTCAAAGTCAGTTCGCAGGTGATAACGTCCCTGGTCGTCCAGGTAGGCGTAATTACCACCTTTACTTTCAATCCGGGCGCTGAACAGTCCAAGCGCCTGTGGGGGGGCTGGTATCTCTGGTCGATAAGGGGTGGTTGCCTTAATCAAGGTGAGACGATTGCTATAAGTTGGTCCTTGAGCGTCTCCACTGTAAGCAAGGCCTGCCACCTGGTCGGCTTGGTGAGTCATCGCGAGGACCAGGTACTGGTCGTTCAGGCTATTGTCAGGATGATTAGCAATGGTCAACAGGTATCCTGGACGAATGCCACGACAGTCGGTCTCAGCCATTACCGTGGTACGTCTGACGTCAAGGGACTGAATTCGGAATTCGGCGACTTGCTTACCTTCATCAAGGGTGTGAAAATGATCGCCGTAAATGGCTTCTTCGCCATAACTGTTACTACTTTCACTTGCCCGGCTGACTTCCAACCGGGTGCTCGGGGTTTGGTAGTTGTAGTCACTGACACGGACCTGACCTGGTAATAAGCGGGCCTGAGGAGAGAGTTGGTAAACGCTTTCCTGCTGACGGGCGGTGCCACTTTGTGGAATATAATCTAACCGTGGCAAAGCGGGCATCTCAGGGCGTTTGGTACTATCATCAGCAAACTTAATCAGCGTTTGCTGTTCGTCACTTTCAAAGGTGAAGAAAATACCCGCACGTGCCAACAAGCGGCACATAAAGGCGTAATCACTTTCCTGATATTGAACGATAAATTCATGCGCTTCATAAGTTGCCGTCAGAGCAAACTCAAACTGTTCACTACTAAGACCTGTGCTGGTCAGGATACTGCTGACAATCGCAGGAGTATTCTGATTAACAAAGACCCGATTATTGATATTTTTATGTAATGGATATAGAGGAGAGCGCACGGTGGCCCGGTAACATATATCATTTTGAGAAGCTGCGGAGCGATAGAACGCGCTGACGATGCCGCGTATATACTGGGTCTGGCTCCCCCAGTTGATGGTTAAGACTGCACTGTTACCGATGACCGTTAGCGGGGGGAGTTCGGCATTACTGACCAGGTTGATATTAAACTGGTAATCCATTGACAATCCATGTTCGTCTCCCTGAAACCCGGTGACTGTAAAAGTGTCGTTTGGGATACTTTTAATCATCAATCCATAATGACTGCTGGCTGCGGAATAGTTTAGAGCAGTATTGCTGAAAAGAGGCATCATAGGTCTCCGATTAGTCCTCGCTGGTTACCGTTTCTGGGGTACCGTTTGTTGTTTCCAGATCGCTGAATATACAGCTCAATTCCTGCTGGTCATCAATCTCGAGGCTGATCAATTGAGGCATATCCTCAGCGGCCATAAATTGCAGCAGGCTGCGTGATATTCCGGGAAGTAACTGTTGCTCAATCAGGCTATTAATGGTGCGGGCACCAGACTCTGGACGTTGGCAGCGCTGTAGCAAGTGTTCAATGACGTCCTCTTTACAACGCAGGGAGATGTCATGGACAGCCGCCAGGCGTTGGGCGACTTTGTCGAGTTTCGTCAGGATGATCTGGCGCATTACCTCCTGATTGAGTGGCGCCAAAGGGACAACCTGGATACGAGCGAGCAGAGCTGCGGCAAAATGCTGCTGTAGTTCAGGACGTACTGCGTTGACCATAGTGGTAAAGGTTGGCTCTAAGGAATTCTCCTCGCTAGCAGTTGTTTCCTGCTTAAGAGATGTGCTATTTGCTTCGGCTTTAGACGGGGATGTGTCTGTCCCGATCTCATTTGTATCGTCAGCAAACAGATTGAGCAGCGCTTCTGACCCCAAATTACTGGTCATGAGTATGACGGTATTTTTAAAGTCGATCTCACGTCCTTCGCCGTCACGCATGAAGCCGCGATCAAAGACCTGATAAAACAGGTTGAGGACTTCGGGGTGAGCTTTTTCTACTTCATCAAGCAGGATCACTGAATAAGGGCGCTGGCGCACTGCTTCAGTCAGTACTCCTCCTTCGCCGTAACCAACGTATCCTGGAGGGGAGCCTTTGAGTTGTGAAACCGTATGAGCTTCCTGATATTCGCTCATGTTAATGGTGACCATGAAGCGCTCGCCACCAAATAGAGTGTCAGCAATAGCCCGGGCAGTTTCTGTTTTGCCAATACCGCTGGGGCCAGTCAACAAAAATACACCGACAGGGCCATCACTGGTTTGCAGCCCGCTTTTACTTGAGCGTATGGTTTGACCGATGGCATTAAGAGCAGGGTACTGCCCGATAATTCTCTGGCTGATACGTTCTTCAAATTCAATCAGACTACTTAATTCATTCTTAACCATCCGCCCTAAAGGGACTCCTGTCCAGTCGGCAACGATCTGGGCGACCGTGTCTGCGTTGACTTCTGCTTGAACCAGAGGTGCTTGTTCCTGGACTTCTTTAAGATCGTTCTGAAGTTTGGCCAGATCTCCACTTTTTCCCTTGTCTGCTCGTTGTTGTTGCAGTTGTTTGACCATGGCAACTTCGGTTTGCCAGCGCAGTTCCAACTCGATAATTTCTTCCAGGGTTGCAACGCGTTGTTCTTCCAGCTGGTCAAGTTGATCCTGGTCAACCGGGAGCCCCTGCTCACGTTCTTCAAACAAGTACTTCTGGCGGCGTTCAATAAAGGTTAACTGTTCGCGGACACTATCGAGGGCGGCAGGAGTTGCCGCTTGCCCCATAGCCACACGGGCGGATGCCGTATCGAGTAGATCGATGGCTTTATCCGGCAGATAGCGACCATTAATATAGCGGCTCGAAAGGTTAACGGCCGCAGCAACCGCTTCATCGGTGATTAACACTTGATGATGTTCCTGGTAGCGCTGCTTTAATCCGTTAAGCATGACAATCGCGGTTTCAATGGCAGGCTCATCAATTTTAACCATTTGGAAGCGTCGTTCCAGGGCCGCATCGCGCTCAAAGTATTTTTTGTATTCGCTCCAGGTTGTCGCTGCCAGAGTGCGTAATTCTCCGCGAGCCAAAGCGGGTTTGAGCAGGTTTGCGGCGTCACCCTGACCGACATCCCCACCGGCCCCAATTAAGGTATGAGCCTCATCAATAAACAGAATGATGGGTGTTGGACTGTTACGGATTTCATCAATAACCGCCTTTAGACGTTTTTCAAACTCACCTTTCACCCCAGCTCCGGCCTGCAGTAAGCCAAGGTCGAGACACACCAGGCGTACGTCTTTAAGAGACTTCGGGACGTTTCTTTCGGCAATGCGCAACGCCAGGCCTTCAACCACTGCTGATTTTCCTACTCCGGGTTCGCCAACCAGAATCGGGTTGTTTTTGCGGCGACGGGTGAGAATGTCGATCATCTGGCGGATTTCGTCGTTACGGCCCAAGACGGGATCGATATTTCCTTGGCGCGCACGTGCGGTAAAATCATCAGTATAGGCATCAAGGTTGGGGGTGCTGCTGGTAGGCGCAGTGTTATTGGTAGCCTGTACGGAAGAATTCGGTTCCTGGCTTTGGGGTACGGGCTGTGGACCTTCGCATGATATTTTATTCAGTTCCGGATAGCAGGTGGTAACCTGTTCCTGGGTAATATGACTTATCATCGTCCAGGCGGTTCCTGGTAACAGCGGAGCCATTTCTAAAAGTGCTTCAAACAGGATACCGCTGCGTATGGCTGTTTCCTCACTGCGCAGTGAAGTAATGGTCCAGGCTTTTTCAAACCACCCTGCGAGCTGGAGGGAAAAAGCTGGTTTGCTCTGGTTATCGGAGCGCATGCGTTCGAGTTGGTCGAGCAACGCTTGCCAGAAACTGTCGAGATTGACGGAAAAGTGGCGCAACAGAATTTCCATATCCCCTTCGCCCTGTTCCAGCAATTTTATTAACAGGTGCTCAATAGTCACCTCGTAATGGCCACGTGTGCCGGCGAACCCTGCTGCATTCTCAAGAATTTCAATGCAATAGGGATTTAGCTTATCAAGTAGAGCTTTTAATTTTTGTGGACTCATTTTTCCCCTCTTAAAAATCAATCAGGCCGCAGCAGATAATGCGGCTGGAATTTGGATCTCTGGTTGTGGCGCAAGAGACGCCTGATCGGTTAGGCAGATATGATTCAATTGATCCGTAGGTTGTCCCAGGCAGCTGGTCCAACCGAGGATTGTTGTTTCGGTTCCAAGGCTGGACTGATAATTGGTTCCAGCAATAACCTGAAGAACTATTTCGTAACTGATTGCTGGGTCAAGATATTCTCGAATCAGGTTTGTCAGTTGCCGGGCCTGCTTATGTCCAGGTAAAAGCTCTTTGGCCACGTCTATTGGGATGGGACCAATGGTGATAAGGATTTTGCTGGAAACATCCATAATCCGGTTGCCGAGGATGGTGTTATCGCCAAGGCACAATTCAGAACCAAGGCTGTCTTGATCTTCTATGTTGATCCAGACCGGCACATTTTCCTGAGGTGTCACTGGATAGCCCAGGTAATCTTCCAACGTTGCTGCTAGCCCCTGGGCGCTTTTTATCCGGCTACCGAGAATTCCGGCATAGTCGAAGCGGCCATCCTGGTGCGCTCCTCCGGACAGAGCGGAAAGATAGCGATGGTAGATACTGGCGTGTTCTGGGGGACCGGAAAATAGATTGAATTTTTTCCACGCTAGGTAGCATAAAGCATAAAGGCGCTTATTAAACATTTCCAGAAACGCCCGCAACTCATCACGGCCGTCACCGTCGCGACTGGTAATGTCGTTAAAATATTGGGGCAGAGGTGAATCGACTCCAAAGAGGCCGAGCAGGTTCAGCTCCAAGCGAAACCGCCCCTGATCGTCAATATCGCAGCGTCGTAGCTCCCCTTTCGGAACTGATATTTCCGGCGCTGGAGCAAGGTCGATCATACGCTGAAAGCTGACTTCATCACCGCTGCCTAAGCCCAGGGATGTCTCCAACAGCGACACCGCTTGAAACACCTCATAGCTTGAACAGTGCTTCAGTATGTCGTTGGTCAGATGAGGAAGTTGTCCCCGAGTGTAGGTTCCCATAAGTACTCTGCTTTGGATGGGCTTAACTGTAAGCCGGTTTGGACAAAGGTGTTTACTGCAACATAGGTTCTGAAAAAATGGTGTAGGACAGTGGTAAATAAATACGCATCAGCCTCGCTGAGAAAGGCTTTTTCATCCATCTCAAGGAGGATATCAACACCACACAAAAAAGCGCCGCGTCGCACTTTCGTGAGCGGCTGTTGAGAGATGGCGGTAATTCCTTTAATGCGCTTTTCTGATTGTTTCTGTTCACTCCAGTCGTACAAGGAAAGCAACTGCTGTAGCTGCTTGACACTGGCAATACTGTTGTAGCTGACAGTCAGATGAGTGACCAAGGCCAGGCGGAAATCATTGCGATTAGGTGGCAAGTGCATGCGACTTGGGCGAATCAGATTTTGCGCAACAATTGTGGGCGGAAAATCGTGATCAGGAGCATTAATTTCACCGACTTTCAGGCTTGTACGTGGAAGATTGCCATTACATACGGTGATATCACAGGATAGAATTTCTTCAGCATCACTGGTTGCTCCTCCAATGCGCAGGTAGGTCATTGGCCCAAGCCCTTCGCGCTGGCGATAGCTGGTATGAAAATAACGTTGGCTGCGATCAAGATGATTAAAGCGGTGTAGGGGCTGATAGACAAATTGTTGTCCATCGTGGCGGCGTGCTCCAGTTACCTGATTAACTTGATAGATGATAACACCACGCGGCGAATTGTTATCGGCAACAACATGATATTCATTCCGTTGCTGAGTGAGGCGAATCGGTTCACTGCTTTCCTCAAACAGGTTAATCGCGGGGGCACAGTGAAGTTGAAAATTGTTTTTTGACAGGCGCAGATCCTCTAGCAGAGGTTTGTTCAGGTGAATAACCAGTTCGAACTCACAAGATTTCTCTGGCCAAGCGAGCAAATCAAAGCCTGAAATCGAAATAAAATGATACTTTTCCCGAAAACAGAAATAGTCCTGTAACAGATGAAAACCGAGAAAACCACGACCACTGACAGGGAGTAGCAGGTCCTCTTTCCCTAAGTGGCAAGGCTGGATACAGTTCTGACGACCTAAGCGGTGAGGGCGCATAACGCGGTCCGGAAACTCGATATCAACATGTTTAACGTCAGCAGTGAGAATACGAAATAACTCCAGGGTTGATACCGCATCGCCATGAAGGTAAATTTTCAGCTGCGCCAGGTCGAGCTGACGCGGATCAATATCATGATCAAATTGAAACAGTAAACGTAGCGCTTGACCATTTAACCCTTCACTCGAAGTGCGTGCTTCGGAAAGTCGCAGAGGTTGAATTTCAGTGCTACTGGTGGCGCGAAATTTACATTGTACTCGTTCACTGAAAGGGTGACGTTCCTGTTCGGCAATAGAGACTGCAATGCCACTGGTCAGCGTTCCTCTGGGGATCGTTGTCGTCTGCTTCAATTGTCCGGCCCGGGGGGTGTACTGCATGATTGTACAGGACGGAAAAGGGCGCAGAAAGTACGGGCGAATATGAGCCAGCAGGGCTTCTGAAAATTCGGGGATATCATCGTCAATGCGCTGTTTGACTTCCGCTGTCAAAAATGCCATCCCTTCGAGAAGACGTTCGACATAGGGGTCCCTGTCTTTGACATCCTGAAGGTTCAGGTGGCGTGCTTTTTCCGGAAAGGCCCGGGCAAACTCCTGAGCTGTTTCGCGCAAAAGGCGCATTTCGTGATCAAAGTAAGTGGACATTGGAGAAATACTCTTCTCTGGTGCGGATTTCAATACAGCCACTACGACAGCAAGAAATAATAAAACGTATGCTCTGGCCATTGGAGGTTGTACCCGTCAGCTCGTAATGAATCTTTCCTTTGCCAGGATTGATATCAAATTCGCTAACCTGAGGTTGTTGCAGTCGGGGTTCAAATTGAGCGACGGCATAACCCATGGTGGTCATCAATGCTTCACTGCTGTATGGCATACCCAGGTAGAGTTCGGCGATATCGGGCATGCCAAAATCCGGACGATGGGTCAAGGATTCGCAACGGCTGTTAAGCAAGCGGTACAGGTGTTGGCAGATACTGTTTTTTTCCTGTTCGCCAGAGTTGTTCCCTGCGGTTGGAATGTCTGCTTTTGTGGTTAATATGTCTAAAATTGTAAGTGGCATAAGTGTATCTGTTTCGGGCGATTAAATAGTGCTCCGGAGCAGCGGAGCACTATTTACTTTTTACCTGCCGTGTTAGTGGTGTTTGAAGACACGGTAGTGCTAATGTCTTAACAATTAGCGTCCTTCAGTCCAGGAATCGGAGAAGGAAATGTTACCGTCGGTATAAGCCCAAGTAATTTTGGCGTAACGGCAGGACACTTCCTCAAGGTGCGGATAGCGCTCCTTGTCGAGATCCTTGACATTGTGCATGGTTGGCTTGACTGAAGTAATTTTTACGTTCTCCAGAGTATGGGAGAAGTATTCTTCTTCAGAGCCGGTATCATTAATGCGATACCATTTTAGTTCGATTTTTTTCAGCGTTTGGCCATTGCTACACGCTTTGTAGAGATATGGAGTCGCGTTATCAAAAGCTTTCAGAAAAACAAACGGCTCATGCTTACGGGTACCGGTCAAACTACCGGTATCACTGTCGGTAGGAATCCGAAGTTCGTGGTCAAAGCCAAGAATCTCGAGCGTTCCTTCGCGGCCAGCAACGTTAACTGGCCCTTCAATTTTTGTTCCTTGATCATCAACGATGGTCATGTAACCAGGTATTGCCATGTTTCTTCCCCTCCTCATTTTATGGGGTTAGGTGGTTAAGGTGCTGCTAGTCAGCACCGGTGTAGACGGCCCAAGGTGCTCCATTAGCCATTTTCCCGGGGCATTTGTGCAACCAGATTAAGCTGTACATCGACGCCTTCAATCTGGAAATGTGGTTGGGCTGCCAGATCGACCCGGTAGTAACCAGGGTTTTCCGGAATTTCATAAACTGTAACTTTGCCATCCCGCAGTGGATGCGTTGCGATTAGTTCTGGTTCAGGATCTTTCATTTTTGTGACCAGAGTCTGTAGCCAGTCATTTAGTTCATTCTCCAGGTACTGACGGCTTTTGGATGAACCGATGTTCTCGCGCTGTAATACTTTTAGATAATGAGCCAGCCGTGAGACCAGGAATATGTAGGGGAGCCGGGCATTGATCATGCTGTTGGCATTGGCATCAGTATCTGCATATTCGCTTGGTTTTTGTACCGAATTGGCTGAAAAGAAACAGGCGTAGTCGCTGTTCTTGTAATAGCTCAGGGGAATAAATCCAAGGCTTGCCATTTCGAGTTCTCGGGTTTCTGAGATCAACATTTCAGTCGGCATTTTCATCTGCATGCCTTTACCATCGTCATGTAGGTGAATTGGCAGGTTTTCGACTTTGCCACCAGCCTCCGGACCACGGATGTTTACAGCCCAGCCATTTTCAGAAAAGCTTTTGGCAATGTTGCCAGCAAAGGCAAATACCGGGTTGCCAAACAGGTATTTGTCTTCGTCTGACGATGAAATATCCTCCTCGTAATTGAAGGTGCGGACCGGTGCACTGTCTTGTCCATAAGGAAGGCGCAATAGCACTCGTGGCGTCAACAGGCCGATATAACGCGCATCTTCTGTGGCCCGGAAGCTTTTCCAGCGGGTGTATTCAGCTTTTTCCATGTAGTTGGTCAGATCGTTGATCTGGGCGATTTCATCGACATTCTTTTTACCAAAGAAGCGTGCTCCAACCGAGGCCAGGAACGGACAGTGAGCACTGGCTGACACTTTGGAAACTTCGCGCAGCAGAGCAATGTCCTGGGCAGAATTATCAAACTCGTAGTTACCGATAATAGAGGCGAATGGCTCGCCACCCGGAGTGTCGTACTCGTTGACATAAACATGTTGATAGAGGCCCGTCTGAATAACTTCGGGCGCTTCTTCAAAGTCCTCGCGAAGATCTTCTTTGGTACAGTCGAGGATTTCAACCTTGGTGTTCCGCCGGAAGTCACAGCGTTCAATCATCATCAGTAAACCGCGCCAAGAACTCTCTACACTCTGAAAAGAAGGGTGATGGAGAACGGCATCGAGTTGTTCGCTGATGGTCTGATCGATCTGGGCGATATACTGATCGAGCAGCACTTTATCGATTTTTTCAATTTGCGAATTGTTGCGGGTGGTCAGGTCTAGAAATACCTGAATACCAGCGGTAAGGCGCTCATTCAGACTGATATCGGCCATGCGTGAGGCATCGGCAAAGTTTTTCAGGGTAATTGATTCCTGCATTGGTTGGATATCAACCAGTTCACACAACCGGGCATAGGAATTGTCTTCTTCGTAAACAGTTTGTTGACTGGCTGCTTGGCCAGCGTTAGCAGGTGAGCTGCTCATAACGTGTTCTCTCCTTAAGGCGCGGTTAGAAACTGCGGATTTCCATGCTTGAGGTTTCGTCAGAATCGACCAGTAAAGACTCGAGTTGTTGTTTAAGTCCTTCGAGCTGTGGCTGGTTAGCAACAATACGTTCCAGTTCCTTGCGGAATTTGGCATTGTCAAGCAGGTTCGATTTGAGGTCCTTTAGTAGATTGCGCATAGCCATCAGACTGTGCAGCTCTGGAATCTGTTGGGCGACATGGTCAGGACGGAAATCTTTCATCGATTCAAATGACAGATTGACACTGATATCACTTCCGTCTTTGGCCAGTTGATTGGGAACCTCAAAGCGGGTGCTTGGATTAAAGTCTTTCATCACCGCTTCAAAATTATTTTTATTAATGTTGATGCGCTCACGATCGACAATTTTCCCTTTAGTTTTCCCGTTGCTGAAATCGCCCATGACCAACATTTTAAGCGGCAACTCTAGTTTTTTGCGATTGCCACCATTTTCCACATTTAAAGATAGGTTAATACGCGCTTTGGGAATTTCTTTCTGAAAGCTATCACTCATATTTTCTCCTTACGATAATTAGTGTTTTGGGTAAAAATTTTCATTTAATAAATTGGCTGGCGGCAACTAGGTCAATACGGCAAGCAACGCGTTGCAGGTCGTCCAGAGTGGTCATCAGGAGCTCTTTGGCATCATTCTTTGCACTTTTTAGTAACGTTAGAAGAATTTTGCTGCGTAATTCGATGATCGCCATCAACAAGCCTGGTTGCCAGGTTTCGAGTTTGTGGTGGCTGACGTATTGATACAGCTCATCAAGAACGACTTCGGCGACCTTGTTTTTTCCTGCCGATTGGCAGGCTTGAGCTTCGGCCAATTGCAAGCGGACCCGGTCAACGGCTGACAGGCGCGGACAATCACGCAGGATAGTTAGCGCGTCTGGTAATCTTTTTTCTCGGGCCATCTGAAGAGCAGAAGAGATAACCGACTCAATCTCGATATTTTCGCTATTTTTTAGTTCAGGTGATGTTCCGCCTGTCTGGTTTTGACTACGCTGAATGTCTTCCAGCCACAGTGAGGCTTCAGCACTGCAGAATGGGGAGCCGTCAGCGTAGTAAAGTTCTGTCAGGTCTGGAAAACGAGCAAGGTAGTTACGGCAAGTCGATTCCACCAATGCTGCCAGATCTTTAAATCCGTGGTTTTGGGCGTGTTGCCAGACAAATTGTTGCAGCGCTACGCTGTAGCGAAATCCTGGCTCAAAAAAAACTTTTTCGCTCAGTTGCAGAGCCAACTGGGGATTTTTATCGGTTGTCAGTTGAGTTAATTCAGCCCAGGCACTTTCACGTGGAGCTGGAACTTTGGTCTGACTATTGGTATGGGGAGGAAAGGTACTCCCCCCCCACAGCATCGTCCGAGATAACGATATCGCTTGATAAAGTTCATTGCTGGCGCACAGAAAATTGTGCAACTTACGGGCTTCATTTTCAAACTCGCGAGCAGAGCTTATGCTCGCGAGCGGCACAGGTGTGGATACCGAAGGCATCGGGTCTGTCTTGGCTGCAGGAGTTTTGACCGTTTGGGGTTTTGGCTCCGGAGCGGTTGGCTCTGATGGGAGAAACTTTTCCTGCTTGGCAAGCCAACTACAAAGACCAGACAGGCGAGGCGCTTCATCTCCCAGGCTTTTTACCAGAAAGCTATTAATCTGATCGGTTTCCTGTTTAAGTAGACCTAATATGGTAGCATCTAACTCGTTGTTGTGCTGTTCTGCAAAAGCCACCAATCGGGGTGTATTAAGTAATGCCAGAGCGGCCAGACGAGCATTCTCTCGCACTGGGTGACATTCTTTCCAGAAATTGCAAAGAACCAGGCGCAGTCCCTGAAGACCCTGATGTAACCCCTCAGTGCCATGGAGATAGACGCTAGCAAGTAAGTGGTATGCCGCCACACGCAAATCTTTGCTAATCTCAGTGAGTACCTGGGCACTCAGGGTATAGACCTGTTCGTAATCGGTATCGGACAGTTTATCCAATTCTTCCTTGATGGATAGGAACTCATCAAGGTAACGTGGATCTTCACCACATGGTGTGATGCCGTTAATGGGAACCCCAAATTCTAGGGTATCGATAATGGCGTTATCGCTCATGCCAAGATCTCCCGACGACCAATACGGTAGAGAACATCTACCAATGGGGTTGTCTCTTTGTCTAGCAACCGGCGTAGATCGATATTACTTTTAAAGTTAGGCAGGCTACGGCTTTCTTTTAAGACATCGAAAATAATATTGTCCTTGCTGTTCACATCCAATAACGAGAGCAGATGTGAAGGGGGGAGTGGTCTGAAAAACAGGGTTAGGTAGCTGGCTTGACCCAAAGCTGTTTCGTTCCAAAAATAATGGGCGCGCCAGAAACGATTCTCCAGAATCGCTTCAATCAGTTGAACCCAGAAGACCACAAAGGGGACAGGCTTCGCCCCACTGGGAAGAGGTAGTCTTACTCCCCAGTGGGATTTACTTGGACCCCGCTTGCTAACGGTACGCAAAAAATCGAATAGAGCAAAAAACAGACGTTCACGCTCTTCAGTCGCAAGTGATTCTGGTAACTCCTGCCAGTATTCCTGCATCGTATGCTGGCTAAGAGTTTTAATGCGTTGTTCCAATAAATCGCGTTCTGCTGGGAGCTCGAATCGTCCGGCCAGTTTTTCCAGTTGTTCCGCAATGGCTTTTGATGATGCAACATTGGACAGTGACGCGACAAGTTTTTGAGCTTCTGCAAAATAACGGCTGCAGGTCAAAGGTAATGATGCACGGTGATGGTGAAACAGCGTACCATTGACCAGGGCCAAGGTTGCAAAAGGGTAGGTGCGGCCACTTTTATCGCGACTACCGACCAGATTCCCGACCAAATTATGTTCCTGTTCCGATCCGGTCATAACAAAATTATGGCAGGGAAACTCACGGTACAGATCAGGCCATCCCTTTGGATATCTCCGGGTAATACAGCTGACTCCTTCCTGCAGCCATTTTTCAAAAGCCGTTGTTTCGCGGTTAGCCAAGTTGTAACGTACAAAGTCACCATGGTTCGGAAACTTGCCAAAGCCACAGACTTTCAGCCGCATATTTAGCGTTGTTGTAGGCAGTACTTTTTCAAAGAATCGCAACATCGAACAGTCCGTTAATAAATTTTGGCTGGCAGTTGAAAGTTATTGAACAGATCGCGACTGAAGGCATTGTTCTGGCGATCTGGACGTAATTTGAAGCGAATAACCGCTTGCTGATTGAATTCAGTCGCCAGGGTCCATGACACCAGGTACTGGTTGTCTTCCGGAGTCATTTCCGCTTGGTCAAGAAGGTGAAACAGACTCCATTCCCCAGCAAAGTCCAGTTCCATTTGCGATTGATTACCGCTGGTCATACAACTTATTGTTGCGGCCGGGTTCTGATTGCTTCCTGGCCAGCTAAAATGTTGCCATTCCTGAGGTTCATTCTGATAAATCATTTTCTGACCATTGGCTTCAAAGCGCACAACACGCAGCCCGCTACTGGGGATCGGGTAAATCGAGAAGTTGACATTCGGTTGCCCCTGACGCAGTAGTCCGGCACTTATTTCAGCAGCTTTCGGCAGGGCTGCGAGGAACTGTTGGGAGATGTTGGGGCCCTGACCAAGCCAGGTTCGGGTTCTCCACCGTTTTCCCTGTTTACGTAGAAACGGCTTAAGTTGGTTATTGGTGAAGGTCCAGATAATCCCGTCATTGCTACGAAAGAAATCAGTAATATCGGTCAGGGATGCATCCGTTCCGCTGCGATCAAAGGGAAATTTGCCAGAAATTTTCTGTTTATAACTGCTGTAAACAGCAGTGTTCCACTGGTTCTGCAGGTGATTGCGGGTTTGCTGGAGAATAGCTTGCCAAGCGTAGCTGATCGGCTTGTTCAGCAATCGAGATACTGCTTTTCGGGTTCTGGCATTAAGACCATTAGTCAAACTTTTGCTGGTCAGCCAACATTTATACAGTTCAGAACTGGAGGCACCATTTCCACCGAGGATTTCGGTACTATAATCAAAAGCTTCCTGTTGCTGATCAACAGCCGAAGAAAGTTGTTCAAGGTCAGACTGGGCAGATGTTAAGGCCAACAAATACTGATTAATCAGCAGGCTGGTCGTCATCTTTTCTGCAGGGGTGGCGAGCTTGCGCAGATCTTGAAGAGGTGCATCTAGTTCTGCAATCCGGTTATTGCCCTGAGGCAGCTCTCTGGGTAGGGGAGCCATCTCACCAATATTTATATTGGTGGAAATTAGCTGAAACAGCCCCGCTAGCGGACCATCGGTACGAGCGAGCAAGAGCAAGTATTCTGAAGTATTTTCAAGCGAACCAAACTTGGTAAAGCTGACATCTTCCACTAGCTTCAACCAGGTCTCTGCGTACTCTTTAAAATACAATTGGCGAATATCGTGCTCAATTTCCTTCACCAATTTTTCATCGATAGGTTCATTATTGCTCGTTGTTTCAGTGTCGAAGCCGGTAACCCAGTCACCGAGACAAGCGGTGTGTACCAGGTCTTTCATTTCCGGTTTCATATATTGATACCAGCCTTCAGCGGTATAAATATAAGGAATCTTTATTCCATTTGTTAAGAGATCAACTCCTGATGCTGCAATCAGGTCAGCCAGTTTT
This sequence comes from Geopsychrobacteraceae bacterium, assembly GCA_963665685.1. Lineage (GTDB taxonomy): Bacteria > Desulfobacterota > Desulfuromonadia > Desulfuromonadales > Geopsychrobacteraceae > Seleniibacterium. The sequence continues at coordinate 32,757 of OY762430.1, forward strand.
TGATCCGGGTGATCCTTTGCTGCAGTATTGCGTAGCTGAGCATAGAGTCGTTTTGGATCAGGCAATGATTTAAGATTATTCTGGGCAATTTTGACCAGTTCATTGTCTGCTTCCCGGGCGAGAATGTAATCACTATTATCTGGGCTAAGCTGCATCTGATTTAGGTACATGGTTGCCAAGGATAAGATCAGGTCCCGATGTTCCGCTGTATACTCTTGCGGTTGACTCTGACTGGTGAGGTGCTCCGTCATAAAGGCATTGATGCTTTCTATGACATAAGAGTTATCAAGATGATCGGGTTGTACGAGCATCTGATAGGTTTTTAGCACCTGGTAGTAATCTTCACGCATAGCATCTTGTTTTTTTACCGGTGCTGCAGCCCATGCACTATTGTATTGTTTGAGTTGCTTTTCGAGATCTTTGAAGACCGGAATGAATACACTCTTGTTAAAGGCATTAACTAACAAGGAATGAAAAACTGGTAATTGTTTATCCCCCTCATAAACACCCAGGGTCATAACTAAGGGGCGTTTTATTTCATTGGCTAACAGGGTCTGATAATGTTTTTGAGCTGTTGCTAACGCGTTAAGCTGGAGTACTGGGTTGGCTTGTTCTCCGATCTGAGAGGCTAGATTGTTAGCTGCTGAGATGCCGTTGTTAAGTAACAGACCATTCATAGTAAGACTGGTACTCAAAATCAGAAAAGCTCCAATCATAATGGCCAAACTGGCGAGAATACTTGCCGTTTTTAAAGTCCGGTTGATCAGTCCCCAGCGGCGGGTGCGATTGACGTCTCTGGAGTTGGGGAAAATTACGTCCTTAAATACATCTTTTACAAAAAAACTAACTGGTTCCGGTAGCGCCGCTGCTGGATCTTCATCAATAAAACCGAAGGCCTGGCGGATCTGTCCAAGGATTTTTTGAATGGGGGTGCCTTCCTGAGTGGCACTTGTCAAATAAATACCGCAGAAGTTTGGAGTGTCCTGATAGGGATTTTCCTTGGTCAGGCGATCAATGAAGTCGCACAATAGACTTTTACCTGCTTCAAATTGACCTGGAAAGTTAAACAGTTCACTTTTGGTTTCAGCTTTGCGGACCATAGACAGTTTATGTAAACGAATTTCACACAAACGCTCGTAAAGACCGTTGATCCCCGTTTTGAATTCGCTACTGATAGTTTCCGGACTGTTATGGCCAAGCCACATACCCCAGACCTGTTCCCTTTCCTGTTCGTCAAGGTCGGCAAAAAAGGATGAAAAACCATAGAGTAGGTCACACTTGGTAAAAACGATATAGATAGGGAACACGCAGCCAAGACGATTAATAAGTTCATCAATCCGTTCGCGAATGATCTTGACGTGGCGGTCGACTTCTTTGCTATCAGCGGTCAGAAGGTCGGCAATGCTGATGGCAACGATAGCACCATTTAAAGGTTGTTGACGGCGGTGCTTACGGAGCATGCCAAGAAATTCTAGCCATTCATCATTGTCGTCCTGCTCGGTCGTGTAACGTCCGGCAGTGTCGAGTAGAACGGCATCATTTGAGAACCACCAGTCGCAGTTACGTGTGCCTCCGAAGCCACGAATATCAATGTCACTGTCGTGTGCGTAGGGGAAATTGAGTCCTGAATTACGCAATAGGGTGGTTTTCCCCGCCGCTGCTGGACCGATAATCATAAACCACGGAAGAGCATAAAGAGCTGCATTGCCACGATGTTGGGAGCCAAGCTCTGATGATTTCAATGAAGCAATCGCATCATTCATCTTGCTACGCAGTTCTTCAATTTCCAGTTGCCGCGACTGATCCTGATCTGACAGGGAGTCAAGGTCTTTGCGGAATGAATTGGAGCGCTTTTTAACTATCAGGTAGCGCACCAGGCAGATCAGCATAAACACCAGCAGAACTCCACAAATACTATAGATTCGTACCTGTGTGTCGGTCAGGCCGACATAAGGGCCTGCCCACCAGATAAGAGAAAGAATCAGCAGCAGGCCGATAATCCGTGACCCGATCCGTCCGAGAAGATATGCTTGTAAGAAAATTATTATATTCTGCATGGTTTCTGACTTTCGTTCAGTTCAATATGAAAATAAGATCAGTTTTTGGTCGCTGGATTGGTAAGAATGTCCTCGCACGCTTTTTCAATTTTAACGACACTCGCTTCTGCGACATTGTTAGAGACAACGACATAGCCAATGTAGGTAAAAAAGACGACCGCGATAGTGACGACCGCGATGACCCAATAAGGGACCTGGCGGCGGACTTTATTGATCAAAGCGTGGGTTGGAAGGCCTTTAGAAGCCAGGACCTGCTCCATGGGACCACGATAGCTGTCAATCTGCGCGCGCAGGTCAACCTGGAGAGCCATCAGATGCTCAATGCCTTTAATGCGATAAACCCCTTCAAAACCGAGTTGCAGACAGTGATAAAAGACTTCAAGAAGGTTCACATTTTCTTGGCCCCCCTGACGCAGGGTTGCCAAGCGGGTAAAAAAGCCTTCGCCTGCTGTATGTTCGCCGAAGAATTCTAATTGCAGCGGGCGAGCCATCCATTCTTCACGTTGTGGCCAGGATGAATTAAGAACCAATTCATCGATAAAAGCGGTCAGGGCATATTTAGCGTCTTTCAGTTCGACCATGCCGATCTGCAGGTCAAAACCACGCTTATCAACGATGGTAAGTTCATTGAGAATCTGTTCCCGAAAATCAGCCGGCAACTGGCTGGCTTTGTGATCTTCAGCTAGAGGTGCCGCAAGGGCAAAAAGGGGTTCACAGCAGTGCAGAATCGGGTTGAAATAGTTTTCGGCTGGTGTTGTCATCGTATCCTTACTCCTCAACCGTAACGATATTTATGTCAGCATTGGTAAATGCATAGGGGCGATAAACCGCCAGAGTTCCTTCATTCATGATCGACTCCCAAAAGTCTCCGCGTGATTCCAGACGGAAATATTCACAACCACTGCGGGTTGACATCTTTGCCGGAGGGCGCTGGGTGTGAATCAGTTTCACGCCAGGCAGTGCGGCATTGACGACCATAGTTACGTTATTGTAAGCAGCAACCTTGACCTGACGTGCAAAGTCAACAATCCAATTGGGGTTGTCATCATCAAACATGATCTCGAGGAAAAAGATTTCCTTGGTCAGGCGTTCTTTTTCAATCCCACTGCAGTACTGCAGGTTCGGGCTTTCCTTAATCAATTCCAAACTAGTCGTGCGGATTTGGGTTTTTAACTCCAACAGCACATTAAGCATACTGTCGAGGGTAGAAAAGACCCGGGTTAGATTGCTGTGGTCATAACTGGGAATATTGTCGATGGAGGTTTTGTCCTGAAAGGTACAAAAGGCTCCGGCGACCTTACACAGCTCACGGTACAGTTGTTCGGGGTGTAAATCTGGCCAGCTCTGCAAGTGTCGTAGTTGTGGAATAAAGGTATTCAGGTTGCGTAATAGAGCATGGTTGTTGGGCTCACGTTCGGCGAACGCACTGACTCCACCGTCACAATCTTTACGTGCCTCCTCAATCTGTTTACGCTTGGCATTAAGGGTTTCAATGATTCGTTCCAGTCCCTGGATCAAGGTCGGCGCTGCGGCAATACGACAGATTGGCGGCACAAAGTTTGGTACCAATTGGTAGCGGTTATCTCCCTGATGAACCACTTCTGCGATTTTAATATTCAGAAATGAAGTCAAGGCCTGTTGATCTGTAAGAAGCATCAAGTTTGGTCGGGCCTGTAGAACTTCTTTAACTCGATTGGCATCATAAATATCTTCGACATTTTCATAATCTGCAATCCAGCCACTCATCTGCCCACGCTGAGGATAACCACTAATGCCAGCAACATGTTGGTTCGCAGGGACGACCAGATAGACAGCTAATGGCTCCCCTCCTGGTGACGCCAGTTCACAGGCCAAGTCAAGACAGTCATTGGTCGTTTTTTCAACCAGCCAACCATCTTGAAACAGAGCTCGAACCTGGGTCAGGCGAAAACGTCCCACAGCCAGCGCTTCATGGTCAATGCTCATGGAAATAACACCCCATTCAAAAGGAGAGCCAATGCGCTGGCGCTGCTGCTGGTGATGTTCCAGTTGCTGGTCCCAGGCTTGAAGATGTTGCTGGCCAAGGAATATCCCCTCGGCCCAAACAATTTTTTTCATATCTTAATCTTTTATCTGTCGTCGTTATGGAGCAATGTCCAAAGCAGCCGTTTGGTTATTCTTTGATCTCGATCTGTTGCTCTTTCAGCATGGCTTTAATCGTTGTTGACAGATCCATCCACAAGAACGAGCGGTCGACATCCTTAATCACTTTCCAGGAGTCATCGGTTTGCTGATGAAATGCCGCCATAATTCCGACAAATTTGGCATCCTCATTCTTTTCAATGATGACTTTTTTCTCAGATGCCGGATCTAAGGTGAGCGATTCTTTTCGCAGTAGTGAATTCTTTAAAACGATGAGATCTGATTTCCATAATTCTATGAAACTGGCTTTTTCAAAGGTCTTTTTGTCTTTTAGTTGATAAATATTAATAACGACAGGCAGGGGCTCTTCCTCTTGGTTTAGGTTAAGAGTTGCAGTCGATGCCAGGTCAATTTTGAGTTGGGGGGCCGAGCAGCCGGTCAGGCTCAACAGGCACAACGAAACAATAGCGATAGAAAAAAATGAACAAATCATTCTCATCGTAAATGTCCTTTTAAATGTGAGTAGGGGATAAAAATCTATGAATTTGAATGCCGTGAATGCTCGCAACGCTGCTGGTCATAGGCTTTACTGAAACCAGCGATGACAAGTTGCTGATGGCGGAGGTAATCGTTGGTTAAGTAGGCGCAAAGGCGTTGCTTAAAGGTACGCCAGATGAAGATTGGCAGGCCAAGCAGCTTTGGGCAGTGAGAACGGGTCGTGGTTGGACTGAGCTGATTGAGAGCCTCTGTCGCTATTCCGTCAAGGGCTGCGCAAAGGGCAATATTATGCTCGATAATGTCACTTAGCAGTGCACTGATATTGGTTGTGCCATGTTGCTCATCACCTAACCAGGCTTTGATGATTTGTCTGCTGTCACCGTTGCGCAAGCTTTCAGAAGAATGATGAAAGACACGATTAAAGGGGAGGCCAAATTCGTTGGCAAAGCCTTTTTGGGCCTCAACGAGTTTGCTTAAGCCATTGACGATAATGCGGGGTGAAGCCCCTTTTTTACCAGATATGGATTCTGTCGGTAGTTTTTTACAAACAGAATTAGATATTGAATCGACCATGGTATCCCCCCCGAGTACCAAAAACGACAACAAAATAGGTCACCAGAAGGGTGAGCCAGCTATGCAGTAATTTTTTTAGTGATGCAGTAAATGTTGAATTATGTTTTTAAATTAAAAGCTTTGCAGAAAGTCTCTAGGTGGTTAGTCGCTGTAGACTTACTTTTTGCAATTGCTTTATATGTATCGAATATTTTTCTTGGCAATGTCAAGATAAAAAAATATTAGAAAAAGTGATTGCCATTAATGTCAAAACTGATGCATAAAATATGGTAATTGGAAAGTTGTAGACAATAGAAAAATAAATAATTTTTATTTATAAGCCAATATTCATAATAGGTTTTTCTTATTGGGGTTTATTAACTTTCTGCAAGTCCATTAAAAACAGTTTTACTGTCAGATAATTTTACAGTTTTTTACAAGGAGGGGGAACCTTGTCAATATCTGCCGATCAGTCACGTCTGACCGTCCGGGTCGGAGGGGCCGATTATGCCGTTCTTTGTGTTAATGGTCACGAAGCCTTTAACCAATCGTTTTCATTTACGCTTGAAATCATCGTTCCTGGTTACCAGTCGCTGACCTCTCAGTTAGGGAGTGGTGCCAGGCTAACCATGGTGTCAACCCGTGGACAAGAGCGAGTGGTTTTTGGTCTTGTTTCCGAGGTTGCGCATGTCATGGCCTTGCCAGATCAACAGCAGCTGTGGCGCATTGTCATGAATTCTCATCTGACTTGTTTGCAGCAGGTCAACGATACCAGACTTCTTCTTAATCAGAGTTTGCCCGATATTATTCAGCTGCTATGCAGTCGACATGGCCTCGATGAAAATGCGTTGTTCTGTGACTGGGGGCGGAGTTATCCCGCCCGGCCAACAACTCTACAGGCCGGCGAAAGTGATTTCGATTTTCTCGCTCGCTTATGTAGCCGCCACGGAATTTTATTCTGGTCAGCAGCCAGTGAAGAACAGGAAGTTCTTCATTTTGCCGACACTGCCAGCCATTGCCGTCCTTTAGCGCGGCCAGCGCTAGAGTATCGGGCCAGTGCAAGCTTAGAGCATGACGCCAATGATAACGATGTTTTGAGTATGGAATTAGGTGCGCAACTGGTCAGTGATAGCTATATGCTTCACGACGTTGCAGAATCCACACCAGGGCAGGCATTGCTGAGTGAGCGGCAGCTCCCTGGAGCTGGGAAATCTGATTATGACACCACTGAGGTCCGTTATGGGTATGGTATCACCAGTGCAGATGACGCTAGTGAAGCAACTCAGCTTCTTGCCCATATTGGTACTTCTCGGCAATTGAAGTTAACCATCAGCACCCACGCCGTTGACCTGCGCGTTGGCCGTATCGTGCGTATTGAAGCAGACAGTTTTGGTAACGGTGTCAGTGGTGATTATCTGATTACCTCCATGACTCATCGCTTGCATCAATATGCCGGAATAGGGCTCGGTGGTGAGAGTGATTGCCCCTATACCAATGAGGTCATTCTGGTGCCGAGAGAAACGCCGTTTCGGGTGCCGGAAGCTAAGTTGCCCAAAGTGCCCCTGACCATCACCGCACGAATTGAAAGTAAAGATCTGACCGCGCAGCTCGACAGTGCCGGGCGCACGCGTTACTTGCAGCATGGCGACAGTCTGAAAAAGCCTTTTGCCCAAAACAGTATCTTTACCCGGCGTATGCACCCCTACGGTGGTACCGGTAACGGGCATCAACCCGGTTTCCATATGCCGCTGCAGGATGGTGCCGAGATTCTGGTCAGTTGTCTGAACGGCGACCCCGACCGGCCGGTCATTGTCGGCAGTCTGCCCAACCCGGAAAACCAGTCTCCCGTCACCGCAAGCAACGCCGCCCAGAACCGGTTGCGCACCGCTAACGATCAGGAACTATTACTGGACGATACCGTTGATGCCCCAGTTATCAGCCTGCGCACTTTTTCCGGTCACAATCTGCTGCACTTAAATGCCAGCAAAGTCGAACACCTGCTGCGCCTGGCCACAGAGCAGGGCCTGGCCGAGTTCTACGCCAAACAGACCCTGAATACCTCAGTGGGGGACACCCTGACCGAAACGGTTGGTAATAACCGTATTCAAGTGGTGGAAGATCGTCACCACACTCAGACCAATACTGCCGAAATCCATCACCAGTCCGCTACCGACGTGCTCCTGCGCGGAGCCAACAATATTCACACCGAATCGGGGCAGAACACCGAGTTTGAAGTTGGTAACGATATGCGTATCGACATCCGCGAAGCCATGAATATCAAGGTCGGTGGTTCCTCTGCGGCTATTAACGTCAATAGTGGCAATATGATCATCGATGCGGCTGGAGCCATCAAAATTCAAGGAGACGGCGGGGGGGATGTTTCCATCGGCCAGGCCGGAGCCGGTATCAAAATGGATCCGGCAGGGAACATCACCCTGTTCGGCAAGAACGTTAATTTTGCCGGAGCGGTGAGCTTAAGCGGCAAGGTCAATATGGCGATCACCAGCCCGCCGAGTGTGAGTTTGGCCGGTGGGGTAGGGGCGACGGCGGCGATTGGAGTAACCCAACTGCATGATTATGCCGAAGAGCATGGGTTAGAAACCAATTTTGCCTACACCCAATTGCAGGGTGTTGCCCGCCTGATGGCAGAGCGGCCATTCATCCTGTGGCTGGCTAACCTGTTTGGTTACGATATCCCGGTTGCTGCTTATGCTCAATTCCGTGCTGCCCTTCTTGCCGGGAGTCTCCCCCAGCCCGAATATGTGGTCATTCGTTCCGGGGCCAGCAATCTTTTAGCGGCATATAGCTCCAAAGATCAGCAGATTCTGGTTGGTCTGAACATGATTGAAGAAGCGCGGCAAAACAATGATGCGTCCTGGAAGCTGAACATCGCGTTATCAGAAGAGTTCGGCCACCATGTCGATAACCTACTCCGCAATCATTACTCAACTGTTGGTGGTGATGCCTGCATGGATGAAGGGGCCCGTTACGCCTACAACATTCTTAACTATAAAGTCGATCTACAGTCGATTACCTCTTATGCCATACATACCGGTGATGGTGGTAATACGCCGCTCACCGTTGAATATGCCGGAGCCACTGCGGCCATCAAGCGCTACCTGGCCGTTGAAAATCGCTACGATTTCGATGTTAAAGACGGTTACGAACATTTTGTCTGCGCTCGTAGTGCTGGTGATCGTGGGCCTGGGCTTTCCTTTGGTCATGAATCGATTGAAGATGCCCTCGAATTGGCTCGTTTTGAAGATTTTGAGCGCGAACAGATTTTCTTTGGCAATTGGACCCGCGACTACAATCAGCTGATCTGCCCCCAGTTGCTCAAAAGTCCGGGGGTCGCTCCCGGCCTTGGGATGTGTGGACAGACCAAAGCGGCCACCTCTACTGATACCACTGGCCCCGTGTTACTCGGGTTTGATCTTGGCCAGTTTAGCTCCGCCTTCAATTCCACATTGGCCGATGGCTTCTTAAGCCGGACAGCCCTGACCGCAATTATCAAGGTGCTGGCTGAGGCCAAGTTTGTTGACCCAAGTAATGACGACATTCCGATTGATAGGCAACGACAAATCTTTGATGTGACTGAACAACGGTTGGGAGTCTATCGTCCCGAAGAACATATTGACAACCCCGCAGGACTTGAGGATGGGCGTTGCAAGGATGGTGATTTACGCGGCCCGGTGCTTCCTGCTGACCTGGAGATCGACCCCGCCACCGGGATGAAGCGCTTTATTGCCTCACAAGGGAGTGGCTCCAGCTACGATTTGATTGAAAGCTACTTCACTGAAGCTGTTCGCTTGGGCCGTAACCCCGATGGCTTACGCTATTTTGGCATGGGACTGCATATACTGGAGGATTTCTTCTGCCATACCAACTTTGTTGAAATCTGTCTGTTCAAACTCGGTTACCGCGATGTCATCCTCTGGAGCAAACCGGAACCTGCCGACCGGGTACCGGTGACCAGTGGCATCTTCGGCTTTGCCGATACTGTGGTGTCGATCCTTTACGAGATCTCCCACCACCTGGTCCAGGCCGCCGATTGTCAGCAACCCTGGGAACGGACCACCGGGCAGAAGATTCTGTTAATCATCATGCGCGAAAAGAACCTGGCCTGGGGTGATCGGCTCGATGCCCTGTGGACCAGCATGGAAGAGTTTAAGGAAGATCATCCCGACTTCTTTCAGGGCACCTGCAAAGCGCGCGAATTTCTCTTCGGTTGGGCGTCCGATGCTCTGGGTAAGCTGCTCGAACAGCTCTCTGGCCTGATTGATGACATTCAGACCCTTGCTGATAGTGAGGGAATTGCAGAACCGACCCATAGTCAGATGAGTAAAGACCACGATGTTCACCCTCTGCATGTTGTGGCGGCAACATTGGCCAAGAAAGCCGTTGGTGAAGTAGGAAAAGTGATGAGGGATGCTTTTAGAGGAGTTGGTTCTGTTGAACAGGTTATGGCTGCAGTGCGTAAGATAATGACCCACCCGCAAGACACACAATGGATGGATGTCGAAGTGAAAAAGTGGGCTGCGGAAAACCCTGATAATGTGAACCGTGCAGCAGATCGCCGCTGGCTGGGGGAACAGGCTCAGAAACGCTATCAACAGATAGAAGACGGCACCCAGAAAATGCTCGAAGAGGCTCGTAAACAGGCTGAAATCATGCAACAGGATGATCAATGGTTGACCCAGCAAATGATTGAGGCACAACAACAAGCACAGCAGTACAGTGCCGAGGTTATAAAATTACAGGCACAATTAAAGGAGCAGGCAACAGGATTAGAACAAGAGATGCGCCAGTTAAGCTCCCGAGTGCAGCAGCACTATCGCACCCTCAAACCAAAGGTCAATCAGCTCAGCGACGAAGGGCTACAAGAATTCAACCGCCTGACCCGTAAAATTCCCCCACTGTTTGGAAAAATCCGTCAACAGTACGCTGCCGCGGCCACAAAAGTTCGGCAAATGGCAGAACATCCCGGAGTACTGGCACAGCGGCTGAATCAAAAGCTGAATCAGTTGGGACATGAAATGCAAGCCCGCTATAAGGCCCATAAACAGGAAGTTCAGCGCCTGCAGCATGATATCGACACCCGTTATCAGGCACTAAAAAGGGAAATGGGTGACACAGATGAGATCAGGGACGATACGGTTCACGATTATCATGTCATTAAACAAGCCATACCGGGGATCATGCTCCAAGAGATTCATGGTATCGAAGACACGTTCAAAGGCAGTCTCTCCATTGATGAAGCAACAAGTGACTATTACGACAAGATTCTGGAACATTATTTCAGCGCAAAAACACCGAGTAAATAATACAAGTGTAGAAAAGAGATTTTTTGATGATACAAAAAAATAACATTTTATCGTTTAAGTCCTACTTCATGTTTCTGCTTGTGGCGCTGTTAATCGCACTGCAACTGTCATGCACAGCTCTGTCGGCACAAACTGCACCGGAAGACATTGTTATCAGCATTAATGACGGTTATCTAACTATCAACGGTGTGCAGGCAGATATGCCGGAACCAATGGAGTGGTGGGTTGAGCAATTAGGACCTTATACTAGGTCTGATGGTGGCAATGAGCCTTTTGCTTTTTATGTGTGGGATGACCTGGGCATCAGCCTGTCTCGCAATGCAAATGGGCAAATTAGGAACATTGTGATTGAATTCAAGGAAACAGATTTTGAATTATCCCTGAAAGACAGTGGAAAAATTTCCTACGGGTGTAATGCCAACGAGAATTTCCCCGGAACTTTCCTTTTCAATGGCATCGAGTTGGATGAAACTGTTCCCCTGTATGAATATAATCATAAGTATCGTCAGCTGGGGGGTAAGAACCGGCATTTTTATGAAAGTAGTCGGTCGATAGTCTATCGATTTACTGGATTAATGTTTCCGGGGACAAAGAAGACATTTGGCGTCAGCGCCAGGGTTGGTTCAGACAACTGTATTTACCGACTTGAGTTTAGCTACGGTGAATGGGATAGGTGGCCAACAGAAAGCGAACGTGAGAGGTTTAGCACGCGATAATGTCGTTAAGTCGGATTCTTCTTTGGAGCATATTGCTGTTAGCGCCATGCGCAGGCCTGTCGGCACAAACTACACCAGAAAATCTTGTCATCAGCACCAACGATGGATACCTGAGCATAAATGGAGTGCAAGCCGACATGCCTGAACCTATGGAGTGGTGGGTTGAGCAACTAGGCCCCTATTCACGAAAATATGGAAACATAAGAGGATATTATGTCTGGGATGATTTAGGAATCAGTTTATCTCGCAATGAAAAGAGAGAATTAAGTGACATCAAAATTGAATTCAAGGAAACAGATTATGAAATTTCATTGAAAGACAGTGGCAAACTTTCCTATGGGCGAAATGCTAATGAAAATTTCCCCGGAACCTTTATTTTCAATGGTATCGAGTTGGACGAGACGGTTCCTCTATATGAATACAATCATAAGTATCGTCAGTTGGGAGGGAAGAAGAGATTCAAACAAGGTAGCATGTCGATTAAATACTATTTTCCAGGACTCTTTTTTACTGGAACCAAAAAAACATTCGATACCAGTGCCCGAGTAGGTGAAGACAATTGCATTTATCGTTTGGAATTTACCTACAGTGAGCGCAAGGAATGGCCAACGGAAGAGGAAGTCCGTGAGTCAAATATACGGTAATGTTGCAGCGTAGATTCAGTACGCGCTAGGTCCAATGGGATGGAGCCTTTGGTTGTAGAATTTTTAAGGTTAAGCAGGAGGGGATTTATGAAAATTACTTTTTTATGCGTATTTTGTTGGCTATTGTGCAGTTGTGCACTAGCAAGTGAGTACAAAATTCAATTTGGCATTATGGGAAAAAACAGTAGCGGTCGTTTGATTGTGACCAAAGAGACGACATGTATCCCTCTTTATACTGGGGACACTGGCTTTTCCTTTGGCTTCACTGTAGAGCGGCCCGATTCAAAGACGTATCCGCAAATAGCAGCAATTCATTATTTACCTTCTGGCCCTGGTTCCAATAAACCGCGTATTTTTCGTAATGAAAAAGAGCCACTCTACCGGTCGATTGAAAGTTATCAGATTACTTTTGGCCGGAGTGACATAGCGGGAGATTATCGTACCGAAATTTATATTGATGACGTGAAGTATCAGACCATTGACTATCGCGTTGTATTACCGGAAGAAATTGATAAATGTACGTAACTTTGGAGGGAACGCATGTTACGCGTTTATCATGTTTATGTCAGGGCATGATGCCATTTTTACCTGGAAATGAACCTTCTAAGCATGAAAAACGCCTCTATAAATCAGCATTCCGGTTTTGTTTTAATCGGTTAGCTTGGTCCGACCCCGAAAACTCGGTTTGCTATCAGTTTTTACACCACACAATCATCACTAAAATATACCCGGCCTGAATCAGCGTAAGACCATTGGCAACAATAATTGGCCAGTTGCCAATTAATAAGCCATAAAGCAGCCAGCTAAAGACACCGGTGGTGAATAGGGTAAACAGGCCCAGGGACAAGTTTTCTACCCGCCTGGTTTTGTAGACCAGGTGGGCTTGGGGAAAAAAGGCAATGGTAGTCAGGGTGGCTGCTAAATAACCAATCCAGTCGATCATCATTCTCTGTTCATCCTGTCATAAGTATTATCGTTAATATTCAAGTTGTCAGCATTATTTAAACTGTCGGAATCTGTCAGGCAATCTCGGCAAATATAGAGGACAGGCTTTCAACCTGGCTTTTAGCTGTGGCAAACACACGGTTGCCATCCTGAATACTGGTTGTACTGGTAATGAACTCTTGAGAGCAGCCACCTGCTTCTTGCACCAGGAGCAATCCGGCAAGAGCGTCCCAACTATTCATGTGGGCTTCAAAGTAGGCTTGCAGGCTGCCAGCAGCGACCTCTGCCAGCATCAGTGCACCGGAGCCGTAGCGACGATGTTCGTAACCGTGGTGCTGTAACAGGGCCAGGACTTTAATATAGTCAGAAAAAGCCGTGCGGTTAGAGGTTCCAACCCCGATAAGCGCCTGTTGATCTTGCTCTAAGGATTGAATCTGTAGCGGTTCATTGTTGCAGTAACTACCGCACCCCTCAACGGCGACAAACATCTGCTCCAGATCGGGGGCATAAATAACCCCCAGTTTGCAGCAATCCTGCTCAACCCAAGCTAACGAAATACACCAATAGTGCGAACCAGAAGCAAAGTTGACTGTGCCATCAATCGGGTCTATTACCCAGACGCGTTGGCTGGAAAATTCCTGTAACGATTCTTCGCCAAAAAAGGTATCGGCAGGAAAGCATTCCGCCAGGTAATTTTGAATAAACCGTTCTGAGGCCAGATCGGCCTGAGTGACTGTATCCATAACCCCTTTAGCGCTGTGGCATAAGCCGTTATCCCTAATCTCTTTAATAAGGGCTCCTGCACCTTGGCAGGCTTCTATGGCTTTACTCAAGCGATATTCAATATTGCTTGATGGCCGAATAGCAAATGAGGGTAGGGGATTATGCTGAGGCATGGCGTGATCCTATAATCGTGGCGCGGTTAATAAATTGCACGGGAATGATATCGGTTGTTTTCTGTTTGTGTGGATCTTGTATCCGCTCTTGCAGTCTGGTCATTGCCTGGCGGGCAAGAGCTAAGGTGTCTTGTTGAAAGGTGCTGAGCTGAAAGCTGGGCCAGCCGGCGGTATCGATATTGTCAAAGCCAATAATCGAATAATCTTCGCCGGCAGTCAGTTGATGGTGGCTCCTTGCGCCTTCTATAATGCCGCAGGCCAGCAGATCACTGGCGGTAAAAATAGCGTCCGGTGGTGTTGCCGAAGCAAAAAGAGTGCGTGCCAGGGCGTAGCCACTTTCCATGTCGTCAGCATGAGCGTTGCAGCTATTAAAGCTGAGCCCCCCGGCAACCACTTTGTCGGCCACGGCTTGTAAGAAAGCACTGCCCCTTTTGATGCCGCTAAAGGTGCTTCCTTCGCGGTTAATAAAGGTGAGCTGCTTGGCGCCGGCCTTAATCAGCAATTCTGCTGCCATGTGCCCGCCGCTGTTATTGTCGCTGATGATCTGGTCAACCACATCGAGGGAGGTTTCACGATTAATGGCGACAGCTGGAATGCCTTGATGGGCGCAGTCATTGATAATTGTTTCCGATGGTGTGCCCGATAGAATAATAACCCCAGAGACGCGGTATTGCAGGAACTGGCCAAAGACGTCCTTTTCGTTGCTGCCTTTACCGGTTTCACACACCATAACGTTCAGGCCAGCGGTCTGCACAACATGAATCAGGTCCGCCAGCAATTTACTGCGGAAAGGCGTATCGAGTCGGGAAACAACCACCCCAACCAGGGGGATCTTCTGCTTGTGAAAGCTACGCGCCAAAAAATTTACCCGGTAGCCAAGTTCGTCCGCTGCCGCAAGGACCTTTTTTCTCATATCCTCAGAAACTGAGGCCCCTTCGGTAAAAGTTCGGGATACGGCTGAAATCGATACCCCGGCCAACCGGGCGACTTGTTCAGCAGTGACCTGACGTGAATTTTTCACAACATCTCCTTGCAAACGGTTTCAATGAAATTTTATGAATAATTAATCGAAAAGAAATTAAAAAACAATCAAAAATTAGCTTTTTAAGAAAGTTTTTCGCCTCGCAATAAGCTAATGAATGGCTAACAAAAATCTAACAATTGCTGCCTAATTTTCTTTCCGAAGTGATCGCTGCCGTACTTTCTGGGTAAGAAATGTCTAGCTGTGATTTTTTTTATTGAATAGTTTGCAAACGATTGCAAATAGGCGCGTCTTGTTTCTCTGTTTTCTTAATGGTTTTTTATGCTTACTAAGTCTCATTCAACACTTTTGCAACGCATGTCAAATCGCATGCAGCGGCGCTTTTCCATTGCTACCCAAGACCCAACTTTAGTTATTGGAACTATTCTGCTGGTGGTCTTTATGTGGTTGATTGCGGCTCCGCTTTGTTCCATTTTAAGTGAAATCATTATCAGCCAGCCAGGGGATGAACATCACACCGGGGTTGATGGTGGATCGCTGACCTTTTATTACCTGCAGCGGGTTTTTACTTCGCGCATGGCATCCATCCTGTTTTACAAGCCTTTTATCAATACTGTGTTGATTGCTGCGGTGACGGTTGTCGTTGCTGTCAGTCTTGGGGCATTACTTGGCTGGTTGGTGACTCGTACTGATTTGCCCTGTCGTAAATGGTTTTCAACTGCGCTGATTGTTCCATATATGCTTCCTGGCTGGACCTTTGCCTTGGCCTGGATGACTATTTTTAAAAATCATACTGTTGGTGGGCAACCCGGCTGGGCCGAAGTACTCGGTTTTCTGCCCCCCAACTGGCTTTCCTATGGTGCCGTTCCTTCAACGCTGATCTTTACCCTTCACTATATGCCGTTTGCAATTCTGTTGATTGGGAATGCCTTAAACCGTATGGACAGTCAGCTGGAAGACGCGGCGCGTATTCTCGGTGCGCCAAAACGGATTATTGCCAGCCGGATAATTTTCCCCTTAATGCGGCCCGCGGTTCTTTCGGCCAGTTTGCTGATCTTTGCTGATGCCGTCGGTGAGTTTGCCGTTGTTTATGTGCTTGGCTTGCCGATTCATTTTAACACCTTATCAACCTCACTCTACCGTGCCATCACCAGTCAGCAAAGTGGTATAGCGGCTGTTTTTGCCGGGGTGATTATGCTGATCGGTATTATTACCCTGGCGATTGATGTGCGCATGACCAAGGAAGCCAGGCGTTTTGCCACCATTGGTGGTAAAGGGACCATGGAACGTAAGCAGGCCCTTGGTCCATGGCGTATTCCTGCTTTTCTGCTTGTTTCCGGTGTCTTCTTTGTCAGTGTTGTGGTGCCGTTATTAACCCTGGCATTGTCGACCATTATGAAAATACCTGGTCGCTTCAGCCTGGATAACTTTACCTTTGCCTACTGGTTTGGCCGCGGGCTCGATACCGTTGGCATGCGTTCCGGTATATTGGTGTCGAATGAATTCTGGTCGGCAGCTGTTAATACCTTACGCATTGTCGGCTTTGCATCGGTCAGTGCTGGATTACTGGGCATTGTTGTTGGCTATGTGGTGGTGCGCTGCCCGTTACGCAGTGTTGGCTTTGCCCTGCGGCAGATTACCTTTCTACCTTTTCTGGTTCCTGGTATCGCTTTTGGTGCCGCTTTTATGTCGTTGTTTGCCGTTGCCCACGGTCCGATTCCCGCTCTTTATGGCACCCCGGCCATTCTGCTCTTAGCCCTGATTGCCGATCAAATGCCCTTCGCCTCACGTTCAGGAATTGCCGCCATGACGCAATTGGGGCGCGAAGTCGAAGAAGCGGGCCGCATTGCCGGGGCACGCTGGTGGCGACGCATGGTGTCGATTATCCTGCCGATCCAGCGTGGCGCTCTGGTGACAGGTGTGTTGTTACCTTTTATTTCGGGGATTAAGAATGTCAGCCTG
Organism: Geopsychrobacteraceae bacterium; assembly: GCA_963665685.1. Lineage (GTDB taxonomy): Bacteria > Desulfobacterota > Desulfuromonadia > Desulfuromonadales > Geopsychrobacteraceae > Seleniibacterium. The sequence goes on from OY762430.1 coordinate 49,454, forward strand.
TTCGTTATTCTGGCTATTCCTACCACCGACGTATTGTCGACCTTTTCCCTGCGCCTGGTTGATTACAATTACGAACAAGCGGCCAATGCTGTTGTCCTGACCATTGCCCTGACGACCTGGGGTGGAACTATGTTGATTAACCGGATCACGAAAACCGGCTTGGCCCAAGGGCTTGAAGGGAGATAATTCATGCCTGATATTAAACTTTCTCATATCGTTAAGCGTTACGCTAAAAATGCCGAACCGGCTGTCAATGATGTTTCTTTCAATGTGCAAGATGGTGAATTCCTCTGCATTTTAGGCCCCTCAGGCTGCGGGAAAACAACCATTCTGCGTATGATTGCAGGTCTCGAACAGCTTAGTGAAGGAACCCTGGAAATTGGTGGCGAGGTGGTCGATAGCTCCGAACATGGGCGTTTTGTTCCCCCTGAAAAACGGAAGCTGGGATTGGTCTTTCAGTCATACGCTCTGTGGCCACATATGACCATCTCTGAAAATATTGAGTTTGGTCTCAAGCTACGCCACATGTCTCCACGCGACCGTCAACTGCGGGTGCGCGAGGTGATGGAAAAGTTACGTATTGATGGTTTGGGCTCACGCTATCCATCGCAACTTTCCGGTGGTCAGCAGCAGCGTGTCGCCTTAGCACGGATGTTGGCGGTGAACCCTGGCGTACTGCTTCTTGATGAACCCCTTTCCAATTTGGATGCTGCGTTGCGCTTGCAGATGCGTTCTGAACTGAGCCGTTTGCACCGTGAATTTGGCACGACCATCGTTTTTGTCACTCATGATCAATGGGAAGCAATGACCCTGGCCACGCGGATTGCCGTTATGAGTAAAGGAAAGCTGCAGCAGCTTGGTTCGCCGGATGACATTTACGGTTTACCGCAAAATCGTTTCGTGGCCGAGTTTATCGGTAATCCACCCATCAATATGATTCCGATGAGCAGCGCCCTGGCGCGCAACCTGGCAACCCATGAAGCTATGAAGGCGATGCCGGGAACATTGGGCTCGACAACCTCAACGATTGGTATTCGTCCTGAAGGAATCACTCTTTCACCAGTGACGAATGATGCAGCTAACTGTCCACCTGGAAATCTGCCGGTGGTATTGAAAACCGTTTTACCGACCGGTGGCGCTTGGATTCTGGAATTGGAACATCGCTCCAGCGAGGGTGTAACCAGTCTCTACAGTGTTACCAACGAAGCGCCACCATGGCAGTTAGAAAATAATCTTCAGGCTCAATTGCGTAATGAAGCACTCCATTTTTTTGATGCTAAAGGAGCGCGAATTTCCTTTGAGTCAGCAGCCTAGCAGGGGATTCCTCTGTGTTTAACTTCACCCTCTAAAACAATTAAAAGGAAACTATCATGAAGCCGATTATCGCCCTTTTGGTGCTTTGTGTCAGCGCCATAACCTCACCCGTCTATGCTGAAAGCTTTGACGAACAGGCACTCGTTGCCGCAGCTAAGAATGAGCCACCACTGCATGTGTACGACTCAACCGGTAAGATCAAAGAACAGGCTAAAAAGTTTGCCGCTAAATATGGATTGGAAGCCGTTGGTACCAAGTCTAAAGTGACTCAGACTATCAACATTGTCGTTAACGAACAAAAAGCGGGTAATGTGCACGCCGGGGTTGTGGTTGTTTCTGACACTCCTGCAGCTATGGTTCAATTGATCAAACCTGGCTACGTTGAAAACTATGTTCCTTCCGATATGGCTCAAGCTGTTCCCGCTAATATGCAGAATCCGCTCTTCTCTGTATCGGCATCGAATGTTTTTACTTACAATACCGCTTTAAATAAAGGTGGTTGTCCGGTCGATAACATCTGGGCCTTGACCGATCCTAAGTGGAAAGGGCACATTGCCATGCAAGACCCACTGGGTAAGCCAGCTTTTACCAACTGGTTTAATCAGCTGAAAAAGCATCATGATGCAGATATGGCAAAAGCCTATGAAGCGTACTTTGGTAAGCCTCTAAAAACCGATATGGATAGTGCGACCGAAGCCTGGGTAGCAGCTTTGGCACACAACAAGCCACTGTTAACCAGTAGTGATGGTAATGCTGCCGAAGCTGTTGGCGCACCAGATACTAAAGAAAACTTTATGGGCTTGTTCAGCACTGCAAAATTCCGCGAAAACAAAAACGGCATGACCCTGGGTATGTGTACCGACATGAAACCTTTTATGGGTTACTCTGTTCCGTCTTCTATGTTTATTGTTAAAGGAACTCCAAGTCCTAATGCGGCTAAACTGTTTGTTCATTACATGTTGACCGCCGAAGGTATTGCCCCTCAGGCGATTGACGGTAAAGTATCTTCTAACAGTAATAACAAACTACCCGCGTCCGAGCCTTCTGGCATCGGTGCATTCTTGAGTGCTTTAACCCCATACAATGCTAAAACTGCCGTTGACGATTGGAATACCCGTCAGGATTGGCAGGATGTTTGGTCGATGAGCAGCCTCTAAGTTTCTGTCCGGAAACGGCTCTTTTCCGCCGTGGCGTTGTCAATCTGCGGCCTTGCTTGTACGACGTAAAGTACTACGTCTTAAGCGCAAGGCCTTGATTTCCTAGCCACGACGCAAAATTGCTCGTTTCTTAATCAGAAACTGGTGTTTGGTTGTGGAATCGACCCCCCTGCTCGTAAACCCGCTTCCCCCCTATAAAATAGGGGGGACTAAGGGGGGTGCCTTTGGGGCAAGGCCTTGATTTCCTAGCTACGACGAAAAATTGCTTGTTTCTGAATCAGAAACTTGAGTTTGGTAAGGAGATCCACCTTGGTCGTCGCAAATGAGCCGCCAGATTCCTTTAATACGAATCTGGCGGCTGAGTAGAAGAGCTTTAAAAAATGGAGCAAATAGAAAAAATGGTTAATACTCCCCCGGTAGATGTCGACGCTTATAAAGATAATGATGATTTACAGCCCTTAAGTTTGATTGCCACCAATTTACCCGGTTTAGGTATCGATTTATATGTTGGCGATAAGCGCGCTGCGTCTGATCCTGAACTGTTGGCCAGGCATAATATTGTCACCATGCTCAACTGTGCGGTAAACCTGGATATTAATGTTGTCACCGGAGCCGATCAAAAAGGGGAGAACTTGCCCTATGGACCTGGCTTTATCCGTTACTATAAACTGGGTATTATCGATGGCCCGGGTAACCCGACTCCTATGCTGCTGGCGGGCTATTACCAGTTGGCAGGTTTATTGGAACAGAACTTTCCAACGCGGGCATCCTACCCCCGGCGGGAACAAGGTAATGTTCTGGTCTTATGCCGGGGAGGGCGCTCTCGTTCGGTAACGCTGGCGGCTCTTTACCTGCACAAGCTTTGGAAAGAACGCTTTCCGTCCCTGGCAGAGGCGATTACCTTTGTTAGTGAAAAGCGTGGTTTACCACCAGCATCTCGCCCGTTTAGACCAAAGCCAGTGTTGCGGGAGGCCGCCCAGTGGGCTGCTGATGCGGTTGATTTACTATCACCAGCTCAAAACCCTGTGTAGTAAAACAAACAGTCATATAATTCACAACCTCTGGGGGTGAAGCCCCGGTGGTGTTAAGGCACAATGTATGATCGATTTTCATCTCCATTCAAATACCTCCATCGATTCCCCTATGACCATTGCAGAAATCATAACCGCTGCCAAACAGCGGGGATTAACGCGAATCTGTCTGACCAATCATTACGAACCAGCAGAGGTGAAACAGGGCGATTTTGATCAATCAATGACTCCTCAAATGTTTAAGGCGTATCATGCGGAAATACAACAGCAACAGCAGCATCTTAAGGTTGGCTTTGGGGTGGAGATGTCATACCTGGAAGATGATGAAGATGAGATTAAACGCATCTTAAGCAGCTACGACTTTGATTATGTGTTGGGGAGTGTCCATTACGCCCAGGGGAAAAAGGTCGCTTCAGCAAAAAACAGAGGTGCTTTTGATGAACAACAATTACCTTTCGATTATTTCACCCGGCTGAAAAATGCCATTCAATCTAACCTGTTCGACGCCATCGGTCACATTGATATCTTTAAAAAAGTGATGCCCGAACCTGACTTTTTCACAGTAAAAGATTCCTGGTACAAAATTGCTCAGCTTCTTAAAAAACATGACACCGTTTTCGAAATAAACACCAGTAGAGAAGCCATCGAAGATAACTTTTACCCCTCCAGAGACATCATCCAATTCCTCTACGCCAACGGAGCCGATAAAATAACTCTGGGAAGCGACGCCCATTGCTGCCAAAGAGTTGGTAGCAGAATTAACGATGTGATTGAATTTTTGCGGTCAATCGGGGTGGAGAAAGTTTATTATTTTGAACAGCGGCAGAGGAAAGAACTGTCGATTGTTTAATTTGAAGGGTTAAGCGTTTGGCTTTTTAAAGTGTCTTTCTATACCCAATCCTTTCCTTGCTTTTATTCTACACTCATATACAGTGGTACAAACTGTATATCACTCAGTGCAATATGTAAGAAATTTGTCAGAACAATTTGATATATTAAGAGAATTAGAAATTTTGGCGATAACCACCTGTGTTATAACACAGCCAATATCACGTATATTACATGTTATTTTAAAAAAAATGAGAACACCGATGATGTTCAAATCAAAAATAGTAAATTCTAGCCTAGGACTTATCCTAGGATGTTTCCTGCTAGTAAGCTGTTCAACAAAAGGTCCTCTATTTACCGAAGATTCCCCTTCTTCATTTATTTTGTCGGGATCAAAATACGAGGTAATTATAAGGGACAATCGAGAACAAACCGAAGATCGTGAAATACTTGTTCCAATATTAACGTGGCCTGGCGATTCAGACCAAGTAAGCCCCCAAAATACGGCACCACTTATTGAGTCTTTTCATAAGGTAGCAAGTAAATATATTGAACCATTAGGGCCTTCATTACTTTTTGAAATTGTAATTGCCGAAGGTCTACAGTCGTTTAAGAACCCTGGCCTTGGTGAGTCTGAATATGTATCGTTTCAGTTAGAAATGAATGTTATTGATCCGAAAACTAAGGCATTAAGATTTTCGAGTTCAGGATTATCTTGGGGACATAGGTGGTCTTTAGACGCATCACCAAATAGAATTAATAAAATGTACATTAAAGCCTTTGAGAAAGCATTGGTTCAAGCCTTTAAAAGTCTAAAAAATAACAATACAATTAACCGGATGGAACAATCGTAGCCGACATTCGCAAGGTGTCTACTAAGTTGTAGCTGCGCTTCGCCACCGGTTATCCAACCGTTATGCCTTCAATGGAAACTTTCGCATGATAAGAAAAATTCTTTTAACAGTAACTGTCATACTAGTTAGTGGATGTGCCACACAAAATGTTGCTGGTATTTCCACATATAAAGCAGTACCGGAAGCTCGAATTTTTACAAAAAATACAGTTCAGGGCCCCAATGGAATGACTGGCACTGTAATTGTGAAACGTGACCATGGAATGCTTGGAGCGGCTCTCTCATCAACCTTGCTTATTGACGGCCAACCTACTGCAAAAATAAAAGCTGGCGAATTTCTGCAGTTTCCAGTTTCAGGCGACGAGCATATTTTCGGTGTAGCATGGTCAGACAATCTTGGCCCACTTGCCACATCTTCAACTCGCGAAGTAGCAATCACTATTCAGGCTGGGAAAGTATATTATCTGAGAATGTTTCCTCAGTTGAGCAACGGGATTGCAATTGAACGGGTGAGTCAATGAAGGCATAACACAAGCATTAACCGGATGGAACAAAGGTAGGCGAAATTTGCAAGAAGTCTGCTAATATGAAACGTACCACCGCCACCGGTTATGCAAAACCGTTGAGGCTGTAGGAAAACCCCAAAATATGCTATATTTACTGTAATTTTATTAAAATTCCTGGGGAGGGTTTTATGGCACGTTTTGTTGATTACAATCCGCACCAAACAGTTCTTTTACCCATTTCTTTTGAGCAACAAATCCTACCTGGAACCTTCGAACATACCCTCAACTACCTGGTCGATAACGAACTCGATCTCAGCATTTTCTCGCACAAATACAAGAACGATGATGGTGGCCGACCGGCATATGATCCAGCGCTGCTATTAAAGATTGTTTTGCTCGCTTACGCACGAGGTGTGACAGGAAGTCGCCGTATCGAAGCGCTGTGCCGGGAAAATGTTCTGTTCATGGCATTGGCTGCCGACTGTCGTCCTCACTTCACCACCATTGCTGAGTTTATCTCTGGTTCCAGTGCCGAAATTGCTAAACTGTTTCAACAAGTTCTGATGATTTGTGATGACATGGGGCTGATCGGGAAAGAGATGTTTGCCATTGATGGTTGCAAGCTCCCCTCCAATGCCAGTAAGGAGTGGAGCGGTCATCATGATTCGTTACGTAAAAAGAGCCGCAAAATCGATAAAGCGGTACACCGCATGTTAACCGTCCATCGTGAAGAAGACCGTAAAGGTGAGAATGATCACCAGATCCGGCAGAAGCAGGAAAAGCAGATTGCAACCTTGCGTAAAGCCAGTAGTAAGATCAAACGCTTCTTGAGCGAGAATGAACCACGCACAGGCCACAGCGGCAACGAAGTTCAAAGTAATATCACCGATCCCGACAGCGCTAAAATGAAAACCAGCCATGGGGTTATACAGGGTTACGTTGGCGTCGCTGCCGTTGACAGCAAACACCAGGTCGTTGTCAGTGCCGAAGCCTTTGGTCAGGGCCAGGAACATGGACTGCTTGAACCGATGATTGAGCAGATCGATCAAGCTTTTCAAGATGATGCAGAGTCCCCATTAAAAGAGGCGAAAATTCTAGCGGACAGTGGCTTTTCCAATCAGAATACCTTGAGTTACCTCGAAGAAAACAACATTGACGGTTACATCGCCGACCATGGCTTTCGCGCCCGTGACCCACGTTTTGCCGATGCTAATGCATACAAGCCAAAACGAATAAAAAAGCAGACACCGAAAAAGCGCTTTAACCGAGATGATTTTCAGGTTGATATCGAGCAACAAACCTGTATTTGTCCCGCGGGTAAAAGCCTGTGGCTCAAATGTTCCCGAGCGAGAATTCAAGACGGTATTTTTATGCAGTTTATGGGGCATAAAGAAGAGTGCGCAACTTGCCCGCTACGATCCAAATGCTTGCGCAGTATCAAACAGAAGGAGGCTCGCCAGTTCAGCGTCAAACTCGAACATGTCGCCACCAAAAAGGACGGCCCTCTTGAACGGATGAAACGCAAGATCGACAGCAAAATTGGCCGACACATTTACAGCCAGCGCCTTGGCATCGTGGAACCCGTTTTCGGTCATATGTGTGAAGCGATGGGAATTAAACGCTTCACTCTCAGAAGCAAAAGTAAAGTCGATGGCCAATGGAAGCTTATGACCATGCTGCATAATTTAACCAAGATTCATCGTTTTGGAATCACCGGATAACCAAAGGGAACATTGAGTCAGAGATTGGTCAGAAATTGACTCTATAATGGCTTGATATTCGATAAAAAGCGTACGATGGATGATTTTCATTCGTGTCGTTGGATATTTTTTAAAATTATTATCTGAGCTGTAGGGGGGGCTAAATTTTAGCTTTTTCTACAGACTCGTTATGCAAAGAGAGAACATATGTCTTTTTTGAAGGTAATAGCTGTAATTGCTTTACTTATTTTCAGTTCGCCGAAAGCATCGTTTTCAGATTATGGTGAAGCTTTTTTGTATATAGGCTGTAACCATGAAGAGAATACATTTGAGGTAAATCCATTAGTCATATGGAATGATGATTTGGATAGAATTGTGAAAACGGTTGATAGAGGCTACGGAGTCATTGATAACAAAGATTATAAACTGATTCGCATGTATGGACGAAATAATTTTGAAACATCATGTTCATTTAAAGACCTAACGATAAAAGTTAACCTTAGCAGCGATGAACCTTATCTTAAATTATATATAAATAATAATTTCTTAACGAAATACCATATTTTTACAATTCAAAACTGGGTACACTCCTACCCATTTCGTTACAAAGATGGATCTTGGGAAGAGTTCAATACTAATGGTTGGACATTTATCAATATAGGTGGAAATGAAAAAGATTGGAGAGATATATCTTCAGTAGAAGACCCATTTAAAGTACTTTCAAAGTTTGAATATACTGACGATCCTATGCTATTCAAAGAACTAGTAAGTACTGGTGGTGTTTGCAGCCATTCACTTGAAATTGTTAATCAACTATTTATAAATAGAGTCCCTGACATTATTGCTTCTGGAAGTGTTGGAAATGGTAAATTCATTACTCCCAATGGCGATCCTTACGAGGTTATGGAGAATCCAGCCCTCTTTGATTTTGACAATGACGGTGTAGAAGATCAGGTTTTTATGTATTCAAATGCAGGTAGCTACCTAAATGGAGATCTTTTATATGTAGCATATGGCGAAAGGGAATCGTCAAAAAGAAAAGAAAAATTATTCATTGACGATATCCATATTTTTCCATGCCAATTTGATCCTACAGTGGACAGCTCAACTAGCTGCCCAACAGTGGGGTCGAAAGCTAACGAAGCAGGGATCAAGATCTTTTTTAAAGATAATGCAAAGAGTATTTTCTTTCGTGGGAGATACACTGACGTCGGGAGCTTTAGATATGAGGACAAGACCTACCTTTTGCTCCGTAGTAGATTTTTAGAAAACGGATACTATGCTGCTGTCATTTATCCTCACGATAAAACGAAATATGACTCCAAGTGCCTGTTCAAACGAATGCCATAACATACGTGTGCATAACCTAGCATCAACCGGATGGAACAGGGCCAGGCGAAATCCGCAAGAGGTCTACTAAATTGAAACGCATTACCGCCACCGGTTATGCAGAACCGTTGAGGCTGTAGGAAAACCCCAAAATATGCTATATTTACTGTAATTTTATTAAAATTCCTGGGGAGGGTTTTATGGCACGTTTTGTTGATTACAATCCGCACCAAACAGTTCTTTTACCCATTTCTTTTGAACAACAAATCCTCCCTGGAACCTTCGAACATACCCTCAACTACCTGGTCGATAACGAACTCGACCTCAGTATCTTTTCCCACAAGTACAAAAATGATGATGGTGGCCGACCGGCATATGATCCAGAGCTGCTGTTAAAGATTGTTTTGCTCGCTTACGCACGGGGTGTGACAGGAAGTCGCCGTATCGAAGCGTTGTGCCGGGAGAATGTCTTATTTATGGCCTTGGCTGCCGACTGTCGTCCGCACTTCACCACCATTGCTGAATTTATCTCTGGTTCCAGTGCCGAAATTGCTAAACTGTTTCAACAAGTTCTGATGATTTGTGATGACATGGGGCTGATCGGGAAAGAGATGTTTGCCATTGATGGTTGCAAGCTCCCCTCCAATGCCAGTAAGGAGTGGAGCGGTCATCATGATTCGTTACGTAAAAAGAGCCGCAAAATCGATAAAGCGGTACGCCGCATGTTAACCGTCCATCGTGAAGAAGACCGTAAAGGTGAGAATGATCACCAGATTCGGCAGAAGCAGGAAAAGCAGATCGCAACCTTGCGTAAAGCCAGCAGCAAGATAAAACGCTTTCTGAATGAAAACGAACCACGCACAGGCCACAGCGGCAACGAAGTTCAAAGTAATATCACCGATCCCGACAGCGCTAAAATGAAAACCAGCCATGGGGTTATACAGGGTTACGTTGGCGTCGCTGCCGTTGACAGCAAACACCAGGTCGTTGTCAGTGCCGAAGCCTTTGGTCAGGGCCAGGAACATGGTTTGCTGGAACCGATGGTCGAGCAGATAAACAAAGCCTTTCAAGATGATGCAGAGTCCCCATTAAAAGAGGCGAAAATTCTAGCGGACAGTGGCTTTTCCAATCAGAATACCTTGAATTACCTCGAAGAAAACAACATTGACGGTTACATCGCCGATCATGGCTTTCGCGCTCGGGATCCGCGTTTTGCCGATGCTAATGCATACAAGCCAAAACGAATAAAAAAGCAGACACCGAAAAAGCGCTTTAACCGAGATGATTTTCAGGTTGATATCGAGCAACAAACCTGTATTTGTCCCGCGGGGAAAAGCCTGTGGCTCAAATGTTCCCGAGCGAGAATTCAAGACGGTATTTTTATGCAGTTTATGGGGCATAAAGAAGAGTGCGCAACTTGCCCGCTACGATCCAAATGCTTGCGCAGTATCAAACAGAAGGAGGCTCGCCAGTTCAGCGTCAAACTCGAACATGTCGCAACCAAAAAGGATGGCCCTCTTGAACGGATGAAACAAAAGATCGACAGCAAGGTTGGCCGACACATTTACAGCCAGCGCCTTGGCATCGTGGAACCCGTTTTCGGTCATATGTGTGAAGCGATGGGAATTAAACGTTTCACTGTCAGAAGCAAAAGTAAGGTCGATGGCCAATGGAAGCTTATGACCATGCTGCATAATTTAACCAAGATTCATCGTTTTGGAGTCACCGGATAACCAAAGGGAACATTGAGTCAGAGATTGGTCAGAAGTTGGCGCTATAATGACCTGATAATCGATAAAAAGCGTACGATGGATGATTTTCATTCGTGTCGTTGGAAATTTTTTAAAATTATTATCTGAGCTGTAGAGGGGGCTGATTTTCAGGTTTTTCTACAGACTCGTTGGGTTTATAAAATGTCTGAATGGATCGCAGAAACAATAAATTTAATCTTCCCCGGCCTAGTGATAGCAGTATTTACTTCCATTCTTACTGTTCATCTCGCCATCAGACGCTTCCATAAAGAAAAATGGTGGGAGAAGAAGCAAGAATTTTATTCCAAACTTCTCGACGCAATTCACCACCTCAAAAATTACGCAGCAGAACACTACGAAGACCAAATAATACATGATCACCTAAATGACGAAAAGCGGGCCGAACTAACAGCGGACTGGAAAAAGTTTTCCCGCGAGTTTTCCAGGTTGAGTGATCTAGCGTCGTTCCACCTGAGCAAAAAAGCAGTTGAAATACTGAGCAAGTATCAAAAAGACAAGGAAGCAGCAAGAAACAATGAAGACCTGTTTGCATGGATTGAAAGCGATTTAATTGCTGCTACGAAATGCCTTGATGCATTAAAAATCGAAGCAAAGCGTGACTTGAAAATAAAATGAAACCTAACAATCCAATTAAGCCGGTGGCGGATATCTCTGCGGTTCTCGTAAAAGTTTCTACAAATCCGCAAATGCACTGCCCCACGGCTTATCGACATCGTTGAGGCTGTAGGAAAACCCCAAAATATGCTATATTTACTGAAATTTTATTAAATTTCCTGGGGAGGGTTTTATGGCACGTTTTGTTGATTACAATCCGCACCAAACGGTTCTTTTGCCCATTTCTTTTGAACAACAAATCCTACCTGGAACCTTCGAATACACCCTCAACTACCTGGTCGATAACGAACTCGATCTCAGTATCTTTTCCCACAAGTACAAAAATGATGATGGTGGCCGACCGGCATATGATCCAGCGCTGCTATTAAAGATTGTTTTGCTCGCTTACGCACGGGGTGTGACAGGAAGTCGCCGTATCGAAGCGCTGTGCCGGGAAAATGTTCTGTTCATGGCATTGGCTGCCGACTGTCGTCCGCACTTCACCACCATTGCTGAATTTATCTCTGGTTCCAGTGCCGAAATTGCTAAACTGTTTCAACAAGTTCTGATGATTTGTGATGACATGGGGCTGATCGGGAAAGAGATGTTTGCCATTGATGGTTGCAAGCTCCCCTCCAATGCCAGCAAAGAGTGGAGTGGGCATCATGATTCGTTACGTAAAAAGAGCCGCAAAATCGATAAAGCGGTACGCCGCATGTTAACCGTCCATCGTGAAGAAGACCGTAAAGGTGAGAATGATCACCAGATTCGGCAGAAGCAGGAAAAGCAGATCGCAACCTTGCGTAAAGCCAGCAGCAAGATCAAACGCTTTCTGAATGAAAACGAACCACGCACAGGCCACAGCGGCAACGAAGTTCAAAGTAATATCACTGATCCCGACAGCGCTAAAATGAAAACCAGTCATGGAGTTATACAGGGGTACGTTGGCGTCGCTGCAGTTGACAGCAAACATCAGGTCGTTGTCAGTGCCGAAGCCTTTGGTCAGGGCCAGGAACATGGTTTGCTGGAACCGATGGTCGAGCAGATAAACAAAGCCTTTCAAGATGATGCAGAGTCCCCATTAAAAGAGGCGAAAATTCTAGCGGACAGTGGCTTTTCCAATCAGAATACCTTGAGTTACCTCGAAGAAAACAACATTGACGGTTACATCGCCGACCATGGCTTTCGCGCCCGTGACCCACGTTTTGCCGATGTTGATCAGCATAGACCGGAACCGGCGAAAAAAGCAGCTATTACAAAACGTTTTGCAGCTGCTGATTTTACAACGGATATTGAGCAGCAGACCTGTGTCTGTCCAGCGGGGAAAAGTCTATGGCTCAAATGTTCCCGCGCCAAGATCCGCGATGGCATCTTTATGCAGTTTATGGGACATAAAGAAGATTGCGACAACTGCCCGTTACGTAGCCAATGTCTGCGCAGCGCCAAACAAAAAGGAGCCCGGCAGGTCAACGTCAAGCTTGAGCATGTGGAAACTAAAAAGAATGGTTGCCTGGAGCGGATGAAACGCAAGATCGACAGCAAAATTGGCCGACACATTTACAGCCAGCGCCTTGGCATCGTGGAACCCGTTTTCGGTCATATCTGTGAAGCGATGGGAATTAAACGCTTCACTGTCAGAAGTAAAAGTAAAGTCGATGGCCAATGGAAGCTCATGGCCATGCTGCATAATTTAACCAAGATTTACCGTTTTGGAGTCATTGGGTAAGCAAAGGGAATATTGAGTCAGAGAATGGTCAGAAATTGGCGCTATAATGACCTAATAATCGATAAAAAGCGTACGATGGATGATTTTCATTCGTGTCGTTGGAAATTTTTTTAAAATTATTATCTGAGCTGTAGAGGTGACTGATTTTCAGGTTTTTCTACAGACTCGTTAAGTTCATAAGAATGCAGACTATTTATAGTAATGTCATTTCAAATATGGAACAAACCGTCCAGGGCTTGGCCGCAAGAATCCCTGCGCCACAACGCGTTCCGTATAAAAATCATTTCGTTTATAGGTATGTGGAAAAGACTGTCCACCAAGCCTTGCTACAGAAACTAGTACGCTTAGTAAGCGGTCTAAATGCTACTTTTCTTTTAATGGATAGGGGGTTTGTTCAAGAGCAAGCTTCTTTACAACGAATATTAGACGAAATATTAGAGGATATCTCGTTTTTATCTTTCGCCCTCATTTTAGATCAATGGACCCCGCTTCATGAAAAATACCTTGATGCGTTCTATGAAGAAGAATTTGATGCTGAAACGGCTATGAAATCGAGTCAAAAAAGACCAATGATTCCACGTAAAAAAATCCATGCCTGGCTTGCCAAAATAGAAAACGGAATAGACCCAAGCACGTCAAATGAACTTAGTCGCACATTAAGCAAGGCTTACTCCGGTTATGTTCATGCCGCTTCGCCACAAATCATGGAAATGTATGGTGGAAATCCTGCTAAATTTCACACAAATGGCCTTCTTGATACTCCTCGCCATGTGGAACATCGAGCAGATCTCTGGAACTATTTCTATCGTGGGATAATAGCTTGTGGATTTGTGGCTAAAGCCTTTGGAGAAAATGAGCTATTTAATTCCATTAAATCCTTTGCTGACACCTTTGAACATATTTCAGGGAATAATTATTCATCGAAGGAATGGGACCAAACTTAACCATGAAATAAAGCCGACGGTTGATAGCTCTGCGGGTTTCGTAAAGCTTTCTACCAATTTGAGAAGGCACTACGCCGCGGCTTATCAACACCGTTGAGGCTGTAGGAAAACCCCAAAATATGCTATATTTACTGTAATTTTATTAAAATTCCTGGGGAGGGTTTTATGGCACGTTTTGTTGATTACAATCCGCACCAAACAGTTCTTTTACCCATTTCTTTTGAACAACAAATCCTCCCTGGAACCTTCGAACATACCCTCAACTACCTGGTCGATAACGAACTCGATCTCAGCATTTTCTCGCACAAATACAAGAACGATGATGGTGGCCGACCGGCATATGATCCAGCGCTGCTATTAAAGATTGTTTTGCTCGCTTACGCACGAGGTGTGACAGGAAGTCGCCGTATCGAAGCGCTGTGCCGGGAAAATGTTCTGTTCATGGCATTGGCTGCCGACTGTCGTCCTCACTTCACCACCATTGCTGAGTTTATCTCTGGTTCCAGTGCCGAAATTGCTAAACTGTTTCAACAAGTTCTGATGATTTGTGATGACATGGGGCTGATCGGGAAAGAGATGTTTGCCATTGATGGTTGCAAGCTCCCCTCCAATGCCAGTAAGGAGTGGAGCGGTCATCATGATTCGTTACGTAAAAAGAGCCGCAAAATCGATAAAGCGGTACACCGCATGTTAACCGTCCATCGTGAAGAAGACCGTAAAGGTGAGAATGATCACCAGATCCGGCAGAAGCAGGAAAAGCAGATTGCAACCTTGCGTAAAGCCAGTAGTAAGATCAAACGCTTCTTGAGCGAGAATGAACCACGCACAGGCCACAGCGGCAACGAAGTTCAAAGTAATATCACCGATCCCGACAGCGCTAAAATGAAAACCAGCCATGGGGTTATACAGGGTTACGTTGGCGTCGCTGCCGTTGACAGCAAACACCAGGTCGTTGTCAGTGCCGAAGCCTTTGGTCAGGGCCAGGAACATGGTTTGCTGGAACCGATGGTCGAGCAGATAAACAAAGCCTTTCAAGATGATGCAGAGTCCCCATTAAAAGAGGCGAAAATTCTAGCGGACAGTGGCTTTTCCAATCAGAATACCTTGAATTACCTCGAAGAAAACAACATTGACGGTTACATCGCCGATCATGGCTTTCGCGCTCGGGATCCGCGTTTTGCCGATGCTAATGCATACAAGCCAAAACGAATAAAAAAGCAGACACCGAAAAAGCGCTTTAACCGAGATGATTTTCAGGTTGATATCGAGCAACAAACCTGTATTTGTCCCGCGGGGAAAAGCCTGTGGCTCAAATGTTCCCGAGCGAGAATTCAAGACGGTATTTTTATGCAGTTTATGGGGCATAAAGAAGAGTGCGCAACTTGCCCGCTACGATCCAAATGCTTGCGCAGTATCAAACAGAAGGAGGCTCGCCAGTTCAGCGTCAAACTCGAACATGTCGCAACCAAAAAGGATGGCCCTCTTGAACGGATGAAACAAAAGATCGACAGCAAGGTTGGCCGACACATTTACAGCCAGCGCCTTGGCATCGTGGAACCCGTTTTCGGTCATATGTGTGAAGCGATGGGAATTAAACGTTTCACTGTCAGAAGCAAAAGTAAGGTCGATGGCCAATGGAAGCTTATGACCATGCTGCATAATTTAACCAAGATTCATCGTTTTGGAATCACCGGATAACCAAAGGGAACATTGAGTCAGAGATTGGTCAGAAGTTGGCGCTATAATGACCTGATAATCGATAAAAAGCGTACGATGGATGATTTTCATTCGTGTCGTTGGATATTTTTTAAAATTATTATCTGAGCTGTAGAGGGGGCTAAATTTTAGCTTTTTCTACAGACTCGTTAGCTTTTTCTGAGGATAATATGAAGAAAATCATTAAATTGTTCGCCACAATCATAGTTTTCAGTCTGTCAACCACTTCATTTGCACAAGACATGACTGTATTTGGATTAGTATTAGGGGAAGCACTCAGCATTCCTGAATGTCAAAAAAGAGGAACGGGCCCAACTACCTACTACCCACATTTCGATAAAAATACTTGCTATGAACGAAAATTTCCAAACAACTACAATTATTCAAGACTTCAAAATGAATTCATAGATGTATATTTTGAAAGTCAAAAAACACCATGGTTCCTTAAATATGGTTATCTAGATGCTCAAATAGTTGACGGCAAACTAGAAAGGGTTAGCATCTACACAAATGGTCTTGAAACAGGTAGAGATTTCCTAAATATTTTGAAAGAAAAGTATGGAACACCTACGAGTTATGAACAATTTACAGTACAAAACAAACTTGGGACAACATTCGATTCGTTTTATTCAGAATGGGATTTAGAAGGAATTTACCTGCATTTTGACCCAGCATTTGGTTCACTTGATCACGGTGCAGCTCTCATTGAAACGCGTGAAAACCACAAAAGAAGAATGAAATTAATAGAAGAACAAAAAAATAAAGAAATGAAACTTTGAAATATAGGAATACAAATAATGATTGAAAAAGAAATTAAAATAACAATTGAAGATAAAACCTATTGTGGGCTTCAGATCATTGATGGAGACTACCATGTAGTTAAATACAAACAGTTATCAAAACAAGATCAAGAAATTTATAATTCTGATACGATCTGTATTCGTGCCAGCATAGCCGAATCTATGCTTAGAGAACTTGTTTTAGAATACAAATCCAAATACTTATTGTGACATGGTAGCTAACCATGAAATCAAGCCGTCGGTTGATAGCTCTGCGGGTTTCGTAAAGCTCTCTACAAAATCGAATGGCCTCTGCGCCGCGGATTATCAACACCGTTAGGCACCAGGCATGACTCAATTTTTTGCTAAAGATCCTATCTTTATTATTCTTGGTGCACTAGGAGCTATCGAGCAAATATTTTATTATTTTCCGGGCTCTTTCGTTTACAAAAGTGGCTTTAGAATTAATACAATCGTGACTCAGAACTTGAATATAGCGAAAAATGTTCCCTACTATCGTGATGTCTATCCATTTGGAGTTATAGCGCCTCTTCTTTTTGTTGGGCAATCGCTGGAGAGTAATATCATTGTCATTAGGGCTGGGTGGTTTTCTTTTTCATTTTTCCTCTATTTGGCAATTAGTCCAATATTTACTGAAACCTCTTTCATGTCATTGGCTAACAGTCTGTGTATTGTATTTCTGATAGTCTTCATGTTCGAGAGGCTGAAAAGGAAAATATATGCAGCGGGCTAGTGCCTAACCCCAGAATGTCTTTAGACAAATCAAGTGATCTTTCACAAAAGAAGACATAATTCTCCCTTAAACTGAGTTATGGGTGTTTAAAACTGGCGATCATGTCTCTTGGGCTCTTCAATCTGAGAGCAGGTCTACCTTATAGGCCATGTTTTAAACGGGTTCGCATCAAGTGACGGTTAAGATCAACCGGATCATCTGCTATTGCAGTGACAATTAGATGGCGGTCATCTTGATGCGAAATTGGTTAGGGTAAGTTCTGGTTTAACAAAGTCGTACTAAGCAGCACATTGGTACTGGCTTTCACAGGCAAAACACGGTCACGGTCAAAGTGCCCACCTGACTTGTACCACCCGTAGAATAACTTTAAGAATTTCCGCATCACATCTGGCGTGTCACTCACCGCTGTTATAAGCAGGAATTTTTGCTGAAGTTCGACCGAAATCGATCCTGTTTGGTCTATTGGTTGTTCGAGGCAAAAAAACGCTACGGTCTTTCAGGCCTGAATTACATTGTGACATCCAACCATGTTCATCTGCTTGGCATGGATCAGGGCCGAGGTGAAATCAGAGAGTTAGTCTGGTCTGATCCCAAATAAAATACTATTCAGACGTCTTCTTAGTGTGGGATCTGTGCGATCAACGGGCCGCCCAAGATGCCGAGCATCTTATGGGCAATAGGCAGAGGAGGGATGGCGGGCAACCGGTGTCACTACTGCGACAAAAACCTATATAAATTCGTAACAATTTGAAATTAAATGATGCGGTTAAATTTTTTTACACTTTACTTTAAAGGAATCTTTCAGCAAAATAGTACAATAAATTCAGTAGTTTAATAGTGATTGTCTTGGTTTGTGCCAAATCTTGCACGCAGGGGGGGATATGCTGAAACAACCCGTTGAGCCGCCATTATCGGTTACGCAAACCCATCTTTCCTCCTCGGAAAGTCTTGCGCAGCAACCCCCGTTTCAACCTGAGCATCTCGCTCGAGAGGCTGCTGGTATCGTAAAAATCAACGGTCCTTCCACGGATGGAATTCTTCCTCGCAGGCGCTTATTCTCACTCCTCGATAACTCATCATCCGGGTCGGTGATCTGGATAACCGCTCCGGCGGGATCCGGCAAAACGGCATTAGCGGCGAGTTACCTTGATGAGCGTCATGCTCCATTTCTCTGGTATCAATGCGATTGCGGGGAGCGGGATATTGCCACTTTCTTCTATTACCTGGGGCTTGCGGCAAAACAGGCGGGCTCAACGGAACATGGCTCACTACCGTTGCTGACTGCCGAATACCGCTATGATATCAGGACCTTTTCGCGTAATTTTTTCCAAAAACTGTGCCTGTTTCTGAAGCCGGGATCCTTTATCGTTTTTGACAATTTTCAGGAGGTTGCTTCAGATTCGTTGCTTATGGAACTGCTTGTTGCTGCGGCCGAATACCTTCCGGATGGAATCAGGTTCATTTTTATTAGCAGGACGTATCCTCCGCAATCCTTCGCACGGATGCAATTAAACAAGCAACTGCTACAGGTTGATGGAGACGATTTAGATTTAACCTTTGATGAAGTGAAAGCGTTTATCTCCCACTATGTTGAGGATGACATTGCTCCGGAGGTGATCGATTCCATATACACCGGTTCTCATGGCTGGATTGCCGCTGTCATCCTGCTTATTCACCAAAAAGGGGAAAAGGAACTCTTTGAAGGTGACGTTGATTTTACCAGTAATGAAATTCTTTTCGACTATTTCGCCGGTGAACTCTTTCAGGCTGAAGAACCTGAGGTTAAAAGGTTTCTGGTTTTCACATCATTCTTTCCTGAGTTCAGCGAGGAGATGGCCCGGGAGATCAGTGGTCATGCGTTGACAGCCGATGTTCTGCACCGACTGTTGCGGCGCAACTTCTTTATAACCCGTCACCGTCACGGCACCTATCAGTATCACCCGCTGTTTCAGGAGTTTTTGCAAAGCAGGGCAACCCGGGTTCTGGGGGCAGACGAAACGGAGGGGTGTATTCAAAAAAGCGCGGAACTTCTTGACGGCAACGGCAAAGCGGAAGATGCCGCAATATTGTTCATCCAGATAAAAAACTACCCTTCCTTAATCCCTCTTATCTGCCGTGAAGCTGTTTCCTTCATTCAGCGCGGCCAGGCGCAGACCCTGTTGGGCTGGATCGAGCAGATCCCTGAACCGTTACGAGAATCGCATCCGTGGCTGCTCTACTGGGGGGGGATGTGTGAGTTGCCCTTTAACCTTGTCAGAGCAAAGATTCTGTTCGAAAAAGCCTACGCTACGTTTCGCCGTGAAGGAGATATCCCCGGAATATTTTCGGCCTGGAGCGGAGTGGTGGAAGCGACCCTCCATCATCTGGAGAATCTGTCAGCGCTTGATCACTGGATCGTCATTTTCGATGAGCTATGGGAGCAATACGGAGACAATCTTCCCTCCGGGTTAAAAAATCAAACGACGGCAGCCATGTTTATGAGCCTGGTTTTGCGCGGACCTGATCATCTTCAATTTTCCTGTTGGAAAGAAAAGGCCCTGATCGTCCTGGCGCGGGATGCAAATATCTCACGCAGAATCTTTACTGGTTTTTTTCTCCTGTCGCACAGCTATTGGGTGGGGGATCTTGGTATGGCGGACAAGATTCAGAAAGAGATCAGATTAATGGCGGATTCTCCTGACGCCCTGCCCCTGGCTAGAATTGTGGGATATTTTTCCGTTTCCTGGCACGGCTGTATGAGTGGTGATTACTCCTCTGCCCTGAGGGCGGCGAATTGTGGCCTCGATCTTGCCAAAGAGTCCGGGGTTGTTATCTGGAACAGTATGATTATATCCCTGGGGGCCGTGAACCATTTGAGTGAAGGAGATCCCGGCGGTGCTGATCCCTGGCTTGACAGGCTGGCGACAAATCTGTCCCGGGCCCGGACCTTCGATCTGTTCTATTACCATCATGTCCGGGCCTGGCAGGCGCTGCTGCGCAATAGACCGCAGGAAGCCCTGGCCTGCCAGCAAGTGGCTCTGGATAACGCCGAAAGGTGCGGAGCCAAACCGGTT
The DNA here is from genome assembly GCA_963665685.1 of Geopsychrobacteraceae bacterium. Taxonomy (GTDB): domain Bacteria; phylum Desulfobacterota; class Desulfuromonadia; order Desulfuromonadales; family Geopsychrobacteraceae; genus Seleniibacterium. The sequence continues at coordinate 69,510 of OY762430.1, forward strand.
ATCGGCCTTGCCCATTTTGCCATGTCGCAGATCTGTCATGACCTCGGCACCTTTGCTCAGCGTGATCATCACCTGGCAGAATGCCGCCTCAACGCGGAACAGTGCAGAAGTCGCATCCATCTGTTCATGGTGGGACTGGCAGAGGCTCAATACACCTTGGATGCCGGTCACAATGAGCATGCCGCGGCCCTTCTGCGGCAGGTGATGGCCGTGGGCCGGGTTGAGGGCTATTATAATTTTTCCTTCTGGCGATCTTCGATGGTGACGCCACTGGTTGTCTTCTGTCTTGAAAAAGGGATAGAGACCGACTATGTGACAAACTTGATCCGCAAAAGGCATCTAACCCCGGAGCAACCGCCCGTTAAACTGGAGAACTGGCCCTGGCCTTTACGTATCTACACCCTGGGGCGATTTTCCGTTCTGCAAAACGGCACCCCTCTTCTGTTTGGCCGTAAGGCCCCGGTCAAGGTTCTGGAACTGCTCAAGGCGCTGATCGCACTGGGAGGAAGTGACGTCAGTGAAGATCGCCTGAGTGATTTATTGTGGCCCGATTCGGAGGGTGATGCCGCAAGGCAGGCGCTAAAAACCACCCTGTTCCGGCTACGCAAATGGCTGGGGGGGAAGGATGCCATCATCCGCTCGGAAGGATTGATCAGTCTTGCCCCCCACTGGTGTTGGATTGATGTCCGGGCAGTAGAGCTGCTTCTGGAACAGGCGGACCACCACAGAGGGAACGCAGGAGAGCTGATTAAAAAAGCCACCGCACTGTATGCGGGCGATTTCCTGGCCGAAGACAGGGACAAGCCCTGGGCGACACTACTGCGTGAGCGACTGCGCGGAAAAATGCTTCACGCCATCCGGGTTGAAGCAGAGCAATCAAGCAGAGCCGGCCAGTTCCGGGCCGGTATCAGCTATTACCAACAGGGGATAGGGCTTGATCCCCTGGCTGAGGAGCTGTACCGGGGCTTGATGGATAATTACATGTCTCTCGGAGAAACAGCCCATGCCCTGGCGACCTATGAACAATTGAAGTCGATATTGAAGTCAACCTACGATGTCGCCCCGTCACTATCGACTCAGGAGCTTTTCCGTAGACTGATGAGTCAATAGTTTTCATCCGGAAACTCCAGAATAGAACCGGCCCTTCATATGGGGGATTGTTGCCTCCCCCCCGCCGCATGCAGCAAAACAACTGAAGTTAAAAACACCTGACTTAAGCGCACAGAATTTTTCGCTGTTACTGCTGAAAAATCTTCAATCTGTATCCTATCTGTAATCCTCATTATGGTAGTTTTGCGGTAGCGAAAATTCTTTGTAAAAACTTTTGTTGTGCGAATCACTGTGCTGTCACGGAGCGGATGCTCAATGGTGCGTTGCTTTTTGTCCTGAAACTTCGCAGGAAAACAGCAAGGTTTCAGGCCGGGGATGGGACGTTATTCTTCGCCGCGGCGGGATAGGGCCTTGTGAAGAAATGAAAATGAAGGGGAGTGTGTTATGAATCAGGCGGGTCAATGTTCAGGTTTGTCTTTGGCCGGGTGGCGCCGAATTCTTTCGACCATATCTGCTTTGGTTGTTCTATGTTTATTGTTTTGCGTTGTTGATACAGGTGCTACGACTATTGCTATAGGTGATGACAACTCAATAGGTTTCAGCAGTGAATGGGGCCAGATAAACTTCAGTTTTACTCTTGATCAGAGCTTGGGGAGGAATACCTTTGATCTCCCTGAAGGATATACCAAAAGTTTTGATTTTGCTATGGGATCCTTTTTTGATCAGGAAACCATTGCTACTGATATCGACTTGACTATAACTTCATATCTTGATTTTAATATTCCTTCCAGTACTGATCATGCCGTTATAAAGGGAACTGCCTCTGCCTTTTCCGGTGATGTTGATGATGTTACAGGCGGGTACTACGCTACTGAATCCTATCCATGTGGATCTACACAGGAAGAATGCGGCAGCGAATCATATCAATGTGGTACTGAAAGCTACCAATGCGGTACCGAAAGGTACCAATGCGGAAGCTCCTGCGCTGGGCTTAAGATTTTTGGTGTGTGCATAGGACGCACGAGCTCCGTATATTGCCACCGCCCAAAATACTGCTACCGTCCAAAATATTGCGACCGTATAAAATATTGTAACGTAACTGAATATTGCGAGCGGCAAGTCTGGGTTTCTACGGATGACAGCGATAATCACAATGACACCACAATCAGCGATTTAACCATAGATTTTACGCCAATCACTATTGCCTACGGAAATGGGGGGCTGCTTGCCATTGATATTTCCGACATAGACTTCACAGACCTTGGGGAAATACCATTAAGATTATATATTACCAATATCAAGGATCCGGTTTCAGAACCTGCAACAGTACCAGAACCTGCAACCCTGCTTCTTTTTGGTTTTGGCCTGTTAATAGGACTCGCAGGCGTAGTCAGGGGAGTCGTTGGGAAAAAATAAGGTGTTATATGCGGGTTTGGAATCACTTGTGATCAGAATCAAAGAGCTATTGGGGGCTGTTGCAGTAGGCTGCATTTCAAGGCGCTACCTCAACTCTAACACTGTCGATGTTGTTTTTCATGGAGGAGTATGAAAATGAAGCTTTTTCATCTGCAATCGATCTTGATTGCTCTGTTCATTGGTTTTATGGGGGCAGGTAATTCTCTAGCAACCTCTATCAGCATTACTATTGCAGGAACATATGCCGATTCACTGACCGATAGGGAGGGTAATTCATTATTCGAGGATGGAGATATCTTTGAAATCAAGTTGCTGATTGATGATAGTTCACAACCTGAGGGTGAAAACTCAACAGGATCCTTCATCTATGAAGATATCTCCATGGAATATCCTGGTTCCTTGTCTTTTGTTTATGACTATTCAAAAATAATTTCATCTACTTATAAAGGTTTGTCCTTGTACGATATCGACATGAACTATCCCTCAGATAGTTCTGCTACCGATTCGGAAGATCTGAAGACTGGTTCCTTCCTGCTTGAATATACACTCGATTATACACTCTATGGCGTTACACTTGAGACTCTTCTTTTCGAAGATTCCTTGAACTATACAACCCTATATGTCAATAACGACAACGATGTTCTCAGCGGATATATTTATTACAATTACAGGATGATGATCTATCAGCAGGGCCCAAGCACCGTTGTTCGGGCGACTCATGACTCCATTGCATTAAACATTAGCTCTTTTGACGTCCAGTCATCACAGCCGACAGCCGTCCCAGAACCAGCCACATTCCTTCTTTTTGCCGTGGGTTTTCTCGGAATTCCGATAGCAGGAAAAAATGCCGTCAGCAGGCTGTTGAAAAACAATTAGAACAAACCCTTGATTTTAGCCTGTCGTTGGGGTGTCGTTGGGGGTCGGACCAAGCTAACAATATAATATCACTGGATATTGGTTGAATTGAAGGGGCCTTTTCAGCCTTAAACACCCCTTTTTGACCATAAAATCATTCCCGTAACCATGGAGGGGAAGCCCATCTCACGTACTCATCGTCATTTCTAGTCAGGTTGGTTCTATCTTATTTCCCATTATTATCAATCATGAATTTCTGCTGAAGTTTTAAGGTATTGAAACAGCAGGTTTAAACATTCGCGAGCAAGAATTCAAAACGGCATGTCACATAATTTGACCGAGATTCACCATTTTTGAGTTAGGAAGGTCTTTGCAGTCAGAGAATAGTCAGAAATCAACTCTATAATAACTTGATGACCGATACCAAAGCGCATGATGGATGATTTTTATTCGTGTCGTTGCAAATTTTTAAAATTTTATATCTGAGCTGTAGAGCGGGTTGGATTTCTGGTTTTACTACAGGCTCGTTAAAATTCATGGTGCGCAGTTCTGCTCCATGTAATTCACACAAATGTAAATTGATGAGGGGGGAAATATTTTGTATTCGTGTAAGCACTTTACAATAACTGCTATTGTACTAATTGCTATTGTACTATCTGGCTGCGTAGTACACTCAAACAACTTTGAATTTCCTACATGCGAAGGCCAATCTTGCGGCATAACCGCAATAAAAAAGATATTACCGCCTCATTCTGAGGATGGGCAATATACTATCGATCTTGATCAATTCAGTTTTATCCTTCCTTCACCACCACTACGGATTTACAGGCTCTTGGGTGGTGATATTTATGTTTATTTTGAAAAAGGCTCTTCATTAAGTTTTAGCTTAGAGACCCAAAAATCTCTCTCAGAAGACACACCGTGGCCCAGCATAAGTAATTACTCTGTTGCCGACTCCGCTGAATTTATTTTTACCAAAACTGGAAACGATCTTGCTGCCATAATGGATAAAAATGACCTCTGGATAATGAGAAGGGCTTTGTTTCTAAAAGGTGAGCTTTTCCCAGCTCATAGTGAAATTTCATATTCAAACAAGTCTGATTTTTCTTTGTATTACTGGAACGACACGAGCATGACAAACGTTTGTTTTGCATACATATTCAGTAAAAGAATACGTGATAAATACGTCAGGATATCATCAAACAATATGCCATATGCTGCTTTTCAAAGCATTGTTGCGTCTATAAAAACAACAGATCATTTCAGGATTCGGAGGGGCGATAAATGAATGAACTAACAGAAAGTGAACAAAAAAACTTAAGAATAGTCCTTGTCCATATATTTGGTAGCGAGGCGACTGGCTGGCCAATGAATAAAAATACACTAAGAGCAACCGGTGAAATGCTTGAAGGTTCTAGAAGATGCTCCGATGCTATGGATTATGTCCCACGCCCAGCTGGATATACGTCTGGAGTTTCATATTTAAGAAAGCAGCTCGAAGATTTAGCGCGGCGAGCAAGACGTCATGATCAAGTATACGAAGCATGTAAAAGAGGGGCTAAAATTCGATGGAAATCAACTATATACAATGCAGCAAATGGACTTTATTACTAATTTTCAACGCATTAACGGAAAATCAAAATTCGTTTTTAACACCATAATTAACCGGATGGAACAAAGCGTGCTGACTATCGCAACAGGGCTACTAAATCGTAGTAGCATCGGAAACCGGTTATTTCACCGTTAGGCTTCGAAAAGGAGGGTAAGATGAGCAAGGAATTGATCGAAAAGATAATGACCGAAGTTAAAGACGAGGAAACCAGAGATAAATTACTTAAAGCAGTGGCAGATGAGTCTAATGCCAAAAATAACGATTCAACAATAATGAATGAACTTGAAAAAATGGGTATTAATACTGGCGCGGCAAAAAAGTTTACAAAATCAACTATGATTATTTTAATAATTACAGGTTATTTAGTTGGTGGTCTCTTTTTTATAGGTGGTTCGCTTGTAATGCTTGTAATGGCGAAAAACCAACAATATGGCAATGCATTTTTTGCGTCAATCTGCGCAGCAATGGGTTGTCTCTCAATTTATCGAACAATAAAATTATCTCGCGTCCTGAAATAAAGCCTAACAACAGAATGTCTTTAGGCAAATCAGGTGATCTTTCATAATAGGAGACATAATTCTCCCTTAAAATAATTATGGGTGTTTAAAACTGGCGATAATGTCGCTTGGGTTTCACAAAACAATATTCAGCGGCACATTGGTACTGGCATTCGCATACAAAAACACGGTTCCGGTCAAAGGGTCCGCCTGACTTGTACCACCCTTAGAATAACTTTAAGACTTTCCGCATCACACAGCCGTCATGTTTTTTGGGTACTCGTCGGGGGGATCAAGCTAACAGCTTGCGTATTTAATTTAACATTTAAGCAACGTCTCTTTTTCCTCTCCTAGCCAGGGACTTGGTATCGTAGAACTGGTTTTAAGACATATGTGCGAAGCGATCGGCATTAAAAGCTTTACGTTACTAGGTAAAACAAGGTCGATGGCCAATGGAAACTCATGACCATGCTGCATAATTTGACTAAGATTCATCGTTTTGGAATCACCGGGTAAGCGAAGGAACATTGAGTCAGAGAATAGTCAGAAATCGGCTCTATAATAACTTGATGATCGATACCAAAGCGCATGATGAATGATTTTCATTCGTGTCGTTGGAAATTTTTAAAATTTTATATCTGAGCTGTAGAGCTGATTGGTTTTCAGGTTTTTCTACAGACTCGTTAGGCATCACAATCAACCAAAGAGGGGAAGAAAATGAAATTAGCCTGTTCAAAAGTTGCTACAATTCTCATCACTTTAATTTTGTTTGCTGGCACATCTCAAGCCGGAACCTATCTTGGATTAGGTCTTGGTGAGCAGTCAAAAGATCAAGTTATGCAAGTGCTTAAATCGTCTGGCGCAAGCTTCGATGATAATTATGCCTACCAAGGTTACGGAAATGATTTGCCAGTAATAAAAGTTTCATACTTTGAGAAGTTCAATAAGTTTGGGACAGTTAAAGAAGCGTGGCTAAGCTTTTCTCCAGATAAAATTCTTTATGATATCTCTGTAACTTGGGGTGATAGCGGTGAAACATTCAAAATACTAAAAGATGCCTTAGACACAAAGTACGGTACTGCATCGCCACAAGGAATGGGCTTTCAACAAGACTATAAATATCGTGACAACAGTGTGGAAATAGTGCTCAATCGGAACACATTCGGCTTTGCAAATGACCAGAAAACAACATTGACTTATACCTACTCACCAGCATTACCAGAAGTGAGGAAAATGAAAAACTTAATTGAAGAAGACATAAAAAAGAAAAATGCAAAAAAAGCGGCAACTGACCTTTAATAATTTGTGCACTAAGGCAGGCTGTAAATTTTTAACTACAGCCTGTCTTGGTGAAACCCTATGAGGCGTTGTTTAAATGTTGAATAGGATTTCCATTTACGCTTTAAAACACTACGATAAACGTCTCCTGGTAATGGTGATTTTATCTAGCGACCAACACCATTTTCGTTGGGGGGTGGGCGGACCAAGCTAACAACTTAATATCACTGGATATTGGTTGAATTAAAGGGGCTTTTCAGCCTTAAACACCCCTTTTTGACCATACAATCATGCCCGTAACCAGAGAGGGGGAGCTCATCTCACGTGCTCATCGTAATTTTTCGCCAGATTATGTTTGGCATATTATCCATTGTTGTCCTAAAGAAGAATTTGGGCTTTTCAATTTGAACGCGTTATTGATATAGAACGTCAATCAAGGAGTCGCAATGAATTACAGGTCTTATGCCGCAGACGATGTTCAATTTATTGTTCAGTTATTTGAGTCAGTTTTTACCGATTCTGAAGGGGAAGAGACAGGGTTCCTTATCGGTCAGCTAACAAAAGATCTTTTCGCTCAGACTAAAGAATCTGACCTTTTAAATTTTATCGCCTGTGAAAAAGAGCAGATTATTGGGTCTATTTTCTTTAGTCCCTTAACTTTTGATACGGGATTTAATGCTTTTATCTTATCCCCTGTGGCTGTCCATAGTGCTTATCAAGGGAAGGGGGTTGGTCAAGCGCTGATTAGGTACGGGCTTAATGAACTTAGAAATACAGGTGTTCGTTTTGTGGTTACCTACGGAGACCCTGCTTTTTATTCAAAGGTTGGATTTGGCCCGATATCACCTTCAAAAGTAAGGGCTCCTTTCGATTTATCGCAACCGGTGGGATGGCTCGGTCAAGCGCTGTTAGATGATTCTATCGAGCTACTATCTGGAAACTGTACCTGCGTTGACGCACTACAAAAAGCTGTGTACTGGTAAGTGTTAACCAGGTACATCGTCTTTATCTGTTTAAATACCTGCAAAATGAGGTGCAATGTCTGCTCTTGATCTCTGATAGTGCCTTGCTCTTATTTTTTTTTAAATTACAACAGGAATATTGGTGAGATTGTTTCTTGATTTTTAGTAGGTTAAATCGATATGGGTGTTATTTAAGCTGAGTCAGAGAATAGTCAGAAGGTTCCTGTATAATGTTCTAATTTAAGTCGTGACCTATTTTTTTGTCGCGAGGTTTTGCTTGCTTTAGGTCGACTATTTCATAGATTAAAAGATGACATATTATTCCAATGGAGGGTTTCAATGAATAAAAAGCTATTCTTGCTAGCAGCCATCTGCTTGCTTTTAACCGCTTGTGCTCCTTTTAAAGCAACCGAATATAGTCGAGACACAGGACTTTATAATAATTACCAAAAAAACTTCTCTTTTTCTCTTCCTTCTGGCTATGCCTTGCTTGAGGGAAAAGAGCGAGAAATGATGCATCGTAATTTCTCTGATTTTGCCTCTAAGGATGCTGATTATTTTTTTAACAAAGCAAAGCAGATCCTGTTGATCTGCGATAAAGGTGACACTTTTGATTTGCCGATTGAGCTCGACAAAGATGAGGTTTTTGCTGCGGCGTTAAGAGCAGTTCGTGTTGAAATGGAGAGCATCTACCGTAATCATCCCTATATAAAGCTTCGAGATATTTCGATTATTGATGATTTTATCGCTATTGAAGGAACCTATAATAGTGATCTGGACGATAGCCTGATGAAATTGAGGGTAGGCTTATATCCCGTTGCTAAATTGTCACGTACTCATGCTATTTTCTTTATTGCTATGAGAATTCCGGAAAGTAATACTGCTGGCGGTGAACAAGATTTTAAGCAGATTATGTCATCATTAAAGCTGACTGCGTTTAATCGTTCTGAGCGGGTTAAAAAGTAAGATCTGAGAATCTATGAATGGAACGCTGGAGCGAAATTAGCTCCAGCGAAAGTTTCTTCCTCCAAAAAGAGCTATGGAAACAGAGCTTTTCATTTCGCCATTTTCTTAAACACAACCTATACAAACCACCTATACAATTTACTTGTCTTTTTACCGATATGTTCATCATGGAGGCGTTTTCATAAAACGTATTGTTATGTGAATGCGATTATTTAGGGAGATCGGTTTCTTTGGTGGCTGTCATCAGCATCAGTCTTTATTAGCAGACTGGCCATTTCTGTTAACCGATTCTAGATGAGTAGATCAGGAAAGGTTTGTAGCAATGGTAAAAACACGAGTTCTTGTTTTCGCTGTCCTTGTTTCAGGGCTGTTGTTTGGTTGTGGCGGGGGTGGCGGTAGCAGTAGTGATGGTTCGACACCTGATAATGTGACATTGACCTTTGTTAAAATGGTCACGACCGATTCGGTTCCTTCGGGCTGTACTGTATTTGCTGAGGATAGCTCTGCAGATGAGTATACCTATGCAAAACTGGCAGCTGATGTTTCGGTTGTCTATATTGATGCGGATGATGGGAGTGAGGTTTCTGTTACTCCTGATAGTGATGGGACATTGACCATTGATAAAAATGATCTGGAAGATGGTTCTTATCTGTCGATCGTCGATTCCCCCAGTGATGAAGATCTTTATTACAAAGTTTTGTCTATCCAGAAAGAGTTGTTAGAAACGAGTTTGATCAAAATTACCCGCAATCAGGGAGATGTTTCCTGCTACAAAGGTGATAGTGCCCCAACAACACAATCTGGAACGATCACAGTGTTAACCAATGGAGATGACCCTGTTTCCTATTATCAGTATCTGTCGTCTGAAGAAGACAGCGACCTGACCACTCTCAATGCGTATACGCTGACCGTTTCTAAGGGGGAGCCTGGGTTGGTGAAGGGGTATGATGGTGGTACTACTCTCAATAGCTATGTTCTGGTTGACAGTGTCAAAAGTGGCCCTACTGTAACGCTTGAAAGTTTGGACACAGCATATACCTGGACCAATAATGTAACCGCGGGCGTGCTTGATGAGTTAAATATTTCGCTCGCCTATGAAGATTTTATCTACGACTGGATTAACCCTGCTGTTGACAGTGAAGCAGATTTTGCCATAAGTGCTGGTGAATCCTGGTTTTATACTGCAACCGGAACGTTAACTAATGGATGGAGTTTTCGGATAAATGATGAGCTTGCTACTGATAACCCTTCTTTTAATGTTGCTCTCCCAGATTCTTTAGATGTGTCAGATGACGCCCCGGAGATTGAGGAGTATGGCTCAATTTACGATGTTGCTACCGGTGTGGAGACGGATTCTGATCACAGCCTGATTGTCAGGGCAAAATATCTGGTTCCCAATAGTATTACCAACGATGAACTGTCCCTTGAGCATATTGTTATTGGTGTCGCAGCGAACAGCTACTTAACGATTCCAGATCTCGATCTGAGTGATCAGCTTGTTCCGACGGCAGCAACTTCTTTGGCTGTTAATCTGTTTGAGGTCAGGGAGATCGAGGGTGATTTTCAACAGAACTTACTCAGTCAGTATGCTGATGAAGACAGTGTCTCTTTGGTGATTACGCCAGCGTCTGAAAAAGACCATGCATATCAGTTAAAAGCATCGTCCTATGTGGAATTAAGTCAGTAATTTCTTTGTTATAAAGCATTAGACGTGCCTGAGTCCTTAAGGTATTCTGAGTGTCCAACACACTCTTAAGCCTTAAGGACTTTTTTTATGCTTAAAGAAAAAACAATTGCATTAGTTGCGCATGATAATAGAAAACTTGATCTAACCGAATGGGTTAAACATAACGCTCAACTGTTGAAAAAGCATACCCTGTATTCAACCGGGACAACTGGGCGTTTGGTCGAAGAAGCGTTGCAGGAAAAACTAAGCAGTGAAGATTTTGAGCAGATATCCATCACAAAATTAAAATCTGGACCTCTCGGGGGTGATCAGCAGTTAGGTGCGCTTATTTGCGAAGGCAAAATTGATATGATGATTTTTTTGTGGGATCCGATGGAGCCACAAGCTCATGAAGTTGATATTAAGGCATTACTGAGAATATCGGTATTGTACAATGTGCCGACGGCTTGTAACCGTTCCACCGCAGATTTTATGATTTCTTCACCGTTGATGGATGAAGAATATACGCCGCAGTTAAAGGATTACAGTGCTTATTTGAATCGTTCGGTAGGAAAGCCTTGAAAGTTAGAGTCTCTCCTCTCTGACAGAGAGAGGAGAGCTGTTGAATAGGAGTAAGTAGGTGCGTTTATTTTTTTGGTAGATATTCGCCCAGGAAATCTTCCTTGAAGGCTTTGTAATCGTTGTTTTCAATTGCTTGACGTGCTTCAGCAACCATATTCAGATAAAAGCGCACATTGTGGATGGCTGCCAATGTTGCTGATAGAATTTCATTGGCATTGTACAGGTGGTGCATGTACGCGCGGCTGAAATTACGGCAGCAATAACAGTCACATGATGGGTCGACGGGGAAGAAGTCGCGCCGATAGTTGCGGTTGGTCAGGCGAATTTTACCGCGTTTGGTAAAGACCGTGGCACTACGGGCGTAACGGGTTGGGATAACACAGTCAAACATATCCATGCCGCGCTCGATCGATTCGAGGATATCTTCTGGCAGTCCAACGCCCATCAAGTAGCGGGGCTTGTTCTTTGGCATAAAAGGTTCGGTATATTCAACAACTTGCTTCAGCAAGTCGAGCCCTTCACCAACACTGACGCCGCCAATGGCATAGCCAGGGAAATCCATAGCCGTTAATTCTTCGGCACAAATGCGGCGCAGGTCTTCATAAACGCTGCCTTGAACTATGCCAAACAGGGCCTGGTCTTGCTTTCGGGAGTGATGCTTCAGGCAGCTTTCAGCCCAACGCAAAGTCTTTTTAATCGACTTGGCTGAGTAGTCGTGACTGGCCGGGTAGGGGATACATTCGTCAAAAGCCATGATGATATCGGCACCCAGATCATTTTCAATCTGCATGGCTTCTTTAGGGCCCAGGAAGATTTCTTCACCGGTAACTTCATGACGAAAATGAACACCGTCTTCACCGATACGCTTTTTGGGCAAGGAAAAAACCTGGAAACCACCGCTGTCGGTCAGAATCGGTTTGTTCCAGTTCATAAATTTATGCAGACCACCAGCTTTTTTGACCAAAGCCTCGCCTGGTTTTAAATGCAGGTGATAGGTATTAGAGAGGATAATCTGTGCTTCGGTCTCTTCGACCTGGGCGGGGGTCATAGCTTTTAACGCGCCATGGGTGCCAACCGGCATGAAAATAGGGGTCTCGATGGTACCATGAGGCGTTTCGAGTCGTCCTCTGCGGGCCCGCGTGGTTGTATCTTCGTTTAACAAGGTAAATTGAAACATCAATGATCCTCTCTATATGTTCAGACAAATTTTCTCAAGCGCTGCTGCTATCAACAGCAGGCTTGTCCTGCACGGTAAAAAACAGGGTACCATAACCTTGCACCCCTTTTTGCGCAGAACCTGGATATATAACAGAAATTCGTGGTCGGGCGCAATGAAATCGGTAAACTGATGCCATACTTTTCTGAAATACTATCACAGTTACACGAGGCAACTTACGTTCGTCTGTTTTTTCAGCTTGAATTTAGTGAACCTTTTACGCTGCCAAGAGGGGCTTTGCTGCAGTTACGAAGAGAGTTCTTTTCAGTCCTCCGGCGACTAAAAGGATCAGAGCATGAACCATGTGCTGCGCGACTTCATGACCTTTTTACTCCGCCTTTACCTGCAGAACAATTGCTACGTAAGCAGGTTAAAAGTCCGCCACCAGGTGTTGTTCTAACGCCGGCTTGCCTTGATGAGCGTCCCTTCAACTCTGGAGATACAATCACTTTACCGGTCTTGTTTGTTGGCATGGCCAGTAGTGCCGTTGATGATTTTTTTCTGCTATTAACTCTGTTGGGAGAGCAGGGTCTGTATTGTGGCTGCGGTCGATTTGTCGTGAATCAGGTGCAGGCCGAGAACAGTTATGGTGATCGTGTTGATATTGAGATCGCCAATACCGCTAGCATCGCCAGTCAAAGCCTGGTGTGTGATTTTAAATGGATGTTGGAAAATCATTTTAGACTTGGGCAGCGGGTTAAAGTTCAATTTCTATCTCCGTTGCGTTTGATGAAAGCAGGTCGACCTGTATTTAAAATGGATGCGAGGTTATTGATAGATGCTTTGGCAAAAAGAATTGCTGCGGTCATTGCTTACCATTGCCAATTAGACATCTTTTTTGATCAGAAGGACCTTGATGATGTATTGTCCCATGTCATAACCCTCAAAAATAATTTGAAATGGCAGGATTGGAGGCAATTGCAGAGGGCTATTAGTAAACAGAAAATCGGTGGCATTGTTGGTGAGCTTGAATTAAGCCTGGGTGAGCATGAGGACCTGATATTTTTGCTGTATATTGGCCAATATTTGAATCTTGGTAAGAGTGCTGCTTTTGGTTTGGGGCAATACAAAATTGAAGTCTTAGAATAAATAGGGCTAAGTGTCTGATATTCTGTTATACTTATGCCCCACGTTGCTAATTTAAACCGGTGAATCCGTTGCTTTTGTCGGAATATATTTCTTCTTTAACTTTTTATGGAGGCTTTATGTTTTGGTTTATTGTTTTTCTGCTTATGGTTGGCGCTGTCTTTTATATGTACCAAAATCTCAAAACCATGGAAAAAGAAATACGCGAAGAACAACTGCGAGCCAAGGAAATGTCCAGACAGCAGAAAGACACAGAAGCTAAAGCTACACCAGAACCAAAACCTGCCGCTACGGTGGAGAAAATGCCCGCTGATTCTCAAAAAAATCCAGAGCCAGCAGAGGCTGCTGTAAAGAAGAATGATCAATCTGAAGTTAGCACGCAGGTAAAGGACGATAGCACGGAAGAAGATAATGAAATTATCAGTTTGATTAAGGCTAATCCTGGTATTAAACAGACCGAACTGTATGCCAAAGTCACAAGTATGACGACCAAGCAGGCGCAACAGTCACTAAAGAAGATGGCTGATGCCGGGGAGATAAAGCGTGAAAAGGTTGGCAGTTCATATAAATTGTTTTTGTAGTGACAGTATCTAAAACTAAAAAAGGTGGCCCGTTGTGAGCCACCTTTTTTAGTTTTATCTCTTTAATATACTGTTTAACGTAAGTTGTAGAAGACGTCTTTACCGCTGAAAACAGCAGTTGAATCGAGTTCGTCTTCGATACGGAGCAGTTGGTTGTACTTTGCAACGCGGTCACTACGACACAGAGAGCCGGTCTTGATCTGACCTGAGTTGGTGGCAACTGCCAGGTCAGCAATGGTGGTGTCTTCGGTTTCACCACTACGGTGGGAAACAACCGCGGTGTAGCCAGCACGCTTGGCCATTTCGATCGCTTCCAGGGTCTCGGTCAGGGTCCCGATCTGGTTAACCTTGATCAGAATTGAGTTGGCGATTCCTTTGTCGATGCCTTCTTTGAGGATCTTGGTGTTGGTGACAAACAGGTCATCACCGACAATCTGGATTTTGTCGCCGAGTTTCTCGGTCATCAGTTTCCAGCCATCCCAGTCGTTTTCGGCCAGACCATCTTCGATAGAAATGATCGGGTAGCGAGAGATCAGATCTTCGTACAGAGCAACCATGTCGGCAGCGGTTTTTTCTGGTTGAGCTTCGTTCTCAAGAATGTATTTGCCATCTTTGTACAGTTCGGAAGCCGCAACGTCCAGAGCCAGCAGCACGTCTTCACCGGTTTTGTAGCCCGCTGCTTCAATCGCTTCAACAATGACCTGCAGCGCTTCTTCATTGCTCTTCAAGTCGGGAGCGAAACCACCCTCATCACCAACGGCGGTGTTGTAACCTTTGGCAGAGAGAACTTTTTTCAGGTTATGGAAGATCTCAGCACCCATACGCAAAGCTTCTTTAAAGCTGCTTGCACCGGATGGCATGATCATGAATTCCTGAATGTCAACATTGTTGTCAGCATGCTCACCGCCATTGAGGATGTTCATCATTGGCAGAGGCAGTTCTTTGGCATTGGCCCCACCAATATACTGGTACAGTGGCAGGCCTGCATCTTCAGCAGCCGCTTTAGCACACGCCAGGGAGACACCGAGCAGGGCATTGGCACCGAGCTTGGTTTTAAAATCAGTTCCATCAAGTTCGAGCAGCTTCTTGTCGATACCGACCTGATCGCTGGCTTCCCAACCAATCAGTTCTGGGGCGATAATCTCGTTGACATGGTCTACTGCTTTAAGTACACCTTTGCCGAGGTAACGGCTTTTATCGCCATCGCGAAGTTCAAGAGCTTCACGCTCACCGGTAGAAGCGCCACTGGGAAGTCCAGCACGGCCCATGACACCTGATTCCAATGCGACTTCGACTTCTACTGTTGGATTGCCGCGTGAATCGAGGATTTCGCGAGCGTAGATGTCAATAATTTCACTCATCTTTTACTCCCTTGTTTTATTTAATACAAAAGGTTAGTGTCCCGGATATGGAGAGGGACTTCGTTGCAAAATTGCAGGGTTACTTATATCATGTGATGAATTTTTTAAAAGTTATTTTTATATGAAGTTATGTGAACTCCTTTCATGAAAGCGACTATGTCATCCATTGAACTGAGTATAATTGTCCCTGTGTTAAATGAAATTGCGGTACTGCCGAAATTTTTTGCAGGGCTTCAACAGCAACGTGTAATCAGTTATGAAGTTATTGTGGTTGATGGTGGCTCCCGTGATGGTTCGTTACAATGGTTGCAACGGCACCAACAAAGCTATTCTTACATAAAAGTTATCTCCAGCGCAAAAGGGCGTGCCCGTCAGTTGAATACCGGGGCAACCCACGCTTCTGCTTCCTGGCTGCTATTTCTTCATGTGGACAGTTTTCTGAGTAACCCGTTGGCCATAAATGAATCAATTAAACTGCTGAATGCATCGGCTGAAAACAGTATAGCAGGACATTTCCCTTTGTCTTTTCAGCGTGCCGTGAAAAACTCCTCTTTTGGTTTTTATTTTTATGAAGCAAAAACCTTCACCAACAGGAGTGAGACGATCCATGGCGATCAAGGTTTTTTGCTTAGCAAAGATTTTTTTTTACGTTTAGGGCGTTTTGATGAGACTCTGCCAGTTATGGAAGATACTGATTTTGCTGAACGGCTTCGAAAGCAGGGGCGTTGGTTAACTTTGCCCTACGTGCTCACAACATCAGCGCGGCGTTTTGAGGTTGAAGGCTTATGGCAGCGTCAATTACTTGGTGCGCTGATTATGTGTTTTCGTACCATCGGGTGGCACGATTTTCTATGCTGCGCTCCCGATGTTTATCGGCAGCAGAAAGATACCTCCACCTTACTGCTGACCCCATTTTTTAATTTAGTGAATATTCTGTTACGCGAATTGCCCAGTCGGCGACGCGATGAAATCTGGAGACGGTCGGGGCAGTACGTACGTGGTCATGCCTGGCAATTGTTTTTTGCCCTTGATTCTCTCATTTCCTACCTGCTTGGGAGGCCTTCCGGAAAGGTGATCATGCCGATTACCAGGATCTGTGGACCAATATTTAACGGGCTTACCGCCAACACTGTGGGGAATTTTTTGATGACTTATTTATTGAAAGGCTGGTTCTACGGAACGGTTTTTATTATTTCAAAGGTTGAGAATATCAGGCTACATCGTTAAAATATCTTTATTGTAGATCAGACAACGTTATGTTAAGACACTTGCGCCACTCATGGCGCCAACGGTTCGCTATTTAAATGACCTGGCGGACGCTGTTTAACAAGGAGACAAAGACTCGTGTCAGCATTTAGTGATTTTAAAGTTAAAGATTTAAGCCTCGCAGAATGGGGTCGCAAAGAAATTATTCTTGCTCAAGAAGAAATGCCGGGCCTTATGGCTCTGCGCGAAGAATATGCTGGGCAATATCCATTGGAAGGTGCTCGTATTTCAGGTTCTTTGCACATGACCATACAGACCGCTGTTCTGATTGAAACATTGGTCGCTCTCGGGGCTAAGGTGCGCTGGTGTTCTTGTAATATCTTTTCTACCCAGGATCATGCCGCTGCTGCTGTTGCCGTCGGGCCAGAAGGGACGCAAGAGGCTCCTGCCGGTGTGCCTGTTTACGCCTGGAAGGGTGAGACTTTAGAAGAGTACTGGTGGTGTACTGAGCAAGCATTAAGCTGGCCAGACGGGGAATTCCCTAATATGATTCTCGATGACGGTGGCGATGCAACAATGTTCGTTCTCAAAGGGAATGAATGGCAAAAGAGTGGCGTACCTGTTGTCAGCGAAAATGAGCCGGAAGATTGGCGTGAACTGGTCGCTGCCTTGGCCAAATCGATTGCTGCTGAACCTGGTAAATGGAGTCAGACCGCTGCCTCGATTAAAGGTGTTACCGAAGAGACAACGACTGGTGTCCACCGCCTCTACCAGATGGAAAATGACGGGAGTTTGTTGTTCCCTGCCATGAATGTCAATGACTCGGTGACGAAGTCTAAATTTGATAACGTTTATGGTTGTCGTCATTCTCTGGTCGACGGCATTATGCGTGCTACTGATGTTATGTTGTCTGGTAAGGTTGCTGTTGTTTGTGGCTACGGCGATGTCGGTAAAGGCTGTTGTCAATCACTGCGTGGCCAGGGTGCCAGGGTTATCGTAACCGAGATCGATCCGATCTGTGCATTGCAGGCACTGATGGAAGGGTATGAGGTGAAACGGGTTGAGGATGTTCTCGATTACGCTGATCTCTACATCACTACAACCGGCAATAAAGATGTCATCACATATGAACATATGCGATTGATGAAGAATAATGCAATCGTTGGTAATATTGGTCACTTCGATAATGAAATTGAGATGAGTGCCCTGGAACGTGATGAGACCATCCGCCGGGAAAATATTAAGCCACAGGTTGACCGTTGGGTTTTCCCTGATGGCCACGGTGTGCTGGTTCTGGCTGAAGGTCGTCTTTTGAACCTGGGTTGCGCTACCGGCCATCCAAGCTTTGTTATGTCTAACTCTTTCACTAATCAGGTTATGGCTCAGATAGAGATGTTCTGCCATGGTGAAAATTATGAAAACAAAGTTTATGTGTTGCCGAAAACCCTTGATGAGAAAGTTGCTCGCCTGCACCTTGATAAGCTTGGTGCTAAATTGACAGTATTGAGTGATGAACAATCAAAATATCTTGATGTGCCAGTTTCCGGGCCTTATAAGCCTGATACTTATCGTTATTAATTGTTCAAATACCAAGTAAAAACAACAAAGCCCGCTCTTGATTGAGCGGGCTTTGTTGTTTTAATCTTTGCTGTTCAGCAGCAGCCAGATCCCCAGAAGCAGAAAGACCAGGTTTGCCGCCCACGCAGCTATAAATGGTGGCAAGGCTCCAGAATAGCCGAAGGCTCTGAGGAATGATTGCAGAATAAAATAGGCAATGCCAATACCCAGGCTGATACCAATGCCCAGGGCAATATTGCTATTACGACCTCGTTGCAGGGCAAACGGAATGCCCAAAAAGCCCATAATCAAGCAGGTAAATGGACTTGCCAGGCGGGCATGCATGTCAACTCTCTGGTGGGTTGCGGGGTAGCCTTCCTGTTCAAGCTTTTTACTCATTTCAAGCAATTGCATAAAGGTCAATTCATTATTAATACGTTCACGTGCTAGGAAATCATCAGGCTGCTTGTTCAACGGTAATGACAGGTCGCTTAAATCTTCTTTTTTAACCAGGTCCCCAGACGCTTCATCAAAGCTTCTTACGATTGCTGTGGGTGCAAGCCATGCGCCATCAACAAAACTGGCTTGGTTGGCGTCGATACGCTGGATAATCATGTGTTTGTCATTAAGCTGAATAATTCTGACCCCCGTAAGTGATTTATCTTTCGGGGATGCGACTTTAATATTGATGAGTTTATTGCTCTCGCGGTACCAGACTTCATGACTGACAATCTCTGTCTTCTGCTTTCCTTTTAACTTCACTTCCAATAAGTCGTTCAGGTTTTGCGTATTTATAGGAACTATTACCTCATTGAGCAGGAGTAGCAGTAAGGACAAAGCGCTGACAAACAGCAGCAGCGGCCGGGTAATATGCCAGATGCTGACACCGCAAGCACGCATGGCAGTTAATTCATTGGTGCGTCCCAAACTACCAAGACAGAGCACCATAGATGCTAATATCGCCAGGGGAAGGATTTGAACAAAGATAAAGGGAATGCTATTGACGAGATAAGAAAGATAGTCGGTTGCAACGGCATGGTGGTCAATGAAATCATCGACCTTTTCAAAAAAATCGATCAGCAGGTAAATACCAATGAAGGCTGCTACACAAAGCAGAAGAATGCGCAGGTAATGGCTAAGAAGAAAGCGGCTGAGAGTTTTCATTTAGCTCTTCCTCCGCGGGCAAGTTTTTCCATGACATATGTTTTAAAGCGTCCTGGGTAGGTAAACAGCTGGACCGGTTTTTCCTTAGCTGTACGGTGTAAAAAGAAGATACCAATAATGAGAGAACAAACATTTGGTAGCCACAAAATGATACCCGCTGGAAGCAAGCCTTTTTCAGCGATAGTGCTGGCAAGGCTGAGTAATACGTAATAGACCAGGAAGACGACCAGCGCTAAAGAAAACCCTGCACCCTTCCCTGAGCGTTGCGACTGAAGGCCAAGAGGTGCTCCAACCAGGACCAGTACTAATGGAGCGAAGGCAATAACGATTCGCTCGTGCAATTCCACAGCAAGGCGTAAGCGCGAGCGTTCCGAACCGGCATTTTTGAGTGCTTCTTGTAATTTTCCCCAGGATAATTCGCTACGTGATATGCGACGCTTTTTATTGCTGAGCTGACCGCCGATATCAAGGGCGACATCATAGGTTGCAAAACGAATAATCTGATAGGTTTGCTGCTGATTCTGAGTCGACCGGTGAATTGTGCCGTTTTTAAGCCGCAGAGTTAATGTCAGTTGGTCCGCATTACTGATAACCTGACCTTGCTGGGCAACGATTGTTGCTGGCAGTTCGCCCTCGCGCTCATCAGAAATAAAAATATCCTGCAGGGTGCCTCGCTGTTCATCAACGCCCTGAGCCAGCAACACCAGGCCGTCAAAGCGGTCATTAAATTCCCCCGGGAGAATTTCCAGAGTGCCGGCACTCGAAGCAATAGAAAACAACTTACTTCGAAAAGCTCCTTTGCAGGCAGGTTCTATATAATTCGTCATGATGCCGGTCAGGACCGCAAATAATAGAGCTAAAATGATGACTGGTTTCAGCAAGCTGTATAGACTGATCCCTGATGCTTTAAGGGCGACGTACTCGCTGTCGGCAGACAGTCGGCCAAAGGCAAGTAATATGGCAAGTAAAAAGGATAGTGGCACGGTGATCGTCAAAAAGGTCGGCAGCATAAAGCCGAACAGTTTAACAATTTCTACCAATGGAACGCCTTTGTTGATGACCAATTCAGTCAGCCGCGGAATGCGCCCCATCAGTAATACAAAGGTGAATATAAGTAGGCTCAGGACCGCAGGTCCGAAGATTTCACGAAGTATGTAATGATTAATTCTTTTAGTAGACATAGCCGCGCATGGTAATACAAGCAGGTTTAATAAGTAAATAATTCTTGCAGGCAGAATAAGGTTAATACTGGCTTCGTCAAGACTACGCTGTTCCCTGAGAGTTACCAAGCAAAATATAGCTGCTGGAGGGGTGATCAGGAGAGGGGAGTGAAGGTGAACAAAACTATCGGATCTTTGGAATAATTTTTTCTGTTTTCCCTTGATTCACGAGGTGGACAAATGTTATAGATCCGCAGTTAACCCATTTCACACACTTCGGTAGAGGTCAAAATGGTTCCTGCTAATAGCGGGTTTTGGCGCTTAGAACCGGGGTGGAGGAATTAAACCAAAATTTTCAGGAGAAGTAAAATGGCACAAATTTCAATGAAACAAATGCTCGAAGCCGGTGTTCACTTTGGTCACCAGACCAAGCGCTGGAACCCAAAAATGAAACCTTACATTTTTGGCGCTCGTAACGGTATCTATATTGTTGACCTGCAAAAAACTGTGCGTCAGTTTAAATCTGCCTATCAGTTTATTCAGGACACTGTTGCCAGTGGTGAGAAGGTTCTGTTTGTTGGTACTAAAAAACAAGCTCAGGACGCTATCCGCGAAGAGTCTGTGGCTGCTGGTCAGTACTATGTTAACAACCGTTGGCTCGGTGGTATGCTGACAAACTTCACCACCATCAAAGCGAGTATCGATCGTCTCAAGAAAATTGAGGCTATGAACGCTGATGGTACTATTGATCAGTACACCAAAAAAGAAGCTCTGCAGCTTGAGCGTGAGCGTGAAAAACTTGAGAAAAACCTTGGTGGTATCAAGAATATGACCAAGCTGCCAGGCGCGATCTTCATTATCGACCCTAAAAAAGAAGCTATCGCAGTTCAGGAAGCTAACAAGCTTGGTATTCCTGTTGTCGCTATCGTCGATACTAACTGTGATCCGGACAACATCGATTTTGTTATCCCTGGTAATGACGATGCTATTCGTGCTATCCGCTTGTTCGCTTCTAAAATGGCTGAAGCATGTACCGAAGGCTCTCAGTTACGTAAAGACGCTAAGCAGACCGAAGCTGAAGGTAGTGATGAAGTAGAGGTTGCTGAGGCTCCAGTAGCTGCTGAAGTTGAAACCGCTGAGGTTGCCAAAGAAGAAGAATAATTATTCTTCTGTTCGCAGTCGAATATTGAATATTTTGTAAGATGGCCTGCGGCCGGGCTAAGGTCCGGCCGTTGGTTTTAACAGACAAACGCGCGGAATATCCGCTCAAAAAAATAATGGAGGAAAACGTGAGTATTACTGCAGCAATGGTCTCCGAGTTACGTAAGAAAACCGGAGCTGGAATGATGGATTGTAAAAAAGCTTTGACTGAGACCGGCGGAAATATGGAAGAAGCTGTAGATTTTCTGCGTAAAAAAGGTCTTTCTGCTGCTGCTAAAAAATCAGGCCGTGTTGCTGCTGAAGGTGCAGTTGCTGCTGTATCTGAAGGTAGTGTCGGAGCCCTGCTTGAAGTTAATGCTGAGACTGACTTCGTTGCTAAAAACGATGCTTTCACTGCTTTTGTCGAAACCACTAGCTCTGTTGTCGTGGCCAACGAAGTTGCTGATGTTGAGGCGTTGAAAGAGCTTGCCTACCCAGAAACTGGCCGTACTGTTGCTGAAGAGTTGACTCATCAGATTGCAACCATCGGCGAAAATATGAGTCTGCGTCGTCTGGCTCGTGTTGATGCAGGTGAAGGTGTTGTTGCCGCTTATGTTCACGGTGCTGGTAAGATTGGTGTTCTGGTTGAGCTGAAAACCTCTTCAACCGACAGTAAAGTGGAAGAGCTTGGCAAGCAGATTGCTATGCACGTAGCTGCTGCTGCTCCTCAATACCTGAATCGTGATGCGGTTCCAGCTGATGTTGTCGAAAAAGAAAAAGAGATCATGCGTGTTAAAGCGATCGACAGCGGCAAACCAGAAAATATCGTTGAGAAGATCATTATTGGTCAGATCAACAAGTACTTCGGTGAAGTATGTCTGCTTGAGCAGGCTTTTGTTATTGATCCTGATCAAAAAGTTGGTAAGGTTGTCGAGGCTCTTGGAAAAGAGCTGGGTACTACCATTACCCTGAACAGCTACGTACGTTACCAGCTTGGTGAAGGTATCGAGAAAAAAGAAGACGATTTTGCTGCAGAAGTAGCTGCATTGAGCAAATAGTTTTCCTTTCGAAAGCTGATCTGTTGCCCTTTACTTCATTAGATAGGTAAAGGGCAACTAAATAATATTCCAGACAGGAGTTCCTGTGGCTACGGTTAAATACCGAAGAATATTGTTGAAGTTAAGTGGCGAAGCACTTGCTGGTGAGCAGGGTTTCGGCATTGACCCCAATGTCATAAATGGCATTGCTGGAGAAATTAAAGAAGTTGTTGACCTTGGTGTTGAGGTTGCCCTGGTGATCGGAGGAGGAAATATCTTCCGTGGTCTGGCGGCATCATCTCAAGGGATGGAACGGGCGAGTGCTGATTATATGGGGATGTTAGCTACGGTTATGAATAGCCTTGCTATGCAGGATGCCCTTGAAAAGCAGGACGTCGATACTCGGGTCCAGTCTGCAATTGAGATGCAGCAGGTTGCCGAACCTTATATCCGGCGGCGCGCTGTTCGTCACCTTGAAAAGGGGCGCGTGGTTATTTTTAGTGCTGGCACCGGCAACCCTTACTTTACCACCGATACTGCGGCCAGTTTACGGGCGATGGAGATAAACGCTGAAGTCATCATTAAGGCCACTAAGGTTGATGGCGTTTATTCCGCTGACCCGAAAAAGGACAGTGCTGCTGTCAAACTTCCAACATTGACCTATCTTGATGTCTTGCAGCGTGGCCTTCAGGTTATGGACGCAACCGCGACTTCATTATGTATGGACAATAACCTGCCGATGATTATTTTTGATATGACCCAGCCTGGTAATATCAAAAAAGTTGTTCTGGGCGAAAATATCGGAACAATCGTCAATGGAGGTGAAACAAATGATTAAAGAAGTTCTGAGTGATGCACGTGACTCCATGGATAAAGCTGTTAAGGCTTTAAAAAAGGACATGGCCAAGGTTCGTACCGGTCGTGCCAGCGTTTCTTTGCTGGATGACGTTCGGGTTGATTATTATGGGGTTCCTACTCCCCTGGCACAGGTTGCATCCCTGTCTGCTCCCGAACCACGTCTTATTACCGTTCAGCCTTGGGAAAAGAACCTCATTCCTGATATCGAAAAAGCAATTTTCAAGGCTGATATCGGCTTAACTCCGTCCTCCGATGGACAGCTTATCCGCCTGCCTGTGCCCGCACTGACCGAAGAGCGACGCCGCGAAATGGCTAAGATTGTAAAGCGGATGGGCGAAGAATCTAAAATTTCAATTCGCAATGCGCGCCGTGATGCAAACGAGACACTTAAGATGCTCGAAAAAGAAAAAGAAATTACGGAAGATGATTTAAAGCGCAGTGAAAAGGATGTTCAGCAGGTAACCGATGAATTTGTCAATCTTATCGACTCCGTCGTGCAAAACAAAGAGCAGGAAATTATGGAAGTTTAATTCCATTAGTCTCGGGTTTCCGACCCGGAGAGGGAGTGTTCTGATGGCGTTACGAATTAATGAAGAATGTATTGGTTGTGGCACATGTGTTGACTCTTGCCCTCTTGGGGCCATCGTGGAATGTGGTGAAATATACCGTATCACCGATGAGTGTAGTGAGTGTCGAGCATGCGTTGATACATGTCCAGTTAATGCAATAGTTGATTAATTGCACAAAATAGTTATTCTATCAAAGGGCGTTTGATACGCCCTTTTTTTTATGATTATCAATTAATTGAGATGGTTTGTTTACTTTTAAGTAGATGAGAAGTTTGACTGATGCGAGAAATAAAATCTTCTGAGCCGGTTCAGCCGGTACGCCATTTAGCTATTATTATGGATGGTAATGGGCGGTGGGCTCAACAGCGTGGCTTGCCACGCGTTGCCGGGCATCAGCGTGGTGTTGAAACCGTCTTGAACGTGGTTGAAGAATGCCGGCGCATAGGGGTTGAGGCTCTAACCCTTTATGCTTTTAGCTCTGAAAACTGGGGGCGCCCAGAAGATGAAGTTAATGCGTTGATGGCTTTACTTGTTGAGTTTCTAGCGGCTCAACGTCAGAATATGCTCGATAAGGGAATGAGATTTCGCGTTATTGGTGATACTTCACGCATGCCGAAAAATGTTCAGGATGCGTTACTTGCTGCGCAGACTACAACTGCTCATGGTGACGGGATGACCCTTGTTCTGGCGCTGTCTTACGGGGCTCGGGATGAAATTGTCCGGGCGGCACGGTCTGTTGCCGCCTCTGTGCGCGACAAAGATCTGAGCTTAGAGGATATTACCGAAGAGCTTTTTTCGGAGCGGCTCGATACTCATGATCTGCCTGAGTTGGATTTACTGATAAGAACCAGTGGAGAAGTACGCATCAGTAATTTTATGCTCTGGCAATTAGCTTACGCTGAACTATATTTTGCTGATGTTTTGTGGCCCGACTTTTCTGCTGAGGAGCTGGCTGTTGCGTTACGTGATTTTCATCAGCGACGCAGACGTTTTGGGTTAACCGATAGTCAGTGCCAGCAAGGTAAGTCTTAATTCGTAGTTGTTCGCGCAGAGTCTTTTTATTTGGCCAGTATGAGATTTGTTTCTTGTCCTGACATCTTTATTATTTATTCCATAATCGTATCGATATGTGCCAGACTAGCCTGGGATTATGCTTCCCGGTGGGTGCTTGTAATGGAGGTTTGTTATCAAACAGCGAATTATCACAGCTCTATGTTTGTTGCCCGTATTGGTTCTGCTGCTCGGTTTTGCCAGTGCGTTCTGGTTTGGTGTTTTTCTTACCGTCGTTTTGGGGCTTAGTCTGTATGAGTACAATCGTATGGGGCTCGGCAGCAATAGGACTTATGAACAATGGTTTGCTGCAGTAATCGGAGCCAGTGTTTTGCCACTGCTTCTTGCTCAACGCAGTGATTTGCTCATCCCTGTCTATGCTGTAGGCTATCTTGTTCTTGCCTCTCTGTTTCTGTTCAGGCGCCTTACTATTGAGGATACTGGTAAGGATTTTGGCTGGCTTCTTAGTGGTTTGATTTACCTTCCTTTTCTGTTAAGTCATGCTTATCTGTTACGGACTTTGCCATTGGGAAAGCAGTGGATTTTTATGCTGTTAATGGCTGTAATGGCTTGTGATTCCCTGGCTTATTTCGTTGGTCGTAAAATTGGGCAGCGCAAATTGTACCCTAAAGTCAGTCCAAACAAGAGTATTGAAGGTGCTATTGGCGGTATTTGTGGTGCTGTTCTCGGTGTCTATATGGCGAAATGGTTGTTTATGCCAGTCATTGGGTATGCGGCAGGGTGTTTTATTGCTATCGGCATCAGCGTTGCCGGGCAAGTTGGAGACCTGTTCGAGTCCCTGTTAAAACGTTCCTGTGGCGTCAAAGATAGTGGCACGATGATTCCTGGTCACGGAGGCTTGCTTGACCGCCTGGATAGCCTGCTGTTTGTTTTTCCTCTTGTCTATTATATTGCAGTTCTTTTTTATGGAGGCTAGCTTCATTTGAAGAAACTCGCCCTGCTTGGTTCTACCGGTTCTATTGGAACCAGTACTCTTGACATTGTTCGTGCTTTTCCTGATCAGTATGAAATCGTTTCCCTTGCTGCTGGCCGTAATATCAATTTGTTGTTGCAACAGATTGAGGAATTTCGTCCTGCCCATGTAGCTGTCGTTAAGGAAGAGGATGCTGACCGGCTTCGTTCCCGCATTTCCTCTAGCGATGTTACGGTTCATGCCGGTGTCAAAGGTATGATCGAATGTGCTACTCTTGACGACGCTGAAATGGTGGTCGCGGCAATTGTTGGTGCAGCAGGTTTGGTGCCGACTATGGCGGCTATAAAGGCCGGCAAAGATATCGCATTAGCTAATAAAGAAACGTTGGTTATGGCCGGCGCCTTAATTATGGCCGAAGTTAAGCGTCGTGGTGTAAGGCTGATTCCGGTGGATAGCGAGCATTCCGCTATTTTTCAATCTTTGGAAGGTCATCGCAATGAGGATATCAGGCGCCTTATTCTGACCGCTTCCGGAGGTCCTTTTCGCACCTGGGATTATGCGCTCTTTAAACAGATCTCCCCTGCGGATGCCCTTGCTCATCCGAATTGGGATATGGGTAAAAAAATCAGTATCGATTCCGCAACAATGATGAATAAGGGGCTGGAAGTCATTGAGGCCCGGTGGTTGTTTGATATTCCCGCAGAGCAGATCGCTGTGCATATTCACCCTGAAAGTATCGTTCATTCTTTAGTTGAATATCGGGATGGCGCTTTAATTGCTCAATTGGGAATTCCCGACATGAAAACCCCTATCGCCTATGCTTTGTCATGGCCGCAACGGTTACCTCTTGAACAGCGGCCACTTGACCTCTGCCAGCAAGGCCAGTTAACCTTTTCAGAGCCGCAGTTGGATAAATTCCCATGTCTTAAACTTGCGTATGAGGCGCTCGCCCAAGGCGGCACCTTGCCAGCGGTCATGAATGCCGCCAATGAGATAGCCGTTGATGCTTTCTTGACGCACAACATCAGTTTCCTTGGTATTGCAGGATTGATTGAAAAAGTAATGGCACGTCATCATTGTGAGCAGGCGGGAACGTTAGATCGTATTCTGCAAGCTGATCTGTGGGCGCGCAACGAAGCCAAACGTATTCTTGGCGGAGGAATATAATGACTACAATTATCGCCGGCATTCTGATGTTGGGTGTATTGGTTTTTGTACACGAACTGGGCCACTTTTTAGTTGCTAAAATGTGTGGTGTCAAGGTGTTGAAGTTTTCACTGGGCTTTGGTCCCAAGCTCGTATCTCGACAGCGTGGAGAGACCGAGTATCAGATTTGTGTCATCCCTTTAGGTGGGTATGTACAGATGCTTGGAGAAGGTGGAGGTGAGGACGGAGAAGATGCTGAACTGACTCCGGAGGAAGAAAAACGTTCTTTTGCTAAAAAACCGGTTTCTAACCGGTTGGCGATCGTTTTAGCCGGGCCGGTAATGAACCTTGTTTTGCCGTTACTTATCCTGCCGATCTCCTACTTGATTGGTGTTCAGTTACCAAGCTATTTCGATGAGCCTGCCTGCGTCGGGTATGTTGTTCCGGATACCGCCGCGCAGCAAGCTGGCTTTCTTGCCGGAGACTGCATTACGGATGTTAATAATTTGCCTGTTTCCAGTTGGAGTAACACGAATAAAGTTTTTGTCGGTCAGGCTGGTGTGCCGCTTCAGTTTAAAATCGAGCGCAATAATCATACTCAGACGCTCACTGTTCCGGCTGAAAATAACAGTCTGGAGGGGATGCAGGCGTTAGGGTTATTACCGAGGCAGGATGCCCGTATTGGCGGCCTGGCTCCAGATATGCCCGCCATGAAGGCAGGACTGAAAGAGAATGATCTTATCCTTTCTGTTGCCGGGGTACCGGTAGCATCGTGGTACGATCTTAAGAGTATTGTTCAGAAATCTGGCGAGGTCGCTATCCCGGTTGTCGTTGACCGTGGTGGGGATCAGGTTTCAATTGAATTGGTCCCGGAACGCCGTGAAGAAGGTGGTGACTTGCTACTTGGCATTGCTCCGCTGCAAAGCTCACAGTTTAAGCGTTTTACTTTTGGCGATGCTATTGTCGAGGGGGCTCATCGAACTTGGGAGCTCATTGAGCTGACTGTTGTGTTTGTGCAGAAGTTGTTTACCGGCAATGTGTCGACCAAAAACATAGGCGGTCCGATTACTGTGGTGCAAATTGCCGGGCAGGCAGCTCAGACCGATATCGCTGCAATAATCTCAGTACTTGCATTTATTTCTATTCAGCTTGGAATTTTAAACCTGTTGCCGATTCCAATATTGGATGGTGGCCATATTCTTTTTTACGCCATAGAACTTATCATCCGGCGTCCTTTATCAGTAAGGGCCCGTGAAATGGCTCAGCAGATCGGTATGGCTATGTTGCTGATGTTGATGGTTCTTGCTTTTTATAATGACATTATGCGTTTGTGGGGATAGTTGGACAATGACGACGACACCTAAAATTCTTGCCGTTGATACTGCTGCATTTGCTGGTAGTGTTGCTTTGGCTCATGGGGATACGCTGGTAGCAGAATCGTTGCTTAATGTTCGCAGTACTCATAGTGAAAAACTGTTAAAGCAGATCGATCTGTTGTTAGCTGAAGCAGGTTGGGCCCTTGCCGATATTGAGCTGCTTGCCGTTGTCGTTGGCCCTGGGTCCTTTACTGGTTTACGTATTGGTCTGGCCACGGTTAAGGGGCTCGCTCAGACGTTAAACGTTCCTGTTGCAAGTGTTTCCGCTCTCGAGGTTAGTGCTCTGGGATTTCCCTCTGAAGATGTTCCCGTGTGTGCCTTTCTTGATGCGCGAAAAAAAGAAGTCTATACCCAAATTTTTAAAGTCGGGGAGCAGGGGCCTGTTGCAACTAGTGACGCTCGGGTTGTCGCACCGGAGGTCTTGTTGGGTGAGTTAACCGGGACCGTTGGTTTTGTTGGTGATGGAGTCCCGGTTTATCAGCATTTAATCAAGGAAAAAGAGGGTTTAAATGCGCTTCTTGCTCCGCATCCATGTCATCAGCGTCGTGGTGGTCAGGTAGCTTGGCTCGCCTATCAGCGTTGGTTGGAAGGTGTTGTTGATAGTGCCACTGAAGTCACGCCTGTTTATATTCGCCCCTCTGATGCAGAGTTAAATTTTTCGTCCAAAAACAAGCGCTCCTGAAATTTAGTTAAGCGGTTGACAATCCGCTTCTAATTTGGTTAATTGGAGTTAGTCAATTCGGAAATTTTTTCTGACTGTACCCGGTAACGTCCCTGGCCTGAACCCTCTTTGCCAGAAGGACTAAGGCTTGGCAATTTCTTCGAATCCGAATCTATTTCGGTCGACTTTTCAGGATGAAAGGCAGTTTTTCAGAATGGTTTGAGATCAGGGACATAAACCCTAAGCAAGTGCGCGGAGGTGCCAATGGAAATTGAACAGAATGTTTTAGAAACCCTCATCACCGAAAACTCCCGTTTCCGCATGCTCTACGAAGAACATCATATTTTTGAAAAACAACTCTCCGAATACCAAAAAAAGACATTTCTTACCCCCCAGGAAGAACTCGAAAAAAATAAAGTCAAAAAGATGAAACTCGTTGGTAAGGACGAGATGAAGAAGATTGTACAGGCTGTCACTGCTTAATCTTTTATCTTAAAAAAACCAACGCTTTTTAAAAGGGCCGAGGCATTTTGCTTCGGCCCTTTTCTTGTGCTGTTTAGCTGAGTATAGGTGGTTTTAGACGTTAAATGAGGACCAGTTATCATCTAACTCTTGACAACCTGGTGTGAGTTGTCGAGACTGTCATGCTTATCATATTTTATTTATATCATGATCGGCTTTTCAGGATCTCCTCAGCCAGATGCAATAAATGATTTGCGACCGTGGGGCTTGATGCTTTTGAGGAGTTGGTTATGTGGGTTATGCGTGAGCAGGACGAGGGCGTTCTTGCTTTCCATATAGAAGACAGATATTAGTGATTTCAATGTCGATATCGTTTATACAACAGACGGTTCCTGGTGAAATCGCTATGAGGAGGATGACACATGGAATTAACCGGATCGCAAATATTACTTGAATGCTTAAAACGTGAAGGCGTTGACACCGTTTTTGGCTACCCCGGTGGCGCAGTTATAAACATATATGATGATCTTTATGATTCATCTCTTGAGCATGTTCTGACCAGGCACGAGCAGGCTGCTGTACATGCAGCTGATGGTTATGCCCGGAGCACAGGGAAAGTTGGTGTTGCCATCGCGACGAGTGGCCCCGGTGCGACCAACACTATTACCGGGATAGCAACGGCTTACATGGATTCTATTCCAATGGTGGTCATTACCGGGCAGGTTCCGACGCCATTGATTGGCAATGATGCTTTTCAGGAAGCTGATATCTGTGGCATGACCCGTACCTGTACCAAGCATAATTTTTTGATCCAGGATATTCGTGACTTGGCGCGCACAGTCAAAGAGGCCTTTTATATTGCCAGAACTGGTCGCCCTGGACCGGTATTGATTGATTTGCCAAAAGATATCCAGATAGCCAAACATAAATTCTCTTACCCCGATCGCGTTAGTCTCAGAGGCTATAAGCCGACCTATAGTGGTAACTTCCGCCAGATTGAAAAAGCCGCTAAAATGATTCTGGCGGCCAAGAAACCCCTGCTTTATATCGGTGGGGGCATTAATTTGTCGGCAGCGACTGATGAATTGCTGAAACTGACTGAATTGACCCAAATACCGGTAACCACCACGTTGATGGCAATGTCAGGTTTTCCGCAGTCTCACCCCTTGGCTCTCGGCATGCTTGGTATGCATGGTACCTTCTATGCAAATATGTCTGTTGCAGAGTGTGACCTGCTCATTGCTGTTGGCTCTCGCTTTGATGATCGTGTGACGGGGCGCATCGATTGCTTTGCCGAAAAAGCGAAAATCATCCATGTCGATATCGATCCGACCTCAATTCATAAAAATGTTGCGGTTGATTTGCCAATTGTTGGTGACTTAAAGGATGTTTTGAGCAAGCTGACGGGGCACCTAAACCAAAAGCCGGAGTTGCTGGAGGATATGGTTGAAGCGAGTCACGCCTGGCGCAAGACGATTGAAGGGTGGAAGGCGGCTCATCCTATGGGATATCAACAGTCTTCTGATGAGATTAAGCCCCAATATGTTATTGAAAAAATAAGTGAATTGACTGCTGATGATGCGATTATCACGACTGAAGTCGGCCAACACCAAATGTGGACAGCTCAGTTTTATAACTTTTTAAAGCCACGCACCTTCTTAACCTCAGGTGGTCTGGGAACGATGGGCTTCGGTTTGCCCGCAGCGCTTGGAGCTCAGGTCGCATGTCCTGATCGTCAGGTTATCGATATCTCCGGAGATGGCTCGTTTCAAATGAATTCGCA
Source organism: Geopsychrobacteraceae bacterium (assembly GCA_963665685.1). Taxonomy (GTDB): domain Bacteria; phylum Desulfobacterota; class Desulfuromonadia; order Desulfuromonadales; family Geopsychrobacteraceae; genus Seleniibacterium. Next base: position 100,741 of record OY762430.1, read on the forward strand.
AGAACTTGCCACTCTTGTTCAGTATAAACTGCCGGTTAAGATAGCGATTCTTAACAATAATTACCTGGGGATGGTCAGACAGTGGCAACAGATGTTCTTTGACCAGCGCTATAGTCAGACTCCACTTGAGGTTCCTATCGATTTTATCAAGTTGGCAGAGGCTTACGGAGCCACTGGTCTTCAAGCGACTAAAGTTGAAGAAGTTGAGGATGTCATCAAAAAAGCGCTCGAAATTCCAGGACCGGTATTGATGAATTTTAAAGTTTGTCGTGATGAGAATGTTTTACCCATGGTTCCGGCAGGTAAAGCCATTCATGAAATGGTTCTGGCTTCTTAAATTTTATGTCAATTGCTGACACTTTAGGGGATATGTAAAAATGAAACACACAATTTCCGTATTGGTTGAAAATGAATTCGGTGTTCTGTCACGAATTTCAAGCCTGTTTTCTGGTCGTGGTTTTAATATAGAGAGTCTGTCTGTGGCTCCAACTCTTGATCCTGAAATTTCACGTATGACGTTAGTCACTCATGGTGATGACCGTATTATTGAGCAGATTACGAAGCAGCTGAATAAGCTTATTTCAACGATTAAGGTGGTTGATTTTACCGGTGGCGAATTTATTGAGCGAGAGTTGGCGTTAATTAAAGTCGCGACTGAAGCCGATACCCGTGCCGAGGCGTTACGTATTGTAGATATTTTTAGAGCAAAAGTTATTGATGTTACACCAAAATCATATACCATTGAGATGACGGGCAGCCCTAAGAAAGTTGATGGAATTCTTGAGTTGCTGCGTCCGATGGGAATAAAAGAAGTCGTTCGGTCTGGACCTGTTGTGATTGGCCGTGGTGCAAAGGGTGTCGCTGGTTAATTACCACAGAACGTGGAGAGGTTAAATGAAGAATCAAAATCAACCAATTGCAAAAGAAGGTTATCCTTTTATCGCATTATTCGGGTTTGTGACCCTCGTTTTTGCTTTACTCGATTGGTCTTTCCTCACCTTGATATTGCTGCTGTTGACCCTGTTCAGTGTTTATTTTTTTCGTAACCCTGAGCGTAACACTCCTGGTGGCGATAAGCTTATCGTCGCACCTGCCGATGGCAAAGTTATCTTTGTTGGTGACGTCGATGAAGAGCGTTTCTTTAATCAGCGGGTGACCAAGGTCAGTATTTTTATGTCGGTGTTCAATGTGCATGTTAACCGCGTGCCTTGTGATGGTAAAGTGGTCGATATGTATTATCAAAAAGGGGATTTTATCAATGCCTCTTACGATAAGGCCAGCGAGCGCAATGAGCAGTCAGGCATTTTGCTTGAAACTGAAGGTGGCTCTCGCATTGTTTTTGTGCAGATTGCCGGTCTGATCGCACGTCGTATCGTAACTTATCCCGTTATTGGTGATGTGTTACGTTGTGGTGCACGTTATGGCCTGATCCGTTTTGGCTCACGGGTTGATATCTATTTCCCTAAGCACAGTGATGTTACCATTACCCTTGGTGAGAATACCGTCGCTGGCGAAACGATTTTAGGAACATTGCCTTGAACGAAGAAGAAATTTTATTAAAGGATAAGCGGGAGAATGTCCGTAAGGGTGTTTACCTGTTGCCTAACCTGATTACCGCTGGTGGTATTTTTGCAGGTTTCTACGTGATTATTGCTTCTACCAGTGGTGAATACCAACGAGCGGCATGGTTTATTATGTTAGCCGCTATTTTTGATGGTCTCGATGGTAAGGTCGCCAGGTTGACTGGAACTGCCAGTAAGTTCGGGGTTGAGCTTGACTCTCTGGCAGATGTTATCTCCTTCGGCGTTGCTCCGGGGGTGTTGCTCTACGAATGGGCATTACGACCCTTTGGGAAATTAGGCTGGCTGGCTGCTTTTTTATATGTCATTTGCGGCGCTTTACGTCTGGCGCGTTTTAATGTTCAAGTGGCAACGGTTGAGTCGCGACGTTTTATTGGTATGCCCATCCCTGCTGCCGCATGTATTGTCGCCACTTGTGTTCTGCTTTTTTATGAATTGGGCGGAACCGGTACGGTTAAGATGGTTTCCATGGTCATGTTGGTCTTCTTGCTGGCATTTTTAATGGTGAGCAATGTTAAGTACCTGTCGCTGAAAGACCCTGAGCTGTTTAAGCGCCAACCATTTATCATGTTGGTGTTAGCGATCATTCTATTAATTGTTATTGTTGCCAAGCCAGAGATTATGCTTTTCCTTATAGGCATGGCTTACCTGGTCTCTGGGCCTGTGGGTTATTTCTGGGGGCGAAAACGTGTAGCTGCCAGGAAAGATTCTTAATTTGTGCCAGGCAGGCTTGTAGAAATGATTATGGAAAATTATTATCAAATGTTAAAATAACTTGACTTGGGTGGTTGTTTCGGTTTCAATCACTCTTCACAGCAAAAGCGTTGAAGAGGAGTAGTAAGTAGTCTTTTCCGTCTGAGAGAGCCAGTGGTTGCTGCAAACTGGTACGGAAGATACTGAACTCGCCTCGGAGCTGTCAAGGTGAAGCTTTGGTTAGCCTTGATCGTGAGCCTGCGTTAAAGGACAATTAAGGCTTTGGATAAATAGTCCAGGGCGAACCAGGGTGGTACCGCGAAGCTTTCAAAGCTCTCGCCCCTGTATTTAATCACAAATACAGGGGCGAGAGCTTTTTTTGTTTAAACTGATGAAAGGGGGTGGTTCTGTAGTGGAATCTGACCTAAGTGACCTGCTGACGAAAGACCATATCAACCAGAGAATCGTTAAGAACTGCCCTGCACCGCAATGACGGGGCGCAGCCAAAGGAGCCTGAAATGAGCCAGGATAAAGATAAAGTTATTATTTTTGATACAACGTTGCGTGACGGTGAGCAGTCACCAGGCGCAAGTATGAATATTGAAGAAAAAATTCGTATTGCGACCCAGCTTGAACGTCTTAACGTCGATGTTATTGAAGCGGGTTTCCCTATCGCGTCAGAGGGTGACTTTGAAGCGGTTATGAAGGTTGCTCAAACCATTAAAAAATGTCAGATCGCTGGTTTATCTCGGGCTAATAATGCTGATATCGATCGCGCATGGGAAGCTTTGAAGTATGCGGGGGACAGAGCTCGTATTCACACCTTCATTGCCACCAGTGATATTCATATGAAGTATAAACTCAAGATGAGTGAGCAGGAAGTTCTTGATGCTGCTGTTGCTGCAGTAAAGAGGGCTGCTGGTTATACTCCGAATGTTGAGTTTTCTCCTGAAGATGCGGTGCGTACTCGCCTGCCATTTTTGGCTCAAGTTGTCGAGGCTGTTATTGCCGCTGGTGCGACTACGGTAAATATTCCCGATACTGTAGGTTATACGATTCCATCGGAATACGCGGAAATTATTACTTACCTCAAAGAGAATGTCAGCAATATTGAACAAGCGGTTATTTCTGTCCATTGTCATAATGACCTGGGGCTTGCGGTGGCAAACTCCATGGCTGCGGTTCAGGCTGGTGCACGTCAGGTTGAATGTACTATTAACGGGATTGGTGAACGGGCGGGTAACTGTTCGCTGGAAGAAATCGTCATGGCACTTAAAACCAGACATGATATTTTGCCGTTTTATACCGATATTGAGACCGAACATATCACTCCGGCAAGTAAACTGCTTTCGACCATCACCGGATTGTTGATTCAGCCCAATAAGGCTATTGTCGGGGCGAATGCCTTTGCCCATGAGGCAGGCATTCATCAGCACGGTATGTTGATGGATAAATCGACCTATGAAATCATGACTCCTGAATCGGTTGGCCTGAACCAGAATAAACTGGTTTTGGGCAAGCACTCCGGGCGCCATGCATTTATTGATCGGCTGAAACAGTTGGGTTATGACCTGTCGCGTGAAGAGTGTGATAAAGCATTTGTTCGCTTTAAAGCTTTAGCGGATCTTAAAAAAGAAATTTTCGACGAAGATCTTGACGCTATTGTTGCTGATGAGGTTTTGCGTGTTCCTGAAGTTTATAAATTGCTGCAGATGAATGTCACCTCCGGTTCTTTTGCCGCCCCAACAGCAACGGTAGAGATGGAAATTGAAGGCAAGGTTAAGAAGACCGCAATTATGGGGGATGGGCCGGTTGATGCCACTTTTAAAGCGATTAAGAAGCTAACTAAAAGCAAGGCTCCGTTGTTGACTTTTGCTGTTGGAGCTATCACTGGTGGTACTGACGCCCAAGGTGAGTGCACTGTTCGTCTTCAGGCTGATGATGGTCGCGAAGTATTAGGGCAGGGGGCACACCCTGATATTGTTGTCGCCAGTGCTAAAGCTTATATAAATGCATTGAATAAGATTGTTAATAAGCCAGTGAAGACTAATCCGCAGGTTTAGGCTGATTGGTTAGATCACTATTAAATAGGAGATTTCATGGGTAGGACATTAGCTGAAAAGATTTTTGACAGTCACTTGCGTGATGAACCATTTACGGGCACCAAGGTTCTCGATCTTGACCGTGTATTGTGTCACGAAATAACCACACCGGTTGCGATAGCAGACCTGGTCTGGCGTGATAAGGATCGTGTTTTCGATAAAGATAAGATAAAAGTTGTCATCGATCACGTTACCCCGGCGAAAGATTCAAAGACAGCAACGCAAGCTAAAATTTTGCGTGATTGGGCAAGGCGTCATGATATTCCTGACTTTTTTGATGTTGGTCGTAACGGTGTCTGCCATGCCATTTTTCCTGAAAAAGGCTACATTCGTCCCGGTTATACCGTCATTATGGGGGATAGCCATACCTGTACTCACGGCGCTTTCGGTGCTTTTGCAGCCGGAGTCGGTACGACTGACCTTGAAGTTGGGATTCTGAAAGGGGTCTGTGCTTTTCGTGAGCCAGCATCGATTAAAGTTAACCTGACCGGTACGCTTCCTGAGGGTGTTTACTCAAAGGATGTTATTCTTTATGTTATTGCTCAGTTGGGGGTTAATGGTGCCACTGATCATGTGATCGAGTTCCGTGGGCCTGTGGTTGATGCCATGAGTATGGAAGCACGCATGACTCTGTGTAATATGGCCATTGAGGCTGGTGGAACCTCGGGAATATGCATGCCTGATATGGTCACCGTTGATTATCTGTGGGACTTTATCAAGGATGACTATGCTGATAAGGCTGCAGCCCTTGCGGATTATCAACAGTGGGTTTCGGATGATGACGCTGTTTATGCCAAAGTTCTTGATGTTGATGTATCAAGCCTTGAGCCTCAAGCGACCTATGATTATAAGCCGGATTGTGTAAAAGCAGTTAAGGACCTGGCTGGAACTCGGGTTGACCAGATTTATATCGGAACCTGTACCAATGGCCGGATTGAGGACTTACGGCAAGCAGCTGCTATCCTTAAAGGACGTACTATTGCCGATTCTGTCCGCGCTATTGTGTCACCGGCAACTCCCAAGATCTTTAACGATGCTTTGGCTGAAGGCTTGATTCAGATTTTTATGGATGCTGGATTTTGTGTGACCAATCCAACTTGTGGTGCCTGCCTGGGGATGAGTAATGGGGTTCTCGCTGAAGGTGAGGTCTGTGGCTCCACCAGTAACCGTAATTTTAATGGACGTATGGGTAAGGGTGGTATGGTGCATTTGATGAGTCCTGCGACGGCTGCAGCAAGTGCTATTACTGGCGTCATTACCGATGCCAGAACCCTCGTTTAGTACAGGAGTTATATAATGCAGAAAAAGTTTGGTGGAACGGCGATTGTTCTTGACCGTTCTGATATTAATACCGATGAGATTATTCCGGCAAAATATCTGACTGAGGTCACGAAAGAAGCTTTACGTCCATATATTTTAGAAGATCTGAAACTTGATGGATTTGACCCTAAAGGGGAAAAACTCAAGCAGGCAACAGTTGTTGTTGCTCGCCAGAACTTCGGCTGCGGCTCTTCCCGTGAGCATGCTCCATGGGTCTTTGAGGTCAATGACGTACATACCGTTATAGCTGAGAGCTATGCACGGATCTTCCGGCAAAATATGTTCAATTGCGGAATGTTGGCGATTGAGCTCCCCGCTACTGATATCGATGCTTTAATCGCGTTGGAAAAACAGGGCGATGTTGCTATCGCGGTAGATCTGGAGCAACAGAATATAACGGCTAGCGCAGGCGCAGAGTCTAAAGTATTCAGCTTTGATATTTCGGCCTTTGACAAGGCTCTGGTTCAAGCAGGCGGATGGGTTGAGTTTGCCGATGCTCGCTATTAATTAGTTTTCATTCGGAAACGGCCCTTTTTCGCCGTGGCTGTGTCAATCTGCGGGCTTGCTTGTGCGACGTAAAGTACTACGTCTTAAGCGCAAGCTCTTGATTTTCTTGCCACGACGAAAAATTGCTCGTTTCCAATTTGAAAACTTGAAAGTTTCAATTAGAATTTCCGGATGGAAGCAAAAACGAAAGCCCCTGGTTCTGTCAGGGGCTTTCGTTTTTTTTATTGAATGGATTTATTTTTTGTTGTGTTTACTTGTTTGCAGCTATCTCTGCCAACAGGTTCTCTAGAGGGCGATAGCCCGGTACAATTTTCCCATTTGGCATAATCATCGTTGGGGTGCCACGAATACCTAGCTGCTGTGCTAGTTGGACGTTTTTTTCTGGCACATCAGACTGACAAGTTGGTTCCGGCAACGATTTTCCGGCAAAAGCAAGTTCAAGTTGTTCCAGCGACTGATTGCAGATAATTGTGCGGGAAATTTCTTTCGAGCTTTGCTTGAACGGAGCAACTTTAATTTTAAAAGACAAGGTTGGATCCTGCTTAACCGCTTCATGCAGCACCTGATGCAACTTGCTGCAGTAGGGGCAGTGTGGATCAGTAAAGACAATGATAGGTTTACTGCTCTTGACAGCGCCAAGAGTCAGGGCATCTTCAAGAGGTATGGCTGTCGTATTGACCGGGTTGAGCTCTTTAAAGGTCTCTTCTGTCAGGTTGAGTCGATCCTTAATGCGAATAATATTGCCACTAAATAGATAGCCTCCGCTGGCATCAAGATAGAGAGGATATAGTTTGCCTTGCATCTGCATGTTGACCTGGTAGATTCCGGGGACTTCTGAGGCTTTAACGGCAGTTACTTCACCCTGGATCCCCTGAAGTATTTTGACGACATCTTCTTTGGTTAATTCGGGTTGCTCAGGATCGGCTGCCACTGCTAAATTCAGGTTTGCTGAGAAACATAATAAGAAAAAGAAAAATAACGCTTTGCGCATAGTATGTACTCCTTGATGGAAAAGTTCAGACGAAACCGAACCTTAGCATAACTGAATGTCTTCTGTCAGTAGTATCAGAGCTAAAAAGAGTTTGACAAAAAAATACCCCCTTTCTATAGTTTTAGCCATTTTTCAAAGGCGGGAACTTATCCTGCAACGCTATTTCAGTGAACGATATCTGTGGATGTCGTTTGACGCAGAACTTTTTCAGCTAAGGCTTTTGGGAAGCCAACTGGATCTGTTTTATAAAAAATCTAAATGGGAGAGTCACACAGCATGGCACAAAATCATAAAATTGCAGTTTTACCTGGTGATGGTATCGGTCCTGAAGTTATGGCTGAAGCATTAAAAGTTCTTGATGCTGTTGAAGGTAAATATGGCGTCAAATTTGAGCGTACTTTTGGTAATGTCGGTGGTGCCGGTATCGATAACGAGGGCAAAGCGTTGCCTGATACGACGGTAGAAATCTGTAAAAATTCCGACGCTATTCTGTTTGGTAGTGTTGGCGGACCAAAATGGGAAAATCTGCCTCCTAAAGAACAACCTGAACGTGGTGCTTTGCTGCCATTGCGCAAAATTTTTGGGTTGTTTTGTAACTTCCGTCCCGCAATTGTATTTCCAGCTTTGACCAGCGCTTCCAGCCTCAAGCATGAAGTGGTTGAGGGTGGTTTTGACCTTCTGGTTGTGCGTGAACTGACTGGTGATATCTACTTCGCTGAACCAAAAGGCATTGAAGGTGAAGGCGCAGAGCGTACTGGTTTTGACACCATGAAATATTCTGAAGCCGAAGTTGAAAGAATTGCTCATATTGCTTTCCAGGCGGCACGGAAAAGAGGCAAAAAAGTCTGCTCTATTGATAAGGCAAACGTTCTGTCAACCTCGATCCTCTGGCGTGAAGTTGTGGTCAGGGTTGCAAAAGAGTACGAAGATGTTGAATTGACTCATATGTATGTCGATAACGCTGCTATGCAGTTGGTACGTTGGCCAAAGCAGTTTGATGTTCTTCTCTGCGGTAATATGTTTGGCGATATTATCTCTGACGAAGCTGCTATGTTGACTGGCTCTCTTGGGATGTTGCCATCTGCTTCTCTTGCAGAGGGCTCTTTTGGTATGTATGAGCCTTCTGGTGGTAGCGCTCCTGACATTGCCGGTCAGGGCATTGCCAACCCGATTGCTCAGATCATGTCTATGGCCATGATGCTGCGTTATTCTTTTAATATGGATGAAGCTGCTGATGCTATCAATACGGCCGTTGAAAAAGTTCTTAATGAAGGCTTCAGAACGGTCGATATTTATCAAGGTACTGATGCGGAAAAGAAAGTTAACACCAGTGAAATGGGCGATGCTATCATTGCTCGCCTGGGTTAATGCTTGTTTGATGTTACTCTGATTTGGCGAAGGGAGTCTTTGGGCTCCCTTTTGCTCTTTTGACTATGCAAAAGTCTGAGGTTTTATATCGGGCTGGGAATTCGTGCCTGCACCGCTTGGATCCGCGCCTTAAGTTAATTTTTACTGGTGCGCTGGTGGCCGCTCTGTTTTCCAGTTTTGAGCCATTGCGGCTCGGTGTGCTGGCAGGTATCTGGTGTCTGGGGGCAATACTCGCCCGGCAGTCTGTTGCCCATTTGTGGCGTATTGTACGGCTATTGAAGTGGTTGTTGCTCTTTTCCCTGTTTGTTCATCTGTTTTTCACCCCGGGGCAGACTCTTTGGGGCCTGCGTTGGTTAAGTCTTGATGGGCTGATAAATGGGCTTTGTGTGGATGCTCAAATTCTCCTTGCGGTCCTTTTTTCCTTGCTCATTTCGACCACAACGACAGCGGAAGATCTTAGTCATGCTCTTGTAAGTATCTTATCTCCATTACGCCTGCTTAAGGTTCCGGTGGCTGAGATCGGTGCTATGTTCCTTCTTGTGTTACAGTTTTTCCCTATTTTGAAAGATGAAATGGCGCCATTAAGACCTGATCGGAAAAACTCCAAACAGCCGCTACTTGAACGGGTAAAATCTTGGTCAGAGCATCTTGAACTGGTATTGTTGCGCTTGCTTGATCATGGTGATCGCCTGGCCGATGATCTTGTTGGGCAGGGCTCTTCTGATTCGGTATCTGTGCCAAGAGTTGAGCCGTTAACCCGGCATGCTTTGTTGGTTCTTGTCTGTGGCCTGGGTGCCATATCCTTGCTATGGTGGTTGTAATAAATGAGTCGCGTTGTTTTGACCGTCGCTTATGACGGCAGTGCCTATGTGGGTTGGCAATGTCAGCCTAATGGCGTTTCTGTACAGCAGCGCCTGGAAGAAGCGATAACCGAGTTATCTGGTGATTTTCATCGCGTACATTCTTCCGGCCGTACCGACGCAGGTGTTCATGCCCGAGGTATGGTTTGTCATTTTGATACCGACTCAACTCTTCCGGTTAAGGCCTGGCGTGATGGGCTTAATAGCAGGTTGCCCGCAGATATTGCTGTTCAGCATGCACGTGTAGTCAGCGCTGATTTTCACGCACGTTATTCTGCTTCAGGAAAGTTATATCGCTATCAGATATTAGCTGCAGCTGTGCGCTCACCACTTGACCGATGTCAAAGTTGGCACATAAAAAAGACGCTTGATCTGGAGGCAATGAAATCAGCGGCAGATTTTTTTGTAGGCGAGCATGATTTCTCTGCGTTCAGGACTACGGGCTGCGCTGCTAAAACCACCAGGCGCACGATTGTTAAGGTTGATATTAATTATCAACAGGATCTGATTGTCGTCGATGTCGAAGGGACTGGTTTTCTGAAAAACATGGTGCGTATGATGGTTGGTACCCTGGTCGATGTCGGTTTGCATAAGCGACCACCTGAGGACGTTGCTCATCTGCTGCATCGGCCTGGTGACGTGAAGCCTGCATTGACTGCGCCTGCTCATGGTCTATGTCTTGTAGAAGTGTTTTATTGATCAATGTTGATTGAATAATAGTTGCGATTTAAAGTAGTTGGATGGCAACGATTCGGCTTTTTTGAACGGGAAGACAAATAAAGAAAAATTAGCTGACAAAATGTCTTGACAATCATGGGCGAGTCAGATAGATTTTCCGCTTTGTGAGCCCCACAACCCTTTAGAGATAAATGTTTGGAGAGGAATGCGATGAGTACTCAAGTCGCTAAAGAGCATGAAGTTGTAAGAGACTGGTTTGTTGTCGATCTGGAGGATGTTGTCCTCGGTCGTGCAGCGACTGAAATCGCCCGTGTATTGCGTGGCAAGCATAAGGCTATTTACACCCCAAGTGTTGATGCTGGTGACTTTGTCATTGTTATTAATGCTGACAAGGTTAAGCTTACCGGTAACAAGCTGGCTGATAAGAAATATTATCGTCACACTGGTTACCCAGGTGGAATTCGCGAGATTTCTGCTGGCAAGTTGCTTGAGAAAAAACCAGAAATGGTGGTTCAGGCTGCTGTTAAAGGTATGCTTCCAAAGAATACTTTGGGACGTAAAATGTTTCGTAAACTTAAGGTTTATGCCGGAGGCGAACATCCTCATGCCGCCCAGCAACCTAAAGAACTGAAGTTTTAATCAGGGAGATAGTTAGATGGCTGAGCAGAAGTTTTATGCAACTGGCAAAAGAAAAACCTCGATCGCTCGTGTCTGGATGAAACCAGGTACTGGTGAAATTGTTGTCAATAAGCGTCCTTTGGATGTCTTTTTTGGCCGCGAAACGTCCAAGATGGTTGTTCGTCAACCTTTGGAACTGACCAATAATTCCGGTAAATTTGACATTTTTGTCAATGTTGCTGGTGGTGGTGCTTCCGGTCAAGCTGGTGCTATTAAGCACGGCATTACCAAAGCACTGCTTGAAGTTGATCCAGAACTGCGTTCAGTTCTGAAAAAAGCGGGTTTTATTACTCGTGATAGTCGTGTTAAAGAACGTAAGAAATACGGTCGTGCTGCTGCTCGCCGGAGTTTCCAGTTCTCCAAGCGTTAATTGCCAGTCAATTTTCGTTTGTACACAGCTTTATCAAAAGGGAAATCCGCAAGGGTTTCCCTTTTTTTATCTGTTTAAAGCTTTTATACTTTCTTCATTAGTGGCAGCGTATTTGTTTTTTATCTACCCTTAATAGTTTATAAGGTCTGTTTTTGCTGCCAATTCAGATGTGGAGTTTTGCTATGATTAATGTTGCAATCGTTGGTGCCAGTGGTTATACCGGAGTCGAGCTTATTCGTCTTTTGGTCAATCATCCGCAGGTTAAAATAACCAGTGTTACCTCCCGACAGCATGAGGGCGCTCCGATTAGTGCTGCTTTCCCTTCTTTAAGTGGTTTTTGCGATTTAATCTGTGAGAGTCTTGATGTGCCGACTATTGCAGCAAAAGCTGATCTGATTTTTACTGCCTTGCCCCATAAATCTGCTATGGAAGTCATTCCTGACTTTCTTGCCGCTGGTTGTAAGGTTGTTGACCTTTCCGCTGATTACCGGTTACGCGATAAAAATGTTTACGAACAGTGGTATCAGGAACATACAAGTCCTGAGTTATTAGATGAAGCTGTTTATGGGTTACCAGAAAAATATCGTACTGAGATTGCTCAAGCAAGATTAGTTGCGAATCCTGGTTGTTATCCTACGACCGTCACTCTAGGCCTTAAGCCTTTGTTAGTGCAGCAGTTGATCGATCCGTCAACGCTGGTAATCGATAGTAAGTCCGGGACGAGCGGTGCTGGCCGTGGGGCTAAGCAGGGGAGTTTGTTCTGCGAGGTTAATGAAGGATTTAAAGCTTACGGTGTTGCCAGTCACCGTCATACGCCTGAAATTGAGCAGGAATTATCAGCGATCTATGGTAGTCCGGTACAAATCAATTTTACCCCTCATTTGTTGCCACTTAATCGGGGTATGCTGTCGACCTGCTATGCGAGTGCCCGCGGAGTTAAGGATAGTGCTCAGTTGATTCAACTGTACAAAGAGCACTATGCTAATGATCCCTTTGTGCGTATTATGCCCGGCGGTGAGCTTCCTAACATCGCCTATGTGCAAGGGACTAATTTGTGTGATATCGGTCTCGTTTACGATCAGCGTACTGAACGTGTTATTGTTATTAGTGTTATAGACAATCTGGTTAAAGGTGCGTCAGGGCAAGCTGTTCAAAATATGAATATCATGTGTGGCTTTGATGAAGTTCTCGGTTTGGGAATATTGCCAACATTTCCTTGATGTTTAAATTCAGGTCGCCTGATCGGTTCGGGTGATTTCTTGACTGCATGTGTGGTGGAGTCTTATGTCGCAAACTGGACAGATTATACAAGACTGTCAAATCGTTGAAGAGCTTTCAGCGAATGATGGATTTGTTTCCTATCGGGTTACTTGCCCAGACATTGGTTCTTGCCGATTATTGCTTGCACATCCTCAGGCTCGCTTAGCTGTTAAGGGGAATAGTGCTTTTTTTGAGCGTGCCGAGCAACTTTCTCAATTAGATGTTCCTGGTATTGCCACAGTCCTTGAGGTTGGTTTTTACCAGGAGAGATTAGCTTGTCTGCTGCCTTTATGTGATGGCCAACCGCTGTATGATTATATGGCGCAGCAGCGTAGTATAGGTGATGTGCTGTCTCTTGTGCGCGCTCTTGTTGATGCTCTTTCTGTTGTTCACCAGCGTGGAATGTGTCATGGGAATCTGACCCCGGCACTTATTCTTGTGAATCAACAGCAGCAGCCTGAATTGTGTGATTTTGCCCTGTCTCAACTATTTGTTCTTGATTATAACAGTGGCGTAGATCCACGCTATTGTAGCCCGGAGCAGGTGAGGGGAGAAGTCGCTACTCCTGCCTCTGATATTTATAATCTTGGCTGTATTTTATATCGTCTTCTCAGTGGTAATCCCCCATATCGTGGCAAGAATAATTTTTCCATTGCCACTCGTCATTTAGAGGGAGAGTTTCCTGCTCTGCCAGAATCTGTCACTAAATGTTCCGATCTTATTAACGCCATGGTGCCATTGATTCCGTCACGGCGTATCACCGCGGTCGAGGTATTAAATTGGATTGATCGGCTTCTAGGTGATGATGAATTATCAGATATCCTCTGCTGTGAGCCTGAAGATATCTCAATAGTTGAATTTTCTTCATCTTATGAAGAACAGGCAGATTCTTCTCAGGAGCCTCTATCTTCAATCTCATCCAGAGTCGAAGAGTTGTTGAAAGATCAAAATTTCGTCATGCCTGAACCAGAAGATGACAGTAATGATACGCTGGATGCTCTTCCTGCCCCTGCCGTGAATCTGCAGCGCCCATCCAGCTCCGGCCTATATCGACGCTACGTTGTTCTGTTGCTGCTAGGCGTAGTTTTAGGGATGTCCGCTTTTTTAGGTTATTCCTACTGGCAGGATTCTTCCTCGGACTCTTCATCGGCCAGCGTTCCTGTCTTTCCTGTTGCTAGCCTTGATGATGCTTTGCAGGCATGGGGTAATAAAAAAACAGATGTCGCTGAAGATGGTTTAGAATTATTAATCGCTGAACATCCTGATGATCCTCGTGCTTATAATAATCTCGCTGCTTTTTACGCTGCTCAAGGAGATTTAGACAATGCCCGTAAACTATTGGAGCGGGGCTTAAGGACCAACACCGAGTACCTTACAATCCATCAGAATCTTGGTTCTGTCTATGCTGAAATGGCGCGTGAGTCGTACGGTAAAGCATTGCAATTAAATGCTGAGGAACGGACTATTCCGTTGCAGGTCTTTTCCAGTCAAGGGCTTTTTCTTTTGCAGCGAAAACAGAGTGGTGCCGCAGATGATAGCACTCTCCTTGCTCTTGACGAGGTTCCTTCTTTAAATATTGCTGAGAGCGTGATTGAGGCGGGTGAATCCGTTGAGTCTCAGGAGATTAGTGAGCCCTCTCCGGTAGAGACTAGCGCTGAAGGTGATGTCGCCCTGGCTGAGGCAGAACCGACTGAGGCTGTTGAAAAAATAGAGAACGTCCCTGAAGAAATCTCTGAACCGAGCCCTGTCGTTAAGCCCCAGGCCGATACTGCTATTGCCCAATCGAAAGAAGTGGCTACAGATATCATGGTTGAGGTACAGCAGACTCTTGAAAATTGGGCGGCTGCGTGGGCGGATCATGATGTAGAAAGATACCTTTCTTTTTATGCTGATTCTTTTCGGCCTGCTGGCGGTATAGAAAAGGTTGCATGGGAAAAGCAACGACGTCGCCGTTTGCAGGTTCCCGGTGCTATTCAGATCAGTTTGTCTGAGATAAATATTGTCGAAGAGGGTAGTGAAGAGATTGTTGTTGAGTTACTGCAGACTTATCAAAGTGAACGTTACAGTGATGTGACCCGTAAGCAATTTGAGTTGATGAAGTCAGTAGATGGCTTGAAAATTGTTCGTGAGAATGCTTTGGAGATTATGCGTTGAAGTTGAAACGCTTCATATTTCTATTTTTCTGTGTCGGGGCTATTGGGCTGAGTGGTGTGAAGGTTAGAGCTCTTTTACCTCAAGAACCCGCTTTGCCGGGTGAATTGCCTTTCGTGAGAGTTGAAGCTTTGAAGGATATTTCTGCTTCTGCGAATGATCCTGAAATAGAACCGCTCAATGGGCGTCTGAATGAAAACCCTGATGATTATGAAGCACGCCTTCTTAAGGGGCTGTTGCTTTTTCAGAAAGGTCTGTTAGGTGAAGCGATTTATGAGCTCGAGGATTTAACTGGCAGGGCACCACGGTTCCAGCTGGCTCATCTTGTGCTAGGGGATTTGCTTATCGCACGTTATGGGCGCTTTCAGCCATTACAAGCGGATCGCCTTGATATGGAATTAGCAGAGGCAAGTAAAACTCAAATTGCGCATCTGCAAAGTGAAGCGCGGGCACGCTTGACTGGATATCTATCTTTAGTCGGAAATACTGCCGTCCCTGAAGTTTTGCTGTCTTTGAGTCCCGAAACAAAGTATGCCCTGGTTGTTGATAAAAGTAAAAATCGTCTTTATGTTTTTAGTAATTCAGGCGCTGGATTACCGCCAACGCTCATTGATCATTTCTATATTGTGCTTGGTAAGGTTCCTGGGGATAAGCTGAAAGAAGGGGATTTAAAAACCCCAAATGGGGTCTATTTTGTCACCAGTTACCTTGCTGATGAACAATTACCGCCGCTTTATGGGGCGGGTGCTTTTCCGGTTAATTATCCGAATGAATTCGATCGGCGCCTAAAGAAGACAGGCCGGGGTATCTGGTTGCATGGTACGGATAAATCGTTATACAGCCGTCCTCCGCTCGATAGTGAAGGGTGCGTGGTATTAACCAATGACGAATTTGACGAAATTACCCAATACGTAGAAGTTGGACGCACGCCTATTGTTATTAGTGATCGTGTTAACTGGATTAGTAGCCAACAGTGGTTGGGTGAAAATATTGAAATTCAGGCGGCTCTTGAAACTTGGCGACAGCGTTGGGAAAGTGCTGATACCGGACAGTATTTACAATTTTATGCTTCTGATTTCTGGAGCGATGGATATGATCTGACGCATTGGAAGGAGTATAAAAAGCAAGTTTTTGCCGGTAAAACCTACCAAAAAATTGAGCTGTCCGATTTGTCTCTTTTGGCCTATCCCTTACATGATGATAAGCGACCAATGGTCGTTGCTAATTTTGTTCAGCGTTACCGTTCCAATAACTATAACGGTGATATGCGTAAACGGTTGTACCTGGTGAAAGAAGATCGTCATTGGCAGATTCTTTACGAAGGTCCACAGTGATTTTATAGCGAATCGTTTAGCTGTTGTAATAATAGATCCAGGTTTAGCTGATGATGGGTGGCAATTTCTTCAATGGTTGCAAATAGCATAGAGCAACAAAGACAGGTTATGGTTTCTTTTTCATACGCTTTAATGACGCCCATAGTCTTGGGAAAATGATCCAGTATATCGAGAAGAATATCGGTTTTCTTTATCATTAAAAGCTCCCGGTGGGTGAACTGTTCGTTATTCAGATTAGCATGCTGATCTGACCGCACCAAGAGTTGTTTTTTGTTGCCAGCGTTATCTTTTGCACAAGTAAAATATTTGACATTGAAGGTCTTCTGTGATCTCCTAGGGCGCTGTTTGAGGGAGATAGAAAGACCACATGCTGTTAACAGATTTTGACTATGAACTACCTGAAGAACTGATTGCCCAGGAACCGTCTTTCTGCCGTGACGGTTCCAGGATGATGGTTCTCAATCGCGCTAATCAACAGGTCTCTTGTACTGATTTTAAAAGTATTATTGACTATTTCAGGTCTGGTGATGTGCTGGTTTGTAACGATACCGAAGTTATCCCGGCTCGTTTATTAGGACATAAGGTCACCGGTGGAAAGGTTGAGATCTTTCTTGTTCGTCGCGAAGCTGGATGTGACGACGAAACTTGGTTGTGCCTCACTAAAAGTTCTAAAAGTATCCGTTCCGGAACGATTGTTCATATTTCTGATGGGCTGATGGCTGAAGTTCTTGAAGAGGCAGAAGCTCCATATCGACGGGTGAGATTTGACTGCGCAGGTGATTTCCTGGAACATGTCGATAAAATTGGCCATTTACCATTGCCTCCATACATTCGCCGGCCAGATGATCCTGCCGATCGAGAACGTTACCAAACCGTATTCGCACGGGAAAAAGGTGCGGTTGCCGCGCCAACTGCGGGACTTCATTTTACTCCTGAAATTCTGGCTCGTCTGCAGGAAGCTGGCGTTATCCTTGCTCCTTTGACATTGCATGTTGGCCTTGGTACCTTTTTGCCCGTCCGAGTCGAAAATGTCCTTGAGCATAAAATGCATACGGAAATTTATCAGGTGCCAGAGCAAACAGCGACCCTGATTAATCAAGCTCATGCGCAGGGAAATCGAGTCATCGCTTTGGGAACGACGAGTGCGCGCGCGCTGGAAACTGCGGCAACTCAACCAGGGGTTATAAAAAGCGGTTCCGGGGAGAGTGATATTTTCATTTATCCTGGCTATCAGTTTAAAATTGTTGATGGGTTGATTACCAATTTTCATCTGCCTAAATCGACCTTATTAATGTTAGTATCGGCTTTGGCCGGAAAAGAATTCATTTTGTCTGCATATCATCGTGCTGTTAAAGAGCGTTTCCGCTTTTTTAGTTATGGTGACTGTATGCTCATTCAGTAAGTAACGGGTAAAACATTGTCCTGTTTCAACTATACACTTCTTCATGTCGATTCTGACAGCCAGGCTCGCCGCGGTGTTATTAACACCAGACGTGGTGAAATTGATACTCCTGCATTTATGCCAGTGGGAACCTTGGGAACTGTTAAGGGGGTGTTGCCTGAGGCATTGAAAGATATAGGCGCTCAGATTATTCTGGCTAATACCTACCATCTTTATCTACGCCCGGGCCATGATCTGGTCCGACAGTTAGGTGGCCTGCATAAATTTATGAATTGGGATCGGCCGATCCTTACTGATAGCGGTGGTTTTCAGGTTTTCAGCCTTGGAGAGCTGAGAAAAATAACTGAAGAAGGTGCTTCTTTTCAGTCACACATTGATGGCAGTTATCATATGCTGACACCTGAATTGTCTATGGATATTCAGTTAGCTCTCGGTTCTGACATTGTCATGGTCTTTGATGAATGCATTCCTCACCCGGCAGATAGAAAGTACATTATCGATTCAACCAATCGTTCTATGCGTTGGGCTGCTCGTTGTCGAGAGGTCATACCTGCTGGTTCCGATGCCGCTTTGTTCGGTATCGTTCAAGGGGGGATGGAACTCGATCTTCGTACCCAAAGTGCTGAGCAATTGCAGGAAATTGGTTTTGAAGGATATGCCTTAGGTGGCTTGTCCGTTGGTGAAGAAACTGCACTAATGTACGAAATTATGGAACATTCGTTACCTTTACTTCCGGCCGATAAGCCGCGTTATGTAATGGGCGTTGGAACACCTGAAAATCTGGTAGAAGGTGTTTCACGCGGTTGTGACATGTTTGATTGCGTTATGCCAACCCGGAATGCGCGCAATGGCGTGCTGTTTACCAGTTTCGGTAAAATCAGTATTAAGCAGGCGCAATATCGTAACGATAGTTCTGCTATTGATCCAGAGTGTCAGTGTTATGTCTGTAAGAACTACAGTCGGGCATATCTGCGGCATTTATACACCAGCAATGAAATTCTTGCGTCGGTACTTAATACGCACCATAATCTGCACTATTATCAGCACCTGATGGCATCAATACGAAAGTCATTAGAACAGGGTACTTTTACTCAATTTAAACAAGATTTTTATCGTAAACGGCAAAAATAGTTTGCCCCTTGAAAATTATACTATTCAGTTAATTTCTAACCTTACGGAGGATTTTATGGCAACTGAAGCATTCGCAATGGCGGGAAATGCCGCAGCTCAGGGACAGGGTGGATATGAAAGCATCATTATGTTGGTGGCAATGTTTGCCATCTTCTACTTCTTACTGATTCGTCCACAACAAAAACGTGCTAAACAGCATAAAGAATTGATTGGTAATGTTAAAGCCGGTGATACCGTTGTTACTGCTGGTGGTATCCATGGTAAAATTGCTCATGTTGACGAGACCACCATCAACCTGGAAGTTGCTACCGGTGTCAAGATCAAGATGAACCGTTCTTCCATCAGCGAAGTAAAGCAATCCTGATAATTGTTGTCACTTCTACCTGCCGATGTTGCTTGCGTATATAGGGAGATACAACGCAGATGTCCAATAGTCTAAAATTCAGGGGCGTGCTCGTCATCCTCTGCCTGCTACTGTCAGTTTTTGCCATTGCCCCGACTCTGACAGGCGGTCAGTTACCACAGTGGTGGACGAATACCTTTGGTCCCATTCAGTTGGGTCTTGACCTGCAAGGTGGTATGCACCTGGTTCTGGGTGTTGATGTTGATAAAGCTGTTGAGAGTCGGGTTGATACCATCATTGACCAGGCTGAAGCTCAATTGCGGGAAAAAGACATTATCTTTAAGCGGATTGAAAAGCGTCAGGGTGACCGCGTTGTTGTCCTCGTTTACGATGAAGACGAAGGTGCTAAGGTTGATGCCCTTTTTGCTGATGATTATCCAGCATTAGAAGCAGAAACCTTTACCGGCACAGGCGGCTATATTGAGAAACATTATCGCTTAAGTGATAATGAAATTACGAATATCGAAGATTACGCTGTACGCCAGGCGCTGGAAACCATGCGTAACCGGGTTGACCAGTTCGGGGTGAGTGAACCAACATTGCAGCGTCAGAGTGATAATCGCATTCTGATTCAGTTACCAGGTGTTGAGGACCCAGATCGTGCTATCGCACTGTTGGGTAAAACGGCTCGTCTTGAATTTAAAATGGTCGATGAAACCGCTAATGTTCAGGACGCTGTTGCCGGGAAATTAGCTCCCGGAACACAATTGTTGTATGAGCGTAATGTTAATCGCCAGACTGGCGCAACCACAGAAACACCGATTGTGGTCGAAGACAAAACAGTTCTGACTGGTGATTTGCTGGCTGACGCTAATGTGCGTATCGATACACGTTTTAACGAACCCTATGTTGCTATCGACTTTAACGCTGTTGGTGCTAAACGTTTTGATCAGATTACTGCTGCCAATGTCGGTAAGCGTATGGCCATCGTTTTGGATGATACTGTGTACTCAGCACCGGTCATCCGTGAGCGTATCTCTGGTGGTAGTGCCCAGGTTTCCGGATCTTTCAGCTCACAAGAGGCGACTGATCTGGCGATTGTCTTGCGTGCTGGTTCTTTACCTGCACCGGTTAAAATCCTCGAAAACAGAACCGTTGGCCCCTCTTTGGGACAAGACTCCATTGACAAGGGAATCAAGTCAATTTGGGTTGGTGCTCTGCTCGTTGTTATTGCGATGATTATTTATTACCAGTTCTCAGGTCTGGTTGCTGTTATCGCTCTGATTCTTAATATTCTGTTTATTGCTGCAATGTTGTCCATGTTTGGTGCGACTCTGACCTTACCCGGGTTGGCTGGTATCGTTTTGACCGTCGGTATGGCGGTTGATGCGAACGTGCTTATTTTTGAGCGTATACGGGAAGAAATTCGACTTGGTCGTGCACCTAAGCTGGCCTTGGATTCCGGGTACAGTAAGGCGTTTTTGACCATTATCGATGCTAACTTGACAACCTTGTTGGCTGCTCTGGTACTTTTCCAGTTCGGGACCGGTCCGGTTCGCGGGTTCGCTGTAACCTTGTCAATCGGTATCATCGCGTCTCTGTTTACTGCGATTTTTGTCTCCCGAGTTATTTTTGACCTTTACCTGAAAGGCCGCGATATCAAGCGGCTGAGTATATAAGAGGAGGCTTAACGGCATGCAGCTGATCAAGCCGGATACTAATATTGATTTTGTCGGTAAACGTAAAATTGCGTTTATTGTTTCTATTGTTTTGATTGTTGTTGGTTTGCTTTCTTTGCTGGTCAAAGGTGGCCCCGACTATGGCATAGATTTCGCTGGAGGAACTCTGGTCCAGGTTCAGTTTACTGATGGAACAGATGCCAGTGACATCAAAGATGCTTTGAAAGGGCTCGACATCGGTTCTCCTATCGTTCAAAGCTTTGGAGAAGACCAGAATGAGTTCTTGATTCGTGTCGAAAAAACCTCTGCTGAGTTGCAGGGATTATCGGTCCAGATTCAAGATGCTCTTGAGAAAACTTACGAAAAAGGGAAGGTTTCTATTCGCCGGGTTGAAATGGTTGGCCCTCAGGTTGGAAAAGACCTGCGTAGTAAAGGCCTCAAGGCGATTCTTTATGCTATGCTTGGCATCCTGATTTATATCAGTTGGCGGTTTGAATTCCGTTTTGCTGTTGGTGCCATCATTGCGTTGGTCCATGATGTGGTCATTACTCTCGGGGCCTTCAGTGTTTTCGGTAAGGAAATTGATTTGCCGATTATTGCAGCTTTCCTTGCTATTATCGGTTATTCCTTGAACGATACTATTATCGTCTACGATCGGATTCGCGAAAATCTTGGTAAGCACAATAAGGAGTCATTTTCCTTCGTTGTCAACCGGAGTATCAACGATACTTTGTCCAGAACTCTTTTGACTTCAGGGACAACCTTGTTAGTTGTCCTTGCCCTGTTTGTTCTTGGTGGTGGTGTTATTCACAATTTTGCCTTTGCTATGTTAGTAGGGGTATTAATCGGAACCTATTCCTCAATTTTTGTCGCCAGCCCTATTTTGATTCTATGGCAACAAAAGAAATTTGGATTAAAAAAATAGGGTTTTTTCTTTACCGGAAGAACAGTCAATGGTTACAATTTAAGATATTATCATTGTCTTGCAGGCATCATTGGTTTGGTGCCTGCAATTCTTTTTCCTGAAGAGGTAAATGATGAAAAAAGAAACCGTTTTGTTGACTGTGATTGTTCTTATAGTTGGTGTTCTTGTCGGTATTATCTACTCAAACTGGCGTAAAGATTCTGCCTCTACCTCGTCTACTCTACAGTCCCCGCCTCCTGCGGTTGTCAATTACGACCAAAAGATAACTACGCTCGAAGGGATTGTTGCTAAAGAACCTGAAAACCGTAATGCCTGGGTTCAGCTTGGCCATAATTTTTTCGATTCCGACCAACCAATGAAAGCAATAGATGCCTACCAAAAGGCACTTGATCTTAATGATCAGGATCCGAATATTCTTACTGATCAGGGTGTTATGTTTCGACGTGTGGGTTGGTATGATAAAGCGATAAATAATTTCACTAAGGCTTCCGCCATCAATCCATCCCATCAACAGAGCCTTTATAATCTAGGGATTGTTTATCGCTATGATCTTAAGGATTTTAAAAAAGCACTGCTGGCTTGGGAAAAGCTTCTTGACCTAAATCCTTCAGCTCCTGGAGCTGATCAACTTCGCCAGGAGATTTCTTTTCTAAAGAATCATCCTGAACCTTCGACGCCACAATAAGTTCTTCTGTGGTATCTGCCTTTCGTCTTTTGTCGGTTTATAATTATGGAACCCGTCTCTATTCGTAATTGGCAGTTGCGCAACGAACAACCACCCGATGACTTGGTTAAGGAATTATCCAGTGATCTTAATGTTCCAGAAATTGTTGCTCATCTGCTTTGGTTGCGTGGTATTCAGTCGCCTGCCAGCGCGCAGTCTTTTTTAACCTCTAAGTTAGCTGACCTGCCAGATCCTGATCTACTCCCTGATATGAAGAAAGCATGCAAGCGGCTTGTTGATGCTTTACGCAATGGTGAGAAGATTGCCGTGCACGGTGATTACGACGTCGATGGCATTACCGGATGCAGTCTTCTGGTTGAGGTCCTCAGGGCCATGGGGGGGACGGTTGATTATCATATTCCCCTACGCATGGTTGATGGGTATGGTTTGTCGGAAGATGCTCTTCGTGAGGCGCACGGGCAAGGGTGTAAAGTCATTGTTTCCGTTGACTGTGGTGTGTCCGCTATCCATGAAGCTGCCGTTGCTCAGTCCTTGGGGCTAGATCTGATTATCACTGATCACCACCAGCCTCCTGATCCGTTGCCCCATTGTTTTGCTTTAGTTAATCCTCATCTGCCTGAAAATAAATTTCCATGGCCTGACCTCGCTGGTGTTGGTGTTGCCTTCTTTCTCGTCTTAGGTCTACGGCGTATGTTGCGGGCTGAAAACTATTTTACTTCTCTTAAAGAGCCTGATTTACGCTATGTCCTCGATCTTGTCGCGCTGGGTACTGTTGCCGATATCGTACCGCTTAAAGGAACCAATCGTGTGCTGGTTAAATTGGGACTGCAATTATTAGATAAATCGTTGCGACCAGGTATTAAGGCTTTGAAAACCGTAGCGCAAGTCAAGGAGGTGACCAGTGGTGTCGTCGGTTTCCGCCTGGCGCCACGGCTGAACGCTGCAGGTCGTCTTGAAGATGCCGCTATGGGAGTCGAACTACTGCTCAGTCACGATGCAAATAGTTGCTCTGAATTAGCGGAATTTCTCGATAATTGTAATCACGATCGGCAAGCGGTTGAGCAACAGACGTTACAAGAGGCCATATTAATGGTCGAAAACGATATTCCTGAAGATAATTATAGCATTGTCCTCGCGAAAGAGGGCTGGCATGCAGGGGTTATCGGTATTGTGGCCAGCCGTCTGGTTGAGCGTTATCATCGGCCGGTCGTTATGATTGCGTTGGAAAATGGGGAAGGGAAGGGGTCTGCTCGCTCTATTAACGGCTTTCATCTTCACAATTCTCTTGCTCAGTGTAGTGACTTGCTGCGTGGCTTTGGTGGTCATGCTATGGCGGCGGGGATGACAGTTGATAGCGGACAGATAGCTCCATTCAGAGAAGCTTTCGAATCGGTTGCAAAAGAATCTCTTGATATCGATCTGTTACAACCAAGTTTGAATCATGATGGAGAAATATCATTAGATCAGCTAACCATCGAAATCCAGAACCAGATTGATGAACTGAATCCCTACGGCGCGGGAAACCCTTTACCGACGTTCGTTAGCCGTGGTTGCCGGACATATAATTGTCGTGTCGTTGGTAAAAATCATTTAAAACTTGATATTGAACAGGGTGATAGTTTTGTTTCTGCCATCGCTTTCGGCATGGCAGAACGGATGGCTGAATGCTCTGGTCTGGTTGATATTTTATATCGACCAGGAATCAATGAGTGGCGTGGAGAACGCTCTTTGCAACTACAGGTTATCGATTTTCAGGAATCGGAGTTAGCTAAGCGTGGATAAGTTAAAAGATACGACCTTTGTCGACTGTTTGGCCGACCAGAATGTCGGTGATATTTGTGTTAATGCGGTTCTGGCAGATCATAATACCTGGCGGATTGGTGGACGCGCATCTGCCTTAGTTGAGCCAAGTGATGTTAGCCAAGTACAGAGATTGGTCAATTTTTCTTATCAGGAAAATATCCCCCTTGTGGTTATTGGACAAGGGAGTAACTTGTTGTTTGATGATCGCGGAGTTGATGGCATTGTTTTAAAGATAGGCGCAAAGCTGAGTCATTTAGATCTTCATGAGGGTGAAATTAGTGCCGGAGGAGGAGTTTGGGTCCCCCAACTGGCACGGAAATCGATGGCTGCAGGTTTAACCGGGCTTGAACACTGTATCGGGATTCCTGGAACTCTTGGTGGTTTAATTATGATGAATGGCGGGAGTCAACGACACGGCATTGGTGAAAATATCGTCAATGTCACCTGTGTCTCTCCTTTGGGCGAATTGATTCATCTTTCCAGACAGGAGTGCGATTTTTCTTACCGTCATAGTGCCTTACAAGGAACCGGGTTGATCGTTGTCGGCGCTGAGCTTTTCTGTCCAAAGGGGGATCAATCTGCTATCCGCCGCGATATGATAAGTGATCTGAAAAACCGTAGATATAAATTTCCTCGTAAACAGCCAAATTGTGGTTCCGTCTTTTTAAGCACTGCTGAAATGCATGCGAGTGTTGGACCTCCCGGGAAGATCATTGAAGAATGCGGCTTAAAAGGTACCCGTCGTGGTCATGCTGAGGTGTCCCGCCAGCACGCGAATTTTATTGTTAATACTGGCCATGCAACCTCCGCTGATGTCCTTGCTCTTATTGCTCATATCCGCGAAACCGTTCATGAGCGTATTGGGTTTGATTTGTGTTGCGAGGTACGTTATGTGAGTCCCTCCGGGCAGATTATGCCTGCCCATTTGGCAATTTAAAACAAAGAAAACAAAAAATCCTCGCAGTTGCGCGAGGATTTTTTGTTTTTAGAGCGATAGCTTTACCTTCTGAAGGTATGCTGAGTGTTCAAATTTTTTGAGCTTATTGTCTGGTTAATGAGCGATAGCGAATACGGTGTGGTTGATCTGCATCGCGACCGAGGCGGCGCTTGCGATCCTCTTCATACTCAGAATAATTGCCCTCAAACCAAACCACTTGTGAGTCACCTTCAAAGGCCAAAATATGAGTTGCGATACGATCCAGGAACCAGCGGTCGTGACTGATGACCACCGCACAACCACCAAAGTTTTCCAAACCCTCTTCAAGGGCGCGCAGAGTATTAACATCCAGGTCGTTGGTAGGTTCGTCAAGTAGTAGAACGTTAGCTTCCTCGCGGAGCATTTTTGCCAGGTGAACACGGTTGCGCTCTCCACCAGATAATACCCCGACCTTTTTCTGCTGATCAGAGCCAGAAAAGTTAAAGCGTGCAACGTAGGCGCGAGAATTAACCGATTGTCCTCCCATCATAAAATTGTCGTTACCATCGCTGACTTCTTCCCAAATGGTTTTGTTGGGATCAAGCTCACGCCCCTGGTCAACATAGCCGAGCTGGACGGTTTCGCCAACTTTAAAGCTGCCGGAATCAACTTCTTCCTGACCAATAATCATTTTAAACAAGGTGGATTTACCGGCGCCGTTCGGGCCGATAACACCAACAATACCACCCGCTGGCAAGTTAAAGTTTAAATTATCGATCAGCAGACGTTCGCCAAAGCCCTTGCAGAGCTCTTTTGCTTCGACGACAACATTACCTAAGCGCGGACCTGGCGGGATAAATAGCTCCAGAGTTTTCTCTTTTGCCAAACCTTCGTTGCCTAGAAGTTTTTCGTAAGAATTAATCCGGGCCTGAGATTTCGCATGGCGTCCTTTAGGAGACATGCGAATCCATTCTAATTCTCGTTGCAGGGTTTGTTGGCGTTTGCTTTCAGCTTTTTCTTCTTTACGCAAACGCTCCTGTTTTTGTTCCAGCCAACTGGAATAGTTTCCTTTCCAGGGAATGCCGTGACCACGGTCAAGCTCGAGGATCCAACCTGCGACATTATCAAGGAAATAACGGTCGTGGGTAACTGCTATAACGGTGCCCTGGTAACGCTGTAGATGTTGTTCCAGCCAGGCAACGGTTTCTGCATCCAGATGGTTGGTTGGCTCATCGAGAAGGAGAATGTCTGGTTTGCTTAGTAGCAGGCGGCACAGTGCAACTCGGCGCTTTTCACCACCGGACAGGTTTTTGATCGGGGTCTCAGGTGGAGGACAGCGTAACGCCTCTTCTGCTAACTCAAGCCGGGAATCAAGCTCCCAGGCATCAGCGGCATCAAGTTTATCCTGAACTTCAGCCTGGCGAGCGAGGAGTTTATCCATATCACAGTCTGGATCGGCAAAGGAATTATTGATCTCCTCAAACTCAGCAAGTAGGTCGACGACTTCCTGAACACCTTCCTTAACAATTTCGCGAACCGTCTTTTCATCATCAAGTTGAGGTTCCTGTTCCAGATAACCTACGCTGTAACCCTCAGATAAAACGGCTTCACCGTTAAACTCTTTATCAACACCGGCCATAATTTTTAGCAAGGTTGATTTACCAGACCCGTTAAGACCAAGGACACCAATCTTGGCACCATAAAAGTATGATAATGATATGTCTTTGATAATGGTCTGCTTGTTGTACGATTTGCTGACCTTCATCATTGAATAAATAATTTTTTTTGTATCTTCGCTCATGTCTGTCCTCTAGGAAAAAAATAAAGCAGTCAATATATCTATGATGACCCGATTCGATTCTGTAAATATTGGGTGCGTGTCATGGAATTACATGGTCTTTTAAAATTCTGTCAGCGTTCGGTTTGGTTCAACATAAAACCATAATGCTCCGAAAATTCTTATGGATTTATAACATTGCCGGTCTCTTCCTGCAACTGATCAGAATGGGTTTGATACATTTTGGTAAGAGGATTTTCATGCTGAGATCTTTGTTTGAGTAAACGTTTTCTGCCTAGCCATAATGGCTAGGAGGGGTCCTGATCTACTTGGGACATTGCATTTAGAAAGGAACGAGTTAGTTGAGGGTGTAATGATTTTCCAATACTGTCGTTCATAATCTGTTGAATACGGCTGAAAGTCATGGGCTCTTTATAACTACGACGGGTGCGCAGAGCGTCGTAAATATCTGAAATGGTCGTCATATGGCTGCATATACTGAGATTGCGTTTTTTCGTGGTTTCCGCAGGATAGCCGTTGCCGTCAAAACCCATATGATGCTCATATGCATTAATGATTGCCAAGTAGGGGATCCCCGGACAATTGATCAAGTATTCTGCGCCTAAGCGCGGGTGTTCTTTGATTAATTGCCATTCTTCATCAGTGGGCCGTCCTGGCTTATTGAGAATTTCTGCTGGTATAAACATTTTACCGACATCGTGTAGCATCGCCGCAATGCCAATGTCTTTGAGTGCAGGACCGGTAATCCCAAGTAATTTTGCCTGGGCGAGATTCAGCAGGCAGATATTTGTGGAATGCACATAAACATATTCATCCATAGAACGTAACGGTGCCATAGCAGACAAAATATGACTATGGGATGAAAATGAACTAATAAAGTCGTCGACTATTTCTCCAATAGCAATAGCAGAAACTTTGCTTTTAGCGACATTGGTGTATGTCTCCATAAACTTCCCACAATTTTTGGTAGCGACTTCATGAAAATCATGACTGCTTTTGTCGATGTGCTGTGTGTTACTTTTATCGATGGTTAATTGCCCAATTTCTATGTGCGGAGCGTTCTGTAGCGATAAAATATTGTTTCGGGAATTAAGGTGTTGAGCAAAAGCGAGCAGTTCCTCTTGTGTAACTCCGGCAGTGATTTCGAGAAAGTTAATGTTTTTGTCTTGTAGCAAATGATTAAAACGTTCATTGCTGATTGTTTCTTCACAGCGCACATCATTAATAATGAGTCTGTTTTTAAGTCGTTTGAAGGTGAATTTCTGTTCATTTCTAAAGCTGTTGGCTAATTGCTCAAGGGCTTTGGTACACAGGTTGTGTATTTGGGGGTGACTTGATCCATATAATGAAATATTAGCTGTAATCGCTATAATATGTTGGATAAAAGGCTGAATGCTATTTTTGACACTATTGCTGCTATCCACATTAGCTCCGCTCTGCCAGAGTTTCTTTTTCATGAACAGTTCTTTTTGTGACTGTTTGCTGCCTCTTCATTAATCTCTTTATTTACCAAACATTTCTAATGCCTGTTTCACTTCAGTATGGAATATCTTTTGTTTACGGGGCCGAAAGAATCCTTTGACTGTAAGTATCTTAGTCAAAAAGGTTTGACTGCGAGGGTGGCCAATAACTGCCAAAGTCTTGAGTATCTGTTTTGCCATTGTCAACTCGTCCTCCGTCTGGGGTGTCGCTTGTATAAGTTTATGCAGTTGCTCTATTATTTTGTGATCATGGTTTTTTTCCGCAAGTTCACACATCTCTACAATCGTAGCGGAATCATCAGAGGTTAATTCTTTATAGATTAAACGAAGAGCAATACCCGGGTTTTTTCCCGCTAAAATCTTGATGGCTTCTTTACGTATCTGAGGGTACTCATGATTAGAGTATTTTAAAATGGTTTTGGTTGGGACTGATTCGTTCTGGCGGCCCATAATAAAAAGTAAATTGCGGATCAAAAACCATGGACCACTTTCAAGGTTTGCGATGATTATGGGATGAGCTTTTGCTCCTAACTCGACCAGCAGATCCATCCACAAGTGACGTCGTACTTTGTCTTCGTCAACTTTCAGACGTTCGACAAGTTGTTCTGCATATGGCTCCCCGATAAGTTTTATGTATTCAACAATCTCTGCATATTTTTCTTCGGTCCAGAGCCTGATGGTATCGAGGACCTCATTAATAAAAGCAGTTGTTGTTTGGTTGGCAAGAACTTGTTCTTCAAGAAAGAGAACATGAGACGATCCACTGTAAAGATATCTTGACCAATTGAGGAATATGTTGCTCAACGATTTAAAATCGCCTGTTTGGACAAAAAAATTGGCCAGTTCAATGAAGGTATTCTGAATGTTTAATTCTGTTTGTTTGTCAACTTTTCGGTCAAGAAGCTCAAAGAGGGTCTCGCAACAATGTTTTTCAATATTAAAGCGTTGAAAGTCCGCGCAGTATAGAGCTGCTTCAGAGGGGGCCATATTGCTGATTACTTCTCCCGCCAGGATTTTATGAAGTGAATTCTGGTATTGAAGGGGGACATAATCATCAAGATTTTCTTCATGAAATAGTAGATCAAGTGGTTCTGATGATGACTTGGTTTCCTGCACAAAGATTGGCGTTGTGCTTTGTGGTCCAGTACTTTGTGAAAATTCACCAAGCAGGTCAAAAATGCGGGATGAGATTTTCAGGCTTTTATTGGCCGCCCGTTGAAAGGTTTCACTGAGAACCTCTTTTGGTAGCGAAGCCACAATGGCTGGGGCTTTGTCCGGGCATTTATCAAGGGTAGAAAACGTACTGGCTAATAGAGTATCAAGAACCTTTGGGCTCAAAGTTTGGGCCAGTCTCATCGTCTTGTCATCTAATTTTTGGTCGGTATGGTAGCGGGCCTGCAATATGCGGTTCAGTAGAGATCCCATCTGTTGTTCACCCAAACTGTTACTCTCTGTATTATCCACATATTCATCAAGGAAACTTTCGACCTCTTTGTTATTCGAGACCCCTCCAAAAGAAATGGTGCTAATGAGTGTTTCCCATAGTATGTCTTCATGATGAGTTTCATCGTTAGACGAAGATTCTTTTTTGTGCAGATGCGAATAATCGATGAAATTTATCTGGATATTGTCGAATGCTAATTGGGCAAATTCTTCAGCAGGAGCCAGGTTATGGTTTGCCCCTCTATCTTGGTGCCATAAAAATTTGTGGAGTTTGTGAATTTCTTCTGGCTTCAGGTTTTTATGAAAGTGTATCGCGACAATATCATGAGCGGTAAAAAGTGATTTAAGGCTGTTAATCGCATGGTCTTGCTGCGGAAGCTCATGGTTGTCGACGAATAAAAAGTCCTGGCTACAGTGCAAAGAAAGTGATTCCGTACTGTCGTTACAGCAGTTTTGCAGTGCAGTCATCACCGAATGAATAATATTCTCCCGTTGAGGATGCCCGGACGGATAAAAAGCTAACTGTCGACCCGCTAAAGCAAGGCTCTGCAAAAAAGAGAGTATGTTTAATAGTGATTCGTCAGAGTGCAATAGATTTTCCCCCAATACCTAGCACGGACACCCTATAGAAAAAAGTTATTTAAATGGAATAAGGTTTATCTGATAATTGTGTAATGTTTTCAACCTTTTTAATAAACTTTTTGAGAGTCGAGTTGTTGCAGGATAGTTAAAAAGTTGTACGTCAACTGAGGGTGAAGCTTGTTGCCTGCCAGGTTATGCATAATGTTAACAATCTGGGTTTGATCCAATGCGTCTTCGTAACTACGGTTTGTTCGCATGGCATCATAAGTGTCTGAAATAGCTGTTAAGTAGGAGCAGAAATGCTGTTGCCAGCCCGAGTCGACTTTGGGATACCCCGCAAGATCGTAGCGCATATGATGCTCGTACGCGGTAATCACCGCTAGACGTGGCACACCGGGAACGGTGAGTAAGTATTCTGCTCCAAGTCGTGGGTGCTCTTTCATGGCGCACCATTCACTATCGCTTAAAGCCTCTGTTTTGGTCAGGATCGATGGCGAAATAAACATTTTCCCGACATCATGAAGCATTGCAGCAATACCAATATCAATAAGAAGTTGTCCCTCTATTCCCAAAGCTTTTGCCTGGGCGAGGTTCAGCAGGCAGATGTTGGTTGAATGGGTATACGTATATTCATCGATCGCCCTTAAAGGCGCGAGAGCCATAAAGGCATCCCCCTGTTTATTGAATGAATGAGCAAAGCTATTAACGATGTCTGTTATTCCCGCAATTTTAACCTCTTTTTGTTGCTGAATATTCTCGTACAGGTCATTTATGTGGGTTGCTTCTACAGCCGCAATTTCCCCGAGATTTAAGAGGACAAAATCATCATCGTCTGAGCTTTGATAACGAACTTCAACCTGACCAAAATGAATATGCTTACTATCGTATACGGTACCCGAACTGTCGTCTCCATGGCTTAAAACCTGAATAAGGTTGAGTAACTCTTCTGTATAAATACCGTCTTCAATTTTTAAATAACTGATATTTCGCTGCGAAAAGGAAGTAATCAGTTTTTTGACAGTCATAGTTTCTTCTAATGGTTTGTTATTGTAAATCAGCTGATGATTGATCAGGCGTAAAATTAATGCATCTGTTGCACTGGTCAGTTGCTGCAGTATGACCAGGGCCTGTTTGTTAAAACGTAATACCTGGTTGTGGTTTATATCGTAGAGGGCCGCATTAGCCGCAGCAGTCATCAGCAGACGAATAAAATTATAGATTGGAGTCTGGTCAAGTGGCTTCATGAGATTCCTGTTGTGCATTAGACAAGGCAGTTTGCATTAATTCCTTAAATTTCCCCCCAGCAAGTTCTTGAATCAACTTTTTGGCACCTGGTCCTGAAAAATAGGGCAGGACTTGGATAATTTCCTGCTGTAGAGCTTTAATTCTGGGCGAAATAAAAAGCCCTTTTTTGGCGAGTAAGCGGCGAAACACAATGACACTGTCAGGGTTAGCGATTTCACCAAGAGTTCGTATGGTGGTCATTTGTAGCTGTAACTCTATGTCGGATGCTGCTGGAGTTTGAACAAGTGCGTGTAGAGTACTGAGAACTTCAGGGTCTTTACTCAAAGAAGCAATTTTAACGGCGGCTTCTCTCGTCCAAGGGTCATCGCTTTGCAGCTCTTGCCGTAAATACCGATTGGCCGGAACGGGATTGGTGAGAAGCAAGTTACCAATAGCCTCAATTCTGACCATTGGGTGGTCGTGATTACAAAAGGGCAAACTCGCTTTTAAGGTTGCCTGATTGGGTTGTTCTCTCAAGGCGATTAATAAGTTTCGAATCAGGTACCAACGTTCATCGGCGAGCGCTGAAATAATTGTTTGTTGGGTATTGCTGCTAATCTTTTTAAGAATGTGTAGCCAGTGCATCCGTTCTTCTTTTGACGGGGCTAAACCAAGACGTTCAATAACCGGGGCGACGTAATGTTCCCCAACCGTTTGGACATAATGGGTCAATTCAATATGTTTTTCAGCCTCCCAGATATTGAAACCATCGAGGGTTTCGGCGATAAATGATTTCTGAGAATGCGCTGCAATGACCTTCTCGGCAAAAATATCAAGGTTTGCATCGCCGCTATTCAGATGCTGGTTCCAGCTGATATAAATACTGGTGAGTTTTTTGAACCGTCCCGTATCCAGATAATATTTGGTCAGTTCAAGGAGTTGTTCCTGAATGGCGAGTTCTTGCTCCTTGGTAAGAGGATTCTCTAATAGTTTGAGGATGATTTGGGAAAAATGATCTTCAATTGACTGGTGTTCTAATAAGTAGCGCAATTCCGTCTTAACATTGTCTGGTATCAGATCGGGGCTGACTTTTTTTGAAAAAACATCATTTAATGCGGATTGGTATTGCTCTGGGAGATATGTTTCCTGCTGTTCTTCGCGAAATAGTTCATCGAGCCTGGCCTTGATGACATCAGCCGACAAAGCAGCCCCTGAATGACGTTTACGTTGAGATTCGGAATTATTGTCAGAGAAGAGCTCCAGGAGGTTAACGAGGCGTGAAGAAACCTGTTGCTTTTGCTGACTTAATGACGCAAGGGATGCATTGATATATTGAGAAGATATTCCGGCTAAAATATTTTCCGCGGGCTGTGGATTTTTATCCAGTGCATTAACAATGTGGCTTAGGAAGTGTTCTCTTGTCCTCGGATTCAGTTGTTGGAGGAGTTGATTTAAGCGTTGCCCGGCTTTGATTTGCTGGCTATTAGAACGTTCAGCATACATACTGTGAGTAATAAATTCAGTCAGGTTGGCGTGGTCATTGGCTGAGGGCTGGGTCTGAAGTTGATTTAAACTGTGTGCCAAATCAGAGAGTCTCTGGTCATTGTCACTGTCAAACGCCAGAATCCCACGGCTCAGACCGAAGAGGAAATTTCCCCACAAGTCAGAGTCTTCATTGTTCGTGTTGTTGCCTAATTCTTTGGCTTGAAAAGCGTCATAGTCAATAGCGATGACTTGGATATGAATGATACGCTGGTCCTCAAGAATAGAAGAGAAACCGCCGAACGATTCAATATCGTTACGGTTACTTCTGAGTAATTGATTGAAGCGCATCAGTTCGTCTGTGGTTAATCCTTTTTGAAAGTTGACTGTTGCTATTCCGAGGTGGGTGAAAAAACGACAAAACTCTGCTACAGCTGAATGCTCATCGGTAAATTTCAATTGTTCAAAATAAACTGAATCCGGACCGATTCCTAGAGAGATTAATGGCGAAGAAAGAAAAAAATCTTGCAAAACCGCCAAGGTATTATTAATACTTTCCACAATCGCCGGATGCTCAGGAGGGTAGGTTGCCTGATGGCGCCTGGCGACATTAAGCCTTTGGAGAAAAGTAATAATAAGAGGATTTTCAGTTTCTAATGGCCGTTTAGTCATGACTGTATTTCCAAAAAAATCAATTATTATAAGTTGCAATACAACAGTATATCAGGAATATGGTCTATGCCGATAGTTCTCTTTAGACGGATTGTCAACTGCCAGAATTCTGCTTGTTCGACAAACTATTGCATTAACCAATTTTTGGTGCTAGATTTCGAAAACCTATGAACAGACAACTAGTAGACTGCACATGAGCGTACGCGAACGATTTGAAGTTGGCGATGCGGCTCTTGCCATAGAGTTATTTGGCCAGCAGAATAAACATCTTAAGCTCATCGAAAAAAAAATGGGCATCCGCCTCGGTAGCCAGGGCACAAGTCTCACTCTGACCGGTGAGAAAACCCAGGTTGAAATCGGGATCAGGTTATTTGAGGAACTCTGTGCGTTATTACGTGACGGGATGCCTGTATATCCTGCCGATATCGACTACGCTATCCGTATTCTCTCTGCAGATTCTAGTTCCTGCCTGAAAGATATTTTCTGCGATACCGTATTTGTCTCTGCCCGTAAAAAAATCATTGCTCCTAAAAGCTTGGCCCAAAAGCATTATATAGACCAGATCAGGCAAAATAACGTGGTCTTTGGTGTTGGCCCCGCTGGTACCGGGAAAACCTATCTGGCCATGGCTATGGGAGTTGCAGCGCTCATGCGTAAAGAGGTGAGCAGGATTATGCTGGTTCGTCCTGCGGTTGAAGCTGGCGAAAAATTGGGGTTTTTGCCTGGGGATCTGGCTGAGAAGGTTAATCCTTATTTGCGGCCTCTTTATGATGCTCTTTACGATATGGTCGATTTTGATAAAGCAAAGGAACTCGTTGAGACTGGCGTTGTTGAAGTTGCTCCACTGGCGTTTATGCGTGGTCGCACATTAAATGACGCTTTTGTTATTTTAGATGAGGCCCAGAATACGACCGTAGAACAAATGAAAATGTTTCTAACTCGCCTTGGTTTTGGCAGTAGCGCTGTCATTACCGGGGATGTCACTCAGATAGACTTACCACGCGAAAACAAATCCGGGTTATTGAATGCTATTGATGTCCTTGTTGGCGTTCCCGGAATTGCCTTTACCCATTTCAGTGATGCTGACGTTGTTCGACACCCAATTGTTCAAGCAATTGTTCAGGCTTATCAACGCGCTGATTTGCGTGCTCACGGCCAGGGGCACAGGGCCCGCGGGTAATACGCCTTTAGTGCTGACAGAGAGTATATGACTAAAGAAGATAAGAATAAGCTTTTGCGTAGCAGAGCAAGTTATTTTGGCGCTGGCTCAAACGCAAAGGGACGAGACCAGGTTGCTGGTTGGCTGCTTTTAGCAGTAACTCTTATATTGACGTTAATCGTTGTTCCTAAAGGTGGTTTTATCCCGGATTATCATGAGCCAGGGGATATTGCTGCCCGCGATATTAAATCTCCACGCGATCTTTTGGTCGAGGACGTGCCGCTCACTAATTCTAAACGAGAAGAAGCGGCTAATGGCATTCCTCTTGTTTATGATTATGATGTTGCTGCAGGTAGCCAGGCGATAAAGCGGATAAAGGATGGTCTTGGCTTGCTCCTTCAACGCCAGGAAAATCCTTCGCCCCTTAATCTTGGCGAATTTTTGCCTTTGCTGGAAGCTGATTTTGGTGTCCCTTTAACGCCTGAAGAGTATCAGCCTTTGCTCAGCCTGCCTCTTGATCACGACCTTCCTGGTGCGACTGCAGATCTGCTTAAACCTGTTTTTTCTCACCCTATTGTTGCAAACATGGCAAATTTTAAGGCCCAGAAAGAAAAAGGGCTGATGCTGGTTGACCGCAATGCCGGAACAGAGCTTCCTGCTCAGTTACTGGAGCGTGTCACAAGCCTTAATGATGCCCTGGCTGATGCACAGCGTCAACTCGACTTACTTGAAATTTCTGAGGTCCAAAGAGCTATTTTACTCAAGGTTGTGCAACAGCAGTTGCGGCCAAACCTTGCTTACAACGAAAGTGCAACAGAGCAGCGGCGGCAGGAAGCCAGTGCCCAAATTACTCCTGTTCTGTTTCAGATTAAAAAGGGAGAAATGGTGGTTCGCGAAGGTGAGCGTGTCACCTCCGACCAAATTCTGAAGTTAAAAGCCATTCGCGACTCAGGGCGTGATAATCGTAATTTTCAGACCGTGGCTGGCTTGTTCCTGTCTACATTGTTACTGTTATTTGTTGTAAATCTCTTTGCTAAGACCAATATCAGTAAGTATCGTCCTGATTCACGTGACCTCCTGTTTTTATCGGTCGTTTTCGTTGCTTTATTTGTCCTGATCAAAATCTCTATTTTTATTGCTGCTGCAATGGGTAGTACTTTTGCCTATCTTGATTCTTCTGCTTACCTTTATGCCGTTCCTTTTGCTACTGGCGCCATGCTGGTACGGATTGTCTTAAATTCCGAAACTGCGCTGCTTTTTGCCGTTTGTTTTACTCTGCTCGTAGGGGTTATCTTCGGTAATAATTTAATGATGGTTCTTTTTGTCCTTGCAGGCAGCTTGATGGGCGCACACGGAGTTCGTCACTGTCAACAGCGGACAACTTTGTATCGGGCCGGTTTGTGGATTGGTCTCACGAATATGGCCTTGGTCCTGGGAACTCATCTTCTGGCTGGACACGTTTTTGAGTTGTTGCTGTTATGGAAGATGGGGTTTGCTTTTTGTGGTGGTATCTTCAGTGCCGTATTTGTCAACGGTACAATTCCATTGGTAGAGCTGTTGTTTAAATACACCACGGATATTAAGCTTCTTGAACTGGCCAATATGAACTCTCCTATTTTACGTCAGCTCATGATGGAAGCGCCTGGCACCTATCATCACTCTATACTAGTTGGAAATCTTGCTGAGTCTGCCGCTGAAGCGATTAATGCAAACCCTCTGTTGGCGCGTGTAGCTGCTTATTACCATGATATCGGTAAAATCAAAAAACCTCTGTACTTTATTGAAAATGCTGGTGGTCAAAGAAATAAACACGATAAACTTGCACCCTCGATGAGTGCTTTGATCCTGACCTCACACGTTAAAGATGGTGTTGAGCTTGCTCGCGAGCACAAATTGGGAACCGAATTGATCGATATTATTCAGCAGCATCATGGGACCACGCTGATCAAATTTTTCTATGATCGAGCCAAAAATCAGTCAGATCCTGAGGTTCATCAAGTTTCCGAGCGTGATTACCGTTACCATGGGCCAAAGCCTCAGACCCGTGAGGCTGCGTTGATCATGTTGGCTGATGCTATAGAAGCTGCCAGCCGTACGCTTGCGGATCCGACCTCCGCCCGTATTCAGGGCATGGTTCAAAAGCTCATCAATAATATCTTTATTGATGGTCAGTTGGATGAATGTGATTTGACTCTTAAAGATCTTAATCTGATTGCCAAAAGTTTTAACCGTGTCTTGTCCAGCTCATTCCATCATCGTGTTGATTATCCTGAGCCCGTTCATATTGTCCGGGATAAAGGTGAGACGGTTGAAAAATCTCCCGTCAAAGACAAAGTAAAGGTTAAATGTGCGAATTCAGATCGAAAACCAGCAGACAAAGTTCAAGATTCAGAAGCGTCAACTTCGCAAGGTAGCTCAGAAGATCTTAGACGTCTCGGGATTTCCTAAAGGCGAATTATCGATTCTTATTTTAGATAATCAGGGCATTCAGGAAATTAATCGTGACTATCTGCAGCGTGATCGTCCGACGAATGTGATATCTTTTGCTATGCAGGAAGGGGAGGGTGGTGGTGTTAATCCAAACCTTCTCGGAGATGTGATTATATCTGCTGAGCGGACTGCCGCAGATGCACAAGAGGCCGGGATCTCATTCGATGAAGAGCTTTGGTTTCTTTTGCTGCATGGTATTTTACATCTGCTAGGCTATGACCATGAACGTGGTAGTGTCGCTGATGCTGAAGAGATGGAAGCAAAGGAAAGAGAGATCTTTGCCGTAGTGAAGGACTCTTTTTTGTTGTCCTGAATATTAATCTGATCATAGGAGAAATAACATACTGTGGATACGGAACACTCGCAAGAGCCTGCCGGTTGGCTGACACGTTTATCTAGACGGTTGGTGCAGCGCCCGCAGGCTCATACTGAAGAAGATCTTCATGAATTTATTGA
The DNA here is from genome assembly GCA_963665685.1 of Geopsychrobacteraceae bacterium. Classification (GTDB taxonomy): domain Bacteria; phylum Desulfobacterota; class Desulfuromonadia; order Desulfuromonadales; family Geopsychrobacteraceae; genus Seleniibacterium. The sequence continues at coordinate 138,304 of OY762430.1, forward strand.
CGCCTCTGAGCAGCAGGGGATCATTGATGAAGACGAGGGGGATATGCTCCAGTCTATTTTGGAGCTGGATGAAACAATTCTACGTGAGATTATGGTTCCGAGGACCGGAATGGTCTGCATTGGTGCCGATGCTCCACTTAGTCATGCTCTGCAGACAATTCTTGAATCCGGTCATTCCCGTATTCCCGTTTATAAAGGTAATATCGATAACATCATCGGGCTCATCTATGCCAAGGATCTGTTGCGCTTCTGGGGCCGGGAAATAGATGATATCGCCCTTGCTGAAGTGTTACGCCCGCCTTACCTGGTACCAGAGTCTAAGCTGGTCAGTGATCTGCTGAAAGAATTCCGTGAAACACGTGTCCATATTGCTATCGTCATAGATGAATATGGTGGCACGTCCGGCCTGATAACCATTGAAGATTTGATTGAAGAAATTGTCGGCGATATTCAGGATGAATACGACCGGGAAGAAGACTGGCTGGTGGAAGAACCTGACGGTACTGTTCTTGTTGACGGGCGTTTGGGAATTGAGGAATTTGAAGAACATTTTGATATTGAGGTTGAACGCGAAAAATTTGATACCGTAGGTGGCTATATCGTCGAACAATATGGTCGTGTGCCCGCCGCAGGAGAAAGAGTCAGAGTCGGCACTTTTGATATGCGTATTGAGCAGGGTAATGAACGCGTGATTCGAAAAATCCGTATTTTCCCAATTGTACCAGAAGCTACTGAAGACGATGAGGCTTGATCTTCCTCGCCTTGATAAGGTGTTGATTCTACCAGTCATATCCGGAATTCTCCTTAGTCTGGCTTTTCCTTTGGGGGATTTATATCCGTTAGCATGGTTCGGTTTGGTGCCAATGCTTCTGGTTATGAAAAAGCGTCCTTTTGCCTCTGGCTTTGCTAGCGGGATAGCTTTTTTTGCATCTACGTTGTACTGGTTGAATATCGTCATGACAACCTATGGCGGTATGGCTCTGCTCTTTTCCTTGCTCGCCTATCTGTTCCTGGTCGTCTATCTCGCTGGTTATTTTGGCTTGGCAACCTGGTTGGCTTGTCGCCTTCAACGTGAATTCTCTGTGCCTTCACTGGTTTCACTGCCGGTTTTGTGGGTCGCAGCAGAATACCTTCGCGGCTTATTGTTAACGGGGTTTCCCTGGGCGCTGCTCGGTTATTCGCAACAAAACTTTGCCGCGGCAATACAAAGTGCTGACGTGACAGGGGTCTATGGAGTCAGCTTTTTGCTGGTGGCAGTCAACTGTGCTTTAGCTGCATTGTTGTTGTCTCGTCATGATAAAAGGACTTGGGCAGGGGTCGCTCTTGTTGTGCTCATGACCATCAGCCACATTGGGTATGGTTTTTTTCGCTTATCTGAAGATCTTGATCGTCGGTCAGAACAACTCAAGGTTTCTTTAGTTCAGGGTAATATTGATCAGAAGCAAAAATGGGATGCCGGTTATCGCGAGGCAAATATTAATAAATATGTCCATTTATCCGAGTACGCTGCACAGCAGAGTCCGCAACTGATTGTCTGGCCTGAAGCGGCGACACCTTTCTATTTGCAGGAAAATAGCCAGTTCTCAACGCTGGTCAAGCAACTCCCTGAAAAAACAGGAGCTTATTTTTTGATTGGCAGTCCTGCTTACGAAGGGACTTCAGCTGCAACAGTCAGGTACTTTAATAGCGCTTTTCTGCTGGGTCCTGATGGGGCGATGATTGGTCGCTCTGATAAGATTCATCTGGTCCCTTTTGGCGAGTATGTTCCTCTCGCCAGCATCCTCTTTTTTATTGATAAGCTGGTTGTTGGTGTTGGTGATTTTTCCGCAGGTTCTGTTTCTCCTCTTCCAGTTGACGGGCAAAGTCTCGGAGTTTTAGTCTGTTACGAGGTTATCTTTCCTGAACTGGCACGGGCATATGTCGCTGGCGGGGCGGGACTATTGGTTAATTTGACCAACGATGCCTGGTTTGGGCGTTCCGCTGCCCCTTATCAGCATCTTGCCATGGCACGTTTCCGGGCCATTGAAAATCGTGTCTGGCTAGCCCGGGCAGCAAATACTGGTGTTTCTGCTGTTATCTCTCCTTCGGGACGAATTATTGCGTCTAGTCCATTGTTTGAAGATCGAGTGTTGACTAATCGTGTTGGCCTGGGTGCAGATAAAACCTTTTACACTCGTTTTGGTGATGTCTTTGCCTGGGGGTGTCTGCTTGTTTCTTGCCTGTTAGGTTGTGGTCTTTTGTATCGCCGCTTTGCGAGCTAGTTTTTATCCTGAAACGGCCCTTTTCCGTCGTGGCTGTGTCAATCTGCGGGCTTGCTTGTGCGACGTAAAGTACTACGTCTTAAGCGCAAGCCCTTGATTTCCTTGCCACAACGAAAAATCGCTCGTTTCTAACCTGAAAACTTGAAAGTTTCAATTTGGAGCTTCCGGATGGAACCGAGCTAATTATTTTACCTGTTTTGATTCTTTCTTGATCATTCCTTTTTCTGCCTTAATTGCTGTTCTGTTGCTATTGCTTGCTTTGGGATAGTGATCGTTTTATGTATTTTATCTTTGTTGCCATTTTTACTCTTTTTTGTCTTATAATTTTTACTTACCTGCTATCAGATTTACCTGCTTTGAGGGCTTAGCGTTATGGTAAAAGGTTTTTCCTTATGTATCTTTATCAGCGTTCTTGGGTTGTGCTGTGTTACTGACGCTTTGGCATCGACCAGTGCTGGCGATCTCAGTTGGTGGGGCATGGCCATGGGAGTTTGTGGTGGTTTAGCTCTTTTTCTTCTTGGTATGGGGCATTTAACCGATGCGCTAAAGGCTGCAGCAGGTAAGCAACTCCAGCTCATTTTGACACGTCTGACAGGTAACCGGTTTATGGGGGCGATTGTTGGCGCTTTTACAACCGGGGTCATTCAGTCTTCGTCAATCACCACTGTCCTTGTGGTTGGTTTTGTCAGTGCCCAGGTAATGACCCTCAGTCAGGCCATAGGCGTTATCATGGGAGCCAATATCGGCTCTACGGTAACTGCTCAGATTATAGCTTTTAAGGTCACTCATCTTGCTCTGGCTTTTGTCGCCTTGGGGTACTTGCTCGCACAATTATGCCGCCGTGATGTGGTTAAACACCTTGGTGGTGTGCTGCTCGGTCTGGGAATGATTTTTCTGGGCATGAATGTCATGAGTGAGGCAATGTCTCCATTGCGTTCTTTTCAGCCATTCATTGATCTTATGGCTAGTGTCGATAATCCGTTCTGGGGCTTGCTGATTGGGGCAGCAATCACCGCGCTTATTCAGTCTTCTGCAGCCACAACCGGTATTGTTATTATGTTGGCAAGCCAGGGCGTTATGCCGTTAATTACCGGAGTAACAATCGCCCTGGGAGCAAATATCGGGACCTGCGTAACTGCACTACTGGCAACCATAGGGCGGCCTCGTGTTGCTTTGCGGGCTGCGGCTGTTCACGTTACATTTAACCTTGCTGGTGTCGCTTTGTGGGTCATGTTTATTGATCATCTAGCTGCCCTCGCTGTTATGGTTTCTCCAGGCTACCCTGATTTAACCGGAGTTGCACAGTTGGCGGCTACGGCCCCGCGTCAGATTGCAAACGCAAATACCCTCTTTAATGTCATTAATACCATATTATTTATTGGCCTTACCCCGATGTTCGAGCGTTTCGTTTTGTGGCTTATCCCTCCTTCTTTACAATTGCTACCGCCCGCGGGCCAACCCCAGTTTTTAGAGCAAAGGTTATTGGAGACTCCTGCTGCGGCTCTTAAAATGGTGCGTCTGGAGATTGGCCGTCTTGGCGAGCAGGTGTTGCTGATAATGCTAAAAGTTAAGCCGCTTCTTGAATCGCCAGATTTGCAGGAAATCAAAGATATAAAGCAGGCTGATGACGCTATCGATGCGTTGCATAATGCTATTATGGAGTATCTTAACCTGATCGGTAAGCGGGAATTAACCGATGCTGAAATCACCGAATACTTTCAGTTGCTTCAGGTGGTTGAATTGCTGGAAGGGATCGGTGATATCTTTGAAGGTGAAATTACTAAGTTGGGGACCCGCATGGCAGACCAGCACATATTGCCGAGTGTTGCTATGCGTGAACTATTGGAAGTGTTGTACGGGCGTGTCTATACCGCAGTAAAAATGGTTATTCAGGCGGCTGTGAAAAATGAACCTGATGCTGCTCGCCAAGTATTAAATATGCGTAATAAGATCGATTCTGCTGCCAATGACGCTTTTGCGCATCAAGCGTCCAGTCTGGCTACGAGCCCTGCCGAAAGGCTTACGATTTTACAGGTTGAGTTTGAACTTGCGGACCAGTTAAAGAGAATCTATTCGGTATGTAAGCGAATTGCGCGCCTATTTGGTGACTTTGATAATGGTGATAATGGTGCAAGTGAAATAAATTCTCCAATTGGCCGTTGACAATAGCTTCAATTCGCGTAAATATCAGCGCTTTGTTCAAATTACGAAAGGGTTGTTTATGGCCAAAGCAACAGCAATTATTCCGGCTCGCTACGCATCGACACGGTTTCCTGGTAAGCCTCTGGCTATATTGGCTGGTAAGCCTATGATTCAACATGTTTGTGAACGTGTTGCTCAGGCAAAAGGCGTGAGTAGGGTTATCGTTGCTACTGATGATCAGCGGATTTTCGATGTTGTTCAGGGCTTTGGTAGCGAAGTTTTTATGACTCGCGATGATCATCCGACGGGTACGGATCGCCTGGCCGAGGTTGCTGCGCAAATTGAGGCTGACCTGATCGTTAATGTTCAGGGTGATGAGCCGCTGGTTGATCCGCGCATGGTTGACGAGGCTGTTGCCCCTTTGTTGGCAGATGATACGATTCAGATGGGGACGGTTGCTGCTCAAATTGACAATATTGATGATTTTTATAATCCTAATGTTGTTAAGGTTGTGCGTGCTCAGGATCATTTTGCCATGTATTTTTCTCGTGCCCCTATTCCATGGCCACGCGATTATAACAAAGAGGCTTTAACTGCATTGCTCCCTTCAAGTCAATATTTGCGTCATATCGGGTTGTATGTCTATCGGCGTCAGTTATTGCTTGATTACCCGACCTGGCCAAAAACTCCTGTTGAGTCGTTGGAAAACCTGGAACAGCTCCGGGCTCTGGAACGGGGTATTCGTCTCTATGTCGCGGAAACCAGTTTTAATTGTCATGGTGTTGATACTCCTGCCGATCTGGAGCGGGTACAAGCTCTTTTGGTGTCGTGAAAAAGCAGTGATTAGAGTTGCTTAGCTGTCTATTCTAAGTGTGGTCGGTTTTTTGCATAAAGGGTTTCCATAGCTGGTAAATCCGTGTAGAATCATGAAGCTGCTTATGCAGTATTTATAAACATAATCATTCAGTCAGAAACGGAAAAAGTAGATGAAAACAAAGTTTCTCTTTGTAACCGGTGGTGTTGTGTCTTCCTTGGGCAAAGGGCTCTCTGCCGCTTCGATCGGAGCATTGATGGAGGCTCGTGGGTTGCGTGTCTCAATGCAGAAAATGGACCCCTATATCAATGTTGATCCGGGAACGATGAGTCCTTTCCAGCACGGCGAAGTTTTTGTTACCGATGATGGTGCTGAAACAGATCTTGATCTTGGTCACTACGAGCGTTATACCACGGCACGGTTGTCACGTAAGTCCAATTTTACCACCGGGCAGGTTTACGATTCCGTTATCCGTAAAGAAAGAAGAGGGGATTATCTGGGTGGAACCGTTCAGGTTATCCCTCATATTACCAATGAGATCAAACAGAAGATTCTCGATAACGCTAAAGGTGTTGATTTAGCGATCGTCGAGGTCGGCGGAACGGTCGGTGATATTGAGTCTCTGCCATTTCTGGAAGCTATTCGTCAATTTCGTGTTGACCACGGTCGGGAAAATGTTCTTTTTATCCATCTGACTCTGGTTCCATACATCCCTACTGCAGGCGAACTGAAGACCAAACCAACCCAGCATAGTGTCAAAGATCTGCGTGAAATAGGTATTCAGCCGGATATTCTTCTGTGTCGTTGTGATCGCGAGATTCCACGCGACATGAAAGCCAAAATTGCTCTGTTCTGTAATGTTCCTGAAGATGCAGTTATTACCGCCCGCGATGTTGATTCTATCTATGAGTGTCCCAAGGCTTATCATGACCAGGGCCTGGATGAGCGTATTATCAACTATCTGAATATCTGGACCAAGGCTCCGGATCTTGCGGCCTGGGATCGTATTGTTGAACGGGTTAAGCAGCCCGCCGGGGAAACAACCATCGCCATTGTCGGTAAATATGTTGATCTTACCGAAAGCTATAAGTCGTTATCTGAGGCATTGATTCATGGTGGTATTGCTAATAATTGCAAGGTTAAGCTGAAGTATATCGATTCTGAAGCGCTTGAACGGCATGGCGTTAGTGATTCTTTTGCTGATGTGGACGGTATTCTTGTTCCTGGTGGTTTTGGTGAGCGAGGCAGTGAAGGAAAAATTGGAGCGATTCGTTACGCCCGGGAAAATAATATTCCATTCTTTGGCATCTGTCTGGGGATGCAGATGACTGTTGTCGAGTTCTCTCGCCACGTCTGTAAAATAGACGATGCTCATTCTTCTGAGTTTCATGAGGAAGCTAAAAATCCAGTTATTCATATCATGGAAGAGCAGAAAAAAGTGAAGAGTAAAGGCGGGACTATGCGTCTTGGTGCCTACCCCTGCGAACTTAAAGCCGATACCCTGGCACGGCGGATCTATGGTACCGATCGTATTTCAGAACGTCACCGTCATCGCTTTGAGTTTAATAATGCATACCTTAAAAAACTTGCGACTTGTGGTCTGATCTTCTCGGGGGTTAATCCTGAATCGGAGCTGGTTGAAATTGTCGAGCTGGCTGATCATCCATGGTTTTTAGGGTGTCAGTTCCATCCCGAGTTTAAATCCCGGCCCATGGAGCCTCATCCGCTGTTTGAATCCTTTGTCGGTGCCTGTCTTAAGCAGTCTCAGGAGGGGTAATAATGAATCAAGTGAATGTCGGGCCGGTTACTTTTGGTGGCTCAAAGCAGTTGGTTCTTATTGCCGGACCATGCGCTATTGAAAGTGAAGCCTTAGTCTTACGCACTGCTGAGGCATTAAAAGAGATCACTTCCTCAGTTGGTTGTGAACTAATTTTTAAATCCTCTTACGATAAGGCCAACCGGACTTCAGTGACATCTTTTCGTGGCCCCGGGATTGACGAAGGTCTGCGTATTTTGCAGCGGGTCAAAACTGAATTTGAGTTGCCGGTAATTTCCGATGTCCATGATATTTCGCAAATTATGCCTGCTGCTGAAGTTCTGGATATCATCCAGATTCCTGCCTTTCTTTCACGGCAAACTGATTTGCTGGTCGCTGCCGGTGAAAGTGGTAAGGTGATCAACGTGAAAAAGGGGCAGTTTCTTGCTCCTTGGGATATTCAGCATGGTATCGGTAAGCTCGAGAGCACTGGCAACAAGAATATTTTGTTAACCGAGCGTGGAGTTTCTTTCGGTTATAACAATCTGGTTACTGATATGCGTTCCTTGGTGATTATGCGCGAAACCGGTTATCCTGTTATTTTTGATGCGACCCATTCCGTTCAATTGCCGGGTGGCGCTGGAGGTTCTTCAGCCGGGCAACGGCAATATGTCGGGGCCTTGTCCCGTGCCGCTGCTGCAACTGGTATAGATGGTCTGTTTTGGGAAGTCCATGAAGACCCTGAACATGCTTTGTGTGATGGTCCGAATTCTCTTCCTCTTAGTCAGGTTAAGGAAATGCTCAAGCAGATTCTGGCCTTTGACGCCATCTTTAAGCAGTCGGTCTAAGGTTTATCTCATGAAAGATACCGCCAAGAGGGTTTTGCAGATTGAGGCAGATGCTGTGCTTGCTTTACAAGAACGAATTGATGAGCACTTTGAAACGGCCGTCCAGATTGTCCTTGGGTGTCAGGGAAAGGTTGTTATTACCGGTATGGGGAAATCGGGCCTGATCTGTCAAAAAATAGCTGCAACTATGGCCTCAACTGGTACCCCGACGTTCTTTCTTCATCCCGCTGAAGGGATTCATGGCGATCTCGGAATGCTGTCCAAAGGTGATATTGTTATCGCTGTTTCCTACTCAGGAGAAACTGACGAGGTCTGTCGTATTTTACCTGTCATTAAGCGGATGGGGCTACCCCTGATCACCATGTCGGGAAACCCGCAAAGTACTCTTGGCGTTGCTGGTGATGTTCACCTTAATGTTCATGTTGAGGAGGAGGCTTGCCCGCTGGGATTAGCACCAACAGCCAGTACTACAGCTACTTTAGCTATGGGAGACGCTCTGGCGGTTGCTTTGTTGGATCAGCGAGGCTTCAAGGCTGAAGACTTTGCCATGTTTCATCCCGGTGGTTCACTTGGGCGCAAGCTTCTGCTGCGCGTTGAAGATATGATGCATTCTGGTAGTGAGGTTCCGCTGGTTAAAACAACAACGCTGGTGCGAGAAGCTTTGTTTGAAATTACCAGTAAAAAGCTCGGAGTGACCGGGGTTGTAAATGCACAAGGCGTGCTAGTGGGGGTGTTTACTGATGGTGACTTACGTCGTCTGATGGAAACAGGCCTGGATAGTCTGGAAGCTCCAATAGGTGATGTTATGTCGCGTTCTCCAAAACGTATTCTACAACGTAATTTAGCAGCCAAGGCTGTTCAGGTTATGGAAGCCAATTCAATTACATCACTGTTTGTCTTTGCTGATGAAGAGGAGCAGATCCCTGTCGGGATTATTCATCTGCATGATCTGCTTAAATCTGGAGTTGTGTGATGGAAAATAAGCTTGCTGTTATAAAAATGCTGGTGCTTGATGTTGATGGCGTTCTTACTGATGGTCGTATTATTTATGACAACGAAGGCAACGAGATGAAATCCTTCGACGTCAAAGATGGTCACGGTCTAAAAATGTTGCAACGAGCCGGAATTAAAATCGGCATAATAACCGGTCGATCTTCTGCTGTTGTTCAGCGCCGTTCTGAGGAACTTGGCCTGGATGCGCTTTTTCAAGGGGCTTTAAAGAAGCTCGATCCGTATGAGGAAATCAAAAAAGAATTTGGTTTAACCGATGAGCAGATAGCATATGTTGGTGATGATCTAGTGGATCTGCCCATTTTGCGCCGGGTTGGTTTTAGTGCTACCGTGGCTGATGCTGTGCCTGACTTATTCCCTTTGGTGGACTATGTCTGTGAGCGTCATGGTGGGCGTGGCGCAGTTCGGGAAATATGCGATATGCTTTTAAGAGCTCAAGGCCAGTGGGATGAACTGACCCAACGCTATTTTGTCGCTTAAGTCCGGGTTGTTTTGTCTCTGGAGTGATCTTCTTGAAGTTTAAGCATGTCCTTGCCATCGCTATTATTGCTACCGTTGTTTTTCTCGGTGTGGTAATCGTTCGTCATGTCCTGGAAGCACCATCATTAGACGAAGAATCTCCTCTTCCTGCGAATGTTGATATTGCCTTGACGGATCTTCATTATTCACACAATGAGGATGGTGTAAAGCAGTGGTCACTCGATGCTGACCAGGCAGAGTATCAGCGTCAGGATGGGCTTGCGCAACTTGACCATATACAACTTAACTTTTTTGCGGCTTCAGCTTTTTCTGAGGTTGTTTTGACAGCGGAACATGGGACCTTTGATCAGAATAACCAGGTTATTAAAGTTTGGGATCAGGTGGTTGTTACGACCGATCGCGGGGATCGGTTAACTCTCGATCAGTTGCGTTATGAGCAGAAATCCCGCCAGTTGTATTCAGATGGTCCAGTTTCTTATCGATCTCCGCAGTTATTGCTGTCGGGGCAGGGCTTACATCTTGATGTCGAAAATGGGGTCATGAAAATTCTGCATCAGGTTAAAGCTACATTAAATTCACCGTCAGATAGGTCTAAAAATTGAAACGTTGTGCGTTAGTTATAGTCTTTCTTATCTGTTGCCTGACCACTTCTGTTTGCTTTGCTGCCGAACCTTTGGCTGGCATCAGTTTTGATCAGCCGCTTGAAATTTCTTCAGAGAGCTTGGCTGTTTATCAGAATGAACAAAAAACTGTTTTTTCCGGGCAAGTTGAAGCCGTACAGGGCGATTTTAAGCTGACAACTGATCGTCTGACGGTGTTCTATAATCAGGAGCAGAGTCAGATAGCTCGTCTTGAAGCCGATGGGTCGGTTCAGGTCGTCCAGCTAGACCGTGAGGCTAGCGCTGATCATGCTCGTTTTATTCAGGCTGAGCAATTGCTGGTGTTGACGGGGAATGCTATATTACGTCAAGGTAGTAATCAGGTTGCCGGAGAAGAAATTATTTTTGATCTGGCTAAAAATACCAGTACCGTTAAAAGCTCTGCCGGGGGGCGGGTTAAAGCGACAATTTTACCGCCAACCAAAAAAGAAAGTAGTAACCCGTGACTCGAAGCTTACGTGCTGTTGATCTGCATAAAAGTTATACTGGTCGCCAGGTTGTAGGAGGCGTAAGTCTCGAGGTCTCTTCCGGCCAGGTTATCGGCTTGCTGGGACCCAACGGTGCAGGGAAGACAACGAGCTTCTATATGGTTGTTGGTCTTGCTCAACCTGATCAGGGTGGGGTCTTTCTGGATGATAAAAATATCACTGCTGTGCCTATGTATCAGCGGGCCAGAGCGGGATTTCTTATCTGCCTCAGGAAGCATCTGTGTTTCGTAAGTTAAGTGTAGAAAACAACTTACTTGCTATTCTTGAAACCATCGGTTTGAGCAGCGTTGATCAACAACGACGCCTTGAAGAACTTCTTGATGATTTAAATATCGGGCACATTCGTCATTCAATGGGGTATGCCTTGTCGGGGGGGGAGCGCCGACGTGTTGAAATTGCGCGATCATTAGTTCTCGAACCTGATTTTTTGCTTTTGGATGAACCTTTTGCTGGTATTGATCCTATCGCAGTTATCGATATCCAAAATATTATTGTTCAGCTGAAAGAACGTGGTATCGGTATTCTCATTTCTGATCATAATGTTCGTGAAACCTTAGGGGTATGTGATCAGGCTTATATTCTTAACCAGGGCCAGGTTCTTGAGTTTGGCACTCCTGATGCTATTGCTGAAAGTCCAGTGGCCAGGGAAATCTATCTGGGGGAAAAATTTAGACTTTAAAAATCGGCTGGTTACCTTGCCGATTTTTTGAAAGGGAACTAATTGATAGCTGATCGTCTTCGTCTCTGCTATTGTGTGTATTACCTATTAACTTTTAACTGGATTAGAACAAAATTATGGCTCTAGATCTGCGCTTACAAGTTAAACTCAGTCAGCAGCTGGTCATGACGCCGCAACTCCAGCAAGCGATTAAATTGTTACAACTTTCGCGTATGGAGTTGGTGGATGTCGTTAACCAGGAATTAGCTGAAAATCCTTTGCTAGAAGAAGGGCAGGATGCCAAAGAGGAACGAGAAGATTCCTCCTTGACTGAGGAAAACTCTGAAACTTTTGAAGCTCCACCCGAGCAGGAAATCAAGGGTGAAGATGAAGGTATGGGGGACATTGACTGGCAGACGTACCTCGAAGGTTATAATCTTTCCAGTAGTGATAGTCGTGATAGTTACGAGGACCTTGAAGAGCGACCTTCTTATGAAAGTTTGTTGACCAAACAGAATAGCCTTCACGATCATCTCATGTGGCAATTAAGTTTGTCGCCATTTACCGAAGAGGAACTGGTTGTTGCCGGAGAAATTATTGGTAATCTGGACGAGTCTGGCTATCTGAAATCGAATATAGAAGAACTTGTCGAAATTACTCAGCAGGAGCCTGAATTTGTCGAAGCTGTGTTGTATAAAGTTCAGGAGTTCGATCCGGCCGGAGTTGCCTGCCGCGATTTACAGGAATGTCTGATCTTACAGCTTGAGCGGGTTGATCTGGACGAATCTTTAGCCGCGGATATCCTTAATAATTGTCTAACTGAGTTAGAGGGTCGTAAATATCCTGTCATCGCTAAAATGCTCAAGGTTTCGGTTGATGAGGTTCTTAGTGCCGCTAAGCTGATTTCTGAACTTGATCCCCGTCCCGGGCGTGCCTATAACGAAGAGGAGATCCATTATATATCTCCAGATATTTTCGTGCATAAGGTCGGTGATGATTATGTTGTGACTCAGAATGATGAGGGCTTACCTAACCTGCGTATCAATTCCTTTTACCGTAACGCATTAAGTGATAGTACTAGCGTTGACAAGAAGGCCGGGGAATACATTCAGGATAAAATGCGCAGTGCTGTTTGGCTAATAAAAAGTATTCATCAACGCCAGCGAACCATTTATAAGGTGACCAAAAGTATTGTTAAGTTCCAGCGGGAATTTTTTGATCATGGCATTGAACATTTAAAGCCGTTAGTGTTACGAGATGTAGCTGAAGATATTGAGATGCATGAATCAACGGTTAGCCGTGTCACCACAAACAAATATGTACAGACACCACAAGGCTTGTTTGAGCTGAAGTTCTTTTTTAATAGTGGTATCAATACTGCCGATGGGGATGCTGTCGCTTCTGAGAGTGTCAAAAGCCGGATTAAAGAAATTATTGCCGGGGAAGATCCTAAAAAACCATTTTCTGACCAGAAAATAGTCACTTTACTCAAAGAGCAGGATATAAATATTGCCCGGCGAACTGTGACAAAATATCGTGAAATGCTCGGCCTTGGATCTTCGACCGAACGGAAACGACTTTTCTGATCATTTTTAATCCCAGGGGGGGATGTGTGACGCGTAATTCTGCGTTATAATTATAGATAAAACAGGTTCTATACCAGAATCTGTGCTAGCAAGGAGGCTGCTTATGCAAATAACCGTTACCTTTCGTCATATGGAAAGCAGTGAAGCCGTGCGCAGTTATGTCGAAGAAAAACTCGCTCGTGTAAAAAAGTATATTGATGAGCCAATTGATGCTCAAGTCGTTTTATCTGTTCAAAAAAAGATTAACCACCGTGCTGAGGTAACTATGGTCGCCAAAGGTTTGACTATGAAAAGCATGGAGGAGAAAGATGATATGTACGCTGCCATCGACTTGATGGTCGATAAGATTGAACGGCAGTTAAAAAAGTACAAAGAAAAACTTAAGCAACATAAAGGTTCTAGCGAGAACCAGCGTCTCGTTGCTAAATCAGTGCTTTCCGCAGAAAGCGTTGATGAAGGGTATGATACCCCGGAAATTATTCGCAGTAATTCTTTCTTCGTCAAACCAATGTCGGTCGAAGAAGCCGTTATGCAGATGGATCTGCTTGATAAGGACTTCCTTGTGTTTACTGATGATCGTTCAGAAGAGATGAACGTTGTTTATCGACGTAAAGACGGCAACTATGGCCTTATTGTGCCACAAGGAAGTTAACTATATTTAGGTAAAAATACGGGTCTGCTTCGGTATAAGTTGAAGCAGGCCCGTACTTTCTCTAGCACTAACAATAAAGAACATGTTATGAAAATTTCTGAATTATTAAATCCCGAAGCTATTGTTGCCGATCTGGCTGCCAAAGACAAAAGTGGTGCCCTGGCAGAATTGACCGATGCCCTTATTACTTGTGAGCCTGGTTTAGAACGGGAAGATGTCATCGCTGTTCTGCAGGAACGCGAAAAACTTGGTAGTACCGGAATAGGAGATGGTGTTGCTATTCCCCATGGTAAACTGCCGGGACTTTCAGATCTTAAACTTGCCTTTGGTCGTAGTCGGGGCGGGGTCGATTTTGAATCGATGGATGGCCAGCCTGCTTATCTGTTTTTCCTTTTGGTGGCACCGGAAGAATCTGTCGGTGTACATTTGAAGACCCTGGCACGTATTTCTAAATTATTAAAAGATTCTACCGTGCGAAAGCAGCTTATCGATGCCGCTGATAGTCAGGAAATTTATCAAATCATTTTAGATGAGGAGGGGTAACCCTCCTTGCTCCCTTAAGGCGAAATATTTTCTAGCCGCTCGAGGTCTTTATGCCAAAGCTCTCCATACAGGAAATACTTGCAGAAACGGAAGCTGGACTTGATCTTGAGCTATTGGCCGGGGCAGGTGGACTTAACCGGTGTATCGCGGTGCCAAGAATCCAAAAGCCTGGTTTGGCTCTGGCTGGGTATATTGATAGTTTACACACCGATAGGGCTCAGATTTTAGGAACAACGGAGCTCAGTTTTTTAGCCGGAATGCCGATTGACAATGCTAAAGAGCAGATTGATCGCTTGTGTCACTATAATCTGTCATGCTTAATTGTAACCAAAAACCAGGTTGTTCCAGAGTACCTCATAGATTTTGCCAATCATGGTAACACGCCTTTATTAAGAACCAGCCACCTTAGTTCTCATTTCATTTCATTAATAACCCGTTTCCTTGAAGAGCGACTGCTGCCGACGTCAACTCTGCATGGTGTCCTTGTCGATGTCCTCGGTGTTGGTGTTTTGATCCAGGGTAAGAGTGGGGTAGGTAAAAGTGAGTGTGCTTTAGAATTAATATTAAGGGGACATCGTTTAGTTGCGGATGATATTGTTAAGGTCCGCTTTAAGCTGCCTTCAGTTATTTTTGGTGAAGGGATGGACTTGCTTCATCATCACATGGAAATACGTGGTCTTGGTATTATTAATCTAAAACATTTATTCGGTGTTGCTGCGATTCGGGAACGGAAAAAAATTGAATTGGTTGTCGAACTTGTCGCCTGGGATGATAGTGAGACCTATGATCGCCTTGGGGTTGATGACATGACGTTTAACCTGCATGGTGTTGAACTGCCCTTCGTAAGAATTCCTGTTGCTCCGGGGCGTAATATAAGCTCAATCGTTGAGGTTGCTGCTAGAAATCAGTTACTGAAGGAAATGGGTTATCACAGTGCCCGTGAATTCCAGGAACTGCTCGAACGACGTATGGCTGAGGCTGCTCATCTGCACTCTCATACTATTATAGGGGACGATCTGGAATGATTAAGCGCCTGTTGATTATTACTGGTTTGTCTGGCTCAGGAAAATCTACAGCAGCCAGAGCTTTGGAAGATCAGGGCTTTTTCGTTATTGATAATCTGCCATTGGTCATGCTCCCGGATCTTCTCCATCGGGTCGAAGAGTCTCTGCAGGATGGTGTTAACGTTGCTGTCGTTATTGATGTCAGAAATCGTAACTTTCTCGTCAATCAGGCTGGAACTTTTGAAGCTCTCAGAAGCGCAGGCTACAAGCTCGATATTCTATTCTTTGAGGCTGCAGATGACGTTTTGCGACGGCGATATTCAGAAACGCGCAGGCTTCATCCTTTAGCCGCATCCAGCTCTGTATTATCCGGCATCGAAAGAGAACGACAACAGCTTCACCTGCTGCGGGAAAGTGCCAGCCAGATCATTGATAGCAGTAATTTAAATACTCACCAATTGCAAAAGCATGTTTTGAATTGGCTTGGTGACGAGTTTAAATCTGCTTTAATTGTCAATATCGAATCGTTTGGTTATCGATATGGCGTCCCTGCCGCAGCTGATTTGGTTTTTGATGTACGCTTTCTCCCCAATCCTCACTATATTGATAACCTTCGGCCGCTATCTGGTCGAGATCAGGTTTTGCGTGATTATGTCCTTAATCAGCCCGCATGCAAAGAATTTCTTGGTCATTTCGAGCCTTTGTTAAAGTTTCTGATACCTCATTATCATAGTGAGGGGAAAAGCTATCTGACCATTGCTATCGGTTGTACTGGTGGACGACATCGCAGTGTTTCTATTGTCGAATATTTACGGAATAATTTTCCTGCCTCTCAAGTTGAAATTCGTGTGCAACATCGTGATATCGACAAAGGATAAGTAAATGATTGGTCTGGTGATAATTACACATGGTAAACTGGCTACTGAGTTAATCCGTTCCGCCGAAATGATTGTTGGCCCGCTGGACAAAGTTATGAGTGTTGCTCTGGAAAAAGGCACTTCCCCGGAGTTGGCGACAGAACAATTACATTCTGCTGTCGCTACTGTTGGTGCTGATAATGAAGGTGTCCTTATTTTAACGGATTTGTTTGGCGGAACACCGACTAACCTGAGCGTTGAATTGCTGACTAACGATAATATTGAAATTGTTACCGGGGTTAATTTACCAATGATTTTAAAAGGTGCTAGTGGCAGACTCTCTAAGGATGTTATAGAATTAGCTGTTTTCCTTAAGGATTATGGGAAAGATGCCATTATCCGCCCCAGTGAATTATTAAAATCATCTGACTAAAATTTGAGGCGCTTTATGTCCCTTGTATTAACACGTATTGATAACCGATTAATTCATGGCCAGGTTTTAGAGTCATGGGTGCCTTTTGTGCAAGCTGATTGTATTTTGGTTGCTAATGATGATATCGCCGCTAATCCGCTAAAAAAAATGATGATGGAAGCCTCGGTGCCTAGTCGAGTCAGTGTGAAAATTGACAGTGTTGAGCATATTGCACAACTACTTAAAGCTGGAGAGTATCAGCAGGCTAAAATTCTTTTGCTTTTTGGTACAACGACTGATGCTTTGAAAGCGTTTCATCTTGGTCTTGAATTTGCGCAATTGAATCTTGGCAATCTCCATGCTGAAAAAGGGAAAGCGCAGTTATGCTGTACTGTATTTCTCGATTCTTCTGATGTTGAAGATCTTGAATATTTAGACCAGCACGGAGTAGAAATATCGGCTCGTTGTATTCCGGCAGATAACGCGCGTCCATGGCGTAAACTTGTGCCGCTGACAAAGGGGTAAGAACGGTGGTCGAAAACGTTCTTATCGGTGGGTTGGTCAGTCTGGTTTGCGGGCTGGACCGTATTGCGATTATGCAGGTTATGATCTCTCGTCCCCTCGTGGCAGCATCCTTAATAGGGTGGCTGGCCGGGGCTCCTGCGATTGGGTTGCAGGTCGGTGTTATGCTCGAATTACTCTGGCTTGCGCGTTTGCCTGTTGGTGCCGCAGTTCCTCCCGATGATACTCAGGTGGCTATTGCTGGAACAGTGCTGGCAGTGTTTTTTTCGGGTGTTTATCCAGATGCTGGCCGTGAAATTATTATCCTTTGTCTGATAATTAGTTTGCCATTTGGAAAGATTGGTCAATATTTTGATCATTTTGCCCGCCAGTTTAATAATCGTTTGCCGCGAACGGCTGAAACAATGATTATCGAGGGGAACCTTCACTTGGCAGAAATGCAACATTTGCGTGGTTTGCTAAGTTTTTCGGTTGCCATTATTTGTACCTATAGTGTGATTATTGCTGGTGGTCTTGTTGTGGTTCCATTGTTGTGGCCCGTTATTGCTCAATCGATGGCGAACTCTGCCTCCTGGTTGACACTGGCATGGCCATTGGTCGGTATTGCTGTCATATTGGGAACTATCAACGTTAGCCGTGCCTTGACCTTGTTCTGCGCTGCATTCGGTATGGCTTTTCTCCTTTTGTGGCTGGTTTGATTATGGTTATTACTCCGGCAACTAAATTGCATATCTGGTTACGGTTAATGTTTCTTCAGGCCAGTTGGAACTTTGAACGACATCAAGGGCTGGGTTTTTTCTATGCGTTATTACCTGGCTTAAAGAAGCTTTATAGCGGTCAGCAATTGCTTGATGTTTCAAAACGTTATGTTGGATATTTTAATACCCATCCTTATCTGACTCCTCTTGTCGCCGGAGCGGTCCTTAAGCTTGAAGAAGAGTTAGCCAGTGGTAACGCTCCTCCTGTCGATATTGATGATTTTAAGGAGATTGTTGCTGCTCCATATGCGGCCATAGGTGATGCTCTTTTTTGGGGGGGAATGAGACCTCTGGCCGCCGGTTTAGGATTGTTCTTTGCTATTAAAGGGCTGTTATGGGCTCCGATCGTGTTTTTGGTCCTTTTTAATATTGTTCCTTTCTGGTTTCGTGGTGTGTTTTTTCTGCGTGGTTACCGGCAGGGTTTGAAATCCGTTGAATTTATACAACAAAATCGCTTGCCTGACTGGGCCATACATACCAAAGAAGCTGCTATTATTGTTCTTGGTGGCTTAAGTGCATTTATGGTCTATGCCCATGTCAATCATCACGGTATTACCGAGTGGTTTGGCTTTTTAACGATCCTTCCTGTTGTTGCGCTGGGATATGGAGCTCGAAAAGGCCTTTCGGCATCCTGGCTGGTTGCTTTCGTTACGCTGGTCATTTTGTTGTCTAGTTTGTTTTGGACCGATTTGGTTAACTGGATTAATTAATAGAGGTAAAAATGCAAAGTCGTAACTTTACAATTAAAAATAGACTCGGTTTACATGCTCGTGCTGCAGCTCAGTTGGTACAGACCGCAAGTAAATTCACCTCAGAAGTGGTTCTGATAAAAGAAGATGTTGAAGTTAATGGCAAGAGTATTATGGGAATATTGCTGTTGGCCGCTCCCATCGGGACGAATATCAGCGTCAATGTGACAGGAGCTGATGAAGAACAAGCTATGCAGACAATAGCTGATTTAATTGAGGATGGTTTTGGGGAAGATTAAGACAGAACAGGATACATATCTCGTTGGTATCGGAGTCTCTCCAGGTATCAGTATCGGTGAGGTTTTTCTGCTTGATCAATATCAGTCGATTGATCATGAGACCATTGATATTGAGGATGTTCCAGGAGAATTAGCTCTGTTTCACCATGCTGTTGAGCAAGCTAAGGAACAGTTGCAGGCGATAAAGCAAACTGTTTCCAAACAGGATCATTTGCAGGAACACCTCTATATTCTGGATACTCACCTGCTGATTCTTGATGATGATATGCTCATCAAAGGTACTGAACAAGCGATCCAAGGCCAGCTTAGCGCGATTTCTGCACTGTCTTCAATTCTTGAAAAGCTCCGCAACCTGTTTAATGATATTGAAGACGAATATCTGCGCGAAAGACGATCAGATGTTGATGCCGTAGGTGAGCGTCTTATGCGGATTCTGAGCGGTGTTAGTCAACGTTCGTTGCAGATGGTGGAGAATCAGTCTCTTATTGTTGCTCATGATCTTTCACCTGCGGAAACGATGCAGATCGATAGGGCTCAGATTCTTGGTTTTTTGACCAACAAAGGGGGACGTACTTCACACACTGCAATTTTAGCCCGTTCCCTTGATATTCCTGCTGTGGTCGGGTTAGAGAATATTACTCAGTTAGTCACTGACCGAATGCAGATTATTATCGATGGTTCTACTGGTGTGGTGGTGCTTAATCCAACAGCAGCTACCCTGGATGAATATCGTCAAAGAAAGCGCAACTATGAGTTACTTGAGCGTGACCTCGAACAGTATCGTGACCTTCCTGCCTTAACAACCGATCAGCAGCGCATTGCCTTAAGGGGAAATATCGAACTACCTTCAGAGCTCGATCTGGTTCTGAAACAGGGGGCAGAGGGGATAGGACTGTTTCGCACCGAATTCCTTTATATCGGGCGATCCGTACCTCCTTCCGAGGACGAGCAGTATGAGGTTTACCGGCGGGTTTTTGAAGCCTTTCCAAATCACCCTGTTACCCTGCGAACCCTTGATATTGGGGGTGATAAATTTGTTCCCGAACTCAATCTGGCAGAAGAAGATAATCCTGCTATGGGATTAAGAGCGATACGTTTTTCTCTACGTGAATTGACGTTGTTTCGCTTACAGTTACGGGCTATGCTCAGGGCGTCATGCTTTGGACACTGTCGTATCATGTTTCCAATGATCAGTGGCGTCGCTGAAATCAGAGCATGTAAACGTGTACTGCGTGAAGTTACTGCCGAATTAGATCAGGAAGGTATTGCCTACAACGACAATATAAAGATCGGTATCATGATTGAAACTCCCTCTGCCGTTTTAATCGCGCCATTATTAGCGAAAGAGGTTGATTTCTTTTCTATCGGCACCAATGACCTTATTCAATACTGCCTTGCTGTTGATCGTAGTAACGAATATGTGGCTTATCTTTACGATCCGCTTCATCCTGCGGTATTAAGAGCTTTGCAGATGATTTGTGATGCGGCAAACAATGCGGGAATTGAAGTAAGTATGTGCGGAGAAATGGCTGGAGATCCGCTTTATGCTATGGTTCTTGCTGGTTTTGGTTTCCATGAATTATCTATGAACCCGGTTTGTGTTCCACGCGTTAAGCGTGTTATGCGGCATATTTCACGGGCTGATGGACAACACTTTATCCAAGGGCTTTTGAATTTGACAACGTGCAAAGAGATTTCTGTAAAAATAGATGATGAAATGCGGAGAAGATTACCTGAAATCTTTTCGCAGCCCATTATCTAAGCACTTTTAACTGGTGACGCGCAGTTCCTCAATCTTTCTTTGATAAATGGCACTTTCCGGACAGAAACTCGTTAAAAAGATTGACTCGCTGCACTAAGAAAAATAAAATCACCCGCTTGCTAATTTGTTACTTACTCGTTATGGAGGACATATATCATGGCCATGACCGATTTTTTATTTACATCCGAATCTGTCAGTGAAGGGCACCCCGATAAGGTTGCTGATCAGATCTCAGATGCTGTGCTCGACGCTATTCTGGAACAGGATCCACACGCACGTGTCGCATGCGAGACGTTAGTCACAACAGGTATGGCATTTATTGCTGGCGAAATTACTACCACAGCCTATGCTGATTTGCCTTCTATTGTCCGTAATACCATCAAAGATATTGGTTATTGTGATTCTGCAATGGGTTTTGATTATAACACCTGTGCGGTTATGACCTCTATTGATCAGCAATCTCCTGATATTTCTCAGGGTGTAACTGCTGGTGAAGGAATGTTCAAGGAGCAGGGTGCTGGAGATCAAGGTTTGATGTTCGGTTTTGCCTGTGATGAAACCCCTGAGCTTATGCCAATGCCAATTACTTTTGCTCATCGCCTGACTAAACGCATGGCTGATGTCAGAAAAAGCGGTCAGTTGAGTTTCTTGCGCCCGGACAGCAAATCTCAGGTGTCGATTGAGTATGTTAATGATAAGCCAACACGGATTGACACCATTGTTGTTTCCTCTCAGCATTCTCCCGATGTTAGCTATGAAGATCTGAAAGAAGCGATCATCGAAGAGGTCGTTAAGGCAACCTTGCCAGCTGAACTGATGGATGACAAAACCCGATTCCTCATTAATCCGACCGGTCGTTTCGTTGTTGGTGGTCCCATGGGCGATTGTGGTTTGACTGGCCGTAAAATAATCGTTGATACCTACGGCGGTCAAGGATCTCATGGTGGTGGTGCTTTCAGTGGTAAAGATCCATCAAAGGTCGATCGTAGTGCTTCATACATGGCTCGCTATGTGGCCAAGAATATTGTGGCCGCTGGTTTGGCAAGCAAATGTGAGGTGCAGGTTGCTTATGCTATTGGTGTTGCCGAGCCTGTTTCGATTATGATCAACACTTTCGGCACTGGTCAGATTCCTTCCAACCGTATTGCTGAAATTGTTCGGGAAGAATTTGATATGCGTCCTGCCGCCATTATCGAACAGCTTGACTTGCTTAAGCCGATCTATCGGCAGACAGCAGCTTACGGTCATTTTGGACGTGAATTACCAGGGTTTACCTGGGAAGTGACCGATCGGACCGATTCACTGCGCGCACGTGCTGGACTGTAATAAGTCTGAAATCATTTTAAAAAGTAAGTTGAAAAAACCGGATTGATGAAATGTCAATCCGGTTTTTTGATGGTTTAATCCCTGAATCTCTTTATCAAATCTCCATATTCATCAATCCGTCGATCCCTCAAAAATGGCCAGATACGGCGGGTCGTTTCGGTCTGATCGAGGTCTAATGTCCAGACAAGTTCGGTCTCTTCATCTTCTTTAGCTTGACAGAGAATTTCTCCTTGTGGACCGGAAATAAAGCTGTTGCCCCAGAACTTTGCTCCGGCTGTGTGGCCGCTTTGGTCTGGTTCAAAACCGACTCTATTAATCGTTAACACGGGTAATCCATTGGCTATTGCATGGCTACGTTGAATTGTAACCCAGGCCTCTTTTTGTCGTTGTTGTTCCTCGCTTGTATCGGCTGGATCAAATCCTATTGCAGTGGGGTAAATTAGTATTTCGGCACCCGCTAAGGCCATCATTCTTGCAGCTTCTGGATACCACTGATCCCAGCAGACTAGAACTCCCAGTTTTCCGAGGGAGGTTTTGACTGGCTGAAAGCCTAGATCGCCAGGAGTAAAGTAGAATTTTTCATAGTACCCGGGATCGTCTGGAATATGCATTTTACGATAAATCCCTGCGATGCTGCCATCGGTGTCCAGGACTACTGCGGTGTTATGGTAAAGCCCTGGAGCTCGTTTCTCGAATAATGAAATAACCAGAACAATGCCAAGCTCTTTTGCTAGTGCGGAAAATTGTTCAGTAGCTGGGCCTGGAATCGGTTCGGCCAGGCCGCAAAGTTCAGGATCTTCTGTTTGGCAGAAATAAAGGTTGCAGTGTAATTCCTGAAGGGCAATTAATTGTGCTCCTTGGGCTGCAGCGCGTTTGATTGCGGCACTGCTTTTAGTGATGTTTTCATGACGATCAGCGCTACAGCTCTGCTGGACCAAGGCAACTTTTAATGCTTTCATGACAGAACTCCTTGAGGTATTTGCATGGTAATGCAATGCAAAGACCCATGCTGTTTTATCAGTGTCCTGCAGTCAATTCCCAGAATTTTACGGTCCGGATAAGCTTGGCCAATAACCTCAAGAGCCAGCTCATCTGCAGGATCATTATAGGTTGGAACTAATACTGCACCGTTGGTGACAAGATAGTTCGCATAGGTCGCAGGTAATCTTTCGCCATCGTCATAGCATGGAGCGGGCCAAGGAAGGGCCAAAAGACGAAATGGTTGACCGCGTTTGGTTTTAAATGACGTTAATTGCTTTTTCATCTGCTCCAGCTCTGAATAGTGTTCATCGTCAGGATCGTCACAAGCCACATAAACAATGGTGTCATCAGGACAGATGCGGGCTAAGGTATCTATATGGGAATCTGTATCATCACCAGCTAAATAGCCATGATCGAGCCATAGAATGTGATCACAGCCAAATTTATTCTCTAGTGCGTTGGAAATTTCCTGGCGTGACAGGTGCGGGTTGCGGTTAGGGTTGAGCAGGCACTCGGTTGTCGTCAACAGGGTTCCTGAACCATCACTTTCAATACTACCACCCTCAAGGATTAAACCTTGCGTAAGCAGAGGAGTGTTTTTAAAGCATCCGGCCTGGTGTAACTTTTTGCTGATTTGATTATCCTTATCCGCCGCAAATTTTAAGCCCCACCCATTAAAGCCAAAATCGAGCAGTTGACATTGGCCATCGTCTTCAATGGTTATGGGACCAAAGTCGCGTGCCCAGGTATCATTGGTAGGAATGTTAAATAGCTGAACCTGGGAAAGGTCAATTTTTTTATTAACCAGCATTTCCCGAACCGGTTCTGGTTCAGGGGTGGCAATGATGACCTGGGTAAGCTGCACCAATTCTTTTATCAACTGATAATATGTGGTGTGAACTTCAGTAAGTAATCCTATCCAATCAGTTTCCTGGTGGGGCCAGGCGATTAAAACAGCATCCTGGGGTTCCCACTCTGCTGGTAAGCGTCGTGTTGAAATGCTTGGTTGCATGAACGTTTTTCCTTTATCGATAAAGATTGCTATTAAGATTAAAACGCAAACCCTAAGAAAGGAGCGTATGTTCGATTAATATTTTACTACCAATAGCAATCAGTAAAAGGCCACCAAATACCTCGACCCGGGTCCCCCAGGCTTGTCCCAATCTTCGGCCAAGCAGCATGCCGATCAGGGTAAGAATACTGGCGGTTAAGCCGATAACAAGGGCTGGAGTCCAAATGGTAACTCCTAGTACCGCCAGGCTTAAGCCAATAGCAAGAGCATCAATGCTGGTGGCGATACTCAGCATAACCAGGGACAGCCCGCGGGTCGGGTCCTTATACGTTTCTTCATCGGTTTCATCGGAGAATGCATCTTTTAGCATTTTAGCACCAACAAGAAAAAGCAGAGTAAAGGCGATCCAATGATCGTAGGCTTCAATCTTTTCGCGGACACTTATTCCTGCCAACCAGCCAAGAATGGGCATGAGTGCTTGAAATAGTCCGAAGTGAAAACCAAAACGGAAAAGATGTCTTTTGGTGAGTTTTGGTAAGGTCAGCCCAGCAGCCAGGGCGACCGCAAATGCATCCATGGCAAGCGCTATAGCGATACCAGCAAGCGCAATAAAATCCATTATTATTCCTTATGTCTTAAACCGAAGAAACTTTTAAAAGTGCGCGTTTATAGCATGTGTATAGGGTCTATGTCATCTAAGACGATAAAAGCCCGAAAATTATCTATATAATCTTTAAGTCTCTACACATCTTAAATTGCTACCGAGGTATCAAGCAAACTTTTCTTCCTTGTGAAGCGGGCTGTTAAACTCTAAAGGGGGCTCCTCAATAAGAAAAATAATTGAGTTATCTATAATCAGGGAACAGTTTAATTTGGATGGTATGGTTGTTTTGAAGGATTATTAGTTGCCATCCGAAGACTTAAATTGCAACTGGTCAGTTTCTTATTTGGAAAAATGCAATTTTTTTCCAGATCAAGGAAAACAAGCATTTGAGCGGAGGCGATATTGGTTAGATAATAATAGGGCAAGGCTTTGATGATTTTTCACAAAGTGACCTTGCCCCATCCTATTTATTAAGCGTCAACAGTTACGCTTTCGATAATGATTGTTTCTTTAGGAACATCCTGGTGAAATGATTGGGTGCCGGTAGGCACTTTCGCAATCTCATCAACAACATCCATTCCTTCGGTCACTTTACCAAAGACAGCATAACCATACTGGTTAGGGCTCGTTCCCTGATGGTCGAGAAAGCTGTTATCAACCAGGTTGATAAAGAACTGGCATGTTGCACTATCTACTACCTGGGTACGCGCCATAGCGATAGATCCACGCACATTTTTCAGACCATTGTCAGCTTCATTTTTAATTTGACCGTTTGGTTTTTTTTGTGCCATTTCAGTGGTGAACCCGCCACCTTGAATCATAAAATTAGGGATGACGCGGTGAAATATAGTTTGCTCATAAAAGCCATCGCGAGCATAAGACAAAAAGTTCTCGGTGCTGATAGGAGCTTTCTCAGCATCCAGCTCGATAACGATGGTCCCTTTGTTGGTTTGCACTTTGACTGTCGGTTGTGCACTCATTTTTAGTCTCCTTATCTATTCTCAATAGGAAATAACAATACGCACGATAATCTGTTGCGCCTATCGCATTAAGTAAAACAAGAGACATAATGCCGTGAATCGGTCACATAATTCAACCTGAATCAGTGCTAAGGGAGTGAAAAAGAGGCGCGGGATCAGAATTAGTCTTTAGGTGGTTGAAATGTTCGTCCGTTCGCGAGAAGATTACTGAATTCTTGTTCTGGAACAGGTTTACTGAATAAGTAGCCCTGATAGATAGTGCAGCCTTTTTCTTCGAGAAAATTCAGCTCATATTTGGTTTCAACACCTTCTGCAATGACTTTTAGATCAAGGTGTTTCGCCATGGAGATAATGGTATCGACGATAGCTGCATCATTAACATCCTTTTCGATGTCACGGACAAATGACTGATCAATCTTAAGAATATCAAGCGGCATTTTTTTTAAATAAGCCAAAGATGAATAACCGGTTCCAAAATCATCGATGGATAATTCAATGCCGAGTTCTTTAAGCCCCTGCATTTTGTCTATCGTATCAACGATATTATCAATGACCATTCCCTCCGTCAGCTCAAGCCCGAGTAAGGCCGGATCGGCTTGGGTTTTATCGAGAATATATTTCACCTGGGTGATAAAATTCGGTTGGCGAAATTGACGAGGGCTGACATTGACCGCTAAATGATGGATATTGTAACCCTTGTCTTTCCATATTTTTAGTTGTTGGCAGGCAGTTTTTAGGACCCATTCTCCAATTGGAAGAATGAGCCCGGTAACTTCGGCGACAGGAATAAAGACAGCTGGAGAGATAAATCCTTTTTCTGGGTGTTGCCAGCGGATTAAAGTTTCTGCTCCAACAATATGCCCGTTACTGTTGACCTGAGGCTGGAAAAACAGACTGAGTTGATTCCGTTCAAGGGCGTAACGAAGTTCCTTTTCAAGGGCTAAGCGGCTATCCGCAGCTTGTTGCATACTGGGCAGGAAAAATCGGATCGTATCGCGGCCATCTTCTTTGGCCCGGTACATTGCTGTATCGGCAAAGCGCAAAATATCGATACCTGATTCCGTTTGCTCTGTCGGCAGTTCTGATGACGGGAACATTGCAACACCAATGCTTGGTGAAATATGCAATTCGTGATCCGCTATCTTGTAGACTTTGGCCAGGTTCGACTTAATCTGTTCGGCCTTATTTTGGGCCATTGCAATAGCAACATTTTCGTTGTCGCCCAAATCGCTTAACAGAACGACGAACTCATCACCACCGAGGCGCGAGACAGTATCTTCGTTCCGTAGGTCAAGGGTTAAACGTCTGGCGACTTCTTTCAGCAACGCGTCACCGATCGGGTGACCAAGAGAATCATTAATATTCTTAAAACGGTCAAGATCCAAGTAGAGCATTGCTCCGAAATGACCATAACGGCGCACGCGGCTGATAATCTGCTCAAGCCGGTTTAACAGCAGGCGTCGATTAGGAAGATCGGTTAGAGCATCGTAGTAAGCCAGGTATTCAATCTGCTCTTCAGCTTCTTTACGTTCAGTCACATCACGTAAGGTACCGCAAATTTTATTAGATCCGGCGACGAGATCTTGCTGATAAGTTGCGTTTAGAGAGCATGGAATATTATTGCCGTTTTTGTCACTCAATTCGATTTCGAAATCGATAAGTCGATCTTCATCACGCAAACGTCTAAACAGATATTCTCTTTGCAAGCTGTCTGGAAATAGATTGGTGATGTTTTTATTTAGTATGTCATGGCGATTGTAGGATGATATTTTAGAAATAGATGGACTGATTTCTATAATTTTCCCGTCACCGTCAATTTCAAGGTAGACATCCTGCAGATTTTCAAAGATGGAGCGATATTTCTCTTCACTGTGTTTTAAATTGAGATGCGATTGATTGAGATCTTTCACCGCTTTTTGCAGAGCTTCCGTTCTTTTGGTGACTTCTTCTTCAAGGTTTTCCTGATAAATGCGGTTTTCAACAATCAGGCGCGACCTTTCAATTGCTTGATTGATTGCATGAAGTAGCACGGACATATCTTGGATTGGTTTGAGCAGATAGTTCCAGGCGCCTTTATGAATAGCATCAATAGCATCACCGATAATCCCGGTGCCAGAAACGACAACAACAGGGGTATCAGGAGATGTTTGTTTTATGTGTTCAAGGACTTCCAGTCCATCGACTTCAGGCATGCGGAGGTCACACAGAACCAGATCCGGTTGCTCTCGATGGAATATTTCCAACCCGTCGCGTCCATTTTCTGCCTCTAACACCTGAAAGTCAAAATCCTCCAGAAAGAGTCGAAAACTGTCGCGGATATCCTCTTCGTCATCGATGGTCAGGATAACCGGGCTTTTACGTGGTTCCATGAGTTTTACCTTTGCCCGCCTTAAAATGGCGTGACTTGTTCATATTAAAAGTCAAAAAGTAGACTTGAAGATACTCTTTTCCTGATCCGGATAAAGCACCTTTACGATCATTTAATGTAAAGTAAATAACATTATGCAGATAGAATTGTCCTTAGTCAAATCTAATCTTTTTCTTAGCGCAATTTTTACTATTGGTTACAGGTCACCGGTCAGTTTTTGCAGGATGAATAGTTTTGCATTTGCTGAAGCGACTTCTTCAACGATTTCTGTAAATTGTTGAAAGTCGATCTCTTCTTCGGTGTCTTTCCCCTGAAAGTATCGGTAGCCTTGGGGGAGTGCACTATATTGACCTTCAAATAAAAGGGTCAGGTCGACCAGATCATTCACCCGTCCAGAAGCTTCCCATGGATCGCGGTAGTTGTATTGACGAGCTGTGATTTGCAAACTCAGTTTGTTGGGAAATACGGCGCGCACTTCAAAGGAAAAATCCCGCGGCGAACCATAATGTTCATTACGTCCTGAGCGACTGCGAACTTTTGCCTGACGTTCTTCAAGATAATCTGTAATGCTTTCAACTGACATGGGTTGCTGTTGTTCTGCTGTCATACTATTTCCTCTCTATCTTCAAGACGTAATTCAAGCCCCCAGCTGGCAGGCTTCTTACCTTTTGCTGAAAGAACCCAAAGAGTTGGTATGTTGCAATATTCAGGAGCACTTCCAAAACCGTCAGTCAAATAAATAATGGCCGCAGGTTGGGGCTGTTGTTGCAGGGCAAACTCAAACGCAGGGCGAAAATCGGTGAAGCCGCCACCGCGGAATACTTCAAGGACAGAAGGTGAGCCTGAAAATGACATGATCTTTTGGATGCGGCTACCAGAATAAAGTACCGTTATTTTACTTTGTCTGGCCTGGGCAATATTCATCAGTTCCTTGGCAAACGTCTCGCGTAGTGGTTGTGTATCGGTAGAATCACTGACATCAACAGCAACGAGCAGGTTCAGAAATTGTTGTTTGCGGATGCCTGGAGTCCGATGGCCAAAACGACGATGGGGGCGTGACCAAGTGGTTTTTTTTCCAATGCGACCAGCAGTCCCGATGAATTGTCTGAGTATTTGTTGCCAGGGGATTTGGGGTGGAAGAAGAAACGGAGCAAGCAGAGAGTTCAGCTCTTCATCTAAATCGGTCTGGCATTTTTTCCAGGCTGAGCGAACGAGTTGCCGGATAACCTGGTCCGCAAGGGCTTGTGGCGTTCGATCGGCCTCTTGCCAGTGCTGATGATCATCTATCGGGCTGGTATCATGAGTCTGTTGTGATTCAGTGCCTGCTGCCTTCTGACCGCTATTGGTTTGTGTTTCGTGCTCTCCACGCCCGGCTTTCTGTAAGGAACCAAAAATCGGTAACAGGATCAGTCGTTGGTAATATTCTTCTGCGGCAAGTCCCTCAGGTAATTTAAATCGTCGTGGTTGGGGCGCTTCCGGTGGGAGGTTTTCTATGCCTGGATTAATGGCCAGGTCGCACGCTAGATCCCAGGCCCATTGTTGCCTTTCCTTACGGCGGCTTGGGTGGAGCTGTAAAATATGTTTAACCACATGTTCAAGCAGGGCGGCGCGCTCGGGTTCAGAAAAAATAGCATAGCGGCTCGGGTTGATAAGCAGAGTAGGGATGCCATCTTTAATGGTCGTAGCGACCGCTTTGTCAGACACCATAACCTGACGCTGAAACTGGAGCAGAAACTGACCATAAAATGGTCTGTTTTTGAGCAGGTGGACAACCGTATTCTGCAGTAGGTAGAACGGTTCAGGCGACATCCTGGCTGATGTGGGTAATGGTGTCGAGTATGACGTCATCATATTTATCCTGACAGAGGATATTGGCGACAGTCGGAATACGCAAAAGCGCTTTTACCAACCCGAAGCGCATATCTCGTGGGAGTATATCGATATAGGCGACCAGGTTGTCCTGGCTGATCGGTTCAAGTTCTGAGCTTTGCTGTAATGTTGTAATCAGGTCATTTATCGTGGCCGCCTGAATATCATCCCGTTGTTTAGAAGCCTGGGCAGCAACGTTTGACCAATTGGTTAAAATTTCGTCTGCCTGAAGGGGGCGGTCACGTTGTTCACTGGACCATTGCAGGAAGCTAACAGCTGCTTCACGACCAATTACGCCGCTGTAGACTTCCATTTCCAGGTCTGCTGGAAATTTACAGCAACGCCGCAAGGTACTGATCATTTCCCATGATCGTTCCGATGGTTCAACCTGCAGGTCAAAACCTGATCCATTTATGGCCAGAAACTGCTCATTAGCATTAATAAACTGGCGCACCATGGAGTCATAATCTTCCTGTAGTGCGTAACGCGACCAGCATTGCGCATCGGTTTCAACTTGTAGAACGATCATGCGGTCGAGCAGGGCACGATCTAGCGGTGCAACCTGATACGTTCCATCGGGAGGATTAATTGCGACAACAACGCGATGTTGAGGTGCTAATTTGTGGGTATGCAGGGCACGTTGCTGGTCTTCAGCGGGAGGCTCAACAAATTGGAAAATAGCCTGTAGCGTATCTTCTTGTTGAGCACGGTTTAATTCATCACAGTGAACAACTGTGGGGCTGGCGTCGTCCTCAGGCCACCAGCCTGGACGTGACCAATGCATCGTTTGCTCATCGCGATAGGGGATACCGACCAGATCTCCAACTTCCATCTGACCAAGCCGCAAGGGAACATAACTGTAGTTTATCTCGCGGCAGACTTGAATGATTCCAGCCGTTTTCCCAACGCCTCGATGGCCAACTACACAGGGAGTAAGGTCCGTGTGCAAGAGGATCTCTTTTAGGATAACTTTCATCTGGTCAATGTTCATAATATCTCTGCCTTAGCATTACTGTTAAATTCATACCGAACTTGTTAGCTATTGATACCATAGCATTTCTGTTGGTGCAAGAAAGTGATTAGAGTCAACTTCGCTTCGGTTGGCTGAGGCTCTTTGTTTCTGATGGTTGTGATAGAAAAGCAAGGACAGTCGAGCAAAAGGTGGGATTACTAAAAAGGAAACCCTGCTGAAAATAGTGATTCAGCAGGGCGAAGTTTTTTATTTTACCAGAACACGAATAATATTTTCCGTTTCCATGCGTAAAATTTCAATTGCCTCATCAGTAAGAAAGAATTTATCGACCATTTCCGTCGGAACCTCCCGGTCATGTGAATCACCATTGGAGCCATAATTCAATTCATAGCTGAGTAAATTTGCTGTCGATGCTGCGGCAATAATATCCTGTTCGATAGGGGTGTTTTGGGGCGCGTGGTGCCAATAAATAGCATTAACTATAAATGGTGGTAATGCCCACCATTCAGCCAGAAAGCCGCCAAGCTCAGCGTGGTCTGTTGCATAAAGATGACGCTCAGCTTCAGACAGGGATATTTTTTGTTGCTTTGCAAAACTGATCGCATGTTCAAATTTATCGGTAAAGAAACTGGCGGCAACAAGTTTACCGATATCGTGGAGCAAGCCCGCGACAAAGGCCCGATCATGGCGCATGGAGTCTGCCGGGTAAATAGATTTAATCAGGAGCCGACTTAAGCAGGCTGTTGCCATTGAGTGCTTTTTCAGTTGGGCAAGATCAAAGCCCTTAATGTCGATTTTATTGGTTGTAATAGCGCTGTTAACTGCTTCTGAAAGAATCAAATTTTCAACAATATCTGTTCCCAGGACGATGATCGCTTTTTTTATTGTATCAACCTGAAAGCGCTGTCCGAACAGGGCAGAGTTAGCCCAGCGCAGCAAGACACTGGTTAATGCGATATCTTGACCAATATATTCAGCCATTTTCTCAATATCAACATCATCGCTGGTGATACATGAGCGGACATTGTTATAGCTCTCAGGTAAAGACGGGAGGAGCGGGATAGAATTGATCAGTTGTTGAAATTCCGGACTGCGTTTTTTTTGTTGTTCTGCCTGGCGAATAGCACTGCGAATAATTTCTTTAAATTCCTGATCGATCCAGGGTTTGGCTATCAGCTGCTGAGCGATTCCTTGTGCTAATGCCTGGGTCACAGTGTCTTGTGAATGAAAAGCAGTCAAAAATATACGAATAGTTGCCGGGTGCTGTTGTTTTATTGTTGTCATCAAATCAATGCCGCTACCCGCGTCCAGGTCAATATCGCTAATAACAACATCAATGGTATGTGTCTTTAATAATTCCAGGGCATCTGTCAGCGTAGATGAGAAGATCGGAGTCCATTCTTCATCACACACTAATGATTTTATGGTTTGACAGGTGTCATTGTCTTTATCAACAAATAATATAGTGGGGCGAGGGGCAGTCATATTGTCAAGCCTTAGTCATGATTATCAGCTCGAACTTTCAAGAATCTGTCAGGACGAGTGTCAATTTTCAATTATTGTTAAGAATGACAAATATTGTTGCATAGTTTTAGCCTAATGTTAATAACTTTTTAATTATACCTGGGTTTTCTCCAAAAAACAGTGGCTAAAACAAAAAAGCTCTGATATCCGGTATGGTATCAGAGCTTTTAACCTGTAGCGGAGGGCTGATTTTATTAAAAACGAGAAAAGCCACGCTGTTTTTTTCGGGATATTTTTCCAATCAGCCAGCCGAAGAAGAATACACCTCCACCAGCTAAAAACCATTGGATCATGTTGGAGCGATGAAAGTCACTGTTTTCTTCACGCAATACAACAAGTTCATTGTTCAGTTGTTTATTCTGCTCAAGAAGCCTTTCATTGTCTTCACTTAAAGAAATGACATTTTGCGAGTTTTTCAGCAGTAATTCATAGTCGTCTTGAACTTTGTGAAGACTATTACGCGCGGCCTCTAGTTGGGTTGCTAAAGAGCTATTCTCTTCTTCACTGGAATTGGCTTCTGCCATTTTTGTTTGAGCAACTTCTTCTTGCTTGGTAAGTTCAGACTGAAGGGCTGCAATTTTGGCATTCAGTTGTTCAATCTGGACTGCTTTCGGTGTTGAGGAAGAAATATATTGTTTTAACGCATAGCCTTCATTCCCTCTAGGAGTCCGTATTTTCAGATATTTACTACCCTCTTCAAGAACCTCGACCTTTGTGCCGGTACGCAGGGTTTCAATAATCTGATAATTTGTTCCCTGTCCCGTTCTAACTGTAATGACCAGCACATCCGAGACGTAGCGCGTGTCTGCCAAGGTACTCGTCGCCAGTAGCGCTATCAGGCATATGCTAAATATTATTTGACCTAAAATTTTCATGCCGTGCTCCTTCACACATATTCTCTTATCATTTATATACAGCCATCGGGATATTACAAAGAGAAAGCTGTTAATTCAAGAGGTTATTGTTTATTAATGTTAGTTTTTACGGGTCATTAAAAGTGTGGTTATGACTGCAGTCTACTGGTGGCCAGGGCTTCCGAGAGTAGAGCTTTCAGGCCCAGAACTGGTTGTATTAACATGCTTGGGCATTCTGTTGATAATGATTGAGAAGAGCCTATGGTCAACTCATAACGTTTGTGATTTTATGGTATGTATACATTTTAAGTAAGGACAGTTAGTCATTCCGAGGGTATAATTAACATATTCCCGTCACGATCATGCTTTTTTTAAATTATTTTATCTATCTGGAGTTCTGTTGATTATGTTACGCATTACCACTGTTTTATTGGTTATGGTTTTTTCTCTTACCGGTTGCGCGGGTAGCTTTACGCGTATTTCAAATTCTGAAAAAACGATAACTACTTCTGGCGAGGTGCCGGGACAAACGCAAGAACAATTGTTTGGGGCGACTAAAGTGTGGATGGAGGAAAACTTTACCGTTTCAAGCAAGCCTATCATTGATGAAGATTATCGCGCCGCTATCGTGGTTGGAAATGGGCAGATTGATTATCCTTGTTCTATGATCAGTTGTTTAACCAAGTCGGACTGGAAGGTTTCTTTTATGATGAAAGTTCATACCTCTAATGAACGGATCGATACCACCTTCTGGAATGTTACGCTGCTGTCGTCTGCGGCAAGTCAGGATAGTCTATACCCTGATGGAATGATGTCTCCAGTATGGTCAGAGCGGGACATGAACGCGATAAGGCCACTATTACTTGATTTACATCGTGATTTGTTGATCTCTTTGCGGCGTTCAGCCTATTAAAAATAGATGAGGAACGTCGTAGATTTAAATTCAGTTTTTACCCGCAGCTGATAGTGTCAATCCTTTATGGTTTGAGCTTTCATGTAAAAGGTGAGTCCCGTGAGGGTCAGGATAATTCCTCCCATGCCAGTCAAGTTGGGAAAAACACCGCCTAAAAAAAGAATCTCTCCAATTAATGAAAACAACACTTCTCCGGATTGCAAGGAATCGACCGCTGCAATCTGGTAAGAATTTGCAGCGAGATGCCTGGCGTGTAGAAACAGGCTTGTTGCGATAACACCCGAAAATAATGCAACTAAAAAAGTGCTGGTAGCCTGTCCCAATGATGGGGCAGGCGGCTGAATGAACATATAGAGAATAAGCCAGAACGGGATGGTTCCCAGGGTTAATAGTAAGATCCGTGAAAACGGGTCATTCAGTAACTCATGGTTAATCGCTGGAATGAATCCTATCCCTTTGCGTTGTGCTTCCCATAACATTTGATTGCCAAAAGGATAAGCAAATGCGGCGACTAAAACCGGGAATCCACCAAGGATAAGCTCCTGTAGCGATACCTGGTCACTTTGGCCAAGGTTCACGGCTGCAATTCCGGCAAATATAATCAGGGTAAACAAACACGCTCGCCATGGAACTTTTTTACCAAAAACATACAGAACCAAGGGGGATGCCAGAATCGTCATTTGCCAGGTTGTTGCCACGACCCAACCTGGAGCGAATGACGCACTGAAGCTTATCATCGAATAGAACAGGCCAAAACCGATACTGCCGGCTAGGCACCAGAACCACAGGTAGCTTAGAAAAAGTTGCTTTGTCTGGATTAGTTGGTGTCTTTTTCCGGACAATAATGGCCATGCCAAAAGCATAAATGCCATCCAGAAGTAGCGTAGGGATGCAGTCCAGAACCAATGCCCGCCACTCAAACTGATCGCCCGGTTAAAAATAAAAGTGCTACTGAAGAATAAAGCCGATAAAAGCCCGAGTAACATAATGCGCGACATTGTCGGTGGTGTTGTAGACTTCAGGGCAGGTAGTCCTCTCGAACCGGAGAAAATACTTCAATCGCTATAGAGTCTTTATGAACGGTCGCTTCATGTTCTATGCCTCCTGCAATGCACCAGCTATCACCAGGATTAATAGTTATGGTCTCTGAACCAATTGTTAATACCATCTGACCACTGATCAGATAACCTGTTTGCTCATGCGGATGGCTGTGGCGCGGGAGTTTTGCCCCTTGTTCAAGGCGAAACTCAGCCATGAGAGTGCTTTTTCCATGAACAAGGGTCTTCATCAGAATTTTATCTGTTGCCTGGTAAAAGCCTTCATCGCTGTGACAAGAGAACATCGCTATATAGATCCTTTCCAAATCAAGTAAATATAAAGGGCATCATATAACTATTTTTGCTGTTGTCCAGCACGTTTATCTTGTTGCTTAGATATCCGTATCTTTCAGTAGATAGGTTGACTTAAAGCAAAGCGTAAGCCTTGTTTTAGAATTTCATCCTGAGCAATACGTAAAGCTTCTTCTCTGGCCTCTTTGTCAAAACGACTGCTGGCTCCAGAGACAACCATTGCTCCGGCAAATCTGCCATCGGTTAAGAAGATGGGAAGAGAAATTGATGCGACTCCTGGTGTTCTTTCCCCGTCGGAAAAACAATAGCCTAGTTCACGTGCCTCAAGCAGATCTTTTTCTTGAGAGTCGAGAAATGTGTAAGCCCTTATAACCCTGCAGGCAGAACCTCCGCTGGAAAGAGCAACTTTGTCTCCGAGCTCTATATGAGTGCGCAACATGTGTTGGGAATGGCGTCGATACAGGCAAATTCGGAAATCTCCTTCTTTAATGTAGAAAGCAGTACTTTCACCCGTTCTTTCCGCTATTTTTTGCAGGCATGTCTGAATAATCAAACCGCTGGCAAAAGCAAGGCGATAAATATCACCTAAACGTAGAGGCGCTGATCCCAATAAGTATTTACCCTCCAGATCGCGTTGGATATAGTCAAACGTTTGCAAATCTTTAAGTAATCGCAAGATGGTGCTTTTGTAAAACCCAGTTTCCTTTGCGATTTCTGCTAAAGAAAGTCGAATAGCATCTCGGTTAAAACATTCAAGGATAGTAAGCGCTCTTCCAACAGAACTAAGCGTATTGTTGCCCTCTTTTTCCATATTTTTCTCCATATTTGAAATAAGAATACATTTAAATGAAACTGGAATCATGTCAAGTGTTCTGTTATTGTTAATAGCATTTTGGTAGACAGAACGGAAGGGGGAATTATTTCTTGACGCTGTTTTATTAACATGATAAAACGGCAGCGTTCCAATATTGCTAACGATGTTCTGCTCAGCGGAACGATAGCCAAGGGAGGTTACCGAATGAGAAAGATGTCAGTCGTATTGTTGGTCGTTTTAAGTTTTTTCCTGCCAGTTTCTGCCATGAGTGCAGATTTCCCCAGTAAACCTATTCAACTCGTAGTTCCTTACAAACCAGGCGGTGGTAGTGATGTTTCTGCCCGTATTTTTGCCCAATGCCTGGAAAGAACAAGCTTGCCTGAAAAGGTTATCGTCAAAAATATTAACGGTGCCCGCGGTAAAACGGGAGAAATGGAAGTTAAGCGTTCCCGGCCTGATGGTTACACCCTGCTGTGGCAGCATCAGGGCTTGCACATTGCTCATGTAACAGGGCGTTCAGAGTATACTTATAAAGACTTTACTCCTGTTGCTATGACTGCAGTAAACAATGCTGGAATCTTTGTTCCTAAAAGTCTTGGTGTGTCAAACCTTAAGGAATTAATTGCCAAATTAAAGGCTGAGCCTTCATCCGTTCCAATCGGTGCTGCTGTAAACGGTTTATCCCACTTCGGTCTGCTGAGCTGGTTAGATAAGACTGAGCTGGATGCTAACAAACTTAAGATCGTTGGTATGTCAGGTGATAAAAAGCGAATCATTGCCATGATGCAGGGTAATCTGAAGATGAGTTGTGTGGCAGTGAATGCTGCTAAGCCATATGTGGAGTCTGGTGATCTGGTTGGTATCGGTGTGTTAGCTCCAGAGCGTGACCCGGGTCTGCCTAACCTCCCGACTATGAAAGAGCAGGGTTACGATTCGGTCCTCAGAACTGAATATGGTACCTGGGCTCCAAAAGGCATTCCTTCTGATGTAGAGGCAGTAATTGTTAAAGCTTGGATGGAAGCTGCTGCAGATCCTGAGTGTGCCAAGAAAATGGCCGTAAATTCAGTAAATCTGGTTTCATACGAAGGTGATGAGTTTGATAAATACGAGAATGAAGCCTTTAACATGTATAAGCACCTGGCTGAAAAATATGGCATGAAAAAATAACCATTTCTCGCTCAATTTGTATTGTGTTTGCACTGAAGGTTAGTTCTGATTTTTGGTCGGGCCGTCAGAGACTGGCGGTCCGATGAAGGAGAATAGAGAATCATGCGTTTGACCGACAGAATATTTTCGGTGTTCTTCCTGATAGTACTAGGTGCTCTGGGGTACCAGACCTCCAAATTTGAAGACCTGCCATACGAAGCGTACTCTTCCAAGATGTTTCCGTACCTGGTCATCGGCTTCTGTCTGATTTTGATTGTAACATTGTTTGTAAGTAGCTTTTTAACAAAACAGGATTTGCCCTCTGCCAAAGAAGTTTGGGGTAAGTTTGCCGGGCGTCGACGGATGGCCTTGTTATTCGCCATCATTGTTTATCTGGTGCTGATGAACATTATTGGCTTTGTCATCTCAACCATATTATTTCTAATGATTACCATCCTGGGCTTAAGTGATAAACCGAAAAAAGATCTTCCCAAAGCGGTAGCGATTACATTTTGTGTTGTTGGAGGTGTGGTGCTGTTAGTCGAGCATTTCCTTCAGGCTTTTTTACCGTAATTTATTGAAATGATGAGCGTCAGGAGTTTCTAGTTATGTACGAATCATTTTTGCCATCATTGGCCGATGTTTTTCAGCTGCATATTTTGCTGGGAATCGCTTTGGGGGTTATTGGCGGGTTGGTTATCGGATCAATTCCCGGATTAACCAGCACTATGGCGATTGCCCTGATGGTTCCGGTTACCTTTACCATGGATACAACCCAGGCTTTGACCTTACTGATGGGTGTTTACTGTGGTGCTATCTCGGGGGGATTGGTTGCTGCAATTGTTTTAAATATTCCGGGGACACCCGCTTCGGCATCGACCTGCCTTGATGGTTTTCCCATGGCGAGGAAAGGGAAACCTGTTGAAGCTTTAGGTCTGGGAGTTTATGCCTCCATGTCAGGCGGTTTTTTAAGTGGTCTCGCCCTGGTTTTGATTGCCCCCATCCTGGCAGCATTCGCAATGAAATTTGGCCCGTGGGAATATTTCAGTCTGGTTATCTTTACTTTCTCCTGTATTTCAGCTTTAGCAGCTGGCAGTCCGATCAAGGCCTTTCTTGCCGCAGGCTTGGGAATTATGTTGTCGATGATCGGAACCGATCCGGCAACTGGTATATTACGTTACACCTTTGGGATTGACGGATTTGAGTCCGGTTTTAATGTTTTGCCTGCTCTTATTGGTATTTATGCTATCCCTCAGCTGCTGTCTGATGTTGATGAAATTGGGGGAGATAAGAAAACTGCAAAAGTTAACTTTGAGATGAGCAAATTTATGAGCAGTTTTGCTGTTGTGCTCAGCCGTAAAGTTGACCTGCTCCGTTCCACCTTGATTGGTATTGTTATTGGAATTCTGCCTGGGGTTGGACCTGGTTTGTCTAATATTGTGGCGTATGGGCAGGCACGAAGTTCATCTAAAACACCAGAAAAATTCGGCACAGGTGAGCTACCGGAAGCAGTCATTGCTCCAGAAGCTGCCAATAACGCTTCTATGGGAGGGGCGTTGATTCCCATGTTGACCCTGGGAATACCTGGTGACGCATCAACACTGATGATGCTGGGAGCATTTATGCTCCACGACCTTCAGCCGGGACCTCTTTTATTTCGGGATAATGGGGACGTGGTCTGGGTTGTCTTTATTTCATTCTTTGTTGCCTTTTTGTTCTGTACCATTTTCTATCACTTTTTTATCGGCGCGATTCTTAAAGTATTGTCCATTTCCCAGCACTATGTCATTCCTGTTTTGCTGGTTCTTTGTTCCATTGGCTCTTATACCCTGAATAATCGTATGTTCGACGTCTACAGTTTTCTTGGTTTTGGACTGCTCGGTTATTTCTTAAAAACAGCAAAATACCCAGTTCTGCCGGTTATTCTCGGTCTGATTCTCGGTCATATGGCTGAAGAACAGTTGAAACTGGCTTTAGAACTAGGTGGCGATAATTTCTTCCTCTTTATCACCAGACCGATATCCTGTGTGTTGCTGGTTATGGCAGCAGCTTCCTTTGTCCTGCCAAGTATGCTGGAAAGGAAGAAACGCAAAGGAGGCCGGCCAGCACCTACCTGATTATGTACAAAAGATCACGAACGTAACACCACTGTTTATTTAACTTCACACCAATTGCGTGGCTAAACGGTTCGAAACGTTTGGCTCAATAACAGAAACCGGCACCTGAGAAAGGTCGTAGCTGTTCTGAACAAGATTCGTGTATCTCGTCCAGGAAAAAGATTGAAAATTTTCTAACTAGCTATACAAGAACAACTTTTCAGGTTCTGGGATGATTGAATTTTAACCGAAAGAAGGTAAAGACATGGCATACGCTTACACTGATAACGTTCATTTGATGGATACGGCTTTGTTTAGAGGCCTCACCTGTACCCCAGATATGCGTGAAGTATACAACGAGCGCTCCCAACTGCAGTCGTGGATAGACGCTGAAGTTGCTCTTGCTAAAGCAATGGCAGATTTAGAAATGATTCCTGCAGAAGCAGCTGAAGCAATTGCTGCCAAAGCTGACGCCGATTTGATCGATGTCAGCATGGTTATTGAGCATGGTAAGAAAACTGCGCACACGTTAATGGGATTGCTGACTGAATATCGAAAAAACTTACCAGAAGAGTATCGCACCTACCTTCATAGTGGCGCAACAACACAAGATATTATTGATAGTGGCACCATGCTATTAGCCGCTCGTGCTCATGCCGTAATAGAAAAGCAGTTAGTCGAACTGTTGAAAGTGACCGCCGAATTAATGAAAAAACACCGTGATACGGTAATGGTGGCACGCTCTCATGGTAATCATGGGCTTCCTTTTACTTTTGGACTGAAGGTTGCCGGCTGGGTTGATGAATTGGGACGCAGCCTGGAGCGCTGGCGTGATCTAAAAGAGCGTTGCCTGGTAGGTAACATGTCAGGCGCTATTGGTACTTATGCTGCCTGGGGCGACAAAGGTTTGCAGGTTCAAGAGCTCAGCTGCAAGTACATGGGCTTAGGAACACCCAATACCTGGTGGCATGTACAGCGGGACCGTCTTGCCGAACTAACCAATGGGTTGGCGCTGATGGGTGGGACCTGCTCTCGGATCGCCCAGGAAGTCTATGTCTCTAGTATGACAGAGATCGGCGAATTGGCAGAAGGGTATACCAAGGGAATAATGGGGTCGAGCACCATGCCTCATAAGATTAATCCAATTGTCAGTGAATGGGTATTTTCCTTGGCCCGTATCGTCCGTGGGAATGCTGATGTTATGGCTGAATTAATGTCTCCTCTCAATGAACGTGATGGCTGTACCTGGCGTGCTGAATGGGTCGTTATGCCTGAAGCTTTTGGTATCGCTTCAGCCATGCTCGCCCATATGCATAAAGTGATCAGTAACCTGCAGGTAAATGAAGATCGCATGATGCAGAATGTGAACCGTCTTAAAGGGGTTTTGTGTTCTGAAAAAGCTATGTTTGTTTTGTCTAAAGGGATGCCACTGGACGAAGCACATCATGTCGTTCATGAGGTTTCTCTTGAGGCTCTTGCCCAGGATAGGCCATTGGTCGATGTATTGATGGAAAATCCAACTGTGGCTGAAATATGTACAAAACAAGAATTAGACGAGGCTCTCAAACCTGAAAACTATCTGGGTCAATCCGGCCCGGTGGTTGATCTCGTTTATGAACATATTAGCAAGCTGACGCAGGCCTGATCATGAAGGCCGCTCAAGTGTCCGATCTACCTGTAACACCCTGGTTGCAACCGTTAGCCGAATGGACGGCAACCTTGGACACCGCAACTCTGCCAGCCCGGGTTCTTGCCCGGGTTGCAGACAGTGCCATCGATTGGTGGGGTGCTGTTGGTGCCGGTTGCAGGCATCGTCTTGCTGAGCCTTATAGACAGGCATTGGCGACATCGTTGGGATCGGTTGGTGATTGTGGTTCGGGGTGCTCCGTTGCTGGATGGCAGGGGGAATATCAACTTGAGCAGGCAGCTGCGGCTAACGCTGCTATTTCACATCTGGCAGAAGTAGATGATGGTCACAAATTGGCCGTCATGCATCCGGCGGTTAGTGTTTTCCCTGCTGTAATTGCTTTGGCTGAACATCTTAACCCAGAGCTTTGTGATGTCCAGGCTGCGATTATTGCGGGTTATGAGGTCTGTCTGAAGGTTGGTACGTTGTTAGGTAAAGACCATTACGCGGTCTGTCATACCACTGCAACTGCTGGAGGGTTTGGTGCCACAGCGGCAGCAGCGCGGCTGTTAAAGCTGCCCCCCGAGCAAACCCTTATGGCTTTTGGTCATGTCGGAACCCAAGCAGCTGGGTTGTGGCAAATCCTCGATGACAAGGCCGAGGAAGCTAAAGCTTTTCACCCGGCAGCGGCAACCCGCAATGGATTAACAGCTGTTCGTCTGGCTTTAAGCGGTTTACCAGCTGCCACCAGGGTATTAGAAGGGCCACGCGGGATGCTTAAGGCTTGGGGCTTGTCCGGGGATCCTTCTATCCTGGCGATTCCGCAAGATAATTGTTACCAGATTGAGACCACGACCTTAAAAGGTTGGCCGGTTTGTGGCCAAATGCATACCAGTCTCGATGCTATGAATGATCTTCTCGCTCAGATCCCTGATTCAGAAGAGGTCGAAAAGGTTGAGGTATTCGCTCCTCAAGCACAATTGAACATTGCTAATAATCCTGATCCTCAGACTTTCGAGGAAGCAAAGTTTTCCAGCAAGTTATGTCTCGCCTTTCTCCTTGACCAAGGCAAGCTGGACTTTGCCAATTTTACTGCCGACGTGTTGGGCATCGGTGAGCTGAAACCATTGATGGAGAGGATCCATATTATTGAGGATCCAGCCCTGACCGCCCGTTTTCCACAAGAAAGACCTGCTCGGGTTGAAGTAACTCTAAAAAGTGGAGAGATCCTGGTCAAGGATCGTAGCTTCCGTAGGGGTGATCCTGAGCAGCCCTGGCAGTGGCAAGAGTTGGTTGCTCGCTTTAAGGCGCTGACTCCACAATTGTCTGAAGAATCCAGAAAATACATAACCGATTGGTGTCTGGCCTGTGGTCAAAAATCAGGAACTATAACCCCTGTTAAAGATCTCTTTGCCAGACTTTGAATTGCTTGAATTGATGATCTGTAGTGTTGAACTACAGGCATTGCTTAACCCTGAATGTTTTCGATAAATGGCCTTTGGCCTTAAGGTTTAATACGCCTTACTAACAGAAAGGAAAAGTTCATGTCAGTAGAAAATGCAAGAACAGCTATTATTCTTGATCCGGAAGATAATGTCGCCACCATGTTGCAGGATGTTGCCAAAGGCGAAGAGGTACGTATGGGTATTGGCGATAAAATTGAAACACTCACAGCACTGACCGACATCCAGTATGGCCATAAGGTTGCTCGTGTCGCTATTCCTAATAAAGTTGAAATTAAAAAGTATGGCACCATCATTGGTGAATCAACGACTGAAATTCAGGCCGGTGAGCATGTTCATACCCAGAACGTCGTGAGTCTTCGCGGTCGGGGCGACCTCTAATTTTCAGCCGGAAGCGCGCTCTTTTCCGCAATCTCTGCGTCAAGCTGCGCATCTGCTTGTGCGGCGTAAAGTACTACGCCTCCGCGCAGGTACTTGCTTTCCTTGAACTTGCAGAAAACTTCGCACTTCCAATCTGAAAATTGGGGTTATTTGAATTTTACAAGTTTCAAACTTTAAAAATAGCAGGAGTATAGATTATGAAATTCTATGGATATAAACGTGCTGACGGCAAAGTTGGTACTCGTAATTATGTTGGTGTGTTCGCAACGGTTGTCTGTTCCAACGAAGTTGCTAATGCTATTGCTGATCAAGTTCAGGGAGCGGTTGCTTTTACCCATCAGCAGGGTTGCTGTCAGACGACTCCGGATTTAGATATCGTTACCCAAACTTTGAAATCTCTTGGTAAAAGCCCGAACCTGGCATCAATCATTTTACTCGCCCTTGGTTGTGAAGGGACGGATGTTGAAGCCGTTGCTGAAGATATTCGTGCTACTGGCAAGCGCGTTGAAGTTTTGACTATTCAGGAAATTGGTGGTGCGGCTAAAACGACTGCTCAGGGTGTTCTTGTCGCCCAGGAATTAGCCCGTGAAGCCTCCAAAATTCAGCGTGTTGAATGTGATACGACCGATATCCGTTTAGGTCTTAAGTGTGGTAGCTCCGATACTTCTTCCGGTTTGGCTCCAAATCCTGCACTCGGCAAAGCTGTTGAACGTATTGTTGAAGAGGGTGGAGCTGCTTATTTAGGTGAAGTCACCGAATTTATTGGCGCGGAGCATCTCCTTGCTGCACAGGCAAAAGATAAAGCCACCGGAGACAAGATTCTCTCCTTTGTCAAGCGCATTGAAGATCGTGCTAAAGCCATCGGTTTTGATATGCGTGGAGGACAGCCAACTCCCGGCAATATTAAAGGTGGTTTGACGACTATCGAAGAAAAATCCCTTGGTGCTATTGCTAAAGTTGGTAGAGCCGTTGTGCAGGATGTCTGTGAGTATGGCCACATTCCACCAGGAAAAGGTGTAACCGTTGTTGACTCCCCGGGACGTGAGCCTGAACTGCTGACCGGTATGGCCGCAGCTGGTGCCAATGTGATTGTTTTTACCACTGGTCGTGGCGCTCCACAAGGTTTCCCGTTTGTTCCGGTTATCAAGCTAACTGGTAACGAAAACACCTGGAACCACCTGCGCGACCATATGGATTTATCCGTTCATGAGGTTATGGACGGAACCATCAGTATGAATGATGCCGGAGATATGGTTTTTGATAAAATTCATGAGGTTGCCTCTGGTGAAGCAACCAAGGCTGAAATTTCCGGTTATGTTAAGGCTATGGACATTTTCACCATTGGGCCAGTCATCTAGTTTTCAGTGGGAAACGGCCCTTTTCCGCTGTGGCGTTGTCAATCTGCGGGCTCGCTTGTGCGGCGTAAAGTACTACGCCTCCGCGCTCGCCCTTGATTTCCTAGCCACAACGAAAAATTGCTCGTTTCCATTCTGAAAACTAAAGATCTAAAACTGGAAACTCCCTTGTTGCCTTCCGGGGTCCCGGGTGGCAACAGCTTAAGGATCGTCAGATATGTCTGAAGTCAAAGTTCTTAACGCCAAAGAAATTAAAGACTTTGTGGTCAATGCTCTGACAGCCGTCAAAGTCTCATCAACGCAGGCGCAGGATGTTGCCGAAGCTATGGCTTTTGCCCATCTCCGCGGGTTTGATACCCATGGGTTACCATGTTTGCCCGGCTATATTGAATGTCTGCAGGAAAAGCGTTTTAATCCCCAACCTGATCTGAAATTTGAGCAGTTGTCTCCCTGGTCGGGAACTCTAGATGCTGATAACTGCCTGGGCGCTGTTGCCGCC
Organism: Geopsychrobacteraceae bacterium; assembly: GCA_963665685.1. GTDB lineage: Bacteria > Desulfobacterota > Desulfuromonadia > Desulfuromonadales > Geopsychrobacteraceae > Seleniibacterium. The sequence continues at coordinate 182,639 of OY762430.1, forward strand.
ACCAGGGCCGCAAACGAAGCCTTGCGCATGGCTTCGGAGATCGGCATTGGCGCTGTAACCGTCAAGCGCAGTAATCACTTTGGTGCTGCTGGTGCTTATGCCCGCCTGGCATTGCCCCAAGATTGTATTGCAATTGTTGCCGCTAACTCTGCGGCTGTTACCGCTCCATTTGGTGCGGCTGAACCTTATCTGGGGACCAATCCGCTTGCGATTGCCGTACCGGCAGGAGAACAGGCCGATTATCTGCTCGATATGGCGACCAGCGAAGGATCACGCAAGAAAATCCGTAAAGCTCTTGCTGAAGGTCTGCAGATTCCACCAGGTTGGGCCATTGATAGTGCCGGTAACCCAACCACTGATCCAGCCAAAGCCCTGGAAGGGGTCATGCTTCCTTTTGGTGGTCCTAAAGGATCTGCCATCACTTTGTTAGCTGACCTGCTGGCAGGGGTTTTATCTGGTGGCCGCTTTGGTAAGGATGTACGCAGTGTCTATTCCAACCAGGAACAAGAATGTGGTACCGGCCATTTTATTCTGGTTATGAAAGTTGCCAGCTTTATGCCGGTTTCTGAATTCAAACAGCGCATGGATGAACAGTTCACCGCGATCAAAAATTTGAAACCAGCTTCTGGCTTTGCTGCTGTGTCTTACCCAGGCGATCGAGAAACCCGTCTGGAGCAAGAACGATCTGCTCAGGGCATACCAATTCATGAACCAGTATTGGGCGATATGCAGAGACTTGCTGCTCAGTTAGATATCAGTTTCCCATAGCTGATTTAACCCCATGCAGGAATGACCATGAGTAATTCTCTGGAAAATGAAAAAATCGTCTGGTCATCATGTAACGTCAACTGTGGCAATCGGTGTGCGTTGCGCCTGCATGTCAAAAATGGTGTGGTGGTCCGCGTCTCACCTGATAATACCGGTGAAAGTGAACCTTTTGGTACCCACCAAATCCGTGCCTGTCTTAAAGGTCGCGGTTTGCGTAAATGGGTTTACTCCCCCGAGCGATTACTCTCTCCTCTGAAAAGGGTAGGGGAGCGGGGGGAGGGGAGATTTGAGAGGATCTCCTGGGACGAGGCTTTTGATACCATTGCTGAAAGGTTGCGGCAGGTCATTGATACCTACGGGAATGAAGCGGTCTATCGCAATTATGGCACCGGTAGTACTGGTGTGGTTGTGTCCGGGCGGGAACAAGTCGATCGCCTGATGAATCTGTTAGGCGGTCGACTGAACTACCACAATACCTATAGTACGGCCCAGATCTCTCAAGCCATGGAATATACCTATGGCAAGCAGAAAAATGGCAACTACCTGACTGATATAGTCAACAGCAGGCTGGTTGTGTTCTTTGGTAATAACCCTGCGGAAACACGTATGAGTGGCGGAGGTCCGGTGCGCGACCTGATCGCATCTTTGCAGAAGCAGCGGGTCAAAGTCATTGTCATCGATCCACGTTTTACTGATACCGCAAGCACGGTAGCTGATGAGTGGATTCCCATCCGCCCTGGAACCGATGCCGCGCTGGTCAGTGCCCTTGCCTATGTATTGATTACTGAAGACCTGGTTGATCAGCCATTTCTTGACCGCTACTGCGTTGGTTATGACACCAAGACCATGCCGACTGATATCCCTGAAGCATATTGCTACAAGGATTATGTCCTGGGGCAGGGGCCTGATGGTATAGCCAAGACTCCTGACTGGGCCGCATCCATCACCGGAATCCCAGCCGGCCGCATCACCTCACTCGCTCGGGAAATAGGTCTGGCAGAACCCGCCTACATTTCACAGGGGTGGGGAGCACAGCGTCAGGCCAATGGCGAACAGACCGCCCGAGCCATTTGCATGTTGGCGATTCTGACTGGAAATGTTGGTATTCCTGGCGGCAATACCGGTGATCGGGAAGGGCCCTTTAATGCAGGGTTACCTAAATTACCCCTTGGCAACAATCCGGTGAAGGCATCTATTCCGTGTTTTATGTGGACGAAAGCGATCGCTGATCATCACAATTTTTCATCTTCTACTGCTGGGTTAAGGGGAAAGGATCAACTCGAGGTTCCCATCAAATTTGTTTGGAATGTCGCTGGAAATATTCTGATTAATCAACACTCTGAGATAACGGCGACCGAAAAGATTCTCAAAAATACCAGCCTGTGCGAGACGATTGTTGTTATCGATACGGTGATGACAGCCAGTGCCCGTTACGCTGACATTATTCTTCCCGGAACGACGACCTTTGAAGAGAGTGATCTTGCCTACCAAGGGACCGCCGTCGAAATGGGGGCCCTGATCTTACGCCAGCAGGCAATAGAACCTTTAGGGGAAGCTCGAACTATTTACGACATTTGTGCCGGGGTTGCTCAGCGTCTTGGTATCGAAGATGAATTCACCGCAGGACGCACCCATGATCAGTGGGTCGAATTCATGTATCACCAATGCCGTAAGGTTCGCCCCGAATTACCGGCCGATTATGCTGAAGCTATCAAACAGGGAATTTTTAAATGGCCACGTAGCAGTGAATCCTTGGTTGGCTTCCGCTCCTTCAGGAAGGATCCAGACCAGAATCCTTTGGCAACCCCCAGCGGTAAAATCGAAATTTTTTCCAGGCGACTGTGGGAGCTTGGTTGCAACTGGGCGCTCCCCGAAGGGGATGTGATCAGTGCGGTTCCGGAATATCACCAGACCTGGGGCATGCCCGGGGATCCTGAGTGTGCCGACTACCCGTTGCAGCTTATCGGTCATCATTATAAACCGCGTGCCCACTCTAGCTATGCCAATAACCCTTGGTTGCGCGAGGTCGCGCCCCATAGTTTATGGATAAATCCCCTGGATGCCGAAAAACGGAGTATTTGCCATGGCGACCGGGTGCGGGTGTTTAACCAGCAGGGGGTGGTCGAGGTCGTGGCCAAAGTTACGCCGCGCATCATGCCGGGGGTGTTGTCGTTACCCCAGGGCGCCTGGTATGCACCCGATGAGCAGGGGGTTGACCTGGGCGGTTGTATCAATACCCTGACCCGGCAACGTCCTTCACCATTGGCGAAGGGGAATCCTCAACACACCAACCTGGTGCAGGTGGAGAAGGTGCTGTGATGAGTGAGCAGCTGAAGAAAAAGGCCTTTCTCCTTGATGTGCAGAGCTGTACCGGTTGCAAAACCTGTATGGTGGCCTGCAAGGACAAGAACGATCTGGCCGCTGGAATCCGCTGGCGACGCGTGGTTGAATATACTGGCGGGGAGTGGCTACCACTGCCTGACGGGACTTTTCGGCAGGATGTTTTTGCCTATTATGTCTCGGTCAGTTGTAACCATTGCCATGAACCGATCTGTGTCGCCGGGTGCCCGACCGGTGCTATGCACAAGAATGAGGACGGTATTGTTGTCGTCGATTCCGCCTTGTGTATGGGGTGTCGCTATTGTGAGTGGAGCTGTCCGTACAGTGCTCCCCAATTTGATTCCAAGATGGGGCAGATGACCAAGTGTGATATGTGTCACGATGAACTGGACCAAGGTGGTTTGCCTGCCTGTGTTGCCGCGTGTCCGACTCGTGCCCTGGGGGTGGTCGATATTGCAGAAGGGCCGGATGAGGTCGCTGGTCATGCTTCCGTGGCTCCTCTGCCAGAGGAGGATTGCACCTTTCCAGACCTGGTTATTAAGCCCTCCAGAACCGGCAAACCGGTAGGGAGCACGGCAGGAAAAATAGCTAACCCGGAGGAGGTCAAGGATGCATAGTCATTGGAGCCTTGTCGCTTTTACCTTACTGGTTCAAACCACAGTTGGCAGTCTATGGCAGCTTTTCATTGTTCTTGTGCTGATTAGCGCACCTTTAGATCCGCACTATTTTGAGATTCATATCAGCATTTTGTTACTGATTCTTATTATCAGCCTGATTTGCGCTATGGCTCATCTTGGTAAGCCGCAAAAGAGCGTGTATTCGGCTCGCAACCTGAGGCAGTCGTGGCTGAGTAAAGAAATCGTCAGTGTGAATATCTTTACCGGGGTTTTGGCTGTGATAACCGCTGTTGCTGCTCTTTTTGCTGGTGTCGCTCAGGTTCTCCTGGTGCTGTGTGGTGGATTAGCCGGGGGCTTTGCTCTTTATACCATGACCTGTATTTACCTGATAAAGACCGTTCCGTCGTGGAACCATAAAGGAACACCACTGACCTTTATCGGGTCGACTTTCTTGCTGGGTAGTCTGCCGGGACTTGCTTTGTCTCTAGTTGGTGAAAATGTTGTTTCTGGACGCATTGTCATTGGCTTCTGTGTCATTGGGCTATTGCTTAAATTTATGGCTTTTAGATTTGCTCCACCGAAATCTTATGCCGATTCTCAGATGATGTTGCCTCTTTTACAGCTTCTTGGCGTTGGAATCCTTCCCATGATTCAACTCCTTAGCTCCTCAGCTCTGTACGTCTTTCCGGTGATTATGATCTTGGTGGGGGAATATTTTAACCGTAGACAGTTTTATGAAAGTTATCGTCGTGTCGGGTTGTAATGCCTGATTGGTAGATATCTTTCAGGTGAGTCGTTTTATTTAAAATGGAGTGAAAAATGACCGAGCACAGTTCGAAAGTTAATGCTTTAATCTGCACTGAAAAAATACCGAAAATGATTAGAGTCAAGCAGAAGTTTGATGAGTCTTACATCGAAGATCCTGCGACTGTGTTGCAAGAATCGTTGAATCGACCAGAAATCAAGAACCAGATAAAACCGGGGATGTCCATTGCCGTTACGGCCGGAAGCCGAGGTATAGATAATATTGCTCTGATTACCCGCGAGACCATCAAGTTTATCAAGGAGCAGGGAGGCGAACCTTTCATTATTCCGGCCATGGGGAGTCATGGCGGAGCTGTGGCTGAGGGGCAGGTTTCCATCCTAAAAAGTCTCGGGATGACCGAAGAGACCATGGGGTGCCCAATCCGTGCAACTATGGAGGTTGATGTCCTCCACACCCTGGACGATGGAACCCCTGTCTATATCGATAAATATGCTCATGCCGCTGATGGTATCGTGGTTATTAATCGCATCAAACCTCATACCGGTTTCCGTGGCCGCTACGAGAGTGGTCTGTTCAAAATGATGACTATCGGAATTGGTAAACAAAAAGGAGCGGAAACTACTCATAACCGTGGACGTCTGAAAATGGGTGAATCGATTGAGCTGAGTGGTAATGCTTATTTGAACAATGCCAAAATTCTGTTTGGCGTCGCGACCATTGAAAACGCCTTTGACAAAACCTACAGGTTGCTGGCCCTGACGAAAGATGAGATTCGTGAAAAGGAACCGGATTATCTGCTCGAAGCACGCAGTTTGCTCCCCTGCCTGTTGCTCGAATATGCCGATGTCCTGGTTGTCGACTATATGGGCAAGAATATCAGCGGAACCGGAATGGATACCAATATAACCAAGTCATATACCCATGGCTACGGTATCAGCAGGGAAGGTCGCGCGCGCAAAATCGCTATTCTTGATTTAACCGAACAAAGCCACGGAGCCGCTGTTGGCATTGGTTCCGCAGATATGACCACCCGACGGCTGTTCGAAAAAATGGATTTCAATACCACCTATCCCAACCTTTTAACCACCGGTGGGACCGATTCAGCAAAAATACCAATGGTGCTCGATAATCAGAAGCTCGCCATCCAGGCAGCTATCAAAACAGCCATCGGTGCTGACAAAGACAACATCAAGATAATCAGGATTCAGGATACTCTGCATATCTCCGAAATTCAGATCTCAGAAGGTTTTTTGACAGAAGCAGAAGCACATCCGCTGATTGAAATAGTCGGAGAACCTGAAGATCTTGTGTTTAATGAACGGGGGAATTTGTTCGAGTAAAAATAAGTTTAAGTTGTCAACTCTGGTCATAGAGAAGGTGATTAAACGTTATGCAAAATGGATAATCTTATTACGCTTAATATACTTAGGTACAAAATCAAGAAGTTATCCACGACTTATCCAGAGGTCTCTGGGGATAGCATGAAACATTTGAGTTTAAGCCTGGTCGAATGATTGAGATTCCGCCCTCGCATTTTTATGCGGGGGCTTTTTTCCATAAAACAAAAGTTTAACCGTTAAGCTTTTTGCTGGTGCTTATTATTCTGTATAGATTCAAGTTCTTTCTTCCATTTATATAGTCTTTTTCTCCGTTATTTAGAAACTTCCTTTCCTATCACCAAAAACATCTTTGTTGAGCTGGTCAAAACCATCTTCATAGCAAGTAAATTACAATTATTCATTGTGTCAGTTTTCCCTGAACTCTAAGTAAGACATTTCTAGGTACTTAATTTCCCGAACTTTTTAAGTTGCAATAATTTTTTGTCAACAATCCCTAAACAGACAGCAAATTTTTACCAATGTCAAAAAATTACCACAAAAGAACAAATGTCTACGATTGATAGAATAAGGGCCGAATGAATAATATCTAGAACATGTTTTTAGGCATAAAGGTAATGAGAATTTCTGTGTAACTGGGTGAAACCTAATAGTGATGTTGTCCCTCTGGTTGCTCGGAAAAGATCTTGTCTAAAGGATAAGAATGTCACTTTTTTGCCGCTAGAACTCTGTTAATGAAGGTGCTTGAACTCTCAGTATATGGTTGGCGTTGTTTATAAGGGTTGATTTTGAACCGTTGTGAGGGTGCAAGAGTCCGATTCTGAAATAAAGTAGTCCCATAAACCATTAGTGGAGGATGTCATGATCGAGAAGGGATTTTCTCGCCCGTCTGAACGGGTAATTCGTTTGAAAAACCAGATTCTGAACGCCAAGCCCTATGTTGAATCAGAACGGGCTGTGTTGGTCACAGAAGCCTACAAAGAAAATGAAGGGGTGGCGCCAATACTGCGCCGCGCCAAAGCCGCTGAAAAGATCTTCAACAACCTCCCCGTTACCATTCGTGATGACGAATTAATAGTTGGTGCGATTACCAAAAATCCACGCTCGACAGAAATCTGTCCAGAGTTCTCTTACGACTGGGTTGAAAAAGAATTTGAGACCATGGAACATCGTATGGCCGATCCTTTTATTATTCCCAAAGAGACTGCAGCAGAACTGCATGAGGCCTTTAAATACTGGCCAGGGAAAACGACCAGCGAGCTTGCTGATTCCTACATGTCACCAGAAACCAAGGACTGCATCGCCAATGGTGTTTTCACGGTTGGTAACTACTTCTACGGTGGTGTTGGCCATGTGTGTGCTGATTACGGTAAAGTTCTGAAGATCGGTTTCCGGGGGATTCTGGCCGAGGTTGTGAAGACTATGGAAGCCATGGATCGGACCGACCCAGACTACATCAAGAAACAGCAATTCTACAATGCCCTCATCATTACTTATAACGCTGCAATCAATTTCACCCATCGCTATGCAGATAAAGCAGATGCGATGGCCCAGGCCGAAAGCAACCCAACCCGTAAGGCTGAATTGCAACTGATCGCTAAAAACTGCCGTCAGGTAGAGCATGGTGCGACGAACTTTTATGAAGCATGTCAGGCTATGTGGTTTGTTCAGTGCATGATCCAGATTGAGTCGAGCGGTCACTCTATCTCTCCTGGTCGTTTTGATCAGTACATGTATCCTTATCTGGCTGCTGATCCAAGCATCTCACCCGAATTTGCTCAGGAGCTGGTTGACTGCATCTGGATCAAATTGAACGACGTTAATAAAACACGTGACGAAGTTTCTGCCCAGGCTTTTGCTGGTTTCGCCGTGTTCCAGAACCTGATTGTCGGTGGTCAGACCGAGGAAGGTCTCGATGCGACCAATGATGTCAGCTATATGTGTATGGAGGCCGTTGCTCACGTCAGATTGCCTGCGCCATCTTTTTCCATTCGCGTTTGGCAGGGAACTCCAGAAGAATTCTTGCATCGTGCTTGTGAAGTTGCTCGTCTCGGTCTTGGTGTTCCAGCCATGTACAATGACGAGGTCATTATTCCAGCCCTGCAAAATCGCGGTGTAACCTTAAGCGATGCCCGTAACTACGGTATTGTTGGTTGTGTTGAGCCCCAGAGTATCCATAAGACTGAAGGCTGGCATGATGCTGCATTCTTCAATGTTGCCAAGGTTTTCGAAATTACCATGAACAACGGTAAGGTTGGTAATACCCAACTCGGACCGGTCACTGGTGACTTCGCTTCCTTCAAGTCGATGGATGAAATCTACGCCGCTTTCCAAAAGCAGATGGCCTACTTTGTTCACAAGCTGGTCGAGGCTGATAACTGCGTTGATATCGCTCATGCCGAGCGCTGCCCACTACCTTTCATCTCCGCTCTGGTCGATGATTGTATCGGCCGCGGTAAATCCCTCCAGGAGGGTGGCGCCATCTACAACTTTACCGGTCCTCAGGCCTTTGGTGTCGCTGATACCGGTGATTCCGTCTACGCCATTCAGAAGAATGTTTTCGATGACAAAAAGATCACCATGCCGCAGCTTAAAGACGCTCTCGATAACAACTTTGGCCATGCTGTCGGTGAAAGCTGCTGCACCCCGGCAGGTAGTGAACTGACCGAAGATCAGGTTTACGCTGCGGTGCGCAAAGTCTTAAGCAGCAATGGTTCCATGGATGTTGCAGCCATCAAGCAGGAAGTCTACAAGACCCTCGGTGGCAATAGCCCTGCGGCTGCGTCTTCTGTCTCCGGATATGAAGAGATTCGTCGCCTGTTAGATGCCAGCCCTTGCTTCGGTAACGATATTGACGAAGTTGATCTGATTGCCCGTAAGTGTGCTCAGATCTATTGCTGGGAGGTTGAAAAATACACCAATCCTCGTGGCGGTCAATTCCAGGCCGGCATTTACCCCGTTTCTGCCAATGTTCTGTTCGGTAAAGACGTTGCTGCTTTGCCTAATGGCCGACTGGCAAAAGAACCTTTGGCTGATGGCGTTTCTCCACGCCAGGGGAAAGACACCAACGGTCCGACTGCGGCAGCTAACTCAGTTGCCAAACTGGATCACTTTATCGCTTCCAACGGTACCCTGTACAACCAGAAAATTCTTCCTTCTGCATTGGCCGGAGACAAGGGCTTGAATAACTTTGCCTCCCTGGTGCGCAGTTACTTTGACCATAAAGGTATGCACGTCCAGTTTAACGTTGTCGACCGCGATACCTTGATTGCCGCCCAAAAAGAACCCGAAAAATACAATGACCTGGTGGTCAGGGTTGCCGGTTATAGCGCTCAGTGGGTGGTTCTGGCTAAAGAGGTTCAAGACGATATCATCAGTCGGACTGAACAGGTTTTCTAAGACCTCGTGTGGTGAGCAGTTACCCGGTTGACGGCAGTGAGTGTGGTCAGCCGGGCGCTGGCATGTGGTTAAGATTTACGTGGAAAGCATGAGCAAATGACACAGGTAGGACGCATATATCTAAAATCAGAAATTTTCTCGGGGGTTGCTGCGCTGGAACAGTTGCGCAATGTAACAGCTCAGAAGGTTGCTGTTATCACCGATGATTTTATGGCTCAGTCTGGGATGTTGAGTCGGGTAACCGACCAGCTGGCTCATTGCCAGGTTACGGTATTCAGCGCCATTGTTCCCGATCCACCTCAGGATCTGGTTGTTAAGGGAACCCGTGTTCTGGCTGCAGCTAAACCTGAAATTCTGATTGCTCTTGGTGGTGGTTCAGTCATCGATGCTGCCAAGGTGGTTTTAGTGTCATTACGTAAGATCTTGAATGATGAAGGTCTTGGCCTGGTCGCTATCCCAACCACAAGCGGGACAGGTTCAGAGGTCACCTCTTATGCCGTGATCTCCGATCCTGAACAGGGTTTAAAGCATGCATTGCAGGGCGATGCGATGGTTCCGGATGTGGTTTTGCTCGATCCTGAGCTGGTTACAACCGTTCCTGCGCACATTACTGCGGATACAGGGATGGACGTTATCACCCATGCCCTGGAGGCTTATGTTTCCCTGGGGGCGAACGATTTCAGTGATGCCTTAGCCGAAAAAGCACTGGAACTGGCTTGCGAGAATTTACCGCAAGCATTTGACGGAGGCAGCCATATGGGTGCGCGAAAGTCGATGCACAATGCGTCCTGTCTGGCCGGAATGGCGTTTAATGCCGCCGGGTTGGGGTTAAATCATAGTCTTGCTCACGCTATCGGTGGTCGGTTTCACATTGCTCATGGGCGTATCAATGCCATGTTGTTGCCCTATGTTATCGCCTTTAACGCCGGATTCGATCAACCCGCAACGGATTTTCCTGCCCGGGCTCGTTACGCCACTCTGGCCCGGCGTTTTGGTTACAGCGGTAAAACCGATCTGATCTCGGTTGCCAACTTGATCGAGATCTTGCGGCAGTTAAATGAGCGTTTTGGAATCCCTGCCACATTACAACAGTTGGGAGTTGATCTGAGTCAACAACCAGCGCTTGAACAGGAACTGACACAGGCGGTTATGGATGATACCTGCACCACGACGAATCCGCGTCAACCCTCGACAGGAGAAGTCACCCGGTTAATTAACGAAGTTGCCGGATAGTAAGCAGGTTTAAAAGATTTATTGGGCCGGTTCCTAGTAATTATTTACAGGTTTCCGGGGTTCGCCATATCAGGAGGAAACGATGCAAAAAGAAGCGTTAGGCATGGTCGAAACAAAAGGATTGGTCGGCGCAGTGGAAGCTGCCGACGCTATGGTCAAGTCCGCCAATGTTGAGCTTATCGGTTATGAGCGGATCGGCTCCGGGTTAGTAACGGTAATGGTGCGGGGTGATGTCGGCGCGGTAAAGGCCGCAACCGATGCCGGTGCTGTCGCTGCTACAAAGGTCGGGGAAGTGGTTTCGATTCACGTGATCCCACGCCCTCATACAGATGTCGAAAAAATTCTGCCAGGCGCTTCGGTCGCTTCGGCAAGCGAATAAATCCCTAAAGTCGAGAAGAGGAGGAAGCAGCCGTGAATGATGATCTATTAGACAAAATCATGGGGGAAGTGATGAAGAAGATGCAGACCCCGGAAGTAAAAGAAACCTGTGCTCCTGCTGCGGATATCTGCCAGTCCGTTGCTGGTTGCGGTCTGACCGAGTTTGTCGGTACTGCCATTGGTAACACCATTGGCCTGGTGATCGCCAACGTCGATCCACTGCTCCATGAAAAAATGAATATCGATAAAAAGTATCGCTCTATCGGTATTGTCGGTGCCCGTACCGGAGCAGGGCCACACATTTTTGCTGCCGATGAAGCGGTTAAGGCCACTAATTGTGAGGTGCTGCTGATTGAATTACCACGCGACACCGAAGGTGGTGCAGGTCACGGTTCGTTAATTATTTTTGGCGCTCAGGATGTTTCCGATGCGCGCCGCGCTGTGGAAGTGACCTTAAGTGAAGTTGAACGTACTTTTGGTGATGTCTACGGAACTGCCGCTGGTCACCTCGAGTTCCAATATTCAGCCCGTGCCAGTGAAGCTCTCAATAAAGCCTTTGGCGCTCCTCTTGGTCAGGCTTTCGGAATCACCGTTGGTGCTCCTGCTGCTATTGGCGTGCTGCTGGCTGATACCGCAGCCAAATCGGCCACTGTCGATGCCGTTGCCTACTCTTCACCTGCTAAAGGAACCAGTTTCAGCAATGAGGTGATCTTTGCCTTCTCCGGAGATTCAGGTGCTGTTCGTCAGGCTATTATTGCCGCTCGTGACGTTGGTAAGCAGTTGTTAGGGGCATTTGGTCCGGAAGAAGTTAAATCTGCAACCACACCTTATATCTAAAACGTATAGAAGGGAGTTTTCGTGATGGCACAGCTAAGTCTGGGACTGATTGAAACCATCGGACTGACCGCTGCCGTTGAAGCTGCCGATGCTGCTGTTAAAGCGGCAAATGTCACCCTGGTAGGTTATGAACACGCCAAGGGAGACGGCATGACCATGGTTAAGGTGGTCGGGGAGGTTGGTTCCGTCAATGCCGCTATCGCCGCAGCAACAAGTGCTGCCGGGGTGATCAACAAGGTGGTGTCGACACGGGTTATCGCCCGCCCCGCAGACGGTATTGAAGGCATGCTCTACAACGCTGATACGCGCGGCGTCAAAACGCAACCACCAGCAGATGAAGCCCCCGTGGCAGCATCGGAGCCAGCAACCGTGGTCGAAACAGATGTGAAAGCGAAAGAATCCAGCGCCGCACCTGGCCGCAGCCAAAAAACACGGCGCAGGACAGGGGCAGCAGCAACTACGAAAGATTAATAGTCAAACTAACCACAGGAGCATAAAGATGAGTAGTGAAGCTTTGGGAATGGTCGAAACAAAAGGATTGGTCGGATCAATTGAGGCCGCAGATGCCATGACAAAATCCGCCAACGTGACATTGATCGGTTATGAAAAAATCGGGTCTGGCCTGGTTACCGTTATGGTGCGTGGTGATGTTGGTGCGGTCAAGGCTGCTGTCGATGCGGGTGCCGCTGCCGCTGAAAAAGTTGGTGAAGTGGTCTCTAAGCACATCATTCCACGTCCTCATACCGATGTGGAAAAAATTCTGCCAAAACTGGGCTAAGCAATGGATTGTCCGGCTGCGGCAAGGTGACCTTGTGGCAGCCGGGCTATCGAGTTGAAGACGAATTCAAGCAGGTGCGGTGTAACGATGGACAATAAACAACAGACGATAGAACGGATCATTGACCAGGTACTCAATCAGACGGCTAAAAGCGTTAACAGATCCGTACTTGATGATGAAGCATTGATCCCGGTTGGTGTTTCAAACCGGCATGTGCATCTGTCACGTTCCGATATGGATACCCTGTTCGGACCCGGTTCCGAGCTGGAACGAAAAAAAGCGATGAAGCAGCCCGGGCAGTACGCTGCTGAAGAGACTATTACCCTCAAAGGTCCCAAAGGTGAACTGAAGCGGGTACGCGTTCTGGGTCCCTTGCGGCATGCGTCGCAGATAGAAATTTCGGTGAGCGATGGTTTTACCCTGGGGATTGTCGCTCCACTGCGTCAGTCAGGTGATCTTGAAGGAACCCCTGGCGTGGAAATGATTGGCCCGCATGGTTCAGTTAAAAAAGACCAGGGCCTGATCGTTGCTCAGCGCCATATTCATATGACCCCTGAAACCGCGGCCAAGTACGGTTTTCAAGACGGTGAAGAGGTCGATATCAAGACCCCCGGACAGCGTGCTGTGATTATGCGCAAAGTTCTGGTGCGGGTAACAACAGCATCTGCAGATGAGGTGCATGTTGATATCGAAGAGGCAAACGCAGCCTTTCTTAAAAATGATGATCTGGTTCAGGTAACCAAGGTCTCTTGATTTTAGTCGAGGATTGCCAGCTATGATTCATCCTGAAGTTGACAGCATGCTGGAAAAATTTGCCCAGCTTATTCATGACAAAAGCATCAATGAAGACGCCTGCTGGCAGCCAGGCAGCCTGAAGGTCGGCGTCGATTTAGGCACCGCTAATATTGTTGTGTCGGTGCTTGATGAAAATGATGTCCCAGTGACCGGTGCCATGTGTCGTTCGACTGTCGTTCGGGATGGAATTGTTGTCGACTACGTCGGTGCTGTTACTGCTCTGCAAGGGCTCAAAGCCGAATTGGAGCAGCGCCTTGGTTGTCCTCTGGTTCACGCTGGTACGGCAATACCACCAGGGATTTTACCCGGCAATATCAAAGCGATTGTCAATGTTGCCGAAGCGGCAGGCTTTGAGATTGTCGATGTCAGTGATGAACCCACCGCTGCAGCACGGGTGCTTGGCATCGAAACCGGTGCCGTGGTTGATATCGGTGGCGGGACGACCGGTATTTCCATCCTCAAAGAAGGCAAGATTGTCTCTGTGGATGATGAAGCGACCGGGGGAACCCACATGACGCTGGTTCTTGCTGGTGCCTATGGTCTTTCCTTTGCCGAAGCCGAGGAAATCAAGCTGCAGAAAAAGGATTCACCCGAAATTTTTTCGGTGTTGTTACCGGTTGTCGAGAAGATGGCTTCTATTGTCAATCGTTTTCTGATCGGTCATGACATCGATGCTATTTATGTCGTTGGTGGTGCCTGTAGCTTTACCGGATTCGAACGGGTATTCAGCAAGTCGACGGGTATTAAAGTTTTTAAGCCTGCTGAGCCACTACTTGTGACACCACTGGGCATCGCCATGTATCAGCAGGCCGTTGAATGCCAGGTGGCTTCATGCTGAGGGCTGATCTAGAGCAGATCATTCAGCAGGCGATCGTCGATTTTTTTTCCGATTTGATCGTTATGCGCTTACAGAGTCGGCAAAAGAGGGCACTGGTTCTGTTTACTGCGACGGAGATTGGCCTGCAACCAGCACTTGTGTCCCTGCAGCATTTGCGTGAGCAAGGCTGGCGTCTGGATGTCATTCTGGCTGCTGATATCAGTAAGAACATGGCTCACCAGATTGAACACGAATTTGAGATTACCACCATCGCGCCCAGCGAAAACTTAGCGTCACGTTATACCGCACTGCTGGTGCCGACACTGTCGATAACCGTGGCCGCAAAAGCTGCTCAGGCAATCCGTGACTGCAGTGCCAGTCAATTATTGGCGAACGCTTTTGAGCAGGGCCTACGGGTTGTGGTTGCAACCGATTCATGCTGCCCGGATATGTTGCGCAAACAGGAGCCTGGGTTTAACCCATCGAAGGCTTATCAAGCACGGCTACGGCAGCATTTAGCAGACCTGCAAAGTTATGGAACCGAACTGGTAGCCGTAGCAAAACTAGCTGTAACCATGGATAAGAAGGGGGCCGCGGTAACGGCATCTTCTTTTTGTGCTACCCCCGTTGATGGCAGTGGTGCTGATATCCTGACCAGTTCAGCCCCTTTGTTAAGTTGTGGTGCTAAGTGGGCCTCTGCTGCAAGAATTTCTGGACCTCGACTGTTTAGCCGCAGCGATGCCATATCGTATCAAAATTGTGACTTACGCATCGCTGCCGGAGTTCTGGTTACACCGTTGGCTGCGGACGAACTACGTAATCGGAATGTCCGCCTGATAAAAGAATAGGATGCTGCATATGTATCTTGGAAAAGTCATAGGAACCGTCGTTGCGACCACTAAAGATGAAAGTCTTTCTGGCTGTAAGCTACTGGTTGTCGCCAGGCTGACAGAACGCCTGATCGCTGATGGAACAACTGAAATCGTTGTCGACAGTGTCGGCGCTGGTAATGGCGAGACCGTGATTGTCGCCAGTGGTAGTTCCGCGCGCCGGATTATGGATAAAGGAGAATCTGTTATCGATGCAGCTGCCGTTGGTATTGTTGACACCGTAGAAGTCTCACCACTGGAGGTCGCATGAATCAAGGGCTGCCAGAGTATCGCCAGCTTGACCAGGTTGTGCATGAAGTCGTTACCAGGTTTATGGGCCTGACCTTGGCAGATGCTAATTTTTTGGCACAGGCGGCACAGCAAAGAGCTGATGAATTGGCCGTTCCCATTGTTTTTGCAGCGGTTGATCCCGCTGGTCATCTGTTGCTGCTGGAACGGATGGAAACCGCTTTGTTAGGCAGCATTGAGTTAGCCAGGGCTAAAGCATATAGCGCAGTGGCGTTTCGCATGTCAACCCATGAGCTTGGTCGTCAGGCGCAACCGGGACAACCCCTTTATGGAATTCAGACCGGTAGCAAAGAACAGATTGTCTTGTTCGGTGGGGGCTATCCCTGCTGGCGTGACAGCCATTTGATCGGGGGAATCGGGATTAGTGGCGGCACCGTTGAAGAGGATATGAATATCGCTACTTTTGCACTGCAAAAGTATCTCGAAAAATCAGGAAACGGCTTTGAAGGAGGAAAAAGTGTTAAATGATCAACGTATCGCCGAAATGGTAACGCAGGTTCTTTCAGATTTCAGCAGTGCTGATTCTCATACAAAATCGCAGCCGGTAGTCTCACCCCGCGGGGTTGAAAATGATTCTATCGCTGCCATCGTTGAGCAGATCATTCGTGATAATGGTCGCAGTAACGGTGGGAATGCCGCTTTAGGTGAGCAAACCTTCACGGTTGAAGATGGTGTGTTTGAAACCATGGATGCTGCTGTCGAGGCTGCTGATCTGGCACAAAAGCAGTATTTATACTGTTCTATGGAAGATCGTGAATCTTTTGTTCAGGGCATCAGAGACGTCTTTACCGATCAGGCCACATTAGAGCTGATTTCGCGCATGACTGTCGATGAAACCGGCATGGGCTGTTATGAACATAAGCTGATTAAAAATCGTCTCGCTGCTGAGAAGTCTCCAGGGACTGAAGATCTGACGACCGCTGCCTTAAGTGGTGATGGTGGTCTGACTTTGACCGAGTTTTCTCCCTTTGGTGTTATTGGCTCGGTTACTCCTACGACCAATCCGACAGAAACCATTATCTGTAATTCCATTGGCATGCTGGCTGCCGGTAATAGTGTTGTTTACAGCCCGCATCCACGGGCGCGTAAAGTGTCGTTACTGGCTATCAGCCTGATCAATAAAAAACTCGCCAGCTTAGGAGCCCCAGCCAATCTTGTTGTTACGGTCAATGAACCTTCAATTGACAATACCAACAGCATGATGAGCCATCCTAAGGTCCGGTTACTGGTTGCTACCGGTGGCCCTGGTATCGTCAAGGCGGTCATGTCGACGGGCAAAAAAGCGATTGGTGCCGGGGCAGGGAATCCGCCCGTTGTCGTTGATGAAACCGCCAACATCGAAAAAGCAGCTATCGACATCGTCAATGGGTGTAGCTTTGATAATAATCTTCCCTGTATCGCAGAAAAAGAGATTGTCGCAGTTGATCAGATTGCTGACCATTTAATCTTTAACATGACAAAGAATGGTGCTTATGAGGTTAAAGATCCAGCGGTTATCGAAAAGTTAGAAGCGCTGGTATTGACCGAAAAGGGTGGTCCGCAGACCTCTTGTGTTGGTAAGAGTGCCCTATGGCTGTTGGAACAAGTTGGGATTCAGGCCGATAGTAACACCCGGGTTATTCTTATGGAACTGGATAAGGATCATCTCTTTGTGCGCGAAGAATTGATGATGCCGATCTTGCCGCTGGTACGGGTTCCTGATGTTGATGCGGCTATCGACTTGGCGATTGAGCTGGAAAATGGTAATCGCCATACGGCGATGATGCATTCCACCAATGTGCGCAAATTAACCAAAATGGCCAAGCTTATCCAGACCACTATATTTGTTAAGAATGGTCCCTCTTATGCTGGGATTGGTGCCGGCGGTGAAGGTTGCACAACCTTTACCATTGCCGGCCCGACTGGTGAAGGATTAACGACGGCCAGTTCGTTTGCCCGTAGTCGGCGGTGTGCCATGGTAGAGGCGCTAAATATCCGTTAGCCCTTACCGGGAAAGCGCCCTTTTTCACCATCTCGGCGTCAATCTGCGCATTCGCTTGTGCGGCGTAAAGTACTACGCCTCCGCGCGAATGCTTGATTTCCTTGATCTGGCAAAAAATTGCATCTTTCCAAACTTTGACCATCAACTAATGATATTTCCAGGGATTCCTGATGCTGCAGATTCACGGTAGCTGCTGGAAGGAGTGTTTTCATGACAATCAGAATTATCAACGCACCGACACCCGAGGTTATGGCAATGCTGGGGAACAGGTTGCGTTCTGATGCTCGTGAGCAGGTTGATAGGTACAATTACCGGGCTGTTGGCCTGGTCCAGACCAATGTGGCAGACCTGTTTTATTTTGCCGATGTGGCTGGTAAAGCCTCCTCCGTATTCACCGCTGAGTTGACTGGTAATTGTCCACAGCAGCTAACGACCCTGGCGGTTTTTGGGGAGATTTCAGCCGTACGTGTGGCTATGCAGGCGATCGAGAATAGCGCATCCAGCTGATATCTAGACAACAATTCTGCTGTCTGGGCCTTTTTAGCTATACCATTTAAGGATTTTTGCCATGAGTAAAATTAAATTTGAACAGGAAGGGATTGTTTTTGATATTCAGCGCTTTTCTGTGCACGATGGTCCTGGCATTCGTACCATAGTTTTTTTGAAAGGTTGTCCTCTTTCTTGTCGCTGGTGTAGTAATCCAGAATCCCAGCAAATACAGCCTCAGTTAATGTTTGAACCAAAACGCTGTGTGCAGTGTCATAAATGTATTGCTGTCTGCCCTGCGCAAGCCCTTTCTTTTTCTCATCCTTATTTTGTCGATCGTAGTAAATGTATTTCATGCGGTGCCTGTGCGGAGGTCTGTCTTCCTGATGCCCTGGTCATGAAAGGGGAGACCATGACGGTTTGGCAGGTGATGCAGGAATTACAGAAAGACGCCACCACCTACCGTAGGTCGGGCGGCGGGATTACTCTTTCGGGGGGGGAACCGTTGCTACAGTCAGATTTTGCTCGCGAACTGTTGAAAGCGTGTCACAATCAGGGGTGGAATACAGCAATGGAAACCACTGGTTTTGCCTCTAAAGAAGTGATTCAGGAAGTTATGCCCCATGTTGATTTCGCCATGGCGGATCTAAAGGCGATTGATCCGCAGATTCATAAAAACTGGACCGGGGTTGATAATCGTCAGATTCTAGAAAATCTCCTGCGCATTTCCCAATTGGCGAGCAAGACGGTGGTGCGGATTCCAGTTATTACAGGGATCAACGACGATGAATTTGCCATGCGAGGAGTGGCTGAGTTTGCCTCGTTAATGGGGATTGATACGATTCATCTGTTGCCTTACCACAGCTATGGCGAAAATAAATACGGGTTACTGGGGCGGACCTATCCGATGGGAAAAACACCGTCACCAGCCCCTGAACTGGTTGAGTCGTTAAAGCAGGTTATCGAGGCGCATCACTTTAAGTGTGTCATCGGCGGCTGAGGAAGGACTGAGGCAATGATGCAGAATTACTACGAATCATCAGAATCTGTGACCGAGGGGCACCCCGATAAAGTTTGTGATCAGATTTCAGATGCCATTCTCGATGCTTGCCTGGAACAGGATCCTTCGGCTCGGGTAGCGATTGAGGCAATGGTCAGTGGCGATACAGTAGTTGTCGCCGGAGAATTGACCACCAATGCAAAAATTCATATTGAACCGATTGTGCGCAGGGTTATTGCTGACATCGGGTACCAGGATAAAGCGCTAGGGTTTGATAGCTCTGACTGCTTTATTATTACCAATGTCCGGACTCAATCGCCGGATATTAGCCAGGGGGTGAATCGTGGCTGCGAGCTTGGTGCAGGGGACCAAGGTATTTTCTACGGCTACGCTTGTGATGAGACCTCTGTTCTGATGCCATTGCCTCTTTACCTGGCTCATGAATTGACAAGAACTTTAGCTAAAATGCGCCATGAAGGGATTCTTCCGTGGTTGCGGCCAGATGGTAAAGCTCAGGTGACGCTGCGTTATAATGCTGCCGGAATAGCCGAAGGCCTCGACAGTGTGGTTGTTTCTACCCAGCATGATACGGAGATTAACCAAAAAATGCTGGTACAAGGCATTGTTTCTGAAATAATATATCCTGTCTTACATCCCTGGCTGCAACCTGATACGCGCTTCCATATAAATCCGACCGGTCGTTTTGTGATTGGTGGCCCCGTTGCGGATACCGGGCTTACCGGACGCAAGATTATGGTCGATACCTATGGTGGTCGGGCGCTCCATGGTGGCGGTGCTTTTTCGGGTAAAGATCCGACCAAGGTCGACCGTTCTGGTGCCTATATGGCACGCTTTATTGCTAAAAATATTGTTGCAGCTGGACTCGCCACCAAATGTCAGGTGGCCTTAGCCTTTGCTATTGGCCAAACTGACCCCGAAATGGTGACAATAGAGACCTTCGGGACTGAGACTGTTGACACAAATAAGCTGCATGCAGCAGTCAAACAGGTTTTTTCATTATCTGTTTCTGGAATTATCTCCTGTCTCGGTTTACGTCGTCCAATTTACGAAACGACTGCAAGTTACGGTCACTTCGGTCGGCTTGAGCAAAATTTTCCATGGGAACAAACCTATAAAAGCAGTGCCTTACAGGAGCTTTGCCTGCCTTAAAAAGTGATTAAATAAAGTTCCGTCACAACGACGTGTGCGAAAGGATCAAGGATGGTGCGTGAATTACGGCTTGAAAATCTGATTAGCCCGGAATTTTTACAAAAAGTACAGGATAATTTCAGCGCGGCAGTTGGTATTGCCATGGTTATTGTTGATAAGGCGGGCGTTCCGATAACCAAGCCGAGTGGTTTTTCTGCGTTCTGCCACGCTGCCCGTGCTTCAAGTGTTAAAAGAAGTCAGTGTTTTCGTTGTGACGACGAAGGCGCACGCAGAGCTATGGCAACAGGTGAGCCGAGCATCTATCGTTGTCATTGTGGCCTGGTTGATTTTGCCGCTCCCATTATTGTCCGTGGCCACTATGTTGGGGGAATTATTGCTGGTCAGGTCTTAATCAGCGAAGAAGATGGTGGTGACACCCTTGATTATATCAGCCCTCCCGATGGTTCCTGGCGTTTGAATCCGCTTCTGAATGAGCTGCGCGACGAGATTCAGGTTATCTCTTACCAAAAGTTGCGCTCCGCTTCCTACACCTTGTTTCATATGGCTGCATATCTGGTTGAAGAGGGGTATTCTAATGCCGTCAATCAGGAATTAAATGCTAAAAATCTACGCTTGCTGGAAGAAAGCAAAAAAAGGGTAGAGCTTGAAAAATCATTGCGTGAAGCAGAATTACAGGCCTTGTCTTCACAAGTTAATCCGCATTTTCTATTCAATGTCATGAACACCATAGGGCGTCTGGCGCGCAAAGAACGCGCTCCACAGACGGAGACGGTGTTGTATGAATTTGCAGATATGTTGCGTTATGTTCTGAAGAAAAGTCCGACCCAGTTCACCTCTTTTGGACATGAGCTGAATCATGTAAAGAACTTTATCAATATTCAAAAAGTGCGTATGGGGGACCGTTTGCATGTCAATATTAATGTTTCTAGCAAATATGAAGATATCTTATGTCCTTTCATGGTTCTTCATCCGTTAGTTGAAAACAGTATTAATTACGCGATCGATCCACTAGAAGCGGACGGACATATTTTTATTAACGCTCAAGACGATGGTAAGGATCTGATTATTGAAGTCATAGACAATGGTGAAGGTATTTGTCCCGCCATGGCCAAGGCTTCCCTTGCCGGGGAGGCAGATCACCATGGGCGCCCGAGTATTGGTCTGCATAACATCGATAGTCGCTTACGCTACTATTTTGGCGATGATTATGGTTTGCATATTGAAGGTAAACGTACCCCGGATGAAGGAACCTATGTCAAAATGCGCATACCTTTAGATTTTGATCCCTGTTATGCTTAATTTTGAATTTGGGGAAGGATTGACTATTCCTTCTCTGTGTGGCTTCATCGTTTATTCAGCTGAAAAGAACATCATTGTTGGCAAAATATAGAAGGGCATTATGTTTAATATCGTCATAGTCGAAGACGAAGAACTCGAACGTGAAGCCGTACGTGAGATTCTGACCGATAATCTTGAAAGTGTAAATATTATTGGAGAAGCTCGTAATGGTTCGCAGGCCTTGAAATTGATCGATTCCAACGATATTGATCTGATGCTGGTTGACATTAATATCCCTCAGATTAATGGCCTGGACGTGGTTAAATATCTGCGTCAAAAACAGAAAAATACTAAAGTCATTATTATTACGGCATATGATCATTTCGATATGACACGGACAGCTATTCAGCTTAAGGTTGATGAATATCTGCTTAAGCCGATACGCGAACAGGCGCTGCTAACAACGGTTCGTTCTTCTTTGATGGAGCTGGGAAGCGGACGACTGTGCAAGGAAATGCTCGATCGTATCAACGAACTGTTAGAACAGAAAAATTATCAGGAGGGGGTCGCCGTGGCTCGCTGGTACGCCGACTGGATCTGCACCCAGCAAGAATATCCTCAGGCCGATGTGGTCAGGGATTTTGTCTCTGCACTCTTTGCGGCGATTCAGAAAAAAGGCTTACGGTTGCCTGCTGATGTTACGGCAACGATCAATGAATTGCAGAAAAACAATTTTAACCAGTTCACCAGTTCGCAGGTGCAAAGCGTGTTTTTAAGAGCTATCGACGTCCTGTTTAATGTCGATTCGCAAACCGATGATACCGACGTTATTCAGAAAGCCCTCAACTATATTGAACGCAACCTTAAAAGGCGTGTTTCCCTGGAAGAAACAGCTGATTATGTCAATATCAGTTCTTGCTATTTAAGTCGCATGTTTAAAAAAGAGCTGAGCGTAAATTTTATCAGTTATCTAACCTTACGCCGTATTGAGTTAGCTAAGGACATGTTGCTAAAAACGGATCTATCCGTCACCAATATCGCCATGGATTTGTCTTATAACGATGTCAATTATTTTTGTAAATCCTTCAAAAAAGAAGTCGGATTACCTCCTTCCGAATTCCGGGATTCTTGCCGCAATAGTGCTTGATTTGTCTTTAGTTATGGAGAGGTCAATTTTCGGTAAGTTCAGTATCAATGATTTTCGTTTATTTTGATTCAAACAGCTGCTCGTTTAGCGAAATTCATTGGTTTCACATCTCCCAAATTTACCTTCTGCTTCACTTGCCACAGATCATATTGATCCTGCATCGTCAGCCAACTTTCAGGGGTCCGGCCAAAGACCTTGGAGAGCCTTAAAGCCATTTCGGGAGAGATTCCGCTCTGTTGTTTGATCAATCGCGCAAACGTCGAAGGGCTAACCCCCAGATTTGTAGCTGCAGCCCTCATGCTGATCGAATATGGCTCTAAATAGACTTCATTGATAAATTCCCCCGGATGGGGCGGGTCAAACATAATCATTAGTGATAATCCTCATAGTTTAAGATATAAGCGTCACCATCAATAAACTTGAAAGTTATCCGCCAATTACCGTTTACAGAAATTGACCAAATCTCTTTACGATCACCACTGAGAGAATGCAGATCCCAACCTGGTAGATCTATGTCATCAATAAGGGTCGCTGTGTGGATGGCCGCTAGTTGCATTCGAAGTTTCTTCTCATGCTTTGGCTGGATACCATTTTTTACTCCTCGAGTAAAAAACTTTTCAAGCCCCTTATGTTTAAACGATTTGATCATGAGTCCATAGTAGCACCTCGTTGCGCATCACGCAACATGTTGTCTATCCTTTCCAGCTAGGAAAAGAGCTAATCGCTATTTACGGACAGGATCTCTTTGCTCTCGGTTATTCTGATTCAAAAAATGATCTGCTCCTTTGGATTATCGAGTCCTGGACACGAGTCTGTAAAACAGCTTATGTATATAGCGGGCCGGTTATCTAATTGTTCAAAATCAAGTGTAATTTTTTGAAAAGGAAATTTCCGCTGTGGTTAGTCAATTCTCATATATAGGTAATTTAGAAAATGGCTAAGCGTTAAAACCTAATCTATCACCTTGCAAGCTACCACGTTTCAGAGTTTATCTAGAGCTGATACCGCAAAATTGTAGCAGTAATTCAACGTTAGTTTGTAAATAAAAAATGCCACCTTTACAAAAACAAAGGTGGCATTCTTAATATTGCGATTACTTAGTATGGAATCGCTGCAACACTCCAGAAGCTTGTAGCGGTCAACAAGTTAACGACCAGAGTTGCTAATGCGATAGTGCAGGCTGGTGGGTCGATATGAGTATCCCCATAGACCAGGAAGGTGCGGGCGAAAAATTCGCCGAGGAAGGCGCAAATAATACCGACCACCCCGGCCCAGATTAGACTACCAGACGCGGCAGCGGCAATGGCGGCGGGTAGGGCGATGTGGTGCGTTACAGGGATGAGGATGCCGAGCTGCAGAAAGAGCAGGCTGGCAGCAGCAATACCGAATGATAATAGTACCCCGGCAGCACCATAGGTTAAGCCAAGAAAACCACCCATTAGTCCGACACCGACACCGATGACGACCAATTGGCCCGGTTCACTGGCAAAGGCGAGCCAGCGTTGCTCTTTGGTAGGGGAGTAAAAGGCCTGGCCTGGTTCTGGCTTACCAAATAATCCGGTGCGACCCCAGATGAGGCGGGCAATAATGGCCGAAATAACGACGGTTAGAGCAACCGTATCAGTACAAGCAAGTCCGGGACCGAATGTTGGCAGCAAACGGCACAGCCCACAATTTATGCAATAACCAACAACGCCGAAGATGCCACCGACAAGCAAAACGTCGGGGTGACCCAGTCCCATCATGCCGGAGCCGATATCGCGGCCGGTTTTAAGTTTCCCTTTAGCAGCGGCGTATGCGGCAGCGGCTACTCCAGAAGCAAAACCGCCTACGTGGGGACCAAACACGCCAAACGAAAATCCTAACAGTGTTGTATCGCCAGAGGTACTCATCTGTATGGCCACGCCAATAATGACCAGAAAGCCAACGATCTCAAAAGCTGTCAGCGCGCCGATGGCTGCACCAAAAATTCCTGCACCAAATGAAGCAAGTAAAGCTGCTACTGTCATTGTTTCCTCCCTTAACTTATCATTCGTTAATTAAATTGATTTGGCTACCTTCCTTAACTGCTATATGAGGTGTCTGCTGGAAAATTCTTGATCATGAAACTTTGTTGATTTCTTTGGAGGTGGCAGAGTGTAATGAAATCCAAAGAAGCAACCGATATGCTGTACAGTTTGGAAACGATACGTTTCCGGTAGTCATTAGATGTATTCTCTGAACAATTTCTCCGACGCATTAGAAATAACCACCTGATTAACGAGAACTCCTTCGTCTTTGATTTTTGCAATACCTGCTGAAACTGCAGCATTTACTGCGCCGACATCTCCACATAACAACATATAGCCCTTGCCACCGACAGCCATGGCAATATGCACCCGGAATAGAATAATATTTGCCGCTTTTACAGCCGCATCTGCCGCCAGGACGATGCTTGATGAGGAGAATGTCTCGATGATTCCCAATGCTTTGCGGTTGGTGTCAGGCAACTCAACACATCCGGTCAGGGCAGGAAATACTTGGCTGTCGACGCTGGGCAACAAGGTCTGGTCGATCTGGAAACCGGCTCCCAGTCTTTCACCGGTACTCAAGGCGGTTTTAACTGCCGCGACTTTACCACCAACGACAATGATATATTTACCAGGGCAGATACTGCGTGCGACCAATAGTTCAACCTCCGCGGCTTTCAGCATGCCGTCCTCTACCTGGTACCCCGCTGCGATGCTGGAGAGTTCTATTATTCCAATGGCTAGTGACATAATGATTTATCCTCGTTTACGACTTTATCTGATTGATTCTAGTGCCGACGATTTGGCTTCCTGATAGTCAGTTTATGGGCACAATTATGATTTCCTGATTGTTCACGGCTGTTACCCGACCATTTGCGGGGGAATGAATTTCTGCCCCCAACTTGTCATTAACGGTCGCAATCTTTTGATATTGGGAGACTTCTTCGCCTCTTACGACGAGTGATGTTGCAGGGGCACCAATATGCTGACTCAGACGAATGACCAGCTGCTTGGGCTGTACCACAACCGGTACCAGGTCACCTTTGTTCTGAAACTGATCAAGGGCCAGCCGGGTCAGAATATTTTTTACTGGTGTGCGGCGATAATCAACTAATGGATGGGCCTGACTGTGACCTGTTTCGGCAAAGGTTGCCTTGGCTGCCATGGCGTTCTTCTTCGCTGAAATACAGCGCTGGGTAGGGTAGAGCCCTTCTGGGCATGAAATCAGTGTACATAGGTTGCATTCTGCACATGCCATCGTATGTGCCTGAATTGGGCTGGTCTGGCTACCATCCTGATTAAACGAACTGAATACCAGGTTGCGCATCGCTTTATGAGGCTCTATCGGGTGTCCCAGCAGATGTCTGGGGCAAAGTTCACTACAGGTGGCGCATTGGTCGCAGGCGGCTTTGCTGATGCGGTTGACCTGATTTTCGTTTGCTGCAGTGCGAAACCTTTTGATTAAAGGATGATCCTTTTGAAAGACGAGCAGGCCACCGGTGGTTTTTGTCACGGGTTCATTCAGGCTGTTAGCTAGTTTTCCCATCATTGGGCCACCGACAATAACGTCAAACTCACTTTCCATATGCTCCATATCTGCCCTTTTTAAGTTGGGTTTTGCCAGAGCGATGACTTCCCGGTAAGTGATGCCGATAGGGACCTCTACCGAGACGGGTTGTTGCACATCACCAGCAACGGTGATGAATTTGGTGACCAGTGGTATCTCAAGACCGATGTTGTAGATGGTCTCGACATTATTAACAATCACCCTTTGACTAATAGGAAGCGCTCGCGGGGCGACAATGCGACCAGTCGTTTCGTAAATGAGGGTAACTTCGTCGCCAATGGGGTAGAAATCTCTAAGGCCCATGATCTCGATTCGATCCGGAGCGGGGCAGACGTCCTTAAGGTGGGATATAACATCGGCATATTTTTCCTTAATGCCGATAATGCAGCGTTTAGCCGCGGTCAGTTCAAGGCAGGTCAACAACCCTTTATAGAAAATATCGCTTTTACGCCGTAATAGTTCTTTATCTTTATGTAGTAGTGGTTCGCATTCGGCCGCATTAACGATAAAGATTTCCGCTTCGCTACCCAGTTTTACGTAAGTGGGAAAACCTGCTCCGCCAGCTCCGACAATCCCAAGCTCTTTGATTTGTTCCGTTGTTGCCATGGGTTCCCTCATTATTATTTTGCGTGGATTACAACTGTGATGCTAAGCCATCCCTGGGTTATATTGCATTGAACCCAGCTTTAGAAAAGAGGCAAAAATTTGTTTTTTATACATTTTAAAGAGAATTGTTTGAGCTATAAGTTATTGATTTTTAGTCTATTATGCAATGTGACTAATTTGCGATTTGGTGGTAAAAAATTGTTATACGGGTTTCTCGTATGTTTAATGACATCATATTTTTACCGTGCTGAAAGTGAAGAGCTATGGGGTATGGAAGGAGGGTTGGGATCGTTGTGTCAATCTGCGGACTTGCTTGTGCGACGTAAAGTACTACGTTTTAAGCAAAAGCCCTTGATTTCCTTGCCACAACAAAAAAATGCTCATTGCCAATCTGAAAACTTGAAAGGTTCAATTAAGAGTTTCCGGATAGAAACTATCTAAATTATAACAGGGTAAATTATTGGTGCGGGTTTCTCATTGTTGTTTCACGACTGTTCCATAACTGCTTTACGATCGCTGAAAAACCATTTTCATCATTGGTATACGGAATAGTCAGGTAGTGTTTTTTTACTTCTTCAGGGGCGTTTTTAACGGTGTACGAAAGGCCGGTAAAATTCAATAAGTCGATGTCATTGTAATCATTGCCAATACCCATAGTAGCCTGCTGGGGAATTGCTAATTTACGGCATAACCAGTCGGCCGCATGTCCTTTGGAAACAGTATCGGGAAAGATTTCCAGCCAGATATAATGGTTATTCACCGGTGATGTCGCACGGATGACTTTGATATCCTTTCTACGTTGATACAAGGCCGTTTCAATAGTTTCAAACTGTTTGAGATCGTTAGCGATGATACTCATCAGCTGGCCGGCGTGTTCGGGAAGAGCTTGGGGCAATAAAGGTTGGCAGTCACGTTGATGGCGGGTGATGTATTGTTCAAATTCGTGACAAGGTCCTGCCCCCTGATGGTACCAGAATTTATTGTTATTGGGGATCGCTTTAGAAACAATAAAGTTCTGATTCAACTCAAGCAGTTGTTTACAAAGTGAGGGAGTAACTCCGTGGCCAAATTCTTCAAACTTCAGCAGCTGGTTATTTTGCCAGTCATAAATTCCTGCACCCGATGAAAAAATGATGTAATCGAAAGGATGGCTTTCAGCAAGTACTGTCTTTACCTTAAATAAACTTCTTCCCGTGGCCGCAACAATGAGCACACCCTGCTTCTGCAAATAGTTTAATTCCTTCAGGTTGCTATCCGAAAGCTGCTGCGTGTTGTTAAGCAGGGTTCCATCTAAGTCGGTAATGACCATTTTTATGTCAGTATGTGGGGCTGTTTTCATAATCTTATTTTATTCTGAATATTCTTGTGCTGTTTGAATATAAATCTGACTGAGCATTTGGGTTATTTTACCTGGCTTTCCATCAGCAATGATTTTTCCATCAATTTGAATGACAGGCCATACGAAAGTTGTTGCCGAACTGATAAAAGCTTCTTGTGCGGTATAGGCTTCTTCTATTGTAAAAGGGCGCTCTTCAATTTTAATACCTGTTTGTTGTGCAAGTTTCATGAGTGACGCACGGGTAATGCCTGCTAAGATTTCATGGCTCAATGGGCGCGTCACCAATTTGCCTTCCCGGGTAATAATGAAAGCATTACTGGAGCCACCTTCAGTGACAAATCCATCTTCAATTAACCATACATCGTCAGCTCCGGCGTTATGCGCGGCATGTTTGGCCAGGCACGCAGGGAGCAGGCTGGTGGTTTTAATGTCACGCCGCTGCCAGCGCAGGTCTTTATAGGAAACAATCTTAATTCCTGATTGTCTCTTGGGGTTATCCAGCAAATTTCGGGATTGAGTAAATAATACGATCGTTGGCTGAATTTGTTCAGAGTAGGAAAAATCTCTGTCACCATCAGCGCCACGTGATAACTGAAGGTAAATTCCTCCTTCTTCAAGATTATTTTTTTCGATCAACTGCTTTTGAATGTTGACAATTTCTTCACTGGTCAGCGGAAGATTGATCCCGAGCTCTGAACTTGAACGTTGTAAACGTGCAAGGTGACCCTGATTGTCGATTAACTGACCACCTAACACTGCGGTTACTTCGTAAACCGCGTCAGCAAACAGAAAGCCCCTGTCAAAAATTGAAACTTTTGCTTGCGTTTCAGCAAGGTATTCTCCATTGAGATAAACGATGCGTTCCATTATAACGTCCTTGTAGCGATCAAATTTATTTCCCTTGATAGCTGGTTAGATTAACCATGAACCATGCGGGCGATATGAAACGCCAGGTCAAGACTTTGTTCAGCGTTTAGCCGTGGGTCGCATTGGGTTGCATAATTAAGTTTAAGATCATTATCTTGAATTTTCCGGCCGCCACCGATGCATTCAGTGACATTTTCTCCGGTTAACTCAAGATGAACACCTCCCGGAATAGTTCCCTCCGATCGGTGAATATCAAAGAAGCTCTGAACCTCTTGCATTATATCGTCAAAGTTCCGTGTTTTATGACCACTCTCAGCGACATAGGTATTCCCATGCATCGGGTCACAACACCAGACAACTTTGAACCCTGACCTGTTGACTCTTTTTGCGAGTTGGGGGAGGTGATTTCCAACCTTAGAGGCACCAAAACGGGTAATCAGAGTCAGACGCCCGGCTTCGTTGTCAGGATTGAGTTTTTCGATCAATCGTAAGGTGTCTTCAAGATTGTGCCCTGGTCCAATCTTGACCCCAATAGGGTTAAGAATACCGCGGAAAAATTCGACATGAGCGCCGTCAAGCTGTCTGGTACGATCACCGATCCAGACCATGTGAGCACTGCAGTCGTACCATTGGCCGGAGATAGAATCACGCCGTGTCAATGCTTCTTCATAACCCAGCAAGAGGGCTTCATGGGAGGTGTAGACATTGGCCTGGTTAAACTGCGGGCTGTCAACCTTGAGGCCTATGGTCTCAAAGAAATTCAAGGCTTTGGATATCTGTTCTGCCAGATGCTCATAGTCCTTCCCGATGGGAGAATTTTTAACGAAGTCATTATTCCACGCATGGACTCGATGCAGAGCTGCATATCCCCCTTTGGTAAAGGCGCGCAGCAGATTCATAGTAGCGCAGGCCACATAATAACCCTTGATCAATCGTTGTGGATCGGGGCGCCGCACTGCAGGGTCAAACTCGGGACCATTAACCATGTCTCCGCGATAGGTAGGTAATTCCAGATCACCAATTTTTTCTATGTCCGAAGATCTTGGCTTCGCAAACTGACCGGCAATCCGTCCAACCTTGGCAACCGGTTTTCCCCCTGCATAAGTCAAAATTATGGCCATTTGCAGCAGAACTTTGAGAGTTTCTCGAATATAGGGAGCTGTACATTGAGAAAAATCTTCTGCGCAATCCCCCCCTTGTAAAAGAAAAGCTTTACCTTCTGCGGCCTTGCTTAAGAGGGCTTTAAGCTCTAATATCTCGCCAGCAAAAACTAGTGGTGGGAAAGTTGAAATTTCACTGACAGCCTGCTGATACGCATCAGGATCAGGCCATGGTGGGATTTGTGCCGCTGGAAAATTACGCCAACTTGAGGGGTGCCAGTTGTTTGATGAATCAGACATAAATATCCTGTGTGAAAATACATGCTGATGATACGATCGATTCTGGTAACGGCTCTAAGCTCTAGAGGAAAATTAACATAGAGCAGGCACGAGGTCATTAACTGTCTGATGATGGTAACAATTTATAGCTGAGAGTTTATGCCGCTTCTCAGTTTATCCTGGTGCCTTGTCTTTTTTAGGTTTGTTCCATATTTTATGTGTATTGTTCAGATAAGTAAAAAAATCACCTGTCCCCCTTTTTTCTATAGTTCTGTCGCCGATATAATGCTCAAATGTGCAGTTTTCACCGCCTAAGTAGTTTCTGTCTGGAAGGTGACCTTTTACACCCGCTTTCCGTCAATCTGCACATTGACTTTTACCGTGTAAAAGCCCAGCATATCTATATGTTTTAAGAAGGAATACATTTTCATGAGTCATAGTTTTATTGAAGAGTTAGCTACTATTGTTGACGCCGAAGGTTTATTGCTCGAAGAGGTGGATCAAGCCTCTTTCCTGGAAGAACGAAGGGGGTTGTTCCATGGCCATTGTCTGGCTGTTGTCAGGCCCGCTTCAACCTCAGAGGTGGCTGCAGTCGTAAAGTGCTGTAACAAGTACAGTCAACCGATTACGCCTCAGTCTGGCAATACGGGATTATGTGGTGGGGCGGTTCCTTATGGGGGGATCCTGTTAAATCTGGGGCGCATGAACACGGTTCGGGAACTGGATCGAATCGGCGGTACCATGACGGTTGAGGCTGGGTGCGTGTTAAGTGACCTGCAGAAAACCGCCGAACAGGAAGGCCTGTTATTTACCTTGAGTAGTCCGTCCGAAAAGGATTGTCAGATTGGTGGTAATCTTTCGACGAACATGGGTGGCATTAATGTTCTGCGTTATGGTACCACCCGCGATCAGGTTTTGGGTCTTGAGGTCGTGCTGCCTTCGGGAGAAATCTGGCACGGGCTGCGGGCTTTACGCAAAGACAATGCGGGCTATGATCTCAAACATCTGTTTATTGGTGCCGAGGGGTCTTTGGGGATTATTACCGCTGCTACGGTAAAACTGTTTCCGTCTCCTAAAGTTCAAGTGACCGGGATGATTACAGCTCCTGATATCTATAAGATGATGGAGGTGTTTACCCTCGTTCGCCAGCGGTTTAACGATCACTTAAGCGGGTTTGAAATTATTCCCCGCTTTGCTGTTGATCTGGTCCTTGAGTACGATTCAGCAATTAAAGATCCGTTTTCCGAGCAGTATGGCTGGTATGGTCTGGTCGAACTGAACGCTACCGATCCCCATATCGATCTGAAAACTTCGCTGGTAAGCTTGTTCGATTCCTTACCGTATCCCAGCAGGATTGCAACGAGTCGCGAAGAGTCTGAAGAGTTGTGGGTGGTACGCAGGTCGATCAACGCTGCGCAAAAAGTCCAGGGAGCTTCCATCAAGCATGATATATCTGTGCCTTTAAGTCACATTGCCGATTTTATGACCCAGGCGACCCAAATGGTAGAAGAGCATATCCCCGGGGTTCGGGTCTGTGGTTTTGGCCATGCTGGTGATGGCAATGTTCACTTTAATCTGACTCAACCGCCGGAAGCAGATCCTCAGGAATTTTTAGATCGCTGGGACGAAATGAATCAAATGGTACATGATCTGGTTCAGGGCTTCGGCGGTTCCATTGCTGCTGAACATGGTATTGGCCAACTGCGGAGGGCAGAATTACTCCGCTGCAAGGATTCGGTGGAATATGGCATGATGCAGCAGATAAAAGGTTGCCTGGATCCAAAGAATCTCATGAATCCAGGCAAGGTTGTTACTGCTGATCACTAACTTTGAAGGTTCAGGAATTCCTCTGGATATATGGCTCTTCAGAGGAACAATCCTTCACAGGTTTTATTTAAATAATTGTAGAAACTCACCATATCCTTGTTGCGCGAGCTCTTCAACCGGGATAAAGCGTAACGATGCAGAATTCATGCAATAACGCAGTCCCGTCGGCTGTGGTCCATCCCCAAAAACGTGGCCAAGGTGAGAATCTGCGTGTTTACTGCGCACCTCGGTACGCGACATAAATAGCCGATTATCGGTTTTAGTGACGATATTTTCTGCAACCAGAGGTTGGGTAAAACTTGGCCAGCCAGTACCTGAGTCATATTTATCCAGTGAACTGAACAGGGGTTCACCGGAGACGATATCGACGTAGATGCCATCTTCGTGATTATCCCAATAGGTATTGTTAAAAGGTGGTTCTGTCCCTTCATGTTGGGTGACATCATATTGCAGGGGGGTGAGGGCCTCTTTAAGCTCCGCATCGCTGGGGATAGCGTATTTATGTTTGGTCATAGAATTTAAATCCTTTTTAGTGGCCGTTGCTGATTTCTGTGGATCAAGTTGAGGGAATTCAGAAAGTATAGCCGCAAAGGTCAATTCCTGCTTTTGCCAATTTTTTTCCAGAAACTGATCCCTGCCAGATCCATGGCGGTACCAATTATAACGGATTGGATTTTCTTTATAGTAATCCTGATGATAATCTTCTGCGGCATAAAATGGGCCGAGGGGCAAAAGCTCCGTTACAATCGGCTTATTAAACCGCACTGTCTGTCCCAGTTGTTCTTTTGATTTTTTAGCGATCATTTTTTGTTTTTGGTCAGCGTAAAAAATCACGCTGCGGTATTGGCTGCCACGGTCAACAAACTGTCCACCTGCATCGGTGGGGTCAATATGACGCCAGAACCATTCGACGAGTTGACCATAGCTAACCAAAGTTGGGTCAAACGATACTTTTACCGCCTCAACATGTCCGGTTTTATGAGCCGAGACCTCTTCATAGCTTGGATTAACCTCTGTCCCGCCTGTGTAACCGGATATAACTGACGCTACGCCAGGGACTTTCTCAAAATCTGATTCCGTACACCAGAAACAGCCTCCAGCGAAGACCGCAATTTCCAGTGTCGTAGTTGAGCTGGATTGATTATTCATGGTATCGGCCATGCTGTTTTTTTCATGAGCACAACCTGCCACTATCACCAAGATAGCTGTAAATATTACTTTTCTTATTATTGTCATGACACGTTCTCCTTTACTGTGCGTGTCTGGTCTCCGTTGACTAGACACAGTCAGATAGGTCGTCAAGGCAGTGTTTTCTGGTCTTTTTATAATTTTAAGGGAAGATAAGAGCCGGGGTAAAGGGCAGGAAGGGAAAAGACTGTTAGCTGTTCACAGATTCGTTGGATTGAGCAGCTGTAAGCTGTGGCTTCGAACAGCGGGAATATGCAGTGATACGTTTTGAGAGTTGCGGATATCTGTTCAATTGCTTAGACTTTTGTCATTCGCATAAAGGAGTGCAGATGAGGCTACGCAACATTTTTCCAAATAAGTTCAAGCACGGTTCTTTGCTGACCTGTGTTCTGACCTCTCTGCTGATCTATTTTCCTTTACTGTGTGGCGCCGAAACAACATCAGGAAACAATCCCGCTGTGATTGTTGTTGGTGGCGATCATAATTATCCTCCCTACGAGTTTTTGGATGAAAACCAACAACCTACAGGTTTCAATGTTGATTTGACCCGCGCTATCGCAGAAGTTATGGGGATTTCCGTTTCTTTTGAAATGGCCAGTTGGGACTCTGTTCGGCATGATCTCGATAACGGTCGTATCGATATTTTGCAGGGAATGGTTTCTTCACCAGGGCGCAGCCTCAATTACGATTTTTCTCCTCCTCATACCATTGTTCATGAATCAATTTTTGCCAGGCGTGATACCTCGCAACGCAGTGTCGAAGCTATTACCTCATTAGCTCAATTGGCTGGAAAAGAGTTAATTGTCCAAAAAGGGGGAATTCGTCATGA
The DNA here is from genome assembly GCA_963665685.1 of Geopsychrobacteraceae bacterium. Lineage (GTDB taxonomy): Bacteria > Desulfobacterota > Desulfuromonadia > Desulfuromonadales > Geopsychrobacteraceae > Seleniibacterium. Next base: position 216,555 of record OY762430.1, read on the forward strand.
CCAGCTTATTGAGCAAAAACTGGATGCCCAGCTGTTTTTGGTTGATACTCATGCGGCGGCCTTACGGTTATTGGCTTCCGGAAAGCATGATTATGCTCTGGTTGGAAACCTTCCTGGCTTGTACCTGGGAAAAGAACTGGGACTGTCAAATATTCAGCCCGTAGGCAGTCCGTTTCCTGCCCAGCATTACTGTTATGCCGTGCGTAAAGGAAATGCCGAATTACTTGCTATTTTTAGTGAGGGACTGGCTATCCTTAAAAATACCGGGCGCTATCAGCAGCTTTATGATAAATGGCTCGGTCCCCTCGAGACTGTTGCGGGATTTCCGTGGCGTAAAGTGGCTCCTGTCCTGATCGGGATCGGTGCAGGTGCACTGCTGATTTTTGCCATTATCATGTTCTGGAATCGGACTTTGAAAAATGAGGTCGAGCGCCGTTCCAGAGAATTGCAGGAGCACCAACAGCAGTTGATTCAGGCTGATAAACTGGCGTCTCTGGGGATCCTGGTCAGTGGCGTCGCTCATGAAATCAACAACCCCAATAGTTTGCTGTTGATGAACCTGCCGATTGTCGCCGCGGCTCATGAGGATAGCTCTGGAATCCTTGCCGAATATTATCAGGAGCATGGCGAGTTCAGCTTGGCAGGAATCGATTATTCGCGCATGCGTGACGAGTTGCCCTTGCTGCATGATGAAATGTTTGACGCTGCCAAACGGATCAAACGTATCGTTGAGGATCTTAAAGATTTTGCTCGTCCCGAGCCAACGAGTAACTTTCAGACCCTTGATGTTAATGATGTCGTGCAGACTGCGGTGCGCTTGGTTGAAAATTCATTGAATAAGGCCACCCGGCATTTCACCCAACAGTATGCACCTGATCTGCCTATGGTTAACGGGCAACGTCAGCGTATTGAACAGGTTGTCGTTAATTTGTTACTCAATGCTTGCCAGGCGTTACCTGATGCCGAGTGTGGTATTAGCGTTGTGACCCGATTTATTGCCGAATCATCAGAGGTTTGTATTGAAGTACGGGATCAGGGAACGGGGATTGATCCTGAGCACTTAGCGCACGTTACAGATCCATTTTTTACCACGAAACGAGAATCAGGAGGAACCGGTTTAGGGTTGTCTGTTTCCGCGACAATTGTGCAACAACATGGCGGATCGTTAACCTTTACGTCAGAAGCTGAGTGCGGAACCGTTGCTGCGCTAACCCTTCCTGCGTCCGTTTAAGGAGTTTATTCATGGTCACGTCACTCTCTCCATCCTTTTCCATTTTGCTGGTCGATGATGAAGTTTCGTTTTTACGCAGCATGAGCCTGACTCTTGAGCGCAATGGACGGATCAATAATCTCCTGCGTTGTGAAGACAGTCGTGAGGTGATGGGGCTGTTGGCGAATCATGATATCGGGTTGGTGCTTCTTGATCTGACCATGCCTCATCTTTCCGGCGAAGCACTGCTGCCACAGATTGTTGAGCTTTATCCGGAAGTCATGGTGATTGTCGTCAGTGGCCTTAATCAGGTTGAAACTGCGGTTTCCTGTCTGAAACAGGGCGCTTTTGACTATTTTGTCAAAACCGTGGAAACCGACCGCCTGGTCAGCGGTGTTGAACGCGCCATTCGCATGCTGGAGTTGCAGCGCGAAAACCAGCAGATGCGCGAGACTTTTCTCCATGATCGCCTTGCTCACCCTGAAGTGTTTACGGATATTATTACCGCTAATAAGGGGATGCGTTCGGTGTTTCAGTACCTGGAAGCCGTTTCCCAGAGCAGCCTGCCGATTCTTATCACCGGAGAGAGCGGTGTTGGCAAGGAGCTTTTTGCCAAGGCTGCTCACCGCTTAAGTGGGCGTAGCGGTCCGTTGGTTTCGGTCAATGTGGCCGGACTCGATGACAATGTGTTCGCTGATACCCTCTTTGGCCATGTGCGGGGGGCCTTTACTGGTGCCCGTGAGACCCGCCATGGAATGGTAGAAGAGGCTGCGGAGGGGACTCTGTTTCTGGACGAAATTGGTGATCTGAGTCTGACCTCACAAATTAAACTACTGCGCTTGTTACAGGAAGGGGAGTACTTCCCCTTGGGTAGCGATAAGCCAAAGAAAATGAAGGCACGTATTATCATTGCCACCCATCAAGATCTCAGGAAACAGCATGCGGCAGGTCAGTTCCGTAAGGATCTCTATTATCGGCTGCGGACACACCAGATCGAGATCCCGCCGTTGCGTGAGCGTAAAGAGGATATTCCCCTGTTGCTGGATCATTTTCTTGATCTTGCTGCTGCTGAGTTCGGTAAAAAGAAACCAACCATTCCTAAAGAGTTGCCCGTGTTATTGGCAAACTATCACTTTCCAGGGAATATTCGTGAGTTACGGGGCATGGTTTTTGATGCCATGAGCTTGCATAAGGATATGATGTTGTCCATGGCTCAGTTCAAAAGGGGGATGAATATGGATGCCAGTGTTTCGGTTCCGGAGCAAAGTTCCAGTATCTTTCTCCCCTCGGCCCAACTACCGCCCCTTGATCAGATCGCAGATGTTTTGGTGCAGGAAGCAATGACGCGTGCTGAAGGGAATCAGTCTATCGCCTGCCGGATTCTGGGGATTTCGCAACCAGCGTTAAGTAAGCGTTTGAAAAAACTCTGCGGGGAATAATCATTTTATTCCGATGATAAACAAAGAATAGTCGCTCTCGCCTGAGAATAGATATCTTATCACCTGAAATTTCACATGTGAAATCGTCCACGTCAGTGGGCGTGCAGGCCCCTATAACCTGAAAAGGGGCTATAACCTCCTGTATTCTGCGTTAACCTCCTGAAAATAAATAGCATATAGCTGTTTTATTAAGTTCGGTCTCCTTACAGGTTATACCCCCCTGAACTCCTATAGATCTCCTCTTTTTCTGTGATAAGTCTATTGATTTTAGATGCTTAGAAGTCTCTTTCCGCCATGGCATCACCTTTGCTCTATAGCTGTCTATCCGGTCTCCTGGTCCGGAGCCCGGAATATCCGTCATTCGGCAGCTTAATGTTGCGGGTGACATTTTCCCAGTGCGAGAGAGGAGAGCTTTTAAAAGATGGCAGATCAACAACGGCTTGAGCATGACCTGATTGGTGACAAAGAAGTCCCGGCACACTGCTATTACGGTATCCAGACCCTGAGGGCGTTGGAGAATTTCCCGATCACCGGCATTCCCATTGGTAAAACTCCCGAACTGATCCGTGCCCTGGCTTTTGTAAAAAAAGCCGCAGCACTCGCTAACCTTGAACTTGGTCAAATACCAGGCGACCTGGCCAAACCGATCTGTGCCGCGTGTGATGAGATTATTGCGGGTGAGCTGCATGATCACTTTGTTGTCGATGTGTTTCAGGGTGGGGCAGGGACCTCGACCAACATGAATGCCAACGAAGTTATTGCAAATCGAGCTCTGGAACTGATGGGTTATGGGAAGGGGGAATATCAGTACTGTCATCCCAATAATCATATCAACTGTTCCCAGTCGACCAATGATGTTTATCCCACTTCTTTCCGCCTGGCTCTGCATGCTGAAATAAAAAAACTGATGAAAAAGATGCACAAGTTGCAGCAGGGGTTTGCGCTTAAAGGCCTTGAATTTTCAGATGTTATCAAGATGGGACGGACCCAGCTACAGGATGCTGTGCCGATGACTCTGGGGCAGGAATTTTCTGCCTATGCAACAACCATTGGCGAGGATATCGCGCGGTTGCATGAAACCCATAATCTGGTTCATGAAATTAATCTTGGCGCAACGGCCATTGGTACAGGTATCAATGCGCCTGCCGGGTATACCCGTATTGTCACTGAACAGCTGCGGACCCTGACCGGAATTCCGCTGGAAACCTCAGCGAACCTGGTCGAGGCCACATGGGATACCGGGGCTTACATGCAGATTTCCGGAGTCCTGAAGCGTTTTGCCGTCAAATTATCCAAGATATGTAACGATCTGCGGCTTTTATCCTCCGGGCCACGCGCCGGCCTGAACGAAATTAATCTGCCACGCCTGCAACCCGGCTCTTCGATTATGCCAGGCAAGGTCAACCCGGTTATTCCTGAGGTGGTGAATCAGATTGCCTACCAGGTGGTTGGTGCTGATTTAACCATCACTATGGCGTCTGAAAATGGCCAGCTGGAGCTGAATGTGATGGAGCCGGTTATCGCCTACAACCTGTTTCAGTCACTGGAGTTACTTGGGCGTGCCTGCACCGTTCTGAATGAAAAATGTATTGCTGGTATCAGCGCTAATCGTCAGCGTTGCCGTGACATGGTGGAGAGCAGTATTGGCCTGGTCACCGCGCTGAATCCCTATATCGGCTACGAAAATTCCTCGGCTATCGCCAAAGAGGCTCTCGAAACAGAACGTTCCATATATGAGCTGGTTCTTGAGCGTAACCTGCTGACCAAAGAGCGGCTTGATGAATTATTAACCGCCGAAAAAATGGCCCGGCCCTGATAACTCTCACACTGAAAATTAAGCGGGGGCAGGGAACAGCCCCCTCAATTAATCCGGATAACTCCTGCCACTTGTTTATGGTTATCCGCAACTAAAAGAGGAGATACTTATGACCACAGCGACACCCGTACAACAACAGCCTGGAATGCCAGCCATGTGGCAGGTTCTTCTGGTTCTGGGAGGATTTCTGGCCTTAGCTTTTTCATTTACCAGTCTGGGGATTGAAATTCATTTAGCTATATTCTCTGGTTGGTTTCTGGCATTCGCTGTTGGCCGCATGGTTGGCCACAGCTATAAATCAATGGAAAAAGCTCTCACTACCGGAATCAGTAACGGCATGGATGCCATCATTATCCTGCTAGCAGTCGGTGCCCTGGTAGGAACCTGGATCTCCGGGGGTATTGTTCCCAGCTTGATCTATTACGGGCTGAAAGTTATTCATCCTTCTATTTTTCTATTGGCCACACTGATTATCTGTTCGTTGACCTCGATTGCTACCGGAACCTCATGGGGAACAGCCGGGACTGCTGGTATTGCCATGATGGGTATTGGTGCGGGCTTGGGTATTCCCGCTCCCATGACAGCTGGTGCCGTGCTTTCCGGCGCGTACTTCGGTGATAAACTGTCTCCTTTGTCTGATAGCACAATTCTGACCGCGTCCATGTCCGGTGTTGATGTTATGGATCACATCAAGGGCATGCTGCCTGGCTCTGTCGCTGGATATATCCTTGCCGCTGTTGCGTTTACTATCGCGGGTTTCACGGTTGGCAACGGCCATGCTGATTTAGCGCAGATTGAAGCGGTTCTTGGTTCTATCGATAAGATGTTCTATGTGTCACCTCTATGCCTGTTGCCGATGTTATTTGTTGTCGTGTTACTGGCCATGCGCAAACCTTCTATCCCGGTTATTACCTTTGGAGCGGTGTTGGGTATTGTCTGGGGCATTGCTTTTCAGGGCCTTGATCCTGTGGCTGCTATCAGTACTGCCTGGAGTCAGATTCCTAAAGATACCGGTTTGGTCTTCATCGATAACATTTTAAGTCGTGGTGGTATGAATTCCATGCTCTGGTCAGTAGGGATCATAATTTTTGGCCTCGGCTTTGGTGGTCTGCTTGATCAGATCGGCGTCCTGAAAGTGCTGGCGCAAAAAATTGAAAAGATGATCAAGGGGGGCGGGTCTCTTAGTATTACGACAATCATTGTTGGTTTCCTGGGCAACCTGTTTGGCAGCGCCATGTATGTCTCTCTGATTCTTACCCCCAAGATTATGGCAGCTAAATATGACGAGCTTGGCTATCACCGCCGTGTTTTGTCACGGAATACTGAGTTTGGCGGAACATTGACCTCCGGTATGGTGCCATGGAGTGATAACGGTATTTATATGGCCGGTATCCTAGGTGTCGCGACTCTTGAATATCTTCCTTATATGTGGCTCTCTTTCGCTTGTATCGCGGTGTCTATTTTCTTTGGCTTTACTAATCGTTTTATGTGGCGCAGCCAGGTGGAGGAAACTCCAGAAGTTGGCGAGGAATACCGTCAGGCTGCATAAATAGGTCCCGGTCCTGGTGCAGCTTACAGTAGTTTAGGTTGTCGGCTGCACCTGAAAAAGGAATGAAGTGATGAAGAAGATACTGCTTATCGCTACTGGCGGAACAATTGCCTGCAGTGAGTCAGAAAAGGGGCTGGCTCCTGGTGTCAGTGCTGAACAACTGGTTGCTTATGTCCCGCAACTACAACAGCATTGTCAGCTTAACACCCTGTCGCTTATGGCGATCGATAGCACCAACATGACTCCCGATAAAATGACTCAGATTGCCCGTTGTATATTTGATCATTATCTCGATTTTGATGGCTTTGTCGTCACGCATGGAACAGATACCCTGGGATATACCTCGGCGGCACTGACTTATATGTTGCCACAGTTGGCTAAACCAGTGGTGGTCACTGGTTCGCAATTGGCAATGCATGAACGCAACAGTGATGCCCGGCGCAACCTTCTTGATGCGGTACGCTTTGCCTGCACCGGGGCCAAGGGTATTTATGTTACTTTTGACGGCCTGGTTATTCATGGCACGCATGCAGTGAAGATGAAAACCCGCAGTATGAATGCTTTTGCCAGTGTCAATGCTGACCCGGTTGCCGAGGTCACTGCTGAAAAAATCAACTTTCTGCAGGAGTTTCAATCCGCAGTCGAGTCAAATATGCCGGGTTTAGAGTTATGTGATGGCATCTGCGAGGATGTTTTTCTACTCAAGGTCTCTCCTGGACTAAAGCCGGATATCCTGGTTGCTTTAGGGCAGGGATATCGGGGCGTAGTGATCGAAGGATTCGGTATTGGCGGTATCCCGGCTAATCTGATTGAGGCGATCAAAACTCTTATTGGCGCTGGTGTCGCTGTGGTTATATCGACCCAATGTCTGGAGGAGGGCATTGATCTCGGCGTTTATGCCGTTAGCCAGGAGTTGTCAGACTGTAATATTATCTACGGTGGCGATATGACCAGTGAAGCATTAACTATGAAGTTAATGTGGGCCCTCGGTAATTATGACTGCCTGACGCAAATCAAACATTTTATGGAATCCCCGGTAGGTTGTGATCGATTACTATCATGATAGCCTTACATAATTAAAAAGTTTCAAGAGCGCCCTCCTGTCCATGTATCAGGAGGGCGTTTTTCGTTGATCTTTACAGCATGGTATCTCTAGCGTGGTCGAGAATGTTTTCGTCTGCTATAACTCAAATATAACAAATGATTTTCACCTTTTTTATCGACCTGGATGCTGAATATGCTACCGAATGGTTACCCTTTTGACCTTAACTCTCTTTATGATTGTTGGAAGCGCATTGTGCGTGATGGCGCCAATTCGAGTCATGAAAAAACATTTGATCCCGTAGTGTTGCAATCGTGGCAGCGGTGTTTAGCTGATCCGCAACGTACAGCACCAGGAACGGTTGATTTTAGCGCTGGTGAGACTGATAAATCATTTCTTCCTCATTATGAATTTTTGGTCAATGCTGGGCTCAGCCATCTCGAGGATTGTCATCAATATCTTGAGGAGACCAAGTCTGTTTTAGCTTTGGCCGATGGACATGGACGATTTATCCATATTATTGGTGATCATGATCTTATCTTTCATGTGTCAGGGCTGGGGGTACAAGCTGGCGCACGGTGGACGGAACGCTATGCCGGGACCAATGCGGTTGCTCTATGTCTTGAGCAGGCTGCTCCCGTTCAGGTTATTGGTGCCGAACATTTCTATAGCAGTATGCACAGCCTGGCGACAACAGCGGCACCGGTGCACGATATCAATGGTGGAATTATTGCGGTTATCGCTCTGATTACGCCGGTTCAGGATATTACCCGTCACGCTTTATCGATGATTATGACTGTCGCTAAATCACTCGAAAACAGTATGCAGGCACAATACTGTCTCGATGAGTCTACCTCTCGTCTTATTGAAATGAATGCTATTCTCGGATCGATCGGCGACGGAATTATTGTTTGGAATAATGAGGGTGTTGTTACCCTCATCAATGCTCAGGCGTCTGACTTGCTTGGCCTGACGATCCCCGTTGTTCAGGGCGCCTGGATCGGTGCGGTCATGAGTCTTCCCGAAGTTGTCCTCCAGGCATGGGATAAACAGCAACTGTTGACCGATGTTGAAACTGTTTTTACCGTCGGGGGGCGAAGTATACCAGTTCTGATTTCCCTACGGCCATTCCAGATTGGTCGTTTAAAGGAGAATGGTTTTTTACTGATACTGCGATCGATTGCTGATGTCAGACGTCTGGTTAATATTCAAACCGGTACTCAAGCGCGTATCAGCTTTGCTGAATTACCAGTTAAATCAGCGGCCATGAAGCGGGTGGTCAGGCAGGCTCGCTCTGCCTCTGACAGCGATGCTCCGGTTTTACTCCGTGGAGATGATGGTGTCGGACGCATTCAACTGGCTCAAGCGATTCATAATGAAGGCTCCCGGACGGGTAAGCCATTTGTGGCGATTAACTGTAATGCCATTCCAATGGAACTGATGGCGACCGAACTCCTCGGTAGCGGCAGTGGTAAGGATAGTCCCGGTCAACCAAGTAAATTTGAGCTGGCTGATGGTGGTACCTTACTCCTGGATCGGGTTGAAACCTTGTCCCACGAAATGCAATCTGCGCTGGTTCATCTCATTGAAAATGGTACCGTTTTGCGCTTAAAAAGTCATGAACCTATCGCTGTGAACGTTCGCATTATTGCCCTGACCTCTGCTGATATGGAAAAACTGGTGGCCGAAGGTTCGTTTAGCAAGCGGCTCTATTATAATTTCTTTGTTTTTTCTATTGTTGTTCCAGCATTAAGGGAGCGACCAGAAGATATTCGTTTTGCTGCAGAACGTTGTCTTGCCAGGCTTAGTCAACAGCGTGGGCAGCAACTGGTCTTTGACGATACCTGCCTGAAAACTTTGGAAACCTACCATTGGCCAGGAAACCTGCGCGAACTTGAAATTTCCCTTGAACAGGCCGCTGGTCAGTGCCAGGGCGGTATTATTTCGCGTGACGATCTTCCTGATGCGGTCCGCAGTGGCAGGTTGTTTGCGATACCGACACCAGCCCACCAGGTGTTAACTGCTCGTGATGCCCAGCGTGAAGCAATTAAACGCGCCGCCTGGCTCACCGGTGGCAAGGTCGGTGCTATGGCCGATATGCTTGGACTCAGCCGTACGACACTGTGGCGGAGACTGAATGACCTCGATATCTCAATCAAAGATTATCGTCAGCGTTGATCATAGATTTCTCTTGGTTTGTTTCAAATTGAAACAAAAATACGAATTTTTTTGTCATTACATGTTCGTAAACGTACAAATAGCGCGGTACCGAAAATTCTTTCATTCGTAAGTGACTTAAACTTAACAGGAGGATGAAGCATGAAAAAACTGGTCAATGATACCGAGCAGGTGGTTGTCGAACAGCTGGAGGGGATGGCAGCAGCACATCCTGAATTGCAGGTTAATATTGCTCCTCATTATATCTGTCGGGCGCAGAAGTCAGATAAGGTTGTCATTATTTCCGGTGGTGGTAGCGGCCATGAGCCTATGCATGGGGGCTATGTTGGGATCGGCATGCTTGACGGCGCATGTCCGGGTGAAGTTTTTACCTCTCCAACTCCTGATCAGATGTATGAGTGCGCAAAAGCGATCGCTGGAGAGAAGGGGGTACTCTTTCTGGTTAAGAACTACACTGGTGATGTCATGAATTTTGAAACGGCTGCAGAACTCGTCGCTGCCGAAGGAATTCCGGTCCAAAGTATTCTGATTGATGATGATGTCGCGGTAAAAGACAGTCTTTATACGGCTGGTCGTCGTGGCGTCGGAACAACGGTTCTGTTAGAAAAAATAGTCGGTGCTGCTGCTGAATCTGGCTATTCATTATCTCAGTGCGCCGACCTGGCGCGCAAGGTAAACCTTAACGGCCGTTCGATGGGGATGGCGCTTAGCCCTTGTACTGTGCCAGCAGCAGGGAAGCCTAATTTCATCCTGGCTGAGGATGAAATTGAGATTGGTATCGGTATTCATGGTGAGCCAGGCATTGAGCGTAGTACGATGAAAAGTGCTGATGAAATTACTGATATTCTGACGGAACATATTCTTGAAGATAAAGGGTATTCCCGTACTGTACGCGAGTGGGATACTGCTGGCAACCAATGGGAAGAAAAGGTCCTGGTTGACGAAGATCTGAACAGCGGGGATGAGGTCATTGCTTTTGTGAATAGTATGGGCGGAACGCCTCTATCAGAACTCTACACAGTTTACCGGCGGCTGGATCAATTATGTGCTGAAAAGAATATCAAGATTGCCCGTAATCTGGTCGGTCCGTACATCACTGCGCTGGAGATGCAGGGTATTTCCATCACTCTGCTTAAAGCCGATGAAGAAATGCTTAAATTCTGGGATGCTCCGGTCAATACTCCCGGCTTGCGTTGGGGCATGTAGTCACAGCTTAAGTCTTATCATGAATTAATAATCGGGGACATTGGCAGCTGCTGTTCTTTGGAACCGCAGCTGCTGAACTATCAGGATAAGCTCTAGTGCAGCCTGCGGCTGTGGACATTATGGAGGATAAATAGATGGTTGTCACAAAACAACAAATTATCGACTGGCTTGATCGTGTTGCTGATGTTATGGCGGAAAATAAAGAGTTGTTGATCGATCTTGATGCCGCTATCGGCGACGGCGATCATGGTAGCAATATGAATCGTGGTTTTGCCAAAGTCCGTGAACAGCTCCCTAAATTGGCTCAAGGAGATATCGGGACGATTCTTAAAACCACCGGAATGACATTGATGTCGAGTGTCGGAGGCGCTAGCGGACCTCTTTATGGCACCTTCTTTATGCGTGCTGGTATGGCGCTGGCCGCTAAGGAAGAACTTGATAGCAATGATCTGTTAACCTTGCTGCAGGCTGGATGTGAAGGGATCGTTCAGCGCGGTAAGCCAAATCTTGGTGATAAAACCATGTACGATGTCTGGCAGCCCGTAGTGACATGTTTTCAACAAGTCAGTGCTGAAAAAGATCTCCACACCGCATTAAGCGCGAGTGTTAGCGAGGCTAAAACAGCTTTAGAGGCAACTATTCCGATGCAGGCCAAAAAAGGCCGGGCCAGCTATCTGGGCGAGCGGAGTATCGGTCATCAGGATCCCGGAGCAACTTCTTCCTATTTTATCTTGAATGCTCTTTACGAGATCACTAAAGGTTAGGCGCTGTTATGGTTGGTCTGGTAATCGTATCTCATAGTCGTGCCCTTGTGACTGGTCTGCAGGAATTAGTCGCTCAGATGGTTCCTGACCTTGATAATATCGCTTTTATCGGTGGTACCGGTGATGCAGAGAATCCTATCGGTACCGACCCGATGCAGGTGATGGAGGCTATAACTCAAGTTGCTACGGGGGATGGTGTTCTGATTCTTATGGATCTTGGCAGTGCGCTACTAAGTGCCGAAACTGCACTAGATTTTGTTCCTGATGATATTCGTCAACAAGTTCGTTTAAGTGCGGCACCAATTGTTGAGGGAACTCTTTCTGCTGCAGTGCAGGCTTCCCTTGGTGCCGACTTGAAAACTGTAGCGGCAGAGGCCGGGAGTGCCCTGCATGTTAAAGCGAGTCAGCTTGGTGATGAGATTGAGACCGTTGCTGAACCAGCAGTCAATGCTGAGGATGGTCTTGAACTCACATGTGAGATTAAAAATGTGAATGGTCTTCACGCCCGACCGGCCGCACGTTTGGTTAGTTGTGCCGGACGTTTTTCTGCTGACATCACCCTGGTTAAAGGAGAAACCCGGGTTAATGCCAAGAGTATTAATCAAGTTGCCACCCTTGGAGTACGCTGCGGAGATAAGGTCGTTTTTAATTTTTCCGGAGTCGATTCCGAGGCCGCGCGCCAGGCAATGGCACAACTTTATCAGGACAATTTTGGTGAAGATCTGAATCATGTCTCTTCCTCAGGAGATAATAGTGAACTTTCTTCCAGCGCCGATGGCTTTAGTGGGCGAGTGGTTTGTCCTGGGATTGCTATTGGTCCGGCGTGGCTATATCACTCGTCTGCTGCTGTCGTTGAGCCGATTGCCATTACTGATGTGGAGGCAGAAATTCAGCGTTTTCAGCAGTCGCTCACTGCTGCAGTTAAAGCCGCTGAATCATTACAGCAAACGGCAAAAAAGACAGTTGGTGAAGAACAGGCTGAAATCTTTGCCTTTCATAAACTTCTGCTTGAGGATGAGCAAATCATCAATGCCACCATCAACCAGATGAAAGATGAACACGTTTGTGCTGAATATGCCTGGAGCGTAGCCATAAAAGCTGTTGCGACCAGCTATGAAGCTCTGGACGATGAATATTTACGTGGTCGTGTCAGTGATGTTTATGATGTACAGAATGTGGTCTTACAGCAGCTGGGCGTTATTACGCGTCCCGATTTTACCAGCGATCAAGCTGTTGTCGTTATCGCCCAGGATTTATCACCATCAGTAGTAACAGAACTCCCTATGGATAAGGTTCTGGGGATTTGCCTGGCTGAAGGTGGCGTCACCTCTCACGCTGCAATTATAGCCGCTTCGCGCGGAATTCCGACTCTGGTTGGAGTACGCGATGCCTTGACGGTAAGAAATGATGATTGCGTCATTATTGATGGTGAGACAGGACGTTTGCTCTGTGATCCTGATGTAGCGACATTAAAAACGTACCAGGAACAGCAAGAACTGTGGCAACAACGTCAGGATGAACAGTTAAAAAGTAGTCAGCAAGCTGCCGTTACAACTGATGGGGTTAAAATCAGTGTTATGGCCAACATTGGTGGTAGCCAGGATCTGCAGGCGGTTATTAACAATGGTGCTGATGGCGTTGGTTTGTTCCGGACTGAATTTCTCTTTTTAGACCGCAATGATGAACCGGATGAGGAGGTGCAATATCAGATTTACCGAACAGTTGCTGAAGGTATGGTCAATAAGCCGGTGATTATTCGTACTCTTGATATAGGTGGTGATAAGCCCGTTCCTTATATTTTCGCCGAGGAGGAGGATAATCCTTTCCTGGGTTTGCGGGGTATTCGGCTTTTGCTGGCCAATAAAGAGTTGTTTATGTGCCAGTTACGGGCTATTTTGCGTTCCTCATACCACACCCAGGTAAAGATTATGTTCCCCATGGTCAGTACCGTGAGCGAGTTTCATCAGGCTGCTGGGTTAGTTGATGAAGCCAAGCAGCAGTTGCGCGAGGCAGGGCAGCCCTTTAATGAAGAGATTGCGCTCGGTGTAATGATCGAAGTGCCTGCTGCTGTTGCATGTGCCGATCAGCTTGCTGAAGCTGCTGACTTTTTCAGTATAGGGACCAATGATTTAACCCAATATGTCATGGCAGCTGACCGCGGGAATCCCCGTGTTGCTGATTTACCCGATCCATATGCTCCGGCTGTTTTAAGAATGATTAAACAGACTGTTAGTGCCGGCCAAAAGGCTGGTATTGAGGTTGGTATGTGTGGCGCATTTGCTGGCTTTAAAGATGCCGCTGCTTTGTTGGTAGGGCTGGGGTTAACGAAACTGAGTATGAGTGCTGCTCAGATACCAGCGCAAAAAGAGGCTTTACGTCAGGTTGACGAGGGGAAGGCATGTGATCTGGCAGTACAGACGTTAAACATGAAAAATGCGGCGCAAGTGAAGAGCATATTAGCCGACGAAGGCTGAGAGAAGAGCTTGAAGCCCGAAATTTGTTCCGTGTTTTTACTTGATAGTAGTCATGCGCTGAAAAAATATGAATTTTAGCCTATACTTGAATCCTCATGTTAAATTGATCGTTGATTTAAAAACAATATATGTCAGTTAGAGAGGATACCCTTTATGCTACTCGATTTTACTTATTACAATCCGACTAAAATTTATTTTGGTAAAGGTTCTCTGGATAAGCTTAAAGATGAACTGGTCAATTATGGAAAAACAGTCTTGCTAACGTACGGTCTTAGTTCCATCAAAAAAATCGGGTTATATGATCAGGTTGTGGCCATTCTTAAAGATGCTGGAAAGAATGTTGTTGAGTTGTCTGGGGTGATGCCTAATCCAACCTATGAAAAGATGATGGAAGGGGCTAAGCTTGTTCGTGACCATGATGTCAGTTTGATTCTGGCTGTTGGGGGTGGTTCGGTTATTGATTGCGCCAAAGGCATATCTGCTTCAGCCTATTGTGAAGAAGAGCCGTTTGAAAAATACTGGTTAAAGCAAAAGCCGGTTGACCATAAAGTTGTGCCGCTAGCATCTATTTTGACCATGGTTGGAACCGGATCAGAAATGAATGGTGGGTCGGTTATTACTCACGAAGAACGAAAAATTAAAGCCGGGCGTGTGTTTCCAACCGAATTGTTCCCACAGTTTTCTACTCTGAATCCGGAATATACCTACTCTGTCTCTGAATATCAGATGGTCAGTGGTGTCTTTGATACCATGTCCCATTTAATGGAGCAGTATTTTTCCGGAACTGATAACAATACCACCGACTATATGATTGAAAGCCTGCTAAAGTCTTCCATTGATAATGTTCGGGTTGCTCTTAAAGACCGTGAAGACTATGAATCACGCAGTAACTTGATGTGGAACGCAACTCTGGCGTTAAATACGGTGACTGGACTGTCCAAAAAGCAGGACTGGCAGGTCCATATGATCGAACATCAGTTGGGGGCATATACTGATTGTGCTCACGGTATGGGGCTTGCGGCTATTTCTTTGCCTTATTATCGTCATATCTATCCTGCAGGTATTGATAAATTTGTGCGTTTTGCTACGGAAATCTGGGGAGTTGTTGCCGCAGATAAAACTAAGGAAGAAATTGCTGAGGAAGGGATTGATAAAATGGAGGCGTTCCTTAAGGAATGTCGTGTTGTGATCTCGTTGAAAGAGTTGGGGGCGACTGAAGAAATGTTACCCAAGATCGCTGAATCGACTATCCTTCTTCCCACCGGTTATACAAATCTGACGACAGCAGATGTACAGAAAATACTGGAAGAGTGCTATTGATCTATTAAAATGATGTTGTTGACTAAAAAAAGATTCCGCTATGAGCATAAGCGGAATCTTTTTTTAGTCTTGCGTTTAACTTTTAAATTGTTCTGCTAAGAAATTTGTCACTTGAGTGAATGCTTCTGCAGGAAACTCACCGTGCTTGGCTCCATGAAGAGGTACGAGAGTATTGGTAATGTTCAGTGCATTTAATTGCTGATGTAGTTGCTCTGCCTGCGCGTAGGGAATGATTTCATCTTCAACACTATGAACAGTCAAGACCGGTGGCATCTTATTGCTAAGATACTCAAGGGGGGAGGCCTCTTTTGCGCTGTAAATAAATTGACTTAAAGTCCCGCCAATCAGTCGTCCTTCCGGGGAGTGCGCCCCATCATGATCAATTTTACTCGCTTGGTGGGGGAGGGTCCTCAGGTCAACGACCCCGGAATAATTGATAACCGCAGAGACCTTCACCGGAAAATTATGGTATTGGCCCACCACACCGTTCAGTGCAGGTTTTGTCCCGGTTGCGCCGAGCATTAATGCCAGGTAGGCTCCGGCACCTTTCCCCCATACAGCGACCCGATTAGAGTCAATTCCGTAGCGGTCGGCATGAGCGCGCAACCAACGGATCGCTGCTTTGCAGTCGTGAAGTTGATCCGGCCATTTGGCATGCTGGGTCAAGCGATAGTTTACCGAAGCGACAACATATTGCTGGTTCCGCACTAGAGATGCAAGCTCCTGTCCACCGTCCCGTTTATCTCCCTTTTGCCAGGCGCCATCGTGTAAATAAACAATCAAGGGCCGTTTGCTACCATCAGAATGAGCTGGTCTGAGAAGGTCGAGGCTTTGCTCTGGCTTGTCATATTGAGTATAAGGAATATCGGTTTCGAATTGCAGTGGATGCTTGGCTTCAGGTTGCATGTTGTGTGATCTCTTTTTTTACCTCCCCTCATAGAACAGGGGAGGATCATAACTGTCAATGATTTAAATTTCTGCCAGTTCAAAACAGCGCGACAGAAACGTTCTGGCTGTCTGTTCTTTCTGCCACATGTCATCTCCCATATGGGAACGCATTTCCAGAGCGACATAAGTCGCTTTACAACCTTCTGTAACTGGCCATGAGGCCACTTCCTTTAGCACCTTTGCGCCTAATTCAGGAGTCAGGTAGCCAGGGGATTTAAATTCTGGCGCTTGGCCGACATCCATGTGCCAGTCTCCATACATGGGGTGATTTTTGTCAACAACGGCGTTGCACAAATGGAATTGTGACAGGTAGGGTCTGGCCAGGCGTAATGACTCTATCAGGTCTATTTCCCCGAGTGCTTCATGAGCACTGTCCCAATGAAAGAACATGTTTGGACATTCTGAATGCAGCGGGGCAAACCATTCAACGGCTTCTGCCATCGGCCCGATAAGTTGCTTTTTGTGAGCATAGCGATCAAGTGGTTCGAGAAGAATCTGTAAGTCAGGTTGGGTCGCCAGAGCAACAGTAGCAATTCGTTTCAATGAATCATATAGTGCCGTTTTTGCTGTTTCGCATCGCTCATCACCCGGGTAATCACCGCTGGGTAAGCCTATTTTGTTTGCACCACATGCCTTGGTTATGTCTAGGAATTCGATGGCACGAGCAACTGATTTTTCACGCAAACTGTGGTCCAGCGAGCTCAAATTCAGTTGTTCTGCTAACAATGCCGGGGTTGCCCACATCGTCAGTTCCCAGTTATTTTCCTGACACGCCTCTTTTACACGTTGCTGATTTTCTGGCTCAAAAAAGAAGCCGGTTTCAATGGCCTGATAACAACCAAGCTTGGCTAACCCTGCGAGAGTGTCAACCATCATCGTTTCATTTGTCTGTAATGGCATGAACGTTTCAAAAACATGGCATGAACGATAAATCTCTTGTTGTTTCATTGAAAAAAACTCCTTATTGGCGATATGCTTAACGGATTATAACCTGTATTCTAACGCTTCATCAGGTAGGCACGAATGTTGACAAGATAGTTGTCCTGATCAGCTCAAAATTTTTCAAACGAGTTTCTTTATGGGGGTCCCGAGAGAAAAAGTAAATTCTTTGGCATTTGAAATCCGCGCTGACAGATTGTCGAGTTGCCTTAGCGAAAGGATGCATTCGTGCACGGTTACGAGTAATATTTCACTATAATCATTGAGACCGGGATTATGCAAGATATTGTGTTTTAACTCAGGCATGATCCTCGATTTTTGATTTAAAACAGCACTGTTTTTGGGGCTCAGAAAAACTCGGGCTGAAAAGTTGGCAGACAGAGTGATTGAAAAGTTGTATGATGCTAGTTTCTTATCAACTTTTAATAGGACAGTTATGAGTCATGCCACAATATTCCTATCATCCCACGGCCTGTTTTGAAGCAAAGCTTGAAAAGATCAAGAAACATGATGCCACTGGATTTAAACGAATAAAGCAAGTTATTGAACGTATTTTAGTGCATCCGGATGATGCGGATGGTCGCATGCGTGGTCAACACCACAGTCGGTTTAAAAAATATGTTGGCAGGCGCGATTATCGTTTAATTTATGAGTGGTGTTCAATTTGCCGTAAAACAAATTTGAAGCTTGAGGAACGTTGTGAGAAATGCGGTCATATCAGCGATGATAGCGTTGTTTTCTTCGATGTTTTTCACAAGAATGAAATCTGATTTTCGTTGGTTCTCTAGTGCGTTATTGATGTTTTATCCTAAATACGTTCAGCGTTTATCCAATCATATAATTGTTTAATTGCCAGGTTTCACCCTCTTGTAAATCATAGTATCGGGTTAATCGATATGTCCTTCTGCCATAATTCCAAGCAGCTTACGCTGTTGTTCCTGCAATAGCGTGGTACCGATCGTTTGATGTTGGGATACAAGATCGTGAATAGTGGCTGCATACAAGGTGTAATATTTTCATATGTCAATACGTCAGACTTTTCGTCAACTGTTACTGCCAATTTTTTTGCCGACAATGCTCTCTTTTATCAGCTTGCGCACGTCGCTAGTACTGCTGCCATTGTATGTTATCCATGAAGGGTATGGGGCGACATTGGCTGGGTTAATTATCAGTTTACGCGGGATCGGCATGTTGTGCGCTGATGTTCCGGGCGGTTTCCTGGTAACAAAGCTTGGTGATAAATGGGTTATGGTGATTGGTCACCTCTTAGCGGGGCTGGCTTTGGCTTTGTTTGCTGCTTTCGACATGCGGAGCATGTTTATCTTCTCCGCTCTTTTGTCAGGGGCCGCCTTTGCGGTGATGATGTTGGCCCGATTATCTTATGTTGGTGACAAGTGTGAGGCACATGAACGCGGTCGTGTTATTGCGACTATGGCGAGTTTGCAGCGAATTGGTGGTATTGTTGGACCTTTAGGTGGAGGGGTTATTGCGACCTGGTATGGTTATGAGGCCGCATTGCTGCTGCTGGCACTATTGTCTTCTTTAGCCGCTCTATCGGTGTACTTGTTCTGCGATGCTGATCCGAATGTCGATCATGACAGTAGTCATGGTCATGCCTTCATCGCGACCTTAAAGGACAATCGAAAAATATTTCTTACCTCTGGTGCGGGTGCTATTGGGCTGATGAGTTTACGTGGGGCGAGCCCTTTGCTGATTACCCTGTTTGGTAATTTTATAGGGTTAAGCGCGGCAGAAATTGGTTTTTTTGCCTCACTGACCACTGTTCTCGAATTTATAATGTTTCTTCCCGGTGGATACATTATGGACCGTTGGGGACGTAAGTGTACCTTGGTTCCCGGCACTTTATTTATGGCTGTGAGCTTATTGGTTCTTAGCCTCTTTTCTACATTTTCAGGCTATATCGCCGGCACTTTTCTGATGGCATTGGGAAATGGCTTGGCAACCGGGGTTATTATGTCGATCGGTTCTGATCTCGCTCCGGATGAACAGCGTGGGCAATTTCTTGGGGTTTGGCGTTTTGTCAGTGACTTAGGATTTACCGGCGGCCCATTATTTGTAACTGGGCTGATGGGATTCTTTTCGCTTGGAATAAGTTCTTTGATTCTTGGTGGTTTTTCTTCTGGATGTGCCTTGGTGATGTGGTTTTTTGCTCCGGAGAGTATGCGTAAAGATTAGTTTCTCCATATTGTCTACAGGAACAGCCCCTTTAGAAAGTGTTTTCTAAAGGGGCTGTTTTTTATCGCAACTAAGCAGGAAAGCGCTTAGTTTGTGTTCATCATTTCTTTTAATGTTTCTACTGGTACATCAGGGAAAGATTTCTGCATCGCTGTCAGGATGGTATCTGGATCTTCCGTATGCAGAGTACTTTTCAGGACAGCTTCTTTCATTTTAACGACTTTAGGTACGGCAGGCATGACACCTTTTTGCACGTGGAAAGCATAAGGGAGCATGACGTTCATAACCACGATAGCAATGGCGATGCCGATAAAGTTGGCTAAAATCCCGACTTTGAACATGTCTGGAATTCTGATCATGCCAGAACCGAAGACAATAGCATTTGGAGGAGTTGACACTGGCAGCGAGAAGGCCAACCCTGCACCAATTGCCATTGGTACCGCAATCATCAGTGGATGCTGCCCGACGCCGACCGCAATCGAAATACCTAAAGGAACGAAGGTGTTGGCTGTTGCCGTATTTGATGCAAATTGGGTGATCATCATAACAACAGTAGCGCAAATCGCGATGATCATGATTGTGCTCATGGTTGAAACAGATTCCATTTTGACTGCAACAAATTGAGATACTCCGGAAGAGTTCAGGGCTGCACCTAAGGCAAGACCACCACCAACCAGAACTAGAACATCCCAAGGGATTTTTTTGAAAATACTGTTGTCTACGACGAAGGTATTATTTTTCAAGTTTACAGGAATCATAAACATGAGTACTGCTGAAGCCATAGCAATAGTTGAATCGCGAATAACGCTGCTGGCTTTCATGTCAATGCCACCAACATTGATAGTGCCGATAATGCCCGTCAGGCTGCCACGGAACATCCAGGCACATGCGGTCAAGGCAAAGATGATCAGGACCAATATCTCACCGCGGCTAAGTTTGCCAAGTTTTGCGAGTTCTTCATCCACCACTTCAACCGCTTGTTCAAGCTTAAGGTTTTTAACCGGGAAGAAAATACGGGTCAGTAATTGCCAGGTAATAGCCATCAACAGAACACCGATTGGGACACCAATCATCATGAAACGACCAAAGCCGATGTCTATGCCGGAAATCTGTGACATCTGACCGACCAGAACCGCATTGGGTGGCGTTCCGATAGGAGTCATCAGGCCGCCGATAGAGGCAGAGAATGCAATCCCGAGCATAATACAGATACCGAAGTTTTTAATGTCATGCTCGCTATTATCACCAGCTGTTTCGGAGCGAAGCAGGCTGATAATCGACATGCCAATGGGCATCATCATCGTCGCACAGGCTGTATTTGACATCCAGGCTGAAAGAAAACCGGTTGCGGCCATAAAACCGAGTATAAGTCTTGAAGGTCTGGCACCAGCAACTTTAAGAATCGACATGGAAATACGGCGATGCAAATTCCAGTTTTCCATAGCAATGGCTATAACAAAACCACCCATAAACAAAAAGATCAGATCGCCAGCATAGTTAGGAGCTACTGTCTTGGCAGATTGAATGCCAAGTAGCGGGAACATAACCAAGGGCAAAAAAGCTGTGGCTGAAATAGGAATGGCTTCTAGCATCCACCAGATTCCCATCATTGCAGTCACACCTATGGTGCGCCATGCAGTGATATTCAAGCCTTCCGGAGGCGTACTGTTAATGAAATAAAAAATGACGGCTAAGCCAAGTAGCATACCGGTCAGGCGTCTTTTCGTTTCACCATTAATGGAAGAGTTGCTCGCGATTGTTGCGGTTTTCATTTTGCCCTCCTTAAGCTGTGTGTGTTTGCCATTAGGGGTGCTCCAGTCTGTCAACACGAGGTGATGGCTTCAAGCCGGCATTTCATTACAATTATTGGGTGTTGGGGTGGGCGATACGTGCGTGGCAGTTGAGACTGACAAAGAATGTCGTCTGCGATATGTGCGAAAATAATATTTATTGGCGATTGAAGCAAGGTAAAATTTATCAAATATAACAATTTTATACCATGTAACCGGACGTATGGAATTGATAACCGGTAAAAAAATAGTACCAACAGGATTTCTTGGATTTATTTTTGTGTCTTCTGGTGGGATGTTATATTTGTTAGGTAGGATCGTTCTTTCTGGTCTGAAAAAATATCGCGCTGCCGTGTCTCATTGGTTTATACCACTGTGCAAAAAAGTATCCTGTTACATGTTTCGTATTAGTGATAAATCTTTTAATCTTTTTAAAAAACGACAGTTTTCTATACCTTTTTCTTTGTCTCATATTGTGTTTTCATTATTTCTATTGTAGAAAAATTGTCATTCCTTAGCACTAAGAGTGAACATAAATAGCTTTTTATTGTTGAGATTTTAGCTGGATCAATGGTTGATGCCGCTAAAGGAATTGAATTGTCATGGAAAAGGTGATGTCGTGAAAAAAGCAGGTACAAGAGTTATGTTGGTCTTTGGTGATCCCATTGCTCATTCCTTGTCTCCGGTTATGCAGAATGCCGCTCTCAAGGAAGCAGGGATCAATTCTGTGTATGGTGCATGCCGGGTGCCCAAAGATAAAATTGGCGAGGCTGTTGCAGCAGTTCGCCTGTTTGATATTTGGGGTGTGAATCTGACTATTCCTTTAAAAGAGGTTGTTCTCCCGTATCTGGATGGTCTCGATGAGGCTGCCCGTCTGATTGGCGCGGTCAATACCATTGTTAATCGCGATGGTAAATTGACTGGTTATAATACTGATGTCTATGGTGTTAGCAAAACGCTGGAAGTTGATCTGTCTTTTAACGCCGCAGGTAAAAAGGTGATGTTGCTTGGCGCTGGTGGCGCAAGCAGGGCAGGGATTGTTTCGCTGTGTGAGTCTGGTGTCAAAGAACTTGGTATTGCAAACCGTAATATCGAACGTGCTAAGGGTTTGGCTGCAGAGTTTGCAAAAGTATTTCCACAAACATCCTTTAAAGTTTATTCGATGACCCCCATTGAGCTGGCTAAAGGTCTGAGTGGTGCTGACTTGTTGATTAACTCGACCTCTGTTGGTTTGAAGGGCGAGCGTTTTGTAGATTTTCCCTGGCAAGCCCTGCCTGCGGAGGCCAAAGTTTTTGATATGGTGTGTACTGCTGAAGAGACGCCATTTGTCGAATCCGCCAAGCGGCATGGTCATATGGCAACAGGCGGTCTTGGTATGCTGGCGGCGCAAGGCGAGAAAGCTTTTGAATTGTGGACAGATGTTCCGCCAAAAGAGTGGTTGATGAGGTCAGTTCTTAATGTCGCTCAGGGCAAGCCTGCGGTTCTCTCGGTCGATGATAGTCCGCTGGCAGGTTTGTTTTCTGCTGTGGGGCAAAAATAGTCTCCAGTATTAAATTGCTCTCGATACAAAAAGCCCGTCTATATGACGGGCTTTTTGTCTGTGGCTAATATGTAATTTTGTCGAGATTACAGTATTGTATATGTGCTAAGAGTGCGATTTTTTTATTTCTTTTCACAAATGATTAGTGAAATGTAGCTGTTTAATGTATGGTTGTATAGATAAGATTATCTGTAGTTATTTTTATCCCAAGGTGTAGTATGTTCTGATAGTTATATACCAGAACAGGAAAGAAGGCAATATGGCGACCTTGTTACCCGTTTATTACCAGATTAAAAATAAAATTCAGGAATGGATTGTCACCAAAGAATATTCTCCCGGTGAGCGTCTGCCTTCAGAAAATGAGTTGGCTAAAATATTTGAAGTCAGTCGTCTTACAGTACGACAGGCTATTGCTTTGCTGGATCAGGAAAAACTTGTTTTTCGCAAACGTGGGGAAGGAACTTTTGTTACCCAGGATTCTCAACTGATTGATAGCCTTGGGCTTGAGTTTAGCGGGTTCATGGACGATTTGTTTTATCAGGTTTCTAAGTCGACGACAAAAACGGTTGAAATCGATCAGGTCCCGGCTTCAAAAATTGTGCAGAAAAAGTTGGAAATTACTGACGATACCGTTTATCGCGTACGTCGGGTCAGGGAGCTGAATAATTATTTATTCGCTTATACGGTCAACTATCTGCCTAATGATATTGGCCGTCAGATTAGTCGGGAAATGTTGCTTAAAGAGTCGATGCTTAAGATCCTTGAAGAGAAGCTCGGATACGATTTTGATGAAGCATTTCAAACCATAGAAGCCTCATTTTCTGATCAGGAAGTTTCCAGCCGTCTGGAAATCCCTAGTGGTTCGCCTATTCTTTATGTTGAACGCGTGATGTACGATAAAAATCAGCAGCCGATTGAATATGTCCAAAGTTCTTATCGGGGGGATCTGTATAAATATGTCGTCAGAATGAAGCTGAACAAAGAGGATAAGGAGCAGCTCTGGGTCCAGAAACCGTCCTAGGTTTTGCGTTTGACACAGTGTTTTCCATCAGATAGAAGAGAAAGGCTTCCATTCTGTCGAGTGATGCTGTATTGATGTTATGAAACAGACGCTGTCAGTACAGAACTCAATCACAAAGCTTCTATCTTTTTATTCAAATATGCGAAATAAGTTTAAACAGAAAACCAGTCAGAAGGAATCTGCCAGTTGGCGTGATTTTCAGGATCAGACCAAGCGTAAAGTTAACCCACGCCGGCCTAAGAAGAAGCTAGGGGGGCGCTTAATTGTTCTTGTGTTGTTGGTTGGTCTGGTTCTTTTTGCAGCGGGAATTCTGCCGTGGCATAAGTCGTCACAAGCTCCTGCCTCCGTCGAAGCTTCTACTCCCCCGGCTCCAGAGCTGCAGTTTAAAAATAAGAACGATATCCGGCAACTCTTCAGCGAACATGGTTTATCTAATATAACCAGTGATACTATCGACCTTATGGTTGATAGCCAAGTCCTGCAAGTTGAGACCAGCCTTGACTTGAAGCTCCAGAATTATCTCCTTGGCAAAATGGATCGCAAGAATTCTGCCTATATTGGTATTGTTGTCATGGACGCTGACACGGGACGTATTTTAACCCTGGCTGGCTATGACAGGTTCGATTCCAGTTCTAATCCTTGTCTGAGCAATATCTTTCCCGCGGCCAGTGTTTTCAAAATGGTGACGGCTGCAGCGGCTGTCGATTTCTGTAACCTGACAGCTGACTCCAAAATGAAATTTAACGGTTATAGCCATACACTGTACAAACGGCAGTTGAAGGATGTTACCAATCGCTACACCAATACCATCTCGTTTAAAAACGCATTTGCTAAGTCGGTTAATCCTGTTTTTGGTAAAATTGGTAAGCTCTGTTTAGAAGATACCGAACTGGTGAAGTTTGCCGATGCTTTTGGTTTTAATAAGCCTTTCAATTTTGAGCTGCCAATCTCCCCCAGCCATTTTCAAGTGACCGAGACGCCATACAACTGGGCCGAAGCTGCCAGTGGTTTTAATAATGATACGACTATTTCACCTTTGCATGGCGCACTAATGGCCGCTGCGGTTCTCAATGAAGGGCGCCTTATTGAGCCTTCCATCGTTGACAGTATTGTTGATCCTCAGGGTGAGGTTTTGTATCAATCGAATCCTGTTTTAGAACAACAAGCAATGTCGTCGCAAGCTTCTTTAGTTCTAGGTAAATTGATGCAGACTACTGTTTCGTCGGGAACTGCGCGTAAATCTTTCCGTGGCTACAAGCGGGATAAAATTCTATCTGAACTTGAGATTGGCGGAAAGACCGGCTCAATTGATAACCGGACGCATGATCAGCGTTTTGACTGGTTTGTCGGTTTTGCGAAAAGAGGGCAGAACGAAAGTAAATTGGCGATCGGTGTATTGGTTGCCCATCAAGATTATATTGGTATTCGGGCTAGCCGTTATGCTCGTATGGCGATGAAATATTATTTTCAGAATCTTCCAGTTCAAAACGATCCACACTTGGTCGAGGGAAGTCCCTAACCTCAATTGATACTCTCTGTTCCTCGAAGAGCAGGAATGAGAAGCGCTTAAAAAAAACATGCTCTGAAAATTTCCTGGGGGCTTCTAAAGCGTATGGAAAAGCCATCGTCTTTAGTTTTGAGAACTGTTTATTCGTCACGTTGGGTTCCGAGGTAGCTATTTTCAGGTGCTTTGGAAAGGGAGGGTCAACATGTCTGATCAAGATGCTTCTTCTTTCAATCCAAAGAACCGATCTCAGGGTGTATTATCCTGTGATGCTTCTTCTATAAATCCATTCCTTTATTACGTTAAGCATTCCCCTAACGATTCTGCTATTTTTGATCGAAATATGGTTTACCTGGCCTGTAGTGACCGGCATCTGCAGAACTACGGGCTTTCTCACGAGCAGGTTATTGGAAAGTGTCATTATGAATTTTTTCCAAATATGCCGCAACGGTTCCGTGATGCCCATCAGCAGGCTTTGCATGGCTCCGTGGTAAAACAAGACAATGATCGTTTTAAAATGTTTGATGGAACAACCCGTTATTCTAGCTGGGAATGTCGTCCTTGGTACGATGACCAGGGCGAAATCGGTGGCATGATTCTTTATGGTGAAAATCTTTCTGAACATATGTTGACTCTGCAAGAAGCGAATGATCAGATGGAGAGAGACAAAGGTCAGCTTGAGGCCGTACTGTCTCATATGGACAGTGGTGTTATTGCTATTGATTTAAAGGGGAATGTGATTCATGCCAATGATGCTCTGGCTAAAATTTTAGGTTACCAGAACAAGGCCGCTCTACCGCAGACTAAAGATATTTTTGAGCATACTTTTGAACTCTATTCTTATCCTGAAAGAGTCTCTATTCCGATTAAACAATGGCCGATATTACAGTTGGACAATAGTGAAACAGTAAAAAACAAGACGTATATCATCCGGCGGGTCGATACGGGAATCGAACGGATTATCGAGTACTTCGGTACCCCAATTCACAATGCAAAAGGTCGTATTATTTTTCAATTGTTGATCCTTTCCGATGTCTCCGAACGCCAAATGGCTGAGGAAGAGCTTAGAAAAACAAAAGATGCTGCTGAGCAGGAACAGGCCAAGTGGCAAGCGATTCTTGACCACGTTAGTACAGGAGTTGATGTTTTCGATGCTAATGCCAATCGGGTCTATTCCAATACTGCTCTTGCTGAGATCTATGGCTTTACTAGTAAAGAAGAGATGTATTCAGAATGGACGCTTTTGGCGGATAACTATGTGTTGCAAACCTATCCCGATTACAAAAGCCTAAACGAGGATGAATGGGCTGTTCCGAGAGTGTTGCGTGGTGAAATGATAAATGGTGAAAGCTATTACGTTAAATCATTAGACAATAACTTTGAGCGGATTTTGAAGCTATACGGTACGCCAATTTATAATTCTCAAGGCGAAGTCTTATTGGCGGTTTTTGCCACCCACGATATGACCGAAGAAGTAGAGCGTGAAAAGCAGGACAAGCTGATTCAGGAGCGAGTGGATCAGGCCGAACGCTTAGAAAGCCTGGGTGTTCTGGCTGGTGGTATCGCCCACGATTTTAATAATCTACTGGCTGGGTTTATTGGCAATGTAGAAATGGCAAAAAGATCTTTGAGCCAAAAAGATAAGGCTTACAAATATATTGAGTCTGCTAGTCATGCGATGGAGAGAGCAAAGAGTCTGACCCAGCAATTGCTGACCTTTGCCAAGGGAGGTAACCCCGTTAAGGAAGCTCTTTCACTCCCTGAATTGATTGATGAGACCGCTCGTTTTTGCCTTCGTGGTAGCAATGTTGGGTTGCAATTACAGTTAGCTCCTGAGCTGTGGATGGTTGATGCTGATAAGGGGCAATTGAGTCAAGTTATCAGTAATCTGGTGATTAATGCGAAACAGGCCATGCCTGAGGGAGGGAATCTCGCAATATCTGCTACCAATGTCTTGCAAGAACAGCACAAATGGATTCAGTTAAAAA
This sequence comes from Geopsychrobacteraceae bacterium, assembly GCA_963665685.1. Classification (GTDB taxonomy): domain Bacteria; phylum Desulfobacterota; class Desulfuromonadia; order Desulfuromonadales; family Geopsychrobacteraceae; genus Seleniibacterium. The sequence continues at coordinate 243,479 of OY762430.1, forward strand.
TTGAGGATCAGGGGGAAGGTATTGATGCTGAATGCGTTGATAAGATATTTGATCCATACTTTACGACCAAGTCAGATGGGAGTGGTTTGGGGTTAGCGACTTGTCACTCGATTGTCAGTAAGCACAGTGGACAAATATCGGTAGCCTCTCGTTTAGGTGAAGGCACGACGTTTACAATTATGTTGCCGGCAAGCTCTGCAGGGCAAGCTACCTTCTCATCGGTTCGGAAAGTCATCAATGTTTCTCCGCAAAAATTAAAGATTCTGATTCTGGACGACGAAGAAATGATCCGCCAGATATTGGCGAGCATGCTGGAAGAAATGGGTCATGTTGTTACTTATGCTGAACATGGATATGACGCTATTCAGTTTTATGCCGATGCTCTCAATGGAGTTCCTTATGATATCGTCATTACGGATTTAACCTTACCAGGAGGTATCGGAGGTCTTGAAACTGCCAAGGCTATTTTTGATCTTGACCAAAATGCCAGGATTATTGTTTCCAGTGGTTATGCAGATGATCCAATCATCGCTAATTTTTCCCACTATGGTTTTGTTGGTAGGGTTGTTAAACCGTACCTTTTTGAAGAATTGGAAGGTACGATTCTGGAATGCCTGACATCCCATACTGCTTAATGTTTTCGAATACACATGCTGATATTCAGAAGAGTTTATTATTTTGTCATGCTTATTGACAATGTTTTTAATTGTTAAAAAATCTTTTTTTAATACATAAAATCTAAGTATTTATTGTTACTTAGTTCTCTTTTGTGTTTACCTGCCAGTCCCTTTCTTTTAAAATTTAATTGATTTTAATAAAAGTTTGAATATAATTATTCTTTAATAAGTTGTGTCTAGTCAATGCGCTGGTAATATTTAGTAGAAAAATGCGCTACCGTCATGGTTTCTCATGGTGGGAACGTCACTAGATATGGCTACATATAGAAAAGGTAAGGCCGTTCCATCGACCACATCATTTGTTCTTGTCTCATGGTCAGTACTTAAATCTCTATTTTCGAGGAAAAGATCATGCTGGAGAGTGTAGATGCTGCCACTTCAGTTGTCGTAGAGTCTGAAGATAGTGCAGAATTACAAAAGAGCGAAGACGTCTGCTACGCGTTTTTCATTCTTGATGGCCGCGAATTTGGTATCAAGGTCGAAAATGTGCGTGAGACGATCATTCATTCCGCAGCTTACACCCAAATGCCTTCCTCAATGGATGCCCTGGATGGTTTAATCAATCTACGTGGTTCTATTATTCCTATCATTAACCTGCGAACCCGTTTCCAGCTTGAACCAATCACATATTGCAGTGAAAGTCCTATCGCCATTGTTCAATTTAGCAGTGGTCAATTCGGACTGCAGTTTGACGAGATAAGTGAAGTTGTTCGTGTCAAGCAGGCCGATATCATCCCTATTGCAACTTCAGATGATGTTGAGATGTGTAATCATGGCGTCATTTCCTTAGATGGTGGACAACGGATTATTCAATTGCTCGACCTTGAACGGCTGTTTATGAAATATAACTTGCCGTTAATTAACAATGAAACGGATGAGTCACGGCGTGTTTTCCGCCCCCGTAAGCAAGATATTACCATGATGCTTGGTGATCAGGAGTATGCTCTTGGCGTTGACTCCATTCGAGAAATTATTAAACCACCTGAAATTAAATGTAAAATAGTTGTGGATCCGGTAATAAAAGGGGTCATCGAGCTGCGCGAAGAATTGATTAATATTGTCGATCTGCGCAGATATCTGCAGTATCCGGTTAAAGATCCTGGCCCTGAATCACGTATCGTTATTCTGCAAGGTCAGCTCAATTGCGGTATTTTGGTTGATTCTATTCGCGAAGTGATTCATTACGAAGAAGATCAACTATTACCAATTCCCCCCTTGGGGACAGGGCGTCAGCAATTTCCGGGTATTGTCGCTTTGGATTCTGGACGCAACATTGTCAAGCTTGATGCTGTTCAGTTGTTTGATGACAAGTTGCTCAAACAACTGCAGGGTAATATGGAACTGCATGTAGATAGCCATCATATCGATAACCAGAATGATGATCAGCAGGATGATAAATGCCAACATCTGGTTAATAAAGTGTTGATCTCTTTTAAGCTCCATGGTGATTACGCTTTCGATATCTCCTTGTATCGAGAAATTATCAATTATCATTCTGAGATCGTTCCTCTTCCCGGTATGCCATCTTTTTATGCAGGGGTCTTGACTCTGCGCAACAAAGCCATTCCCATTATTAATCTGCGTAAGTATTACGGCTTAAAAGACTATAAAGACATTTCAACCACTAAAATTATAATTGTTAATCTGGCAGAAAAAGTTTTTGGCATCATGGTTGATGACATCATTGAAATTGTTAAGCCGGATCGCATGAATATCGAACATATCCCGAGCATGTCCTTAGCTAAAAACGATAAAGTTAATGACCATGTTCATGAAGGATTTCGCTTTAAAACGTTAGCTGGCGAAGAAAAAAATCTGCTTATTTATGATGTTGAGCAATTGATGACTGATCTCAGTATGTCTGGTGAAGCTGGAGTTAGTTCTTAAAATAGAGAAGCGGTGCTATGAAAGACCGTTGAGCGAAATAGATTACAGTCCTGAAAGTTCCAGATTATTTCATAGTTAAATGAAAGAGAGGAATGGAAATGAGTACTGAGACTATTGCCGTTGATCTAAACTGTTTTGCCTACCTGGATACTTTTGATAGCCCCGCTGCTGTCCTTAATGCAGATGGAGTGATCATTCAGGCTAACGACCATTTTCTGGATACCTTTGAGCTTAAAAAAGAGAAGGTCATCGGGAAAATGTCGCATGAAGAAGCCTGTCCTACCAATCTAAGTGGAACCAAGGATTGTCCGGTTATAAAGGCTGCCCGGTTAAAGAAAACAGTAAGCGAACAGGCCTTATATCGAAAAGATGCTAAGATCCTGCATCTGCGTTATACCGCAACGCCTTTCATAACAGATCAGACTCTCGCTGCTACGGTTATTATGTTGCTTGATGTTTCGGAACAGGTTGTAACACGAAACAATTTTGAACAGGCTAAAGGCAACTTGGACGTGATCCCGACGCCAATTATGGAGATCGATAATCTATTTAATATCACCTATATCAATCCGGCTGGAGCAGCCGTTGGTGGTAAAATGCCCGATGAATGCGTTGGTTTAAAGTGCTTCGACTTGTTCAAGACGCCTCACTGCAAAACCGAAAAGTGTGCCTGCGCTCAGGCGATGAAGACCGATTCTATCATCAATGAGGAAACCATTGCCCGGCCCAAGGATGGCGTTATTATACCCATCAAGTATACCGGAGCACCGTTGAAAGATGCTAAGGGGAATATTAAGGGTGCTGTTGAATACATACTCGATGTGACTGAAGAACGTAAAAAAGCACATGAGGCCGACGAAAAAATAAATAATCTGAATACGATTCCCACTCCAATTATGTCCATCGACACGGATTATAATATTACCTTTATGAACCCCGCAGGAGCTGCCGTGGCGGGCAAAACTCCCGATGAATGCGTTGGTCTGAAATGTTTTGATCTGTTCAAAACACCACACTGTAAAACTGAAAAATGTGCTTGTGCCCGAGCGATGAAGACTGATTCTGTGGTTACTGAAGAAACTATAGCTCGACCCGCGGAAGGGGTGATTGTTCCGATCAAGTACACTGGTTCGCCAATTAAAGACGCCAAAGGCAATATTAAGGGGGCCTTGGAATATATCCTCGATGTGACAGAAGAGCGCGCTCAGAAGCAGGCTGCCGATGAGAAAATCAATAATCTCAATACTATTCCTACCCCGATTATGTCTATTGATACGGATTTTAATATTACCTTTATGAATCCGGCCGGTGCTGCCGTGGCAGGCAAAACACCCGATGAATGCGTTGGTCTAAAGTGTTTTGATCTGTTCAAGACCCCTCACTGTAAAACTGAGAAGTGTGCCTGTGCCCGGGCGATGAAGACTGATTCTGTGGTTACTGAAGAAACTATTGCTCGCCCTGCAGAAGGGGTGATTGTCCCGATTAAATATACCGGTTCGCCAATAAAGGATGCTAAGGGGAACATCAAGGGAGCGCTAGAATATATTCTTGATGTAACCGAGGAGCGGGCTCAGAAACAGGCTGCTGATGAGAAGATCAACAATCTGAACACCATTCCAACGCCGATCATGTCTATTGACACCGAATTTGGCATTACCTTTATGAATCCGGCCGGTGCTGCGGTGGCGGGCAAAACCCCGGATGAGTGTATTGGCTTAAAGTGTTACGACCTGTTTAAGACGCCCCACTGTAAAACTGAAAAGTGCGCCTGTGCCCGAGCTATGAAAACGGATTCTGTGGTCACAGAAGAAACCATTGCGCGCCCCGCCGAAGGCATGATAGTGCCGATCAAATATACTGGTTCGCCAATAAAAGATGCTAAGGGAAACATCAAAGGAGCTTTGGAATACATTCTTGATGTCACTGAGGAACGCAAGCAAAAGCAGGATGCGGCAGAAAAGATCGAGAACCTCAATGCTATTCCGGCATCAATCATGTCCATTGATACTGACTTCAATATTACTTTTATCAATCCGGCCGGGGCGGAACTGGTTGGTAAATCGGTAGATGAGTGTATCGGCAGCAAATGTTACAACCTGTTTAAATCGGAACACTGTAACAGCGATAGATGTGGTAGCACCATTGCCATGAGAACTGATCAAGGGCATAGCCACAAGGCAAAAGCCGCTCCTAATTCAAAACAAGGAAGTTTGTTCCTTTCCAGCGTTCCGATAAAGGACGCCAAAGGGAACATCAAAGGAGCTCTTGAATACGCTCAGGATATTACCGCCCAGATGGAAGTAGAGAATATTATCGCTACCACTAGTGCCGGAACTGCAACTGTGGTGGAGCAGGCCAAGGCGAACATGGAAAGCGTTATCGACTCGGTAGAGATAATTAATGAAAGTATTGCTGAAGGCGTGACGTTGTTGGCGGCGACCGCAGATGATGTTGGGGATATGCAACAGAATTCCAGGCAGATGCTGGATCTTTCAAAGGAAACGACTGTTTTAACCGAAAAAGTGGGTGAAGATGCCAAATCAGGCAAGCAGGCAGGGAACGATGCTGGTGGCAAATTGCAGGAAATCAGTAAGTCGATGCTGAAAAATAATGACATGGTCGATGGCTTGATTACCGAGTTGGAAAAAATCAGTAGTTTTGTCGATATCATTAAAGACATCGCTTCCCAGACCAATCTGCTTGCATTTAATGCGGCGATAGAAGCGGCTCGTGCTGGTGATGCTGGTCGTGGTTTTGCTGTGGTTGCTGATGAGGTACGTAAACTAGCTGAAAACAGTTCTCGTTCAGCTGTCGATATTTCAAATATCGTTAAAAAAATAGAGAAAGACTCTAAGGACACCATCGGTTCAATGCAGTCTGGCCGCAATATGCTCGACGAAGGGACCGTGGTTATTAACCGTGCGCTGGAATCACTCGATGAAATCTCTACGGGAATTACGACCATAGCTAGCGCAGTCACGAATCTACATGAAAAAGCCAATGGTCTGGTCACTGAAGGAGAAGAGGTCCGTAAAAAGCTTGATGTTGTGGTTGTCAATTCCACTGAAAATCGTAACAAGACTGAAGCTGTTGGTAGTAAGGCAAAAGAGACCGGGGATTCGATGGAATCATTATCCGCGTCTTCCGAAGAGCTCATGGCTGCAGTGAAAAAGCTGGCTGACGCTTGATGATTGAATGATGAACAGGCTGACCACAGATCATTTGAATACCCTGTTTGATGAGTGTCGACAGTGTGGCGTGTGTTGTAAAACGTACCGAAAAGTGCTGCTGGAGCCGGATGAAGTTGATCGGCTCCGGGAGCTTGGTGCAGAAATCGGCGTACTGGTGAGCCTGAATGATCTGCGCGAAAAAAGTATGGAGCAATTGGTAGACGAGGCCAAAGGAAAAAAAGCTATCTACATGGTTCACCCTGATAGCAAGGGTTGTATTTTCTTGCACAAGGTCAATGGTCTTTTCCGCTGTAAGATCTATCATTATCGACCACGTGCCTGTCGGGGCTTTCGCTGCTCGACGGCAGATCAATCCCTGGAGCAATTATTTTTGGGCAGCGATACGACCTTTTTGCTCGGTGAGGACCGCTTTGGTCGTAAGTTGAGGTCGGACTGATGTTGGGAACTCGCATTTATACTAAGAGACTGGTTCTACGCAAAATTGAGCAGGATGACTTACAACTGCTGACGGAGTGGAGTAGTTCGGCGAGTGCCTATGGGGATTACCTGACACCGGAGAATCACTCATATCAGGATATTTTCGACTTGTGGCAAAGCAACAGTTTCTGGAATAAGCATTCCAGGACGCTACTAATAGAGTGTAAAGAACAGTCTCGAATACTTGGAACCATTCGCTATTGGGAAAAACAGAATGATCGACGCACTGCTTTAGTTGCTTTAAAAATTGCGTTGCCTGATTTTCGTTGTCAGGGGTTTGGTACAGAGTCTCAGCTAGGGTTGATAAATTATCTGTTTAAGCAGGGACGTTATCAGAATGTCGAAATGTTTACAGATATCGATAATATACCGGAGCAACGCTGCCTGGAAAAGCTTGGTTTTTCTTTTATCAGTGTACAAAGTTACGAAGATCATGATCTTGAACGTCAAGGTCGTCTTTATCGATTAACGAGTGAGGAGTACGAAAAACATTTACAGATGCTGAGTTATTCATGAAGTCTTCGCGCAAAGTCGGCATTATTCAGGATCGATGTTTTTTTGAACATCGGGTCCCGACCCAATCAAAAGAGTGCCCTGACCGGTTGCGTCAACTTTATCAAGATATCGAGCTGGACCCTATTTTCAACAACCTAATCCGTATCCCTGTGCGCGCTGCCGAAGAAGAGCAGATACGCCGTGTTCATTCCGATTTTTATATAAAGCAAGTTCTTGAGCATGCGCTTAAAAGTAATCCGTACAGTTACGATGCCGATACTTACCTGGTGCCGGAATCACCTTACGCCGCTAAATTATCGGCTGGCAGTTGTTTAGCTCTAGCGGATGCATTGATGAATGAAGAAATTGATACTGGGTTTGCCACCGTGAGGCCTCCCGGCCATCATGCAGAAATTGGCCGGGGCATGGGTTTTTGCATCTTCAATAATGTTGCTATTACCGCTCAACATCTGATAGATCGCTACGGTTTAAACCGTATTCTGATTATCGATTTTGATGTTCATCATGGTAATGGGACCCAAGATGTGTTTTATCAGACCGATAAAGTTTTAACCTTGTCGATTCACCAGCAGAATCTGTTTCCTTTTACCGGCAAAGGTAGTGAAATTGGCCAAGGAGAAGGGGAGGGGTACTGTCTGAACATCCCTGTGCCGTCACAATTTGGTGATACCGAATACAGTTGCCTGTTTGGCACTGTGGTCCAGAACGTTATAGAGCACTATCTGCCACAAGTTATTCTTGTTTCTGCCGGCTATGATGCACATAAGGACGATACCATCAGCCAAACTGAAATCAGCACCGCAGGATTTGCTGCCATGACTAATGCATTATGTTTTTTTGCACAACGGATTGGTGCGCGTTTGTTGTTTGTTTTAGAGGGTGGTTATAACGTGACCGCTCTTTCGGAAGCAGCCCGAGCTAGTCTGCGAGTATTAGGTGAGCCTGTTAGCGCGCCGGGTTTCAGGTTTGCACCGCGAGCTATTCAGGCGATTGAAAATATATGGTCTTCAAAGCTTATTTTACGCTGGGCACCAGATTTGATCAGTGCTTAACTTTTTCTGTTTCTCTATCCTGCTTCATTCTTTCTTCATTTTGACTCTGAAACACTCACAATTCTCATCATTCGCTAACAAGTTGCTAATCTAATTAATGCTCTTATTTGTGGTTTGTTTCTCTGTTTATGAATCGGCTTCGTCTGAAAGGTTTGAAAAAAATCTACAGAGCGAAGCAATCCAACAAATCAGGAGTGTTTATGTTGAAACTGCGACACAATATTATGCTTTCAGCCACATTATTTATGACCGTGGCGGGGGCTGCTATGGCAGCCGAGGTTCCGGTTGTTTCTAAGCTGGCTGATAATGCCGCTATCGAGTTGAGTCCCATCGGTGTTTATGAATCAGGAATCTTTGATGAAAGTGCTGCTGAAATTGCTGCTTATGATGAAAAGAACATGCGTCTTTACGTCGTAAAGGCAACTTCGGCCAGTTTGGATGTTCTTGATATTAAAGATCCATCGCATCCGAAAAAAATCGCTGAGATCAAGCTCAATAAATACGCCACCGGAATCAATAGCGTCGATGTTCATGGCGACCTGGTTGCCGTTGCCATGGAACATAAACTCGATTACCGCAAGGAGTATAAAGGACAAAATTATCACCTTGAAGGCCGGGTTGTGTTTTTGAATTTGGAAGGGCATGTCGTTAAGGTTCTCGATGCTGGCTTCTTGCCTGATATGGTGAAGTTTACTCCCGATGGACAATATGTTCTGGTGGCTAATGAGGGCGAACCTAATGTTGGTGTGACTCATGATCCTGCCGGTTCGATTACAATTGTCGACCTGACGAAAGGGATTAAGCGCGCCAAACTGAAACAGGTTGATTTTAATAGTTTTAATGGCAAAGAGATTGCCTATCGCGATGCTGGAGTTCGGGTTTTTCCTCTGGATAATGGCTTCAGAAAAATTTCTGACGATGTAGAACCTGAATATATTGCTGTTTCTCCCGATAGTAAGACAGCTTACGTGGCCCTGCAGGAAAATAATGCTGTTGCTGTCGTCGACATTATCAAGCAGGAAGTCAAAGAAATTCTTCCCTTGGGAGTTAAGGACTGGAGTAAAGGCCTGCCAGAGGTCACTTTATTTCCTTTTAATGATCTCCCTGATCTGCCGAACCAGACTCCTGGTGCTAGTCCTGTTATCAAACAGGGAGGGTTCTCGGCGCTATGGTTTAATGGTGTCAAAGCTAATGGCAACTATGAGTTTTTGACCGTGCCTGACCGTGGTCCTAATAAGCCGGTTAAAGGTTCTAAACCAGCTCAAACAATTTTCCCTGTGCCAGACTATCAGCACCGTATCGTCAAGTTTGAAATCAACCCTCAGGATCCTGCCAGTGGTGCTAAAATTACCGGCGAAATTCCTCTGGTCAGACAAGATGGCACGACCCCTATTACCGCTTTGCCAAATATTAAAGGTTGGTCTAAAGAACAGCAGCCTGTCGATTATAAACTCGATGTTTTGACTGATAAATATGACGCCTTTGGTGGTGATATGGAAGGCCTTATTGTTGATAAAAAAGGTGATTTCTGGCTGGTTGACGAGTATCGCCCAGCTATTTATCACTTCACCCCTGATGGTGTTCTGGTGGATCGTTTCGTGCCAGAAGGTGCTGCGGATCTAGGTGGTGACAGTGCCGGGACCTATGGGGTTGAAATCATTCCAGCCGTCTACAATAAACGTAAAACCAACCGTGGCTTTGAGGCGGCAGCTTACGATCCGGAAAATAATCTTCTCTACGCTTTTATCCAATCTCCATTACAGAATCCAAATGCTGCAGCAGGTAACAAATCGGCAGTTATTCGTATTCTGGCGTTTAATGTTGAAACCTCAACCCCTGTTGCTGAGTATGTCTATTTCCTTGAAAACAGTAACTTGAGGATGAAGAAGGTCGATAAAATTGGTGATGCCACTTATCTTGGCCAAAACCGCTTTGGTGTTATTGAAAGAGATGCAACCTTTAATGATCCAGAGGGAAAGAAATACATCTTTGAAATTAACCTCAAGGGCGCAACCAATACCTTGGGCAAAAGCGCTGCTGATTTTGGTGGCAAAGAGTTAGAAGAGTTAACACCTGATGCCTTTGCCAAACTTGGCTTATATGCTGTGCATAAACGTAAGGTTCTGAACTTGCCTTCAATCGGTTATCATCCCAGTGATAAGGCTGAAGGCCTGGTTCTGCTACCTGATGGCAGCTTCGCTGTTTTGAATGACAATGATTTTGCTTACAATTATACCAAGCGCAGTTTGACCGGAACCCCAATTCAACTTGGTATTATTTCCTTTAATCAAAGCAATGCGGTTGACGTTATTAAAGACAAAAAAGTCGAGTTAAAGAATCAGCCTTTCTTCGGTATGTACATGCCAGATGCGATTTATGCTTATACTGTTAACGGTAAAAACTATTTTGTCACTGCAAATGAAGGGGATGATCGTGGTGATTGGTATGATGATACAGATTTCAAAGACACTGCTAAGCTGAAAAAAAAGGTCAAGCTTGATAATGAACTCTTTCCAGAAGGAAGCGCCGGACAGCTGCTGAAGAAAGAATCGAATTTACGTGTGTCTGCCATTGATGGAGATGTCGATGGTGATGGTCAGTTTGAAGAATTACATGCCTATGGGGCGCGTTCTTTCTCTATCTTTGATGCCTATGGTAACTTGGTTTTTGATAGTGGTGACGCTATTGAACGTATTACCGGAGAGCTGTTCCCTAAGAACTTTAATACCTCGAACAGCAAAAACAAAATGGAAGACCGGACCGAGAAAAAAGGACCGGAGCCTGAAGGTGTTGCCATTGGTGAAATCAATGGTAAGCAGTATGCCTTTATCGGTATTGAACGGATTGGCGGTGTTATGGTTTATGACATCAGTGATCCCTATGCGCCAAGCTTTGTTCAGTACATTAACCGTAGAAACTTTACTGTCGATCCTGAAGAAGGAACCAAAAACGGTACGGTTGGAGATTTAGGGCCAGAAGGGGTCGTGTTTATTTCCGCAGGAAAAAGCCCTAATCACAAGCCTTTACTGGTTATTCCTAACGAAGTGAGTGGTACCACAACCATCTATCAAATTAACCAAAAGTAGTGATTTCTCAGGTGAGGACAGTTACGTTGTAACTGTCCTCGCTTCTTATTCTTCTTTCCCCCACCAAAAAGCTCAGTCCACTTTAGTTCTGCTAGGTTCCGCAAAATGTTTTATAAACCCGTTTACTTTCATCCGGTGGTGCCTGGTAAGGTGCGATCAATGGATCATTTTTATAAGGCTCGGCCAGGACTTCCAAGAGTTGCTGCAATGGCGCAAGATCATTTCTGTTTGCAGCTTCCAGAGCTTCCTCAACCCTGTGGTTACGCGGGATAACTGTAGGGTTAACTGTTTGCATCAAAGATATCGCTGCATCCAGTGGCTCTTCGTTTTTTTTCAGGCGGTCCTGCCAGCGTAGATACCACTGTTCAAAGGAACTTTGGCTATAAAGTTGACCTGTCGGTTTCTCCATTCGACTGAGGTCACAAAAGGTATTTGTGTAGTCAGCACGGTTTTTATGCATCCATTCAAGCAGATCAGAAATAAGCTTATCGTCACCAGGGTCTGTACCTTGTAGCCCCAATTTAGAGTTCATCATTGCTTGCCACTTAGGCCGATAAATATTTGCAAACTGATTAATCGTTTCCTCGGCAATTTTTATTGCCTTGTCTGTGTCTTCATCGATGAGCGGCAGAAGGGTTTCAGCAAATCTGGCGATATTCCACTGCGCAATTCCAGGTTGGTTGGTGTAAGCATAGCGACCCGTCTCATCAATTGAGCTGAAAACAGTTCTTGGATTGTAAGCGTCCATAAACGCGCATGGACCAAAATCGATAGCTTCACCGGACAAGGCCATATTGTCTGTATTCATGACCCCATGAATAAAGCCGACGCGCATCCAGTGGGTGATGAGGTCCGCTTGAGCTTCCATAACCTTTTTGAGTAATGCAACCGCCTTATTTTTACTCTCTGCCAGTTCAGGATAGTGGCGTTGAATAGTATATTCCATAAGTGCTTGCACGGCATCGTCTTCCTGCCGATAAGCGGCAAATTCAAACGTACCAACCCGTATATGAGAGCTGGCGACACGGGTCAAAATTGCTCCAGTCTGAACTGTTTCACGCCGCACCGATTCACCTGTTGTCGCTACTGCAAGGCTCCGTGTCGTTGGTATGCCTAAATGATGCAGTGCCTCAGAAATAATATACTCGCGTAACATTGGACCGAGTACCGCTTTACCATCACCACGACGCGAATAGGGGGTGCGCCCCGAACCTTTAAATTGAATGTCGACCCTGTTTCCCTCAGGAGTGATATGCTCCCCCAGAAGGTGGGCGCGGCCATCACCTAATATGGTGAAGTGGCCAAATTGGTGACCAGCATAGGCTTGCGAAAAAGGATTGCTTCCTTCGGTAAGTTGATTGCCTGAAAATAGCTCGGCCAGCTCTTTATCTGCTAAGTTGGAAAGTGTAAGTCCCAGAGACTCAGCCAGTTGGCTATTTACAATAATGATATTTGGTGCAGGGGCCGTTTCAGGTGTACTCGCGGAATAAAAATATTCTGGGAGTGCGGTGTAACTGGTATCAAAATTAAATCCACACTTTTTCATAGAATGACTCCGATGTTGGCATAGTTCCGGAAAATCCTCCGACCCCAAGCTTAAAGGATGCTTTGAGCTGGTAATCAATAGGATAGTGTGTGTAATCACCAATTCAGGATAGAACAGGTCGTGAACTGCTGTCACTAGGCCGCAGGAGAAATATATAAAGTGGGACTATCTGTCAGGCTTTAGTTGTAAAAATTCAGATCTGACCTGACAGACACTGTCAGATTTTGTTGAGTTCAAAATAACCTGTGCCGATTCAAATGTCCTTAGATGATGAGAAAAAAGAGTTTTGACCTGACATTTGAAATCGATAGCGTTAGAGTTCCTGTTCTCTTGCCGAAGCCTCATAAATCCTAAGTTGTGAAAACCCTACTTTGAGAAAAACAATTTTTCTCATCAACTTACAAGCCTTAAAGCTTAGTAGGATTAATTTGAAAATAGCGATTCCTGTCTGCAAAAAAAAAACAGAGTCCAACGTAAAATTGCTGAACCCTGTCCATTTTAATTATTTAATTTTATCCAAAGGACTCTGTTCTATAATAAAAGTGAAGCAATAAATCCGCCGATTAACAACATGATGGCTCCACCAATTCTTGAAGAAATAGCTGCAAATGGCATTAACTCCATACGCTTCGAGGCACTCAATACAGCAACGTCACCGGTGCCACCAGAGTTTGCCATACATAAACCTGCTGTAAGCGATGCTTCAATTGGAAAGAACCCACACAGATAACCAACAAAGGCTGAACCAACTATCGCACCAACAATAGTTACAAAAACCAAGAACATGTATTGGGGAGTTAGAGAGCTGAGAATGTCAGACATTTTTATATAAGTAACACCTACGCAAGCCAGCAGTGCCCAAGTTAAATGCTTTGCAACAAATTGGTACCATTGCTTACATGCCTGTTCATAATTGTTAGGAAGAAAACCAACAACTTTAGTGAGACCTACCGCAACAATCATCCATGCAAAAGTATGAATTTGAGGAATTGCCTTATGAATAAAAGCACCGAGGATAAAAAAGGTTACAGAAAGCAATAATCCTATCCCGAGCATATCAAGAGATAAAGGCGCTTCTTTCTGGGCATCCAGTGATGTTTCTGCTTTAGCATTACCGCGTAAAAGTTGGCCCTTTCCTGACAAGCTTTTTTTATATTGACCTAAACGGTCAAGCAGCCCACCAGCAACGATCGCAACTGTATTTCCGAGAATAAGAGCTGGAACCATAACAGAGAGGAATTGTGCCGGATCTTGACCGCTGGCTTGACCATAAATCTGAGACATTGGGATTGCTCCGGCCCCCATGCCCCCGCCCATAATTGGAAGGCCAATATAAAGGATGGCATCACGCCAACCAAAACCTACTAACATGCCGGCAATAGCACAAAAGATAAAAGAACAGGCAACGCCACCCAATATAGTAGGGAGATAGCGTGCTGATGCGGCAATCAGCAGCTTTTTATTCATCCCCAATATCGAACCAGCAATAAGTGCGGCAATATAAAAGTTTAAGAAGCCACCACCTTTAACAAACCCACTCATTAACCCAATTGTGGCTTTGGGAATTAAGTCGAAATAAACCAAGGCAGAAGCACCAAATAGGACTGCAACAGCTCCACCACCAAGGTAGCTATTGAGAATCGGAGTTTTCTCACCAATGGTCGCAAGGATTCCACCAAGGACAATAGACACCGCAAGGGCTCCTATTAAACCTCCTGGAGCCAGAATTTTACTATCCGCTCCAAAGGTGATAAAAGATCCAGCTAGGACGACAATGGCGATTGTCGCAAAAACTATTGGCGAAATACCAATAATCTCAAATTTACTTCCAGTACTGACTGCATTACTCATCGTTTTCCTCCTTTGAAAGGCTCAATTCCCTAGTGGACAAGGTCAGTCTTTGCAAATCAACTTTTCAAAAAATGTTTCAACTGTAGGTAACAGCTTCATTCCTTCATGTTCTGCCTCAGGGACAATGTCAAACTGTACTGAAATACCAGCCTCCCTATAGCTTTGTTGTAAGGCTTGCAGTCGTTCAACACGATTTTTGCCATAAGGGGTTTCTCCTAAATCTTCAATGTCTTCTGCTCCTACGACCATTTGCACTGGAACATTTTTTAAAGCAGAAAAGTCTATATCTTTCCCAAACTGGGTTTTAAAGTCGGCGACACCTTCATACCAAGGAGTATCAGAGTTCAAATATGTAATGCGTCCAGGGGACCCAATGGAGAGGCCGAGAAGGGATTGTGGGTGAAGATAGAAAAAACGATGCACAAACTGCCCACCTCCGGAAAATCCGTGCATATAAAATTTATTGTTTACCAATTCGTACTTTTTTGCGACTTCATCAATAATTTCAAGCAACACGTTGTCGAATCTTATGTCGTGAAATTTGATGAATTTATAATTGTCCATGTCAGTAGGCTCAATAATTCCACAGGGAAATAAAGGAGCGACAACGATTGCATTCATTCGTTCCGCAAGAGGGATCAATGCATCACGGTAGGCCTGAGCTCCTCGTTCCGTACCGTGTATAGCGACAATAATTGGATATTCCTGTTTTGTTCCTTTCTGAAAATCTCGAGGGATATATGCAAAGTAAGAAAACCTCTGGTCGTATTGACATGCATATAAAGTTGTCTCGCCGTAATCAAAAATGCTTGCGTATTTATTCTGTAGTGATGGTGAGTTCTCCATTTGAAACCTCATTAAAATAGAAAGTTGTTTTTTTATTTGTGATTTTAATATGGAGAGATGATATAAGTAAATTTTAAAATATTAATGGCTTTGCAAAGAAAATTTTTATATCAGGACAACACATGGATACTCAGGATTTAAACATTTTGTGCATTCTGTCTGAGATGGGTAGCATTAAAGCCGCTGGCGATGCTTTGTATCTTACTCAACCGGCTATATCCTATAGAATTAAAAAACTTGAAGATGAGTTTGCAGTTCAAATATTGATACGTGAAAGCAAGGGGGTAACCTTTACTCCAGAGGGAGAGTATCTTGTTGAATATGCAAGAAAAAGTTTAGATGAATTACGTCTTGCTAAGGAAACTCTAAATACTTTTAGTGGTGAAGTTCAGGGGACATTGAGATTAGGTGTCGCAAATAATTTTGCACATTACAAGTTACCCCCTTTGCTAAAATCATTTCAATCCATTTATCCAAAAGTGAAAATTAAACTCCACACAGGGCTAAGTCCTGAAATTATGGACCTTTTAAGAGAAAATAAAATTGATATAGGGATAGAAAATTGCGGATATAAATGGACAGGAGAAAAAAAGATTTTATGTAAGGAAGGTATCTGTCTAATCTCATATGAAAAGATCGATATAGAAAATATTCATAAATATTCCATGATTTCTACAAAAAGAAATCATATTTTTCAGCAAATGATAACAACATGGTTTAGAGACAATTATAAATACCTTCCAAAAACGATGATGGAAGTTGACTTTATCGACACTTGCAAAATGATGGTTAAAAATGGACTTGGTATAGCAATAGTTCCTTCGTTCTGCCTCACAAATAATGACAATCTATTTATTGAAGAGCTAACCGATAATAATGGAACAAGATTGTCTAGAAATATTTATATAAACTATAAAAATGAATCTAAAAAATTGAATGTAGTAGAAAAATTCTTAAATCATATTTGGGAAAATAAAAAACATATCGTGAAGTTCTAAAATAATTAAAGTGAAATGCTGCCAAAAATTAAAAAGTTATCTACCTAGACTCATTAAAGATTTTTTAATATTTAGATGGAGCGAAACCTTTGTGATACCATCGATTATCAATACGTTTAAAAATCGGCAAATCATTTATGAAAGGGTTTCCTCGGCTAACTAATCCATTTTTCACATATAGGTAGTTTTGAAATCAATATTGGCAATGGGAGGTGAGACCTTATCTGACATTGTGTGTTAGGTCAGATCTAGATTTTTACACTTTAGTAACTTATAAACGTATCGTCATCCTCTGAAAGTTCAATAATTTCTACAAAGTGATCAGGCAAAATGACGGAAATCTTTTGAGGAACTCCTACAAAACTTGATGAGTTTAAGGACTTTTTCGCTTTTGGTGACTGAATCCAATTTGTTCCCTGGTAAATCGTATAATTTTTCAAGAACACCTCCCTATGGATATCGAACCTCTGATAATTTCAGCTATACATCTCTCTGAGTGATTTGACCTGAAAAATACATTTTGTCAAACATATATTTTGTATCGATCGCTTTATTTTGAGTGTAACCCTGATTTGTTAGGATCTGATTTTTAAGTGAACGTGATGAATAAAATGGTGGGAAAATGATCATGCTTAAGCTTTTTATATCGAAAATTTAATAAGATAAGGAGATTAGTTGCTTTTTAAATAATTATTTATTATATTATCCTAATAATAGGTAAAAGTTTTTCATAATTACTAACTTGTCGTTGTCAGGGAGGACTGAAATGGCCGAACAACCTAAGCAGGAAATACTTCTCGAAAGCGGCACCAATGAGCTTGAGATTATTGAATTTTATGTCGGGTCTCAACCTCTTGGCATCAATGTTCAAAAGCTTAAAGAGATCATTTCTTTCGATGAATCAAGCTTAACCGTCATTCCTGACAGCCATCCATCAATGATGGGAACCTTGCTTTTACGCGGAGATAGCATTCCGCTCATCGATCTGAAAAAACACCTTAAACAGAGACATCAATCGGAAACTCTTGAAAATCAGCGACCTGTGGTTATGGTGTGTGAATTTAATCACCGTACAAATGGGTTTAAAGTTGATGGTGTCAATCAGATACACCGGATTTCATGGGGCGATGTAGAGCCGATCGCGGCCATACTGGCAAAATTTGAACCACGCTTTACTGGCAGTATTCAAGTGGATGGGCGAGAGGTTCTACTCCTTGACTTGGAACATATTGTCGGTGAGCTCGATCCTGATTCGGTGCTGGATGGTAAAGAGGCTCCTAAAGATAATGATGTGGCTGCAGCTAATCCTCTTTATAATCGTAATAATGCCAGAATTCTCATGGCAGAAGATTCAACCATTATTCGATCCGGGCTGGAAAAGGTTTTAAAGGAAGCTGGCTTTAATAACCTTGAGGTTTTTGTCGATGGTGAAAAGTGTTATCAGCGTGTTCTCGCTTTGAAGGCCGAGGCTGATGCGCAACAGGTTGATATTCGTGATCATTTACGCATGATTATCAGTGACATTGAAATGCCTAAAATGGATGGTTTGACATTGTGCCGAAAGGTTAAGGAAACCTTGGGATACAAACATCTCCCTGTGGTTTTGTTTTCTTCATTAATTAATCCGCCAATGGAAGTTAAGTGTGATTCGGTCGGTGCGGATAACTATGCAGCTAAACCTGAAGTGGCAAAGCTGATTAAATTAATGGATGAGTACATCCAGTAGTTTTTGTTTGGAAATGGCCTTTTTCCGCCGAGGAATCGACCCACCTGCTCGTAAACTCGCTTCCCTCCTATGAAATAGGGGGGACTGAGGGAAGTGCCTTTGGGGTAAGCCCTTGATTTCCTTGCCACAACGAAAAATTGCTCATTTCCACTCTGAAAACCTGAAATTTGCAATTCAGATCTTCCTGATAACAGCCTATTAAATTACATCTTTTCTTAATAAGAAAAATGGCTCGGTACCACGATGTACCGGGCCATTTCTATTTTAAATCAACGCATTATAACCATCTTACCCGCAGGATCATAAACAATTTCCCGGCCAGTATGATCAAAAGCAAAAGAAAAAATGTTGACAGTTTTTATTTAGTGGTATAGATATGTATACAACTAGAGATTAGACATGGTCAAACGTAGTTCTTTCGTTTTTATTCCTATTCATTCTGGAGAGATGGTTATGGCGTATCCTGCTGCAATGAGTGCTTCAATCAAAAAGGTCGAACAGTCGCGTCAAGAACGGCTGACAAATGAATGTCCGCGTATGAGTCCGGACGACAAAGCGGCTCTGCTCAAAGGGTTTCATCCTGACTTTAAAGAGGGGGACAAGGTTGCCCTGCAATGTGGGGTGAATAAAGGAGAGCGAGTTCCAAAGGTCATGGGGGAGTACATTCAGGCCCCGAGTCGCCTTGACATTGACCGGGTTGATCTGTCCAAACCTGATTATGAAACCGATGTTTTGGTTATCGGCGGTGGCGGTGGCGGTGCCACAGCAGCTTTAACTGCCCATGAAAATGGCGCCAAGGTCATATTGGCGACTAAGCTGCGTCTGGGCGATTCCAATACCATTATGGCTGAAGGCGGTATTGGTGCTGCCACTTATCCGGAAGATTCTCCGGTCACCCATTACATCGATACCATGGTTGGTGGTCGCTACAAAAATATTCCCGAGGTTGTTGAAGCCCTGGTTCACGATGCTCCTGGCATTGTTAACTGGTTGACCACGCTGGGGGTTAATTTTGACCGTAAGGATGACGGAACCTACCTGGCCCATATGCCAGCGGGACATTCCGCCCGTCGTTCCCATTCGGTAAAAGATTTAACCGGTCTTGAAATTATGCGGGTGCTGGCTGATGAAGTGAAGAACCGCAAAATTCCTATTCTTGAGTTCAGTCCGGCGGTTGAACTTCTTCTTGATGAAGAAGGAGCTTGTGCCGGAGCTGTGCTGGAAGATATGGATACCGGTCGTAGGGTCGTGGTTGCAGCTGGTGCCGTTATCATGGCCACCGGTGGTATGGGGCGTTTACATCCTAACGGCTTTCCAACCTCAAACCACTACGGCGCTACCGCTGATGGCATTGTAATGGCCGCCCGCGCCGGTGCTGAATTGCTCTATATGGAATATGTTCAATATCACCCCACCGGCGTTGCCTGGCCAGAGCAGATGCTTGGTTTGTTGCTCTCAGAAGCTTTAAGAGCCCAAGGCGCTGAAGTCTGCAACGTTGAAGGCGAATCCTTCGTTAACCGGCTGGAAACACGCGATGCTCTGGCTGCTGCAATTCTGCGTGAATGTGGTTCCCGCGAGCAGGGTGTGATTACCCCAACCGGTACTGCAGGTGTTTGGCTTGATACACCAATGATCGACATTAAATGTGGTCCGGGCACCTTCCTGAAACGTTTTGCCGGGATCGAACATCGCTTTATGAAATACGGCATCGACCCAACCAAAGAACCGTTGTTGGTTTACCCCACCCAGCATTATCAAAATGGTGGTGTCAAAATTAACGTCAATGGCGAGACGAATGTTCCTTATCTGTATATGGCTGGTGAGGTTTCGGGCGGGGTTCATGGTCATAACCGTCTTGGATCCAACTCGCTACAGGATATTTTTGTTTTCGGTCGTCGCTCCGGAACCCATGCTGCTGGTAACTTCCGTAAAGAGAAAGCCAAAACATTATCCCTGGAACATGTCAAAAAGCATAACGCAGAGCTTAAAGAGCTCAAGATAGAGACCGACAAAGTGTCTCCTTTGATCCTTCCTGATTACAAATTCGAAAAGGCACTGATCAGTGCCCAATATGCTGACGATATTGGTGAGGCGCGCTCATGAAAAAAGCAGAGATAAAAATGATCCCAATCTACGTGATGGGTAAAAAATTTGATGTGCCAGAGGAATTAACCATTTTGAAGGCACTGGAGTATTCCGGTTTTGATATCAAGCGTGGTTGTGGTTGTCGTGGTGGAGTTTGCGGCGCCTGTGCCACCGTCTATCGCAAAGCTGGAGAATACAAGATTACCACTGGTTTGGCTTGTCAGACGGTTATCGAACCAGAAATCAGTCTGGTTCAGCTGCCCTTTGTGTCAACGCGCAAATCGCTGGTACCGGTGCGTGACGTCAATCCTGAAAGTTTGGACGTCGCTAAAACATATCCAGAACTGATCCGTTGTATGGGCTGTAACACCTGTACCAAGTCCTGCCCAGTCGATCTTGATGTTATGGGCTATGTCTCGGCAGCCATACGTGGTGACTGGGAGGCGGTCGTTGAAGGATCGATTGAATGTGTTGGCTGCGGAATGTGCGCTGCACGTTGTCCTGGGGAATTGACGCCATTTAACATTGCCCTGTTTGTGCGCCGTATTTACGGCATGAACCTGCCCAAGTCAGAACAGCTCGGCAAACGCCTGAGAGAAATCAGCGATGGTATTTACGATGCTGAACTGACCACCCTGAAAACCATGCCCAAGGATGAAATGCAAGAGCGCTTCCTGGAGTTGCAGGCGAATAAGGGGGCGTCCATATGAGTTCAGCAGCGGTAAAACCGATTCAGCTTACGATTCCAATTTCCGAAGAAGCGGTCAGTACTTTACGGCCAGGGGATCATATTGAGGTCAGCGGTGTCATTCTGTGTGGCCGCGATGCTGTCTTGCCCAAGCTGGTCAACCTGATTGAGACCGGTAAAGAAGACGCCATTACCGTTCCGTTGCAGGGAGGGTTGGTCTTCCATACCGCCGTCAGCCCGGCTGGTATCGGGCCGACAACCAGTAACAAGGTTGAAATTGAAGGCAGCATCCCGGTGCTGTCCCAGGCGGGGATCAAGGTTCATCTAGGTAAAGGCGCTTTGCATGAAGAGACTATCGCAGCCTTGAATGCTGAAAATTCTATCTTTGCTATTACGCCCCCGACAACTGCTCTTTTTTCATCCAAAATCATCAGCCAGAAAGTGGCTATGTACCCGGAAGAGGGGATGGAGGCTTTGTACGAGGTTGAGGTGGACAGGTTACCGGCGATTGTAGCCATCGCTCATGGTGAAACCATCTAGTTTTCTGTTTAGAAACGGTCTTATGGGACTTGCCTGAATGATTTTTAGGACCCCCCTGCTCGAAAGCTCGCTTTCCCCCTATTTTATAGGGGGGGTAGGGGCGGACGAAAAATTGCTCGTTTCTAAATCAGAAAACTATAGGTGTAAGACGGGTGTGAACGTCGGTGAGCAATAACAAAATACACATGAGGACATCATGCTGAATGATCAAATAATTATTGACGGTGTAAGCGAGTGTCTGGTCAAGGCTGGTACCACGTATCGGCCGGATCAGGTTGCGGCTTTTACTGCTGCGATAGAAAAAGAATCGAATGCCAATGCGCGCTGGGCGTTGGAGAGGTTGTTGGAAAACTCCAAGGCGGCGGAAGAAAATCGGAATCCGCTCTGTGATGATACTGGTATTCCGCATCTTTTTGCTGAAATTGGTGAAGAGGTTCAGTTACCTGCCAACTGGCTTGGAATGGTGCATGCCGGTGTTGCCGCTGGGTTGCGTGCTATGCCTGGTCGTCCCATGGCTGTTAAAGGGGGTGATATCCAGAGGGTTGAACAGTCACAAGGTCTGTTCAGTGATCCTGGTGAAATTCTCCCGGTTCCAGTCATTTGTAAGCCAGTACCAGGGAATAAGTTAAAAGTCACATTGCTTCTGCAGGGTGGCGGACCTGAAATTCGGGCCAAAACCTACCGGGTTTTTCACAAACGCAGCATTGAGCGGGTCGTTGATGAAGCCGCCACCTGGATGGCTGATGAGGTTAAAAGCCTCGGCTGTACACCAACTGTCATCGCTGTTGGTGTTGGTCGTTCACATGCCGAAGCAAGTATTCGCATGCTCGAAGCTATGGCCGGCGGTGATCTACGTGAACAGAATGAGTACGAAGAGCGTATCACCGCAACGGTGAATGCGCAAAAGGCCGGGGCGTTAGGTCTTGGTGGTGATGTTTCCGCATTGGGAACCTTTTTAAAGATTGGTCCTTTGCGTGCCAGCGGTATTCGGGTTGTGTGTGCCCGGCCATGTTGCTGTGTTGAACCACGTCGCGCCTCGGTCTCTTTTGATGCTGCTGGAGAGTGGTCTTTAAGCTGATGTGAATGTCATGCCCCCTGTGATGGGGATGAAATGGGGATTGATTATGGATTTGGGATCAAAAGTAAACGGACTTCACTCACGTTTGATTCTTGATGAAGCGCGTAGTCCCGTGGCGCGCTATCGCATGTTGTCGACGGGTATTAATGGCAACACACGACTGAAAGAGTCAGACTCTGTGGTCGGCGATGGCGGTTGCCTGGCCTGTGGTAACTGTGTTGATCAGTGTCCGGTGGTCAAGCGTGAGAAGGGGCGGGTGTTTATTCAGAACCAGCGGACCTCCATGGCTTTGGAAACCGTTGTTCAGGAAGAGTGCCGGCGCTGTTATCGCTGTGTCAACGCCTGTCCTCAAGTCAGTAAATCGTTAAAAGAATTTACCCAGGCTCACCGCCGGGTTGAGAAAATTGTTCACTTGTTAGCTGCCTTTTGCATCGTCTCTCTGGCTGCTACCGGCATTACCTATTCACACTATGGTGAGGCTTTGCCTGCCTTCGAAGGAGGGCTATTGAAGTACGGCCATCGTTTGATCGGTGTCGTTTCTATCATTGTGCCTTTTCTGTATTACTACTTCGATGTGGCCCACCTCCGCCGGACATTGCAAAAAGCCTTCAACTGGCGCCAATCAGACAAAAACTGGTTCCAGGATGTCTATCACCACCTCTTTAAGGGTGAGAGAGGTGAAAGTCTGAGCCGACGCGAGTTTAATCCCGGCCAAAAGCTTTGGTACACCTTCATCATGGTGGTTTTTCCTCTTCTGTATTTATCCGGCTGGGCAGCCATGCTCACTTCGGTTGCGGGTGGAGAGATCGCTTATCTTAAAGCCAAAATGTTCCATCTGGTTTTTGCTTTAAGTTTCGACCTGATGCTGTTTGTTCATATCTACATCAAGTTTATCCGAGAGTGGATCAAAAATGGCGTACAGCTCTTCCAAAACTATAAAGCAACCAAAACTTTCGTTTTTAAAGGCTGATAAATCAATTGTGCTTTTGCTTGTACTGAAGATTTCTCAATTTCTAATAGAGGGCGATAAATTATGGAACAGCAAAACGAACAGATGCTTCACGGGGTTAAGGTTCTGGATCTTTCAAACTTGATTGCGGGACCTGGTATTTCGACAATTATGGCTGATTTTGGCGCTGATGTTATTAAAGTTGAGCATCCTAAAATTGGTGATTACGTGCGTAATTGGGGCCAAAAGAAAGATGGCGTTCCTCTGGCCTGGAAATATTACGGACGTGGTAAGCGACTGCTTTCTGTTGACCTTGGAAAAGCTGAAGGTCAGGCGCTCATTCGTAAACTGGCCGCTCAGTCGGATATTCTGATTGAGAGTTATCGGCCCGGTAAAATGGAAGAATGGAATCTCGATTACGAAACTTTATCAGCTGAAAATCCAGGATTGATCATGATCCGCATCACTGGATTTGGTCAGACTGGCCCCTATAAAACACGCCCCGGATTCGGCACCCTGGCTGAAGCCATCAGCGGGTTTGCTCACATTACCGGTCAGAAAGATGGCCCACCGACTTTGCCCAGTTTTGCCCTTGGCGACGGCATTACCTCCTTGGTTGGAACCTACTCGGTCATGATGGCATTGTATCATCGTGATGTGCATGGCAAAACTGGGCAAGTTATTGACTTGAGTATTTACGAATCAATGTTCCCTGTCATCGGTCCGCAGGCGATTGAATTTGATCAATTAGGAAAAATTCAAGGGCGTAATGGTAACCGTTCAACGCGCGGCGTACCTCGCAATGCTTATGAAACTTCTGATGGCAAGTGGATTGCTATTTCGGCTTCAGCCAGTGACATGGCATTTCGCTTGTTTAAGGCGATTGGTCGTGCCGATATGGTTGATAATCCACGCTATGCTGATCAGGCCAAACGGCTGGAACATGGCGATGAGGTCGATGGCATTGTCGCTGACTGGATACGCAGTCATCCGCTATCAGAGGTTCTTCCTCAGTTTGAGAAGTTCAAAGTCCCTGCGGCACCTGTTTACGATATTTCCCAGATTATGGAAGATCCGCAGTATTTGGCCCGCGAGTCTATCATTGAACTCCAAGATGATGATTTTGGTAGCGTGAAAATGGCTAATATTCCACCACGTTTTTCCAAAACTCCTGGTCATATTCGTCATCCCGGCCGTAATGCTATCGGTCATGACAGTATCGAAATTCTGCAGGAAATGGGATTGAGCGAGGCAGAAATCGAACAACTGGTGGAAAGCAATATTGTCCGTGTCAATGAAAAGAAAATCGAAATGCAGGCAGCGGGGTGATCACTATGGCGACTTCAGTTTCTGCTGGTAACAGGGGCGAACGCGATCATGGTGACTGCTGGGTCAGTTTTAACCCTGATGGATCTGTACTGGATATTGTTGTTGAACAGTGTGAGA
Organism: Geopsychrobacteraceae bacterium; assembly: GCA_963665685.1. Taxonomy (GTDB): domain Bacteria; phylum Desulfobacterota; class Desulfuromonadia; order Desulfuromonadales; family Geopsychrobacteraceae; genus Seleniibacterium. The sequence goes on from OY762430.1 coordinate 268,118, forward strand.
GCGATGAACGTAAGGAGACTATCGAGACCTTTGTCTATCAGGTGCTGAAACAGTGTCAGGTGGCCTCTGGCAGTTTAAAGATTTATGACCAGGGTGCTCCAGCGTTTGTTATGGCAGCTCGTATCGAGGCCTGTTTGCGTCAGGCAAGTTATCCTGACGCACGCTATTTACCCGGTATGATCGATCAAAATACCTATCAAAGCAGTGCCAAACGTATGCGTTTGTCACGTTTGTACCTACCTGGAAATACCCCAAAGTTAGCCGGTAAAGGCGCTGGTAGTGGTGCACATGGAATTATTCTTGATCTGGAAGATTCAGTCGCACCGGCACGCAAGTTTGAAGCGCGCATCATGGTTCGTAATACGTTGCAGCAGGTCGATTTTGCCGGTGCTGAACGTATGGTTCGTATCAATCAATTACCATTAGGACTAGATGATTTAAGAGAAATTGCCGGTCAGAACGTCCATATGATTCTGATTCCTAAATGCGAGTCGGCAGAAACCATCAAGCAGGTCAATGAAATTATCGCTGAAGTTAATGGTCCAGAGGGTCCGCCGGTTTTTCTAATGCCCATTATTGAAAGTTGTTTGGGGGTTCTGCGCGCAGAAGAGATGGCATCTGCTGCCGATAATGTCGTTGCCTTGACTATTGGACTGGAAGATTATACCGCAGATCTGGGGGTAAAGCGTACTTATGAAGCAACTGAGTCGTTTTATGCTCGTTCGCACATTGTAAATGTGTGTAAGGCCTATGGTATTCAGGCTATAGATTCGGTTTTTTCAGATGTTTCTGATATGGATGCCCTGGCTGACAATGTTGTTCGTTCTAAAACCATTGGCTTTGAGGGGATGGGCTGCATTCATCCACGTCAGGTGGCGGTAGTCCATAAAAACTTTGCTCCGGACATCAAGGAGATTGATAAGGCTAAAAAAATTGTTATGGCATTTAATGACGCCATGGCAAAAGGCCTGGGAGTTGTCGCGCTTGGTTCTAAGATGATAGATCCTCCAGTTGTTGAGCGTGCACAGCAGACTATCAGTCAGGCTGTAGCTATGGAGCTGTTGACAGAAGATTGGGTTGCTGCAAGCTAATTAGTTTCAAATATACAGTTTCAAAAAAAAGAGCATGTCCATGTTATAATTCCAGTTATATATTGTTGGGCGAATAATCCGGGTTTTTTCTTGTTGTGACCTGTGGTTGATCGCCCATTTTTTTGGGGAGAAAGATGATGAGCCACGATCTTTTAACGATAATTGAGGGTTGGGTACAGTCGTTCTGGGCATCCGAGATGAATACTCTCGGTCTGGAATCTTCTGAAAAAGCCTGGGACAAGCCAATTTTGGCTGTTGCCGCTGGTGATGACATTCTTTTTCAGCAACTTAAAGATGAAATTGGAGCCTTTTACTGGACTCCCGAGGATGCTTTTGCTCTTGCTTTTCCAGGTTGTCAAATCAGTTCAAAGCAACTGTCTATAGTCAGTTATATCTTACCTCAAACAGAGTTGACCAGGCTGGAACAGAGACAGCAGAACCGTGTTTCGGGACGCCGCTGGGCTGCTTCCCGTTTTTATGGTGAAACCTTTAATACCCATTTGATGGAACACCTTGCCAACCGTTTGTGTCAACAGGGGGTTCTGGCTGTGGCACCGGAAACCCTGCCGGCGTATAGTGGCCGCTGTGAAAGTTCCAAGTATGGTATGTCTTCAAACTGGTCTGAACGTCATGTGGCCTGGGTCGCCGGGCATGGCACCTTTGGTCTGTCTGATGGTCTGATCACCCGTTATGGTAAGGCGGTGCGTTTTGGGTCGGTTATTGTCGCAGCTAATTTACCGGTAACTCAGCGAGACTATCAAGGCCATCAAGATTGGTGTCTGTTTTTCGCTGAAGGGCGCTGTGGCGCTTGTATTAATCGCTGCCCAGTGGCGGCTATTAACACTGAGGGGCATGATAAGCAAATCTGTCTGACTCACATCTGCGATGTTGTTACGCCTTATGTCAATCAGCATTACGGTGTCGGAGCGACCCCTTGTGGGTTGTGTCAGGTAGGCATCCCTTGCGAAAACCGGGTGCCGGTGACTATTCGATAAAACCTGTAGGTGCAAGAATAAGCAAAATAAGCATGCGGAGGTATAAATAATACTTCCGTAGATCCAATTTTCAAATCTGTACCTTTCTCTTCTCCGCCGTTTTCTGTAGCAAATATTTCAAAAATAAAATGCCTTTTTAGTTGACTTGTGAAGTATGATTGTATAGAGATATATACAACTATATTTAGAGCTGTGATTGGCTCACTAATGTCATGATGTGAAAAACATTTATTCTGTAGGAGAGATTCATCCCGACCAATCTTCAGGGAGCTAGTCGGCATTACTTTGTCGTCGGCGCGTTCCCTGCATAACGTATTGTCTATCTTCGTACTATGAAGCGTTTGATGTTTATTGGACATTCGGCCAGGCCGGGCCACAGAGAGGGTCATCACTAAACAACAATCATTTTTTTATTGGGGGTAGCATGTCGACCATGAGCGCAGAAAATCAAATCAATCCCATTTCGCTTGCCCATCTGACTGTTCTAGATCTTGCACCACCTGAGATGATCAGGGTCGCTGCTCGGTGTGGTTATCAGTCGGTTGGACTTCGGCTTATTGCTGTAACCGATACGACCCCGGGCTATCCTCTTATGGATGATCCTGTTCTGATGCGGGAAACCAAAGAAGCACTGCGCCAGGAAAATATCACTGTGGGCGATATTGAGTTTCTTAAAATTACCCCTGAGATTGTTGTCAGTGAGCTTGAGGGGGTGATTGCCGCAGGGGCGGAAGTTGGAGCTAAACACTTGATCACGGCTCCTTACGAACCTGATCTGAGCCGTTTGAGTCAGACTTTGGGACAAATTGCTGAGTTGACAGCAAAGTATAATATGTCGCCGGTTCTGGAGTTTTTCCCATGGACCAATGTTCCTGATCTACATACTGTTTTGTCGGTCGTAGAGCAGGCCGGCCCTGAAGTTGGTGTCCTCGTGGATACCTTACACTTTAATCGGTCTAATAGTTCTCTTGAAGAGCTAGCTCAAGTCGATCCTGCGCGGCTTCGCTTCATGCACCTTTGTGATGCGCCGATAATGCCTTCCTATACAACCGAAGACCTCTTTTTTGCAGGCCGTGCTGAGCGACTTCCTCCTGGTGAAGGAGATATTAACCTTGCTGATATTTTCAGGCTAATGCCAAAAAATATTCCGGTCGCTCTGGAGGTCCCCATGCTTGAGTACGCCTCAAAGCATGGTTCTGAAGCCGTCGCACAGCGAGTGATTAAGGCTACACAAGAGTTTTTGGTTAATGCTTTACCCCTAGAGGAGATGGCTAGCACCTGTTGAGTTTTGTCTGGGAGACTGTCTGGCATTACGGATCGTCGCAAAAAAATCAGCTGGTCGAGAACAAATTTTAGACCGTTTGAAGGCAAATAGCCTTTGCTATTGGTCGAAAAGGGTCGGGAATATGGTCCGATCAGATGATTTTGCAGCAGATTCATGCAAAGTCCGACAGCCTCCTGGCAACCGAACTGCCAACGGGTTGATGCTGAACGTTTAAATTAGTTGGTACTGGCGGAATTTTTTGTGATTTGTTCTTTATTACTTAGGAGATGACGGACATGGAAGAGTTGGTCTCGAAACAACTGGTTGGATATCTGGAAGATCGGGGTGTGGAACATATCTTCGGTCTCTGCGGACATACGAATATTGCCGTACTGGCAGCGTTAGAAAATAGTTCGATTAAATTCATCAATGTACGGCATGAACAGATTGCCGCTCATGCTGCAGATGCCTACGCCAGGGTTAAACATAGGGCTTCTGTAGTCTTGTCCCACTTAGGGCCGGGGATGACCAATGCGGTGACCGGAGTAGCCAATGCTGCTTTGGACTGTACCCCGATGGTCGTTATTTCCGGGGATGTCCCATCGCATTTTTACGGTAAGAATGCTCAACAGGAAATTTCTTTACATAACGATGCTTCTCAATGTGAAATTTTCCGCCCCTTTGTAAAGCGGGTGTGGCGGGTAGAACGGCCTGAGCACCTGCCGGAAATCATGGAACGTGCCTTCCAGCTTGCCGAAACCGGTCAGCCCGGACCGGTTCTTGTCGATGTCCCCATGGATATCTTTTCTAAAAAAATTGATACCGAACTGTTTGATCGGCATAAGGCCCATTGTAAAACCTTTGATAAGCCATCCATGAATGAGGAAACGGCCAAAAAAATTGTCACTGCTCTGGCAACGGCTAAAGCACCAGTTCTGCACATTGGTGGTGGTATTATTTTGGCAAATGCGGCAGCTGAACTCCGCGAATTTGTCGAGCAGCTCTGTATTCCTGTAAGTTATACTGCGCTGGGTAAAGGTGCGTTACCGGATGATCATCCCCTTGTTTTAGGGATGGCTGGTTTCTGGGGGACAGAATTTATCAACGGTAAATGTTTAAACGCTGATTATATTATGGCGCTCGGAACGCGCTTTGCCGAAGCTGACAGCAGCTCTTGGGAGCGTGACTATACCTTTAATATTCCCCCGACTAAACTCATCCACATCGATATCGAACCACGCGAGATCGGCTTAAATTATCCTGTAGAGATTGGCGTTGTGGCAGATCTTAAGGAAGCTTTGACAGTTCTGAACCGGGTTGCCAAGCAGCTTTATCCTGAAGGGAAAAAGAACGATGCTTTGGTCGCTGAGATCGCGGCTAATCGTCAGGAATTTTCGGAGCAGAATAGCGCTAATGTTGTGAGCGATGCCTTCCCCATGCGACCGGAACGTATTCTGGCAGAACTGCGCCAGGCATTGCCTAAGAACGCCATTGTGACGACCGATGTTGGTTGGAATAAAAATGGTGTCGGTCAGCAATTTCCTATTTATGAACCCGGCGGTGTTCTCGCTCCAGGTGGCTTTGCAACCATGGGCTTTGGTGCTCCGGCGGCTCTTGGAGCTAAAATAGCCGCACCTGATCGGGTTGTGGTCTCTCTGGTTGGTGATGGTGGTTTTGGTCAGAACCCAGCACTGTTGGCAACGGCTGTCGAAGAGGATATCCCGGCTATTTGGGTCATCATGAATAATAACGCCTTTGGTGTTATTGCTGGTCTGGAGAAAGCGCACTTCGGAACGACTTTTGGGGCTTTGTTCAAAAAAGGTGTACCCGATTATGCAACGGTCGCTAAAGGGTTTGGTGCTGTCGGGGTGACGATTAACTCAGCAGCTGAATTCAAACCTGCTTTGGAAGAAGCCATCCGTTCAGGTAAGCCGACTGTAATTGATGTACAGATGCAAAATGTCCCGACTCCAACCGCTGGACATTGGAACATTATGGATATCTATTCACCCAATAAAAAAATCCATCATGCCAGTACCGATTAAGGCCCCTATTTCAAGACAAGATTAGCTTCTTTTCAACGTTAAGGTAGACTCATTTACCCTTCCCTCATTTATGGGGGAAGGGTAGGGTTGAAGTACTGATCTGGTCTTTTTTGTTTAGCTGTCTACTTGCGTCCTCTTTGCCTCCCTTTCATCATTGATGGGTTTAATTTACCCTTCGCAGTGCCTTTCTATTGTCAAATTGAGACGACAAATCTCTTTTTAGTACACTTTTTTATTTACCTTTAATTATTTCTTAGTATTTCAAGTACCTTATATGGAGAAAGCTAAAAAACCTTATATTTTCATGCAGTAGGATCTTTTTTTTTGCCACGAACAATGTTTTGTTTTTAGTTATTTTTGTGTTGACTTTGGTGGTGATAAAAGTATAGACATATATACATCTAATCTTTATTTGTTTTAGTTCGCAAGGAAGAGAGGTTTTATTATGAAGGCAGCAATGCTTTTAGAGGCAGGGAATATTCTGATAGGCGAAGCCCCTAAACCAGAACCACGTGAGGGAGAGGTTTTGCTAAAGGTTTCTATGGCGGGAATTTGTGGTTCAGACAATGCGCTGTATCACGGTAAGTATGATGTTTCTCTGCCTGTCATTCCAGGTCATGAGATGATCGGTCATGTCGCCGCTCTGGGTACTGGTGTTACCAATCTTGAAGTTGGACAGAGAGTTACTGTCCAACCTAACTTTTCTTGTGGGCAGTGCCCTTTATGTCTGTCTGGGCATGGCAATATCTGTCCCGAAAAGATTCGTTTGGGGATCGACTGTCACGGTGTCTTTGCCGATTATGTAACGGTACCGGCAGCTTACGCCTGGCCGTTGCCCGATGATATCAGCGATGATGATGCCGTCCTGGCAGAGCCGTTGGCTGTCGCTGTTCATGCTCTGCGACGTGGCCCTTGTCAAAAGGGTGATCGGGTTCTGGTCCTTGGCGCGGGGCTGATTGGTCTGCTTACATTACAATTGGCAGTCCAGGCTGGTGCTGAAGTCACTGCCTGTGATCTGGAAGACGGCCGCCTTGAATTAGCACGTCAGTTAGGAGCAACAGAGGTTATTCGTCCTGGCGAGTATAATGGTGTCGGGTTTGATGTCGTTTATGAGACCAGCGGTGCCGCCCCTGGTCTAACTCAGGCCGTGCAGTTGGCCGCCCCAGCTGCCAAAATTGTCGTTCTTGGTTTGCCCAGTAAGAATAGTGAAATTCCAGCGGCAATGATTGTCCGTAAAGAGCTCGATATCGTCGGTTCAATGATCTATACCGATGAATTTCCGCAAACAATTACGATCCTGCAACAACGTCAGCTCAATCTGGAGCCGTTGCGATCGATCAAATTTCCCTTAGCGCAACTAAATGAACAAATGGGCGAATTTTCACGTCCTGACTATATCAAAATGGTTGTGGAGATTTAGCTGCTTATTCCATTTCTTTTTTGCAGTGAATTTCTGGAAATTATAATTGTTTTGCAGCATTACGGGCAGGACAAAGATTTTTAAAAGGCTTGAATATGACCGAACATGCACCCGATGGCACTGTTGTGCCCGATCACGAAAAGCCCAAAGGCGAGTACAAAATGATGCTCGTCCTGTTTATTATTGTAGTTGCTCTGTTTGCTGATTCATTAAAAAGTGAGGGTTTTTTTCAGGGTGTTAATGCTGGCCCTGGTAGTATCCCTCAGCTGATTGGCGCTTGTACCATTCTGATGATTCTTGGTACGGCTATTCAGTATTTCCGTAAAGGTTATAAAGAAGGAACCTTTGCAGATTTAGCCCGTCACCTGTTTGATCGTGAAGTGGTTATTCTACTTATCACCCTGGCTATTTATGGGTTCATTCTGGAACCGTTACATTTTGTGCCGGCTACTTTTCTGTTCCTTGTTTCGACCATGTACCTGCTTGAACGCAAAAACCTGTTTATGAAAATTCTGGTTTCAGCGGGTGTCCTAGGAGTTCTCTACCTGATTTTTTCCACCTTATTCCAGGTCGTTCTACCGTAACCAGAAGGGAGAAAGCGCTTATGTATACAGGTTTAGAAGGATTCCTTCAGCCTTTTATGAGTTTAGGGCTGATTGGTTGGGTAGGTGGCGGTACTCTCGTCGGACTTTATGTCGGTGCGATTCCCGGTTTGTCTGTCACCATGGCGGTGTCGTTGCTTATTTCCTTTACTTTCAGTTGGGATGTGTTGCCCGCTTTGGCGGTCATGGTCGGTATTTATACCGGTGGTGTTTATGGCGGTGCGCGGGCTGGTATTCTGCTGAATATTCCTGGTGCCCCGGCAGCGGTCGCTTCCACCTTTGATGGTTATCCCTTAGCTAAAATGGGTATGGCTGGCCAGGCTATGGGGCTGTCTACAACGCAGGCGGTTATTGGTAACTTCTTAGGGATAATAATACTTGCTCTGTGTGCTCCGGTTATTGCCGAATTGGCTCTGGTCTTCCAGGCCCGAGATTATTTTCTGCTCGCCTTTATGGCGCTGTTCCTGGTTGGTAACCTATCCGAAGGCAGTATGGTTAAAGCTCTGATCGCAGCCTTTATCGGTATTGTTGTCGGTCTGATCGGCATGGACCCCGAAACCGGTCAGGGACGCATGACCTTCGGTACCCTTAATCTGCTTGGCGGTATCCACTTTGTTATCGTCATGATTGGAACCTTTGGTATTTCCGAAACACTTATGCAACTGCAGACTAAGGCCAAAGCGGTTAAGCAGAGTATTTCGCGGATTACTCCTGAGTGGACGGCCGTTTGGGACAATATGTTTTTAACCGTACGGGCTTCTGTCATCGGTGTTGTTGTTGGTGCGTTGCCTGGTACCGGTGGTGATATCGCCGCCTTGATGGCCTATGACCATGCTAAGCGAACCGAAAAGAACCCTTATCCCAAACCTTTCGGACAGGGCGCCTACCAAGGTCTTATTGCTCCTGAAGCTGCTGCAAATGCCGCCATTGGTGGCGCCTTTGTGCCGATGATGACCCTTGGTATTCCTGGAGATTCGGTCACCGCTGTATTAATCGGAGCATTGATTATTCACGGTTTACGTCCTGGTCCGATGCTAATGCGTGAACAACCCCAGTTCTTCTGGTTTGTTGTCGGTTCGCTGGTAATCGCTAATGTCTTTCTCTATATCTGGGGGATGACCGGTATTCGGGCGTTCAGTAAGATTGTTGAAGTTCCTAAACCCTATATTATTCCGATCATTGTTGTTCTCACCTTCGTGGGTGGTTATTCCATTCAGAACAGTATCACCGATATCTACTGGATGATTGGCTTCGGTATTCTTGGCTACCTGATGAAGCGTTATGACTATCCTGTTGCCCCCCTGGTTCTGGGAGTTATTTTAACCCCGATTATTGATGAAAATTACCGCCGAGGTATTCAGTTTGCGCGGGGTAGTGTGGGCCACTTCTTTTTGGGAATGGTTTCTAATCCGGTGCCTCTGGTCATTCTGGCCTTAATGATTCTTACTGTTGTTGTTTCCAGCCCCAAATTATTGGGCACCATTGTCAGCCTGTTTGGTAAGAAACAATGAGCCTGACAGTGCACTTTTGATGCTTGGTACGGTTCGGTATCGTACCTCATGGATGTTTCACCCCACCTATTGAAAAAGGAGAGAGGAACATGAAAAGCTTGAGATGTTTGGCACTATGTTTATTGGCGGGACTGCTGCTAGTTGGTAACGTTGGTGCAGCAGATTATCCATCGCATCCGATTAATGGCTATATTGCCTGGGGTGCTGGTGGCGGCACAGACACCGTTTCACGTTTGGTAACACCACTGGCTGAAAAAGTTCTGGGGCAGACTGTTATTATGACCAACAAGACCGGTGCTACCGGTGCTATCTGTGCTCAGTCTGTTTATGGTTCAAAGCCTGATGGCTACACTCTGATGTTCCATGCTGAAAACCCCATGTTGTATCAGGTTCTTGGCCTTTCAGAGTTGAGCTATGACGAGTTTGATCCAATTATGCTGTTTGTCCAGGGTTCGACAGTTATCGTTGTTCCTAAAGATTCACCAATCAAAACCTATGATGATCTGATCAAAGCCGCTAAAGCGAAACCAGGTGAAATGTCTATCGGTATCAGTGGTGTTGGTGGTCAGCCTTGGGTGACCTCTAAACTGATCAAAAAGGTTGAAGGCGTTGAGTTTAACTCCGTCGCTTTTAATGGTGATGGCCCTCTGGTAACCGCTCTTTTAGGTGGGCAACTTGATGTCAGTGGCCTGTCTGTTGGCGCTGCTGTTCAGTATGTCAAAAACGGTGATCTGCGTGCCCTGGCTATTATGAAGGACTCTCCAAATGCAACGCTTCCTGGCGTTCCTCATATTACCAAAGTGAATCCTGCCTTTGAAAATGTTATGAAGGCTTCCGGTTTCTTCTATGGTGTGTTTGTTAAAAAGGGTACACCTAAACCGATCGTAGAGAAGTTGACTCATGCGTATGGTGAAGCTCTAAAAGATGAAAAATTCACAAACTATGCAAGTATGAATGGACTTAGTGTGCTTGGAATCAGTGGTGAAGAAGCTCGTCAATTTATGAACAACTGGCGCTCTCTGATGTCCTGGCTGATCTGGGATTCCGGTGCAGGTAAAAATAATCCTGAAAAATTTGGAATAGCTAAAATGTAATACGATTTTTTTCATTGTATAAAAGGATGTTATAGCGACGGGCTGATTACAGTCCGTCGTTTTTTTATAGAATTTCAAAAGCTTGCAGATCCTTAGCTGTTCGGTGTAAGTATATCCACAGTGAAAAAAGGCCGTTTCCCGGTGATAACCAATAAATTCTAATGGTGATGATTATGATGAGTGAAGGTAAGGATCTGAGTGGTAAGGCGGTTTTTATTATTTCTGATGGTATTGGTCAGAGCGCGATTAATGTGATCAAAGCGAGTTTGATTCAGTTTGATGTGTCGACGTCAATGATGCGCGTTTTTTCGCGTATGGATAATATCGGACGAATTAAGGTCATCCTGGACCAGGCCAAAGAAGCTGATGCATTTGTTGCCTTTACCATTGTTAAACATGAAGTGCGCGATCAGGTAAGAGATATTTGTCGGGAAATGGGCTTGATGTACCACGATATTCTTGGTCCACCCATCGATAAGTTGTCAAAGTATTTAGGGCTTGTCCCCAAAGAAAGCGCTAATCTGCTACGCCAGGTTGATAGTAAATATTTCGAGCGGATCGACGCCATCGAATTTACCATGAAGTACGATGACGGGCAGGATGTAAACAAAATTTTTGAGGCTGACATTATTATTTTAGGTCTATCACGGACCTCTAAAACTCCAACCTCATATATGTTAGCCCAGCTTGGCTACAAGGTCGTCAACATTCCACTGATGCTCGAAGTTCCGATTCCTGATGAAGTTTTTCAGGCGGATCCTAATCGGGTTGTGTGTCTGGTTATGGATTCTGAAGTTCTGCAAAAAATCCGTAATGCGCGGGTTAAGCACTATCAGACACAAAGCACTTACAATGATCTAAGACATATCTTTAACGAGATGGAAATGGTCCATGAACTGGTCAAAAAAAATAAAAAGTGGCATGTTGTCGATACGACCAACAAATCGGTCGAAGAAACTGCCCGCCAGATTCTGAATATGGTATTCGGACAATCCCATGAGTTGTAATCGTTTTTTACCTTAATATTCAAGGTTTATTGGCTGATCTTAAGAGGAGGTTCCAGTGTCAAGCGCGTTGCAGGAACCACCTTTATATTGATATGTATTTTCTTAAGCTTTTACTCAGTCGTTGTAAAAGTGAAATCTAAAGACCCTGCTGGGGAGTTTCCAGCTATGCCAACCGTAACGGTTTTTGTCTGGGTCTCATAACCCTCTGCCGTTGCTACAAGAGTGTAATCTCCTGCTGGCAATTCAACCGTATACTGACCGCCAGCGGCGATTTGAATTGTTTTTACAATAACGGTTTCGGGCGTTTCGCCACAGTCTATCTCCTGACGAACGGAAATATCTGCAGAGAGATCTTCATCAGTAGAATCAAAACTGATTGTGCCACTGATGTTTCCTTCAGTCTCTGTCAGCGGTGTCAGGCTTAAGTCTAGTAATGTACTGGTTTCCGCTGTGTCGATAGTGACAGGTTGGCAAGCCAGTTGATAGCCAGTGGCGCGGGCAACTACGTTGTAAGATCCAGGGGCGACAACCAATGCGTATTCACCATCATCAGTCGTTACTGTTCCAGCAACAATGCTGACCATGTCTTCACTGTCAGTGGCATCACTATTTGTTTCTTGGGCAGAGATCAGTGCCTCTGAAATTTTCTGTAGTGGATCACTGTCAGCTTCGGAAACAATGCCATAAATATCAGCACTGTTAGTGACTTCAAGAATTTTGATCGTTGGTTTTAAAAGATATTTGCCACTGTTGCCGGCCTTAACGACAGAACGGCTAGCATCAAAATCAAGGATAAGTTCTGTCATTCCGCCTGGATAAATTTCAAATCCACTGGTAATTTTTAAGCCTGTTTGTAACCCACTCGGTACCTTTAGTTCATGGCTTTCATCGTTTTGGTCTATCACATAGTTCGCGTAAGGGTGGGTAATATCCAGAATATTCTCTGCATCTTCTGCTATTTCACCAATGATCAAGCGCAATTGTCCATAGGTGCCGGTGGTAATGATTTCCTGGCCTAGACTGGCAAAAACTCCGTTAACAAGGTCTAGCAGATTATATGTTTTTGCTGGTTCAGCAACGGTGACCCAAGTGCCGGACTCACTGTCTTGATCGGTCGCAAGAACGTCAATGCGATCAATGGTCACATAAACAGCCTGGTAATCATCGGTCGCGGCATCTGTGAGAGCTACTGATACTGTTCCCGTAGAGTCTTCTAAGCTACCACCACCACTGCTGCCCCCACACGCTGATAGAAAAGCCAGTAGTAAAATACTGAATAAGTGAAGGTAAAATCGTTTTTTCATCCGCCATGCTCCCTTTTTACTTTATGGTAACCATCTGATTCCCTAACAAACAACGATAATAATTTTACCATGCAGCCTGTCCTTCAGCAAATTGAGGAAGTTGTTTTAGCGTTCCCTTTGATGTGGTCAAAAAATTAAATAAAGTAATAATTTTAAACGAAAATTAAATGAATTATGATATTTTAATCTCTGCTGTTTACTGATTATCTCCTGCTTGTCTTTCAGGCCTTTATTGCTGCACATTCTATGGGTGTCTTGGGTTGAAGAAAGGTGTTGTTATCGTGAACGATGAAGAAATCGATCAGGCCCAATTGTTGGAAGAGGTTCGCTCTCTACGTTGTCGTGTGGCAGAGCTAGAGGAGCGTGAGACTTCTGATATGAACCGTAGGGGGACCGATTTCAGATTTTCTTCCGCCCATCAATTTCTTCATGATGTCAGCCGTTTGGCAGGGATCGGTGTATGGCAACTGGATGTGAGTATGCAGCAGCAGTTGTGGACTCGGGAGATGTTTCATATTTACGATCTTAATGATAGCCAGCCACCCGGCCTTGAGGCTGTTTTCGATCTTTATTCTGATCATAGTCGTAGTCTTTTAAAACAGGCGTTTGCTGATGCGCTTGAAAAGCAACAGTCTTTTAATTTAGAACTGGAAATGACCACAGTAGGTGGAGGTGCTAAGTGGGTTAAGAGTTCCGGCGAAGCTGTGGTTGAAGATGGCAAGGTTGTCTTACTACAGGGAACGCTGCAGGATATTAGTGAGACAAAAAAGTTTGAAGAATCGGTACAACTTGCCCAGCTGATATTCGATAAAGCTCCGGTGGGCATCTGGCGTCTGGATGAAAACGCAAACATTGTCGATGTCAATGAAAAGGGCTGTTCCAGCCTTGGTTATACTCACGATGAATTATGCCAGATGCAAATTTTTGATTTTGATCCGCAGTTTACCATGCAGCACTGGCGCGACAGTTTCAAAGCAGTGAAAAAAGAAGGATCCATTTCTCTTGAGTCCATTCATCAACGCAAAAATGGTGAGTGTTTTCCTATCCGGGTGTTAGAAAATTTGATTGAGTTTAAGGGGCAGATATTCAGGGTTACATTTGTCGAAGATATTAGTCGCCGTAAACAGATCGAGGACTCCTTGTATCTGGCTCAGTCGATTATTGATAATACTAATATTGGAATTTATCAACTATCGAAAAGTGGCGGTATTATTAGTGTTAATCCTAAAGCTGCCGATCTTTTAGGTTATTCCCGCTCGGAATTAGAAGGTATGTTCATCGGTGATATTGATGTTGGACCTAACCCGAATGGTTTTAACTGGCAGAAACTGAGTTTACAGAAGAACAGGAACCTCGAACGCTTACATCGCAAAAAAGATGGTTCGGTGATTCCGGTTGAAATAGCCAGCAACCTGCTTAAATTTGGTGGTCAGGAATATGCGATCGCTTTTGTTCAGGATATTTCCAGGCGTAAAAAGAATGAAGACGCTATACGCGAAAAAGATCGATTACTACAAGATATTGGACAGCGAGTTAAGGTTGGAGCGTGGAAATATGATGTCGGTACCGGAGAAGTGTTTTCGACTGATGAAGTTTCAAGAATTTATGATTTTGACCGCCCTAGAAATATTTCGGTTAAAGCTGGGATGAGCTGTTTTTATGATGGTTATCGCGAACAGCTGGAAAATGCTTTTTCTGCGGCCATTGAGCAGGGTGTGCCATACGAACTTGAACTGGAGATGATTTCCTCCAAAGGTGTGCACAAATGGGTGCGAACCAGCGGGCATCCCGTCATTGAGAATAATCAGATTGTATGCATTCAGGGTTCGATTCAGGATGTGACCCATATTAAACAGGCTGAACTGCACATCAAGGAAAGCGAGAATCGCTATCGTAGTTTAATTGAATTATCCCCTTTGGGTATTGGTGTTATTGATGTTAATGGGAATATTATTGATGTCAATCAGGCTTACGCCTCGATGTTTGGCTATCGTATTCCAGAATTGTTGAAGCTGCATTTCAGAGATCTGTCCCATCCCGATGATTTTGATCGCGAGCAAAAATTAATGACATCTTTGTCCAATGGCGAACAGGCTGATTTTTCCATGGAAAAACGCTATAAACATCAGGACGGTCATTATTTCTGGACCCATATTACCGTAGGTAAGGCCTGTGACATTTACGGCCCTGGAGAGTTTTACTTTGGTTTTTTAAGTGATATATCAGAACAAAAAGCCCTGGAAGAGGAACGGAATAAGCTGATCGATGAGCTTAAAAATGCTTTGGCCGAGATTAAAGAACTAAATGGTTACCTGCCCATTTGTTCTAAATGCAAAAAAATACGTGATGATGAAGGCTATTGGCAGCAAGTAGAAAAATATATAATGGACCGTACCGATGCCTTGTTTTCCCATAGTTACTGTCCCGAATGTTACGAGAGTGAACTTAAAAAAATCGTTAAAAGCTAACAGCTTTCAGTTGGTGTTGCTTTGTTCCTCTTGGTGTTTTTAGCCGATCGCAACCAGGATCTTTCTGTTTTTTTGAATGTTAATCAGGATGGTTATAAATGTTTGCAATGTAAAGAAAATATATTGACACAGAAGAGGTAGTTGGTTTTTAATAATTATTAAAGGTTAATGTTTTATGGGTATTGGATATTTCCACCAAACACCTAAACCTACCTCTTGAACTCCTCCTCTCCTCCCAAGAGGTTCTCATAGGAGTCCTTTAGTGAAAATACGCAGCAAATTTATCCTGCCAGTCGCCGTTGTCGTTGTTTTGTCTGCTATCGTCGCTGTTTTTGCTATCAACTTCACGGTCTCAAAACTTGTCCATGAGCAGGGCAGTTCCTTATTAACATTCATGCAGCGCAATCTTTCTGATCAGGCTCAAATTCGTAAAGATGCTATTTATTCAAGTATCGATCAGGTCGGGAAGGCTGCTTTGTCTCAGGCCGCTTTGTTCTCTGAATCACCCGATATTCAGGATGTTTACGAACTGGCTCTGTCTGGCAATATTCATGATGAAAACGATATGATGATGCAGCAAGCACGCCAGAAGTTACGCATTGTCATGAGTGGATATATCGACGGTTTGACCCATCATAGTGACGCCGAAAGTTTTCGCATTCATTTCCACACCCCAAGTAACCGCAGCCTCGCGCGTTTGTGGCGCAATGGCTGGCAGGCTAAACGAGACGGTAAAAAGGTTGATATCTCAGATGATTTAAGCTCTTTTCGGCAGACCGTTGTACAGATTAATCAAGGAAGTCATGACCCCATCAGTGGTATTGAGATCGGCCGCGGAGGTTTTGCCATTCGTGGTTTGTCGCCAGTGGTCGGATTTGATGGTGAGCATGTCGGGTCAGTTGAGGTTTTAGGCTCATTTGATGAAGTCTTAAAGGCCAATCATACCGATGAGAGCTATCAAATTGCTGTCTACATGTCTGCAGAGCTGCTACCTATCGCGACCCGCCTGCAGGATGCAGGAAAAAATCCGATCCTGGATAACAAGTACGTTTTTGTGTCGTCAACCAAGCCAGAGATAACCAATGCCGTGATTTCTGCACCGATCCTTGATGCAGGATTTAAAGGTTATGCCGAACAGATGACAGATAAGCAATTTATAACGGCTTTCCCTATTCCCGATTTTTCCGGAAAAACTGTTGGTGTCATGGCGCTGACTTATGACCTGGATGCTGTCAATGGGCTGGTTGCGAATATCAAAGATGCTGGAGAAAAAACGTTGAGCTCTCTTGGGTGGCGCTTCGGTTTTGGTGGTCTTCTCCTGGTTCTGGTTTTGTGCGCAACAATCTATTTTCTAACGCGGAAAATCATCGGCCCGCTTCAGTTAGCAGTCAATTCAGCTCAGCGTATTGCAATTGGTGACTTGAGTCAGTCGGTCAATTATCAGAGTAAAGATGAGGTTGGTGAACTAGCTATTGCCATTAATAGAATGATCGATAGTTTGAAAGGGAAGGCTGAAGAAGCGAATCAGATTGCCCAGGGGAATTTGCAGATAGAGGTTGCTGTTGCCTCAGAACATGACACCATGGGACGTTCATTTAAGGCCATGGTGGCAAAGTTAAATGAGGCCTTGGGACAAGTCTCTGTCGCTTCAGAACAAATAAATGCCGGAACGTATCAGGTCTCCGATTCTGCTCAGGAACTATTGCAGGGGGCAACCTCTTCCGCTGCTTCACTTGAGGAGATCAGTAGTTCGGTTCAGGAAATTGATTCCCAGAGCCAGCGAAATGCGGCCCATGCTGCGCAAGCCAACGACCTTGTCTCTACCGCGGCAGGTGCGGCAACGACCGGTTCGGAGCGTATGGCTGAAATGATTGATGCCATGGGCGAAATCAATGCAGCTGCTCAGGATATCAATAAGATTATCAAGGTTATTGATGAAATCGCTTTCCAGACCAACCTGCTTGCTCTAAATGCTGCCGTTGAAGCTGCACGTGCAGGACAGCATGGTAAAGGTTTTGCCGTGGTTGCCGAAGAGGTTAGAAACCTGGCAGCGCGTAGTGCCAAAGCTGCCCGGGAGACAGCAGACTTGATTGAAGGATCGGTTGAAAAGACTGCACGGGGGACAGATATTGCTGAACGCACTGCAGGCGCGCTGGATGAAATTGTCGCATCGGTGTCGAAAATAACTGATATTATTGCTGATATTACCACCGCAAGTCAGCATCAGGCACAAGGTGTTGCCCAGGTAAATGTTGGTTTACAGCAGATTGATGAAGGTATCCAAAAAAACACCAGTAGTGCCCAGGAAAGTGCCTCTGGTGCTGAAGATCTTGCTGGGCAGGCTTCTATCCTTGAAGAGCAACTGGCCTATTTTAAATTACGGACCAATCTTGGCGCAGATCAGCTTGAGGCCGCTGCTGCCAGACTGGCAGAAAAGAGCCATTACCAGATTGAATGGAAGCAAGAATACAATACCGGTGTGCCGGATATGGATAAGCAACATAAGCGGCTGGTTGATTTGATTAATGCTTTGTTTATCAGCATGAAAGCCGGGGGGGACCATAGCCAGACCTGTGATGTTGTCGACGAGTTGGTTGACTATACGATAACTCATTTCAAGGCAGAAGAAACCCTGATGAAGCAACATAATTATCCTGATTTTGTTGCCCATAAACAGATTCACGATCGCTTTGTCGCCAAGGTTGCAGATTTTGCTGAACGTCTTAAAAATGGCGAACGTGTTGCCGCTGGCGATGTGTTCAGTTTTCTTAAAGACTGGCTCATCAGTCATATTAAAAAGCAGGATCGGGATGGTTATGCTCCTTTTATCAGACACTAGAGCTTATTTGCATAGATATCCCATTTAATTTTTTATAGGCATAGACCTCTTGAGTGTTCGTGACAGCATGGTTACAGCCATTTTCCGGAATATTTAAATGAAAACGGAACCAGTCTCGCAGCCGTTTAACCTGAAATTCTATCAGCAGTTGTTCATTTTTTCCCTTCTTGGATTTGTTGGGAATTATCTGAACCTGTCCGTTAATTATAATGTTGATTTTATTTTTGGCAGCATTTTTACGCTTGTAGCGTTACGGCTTTTGGGCTGGCCCGGCATTGTTACTGCCTTTATCGCCTCTTCATATACTTACCTGCTCTGGCATCATCCTTACGCTATTTTCATTTTTACCGCTGAAGCGGCATTTATCGTCCTGGCTTTGCAACGTGGCTGGAAAAACCTTCTGGTGCTGGATGTTATCTATTGGTTGTGTATTGGTATGCCGCTGGTGGCCTTATTTTATGCCGGGGTTATGAGTCTGGGTTTTCAAGTTGCGATGGTTGTCGCCTTAAAACAAGCCCTGAATGGTATTTTTAACGCATTAATTGCGAGTTTAGCTCTGTCGTATCTGCCCCTGCGATCATGGTTGAAGCTTGCTGGAGAGAAAGAGCCGCAAACTCTTTTCAGTGCTATATTTCACACTATCGCTGCTGCTTTTATGTTTACTGTCATTGTCGCAATCGGAATTTTAGGACAAAGTGATCTGGAGCGTACCCATCAGAATGCGATTCAGGTCCTTAAGCACGAAAGCCGGACGGTCAATGCTATATTGGCTCGTTGGTTCGATTATCGCGTTAAGGCAATATCCTCTTTAGTGAACTCTCATAGTGATTTCTCTTTGATATCATCAGAGTCGAATCAAGCTAAGCTTGAACAATTTTTACATATTTTTTCAGGCTTTCATAATGTCTATCTGGCAGATCGTGAGGGGACGACACGCGCTTATTACCCTCCAGTTAATGCTAAAGGGCAACCGACTATCGGATTGAACTTTTCTGATCGTGATTATTATAAAAAGCTAAAGCAGATTAAGACTACTGTGGTCTCCAATGTTTTTATGGGGCGAGGTGGCACCAATTTACCGATATTTGCCATCTCTGTACCAATTTTAGAGCAAGGTGAATTCGTTGGTTTTGGTCTTGGTGCTGTCGATCTTGACAAAATGCGCGAATTTATGCAGACCGTCATCAGTAATCCGGAAATGCATTACACACTGGTTGATAGTGACAACAAGGTGGTTATCAGCACTGTACCCGAACGGGTCATTTTTCAACCTCTGGCTGATTTGCGTGATGGTGCGACGGTTCAACCCCATGGCTCTGTATTCTTACGGGTTCCTGGTGTGCATACCAATATTAGCATTATGAGTAAGTGGCAAGGGGCTGCCTATATGACTGAACAGCCCATCGGTACGACAGGCTGGACACTGGTTTTGGAGTATCCGTTGGCACCGTTACAGCAGAGTGCTTACGCGGCATCTATTATCAGGTTGAATTACATGGCGGTACTTTTTATTGCGGCGATTCTGTTATCCTGGTGGTTAAGCCGGATAATTACCACCACTCCGCAACAACTGGTCAGGATTAGTCAGGATCTGCCAAAAAAAATCGCTGGAAAACAAACGATTCTCTGGCCGGATAGTCAGGTGTTTGAATTTAGACAGCTTATTGATAACTTTAAAAGTTCTGCTGAAGCCCTTGCTCAGCGTATTGAAGTGGCCGAAAAGAATAGCCACATGTTGGAAGAGCAGGTTATTGAACGGACATCTGAGCTGACCGCAAGTGAACAGCGGTTTCGGAATCTTTTTCATGAACATGCCGCAGTTTTTCTTCTTATTGATCCTCATACAGGAAGAATTACCGCCGCTAATAAGAGCGCTGCTGAATTTTATGGTTACAGTATCGATGAACTTAAGTCGTTAACGATGGCCGATATTAATACCTTATCGGCTCATGAAGTTGCGCATAAGGTTAAAGAAGCTGCGACCGATAAGGAGCATCATTTTATTTTCAATCATCGGCTTAAAAGTGGTGAAGTAAGGACGGTCGAAACCTATTCGACATTAATTGACAGTGGTGATAATAGTGTCTTGTTTTCTGTCATTCATGACATTAGCGAACGTCAGAAAGCTGAAGATTCTCTTAGACTGGAACGAACGCATTTGCGGACTCTGGTTAATACCATGCCGGATCTGGTTTGGCTGAAAGATCCGCATGGTCATTATCTGTCCTGTAATCATCGTTTTGAGCAATTATTTGGTGCGTCACAATCAGAGATTGTCGGGAAAACGGATTATGATTTTGTCGCTGATGATTTAGCCGATTTTTTTCGAGAACATGACCGCAAGGCTCTGTTAGCTGAGACGTCGGTAATAAATGAAGAGGTGGTTCCATTTGCCAGCGATGGTCATGTTGAACATTTAGAGACGATTAAAACACCGCTGCGCGATGAAGATGGTAGCCTTATTGGTATTTTAGGGCTGGCACGCGATATTACTGACCGTAAACAAAAAGAAAGCAGCCTGTTGGAGTTAAAAAAAGAAGCAGAGGCTCTATCTGAAGAACGGGGCCTGTTACTTAAAGAAATCAATCACCGGGTAAAAAATAACCTGGCTTTAATTGTTGGCATGTTGAACCTGGAGGCTTCAAAAAGAAATAGCGATCTGTGTAACAAGCATATTGCTGATATTGTTAACCGTGTTAATGCGTTAAGTACGGTGCATTCATTACTATCCGCAAACCAGTGGCAACCAGTGAATATCCGGGATCTGTGTCAGCAGATTATCGGCAATACGCTGACACATAACAGGCACCCTCAGATTCAAATTAATCATACTGACCTGACCATCGAAGCCTCTCAGGCTCATAATATGAGCCTGATCGTTAATGAGTTGGCAACCAATACAGCAAAATATACCCCAGGTATTGAGCCTTTAATTGTATCGATTCAAATTGAGGCTACAGAGAATAACTTGTCTTTTGTCTATCAGGATAACGGGCCAGGGTATCCTGCTGCCATTATGGAACAGGATTCTTTTGGTTCGGGAATCGGTATCCAGATGATGAATGGTATTGTAACAATGAGCCTGGGTGGCGAAATTCACTTTAGTAATGCAGGTGGAGCAAGAACAGAGATTGTTTTTCCTCTTGCTTCAGATAAGCGGAAGGTTTGACATGCTGGATAGAAAAATGCGGGTGGTTATCGCTGAAGATGAATATTTGATTCTGCAGGATATTGAAAACATGGTACGAAACGCTGGCTACGAGCTGGTAGGTAGTGCTGCTAATGGAAAACAAGCGCTCGACTTAATCAGTAAATATCAGCCCGATGTTGCCATTCTTGATATTCAAATGCCGGTTATGGATGGTCTGGAAGCAGCGCGTCAGATTCTTGATCAGTTTCAAATCCCCGTTGTTATTATGACCGCTTATGAATCCTCCGACTTTCTGCTTGCTGCTAAAGAGGCGGGTGTTGGAGCTTACCTGGTTAAACCCGCTGAAGCTAATGCTTTGCAGCGTGCTGTTACTCTCGCAGTGGCCCGTCACGATGATCTGATGGAACTGAAAAGACTGAATGATGAATTGACTGTGACCATAGATAAGCTTAAGGCGGCACAGCAAGAAGTTACGGAGCTACGTGAATTTTTCCCCATTTGTTGTCATTGTAAACGAGTGCGCGATGATCAGGGCTATTGGCAACAAGTAGAAGAGTATATTCGGACCCACTTTGGAAGCATGGCCAGTCACGGTATTTGTCCAGAATGCAGTGAGCGGGTTTTAAAGAATTTAAAAGCCAAATAAAAAACAGACCAGATCAATAGTGCCGTTATTTTTATCCCCTATAATTCTTTGTTTCTTCGATCATGACCTTAGCACTGATAACTCCCAAATTTACAAAAGTGAACTTTTCAGCGATAAATCCTTTATTTTCTAATATTTTTGGTAAAATTAAATATTCTCAGTAATGTTCGCCTGCGACTGGGTATTGATATCAAGATTGGGTGAGATGGTACAGCAGCCTAGGGCGTTTTTCATGGCGCTGCATCAAGGAGGTCTGTATGGGGCACCGTCTGCTGATTTTCTTGGTTGTTCTGTTCTTATTGGTTCTTCCTGCTGCGGGGGAAGCTGAGGGGAAAAAGGTTTTTTACCTTGATTCTTACAGCCAGTCCTATCCTTGGAGCAAAGGGATCTATACCGGTATTGTTCATGTTCTTAGTCGTTTCCCCGATATCGAGATTAAATCCTTTCATATGGAGACCAAACGTAACACATCTGAACAATGGAAATTAGCTGTTGCCAGACAGGCAAGCCAGCTGATTAATGAATGGCATCCGGATATTGTCATTGCGTCAGATGATAATGCAGCGAAGTACGTTATTGTTCCTTACTATATGAATCGCAAGTTGCCCTTTATTTTCTGTGGGGTGAACTGGAGTGCTGCGGACTATGGTTTTCCTGCTGAGAATGTCACCGGCATGATAGAGGTTCAACTGATTGATCAGATTCTCGATCAGTTACGTCCCTTAGCCAGGGGGAAACGAGTGGCCTTTTTAAAGGGAGATGATCTGTCGGCGCGTAAAGAAGCCAGTTTTTACGAATATCACTTTGGCTTTCACCTTGATAAACGATTTGTGCGTAATTTTTCACAGTGGAAACAGCAATACCTGGCCTTGCAAAAGGAGGCTGATATTTTGCTGATAGGCAACAGCAGTTCTGTGACTGGTTGGAATGATGATGACGCGTATAAATTTATTTTGCAACATAGCCGGATTCCAAGTGGTAATTGGGATGAGTGGATGGCCAGGTTCAGCTTGGTAACCTTTGCTAACAAACCAGAAGAACAGGGCGAGTGGGCCGCACGCACGGCGTTACAGGTTTTGAATGGAACCGCTATTGGTGATATTCCCGTTACCAAAAATAAAAAGGCCCAAATCCTTATCAATATGGAGTTAGCCCGCCATTTGGGGGTTAAATTTCCCATCGAACTGATTGAACGAGCAAGATTTACTTCTGAGTGATTTAATGAAGCCATTAAACTCCATACAAGTAAGACTTCCACTGCTAATTTTTTCAGGTTTCGTACTGACGATCCTGCTTGTTATTGCCATTGTTGAGCATAATATGGCGACTGTCATCACTGACAGTCAGACTATGACTTACAGCGAACAGCTGAAAACGATTATACGCGTGATCGATAATAACTATGGCCGGTTACTTAGAACCGGTATGGTTGATGTTTACGAAGAAGATTTTCAGCTATCGACTATTCGAATGTTACGGCATTCCTATCCATTAAATAACGAATCGGGTGTTACGGTTTTTATTCTTACTGAAAAAGGTTCTCTTTTATTACCTGATTCAGGTTCTTTTCTTTCCTTTAGTCCTCACCAGTTGGCCCAAAAATTAGTGCTCAATGAAAAGGGCTCCCTCGACTTGTTTAGCCCTGGTGGTGGTCATTTTAAGTGCTATTTTCAAAGCTTTTCTCCCTGGCAATGGAAGGTCGGCTACCTTGTTTCCGAGGCAGTCAGTAATCGAGTTTTTCAACAATTGGTTCGGACTCTTGTCATAGCATGTGGTTGTATCGCTTTTATTGTTGTCTGTCTTTTATTATTGGTTATTCGGCAACAGTTGCAGCCGATTCATCAGTTGACAGAGGCTTCTGAAGCCATGGCCAAGGGAAACCTGGAACATAGTATATATGTCGACAGGCAAGATGAAATTGGTGCGTTGGCTAATCATTTTAATCATATGCAAGCAGCAATAAAGACGACTATAGAATCTTTGCTTAGAAATGAAAAAAATCTTAATACGGTTCTTAATTCAATCGGAGATGCCGTTATTGTAACGGATGTAAAACGCAATATTGTACGGTTCAATCCTGTTGCTGAAACGTTAACAGGATGGTCTTCGCGTGAGGCGATTGGACTGCCGCTAGAGCAGGTTCTGGTCCTTATCGATCCTGAAACACGGCAGCCTCTGACCGATAATCTTATTGAACTGAATTCTAACCCCGTCAATCTTCAGCATGACTTTTTAGTGATCTCACGTGATATGCAGGAACGTTTGATTGCAGATTCTGTCGCTCCGTTACGTTACGATGATGACGACATCAGCGGCGTAGTCTGGGTATTCCGGGATGTGACTGAAGAACGCGCACTTCAGGAGCAGTTGTTTCAGACGCGTAAAATGGAAACCATTGGTCAGCTCGCTGGTGGTGTGGCTCATGATTTTAATAATATGATCGGCGGTGTTCTTGGGGCGGCAGAATTATTGAAAATGAACAGCAGCTCAGAAAAAGATCAAAAGTATATCGATATGATCATCAACGCAGGGGAACGCGCTGCTGGCCTTACGGCAAAACTACTGGCCTTTGCCCGAAAAAAAGCTTTACGCTCGACACCTGTCGATGCTGACTTGGCGATACGTAGCGCCATTGATTTACTTGAGCGGACTATCGATCCGCGAATTCATATCACTAAGCAACTTGCGACAACCTCAAGCCAAGTCATTGGTGATTTTTCTCAACTCGAAAATGTCTTTTTGAATTTACTTATTAATGCCTCACAGGCCATGCAGGATGGCGGCGAGTTGATAATCAGCAGCTCGGTGCTTGAGCTGGAAGAAGCCTATTGTAGGCAAAGCTCCTTTCCATTAATTCCCGGGCGCTTTTTAGACGTTATGATCAAAGATACCGGTTGCGGTATCAGTCCAGAAAATATCCAGCGTATATTTGAACCATTTTTTACTACTAAGCCACAAGGTAGCGGTACGGGGCTTGGTTTGTCAGAAGTGTTAGGAACTGTTCAGGCTCACCAGGGCGAGATTACGGTCAGCAGCAAACCTGGGGAGGGGACGGTTTTTCATGTCTTTCTGCCGCTTTCCGATCTTACTGCAGCATCAAAAACTCCGGCTCCAAAAATCTTGCCAGGGACCGGGAAAATTCTTGTCATCGATGATGAAGGGGTCATGCGGGTCACGGCAACGGCCATTCTTTCAGAGCTAGGCTACCAGGTGTTGGCCGCTGAGAATGGTCAGGTTGGGCTGGATATGTTCCGGGACAAGCATAAAGAGATTGATTTGGTTTTGCTCGACATGGTGATGCCAGAAATGAATGGTCGCGATTGTTTCTTTGCTATGCGCCAGATTGATACTGATGTTCGGGTTATTGTTTCCTCTGGTTTTGCTCAAAGTGAAGAACTTGCCGATATGCGGGATAATCAGCTACTTGGTTTTGTCCGCAAGCCATATCGCGCCGCTGTGCTTAGCCGTGTTGTTGCTGCCGCATTGGCAGGAGATGTGGATAACCCTATCTTGTGGGACAGTTAGTTTGCAGTTGGAAACTTAACAGGTGCAATGTAGTGTTGACTGGGTAGAAACGAGTTAGTTTTCAGCTGGAAACGACCTTTTTAAGATGAGAAACGTGCGCATTCCTGACCGCAACAAGACGTGTCTCCATATCAAACCGTAACTTTCCACAACGTAGAACCTCCATCCTTAAAAGAGAACATCCAGAGGCCTGTTTTATTAAAAACATAATAAAAACAGGCCTTTTTTTGTTTGGCACACGTATTGCCAATAAAGATGACAAGAAGGCGAAATTAATTTTATCAAGAATCCTTGGATCTTTGCGAATGATCATTAAGGGAAATCGACCTTCACCTGTCACTCTTTGCCAAAGGAGGCCCTATGTGTTTCAGACCAGCCAGCACCGGAAAAGTCATTAGATGTCCCCAATGTAATATGATTGTTCAGCCTACTGCAAAGACTTGCAAAAAATGTGGGGCTGAATTGACCGGAGCTGATGCCCCGTTGAAGCCACCGGTACTCAAAAAGTCTGAGTAGTTTGTTGCCTTATTGGCTTGCCAATAAGGTGTTGTTCAGGGCAATCGCCCGCATGATTTGTCATGAAGAATCTTACTGCAAAGGAGGTAGTCGATCGCTGCACCATCAATGAAGGAGGAATAATTCCGGACTGATGCAAGCTGTTTGCAATGGGGTGAACAGTCAGTCAGGTCGGAGGATGTGTCAGGGTTCAACGAAAAATCTAGAGAGGAGCAAAAACATGTCCGGAAAAGTTCAGTGGCAAGAAGGGGAATACACTGTAACACGTACCTGTCAATGGACAGCACCTGGTTGTCATGATGGTTGTCAGGTTTTGTATTACACCAAAGGGAACAAATTGGTCAAGGTCGAAGGGGATCCAGATAGTCAGTATAATTTCGGTCGTTTATGTATGCGCTGCCTGTCATTACCCGAACTGACCAATGAGCCAAACCGGGTGAAGTATCCGATGAAACGTGCCGGTGAGCGGGGCGAAAATAAGTGGGAGCGGATTACCTGGGATGAAGCTTACGACATTATTGAAGGCAAGGTTCGTGAAATCTGGAAAGATTACGGTCCTGAATCAATCGTCACGGCTATTGGTACCGGGCGGAACACGTGGTCCATCGTTCCTAAACTGACTTACGATGGTTTTCAAAGCCCGAACTTCTCCATGGGTATGTTAGCGGGTGACTCCTGTTACCTGCCACGTGCTGCTGCCATGGGAACCATGCTTGGCGACTTCTTTATTATCGATGCGTCCCAACTCGATAAGCGTCGTTACGATAATCCTGAGTGGCAGCTTCCTGAAGTGGTTATGATCTGGGGTAATAACCCGATCGTCAGTAATGGCGATGGCTTCCTGGGCCATTGGATTGTCGATATGATGAAACGCGGCACCAAGCTGATTGTTGTTGACCCCTATTTGACCTGGTTGGCTTCTAAGGCAGACCTGTGGTTGCAATTACGTCCAGGTACTGATGCTGCACTTGGCTTAGCCATGCTAAACACCATTATCGAAGAAGATCTTTACGATAAAGAGTTTGTCGAAAAATGGACTTATGGATTTGAAAAAATGTCCGAACGTGCCGCCGAGTACGATCTGGACAAGGTTCAGGAAATTACCTGGATTCCTAAAGACAAGATTGTTAAAGCAGCACGTATGTTCGCTAAGGCTAAACCTGCCTCAATTCAATGGGGTCTGGCTATTGATACTCAGGTTGCTGGTGTCTCTGTTGCGAATAGTATCTGTGCGCTGGTTGCTATCACCGGTAACCTTGATGTTCCTGGTGGTCAGCATATTATCAGGCCTGCATTCGACGTTAAACGCTTGGCTCACGTGGCATCCGACTGGGGTTGGGAAGACATGCCTGAAGAGATGAAGCAAAAGCGGCTGGGTGTACTCGATTATCCATTGTTTAAATATGGTCTGGCCGCAACCGCACGGGGTGATTCGGTGCTGGAAACTATTGAAACAGGTCGACCATATCCGGTGCAGATGTATTGGATGCAATCAACCAACACCATCGCCTGTTGTTCTGGTGAATCAAGCCGTGTATACAAGGCCTTAAAAAAAGTTCCGTTCAATGTTGTTGTAGACCCCGTTCTGACGCCATCGGCGGTTGCGTTTGCTGATATTGTTCTGCCGGCAGCGATGAACGTTGAACGTGACTCTCTGCGTAACTGGTGGACGCCACTGCGTTCGATCTCTAAGGTCACTCAATATGAAGAGTGTAAAACTGATGAAGAAATTGCTCTTGAATTAGGTAAACGCCTGAATCCTGAAAAATGGCCATGGAATAATGTTGAAGAGATGATCGACTGGGCATTGAAACCAGCCAATATCACCTTTAAAGAGTTAGAATCCAAGGTCGAGATCTGGCCAGAAGTTCACTATAAAAAATATGAAAAAGCCATGTTGCGTGATGATGGTGAAGTTGGGTTTGCTACTGATACCGGTATGGTTAACCTGTATCAGGATATGTTTGAAGAATGGGGCCTTGATCCGCTGCCATTCCATCAAGAACCCCCTTACAGTCCAGTATCAACTCCAGAATTGATGAAAGAGTATCCACTGGTTCTGACCACTGGCCGCAGACCTTGGGAATTCTTCCATTCTGAGCATCGTCAAAGTGGCACTATGCGTGAGTTCCACCCTAATCCTCAACTAACCTTAAACCCTGAAACAGCAGACAAATACGGTATTAAAGATGGTGATTGGGTCTGGATTGAAAATCTGCAGGGCAAGGTCAAGCAGGTTGCAAAAGTTGACCCTGGTATCGATCCACGAGTTGTCCATGGTGAGCACGCCTGGTGGTTCCCGGAAAAAGAAGCTGCTGAACCAACCCTGTTTGGCGTCTTTGAGTCAAATATTAATGTTTTGACAACTCAATGTACGACAGGACCTTCAGGCTATGGAGCTCCACTTAAAAACACCATCTGCAAAATTTATAAAGTCTGATCTGGGAGGTAACGACAATGACGCGTAACGGATTACTTATCGACTACCAATACTGTACTGGCTGCCACAGCTGTGAAGTCGCCTGTAAGATGGAAAAAGAACTACCTCACGGCAAGCATGGTATTCAGTTGGCACATAACGGACCATGGAAGATTACAGATGAAAAGTGGGAGAACACCTTTGTGCCGATCCCAACAGATATCTGTGACCTGTGTGCTGATCGAGTTGCTGCTGATAAAAGACCTACCTGTGTTCAACATTGCCAGGCTTCGGTTATTGAATATGGAACAGTAGAGCAGTTGACTGCAATTATGAACAAACGAACCACCAGGCAAGTGCTATTTACCCTTTAATCCACTTTGGGTAAGCACTTGACTTTCCGGCAGGGTGTTCGGGCCATTCCTGCCCTGCCGGTTTTTTGATTTTAAAACGGCCCTTTTCTGTAACCTCTGCGTTAATCTACGCTTTTGCTTACGCGGCGTAAAGTGCTACGCCTCCGCACAAAAGCTTTATTTTCTTGACCTTGCAAAAATTGCTCGTTTTAAATCTCAAAAAAAATTCAATGACAAGCAATGTTTCATCCTTAAAAAGTTAACTAGAGGAGAAACGCTATGGAAACCAGACCTCCGTTGATATCACAGTTGGTGAAAATCCAGAAGGAATATGGCTACATCGGAGAGGACCATGCCAAGGCTTTGGCCGCTGAGTATGGGATGGACGTTGGACGTCTGTATAGTCTGATGAGTTTTTTTGATGGGTTCCGGACCTGTCCGCCTGGCCGGCATAAGGTGGATGTCTGTTGTGGTACTGCCTGCTATGAAAAGGGTGCAGAGCTAATCCATGACCGGCTGGTTGATGAGTTGGATCTGTCGCCTTATCAGGAGACGACCGCTGATGGTGAAATTACGCTGGAGCAGGTTTATTGTATTGGTGCCTGTAGTCAGGCTCCCTTAGTGGTTGTTGATGGAGATGTACGTAGTAAGATGAAATCCCATCAGGTTCCGGCTGTAGTGCAAAAACTTCGTCAGCAGCAGTAGGCTGTTATGGGACGCTATTGGTATCCAGAGATCCGACCGTACCAGGTCTCCACAAAGACGATCAATAGCCTTTTAGTAAAAAAGGAAATTCCTGCAGGCCAGCCATTTAGGCATCGGGTCCATATTCCTCTTTCTGGTCTTGTCGCGGAAGGTCGTGCCAATTTATTTCCGGTGGGGTATCGCATTTGTATTGGCACCGCAACTTGTGCTGGATTACGTGGTGCAGAGGCCATTTATGAAAGCCTAGTCATGCGGAGCTGGAATAAGCCAGTGCAGGTGGCCAGAGTGGGGTGTATTGGTGCTTGTTTTGCTGAACCTTTGGTAATGCTGCGAAACCCGCAGGGAGAATATTATTTTTGGGGTGATGTCGATAGTGGTGATTTGTGGGACATCATTAATATGGTCAATAAGGGGGTGACATCATCCCGTTTCTGGGCCCAGGCACGGGAACGTGAAAAGGGGCATTTGCAATGTTTTGCTGATCTTGAACTGGTTTCCGCTGGTAATGCGGGAATCAGTGCTTTTTTTTCTGCTCAGCAACGGCGTATAAGCGGTCGTTGCGGTCTCATTGATCCCTGGAATCTGCGTGAAGCGATTGCTTGTGGCAGTTACTCTGGGCTGCGAGCGGTGTTGTTTCAATCGCGCCCTGAAAAGGTCCGCAAATTGATTGCTGATGCAGGATTGCGCGGGCGTGGCGGGGGTGGTTTTTTAACTGCTATCAAAATGGAGCAGGTCGCCGCAAGCAGCGATTCTTGCCGTTATGTGGTTGCCAATGCCGATGAAGGAGATCCAGGGGCTTACATGGACCGGGCGCTACTTGAAAGTGATCCCCATGCGGTTATTGAAGGATTGTTGATGGCGGCTTATTGCGTGGGAGCTAAGCAGGGTTTTATTTTTATCCGCCATGATTATTCACAGGCGGTGAAAGTATTAAGGCACGCTTTAACCGCAGTTCGAAAAGTTGGTTTATTAGGAAACAACATTCTTGGTTCATCATTCAGCTGTGATCTGACTCTAGTAGAGAGTGGTGGAGCTTTTGTCTGTGGTGAAGAGACCGCATTACTGCAGATTATTAAGAATTCGCGTGGAGAACCACAGGTGCGCCCACCTTATCCATCACAGGCGGGACTGGATAGCCACCCAGTGCTGTTGAATAACGTGGAAACTCTGGCAAACGTGCCCTGGATCGTCAGCCAGGGAGAAGTTTCTTTTCGCGCTGTCGGAACCAATAAAAGTCCTGGGACAAAGATATTTTGTCTGACTGGTGATATTCCTCGTAGTGGCTTTGTGGAAGTGCCCCTAGGCAGTTCTGTTGTCAGTCTGGTCGAAACGATTGGTGGCGCTGATCCTGATAGGATGAAGGCAGTGCACATCGGTGGGCCTACTGGTGGCATTGTGCCCTATCATGATTTCAGTCTTGATTATGAAACCGTTGAGCGGGTGGGTGCTATTGTCGGCTCGGGAGGTTTAGTCGTTCTTGACCAGACCCGCTGTATGATTGATCTGGCGCGCCATTTGATGACTTTTATGGCCCGTGAATCTTGTGGTACCTGCGCTGTTTGCCGGGATGGTTTGAGCATTCTGGAGAAATTATTATTGGCTTTGACCATGGGGCAGGCGCAACCAACTACTCTGACCGAAATACAGACTCTGACCTCTTCAATATCTGCTTTAGCGCGTTGTGGATTGGGGAAGGGGGCTGTCAATCCAGTTGTGACAACCTTACGCTATTTTGCTTCAGAATATCAGGCTCATGTTGATGGCATTTGTCCAGCGGTCATGTGTCGGGCGCTGATCGACTTTGAAATTGTGTTGCCCTGTAAGGCCTGCCGTGCCTGTTGTTCGGTGTGTCCATCAGGTGCCGTTACTATGCGTGACAGCCGGGAAACCTTTATCGTTGACCGGGACGCATGTACCAGGTGCTGGGCCTGTTATGAAGCGTGTTTATTTAACTTTATCCGTATTGTATCGGGAGAATTCCTACGCAAAAGCTGATCAACATAAACGTTAATTCTGTGTGCTACCAGGTTGCTGATGGTGAAAATCTGTTGCAGGTTTTACGCAACCTGAACCTGGCACCAACTGCGCTGTGTTATCACCCCGGGATCATGACGCAGGGATGCTGTGGTTTGTGTGCTGTCGCGGTCAAAGAGGCTGGCCATTGGCAATTGAAGCTAGCGTGTCAAATGAAAACGAAGTCAAATCTAACGCTTAAAACTGTAAGCGCACAGGTTCTTAGCGCCCGTGCCAGCGTGGCAAAGTTGCTGTTGCGCCATGCACCATTCAATAATCTGCAGTGTGAAGAGATGCTGGTAAAAACTATGCTAATGAAGGATAGCGAAAATTTAACCAGATCAGAGATAACTCACGCATTTAGTGTTACAATAAATGGTGAAAAATTACTTCCTGCGGGCTGCATCCTATGTGGTTTATGTGTGGGCATTTGTAAGAACCTCGGCCATAACCGGTTGGTAATGTTAGGACGAGGGACCCATACCAGAATTGCCTATATAGCTAGTGAAACAGGACACTCGTGTGAATCCTGTCGAGCTTGCCAACAAATATGCCCGACGGGCCATATCAGTGAGACCCCTGATAAGGTTTTTCCGTTGGGGTTGTATCGCTAGTGACTTCTGGCCCCAAAGATAAATTGACCGTAGATGAGGCTCTATGGTTGTCACGTTCTGTATTTCGATGGAGAAATCAAGTTATGACACTTGTAGAACATGGCTTAAGTCCGGCGTTAATTAACAAGGAACAATATCAAGCACGGCTGATTGATCAATATGCGTTACTGTTTGAACGGATTAATCGCGAAAAGATTGATATTGTCATGAATGGTAAAGAAGCCAGTCTTGTGACTGATATCCGCCAGGATATTATTGATTCGTGGCTACGATCGAAACAGGCCGGGGTTGATCTCTATTCTATAAAATGTCCCCGTCTTGATCGTAGTGAACTTGATAAAGTTACCTTTGAGAAGCAGTTATTAATTCAGATTGCAGCACCTTATGTAGAACAGCTTAATCACGTGTTTGCACAGACTCGCTGTTTTGTCATGTTGACCGATGAAAATGGTGTCATTTTGCAGGTTCTTGGACGCAAAACACGCATTTCGCGCGAATATCCTCTTGAAGTCGGAGTGGTTTGGAATGAACAGACTATTGGTACTTGTTCTCACGCTCTGAGTTTAGAGGTGAATGAGCCTATCCAAATATGGGGCCCAGAACATTATGCTCTCGGTTTCACGGAAAGTACGGGGTCTGCAGCTCCAATTCGTGACGCTTTTGGAAACCTGGTAGGAACCTTGACTATTGGTAGTGATGATGAGTTCAACCAGAATGTGCACACCTTGGGACTGGTTATCTCCATGGCAAATTCGATTCAGGGGGAATTTCAGTTGGCAGCCAAGGATGAACTGCTGAATGCGACCTTTGAAATTTCTGAAAATGCCGTTATTTGCGCCAATAAACGTGGCATTATGACGCATATAAACCGCAAAGCCTTGCACCTGTTAGGGTTACTGAATTCGGGACTGACCGGGCAGGCTTTGGAAACTGTTCTTGGCTATCAGCCTCTCATTAACACTGTGCTTGAAACTGGTTTTCCCGTTTATAATACCACCTTTGAAGTTCCGCATCGGCCTCATCCCTTAAGGTTGGTTTCAATTCAGCCAATAAAAGATAGTCGTGGCAACATGTATGGCTGTGTGGTTAATTTCAATCAGGATGATACTCTTACGTCCCTCAAACGTGGTGGTGAAGATTGTAAGAAAGGTATTAAATTTACCGGGTTTAACAACATTGTTGGTAGCTCTGCGGTTATGAAAAAAACCGTAGCCCAGGTTCAAAGAGTAGCGGGCAGTTCGGTCAACGTTTTAATTCAGGGAGAGAGCGGTACCGGTAAGGAGGTGTTTGCCAAAGCTATTCATGATAGCAGCAGAGCTAGTAACCGTTTTGTTGCGGTCAATTGCGCTGCAATTCCACGTAATCTGATTGAAAGTGAATTATTCGGTTATGATAGCGGGGCATTCACTGGCGCACGGCAGAAGGGGAGACAGGGGAAAATTGAACTGGCTAACGGTGGCACTCTGTTTCTTGATGAAATTGGTGATATGCCATTGGAATTGCAACCAGTGCTGCTGCGCGTGTTGGAAGAAAAGTGTATCAGTCGGCTTGGCAGCAATCATGAAATACCTGTTGATTTCAGATTGGTTGCGGCAACCAATAAAAACTTACTGGAATCTGTTCATAATGGCAGTTTTCGTCAAGATCTCTATTATCGTTTAGCAGTTTTTAAGGTGTTGTTGCCGCCATTGCATGAGCGTGGACAGGATATTCTCGACCTGGCGCGGTTTTTTATTTGCAGGGTCGCAAAAACGCTTGAAATAGCGGCACCAAAGCTGAGTAATGCAGCAGAGCTTGAATTGCTTCAGTACGCTTGGCCCGGTAACGTTCGGCAACTGGAAAATGTTATGATTCACGCGGTTCATATGTGTCAGAACGGTGAAATCTGGCCCGATGATTTTCCTGAAGAGCTTGTGGCCTGTCATCCTGAAACTTCACCCAAAAAAGTCATGCTACCCGATGTTTCCAGTAGTGAAAAACGTATGAACTTGTCGATGAAAGAGATTGAAGTGATGGCGATAAAACAAAGCTTGCGCCAGTGTGATAATAATGTCATTGAGGCCGCTAAAATGCTGGGTATGGCTAAGTCGACCATGTACAAAAAAATAAAAAAATATGGTCTGCTTGATGGTTGAATTCTCACATAGCAACCAGGTTTTTATTGTCCTGGTTGCTATATCAGGGGCCTTTTATACCGAACGTGGTAACAGCTTCCCTCCTTTATCGAGGGGGTAGCTGCGCTTATGCAATTGTGGACATTGCTTAGGGTTATAGAAAATATTATGACCGTTTCCCTCTATGTATAAAGAGAGTTTCTTCTCTGCCCCAGCTGGTAAGCGGATCGCATCCAGATAGGAATCAGCGCTAACCTTCCAACGACTGGTACTGTCAAGTGTTAACGTTGCATGGCCCTTGCCATCAGGATTGATGGCCCCATCATAGTTTGATTTTTCGGTCAGAGAAATATCGACATGACTATATTCATCAATGACAATATCTCCTTTCATTGCCTGCTGTTTGACCTCTAACGCGACATCTGCTCCACGGCTTGGCTTTGCGTCTGGCAAATCAACTCCCCAATCACCTTTTAAGGCTTTCAGTAGAATATCTGAATTTGCATGTAGCGAGACATGATCAAGATCGATGCGGCCGGTTGTGTTGGTTAAATAAAATAGCGGGCCCTGAAGTGCTGTCACAGATCCGCCCTGCATGCGAAACGCAGATGCTCCCAACGCTGCGTCACCAGAAAAGCTTTGATAGATCATAACGGCACCTTTTTCATGAGCTAAGACCCGACAATCCTTCAAATTAGCACTGCTTCCCCCTTCAATAACTACCGCATTATCTTTAGAGGCTGTGATTGTTGCATTGGTGACATCAATCTTTCCAGTTGAATAGATACCGGCAGAATATTTTCCGGTGACCATATAGTTGCCCCCTTTGGCAATAATAGTCCCGCCGCCCTGATCGGTGGCAACAGCGGAGCTATGATCCCCGGAAGTGAGAATCGTCATATTGGTTAAGGTTGCGTTCGCTCCTTCGGCGACGAAGGTGCCGTGGCTCGACTCGCCAACGGTAATAATTGTTGTTCCCTCAGCGACGATATTGGTTTTGTCTCCAATAGCACAAAGACCTTTGCCCTCCTTAAGTGAGGTGAGAATGCGCACGTTCTCAATAGTCGCGGTACTGTGACCACTGGCAAAAACAGCTGCTGTTCGTTCGCCAATCTTTTCTTTTTGTCCCTTGTGCATTTCTCCAGGATCGGATGAAGGAGGTGGACCTGGAGGGCCGTCTGTGTGTTTGTCTCCATCAGGTCCGACCAGCATACGACCCGGGCCGCCTGATGGTTGGCCAAAGCCTTGGGGAGGCATTCCTCCAGGTCCTTTTGTAAGATGATTCTTCTTTTGCTTCGAAGGCTCAGATTGTTGTTTTGCTTCGCCATATTTAATGATGATGCTATTGGTTAAACGGGCTGTGCCTGTATCTGAAACACTAACGCCTGCCTCGGCTTGGTTAACCGATAGAATCGTCTGATTATCTCCTTCAAAATAGGTTCCGGTAACCTGAAAGGTTAATGCTTTAAAGTTTGTTGCTGGTTGCGGTGCCGGGGTACAGGCTGCGATAACAGCAAGTAGGGCAACCAGTGGTAGCTTGCGCACTTTGCGACAATGCAGGCGACATATCATTGTTTTCACCTCCTGGAAGTTTTTATTCATTGTGCGAATAAATGCTTCCGGTCGCTAGGTCGATTTTGTCGTAATAGTGTGTGATCTTACGGAACTGGTGTAACAATATGATATGAAAAAAGACTAAAGATTCTATCTGTTGGGGGCGCTATGGCTATTATTGGTGAGGGAGGAACGATATAGAAAAGGGGCTCTGCATAAACAATGCGAAAGCCCCTGTGGTCTTCGGGTTTTCTGATTCAAATATAAACGATCAGTTTATCTGGACGTAAACCAGTGTCTGGTTAAGAAGTTGGTAGGCAATCTCACCAAAAGTGATAGGGCCAACGAAATCAGCTGTTTTACGACCTTCCAGGTTTGAATAAAGATAGTTCAGAATGCAGTTACATGAGAATGCAACATTTTGTCCGGATAAATGATTTTCCTGGAGTTGCTTTTCAAAGTCAGTTGCATAATCAGCTACCGGTTTTGCTAATTTATAACGGATACCACTGAAAACCGGAGCATAAAAATTGACCTCACCGCCCGGGTCTACGCTTTGGAAACTGATATTAACCAATGCACCGTAATAATCAGCAACAAGGGGGAGTTTTGTATCTATGTTGTTTTTTGTCAGGTAGTCAGCAAAATTTTCTTTAACACCATTGACCATAACATCGGTACAGTTAAAACCATCGCTTTCAAAGGTCAGAATATCACCGTCCCCCTGTTCAAACAGGTTAATAATACCGACATCCGCTGTTTTCCCTTCGGGGAGTTCGATGTGCATAACCAGAGCATCATCGGTATAGCTGGTATTGTCCGTACCATTGTAAACTTTTGGCTGTTCTTTACCCAGATCGTCCAGATGAACGCCAGAAATCCAGCCCAATAATGGCTGGCAGCCAAAATTTTTGTAGTTTGGTGCGTTTACCGCGAATGACGTATGGGTTGAGCTTGACGCCGGAATAATAATGAAGCTGAAGCCAGTACCGCTAGAGTCAGTATAAACATTGCCTAAAGTCTCCTTATTGTATGTTTTTACGGTTGTTTTTGCCGCAATCGCTGAAATGTCAGTAACAAAAACTTTCTCTTTTGAAGTCGTTCCGCCTGCTTCCGGGCCAACAAAATATGGAATGGTGCCACCGATCCAATGGCCTTGGGGCAGTTGTTTAAGCAGATTGTCGTCTCCTGCAATCAGCAGTGTTTTGCCAGCTTTAATCATGTCTGCAGCAGTTGTGCAGTCAACAAGTGTTTGATGCATTTTATATTCTCCTATCCAAAAATAGTTTTCATATCTTCTTTGGCTGATGGCACCGCAATATTCTGAGTGTACAATGCGTGAAGCTCATCAACTGCTGCAGAAATAGCTTGAGGACTATTGGCTGAGCGAATCAGCCTGCCGAGCATAATTTTAGCGGCAAGAAATTTAAGGGCATAGGTTTGCTTGCCAGTTACAACTGCGGCCCACTTAGGGTGCGTTTTTGCGGGAACACTCATGGCTTTGATCTCCTCTGTCAATAAGCCATTCAATCTGTTTCACGAAACCAATTAGATTGAATTTAAATTTATTCGATATATGGTGAATACTTAATTCTTAAGTTTACATTTGGCAGAGAAAATGAGGTTTATTGGATTCTGCTAATTTTACAAATAAAATATATCAGCGTTTTATAAAAAATAAAAGGAAGTCTTAAGCTTTATAATATTAAAACGGTAAGTTATTGAAAATTGATTTCATTTGATGGTAGTTTTAGATAGATTAGGAGGTGGCTATGCTCATATACATAAGGTTTCAAGCTGAAGAGTTGTTTTGATATATGGAAGGTAATAGCGAAAATGTGGAGCTGTTTTGACATGGATAAAGCTGTTTTAGCTCCTATTTGAGATATTGAGATTGTGATGCTTTTTGTAGGGAAGGACCATACCTATTATGTTGATAACCGAATTGTTCAGCCAGCCACCGCCAGTTATTTCAATGGAATTTTTTCCACCAAGAAATGATGAAGTCAGCAACCGGTTTCCTGATGTCGTTTCGCGTCTGGCCTCCTTATCTCCCGGTTTTTTTACCGTCACATTTGGAGCAGGGGGATCCACGAAAGACGGGACTTTTGCGACTCTTCGTCAACTGATGCAGTTAGCGTCTGTTCCAACCGTAGCGCATGTCGCTGGTGCTGGCCTTGGACCTGATGATTTATGTGCGGTTCTCGATCAGTTACAGATCATTGGGGTAAAAAATATTTTTGTTGTTCGTGGTGATGAGTCTAAAGATGGGTCTTTCTCTTTGCATCCCCAGGGATTCCCCTATGCTAAGGATATGATTACCTTTATTCGTCAGCACTATGATTTTACCATTGGCTGTGCGGGGTATCCTGAAGGACACATCAATGCAGAAAGCTATCAGCGTGATATAGAATACTTAAGTGAGAAGGTCGACAGCGGGGCCGATTATATATTGACCCAGTATTTTCACGATAATGACTTTTATTTCCGTTTTGTTGAGCAGTGCCATAATTGTGGTATTAAGGTTCCTGTCATTCCAGGGATTATGCCGGTTCATTCATTGGAATTAACTCAAAGGTTGTCAGTTATGTGCGGTGCCTCTATTCCGAAGGGGTTTCAGGAAAGACTGTATAAGGTGGATGCGGCGGAGGTTCCGCAATTAGGAGTATCCTTTGCTATAAAGCAATGTCGGGAGTTGTTGCGATATGGGGCCCCTGGATTGCACTTTTATACCTTGGATAGAAGTTCCTCTGTTTGCCCTATCATAGCATCATTACAAAAGGATGGTTTGCTCTGTTGATATTTGAAAATTCGCTGGTTGCCATTTAAATATTCAATCGATTTGCTAGAATAAATATATCCTCTTTTCTTAGTTTTAATATTTGGAGCTGCTGAATGGATCTTCTGAAAAATTTGCTGCTTATCCTGGGTATTCTCCTTTTGTTTGCTTCTATATGGCCGATCCGAAGAACCATTGCTTCAATTCCCCATGGCCGAATTCGAAATTTATGGCGTACCCTGATTGTCTTAATCTGCTTTTTTATTGTCGGTTATGTTTATTATTTGGTTTGCTGTGGTACTCCCTATCATCAGGTCGAAGATCTTCTCGTTCCCATCGTTTTTTTTAGTGGGTCGGTTTTTGTTTTCCTTGTTTGCCTACTCTCTTTACAGACTGCCAGAAATTTTCGCCGTATTTTTGTTTTGGAGCAGGAGAGCACGACCGATGCTCTTACTGGTGTATATAATCGACGCTATTTTGACCGTCGTTTGTATGAGGAATTCAGCCGTTCCAAGCGCTACGATGAACCTTTTTCTATGATCATGATTGATGTTG
Organism: Geopsychrobacteraceae bacterium; assembly: GCA_963665685.1. GTDB lineage: Bacteria > Desulfobacterota > Desulfuromonadia > Desulfuromonadales > Geopsychrobacteraceae > Seleniibacterium. The sequence continues at coordinate 306,702 of OY762430.1, forward strand.
ATCATTTTAAGCGAATTAATGATCACTGGGGGCATCCGATTGGGGATCTGGTCCTCAGGCGTTTTGCTGAACGGGTTAAAGCGAGTTTGCGAGAGACAGATGTCCTTTGTCGTTATGGTGGTGAGGAGCTTGGTTTGCTGCTTCCCCATACTTCCCTTGATAATGCTTTGCATTTAGCCGAAAAATTACGACATAAGATGGCCGCCAGTGAGCTTTTGACCGAGGATGCTGCTGAAGGGAAGGGGGCTATAAGGGTGACTGTTAGTCTTGGTGTTTCCAGTCTTGTGGCTGAAATATCTTCTCCAGACCAGTTGTTAAGTATGGCTGATAAAGCGTTGTATTTTGCTAAGCAGTCTGGGCGTAATTGCGTTAAATCGTGCAAAGAGATGGGTGATGAAAATTGCAGTTGAGGAGGCACTTCATGCTCTGTGTTTATTTTTCTGTTTAAGTGGAACGTTCATGGTCATGAGCTAGGCCAAACTAATAAGATCAAATTTACAAAATCATTAAATATCCATGTCCCCCCTTGTTTTTTAAATTTCGCCTGCGTTATGATTTAATCAATCTAGGAATAATTGAGATATAAGGTATGTTTCTTTGTCTGAGATGTCTAATTCACTGCAAGCTGATTGTTTTTTATAGCGACAGTCTTTCTAACAGCGTCCCGCCAATCACGTGGTCCTTAGACCCGCGCATTTCCGGTTTTTCATCTCATCTCTCGATTTCTTCCTACGTTCATTCTAACCGGAGGATAAAATGAAAACCTATCAGCAGTACATCAATGGAGAGTTTAAAAACGCCAGTACCAATGAAGTTATTGACGTCCTCAATCCCTTTACGGAAAAGGTTATTGCCCAAGCGCCCAAGGGGGGCGTTGCTGACGCCGAAGAAGCCCTTGCTGCCGCCAACGCTGCACAGACGGAGTGGGCTGCATTGCCAGCCAGTGAGCGGGCGAACTATTTGAAACAGATGGCCGCGTTAATTCGTGAAAACCGTGTCGAGTTGGCTCAGGTCTTAATGGCAGAGCAAGCCAAGGTTCAATCTCTGGCACAGGTGGAAATTGATTTCACCGCCGACTATTTCGATTATTATGCCGGGTGGGCGCGTACTTATGAAGGGGAGATCATTCAGAGTGATCGACCTAAAGAAAATATTCTTCTATTTCGCCAGCCTATCGGAGTCGTGGTTGGTATTTGCCCGTGGAATTTTCCTTTCTTTGTTATGGCGCGTAAAGTCGCTCCAGCTTTGTTGACCGGTAATACTATTGTTGTTAAACCGAGCAGTGAAACGCCGAATACGACTTTTGAATTTGCCCAGTTAGTCTCTCGTCTTGATTTACCCAAAGGGGTTTTAAATATCATTTCCGGCTCAGGAAGCACTATGGGTAACGCGCTGGTTGAAAATCCTTTAACCGGTATGGTTTCCCTTACCGGTAGCGTTGGTGCAGGCCAGAAAATTATTGCCGCCACCGCTGAGAATATTACTAAGACCTCGCTTGAGTTAGGTGGTAAAGCTCCTGCCATTGTCTGTGCCGACGCAGATCTTGATCTGGCAGTCAAAGCGATTGTTGATTCTCGGGTCATTTTTAGTGGTCAGGTCTGTAACTGTGCAGAGCGGGTATATGTTGATAAAAAGATCGCCCCGGAATTTATCGATCGCCTAACCAAGGCTATGAGTCAGGTAAGCTATGGCGATCCGGCCACTAATCCTGATATGAGCTGCCAGGTAAGCAAAGATCAACTGGAAAAAATTGAGGCGATGGTCGAACGAGCCAAGCAGGATGGTGCTGAAGTCCTAACTGGTGGCGAGCGACCCAGCGATATGCCAACCGGTTATTTTTATAAACCAACTCTGTTGACCAATGTCCGTCAAGACATGGAAATTATCCAAGAGGAAGTTTTTGGGCCGGTCTTGCCAGTTATGCCTTTCTCTGATTTAGATGAGGCGATTGCTTTGTCTAATGATTCTGATTTTGGTTTGACCAGTTCTATATTTACGACCAGTATCAGCAATATGATGCGCGCTGCAAATGAGTTGAAATGTGGCGAAACTTATGTCAATCGTGAGCACTTTGAAGGTTTGCAGGGGTTCCATGCAGGATGGCGTAAATCAGGTATCGGTGGCGCTGATGGCAAGCATGGCTTGTATGAATATCTCCAGACTCATGTTGTCTATATTCAAAATTAATTATTGTCACTACTTGATTAAAAAGCTCTACAGCTAGAAATCTCAGCGGTTCAGATTCCCTTCTGAACCGCTGTAGTGCTATCCCTGGTCATACTGATTTGTCTGCATTGCTACTATAGGAGTTGTTGTTCAATTATGAAAGTCGCTCTTTTTATTCCCTGTTACATCGATGCTATCTATCCGGAGGTCGGTATTGCTACCCTGGAATTGCTGGAACGTCTCGGTGTTGAGGTAGATTATCCTGAAAACCAGACCTGCTGCGGGCAGCCCATGGCCAATGAGGGGGATCAGGTCAGTGCGGCACGTACTGAAGCGTTGTTCTGTGATATTTTTGCCGGTTACGACTATATCGTTTCTCCGGCAGGAAGCTGTGTTAAACATGTGCGTTTTCATATGGATGCGATTGAACAGACGGAAAGTGTCAAGCAGGTGCGTGCCAATACCTATGAATTGGTGGAGTTCTTAACTGACATCTTGCAGGTGACGGAATTCCCTTGGGCTGAGTTTCCTCACAAGGTTGCAATCCACAATTCGTGCAGTTCCATTCGTGGTTTGGGTCTGGCTTCCCGTTCTGAATGGGTTGAGCCGCACTTCAACAAAACCGAAAACCTTATTATGGGGGTTAAAGGGATTCAGGTCGAAGAGATAGACCGGCCTGACGAATGTTGTGGTTTTGGTGGAACATTCTGTGCGACCGATGCCGCCGTTGCTGCGCGCATGGCTCACGATAAGGTCGCTGATTACACCCGTCATACGGTTGATTATGTCATTTCACCTGATATGTCCTGCCTGATGCATCAAAGTGGTGTTGCCAGCCGTGAGCAGTCATCCCTTAAATTTATTCATATTGCTCAAGTTCTTAACAATGGACCCTTTTAAAGATGATGAATAATAAAGTCGATATTGTAAAAAATACGGAACAGTTTATCACTCAGGACGACGTTCATCTGCCCATGCACGATCGCAACCTGTGGAATTCTCGGCAGAAACGTGACAAGGCCGCGAAGGCTATTCCGGAGTGGGAAGAGTTGCGAAATTTGGCGTCACAGATTAAAGAACATGCGTTGAGCCATCTCGATCAATACCTGGTAGAATTTGCCGAGAATGCAGAAAAAAAGGGAATTCATGTCCACTGGGCCAAGGATGCCGCCGAGCATAATGATATTGTCCTGAAACTTCTGCAGCAGCATGAGGTTGATCAGATCATTAAAAGTAAGTCGATGCTTCAGGAAGAATGTGGCATGACTCCTTTTTTGGAGGAGCATGGCATTTCAGTCCTCGAAACTGACCTTGGTGAACGGATTCAGCAACTGGCGGGTGAGCGACCCAGCCATATCGTTGTTCCTGCGATTCATAAAACAACCGAAGATGTTGCTGCGCTGTTTGCTAAAAATATTGGTACCGATCCAAATAACCATGATCCCTTACAGTTGACAGAAGCAATGCGGCAAAATGCCCGGCCTAAGTTTCTTGCTGCCGGTGCTGGTTTGACGGGAGCTAATTTTGCCGTCGCTGAAAGTGGTAGTTTTGTTGTTTGTACCAATGAAGGTAACGCCGATCTTACCGCCAGTCTTCCGCCGCTGCATATCGCGAGTATCGGGATTGAAAAAGTTTTACCCCGTGACGAAGATTTAGGTATTTTTATCCGTTTATTATCACGTAGTGCGCTTGGCAGCCAATCAACCCAATATACTTCTCATTTTAGTGGGCCACGGCAGGGGGCGGAAATGCATGTGGTCCTGGTTGATAATGGTCGTTCCCGTCGCCTTGCCCATCCTGATTTCTGGCCGTCATTAAAGTGTATTCGCTGTGGGGCGTGTATGAATACCTGTCCCGTTTATCGGCGTAGCGGGGGATTATCTTACGGGGCGACCTATGCAGGTCCTATCGGTATTATTATCGACCCAACCATTGATGAGTCAAAATACTCCGAGTTGCCGTTTCACAGTTCCCTATGTGGTTCTTGTACCGAAGTCTGCCCGGTTCATATAAATATTGCTGAACAGATTATGTTATGGCGTCAGGTGATGGTAAAAAATAAACAGATTCCGCGCCTCAGGCAGGCGGCTTTCAGTTGTGCTGGCGAAGTACTTGGCCGGCCAAAGTTATTTACCGCAGCAGAAAAGTTAGCTCATTACGGTGAGCAACTGGTGCCGGACAAGCTGCTTTATAATGAGTCTCTGAACGCTTACGGTAAATATCATGATCTGCCGGTGGTTAAAAAGGAAACCTTTCGCGATTGGTATCGCAAGAATCGGAAAAAGTAATGGACAGTCAACAACAGATACTGAAGCATTTAATAAACAGTCTCCCTAAAAATAAAGTAGCTCACCCTGGAGTGCCCACCTTCGCCAAGCCGGGGGTAGATCTTCTAGCTCAGTTCAAGGACCATCTGGAGATTGCTGCTGGTTCTTGTTACGAGGTGACTTCAATTGCTGAAGCGCAGCAGATTATGGCGCAAAAATTACCGGAAGCCTCATTGATTGTCTCAGCGACACAGGAGTGGCCCGGTACTGTGAACCTGACCAGTCAGACCCGCCCTCATGACCTGGAGCCGGTTGATATCGGCGTGATGCGTGCTGAATTTGGGGTTGCTGAAATGGGTAGTGTCTGGTTGACGGAAAACTCCATGGTTGTTAACTCCATCGGTTTTCTGCCCCAGCACTTGGTTATTCTCCTTGACCCCGAAGCGATTAGCGAGAATATGAATACCGCCTATAAACGGGTCAGCCTGGTGGCCCAGCATTATGGTTGTTTTATGATGGGACCATCAGCAACTGCAGATATTGGAGCCACCATGGTCCATGGTGCCCAAGGTGCACGTAGTCTGACCGTCTTTTTATTGCCCTCTCCCTAAGAGAGGTTTTTTTCCCGGTTTAATTATTTGACCTGCCAGATTTGCTGGGTTAAGACATCGCATGCTGTCAGGGTGTGGCCGTAAACTGCACCAGTATCGACGTTGATACGACCCTCTTCAAAACTAGGCTGCCCTTGAGTTGGTTGATGACCAACCACATGGACTTCGCCATTTTGTCCTGGGGGAGAATTGCGTTCCCAAAGTAAAATGTAGGGGTCTTGTTCTGCTGGGTTGGTATTTGATGTTGCACCAGCATGGGCAAACAGAAATTGCTCATGCTGATAGTAAAGCTGCGTCTGTTGTAAAAACTGAATGTGGCTTTTGGGAATATCAGCCAGGTCTGTGATCCCGTAGCTTGCCATAGTATCGTGGCCAATGCTTAAAAACTTTTCCAGGTCCGATTCCGGTCCTTTTTCAGTAAAAATAGGCGACATATCACGTAGGCGTTTCCCGGAGATAGTTCCCATCTCGAGTAGAGCATCCAATAGCATCTGGTCATGATTACCGCGCAGGAATACAGTTTGCGGAAATTCCAGCTTCAATTTCAACAAAAAGTCAATTGCTTCACGACAATGGGGGCCACGATCAATGTAATCGCCCATAAAAACCAATAGATCTTCTCCGCTCGGGGCTATTTTGTTTATCAGTTGTTCAAGCATCGCGGCCATGCCGTGGATATCGCCTATGGCAATCAGACGACCACTTATCTGTTCAGTGTTGCTCATGTCTTGTATTTTCCTTATAGGGCGTTTTTGAAAGATTTTACCGGACATTGACAAGTTTTTAGTCTAGCGTCGAATTTATACCGGGCTAAGGGGGTGAAGTCTATTTTTTCCCTTATTCTGAGAACAAGGGATTTTTTATTTTTCTCCTTTGCAGTATTGTTATCTGCTCTTAGGTTTTATTGAAAGCATCCTTAGTTATAAATGAAAAGGTTAGAAACTATGTTTTTGGATTATGTCGCTTTGCTGAAAGAAACCAGTTTTTTCGATATTCTCGATATCTTGTTTTCCTCAGCAATCATCTGGTTTTTACTGACAATTTTTCGTTCTCGGCGGACCTGGAAACTGGGCGCAGGTCTGGTGAGTTATGGTTTGGTTCTGCTGTTAGCTCATCAACTTGAATTTACCCTGACAGTGCGTGTGTTACAAGGTTTGTCGGTGGTTGTCATTCTGATTGTTGTCGTGATTTATCAACATGAAATCAGACGTGTTCTGGATGATCTTGGCACGGTTATGTTCCGCTGGGGCAAAAAAACTACCGATAGGTCAAAGGAGGGCAGAGAGCTTCTAATCAAGTTGCTGTATGAACTCTCCGAGCGTAGTTGGGGGGCATTGATTATTCTACCCGGTGAGATAGCTCTGGAATCTCTGATTACAGATGGTTTTTTGCTCAATGGACAGGTCAGCAGGCCTTTGCTGCTAAGCCTGTTTGATCCTGGTTCGCCTGGTCATGATGGTGCCGTTGTTATTCGGGGCGACCGGATCGAACGGTTCGGGAGCCGTTTGCCGTTGACCGAACGTGATGAACCCTTAAATCAGAAGGGTACGCGCCATGCTGCGGCCCTTGGTTTAGCTGAAAAATGTGATGCTTTAATTCTTGTTGTTTCTGAAGAAAGCGGGATCATTTCTGTGGCGCATGAAGGTCAATTAACGCCTATGGTCGATCGTGCTGAATTGGAGCTGGCACTGGATGATTTTAGTGGCGATCTGGAAGCTAAAAGAAGTCATCATACCGCCTGGCGATCTTGGTTGCGTCTAGTTTTACGCATGGTTGTTTCCGTGATGATAACCGCAATCTTCTGGGTTTTTTTGGTTCCTGGTTCCGCTGTTGTGACCAGTGTTTTTCAGGTTCCGATTGACGTGCAGAATATCCCTCAGGGATTTTCCTTCGATTCGGTAACACCTCCTGTGGCAGAGGTGTCATTAAGTGCAGAACGGCGTGAATTGTTTAATCTGAAAAAAGAAAATTTGGTGATTTCTCTTGATGGGACTTTGACCGGGCTTGGACGTCAGACTTATCCCCTGAATAGCTCGCAATTGGTATTGCCCCCGGATATTGATGTAGAGAAAATCAGTCCGTCAACGGTAAAAGTTCTGGTAAATAAATCCCCTCAGAATTAGTCCGTAGCCATCAGTTTATGATGGCTACGTGGCATATGCTACCAGATGATAAGGTGGAGTGTTGCACGCAGGATAACGGCAAGCAGTGCTCCACCCATCGCTGGGCGTAAAACTGAGGCAACGCGAGGCCCAGCTGAGATCAGCACAGAAATTCCAGTTAAATCAAAAGGGTTAATCATCAAGCCGGTAATGCGATTCAGGTCGTTAGCTGAAATCAGTCCTTGATTAAGGTATTCGATCACCACACCAAGCATGGCAGTGCCGCCAGCAATCCATTTGGTAATGATCGGTAGCGCAACGGTGGAGGGGAGGTCAACCATAGCCACCAGAGGGGCGCTGAACGACTCTATAAAAGCGGTGGCACCGATGGTGCGCAGAATATTTACCAGCAGTAACAGCAGCACCAGGATTGGTAATGCTCCTATGGCAATATTGAATGCTTCTGCTCCAGCCCGGTTAACGACGTCAAGAACACCTTTAGGATCGGTTGCGGTTGGATGTTCTGGGTTTGGTACTGGTGGTTCATCACTGTTATCCAGTTTTCGTCCAAAAATATGGTAGGTCGCCGCTGCCCCGATGACCGCACACAGAGCGGAAATCCCTAAGGTTGCCGGACCATTAAGGCCCTTGGCGCTTAAAGGGAATACGACATTGGCCTGTGCGCCGGCAAAAACAAGTGCCAGAGTCGCCGCCAAATGCCGGCGGTTAATGCCACATTTATCCATCATTGCCAGGGTTGCGACTGGAGCTGCAAAGCTGACGAACAAAACCTGAAATAGCGCAAAAACTCCAAGTCCCGGGATGCCTAAAGGACGCAGTACAGGGGTTAATAGTGTCACGATACGGTCTAGAATTCCACGCGCTTCAAGCATTCGCATGAAGGTCAGCATGACAATCATCACTGGCAACAAGACAAACAGGGCTAGCTCTACAGCTGTCCGGCCAGATTGTAAAATTAAATTTGCAAATTCGTTCATGGGTCAGTTTTCTCTCGTTATGCAACCAGTGAGAATTGTTTTAATGGTTGCATAAGTTATTTTGACAGGGTTGTTTTTGTTGCTCGATTCTTTTGCAAATATGTCGATATCTTCGTTGGTTATGTGTTTACTATTGAAGCTTGTTAGAGTTGTTTCACGCTGCAACAAACGGAGATAATTTATGAAACCTTCAGCTCCTTGAAAATCATTTTCATATGCCTGTCCGGTCAGGATACTTGCTGCCCGGCTCATTTTTTTCATGGTTGTGTCGGTTGCCGTTAATTGTGCCAGTGTCTGTTCCATGACTGGTGCTAATAGTACGCCACATATCTGGCCATGAGGTAATGGTTTATAGCCACCAATGACACCTGCAATGCCGTGAACTGTTCCTAGCCCAGCATTCGCAAGGGTTAACCCGGATATGTAGGCTGCGTAAGCCATATTGGCGCGAGCTTCTGGATTTTCAGCCTTGGATGAGCATACTGCCGGGAATGACCGTGAGAAGTATTCCAGACCGTTTAATGCCAGGGCATCTGTCAAAGGTGTTGCGGCAGTAGACAGATAGGATTCCAACAGTTGTGATAAGGCATCCATTCCTGCTGCTGCAGTCACATGGGGTGGACATGCGACCATCAGTTCCGGATCGATCAGGGCAATATTGGGGATATAGCTGTCATGTCGCAATGATGCCTTATATCCGTGTGGGCCGGTTTCAGACAAAACTGCATTCTTTGTTGCTTCACTTCCCGTTCCCGATGTGGTTGGTATGGCGATAAACGGAATCTGCTTGTATTCAGGTTTCTTATGGCCAACTTTTTCAAGATAATTCTTAACTGATCCAGGGCATGTCAGCATAGCTGATACTGCTTTTCCCGCATCAATCACACTGCCTCCGCCAATGGCGATAACGCAATCAGGTTGGTCTTGCTTGTGTTCTGCGACAATAGTGTCAACAACTGAGGGAGAGGGTTCGCCGCTGATGATTGCTTGTGACCAACTAATATTGTTGTCTTTTAATAGCTTGCAGATTCTTTGCCAGTGCCCGGATTGTTCCAGTGATTGGCCGCCTTTTAATATTAAGGCCGAACGTCCAAACGACAGAATGTGGCGGGGAAGATGATCGATGTGACCGGCACCAAAATCAAGCTGTGGTGGGCTGAAGAATTGAAATGATTGCATGGGGTGTCTCCTTTGGATTTACGTGGTGGATATAAAAGCAAAGTGGACATCTAATGTCAAAAGTAATGAGGGGAGGAAAGAGAACATGTTGGTGACAATATTAAAATAGTTGTCCTCTCCTAAGGCTTTTATCAGGGATACAGTCTGTTTTATGTTAAATCAAAATCAAGCAAGCAAAGTCAAAGTCGTCGGGTCCCGGCCCGACAGCCGGGTTCATTTTTACCAAGTGATGCAAAAACGAACCAAAAACATCACTTGAAGGTCAAGTACACTGACGATAGTTGAGTTGGGCTACGATTATTGTTGCCCGAAGGAAGCACAGGCGGCCCAAAATGCTTCGCATTTAACTGGGCAGAGGCAAAATCTTGAGGACCAAGGACCAAGGACCAAGGACCAAGGACCAAGGACCAAGGACGAGAACTTTTCATGGTTGAGGCCAATTGATGAACTTGTTCATCTCTGGCCGGCCTGTCGATTGCTGTTAGTAATGTTGAACGAGCGACGTTTGAGCACGGACATATAAACAGGGCTTTTTGTGCGTACTATTTTTAGCTCGATTGTGAAAAATAGTACGTCGCCTGCAGGGGCGAGACCCTGCGACTCTTCTTTTGATTGTTTCTTTAAAATCTAATTCTAAAAGCAAGGTCAAGGTCGTCGGGTTCCGGCCCGACAGCCGGGTTCATTTTCTTTCAAGCGCTAAAGAAAACGCAACCAAAAGAAAGCGCTGAAGGTCAAGTACACTGACGATAGCTGATTTAGATTACTGATTATTGCTGCTTGAAGTTAGCACAGGCGGCCCAAAATGCTTCGCATTTAACTGGGCAGAGGCAAAATCTTGAGGACCAAGGACCAAGGACCAAGGACCAAGGACCAAGGACCAAGGACCAAGGACCAAGGACAAATTCCGACCGTTCCTTGTTGTAAAGGAACGGCCGGAATATGCCTAAGAACAATTTAATTTAGAACAGTCGTTCTGCAGCTTTGACTTAAAGCAGCAGCATAATTCTTAAACGTGCTATTACGTTTAACTAACAACGACCGTAAGAATCCAACTCCGCTACCAAGAACGAACAATGGCAGCATAATGATTGGTGACAGGACCAGGGTAAGTAACAATGCTTCTTGCCATTCTCTATGCTGGATACCGCTCATGTTGTAGAAGAATGCCAACAGGGCCACGACAAACATGCACCATACTGACACCCAGGGGTAAAGTTGAGCGCGCATTGAACTGCTATTCGTAACTGTTTTGCAGGTGTCGTGGTTCAGTGAACTGAAATAAGAACCCTGGCTATTTTTACCATGGGTCAATAGAAACAGAGTCAGTTCCTGGCCATCGTTGCCGTTGGCATCCATATCTTTAAGCTCGATACTGTCTTTTTCACCTTCAAGCTGTAAACTTTGCTGGCGATTCATGTGGAAGGAATATTGGTTCAATTCAGGCACACGGATATGTTGGCCAATTTTAGGGGCAATGTAGATCATGTCTTGACTGAATTCGATATGATCAATGATGCCCGAGTTATCAAAAATTTCGTATTTTAATCCTAATGCTTTGCCTTCTGCGATTTTCTTTTTCATGGTCTTACTCTCTTTATATGTTGTGATGTTTAGCAATGGCTACAGTAACAGATGACATTTGATAATCTTCTGTTGAAATCAACTCCAATAATGAAATTGTCTGCCTGTGTGATAAAAAAATCAAGAGCAATAGATAATAAAAATGACCTATAAACAGTAAGATAGGTGCTTGAGTTGAAAGGAGAACAGTAGTTTAAAATATGACTATCCGAATATGGAGATAGGTTGTTTCCCTGTCTATGTAGCAATATTAAGGCTTCTGTTGTCAAATTACGTTTTTTTTTGCCATTTCGATCGGTATATTACTGTAATAACGAGACTAATTCGAATTTTTGAAAAAATCGTAATTAATAATCAGTTATATTTTCTATAAACTGGTATTTGTTCTCAAATATGGAGAATGTAGTCAGTATTTCAGCTTGAAAGAGTTAGTGGTGACTCTTTTAACCAAAAATATCAGCTTAAAGGGTGACTTCGAGGTAAAATAGAAAGAGTGAATATATCCAAAGTTGCTTTTCTTTACGGAGGTCGCTGATGACTGGCATAATCTCTTCTGTATTGGTTCTTGGCCTTGGAAAAGTCGGTTACTTAACGGCGTTGCTGTTACATGACAGCGGGTTTCATGTTTCTGGGGCTGATCTTTCCCCACGGGATGATCAGCCTTTTTCCGTCGTCCCCTGCGATGTCCAGAATCGCGAGGTTCTGGAAAGCCTTTTGCCACAATATGATGCTGTTGTCTCCTGCCTCCCTTACCACTTTAATCTGACTATTGCCACTTTAGCTCACAAGTATGGTCTCCATTATTTTGATCTGACGGAAGACGTTTCCACTACCCGAGCGATAAAGGAGATGAGTAACAGTAGCCGTGGCATCATGGCGCCACAATGTGGGTTAGCTCCTGGTTTTATAGGAATTGTTGGCTCGTCTTTGGCGGACAGACTTGAGAAAATTCGTAGCATAAGGCTGCGGGTAGGGGCTCTGCCTCAGCATCCCACTGGTCTGCTTTCATATGCGTTTAACTGGTCGCCCGAAGGGGTCGTTAATGAATACCTGAATGATTGTGAAGTCATCGAAGATGGTCAGCATAAATGGGTGTCTCCTCTTGAATGGTTAGAGAAAATCGTTATTGATGGCGTCGAGTTTGAAGCATTTACGACTTCAGGTGGGCTTGGCACCATGTGTGAAACCTTTGCAGGAAGAGTGGAGAACCTCGATTATAAGTCAATCCGCTATCCCGGCCATGCCACAATGATGAATTTTTATTTTCATGAATTACTGATGCGGGAAAATCGTGATCATGCCGGTGCTATTTTGGTTAATGCCAAGCCGCCAGTGAACGATGATGTGGTGTATATTCACGCTTCTGCGGAAGGGTGGTGCCAGGGGCAATTGGTGCGGGAAGAGTTTGTCCGGGCTTATCGGCCAAGACAAATTGCCGATAATCAATGGCGCGCAATTTCGTGGACGACCGCGGCTTCTTTATGTGCTGTGATCGAGTTAGTTAATTCGGGGGTGTTACCGTCGCAGGGGTTCATAAAGCAGGAGCAAATTGCTCTTGGGGATTTTCTCGGGACGCGGAATGGTTCATTTTATGAACAATCATAGATTCAACCTGTATCGAGTATTTTCTTGAAAGAATAATGCTTTAACGGCATTATTTTATTTATACCAGAGAGTGGAGGGGGCTTCTCTGTGTGACTATTCGTTGTCTTTGTATACCCTCCTCTTTTTTAGGCTCTACCATTCTCGTTGGTCAATGTGTTGTTATTCGCTCAGAAACAGTTCCATCAGAAATCTCTAAATGAAAAGTGAGGTGTTCCTATGCGTAAAGTGTCCAGGTTTCTTCTCTTCTGTTTATGTTTTATGCTTTGTTCCTGCAGCGGTGGTTCTGGCTCTGGCAGCTCTTCTGACAGTGATCATACGCCGGTTATCACTCTTTTGGGCGATGCTATCATCCAATTATCTGTCGGTGACAGTTTTACTGATGCCGGCGCAACAGCTGACGATCGAGAAGACGGCGATTTAACTGCCACTATCACAACCGCATCTACAGTCGATACCAGCAGCGCTGGTGGTTACTCAGTCAGCTATTCCGCCACCGATAGTGATGGCAATACGACCACGGCAGAACGGCTTGTTTTTGTTCTGGCCAGTAACGTAGATAATTATGATGTTGAGTGGAGTGATCAGTTCAGCTTGCCAGAACAGGATGACGATGGCTGGTCTGTTTTTACTCCTTCCAGCGATTCTCTGATTATGTATGTTTCCAGCAGCACAGGTAATGATGACAGTGCCGTTACCTACTCACCTGATGCAGATGAGATTGGCAGCGATGTTTTTAATCCCAGTGGTACCGTGAGTGCTTTTGCAACTATAGGTGCCGCGGTTGCACAAATGCGCGAAGGATATCCCGATTATGTTTTGTTAAAGCGTGGGGATAGTTGGTCTCTGGATGATAATATCAGTCTGGATAAAAAAGGGCGTTCCAGTAGTGAACGAATGGTCCTTGGTGCTTATGGCGATTTAGCGACAGATAGACCGTTAATTGAGAATGCCGGGCTGTTCATGAACAGAAGCGGTAACGTTGCCGTTGTCGGAATCCATTTCTGTGCTAATGAGCGCAATCCTGCTGCGCCTGAATTTGTTGGTTTTGGCAATGTTTCAAGTCGTAGTGGCATCGGTGCAACGGTCTATTCTGACACTGGAGGTTTTCTGTTTGAAGACTGCTGGTTTGAGTGGTTCAGTGGAAATGTGATCCAGAGTTGGGCTTTTGATGATGATGAAAACATGCTCGATATTCCTGATATCATTGTACGGCGCAATATTTTCAATAATAATTACTCAACGTCCTCCCATTCTCAGGGGCTCTATTCCAATCTGATTTCTCTTCTGCTGGAGGAAAATATCTTTGACCATAACGGTTGGTATAAACAGGGGCAGTCCAATGCTCAGGACGAGGGGATGGCGACCATGTTTAATCACAATACTTATTTCTCCGCCACCCGTAATACGATTATGCGTAACAATATCTTCCTGCGCTCTTCAAGCATTCAAAACAAGTTTACCTCGAATACCAGTGAAGGAATCAACCAGATAGCCGCTTACAATATTCTGGTGGATAATAACTTCTACGCCGAAGGGGAGATCGGTATCAGTCTTGGGGGCAATTCGGATCAGGATAATGGTCCGCGCTGGGAACATATTGTCGTTGTCAATAATGTCATGACAGCCATCGGACGCAGCTTTCCAACCAACCGAACGCTTGGCTGGGGAATTGATATAAACGACTGGAATAGTGGCCTGGTGCATGGCAATCTGCTAGCTAATTGGGGTAAAACGGATCTCTATACCAATACCTATGGTTTCAATATCCTTGGCCACACCACCGACACCATATTCAGTGGAAATATCATTTACAATGTTGTTAGTGGCGGTAGCCTGATGAATTTTTCAGATGATGATGTCAGTGGGGCCCTAGACAGGATCATTGTCCGCGATAACGAAATTGCTGCCATGGCAGATATCAATGGGCGTTTGATCAATTACAGTATGGTTCCGGAAACCCAGGTTTTTGAGGATAATTATTACTATTTTGACAAGAGTAATGATCTGTGGTTCGGGGACTCAGGAACACGTATCGATTTTGCTGCGTTCGCTGCAATCAGTGAAGATACCACCTCTGTCACTGAATTGCGTGACTATGTTGATCCTGAGCGGAGTATTGGGACCTTTTTAACTGATATGGGCTATGCCGGTACGATTCCAGATGAAGATGATGAAATTCCCGATCTTGTTGAGTTGCTCAAGCAGCAACGTAAAGGGCATTGGGATGAGGTTTTGACCGCGCAGGGGCTGAATGGGTATTTTCGTGATGGTTTTTGTATTGATGGTTATGCTGAGTGCCGGTGATCTTAGATTGTTTTTTAGAAATTGGTGGGTTTTGGCCCGCCAGTTCTAAAAAACATATAAGATCAAATGAGCAAGGTCAAAGTCGTCGGGTCCCGGCCCGACAGCCGGGTTCATTTTTCCCAGGCGATGGAAAAACGAACCAAAAAGATCGCTGGAAGGTCAAACACACTGACGATAGCTGTGTTGGGGTACGGATTATTGTTGCATGAAGGTAGCACGGACGGCCCAAAATACTTCGTATTTAACTGGGCAGAACCGAATTGATTGTTTCAATCCATCAAAATGCTTAAGCATTTTTGCGGTTGAGGCCAATTTGATGAGCTTGCTCATCACTGGCCGGCCAGTTAATAGCAATTGAAAGCCTAGAACGAACGACACCGGAGCACGGACATATAAACAGGGCTTTTTGTGCTTACTATTTTTAGCTCGATTGTGAAAAATAGTACGTCGCCTGCAGGGGGCGAGACCCTGCGACTGTTCTTTTGATTGTTTCTTTAAAATCTAATCCTAAAAGCAAAGTCAAAGTCGTCGGGTCCCGGCCCGACAGCCGGGTTCATTTTCTTTCAAGCGCTAAAGAAAACGCAACCAAAAGAAAGCGCTGAAGATCAAACACACTGACGATAGCTGAATTTGAGTACTGATTATTGTTGCCTAAAGGTAGCACGGGCGGCCCAAAATGCTTCGCATTTAACTGGGCAGAGGCAAAGGCAAAAAACTACAATTTAAATGACAAGTTACTGAAGCTCATATGCTCCCAAGTCAGGCATCTCATCCCGGCTGAACCCAACCAAATCATAATCGGATGAATGATAGCCCTCGTAACGACTCCCCTGGTCGATGATGCTATCTTGTGTTGTGGCATTATTCAGCAACGTAAAATCAGCATCATCCGGTGCAGTAAAAAGATTATAAATCTCATCATAATTGGATTTTCCAATGACATAATTATTTTCGGTGGTCAGGTTGGTACCTGAACCACTTATGCTGCTCGAGACTATATTATTGGCAATAATGTTGTTATCGCTTTCGCGACCGTCTTTATGAGCATGAATCATAATCCAGGGGACAGGACTATCGCTACTATCTAGATCGATAACGGTATTGTTAAGAATCGCGCTGTTGCGGACGCCATAAAGTGAGATTCCATGGTAGGTGCTTGAAATAATCAGGTTATTTTCTACCGTCCAATTATCAAACATGCCATCAAAGCAACCTATCCCTTGCGGATTTCCGGCAAGAGGGTGGCTTGGGTTGGTGTGGCCGATGATAATATTATTGCGGATTATGACATTGCTGATGGTTCCAGTTCCGGCTCCTTCACTGGTATAACTATAGCTTTGAACCCCATCGTCATGATTGTCATCGACATCATAGCAATCCACAATTTCATTGTCGGCAAAGTAAATATTATTACTGATAATCCTGGCACCGTCGATGCGATAGCCCTGAACCAGATTGTTGGTAATATAGCTGTTGCTGCAGTCATCAGTGACGGCAATTCCTGTGGCAACATTGTCAATAGTTGAGTCTACCAGTTCACTTTGTTGGACACCGCGGAATGCGACGCCCGAATCGGTACGCTCAACCCAGGTATCGGCATCCCAACTAGAGCTATCTGCTGCGGACATGACGGTCATCCCTTTAAATTTTACCTCTGCGCCGTCGCCCCAGAAACTGTTAGAAGCACAGTAAATGACAGCCCCGTCAATATCATCACTATCATAGTAGGGTGTCGTTTCATGACCCAGGGTGTTGTAGCTTTCTTTGTTAACGGTGATATTTTTAAAATAAACTTTCCGGAATGCTCCAAATAGTTTGATTTGGGACAAAACTGCTTCGGCACCCTCATCCCCCGTAATGGTGAGCCAGTCTGTAAAGATAAAAGTACGGATATCCAGATGACCGTGATAACCCGCTTTAAGAATCAGGGTGTCACCACCTTTAACGGGTGCATCAGCATTAATAACTTTTAGGTCAGAATCAGTATTGTAGCTTTCGGAGTAGGCATAATGTTCAATCAGGTTATCCTCGACGACCTGCTGTAATGTCAGCCAAGGGTTGCTGGCACTGCCATCACCATTGGCACTACCATTAGCAGGATCAATATAAAAGGTAGCTCCACTGGTCTGGGGTTCTTCAAAATTATAAGAGCTGACAGTAAAAGAGTTAGTTTCTGTTGTTCCTGAAGAGCTACTACCACCAGATGAGCATGCGGCACAATACAGACATAAAAATAAAATGGTACCAAGCTTCCAGACGTTCACACTGCTGTAGTTCGTGAATGAATACATAGTTTCCTCTTTTCATTTAAATGGGACGGGTGGTACGGCATTTTGAAACTCAAATTGACATGTGACCAGGTTCTGGCTTGGAAAAAATTAGTCTTTAATGTCAAAAAGGGGGGCGTGTAAATGATATACGGATGCGAATGCACCGTTTATTAATTCCCCCCTCAAAGAATGTTTATATTTTTGTAACTAGCTGAAATGAAAAAGTCAATGAATAGTTTCAGGTGTAAAGACAGGAAATTAATGAGGATTTTAAAGGCCGTTAGTATTGTTTTAACTTTTCTAATTGCAGTAACAAATAAGCAGAAAAGCCCTGGAACGTTACTTTCCAGGGCTTCATGATGGTGAGTAGGTTACTATCTAAAAAGTCAAACTAGTAACGAGTCAGATTTTAATCTAGATGCAAATGATCGTTGATTAAAATAGATTAGCTGCATATTGCCGTAACGATGAATTATTCCGTACCGCAGACATTCTCATTAGGCCAATCGTTAACCCTACAATATACATGGGAATAAAAATAACCGGCATTGTTGCTGTGGTAATGAAAAATGCCTCAATGGCTGTTCGTTCCTGATGATTCAACATATAGTAGAATACACCGATCAATCCGACAGCCAAAACGGCCCACAAGCTTGCCCATGGAAATAGCTGATCCCTGAGAGCCCCGGTGTTTTCTGCAGCCTGATGAGTATTATGGTTAAAGAAACGGAAATAAGCTCCTTTGGGTTGATTTGCCTGGCGAACAGAGAAAACTGTCAACTCCTCGCCTGATTTTGCTGGCGCTTCAACATCATCAAGCTCAATATTCTCGTTTTCGCCGCGCAAATGAATGGTTTGGTGCTGCGGTTGGAGCATTGCTCCTGAGCCAAATTCCGGAACCCGGAGGTAACTGTGTCCCTCGACAGGTTTAAATGTAAGAGTATCGCCACTGATCTCAATTTGATCAACAACACCGGTGTTGTCATAAATTTCGTACTTCAGTCCTAGAGTGATTCCTTCCGCAATCTTTCTAATCATGACGGTCACCTTCTTTCTTATCGGGTTGGCCTTAAAAACACAAAGAGCAAGGGAGAAAAGCTCCCTTGCTCTTTAATGATTACTATATTAGTCATAGTTAGAAAGGAATGCAATAGTTTTTTTCAGTCATTACATCTGCACTTATATCCATGCGGTAGAAATTTTTAACTGGGTGAAAAAATATCTTTCAATTGAATGTATAGCCTTTATTTCGCATATATTTAGCAGTATGTTGAACAGCTGATCCTGAACATGTTTAATTGCTATTCTATCTTCAAGAGTCGCTATTATCTGATCTATTTTGACGTACTTTTTTAATCAACCTCTGGTAGGAAAAATGAAACCTGATACCCCATCAAATGCTTCTTTGAGCGAAGTTCATAGCTCCGTCTCAACCCATCATCCCAACATCTTTAAACGTATTTTTGCTTTTGCTGGCCCGGCTTATCTGGTCAGTGTTGGTTATATGGATCCAGGTAACTGGGCGACTGATCTAGAGGGGGGATCGCGCTTTGGTTATGCTCTGATTTGGGTCATTCTGATGTCTAATCTGATGGCTGTGTTGTTGCAAACGTTATCGGCCCGCCTTGGTATTGTGACCGGTAAAGATCTCGCGCAGGCGTGTCGTTCTGAGTATTCCAAAGCGTCTTCCTTTGTGCTGTGGATTTTCTGCGAAATTGCCATAGCCGCTTGCGACCTGGCTGAGGTGCTAGGGACGATTCTGGGTTTAAATCTGTTATTTGGCTTGCCCTTACTGTGGGGGGCTTTTGTCACCCTGTTCGATACGTTTCTGCTTCTGGCGATTCAGAAACTGGGGATGCGTAAGATGGAGGCATTTGTCGTTTCCCTTATATCGGTCATTGCAGGTGGTTTTATTGTTAACCTGTTTCTGGCTAAACCAGATTGGGGTGCTGCTGCCGCCGGGCTGGTCCCAGCTGTGCCTGAGGGTTCTGTTTATATTATTCTTGGCATTATCGGTGCGACAGTTATGCCTCATAACCTTTACCTGCACTCCTCATTGGTTCAGACCCGGCGTGTTTCGCGGACGATCGACTCCAAAGCTCAGGCGTGTCGCTATAATTTTCTTGATTCAGCTGTCGCTCTCAATGCGGCCTTTTTTGTCAATGCTGCTATTTTGATTTTAGCTGCGGCGGTATTTCATCGTCATGGCATTGTCGTTACCGAAATCCAACAGGCTGATCGGATGCTGGAAGAATTGCTAGGGTCCCATGTTGCCACAATTGCTTTTGGTCTGGCTTTGCTTGCCGCTGGTCAGAGTTCGACCCTGACCGGAACTCTGGCCGGTCAGATTGTCATGGAGGGATTTGTCAAAGTTCGTCTGCGTCCGGCCTTAAGGCGTTTAGTGACCAGAGCCATGGCTTTAATCCCAGCAGTTATTGTCATTGCTATTAGCGGCGACCAGGGTACTTATAAATTATTGATTTTCAGCCAGGTTATCTTGAGCCTGCAATTACCCTTTGCCATTGTTCCTTTAGTTCACTTTACCAGTGACAAACTGAAGATGGGGGCTTTTGCCAGTCGCCTGTGGGTCAAGATTCTCGCTTGGGTTACCTCATTCATTATTATCGCGTTGAATGCTAAACTGGTGTATGACCAGATTGTTGATTGGGCCTCTGGGAACACACCTTTGATTGTAGATGTACTGATCATTGGCATGACCGCTGCTATATCGTTATTCCTGCTTTACCTTATTGTCCTGCCTCTTATCCGTGGGGAAAAAGATTGGGTCCAAGATGCTCCTTCCCATTCAGCCAAAATTATTGCCGCCATCGATGCTCATGATTTTAAGCATATAGCGGCAGCCTTGGGGCGCGACAAGGGTGACTCGGCTATTATTGGCCGCGCCTTGTCTTTGGCTAAGGCGGAAGACGCTTTGCTTACGCTGGTTCATGTTGTCGATACGGCTCCCGCTCATTTTTACCAGACGGATGTTTATGATGAGCATACCCGTGAGGACGAACAATATCTGCTTGAAATTGCCGAAGAAATAAAGGGGGCAGGGGTTGCTGTTGAAATTGCACTACCGCATGGTGATCCGGCTAAAGAGCTGATTTTATTTGCAGAGAGTCATGGTGTAGATCTATTAGTGATGGGATCCCATGGGCACCGCTTAGTTGGCGATTTACTACTTGGGCAAACTGTTGCTCCTGTGCGGCACAGTGTGGAGATTCCAGTGTTGGTGGTAAGGTAACTATATATCAAAAGCCAAGGAGCCACAAACATGAGACTCTTTGGCTGGCGAACATTTACTTATTGTTGTAAGAAACAACTATTGGTGCTTTTTTCCTTCCTCGTTTACGAAATAGAAAAGTTTTACTGCAGACTGATATAAAAACTCCGGACAAGGTATTTGCCCGGAGTTTAAATTTTAAGCCAGGGTGGGATTCTGGGCTAATCGCTGACGATATGTTTTAAACTCCTGATTTTGGCGTACCGCAATGGTTCTGATCAGGCCGATCCACCAACCAACGACATAAAAAGATAGAAACAGGGCCGGGGTAATCAGGGCCGTTGCAACCAGGGCTGTCCCGGTACCACGTTCCATATGTAACATTTGGAACGCAAAAGCTGTCAGTATTCCTAAGACTAAAGTGATCCAAAGTCCTGTCCATGGGAACAATTGTTCTCTGATGCTGGTCGGGGCATCAGTGGTTTGTTTGGAGCTATGATTAACGCTACCCAAATAGGTACTACTTTTACCGTGATCCTGGGTCAGTAGGAACAAGGTTAACTGTTCTCCATTATGCTCAGCGACCTTGGGGCCAGCGACATTGATAGAAGTATCATTACCCTGCAGGCGAATATGTTGATGGTATTTTGGTTGGGGAACACCAGCAAAATTGGGTAGGTGAACCATGTTTTCTTGCGAAGCTTTAGTGAGCAGCATGTCTTTACTGAACTCAATGTGTTCGACAATACCGGTGTTGTCGTAAATCTCATACTTAAGACCTAATGTTTTGCCTTCTGCTATTTTCTTTGTCATAACTAAACCTTACTACTTTCGATGATACGTGTGAGCGATTGAAGATTATTCGATGAACGGATCCGAATAATGTTTAATATGTAACCATTATGGTACTCTTTTGGTGAATTATGCAATATGGTCAGGTGCTTGTATGTAACGAAGTGAAGCCGGGGCAATTTCTGGTGACGGGTTTAGCAGATGGGGCTGTTTCGTATCAGAATGTCTTGCGGTTACTCGTTTCTAGCGGGACTGGCCTTTTTGAAAAATGTTATTTAACTGCTAGTTAGGGCGGATGTCAATAAGAAATAGTATGAGTTGTTTTTATGGCTATTTGAATGAAACAACCAAAAGCAAAATCGTCGGGTCCCGGCCCGACAGCCGGGTTCATTTTCTTTCAAGGGCTAAAGAAAACGTAACCAAAAGAAAGCGCTGAAGGTCAAGTACACTGACGATAGCTGAGTTAGAGTACGGATTATTGTTGCCTAACGGTAGCACAGGCGGCCCAAAATGCTTCGCATTTAATCGGGCAGAGGCAAAATCTTTAGGACCAAGGACCAAGGACCAAGGACCAAGGACCATGCTTTTCATGGTTGAGGCCAATTGATGAACTTGTTCATCTCTGGCCGGCCTGTCGATTACTGTTGGTCATGTTGAACGGGTGACGCCTGAGTACGGACATATAGAGAGGGCCATTTTTGCATACTTTTTGTGGCTCAATTGTGACAAAAAGGATGTCGCCTGCAGGGGCGAGACCCTGCGACTCTAGTTTTGACTGTTTCTTCTAAAAGCTCATCTTAAATTCAACGTAAAGACCTCGGGGTCGCGTCCCCGATTGACGCCTTACTTTTCTCCAGGGCAAAAAACGTAAGCAAAAGTGCCCGGAAAGGTCAAGTACACTGACGATAGTTGGGGTGGACTACGATTGTTGTTGCCAGGTGGGGGCACAGACGGCCCAAAATGCTCCGCATTTAACTGGGCAGAGGCAAGATCAAGATTAAGAGCAAGATCAAGGGCAGAGGAAAAACTATAATCCAAATGACAAATTTTAGTGGGATTCAAACTATGAGCCAAAATGTATATGTACAGTCCGGTAATTATCAAACTTACGTCGACTTGCTAGTCGAGAAACAGCTTCCCGGTCTTCATCTGACTACCGACAAAAATAACGCCACTATACTACTGGCCGATCCACCTCTTGTCGCAGCAAGCATCGATGAATTTCCGCAACTAAAATGGCTGCAATCAACCTTTGCAGGGGTTGATTCCCTAATGGCTAACGGTTTACGGCGAGATTACCAGCTTACCAATATAAAAGGAATCTTTGGACCATTGATTGCTGAGTATGTGTTGGGTTACTTGCTCAGTTATCAGCGTCACTTTAGTTCCTATAAACAACAACAGAACCAGGCTCAATGGTCTCCAAGGGAATACCGGAGTCTGGTTGGTTTGCGTATGGTTATTCTGGGTACCGGAGTTATTGGCGCGTATCTCGCAAATGTTGCACAAAGCTTCGGTATTCATGTTACTGGAATAAATAGCTCCGGAAATCATCCTCAGGGAAGCTCTTTTGATGCTATCGTTCGGCGCGCTGATATGGGTTCTGTGCTTAATACTGCAGATATTCTTGTTTGTACCTTGCCTGGTACGCCAGAGACGCGCCATATCCTTAATCAAAAAAGTTTAGCACCATGTGATAGTATCCTGCTGTTTAATGTTGGTAGAGGGATTAATCTGGATGAAACTGCTCTTATTCCTGCTATCGAGGCAGGGCACGTAGCACATGCCTTTTTGGATGTCTTTCAGAATGAGCCGTTGGTCTCTTCTCATCCGTTTTGGCAGCACAATGCCATCACGGTTACTCCTCATATCGCTGCCGTGAGCTTTCCCCATCAAGTAGTCGATATTTTTGCTGAGAACTACATGCGTTGGATTCAAGGAGAGGACCTGACGTTTAAGGTTGATTTTACCAAAGGGTATTAAATGAGTCGGCATGAAGAACTGGCAGCTCTGCTTTCAGCAGTATGTCAGTGTAATCTTTGTCAGGATAAATTGCCGCTGGGTGCTAATCCTGTGTTAAGGGCTGGATCTGGAGCGCGGTTACTTGTTATTGGGCAGGCGCCGGGAACCAAAGTTCACAAAACATCAATCCCCTGGAACGATCCTAGTGGTATCCGTTTGCGTCAGTGGTTGAATATGACTAATGAACAATTTTACGACCCGGAGCAAGTTGCTATTATCCCCATGGGGTTTTGTTATCCCGGTAAAGGCAAATCCGGGGATCTTCCACCACGGTCTGAATGTGCACCGCAATGGCATAAGCGTTTATTAGCATTGCTGCCGAATATTGCATTGACCTTACTCATTGGCCAGTATGCGCAAAACTATTATTTGTCTGATAAGCCAAAAACTCTGACCGAAACGGTACGGGACTACCAGCGTTGGTTGCCAAACTACTTTCCTTTACCGCACCCTTCGCCCAGAAACAGTTTATGGTTGAATAAGAATTTGTGGTTTGAGGAAGATGTGCTACCGGAGTTGCGTCGGCGGGTGAGAGGAGTGTTGGAGTAGAGTTTATTTAAAAATTAGAATCAAAAACAAGTTCGTCGGGTCCCGGCCCGACAGCCGGGTTCATTTTTACCAAGTGATGCAAAAACGAACCAAAAACATCACTGTAAGGTCAAGTACACTGACGATAGCTGAGATCGAATACGATTGTTGTTGCCATGCGGTAGCACGAGCGGCCCAAAATGCTTCGCATTTAACTGGGCAGAGGCAAAATCTTTGTTTTGATTACTATTTATTGATTGTTACATAGCAACATATTAAATTTACTTATAACTTTTTTCCAGCGAGGGGGCTCCTGTGAACATTTCTGTTATTGTCTTTCGGTACAGTTTTCTCATTTTTCTGCTCTGCTTTATCTCTTTTTTTATTGGACTATCTCCAGGTCTTGCTGAGGATATTGCTCCTACTGCAGGGCAGATTTATCGTTGGGTCGATAAAAACGGACATGTCGTTTATTCAAATCGACCCAGTCACTCCAGTGCTGAAACCTACACTCCTAAACAGATTGGCTATATTGGTGCCAGTAACCTGCCGGCAAGAGAAAGTTCAAAGTCCATAATCCACATTCCCAATAGCTCTAATATTAATCGTCCTTCTGCAGCAAAGCAACGGCAACCAGAATTCAAGTTTTCAACCACTAGTGCTGGTCAGAAGCATGGATATGTTTTATTGACAGGAAGAATCTCGCAAGGGGTCGCCTGTGAGCGTCTGCAAGTTACGGCAAAGGCGATCAGTGATACCGGACGCTCTGTTAGCGGTCGGGATGTTGTCAGCTATAATGGTTTTGGCTCTACTCTGTATGAAATCAAAAAGTCCTCTTCCTGGAAGGGAACTGGACGTCGTCCACAATGGGATCCTGTAAGTACGAGAGCGGTGTGTTTAGGTAACTAGGTTTTAATGTAGAAACTGATATATGCAGCCCCCCTTAGTCCACCAAAAATAGGGGGAAGCGAGTTTACGAGCAGGGGGGTGTTTTTTGCCTATATTGCCTGAGTGCTTTTCGAGACGCTTGATCTACCAAGCGAAATATCTGATCATCAAGGCGTCTTTCTAACGCAGGTAAATGCCCCTGTTGTTTACAAAAATTAATGGTGCCAGCAGCATAAACCTGAAAAAACTCCCGGTAAATATCAGCATTATTCAATGGTCGCCCGGTAGATGAACAGAAGTTGTTAGCTTCGAGGCGCTGTTGACGTTGCGGGAGTTGGCAAACTGTTTGACTGTCCGTGTGAACAACGACTCGTGCCTGTTGTGGTATGAGTTCATGCAAGGCCCAAAGCAAGGTTTGTAGCTCAAGCCTGGCCGCAGTGGTCGCTTCGAATCTTCTGATATGAATATCTTTGGCAAGTTTTTCAATTACCGGGGATTCATGGCTGACTAGTAAACATGCACCAAAGCCAATACCACTGGTTGGATCCACGCTGGCATCACAAAATAGTTTAATTGCTTCCATGATCAGCGCCGGTAATTAATCAGGATGATTTTTTAAGGCAATATACAGGTCTTCAACCTGTTTTCTTGCCCAAGGAGTGCGCCTTAGAAATTTTAGACTCGATTTTACCGATGGGTTATTGTTGAAGCATCTTATCTGGATTATTTCTCCCAGCTCTTCCCAACCATAATAGTCAGCAAGTTCTGTAACGATTTTTTCCAGGGTAATACCATGGAGTGGGTCATTGTTGTGTTGTTGCGTCATGATTTCCTCGTTGATTGTTCTTTCTGTATGAACTTAGGAGTGTATTGGTTTTGAGAGAGGCTAGGCAAGGTAAAATCTTATTTTTAATGTCACCTTCTGATTTCAGCAGTTTTAAGTTGCTCAAAAAAACATTTAATTTATACTTTTTCTGTTTTTAATTCTCAGCAGGGGAGGGTTGCTATGTCTCGGCGTGCACTGGTTGCGATTGCTGCAGGATTTTGTACCTTGTTCATTGCTTTCGGTATTCGCTATTCATATGGACTTATACTACCCTACATGCAGGACGCTCTCGGTTTGTCTAAAACCGGGGCTGGCCTTATCTTTTCCAGTTATTTCCTGACCGCAACTCTGATGTGTCCGATTATCGGTTATTTATGTGACCGGTACGATGCACGTATGATTCTTATGGTGTTCGTCGCTATTCTTGGTGCCGGGACCACCTTAATGTCTTTAGCAACATCGGTTTTTGACGCGGCCTTTTATTTTGCCATTGCTGGTATCGGTCACTCCGCTTGTTGGGTGACTGTAGTGACGGTTATTATGCGTTGGGTTGGCCCAGACAAGCGGGGACTCAGTATCTCTATTGTCGATCTAGGGACAACTGTGGGTATAGCTGCCTGGGGTTTGTTGATTCCGATTATTGTTATTTATGGGGATTGGCGTAATATCTGGGCATGCTTGGGAGTTACCGCACAGTTTATTGCCGTTCTGAACTTGTGGCTTATCCGCAGTCGTCCTGCCAGTTCGCCAGGCGTCGATGAACAAAATAATGTACTCCCAAGTTCTTCAGATCAGAAACATTTGTTCCGCTTGATTATGCATGACCCTAAAATTCATTTGATAGGCTTTTCTTATTTGTTGATCAGCTTTTCGATTCTTGCTCCTTACACTTTTTTGATTTCCTTTGTGACTGAAATTCAACAAGTTCCCTACGCTGCTGCTAGTATCCTCTTGGTCGTCATTGCGGTTGCCGGGGCGGTAGGTAAGCTCGTATTATCATATGTTTCAGATCGTGTCGGGCGTATCCGCATTATGATGTTGTGTGGTGTTCTTACCGGTGGTGGAT
Source organism: Geopsychrobacteraceae bacterium (assembly GCA_963665685.1). Taxonomy (GTDB): domain Bacteria; phylum Desulfobacterota; class Desulfuromonadia; order Desulfuromonadales; family Geopsychrobacteraceae; genus Seleniibacterium. The sequence goes on from OY762430.1 coordinate 333,136, forward strand.
CCTTATTGATGCTGGCAAATCAGGGTCATTCCCTGTTGTTGGTTGCCGTTATCGTCTTTGGGATTGGTGAAGGGGCACTCTGGGCGGTTTATGCTGCCTCTGCACGCGACCTTTTTCCAGCTTGCTGTGCTGGCTCAGTATTGGGTGTCTGGTCGACCTTTCATCATGTTGGATCAATTTTTTCACCAACTGTCAGTGGTTGGTTGATCGATACAACTGGGAACTATCAGGCAACATTTATACTTGCCGCTCTATGTTCTGTTGTTTCTTGTCTGGTTCTTATACCGCTGTTGCAATTTGAAGAGGCAAGGCATTTGAGTGAAGTGTGAGGTGTATGGAGGTAAAGGACGCAGCCAGAATCAATATTTTCTGACTGCGTCGCTTGAAAATTGTATTTCTTATTGCCGACGTGGTTGTTTTGTCTGTAATGCCTGCATAGTCTGTTGGTCAACTTTACCTGTTTGTTGCAGGCGCTGATCTTTTTGAAATTGATTGAGAGCCTGCCGGGTTTTTTCACCCATAACGCCATCGGCAGGGCCTGGGTGGTAACCTAAATTTTTCAGCTTTTGCTGTATCTGTTTAATATCATCACCGGCAGATTTTTTAGCATACATCTGGTGCTTTGCACTCTTCTCATTGTTGCTTTTCTGGAATTGTTGTTTCTTTTGCGTTTGCTGCACAGCTGCCTGCTGCTGGCCGTGTCCTTTACGTTTTTCAAGTTGTTGCAGCGTTGCCTGATCTGTTCTTCCGGTTTGTGGAATGTTCTGTTGCTGTTGAAACTTCTTTAACGCATCTTTGGTTTGTTGCCCCATAATGCCATCCGCAGGACCAGGGGCGAAGCCTAACTGTTGGAGAATCTGCTGAACTTCTCGGATAGAAAAATTGTTTGCAAATGATGTCGTTACTAAACAACAAGTAAAGCTGACCACGAGTATTAGAATAAACGAATACCTTTTCATTTGTTACCTCCATTATATGACGTATGTTTCTTGGTATTGTGCCATGAAGGAAAGGAGTAAATCTGTTAAGAAATGTAACATCTTAAAATTTATCAGATTGGTAAATGGCTGCTTCAATGCAATTGCGACCGTTCCTCTTGGCCTTATATAAAAGTGTGTCACAGGCATGAAATAGCTCATCAGGAGAAACATCAATGGTATCAGCCAGAGTTAATGCACCAATACTTACAGTAACGTAGTCCGATATTTCTGAGCCTTTATGAGGTAAGGCCAGAGCTTCAATATGAGAACGGATTTTCTCGGCAAGGTTAGCAGCATTGGTGTCGCTGGTCGCCGGGAGGATGCAGACAAATTCCTCTCCACCATAGCGAGCAACTATATCGGAAGGTCTTTTTAATATTTTAGAAAAGATCATAGACACGGTACGCAGGCAATCATCACCATGCAAATGTCCATAGATATCGTTATATTGTTTGAAGTAGTCAATATCTACTAAAAGCAGGGATAGCGAATCTCCGGATCTGTTGTGTCTTTTTATTTCACTAGCGATGGTCTCATCAAATAGGCGCCGATTTGCCAGGCCGGTCAGGGAATCTTTGCTGGCCAGTTTAGCCAATTCACGATTCATTGAATCGATTTCTTTGGTCGATGTCTCTACCAGGCGGTGTAGTACCCGCATGGTTCTGAATTGGCGCGATTCCTCAAGTTTGGGGTCGTAGCTCGCGACCTGATTGGGTACTAAAGGTGCATCTCCTTCCGAAAGGGATAGCACCGTCATTGTCTGAGAGAAAAAGTAGGCTTTGCCTGAATTATGAGTAAAATATTCACCGTAGCAGAAAAATCCGGACGAGGGAGCAATATCTTCTAGCGATGAAAGCTCCACAGAAATGTCTGCGCCAAGAATCCATTTACGAGAAATACAGGAATAGATGAATAGGGCCTGGGGGTTAAAGGAACGTGCTTCCGCGTGGGTCATTTGCGCCCCGATAGCAAGCAATCCTGCATGACAAAAGCCAAAACGTAGTTGCTCTCCCGGATGAAAGTCATGAATGTACTGAAACGATCCGTCATCGTTGACTCCGGTAGCATGCACAGCCATTTTGATTCCGTCACGTTCAATAATTAAAGGAAAGTCTACCGCAGATAACGGTAGCCCATCGGCAACTTCCTGACCAAGGTAATGAGCGTAGATGTCGTAAGGTGACATATCGTCTATGGAGTGCACAACAGAGCCTTTGGCTTCCGTAATTGTTAACTTTTTGCCAATAGGAATCCAACTTAAATTATAAGCTCTGTTTGCTTGCAGCTTTTTTCCTGAGATTGATGCTGCAACGACACCTTGTTCTGTGAATCCCTCTTTACTAAAGACGAAAGTTGTCTTTCCTTTGCCATTATCAGCAGCTTGCCCACCGGCAATAATAACATTGCTGCACTTCGACTGAAGTGCTTCCAGCAGAGGTCCTCCATTGACAGTGTGCCGGTTTTTAAGGCCGCAGCCAAAAAGAATCAGAGCTTTTGTGTCCTGATGACACAGTGCCGCCGCAATCTCGTATCCGGTAACAACTGGATCTTCGTTGTGTTTAACCAGATGAGTGCGTACGATAGAATCATCAAACAAAGAAATATTGATAAGAATCTGTTCGTCCAATGAGCGGGCATCCATGATTTCACCAGCAGTGCTTGTGCCAATAATAGCAACTCCGGGAAAGTGTTCGGTGAGCTGCTGGTGCAGTTCTTTTATTTTATCCTGATCTTGTACACCGCTATAAACCTGGATAAGGATTTGGTTTTCAGGGTAAGAGCTCACCTGACTTTTAGCTGTGGTCAGGTCTGAACTATTTTTGTAGAGAATATTGATACTTTTGATCATGGGGTGCCATATGTGCGGTATTAGTAAAGTGAATACAAAAAGTCATTGTAATATACTTACTAGTTAGAAAATATAAGAAAATTATTAGTTTTTGGTGGATGTGGTTAGTTGAGAGGATATTTGTAATAAGTATATTTGTGCTTTCTCGTGTCGTAGTACATACGGTATTTCTTCTAAAATCTAAGCTTAAATTCTGAAGTCAAGACCTCGGGGTCGCGTCCCCGATCGACGCCTTACTTTTCTCCAGGGCAAGAAACGTAAGCAAAAGTGCCCGGAAAGGTCAAGTACACTGACGATAGCTGTGTTGGAGTACGGATTGTTGTTGCCAGGAGAGGGCACCTACGGCCCAAAATGCTTCGCATTTAACTGGGCAGAGGCAAAATCTTTAGGACCAAGGACCAAGGACCAAGGACCAAGGACCAAGGACCAAGGACCAAGGACAAGAGCTTTTCATGGTTGAGGCCGATTGATGAACTTGTTCATCTCTGGCCGGCTGGTCGATTGCTGTTGGAAATGTTAAACGGACGACATTCGAGTACGGACATATGAAAAGGGCTTTTTGTGCTTACTATTTTTAGCTCGATTGTGAAAAATAGTACGTCGCCTGCAGGGGCGAGACCCTGCGACTTTTCTTTTGATTGTTTCTTCTAAAATAAAACCTGTAAATTCCAGGACAAGACCTCGGGGTCGCGTCCCCGATCGACGCCTTACTTTTCTCCAGGGCAAGAAACGTAAGCAAAAGTGCCCGGAAAGGTCAAGTACACTGACGAAAGTTGGGGTGGACTACTGCTTGTTGTTACCAAGTGGTAGCACAAGCGGCCCAAAATACTTCGTATTTAACTGGGCAGAGGCAAAAGCTAAGGTCAAAGGTACAAGATATCATTCATAAGCCAATTAATTTAGTTGCTGAAAATAATAGTAAAGCAGGTTAGTTTAACTAGTTACTTTTACCTTTTAAATATTCTTTGCTGCCTCAAATAACTTATTGGCATCACTATGGAGTCGCATTTTGGTTCTTGATACGGATAAGTATTACGCTGCAATTACTGGCGATGTTATCAACTCTTCAGCTTTTGATGATCGTCATCGCGATCTGTTACACGACGCTTTTCTAGATGTCGGATCAGAACTGAATGAATACTTTCCTGGACAACTGGTAGGAAAGGTCTCAATCTTTCGCGGTGACAGTATTCAGTTTCTTCTTCATGATCCAGCTATGGCATTACGTGCAACTCTGTTTGTTCGGAGTGCATTAAAAGCATCGTTGGCTAAGCACAAGACTGATATGCGTCTGGCAATTGGTATCGGCCAGGTCAGCTTTTTTCCTGAATCAAACCAGGGAGGAGCTGATGGTGAGGCATATCGTTTGTCTGGTGCTGCCTTGGATAATCTTGCCCCAAAAGAAACATTAGCACTTTATATTACGACAAACTGGTCAACGGAACAGCAGCGTCAAGCGGTACAGACCATAGCCGTTTTACTTGGCTTTCAAGCTGAGTCCTGGACCAGTAAGCAAGCGCTAGCACTCAAATGGGCTTTGTTGAATAAAACTCAGGAAGAAATCAGTCAACTATGGCCAGAGTCAGTTACCAGACAAGCTGTCGCTAAAAGTTTAGAGGGCGCTGGTCAATTTGCAGTTGAGCACGCTTTGCAATATTTTGAAAATCTTAGTTTTAAGGAATAATGCAACCTTTAGGGGTTGCTATTTAACTATGCAACCTTTAAAGGTTGCTCTTTTACTTTCGCTGATACTGTAAGATGACGAGTTGTTTTTAAGGAGGGGAATGTGAGTGGGGCATCTTTGAATCTATGGATCCCTTTAATCGCCGGCCATTTGATCGGCGATTTTTTGTTTCAGAACGATTTGATGGTTGCCAATAAAAAGCATGTTGGCGTTCTCATTATTCATGCGGTTATTGTGACGTCGGTAACTTATCTTCTTTGTGGTTATTGGACGGCTTGGCAGATTCCCGCGGGTGTTTTTTTGTCTCATATTGTTATTGATGGAATTAAAACAGCCATAAACAATGATGGAGCCAAAGCTTTTCTGATCGACCAGGGGGCTCATTTCTTTGTTCTGTTGCTATTGTCAGTCAGTCTGGCTACCCAAGGGGTTCATCTGTTTTGGTTAGAGCTCTTTCCGTTTTATTCTAAATTTTTACTATGGCTAAGTGGTGCTTTTCTGAGTATTCAGGTAGGTGGCTTCTGGGTCGGAAAGGCCGTTGCCAGCTTTCAGGAATCGCTCACATCCTCTTCCGGTCTGCCAAATGCAGGTCGTTTAATCGGCCAGCTGGAAAGGGCGCTGATTTTTATCCTGGTTCTGGCAGGGCAAACCCAGGGTGTGGGTTTTCTCGTGACTGCTAAGTCGATATTAAGGTTTGGTGAGGTCAAAGAATCGGGGCAGCAGAAGGATGCGGAATATATCATTATTGGAACCCTGATGAGTTTTGGTTGGGCCCTTGCTGTTGCTTATGGGGTAAAGTATCTGTGGGGGATGTTATAAATTGTAATTGTTTCATTTAATGTCACAACCAAGTTCAAGTTTGTCGGATCCCGGCCCGACAGCTGGGTTTATTTTTACCCGGTGATGCAAAAACAAACCAAAAACATCACTTGAAGGTCAAGGACCAATAATTAAGCATAGTGAAATTTAGGAGGGTGGGATGAGTGAGGTAGCTATTTACCAGTCAAAAGACGGTAGTACTCGTTTAGAGGTTCAATTACAACACGAAACAGTATGGATTAGCCTTAATCAGATGGCAGAACTGTTCGAACGTGACAAATCGGTTATTTCTCGACATTTGAATACAATTTTTAAAACAGGTGAACTAGACCGCGAGGCAACAGTTGCAAAAAATGCAACAGTTCAAACTGAAGGAAAACGAGCCGTCCGAAGAGAAATAGATTATTTCAATCTTGATGTAATTATTTCAGTTGGATATAGGGTCAATTCAAAATCAGGCATTCAGTTCAGACAGTGGGCAACTAAAGTTCTACGTGAACATTTAGTACAAGGGTATACGATAAACCAGCAACGCTTTGAAGAACATGCTCATAAATTATACGAGTTACAACAAGCTATAGATTTACTTTCCCGCACCTTGACAACACAGCAGTTAGTCGATGAAACAGGTAAAGAAATTTTACAGGTCATTGGTGACTATGCGTATGCACTAACAACCCTGGATCGCTATGATCATGGTACTTTAAACATTGAAGCGACTAGTGGCGAAGCAACCTATATCCTTGATTATGAAAAAGGGATCAGCATTGTTCAGTCCATGAAGTCTGATTTTCATGGCCTGTTTGGCCTGGAAAAAGATCAGGGTTTCAAAAGTGCCTTGGGAACCATTTATCAGACTTTCGATGGTAAAGAGCTTTACCCTAGTGCAGAAGAAAAGGCCGCCAACTTACTTTACTTTATTGTCAAAAATCATGCGTTCAGTGATGGCAATAAACGGATTGCGGCCGCTATTTTTATCTACTTTCTGGCTGGTAACGCTATTCTTTATCGTAAGGATGGATCGAAACGACTTGCAGATAATGCGCTTGTTGCTTTAACTCTGCTAATTGCTGAGAGTAAACCGGAGGAGAAGGATACTATTGTTAAGGTTGTTGTTAATCTGATTAATCAGAATAATGATTGAATTTTAGGATATGTTCAAAGCTAAAGTCTAAAACAAGTTCGTCGGGTCCCGGCCCGACAGCCGTGTTCATTTTTACCAGGTGATGCAAAAACGATGTCGCCTGCAGGGGTGAGACCCTGCGATTTTTCTTTTGATTGTTTCTTCTAAAATAAAACCTGTAAATTCAAGGTCAAGACCTCGGGGTCGCGTCCCCGATCGACGCCATACTTTTTCCCAGGGCAATAAAAGATACTGTGATAACCGTCAAGAAAAATCCGCCTGATAATTTGCATTGAAAGGCATTCCTGATTTCAATACACCAAAGGCAATATGGATCATTTTTCTCATAACTGCAGCCACGATGACTTTGCCTTTCTTTCCATTTAACCTTAGTCGGTTGGCAAACTCACTTAAGATAGGATTACAACGAATTGAAGATAATGCCGGCATGTACAGCATTTTTCGAATCCTGCGACTGCCAACCTTTGATAACTTCGGCCGTCCTTTAACGCTGGTACCTGATTCACGATCAGATGGTGTCAAGCCTGCATAAGCTGCCGCCTGACGAGCATTAGAAAACTGCTCAAAGTGCAACTCGGATAAAAGGCTTGCTCCAGTTATATCTGCAATACCTGGAATGCTGTTTAAAAGGTCACTTTTTTGCCGCAAATCGGGATGACGGTCGATATGATCTTTTATTTTCTGCTCCAGCTCTTTGATCTGTTTGTCCAGATATTGGATATGCTCTGTCAGGTTGCGAACGACAATGTCCGACAGCTTTTCATTGAACCGGTTCAACTCCTGAGTTCGCATAACTTTCAAAGCATCAAGACGTCGTGTCAAATCACGTAGTTCTCGCTGTTCTAGTGGTGCGGGATGCCATTGCTGAAGAGTTTCTCGTTTGCTTTGACAGAATAAAGCTATCAGTTTCGCATCAACCTTATCGGTTTTTGTACGTAACCCTTCGCTCTGAGAAAAACCTTTTGTCCGAGCAGGATTGACGATACTAACAATGAGTCCTTGATCATATAAGAACGTGGCGATAGCCTCGCCATATGCTCCTGTAGCTTCAAGGCAAACATGCTCAGGTAAGGAATCAAACCGCTGTAGCCATTGCCAGAGCGTATCAAAACCAGCCTGATTGTTGGTAATCGTTTTAGTTTTGTATTTGCCGTTAGAAAGTGTTGCGATAGCAAGTTTTTGTTTACCAACATCAATACCTAAAACCATTGCTTTTTCTCCATGACTACTGATAGAAATTCCGTGGGACAAATGCTCCAACCAGCCTTACATATTCAGGCTTCTTCGTCTAGCGAAGGCCTCAGATACTGTTCGGTATATTGGAACGAAAGAGATGAGACTGATCTTTTTTTCAGGCTCGAAGCCTCGTATGCAAAACAGGTTTCTCATCCCTTTTACCGGGCGTCCCCGGAACTGATGTTAGCTATAGAAAACAACGGTTATCAACATATAAGTATGCAAAAATGCCCAGAAAGTTCAAGTACACTGACGATAGCTTAGATTGACTACCTCTGGTTATTTTCAGGTGGGAGCACCTACGGCCCAAAATGCTCCGCATTTAACTGGGCAGAAGCAAAAGCTATGATTCCAATGACCAATGACATTTACGCTTAAAATGTTTAGGCATTGCTTGATACGTGACTGAATGTCATAATTAAGCCAACAAACGAACGTAAATAATTTTCATGGCTATTGGTGGCTTATGTTAAATCGACAGCAAATACTCGAGCTCCTCTCGCAAAACAAGGCAAAGCTAGAATCCTTATACGGAGTTACAGATCTTGCTTTGTTTGGCTCAGCAGCCCGAGGTGATAATTCCGCTACCAGTGATATTGATATTCTGGTGTCTTTCGATGGCCCCGCGACATCAAAGAAATATTTTGGAGTTCAGTTTTTTCTGGAAGATTTATTTAATACCCCGATCGATTTAGTTACAGATAAAGCCTTGCGCCCTGAGTTAAGACCTTTTATTGAAAGAGATAAGGTCGATGTCTGAAGAGAGACAGTGGTATTTTTACCTAGAGGATATGTTGAGCTTTGTTGAAAAAGCTCTCAGTTATACTGATGGATACAGTCAAGATCAGTTCATCTCCAGCGGCTTGACTTACGATGCAACAGTGCGCAACTTAGAACTTATAGGTGAAGCTGCAACGCATATTCCTCAAACTATTCGCGATAAACATTCTGATATCCCATGGCGGATGATTATTGCTACTCGTAACCGTTTAATCCATGGTTACCTGGGGATTGATAACGATACCCTTTGGAGTATTATTCAGGATGATCTCCCTGTGCTTCAAAAACAGCTTTCTTTTCTGCAAAATAATTACTCTTAATCATTCCTCTTTTGACTGTTTCTTTTAAAATCGTAATCTTAAATTCTGAGGTCAAGACCTCGGGGTCGCGTCCCCGATCGACGCCTTACTTTTTCCCTGGCGATGGAAAAACGAACCAAAAAGATCGCTGGAAGGTCAAACACACTGACGATAGCTGTCTTGGAGTACAGATTGTTGTTGCCAAGTGGTAGAACAAGCAACAAGCGGCCCAAAATGCTTCGCATTTAACTGGGCAGAGACAGAGGTAGAGGCTTTAAGGTTGAATATCTGATGCCAGCTCAGAGATAGCTTTTTCAAATTCATTCAAATCATGATGAATGGTTTGCCAGACGATTGCTAAGTCTACACCAAAATAATCATGTATTAATTTATCGCGCATCCCAGCGATAGCTTGCCACGGTAATAACGGTTTCTGTTGACGAATCTCACTAGGAATCTTTTTTGTTGCTTCAACAATAATCTCTAAACTGCGGATGCATGCGTTAATCGTTTTTTTATCGGTGTAAAACTCTTCAAATGTCATCTCTGCAGTAAAATCGCGTAAATCGGCAATAGATTGAAGAATATCTTCCAGATAATCTGCTATCTGACGCTTACTGGACATAGTCAACTTCTTTAAGAATGCGTGAGCCAATATGAGGCTTTAGTGCTCCAGGTGTGACAAGGTCAATTTTTGATCCCAAAAGTTGCTGAAGACGCATTTCGAGTTGCATAAACGAGATAAAACCGACCGGTTTAGAAAATTCAACCAATATGTCTACATCGCTGAGTGGGGTTTGTTCATTACGAACATAAGATCCAAAAAGGCCTATTTCTGAAACTGCAAAATCTGCATGTAATTCAGGTAGGTGATCTTTAATAATCTGTTTAATTTGTTCATGGTTCAGCATGGTAAACCTCTTTGCTGTGTGGATAATCCTTATTCTAAAAATTTATGTTAAGGCTTATGATTTGTCAATCTTACTGAGATAGCATGAGATGATGACCTGCCCCTGGGGGATTAGTTTGATGGAAATGAAACAAACAAGTATAAAGTCGACTGGGCCCGGCCCGACAGCCGGGTTCATTTTCTTTCAAGCGCTAAAGAAAACGCAACCAAAAGAAAGCGCTGAAGGTCAAACACACTGACGATAATTGTGATTAACTACCTCTTCTTTTTTTAAAGGTGGCAGCACCAACGGCCCAAAATGCTCCGCATTTAACTGGGCAGAGGCAAGGGCTATAATTCCAATCACCAATTCGATTGAGACCATTTGATGAGCTTGCTCATCCATTATAATTTAACTCTGATATGTTCTTAATCCAAATCCATCCGCGCCCATCTGTGGCCAATTGGCTTTCATCTTTTTTATTAAAATTCTTGAACTCACAAAATAGGAGGGATATTTTAACGTATTGAAATTATTATGACATGAATCTGGAAGGGAATATGTTCTGTTTAAATTATCATTTCAAATGTTCCTCTCCCCAAGTGTCCGGGCCGTTATGAACGACTACAATTATAACGGCCAAACATATTCTTGTAATATTTATGGCTACAATAATCTTTTAAATTCAGATGATTTTTAACAGTTTCATGGTGGGGGGATCATGGATATACATTTGGAAAAACTACATCAAAACTTTGAAGATTTAGTTCAGAGAACTGATGACCAAGGAATTGAATTCTGGTTCGCCAGAGATTTACAAAAATCATTAGGGTATTCTCGCTGGGAAAATTTTCAAACGGCTATTATGCGGGCTATTGAGTCCTGTGAAAGTACTGGCCATAAGTCTTTGGACCATTTTCGTGGTGTCACGAAAATGGTCGAACTTGGGAGCGGATCCAGACGAGAGATTGAAGATTTCATGCTCACTCGATATGCCTGCTATCTTATCGCCCAGAATGGTGACCCGCGTAAGCCGGAAATTGCATTTGCCCAAAGTTACTTTGCTGTACAGACCCGTAAGCAAGAGTTGATCGAAGATCGTATGCGCCTTCAATCAAGGTTGGAAGCCCGAGATCGTCTAAAAGAATCTGAAAAAGCGTTATCTCAAAATATTTTTGAGATCGGAGTCGATAGTTGAGTAGTTAAGGAGTATGAGCCCTCTAGACCGTTATGAACTATTACGATCACAACGCCCAAACATATTTTGATACGACTTTCCAGGTCGATATGGAAACTATCTACACTCCATTCCTGGAAAAATTGCCGCCAGCGGCTATTATTATTGATGCTGGTTGCGGCTCGGGACGGGACGCTCTGGCGTTCTCCCGGCTTGGGTTTAAGGTGCTGGCTTTTGATGCCAGTGAACGGCTGGTGCAACTGGCCAGGACACATACCGGCCTTGATGTTCAGCATTGCACCGTTTTAGATTTTAATACTGAACCCCAAAGTGCCAACGCCATCTGGGCCTGTGCATCACTGCTGCACGTTCCCTATGGCAAACTGCAACAAACCTTCAAGCTCCTGGCCACATTCCTGGTGCCGAACGGAACCTTTTACTGTTCCTTCAAATATGGTGATGGCCAGGTCGAACGGGATGGCCGTCATTTTACCAACCTAAATGAAAAGCTCTTAGCAGATGTAATAACCGCAACCGATCTGCAGATCGAACAGACTTGGCAGACTGAAGACCTGCGCCCGGATCGGGGTGGGGAAATGTGGTTGAATGTGTTTTTGGTGGAAATCTAAGGAGTTGTAGCTTTGAAAAAACTGGAAGTTTCTTGTGCCATTATCGTAAGAGATGGACTCCTTCTTGCCGCTCAACGTAGTGAAGAAATGAGTATGCCTTTGAAGTGGGAATTTCCAGGCGGAAAACTTCATCATAATGAATCTGCTGATGATTGTCTTGTGCGTGAAATTAAGGAAGAGTTGGATATTACAATTGCTGTTCGATTTTCTTTGTCACCTTCCGATTGGCAATATCCCAATTTCGCTATAACTCTTTATCCATTTGTTTGTGACATTGTTTCAGGACAAATCAGGCTTGCTGAACACAAGGCTATACAGTGGTTGAGTCCCGAGTTCCTTTTGACTGTTGATTGGGCGGCTGCCGATATTCCCGTTGTCCATAGCTACCTCTCTCATTTGGGCGTTTGAATAATATGTCGAGACAACTATTTCCTGGGATTTATGATGCTCTTGTTTCCGAAGATATTCGGCAAATCTTAGATAGCCATCCAGAGTTACGAACAGTTTTTGCGAAAATTGATAGTGAGGAGCAGCCTGCTCGTTACTCAGCGTTTATTGCAAAGGTGTTGGAACAGGCCTTACGGGAAGAAACGACAGCTGAAAACCGTTTAGAGCTTTGCAATCGAATTATCAGTTTTCTGAGCCAATCCCAAGATAAAAACCATCTGTCTTCAAATCGTTTACTAGAATCAGAGCGCCCACTTCTCCTTGAAATAACACCCCAGAACTTTGGGACAGGGCATCTGTCGCGACCGCATACGCCGATGGCTGAAAGCAGCCTTTTTACCGGGTCTCCTCAAGAGCCTCAGGTGGCCCATGAGTTAGTTGCGGAAATGGGATCAGCCGATGGTGTAGATATTTTGGTTTCTTTTATCAAATGGTCAGGATTACGGCTTCTTATGCCAGCATTTGAAGATCTTAGAGATCGAAATGTTCCGGTGCGTTTGATTACCACGACATATATGGGGGCATCAGATGCTCCTGCCGTAGAATGGCTGGCAAGTTTGCCCAATGTCGAGGTTCATGTTTCTTACGATGTAGAGCGTACACGTCTGCATGCAAAGGCCTATCACTTTATAAGGAAGTCTGGTTTTTCTACGGCATATATTGGTTCTGCAAATATGTCCCACGCGGCTATGACAAGTGGCCTCGAGTGGAACTTGAAAGTAACAGAACAGGATATGCCACATATCCTTGAGAAGTTTAAGGTCGAGTTCGATACTTATTGGAGCAGTCATGATTTCACGAGCTTTGATCTCGAAAACCCGGCACCTTTTCGTGATGCGATAGCGAGAGCAAGAAACCCGCAGCGTAGAGGGACTGCAGTATTTTTCGATTTGACTCCGCGGGCATTTCAAGAACGGATACTTGAAGCATTGGATCGGGAACGAGAGGTCCATGGCCGTTGGAAAAATCTTGTTATTGCCGCAACCGGTACAGGAAAAACAGTTATCGCTGCTTTCGACTATAAACGATTTTTTGTGAAGAATAAGGGGCAAGCACGTCTCCTATTTGTTGCTCATCGGCAAGAAATATTGGAGCAGGCTCTTGCGACGTTTCGTAATGTTCTCAGAGATCAAAACTTTGGAGATTTGCTTGTTGGACAGCATCTGGCGAGCCGTTACGACCATCTGTTCTGCTCGGTGCAGATGCTTTCGAATCGAAAGATATGGGATCAGGTCGGTAGCTCATTTTATGATTTCATCATTGTTGATGAAGCCCACCACGGAACGGCTGCGAGCTATCGGTCAGTGTTCGAGCATTTTCAAACGCAAATTTTACTTGGCCTAACCGCAACGCCTGAGCGCATGGATGGAAAAAATGTTGCCGCTGACTTTGGTAACAGATTTGCGGCAGAAATCCGCTTGGTCGAGGCCTTAGATGAAAAATTGCTGTGTCCCTTCCATTATTTTGGCGTGGCTGATCCGATTGCCATCGATGATGATCGTTTCTGGAAGAATGGCAAATATAGTGAATCTGAGTTGGAAAATGTCTATGTTCTTGATCGTCAAAGAGCTAAGCAGCGTGTTGGTGTCATCCTCGCAGCAATCGAGCGATATGAACCGGATCTTGGCAAGGTCAGGGGGATAGGATTCTGCGTCGGTATCAAACATGCTGAGTATATGGCAGAGCAATTCTCGCAATTGGGAATCCCTTCAGTTGCTATCGTTTCGTCGACGAATGAAGTTCAAAAAACAGCTCATATGGATTCCTTTAAAAATGGGACTCTAACGTTTTTGTTTACCGTTGATAAATTGAGTGAAGGTGTTGATATCCCAGAAATAAATACGGTTTTGTTCTTGCGACCGACTGACAGCCTGACCGTATTTTTACAACAATTAGGACGGGGGTTGCGGCACGCACCAGAGAAAGATTGTCTGACCGTTATCGATCTTGTTGGCCAAGCGCATCGCCGTTACCGGGTCGATTCTAAGTTCAAAGCGTTATTGCCGAGACACCGCTTTTCGATTGATCGGGAGGTGGAGCAAAATTTCCCCCATCTACCCGCTGGTTGTTCAATACAGCTAGATCGGTTGTCGCGACAATATGTGCTGACAAATATAAAAGAAAATTTAGGACGATTGGCCGTTCAGGTTCCAGATCGTTTGCAGACGTTTTATGCAGACACAGGACGCGATCTGACATTTGGTAACTTCGTCAATTATCATGATTATGAACCTGAAGTATTATTGGCAAAAGAAACTTGGTCAGGATGGAAAGCGAAAGCACAATTATGTCGGATACCGCAAGATCCCGATCTGAGTCAGTTGCAGCAAGCGCTGTTGCGAGCATGTTTTGTCAGTGGCCCTGCTGAAATTTCTTTATTGAAAGCGGTTTTTAAGAAAATAGCCAATGACGAAATACAGGATGCATTGCGTTTGGCTGGTTCAGCTCAGATGTCAATCTATTATCGAATCTGGGGTGATAAGGGGAGCAAGTTTGGATTTCAAAGCATTGCAGACTCATTCCTACGGCTTGCAAAAAATCCTATGGTGTTATCAGACCTTGACGAAATTCTGTCCTGGTCTCTGGACTCAACTCAGGTTGCTGGCAAGCAGGCAGTCCTCCCGTTTGCTTGCTCTTTAGAGTTGCACGCTCAGTATGGGATCAAAGATATTCAGGCCGTACTGGGAAAAGCGAACCTTGAAACTGCAGGGCAGACAGGCGTTGGTGTTTTGCATTTCCCAGAGATAAAAGCATACGTACTACTGATTACCTTTCAGAAAACGGATCGAGAATTTTCACCAAGCACCATGTATGCAGATTATCCATTAAGTCGAGATCTTCTGCATTGGGAATCTCAAGCGAATACGGCGCAGCATCACAAAGACGGTCAGAATTTAATTCATCATGAGGAACGTGGCTATACTATCCTCGTTTTCTCCCGAGATCAGAAAAAACGAAATGGCGTGACTGCACCATTTACCTATTTAGGTCCTGTTTCTCTGGTTCGTTATGAGGGCGAACGGCCAATCAAGATGGTCTGGCGTCTTCTGTATCGCATGCCTGTTGAAATGTTTGAAGATAATCGGATGGGTGGATAGATGGCTGGGAATAAAGGGATTTTAGAACATTACATAAGCCAATTTTCTTCCCTGAAGCGAGCCCCAGGAAAAGTCTGGACGGATGCAACAAAGAAAAAAGCCCCTCATAAACCTGTCCTGTTGTTGGCGCTATTAGACCTTGTACACCGTGGTGGTGTGCCGTCCTCTTTTATCGACATCAATAGTGATCTGATCGAATTGACAGAGTTGTTTAACCACTACTGGAGGAGGATTGTTCCTTTGGGGCAGTCAAGTAGTATTGCTTTTCCATTTTCTAGATTGAGCCGTGAACCTTTTTGGGCATTGTTGAGCACGACAGGGCAGGAAATCTCTCCTGCAGACATTAATAATACCTCTTCCGTTTCCTATCTGCGAAAATATGCAATTGGTGCAAAAATTGATGATGATCTTTTTCTTCTGCTCCAGGGTGAGGACAATCGTTCTGTTTTGAGAGAGCACCTGTTGCAGGCATGTTTTTCTGAGGCGTCTCAAGGACTATTGCGAGAGCAATCCATCCTGAACCGAGAAGTGTTTGATTACAGCAAAGTTATCGAAGAAAAAGCTCATCAGCATTCTGTTCATGAGAGAAAAGAACAGGACGATTATTCGTCGTTTGTCCGTGATCAAGCTTTTCGAAGGATTGTGGTGAAGGTCTACGATCATCGTTGCGCGTTATGTGGAATCCGAATAGTAACTCCTGAACAGCATACGGCCGTTGATGCTGCCCATATCATCCCATGGAGCATCAGCCATAATGACAATGTCGATAACGGGATGGCGTTGTGCAAGCTTTGTCATTGGGCGTTTGATAAGGGCATGATGGGGGTATCAAAAGACTATGATGTCATTGTTTCAAAGCAGGTTATGCTGGAGCCGAATGCTCCCGGCTTTCTTATGACACTGGAAGGCCGCAGAATAATTTCTCCAGAAAACAGCGCCATGTGGCCTTCACAAGAAAATTTGAAACAGCATCGGCGAGACTGGAGATTGTGATCTGACGGAAATTGAATTGTGAACAGTTGTCTAGGAGTGGGAAATGATTATCAAGGAAGTGGAAGAAGTTTACTCGACAGATAAGTATATTCAGGCCGGTCTGGCTGCTGAAAAACAGATGGCTTTTTACCTGAAACGGGCATTTGGTGAGGTCCCGAATGCTCTGGTTCTGAATGGTATACGGCTAGTTCATGATGGTGATGCCGCCCAGATTGATCATCTTATTCTACATGAGTTTGGGATGATCATTGTCGAAAGTAAAAGTGTGACGACAGAGGTGGCAATCAATGAACATGGTGAATGGATGAGGTCTTTTAACGGGACCAAAAAGGGAATGCCATCGCCAGTATTGCAAGCTAAACGACAAGGAGAGTTTTTAAAGAGCTACCTCCAGCCGCACACTGAGGTTCTTTTGAAAAAGATCCTTGGGGTACAGATCAAATTCGACAAAATGCCAATTGATGTCGTCGTTGCAATTTCTGATTCGGGCATCATCAACCGACCGAAAAAGTCTTTGGATGAACTTGAGTATGTCTGTAAGGCTGATCGAGCGGTTGAAAAAGTTGAACAGATCATTAATGAATATCGTAAAAAAGATAAAGCGGTTCTGTCGTTGGGGGCATATATCCTTGGTAAGACAGCAAGGGCAAACATTAGTACTTTTCTTCTTGAGAATCACTCAACCCTAGCAGCTTCAGGTCAGACAGAGTCAGAGGTGCTTCAAAGCGAAGAACCCAAAGGCAAAGCTGAATATGCTTCAAGTAAGTCTTTTGCTGCTTGTAAGCATTGTAATGGCAATATGGTCGAAGTTGCCTATGGTAGGTATGGGTATTATCTGAAATGTCGCGAATGTGAAAAAAATACTCCGATCAAAGAAAACTGCTCCGGATGCGGCACGCAGTTACGGGTGAGAAAGGAAAAAGAGAAGTTTTTTCTGGAATGCAAAGAGTGTAATTCTTCGTCACTCTTCCATGTTAATCCCACATGTTAACGAGTTAGGAATGCGATAGCTGCAGTTTTTGAATGAGTATATGGGACGTAGCTGCATATCGAAGGTCTACTAATCGGGGGCGGACCAAGGGAAGACATTGTAATCTCTCTTTTTTGACGGTTATTTATGCCTTAAATGCCTGTTTTCAAGGTCGAAATGATATTTGAAAATAACCCTCAATCTGTTTTTAGCCACTGATGCACACAGATAAACGTGGATAGAAAACTTAAGTATGGTAGGTCATTCAATCTGTGCTAATCCGTTAATATCTGTGGTTGACTTTCGTCTCTGCGTGAGAGCTAATTCCCGTCCGGTTATTGCTATTGTTAACGACTGTCTTCAATAGTGGTAACGGCATGAAATAATTGTTATCTCGGCGTCGCTTACTGCATATACAAGTCGATTGGTGTCATCGATGCGGCGAGACCAGAAGCCCGACAGATTTTCTTTAAGAGCCTCCGGTTTTCCAATACCTTCAAAAGGGGAGCGCTTGACATCAATAATGAGCTTGTTGATTCGCTTCAGGGTTTTCCTGTCCTGGCTTTGCCAGTAGATGTAATCACTCCAGGCTTCGTTAGTCCAGGACAGCAGGCGATCAGTCATCAATAAGATCTCGTTGTATGGTGCTGCCTGCCTTGTATTGCGCAATTGAACGATTCAGGTGTGCAGCGTTTGCTGGAGAACGTAAAAGGTGAACGGTTTCCATGAGGCTGTTATAGTAGTCTAATGACATAACAACCGCGTCTTCTGCATCACGTCGAGTGATAACGGTCGTATCTGCATCATTGACGACTCCGTCTAGAACTGATTTCAAACCATTGCGAGCTTCAGTAAAAGAGATAATTTTCATAAATCCTCCATCTGTACAACTTAGAAGACAAGTATATCGGGGTTATGTTTACATGTACAGTTTAAAGTACAGTTTGGTCTCTGCTGATCAGTTTGCTGATCAGGGTCGGACCAAGGGAAGGCTCTGTAATCACTTATCAATCTCTCTTTTTTGAGGGGTTTTTATGCCTTAAACGCCTGTTTTTGAGGTCGAAATGATGGTTGAAAATAACCCTCAATATGTTTTTAACCACTGATGCACACAGATAAACGCGGATAGAAAACTTAACCATGTCAGGTTATTAAATCAGTGCTAATCTGTGAAAATCTGTGGCTGGTTTTCTCTGCGTCCTCCGCGTCTCCGCGTGAGGCAATGATTGCTCTGTTTGCGGTTATTTTGATGACCATGCCTTACTCCACCTCCTCGAGGTTGTGTCTGTACTGCGGTGAATATAGGCACTATTCACCGCATATCTTGCCCTAAATAGCCTTGCTTCTGCGGTGAATAACCATTACAATCGCCTTAAAAAGTGCGGTGATTATTATGTGGATTCATGAACAACAGAACTGGCCAGATTTTACCTGGGATGCTGAAAATCTTGCTTTTAAGCTGGCTGAGGTACGCCATCGGCAGGGGCGTTTACTTGGACGTATGGAAGGGTTGGGCTTTGAGCTCAGATGTGAAGCGAGCCTTGATACTCTGACCAGTGATATGGTCAAATCGTCGGCTATTGAGGGGGAGAATCTCAATCCGGAAGAAGTCCGTTCTTCCATCGCGCGCAGGCTTGGCCTTGATATGGGAGGGCTCTCCCCGATCAGTCGGGATATTGAAAGCGTTGTTGAAATGATGCTTGACGCAACCCAGCAGTTTTTAAAGCCGCTGACTAAGGATCGGTTGTTTGGCTGGCATGCGGCGCTGTTTCCGACCGGTCGTAGCGGTATGCAGCGAATCACCGTCGGTGGCTGGCGCTCAGCAGAGAGCGGTTCAATGCAGGTTTTTTCCGGGCCTTTGGGGCATGAACGGGTTCATTTTGAAGCTCCGGGTACGGATCGGCTGGAAAAGGAAATGCAGGTTTTCCTCAAGTGGTTTGCTGGGCAGCAAACGATTGATCCGGTTTTGAAGGCAGGGATCGCCCATCTCTGGTTTGTGACGATTCACCCGTTTGAGGACGGTAATGGTCGCATCGCCAGAGCTATCGGTGATATGGCTCTGGCCCGTGCCGACGGAACATCGGAACGTTTTTACAGTCTGTCGTCTCAGATAGAAATTGAACGCAAAGCCTATTACGATCAGCTGGAAAGGCAGCAACGCGCTACGCTGGACATAACTGGCTGGCTTGAATGGTTTCTTGACTGTCTCGGGCGGGCGCTTGCCAGCGCAGAGACCACTCTTGGCAATGTCCTCTATAAAGCGCAGTTGTGGGAACAGATTAACCGGAAGCCGGTTGGTGAACGCCAGCGTTTGATTATTAATCGTATGCTGGATATGGATTTTAAAGGGTATATGAATACCTCCAAGTACGCCAAACTGGCAAAATGTTCAAACGATACAGCCCTCAGGGACATTCTGGAACTGAAAGCGCGCGGGATTTTAATCCAGAATCCCGGCGGTGGACGGAGTACGAGCTACAGATTGCCGACGCGGGAGGAACTATGATCCGGTTTCATTGGTGGGCCTTGGGGGCGGATCAAGGTAATGTACTTTAATCACTTGCGAAACCTTCTTTTTTCACGGTTGTTTGTGTCTTAAAGGCTTGTTTTTAGCCACTGATGCACACAGATAAACGCGGATAGAAAACTGAACCATGGTCAGGTTATTCAATCAGTGCCGATTTGTGAAAATCTGTGGTTGGTTTTCTCTGTGTTCTCCGCGACTCCGCGACTCCGCGTGAGATTGATGTGATTATATTTCCAATAGGTTTGTTGCTATGCAGAACTTAAATTTAAAAGAATTAAGTCAGCGTCTACGTGAATTCGCTGACGCGCGCGATTGGGATCAGTTTCATTCACCTAAAAATTTGTCCATGGCCTTAAGTGTTGAGGCGGGTGAATTGGTGGAATGCTTTCAATGGCTGACTGAAGAACAATCGTCTGATCTAAGCGGTAATCAACTAAATGCTGTCGTAGAGGAGATTGCTGATGTTCAGCTTTATCTGATTCGCCTAGCAGACAAACTGGGGGTCGATATCGCTGATGCCGTTGAGAAAAAAATTGAAAAAAACGGCGCTAAGTATCCTGTGGACAAGGTAAAAGGCAGTTCGAAGAAATATACAGAGTACAAATAAAAGTGAATGGGAGACGTGCAACTCCGGAACCGGGGAAACCTTAATAAAGGAAGAAGCAGGAATAGCTATGGATAAAAAAATTGGTCAGGGGACATCTTCGGTCTGGGCCGGTGAGGAAGAGTTACTGCTCGGTGCAACTCAGGTTCCGGTCGTGCACAGTGCCGCTTTCGGCTTTAGTGATATGGATGAATGGCTCGATGTGGCTACGGGAAGGAAAGAAGGGCATATCTACACCCGCAACAGCAATCCAACTGTTGCGGTTTTTGAGGAAAAGGTCCGTATCCTTGAAGGGGCCGAGGCTGCAACCAGCGCCGCTTCTGGAATGGGAATTATTAGCAGTACTCTGTTTGGACTGCTGGCAAGTGGCGACCGGGTCGTTTCAGTCAAAGACACCTATGGTGGAACCAGCGCCATCTTCACCGAATTTATGCCCAGGTTCGGGATCGAGGTCTGCCAATGCGACACCCTCGATGAGCAGCAGATAGAGGAGGAGATCGCCAAAGGATGCCGTTTGCTCTACCTGGAGAGCCCGACCAACCCGACCACCAAGGTGACCGATATCGCCAAGCTGGCACAGGTGGCCCATGGGGCTGGTGCCTTGGTAGTGGTTGACAATACTGCGGCAACACCGATCAACCAGAATCCCCTGGCCCTGGGTGCCGATGTCGTGGTCCACAGCGCCACCAAATATCTTGGTGGCCATGCCGATGCCCTTGGCGGCGTTGCTTGTGGCAGCAGGGAGTTGATCGGAAAAATATATCATTACCGAGAAATCCATGGCGCCATCCTGGAGCCGATGTCTGCTTACCTGCTGCTGCGTGGAATGAAAACCCTCGCTCTACGCATCGAACGCCAGAACAGCAATGCCCTTCAGATTGCCCGCTTTTTAGAACAGCACCCGGCGATCGCGCAGGTAAATTACCCAGGACTTCCATCCCATCCCGGACATGACATCGCTCGCAGACAGATGAAAGGGTTCGGCGGTATTCTCAGCTTTATGCTTAAGGAAAACAGCCTGAATGCTGTCGGCAGGCTTATCGCGCGACTGCGTTTTGCCCATGCCGCCGGCAACCTTGGAGCGGTCGAAACCATCGTCGCCCCGCCCGCAACTAGCAGTCACGTCGAATGTACCCCTGAAGAACGTGCTCGCCTGGGCATACCTGAGGGGCTGATCCGGTATTCGACCGGGATTGAAAATGTGGAAGATCTTATCGGCGACCTGGAAGCGGCCTTGAAGCAGTTTACCTAGAAAGGGTGCTAATCGGGGTCGGACCAAGGGAAGGTTCTTTAATCACTTATGAATCTCTCTTTTTTGACGGTTATTGGTGTCTTAAAGGCTTGTTTTTGAAAGCGAAATGTTGTTTGAAATAACCCTCAATCTGTTTTTAACCACGGATGAACACAGATAAACGCGGATAGAAAACTTAACCATGTCAGGTTATTAAATCAATGCCGATCTGTGAAAATCTGCGGCTAATTTTCTTTGCGCCCTCCGCGACTCCGCGTAAGGTTGTGTCTGCTAACATCCCTTAAAATAGAGGGATATTGTCGTTACTTGTTTATTTAATAATATAATGTGATATCACCACATATCATATGATGCTATTTAATACGATACGCGATAATGTTGACTGATACCATCCTGGATGATATACAGGGGCTTTTTTTGCAGAGGGTAAGATTATGATCATTGCTGTAGGGCACGAAAAGGGGGGAGTCGGGAAGTCGGTTATTGCTTGCAACCTGGCGGTTATGAGGGCGAGCAAGGGTAAGGATGTGTTGTTGATCGATGCTGACTACAAACCATCTAGTTCTTTGTTTGCCATGGTGCGATCCGATGGGAAACCTGCAGCTGAGATCAGCTGTGTGTCGATCACCGGTAAAGGAATCATGCAGGAGGTCAAGCGGCTGAAAAATCGTTACGATGATATTATTATCGACTGTGGCGGTCGTGACGATGCGACCCTGCGTGGAGCAATGATGGCTTGTGATACCTTACTGATGCCTGTTTCCCCCGGTCCTTTTGATTACTGGAGCACAGAGCAGGGGATGGCCGACAAGGTCAACGATATTCTTGCCATGCGTGAAGACCTGCGAGCCCTGCTGTTTATAAATCGTGGTGACACCAACCCGATGGTGAAAGATACCTACGAGGCAAAGAACGCGATCCGAGCGGTTATGGCTGAGATCTGTCAGGAGGTTCAGGTTCTTGATCTGGTTGTCTGCAATCGGGCAGTTTTTCACAAAGGGATCGCAGGCGGGCTGGCCGCTTTTGAGTTTGTGGCGACAATTGACAAGCCTGGAAGCGGCTACCTTAATGGCATCAAGGAAATTTCCGCTTTATATAGGGAGGTCTTCAATGAAGAGTTTACGGGATAGAGCCAAACAAAACCGGGCCAACACCTTCGTCGATAGTTCCCCGGAAGGCGCGGCTCCGGCAGAGACCTTTTCCGTCCCTTATCCGGCCCGGTTGCGGGCGTCTATCGACCGGCGGACGCGCGACTATATCGATCGTTACGGCAAAAAAGGGGAGAGTATTAATTCCCTGATCAACGATGCCCTGGAAAAACTCCTCGACGTCAAAGAAGCCGAAGCCGCCAGAATCGAGCGCTTGCTCAGCAAAGCCGAGCGTATGGAGGACGATGGCTGACAGCACGAACCTTGGCTTCTTTCTTTTTTACTTTTTATGGGTCCTTGGTTGAATGTATTGATAGTTTTTCTAACTGGTCGTAATCCGCCAATGCTTCTTCGACAGATCTTTTGGGCTGCTCCGATGCAATTTTGTCCAGGCGCTTTAAGCGCTTCTTCATGTAATTGTTGAGCTTCATAACGCTGAACCCCATTCTGTTGTTGTTCTGAGTTTATTGAGTGATAGTAGTTATTATTCCTATTTAAGGCACCTTGCTCGGCTAATTATTTCGAACCTCTCATATGCTGCATAAACTAAAAACCTGTTTTTAGCCACCGATGCACACTGATAAACGCGGATAGAAAATTTAACCATGGTTAGGCATTCTATCAGTGCTATCTGTGAATATCTGTGGCTGGGTTTCTTTGTGTCCTCTGCGTCTCTGCGTGAGATTGATTTGATTATATTTCCGTGTACAGTTTAAGACGTGATCTCAGGTATTTGTTTTGCCCTCTCCGGACAGGCTAAAAAACTCACCAATCCTCCGGATAATCAACCGCGGTAGCAGGGTCGTTATAAATCAGCACTGCCTGTTCATCACGCTCCATGACCTTTAAAGCTGTATCCACGGGAATCAGCACCAGTTTGTCCTGATGACGTGCCAGGGCTATCTTTCCCGCTTCAAGTTTGTCGGCAATCTCTGTGGTGGTGTAGAAGCGCTTGATCTTCTTACCATCGACGTAATTATATGGTTCTTCACCCTCGGCAAGGGGTTGCTGATTATTGGCAATGAGCTGCTTTGCAGCGGCTTGATCAGCCTTTAGTTTATCCTGCTGCTGGCGCTCGATATTGCGCTGACGATCTGCGGCGGCTTGTTCTTCGCGCTGTTTTTTCAAACGAGCTTTCGCTTCAGCATCAGTATTGGTGCTCTGACCTTTTTTGTTTTTGGTGTTCTGAACACGTTTGTCGTGAGCAGCTTTTTTAGCCTGTTTTTTACTGACCATACCAGCTTTAAGCAGTTGATCCTGCAATGAACCCATCTTTAATTCCCCTTGTTCGGTTATTCAACACCTTGTTAGTGTTTGCAGAGGATACCTTATTTTTTCGACGCTGAAAACCGTCAACACGGTCTCTTTTTATTGGGACATTGCCATAAAAGGTAAGATAGTGGCCAAATAGTCTTTGGCTTGTGGTAAAAATAAAGGGGCATTTGATTCCAGTTCTCTGATTATATCCAATTATGGTCAGGGTAGGGTGCAACTTGAAAACGTAGAATGGTGAAAACAGTGACTAAAAAAGAACGTGCGGCGTATATTTCCAAGAGACTTGACGAGCTTTATCCAGAGGTTCCTATTCCGCTTGATCATAGCGATGCCTATACGCTTTTGATTGCTGTTTTGTTGTCGGCACAATGCACCGATGCGCGGGTGAACCTGGTGACGCCTGGATTGTTTGCTAAGGCGAATAATCCCCATGCCATGGCGCAGTTGTCTGTTGAAGAGATCAAAGAGTGTATTGCGACCTGTGGGCTGGCAAACAGTAAAGCGAAGAATATCAAGAAACTCTCTGAAATTCTGGTGGAAAAATACGCGGGAGAAGTGCCGCAGACCTTTGAAAAGCTCGAAGCTCTTCCGGGAGTCGGGCATAAGACGGCCAGTGTTGTGATGATTCAGTCTTTCGGGATTCCTGCTTTTCCCGTCGATACCCATATCCATCGACTTGCTCAACGTTGGGGGTTGACCAAAGGCGAAAATGTCCAGCAGACAGAGACCGATTGTAAAAAGCTCTGGCCAGCTGAAGATTGGGCAAGATTGCATTTACAGATTATTACCTACGGACGTGAGCACTGCACGGCCAGGGGCTGCGACGGCACCAAATGTGAAATCTGCCGGACGGTTTACCCTAAGCGAAAAAAGCCGTTTATTGCTAATAAGGCCTGATTCGTTTCTGCCCGGAAAGTACAGTTTTCATCAGCTTCGCCTCATTTTGTTAACAGGGATGAAGGGGATGGATGGGGTTTTAAGCTGAAAGAAAAGCTGCCTGCTAAAAAGGGTACAGATAAGGCTAAAATCTTTTCTGGCCGCGGTTAAAATCTATGGAAATCTGTAAATCTAAATTCTAGAATCAACAATCTATGTCTGATCGGTTTAAATTGATTGTTGTTGTTCAGGTAAAAAGAAGTGAACCACAAAAAGAAAAAGCCCCTGGCAAGTCAGAGGCTAAATTCAAGGCCGTATCCAATAGACTTCTTAAGGGTTTGAAGCTTATTGAATTCAATTATTGATATTTGCATTAGTTAAGAGCTGATTGTTTCTAATTTTTTAACAAGACTCAGGACTGCTTCGACGGCCTGGATAAGGTCCATAACAAGGCGCTCATTGACGTCCAGAAAACCTTCGTATTCTCCCCGATTCCTCAGATTGTGGCAGTGTGCCAGCATCCTCCAGACATCAGGTCCGACCTGGCCGTATGTTCCAGACACTGAAAAACAATATAGCGGTTTTCTGAACGGTAACCATACCAGCGTAACGCAGCTAGAGAGATCGCATGAGCAGCATTGTAGGCTAAATCGAACCGGCTTTCTAACGACAGGTCGGTATGGTGGGAATCTTTTAGTCTGGCTTGCCCAGATTTTAGTAAACCGTCAAATTCTCCCTGATCACCAGGTTCGATCTTGAGCTGGTTGATTTTGACGAGGTTTTCAAATTGCTGCAATGTCACTATCTGATCCGATCAGGAAAATTTTGGGTTGCTCAATAACCCTGATAATAAAGCTATTACTGGAGCTTAGTTTATTTTTCAGTTCTTGACCAGTGTATATCGTTGGATTGATCTGCCTTCCTAGTTGCGCTTCAAGTTCTGCAAAAACGGTAAGGAGATCAGGGTAGGTCACTTGGTCTGAGATAAGCATGATGTCTATATCGCTCTCCGCAGATTCTGTCCCTTTGGCGATTGAACCATAAATAAAGGCTACTGATATGACATCTTTGAATTGAACTAAAGCGTTACGCAACGGGTCGGCCAGACCAAAGGTCTTGCGGACTATTGATTTGAGTTCTTCAAATATCGGCGTTGATGGGTTTGCTTGAAAATGTTTTTGATTTCCAATTTTTTTGACCGTCAGAAGACCTGCATCAGAGAGCTTTTCTAACTCCCGCAACACAGTTCCTGTCCCAATTCCTGCCAGCGCGACAAGCTCTTTTGTGTAAAAGGACTTTTCTGTTTGTCCAAATAGCAAACGCAAGAGTTGCTGTTGGGTCTTTGTGAATAGGGCATCTGCCCAATTTGTGTATTTGATTTCTGGTCCCATATTGGGAACTATAGTACCCAGGATGGGATACTTCAAGCCTTTTTTGTTTTAAAGAGGATCCTATCTCATTTATCCCCTTCATCCCTGTTATATTGATTGTTAAAATTACAGGTTGCGTGTAAAGGTATTGTGCGGGTAAAAAATAGCAAAAATTTGATCAGATTTATGACGGGATATAATGTTTTGCCCCTTTGTTTGGTGTAGACCCTAAAATCTATGAAACTCTGTAAATCAAATTCTAGAAGCAACAATCTATGTCTGATCGGTTTAAATTGATTGTTGTTGTTCAGGTAAAAAAGAAGTGAACCACAAAAAGAAAAAGCCCCTGACAAGTCAGAGGCTAAATTCTTTTTTTGGTACCGAAGGCCGGAGTCGAACCGGCACACCTTGCGGCAACGGTGTTTGAGACCGTCGTGTCTACCAATTCCACCACTTCGGCACGTGAGCGCTGATTATAGTTCTGCAGCTCAGTTTGTCAACCTGTTATTTTACCTAATCATAAAAAAATTGAATTTTTCTGAATCAGGTGTTTTCGCAATTGTTTAGTTCCTGTTTTGTAACAAGCAACCTCTGATGTTCAGTTTTTAGATTGGATACGAGAAATTTTTTGTTGTGGCAAGGAAATCAAGGGTTTGCGCGGAGACGTAGTACTTTACGTCGCACAAGCAAGCGCGTAGATTGACGCAGCCACGGCGGAAAAGGGCCGTTTCCTGCTAAAAACTACTTAGCATTCTGAAGCGTCTGTGTCAGCAAAATAAACAACATCTGCCAGGTTTCTGCCTGGGCCAGGGGCTTACCGTTGAGGCTTTGGATTGGTCTGATATCGATCAATGAATTTGTAATAAAGGCTTCATCGGCATTGTAAAGGTCGTCGAGACTGATCTTCTGTTCGACGATCTTCATGTCGAGCAGGGGAATCAAGTTGATGAATTGTTGGCGGATTATTCCATTTAGTATCAGGTTATCCACTGGCGGTGTGATCAGGGTACGATCTTTGCGGATAAACAGGTTACTGGTTGCTCCTTCTAATACATAACCTTCGGAATCAATAAAGATCGCTTCGTCAGCCTGATGTTCGCGGGCGTAGTTGCTTGCGTATAGGCAATCAGCATAGTTTCCGCGTTTAAATTGGGGCAGGTGGCTGGTTGGATTAACGCGCTGGTTAGGGGCACTGATACAGGTGACAGGAGTTGGCCATTGGCCTTCTCTCGGTTGCTGATACTCTGCTGCCGTTATGCAGAACCAAGCCCTGTTTTCCATTGGCCAGCTAAGGCCGTTGAAGTCTCCTCGACTTAATGTCAAGCGAAGACGCGAACAGGGATTGGTCAGTTTACTTGCTACCTGCTGTAAAGCGGCTTCAATAGACGAACGATCACATGGAAAATCAAGGGCTTGAGCAGCTTGTTCTAAGCGGTCAAGGTGTTCTTTTTGCAGCAGGATGGTTTGCCCGTAGGCTTTTATGGTTTCAAAAAGAGTGTCACCAAACAGAACGGCTCCATCGGTCATGGCGACATTGGCTTCATGATCGGCAACGAAGTGTCCGTTGATATTGATCAGCATTCGGTTATCCTTTCACCTGTTCAAGAACGGTGCGCATGGCTTCACCTTTGGCGAGACATTCATACCATTCATTTTCCGGAATTGAGTCAGCGACTATTCCGGCTCCGGTCTGGTAGGTCAAAATATCATTAAAACGTTGGAAACTGCGAATCAGAATATTCAGGTCCATAACCCCGGTAACACTAATATATCCGGCACTGCCAGTATAGCTGCCACGCCCGACAGGTTCTAGTTCATCAATGATCTCCATGCAGCGTTTTTTTGGTACTCCGGTGATGGTGCCACCAGGAAAAGTTGCGCGCAGTAAACCAAGAGGACCACAGTCTTCGTTCAGTTGACCACGTACATTAGAGACAATATGGGTGACATGAGAATAACGCTCTAAGACCATCAGCTCATCGACCTCGACAGTGCCTCCCTGACAGACTTTTCCCAGATCATTGCGTTCCAGGTCGATCAGCATAATATGTTCGGCTTGTTCTTTCGGGTCGCCGAGGAGTTCTTTACCTAATTGATGATCCTGCGGAGGGCTGAATCCCCGTGGTCTGGTCCCCGCAATTGGTCGGGTTTCGGCTAACCCTTCATTACTTAGACAGACCAGTCGTTCTGGTGAGCTTGAAATAATTTCAAGGCCTGGGAAGTTCAGGTAGCAAGCGAAGGGAGATGGATTCAGCTGGCGTAAATGGCGATAAAGCTGAATTGAAGACCCGCTGATGCGCCCATCAAAACGACAAGACAAGTTAACCTGATAGACATCTCCGGCAGCGATGTATTCTTTACCCTGTTCAACCATGGCCATAAAGGTTTCTTTACTGATAATCGGTTGTGGTGTTGCCTCCACTGTAACCGGAAGATCCTCAAAAATTGTGGGAATTGCCTCAATCTGCTCGATGATAATTCCCAGATCAACATCATCTGCAAGGGTGGCAATGGTCAATTCCTTGCGGGTGTGGTCGTAGACAGCGGTGACATCGACCCAATAGAGGTCCAGATCCGGAGTTGGGAGGTCACGGTGTGCTTGTTGTGGTAACTGTTCAATAGATGCGGCCAGGTCGTAACTGAAGTAGCCAAAAAAACCGCCCGGAAATGGTGTTGCTGAACATTCCTGATGATAGCTGGCTAAAATATTCTCCAGCGCGTCAAACGGATCTCCGGGGAGCAGGGTTTGCTGATCTTGCTCCAGGCAGTAGAGTTGCTGTTGACTTAAAACGTAGCGCTCTTTAACCCGTAACGGGACAACCGAATAACGACCTGTTTTCGGTAGCGGATTGAGGGTTTCAAGAAAGCCTGGTCCCTCTGGATAAAGGTGGGTAAAAATAGCTAGAGGATCAAATTTTTCGCAAGGGATAGTCTGGTGACGGACCATTACTCGACTCCTTGGGTCTCTGGTTTTCGAGCAACGATGCCAACTAAAGAGCCGCCTTTTTTTGATGCTTCGATGCCTTCTTCGTAAGCTAAAATCTGCCAGCCATTGAAAATAGCCTTTAGCTCATCTTTCGCCAACACCATTTCGGGTTTTAAGCGACATGGCTCAAAATCACCAGCGTTGCTGAAGGTACGCATGATCATAAGTCCGCCAGGTTTAACGAGATTCTGTAATGCCGGAAGAAGAGGGCGGTGCAGGTAATAAAAATTGATGACCAGGTCAAATTGATCAGCGGGAAGGTCCGGTGCCAGTTCCAGGTCTACTTGTATTGTGCTGAGTTGTAATTGGCGTTTAGTCGCCTGGTCTTGCAGCTGCTGCAACGCGACTTGGGAATAGTCGATAGCTGTCACCTGATATCCTTGTTTGGCCAGGTAAAGGGCATTGCGGCCGCGACCGCAGGCAACGTCCAGCGCTGTTCCTTGTTCCAGAAATTGCTGCTGTGCAGCTAACCAACTGTCAACCTGCCAGCCGTCACTGAAGTCTTTATCCTGCCAGCGTTGATCCCAGGTTTGTTGTTCTTTGTTCATGGTTATTCTTCCGTCATTGCTTCATAAAGACCACAGCGAGGAGCGCAAGAATAATTGCTACGACACGTGGTCTTGAAAGTTGTTCGCGGTAAAAAAGGACAGACAACAAAATCGCAATTATAAACTGCATTCCAGTAATAAGTACAACCGCTGATAACGGGCCGGTTTCCATTGCATTAAGCAGGGCAAAAAAACCAACAAAATTCAGCAATCCCATGATCAATCCAAGAGTGATTGCTGCTTTATTATTGCCCTTGGCGGGTGATTTTTTCCAGCGCAGGCTGATGAGTAAGGAAAAGATGGTCGCGAAAAAATAGGTCAGGGCCATAAACGCGGCTTTATCGGTTTGCATGGCAGCAAATTTACACGAGATTGATGATAGTGCGGCGCACCCGATATTGGCAGCAATAAACCATAGACCTCTTAATTGGCTGGTGGATAAATGATTGTGACGTAATTCACCGAGGAGTACAGCAACAACTCCAAAGGCAGCTAACATTCCAATCCATTGCAACAGATGTAATTGATCACCAAAATAACTCAGGGAAAAAAGAATCACCAGCACCATAGTTAGGCGTGTCAAAGGGAATGTGACACTGGCCGGTAGCCGTTTTAAAGCTTCAATATTGAAGATCGTGGCGGCAGAAAAGGTCGTACTGTTAACCAGAGACCATATAACAAGCAGAGTAGGATTTCTAACTGTTGAAGCGTTAATGAAAAAGGCAATGGTGCTGAATAAAGTCACCGTAGCCATGAAGACAGTTGTTGTCAGTACGGAGTTGCAGCCACGTTCGGCGGCAACCTTGTAAAGAAAACGTTGACTGCCAAGAAGCAGCAGTGCTGCGATGCTGTACAGATACCAGGAGGCCATGGTTCATACCATTGTCAGTTTTATTCCTTCCCTCTTGATGGGGGAAGGTCAGGATGGGGGTGATATGAGATGCAATTTTCCCCTCACCCCAGCCCTCTCCCACAATGGGGAGAGGGAGATGGAAAAAATTCCTTTTGGGCAGAAACGGTTAGTCTTTAAGGATCCAGTGTATCACGCGCCGCGGGCCATGAACGCCTACGGTCATAGTGCCTTCAATGTCTCCAGTGCGGCTAGGCCCACTGATTTGAGTCAAGCGTGATGGCATCGGATCGTTCTTTTGGGCAAAATAAGCATTCAGATCAGCTAACAATGTGTTGGCTTGTGTGATCCCGACATGGATCTCTGGCAGTAAGGATGCGAGAGTTCCTTTACCTCTGGCTGCTGGGAAGATCATTGAGCCTGTTTCAGCTATATATGCAGGGCTGTAAGTGATCCCTAGACGTGCTGTAATCAAATCATCCATATGCCAACCGGTGCCATGCACGTTATCTTCGGTCGCTGCGACGTGGCAGTCTGCTTGTTCCAGGATGCTAGCAATTTGGTCATGCAGTTCCTGCGGCCAGCCGTGGCTTGGCAACGCCGTGCATGATACAGATTCTTCGGCAATGAGGTTGTTGATTAGCTGGGGCAGATCTGTGCGGCTGATTTCTGTGATTTCAACTCCCAGGGCTGCGGCACGCTGGTGGTAGAGGGCCAGCAAGTCTTCTCTGCTTGTTGTCTTCTGAGGCTCTGGTTGGGGCTGTTGTTCTGGTGCTGGTAAGGTTTGTTCACAGCGCTTCAGTTGTGGTCCATGACGATCTGGTTGATGGGTTTGCCACCAGGTACGAAAATCCTGATCGTTTTTAGGGACTGGCAATTCACGATGACTTTGCCAATCAGCTGCACTTTTATTGACTTTGGGCATCAGTTTGGCAATCGGTTGTGTCCTTAGCGCCTTACGTAGGCCGTAAATACCACGTCGGTATACAAATGGTTTGGTTGCCAGGCGTGCGGCCAGATTAGAGCTTGTGTTCGGTTTCTGGCTGCGGTTACGCAAGGTACGGTGATATTCGGGCAACGGTATTTTGATTGCGCAGACTTCGGCACAGCGACCACACAAGGTACATGCGTTAGCAAGATCAGGATAGATGGTGTCTCCCCAGATGAGAGATGATAGCACCGTACCCATTGGACCAGAGTAGGGTGACTCGTAGGCATGGCCACCAACGGCATTGTAAACCGGACAATGATTAAGGCAACTGCCGCAATGCAGGCAGTGGAGAATCTCGCGCCATGGGCTGGCCGCAATACTGGTACGACCGTTATCGAGCAACACAACATGCAGTTCTTCTGGCCCTTCGGTCTCATCAGGACGGCGTGGTCCTGTGGTCATGCTAATGTAGCTGGAAGAGCGTTGACCGGTGGCAGAACAGGTCAGTAATGATAAGAAATCGGGCAGATCGTCAATGCTTGGAATAATCTTTTCCATGCCGACCAGCGCGACATGAACTGGTGGTAACGATGTACACATGCGTCCGTTACCTTCATTGGTTACAATGGCCACGGTACCAGTATCGGCAACGGCAAAGTTACAACCGGTAATGCCCATACCTGCATCAAGAAAGCGATGACGGAGGACTTTACGGGCAAAGCGAACCATCCCCTCGACATCAAGATTGTCAGGAGCTCCTAGTTTTTCAGCAAACAGTTGCCTGACTTCTTCCTGATTGCGGTGAATGGCAGGGGCCAGAATATGGGACGGATGCTCTCCGGCGAGTTGGATGATAAATTCGCCGAGATCGGTTTCGGTAACTTCAATACCTGCTGCTTGCAGGACCTGGTTCAGACCGACTTCTTCTGTGGTCATGGACTTCGACTTAACCGCAGTCTGAATGCCGCGATTGCGGGCGATCTGAGTGATGATCTGACCTGCTTCAGCGGCATCTTTAGCACGATGTACTGTGCCGCCAACTTCTTCTACTTTAGCGCTGAATTTTTGTGCCCAATGTTCCAGATTTCCTGAAATTGGTAACTTACGTGAGCGTCCCCAAGCCCGCAGGTCTTCAAAGGCAGGTTTGGTGCTGACGGTGTTCGCCCGCATGCGTGCTAACAGGCCGGCGGTTTTGCGAACTGCTGCTTGCAAACGTTTATTGGGAATTGCCTGGGCGCTGCTGGCGCGGAAATTATGACGGACAACAGATCTTTTCATTATTTTGCTCCTTCCAGGGCCTCGGCAATTAACTCTGAAATGTGAGCAAAGCGAATATTATGTCCCTGCTTTTTAGCCCCCCCGGCAAGGTGAGTCATGCAGCTGAGGTCAAGAGCAGTCACTGTTTTGGCGCCGGTGCTGACGATGTTGTTTAATTTGTCCTGCAGTAACTGGCCCGAGACTTCGGGTAATTTAACCGAAAAGGTCCCGCCAAAACCACAACAGGTGTCAGCATCGGGCAATTCTACAAAGTGGTTGCCAAGTAACTGAGTTAAATATTTTTCCGCAACACCACGTAACCCGATACCACGCAGGGTGGAGCAAGTGGAATGATAAGTTGTCGTTACCGGTGCCGGGTGCTCGGGTAAATCGTGAACTCCGGCTTTATCGAGAAACTCACAGAATTCATAAGTTTTTTGCCCCAGGGCGACAAAACGACTGTGCAGTTCAGGGTCATCGACAAACAGGTCAGGATAGTTATTCCTGATTGTGTTCACACAGGAAGAGCTTGGAGCGATAATGACTTCGGCACTTTCGAACACTTTTAAGAAGTGGCGTGCCATCATTCTGGCTTCTTTTACTTCGTTGGTATTAATCCATTTTTGGCCACAACATGTCTGATCTTGACGAAATTCAACGGTAAAGCCTGCAGCTTCAAGAACTTTGACACAGGCCTGTCCGACCGCCGGATAAAGAGCTTCGGCGGAGCAGGTCAGAAATAACGAAACACGGTAGGGAAACGACATAGATGTAAACTCCAAACTTAAAGGACCGATGCGACGTAGGGGCCTTCCGGTACGACATATATATTTTGACTGTTGTGACTTAGTTCACTGAGAGTTTTATCCAGATCAGTAATCAGGGTAATTCCAAACGGAGTAACCTGTTCCTGACGTAAATTGGGTGAATAAAGTAGAATACGACCCGCTCTTTCAAGGGTCTGAAAATAGACCTGCGCTCCCCACTGGTCAACTACGAAATTGTCCGGGGCACTGTAAATACGCCGAAACTCGGCCGGAGAGCCTTTAGCGCTGTTGATAATCTGACAGTAACTGTCACTGCCTAATCCTTCACTACTACCAGAAATGATAACAATCGTACCTCCCCGGCGAACGATTTCTCCTGCAGCAATAAGTCCTTTGGTCGATTGATAAAATGTAGCATCCAGAGGATACCCTCCACCACTGGTAATCACCAGGTCTGCTGGTTCTCCGACATGAACAACGGCATTTTGTTCGGCTACGTCACAACCGGCGGTAAAAGCTGCTTTGAAATCACCAGCAAAAACATGGGTCGGTTGTTTGGCATGATCGATAATGACATTGACAATAAAATCGACACCTGCTTGCTCACAGATGCTGTTAACATGCCGGCGGAATGGATTGTTTGCAACTTTAGCAGTGGCAACATCAGGATGATCAACCAGGGCAAAAGAATGCATGAACTCCATTGTTTTGAAACTGCTGATTCCTGGCAGAATCGACTTACCTCCACCAGAAAAACCGGCAAAGGGATGAGGCTCAATCAGTCCGGTAAGAATCTTTAACTCTGCATCCAGGTAATGCTGGTTAACTTCAATCGGGTGACCGTCAATTGACATGACTTCGCGTAGAGAGGAACGGTCTTCACAGTCGTGATTAATGATCCGGTAATTATCCGCGATGTCGGCGCCTACCAGTTCTATAAGTTCATTACCAAGGTTGGGGCGATGCATACCTGTAGCAATAAGAATGGTGATCGCATCACGTGGGACACCTGCATTTTCGATAGTTTGTAATAGCGGTGGAAGCAGAAGCTTGTTCGGCACCGGTCTGGTGATATCGGAAATAACGATGCAGGCCGATTTTTTGTTTTTAGCCAATTCTGCCAGTGGTGCTGTGCCAATGGGGGAGCACAGTTGGTTCTCAATGTCATCAGGACTGATGCTTTGAGTCTCATGGCTACCGGTAGAAATACACCGCACACGATCTTTAAGGGTATCGGGGAAAGTGATTGTCACCATTTCACGATGACAGGGAATCTCAAATTTCATAACGGGTTTACCTTAAAAACAGTTTTGGTAGCAATAAGGACAGACTCGGAACATAGGTGACTAACAGTAAACAGGTGATCAGTAGTAACAGAAAAGGAAGGACCCCTCTGACCACAGTACGCATGTTTTCACCGGTAACTCCCATTGAGACAAACAGGTTCAGACCAAACGGTGGAGTCAGCATACCAAATTCAATGTTAAGAACCATGATGATACCGAAATGAACCAGGTCAATGTTGTAACCAACCAGGGTGTCAAGAAATAGTGGAGAGAGAATCAGTACGGCACTGACACTATCCATGAAACAGCCAAGAACGAGGAGGAACAAATTGATAGCGAGCAAAAACATCCATGGGCTATGGATGTGTTCCATAACAAAACGGGCCACCATAGCTGGAATTTCTTCAGCAGTCAGTAACCAGTTAAAGGTCATGGCACCAGATAACAGGAAGAGCAGGCAAGACGCCATAATTGACGATTCTTTACAAATGCCGGGGATTTCCCAAATGGTACATTCACGGTAAATAACTAATTCGACGAAGAGAGCATAAACAACGCTTATTGCTGCAGCTTCTGTCGGAGTAAATATGCCTGAGTAGATTCCACCCAGCACGACCACAGGAAGAAGAATAGCCCAGAAGCCTTCTTTACCGGTTTTTACCACTTCTGCCCAGGATGGTTTTTGATCGATTTTCCAGCCATGTTTTTTGGCTCTGACCAGAGTATATAAAATCAGCACACCACCAATGAGTAAACCGGGCAGAATGCCCGCCATAAACATTTCTGCAACGGAAACATTCATGACCAGACAGTACAGGATCATTGGAATTGATGGTGGAATAACAATACCAAGTGAACCAGAAGTTGTAATCAAACCAACTGCAAAGCGTTTATGGTAGCCGGCTTGAATCAGGGCCGGAACCATAATCGAGCCAATGGCCACTACAGTAGCAGGACCGGAACCGGAGATCGCTGCAAAAAAGATACACGCAAGAACCCCGGAAATCCCGAGCCCACCGGGAATCCAGCCGACCAGGGAGTTTATAAAGGAGATCAAG
Source organism: Geopsychrobacteraceae bacterium (assembly GCA_963665685.1). Taxonomy (GTDB): domain Bacteria; phylum Desulfobacterota; class Desulfuromonadia; order Desulfuromonadales; family Geopsychrobacteraceae; genus Seleniibacterium. The sequence goes on from OY762430.1 coordinate 368,866, forward strand.
CGTTTCGCTATGGCCCCTTTTGTCATGATCGATCCGGCTAAAACGAAAAAGGGAATAGCCAGCAATACGAATGAATCAAGAGAATTAAACAGTTGCTCAACAACCGCTTGTAATGGTGTCCAGGAAAAAAAGTGCAGGGCGACCATAGTAACGATAACAAGCATGAATGCCAGAGGCACACCAGCTAGCATCAGGCCAGCGAAGGCGCAGACAATAGTCGTCATCATGAGGGCTGCCCTCCCTGGCTAGCGAGTTTGCCAAAAATAGCCATAATCGCTAAACGGTAAAAACGCACCGCCATAATCAGGCAAAAGAACGGGATCGGCAGGTAGGCGATATACATTGGCATTTGCATCGCAGCTGAGGTGTTACCAAAGTTGTAATTGTTGACCACCAGCATGTAACCATAGCGTGTCAGGATCAGCATAGCGGTACCACAGAGAAGGCCTATGAACAGTTGCAGGACTCGCCGCACCAGTGGCGTGGCGCTACTTACGAGCAGGTCCATGGCGAAGTGACTGCCATATTTGACACCCAGACTAGCACCTAGAAATGTTGCAAAAATACCAACATAGCGGCCAGCTTCTTCAAACCAGGTAAAACTGATATCAAGAACGTAACGACAAAAAACCTGTACCACTGCAACCAGGGCCAGACCAAGAAAGGTCAGACTCAGGGTCATTTCCTCAATTTTACAGAGGATACTAAAAATGCGCTTCATTGCTGCTCCAGCCAGACATGCCAAAGGGAGGGGTTATGCCCCTCCCTCAATGTATATTGAATCAAATTGTTGTTACCCCAAATTAATTTCAGGGCTAGCTTTAGATAGTCAAAAAGTGACCGCTATTTATTGCTTATGCTCTTCTATTTTGGCAAGCATAAAATCAAATAAATCGTCGCCAATGATACCGCGGTACTTATCCCATACAGGGATCATTGCGAGGCGGAACTCTTCACGCTCTGCATCGGTCAGGTTAACGATTTCGACACCTTTTTGTTTGCAGTACTCTTCAATAGAAATACCGAGTTGAGGAAGGTTCTTTTTGATTTCAACATTGCGTTCACGATTGACTTTGGTGGCAATGTTGGCCGCTTCACGGAAGATCTGCTGATACTCAGGGCTAAGACGATTCCAGAAATTAGGATTTACGACAATAATACATTCGGTGAGAATATGTTGAGTATTTGTGACATATTTGGTGACCTCAGGAAATTTCATCAGAACCGTGGTCATGAGTGGGTTTTCCTGAGCATCAATGGTCCCAGTCTGAAGTGCGGTATAAACCTCGGTAAAAGGAATCCCGACGGTAGAAGCACCGAGCTGATTAAACGTATCGAGATATGCTGGTGATTGCATAACGCGCACTTTCAAACCTTTAATGTCTTCAGGGTGGCGAACCGGGCGCTTGGTGTTGGAGAAATCACGGATTTCATTTTCGACCCAACCGATACCAACGAACCCTTTTTTAGGCAGATAGGAATAGATTTTTTCTTTAACGGCATCATCATCAAGAACAGCATAGGCGGTTTGACGATTCGGAAAAATAAAAGGCATATCAGTGATGGCCACTTGAGGAACAAAGTTCTGCAGGACTGCAGTTGTAATGGCTGCAATCTGCATACTGCCAGACTGAACCTGAGACGCCATAGAGCGTTCGTTGCCAAGTTGGCCTTGTGGGAAGGTTGCGATGTCTATTTTGCCATTGGTTTTTTCGCGGACGTAATCAGCGAAAGCATCAATCCCTTTGGACATGCCATGGAATGTTGGTGCAATATGACCAAATTTGATTTTAGCCGCCATGGATGTGGTTGGAATTGAGGCGACGAAAAGCAGAATAGCAAGACAACTGAGCAATCTTTTCATAATCATGATCTCCTGAATTTAAATAAATGAAACACGCAAGCAGCCATTGCTTTACGTTACAAAAAAACATTACAGTTCTCATCTGATGAGTCATGCCTGATAGAGTGTAGTTTGGTTTCGCAAAACAATGGTTTTGTTTTGCGAAATACTACGTGAGTTCAGGGGCTTGCAAGATAATATGGCTTGTCTGTAGAGTCAAGAATCTTTCCTCGTTAATAGCAATTCCGACCGTTGTCAGATCTATCTTTGTATTGCTATAGTGAGAGAACGTTTATGTATTAAATGTACTGTTTATTTTTATTTTAATGCATATTGGAGACATTGAAGGCCGAAGGGATATGGTGACGCGATGGGAAAATCATCTTCATCTGAATCTACGACAGAAACGATTTTGGAAAGTATTTCAGATGGTGTTTTTACTGTCGATAATCAATGGCGGATTACATCTTTTAATCGTGCTGCTGAAGGTATAACCGGCGTTCCCAGAGAAGAGGCGATTGGTAAGCGCTGTTCTGAAGTCTTTCGTTCCAATATGTGCGATAACGAATGCCCGTTACGCCAAACTCTAGAAAATGGCAAGCCACAGATCGGCAAAGCCGGTTACATTATTAATTCTAAGGGAAAACCGGTTTCAATCAGTGTTTCCACGGCGGTATTGAAAGATCGTAATGGTCGGGTCATTGGCGGGGCAGAGACCTTTCGGGATTTAACTGAAGTTGAAGCTTTACGGCAGGAATTAGCAGGACGCCATCGGTTGGGAGAACTGACCAGTCGCAGCCCACAAATGCACCGTGTTTTTGATGTTTTACCTGCCATTGCGGCGAGTCCTAGCACGGTGATGATTCTGGGTGAAACCGGAACCGGAAAAGAATTGGTGGCGCGGGCCATACATTCCATGAGTTTGCGTAAGGGGCCCTTTGTTGCTCTGAACTGTGCCGCCTTGCCCGATACTTTGCTCGAATCCGAATTGTTTGGCTATAAAGCCGGGGCTTTTACAGGTGCTTTTAAAGATAAGCCCGGTCGTTTTGCAATGGCTCGCGGCGGGACAATTTTTCTTGACGAAATAGGTGAAATTAGTTCCGCGTTGCAGGTTCGTTTATTGAGGGTTTTGCAAGAGCGGACTTATGAACCATTAGGTTCAACCAGGCCAGAAACGACTGATGCCCGGGTCGTTGTTGCTACAAATCGGGATCTGATGGCTTTAATTGGCAAGAAGATGTTCCGCGAGGACCTTTATTATCGCATTAATGTCATGCAGGTTGAATTGCCACCGTTGCGGCAACGTAAAGAAGATATCCCGCTGTTGGTGGAGCAGTTTATGACTCGTTTTAATAAGGCCCAGGGCAAACAGGTACAGGGTATCTCCCCCGAAGCTCTAGCGCTTTTAATGGCTCACACCTGGCCCGGTAATATTCGTGAGCTGGAAAATGTTGTTGAAAGAGCATTTATCCTGTGTGGAGAAGAGATGATCGATATTGCTCATCTGCCGGCAGAATTAACTATGTACACCTCAGATAACAGTCATAATGGCAATATGAGTGTGGCTCATGAAACTCTTGATATTCAGGCGATTAAAGCGGCTTTGAAACGTAATGGTTTTAATCGCTTGGCAACAGCAAAAGAACTTGGAATTCATAAAACGACTCTGTTCCGTAAAATAAAAAAACTGGGGATTGAGTTGCCGGGGAAGGATGGTCGACATCGATCAAACTAGTTCCTTTTTAATCTATGAAGTATTTGTATTTTCTGTTTGAACTCTCCGTAGAGTAGCGACCATGCTACTCTGGATATCTTATTAGGGTAGCTTTATTGCTACTCTATTCTCTTTTCCTCTTTTTACCAATCACTCAAAAAATAACACTATTCTCATGTCTTACAGTCATTCTTTGTCATCGCTCTGATTTGGCTCACCTTTTGCTCAGTAATATGGATATTCATGTATTACAAATCTTTTATGGCTGACTGATTGACGGAGAGCTATGGGTGCTCCTGCCAGAGGATGCCGGAGGTGATGTTATGGAATCTAACGAAACTACTGAGTATGACGTATTTTCTGTGGTGGCCAGGGATCATGCCACCAGGCCACGTAATATTGGCCCTTTAGCGGTTTACAACGGCCATTATCGTTTGACCGGGCCGTGTGGTGATACCATGGAGTTCTGGGTTAATGTGCAAGATAATAAGGTCACAGATGCCAGTTTTGTGACCGACGGCTGTGACTCTTCATTAGCTTGCGGCAGTATGGCGACGGTTCTTGCTAAAGGAGTATCCATCGAACAGGTCATTGCGACGAAACCACAGGATATTTTAACGGCTTTAGCCGGATTGCCTGAAGAGCTGGAGCATTGTGCTTTTCTTGCCAATGATACACTGCGTAAAGCGTGTGAGAACTATATTAAAAATGCACCCCCAGAGCCGCAACCTAAAGCAGAAGACGATGGTTTAACGCAGACATTGGCGAAGATAAAAAATAAAATTGCTGTCTTCTCAGGTAAGGGTGGCGTTGGCAAAAGCACTGTTGCAGTCAACCTGGCGACAGCTCTTGCGTTGGCGGGACATAGGGTTGGTTTGCTGGATACCGATATCCATGGGCCAAGTATTCCGACCATGCTTGGTTGTGAAGGGTATCCTCTGGAAGCTGATTCCGATGGCCTGTTACCTGCTGAAGTGGGCGGTTTAAAGGTTATGTCTCTTGGATTTTTGCTGCATAGTCCTGATGACGCCGTTATTTGGCGGGGACCACGGAAAATGGCTGTTATTAAGCAGTTTCTGCAAGATGTCGCCTGGGGTGAGCTCGATTACCTGATTATTGATTCTCCTCCGGGTACCGGTGATGAACCTCTCTCTGTGTGTCAGCTTATCGGGGCTATGGATGGGGCTGTTATCGTTACAACTCCGCAGAAGGTTGCCGCTGTCGATGTGCGTAAATCAATTTCATTCTGCCGTCAGCTACAGGTTCCGGTGCTTGGAATCGTAGAAAATATGAGTGGTTATGTGTGTCCTAAATGTGGCGATATCAGCCACATTCTTCCTGCCGGAGGCGGGGCTAAAATTGCAGCAGATATGAATGTCCCATTGTTGGGATCGATCCCAATGGATCCTCAAATTGCTTTCGCTGGAGATTCAGGTACCCCATACCTGCAACAGTTTGCTGAATCACAAACTGCACAACTTATGCGCGATTTAATTGCCCCCTTAATGGAGAATCCAGAAAACGATTAACATTTGAGCCATGCTGGTTCTTATTCATGGTCAGCCACAGGGAATTATGGCTGACCACAAATCTTAATCCTTATAGGAGAAATAGTCAGATGAAAACTGATGTCCTGGTTATTGGCAGCAGCGCTGCCGGTCTCGTTTCGGCCACTACTGCCAAGCGTGTTTATCCTGATAAAGACGTGACCGTTGTTACTCGTATGCCACAGACTCTTGTTCCCTGTGGTATCCCTTATATTTTCGGTACTCTTGGTTCAAGTGACAAAGATGTGATGCCAGTCAGTAAAATGTTCGAAGCTGCAGGCGTTAACCTGGTACATAATGAAGTTGTCAGCATTGATCGGGAAAATCGTCGGGTTTTTCTGGCTGATGACAGTGAAATCAGCTATGAGAAATTGGTTTTAGGTACGGGTTCTTTGCCTCATAAACCTGCTTGGTTGTCTGGCCAGGATCTGGATAAGGTTTTTTCTGTCCCCAAAGATAAATGCTACCTCGATACCATGATGGAAAAGTTGGCTGGTTGTCAGCGTGTTGTTGTTATTGGTGCTGGCTTTATTGGTGTTGAAATTTCAGACGAACTGGTCAAAGCCGGTAAAAGTGTTCAATTGGTCGAGCAGTTGCCTCATATCTTAGGGATGGCTTTTGATGAAGATGTTGCTACCCGGATTGAATCACTGGTTAAAGAGCGCGGTGTCGATATCCTTACCGGTGTTGGGGTAGAAAAAATCCTTGGTGATCAGGTTGTCAGTGGTGTCGAGCTGAACAACGGGCAGACTTTAGCTGCGGATGCTGTCATTTTGGCTATGGGCTATCGCCCTAATGTTGAGTTGGCTGAAAAAGCTGGCTTGCCTATGAGTTCCCTTGGGTTTATTCGGGTTGATGAGTATATGCGTACTGAAGATCCAAGTATTTATGCCGTTGGGGATTGTGCTGAAAAGCGTGATTTTATCACCCGTAAAGCTGTTCCAACAATGCTTGCATCGACTGCTTGTGCCGAAGGACGGATCGCTGGCATGAACTTGTTTAACCTGTCGGCAATAAAAACCTTTAACGGTACGATATCGATATTCTCAACTGCTGTTGATGGGACCGGGGCTGGCGTTGCCGGCTTAACTGAAAAAGTGGCTGAGCGGGAAAACTTTAACTATGTCGTTGGGGCTTTTGAGGGAATCGATCGTCACCCTGGAACCTTAGCCGATACCCATGCTCAGTTTGTTAAATTGATTGTTGGTAAAGAGTCTGGCGTCATTCTAGGCGGAGAAGTTTACGGTGGTTTGTCCACCGGTGAACTGATAAACACCATTGGCTTAATTATTCAGGCCCGTATGACGGTTAATTCATTATTGACGGCACAGGTTGGTTCTCACCCACTGATGTCTGCTTCACCTGCCGGATATCCATTAATTAAGGCCGCTGAAAGTGCTATGAGTAAAATGCTTGCTCATTAATTAATGTCGGGAATTTTGTCCTCACTCTTTGAGGGCTGAGTCGGGGCAGGAGACTGCCCCGTTTTTTTACTGGTGTGGTCGCGGGTCCCAGCGCTCATGTTGTTGTTCCGAAAGCTTCCATTGCTCACGAAATTGCAACTGTTTTCTGGCCGCTTTTACATACGCCGGGATCGTTTGCTCATTGTCGTCAAGGTCAGCATACAGCCAGGGGTGGCTGCCTTTTTTCAGTTGGTCTATGTGGCCTAGATATTGGTCTCTGGCCCACCAGTCTCCCTGGTTACCACGATGTTTAAGGATGAGTCGAAAGCGCAGATCCCAATAGCGTGCTGCGGCACAACGTCGAGTCGATTCTGGTCCCCATATGCCAGCAAAATAGAACGATAAATAGATCGCCGAACGTAAGTAGCCCTGGCGGGCTGATGCCCTGAGATAAGCGAGGCCTTTATCCTTATCGACATTGATACCTTTACGACCTTTTAAATAAGTGATCCCTAGAATAAAGCCTGATTGCTGGCGCCCTGCTTGCCACTGTCGTTCCAATAATCTCAGGTCGACATCTCCCATAGCGGTCTCTTTTCTGTTAAATCCTTTATTTCGTCAGGTTTTAGGCTAAACCTTGTCTTGGATTGTCGATTGTTAATAGATCAAAAGCTGGTCAGATAAAACTGATTTTATCATCGTCGGAATCTGTTTTGTCGGGGGCTTGGGGCACACTCTTAATAGCAACTTCCTGGTTTGATAAAAGCTGCAGGACTATTTTCATTGCTGACAGTCGCACCGGTTTCCACAAAAAATACTGACAGATATCATTCTTGTCTTTGTAGGCGGCAAAGTCAGCTTTTCCTGTCATCAGAATACGTTTTAATTTCGGGTGTTTTTGCTTAATTATTGCAAGTAGCTGAACGCCGCTGGTGCCTGGCATATAAACGTCGGAAATAACAATTTCGACGTTACCCGTTTCAATAATTTCAAGGGCTTGCTCTGCGTTCTGGGCGTAACAAAAGGCCCATGTTTTGGATAACGGATGAAGCATCCGTCTCAATCCATCTAAGGCAAGGGGATCATCGTCAACAAACAGGATTGCTTTAGCGGACATAGAATTCTCCTGCAGGAAAAGACATGTGGCTCATAAATCGTCTTGGGTTTTCTCACAGCAAATTTCGAGTGTTGCTCTGAGGTCGCGGTGAGAATTTAATGTCTGGTATTCATCTTCTGATTGACTCAGGTTGCCTAAACTGATTCTATTGGCATGCCAGACTGCGGTTGTAATGTTATGCCTATTATTAAACTTTAATGTGTCTGGAGCCAAGTGAAAATAAATAGCATCAATCAATTGGGGGGGTAAGCCCCATAGTGATGCTAAGTAAGCACCAATTTCTCCATGATTTACTCCCATGACTTGCTCTTCAGCTTCCTGGTAATTTATGTTTTCAGCAGCCATGATATCATGTATTTCATTATATTTATCGGGGAAATTTGTCATTAGGATAAAGCGGCCGATGTCATGCAAAATTCCCGCAATAGCTGCATAAGCCTTAAGGGTTGGATCATCTGTGTCTCTTACCAACCCTTCTGCTAATCGTGCAGTCAAAATGCTATGTTCCCAAATCTTGTCAATATCTACCTGCATTGATGCTGAAATATCTTGTGGCAGGGCATAAATAGTATGTGCCAGCACCAGTCCTCGCAGAGTATTGATTCCAAGGTACTGGAGTGCTTCTTCCAGCGTATTGATCTGGCGTATCAGGCCGATAAACGCTGAATTGACCATTTTCAGGATCTGCATGGTCAGGCTGACATCATTTTTTATGATTTCGGCAAGTTGCTTAAAGTCACTTTCTGGCTGGTCGAGCATGGAGGTAAGGCGCGCAAAATTATCGGGCAGGGTCGGTAAGGTCGTCATGCCATGAATGGTCTTGACCAGATTCTCATTAGTCATGATCGTCGTTAGTTGATATAATCGGTCGAGTAAGGGTTTTAGTGTTTCAATTTTAAGGGGTTTCCATAAAAAATAGTGACAGATGTTAATTGATTCGGCGTAGGTGTCTTTGTCTGGTTGACCTGTCAGTAGAATTCTGATAATTGCCGGATGTTCTTTCTGTATTTGCGATAATAGTTGATGTCCGCTCATTCCAGGCATACGAAAGTCTGAGACAACAACATCGACTGGATTGTTTTCGATATGCTCGAGTACTTCCTGTGGTGTATTGCAGAAGGTCATCTGCCAATCATTTCGTAACGGGTATAATCCGCGCTTTAGTCCTCTGAGAAGGTTTGCGTCATCATCTACAAAAATTATATGTTTCATGGCTGCTTATAACTCCTCATCAATTGGTACCCGAATAATAAAGGTCGTGTGGTCATTGACGACACTTTCACACTGTACCGTTCCTCCATGTTTATTCACCACAATATCGTAAACAATGGCCAGCCCCTGGCCACTTCCCTTACCAACCTCTTTTGTGGTAAAAAATGGGTCAAATATTTTGTTTTTATGGGCGTCTATAATGCCACAACCGGTATCAGTAACCGTTAATTCAATCATTTGCTTATCAATGTCCCTGGTTGTGATCGTCAATTTTCCCATTTCATTATTGGTTACTTTTTCTCTGATGGCATCTGCACCATTAACAATCAGGTTAAGAAGAATTTGACTCCAGGCGCTAGCGTGACACATCAGGATTGGTAAATCTTCTTCCAGGATGAGATCGACCGTAGCGCAATATTTCCATTCGTTACGTGTCACGATGAGAGCATTATTGATGAGCTTGTTTAGGTCTGCAGGGGCCTTAATCTCTCCTCCTGGGTGGCTGAATTCTTTCATCGCTGCAACGATTCGGGTGACATGCTCGATGCCGGAGAGTGAATCCTCTAAGCCTTCAGGGACTTCTTCCTGGATAAATTCAAAATCGATTGTTTTAGCCATGTTTTCGAGGGCTTTATAGCGTGTTTCAATAGCTGTTTCCGGGTGTTGAAAGCCTTTTAATAACTCTTTGAATAAGGGAACAAGGCTGTTGTAGGTATTGCGCAGGAATGCCAGATTATTCTGTATGTATTGAATCGGTGTATTTATTTCGTGTGCGATTCCTGCCGCGAGCTGTCCGATGGACTCAAGTTTTTGAGCTTGCAGAAGTTGTTGCTGAAGCGTTCTTTCCTTGGTCATATCACGCCATAGTGCAACATAATGACTGACTTCCTGATTTTCGTTACGAACGGGGGAAATGGTTGCTTCAATTTCAAAATAATTGCCATCTTTAGCACGATTAGTTAAGGACCCTTTCCATACCTGCTGTTTTTCCAGGGTTAGCCAAATATCTTGATAGTGCTTTGATTGGTGCAGATCATTTTTGAAAATGGAAGTGTCTTTGCCAATAAGTTCATCTGCGCTGTAGCCTGACATGCTGGTTATTGCCTGGTTGGCATATTGAATAATTCCGTCTGTCGTCGTTACCAAGACGCCTTCTGATGTTTGTTCAAAGACTGTGGATATTAATTTACGTTGAGCTTCGGCTTGATGGCGTTCAGTGACATCGTAGATAAATAGAACGCGGCCAAGGGTATCTTTTAGTTTTGTCTCTGACGCATGCAGGGCCACTTGGAGGTCTCCATTAGGCGTTACGATGGCAAATTCTACCGGAGTCTTTTGCTGTATTTTTTGTTTAATATTAGCCAGAATCAGGGTATGTAGTTCCGATTCTGATAAGTTATATTGCTGACTCCATGTCTTTAGCTGCTGATCGTAGGTTTTATTCTTTCTAAGGATATTGATATCGCTGTCAACAACCAGTAATCCTCCGGGGATAATATGCAAAATGTTTTCGACAAAACGGCGATGATTTTGTGCTTCCTTAAGAGCATTTTTGAGTGCTGAGATATCCTTAGCTGCAGCAACAACACCAATGATTTCATTATTGTCATCACGTAACACTGATAGATTTATCCATGCCGGGAGTGGTGGGGCGCCAACGACGTTTAAAATTAATTCAATATTGCGGATTGAGTCTTGGCCCTGGTGCTGAGGCAGTTCGTAAAAGCGGAAGAGTTCGGTAATTCTGTCGGCCTGTTCCTGAAACAGTATTGTCACTGGTTGGCCGAGAATTTCGTCCTCAGCTAGACCGAGTAAATGGCTTGTTTCTTTACTGATGCGAACAATCTTAAGCTGGGTGTCGACCACGAGTAAACTGTCGAGGAAATTCGTAATGACCGAATCGGCTTCCTGGCGAGCTTTCTCGGCTTCTTTTAAGGCGTTATGAAGGACTGTTGTCTCCATATGAATACCAAGAACTTCTTGTGGACTTCCGTCCTGGCTCCTGGTCATGACCTGGCCGGCATCATGAATCCAAATATAATGACCATCTTTATGTTGCATGCGATAATCAGCTGAATAGCTTTCTGTTTTGCCGTTAAGATGTTGTTTTAACAAGTTTTCAACATTGTCCCAATCCTCCGGGTGAACCCTTTGTGACCAGGACTCAACATTTAAGCTGATCTCATCTTTTGCATAGCCAAGCATACTGGCCCACTCTTCGTTGACTTTTATTTTGCCGCTTGCTGCATTCCAGACCCAGGTGCCTAGTTTCGCAGCGTGAATGATAAAATTTATCTCTTTGCTTTTTTCCCGTAATTTCTCTTCGCTGTGACGTTGATTCAATAAGTTCTCTTGGAGAGCCTGGTTGCGTAATGCGGATTGAAGCAAGCTTACAACCACGACGATTATGATTATTGATAAAATAGCCAGAGCGATTATATGGATCCCTGGGGCCTGAATGGTAAGTAATTTGTCAGCCTCTTCAATATTTAAAATAGCCAAAGGATACGTTGTCAGGTGCTGCTTAAACAGGGCCGCTTTTTCAGGGTATTGATAGGCGGTCTTGTTATCCCAGTTCAGATGTTCTGCCAAAAGAAAGGTCTCTTTGCGGGTTATATCGTTATAAGGTAATTCGTGATCGATTTTAGCATGTTGATTTATGATTAACAGGTGGTGGGGGCGTATTTGTTGCTCTTTTTCGGCTGGTAATGTTGGCTGAAGGAGTTTAGTCAATGAACTAAGAGGGATAACTCCAAGCAAATACCCTGGACTGTCAAAACTGTCTTTTACCGGTGAATATAAGTAAAGTGTCTGCTTATAAACACTACTGTGGCTATGGCTCCTCTTCGCTTTCTCAATAGTTTCTTGGTGAAGCTTCGCAAGGCTATTGGGCCAATGAACAATAGGTGTATCTGTAGTGTTGAATAATGTAATACTTGCATAAATGCTTTCACCGGGGGCATGCGGATCGTATACAGATAGAATATCGCTGGCAACACTATCTAGTAACGGGTGAATATTGGTGTCTCTTAAATGATTTAAATTGTTTTTATATTGGGGCAGATCGCGTTGGTGTAAAAGCGCTTTGATAATGAGATTATTTGCAACCTTATTCAGGTTCAGGTGGAGCCGTTTTATATAGGTATCAAGACGGTTACTCTGAGCGGTAAATGCTGATTGAATAAGCTGTAAGCTATTACGGTGGGTTTTAGCGTGGTTGTAGTAACTGATACCTAAAATAAATATCAGCAACACAGCCAGGGTCGCTGTTGCGAATAGAACAGGTTTTAGCGTTTTTGATTCTCCTTGCATAATCCACTCGCCTTTTACGACTTTAGTGATTTAAATGCTAAGTGTCTCACTGACCACGAACTAAATATTCATTTTTGAAATAATTAAATGGTAGCTGCTTTGTGGTAGTTGTAGGGAGTTGTTCTCTGGAAAATATCTGCTTAGTAAATCTTAATACAGTGAGATATGAAGGGCAACAGATTGTTGGCCTTTTCCCTTGAAAATATGAGGAAATCATGGAGAAGTCTAAATATCTTGAAAATTTATGTTAACTTTTAAAGAGGAAAGGGGGTTCACATGTCGGATATTGTTGATTTGGATAATTACAGAAAAAAACATTATGGCGATGCCGATCCCATTACCCGTGAGATAGCAGAAGAGATTGAAAGGACTCTAGAGGCGACGACCTTGGAGGTTAATGAAAGAATAAAGATCATTGAAGCGACCCATTTTAGCTTAAATGAAGGTGATGCGACATCTCCAGCAGCCATGATCGAGAAGTTTGCGTCAATCAGGATTGATTACAGCAGCCTTGTCCTGGATTTGTTTAAAAAAATTGTCATTTTGGAACGTGAGCTCTGTTTTTACAAGAAGGGGTACTTTCCACCTGAAAAGTAAGGTTTGTTGTAGAAAATAAAAAGCGGAGCCAGAAAGCTCCGCTTAGGGTGTGTCGATAAATTTTACAGTCTTAAGCTTTTCTTTGCTTACGACCGTACAGACCTAGGCCAATTAAGCCGCTGCCAAGCAGCAGCATGGTAGATGGTTCTGGAACTGGAGCTGGATCAACTGATGGGCTGACTTCTTCTTCAAAACCAACATACTGAACAGACGATTGAGAGTAGTTGTAAAAACCAAAAGCACCATCTGAAAAAGAACCTGTGATATTGAAAATCTCGATATCATCAATATAGATTGTGATACTTGTTGTTGTGTAATCCAGGGTGAAGTTGTATACGGTATTATCATTCCAGCCTGTGCCATAATCGGATGCTAAAACAGTAATCCCTGTACCGGTATGAGACCAGAAATCAGTATCAGAAGAGCTGGTTACTTTTGATAATGTAAAGCCAGCCTGTGCAGTCGATTGATTTCCCTGTTTCCAATCAAAAAGCAGGAAATCATCTAATCCATTAAAACCGAAGACAAAGCCAATAAAATCGTCATCACTTCTTGTTTGGACTTCAAAAGATCCTTCAAACTGAGTATCGATGTAGTTTGTGTCGCTTACAAAATATGTTGGCGCACCGTTAATAGATTGGTAAACAGATGAGCCGTCTTGAGCAACGGTCCAATTACCAGCATTTAAAGACCCTTCTTGAGTCCAGGTATTAAGATTTATTGGTGTAGCAAAGACACTAGTAGAAACTAAAAGAATGGTAAGAACTGATAATGCTGTAACAAGTACTTTCATTGTGATCTCCTGACCTGCTAAAAAATAGATGTTGCGAAAGCTGTAAAAATTGTAAACGGCTTTTAGCAGAATACGTGCCAGGTTTAATTGTTTAATTAAATCATTTAGTTATGGGGTTGTTGTTCTTCTTGTGTCTATTTTGTCGAGAATGTTGACATGTGGTTAAGGTATGTTGGTAGTGTTTGCTTTTCATGTTTAACTGTTTGGCATGTGAAGGACTTTTGAAAAATTTGATCAGATTTGTGGCGGGATATAATGTCTTGCCCCTTTGTTTGGTGTAGACCCAAACCTGCACCCTTTCCTGCATCCTAGGGACGAGAAAACAAAAAAGCACTTAACGATAAATCGCTAAGTGCTTAATTTTAAATGGTGGAGCTACGCGGGATCGAACCGCGGACCTCTTGAATGCCATTCAAGCGCTCTCCCAACTGAGCTACAGCCCCTTTCAAGGTGGGCGATTTATAGCAAACCTAAAGAGGGGGTGTCAATAGGAAAAATTAGAATTATTTTCAACAGGTTGTATTAAAGTGTCAACCTTGTTGATTCTTCCATCTTTAAGCCTCTTAGTTTTCCCTTCTTTCTATTTACTGTTTTGGCTCATGATTGTGCTTCAGGTTGTTTTATCTATATAGGTTGTTGAATGCATAGCCATTTAGTTGATGGCATGGTAAACTTCCTCGCGAAAAACTGGATGTCTGACCGCTTCTCCTTAAACCACAACAGTCGATGAGGCAGATTAGTATGACCGAAAAACAGATGCTGCTGAGAAAGCTACCTGCTGTTGATCGAATTTTACGTGAGCCTGTTTTGCAAGATTTGGCTGGTAGCCTGCCGGGTGAAATTTTATCTGAACACGTTCAGAGTGCTGTCGCTCTATTACGCCAGCGCATTTTGCAGGGCAATTGCGTCGAATCTGATGATTTAACTCCCAAGTCGATTGCCGCACAAGCCGCTCAGGGATGTCGTTTGTTTTTGCGATCCTCATTGCGTAAAGTTATTAACGCTACTGGAACCTTATTACATACGAATCTGGGCCGGGCGCCTTTACCTCGCAAAGCGTTGCAGGCCATTCAAACTATTGCTGAGGGATATTCCAATCTCGAGTTTGATCTTGATAGTGGAGAGCGGGGGCAGCGTTACAGTCATGTTGAACGGTTACTGACCCAACTTACCGGCGCTGAGGCAGCACTGGTTGTTAATAATAATTCTGGAGCGGTATTACTGGCTCTGACGGCATTAGGCAAGGGGCGTGAGGCTATTGTCTCACGTGGTGAACTGGTTGAAATTGGCGGGGCTTTCCGTATTCCGGATGTTATGGCTGCTGGTGGCGTTCAACTGAGAGAAGTGGGGACCTCAAATCGTACTCATCTGCGTGATTACGAACATGCTATTGGCGAAAATACCGCTATCTTGCTCAAGGTTCATACCAGCAATTACCGGATTGTTGGATTTACTAAAAGCGTGCCCGGCTATGAACTAGCGCCTGTGGCTAAAAAGCATGAACTGGTTCTGATGGAAGATCTGGGTAGTGGTCTATTGCTTGATTTAAGCCGTTATGGGCTTGAGCGTGAGCCAACGGTTCCTGAAGTGGTTAAGGCTGGAGTTGATGTGATCACCTTTAGCGGTGATAAGCTCCTTGGCGGACCGCAGGCTGGTATTATTGTGGGCCGCACTGACTTGATCGACAGGATGAAAAAACACCCTCTAGCCAGAGCGTTACGCATTGATAAATTAACGCTTGCCGCTCTTGAAGCGACTCTTCAGCTTTATTTGACCCCGCAACAAGCCTTTGAAGACATTCCTGTCTTAAAAATGTTTGCTGCTGATTCGATAGAGCAAAAGCAACGTTGTGATGTCTTATGCCAGAAACTGGCCGCTTGTCATGTTTCTGCAGAAGTGACTCTTGCGGAGGATATTTCACGCGTTGGGGGTGGTGCAATGCCGTTAACAGAATTATCCGATTGGGCCGTAACGATTAAGCCGTTAAAAGTAAGTGTTGCAACCTTGAGTCAACGGTTACGTCAGTACACGCCTGCTGTGGTTGCGCGGGTCCAAAACGATCACCTTCTGGTTAATTTACGCGCTGTTTTTCCCTCTGAAGATGAGCGTTTAACGCAGATTATTGTTTCAGCATTACAGGAAGGTTAATGGGACACAATTCTGGACATTATATTATCGGTACCGCAGGACATGTTGATCATGGTAAAACCGCCTTAATTCGCGCCTTAACGGGTGCAGAAACCGATCGCTTACTGGAAGAGCAGAAGCGTGGTATCTCAATCGAGCTTGGGTTTGCCTGTCTTGATCTTGGTGATGGGCAGATTGCTGGTGTTGTCGATGTCCCTGGTCATGAAAAATTTATTCCACAGATGCTCAGTGGTATTGCCGGGATTGATCTGGTTCTGCTTCTTGTTGATGCTAATGAAGGGGTTATGCCGCAAACTCGTGAACACCTGGAGATCATGGAGTTGCTGCAGGTCAAAAACGGTATTCTGGTTATATCTAAAGCAGATCTTGTTGAAGAGGACTGGCTGGACATTGTTGAGGAAGAAATTCGTGAACAGGTTGCCGGAACGTTTCTAGCCAATGCTCCTTGTTGTCGTGTTTCGGCCTTGGAAAAAACTGGATTGGATAATTTGCTAAGCGTTATTCGTACCCAGTTGGATCGTGTTCCTTCACGGGATGTCAGTGGAGCAGTGCGCTTGCCGGTTGATCGTTGTTTCAGTGTCAGTGGGTTTGGGACGGTCATCACCGGGACATTAAATAGTGGTACTATCCGGGGCGGCGATTCTCTTGAGATTTTACCGGCAGGTATTATGGCTCGCGTGCGTGAGTTGCAGGTACATGATAATCCTGTGTCTGAGGCCTTTGCCGGGCAGCGAGTTGCCATTAATCTGTCCGGTGTTAGTCGCGAACAGGTTCCGCGAGGGTCCGTGGTTGGTACCAGTGGTTTGTTTCGGGCCTCAGGGCGCCTTGACGTTCAGCTTAATTTACTACAAACCGCGCCTAGAGCTCTCAAATTTCGTGACCCGGTTCATGTTCATCTTGGTACGGCGCGTACTGTGGGTCGGGTTGTCTTGCTTGATCGTGATACCCTCGATCCTGGTCAGGATGCTTATATTCAATTAGTCCTTGAGCAGCCTTTGCTTGCTCATCGGGGAGATCTTTTTATTATTCGTTCCTATTCGCCTATGGTTACTATCGGTGGGGGCGTTGTGGTTGATAGTGAGCCATTAAAACATAAACGCTTTCGACCAGAGATTATCAAACGTCTTCAGGATCTTTCTTCTGGTGATTTAGGTTTTTGGCTGCAAAAATTAGAAGAACTGCAAGTTGCCAGGATAAAAGAACTTGAAAAACAAACAGGAACAGGCCGCGATCAACTTCTGGCGGGCTTACAGCAATTAGCACAAAGTGGCGAAATTGTCTTGCTTGGAGATCAATGGGTGACGTCCGACCTGGTGCGAAGCTGGAAGCAGCGGATTCCGGATCTGGTCAATCATTATCAACAAAACCATCATCTGTTCCATGGTATTCCACGGGCCACGCTACAGTCGATGTTGCATGAAAAGCTGGTGGCTAAAAGCTTTGATATCTTATTGCAGGAACTTTTGGCCGCAGGGTGTCTTATTGCGCATGGCGATCTTCTGGCAACACCAGAGTGGTATCCGCATCCCACTGCTGAAGAGCAACATGATCTTTATCGCGTTGTTGTTGCAATGCAGACGCAAGGTTTTGCGGTAAAAAATAATCGAGAAGTTTTTTTACAGCTTGATATTTCAGCTGATCGGATGGAAGAATATCTGACTTATCTTGCTTCAGGGGGAACAATTGTTCGATTGAATCAGGAAAGTTCTTTGACCCGCGAGTTTTATCAGCAGGCTGAAGCTCAATTGATTGCGTTATTGGACAAGCAGGATGCTTTTACTTTGGCGGAATTTCGCGACACCATCGGCAGTGGTCGAAAACTGACCCAGGCTTTGCTTGAGTATTTCGATGGGTGCAAATACACGCGGCGCAACGGTGACCAACGGGTCGCCTGGCAACTGCCCAAATTGCCTTAGAAAGTAATTCAACTGTTAATAGGTGGACCTTCCAGGGGGGGATGCTGCCAATAATTCTTTGAGAACGATTAAATCAATCATTAACCAAGAAAGCTTTAAAAGTGAAAAAAAGACTGACATCGTTATCGCGTAGTTCCGGGTGAGCGGCCAAAATAGGTCCTGAGACCCTGGCTCAGGTGCTGAGCCAGCTGCCAGTTACACATAATACTAACCTGTTGTCCCAGGAAATTCCATTTGCTGACTCTGCCATTTATCGCCTTAGCGATAATCAGGCACTGGTTCAGTCGGTGGATTTCTTTACCCCGGTTGTCGATGATCCGTATCGCTATGGTCAAATCGCTGCAGCTAATTCTTTATCCGATGTTTTTGCCGTTGGTGCCAAGCCGATTATTGCCTTAAATCTGGTCTCTTTTCCGATTAACTGTCTGGAACCAGACGACCTGTTAAAGATTCTTCAAGGCGGAGCAGAGCGGGTTCAGGCCGCTGGTGCTGTGATAGGTGGCGGGCACTCGATTGAAGATGATGAGCCAAAGTATGGTTTAAGTGTTACTGGTCTGGTTGATCCTGCGAAGATGATTACTGCGTGTGGTTGTCAGCCCGGCGATCATTTAATTCTTACTAAACCATTAGGAACAGGTTTGTTGGCTACGGCTTTAAAAGGTGAAGTTCTTAGCGAAAAAGACATTGTTGTTGCGATTGAGGGGATGGTCAGTTTAAATCGTGATGCCGCTGAGGTGATGGTAGAGGTTGGTGTCTCCGGATGTACTGACATTACCGGTTTTGGTCTTGTCGGCCACGCTTCAGAAATGGCTAGCGCCAGTCAGGTAGCAATGAAAATTTTTACGGCGAATTTACCTTTGTATCCCCATGCCAAAGATATGGCAGAGATGGGGTTGGTGCCTGTTGGTGCTCATCGTAACCGGAACTTTTATTTTTCTGCTGTACGCGGTCAAGACCAATGTGATCCGATTACGCTCGACCTTCTTAGTGATCCGCAAACTTCAGGTGGGCTGTTGTTGGCGGTTTCTCCCGCTAAGACCTCTTTGTTAAAGACGCGTTTACAAGAACGTGGTGTCGCTGCTTTTGTTGTTGGTGAGGTTTGCAGTGGTGAGCCAGGTACCATTATTTTAGAAGAGTAGGGGGCTGGCTTTGGGGCTTGTTGAATTAGGGATTGTGATTGCCATAGTTGTTTTTATCGGTGGTTGGAAAACCGTGCCGCGCTTACTGGATTGGCTTGAGAAGACGCGTTTATTAAGACCGGATCTCGCCGTTAAAATGCAGCGTTTGTTAACCTTTTTCGCAGATAAAAAATAATCGGTTTCTCTTTTGTATTGGCGCGAGATTAATAGGTGAATTTTGCGAAGGGACTTTGTAACGATGCTTCAAGTGCATCATTCAGGGTGTGAATTCCCTGAGCTCTAAGTAAGGGTA
The DNA here is from genome assembly GCA_963665685.1 of Geopsychrobacteraceae bacterium. Classification (GTDB taxonomy): domain Bacteria; phylum Desulfobacterota; class Desulfuromonadia; order Desulfuromonadales; family Geopsychrobacteraceae; genus Seleniibacterium. The sequence goes on from OY762430.1 coordinate 387,899, forward strand.
TTAGCTTTAATAAAACTTCTCCAGTGACAATGGCATCGCCCAGAGCAGTGTGGCGACCAACAATAGTGACATTCAGACGTGCTGCCAGTTCTTCGAGGGAATGGGAATCCTGGTTCGGATGAACAATAGAGGACAGTAGCAAGGTATCAAGAACCGGACTGGTGAAAATCAGTCCGGTTTTTCGTTCCTGTAGTTCCAAAAAGCGCATATCAAAGGCGGCATTGTGGGCGACCAGAACAGAGGTGTCGACAAAACGGTGAAAATGAGGAAGGACTTTATCTATCGTTGGCTGGCCTTTTAGTAGTTTTGGATCAATGCCATGAATAGCCACTGACTCTGGCGGTACCCGACGTTGGGGATCAACAAGTTGATCAATTGTCTCATGGTAGAGTAATTGATTATTGACAATGCGGATCGCTCCGAGTTGGATGATTTCATCTCCTTGTGATGGGTTTAATCCTGTTGTTTCGGTATCAAAAACAACATAGGTCAATTGAGTGAGATCGACGTTACTCTGTTCTTTGAGTCCTGCGCGGTTGAATAGGTTGAACTCGTAGCTGATAGGACGCTGTTCAATATCGGTTTGCAGGGTAGCGCGACGATCTTCTGGAAGGGGAGGCAGGAAGATAGAAAGACCACTAACCATTTCCTGTTCTGTAAGAAAGATAACATCTCCGTCAATACGCTTAATCAAATCTCTGAAATTGAGAATCTGTCCTGATGGATCATTTAATAGCGGAGTGTGTTCCCACTCATTGATTATTTCATGACTTACCTGAGTTGTCGGCCAGGTAAGAGATAACTCTATCTGCTCCTGGTCATTAGTTGTTACTGTAATAATGATTTCTTCTAACCTGCTTATTTGGTTTAACTTGTCTGCAAGATTTGTCAGCGCCTGGACAACGGTATAGCTATCGAGTTGCAGCCATATTCCCTTAGGTGCTGCTGTTGTTACTTTTATCTGCGTCCTGTCGGTGATGGTTTGCTGGATAATTTCAAGCAGGTTATTGGCCAGCACATGTTCACTCCGATTGAGTTCATGCTGATGTAACGCATAGCTGGTTTGCGCTTGTTTCGCTTTTTCTTCAAGGATAAGAGAACTGTCATAGATTTGTTTGCGATAGCTATTTAGTTCATCGCTGTTCAGGCTTTGTTTTTCCAGGATGGTGCTGATTGCTCCTCGAATGGTTCGCAGATGCAGCTGTTGTTCTTCAACAAGGGTCTGGATGAGCATATCTCTACGCTTATCTGCTTCGATTTGTGGCGTCAAATCTTCCAGGGTCAGGACAACCCCTGAAATAGAGCGCTGAGATTCCTGTTCAGTAAAAAAAGGAGCCATATTGACGCGTAAATAAAGACCGGAAGCGAGAGTCATCATTGTCTTATTGACAAGTTTCGTCCTTCCCGAAGCATGGCATTTATAGAGCATTTCCAGACCATGAACGATGGGATCGCGCTCAAGTATGCTGAATATAGATCGGCCCAGTCCTAAAATCCCCTGTTCGGGCTGGGTCTTGCTACTATTTTCAGTCAGAATCTGTTGTGCTTGTTGGTTGTAGAGTAAAATTTGACCATCACTATTACTGACAATAACTCCATGGGGAAGTTCAGACATCAAAGCCGCAAGACGAGTGCGCTCCTCGTTTAAGGTAGAATGGGCAACAGCAATTTTTCCCGCGACATCACGTTGCAAATCAGCAAAGGCATCTGCGGACTGATTGATTATTTGGGCAAGATATTCGATTTCTTTAGAAGCATTTTTTAACTCAATTCGATGGTCCGGGTTAACCGAAGTAATAATGCGAGCACTTTCTGCTAGTTTCAGGGTCGGGATAATGTAGTCATTGAAGAGCAGGTTAACAAGTGCGCCAAGGATAAAGAGAATGGTTATCGTACCCAGCAAAGGGAAGGGGAGCAGCTTGTTGATCATGGTCGCGAGAAGTTCTTGCTGGGACTCATTTAAGCTGGCCCACGCGCCAATAAGGCTTGCAGCAATAATACTGGTTACCGCGAAATATATAGCAACAAGAAATATCCAGTATTTAAAACTAGGTTTCATAATTTCTTGGCCTTTTCAATAGGGTCTGAAAAACCGCAATCAAGATAAAAAGTCTTCATATCTAGTGGTTTCCAGGGTGCTATAATCTTTTACATAAGATATTTTTCAGCAAAGATGATTACTAAGACTATAGGGCAAAATTGATAGGTTGGCAAACGTTGTTGTATCTGGTGACCTGTCGTGCACTTTGACCTGGATATGATGGTCAAAAGAGATGGGTGGTGGGCGCTGGAATATACAAAACAGGCTGCCCTTATGACAGCCTGTTTATGTTTTATAACTGATGGGATATTGGGTTATGCGGTAAGGCGTTTTAATGCTTCCATGTACTTCTCACCAGTTTTGCGGACAATCTCTTCTGGCAAAGCTGGAGCTGGAGCTGTTTTACCCCAATCAAGAGTCTCCAGGTAGTCACGCAGGAACTGTTTGTCAAAGCTAGGCTGTGCTCCGCCTGGTTGGTATTCGTCCGCAGGCCAGAAGCGGGATGAATCTGGGGTGAGAGCTTCATCAATCCAGATTAACTCATCATTATACATTCCGAATTCAAATTTGGTATCAGCGATAATAATCCCTTTAGTCGCTGCAAATTCACGGGCACGCTCATAAATTTTGATACTGATGTCACTGACTTTTTGAGCCAGTTCCTGACCACATAGTTCAGCGGCTTTTTCGAAGGAGATATTTTCGTCATGTTCACCCAGTTCCGCTTTAGTCGAAGGGGTGAACAGGGTTTGTGGGAGTTTATCACTTTGGGTCAGTCCTGCAGGCAGTGGGATGCTACAAACCGAGCCCTGTTTTTGATACTCTTTCCACCCGCTGCCAGAAATGTAGCCACGCACGATACACTCAATAGGTAGTGGACTTGCTTTCTTGGTCAGCATGCTGCGGCCTTCGAGTTGATCGCGATACTGATGAGTGATCGCAGGAAAATCGTCAACTTCAGTAGCAATAATATGATTAGGGATCAAGTCGGCCATCTGCTCGAACCAGAATTTGGAAATCTGGGTCAGGACATACCCTTTTTGTGGAATTCCTTCGTTCATGATGACATCAAAGGCAGAAATTCTGTCGGTAGTCACGATCAAGAGGTACTCGCCAAGGTCATACAGATCCCTGACTTTACCGCGGTTGATCAGTTTGAGCTCTGGACAATTGGTTTCGGTTACTATTGGTGTCATTACTATTTGCTCCCGCCATTAAAGGCACTTATCAGGTCTGGTACCATGATGTTGATTTCAGCCTGTTGAAGTAGGTCGTTAATTTTATTGGTAACCATCTGGTTCTTTTTGTCAGCCAGAAGGCGTTCTTTTAATTGTTGAATCGTTTTTTCGTCGGCAGCAGCAAAATCGGCAACTTTTGCCTCTTTAAGGCCTGCAACCAGATAGCGACTGCCAAGCTCATAAACCTCTGAGGCCACAGGTTCTTCTGGGGAGAGTTTAAAAGCTTCTGTGGCCAGTTGCGGCACTGATCCGACGCGGGGAATGAATTCACCATAGCTATGGCTGAACTCACCTGTTTCTTCAGTACTGATTTTCAGATTTTTAGCCGCCTTACTCAAGCTTTTTTCTTTTTGAGCTGCAGCGAGAAGTTTTTCGGCCAGGTCTTTTGCCAGAGTCAGGGCCTGGTCTGCACGGTAGGCTTGGTTAACTTTGTTTTTTACTTCGCTAAGCTCAGGAATATGGCTGGGCTGACGCTCTTTCAGGCTAAAAAGGAAAACACCATTTTCGGTCTGAATAGGGCGGGCCAGCTCTCCTTGCTTAAGAGCAAAGGCGGCCTGAGATACCTCCGGAATTTTACCAATGCCATCAATGGTATCTTCACGGGCAAAGAAACCCGTATCTTTAATGCCCAGATCGTTTTCTTCGGCTGCAGCTTCAAGGTTGCCCGATTTACGATTAATGTTATATGCATCCATCGCTTTTTCATAGGCGAGCTGTTGAGCTTTTTCGACGGTCAGGGATTGTTTAACCTCGGAGATAACGTCAACCAGTGGCTTAACGCCTGCCTCAGTATGCTCACTAACCTTAATAATGTGAAAGCCAAAAGGTGTCTGTACGACATCGCTGATCTGCCCTGGTTGTAAGGCAAAAGCAGCGTCCTCGAACGCACCGACCATTATGCCACGTCCAAAGGTACCGAGATCTCCACCTTTATCGGCATTGCTTTTGTCATCCGAGTTAGCTTTGGCAAGAGCTGCAAAATCTGCCCCTTCGCGCAATTGCTTAAGTAGCTCCTCAGCAAAGGTGCGACGCTTGTCAATTGTATCCTGATCCGCATCTTTAGCGACACTAAGCAAAATATGCGCAGCTTTTACCTCTTCCTTGATCTCATATTTATCGAGATTGCGACGATAAGAGCGCTCGATCTCTTCATCGCTGAAAGGAGCAAGTTCACTTTCATATCGAGCCGGGTCAAACTGCAGGTAGCGAATAGCTACTTTCTCGGGAATTTCAAACTGCTCTTTATTTTTATTGAAGAAATCAGCAAGACCGGTGTCGTCGACTTTGACTTTACTTTCAACTAATGCTGGAGTTAGCCAGGCGAGAGTCAGGTTGATTTTATCATTTTCATCATGAAAGGCTTGTTTGAGTTGTTCATCGCTGATCATAGCGCCTTGTTGCAATTGCTCCCGCACTTTTTGGGTCAATAACTGGCGTCGCTGAGCGGTTTCAAATTGTTCAGGAGTCATGCGCTGATAATTAAGTACCTGAAGGTAGCGGTCGCGGTTAAATTGACCATTAATTTGAAATGCTTCATACTTAGCAATCGTATCGACTAATTCTTTCTCGGTGACATCTAAATCCATGGCGTCGGCTTGTTGAACGAGAAGTTCTTCCTCAATCAGTTGCTGCAATGCCTGCTTGGGTAAATTTAATTGCTTTTCCAGCGTTGCATTGAAATTACCCTGATAGATGCTTTGATAAAGATTGTACAGGTTACTGTAGGCTTGCTGAAACGATGTGTAGCTGATTTCTGTGTCATTCACAGTCGCAGCGATGTCGTTGCCCTGTTGGCCATTACGATCATTGGGGGCAGTTAGCATGGTGTAGCCAATAACAAAACTCAAGATGATCAGACCAAAAGCTATTTTGATCAGGATCGATTTTTGCTTGGTTCTGACAAAGTCAAGCATTGCAGCGATACTCCTCTTTATTTATTGTAGTTTTGGGAAAAAAACAGGATCGCATGTTAGACCACCATTTAATTGTAATGCAATCCTTTTTTAGTGGGTTGTTATAGTGGCTATTTAATCTAAAAAGTCAATATATGTATTGATGGCTTGAAAATCGCTTGGTTTTGGTTCGATTGCTAGATATATTGGCTTTTTAAGTAAGGGGCCAATCTGTTGTCTTGATCGCCTCGTTAATGGTGTGTGTTTAATTGCTTGTTTACCAGTAACACTTATTTTCTAATGCTGTGTGGCATAATGAATATTGCAAAAGAATATGCTATTGCTAAAAGATATAACAGTTTGATAGAGTGGCCAGGTTTTTTCCGCTGCTTCACATGCTGACTAAATGTAATTGCGAGAAAGTCTCTTAAATCTCTATACAGGATACATATTATAATGCTGAATATTTTTAACGCAATCTGGGGCATGTTTTCCAATGACCTGGCCATTGATTTGGGTACTGCAAATACTCTGGTTTATATGCGTGGAAAAGGGATCGTTGTCAGTGAGCCCTCAGTTGTCGCTGTTAAAACCGGTGCTGCCGGGCAACGAAAAGTGCTTGCTGTTGGTAAAGATGCTAAAGAAATGTTAGGGCGTACCCCCGGGAGTATCGTTGCTATCCGTCCAATGAAAGACGGGGTTATTGCTGATTTTGACTATACTGAGGAAATGCTCAGATATTTTATCCGTAAGGTCCATAATCGTAAAAATCTGGTTCGTCCGCGTATCGTTATTTGTGTGCCTTCCGGTATTACTCAAGTTGAAAAACGCGCGGTTCGTGAATCTGCCGAATCGGCAGGGGCGCGTGAGGTCTATCTTATTGAAGAGCCAATGGCTGCCGCGATTGGTGCGGGTTTGCCTATTACTGAAGCGTCCGGTAATATGATTGTTGATATTGGTGGCGGGACGACAGAGGTTGCTGTTATCTCCCTTGCTGGTATTGTGTATGCTCAGAGTGTTCGTGTCGGTGGAGATAAGCTTGATGAGGCCATCGTTCAGTATATGAAACGTAAATACAATCTCTTGATTGGTGAGCGTACTGCCGAAGGAGTTAAGATCGGCATCGGTAGCGTTTTTGCTGATACTGGAGATGCTCAGACTTTCACGGAAATTAAAGGTCGTGATCTCGTTAGTGGTATTCCTAAAACGATGGAGGTCGGATCTGATGAAATTCGCGAAGCTATGTCTGAACCGATCAATACTATTGTTGAGGCAGTTCGCATTGCTCTAGAGCGTACCCCGCCCGAATTAGCGGCTGATATTGTTGATAAGGGTATCGTGCTTGCTGGTGGTGGTGCTTATCTGAAAAATCTGGATGTTCTGTTGCGGCAGGAAACTGGTTTGCCCGTCGTCGTGGCCGAAGATCCGCTATCTTGTGTTGTTCTTGGTTCGGGTACGGTCCTTGACCAGCTTGATTTGCTTCGTCAGGTGGCTGTTGCTTCTTGATGATACTCCCATAGTTATTGTTTTTTTCTTCAGGGGGGATCTTTTGATCCTCCCTGTTTCGTTCTTACTCCTTTGGTGTTTTAGTAGTCTGCCTGTCGGACTCAATGGAGCGCAACATGCTTCAACTGCTCAGACGTTACCGTATTTTTCTACTGGCAGTGATTATTCTGCTCGGCTCTGTCCTGCTTTATTCCTACAACCTGCGCAATAAGCAAACGACTACCTTTTTCGAGCGAGCGGTTTTGACCTTCTCAGAACCGTTTCAGTCCGTAATTGACGATTCCTACCTAAGTATAACCGCAGTGTGGAAGCACTATTTATTTCTGGTGGATGCTAAGCAAGAAAACGAGGCTCTTAAAAGGGACGTTGCTGCATTGCGGGCCAAACTTCAGGGGGTCGAAGAAATTGCTCTACAGAATAAGCGCTTAAGAAAACTTCTCGATTTCGTCGATGATCTTGATAAGCCTGCTTTACCTGCCCAGGTCATTGGTGAAGATATCAGTAACTGGGCGAGAACTGTTATTATTGATAAGGGTGCACGTTCAGGACTTCGTCATGGTATGCCGGTTGTGGCGGCTGAAGGTGTCGTCGGTAGGGTGATTAAAGTCGCACAAAACAGTTCCAGGGTTCTTCTTATCACTGATGCCTCATCAGCGATTGCAGCTTTAATTCAACGTACCAGAACGCGCGGTGTCGCCAGGGGGGTCGGTGACTCGTTATCCGTGGAATACGCTCTGAATCAAGCTGATATTGCCGTGGGGGATCTGATGATTACATCCGGAATGGGCGGCGTGTTTCCTAAAGGTCTTCCTCTCGGGCGCGTACTTGATGTTGAAAAGGATCAGTTTGGTTTGTTTCAACGGGTTAAGGTTCAAACCGTCGTTGATTTTTCGCACCTCGAAGAAGTTATGGTTATTGTTGGCGAGGACTGAATGCTTCCTTTTGTTGGTTATCTATTTACTGCCTTTATTTTCATTCTGCTCCAAAGCAGTGTATTGATAAAAATGATTTTTCCTTCCTGGCAACCTAGCTTGGTTATGATCTTGGTTATTGTTGCCGGGCTGCGTGAATCCTTTTTTTCGGCCTTGTTGTTAGGGCTTTTTCTTGGCGCTTTGCAGGATTCTTTCTCGGGAACATCTCTTGGCCTTTATGTAACCGTTTATCTATTTCTCGTGTTTTTAGCGCGCGGTTTTTCGGAACAGCTTAATGTTGATAGCCCACCTCTTTTATTGCTTCTTGTTGCAGGAGGAACATTGATTGAAAATGCTTTGATTGCGCTGCTGATGACCGTATTTGCGGATACTGAGCCTGTTATCTCTATTCTTATTCCAACTTTACCTCTTCAGCTTATGACAAATATCGGTTTTGCTGTTTTGATGATTCTCGGTGTTTATGCTGTACAGCTATTAACCGGAAGTCGTCGTAGTCTCGGTGACCTTCTTTCTTTGGGTAGGGCAAATGGGCATCGATCCTAAATTAACTGAGCTGCCTTCTGTGCAGCGGCGTTTTTTATTTTTTTCAATCGCAGTGACACTGGTGTTTGTTCTTCTGGCAGCACGCTTGTGGTATCTCCAGGTCATCTCTTACGATGATCTGTTAGAACGCTCAGTACGTAATCGCACCAGAGTCTTGATTTTAAATGCACCACGTGGACCGATATACGATCGTAATGAGGTTCTTCTGGTGGAAAATCGGCCTTCCTTTGAAATATCGGTAATGCGTCAGGATGTTGAAGATAAAGATCTTTTACTTGAACATTTATCGGGCCTGCTCGGTTTAGACATTGGTGAATTGGAAAAACGTTGGCAGAAAGGGCGACGCTTTCCGATTTATCAGCCTGTCACATTAGCTACCGATGTCAGTTGGGATATTATGGAGCAGGTTCAGGAACATAGTGTTGATCTTCCTGGTGTTCTTACCGAGGTGCAGCCGGTTCGAGATTATCTCGACCATGGATCTGCTGCTCATCTGATTGGTTATCTAGGTGAGATAACTGAAGAGGAGCTGTCAGAGCCAAGCGATTATAGTTACCGCGGAGGCGATCTGGTTGGCAAGACCGCATTAGAGAAAAGTTATGAGCCCTATTTGCGCGGGGTTAAAGGGCGGCGTTTAGTTGAGGTTGACGTTAAGGGTAAATTATTGCGTCAATTGCAGGTTGAACCGCCTAAACCAGGAAATAAAATTTACCTGACCATTGATCAGGAATTGCAGCAGGCTGCTGATAAGGCTTTTGGCGATCAGGCTGGTGCCGCAGTTGCTATTGATGTTCATAATGGTGAAGTATTGGCCATGGTCAGTCGGCCAACCTTTAATCCTGGCATGTTTGCCCGTGGCATTGCTGGAGAGGAATGGCAAGCATTGGCCTCGGATACCAGGCATCCGTTACAGAATAAAGCCATTGGTGGGCTTTACCCACCGGGGTCCACCTTTAAAATGATTGTTGCTTTGGCTGCTTTACGTGAAGGCATTACCAGTACCAACCGGACCGTTAATTGCCGTGGTGACTTTATCGTTGGGGGAGCGCGTTTTCGGTGTTGGAAAAAAAGTGGTCACGGTAAAACCGATTTAAATAAAGCGCTACGTGAGAGCTGTGATGTCTGGTTCTATCAGATTGGCCTTGAGTTGGGAATCGATAAGCTTTCGGCTGCTGCTAAAGAATTTGGTCTTGGTGCCCCGGTCGGTTACCCTTTGCCTGGAGAAAGAGCTGGCATTATGCCGTCTCAACAATGGAAGCGTGAGCATTATAATAAACCCTGGTATGCAGGTGAAACCGTCATTGCTTCAATCGGGCAGGGGTTTGTGTTGTCTACGCCTATGCAGTTGGCTGTTATGACAGCTGCTATCGCTAATGAAGGAAAAGTCTTTATCCCACAGGTTATCCGTAAGGTCGAGGACTGGGATGGCAATGTTCTGCTCGAGCCAACACCACAAGTTGCACGCCAATTGGATTATCCTCCTGCCGCTTGGTCTGCAGTTAAGAAGGGGATGATGAGCGTTGTAAATTCTTCTCATGGAACTGGAAAGGCTGCCTACCTCGAAGACGTTCTTGTCGCCGGAAAAACGGGAACCTCTCAGGTTGTCAGGCGCAAGTCTGATGCGGAAGAAGAAGAAGAGGTTAATGAGGCTATTCCATACAAATATCGTCCTCATGCATTGTTTGTCGCCTTTGCTCCTGCCGACAAGCCAGATATTGCCGTTGCTGTTGTTGTTGAACATGGCCAGTCTGGAGGTCGGGCTGCAGGTCCTGTAGCGCGCGAGATTATAGAGCGCTATATGCAGCTAAACGGCGACAAAAAACAAGATTAGAGAGGTGTTGGTATGTTTGATCGACGATTAGTGACCAGTTTTGACTGGATTCTCCTTCTGACAGTCATTTCTCTTGCCGGAATTGGGATACTAAATCTCTATAGTGCCACCGCCAACTGGCATGAAACTAGCTCACCTATTTATATAAAGCAGCTTATCTGGTTGTGCGGTGGGGTCTTCATTGCTCTTGGCCTTTGTGTCTTTGATTACCGCCATTTACATTTTTTTGCTTTTCATACCTATTTTTTGAGTGTTGTTTTGTTAGTCGCCGTTGAGGTGATGGGGCAAACTAATATGGGGGCAACACGTTGGATTAATCTTGGTTTTTTCAATTTGCAGCCCAGTGAAGTTATTAAAGTAGCGACTGTTCTCCTGCTAGCACGGTTACTGGCTAAAACTGCAAATCCAGGCGGATTTGGTTTGATTGATCTGTGGCAACCAGCACTTTTTGTTCTGTTCCCTGTTGTGCTGATCCTTAAACAGCCAGATTTAGGAACCGCCTCTATGGTCATTTTTATTGCTGGATCGATGTTGTTATTTGCGGGTTTAAAAAAAGGAACGATTATTTCACTTGGTGTTCTCGGTGTTCTTGTCGCAATTGCCGGTTGGTTTGGTCTGCATGACTATCAGCGCCGCCGTATTATGACATTTTTAAATCCGGAAGCAGATCCTCTCGGCAGCGGTTATCATATTATTCAATCAAAAATCGCTGTTGGCAGTGGCGGCCTTATGGGGAAGGGGTTTCTTCAGGGAACTCAATCACAATTGTCTTTTTTGCCTGAGCGCCATACTGATTTTGCCTTTTCTGTGTTTGCTGAAGAATGGGGTTTTAGTGGTTGTGTCGTATTGTTGTGCCTCTATCTGTTTCTGGTTATCTGGGGGATATATATTGCCCGTAGAGCAAGTGATCGCTTTGGTATGTTTTTAGCTATTGGGATTACCGCTATGATCTTTTGGCATATTGTGGTTAATCTTGCCATGGTGATTGGGCTTATGCCGGTCGTCGGGGTTCCGCTCCCTCTGTTTTCTTATGGGGGAACAAGTATGGTGACTACGATGATTGGAGTGGGGTTGTTGATGAATGTGAGTATGCGGCGTTTCATGTTCTAGTTTTTACTTCAGGACTTGCCCTTTTCCGCCAGCTCTGCGTCATCCTGCACAATCGCTTGTGCGGCGTAAAGTACTACGCCTCCGCGCTCTTGTTTGGCTTCCTGGATCTGACGAAGAATTGCTGCGTCCTGAAGCAAAAACGGTATTTATGCGTGAATATTTGTTTGAGGAATTGGCCTTTTTCTGCCAGCTCTGCGTCATCCTGCACACTCGCTTGTGCGGCGTAAAGTACTACGCCTCCGCGCTCTTGTTTGGCTTCCTGGATCTGACGAAAAATTGCTGCGTCCTGAAGGAAAAAAAGCTGTTAGAATACAGCAGTTTCTTGGTTGATATTGGCTTTTCTGGTCTGCCTCATATCCCTTTTAGTAGGGTCTTGTGCCGGTTTATTCCCGATAGACTTTAATTTGCTCTTGTGCTAAGAGTCAGTGCTTCTTATTTTTATGAAATTCCAGTGCTAGAGAGATCGTGTGAAGCGCTGATAATCAATAGGCCGATTGATGCTGAAAAAAGTTGGTATTTACGCAAAAAAGAATCACCCTGACGTGGAACGAATTGTTCTGCAAATTCGCGAACGACTTAACCGGGACAATATTACCGTATTGCTTGAGGACAGCGTCGCAGAATTGTTCGGCCAGGTTACGGGGTATGCGGGAGATGAAATTCCTGATCTGGTTGACGTGGTGATTGTTTTGGGAGGTGACGGGACCCTTATTTCGGTTGCAAGGCAGCTTGCGGGCCGCCAGATTCCTATTGTTGGGGTTAACCTGGGACGTCTTGGTTTTTTAACTGAAATTACCAAAGATGAGCTTCCCGATATGCTTGATCGTATTGTTGCCGGGGCATATCAAATATCTGATCGCATGATGCTTGATTCGCTGATTTACCGGAACAACCAACTCATCGGATCCTATACCGTTCTTAATGATATCGTCATCAATAAAGGTGCTTTGGCCCGTATTATAGATATGGATGCCTCCATTGATGGCCGTCATCTTTGTACTTACAAGGCTGATGGTATGATCATTGCGACTCCTACCGGTTCAACAGGCTATAGTCTTGCCGCTGGTGGACCTATCATCTATCCTGAGGTAAACAGTTTGCTTATCTCGCCCATTTGTCCTCACATGTTGACCAACAGGCCTATTGTCGTGCGTAGTCATTCAGTGATAAATATTGAGGTCAAGTTTGAGGATGATGTTGTGTTTTTTACTGCCGACGGCCAGGTTGGGCGAAAGTTGCTTCCGGGTGACCGGGTTGAAGTGAGACGATCCGATGCCAGAGCTCTCATTGTCAGTAGTCCAACCAAGGATTATTTTGAAATCTTACGCACCAAACTTGGTTGGGGTGAACGTTAAAACTTCATTGTTACCAGATATGTTGCTGCTATGTTAAATGATCTGATCATTAAAAACTTTGCCATTATTGAAAATCTGCATGTGTCATTTTCTGGGGGCTTCAATGTTCTGACGGGAGAGACCGGAGCGGGAAAGTCGATCATTCTTGATGCTGTCAGCTTGTTGCTTGGTGGGCGTGCACGTGGTGATGTTATTCGTAATGGAACAGACGAAGCTTCTGTAGAGGCTGTATTTACCTTGGCCGATTCTCCTCTGGTCCGGCAGCGCCTTGATGTTGCTGGTTTAAGCAATGAAGATGAATTATTGGTGCGTCGTCTGGTTTCTCGTTCCGGTAAAAATCGGGTGTTTATTAATGGTTCTGTTGTAACCTTGGCACAATTGCGCGAGCTTACTGTCGGATTGGTGAATATTTATGGACAGCATGAGCACCAAAACTTGCAGCAGGTAGAGTCTCATCTTGAAATGCTCGATAGCTTTGGTGGCCATAGTAAGGAGCTTGAGCAATACCAGGCAGCGTATTCAGAATATTTAGATTGTAGAAACGCTTTAAGGCAATTAGATCTTGCCGAACGTGAAAGATGTCAACGGCTTGATATGCTTGCTTTTCAAAAAAAAGAACTTGAAGAAGCGCGCCTTCAGGTTGGCGAGGATCAGGAGCTTGAGCAAGAGCGATCCTTATTACTTAATGCTGAAAAACTTCTGGCGGCGACACGCGGCGGATACGATGTGCTTTACGATGGTTCACATGCAGTGTGTGACCAGCTCAGTACTTTGGCTGGTAAATTAGCCGACCTGCAAACTGTTGATCCTCAATTTCAGTCTTTATCCGAAACTTTGCATACTAGTATGTACGCGCTTGAAGATGTCGCAACGATCCTGCGTGATTATGCCGAAAAGCTCGATTTTGAACCAACCCGGCAAGATCATGTTGAGCAGCGCCTTGCTTTACTGGCGACTCTAAAGAAAAAATATGCTCCTACCCTGGATGAGCTTATTGCTTTTCGCGATAAAGTCGCTGCAGAATATGAGCTCCTTGATAATTCTGCTCAACGCCGGGACGAATTAGAGGCTGCCTTAGGGCAACGAAAACAGAATCTGTTATTTGCCGGGAAAAAGCTGACAGCGGCCCGTCAAAGTGCTGCTAAGAAACTTAGCAAAATGGTCGAAAATGAACTTACCGGTTTAGCCATGGGGGCGGCGCGTTTCTCAGTGCAGTTCAGCTCCTTAGATGAACCTGCTGAAAGCGGTCTCGAAAAGGGTGAATTTTATCTGGCTGCCAATCTTGGTGAACCTCCTCAGCCTTTAGCTAAGGTTGCCTCTGGTGGTGAACTGTCACGGATCATGCTTGCTTTAAGGCGTAGTGCTCCTGATGGAGACAGTGTCCGGACTCTTGTGTTTGACGAAGTTGATGCCGGTATTGGTGGCGAAGCCGCAACGGCTGTCGGACAAAAAATTGCGCAGCTTGGAACTGAGTTGCAGGTGCTGTGTGTCACTCATTTGCCTCAGGTTGCTGCTTTTGCTAATTATCATTATCGGGTCGAAAAGCGAGCCCGGGACGGACGCACTGCAACTCAGCTGATTCTGCTTGATAGTGATGAGCGGATTCGCGAGATGGCTCGTATGTTAGGTGGTGCACAGGTCGGTGAACAGTCTTTGATTCATGCCCGCGAGCTTATCGAGGCCTCCGTTGTATGAAGCATTCCTGAAAAATTGATTTTCTAATCTTTACCTATATAAAATTTTAAGTCGGAAAAGAAAGATTGTTTATGATACGTCATGCCAGAATCTCCGATGCTAGAAGCATCCATCAATTACTCCTCGACTTTGCCCGCGACGGACAATTATTAGGACGTTCTCTCGCCGATATTTATGACACCATTCGTGATTTTTATGTGTTTGAACAGGATGGGGTTATCGTCGGAATTGGCGCTTTGGCTATTTGTTGGGAAGATCTTGCAGAAATAAGATCTCTTGCCGTCGCAGATGGACAGCAGGGGCGGGGTGTGGGTCGTCAGATTGTCTCTGCCTGTTTGGAGGAAGCGCGTGAGCTCGGTTTGAAAAAGGTTTTTGCTTTAACCTATCAGTCAGAGTTTTTTAAACGCTTAGGGTTTAATGACATTGAAAAGTCTGAATTGCCCCAAAAGGTGTGGGGTGATTGCATTAAATGTGTGAAATTTCCTGATTGTGACGAGGATGCCCTGGCGATCACACTGTCATAACTTTTTTGTTTTGTTTGTCATATTTAATGTGATGTGGGGGCACAGATTGCAAAGGAAGTTAAATGAGTACAGCAGGTATGTTTAAAAAGTGCAATCACTGTAACAAGGAATGGCCAAATCGTGATGACTTTCTTGCTGATGACAGTCTCTCCTTAATTGGTTATCAACCTAATTTTGTTGTCTTGTCAAAAGGCTTGTTTCTGTTTAACCATCAGTGTGGTAATACTTTGTCTTTAAGCGTAGATAAATTTTCCGATTTATACCAAGGGCCAGTTTTTACCTCATCTCATGCTAATAGTTCCGAGTGTTTAGGTTATTGTCTACATAAAAACGATTTACGGCCATGCCCGGCTGAATGTGAATGCTCTTATGTTAGACATATCCTGTCTGTTTTGAGTAAGCAATAATCCTGCTTTTCTGCTACTTCTTAGGCTTTACGCTTATTCTGAACTGCGATAGTGCTGTTCTTGTGTCAACATTGTTTATGACCTTTTGTTTGCCGGCTGAAGCAGCGTATGGCTCACGTTGTAAGGACTTGTATTTTTGGCTAGGAAAATTTCCATAGTTCTGTTCACCGATGATCGTTCGCAGCCTGTCAGGCTTTCATTAAATGTGTTTTGGTGCTATCTCGGTTGTATTGTTATGGTAAGCAGTTTTTTAGTTCTGTCTTATTTCGGTTTTGAGTTTTACTCAAGTCCAAATGAGCGTAGAGAAGTTGCCGAGCTACATTCTCAAAATGCCCGTTTGCAGGGACAATTAGGGCGTTATTCTGGCGAGTTGGCTTCCTTGCGAGCTGAATTGCAGGAGCTCGTATTAAATGACGCCAGGATCAGGCAACTTGCTGGTGGTGAGCCAGGAAGTCAAGAGCTTCCTGTCGCTGTTGGTGGGATTTCGGAGGCCCCTTCTGAACTGAGTGTTGATAGCCTCAATCAGCAAATAAGTCACCTCCAACGTGAGTTGGAAAAGCGTCGCAATCGCCAGGAAGAGGTTCGGAACTTACTCAATGATAAAGTGTCTTTAAGCCGGTCGACACCAAAAGGATGGCCCACTCGTGGTTGGTTGACTTCATATTTCGGCAAGCGCTTGTCACCTTTTAGTGGTCGTCAGGTTGTCCATGAGGGTCTGGATATTGCTGCTAATACAGGAACCCCTATTTATGCCACTGCCGATGGGGTTGTTGCCCGTGTTTCTTATTCTCCAAGTTATGGAAAGACTCTAGTCATTGATCATGGCTATGGATATCGTACCATCTTTGGACACACCTCAAAGATTCTTGTCACCAGTGGTCAGCAAATAAGGCGTGGCGATCGCATTGCACTGGTCGGAAATACTGGCCGTTCAACTGGTCCGCACCTGCATTATGAACTGCGTCTTAATGGTGTTCCTATCGATCCGCGCAAAACCCTTTGACCTTTGTGATGGTGTTTTTTTGCTCATCATAATGAAATTTTTACCTAAATTTAACCATTCTCCACATATCGCCCTCAACTCCCCAAAATCTCACGGTTTTACCGTACTATTAATGCTTGTGAGTGTTTCTCTGCATGTGTTAATATGCCAAGTCATATGTCCGCTCAAGCTCTTTAGAGTGCATCGTCGACTGACGAAGAAAGCGCCCGCTTTTTGAACGACATTGTTTCTTCTAACAATATTTATCCCATAGAAAATCATTTTCTCTGAGGTTTGGAGTCTTATTCAACAATGCGTAGCCTGCTGCAAAAAATTATTGGAACCAAGAACGACAGAGATCTGAAAAAAATACAGCCTGTTGTCGATAAAATTAATTTATTCGAAGAGTCGTTGGTGATTCTTGACGATGATCAGTTAAAAGCGAAAACTGGTGAGTTTAAAAATCGGTTGAATACGGGCGAGTCCCTCGATGATCTTCTTCCCGAGGCATTTGCAGTAGTCAGAGAAGCGAGTAAGCGTGTTCTTGGGATGCGTCACTTTGATGTGCAGATGGTTGGTGGTATTGTTCTTCATAGTGGCAAAATAGCAGAGATGAAGACCGGTGAGGGGAAGACTCTCATGGCAACTTTGCCTATCTATTTGAATGCGTTGACCGGTAAAGGGGTTCATGTTGTTACTGTCAATGATTACCTGGCCAGTCGTGATGCCCAGTGGATGGGAAATGTTTATCGCTTTTTAGGTTTGACGGTTGATTGTATTGTCCATGGTTTGACAGATCAACAACGTAAGGTCGCGTATAACTGCGATATTACTTACGGAACGAATAATGAGTTTGGCTTCGATTATCTGCGCGATAATATGAAGTTTGATCTTGAAGACTATGTTCAGCGTGATCTGCATTACGCAATTGTCGATGAGGTTGACTCTATTCTGATTGATGAGGCACGGACCCCTTTGATTATTTCCGGGCCGAGTGAAGCATCGAGTGATCTCTATTATATGGTCGATCGCATTATTCCGCGTTTAGTACAGGGTGAAATCATTGAAGAGCGGGATGGAAAAATCGGACAGTCGACAAAGCAGCATACCGGTGATTTTACTGTTGATGAAAAGGCCAAGTCTGCCGCTTTAACAGAGGATGGGGTGGCTAAGGTCGAGAAGCTTCTCGATGTCAGCAACCTGTATGAACCTAAAAATATTCTGCTGTTGCACCATGTTAATCAGGCATTGAAGGCTCATGCCTTATTTAAGCGGGACGTAGACTATGTTGTTAGTGATGGTGAGGTTCAGATTGTCGATGAGTTTACCGGTCGTCTTATGCCTGGCCGGCGCTGGAGTGATGGCCTGCATCAAGCAGTAGAGGCGAAAGAAGGAGTCAAGATTGCCAGTGAGAATCAGACTCTGGCGACGATCACGTTTCAAAATTACTTCCGCATGTACGATAAGCTCGCAGGTATGACAGGTACCGCAGAGACTGAAGCGACCGAATTTGCCGAAATCTATAAGCTGGACGTAACCGTTATTCCGACCAATCGTCCGATGCAGAGGCAGGATCAGGCTGATGTCATTTATAAGACGGAAAAAGAAAAGTTTTTAGCTGTTATTGACGATATTGCTGAAAGTCATAAGCGCGGTCAACCTGTTCTTGTCGGTACGATCAATATCGATAAATCTGAGGTCCTTGCTGCACTGCTTAAAAAACGAGGTGTGCCGCACAATGTTTTGAACGCCAAGCAGCATGAACGCGAAGCCTTTATCGTTGCTCAAGCGGGGCGTAAAGGGTCGGTGACGATTGCCACGAATATGGCCGGTCGGGGAACCGATATCGTTCTGGGCGGGAATGCCGAGATGATGGCCAGGGCAGAGGCTGCCAGCGCTGAAGATCCTGAGAGTCGTTTTAACGAGTTGCTGCCTCAGTTTGAAGAACGCTGCAAACGGGAAAAACAGGAAGTCCTAGAATTGGGAGGTCTTTACATCTTGGGGACTGAGCGGCACGAGTCGCGCCGTATTGATAACCAGTTGCGCGGTCGTTCCGGACGACAGGGCGATCCAGGTTTGAGCCGTTTTTACTTAAGTCTTGAAGATGATCTGCTGAGAATTTTTGGTTCCCATCGTGTTGCTTTTGTCATGGAAAAACTCAAAATTCCGGAAGGTGAGCCGATTGAACATGGTATTATAAGTAAAGCTATTGAAAACGCTCAGAAAAAAGTTGAAGCGCATAACTTTGATATCCGTAAACATCTGATAGAATATGATGATGTTATGAATCGTCAGCGCGAGGTTATTTATGCGCAGAGACGTGAGGTGCTTGGCGCTGATAATCTGTCTGATACTTATCAGGGGATTATTGATGAAACTGTTGAAGATATGGTCGCCAGCTTCTGTCCGGATAAAAGCGATCCAAGTCTGTGGGATTGGCCGCGTCTTGGCGAAGATTTTGTGAACCAATTCAATTTTACTCCTGACCTGACCGGTGTTGATAAGAATAAATGTCGTCAGGAAGAACTTGAAGCTTTACTTAAAGAAAAAGCTAAAAAACGCCTGACTGAAAAAGAAGAAGAGTTTACCGAGCCTGTTATGCAGCAATTGATGAGAGTACTCCTGCTGCAAACCATAGATAGCCAATGGAAGGATCACCTGCTTTCTGTTGATCATCTTAAAGAGGGAATTGGTTTACGTGGGTATGGCCAGAAGAATCCGAAAGAAGAGTATAAGCGTGAGGCATATTCTCTGTTTATGGGAATGATGGAGCGCGTGCGTTCTGAAGTTACAAATAAGTTATTCCGTATTCAGCTTGCTCGTGAAGAAGATGTTGATCAGATGGAGGCGCAGCAGCGCCGTCAGCAAATTTCACTTAATCGGGCCGGGGCTGAAGACAATATCAAAACTCCAGTAACTCGCGATGATGATAAGGTTGGCCGTAATGATCCATGTCCTTGCGGCAGTGGTCAAAAATTTAAAAAGTGCTGCGGTCGCTGATAAGGGCCGATGTGATGGGGGATATGACAGACACTCGTTTACCAAAATCACCAACAATACTTCTCATTGACGATGTGCCTCTTGTCCTTGATTTACTTGAGGATATTCTTGAGGATGAAGACTATCCGATTCTGAGACTTGAATCTGGCCTATCTGTGCCTCAGGTGCTTGACCAACATGATATAGGGCTGGTCTTCTGTGATGTGTCATTGCCTGATATCAGTGGCGTTGAGGTGCTGCGGATGATCAAGCAGCATACACCTGAAATTCAGGTTGTCATGATTTCCGGTCAGCAGGATTTTGATGTTGCCCGCCAGGTGTTACGCGAGCGTGCTTTTGACTACCTGGTTAAGCCGTTTTCAGCTGAAGAGGTGCTGGAAGTTACACGCCAGGGGATCAGTTCATATTATCAGGCTTTACACCATGAACAGGTGCGTCTGGAAGCCCAGCGTCGGATGGCTGATCTGGTTCTGCTTAAAAAAGTTGGCGAAACGGCTAGCTCAGGGAACAATTTACAGGAATTGTTTGATCAGATTCTCGATTCTATTGTCCATTCTGCTCACGTCGAAGTCGCCTCTTTGATGTTGATTCAGGATGATGGTTGCTTACATATCGCTTCAGCATGGGGCTTACCAGAGGCAATTATTGCCAGCACTAAGGTCGCTTCTGGAGAAGGAATCTCCGGCCATGTTCTTGCTACGGGCGAACCGATACTGGTGACAAATATTGATCAGGATAATCGTTTTACCAGCCATCAGCATGGTGTGAAGTATAAAAACCAATCGTTGCTATCAGTGCCGATTTCGGTCCGTGACGAATTGGTCGGTGTTATTAATGTTAATAACAAGAAGAGTGGTGAATCCTTCGATCTCGAGGATCAGAATTTACTTTTGGCTATAGCCAACCAAGTCGCTCTTGCTATGGAAAACTTTGAGCTAATCAATAATCTTCGACAGCAGGCGCTGGTTCTGGAGCGAACCAATGAAGACCTGGTCCGAATGAACCGGGCGAGGACCCGTTTGGTTTGCAATCTGTCCCATGAACTGAAGACACCTCTTACGTCTATTATGGGCTATGTTGATCTTTCTTTATCCTTCTTTAATAAATTAAGCGAAGAAGAATTAAAAGAAAATCTTGCAGAGGTCCGTAGCGAAGGAAATCGTCTTGAACGGTTGATTACCGGGATGTTGCGTTTGTTTTCTATTGAATCTGAACGTGAGGTATGGCGCTGGAAATCTTTTGGTGTTCCGTGGCCGATCGCTGATGCCTTTCAACTATACCGAAACAAAATGCAAGAAAAAAATCTGCAACCTGAGATTCAGATTGACGATGATCTTCCGGAAGTTTATGGCGATCAGGAAAAGTTCAGTATGGCTTTTAATAGCCTGATTGACAATGCGATCAAGTTTAATCGGGACGATGGCCGGATAAAGGTTTCAGCAGAAAGACAGCTGTTTGAGGGGAACGAATATGTCCGTCTGCATGTGTATAACGATGGCGTAAAAGTTCCACTGGAAGCGCACGAGACGATATTTAATTCGTATACCCAGCTGGGTGATATAGATACGGAAAAACCCCATGGAGTTGGCATTGGGCTAGCTTTGGCGAAAGTTGTGGTTGACCGGATGCTGGGGCAGATTTACCTGGAAGAGATGGCCGATGAAGAAGGGACCTGCTTCGGTTTGTTATTGCCCACGGAAAAAGCATATAACGCATGTAAAGGTGGTTTATGAATAATGTAGATATTCCTGCCGGATTTAGGTTTTCTGGTATTGCCAGTGGTATTAAGTCTTCCGGGAAGGCTGATCTGGCTCTTATTGTTGCAGATACTCCAGCCAAATGTGCTGGAGTTTTTACTCAGAATAAAGTGATTGCCGCTCCATTGGTTATTTCCAAGCCTAAAATCGCTTCAGGTGTGTGTCAGGCGATATTAGTCAATAGTGGTAACGCGAATGCATGTACCGGTGAGCCGGGCTTGTCAATGGCTCAAAAAACAGCTTCTTTAGTCGCTGAGCAGCTTCATATTGATCCCCAGCTGGTTGCCGTATCTTCTACTGGTGTTATTGGCGTACAGATGCCATACGAGCCATTTGAAAGTCATATGGGGGAGCTGATCGCAAGCCTGGATTCACAGAATGCGGAGGCTGTGGCCAAGGCAATTATGACCACGGATGCCTTTGCTAAAATGTCTTCCGCGTGTGAACAGGGTGATGATTGCTACCGCATGCTGGGTATTGCTAAAGGCGCAGGCATGATTCATCCAAACATGGCAACTATGCTTGGTTTTGTATTGACTGATGCTAATGTTTCTGCGGGCCTGCTGCAAAGTATTCTGTCAAGTGCTGTGGTTAAAAGCTTTAACGCTATAACTGTTGATGGTGACACTTCGACCAATGATATGGTTTTGGTGCTGGCTAACGGTGCTTCCGGAGGGGCAGAAATTCAACCGGGAACCCCTGCTGCAGAGATTTTTAAAGATCATCTGGAGCGTGTCCTTCTTGATCTTGCCAAAATGATTGTTCGTGATGGAGAAGGGGCCTCTAAATTGGTCAGAGTTAAAGTGACCGGAGCTGTTTCGGAGGATGAAGCACGTATTGCTGCCAGGTCAGTTGCTACGTCTTCTTTAGTTAAGACTGCTTTTTTTGGCGAAGATGCTAACTGGGGGCGTATTATTGCTGCAGTAGGTTATTCGGGAATTGATGTTGACCCCACTAAATTGTCAATTCATTTCAATGATATTGCAGTTACCCAGAACGGCTTGTCTACCGGTCCGGAGCTTGAGGCTCAGGCTACTGAAGTTCTCAAATTAGACGAATTTACAGTGACTGTAGACTTGCAGATGGGATGTTCTGAATTCAGTTATTATACTTCAGATCTGACTTATGACTATGTAAAAATTAACGCTGATTACCGGTCATAATGTTTTCTTGTTTACGATCTCCTGCAAGTTATATTGACCATACTTTATTAAAGCCTACGGCAAGCACAGATGATATTAAGGTTTTGTGTGAGGAAGCTGTTGAGTATCAATTTGCCAGTGTTTGTGTCCCTCCTGAGTATGTGAAAGTGGCAGCGGACAGTCTTTATGGTTCAGAGGTCCCTGTTGGTACTGTGATTGGATTCCCTTGTGGTTATAACAGTACGAGGCAAAAGGTTCTTGAGACAGCCAATGTGGTTGCTGCCGGGGCCGCTGAGGTCGATATGGTCATTCAGATTGGGCACCTTCTTGGCGGACAGTCTGCTGTCGTGGAAGATGAAATAGCCCAAATTGTCGTTGCAGCTAAACATGCCATGGTTAAGGTTATTATTGAATGCTGTTATTTGAGCAATGAGCAAAAACAGTTGGCAACGCAACTTGTTGTTAATGGTGGAGCTGCTTTCGTTAAAACCTCAACCGGATTTGCCTCATCCGGGGCAACGCTTGCAGATGTTGAATTACTGAAGCAAGCAAGTAAAGGACGCATTCGTGTTAAGGCGTCCGGTGGAATAAAAACTCTGCAGGCATGTGAGGATTTTGTTGCTGCCGGAGCTTCTCGATTAGGCACAAGTTCGGGCGTTGCTATTATGCAGGAGTGGCAATCCCGCTATGTTTAAAAGGGTTGTGCTCATTGTTCTTGATGGTGTTGGTGTTGGTGCATTGCCGGATGCTGATACTTACGATGATCAATGTGCGGCAACCCTGCCGCATGTCGCTGAGTATGTCGGTGGCCTTAAATTGCCGATACTTGAACGTATGGGCTTGGGTAATATTGCTCCGATAGCTGGAGTTTCTCCTGTCGGTTCAGGTATTGGTTGCTACGGTAAGTTGGCCGAAGTAAGTCCCGGCAAGGATTCAGTCACTGGTCACTGGGAACTGGCCGGAGTGCCGTTGCAAGAGCCGTTTGCAACCTATACTCATGGTTTTCCTGCTGATATAATTGATAAATTTGTAGTATTGGCAGGCTCGTACCCCCTAGGTAATATTGCTGCTAGCGGAACTGATATTATCCGGCAATTTGGCGAAGAACATTTAAGGACCCGACGACTCATCGTCTATACCAGTGTGGATTCTGTCTTTCAGATTGCTGCACACGAGGACGTCCTTGCGCCAGATGACTTGTACAAATTATGTCAACAGACACAACAAATGTTGGCCTCTTATCGGATTTGTCGAGTTATAGCCAGGCCATTTGCAGGTCAGGCGGCTGAAACCTTTTATCGTACAGCCGGACGTCACGACTTTTCTTGTAAGCCTCCTGATCTAACTATGCTGGATAAATTGAGTATGGCGGGTATAGGGGTCTATGGCATTGGAAAAATTTTTGATCTATTTGCAGGGCAGGGAGTACAACGATCTTGGGCTACTGGTTCTAATCAGCAAGGTATGCATCTCACTGTTGATGTTGTTACGCAGTTTGACACTGGACTGATTTTTGTCAATCTTGTTGATTTTGATATGCTTTATGGCCACCGTGGTGACGCTGAGGGGTTTGCTCAGGAATTAATGGCATTTGATGGCTGGTTACCCGATTTAATAAAAAAACTTTCGGCTGATGATTTACTGCTGATTACTGCTGATCATGGTTGTGATCCAACTGTCGGGGGGAGTGATCATACTCGAGAGTATGTTCCTTTGTTGGTATATAGTCCAAAATTTAGAGCTGGCAGTGACCTCGGTATACGCTCATCTTTTGCAGATGTCGGGGCCACAATCAGCGATAATTTTGGTGTGAGCTATTCTTGTGGCGAAAGTTTTCTCTCTCACCTCTCGTAAAAAGGGAGAGCGTTATCGGGTCATTGTTATTTGCCTGGAAATGTAATAGTACCTATCTTGTAAGGGGGTTTTTGATGATCAGGATGTTCCTGTTTTTGTTTTTTGTATGTGCTATGCTTCCGTCTCCTGTTTATAGTGCTCAGTTAACTGTCGCTGACTCTGCTATAACGACGGCAGTGCTCGAGCAAAATCCTGTCGATAGAGAGTCTTCGTTTCCCGCTGATTTTGGAAAGTTATTCTGTTTTACTCGGATTGTCGGGGCTGAAACTGACACAATGATAACCCATGTCTGGTATTATCAAGACCAGGAAATGGCACGTATTGAATTGCCGATTAAGTCTTCTGATTGGCGAACATATTCTTCTAAACGCTTTCTTCCTCAGTGGGCAGGGCAATGGCATGTGGTTGTTCTGGATGAAAATTTAAAACCACTGGAATCTATTCCGTTTGAACTAAAATAATACAAAAAAATGGCGACTACTTCTGGTCGCCATTTTTTATAAATGCATAGTTCTTCAGTTGTTTGTAATTGCTTATTGGCCTGCAATTCTCAAGTTAACTTTTTAGCGTTTATTTTTTGCGTGCTGCACGAGCTTTTGCGAGATTGTCTGCAAGGCCGCGATCAACTGCCATCTGACGGCGACTTTCTGAATAATTTTTAGCTGCCAATGATTGACTGCGAGGAATATCAAATTGTTTACGATATTCATTGGCAGTCATGTCGTGAGATGTCTTGAGGTGTCTTGAAAGGGTTTTGAATCCTTTACCACAGATCATGCAGTAGATTTTATCTTTTCCAAAAGCTTTCTTTCTGCTGACAACGGGAGCTTCTTCTTCATTTTCAGGGGCCTCTATAACTTCACCTTTCTCAAGGTTTGTCAGTGCTGCATGGACTTCAGTTAATTCTGTAAGAAGTTCATCTTTTGTCATTGGAGTTGTGCTGGCATGAGCTTTAAGGATTTCAGCGGCCATTTCCATTATTGTTGCCATAATTATCCTCCTGTCGGTTGGATGGCTTTATAAACGTTACCATATCCCCCCAAATAAACAAGGAGATCTACATAGTCAAATGTAAGTAGTAAATCAAGTATAAAACAAATAAAATAGTTATGATAATTTTTTCGATCTGTTTTTAATAGTACTTTGCATCTAACAATATAGTTCTTGTGTTCATTCCTTTTAGGAGCCGGTTAAAATGAATATCAAGCAGTCAATGGAACAATTAGAACAGCAAATATTATCACCGGGCGCTTGTTTAAGTGTTGATAGTAAGGGAAGGTTGCATCCTGGTAAAATTTGTACATTAAGAACTGTTTTCCAACATGATCGTGATCGTATCCTGCATTGTAAAGCCTTCCGACGTTTAAAGTATAAAACCCAAGTATTTTTCTTGCCGATAGGTGATCACTATCGTACTCGTATGACTCATACTTTAGAAGTCTCTCAGGTTGCTCGAACCATCGCGAGGGCTTTAAGATTAAATGAAGATCTTACAGAGGCGATCGCTCTAGGACATGATCTTGGACATACTCCTTTTGGTCATGCTGGTGAGCGAGTTCTTAATGCTTTAGTCCCTGGTGGTTTTCACCATGTTTTGCAAAGCTTAAGGGTCGTAGATCATCTAGAGCGGGATGGCCGTGGATTAAACCTTACTTTTGAAGTACGTGATGGAATAAAAAAGCACTCTAAAGGGCAGGGAGGATTACTTACTCCACCGGTTGAGCATTGCGCTGCAACATTAGAAGGGCAGGTTGTCAGGTTGGCAGATATTATTGCTTATGTCAGTCATGACTTGGATGATGCCATCAGGGGCAGGGTCATTAAGGATAGCGATATCCCGGTCGGGATAAATAAGGTACTTGGTAGCCGACATTCGGTGCGTATTGATCGCATGGTCAGGGATCTTATTGGAACCTCTCTGGGTAATGGTGGCGAACGTATTTCGTTGTCTGATGATATGGAACAAGCCATTGGTGATTTGCGCATCTGGCTATTTAACCATGTCTATCGTGCTGAATGCGTTCAATCTGAGTTTGACAAAGCTGCTCATGTGGTCAGACAGCTATATTCACATTTGGTGAATAACGAGGATCGCTTTATTCATTACGGTGGTAAGCGTTATGGTGAAGATTCTCTTGAGGTTGCTGTTGTCGATTTTATTGCTGGTATGACGGATCGCTTTGCGTTGGGACTGTATCGGGAACTGTTTCTTCCTCAGCCATGGCAAAATTTATAATCTGAGCCTGTCTATGGTTTGCCGGGTTTCTCCTTTATCTGCTTATGAAGATTAATCTTCTAGGGGAGATTTGCTTTCCTTTGATTTGTCTCGATGTTTTACAAAAATGATTTTGGAAAAGGGGTTTTGGGGGGTTTGTGTATGTATAATCAGGACTTTAGGCTGGGGGAAGGTAAGATTAATAATGTGAGGATATTTATTGGAATTTACTGACAATCTCTTGACAGTTTTTAATCTGTATGATAATTTTCACGGTGATTCTTAAGAAAATCAAATGCTTCTATTTGTTCATGAGGTGCTATGGAGCAAGGTCGGCAAAGATCATTAATTTTTTATATTGGTGATATCGGTTTTTTGCTCAATTATTCCTATATTGTTGAAGTGTTGGGAGTTGTTTCTGACTCTCTCGATTTTAGCCGTAGTGATCTGGCAAATAATATTGTTGCATCACTTGAATTTCGTCATACCCTCATTCCCGTGTTTGATCCTTTTGCCTTTATTGGAGAAGCTTCAAGGCTAAAGATTCGGGAAAGGACTATTATTATATTGCATGGTACGGAGGGGAATTGGGCTTTGGTCGTCGATACGGTGGACACATTGACAGGCCAAGAGGCCATCATGCCTTGTTCCATTCCCGATTTTTTGAAATTATCGTCACGTGGCTGTTTTTCAGAATTAAGACTAATTGCAAACAGACCCTACGTTGTGTTTGAACCAGAAAACTTTTATGGCGCGGTTAACGACTGACTAATGAAACGGTTCGTACTATTTTCTCTGGGCAATAAAGAGTTTGCATTGCCTCTTGAACGGATGGTTCGTATCTTTCAAAAACCTGTATGGTATCGCTTGCCAAAAATGCCTCTTGCTGTAAGTGGTGTTACCGTTGTTAGTGATGAACTCGTTCCGGTTCTTCGCGCTGATTTTGCCGTTGGACACGATGTGCCTGGAAACACCGGGGAGTCTCCCTACTGTTTGATTGTTAATAGTGAATGTGGTTCTGTTGCTTTGCCAGTTGACCAGGTTAAGCAGATTGTTGCACTGGACAAAGGTGTTCTTGAGGACATAGGGGCTCCACTGAACCGTTCTCAAACACAGGTTTTCTTGTACGAAGACAGCTCCTATATAGTTTTAGATATCGATTATCTCGTCTTAGACATGCTACAGAGTTCTGGTTCTCAGGGATCTAGGGCCGATGCTGCGAGGAGGCATCAATGACAAAAAAAATACTGTTGGCTGATGATAGTATTACCATTCGTAAGGTCGTTGGTATTATCTTTGCCACAGAAGATTATCAGTTGTTAATGGCAGATAACGGAAATGATGCCTTCAGCATGGCCCAGAAAGAACACCCAGACCTGGTCATTGCTGATATTTCTATGCCTGGAAAAGATGGCTTTGAGTTATGTCGAACTATTAAAAGTTCCGCTGAGTTTTCTGGCAAAACAGCGGTTATGCTGCTGCCTGGGGCCTTTGACCATTTTGATGAAGAGAAGGCGCAAAATGTTTGTGCTGATGGATGGCTGACAAAGCCATTCGAATCTCAGGCTTTGCTTGATAAGGTTGAACAATTGCTGGCCGCTACGCCATTGGTGATCGCGGGTGCTGAACCTGTCGTTGAAGCTCCTGAAACACCTTCCTTTGATACTGCTGAACCTGCAATTGCTCAGGAAGTTCTCTCTACGGATCTGGGCTTGTCTGAGTCTGATGATCTAGGTGGCGATGGAGGGGAGGCTGATGATATTTGGGATTCTGTCTCTTTTGATGATGATCTCAGTACTGATTCTGCTTCGGTTACTCCTGAGACAGATTCATTTGCTGCCGATGTGTTTGCTCCAGAATCGACTGAAGAGATTGATTTAGTCGATTTTTCTGAAACAGCCACGAAGAAGGATGATCTCTCAGAATCGGACCTGTTTACTGAGGATAGTATTGATTCCAAAATTGATGATACTTTCAGTTCTGCTGCGAATGAGGACGATTTTGTCAGTTTGGCTGCCGATGACAGTCTTGATTCGCAGGGAATCGATTTCTCGTCATATGATAATGAGAATGCAGAATCTGAGTTGGAATCCTTTACCAGTGTAGAGGATGAAATCCTTGTAGAGCAGCCTTTAGAGTTGCTACAAGAAGATGTTGACGAGGATTCTTCTCATTTTGAGCAAGATTCAAATCAGCAGGTCGGTGATCCTGAGACGCTATTTGTTGGTGCGGAAGAGTCCATTGAGGAATTGTTGCCCGCTGATGAAGAGGTGTCTGCTCCATCACCAGAGCTTACCGGTTCATTTTTGGCGTCGGATGATATTTCTGTTGCTGAAGAATCACCAATCGTTGATGGCACTGTTGGTGACGTTGTCCCTGATGAGTTTTCTCCTGATTTAGAGAATGAAGCTGTTAGTGAATTTGTTCCCGAGCCTTTTGATCTGGTTGAAGAAGATGAGTTGATTGAGGCTGGTGAGCAGGATTCTTCCGTTGATGAAATTTTAAATCTCAGTGAAGATGATATTATCGAAGAGGTTGCTGAAATCGAAGAGGTTGCTGAAATCGAAGAGGTTGCTGAAATCGAAGAAGTTGCTGAAATCGAAGAAGTTGCTGAAGTCGAAGAGGTTGCTGAAGTCGAAGAGGTTGCTGAAGTCGAAGAGGTTGCTGAAGTCGAAGAGGTTGCTGAAGTCGAAGAGGTTGCTGAAGTCGAAGAGGTTGCTGAAGTCGAAGAGGTTGCTGAAATCGAAGAGGTTGCCGAAGTCGAAGAAGTTACTGATGTTGAAGTCGCATCTGTTGTCTCAACTGTACCATCTGGGGACACTGTCGAAAAAATCGAAGAACAACTTCGGGCACTCAGCGATGATG
This sequence comes from Geopsychrobacteraceae bacterium, assembly GCA_963665685.1. Lineage (GTDB taxonomy): Bacteria > Desulfobacterota > Desulfuromonadia > Desulfuromonadales > Geopsychrobacteraceae > Seleniibacterium. The sequence continues at coordinate 416,788 of OY762430.1, forward strand.
AGCTAAAAGATATTGTCAGTCGTGTAGCTGGTCCATTAATAGAAAATATGGCTAAGGACATGGTTGAAAAAATTGTCTGGGAAGTTGTTCCGGATCTTGCTGAAGTTATGATTCGAGAAGAAATTAGTAAGATCACGAAAGAGGCTGATTGATAACATAGCTTTTTAGCTTGTCGATCTCCATCGGGGGAGTAGGGAGGGCTTGACTTCCTTGCTCCCCCAATTTATTGTCCCTCCAGAATAATTTCATTTTTCTTATATTTTTCCAATATTCGCTTGTATATATCGAAGGACGGTTACAGATGAAAGAGCAGTTACCAAAAGGGTATGATCCTGTTCAGGTTGAACAGAAATGGTTTGATACATGGCAAAGTACTGGCGTTTTTCACGCTGATGAAAATTCCGATAAGCCTCATTATTCCATCGTCATACCGCCGCCAAATGTGACTGGCGTGTTGCATATGGGGCACGCTCTCAATAATACTCTTCAGGATATCTTATGTCGCTGGAAGCGTATGACTGGACATGAGGTTTTATGGATGCCGGGTACCGATCATGCCGGTATTGCGACACAGAATGTTGTCGAAAAGCAGCTTGCTGCAGAAGGTAAGGACAGGCATGATCTTGGCCGTGATGCTTTTATTGATCGTGTCTGGAAGTGGCGCTCTGAGTCAGGGGGTCAAATAATCAACCAGTTAAAACGTCTTGGCGCCTCATGTGACTGGGAGCGCGAGCGGTTTACCATGGACGAAGGTTTGTCCAGGGCTGTGCGTGAAGTATTCGTCCGCCTCTATGATGAGGGTCTTATTTATCGCGACAATCGCCTCATTAACTGGTGTCCACGCTGTCATACTGCCCTTTCTGATCTTGAAGTTGAGCATGAGGACAAAAAGGGTAATTTATGGCATTTACGCTATCCTGTGAAAGGGACAGATCGATACTTGGTTGTCGCAACGACGCGTCCGGAAACCATGCTCGGTGATACTGCTGTTGCTGTCCATCCTGAGGATGAGCGCTATCAAGATCTTATCGGGAAAACAGTCTTATTGCCATTGACCGAACGTGAAATTCCAATTATTGCTGATGAATATGTTGATAAGGAATTTGGTAGTGGCGCGGTAAAAATAACCCCTGCGCACGATTTTAATGACTTTGAGATCGGTAAACGCCATGATCTTGAATTTATAAATGTCCTCGATGAAAACGGTCTGGTTAAGGAAAATGGTGGGGCCTATGCCGGTATGGAACGGTATGCTGCACGTGATCAGGTTGTTGCTGATCTGCAGGCTCAGGGCTTGCTTGAAACTATTGATGATTATGCTAATTCGGTAGGGGAATGCTATCGTTGTAAGACAGTTATTGAACCTTATATGAGTAAGCAGTGGTATGTCGCGGTCAAGACACTGGCTGCCGAGGCAATTAAGGCGGTAGAAACACAAAACACCAAAATTTTACCTGCTCAATGGGAAAAAACCTATTACGAGTGGATGTATAATATTCAGGATTGGTGTATCAGTCGACAGATTTGGTGGGGACATCGCATTCCGGCGTGGTTCTGTGAGGATTGCGGTGAAATAAGTGTCGCTAAAGAGGATGTTACAGCTTGTAAGCATTGTGGCAGCAGTAACTTGCGGCAAGAAACAGATGTATTAGATACTTGGTTTTCTTCTGCTTTGTGGCCTTTCTCGACCATGGGGTGGCCCGATCAAACCGAAACCCTTAAAAAGTTTTACCCGACCAGTTGTTTAGTCACTGGTTTCGATATTCTCTTTTTCTGGGTTGCTCGTATGATGATGATGGGGCTTAAGTTCATGGACGAGGTCCCATTTAAAGAGGTTTATATTCATGCCTTGGTGCGTGATGCTCAGGGTCAGAAAATGAGTAAAAGTAAGGGAAATGTTATTGATCCTCTTACTGTTATTGATGAATATGGCGCTGATGCTTTCCGTTATACTCTGTGTGCCTTTGCTGCTATGGGCCGCGATATAAAACTTTCTACCGATCGAATTGGTGGTTATCGCAACTTTGTTAATAAGCTTTGGAATGCAAGTCGTTTTGCACTTATGAACCTAGAGGATTTTACTCCCAAAAGTGATTTAGAGAGCCTTAATCTGTCGTCTGCAGATCATTGGATTCTTTCCCGTTATGCCTCTACAGCGCACGATGTTAACGCTGCACTGACCGCTTACAAGTTTAATGATGCCGCTAGCCTTCTTTACTCCTTTACATGGCATGAGTTCTGTGATTGGTTTGTCGAGTTAAGTAAAGATAAGCTGTACGGCGATGATGCCGAAGCACGTGAAATCTCTCAGACTGTGTTGTTTACTGTGCTTGAAGGTCTGTTGCGGATGCTCCATCCGATTTTACCTTTCGTTACAGAAGAGATCTGGCATGCTTTGCCGGGTGAAAGACCTTCTACTACACTTTTACAGGCAGATTATCCAACCGCAGGTGTTTGTTCTACCGATGAACAGCAGGTTGCCAATATGGAAGCCGTCATGGCTGTCATTAAGGCTATACGTAATGTTCGTGGTGAATTGGATGTTCCACCAAGCAAAAAGATTACCGTGGTGCTGGACTGTAAAACAGAAGCAGTCTTAGGTGCTGTGAACGATGGGCGTGACTACATCTGTTCACTTGCTCGGGTTGAGGATTTAACCGCTGGTGTTAATATTGATAAGCCAAAGCAGGCATCGACCCAGGTGGCTGGTGATGTTGAGGTGCTTTTACCTCTTGCTGGGTTGATAGATGTTGCTGAAGAGCGGGCACGTTTAAATAAAGAGATCGAAAAGGTTCAAAAGGATGTCGATTTCTTTACCAAGAAATTATCTAATAAGAACTTTGTTGATAATGCACCGGCTCAAGTGTTGGAAAAGGATCGCGCCAAATTATCTGCAGCAAATGAAAAAATGCAGATTCTTATGGCCAGTCTGGTCAAAATTGAAGCACTGAAATAACCGAAATTATACACAAATAGAAAGATTTTTGTTTTTGTAATTTTGTGTTTAAGGCTAGGTTTATAGCGGTGTTGTTATATTAGAAATTGTGAATACTTAGTTTTTTTTGTTTAATTTTATAACAAGGTTTAGTATACAGTATACGATTTTATTTATTAGGGAGGTCGTTAGATACGACCATTTATTAATTTTATTCTGACGTCGAAAGGCAGTCACATTGAATACGCAAAGCGAATCCTGCATATGGTCATCGTGCTTAAAGTTTAGGATTTGTTTCCAGGAAGAAAGGAGGGCAGGACCGCGTTTTTTCTAAATTGGTTTGATTGATTGAATTTGGGAGAGAAGTCCTGACTGACAATCGCTTCACATTCTCGAGGGATAGAAATTATGAATCTGTTTACAAGTACTGTAGGAAGAAAGGTGCTGATGGCAGTGACCGGTTTGTTGCTGGTCTTGTTTATCACTGTCCATCTTCTTGGTAACCTGTCAGTGTTCCTTGGCGCTGACGGTATTAACGCCTATGCGAAACATCTCCATGATCTTGGGCCTCTGGTCTGGATCTTCCGCCTGGTCATGTTGGGTCTGTTTGCTGTGCACATTACTTTTGGTGTTCAGCTCTACCTGGAAAATCGCGCTGCCACTCCAGAAACCTATGCCATTCAGAAAACTCTGGTGACTACGTTCTCTGCGAAAACTATGATTTATACCGGGCTGATCATTCTGGTATTTTTAATCTATCACTTGCTTCACTTTACTGTTCAGGTGACTAACCCTGAAATTTCAGCACATCATTTACCTCTTGACGCTGCCATGCGCCCAGATGTCTTTTCGATGGTTGTGTTGAGTTTCCAAAAAGTGTTCATCGCTGCTGTTTACATCGTTGGTATGATCGCTTTAGGTCTCCACCTTGCTCATGGTGTTTCCAGCTGGGTTCAGACTATTGGTCTGAGCACTGGTCCTAGCCAGGATAAGGTTAGAATCATCGGCAAGTTACTGGCTATTGTTTATGCTTGTGCATACATCGCCATTCCTTTGTTCATTCTTGCTCGAATTGTGAAATAGGGGGCTTATTGTGATTCTTGACGGAAAAGCACCTACAGGACCCATCGAATCTTCATGGGATAAGCATCGTTTTGATATGAAGCTGGTCAATCCGGCTAATAAACGTAAATTTAAAATTCTTGTTGTTGGTACCGGTCTTGCCGGTGGTGCAGCAGCAGCTAGCCTTGGCGAGCTGGGTTACAACGTTGAGGCATTCTGTTATCAGGATAGCCCACGTCGTGCTCATAGTATTGCTGCCCAGGGTGGTATCAATGCTGCTAAAAACTACCCAAGTGACGGCGACAGCATCTATCGTCTTTTCTACGATACCGTTAAGGGTGGTGACTTCCGTGCTCGCGAGGCTGATGTTTGGCGTTTAGCACAGGTTTCCAATAATATTATTGATCAGTGTGTTGCTCAGGGTGTTCCGTTTGCCCGGGATTATGCTGGTTATCTTGATAACCGTTCTTTTGGTGGTGCTCAGGTTTCACGGACCTTCTATGCTCGTGGTCAAACCGGACAGCAATTGCTGTTGGGAGCATACTCAGCTCTGTCTCGTCAAATTCAAAACAAAACTGTCAAGATGTTCTCACGCCGTGAGATGCTTGACCTTGTTGTTGTTGATGGTGTCGCTAAGGGTATTACCTGTCGTAACTTGGTTACCGGTGAAATTGAATCGTATTGGGGTGATGCTGTCATCCTTGCTACCGGTGGCTTTGTTAACGTTTTCTACCTGTCAACAAATGCTATGGGTTGTAGTGCAACCGCTATCTGGAAGGCATCTAAAAAAGGTGCATACATGGCTAACCCATGTTACACCCAGATTCACCCAACCTGTATTCCTCAGCACGGTGACAAGCAGTCTAAACTGACTCTGATGTCAGAATCGTTACGTAATGATGGTCGTGTTTGGGTTCCTAAAAAAGCTGAAGATTGTGGTAAGCATCCTTCTGAAGTTCCTGAAGCTGATCGCGATTACTACCTTGAGCGTAAGTATCCATCGTTTGGTAACCTTGCCCCTCGTGATATTGCATCTCGTGCTGCTAAAGAGCAGTGTGATGATGGTCGCGGTGTTGGTGATACCAAACGTGGTGTTTACCTTGACTTCAAGTCCTCTATTGATCGCGTTGGTCAGCCAATGATTCAGCAGCGCTACGGTAACCTTTTCGATATGTATGAAAAAATTACTGACGAAAACGGTTATGAGCGTCCAATGCGTATTTATCCTGCTCCTCACTACTCAATGGGTGGTTTGTGGGTTGATTATCATTGTATGAGCAACATTCCAGGACTTTTCGTTCTGGGTGAAGCAAACTTCTCGGTCCATGGTGCCAACCGTCTGGGAGCTTCTGCTCTTATGCAGGGTCTGGCCGACGGTTATTTTGTTATTCCTTACACCATTGCACAGTATATGGCGTCTATTACTCCAGGTGAGACGACTACTGAGCATGATGCCTTTAAGGAATCAGCAGAAGAAGTTAAAGGTCAGATTGACAAAATGCTGTCAATCAAGGGTAAGAAAACTGTTGGCGAGCTGCATCGTGAGCTTGGTAGCGTTATGTGGGAAGACGTTGGTATGGCAAGAAATGATGCCAGCCTGAAGCATGCTCTTAAGCGGATTCCTGAAATTCGCGATGAATTCTGGAACAATGTCAATGTTACCGGTGAGGCTGGCGAGTTGAATCAGCAGCTTGAAAACGCTGGCCGTTTGGCGGACTTCCTTGAGTTTGCTGAAATGATGACCAAGGATGCATTGCATCGTGAAGAATCATGTGGTGGCCATTTCCGTACTGAGCATCAAACTGAAGACGGCGAGGCGATGCGTGACGACGAAAACTTCTGTTACGTTGGTGCCTGGGAATTCAAAGGCGTAGGTAAAGAACCTGAATTGCACAAAGAGCCTTTGAAATTTGAAAACGTCAAACTTGCCGTGAGGAGTTACAAATAATGAACCTTACATTGCATGTATGGCGCCAAAAGGGGCCACAGGATAAAGGAAAGCTGGAGACCTACAAAGCAAAAGATGTCAGCCCTGATGAATCATTCCTCGAAATGCTTGATGAGGTAAATGATGAGCTGATCAAAGAGGGTAAAGACCCGATTGCTTTTGACCATGACTGCCGTGAAGGCATCTGTGGTATGTGTTCCCAGGTTATTAATGGTCGTCCCCATGGTCACCAGGAAGGAACGACAGTATGTCAGCTGCATATGCGCCAGTTTAAAGATGGAGATGAAATCTTCATTGAGCCATGGCGTGCCAGAGCTTTTCCGATCCTCAAAGATTTGATCGTTGATCGTACTGCTCTTGATGTAGTTATGCAGGCAGGTGGTTATACCTCTTGTCATACTGGTGGTGTCGCTGATGGTAACGCGATGCTTATTCCAAAACCGACTGCTGATTATGCGATGGATGCAGCGGAATGTATCGGTTGTGGTGCATGTGTTGCCGCTTGTCCAAATAGCTCGGCTATGTTGTTTACCAGTGCTAAGGTTGCTCAGCTTGCCGCGTTGCCACAAGGTAAGCCAGAAGCTCGTCGTCGTGTTCAGGCTATGTCTGAAGCGATTCTTAGTGAAGGTTTTGGTAACTGCACAAACCACTATGAATGTGAAGCTGCTTGCCCTAAGGGTGTCAGTGTCAAATTCATTGCTAAACTGAACCGTGAATATTTGAAGTCGATGATTCCTACGTCGGAAAAATAATTTATATTTCAGTTCTTATTTTATTAGGCGGATCTTTATGATCCGCCTTTTTTTTGTGTACAAAATGAGTAGTATTTTAAGTATTATACTAACCTTCTGTTTGAGAAGAGCCCTTTTTTCAGGTTAGTTTGAATCTGCATATTAGCTTGATCGGCCTAAAGAGCTCTTTTAAAGCTTCAATGCTGAAGTTTCTTGACTCGGTTAATATTGACCCTTTCCAATCTAAAAACTAGCTAGTTTAGTTGTATGCCTATGGATAAGCTCGATATGCTTCTAAAAGATAACTCAATTCGTGACAATGTTTTTTCGGCCAGCGCTTATCTGCCTTTCGCGCACAGTGCTCATTTCGAAGAATTGGTCAGGCCTGAGTACAAACAACAATTGATCGCTTTAGAAAATCATATTGAACAGTATTTAAACCTTTTGTATACGACGTTAAATCTTAATTCGGTTGTTGTTTTTGTTAAAGATTGTCATCAGGACACATATTGCCTGTATGCCTCTTGTTCCTCTCATCAACTTATTCGCGGGCCAATTTCCATCAGTCTTGGTGTTCTTGGTTGTTTGAACGTTCAGGAAAAAGTGTCCATTGCACAGTATAGTCATGCTTCTCCTGCTATTCCATATTATCCTAAGGGTGAAAAGGTTTCCGTTGGGAGCTTTTATGCTGTTAAGCGTGTTTTTGAACTTCCTGCTGTTGACATTGCTCTGTGTCTCGATCGGGAGCTGAGTTCGCCTTGGACAGCTTCTGAAGCTGCACACATTGAGCAGTGTCTACTGCACATTCAGGAGAGTATGGCCGTTTATTATGAAAATATTCGCCTTCATCTAGATGGCGATGTACTGCGGCGCGCTTTTGACGGGTTGCGGAAATTGAATACGGCCTTAACTCTGGATGATGTGTATCAAACTATTTGTGATACTGTTCAAACGAGTATTTATGTTGATTTTTGTGCAGTTGCATCAGTACATAACAATTACTTAACCCTAGAATCCTGGACCAAAGCATATAATCTTTCCTCTTTTTCAACGCAGTTGCCTATTGATAATAGTATTTTTCACCAGGTTCTAAAGTATTGCAGACCATTTCCGGATGACGGGATTTATTTACCAACTTTCGTTTCATCAGAGTTAAATAAATTCTTTAGAGATTTTTCAAGTTTTCTAGTCTTACCTTGTTTTCAGCCCGGGACTGCTATTAAACATGTTCTTATTGTCGCTGCTCATGAACGTCGGGAATTGAATAACAGCTATAAAACATTATTTGCCCTTATTTCTGACCAATTAGCCATCAAATTGGATTTGGCTCTATCTCATGATCAAATACGTAGAATGGCACTGCAGGATGCTCTGACAGGTATTTCTAATTTACGTGCCTTTAATACTGCTTTTAATACCATGTTCGAAAGGGCCCAAAGAAGTTCAGGGCAGTTAAGCCTGGTGGCGTGCGATATTGATCATTTTAAAAAGGTTAACGACAATTATGGCCATCCGTGTGGTGATCTTGTTCTGAAGTTTGTTGCCAGGGCTTTACACAATGAAATACGTACCATCGATATGGTTGCAAGAACAGGGGGCGAAGAATTCCGTATTTTACTTGAAGGGGCTAGCCAGGATAAAGCTGCTGAAGTTGCAGAACGTATTCGAGGTAGAATTAATAATCTATTTATTCCCTGGCAGGGATCAAAACTAAAGGTATCTATGTCTATGGGGGTCGCTACCTTTTCACCGCGTGAACAAGATAAAGAGCTATTGGTTTCACAGGCCGACCAGGCTTTGTATGAAGCGAAAAACAGTGGCCGCAATCGTGTTTGTGTCTGGGGTTAGTTTTTCTTTAACAGTATACTGCTGTAATCTTTAAGAAGCTGATTTTTAATAATGGAACAATTAAGTTCTGTAAACTTATTCCGTACTGAAAAATTATCTTCCCATAAAATTCCTGAAAGAATGCCATAGGCTCCTGGTTTCATTTTTAACACGAGATTTTCTGCTTCTGCTAAAAGGATATCCCCATAAATATTAGCCAGTAGTAAGTTGAATTGGTCTTCTGGCAGCAGAGACAGTGGGCCTTGGAAGTGCTGTACTTCGGTTGTTATGTTATTAAGCTTACAATTGTTTCTAGCGGTTTTAACGGCTGCTTCGTCAATATCAAGGCACCAGGCTGCGGTTGCGCCAAGCTTGATTGCAGCGATGGATAAAATTCCTGTACCACTTCCAAAGTCAAGTAGCTTGCCCCCTTTAGGATTGATTTGCTCTAACATTTCAATGCAGCTTGCTGTTGTTTCATGTTCTCCGGAGCCAAATGCACCCCGAGCCATAACGATTTTTAAACGCAGGCTATCCTCAATGTTTGTGTTTGGTGGCGTGACAATAAATTGAGACCCAAGATAAAACGGTCGGTAGGAATTTTTCAGCCGTGTTTCATCTGCTTTTTGTTGCGACATTTAGTATCACCTCTGGTGGCAAAATCCCTGCGAAAGATATTGCTTTTTTATAGAAGCCAGTCAGTCTCGTCATGCCATTTATTATGGATAGCAATGTTGTTGCACCCTCATATTGTAGACTCTTTTGATGTGTGATTGTACAATAGTTTCATCAATTAATAGGGCTGGTTGTTCCTCTGGTCTCTTAGTCATTGTCCTTGAATTGTTTCTGTAAAGGCGAGAGTTCATGGTTATTCTGCGTTTGATTTTACTGTTTTGCCTTTGTTTTCCCTTACTTAATAGCTATGTTTTTGCCGCTGAACGCATTACCCCTGTCGTCAGTGCGGTCGCTGCTTCGCGTGATGCTGTTGTGAATATTCGAACGGAAAAAGTAATCCATCGTAACAGGGGAGCCTTTTTCGGTTTTGGCGATTCTATTTTTGACCAGTTTTTTCAGAATATGATGCCTCTCGGTGATCATAAGACAGAATCCTTAGGTTCTGGTGTCATAATAGATAGTGAAGGGCATATTTTGACTAATGCTCATGTTGTTGATAAGGCTTCACGTATATTTATTGCTTTAGCAGATAGAGGACCAGAGCTGGAAGCTCATTTGATTGGTCAGGATAAGCGGATCGATTTGGCCGTTTTGAAATTCTCTAAAGAGGGGCCTTATCCCTTTTTGGCGCCTGGAACTTCTGAAGATCTGATGCTTGGTGAAACGGTTATCGCTATCGGTAATCCGCTCGGTCTTGGCCATTCAATTACTACGGGTATTATTAGTTCAACGAAACGCAGAATACAGTCAGGTGATCACTTTACTTCTGTTTTTATTCAGACTGATGCTCTGATAAATCCCGGTAATAGCGGGGGGCCTCTTATCAATATAAATGGAGAGCTTATCGGTATAAATACGGCCATTGCCAGGCAAGCCCAAGGAATTGGTTTTTCTATACCGATTGATACTGCAAAACGTGTCGTTCATGACCTTATTGACTATGGTCGTGTCAGGCGAGCTTATTCTGGCGCAATAGTTGGTAGCGTCAGCAAGGCTTTTATTCGTTCTTTTGGTGACGCTGGAGTTGTTGTTGAAGATGTGGTCGATGGTAGCCCCGCCATGCATGCGAATATACAGATAGCAGATGTTATCCTCGCGATTGACGGTGTTCCTTTATCTTCAGTCGCTCAGTATTACGCTGAACTGGAAACCTATACTCCTGGTGATCTTTTACCTGTAACATTATTGCGCGGTGAGCAGTTGATAACTCTTGAGGTTCTATTGTCTGCCTTGCCGGCTGGTTACCATATGGCTTATACTCGTACTACATTCGGGTTTTCTGTGCAGCAAGGTCGTGATGGGTTAATTGTCGATGATGTCCTTTCAGGGTCTGCTGCTGATAGCGTAGGGCTTAAGGCCGGTGATCTTGTCGTTAAGGTTGATGACGTTAGAGTTGGGAACCTTGCTCAGTTTGAGCAAGCCATAGAAGAACGTATTGGAAGCATTCCTGTGCAGTTTACCGTCGTTAGAGATAATATTGCCTATCTTCTAAAGTTACCATGAGGAGGTTTTGTTTGGGCCCTTCTTTGGCTATTTGTGAGCACTAGAATTGCTGCTTGTCACTTCGTGGGAATATATCAGGACTATTGTCGCAAAAAGGTGTAATAATAATATATGAATAAATTGAGATACTTTTCCGTGCTGATCGTTTTGTTAGCAACTTTTTCACTGCTAAATGGTTGTGATAACGCAGCAGAAACCATAGAGCCAACGTCAGTTGCGACAAATTATATTGGCGAGACCGCTCCAGATTTTCAAAGTGTAACCGTAAATGGCGAAGAGATATCCTTGTCTCAATACCGCGGGCAAGTGGTTATTTTAAATTTCTGGGCGACATGGTGCCCTCCGTGTCGTGAAGAAATGCCTTCTATGCAGGCTCTTCACGATAAATTTGCCGGCAAAGGGCTTGTCCTTCTAGCCGTTAATGTCGAAGAAAATGGTCATGCTGTTGTCAGTGATTTTTTAAAGAAAACGCCGTACAGCTTCCCCATTGTATTTGACGAAGACGCTGTTATTCAAAATACCTATAAAGTTTTTCGTTTTCCGGAGACATTCATTATCGACAAAAATGGTGTCGTTGTTGAGAAAGTCATTGGTGGACGCGATTGGATGCATGGTTCCGTATTTAAAACTATTGATTTTCTGTTGAACGGATAACGTTGATGACCTCTGGTGCTGATATTACGCTGTGGATTGCATTTTCTGCAGGATTATTATCTTATTTTTCTCCCTGTGTACTCCCGCTCATTCCTTCCTATTTAACCTATATTTCCGGTTTGTCTTTCGGTCAGTTAAAAGATGAACATCCTGGAGCCAGGGTTAAGCTCACAGTTGTGTGTCATTCTTTAGTCTTTGTTGCTGGATTCTCACTCGTCTTCATTGCTCTTGGAGCGCTTGCCGGTTTGGCATCTGCTTCTTTTCAAACTTATTTGCATAATAGCCTTGGCTATATTCAGAAAATTGGTGGTGTACTGATTTTTCTATTTGGCGTTCACTTAAGTGGATTATTTCATTTTGGAATTCTTTTAGGTGAGAAAAGGATTCAGTTACGTAATAAGCCTACTGGATTTATCGGTACTTTTTTTGTGGGTCTTGCTTTTGCTGCTGGCTGGACTCCGTGCATTGGTCCCATTTTAGGGGCTATTCTTGCTATTGCTGCAAGTAGTTCAGGAGGTGCTGGCAAGGGTATAATCCTGCTAAGTGCCTATTCTGCAGGACTGGGTGTGCCGTTTCTAATTTCAGGCTTACTCTTTCATTCATTTCTCAATTTTTTCAATCGTTTTAAAAAACATATTAGAGCTAGTGAAATTGTGACCGGTATTTTGCTCATGGTTGCTGGAATTTTATTGTTTTTCGACTTACTGTCACGTTTGACAGGCTATCTTTATCGTTATTTGCCAGCCTCTTTTTTCTGAGTTCTTTATTTTCTTTTTAGTCTTCTGGTTTCCGCATACTATTTCCGTTCTCAGAGCGTTTATACTTGATATTTCTGTTCTATTTTATTAGTTTTCTGAAAGTCATTTTCATTATCTTGGCCGGGAGGATTAAATATGGACCGTGTTGCCATTTTTAACGATTACGTGCGTAAAAAAGGTCTTAAAAATACGAGTCAGAGAATGATTATTCTCGAAACATTTCTGAACTCCAAGTCTCATTATTCCACCGAGGAACTCTATCTTAAACTGCGCAAAAAAAATCCTAAAATCGGGTATGCGACTGTTCACCGGACGCTAAAGCTTTTTGCTGAATGTGGCATTGCTGTCGAGTTAAATTTCGGTGATGGCCAGGCTCGCTTCGAACCAGTCAATGATGAAGAGCATCACGATCATCTTGTTTGTACGCGTTGTGGAGACATTATTGAATTCGAAGAGCCACGTATCGAAGAAATTCAGGAAGAGATTGGCAAGCGCTATGATTTTAAGATTGAGAGTCATCGTCACGAGCTTTATGGCATTTGCGCAAAGTGTTCGTTGAAGAAGTGATTTATTGTTATGCTGATGTCATCGCAGGAAAGTTGTGCTGTTTATGTCTGAGTCTATGACTGCTGCTCCTAAGGTTGTACTTGTCGGTAATCCTAATGTCGGTAAAAGTGTTCTTTTTAACGTTCTTACCGGTGCCTATACGACCGTTTCTAACTATCCGGGGACTTCTGTAGAAGTTTCTCGCGGTAGCTGTTCTATTGCTGACCAGAAGTATGAAATTCTTGATACTCCTGGTATGTATTCCATGATGCCGATCACCGAGGAAGAACGTGTCGCACGGCATATTCTGCTTAGTGAAGACCCGCATGCTGTTGTGCATGTTATCGATGCACGCAATATTGAACGTATGCTACCTATGACCCTGCAGCTTATTGAAGCAGGGCTTCCTGTTATTTTGGTGGTCAATATTCTCGATGAAGCGGAGCGGCTTGGAATTAAAATTGATCTAAAGGCCATGGCGCAGCGCCTCGGTATTCCTGTGATTGGTGCGATTATGCGCCATAAAGTTGGCCTGCCTGAGTTACAAGAGTCTATTTCCAGCTATGCTATGGTGCCTCATAAACCTTTTATTTATGCCGATGACCTTGAAGATGACCTGCATCAATTAGTGCGTTTACTTAAAGGTGAATATCGTCTTAGTTATCGTGCTGTATGCATGTTGTTACTGCAGCGCGATGAGGAAATTGAAAGTCTTGTACAAACTCACGAAAACCCTGATAATCTTCATTTGATCGAAGAAAAAGTTCGTGAAATATCTTTCCGGCGGCGCGCTGATTTACATCTTCAGATCAGCCTTGAGCGCCGTAAAGTATGTACGGGTATGCTTGATGGCGTACTTATGCAAGAACAGCGCAGTAGCGCTTCTTTAAGTGAAAAACTCTCTGGCTGGATGGTGAATCCATTCACTGGAACTCCTATTCTTTTGTTAGTTGTCTATTTCGGGCTGTTTCGCTTCGTCGGAGGTTTCGGCGCTGGAACTCTGGTTGATTTTTTAGAAGGACATCTGTTTGAAACCTATTTGAACCCGCCAGTAGTGAATGCAGCCAAAGAGTATTTGCAAGCTGAGTGGTTATTTGAGCTTATTGCCGGTGAATATGGACTTTGGACTCTTGGTATTCGTTATGCTGTTGCGTTAGTGTTGCCAATTGTCGGATCCTTTTTTCTGGTTTTTTCCCTACTCGAAGATACCGGTTACTTTCCTCGTTTAGCATTGCTTGTGGACCGTTTGTTTAAACATATAGGTCTTTCTGGCCGTGCTGTTATTCCTATTGTCCTTGGGTTTGGCTGCGATACGATGGCGACCCTTGTCACGCGTACCCTGGAAACAACCCGAGAGAGAATTATTGCGACCCTGTTGTTGGCATTAGCCATTCCCTGTAGTGCTCAACTTGGTGTTATCCTGGGCTTGTTATCTATTTCTGCTAAAGCATTATTCGTCTGGTCATTGTGCCTGATTTTAATTTTTTTGCTTATCGGCTTGCTTGCTGCCCACCTACTTCCGGGTGAGAGTCCGGTATTTTATATGGAAATTCCACCGTTGCGACTTCCTCAGCTTCGTAATGTGCTGGTTAAGACTTTGACGAGAATGCAGAGTTATTTCATTGAAATTCTACCACTCTTTCTGGTTGCATCGATTATTCTTTGGGCTGGAAAGATGACTGGGTTGTTGGCTTCCCTCGTCAATGCCCTGGCAGTTATTGTGGAAAAGATTGGCCTTCCTGCCGAAGCGACGACTGCCTTCGTTTTTGGCTTTTTTCGGCGCGATTTTGGTGCAGCAGGTTTATATGATTTGCAAACATCAGGATTACTCAATCTATCACAATTGACAGTCGCTGCTGTTACCTTAACGTTATTTGTGCCCTGTGTTGCTCAGTTTCTGGTTATGGGACGAGAACGCGGTGCAAAGGTTGCTGTTGCTATATTTGGTTTTGTCACATTATTAGCTTTTACCTCTGGTTGGCTATTAAACCGAATATTGTTGATGACGGGATTTTTAATGTGATATGTGGCTTTTGCCATCGGGAGATACCTGCTGAGGTTGGCGCTATCGAAGGGCGTAAGGCTTGTGGCCAATGCTTTGGTGGTTGCAAAAAAATCCATTGCCCTTATTGTGGTTTTACGAACCCTGCACCAGGAAGATTGATGGCAAAACTCTTGCGCAGACAAGAAAAGGGGAGAAATGATGCATAAGTTTTCTGAAAAAGCCGAAGAGATCCTCGAATCTCTATGGGTTTTGACTGTAGAAGGTCAGGACGTTGGTGTCCTGTGTGAAGAACTTAATGTCACGAACGATTCTGACGAATTAAAAGAGTTACTCAACCAGGCTTATGTAGAAATTCGGAATAAACGTGTTCATTTGCGTAAAGAAGGTTATAACGAAGCAAAGTTGACAGTACGTAGACACCGGTTAGCTGAACGCCTGACCATGGATATCCTTGGTATTGAGGGGGATGAAGCGAACGAACAGGCGTGTGCTTTTGAGCACCTGTTGCGCCAGGGTGTTGATACCAAGCTTTGTACTTTACTGAATCATCCGACGACGTGCCCACATGGGAATCCTATTCCCCCTGGCGAATGTTGTGTTGAAGCCAGAAAGCAAGGAGAGCCAGGTATCGTGGCACTTACTGAGCTCAAATCCAGTGAAACGGGTGAAATTGCCTATTTGTCCGCTAGTGATGATAAAAAGATGCAAAAACTGATGAGTATGGGGGTTCTTCCCGGAAGTCAGCTTTTGTTGATGCAGAAATTTCCTAGTTATATTTTTAAAGTTGGCCACTCTCAATTTGCTATTGATGATACTTTGGCTCGGGAAATTCATATTCGCAGGGGATAGAGAAAATTATTCTCTTTGCATGTCGTAATGGGGTGAAGTGTGGTCAGGTGTTCATGGTGTACGACAGATCCTCTTTATATTGCGTATCATGATAATGAGTGGGGTGTTCCTGTCTATGATGATCGTCGTCTGTTCGAAATGCTTTGCCTGGAAGGTGCCCAAGCCGGTTTGAGCTGGTTTACAGTGCTTAAGAAACGTGCCCATTATAGGCACGTTTTCTCCGATTTTGACTGGCATTACATTGCCCGGTACTCGGCTACTGATATCAGCCGTTTACTTGCTGATTCAGGTATCATTCGTAACCGGTCTAAGGTCAATGCTTTTATTCAAAATTCGCGTGCGATGCTGGCACTATTGGAAGAGCATGAATCCCTCTCCTGTTTCTTATGGAATTATGTTGATGGCGTTCCCATACAAAACCACTGGCCTTCAGCCGCTTCTGTCCCTGCGCAAACCAAATTATCCAATCAGTTGAGTAAAGACCTTAAAAAACTGGGTTTTACCTTTGTTGGCCCAACAATATGCTACGCATATATGCAATCTGTTGGTTTAGTCAATGATCACACGACAGATTGTTTCAGGTATTCGGATCTTGTGTAAATTATTTTTAGCCAAACCAGACCATGTTCAGTAGCCCGGCGCATAACCACATGATAGTTAGATATTTCCAGTGTAGTTTGATTATTTGTGCATTTCCGGCCCGGTATCGACTGACCATGGCCAATCCAATGCCAGACAACGGACTACAACCATTGGCAAGTCCCCAGACAAAAAGGTACAAAAATGCGAGTTGGTTTGGATCAACGTGGAGAGGCGCCAAAAAGGGGCTGACTGACGCAATACTGACGACCGGATGAATTCCAATCAGGCAGAGAAGGCACATAATACCACTAAGGACCATGAACATCATGGGGCTGAACACATTTATGTTAAAAGAAAGAGCGTGTGGAAATGCCTGGATGATGGCACCAATGCCGGTTGAAAAAACACCAGCGACCAGGAAGAGAGCATATTGACTTGATGTGCTCGGAAGTCTTTCACCGATAAATTTAATCGTTTGTTTTACCCGTGGGCGTGTTTTCATAAAAATTAGTGCGCCTAATGGAGCAAGGAAGCTAATCAAAGTTAAAATACTGATGCCAGGTATGGCCCAATGACCAATAAGAACGAAAAGAGCTAAAAACATTGGCATGATCAATGATTCAACTGTCAGTGGATAACCTTCGAATTGATCTTTTTCTAATTTGTAAGCATCGTAAAAAGTTATTAAAAACATAGGTATTGTTAGGATTAGGCCGGGTATGACTGTTTTTTGCCATTCAGTTCCCGGGGCATATGTTAACGCAACCCCGGTAGCAACAAAAAATGGCGACCAGAATGCAGCTGTGCTGAAGCTACGCATAGATAGCAGTATCTGGGCTGGTGTCAAGCGACCAGAACGCATGAGGCGATCGCCAACAACAAACACGATAGATAGATTGATAACTGCTCCTAATGAATGGCACGTCAAAATTGTTGAGGCAATTCCTTTGCGACCGTGAGGGAGTATTGATTGTTGTTCCGTCGGATTTGCCAGCGACAAAAATGATACTGTGCCAAGCATGGTTACCAGGGGGATGTTACGCGAAACCATTCCCAGCCAGTCTATAGGTGTTCCCTTGGCTATTGCTACTATGATCATGATTATTCCTGACCCCAACAACAATAACGTTTGTTGTTTTGCGGTCCTGCCAAGTTGGGGCCAGCACACCAAGACTGCAGACCAACCGAGTATGGCGGGAATAATTATTGGGATCGGAGTGATAGTCGTCAGTAGGTATAAGAAGCAGCTAGCTGTAATAAGCCAACCGATGACAGGGGTGCGTAAAGTTTTGTTAGACATTTTTTTTCCGAAGTCAAAACTGATTTTTATCCTTCTGAGAGGATAAAAAGTACTGGACAGATATAAAGAGCTTAATAGATTTTTTAAGAGGTTATAACATTAAACAGCACGGTTGCATTTCTGCCGAGGTATGATTTCAGCAAGAGGGGTGGAGACCGGCAGTTGCCATGCGAAATTCTCTAAAGTGAATTTGATTAATATAATGCCTGAAATATTCTGTTCAGTCTACAACTCTTCCCGTCCGTATTTCTGTTTTGTAGCATGATTTCGTTATGAAGGCTGTTTTTTCCTTAGCGCTTGAGTTATACTGCGCACCCATTTATTTGATTAGCCAAATTTTAAAATTATAAGAATACAGGAGTAAGAAATGTTTCGTGAGCCTAAAGAGACGGTCAAAGAATTACAGGAAAAGCTTCAGGAATTATGGAGGTATCTTTGACGTCCCTGGCAAAGAAGAGCGAGTTGCAGAGCTTGAGGCTGAGATCGCTCAACCCGATTTCTGGAACCGTGGCGATGCGGCTCAAGAATTATTAAGGGAAAGAACCCGTATGCAGAAGATCGTTGAAGATTGCACTTCTGCTAAAAATGAGCTCGACGATATTGCTGTATTGATTGAATTAGGTGAAGAGGGGGAGGACGAAGACACTCTGGCCGAGGTTAACGCTCTGCTTCCCGATCTTCAAAAGCTTATTGATCAGATGGAATTTGCCCGTATGTTGTCTGGGCAGCATGATGTCAGTAACGCGACCTTCAGTATAAATGCCGGAGCCGGAGGTACCGAAGCTCAGGATTGGGCTGATATGCTCTTGCGCATGTACCTACGTTATTGTGAGAAAAAAGGCTTTAAGACTGAGTTTACCGAATATCAAGCAGGAGATGATGCCGGTCTGAAAAGTGCAACGTTTACGGTTCAGGGTGATTATGCCTATGGCTATTTAAAATCAGAAAATGGCATTCATCGTTTGGTACGTATTTCTCCTTTTGATTCCAATGCACGCCGTCATACGTCTTTTTGTTCGGTTTTTGTCTTCCCTGAGCTGGACGACTCCATCGAAGTCGAGATAGAAGACAAAGATATAAAAGTTGATACTTTCCGTGCCAGTGGTGCGGGTGGACAGCACATCAATAAAACCGATTCTGCAATCCGGATTACTCATATTCCCACGGGTATTGTTGTGAGTTGCCAGAATCAGCGTTCCCAACATAGTAACCGGGCAACGGCGTTGCAACAGTTGAAGGCCCGGCTTTACGAAATGGAACGGCAGAAAAAAGAAGCGGAAGCTGCAGCCTTTTCGGAAGACAAAAAAGAGATTGGCTGGGGGAGTCAGATTCGCTCATATGTATTGCATCCGTATCGGATGGTTAAAGATCATCGCACCAACTTTGAAACCGGGAATACTGATGCGGTTCTCGATGGTGACCTCGATGGTTTTATAGAGGCTTATCTGTTACAAGGAAAATAATAAAAACAGACTTAATTTTACGGCGCTTTTTCTTTAGAAATGGCGCCGTAAATGATTGACTTAAAGATCTTACTTAGATAAATTCACCGGTTATATATTTATCTTCCCAATTAATAAGGAGCAGTCATGCAAGATGCTGAAATTCCTATAGGATTAACTTTTGACGACGTTCTTCTGGTGCCAGCCCATTCTTTGGTTCTGCCAAAAGAGGTTGATCTGACAACCCAGTTGACGAAATCGATTAAACTGAACATCCCGCTTTTGTCTGCGGCAATGGATACCGTAACCGAATCTCGTACGGCTATCTGTATGGCACGTGAAGGTGGGCTTGGTATTATTCATAAGAATATGACGCCTGAAGCACAAGCGACAGAGGTTGACCAGGTAAAAAAATCTGAAAGTGGTATGATTGTTGACCCTATCACCATGGATCCTGATCAAAAGATTTATGAAGCGCTCAAGGTCATGGAGAAATATCGTATTTCGGGTGTCCCTGTTACTAAAAACGGTAAATTGGTTGGTATTATGACCAATCGTGACCTGCGCTTCGAAACCAATGTTGATCAGCCTATCTCTAACGTTATGACCAAGGAGAACCTGGTAACAGTCCCGCCAGGAACAACTTTGGAAGAAGCTAAGCAGCACCTTCATAAACATCGTATTGAGAAGCTTCTTGTTGTTGATGCCAATGGTGTTCTGAAAGGTCTTATCACCATTAAAGATATTGAAAAGGTGCGTAAGTATCCCCATGCTTGTAAAGATGATTTAGGTCGTCTACGTGTTGGTGCTGCCGTTGGGGTAGGTGCTGATCTGGACGAACGGACCGAAGCATTGGTTAATGCTGGTGTCGACCTGTTGGTCATCGATACCGCACATGGTCATAGCCAGGGAGTTATTGAATCTGTAGCACGGATTCGTAAGCAATATCCAGACCTCCAGTTGATGGCCGGTAACATCGCCACTGCCGCTGCAGCTCAAGCTCTTATCGATGCTGGTGTCGATGCCGTTAAAGTTGGTATTGGTCCTGGTTCTATTTGTACAACGCGCGTTGTTGCAGGTGTTGGTGTGCCTCAGGTAACTGCTATTCAGCAAGTTTCCAAAGTGACTCGTGCTGCAGGTATTCCCCTGATCGCAGATGGTGGCATCAAATTTTCCGGAGACCTGCCTAAGGCGGTTGCTGCCGGTGCAGATGTTATCATGATCGGTTCACTTTTTGCCGGAACTGAAGAATCTCCTGGTGATACCATTCTTTATCAGGGGCGGACTTATAAGTCTTATCGTGGTATGGGTAGTATTGGTGCCATGAAACAGGGTAGCAAAGACCGCTATTTTCAGGGTGATGAAGAAGATGTCAAGCTGGTTCCTGAAGGTATTGAGGGTCGGGTTCCCTACCGTGGACCATTGTCCGATAATATTCATCAGTTGATGGGTGGTCTGCGTTCCGGAATGGGTTATACCGGCTGCCAGACGATTAAAGACTTGCAAGAACGTGGTCAGTTTGTTCGCATTACTAATGCTGGTTTGCGTGAGTCTCATGTTCATGATGTTACTATTACTCAGGAATCACCTAATTATCGCATTGAACGGAATTAATTGATGCAAGACATTCATAACGAAAAGATTCTGATCCTCGATTTTGGATCTCAATATACTCAGCTGATTGCCCGGCGTGTTCGTGAAAGCCATGTTTATTGTGAATTACACCCATTCGACATGGCTCTGGCTGATATTAAAGCTTTTGGAGCAAAAGGTATCATTCTGTCAGGTGGTCCTAAATCCGTTTACGAAGAAGGTGCTCCAGAAATTGCCGAAGAGCTGTTTGAATTAGGTATTCCTGTTCTTGGTATTTGCTATGGTATGCAGTTAATGAGCCGTCATTTTGGCGGTAAGGTTATTGCTGCTGGTAAGCGTGAGTATGGACATGCTGATCTGCTTAGCCAGGGACAACCAGGACCGCTGTTTGATGGTTTCTTCAGCGATGGAAAAAGTTCTGTCTGGATGAGTCACGGGGATCATGTTGATGAGGTCCCTGCTGGTTTTGAGGTTATTGCTCACACAGCAAATGCTCCTGTCTGTGCCATTCAGAATGTTGAGCGTCAGCTCTATGGCGTGCAATTTCACCCTGAAGTAAATCACACTCCTCAGGGCGCTCTGTTCGTCGATACTTTCGTACGTAAAATTTGTTCCTGTTCGGGAACCTGGACTCCTGGTCGGATTATTGAAGATGCTATCGCCCGAATTCGTGAGCAAGTTGGCTCTGAGCAGGTTATTCTCGGTTTGTCAGGTGGTGTTGACAGTTCAGTTGCTGCGGCTTTGATCCATCGTGCCATTGGTGATCAGCTTCACTGTGTTTTTGTTGACAACGGTTTACTGCGTCTTAACGAAGGGGACCAGGTCATGGATACTTTCGCCCAGAATATGGGTGTAAAGGTCACCAGAGTCAACGCTCAGCAACGATTCTACGATGATCTTGCTGGTGTGACGGATCCCGAGAAAAAACGAAAAATTATTGGCAAGCTCTTTGTCGATATTTTCGAAGAAGAATCCAAAAAAGTTACCGGTGCAACCTTCCTTGCTCAGGGAACTATCTATCCGGATGTTATCGAGTCTGCCGGGGCTAAAACCGGTAAAGCTCATAATATCAAGAGTCACCACAATGTTGGTGGACTGCCCGATTACATGAAGCTCAAACTTCTGGAACCACTGCGTGAGCTTTTTAAAGACGAGGTTCGCGCTATCGGTGAAGAACTTGGTCTTCCGCATCAGATGGTCTGGCGTCACCCGTTCCCTGGTCCAGGTTTAGGTGTTCGTGTTCTGGGTGAAGTTAAAGAGGAATACTGTGATATCCTGCGCCAGGCCGATGCTATCTACATAGAGGAACTGTATAGTACTGGCCACTACGACAAAATCAGCCAGGCCTTCGCAGTCTTTTTGCCAGTAAAATCTGTCGGTGTTATGGGTGATGGCCGTACTTACGAGTATGTCATCGCTTTGCGTGCAGTCGAGACCAAAGACTTTATGACTGCAGGCTGGTACCCCATGCCTTACGAAGACCTTGCCCGTATCAGCAACCGCATTATCAATGAAGTTAAAGGGATTAACCGAGTGACTTACGATATATCAAGTAAGCCACCTGCGACGATTGAGTGGGAATAGCGGTTAACTGTATTAACTTAATGGGCTACTCTGAAAAGGGTAGCCCTTTGCTTTTATCAACACTTGATTTTTATAAGAGTCAGTTCGGCTGTTAGTGCTGCGCAACATAAGTGACGTAATTTTACAACAAAATGTAAAAAACATTCGGTTCCAAAAGTTCTCCCTGATAAAGATTCTCACCTGTGCCAGGTACTCCCAGTCAATCGACAATCCTTTCTTTTTTTAGACATATCCTTGATTTGGTGTTCCATTGAGTAAATTTTCTAATTAGAAGGTATGCTTTGTGCAAGTATGTATTTTAATTAAAAAGTGACTTGTGGTTGATTTAACAAAGAAAATATTGAGGTCGGTTGCCGATCCAAGGTCAATACGCTGATTTTCTTTGTTAAATACATCCTAACTTAAATGAAAAGAGGATATGTTTATGGTACGTTATTGCTGTCCTGGCTCTTCGCGAGCAGGGATCTTTCTGTTATTGGTTTTTTCGTTTTTCTTGCCAGTTTGTTCCTTTTCCGCTCCTTTTGATTTTGCTGCATTAAGCGACATTGCCAAGAATGTTGCTGAAGCTGAATATCAGGCCCCAAAACCTCTTCCAGAGATTGTTAAAAATCTAAACTATGATCAATGGCGCAGTATAGGCCAGAAACCTGATAAGGCTCTGTGGGCGGGGACTAAAAAGTCTTTTAATCTGCAATTTTTTCATCCCGGTTTTGTCTATGACCGAAGTGTCAAGATCAATGTTATTTCGAACGGTGATTTAAAACCTTTGCCAATTGAACGTTCCTGGTTTGATTATCGTGGCTTATCCGTTGCTCCTCAGATTCCAAAGCAAATGAGTGCGGCTGGATTCAGGGTTCATTATCCGTTAAAGACTAAAACTTATTTGGATGAGTTTCTTGTCTTTCTTGGTGGTAGTTATTTAAGAGCTGTTGGTCAAAACGATAAGTATGGATTATCCGCCCGTGGACTTGCTTTAGACACGGGGCTTTCTAAGGGGGAAGAGTTCCCCTGGTTCAGAGAGTTTTGGGTTGTTGAGCCAAAAGCAAAGGATACAACTCTTACTGTTTATGCGTTGTTGGATAGTCCTAGTGTCGCTGGAGCATATCGCTTTATTGCGACACCAGGAAAAGATACGACCATTGAGGTTAAGAGCCGCCTTTTTTTCAGAAAGAACGTAACGAAAGTAGGTGTTGCTCCCCTGACCAGTATGTTCTTTTTCGGGGAAAATAACCCACAGCCCGGTATGAATGATTTTAGACCGGAGGTTCATGATTCTGATGGTCTGCAGATCCAATTTAATAATGGTGAATGGCTATGGCGGCCACTGAAAAATCCTCATAATTTAGAAATTAATAGTTTTTCAGGGGAAAGAATTAAAGGGTTTGGGCTCTTACAACGAGACAGACAGTTCTCAAGTTATGAAGATTTAGAAGCTTTTTATCACCAACGACCTGGTCTATGGATTGAGCTGTTATCGGATTGGGGGCCGGGCAAAGTAGAGTTGGTACAAATTCCTACTAAGGATGAAATTCATGACAATATTGTTGCCTATTGGGTTGCCGATCAACCTGTTCTAGCAGGAGACAGTAAAGATTTTTCATATCGTATGGTTTGGGGGCAAGGGGATTCATTTAAGCCACCAGCAGGACAGGTTATTGCCACCAGAACCAGTATTATGGAAGGTGGTTTAGTGCGCCGTTTTATTGTTGATTTTTCTGGATCTGCATTGACTGATTTAACCGCGGACGCACCGTTATCAGCCAATGTTAGTTGCAATCAGGGGGCAACAATTCGTCATATTATTGTGCAGAAGAATACCATCAATAATTCCTGGCGTTTAAGTTTTGAATTAGTGCTAAAGCCAGAATCAGCATTAGAGAAAGTTCTGCCTGATAATAGTTTACCGGTGGAATTAAGAGCCTTTTTAAATAATGGCACTGATGTTCTTTCTGAAACCTGGAGTTATAGCGCCAGTAGAAAGGTGGCTCTATGAAAACCTCTAGAGGTTATGATCCCCTTACGTCTGTAGATTGTGATCCCTTGCTACAGCGTTGCTTAACTTATTTACGCTGCTGGCCTATTTCTGAAATGCAGCGTCTCGAACTGGCATTAAAGGCGGTCCGCTCTGTAAGTCTTAGCGGGGAGGGGAGTGCAACATCGGCTTATGGGAAGGCTTTACAGCAATTACGTCTGGAAGTTGGTCGTTGTATGCCAACTGATTCTGTTTTAGCTTTGCCAGCTGTTAACAGAAAAAGTATGCCGGCAGCAGACCTGAGCCCTCGTGCTAAAAAGCATATTCCAAAACCCAAAGAGAGTAATCGTTTTGCTACCATTAGCCTGTTTAATAGAAAGTTAATCCTTGCAATTTTAGTCTTTATGCCTGCTTTTCTTGCTGCCTGGGGTATCTCAACGATACTCCCTTATCATGGTTCAACGTGGGCTGAACAGTTACTGGTTGTCATTAGTGGTTTACTGTTTGCCTGGGTCTCTGTTGGTTTTTGGGTTGCCATGATTGGCTCGCTTGTCGCTTTGCGAGGAAGAAGTAATAGTGTTGGTTTAAATGACCTAGATGCTGCTCAGGTTACAATCCCACCCACAGCGAAAACTGCTATTCTTTTTCCCCTGTGTGGCGAAGATATGCGGAGGGTGAGTGCCGGAATTTTTTCGGTGTATCAGTCTCTACGCAAAACCGGACAAATCCAATATTTTGATTTTTACTTATTAAGTGATTCACGTGATTCTGATGCATGGATTACTGAGGAGGTCTACTGGCGACAGCTGTGTTCTGACCTTGGGGAACCCGGAAATATTTTCTATCGTCGTAGACGACTTAATTTAAAAAGAAAAAGTGGTAATGTTGCCGATTTCTGTCGTCGTTACGGGGCTAACTATCGTTATATGGTGGTATTTGACGCCGATAGTATCATGTCTGGGCAAACCCTGATTAAACTGGTTCTTTTGATGGAGCAGAATCCTCAGGTTGGTATTATTCAGACGCCGCCCACTGTTGTTGGTAAAGACACATTGTTAGCCCGGGTACAGCAATTTTGTAGTCGTGCCTATGGTCCTATTTATGCTGCAGGTTTACATTGGTTTCAACAGGGGGACGGGAGTTTCTGGGGGCATAATGCCATTCTCAGAGTTGAGCCTTTCATGCACTATTGCGGTTTGCCCCGTTTACCTGGTCGTGCACCTTGGGGAGGAGATATCCTTAGTCATGATTTTGTTGAATCGGCGCTGATGAAAAGAGGAGGCTATCATATTTGGCTGGCTTATGACCTTGGTGGATCTTATGAAGAGCCACCTCCAACATTGTCGGATGAGTTAAAAAGAGACCGACGCTGGTGTAGTGGCAATTTACAACATATGCGCTTTGTTTTTACCAAAGGATTCAGTGCCGCACATCGTTGGCTGTTTATTAATGGCATAATGAGTTATTTGTCGGCTGCTTTGTGGTTTCTGTTGTTACTATTGTCTTCTGTCTCCGTTGTAGAAAATGCTTTTTCTTCCCCAGACTATTTTCCTTCAGAGCCTAGTCTGTTTCCTCATTGGCCTGTTTGGGACCCTTATGCCCCAGCATTGTTGTTGGCAATTACGGCGACTCTTTTATTTTTACCAAAGCTTTTGGCAATTGTGACGATCATCATTCAGGGGAAGGCTTCTTTTTTTGGTGGAGTTTCTTCTTTGTTTGCCAGCGTTATATTAGAAATGATTATTTCTGCCAGTCTTGCACCAATACGAATGGTCTTTCACGTACGTTTTGTTTTAATGATGTTTTTCAAAAGACAATCTGGATGGAACCCCCAGAATCGTGGAGATATGGGGACTCGTTGGAGGGAAGCAGTAAGTACTTTTTACCCATGCATGCTGTTAGCGGTATTCTGGGGCGGGGTTACGTTGTTAGTTAATCAGACCTTCTTTTGGTGGCTTTCTCCTGTATTAATTCCTCTGTTACTGGCTATTCCTCTAGCAGTCTTTACCAGTCGCAGCAGCGTTGGAATGAAAGCCCGTAAATTCGGTCTGCTATTAACTCCTGAAGAAATTGAACCACCTGCAGAGCTATTGACTCTCGCCAATAAACATCGCGAACTTGGTAATGCTGAAACACCATTACGCTTGCAGGCCACTGATGGTTTTATAAGAGCCGTTTTGAATCCGCAAATTAATATGTTGCATCGGCGTTTAAGAGGGCGCATGACGCGTTCTAAAATACCCGCGCAGAAAAGATTTTTATTATTGCGTAAAGCTTTAAATAGTGGTCCAGAAGGATTAAGTGAACAGGAGAAAAAACGATTTTTGCAAGACAATTTACTGTTGTGGATGTTGCACAAATGGGTATGGGCACAGCCTGATGGTGAAGTCGCAAGGAAATGGTTTGGTCGCTATACTCATCGTTCTTTATAATATGTATGAATCTGGATAGAGGTTACTCTTTTGTATGAATTTCTACAAATAACTGAAGAATTGTAGAAAATTATTAATATTGCGCATAAATAAGTGCGAAAAGTCATTTGTCAGGTTATTCTATAACTCTTAGTGAAAGTCCCAATTACATTTTAATTGCTGTAGGTAAAGGAGCTTGTCTATGATGCGTTTGGTTCTGCGCTTGACCATTATCTTCTTCGTGACAGTAATTTTTATCCTGCCTGTATCTGCCCAAGAATATCCTGATCAGCATCAACATCCACAGTGCCAATATTGTGGTATGGATAGGGTTAAGTTCGGTCACAGTCGAATGCTTGTCAAATATAAAGACGGCGGCGAAGTTGGTACGTGTAGCTTGCACTGTATGGCTTTGGAATATGCTAGTTCAATAAGTCGTATCCCGGTTAGCCTGCAAGTTGCTGATTTTAATAGTGGTGAGTTACTTGATGCTACTAAGGCATTTTGGGTTATTGGTGGTGATAAGAAAGGGGTTATGACGGCGCGGGCAAAATGGGCTTTTGCTGAAAAGAACAAAGCCGAGGCGTTTGTTGCCAGTCATGGTGGTAGTATCTCCAGTTTTGACGCAGCGCTGAAGGCTAGTTATGAAGATATGTATGCCGATGTCCAGCGCATCCGCAAAATGCGAGCTATGAAAATGCAGAAAATGAAAGGTAAATGATGCTGCGTAAATCGGTTTTTCTGACTATAGCTACTTTTTTGCTGGCGTATTCATGTTTATGGGCACACTCTCCACAGTCTCCAGGAGCAAGGGAGCGTTGCCCGGTTTGTGGAATGTTTGTTGCTCCTTACCCTGAGTGGATTGCAACCATTGTTCTGAATGATGGAACACAGGTGTTTTTTGATGGTTGTAAAGATATGTTCCGTTACTATTTTAAGCTAAGTCAAAAAGAAAGAGATGATATTAAAAAGCTCTATGTGACAGAGTATTATACGACGGTTTTTTATCCTGTCTCTGAAATTTTTTTCGTACTTGGCAGTGATGTCTATGGACCCATGGGAAAAGAGTTGATTCCGGTAGCGGGAAAAAGCAATGCCGAAACCTTTATGCGTGATCATAACGGACGCCAAATTCTAACTTTTGATCAGATTACAGAAGATCTGCTGCCGGGGGATTGATGAGACGGTCACTACTTTGGGGTTTAATGATGTGTTGTCTTGTTGTGTGCTTGCTGAGCGTACTTTTTTATAACCACACTGGAGCCCAGAGAGATCGAGATATACATAATCGCCAACTGGTCGTGGCAGCTCTACAGTTAACTGACCTAAGTTTGTGCAGTGAGGCGCGCTATACCAGGCACCCCACCCAAGCAGATCTATTTTCTGCGTTTCAGGATTCTCCAGGAGCATTTGAACACTTTCCAACCGGATCTATTATATTGCCACGGGTAAGTGGCTTTTCTGGCCGAGTTCAGGTCCTGCTTTCTAATAAAAAAGGGGAGTAAGATTGCGTTACCTGAAAATACTTGAATACACTTTGTCGGTTCTTGTCAGGCGTAAAGCAAAAACTAGTGCCCTTATTATCGTATATGCTTTTACTATTGCAGCTCTGGGGTCCGTGTTGTTTTTGACTCATGCACTAAAGAGTGAGGCCGTTCGAAGCTTGTCCTCTGCCCCTGAAATTGTTGTTCAAATGGTTGCAGCTGGTCGTCATGAGCTTATTAGCACTGATGCTGTTGATATTATTTCAACTTTACCCGGGGTGAAACAGGTTAAAGCCAGAGTTTGGGGTTATTATTATGACTCTTTGATAAAAGCGAATTTAACCTTGCTGGGCTGGAGTGGGGGCGACACTGATCTGGCTCTTCTTACCGGACATATGCCACAAGCCGACGATGAATGCGCAATTGGGGCGGGTGTGTCAAAAGTTTTTGGACCTGGTATTGGTGATCTGCTGGTTCTGGAAGATGCCCCAAAAAAACGACGTACATATCGGATAACCGGTACTTTTTCTTCATCCTCAAGTTTATTAACCAATGACCTTGCAATTCTAACCGAGCCTGCCTTGCGTGATTTTTTTTCCATGCCAGGTCATCTCGCTACTGATCTTGCTGTTGAAGTTTATAATCCGCGTGAAATTAAAACCCTGGCTAAGAAAATCAATTATTATCTGCCAGGCAGTCGGCCTATAACCCGCGACGAAATTCGACATACCTATGAATCTTTATTTAACTGGCGTAGCGGGATGATGTTAGTGGTATCGGTTGCTGCCTTGTTGGCCTTTTGCATATTGGCTTGGGATAAAGCGACTGGTATGAGTGCAGATGAAAAGCAGGAAATTGGCATCCTTAAAGCTATTGGATGGGAAACTGCCGATATTCTTCTGGTTAAATTCTGGGAGGGGCTGGTGATTTCATCTTCAGCTTTTTTCATTGGAATTCTACTCGCATGGGTTCATGTATTCGTTTTTTCTGCACCACTACTGACTCCGTTACTTAAAGGATGGTCGGTTCTTTTTCCTGAGTTCAGTTTGATCCCCGATATTGATCTCTATCAGCTCTTTGTCCTTGCTGTGTTAACAATAACGCCGTATCTGGCCTGTACTTTGGTTCCGTCATGGCGCACCGCAACAACAGCGCCAGATCAGGTTATGAGAGGGTAGTATGAGTGTTTTAATGTCCCTTGAAGGTGTGAATAAGATCTTCAATAGGCAACAGCCCGATGAGCTCACTGCGTTAAAGGATATCACTATTGATATTAACCCTGGAGAGGTCATCGCTTTAACCGGTCCTAGTGGTTCTGGAAAATCGACTTTACTCAGTCTCTGTGGTTGTATGGCACGTCCTACCTCTGGAATGATCACCCTTGAAGACCGTCAAATTTCACGGCTACCAGAGAAGTTTCTGGCTAAAATTAGGCGTGACCGGTTTGGTTTTATTTTTCAACAATATAATTTGCTGCGCGACGTCTCGGTGTTGGAAAATGTTCTTTTGCCTCTTTATCCTACCGGAATGTCCATTAAGGAAATGCGCCGATCTGCTGATGACGTGCTCCAGCGTTTCGATATCCAACAACTGGCAGCTAAAAAGATTAAATTTTTAAGCGGTGGTGAACAGCAACGTGTTGCTATAGCCAGGGCCTTAATCAATCAACCTGATATCATTATTGCCGATGAACCAACGGCTCATCTGGATAGTCACCTGGCGAGTGAGTTGCTCGAAATTTTTAAGTCTTTTGCGCGAGAGGGAAAAAACCTGATTATTGCCACTCATGACCCTTTTGTTATTCACTCGAGCTTGGTATTACGGCAAATTGATTTACGTTTTGGGCTGCTGGAAAAGGATATTTTGAAGTGATTCTGCATCCAGGTATTTTCGCTTTATTTATTGGATCCTTTATTTCCGTGATAATCATGCTTTTTGCATGCCTGGTTACCCTGCAAATTCTTAAAAAATGGGATATTAATAGTAGCAGTGAAGAGCAATTATTGTTGGAACGAAAGACCTGGCTTATTTCTCTTCTGTTGAATTATTCTTTTTCCTTTCAGATTGTTTCTGCATTTTTATTTATTTTTACCGCTGAAGAAATTCATTCCCTGTTTATTGGTGCAATGTGCGCCACAGGTACTTTAAACGCTAATCTGGTTGGCTGGTTGGTGTTGCTGTTAAAAGGAGCGTTACTCTTTGCCGGTGGCTTCTGGATTCTTTTGAATCTGGTTGATCAAAATACCGAAGATACGCCATTGGTGCGTATGAAGTATCGCGTGCTGCTGGTCATCACACCGTTAGTGTTTTTGGATTTATATCTGCAATGGCGTTTTTTTTCTGGGTTGCAGCCAGAGGTTATTACCTCTTGTTGCGGATCATTATTTAGCAATCAGGGGGGTAGTGTCGCTGCCGACCTTGCCGGTATGCCAGCGGAACAAGCAGTGGTATTGTTTGCAGTATGCAGTGTGTTCTACCTACTGGTTTTGCTGATATGTTATTTCTATACAGCCTCAATCTGGCGCCATCTTCTATTTGTCAGTACCTTGATTATGTTCTTTGTCGCCTTAGGTAGTATTGTTTCGTTCCTGTCCCTTTATATTTATCAGATGCCTAGTCACCATTGTCCTTTCGATATGTTGCAAGCTAATTATTCCTATGTGGGTTATCCCATGTATGTTGGATTATTCGTGGCAACATTATTTGGCATGGCACCAGGGTTTTATCAGCCGTTGCGGTCGTGCCCAAGTATTGATCGAGAAATTGTCAGGCGTGAACGTAGATGGCTGCTTTATTCTGCTATCGGGTATCTGCTTTTTGTCATCTTTCCTCTCTGGCAAATGGCCTTTGGTGCTTTCCGTTTATTTGGATATTGATTTAATTTTTCTGCTTAAATCAGTTGTTTATTTAAACCCTATTCCCGGTTCTTCTCTTCCTTTCTCCGGTAACAAATCATTAAATTTTCAACTCTTTAAATTGCAATTGATCAGTTGTTTTGATTGTTAACACGTTAGCGCGCTAACATAATCCTAAAGAAAACTAAATATATTTCTGACATCGAGAGGGCTAAATTCCGTGGTTCATAAATATTCATTTTAAGGAGTTTAATCATGAAAAAAATCGCGTATCTGTGTCTTGTGGCTCTCTTATTTATTACCGGTTGTAGTGGAATGTCTGCCAAGGAAGAATCTGCTACCCAACAAATTGTAGAGAAGGATGGGAATTTCTTCGTCTGGGAACATCTTGATCGCCATTATGTGATTGGTAGTGAGGCAAGTAATGCTAAGTTTAAAAAGTCTCCTCACCTACCTTATGCTAAGACGATTCTTGGTGCTGGCCCTCAGGGTGAAACCGTTGTTTATGAAATCAATAAGAAGGATTCATCCTACGTTGAGCGTTTGATGGAAACTTACGAAAAGACACCTTTTCTGGTAGAGAGCAAAGGCGATGACTACTTTGTCTACAAGGTTCACGGTCGCTATTATGTTGTCGGTAACGAGGCAACTCGTGAAAAATTAGTTAAAAATGGCCATATCCCTTACGCCAAAACAATTCTTGGTGCTGGCCCTGGCGGTGCAACTGTTGTTTATGAAATCGATAAGAAAAATCCAGAGATGACCGCAAAGCTGATGAAAATGTTTAAGTAGTCACAGATTTGAAAATATAAACAAAAAAGCGCCGACGG
This sequence comes from Geopsychrobacteraceae bacterium, assembly GCA_963665685.1. Lineage (GTDB taxonomy): Bacteria > Desulfobacterota > Desulfuromonadia > Desulfuromonadales > Geopsychrobacteraceae > Seleniibacterium. Next base: position 448,334 of record OY762430.1, read on the forward strand.
TTCCGTCGGCGCTTTTTCCTTAAAATCCCTATCTTGTTTAACCGTGGCAACTCAGCCATGATCCATTTTCAGTATACCCGTCAATATATGTTTCTTTGTGATTCCGAGAGAAATGACCAAACAGGGCGGATAGTTCCTGCTCTATATGAGCAATGGAGCTTGTGATTAAATCCTTGTTAAAAGATTCATTTCCTAATTTTATGACCAGGTTCATAGCGGCAATGCGACTAATAATCTGACCTAGCTCGTTAAGTTTTCTTTGTGGCAATTGTGGTGTGAGTTTGAAGTCAGTAAGTTTTTTTATTCGCTCTGCTGCAAAGTTTGTCAGCTCCAACTTATTCAGCAAATTGAACAGGTTACTATCTTTCGCTTTTTGAATCTGTTTTTGAATTGCTTCGCCAATCTGAATGTAAAGAATGTCGTTCGATCCTTCAAAAATCTGAAACGGTCTGCTGTCTACAATGGCTCGACCAGCGATATGGTTCAATTTATACCCTTGGGCTCCAACCAGTTGTAATAATGATTGAGCACTGCTTTGCATTAAATCTGTCAGGTAGGTTTTAACTGCATTGGCTTCAAGACCTATCGGGGCCAGATCATTATTTAAATCTGCTTTACGACTGCTGTTCAGGCACATAGCATTGCAAACTGTATAGGCCGATTGCAGAGCTGAGAGACGTTGTTGTACCTGGTCGTAATTGAACAGGCTGCGGCCACCAACGTGGCGTTCGCGACAGTGATTGACTGCTTCATCCAGCATACGCTGAACAAAGCCCATTCCCATGCCAGGAAATTGCATGCGGCTGCGGTGCAGGAGATCTAGCATCATTTTAATGCCGCTGCTGCGAGGAATCAATTTTTGTTGCTTAGGGATTTGAACATCAATACGGTTCCTGCCATATGGTAATAGGTAAATACCGAGGTTTTCATAAAACTCTTCAACAACGATATTTTGGTTAGGAGCAGATACGTCACAAATAAAAAAGTCGATATCCCGTCCTAGATCGCCAGCATTATTTTTTTTGCGGGCCGTTAGTAACCAATAATCAGCCCAGCCGGTTAACCCCGCCCAGTGCTTAGTTCCTTGCAAATGGAAGTTATCATTTTTCTCTGTATAAGAGGTTTTCATATGCAAAGCGTCACTGCCATGGCCGGGCTCAGTGATCATCAGACCACCCATTTTTTGTTGAGTGATAAAATTATCCAGCACTGGTTTTTTAGCAACTTCCTGACCATATTTGATAACTGGCTGAAGGAATAATGCCCAATTAATACCAAACCCTAAAGAAAGAGGGAGCGATTCATAGCTGGCAGCGGCTGTTACGGCCAAGCCTTCATGAATATAGCCTCCACGGCCACCGTATTGTTGAGGAATATAAGTTGCCAGTGGATTACATGACATAATTTCCCTCAATACAAAAGGTGGCATTCCACGCTTAACACTGAGTTGATTGAGGTCCGTTCTTTCATGAAATAAGTGATGTAATTTAGATTTGAACGTCTCAAGGTATTCAGCAAATGAAAGTGTCGAGGCGGCACCTGACTTTAATGGCATGGCGGGGCTCCTTTGCACCAGGCAAGCAGATAAAAATAAAGTATATCATTCATTTTTACGTATATTCTTAAAAGGTATTATAGATCGCAAAAAAGCCCCGAAAATGGATCGGAGCTTTTTTGTCCTATAGATGGATGTTGTGAATGTTAATGACCAGTTAAAACTCACTCAATTAAGCGTATTGGTTGTACTGCGGTGGCTCAGAAACGTTCATGTTTCCCTCCCTTGCTAGCAGTTAATTATTATATATCACTAAAACGGTAATGATTGCAATGGGTGGGGCATAAAAAAAACGGTCTGACTCAAGAGAGTCAGACCGTTCAGGTGAAAAAGGGCACTTTCCGGGCAGAAACTAGATAGCTTTCATGCCTTGCATAGATGCCCGCAATACTTCGCCGACTTCTTCAACCAAGTGCTCACGGATTTCAGCGTTAATCGCAACCAGAGTCTGGTTATCAACACCAGTATCGCTCAGGTCAAGACCTTTACCAATAACAGTCGTATCAACTTTGCTCATGAAGTCCTGAAGCATAGGCAGGCAAGCGTGGTTGAACAGGTAGCAGCCATACTCAGCGGTATCAGAAATGACGCGGTTCATTTCGTATAGTTTTTTACGAGCGATGGTGTTGGCAATCAATGGGGTTTCATGCAGAGACTCGTAGTAGGCGGATTCTGGTTCGATACCAGCTTCAACCATAGTTTCAAAAGCTAACTCAACACCAGCTTTGACCATAGCAACCATCAGGATCCCTTTGTCAAAGTATTCCTGCTCGCTGATGTCACCTTTAGATTCTGTTTTTTCAAAAGCTGATTCGCCAGTTTCTTTGCGCCAGGTAAGCAGTTTAATATCGTCGTTAGCCCAGTCAGCCATCATAGTGCTTGAAAATTCGCCAGACAGAATGTCGTCCATGTGTTTTTCAAACAGTGGCTGCATAATGTCTTTCAGATCTTCAGCCAGTTCATAGGCAACCAGTTTGGCTGGGTTGGACAGGCGATCCATCATGTTGGTGATACCACCTTGCTTAAGAGCTTCGGTGATGGTTTCCCAACCTTGCTGAACCAATTGAGAAGCCCAATTAGCATCAATACCATCAGCAACCATTTTATCGAAGCAGAGCAGGGAACCTGTTTGCAGCATACCGCAAAGAATGGTTTGCTCGCCCATCAGGTCAGATTTAACTTCAGCGATGAATGAAGACTCAAGTACACCAGCGCGATCACCACCCTGAGCAGAGCAGAGAGCTTTGGCAATTTCAAGACCATCACCATTGGGATCATTTTCACCATGAACAGCGATCAAAGTTGGAACACCAAAGCCACGTTTGTACTCTTCGCGTACTTCAGTACCCGGGCATTTAGGAGCAACCATGATAACAGTCAGGTCTTCGCGGATAATGGTTCCTTCTTCAACAATGTTAAAACCGTGAGCATAGGAGAATGTAGCACCTTGCTTCATTAAAGGAACAGTGGTTTCAACGACGTTAGTGTGTTGCTTATCTGGAGCCAGATTCATAACGATATCGGCAGTGGGTAACATTTCTTCATAGGTACCAACTTTAAAACCGTTATCTGTAGCATTGATATAGGATTGACGTTTTTCTGCAATAGCTGCCTCACGCAGTGCGTAGGAGACGTCAAGGCCGCTGTCACGCATGTTTAAGCCCTGGTTCAGACCTTGAGCACCACAACCAACGATAACAATTTTTTTACCTTTAACGTATTCACAGCCGTTAGTAAATTCGCTAGCTTCCATGAAACGGCAAGTAGCAAGTTCCTGAATCTGACGGCGGAAGGGGAGGGAATTAAAATAATTTTGCCCCATCTTCTTTCTCCTTTGAAATAATTTAAAATAACTTGTTGTTTTAGTGTCGAAAAATATGTTGCGACAATTTAACGCGGATTGATTGTTGCGTAAATTGATTTATTGTGTAAATAGTATTGCGTAGAGTGGAATAATCCGAAAGGTAATGACATGGATATACGTGAATTAGAGGTGTTTTTAGTTGTGGCTGAGCAGTTGCATTTTGGGCGGGCCAGTCAAATCTGTAATTTAAGCCCATCAGCTTTAACACGTACCATCCAAAGATTAGAGGAGCAGGTGGGGCAGGGCTTGTTCATTCGTGATAATCGAACAGTCCAATTATCCTTAGCCGGAAAGCGTTTTCTAACCTATGCTCGGCAAGCTGTACAAGATTATACCAGTTTTCAGGATTCTCTTAACGGCATACAGCAAGTTGCCGGTGCACTTTCCATTTATGCATCGATTACTGCGGTCTATAGTATATTGCCTAAACTTCTTGAGGCGTATCGAGCCGCATACCCTGACGTTCAACTTGATTTAAGAACCGGAGCGGCTGAAAAAGCTGTCGCTCAAGTTGAAGCCGGGGAAATCGATATTGCTGTCGCGGCATTACCAGATCGCAGAAGTTCGGGCATTGTCTTTCAGCCGATTATGAAAACTCCTCTTGTCTTTATTGCATCTCATACATTTTCTGAGCAGTTCGTAAAAAATGATACTCCTCTGGACCTCAGGTCATTGCCTCTGGTTTTACCAGAATCTGGTTTGTCTCGGCGGCGGCTGGATCAATGGTTAAAGAAAAATCGCGTCACCCCGAATATCAGTGCAGAAGTCTCTGGCAATGAAGCAATTATTCCTATGGTGCATTTAGGTGTTGGAGTCGGGATTGTTCCCCGGCTTGTACTTGAGCGTAGCCCGTTTCGCGATGACGTCCAGGTTTTAGCTCAGGGGCCTGGCCTTGATCCGTATATTGTAGGTTTGTGTTCCAGTCGAAAGAATCTTCAAAAGCCCGTAGTGCAGTCTTTTTGGCAGTTGGCTGAGGAGAGGGTAGAATGAGGTTGTTTTTAGTAAAAAGCCACTTGCTGAATCGATAATACACCAAGTGGCTCCCTTGAGTTTTGATGCAATATTTAGCGTGCTCGAATAATATCCAGAATCATTTCTTCACCGGGAAATTGTCCTGTCGCTTTCTTTGAATAGATAAGTTCTCTATCTATCACGACCTCGAATACTCCACCACTAGAAGGTATTTTTTCAACTTCAAGACAAAATTCTTTCTCTATTTTTGCTGCCAGACTGGCAGCGCGTGGCCGGTAGCCTCATTGATTACAAAACTCGATACTGATTTCCATCTTCGTTACCTCCGTTAAAAAAGGTTTCCTGTAACGCCTTCCTGGTATGTTTTACTTTCCTGTGCCAATTTGATTAAGCCCGCCGCAGCATCGTCCTTACTGATCTTGGCTATCCTTTTCATTGTATCGAAGGTGACATCTTCAAAACCATAAGCATTTTTTAGATCTTCAACTAAATGATTCCAGAGCATTGCAGTGACTTCTGCATCTGCTAATGCACGGTGGAATTGACCTTTTTGTTCAATCTGTTTGTAATTAATCAGGGTTTCCAGTTTGTAATTAATGACATCAGGGTAAATCCGTCTGGCTAATTGCAGAGTGCAGCCAAAATTTAATGGCCGCTTTTTTCCGATGAGGTTGAGTTCTGATTCGAGGAACTTCATATCAAAAGAAGCATTATGTGCAACCAGAGGATAACTGCTGATGAAGCGGTTAAAGTCTTCAACGACTGTTTCTGCAGGAGGAGCATCTTGCAACATCAGGTTGGTAATTCCGGTAATGTTTTCTATTTCTTTGGTGATTAAAAAGCCTGGATTGACCAGGCTTTGAAAGCGCTCTTCTATTGTGTTCCCAACAAGTTTTACTGCACCAATTTCAATGGCACGATCACCACGGTCAGGGTACATTCCTGTGGTTTCAAAGTCGAGGACGACGATTGTTTCATTCGTGTCGAATAAGTTCAATGTGCTTTTCCTTTTGTCATGGTTAAATCAAATTGAACTTGATTATAGCTCCTCTAACATTTTCCGAGCAAGTCCGGCTTCGTCAAAGTTTGGATTAAGTTCCAATGCCTTTTCTGCTAGTGTTCTTGCGGCCTCATTATTCAATAATTGTTTTTGTAATGCTCCAAGATGAAAAAGGACCGATGGAGTAGCAGGATTGATGTTATACGCTTTTGTGAGATAAGTTTCTGCTTGTTTAAAATTTTTATTTTTAAATGAAAGCCATCCGAGTGTATCTAAAACACTGGCATTATTCGGTTGCAACTCATTTGCTTTGGTTGCGTATTGCCACGCTTTTTCTAGTTCTAGGTTGTTTTTTGTCAGATACCAGGCATATTGATTGTAACCAATGTATAAATCGCTAAAATCATTTATTAATTGGGTGTAAATTTTTTCGACATCTGTTCGTTTATCTAGTTTTTCGTACAAAAGTCCAAGTTTAATCAGGATTCCTGCGTCGCTTTTTATCTTTAATGCTTTAGCATAAAATTCAATAGCTCTATTAATATCCCCTTTTTGGATTCTTTGCTCTGCTAGGCTGTAAAATGCAGGGAAAAACTGGACGGAATTTATACATTGGTTCATGAATTTTTCAGAGTTTTCAAGATCTCCTTGTTCCCATGCAATTTGTCCAAGCCAGTAATTGGCAAGAAGTGCTTCTGAATTCTTTTTTAATATTTCATTAAACACTAACTGTGATTTGGTTTTGAAATTCATTATATATAAAAATGTACCGATAGCGGTTTCGTCGATTGTTTTTAGATTTATCAGCAATGGTAGCTGTTTATAACCTATTCCTGCCATAGAAAACGATGGGACCGTATTCTCTGCGAGTAAGAAATATTTATCAGCTTTTTTTAAATCTGAATTTTTTAAAGAATATAAAGCTTTAAAGTAATTGCTTATTTCTGGTCTGATGATGGTTTGATCTTCTTCATTATGATCTGAATCGTTAAGAATAACATTAAGGGTCATTTTCCCTAGAAGTGCCGTTATATTTCTGTTGTCTTTAGCCAGGCAAGAGCTCATGTTTCTCGCCGCTGACTGGTAGTTTCTTTCGGTTAGATTAAATAGCCCTAAAAGGCATGTTTTTTCGGGTGCTGCCTCGGGTAGATTTTCTATTTTTTGTAAGGACGCATCTGTTTTGTTTAAATGCAGTAATGCTAACCCTTGCCAGTAGTCTGACATTTTAGCATCTAGATTCTCCAGATCTGCGCCAACTATCAAAACTTTATTGAAATTACCTAACCGATAAAAAAGATCAGCTTTTATATTTAATATTTCACCATTAGTCCCAATAGCTTCTGTGTAGAGTTCGCAAACAGCGACGGCTTTCTCTAGTTGAGATGTTGCCTTGTAGGCATATATTTTACCAAGAAATGCTTTTGATTCTTTTGGTTCTTCGCTTAAAGCTTGATCAAATGCGGAAAGAGCTAATCTGTATTGATGTGTTTGTAGATAAGTAGCGCCTAAATTTAAATACGCGGGTAAAAAGTGAGAATTCTTTTTGGTGGCAAGCTTAAATGTATTAATGGCTTTTGGGTATTTTTGTGTATCAAAATAGATGCGGCCTAATACATTTAAATAATATGAGTGCTCAGGGGCTATTTTTAAAGCTTGAAGAATATTCCTTTCAGCTTCCTTATATTTTTGTTCCTTCCGCATTAGTATTGCTTTTGCGCATGAAGTTAAATCTTGAGGGGCGTGGCTTTTTTCTGCTTCAGACAAGTCTTTCTTGCCTTGTTCAAGCTGATTTGTGGCAAGCATTGCTATAGCTGAATAGGCAAAGTCACTTGAAGTTTTAATTTTTTTTGAATTTTTATAATAAATTAAAATTTTATTTATTTGGCCATTATAAAGAGCACTTTTAATATCGATTGAATTTGTTTGTATTTGAGAAGTGCTATTACCGTTATTGTCTGATGTTAAACTGTCGATAGTCAATGCTTCTCCTGAAGCTATTAGACAGTATGAAAAAAATAAGTAGCTGAATAATAGTTTAAATGACCATCTCTTAAACATCTTAAAAAGCATTTCCACCTCCAGATTCCTGCAAATTAAAGGATAAAAAAATAGGAGCAAGCGATTATCTGCTTGCTCCTAGTATTTAAACAAATTGCGAGGGACTTATCTAATAAAATAAGATTAGTTCATCCCTTTTTTTCTACGATAGAATGCTAATCCTGCTAAGCCGCCACCCAACAATATGAATGTTGATGGTTCTGGTACTGGATTTGGGCCACCACCTGTAACGCCATAAGCTCGCCAAGTAGCAGTCGCCGTTGAACCGTCGGTACCGAGAACATCCATAGTGAGAATATTTTGACCCAGTTTGATTGTCCAATCGACAGTAATGTCACCAAGGCCACTCAATGAGAAAGCGACATCATCTCCATTTTCATCTGTAATTGAGACAGTATCAATACCAACAAGCCCACCACCAGTCAGTAAGGCAACAAGACCATCAATAGAGGCGGCAGAGTAGACTCCATAATCATCAGCGTTGCCATAAGTGTCATCGACACCATTAACTACTGCCTGTAATGTTGATGTACTCGCAGAAGTCCCCATAGCGACCGAATGGATAGCATCTACGCCAGCTGTCACGGCGTCATCCGCAGCTGAATCTGCCAAAGAAGCAGAAGATCCCCCATCGGACATAACAACAATCACTTGCTCTCTACCATCGGTATGTCCTGATCCTGTAAGTGTAGCAGTCGCAGCATTGATTCCAGCATCAATAGAGGTGCCACCAGAAGCATTAATAGAGCTAATCGCACCAGTCACAGCATCCAGACCAGTTTGAGTAGAAATGTCCGTTAGGCCGAGTGGAGTGTCAGCTAATGCATAACTGTCGAAATCGATAACAGCGACAGATACGCCTGTTGTCGGTAAGGAATTGACGAGTGCAGTAGCTGCAGACTGTTGAGCAGCTTGAGCACCGTAGGAAGACATACTTCCAGAAGAATCTAAAACGAGGGCTAAGTCTAGCCCGCCACTGCTGCCCGACGCTCCAGCTGTGCCAAGCACAGTAAGGTTAGTCCCAACCGTATAAGTTGAGCCACTTGCAGGGGAGTCCCAGCTAGCGGATGTTGCACCAAATACTACCCCACTTAAGAGCAGTGTCGATAAGGTTGTTAATACTAGTAATCGAAGTTTCATTTTAAACCGCCTCCTTTTCTCATGTTGTGAAAAATTTTGTTTGTTAACATTTTACCTTCTGTGATCAACCTGTCATTTAAAACTAAGCAAGTGTTGTTCCATGTTTTTTAAGTCTTCGAAATTATGATATAAATAGTCTGTATGAGGTCTGCGTGTTTAGTTTTTTTTCTTTTATGTAAAGATGATCGACAATAGTGTTACATGGAATTAGTTTTTTATTACAATATCAGGAGATTATTTATCAATGATTGACAATAAAAAGCCTGGTCGGGCTCCCAAAAAATATAGTCAAGCTTCGCGGCTTCACGATCTGATCCGCATTCTTGAGGCTCGTTATGGTGTTACTGTTGAAGAACTGGTTGAAGAATGTCATGTGACCAGGCGGACGATATATCGTGACCTGCAGGCCATTATTGATGCAGGTTATCCTTTGGTGAGTGAACGCCAGGATGATGGTCACGTGTTGTATAGTTTTATTTCCGGTTTCAGCAAAATTCCGCCGATTACTTTTACCCTTGAAGAATTGATGACTCTCTATTTCAGTCGTGGGCAATTAGCATTTTTGCAAGGGACTCCTTTTCAGGAGGACCTGGATGCTATATTTGGCAAGATTCGCTCAAGCTTGCCACCGCGTAGTGTGGCCCACCTGGAGCGGATTGCAGAAACTTCTGCGCCGAGGTTTCGTGGTTTTAAGGATTACTCTGGGCAAAGTGGATTATTGAAAGATTTACGCCAGGCTCTGTTAAAACAGTTGCGTTGTGAAATCGTTTATCGGCCTGCTAAGCGGGAACCCGCTATTTATCAGGTTGATCCATATACATTGCTATTTTTCAATAATGGACTTTACTTAGGCGGGCATGCTTATAACCGAAATGACTTGCGGCTTTTTGCTATTGAACGTATTCAGTCTCTGTCTGTGGGTAGTGAGCGCTTTGATGTCCCTGATAGCTACTCCGCTGATCAGTTAACAGGAACAGCATTCGGTCTCATTGACGAAGGCGATCTTTATGGTTTAGAGGTTGAGTTCAATAGCGATATTGCACATCTTATCAAAGAAAGAATCTGGCATCCCGAACAGCAAGTAGAGACATTGCAAAATGGCTCTATTCGATTGCGCTTTCAGGCAAGTGGTGATAAAGAGATTCTTGCCTGGCTATATTCTTTTATACCGAATGTCAAAGTTCTTGAGCCAGACTCCCTTAGGCAAAAATTTATTGCCGGTCTGCATCAAGCATTAACTGACAACTAAGTGTGACATTTTCTGTCGTGCTAGTGAAGGATCATGACAATACCTCATCACAGTAAAGGAGATTGTCATGATTTGGTTCCCGACTTTTGAACAAAATTTTACTCAGAACTGTTATTTTGACGTACGTGTCGTAGATATTCGATATCGTTATAAGACGTTTAGCGGTATGGTGACAGGTGTTCTTGGTATTGTTAGTAATGAATTCTATACTGAGATTACAATTGGTCCGGAGTATGACATCCAAATTTTTCCAGTATGGAATGATGATGGGCAGATTGAAAATATTCCTGACACGGTTAATGAGGATGAACTAAAGGCTGCTCTTGCCGCTGAGGTCGAAAAACTTTTGCCAGGTATGCGGGCATCGACCTACCAGGTTTTACCGCATTTTTCGGATGATACTTTTGATTTCCTTGCCGAGGAAGAAGATCAGCAAGCAGCTTAAATTCGGCAGTGTAAAAATTGTTCGTTGATGGCTGCGGAAAAGAAGACAAATAGAATCATGAGAAAAATAATTCTAGCTTCAACAAGTCCTTACCGAGCACAGTTACTGGAGCAATTGCAGTTACCTTTTGAAGCGGCAGATCCTGATTATGTTGAGGATATGGATCCGTCTGTTGCTCCTGCGCTACTGGTCAGGCATTTGGCGATAGGAAAAGCACAAAGTCTGGTCGAAAAGTTCCCTGATGCGCTGATTATTGGTTCTGATCAGGTTTTTGTCGATCAGCGGGAAAGGCCGATGGGAAAGCCCGGTAACATGCAGCGGGCGACTCAACAGTTACGGCAGATGTCAGGAATGACTCATACTTTCTATACCGGTTTAGCAGTGGTTGACAGCCTGACCGGTGAGGTTCAGGCTGACCATGATAGTTTCTCTGTTACGTTACGCAGTTTGAATGACGCTCAAATTCAATCTTATCTCTTACGCGAACAGCCTTTTGACTGTGCCGGTTCCTTCAAAGTAGAAGGTCTTGGCATCGCCTTAATGGAGCAGATGGCCGGGAATGACTATAATTCGTTAATAGGTATGCCTCTTATTAAGCTTGTTACTATGCTGGAACACTTTCGTGTTTCAGTATTAGGCAATTGAAAGTTATTTAACTTTTGTCATAAGTACTCATTAAAGCTCAAGCATTTGGCGATTCATCAGAATCGTCTTTGAATAACCTACGTTTAATCCGCCTGGTTGTAAACCAGATGCCCAAAATTACAAAAGGGATAGAGGCTGCCAGAAGGCTGTTTTTATCTATACCAACTTTTTTAAGAGGTAAGCCGCTGAAAATATATCCAAGTAAGCCCACAGCGTAATAGCTGATTGCGGCAATGGATAGGCCTTCAACCGTTTCTTGTAATCTGAACTGTAGCTTGCTGCGTCGGTTCATGGCAGCTAGCTGGGAACGGTTTTGTTCCTGTAGAGTCAAGTTTAGCCTTGTCCGCATCAGATCGCTGGCGCGTTCAATGCGTCGTGACAGGTCTTCCATCCAGTCTTTGACTGAATCGCAAGTGCGTGAGGCAGGTGTAAGTCGTCTATTGATGAATTCGCCCATAGATGCAAATCCATCCAGAGGCTCTTCTTTTAACCCTTCGAGACGATCATTCACTAATTGATAATACGCTCGGGTTGCCGCAAAGCGGTGATTTGTTTCGGTACGGTAGCTTTCAAGCTGTGCTTCAATTTTAGATAGATTTTCTAACAATCCTCGTTCACTTTGGTCGGCATCCAGATCGGTCACGACTGATAGAATGTCCGCGAGTTGCCGGTCCATATCGAGAAGTTGAGGTGCAATTTTCTTTGCTATCGGAAGAGCAATGAGAGTCAGTAGGCGATAGGTTTCGAGGTCTGTCAGGCGCCGATTTAACTGTCCCAACTCAGAAATACTCAGATTGTCATGGCGAATGATAAAGCGCCCGTAGTGATCTCCATGTAATTTGAAGGCTGTATAAATTTGTGCTTTGTTGCCAAATAGATTACTGGCAATAACTTGATGGCCTTCAAAATAACGGCTGAGGCTGTTTTGATCGTAGCTGAGTTGTCCGGTATCAATAGCAATATGAAAAGCAGTAAGTACCTCTCCTGGTAGTTTTTGTGTCCAGTTAGCAGGAAGAAGATCTATGGCAGTGAAATCAAAAGGGTCGTCAGTGGATAGCACTGGATGCATAATTGTAAAAGAATAGAACTCGGCATGTCGTTCCCAGTGGATAGAAAAATCACCAAAATTTTCATGGTAATTGACACTGTTTTGTTTCGGGATGTTGACATCATAGCGCCGACAGAGTTCACACAAGAGTTCGTATGACTGTTCTAGTTCCTCTCTATTTTTACAGCACCCCGCAATGTGAGTCACTTGCTGAGGGCTTGACAGGAGATAGAAAGGGCGAATATGCAGTTCGTTATATAGTTCTTCCCGTAGTGGATGTAGAGAGTATTCTATCGGCTTCTTCTTAGCCATTGTTCAATCCTTGCTGTTCAACATGGTTGATTTACGGGCAAAATATACTGTTCCGTCGTAAAGTTCTGGTTATGAAAACTTTCTATTTTCTTGTTCCTGAACGCGAATAAATGTGGTGCGTTTGGTTAATTCTTTAAGTGCCGCAGCACCGACATAGGTACAGGTAGATCGGATGCCACCAAGGATATCTTTCACCGTGTCTGCAACGGGTCCACGGTACGGAACTTCGACAGTTTTACCTTCTGATGCACGATATTCTGCTACGCCGCCAGCGTGTTTGTCCATAGCAGTGGAAGAACTCATACCATAAAACAACTTAAATTGTTGTCCGTCACGTTCAATCAGTTGACCACCACTTTCGTCGTGGCCGGCGAGCATTCCTCCGAGCATGACAAAGTCAGCGCCACCACCGAATGCTTTAGAGACGTCTCCAGGCACAGCGCAGCCCCCATCCGAAATAATCCTTCCTCCAAGCCCATGAGCAGCATCGGCACATTCGATAACCGCAGATAGCTGAGGGTAGCCAACACCTGTTTTAACTCTGGTGGTGCACACTGAACCCGGCCCGATTCCAACTTTAACAATATCTGCTCCGGCGAGGATTAATTCCTCAACCATTTCGCCGGTAACAACATTACCCGCAACTATAGTTTGTTCGGGAAATGTGTCGCGGCAACGTTGAACAAAATCGACAAAGGCTTCGGCGTAGCCATTAGCAACATCGATGCAGATAAATTCTATTTGCGAATGACTGTTTATAATTTGAACAAGATGCTCAAAATCCTGTTGTGCCGTTCCGGTACTGGCCATAATATGTTGGTATATTTGAGGGTTTTCTTTGCTTAAAAATTCTTGCCACTGAGCTAACGTGTAATGTTTGTGAATTGCTGTGATTAGACCAAAGTCGGCGAGAACTTTGGCCAACTCAAAGGTCCCTACTGTATCCATATTGGCAGCGATAATAGGGACACCTGACCATGTCTTTTGGCTATGTAAGAAATTAAAGGACCGTTCAAGGTTTACCTGAGCCCGGCTTTTTAAGGTAGAGCGTTTAGGGCGAATCAGAACATCTTTAAATCCAAGCTTAAGATCAGCTTCAATTCTCATTATTATCTCCATAAAAGCAAAGGATGACGATAAATTAATGTCTATTCTTTACACGTCTAGCCAAGATATTATCCTGGTTTTCGTGGTCTGAATGATGGACACAATCCTTTTTTATCTCTTAGATGTTTTTATAATATTAACCGATTCTGTAAAAATTGACAGTAGAGACATTTCTTGACCGGGTCGAAGTCTCGGTGTTACTCTTAAATCAGTACAACTTCTTCATTTAGTTCAAATGTTTTAACTTTAATTGTTAATGTCTTTTATTGTGTAACTATTTAAAATTAATAGCTATTTTTAGTAGTAGGGATATCCAGTTTTATGGAACACTCCGATTTTGTTCATCTCCACTTGCATACCCAGTATAGCCTTCTTGATGGGGCTATTAAAATCAAAGATCTGATTAATCGCGCCAAAGAATTTAACATGCCAGCCGTCGCAATGACTGATCATGGCAACATGTTTGGCGCTGTTGAGTTTTATGACAAAGCGCTCGGGGCAGGCATCAAACCGATTGTCGGTTGTGAAGTTTATGTTGCTCCGGGTTCTCGTTTTACCAAAGGTAACGCAAGGGGGTCGTCAGAGGCTTCATATCATCTGGTTTTGCTTTGTATGAATCTGACCGGTTATCAGAATATTTGTCGGTTAATTTCTGCTGCTTATCGTGAAGGCTTTTATTATAAGCCTCGTATCGATTGGGAGCTCTTAGCTCAGCATAATGAGGGGTTGATTGCTTTAACCGCGTGCCTTGGCGGAGAGTTGCCAACTCTGATCAATCTGAATCAACCCGAAGAAGCGCTTATCCGGGCTCGTGAAATGTCCCAGATTTTTGATGATAATCGCCTCTACATTGAATTACAGGAAAACTTTTTGCCTGAACAGGCAAAAGCTAATAGTGGCTTAATCGAAATTGCATCCTCCTTAGATTTGCCTTTGGTTGCGACGAACGACTGCCATTATCTGATGAAGGATGATGCTTTCGCTCATGAGGTTTTGCTGTGTATTCAAACCGGTAAAACCATGGATGATCCCAATCGGATGCGTTTTCCGAATGAGGAGTTCTATTTCAAATCGGGTCAGGAAATGAAAGATATGTTTCCACAGCAGCCCGATGCTATCGCAAATACCCTGCAAATTGCTGAGCGGTGTAACCTTGAGCTCGATTTCAATACCTACCATTTCCCTCAATATGAAAAACCGGCCGATAAAACACTTGATGATGTTCTGGAAGAGCAGAGTCGTGAAGGACTTGAAGCACGTCTTGACGAGATTCGCAAGGTCAGAGAGTTGTCGGAAGAAGAGGTTCAGGTTTATCAGGAGCGTCTGGAAACGGAGCTTAATTGTATTAAGCAGATGGGATTCCCTGGTTACTTTCTGATTGTGGCTGATTTTATTAACTGGGGAAAGGACCATGATATTCCCGTCGGTCCTGGCCGTGGTTCTGCAGCTGGTAGTCTTGTCGCGTTTGCTATTCGGATTACTGATATTGACCCGATCCCCTACAACCTGCTGTTTGAACGTTTTCTTAACCCTGAACGTATTTCCATGCCTGATATCGACGTCGATTTTTGTATCTATGGGCGTGAGAAGGTTATCGAATATGTGCGGGAAAAGTATGGTGCACCAAATGTAGCCCAGATCATCACTTTTGGAACCATGCTTGCTAAAGGGGTGTTGCGAGATGTTGGCCGCGCTCTGAATATTCCATATGGCGAAGTCGATAAGATTGCTAAGTTGGTTCCAAATGTCCTTGGCATCACCTTAAAGGAAGCTATTGAACAGGAACCAAAACTTAAAGAACTGATAGATAAAGATGCGAAGGTAAAAGAACTACTTAAAATCGCTCTTGCTCTTGAAGGCTTGACTCGCCATGCGTCGACTCATGCAGCTGGTGTTGTCGTAACGCCTAATCCTCTGCAGGAATATGTGCCTCTCTATGTCGATCCTAAATCAGGCGGTCAGGTTACTCAGTATCCGATGAAATATGTTGAGCAGATTGGCCTGGTTAAGTTTGACTTTCTGGGGCTGAAAACTCTGACAGTTATTGAGAATGCGGTGCGCCTGATTCGTGAGGGGCAAAATCCAGATTTTGATCTGAAACTGGTCACTGATGATGACAAGAAAACCTATGAGCTGTTATCGCATGGTGAAACGACAGGGGTCTTCCAGCTAGAATCGTCTGGCATGAAAGAGTACCTGGTTAAGCTGAAACCTAGTTGTTTTGAAGATTTGATCGCTATGGTTGCTTTGTATCGCCCTGGTCCGCTTGGTTCCGGGATGGTTGATTCTTTTATCAAGCGAAAACATGGTGTCGAAGAATTTAAATATGACTTTCCTCAGCTCGAACCCATTCTGAAAGATACCTACGGGGTTATTGTTTACCAGGAACAGGTTATGCTGATTGCTCAGACTCTTGGTAATTATAGCCTTGGTGGAGCTGATTTGCTCCGTCGTGCTATGGGTAAAAAGAAGCCTGAGGAAATGGCCAAACAGAAAAAGATTTTTATGGCCGGTGCTGCTGAAAATAAGCTTGATGTTAAAAAAGCTGAGGCAGTATTTGACTTAATGGAAAAGTTTGCGGCCTATGGTTTTAATAAATCTCACTCTGCGGCCTATGCCCTTGTTGCTTATCATACTGCTTATCTTAAGGCCCATTATCCAGTTGAATTCATGGCAGCTTTGTTGACGGAGGATATGGAAAATACGGATAAGGTTATCAAGAATATAAGCGAAGTAAGGGCTATGGGCATAGAGGTTCAGCCGCCTGATATCAATGCCTCTGATCGCTCCTTTACTGTTTCTGATGGTGCTATTCGGTTTGGGTTGGGGGCTGTTAAAGGAGTTGGTGCTTCAGCCCTCGAGTCCATTATTCAAGTGCGTAAAGATGAGCCTTATGATTCTTTGCAGGATTTTTGTGAGCGTGTTGATCTGCGTAAAGTTAACAAAAAAGTAGGTGAGGCGCTTATTAAGTGTGGTGCTTTTGATTCTCTTGGTGGAAAAAGATCTCAGTATTTTGATTCCCTTGAGAGCTCCATGGAAATTGGTCAGCGACTACAAAAAGAACAACAGTCAGGGCAGGATTCTTTGTTCGGGACCAGTGAAATTGTTTCTGCCGGTGGGAATAGTTATGGCGCTTTGCCTGATATTCCTGAATGGGATGAGAAGGTTTTGCTGAGCTATGAAAAGGACGCTTTAGGTTTCTATGTCTCAGGCCATCCACTAGACCGTCACAGTGATGCAATCAAACGTTATGCAACGTGTGAAACTGCCGCTCTTGTTGATCGTTCGGATAAAGAAAAAGTGCGTGTCTGTGGAATTGTCTCTGGTATTAAGGAGCTTATGACCAAAAAGGGTGATCGCATGGCTTTTGTGACTCTTGAGGATCTCAGCGGCTCCGTAGAAATTGTCGTTTTTCCTGAGACTTATGCTGCCGGTATGGATTATCTTAAAGGTGAGGAACCATTACTCATCAGCGGTGAGCTCGATGTCGGTGAAGAGGCCTGTAAGATTCTTGCGACAGAAGTAAACTTGCTAAGTGACGTGAAGCAGGCATTAGCTCAAACTGTACATATCCGCTTATCAACGCCAGGTCTTGAAGAGATGCAGATGCGTCAACTTAAATCAATTGTCCAGCGTTATCGTGGTGATTGTGAAGTGCAGTTACATATTGTTATCCCCAATAGTAGTGAAACGGTCATTAAGTTACCAGAGCAGCTTAAAATGGCTGCGTCTGATGAAGCTGTTGCAGATGCTCATGCTTTGTTTGGGTACAATGTCATAAATTTTGAATGATGAAACTGCTATATGCCAAAATGACATTCGTCAGTCAAAAGCAGATCAATTTTTAGCATGATGACTTTTATGTTTTCATGCTTCTGCTTGACCAGTGGCAACGAAACATTTACTTTGAGCCATCGTGTGTCATGCTTATTTATCTTGTTGGTACGCTTAAATATGTCGCAGATAACAGATCCTTTTAATATAAGAGCTCGTTTTTTTATTGCACACCCGTAAGGGAGGAGTCTTTAGAATGAATCAATTTCTCGATTTTGAAAAACCAATCGCTGATCTTGAGGCCAAAATCGGTGAGTTGCGTGAGTATTCTACAGAGAATGTTGATTTTTCCAGTGATATAAGGAAGTTGGAAAAAAAGGCTGAAAAACTCAAGAAAGATATTTATTCGAATTTGACGCGTTGGCAGAGAACTCAATTGGCAAGACATGCAAACCGTCCTTATTCTCTCGATTATATCGATCGCATTTTTACCGACTGGTTCGAGGTTCATGGGGATCGTAATTTCCGCGATGACCCTGCTTTAGTCTGTGGTTTTGCCCGCATTGACGGTAAGCCTTGTTGTGTTATTGGGCACCAGAAGGGGCGCAACACCAAAGAAAAGGTTAAGCGTAATTTTGCCATGCCAAACCCTGAAGGTTACCGTAAGGCCTTACGGGTTATGCAGATGGCTGATCAATTCAATCTACCGATTTTCACCTTCGTTGACACCCCCGGGGCTTTTCCTGGTATTGGGGCCGAAGAGCGTGGGCAGGCCGAAGCTATCGCACGGAACCTCCGTGAAATGGCCATGCTCAAGGTGCCGGTAATCGTTACTATTACTGGTGAAGGTGGATCAGGTGGCGCCTTGGCAATCGCTGTTGGTAATCGGGTTCTAATGATGGAAAATTCGGTATATTCTGTTATTTCACCAGAAGGATGTGCTGCAATATTATGGTCAGATGGAAGTAAGGGACCTCAAGCAGCGGAGGCGCTAAAGCTGACTGCCCATGATGTTGATAAGCTGAAAACTGTTATTGATGAGGTTGTCGCTGAGCCTTTGGGTGGCGCGCACCTTGATTATGAGCAGGCTTCTTCGATTCTTAAAAAGGCACTTGTTAAGCATTTGGCAGAGCTTGAAGAATACTCTCCGGAAGGACTTGTAGAGCAGCGTTACCAGCGCTTCCGTGCGATGAGTGAAATCGAGGAAGCGAAAAAGTAAACTTCGATGGTGCGTATTAACGGATCAAAAAAAATTGCTGGTTTGCTGTTTGTTGCAGGAATAGTGTTGCTTTCTGCCTGTTCCGGCACACATACGACTCGGGTGATTGATTCGCCCGATGTCAGGGAGTTGCCTGGTTGGCAAAAGCCATATGAGGTTGATGGAAAACGCTATCAACCGCTCGCGCACCATGCTGGTTTTCAGCAACGGGGTATCGCAAGTTGGTATGGTAAAAAGTTTCATGGGCGTAAAACCAGTAATGGCGAAGTTTATAATATGTATGGTCTCAGTGCTGCGCATAAAACACTGCCATTAGGGGTATATGTTGAGGTTACTCATCTTCAGAGTGGAAAAAAGTTGATAGTCAGGGTTAATGATCGTGGTCCCTTTGTGGCCGGGCGGATTATTGACCTTTCTTACGGAGCCGCCCAGCAACTAGGTATTGTCGAAAGTGGTACTGCTCCTGTTGCGGTAATAGCTTTAGGGTACAAGCAAACAGCCAATGGCAATACCAGATATGTTGCTCCGGTCGATTATGATACAGGTACCTTTGCTGTCCAGGTTGGAGCATTTTCAGTGCGTGGAAATGCTGATTCTCTCGCACACAGAATGCAGTCTGTATATGGAAAAGCTGTCGTCGTTGCTTCAGCATTAAATGGTCGTGTGTTTTATCGTGTTAGGGTAGGGGAGTATCATTCTCTGGCCCAGGCAGAAGATGCTGTTCTTCGCTTTGAAAGGGAAGGTTATACTGGCAGCTTTGTTGTGGCCTATAATTAAACTTTGTTTGATTGATTAAACTATGGTTAATTGCGTGGGTTTCTGGATGGCTTTAAATGGGGGTTTTTTAGTAAAAAGGTTTTTTAAATAGTAGCTTTTGTCTTCTTAATTAACTTGCATTTTATAGTACGGCATGATAATTTTTTTATGCATCGGATCCAGTTTGTGTCGACGTTATTACTGTTTAAGGCAATAAAGACCGCACAGATCATCAGGACTGTGTGGTTTTTTTTATTGGATTTTACAGTGTACTGGATCTGCACTACGTAAACTCCCGTGCAGGGAATCAAGTAAGGAGAATAGAAAGATGGCAGAAGGTACAGTTAAGTGGTTCAACGATTCTAAGGGGTTTGGTTTTATTGAGCAGGATAACGGGCCAGATGTGTTTGTTCATTTTTCAGCAATTACGGGAGATGGCTTTAAGTCTCTCGCTGAGGGGATGCGTGTAAATTTTGATGTTGTTGAAGGGCAAAAAGGACCACAGGCCAGTAACGTTACCAAGCTCTGATTTTTATAGATCTGGTAAGGTTTTATCAAGGCTTCGCAATTTTAAGATTGCGGAGCCTTTTTTCGTTTTAGAGACACGCATTATGGAGTATCTCTAATGCTGTTGCAAAAGCTTGTCTTTTGGCGCTAGTATGTTCCATGCCTGTCAACTGTCTTGAAAGGATTGTCATTATGCCATTTGTTGAAATAAATATTACGACCGGATCAACTGATGAACAAAAAGCGCAATTGGTCGAGGGGGTAACTGATTTGCTTGTTAAGGTGCTTAATAAGAATCCAGCGTCTACGCACGTTATGATTAAAGAGCATGAGACTGATAGTTGGGGAATTTCAGGGCGAACGGTTAAAAAGCTTCGCGCTGAGGGAAATACTCAGAACATTTCAAAAGAGTAGTTATGTCTAACCCTGGTGAATTTTTACAAGCGTGTGCTGATGGCAAGGTTTGGGTATACTGCTCTGGGTGTGATGAAGCAAAACAGTTAAGACATGTAAAATCCCTTGATTGTATAGGTGATGAAAATTATTGGGGGGCTGAACCCTGGTGGCACGATATTCGTGTTTTTGAATGCTGCGATTGTCACACCGTCCAAGAGTCAAAGATAGAACTTCAACTGTAGGTCATGCGGTTTGTTTTTTTTCTTTTTTTAATAGACTTTCAGGGTGTTGTCTCTGGAAAGGGTATTGGGTTTAGATAGTGAAAGTTTTGGTGACCGGGGTTGCAGGATTTATCGGCTTCCACCTTGCTGTCAAGTTGCTTGAGCGTGGTGATATTGTTGTTGGGCTGGATAATCTCAACGATTATTATGATGTGAATCTAAAGAAGGCTCGTCTGACCCAACTTGAAAAATATTCAAATTTCAGTTTTGTCAAAATGGCCCTTGAAGATCGGCAGGGTATAGAAGATCTTTTTAAGTGTAAAAAATTTGAGCGCGTTGTTAACCTTGCTGCTCAGGCGGGTGTGCGCTATTCCCTGGTTAATCCTTATGCCTATATAGATAGTAATATTCAGGGTTTTGTAAATATCCTTGAAGGGTGCCGTCATAATGATGTCGAACATCTCGTGTATGCTTCGTCTTCATCGGTCTATGGCGCCAATACCGCCATGCCCTTTTCGGTGCATGATAATGTTGATCATCCGGTATCCTTGTATGCGGCGACTAAAAAGGCCAATGAGTTAATGGCTCATACTTACAGCCATCTTTATCGGTTGCCTACAACTGGATTGCGGTTCTTTACGGTCTATGGGCCATGGGGGCGACCTGATATGGCGCTATTCTTATTTACCAGGGCCATATTGGAGGGTCGGCCTATTGATGTGTTCAACTATGGAAAAATGAAGCGGGATTTCACCTATATTGACGATATTGTTGAAGGTGTCGTTCGGACGCTCGACTGCGTTGCTGTTGAGAATTCGTCCTGGAGCGGCGATGCTCCTGATTCCGGAACGAGTGCTGCACCATACCGCTTATATAATATTGGTAATAATAATCCTGTTGAGTTGATGCACCTAATTGAGGTTCTGGAAAGTGAGATAGGCCGATGTGCAGAGAAGAATATGCTGCCAATCCAGCCTGGTGACGTTCCAGCAACGTATGCAGATGTTGATGCATTAACAGAAGCCGTTGGTTTTAGGCCTGCTACCAGTATTGAGGAAGGTGTTGCTAAATTTGTGGTCTGGTACCGCAATTATCATCAGCTATAATGATTGATTGGTTGCTTTTTCGTTGTCTGAATATGGTATTCCCGTTAAAATAATGAGCTTTTGTATTGTCTATCTAAATTTGTAAAAGGACGAGTAATGATAAAAAGTATGACGGGATACGGGCGGGGAGACTCAAAACGCGAGGATCTGCATTTTTCCGTAGAAATCAAAGCGGTTAACCATCGTTATTGCGATGTAAATATTAAGGCTCCCCGGTTACTGTCGGCGCTTGAGCCAGAACTTAAAAAGCGGGTGCAGGGTCATTTAAAACGGGGCAAGATTGACGTTTATATCAGTCAGGATAATAGTTCCCGATTAACTGCGGTGCCTGTTGTTGCTGAAGATCTTGCTTTGGCATACATGAAGGCTTTTGGTCGTTTGCAGGAGCTCAGCGGTTTGTCCGGGAGCGTTTCGGTTGAATTTCTTGCCGCCCAAAAAGATGTATTGCAGGTTCAGGATGCAGAGCTGTCCATGGATGATGTTCGGACCTGTTTGTTTGAGGCGCTGGACCATGCGCTTGAGGCAATCTCTGTAATGCGGAAATGTGAAGGGGAGGCCACTGCTGTTGATATTCAGGATCGGTTGAGCTCTCTTGGCGAAATCCTCGCTGCGATTGAGGAGGTTGCTCCGCGCGTTCCTTTGGAGTGGCAGGAAAAGCTCAATGAGCGTCTTGCTAAGCTGCAGGATAATGGTGGTGATCCGCAAAGAATTGCGCAGGAAATAGCTATTTTTGCCGATCGTTGCGACATTAGTGAAGAAATAACTCGTTTTAAAAGTCATTTACAGCAGTTTACTGAACTGTTGCAAGGCGATGAACCGGTTGGTCGACAGATGGATTTTCTTGTACAGGAGCTCAACCGTGAGGCCAACACCATGGGCTCAAAGTCTAATGATGCTGTTTTGACACGTCAAGTCGTTGCTTTAAAATCTGAACTTGAAAAAATTCGCGAGCAGGTTCAAAACATTGAATAGTGTAGAGACTAAGCGTGAAGGTGTATTGTTTGTTGTCTCCGCGCCATCAGGAGCCGGAAAGACGACGTTATGCCGGGAGTTGATGAGTAGTGTTACAGATTTAAAACAGTCTATCTCTTACGCCACTCGAGAGCAGCGTATTGGCGAACACGATGGTGTTGATTACCATTTTGTCAAGTCTGAGCGATTTCTTGCAATGGTCGCTGGCAAAGAATTTGCTGAGTGGGCCGAAGTTCATGGCAACTATTATGGGACTGCACTCGCTACGATCAATTCTGCTGCAGGAGAAGGGATTGACTTGCTTCTCGATATCGATTGCCAGGGGGCGAGGCAGTTACGTCAAAATTATGCTCGTGGTGTCTTTATTTTTATCCTGCCACCAGATTATATTGAATTAGAGAAGCGTTTACGTGAGCGTGGTACTGACAGCGAAGATGTGATACAAAAACGTTTACGTAATGCCAGAGATGAAATAGCTCAGGCTCATAAATATGATTATCTTGTTGTAAACGACGATTTTGATAAAGCAAAACTGTCCTTGTTGTCAATTATCAATGCTGAAAGACAAAAAGCTTGTCGTTGTGAACATTTACTAAAAGAATTTAACTCCTGAGGAGAAGGTGTTATGGCTCGTGTTACTGTAGAAGATTGTCTGGATATTATCCCTAATCGTTTTTTGTTGGCTATGGTTGCCGCAAAGCGTTCTAAGCAACTGTACAAGGGGGCTGAGCCTCTGATTGAGAATAAATCTTCTAACAAGAAAGTTGTTTTAGCTTTGCGGGAAATCGCAGCTGAGCAAATCGAATACGATATTCCTGTCCGTAGACGTTAATATCGAGTGGGCGCTCCCGCTTCTAAGGTTGGGGGTGCCCACTTTGTCAAAGTTTGTTTTCCTCCTCGCATCTCCGGAATTATTCCGGCGCGATTATGATAACTATAGAATCTATCTGTGAACAAATTAAGACCTACTTTTCTGCTGTAGATACAGACCTTCTTGTTACCGCAGCGGATTTCTGTAAGTGTGCCCATGAATCTCAAAAGACTTCAGATGGACGGGATTATCACCAGCATCCATTTGAAGTTGCTTCCATTTTAGCCCGTCTGAAAGTTGACCAAACAACGATCCTCGTTGGTCTTTTACATGATAGTCTTTATTCCGGCAAAGTTTCTAAAGATGACATTTCCGCTACGTTCGGGGCAGAGGTTTTGTCTTTAATTGAAATAGGCAATAAGATCAGTAGTATTCCTTATCGCCAAAGCAGTCAGCAGCAGGTTGAAAGCTTCCGCAAGATGTTTATTGCTATGGCGCGTGATATGCGTGTTGTTCTTGTCTATCTTGCTGACCGTTTGAGCGATATGCGAACAGTGCTCTATCGTGATCCGGAGGAGCGTGTTTCTTATTCGCGCGAAACGTTAGAAATATATGCTCCTCTGGCAAATCGTCTTGGTATCAGTTGGCTTAAAGGTGAGTTAGAAGACCTGTCCTTGCAGGTTCTTGAACCTGAGAAATATGCAGACTTGGCCGAACGCATTACTGCTCACAAAGAAGAGCGTGGTGGTTACGTTGCCAATGTTAAGGGGGAAATTGAAAAGCTTCTGGCTGACAATCAAATAAAGGCAGAAGTTTCTGGGCGGTCCAAGCATTTTTATTCGGTATTTCGCAAAATGGAAAGAACCGGAGTTGACCTCGATCAGATTTACGATCTGATCGCATTTAGGGTGTTGGTTGATTCTGTGCGTGAGTGCTATGAAGTTCTTGGTTTGGTTCATTCGGCCTGGAAGCCGATTCCGGGGCGATTTAAAGATTATATCGCTATGCCGAAATCAAACATGTATCAATCGTTGCATACGACAGTTATTGGCCCATTCGCAGAGCGTATGGAGGTTCAGATACGGACCACTGATATGCACCGCATCGCCGAAGAGGGTGTTGCTGCTCACTGGAAATACAAAGAAAATGGCGTGGTTTCTGTTTCC
The DNA here is from genome assembly GCA_963665685.1 of Geopsychrobacteraceae bacterium. Classification (GTDB taxonomy): domain Bacteria; phylum Desulfobacterota; class Desulfuromonadia; order Desulfuromonadales; family Geopsychrobacteraceae; genus Seleniibacterium. Next base: position 472,657 of record OY762430.1, read on the forward strand.
GGTCGCGATGACCAGCGCTTTAACTGGTTGCGTCAGGTGGTTGAGTGGCAACGTGACGTTAGCTCTAGTTGGGATGGCGCTGGGCCAGAATCTGTTAATCTGTTTCCTGAAGAGGTGTATGTCTTTACCCCTGATGGCGATGTAAAAGAGTTGCCAGCAGGCTCTTCGCCTATCGATTTTGCTTTTGCTGTTCATACTGATGTTGGCCGTCAATGTGTTGGAGCGCGCATTAATGGTAAGCTCTGCCCGCTTAAGACTGAATTGAAAAATGGCGATATCATAGAGGTTTTGACCTCGTCGAATCAAAGTCCAAGTAAAGACTGGCTTGCTATTGCCAAGACATCTAAGGCCAGAAATAAGATTCGCCAGTGGATAAAAGCAGAACAGCGGGAAAAGAGTATTCAAATTGGTAAGGAATTGCTCGAGAAGGAATTCCGCAAACATCTCTATAGTATGAAGCGTGCTATAGCTCTTCCTTCCTTTATGCAGGCAGTGCAGGCCCTTGGTTTTAAGGCCGCAGATGATTTGTTTGCGGCCGTTGGTTACGGCAAACTTTCCTCTGGGCAGGTTGCTTCACATGTTCTACCAAAAGAAGAGTTAAAGGCATCGAGTAGCAAGCCGGGACCATTAGGCAAGGTTCTGGAAAAGTTCAGTCGACGAAAGTCACAAAGTGCAATTCTTATTGGTGGGGTAGACAATGTTATGGTGCGCTTTGCAAATTGCTGTAATCCGCTACCGGGTGAGCCTGTTGCAGGGTTTATTACGCGGGGTAGGGGCCTTACTGTGCATACCCGGGATTGTCCGCAGGTTTTAGCGAGTGATCCTGATCGTCGTATTGATGTTGAATGGGATATGCAGAAAAAAACGACCCGGCCAGTTAAGATCCAGGTTGTTTGTAACGATCAAAAAGGCATGTTAGTCGGTATTTCTACTGCAATCAGCAGTGCGGATGCAAATATTGTCAATGCAACAGTTCATACCCGTGGTGATCGTAAGGGGATGAATTTATTTGAAGTGGATGTTGAAAATCTCGATCACCTTAACCGCGTTGTGCGTGAAGTTAAAAAGGTTAAAGGGGTAATAAGGGTCGAACGATTAAGGAACTAAAATAATCGCTTATCTACAGGAGTTATTATGGCTATGGATATTATTGAAACGGATCAGGCCCCGGCTGCGATTGGTCCATACTCTCAAGCGGTGAAAGCCTCAGACTTTTTATATTGCTCTGGTCAAATCCCTCTTGATCCTCAAACGGGTGAGGTTGTTGATGGTGATATCTCGGTTCAGGCTGAGAGGGTTATGGCAAATGTAAAAGCTGTTTTGGCTGCTGCTGATTGTGATTTCAGCCATATTGTAAAAACAACTATTTTTATGCAGGATCTGCAGGATTTTGCTGTTGTGAATGAAATTTATGGACGCTGCTTTTCAGGTCCTGCTCCGGCACGGTCTACCGTTCAGGTGGCTGGTTTGCCTAAGGGGGTATTGCTTGAAGTTGAGGTTGTTGCTTACTTGGGAGGGTAGTTTCTAATTCTGTAGGAGCTGTTATGTGGTAGTGACAGTCTCTGCCTTTTTCCTGTATTGATTAGACTTTATATCTCAAAACAGAAAAACTTTGTTTTGAACACGACAAAATGGGGATGTATACTAGGATACATCCCCATTTTATAATCGAGCTTCGGTTACGGGATCAGATAGCTTTCTGAACCTTACCGGAACGAATACAGCGGGTACATGCTTTGATTGTTTTTACGGAGCCATTCTGAAGAGCACGGACCTTCTGCAGGTTAGGGCTCCATACCGTACGGGTTTTGTTGTGGGCATGGCTGACGTTATTTCCGGTAACGGGCTTTTTCCCGCAGATTTCACATTGCTTTGACATCTCTACAATCCTCCTGAAAGTTTCGAACGCGCATTGTTATCATATTTTATTGCGCGATGCAAATGGTTTTAAAGATTATTTTATGCTTAATTGATCATCACTGATGATTTTTATGCCATTCTTTTTGAGTAGTGCGGCAGTTACGCCGTCACCTTGTACCTGTTCTTGCTCAAGGTAAACAGTACCGAATCCGCATGAGGGGCTGCGTTGCTGCAAGATTGCAGACTTAGAACCCGTAAGTCGGGCAATTTTTAGTGTTTCGTTTGCCCCTTGCAGGAATGAATTGGTAACATCCTCACCGTATTCGTTACAAAGTTTACCTTTTTTATGGAGGGCTTTGTTACCATCACCTTCTGTGAACCATGCTTTCAATCGTGGTGTCGGTAGTCCTCCGAGTTGTTCAGGGCATACAGGTATTGCAATTAGTTTATTGTCCTTTAGATGCTGAATGACTGCATCGTTAATTTTGTGCTTGCCGTCATAGCGCGTGCATATGCCCAGAAGGCAGCTACTCACTAAAATAGTATCCATTTACTTCCTTACGAATTGAATTGTAAGGGTGGATTGATTGTCGCATCAGGGAGAGTGTCATTATTTTTGATGATGACCTTGCGTCCGTCGAATGATACGCGATCTTGTGCTATCCACTGGATGGCTTGGGGGTAAATCTTATGTTCTTGTTCGAGAATTCGCGCGGCAAGAATTTCTTCGTTATCATTATGATGAATTGGCACAACCGCTTGAATTATGATCGGACCGCTGTCTACTCCACCATCGACAAAATGGACTGTGCAGCCACTAAAGCGGGCCCCATATTCAATTGCTTTACGTTGTACATGAAGACCAGGAAACGCAGGGAGCAAGGATGGGTGGATGTTTATAATCTGCTGCGGGAAAGCCGTCAGAAAAACATCCGAAATAATGCGCATAAAACCAGCCAGCACAACTAATTGTGTGCCGGCTGCTTGTAGTTCCTTGACCACTTCCTGGTCAAATTCTTCGCGTGAACTGAACATCCTGTGATCAATGCAGGCCGTTGGTATATTTGCTTTACTGGCACGTTCTAGTGCTCCTGCACCAGGATTATTTGAAATAACCAAAACTATGTCTATGGCGAGTTTGCCCTGGGCGGTCTGGTCTATAATAGACTGCAGATTTGTTCCGCCTCCAGATGCAAGTACTGCGACTTTCAGTTTTTGCATGGTTTTGACCACTTAAAGTTAAAATTAAACGAGTTCGACAATCGACTCTTCTGATGGGACGATTTCGCCAATCAGGAAGGCTTCATCTTCCATTGCGGCTAAGCGACCAATAATGTCTTCACTATCCTGGGGAGAGACAATAATAACCATGCCGATTCCGTAATTGAAGGTGCGGTACATTTCTTCTTCAGGGATATTTCCGCCGGCACGTAACATTTCGAAGATTGCCGGTTTTTTCCAGCTGTCTTTTTTAATGACTGCTTTGCAGTGTTTCGGCAGAACGCGAGGAATATTCTCAATCAGACCGCCTCCGGTAATATGTGCTATCCCTTTGAGTTCGAAATCTCTCATCAGGTTTAGAATACTTTTTACGTAAATACGGGTTGGAGTCAGCAGTATTTCTCCAAGAGGTTTGTCAAAACCTTCCGGGGTTTCCTGAAGATCCAGATTCATGCTTTCAAGCAACACTTTCCGGGCTAAAGAAAATCCATTAGAGTGAAGGCCTGTAGACGAAATGCCAATGATGTGATCGCCTTTGGTTATGGTTGATCCATCAATAATTTTTTCATTATCAACAATCCCGACTGAGAATCCTGCCAAATCATAATCATCATTGTGATACATGCCTGGCATTTCTGCAGTTTCTCCCCCTAGCAATGCGCAGTTTGACTGTTTACAGCCTTCGGCAATGCCTTTTACAATTTCTACTGCTTTTTCCGGGTGGAGTTTTGCCGTCGCCAGATAATCAAGGAAGAATAGGGGTTCGGCTCCCTGAACAATAATATCGTTGACACACATAGCCACCAGGTCAATGCCTACTGTATCGTGCTTGTCCATTTGAAATGCTAGTTTCAGCTTGGTGCCAACACCATCAGTTGCCGAAACCAACACTGGTCGTTGATACTTGCTGCTGTTGAGGGAAAACAGGCCGCCAAAGCCACCGATGTCGGCAAGAACCTCGGGACGAGCGGTTTGTTTTACCATGGGTTTAATCAGGTCTACAAAGTGGTTGCCGGCCTCAATGTCGACACCCGCGTCTTTGTAAGTAATTGGTTTTTTTTCACTCACGTTCTGACTCCTTACCAGTAAAAATGGTCAGCATTAGACCATTGCCATCATTGTGTTGTCAATGCAAGATGATGGCCCTGAGGTCAAAATGGTTAGTTTATCGACCAATGAAGCCATGCTGTCTACAAAAGTTTCACTTTGGCAGCGTGCGAAAAACTTTTCAAGGATTTCGCTGTTAATTAAGAAAGCATTTTAAATATTAGCTATCTAGCTTAGTTATCGTATTGCAACAGTGGGAGATTGATACCGGGAAAAAGGATGTCACACTGTTTTTTTAGCTATTGTCTTGTTTCGTTATGCTTTTGCTGTATCTTGGATTGATAAATATGCTACTTTCTGCACGATTTAAGTTTTCTAAACATAGACTATTTTAACATGAAAAAAAAGAAGTTGGTTGCTCCGGTCATAGAAAAAATACGTACAGTTATTGATTCCGATCTTGATGATATCTTGATTATAGAAAATAGTTGCTATGCGTCGGCGTGGTCCTATGAAATGTTTCAGCAAGAGCTAGAAAATCCCGCTGCTCGTTTTATTTGCTATGTGGATAATGACGTAATCTGTGGCTATTTATGCTATTGGTACGTTGCCGGAGAAATAGAAATCCTCAATTTGGCAACGACAGTTCATCGGCAACGTCTCGGTATTGCCAGGCAGTTGCTTGAGTTCGCTTTTAGTCAGTACGATTCTGATCGGCTCGATAATGCTTTTCTGGAAGTTCGATCTGGCAATTTTAAGGCGCTCGCGTTGTATGAAAAGGTTGGATTTATAAAAAGTGGCATACGTCCCAAATATTATCGTGATGGAGAAGACGCCATATTAATGATAAAGCATTTTACGACATGAGTTGAATACTTTTGCCGGTCGATAGATATAAGTATGAAGGAGAAATGAATGAAAAATCATAAAACGGTAATCCTGTCGAATCAGGAAATTTCCCCAGGATATTACCGGATGAGAATTTTGGCACCAGACTATACCAAAATTTCACAACCTGGACAGTTTGTTATGTTTCGGGTCCAAAAAGCTGAGCAGCCTTTATTACGACGTCCTTTTGGTATTTTCAGAACTGGTTTTATGCCTGCTGATTGTGAGGCGATGCCGCCGAAAGAATTTGTTGAATTAATTTATAAGGTGGTTGGCTCAGGTACTGAAATTATGCAACGTCTTCATCAGGGTGACCAAGTTGAATTACTTGGCCCGCTTGGAAAAGGTTTTGATTTAGGGGATCCTGAGGAAGAAAAGATTCTTGTCGGTGGTGGTATTGGTCTTGTACCTCTTTATATGTTGGCTGAGAAGCTTGTTGAAACCTCTAAGGTTCGCTTGTTGATGGGGGGCCGCACGCGTGATGATATTATTACCGTGACTGAGTTTGAGCGTTTAGGGGTTGAAACTTATGTCTCGACTGAAGATGGTAGTCTGGGCGAGCGTGGTTTAGTCACTCAGGTTCTTGAGCAAAAGCTGGCTGAACCGCAAAAAAAATCTGTGTACGCATGCGGTCCTATGCCAATGATTAAGGCGGTTGAAAAAATATGTAAGAGCAGCGCTGTTCCCTTGCAAGTTTCTCTTGAGGCGCTTATGGCATGTGGTGTTGGCGCCTGTCTCGGTTGCGTAGTAAAAGGTGCCGGACATACTGAAGAAACACCAAGTTATCTGTGTACCTGTAAAACCGGTCCGGTATTTAAATCCGGTCAGCTTGACTGGAGTGACGAAGAGGGAGGCTGTTGCCATGATTAAGCGCAAAGAAAAACTTATCAGGCCGAGCCTTGAAGTAGATATTGCTGGCCTCAAATTGCGAAACCCTGTGATGCCGGCGTCTGGTACCTTTGGTTATGGAGAAGAGTATGCTCCTTACCTGGATCTGAACGGACTTGGTGCCATTGTCACTAAAGGATTATCTCTACAGCCAAAAGCCGGAAATAAAACTCCCCGAATCTGTGAAACTGTCAGTGGAATGCTGAACGCTATTGGTCTGCAAAATGTCGGTATTGACGTCTTTATTAAGCATAAAATGCCTTTTTTGAACAAAATTGACTCTCCAGTTATTGTCAATTTTTTTGGTAATACTCAGGAAGAATACGGTGAAGTTGCCGCTCGGCTTGATGATGTGGAAGGTGTTGCCGCTCTGGAAATGAATATTTCCTGCCCGAATGTCAAGCATGGTGGCATTGTCTTCGGCACTGAGGCTAAAGCTGCTTACGATGTTATTTCATTAGTGCGTAAAAGAACCAAGAAGCCTTTGATTGTTAAGCTGACACCCAACGTTACCGATATTCGCGTCACCGCTCAAGCTGCAGAAGATGCAGGGGCAGACGCTTTAAGTCTCATTAATACCTTAACTGGTATGAGCGTTGACGTTAAAACGCGTAAGCCTGCATTGGCCAACACCATCGGTGGCCTGTCCGGCCCCGCAGTAAGACCTATTGCTGTTCGTCTGGTGCACCAGGTGGTTCAGACTGTTAAGTTACCGGTTATTGGTGTTGGTGGTATAACCTGCGCGCGTGATGCTCTTGAGTTTTTAATCGTCGGAGCTAAAGCGGTACAGGTTGGAACTGCTAATTTTGTTGATCCCAATGCAATGGAAACAGTCATCCGTGGATTAGAAGACTTCTGTATTGAAGAAGGTATCAGTGATATTAATGAAATTATAGGAACATTGCAGGTCTGATCTGCTTTCCTCTGGTATGCTTTTTATATGGATGTTATAGCCACACACGTCAATGCAGACTTCGACTGCCTTGGGTCAATGATTGCGGCCAGAAAGCTATACCCTGAAGCGGTTATGGTTTTTCCTGGCGGGCAAGAGCGTGGCTTGCGTCATTTTCTGCTCCAGAGCACTTTATATGCTTACAATGTAAAGCGTCTTCAGGATATTGATCTCTCGGAAATTACTCGCCTGATTCTGGTTGATGTCCGCAATGTCAAAAGGATTGGGACTTTGGCCAGTATCGTCGATCGTCCTGATCTGGAAATCCATATTTTTGACCATCACCCTGAAGATCAGAATAGTATCGCCGGAAGTTGCGAACATATCCATGCTGTTGGTGCAACGACCACGATCCTGACTCATATGTTACGGGAACAGAATATTGTTCCTGATCCAGAAGAAGCGACGATGATGATGCTCGGTATTTTTGAAGATACCGGGCATCTTTTATTCAGCGGGACAACCCCTGAAGATTACCAGGCTGCTGCTTTTTTATTAGAGCATGGCGCAAATTTGAGTACTGTTGCTGATTTTCTTGTTCGCGAGATGACCCACGAGCAGGTCAGCCTGCTCAATGATCTACTTTCGTCTTGTCGCAAGAAAGTGTTTAACGGTGTGACCGTTGCTATTGCTTGTGCCTCTATTGATTGTTATGTCGGTGATATTTCCAGCCTCGTTCACAAACTTAAAGATATAGAAAATTTAGATATTCTTATTGTCCTCGTCAGGATGGAAGATCGTATTTTTGCCGTTGGTCGATCACGTTTATCTGAATTACATGTTGGTGAGCTGTTTCAGGAGTTAGGTGGGGGAGGGCATGCCTTTGCCGGATCTGCTACCATCAGTGATATGCCATTAGCGCAAGCTCTTGACGAAATAGAATTGTTGCTCAACAAGCATGTTCAATCAGCCGTTTCCGCCCGGACATTAATGTCCAGTCCGGCGATGACATTAAATCAACAGCAGAGTGTCGAAGCTGCTAGAAGTTTGATGACGAGATTCAATTTTAATGCAGTTCCCATTGTTAATGATGATTATGTTGTAGTCGGTATTGTTACGCGTCAAATTGTTGAAAAATCCGTCTTTCACCGGTTATCCAGGATCGAGATTGCCGAAGTCATGACGACAGAGTTTCGAACCGTTTCCCCTCAGGCTTCAATTAGTGAGCTTAAACAGGCCATAATTGAATTTAATCAGCGTTGTGTTCCTGTTTTGGACCATGGAGCTCTTGTTGGTGTTGTTACTCGTACAGATCTCCTGAAACACTTACTGGCCAGTCAAAACGTAGATTTTGATGCTCCCGTTGAATCGGTCCAAAAAAGGGGTGCCGTTCACAGAAAAAACATGCAGGGGGTTATTAATGCCCAGCTTCCCGAGCGTGTTAAAGCCATTTTGCAACAATTAGGGAGTGTTGCAGATCACAACCATATGCGAATTTTCCTGGTTGGTGGAATCGTTCGTGATTTATTGCTGCGGCAGGCAAATCTGGACATCGATATTGTCGTGGAAGGGGACGGTATTACTTTTGCCAAATGTTTTTCCAGTCAGGTTGATTGTCGTGTCCGGATTCATGAAAAATTTGGTACTGCCGTTATCGTGTTTCCTGATGGATTTAAGGTCGATATCGCATCGGCCCGTTTGGAGTATTATGACTCCCCGGCAGCGTTGCCAAAAATTGAATATGCTTCTATTCGGCATGACCTTGCTAGGCGTGATTTCACTATTAATACCTTAACTATTTCGCTTAACCTGAATTCTTATGGACAGATGTTTGATTTTTTTGGTGGCCAGCGAGATTTAAAAGATAAGGCTATTCGGGTTTTGCACAATTTAAGCTTTATCGAAGATCCAACGCGTTTGTTTCGGGCAGTTCGTTTTGAGCAGCGCCTGGGATTCAAAATTGGCGCTCAGACAGAACGTCTTATGAAAAGCGCTGTACATATGAATCTGGTTAAAAAACTGGGCGGACCACGTATCCTCAATGAACTTGAGTTGATTTTGAGTGAAGATCATGTTCTGCCTGCGTTGTCGCGTCTGCAGCAGTTTGATTTACTTAAATTTATTGATAAGAAAATTAAGATTTCGCAAGATGTTGAAGCGCTGCTCATCGCTTCAGGGCGGGCGGCCAATTGGTTTGATCTACTCTATACCGGGGAAGTATATAAACGTTGGCAATTGTATCTACTGTGTTTGTTAAATAAGCAGTCAGGAGCAAGTGTAAAGAGAGTTATTCAGTGGTTAGGTGTTGCCGGAAAGGATTACGTGTTGTTTGTTGATCAGCGTGGGGCTGTGTTACGACTGTTGAAATTGTTTCGACAGCCTAGAATCTATCGCTCTGATCCACCTAATAGCCAATTGTTTCAGTGGTTTCATGGTTTGCCTCTTGAATTGTTACTATTTATTATGGCCGCTGCTCCAGCGGATAAGGTACGCAAATGGGTTTCTTTGTATGTCACTACTTTACGCCATTACAGGGTATTGCTTGATGGAAACGATCTGATCGCATTAGGAGGGCAGCCGGGACACCAATTCAGAGAGATCTTTAAGGTTTTGCTGGATGCACGTCTTGATGGAGACGTAGCTACTAAAGATGATGAGCTTGCCTTAGTCAAAGAGAAGTTTATAATGTCCTGAGGGTCTGTTTCGTTGACCGGTATTGTGATCTTGATTAAACTAAAGGCTTTAATTGTTCTGTGTTGATTTTTGCTATCGGTTGTCTTATGAATCACATCTCTTTTTTATAAATTTATGGAAAATATCCTATCAAAATTTGCGGTAATGCTTGTTCCTGCTTTGTTAGCTATTATGCTTCATGAGGTTGCGCATGGCTATATTGCTGAACGTTTTGGTGATCCAACGGCACGTCTGTTGGGGCGCCTTAACCTCAACCCTTTCAAGCACATTGATCCCATTGGAACAATTGCTATTTTTGTTGTTGGCTTTGGATGGGCTCGTCCGGTTCCTGTCAATCCGAAAAATTTTCGCCGCCCTCATCGCGATATGATCTGGGTTTCACTTGCCGGGCCTGGGGCAAACTTTTTATTGGCACTTCTGTCGGCTTTATTGTTGCGCGGCTTAGGGTGGCTGGATTCTCTAGCTTTAGATTCTTTGAATAGCTATCGCGCGGTGACTCAACCGGTCGAGATGATGTTGGCTTTTAGTCTCTATGTAAATACTTTACTTGGCATCTTTAATCTTGTACCTATTCCTCCTTTGGATGGTGGTCGGATTCTTATTGGTATTTTACCTGAACGTCAAGCTATGTTGATTAGTCGTCTTGAACCTTTTGGTTTTATGCTGTTAATCGCATTGATCTTTCTGACCGATATCTGGTCGGTCGTTTTGTCTCCGATTATTTACTATATTGTCAATCTGCTATCAGGTCCTCAAATCACTATTGTGCAGCATGCAATGAAGTTTCTGTTCGGAAACTGATTGTTTAATGGCAATTCAAGTTTTACTCGAAAATTTTTCCGGTCCCCTGGATCTGCTTCTTCATCTGATAAAGTCGAATGAGATGGAGGTGTGTGATATTCGTATTGTTGAAATTACCGAACAGTACCTCGATGTTATAAACCAGATGCAATATCTTGATCTTGATATCGCTGGTGAATTTTTACTTATGGCATCAACATTGACGCATATTAAGTCAAAAATGTTATTGCCTGTTAGTGATGATATAGAGGATGAGGAAGGGGAGGACCCCCGTGCTGAACTGGTGCGTAGATTGCTTGAGTACCAGCGTTATAAAGATGCAGCAGGTTCTTTTGATTCCTTGCCGCAATTAAACAGAGACTTTTTTCTTGGTGAGGGAACTCTTTCTGAAGTGCTGCAGGTTGAGGCTGGTGACGGCGATGACGTAGCCGTTGGAATTTTTCATCTGGCGGAAGCGTTCCAAAGAGTCTTGAGAAATCGTCCTCGAGAAGTTTTTCATGAAGTTGTGCGAGAGCCTCTTTCTGTTGCCCAGTATATCCGCCACCTGGTACAAGAGCTATCTGAAAAAAAGCGCATTGCTTTTCATGATTTTTTTACCCCTGATTCTGGTAGAAATGAAGTCATAGTTACCTTTCTTGCAATGTTGGAATTAGTTAAAATGCGCTATGTCGTTCTTGATCAGGCCGCAGAGTTCAGTTCTATATGGCTGGTCCTTAAGGCTGATGCTGAGCAGTTGAGGCAATTGACAGCTGATGAGGAGGATTTCGGCTATGGCTAGTATGAAGGCCCTGGTCGAGGCCTATATCTTTGCTTCTCATGGCCCTTTATCTGTAGATCGTTTGTGTCAACTCCTCGAATGTTCACGGTCGGAGATCCGAACTGTGCTTAGTGATCTTATTCATGATTATGAACTGGGCCAACGGGGATTCCGGCTTTATCATGTTGCAGGTGGTTATCAGTTTCGTACTGATCCCCAGCTAGGCCCTGCTTTGAGGAAATTATCCAAAGAAAAAAGTATTCGCTTTTCTCCTGCAGCATTAGAAACTTTAGCCATTATTGCCTATCGTCAACCGATTACCCGGGCTGAAATTGAGTATTTACGCGGGGTGGATTCCGGTGGTGTTGTTAAATCGTTACTAGAGCGAAATTTATTGCGTATTTTAGGTAAGAAAGATGTTCCTGGCCGGCCATTGTTGTATGGTACTAGTCGTCAGTTTCTTGAATTTTTCAGTCTTAAAGATCTTGGTGACTTGCCAACCCTTAAAGAGTTTGCCAGTCTTGATAGTGAGATAGTTGAGGCTGATCCGCTACCTCCTGAGGAGGAAGGTTGATTGTTATGGTAGAACGATTACAAAAACTAATTGCTCAAGCTGGACTGGCTTCGCGCCGGCAGGCCGAGACCTGGATACAGGAAGGGCGTGTCAGTGTTAATGGGCAAGTCGCTAAATTAGGAGATAAGGCTGATCTTCATGTTGATAGCGTTACTGTTGATGATAAGCAAATAGGCGCAGAAGAGAAGAAGGTCACAGTGCTGTTAAATAAGCCACGTGGCTATATTTCCACTTTGAGTGATCCTAAGGGGCGCCGGCTTGTCACTGATTTGGTTGCTGATATCCCAGAACGGTTATATCCTGTCGGTAGGCTTGATTTTAATACTGAAGGGTTGTTGCTTCTAACTAATGATGGTGATCTTTCCTTGCGCTTGACTCATCCGCGGCATCATGTCAACAAGACCTACCTGGTCAAGGTGCGCGGGGTGCTTTCCGATAATATGGCAAGTAAACTAGTACAGGGCGTTGTTATTGATGGTTATAAAACTTCACCGGCGAAAGTCGATAATATTCGCACTGTAGGATCTCATTGCTGGTTTGAATTGACAATTCATGAAGGAAAGAATCGTCAGGTTCGCAAAATGTGTGAGAATATAGGTTTGTCTGTTGTTCGTTTAAAGCGTATTCGGATTGGTTTTCTGGATTTAGGTGATATCGCGATTGGTAAATATCGCTTTCTTTCGGCTCAGGAAATTAAAAGGTTAAAGTCCTAGTGAGGTATTGATTAATCATTAGACATTTCTTAATCCTAGTGTTATATTCAATAATTAGTAAATTATGAAAAGATAATTTGAGATCTGTAAATATGACCTTAATGGTATGTGTTGGTGCTTGACAATGACAATGAAAATGACATTGTCTAGCGTATAAATTGATTGTTTTTATTAATGAAAAATTCGGAGTTTGGCTTTGGCAACGAATAAAGATAAATTACTAGAATCTGCGCAGAAAAGTTTAAAAAAGAAACAGATTCCTAAGGCCATTAAAGATTACGTCAAAATCGTCGAAATCGATCCTGCCGATGTGCGTTCCCGTCAAAAACTTGCTGAGCTTTATGTCCGAACCAACAAAAATGCCGAAGCTGCTGAGCATTTAGAGGCTGTTGCCAAGTATTTCTCCAGTAATGGTTTCTATCTTAAGGCGATAGCTATATACAAGCAGATGCAGCGGCTTGATCCCAGTCAGATTTCTCTGATGAACCGGCTTGCAGAGTTGAACGAGAAGCAGGGGCTAATTGGCGATGCCATGGCAGAGTATCGTAAGCTGGTTGATTATTATGAGCGTAATGGAATGGTTGCCGACGAGATTAAAGTTCTCGAAAAGATGACAGAGCTTGACGGTAACAATCTCAATATCAAAATTAAACTTGCTGAAGTCTATGCTGCAAATGACCGGCAGGATGATGGTTACGATGAGTTAGAAGTTGTTTTGAGAATTTTTACCGAAAAAGGTGAATTTGATAAAATTCTCAAAATTTACAAAATGTTCCTTCCTTATTTTCCTAATAATAACAAGCTTAAAATTGGTCTGGCACAGGCTTTTTATAAAAAAGGCGATTATAATCGCGGCGTTGTTATTGTTGAAAATCTATTAAAAGACAAACCCGAGGATCCCGATTTACTGCGTTTAGCCGCCAAAGGTTATACTGCTCAGCAAGACTGGGCCAAGGCTTTAATTTATAACCAAAAGTTACTTGCGCTTGACCCTTCTGATCTTGATGTCCGTGAAGCTATTGTCCAGGTTGAATTTGGGGCTCAGCAGTATGAGAGGGTTTTGCCATTTCTTGAAGAGTGGAAAGAAAGTTTCTTAAAAGCTGATGGATTAGATCGTCTGAAAGGATATTACGAGACTCTCAAAGAGCATCTCGATAATAACCGTACTGTTTTAGAGACTCTTGATTCTATTTATGAGTTAACCGGGGATAGTGATAAACTTCTTGATATTATTGCTGTTGTCGAGCACGACGTTAGCGATGACGAAGACGAAGAGACGATTTCCGATTCTCTTCTTGGGTCGGTTGACGATGACATCGCCAGTGATGAAATTGATCTTCTCGGTAGTGAAGACGATTTCACTGTTCCTGTTGTCGAAGATGATGAAATTGACCTTGAACTCGAGTCTTTTGATACCGATTTAAATCTTGAAGAACACGAAGATGATTCTGAAACTGAAGCGGTTATTGAACTCCATGGCGAAGAGGATGTCGACTTCTCCACTGCGTTAGAAGGAGATGATGACGACTTCGCATTTTCCTTCGAAGAGGAGGAAACAGAAACGGCTTCCGAGCCCGTTCCAGCGGGCAATTTACAAGCTGACCTGGAAGAAGCTGAATTTTACGTTCAGCAGGGCTTACTTGATGAAGCTCGACGCTTATGTGAGACCATTCTTGGCTATGCCCCCGATAACGCAGAATGTCTGGCTAAACTGGCTGAAATCGATAAGCAGCAGGATGCTCCAGCTGGAGAAGATGCTGGTGATAGTCAAGCCAATGTTCATAATTTGTTTGCTGATGATTTTGATGACTTTAGTTTTGATCTTCCTGCTGAATCCGATTCTGCACAAGATGCCGAAAGTAAAGTTTTCCGGACTGATGTTGATGAACAAATAGCTGCCGATGATATGGAATCTCATTATAATCTTGGCATTGCCTATCGAGAGATGGGGCTTCTTGACGATGCGATTAGCGAATTTTCCAAAGCAGAGAAAGATCCGCAACGCTATGTAGATTGTCAAACGCTAAAAGGTCTGAGCTATGCTGACAAAGAGGATTATTCCAATGCTGAAATTATGTACCAGCAGGCTTTAGATTCTCCCTATCTGGAAGATCTGCAGAGAATGAATCTCTGTTATGAATTAGGCCTCTTGTACGAACGCTCTGGTCGGATAAAAGATGCCTTAATCAGCTATAAAGATGTGTTATCTCAAGACCGGAATTACCGTGATATTCAGGACAAGGTGAGTTCTCTTCAAGCCACTCTTGGTCTGGAGGATGAATCTACTGCATCTGAGGATGGTAAGGAGCGAATTTCCTTTTTGTAATAGCAAAATCTACTGCTTTGTTTCCGGAGTTCTCCAATGGGTTATACCGATTATTTTAACTTTGAGCGTGAACCTTTTTCTAACGCCCCCAATGAGAGGTTTTATTTTGCCAGTGATCAGCATAATCAGGCTTTACTGAGGCTCAAATATTCAATTGATACAGATAAAGGGCTCGCTGTTCTGGTGGGAGGTGTCGGTACTGGAAAGACGACACTTGCCCGGCGTATGCTGGATAACTTACCTATTGAGAAATACGAATCTTCTCTGTTGGTAATGATTCATTCTGCGGTTACGCCCGAGTGGATCTTGTCTCGTATTTGCATGCAGTTAGGGGTTAAAAATCCAGATTTAAGCCCTTTAAAAATGCTTAAACAGCTTTATGAACGCTTGGTCGAAATTGAAAAAGAAGGGCGCAAGGCGGTTGTTCTTATTGATGAGGCCCAGATGCTTCAAACCCGGGAAATGATGGAAGAATTCAGGGGGCTTCTCAATCTTGAAATCCCTGGAAAAAAACTACTGAATATCGTCTTCTTCGGGTTGCCGGAACTTAATGATATTATGAAACTTGATGAGCCCCTGGCACAGCGAGTAGCCTTCAAGTACACACTTAAACCGCTATCTTTTGAAGATTCTGAGCGTTATATTCATTATCGTCTCGACGTCAGTGGCGCGCAAAAGTCTCCTTTTCACTCAGACTGCCTTGCACTGATTCATCGTCATTCAGGCGGTGTCCCGCGTTTGATTAATACGATTTGTGATAATGCGCTATTTGAGGCGTACTTACGCCGCGATGAAATTATTCAGCCCGGAATTATAAACAATGTCGCCGAGGATCTAGGACTAGTTGATCCTGAATTTGATTTAGCTCCGCTGGTCGAGGAAGCTCAAGGTGGCGATGCAACTGATGGCGTAGATGAAAATGAATCTGATTTATTTAGTGAAGATGATGATTTGGAAATGATTTTTGAAGATCTCCAGGAAAAAGAATAAACGTTACGCACCAATATTTATTAAATTTTAGCGAGCGGATTTTATCCGCTCGCTTTCTTTTTAGAGCGATGCTGGTTAATAATAGCACCATGAATCCTAAAATACATATATTACCTGAAGATCTGTGTAATCAGATTGCTGCCGGTGAAGTTGTTGAGCGCCCCTCGTCTGTCGTGAAAGAATTATTGGAGAACTCCTTAGACTCTGGTGCCAGCGATATTCTTATTGAATTAGAGGGGGGTGGGAAAAGGCTGATTCGTATTTCTGATAATGGTTGTGGTATGAACCGTCAGGATGCCTTCCTTGCATTTGAACGGCATGCAACCAGTAAGATCCATAGTGCTGAAGACTTGTTTGCTTTGCATACCCTTGGGTTTCGGGGCGAGGCGTTAGCTTCTATTGCTTCCGTTTCCAGGTTGCGAATGAAGACATCTGCTTCAGAGGATGGCCTCGGGCAGCAAATTTATGCTGAAGCTGGAAAGATTAAGTCAGCTGAAGAAATCGGCATGCCGGCTGGAACCGTTATTGAAGTCCGTAATCTATTTTTTAATTTACCCGCCCGCAAAAAGTTTCTGCGCAAAGAGGAAACAGAACTAGGGCATGCTGCCGATGTCGTTACTAAGCAAGCGTTGGCCAACCCTGCTGTTAGTTTTCGCCTGAAACATAATAATCGAATGCTACTCGATCTGCGGCGAGAAAATGGTTTAAAGGAGCGTGTAGCTGCTCTTTTAGGTCGCTCTATGCTGCGTGATTTACTCTCGGTCGATATCTCACATGATGATCTTAAATTGACAGGGCTTATCTCTCAGCCGCAGCTTAACCGTTCAGCGGCATCCCATATCTATACATTTATCAATGGTCGCTATATTCGCGATCGCGTTGTCCAGCATGCGGTTATGGAGGGGTATCGCCATCTGCTTATGAAAGGCCGCTATCCGGTGGCGGTTCTTTTTTTAGAAATTGACCCTGGTAAGGTCGATGTTAATGTTCACCCTACTAAACATGAGGTTCGATTCCGTGAACAGTCCCTGGTTCATGACTTTATAGCGACTGCCCTGCAGCAAACATTAAAGCCTGCCGCATGGGTAGCTGAACCCGAGCCCGAACCGTCTTTCGGCAGTGAACTCAATGTCTCTCAGGAAGTTATTCAACCATCTAATATTGCTGTGCCTGTTGTTAAGGGGAGTGTTAGTGTTGATGGGGGGATAGCTCCTTATAATGTGGTTTCTGGCGTGTCAAGAGAGGGTGGAGAGGTTTATTCCTATCCCTCTTCAGTTAAACAAGACGATAGCTTTCTTGTTTGTGAGGAGACTCAAGAAAGTCTAGCGATAGTGGAGTCAGGTGGATTTTTTTCCGGCCTGAAAATATTAGGGCAATATCACCAGAGTTATATCTTATGTCAGGATGGGGACGATCTACTTCTAATTGACCAGCATGCGGCGCATGAACGAGTCGGTTTTGAGAAGTTGCGCCATGCCTACTCTGCGGGCAAGATTCCAAGCCAGTCACTTCTTTTTCCTGAAATTCTTGAGCTCGATTATAATAGCAGTGTTGCGTTAGGGCAGCAGATTGAAGAACTTGCTCTGCTTGGCTTTGATGTCGAGCCTTTTGGCGGGAATTCTTTTGCACTTAAGGCGGTTCCTCAACTTCTTGGTCATCAGGCGGCTGCCAAGCTTGTAACTGATGTTGCCGTTGAAATTGAACGTGTTGGCAAAACCGGTCAATTGCGTGATTCTATCGATGATGTGCTGATAATGATGGCTTGTCATAGTGTTATCAGAGCAAATCAGGCTTTATCTGTTCCTGAAATCCAAGCTTTATTTGCGGATCTTGATACAATTGACTTCAAGGCTAATTGTCCCCATGGGCGACCGGTCCTAAAGCGTATGACTCTGGTCGAAATTGAGCGCATGTTCAGGCGCCATTGATGATTATGGATAAGTCGATAAAAAAGCCTAAGGTTATCGTTGTTTGCGGGCCAACCGGTTCGGGGAAGACCTCTCTGGCTATGATGCTGGCTGGTCATTTTCCTATTGAGGTCATTTCTGCGGATTCGCGTCAGGTTTACCGCATGATGGATATTGGTACTGCTAAGGCAACGGCTGAGGAGCAAACAGTTGTCCGTCATCATATGATTGACCTGATCGATCCGGATCAAGAATTTTCTGTGGCTGAATTTGTTGATCAGGCTCGGCCGCTGATTACGGAAATATCTGCACGAGGACACATTCCTTGTATTGTTGGCGGTACTGGATTGTATATTCGTGCTTTACTTGGTGGGCTTGCTGATCTTCCCAATGGCGATAATGCTTTACGGCAACAGTTGCATAAGAGGGAAAAGAATGATGGTGAGGGAACCCTGTATCGGCTGCTGCAAAGTATTGATCCGGGTGCAGCTGAGTCTATTCATCCTAATAATCTGGTGCGAATTGTGCGCGCTATTGAGGTCTTTGAGCTGACAGGAAAAAGAATGTCAGATCTTAAAAAAGCCCATCAGTTTGCGCATAATAATTATGATGTTATCAAATTCGCATTCAACTTTCCGCGTGAAGAGTTGTTTGCCCGGATTAATCAGCGCACTTTGCAAATGTTTGATGAAGGATTGGTTGCAGAAGTTGAGAATCTGGTAAAAAAATATTCTTTTTCAACCAAATCTCTACAAACACTTGGCTATCGTGAAGTTTTGCGCTATTTAAAAGGCGAAATTAATGCTGAGCAAATGGTTTCAGACGTTCAAAAATTTACCAGACACTATGCAAAGCGGCAGTTAACGTGGTTTCGGACGGAACCTGAAATAATTTGGGTTGATTCCACCAATGAGTCTGGTAAAGTGGTACAATCTATTGATAATTATATACTTCGTTAAAGGAGCGGACATGCCTAAATCACCATTTAATATTCAGGACCAGTATCTGAATCAAGCTCGCAAGGAGCGAGTCAAAGTTGCTATTGTAATGATGTCAGGCGAAACCTTTGTTGGTTATATTAAGTCCTTCGACAGTTTTTGTATACTTGCGGAGAGTGAAGGGGATATTTTGATTTATAAGCATGCCGTTAGCACGATTACGTCACAGGACGGGACCTTCCGTCTCCATGGTGGGCGTGATTAAATAATAGCTTACTAAGGCGTTCTAAGACTCCAGGGGGTGACACTTCAAAAGTGTCACCCCTTGTTTATTTTCAGCTAGGCCCATTGGCTATTTTGTTGCTTCAAATGGTATACTAAAAGCTTCTTCGTCGGCTGCGATGTTTGTTACCAGGATGTCCATGATATTCTGTAAGGAAAAAACGATGATTAAAATTGAAACAGTTGACCCTGGAAGCTATGCTTCTGAACTTGGCCTGTTGGCAGGAGATAGTATCCTGACTATTAATGGCAGCCCCGTTACTGATATTCTTGATTATCATTTGCATATCAATGCTCCCGTTCTTGAGTTGGAAATTATGCATCAGGATGAAATTTGGGATCTTAGGGTTGAAAAAGATGAAGAGGAAGACTTCGGCGTTACTGTTGAGCATCCAGAACCACGTCAATGTGGCAATCAATGTCAGTTCTGCTTTGTACACCAGCTACCAAAAGGGTTAAGGAAAACACTTTATATTAAAGACGAAGATTATCGTTTTTCCTATCTTTATGGGTCATATATTACCCTGACCAATCTAAAGGAAGATGAAATTCAGCGTATTATCGATCTGAACTTATCTCCTTTGTATGTCTCAGTTCATGCGACTGATGCCAGAGTTAGAGAAAACTTGCTGGGGGTTGAGTCTCCAGATGTTATGCCGCTGATCAGACGCCTGGTTAATGCTGGTATCGATTTGCACTGCCAGATTGTCTTGTGTCCTGGTTTAAATGATGGTGAAATCCTAAAAGAAAGTATTGATACTCTTGCTTCGTTATTTCCTCGTATTGCCTCTCTTGCCGTTGTCCCGGTTGGTTTGACCCAATTTAGAAATAAATTACCTGAATTAACCGCTGTTTCTGAAGCCTCCGCTCGACAGTGTCTTGATATTATTGCTGATCGGCAAAGCGCTTTTTTGACTTCTCTGGGGACTCGATTTGTCTTTGCGGCCGATGAGTTATTTCTGAAGGCTGAATATGATCTGCCCGATGTTGTTTATTATGAAGAGTTTTCCCAGTTGGAAAATGGTGTTGGAATGATTGCCCAGTTTCGCCACCAGGCCGAAGAGGTCCTGCTTGAAGCAGACGCTCTTGAAGGGGGGCGTGTTTCCCTTGTTTGTGGTGAATCTTTTTCCCGGGAATTACAGTCTTTTGTTGATCGAATGGTGCTAAGAACTGGAATCTCTATGCAGGTTATTCCTGTTGTTAATCAGTTTTTTGGTCCTTCGGTCACTGTTTCTGGTCTCATTACCGGGCAAGATCTGATTGAACAGTTGAATTTTGTCGATTTGGGTGACGCAGTGTTTATTCCTGATGTTATGCTAAAAAATGGTGAAGATATTTTTTTAGACGACGTCAGTGTTGCTCAACTGGAAACTGCAATAGGAACTGAAGTTTTTGTAGTAGAAAATACGCCCTGGGGAATATTGGAGGGGCTTGAACTCTTTACCGAAGGCCCGGAGGTTATTCACTGCCGGGAATAAAATTATGGAAACCAACCGTTATTCTCTTCCTGTTTATGGCATGAAATGTCAAAAATGTGTCGCCCGTGTTACGGAGATCATAAAAAATAACACTGAAGTTGAAGATGTCTCCGTTTTTTTATCTGAGTCGCGTGCCGAAATTATATCTAGTTCTGAAGACTTTTCTCTACCTGATATTGTTTGCGCTTTAGAAACTGCAGGTTTCAATTGCGATAAGTCTTCTCTTTCCAATCAAACTCAAGTACCAGAACTCCGGTTAGACGCTTCTTCAGTCGACAGTACTCAGATTGATACCTTACGGTTTCCTGTTGTTGGAATGCACTGCGCTTCCTGTGCCGCCACCATTGAACGGAAAGTCGGTCAGCTGAGGGGGGTGAATAGTGTTTCGGTGAACCTGGCTGGAAATTTTGCTCAAGTTGTTTTTGATTCTCATGCTGTTAGTCCTGATATTATTTTTGAAGCAGTGGATCAAGCTGGTTTTAAAGCGGTCCGCGAGGGAGAGGAAATTACAGATACCTCGCGTCAAGAATTCTTCCTTTTAGTCCTTGCTGCAGCCTGCGCCATTCCGATTATGGTCTTGATGTATGTGCCGGTATTTGGGGATCGGACTGTCTTGGTTAATGGTTTGCTGGCGTCACTTTCACAATTTACTGCTGGTCTTGGTTTTTATCGTAGTGCGTTTAAGTCGTTGCGTAATCGTAGTGCTAATATGGATGTCCTTGTTGCTTTAGGTATTAGTGCTGCATACGGTTACTCTGTATTGGCTTTTTCGGGAGCTCTAGGTGCAGGGGCGACGATATTTTTTGAAACGAGCGCTATGCTGATTCTTTTCATCCGTTTTGGAAAATGGTTAGAAGCCAGAGCTAAAGGACGTGCTAGTGCTGCGTTACAAAATCTTTTGCAACTACAGCCTGACACCGCGATTTTATATCGTGATGGTGATGAAGAACGAGTCACTGTTGACCAGGTGCAGCCTGGTGCGATTATTGTTGTTCGAGCTGGAGAGAAAATTCCGGTTGATGGTGAGGTCGTATCTGGTGAGTCGGCAGTCGATGAGGCGATGATTACTGGTGAATCTGTTCCTGTGCATAAAGAAACCGGAGATAAGGTCATTGGTGCAACCATGAATCGTGGCGGTAAGCTGATTATACGCGCTACCAGCGTTGGTCAGGATGCTGTCCTGGCTCAAATTGTTCGTATGGTAGAAAGTGCCCAAGGAGATAAGCCGCCAATTCAAAGATTGGCGGATCGTATTTCTGCTGTGTTTGTTCCCGCTGTTATTGGTTTGTCAGTTATCACTTTTTTCAGTTGGTTGCTGGTTGGCAGGGAATTTTTGTTTGCGTTTCAAATGGCAGTCGCTGTTGTCGTTGTGGCCTGTCCTTGTGCACTTGGTCTTGCTACTCCCACAGCCATAATGGTCGGAAGTTCTGTTGGTTTGGAAATGGGTATTCTGTTTAAAAAAGCCAGTGCTCTCGAACAGGTTTCAGGCCTTGATGTTCTTCTGCTGGATAAGACGGGTACCTTAACGACCGGAACCTTCCAATGTGAAAATATTCTTTCTTTTGGTTCTTTAACTCAAGATGAAATACTACGCTTTGCTGCGTCTCTTGAGTCCGCTAGTTCGCATCCTCTTGCCAAGGGAATTTTATCTGCAGCAGAGGCTCGAGGCTTGACTCTTTCTACGCCTGATTCTGTTCACGAGAACGGTGGTCAAGGAATGTCTGGCCTGGTCGATGGTCACGACATATTATGTGGCAATAAAACCCTTCTCGAAAAAAATTCGATAGCCGTTAAGAATTTAGATGATATCGCCATTCCTGCAGGCAGTTCAACAATTTGGGTTGTTATTGCCGGAGTCTTAGAGGGGCTTATCTGTCTTGGTGATGAACACAAAAGTGATGCTCGACAATTTATTGAACGCATTAAAAAACTCAATATTTATCCTGTCATTGTTAGTGGCGACAGGGCCTCGGCCGTAGCGCGTGTTGCTGAACAGCTTGACATTGATTATTACGAGGCTGAAGTGTTACCAGAAAACAAGCAGGCAGTCGTTAAAAAATATCAAGCTGAAAGCCGTCTGGTCGGCATGGTTGGAGACGGAATCAATGATGCTCCTGCTTTAGCTCAAGCCGATATCGGGATTGCTATAGGTAGCGGCACCGATGTAGCCAAAGAAACAGGTGATCTGGTCATTGTTGGTGATAAATTAACGGACATCGTCAGAGCAATTATTTTAGGGCGGCTCACACTTTTGAAAATTAAACAAAATTTATTTTGGGCATTCTTTTATAACCTTTTGGGGATCCCGTTGGCCGCCGGGTTGTTTTTTTCATCAATGGGACTGTATTTAAAACCGGAATTTGCTGGATTAGCAATGGCATTTTCTAGCGTGTCTGTTGTAACCAATAGTCTTTTATTAAGACGTAAGAAGGTGTATCTGCAAAAAATAGTCTAGGAGTTACAGTTTTCTCCTCAGGATTAGTTAATGTTGAAGGATAGACGCGGTTGTTTTTGGCTGCTATGATACGCAAGGTCATTTATGTATCTCTATGCTTTATGTTGTGCGACGGAGGCGGTTCCTTCTTTTAAGTTTTACGCACTGTTGTTGACCTAAACAAAAAATGAGTGACCTTATTTATATTGCTCTTAAGGAGTTATCTTCTTCATGAATCTTGAAGTAAGTTCTACCTCATGTGATCAAGAATGTTTGTTGGAAAGTCAAAATGGTCATCAGGTATTTGACCTGATTGAGTGGGTTAGGGGACGTGGAAAAATTCTTATCGTTACCCATGATAATCCTGACCCCGATTCTATTGCTTCTGCCGTTGCTTTAAGGCATTTATTTTTGGTTAAAACCGGACAGGATGCGGTTTTAACTTATGGTGGGGTTATCGGGCGAAGTGAAAATCGTAATATGGTCGATTTGCTCGAAATTCCTCTTGTTCCCATTGCGGATGTGAAAATTGATCAATTTGCAGTTGTTTGTATGGTTGATACTCAGCCACAAACCGGAAATAACTCATTTCCAGAAGGGCATCGGGTTCATTTAGTCATCGATCATCATCAGCCAAAGCGGGAATTAAATGATGTCTGTTGGGTTGATATTCGCGAACATTATGGTGCTTCGGCCACCATTTTATATGAATATTTAAATCTGATGCAGGTTTCAATCAACACGCGGTTGGCGACCAGTCTGTTTTACGCCATTAAATCAGAGACACAGGATCTGGGTCGCGAGTGGTCGAAAGCTGATCGTGAGGCCTATCTTAGATTGTTGCCGTTATCAAATAACCGAATTTTATACGACATTATCCATCCGCGGGTCTCGCGTGATTATTTTGCAGCATTTCGTACTGCACTTGATAATTCCTGCATTTATGAGAGTGCGCTGGTGTTTAATCTAGGAAAAGTTGAGAGTCCCGATTTAGTCGCTGAACTTGCTGATTTCCTATTGCGCCAGGAAGGAATAGAATATGTTCTCGGCATGGGTTGGTTTAGTGGCGATCAAATATTATCAATGCGTAGTGTCAATGCTGATGCCAGGTTGGGGTCTGTTATCCAGGAAATGGTTGCCGGAATCGGCACTGCTGGAGGACATGGCATGATTGCCGGTGGGCAGATCAGACAAATGTCGCTAAACCGTGACGAGCAGGATAAGTTAAAGGATTTATTAACTAAAAAAATGCTCAAGGCTTTGAATATCTCTTATTGTGATCCTCAGCCATTAATTAGTCCTGATGACAGTTTCGGCACCGTTTGACACGTCATTGGTGATTAGGCTATAAACGAGCGGTTTTGATAGGAGAGTTCATGCGTTCCGTATTGGTTATTATATGTCTGTTATGTAGTGTTCACACGGTCATGGCAGCTGTTGAGCTGGGTGTTCGTGGTTATGATCCTGTTCTTCTTGAAGACGTTTATCAGCGTGAAGGCATTGTCTATGTTGCGATTGATGACGTGTTGCCAGCAGTAGGGCTGAGCGGGCACTGGAATTCAATCAAGCACATCTATCGTATCCGTACTAAACGTGGTTGGGCTGAAGTTTCACCGGCAAGTGGCTATCTGAAATTAGGTGATGTCTATTATCCTATTAAAGATAAACCACGCTTCATTGATGGCAGGCTTAGGATTACCGACTCCTTTGTCCAAAATCAACTTGCCCAGCTTTCTGGTCGTAATGTCTATTTTCGCAATCTTGATCCTCAGATGGATAGCGCTCCAAAGCAAGATCAAGGCACTATTGACAAAATATTCTCATTTCTATTGCAACGCAAACCGCAAAAAGAAAATGGTCCTTTAATCAGGGCTATTGCCATTGATCCCGGTCATGGCGGCCTTGATACCGGTGTTCTTGGCCAGGAGGGAGTGCAAGAAAAGAATATTAATCTAAACCTTGCAAAAACTTTAGCTAAGCATATAAAGATGCAAGCCGGAATTCCTGTTTATCTCAGCCGCGACGGAGATTATGACCTGGCTATGGAAAAGCGCTTTGAAGCCGCATCGAAAGATGATGTCGATGTTTGGATTCTTCTCCATGCGGGGGCATCGTTTTCTTCAGCAGCCAGTGGTGTTAACCTTTTTATTAGATCCTTTGACCTTCCTCATGACGAATCGACTGAAGCAAACGTTGCTGCTGATCATAGTTTAATGTTAGCCCAGGACATCGCCCGGATAGCCGGCAATCAGCATATAAAAGTCAATGGCATCTATCGATCTTCCCGTCTTTCTCTCGGGCAGGGTGAGCTGCCCACTGTGCTAATTGAGGTTGGTCAGCTTAGTGATCCTCAGGATGTTGAGAAATTACAGACAGAAGAATATCAAAACCAGTTATCAGCAGCCGTTTATGCTGGTATCAAAGCATATGCAACTCGCATTAAGGAGCAGGAACATGGAAAATAAAAATGATAGCGTGCGCAACGACGGACGTGTTAGTGATCAACTCCGTCCGATAGAATTTCAGCGCGGCTTTACAAAATATGCAGAAGGATCTGTACTGGTATGTTGTGGTGAGACAAAAGTTCTTTGTAATGCTTCAGTTGAAGAGCGGGTTCCTCCGTTTATGCGCGGTGAAGGTCGTGGATGGGTGACCGCCGAGTATAGTATGTTGCCCCGTGCTACTCACTCTCGTTCGATGCGTGAGGCCGCAAAAGGGAAAGTTACTGGCAGAACACAGGAAATTCAGCGCCTTATCGGCCGTTCATTGCGCGCAGTAACTGACCTTGAAGCCATGGGCGAAATTACCGTACAAATCGACTGTGATGTTTTGCAAGCTGATGGTGGTACACGAACAGCCTCTATAACGGGTGCTTACGTTGCTTTATATGATGCTCTTTCCGGATTAGTCGCTAAAGGTGTGCTGGATTCGATGCCCCTTAAAGACAGTGTTGCTGCTATTAGTGTCGGTATCGTTGAGGGAGTTCCTTTGCTTGACCTGAACTATGGTGAAGACTCCAATGCCGATGTCGATATGAATTTTGTTGTCACCGGTGAAGGCAAGTTTGTCGAGGTTCAGGGCACTGCAGAAGAAGTTCCGTTTTCTATGGAAGAGCTTGATATTTTACGCGATCTGGCATTAAAGGGCTGCAGGGAATTGCAGTTGTTACAAAATAAGGCTCTTGGGCTATGAAACTTCTGGTTGCGACAGGTAATGCTGGTAAGCTTAAAGAGATCCGTGCTTTATTAGCCACCAGTAAGATTGAAATTGTCGGGCTAAAGGACCTTGATAATGCTCCTGAAGTTGTTGAAGATGGTGCTACCTTTACCGAAAATGCTTGTAAAAAAGCCAAAGAAATGGCTGCGTTCAGTGGTCTTTTGACTCTTGCGGATGATAGCGGCCTGGTCGTTGATGCGCTTGATGGTGCGCCCGGTGTGCACTCCGCACGTTATGCTGGTGTTCAAGGAGATGATGAGGCGAATAATCTCAAACTTCTCGATGCGCTGTCCGATGTTGCTGATAATGATCGCAAAGCTGCTTTCGTTTGTGTTATGGCTCTGGCGTCTCCTGATGGTCGCTGTCAATCTTTTAATGGCGAGATTAAAGGCTTGCTGTTGCGAGAAAAGCGTGGTGAGGGTGGTTTTGGTTATGATCCATTATTTCTGGTTCCGGAATATGGCAAAACAACCGCTGAATTGCCCCTTGAAATAAAGAACAGAATCAGCCATCGTGGCACAGCCTTACACAAGGTTATTCCTGTTCTGGAAGAGCTTGCTCAGTCCTGATTGCCTTAGCAGGTAATTAATGTTCTGTGTGTGTTGTTTTGAACGAATGAATAAATTCACCTAGGAGAGATGTTATGGAAAGAACATTCGCAATCATTAAGCCCGATGCTTTTGCTGCTGGTCACGCCGGAAAAATCCTTGCCAGAATCTACCAAGAAGGATTTACCGTGGTCGGCATCAAAAAGCTCTATATGAGTAAGATTGAAGCGGAAGGGTTTTATGCTGTTCATAAAGAGCGTCCATTTTTCGGTGAACTGACTGATTTTATGAGTAGCGGTCCATGTGTTGTTATGGCTCTCGAAGCTGAAGGAGCCATTCTTAAATGGCGTGAATTGATGGGCGCAACGAACCCCGCCGAAGCAGCAGAAGGTTCCTTACGGCGTGAATTCGGTACCTCAATTGGTAACAATGCAACCCACGGTTCAGATGCGCCTGAGACTGCGGCATTTGAATTAGGTTATTTTTTTAATGGTTTAGAATTGCTTTAATGATTGTTAAAAGCTTGTACCTGAGAGAGCCCTTCGGTAATATTTCGAAGGGCTTTTTTCATCAAGAGGAATAGGTTTGAACACGGAGAATAAAATAGATTTAAAAGGGCTGACGCAGGAACAGTTGCAGGACTTTCTGAGTAGTCTAGGTAAAGAAAAATATCGGACCAAACAGATTTTGCGTTGGATTTATCAGCGTCATGTTTGTGACTTTGATCAGATGACGGATTTGGCGAAAGATTTTCGTGCCCAGTTGAAACAATCTGCTTTTGTTTCCGAATGTGTTCCGGAAACAGAGCAAACCAGTTCTGATGGGACTAAAAAATATCTCTTTCGTCTCGCCGACGGAGAAACGGTTGAAGCTGTCAGAATCCCTATGGAAGAGGGGCGAGCAACGCTGTGCATCTCCACTCAGGTGGGTTGTGCCATGGGCTGTCAGTTTTGCATGACCGGAACTTTTGGACTAACCCGCAATTTATCTGCTGCTGAGATTGTTAATCAGGTCTGTGCCGCTCTTGTCGACGCTCCTGTGTCGAACATCGTCCTTATGGGCATGGGTGAACCGTTACATAATCTTGATAACGTTGTACAGGCTCTGAAAATATTTTATCTCGACGACGGGTTAGGTTTCGGTTCTCGCAGGGTAACACTCTCCACTTGTGGCCTGGTCCCTGGTATTGAAGTTCTTGCAGATAAGGTTAAAGTTAACCTTGCTGTTTCCCTCAATGCGACGACAGATTCTTTACGCGATGAGCTTATGCCGATCAATAAGCGTTATCCTCTTGCAGATTTAATGCAGGCATGCCGTGAGTTTGCAAAGACAACCAGACAGAGAATTACCTTTGAGTATATTCTTATTGGCGGCATTAATGATTCTTTGGCCGACGCCAAACGCATTGTCAAATTACTTCACGGTGTGCGTGGAAAAATAAACCTTATCGCTTATAATGAGCATGATGGAAGTCCTTTCAAGTCGCCAACTCACGAGAATGTTAAAGCCTTTCAAAGTTATCTGTTGCAACGCGATGTTGTGGCAACATTACGTGCGAGTAAAGGGCAGGATATCGCAGCTGCTTGTGGCCAGCTGAAGGGGCAGTTAGAAAAACAATAACTTATCTTTATTAGGGGTCTAAAATATGAACCAACCGATAATAGGTGTCATTGGTGGTAGCGGACTGTATGAAATAGAGGGACTGACTGATGTTCAGGAAGTCATGGTCGATACTCCATTTGGTGCGCCTTCTGATGCTTATGTGACAGGATATCTTAATGGTGCTAAAATGGTTTTTCTTCCGCGCCACGGGAAAGGGCACAGATATCTTCCTTCAGAAGTGAATTATCGTGCCAATATTTATGGTATGAAAACGCTTGGTGTCGAGCAGATCATATCTGTTTCAGCTGTTGGTAGTATGCGTGAAGATATCGTCCCGGGGCACATTGTTATTCCTGATCAATTTTTTGATCGGACCAAGGGACTGCGTGGATCAACCTTTTTTGGCAACGGCGTTGTCGGGCATGTTCAGTTTGCTGATCCTGTGTGTCCTGAATTGGCGGATCTCCTCTATGATGCCGCTTGCCATGCAGGTGCTACCGCACACAAGGGGGGAACATATATCTGTATCGAGGGGCCCAATTTCTCAACTCGTGCCGAATCAAAAATATTTCGTAACTGGGGTGTGGATATTATCGGGATGACGAATATCCCTGAATCCCGTTTGGCTCGAGAAGCAGAAATCTGTTATGGCACCGTAGCCTTAGCAACTGATTATGATTGTTGGCACGAGGGACATGACGATGTATCTGTTGATGCCGTCATTCAGATTATTCAGAAAAACGTGACCACGGCGCGTAATATTATAAAAAGTGCTGCAGAAATGATCGTCAATCAGCGTCAGACCAGAAGTTGTGCATGTCCAGATGCTTTGCAATATGCCATTATGACGGATCATAAATTAATTCCTGAAGAAACATTGCAGGCATTAGATCCGATCATTGGTAAATATATCTCTCGTTAAGGAAAACTGTATGAGTATTCTTGTTGTCGGCAGTGTTGCCTTTGATTCAATTACAACTCCTTTTGGTGAGGTTGACGACGCCTTAGGCGGCTCTGCTTGTTATTTCTCGACCTCAGCCAGTTTCTTTACCGAGGTAAAGCTGGTTGCTGTTGTTGGCGAAGATTTTCCACAACAGCACCTTGATTTTCTCAGCAGTAAAAATATTGACCTAACAGGTTTGCAGACCTCTAAAGGGAAGACCTTTCGCTGGAAAGGTCGCTACGAATATGACCTGAATGAGGCTCATACTCTTGAAACTCATTTAAACGTATTTGAATCGTTTCAGCCCAAACTACCGGATTCATATCGCGATGCTGAATATGTTTTTCTGGCTAATATCGATCCGGAACTGCAACTTGAGGTTTTACAACAAGTAAAAAATCCTAAACTGGTTGCCTGCGATACCATGAATTTCTGGATTTCCGGTAAGCGGGATGAACTTATTAAGACTCTGGCTAAAGTTGATATCCTTGTTATCAATGAAGCAGAGGTGAGGCAGTTAGCAGACGAACCTAACCTGATGAAAGCAGCGCAAATAGTGCGTAGCTATGGACCGAAAACCCTGGTGGTCAAACGCGGGGAATATGGTGTCTTAATGTTTGGCGAAGGGTCAGTTTTTAGCGCTCCGGCATATCCCCTTGAGGAGGTCTTTGACCCCACTGGTGCAGGTGATACCTTTGCCGGCGGATTTATTGGATACCTTGCAGCAACCCGCAACCTGGATGAGGCTAACCTTCGTAAAGCAACAGTCTTTGGTACTGTTATGGCATCATTCACTGTTGAAAAATTCAGTCTTGATCGTTTAAAAGAAATAGATCATCAGGAAATTTCTGATCGCTACCGCAGGATTAAATTATTAACAGACTTTGCTGATATCGACTAGCTTTCATCCTTTTGGGAAAGGTCTCATTGTGTTTGTACAACATAAAAATCTAAAGACCCTTTCGATACCAGCAAAAAAGGTTGCTCATTTGCATGCTGCGGCAAGTAGTGTTCAACTTGCTTTTGCCGGATTTCCACCTCAGTTATGCAGCGCCTATCTGGTTTGGATCAGTAGTGGCAGTAAAAGCCTGATCGTTATTGGTTTTTATATGAATCAAAGCGGAAGTTCTGTCTTTTTTGTACCTCAAAATGGTGAAATTGATTCTGATAAGGCCTTCGACCTTTACCAGGAGGGTCTTAATTTTGTCGAATCGATGGGGTTTGTACTTGGTGAAACAGACTTCCATCTCATGACATCGGACGAAAAAGAAAAATTCTGGAACGCGCTGCCTATTTGTCAGTTACCTAAAACTCTTGTGCCTGATGAACCACAGGAAAAGTCGGCTTTAGAAGATGTCAGAAGTAAAGAAATTCGTGAGCAGGCTCTTTCTAGTTTAGGCCGATTTCTTGCTGGAATGTGATTTGTCAGGAGGTTTTAATGGGGGTTGTTTGTAAAATTCTAGCTGGGCTACTGTTGCTTGGTGTTGTCAGTTGTACCGCTCCATCATCTGGGGGGAAAAGTACTGATCAGGCTCAGGCTGAGATGCATTTTAAGCTTGCCGCAGCTCACCTTCAAAGCAAGAATCCGACTTATGCTTTAAAAGAACTGTTGACTGCAGTTCAGCTTGATCCTGACAATAGCGAGATTCATGTTGCTTTGGCACAAGCGTATCAGCAGAAAAAAGCTTTTCACCAAGCTGAGACACATTATTATAAAGCGCTTGAATTATCTCCGGATAACCCTCGTTATCAGAACAATCTTGGCGCGCTTTACCTTGATATGAAACAATGGGATCAAGCTATAGAGTATTTTGATAAGGCAGCGTCAAACCTTCTTTTTTTAAATGTTCATATCGCTGTGACCGGTAAGGGCTACGCTTACTTTCAAAAGCAGGATTATCCGCGTGCCATCGCTGCATACAAAGAAGCACAACGTCTTGCCCCACGTTATTTCATCGCTTTTTTCTACGAGAGTGAAGTGTATCGCGTTACGAAACAGGTCGATCTTGAAAAGATTGCCTTGAGCAAGGTTATCGATCTCGCTCCACAACACCTTGAAGCGCGCTACCGCTTAGCTGTCATTCTGACTCGTGAAAATGATCTCAGTGGTGCTCGCGAACAGTTGCATGCCATTGTTGGTCGCTCTCCTGTTTCTGAGATTGGCATTAAGGCGCGAAACATGTTACGTGTGCTGGATAAGAAATAGCCATTTCCTGGAGTTTTTATGATAATTGAGTGCCCTCAATGCCAGTCTCGATACCGTATTAAAGATCCTGTAAATGCAAATTCAAATGCGACAGCGACCTGTCCTAAATGTCAAAAACGCTTTGTTGCCGAACAACACCGGGTGGAAGAAGGTGAGCAAAGTCAAAAGACTGTATTGGTGGTCGATGATGCTCAATTCTTTCGGGAATTAATATTTGATATTCTCAGCACTCAGAATTATCAGCTGATTGCTGCTGAGAATGCTCAGCAGGCGTCAAAAACTTTATTGACTCATAATATTGATCTGCTTATTGTCGATGTCAATCTCCCGGAAGTCAGTGGTTATACCTTTATAAAAAAAATCCGTGAACAAAAGAAATTCGCGAACCTTCCTATTCTATGTATCAGTGGAGTTCATCGCAAAGATGCTGATTATACAAAGGCTCTTAGTGTTGGTGCCACTGATTTTACGACTAAGTCCTTTGCTCCTGATGAGCTTATAGATCGCGTTAAAAAGTTATTGCATGACAAATCTTCTCGATAATATAGAACCTGCCGCTACCGTATTGCAGAACGCATTAGGGGACCGTTCTCCAGCGGTTGCTATTGTTCTCGGTTCAGGGTTCTCTGAACTGGCCCAAGAACTAGATGATGTCATCTCTGTTCCTTATGCTTCTTTACCTGGATTTGTTGCCGCTGGTATCGAGGGGCATGACGGGGTTGTTTACAGTGGTTCCCTTTATGGTCATGATGTCCTCATGTTTGCCGGTCGTTATCATGTTTACGAAGGGTATTCTGCCTGGCAAGTTTCTGCCTTAGTCCGGTTGGCAGCACTTGTTGGCTGTCGGCATCTGTTACTGACCAATGCTGCCGGTGGAATAGATGATCAGATGAAAGCTGGTGACTTTATGCTGATCACTGATCACATTAATCTGACGGGATTAAATCCTTTTATTGGTCGGGAAAATGTTGGTTTTCCTGATTTACATGGTTTGTATCAGCATGATTTTCACTTCGACTTACAGCAACAGCTTCATTGTGAGGAGACGCTTACGCTTCACTCTGGGGTCCTTGCCTGGTTAACTGGCCCTAGTTATGAAACGCCTGCCGAAATTCGTATGCTTGAGACATTAGGCTGTGGTGCTGTTTCGATGTCCACAGTGCCCGAAGCAATTGTTGCTAAAGCTCATGGTCTCAATGTCGTGGGCTTGTCATTTATTGCTAACCAGGCAGCGGGTAAGTGTTTGCAGCCACTAAGTCATATCGACGTTTTAAGTCAAGCAGATAAAGCTAAAGCTAATGCTCTGAAAGTGGTGAATTTACTATTAAGGTTTTGGCTGGCCCCTTCGGTTTAAAACTTCAAGTTATTCATTATCGTTTTTCCTGTGCTTGACAGTGCCTTTCGCAGTGCTAAAATTTTATCAGAAATAAAGTAAATATTTGCGAGATCTTCAGACGCATCAGGTGTCTGACAGGTAAAAAGTAGATTGCGAACCCAACGTTTCGGTATAAGCGTCGAGAAAGGAGGTTCTCATGAAAGACTTTTCGACTATTCTGGTTGCCGTTGATTTTTCTGATAGCTCTGACAACGCTTTTCAGCAGGCTCTAAGTATTGCCAGGAAATATGCGGCAAAATTAATTGTTTTACATGTTATTAATGAGCCTGTCGATTTACGTGGCTTCTATGTTCCTCACATCAGTTTTGAAAAATTGGAAGAGGAGATAGAAGAGGGCGCCAATAAAATGATGGATACCTTCTGTACTCAGCACCTTGGCGATTTCACTAATTATGAGAGTTTTATCGTCTCAGGTATGCCTTATGAGCAAGTTATCGATCAAGCTTTAGAGAAAAAAGCTGACCTGATTGTTATGGGCACGCATGGGCGCACTGGACTTGATCATGTATTATTTGGTAGTACCGCTGCTAAGGTGGTCAGAAAATCTCCATTGCCAGTTTTGACTGTGCGTCTTGAAGAAGAAGAGGAGTAATTAAAGATGATGGTTTTTTAATTATTATTTCTCGATCTTTTAAATAGAATATATAAATAAGAGCTTATGCATAAAATATTTCATTTTTAGCATAGGCTCTTTTTTTCAGTTCAACTTTATCCTTTTTCTTCTCGTCCAAGCTTGCCATACTTTTATGTCACAGGTATTCTGTTTTCTTTTGTAAACGGATGAGACAATGCAGCTTCCCAATCGATTCTCCGGTGAAAAAATATTGATTGTTGACGATGAAAAGATCATCGTCGATTTAGCATCTTTACTGCTCAGTAAACGGGGCTTTACTGTACTTACTGCCAGTAATGGTCGCGAATGTCTTGAACGTGTTGCTGAACATCAACCGGCTTTAGTTCTCCTTGATTACATGATGCCAGTTATGAATGGTTTTGCCGCTCTTGTTCAGATTCGGCAGAATTATCCGGATACCTACGTCATTATGTGCACCGGCAAGGGGAATGAAGATACCGCAGTCGATTTTATGAAAGCAGGAGCAGCGGACTATTTACAGAAACCTTTTGTCCAAAACAGTTTGCAAGAGCGTGTTGATGCAGTTTTAGCGCGGCGTCATTTGTATATGCAAAATAAATTGTTACGTTCACAACGGGATGTTTTGCAGCGTGAGATCAGAGAGTGGAACAGTGAACTGGAACAGCGCGTCAAGCAGAAGAGTTTAGAGCTGGAACAGGCGCAAAAAGAGATTATTCAAGCTGAAAAGTTAGCCACCGTAGGACACATTGTTGCTGGTATGGCTCATGATATTCGCAATCCTCTGAATGCAATTAATTTATATGCTGAACTGTTAAAGTCTATCGGTCCTCTTAGTCCTGAGCAGGGTGAGTTTGTTGATAAGATAGCGCAGGAGGTAGAGCGGGTTGAGACGATTTTACGCAAAATGCTTGATTCCAGTACCTCGTATCAATCATTACGGGAACCTGTTGACTTGGCCCACATTGTAGACAAAGTTTTACAGGATTATCAGCCTCGGATCAAAGCTCAAAACATCACACTGCTTGCTGAAATTGATCATAATTGTCCAGCCATTAGTGGTAACCCCCATGAATTTGAACAGGTTTTTGTTAATTTAATCAGTAACGCGTTATTTGAAATGCCTGATGGTGGGGTTTTGAAAGTAGTACTTACAACCACTGATAACCGCTTACGTATAGTTGTTCAGGATTCCGGGCAAGGGATACCAAAACAGATAGAGGATAAAATTTTTGAACCTTTTTTTACCACAAAAGACAAAGGTACCGGGTTTGGCCTTTCTGTTGTCAGGCGTGTTATTAAAGGTTATGGCGGCAATATCCTTGTTCGCAACACAGAAGGTCTTGGTGCTTGCTTCACAATTGAAATGCCTGTTTTGACCAACACCGAAAGATAATTATGTCTCTATTGTTACGTGAGCTTTCACTGTCTCTGAATGAGGGAGAAGAAGCTATCCCATTAAAAATAGCCGAGCGGCTTGCTATCCCCAGTGATCAGATTCTATCCTGGAAAATAGTTCGCAAAGGAATCGATGCCCGGCGGCGTAAAAATATTCTCAGGGTCTATAGTATTGAGTTCTGTTGTGTCGATGAAGCTAAAGTTCTGGCCGACAATAGTGCATTAAATACTCTCAGTACTGTTAAAGATGGCGCTCCTGTCATTATTCCGCAAGCAACAGAAAGGGGACATGTTGTTGTCGTCGGAATGGGGCCGGCTGGATTATTTACCGCTTTATGTTTAGCGGAGTCAGGAATCAAGGTTACTTTAATAGAACGGGGTAGATCTGTCGCTGAAAGGCTAGCAGATGTGCGGTCCTTTTGGGCCGGTGAAGGTCTTGATCCCGAAAGTAATATTCAGTTTGGAGAAGGCGGGGCCGGAACATTCTCTGACGGTAAATTAACCAGTCGCATGAATGACCCATTAATTCAGTATGTGCTGCAAAGACTTGTTGACTTTGGGGCTCCTACTGAAATTCTTTGTCAGGCCAAACCCCATATTGGTTCAGATCGTTTGCGTAAAACCCTTGTGCTTCTTCGTAAAAGGTTGCTCGACCTTGGTGTGACAATACGTTTTAGCACCCGTTTAACAGGTCTGGAACTCGTTCAGGGTAAGGTAAGGGCTGCTATTGTTAACGACTTAGAAACCATCCCATGTGATCGTCTGGTGCTGGCCACCGGGCACAGTGCAAGAGACACCTATGACATGCTCAACAAGCTTCAGATCGCTTTAGAGAGGAAGGCTTTTGCCATCGGTTTACGGATTGAACATCCCCTTGAACTGATAAATGAAATTCAGTACGGTATAAAGCATCATCCGAATTTGCCGACCGCTGATTATCGCCTGGCCTGGAATAATAAACAGACCGGCCGCGGGGTTTATTCGTTTTGTATGTGTCCGGGCGGCAAGGTCGTGAATGCTTCTTCTGAAGAACGGCATCTGGTTGTTAACGGTATGAGCGATTATAAGCGCGACTACCCTTATTCAAACAGTGCTCTGGTTGTGACTGTAGGGCCAGAGGACTTTCACTCTGCCGATGTGTGTGCAGGAATATCTTATCAGCGTCACTGGGAGCATGCGGCGTTTAAGGCCGGTGGGTGCTCCTGGAGTGCTCCGGCCCAAAGTGTTGCGGAGTTTTTAACCGGTAAGGGAGCGTTGGTTGAATCGTCATGTCGTCCTGCTGTTAAGCATGCCGACTTGAATGACTGTCTGCCACCTTATGTAGCAA
The DNA here is from genome assembly GCA_963665685.1 of Geopsychrobacteraceae bacterium. Lineage (GTDB taxonomy): Bacteria > Desulfobacterota > Desulfuromonadia > Desulfuromonadales > Geopsychrobacteraceae > Seleniibacterium. The sequence continues at coordinate 508,575 of OY762430.1, forward strand.
GTGAAATTCGCCAGGCGCTACCTCACTTCGAGCGTAAAATGAGAGGGTTTATCAGTCACGAAGCGACCCTGATCGGTGTCGAAACCAGAACCTCTGCACCGGTGCGTATTGTCCGCGATCGTGACGGTCAGTCGGTGTCAACGCCAGGTCTTTATCCCGCAGGTGAAGGAGCTGGTTATGCAGGGGGGATCATGAGTGCTGCGGTCGATGGAATTAAGACGGCAATTTCTATTATTCAGAGCTTTGGGTAGAGGTTATTTTGAAAGAAATTTTTGTAGATCAGATTAAAGAGCGTGAGCCGATTGTCACGGTGTTTTTAGTGCGTGAAAAAACTGTTGCAATGGCAAAAAATGGTAAGCCTTATATGACTCTTAAGCTTATGGATCGCACTGGTGAAGTTGAAGGGCGCATCTGGGATAATGTAGAACGCCTGGATCATATGTTCAGCAAGAATGATTTTATCAAAGTCGGTGGAAAAGCCAGTGTCTATATGGGTAAGTTGCAGTTGGTTATTCAGCAATTGGAGCGTCTCGATGAAAATAACGTAGACCTTGCTGATTTTGTACCTGTTTCAAAGCGCCCGTTGGAAAATATGCGCGCTGAGCTTGATGCTTTGTTGGATAGCTTGACCGATCCTTATATTGAGGCACTGCTGAGAAGTTTCTTTGATGATCCAGCGTTTTTTCAGAAATACAGCAAAGCGCCTGCAGCTAAGGGGATGCATCATGTCTATCTGGGGGGACTGCTTGAGCATTCTCTGGCTGTCGCTGCGTTAGCTTGTGATGTTGCTCAACGTTATCCTAAGGTCAATCGGGACCTGTTAATCAGTGGCGCCTTACTGCACGATATTGGTAAGGTCGTTGAGTTGGCGTATAATCGCTCCTTTGACTATACTGATGAAGGGAAATTGTTAGGGCATATTATCATTGGTGTTCAGATGATCGAAGATCGCGTTCGTTCTATCGCTGGTTTTCCTGAGGAACTCTCGATGATGGTGAAACATCTGCTGCTGTCCCATCATGGTCAGTACGAATACGGATCACCTAAACGCCCTAAATTTCTCGAAGCGGTTATTCTGAACTTCATTGATGATCTTGATTCCAAAATCAATGGGGTTTTAAGTCATATTGAAAAAGAACCTGATAATTCGGCAAACTGGACCGGATATCACCGCTTGTACGACCGCTACTTTTACAAAGCGGGAATGGCAGATGAGGCAACTGAAGAAGCCCCTGTCTTCGCCTCTGAAAGACCAGCTTCTGGGCAAGCGACTCAACCGAAAAATGACACGAAGAAAAAGAAATCATTCAGTAAACCCCTTGGTGCAACATTAGGAGAACAGCTCAAAGAAAAAAATCTGGATCTGTTTGCATCGATGACTAGAAAAGAGGATGGAAAGTGATTTTAGAAACCTTACCGAGCGGACCGCTCGATGTTAATTGCTATATACTAGGCTGTGAAAAAACTAAAAAAGCGATCGTAATTGATCCCGGTGGTAATGTACCCCAGATTATGGCAATTATTGCCAAGCATGGATTAGATGTTGAAATGATTGTTAATACGCACGGTCATTTTGATCATATTGGCGGTAATAAAGAATTGAAAGAGAAGACCGGAGCAGAGCTTCTTGTTCATCGCCACGATAGTAGTCTTTTGATTCAAGCAAGAGAAACTGCTGCTATTTTCGGACTGAGTGCCAACCCTTCACCAGAACCAACCCGTGAACTGGTCGGTCGTGAACAGTTGACCGCTGGGGACCTGTCTTTACGTGTTCTTCATACCCCTGGCCATTCTCGTGGTGGGATCTGTCTATATACTGAAGGGCATGTGTTTGTTGGCGATACCTTGTTTGCAGGTTCTGTTGGTCGGACCGATTTGCCTGAAGGAGATTACACCCAGCTTATTGCCAGTATCAAAGAGATGTTAATGACTCTTCCGGATGATACTAAAGTTTATCCTGGTCATGGCCCGGCAACCACGATTGGACACGAAAAACAACACAATCCATTTATGGTTTAAGGGGTTTATATGCTTAAAGGGAAACATGTTGTTCTTGGTGTCAGTGGCGGTATAGCCGTTTATAAGGCTGTTGAGGTGTTGCGCTTGCTGACCAAAGCGGGCGCTGACGTTCATGTGGTAATGACCAAAAATGCCTGTGAGTTTGTGACACCGTTAACTTTTCAGACCCTGTCTGGCAACCCGGTTCATACTGAATTGTTCAGCCTTTACCAAGAGCGTGAAATTGGCCATATCTCACTGGCCGATCGGGCTGATCTGTTTCTCTTGGCTCCAGCTACGGCCAATGTTATTGGTAAAGTTGCGCAAGGCTTAGCCGACGACTTGTTGACAACCAGTATTATGGCAACCAAAGCACCTGTGTTAGTCGTGCCAGCGATGAATACCAATATGTATGAAAATCCCTTTTATCAAAAAAATGAACAACTGCTTAAGGACGCTGGCTACCATGTATTGGAGCCAGCGTCCGGTATGCTGGCTTGCGGCTGGGAAGGGAAGGGAAAGCTTCCTGATCCAGAAATTATTTTTGCTGCTGCACAAGCGGTTCTGACTCCGAAGGATTTACAGGGGGTGCGCATGCTGGTGACTGCCGGGCCAACGCGTGAAGAGGTCGACCCGGTACGCTACATCAGCAATTACTCTTCTGGAAAAATGGGATTTGCTATAGCTCAAGCTGCATATCAACGTGGGGCTGACGTCACTTTAGTTTCAGGTCCGGTAAACTTGCCAGTCCCCTACGGGGTTTCATGTGTGTCAGTTGCCAGTGCAGAGGAAATGCGCCAGCAAGTTCTTGCCGGTCTGCCGCAGAGCGATGTCGTTGTTAAGGCTGCGGCAGTGGCCGATTATCGTCCTGCCCAAAGGGCCGAGCAGAAAGTTAAGAAAAAAGCGGATGACTTGAGTTTGTCGCTGGAAAAAAATCCAGATATCCTGGCTGAGCTCGGATCCTTGAAAACTCATCAGATTTTGGTTGGTTTTGCTGCTGAAACAGAACAGTTAATTGAACATGCAACAGAGAAACTAAAGAGAAAAAACTTGGACATGATCGTTGCTAACGATGTTAGCTGTCAAGGTGCTGGCTTCGACGTTGATACCAATATCGTTCGCTTTTTGTATGCTGATGGTCGAATTGAAGAGCTTGATCTGATGAAAAAGTCAGAGGTGGCTAATCAATTGCTTGACCGGATTATCTCTTTACGCGGTCAGGGCTAATAATCACAAAACCGTAAATAATGGCAGAATCTCATCCGGTTCAGTAATACCCAGTTTAAAGCGCTGACGTAATTCTTTGATGATAATATCAGCGTCCTCCTGATGGAGTTTTCCATCCAACCATAGGAGGTTAAGGTTTTTACGGATTAGGTTTGCTGCGTTGAGGGCTCGTTCTCCGGTGGGGTCCGCTCGCCAGTATGGGCTTTGTGGGTCGCTTAACGTATCGACCATTGCATGATAGCTTAACGCCATGTATTCATGATGTTCGGCTTTGTCGAATTCCCACTTTGAATGCTTTGACATACTGAAAATAATTTTGTGCCAGCGGCGTAAACGGCTGATCAGCATCATTGAATTGAACAATTGCTTATTAGTGTTAAATGAAAATATGGTATCGGATAAAGATTCACTGAGCATAGTGTCATGTTGGTGATTATCTCTCTGGGCTATTTTTCTGGCAGCATTCCAGGTCGTTTTACTCACCCCGCTGTCAGCACGTATTTCCCAATAAGCATGGTTCAGGAGGATTGAATTATAGGTCATGGCGAGTCGGTAGGGGACAAAGTAATTATGAGCGACAGTGTCAGCGGCAAGGTGCGATAAATAACCATACGCACAGGCCTTGGCAGCAGAGCCAATGGTATTTGCACGCTCTAAAATCCTTATCCCGATACTCCAGTTGTGACAGTGCTCAAGATGGTGGGTGTATTTTTTGCCAAGAGTAATGTCTGCGGCAATGCAGCCGTAAAGAAAGTCATACGGGTGACTGGTCAGTAGAGTCTGAAGTACCGCTGGTAGAATTTCTGTGCTCTTCAAGAGCCGTAGACCGAGACTCAGGTGGACACCAGCTCCCCAAGCTAAAGCATCGGTCGGTAGCATGATTATAACGAGTAAGAGTAGTAGTAATCTCATATATTTATAACCCCGGTAAGGGTTTTGCTGAAGCGATTATTTAATTCATGTCTTCTGAAAAATTATATCACGAATGCCACACCGCTGTATCCCAGGGCAGAGCATTGCTGGAAGATCTTCAGAATTGGGGTTTTTCTGAAATATATCAACAGCCACAATCTGAGTCTGGTCGTGCTGATGTTGAGGTCACTGGCGTAGAATTATCGTCTGTGGCTTCGCCTTCAATAGTATCACTCGCAGATCTAGAGTCCAGTATTCAAGGCTGTGAAAAGTGTCCTTTATGTCAGTCGCGCAATTCAATCGTGTTTGGGCAGGGGAATCCAGGTGCTAAACTTGTACTTGTAGGTGAAGCTCCAGGACGTGAGGAGGATAAGCGTGGAGTTCCTTTTGTTGGTGAGGCGGGCCAATTATTGGAAAAAATCCTTTATGCCATGAGACTTAAGCGCGAGGATGTTTATATCTGCAATATTATTAAGTGTCGGCCACCGAATAATCGTGATCCACAAGGGCCTGAAATAGCGGCTTGTGAAACGTATTTACAACACCAGCTGAGGATTATAAAGCCGTGCATTATCGTTACTTTGGGACGTTTTGCTGCTCATGCCTTACTACAACGTAATGATCCCATCAGTCGTCTTCGAGGTCATTGGAGTGAGTACCAGAATATTCCTGTCATGCCAACTTATCATCCGGCCTATCTATTGCGGAACCCAGTTGGTAAACGCGAGGTCTGGAGTGATATGAAGCAGGTGATCAGCCGTTTGAAAGATTAACTGTTCATTGTCTTTTCGTTTAAAGCTTGTATTTTTAAGATGGTTCTATCCGGGGCAGAATTTGATCAGGCGACAATGTTAAGATAACGGCCAGGGGTTGGTTTTTCGACGGTAGTTAAATTCTGATAGCGATGTGCTTGAATATTTTGCTGTGCTTGGGGGGGCTCCACCTGGTTTTGAGCTTCTTCACTATTGAGATAATATAATTCAGCGGCAAGTTGTTGGCCATTTACCTGTGCCGGGCTGACAGGGGCTTGTTGGGTTGTTGAGTTGGAGCTGTCAACATATTCAGCTTCCAGAACCTCTGCGGCTCCAGCATTCTGGTTGTAGGCATTTTGGGCGCGCGCTTGTCTGGACTGAATTGATTGAGCTTCAGTCTGATTCGTTGACGAAGTGCTCGTCAAATCGTACCAGCTTGATATCATTTGGTTATCAATGCGCACTAGCCACTCTTTTCGTAGTTGAATTTACATTTAGCCTCTAAGTATACGTAAAACAATATATTAATACAAGAACTCAACGTCGTTCTGAATGCTCGTCCTCTTTATTACAGGCCTGAAATGAAAATCTTACACACCTCTGACTGGCACCTTGGCCGCCAATTTTACAATCAATCGCTATTGTCTGATCAGCAGTTTGTTCTGGATCAGATTGTGACGATAGCAAAAAAACGTGCGGTCGATGTTGTTGTTGTTGCCGGTGACCTTTATGACCGCTCTGTTCCTCCTGGTGCTGCTGTCGATTTACTTGACCAGACGTTAACCAAGTTCTGCTGTGACTTACATCTGCCGGTTATTGTCATTTCCGGTAATCATGACGGGCCCGAGCGACTTAGTTTTGGCGCGAGACAGATGGCTGGTTCGGGGTTACATGTCATTGGAAAGTTGCGGGATGAACCGACAGAGATAATCATCAATGGGCGTGATGGTGATCGTATGGCTTTTTATCCTATCCCTTACTCTGACCCTGCTACTGTTCGTTATCAATATAATGTCGAGGTAAGTACCCATCAACAAGCGATGCAGCACCTGATATCTATGATCACAGATGCTTGCCACGCTGAATATCCCGCTGTTGCTATGGCGCATTGTTTTCTCGTCGGGGGAGAAAGTTCCGAATCTGAACGTCCTCTTTCTTTGGGAGGGCTTGAGTTTGTTGATCCGCAACTGTTTTCATCCTTTTCTTATACCGCTTTGGGCCATTTACATGGTCATCAGTCCCGTATGGAAAACAGGATAGTTTATTCCGGTTCTCCATTAAAATATTCGTTTTCCGAACAGCATCAAAATAAGTCTGTTTGTCTTGTTGATATTGCCTATGGTGAAATTATTGGCTTTGAAAGAATCCCATTAAATTCAATACGAGATATGCGAACTATTGAAGGGTCACTTGAAGAAATTTTAAAGACAGGTAGAGGCGATATTAACAATGAAGATTACCTGCAAATACGTTTAAGTGATAGTCACGCTATTCTGGATGTGATGGCTAAATTACGTGAGGTGTATCCTAATGTCTTGCATCTTGAGAGACCTGGTTTGATCCAGCAACGGGACTACAATGGTTATCAGCGCGAACAACTTGCCCGGGGTGAGTTGGCGATGTTCTCCGATTTTTTTGCCCAGACCTCCGGACAGGTATTGAGCAAAGAACAGGAAGATGTCATCCGTTTCGAGCTTGAACAGCTCCATACGAAAGGGCTGTGATATGCGTCCTGTCCGATTACGAATGACTGCTTTTGGTCCTTTTCCGGCGACTGAAGAGATTAACTTTGACAAGTTCGGAAGTTCGCCCCTGTTTTTGATCAATGGACCGACTGGATCGGGGAAGACCACGATTCTGGATGCTATCTGTTTTGCTTTGTACGGCAAGACGACTGGTGATGAACGGGAAGGGGGGCAAATGCGTTGCGATCTTGCTCCTGCAGAGACGCTGTGCGAAGTGTTTTTTGCTTTTATGTTGCAAGAGCGTCGTTATGAAATTCGCCGAGTTCCTGAACAACAGCGACCTAAAGCTCGTGGTGATGGCTTCACCGATCAAAAACCTGAAGCGCAACTTGTAGAGATTCTGGCGGATGGTACGAAAAATCTTCTGGTTGCAAGTAAGGTGAGCGATGCGACCCGAACGATAGAGGAGTTAACCGGTTTATCCGCTGATCAGTTTCGGCAGGTTATGGTCTTACCACAGGGAAAGTTTCGTCAACTGCTCTTAGCTGAATCGGCGCAACGAGAAAAAATATTCAGTCAATTATTTCAAACCGGTATCTATAAAAAACTGGAAGATCGCTTAAAGGAACGTTCTGCTCTTATCCGCCAGGAGCGAACAGCATCATTACAGCAGCAGGTTGGTATCCTTGAATCTCTCGATGCAAATAATGTGGAAGAGTTAACTGCTGAACTGAAAACATTAACAGAGTCAGAGCAGGTTGCCCGGCAGGAAAAAAACTCTGCTGAAACTGCTTATCTGAAGAGGCATCAGGAATTGACCGATGCACAAAATCTGGAGAGAGACTTTCAGCAGCAGGAGCAAATTGGCGCCAGATTATTACAACTTGAAGATCAGCAAAGTGCTATCGAACAAGTCATGTCTGATTTGGCTCGTGCCGTACAAGCTGCTAAATTAGCACCTTTAATTGCACATAGAGAACGGAGTGAAAAGGCCGTTGTCAGTGCAAAAAAGAAACTTGAGACCTGTCAGGAGGCAGAACAGAATACCACACAGGCCCTGAAACAATCCGAACAGGAAATGGCTGGAATAGGTGTTTTGGAAAAGGAATGTGATGATGAGAAAGGCCAGCTACTGCAGCTTGAACAGAATAAATCACGGGTTCTTCAGTTAAGTCAGGTTGTTAAGAATTGTCATGATTTACAGCAACAGCTTGATGTCGCTAATGTTTATCTTCAAAAACTTAAACTCATCGAAAAACGGGAAGAGATTCTTCATCTTCAAAAACAACTTAAAATTCTAAGCCAGCTATCTTATCAGTTAAAACAGGCCGAACAGAAAGGCCGTAGGCTGGCAGAAGATGTTGCTGCTCAAAGATCCCAATTAAAGCATCTGGAGCTTTCGTGGCATCAGGGACAGGCTGCTCTTTTAGCTGCGGAATTGATTCCCGGGGACGCCTGTCCTGTGTGTGGCAGTTGTGAACATCCCCAGCCCGCAAAACGAGAATTCGATATCCCAGATTTTAATCAGCTTGAAGATCTACGCCGTCAACTTGCAACCCGGGAAGAAAACCTCAAAAGCGCACGAGAAGCCTATGTTGAGCTTCGTGCCGAGGTAAAACGTCAGGAAGAAATTGTTACTGATGCTCAAACTTTGATCGGATCTGATTATGAAACACGTTTAAATGGCATCACTGCAGAATTGCGCGAGCATGAAGACAAAATTGCTTCATTTTCGCCTGAGTCGCAGACTCTCTGCCGCAATCTTGATCCTTCTGAATTGGCTACCTATTCTAGTCAGGTTGCTGAGAAATTAGCTGGTTTTAGTAGAGAACGACAACTGTTGGAAAGTGAGCTTCCAGAAGGAAAGCGCAGCCCTGACGATCTTGCCAGTGAACAGAGCAAAGTGCAGCGTCGTCTCACTGGATTGGAAAAACGTATTGAAGCAATCAGAACCGATCATCGAAAAGCTTATGCTAATCTGGAAGCGGCTGGAGTTGCCCATAAAGAAGCTCAAGAGCAATTAAAGCATTTACTTGCAGAAGAATTGCATCATGCACAGGTGTGTAAAGACGCTTTTGCTACCAGCCCCTTTGCTGGTGAGAATGAATATCGCCTGGCCCTGCGCAGTGAGAGCGATATGGCAGCTATGCAACAGAAAATTGATGACTTTAAGCAGCAGAAGCAGCAGCTTATTGGTGCTCAGCAAGAGGTAAAGCAGAAATTAGTCGACTGTAAACGGCCCGATCTGGAACGATTTGAGCAGGCTCTTAACCTTGCCAAGGAAAGAAAAACAGGGGCCGACCAGGCATGGCAGGCAAAAAATAGTCGTTTAAAGCAAATTGAGGCGACTTTATTGAAACTGAATGCGAATAAAGAACGTCTTGAAAAGCTTGATGCTGAGTATGCCGTTGTTGGGACGTTAAGCGATGTTGCTTCAGGTCAGACTGGTCATAAAGTTAGTTTGCAGCGCTTCGTGCTGAGTGTGCTCCTGGACGATGTGCTGGTTGAAGCCAGTAACCGTCTAACCGCGATGAGTAAGGGGCGTTATCGGTTATTACGTAAAGAAGATCGCAGTAAAGGGAATAAGGCATCAGGCCTGGAGTTGTTGGTTGATGATGCATATACCGGAAAAGTGCGACCAGTGGCGACTCTCTCTGGCGGCGAGAGTTTTATGGCTGCGTTGTCATTGGCCTTAGGGCTTTCTGAGGTTGTGCAAGCTTACTCCGGAGGTGTGCGGCTTGATACCCTTTTTATTGATGAAGGTTTCGGGAGTCTTGATAGTGAAGCTCTTGATCTTGCTATCAGTACTCTGATCGATTTACAGACGGCTGGGCGTACGGTTGGTTTGATTTCACATGTTGGTGAACTTAAAGAGCAGATTCCTTTTCGCCTGGATGTCCTTCAATCTCGCCAGGGTAGTCATATTAAGTTGGTCTGTTCGTAAGCTAAAGCGAATTATATTATGATGATCAATAACTGTTCATCCATGTCTTAATTTTTTCCCCCGGAGTGCTTACAGGTGATAGCTGCTTACGATAATCTTATTGCTGATATGAAGAGTGGTGGTCTGGTTTTAACCGCTAACAGGCGCCTCTATCGCTATTTGCTGGAACTTTATGATCAGCATATGCTGAACTCTGGTGAGACCGCCTGGGTTCCTCCGCAACTTTTAAGTTATGAAGCCTGGCTTCAGAAATGCTTGAATGACTTAGGGGAAGAGTGGCGTCTTCTTAAACCACTTCAGGTTCAGTTCTTATGGGAGCAGATGATAGAAGAATCCTCCCATGATGCTGGTTTGGATTTGCTTCAAGTCCCCAAAACGGCAGAAAAGGCCATTCAGGCTTATCGTTTACTCAATGAATATGAGCTGGAACTTGACCCATCGCAACTGACCGAAGATCAGTTGGTTTTTAAATACTGGTTTGACAAATTTACGGCTCTTCTTAACGACAATCAATGGTTTGACAAGAGCGCTCTGCCAGCTCTTATTCGTCATGCTATGTTAGCTGAACGTTTGGATAAGCCGGAACGTTTGCGCTTGGTAGGATTTGATCAGCTACCACCTGGACTGACAAAGCTTCGGGCTATGTTGCTTGATCATGGTTGTGATTGTCTTGAAGTGACCCTTGCTTCCGTTGGGGATCCTGCTATTGCTATCTATCATACTCAGGAACGTAAAGGTGAGGTTGAGGATGCTGCACGGTGGGTTCGTGAACTTTTGGAGCGCGGAGAGACTGGAATAGGTGTGGTCGTGCCCGACCTGACGCGGCGGCGTAGTGAAATTGAGCGTATTTTCAGGGCCCAGATCGATCCTTTAGGAGCCGTTAGCCTTAATGATGACGAGGTTGTTTTCAGTTTGTCATTGGGAGGCCCCTTAAGTGATCAGGGGGTTATTCATGCTGCTTTACAGATTTTACAGGCAGGACCTGTTCTGACTTTTGATCAAATCTCTTTTCTCTTGCGTACTCCTTATCTGGGCAAATCTTGCAGTGAAGGTGATGCCAGGAGCCTTTTTGAAGTAAAGCTGCGCAGTTTCAACCAACAGCGCTTGAGTTTGGATAGCTTGGCTACTTTAGCGCAGTCGTTTGGCCTTAATGATTTTAGTCGTGTTGTTAAGCAATTGAGCACAACTGTTACTCAGACCATGGGTGATTCACCTGGTAGCTGGGGGCAATTATTCGCTGAGCAGCTTAAGGAATTAGGCTGGCCTGGCGAAAGGACGTTGACTAGCCGCGAGTATCAGGCGATCAAATCCTGGCAACAAAATGTTCTTGAGGTTATTCCTCAACTCGATACATTGGAGCACTCTATCAGCCGTAACAAAATTGTTGCTATGCTGGTGCGGCTCAGTCATGAAACAGAATTCCAAGTAGAAGCCGCCACGGGACCAGTTCAGGTTGTTGGTTTGCTTGAATCAACCGGACTTCAGTTTAATCATCTCTGGGTGATGGGGCTAGAGGAACGTATTTTTCCCGCAGCTCCGCAACCAAACCCGTTTATCCCTTATCAAATGCAGGTTGATCATGGCATGCCTCATGCTGATGCCGCACGCGAGTTAGCTTATGCTGAGCAAGTTATGACGCGTTTGTTAGCTGCTGCGGACCAGATTGTTCTCAGTTGTCCCCAGTTTGATGGTGATATGGAATTGCAATCTAGTCCATTATTGCCTGAGGTGGTCGACAATGTTCCGGTTGAATTGTGTCCACCGCAAGATGTTTTAAGCCATACGGTTTCTCAACCCTGTTCGCTTGACATCATTTCTGACCTGAGTGGTCCCATGCTCGAGGATGTGTGTGTCGAAGGGGGGACAGGATTACTGAAAGATCAGGCTCATTGTCCATTTCGCGCTTTTGTTCACCATCGCCTCCGCGCACGTGGTCTCGATTCTTCAACTCCTGGTATCTCTGCCATGGTCCGAGGCGACCTGGTCCACCTGGCTCTTGAAAATATCTGGCGACAGTTACAGGATCAAGCCAATCTTATTGCTCTAGGTAATGATGAGCGTAGTCAGCTTATCGATGTTAAAGTTGCTGAGTCTCTCGGTGCCTTTTATCAACAGCGACCGCGGCCGTCTGAACTGATGCTTGCGCTTGAGAAAGAACGGATTTCAGGGTTGGTCGAGGAATGGTTGCAAACGGTTGAAATGGAACGAGCACCATTTAAGGTTGTCGCTACTGAAGCTCCTCATACGGAGCAGTTAGGGCCACTGCAGATCAGTCTTAAAGTTGATCGTATTGATGAGCTTGAATCAGGTTTTCGGGTCGTCGTCGATTATAAAACCGGGAGTCAAATACGGGCTGATGATCTGATTAGTGAACCCTTAATTGAACCTCAATTACCCATTTATGCTGTGGCTCAGGAGCAAAGTCAGGCCGATGGCGTTGTCTTCGCTCAGGTCCGTAAAGGTTCTTGCCGCCTGCTTGGTATTGTCCGCGAGTCGGGTCTGTTGGGACGGGTAGGGGATATCGCTACCAATAAACGTTGTCAGGACGCGGGGATCTCTGATTGGGGGCAATTGCTGATTTTCTGGCAGCAGCAAATTCATCAACTGGCTAGTGATTTTGTTGCCGGAAAAGCCGCAGTACAGCCTTTTGATCCTGCGGTTAGTTGTCGGTATTGTGACCTTAAAGGGTTATGTCGTATTCAAGATTCGCTTATGCTTGCGGGGGATGAAAATGACAGTTGACGTAAATAAGCCTGTTGTTGATGCCGCTCAACGTGCTGCAGCCATCGATATCTCACGGTCCTGTATTGTTCAAGCTCCTGCAGGGTCTGGAAAAACTGAACTGTTAATTCAGCGCTTGCTTGGCTTGTTAGGAGTGGTTGAAAGACCCCAGCAGATTCTTGCCATTACCTTCACGAATAAAGCTGCAGCAGAAATGCGTCAGCGGCTTATTGATGCCCTGCGTAATGCCCAAACCGAACCCAAGCCCCTTGAGCCCCATCACGCCTTGACCTGGACCTTAGCGCATAAAGCTTTGAAACAGCATGGCGCGAGTTTGCTCAAAAATCCTGCCCAGCTGTCAATTCAGACGATTGATAGCTTTAATGCGTCCTTGGTACGTAAGATGCCTTGGTTATCCAGATTTGGTAGCTTACCAAAAATGGCTGATGAAGCGGATTTTCTGTACCGTAAGGCCGTTGATCAATTATGTTTGTTGTTGGAGCAAGGAGGAGAAGGTAGTAAGCAACTTGAGATTCTTCTGCGCCATCTCGATAATCAGCTTGTCGTGTTGCAGGACCTTTTGGTCGACATGTTGCGCAAAAGAGATCAATGGCTGCGCTATTTGCACTCCGATTACCGGACCACTCAAAAACAGCTTCAGCAAGCTCTGGAATCCTTGTACAACGAAAAATTAAAGCGACTGGAACAGGTTTTACCTTCAGATTTAGAGGGGGAAATTCTGCAGTGTTTGCGTTTTGCTGCTGATAACTTACCTGATTCAGAAATCTCTTCCTGTGGCCATTGGACTGCATTGCCTCCTGCCAGTTATAACCATCTAGGAGAGTGGGTTGTGCTTGGTAATTGGTTACTAACCGGGAAGGGGGAGTTGCGTAAGCGTTTGACCAAAAAAGAGGGCTTTCCCAGTGGTAAAGAATTTAAGCCCGGCAAAGATAGAATGACAGCCTTGCTCAAAGAGCTGGCTTCCTATGAAGTCTTTGTCTGTCAGCTGGAACAAATTCGTAATTTACCTGTTCAAGGCTACAGTGATCAGCAATGGCAGTTGCTAGAAGCGTTGATTGATGTATTACCTTTATTGCTTTATCAGTTGTGGATGGTTTTTCGTTATGAAGGGGAAGCAGACTTTGCTGAAATAGCTCTTAAGGCTAATAATGCTTTAGGCAATGCCAGTAATCCGAGTGATTTGCTGCTAAAAATTGATCATGACCTGCGTCATATTCTGATTGATGAATTTCAGGACACTTCGCGCCTGCAGTATCAATTACTTGAAACATTAACGTCAGGATGGAGCGCTGGTGATGGCAGGACGCTGTTTCTGGTTGGCGATCCCATGCAATCGATCTACTTGTTTCGCGAGGCAGAGGTTGGTTTATTTTTACATAGCTTTAAAGGGAGGTTCGGGCAGCTACAACATCCCTTAACCCCGCTACGCCTTAGTTGTAATTTTCGTTCTCAGCAGGGCATTGTTGATTGGGTTAATGATAGTTTTGTTAAGCTTTTTCCAGATCAAAGCGATGAAGTCTCAGGCGCTGTTCCTTTGTCTGAAGCCGCTTCAGTTAAGCCTGTTCTGCACGGGACAGCATGTGAAATACATCCTTTTAGTAATCGCGATGACCGTGCTGAAGCTTTAGAGGTTATTGATCTGATATGCAATGCCCAGAAAGTAGATCCAGAGCAATCGATTGCAGTTTTGGTTCGTGGGCGTAATCACTTAAACCATATTCTTCCTTTATTGCATGAGCGGCAGATCAATTATCGCGCGCGTGATATAGAATTATTAGGGGATCGATCTGCGGCTCTGGATCTGGTTCATTTGACCAAAGCTGTTCTGCACCGCGGTGATCGCCTGTCCTGGTTGGCTGTGTTGCGCGCTCCCTGGTGTGGTTTAACCTTGAAAGACCTTCATGCTTTGGCAGGTAAGGGGCAGAACCGCACGATCGTTACCTTGATTTCTGATTCCGCTGTGGTAAACACTCTGTCAGACGATGGTCAACGCCGAATTAAACGGATTTGGCCGATCCTGACTAATGCTCTGTCGGGTACCGGGCGGTTCCCGGTACGTGAAATTATTGAGTCGTGCTGGCTGACTCTTGGTGGTCCTGCTTGTTACGATAGCACTGTGCTGGCCGATGTTGAGTTGGTGCTAACACTCTTAGAGAGGCTTGATATCGGTGGAAATATTGCCGATCTTGATCAGATGGATCGGGGTTTAGCTCAGCTTTTTTCCAATCCTGAAGCAAGTGATTGCAAGCTTGAAATAATGACCATTCATAAAGCCAAAGGATTAGAGTTTGATACCGTTATTATTCCAGGTCTTGGCCGTCCGGTAGGACGTATGGATCAGCCCTTGGTGCGTTGGTTTGAACATCCTGAGCATGGTTTACTGATCGCTCCCTTACCGGCTAAGGCAAGCAAAAACAAAGATGCCTTGTATCAGGTTATTTCCGAATTTGAGCGTCAAAAGCAGGATTATGAGACCAGCCGCTTGCTTTATGTGGCGGCAACCCGTGCGATTCGTAAGCTTCATCTTCTGGGACATGCCAAAAGTAATAGTCGCGGAGAGCTTGTTCCTGCTAGTGGATCGTTGCTGGAAAAACTATGGCCGGTAGTAAAAGATTGTTATCTCTACGAAGATCCTTCAGGTAACGAAGCTGAACCTGTTTTTTCGCCACCACAATTAAAACGTTTGCCGACCGATTGGTTGTTACCCAAGGTGACAACAGTTCAAATGACTAAAGGACCTGGCAAAGGCGTAGCATCAGGGCAGCATGAAGAGCGTGATTTTGTGTATAGTGGTTGGGAAGATCCTTTTTATCGTCATGTTGGCACCATTGTTCATCAACAATTAGAAATGATTGCGCGTTTTGGCCATAGCTATTGGGACGAGCAAGTTGAAAACCATAAGCTGACAGAGATTCGTTCCAGCTTGCGTCATATGGGGATCGCGGAAGCTGCTGTTGAAGATGGCATTATGCGGGTAAAGCATGCTGTCGATCGGGTTCTGGCTAGTGACAGGGGGCGCTGGCTATTAGATAGTCATGAACGACACGCCAGCGAAATGCCATTAACCGGTGTTGTTGATGGCAGAGTGATACATGCCATTATTGATCGAACTTTCATTGCTGATGGTGTACGGTGGATTGTTGATTATAAATCGAGTTCGCCTGGTAAAAAAGAATCGCGCGCGAGTTTCCTAAAGCGTGAAGTTGAACGCTACCAATCGCAAATGCAGGTCTACATCGACCTTTTTAAAGCGCTTGATGAGGGGGTTGATATTCGGGCTGCTCTGTATTTTCCCATGATTGATAGCTGGTGCGAGCTGCCCGAATAATATTTTATGATTGTCAGGCGGTTGAAGTCGAAAAGCCTTTTAAAATCTCACCGGTCATATAGCTCTTATGTGGATTTACTCGGACAAGGCTTTTAATCATGTGGGGCGCCAAATGAAGACGGAAGGTAGATTCTTCACGCTGAACCAGAGTCAGGTCTATATTTTTTTTCAATGAGCCGATTCTGATTTCTGTTTCAATAACATAGCACCACTCTCTGCTACCGTCTTCAAAGGAAACGAGTTTTCTGGTTTTAACTGGAGTAACGGAGTAGATTTCAACATCTGTATTATTCTGAATGGGGTGGATGCCGAAGCTGATAATTAAATCTTCACCTTCTTTAAATGTAGAAAAATCAAAAATATTCAGAATAGATTGCTTTGAATCCATCACCACCTGGGCTTCAATAGCCGGTATTTTTAATGCCGGGAATGATACCCACTCACACCAACCAATATCGAGCGGGAGTGAGTTTTTAGTTTTTTGCATGGCATCTCTCCTAAAAAAGATTTGAAATAATTAATTTGATACATATAATAGTTGCTATGTTAGAAAAAGTAAATTATTTTAATATTAAAAAAAAGTTTCTTTATCTCATTTTAAAAGGTAATAATTTCATAGATTTATGGTTATGTTTGATGGTCTTTAAATGATGAATCGAGTCCTTTTCCATAGCTTGTTGGTGCGTTGAGAATTCGTTTTTCGGGAGAAAATAATGTCTACAGTAGCTAAAATTATTGTATTTTTATTGCTTCTGATCGGTCTGATTGTTGGGGGTGGGGCTTATCTTCAGCATCAGATGACGCCGGAACGGGTTCGCGATTATATTACGCCACTGCTTGAATCGAGTCTTGAACGTAAAGTTTCTCTGGGAAAAATTGAGATTGGCCTACTTTCGGGGATCACTGTTTCTGACCTGAAGATAAAAAAGCAACATAATGAAACAGACGATTTTGTTGCTGTCCAGCAGGTTAATTTACACTACCAATTGTGGTCTCTTGTAACTGGCCATATTGTTGTCAATGAAGTCGCACTGATAAATCCTGTCATTTCTGTTCAGCGTTTTCATAACGGTCGGTACAATTTCAGTGATCTGATTAATAATAATCAATCCCACAGCTCTAGTCCTTATAAAGAAAAATCAGTCGCTATTGCTAATGACATTTTTAGTCTTCTGGTTGAAAAAGTGGTCATACAGAATGGTAGCCTCGTTTTTCTGGATGCTGCTGACAGTAAAAAGACCCCATATCGCTATAAATTGTCGCAACTGAACATCAATGTTCGTAATTTTACTTTAGATGAAAAGTTTCCTTTTGATCTTTCAGTGCAGTTTAATGACGCTCAGCTGGATTTGTCGGGCCATTATAATCTTGCGCTTAAAACCGGAGATTTCGTTGTTCATCTAACGCCACTCGATCTGATTCCATTGAGTCCCTATTATAGAAAACAAATAGCCGGCAAAGTCGGGGCCGGTAAACTTGGTTTAAATATTGAGTTTGATGTGACTCCTGAACGCTTGACCTCGAAAGGTAAAGTCTCTTTAGATGATCTGGATGTGGCCATTGACGCAACAGCTTTTCGTTCTATTAATCTGTCTGCAGATTATTCAATCAGCTATGATCACAGTACAGAACGGATGTCTATATCCACCTTCATTTTCAATTTTGCTGGTATCGAGACAAGTTTTGACGGGTCCGTGAATTTGGCCTCATCAACACCAGTTATCGATTTATCCATGGTGCTAAAACAGTTTGACTTAAGGCAGCTTATGAATGTTCTGCCGCAATCTCTTATTAGAGACGTTAAAAAATACAGTTTGGCCGGAACCCTTGATGGTCGTGTCGATTTAAAAGGGGCGATCAACCAGCCCGTAGAGCTATTTAAGTCGGCACGCTTAAGTCTTGCAGATGTGCAGGTAAGTACGGAAACGCTTCGCCTCGGAGTTAGTGGTGATTTGAGTTATGTCAATGATCTTCTTAAAACTGATGGCTTGTCGATTTCTTATGGTAATCAGGTCATGTCACTGACTCTGGACGCAAAAAAGAGTCCTGGTGGAATTTTTAAAGGTAGCTTTGACCTGAACACCGATCTATTTGATTTTAATGAGGTTATCGGCTCTGCAAATGTTTCTGCTCAGCCTGAGGAGATTCCGCTTAATGACAGCGTAGCTGACATAGGGCCTTTTCATCTTCCTCTCGATATGGTCGGTACCCTTTCTGCCAGGAGTATTAAATATCGTAATCTTGTTCTCGACCAGGTTTACACTGACGCACAAATTAAAAATAATCGCTTACGCTTACAAAATATGCGACTTAATTTGGGAAATGGCCGGATTAAGGCAGAAAGTAATTTGAACCTATCGGTCCCTGGGCTGGCTTATTCTGGTGATATCCAAGTTACGGATATGGATGTTGCTGCTTTGTACCAGGGGCTTTATCCTTCCAGTGGTTATGAGCCTTCAGGGATATTGCGGCTGAATACCACTTTCTCAGGTTATGGGACACGTCAGGACAGATTGTTAAGAGCCCTGAATATGCAGGGATCTTTTCTTGTGTCTGATGGTCAACTTCTGGGTTTCCCGATTCTTGACAATATCGCAAACTTCATTGGCGGTGATGATTTGCGGCGTGTTTCTTTTGATGATTTTAGCGGCCAGTTTCAGGTCGCTAATAATACTGTTGAACAGTCGAGCCAGGTTAATGGATCTCGTATGCGTGTAGGGTGCCGGGGTGATATTGATTTGAATGGCTATACCAATTTAGCGATTGATACACGTATTGCCCCGCAGGTAGCCCGACGCTCAGGCGTGGTGGCTGATGTGTTGTCAAATTTTAGCGATGAACAGGGCTGGGGAATTATTCCGTTGAAAATAAGCGGCCCCTTTGAGCGAGTGAAGGTAAGCCCTAATTTAACTTTGATAGAACAAATGGTTGCTACCAGGGCCAAGCAAGAGTTGCTTGATAAACTTTCTAACTCACAACAACAGGACGCGACAGTTCAGGACGGTGTTAAAAAGATGCTGGATAATACGCTTAATAAATTATTTGGCAACTAGGTCTTTATTGGATTTGTCCCGGCTTCGCTGATTGTTCATGATAAAATGCAAAGTTCTGGGTTTATAAATTTTGTTAAGCTATGCCCCCCCCAATGCTTTTTTGATGACATTGGGAAGGGAGCTTTTTTAGTCTTTAGTGTGGCTGCGAGTGACGCTGCGCATGGTTACAAACTCTTCAGCACTGGTAGGGTGGATGCCGATGGTTTGATCGAAAATTGCTTTTGTGGCCCCGGCTTTTAGCGCAATAGCAATACCCTGGATAATTTCACCAGCGTTTTCACCTGCCATATGTGCGCCGACAACCCGATCCGTTGCAGCATCGACTATGAGTTTCATAAGAATACGATCGCCGCTGTTACTTAATGCATGTTTTAGGGATCGGAATTCACTGCAATAAATATCTACTTGAGCAAACTTTTCAATGGCTTGTTCTTCCGTTAATCCGACACAGCCGATGTTCGGTTGACTGAATACAGCCGTTGGAATGAATTCATATGAGAGAGGCTCTGCACCTCCTTGGTAAAGGTGTTTCACCAGGTGCATCGCTTCTGCCAAAGCCACTGGAGTCAGTTGAATCCGATTGGTAACATCCCCCAGAGCATAGATCGATGGAATAGATGTCTGGTAATGGTCATTAACGACGACTGCTCCGTTTACTGTATTAACGCCTGCTTCTGTTAGTCCTAAGCCTCTAATGTTGGGGGTGCGGCCTGTCGCTGCCAGGATTAAATCGGTTTCAAGCTCCGAGCCGTCGTTCAGCAGAACACGATAGGACTGGTCTGCTGTTTTTTCCACTTTTGTTGCGTCACAGTTAAAGCGTAGGTCTATCCCTTTTCGTTTCATGTGGCTTGCAACGTATTCCCGGACTTCTCGATCAAAGCCGCGTAAAAAGAGATCGCGACGGTAGATTTGGGTCACCTCAACCCCAAGGCCATGGAAAATACCGGTAAATTCTGTGGCGATATAGCCTCCACCAATAATCAGAATTCGTTTAGGCAGAGTCTCAAGGTCAAAAATCTGGTCGGAAGACAGCATATGCTCGTGACCAGGGATATCTGGAAATATAGGTGTTCCGCCAACACTAAGCAGGATTTTTTCAGCGCTGTAGTCGGTTTCTCCAACTCGAACATTGTTGGGACCAGTGATTCGGGCACGACCAGAAATATAGTCCGCGCCACTTTTGGTTAACATGCCAGCAATGATTTCGTTGGATTTAGAAATTAAGGCAGACTTAGCTTCGCGCAGGGTTGGCCAATCTAAGCAGGGGGATAACTCCTCCCAGCCAAAACCACGAGCTTGCTTGAATGCTTCTCCATACTCTGCAGCATGGACATACAGCTTTTTGGGAACACAGCCAAGGTTTACACATGTCCCTCCAGCTTTTGATTGTTCAGCGACAGCAACGCGAACTCCTTGCATTGCTGCCATTCTCGCGGCTCTTGCTCCTCCTGAACCTGCGCCAATAACAAAAAGATCGTAATCGTACTGGTTTGACATGTTGGCCCCCTTAACCGAGTTCGTTATATTCTCTTTCTCTGAATGGAACACCTAATTCTTCGGCAATTTTTTGACAGTCATCCATGTTGATATCTGGATAGCTAACTGCTGATGCGACAACCTCAGGAATATATTGAGGTGCTTGACGAATAAATTCTTTAACAGCTGTGTAACTTTTTAAACCAAAATCAGACTGGCAGAGAGATTGATAAGTTTCAGCATCTGCAGCGTTTAATGATACCGAGATGGCATCCACTAAACCTTTTAGCTCAGGTAATATATTGCGCTTATGGACAAGGTTTGCCTGGCCGTCAGTATTAATGCGAATGGTTATATTGCGTTCTTTTAACCATTTGGCAACCTCTTTAATCAAATCAAGGCGCAGTAATGGCTCTCCATAGCCGCAAAAAACCACTTCATCGTACCTGGAGGGGTCGCCAATTGCAGCAATAACTTCGCTGGCATCAGGTTCGTGATCCAGATAGAGTTCGTGTCCTTTAACGACAAAATCTTTGAATTTTGCACAGAAAATACAGCTGTTGGTACAACGGTTGGTAATATTGAGATAAAGAGAGTTGCGAATCTGATAAGCTATTTTGTGACTTTGGTCAATGTGGCCAAAGCCGAATAGATCATGACAGTTTCTGCTGGTGATGCGCGCAACGTCATTGTACGTCAACCCTTTGGTTGTCGCGATCTGTTCAGCACATAAACGTACGTGAGCCGGCTCATTGCGTTTGCCCCGGTAGCCTTGAGGGCTCAAATAGGGACAATCAGTTTCAACCAGCATCTTGTCGATCGATATATTCTTAACCACTTCACGTAGGGCTTCATTTTTGGGATAGGTAATGTTTCCTGTGAAGCTGATATAAAAACCTAAATCAATACAGCGGCGAGCCATTTCTGTATCACCACTAAAGCAGTGTACAACCCCGCCGACATCTCCCGCATTTTCCTCTTCCATAATGCGAAGTAGATCTTCATGGGCATCGCGGTCATGAATGATGATAGGTTTGTTAACTTTGCGGGCTAGACGAATCTGTTCGCGAAAAGCTTGTTGTTGAATATCATGGGGACAATGGTTGCGAAAATAATCAAGACCGATCTCTCCCAGAGCAACAACTTTCGACTCTGCTAACATAAGTTCTAGTTGTTGCAGTGTTGTGGGACTGATTTCACGGGCATCATGCGGATGGACGCCAACAGCCGCATAGATATTATCGTACTTTTGGGCCAGATTAATGCTCGCTGCGGAACTTTCAATGTCGCAGCCTATAGTGAGTATATGGCTAATCCCATTAGCGGCGGCTCTGGCTATCGTGTCGTCCAGGTCGGTTTTATATTGACCGCTGTCCAGGTGAGCATGGCTGTCAACTAACAGCGGTGTGACGTCTTTCATAGTTTTTCTACTCCAAAAAAGCGGGGCGCATTATGCGCCCCACGGGAAAAATTTATTACTATTTTATATTTTACTCATTTTCTATTCGCGGGAAAAGAGGGCTAGCTTTTTCTATTTCGGTTCCCTCTTTAAGCCCGCCCCATTGATCCTGATCGGTAAGTGTCAGGTCATTGGGATCACCGTTTAGAATCTCAATGATACGTGATCCGGTCTCAGGCATAAAGGGAGCAACCAATAAGGCGATGATACGTATGGACTCCAGCAGGTTATACATGACGGTACCAAGGCGTTCCTGCTGGTCTGGATCTTTAGCTAAAGCCCAGGGGGCGTTCTCATCAATATATTTGTTGCCCGCTGAGATAAGCTCCCAAATACTCATGAGCGCTTTGTTGAAAGCAAGGTCATTCAGCTGCTGATCAACTTTTGCAACATTGGTTGTAAATAGATCCTTAAAGGTTTGATCTATTTCGGTAGTTGTTGTAGGCGCGGGTAATTTTCCTTTAAAGTATTTATTCAGCATGGCAGTTGAGCGGCTGACCAGATTACCTAAATCATTGGCCAGGTCGGAATTGATGCGGCTGACTAAGGCACTATGGGAAAAATCGCCATCAAGCCCGAAGGGGACCTCCCGGAGTAAAAAGTAACGAATCGCGTCTACGCCATATTTGTCGACCAGCATATTTGGTTCTACGACGTTGCGTAAACTTTTACTCATTTTTTGTCCTTCTACTGTCCACCAGCCATGAGCAAAAACTTTTTCTGGTAATGGAAGGCCGGCAGAAAGGAGGAAGGTTGGCCAATATACAGCATGAAAGCGCAAAATATCCTTACCAATAACATGCATCGCTGGCCAGAACTTTTTAAACTGTCCTTCTTTGTCTTCTGGATATCCAAGCGCCGAAATATAGTTGGTAAGGGCATCAAACCAAACATAGATGACGTGTTTATCATTACCCGGGGTAGGAATGCCCCAGGAAAATGAAGTTCGCGAAATAGACAGGTCGCGTAGACCTTCACGAACAAAACTCAAAATTTCATTGCGACGCGATTTCGGCTGAATAAAATCGGGATTTTCTTCAATGTGTTTGAGTAATTGATCCTGATACTTACTCATTCTGAAAAAATAGGATTCTTCCTTCAGCTTGGTTGTAGGGCGGCCGCAATCAGGGCAGTTGCCATCGAGAAGCTGAGTTTCAGTCCAGAAGGTTTCACATGGTGTACAGTACCAGTCCTCGTATTCACCAAGGTAGATATCGTCCTTGGCGAGAAGCTTGGTAAACTGTTCTTGCACAGTATGTTTGTGACGCTCTTGTGTGGTTCTGATAAAATCTGTGTTGGAGATATTCAGTTTTTTCCACAACGCCTGAAACCGTTTAACCACACGGTCAGCAAGCTCCAGCGGTGTCTCACCGTTAGCTTTTGCTGCTGTTTCGACCTTTTGTCCATGTTCATCCGTTCCCGTAAGAAAGGCAACGTCAAAACCTCTAGCGCGTTTGTAACGGGCCAAAACGTCACACGCGAGGGTCGTATAGGCGTGACCGATGTGAGGAACGTCATTTACGTAGTAAATAGGCGTAGTGATGTAAAAATTCTTGTCCATGAACGAATGCTCCTGTCAGATCTTAAAATTAAATGGCATAAGAGGGTTGTTAACTATTAGATTCAGGCCCTTTAGGACGACTTGGCCGCCTTCTTGGTCTTTTGCGCCGTCGCTGTTGGGGCTTATTATTATTGTTTTTTTCTGCTTGTTTGTCCGTAGTTTCTTGATGCTGGTTCTTAGCAGCTGCTTCCGCTGGTTTTTTATCACTACTTTGATCACCGGAATGGCCTTTAGGTGGCCGTCTATTATTGCGATTATTAGTGCGCTTTGGTTTGTGTTCCGGGTTGCCTTCTTTGCTTTTGGGGGCGGCTTTTCCTTTATTTTCTTGCCCCTTTTCAGGCTCGTTGCGGCTGTCTCCACTTTGTATTGCCTGTTTTAACTCTTCTGCATGCATGGTGCAGCGTTCTCCATCATGACAGCATAAAGTCACCTTTTGTGCTAAGATATCCAAGCCAACAACTTCTGCTTTACCTTCTTTGAGCTGCACCTTTTTGCCACATTTAGGCAGGCCTTTTTTTAGTTCATTGTAGGTTTCATATTCATATGCAAGGCAGCACAGAAGACGGCCACATTGGCCAGATATTTTACTGGGATTGAGTGCCAGTCCCTGAGCTTTTGCCATTTTAACAGAAACAGGGGCAAACTCACGTAAATGGGTAGCGCAGCATAGTTCCCGTCCACAAATGCCAAGGCCGCCAACTAACTTTGCTTCATCTCTGACCCCGATTTGGCGCATTTCAATGCGGGTTCGAAAGTGCTGAGCTAAATCTCTGACGAGCTCACGGAAATCGATACGTCCATCGGCGGTGAAATAAAATATAATTTTTGAGCCATCAAACAAGTACTCGGCCCGTACCAGTTTCATATCGAGTTTACGTTGCTGCACTTTCTGCATGCAGAATTTAAGCGCTTCCTGCTCACGTTCACCATTGTTGTCTGACATGTTTAAATCATTTTCATTGGCGATACGTAAAATAGATTTAAGCTTAGGGGGCGCTTCTTCTGGCTTAATTTCACGTGGTTTGTTAAT
The DNA here is from genome assembly GCA_963665685.1 of Geopsychrobacteraceae bacterium. Taxonomy (GTDB): domain Bacteria; phylum Desulfobacterota; class Desulfuromonadia; order Desulfuromonadales; family Geopsychrobacteraceae; genus Seleniibacterium. The sequence continues at coordinate 532,742 of OY762430.1, forward strand.
AACCGTTCCTAGGGCGCGACCGCGTTCCGTTTCGACAATAACTTTGTCGCCAGGAACAAGGTCAAGGTCCTTGACTTCAAAGTCAAACAACTTTCCGGCAGAGTGGAATGAAATACTTACTATTTTAAGAGGTTCCATAAAAACCTTTATCCTTATATTTAATGAATGTCGCCATGTCTAGATTGGCGATTTTAGCATTATGCTGCAGCGATATGCAGGAGCATGACCTCGAGCGCAAGTTGACGGTTCACGTTACGCTGTAGATGGTAGCGTGCTTCTGTTAAATATTTCAACTTATGCTGCAAACTGTGAGCAGAGATGCTCTCTGCTTCGCGATACAAGAGCTCCTTCATATCAAGGTTGACGACATCTGTTTCCGGGCGGCCATATTGAAGTAACATAATGTCACGGAAAAAGGCCTGAAAAATATCCAGATAATCATCTATATGCTCTTTGTCAGCTGCGAGCTCTTCAGCAAATGTTAACGTCGGAATATTACTTCCTGCAGAGAGCCCTGACAAGGTTTGAATAAGTTCTCGTCGTTTTTCCAGATAAATATCTTGCTTAGCCCCCAAAGCGCGTTTGAAGCTGCCTTCGGACAGCGCCGCCAGTATGCTGATGTGCAGCTGATCAAGTTCTAAACGGTGACTAAGGACCTCTTCTATCTGTTCTTTAGCTAAACGTCGAAAGGGTAACTTCTGACAGCGGGACCTGATTGTGGTTAATAGCTTTTCAGGTTGGCCTGAAAGTAAAATAATGATTGTGTTTGGTTGCGGTTCTTCAAGGGTTTTAAGTAAAGCATTGGCCGCATTGGTGGTAAACTTCTCTGCATTCTCAATTACGCAAAATTTATATTGGCCTTCAAGCGGGCGCAATGTGAGCTGCTGTTGCAGTTCTCGTACCTGGTCAATTTTGATTGTTGTCTCAGGGCTTTCGAGAATATGGACATCCGGATGGATATTGTTATCAACTTTCCGGCAGGCCGCACATTCACCGCATCCACTATGCTTATCACATAGTAAGGCACGGGCAAATGCCAATGCCATTAGCCGTTTGCCGATGCCATCCGGACCTTCAAATAGATAGGCATGGGCAATTCTTCGATTGCTGATAGCGCGGCGAAGGATGTCTTTTTGTTGTGAGTGGCCTATAATTGATTCGAAGGTCATGGATAACTTCTCTTGAAAACCAGTTGCGGAAGCGAAAATAAACTGTATCGTTACGTTCAGACTGGATATATCTTATTAGTAATATGTTGGATAATCTGCCATTATAATGAGTCATGCTTGGGATAATCAAGAATAAAGGCAGATGATAGCGATCTTCGCAGGTAAACAAATTGAACTGCCCGTCGCTTTTAGCTATACTCCGCCACAGTTATTAAAATGTATATATTGGAGGACAGGTGCCAGATTTTCTGAAAAACCTTGAAAAAAAAATAGGTTATACTTTTAAAGATAAAGATCTTCCGCAGCAGGCATTGACTCATAAATCATATAGTAATGAGCAGTCCGATTTTGAGCCACATAATGAGCGTCTTGAATTTCTCGGTGATGCAGTGTTGGAGCTAGTCATTTCTGAGTGGGTATATCGTCATTATCCTGATATTCCTGAAGGGGGCTTGACCAGGATTCGTGCTGAAGTAGTCAGTGAAAAGGGCTTAGCTACGATTGCACGCAAACTTGAACTTGGCCAGGTGCTGAATTTAGGCAAAGGTGAAGAACGTAGTGGCGGTAGAGATAAAGCCAGTTTGCTATCAGACGCGTTAGAGGCATTACTTGGCGCCGTATTTCTTGAAGGTGGGTTTGGGGTTGCATGCAATGTGGGTAAGCGGATTTTTAGCGATGCTGTTCAAACCTCTGCCCAGCAACGTTATGGCAGTGATTATAAAACCTGTTTGCAGGAAAAACTTCAGGCTCATTACAACAAGCTTCCTGAATATCAGTTGACGCAAGTCAGTGGCCCTGATCATAACCGCAATTTTTTAATGGAAGTTCGCTTTGATGGCAAATTATTGGGCAAAGGGAATGGTAGTAGTAAAAAAAATGCCGAGCAAAAGGCCGCAGCCGCAGCATTGGACCACCAGTTAGTAAGAGAGTTAAATAAATGACAGAACAAAATTTCCGATCGGGTTTCGTAGCAATTATTGGTCGTCCTAATGTGGGTAAATCGACCTTGCTCAACCGTATTCTTGGCCAAAAAATTGCCATTACTTCAAATAAACCGCAAACAACACGTAATCGCATTTTGGGTATCCATAATTTTACCGGGGGGCAGGCTTTATTTTTAGATACTCCTGGTATCCATAAAGCGAAAAGCAAGTTAAATCGGTTTATGGTTGATCAGGCGGTTGATGCCTGTGCTGATGTTGACATGGTACTGTTTCTGGTTGAAGCGCAAAGCCGGCCCGGGCCGGGTGATGAATATGTATTGCAGTTACTCAGTCGCTTAAAAGCACCAGTGTATCTGTTGATCAACAAAACCGATCTTGTTGAACGGGAGCGTTTGCTCGGATTGATTGATATTTATCGGCAAAAGTTATCATTTGCTGAAATTATTCCTATTTCTGCTCGTAGTGGTGATGGCGTAGATACGTTACTTGGCTTGGTCGAAGACCGGTTGCCTGTCGGGCCACGTTATTATGATGAAGATGCTCTGACTGATCAGCCGGAAAGGTTTATAGTTGCTGAAATGGTTAGAGAGAAGGTTATGCGCCGTACCAGCGATGAAATTCCTTATGGCGTTGGTGTGAAAGTTGAATCTTTTGAGGAAAAGCCACAAAAGAATCTTATTGTTATCCATGCTACGATTCATGTCGAGAGGGACAGCCATAAGAAGATTATCGTTGGCAAGGGGGGGCAAATGATTCGAAAACTTGGTGAAGAAGCCCGCAAAGACATTGAAAAACTCCTAGCCTCACGTGTATATCTTGAGCTTTTTGTCCGGGTAGATAAAGACTGGAGCCAGAGTGAACGAATGCTGCGTGAATTGGGTTATAGTCAGAAATAATTATATTAAGAAAGTACTTTAACTTTTATGCTGAAAACTATTGCTATCGTTGGTCGTCCTAATGTTGGAAAATCGACTCTTTTTAATCGTCTTCTCGGTAAGCGTAAGGCGATTGTTGAAGATTTCCCCGGCGTTACCAGGGACCGTCATTATGCTGAAATTACGCGTTATGAGAAACCTTTTCTACTGGTTGATACTGGCGGTTTTGAGCCTGCCAGTGAAGATCGTTTGTTATCTCAAATGCGGGAACAGTCTCAACTTGCAGTTGAAGAGGCTGATGTTATCCTTTATTTGATGGATGTCAGAACTGGTCTAACCCCCTCAGATATGGAGATCGCCCAGTTTTTGCGCCGTACCGATAAACCTGTTTTGTATGTGGTTAATAAGGTGGACGGTGACAATATGGAACTCGCTGCCAGTGAATTTTACGCTCTTGGTATTAGCGAGCTTTATACCTTATCCGCTGAGCACGGTCGCGGGATCAGTGACTTAATGGATGCTGTGCAGGATTTACTACCTGAGGGACAGCAGCAAAGTGATGTTAGTAACGAAATTCGTTTATCTTTGGTCGGGCGTCCCAATGTTGGTAAGTCATCATTGGTGAATCGTCTACTTGGGTATGAGCGGGTCGTGGCTAATCCTCTGGCCGGTACTACTCGTGACAGTATTGACACTCCGTTTACTTATAACGATCAGCGCTTTGTTTTAATTGATACAGCCGGTATTCGCAGGAAGGGGCGCGTTAGTGAAGCGTTGGAAAAATATAGTGCGATTACATCATTAAAAGCGATGGATCGCTCACATGTTGTTTTGATGGTTATCGATGCCGAAGAAGGTGTGACCGATCAGGATCTTTCTGTTGCTGGTTATGCCTACGAACGTGGCCGGGCACTGATTTTGTTAGTAAATAAATGGGACTTACCAGAAAAAGATACTCAAACAATGGGTAAGTTTATGGATGAAATTAAACGACGCTTTAAATTTCTTCCATTTGCTCCTGTTCTTTTTGTCTCAGCGTTAACCGGTCAACGGACCCATAAGATTATGTCCTTAGTTGAATCTGTTGCGGCAGAGTATAACAAGCGTATTCCAACGCCACAATTGAACCGTGGGTTGGAAGAGTTTATCGCCAAGCATCCACCATCAATGGTTAACGGTCGCAGGATCAAATTTTACTATGCCGCACAGAATGCTGTTAGACCACCAACCATTACGTTGTTTACTAATCGCCCTGAAGATATTCATTTTTCCTATCAGCGTTATTTGACCAACTGCTTTAGAGAAAAATTTGATTTTGGGCAGGTTCCTTTGCGGTTGTTCTTTAAGGGGCGGGGAGATAAAAACTGATAAATTATGAGGATCTCGTTTTATGAGTGTTGAGGGGCGTCTTGAGGATCTCGGCATCTGTGAAATCTTGCAGATTTTAAGTTTGAGTAAAAAATCAGGAACATTGCATCTGAAATCAGGTGATCAAAGTGGTGATGTTTTTTTTCATCAAGGTCAAATTGTCCGGGCGACATCAAGTGCCTATCCTCAGGAACTCGGGCAGCTATTAAAGCATTGTCAACTGCTTACCGAGGCGCAATTAAAACAAGCTCTCGAGCAGCAAAATAAAATGGTTGATCATCAACCTCTGGGAGAAATAGTTCGTGATTTATATCAGATTCCTGGTCCGGTTATTGAAAATGCTATTGCTCAACAGATTGAAAAGGTGGTTTTGAGTTTTGTCTCTTTTCAGGCTGGAACCTTTTGCTTTTCGATAGAAGATATTTTTTCTTATGGTACCGCTGCCCTCAATCCTCTTGATTTAATGCTCGAAAAAGGGATGAGTCCAAGGCGACTGGCGCTTAAAGGGCAGAAGGCACTGGAGCATCAATCCTTTGACGATGCAAGTCTGGATCGTGAATTAGCTGCAATTGATGAGCGACACTCTTATAGAGGAATCGACTTATTACGTGGCATGCTTGCTGAGCTTGAACATCCTGAATTCAGTGGTGGCGTTGTGTTGTTGATCCTGCGCTATGCCAGTGAAATTATGAATCACGCTGTTATTTTTGATTTACGCGGAACTGAGGTTGTCGGTATTGGGCAGTTCGGATTACAAGGGTTTCAAGATCTCAATGCTGATGAGTTGGTGCGAAGTTTAAAGTTGTCTGTCGAACCTGGATCCGTTTTTGCCAAAGTCCTTAAAACAAAAAGGCCTTACAGTGGGAAAATCGGGACAACTGCGGCAGAGGAAAAGTTGCAACATATGCTCGGCAGTCAGGCCGGGGATGTTTTTTTAGCGCCGTTATTGAATGGTGGGCGCGTTGTGGCCATGCTCTATGGTGAATTGATAAGCAAGGAAGTTGCCAAGGCCAAGGTCGATGCCTTTAATGTTTTTCTGGCGCAGGCGGGTTTGGCAATCGAGCAAGCATTGCAAGGAAACTGATCAGCGGGCGTCAACTTTTTGAAATCTTCTGGTATAGTTTAAAGGCAACTCTTTTTCGTTTTGAAAGGTACCCGCATGAGTCGAAATATCTTGATTGTAGAAGATGAAGAAAGTCTGTTAAAGCTGGAAAGTATCTTGCTGACGACCAAAGGTTATATGGTCAAAGGTGCCGTTACCGGTCCTGCCGCTCTGGAATCTATTGCGGAAGATCCTCCTGATCTCGTTTTGCTTGATATCATGTTGCCGGGACTTGATGGGTTTGAAGTTTGCCGACGGATTAAGACCAATACGGAAACTCGCCATATCCCAGTGATTTTACTAACCGCAAAAAAAACACCGGAAGATGTTGCCAAAGGTGCTGAGGTAGGTGCTGATGAATACATCACAAAGCCATTTAAATCTGCCCGGATTATGGAAACGATCGAATCTTATCTAGCGTAACTTTTTCTGGCAGAGTTTTTTTGTTTTTTTAGTTTTGTGCCCGGCATTGTGTCGGGTTTTTCTTTGTCTGGTATTTCTTTCAGGATATTGCTAATATGGGCTGCTTATGGGGTTTATTCTTAAGGATTAACATTTATATTATAGAATGTTGTTCCCGTATATTTTATACGGTAGTGATTAGATCGCAGCATGAGGAATCCCTGAAATGTTTTCAGCTCGAATATTAGTTGCTGATGAATCGGCAACGATGCGCCAATTCATTATAATGGCGCTCCAGAGAGTGCCCGGTCTACAGTTTGTTGAAGCAGGTGACGGAGTTGCGGCTCTGAAAGTCCTTGCTGAGCAGACGTTTGATTTGTTGATCACCGATCTAAATATGCCACTATTAGATGGAACGAAGCTAACCAGCTTGGTGCGACGTGATAGTGGTTACCGGGACTTGCCAATAATTATAATTGCTACTGAAGGGGCTGAAGTAGCTCGTAAGAAGGCATTAAACTCTGGTGCTACAGAGTTTATAACCAAGCCACTACAGACAGCAGAACTAGTTAATATCGTGCGCAGATTGTTAAATCCTGAAGGTCTTTAATTCAGAGGGACTTGACACTCTGCTATTTACATGCAATAAGACGCCATTCACAAAAAATCTGTTTTTATTCGGGAGGCAGCGTTGGCTAAAGAAGAGGCAATTGAAGTAGAAGGAACTGTGGTAGAGCCATTGCCAAATGCAATGTTTCGGGTCAAGCTTGATAACGACCATGTCGTATTAGCTCATATTTCAGGAAAAATGCGTAAATACTATATTCGTATTTTACCTGGAGACAGAGTTACGGTTGAATTGTCACCTTACGATCTGACTCGTGGGCGCATTACGTACCGTGCAAAATAGGTAGCTTGAGCAGGTTTATATCTCAGAGCAGATATCCTTTGAGGTCTATTCTGCGCTCCTGATAGTTTTTATTCTAACGATACCGGCATATGCCGGTTTTCGTGTATATACTCCATCTTTATTTCTACGTCATAAGTGGTGTCCGGTGGCGCCGCGGAGGATTCATGGAAAATCACTACAATCCTAAAGAAGTCGAGGCCAGGTGGCAGCAGTACTGGCAAGACAATCAATCATTTCGTGTCAGTGAAGACGAAAATAAAAAGAAATACTACCTGCTTGAAATGTTTCCATATCCGTCAGGTCGGATTCATATGGGGCACGTACGTAATTACGCTATTGGCGATGTTGTAGCGCGTTTCAAAAGGATGCAGGGGCTGAATGTCTTGCACCCTATGGGTTGGGATGCGTTTGGTATGCCGGCAGAGAATGCTGCTATTGAACATGGTACGCATCCAGCTAAGTGGACCTATGAAAATATTGACAGCATGCGCGTTCAGCTAAAGCGTATCGGGCTGTCTTATGACTGGCAGCGCGAATTCGCAACCTGTGACACCGATTATTACCGTTGGGAACAATTGGTCTTTTTGAAGATGTTTGAAAAGGGCCAAGCCTATAAAAAAGGTTCTAACGTTAACTGGTGTAATACGTGTCAGACTGTTCTTGCCAATGAGCAGGTTGAAGATGGTTGCTGTTGGCGCTGTCATGAAGAGGTTGAGCAAAAGCAGCTTGAGCAGTGGTTCTTCAAAATTACCGATTACGCTGATGAGTTGCTTGACTGGACTGAAAAACTGACGGGTTGGCCAGAGCGAGTTCTGGCTATGCAGCGTAACTGGATTGGTAAAAGTTATGGTTGTGAGATTGAGTTTCCTATCGCTGAAAGCGACACCAAGGTAAAAGTTTTCACGACCCGACCAGATACCCTTTATGGGGTTACTTTTATGAGTCTGGCTCCAGAGCATCCTATGGTTAGCTCTTTAGTCACAGAAGACCAGCGTGCTGAGGTTGAGCAGTTTATAGCTGAGGTTGAGCGACAGGATAAGGTTGCCAGAACCAGCGGTGATTTAGAGAAGAAGGGAGTTTTTACCGGTTCTTATTGTATTAACCCGGTTAATGGCGATAAGGTCCCTGTATTTCTCGCCAACTTTGTACTGATGGATTATGGCACTGGTGCAGTTATGGCTGTCCCTGCTCACGATCAGCGTGATTTTGAATTTGCGCGAAAATATGATCTGCCTATTCGTGTTGTCATTCAGCCAGTGGGTGAAAGCCTTGTTGTTGCAGAAATGGCTGAGGCTTTTACTGATGCCGGAGAATTGACAGCGTCCGGGCCGTTTGATGGTATCGCGAACGAAGAGGCCAAGGAAAAAATTGCTGCCTACCTGGATGAGCGTGGAGAAGGACGTAAGACGGTGAACTTCCGGTTGCGAGATTGGGGAGTGTCTCGGCAACGGTATTGGGGAACACCAATTCCTATCATTTATTGTGATTGTTGCGGTGCCGTTCCAGTCCCTGAAGCAGATTTGCCAGTAACTTTGCCTACTGATGTTGAACTGACTGGTGAAGGAGGGTCTCCTTTGGCACGTCATGAAGCTTTTATGAATGTAGTGTGTCCAAAGTGTGGTAAAAACGCTCGTCGTGAAAGTGATACCTTCGATACCTTTGTCGAAAGTTCCTGGTATTTTGCCCGCTATGCGTGTCCCGATTATAAGCAGGGACCTCTGGATAAAAAAGCTGCCAATTACTGGATGCCGGTAGATCAGTATATTGGTGGTATTGAGCATGCGGTTATGCATCTTCTTTATGCCCGTTTCTATACGAAGATTTTACGTGACCTTGGTATGATTGACGTGGATGAACCGTTTACTAATTTGCTTACCCAGGGAATGGTTTGTAAAGAAACACAACGCTGTAAGCAACATGGTTGGCTCTATCCAGAGCAGGTCATTGACGGGAATTGTTCTGAGTGTGGTCAGCCGGTTGATTTTGGTCGCACTGAAAAAATGAGCAAATCAAAGAAAAACGTCATTGATCCAAATCAACTCATCGATCAGTACGGTGCTGACACTGCGCGCCTGTTTTCACTGTTTGCTGCTCCTCCGGAAAAGGATCTTGAGTGGAATGAGCAGGGGGTTGAAGGCTGTTCACGTTTTCTTAACCGCGTCTGGCGTGCTGTTGTTGAGAATGTCGATTTGATTAGCGGAGTAGAGGTAGCGACCAGTGCTGAAGGTGACGCTGCTGAATTGCGCAGAAAAACTCACCAGACGATCAAAAAGGTTAGCGAAGATGTTGATGGTCGATTCCATTTTAATACTGCTATCGCTGCGGTTATGGAGCTTGTTAACGCGGTATACTCATTTAAGTCTGTTGAAGATCACCCCGGTGTTATGCGGGAAGCTCTTGAATCCATCGTACGCTTGTTGAATCCTTTTGTTCCTCATATTTGTGAGGAATTGTGGTCACGTCTTGGGCATCAAGAAAGTATTGAAAGCGCTGGCTGGCCAACATGGGACGATAGTGCTTTGGTTGCGGCTGCTCTTACCTTAGTTGTTCAGGTTAATGGTAAGGTGCGGAGTAAAGTTACCGTTGCTGTTGATGCTGACAAGGAGACCCTGGAAAAAGTGGCATTAGCTGAAGAGAACGTGCAGCGTTTTATCGAGGGTAAGCAAGTTCGCAAAATCATCACTGTGCCAGGTCGTCTGATCAATATAGTGGTGTCTTGATGAAACTTGTATTAGCCATATTGCTGAGTTGTTTGCTCTGTGGTTGTGGTTATCATTTGACCGGACAGGAGGGTTCTCTGTCCGGTCAATATTCACGTCTCTTTATTCCTAACGTCAGCAATCAGACTTCAGAACCATATTTAGATTCCATTCTTACGACTCAGTTAAGCCGTGAAATTGCTCGGCAGAATAAACATACTGAGGTTTTCAGTAATGATTCAGCTGATGCTAAATTGCTGGTCCGTATAAGGGACTTTCAAAATCGGGCTGTTTCTTATGATAGTAATGACGACATCGCTGAGTATCAGGTTTCGATAACTGTCGACGCTGAATTATTTGAACGTACTGGTCAACCTGTCGGTAAACCGCAAACAATTAAATGGCAATCAGTCTATTCCACATCTGATGATAAAATGAGTCAAAGTGATGCTGAGCAGGCTGCTGTCCGTGAGGTATGCCAAAGGTTGGCAATCGAAATCTTCTTTCAGGTTGACTCCCTAATACAGACCCTGCCATGACCGTTGATGATTTTTATAGCCACCTTAAAACAAGAAATATTCCTCCGTTATTATGTGTTTATGGTGAGGAAACTTTTCTGGTTCGTAAGGCGGTTGCAGAATTGCGACAGGTCGTCTTTCCGGCAGGGCAAGACGATTTTAATGATAGTCTTTTTCAGGGTAAAGAGTTAAGAGCTGAACAAGTTATCGATACGGCGCAAACATTACCTATGTTTGCTGATAAGCGCTTAGTAACGATTCGTGATGCGCATCAAATTCCGACCGCTGAACAGGAAAAGCTCCTTTCTTATGTGGATGATCCTGCTCCGGAAACCTGTTTACTTTTAGTCGCAAATAAAATTGACAGTCGACGCAAATTTTTTCAGAAATTTAAGAAGCAGGGTGAATTTGTTGAGTTTAAGCCTCTCGCAGAACGTGAGTTGCCTGGTTATTTAAAAAGGTTGCTCTACGATAAAGATATTGAAATATCAGACGATGCCTTAAGTCTGTTCTGCGCAATGGTCAGCGTCGGTTTAAACGAGGTACATTCAGAGCTGGACAAACTTCTTACATTTATAGGTGATAAGACCCTAATAGATGTCAAAGATGTCAAAGATGTGGTGTCCAGGGGGCGGGCCGAAAATATTTTTGAGCTTGGTAATGCTGTCGGAAGAGGGGATGTCGGTAAGGCGTTAAGTCTGGTCAGTCGATTGTCTGCCTCTGGTGAGGCTTCACTTAAAATATTAAGTTTATTGACCAGGCATTTCAGGCAACTTTGGAAAGTCAGGGAGATGTCTGCTCAGCGTATGTCTTCACGGGATATTGCTGCTCAGGTTCGTATTCCCTTTTTTGTTGTCGATGGTTTGATAAGGCAAGCTGGTCAATTTTCGCGGGAAAATTTCATGTCGGCCCATAGAATGTTTCTGGAAACTGACCTGGCGATGAAGTCGAGCGGTGCAAATGCTGATGCATTGCTTGAGCAGCTGATTCATAAGCTTATCGGTTTAAAAAATAAGAAAGGAGCCTGAAGAGGCTCCTTTCTTATTGCTTAATTTGTATTGCATTATTTAGGCAAGGGAATTAACCAGCTTTGACAAGCGTGAAATTTTACGGCTTGCGGTCGCCTTGTGGATGACCCCTTTAGTTGCGGTCTTGTCGATATAAGGAATAGCCTTTTTCAGAGCTGCTTCTGCTGCTTCTTTATCGTCTGCTGCAACGGCTTCGCGTACACCTTTAACCAGGGTGCGCATGGTAGAGCGAATGTGATTGTTACGTGCATAGCGTACTGCATTCTGCTTGTTGCGTTTTAAAGCTGATTTGTGATTTGCCACGAATTGATCTCCTTACGGAATTAATAATAATTTTTTCTATCAAAAGCTTGGCGATATTATAAGGATCGGTACTCCTTGTCAAGTTAGAAATTGCCAATACATGATATAAAAAAGTCTATTATTCAAATGCTTATAGCTTTTAAAATGAGGATTAAAAATAAATAATGACAGATAGGAGAAGAATCGGAGTCGCAACTGTTGTTATGGCTGTAGCGACTTTGCTAAGCCGCATTGCTGGATTGGTCAGAGATGTACTCATTGCCCGCTTGTTTGGTGCCGGAATGGTTACTGATGCTTTTTTTATGGCTTTTACCATTCCAAACTTATTGCGGCGATTTTTTGCTGAAGGGTCGTTAACTTCTGCATTTGTGCCTGTATTTTCGGAAGAATATCATAAGCAGGGGCAAGATGAAGCTCTTCGTCTAGCTAATCGCTGTCTGACTATTCTCTCTTTAATTATGGTTATAATTGTTATTTTTGGAATCTGTCTGTCTCCGTGGATAACTCAAATAATTGGTTACGGCTTTTCAACAATACCTGGCAAGCTAGAACTTACTGATCTGCTTAACCGTATTATGTTTCCGTACATTGGTTTGGTATCTCTACTAGCTTTAATTACTGGGATTCTTAATGTCCGTGGGCATTTCTTTTTTCCGTCATTATCTCCTTTGTTTTTAAACCTGTGCATGATTTCTTCGGCCTTATTGCTGAGGTCATACTTTTCTCAACCTGTTATGGCATTAGCAGTAGGGGTCGTTGTTGGCGGGGTTGTGCAGTTATTGCTTCAGTTGCCTGTTTTGTTCAGATTTAAAATGCGCTTAGGATTCGACTTTAAGTTCAGGCAGGATCCAAGAGTAAAAAAAATAATGACGCTAATGCTTCCTGGTATTGCTGGTGTCGCTATTTATCAGATAAACATCATTGTCAGTCGTTTGCTCGCTTCCTTTTTATCGGAAGGTTCTGTTTCTTATCTTTATTATGGTCAAAGATTATTTGAATTTCCGCAGGGAATCTTTATTGTTTCACTCGCCCAGGCGACATTACCTATGATGAGTCGCCAGGTTGCTAAAGATGACTTGTCCGGGGTGCGTGATTCACTAGGTTTTTCGTTATCGTTGATTACCTTGTTTACTTTGCCCGCTATTGTTGGCTTGGTTCTGTGTGCAAAGCCTATATATTCACTTTTATTTTTTGGAGGAGCCTTTGAGCATGCTGCTTTAGAGAATTGTGCAGCAGTATTGATTTGCTATGCACCCGGGCTAATTTTTGTCGGTTATAGCCGTATAGCAGCGCAGACTTTTTACGCATTAAAGGACACTCGGACGCCAGTTATCGTTTCTTTCTACACTTTGCTTGTTAATGTACTGGCTGGTTTGGTTTTAATGCGGTATTTCGACTTTCTTGGTCTTGCTGTTGCTTTAACTCTCTCCTCTGTTTTTAATGCAGTTGTTCTGATTGTTTTGCTGCAGAAAAAAGTTGGTGCTTTCTTGCGGGTGACTTTCTGGCTTCCTCTTATAAAGATTGTGCCCGCATGTATTGGAATGGGTATTGTTGTCTGGTGGATTATTCACTTAATAGACTGGCATGGTACAGGGAGTAGCCTGATAAAGTGGTGTGTTCTGGGTGGAGGTGTTCTCGGAGGTGCATTAGTATTCTTTTTAGCCTGTCATTTGTTGAAGGTTGATGAAGTGCGGCAGGGTATAGGTTTATTACGTAAGCGTGGCAAGTAAAAAATTATTATCCTTTCCCCTTCTCTTGTAGCAAAAAAAATACTCAGAAGGGGAAAGGTCTTAGTGTCTGTCATTGGTCAGGAAAGTATATCGTTGATTAGTGGCGGTAAATATTAATCTCACCTCTTTTTATCTTATTGTCCAGCCATCGTTGTACCCATATCTTCAGATAGTTGCGCGTCAATGGCGTCAAAAGGCAAAAACCGAATAAATCGGTACAGAACCCTGGTGTCAATAAGAGGAGTCCACCACTGAGAATAATTGCACCATCAATCATTTCTGTAGCTGGGACTCTACCTTCTGAAAGGTCTCCCTGAATTCTTTGCATAAGTTGAAAGCCTTGGCTACGAGCAAGGTAGGCACCGGCAAATCCAGTTAACAGTACCATCGCAATTGTTGGTGCGATCCCTATTTGTCGGCCTGCTTCAATCAAAATGTAGAGTTCAGCAAGCGGTACCAGGGTGAAGAGAATCAGTATCTTTATGAACATGTACACACCTTTTATGAAAAAAAATAAATTAATACTGCGCTCTATCTTATCTTTTTAACCGAAAAGATAAGGTGGCTTGTAAGTTATTGAAAACTAAAGAAAATGAAATTGAATAAAAATTAGGCATCACGGTCGTTAACACAAGTTTTATAAGGCTATAGGAGAAATCCACAGGCTTTTGTACAAGTTATCAACAGTCTGTGTGGATGGCTCAAAAAACCGTATGTTTTTCACTAGGTTCGGCATTATTCGAAATATAGTTAACGGTTTTGGTTGTCGATCGCTGCAATTTTATCATTGTTAAACTGACGTAATAGGTCTTCAATATCAAGATTATTTTCTATGGCTATATTGACCAATAAATAGATAGCGTAGGGTAGGGTTTGGCTCAATTGATCCGATAGCTCCTTCTCTTGGGCGTCTTTGTCTAGGTTTTTGGTGATTCTGATGAGTTCGGAATAGCAATTGAGAGATTCTTGTATTTTTTCTTTTTTGGCGATTTTGCTACAGGCTTTTAGTGCTGGTAGATGATTAGGAATTGCCTGCTTTAATGTGTTTGATTTTCCTTGCCCGTTTTTTTCCTCTTGTTTGATTTCTTCCCAACGTTCAATGTGTCCATTGCTGCTTTCCTGGCCAAAAACATGGGGATGTCTACGGACCATTTTGTCCGCGATAGTATTGGCAATATCGTTAAAACTAAAGTTGTCACGTTCTGAGAATATCTGCCCAAGGAAAACAATCTGCAAGAGAAGATCGCCAGCTTCATCGCATATATCGGTACTGCTTTTACTATCGATAGCCTCTAGTAGTTCGTAAGTTTCTTCGAGTATTGTTGTTTTTAATGATTCGGGAGTTTGTTTCTTGTCCCATGGGCACCCGAGGGGGGATCGTAAGGTTTTGAGGATGCTTAGAAGTCGATCTATGCCACTTTGTTTGTCTACGTTTGTCATGTTTTGTCTGCCTACCTGTTTGTGAGGGAGGTTGAAATTAATTCGTCGTGATGAGGGTAACTGCTCTTGTAGAAAATACCAATTAAGGTACGGGTCTGACCATATTTAAAAAAAATCTTGCAAATCCGGTTGGGATGGGCTAGAAAGTGCGCCATTCTAAACAGTTGCAAGTGGCCCTTTTCTCTTGACATGTTTTGATGGCTCCTTATACTGTTTCATTCGCCTTGAAGGGGATAGTTGTGCGCATTGAACTGAAAGATATCAAGGGTGGCTTGTTAGAGCAACATTATGACAAGGTCATAGCCGATTTTCCAGAACTGTTAACTATGCGAGAAAATGGCGGGGCAGGTTTTAAGGATCCCATCCACTTTTCTTTGCGTTTGCAGCGTGTTGGTCAGATTGTTGAAATCGATGGTCATCTTAACGCCGAGGTGGAATTGGTTTGTGGTCGTTGTTTAAAGTCGTTCTTCCATACTCTTTCAGAGCAGTTTAGCCTGACTTTTTCTCCTCAGGACGAGGATCAGGAGTTAACTGAGGATATGGAATTAGACGCGGAAGAGCTTGGTCTCATCTATTATCAGGGTGAGGCTATTGATCTTTCTGATCCCTTGCAGGAACAATTAATTATGGCTTTGCCAATCAGTCCTGTTTGTGGTGATGAGTGCGGAGGGTTATGTCCTGAATGTGGGCGTGATCTGAACACTGGCTCTTGTCAGTGTGAAAAAAAACCGTTTAATAATAAATTTTCAGCTTTAGCTGACCTGAAATTAAAAAAATAGTCAGTCAAATTGTATTAATTTACTACGTCTAGTTATTTCAAATAGGTAGACTATAACCCGTTAGATGGGATTGGCCCGTTTAATTGTAAGGAGAAATTGTCATGGCAGTACCAAAGAAAAAGACCTCTAAATCTAAAAAAAATATGCGTCGTGCTCATGATGCGGTTGTTGCTCCAGGTATCTCTGTGTGTCCACAGTGCCAGGAACCAAAATTACCTCACCGTGTTTGCTCCAATTGTGGAACTTACAAGGGTAAAGAAATCATTAATAGTGACGAAATTTAATTTCGGTTTCTGAATATGACCCTGAAGATAGCCGTTGATGCAATGGGAGGAGACAATTCTCCTGTTGCTGAGGTCGCAGGTGCTGTAAGCGCATGTCGCGAATTTGGCTGTAGTGTCATTTTAGTCGGTGACACTGAGCGGATAAATACTGAACTAGCAAAGTTTGATACCTCTGGTCTTGAGTTAGAAATTCACCATGCAAGTGAAGTTGTCGGTATGCATGACTCTGCATCCGATGCCGTAAGGAAGAAAAAAGATTCATCTATCAGGGTTGCATTTAATCTTGCTAAAAGTGGCATTGCTAGTGGTGTTGTGAGTGCTGGAAATTCAGGCGCTATCATGGCTGCTGGAATGTTTGCATTTGGGCGGGTTAAGGGCATTGATCGCCCTGCTATAGGGACTTGTCTACCTAATATGATTGACCAGACCATGGTCCTTGATATGGGGGCGAATGTCGATTGTAAACCTGCTAATCTGTACCAATTCGGTGTGATGGGTAGTGTTTACGTTGAGCATCTTTTTGGCAAGGTTAGGCCAAAGGTTGGTCTTCTTTCAAATGGTGAAGAAGAAAAAAAAGGTAACGATCTGACGCGTGAAGCTCACCTTCTGTTAAAAGAGTCGGCATTAAATTATGTTGGTTATGTTGAAGGTGGTGACGTTTATAATGGTTCTGTAGATGTCGTTGTGTGTGATGGTTTTGTCGGCAATGTCCTGCTTAAAGTAAGTGAAGGACTGGCTGTTGCCATCAGCACCATGTTAAGGACTGAAATCGAAAACAGATTTATGGCTAAGATTGGCTATATGCTTAGTAAGCCCGCTTTTGATGCCTTTAAAAAACGCATTAATCCAGTAGAATACGGCGGTGCTCCTCTGTTGGGAATTGCCGGAACAGGGATTGTTTGCCATGGTAGTTCTGATCCTGTAGCTATCAGTATTGCTATCAGACAAGCTGGGGAATTTGCCAGAGTTCGTCTGGAAGAACGCTTGGCTGCGTTAATATAAAATAAAATTTGGAGTTCGAGCTATGAAAGCACGGATTATTGGTACGGGGTCATATTTACCTGAAAAGGTTTTGACTAACTTCGACCTGGAAAAAATGGTTGATACCAACAACGATTGGATTGTTGCTCGTACCGGCATTAAAGAAAGACGTCTGGCCGCTGAAGGTCAAACCACCTCAGATATGGCTACTGAGGCCGCTCGCAAGGCTCTTGCTATGGCAGGGGTGGCTGTCGAAGATGTTGACCTTATCATTGTTGGAACGATTACAGGCGATTATCCCTGGCCAGCGACTGCTTGTATTGTTCAGGCCAATCTCGGTGCCAAAAATGCTTATGCATATGATATTTCCGCTGCATGTAGTGGCTTTTTGTATGCCTTATCCGCCGCAGCTGACTATATTACCGCACGGCCAGGATCTAAGGCGGTTGTCATTGGTGCGGAAACATTGAGTCGTATCGTTGACTGGTCAGATCGCAATACCTGTGTCCTTTTTGGTGACGGTGCCGGCGCGGTAGTCCTTGAATCTCAGGAAGGTGAATCCGGAATTTTGTCGAATCACCTGCATTCCGACGGTAATTTCCTTGAACTTCTTTATCAGCCTGGATTTGGGTCTAAACACCCGTCTTCCGTTGATGGGCTGACCGAAAAGCTTCCTTTTTTGCGCATGCAAGGCAATGAGGTTTTTAAGGTTGCTGTTCGGTCCCTTACGGATGTTTCAAAGGAAGCTCTCGCCGCAAATGGTTTCACGAGTCAAGATCTTAAGTTATTCATTCCTCATCAGGCTAATCGCAGAATTTTAGAAGCAACTGCTAAGCGTCTTAAGCTGACTACTGAGCAAACGTTTGTCAATGTACATAAGTACGGCAATACCTCAGGTGCAACTATTCCTATTGCTATTGATGAAGCAAATCAGGCTGGCGTGTTCAAGGAGGGTGATTTGGTATTAACCGCAGCTTTTGGTGGCGGTTTTACCTGGGCCTCATCGCTGATTCGCTGGTAATTAATATTGTCATTATTTAATTCTTATATAGGTTTGTATCCATGATTTCATTTGTTTTTCCCGGTCAGGGAGCTCAATTTGCAGGTATGGGCAAAGAATTAGCTGACAACTTTAGTGTTGCTAAAGATTCCTTTGTTGAAGCTAACGACGCTCTTGGCTATGATATTGCCGGTATGTGCTTTGAAGGCCCTGAAGAAGATCTTAAGCTTACTGCCAATACACAGCCAGCTATTCTCACCACAAGCATTGCTGCTTTACGTGTTCTGCAGCAAGAAACAGACTTGGTTCCATCCTTTGTTGCGGGTCATTCTCTCGGTGAATACTCAGCTCTTGTTGCGGCCGGGGCCTTGACTCTTGCTGATGCTGTTAAGACGGTTCATTTGCGTGGTACCTTTATGCAGGAAGCAGTGCCTGTTGGCACCGGAGCTATGGCAGCTATTATGGGTGTCGATCGTCCGGCACTTGAAGAGCTTTGCGCTCAAGCATGCCAAGGGGAGGTTGTTGCTCCTGCTAATTTTAACAGTCCCGGTCAAATCGTTATCGCTGGTCATACTGGAGCGGTTGAGCGTGCTATTGACCTTGCCAAAGATGCTGGTGCTAAGCGTGCTTTGCTTCTTCCTGTCAGTGCTCCTTTTCATAGTGAGTTGATGGCGCCTGCTGCGAAGCGTCTTGAAGATGTCCTTGCCGGTATTGATGTGCAATCTTTGGCTGTACCCGTAATCAGTAATGTTGAAGCGAGTGCATATCAAGATGTGCAAAAGGTAAAGCCTCTGCTAATCGAGCAGGTATGTGCTGCTGTGCGCTGGGATGAATCTGTTGTCGCTATGAAAGAATTGGGAGTCACCAGTTATGTTGAGGTTGGCCCGGGCAAGGTTCTTTCTGGTTTAATTAAACGGATTGATCGTGAAGCTACGCTGCAGAACGTATGTGATCTCGCAAGCTTGGCTAAGCTTGCAAAATAGAATCGCATTTTTATTCTACAATCTTTTCAAGGAGAGAAACCTATGGTTAAAAATAGGGTAGCAATTATAACTGGAGCTTCACGAGGAATTGGTCGTAGCATCGCATTGGCGTTAGCCGCTCAAAGTGCTAAGATCGTGGCAGTTGACCTTGATCTCGCTGCTACCGAAGCTTTTGTTGCTGAGCTTAAGGCTTCGGGTGCTGAAGCTATTGCTGTTCAGGGCAATGTTACTGCTGCGGAAGATGTTGATAATATGGTAAATGCGGCTAAAGAAGCTTTTGGCCAGATAGATATTTTGGTTAATAATGCCGGCATTACTAAAGATGCTCTTTTGTTGCGGATGAAGGATTCCGATTGGGATGCTGTTCTTACCGTAAATCTTAAAGGTGCATTTCTGTGTACTAAAGCTGTCGCTAAAGTGATGAGCAAGCAACGTAGTGGCAGAATCATTAATATTGCTTCAGTTGTTGGACAAATGGGTAATGCTGGGCAAGCCAATTATTGTGCCAGTAAAGCCGGGTTGATGGGTTTGACCAAATCTAATGCGCGTGAATTGGCAAAGCGTAACGTGACCGTTAATGCTGTAGCTCCAGGTTTTATCGCTACCGACATGACGGATGCATTGCCAGAAGAAAAACGTCAGGAATTGGCAGCTCAGATCCCACTGGAAAGACTAGGAAGTGCTGATGATATAGCAAATGCAGTACTGTTCCTGGCTTCTGATACCTCCGGTTATATTACCGGTCAGGTACTCGCTGTTAACGGCGGAATGTACATGTAAACAAAACTGGCCTATAATAATCAGGCCAAGATAACACACGAGGAGGAAAGCGAATGGCTTCTATTGATGAAAGAGTAAAACAAATTGTTGCTGAGCAACTTGGTGTTGATGAGGATCAGGTCACTACTGAAGCATCTTTTATGGATGATCTTGGTGCCGATTCCCTGGATACTGTAGAGCTGGTTATGGCTCTTGAAGAAGAATTTGACGTCGAAATCTCTGACGAAGATGCTGAAAAAATTCAAACCGTCAAAGACGCAGTTGACTATATCAGTAAGGCTTCCTAATTAGGAATCTCAACGGAACCGGCTCTTTCCGGTTCCGTTTTTTTAATATTGTTCTTAATTAAGCTATTTTAGCGCGTGTTTGATAAATAATTAATAAGGTGAGAAAAGTTATGCGTAGAGTTGTGGTCACCGGGGTCGGTGTCGTTTCTGCTTTGGGTACCGGTGTTGAAAAAAACTGGTCTGCTCTAACAAGTGGTCAGTGTGGGATTGATACGATTACACGGTTTGATGCCTCAGATTTGCCATCTCAGATTGCCGGTGAAGTTAAGGACTTTGTTGCAGAAGAGTACATGGACAAAAAAGAGATCAAAAAGATGGATCTCTTTATTCAATATGGACTTGCCGCAGCAGATATGGCCTTCAAAGATTCAGGTCTTGAAATCACTGAAGAAAATGCTGAGAGAGTTGGCGTCTTAGTCGGTAGTGGCTTGGGTGGTTTGCCTGCTATCGAACAATACCACAATGTGTTGCAGGATCGTGGTTATAAGCGTATCTCCCCATTCTTTATTCCGATGTTGATTATCAATCTCGCGCCAGGTCAGATCTCCATGAAATATGGGGCAAAAGGGCCAAATCTTTCAACAGTTACTGCTTGCGCAACCGGAACTCACTCCATAGGCGATGCCTATCATATGATTGCCCGTGGTGATGCTGATGCCATGTTTGCAGGTGGTACTGAGTCAACCATTACGCCGTTAGCTATTGGTGGTTTCAATGTTATGAAGGCACTGTCCACCCGTAATGATGATCCAAAAACTGCAAGTCGGCCTTTTGAAAAAGGTCGTGATGGATTCGTTATGGCTGAAGGCGCCGGCATTGTTATGCTTGAAGAATATGAGAGTGCTAAGAAGCGTGGTGCTAATATTTATTGTGAGGTCGCTGGTTATGGTTTAAGCAGTGATGCTTATCATCTTACTCAACCTGCTCCTGGTGGGGAAGGCGCTGCTCGTTGTATTTCAATGGCATTGAAAAACGCTGGTATTAACCCTGAGGAAGTCGATTACATTAATGCCCATGGTACCTCAACCTATTACAACGATTTGTATGAAACCATGGCGGTCAAAAAGGTCCTTGGTGAGCAAGCTAAAAAGGTGATGATCAGCTCAACAAAAAGTATGACTGGTCATGGTTTAGGGGCCGCTGGCGGAATGGAAGCTGTTTTCTGTGCAATGGTGCTTAAAAATGGTATCATTCCACCAACAATCAACTATAATGAGCCTGATGAAGAATGTGATCTTGATTATGTTCCGAATCAAGCGCGTGAAGCTCAGCCAAAGGTTGTCCTGTCAAATTCTTTCGGGTTTGGCGGAACTAACGGAACCCTGGCTTTCAAAAAGATCTGAGGTTTTTGATGATCGTTATAGGTAGTGATCACGGTGGACTGGAGCTAAAAACCGCGGTATGTGAACTTTTATCTGCCAAAGGTGTCGAATATACAGATCTTGGTACGAATGACGGAACGTCAGTTGATTACCCGGATTTCGCTGCAAAGGTGGCACAATCAATTGTTTCGGGCGATGCAAAAGAGGGTATTTTGATCTGTGGAACAGGTATTGGTATGTCGATTGCGGCCAATAAATTTCCCGGCATCAGAGCTGCTCTCGTGCATGATGAATTTACAGCGCAAATGGCTCGTGAACACAATAATGCTAATATTCTTGTCATGGGTGGACGTATTTTAACTCCTGACGAAGGTAGAAAATTAGTTGAAATCTGGCTTGAGGCAGATTACGAAGGTGGACGGCATCAAAACCGTCTTGATAAGATTACCGACTTGGAAAAGTAGGTGTCAGATAGGTAACAACAAGACGGGGCAGTTTTTATGCCCCGTTTTTTACTTTGTACGTAACGTGACACTATTGAACCGGTGTCAGGCTCATGGAGGAACTGGGTATTATGCAAAATTTAGAAAATTTTGATCCTGAAATTGCAGCGATTGTCGACGAAGAGACCCGTCGTCAAGAGTACAACCTTGAATTTATAGCTTCTGAAAACTTTGTCAGCGAAGCGGTCCTGGATGCGCAAGGATCTGTTCTTACAAATAAATATGCAGAAGGCTATCCCGGAAAGCGCTATTATGGTGGCTGCGAAATCGTTGATAAAGCCGAACAACTTGCTATCGAGCGTGCTAAAGAATTGTTTGGTGCGGAACATGTGAATGTTCAGCCTCATTCAGGTTCTCAGGCTAATATGGCCGTTTATATGGCAGTTTGTCAGCCTGGAGATACTGTTCTTGGTATGAATTTGGCTCATGGCGGCCACTTGACTCATGGTTCTCCAGTTAACTTTTCCGGTAAGCTTTATAATATTGTTCCGTATGGTCTGAATCCTGAGACCGGGACTATTGATTATGATGAAGTTGAGCGTTTAGCAAAAGAGCACAAACCCAAACTGATTGTCGTTGGTGCCAGCGCTTATCCTCGTGCCATCGATTTCAAAGCTTTTCGGCGTATTGCAGACGAAGTTGGTGCTGTTGTTATGGTTGATATGGCTCATATCGCCGGCCTTGTTGCTGCAGGTGAACACGAAAATCCTGTTCCTTATGCGGAATTTGTTACCACGACGACTCACAAAACACTGCGTGGCCCGCGTGGTGGAATGATTATGTGTACTGAGGAGTGGTCTAAAAAATTAAATAGCAATATTTTTCCCGGAATTCAGGGTGGACCTTTGATGCATGTCATTGCTGCTAAAGCTGTGGCTTTTAAAGAAGCTCTTTCTGATGACTTTAAAGTCTATGCAAAGCAGGTCGTCAAGAATGCTGATGCTTTAGCTGGTGCTCTTGTTGAACGCGGCTATAAACTTGTTAGCGGTGGAACCGATAATCATTTGATGTTGGTTGATTTTACCGGTACTGAAATTACTGGTAAAATGGCTGAACACGCTCTTGAAGCTGCCGGTATAACCGTTAATAAAAATGCAGTTCCTTTTGATACTCGCTCTCCGTTTGTTACCAGTGGTATTCGCATTGGTACTCCGGCAACAACGAGTCGGGGATTAAAAGAAGCGGAGATGGTAAAAGTTGCGGAATGGATCGACCGTGCTTTACAAAATATGGAAGATGAGATTGAACTTGCCAAGATTAAAGGCGAGGTAAAGGAACTGTGTGAACAATTTCCTCTTTATGCTCATCGTCTGAAATAAGGATCCCTGATGCAAAGACCTGACTGGAATGAATATTTTATGGAAATTACTCAGCTGGTAGCTACACGTTCTACGTGTACCAGACGTCAGGTCGGAGCCGTTGTCG
Source organism: Geopsychrobacteraceae bacterium (assembly GCA_963665685.1). Taxonomy (GTDB): domain Bacteria; phylum Desulfobacterota; class Desulfuromonadia; order Desulfuromonadales; family Geopsychrobacteraceae; genus Seleniibacterium. Next base: position 555,574 of record OY762430.1, read on the forward strand.
TTAAGGAAAAACATATTCTCGCAACTGGATATAATGGTGTTCCCAGTGGCATCACGCACTGTGATGTCACTGGGTGCCTACGTGACCAGTTGAAGGTTCCTTCCGGTGAACGACATGAACTCTGCCGGGGATTACATGCTGAACAAAATGCCATTATTCAAGCAGCAAGGCATGGTATTAATATTGCTGGATCAACAGTGTATTGTACTGACTCACCTTGTATTATCTGTAGTAAAATGATTATTAATGCTGGTGTTGTTGAGGTTATTTACGGACGTGGCTATCCAGATGAATTGTCTCTTCAAATGCTGGGTGAAGCAGGTATCCAATTTCATCAACATATGAAAGAGTGAGTGGTTATGAACTGTCCTTTTTGCGGGCACAACGATACTCGTGTGGTTGACTCCAGATTAGGGAAAGAAGGTAATAATGTTCGTCGCCGTCGTGAATGTCCCTCCTGCGAGCGTCGCTTTACAACCTACGAAAGAGTTGAGGAAATCCTTCCCTGGGTTATAAAGAAAGATGGCCGCAGAGAGAACTTCGACCGCTCAAAAATTATTGCCGGGGTCCAAAGGGCCTGTGAAAAGCGACCCATTTCTGTCGAAAATATTGAGGCTATGGTTGATCAGGTCGAAAGAAAGTTTCAGGAATGTGGGGATAAGGAAATAGCTTCTAGTCTTATAGGTAAGGCGGTGATGGAGGCTTTGCACGATGCTGATGAGGTTGCTTATGTACGCTTTGCTTCCGTTTATCGACAATTCAAAGATATCAACGAGTTTATGACTGAACTTACCGATCTGTTGCAAAATTCTAAATGATATCTTGTCTCAGTGATTCTTGGCCGGGTCCACTATATGTTGGCCCGGCTTTATTATTTAAGGTGTAATTGATGGCGACACACATAGAATATATGCAAATGGCACTGGAGCAGGCTTATAAAGGGTTTGGCCGCACGAGTCCTAACCCTGCAGTTGGGGCTGTCATTGTGAATCAAGGAGTCGTTGTAGGAACTGGTTTCCATCCTCAAGCGGGACAGCCTCATGCTGAAGTATTTGCTTTACGTGCGGCTGGTGGCCTAGCTGCTGATTCAGATGTTTACGTGACGTTGGAGCCATGCTCTCATTTTGGTAAAACGCCACCCTGTGCAGATGCTTTAATCGCAGCGGGGGTTAAACGTGTATTTATAGGTGCTGTTGATCCTAATCCAAAAGTTGCCGGTCGTGGTGTTGATAAGCTAATAAACGCTGGGATAGAGGTGGAAAGTGGCCTCTTAGCTACGGAATGTCAACGGCTTATTGCTCCTTTTGCCAAGCATGTATTAACTGGTTTGCCATATACAATTTATAAATCTGCTATGACCCTTGAGGGGGCTACTGCTTCTCATTGTGGTGACTCTCGCTGGGTTTCCGGAGTTGAAAGTCGTCAACTTGTTCATGAGTTACGTGATCGGGTTGAAGCAATAATGGTAGGTATTAATACTGTATTGAATGATGACCCACAATTAACGACACGTTTGAGTTCTAACTCAGGTCGCGATCCCTTGCGTGTAATAATCGATAGTCAGTTGCGCATTCCAGCCAATAGTAGAATGTTGCATATGGACTCTTCTGCAGGAACTTTAATTGTCACTGCTTGTCAGAATGATAAAAAGCAGCATGAACTTGAAAGTTTAGGTGCGGAGATTTTATATTGTCCAGGTACGGATGGTCGGGTTGACTTAATGAGTGTCTGGCGTGAGCTTGGTCGGCGGAATGTTCAGCGTCTTCTTCTTGAGGGAGGAGCTACTTTGGCGACCGAGGCTTTTGCAGCAGGATTGGTGGATCAGGTCATGATATTTATTGCTCCTAAATTTCTTGTTGGGCGGCCAGTAAATAGTCTTTTTTCAGGCCCCGGTCATGATAAAATGGCTGATGCCGTTACCTTGACTGATTTGCGTTATCAGCAGGTCGGTCACGATATTTTAATTACAGGAGATATCGCTTCATGTTTACCGGATTAATTCAGGCGTTAGGGACGGTCAAAAAAATCGATCGTCAGGGTCATTCCGCACAATTGCACATTGTTAGCGAGATGGTTCAAGAGGATCTTGTGTTGGGGGAAAGTATCGCGGTTAATGGTGTGTGTTTGACTGTTGTATCCTGGAATAATGAGAGTTTTGCTGTGGATGTTTCGCCGGAGACTCTCGACCGCTCAACGCTTGGCACTCTCGGCCCCAATACACAAGTAAATCTCGAGCGTGCATTACGACTATGCGACAGGCTTGGTGGCCATATTGTGAGTGGCCATATCGACTGTATGGCTACCGTAAGAAAGAGATATGAAGATGCTAATGTTATCCGTTTTGAGTTTAGTTTAAACGAAAATGCTATGCGTTATGTTGTTGAAAAGGGCTCTGTCGCAATCGATGGGATTAGTTTGACGGTTAATAGCGTAACGGAAGATTCTTTTAGTGTTGCGGTTATTCCTCACTCTCTCGAAATGACGACCCTAAAGAATCGACGTGAAGGTTCAAAGGTCAATATTGAAACGGATATTCTTGGTCGCTATGTTGAAAAATTATTTGGATCAGATCAGACTGCGAGTTCTCAAGGTGTTAGCCTTGACTTCCTTGCCAAAAATGGCTTTCTGTGAGATAACAGCCCATTACACAGGTTCAGGAATATTTATGTAATGATATTCTCCGAATGCTTTTTATCAGATCAGCTTTTCGGAATGCCGGTTGGCCCACTAGCAACGCTTGTAGTATGAATGACTTAGAAGGATAGAACGATGACAATTGCAAAAATTGAAGCTGCACTGGAAGATGTTCGCCAGGGTAAAATGATCATACTTGTCGATGATGAAGACCGCGAGAATGAAGGCGATCTTGTGATCGCTGCCGAACTTGCTACCCCTGAAAGAATAAACTTTATGGCGCGAGAAGGTCGTGGTCTCATCTGTCTGTCTTTGACTGAGGAGCGCGCTGACGAACTCGACTTACCATTAATGGTTAGCGAAAATAGTTCTTCATTTGGCACTGCTTTTACCGTTTCAATAGAGGCTCGTCAGGGGGTTACCACTGGCATCTCTGCTGCCGATCGGGCTCATACTATTCAGGTTGCCGTCGCTGATGAGACAACTGCCCATGATTTGGCGCGTCCCGGCCATGTGTTTCCTCTTCGCGCTCGTAACGGTGGGGTCATGGTACGTGCTGGGCAGACCGAGGGTTCGGTCGATTTAGCGCGCCTTGCGGGAATGAAACCCGCTGGTGTTATTTGTGAAATTATGAACGATGATGGCACCATGGCACGTATGCCAGAGCTCGAGGTTTTTGCTGAAAAACATGACCTTAAGATTATCTCTGTTGCAGAGTTGGTCGCTTATCGGATGCGTAAGGAATTACTTGTCCGCCGAGCTGCAGAAACCCATTTGCCAACGCCATTTGGTGGTGATTTTAAAGCTGTTGTTTATGAAAATGATGTTGATCACGCCGAACATATTGCTCTTGTTAAAGGGGCTATAGATCCGGAAAAACCTGTTTTGGTTCGAGTTCATTCTGAATGTTTAACCGGTGATGTTTTTGGTTCTCAACGCTGTGATTGTGGTGAGCAACTGCATGCTGCTATGGCTCAGATCTCGAAAGAGGGGACAGGTGTCGTTCTTTACATGCGTCAAGAAGGTCGTGGTATTGGTCTGGTTAATAAAATCAAAGCTTACGCTTTGCAAGATCAAGGGCAGGATACTGTTGAGGCAAATCATTCTCTCGGGTTTGATGATGATCTGCGCGACTATGGCCTGGGTGCCCAGATTTTAAGTGATCTTGGCATCAAGCAACTGCGATTAATGACTAATAATCCTAAAAAAATTGTTGGTTTGCAAGGTTATGGCCTCGAAATTGTCGAACGCGTAGCCATTGAAATGCCAACCTGTACAACTAACCTCAGATATATGACAACTAAACGTGAAAAAATGGGTCATTTACTGAATAATTTATAAGTTTAAATATATAGGAGATATAAGTATGCCAAAAATCATAGAAGGAACATTTGAAGCTAAGGGATACAAGTTCGGACTGCTGGTCAGCCGCTTTAATAGTTTTATTTGTGATCGCCTCGTTGAAGGTGCTGTTGATACCTTGGTTCGTCATGGCGCTGATGATAATGATCTTACCCTGGTCAAAGTTCCCGGTGCTTTTGAACTTCCTTTAGTCGCAAAAAAAATGGCTAAATCCGGAAAATACGATGCTTTAATTTGCTTAGGCGCTGTTATTCGTGGTGGTACCCCGCATTTTGAATATGTCAGTTCTGAAATGACTAAAGGGATCGCTTTGGCTTCTATGGATTCAGAATTACCAGTTGCTTTTGGCGTATTGACCACTGACTCTATTGAACAAGCTATTGAGAGGGCTGGTACCAAAGCTGGTAATAAAGGTGCTGAAGCTGCAATGAGCGCTATTGAAATGGTTAATCTTATAGGAGCAGTAGGTTAATATGCCATATAATCGGCGTGTTGGGCGTGAATGCGCTCTAAAAATGCTTTATTCCCTGAAGCTTGACCGCGATCAGATTGATCCGGAAAAGATTCTTGGCGCATTTTGGAAAAATTTCCGTTTTGCGGATGATGTTCTTGGAGAACCATTGGAGGCTATTGATTCTCCGTTGCCTGCGTCGGCTAGATTATTTGCTGAAACCTTGGTTAAAGGGGTTGTTGAGTATCGTGCTGTACTCGACAGAAAACTCTCTGAGGTTGCAAAAAATTGGTCTGTAGACAGGATGACTCCGGTTGATCTGTCCATTTTGCGGATGGCTGCTTATGAGTTGCTTTATCACCCTGAAATTCCTGTTAATGTCACTATAAATGAGGCAATCGAGATTGCGAAGCGCTATGGGACTGAGGAATCTTCATCATTCATTAATGGCTTGTTAGATAAAATCGCCAAGGGTGTTGAAAAGCAAAAATAACGATTAGCTCCAAACCTGTTATGTATAAGAATTGAGGTTGTTATGAGTTCGATAAAAGTTGGTCTTCTTGGTTTTGGAACCATCGGGACTGGTGTAATCAGGGTTTTGCAAAATAATCAGGACATTATTTGTGAGCGTCTTGGTTACAACATTGAATTAGCTAAAGTTTGTGATCTTGATATTACAACCGATCGCGGAATTACTCTTGAGGCCGGCATATTAACGACCAATGTTGAAGATGTTATCAGTAACCCTGATATTGATATCGTTATCGAACTTATTGGTGGATATGAACCGGCAAAAAATTTCATTTTAAAGGCAATTGCAAACGGCAAGCATATTGTAACTGCAAACAAAGCCCTCATGGCAGTTCATGGTCAGGAAATTGTAGCTGCGGCAAATAAAGCCGGCGTGGGGGTTATGTTTGAAGCTGCTGTTGGTGGAGGGATTCCGATTATCTCAGCGATTAAGGAAAACCTATGTGCTAATCGTTTTGTCTCGGTACTTGGCATTCTTAATGGGACATGTAATTTTATCTTAAGTAAAATGACCGATGAAGGCGGCGACTTTGCTCCTGTCCTTAAAGAAGCTCAGGAACTTGGGTACGCCGAAGCGGATCCTACCTTTGATGTCGAAGGAGTTGATACCGCTCATAAAATTGCCCTTCTTTCCGCATTGTGTTTTGGCACTAATGTAGATTTTGATCAGGTATATACTGAAGGAATTAGCAATATTTCGGCTGTTGATATTCAGTTTGCCAGTCAAATGGGTTATAAGATCAAGCTTCTTGCTATTGGTAAGAAAAACGGTAATGAGATTGAAGTACGAGTTCATCCGACTATGATTCCGGCGGATTATCAGCTTGCCGAAGTGGACGGTGTTTTCAATGCCGTGCGTTTGACGGGAGATTTTGTCGGCCCAACAATGCTTTATGGAAGTGGCGCAGGTATGGATGCCACTGCAAGCGCTGTTATGGGTGATGTTATGTCGATCTGCCGCGATAAGGCTGCGGGCGCGACACTGCGATCTCCGGTTATGGGGTATTGCCAGGATAGTGTGAAATCCTTAACTGTTAAAAAAATGAGTCAGGTCGAAAGTAATTACTATTTGCGTTTTACTTGTGTTGATCAGCCTGGCGTCCTTGCTCAGATTGCCGGCTGTCTTGGGGAGAATAATATCAGTATTCAGTCGATGATTCAGCCTGAAGATTACGAAGAAGATTCTGTTCCAATAGTATTGATGACACATCGTGCTCTTGAGGCGGATGTCTCCAAGGCCCTTGCTGTCATTAACAAAATGGATATTGTTACCCGTGAGACTTTTCTCATTCGGGTAGAAAATGATCTGGGTTGAAGCACCCTAAAAGATCGATAATTATAAAAAAACCGCATCGCCTGATGCGGTTTTTTTATTAGTACCGAAGATTGTCTTAGTTGGTTGATATCTCTGGTTCAACGATATAGCGTTTAATTTTACGGGTCGTTGTCTTAGGGAATTCGTCTTCGCGTATAGTGAATTTTTTAACCCGTTTATAATCGGCCAGATCCTTCCCAAATTGCTGAATCTCTTTGCGGATTAAATCTTCGATTTCCCGAGCTGAAAGTGCTGAGCCTCCTCGTTCCTTGCTTAAGGTGAAGAGAGTTTCTTCATCAGGGAAAACCACTGCATAAACCTCTTCAGCCGTTCGTCCGACTTTATGGCCATAGACCATTATTTCAGCAATATATGGACTTTTGAGGAGCTGATTTTCAATCTCCTCCGGATAGACATTTTTACCGTTGGGTGTCACGATCAGATTCTTAACCCGGCCGCAAATGACCAGCATCCCATCTTCATCAAAGCGTCCTAAATCACCAGTGTGATACCATCCGTTCTTAAGAACTTCTGCTGTTGCGTCAGGGTTCTTGTAGTAACCTTTCATAACATTTGGGCCCTTAACAATGATTTCACCTTCGCCGACATCGTTAGGAGAATGTATTTTAACGGTAACATCATCCAGGGTTTTTCCGACTGTTCCAGGCTTGCTGTTAAATGGACTTTCTGCAGATATGACCGGAGATGTTTCAGTGATTCCATAACCTTGCAGCAACCGTAAGCCGAGGGAGTGAAAACCGTCAGCTATTTCTGGGTCTAAGGCTGCACCACCACTGACGAAAGTGGTGTTTTCACCAAAAGTTTGTTGGACCTTATTTGTGACAATTTTTCTGGTTACCGGAAAACGATAAAGTAAGCGTGAGGATTTTTTGGCTTCAATATTTTTGATGATGCGGTCATAAAGTAAGCGGTAAACCGCTGGAACTGCCAACAGGAATGTCGGTCTGATTTCATTCAGATTGTCGCCGAGTTTTTTAATCGATTCCGCAAAGGTTACTTTTCCTCCTAGTGAAAGAGGTAAAAGGACTCCACAGACTTGTTCAAAGACGTGGTTGATAGGTAAAAAAGAAAGGGTTTGTATGCTGTCATCGAGCCGGAATCTTATCGTCGCTGCTTCAATATTGCTGACAATATTACGATGTGTCAGCATTGCTCCTTTAGCTTTTCCTGTTGTTCCTGAAGTGTAAAGAATGACAGCGACATCGTCCGGTTGGTTACCTGAAGGCAGAGGTTTCTCGGTAGAAAAAATATCTTTGTATGCAAAGAGCCGCTTTTCTTTGATCAGTCTATTCCGTGTTATTTCGGTTTCAGAGAAAATATTTGTCTTGTTTTTTGAGACTGGTTGTTTTTGATTATCATGGGTCAGAAAGCCATGAGCACTCAATACTGCCTCTTCAATTTCAAGGCGCCGATCTTTGGGAATGTTAAGATCTTCAACCAATTTCCACCACAAGGTTGATAATTGCTCAAGGGCTCCTGCTAACTCGCCTTTAGAGGTGAGATCTGTTAATGGGGTATCCAAAAGGATTATTTGTTTAAGTGACGGTAAGTCGTTTACGATTTCAAGCAGAGTGTCGAATTGAACCTGTCCGGCAAAAACCGCTTCTACGTCAGAATCATTTAAAATGTGTCTGAGTTCTGCAGCTTTAAGTTCTTTGTCAATCGGAACGGCTATGCATCCAGCGTTCAATATCCCCAGGTAGGCAGCGACCCAGTTCGGAGAAGATGTTGACAGGAGGGCAATGTGGGTGTTGGGTTTGATCCCAAGTTGTTGAATGCCGCTGGAGATTTTGTCGACCGTAGACCAGAGGTCGCGGTAACTTAGGGTCGCCCAGCGACCTTTTACCTTGTGTTGAAAAGCTATATTTGTTCCATTTTGTTCGCAGCTGTAACGAATTAGCTGGTCAATTGTCTGCACGCTGTATACTCCATGGTATATGAGATTAATGCATCGTCGTAGTTTGAGCCTTTGAATGGCTTGGTACGACCTATATTTTAACTTTGTTTCAATCACTCTTTTGGTCAAGGTGAAAAAGTTCTGTCTAAACTATTGATATTATCTGAGAACAGTGATTTACTTTAACTTTGTCCTTATATTCAGGCAAGCTTGAAATCAATGAAACATTTTAACTGTCGTTTATGTCTAGGAAGCGGGAGCTCTTTACGCTGTTCCGACGAAATTTCTTGACAGTATTAGGGTCTATTTGATACAAGAACGCCGCAGTTTGGTTGCAGGCACGTAGCTCAGTGGGAGAGCACTACCTTGACACGGTAGGGGTCGGCGGTTCAATCCCGCCCGTGCCTACCATTTAGAATTGCAACCTCTGAATATACCGTCCTGAGTACGAGGCATCTATAAGATGCCTTTTTTGTTTTAGGGAGATGCTTTATGTCATTACTGGAAATTGAACTTCCAGATGGAACTAAAAAAGAAGTTGAGTCTGGCTCAACCTCTTACGATATTGCCGCCAGCATCGGTGAAGGACTTGCCCGGCAGTCTATCGCTGCCCGCTTCAATGATGAATTGATTGATATAAACAGGCCTTTAGAAACCTCAGGGACGCTTTCTCTGATCACTCAGAAATCACCCGAAGCTTTGGATATTATGCGCCATTCCTGTGCTCATTTGATGGCTCAGGCAGTTAAAGAATTATATGGTGATGATGTTCAGGTTACTATTGGTCCGGCTATTAAAGATGGTTTCTATTATGATTTCTATAGTGAAACCAAAAAGTTTGTACCCGAAGATTTTCCGGTTATTGAAGCTAAAATGGCTGAATTGGCCAAAGCTGATCTGCCGGTTACCCGTGAAGTCATAGGACGTGAAGAAGCTATTGCGTTGTTCCGTTCTATGGGGGAAGCATATAAGGTTGAACTTATAGAAGACTTGGATGCAGAGACAGTCTCTCTTTACCGTCAAGGTGATTTTGTTGATCTGTGTCGTGGCCCTCACGTGCCCAGAACTGGTGTGCACAAGGCTTTCAAACTTACCAGTTTGGCAGGAGCGTATTGGCGTGGTGATGAAACAAAAGCCATGCTGCAACGTGTATATGCGACCGCTTTTCTGAATAAAAAAGATTTAAAAGCTCACCTTGAACGTTTAGAGGAAGCAAAAAAACGTGACCATCGTAAGCTTGGCCGAGAACTTGATCTCTTTTCTTTTAGTGAAGAGGCCGGTGGCGGGTTAGTTTTATGGCATCCGAAAGGGGCCATGTTGCGAACCATTATTGAAGATTTTGAGCGTAAAGAGCATTTGAAGCGCGGTTATGAAATTGTTGTCGGCCCGCAGATTCTTAAAACTGATCTGTGGAAAATGTCCGGTCATTATGAGAATTACCGCGAGAATATGTATTTCACCGAGGTTGATGAACTGAGTTATGGCATCAAGCCGATGAATTGTCTTGCGCATATGCTTATCTACAAGTCGAAGCCGCGTTCATATCGTAATTTGCCTGTGCGTTTCTTTGAATTGGGAACCGTTCATCGTCATGAAAAGTCAGGTGTTCTGCATGGGCTTTTAAGGGTCCGGGGATTTACTCAGGATGATGCTCACATTATCTGTCGCCCAGATCAGATAGATAGTGAGGTTAAGGGTGTTATGCAGTTCGTTCAGGACGTTGCTGGTATATTTGGTTTTGAATATACCATGGAACTTTCGACCCGACCTGAAAAGTCGATCGGTAGTGATGCTGATTGGGACCAGGCAACCAATGCCTTGCGTAGCTCTCTTGAAGGTAGTGGGCAAGAATATGACATCAACGAGGGTGATGGCGCATTTTACGGGCCAAAGATTGATGTTAAGCTTAAGGACGCGCTTGACAGGGAGTGGCAATGTGCTACAATCCAGTGCGATTTTACCCTGCCGGAGCGTTTTGACCTTACTTATACAGGGTCTGACGGTGAAAAACATCGGCCGGTCATGCTGCATCGGGTTATTGTAGGTTCTATTGAACGCTTTATCGGTGTGTTGATTGAACACTACGCTGGAAGCTTTCCTCTCTGGCTGTCGCCGGTTCAGGCGATCGTTCTGAATGTTACTGATAACCAGGCAGAATATGCACAAGAGGTTTTCGAGCAGTTGCGGTCAGCAGGTGTCCGTGTTGAACTTGACGTGCGCAATGAAAAGCTTGGTTTCAAAATTCGTGAAGCACAAGTTGGAAAGATCCCGTACATGCTCGTTATCGGTGATCGTGAAGTGTCTGAAAAGACAGTATCTCCGCGCTTTAGGGATGGCAGTTCTTTAGATGCCATGAGCGTGGATAGCTTTGTTGATTTCGTTAAAACTCAGTGTTCCGAATATAAATAATCTAAATCACTGGGTTGTTGCAAATATATCAACTAGATAGCATATAGGAGTAGAGCCATAGCTAAAGAAGCCAATATAAACGAAGCCATCAGCGCTCGTAAAGTACGGGTTATTGATGACGAGGGCGGTCAGTTAGGTATTCTGTCCATCGATGAAGCCTTGGCAAAAGCGGAAAGTGCCGGTTTGGATCTGGTCGAGGTATCTCCCCAAGCGGATCCTCCTGTTTGCCGAATCATGGATTACGGTAAATACAAATATCAGCAGGCCAAACGCGCTTCAGAAGCAAAAAAGAAGCAGGTTAAGGTTGAAATTAAAGAAGTTAAAATGAGACCTAAAACCGAAGAGCATGATTTTCAGTTTAAAATGAAACATGCTAGACGCTTTCTTGAAGATGGAAATAAAGTCAAACTGACTATTATGTTCCGTGGGCGTGAAAACGCACACCCCGAACAAGGGATGATGCAACTCGAAAAAGTTGTTGAAGCCCTTAAAGACGTCGGTCAAGTCGAAGCACAACCCAGTAAAATGGGTCGCTTTATGACTATGATGATCGGCCCACTTAAAAAATAGTAAGACTGCTAACAACCAAAGAACCATGAAACAGGAGAGACCAAATGCCTAAAATCAAAACCAATCGCGGTGCGGCTAAGCGTTTTCGCAAAACCGGCACTGGCAAAATTCGTCGGAATAAAGCTTTTACCAGCCACATTCTGACCAAAAAATCGACTAAGCGTAAGCGTGAACTTCGTCAAGCTTGTGTTATCGCAAAGGTCGATCAACGTAACATTGCACAGTTGATTCCTTATCTGTAAGCAGCATTGATTACAGAGGTTGTGAACTGTGGGGACATCTCCCCCTGCAGATCCGACCACGGCGAAAGCCGAAAACTAACCACTTTAAGAAGGAGCAAGTGAGATGCCAAGAGTAAAAAGAGGATTTAAAGCCAGACAACGTCGTAATAAAGTTTTGAAACTTGCCAAAGGTTACCGCGGTGCCCGGAGTAAGTTATTTCGTTCAGCAACTGAAGCCGTAGATCGTGCTTTAAACTATGCGTTTCGCGACCGTCGTGTAAAAAAGCGGGACTTCCGGGCCCTTTGGATTGCCCGTATTAACGCTGCATCACGTGAGAATGGTCTCTCCTACAGTCGCCTTATTCATGGTTTGAAAAAGGCTGATGTTGCACTGGACAGAAAGATTATGGCAGACCTCGCCGTCAATGATCCAGCAGGTTTTACTGCTGTCGTCGAAACGGCTAAGGCACAGTTACAGTAGCCGAAGTCTGACTGTTAAAAAGGAGATGGAGTTGCTACTTCATCTCCTTTTTTTTTGTCATCAAAGCACTGTTGATTCTCCAGTTTACTTACAATTAACTATTGAGATTTAGGCATTTGCGGAGTATTCATACTATTTGGGTATTTCTGCTTTGTTTTTATTTCTTGGGATATTTATTCCTTATTCAGGATTTTGAGATACGGACTGGTTATGGAAAATCGAATAAAACAATTACAAGAAGAAGCTCTAAGCGCCCTTAACGATGCAAGTGATTTAAAGTCTCTTCAGGATGTAAGGGTCAAGATCCTTGGTAAAAAAGGAGAATTAACTGATGTTATGAAAGGGATGAGAGATCTCGCCCCTGAACAGCGTCCTGTTATTGGTAATCTGGTTAATCAACTCAAGGGCCTATTTGAGGAGACCTTCTCTTCACGTCAGCAGAAACTGCAAGACGAAGAACTTCAGGCGCGTCTGGCTACAGAAAAAATAGACGTTACTCTGCCAGGTCGAAAACAGGTTAGTGGCAGTTTGCATCCTGTGACATTAGTTAAAAGAGAGATTGTGGAAATTTTTGCTCGCTTGGGTTTTGCTGTTGAAGAAGGCCCTGAAATTGAAGAAGATTTTTACAATTTTGAAGCTTTGAATATCCCTAAGGATCATCCTGCACGTGATATGCAGGACACCTTCTATTTTAATGATGATCTGGTTCTCAGAACTCATACGTCTCCGGTCCAAATCCGTACCATGACCAAACAGAAGCCACCTATTCGCATAGTTGCCCCGGGTACTGTTTATCGTCGTGATTCAGATTTGACTCATAGTCCAATGTTTCACCAGATAGAAGGTTTTCTTGTTGACGAAAAAGTGACATTTGGAGATTTGAAAGGCGTCTTGACTCATTTTCTTAATGAGTTTTTTGGCGCGGGACTAAGTGTCCGCTTCCGTCCTTCGTTTTTCCCATTTACTGAACCTAGCGCAGAGGTTGATATTGCTTGTGTCATTTGTGGTGGAAAAGGGTGTCGGGTGTGTAGTGGTACAGGGTGGCTTGAAATTCTTGGTTGTGGAATGATCGATCCTGCTGTTTTTAAATCGGTAAATTACGATGCTGAAAACCTCAGTGGTTTTGCTTTTGGTATGGGACTCGAACGTATTGCAATGCTTAAGTATGGTGTCAACGATCTGCGTTTGTTTTTTGAAAATGATCTGCGCTTTTTGAAGCAGTTTTGATTCGAGCCGAGGATATCTAACATGATAGTCACATATAATTGGTTAAAAGATTTTGTCGATTTTGAATATAGCCCACAGGAACTCTGTGACCGGCTAACTATGGCCGGGCTTGAAGTTGATTCTCTGGAAGAGATTGGGGGCGGTCTTGATACTGTTGTTGTCGCCAAGCTTGAATCGGTCGAAACTCATCCTGATGCAGATCGTCTAACAGTATGTCAGGTTAATAATGGTAAAGAAACAGTGCAGGTTGTGTGTGGTGCTACTAATCACAAGACAGGTGATTATATTGCATTCGCTCAAGTTGGGTCTGTTTTGCCTGGTGATTTTAAAATTAAAAAATCAAAAATTCGCGGTCAGGAGTCTCGCGGAATGCTCTGTTCCGAAAAGGAATTGGGCCTGGCTGCTGAATCAGAAGGAATCATGATCCTGCCCCAAGATTTAACCCTAGGGGTGCCAGTTTTTGAAGCTTTGAATCTACGTGATTTTCGGATTGAGATCGGATTGACCCCTAATCGACCCGATTGTCTCAGTGTCGTAGGCGTTGCTCGTGAAGTCGCTGCATTATGCGGGAAAACTCTTCAATTACCAGGTGCTGAAATTGAAGACAATGACGATAATATCTCTGCTATGGCTAATGTTGTTATCGAAAATAGTGATGGTTGTCCACGTTATGCTGCACGTATGATCAAAGACGTTAAAATTGGTTCTTCTCCTGATTGGCTCGTTCGTCGTCTTGAAGCTGTCGGTATGCGTTCTATTAACAATATCGTCGATGTTACCAACTATGTCATGATGGAGCTTGGACATCCTTTGCATGCTTTTGATTATCGATTCCTGGCAGATCATAAGATTGTTGTCAAGAATGCGACGGCGAATGATAAGTTTATGACTCTTGACGATCAAGAGCATACTCTCAGTGCTGAAGATCTTATGATTTGTGATGGACAAAAACCGGTTGCCCTCGCTGGGGTCATGGGGGGGCAAAATTCAGAAGTGCAGGAAGATACGTCTCATATTCTTCTTGAGGCAGCATACTTTAAACCTACTATGATCAGGCGTTCCAGTAAACGGCATGGCTTACATACGGAATCTTCCCACCGTTTTGAGCGGGGAGCGGATATTGACATGATTCCCGTTGCACTTGACCGTGCCGCTGCTCTTATGGCTGAACTAGGTCAAGGTCAGATTGTCTCTGGTGTTATTGACAATTACCCAAAAACACTTGAGGTTCCTGTTTTGGACCTTAGTGTTGAAAAAACTATTTCTTTACTCGATGTAAAGGTTACTGCAGACCAGATTATGCAGTTTTTGTCATCAATTGGTCTCGATACGGTTAAAACTGCAGATCCTGATTGCTTAAGGGTTACTGTGCCTAGCTTTAGACCCGATATCGAACGAGAAGTGGATCTTATTGAAGAGGTTGCCAGACTCTATGGGTATGATAACATTCCGGTGACAATGCCGGTGGGAACCGTTAATTCGGGTCTGCCTCCCAAGAAGCAAAAGGTTCAAAATAAAATTCAGGATATCTTTGCGGCAAAAGGTTTTTCAGAGACAATCAGTTATTCTTTTGTAAGTACCGAGCTACTGTCTCGACTTGCTTTGCCCGAAGACGACATAAGAACCCAGCCTATTGGTCTGCTTAATCCGCTATCTGAAGATCAGTCTGTTATGCGCACTAGTCTGGTTCCAAGTATGCTTGAATCTGTTACACGCAACCTGAGTTATCGGAATAATGATTTGCGGCTGTTTGAAATGCGTCCGGTATTTCTTGGTTCTGCTGGGGATTGTCACGAACAACTGTCATTGGTTGCCGCTATTTCCGGTCGGCGTGAGCCTGAAGGCTGGGCGCAAATTGATGAGGCTGTTGACTTTTTCGATGTCAAAGGAATTGTTGAAGAATTGCTGGCAGTTTTTGGTATTAATGCTCCACAATATAGCAATGAGGATCTTGAGACATATTTTCACCCTGGAAAATCTAGCCGTATCGAGGTTAAAGGGCAAGGTTCAATAGGTTTTTTTGGTGAAGTTCATCCACAAGTGCTGCAAAAATTTGACATTGAGCAATCTGTTTATATTATTGAAATAAATGTTGAGTCACTTATTTCATTAGCGGTAGATCATGGTAAATTTACTCCATTGTCTAAGTACCCTAATGTTATCCGTGACACTGCTCTGCTTTTAGATGACGCGGTGCTGGCATCGCAAGTTGTTGAAATTGCAGAGAGAAATATGAAAAAAGGGGTTGAAGAAGTTACTTTGTTTGACCTTTATACCGGTAAGGGTGTGCCCGAGGGTAAGAAAAGTATTGCTATTAGGGTACGTTATAGAGATTTAGAAAAAACCCTTACGGAAGAAGTTGTGGCCAAAATGCATGACAAGCTGATCCGTTCAATCTGTCACCAATTGGGTGCGGAAATTCGTTGATAGCTCTTGCAGTGGCTGTCTCCGTATGGTATGAATTCAGAAAAATCAAATAGATAGTTGTGTTTCGGTTATTCCGAACATTTATTTACCGGTTCTATTTTTGAAATACGTGGCTTTCTATACTGACGATAAATTGTTAAACTTTATATAGTGTAATCTAATCATTGGTTCGCTTGCATTTATAAAGGTTGGGTTTATCGTTTTGTTATGACGAAACTACCTTTCTTAGTTAGAGACCAGATAGTAGAACTTTAAACGCCTGCCAATGCGGGAGGGAATATGACAAAAGCAGATCTAATCGAAAGTGTTTACCTGACTACAGGTTTTTCCAAAAAAGAGTCAGCAGCCATTGTTGAGATGGTTTTTGATATCATGAAAGATACTCTTGAGAATGGTGAAAAAATCAAAATTGCCGGCTTCGGTAATTTTGTTGTAAAAGAAAAGGCTTCTCGTCGTGGTCGCAATCCTCAGACCGGAAACGAAATTGAGATCAGCGCTCGTAAGATACTGACCTTTAAGCCAAGCCAAGTTTTAAAAGCTTCTATTAACGAATAAGTTAATTGAGTGTTACGGTGGTCACTATTCCTGATAAGCTTTATTTTAAGATCGGTGAGGTTGCAACTTTATTAGCGGTTAAAACTCATGTTCTTCGTTATTGGGAAACAGAGTTTTCATCTCTAAAGCCTGTCAAGAGTCGATCAAATCAAAGACTATATCGCCGTAAAGACGTTGAAACAGCCCTGATGATAAAGGATCTCCTTTATCATCAGGGATTTACTATTGCCGGTGCCAAGCAGCATTTGGATTCTACACCCCAGGCAGATTTCTCATTTAGTGATTCACAAGAAACAGCAGAACAAATCCTGCGTGAGGTTAAAGCCGATCTGTTGCGAATCCGTAATCATCTCCTCTCTTAAATTTATTACGAGTTTCATGTGCTGATTCTGGTAACTAACGATGATGGCATCCATTCTCCTGGATTAGAAGTGCTAGCGCATTCTCTAAAATCAAAAGGAAGAGTTGTCATTGTTGCTCCTGATAGAAACCGTAGTGCTGTAGGGCATGCTTTGACATTAGAGCGGCCATTAAGAGCGGAACAGTTGCGGCCGGATGTTTATTCTGTTGACGGGACTCCTACTGACTGCGTTCATCTTGGCATTCACGGTTTAATTCAAGAACAACCAGATCTTGTTGTCTCTGGCATCAACCGAGGCAGCAATATTGGTGATGATATTACCTACTCCGGGACGGTGAGTGCTGCACTTGAAGCTTCGTTGATGGGTATTCCATCTTTTGCTATGTCTTATGATTCTCTGTTGCCTCATCCTGACGGTTTAGAATTAGCTGGACAATTTGCAACTAAAATGGCTGATATCGTGCTCGATAAAGGTTTACCGGCAGGTACTTTTCTCAATGTGAATGTCCCCCACAGGGTCTGTAACGGGGTCAAACTTACCAAGCAGGGTAAACGTCGGTATAGTGAAAAAGTCGTAACCAATAAGGATCCGCGTGGCCGTGCTTACTATTGGATCACTGGCACCGAAATTACTGTTTCTGACTCTCCTGATACTGATAGCTATGCATTGCAGCGTGGATTTATCAGTGTTTCTCCTTTACGAACAAATTTAACGCATGAGCAATCATATGAAGACCTTCATGGGTGGCTCGATTCATTCTCAAAGGTTTTTTAAATGGATTATGCCGTAGCCCGCCGGCGTATGGTTGAGCAGCATATCATTGCTCGTGGTGTAGAGGATCAACGTGTTATTCAAGCCATGTTACAGGTACCACGGCATTGTTTTGTTGAATCTGGCCTTCAGAGTCATGCTTATGGTGACGGATCTTTGCCGATTGGTGAAAAACAAACCATCTCTCAACCCTATATCGTGGCAGTAATGACTGCAGCTTTAGGCTTGAGTGGGCATGAGCGTATTCTGGAGATTGGTACCGGTTCTGGCTATCAGACTGCTATTCTGGCGAAACTTGCTAAACGTATCTACACTGTAGAACGCATAAATTCACTTGCCGCTAAGGCGCGTAAAATCCTTGATCAATTAAACCTTTACAACGTAAATATTAAGCTTGGCGATGGTACTATCGGTTGGCCTGAGCAGGCTCCATTTGACGGAATCCTGGTAGCGGCAGGCGGGCCTGATTTTCCCGAAGCTTATCTACAACAGCTAGATATTGGCGGAAGATTAGTTATGCCGGTTGGGGATCTGGATCAGCAGGTTTTGGTTCGAATTACAAAGACAGATAGAGGATTCGTTAAGGAGCAAATGATGGATTGCCATTTTGTTCCTTTAATCGGTCAACGTGGTTGGTCTGACAACAGTTTTTGATGGTATTTTAATATGTCATTGCTTAAGCGTTTATATGATTGGATTCTTGGTTGGTCCAAGTCCCAGTACTGTCTTCCTGCCTTAGGTCTTCTTGCTTTTGCCGAGGCCAGTTTTTTTCCTATCCCTCCGGATGTTTTACTTATGGCTATGGCATTATCCATTCCGGCACGTTCATATCGGTACGCATTGGTTGCTTCGATTGGTTCGGTTATGGGGGGAATTTTGGGTTACTATATCGGCTGGGGCTTTTGGGATTTGTCGCAAAGCTATTTTTATCAATACGTCCCGGGGGTAACGGAAGAAAAGTTTAATTATATCGGTAGTCTTTTTTCTGAGTACGGTTTTTTAACCGTTTTTGCTGCAGGCTTTACACCTCTTCCATATAAACTTTTTACCATTGCGGCAGGGGTATTTAATATCAACTTATATGTTTTTATATTGGCATCCCTGATAAGTCGTAGTTTACGGTTTTTCTTAGTCGCAACGCTGTTTTTTCATTACGGTAAGCAGGCCAAAGAGTATATTAAAAAATATTTTAACGTTTTATCTTATGGTGTTTTGATTGTTCTTGTTGTTATTGTTGTGGTGTATAAGCTTTTAAGTTAGTTTTCTTCCGGAAACGGCCTTTTTCCACCGTGGCTGTGTCAATCTGCGGGCTTGCTTGCGCGACGTAAAGTACTACGCCTTCTGCGCAAGCCCTTGATTTCCTTGCCACAACGAAAAATCGCTCGTTTCTAATCTGAAAACTTGAAAATTTCAATTTAGAATTTCTTGATTGAAATAGGTTAGTTTTTATTCACCCGCTATACATCGCAACTATGAAGTTTTTCGAGAAGAAAAGGACGGTTCTTAAATTTTTTTGCCTGGTTTAACAGGAAAGCGGTTATGAGAATTTCTCCCTTCATCTTCGTCTTGTTTTTTATCGTGCCGCTACTATGTAGTTGTGATTCCGGTATTTATCATACTGTCAAAAAAGGGCAGACTTTGTACCGGATTAGCAGGACTTATCAGGTTAATGAAGATTACCTCGCCCGTGTTAACGGTATCACTGATCCCGCTCAGTTGCGTATCGGTACGCGTCTTTTTATCCCAGGTGCTCAACAAGCTCGGTCGGTCTCTGTTGTTCAACCGGTTGCTAAAAATTCTCAAAAGCCAGTTGCTGCTACCGTTCAGAAAAAATCAGCGAGTCAGTCCCCAACTAAAAAGACATCTATAAAACCATCAAAAACTACAAAAGCACCCTCCAGAATGGTTGATACCAAGGCGACTAGGCCGTCGTTGCATTGGCCGTTGCGCGGAAAGATTGCCCGGACTTTCTCGGAAAAGACGCGTACAGGTGGTGGAAAAGGGATAGAAATTGCTGTCCGTTCAGGTTCCACTGTCTCCGCTGCAGAAGCTGGTAAAGTTATTTATAGTGGTGATGGAGTACGTGGTTATGGTTATTTGGTCATCGTTCAGCACGAAAATGATTTGTTCACTGTCTATGGTTTTAACCAAAAAAATCTTGTCAAACAGGGTGATTTTGTGAGTAAGGGAGAACGTATCGCTCTATCCGGAACCCCGCCAGGAGGGGGGGCACCAAGGCTGCATTTTGAAGTTCGTAATGGCAAGGTTGCAAGGGATCCTCTTTTGTACTTGCCTTGACGCATTTCGCCTCTTAGTATTGAGTCTATATTTTGTGTTGTTTCATTGGTTAGTTGCCGCTTTAAAATTCTTTCAGTAGTAATGTGTGATCTGCCAGGAGGGTTTTATGGACGAGTTTGATAAGGAACTTGAAGAGAACCATGGTCGCAACGATAGCAATATGCAGGAAGAGATGGATGGCTTCTCCACCGTAGAAATTGATTCCAGTGCTGCCGAAGATTCTGCTAAGGAAGAGAGTGAAGAATCTAGTCAGGCCACTGCCGATGCCATTAAGCTTTACCTTAAAGAAATTCAGAGAAGTAAATTATTAACAGCGGAAGACGAGCGTTATCTTGCTGGCCTTATAGCTGAGGGGGATAGTTGCGCACGAGATCGTATGATTGAATCTAATCTGCGTCTTGTTGTGAAAATAGCTAAACGCTATATGAATCGTGGTTTACCTTTCCTCGATTTGATAGAAGAGGGGAATCTGGGTCTTATCAAAGCTGTAGAAAAGTTTAAAGTCAGTAAGGGGTGCCGTTTTTCTACCTATGCAACTTGGTGGATACGGCAGTCAATTGAACGTGCGTTGGTTAATCAAAGTCGGACCATTCGCCTTCCTGTTCATGTTGCTGATGATATTAATAAGCTGACCAAGGTTAGCCGCGAATTGGTTCATCGCTTGAAACGAGATCCAGAACCTGAAGAAATTGCAGAGGCTATGGGAATCGATGTTGCCAATGTCAGACGTATGCTGGTATTGGTTAAAAAGACTTTTTCCATTGAACACCCAATGGGAGATAATGAAGATTATAGTCTGATTGATACCATTGAAGACAAAAATATGGTTGATCCTGGACACATGATTGAAGATTTGGATCGTTTTGCACATGTTCTTGGCTGGATGGATGATCTTAATGACAATGAGCGCGAAATTCTGGCTATGCGCTTTGGACTTGATGATCGTGAACCTGAAACCCTTGATACAATCGGTCAGAAGTTTGGAGTTACCAGAGAGCGCATCCGCCAAATTGAGGCAAAGAGCTTGGCCAAATTACGTAAAACCGTGCAGGAGCAGCTTCCTGACGAAAGTAACCATTAATTTTTAATTAGTTTTCACCCGGAAACGGCCCTTTTCCGCCGTGGCTGTGTCAATCTGCGGGCTTTCTTGTGCGACGTAAAGTACTACGTCTCCGCGCAAGTCCTTGATTTCCTTGCCACAACGAAAAATTGCTCGTTTCCAATCTGAAAACTGTGCATTTACGATTTATAGTTTCCGGATAGCAACTAACTAGGAGTAAGGTGATGGATGATTTAAAGCAAATTATACGGGATATTCCCGATTTTCCTAAAAAGGGAATCGTTTTTAAAGATATAACGACCCTACTGTCTGATGCTAAAAGCTTTCATCGTATGGTCGATCTTTTGGCTCACCGCTATGTTGGAGAAAAAATCGATCAGATTGTTGGTATCGAAGCACGCGGATTTATTCTGGGCGCTGCTTTAGCTTATAAGCTTGGCACTGGCATTACTTTGGTTCGCAAACCTGGAAAGTTACCTTACCAGACCCGTAGCATCAGTTATCAGTTAGAGTATGGTGAAGATACTTTAGAAATTCATGACGATGCCTTCAAGTCCGGTGATAAAGTGATTATTGCTGATGATCTTCTTGCTACTGGCGGGACGATGGCCGCAGTTGTCGAATTGGTTGAAAAGTTGGGAGCGGAAGTTTATGAATGTGCATTTATGGCTGAACTTGAGTTTTTGAATGGCCGGGAAAAATTACCTGATGGTAAAGTTTTTAGTTTGTTAAAATTTTAAATCCTACCTTGATAAATGCATTTATCTGAGGTATAAGCAGGTCCCGTGGCCCCGTAGCTCAGCTGGATAGAGCGGCACCCTCCTAAGGTGATGGTCGGAGGTTCGAATCCCCCCGGGGTCGCCAACTGATCCCCCACAGGTTTTCTTAATTGCTTAAGAAAACCTGTGGGGGATTTGTTACTCTATATCCATATCTTGAAGTTAATGCAATGTCTACTATATCCTGTCACCCTGTTAACCATCCTATTTTATTAATCACATTATGGCGTTTTTTTATTTCTTCAACTGTACAGGATTTTATCAACCATGAATTATGTGGAACCTCAGGATTCGTTATCTGCGCTTTTTATTGAGAATTGGGGATTATTAGAATACTCAGCAGCTTTAAAGCGCCAGGATCAATTGGTCTCAGAACATCTGCGTGGTGAGGGTGTCGATCGTCTAGTTTTTGTTCAGCACCCCAAAACCATAACCTTAGGGAGGAGAGGATCAAAGAACGATCTCCACTATCCCGAGGCCTTTTATGGTCAGCAAAATATTAGCCTCTGTCGGATCAACCGTGGCGGTTTAGCAACAGCTCATGAGCCTGGACAACTCGTTGCTTATCCAATTATCAAGTTAAAACAAAAAAATCTTAAATGGTTTGCTCATACCTTTTTAACTGTCGTCGTTCGATTTTTGGCTGAATATGGAATTGAAGGGTACCTTAAACCAGATGAGCCTGGGGTATGGGTCAACGGTGGTAAAATATGTAGTTTTGGGATCGGCATAAAGCGCTGGGTTTCATGTCATGGGATTGCGTTAAATATTAATAATGATTTGACAGCATTCCAGACTATAGTTCCATGTGGAAAGCCTAGTGAAATTGTAACCTCGGTTAAGCAGCAGCTTGGTCACGACATCAATATGGATAGAGCATACGAGCAATTTCAGGAATATTTTTGTCAAGCTTTTGATTACAGGGTGGTTAATTAATGTTTTTATAACAATTCAATGTGTTAAAGAAAAGATATTTCTTGTTGATTTTTTTATGTGTAAAAGAGGCTTTTGTGCTAATATTAGCTCGTTATCATAATAGTGTGTTAAGGAGTGCTGATGGCTAATGATTTTCAAACCGTTGTCCGATCTATTCGTGATCTACCGCCAATGCCAGTCGTTGCGACTAAGGTTCTGCAACTTTTGGGTGATCCTGATGTCAACTATTCTCACCTCGCACAGGCCATATCAAGTGATCCGGCAGTTTCGGCGCGATTAATTAAGGTTGCTAATTCTTCCTTTTATAGCATGAAAAGACAGATAAAGACGCTTGACCATGCCATTGCTATTGTCGGTGAGCGGACGTTAAGGAGCCTTGTTCTTGCTGCTAGCTTAGAAGGGATGAATAAGACTTACGGTTTGCTAGAAAAAATGCTTTGGGAAGATGCTATGGGTTGCGCTATAGGCAGTCGTGTATTAGCGCGAAAATTTTCATCGACAGATCCCGAAGAAGCCTTTTTAGCAGGATTATTCAGACATCTTGGATTGATAGTTATGAATTTCAGCGATCCTACTGCTTATCGGTCGCTGGTTGAAACTGCATATTCTGAAGGAATATCGACTTCACAGTTAGAGGGACGATTTTTCCCTTATGCACATACTGTCGTCGGTGCCGCTGTTTTGGATAAGTGGAACTTCTCTCGATCTTTAGTTTTGTCAGTTCTGCACCACGAAGATTTAAATATTGGTGAAGATGAGGAAGATGGTGAGGAAGATCCTATTGACTTTAAAGCCGTTATGGCCTTAACTGCTACGGTTGATTTAGCTGGACACGCCTGCCTTAAGCTTGGTATTGGTCAACGTGAACCTGATGCCGATTTGGATGTGTTCGCTTGCCCCGGTGCCCAGTTTCTTGGGCTTAGTGAAGAACAGGTTGAAGAGGGGATCGCTGAGATTGATGAAGTTTTCAATGAGAATAAAGGCTTCTTCGTTGGTTAATATGTTTGATGCATGAAAAGATTTTTTAAAGGGAGCTTTTGCTCCCTTTTCTTATTGATACTTGTTTAAATGCAATAAATTGCGGGTAGGGATTAATGAAGGAAAGACTCGATAAATTACTGGTCCAAAAGCAATTGGTCTCTTCGCGTGAGAGAGCACGTGCAATGATTTTAGCTGGTCAGGTTATCGTTGACGATCATCGTGTTGATAAAGCTGGAACGCAGGTATCTGTTGATGCTGTTATTCGCCTCAAAGGTGACGACCTTCCATTTGTTTCACGCGGCGGTTTAAAGCTTAATAAGGCTTTAGACGTTTTCAAGATTGATGTTTGCGACCGGGTTGCTATTGATGTTGGGGCCTCTACAGGCGGTTTTACTGATTGTTTGCTGCAGCGTGGAGTGGCAAAAGTATATGCTGTTGATGTCGGGTACGGTCAGCTAGCATGGAAGTTGCAAAATGATCAGAGGGTGGTTAACAAGGAACGTTGCAATATTCGTCATCTGTCTTTGACCGACTTAGATGAGGTTCCATCCTTGGCTGTTATTGATGCTTCATTTATTTCACTAGCGAAAGTTCTGCCTAATACCCTTAACCTTCTTTGTGATAAAGGGGAGGTTGTTGCTCTGATAAAGCCTCAGTTTGAAGTAGGTAAGGGGCAGGTTGGTAAAAACGGTATTGTTAAGGATGAACAGTTACACCAGGCAGTGATCGACCGTATTAAACAAGTTGCTAATGACCTGAACTGCGAAGTTAGTGGGCTGACTGAAAGTCCAATTACAGGAGCAAAAGGAAATATTGAGTTTCTTATCCATCTTGTAAAGATCAGTTGAATTCGCGACTCATTGTGATTATTGTTGTAGTGAACTGTTGATTGTATCTGTTTTTGACTCAACATTAATTTTATTTTTTATGTCATGAGGATGCTATGAGTGCAGATTGTTTATTCTGTAAAATTGCCAGTGGTGATATCCCTGCAAAAATAAAATATCAAGATGAACTGGTCCTTGTTTTTGAAGATATCAGTCCCCAGGCTCCGCTTCACCTTTTGATTATTCCTAAAAAGCATATAGCAACAACCCTGGACTTAACCGAAGAGGATAACCTTCTTGTCGGACATATTTATCAGGTTGCAGCACAAATGGCTAAGGAATGTGGTGTTGCCGATGATGGCTTCCGGGTTGTTAATAACTGTAATGATGCCGGTGGTCAAACTGTATGGCACCTACACTTTCATTTGCTTGGTGGGCGCGATTTGACCTGGCCACCGGGCTAGATGTTATAAATATATGATGGAATACGATAGTAAAACAGAGCAGCGTCTCATGACCGATATTATGGAATTGTTGGTCACTCACCATTCAGCTGAACTGTCTGAAGATGATCTTGACCACCAACTACAACGTGTTGAGCAGGCTCTCAATGATGCCCGATCTTCACACCGTGGACAGGTGCGTAAATCGGGTGAGCCCTATATTTTTCATCCTCTTCGGGTGACTCATCTGGCTGCTCGTCATTGGATGGATTTTCCTTCTGTTATTGCTGCTTTATTGCATGATGTGGTTGAAGATACTCCTGTTACCCTGACTGACGTTCGTAAAAAGTATGGTGACGAGGTTGCTCACTTGGTTGATGGTTTGACCAAGGTGACTTCAGAAATCATGAGCAAAGAGGATCTTAAAAAAGAAACCTACAAAAAGACCTTGCTTGTAGCGATTAAAGATTTAAGAGTCCTTTGCCTTAAATTCTGGGATCGGGTTGATAACCTTCGGACTATTGCGGCCTTGCCGGTTAAAAAGCAAAAATTAATCGCAGAAGAAACACGTATGGTTTACGTGCCTTTAGCGCAACATTTGGGTATGGGGTATGTCGCCACAGAATTGGAATCCCTGTCTTATTCAATCCTATATCCCAAACGAGCTAATAATTATCGTTTCCGCATTGAGGAGCTTCAATACAAACATTCTGAATTTCTTCGACGTGTTCGCGCTAATATTAATAATGCTTGTGAAAAACAAAAAATCTCTGTTTTGTTAAAAGATCGTTGGCGCTCCTTTTCTGTTGCGGCCGCCCAAGGTATGAACCGTGGTTTTTCGACCATGTATACACTCGAAGTTCAGGTTGATCGTATGATGGATGCATATCTGTTCCTGGGTGTTCTTCATAGTACCTATCCTCCAATTCCCGGTAAATTGCGTGATCACTTGAATATGACCAGTAAGTATGGTTATCAAGCTTTAAAGACGACAGTTCAGGCTGAAGAATTGCGGATGAGGGTTGAGATTACTACCCGTAAACTAGCGAGATTTAATGAGTCCGGAGTTCTTGCTCCAGGATTTAAGTTCCGTCTGGATAATTTTCGGGACCTTATGCGCAGTTTGATGGAAGGGGAATCTGCTTTTGACACTGAATCATTGAAGCTTGCTTCTGCGACTATTCAGGTCTATACCCCGCAGGGGGAAATAAGAATTCTTCCGGAAGGCAGTAGTATTCTTGATTTCGCTTTTGATATCCATGATTCGCTTGGTTTGCAGGCTCGGCGTGGAATCATTAACGGCCGTACCCGTCAGTTAAAAACTCGTTTGCTTGATGGGGATCAGATCGTTGTCGAAACTTCTGCGAAGCCAGAAGTTTTACCTAAATGGTTGGAATGGGCGATTACTCCAAAAGCTAGAAATAGTATCCGTCGTTATTTACGAAATAAGGTGAAAGCTTCCAAAAGTGTTGAATAAAATTCCTTTTTTTATTGTTCAGATTGTTTTTCTCTCGTTAATTATTCTGCCTACCATTGTGTGTACAGCTTCTGCCGGGCAGGTTAACGCCTTTATTTATCATCGTTTTGATGAAACAAAATATCCTTCCACAAATATCAGTGCTGATATTTTCAGGCAGCAGTTGGAATATCTCAAACAAAATAATATTCATGTTATTGGGCTGGAAGATGTTGCTACGCGCCTTAATAATGGTGTTAAGCTTCCTGATCATGCCGTGGCGTTATCTGTGGATGATGGATATGCATCCTTTTATGAGATCGCATTGCCCATTATCGAAGAATATGGTTTTCCTGTAAGTTTGTTTGTTAATACCGATGCTGTTGGTAAACATGGCTATATGTCTTGGGAGCAGCTGAAAGATGCTGAGCAGCGAGGTATCGTCATTGCTAATCATACTGCTTCTCATCCTTATTTAGTTGAAACTCTCCCTGGGGAAAAGCTTTCTGCCTGGAAGTTGCGGATTAGGCAAGATATTCAAAAAGCCCAAGTTGCTCTTGAGACTCATTTGAAATCGAGCGCGAATATATTTGTTTATCCATACGGAGAATATTCTCCAGAGGTTATTGATGTTGTAAAGAGTGTCGGGTTTGACGCAGCATTTGCTCAACAGTCTGGAGTTATTTACGAAGGTTCTGATCCATTTATTTTACCGCGTTTTCCAATGGGAGGACCGTTTGCTACGTTAAAAGGTTTCATTAGTAAGTTGAACATGAAACCTTTAATCATTAGCCAAGGTCAGGATAGTTCTCCGGTCATTGTGGAAAATCCACCAACGTTAAGATTGAACATTCAACAATTGGGTCCGCTGTCGCGGGTGAATTGTTTTGTTCAGGGAGAGAATTCCTGTTGGCTTGAGAAAGTTTCTGGGCAGGATGGTAGTTGGTACGCCATTAATGCTGAAAAGCGCTTAACTGGTCGACGGAACAAATATACGATAACAGTCCAGAACAATAAAGGGGAATGGTTGTGGTTTAGTCATCTATGGATTAATGCCAAGCGGACAGTCGGTGAATAAAATCGTATATATTGTCTGACTCGCTCAAGGGAAATATCTGAACTTCTGAACTATACCGAAGTTTTACGCAGCTTAACTGTTGCATAACGGTAAAATTTATTATGCTGAATCATAAGCTGGATTTCGTTGATGTATTCTTGACCACGAGTGGAATACCGAATAAGTCCTTTAGCTAGCGACAATCCATCCGGAAGGTTCCCTTCGGCACGCATTTCTGCCCTGATCTGACGTAATTTTTTATATGCTTTGTGCGTATTCAGATTGTGAAGATAAGATCTAACTGAGTCATACACGGTATTAAATTTTTCGATTTCGTATGTTTCGCCGTCTGGTCTTCCTGCTGGGACAATTCCTTGGCCCTGTTGAAAGGTCCACTCACCAAAAAGATTATTTGCCACTTTTGAAAATCGTGATGTTCCCCAAGCGGATTCATTTGCTGCTTGCGCTAGGGCAAGGTCGGCAGGGATGATGTCTATACGCTGTTCAAGCTTTTGAAATATTTGTTCGGTGTTATTTGTATTAGTGTCGATATGATAACGTTTAGCTAACGTCATTAGGATATGTTGCTGGCTGCCGTTAATATGTTTGTAGAGAGAATAATTTCGTTTTATCGTTTCAAGGGACTGACGTTCTGCTGCTATTTCCTCATTGGCAAGAAGAACCATAGGCAGTAAGGCACGAACAAAGAGAGACTTGCGCTTTTTACTAGAGGCAATATTTTCAAGATCTTCCGGAAGGCTGCGCAAAATTATCGGCGGAACACCCTCTTTAAGATTTTCAAGGTCGTAGCCATAGCGCCTGAATTGTTGCTCAAGTGACGACACTGACAGCTCATCCAGGATTTGAATGTCCGGACCTTTGTAAATAGGTGCAGAGCTTTCTGTACAACTTGCGAGTACCAGTACCATCATGATAATGACTGGCATAAATATTGTTTGAGTATTATATTTTTTCATACGTTTTTACCGCTGCTTACGCAGCAACAGCGCATGTATATATAAAATTATAAAAGCATTGTCAAATGTTTTAATGTTAGAAATATACTTATTTTACAATACCTTTGGTTTTAGGTAAAAGAGCGTTCTGGTAAATTTGAGGATTGGAGTTGTTATGAAATCTTATCGTAAAGAGCTTTTTTTTGACATACCAACTAGGCGAGCATTTATCAATATTACTCATGAAATTGATACTTGCCTTAAGGACAGTGGCATTAAAGAAGGCTTGTTATTGTGCAATGCCATGCATATTACAGCTTCAGTTTTTATTAATGATGATGAAGACGGTCTCCACCAGGACTTTGAACGCTGGCTCGAAGAACTCGCTCCCCACGAACCTTTAAGCCTGTATCGCCATAACTATACAGGCGAAGACAATGGCGATGCCCATCTAAAACGAACTATTATGGGACGCGAAGTTGTGGTTGCTGTTACCGATGGCCGCCTTGATTTTGGTCCTTGGGAACAAATTTTCTATGGTGAGTTTGATGGCTGTCGTCGCAAACGGGTACTGGTGAAGATAATTGGTGAGTGACTCGTTAATTAATTGTGTGGTAACCTGCTGTAAAACAAATCAAAATTAGCCACAGATTTGCACAGATGAACGCTGATCAAATTCAATGCGACAGGATTAACAGGAAAAGGTCTGATAATAGTCAAAAGCCTATTGTCCACGGAAAACACTGAAAGCACGGAAAAGCAACAAAATACGAAATAGATTGTTTTGGTTTTAAACCTATCTATATGTTTTTTGTTTTCACTTTAACTTCAGTGATTTTAGTTCCTTCCGTGGATAAAGCTTGTAAAAAAAATCAGATTTTATCCTGTTAAACCCGTCAAAAAAATGATCTTAGGCGTTTATCCGAGTAAATCAGTGTCCATCTGTGGTTAACAATAAAGGATTGTTCATGGAAACCATCAAAACCGCCAGCTTCGAATATCTGATAAGTCTAGCTAAAGAGAACTCTGACGGCGGATATACTTTTGTCTTAGATGGGACAAGTTATCAAATTCAAGATGTTCTTGAAATTTCTCGCATTGCTGAAAAGCATGGTTATATTGTCATTTATTGATGTATGCTAAGCGCAAATTAAGTGGTTGTAACCAATTCTAATTTCATATTGAGGAGGCCAGCATGTCTGATAACAGCGAAGAAATAAGTGTTCAAAAGGGAGTTTGTTACACCCTGGAGGTTGCCTTAGAAAAAGCTATTATTATGGAAGAGCGCGGATTTCGAAATTATATACGTGCGATTCAGCTGGTTGACGATAAACAAGCTAAAGAAATATTACGAGATGCGGCCAAGGAAGAGCTTGAGCATAAACATCGTATAGAATTGGCTCTTCTTGAGGGGCATGACGATCATGCAGCTATTTTGAGCCAAGAGTTGCCAACTATGAATCTTGATTATGTCTATGACCAGAAAAAGATTGAACCAGGAGCTGACGCAAGAACTTCTTTGGCTTATGCGATTCATTTGGAGAAAGAAGCCGTAGATTTTTACAAAGCGCTAATAAACGGTTGTGAGGGCGCTCCAATGGCTGGATTGTTTAAACGACTATTAGCAGATGAAACGAATCACTTGAAAACGCTAGAAGATTACTATGAACGCCTGTTCTTAACTGAAAATTAAAAGGTCCTTGTTGTCGATTTTTTTAACTTATGTGTAACGCTTTAGGTCTGTCAATGTAAAATTCGTCATAGATTAACCCTTTAGCTTGATTGGCTTAATTTATGCAGAATTTTATTTGGTAATTATAAAGGAGACCTAAAATGTTATTTAATTCATTCCGTTTGTTATTTTTATTTTCTCTGATTGTCGTGTTTCCAGGTAATGCTAGTGCTATTTCGTATATCAATTCAGGTCTGTTGGTTGATGTTTACTCTGGTAATGATGTTGTTACAACTCTTGAGTCTCTTGGCTATGAAACAGATTCGTATGTTAAGGTAGATCTACCAGATAGTGCTAATAGCCTTGAATATAGTAATGGCGAGCTTACAGTGTCATCTTCTGATGGATGGTATTCCGGTCAGTGGAGTATTGACTACGCAATCAACTATTATATTGTCAAAGCAAGCAATTATTTTGCTGTCTATTCTTTAGCGAGTTCCTCGACAGATGGAACCTGGAGCACTGCTGATATTGTAAATAATGGAGGAAACATTCCTCGGTTATCACATCTAACGACCTTTGGTTCTGGTAGCGTTCCAGTTCCAGAGCCAGCAACATTGATTCTTTTCGGGAGTGGATTTGTTGGTTTGGTCCTTTATTCTCGCAGAAGAAGACATTAAGATTTACTCCTTGCAAAAAAGCCCTTGTCCTTTTATGGACAAGGGCTTTTTTGTGTTGTATGTCCCGTCCTGAAATAAGTTTACACCTAGGAGACTTATTGATGGACAAGCAAGAAGGTCAGCGGAAGAAACGAACGCAACGTGATTATTCAATGGGCTTTAAATTGCAGGTTGTTTCTGCTGTAGAAAAAGGCGACATGACCTACAAGCAGGCACAGGCGATTTATGGCATCCAGGGACGTTCAACAGTGCTAACATGGTTACGAAAACATGGACAGATGGATTGGACTCAACCTGTGAGGCTTACTATGCCCAAATCACCCAGAGCTAAAGAAACTCCCGCACAGAAAATCAAGCGACTTGAACGCGAACTCGAAGACGAACGGCTTCGTAATATGCTACTGAATGAAGTCGTCGATATTCTAGATGCAGAGCATGGAACCGGACTGCGAAAAAAGTATATGGCCAAGGAGCAAGACGCCTTCAAAAGAAAGAAGGACTGAGTTTAAGCCGCGCTTGCAGGCTTCTTGGCATAACGAGGCAAGCTGTTTACCAAAGAGAACGACGAGCCGAGCAACGCAGAATAGAACTAACTCCTGTCAAAGAGATGGTTTTGGAGTTAAGGCGCTTCATGCCGAGAATTGGCGGCCGAAAACTGTACTATTTGCTGAGTCCCAAGTTTGCCGAACAAGGGATTAAGCTGGGCCGTGATGGATTTTTTGCCTATTTGAAAGAACATCGGCTGTTGGTTCATCCGGTCAAGCGTTACACGAAAACAACCCACAGCAAGCATTGGATGAAAAAATACCCAAACCTGTTAACGAATCGGGAAATCTGCTCTGCGGAACAGGCCTTTGTCAGTGATATCACTTATGTTGAAACAGACGAAGGCGTCCATTATCTGTCGCTGGTCACAGATGCCTACAGTCGAAAGATCATGGGCTATGAAGTCAGTGACAATATGCGCGCTGAAAGCGTCGTGAAAGCTTTGCGTGGCGCAACGAAACAACGGCAGACGCGCCGATCGCTGATACACCATTCGGATAGAGGCTTGCAGTATTGTTCGGCCATCTATCAGCAAGAGTTAAAGCGTCATGACATCATACCGTCAATGACAGATGGCTACGACTGTTATCAGAATGCTTTGGCAGAGCGGGTTAACGGTATCCTGAAGCAAGAGTTTCTACTTCATAAATGTAGTTCGTTGAAAGAATTGAAGCATTTGGTTCGGGACTCTGTCGATATTTATAATCGACTGAGACCACATCTCAGCTTAGGTATGAGAACACCAGAAGAAGTGCATAAGAAAGCCACCTCAAAAAGAGAGGTGGCTTAACAAAAAATCGTCAACGTATTTTAGGACGTGACAGTATTTTTCTCTTCCTGCTATCTTGACAATCCGATTTTCAATTTTTATTCTTAGTGGTTCCGAACCAATCTATTATTAAACATTCAGGAGGAATTTGCATATGTCTGAAAAGGTGACAAGGGAAGAGGGAAATATTTCCATCCACACGGAAAATATCTTTCCGATCATCAAGAAGTGGCTTTACAGTGAAAAGGAAATTTTCCTACGTGAATTAGTTTCTAATGCCGTCGATGCTATTCATAAGCTTCAGAATATCAACCTTATCGAAGGGTTGAAGATAAGCGATGATTACAAGGTTGATATTGCAATAGATAAAGACGCTGGTACCATCACAATTAGTGATAACGGTATTGGCATGACAGCTGAAGAGGTCAAAAAATATATCAACCAGGTCGCCTTCTCTTCTGCGGAAGACTTTGTCGAAAAATTTAAAGACCTCGAAGATAAAAACCAAATTATTGGTCATTTTGGTTTAGGTTTTTATTCCAGTTTTATGGTAGCTAGTTCTGTGGCTATTAAAACCCTCTCTTATCAAGAAGATGCAGAAGCTGTTCATTGGTCCTGCGACGGGACAACCAGCTTCACTCTGGAACCCACCGAAAAAGAATCACGTGGCACGGATATTATTCTGACTCTAATGGATGAAGAGAAAGAGTTTCTTGATGTTGAGACGGTTAAGTCTACTCTCAAGAAGTTTTGTAACTTTTTGCCTGTTTCTATTAATATTGAAGGTGAGGAGATTAACGATAAAAACCCTCTCTGGACAAAATCTGCTTCTGAAATTAGCGATGAAGAATATAAAGAGTTTTATAAAAAGCTTTATCCTTTATCCGATGAGCCTTTGTTCTGGATTCATTTGAATATCGATTTTCCTTTCAACCTGAAAGGTATTGTTTATTTCCCTCGTTTGACCAACGAGTTTGATTTGACTAAGAGTCACATCAAATTGTTCTGTAATCAGGTTTTTGTCTCTGATAATACTCCCGAATTGATTCCGGAATTCTTGACTCCATTGCAAGGTTGCCTTGATGCTCCCGATTTGCCGTTGAACGTATCCCGGAGTTACCTACAAAATGAACCTCAGGTTCGTAAGATTCGTGAGGTTATCAGTGGGCGGGTTGCTTCAAAGGTTGTTGAGCTTGCTAAGCAGGATCGTGAAGTTTTTGCGCCTATTTGGGAAGATATCCATACCTTTGTTAAATACGGCATGATGCGTGAGGATAAGTTTTACGAAAAGGTTAAGGATAAGGTTATTTATCGCACCACTGCTGAAGATAAGTATACGACTCTACCTGAATACCTTGAACGTGCAAAAGAAAAGCATGAGAATAAAGTTTATTATGCCAATGATGAAGGAACTCAAGCGACCTATCTGAAACTGTTCAAATCACAAGGCATGGAAGCTTTAATCCTGGATGCATTGATCGATAATCATTTCATTCAGTTTCTTGAAGGTAAAAATGCTGACGTTAAATTCGAGCGCGTTGACTCTGACATCACTGAAAACCTTCTGTCTGATGATTCAAAAAGCGATATTGTCAGTGGCGATGATGGGAAAACCAAAGAAGAGAAGGTTGAACAGGCATTTAAGGACCATCTTGATATCAAGGGTCTGCATATCCGCATCGAAGCTCTCAAAGATGATTCAGTGCCCGGTATGATTCTGCTGAACGAACAGTCTCGCCGCTTCAAAGAAATGATGCGCAATATGGGACAGGGCGGGGGAGAAATGCCCGATATGTTTGCTGAGCATACTTTGATGGTTAATACAGCTAGTCCTGCTGTAGCCAAGATTATGAAGTTAAAAGAGGATGGCGATAGCGAAACCGCAGATATGCTGATTGATCAGATTTATGATCTTGCTATGTTGTCCCATCAGGCAATCGATAAAGAGCGTATGGGGGCTTTCCTTGAGCGGAGTGGTAAGTTGATCGGGATGATTTAACTTTCAGACTGTAATGGAAATAAAAAGACCGGTTCTTGTTAATGGATCCGGTCTTTTTTATTAGCCACAGATGGACACTGATTTTCTCAGGTAAATGAAAAAAAATTCTGTCCACAAAAGGTACTAAAAACACGAAACAAAATTGATTATTTTTTGGAAATACTTAAATCATTGTTTTCAATGTTGTAGCCGCTTGGCAATTTTAAAGATTTAATTATTATTAATTTCAGGACTTTCCTGGACTATCAGATGTTGAACTGAATCAGTGTTTATCTGCGTAAATCCGTGGCTAAAGGTCAAGCTGTCCGGTCTGCCGCAGTCCTTCATACAAAATAATTGCTGCTGAATTTGCAAGATTTAAACTTCTGACAGCCTCACTGAAGATAGGTATGCGCAGTGTGTGATCGATATTCGCATTGATTAACTCATCTGGTAGCCCTTTGGTTTCTTTGCCAAATACAAGAAAATCACCAGCGGTAAAATCAGCTGTGGTGTGAGTTTTATAAGCTTTCTTAGATGTATACCAGAAACGCCCCTCTGGATTGTTTTCCTGTAGTTGTTTTAAGTTTTCCCAAAGGTGTAGTTTGACTTCCGGCCAATAATCAAGGCCAGCGCGTTTCATGTGTTTATCATCAAGAGAAAACCCGAGCTTTCCAACCAAATGTAGGTGGGTTCCGGTTGCGGCACATAAGCGGCCAATATTCCCGGTATTTGGTGGGATTTCAGGTTCAATAAGAACAATATGAAAAGGAATTTGATTCGACATACCGCGGAAAGATAGCACAAGTTTAGTGCAGAAGAAAGTAAATCTTAGTCGAAGAAAATGTGAGGAACAGCTAAACCTGCACAGTTACTATTGGTAGGTACAGGTATGGATAAGTTGCCATGGGGCATATAATACGTAAATGATAGTTTGAGGCAAAGCCGGATTTTAGTAGAACTAATTAAGACCAGATAGATCTTCCATTTCGATAATGTTGATACGTCGTTCGGGGCCCGCATAGCGAAGGGACCTTCCACTGCCACGTAGTGGGCCTATTTTAATGTCGACCCATCCATCACAGCGTTTAAATTTGGTAATTTTCTGTTCATCAATAAGACGGTTAAGCAAGAAGTCTTTAACCATATCGTGCTTCCCGTCTGGATAGATAACCGATATTAGCACACTGCGCTCCTTTGCGTAGATAGCCCCTCTCATCTAATGTTAAAAATTAGTAAATGCAAAAAATGATCCCATATATGGAAGTGTCTGAAAAGTCTTTCGTTTTTTGATGGTAATGTAGTGATGTCGGAAAAATTTACACTGTTAAAAGTCAATATTTTGAAACTTTTCCTGTAAAACCCCCCTGTTCTGATGGCACTAATTGAAGGATGTTATTAATGCATTGAATGCGATCATCTGTCGCATGAGTGACATACAGTATTTGCGTTTTACCTTTTTGGGCAAGTAAGTCGATGACGCGTAGAACCATTTCACGATTAAGATCATCAAGCCCCTGGCATGGTTCATCAAGTATGAGGACTTCAGGATGTTTGATCATAGCACGAGCCAGAAGGACAAGACGTTGTTCTCCAAATGAAAGTTTTTGGTAAGGTGTATTGCTTAAACCAGATAACTGCATCAATTGGAGCCATTCGAGTGCAACTTTTTTTTCGGCTTTCGATACTTTACGATAGACGCCAACAGAGTCAAAAAAGCCAGACACGACGACACTTAACGTCGTGCCAGAAACGCGATAATTACGTTGAAAGGCAGTCGAAATAATGCCGATACGCTTTTTTATATCCCAAACACTTTCCCCACTGCCTTTTTGCTGACCAAACAATTTAACTTTATTGGCATAAGCCTGTGTATTTTCGCCTGATATTAAATTTAATAAGGTCGTTTTTCCGGACCCATTTGGTCCTGAAATAATCCAATGTTCTCCTTTTTTAACTTCCCAGTTAAGGTTTGTGAGGATTGGCTTATCCACGTATGAAACGTTTACCTCTTCCATAATAATTGGCGACGTTTCTTGTTCTGAATTTTCTCTTGGATAAATCATCTCTGGTAGTTTGGATGAGACATTGGCTTGAAACGAAATAATTTTGTTTAAGATCGGTGACTGAAGGGCAGTATCTTTAGCGTCGCAAAGAATAATTTCGCCATTTTGCATATAGGCAAGTGAGGTGACTTCGGGCAGAATTTCGCTAAAACGATTAAGCAGTAAAATAATACTTATCCCATCAGAAATAATCGTTTTAATAACTGTCTGGAGTGATAGCTTTGAATCTGCATCCAATCCATCGAAGGGGTCATCCAAGACAAGATGGGGTGGTTGTTGTAAAAGAGCTCGGCAAATTAATGCTTTTCTCATTTCACCGGTCGATAAATATTTAATCCCTCGGGTAAGAATGTGGGAAAACCTTAGTATGGTTGCTAGTTCTTCCAGGTTCTGCTCTTTTGTTTCTTGACCAGCAAGAATAAAGTCACGTGTTAACGTTCCTTGATCAGCACCACCAAGGATGTCGGAGTCATCATTATAGCGTTCTTGTTCTAACGCTTCACTAACCGATTCAAATGACACAAAGCAGCCGCGATCTGGAATGTTTGCCCGGCCAGATGTAGGTGCTAGGTCACGGCATAAAAGGCGGCCAAGAGCAGATTTGCCGCTACCATTAGAGCCTAAAATAGCCCAAGTCTGACCGGGCACAACAGATAGGTTAATATTTTGAAGACAGAGTTTCTTTTTGTAGTGAGCTGATACATTTTCGAGAGTGATGGTCATTAAACTAGCTTTCGGCTGCAGTGCTGTATATGTGCTATTTAGTTTTTATCAAAACGGTCAGGAGAGTAGCAGTTTTTGATTGGATTGTATATATCCGGGTGAAATGACAACAGGTGGTTACGGTTTATCTAAGGCAGATTCAGAGTGGCTGAAACTGGTGTATAGTTTTCTGCTTGTTAGCACAAAAGCAGGATCCCTTATTGTCAATTTTTACAGATCCTGCTTTTGTTGTGTCTCAATATATCAGTCAGCAGCCAGTGCCTGCTCAAAATCAGCAATCAGGTCATCAATGTACTCAATTCCGGCAGAAACCCGAATCATACCAGGCGAGACCCCGGCAGAGCGTTGCTCTTCTTCACTTAATTGAGAGTGGGTGGTCGAGGCAGGGTGGATGACTAATGTCTTAGCATCACCAATATTGGCCAGGTGGCTGGCGAGCTTAACTTTGTCGATAAACTTAATTCCTGCTTCGCGACCACCTTTTACTTCAAAACACAATATGGCTCCTTGTCCTTTTGGTAAATATTTTTTAGCCACGTCATAATCACGGTGGCATTCAAGACCAGGGTAATTGACCCATTCAACGAGATCATGTTTTTCAAGGTGTTGAGCTAGCTTGAGGGCGTTCTCGCAGTGACGAGGCATGCGAACGTGTAAGGTCTCTAGTCCTTGAAGGAATTGCCAGGCGTTAAAAGGTGAGAGGCATGGACCTATATCACGTAGTAGGGTCAGGCGCATCTTAAGGATATATGCCAGGTTGCCAAGAGCTTCATGGTAGATTAAACCATGATAGCTTGGATCGGGTGTTGTGAATTCTGGGAATTTGCCGCTACTCCAATCGAAATTTCCACTGTCAACGACAGCGCCACCAATGCTGGTACCGTGGCCACCAATAAATTTAGTCAAAGAGTAGCACACGATATCAGCACCATGTTCAATAGGTTTAAATAGTACTGGGGTGGCTACGGTATTATCAACGATTAATGGAATGTTGTTGCTGTGGGCAACATCAGCGATCGCTTTAAAGTTAACAATATTGTTATTGGGGTTACCAATTGTCTCTAGGTAAACAGCCTTGGTGTCGTCATCAATGGCAGCTGCTACGTTAGCAGGATCGTTTGCATCGACAAATTTAACACTGATGCCCATGCGTTTAAATGTGTGGTGAAACAGATTATATGTTCCGCCGTAAAGGGAACTGCTGGAAACAATATTATCTCCCGCTTGAGCAATATTCATGATTGCTAAAGTAATGGCTGATGATCCAGAGGATAGGGCTAATGCGCCAACTCCGCCGTCGAGTTCTGCTAAACGTTTTTCAAGAACATCAGTGGTTGGATTCATTAAGCGGGTATAGATGTTACCCATTTCCTTTAAGCCGAATAGATTTGCAGCATGTTCAGCGGAATTAAACGTATATGAACTGGTTTGATACAGAGGCACGGCCCGAGAATTGGTTGTCGGGTCAGGGACCTGGCCGGCGTGTAATGCCAGGGTGTCATCGTGATAAAGTTTCTGATCTGGCATAAATTACTCCTTCTTGTGTGTATAACAGGTTGCTATTATTTACTAGATTGGTAAAGAATAGTTATCTATAACAACTGGGGTGTGATTGTGCAAGGGGAAAAGATTGAATTAGCCACAGATAAACACAGATAGACACAGATAGACACGAATAAGGATGAATACATTTTGACAGGATTTATAGGGTGAAATCTGAGGAAATCGTACAATCTCCACGGAATACACAGATTGCACGGAAAATAATCATTAAAATCTAGGGTTTTTCTTCTGTGTTTTCCGCGTCTTCCGTGGAGATTAAATTAATTAAAAATTAATTTCATGAATTTATTTCTTGTCCAGAACTATCAGGTTCTATCTGAGTCCATCTGTGTAAATCTGTGGCAAAATAAAATTAACAACTAGCCTTCAAAGCCTGATCTACGTCAGCAATTAAATCATCTATACTTTCTATCCCGACAGAAAGGCGAATCAAGTCTGGGCTGACACCCGAAGCAATCTGTTGTTCTTCACTTAATTGGCGGTGTGTTGTGCTGGCAGGGTGAAGTACGCAAGAGCGAGCATCGCCGACATGGACAACCATAGCAATAAGGTTGCAGGCTTCCATGAATTTCATGCCAGCTTCACGCCCACCTTTAATGCCGAAGGTTAAAACGCCGCTTGAGCCTAAGGGTAGATACTTTTGGGCAAGACTATAGCTAGGGTGGCTTTCAAGGCCTGGATAGTTGACCCAGGAAACCTGGGGATGATTTTCCAGGAATTTTGCCAGGGCCAGGGCATTGCTGCTGTGGCGTTCCATACGCAGGTGCAATGTGATCAGGCCGTGATTCATGAGCCAGGTATTTTGCGGAGCCGGGGTTACGCCAAGGTCGCGCATGTATTGAGCCCGTGCTTTAACTATATATGCTAAAGGTCCGAATTTCTCGACGTATTTCAGCCCATGATATGAGGTATCGGGGGAACATAATTCAGGATATTTCTCTTCAGGCCAGGCAAATTTGCCGCTATCAATAATGACACCGCCGACACAGGTCCCATGGCCGTCGATATATTTGGTGGCAGAATGAATGACAATATCGGCACCATGCTCAATAGGACGACACAAGTAAGGTGAGGCTAGTGTGTTGTCTATAATAAGTGGAACCTCCATATCGCTGGTAAGTTGCTTGAATTTTTTAAAGTCCAGAATGTTTAGTCCTGGGTTGCCAATGGTCTCGGCAAATACGCATCTCGTGGACGGTTTAAAGGCCGCTTTCATTTCCTCTAACGAAGCATTGGGGTCAATAAAAGAGACTTCTATGCCAAGTTTGGGAAAAGTATTGGCAAAGAGGGAAAATGTGCCGCCATATAAGGTGCTAGCTGCAACGATGTGTTGGCCACTACGGCAAATATTCAGAATTGCCAGGGTTGATGCTGCTTGCCCTGATGACGTTGCTAATGCAGCAACTCCATCTTCAAGAAGCGCCATTTTTTCCTCAAAAACGCTGCTTGTGGGGTTGCCCAAGCGGGTATACATGGGATCGGCGCAATCCAGGTCAAATAGTTGAGCCATGTGTTCTGCGCTATCGTATTTAAATGTTGTACTTTGGTGGATTGGTGCAGTTCGAGGTCCCGCGGCTTCGGGGCGATAATTTCCCTGCACGGCTTGTGTTTCAATCTTCCATTCTTTTTGCATTTTAAATCCTCCTGAATAGTGGCAGTAAGCTTGCAGAATTTTATCAGTTGCCATGGAAAAGTCTATAATATTAAAAATCTATTTGACAGCAGTAGCAGGATGCGTTCGGATAATCAAAATACTTTTATAATTAGATTTTTTTTGTTTAACATTAAAATAAATAGCAAGTGAGCCATACGTTAAATGGAATATGCACTTTTAAAACATGTTGTAACTGAAATTAGTGAAAAATTATTGCCGGCTAAAATTTCTAAAATTTATCAGCCGGACGCAAATAATATCGTTATTAAATTATGGAACGGAAGAGCAAATTATCGCCTTCTGTTGGCTGTTGAGCCAGAACAAAGTCGAATTCACTTAACGAATCGTGAGTTTGTGAATCCGTCAAGGCCACCCCGTTTTTGCCAATTGTTGCGTGCTCGTATAAATCATATAGAGCGCATATCTTTAAAAGAAGATGATCGAATCGTGACGCTAAAATGTAAGAATGATCGTGGTGTTATTTATCTAATAGCAGAGCTGACCGGTAAGCACCCCAATTTAATTCTGACAGACGATAGCTTATCTATTATCGACTCATTGAATCGTGTTACTGGTAATGGCGCAAAGAGAGAGGTTCGAGCTGGAGTTCTATACTGTTCTCCTGAGAGTTCCTTTAAGGTAGGTTCTCTTGAAAACATTGCAGATGTCCTCATAGAAGGTGATTTTCCTTATAATGATTATGCTGAAAAAATCGCAGACAACAAAAGTGAACAGCGGCAGGATTTGCATCAGCTGTTAATTAAATTGGTAAAACGATATAAAAAAAAGGTAGCAAAGCGAGTATCACGCATTGAGGCTGATTTAGCCGCTCAGGAAAAGGCAGAGAATTATAAAGTCAAGGGCGAGTTATTGCTCGCAAACTTCCATCAGCTTAGAAGGGGCATGGCATCTGTCGTTTTGTTGAATTACTACAACGATCCACCAGATGAAATATCTGTCTCATTAGATCCTGTTCTTGATGGTCCAGAGAATGCTGAACGCTACTTTAAAATATATAAAAAGTATAAACGTGGAGTAGACCATCATGTACGACGGTTGGATGAGTCAGAAACAGAATTGAAATGGCTTGAGGAGCTCGAGTATCAGCTTCAGGACAATATTCAAAGGTCTGATCTTGAAAATATCGCTGAAGAATTAAGAGGTTGTGGTCTTCTTAAGGATGCTGGTGGCTTAAATGCCAAACGCACTACAGTAAAGTCTGGGCCAAGGGAAGCGTTCTCGCCGTCGGGTTTAAAAGTTATCTGGGGACGCGATAATCGTCAAAACGATGAAATTACCACTCGCTATGGAAAAACTGGTGATTTCTGGTTTCATGCGCATAAAATCCCTGGTTCTCATGTCGTTTTGAAAACTGCCGGTAGTGTACCAAGGGAAGAAGACCTTCTTTTCGCTGCCAGAATCGCCGCGGGATATTCCAAGGCTAATACAGACGTGAGTGTTGAGGTCATAGAAACAGATATAAAAAATGTCGATAAAAAGAAGGGGGCTCCTCCTGGTCAGGTATTTGTTCGTGCCTACAACGTCAGACTGGTAGCGCCTTTACGGATTGATTGAGGGTTTTTTTGAGAAAGTGATATTTTTTGTTGCAAAGGAAAAACCCTTTTGCTATAAACGTCCTCGCTTCAAGCCGAAGTGGTGGAATTGGTAGACACGCTAGGTTCAGGGTCTAGTGCGCGTAGGCGCGTGGGAGTTCGAGTCTCCCCTTCGGCACCAAGAATAAAATATACTGAGAATTCAGATATTTAGAGCCCAATCTTCAAGACTGTACCACAATTTGGTACACAGCATGGAGGTTGGGTTTTGTTTTTTCATCTCGTTCAACGCAATGGCACGTACTACTTCCGCACCCGTATCCCTTCTGACCTGATTGACCACTTTCGGGTCTACACCAAACAAAGGGGCAAAACATTATATCGGGTCTACACCAAACAAAGGGGGGTCTACACCAAACAAAGGGGCAAAACATTATATCCCGTCATAAATCTGATCAAATTTTTGATATTTTTTACCCGCACAATACCTTTACACGCAACCTGTAATTTTCAAAATTTCTAAAGCCATATGCTCGCCGTTGAATCAACTTCATCTTGCGGTGAAAACCTTCCACAATTCCATTGCTCCGATAATACCGAAACATACATGCTATAGGCTCTAACCAACTGGTCAATGTTTTTCCCAATGTTTGCATTGGTTGAAAAGGACTGCTCTTTAATATGTCGATCTTGTTTAATAAATCCCGAACAAGGGATCTACAGGTACTTGGATCTTTCCCTTTATTGCGACACAGCTCCGCTAGATCCTGCCAGAACAACCACAGATTTTTAATCACAGGTTGTTGCTCGAAGTACTGAAAAAGCTTTTGTTGTTTTGTCTCAGACAACGACTCTCTCTTCGTGCACATCGCCCTGATAAGACCACCTCGACCCCAGGCGAGATTTTCTTCATCGATCAGCTTGCACGTTTTAGCAAAGTGCTGATTGATCAGCTTGATAACGTGGAATCGATCGGTTACGATTTTTGCGTTTGGGAACCACTTTTTCACCATGGACCGATAAGGTGCATGCATATCCATACAGACCATTTCAACGGGTCTACACCAAACAAAGGGGCAAAACATTATATCCCGTCATAAATCTGATCAAATTTTTGATATTTTTTACCCGCACAATACCTTTACACGCAACCTGTAATTTTCAAAATTTCTAAAGCCATATGCTCGCCGTTGAATCAACTTCATCTTGCGGTGAAAACCTTCCACAATTCCATTGCTCCGATAATACCGAAACATACATGCTATAGGCTCTAACCAACTG
This sequence comes from Geopsychrobacteraceae bacterium, assembly GCA_963665685.1. Taxonomy (GTDB): domain Bacteria; phylum Desulfobacterota; class Desulfuromonadia; order Desulfuromonadales; family Geopsychrobacteraceae; genus Seleniibacterium. The sequence goes on from OY762430.1 coordinate 598,086, forward strand.
GTCAATGTTTTTCCCAATGTTTGCATTGGTTGAAAAGGACTGCTCTTTAATATGTCGATCTTGTTTAATAAATCCCGAACAAGGGATCTACAGGCACTTGGATCTTTCCCTTTATTGCGACACAGCTCCGCTAGATCCTGCCAGAACAACCACAGATTTTTAATCACAGGTTGTTGCTCGAAGTACTGAAAAAGCTTTTGTTGTTTTGTCTCAGACAACGACTCTCTCTTCGTGCACATCGCCCTGATAAGACCACCTCGACCCCAGGCGAGATTTTCTTCATCGATCAGCTTGCACGTTTTAGCAAAGTGCTGATTGATCAGCTTGATAACGTGGAATCGATCGGTTACGATTTTTGCGTTTGGGAACCACTTTTTCACCATGGACCGATAAGGTGCATGCATATCCATACAGACCATTTCAACATGCTTTCGCCCCTTAAGTGATTTCAAAAATTCGTGTAATTCCTGTTCGCTACGGCCAGGGACGATATCAAACACACTGTGCTTTTCAAGATTGCAAAAGGTCGTCACAAAACCAACCTTTTTACTAAATCGATGTTCATCAATACCGATAATCTTTGGACATTGACGGTTCTTCTGGTGGTTGATCTTATGCATGACACGCTGATGATAGTACCTTTCAATCGTTGCGACGCTGACGCCGCTTTCCGTTGCCGCATCCTTATTAGAATAACCCTTACGACAACGATAAAAGACATTGTTCTTCAACGGCTCAGTCGATCGGCTCCATTTTGTAATGCCATTCATGCGCGTATTGAAGTAACGCCCACAGTGTTGGCAATGATATTTATGACAATAGACAAGAAGAGTAACGGGAGCTCCTTGTTGCGGAATGCTTCTAATCTCTCGCCAAAAGCTATCTTTGATGCGCTTTCCATCTGCTCCACACCTCGGACATGACGTGGCCTTATTGTACGTCACCTCAAGCTTGGTCGGTCGCAAGCTAAGCACCTTTTTAATTGAAAAATCAGCCAGTCCAGTCAATAATCTATCCATAAATTGATCTTCTTTCTTTGGTCGGAAATTTGATCAATTTATGGGGCATATCAAAATTCTTTGGTATGCCTTTTTTTATGCCGGATTATTTAATTGCCCCTTTCTTTGAGGGAGAGCCGTTCTTTTGTCCTGCCGCTAATCTATTGCTTGTATACAGCTAAGCAAATCCTAATATAAAAGATGGTTCTTATTGATTTTATAGTGTGGTAGAGTTCTCAAGTTTGTTAACTATAAAATAAATAAATGAAAAAGTTCCCGCCTTGGAGATAAATTAATATGGATTATTTTTCCTTTCATAAAGTTGCTCATAGTGACTCTGTAATGGAAGAGATCTATCGTCTTCGTTTTAGAGTCTACTGCCTTGAATGTGGTTACGAGGATCCTTGTGACTACATCCATCGTAAAGAAAACGATGAATATGATGCTCATTCGACACATTTTTGTGCATTGGAGAAGTCCTCTTCAGATATTGTTGGCACTGCCCGGATTATACATCCTTCCCATTTAGGTTTACCTATTTTTAATTATTTTAACCTGGATTCTGAAGTTGCTTTGGGGGTCGATCCTACAAAGGTTGGTGAAATTTCTCGTTTGGCTATAAGTAAAGAATATCGCCGTCGCATGGTTGATCGCGCAATATTTGAGGGCAGCAACGTCATCGATTTTATGGGCCAAAAAGAGAAGCGGGACTGGCGTAAGCGGTTTGAGGTAACTTTAGTGTCAGGGTTATATCATTCTATTTACGAAGAAAGTTTAAATTTAGGGCTTACACATCTTTTTGCCATCATGTCAAAAGGATTACATTCCTTACTTGAAAAATGGGGTTTGGTTTTGCACGCAATAGGGCCAGAGCAAGATCATCACGGCTTACGTATGCCGTACATGGCAAGTATGGATGAGAATATGGGGTGGTTCGAAGAAGAATTAAGAAAAAGGCAAATCGGCTGACTTTTCTATTTAAGCGAAGCCTTCCGAGTCCTGCTATAATTTAAGATATTTACTAGCAGGAGGTGGCTCTATGACGTCTCAGTTTCCTACCTCGATCGTTCCTATTTTAGCTGGTGGCGGTACCAGGTTGTCTGCCCATATTGGTGTTCTCCAGGCTTTAAATGACCTCGGCATTAATTTTAGCCACATAGTGGGAGTTTCTGGTGGGGCTATTATCGCTGCTCTTTATGCAAGTGGGAAGCCCTTAGATGAGGTGAAACACTTAGCTCTAAATGTAGATTTCCGACAATTTCGTGGTTTTTCCCCTTTTCAATTTTTTTTATACGGAGGTCTTTCATCGGGACGTAGGTTCACGACGTGGCTAGAGGAACAGATCGGGGATATTACATTTTCGGAGATTATTTATGAATTACATATTGTTGCTACCGATGTTAACTCGTCGCAACCCGTAATCTTTAATAAGTATCAAACCCCAGATGCTCGATTAGTTGATGCTGTTCGCTATTCAATGGGGATTCCGCTAGTTTTTTCTTATTGCCTCAAAGAAGATAAGGTTCTAGTTGATGGCAGCATTCTTGGCGAAGGGGCATTACGCAGAGATTGGAGTGGACAGGGTGAGCCTGTCTGTTTATTTAGAATTCGTTCTACAGGATTTCAGCGATACAATTCATCTAAGCGCCCATCGCTGCCTAGGTTTGTGTCTATGATTATCAGAACCTTTATGATTGCTATGTCCCAAGAATACATTCATGATAGCTGGTGGAACTCTACAATTATTATTGACTCCGGCCATCTTTCTCCCGTTGAATTTTCTCTTTCTAAAGCGGTTAAAGAGCAACTATTTAGGCTCGGATATCAGAGTGTGATGGATTACCTTCCTTTGAAATTATCAAGGCTTTAACCTTTAAAAATCCCGAATTAATTCAAAGTGAACCTCATCATTCAGCCTTAAATACGATTGAGGCTGGTTGTTTTAAATCACGCCATATCGTCAGATTTAATCTGTCTTTTTTTCAATTCTAAAGATCTATGTTCACCGTTTATTCGGCCTTCACTCTAAAAGGAAGATTGTCTGTTCGTATGCTGATTCGCTCTGTCTGTTTGCTCTCTATTGTTGAACGGTCTGGTGACGTCTGCTACATAATTTTTATGATGGTTTAACGGTTTTCTGTCGATTAACTTTACACCTGACCATGTAATGTTCGAATGTTTAATAGGTTTTCTCATCTGTGGAATGTAACACTATGTAGATATATGCAATATTATATGTGGCACTTTTATTGCTAACATTCATAGTTCATAGTATAGGTATTTATCTGGAGGGCGCTATCCTACTAAAGGAGGATGAAATATGATTAAAAAATTAATTCTCTCTTTGTGCTTTATGTTTATGATATCTAGTTATGGGTATTCATTCACTCTTCCAGATCCCGTTGGTAGTGCAGTTCTGTATGGAGACTTCTACTCTTATTCTCTTCCATATCTGGCTTATCAGTACGATCTTTTGTATGGGGGAGGGGTTGGTCCTGGCAATCCTTTTTACGTTGCTACAGGGCCAGGCCAAATTAAAGACGATATTGTGGTTGCTACGGGGGCGACAGGAAAAGATGTTAATTACAATCTAACGGATTCTGACAATGCTTATTCAACGCCTAACTCGACCGGACAGTCTTCTTGGTCTACGGTAACAGAGTTTGATCCTGCAACATTAATAAAAAGTGATACGGACGCTGATGATATTAGTAGTGATTTTGATGATCAGGCCGCGACATGGGATATTTCTCTATCGTCCTTGACCACGTTTTTAAATGGTGGAGATTTGCTCTTTTTCTTTAATAATAATCAAATTAATTCTGACGACTCGACAACCCAGAATCTGTTGGCATGGGCTCAGCTAACGCTGGTGGATAGTGAAGGAGTTGCTCCCACAATTTATTATGATTTTACTAATGATCCAGAAAGGGGGGGCTACGACCCAACAATAACACCATCTGACTATACTTCTCCTGGTGCTTGGACACCTACTGTAGATCTCACCGATCCTGAGGGTGTATTGCAATCAGGAAGTGATTATGTTCTAGCTGGTGGGGATTTATACGTAGCTGACGATCCTTTGTCTGCATTCTATGGTCAGATTCTCTTTAAGGTTGATGGAATTTATTACTCATATAACCCATTAGATCCATATAATCTTAGTGATTGGGTCGAATATACTTCTACTGTTCGTACAATTGCTCAAAATCTGGGTGCAAATCAGGCCGCTTATGTACTCATGTCACCAGAGTTAAATGACTTTTTAAGCTTGTGGACTGAAGATAGTCTCTATGACACGATGTCGCTTCAGATTAATTTTGAGTATCTGAACAATGGTTACGAACAGATCTTCATCCGTTCTTCTTCTCAAAACTTTACTGTTGTGCCTGAGCCTTCTACTCTGATCCTTCTAGGTGGTGGTATCTTCGGAGTCGGTTTTTATCTGCGGCGGCGCAAATATTAAGTTTAAGATAACGAACCATAATAGGGGAGGGCTGGGTGTGAATTCGGCTCTCCTTTTTTAAGGTTTTATGAAGCTATTCAAGGGCCTGCGAATAGCGCGAGCGACCTTTGGTCCCTTGCCAATTCTAAAAATAGTTAAGATATTGCTATTCTCCTCTAAGTTGCAAATTTCAAATAGCTCTTTTCTGATGTTGAGCAATTGGTTAAGTTGATTTTTGGTGAAATTTTCATTCGCTAAATTTTCTTGGGCTGATTGCATGAGACAAGCTAATCCTGCAATCGGTTGTGCCGTTAGCTCATCGCTAGCTAGCTGGAGTAAAAGACGCTGCCAGAGCATTCCTCCACGCACGTAATCTTCGCCGCTTGTACCTGGAATAGAAATTATGGCGATTGCAGAAGCTGTAGAGATTAAAGCTTTTGCTTTTAACTCAATAATTTTTTTGAGGCCAAGTTTATTTAGTACCGATGTAATTCCAAAATGTTTAAGCACCTTGAAAGATGATTGATCTATTAGATTAAGGCCTAATGTTTTTATGTCCAGCCCATCTCCTGTTTTAGTTACCTCGTTTTCATTCCATCGAATCTGATTAAATAAGAATTTGTGTAAAGGGGCAACTTCCATTACTAGTCTGTCATTGAGTGACAACAAGCTACTTATTTCTCTAATTTGATCTTGTTCGGAGGTTATCCAGATCTTACCTTCATCAATATTTGTTAATTTGCTCCAGATGTTTAACTGTTGGGCAGAAAGTTGAAAAGGAATAAATTTTTCCCTATTAGTATGACGTTTAGGAATCGCTAGGCTCAGATCGCTGTGTATTGTCTCTCCATTGGAAAATTTAATAGTTGCGATATGGTTTTGGTTGGCTTCATCAGGAAATAACCTGATATCAGCGTTTAAACCTACTTCAGGAGCGGATTGTACTATGTTTTCAAGTATGGCTCCGTGGGAAATCAATGAGGCTCGTTGCTTTAGATTATAAAGTGATCGATCTTTTAGGGGGTCGTTGAATAGCTTTATAGTCATACCATCAACGTCAAAAAACCATGGTTGACAGTTATCACCAGAAGGCGCCAAAATTGCTTTCTTTAGAATAATTTCTATTTTTTTATTCATGATTTTGCCCCGTCTTGCCTTCTTCGTTTCTAAAAAAAAGTAAATTTTCAATCAAATCCGCTGAATGCTTAGCAGGAGTCAGTTTTTTAATCAGGCTTTGAAACATTTCTGCTTTATTTTTGTAATCCGGGCATGTGGTGACTTCGGTTATTAAGGTAAATAGTTTTTCAGGATTGTTTTTTAAATCATGTGCGGAAAGCATACGTCCAATACCCAAGCTTTCAACTCTTCGCATATTAAAGGCTTGATCTGGGATAGTTGGGATCCCTATGATTGGTTTCCCTTGTTGTAAGGCTTGGTATATTGTGCCGTTTCCTCCATGGCAGACAACACAGTCGCTTGCAGAAATAGCAAGATCTCCATCAATAAAATCTTCAAGATAGATCTTGCCAGGTATTGTCTTTAAGTTTCCCTTTCCAATTTTTTTATTTTGACCACCTGTTGTAACAATTACAGTCAATTGTTGTTTGTCCATTTTTGTTAATAATGAGTTTAATGATTCCCCAAGCCAAGTTGTTCCCATCGTAAAATAAATGAGTTTCGATTTTTTAGTCGGAGGCCACCAGTCAGGTTGGGGTAGGTTACTTTTCCAGGTTAGAGGGCCTATGTAATGATAATCTTCTGGTAATTTGGTCGTCGGAAAATACTCGGGGACATCCGCAAGTAAAGTTAGATCATTACCAGTCAGGCAGTTAGTGGCCGTTATATGCTTCGATAGTGAGTAATTTTTAGTGAGCTGACGGAAAGTTGGATTGGTAGCGTTAAATATAGCCATTTCGAGAAAAAGGTTGAGTTTGTTCAGTTTGTTGTTAATGAGGGAGTTGCCTGTTATGGAAGACGGTAGTCTGTCAAGAAAAGGGACGTAGGGTAGGGCCCTGTATTCAGTTGATGAAACGTTTACAATGGCTGTATGAAAAATGTTATCTATTGCTGTCGAAAAGGGTGCACTAAAGCGGCCGTCACTTAAGATAATATCGGGTTGGAATAATTTTATAAGGCTCCTGTCTGCTTCAATCATTGAGATCATTTCACGCTTTTTGACAAACTGTAAACTATTTCGACGAATCCTTTCGAAGAGAATCTCCGGTGGAATTTGGTAGGTCTTCAAGACCTCGAACCCGGCATCCTTTATGAACGAATCATAGGGACTATCACCAGCAAAAATCACTTCATGACCACGGGATTTTAGCTCCTGTGCAACAAGAAGAGGCCGACTGATGTGCGATAGGGCATATGTATAGGGAGTACAAAGTATTCTCATATTTTTATAATATACTCATTCTTTATAATTACCACCGTGGATTTTACTATTAATATATATTTAATCAATTTTTTACCCAGAAGTATTAATAGAGTTTGTTATTTATGGATACTGTAGTTGGGTTTTTAATGCATTCATAAATAACCCCAATAGATCAGTAAAATAGCTATCTTTGTTTATATTGAAAAGGAAGAATTTTTAGGTGTTTTTTAGCAATATAATATTGAAAGACTTTTATGGTTTATATATTAATGTTCCTGTGAAAAGTGTAGGCCCTTTGTGGGCTCAAGGCAGATTCTTTTAATGTTGTAGGTAGGGAAGGGCTATTGCTTAATACGTGATAGGTTCTGGTAAAATAAAAGAGTCAATTCTGCTAGGTGGTTTTATCGTTGCAGATGGCCACAGGGCTATCTGTGGTCACTTTTTTAACGCTTTATGAGGCATTTTTGTATGAAGCGGTATTTTGATGCATTTGGATATGTCGGTAGAATTTACATTACAATGAATATTTAAAATCTCTCTCGTAAGGTGTTGAAAATAATAGAGAATTTTATTGGCATGTCTTTTGCTATTACAAAAACTAAGAATATTTTACCGATGAAACATTACCTAAACCTAGCATCGCGGAAAGGAAATAAGATGAAAAAATTATTACTGGCTACAGTCGTTTTTTTGGCAATGACGAGTATGTCCTTTGCTACTTCAATTGGGCTGGATCCTACAGGGACCGGCAGTTATACCGCTGTTGATCATTTTGTATATCAGACAGATACTGCTCTTGTTCTTGGGTATGATCCTACTGACTTGACTGGTACCTCATACGACACTTCACTTACTTTACAGGCTGCCGTTGTCTCATATACTTTAAATGGTGCGGATGTGACCTTTTCTGATAACTTCCAACTAACATTAGTTGCGTCTCTTATCGAAACTGTGTCGTCACAAGTTGATCTTAACTCTGATGGTATCGCTGATATCGTTGCTTACTCTGCAGCAGATAATGGCGAAGACGTAAACTCAACAGCTACTTTGTATTTGGATTATGGAACGTCTACATATGCAAATGCTGCTGATGGTGATCTGAGTACTAATTATGACGATGGAATCGCTATTGCTCAATTACACCTTCTGTCTCTTTCTAGTTCTTTTTACTCCGATCCATCAACTGGTTATACATTAGGTACTGGCTCATTCAGTGTTTCATTTGAAGTTGATAGTTTTCTTTCTGATTATATAGATCTGGAAGTTGGTAGTATTTTAGCTGTTACTGTCACTACCGGAACCTTAAATCAGCCTTCTGATTACGAACCAACTGTCATGTGGAATGATCTGGTTGTTAGCGATTATTCTTATGCAAACCCTCAGTATTTGAAATTTGATGGCTCAACAAATTTTTCAGCTGTGCCTGAGCCTTCCACTATCGTTCTGCTTGGTCTAGGTCTTGCCGGTTTAGGGCTTGGTGTCCGTCGTAAAAAATAAGAGTTAGGTCTAATTGTAAAATTTAAAAAAGCCTTACGCATTCGCGTAAGGCTTTTTTTGTCTCACCTGATAAATTCAAATCCAATCATTTCTGGTTTAAAGATACTTTTTATGATGCTGGACTGTTATTTTCTGATAATGTTTAACTAGTATTTTGTCTCTACAGGTTTCCTGTTTTTATCGAAGTATGGCAAAATTATGGTGCGTAGATACTTATAAAAAATAGTTAGCGTTAATGATCTTGTCTATTGCACAAAACTTACTATTTATCCTTTGTTGATCATAGAGGGTATCAGTCACTTATTTTAGGGTATTACGATGAACATTGAGTCAAAGCCGGTAAACCGAATTTCCAGGTCATTTTGGACTCTAAATAGAGAAATGAACCCTGCTAATAAAGCAAGTTTATTTCGTGAGATAGATGCAACCGCAATGGATTGTGTTCGTCAAAAGTTACTTGAAACTCATGGTGTAAAACCTTCATATACAGCTCTGATAATTAAGGCTGTTTCTATTTCTCTCGCGGAATTTCCTTACGCAAATCGTGCTATTTTGGGGCCTTTTTTCTTTCGTCGTATGATTCAGTTCAATAATATGGATATTACTATTGCCATGGAAAAAAATGTCCCTCAGGCTGAGGCAGTTGTTTTGGCTGATACTATCAGGGATGTTGATTCTAAGTCTTTGAATATAATAACCAATGAATTGCAATCGTTATCTAAGGCTGACATGGCTGATAGTTCTCGCTGGAAGTTGTTTTTTACCCTTCTTTCGCGGGTTCCGGTTTTTTTGAGTATGTGGATTTTGCGTAGCCCTCAGTTTTTACCTGTACAATGGGTCAAGCATCGGGGAGGGGCCTGTTTTGTTAATTCTCCTGCTAAGTATGGTGTTGATTTTGTTGTCGCAGATATGATCTGGCCGTTAACTGTGATGTTCGGATGGGTTAAGGAGAGGCCTATTGCTATAGATGGAAAAGTTGAGGTCAGGAAAACTACACCTCTGTCGATTATCTTTGATCGACGAATCATGGCAGGTGCTCCCGCGGCCAGATTTTTTAATCGGCTTGCTGAAATTCTTGAAAATGCAGAAGAAGAATTGATGGACTGAGCTATATGAATATGCCTAGGACTTTTTCACGTTATCTAATTTTAGTAGTATCACTGGAAGGATTATAAGGTCACTTATTAGTGCAAATATCATGATCAGGGAAGTTAATAGGCCAAATTGAATAGTTGGGTTGAATTGACTTACCAATAAAACACAGAATCCGCCTGTGAGAATTAGTGATGTCGAGATAATTGGAGATCCTTTCTTTGTTATCGCGTTTTTGATGGATAACTCTGTTGGTTGATTGTTGTTTTTTTCAACCTGGTAAGCGTGAATAAAGTGAATTGTGTCGTCTACTGCAATACCTATAGCAATTGCAGCTATGATAGCGGTTGCGCTGTTAAGTGGAATTCCACTTGCACCCATAACGGCAAAATTAAATAAAATGGGTAGGCTGTTTGGGATTATGGATATCAGGCCTAATCTGATCGATTTGAAAATCCTGAACATGACAATAAAGATCAGGACGACAGCCATCACCAGACTTTCAATCTGGCTCTTGATAATATAGTCAATTAACTTGTTAGCAATCAGAGCCTGCCCGGTTAAGCGTATCTTTATATCATCCGAATTGATTTCATTCCTAATGTAATTTCTCAGTTGTTTGATCAGTTGCGTGATTTTTTTTGAACTGTGAACATTGATTCGTGCAGAAACATGTGTCCATTGGTGAGGAGGATCGAGGACGTTTTCGATATCTTTACCATCATAAAGTAACAGGTATTGTGCGGCTAAGGCGCGACTGTCCGGTAATCTATGCCAGTCAGGATCGTTGTTATGAAAGGCCTTGTTCATTTCGCGGTAAAAGTCGTTAATTGAGGATACGTGGCTGACGATATCCTGTTTTTTAAGAAAAATTTCAATCTTTTCGATAATTTTTAAGGTTTTTATATCTAATAAGTGGTCTGGATTTTTTGTCCGGATCGATACCTCAAGGGATTCGGTACCGCCAAGTTGCTCGTCAACAAAACGGGCATCTTGATAGGTGACACTGTTTTTCTTAAAATATTCAAGGAGATTGGTTTCTATTTCCAAGTTTGATGCAGCTATAAAAGAAAACAAAATCAGCATGAGGCTGCCAGTAAGAAGAGGTCGGCAGTACTTAGGAAGTAAATCAGCCAATCTTTCTAACTTTTCATGCATCATCCGTGTAGGAGCTGTCCTTCTGTTTGTTATTGAAGGTTTGTTGCGAAGAAAATATAGTCCTAGGGGGATTATTGTCATTGACAAGTAAAATTCGATCATCATTCCTGCCGCTGAGGCAAGCCCAAAATGGCGGATTGGCGGAATGTCGCTAATTGCAAGAGATAAGAAGCCGATGGCAGTAGTTAGGCTGGTCAGAAAACAGGGGACTGCTAAATTGTGAAGCGTCTTTTCCACCTTTAACAGATATGGATTAGATCTGTCCTGCTTTAAAAAATCGGTGAAAATATGGATGGTGTCTGAAACTGCTAATGCCATTATTAATGGAGGAAGAATTGAGGTCATAGGACCCATAGTTCCGCCAATCAGCTTTAGACAGGCTAGGGTTGATATGAGACAAAAACTGACGTTAATAATAGCTAAAGAGACCAGCCAAAAACTGCGGAGGATAAAGCACATGAAAATTATTAACAACAGATAAGTTAGGGGCATAAAGATGAGCATATCCTTGTTGGTAGCCTGAGTTAGGCTCAGGCGCGTTTGAATGCTCCCAGAATAATGAAATTTGAATTCCGGCCACTTTTCCCTGGTTTGAGAGAAGGTCTCTTTTACCTGTGCTACAAATTTTGCATCGCCAGCCTGAGAATCTAGATTTTCTTGGGGGAAAATCAAAAATAGAGTAGCTTGGCTATCAGCACTAACTAAAGCCCCTTGGATTAGACTGCTCCCTAATGCGTTTTTCCTTATTCTTTCAAGGTCCTCCCAGTCTTCTGGAAAATTTTCAAGTAATTGCTCAACAATGAAGTCTTTATCTGAGCCCTGTATGTGCTCAACATTACTTAGACTAATGACTTTGTCTACTGTCTTCAGTTTTTCAAGTGCTGAAGTTTGTTCTGATATAAATTCTAGAACATTCTGTGCAAAGATATCTGGAGCCGAAAACCCAACTACTAAGGAGACATTTTCACCAAACTGATCTTTGAATTGTTCGTAAAATACGAGATCCGGATCTTTTTCAAAAAGAAGTGATTCAAGAGAAGTTTCTGTTGTTAATGTTGCATAATGATATCCGAAAAAGACGAGAGAAAAAACAAGCGCTGCTACGTATAAGGCTGGTTTTTTGTAGACAAGAGATAGATTCTTATTAACTAGGTTTTTGATCATTTACAATCCCCAGGTTAATGCTAAAAAGAATACTTAACCTGACAGTATATCTGATCTGCTTGGTCGTATGAGCCCAGCATAGTGTCGGTATCGCCACTAAATATCATCGCCCCTGCTTCTATAACTGTATTGGTAAAATATTTTACCCGCAGAGCGGGTTGAAGATAGCTGCTCTTATCTGTAATGGTGTAGTTAAATTTAGTAGAAAATTCGAAATTACCTCGCCAGAACGGTCTACTTACCTCTCCGAGGAGGGAGAGGTTATCTTTATTAACGTATAGCAAGCTACTGTTGAAACCATAGATTTTGTACCATGATGTTTGTATATTTAGGTACCACTCATTTGAAGTTGTGTAATCAATTCCTGCGACTAATTGCGACACGCTTTTTCGTGTCGAAGTTAGTTCGTTGTTAAGAAATGAAACCTTATCTATAAAGGCAACTTCGCCTCTGAAGCCAATTTGGTCTAAAACAGTTTCCCATTCAAAACCTATTGTTGTTTGTCTTTTGAATTTGCTCTCTATACTTTCGTTTGTGAAGGCAAGACTGTTTATCTGTTCCAGAATTTCAGTATCACTTTTTCCTTGGTAGTTAATATTTTTTACCGGAAAACTTGTAATTGTTGGAGTTGTCTCCCAGCCATAACGCCCGCTGAAAGCAAAGTCGCTAGTGTCCGTCTGCCATGCTATTCTTAAGGCTCCTGATACATTTTCCAGTGATTTTTCAGGTGTTTCTTCGTGCACATGCATATTTTTGGCATATAACTGAAGAGGCAGAGGAACTGCACTGTTTTCCATGATCGCTTGTCTTAGATTACGATAGAGTGACCAATCCGAATCAAAATAATCAATTTTTGATTTTTCAAACCAAGGATCAATTATTCCTTCAACTGTGATGTCGTTGAAAAAATAACGTGAGCGAATCAGCCATGATGATAATTTGCTTTCCTCTAACGGTACAGCTATGAACTGACGTGTATCCTCTGGATTAATATTGTCAAGTGGGGACAGTTGATCTCCCTTGCCCCATCTGACTCTTTGTTTTCCCAAGGTGAGATCCGTTTTGGGGAAATTCCATTGAGCATAAGCCTCATAAAGATCAATATCGGTGTCTTCGTCAGCTTCATTGTTATCATAAAATATATGTTCAATATCCGCTGACAGTTGTATTTTGAATTCACTATTATCAAAATTATTCTCCCAGGATCCCCCGAGTCTTGTTCTTGCGCGGTGTAGGGAATGGTCTTCATAATCATCTTTTTTTGTATCTGTGGCTGAATAACCTTTTACCCAGCCAAAAAAGCTGAATTTGCTTTCAGATGTATCTTCAAATAAAGATTGTATATCAAGCTCAATGTCGCTTTCTGAAATGTCCGATGGTGTCTCAGATTTTAAGCTTGGGTTTGTTGGCAAGGAGTTGGGCTTCTGCCATATATTTTGGGGCAGCTTGCGGGATAAGGGATTATCTGTAAAATAAGTTTTATCTTTTTCTAAGCTTTCTGGTTGATAGTTTTGAGCACGCATTGAAACAAGTGAATTAGATTTATCCACAAGAATGGAACAGCTAGTTTGAGGGGTTAAGTCAAGGACAACGCGTAACATGGTACCATGGCGACCAGTTCTGACTCTGCTAATCTGCTCATTGTTGAGATCTATCCTATTAGGGATTTCGTGTGTTGGAAAACTGCTAAAAAGATCGATATAGCAACGGGCCGATTTGTTATTAAGGGATTTAATTTGATGAGTAGAATACCTGGGGATTTTGTCAAGAAGAAGATAAACTACGGTTTCGTTTCCATCATTCGAAATACTGATTTTTTTTAATTGTTCCGCCCCTACAGAAAACGGGAGAATTCCAGACAGAATAATGCTTGTAAGAAGGAATAAAAAAAATCTTGATTGGTATGGCATAATATTATCCCTGAATAATTATTTTTCTAGTGCCCGTGTAGTAAATAATCTATCTGGTAATCCTTTGTTATATATAATCCTTTTAGTTGTTAGCCTAGTTTTGTGATCGTCTTGGTGATTTTCCATAATGACGAGTAGTTCAGTTGCAATGCCCTGGATCGTGTCAAGTTTTTCGACGGTATAGGTTTTAAATAACTGATCTTTTTTGTTCCACATCTCTGATTTTAAAGTAACGAAAGAGTTCTGATCAATCCATGAAACTATTTTTGTGTACTGTGTTTCGGTTTCGGGCTTAGGAATGCTAATTAGAACGTAACAGGAGTGCCCATCTAAAACGGAATTCTGGTCAAGTTGATAAGTCCATTCTTTTAAAGGGTGTCGCTGCATGTCTTCGTAGCTGTAATCGGAGTTAACGAAACTTCGATTCATCTGGCTAGAAACGATTCTGCGTGTTCTTTGCAGGGCAGGAAGATAAAGATGCTGTTGTGTTATGTCCTTTTTAGTATCTTCCAGAACCAGAAATCCGGTGTCGGCAATGTCAGCTGGAGATGTAAACCGGATCAGGACTTTCTTGCTTTGGCCGTCATCTTTGCCTAAAGAGATATACTCGCGTACCCGAGTGTGACCAGTTTTGCTGATTAATTCCATAATGCCTTGCATTTGAAAATCATCGCCAGCATCTCGGTGAAAAACCTTGTCGGCAACTTCATCGGCTGTCAACGCTGCTTTTGCAGGGTTGGTCAGGTATTGAAGAGGAAGTAACAATAAAAAAAGAATTAATAATTTTTTAAACATGATTATCCTGCTATCTTTCTTTTGAATTTTTGATAGATGATCCAGGTGACCAGTTTTTTTAATGGATTATTTCCACCAAGCCACAGATATCCCTTTTTAAGTTTTCTTCGATACATGTCAATCTGAAGATAATGAGGAACCGGGTAGATCTTTTGGCTGCCTGTAATGATTTTTACTACCTCTGTCGAAAGTAGGGACGCTGCTAAAGTGCAAGCAGGGGCAACGGCAGGCCCTTTTTTATTTTTCAGGTCAACTTTGCTAAGGTCCATGTAGCGAATATGGTAAGGGTGAGGAGCTAACCCTGAAGAGAATGCAGCCAGATTTTCGATTAAAGAGTTTTTTTCAGATGTGCCGAAATATTGATCAAAGGTCATGCCATCTGGGGTAAAAATTTGTAATGTGCTGCCAAAGCCTAATGGCGCGCATGTAATGGTGTATATACCTGCTTTTCTGGCATGGTTAAAAAGCATTCTTCTAGTTTCAAATTCAAAAAAATCTATACCGTCAACGAGGACTTTAGCCCCGGCGAGAAAATCAGACATGTTTTCCTTGTTTACCCCATCCGAAAATATTGAAACGCGGGCTTGCGGATTTATGTCTTGAACCATCTTTGCTAGTGTTGCAGCTTTGTTTTGGCCAAAAGAACTCTTACTCGCACCAAACTGTCTGCTGATATTTGCTGCTTCGAAGGTGTCAGGATCAGCAATATTAAAGTGGCCAATGCCCATTCTGGCCAATGTCAAAATATGTAGACCACCAACACCTCCTGCGCCAACAATTGCAACTTTGGAATTGAGAAGTTGCGTTTGCTGCTCAGTGCTAACAAATCCAATATTTCTTGAAAATTCATTATTTATCAGGTCTTTCATTATTTATATTCTCTAATTGTGAGAGATAGTTAATAGTTTTCCTTGAGTTAAATGAAAAATTTCTTATAATGTATCATAAAATTTACTATTTAAAAGATCTTTTCGCCGTTAATGATGAATATACACTCTGGATAGGTTATTATTTATGAATAGTATGGCAATGACCTTGGGTTTAAGAAATTATCAACTGGTAAAGGATATTCTAAATGAGCCAAATAATTGCTGCCAGTTCTCCTTTTCTTTACCAAAGAGTTGGATTGGATAGTCCACTGATTGATGAGATTTTCCGTTTGCGTTTTCATGTTTACTGCACAGAATGCGGATTCGAGGATCCTGCAGATCACCCATTGTCAATTGAGCGCGATGTTTACGATGACTATTCATGTCATTTTGCCATATTGGAAAATGGCTCTGATGAAATAATTGGCACTGTTCGTCTTGTTTTTGACTCAAAATATAAGTTTCCAATTGAAAAGCATATGCAGGTTGACTCCAAATTGCTGCCCAACGTGCATAGGTCTAAAATTGGTGAAATTTCAAGGCTGGCGATAAGCAAGGATTATCGTAAGCGTATTATTGATACAGGGCTTTATTCATTAAAAGAGGTCGTTCTTCCTTCTGTTAATGAAAACAACCCCCATCGGAAAAATTTTGAAAGTCAACTTGTTGCTGGATTATATCAGTGTGTATATCAAGAAAGTATTAATCGTGGTTTGACTCACTGGTATGCTGCCATGGCTCGGGGATTGCATTGCTTATTGCGGCGTTGGGGGATATCCTGGACTCCTATAGGTCCTGAGATGGATTATCATGGTCTGCGTAGAGCATATTTTTCTGATATTGCTAAAAACGCTGAAATGGCCCGGAAGCGTTATCCGCAAATGTTGTGTGTCCCGGATGGGTGGAACGGTGAACCTAATTGAATTTACACTGAACATCCCTTATGCTAGTCTTTGTTGCGATTCTAAGGTTTCGTCTCCGAAACAAAATTAATTTTTAATTTTTATTGCAACTGTCGATGCATTTATTTGTAGGTTGTTTAAAATACTGCTTCTTACTATTCTCTTCTGTCTTTTGTGCAGGAGACTTGATCTTGGCGATGCCATGCCTCAATTAATACTATTCTTTTATGGGGGATATTATGCTTAGAGTTGTAGTTTTCATGTTTCTTTTGTTTGTTACTGCCTGTGGTGGTCAAACTAAAGAAGATATGGTTTCCGAAGGAGATCGTCTAAGCGCTGAAGGTAATTTTCGAGGTGCTATTGTTTTCTATAAAAACGCTTTAGAACAAGATGCCAATTATGATGAAGCTAGATTTGGCTTAGCAGATGCGTATTTAAATTCCGGGAGGTTGGATCGCGCTGAAAAAGAGTTGCAAAAATTGCAATTACAAAAACCTAACGATGAGGCTACTTTTTTCAAGTTAGTCAGGGTTTATATTCGTAGGGGGCTAACAGAAAAAGCCTTACTTGAATTAGATAAATATAGCAGTTCCCATAATGAAAACGCTGAGCTATATCTTCTCTACGGTCTTGCGAATGCGACAGCTGGGGACGTTACTGTGGGACATGATTTTATGATGAAAGCGATGGCTCTTGATCCTTCATCTATTGAAACGAGGATGAGTTTAGCACGGTTGTATTTGTCCACCAGAAAAGCTGAAAAAGCTCGTGAGTTAGCTGTTAGTGTTATTGCGGACGATAAGCAGAATGTTTCTGCTTATTATCTGGCTGCAAATGCAGAGATGATGTTAGGGAAGCCGGATGCCGCTATGCAACTGTA
The DNA here is from genome assembly GCA_963665685.1 of Geopsychrobacteraceae bacterium. Classification (GTDB taxonomy): domain Bacteria; phylum Desulfobacterota; class Desulfuromonadia; order Desulfuromonadales; family Geopsychrobacteraceae; genus Seleniibacterium. The sequence goes on from OY762430.1 coordinate 615,176, forward strand.
TCAAGATTTACTTGCATTTGATTCTAATCAATTACAGGCTCTATTGTTTTCCGGAATTTATCAACTTGAAAACAATAATTTTGATGAAGCTTCAAATTATGCTGAACAGCTCAAGCAGAAATTCCCTCAACGCGGTGAAGGGGCTAGACTCGCAGGTATGTCCCTGTATCGCCAAAAAAAGTACGATGAAGCTACTTTAGAGCTACAAAATTCGCTTCGCCTTCAGGTTAATATTGTCTCTTATTTCTTCCTTGGTTTAAGTCAATATGCTAACGGTGAATTAGAGCAGGCACTTAGTCAATTTCAAAAGGCCCTGGACATTAACTCTTCTTTCGAAAGAGCAAGGATCATGGTTGCTCTGGTATTGTTTAAACAGAAGCACGTTGAAGATGCTTTGCAGGCAATTTCCTTAGTTCTCAAAAATGATCCTGATAACAGTATTGCGCTTAACGTTAAAGGTAACATCCTGTTGGCACAGAAACGCTACGATGAAGGGATGGAAGCACTAGATAGGGCGACTGATATCAATCCAGGCCTGGTGGATGCTTTCTTTAAGAAGGGAGTTGTTCATTTTGCTCAAGGAGAACAGTCGCTTGGGGAAGCAGAACTGATAAATGCTGTTGATGCAGATCCCGAGCTAGTTAGAAATCGTATTGTTCTAGTAACGTATTATTTAAAACAAAAAAATTATAGTGAGGCTGTCAAGGTTATTAAGGATGGTTTGAATGGTAGACCAGAGGATGCACTATTGTATAATTATCTGTCTGCGGCCTACTTTTCTCAAAAGAAGTTTGATGATGCCGTTAATGCTCTGAATAATGCAAAAGAGTTAAAGCCTGATTATTTCACCCCATATTTTAATCTGGCTCAGTATTACTCTTCGAACGGAGAACACCAAAAAGCAATTCATGAGTATGAGGAAATACTAAAGATAGAAAACACTAATATTCGTGCGATGTTAGGGTTGGCTTCAGTTTATGGCATAGAGGGTAATGATAACGCTCTAGAGGGGGTGTTTGAACAAATAGCTCAAACTAAAACCATTCAAGGATATTCGGTCGCTACCTCTTATTATTTAAATAAGGGAAACATTGATAAAGTACGAGAGTTGGTTGATGAGGGGTTGAAAAACTATCCTGAGGCTATTGACCTGTTGACCGTAAAGGGACGTTTGTTCTTGCTAGATACAGATATTTCTGGTGCTGAAAATGTTTATCGTAAAATATTTGCACTTAATCCTGAGCAGGGTTCTGGCTTATTGTTACGGTTGTTTTTGGGCGCTGGTCAGGTTGAAAATGCTGAGAAATTAGTTTCTGACTTGCTCTCTACTCACTCTCTTGAGCCTTTTTCATATCTTATTGCCAGCTCCCTTGATATTAGTAAGAATAATATTGCCGGAGCTATTGATGCTTTGCAGAAGGGTATTTCTAAAGTTAAGGAACCCCATCGGTTGCAAGTTCGTTTAGGTAATTTACTTCAATCTCAAGGTGACGTCACACAGGCTGAGCAGTTATACAATAAAGTATTAAGCTCTGCACCCAGGTACGCTGCTGCGCATATGGCAATGGGGACATTAAAAGAGCAGAATGGCGATAAAGGTGCTGCTCTGAACTACTATCAACAAACCATCAGAATAAATAAGAGAAATATAGGAGCTTTAAATAACCTGGCCTATTTGCTGGCTGATAATTTTGGTGAGTATCAAGATGCGGTTAAGTATGCAATGGATGCTTATCGTCTCTCTCCTGGAGACCCACGCATTATGGATACCCTGGGATTCGTCCTTTTAAAGTTGGAAAAAGTTGATGATGCAGAGCAGTTGTTAGAAAAAGCTCACCAATTAATGCCAAATCAGCATACGATTATGCTTCATCTTGCCAAAGCTAAAATAGCATTAAATAAAAAGAATGAGACTTTGGATTTGCTCAATTCTATTATTGAAAATGGGAATGGAAGTGATCTAGATGCAGCTAAGCAGCTCAAAAAATCTCTTTAAAATGGTACCTTCTATATGATTCGTCCAAAATTTCTCTTAGTTTGTCTTGATCTATTTTTAATATATGTTTCATTTCATAGTGCAAACTTAATTAGATTTGGCTCTTGGGATGGCGACTTTCGCTCACCTGCGGCTATAAGGTTTATACTGCTTATATGCTTTTTAATGCCCTTTACTTACTTCTTTGAGTTATACGAAAGACGTAATTTTTATGAAAAAAAATTTCTCTACAGTCGTGTTTTAGCGACAGCTCTTTTTTCTTTTTTATCCATGTCTGTTTTGTTTTTTATCTTCCTAAATATTCAATTTGGTCGAGGGCATCTCTTTATTATTTTAACGATTTTTGCCCTATTGCAGTATGGCTCCCGATCGGTCATTTCGCACTTTTCTGGTGCTTCACAGTTTGCATCCAAAATTTTAATTATCGGATGTGGGGCCCTTGCTCAGAGAATTTACGATATTATCCCAGAAGACCATAATAGTCACAGTTATACCAGATTTGTTTCCTGTACCGAGCAGAACCCAATTGTTGACCCTGATCTTATTGTTGGCAATATTCATGACATTGACAGATTGATAAATGAGCAACGACCAACTAAATTGGTAACGGCTTTATCTGAGCGTAGGGGCAATCTTCCTCTACGAGAATTTATGCATAGCAAGTTACGCGGTATTGATATCGTTGATGCTACGACTTTCTTCGAGCAAATGACGGGTTGTTTATTAGTTGAAAATATGCAGCCGAGTGAATTTGTATATACGGATCGTTTTAAGATGACTTCATTTATGAGGAGTTATAAGCGCCTTTACGATCTTCTTTTTTCCTCCTTGGGGCTTGCTCTTACATTGCCCTTTTTTCCTTTAATAGCCCTTCTTGTGAAGCTTGATTCGCCTGGCTCTATTTTTTTTAGACAGTTGAGGGTTGGAGAAGGGGAAACTGAATTTTATGTCTATAAATTTCGGACAATGACGCAGAATGCTGAGGCTGCTACTGGAGCGGTGTGGGCAGAGAAGGATGATCCCAGAGTTACTCGAATGGGTAAGTTTATGCGTAAAACCCGGATCGACGAGATTCCGCAACTGTATAATGTTCTTATTGGTGATATGAGCTTTATTGGGCCTAGACCTGAAAGAATGACATTTGTTAATCGGCTTAAAGATATGATTCCTTTTTATTCTACACGACATTTTGTAAAGCCAGGTGTAACTGGTTGGGCACAGGTCCGTTATCCTTACGGAGCCTCGGATGAAGATGCTCTTGAGAAACTTAGATATGATTTGTTTTATATAAAAAACTACTCCATATTTTTAGATTTTAAAATTATTATTGAGACTATTCGAGTCGTTGTAACTGGGTTTGGAGGGAGGTAAGGCAGTGCGATATCTTGTTTGTTTTTTAGCCATATTTTTTACATTTTCGAGTTTTTCCTGTGCTGAAGACTATATTGTCGGTCAAGGAGATGTGCTTGAAATAGCGGTCTGGGGAATTCCTGAAATGAGCAAGGTTGTTTCAGTTCGTCCTGATGGGAAAATTACATTGCCTGCCGTTGGTGACGTTGTTGCTAGTGGTAAGTCTCCAAAAGAGCTTGGCGAATACCTATCTTCCGAAATGGAAAACTATATCAAGAAGCCAATTGTAACAGTATCTGTGCAAAAAATATTGAATAATCGTGTATATATCACTGGTGGTGGTATCTCTAGAGTTTTTGATATGGTCAAGCAGACCAGTTTGCTTAAGTTGTTGAGTGAGTTAGGTGATCTTAGTGGAGTGGATTTACGCCACGCGTATTTATATCGAGATGGCGAGATAATTCAACGAGACTTTTATTCTTTATACTATGAAGGAGACATCAATAAAGATATTAACCTTGTCGCAGAAGATATTCTTTTCATCCCTAGCAATCGGTTGAATCTGATCTACGTTATGGGGGCTGTTTCTTCTCCCAATCGGTTACAATTTTATGAAGGGATGAAGGTGCTGGATGCGATTTTGGCTTGTGGTGGTTTTTCAGAATTCGCTAAACAAGATTCTGTTGTTGTAATTAATTCAAAAGGGGAAAAAAGAAAAATCAATTTGGAACATGTTTCACGTGGTAAAGATATAGAGTCTAATGTTGCTTTATCGCCTGGGGATTATGTTGTTGTTGAGGAAAGTCTTTTTTAGAGGGATTCATGGACAAAAACATAAAAGAATTAGTGCGTTATGTTGGAGCGGCTTATCGCTACAGGGTAGTGGCTGTTATAACTGCTCTGTTGGTTATGACCATTATTACCGGTTATACTTTTACGCTGCCAAAGATTTACAGTGCTGATACTACCGTATTTATAGAGCGTAGTGTTATAGATAGCCTAGTTAAAGGTCTTGCTGTTACTCCTAATATCCGTGACCGGATTAGAGTTCTAAAATATGCACTTCTTAGTCGCGACTTAATTTGGAAGACTTTAGAAGAAATTGATTCTGATGTTTTCACAAAATCCAAGGCGGAACAACAGCGATATATCGCTAATCTACAAGAGCAAATAAAAATCCGTATTCGCGGGGAAGAATTATTCATTGTTTCATTAGATGGTGTAGACCCTGCATTCGTTCAAAACTTCGTTAATACTCTCGTTAATAAATATGTTGAAGAAAATATCGCTTCTAAACGCGATGAAGCGTACGGTGCCAATCGTTTTCTTGAAGAGCAAATAGCATCTTTTAAGACTAAGCTTGAAGAGGCAGATGATAAGATTATTGCATTTAGGCGGGAGCAGGGAATCTATTTTACCGTAGATGAAAATAGTATTCTTGGTGAAATCAAAGAAAAAATGACGTCTATCGAAGAATATTCTTCTGCTATAGAGTCCCTTCAGGCAAAGGAATTACAGCTAAAAAAACAACTTAAAAATTTAAAGCCAACAGTAGACAGTTACATTAGTGATCCTCAAGCCCAAGTTCAAACTGGTAATAGCCGAATCTTTCTAATGGAAAAGCGATTAGAGGATTTAAGGGTACGGTATACTGAAAATTATCCTGAAATAGTTCGGCTGAAATATGAAATAGCGTCATTGAAAAGTCAAGGCAGTTCAGTGGAAGGGGACGACGATCCTTCCTCTGAAGATGGAAGCTCTCGAATGACTTCTGTTAATCCTGTTTATGTTGAGGTTCAACAAAACCTACTTGCTGTTCAAAGTGACTTATCTGAGTTAGTCGCTAAAAAAGCGAACATGACAAGGCAAGTTAAAAAGAAAGAGTCTGAACTTCAAGAGATTCCAGAAGCAAAAAAGCAGCTTAACGTCTTGATCGAAGAGCGTGACTCGTATCGAAAGTTATATCAGGATTTATTAGGGAGGATGAGTAAATCTGAAGTTTCTAAACAAATGGAAATTGGTAACAAAACTGCTACCTTTCGAATTGTGGATCCGGCGGTTTTTCCGGAGCGTCCCATATCTCCTAATTTATTAAAAATGCTCCTTTTGACTATTGTCGCAGGGATTGGTGTCGGATGTGGTTTGATATTTATTCTAGAAAACTTAGATACGCGTTTACGTAATCCTGATTATATCGAAGATCTCGGTTTCGATGTTTTGGCCATAGTTCCAAACATTTCAGCCCCAAAGGATAGTATTAAAGAGCGTCGTAAGAATCTAATCTTTGTCGTATTTAGTGGTATTTATTTAGCTGCTATTATTTCATTCTTTGCTTTTAAAATGGTTACTTTTTAGACCAATTAAGGTTTGCAATTATGAGTCGAATAGAACAGGCCTTACAGAAGGCTAAGAAAAGTCGAATTTCTGGCGCTGAACAAAAAGCTGATATTAATAATATCGAGCAGGAAAGTGCTACATCCATAGATTTGAATATTTACTCTGCTGAAACTAATAATAGTTCCGATCAATTGCTTGAAGTCGAGCCGATCACTGTCAATAATAGAATGCTTATTACTGCTCTTGATGAGCGGACTAATGCTGTTGAGGAATACAATAAACTGCGATCTACGGTCATCTCTCTTACTCGAGGTGAGGCGTTTTTAAACTCTTTAATCATTACCAGTTGTGCTCCTTCTGAAGGTAAATCTATTACTGCTTTAAATTTGGCGATCTCACTGGCGAAGGAACAAGATCATACTGTCTTATTGGTTGATGCAGATTTACGCCGTCCATCATTGCATAGATACCTTGGTATTTCTCCTGAATATGGTCTCGCACATTGTTTGCGCGACGGTTTGCCCATTGAAAAAGCTCTGGTTAAAACAGGCTTAGGTAAATTAGTTTTACTGCCTGCCGGCGATATTATTAAAGATCCTCTCGATATGCTTTCTTCCAAGAGAATGGAGGATATCGTTCTTGAATTAAAGCAGCGTTATCCTGAAAGGTATGTGCTTATAGATACCCCGCCTGCTGTTCCTTTTGCTGATGCAAGTGTTCTTTCTAAAATGGTTGACTCTACTCTCTTCGTGGTGAGAGAAGGTGTCGCAACTAAATCAGTCATAACTAAGACTCTTGAAGATTTCAGGCGTAAAGGGATCTTAGGTGTAGTTTATAATGATTCTAAGGCCGCTAGTAAAAAACATGGTTATTATTATTATTACTAATTTTGATTCCCTCTTTAACTTGATAGCTCTTAGTGTTTGATATGATATCTTATCTTTTGTTCATATAAGATCTAAGTCTAAATAATTCTATTGATTATCTTTTATAGGCAATTGTGATTTTTAAGGGGGGTAAATTGAATACAAAAAAAATAGGGGAATATATGAGCTGTTATTTCCGAGTGTGTTTTTTCTTACTGATTTTCTTTATGGCATCATCTTCTGTTCTATGGGCTCAAGCTGAATTTCATCCTAGAGTTTCTCTTAGTGAAGAATACAATGATAATATCTTTTTGTCTGACGATAATGAGCAGGATGATTGGATTACTACCGTTTCCCCTGGGTTGAACTTAACCTATAAAAATAGGTCTATTCGTGCTTTGATCGATTATAGCATGCGTTTTCGTTTTTACGCTGATCATACTGAAGAAAATGATGATCGCTTCAAAGACGTCCAGCGAGGTAGCGCTTCTCTTTGGTTTTTTGAAGGACGTCCATTTACTATTAAATTATCAGAAGTTATATCACGCGAGGCAATTGACCAAAGGGACACCTTATTTTCAGATGGTGATTTAACTGATAGCACAACAGTATACAAGACCGTGATTTCCCCTCAGTATCGATGGCATTTGGCTCCAACATGGTCTTTTGTGACCTCTTATGATTTTCACTATATTGATTATGTTGATGAAGCAGGAGATGACTATTTAAAGCACGTTGGGCGTTTATCTTTACAAAAAGAAATGTCTACATATACCACTTTATCAGCTAATGCAACTTATACTATTAGTGATTCTGATGACGAACGTGATGACCATACTGAACAGAGCTATACTTTCGGAATTAATCACCAGGTTGGCCCCAGAACCAGTATCTCATTTGAGGGTGGCTATAGCTTAATTGAATATGATATGGGAGGGGATTCTGATTCTATTACAATGGATACTGATCTTCGGTACAAAATTTCTGCAGTGTTAACCTATTTTTTGTCTTATTCTCAAGATTATGATGCCTCTGTTAGTGACGGTTTAACTCAAAATAAGAAAGCTAGTACAGGAATAGAGTATGAAAAAGGGTCACTAAGGTCATCTGTGACACTGTACTGGCGCAGCTCTGATTATGAACGCACTGAAGAAGAGGATGAGTATTATGGAGCTGGATATGATTTGGATTATCCATTATCCAGCAACCTGAGTAGTCACTTTGATATCGGGTATGAACATGCATTATATGATCCAGAGGATAAAAGTGTAGATAGCTATCATCTCGGAACATCTATTGCTTATAATTATCGTAGAATTAAAACATCCCTTGGATATCGTTTGAAAATTAAAGATTCTGATTCAAATGGATCTGATTATATTAACAATATTATCAAGGTAACAGTTGGTCTCCATTTCTAACAACGAATTGATATTTAAATTATGTATACAGAATTTTTTGGTTTAACCGCTAAGCCGTTTGAGCTACTTCCTAACCCCAAGTTTTTATTTTTGAGTAAGGGGCATCGAAAGGCACTAAGTTATCTTCAATACGGAGTTCAGGAACATGCTGGTTTTACTTTAATGACCGGAGATGTTGGTTCAGGTAAAACGACTTTGTTGCGTGATATTATTAATAAAATCAGCGGTGATGTCACTCTTGCTATGATTTTTAATACTAAAGTGGATGGTTTTCAGTTACTTTCCATGATTAATGAGGACTTTGGACTACAAATTAACGGTCGTTCCAAAGTAGAACTCCTTAGCGATCTCAACGATTTTTTACTTGATCAATGTAGTAAAGGGAGACAGCCCATTATTATTATAGATGAAGCACAAAATCTATCAGAGGATGCTTTAGAGGAAGTCCGATTATTGTCGAACCTCGAAGCTGATGCTTTTAAACTGTTACAGATTATTCTTGTTGGTCAGCCTGAGTTAAAGGACATTATCGCGAGAGCATCACTGACACAATTAAGGCAACGCATCAGTATCAGTTGCCATTTAAGCCCCTTGAACCGTGACGAAACTGAAGAGTATATTTTTCACCGATTAGCGACTGTTGGTAATCGCGACTGTGTTAACTTTGCCACCGGTTGTTTCGACCGCATTTTCGATTTCAGCGGAGGTGTTCCGCGCCTGATAAATGTTCTTTGTGATTTTATGATGTTATCTGCCTTTGTGGAAGAAACTCATGATATAAGTGTCGATTTAATTGATGATGCGATAAAAGAGCTGTCTTTTAATAGTCCTTCCCCTGAGTCACAGCTTCCTGGCAAAAATGAACCTCAAGTTAGCGATATAGAGAAAAATATTGCTAAAATATTAGCAAGTCGTGCTGAACAGGAGGCAATTTTAGACCGACTATCTAGTCAGGGGACAATTCTTGAATACTTAATCAATCAACAACAGAGTCATTACGCGAAGATAGAAGAGCAACTAAAAAAGAATTCCGCACAAATCGAAAGGCTGAGGACTGCAATATTAGATGGAAATAATAATGAAGATAAGAAATTTTTATCTTTTCCGAACCCATAATAGTATATTGACATTTTCTTAAGCAGATAGGTTTTTTATTAAGTTACTTTCTAATCTTTTAACCTTATCCTATTGAATTTTAGTATATTTTTATGAGCATATAACGTTTGTCTATGACTGAAATTCTTTGTTGTTTTCTATGCGTTTAACTATCAGGTAGCCAATTAGCAACGGTGTTTGAGGTTATGATTAAATTTTCATTTATTGTCCTAACTTGGAATTCTTGTCAATTTTTAGAGAAATGTTTTCGTTCGATCATCAACTCCTGTGATGAGGAGCGGTTATCTTATGAAATAATAGTCATAGACAATGGTTCAGTTGATGGTTCCGTAGGCATTATGAATACATTTCTTAATGAGTTCCCGGACACTTTTTTTGTTGAGTTTCTTCAAAATAATAAAGGAACAACAATTTCAAGGAATATAGGATTAAAAAAGGCCCGAGGGCAGGTCGTTTGTGTAATAGATTCTGATACAGAGTTACGTAATGGAAGTCTAGAATCGATCTATAATTATCTCATGAACCATTCTAATACCGGTCTTATTGCTCCTAAGCTCGTTATGCGAGATGGGTCTATTCAAAATTCAGTAAAAAAATTTCCTACATTTTTTGACAAGCTTATTAAAGTTCCGCGGGCTGTACTGGGTTTGAATACCCCTAATAATGATTTCTATAAAAATTTTCCATTTACTTCGATAAGAGAAGTTGACTCTGCTATTTCGGCATGTTGGTTTTTTCGCCGAGAAATTTTAGAATCTGTCGGATATCTAGATGAAAATATTTTTTATTCTCCTGAAGATCTGGATTTTTGCCTACGTTTATTTAAAAAAGGACTGGTTTTGTTGTACTGGCCCGAATATATAGTGTTTCACGATACTCAGCACATTTCTCATAAAAAGCCATTCTCTAAGGTGTCACGAAGTCACTTTTTGGGTCTTCTCTACTACTTTCGCAAGCATGGTGGCTGGTTTAGTAACCGTCACTTACATTGATTGGTCCTATATATGTTTAATAGAATTAATGACATGATAAAGTGGTTGCCTTTTTATTATGCTCGAGAATTTAGCCGTTCTATCAGGGGCGATCGTGTACAACCTACACAGATCATCTTTTGTGTATGCGATCATTTTGAACCCTATTGGAATGGGGCAGATACTTTTACAGCTAGGCAAAGATTGAATCGATGGTTAATTGAGTACCCCAAAATTGTTGATAAATATACTGATTCCCAAGGTAATAAGTTGGCTTGGTCCTTTTTTTATCCTGAAGAAGAATATAAATTTGAAGATTTAAATGCATTAGCCGAGCTTTGTCATGCCGGTTATGGCGATGTTGAAATTCATCTTCATCATGACAATGATACCTCAGATAATTTACGTCAAACTTTGATAGAGTATAAACATCGTCTTCATGAATCCCACGGTTTATTGCATCGTGATCCGCAAACAAATGAGATTATTTATGCTTTTATCCATGGAAATTGGGCCTTGTGTAATTGCAGAAAAGATGGTCGATGGTGTGGTGTTAATGATGAATTAAATATTCTTCAAGAAACTGGTTGTTATGCTGATTTTACTTTACCCTCTGCACCAAGCGATACCCAAACTCGAAAAATTAATAGTATTTATTTTGCTGAAGATATTCCTGGACAATCCAAATCACATGATTGGGGGAGTAATGCTAAAGTTGGAGCACATAGAAATGGTTTATTAATGGTCCAGGGCCCCTTAATGCTTGATTGGGGACGTCGTAAATTCTTTTTCTTTCCGCGTATTGAAAATTCAGCATTATTAGGTAATTTTTCTCCGACCAAAGACAGGCTCAAGCTCTGGATCAAGGCAGGAGTGTCTGTCGATGGTGCCCCTGATAAGGTTTTTATTAAACTACATACTCATGGTGCCCAGGAATCGATAATGAAGATGTTGTTTGATGATGGTGGTTTAGAGAGAATGCTTGAGGAGTTAACCTCTTGTGGCATTCCAGTTAAATTTACAACTGCAAAACAGATGGTTGATCAGATTCAAGGTATAACTAAGATCAATCAGATTTAAAGGTTGCAGTATTTTATTTTAAGGCAGGTCTTCATTGAATGGGTCTAAAGTAAGTATTATTGTTGCTGTTTATAATGGCGAAAATACATTGGCAAGTACTATTGAAAGTCTCCTCTCGCAGACTTATTCAAACATCGAACTCGTTCTTGTTGATGATGGTTCAAGCGATTCTTCTTCTGATATTATTAAGGCTTATCTCCATGACTCACGTGTTGGTTACTTTAAAAAAGAAAATGGTGGTGTCGCTTCTGCTAGAAATTTTGGCATTAAAAATTCGACAGGTGACTTTATCGCTTTTTGTGATCAAGACGATCAATGGTTTTCAGATAAATTAGAAAGACAGCTTCCCTTATTTCAGGACTCCAGTGTCGGTTTAGTTTATAGTTGGGCTGAAGTTAAAACAGAAGATAGTACTTCTTATATTAATTCAGAGATACAAGGAGAATGCTTTTATGATCTTCTTCTTAAAAATTTTATAGTTTGTTGTACTGTTGTTGTTAGAACCGAATTACTGGAAAGGTTAGGTGGGTTTGATGACAGTAGGGACCTACAAGGTGTTGATGATCGTCATTTATGGTTGAGAGTTGCTCTTAATGCCAAATTTGCTGTGGTGAAATCTCCCCTTGCAACATATGTACTTCATGCCTCGAACTATTCCTCAAATCAAATGAAAATGTTGAATGCTGATTTGTTATGTATCAATAAAATAGCTGCGCTACCTGAGTGTGTTCACATTGAAACAGCAAAGTTTAAATTGTCAAAGCTTAATATTTATTTGCATTATGCTGACAACTTTCTCTATCAAAATATGCCAGTTCAGGCAGGTAAGTGCTGTCTTAGCGCCTGGAAAATTCGTCCGTTAAAAATTCAATTTCTGATAAAGTTTATATTGTTTAGCTTTATGCCTGTATCCCTTTTTATTAAAGCTAAAGCTATTTATAAGAAAGTAAAAGGAGTGCTTTGAATGCAGAGTAGATCAATAATTGTTATCGGCATGCATCGAAGCGGAACCTCTGCAATTTCCGGATTATTGGCAGAGTTGGGTGTTTTTATGGGGTCATCCCTTTTTGCCCCCCAAAAAGGTGTAAATGAAAAGGGTTTCTATGAAAATTCGTTAGTAGTAAAAATTAATGAACGCTTGTTAGATGAGAAAAACTGGTCGTGGGATCACCCTTTAGCTTATAATCTCCATGCTGAAGACATCTCCTCAATTACTAAATTCGTTGCACCTGCAGTGAAGGCTCTTGATGCAGATTATGGCAAAAATCCATTATGGGGAATGAAAGATCCACGCACATCTTTGTTAATTCCATTCTGGAAGATAATTTTTAAGGAACTCAATGTTAAACCAACATATCTTTTAATGGTTAGGCCTCCAGATGAAGTTTATGGTTCCCTAAAAAAACGTGATCACTTTTCTTTAGAGAAATCATTAATGTTATGGCTTAACTATACTCTATCTGCTTATTTTTCTACAAAATCCGAAGATCTTTGTATTTTGTCTTATCATGATTTACTCGAGAATCCTGATCTGGTTGCAAAAAAAATTGCCAGTAGCATAGATCTAGAAATCAATTTAGACGAAAGACCACTTAATTTTGTGGATAGAAGATTACAAAATCAAAAAAAAGTACCACTTCGTGATGATGTTTTATCGTCTCTTGCGATAGATTTATACACTGCAATGACTAGTGCTAAAATCAATCATAGTCACATCATAGATATTAGTTCTAGGTATATGCAATACTTGGACAATTTAAATCCTGTGCTTATTGAACATTTAAATAATGTTAAAGGAAATGAAGTATATTATAGGCACTTGTTTTTAGATGCTTATAAGTCGTTTTGGTGGAAATTTAGCTGGCCTATTAAAAAAATTGAAAATTTTATCCGTATAAAAAATAGGTATTGGTGATTACCCCGTTGTCTGTATTTCAAATTCAACTAAAATCTATCGAGATATTCGTACTTCATGTGTTTTAGAGAAAATTAAGGCACTCGATATTTTAACTTTAGTTTATATGCTCCTACATTTATTTTAAGGATAGATTTTATGCGATATTGTTTTTTAATAGGTTCTGCAAAATCAGGTACAACAAAACTTGCAGATCTTCTTAATCTTCATCCTGATATTTGTGTTTCTTCTGACAAAGAGCCTGATACCTTCGTTAATAATGAAGTAAATGATAATGTAATATTAGAATATAATAAACTTTTTAATTCTATTAGTGCATTACGTATTGATGCGTCAACTTCCTATACTGAGTGCATAGATAGCACTGATGTAGCTAAAAAACTTCATCAATTGGATGCTAACGCTAAAATTCTTTATATCATAAGAGATCCTGCTAAACGTGCCTGGTCTTCATATTGGCACTATGTCCGAAATGGGTCTGAAAAACGTGTACCCATGATAGCAATTAAAGATAATAGTTCTCCGCACTTTATAGGATCTTGTTTTTGCTTACATGTTAAAAACTATGAATCTATATTTGGACGACAAAACATCAGAATAATAGAATTTGAGGATTTTGTTAAGAATACAGATAGTATCTATAAACAAATTATTTCTTTTCTCGATTTAGATGATTTTCCATTGAGAGATAGTGACTATACTGAAACGAAAAATAAGTCTTATCAGTGGCGCGGCTTTTCCTCTGTTTTGCGATTTGTACATCCGAAATTTATTCAAAAATTAACTCGCAACATTAAGCTTTTATTGCCTGACTTTTTATGGTTTTTTATTAAAAGATTAACGACAAAACCTGTACCAGTATTAAATACGTCTGATTACAAAATACTTAAACAATTATTTCAAGAAGATTTGGATTCATTGTATTGTGAATATGACGATATTTTTATCAGGTCTCGATCTATTTAATCCCAAAGTGATTGTATTATATTTATCCCACTTGATAATTATTAAATTCCAATATCTGCAATTCTTAACAATGTCTTAATTCGTTATTATATTTAGCGCTTTTATAGAGCAAGAAGAATCTAATGAAGAAACACTTTGCTAGTGCCGCATTTTTTTCATTGATCTCAAAAGGGATCACCGTTTTGTCAATGCTGTTGTTGACTCCTGTAATCATAGATGTCATTGGCAAAGAGCAATATGGACTTTGGGTTCTTATATTATCAATAGTTGCTTGGTTTAATCTTCTCGAATTAGGTTTTCCATCAGCGATATATCGTTATGCGACACTGCACTGTGAACAGAAAAAATACGATGAATTAAATCTGTACTTATCTACATTTTTACTGATTTTTGGCGGTCTTGGTATTATATCAGTATTGCTATTGGTGCTTTTTGCATTTAATCCAGGTTGGTTTGATGTTGTTGGTGAAAATTCAAGAATTTTTACTCTTGCCTTCTGTCTGTTTACCTTAAAAGTTTTAGTAAGTTTTCTATCGCATATTCCAAATAGTATATTTGTTGCTAGTCTAAGAATTGATATAGACGAGAAGGTGACCGCTGCTAGCTTACTTGCTAAGTTGATATTGATATATGTCACAATAGAGAGTTATGGAATTATTACACTGATATGTGTGACGTTGCTCGTAGATATATTCGCTAATTTGATCAAAGTTTCACTTGCTTATAAACTTTTACCTGCTATGAAGCTACACCCTAAAAAGTTTTCTATAACAATTTTTAGGGAAATTTTTTCTTTTTCTAAACATGTATTCCTGCTCGGACTGTCACGAGTTCTTAATAATCGAATAGACCCTTTTATTGTTGTTAAGTTTTTAGATTTAAAAAGTGTTGCAGTGTTTAATATTGCTAATAATTTAATATCTCAACTTAATCTTTTGGTCTTTGCATTATTTAAATTTCAAGGGGCTCTTTTTACGAAAAAAGTTGCAAAAAATCAATCTGCAGAAAAACTGTATAATATTGTATGTACTATTAATATTTATGTTAGTTTAGTTTTTTCGTCCTGCGTTATACTTTTCGCAGAACCATTCATCGGTTTGTGGTTAGGTGATGAATTTAAAGAAGCCGTTTTATTGCTTTATATATTAAGTTTTACCCTTGTTGTTAAGCCAATAACCACTACAACAAATCAATTATTGTTAGCTATGGCCAGGCATGAAAAGCTTGCCTTAGTTCAATTTATTTGCGCTGTAATTAATATATTTTTGTCCATTATTTTTATATATAGCTACGGGTTGTCTGGCGTTGCATTTGCCACTGTTTTATCAAATGTTTTATCAAATGTAATTTTACTAAATTATATCTTGCCTAAATACACAAATTTTAATTTAATTTTACTTCGCTGTAAAATTTTCTATTCAGTTGTCAATTTGGGAATTATTAGTTATTTGGTATTCTCTTATCATATAATGAAATTTGTTAGTTCTTGGACTGAGCTATTGTTGTATTCAATACTTGCATTTATACTTCTATCTCTTTTCAATTTAATCGTTTTCTGGGGCCAGTTTAGAGAGACTTATCTATTAATCAAAAGATAGCTTTCTGTTTATTTGGTTGTTAAACTCACTTTAGACAGCTTTATGATCTCTTGTCGTTTCTTTTGGTAAAAGGCTTCTATTTCTGACATGCCTTCTTCTGGAATTGCTACATCTGAATAGTCGGTTTCCTTTTTTATGATAACCCCTTTATTTAAGTCTCCAGAATGATCTCCAGATGAACCAATCCCGGTTAGATTCTGCTTTTTAAAATGTGGTTTTAAATCGTAGTTAAGGTCAAGTTCTTTGGTGAGAAATTTTAATGATGAAACTGTTTCTAGTTTTAAAGATTCAGCATCAAGATAAATAAATCGTCCTGAAAGTTGTTCTGCATAGTTGTGAAGTTTATTTAGACGTTGCTTATAATAATCACTAGCTCCTGAAAAGGTTGCCCTAGTGTTTTTGGGGTTACGTTTTTTTACTTGGGTTATAATACTTGGTATTGTGCCTTGTGGAGATCTTAATGAAATAATAAATTGAATACTAGGGTCTGCTAACAAGTCATGGTTTAGCTCGTAATCGTTATGGAGTAATTTGTCAAAAATATATCTGCTATTTTTTTTAAAACGATGGTGCTTAGTATGTTCCATTTTTTGATTTATTAGAGAAAAGTACCTCGTTTTGTAGGTGAGATGCTTTTCATAGTATCCATTTATTTCCTCCTGAGATCCTAAAATATGACCAAGTAAACTAGTATTAGCTCTCATATGACTAAGCAAAAATATTCTATCGTATTTTTTATAAGCATTTTTATCCAATGCAAATTTAATCAATTTTTTAAGTATAAACATTTCTTTCTTCATACTGATTTCCTCTCAGCATAGATTTTGACGAGTCTTTTAATATTTTCTTTTGTCATTTCAAGTTGTTTTGGAACTGTCTTTTTCCTAAATATGTTTCTTTTAACTGTTAATTTATCTTCTATAACTTTAGGACGACTATAAATACCAACCCAGCAATCTATTAATGCGCCAATATCTAATGCAATACCACCTTTTCTTTTTATAATATCGCAATAACCTTTACCAATGAGACCAGCACCAACAAGAAAAAGCATACCAGGGTATTCAACATTGATATTCTCACAGATTTTTTCAAACATATCGGGAAAGTGAATTGATTTCTGTTTTCCTTGTCTAATGTTTTTATCAGGGACTTGATAAAGCTTCACTGGCGTGCCAGTTGCTTTTTCAATTTGTGTATCGATATTGCTACGGGATGAAATAATACCAATTTTATCGGCATTTAGTATGAGTTGTACCATTCCTCCATTTAAAAAATAATCAAAAGGAATCCATTGGCTACAGAGAGTTCTTTCATTTATCTGCAATTTATAGAATTGTTTATAAAGCTTAGCTATTCTGATTGCATCAAAAGGTGATATGTCTTGTTCAGTTTTCCTTAGGTGAAAATTATTTTTAAATGTCCTGATGAACTTTTCACTGTACCTTGTTTTCATTAGACTGCAATCAAACTCGACATTTATTATGTCATGCCTAATTCCTAAAACATTGGAGCTTTTAATCGTTTCCATAAGATTTTTTTTTGCTTTAATAATCTGTTCTATAGAAACAGTTTTACCAAAATGTTCATTGAGATATATTATATCCTCTATAAGACTTGTTTCGTCAAAGTCTAAAAGAGCTCCTTCTCCATCACCAAGTCTAATAAAGTTGAACGCAGAACTTTTTTGTTGTGAAGTCTCAACCTGTTTCTCAAATTGCTCAACAGTTATTAACTTTATATCTTTGTTCATTATTTAGCCTATTTTCTCTTAAAGATGTTGTCAGATGATTTTGAATATCTATGAAAGGACTTGTTTGTGCAATAGGGCAGGGGTGATGTAGCATCATTTTATTAATGGTTATGATCTGTAACTAGCATAGTATCTGTATTGAAATTAATATAGTTTCCTGTCTGTGGCCTATACTGTTTTAGGTTTGGATAAGATTCAATTATCGGTTCTTTCATGCTGTTCTCTGAAATGTTAATCGTTGAAATGCCTTTAGTTTTAGCGTTTTCTGCGGTTCTTTCTAATAAATTGATGCCAGGAAAAAGTTGGTTGTTAGTGATTGTTATGTACGGTGTTCCATCTGTCCACTGGTTGTCTGTTAACTCATCTGTTATGACAGTAATTTCTCTCGAATTGTCGAGAAAAATTAATTTGTTATGCTGAAAGTTCAAAGCCCTTAGTCCTTGAAATGTTCTTATCAGGGGTTGATTAAAATTTTTGTCGACGAGATACAGGTTGTCGTGAAAGTTTGCTTCACCCCTGGAAGGGCTTTTACCATCACCTCCTACCCGCGCTCCAAGGCCTGGCCTTTTATGTAGTAGTACGTTGTGCGAGATTTCGTGGTGTTGCCCCTTTAAGTCATACCTTCCATCATAGCCAATAGTTTCAACTAAATAGCGTGCTTCTTTGTCCGCTCCTGCTTCTATCCAATTGTTAGCTATTAGTGTATTCTGAAATCGAGATTTAATCGTATTTCCCCTATTGTCGTGTAAGTAACTGTTTTTAATTGTGAAGGTCGCTCCAGGAAATGTATGTTGATCGCTTGCTACATAGATACCGTGATTCCACGGACGATTTTTAATTTTTCCACCAGTATTGTAAATTTCAATGTTATACAGGGAGAGATGACCAGAGTTGTGATCTGTAGCGAGTATACCTGTTTTGCAATTTCTGATTAACACTTTCTTTAACGTGGTATTATTGGAAGAATGACGAAAGCAAATACCGCCATCTTGTAGTATTACATTCTCAATTATCCAGTTATGGGAGTTCGTCAATCCTATAGTCCAGTCAAATCGATCAATGCCTCCACTAAAAACAGGCCTCTTTCGGGGATCTGTTGTATCGCTTAGTAGTTTGATTGGCAAGGTAGATGTTCCTGAAATATTCTTAGCTTCAAATGGTTTATATCTAACTTCAGATTCTAATAAAATAGTGTCCCCAGCTCTTAGATTTGTTAAAATATCAGATATTTCGCGGTATTTTGAAGAAGATGGTCCTACTTTCCATATCTTTGGTTTTCGAGAGTTATTTGATGTTTGAACAGGCCAGCGGATACGGAATATATTCCTGCGCCTTTCAGGGTCTGATTCTTTAAAGGTTAAGCGATATACTTTTGATGCGCCATACTTTCGTGGTGCTTGGACCCTAAAACGTAGAGTATCTCCATCTTTAACTTGTATTTTTTGGTTAACAATATAATCGCTACCATTTAATGATGTTTCTATCTTTTTATCGCTAAAAGTTAAAGGATATTTTCCTACTCCTTTAAGGATTATGCATTCAAGCAATGTCGTACTTGGCTCTACTTCTATTTGGGCTGGTATGCCGGCTCCATGGCGTACTCCCCAAAGGTAATTAGAAATATCTTTTTCGACACATTTCTCCCCTTGGAGATCTGTTGGAGATGGTGAAGCATGAGAAGTGTTGATAAGCAGTAATAATAGTATTGGTAAGCTTTTGATTAAAGGTATTAAAATTTGTTTTATCAATTGCTCCTCCTATGTGACTGTATATATTAAGGGGAAATGACAGAGGAATCTGTGAAAATGTAGGGTGGCAGGTGATCTTGTTATTATTGTAAGAGCTTCATGTATTGCACCGCAGCGTTTAGGCATAAGCATAGTTATAAGTAGATCTATTTTGATAGGCTCTAAGGCGTTAGAAAATTATGATTTTAATTCATATTACATGATCAGTCATCATCGCATATGTTGAACTTTCTCGTTATAGATTTGCTTGTTTAGAATATGTTTGTAATTAAATTATGGAACATAGCCAATACCATCTACCATTTTTTTATTCATCTCTTTTTTCTTGAAATCTGATATCCCACCTTCAATAGTATAGCTTGCATCAAAGCTCGGAGCTGTGGCAATGATTTCCTTTTGCTTTGTAATGTAGTTTTCGGTAGTACTGATAAATCGAGCGGGGTTACCGCAATAAATGCATCCGGACGGCACATTTGCGGTAACTACGCTTCCTGCTCCAATTATTGTATCATCACCTATTGTAACTCCTGGCAAAATAATTGTGTTAGCTCCAACAAAAACTCGATTCCCGATAACAACTTTAGCCAATCTGGTTAGGCCTAAATGGATTTTCGTGCTTGCATCGTGGGCAAGGATATGTACCTTGGGGGCAAGTGTAACGTCATCGCCAATAGTAATGTGCCATGCATGATCTGGATCAATAATGACCCCGCCTAGCATGTTAAAATTTTTGCCTATTTGGGCGCCGTTTGCAATGGCACGTTTAACCGGGTCTTTTCGAATTAGAGATTTTATAAATTTTTTGATCATATGTTGATGCCCATTGTCGTTTTTTGAAAGTAACCATAAAAAACTATGTTCTTGTATTAATCTTTTTAAATATGACACGCTGATTGAATGGTGCAACCAAAAAAAATTAGGTTGATAATTTTAGCATTCAATAAATGAAACAATTTTAGAAATTTATAAAAATGTAAAGAACTATTATGGAGATTTTATAAAATCTTTATTTTCAAAATCCACGGGATTTCAACTGCTTTGAGACATACTCATTCAATTTTTTTGCTCCTAAGAAGCTGAGATGGTCATGATCATCATAAAGTATAGTGTTATCTTTGAACATCATGCAAAATTCTTCATTACAGAAATAGTCATCTAAAGAAATAATAGAGGTGTTAGCGTAGTTGTTTGCTATTTTTTTAATAGTGTCTCTATTGTATTCTTGGAGTGAAAGATGGTCTTTAATGTTAGTTTTTGTATAAGGATCGATATCTTTTAGGGGATAGTTGTTGAGTAAAATATAATTAATTAGTCGTTCGGGGTGTTCCTTTTGTTGGGGAATTTGGAAGAAAATATAGAGATTAATATTTTTCTTATAATAATAATCCAGCGTCTTTCTTAGATGGATCTCAAAAAGTTCGCGTGATTTTTTTTGACTGTAATCACCGCTACCATCGTCTAAAAAATAACCATCCATTGGGCTTTCGTAGTCACCTGATGTGTATAAACTCCAACGAGCGATCAGGAAGACATTTTTTATTTCTGGGTGAGTATTTATATATTGTATTTGTGATTCAGATACATTACGGCAAACTCCTTTTTTGTTATTTCCAGCGGCAACATCTATACCGTGAAGAGGTGGACAACCTCCTTTTCCGCTAACGACAAATGTATGCCCCGATTCTCCTAATGCCACAGCTATACGATTCACATGACTGTCTCCAAAAATCGCCGTATCTATAGTTAAATTATTTGGATCATAATTAGTGAACTTTGAAGAATCATTATTATCTTTTTCATGTATTCCCAGGTAATTTTTGAAGAGATGTATTTCATTTCCTTCTTTAAAACCATTAAAAGTCAGGTTGCTGTAATTAATGCGGCTTGTATAGCCATGGTTGATATCACCAGTAATACCAATACCTGCAAAGACTATTGAGCCAAGGAGAGTAAAGGTAAAAATAGTTTTTCGACTTATACGACTTTTGTTACGGAATGGGTTTTCTACATAACGCCAGCTAATATAAGCAAATAGTATGGAGGCGGCTGATAAAATTAACAGCAATGTTGTGCTAGGTGGTGTTAAACTACGATGGCGAGCAAAAACAAATAATGGTTGATGCCATAAATAGGTACTGTAGCTTATAAGTCCAATGCCAACCATTACTTTTGTACTTAATAATTTACCAACCATCGTTTTAGATGTTGCAAAAATAACGATTAGTCCTGCCCCCATTGTCGGTATAATTGTATAAAAACTAGGGTAGGGAGTACTATTGTTAAATGTAAAAGTTGAGTAGCAAATCATTGACAAACCAACAATACTAAAAGTGTTGCTGATTTTTGTGTTCTGTCGGATAGCTTTCTGTAATTCAGGGTGATATGTAAACAAAAAAGCAATTAATGCTCCAATTGCTAATTCCCAAATTCGGCCGGGGAGTAGGAAAAAGTTAGCTGAGGGGAAATTAAGTCTACCGTATTCTGCAATCGCTAAGCTCATTGACGCTACTACTACTAATGAACTAAATAGCCACCTTTTGCGTAGTTTCCACAGTAATAATAAAAATATCGGAAATAGCACATAGTACTGTTCTTCTACCGCCAAGCTCCATGTGTGTAGTAGGGGTTTAAGCTCAGATTCAATCCCAAAATAACCACTTTCGAGCCAAAATAAAACATTTGAACAAAATCCAGAAACAGCTATGAGGCTTTGACTAAAGTCCTCGAGATGCTCTGGGGGTAACCACATATAGGCACAAGGTAAACAGCAGAGTAAAACAAAAAAAAGCGCAGGCATTATGCGGCGTGCCCTGCGCTCATAAAAGGTGAGAATGGAAAAGTTTCCGTTATTCATGTCGGTTAGAATTATTGTGGTAATTAAATAGCCACTTATAACAAAGAATACGTCGACACCGACAAAGCCTCCCTCAAACAATTTAAAACCGGCATGGAAAAAAATTACAGGTAAAATAGCCACTGCACGTAAGCCATCAATTTCTTTTCTGTACTTCATCAACCCTCCTTAAAATGCGTATACAGCAGCATATGATTACATCCGAATCATTTTAGACGTAAATATATTCAACAGTCACTTGGTTTTTCAATAAAGGTAATGGTCTTTAGTGTCTAAAGGAAAGATGGCTCAAGTTTATAACCGGCCATACTGAGAGTAATCTCAAATAATGAATTTCTCTTTACAAACCGCTTGAATCGTTTTCCTTTATTGAGTAGAGTCCTTGCTGGTTACAATATACATTATTAAGAGTATCTTCCTGCTGTTAGTCTATACCAATTCTTGTCAATAAAGGTGATTTTCAGTGTATTTATTGTTTTTAGCAGCGTATTTAATACTTTACTATATACGCCCAAATGAATGGGTTGCAGGTATAATCGGTTTTCCTTTTCTAAGGGTTGTCGGTGTTTTTTCAATTCTACTTTTAGTCTATACTGCCTTCTCTGGAAGGACTCAAAAGCTTATCAATGGTAAAAATGAAATTTTTTATTATGGTTTTTTTGTCTCTATATTGATGTCCCAACTTAGTCACTTGTATTTTCAAGGAGTGATTAATTCGTTTAATGTTTTTTTTCCTGTTTTTATTGGTTTTCTACTTATCGTATCTTTTTTAGAAAATCATTTTAACTTTAAGGTTCTAATATTTATACTAATACTCTTAAGCTGCTATCTTTCGTATGAGGGAATTTTGCAGTATCGAACTGGTTTTGCCAGTGGTGGTTTAGAACCGATTTATCAAGATATTCGCAACTCCGGTGGCGAATTGTCTCGAGTTATCAGGATTCGTTGGTATGGTGTTTTTCATGATCCAAATGATTTAGGTTTAGCACTTGTTCTTGTTGTCCCTTTCTTGCTAAACATGATTATGGCAAGAAAGTTGATTTTTCCTGCTATGGTTTTACCTTTTGTCTCTTTAGCAATATATTATACGAATTCAAGAGGCACGGTTCTTTCTGGATTGGTGGCGGTAGGGTCCTATTTTGTTATTCGTTATCGTAGTATGAAGGGTGTTTTTCTTGGGTCAATTGCTGTTGTTGTTCTTTTCTTATTTGGTCCTAGCCGGATGTCTACTATTAGTGCCCAGGAAGGTTCTGCTCATGGGAGAATAGAATCTTGGTATCAGGCCTATCAGATGTTTAAAAGCCAACCACTTTTTGGCGTTGGCCAAGGTATGTATACTAATCACTATTACCTTGTTGCACACAATTCCTTTGTCCATGTAATGGCAGAATTAGGATTTTTCGGCCTGTTCTTTTTTGTTGGTATGTTTTACCTAACGTACCACTGGCTGTGGTCCAGAATTTTTAAAGGGCCGGCAGAAACTATTGAAGTTAGTGACCTTGGTCTAATCAGTGCCTCATATGCTGCGTTAACTGGCATGCTTTGTTCGATGTTTTTTTTGAGCCGAGCTTATGTGCTTATTCCTTATCTTGCTTTGTCTATGACAATCGGTGTCAGTAGAATTGTAGATGAACGATATGTAGAAATGAAAAATATAGAACTTTCATTTGTCGGGCATCTCAAAAATACGTTTTTGTTTACATGCCTTGTGATTCTTGGAATCAATCTTGTAGTGAAACTTACTATATAAAACTAATCCTGCCAGGCTAATTTATGAATACAGAGAAACAAATCAGAGTTCTTCATGTCGTAATTGCTCTTAATATGGGTGGGCTCGAGCGATTTGTTGTTGATTTACTAAAAATCAATTCAAATTCATTTTTTCAGCATGTTGTTTGTCTCGAGTCTCCTGGCTCTCTCGCAGAAGATTGTCCCGTCGAAATTTCTTCACTAGATATGCCTCAGGGTTTTCATTTCTCACTTGTCTGGAAAATTCGCCATATAATAAAAAAATACAAAATCAATATAATTCACACTCATAATGAAAAAGCACAATTATATGGCGGGTTAGCCGGGCTATTGAGCGGTGTTCCTGTTATTCATACTAAGCATGGCCGTAATAGTCATAACTTAAAGGCGATAGCCAGAAATTATTTTTCGTCCTTTCTTTGTAAAGCAATTGTCGCAGTATCAACTGACGCTGCAGTTGAGTGTACTGACATTGAAAAAATTCCAAACCGTAAAGTTAAGACTATTTTAAATGGAATAGATATTGATGTATTTAGTCCTAGGCTGGAATCTGGACCTGAATCTATAAAAGAATCGAGGGAAGATAAAATAATACGCGTCGGAATTGTTGCACGGTTAGCGGCTATAAAAGATCATGCTACTCTGTTTCGCGCGTGTGCATCTCTAGTGAGTTTGGGATGTCGATTTAAGTTGTATGTTGTTGGTGATGGCCCTCTGCGTAAGGAGCTAAATGGTTTAGTTACATCTTTAGCATTACTTGATCATGTCGAATTTATGGGTGAGAGGGGGGATATTGCTCATATAATGAAAGGGTTAGATGTTTTTGTTCTTTCGTCTGTTAGTGAAGGGATATCTTTAACTCTCTTAGAGGCGATGTCTACAGGTTTGCCTGTAGTTGCAACCAATGTTGGTGGAAATCCTGAAGTTGTTATTGATAGTGTGACCGGATTTCTGGTACCGGCTAAAGATCCACAAAAAATGGCTGAACAAATTAAAACTCTTATTACCAATCCTGACCTAAGAGTAGAAATGGGAATGAAAGGACGACAACGAGTCGTTGAGCAGTTTAGTCTTGCAGAAACTGCGTTAAACTATGCCGAGCAGTATAAATTACTTCTAGGGAGTTAAATCGCATGCGTGTTCTGTTTATCTCCAACCTTTTCCCTAATCCAGTCAAGCCACATCTGGCCGCTTTCTCCAGGCAGCAAATAGAAGCACTTAGTGAGTTTGTTGAATTGGATGTTGTTGCACCTATCCCCTGGACCATGGCAGATCGCAAAAAAGTTCCACTTCAACGAATCCATCATAACATCAATGTTTATCACCCTGTTTATTGGTACACCCCTGGTGCTTTACGCTCTTTGTATGGTTCTTTTTTTTATAAATCAATTCACAGACTTTGTACTAATTTATTTAATGTTAAAGATTACGATTTAATTTACTCTACTTGGTTATTCCCTGATGCGTATGCGGGTTTGCAATTATCCGTAAAGTATCAGATTCCTTTAGTTGTTGGTGTTTTAGGTACAGATGTAAATCGACTAAAAGCTGGTGATGGTTTGGCTCTTAAATCAGTAGAAGTGGCGAGGGGGGCAGACCATATTGTTTCTGTAAGCAACGCATTAAAAGAACGCTTAGTTGATATTGGAGTAGAGTCTAATAAAATTACTGTATTGCATAACGGTGTCAATCGTTCAATCTTCTATCCAATGGATAAGGCTAAGATCCGTTCTGAATTAGGTATGGACAATGATGAAAAAAGAATTTTATTTGTTGGTAATTTGTTAAAAACGAAAGGCCTCCAAGAGCTTCTTGGCGCTTTTTCTCAATTAGTTGCATTACCTGAACATGCTGACACTAAACTTGATATTATTGGTTCAGGACCTTTTCTATCAGACATTCGACAAATGATTGTGACAGAAAAAATTTCCGGGCATGTTAATCTGTTAGGATCTATGTCTCAGGGGGAGATCGCTCGTTGGATGAACGCATGCGACATCTTTTGTCTGCCGAGTTACTCTGAGGGACAACCAAATGTTGTATTAGAGTCCTTAGCTTGTGAAACTCCGGTTGTCGCAACGAATGTCGGAGGGATACCTGAATTGGCTCGGTTTGCAGGAGAAGATAATGTCTCACTTGTCAGGGCTCAGTGTGTTGATGAATTAGCATCTGCCTTAACAAACAAGCTTTGTTCAAATCGTGAAGTTAAAAGCAGTAGTTTTATTCAGTCTTGGCATCAAAATGCGCAAAAACTTTATTGTGTATTTAACTCTACTACAGAGAAGAGGGGTTAGATGATTATTAACGATATACGCGCCAAAGCTCGTTGGTTGTATGGTGGTGACTCAACATTACTGTTTTTGCGAGCATGCTTAAGCGATGCTACTCTAAGCATGGTCCTTTATCGTTTAATGGCATTTTGTATTAGGTTTAAAATTTTATTTCCGCTTGCATATGTTTTTCATAAACTCAATGCGATTATTTGTGGATGTGTTATTGGCGTTAACGCAACTTTTGGAAATAATTTTATCATCTTGCATAGTGTTGGCGTTGTTGTTAACTCTGCAGTTAAAGCAGGGGATGATATTGTTTTAGAAAGTGGAGTAGTTATTGGCGCAGAAAAGGGGAAAAGCCCACAAATAGGAAGCCGGGTTTTTTTTGGTGCCGGGGCTAAAGTTGTAGGTAGCGTGCTCATTGAAAATGATGTTGTCATCGGGGCAAATGCTGTGGTTGTAAAGGATGTTAAAAATAAAACTGTCGTTGGTGGAATTCCAGCAAAAGTTCTGCGTCAGTTATAGGTTTCTTGGTTTTGAATATGAATAGAATTTTAGTTGCGGTTATTACCTATAAGAGACCGTTGTGGTTGAAACGACTATTACATTCTCTAAATACCCAAGACGTTAGAGACGGGCTTATTCTTGATATTCTCGTTGTTGATAATGATTGCGATCCCGATATAGAACAAATGATTCAGGAAATCGGTAAAAGTTCCCCCTTCAGAATTTTCTATAAAAAGGAAACCTCTAAGGGGATTGTTTCCGCTAGAAATTGTGCAGTTGAGCATTTTTTGAATGAAGATTATCAAAGTTTGATTTTTATTGACGATGATGAGTGGCCACAAAAAGATAGCTGGGTTCAGACGATGGTTGATAGTCAGAGAGACTATCACGCTGACATTATCACAGGACAAGTAATTTCTGTTGGAGAACCCGGGACCCCTAAATGGGCTGTAGACTTGATTTACGGAAAGGCAAAATGTACAGAAGGAACCTCTGTCAAAGTGTTTTATACGAACAATCTTCTTCTCTCCAGGCATGTCCTCGAAAAAGTTCGCCCGGCTTTTGATTCTCGTTTTGCTATGACGGGTGCTAGTGACTACCATTTCGCACTAAAATGTTCGAGAATGTCTTTTTATGCTGTTCATGTTGATGCTCCGGTAATGGAAGAGTTTCCTAAATCTCGTGCCACTGTTAAGTGGTTTTTACGTCGAGGGTTTCGGTCTGGAATAGGATATACCCGTTCTCATTTATTTGAAGAACACTTTATGCCCGCTACTGTGCGTTGTGTCGCCATGGCTGGAGTAAGGGCATTGCGGGGAGGTGTGTATTTGCTTACTGGTATGATCACTATGAATAAGTTGAAAATCGTTGATGGTCTCTTTCGTTTTAGTTCCTCAGTCGGTACCGTGATGGGTTTTTTTGGTATTAAATATAACGAATATAATGTTACGCACGGAAAGTAATGTTGGGTTTATCATAGCAAAGGTCCCTAAATTACTGTTGATTGACAACGAACGCTTTAAATTTATGTCGAGAGGCTTTTTAATCTTACTGCTGGTATTCAGCCCAGTATCAATCTATGCTCTTGAACCATATGAGGTTCTGGTTGTAGCTAATCGTTTAGTTCCAGATAGTGTTGACCTTGCTCGTTATTATATGAAACGGAGAGGCATCCCTAAAGGAAACTTAGTTCCAATTACTACTACTGAGGATGAAGCCTGTTCCCGCGAAATTTATCTAAAAGAAATTCTTCCCCCTGTCCGTAACGCTATAGTTCAGAACTCTAAGATTAAGGCCTTAGTCACTTTTTATGGCGTGCCGCTTAAGGTGAGGGCGCCTGTATTAAATAAGGCCGAAAAAAAGCGGTTGAATTCATTAAGCAAGAAAAGAGGTGTTTTGGAGCGAAAGTTCGCTGATTTAGAAAACAGAAAATCAGTCGAGGGAAACAAGATAAAGCAATCGATCAAAGCACTTAAAAATGAAATGAATAGACTTCAAAAAACTGACATGTCTGCTGCTGTTGATTCTGAATTAACCTTAGCATTAAAGGATAACTATCCCCTAAGTTTATGGCAGCCTAATCCTTTTTTTGCGGGATATCGAGACCTGGATCATAATCGTAAATTTGATAGAGAAGATGTTCTCTTCGTTAGTAGGATTGACGCACCAACGCGCAAAATTGTAAAGCGAATCATCGATGATAGTCTTCAGGCAGAGCAGGAAGGGCTTAACGGTAAAGCATATTTTGACGCTCGTTATAAAAGGACACTTAAAGCCGGGATCAAAGCTGATGCTGATGCTTATGAAATTTATGATGAAGCCATTTACCGCACTGTCGATCGTCTTAAACGTCGGAATATTATGCCGGTTATTGTTGATAGTAAAAAAAGTTTATTCCCACCAGGAAGTGCTCCTGATACAGGTATGTATTGTGGCTGGTATAGTCTGGGCCACTATATTGATGCGTTTGATTGGGAAAAGGGGGCCATCGGCATGCATGTGGCCAGCGCTGAATGTAAAAGTTTGCGTAAAGGCAAACAAAATTTTTGGTGCAAGCGTATGCTGGAAGATGGTGCCGCCGCAGTTATTGGCCCAGTTGCAGAGCCTTATTTGCAGGCTTTTCCTCGGCCAGAACTCTTTTTTACCTTTTTAACCGATGGTTATTACACTTTGGTCGAATCTTATTTTTTAAGTCAGCCTTACTTATCGTGGCGGATGATTTTAATTGGGGATCCTTTGTACAGGCCTTTTAAAAATAAGCATTAATAGCAAATCGTTTAACTTGGATGATAGTAGCTTGCGTATTTTCAGTGGTAGGTATTTATAATTTTAGATGTCTTAAGAGCTTGTTAATGGTCGCCTGCCTCGCTTTTTACGTAATATATTGCTATGATCAATTTTCCTAATTAAGCCAGTAAAGATGTATTTGGAGGGATTATGCTATATGACTTGAAAGAATCTAAACTGCAAATATTCTTTTTCGTATTACTTGCTGCATGTTTAGTCGGTACCTATCTAAATATTTATACAGACATGTCTATGCAGTGGAGCGATGATCCGAACTATTCTCATGGTTTTCTTGTTCCAGTCATCTCTGCTTACTTAATTTGGCAAAAGAAAGATTCCCTTGGCAAGCTTCAGGTGAAACCCGCAAACTCTGGGTTGCTTTTAATTCTTTTTGGAACCGCTGCATTATTTGCTGGTGTTGCTGCCCAAGAGTACTATTTGCGCCGTTCTTCAAGTATTTTTATCCTCGCAGGTATCGTTCTTTTCTTATTTGGTTGGCAGTGGTTTAAGAGCTTGTGGCTACCTATTCTGTTCCTGTTTTTTATGGTTCCTCTTCCCTACATTGTCTATGACGCTATGGCGTTTCCCCTGAAACTGTTTGTCGCTAAATTTTCTGTTATCTCATTAAAGCTTATGGGGGTTATCGTTTTAAGAGAAGGGAACATTATTATGTTCCCAAATACTGTTCTTGAGGTTGCTGATGCTTGTAGTGGGCTCAGGTCACTGATGTCATTGCTTGCCTTAGGCGTCGCTTTAGCCGTATTAACCCAAAAAAGAAAATTAGCTATGGTCTTGTTAGTTGTTTTAACCGTTCCTATCGCAGTATTGACTAATATGATTCGAGTTATCGTTACGGGATATTTAGCTCAATATTACGGAGCGGCTGCAGCTGAAGGTTTCTTCCACGAGTTTGCCGGAATGGGTGTTTTTCTTTTGGCAATGGTGTTGTTGTTTATGACGAGTGGGATTATGCGGAAGGTTTTTAATTAGGGCAATGCTTTAAATCTTGTCTCTCACGGAGTACGCTGAGAGCGCAAAGAAAAACAATTATTCTCATGCATTGGAGGGGACTTTTGACTGAGAATGAAATTGCAACAGCAACTATTGGTTCTTGAATTGATATACATAGAAAGCTTAGGCCGGGATTGTTAGAGTCTGTATACGAAACCGTTCTCAATTATGAATTAGTTAAACTTGGACTTCAGGTCGAGAGGCAAGTGCCTATTTCAATCCAATATGATGATCTGGTAATTGAAAATGGATTTAGGGCTGATCTCGTTGTTGAAGGTTCTGTAATCATTGAACTGAAATCCGTTGAAACGGTTAAGCCTGTTCACAAAAAGCAGTTACTAACATACTTGTGTCTTTCAAATACGAAACTTGGGTTGTTGATCAATTTTGGTGATTCTCTTCTCAAAAATGGTATTACCAGAATAGTGAATTCGCTGTAAGTAAATTTTTCTGTGTTCTTGGCGCCTCTAATGAGCAAAGTGAATGGGCGTGAGGAAAGGTTCTAATATGTCAAATATAAAAACATGGCGATTTATCGTTTTATATATCATCATCGGAGTAGCGGCATTATATGTTCATACTCGCTCCGAAGCCTCTGTTCCTGTGAATAAGCCCTTGGATCTTTTCCCTCGCCAATCTTTAGGCTGGTCAATGGTTGGTGAGGCTCGGTTTGATGAAAGAGTTCTGGCCGTCTTGTTGCCGACAGATTATTTGTCGCGGAGTTATCGAAATGAAAATGGGGATGTGGTTGGCTTATATGTCGGATATCATGATGGTGGTCCGGATAGTGGGCCTATTCATTCTCCTCGTCAGTGCCTACCCGGTAGTGGGTGGACTCCTGTCCACTCTTCGTCGCATGAGATGCCCGTTTCTGGTACAACCGTTTCTTACGTCACCTCTCTATATCAAAAGGATTCATCAAAGCAGCTCTTTCTCTATTGGTTTCAGGTTGGAGGAGAGTACTTGACGAATGAGTATGCCCTGAAGTTTTCTATGGCAAAAAATTCATTTTTGAAAAACCAACGCGAATCGTCTTTTATTCGAATTTCTGTTCCTGTAAACGATAGTGAAGATGATGCACGTAAAATCGGCGAATCGTTTATTCAGGCTTTTGCTCCAGCTATTTCTGATTCATTGCCTGATTAATCTTAGCCACTGATTTACACGGATATGCACTGATAAATATACAAATATATATTGAATTGTGAAAATTAGACTTGAACTTGTTCGATAATGTCCTGGTGACTGCTATTTTGAATGTTTAACACCAGGGTGAATCTGTGTTCATCTGTAGCCTATTTATGTCTCTGAGGGGGGACCATGACCTATCCAAAAATTATTTTCCATGGTGCAACACGTAGTGTGACAGGTTCTTGTCACGAATTATGTTTTGATTCACAAAATTCTATCCTGATTGACTGCGGCACCACCCAAGGTGACGAATACAGCGATCATGTAATCGATTTTCCCGTAGATCATATACGGGCACTTGTTATCACCCATGTTCATATAGATCATGTCGGCCGCATCCCTTACTTACTCGCTGCGGGATTTAATGGTCCCATTATTTGCACAGAAGCTTCAGCCGCTTTATTGCCGATTATGCTTGAAGATGCCGTTAAGATAGGTTTTTCGCGTAATAAGTATTTGGTAAATAAATTTATCAACAAAATTAAAGATCTGATTGTGCCTGTTTCTTTTAAAGGTTGGTTTAATGTCTCTCTTTCGGTTGGTGCCGTAAACATTAAATTTAAACCAGCGGGACATATTCTCGGATCTGCTTATGTTGAATGTGATGCAAATGGATCTCGTTATATATTTTCAGGCGATTTAGGCGCCCCTTACGCACCCTTGTTGCCTGCTCCTCGCTCTCCTTATAAGTGTGATGTTTTGGTACTTGAGAGCACATATGGCGATCACTGTCATGAGGGAAGAAAAGATCGACGTCAACTATTAAAAAAAATAATGTCTCGGGCGCTGAAAAATCGTGGAGTTATTCTTATCCCTGCTTTTAGCATTGGTCGTACTCAGGAATTGCTGTACGAAATAGAAGAACTCATTTACCAAAATTTTAATAAAAACCTCACTGAAGGTGTAAGCTGGAACGATCTTGAAATCATAATAGATTCACCCTTGGCCGCTGATTTTACTGAGGCTTATAAAACTCTCCTAAGTTTTTGGGACAAAGAGGCTTTACATAAATTATCCAGAGGTCGTCATCCGCTATCTTTCGAGCAAATAACGACTATTTCCTCACATGCAGAACACCTGCAGACCGTTTCATATCTTAAGAAAAAGGCAAGACCGTGTATCGTTATAGCTGGCAGTGGGATGTGTAGTGGTGGACGGATCGTTAATTATTTAAAAGAGCTCCTTAGTGATGACCGGACAGATGTTATTTTTGTTGGTTATCAGGCCTCAGGAACTCCAGGGCGGGCGATACAGATCTATGGTCCTGGTGGTGGATATGTTACTTTAGATGGGCAACGTTACAATATTAGTGCTGGTATCTATACTATTCATGGGTATTCAGCTCACGCTGATCAACAAAACCTGGTCAATTTTGTAAAGCGTATGCGGTATAAACCTAAACAGATCTATCTTGTTCATGGCGAGGCAAAAGCTAAAGCGTCACTTAAGGCAGAGCTTACTAAACTTGATGATACAATCAATATTATTATTCCTGATTGATTTGATGCTGTTATGGGGGCTGCGGACATGGTAGATTTTTATAAAAATAAACAGGATCGTCAGGTGTGATTTGCGTTAATTTGTTAAATATCGCTTTGATTTAACGGTTCTATATTTCATTTCTTTCGATCTGATTCTTTCTTTTAATGTGGTGTTTGCTCATGTTTCCCATTTTACTGCACTGGCTGTTAATTTTTATTGCACCCATTTCTGCATCCATTCTTTTTATTCGTCGTAAGCCATATTCGATACCGTCCTTTTTTCTAATGGCAGGGATGCTTGTTTTCGCATGTCAGGCTTTTTTTAATATTCAATTGTTACATGAACATTCTGATGCTCAGCTGTGGTTGCATGCCAGTCTGATTGGCAATGTTTTTATGGCTATAGCAATATATTATTATACAAAAACAATCTTTAGGGATAATTCGAAAGTTTATCTCGGCTATGGGTTTTGGGCTAGTGTCGCTATCTCTTTCGGGCTTGTTGGGTATGTCTGTTCTGTCCCTTTAACCCGTCTTGTTTTTGCTCCTGATATTCATGAAGAATTTGTTTTCTTTCTTACTGAACATGGATTCATTGTTTACCTTTTCATAATGGCTTATCTCGTGTTTGGCCTGGTTCAGCTTGAAAGGACTTTTGCTGGTCTACATGCATTACAACGCTGGGAGATTAAGGTTGAAGTTCTGGGTAGCGGTTTGCTGCTTACCGCGAGCGCTTTATTCTTCAGCCAGAGTTTACTTTATCGGTCGATTAACCTTCGCTACTCAGGCTTTTTAAGCTTTGTTATTTGTTGTGCCTTAGTTGTTATTTGCTATTCACGTCTGTTTCGTTCCGGAAAAGGACGTTTGGCGTTGGCGCGTGGGATAGCCCATCGTTCGTTTGTTTTACTGATTGTTGGTGGTTATCTTATTATTCTTGGTCTTATCGGTGAAGGACTACGCTATTTCAGCGTGGCCAACGCAGATTTTATTTTTTACGGTATCCTCGCTGCTGCAAGTTTTGGATTGGCTATATTATTTTTGTCGGAACGTTTAAGGCGCAAAATTAAAGTTATTCTCCATAAGAATTTTTATCAGAGTAAGTACGATTATCGTGAACTTTGGGAGAAGTTTGTTACTAAAGTTGGCCAGGGTGAAAGTATCAAAGATCTTGAACAGGCCATCCTGGATCTCTTTTGTGAACCCTTGGCATGTAAAGGGGCTACTCTTTATTTAAAAGATACCGAAAGTCAGCACTTCGCGTTCTCATCAGCATTTAATATGACCAGAGATTGGCGTCCTTTTGAATCTGATGATCCATTAGTTGCTTTGTTGCAGGAAAAAGATTGGCTACTTAATTTGCGCGATGAAGTTCCTCATTTAGAGCAATCATTGCTGAAAGATCTCGTTGATCAACATGTGTTCTTGATTGTGCCGATGTTTCTGGATGATGAGCTTGTCGGCTTTGTTTTGTTGGCCGAACAGATCAATCCAGAAGAATTAACTTATGAAGATTATGACCTTTTAAGGATGCTAGCCAGGCAATCGATTGCAACCCTGCAAGCTTTGCGCTTGTCCGATCAATTAAGTGCTGCGCGAGAGATGGCTGCTATTGGTAAAGTTTCAACTTTTGTTCTTCATGACCTGAAAAATCAAGTGTCTGGACTATCTTTGTTGTTGGAAAATGCACGAGAATATATTTCTGACCCAGAGTTTCAGGAAGATATGCTCGAAACGGTAGAAAATACTGTTATCAATATGAATGGCCTCATAACCAGACTCAAAAACCTTAAAGAAAAACCGCAACTGGCTATTGCTAAAGTAGATTTAAACCAAGTCGTTAGCGATGCTATCGCCACTGCATCTGGTAATATTACCTTTGAAAAAGATGCTTTAGAACTTTTTGTTCCTGGTGATGAGGAAGAACTATATAAAGTCGTGTTGAATTTTCTGGTTAATGCTCTTGAAGCTGGTCCGCATTTACCTGTACAGGTCAATAGCCGTCTCGATGACAATTGTGCGGTCATTTTAGTGCGTGATCAAGGATGTGGAATGTCGGCAGAGTTTATTGAATCGAAGCTTTTTAAGCCGTTTGAAACCACCAAGAAGCATGGTTTTGGTATTGGCTTATATCAGTGCCAGCAAATTATTGAAGCCCATAATGGTGTTATTGGTGTTGAAAGTGTTATTGGCGAAGGAACAACGTTTACTTTGCGCTTGCCATTGGTCGATTGAAAATAGATAAATAAGGATAAAGTAGAGTAAAGAGGCCTATTGTTAGTCGTCAGTGAAAATGTTTTTGTTAAATTTTATCTCTGTGAAAATCTGTGTTAATCTGTTGCCTTGAACAATTTTTATACATTTATTTATGATATTTGCGGGGGAACTAACCGTTGGAAAAATTATTAATCGTAGATGATAGCAGCGAAATACGTAAACAGCTTAAATGGGGATTGGCAAAACAATACCAAGTCTTACTCGCTGAATCCGTTGATGAAGCTATTAAGCTTTTTGAGAAACACACTCCTGCGGTCGTCACTTTAGATTTAGGCTTGCCGCCTGATATTGACGGCGCGACTGAAGGTCTACGTTGCCTTGAAACTCTTCTGAATAAACAACCCGATACCAAAGTGATTGTCCTTTCAGGTAATGAAGACCATGCTAATGCTTTGGCCGCTGTTGGGCTTGGCGCTTACGATTTTTATCATAAGCCCATCGATCTTGCTGAATTAAAGATAATTTTGGCCCGGGCGTTTCATGTTGCCGGGTTAGAACGTGAAAATAATCGTTTAAAAAGTGAGTCTTCACGGGACAACAAAGCCTTTAGTGGTATTTTTGGTCAATGCCCACAAATGTTGAAGGTTTTTGATACCATTAAAAAAGTCACTTCGGTTAATGTTCCTGTTCTCATTCTTGGTGAAAGTGGCACAGGTAAAGAAGTAGTCGCTCAGGCTATTCATCAACAAGGGGTGAGAAAAGAGCATAATTTTATCGCGATCAACTGTGGTGCTATACCCGAAAATCTCCTTGAGTCCGAACTTTTTGGACATGAAAAGGGTGCATTTACCGGTGCCCAGAATCGTGTTCAAGGAAAAGTTGAATATGCTGATAATGGGACCCTGTTTTTAGATGAAATTGGCGAAATGCCGGCTTTGTTGCAGG
This sequence comes from Geopsychrobacteraceae bacterium, assembly GCA_963665685.1. GTDB lineage: Bacteria > Desulfobacterota > Desulfuromonadia > Desulfuromonadales > Geopsychrobacteraceae > Seleniibacterium. The sequence continues at coordinate 650,804 of OY762430.1, forward strand.
TCAAATTGTTACGTTTTCTTCAGGAAAAAGTTTTGCAACGGGTTGGCGGTCGGGAAGATATTGCTGTCGATACACGAATAATTGCTGCAACTAATATCGATATTGAGCAATCAATTAAAGATGGTCGTTTTCGGGAAGATCTTTATTACCGGATTGGCGTTATTACCATCGAGCTACCTCCATTACGTGAGCGGGGAGACGATATTGAGCTTTTAGGCAATGTGTTTATTCAGCGCTTCTCGCAAGAATTTGGAAAAAAAGTTCGAGGTTTCAGCTTTGAGGCGATTCAATATTTAAAAGATTATGCATGGCCAGGTAATGTTCGCGAGCTAGAGAATAAAGTCAAGCGGGCAATTGTTATGGCCGAAACACCAATTATTGAAGCCTGGGATCTTGGTTTTATAGAGCGTTCAGAGTCTGAAAGTAATTCGTCTACAAATCCAGGTGAAGGAGGGCAGAGTATCGTTGGGGACGAATTATTGACCGATGATATGACTCTTAAGGAAGCACGATACCAGGTTGAGCATCGTTTGCTGCAATCAACTCTTGAGAAAACTCAGGGAAATGTTCAAAAAGCTGCAGAGCAGTTGGCTGTCAGTCGCCCAACAATGTATGACTTGATGAAAAAGCATGGTTTGCAAACAGTTGAATAGCTTATTTTTTATCATAGGGTGCCATTTTGATCATAGGTTTAGCTTTTTAGATACTATAGTCACTCATCAGGAACAGTAATGTTACTTTATGATATTATTCACCGTTGCCATCTTTTTTCCGGGCTTACAGAAGCCGATGTTTGTTTGTTAAAAGACGTCGTTAAGATTCGTCAGTATAAACGTAATGAAGTCCTCTTTGAAGAAGGGGTGAAGGCGGAAGGATTTTTCATAGTTCAATCCGGGAAAGTGAAAGTTTATAAGCTTTCGCCGGAAGGAAAAGAGCGGATACTGCATGTGGTATTGCCTGGACAAAGCTTTGCAGATGCAGCCATTTTTGCTGAAGGTAATTATCCCGCATTTGCTGAGACTCTTGCCGTGTCGGAATTATTGTTTTTTCCTAAAGACGACTTTTTAGGGTTATTGCACTCTCATTCACAATTGTCGATCAATATGATTGCCGGGTTGTCTAAATATTTAAGACAATTTACTGTTCAGATCGAAGATTTAACGTTTCGCGATGTGCCAGCTCGTTTGGCCCGATATTTAGTGAGCTTAGACGCAGAGAGTTCTGATAAGTTAGAACTTCCTTTTTCAAAAGCCCAGCTTGCCTCCAACCTTGGAACGACTAGTGAAACTTTATCTCGTACTTTTCGTAAATTTACCGATGAGGATATTCTTCTTGTCACTGGTAAGAATATAAAAATTCTCGACGCCGATCGCCTTTATGATATGGCTGAGTCCTTCAGAGATAAATAGTTTGAGTTCTGTTAATGCTTCATGTCAATTATCAAATATGTCTTCTAAACAGCTGAAAGATATCAATATCCTTGCACTGTTTGTGAGTGTTTATTGTTCTGATCATCATTCTCATGAAGTAAGAACTTTTTTTAAATCGGAATACGTGAAGGGTGAACGTATTTACTGCGCGGCATGCACTGAGTTTCTTGAATATGCGATTAACCGGCGACTCTGCTGTCCCTTGGCTGATAAGCCCTCCTGTAAAAATTGCCATGTTCACTGTTATCGTCCTGGGCACCGTGAAAAAGTAAAAGAGATAATGCGTTATTCTGGAAAGAAATTGATTGCCCGTGGACGTATAGATTTACTTTTCCATTATCTTTTTTAATCAAAATCAATGGCTACCTCTGGATTTGTCAATTTTTTATATGTAAATCGCTAATATAACTATTTATATCTTGAGGATAGGGCTTGTTCCTGCTAGTCTTGTTTAATGTGAGTCCTATTATTATAATTTTTCAGTTAAACCTTTAAGTGTTAATTTTCAGACCTCAAATTCATGTCTGGACGAAAAGGAGACGTTGAATGCAGATTCTCGTTGTTGAAGATGAAAAAAAAGTTGCTAGTTTTATCCAACGGGGGCTAGAAGAAGAAGGGTTCACCGTTGATGTAGCTTATGACGGTGAAGAGGGGGTCTCGAAAGCAACCGCTAAATCATACGACTTGGTATTGATGGATGTTATGCTGCCTAAAAAAGATGGTTTAGCAGCCATAAAAGATATTCGGGCGCAAAAAATTACTACTCCGGTTTTGTGCCTTACTGCACGGGATTCTGTGGATGATAAAGTCAGTGGTCTCGATACCGGTGCTGACGATTACCTCGCAAAACCATTTGCATTTGCTGAATTGGTTGCTCGTTGTCGTGCACTGATCCGCCGTGGTTCTAAAGATCGTGGTGCAGAGATTTTCTTTGCTGATCTACGACTTGATCCTGTTGCTCATAAAGTTTGGCGTGGGGATAGCGAAATTGATTTAACCTCCAAAGAGTACGCTCTTATGGAATATTTTATGCGTAATCCTAATCGTGTTTTAACCCGGACTATGATTGCTGAGAATGTTTGGGATTATACCTTTGATTCTTTTACCAATATCATCGATGTCTATGTCAATTATCTGCGTAATAAAGTTGATCGCAATTTTGACGTCAAATTGATCCACACTGTTCGTGGACAAGGGTATATGTTGAAAGAATCGTAAGGATAAGCCGAAAGTAGAAGAAAACAGAAGAAATAAAGAAAAGGCAGCCGGTTATGGCTGCCTTTTCTCATTACAATACCTGCATCACTACTGAATTCTATATTCTATATTCTATCTTCTAAATTCAGCCTTTTATGCTTTAAAATTTATAATCCGCAAAAAGTCTTCCGCTTTTAAGCTGGCTCCACCAACTAACGCTCCATCAATGTCACCCTGTGCCATTAGGCCATCAACATTTGACGGTTTAACGCTGCCACCATACAGAATGCGTGTTTTTTGGGCAATTTCAGGAGTAAATAATCCCTGTACTAAACCACGAATAAAAGAGTGCGCTTCCTGCGCTTGCTCGTCTGAAGCTGTTTTTCCTGTTCCAATAGCCCAGACCGGCTCATAGGCAATAACCACATTGCACATTTGTTCTTGTGTGATGCCAGACAAACCACCTTTAACTTGCGTAGTCAGCACGTCCAGCATGTCACCTGATTCACGCTCTTCTAATGTCTCGCCTATGCATAATATGGGGCTTAAATCGTTGTCGAGGGTTTTCTTTACTTTACTATTAATGAACTCATCTGTTTCGGTAAAGATTTGGCGTCGTTCCGAGTGTCCGATAATAATATATTGACAACCAGCATCTTTGAGCAGTTCAGGCGATACCTCTCCAGTGAATGCGCCACTGGCTTCCGGGTAGCAGTTTTGAGCGGCTAATTTGATGCTGGTTCCAGAAGTAATTTCAGCTACAGGAGCTAGAGCGGTGAACACCGGAGCAATAACGATGTCCCTGTCAGCAACTGTGCCGGCAGCATCAACTAAAGCTTGTGCCAGCTCTTTTGCCTCCGAAATAGTTTTGTTTAGTTTCCAGTTTCCTGCAATGAATGGTTTGCGCATGGTGCTCTCCTTGTTTTATGTAGATTTAAACCATTAAATAGACATTAGGTGGAAAGGTATTTATTACATAAAAAACAGCTACGAACAAGTAATGACGATAGATACTTGTTCGTAGCAGTGGGTGAGCTTATTTGGGGTGGATATGGTATATAACTTGGTCTTTATTTGTCAGTTAATGCAACAACTCCGGGTAGCTCTTTGCCCTCCAGAAATTCTAAAGAAGCGCCACCGCCCGTACTGATGTGAGTCATTTTGTCCTGTAAGTTGGATTTGTTGACAGCAGCGACAGAATCACCGCCACCAATAATTGACAGGCAGTCAGATGCCGCTAACGCTTCGGCAACCGCAAATGTTCCTTTAGCAAATGCATCAAACTCAAATACACCCATAGGCCCGTTCCACACGACTGTTTTTGCTGATTTTGCTTTTGCTGCATACAGCTCAATTGATGCAGGACCAATATCAAGGCCCATGCCGGTAGTTGGGAAAGCATCACTGGTGGCTACGCTGAAAGGACTATCGGCAGCAAATTTTTCAGCGACAAGGTGATCGGTTGGAAGTAAAAATTCGACATTTTTGGCTTTTGCTTTAGCGAGTAGTTCGTTTGCTAATGGAAGACGGTCTTCTTCAACCAAAGATTGACCGATTTCTAAGCCTTGTGCTTTCAGGAAGGTGTAAGCCATACCGCCACCAATCATGATGGTGTCGACTTTTTCGAGAAGATTTTCAATAACGGTAATTTTGTCACTGACTTTAGCACCACCAATAATCGCAACAAAAGGTCGCTGAGGGTCAGCTAGTGCACTGCCAAGGTATTTAAGCTCTTTTTCCATTAAGTAGCCTGCAACAGCAGGTGACAGTAGGCGAGCAACACCTTCAGTTGACGCATGGGCGCGATGGGCGGTGCCAAACGCATCATTGACATAAACATCACCTAACTTAGCGAGTTTTGCCGCAAAATCGGGGTCATTTTTAGTTTCTCCAGCATGAAAACGGACATTTTCTAACAGCATGACAGCTCCATTTGTCATCTGCTGTGATAAAAGTTCAATGTTATCTCCAACGCAATCCGGAGCCATGACAACTTCTTGTTCCAGAAGTTCCCCTAGACATGTTGCAACAGGGCACAGGCTATAGGCCGGGTCAGGTGAACCTTTAGGGCGACCAAGGTGAGACGCCAAAATAACTTTTGCACCTTTAGCAATCAGGTATTTGATGGTTGGTAGCGCGGCGCGAATGCGCGTATCATCACTAATAATACCTTTTGAATCGATTGGAACATTAAAATCAACGCGGCAAAAAACACGCTTGCCTGTAACATCTATGTCTTCGATGGTCTGTTTCTGGAACATGGAAACTCCTTTTGTGTATGTTTGAATAGAATGATAGCAAAAATTTTATAAGGCAGAAAGTGGCGTGCCCGTGGTTTCTTTTGCAATGATAATAGTGACAACTAAGATTTGTTCAAAAATTCTATATTAAATTTCATTTCTGGCAAGTTATTCTTATATGCGAGATTCTGGTTATCAGGTTGATCATAAAACAGTTTTTCGTTGAAAAATCCTTAAAAGACAGCCGTTTTATTGTTGCAGCAAAGCCATAATTTAGGTATAAGGGCAACGCTTTCAGAAGACGAAAGGGTGCGAAATTTTGCGGGTATGTTTACTGGCTAGCGGCAGTCGTGGCAATTGTGCCTTTATTGAAGTAGATGATTGCCGATTTATTGTTGATGCGGGCCTGTCTGGTAAAGAAACCGAACGGCGCCTTTCTACCTTAGGCTTATGTTGTGATGACCTGCATGCAATACTGGTAACTCATGAGCATCATGATCATGTTGGCGGCATAGGTCCGCTTGCTCGTCGTCATAATCTTCCGGTATATATTGATCGTCAAACCTTTGCTGCAATCCCGAAACTTGGTAGTATTGAAAAGTTACATCATTTTTCACCTGGCGAGTCGTTTGAAATTCGAGGTGTTTCGGTTTCAACATTTTCCACGACCCACGACGCTGTCAATCCGGTTGGGTTTTCCTTTTCGTCTTCGGAAGGAAAAGTTGGTTTTGCAACTGATCTTGGCATGCCAACCCGACTGGCGGCTCAAGAACTGCAAAACTGCCGTGTTCTGGTGCTTGAAGCAAATCATGATGAACAGATGCTACAGGATGGTCCTTACCCCTGGCATTTGAAGCATCGCATTCGCAGCCGTCACGGGCATTTGTCTAATAGTGAAGCACGCCAATTATTGAATGATATTACCTGGCCTGGATTGGAGGCGCTGTTTCTTGCTCACTTGAGTGAGGAAAACAATTGTCCTGATCTGGCTAAAACTTTTTTCGTTGAAACTTTATTTTCCTTAGGACTATCTCCGCAGGTTATTATGGGGTGCCAGCACGAAGCGAGCGTCTGCTACTTGTCTGGAGATATGCAGTCCGCACTGTAAATCGTTATACGATGGAGCGTTAAATGGCTTTTAGAATCGTTGTCGGCTTAAAAGATGGTGTCAAAGACGCCAGAGGTGAGCGGGTCAAACGTGAAATACAGGAACATCTTGGTTTGGCTCTTGCTGGAGTGAAGACTCTTGATGTTTACACTGTCGATACTGAACTTAATGATCAGGAGTTAGAGCAGGTTGCCGGTGGCCCTTTTTCTGACCCGGTTATTCAAGAGTATGCAATCAATAAACCGCTAGCGAGTGGTTTTGATATGTTAATTGAGGTCGGTTTTCGACCTGGTGTGACCGATAATACAGGCCGTACCGCAAAAGAGGCTATTCAGTATATCACTGGAAGAAAATTCAACGCTGGGGAAGGGGTCTATACCTCAACTCAATATCTTTTCAGTGGCTTGACTGATAAAGATCTGGCTGAAAAGGTCGCTCGTGATTTTCTTGCCAATGGATTGATTCAGCGCTGGACTATTCTTAGTGCAGCTGAACTCGACCCTCAAACCGGTGTACCGGTTACAGTTCCTAAGGTCGTCAGTGATACCCAACCGACCGTTACTCAAATTGATTTGAATATCAGTGATGATGAGTTGATGGCTATCAGCCGCGAAGGAATGCTTGCTCTTACCCTTGAAGAGATGAAATGCATTCAGCAGCATGTTGCTGATCCTGAAGTGATCGCTGAAAGAGAGACGATTGGTCTTGGCGCAGGTTTAACCGATGTTGAGCTTGAGGCTCTGGCACAAACCTGGAGTGAGCACTGTAAGCATAAAATTTTCTCCGCTAAAGTCGATTACGAAGATGAGCAGGGGAACAAACAGCAGTTTGATTCCCTATTCAAAACCTTTATTGTTGGTGCTACCAAAAAAGTTCGCGAAAATCTCGCTGAAGATGATTTTTGCTTGTCTGTTTTTAAGGATAATGCTGGTGTTATCGAGTTTAATCAGGACTGGAGTGTTGTCTTTAAGGTCGAAACTCATAACTCACCAAGTGCCCTTGATCCATATGGTGGTGCGCTGACTGGTATTGTTGGTGTTAACCGCGATGGTATGGGAACCGGTATGGGCGCACGCCTGATTTTCAATACCGATGTTTTCTGTTTTGCATCGCCCTTCTTGAAGAAAGAGTTGCCTCCACGTTTGTTGCATCCACGACGCATTTTTGAAGGTGTTGTCGAAGGGGTAGAGCACGGTGGTAACAAAAGTGGTATCCCGACGGTTAATGGCTCTATCCTTTTTGATGATCGTTTTGCCGGTAAGCCTCTGGTTTATTGTGGCACTGCTTCTTTTATGCCGCGTAACTTAAATGGCAAACCATGCCACGAAAAGAAAGTTCAGGTTGGTGATCATATCGTTATGACCGGTGGTCGTATCGGTAAGGATGGCATCCACGGAGCAACTTTTTCTTCGGAAGAGTTGCACGAAGGTTCTCCTGTTACAGCTGTTCAGATTGGTGATCCTATCACTCAGCGGAAAATGTTTGATTTTCTAATCATTGCTCGTGATCGTGGGCTTTATAACTCTATTACTGATAATGGTGCTGGTGGTTTATCCTCTTCTGTCGGTGAAATGGGTGAAGATACTGGTGGGTTCGAGTTGCACCTTGACCGGGCTCCTCTCAAGTATCCCGGATTGAGACCGTGGGAAATTCTGATTTCAGAAGCTCAGGAACGGATGACTCTTGCTGTCCCACCTGAAAATCTGGCTGAATTTTGCAAGCTTGCTGAAGAAATGGATGTTGAAGCGACCGATCTTGGTATTTTTACTGATTCTGGTTATTTTCACTGCTTATATGAAGGCAAAACCGTTTCGTACCTGAGTATGGAATTTCTCCATGAAGGTTTGCCGCAAATGGTTCTTCCTGCTAAGTGGCAACCTAAGAAGGTTGAAGAGCCTGTTCTTATGCAGCCACAAAATATGGCCGCTGAAATTAAGAAGCTTTTAGCGCGGCTTAATGTTTGCTCCAAGGAAGCTGTTGTTCGCCGTTACGACCACGAAGTTCAGGCTGGTACCGTTATTAAGCCGTTGGTTGGAGTCGCAAATGACGGTCCATCCGATGCTGCTGTATTCAGACCATTATTCGAGTCATTCGAAGGTGTTGTTACCGCTCACGGTATTTGTCCAAACTATAGTGATATTGATACCTACCACATGATGGCCTGTGCTATCGATGAAGGTTTGCGTAACTATGTTGCTGTCGGTGGTGATATCGATCATGTCGCTGGTCTCGATAACTTCTGTTGGTGTGACCCTGTTGAAAGTGACAAAACTCCTGACGGTGCATATAAGGCTGCTCAGTTGGTACGCGCTAATCAGGCTCTCTATGATTATTGTGTTGCCTTTGGGGTGCCATTGATTTCCGGTAAAGATTCAATGAAGAATGATTATCAGATCGGTGATAGTAAAATTTCTATTCCGCCTACGGTATTGTTCTCCGTTATTGGTAAAATTGACGATGTCCGTAAGGCTGTGTCTATGGATGTTAAGCGTCCTGGCGACTCTGTTTATCTGCTCGGTGTTACCCGTGATGAGCTTGGTGGTTCCGAATACTACTCCGAATATGGTGCTTTGGGGTGCAACGTCCCTAAGGTTAATGCCGACGAAGCTCTGTTGCGTTATCGTACTGTCAATAAAGCTCAGCAACAGCAATTGATTGCTTCATGTCACGATTTATCCGATGGTGGTCTTGGTGTCGCTTTGGCCGAATCGGCTTTTGCTGGTGGTTACGGTTTGGACATCGACTTGACTAAGGTCGATGTTGAATGTGATGGCTGTATCCGCGAAGATAGTCTACTCTTCTCTGAATCTCAGAGTCGTTTACTCGTGACCGTTAGGGAAGAGAATAAACAGGCCTTTGAGGACCTCTTTGTCGATCAAAGTTGCCAGTGCATCGGTAGTGTTATTCCTGAATCTAATCTCAAAATTGCCGGACTCCAGGGACAGATTCTTGTCAATGAATCTCTGGAAGCCCTGAAAGAGGCGTGGCAAGCGCCGTTGCGGGAGATGTAAGCATGGCTAATAAAGTTAAAGCTATTGTTATTGCCGGTTATGGTACCAACTGTGAACGTGAAGTCGCTCATGCCTGTCGTCTTGCCGGTGCCGATGCCGATATTGTCCATATCGCTGAATTGCTGGCCGGGCGTGTTCAGCTGGATAGTTATCATTTCCTGAATCTTGCTGGTGGTTTCCTAGATGGCGATGATCTCGGTAGTGCCAAGGCCGGTGCTAATCGTTTGTTAAATGCATCAGTCGCTGATTCTGAAGAAAGCTTGGCTCAGCACCTGAAGCGTTTTATTGCCGCAGGTAAGCTGGTTATGGGCGTCTGTAACGGTTTCCAGTTGCTGGTTAAAATGGGCTTATTGCCTTCACTTGATGGAACCTTCAATCAGAATTGTACTTTGACCTACAATGATGGTGGCCGTTTCGAGGATCGCTGGAGTTGGCTGAGTGTTGATCAGGATTCTCCTTGTGTTTACACTAAGGGGCTTGAATCTCTCTACCTGCCGGTTCGTCACGGTGAAGGCAAGTTCGTTACTATTGATGATGCGACCTTACAGGAGCTCGAGACGCGTCATCTTACCGTGGTAAAATATGCTGATATTCATGGTACACCAACTATGAATTACCCGGAAAATCCTAATGGTAGTGTGAATGCTATCGCTGGTATCTGTGATCCTAGTGGTCGCCTGTTCGGCTTGATGCCGCACCCGGAAGCATATGTTCATCGTACTCATCATCCACGCTGGACTCGCGAAGAGTTACCAGAAGAGGGCATGGGCCTGTGGTTGTACCAGAATGCTGTTCAATTTATAGAGAAAGAACTGCTGTAACAGGCAGAGAAGGAGCCGTTAGGCCTATGTTTGACAAGTTGCACGAAGAGTGTGGGGTTTTTGGTATTTTTGGCCATCCAGAGGCAGCCAATCTGACCTATTTAGGGTTGTATGCCTTACAGCACCGAGGGCAGGAGAGTTGTGGTATTGTCGCTTCAGATGGTATGCATCTAAAAGCTCACCGCGGTATGGGCCTCGTTTCTGATGTCTTCAAAAAAGATGATATCTTTGCTAAATTGCCTGGCAAGTCGGCTATCGGTCATGTGCGCTATTCCACGGCTGGTGGGAACGATTTTAAAAACTGCCAGCCGATTATGGTCGACTATTCTCGTGGCAGTATCGCAGTGGCCCATAATGGTAACCTGGTCAATGCTCAAGAAGTTCGTAATACTCTCGAGCAGTCCGGGTCTATCTTTTCTACTACCGCTGATACGGAAACGATTGTTCACCTCATCGCCCGAACCCAGTCTGATTCGCTTATCGACCGTGTCAGTGAATCTCTCAATCAGGTGAAGGGCGCTTATAGCGTCGTTTTTCTTACCGAAACCCGCATGATTGCAGCTCGTGATCCAAATGGATTCCGTCCTTTGAGTTTAGGTAAGTTGGATGGTGCCTACGTTGTTGCCTCTGAGTCATGTGCTTTTGACCTGATCGAAGCAGAATATATTCGTGAGGTTGAGCCAGGTGAGATGATTGTTATCGATAAGGATGGTATAAAATCATATTTCCCTTTCCAGCAAGCGTCTTGTCATACCCCTTGCGTGTTTGAGTATATTTACTTTGCTCGACCTGACAGCCGTATATTCGATCGTATGGTCTATCCGGTAAGGAAAGAGTTTGGTCGCCAATTGGCTCGTCAATATCCTGTCGAGGCTGACGTTGTTATGGCTGTTCCTGACTCCGGAATGCCTGCTGCCATGGGTTATGCAGAGGAAGCTGGTTTGCCATTTGAATTGGGTCTTATGCGTAATCATTATGTCGGCCGGACCTTCATTGAGCCGCAACAGTCTATTCGTCATTTTGGCGTTAAGCTGAAGCTGAACCCAGTGCGTGAAATCATTGAAGGTAAGCGTGTTGTTGTTGTTGATGATTCGATCGTTCGTGGTACTACTTCACGGAAAATTGTCAAAATGATTCGTAATGCCGGTGCTAAAGAAGTTCATGTCAGAATTTCCAGTCCGCCTACCAGTTTCCCTTGTTTCTACGGTATTGATACTCCGTCACGCAAAGAACTGATTTCTGCATCACACACTGTGGATGAGATTGCTCGTTATATTACTGCTGATAGCTTGAGTTATCTCAGTTTAGAAGGTCTTCATTCTGCTCTGGAAAATACTGGTGGAAAAGTCTCCGGTTTTTGCGAAGCGTGTTTCAGCGGTAACTACCCAGTTAAATTTCCTCGTTTAACTGATAGTAATCAGTTGGGTTTGTTTTAATAAATTAAATAGTTAGATGTTATTATCTGAAGTAGTTTCAAGGAGCTGTTCAATGAGTGTTAAAGACGAATTAAAAGCCATTATCCTCGAGATGTCTTACGAAGAGCGTGAAGTAACCCTCGCTTCTGGTCGTAAAAGTAATTTCTATTTTGATGGTAAACAAACAACTTTGCACGCACGTGGAGGGTTGCTGACTGGTCAGGCGTTTTGGAATGAAATTAAGAAAATAGATGATCAGGTCGTTGGTGTCGGTGGTCTAACCATGGGCGCTGACCCTATTGCTACCGCAACTTCTATTGCTGCACAAATGGAAGGTTATCATGTTCATGCTTTTTTGATCCGTAAGGAACCAAAGGGACATGGAACTGGTCAATGGCTAGAAGGCCGTAAGAACCTTCCTGAAGGATCTCGTGTTGTTATTGTTGAAGATGTGACCACCACCGGTGGTTCTTCAATGAAGGCAGTTGAACGTGCTCAAGAAGAGGGCCTCGTGGTTGCTGGAATTGTTACGCTGGTTGATCGTGAAGAAGGTGCACGTGAAGCTATTGAGGGAGCAGGGCAGGTGTTGAAAGCCGTGTTCACTAAGAGTGATATCGTCGGTTAATACTGATCCATAGCTATTTTGCACTAATTAAAAAAAGAGCCTGTCAATTATTGACAGGCTCTTTTTTTAATTACCTTAATCCTTAATAATTCGGTGCTGCCCGTTTAGGTGCGAAGCAACGTCGGGCGGCTTGTTCAGTACAAGCAAGTTACTGAAAAGGCAGTCCAAAGCAGTTATCGTCAGTGTACTTGAACTGACAGTGATGTTTTTGGTTCGTTTTTGCATCACTGGGTAAAAATGAACCCGGCTGACGGGCCGGGACCCGTCGGTTTATGGCTCTATATTTGAATTTCACACAGGCTAAATCAAATTCGCAGGGTCTCGCCCCTGCAGGCGACATCCTTTTTGTCACAAGCGAGCCACAAAAAGAATGGAAAAAAGGCCCTATTAAATAGGGCCGTGTTCGGACATTGTCGCGTTTTCAGTGATAGCCAGTAAATGACTGGCTGGCCGACGGCATAAACCACGCCTGATGGCCAGAACCGGAAATGCCGTTGGCATTATATGAGATGAAACAGGCAATGGATAATTTTTAACCTTTTATACTATTCCTCTTTAGGAATCTTATAAACATCCAACACCCCATCCAGCGTTACCAAACACTCCTTATCCACATTATCCGTCCCACCAACAACACCAATAATTACCCGATCCGCTCCTGTCGATTGGTGAAAATCACAATCTTGATCGGCCAGATATTGTTTGGTTGCTTGAATCTGCTCTTCGGTTGCCGTTTTTCGCATGATGACTAACATCGATCTATCCTTTTACTTTTTGTTATGGGAGTGTTCGAGGCTACGGCTCTCGTCAATAACGCGTTCAAATAAACGAATGATTGCCGCATTATCGAGTGGTCCAGGATTATTCTGTTGCATGCGTTCAAAAATCAGTTTTTCTCGTGATGGATCATAAACAGGTAGATTTAATTCTTTTTTAACTTCTCCGATGGCTAAAGCCAGTGCCGCTCGTTCGTTAAAGATTTTTAAAAGCTCGTCGTCAAGTTCATTGATTTTTTTGCGGATGCTATCCATGTCCACAGTACTTATTCTCCATTGTTGGCATTATTAAATATGGGGCAAAGGTATTTGGCTGAAAGTTTAACTTTCGTCAAAGGGGGCACCCTTTATAATCGTTGGATGTTTGAAGTTGAGGTCATCGCGCTCAGGATGGTCGAGATTATAATGAAGGCCACGACTTTCGTGACGAGACAGCGCACTTTTGACGATCAGTTTTGCAACCGTTGCAATATTGCGTAATTCAATCAGGTCGGGAGTTAGCAGAAAATTCCAGTAATATTCATCTATTTCTTTCTGAATGAGCTGGATCCTGTTCATTGCCCGCTGAAGACGTTTATCTGTTCTGACAATGCCAACATAGCTCCACATGCAACGTCTTATTTCGTCCCAGTTATGAGCAACGATAACCTCTTCATCACTATCCGTTGCACTGCCGCAATCCCAAGCCGGAATGTCCTGATACTGTGGTTGCTCCTCTTCAAGACGATCAAGAGAGAGGTTCGCGGCTCGTTTGCCAAACACGACTCCTTCAAGCAAACTATTGCTCGCTAATCGGTTGGCACCATGTAATCCTGTATAGGCGACCTCGCCAATAGCAAACAGATTGCGAATATTTGTTTCACCGTCGAGGTTGGTTTTCAGCCCACCACAAAGGTAATGGGTTGCTGGTACAACTGGTATTGGTTCTTTGGTCATGTCAATGCCATAACCAAGGCAGGTTTCATAGATCATCGGGAAATGATCTTTAATAAATTCTGCCCCTTTATGGGTAATGTCGAGGAATACACAGTCATCGCCCGATTTTTTCATTTCCGCATCGATAGCCCGGGCAACAATATCGCGTGGCGCTAGATCTTTAAGTTTATGATATTCCGGCATAAAGGCGTGGCCCTTTGAGTTTTTAAGTATCGCGCCTTCGCCACGCACAGCTTCTGAAATCAAAAATGATTTAGCATGGGGATGGTAAAGAGTTGTCGGGTGAAATTGCATGAATTCCATATTGGCAACATCAGCGCCAGCTCTCCAGCCAATGGCGACACCATCGCCTGTGGCAATGTCAGGATTGCAGGTATAAAAATAAACTTTTCCTGCTCCGCCGGTCGCTAATACTGTGAACTTTGCGCCAAAAGTAATGACTTCATTGGTTTGTTTGTTAAGAATATAAGCACCAAGGCAGCGGTCCTCAGAACTGTTCTGATTGAGAACTTTACCTTCTGTGATCAAGTCGACCGCTATATGCTCTTGGTAAAGAGTAATATTGGGATGATTATGGGTTGCTTCAACTAGGGCCCGCTCTATTTCACGGCCAGTGGAATCTTTCGCATGGAGGATGCGTCGGTGACTGTGGCCTCCCTCACGTGTCAGATCGTAGTCCTGTTGCTTGTTTTTACTGAAGTTAACACCCCAGTCAATCAGGTCTCTGATTGCTCCTGGTCCAGACTCGACAACCATTTTAACCACTTCAGGTTCGGGGAGCCAGGCGCCTGCTTCCATTGTGTCATCAGTATGAGAAGAATAACTGTCTTTGTTGCTAAATACTGCTGCAATGCCTCCTTGGGCGAGTTGCGTTGCTGTAATATCTATTTTACATTTGCTGACCAGAGCGACAGTTCCCTGGTCAGCAACTTTTAACGCATATGTCAGTCCAGCGATACCGCTACCTATAACTAAAAAATCAGTGGTTACTTGCATTGCTCAATCCTCATATAATGGACACGAATAATACATATTATTGAATAGCATCGGGGCATTATCTGCCCGGCCATATTATATGTCAAGAAATAGGCCTCGCTGAGTCATTGTTACTATTGTGGTGATAGGTATCTTCTATCTGACTTGACTCTTTTGGTTAATGAGGGCATTATAATTTTCATGCTGATTAAATGGAAAATAATTCCCACTATAATTGTATGTATTGCTGGTTTTTCATTTACATGTGATGCTGGAATATATCGTTATGTCGACGCTAACGGGCGGGTTCATTTTACTAATGTACCCACGTCTTCCCAGTATCGTTTCTATAGTACTGAAGGGAGTCAATATAGCATTGAGTCTTTAATCTCCCACAGTGCGATAGCATTTCAATTGGACAAAGCACTTATTAAGGCTGTTATTAAGGTAGAAAGTGACTTTAACCCTAAGGTTGTTAGTCGCAAAGGTGCTCAGGGGCTAATGCAACTGATGCCCGAGACTGCGCGTGAGGTTGGAGTCAGTAATCCCTTTGATCCATCTCAATCTATCCATGGTGGAGCTTATTATTTAAGGAAAATGCTTGATTCTTTTGACCGTAATTTGGATTATGCCCTTGCTGCTTATAATGCTGGACCTAATGCAGTAAGGAAATATGGAGGAATACCTCCATATAAAGAAACTCAGAATTATGTCACCAAGGTGAAGCAATACCTTGATTACTACCGTCGCAACGAAAGTGGATACTGATGAGTCGAGCTAAAGAACTTCTGAATCTTCCCAACATTCTCACTTTGTCGAGAATCTTAGCTGTACCTATTGTCGTCTTGCTGCTTATGTTCGAGTCGCGTGAGACTTGCTTTTGGGCTGCCGTGTTTTTTACCGTGGCGTCAATCACAGATTGGCTTGATGGCTATCTGGCCAGACGCTGGCAAATCGTTACCGTTCTGGGAAAATTCCTGGATCCCTTAGCAGATAAATTGATTGTCATGGCCGCACTGATTATGCTTATCCCTTTAGATCGAGTACCGGCATGGACGGTTTTTGTCATTCTGGCTCGCGAGTTGATTGTATCGGGCATCCGTTCTATCGCTTCGTCAGAAGGGATAGTTATTGCTGCAAGCGATCTAGGTAAGTATAAAACTATCTTCCAGATGATTGCCATCGTTGGGCTTTTACTTCACTATCGTTATTACTGGTTTTTTGGTGTTGAGGCAGGGTTTCTTCATGCCTCAATGCATAACGTAGGCATTTTTATCTATTATATTTCGCTGTTTTTGACCGTCTGGTCCGGTGGAGATTACTTTTTTAAATTCTTTAAAATCTTTGCTAAATAAGTAACCTGTTGATTTTTAATAATAAAATCTTTTTCAGAGAAAAAGTAATTTTTCGTTGACACTGAACGAAGGCTTTTGCTATACATACATCCGCTCGCAACGGTGGGCAAAATGAGCGGGAATAACTCAGTGGTAGAGTGCAACCTTGCCAAGGTTGACGTCGCGAGTTCGAATCTCGTTTCCCGCTCCATTTAAAATGTTCAAACCGAATGAAGGTTGTTCGGTTTTTTTTATCGAAAAAAAATAGTTTAAAAGATAGCTATCGTTTAGCTGTCCGCGGGAATAACTCAGTGGTAGAGTGCAACCTTGCCAAGGTTGACGTCGCGAGTTCGAATCTCGTTTCCCGCTCCATTATGACGACATTAAACCGAATGGAGGTTGTTCGGTTTTTTTAGTCGCAAAAATTATAGACAGCCTGGTGTTGTCGTCCTGTTTGCGGGAATAACTCAGTGGTAGAGTGCAACCTTGCCAAGGTTGACGTCGCGAGTTCGAATCTCGTTTCCCGCTCCATCTAAAAGCCATCCGGTCACTGCCGGGTGGCTTTTCTTTTTCTCCTTAGTCTGCCTAATTTTAATTTTTTAGTAATTCGGTAAAGCTCATTTGATTTGCCATAAAAATCACTCGTCTAAATTGTAGTGCATGGGGTGGGAGCTTATGTTTGGCAGATAAGCCCAAATGTAGCCGATTCAAATCACGGTCATATCTGAAAGACACTCTTCCTGGTTCTCTCATATGTGGAAGAGGTCGATCTCTTGATCTTTTTTTGTACGCATTCCTTTGATTGATAAGTTACGTGATTACAGTTAGTTGTTTTTTTTTGTCGTCTGGCATGGTTGTCGCTATCACAATTCTTATTGTTGGTGTTTTCTATATCACTATTAAGAGAATGGGATTTATATGCACAGAGATTATCGAGCTGATTGTAGTCATAGTGACGTCATGGATCTTCCACGATTTTTTAAACCTTTCCATGCCCGAAAAGCATTAAAATTGAAACGATCAGGAGACGACTGGGAATGGTCTAATGTTTATCCGGTCTGTCCGGTGCTGAAACGTGCAATAGGGCGAGATTCATATATGCGTAAAAACACTCTCATTTTAAATCGAAAGTTTCTGGATCAGTTTTTACGTATTCACATGCATCCAGAATGTGAACAGTTATTTCCTATTTCTCTGATTCGACTTCAATTTCATCAATTAAGTCACTGGCAAGATTATACTGATTTTCAAACTTCTGAAGATTTCTTTAGAGTTGTCATTAATTGTATTTCCCGCCATCTCAATCAGCATGAAAATATCCTGGTTCAGGATCAACCTGGTATTTTTTATATAGCCTCATTGAATAGTTCGGTAAGTGAGACGACTAAACTAGTCGTTGACTTACGCTCAGCATTGATGGATCTTGCATTACCGCTTACTGCTGAAAACTTAATCCCGCCAGTGCGTTTGTCGTTACGTTCAACTATTTTTTATCGTCATGATACGGTTTATCATTGGCTTGATTGTCTATCGCTTGTTGATGGAGCTGCTTCATATGAAACTATGCAGGGTGTGGTTCCTATTCAGAGCTTCAGTTAGCTTTTTGAGTGGATGTATACCGCTTTAGCTCCATTTCTATTTGAATATTCCCTTTTCATGGTAACAGTCTGTCGACTTTAATTTATATATCTATCTGCTTCTTTTTTTTAAAAATCCAAAATTATTTATCTTGGTGGTTAGTTCATTCGCTAGCACTGTTTATAGTAGTTTTTCAGACAGATGGTATAATTAAGCATAGTTATTGAATTTCCATTGATTTTAAATTGTTTAGAAATCTTTCTCTTCTTAGCTTAATTAGTGGGGTTGCCTAGTTACGCTAGCTTAAAGTTTTATATTTTTGGAGTCGTTGGTATGGGAACGCAATTTACTGTGCTTGCAGTTGATGATGATCGGTCATTTCTTGCTTCTTTAGGGCGTATTTTTCATCGCGAGTCAGTAGAGATTGTCCTTTGCGAGGACGGTTATAAGGCGCTGGAGACTCTTCGGTGCAGGAGAATAGATCTTGCTCTTATTGATTGGCAGATGCCTGGCTTGTGTGGGTTCGAATTGTTAAATCGTATTAAGGCTGGTTATTCTCGCATGCCTGTTGTGATGCTGACAGGTCATGGTAAGGTTCCTGAAGCAGTCAGGGCCTTAAAGTGCGGGGCGGATGATTTTATTGAGAAGCCTTTTCCTCCGTCACGTTTAGTCGAATTAGTACGAGACTATGTCGCCCGCTATGAACCTCTCAGTGATGTCTACGAGCAGAATGATAAATCTCTTGATTTCCCCGACTTGATTGGTTCTTCTCCAGCAATGATGCATCTCAAGGAGATGATAGGGAAGGTAGGTCGTACTAATGTTAATGTTCTGCTTTATGGAGAAACTGGTAGTGGCAAAGAAGTAGTCGCCAGGGCATTGCATTTTATTAGTTCAAGGAAGGACTGTGCTTTTGTGCCAGTCGATTGCGCAACGTTAAGCGAGAATATTATTGAAAGTGAACTGTTTGGTCATAAGCAGGGTGCTTTTACTGGCGCCTCAGAACATCGCAAGGGGCTATTTGTTGAAGCAAATGGCGGGACTTTGTTTCTGGATGAAATAGGAGAATTTGATCTGCGCCTACAGGCCAAATTATTGCGTGTTCTTCAGGAGAGACAGGTTCGACCAATTGGGAGTAATAAGGCAATTTCTGTCGATATTCGTTTGATAGCAGCCAGCAATAAGAATTTACAACAAGAGTCGGCATTGGGGAGTTTTCGGCCCGATCTTTTTCATCGTTTGTCTAATATTGTTCTTGAGGTGCCACCATTACGAGATCGAAAAGAGGATATTCCAGCTCTTATTAAACATATCTTAAATAAAGTTTCTAGCTCCAATATTCGTATTAGTGATGAGGTGTTATTGCTTTTTGAAAAGTACTCCTGGCCTGGTAATATTCGTGAGTTGCAAAATATATTGATTGGCTCTGTGGCTTTATGTTCGGGTGGGGTAGTAAAAAAACACGATATTCCTGATTGGGTCAGATCAAATGTGGAGTTGGAAAATGGTGTTGTCGAGCATAGCGATCCGTTGCTTAGCCACGAGCGTATTGCGCTTGAGTCAACACTAGAGCAGACAGGTGGAAACCGACGCCAGGCCGCTAAAATCTTAAATATTAGTGAAGCTACTTTGTATCGTAAATTAAAAAAGGCGGGTATTGGAAAGAGCAAGTAATATCATTTTGATAGGTAAAAATCGACTTGATCTCTCTTGGGTTTGATTTTGTTGTTATGTGATAATCTTAGTGTCATTGGTGATTGTTTATGGTCTTTTAAAATCATTAAGGTTTCTTAGTCATGCTTGTAAATTCCTGACCAAAATATTAAGTTATTCTCTGTCTTGTCGTTCTAGAAGTTGTGATTGCTAATGTTGCAATTGAGAAAATATCTGAAAATTGTTTACATTATTGCAGGTTTTTTATAACTTCTACCGTTACTTTACATTAAGATGGCCGCTATCAGCTAATAGCTGCATTAGGGAAGTTAAATAGAAAACATTTTTGCATTTTTCCAAATCAAAAACTGACCAATTGCTATTTAAGTTTCCGGATGGCAACTAGTTAGCTGTTATTCGATTGTTGTATAAAATACAGGCATATATTCATGAAATGTGTACGAGCAAGTAGTGCTGGCTTCTGTATGGGAGTCAGTCTCGCGTTACGCAAACTGGATGAAGTCATTGATAAATTAGAATCTCCTGGACAGATTTATATTTTTGGCTCCATCATTCATAACCCTCAGGTTGTTGCAGAATACGCCGCAAAGGGTGTCATTACTGCGTCCTCATCAGAAGAAATCCCTGCCGGTGCAACAGTTGTTGTTCGTGCCCATGGTATTACTAAGCAGGTTCGGAGTGATCTGGTTGCTCGTGGGGTGAAGGTTGTCGACGCGACTTGCCCTAAAGTGCGTGAGGCATGTGTGCGTATTGAGCGTAGTACTTCTGAAGGGAAAACCTTATTGCTCTTCGGCGAGGAGTCTCACCCTGAAGTGAAGTGTTTACTCAGTTATGCTTCGGGGCCTACATTCCTGTTCGATACTTTCGATAAATTAAGAGAGTACCAGCTCGATTCCGGATTAAGTTATTGTCTGGCGGCACAAACCACTCAGGATCGTGACACTTTTGATGCGATTAGTCATTATCTCGCGGAAAATTCAAGCGCAGATGTAACGGTTTTGTATACTATTTGTGATGCCACAAAAAAACGCCAGGGTGAAGCAGTAAAGCTCGCTGAAGAGGTTGAGTTTTTTATTGTTGCCGGTGGTTATAATAGTAGTAACACTAAACGTTTGGCCGAGGTTATTGCGGCTCATGGTACGCCTGCTATTCATGTTGAGACCGCGGATGAGCTGCCTCTTGAGCAATTACGCCAGTATAAAAAAATCGGTTTGACTGCCGGGGCATCAACGCCAAAGAAAATTGTTGATGACATTCAGGCGGTTCTTGAATCACTTTAGGAGAATAGATTGTCGGTACTAAATCAAGATTTCAATCAACAGCTGCGTCAAACTAACAAACCGGTCTACTTTAATAATACCAATAGCTCTTTCTCAATTACACCTTCAGGAGCGTCGCAATCTTATAGTGGTGTTGTTTTTCCTGTTCCCCTCGAATCTTTAGGCGATACCGGGTTTTGTAAGGATTACAACCTGAAATATGCATATGTCGGTGGTTCGATGGCGAAAGGGATAAGTTCTGTCGCTATTGTTCGCGAACTGGGTTTGAATGGCATGCTCGGTTTTTTTGGCTCGGCAGGTCTACCATTGGACATTGTTGAAAATGCCATTAATGAGCTTGAGCCGTATAAATCCCAATTTAATTATGGTTTTAATCTGATCCATAGTCCCAATGAGCCTGAACTTGAAAAGTCCTTGGTCGAATTATATATTCGTCGCGGTATTTACCTTATTGAGGCCTCTGCATTTTTGGCGTTGTCTTTACCTCTTATTCGTTTTCGTACCCATGGTATTTATCGTGATGAATCTGGTGCCGTGGTCACTCCGAACAGAATTATTGCTAAAATATCGCGTGAAGAAATTGCTGCTCGATTCATGTCTCCACCGCCAGAAAAGTTTTTGCAGCAGTTAGTTAGTGAAGGGCATTTGACTCAAGAACAAGCGGTCATGGCGGGTGAAATACCTGTCGCTCAGGATATCACGGTTGAGGCTGACTCTGGCGGCCATACGGATAATCGGCCTGCATTATCTCTGTTTCCGACTATCGTGGCACAAAAAGATCAATTTCAAGCTCAATACAGCTATCAACAGGCTCTGCGGGTTGGGCTTGGTGGCGGTATCTCTACTCCGGCATCTGCTGTCGCAGCCTTTGCCATGGGGGCTGCATATCTGGTTACCGGAACAGTGAATCAAGCTTGTGTTGAATCAGGCACTTGCGATGAAGTACGTAAAATGCTTGCAGAAACACGTCAAGCAGACATTACCATGGCACCATCAGGCGATATGTTTGAAATGGGGGTCAAGGTTCAGGTGGTGAAACGTGGTACTATGTTTTCCATCAGGGCACATAAACTTTACGAGCTTTATCGTGCCTATGACAGTATGGAGCAATTACCCGTCAGCGAAAAAGATAAGCTGGAGAAGACCTTTTTCAGAGCTCCTTTAGAAACGATTTGGGAGCAAACTCGCCAATATTTTTCCTCCCGCGATCCTCGTCAGGTCACTAAGGCTGAAGCTGATCCTAAATATAAAATGGCATTGGTTTTTCGCTGGTATCTGGGTCAGTCTCCGGTATGGGCAAATCGTGGTGATAGCAGCCGTAAAATCGATTATCAGATCTGGTGCGGTCCTGCTATGGGCGCGTTTAACGAATGGGTTAAGGGGTCTTGTTTTGAACCACCGGAACAGCGGCGGGTCGCTGATGTCGCTTACAATATATTATATGGCGCTGCTTTCCTGCAGCGTTTGAATCAATTGAAACAACAAGGGGTTGTATGCGCGGCTGAGGCTGCTTTGTGTACGCCTTTGCCGATAGCTAAGATCAAGGAGTTTATCCGTTGAATAACAATGACGTTAAAAACCAACAGGTTCAATCTGTCCCTCTGGCAATCGTTGGTATTGGTTGTATGTTTCCCGATGCCGAAAACAGTGGTGCCTTCTGGACAAATATAAAAACGGGTAAAGATAGTATTACTGATGTTCCTGCCTCTCATTGGCAGGCAGATGATTATTATAATCAGGATCCTAAGGCGGCAGATAAGGTCTATGCCAAGATGGGGGGATTTCTTTCTCCTGTCCAGTTTAACCCCATGGATTACGGTATTCTTCCTAACGCACTTGAAGCGATTGACACCTCCCAGTTATTGAGTCTTCTTACTGTTGAGCAGGCTTTACAAGATTCAGGTTATCTCAAGGATCGCGAGTTTGATCGCGATCGTGTCAGCGTCGTTCTTGGTGTTACAGGAGCTTTAGAATTAGTGATTCCTCTTGGGGCTCGTCTTGGTCATCCACGTTGGAAGGAAGCTCTGGCCGATGCTGGTGTTCCTGACGAAGTTGCTGCTGACGTTCTGGCGCGTATCTCAGATTCCTATGTCCCTTGGCAGGAAAACTCCTTTCCCGGTCTGTTGGGTAATGTTGTTGCTGGCCGGATCAGTAAACACTTTAATCTGGGTGGCACTAATTGTGTCGTTGATGCCGCTTGTGGCAGTTCTCTGAGCGCACTAAATCTAGCCGCCCTGGAATTAGCCGCTGGTCGTACCGATATGGTGATTACCGGTGGGGTTGATACCTTTAATGATATTTTCATGTACACCTGCTTCAGTAAGACTCCGGCCTTGTCTCCTTCAGGGCATGCACGACCATATTCCGCTGATTCAGATGGTACCACATTAGGTGAGGGGCTTGGTGTTGTCGTCCTTAAACGGCTTGCCGATGCTGAGCGGGATGGCGATAAGATTTATGCTGTGGTCAAAGGTGTTGGTTCCTCCAGTGATGGCAAAGGTTCAGCCATTTATGAACCGGATGCCAAAGGTCAGGCTAAAGCTTTACGTCGTGCTTATGCTCAAGCTGAGGTTGACCCACGCACGGTTGGGTTGATTGAGGGGCATGGCACCGGAACCCGGGTTGGTGACGCTATCGAGGTCTCTGCTATTCAGGAGGTATTTGGTCCGGCCGATACTCCATGGTGTGCTTTGGGTTCAGTTAAATCACAGATAGGGCACACGAAAGCTGCTGCCGGGTCAGCTGGACTGATTAAAGCCGCACTTGCCCTCTATCATAAAGTTTTACCACCGACCATTAAAGTTTCAGAGCCTCATGAAAGCCTTCTGAATGACACATCACCTCTATATGTTAATACTGAATGTCGTCCCTGGCCTGCCGCTGATCATCCGCGTCGAGCTGGAATCAGTGCTCTCGGCTTTGGTGGTAGTAATTTTCATTGTTTACTTGAAGAACATGATGCCAATAAGCAGGTCGTCGACTGGAGTGGTGATGTTCAGATTTTACCATTCAGTGGCCATGATGTTGCGAGCATAAAAAATGCTGTTCAGAGTTTTCCTGCTACAGGCTCCTGGCATAGCATTCGTGTCGCCGCTGATAGCTTGCGGCAAAGGTTTGATTGCCGGGCAGAAAAACGTCTGGTGCTGGTTATTGACCGGTCAATGACCGATATCAAAGGACAATTACAGAATGTTATTAACCTGCTTGAGCGTAATCAAGACAAAGATCAGTGGGATATGCCAGATGGGACCTGTTTCTCAGGACGGCCATTAAACGGCAAGGTCGCGGTTCTTTTCCCGGGCCAGGGTGCGCAGTATCCGGGGATGTTGAAAGATCTAGCTTTAGCTTTTCCACAGTTTTTTGAGGTGTTGAATACCGCTGACCAATGTTTTTCTGGTTCAGATCAGCCTCAAGGTGCATTAGCGCAACTGCTGTATCCACGCCCGGCTTTTTACACTAACGCTGGGCAGGATGCAATTAATGCGCTGCAAAAAACGGAACACGCTCAACCCGCATTAGGAACGGTTAGCCTTGGTGCACTGCGTGTTTTACAGGTTTTGGGACTAGAGGCCGAAGGTTTTGCCGGGCATAGTTATGGTGAGCTGACAGCCTTATGCGCTGCTGGTGTTATTAGCAGCGAAGACTTATTTAAATTATCAAAATTACGTGGCCAATTGATGGCTGCTGGTGAAGGTGATCGCGGTAGTATGCTCGCTGTATCAGCCCCGCTGGCAGATATAGAAAATCTCCTTAAAGCCGAAAATCTAAACCTGGTTCTCGCGAATCGTAACACGCCCGGTCAAGGCGTGCTTTCCGGTGCTACAGGGGAAATCAAAAAAGCTGTTGAACTGTTAAAATCACGCGGTATTACCTGTAAAGAATTGACTGTTTCCGCTGCTTTCCATAGTTCCTTAGTTGCTGATGCTGCTAGCCCATTTGCTGAGGAACTCAAACAGACGTCCTTTAATCAGGCGCAGGCTAAAGTTTTCTCAAACACTAGCGGCGAGGCATACCCTGAAGCTCCTGATGACATGGTTGAGCTATTGTCCCGGCAGTTGCCAAGCCCCGTCGATTTCGTCAAAGAAGTCCATAGCATGTATGCTGATGGTGCGCGTTATTTTGTTGAAATCGGCCCTGGTGGTCGACTAACCGGTATGGTTAAAGCCATCCTGGATGGCGAGGATTTTGAGGCCGTTGCTCTTGATTCCTCTAATGGTCGGCGTCCTGCTATGCAAGACCTGGCTCGTTTATTAGCCAGACTGTCAGCTTTGGGATTCAGCCTTGAACTCAGTCAATGGGATCGTGGTTATGCCGCACGCTATGCTACTGATGAAAAGAAAAAGCCTGGCCTGGTGGTTGAGTTGTGTGGTGCTAACTATTTCAAGAAGCCAGCTAAACGCCCGGCTCGTCCTCAGCAAGCTGTTGCTGCTCCGGTGGCAAAGCCAGAAGCAGGTTCTATCGCTCAAGCTGCTGTATCAAAAAACAATGCTCAACCTGTTGCGTCTGTAACCCAAGCGGCTGTTTCAGGTCCTCAAGCAGTTAAGCCGGTTATCAATAATGCGTCTTTGCAAGAAGCATTGCGCATGACAACTGAGAGTATGCAGGCATTACAAAGTCTTCAGGATCAAACGGCCAAATTGCATCAACAGTTCCTCTCTGGGCAACAATCTGCAACGCAAAGCTTTATGCAGCTTATTCAGCAACAGCAAACATTGCTGCAAGGGGGTGGGGCGACAGCCAAAGTTACTGCTGTCATACCAGAACCAGCTCCCGTTGCTGTCCAGGCGGTACCGCCTACTCCAGCTGTAGAACCCACACCTGTTGAGGCGCCCTCTGAGCCTGTTATGACTTCGGTTGCCACTTCTGCACCTGCTAGCGTTGCTCCGGTCGCTGCAGTTTCAGTTGCTCCACAATTGTTAGCTATCATTGCTGAGAAAACTGGTTATCCTCAAGAAATGCTTGAGTTGGACATGGCGTTAGATAGTGATCTTGGTATTGATTCCATCAAGCGGGTTGAGATTCTTTCCTCCTTACAGGAAAAGCTACCCCAGGCACCGGTTATCAAGCCTGAAGACCTTGGCCGGCTACAAACGTTAGGTCAAATTGTCCAGTATATTGAGCAGGAAATGCCTGAGTCGAACGCTTCCCAGAGTACAGATATGGCAAGTCATAGTACGGTTGATCGGGCTGGCATAGAATCAACTTTGTTGGGCGTGATTGCTGAAAAGACTGGTTATCCGGTGGAAATGCTTGAACTGGGTATGGCTCTTGACAGCGATCTGGGAATCGATTCTATCAAACGGGTGGAGATTCTCTCAGCTCTTCAAGAGCAGATGCCTGAACTCCCGGCTGTGAAACCAGAAGATCTTGGTGTGTTACAAACTCTCGGCCAGATCGTTGAGCATTTGTGTGCTAATGCTCCTGCTGCTGAAGTCGTTACGAGCGATAGCAGTAACGGTGTTGATCGTCAGGTTGTGACTTCAACCCTGCTCGGTGTTATTGCTGAAAAGACCGGTTATCCAGTCGAAATGCTCGAACTGGACATGGCTTTAGATAGTGATCTGGGGATCGATTCCATCAAGCGGGTGGAAATTCTCTCTGCTTTACAGGAACAGCTACCCGGTCTGCCAGCTGTTAAACCTGAGGATCTTGGTGTCTTGCAGACGCTTGGTCAAATCGTCGAACATTTGTGTGCCGGTGTTGCGGTTGGAACTGCGACTGTTGCTGGCGCAGCAGCTGGTGTTGATAAAGGGATGATTACCTCCACTCTGCTGGCAATTATTGCCGATAAAACCGGTTATCCCGTCGATATGCTTGAACTTGGTATGGCTCTCGATAGCGACTTGGGTATCGACTCTATTAAACGGGTTGAAATTCTATCTGCTTTACAGGAGCAACTGCCACATCTTCCTGCGGTAAAGCCCGAAGATCTTGGTGTGTTGCAGACGCTTGGCCAGATTGTTGATCATCTATGTGCCGGGCAAGCAGATGGCCCTCAAGGGCAGAACCCGTCAGGTAACGGTCCGCTTAGCCGTAGTGAGGTCACCGCTACTTTGCTTGCCGTTATCGCGGATAAAACCGGCTATCCTGTCGATATGCTCGAACTTGGTATGGCCCTCGATACTGACCTTGGTATCGATTCTATCAAGCGAGTCGAAATTCTCTCTGCATTGCAGGAACAAATGCCAGAACTCCCAGCAGTAAAACCAGAAGATCTTGGCGTGTTGCAGACTCTGGGGCAGATCGTCGACCATTTGTGTGCCGGAAAACAGGCCCCTGTTCCTGCAGAATCGCCTCAGCTCGGTGCTGTTCCGCGTGATCAGGTTGCTGAGACGTTATTGGCGGTGATTGCCGATAAAACCGGTTATCCGGTTGAAATGCTGGAATTAGGGATGGCGCTCGATACGGATTTAGGTATCGATTCTATTAAGCGGGTTGAAATTCTTTCTGCTTTACAGGAGCAACTGCCTGGTGTTCCTGCGATTAAGCCTGAACATCTTGGTACATTGCAGACTGTCGCTCAGATTGTTGATTTCTTGTCCAGCGTGTCTGGTAATGATCAACCGGAAGAGCAAGAGAGTGAACACGCAGCAGTCACTGGTAAAGGGATTAAACGTCAGTATCTGGCTGCTGTAACGCTACCAAAAGGTCGCGAAAAAAAGGATTTTCAGTTTGCACCAGGCTCTCAGATCTGGATTACTGACGATGGTTCTGCTTTGAGCGATGCAATCTGTCAACAACTGACTGCACACCAACTGATTCCGCGTAAAATCAATGTGTCTCAGTTGGAGGATCTTGAAGTTCCACATTATTTATCCGGATTGGTGTTATTGGCTCCCCTTAAAGGAACAACTGATGCATTCCTTAAGCATTCTTTCAGTTTGTTGCAGAAAACATTACCCGCACTTGATGCAGCTGCAGGGCAGGGGGGCGCTGTATTAACAACAGTTTCGCGGATTAATGGCTCGTTTGGCGTCGAGAATGGACGCCAGATTGGCGATTCGCTGTCAGGCGGTTTGGCCGGCCTGTGTAAAACAGCGGCTCTGGAATGGCCAGCTCTGCATTGCAAGGCCCTCGATATTGCTGTTGGTATGGAAATTCAGCCGACGGCGGAAAATATTGCACAGGAGATGTTTTCTGGTGGTCCTATTGAGGTTGGTGTGACCACTCAAGGGTTAAAAAGCCTCGAACTGGTCACAGAAGCTCTTGGAGATATAGAACCAAGTCTTCCCATTCAAGACGACGATCTCATTGTTATCAGTGGTGGCGCGCGTGGTGTTACCGCCGAGGTCGCTATTGCTCTT
Organism: Geopsychrobacteraceae bacterium; assembly: GCA_963665685.1. GTDB lineage: Bacteria > Desulfobacterota > Desulfuromonadia > Desulfuromonadales > Geopsychrobacteraceae > Seleniibacterium. The sequence continues at coordinate 678,508 of OY762430.1, forward strand.
GCTCGGGCATCTAAAGCGACGTTGTTGCTGTTAGGACGCAGTCAAATGCCAGGTGATGAGCCTGCATGGTTGGCCTCATTAAACGATGAAGCAGCTATCAAAAAAGCGATCATTGCCAATGCCGATCAACCACTTAAACCAAAGGATGTTGCAACGGCTTATCAGCGTATCTGTGCTGAGCGGGAAATCCGTTCCACTCTTGATCGCATCCTGCGTGCCGGAGGAACTCCGCTCTACCGTTCAGTCGATTTGCGCAACAGTAATGCTTGTAAGTCAGTGATTGCTGAAGTGTCGGCTCAGTATGGTCCGGTTCGTGGTCTTGTCCATGGGGCAGGAGTCCTTGCTGATAAATTGATTCTGGAAAAGACTCTTGATCAATTTGATTACGTTTACGATACAAAAATTACTGGTTTACGCAATTTGTTTGAGGTGGTTGATCCACGGCAGCTGAAATTCATCGCGCTATTCTCTTCATCTACTGGTCGCTTTGGCCGTATTGGTCAGGTTGATTATGCTGTTGCCAATGAAGTTCTGAACAAGTTTGCCGCTGAACAGGCTGAAGAACTAAATAATTGCCGGATTGTTTCTTTGAACTGGGGACCATGGGATGGTGGCATGGTAACGCCTGAGTTAAAGAAAGTTTTTGCTCGTGAAGGTATCGATGTTATCGATCTTGAAGCTGGTGCAAACTACCTGGTTCAGGAACTGTCTAATGCGAGTGGTCCGGTTGAGCTCGTTATTAGCGGTTGTGATGAAAATGAGCAAATCGTGCCAGAAAAAACTGATGCCCAAACCAATCTCTATGTTTCAAAGGCTTTTGATCTTGAGCTGTCCATCGATCAGTTTCCATTCATGACATCCCATGTTATCGATGGCAAAGCTGTTTTGCCGATGGCGGTTATTGTCGAGTGGTTGGCCCATGGTGCGATTCATAATAACCCTGGCTTACGCTTCCAGGGATTCAATGACCTGCGCGTTCTTAAAGGGGTTATTCTTGACGCTGATAGTAATTACACTATTCAGGTTATGACCGGCAAAGCCATTAAGAGTGATGGCGTGCATATTATACCGGTCGAAATTTCCGGTATTCTTCCTGGTGGTCGCACTGTTCCCCATGCCCGGGCGCGGATTCAGCTTGCTCAAGGATTACCTGCAGCGCAAAGCCCCATGGCTAAGCAGGATTTAGCTGCTTACCGCCATTCTGCCGAAGAGGTTTATCATATCGATCAGTTATTCCATGGTCGCGACTTTCAAGGGATCAAGCAGGTTGGGGGCTGTTCTGCACAGGGCATCACTATTATGGCTGCTGCTGCCCCACGTCCCGCTGAATGGATTGCCCAACCGTTACGCAGTAGCTGGTTTGCGGATCCATTGATCCTTGATAGTAGTTTTCAGTCCTTAATTTTGTGGAGTTTTGATCAATATCAGGCTGGATCGTTACCTGTTTTTGCTGCTCGTTATCGTCAATATCGGGACCAATTTCCAGAGCAGGGTGTCGAAATCAGGGTTAAGGTAACAGAACAATCAAATCATAGTGCTCATGCCTGTATCGATTTTGTTGATCCTAGGGATGAAACTCTGGTTGCCCGGATGGATAATTATGAATGTGTTATCGATCCGTCTTTGAATAAAACATTTCAGCGCAATAAATTGACTGGAGTTGCCTGATAATGATCCCTGCACAATCGGTAGCAATCGTTGGTATTGGTGGGGAATTTCCAAGCTCTCCTGATCTTAAAACTTATTGGAACAATATTGTTCATAATGTTAATACGTCTCAAGAGCCGCCTGCAGGCAGGTGGCTTCTCGATGTCGATAATGTTTATGATCCTGAGCCTGGGCGCGCTGATAAGGTTTATTCCCGAAAAGCCTGTTTTCTTAATCCTGAAGATGATGAAGCAAGCATTCCCGGGCTAGATTTAGACCCTGACTTTGTACAGGGATTGGATCCAATGTTCCGTCTGCTGTTGCGGGTTGGCCAACAAACTTTAGCTGATGCGCAAGGCAAGGAAGCGAACGGTGCCAGGTCGGGCATCATTATCGGCAATCTTGCTCTACCGAGTGAGAAATCATCTGCTATGGCGCGGCGTTTTCTTGGCCACACATTTGCTGAACAACTGAATTCTAAACCGTTAACTGTCCCAGAACCTGCTGTCGCTCCTATAAACCAGTACGTTGCTGGTTTACCAGCTGCTGTATTAGCCAAGGCAATTGGTTTCGAGCGAACCTGCTTTACTGTCGATGCTGCATGTGCCTCTTCACTTTATGCCATTAAGCTGGCTATTGATGAACTGAACAGTGGCCGGGCCGATGCCATGTTGGCTGGAGGCTTATCCCGGCCCGATTCTCTTTATACCCAAATGGGCTTCTCTCAGCTGCGTGCGGTTTCTCCAACCGGTATTTGTTCACCCTTTGATCAGAATGGCAATGGTTTAGTCGTTGGTGAAGGGTGCGGTTTGTTTTTGCTTAAACGTACTGAGGATGCGGTCCGTGATGGCGATCATATCTACGCTATTATTCGGGGCATCGGTTTATCTAATGATATCGGCGGGAATCTTCTTGCGCCAGCGTCAGAAGGGCAGCAGCGCGCTATGCGCAGTGCTTACAAACAAGCTGGTTGGTCTCCTGAAGAGGTCGATCTTATTGAGTGTCATGCGACCGGAACCCCGGTTGGTGATAAGGTTGAGTTTCAGAGCTTGCAGGAGCTTTGGAAACAGCAGGATTGGCGCTACGGACAGTGTGTTATTGGCTCGGTCAAAGCGAACATCGGCCATCTTCTAACCGCTGCCGGTTCAGCAGCATTACTAAAAACCATACTGGCCTTCCAGCATGAAATTTTACCGCCAACAGTTAATCATGCTCAGCCCGGTCCTGGAATTGATCTTGATAGTAGCCCTTTCCGTATACTTAATCGTCCGGAAGCATGGTCCCGACGTGACTCCGAAACGCCAAGAAAAGCAGCAGTTAGTGCTTTCGGTTTTGGTGGCATAAATGCTCATCTATTACTTGAAGAATATATTCCTAACTCTCAGAAAAAGAACTCTGTTCGACTTCATCCTAGCGTCTCTAGTCGGCAACAGCCAGTAGCCGTTGTTGGGATTGCCGGTGCGGCTGGGCCGTGGCAACAAACAGCTGATTTGAAGAAGCGTTTGCTTGCCGATGGTTGTGCTTTTCAACCTGCTCTGCTTAAAGATTGGTGGGGGGCTGAATCGTGCAGGTGGCTTAGAGCATTAAATAGCAGCGATGAAAAAAAACTCGGTTATCAAATCTCCGAGGTTAACGTTGCCCCCGGGGAATTTCGGATTCCTCCTCTTGAATTAAAAGAAATGTTGCCACGGCAGTTGCTGATGCTGAAGGTTGCAGCCCAGGCTCTGTCTGACGCTCAGCTCGATAAAACCGATCTGTTGTTTTCAGGGGTTTTTATTGGTTGTGGTCTCGATCTTAATGCAACTAATTTTAGCTTTCGTTGGGGGCTAGAAAATTATGCCCGGGTGTGGGCGCGCGAACTTGGTCTTGATCTGAGTGAAGAAAAATTTCAGGAATGGCTAGTCGAGCTCAAACAAATTGCCGGACCTTCCTTAACCGCTAATCGGACCATGGGAGCATTAGGGAGTACTGTCGCAAGTCGCATTGCTAAAGAATTTAAAGTCGGGGGCCCCAGCTTTACCTTGTCCTCAGAGGAAACCTCGGGTTTAAAGGCTTTGGATGTTGGTATTCATGCCTTACAGGAAGGTTCTATCAATCATGCTATTGTCGGAGCAGTTGATTTCAGTTGTGATCTGCGCTCTGTCATAGCGAGCCGTTTTAATACGGATCATTCGTTGTCGGTACCTACAGACGGAGCCGTTGCCTTTGTACTGAAGCGGCTCGAAGATGCTGTTCAGGATAAGGACCGTATTTATGCCGTCATCGGTGGTAGTGATTCCTATATCTGCTCTCCGGATTCTAAACGGATTGCCGATCTCGCTAAAAAAAGTTATGAGCAGCTTAAGCGTTCTTCCAGTTTTACCAATAAGCGATTGTCGGGTGCCTTTTCTGCACGTCAAGCAAGTGGAGCTTCTCTACAGTTAGCTGACCTGTTATCAGCACAAAATAAGTCGTTGATGAGTCATGCTACTGATTGTTTTGTTGGCGATTCCGGTGGCGTCGCAGGTTTATTTGCTGTTGCCCAGGCAGCCTTTTCTCTTTATCACAAGCTCCTTCCGGGGTATGACTTTACCGATGGTGACGCAGATAAGTCGCATCATTCTGCGAAGCCTCAATACTGGTTAAATAATAAGAGGACTGGCGGACGTAATCTTCTGGTGCAGGATTGTGGGCCTGATGGCAGTACTGGGTTGGTGTTGCTGCATGAAGCTAAAACACCAGAGTCCGAAACGGTTCCACTGGCAACGGTTGATGATCTTCAGGGTGAAGGTTTGTTCGTTCTTAGTGCTGGTTCTTGTGATGACTTGATTGATCAATGTGAGCAGTTACTGACATTTTCAAGAGAGCATGCTGCAGCCTCAATCGGTGATTTAGCTGTGCTGTGGTATCAGCGTAGTAAGCGTCCCGGACAGGACCGACTGCATCTCTGTCTTATCCCCAGTTTGGTGGGTGATCTTGCTGAGCTGATTGTTTTTGCTCAGAGATCTTTAACCGAACATCCTGATGAGGCGATTGGGACTTCTAACGGCAAATTATTGCCGCCAGGTTTACGTGATCGTATCTTTTATTCGCCTGATCCGTTGGCACACAACGGGAAGGTCGCCTTTATTTTTCCTGGCTCAGGTAACCATTTTCCTGGTATGGGGCAAGAACTTTCCACCATATGGCCCGAAGTTTATCAGCGTCAGGAGCAAAACAGTGATCACCTTGCTGATCAGTATCAGCCCTGGCACTTTTGGACAGATGAACTGACGCCAGGTATTCAGCAGGATCATAATGCTCTGGTTATTTCCCACGTTGCCTTATGTACCGCACTGCATGATTTGTTGCGCCGTTTTAATATTCATCCCAATATGATCAGTGGTTACAGCCTTGGTGAATCGTCTGGCTTATTTTCGACCGGAGCATGGGCAGATCGTGACGGGATGCTGAAACGGTTGGAAAAATCGTCCTTGTTTTCCCATGAGCTTGGTGGTGAGTGCCGTGCAGCACGGCGCATCTGGAATCTCTCGCCGGATGAAGATGTCGAATGGTCTCTTGGTATCGTCAATGTATCTGCCGAACGGGTACGAACTGTTATCGACCAGACGCCACGTGCCTACCTGTTAATTATCAACACTTATCGTGAATGCGTTATTGGTGGGCAGCGGCAAGCTGTGGAACAAGTCGTTTCTGCATTGGGTTGCCATTTTATTCCATTAGAAGGGGTAACTACTGTTCATTGTGAAGTGACCAAAGCTGTTGCCGATGCTTACCGTGCTTTGCACTTGTTTCCCGTGACTGCGCCCAAACAGGTTGATTATTACAGTTGTGCTTTAGGGAAAAAATATCCCTTAACTCCCGAAAATGCCGCTGATGTCATTCTGGCCCAGGCCCTTGACACGATAGATTACCCACGCGTCGTTGAGCAACTGTACGCAGACGGTGCGCGAGTGTTTATTGAGGTTGGTCCAGGTAACTCTTGTAGTCGGATGATCACCAGTATTCTTGATGATCGTAACCATATAGCACGCTCTTTCTGCGCACGTGGCAGTAGCCAGTATAGCCAGTTGTTGCGTCTGCTGGGGCAGTGTTTGTCTGAAGGCGTGAACGTTGATCTGAGCCAATTATTCAACCGTTTTGATACAGGTGATAAGGCTGCTGTTCAACCAGCAGCAAATCTGATTAGCGTTAAGCTTGAACGGAATAAATTTGCACCGGTAATGCCAGCTATTAAAAAAGTTGTAGCTGCACCTGTAGCCAAACCTGCTCCGGTTGCTCAAACGACTGTTCCTAAGGAGAATGCATTCGTGTCTGTGCCTCCCGTGCCTGTTTCTGCTACGACTGACACTGAGATGAGCAAACCTGTATCCCTGCTCAATAACTTTCAGGCATCCTTAAGCAGTAGCGCTCAGGCTCATGAAGCCTTTCTCTCTTTTAGTAAGTCTATGGAGGAAGCGATGGCGTTGAATATTCAACACCAGATGCAGCTTCTTCAGAATATAGATGCTTCTGGAATTGAATTTCCTGTCGCGAATGCGCAATCTAGTAATGTTGCCGTTGTGATCCCTGAAGCTCCTGCAGCGAAACGTGAGGACGTTGCTTTCGACCGTGACATGTGTATGGAGTTTGCGATTGGATCGGTAGGGAAAATGCTCGGTCCCGAGTTCGCTCCGGTGGATCAGTTCCCAACCCGAGTCAGGTTGCCGGATGAACCATTAATGCTGGTTGACCGTATCATGACTCTCGAAGGGGAGCCACGGTCGCTTACTCATGGCCGGATTGTCACTGAGCATGATGTTACCAGTGATCGCTGGTATCTTGACGGGAATCGCATTCCAACCTGTGTTGCGGTTGAGGCTGGTCAGGCTGACTTGTTCTTGTCCGGCTACCTGGGAATCGATTTTATTACCAAAGGAAAAGCCGTCTATCGTTTGCTTGATGCAGTGGTCACGTTCCATCGTGGACTTCCTCAGCCAGGAGATGTGATCCGTTACGATATCAACATTGAGCGCTTCTTCCGTCAAGATCAGACCTACCTGTTCCGCTTTAACTTTGAAGGAACAGTGAACGGTGAACCGCTCTTATCGATGGAAAAAGGCTGTGCTGGTTTCTTTACCGCCGATGAACTTGCAGCAGGTAAGGGGATTGTTCATACCAAGCTTGACCTAATGCCAAAACCTGGCGTTTTACCTGCCGATTGGCAGGAATTGGTGTCATTGAAGGAAGAATCTTACAGCGAAGCACAGATTAATGCCTTATACAATGGCGATATCGCAACCTGCTTTGGTTCGTCCTTTGGACAATTGCAGCTCAACCGTCCCTATACTCTGCCTGGCGGCAAGCTGAAGCTGGTTGATCGCGTTATCAAGCTTGACCCTCAAGGTGGTCGTTATGGAATAGGTCAAATCAGTGCCGAAATGGATATCGATCCTAAAGACTGGTTCCTGACCTGCCACTTTGTCGATGACCGGGTTATGCCAGGCACTTTGATGTATGAGTGCTGCATGCATACCTTGCGGATCTATCTGTTGCGGATGGGCTGGATAGGTGAGGAGGGTGAAACCTGGTGCGAACCGGTACCAGGTGTTGCCAGCGGCTTGAAATGTCGCGGTCAGGTCACTGAATCGACCAGAACGGTTACCTACCAGGTGAGTATTAAAGAGCTTGGCTATGGTCCTGAACCTTTTGCTATTGTTGACGCTTTAATGTTTGCTGATGGGCATCCTATCGTCGAAATCCCTGATATGTCTGTGCGTTTAGCAGGTTTAAACCGCAGTAAGGTAGAATCTTTATGGCACGGGACAAATATGCCGCTTGCTCCTGCTGTTAAAGAGCGTCAAGTTCTGTACGATACAGATCGAATCACCGCTTTTGCTATTGGTAATCCTTCTGATGCTTTTGGTGAACCGTATCGGGTGTTCGACCATGACCGTAAGATTGCTCGTTTGCCCGGGCCTCCATTTCAATTTTTAGATCGTATTGTTGAACTATTAGGTGAACCCTGGAAGCTGGTGGAAGGGGCTTCGGTTGTAGCTGAATATGACGTGCCGTTTGATGCGTGGTACTTTGCTGCCGGTAGGCAACCTGAAATGCCGTTCAGCGTTTTGCTGGAAATTGGCTTGCAGCCTTGCGGCTGGCTGGCCGCTTATCTTGGCTCCGCCTTGACGAGTGATGTGGATCTCTGTTTCCGTAACCTGGATGGCAATGCGGTACAATTAAGAGCCGTCACCCCCGAGTCCGGAACCCTCTCTATAGCTGTAACTATTACCCGGGTTGCTAGCAGTGGCGGCATGATTATTCAGGGCTATGATTTTACTGTTAGCGATAGCCAGGGCCCAGTTTATAAAGGGGATACAGTTTTTGGTTTCTTCTCTAAGGAAGCCTTGGCCCAGCAGGTCGGTGTGCGTGGTGCTCAGTTGTATCAATTGACTGATGCTGAAAAAGGGCGGGCTGAGACTTTTGCTTATCCTCAAGAGAACCCTTTCCCGGACACTAAAATGCGTATGATAGATCGGGTTGATATGTTTGTGGCCGATGGTGGCCCGGCCGGTCTAGGTTTTATTCGAGGAAGCAAGCAGGTTGATCCGGATGAGTGGTTCTTTAAGGCTCATTTCTATCAGGATCCAGTTTGTCCCGGTTCTTTAGGGCTTGAGTCCTATTTGCAATTACTTAAAGTGGTTGCTGCAAAGCGCTGGGGAGTTACTACAGATAGTTGTTTTGAAACCATCGCCAGAGGGCAGAAACATAGTTGGAATTATCGTGGTCAGGTCATACCTGCTAATAAAGAGGTCGTTGTTGAGGCTGTTGTCACTGCGATAGATGATGAACAGAAACTGATTACTGCTGATGGCTATTTATCTGTCGATGGCAAGGTGATTTATCAGATGAAACAGTTTTCCTTGCAGTTGCTCTGATAGTGGATTGTCATACGACAAAGTTTATTTAGTAGGTCATAATCTGACCAAAAAATGTTAGAGTGACTTCACCTCAGGTATTTTTCATGATACAAGAGCGTTCCAAACAGATCCTGATAACCTTTTACGCTACATACATGACGGTTTAATGAAATATTCAAAAGTTTACCTCGAATCTGTGGGCTATGAATTAGCTCCCATTGTTATGACCTCAAGTGAGCTTGAGAGTCGCATTGCCCCTGTATATGAAAAGCTTCATATCGCACCAGGTCAGTTAGAAGCATTAACTGGCATCCGTGAACGCCGCTGGTGGCGGCCTGGTACGCCAGTTTCTCATGGAGCTATAGCAGCTGCAAAAAAATGCCTGCAGGAACGAAATATTGCTCCTGAAGATATTGGTGCCGTAGTTTATACCGGTGTCTGTCGAGAATATTTTGAACCGGCAACGGCTTGTCATGTCGCTGCAGAATTAGGTGTACAGGGTAATGCCGCGGTGTATGATATTTCTAACGCCTGCCTTGGTGTTCTAAATGGCGTACTTGATGTCGCTAACCGGATTGAATTGGGCCAGATTCGTTGTGGTCTGGTCGTTGCGTGTGAAAGCAGTCGCGAAATCAATGAGATTATGATCCAGCAAATGCTCGATAATCCAAGTATGGAGCTTTTTACTCGCTCACTCGCGACCCTGACAGGTGGCTCTGGAGCTGCTGCAGTGCTATTAACCGATGGTTCTTTTTCACCGGTACGCAAACCACGATTGCTTGGTGGCGTTAATGTGGCTGAACCTCAGCACAATGCATTGTGCCGCTGGGGGATTCAAAAAGATGCGCATGGGAACTATTCACCTTTTATGAATACCGATGCTGTTTCAGTTATGAAACATGGTGTTGAGTTGGGTAAGAGGACCTGGGAAGCATTCACTCGTGAGCTGACTTTGACCAGCGAGCGTATTGACCGGGTTATCTGCCATCAAGTTGGTGAGGCGCATCAGCGGCTTATTCTGCAATCGATCGGTGTTGATCCCAATAAAGATTTTCCCACCTTTGAATTTTTAGGCAATATGGGCACCGTGTCATTACCGATTACTGCGGCCATTGCTAAAGAACGGGATATGATCCGGCCTGGTAACCTGGTTGGCTTCCTAGGGATTGGTAGTGGTCTTAATTGTCTGATGTTGGCGGTGCAGTGGTGATCGATAATCAACTTTTTAAGCAAGAATATCCATTTCAAGGTAACTTTCTTGATCTGGATGGCCTGAAATATCATTATCTTGATGAAGGGCAGGGGGATCCGGTTATCATGTTGCATGGTAATCCCTCATGGTCCTTTTATTATCGCAATCTGGTCAAAACTTTAAGTAAGCAATATCGGACCATTGTCCCCGACCACATCGGTTGCGGACTGTCTGATAAACCTGCTGATTCACAGTATCAGTTCACCCTGTCCCAGCGTGTCGCGGATCTTGATCGTTTGATTCAGCATCTTGAACTGCCAGAGAAAGTCACCCTGGTGGTGCATGATTGGGGTGGCATGATCGGTATGACCTGGGCAGCGTTAAACCCAGGGCGGTTAGCGCGTTTGGTCGTATTAAATACCGCGGCCTTTCCATTGCCAGCCACTAAGCCGTTGCCACTGGCATTAAAGATCTGTCGTAATACCCAATTGGGTGCTTTTCTTATTCAGGGTTTCAATGCCTTTGCTCGTGGTGCCGCCTGGGTTGGTTGCAAACGTCAGCGTATGGGGGCTGAATTGCGTAAGCTCTATTGCAGTCCCTACGACAATTGGCAACACCGGGTCGCCACCTTGCGTTTTGTTCAGGATATCCCCCTGGAAAGTGGTGACCCCGGCTACGATCTGGTTTTGAAAACTGAACAATCTCTTGCTGGATATACCAAATTGCCAACCACCATCTTCTGGGGCGAACAAGACTTTGTGTTTGATAAGCATTTTCTCGCTCAGTGGCAAAAGCATATGCCCCACGCTGAGGTGCATTCATATCCTGATTGTGGGCACTATATTCTTGAAGATGCAAAACAGGAAATTATTCCTCTTATTGACCAATTTCTGGCTGATAATCCAATAACCAATAGTACGGAGTAATACATGTCTGATGGGCAGAATTTCAACATTGCCGCTTATCTGCCACGTATGGCCGCCCAGCAGCCTGATACTCCCGCCGTCCATTTTCCCTTACCGGGGCATGGCCCGGATAAACCTTACCTGACTATTTCCTACCAGGAACTCAACCAACGCAGCGATCAAATTGCTCTTGGCCTGGAACGTATGGGGATAAAAGAGGGAGTCAGGACCGCGTTGATGGTAAAGCCCTGTCCTGATTTTTTTGCCCTGACCTTTGCTCTGTTTAAGGTTGGTGCGGTACCGGTACTGATTGATCCCGGTATGGGTGTAAAAAATCTTAAAACCTGCCTTGGTGAAGCACAACCACAAGCATTTATTGGCATTCCGCAGGCTCATATTGCACGCCTGATACTTGGCTGGGGTAAAGAGAGCATTAAAACCTTGCTTACCGTAGGAAAGCGTTGGTTCTGGGGTGGGCAAACTCTGACCGATCTGCTGGCTCGCGAAGATAGTTCTCAGTCCTATGCTATGGCAACAAGCCAGGCGGATAGTATTGCTGCCATTCTATTTACCTCCGGAAGTACCGGTGTTCCTAAAGGGGCGGTTTATACCCATGGCAATTTTCTTGCTCAGGTAGAAGCGCTTAAAGATGTTTATGACATCCGTCCAGGGGAGATCGATTTACCAACGTTCCCTCTTTTTGCCCTTTTTGCTCCAGCGTTAGGTATGACCTCCGTTATCCCGGAGATGGATTTTACCCGGCCTGGTCAGGTTGATCCTGAAAAAATTATAGCGGCTATTCAACGTTTTAATGCCACCACCATGTTTGGTTCACCGGCATTGATTCGCAGGGTGGGGGCGTATGGTCAGGGACAAAGCGTTAAATTACCCAGTTTGAAGCGGGTTATTTCTGCTGGCGCACCTGTGCCGGCGAACGTGCTGGAAAGTTTCTCTTCCATGCTAGGCGATGACGTACAAATTTTTACCCCCTATGGAGCAACAGAATCATTACCCGTTTGCTCGGTCGGTAGCCATACCATTTTGTCTGAAACTCGTTTCCTTACTGACCAGGGGCAGGGGGTTTGCATTGGTCATCCCGTAGCAAGCATTGAATTGAAAATTATTAAAATCAGTGACGATCCTATTCCCACCTGGTCAGATGATCTTGAAATTAAAGATGGCCAGATCGGAGAGATTGTTGTCAGAGGTCCTCAGGTAACCCATAGTTACTTTAATCGTGATCATTCTACCGAATTAGCTAAAATCACCGATAATCAAGGCAGTTTCTATCATCGTATGGGAGATGTCGGTTATCGTGATAATCAGGGACGTATCTGGTTTTGCGGGCGAAAAGCTCATCGTGTTGATACCCCGGGTGAAAGATTGTTTACTATTCCATGTGAGGCTTTATTCAATACCCATAAAGATATTTTCCGGACAGCACTGGTTGGTGTCCAGAAAGACGGGGCGACTCTGCCGGTGGTTTGTGTTGAGCTCCGCCCTCAATCTGTAAAGATCGATCGGAATAAATTAATGGGTGAATTGCATGCACTGGCTCAGTCGAACCCATTAACCCAAACGATTACGACCTTTTTAGTACATAAAAGCTTTCCCGTCGATATTCGCCACAATGCCAAAATATTCCGGGAAAAGCTCGCTATTTGGGCTCAGGAGCAACTGTCATGACCGTGTTGGTGACGGGTGGTGGCGGGTTTTTGGGCGGTGCAATTGTTAAGCTTTTGCTGGCCCAAGGGCACACCGTGCGTTCTTTGGCCAGAAGTCATTATCCTCACCTGGCTACTTTAGGGGTCGAGCAGATCTCAGGCAACTTGAATGATGCAAAAGCCGTATCCCGAGCTGTTACTGGTTGTGATATGGTTTTTCATGTTGCTGCCAAAGCCGGAGTGTGGGGATCTTTTGACGAATATTACCAACCGAACGTTATTGGTACTCAGAATATTATTCAGGCATGCTTGACGCATCAAGTCACAAAGCTGATATTTACCAGTTCCCCAAGTGTTGTCTTTAATGGACAGGATATGGCCGGTGTCGATGAATCCGTTCCTTATCCAGACCACTACCTTTCTTATTATCCGCAAACTAAAGCGGAGGCTGAGCGACTCGTTCTTGAGGCTAATAGCGATAAGCTCGCTACAGTTGCACTGCGTCCTCACCTAATCTGGGGACCTGGTGATAACCACCTTGTGCCGCGTATTATTGAGCGTGGTAAGAAGAATGCTTTACGCCGCATTGGAAGTCGAAATGCTCTTGTTGATACCGTTTATATCGATAATGCTGCGCAAGCTCATCTTGATGCTGCCCAGCATCTTGGTATTCATTCTGTGGTTGCTGGTAAAGCCTACTTTATTTCCAATGACGAGCCGAGACCTCTGTGGGATATCGTTAATGCCATCCTTGCTACCGGTGGGGTTGCACCGGTAACCAGGGTTCTGCCTGAAAAACTTGCTTATGGCATCGGTGCCTTGCTCGAGTTCAGTTACCGTCTTCTAAGCATCTCTTCTGAGCCCAGGTTGACACGTTTCGTTGCTGAAGAATTGTCAACGGCCCATTGGTTTGATCTGTCTGCCGCCAAAAATGATTTCGGTTATCAGCCAAGCATGTCTATTGATGAAGGAATGTTGCGTTTAAAGCAATCGCTGAATGGTGAATGATTATGCCGGTCTGGTATCCATTTAAGGGGGATTGTTTCGACTCTCCAGGTTTTCTACATATTTTTAGATTTTCTCTGTCTTTCTCCCTTGCTGATTCCGTATTTCTTCAATGCTTAAGTCCCTCTGAACAGCTTCGTTATCAACGTCTGATTATTCCTGAAAAGAAAAAACAATTTCTCCGGGCCCGGGGATTACTCCGATATTTATTAAGTTATTACCTTAAAGAACAACCTCAACGTATCTGTTTAATAACCAATAAACATGGAAAGCCTGAGGTTGAGGATCAAACAAGTCAACTCTACTTTAATCTCGCCCACGCCCAGGACCTTGGTGTGTTGGTTATAGCGTCAACGGATGTTGGAATCGATGTCGAGCATGTAGCAAAGGATGTTAATTATTTATCCATTGCGGAAAAGTTTTTTCAACCCGATGAATTTGATACCCTGAAACGTTGTCCTTCCCCGCGCCAAAGACGAACCTTTTATCGGCTTTGGACCGCCAAAGAAGCTCTCTTGAAAATGATGGGCTGCGGATTTATGAATCCAGCATCTTCTCTGCCTCAATGCGCTTATTGGAAATATTTTCATGTCGCACCTGATTATGTTGCTGCTGTTGCTGTTTCCGAAAAACCTTCTGTAGTCAGATATTTTGATGTGACGAATTTACTGCTTAGAATTAGTGAACAAAACACATCTTTGTGACTTCTGTTATTCTTATTGTAATGGTTCTTGTCTTAGAACATCACGAAGGGGTTATATGAAAAATCGCTTTAAATTGATGTCGGGAAGTATATGTCTGTTACTAGGATGGTTCTGCGCCTTTGTGCTGAATAGTTTGCAATCAGGCTACCAACTTTATATTTTGGCTCCTACGTTAATTATTGCCGTTGGCTTAGCTTTGGTTTGGAAAAGTCATGGTGGTAAAATCGCTGCATTAGTGTTGGCCTTTACTGCTTTATTTGCCCTTCTTGCCATGAATCAGTTTTTCCCCGAACGCTCTTTGAGTCTGTCCGCTCTCAAGCAACGCTTTCACAAGACGGCTGAAAAAGGGCACACTATTACAATTGATATACCCCCTGCCATGCAGAAAGACTTCTCAGTTGATGCTTATTTTCTGACAGCATTTAATGATCTTTCTATTGATCTGGTCGCTAAGCTTCCAGACGCTGCTGGTGCCATTGTTAAAGGAGGTCATAATCGCTTCTTTGTTTCTATTCCAACCTTAGGGGCGATTTACCTTATTGAACAAGATGATAATGCCAACTCTTTTGCCGAACCAATTCTGTTTGCTTATGGCCTGGATCGTCCGACTGGTCTAGCATATTCAAATAAGCATCTCTATGTTGCAGAGACGACCAGGGTCATTGTGATTAACGATTCTGGTTCTGATGCTACTGCAAACTATAAGGTTTTGTTTGATGGTATGCCGGACGATGGTGGTCATTGGCGGCATAGCTTGGTTCTTGATCAAAATAATACTCTTTATGTCTCCGTTGGTTCTCGCTGTGATGCTTGCGAAGAAGATCATCCGTGGCGAGGTACGGTTCTGCAGGTCGATCTTCATCGTGGGGATGCTGACGTCTATGCTGAAGGGCTGCGTTATGTTGGCGGGTTATTTTTCAGGTCTGATAATCACCAGTTGTGGGCTAGTGAAAATAGTCGACGTGATGACGGCGGTTCGTTTGCTTCTGATGAAATTAATCTCCTCATTCGTAATGGGGACTATGGCTGGCCATTCTGCTACGGCGAAAAGGTTGTTGATCGTACCATTGGCTCAACAGATAAATGTGAGGATACCATTGCCAGTATAATAACTTTACCAGCAGGGTCCGCTCCCGGTGGCATTACTTTTGGTGACGGGCTAGCGAGTGATCCTGAGTTTCAGCAAAGTTTATATATCGCTTTAACTGGTGAAGTAACAAAGTCGCCTGGTCGAATTATACGTGTTCCGTTTAAGGACGGTAAAGTTTCAGATGATCCTCTTGAGTTTGTTAAGGGGAATCTGGAACGTGGGTTAAACTTTAAACCACGGGCAATTGTGTCAGGGACTGATGGTGCTTTATATTTTTCTGATGATGTGTCAAAAGCTATTTTTCGCGTCTCTTTTGAGGCGAAATAAAATAAAATCTGATAAATTTATAAAAATAGATATATTTCTCCTTGACACTAAGGTGTCGATTTGGTACTTCATTGCGCACGCCAAAACGGCGTAGTTATGGCCCCGTCGCCAAGTGGTAAGGCAGAGGTCTGCAACACCTTTATCACCCGTTCGAATCGGGTCGGGGCCTCCATAAAAAAACATAATGCCAGCCGTAAGGGCTGGCATTTTTTTTTGGATAATGCCATGGATCTGCTCTCCCCATACCTGATTTTTATCACATTACTTCTCGGTGCTTTTGCCGGTTTCACAGCTGGTTTGCTAGGTATAGGTGGAGGGGTGATTTTAGTTCCCCTCTTTCTGTGGCTTTTTCCCGTTGCCGGTTTTCCTTCCGATTTAGTTGTACATACTGCTTTTGGTACCAGTCTCGCTATTATTCTGCCAACCGCAATTAGTAGCGTATTGGCTCATCGTAAACGTGGCAATATTGTCTGGTCAATGGTGGCATTCCTGATTATTGGCGGTGTTGTTGGTTCTGTTCTCGGTTCGTCCTTAGCTGCAATCTTACCCGGTGAAAAACTAAAAATGACTTTCGGAATGATGCAGATTGCCGTTAGTCTCAAGCTATTTTTTAGTCGTAAATCGCAACCGGTAGAAAATCAAATTCCTGCCTGCAAATGGCAACTTCTTATTTTAATCGGTACTATTGGTGGTTTTGTCTCGGCCTTTTTTGGTATTGGCGGGGGTGTTGTTGCCGTACCGCTGATGTTTATGGTGCTGAAAATTCCTATTCGGTCAGCGGTTGGTAATTCGAGTGCGCTTATTGTGATTTCATCTTTTTCTGCCGTTTGTCTATATGTATGGTATGGGCTGGATGAGGTACAAAATATCCCTTTTTCCTTTGGTTATGTAAATTCTTTGGTTGCTTTAATCGTAACGCCTTTAACTATGGTTTTCGCCCGTTTCGGTGTTGCTCTTGCAAATCGAATCAGTCAGGATAAGCTGGTAAAAGTTTTCGCTATGCTTTTAATGCTCGTCGGCTTGAAAATTATTTTTAATTTTTAGGATGATAAATAGTTTCTACCCGGAAACTCTGAATTGAAACTTTCAAGTTTTCTGATCGGAAACGATCAATTTTTCGTTGCATAGGAAATCAAGGCCTTGCGCTTAAGACGTAGTACTTTACGTCGCACAAGCAAGCCCGCAGATTGACACAGCCACGGCGGAAAAGGGCCGTTTCTTGATGAAAACTAACCAATTCTATTATTCTGAAAGAGGATAAATATGATTCGTGACGCTGCTGTTGCAGGAAGCTTTTATCCGCACAATGAAGAAGAATTGAACCGCCTTCTGGATCAGTTTATTTCTGGTGGCAAAGACCGCAATACGGTGCACGGCATTATAGTTCCGCATGCAGGTTACTTCTATTCGGGTTCAGTTGCCGGTGACGTATTTGCCCGGGTTAAAATTCCATCACGGGTTATTCTGCTTGGCCCAAATCACCATGGTGCTGGTCCGGATATCTCCGTCAGTGGCGCTGAAGCATGGACTGTTCCTGGTGGTGATGTCCCAGTCAACCAACTTCTGGTAGACCAGGTGATACAGGCATGTGCCAATGTTGTCGTCGATAATCAGGCGCATCAGTTTGAACATAGCCTCGAAGTGATGTTGCCTTTTTTAACTAAAATAAACCCCGCAGTAGAGATTGTACCGCTTTCGCTACGTGGTTTAAGTTTTGCTCAGTGTTGTGCCTTGGGTGAACAACTTGCCAGCGTTATTAATGGTAATAATGAGGAAATTTTATTGCTCGCCAGTACTGATATGAATCATTTTCTGAATGCTGGTGATAATGAAAAATTAGATCGTCTTGCTATTGATGCCATGACAGCATATGATCCACAAGCTTTATACGAAACGGTTATTTCCCAACGTATCAGTATGTGTGGTTTCCATGCCGTGGTTGCTGTCATGGTCGCAGTCCGGTTGCTTGGGTCCGCATCTTGTAAATTAATAAATTATGCTCATTCCGGAATGGTTAATGGTGATAACCGTCGTGTGGTTGGTTATGCCGGACTGATTCTGGAATAATATTTCGCTTGAAAAATTGAGGAGTTTATATGTCTGATCTACGTGTTCGCTTTGCCCCTAGCCCGACCGGGTATCTTCATATTGGTGGTGCCCGTACCGCGCTATTTAATTATCTTCTTGCTAAGCAACAGCAGGGGACTTATGTCCTACGTATTGAAGATACTGATGTAGAGCGTTCAACCCAGGAATCTGTTGATGCTATTTTACAGGCTATGGAGTGGCTTGGTTTAGCGTGTGATGAGGGCCCTTTTTATCAGTCTGACCGCTTTGATCTGTATAAAGAAAAAGTTCAACAGCTTATTGATGAAGGTAAGGCGTATCGCTGCTATTGCACCCAGGAAGAACTTGATGCAAAGCGTGAAGCCGCTATGAAGGAAGGGCGTAAACCAAAATACGACGGCACCTGTAGAAATCGTGACGATCAGCCAGATGCTCCTTATGTTGTACGCTTTAAGTTACCTACGGATCGTGATGAAACGACTTTTAACGATCGCATTAAGGGACCGATTACCTTCCGTCATAACGAACTTGATGATCTGATTATTCAGCGGACCGATGGTACGCCAACCTATAACCTGGTGGTTGTCATTGATGATGCAGAAATGGGTATTAATCTTGTTATCCGTGGCGATGATCATGTCAACAATACCCCACGTCAAGTTCTCCTCTATGAAGCTCTTGGCTATTCAGTCCCTGAGTTTGCCCATGTCCCTATGATCCTCGGTTCCGACAAAAAGCGTCTGTCTAAACGTCATGGCGCAACTTCGGTTATGGCTTATCAGGAAATGGGCTACTTGCCTGAAGCTATGGTGAATTACCTGGTGCGTCTCGGTTGGTCTCATGGTGATGAAGAAATTTTCAGCATGGATGATTTAATTGAGAAGTTCAGTCTTGAAAATGTTGGCCGCGCCGCTGGGGTTTTTAATCCAGAAAAGCTTGATTGGCTTAATAGTCACTATATTAAAACCGGTGACCCGGAACGATTAGCAAAACTGCTGACGCCATTTCTTGAAAATAAAGGTGTTGATGTCAATAACGGTCCAGATATGGTTGCTGTTGTCAAAACATTGCAGGAGCGTGCTACCACATTAGTCGAAATGGCTGAAGGTGCTGCTTTTTATTTTGCCACGACTATTGAGTATGAAGAAAAAGCCAAAAATAAATTTCTCACCGCCGATAAGCAGGAATTATTTACACTGTTAGTGGCAGAATTGAATAAGTGTGAGGCTTTTGACGAGGCAAACCTGGAAACCGCTTTTGCTGCCGTTATGGAAGGAACCGGGCTGAAATTTGGCAAAATCGCCCAACCACTGCGGGTGGCCTTAACCGGTGGAACCGCAAGTCCAAGTATTTACCACGTTCTTGAAGTGCTCGGAAAAGAGGAAGCGCTTAAACGTATAAATGCCGCTGTTGCTGTGCTAGGTTAAACGCTTACATTAATAAGGGAGTGCTCACCAGGGCAATTTGGTGGGCACTCCCTTAATTGTCTTTTGATTATTCATCAATGATTTGATCCTTAATCCAATCATCAATCTCAGTCGAGACATCTTCATCAAGATCGATAAACTTCAAACCAATTCCAGGTTCAAACGGTAAATGTGACCCAAGCGGTCGCTTCCAGACCACTTCGCAACAGCATGTCACCGTTCCCTGCAAAGGAAGTGGCAAGGTAAATTCAAGATCAATCTGATCACCTGGGTTAACCGGGTGCGTTGTGGCGATAAACATTCCACTCTTACTGATATTCTTGGTATAACCGAAAAAAGCTTTACGATCATCATCAAGGTGAACTTTCTGAATAATGAGAGGGGATCTCAGATTTTGCCTTAAATCAGCTTCTGGTCGTTCTTGGTCTTTGGTCATAAAATCTCCCTTGTGTTCATTTCATTTTACTCTATTTTCAAGATTTGTGGAGCCTCGTTTTATATTTCTTATGGCGTGTTCCGAGAATAAAAATCTAACATATTCGTGATATTTGCTATCCGTAATCCCTAATTCGCAACGACCCGTTTCTGATTTGGAAAGATGCAATTTTTTGTCAGGTCAAGGAAATCAAGTATTTGCGCTTAAGGCGTAGTTCTTTACGCCGCATAAGCGAATGCGCAGATTGACGCCAAGCTGGTGAAAAAGGGCGCTTTCCGGACAGAAACGAGATAGGTTGACTTGAAACCAACTTAATATAAGATCAACTTAGCCTTTTTCATTACTGCTGTCAGGAGTTTTATGGGGGATGAAAGTATGAAGTTGTGGTTCCGTTTAGTCGTTTTTGTCATGTTTATTGTTCCCCCATCTGGTTTCTGTTCAGACCTTCCAGAAATCCTTCAGGACCTGGTGGCGACAGGTGTTAAGCAAAATCTTGGTTTACAGATTGAAAAGATAGCAGTTGACTCGCAAATGCAGGAAACGGTTATCGCTGATTCACATTTTGACAGTGTCGTTCAGGGGTCTGTCGGGTTCGAACAGACAGCAGTCCCGTATGAGTCTTACACCGGTTTTAGTGATACTCTCGATACCGATCAGATAAGTAGCCAGGTTGGGCTCAATAGACAGCTATCTTACGGGACGCAATTCAGCTTGGGTTTATCAACCCAATGGACACGTGACAACGACGTTAGCAATGATCTTGATGATCGCTACCGGACAGGTTTGTTTCTTGAGCTGAATCAGCCTTTGCTGAAAGGTTTGGGAAAACACACTAATCTTACCTCAGTGAATATCAGTCGTAATAAAGAACGACAGGCCGCATTAAATTATCTGTTAAAAACTCAGTCTTTTATTTTGACTATTGAAATTACTTATTGGCAGTTGGCAGGCAGTGTGCGCTTGGTTGAATTGCGACAAGAATCCCTGACCCTTGCAGAGGAATTGCTAAGAGCTAACCATAAGCGTTATGAAGCCGGTGTCGTTGCTGTTACTGAAATACAGGAAGCCGAGACAGCCCAGGCAGATCGCCAGTTAAAACTATCCCAAGCGTTGCAGCAAAGGCAGTTGTTGTACACAACTCTACGCAGACTTGTTAATGCTTCAATCCCCACCATCCCATCTTTGGTCACAGATGCCTTCGATAAGCCAGAAGCTGAACTGAGTTTCGGGAATATCGATCTCATGTTGACTGATGCTGAAGGCAAGCGGTTGGAGTTTAAACTTGCCAACCTGGATGTTGATAATTCGACTTTGCAGCGGGATTATCAGCTCAATCAGCTTAAACCGCAACTTGATCTTACCTTCAGGGCGGGGGTGAGTGGCCTGGCCGGGGAAGATCGTGGTGCTGTTTTGGGTAGTCAGTACAAAGGTGATCTATTCGATTCTTATTCAAGTTTAGGCTCTGCTGATGGTCATGAGTGGCAAGTTGGTCTTAATTTTTCTCTGCCGCTTGATAATCGTCAGGCCAAAGCGCGGTTATTACAGGCTAAACAGAATCTGGTTAAAACAGGTTACGCTATTGAAGACCTTAAATTGCAAGTTATGGATGAATTGTCTCAACAGCAAATTCATGTTGAGCGCTCATGGGAACAATTGCAGATAGCCGAACGGTTTTCTGAGTTGGCTGATACGTCATTAAAACAAGAACGAAGACGTCTTGACGAAGGGTTATCTGATACTTTCAGAATAATCAATTTTCAGGAAAATATGATCGCCGCTAAGATCGGTCGTATTAACGCATTGATCAGCTATCATCTTGCAATAGCAAAAATGGCTTACGTCAGGGGGATGATTTTTGATCGCTTTCATTTGATTGTGACCAATAATACAGAGGAGATTAAGCTTGAAAAGCTATAAAGCAAACCTGCTGGCTGCATTAATCTGCATATTGGTTCTGTTTGTTGCCGGGTGCCAGAAACAACAGGAAGAGTCCAGTGTTGCGCCGGTTGTTGAGAAAAAAGTTGTTCCCGTCGATGTCGAAACGATTAGACGCTCCGACATGAAAGAAGAGTTTACTCTGCCAGCCGGTCTTGAGGCTTGGGAGGACCTGATTATTTCAGCAGAGCTGTCTGGGCCAGTTGAGAAAATTCATTTTTCCGAAGGAGATCAGGTTAGGCGTGGCGACGTTCTGCTGGAAATCGACCCTGACACGCTGAATAGCTACCTGAAACGGGATCAAGAAAACGTTAAGGTTGTTACCACCAAATTGAAACGCTACCGGCAGCTGGAAAAAGAGGGGCTGGTCAGCAGACAGGATGTTGATGACCTGCAAAACAGTTTGACTGCTGCTCAGGCGTCTATGAATACCACGAAGATTCAATTAGATAAAAGTAAGCCTCTGGCGCCGGTACAAGGAATTATTGATCGCATTTATATTGACCGTGGTGAATTTACCGATATTGGTAAGCAATTATTACGTTTGGTTCAGGTAGATCGCTTAAAAGCGATAGCTAATGTCCCTGAAAAAGATGTCCAGTTCCTGTCCGTTGGTCAACAGGTCGAAGTTATCCCCGCTGCTATCCTTGGTGAAGAGTCGAAGCCGCTGATTGGGACTATTGAACATATCGCCTATGCCGCTGATGAGATGACGCGGACCTATCGGACTAAGATCGCTGTTGATAATAAGACCGGAACCTTGCGTCCCGGTATGATTGTCAGAACCAGGTTCGTGCGCCGCAACCTCCCTCAGGTTATTGCTGTCCCCCTGTATGCTGTTATCGATAAGGAAGGATCAAAGTCAGTTTTTGTTGTTGTTGATGATGTGGTGCATGAGATTCCCGTTACTGTCGGGGCGACCGTTGCAGACCGGATTATCGTTACCAGTGGTTTAAAGCCAAAAGATGTCCTGGTTGTTAAGGGGCAACAGTTGCTAGTGGACGGCTCATCGGTCTCGGTCAGGAGCACCCAGCCATGATTATTGCAGATGCTGCTATTAATCGTCGCAGTAGCGTTCTGGCATTCATGTTTATAATTGTTGTTGTCGGAGCTTACAGCTATGTTGCCCTACCGCGCGAGTCGACACCGGATATTACCATTCCTTATGTCTTAGTTGTGACTCCCTATGAAGGCGTCTCTCCCAGCGATATTGAAAGCCTTATCACTCATCCCATAGAGCGTAAACTGAAAGGGCTCAAGGATGTGGAAGAAATTCGCTCTGTCAGCGCCGAAGGCTCATCCATGATCACCATCGAATTCGTTCCTGATATAGATATTGATAATGCGATGCAGCGGGTCAGGGATAAGGTCGATCAGGCCAAGGGAGATTTGCCAACAGATCTGGAAAATGACCCCTCCATTCTCGAAATTAATCTGTCTGAATTTCCGATTTTGATGGTGTCTATTTCTGGCGCTGTCTCCGAAACAGTCCTTAAGGCTATTGGTGAAGAACTGGAAGATCGTGTCGAGGAAATTCCTGGTGTACTGGAAGTTGATATCAGTGGTGGCCGTGAGCGAGAGATCCGCGTGGAATTTGATCCTGACCGTTTATATGCCTATCATATCTCTTTAGGGGAAGTGATAAGCGCGATCCGCCAGGAAAATGTTAATATCCCGGGTGGTAGTATCGACATCGGCTCTGGCAAATACCTGTTGCGTGTGCCGGGTGAATTTAGCGATCCCGCGGAGATCGACAACCTTGTGCTAGCCGAAAGAGAAGGGCGTGCCATCTATTTTAAGGACGTCGCTAAAATAGTCGATGCCTTTGAAGATCGCACCAGTTACGCCCGTCTTAATGGTGAGCGTAGCGTTACCCTGTCGATTAAAAAGCGTACCGGTGCAAATATTATTGCCGTAGCCGATCAGGTTTTTGCCATGCTCGAAGTGGCCAGGCAGCAGCTGCCACCTGGTATCGATCTGGCGGTAACCCTGAACCAGTCGAAAGATATTCGGCGCATGGTTTCCGAGCTGGAAAATAATATAATCTCTGGCCTGATCCTGGTGGTGGCAGTGCTTTTTATGTTCCTTGGCTTGCGAAACTCCTTTTTCGTCGCTTTGGCCATTCCTTTTTCCATGCTGATCTCATTTGCCGTACTGCAGTTTCTAGGTATGACACTCAACATGGTTGTTCTGTTCAGCCTGATCCTTGCCCTTGGTATGCTGGTTGATAATGCCATTGTCATTGTTGAAAATACCTACCGCCATATGCAGGAAGGAAAAACCGGAACAGAAGCAGCCAAAATCGCTGTCAGCGAAGTCGGCTGGCCGGTTATTTCCTCGACCATAACGACACTGTGCGCCTTCTTCCCGATGATTTTCTGGCCAGGGATTATGGGGGAATTTATGAAATTCCTGCCCCAGACCTTGATCATCACGTTGACAGCTTCCCTGTTTGTTGCCCTGGTCATTAACCCCACCATGTGTGGTCATTTTATGACGCTGGGTAAAAAAGACCTGCTCGAACAACGTAAACCAGCCATGATTATCCGCTGGTATGAAGCAACATTACGCTTCGCTCTAAGAAATCGTTTTTTAGTTGTTTTGGCTTCCGTGGTACTGTTGGTTGGCATTACGATTCTGTATTTTTTTCTTGGTCATGGTGTCGAACTGTTTCCCGATATAGAGCCGAATGTCGCCTATGTGCAAATCAAAGCTCCTGAAGGGACTAACCTTGATGCCAGCAATCAAATAGCACTTCAGGTTGAGAAGTTTGCCCGCGAGGAGCAAGACATTCGCTACGTCACCACCGAAGTCGGTACGTCCAGTAGCGATGAAGGTGGCGGCGGCGCGGTGCAATCAAATCTATCTAAGGTCTCGCTCGATTTTGTCGACCGGGCGGATCGTCATGAAGATTCACGCGCGGTTCTTGATCGTTTACGTCAATTGGTAGCCCCCATGGCTGGCGCTGAGTTTAAAGTTGAAAAACAGGAAGAAGGACCACCAACCGGGCCACCAGTAAGTGTAGAACTAAGTGGAGAAGATATTGATATTCTCGATGGTTTGGTGTTTCAAGCCCGTGAGCTTATTAAAGATGTGCCGGGTCTGGTCGATCTAAAAGACGACTTTGCTAAAGCCAAGCCAGAAATACGCGTTGATGTGGATCGCGAGAAAGCTAGCTTGCTTAATTTATCCACTGCTGAAATTTCCGAAATGGTTAAAGCCGCCATAGGCGGTACCAAGCTGGGTGTCTATCGAGAAGGGGAGGACGAATACGATATTATTGCCCGTTTGCCAAGCGAGCGCAGAACCTCCCTTGCTGACATCGAAAATTTACTGATTCCTGCCGCCGATGGTTCGCCCATCCCGTTATCGACCCTGGCCGATATTCGGATTGCCACCGGTTACGGTTCTATTCGTCATATTGACCAGAAAAGGGTCGTCACCATCAGTGGCGAAACCTCCGGACGCAACAGTAACGAAGTGCTAAAAGAGGTACAGGATCGTTTGCAGAATCTGCAATTGCCCGCCGGCTATCAAATTACCTACAGTGGCGAGCAGGAAGAACAGCAAAAAGCGACAGCCTTTCTGGAAAAGGCCTTCGTGGCGGCAATTCTGTTGATCATGTTCGTTCTCATTACCCAATTTAATTCTTTCCTGCAGACTTTAATCGTTATGAGCTCGGTGGTTTTGTCTCTGACCGGGGTATTTCTCGGTCTGATGATTACGGCCACGCCGTTTGGTATTATAATGACTGGTATCGGGGTTATATCGCTGGCAGGAGTTGTGGTGAACAATGCCATAGTTCTGATTGATTATATAAATCAATTATTGAAAGAAGGGTTTAATGTGACCGAAGCTCTGGTTCGCGCTGGTACAGTTCGATTCCGTCCGGTGATGTTGACTGCAACCACAACCATTTTAGGTCTGCTACCAATGGCGGTCGGAATCAGTTTTGATTTTAAATCTTTGGCCTGGGAAATTGGTGGTGAGTCTGCTGAATGGTGGGGACCTATGGCCGTGGCGGTTATTTTTGGCTTGGCTTTTGCAACCATCCTTACCCTGGTTGTTGTGCCGGTGTTGTTTTCTTTAGCGATGTCATTTCGTAAACTGTTTCGAAAAGAAAAAGATCTTCAGAGCCAGGTTTCTTGAATGAAGTGTTTTATCGATATATTCTGAATGAAATACCTCGTTTCGATTTGACAAGGATGAGCGCTTAGGGTAGAAGATTTCTGGTATATAAGCTTTTTCCTGCCTGCAAAGAGGTGCCAGTTGGTGACTGCATTTGTATCAGGCTCAGGCGTCCCTATTACAATGAAAGGTTTATTTGTTATGTTTGAGAAGGTCGAACTTGCTCCATCGGATCCGATTCTTGGCTTGACTGAATTATTTAAGGCTGATGCCAACCCTGAAAAGATTAATCTTTCCGTTGGTGTTTATCAGGATAACAGTGGGAAAACACCGGTTTTGGATACGGTTAAAGAAGCAGAAAAACGGATTCTGGCTCAAGAAGATTCCAAAGGCTATCTGCCGATGACTGGAGACCCTGTCTATTGTGCAATGACTCAGGAACTGGTCTTTGGTGAAGGGCATGAAATTATCACTAGCAAGCGTGCAGCAACTGCTCAGTGTCCGGGTGGTACCGGAGCCTTGCGTGTCGCAGGTGATTACCTCAGTACCCTGCACCCGGGTGCCAAAGTATGGTTGAGCGATCCTACCTGGGCTAATCACAATACCATCTTTAAGGCTGCCGGCGTTGCTACTGAGAAATACGCTTATCGTGATCCTGAAACCAATGGTCTCGATTTTGCTGCCATGTTGGCTTCTATTCAAACCATTCCAGCGGGTGATGTTATTCTGCTGCATGGTTGTTGTCATAATCCTACCGGTATTGATCCGACTCCCGAGCAGTGGGCTCAAATCGGTGAGCTGCTTGCCGAGCGTGGCATTCTGCCATTAGTCGATTTCGCTTATCACGGTCTTGCTGATGGCATTGAAGAGGATCGCCAGGGGCTGCTCGAGCTGACTAAAAAAGTAAAACAGATGCTTATCTGTTCAAGTTATTCCAAGAATTTCGGTTTGTACCGGGAGCGCACCGGTGCTTTGACTCTGGTCGCCGATACTGCTGAGCAGGCTGCCGTTGTTATGAGTCAGGTTAAACTGAGAATCCGTTACATTTATTCCAATCCGCCATCCCATGGTGGTCAGATTGTTGCCACCATTCTCAGTGACAAAGAGCTTAAGGCGCAGTGGATTGAAGAAGTTGCTGCCATCCGTAACCGCATTAATGAAATGCGACATCTGTTTGTCAAAACTCTTAAAGATAAAGGTGTGGATCAAGACTTCAGCTCTATCATTGAACAGCGTGGTATGTTCAGTTTCTCAGGACTGACAAAAGAGCAGGTGGTTAGATTGCGCGACGAATTCTCTATCTATATTGTTGATTCCGGTCGCATTAACGTTGCTGGTATTACCACCGCAAATATCGATCGCCTGTGTGAATCTATTAAAGCTGTTCTCTGATAACCTGAGTAATATCTGATGATTGCGGGTCCTGGTAAAAATATTTTTTGCCTGGACCCACTGTAAGTTTTTGACTTTGCGACATTTTTATTTTTTTTGAAAAAAAGTTCATATTTTTTCTTGACGGGTCTGACAATTCTTGTTAGAAAGTGCATCTCTTTTTGATGGGGCGTCGCCAAGCGGTAAGGCACCGGATTTTGATTCCGGCATTCCCAGGTTCGAATCCTGGCGCCCCAGCCACTTTTAAAATACGAAATTAAAATAGAGTTAGACGTCGCCCTGAGGGGTGTCGACGAAAAGGATGAAGTTCTTGACTTCATCCTTTTTACGTTTTGGTTGCTTGCGGTAAATTGCAGTACAGGTTACTTTTACGGTTATTTGTTACTTGGCCTCGCTGGGCAGAAACGGACTCTTTTCATGACCAATATCAATGCGGCGGATCTCTCTACTGATTTTGAATTCTGGCTGCCTGAAGAAGGCTATACTTTAACCATCGGCCCCGATCAGCCTGACCTGTCTATGCCGGTCATTCCTGTCCCAATTCAGAGCCAGGATTATAGTTCACAAACCGCTCCCAGTGAAAAAGCGATAGGTGATGGTATCTATACCTATCTATGTGCTTACCCGGACTGTGATCATGCCTCAGATTACGCCCTTATTCTGAAGCAAGCTTATCCTTTTTTATTCAGTGATATTGCCGCTGAGTTACTGGTGCTTGATGTAAAAGATGTCGATCATGCTGGTACTCTGCGTAAATTAGCGTTGCTGAAAATTTTACTGCACCTTGAACCGGAAAACTTTGGGTTGCTGTTTAAAATTGGCGTTGTTTATCATGACCTGTCTTTGTCGTATGCCGATATCTACCGGGTCGAAAATAACCTTCACCAGGCCAGAAGCTTTTTTGAACGGGCCCGCATGGTTAACCCAGAAGAGCCTGCTAATCTGAACTACCTGGGGCAGGTCTGTTACCTGCTGGGTAAATATCATCAAGCCAAACTTTACTGGCTATCTGCATTGAATAATATTGCTGAGGAATCTATCGTAGCCCGTTTACAGCAATTGATAGATAAGATCGATTCTCGGCTTGCTCCATCCAAGCCCCTTATTGATTGCCTTAAACAGGTTGCCGAGGCCGCCAGTTTGTATGACAATGGTCAGTATGCCGAGGCTCGCACTATAATGGAATCACTTGTTGCTGATAGGCAGCTGATTGATGAATTGCCCAATTCTGAATTTTATTATTTACTCGGTTTATGTCGGGAAAAATGCCACAATATTACCTTGGCCAGAGTTAGCTTTGAAAGTGTGTTAAAGTTAGCTCCTGATCATCAGATGGCTCGTGATGCTATTGGGCGGATTGATCACA
The DNA here is from genome assembly GCA_963665685.1 of Geopsychrobacteraceae bacterium. Lineage (GTDB taxonomy): Bacteria > Desulfobacterota > Desulfuromonadia > Desulfuromonadales > Geopsychrobacteraceae > Seleniibacterium. The sequence goes on from OY762430.1 coordinate 706,671, forward strand.
ACTAGCTAATTGCCCAGTTTCCAACTTGAGCACTTAACAGTTGCTATGTATAGGTTGCATGATGGCAACTAATTAGGGAATTTTTTATGGACACAATTACCTTTGCCGATGTTTTGTTTACGATCATTACTTTAGCTGTGACATTTACTATTTTGTACTTTGTCAACAAGGCAAAAAATAAGAATAAACAGACTGGTAGCGATAGTTCCGCTTCCGTAAGCGAAGATGCCAACAAGAGTGACGTTGTTTCATAGTTTAGCTTGTCCTTCTTACTTATGACACCATCAGTTTCAGCAGCAAACCAGATAATTGCTAACTTTATTGCTGACAACAGCGATTTAAAGCGTCTCCAAAACCTCCTATGTGGGCAAAAGTGTTGGCTGGTCGGCGGGACTATCCGTGATCTGTTGCTTGGCCATAGCCCGGGTGATGTCGATATTGCCTGTGCCTTTAATCCCACCCCCCTGGCAAAAAAATGGTCAAAAATTATCAACGCCCACTGGTTCTGGTTAGATAAAGAGCGCCAGCAATCAAGGGTTATTACCCCCGGTGGTGCTAGCTTCGATTTTGCCCCCTTAAGAGCTGACGATATTCTTGAAGATCTACGCTTAAGGGACTTTACTATTAATGCTATGGCGTTTTCCTTAAATGCTGATATGCCAGGGGAGGGCGCAGGGCTTATCGATCCCCTGGATGGTGCCGGAGATTTGCGCCAGGGGGTGGTACAGCGCTGTTATGAAGGCTCTTTTACTGATGATCCCTTAAGAATGTTAAAAGGGGTCCGCCATGCCGTGACACTGGGCTTTAAGATTGCGGATAACTCTCTTGCGCAAATCAAAGCAGAGCAACCGCTTTTAAGCAAGGTGGCTGGTGAACGTATTCAGGCAGAACTAGAAAAGATTCTGTTAGCTGACAACATTGAGGCCGGTATTCGGCTAATGTCAGAAGGGCGTTTATTTGAAGCTCTTTTTGGTGTTGAGTGCTGTGAAGGCAAGGCCGCTGGCATCGGTAAGGCTGTTGCTAACTTCGCTGGTTACGTAAAGCAATTTCACCAGGCTGACCACTTTGGCTTAATACTCGGGTTTTTGTTTATACGCTTAGCGGTTAAAAATGCTACTAAGCTTGCTGTTAAGCGTTTGAAGCTAAGCAAGGACCGGCAGGTGTTAATTTCACAGCTTGTTAAAGGCGTAGATTCAGAAATTGATCTTTCCTGTTATGGTGATCAATTTACCCATAGGCAGAAAGCTCTTTTTTATGAATGCTTTCAGCCCAGTGCATTGGGCAAAATAATTTACAGTAATTACAGGGCAGGGCAGTTAAGCATCCCAGATGTCAGCGCTTTGCATGCTGCGTTTTCAGAACTGGAACGCAGCCAAAGGATACCCCATCTTATTTCCGGTCACGATATTATGGCGATATGTAAAGGAATTTCTTGCAAAGCGGTAGGTGTTTATCAGCAAGCAATCAAAGCTGCTGAAATAACCGGCGAAATTCAAACTTCGTCAGATGCAAAAGACTGGTTAAAGAAGCAAAATATAGATTGACAATCTCGAAGTGAGATTACTATACTGCGCCCACATTATGCGGGAATAACTCAGTTGGTAGAGTGTCAGCTTCCCAAGCTGAAAGTCGCGGGTTCGAATCCCGTTTCCCGCTCCAATAAAATCAAAGGCTTAGCTTGAAAAGTTAAGCCTTTTTTGTTTTTTTTTATGGTTTTACGAGCACTTTTACGAGCAGTGATGGAGGATTCATGGCAGAATTAGTTGCTGACTGTCCACGATGCAATTCAAATAAAATCACTTTTGATGTACGAGATGCTTGTTATGTTGGGGAAGTTACACTCGGACATGGTGCCCTTGCCCATACTCGTGATTTGTATGAAACATTTTGTTTCTGCCGAAACTGTGAAAAGACTACTATTTTTGAACTCGTTCCAACAAATGATGGTTTTGGACATTTAGTGGGTGATATCAGTAATTTTATTGGATCAGTTAGTAAGCTGACAAATATCATCGGATATGTTTCTATAAAAAACTTTTCCAGTTCCTTACCGCCTGAATTTTTGCCCCCAAAAATAGATATTGTCTTCCGTGAAGGAGCTTCTTGTTTCTCCATTGGTTGCTATAATGCCTCCGCCGCTATGTTTCGCCTATGTCTTGACCTTTGCACTAAAGACATGCTTCCTGATGATAACCCGGCAGGTTTGAACGGTCGAGTTAGAAGAAATCTAGGACTGAGGTTACCATGGTTATTTGAAAACGATTATCTACCTCCTATGCTTAAAGACCTTTCAAATTGTATAAGGGAAGATGGTAATGACGGTGCTCACGATGGAACTCTAACAGAGAATGATGCCGCTGATATTAAGGATTTTACGTATCTTTTGCTTGAGCACATATATACAGTACCAGAGCGATTAAGGTTGGCGGCTTCAAGGAGAGTAGATCGTAGGCAGCAATAATGAAAAGCCGGAATCTCTCCCGGCTTTTTAATTCATTTCATAACTCTAAAAAATCGATTTCCGGCACGTATAAGATCCGGCTGTTTTGCAATCTGTCGGTAATACTGCCCCACATATTGCCCAACGCGGCGGCGGTCTCTCGGGGCAATCTCTCCGGTTATGTGCTTAACAATCTCCAGGGCCCTTGCTCTATCATCTGGCAGTAGCTTCAGAACATCAACGGCCCATTCTTTCATACTGTAGCCAGCTGTTGACCAGCGGCTTGCACAAATTTTCTCACGGGATGTGTCCATGGCCTTACTGTTGGATGTGTAAACTTCAATTGCCAGGCTGACAATCTGATCCATTCTTGCCATTTTTAGCACCTCCAAGCCTCACGGCTCATAATGCAGGCACTCTCCTTCTTCATTCAATTCAATTTCTGTGGTGAATGAGCATATTCCGGTTTCGTCGATCTGCGCGCGGCATTCTTCTAAATGATCAGTGATAGAGTCGAACAAGCAAAAACAGCAATGATTCCACTTGCATTTCTGGGCGGCGCAGGTCATTGTGTCGGCTTTGATTTTAATGCTTGAATCCAAACGCTCTTTGGTTGCTTTAAGCGTTTCGTAAAGACCATTAAGATAATCAAGGACTGGGTCCAGTGCTAAATTGACATCTGACTCAATTTTGCAAACAAGCTCTGAAAGCGTTACGACTCTTGCTTGAGATGGATTGTTTTCGACAGGGCGCAGATCTGCTAAACTTTGATTAGCCATTACATACCTCCTCGATAGGTGTGTTGCGGTGAGACCCGGCCGGGTGCTCCAACACTTGGCAGGGTCGTTTATTGAATTGAATTTAAGGTTATACCTGCTTTTCATTAATGTCAAATACCAACGCAAAAATAAGTGGTTAGCTCACATTGTGTGAAATCACTGTTCATATTGCGAGAAGTTTGTTATTAAGTCCTGCTCTCTGATAGGCTGACTTTAGGATCCTGATACTATCAGAAGGGTTGTTGCAAATTTTTTCTGCCTCTTTGTCGCGGCCACAATGGCAATAGAAAGAAGATATAGGCTTCTCTGGTAACTTTGATATGTGGCCTATGATTGGGGCATCTAGACATCCACAAGCCCTAACAAGCCCGTTAGGAAGAACATGAGGAGAAGGAAATGGGCACAGTTCAATCTCACCTAAATTATTTTCTTTTGCCCTCCCTATAATTGCTGTTGGCAAGATTCGAACAACACGTAAATCAGGTTGATTTCCGCCCCAAACAAATGTTGATGGGCTATTCTCTTTACCTTCTATAAAGGCCTTAATAACTTCCGTGCTTATGGGATCATGGAAATCATCCAGTGATAACCCTGCTATCAACTCCCCTTTTTGGGCTTTTTGGGCTAACCAAATCGCTTTATTGGAAATTGATCCATTCGTAGATACAGATATTCTGCCAAAGTGTGACTGGTGTATGTCTTCCATTTGCACATTCCATTTGGGTATTGATAGTGCGTATTCAATGAAATCTTCGAACTGTTGATGTAGCAGGGGTTCACCCCCTGTAATTACGGCGAAGCTTTTTGCAGTAATCGCAGCCTGAAGTGCTAATTGAAATGTTTCAAAAAGCATATCCTCGCCGATTTCAGTACAATCATAGATACATCGTTCGCAAGACATATTACATCTAGTTGTTATTTGAATAACCATGGTGATCCTCCAGGCTTTAACATCTGGTAAAGTGATTGACGACCCGCAGCGCCTGAGTTCGTCTTACATTAGCCCCTCGTCAGCCCGATCTCAGTCAGTGTTTTATTTAAAATATTCTCAGCTATATCGTTGTGAATTTTGTCGTAAACATGCGTAGCCCTTTTACCCCAAAAGCAACCATCAACATAAGCCGTGGCAATTTTACTTAATGCCGATATATGGCCATAGATTGGAGCGTCTTGACACCCACAGGCCCTAACATTTCCGTTTGGCAATACATGTGCCATTGCACAAACACATGCTTGCCCAGAATAATTTGCCACGCCTGTTTCAACGGCACGTCCAGAACTAAGGACAGCCGCGCAGCAATTGATTGTTCTAAAGTCAAAAGTTGTCGGGACAAATGCGTAGTTTTCCTTATCAACAACAAACGCCTTAATAACCTCAGGATCTATGGGATCGTGAAACTCATCAATCGACAGGCTGGCGCGAATCTTTCTATCTCCTGCAATCTGTGCGAGTTTAATCGAACCTTTTTTGTCAGTTCCATTTGTTACAATTGCAATTCGGTGACGTGAATTCATTTTTCTTCCACCAAACTTAAATTCCCAAGATGGCTTGTTGAGTGCGTAATCGAGGTACTTCCAAAAGTCCTCATGCAACAACGGTTCGCCACCCCCGATTATTATTTATTGCCCCAGGCTTATGCTTAAATCTACTGCGGCCTGGAAAGTATCCATCGTCATGCCTTCACCATCAGCCGTACAGTTGGAATAGCAGTGAGCGCAGGTCATATTGCAGCGAGTTGTTATTTGGATATACATACCCAGATCACCATCGTACCGTTCAATCCTGCTGTTTCTTCTGCTGTAGCTTTGTATTTTTGTTTCATTGTTGGTTACCTCTGCCTTTCAATTAAAGGTGCCGGCCACGGATTTGAAAGAAGATCCTGCCGGCAGTCGGGGTTTTTGCTTATGGATTCGGGCACTCACCGACTAATCCCAGCGCTTTTGGAGTGAAGAGCTTAAAAGCCTCCAGGCAGCGCCATGCCATTATCGGATTAGTCTACCGTTGCTTGCTGGATAAACAGGCGGGACGACTGCAAGACATAACCATCCATCCGCGCATGGGCAACCAGCACGTGGCTGTAGCTTTTATGCTTTGCGAGTCTCACGACCTCATAAACAAGACCTTGTCTTACCGCAATGGCGAACCCTCGCACAAAATCACCAAAGACGGCGGTTCCGGCTGTCATATTGGTGGTGTAAAGTTCAAGCATGTTTTGCAAGATTGGAGGCTTGCCGAGCCACGAGCCAGAGTCATCAGTCAGAATTGCCCTCGCCATAAAGTCAGCCTCGCTCCCAATATACGAGGGGGGTAGCTTTTGATCAGCACCAAGGGCGGCGGTTACAGCGGAAAGGGCACCAGCCCAGGTTGCAGGGTCTTGTCCTGCCGCACTCGTTGGGATGTTGGTGTCTGCCAGTATGGTTGCCAGGCACAGAGTATCAAGCTTACCCGCGAATGCCGCCGCCAGAGAGGTCTGCAGGATCATCTCAAGGTTTGGGGAATCTGCCACGATTTCAGCGGAGAGGGGCACTGCGGCAACCAGTGCCTTTGGGTTGGTCGTAACAGCGCCGATGCTTACGTCTGATTCTGTAATATCCTCAGTGCCTTCAGTATGCTGATAAACGGTAGGATCTCCGGTAATTTTGGCAAGGTTGGTCGGTCCCTCAATCGGGATAGTAATAGCACCGGCTTCAATCACTACTGACGCGGCGCGCACCAGGTCAATAATGTTTGTGGAAATGAAGGTCGGGACAGTCCCGTCACCAGAAGTAACGGCGGCGCTGATACCCATTTTCTGGCGGACAAAATCGGCTAAAGCGTAGGGGTTATCTTCCGAGCGATTAGCCCCAAAATAGCTAGAAAGGCGTTGGTCTTTTGTCAGCGCCTGGACATGTTTCCCGGCAAAATTCACTGTGAAATTTTCAGCAGGGTTGATCTTGTTATTGCTACTGCCATCGTTGGCACCACCCCATCCTTTACGGTTCATTCTGGCTTCGATCTCATTGAATCTGGCGTCATTGTCAATTTTGAAGTCGCTGATTGCTTTATTTTGCTGCTCAAGTAGATTTTTTAATTCTGCAAAGTCCATTATGTAATCCTTTGGTTGGTGTTTTTAGTTATAGTTATTTATATAAATCAGAAGTTGCAACGGCTCCGCGCCTGCTTCCCGCAGGGGGTACTCATTGCTGGCTTTTCCAGCATCCCGCATGGATAAATCCTTCTGTGAATCTTTCCTCCGTGGTCTCGCCATAACTTATTTCCAAGTTGAAATTTTGGTTGTGTAAAAAAGTGACTTCCCCGCCGGTCTAGGAATGAAAGGCTTTGAAGATTTGACCCGCCCCCTGGTCATGATCACCACACAGCCTTGCGAAGAGGGAACCTGCGCTCGAATGAACGTTCAATGCTCTTTGTGTTGGCGATCGCCTCAACGTACCTTCCGCTATTGCCGAGGCTCTTAGCTTCCTTCACATTGTTCTCAATAGTTTCAGCTGAAAGATGAATGAAGTAGCAGAACGTAATCGTCACCATCTGCTGACTGAACTTGCAACTGATTGCAAACACACCATCAGTGCCGCGGGGGGTGAGGGTAGGCTCATCGATCAACATGCCGCGCTTGTTGCCTGCAGTTCGAGGGAACAACCATGGAGATGTGGCGCTATTCAGGTGAGTCCTAACAAACACATCACTGCGTTGTGCTTCTGCTATTGCCCTCCTGATAAACTCCTCAAGAGTCATTGACTCCACAGTTGATTGATTCTCGTTGTTGGTTGTCATTGGAATAGTCCTTCCTCTTCATCGTATGGAACTGATTCATAATCACTGCTGGGATGCGTTGCATTCGGTGCAGTCTCTAGACTGCTGCACCGTTCGCAACGGTCATCATCCGTTGCAGGCGTTGCATTGAAACGTTTTGCAACGCTTGCACCGATAAGTTTGTAGATGTCGTTATCAACTGAAATGAAACGTTTATTGACGAGTCCGGTTCTTGCCCGGTTAAAAGCAGACCTCTTTGAGTTGGCATTATCACCAGTGTGCTTGCGGTAGAATTCCTCACGCCATTTCTCAAGATGTGCGGTGTCATTTGGTGAGTGCAGGCAGACTATTTTCAATGTATCCAGCCCGAGCAATTCGCCCTTGGTTAGATAGTCTTCTGCTGAGCCTCGTGATACTTCGCTGTATTGAATGACAGCAGAGTCATCAACCTTTACGATTTCATAGGAGATAGGTGAGGGGATCTCTGCATCCTTCATCTTAGTCCAGATGATCCGCTTCTTTGCCTTGCTGAGGACAATCTCCCAATCCATAGCAGCACGAAATGAAGATGAGCCACGAGCCCTGTTCTGTGCATCCTGACTGTGGCCGGTATGGTGGACTAAGCAGACCACACAGCCGAATTGATCGCGCACTGAGTCAATGACATTTAGGAAGGCCATCATCTCTTTGGCGCTGTTCTCGTCTGCACCAGGTGGAAGGAATCGGGCAACAGTGTCAATGATGATCAAGACGGGCTTTTCTGGGAGCTTTTCAAGCTCAATAGCAATAAGTCTTGCTCCCGCTTCATCAAAAGACACTCGGCAGCGGGGGAGAAAGAAACGTCCTTCAGGTATTTTGATACCTCGTTTTTTTAGCCAGGCTTTAACCCTTCGGATGATTCCGTTTCGACCTTCACCGGCGAAGTAAACGACCAGACCAGGTTTGTCGATATTTCTACCGTTCCATTCTGTGGCAGTAGACACGCAGCAACTAATATCAACACCACAAAAGGATTTCCCGCTTGTTGATTCACCTATCAGGGCGCCCGTCGTGTTAGCCTCTATGGTTCCATGAATCAGGTATTCAATCCTGATCTGTTCAGATAGAAGATCCCGAATATCCTCCATGACAACCGGCTGATTGGCGGCTTTTTCCTTGAGCTTCTTCTCCTCCAATTGCTGCAGGATGATCTCGGCCTCTTCAGGTGTTTTCCCAGCTATAGCGGCTTCCTCTTCCTTTGAGTAAAAGAGACGCACTTTGGTAGGCTGCTGGATATCTTTGCAGGTCGAATTGCTCAAGATGTCGGCTCCTGTCCGTGATTAAGACGCATTTTTGATGAGGGCTTCTATTGCCTCACTGTGGATGTAGCCAACAATGCCTGGGCCAAATTTTCTGCGTTTTAGGATTCCTTGTTCTGCCAGTCGCCTGGCCTGGGTCGGTGATATGCCAAGAATCTCTTTTACTTGTCTGTCGCGAATAATGAAGGGGGTGTGATTTTCAGTCGCCATAGATACTCTCCCTGTTGCCATGTATTGTTTGCTAATGTATGGAAACATCTATCACGGAAAATAAATTAAAGTAAAGTCTAGGGAAATGCTGTAAGTAGCTGAAAAATTAGGACAATATGTGCATTTTCGACACAATGCGACACAATGCGACAAATTGGTTTTTAGGGTAGGTATTCGAGTAATTTGTTGAATTGAAACAAGAAAGCCGACAAAATATATCGTCGGCTATCGATTAGTAAAAAATAATAATTTAATGTGAAATTTTAGATGTGAATCACCTTTGCGCCAGTTTTTCCACCGCACATTTTCTCTATTTTGGCAGCCCATGCAATCATGGCTTTTTGCTTTTCCTTATCGTACTGGTGTCGATTGTATATTCCGGTTACGGTTCTCTTTTTATGGTTTAGTACGGCGCCAATGATGTCATCAGTATATCCCAGTTCGGCTAAGTGGGTTGCACATGTTCTTCTTAAATCACGTGGCGTGAAGTCTTCCATTGGAAGTGTTGGCGTTTTGTCCTTTTGAGTTTTTTCGTTGCCCTTAATGGATCTGCGTAATGCTTTTGCAGGGGCATTTCTAAAAATTGGTTTTCCGGTTACCGGGGACTCGAAAAAGTATCCATTTTGACCAGGATCACCGAGCAATTCAATTGCCTCGGCTGTTAAATATACCCTGTGAACAAGGCCGTTTTTTGTTCGTTCACCAGGTATAGTCCACCAGTTACCTTCTACCTCGTCTTTGCATATGCCCGCACATTCACCTGGTCGTTGCCCGGTTCTGAGCATAAATTCTAAAACCTTGGAAGTTGTAATATCCATATCCATCTTAGTGATGTTTGTCAGAAAGTTTTTTATTTCATCTGCTTTCAATACGCGGTCACCTGTTTTCGCTGTTCCTTTTGTTGGCATAGTTGACATAGGTGATGTTTCTATCAAATCAACTTCAGCGGCAAGGTTAAAGAATCTATTTAACCGCCGGTAAACATGTCTCGCGTATCCAGTCGCACCACGATCAATAACTCTCTGGATCACCTGGTTAACATCAGCCTTTTTAACCTCTTTTATTTTCATTCCTCCAATGAATGGAAGTACGTCTGCTTCAAATAGGTAAATCACATTTTTTTTGTACAATGGTGACCATGGACCATTTTTACCGATGGCCTTTTCTGTCCAGTCTTTGAAAAAATCCCGCACAGTTGAATCACCAGAGAACTGTAAATTTATTTCCGATGGGTTTTGCCCTTTGTCGGTAAATTGTTTAATCTTGTCGTTCTGCTGTCTTGCCTCTTTTAACTGCATGCCAGGGAATTCCCCGAGCTTGTGCCATTTTCTTGTTTTTCCGTAATGCAGCCAGACTTTTTTCCCTTTAGGTGATACCCGCAGATATAAACCATTCCCCTCAGTGTGGAGTTGTTCCCTGTCTGTTGGTGGTTTTATTTTTTCAACGGACAAATCTGTGAATCTGCCTTTTATAGCCATGAGGCCTCCCAATATTTACGAGCAAAATTACGAGCATTTTTTTGCGGTAACATATGGTTAGATAGATAACACATGGAATGGTTGAAATCAATAAGTAGCTAGGAATAAAAGGGAATGTGTTTTAGGATGGTGAGGCATGGTAAGACATGGAATGATTTTTTTCTAGCTTCCCAAGCTGAAAGTCGCGGGTTCGAATCCCGTTTCCCGCTCCAATAAAAAACAAGGGCTTAGCTAGTTTGCTAAGCCTTTTTTATTGGCCCTTTCTTTGATGGAGAGCCCCAAAAGCAAAATTCAGATGGCAGGGATATTCAGGATAGACAGGATGAAAGTCAAAGGATAAGGACCAAATAAATAGGGCGGAGCTGAACGCAGAAAAAGCATGATTTTTCTGGTTTTACCCAAAAGACCCTACAGAATTTAACAGATTTTCACCGCGGCTATAACGCCTTTAGCTTTAAGAATTTAAATCAGTTTTTATCTCTGTCAATAAAGCTTCTAAGGTTTCAGACCTTAATCCTGAACATCCAGAATATCCCTGCCCACAAGACTTTTTCAGTGTCCTCAGTGCTCTCCGTGGTTCAATTCCTTTAGAAATAACAAGCCCTTAATCCGCGTTTATCAGAGTTAATCCGTGGCAAATAAAGGCTCCAGGTTTTAGGTCTAAATCCTGAATATCCTGAACATCCCTGCCAACAAGATTTTCTTAGTGCCCTCTGCGATCTCAGTGTTTCAATTCCTTTGAAAAAACAAAGGGGAATGGTGCCTGTCCCACTTTGAATTCTCACCGCGGCTAAAAAAGCCTCCTTAAGCCTTCCGTCTAGACCAAAGCAACCCAGCCAATCCACAGCCCAAAAGAACAACCGTAGCAGGTTCAGGGACTGGTTCAGGATCGGATGAAGGGTAGTAAGTGATTAAATCCTGATAGGTGCCGGAATAAAGAATGCTGTAATTAGATACGAATGATTGATCAACTCCATCCCAGTTGCTAAGGGCATTAATGTAGTCTTTGGCGAGCCGGGTTGACGCTAATCCTGTATTTGTAATAATGATCTCGTCACCATAGATGGTAGCCCAGATTGCTAATTGAAGGGCTGCTTTCTGTTCAGACCTAATAGCTGTGGTTGCATATGTCTCAAGAAGCCATGCTGCTTCAATGCCGTAAGATACGGCAGAATTGAGGACACTGAAAGTAGCAACATCACCAAAATAATATTCATTATTATAAGTTCTGGCAAAGACCACCTGTTCAAGGTCAACGCAATAAGCATAAGTTTCATATCCGTCAATTGTTACATCGAATTGACCGGCTGTTGCAGAATGCGAGCTACCATCTCTAGTATAAACTGCAGTATTGAGATTGCTATAATCAATACCCACTTCTAAGGTCAGGGCAAAAGTAGTTGAAGTAACGGCGAGTAATGCGAAAGACAAAATCATGATAGTTCTGGACAGCATCGATTCTTCCCGGAATGTTAGTATAGTTAATAAATTAAACAATAGTGACACAGTTAAGCAATATGTAGGCCAAATGTAGTTTTCGGTAAGTAATGTATGTACTTTGTAGTTGGAATGATAGAAGGTTATCAATGTATTTAGTAATGTTACTGTTGCGTAATTACAGATAAATAAAGACACGCAGAGGGTCTTTTTTCCGCCGACAAAAAATCTATATTTTTTATATGAGCGAAACTTTGATAATTTGCAACCGCAGGTTATCAATTATCTTATGTCGAAAAACTTAACAATGACGGTAGATCGGGTTAGGGGAAAGTTTTGAAGTAGCAAAAAAATAACATGTTTTCTGTTGAAATGCTTCTTGCTGGCATTTTTAGTCGATCGAAATGATATCTACTCATCAGTTACTATCAGGAAACTCTTATCGCACTTTTAAGTTTTCAAATTGGAAACGCTCAATTTTCCCAAAGAGAGGGTTTATGAAGAATTCAATGTTCAGGGGGCTCATCGCTTTATTGTTTGTACTCTGTTGAAGCAGTATGGCTTTTGCCACTTCAGTAACCATCAGTTTTTATTTAGCAGAAGACGCTTTAGATCCTGATTATATCGCAGCGGATAATCTCCAGTTTTCTGTCGGGTTTGATGGCGCTAATGCTGAATATTGGGAATCAGGTGATGATTCATTGTCATACGATTGGGACCTTGAATATATGTCTGCTGGTGCTACTGAGGCAAGTTTTACATTTGATAGGACAATTGTTGACTTCAGCCAATACCTGTATGGAAGCACCTGGGTGTTGACCGTTCTTGAATGGTATTCCTGGGACACCTGGCTTCTTGACGAATTTTCCATTACTGATGATTTTGGTAATGTATATTCTTATAGCGGTGATAATGTCATTGTTAGTTACGATGACACAACCGGTGAAGAAGGGGTGACGACCTTCACCATTACAACCCCAGTCGCTCCTATACCAGAGCCATCTACTTTTGTCCTCTTCGGTGCCGGTCTGCTCGGTCTCGGATATTTCTGTCGCAACAAGAAATAAGCTGTTGAGGCTGTAGGAAAACCCCAAAATATGCTATATTTACTGTAATTTTATTAAAATTCCTGGGGAGGGTTTTATGGCACGTTTTGTTGATTACAATCCGCACCAAACAGTTCTTTTACCCATTTCTTTTGAACAACAAATCCTCCCTGGAACCTTCGAACATACCCTCAACTACCTGGTCGATAACGAACTCGATCTCAGCATTTTCTCGCACAAATACAAGAACGATGATGGTGGCCGACCGGCATATGATCCAGCGCTGCTATTAAAGATTGTTTTGCTCGCTTACGCACGAGGTGTGACAGGAAGTCGCCGTATCGAAGCGCTGTGCCGGGAAAATGTTCTGTTCATGGCATTGGCTGCCGACTGTCGTCCTCACTTCACCACCATTGCTGAGTTTATCTCTGGTTCCAGTGCCGAAATTGCTAAACTGTTTCAACAAGTTCTGATGATTTGTGATGACATGGGGCTGATCGGGAAAGAGATGTTTGCCATTGATGGTTGCAAGCTCCCCTCCAATGCCAGTAAGGAGTGGAGCGGTCATCATGATTCGTTACGTAAAAAGAGCCGCAAAATCGATAAAGCGGTACACCGCATGTTAACCGTCCATCGTGAAGAAGACCGTAAAGGTGAGAATGATCACCAGATCCGGCAGAAGCAGGAAAAGCAGATTGCAACCTTGCGTAAAGCCAGTAGTAAGATCAAACGCTTCTTGAGCGAGAATGAACCACGCACAGGCCACAGCGGCAACGAAGTTCAAAGTAATATCACCGATCCCGACAGCGCTAAAATGAAAACCAGCCATGGGGTTATACAGGGTTACGTTGGCGTCGCTGCCGTTGACAGCAAACACCAGGTCGTTGTCAGTGCCGAAGCCTTTGGTCAGGGCCAGGAACATGGTTTGCTGGAACCGATGGTCGAGCAGATAAACAAAGCCTTTCAAGATGATGCAGAGTCCCCATTAAAAGAGGCGAAAATTCTAGCGGACAGTGGCTTTTCCAATCAGAATACCTTGAATTACCTCGAAGAAAACAACATTGACGGTTACATCGCCGATCATGGCTTTCGCGCTCGGGATCCGCGTTTTGCCGATGCTAATGCATACAAGCCAAAACGAATAAAAAAGCAGACACCGAAAAAGCGCTTTAACCGAGATGATTTTCAGGTTGATATCGAGCAACAAACCTGTATTTGTCCCGCGGGGAAAAGCCTGTGGCTCAAATGTTCCCGAGCGAGAATTCAAGACGGTATTTTTATGCAGTTTATGGGGCATAAAGAAGAGTGCGCAACTTGCCCGCTACGATCCAAATGCTTGCGCAGTATCAAACAGAAGGAGGCTCGCCAGTTCAGCGTCAAACTCGAACATGTCGCCACCAAAAAGGACGGCCCTCTTGAACGGATGAAACGCAAGATCGACAGCAAAATTGGCCGACACATTTACAGCCAGCGCCTTGGCATCGTGGAACCCGTTTTCGGTCATATGTGTGAAGCGATGGGAATTAAACGCTTCACTCTCAGAAGCAAAAGTAAAGTCGATGGCCAATGGAAGCTTATGACCATGCTGCATAATTTAACCAAGATTCATCGTTTTGGAATCACCGGATAACCAAAGGGAACATTGAGTCAGAGATTGGTCAGAAATTGACTCTATAATGGCTTGATATTCGATAAAAAGCGTACGATGGATGATTTTCATTCGTGTCGTTGGATATTTTTTAAAATTATTATCTGAGCTGTAGGGGGGGCTAAATTTTAGCTTTTTCTACAGACTCGTTACTTTAAAATAACCGTTTAATTTTAAAACCCCATTCAGGCTGTATGTCTGATTGAGGTTTTTCTTTTTACAGAGTCATTTGCCGGTAATTTGTCGATAAATTTTACAGGTTAACTTTACAAGTTAAAGGTCGAATTTGCAGGGATAAAGGGGATAGTTCTTTAAAATCAATGGCAATATGGCAGGGATATTCAGGATAGGCAGGATGAAGGGCCAAGGCTAAAATTGAAATCTTTTGAACATAAAAAAAAATGATTTTTGAGATTAAAGTTAAGGCAGAATCTAATTTTTGGTTTTACCCTGAAGGTCTTACGGATTTTAATCGCGGCTATAAATGCCTTTAACTTTCAGAATTTAAATCAGATTGTATCCGCGTTCCATAAAAGGTTCCAGCCCTTATCCTATCTATCCTTCATCCTTGTTAATTTCGTTTTTATTTTGCCGTAAATTTAATCTATGGGTACCCGTGATCGCGGGTACCCATATTCATTTTTACTGATAAAATGTTCTACTTTTTGAGCTTGTTTGTTATGGCCTCATATGGCAGCGATCGCATGGGTAGCAGTCGACGTCCTGATTGCAGAATTTGCAGTGGCGACAATCGATCGATCTTTTGTCGTTGTCTTTTAAGTTGACTTGTCTTTCAAAGTACATTAGCGGACTTCCTGGTGTGTTGTTGGGTAAATGATATTTAGTGTCCATTCTCACTCTCCTCTACAAGAAATCAGAATAAGTACATATATCATTTATTTTATCGCAAAAGGCTGACTTGACAATCTTAGCACTCGGATAATCTATTGAAAAATAGTTATTTTTATCTTATTTTTACGGTCAGTAAAGAATCGTTGCAGAAGTTTTAGCGGGCTTTAAAAACTGACATTTTTTGCTCGTTATACTGTTTCCATTTTTCGTTTGTGAATAGGTATTTTTCACGTTAATATCCGTAACGTTGTCATATTCGTTGTAAATTTTCCTTTCTGTTAGAAAAATTTGCCAGACGAGTTTATTTCTACTTATCAAAGCTTTATAGTAAACACAATGACAGATTTAGAAATAAAGTGCCCGCGTTGTGGCACCAAAACTGCCTGGAAAGGCAATGAGTTCAGACCTTTTTGTAGTGAAAAGTGTCGTTTGATAGATTTAGCCGCCTGGTCTGATGAAGATTACACCATTGATGGCGGCCAGGCTCCGAGCAACGAAGAAGATTCTTTGTTTTAGAAAATTGAGGTTTTAATGTATCACTTATCAATCCAAACCCATTTTGCGGCAGCACATAATCTCCTTAATTATCAGGGGGATTGTGAAAACCTGCACGGGCATAACTGGAAAGTTGAAGTCACTGTAAATGCAAAAGAGTTGGATAACGCCGGACTTGGTATCGATTTTAAAATTTTAAAGCGCGAAACCAAGAAAATTATGGATTACCTGGATCATAAATATCTGAATGAGCTGGATGCTTTCAAAGGTTTGAGCCCTTCATCCGAGCATATCTCCAGGTTTATTTTTGATCGTTTGGCGGATAGTTTGAGCGAATATCCGGTTAATGTAGAGAAAGTTACCGTTTGGGAATCAGACAATGCTTACGCAACCTACACCCGCGACTGATCTTGTTGAGATTTTTTCTTCCTTTCAGGGAGAAGGCCTGTTGCTTGGATATCGGCAGATCTTTATCCGTTTTCCCGATTGTAATCTGAGCTGTGAATACTGCGATACCGATTTCAGCCACAAGGAAGAATGTCTCGTTGAGGACGAACCTGGCTCAGGACAATTAAAGGGAGCCAGGAACCCTATCAGCTTCAGTTATGTACGGGATATTATTGCTCAGTGGTATCAAACCCTGCCAGGAGCCCATCATTCTATCAGCATTACTGGTGGTGAGCCATTGCTTCATGCTGATGTCCTCAATCGATGGTTACCCGGCTTACGCTGTTTTCTGCCCATTTTCCTTGAGACTAACGGTACCTTGGTGAATGAATTGGAATCTGTTCTGGAGCATGTTGACTGGATTTCTATGGATGTGAAACTTCATTCCCAGACGGGTGAAAGAACCGACTGGCAGGTGCATCGAGATTTTCTCAAGTTAGCCAGTCGCAGAAAATGTTATGTTAAAGTTGTTGTCGGGGAGGATACCTCTGATCTTGAGTTGCAATTAACTGCAGATGTTGTTGCTGGTCAGGATCGTTCCATTCCTGTTGTTATTCAACCGGTAACACGTGATGGAAAGGTTGATGTGTCCGTTCAGCGATTGTTGGAAATGCAGGCAGTAATGACCGATATTTACTCAGATGTACGCATTATCCCCCAGACTCACCGATTTTTAGGGGCTCTTTAAACAGAGCCCTATAGCGTATCTTTCTTGACTGTTATTAGCCACTGATCCTTTAAGGTTCATATTATTCGTTGTTAGGGCTGGAAAAGGTTGTGATTATTCAACATATAACCATGCCAGAATTTAAGGCGGGTTTAGAAAAAACACGTACGGTCATTATACCCTTTGGCTCTACTGAAGAGCATGGTCAGCATCTGCCTTTGGACACTGACACCATGCAAGCCATTTGTGTTTCGCACAAGTTGGCTTCACAACGCCCTGTATTTGTTGCCCCACCGATTCATTACGGTGTTTGCCGTTCGACTTTTGAACATCCCGGCACACTCAGTATTTCAACCGCAACCCTAAAAGTTTTGACAATTGATGTTGTGTCTGCACTGTATCGTCAGGGATTGCGTAATTTTATTCTGTTAAGCGGACATGCTGGTGGAACTCATATGGCCGCATTGACCGATGCAGGCGAGGACATTCTTGTCCGTTTTAAAGATGCAAATGTCGCTGTTGTTACCGAATATATGCTAGCGGCTGAAGCTGGTCGCCATCTGATCGAAACAGCAGGTGATTCTCACGCCGGGGAGATTGAGACATCACGTATTCTTCATTCTCATCCGGCGTTGGTGCAAGGATCATCACCGGCAGAAAAACCCTTTTTCCCACCAGGAATTCTGGTCAGGAATAAACAACGCTATTGGCCTGGCGGGGTCTGGGGTGATCCTAGTAAGGCAAGTGCTGAAAAAGGTCGTTTGATTGAAGAGTTGGTGGTCGACAAGCTTAGTGAGCTTGTCGACAAAATTGAAGATTGGCAGCAGTAGGGATTACAGATAGCCAAACTTTTCTAATAACTTAACTCGCACCAGCGGGGGAACAAATTTACTGATATCCCCATTTAAGCGACCGACCTCTTTGACGATGGACGAGCTTAAGTAAGCACACTCCGGTGAGGTCATCATAAACAGGGTCTCGACTTCTTCGCAAACATTGTGATTCATCTGTGCCATCTGAAATTCAAACTCGAAATCACTGACAGCGCGCAAGCCTCTTAAAATAACCCGTGCTTTTTTCTCGACTGCATAGTTGACCAGCAGACCTTCAAAGGTTTCTACTTCTAAACGTGGATTCTCTTTGATCAATTCATTGATCATATCGATACGTTCAGCAATGCTGAAAAGGCTATTTTTATCTGAATTTCTGGCCACTGCGATAATGACTTTATCAAATATTTCCAGTCCTCGGTTAACGATATCCATGTGGCCATTGGTAAATGGATCAAATGACCCGGGATAGATGGCGAAATGCTGGTTCATGATGATTCTCCGGCTAATTGATACAGATGGATGCGTGTTGTACCGTAGTTTCTGTTATCAATAAGTTCAAAGCTATTGCAAATGTTTTCGAGGTGTTCAGTTTTATCGGTTTCTGCGCAAATCAGACCGTTTTCTGCCAATAACTGATACTTTGAAATTAGCTCAATGGCAGGCGGAATAAGATCTTTTTTATAGGGGGGATCGAGTAATATCAGATCAAAGGGCCCCTTGCTTGCAAGGGTTGGCAGCGTTTGAAAGACATCTTGATTGATGAACTGTATTTGTCCTTCGAAGTGGCAACGTTTGATGTTGTCCTGAATAAGTGTCGCTGCAGTTTTCCCTGAATCGACTAAAGTTGCATGGCTTGCACCACGACTGACAGCTTCTAGGGACTGTGCGCCACTTCCGGCAAATAATTCCAGAACTTTTAATTCTGCAAAACCATATAGCCGGCTGTTTAGAATGCTGAACAATGCTTCCCTGACACGGTCGGGAGTCGGACGAATCTCCGTACCGGCGAAATCAGCTAATTTACGGCCTCTGGCTTTTCCACTAATAATTCTCATGATTTTATCTCTTTACCGAGTTCTGAAAGAGAAAAGATTTAGCAGGACTCTATTGTCTGAGCAAGTTTTTTTTGATCTTGTGGTTAAAATTATACTCGTTTCTGTCCGGAAAGCGCCCTTTTTCACCAGCTCGGCATCAATCTGCGCATTTGCTTGATCTGGCAAAAATTGCATCTTTCCAACTCAGAAACTGACCAGTTGCGATTTAAGTTTCTGGATGGCAACTATACTCGTTTGTGAATATTGTCGTTGGTATGACATATTATGACATGGAGGTGAGCTATTTTTATTAGCCATGATGGCTAGGCATAAGTAATGTTGTGGAGGTGACATATGTACGAGGAACATCTCGCTGGTTACGCAGCGCGTAGTGGTACCAGTAAAGGGCGTAAATTTTCAGAACCTCATAAGGATGATCGTCTTGCTTTTGAGCGTGACAGGGACAGAATTATTCATTGTGCTGCCTTTCGACGCCTCGAATATAAAACTCAGGTATTCGTTAACCATGAAGGGGATTATTATCGTACCCGGTTGACTCATTCTTTGGAGGTCGCACAGATCTCACGGGGGATTGCCAGAAGGATGGGACTTAACGAAGATCTGGTTGAGGCTTTATCGTTAGCTCATGATTTGGGTCATACCCCATTTGGTCATACTGGAGAAGACACGTTAAATAGGCTGATGAAAGATTACGGTGGTTTTGAGCATAACTTGCAGTCTCTCCGGATTGTTGAGCTGCTCGAAAATCGCTATGCGGAATTTGACGGTTTGAATTTGAGCTGGGAAACACGTGAAGGGATTATTAAACATTCTTCTGATTACGATAAAGCTCCTTCCTCGGCAATGGAGCCCTACGCTCCTGAACTGAGGCCAACTTTAGAAGCTCAGCTGATCGATTTAACCGATGAAATTGCCTACAATAACCATGATATTGATGATGGCCTGAAAGCTGGCTACATAACCCTTGATGAGCTTGCGTCGGTTGAACTCTGGCAGCAAACCTACCTGCGTGTTGGTCATAACTTTCCTGGTATTGATGATAAAAGGCACATTCTGCAAACCATCAGCTACTTGATTGGTGAGCTGATAAATGACCTGATTGTTCAAACAGAGAAAAACCTGAATGAGCATGGTATCGGTACCCTGGATGATGTGCGGCTGTGCAGGGTAAATTTAGTGTCATTTAGCCCCGCAATGAAGGAATTGAATAAACAACTTAAGAGGTTTTTATTTAAGCGTCTTTATCGTCACCCTAAGGTAGAGCTCATGCGGGTAAAGGCTGAACGGTTTTTGACCCTTCTGTTTGAGAATTATCTGGCCTATCCAACCCTGTTACCGGAAAAATATCAGAAAAGGTTTGAGCGTTTTGGTAAAGAGCGGGTTATCTGCGATTATATTGCCAGTATGACGGATCGCTATGCGCAGGATGAGTATAAGCGGATGTACGAGCCTTTTGAACGGTCTTAGTTTCTGTTTGGAAAGCGCACTTTTTCACCAGCTCTGCGTCAACCTGCACATTCACTTGTGCGGCGTAAAGTACTACGCCTCCGCGCGAATGTTTGTTTTCCTTGATCTGGCAAAAAATTGCATCTTTCCCAATCAGAAACTATATATAACTAGACCCCTGCTCGTGGGCTCGCTTCCCCCTTTCCCTTATAAAATAGGGGAGATTGAGGGGGGGCCGGTTAGGTCTTAATTCTGAACCTTGATGGAATTAAAACCTCATTAACTCAGTCAACTGTGACATATGATTAAAACGGGTTATGCCTGATTCAGTACTCACCTGGGCTGGATTGCTTGGCTGGTAATGAAATACATTCATTCCGGCAGCAAGGCCAGCTTTAACGCCTGACAGACTGTCTTCGACAACAGCACAATTTTCCGGCGGGGTGTTAAAGACCTTGGCTGCATGCAGAAAGAGGCCTGGATCTGGCTTCCAGCATTGTAACTCATAGCCACTGAATATTTTACCGGCAAAATAGGACATCATTTCAGTGGTGGTTAATGTGACGTTGATTTTCTCCATTGGCCCACTGGATCCCATACAATATGGAACTGGTAAATGATCTAAAACCTCTTTAATGCCTGGTATCGGTTGTAGTTTTTGCTGAAAACGTACCTCGCAGCGATGTCTGAAGTCGGGTATGAATTTTTCTGCTAATGGCTTATTGATCTCACACTCAAGTTCTGTAATCCATTCGGCTACTTTACGACCATTAAAACGTTCTTCTGCTTCGCGGGGCGGTATGTTAAGACCGAGTTCAGTTGCCATTTCACTGATGACCTCGGCAGCTAACGGTTCACTGTCGACGATAACTCCGTCACAATCAAAGATAACAAGTTGTATCGGTTGCATGATGATTCCTGGAAAAGAGTTGATAGTCAGTGTTCTGAACGGCTATATTGTCATCTTTTTATTAAAACCGCAAATTGTTGAGATTTTATATGACTGAACAAAAAATATATATGACTCCTACGTGTGCTGAAAAATTCCGTCAAGAGTTAAAGGATTTACTTTATAAAGAACGACCTCACATGGTTGAAACTGTTGCCTGGGCAGCTTCTAACGGTGATCGGTCAGAAAACGCTGATTACCATTATGGCAAAAAACGTTTGCGCCAGATTGATGGTCGTATTCGTTTTATTCAGAAGAGGCTCGAAGTGGCTGATATTGTCGATCCGCTAGAGCAGGGTAAGAGGGCAGGGGATCG
Organism: Geopsychrobacteraceae bacterium; assembly: GCA_963665685.1. Taxonomy (GTDB): domain Bacteria; phylum Desulfobacterota; class Desulfuromonadia; order Desulfuromonadales; family Geopsychrobacteraceae; genus Seleniibacterium. Next base: position 727,818 of record OY762430.1, read on the forward strand.
GGTTCTTTTTGGCTGCACAGTGACAGTAGAAAATGAAGATGGTGAGGAAAAGGTCTATTCTATTGTTGGGGTTGATGAAATTAACACCGAGGCAGGTCTTATCAGCTGGGTTTCTCCGGTCGGAAGGGCTTTGCTGGGTCATCGCCTGGGAGATGTTGTGGTTGTTCGCGTTCCTCAGGGGGAAATGGAACTTGAAATTGTTGCGGTGGAATACCTTCCGATTGGTTGATTCAATGTCTTAGATTGTTTCAATGTTTTGTTGGTCGTTGCTTTTTTCGTCAGCCCAAATTCTGATGGCCTTTAGCTCTCCATAGGTCAGATTAGGACGAAGTATCTGCAATGCTTGATCCCGGTAAGTCGCGACTTCTGGATAGCGTTTTGTCATATTCATCAGTTCTCGTTTGGCTGAACAATCATCGTGAACTGGTTTTAAATCTTCCAGGTTGCTCAATACCTGTTTGACCTTACGTCCTAAAATAGAGCCGACTAAAACAATAGAGGCGCCCGCCGCTGAGGCTACAATACTTGCCTCTACATCCTGTTTCATCCACCAGATCAATAAAAGAAGACTGAGCAGAAAAACGCCGATGGCTGTTACCCCTATGGAAACCTTATCGGAAGTCGACAGGGGTTGATGGACATAATTGGTTAAGACCAGAGCGCAGATAGTGGCAAAGATGATCGTTATAAGAGTTGCTTTGCCGGACATGAAATTAAAGTAATAAAGGCTGAAAAACACCAGGCCATGCAAAGCATCAGAAGCGCAACTGTATTTTAATTGTTGCTTTTTCTCATGTTTCAGCTTGACCTGAGTGTCTTTAATTTCAAATGCTGTCGGTGGCTCACATTGCTCATCAAAATAAAACATTTTCCCCCAAACCTCTCATCACAGAATATTAAACTGCATTGGTCCGAAAACGGAAGAAAGATGTCAACCCGTCGCAGATTGCTGGCACTATAACGGAAAATGTCCGTCTTCGGATAAAACTACTTTGGCAAGTGAATTTCAGGCTCTTCTGACGGTCGGTATAGCAAAAAGGTACGTCCCAGAATCTGGGCTATTTGTGAGCCTGTCACCTCTGCCAAGTGCTGAGCCACCTCTTTACGATCGCCCAGACAGCCTTCTTGTAGTCTGACTTTAATAAGTTCGTGACTGTTCAGTGCTTCATCAGTGGCAGCGATGACTGCCGAATTGACCTCTTCTTTGCCAATCATAATAACCGGATTGAGGTGATGCCCCAATCCACGTAAAAAGCGTACTTGTTTTCCTGTTAGTTTCATTATTTCTCCATATGTTAAAAGCTAAGATAAAATATACCCAGCCAGCCAATAAAGCAACATGCCAATTAAGACAGTTCCGCCAAGGCTACGAGTTTTTATTGCAAATAGTAGGGTTGGTAGTGCGACGAATAATTCGGGTTTACCTAATTGCAATGAACGAGTACTTGTGTTCGCTAACAGAGATGGTCCCAGTAATGCGCTCAATATGGCAACAGGGATCAGGCTGAGCCAGTCAACGAGCCATTGTGGAAGTTTTTTATGGGCCAGGTACATCAGTGGTAATGCTCTGGGGACGTAGGTGACGATGCCCATCCCTAGAAACAGATATAAATAGTCGGGAAACGTCATGACACTCTGCGTTTAAATCGTTGCAGAATAAATCCGAGAGTGGCAGCGATCATAGCGGCGCCGACAATATATGAATCGCCAGGAATCAGCAAGTACCAAATGACAGAAACTGTAATACCCAGTAAAGCGGTTATGACATGAATTGGACTATGGATCTGAAAAACGAGCAAGCAAATAAACATTGCAATAAGGGCGTAGTCAATACCAAAAGCACCAGTTGGTATAAATTGCCCCATTAATGCTCCGCTAATTGTTGCTGCAAACCAGACAAAATTAGCGACATGATTGACGGTTAATGCCTGATAGCGATTCCACTGACCGGTTTTAAAGCGCGCCATATTTACGGCAAAGCTTTCATCTGTCAGTCCATAAGCAAAGAGAGCTAAAAATTTTCGATTAATACCTGAAAGATAGATGGCCAGAGCTGAACTCATTAATGTATGACGAAAGTTGACAACAAAAGTGGTTAGAATAATGGCCCAGGGTGATGCTGAACTGGAAAGCATTGAGACACAGATAAACTGCGCGCTACCGGCAAATACCATAAGGGACATCATAGCAACGGCCCACCACGGAATTTCTGCCTGCTGCGCCAGGACCCCAAGAGCTAAGCCGATGGGAATATATCCCAGGCAGACAGGCCACGCTGCGGTCGTACCGGTTTTTAGCGTTTCAAGGTTTGCATGCTGTTTATGCATGATCAATGTTCGCTTTGGTTAATGAACGTTAAGACGGGAAAAGGGCACCGGTAAAAGTGCCCTTTACTACGCAACTATGTGTTATGCAAGTTAAAGTACTTGTTTAAGGAATGCCTGGGCTCTTTCTTCACGTGGAGAGGTAAAGAAATGCTCAGGTGTTCCTTCTTCGACCAGGCGACCGTGATCCATAAATAAGACCCGGTCAGCGACTTCACGGGCAAAACCCATTTCATGAGTCACAACCACCATGGTCATACCTTCACGAGCGAGTTGTTTCATAACCTCGAGAACTTCACCGACCATTTCCGGGTCCAGGGCACTCGTTGGTTCGTCAAACAGCATAATTTGCGGTTCCATTGCCAGCGCTCTTGCAATCGCAACGCGTTGCTGCTGTCCGCCTGATAAACGAATGGGGAATTCTTGTTCTTTGTCGGCTATGCCAACCTTTTTCAGGAGTTCCCTGCCTTTGGTTTCGGCTTCCTGACGTGACCTTTTACGTACTACCATTTGGGCCAGAACCAGATTTTCCAACACGGTTTTGTGGGGGAAAAGGTTAAACTGCTGGAAAACCATGCCGACCTCGCGCCGCACCTTATTCAGATCAGTTTTACGATCAGCAAGATCGACTCCATTAATATGAATGTGGCCGGAGGTGAAAGTTTCTAAGCCATTCAGACAGCGCAAATAGGTTGATTTGCCTGAGCCAGAAGGGCCTATAATGACGACCACTTCGCCGGCTTTGATATGGGCCGATACGCCATCAACCGCATGAACTGTTTGGCCTCGCCCGACAAAAGTTTTCTTTAAATCAACGGTTTTAATCACTGACTGCAAGCCTCCGTTCAACCCAGGCAATAACTTGCGACAGGGATAAAGTTAAAATTAGATAAAGTAAAGCAACGATAAACCAGATCTCAAAAGTCGCAAAGGTAGAAGTGATAACTTCGCGGCCACTTTTGGTTAAGTCGGTAATAGCTATGACTGAGACCAGGGATGAATCTTTGATAAGGCTGATAAACTGACCTGCCAATGGTGGTAAAGTTCTTTTGAAGGCCTGGGGCAAGATGATATGAATCATCGCTTGTGGAACATTTAAGCCCAACGAACGCGCTGCTTCCATTTGGCCTTTTGGTATCGACTGGATGCCGGCCCGGATAATTTCGGCGACATATGCTCCGGCAAAAACAGCCAGGGCAGCAATGCCGGCAACGATACGACTGATATCGAGAACTGTGCCCAGGAAGAAATAGAAAATAAAAATTTGCACAAGCAGTGGAGTACCACGAATTAATTCAATATAAATAATCGACAATTGGCGTAACGTTATATTGCTTGATACTCGACACAAGCCGGTAACTAAACCGAGGATCAACCCAAAAACGCTAGCAGCAGCAGATAGCCATATGGTCGTCCAAAGTCCAACCAGCAGTGGGCCGGCCTGCCATTTGAATGTTGAGCCAACAGTATCGCCGGCAAATAAATCATCATATTCGCTGACGGACACGGTTTTGGAGTTGACTGTGAAAGTCTTTAGTTCATCGTCTTCACTGCGAACAGAGATAGTGGTTTTTCCCCCTGTCTCCGATATCGTTTCGACACGGCCATCAAATGGCACTGTGACAACGCTTTCATGATTATAGACAAAATATTGCGGAACCCGGTTCCAGCGCCATGTATAATCTATTTTTTTGGTGGCAACCCACAGCCCCCCGGCCAGTCCGACAATAATCAGGAGGGTTAACAGTCTCCATAGCAAATTGGTGTTTTCACTCTTCACCTGAAAGAACTTTCTTGTATGAGGTTAAACATAAAACCGGGCTGAAACCTATGTAGGTAGCAGCCCGGTAAGGATTGCAATTTAGTGTTGGACTTGTTTTAGCCATGCATCGCTAAGGAACCATTTTGAGTAGATTTTGTCATAGGTCCCGTCACTTTTAATCTGATTCATAAAATTGTTCAGCCAGTTAATCAGGTCGGCGTTGCCACGGCGTACAGCCCAGGCTAATGGCTCATAAGTGAATGGCTCGTTGAGGAAAACTAATTTACCATTGTTCTTTTCAGCATTGGCAATAGCCATAAAAGGCAGATCGTAAACAAAAGCGTCGACCTTACCATTTATCAGGTCCATCATGCCTTCTTGCTCGGTTTCAAAGGAAATATATTTGGCCTTTGGAATCATGCGCTTAGTTGCTTTTTCTCCGGTCGTGCCCAGTTTTGAAGCGACAGTAAATTTACCATCGTTCAGGTCTTTATAGGATTTGACCTCGTCGGCAAATTCTTTTTTAACCAGGATTGTTTGCCCAACCACAATGTAAGGGGTGGCGAAATTAACCTGAAGGTTTCTTTCTTGCGTCAGAGTCATGCCGCTCATGATCATGTCATATTTTTTAGTGATCAGGCCAGGAATGATGCCGTCCCAGGCAGTACTGACCAGTTCCAGTTTAACATCCATTGCTTTGGCAATACGTTTGGCCATATCGACGTCAAAACCGATAATCTCACCCCGTTGATTGGTCATCTCGAAGGGCATGTAACCAGGCTCAAGGCCGACTCTCAGTGTTCCTCTTTCGAGGATTTCGTCCAGAGTGTCTGCACTTGCTATACAAGGTAGTACCAGCGAAAGGATAAAAAGTAGTGCAAATACGGATTTGACAAGTTTCATTGCATGGTCCTCCATCTGGGAAAAGGTTGGTTCAAACATTTTTAGTACGATTTGCCCTCGTCAAGTAATTCGGATAACAACATTTGAGTATTACATTGAGGGCAGACAGGAATGTCTTCTTTAGGCATATAGATAATTTTGGTGAAACGACACTGGGGGCAAATTACTTCAGCAGGTTCATTTTTTGATCTGTCGGAATGATCCATAACACCTCTGTGGGAGAGCGATTAAAGCAATATGACCAAGTTTCGCTTATATCACAAACGAATCTTTATGAACAAGAAAAGACTCAGAATCTTAATGAAAATATTAATTCCTCAACACACTTATCTGATATTGATTTGATTCAGATGAACTATAGCCTTTGTATTGCCATCAATTATCTCCTTTGCTCTTTACAAACCGAGTCATTCCGGCCTAGTATTAGCGGTTATTTCATCAACCAAAGGTGTGAAGTCGAGTTTTATGAAGCAGAAAAATATTCGTAACTTTTCAATTATTGCCCATATTGATCATGGTAAATCAACTCTTGCTGATCGTCTTCTTGAACAGACGGGGGCATTGAGCGAACGTGAACGTTCTGACCAGTATCTGGATAAAATGGAATTAGAGCGTGAGCGGGGCATCACAATAAAGTCACAAGCAGTCCGTTTGCCGTACAAGGCCGCCAATGGTGAAGAGTATATTCTTAATCTGATTGATACTCCCGGACACGTCGATTTTTCCTACGAAGTCAGTCGTTCATTATCTGCCTGTGAAGGTGCAATGCTGGTTGTTGATGCCGCCCAGGGGGTAGAGGCACAAACGCTTGCAAATGTTTATATGGCTATTGATCAGGATCTGGAAATTTTTCCAGTTATTAATAAAATTGATCTGCCAAGCGCCGAACCTGAACGGATTAAGGCTGAAATTGAAGAAATTATCGGTCTTGATGCCAGTGATGCGATTCTAGCCAGTGCTAAGGCCGGAAAAGGGATTGATGAGATTCTGGAGACTGTTGTCGCCAAGGTGCCACCGCCAGGGGGAGATCCTGAAGCTCCTTTAAAGGCCTTAACCTTTGATTCCTGGTATGACTCTTACCAGGGGGTCGTGGTGTTAACACGTATAGTCGATGGTACAGTTAAAAAGGGTGATAAAATCAAGCTAATGGCGACCAAGGGGGTTTATGAAGTTCAGAAGGTTGGTGCTTTCTGTCCTCAGCCCGTTGAGCTTCCGCAATTATCTGCAGGAGAGGTTGGCTTTCTGATTGCTGGTATTAAAGTGGTAGAGGACGCAAAGGTCGGCGATACTATTACTCACTTACATACTCCTGCAGAACAAGCTTTGCCTGGTTACCAGGAGGTAAAGCCGATGGTTTTTTCCGGGCTGTATCCCATTGATTCTGGTGACTACGATGCTTTACGCGATGCCCTTGAAAAATTACGGCTTAACGATGCTGCATTTTCATTTGAGCCGGAAAACTCACTAGCTCTTGGTTTTGGTTTTCGCTGTGGTTTTCTTGGCTTGCTCCATATGGAAATTATTCAGGAGCGTCTTGAGCGTGAATTTGCCGTCGACCTGATTACTACCGCTCCGACGGTTGTTTACCATGTCACCACGACTAAAGGTGAACGCCTTGAAGTCGAGAGCGCTAATATGCTGCCCGATAGTCAGAATATTGAAAAGATTGAGGAGCCGTTCGTTCTTGCGTCAATTCATGTTCCTAATGATTTTGTCGGTGCGGTACTGAGTTTGTGTATTGAAAAACGTGGTATTCAGCGCGAAATTAAATATCTGACCGCTAATCGTGTCATGGTGGTCTATGAATTGCCGCTCAACGAAATTGTTCTCGATTTCTTCGATCGACTGAAATCCATTACCCGCGGTTATGCATCTCTCGATTATGAACAGCTTGATTTCAGACCGAGTCACCTGGTTCGCCTTAATGTTTTGATTAATGGAGACATTGTCGATGCGCTGTCGCTTATCGTTCACAATGATAAAGCGCAATTCCGGGGTCGTGAACTTGTCAGTAAGATGAAAGAGTTTATTCCCCGGCAGCAATATGAGGTCGCTATTCAAGCCGCTATTGGGAATAAGGTCATTGCTCGATCCACCGTAAAGGCGCTGCGTAAAGACGTTACCGCAAAATGTTATGGTGGTGACATCACCCGAAAACGAAAACTGCTTGAAAAGCAGAAAGCCGGTAAAAAACGTATGAAGCAGGTTGGAAGTGTTGAGCTTCCCCAGGATGCGTTTTTGGCCATTCTTAAGGTTAAAGAGTAAAATAAATGGGCATGTTTACGAAGAAAAAGACAGTTGCTGTTAAAAAGCCTTGGTATCGTGAGTGGTCTGAAGCGCTGATTGTTGCTGTTGTTCTTGCTCTCATAATCAGAACTTTTCTATTTCAAGCGTTTAAGATCCCTTCGGGTTCTATGCTTGATACCTTGCTGATTGGTGATCATCTTCTGGTTAATAAGTTTATTTACGGCACCAAGATTCCCTTTGTCGATGGTCGTTATCTGACAATTCGGGAACCTGAACGTGGTGATGTCATTGTTTTTGAATTCCCCGAAGATGCGGGTAAATCTTATTTTGAACGGCGTGATTTTATCAAACGGGTTATCGGCCAGCCTGGTGATGTCATCCAGGTTATAAATAAGAAGGTTTACGTTAATGGCGAACTTTATGATATTCCTCAGGAAAAACACAAAGATGCCGAGTTGATCCCGGCCATGGCCAGTCCCCGTGATTTTTTTGGTCCCGTTAAAGTTCCCGAGCATAATTATTTTGTTATGGGAGATAACCGCGATTATTCTTACGATAGTCGTTTTTGGGGCTTTGTTCATGAAAAGAAAATCAAAGGCCTTGCTTTTATAAAGTATTGGTCCTGGAATGGCGAAGGGGATTTGCTCCATAAAGTCCGCTTTGAGCGTATTGGTCGATTGATTAAATAGCTGTTTGATAAGATGGTGTTAATTATTCTGCGATTGACTTTGCCTGTTTGAACTGCTAGCTTCGATAAAATTTTGCTTAACCCTTTAAATTGATCCGAGAGGTCAACAAGGGAGACATAACGTGTTAGACCAAAATATAAAATATACCAACGACACCTGTGCATTCATTTGCAGAGGTGTTTTTTTGTGCCCGTTTTCTAAAGGAGGCTGTCGTGTCTGCTGAAACCATTGAAATACTGGATGAAAAGGGAATAAGTAGAGCTCTGACCCGGATTTCTCATGAAATTATTGAAAAGAATAAGGGATTAGAGAATCTGGTTTTGGTTGGAATTCGTACCGGTGGAGCTTATTTAGCCGAACTTCTTCAGGCAAAACTTGCCGAGATTGAAGGGGAAACTCTTCCTCTTGGCTTGATTGACGTTACCATGTACAGGGATGATATTTCATCACGTAATAATCTTGAAGTAGGGCAGACTGACATCCGTTTTTCTTTGAACGGTAAGAAGGTTATTCTGGTCGATGATGTTCTGTTTACCGGACGAACCATACGTGCTGCCCTTGATGCGTTAATGGATCTTGGCCGTCCCCAATCTATACAATTGGCAACCCTGATCGATCGCGGTCATCGTGAGCTGCCTATCCGCCCTGATTATATTGGCCGGAATCTGCCAACTGCTCGCAACGAACAGATTGAAGTCGATTTTGACGAGCAGAATATCCCTCGCTCTGTACATTTGCTCAGACGCTAATCCGGAGGTTTTCATGTCTTTCAATCCAAAGCATATTCTTGGTATTAAGGGGCTTTCTGCTGAAGAGCTGACCTTTATTCTCGATACTGCAGACAGCTTTAAAGAAATCAATACCCGCGAAATCAAAAAGGTTCCTACCTTGCGTGGTAAAACGATTGTTAACCTGTTTTTTGAGGCCAGCACCCGAACCCGCACCTCTTTTGAAGTTGCAGGAAAACGACTGTCAGCTGATACCATCAATATAAGCGCTTCTTCTTCCTCCGTTGTTAAAGGTGAGACTCTTGAAGATACCGCTAAAAACATTGAAGCGATGCATCCTGACATTATTGTTATGCGTCACAGTGCTTCGGGGGCTTGTCAGTACCTTGCTGAACGGCTCGGCTGTTCGATCGTTAACGCAGGTGATGGTACCCATGAGCATCCTAGTCAGGCGTTACTTGACGCTTTTACCATCAGGCAGCACAAAGGGAAAATCGCAGGTCTAACCGTTACTATTGCTGGTGATATAACCCACAGTCGTGTTGTTCGTTCTAATATTTATTGTTTGAAAACTCTGGGGGCCAATGTCCGTATTGTCGGTCCTAAGACTATGGTGCCACCAGGTATTGAAAAGTTAGGTTGTGAGGTCTTTTATAATCTTGATGATGCAGTTAAAGATGCTGATGTTGTCATGATGCTGCGTATCCAGCGCGAGCGGCAAGGCAAAACCCTCATTCCTTCAACACGTGAATATGCTCGCTTCTTTGGTCTTAGTGAAGAACGTCTTAAACTTGCTAAGCCAGATGCTATTGTTATGCACCCTGGCCCAATAAACCGTGGGGTTGAGCTGTCGTCTTCTGTTGCTGATGGAGCGCAGAATGTCATTCTGGATCAGGTTGAAAACGGTGTCGCAGTCCGTATGGCCATGTTGTATTTGGTTTCCGGCGGTGAAAAACTTCAGGCCAGTTGATAGGGGAGAGGTGAAAAGATGAAAGTATTGATTAAAAAAGGGCGCGTCATCGATCCTGCTAACAATTTAGACGCAGTTCAGGATATTCTTGTTAGTGATGGTGTGATTAGCCAAATTGCAGATAATATTCTTGCTGAGGATGCCGAAGTTATTGATGCTGCAGGCAAAATTGTCACACCAGGTCTAGTTGACATCCACACTCATTTACGTGATCCCGGCCAGGAGTATAAGGAAGATATTGTTTCGGGCACCCGGGCTGCAGCAGCTGGTGGGGTGACCTCTTTAGCGTGTATGCCTAATACCAGTCCGGTAAACGATAACCTTCCGGTGACCCAGTATATTATCAATAAGGCTCAGCACGCTGGTTACGCTAATGTTTTTCCCATTGGAGCTGTCAGTGCTGGTATGAAAGGTGAAACCCTTTCAGAAATGGGTGAGTTGAAGGCGGGTGGATGTGTTGCTTTCTCCGATGATGGCAAGCCGGTTCTTAATGGTGAATTGATGCGGCGTGCCCTTGAATATGCCGATACTTTTGATGCGCCGATTATTTCCCATGCTGAAGATTTAGCCATCGTTGGTGATGGCTGCATGAATGAAGGAGAGGTTGCTACTGAGCTCGGGCTTAAGGGGATTCCGTGGGTTGCCGAAGATGCCGCGGTTGCCAGAGATATTATGCTGGCTGAATTCAGTGGCGCTCGCCTGCACGTTGCCCATGTTTCAACCAAAGGAAGTGTTGAGCTTGTCCGTGCTGCCAAAAAGCGTGGTGTCCGCGTGAGTTGTGAAGTTACCCCGCACCACTTTACCTTGACTGAAGAGGCGGTTCGAGGTTATGACACTAACGCTAAAATGAATCCGCCATTGCGGCATCAAAGCGATGTCGACGCTATTTGCGCAGCCATGGCAGACGGAACCATTGATGCGATTGCTACAGATCACGCACCGCATCATTATGATGAGAAAAATGTTGAATTTCCTATCGCTTTAAATGGTATTGTTGGTCTTGAAACCATGCTGCCCCTGACTCTTGATCTGGTTGCTAAAGAGATCATTTCTCTGAGCCAGGCAATAGCGTTGTTAACTTGTCAGCCAGCTGCTATCATTGGAATTGAGCGTGGTTCTTTAGGTGTTGGGGCCGTTGCTGATATTGCAATTATTGATCTCGAGCAGCCTTGGTCGCTTGATGTTAATGCTCTGCAATCTAAGAGTAAGAATACTCCGTTTAGTGGTTTTGCCTTTAAGGGTTGTGTTGTCAGAACCTTACTTGCAGGCAAAACTGTTTTTTTGAAAGAAGCGTAAATCCAGCCATATAGGCTTGATTGTTAAAGTTAATTATAAAATAAATCGAGGTAGTAATGAAAGCAGTTCTTGCGCTTGCAGATGGCAAGTATTTTGTTGGCAAGGCTCTTGGTGCAGTCGGAGAAGTCACTGGAGAGGTTGTCTTTAATACCAGCATGACAGGGTATCAGGAAATTCTTACTGATCCTTCTTACCATGGCGAAATCGTCACCATGACTTATCCGCAGATTGGTAACTATGGAATCAATCCTGAAGATGTTGAATCACGTCAGCCGTTTCTGTCCGGATTCGTGGTGAAAGAATCTTGTCCGTTCCCGAGCAACTTCCGTTCCGAGATGTCTCTTGATGACTATCTTAAACAGAACAATATTATTGGGATTGAGGGTATCGATACGCGTGCATTGGTTCGTCATATCCGTACTGCAGGTGCCCAGACCGGAATTATTTCATCGGTTGACACTGATCCTGCCAGTCTGATCGCAAAAGCACAAAAAGCTCCTTCTATTGTCGGTCGTGATCTTGTCAGTGAGGTGACCTGTGCTGAGCCCTATCAGGCTACTGAAGAGGTATGGGAACTTGGCAAAGGGTACGGTGATAGTTCCTCAACGGCTAAGTCCTACAAGGTTGTGGCTTACGATTTCGGCATAAAGCGCAATATTCTTCGTAACCTGACTACCGCTGGTTGTGATGTCACTGTTGTGCCGGCAACAACTTCGCCTGAGGACATTTTAAAAATGAACCCTGACGGAGTGTTCTTAAGTAATGGACCAGGTGATCCGGAACCATTGAATTACGCTCAGGAAAATATCCGTGAACTACTTGGTAAAGTTCCTGTTTTCGGGATTTGTCTCGGTCACCAGCTATTGTCTATTGCTCTTGGTGGTAAAACCTATAAATTGAAGTTCGGGCACCGTGGTGGTAACCAGCCAGTTCTTGATCATAAACGTGGTCAGGTTGAAATTACTTCCCAAAACCATGGTTTTGCTGTTGACGCAGATAGTCTTGATCAGGATCAGATTAATGTGACTCATATGAACCTCAACGATAATACCGTTGAAGGCATTCAGCATAAGAGCTTCCCGGCTTTTTCTGTTCAATATCACCCAGAGGCATCCCCTGGTCCCCATGATGCCAAATATTTGTTTGAACGTTTCATTCAGATGATGGCTGACAATAAAAAGTAAGTTAATTAATTCGTACTAGCAGATTATAATTTAAGGGAACAACCATGCCTAAGCGTGATGATATAAAAAAGATTTTAATTATCGGTGCTGGTCCAATTGTCATTGGTCAGGCCTGTGAGTTTGATTACTCCGGCACCCAAGCTTGTAAAGCATTGAAGGAAGAGGGCTATGAGGTCGTTTTGCTCAACTCTAATCCTGCAACCATCATGACCGATCCCGATTTTGCCGATCGGACCTATGTAGAACCGGTTACACCTGAAACTCTGACAAAGATTATTGCTAAAGAACGCCCCGATGCTTTACTGCCGACTCTTGGCGGGCAAACTGCTCTGAATACTGCTGTCAGTGTAGCTGAATCAGGTGTTTTGGATGAGTACTCAGTTGAACTGATCGGAGCAAAATTAGGTCCAATCAAAAAAGCCGAGGACCGGACGCTGTTTAAAGAGGCTATGGAGAAAATCGGTGTCGAAGTTCCACGTTCCGGTTTGGCTCACAGCCATAAAGAAGCTATGGAAATCATAGAGTATATTGGTTTCCCTGCAATTATTCGCCCCTCCTTTACCTTAGGTGGAACCGGTGGTGGTATCGCTTATAATCGTGAAGAATATGAGCGGATGGCCATTGCTGGTATCGATGCTTCACCGACAAATGAAATTCTGGTTGAAGAGTCCGTCATTGGCTGGAAAGAGTATGAGCTTGAAGTTATGCGCGATGGTGCTGATAATGTTGTTATTATCTGTTCTATCGAAAACTTTGATGCCATGGGCGTTCATACCGGTGATTCCATCACCGTTGCACCTGCTCAGACATTAACTGATAAAGAATATCAGATTCTACGCGATGCATCTTTGAAAATTATTCGTGAAATTGGTGTTGATACCGGTGGCTCAAACATTCAGTTTGGCATTAATCCTGTTGATGGTCGCCTCGTTGTCATTGAGATGAACCCTCGTGTATCTCGTTCTTCTGCATTAGCTTCCAAGGCGACAGGTTTCCCGATTGCTAAAATTGCGGCTAAGTTGTCTGTTGGTTATCGGTTGGATGAAATCTCCAACGATATTACTCGTGAAACCTTGGCCAGTTTCGAACCCACCATCGATTATGTGGTCACCAAGGTTCCTCGTTTTACCTTTGAAAAGTTTCCACAGGCTGATGCGACCCTTACCACACAGATGAAGTCTGTTGGCGAAGCGATGGCTATTGGACGTACCTTCAAAGAAAGTCTGCAAAAGGCTTTACGTTCATTAGAAATTGGCTCTTATGGCTTTGAGAGTCGCTTGTTTGCTTCCCCTGAGGAATATGGCACACCGTTGTCTGAATCTGATCTTAGTCTTCTCAACGAAAAACTGCATGTTCCAAGCTGGGAGCGGATGTGGTATCTGGGGGACGCTTTCAGGGCTGGCATGACCACGGCTGAAATTTCAACCTTAAGTGGCATTGATCCATGGTTCCTCAACAATATCGCTCAGATCATTGATAAGGAAGCTGAATTGGTTTCTAGTCGCGATCAGTTGGCGAAAAAAGATGACAGCTTTACCGACCTGTTACGTGAAGCGAAGCAGTATGGTTTTTCTGATCGTCGTCTTGCAACTCTGTGGCAGATCACTGAAGATGATGTGCGCGATTTACGTCATGACCTTAAGGTTCTTCCAGTCTATAAGCGCGTTGATACCTGTGGTGCCGAATTTGAGGCTTATACTCCATATTTCTATTCCACTTATGAAACTGAGTGTGAGGCCGAGCCGACTGACCGCAAAAAAATCATCATTCTTGGTGGTGGGCCTAATCGTATTGGTCAAGGTATCGAATTCGATTACTGCTGCGTTCATGGTGCTTTTTCACTGTCTGCTGATGGTTATGAGACTATTATGGTCAACTGTAACCCTGAGACAGTTTCAACCGATTACGATACCTCTGATCGCCTCTATTTTGAGCCATTGACCTTTGAAGATGTTTTGGCGATTGTTGAAACTGAAAAGCCGGTTGGCGTCATTGTTCAATACGGTGGTCAGACGCCATTAAAATTGGCTGTCGCTCTTGAAAAGGCCGGTGTGCCAATTATCGGGACTTCTCCAGATGCTATTGACCGCGCTGAAGACCGGGAACGCTTCCAGGCGTTGCTTAACAAATTAAATCTGCGTCAGCCTGCAAATGGTATTGCGCGTGCTTATGATGAAGCTGAAAAAATCGCTGAACGGATCGGATACCCCGTAGTTGTTCGTCCGTCTTACGTTTTGGGTGGTCGCGCTATGGAAATTGTTTACAACGTTGAGCGTTTGCGCGATTACATGAAGTACGCAGTTGATGCGTCGCCAGAGCATCCGGTATTGATTGATAAGTTTCTGGTTGATGCTATTGAGGTTGATGTTGATGCGCTTGCTGACGGTACTAATGTCGTTATCGGTGGGATCATGCAGCATATTGAAGAAGCTGGTATTCACTCTGGTGATTCAGGCTGTTCTCTTCCGCCTTATTCTTTACCTGCAGACATAGTTGCTGAAATTCGCCGTCAAACCATTGAGTTGGCCATTGAACTACAAGTTATCGGCCTGATGAATATACAATATGCGGTTAAAGATGGTGATATTTACCTTATTGAGGTTAACCCAAGGGCCAGTCGTACCGTGCCTTTCGTTTCTAAGGCAACCAATCGTCCTCTGGCTCAGATCGCAGCTAAGGTTATGGCCGGCAAGACGCTTCCGGAACTTGGTGTTAGCGGTGATATTGTTCCTGATCATATTGCCATTAAAGAAGCGGTTTTCCCTTTTGTTAAATTCCCTGGCGTTGATACCTTGTTGGGACCTGAAATGAAGTCCACTGGTGAAGTTATGGGGATTGATTTCGACTTTGGTAAGGCGTTTGCAAAAGCACAGCTTGGTGCGAATGTGAAACTTCCCAAAGAGGGACAGATCTTTGTCAGTGTAAAGGATTCTGATAAGGCGCACATTGTCGAATCCGTGAAGAAGCTTGTTGACGCTGGCTTTTCCATTGTTGCAACTGGCGGTACGGCAAGCTATCTTGCTGAACAGGGGATCAAGGTTGATCGTATCAATAAAGTAAAAGAGGGCCGTCCTCACTGTGTTGATGCGATTAAGAGTCGTGAAATCTGTATGGTCTTCAATACGACTTTAGGTGCTCAATCTGTGACCGATTCTTATTCGATCAGACGATCTGCACTAATGAATGAAGTCGCTTATTATACCACTGTCGCCGGGATTAAAGCGGTTACAGACGGCATTTTAGCCATGTTAAGGGAAAGTCTTGACGTTAAGCCTTTGCAAGAGTATTATAGCGTCTCTTGATTTAGCGAAACTTCATTAGTAACATACCAGTGGGCGGGTTTTCCCGCCCGCTGTTTTTTTTAAGGAGCGAGATGTATGAGCAATTCTGTTCCAATGACTGCTGAAGGGCATCAGCGGCTTCAGGAAGAACTCAAACACCTTACCCGGGTAGAGCGCCCGAAGGTTGTTCAGGACATTGCAGAAGCACGCAGTCATGGTGATTTATCTGAAAATGCTGAATATGATGCAGCCAAGGATCGTCAGGCTTTTGTCGAAGGACGCATTCAGGAGCTGAACAATAAGATTGCTTTGGCTCAAGTTATTGATCCCAAGACAATCAAGAGTGATAAAATTGTGTTTGGTGCTAAGGTCACTTTATTCGATATTGATACTGAAAAGGAAGTGACTTACCAGATCGTTGGTGAAGATGAAGCTGATATTAAAGTCGGTAAAATTTCGATTACTTCTCCAGTTGGTAAATCCTTGATTGGCCATCAGGTTGATGAGGAAGTGCGTATTGCCGTTCCTTCTGGGGTTAAGGTTTACGAAGTTACTGATATCGAATACAGTTAATAGTCTAATTATTCTGACAGGAAACGGGGTATCTTTAATAGAGATATCCCGTTTTTCTTGCATTTTTCTATTTGTTTTGTGAATATTTAAAAGCACTATCAGTAAATCTTTATAAAGCTACTCTACGTATCTCCACGGAGGTTCATATGGCTCAAAAAATTACTAAAGATATGACATTTCAAGAAGTTATTCAAATTAGTCCTAAGGTCGCAGAGGTTTTAGATCGCCATAACCTAGGTTGTGTTGGTTGTCTTGGGGCCTCTACTGAATCTTTAGCCCAGGGAATTCGTGCTCATGGTCTAAACCTTGAGCAAATTCTTACGGATTTGAACGCCATTCTGGAAGACTGATTATTTCTAATGTCCTCACCGGACCATAACTCTGCTTTTTTAGTGTTGCAGCGTGATATATCCACGCTGCGCGGTGTTGGCGCCCGCAATCTTGAAAAACTTCAGAGACTTGGTGTCAAAACGATTGAAGATGCTCTTTATCATCTGCCTTCCCGTTATGAAGATCGTCGGCAGTTAAAAACTGTCAATGAGCTTGTCACTGGTCAACAAGAAATCTTTTTTGCTACGGTTTTAGCTTCTGGTGAAATCCAGACATCACGTAATCGTAAGAAAATTTACGAAGTTATTGTTGGCGATGACACTGGACGTGTGGCGCTTAAATGGTTTCGTTACCGCAAACCCTGGCTACAGAAACGTTTTTCTGTTGGTCAGAAAGCAATTTTTATTGGCGAGGTAAAGCGCTACTCTGCTGTGCGCGAAATTCATCATCCCGATGCTGAACTGATACAAAATGAAAATGATCTAGCCTCGTATCTAAACAATAATTCAACCGAATTCGGTCGCGTTTTACCTGTATATCCTGCTACCGAAGGTCTTTCTCAAAAACAAATCAGAAAGCTATGGTCGCAGTTGGTCAATGATTATGCCCGCTATATTCAGACCTTTCTACCTACGCATTTGCTGGAAAAATACCATTTATTACCCCTTGATCAAGCCTTAAGCTCTATTCACTGGCCAGCAGATGACTGTGATTTGGCTGCCTTGGCTCAAGGAAGAGATCTGGCTCGTCAATCGATTGTTTTTGATGAATTCTTTTTCCTTGAACTTGGTCTTGCTTTAAAGCGTAATGGTGTTGAGCTTGAAACCGGTATCGCTTTTTCCTTTAATCATAAATACACCATCCCTTTGAATAAATCTTTACCTTTCAAATTGACTGATGCACAGAGACGAGTGCTTGTTGAAATTAAAAACGATATGATGTCTCCCCAACCGATGCATCGACTACTTCAAGGAGATGTTGGCAGCGGTAAGACCTTGGTCGCCATGATGGCTGCTCTGATTGCTATTGAGAATGAGGCTCAGGTTGCTGTTGTTGCTCCGACCGAAATTCTTGCTGAACAGCATTTTAAGACTTTTCAACAATGGCTTGAGCCTTTGGGGCTTAGTTCTGTGCTGCTTCAAGGGAGCATGCCTGCCGCTAAAAAGCGCGAAACCCTTGCCAATATCGCTGAAGGGCGAGCTGATCTCGTGGTGGGCACTCATGCGGTATTACAGGACAGTGTCGAATTTAAATATTTAGGATTAGGCATTATTGACGAACAGCATCGCTTCGGTGTGCGGCAAAGAAGTATTTTGAAACACAAGGGAGCGAATCCGGATATTCTGGTCATGACCGCAACACCTATACCCAGAACCCTGTCGATGACCCTTTATGGTGATTTATCTGTTTCTGTTATCGATCAACTTCCTCCTGGCCGTAAACCGATTACGACCAAACTTTTTAAGGCTAATCAGCGTCAACGTGCCTACCAGCTTATTCAGGAGCAGCTTTCTCTTGGACGTCAGGTTTACATTGTTTATCCCTTAGTTGAAGAATCTGAAAAGAGTGACTTGAAAGCCGCTACCGTTGCAGCTGATCAACTGCAGGATGAAATCTTTCCTGATGTGAGTGTGGGCCTACTACATGGGCAAATGAAATCTCCACAAAAAGATGCGGTGATGGATGCCTTTCGCAAAGGCGATGTGCAATTACTGGTTTCTACGACTGTTATTGAGGTTGGTGTTGACGTTCCTAATGCATCTGT
Organism: Geopsychrobacteraceae bacterium; assembly: GCA_963665685.1. GTDB lineage: Bacteria > Desulfobacterota > Desulfuromonadia > Desulfuromonadales > Geopsychrobacteraceae > Seleniibacterium. The sequence goes on from OY762430.1 coordinate 745,870, forward strand.
CATGGTCATTGAACATGCGGATCGTTTCGGCTTGTCCCAACTGCATCAATTGCGTGGACGGGTAGGGCGGGGTGCCGAACAGAGTTACTGTGTTCTTATCCCTTCTGAAAACTACAGCTACGATGCTGATCGCCGTCTTCAGGTTATGGTTCAGACCAATGATGGTTTTCAAATTGCCGAAGCTGACTTGGAAATACGTGGTCCCGGCGATTTTCTTGGTACCAGGCAAGCCGGTTTGCCTGAATTCAGGGTTGCCAACCTGATAAAAGATCTTAATATTCTTGAAGCTGCACGTAATGAGGCTTTTGCTTACGTGGAACAAACAGGACAACTATCGACTCCGGAAGCGCTGGTTGTCAGGGATGAACTGCTTAGAAGATGGGGAGGGCGACTGGAATTGGCGGCGATAGGTTGATACAATAAGATCTTTCTTACTATTCTCCGGAGGTGAATCATGAATGTTATTCAGGTCGATCAATTTGGAGATCCTGATGTTCTTAAATTCGTTGAAAAAACAGATAAATTACCAGGTACCCTTGAAGTAAGTGTTGAAATAAAAGCTGTCGGTGTCAATCCGGTTGATACCTATATCAGGGCCGGAGCTTATCCGTTAAAACCTACCCTACCTTATACTCCCGGGAATGATGCAGCAGGTATTATAACCGTTCTTGGTGAAGGGGTTGATCAATTTCAGGTTGGTGATCGAGTTTACTTGTTCGGTCAAAATGTCGGAACTTACGCAGAACAGGTTGTTTGTTCTGTCGCAAATGTCTTTCCCTTACCGGATAATGTCTCTTTTTCTGCTGGTGCTGGTGTCGGTGTACCATATGTCACAGCCTATTATGGATTAATCTTCCGTGGCCAAGCTAAGCCGGGCGAAACGGTGTTGATTCATGGTGGCAGTGGTGCTGTCGGTCTCGCCGCCATTCAAATAGCAAAGGCCCATGGCATGCGGGTTGTAGGAACCGCAGGTAGTGAAGCTGGCCTTGAGTTGATTCAATCTCAAGGTGTCGATGCGGCACTAAATCATAAAGAAGATAATTATCTTGATGCTTTAAACGATCTAACTGATGGTATTGGTCCCGACGTTATTTTAGAAATGCTTGCTAACGTCAATCTTGATAAGGATCTTAAAGTTGTTGCCAAATATGGCCGTATTGTTGTTATCGGCAATCGTGGCACTATAGAAATCAATCCCCGTGACACAATGGGTAAGAATGCATCAATTATTGGTATGGCAGCTTTTAATGCAAAGCCGGAAGAAATGGATCAAATTCATTGCGTATTACAAGCTGGCTTAACTGATGGTCGTTTCAAGCCAGTTATTCGTAAAGAATTGCCGTTAGCTTCTGCTGCCGAAGCGCATCGATTAGTTCTGGAGCCCGGTGCCCAGGGGAAAATTGTTCTAATTCCTTAGTAGTTATAAATAGTCTCCCAAGAAAGAAACTCATGAACGTTAATCGTTTGGATCTGGTTATTCCTGTCTTAATTTCGTTAATCCCTTTTGCATTGGTTGGTGTATGGCTCTTCTATCGGGACGCGAAATCAAAAGATTCTTTGTTCTGGAAAAAGAAAAGCAGCAATAAAAAAATTAAGGTTGGTGACAATTTTTATATTGTTGGTGAAAAATCCCGGATTGTTGCACGAGAAAAGAAGTCAGGTCAGGAGGTTATTGTTACGACCTGTGGTTTTGAGGATGAGCAACATCAATTGGACGAGGACTTTACCGAACTGCCAGAGGGGATAAAAGTATGTTATTGCCTGCCAAATGGGGTTTTTTCGCCAGAAGAATCTGATTGGTTAGCGGGTGAAAACTTTCAGTTTCTTCGCATCGGTAAAGTGAAAGAATATGTGCAGGTGTCTTAATCGACCGGTATTTGTATATTTTTAGAGGTGATTTCATTCCGTTCAGGTTTTTGTCGGAAACTGTCGTTATTATGGTAATTCAATATTTCATAAGGAGTTGATGCTCCTGCTATATTGAGTTTCCGAATGGACGCTATTTATAACAACAGTGAAATCTTTTGAGGATATATGACAGTTCAAACCTTACAGCAATACTTTGGTTTTAGTGGTTTTCGTCCAGGTCAATCAGAAGTTATTGACCGTATATTAACGGGGAGTTCTGCTGCAGCCATTTTTCCAACGGGGTCTGGTAAATCTCTCTGCTATCAGTTGCCGGCTCTTCAACTGCCCCACCTTACTCTGGTTATTTCACCTTTATTGGCTTTAATGAAGGATCAGGTTGAGTTTTTACGGAGTAAAAATATTCCTGCTGCGTGCATTGATTCAACCCAAAACCGAGATGAAACCCTACAGATAATGCAGCAGGCTCGTAATAGTGAATTGAAAATTCTTCTGATTTCTGTAGAGCGGCTTAAAAATGAGCGTTTTCGACAGTTTATCTCAAAAGTTCCTATTTCATTGCTAGTGGTTGATGAGGCCCATTGTATTTCTGAATGGGGACATAATTTTCGTCCCAATTATTTAAAATTGCCTGCTTATCAACAAGAGCTCAATATTTCGCAAGTCCTCCTGTTAACTGCGACAGCTACTCCACAGGTTATCGAGGATATGGGAAATAAGTTCAAGATCGCCGCAAATAATTTTACGATCACTGGCTTTTATCGGTCTAACCTGACATTGAATATTGTTCCTTGCTCTGAAAGAGATAAGTTCAATCATCTGGTGCAATTTTTTAATGGCTGCGAAAAAGAACCGACGATTGTCTATGTGACGCAGCAAAAAACAGCTGAATATGTGGCTAAAAAACTGACTAACGCAGGGATACACGCTATTGCTTACCATGCGGGCTTAAATAGTGAATTACGGTCAGAAATTCAACAGTCGTTTATGCAGGGTCAAGGAACATGTATTGTTGCGACCATTGCCTTTGGGATGGGAATAGATAAGGCTGATATCCGTAATATTATTCATTATGATTTACCTAAATCATTAGAGAATTATTCCCAGGAAATAGGACGGGCAGGGCGCGATGGTCAACCGGCCAGGTGTATGACTTTGGGTAACCGGGATAATCTTAATGTCTTAGAAAATTTTGTTTATGGGGATACGCCTGATAAAACGTCTATTAACTATGTTATTGAGCAGATATACGCCAGTGAAGATAAATGGGAGGTTATGCTCAATCAGTTATCCCGCGAAAGTAATATCAGACCTTTACCGCTTAAAACATTGCTTGTCTATTTAGAATTAAATGGAACCATTCAGTCGCAATTTACCTATTTTTCATCATATCGCTTCAAACTCATCGATAGCATGGATCAGATTATCGATCGTTTCGAAGGTGAGCGACAAAATTTTGTTCAGGCACTTTTTAACTGCTCTGAAAAGGCTAGAACCTGGTACAGCATCGATTTTGATGCTTTATGGAAAACTTATCGTGCGGAAAGGCAACGTGTTGTTGCCGCTATTGATTATTTTCATGAAAAAGGTTGGCTCGAGCTTGAAACTAAGCTGTCTATTGATGTTTACAGGATTATCAGTAAACGTGTGCCGCTGGATAAGCTCGTCGAGAATCTGCATGAATTATTTTATCTTAAAGAAAAGAATGAAATCGCCCGGATTCATAAAATGCTCGATTTTTTCCAGGGTAAGGAATGTTTGAGCTCATCCTTAGCTCAATACTTCGGTGACGATGAAGCACCACAACAATGTCATCATTGTTCCGTGTGTGATGGCGCAGTTGCCCAGTTTCCCAAGATTCAACAGCCACCATTAGATGCTGATATCATAAAGCAATGGTTACAGCCATACCGAACTGCCAGTGTCAATGGATTATCTAGTAAAGCCTGCAGTCGTTTCTTGTGCGGGATTTCGACACCGCTAAGCGTTAAGTTAAAAGCAACCAAAATGGAAGGGTTCGGGAAACTCGAAAATTATCCATTTGCTGAAGTAAACAAATTCGTTTATGAGCTATTGAGTACATAATAAGAAAGCATCTTTAAGGGTACTATCATACGGCAGGGATAGCTTTAGACTATCCCTTAGATTCATCTGTTTGATGAACTGAATTTATTCTGCATCTTAGGTTTACATAATATATATTATGCGACGTTAAATATTTATTAATATGTCGTGAGGTCTCTCTATGACTTCACCTCTATCCAACCATCAACTTAACCCCAAAGTAACCCCTCTTGATGATGATCTGGTTGAAGTCACTCTGACACTTCCGGATGATCTCGTTCATGACTTCCTCAAAGTCTTAGACTCACTGACCAACCTTGCCACAATCGTTCGATCCAAGACACGCTTAGCCAGACTCAAAGATAATTCTGCAGATTTCGCTCAACAGGAACGCATTAAAGAACGTGACGCTTTTTATGCACGTGTGGTCAACCTTTATGACTGCCAGATTGCCCGTGGTCTGAAGCGGACTGCTGCTATCAAGGCGATTTCTATTGAACTCCGTAAAGAGAAACATCCTTGGGCCTCTATTGAGCTCGTCCGATCGGCTCTGGTTGCTGCCGGTCGACCTGGACAACGGAGGAACTCATGAACTCCTCTTCTTCAATAAAGAACGAGCCGCTAGTAGTCATCAAAGGCACCTGAGGGAGTAATATTCTTATCTATATGGTTTTCTATAATTCAAGTTGGCAAGCATTATATTTTTACATAAAGAGTTTATATATATTTGACTTTTGATTGCCGGGGGTAACGATTTAAATGGTTCTATCCCCTATTTTTGCCAGAACAGCGCTGATACTTTTTAAACAAAAAAAGAGCTGACCTAATTTCTTAGTCAGCTCTTTTTTATATGGTCGGGATGATAGGATTTGAACCTACGGCCCCTTGACCCCCAGTCAAGTGCGCTACCAGACTGCGCCACATCCCGTCTTTTCTTTCAGCGCCGCGAATTATTAATTATTCAAACTTACTTGTCAAGGATAATCATGAATATCTATCGGTTGTTATTCAATCCAGCGATCACACCTTCAAGTAGGCCTGAATCGGAAACGCGTATCTGAGATTGCCTAAATTGATCAGCCAATTTTAGTAATATTTGAATACCGGGTATAATTAAATCACCACGACCTGCTTCCATGCCAGGTGTTTTTTCTCTGTCCTCTATAGACATCGGTTTTAAATTTGACAGAATTTGGTTAAGCCATTCTGTTGTCAGCACAGAATTATTGATTTTATCCGGATCGTATTCAGTCATATGCTGGCTGATTGCTGCAAGTGTTGTTACCGTTCCTGCAGTGCCTATTAGCTGATATTTTGGTTCGGATAAACCAGCTTCAGATAATCGATTAAAATAATCCTCTATTATCTCACTTATATATTCAGCACGTAATTCAAAGGTTGACAGTTCTTCACACAGTCTAACGACACCAAGCGGATAACTATGTTGGAACTTGGTGATCCCTTGCTGAACACAAATAAGTTCTGTACTGCCTCCACCAATATCGATAATAATTGCATTAGTTGGTAGTGGGTCCAATACAGATAAAACACCAGTGGTTGTGAATTGAGCCTCTTGTTCACCGCTAATCACTTCGATGTTAAGCCCAGTTTCTTTTTGAACAAGAACTAAAAAATCCTCTTTGTTCTCGGCTCTTCTTACGGCTTCAGTTGCGACAGCGTGATACTTAGTAATGCCAGCAATCTCCATCTCATGTGAAAATACTTTTAACGCTTTAGTGGTTCGTGCCATGCTTTCTACGTTTAAACAACCTTCAGAAAATTGCCCAGATAACCGCGTAATTTGACGGAAATATCTTTTTTCTCCGCCTGTCCCTTTGATAAGGAGTCTCAATGTGTTACTGCCGATATCAATTGCTGCAAACATTGTCTTTTGACCGCCTATTTTTTCCCTATGACAGCTTCTGAAACGTTAAAGGTGTGATCACCGATTTTTTCAAAACTGTGTAACATATCGATATAAACAAGTCCTGGTTGAACCGCACACTCACCGGTATTAAGACGAGAAATATGATTCATTCTTAGTCTTTCTTCTAATTCATCAATTTTATCTTCAAAGGCAATGGCTTGTTTTTCGATAGTCTTGTCTTCGTTGTCCATAGCTTCAATTGTAAACGCAAGGAATTCTTTAGCCTTATCAGCGATTTCTGTCATTTCAACTTCACCAAGTTCAGAGAAGTTGATTTTTTCTTCAATTTTACGTGAGCCAAGCTGCCATAAATTTTCGCAGTGGTCCCCTATTCTTTCAAGGTCATTGACGATATTCATTAATGAACCAATAGTTTCGGACGTGTCAGTGGCAATTGATTTTTGTGACAATTTAACCAGAAATGCCATAATCTCTTTTTGCAGGATGTCCACCAATTCTTCTTTTTTCTCGAGACCGCGAATACGTTTATAGTCACCGTCCTGGAGGAAAAGAGTTGTCTCGTCGACCATCTCTTGAGCAATTTGAGCCATGCGGCGTGTTTCGCGACGGGCTTGGCCAATGGCAACTGGTGGGGTGTTTAAGACCCTGTCATCGATAAATTTGACCTGAAATGAATCAACCTCTTGTTCACCACGAATAATCATGGTTGAGAGCTTAGCCAATAAACCGATAAACGGCAGAAAAACGATGGTGTTGATTATGTTAAACAGAGTATGAGTATTCGCTATATGTCTGGCGATAAATGGCTTATCACCGATAGCAGCCGAGAATTGCTGTGCTTGAGCCTGGGTCTGGATAACGAAATCGGCATCTCCCGGGGTAATAGACGAAATAAACTTAAGAAAGAAAGGAAACAGGAGCAGCATATAAATGACGCCAAGAACATTAAATAAGAAATGAGAGAAGGCTGTTCTTTTGGCGGCAACGTTGGTGCCGATGGCAGCAAGGTTTGCAGTGATTGTTGTTCCGATATTCTCGCCAAGGATAAGGGCAACACTAGCTTCAAATGAAATTAACCCTGAACTGGCCAGTGCGAGAGTGATGCCGATGGTGGCGCTGCTGCTTTGGACAATAACTGTTAGCAGAGCCCCTATCAGAACACCAAGAAGCTTATAATCACCAACCAGAAGGAATAAATGACGAAATTCTTCACTGGTTTTAAGTGGATCAAATGCAGTTTTCATGGTTGCCAGGCCAAAGAATAACAAACCAAAGCCGAGGACAATTTCTCCAATATAACTGGATTTACGATTGCGGGTGAATAATTTTAAACCTGCCCCAATGCCAATGGCTGGCAGAGCAAATTTGGTGATTTTAAAGGCGATTAACTGAGCGGTAATGGTTGTTCCGACATTGGCGCCAAGAATAACACCAATCGACTGAACCAGGGATAACAGGCCAGCGTTGACAAAACCAACGACCATAACTGTTGTAGCGCTTGATGACTGAATAATCGCGGTCACCGCAAGACCAACCAACGCCCCTATAATCCGATTGTTAGTGAGGACAGCCAGAATTTTGCGCATTTTGTCACCGGCAATTTTTTGTAAACCTTCAGACATGATCTTCATGCCAAACAGGAACATTCCTAAACCACCGAGTAAACCAAATATCAATTTCTGACTGAGCAATACGGACATAAGCTCTCTCCAAAGACTAAATGTAAAGCAAACAAATTTCTAATATTTTACTAACTTAAAGATGCATAACGAAAAGTTTCGCGCGAATACTATAATGGACAGGCAGATTTCTCAATAAAAAAAGGCCAGCAATATGATGCTAGCCTTTTTCGTTATTTTTAATAGTGGTTTTTGACTATGGAAGTTTGTTTAACGACGCGACAAGCATCGCCCGATAATCTTTTTTGGATTTGCGCATCTTTGCTGTGAAAATTTGCATGATATTTAAGGCTATCTGCAGGGCCAGGCGGGGTTTCGAGCTTGCCAGCGACAGAAATGTCTTACGTTCTAAACAATACAGAGTCGCATTTTCCGCAATGCGAGCTGTCGCAGCACGGGGACCTCCGTCGATAACACCAAGCTCTCCAAAGATATCGCCTGCAGTGAGAACAGACATGATTTGTTCGTCCGTTTCTGCCAGCATCTGTGAAATTTGAACCGTTCCAGCTTTAATCAGGTAGAGCGATTCACCTGCCATATTTTCGATGAATACGGTTTTGCCCTCAGGAATTTTTCTAAGGGTAAACACTGAGCTAAGAAATTCGATCTCTTTGGCGGCCAAACCTTTAAAAAGAAAACCATCACTCAGGTCTGAAAAGTCAATATCGCTCAATGCAAAATACTCCTGGAGGTTAGGTGTTATTTGTAGTTTTCTGCGTATTGAATATAATTTAATGCTGACTGCTTGAGGTGTTCAAGCTCTTTTTGGTTCAGTTGCCTTTTAAGTTTAGCCGGGGACCCCATAAATAAAGTTCCTGAAGGAATAATTGTTCCCGGACTGACAAGTGATCCTGCTGCAACCATTGCATCTTGTTCGATAATAGCACCATCCATGACAACTGCGCCCATACCGATCAGGCAGCGATCGCCAATGGTACACCCATGAAGGGTTACGTTATGGCCAATAGTTACGTCATTGCCAATATTGGTAGAGTATTTCGCGTGATCTACATGGATAACACTGCCATCCTGCACGTTACTTCTTTCACCAATCCTTATGTAGTTTACATCGCCGCGAATAACAACATTAAACCAGATACTCGACTGTGCGCCAATTATAACGTCACCAATGATTTCCGCCGAATTTACTGTGAAGACTGTAGGATCTAACTGTGGGTAGGTGTCTTGGTACTTATGCAACATAATTTGTAACCTTGTGATTGATAATTAAGAAACCCGTCCATTTAGCAAAATGAACGGGTCATGAAAACTGAACGTTGTGACGACAATTTATTCGTCAACCCTCTCTCTAAGCTCTTTGCCAACTTTAAAAAATGGTAGTTTTTTTTCGTTTACTTGAATTATTTCACCTGTTTTAGGGTTTCTTCCCATATAGGCTTTATAATCTTTAACCATGAAACTGCCAAATCCACGAATTTCAATACGATCATTGTCAATGAGTGCCTGAGACATACCATCAAAAATCAGATTAACAATCTGTTCCGATTTCTTGTAGGTCAGATTCTTTTGAATCGATAATGCCTCGATCAGTTCTGACTTGTTCATGTGGCCCCCTAAGGCTTAAGCCGGTTGTGTGTTAGTGATATGTTCTTTAAAGGGTTAGTTAAGACTATACATCAAGACTTATCGATGTCAACTAGAGTGCAAAAAAATCAATAAGTTGTCCTAAATTAAATAATCGTAAATGGCGATAGCGTCCAAATGACTTTGGCATCATCGGTACCAATATTTTCCCAGCGATGGGGTAAATGTGACTTAAAGCAGAGGCTATCACCTTTTTCCAGAATATATACCTCGTCCACAATGGTCATTTTAATGCGACCTTCAATCATGTAGATTAGTTCATCTCCTGGATGATACATGTTTTTTCGACCACTTTGCCCACCCTTCTGGACGGTACAATAAAATGACATAAACTGTGGATCTCTAAGTCCGGAGGTGAAGGACTCGGTATGCATATTATATTCATCGTCGTAGACCGTTTTATCGCGCTGACCCGGGCGAGTGTGAACAATTTCATGAGAGGTTGAAACATCTTCAACAAAATAATTGATACTTTTGTCAAAAACAGCAGCTAAGCGCATCAGGATTTCCACCGATGGAATCGTTAGTCCTCTTTCAATGCGGGAAATCATATTGGACGAAACCTGAGAGCGTTCTGCCAGGACCTGTATGGTCATATCTTGCTTCAGGCGAATTTCTTTAAGCTTTTTACCTACTATCTTTTTTACTTGCATAACTTTATCTCCCGGCAGAAAGATCAAACATTGGGTGGTGGAGAGACGACCCAAAGGATCTTGGTCTGATCGTTTGATCGATTGCTCCAACTGTGGGGTAACGTTGCTTTAAAGCCTATCGAATCGCCTTTTTTGAGCAGATAATCCTCTCCATCGACACAAAAATATACAGAGCCTTCAAGGACCATGGCAAATTCTTCCCCGGTATGGACCATGCCTCCTTCGCCACTATCACAATGCGGTTCAAGGGTGTCGATAAAAACAGAAAAGCCTGGATCTCTAAGTCCTTGCAGAAGGCTGGTAATCTGATGTTTGTCTTCGAAAAAAAAGACTGGCTCGCCATGTCCTTCCTGGGTATAAATGACCGTACTCCCCTTTTCTGCTTCTTCAACAAAGTAGCTGAGGCTCAGTCCTAGTGCATCTGCAAGTTTCATGAGGATTTCCACGGATGGAATCGTCAGTCCTCTCTCAATGCGTGATATCATGTTCGATGAAACGCGTGACATTTCGGCCAATTCCTGGATGGTCTTATCTCGTTTCAGGCGTGATGATTTGAGCTTTCTCCCGATTAATTTTTTAACCATAATAATTATACTCCATCGATATATTAGAATGATGTTTTATCACGATATGTATGAGATGTCAACACAATGTGAGATATTCTGAGTCACAAATGGTAATTACGCAATAATAATAACTTCAGTAGGTTAGGATAGGTTCTTAAGTCTTAAATGTTATTTAATACTTAAAAGTGGTTTGTTTAGTGCTCTATTTAGATACTTATATAATTAATACAAGGAAAGAGAGTGATGAGTCGATATAAAAAGACGTCACATTATTGAGCATCATCTAGTTGTGAGCGGATGCTGATAAGTAAATCAACAGGTTGGACAGGTTTGCTTAGTAAGGGAACACCTTCATTGAGCAGTCCTTGTTCGCGTAAACTGTCAAAGGTATAGCCACTCATAAATATTACCGGTGCTACGGTTATTTTTCTGAGTTCATGGTAAAATTCAGGCCCTTTCAGTCCGGGCATAACAACATCCGACAGTATAAGATGAATATCCTGATGATAATCCTTTAGAAATTCAAGAGCCAATAATGCTGTGTTGCACGTATGAACTTTATATCCAACAGAGGTTAAAATGTTTTCGGTCGCTTCCATAACGAGTTGATCATCTTCAACCAGAAGAATCGTTTCTTGCCCGCCGGGTAATTCTTCCGGAGTTGCTATAGGTAACTCGGGGACTTCTTCTTTGCTAAGCGGTAAGAAGATATTAAAGCAGCTACCGTTTCCTTTTTGACTGTCAACTTTAATGTATCCTTTATGTTGCTTTATAATCCCCCAAGCCATAGCGAGGCCAAGACCCGTCCCCTTCCCCGTATCTTTAGTGGTGAAAAATGGATCGAAGATTTGTTGTTGAATCTCTACCGGTATGCCAATACCACTATCTTCAACCTTAATGAGAGCATATTGCCCTGGCTCACCATAACCATGAATTTGACAAAAAGTGCGATCAATAAATGTGTGTCTTGTTGTCATTTTCAAGAAACCACCATCGGGCATCGCATCGCGAGCGTTGGTTGCAAGGTTAACCAGTACTTGTTCAATCTGGGCAGCATCAGCCAGCACAACCATCTGTTCTTTATCGAGGGTCAACGAATGTTCAATGTGATCACCAATAATTTGAATGAATATCTCATGTACTTTTGCGACCAGTTGGTTCAGGTCTACAGGGGTTGAAGGTTCCGATTTTTTACGGCTATACGCTAAAAGCCCATTGGTCAGTTTCGATCCCCGTTCTGCTGCTGCGCCTATTTTTTGAATTTTCCTTAATACTTTAGGTTGCTCTGTCAGTTGACTTTCCAATAGGCCGACATAGCCAGAAATAACAGTAAGAATATTGTTGAAATCATGCGCTATGCCACCAGTTAAGGTGCCGATGGCTTCCATCTTTTGTGCATGTTGAAGCTGTTGTTCTAAGGCTTTACGGCGGGATATGTTTATAAAGGTAATTACTGCACCGACAAGTTTATTGTCCCTGTGCATGGGATGGCCCCAGCACTCTACAGGGATTAAATTTCCTTCACTGTTGATAAAAATATCTTCATCACTAATTTTTTTGTGGGTTTTAATAGCATCAATGTATGGACAACTGTCGTTTTTTGATGATGGCACTCCGTGGCTTATATTGTAAAACTGTCGGCCAAGTAGATTGTCTTCGCTTTGATGACCGAGGATGGATAAGGTTGATGGATTACAGAAAACAATTTTCCCCTCGAGGTTAATGCCAACAATAGCTTCGGCAGTCGAATTAAAGAGAATTCGAAGCATTTCCTCACTGAGAGATAGTTCTTTGATAAAATGAAGGCGTTCCCATTCTGCTGCAGCCCGTGAAGAAATAATGGCTAAAAATTCCTCAATATGTTCGCCTTTATTGATTGAATCATCAGAAAAAAGACAAACTGCCCCAAGTGCTGATCCATCATGGGCTGTCATAGGCATTGCAATAAAGCAGTTAGATTTGGTAATTGGTCCATAGGCATTGTCATTGAAAAATTGTTCAGCCCCATTTTCATAAAATACATATTCCCCAGCATTAACATTACGCAATGGGGTGCATGAAATGGGTATTTTAAAAGGTTTTGAGTGAACATTTTTATGAAAGCATGCTTGAACATATAGGTGATCTTCTACAAAATTGCCAATACATGCTCCGTCAGCGCCTAACCAGCTACAAAGATTTTTAACAATTTCATCAAGACACTCGTATCCTGTCAGGCCAACAGTACTGCGGACCAGTGCCTTAATTGTTTCTTCGTATTTCTCCCGAATAGAAATATCCCGAGCTAAGCAAAAAAACATGGGAATAGAATTAATTATATGCTTTTGACAACTGACTTCTACATGAACCCATTGGCCATTTTTAGAGAGAAGATCAGTTCGATAAAGCGCCTTGCCATGCATGCTAAGTTGATTGTTGATTTTATGGTAGGCCGCATCGTCTTCCTTGACGATACGATTAATATCTCCGGGTTTTAACTTTTTGAATTCCTCTTTGGTGTAACCTAATAATAAAGAAGCTGCTTTGTTCGTGCTTAAATAAGCACCTGGTGAACCATCATCCAGACATTCGGAGATAAACAAGGCGTCAGCCAGCCCATCGTTGAATTCGTTAAAATTTTCAGAAAATGTATTAATCATAAACAGTCAATCCAACTCACATGCAGTTTGAAGTGATGCGTCAACAGTTTTCCGGACACAAGGATTACGCAGCTTCCTGTATAGCTTCGAAAACGAGAGGAGCCTCATAGTCGTTGGATGAATGCAGGCGCTGCCGGTTGTAAAATACTTCGATGTACTCGAAGATTGCTGCCTTTGCTTCCCTGCGACTCTGAAAATCGCAGTGGTGAATTAGCTCTATTTTAAGCGTATGAAAAAAGCTCTCTGCAACGGCATTATCCCAACAATCGCCTTTTCTACTCATGCTGGGCAAAATTCCATGAGTCTTAAGGATCTTCTGGTAGCTGTCTGAGGCGTACTGACTGCCTCGATCGCTGTGAAAAATTAGCCCTCGGCTTGGCTTTCGCTTCCAGATGGCCGTTGTCATGGCATTATTAACCAGATTGGCTTTCATACGTGAATCCATTGACCAACCGACAACGGCTCTGGAATACAGGTCAATGACGACAGCGAGGTAGAGCCAGCCTTCGCGTGTCGGAATATAGGTGATATCTCCAACATAAGCTACATTTGGAGCATCGACCGTAAAGTTACGCTTGAGCAAGTTCGGTGCAATCGGTTTGTCATGCTTCGAGTTCGTAGTTGCTTTGAATCTGCGCCTGGTTTTTACGCGTAAACCCTCTTCACGCATCAGGCGACCGATGCGGCGACGACTGACTGTAATGCCTTGGACTCGTAAATCGCGTCGAATTTTTCGAGTGCCATAGTTCTTTCTGCCCTTGCCAAAAGCTGCTCTGATAAGAGGACGAAGCTCATCGTCTTCAAGGCGCCGAGCACTGGGCGGACGCGTCAAAAACTCGTAGTAACCGCTTCGAGACACTTGAAGCGTGCGACACATCGCGATGATGCTGAATTCAGTTTGCTGCTTCATCCAAGCGTACTTTACCGGCTGTTTTTGGCAAAGTACGCCGCCGCCTTTTTTAAGATGTCACGCTCCTCTTTCAGACGAGCATTTTCCTGACGGAGGCGTTTTAATTCGTCTTGTGGAGATTCCTGAGCTTGTTGGCTACCGGGATTCTCCTGTTGACGATAGTTTGTGACCCATGTGTAGAGAGTATTGGGATTCACTCCCAGGTCTCTGGCTGTTTGGGCGATTGGTTGACTGGACTCAATTGCCAGTCTAATGGCTTCTTGTTTAAACTCTGGCGAATAACTCACTGGACACACCTCCGTAGTCAGGCATTTTGCCTTAATTTGTGTGTCCGGGAAAGTATAGCCGCATCAAAGCTTCTAATTTTGTGGTCACATGATTCGGGTAGTGAAAAAGAGAGCACTCTGTATTGTCTGATTTTTATGGAATTATTATAGCAGCTATAGCTAGTTTTGGTCATTAATTTGAAGAAGAAAGGACACGTCTTTGGGGGGAGTTTTCTTAATCTTTATCTGCACAGGATGTTTTTACCGAAAAATATCTAGGCAAAATATATATAACTATGGTAATTTTCTGCGGTTAATTTATCAAAAGGAGATTTTTTAATGGTAACAGTTTTAATCGGGCTGCATATCATCGTTTCAATTGCGCTAATCGTTATCGTCCTGTTGCAAATGGGTAAAGGTGCTCAGGCGGGAGCCTCTTTTGGTGCAGGAGGAAGCCAGGCCATGTTTGGCTCAACAGGTGGAAATTTTATGAGTAAAGTAACCGCCGGAGCTGCAGTTATTTTTATGCTGACCAGTTTGTCACTGGCGTATTTCTACAGCTCACCATCATCACAAACAGTTATGCCAAGTTCAGTAGCAGCACCTGTTTCTACCCCTGCTACAACACCAGATCAAAAATAATGAAATTTCTCTATTGACAGTTGGGACTGTGTTGAGTATATATACGTCCGCGTTGCCGAAGTGGTGGAACTGGTAGACACGCCATCTTGAGGGGGTGGTGGGAGTATTCCCGTGCGAGTTCGAGTCTCGCCTTCGGCACCAATTGATAATTAGAGTCACATTGATGATTCTTTAAAAGCCTGACTGCACAGTCAGGCTTTTTTGTTTTAATGATAAAGCAGAACTACCACCGATAATTTTAAATTACCCCAATAGTTTTAAAACATTTTGTGCTGAAAGTTGTGCTTGTGCCTGCAAGGCAACTCCTGCTTGTTCAAGAATACTATATTTTGTAGACTCTGAAGCTTCCTTAGCGATATCTGCATCTGAAATACGTGATCTGGCAGCAGATATATTTTGTCCTTCGATATTTAGCGTTTCAATAGCTGATTCAAATTGGCTTTGCGCTGCGCCAAGACCAGCGCGTTGTTCTGATACAGAACCTAGAGCTTCATCAATTGCAGCCAACGCCATTTCTGCTCCGTCCTGATCTGCGATATTTAAATCTTCAACGCCAAGGCTTTCTGCTGATGCGTCACTAATTTGAATATTGATCTGTTCCCCATCCGTTGTTCCAACTTGAAATGTTGCTCCGCTGCTGGACATATCACCATTAAGAAGTTGCTGATCGTTAAAGGTTGTTGTTTCGGCGATGCGGTCAAGTTCAGTCTGTAGTTGTGAAAATTCTGCATTCATTGCGCTACGGTCAGCATAATTATAAATGCCATTACCGGACTGAACAGCTAGTTCACGCATACGCTGGAGAATGCTTGTGCTTTCCCTTAGGGCACCATCAGCAACTTGGGTCAGAGAGATGCCATCATTAGCATTGCGACTGGCCTGATTAATACTGAATAGTTGTGAAGTAAATCGGTCAGATATAGACAGTCCTGCCGAATCGTCTTTGGCGCTGTTGATTCGTTGGCCGCTGGACAATTTTTCCATTGTCGATTGCCGATTTTGTTGTGCTTGATTCAAGCTACTTGTGCTAACTGATGAGCCACCGATCGTAATAGCCATTAAAGGTCTCCTTTAAAATGACTCAGAGGCGGTAGAAGAGGATATTTCTGAGATATGATTGTCTTAATTATTAGCTGTATTTTATCTATAATTTATTGACAGGTCAAGACATTCTAAGGCACCGAAAATTAGCCATAATTCTATTAATGAATAGAACTTTTAAGAGCACTTCCCCACCTAAATCCTAACTTGACTTGTGTTTTTATTATTTATTTGTAAACTATTAGAATTATTTTAAGTTAATGCTTGAAAATTGACTGATAATTGAGTTTAATGGTTTTTAACAATAAGAATTGTCATTTAAGCAATGAGGTGTGCAATGCCATTAACCGGCGAACTTGAACAGTTGCCTATAGTAGATGTTATTCAACTTATACATTCAACGCGCAAATCTGGAATATTGAAGGTCTATAGCCGACGTGGTGAAGGGCAGTTGATATTTAATAGTGGTTATATTGTCAGTGCTATTCATTCTAATGATGACTTAAAGATAGGCCAAATATTACTGGAAAAAGAGATTATCAGTGAATCTGAACTCAATCAGGCTCTGGCCACTCAACAGGCCAGTCATTCCGACGCTGCCCCTCTTATCAGTATTCTTCATGAACAATGTGAAATTTCTAAAGAAGATGCTTACAACGCCCTTGAAACGCTTATTGAATTAACCCTTGTTGAAATGATCAGTTGGGCTCGGGGAGTATTTGTTCTTGAGACCGAAGACGTTCTGCCCGCTGATGATTATAAGTTCCTGCCGCAAAATTTCCAAAGTATTAATCTTGATACCCAGATGGTTTTAATGGACGCTTTACGGATCTTCGATGAGAAGATTCACGCTGGAGAACTTGAGATTATAGATGAACCATATGAGGGCGAAATTCCAGGATTATCTGTTGAAAACTCCGGTTTCACTGACGAATTTTCAGAAGGTAACGAGCTTTCTGAAGATATTCTTGGATTGGCAGATCTTGATCAAATAGAGCGCCGCAAACCACAGACCTTTGAAGTGCTTGATACTTTTGATCCTCTCGATATTCATCGGCAGTCAATCGCGCAGGCTTTGCCTTCTATAGATGAAGAAGAGCAGCAGAAACTGCTTTCTTTTCTCTCCGATTTCAACCATTTTAATCAAAAATACGGGCCCCTTACAATGACTTCGCAGGGGGTTATTTTATATAGTTCAGATTCTTTTCTGCAACATGCTGTAATGACCGTCTGTAAGCGTGAAGGGTTAATGACCTTTACTCCAAAAGATGCCACTGAACTAGAAATGCAAATAGAGAAGGCTGCAAATAAAGGCTTTGACCCAATAATTATCTTTGGTTTTCCTGATAGTGACAGCGAACATTTCAGCGCTCAAAGCATCGAGTCGCTCCGCATAGCTATGAAAAAAAAGCATCCATCCGTCGCTCAGCTGCAATTAGCTCTACCTGATGATTATAATTTTATATTGAGTGCTTACGATTCAGGCTGCCGTGCGGTTCTGCCCTACCCTTCATCCAGTCCACTAAGCACAGTGCAAGCTGATGATCTGGTGAAACTGTTAGGCTCTCTAGTTACTTATATTCAGAGTCTTTTTAGTGATATTTCTCATTCTGATTACTCATTATTAAAAAATTATCTTGAAAGATTAGCGACTGCAAAGAAGGCACCTGAAATTTCTCTTCTGCTATTGAAATTTATCAGTGAGTTTTTTGACCGTTCTCTGACTCTCGTTGTTGATAGAGAAACATTAATCATGGAACGTAGTTCAGGAATAAAAACAGATAAGACCAAAGGTGTCTCAGCGCCAATAAAGCAGCGCTTAAATATTAATTTGGCAACCTTTGATAACCATTTAGCAAGCGCAGAGAACTATTATTTTGACAATAATCCGCCTGCACAGCTTTGTGATGCGTTATATGCACATATTGATGCGCCCTCTTCTGCTGACCTGTTGTGTTTGCCACTGATAGTGTTTGATCGTGTTGTTACTTTGACCTATGCAGATTTTGGGCTTAACCAGAAGCGCTATGTTCCGCTTGATCTCATCGGAATATTTGTGCGTCAGGTAGGTGTTGCTATGGAAAATGCTTTATCCAAAAAGCAGCGTTAAAATCTGAATACATAGTGTAGGAGAAGTTATGGATATTAAAACCTTAAACCAAATATTAGAAATTGCTTTTGCTAAAAGAGTTTCTGATATTCATTTTGAAGTTGATAACCCGCCATTTTTTAGAGCCCACGGTCAATTATTAAGGAGTAAATTGCCTAATTTGACTGCCAAAGATACTGAGTTCATTGCTGCGACAATTATGGAGAGAAGTAAACGGCCATTGCCTGATGATTTTACTGAGTTTGATGCTTCTTACTCTTTAGCAAATGGAGGACGGTTCAGGGTTAGTATTTTCAGACAAAGGGGTTATATCGGTATCGTCATGCGTGTGATTCCACCGGAAATCGGTTCTTTTTCAGATTTAAGTCTACCCGCGGTGTTGGCAGAAATAGTCAAGGCCCCTAACGGCTTAATTCTTGTTACTGGTCCAACCGGGAACGGAAAATCAACCACACTCGCTTCGATGATTAATTATATGAATGAGAAATATGCATATAATATTGTCACCATAGAAGATCCGGTTGAGTTTCTCTTTAAATCACAAAAAAGTTGTATTATACAACGCGAAGTCGGTATCGATACCAATGATTATAGTTCCGCATTGAAGGCATCGTTGCGCATGGATCCTGATGCCATTATGGTCGGTGAATTACGGGATAAAGAAACAATTGATGCCTGTATTAAAGCATCTGAAACTGGACATCTGGTCTTCTCTACTTTGCACACCCAAGGCGCTGTTTCGACAATTAACCGAATTATTGGTCACTTCCCACCTGAATCACAAGAGATCGCTCGCCAGAGATTAGCCGATATTCTAGTAGCAACGGTTTCATTACGTCTTATTGAAAGTAAAAACGGAGAAAGTGTTATTCCTGTTGTTGAAGTTATGAGATCTACAACGACAATACAGGCTTGTATCCGTGATGGAAACCTAAGCGATATCAAAGGTCATATTGAAAAAGGAAGCGCCCAATATCAGATGCAAACAATGGATCAACATTTGATTCAGCTTGTGAAAAAGGGACTTATTAACGTTAGGGATGCAAAGCGGGTTTCTAATTCTATGGATTTGGAGCGTAAGTTAACATTCACCTAGCTTTTTGCAGCCATGGTTGGGCTATTTTCGCATAGGTTATTCAATCCATGAAGTATCGCCACTGCCTTGCCGCAGCACGTCAATCTGATCATCAATCAAACTAATGACAGTTGATGCTTCGTTTACTGAAATACCACCGTCAATTACTATATCTACCATTTTACCGAGTTGATCATTGATCTCTGTTGGATCCTCTGGAGTTTCCTGTCCAGAAATATTTGCGCTGGTGGTGACCAATGGATGGCCTAAAGCAGAGACAATATCTTTACAGATGGGACTGTCAGGAATCCGGATTCCGACAGTTTTCTGTTTGGTGCTGACAGAATCAGGAACGATTTTAGTTGCGTCGAGAACAAATGTGTAAGCTCCCGGCAAATGTCTTTTCATTATTTTAAAAGCGAAATTGCTGACCTGAGCATATTGAGAAATGTCACCTAGGTCTGAACAGATAAAAGAAAATGGTTTTTTACTGTCACGCTGTTTGATCTGGAAAATTTTTTTAATAGCCTTCTTATTGAAAATATCGCAGCCGATTCCGTAGGTAGTGTCAGTGGGATAAACGATAACGCCTCCATTTCGGAGGCATTCGACCACCTGTTGAATAAGTCGTGGCTGGGGATTTTCAGGATTTATAGATAGTAACATGACAATCTCCCTGGGTGTTTGGATTGGGGCAGGAAACGGCCTTTCATAAAATGCGCTCAGAAAAATCTATTAATCGGATAACAGTAACTATAGGTGATTAATAGAAAGAAAGGAATACTTAAAGTAGCATTTTTAACCCAGAGACAGTTTTCATTCCTTGATAAATAGCTGTTAGCTGTTTATAGCTATGCAAGGTCACAAAAATGGTAATTGATTGATAATTACCATTTGCGCTAGGTCTACGCTTGATATTGTCACGGCCTACAGAAACATGTTGTTGTACTGCCGAAATGATTTCCTGATGAAACTCATCGCCTGAAACACCAACAGCTTTAAACTGATAGTGACAAGGAAATTCAAGAAGTTCAGATGGATCTTTTGACATAATATGGTCCTCATTATTGGCCTGTATGGCCAAAGCCTCCCTGCCCACGATCTGTTTCACTAAGCTCAGAAACAACCTGAATTTGCGCCTTGCACACAGGTGCTACAACAACTTGTGCAACTCTGTCACCATGTTGAATTGTAAAATCATTTTGACCATGATTAATTATAATAATTGCAACTTCCCCACGATAGTCGGCATCGATCGTACCTGGACTGTTAACTAGCGAAATACCGTGCTTAATGGCTAAGCCTGAACGAGGTCTTACTTGAATTTCAAAACCTTCAGGAATGGCAAACGCTAATCCTGTTGGAACCAACGCTCGTTCTCCAGGTTTTATCACCTGGTCATCTTCAATACACGCACAAATATCCATACCGGCAGCTAGTGTTGTCATATATTGAGGTACATTTGCTTTTGAATGCAGTTTTTTGATTTGGACCAGAGGTTGAGACATGTCATCTCCATAATAAATATCTGAATGGGAATCAGTTATTAAACAGCCGGCGTGAAGTTAACTTCACGCCGGCTGAGTGTGCATATATGTAATTCTATTTTATTCGTCCTCGGGAAGTTCCATACCGAGAGCAGCTTTACGGGAAAGCTTGATTTTTCCTTGACGATCAATGCCGATACATTTAACAAGAACTTTATCGCCTTCGTTCAGAACATCAGTCACGTTGCGAACACGCTCATTAGCAAGTTCAGAAACGTGAACGAGTCCGTCAGTTCCAGAGAAAATCTCAACAAAAGCACCAAACTCCATGATCTTTTTAACCGTTCCCATATAAAGCTTATCTACTTCAGCTTCCTGGGTCAGATCGCGGATCATCTTAATAGCTTGTTTAGCCGCAGCGCCATCGGATGATGCAATATTGATCGTTCCGTCGTCCTGAATATCAATAGCACAACCTGTCGCATCAATTATTCCCCTGATATTTTTACCACCAGAGCCGATAACAGTACGGACCTGATCCGATTTAACTTTGATGCTGGTAATCTGTGGTGCATGCTCAGAAAGCTCTTTGCGTGGAGCTGCAATAGCTTTAGCCATCTCGCCAAGGATGTGAATACGACCATCTTTAGCCTGCTGAAGTGCTTTTTGCATGATTTCTTTAGTGACACCAGAGATCTTAATATCCATCTGAAGCGCAGTAACACCTTCTGCAGTACCAGTGACCTTAAAGTCCATATCACCTAGATGATCTTCATCACCAAGGATATCTGAAAGAACAGCGATAGCGTCACCTTCTTTAATCAGTCCCATGGCAATACCAGCAATCGGCTCAGTAATAGGAACACCTGCGTCCATTAAAGACAATGAGGCGCCACATACAGAGGCCATAGAGGATGAACCATTAGACTCAAGAATATCTGACACAACCCGGATGGTGTAAGGAAAATCTTCATGTTTAGGAAGAACTTTAGAAGCACTTCTTTCTGCCAGCATACCATGACCAATTTCGCGACGGCCCGGGAATAAGCGCATGCTTGTTTCACCAACACAAAATGGAGGGAAGTTGTAATGAAGCATGAATTTCTTCATTTCCATGCCCTGGATATTATCCATGCGCTGTTCATCACTGGCAGTACCAAGTGTAGAGGTAACTAATGCTTGGGTTTCACCACGAGTGAATAACGCACTACCATGGGCGCGTGGAAGAACACCAACTTCACAAGTAATAGGTCGGATAGTTTCCATGTCCCGACCATCAATCCGAATACGATCACGAGTGACCATGCGGCGAACAACCATCTTTTCAAGACTACCCAACGCAGTAGCAATTTCTTCTTCGCGGCCTTCAAATTCTTCCGCAAGAAGTTCCTGCACCCTAACCCTATTATCAGCTAAAGCTGCATAGCGATCTTGTTTAGACTGAATCTTAACTGCGTCAACAACTTGAGCTTCGGCGACCTCATATACTTTGGCTACCAGAGCTTCGTCTTGCTCTGGAACGATGAATTCGCGTTTTTCTTTGCCTACAAGTTTGGCTAACTCTTCCTGTACAGTGAGGAATGGCTGCAGTGATTCGTGGCCAAAGAAAATAGCGTCTAGCATTTCTTCTTCGGTTAAAAATTCAGCTTCGCCTTCAACCATCATGACCGCATCTTTTGATCCGGCGATGACAATTTCAACATCACTTTCTGCCATTTGTTGCAGTGTTGGGTTGGCTATTAATTCACCGTTAACACGACCAACACGAATGCCGGCGACCGGGCCGTCAAATGGAATGTCTGAAACAACGACTGCAGCTGATGCCGCAACCATTGACAGGGTATCTGGATCATTAACCAGGTCGGCAGAAATAACCGTTGGCATGATCTGAGTTTCAAACATGTAGCCTTTTGGAAACAACGGACGCATAGGCCGGTCTATCAGGCGGGAAATTAAGGTTTCCCGCTCAGAAGAACCACGCTCCCGGCGGAAAAAAGAACCAGGAATTTTACCACTGGCATAAAATTTTTCTGCATAGTTAACCGTTA
Organism: Geopsychrobacteraceae bacterium; assembly: GCA_963665685.1. GTDB lineage: Bacteria > Desulfobacterota > Desulfuromonadia > Desulfuromonadales > Geopsychrobacteraceae > Seleniibacterium. The sequence goes on from OY762430.1 coordinate 768,409, forward strand.
AAGGGAAAAAGTCTTGCCCTTCGCGCATCTTTTTGGCTGACACTGCCGTACAAAGAATTTTTGTTTCCCCATAAGTTACAATAACAGCCCCGTCAGCTTGACGTGCTACTTTACCTGTTTCTATTGTTAATGGTTGCCCATTGAATTCAACTTCAACCTTTTGATAGGCCATATACTTTATTACTCCTTTTTGAGGTCTCAGCCTTCTGAAACCTAACCTAAATAGCTAGTTTATTATCCTGAAATACTTAAATTTTAACTATCAGTTTCTGATTTGGAAAGGTGAAATTTTTTTGCCAGATCAAGGAGATCAAGCATTTGCGCGGAGGCGTAGTTCTTACGCCGCACAAGCGAATGCGCAGATTGACGTCGAGCTGGTGAAAAAGGGCACTTTCCGGACAGAAACTAGCTAGGAGGATGACCCGAGACAGTCTCCGACTTTCGTCGGAATCTCTCTCCGGACAGCCTCCATAGCACAAACAAAGCAGCATGCCAAAATTTGATTCAGCATGCTGCTTAAAATTAACGACGAATACCGAGAGCCTTAATGATAGTCCGGTAACGCTCAACATCCTGTTTAATCAGGTAGTCAAGCAAACGCCGACGCTGACCGACCATTTTCAGCAGACCACGACGGGAATGGTGATCTTTTTTATGAGTCTTGAAATGCTCTGTCAGGTAGGTGATTCTTTCACTTAAGAGTGCAATTTGAACCTCTGGCGATCCGGTGTCACCTTCATGACGCTTGTACTGCTCAATGATTTCTTGTTTGCGTTCTGTGCCGAGCACTGTGTTCTCCTTTTGTTTGTGATCGATAAAGCCAGTGGCGTGGCTGTTTTATCATTATCTCAGGCTGCGATTTCTACCATAGTTAGAGTACTTATGTAAAGATGAATCTATCCATTAATAACGTTGTTGAACACTCTGATAAGCTCGTAGTCTCCTCTTTTTTCTTTTTTCCTGGAAGGCGCATAATAAGCCATGGCCGCAAGTTGATCTGCTGCACATAATTTAATTAATTGACCTTCCTTAAGTGAGGAATCAGATAAAGAGGTATTTTTAAGCTCAGGAGGAATGCCAAATTTTAATTGTTGAATAGCTTGACTGTCAAGACTGGCCTCAGGGACTCCCCTTAGCGCTTTGACTATAGGCAAGAGAGCCTGGGTACGGAAATCGCTATCCTCAAGTTGTTCAAAGGTACAACAATCGCTTAACGCAAAAGGTCCTGTGGATAGACGCTCTAAAGCAATAAGATGAGCACCACAGCCTAGCTTTTTGCCAATATCATCGGCGAGTGTTCTAATATAAGTACCCTTGGAACATGCAACTTCGATAGTAGCGGTCGATTGGTCAAATTGAAGCAGATCAAGTCGGTCAATATGCACCTGTCTTGCTTTTCTTTCCACTTCAATGCCTTGGCGTGCCAATTTGTAAAGAGGAACCCCATCCTTTTTTAGAGCGGAATACATCGGTGGTATCTGCTCTATGGAACCTGTAAATTCCAGACACGCTGCTGGAAGCAGATCATCTAAATTCTCAGGGACTGGATACTCTGCAATAATCTGACCTTCTGCATCAAGGGTATCTGTAATCTTACCAAGTTGTAATGTCGCGCGGTAAGATTTGTCCTCTGCGAGTAAAAATTGGAGTATTTTAGTTCCGTCTCCTATAGCAATTGGTAATACTCCTGTAGCCATAGGATCAAGGGTTCCGGCATGTCCAACTTTTTTAGTTTTAAAGATGCGGCGAATTCTGCGCACGCAATCATGGGAAGTTAAGCCGGCAGGTTTGTTGAGTAATAGAAGTCCGTGCACGAATTAATCTAAAGCCTTATCAAGTAATCTGTATACTTCGTTTTTGATGGTGTTTAATGAGCCAGTAATGGTTGCACCTGCTGCATTGTGATGGCCACCGCCACCTAAATGGCGAGAAATAGCTCCGACATCAATCAGTCCCCTGGATCGAAAACTGACCTTGTAGGTCTCCGAGTCTCTTTGGCTGAAGAACAATGCAACTTCGACCCCGCGAATAGCACGCGGATAGTTGACGAATCCATCCGCATGTTCAATTGTAGCACCAGCATGACACAAATCATCAAGGTTCATAAATATGGCAGCATAGCGACCGCAAGATGACGTTTCCAGTGACGGTAAAACCATGCCAAGAAGCTTCATTCTTTCTGGCGGATAGCTTTCATATAGGCTACAAGCCATCTCCCAGGGATCGACTCCTCTTTGAACGAGTAAGCCAGAAATAGAAAAAGCTTCAGGGTTGGCACTTGAATAGCGAAACGATCCGGTGTCTGACAGGATGCCTAAATAAAGACATTTGGCAACCTCAGTAGATATCTCATAACCACAAAAATCGAGAATCCGATAGATCATGATTGCCGTAGCGCTAGCATCAGTATCAAGATAGCAGATATCACCAAAATCAGAATGAGGATGGTGATCTACGTTTATAACCGTTCCGGCAATCTGGGCCACATCGATGCCGGCTCTGCGAATATCTCCGGAATCTAATACAAAGGCAACATCGTAACGGGCATCTTCAGGAAGACTGCTAACCAGAAAATCGTTATGTGGAATGAACCCCATTATATCAGGAACGCCATCAGCATTAAATGCAGTGACATCTTTGCCGATATCTTTTAAAGCCAAAGCTAGTCCCAAGGTTGAACCGATAGCATCACCATCAGGGTTTTCATGGGCAACGACCAGGATCCGTTGATTATTCTGAATCTGTTGTTGAATCTTCTGTAGAATCATCGAGGTCATCCTTAACCTGACGTAAAAGGGCTTCTATTTTCTGGCCATAACCGATTGACTCATCATAGTGAAAGCGCAGTTCAGGTACAGCCCGCATGCGCATAATTTGACTGAGTTGACGGCGCATAAATGGTGCAGATTTTTTAAGGCCTAGCTCCGCAGATTTGCGCTCGTCTTCTTCATCGGTAACAGTAAAAAACACCTTAGCAATACTTAAATCACGGGCGACTTTAACATCCGTGATAGTCACACTAGCAAGGCGAGGATCTTTCATGCTGAACATGATCATTTGACTGATTTCCCGTAAAATTTGTTCAGCTACTTTTTCAGCGCGATAACCACTCAATTACTTGTATTCTCCGTAATTAAAAAATTCAGTTTCAATGGCGATCACTTCGGCCAGACCGAGTTGATAAATTCTTTCTTCGATTTGATCGAAAACAGAAAGAATCATCGCCTCTTGGCTCGCTGTCATGCTACCACCTAATACGGTTCTTTGTAAAAGGTCCAGGTCTCCTACTTCGGCAATGGAAACAGGATACCTGGACCTTATTTGATTTAGCAAGCGGGCGACGACAGATTTTTTCTGTTTTAGAGATTGACATCCAAACAGGCGTAAATCGAGAATAAATACACCTACAGTCATAACCCGTGGTCTACATTAAAGGGACGTCTTAATCTCTTCCATCTCAAATACCTCAATGATATCTCCCACTTTGATATCATTGTAATTTTCGAGACCGATACCACATTCATAGCCGCTTGCGACTTCACGAGCGTCATCTTTGAAACGCTTCAGTGAATTTAACTTGCCTTCCCAAATAACAACATTATCGCGAACAAGGCGAGTCTGAGCATTGCGAAGAATTTTACCATCAAGTACGTAACAACCCGCAATAGTTCCAACTTTGGAAACGTGGAAAGTATCACGTACTTCGACACGTCCAAGGTCCTTTTCTTTCAGGGTCGGGGCAAGTAGGCCCTCCATTGCATCACGGATATCGTTTACCGCATCGTAAATGACGCTATACATCCGGATATCGACTTTCTCGGTTTCTGCGAGTGAACGAGCTTTCGCTTCAGGGCGAACATTAAAGCCAAGAACAATGGCATTTGAAGCAGTTGCTAGTGTTACATCACTTTCAGAAACACCGCCGACACCAGTATGAATAACATTCAGACGACATGCATCTGTAGATAATTTTTCCAAAGCATCTCTAACCGCTTCAACAGAGCCCTGAACGTCAGCCTTGATGATAACAGCAAGTTCTTCGACTTCACCTTCTTGCATCTTGGCAAAGAGTTGATCCAGCGATACTTTACTGCTTTTAGCCAGATCAATTTCACGCTGTTTGGACTGGCGATGTTGTGAAACTTCCTTAGCAGCTTTTTCGTTTTCAACGGCATGGAACATATCGCCTGCATCCGGTACACCACCAAGGCCGGTAACCTCAACAGGAAAAGAAGGTCCAGCCTCTTTGACCTGACTACCGTTGGCAGCTGTCATTGAGCGAACACGTCCAAAATGAAGACCAGCAACAATAGAATCGCCTATTTTTAGAGTTCCGTCCTGAACCAAAACCGTAGCTACTGGACCACGACCTTTATCTAAGCGGGCTTCAACAATAGACCCTTTTGCTCTCTTGTCTGCACCTGCTTTCAATTCAAGAACTTCGGCCTGAAGCAATACCATCTCGAGCAGGGTGTCAAGATTAAGGTGTTGTTTAGCTGAGACTTCAACGAAAATTGTGTCACCACCCCACTCTTCTGGAACCAATTCAAATTCAGTTAATTCCTGCTTAACCCTGTCTGGACTTGAGTCTGGTTTGTCAATTTTGTTGATAGCAACAATAATTGGAACACCTGCAGCTTTAGAGTGATTGATAGCTTCTTTTGTTTGCGGCATCACACCATCATCAGCCGCAACGACAAGAATAACAATATCGGTTACACCTGCACCACGAGCACGCATAGCAGTAAAAGCTTCGTGACCGGGAGTATCGAGGAAGGTAATTTTACCTCCATCAATCTCAACGTCATAGGCACCAATGTGCTGAGTGATACCACCAGCCTCACCGTCGGTAACATTTGCTTCGCGAATAGCATCAAGCAAGCTGGTTTTACCATGGTCAACGTGACCCATGATGGTAACGACTGGCGGACGGATTTCAAGATTTCCGGTTGTCTCATCCTCGCTGGCTTGCGATTCAACCTGCAAGATTGTTTCTTCGTCAAAGGCCACATTCTCAACTTCATAATTGAATTCTGAGGCGAGGATAGCGGCAGATTCGTAGTCAAGAGGATGATTGATTGTAACCATGGAGCCTTGACGCATAAGCTCAGCAATTAATTGACTTGCTTTAACACCCATACGTTTAGCAAGTTCACCTACGGTAATTGAATCGCTGATTCGAATAATTCGTTTAATCGCTTTGGAGATTGTCGCTTCTGCTGGCTTAGTTTGTTTGTTCTGTTTGCCACCACGCTTCTTTTTCCCACCCATACGGCCAGGTTCAAATACTTCAACGCGACGCCCTTTTCTCGATACGCGTCCGTCTTTTTCATCAAACGCTTCATCGTTGCGACGCCCCTTTTTACGTTTCTTGTTAGAACGCCCTTCTTTTTCAGGAAGAGGTTGTTCAACTGGGGCAACAGGTGCTACCTCGACACGCTTTTTGTTATTACGTGGAGCTGCAGGTCTGTCGCTACGTTCGTTACGATCTGGTTTGTTCTGCCGATTAGGACGCTCATTGTTCCTGCCGGCTGGTTGAGATTGCTTCTGCAATTGAGGCAATTCAACTCGACCCAGGATTTTAGCTCTGTCTCCAGTTGGTTTGTCGTTATTGGGCTTAACCTGAGGCTTGGGTTCTGCTTGCTTTATTGGTTTTTCTGCAACTTGTTCTTTTTTCATATCTACAGGTGACACAGCTGGCTTTTCTGCAACTTTTTTCTCCTCTTTGGGCTTGCTAGGAGGTTGCACTGGCTCAGGTTGAGGTTTTTCAACTTTCTTAACTTCGGGTTTACTGATTATTTTGGCAACATTAGGTTGTGCTTTTTCGACGACGGGCTCAGGTTTTTTCTCTATCGGCTTTGATTCTGGTTTGGTGGCCGGTGCTGAGACTTCGGTTGCCTTATCACTACTTTTACTCTGGACAGGCTCTGAGGCAACTTCTTGTTCCTTAACCACAGGCTTGGTTTCAGGCTTTGTTGTCTCTTCCTTAACTTCAGTGGCAGTCACTTTCGGCTCAACTTTAATCTCTTCAGCCGGGGCAGTCGGCTCAATCTCAGGCGCATCGACCGTTTTTTTGTCCTCTTTTGCAACAACGGTTTTTCTTCTTCTGATCAGGCCTGGCTTAATCCTGGCTTCTTCAATCTTTTCTTTGGAAGGATCTTTTGACGCCTCAAACTTCTTAACATCGTCGTCACTCAGCATACTTGTAGCCGAATCAACAGAAACGCCTGCATCGGTGAGTTTTTTTATTAGATCCTTAGGTTCAAGACCCATACTTTTTGCGAGTTCGCTGACTCTTACCTTGCCCATCAATTCTCCCTTGCCAGTAGCCTGTATCTAGATAATTCAGTGAGCATTGTATCGGCGAGCGTCCCGGAAAGAATTCCGACAACACTTCTTTCCTCTTTGCCGAGTATGTGCCCAATCTTGTCTTTATTAAACACAATTGAATGTGGAATATTTACACGTACCGTTAATGCCTCAATTTTTTTACCAATGTCAGGAGAAATATCCTGAGCCGTTAGTACCAGACCAAAATCGCATTGAGGCTTACGAAGTTGATCTATTACCATATTGCTACCCGATGTTACCATACCAGCTTTACGGGCCATTCCCAGAAGACTCTCGATTTTACTCAATATCGAGTTTTCAAGTTGGTTGATAATGTCTTCTTTACTGATACTTTGACAACGACCACGAAAGCAACGGGTAAAGCCATTTTTAACAGCGGCCTTTTCAATACATTCTATAGAGGGACAGGTATAGGCACCTCTACCTGGAAGCTTTTGTCGGTAATCTACTAACAAATCACCATCTGGAGCCACAACGTAACGGATCAGATCATTCTTGTCCAGCGTTGTACGACATGCAATACAGGTGCGTTGCGCCCCTTTTTTCAAAGTCTTCATAGGTGATTAATATTATTCCTGTTCGGACTCTGGTGCACTGTTTTCAGTTGTTGCGCTATCGTCAGTCGCTGTATTGCCGGCATTATCTTCCTGCTCTTCTTCCTGCGCTCTGGATTCACTCTTTATATCCATTTTCCAGCCAATCAGTTTAGCAGCAAGACGGACATTCTGGCCTTTTTTACCAATAGCGAGGGATAGCTGATCGTCGGGAACGATAATTTCCATAGCCTGACCGTCTTCATCTACATAAACCCGGGCGACTTCAGCAGGGGCCAAAGCAGCACAGGCATAACGAGCTGGATCCGGAGTCCATGGAATAATATCGATACGTTCTCCGCGCAACTCAGTCACAACATTTTGCACCCGTGAGCCACGCATGCCGACACAAGCACCCACTGGATCGACATCGATATCATGAGACACAACAGAAATCTTAGCACGACTACCAGGCTCACGAGCAGCGCCTTTAATTTCGACGATCCCTTCAGCGATTTCAGGAACCTCTGAGGTAAACAACGAAATAAGCAGACCCGGATGCGTACGTGATAAAATAATCTGAGGTCCTTTTGCAGACATTTTAACTTCAGATATATATGCTCGTACACGGTCAGATTGACGGTAGTTTTCTCTAGGCACCTGCTCCCGATTGGGTAGTAACGCTTCCGCGCGACCAAGATCAACAATAAGATCACCACGCTCGTAGCGCCTTACAATACCGTTAACAATTTCACCTACTCGATCTTTAAATTCGTTGAAAACGCCTTCTCTTTCAGCTTCTCGAACTTTTTGAATGATAACTTGCTTTGCAGTTTGTGCAGCTATTCTGCTGAAACTACCGGCTTCAAGCATCATCCCAAGGGAGTCGCCAATTTCTACATCAGGATCAACATCGCGAGCTTCTTGAATGTCAATTTCTTTGTAAGAATCGACAACTTCATCAACGACTGTGACAAATTCAAAAACCTCAACTTCGCCGATTTCGTCATTAAAATGAGCTTCAAGATCTCTCGTGTTTCTAAATTTCTTATTTGCAGCAGAAAGGACAGCAGACTCAAGAGCCTCAACGAGAATTTGACGATCAATTCCTTTGTCCTTAACCACCTGATCGATGATGTGATTGAGGTTACCCACCATCCTTTATATCCCCTTTTAAATGCTTGCCGGCATAGCTGCCGGAGGTAAATAATAGATGAATCTAAAAGTCGAACTTAAGATTCGCCTTCTCTATCTGGTCTAATTTCAGTTCGAGAGCGACCTTGGCCTTGCCCTGCAACTGAATGATAATGCCATCGTCAGATGCTTGATCAAGTGTTCCAACGAAAGTTTTTTGTGCCTTTTTCCCTTCTTCTGGGCTGACAGGCAAATATGTTTTAATTTTTACAGTTTCTCCGATGAAACGTTGAAAGTGCGCTAAAGTCTTGAGTGGACGTTCAATTCCCGGAGAAGAGACTTCTAAGTTGTATGCAGTCTGGATAACGTCTTCAACATCAAGAAGAGAACTGATCTCGCGACTGGCATCAGCACAATTGTCAAGTGTAATGCCACCGTCCTTGTCAAGAAAGATGCGTAAAATCCAGCCTCGCTGTTCGCGCTTATATTCAAGGTCAACTAATTCAAGCCCTAAATCTTCAAGGATAGGTTGAATCAGGTGTTCAATCTTTTCTGTTGTGGTGACCATAAAACCTCTGGGCAATAAAAAAAGCGAGCCAGTTGGCTCACTTTTCAAAATTACTTAAAATCTGCGTTTTTATAGCACTTTGATTTAAGGTATGCAAGGGAAATTTAGATATTCCTTAGATTCGAGGCCAATTAACGCTATTGGATTTTCGTTTCTGTTGGGCCTTGATGAAAAAATCATCTTTGAGCATGTATTTTCTTACGGTATCAAGGTAACTATTAATCATTTGTTCCTGTATTCTCGTAATATCGTCGGTCGAAACTGCCATCTTTTCAAGTTTTTGTTCTATACAGGTTGAATCGTTTGACTTTAGATCAACGATATTAACGATGATTGTCACTTTGTTGTAATCACCAAAATATCGTATCGAGCGATCAGAAAAAGAGATCTGTATATGACCGCCAATAAGCTCTTCACGAAGTAAAGGCATTTTCATTTTCTCGCTGGTTTCTGGCCTGAAAAAATATCGATTTGGTTAAAAAGTCCACGCAATATACGAACCTCTTTTTCGCTTAGCCCGGCTCGACCAAGTATGCGTCTGTAGGTTCTTAAAATATGATCGGGGTTTTGTGGGTTAAGATAACCAATATTTACCAAAGCTTGCCGCATATGCTGAAACATGCCCTCGATTTGATCACTCGTTGCCATGTTTTTACGCCCATAACTTTTATTTTCCGCAACGCCGTTGACTCTAATCAGCTCGTACAGACAAAGACCAACTGCCTGAGACAGGTTTAGTGATGGTTGCTGCTCTGACGTCGGGATAGTAATAAAATGTTGGCAAAGGTCAAGCTCGTCTGTTGAAAGGCCATTATCTTCGCGACCAAATACTAGAGCGACACAGCCTTCTGTACTTGAAGGTAAAATTAATTCAGCTGCATCCTCTGGATGCAACATGTTTTCACGGTAGCGACCAAAACGCCTGGTCGTCCCGAGACTCGTTACACAGCCTTCTAGTGCGTCATTGAGGCTACTGTAAATTTTAGCATTTTCAAGTACAGTTGTTGCTTTCACGGCCATCATTCTGGCATCTCGTGATAAATGATCGATTTGCGGATTAACCAGACGCAGGTCAGTAAAGCCGAAATTTAACATAACTCTACAAACCGACCCGATATTTCGATCGCCTTGCGGTTCCACCAATACGATCGCTAAATTTTCTTTGTTCAACGATTAACTCCGATTTACAGTAATTTGAATAACAGCAAATTTACCTGTCTATATTGTATACATTTCAGGCTTAAAATTTGATTGTCGATAAGCCTTAAAGCGCTCTCGTGATTGTGCGGCCAAAGACTCGTTGTATATCTCAGCCAAGTCAATAGCGCATTTGAAACGACTCATAAATTCAGATGAACAAGGGTTGCCCATAATAAGAATTTGAGCTGCGTTAGGATTTTCTTCCTGTGTCGTAATGACTATAGGTTCACCAGAGCAGTCAATTGCCCCACTGTTATAACAATGGGGCAAAAACGATCCTTTTTCCCAGGTCCACAGAAATCGATCAAGAGCTAATGCCTGATCGGGATCCTGAAGGTATAATAAAATACGTTGATCTCCTGACGAGAAAAAATGTTCAATAATTTGGCACAACAAGCGCGCTTTTTCCGGTTGCTGTTGCTTGATGAAATAAATCTTGGTCATAACTATTTTAGAAGCTCTGCCATAAGCATATGCCCAGGTATAGCTTCGGATACAGCGGCTTTTGCTTCATTTTCAGTATAGCTTGTTGATTTTTCCGGGGCAGGGTTGCTGCTGTCGTATATTATATAAGGCACCGGATCAGAAGTATGAGTACGTTTGGCGACAGGAGTCGGATGATCTGGAGTAATCAAAATACGACAAGCACCGATATCATCAAGACGATCAAGAATTGTGCCTACGACATCCTTATCAAAGCTTTCAATAGCACCAATTTTCTCTTGCAATAATCCGCCGTGAGCCGCCTCATCCGGAGCTTCAACATGAACATAGACAAAATCTTTATCTTTCAGCGACTCGATGGCATATTCCGCTTTGCCTTTGTAATTGGTATCGATATATCCGGTAGCTCCAGGAACTTCTATAATATCCAGACCAGCATTGACGCCAATACCTTTAATTAAGTCAACTGCGGATATGACAGATCCAGTCAGGCCAAAAAGTTCTTGGTATGTTGCCATTGATGGTTTTTTACCGTGCCCCCAAAGCCAGATAGAATTTGCTGGAACCTTTTGTTCGGCGACACGCTTATTATTCACCGGATGATCATTGAGAAGCATTTGAGCAGAATTCGTCAGGTCTTGTAATATATCTGCTCCCTCTCCCTGCGGAAGATGACCTTCAATGCTGAGGGTTGATATGTCGTGCGGAGGAGTAAAGGTTAATTTTTCTTTGCCGTTTTTCCACACTAAGAGATGACGATAGGAGACTCCTGGATAAAACATAAATTCGTCACCACCAAGCTCTTGCTGTAATGTGGCAATAAGCTCAGAGCTTTCTTCTGTGGTGATATGACCTGCAGAAAAATCGCCCATATATAATTTACCAAAGTGAGCTTCCAGCCAGACGAAATTAAGTCTGAATGCAACATCGTAAGGAGCGAGATCGACGCCCATGCTTGCAGCTTCCAGAGGGGAACGACCAGTATAGCAATCGGCTGGATTGTAGCCAAAAACAGACAGGTTTGCGACATCGCTACCTGGATGATAACCAGATGGCACTGTTGCGGCCAGGCCAATCTTACCCGTTTGAGCGAGACGATCCATATTCGGAGTATGTGCAACCTCGAGCGGGGTTTTCCCGCCTAGTTGCTCGTTGGGCTCATCGGACATACCATCCCCTAGGAGAACAATGTATTTCATAGTGACAACCTTTAACCTCTCGGGTGAAAATTGGTGTGTAATTTCTTCAAACGTTCTTGCTGGACATGGGTATATATCTGTGTTGTTGATATATCTGAATGGCCTAGCATATTTTGAACGGAACGTAAATCTGCTCCATTTTCTAATAAATGCGTTGCAAAAGAATGGCGCAGAACATGAGGATAAACAGACTTTTTAATGCCCGCAAGAAGAGCGTACTTGCGGAGATTTTTCCAAAAACCTTGACGCGTGATCGGCTTCCCTCGGTGGTTAAGGAAAAGAAACTCTGTTGTGCCCTGCTTTTTTAGCTGTAACCTGCCGTCTTGTAAATATTTAAGTAACATCTCAAGGGCAATATCTCCAACAGGAACAAGGCGTTGTTTTGCCCCTTTCCCAAGTGCGGTTATGCACCCAATATCCAGTTTTATGTCCCTAAGTTGCAAGTTGACGAGTTCTGAAACCCGCAAGCCGGTAGCATAAAGCAATTCTATCATTGCTTTGTCTCGTTGGGCTACAGGGGAATTTGCAGCAGGTGCCTCAAGTAATGCATCGACTTCAGCGTGAGTCAATAATTTGGGTAATGGTTGAAAAACTTTTGGCGTCTCTATGAGCGCTGTTGCATCATTTGATACCAAGGTTTCCTGTAAAAGGAAACGATGAAACCCCCTTATTGAACTTAGAGCACGAGCACGACTACGCGGTGAGACCTGTTTATCTTTTAGCCAACTTAAAAATTCGAGCACATGCGTCTGGGATATAGCTTTTGGTTGCTTTATCGAGTAGTACTTTTCAAGGAAATTGGCATAAGAGGACAAATCTCGGCTATATGCAGCGAGGGTGTTCTCGGCTAGCCCTTTCTCAACGGTCAGATAATGCATAAAAAGATCAATTGAAAGATGCATAGGATATTACTTGAGGCGCTCTAACAGAGTGGTCTTAATATTTTCTATCGTTTTAGGATTAGTGATTTTCTGACCGAAAATATCTTGAACATAGAACACATCAGCTGCCTGATCGACCTTGGTCGAAATTTTGGACACCGCAATATATAGTCCAAGTTCATTCAAGGTATGGGTAATATTGTAAAGGAGACCAACTTTGTCAGTAGCGTAAATATCAAGAACGGTATAGTTGTCTGATACCTCGTTGTCTAGTTCGACTTTGTTGGGGCGCTTTGGACGCTCGTTCTTTTTGGTTAAGTAAGAGGGTTGATGACACTTGGCAATGAGGTCTTCAACCTGGGTCCGCCCTTCAATTACTGCTGCAAGATCACGCTCAACGCGTTTCCACTTCTGTTCATTGTCAACGGCTTCGCCTACGGTGTTGTTAACCTGGAGAATATCTAGCACTGCTCCAGTTTTACGCGTGTGTATCTGCGCTCCAAGTATATTTATTGAATGAGAAGCAAGAACGCCGGCTATGTAAGAAAATAATCCAGGGCTATCAATGGTGGCCAGGGTCAGTTCTGTAAAGCTTGATTCGGGGTAATGGTCAACTTTCATGGCTAAAGTATTTTTACCGCGACTAAGGGCTAAACGTAAATGGGGAATAATTTGAGCGGACCTGTAACTCATTAAATAGCGGTTATTTAGACTGTTGACGGCACGAGTGACTGACGATTCTGGAAATTCATCAAGTAGAGCTTCCCGTACTTTACGTTTTCTGTTGCGCGCTTTCTCTGAACGTTGTTCCTGGTAAAAATCTTTCTTCTCTATAATATCATAGGTTTTTTCATAAAGTTCTTGTAATAACGCACCTTTCCAATCTGTCCAGACGTCGGGGCCGACGGCCTTAATGTCAGCAAACGTCAACAGATAAAGCATACGCAAATTTTCACTCATGGTCATAAGTTCAGCAAACTGAGCGATCATTTTTAAATCTTGAAGGTCTCGACGTTGTGAGATATGAGCCATTTTAAGGTGATGTAAAACCAGGAATTGAAGCCGTTGGGTGTCTTCACGATTCAGACGCATACGACGTGCTATTGTCGGTATCATTTCAGCGCCGCGAACACTATGATCCTTGCCGCTGCCTTTACCGATATCATGAAACATAATAGCAAGAAGAAGTAATTCTCTTTTTTCTATATTATTCGCAACATGAGTTAAAACTTCATGTTCTTCTGCATAGTTTCCAGCCCACAGCTTTTCCATTTCCTCAATTGCAAAGATGGAGTGAATGTCGACAGTATAAATGTGATATAGATCAAACTGGACTTTACAATAAATCTTTTTAAATTCAGGAATGTACGCATTTAGTAAGTGTAAATGGTGCATATTCCTCAGCGTTTTTCCAATTCCCTTTGGCTTGCGCAAAATTTCCATAAAGGAATCGTTCATCCGCTTAGAGCGACGTATTTTATCATTTATCAGGTGAAGTTTTTCTCGAATTAGTAATTTTAAATCAAGGGAAACCTCGACTTCCTGCTTGTGTGCAAATTCAAAAGCCACCATCATCAGGGCGGGATCGTCACAAATTGTTTGATCGTCTTTTATCCGCAGTTCACCACGAATAATATAAAATCCATGCTCTAAATTACGGCGCCCTAAAAATGTAAATACATTGTTAACCTGGTTACGACGGGTCGCATTGAGGATAATTTTAGAAGTGAGATGCTCAATGCGAATAGCATTAGCATAATAATCCTGCATGAATAGTTCGACAGCAGAAGAGTGAGCTGTTTTGCTATAACCAAGAAAGAGAGCTATTTTTTCTTGCAATTCAAAGGTTAGCTGATCGGATTTACGTTGATTGTTGAAATGTAGGTAATTACGGATGCGCCATAGGTAATTTTGGGCTTTACGGTAGTCCTTAAGCTCTTGCTCTGAAATAACTCCTTTGATTAACAGTTCTCTGAGGTTTGCAGCTTTAAATTTAACCCGTGCAATCCACAGAGAATCATGCAGGTCACGCAGACCCCCTTCTCCTTCTTTTAAATTGGGTTCGAGAAGATAAACAGATGATCCGTATTTACGCTGCCTTTCTTCTCTTTCTTCAAGTTTTACTTTAATAAATGTTTGTGTGTCATGATTTAAAACGTGTGGCAATACATCAGCTGTAAAGTTATCAAATACCTCGTTGTTGCCAGCAAGGAAACGACTATCAAGCAGTGAGGTCCGAACGGTACTATCTTTAGATTCTTCGATACAACTCGCTGAAGAGCGAACGCTGTAGCCTATGTCGAGGTTCAGATCCCATAACATATAAAGCATTCTGTCTGAGATAAGTTTAGCTGTTTGAGTGCCAATGCTTGTGTAATAAAACATCAAGTCCAGATCTGAGCGGGGATTCATTTCTTGTCGCCCATAACCACCAAGGGCAATAAGAGCACAACCACTAACGCCAGTAACATCAAGGCCAACGATCGATGCCTGATACAGGCCAATTGTGAGTTGATCATAAACCCAACATAATTGCTCGGTCACTTCCCAGCCTGCAGCACCAGATTCATTGACGTCACTTAGTTTTTGCATTTGAGTGGCAAGATATTCACTCGCTGCACCGACAAGGTCATTCCGCTGAGATTCAAAATCGGTGATATGTGGATAGTTAAATTGATTATTTTCTGCGTTATCAGCCTGATTAATTAATGTCATCGTTTCGCAACCTGATCTATGCTCGCTGAATACTGCTTAACCCCTTCAACGATAGCGTTAGCAACACGTGTTTGAAAATTCTTAGAATTGAGTCGTTTAGCCTCTCTGGAATTACTTATAAAAGCGGCTTCTACTAAAACTGAGGGCATGGTCGCACCAAGGAGCACATGAAACGGTCCCTGTTTTACACCAAGATCCCTGATGTTGCTGTAATGCGGCTTAAGCCCTTTTATTAATGCCTGCTGGACCTCAGCCGCAAGACGACTGGATTCATTGATCTTTGCATTTGCCATAAGGTCAAATAAGATTGCCTCAAGGTTGCCAACGTCTTGCATTGATGTTCCATTTTCTCGCGCAGCAACTTCAGCAGCTTTATCGTTTTTTGATAAGTTTAAAAAATAAGTCTCTGTACCATACGCCTTAGAACTTTTACTCGCATTGGCATGCAGACTAATAAACAGGTCCGCTCCCACTTTATTAGCATATGCTGTTCTTTCCCGTAACTCCAGAAAACTGTCATCCGAGCGGGTGAGCAGGACTTTTACGCCTAATTTAGATCGTAATTGCGAGGCTAATTCTTTGGCAAGAGCCAGGGTTACTTTTTTTTCGTAAAGCTTTCCCGGTCCAACAGCTCCGGGATCTTTTCCTCCATGACCTGCATCAACTACGATAGTGTGTATTCCCTCATCATGCTGCTCTTGGGGGATATGAAGAGTCGGAGCCGGGGCTGATTTATGTTGCTGAAGAATGGTAGAAATATCATCGCTGCCCTGCGCTGATGTCTCTCCTTTTGCCTGATTAGAGGGGACACCTGCATGTGTTGGGCTCCCTAAAATATCGACCACGATACGATAAGGATTTTGCAAAAAGTTAAGACGGTATTCAGATGCCTGGTTAAGATCAATGACAACGCGTGCTTTTTCGACACTAAACTGAGCTGATCGGACTTGTTTGACCAGACCATTCATAATGGGGGTCTGAGGCATCACGCCTGACCCCAATTTTGTATAAATCAGGTCAAAAAATATCCGCGGATTATCCCCTTTTAAGACAACCGGTTTGGCGGTGACGGGAGCAGTAAGATCAAGAACGATACGAGTATAGTTTGGGCCACTCCAGTAGCGTATATTGTTCAGGGTCGGGGCTGAGCCTATATTTTCGTCGTGGTGCTGGACGGCGGTTCCCTTGTCCTGTGCAGGCGGCACATTAACTGGCCCGAGGAATGCCAGCCGGTTTTGTGCCTGTCTCAGCATATCTCCATCACGATAGTCTGTGGTTATTTTCTGGTAAAACTGGTGTGCTAAAGAATTATTTTTTAATCGTGTTTCAGCCGTTCGCCCGGCATGAAACAGTGCATCATCAGCTAGAGAACTTCCGGGAAACTGAGTAATCATCCTTTCGTAGGATGCAATTGCCATAGAAGCGTCATGTCGACTACCTGATGCAAGGGATAATCCGTCCCAGGTACGACCGAGTAAGTACATGGCCTTATCTAGAGAAGGATCGGCTGGGTTTTGCTGAATAAAGTTAGAAAAATCACGTATCAACTTTTCCCAGTTTGTTCTTTTTTTCTGTAGCGTAACAGACGCAGTAAGTTCTCGATAATCATTTCTGATCGAACTGTAGCTTTGAGCGCCAACATTAATGCTGCTAATAATAATTAACAACAGACAGAAAATTATGATTTTATAAAGTTTCATTACAACAACTTTTTAAGTTCATTTAAAAGATTCAGTGCTTCTATTGGGGTCGTTTGACTTATGTCTATTTGTTCCAGGTGCGAGCGGATCATATCTTCTGTGCCCGTGGCAAAAAGAGATAATTGATTGCTCGCTGGTTTTTGTGGCTTTCCTGTGCTTTCGCCGATGCGTGGTTCACCTTCGCGAACAAATTCACCACTTTCGAGGTTACGCAGAATTTCTTTTGCACGACAGATAACCTGATCTGGCAACCCGGCCAGACGGCCAACTTGAATACCGTATGAGCGGCTTGCTCCACCGGCAACGATTTTACGGAGAAAAATGATCTGATCATTCCACTCTTTAACAGCCACGTTATAGTTCTTAACCCGACTACGCGTAACTGCGAGGTCAGTCAGCTCATGATAATGAGTAGCAAATAAAGTTTTGGCTGCTAATTTGGGGTTGTCATGCAGGTGTTCCGCTACCGCCCAGGCGATACTGACACCATCGTACGTTGATGTCCCTCGCCCGATCTCATCAAGAATAATTAAACTTTGGGCGGTTGCATGACGAAGGATGTTCGCCGTTTCTGTCATTTCTACCATAAATGTAGATTGCCCTTTAGCTAGATTATCACTGGCACCCACACGAGTAAAGATGCGGTCGACAACCCCAATATGGGCTTGATCCGCAGGGACAAAACTTCCGATTTGGGCCATTAGGGTAATCAGGGCGACTTGACGCATAAAAGTTGATTTACCCGCCATATTCGGGCCGGTAATAATCAGCAGCTGATTTTTTTCTTGATCTAAAAGCACGTCATTTGGAACAAACGCTTCTTTTAGTGGCATTCCTTCAACAACGGGATGTCTACCCCCCTGAATCTTAATGATTCCTGAGTCATCAATCGTCGGTGCTACATAATTACGTTCGTGAGCAAGATCTGATAACGCTAATAGTGCATCAATTTCAGCAACGGCTTCAGCACACTGTTGGATTTTTGCGGACTCTGCCGCGGCCTCTAAGCGAATAGTCTGAAAAAGGTTAAATTCTAATTCGACCATACGATCTTCAGCACCAAGAACCTTTTCTTCATACTCTTTTAGTCGCGGCGTAATAAAACGTTCAGCATTGGTTAGAGTCTGCTTGCGCTGGTAGTCTTCAGGGACGCGATCAAGGTGCCGATTGGTGACTTCTATAAAATAACCAAAGACCTTATTGTACTTTACTTTAAGACTGCTTATGCCAGTCTTCTCTCGTTCTTCAGCTTCTAAACCGGCGATCCACCCCTTCCCTTCTCGGCTGATAACGCGTAATTCGTCAAGATCGTCATTAAACCCATCACGAATAAGGCCACCTTCGCGGAGGACAAAGGGAGGTTCATCAACAATTGAAGATTCCAGCAATTCCAGGAGCTCTGGAAGCAGGTCCAGCCGCTGCTGAAGCTGTTTACTATAGTCACTATTTAAAGCAGCTAGCAGATCATCTATTTGGGGTAGCTTTCGCAAAGAGCTACGTAAGGCGACAAGATCTTTGGCATTTGCGCTAGCCATAGAAATTTTACCGTTCAGGCGCTCAAGGTCGTAAACACCGTCTAGTGCCTCAAGTAGATCTATGCGCAACAGGCTATTATCAACTAATTCAGCGACCGCCTTTTGTCTGGTAAGGATCTGCTCTTTGTCGATAAGAGGATAATGAATCCAGCTACGCAAGGTACGGCCACCCATAGCTGTAATAGTACGATCAATAACGCCTAGAAGAGAACCTCGCTTTTTACCATCTTGAAGAGTCGCTGTCAGTTCAAGGTTTCTGCGCGTACTGTCATCCAGTAACATATAGTTCTGGGTAAAATATGTTTCCAGTTGACGAATATGTTTAAGGTCATTTTTCTGAGTTTGTTTTAAGTAGTGCAAGACAGCTGTTGCGGCCTGTTGAGCTGCAGGTAGATTTTCACAGCCTAAAGATTCTAATCCAGGTACATTAAAGAATGACCGCAACTGCTCATGAGCGTAATCAAGCTCATAAACCCAGTCGGGTAAAAAATTACACATCAGGCCGTCAAGGGTGTTGGAGATCTGTTTGTTAATCTGTTCACCGCTACTATTGTCCGCTAGTAAAATTTCACGCGGACGTAAAGATCCAATTTCACTTTCAACCTGCTCTAGCGACTGGACTTCCGTCGCTCTAAATTCACCCGTGGTAATGTCGACATGGGAAATACCGTATTGATCATTTAGGGCTGTGACCGCGAGCAGGTAATTGTTTTCTTTAGGGTCAAGGATATCAGTGTCTGTTACCAAACCCGGCGTAACAACACGTACCACTTCTCGTTTAACAATGCCTTTGGCAGTTTTTGGATCTTCAACTTGCTCGCAAATAGCAACCTTATGCCCCTCAGATACTAACTTGGCGATATAACCCTGGCTGCTATGATAAGGGATACCACACAGAGGGACAGCTTCTGCGTCACCTTTATTGCGGGATGTAAGGGTAATACCGAGGACACGTGATGCAACAACAGCATCCTCCATAAACATTTCATAAAAATCACCGAGGCGAAAAAATAAAATAGAATCTGAATAATCAGATTTAATATCAAGATACTGGCGCATTAACGGTGTTGCTGTAGACATATAAATGATTCCTGAGAGAATGCTGCTAAAAACAACTTGGAATTAAACCACGCATCGTAGCAAAGCAGCATAAACAAGTAAATGATCAAGGTGAAAATTATGCCTGACGATCTTGACCCGATGAGTTCGGAAATGTTAAGAAATTTAGCCTGTTATTTATTGTTACCTGTACTCTGAACGATGAGGAGAGAGAAGACTTATGTCTGAATACTGCCAGTATCTGACTGTTTCTGCATACGATATTACTTGTCTGGATGATGAGCTTCGAATTGATGAATTATGCAATGCAATTTTAAAAGATTACCATGCCTCACTTTTAAATGATCTGGGCTATGCTCCTCTGCTCGCTGGAACCCTGGCACGTGGGGCCGATTACTTTCTGCGTGATTTCATGATAGACGCTAAGCGCTGTAATATTTTTGAAATTTCCACCGATCTCGTCAAAGAATTTGCCGGAAATTGGTATATTATTAATAATATTGATCCGTCAATTAATGAACTAAAGGACATCCTGGCCGGTATTTACCAGTTTTATTCCTACTGCTCTACTCAAAAACTAATTCCAGAAGAACAGGCAAATACGCTTTTAAATGTCTGTAATAATGTAAATTTTTACTCAGCACGTATCGATTCATTTTTTACGGTCAGTGGCGAAAGTTACCAGTCATGGCTTAATGAGTGCTCGGAGCAAAAGAGGAAATAACCCCTATGTCTCTTCCTGAAAACATTAAATTACGAGCTGCGGCCTTCTCTGTTTGTGGCGCTCTTTCCCTTGCCTTATTAAAATTAATCGTCGCTTTTTTTAGTGGCTCAATGGCCGTACTTGCTTCTGCGGTTGACTCCTTACTTGATATTTTAATGTCAGGTGTAAACTTTATGGCAATTCGCCATGCCGAAGAGCCGCCAGATCAAAGGCATCCATTTGGACATGGAAAATTTGAAACATTAGCCACGCTCATTCAATCTTTGGTAATTTTCTTATCGGGTTGTTGGGTCGTTTATGAAGCGGTAATACGTTTAAGTCAAGGTCAACAGCTCGAAAATCTTGAGCAAGGGATCGGCGTTTTACTGATCAGTTCGATAGTGTCATGGTTTATCGCTCGTCACCTTTCCAGCGTTGCCAAAAAAACCGATTCATCTGCTCTGGAAGCTGATTCCTTGCATTTCCGTATGGATATCTATACCAATCTGGGCCTGATGATTGGCTTATTACTGGTTCGGTGGTTTGATATCTACTGGCTTGATTCTGCCCTTTCTATTCTTGTTGCCTCTTATATTTTGCATGAAGCGGTTCAATTGGTGAAGAGGAGTATGACTGACATGCTTGATCAGGAACTACCGGAAGAGATTCAGCAGCATGTCGATGCCTTAATTTTAAGTCACGAAGGCCCTTTAGCAGGCTACCACGGATTACGAACACGCCGGGCTGGTTCTTTGAAAATTATGGATTTTCATCTTGAGGTCTGCAAAGACATGACGGTTGCAGAAGCTCATAAGCTAACGGATAGTCTTGAGAAGAAAATCGAACGGGAGATTCCTGGAGCGAATGTGATTATCCATGTCGATCCGTGCGAATCGACTGATTGCCCAGGCAAAGAAAATTGCGTGCTAGAGCGTAGCCGGGTTTTAACAGACCAAAAACAAAAATAGCACTGCAATTAAATGCAGTGCCACTCTGAATATTATTACTTAGTTTTTAACCGGAAAATCTAGATTGAAACTGTCAAGTTTTCAGATTGGAAACGAGCATTTTTTCGTTGTGGCTCGGAAATCAAGGGCTTGCGCTTAAGACGTAGTACTTTACGTCGCACAAGCAAGCCCACAGATTGACACAGCCACAGCGGAAAAGAGCCGTTTCCTGATGAAAACTACTTAGCGACCCATGCAGATCCCAAGCGATTCTGCGGTGGCAACAAGTTCGCAGTGGGGATCCACAAGATTTTGTTGAGATACGGCAGAAGATAGGTCTACAGATTCAATTTTTGTCCCTTTCAGAGAAATCATCTTGCTGTATTCCCGGGCTGCTATTAACTCAACGGCTTTGACGCCAAAACGTGTTGCTAAAATCCGGTCGTACGGAACAGGTGATCCCCCTCTTTGAAGGTGTCCAAGAGTAACTACCCTGGTATCAATGTCAATGCAACGAGACATCTGATCTGCTATCTCGTGGGCAATCCCACCGAAACGCACTGCCCCGAAGTTCGCTTGAGATTTTTCCTGAATGCTCTGCTTTCCTCCAATTGAAGCGGCCCCCTCGGCTACGACAATGATTGAGAATTTGCTGCCACTTGATCGTCTTTGCCTTATTGAGTCGCATAATTTTTCAATAGAATAAGGAATCTCCGGAATCAGAATTGCGTCGGCAGACCCCGCTATGCCACTTTCGAGAGCAATCCATCCGGCATCTCGACCCATGACCTCGACAATGATTGCCCGCTGATGACTTTCTGCGGTGGTATGTAAACGGTCAAGTGCTTCAGTAACTATACTGACAGCTGTTCGATAGCCAAAGGTAACATCTGTAGCACGTAAATCATTATCGATAGTTTTTGGAACACCAATAACATTTAACCCCTTTTCAGCAAGACCAAGCGCAATACGCAAGGTTCCATCACCACCTACAGCAATAAGCGCATCTGCTCCTAAATTGTGAAATGTTTTGATCACTTCACTAGAAATATCCATAACCTTTGATTGCCCATCAATAGTAACGGGATAACTAAATGGATTGCCACGATTGCTGGTCCCGAGAATGGTCCCACCGCGAGCGAGCAAACCTTTAACCTCAGCTGTTCCTAATTCAACCCAGCGCGGAGTGTTGCCAACAAGCCCTTCAAATCCATCTTGTATGCCAATAACTTTCCAGTTATGTTGGTTAACGGCAGTCCTCACCACAGACCGAATGACTGCGTTAAGTCCAGGGCAATCTCCCCCACCAGTTAGAATCGCTATAGTTCTGCTCATGAAACCTCCAGGTTCTAGTTCTGTGTTTTAACATCAGTAGCAATAGCGAGATTACGAAATCCAATAGATCGAGCTATGTCCATAATTTCAACGACCTTTCCATGAGGTACGTCTTTATCTGCCATAATAATAAATGCTGCTTTTTGCTGAATGGATTGATCGTAGCGAGCTAGTGTTTGCTGGAATGATTGTTTAGAAACTTTTTCCTGGTTCAGATAAATATCACCTGCAACAGTAAGATAAACACGCAGATCTTCATTTTGCTGGATTAATGTTTCTGCATCAGATTCAGGAAGGTCTAGAGTCAGCCCAGGTTGCTCAATGAAGGTTGTTGAAATCATAAAAAAAATGAGTAACAAAAAGACAACATCTATCATAGGTGTTAAATCAACTTTGGGCGGTTCTGGAATTTTGCGTCGAAACCCCATAATCTATTCTTCCTCAATAAAGTCGATTATGTGCATGGTGGCTTCTTCCAGTTCTAAAACCAGTCGGTCAGAGCGACTGAGTAGATAGCGATGAAGCAGAATCATAGGCACTGCAACGGTGAGGCCGGCGGCGGTTGTGATAAGCGCCTGGGAAATCCCTCCACCTAGGGTAGCTGGGGAACCAACCCCTTCGGTAGCAATAACATGAAACGCGTCTATCATGCCTAAGACTGTACCTAGTAGCCCAAGCAGTGGAGTGATATTCGCAATAGTGCCAAGAAGGCCGAGGTACTTTTGCAGTGAAACAGCTTCTCTTTCACCAACCTCTTCCGCAACAGCTTTTAAATTCGATCGGGTGTGGTCGTTCATTCTGAGTACGGGATATAGAATTCTGGCTAAAGCTGATTCGCGTTGATCGCACAGCTGATTGGCTGAGTCCTTATCGTTGGTTTTAAGCTCTTGAATAATATTTGAGTACAATCTCTGTGTCTGTCGTTTGGTTTTAAAGTAAGCAAGTACCCGTTCCATGAATATGGCCCAGCCAATTATAGAACAAAGGGCAATGGGGTACATAAGAGGTCCGCCCTGCAAAAAGATTTCTTTCATAATCCGTAAACATTTCCTTATTTAATATGTGAATTCAATGTGGCGCCCTTCAATAATGTCGCCAAAGTCAAGAATACCTACAGTGCATGTAGGAGCGTACCTTTTGTCGGTTGGGCTGCCAGGATTGAACATTAGAGTGTTAGCCACCATATGACAAGCGGGATAGTGGCTATGCCCATAAATTATGACATCGAGTGAATGGGCAGCAAACGATTCAAGAATCCTTTGCTCTATATCGTGAGGGCTACCCCAGCCGTGAATGACCCCTACCCTAAAATTATTTATACCAAATATAAGATATTGAGGTACATCGACTAATAGAGAATCCATATTGCCGCGTACAGAAAACCACGGTTTTGGATAGAAGCAGGATTCAAGCTCTGGGCAGGTATGGTCCCCTGCATGAATGATAGCATCGACATTTTTGAACGGTCCACTGGTTAATTTTTCGGCTAAATCAGCGCATTCTTTTATGTCTCTTAGGTGGGTGTCAGATAAGACACCAATCAGCTTATAGTTATAGGATATCATGGCTTTAATTGACTCAAATTTGAAAATTTAAAAGAACCTGGATGGCGCTATAATTATTTAATCATACTCTATTGAGAGGCATTGCCCGAAATTTAATTCACTTTTATTGCTTTAGTGATCTTTTAGAACTATGGTTCTTTAACCTTTTCCTAGGTAACCATTGAACAATTTGGCATCTATTGCATCTGTTATGTGACTTTCTCATTTATTGCAATATAAATATACAACCATTATAAAAACAATGTTATTCTGTGCGACATTCTTTTTAATTTTTGCTAACCACGACAAATGCGGGAGGAGAGACCCTTATGGCCATGCGTGAAGATGCCCTCAATTATCATAGTTCAGGCAGAAAAGGAAAGATTGAAGTTATTACGACGAAGCCTTGCGCCACTAGCCGAGATCTATCGTTGGCATATAGCCCTGGTGTTGCAGAGCCGTGTCTGGAAATAGAAAAAAATCCGGATGATGCTTATAAATATACAGCCAAAGGGAATCTTGTTGCAGTCGTGTCCAATGGTTCTGCAGTTCTTGGCTTGGGAAATATTGGAGCTCTTGCAGGCAAGCCTGTCATGGAAGGAAAAGGCGTACTTTTTAAGAGCTTTGCCGACATAGATGTCTTCGATATTGAGGTTGATACGCAGGATCCTGATGAGTTAATTAGAACGGTCCAGCTATTGGAACCGACTTTTGGCGGAATTAATCTTGAGGATATAAAAGGACCTGAATGCTTTTATATTGAGGAAAAGTTAAAGGAGTTAATGGATATTCCTGTTTTTCACGATGATCAGCACGGAACAGCTATTATTTCAGCAGCAGGCATGCTCAATGCTTTAGAAATTGTCGGAAAGAATGTTGCCGACGTAAAAATGGTCGTTAATGGTGCTGGTGCAGCTGGGATCGCATGTGCAAATCTCGCTATTTCTATGGGAATAGATAAAAATAACGTTATTCTTTGTGATACCAAGGGGGTTATTTATAAAGGTCGTAGCAATGGCATGAACGAATACAAAGAACGCTTAGCAGCAGAGACATCCGCACGTACACTTGAAGATGCCATGGTCGATGCTGATATCTTTTTTGGTGTGTCTGCCAAAGGTGCTCTAACCAAGGACATGCTAAAATCTATGGCTGCAGATCCCATCGTGTTTGCTATGGCTAATCCGGATCCAGAAATTACCCCACCCGATGCTAAAGCAGTTCGTAGTGATGTTATTATCGGGACCGGTCGTTCTGATTATGCCAATCAGGTAAATAATGTTTTATGTTTTCCTTTTTTATTCCGTGGCGCACTTGATACGAACGCTAGCGCTATAAACGACGAAATGAAACTTGCCGCTGTAAAAGCTTTAGCGGAATTGGCCAAATTAGATGTACCAGATTCTGTACGGAAAGCTTACGGTGGTGAAAGTATCCAGTTTGGCCGTGAATATGTGATTCCAAAACCTTTCGACCCTCGCGTTCTTCTTCATGTTGCTCCCGCTGTTGCACAAGCCGCAATGGATACCGGAGTCGCTCGACGACCAATCGAAGACATGGAAAAATACCTGGAATCACTAGAGGCAATGCAGGGTCGCTCTAAAGAAATCATGCGAGGCCTTATCAATAAAGCGAAGGCCAGTCCAAAACGGATTGTTTTTCCTGAGGGGGAAGAGGATAAGATCCTGCGTGCAGCACAAATCCTTTTAACCGAAAAGATAGCAGTGCCGATATTGCTAGGAAATGAAGGTCTGATTACAAAACGTGCTCAAGAGATGTTTCTGGATTTGGATGGTATTGAAATCATCGATCCTGCAAATTGTGATAAATGCGAAGACTATATTCAAAGTTTATTGGCTAAGCGGCAACGTAAAGGTGTGACCCAATCGGGCGCCCGCAGGAGAATGCTTAATAATAACAATTACTTTGGTGCCATGATGGTTGCCAAGGGAGATGCCGATTCAATGTTATCCGGGATCAACCATCATTATCCCGAAACGATCCGTCCCGCCCTGGAGGTTATTGGCAAGCAAGATAAACTTTCCAAGGTCCACGGAATGTATATGATGGTGTTTAAAAAGAAAGTCGTGTTCTTTTCAGACGCAACCGTAGACGTTGATCCGACGGCTGAAGAGTTGGCTGAAACTGCGATCTTAACTGCAGAGAAGGTTCGCCAATTTGGCATTGAGCCGCGGGTTGCGATGTTGTCTTTCTCTAACTTTGGTAGTTCCAGCCACCCTTCGGCAGTTAAAGTTAAAAAAGCTACCTCACTCGTGAAACAACAGGCACCAAATCTTGTTGTTGATGGGGAAATGCAAGCGAATGTGGCACTTGATCCTGACTTTATGGCGTCCCAATATCCATTTTCCGATCTTAAAGGGGACGCTAATGTCTTTATTTTCCCAGACCTTCAGTCTGGCAACATCAGTTATAAATTATTGAGTAAGCTTGGCGGTGCTGAAGCTGTTGGCCCTATTTTAATGGGTATGGAGCATCCTGTCCATGTTCTTCAGCGTGGTGATGATGTTGTCGATATTATAAATATGGCCGCTGTGGCTGTTGTTGATGCGCAGGAACATCCTCAGAAGTAGCCATATAGAGGGCATTGCAATACGGCAATATGAATGATTAGCGGGAGCGTATTTTTTACGCTCCCGTTTTTTATGAAACTTCACTTTATGGTTCTTTCTTGCTACATTATCCGGGCATTTTTATTAACTCAATAAGACCATTTAAATTCAAACGCCAAAAAGAATTTAAATCATCAAAATACTAAGAAAAGAGAGATACAATGAAATATTGCAGTACGCGTGGGCAGGTTAAGGGGCTTAGTTTCACCCAAGCTATTATGATGGGATTAGCCGATGATGGTGGCTTACTTTTACCAGAGAGCATTCCCGCTGTCAGTGAAGGTGAAATGGCCGAATGGGAATCACTGCCCTACCCTGAATTAGCCTTTAAAGTTATTTCAAAATTTGCCACAGACATTCCTCCACAAGACCTTAAAGATATTATTAATCGCTCTTATCAGACGTTTAATCATTCAGATATAACCCCTGTTGTTAAACAAGATGACATTTATATTCTGGAACTTTTCCACGGCCCTACTTTGGCATTTAAAGACGTTGCTCTGCAATTTTTGGGTAATCTTTTTGAATATGCTCTGACGAAGTCAGGACAGCATATGAATATTATCGGGGCAACAAGTGGAGATACGGGAAGTGCTGCGATTTATGGTGTTCGGGGTAAAGAAAATATTAAAATATTTATTCTTCATCCTAAGGGTAAAGTTTCCCCCGTTCAAGAATTGCAAATGACCACAGTGCTTGATGAGAACGTGTATAATGTTGCCATCGAAGGCACTTTTGATGATGCTCAAGCGATCGTAAAAGATATTTTCGGGGATCTGGAATTCAAGGAAAAACATAGCCTGGGGGCAGTGAACTCTATCAACTGGGCCCGCGTTTTAGCTCAGGTTGTTTATTATTTTTACGCCTGGTTCAGAATCAAAGAGCAGACTGGCGCTCAAAAGGTTGAATTTTCTGTTCCTACTGGTAATTTTGGAGATATCTTTGCTGGTTATGTTGCTAAGCAAATGGGGGTTCCTGTCAACCGCCTCATCCTTGCAACGAATGCCAACAATATATTAAGTCGTTTTGTCGCCAACGGTGATTACTCTACCGCTCAAGTTCATCATTCATTATCACCTTCTATGGATATTCAGGTCGCCAGCAACTTTGAACGCTACTTGTATTATCTAAACAATTGCAATGCTGATTTGGTGAAACAAGCTATGGAAAGCTTTAAGAGCTCAGGTAGCCTGCAATTCAATGAAGACCAAATGGCTCAAGTTGGACAAGATTTTTCCACTGCTTACATAGATGACCAGCAAACCATTGACACTATTACAGCCTTTTACAAAAAATCAGGTTATGTCCTCGACCCTCATACTGCCGTGGGTGTTGCAGTTGGTAAGAAAGTTTCCACCGCAGGTATTCCTCTTGTTTGTCTTGCAACTGCCCACCCCGCAAAATTCGGCGATACTGTTGAGACGGCACTTAATATCAGTCCAGAATTGCCTTCAGCATTCGCGGATTTAAAAGAAAGAGAAAAGCGTGTTTCGACGTTGAAAGCGGATGCTGATCAAATTAAAGATTTTGTCGCAGAAAATTCACTATAGGCGACTAGAGTTCTGAGTTAGGTCATGATAATCTCTTTAATTAGAAATTCTTTTACCGTTTGAAATAAAACATTTTCTAAGGATGAGGGAGGAACACATGGAGTACCTAAGTACAGAAAAAATGGTTGAATTGGCTCAGGCTTATGGTTTGCCATTAGTCTGGGCCATTATTGTTTTAGTCATTGGTCGTATAGTTGCGGGTATCATTTCGAATACTGTGGCTAAAGTAATGACTAAAAGCAAGGTCGATGAAACCTTGGTTAAATTTACCAGAAGCCTGACCTATATGGGCTTAATGACCTTTGTTGTGTTAGCGGCTTTAGGTAAATTAGGAATTGAGACAACCTCTTTCGCTGCTATAATTGCTGCCGCAGGTCTTGCTATTGGCTTGTCTCTGCAAGGTACCCTAGGGAATTTTGCTTCTGGTGTTATGTTAATCCTTTTCCGTCCCTTCAAAGCTGGAGATTTTGTTGAAGCAGGTGGTGTCTCCGGAATCGTCGAAGAAATTCAAATTTTCAGTACTAAAATGCGCTCTGGGGACAATAAGGAGATTATTGTTCCCAATGGAACAATCGTCGGTGGAACAATCGTTAACTATTCAGCTAAGCCAACACGTAGAATTGATTTAGTTATTGGCGTTGGTTACGATGATGATCTAAAAAAGGTTCGTGCTGTTCTTGAACAAGTCATTTCTGAAGAATCACGTGTTCTTAAAGATCCTGCTGTCACTATTGGTGTCTTAGAACTTGGCGATAGTAGTGTTAATTTCGCTGTCCGACCATGGGTCAATAGTGGCGATTACTGGCCTACCCTGTTTGCTTTACAGGAAAATATTAAGATACGCTTTGATGAAGAAGGTATTTCGATTCCGTTTCCTCAAAGAGATGTTCACATTATTAAGGATGAAGAAACAGTTGCTTAGTCGTTAATAGTTCATCTGCAAACAAAAAGCCTTCCGATTTATGATCAGGAAGGCTTTTTTATTTGCTCTATTGATGAGAGTACAATCATGACTAACGAAATCTTATCATACGAATAAGCAACAAAAAAGCCCCAGGAAAACCTGGGGCTTTTTTGTTGAAAACGAATGTAGCTTCGAAATTAGCAATCGAAGTACAGAGCGAATTCTTCTGGAACAGGACGCATACGAACTGGATCGACTTCAGCTTCTTTCTTGTAGCTGATCCACATATCGATAACGTCTTTGGTGAAGACATCACCTTTAAGAAGGAACTCATGGTCTTTCTCAAGGTTATCAAGAGCATCTTCAAGAGAGGATGCAACTGTTGGGATGTCTTTGAGTTCTTCAGGAGACAAGCCGTAGATGTCTTTGTCCAGAGGTTGACCTGGATCAATTTTATTGATGATACCGTCAAGGCCTGCCATAAGCTGAGCAGCAAAAGCGAGGTAACCATTCGCAGATGCATCAGGAGTACGGTACTCAACACGCTTAGCTTTTTCATTGCTTGTAACAGGGATACGCAAAGAAGCGGAACGGTTACGGTTAGAGTAAGCAAGGTTCACTGGAGCTTCGAAACCAGGAACCAGACGCTTGTATGAGTTGGTGGTTGGGTTGGTGAAAGCACAAAGAGCTTTAGCGTGCTTCATGATACCACCAATGTAGTACATAGCCATTTTGGACAGGCCGCCGTAGCCGTCACCAGCGAAAAGGTTTTTGCCGTCTTTCCAGATTGACTGGTGGCAGTGCATACCGGAACCGTTATCACCGTAGATAGGTTTAGGCATGAAGGTAACAGTTTTACCGTTGCGGAATGCGACGTTTTTGATGATGTATTTAAACCACTGCAAGTTGTCACCCATGCTCAGAAGAGAATCGAAACGCATATCGATTTCGCACTGACCACCGGTAGCAACTTCGTGGTGACCACATTCGATGGTCAGGCCACACTGTTGCAGAACCATCATCATTTCGTTACGCAGGTCGATCATGCTATCGGTAGGAGCGCAAGGGAAGTAACCCTCTTTGTTACGAGGCTTGTAACCAAGGTTAGGGAATTCTTCGCGACCAGTATTCCAGATACCTTCAACAGAATCGATGCTATAGAAAGACTCATTTTGACCTGAAGCGAAACGAACATCATCAAAGACGAAACACTCTGGCTCTGGTCCGAAGAAAGCGGTGTCACCGATACCACTTGATTTCAAGTAAGCTTCAGCTTTTTGGGCGATAAAACGTGGGTCACGGCTGTAACCTTCACGAGTGATAGGATCAACGATGTTACAAATCAGGCTCAGAGTAGTCATCTCTGGGAATGGATCAATTTTAGCAGTATCAGCATTAGGCATGATCAGCATATCTGAGTTGTGGATTGGCTGCCAACCACGGATTGAAGAACCGTCAAAACCTAAACCTTCTTCAAAGATATCAGCGCTGAATTCGCTAATAGGGGTAGTAAAATGCTGCCAGATACCGACAAAGTCGAGAAACTTGTAGTCAACAAACTGAACATCATTTTCTTCTGCAAACTTAACTACTTCACTTGGGGTCATCGTTGATTTCTCCTTTTGATTGATGATTTCCACAGGGAATTATTCTTCATATAGAAGAATTGATTGCGATTTACAAGGCGTCTTCGCCACGCTCTCCGGTACGGATTCGGACGACATCCTCGACTGCTGTTACGAAAATTTTACCGTCACCGATACGGCCAGTCTTGGCAGCTTCGGCGATAGTATCAACAACCTGTGCTACGAGGTCATCTGAAACGATGATTTCCATTTTAATTTTAGGAATAAAGTCGACCACATATTCAGCACCGCGATAGAGTTCGGTATGACCTTTCTGACGTCCGAAACCCTTAACTTCACTCACGGTAATACCTTGAATACCGATTTCATTAAGAGCTTCTTTAACTTCATCCAGCTTGAAAGGCTTGATTATCGCTTCAACCTTGCGCATAGGATTGCCTCCTTCAATATTTATACTCATGATTACAGGTTAAACAGGACGAAAATAAAGCAATTATCCTGCCAGCAATTAGCTTACTACTAAGAAAATAATTAGTACTAAAATTCAATAACATAGAAAGAGTAAAAAAAGATTTTCATCTCTCTACATCATCAATAGACATTGTAGTGCAAAATAAATGATCAATGTGGTCCTAACGTGATCAATAATTGTGCACTCATTATTCGTTTTTACCGAAATAGCTTATGCTTTCACAGTGATATGTTTGCGGAAACATATCAATAGGACAGCTTTCTTTCAGGTGATACCCATGGTTAACTAAAAAACCCATGTCTCTGGCTAGCGTTTGAGGGTCACAAGACACATATATTATATGATTTATATGCGATTTGGCAATTTTCTTTACAATGTCGTAAGCGCCAGAGCGTGGTGGATCAAGAACAAGAACATCAGGTTGATATTCTGCGACGAGGTCATCTATAATTTCTTCTGAATCCGCGCATAAAAATGTGGTATTAGAAAAATTTTCATTATAAGCATTTTGCTTTGCCATTTTTATTGATGAAGAAGAAGCTTCAACACCAATAACTTGTTTGACCCGCCGTGCGATCGGAAGGCTGAAATTACCCATTCCACAATACAGATCTAGAACAACTTCTGTTCCCTGCCATGGAATCAGGCCGATAACTTCAGAAATCATTTGATTATTTTGAGGTAAATTTATCTGGGCAAAGCTTCCTGTCTCATAAGATAAATTCAGTTCAGGATTGTCGACGGATATCGTCAGAAGACCATCACCGCGTATCTGCATAAGACGCTGTCTGTTATTTATCTTCAGGAAAAGGTCACTGCAGTCATCGATCGACAATAACAGACTTGCCAGTTTTTTTTGTTCGCCGCCGTTATAATGAACCGTTATAGCGCATTTGTTATGGCTATCAATGGCTAAATCGAGTTGTGAAATATGAGCGCAAAGATGTGATGTAGCCAAAATCTGACGAGCTTTTCCCCACAACTGATTTAAAGCTTCCGGCATGAGTGGGCATGACTCTATATCAACAATTATTTTGGATTTAGGTTGATAAAAGCCAGTTAAGAAGTTCTTACCAACTTTTCGGCATTTGATCTGAACGCGACTGCGATAGCCCAATTGGTGTGGAGATGCAATAATATTTTTTATCAACTCGTCGGCAACTTTAGCTTTATGAGTTAATGATTCACGAAAGAGTTTTTCTTTCCAGATAAGCTGGATACGGTATGGAAGGTGTTGCCACTGACACCCTCCACATTTATGAGCAACCGGACATTGAGGTCGGCAACGATCTGTTGATGGTGTTACGATTTCTACCAGTTTAGCTTCTGCGTACCTCTTTTTAGCGCGGACAATCTGAAAACGAATAACATCCCCTGCTGCTACGCCAGGTACAAAAATCACCTGACCATTGTAGCGAATAAGGCCATTCCCGCCATTAACTAGAGTTTCAACTGTTAATGGCGGGGAGATAGCATCAGGTGCGATTGGGGTTGAGGATTGCAATATTAACCCTGACCTGGTGTAAATGTGTCTGCATCAAAACTTAAAGTTGCAAAATAATCTGCGAGAACTTCTTCCCTTCTGATCAGTTCTACAGAACCATCAGCTTTAAGCAGTAACTCTTTGGGACGTAAACGCGCATTATATTGGAAACCCATAGCATGACCGTGAGCACCGGTATCATGAATAACAAGGACATCTCCGTCGGTAATTTCCGGAAGCTCGCGCTGGATAGCGAATTTGTCATTGTTTTCACACAAAGAACCGGATACATCATAGACCTTGTCTTTAGGTTCGTTCTCTTTCCCGACAACGTCAATATGATGATAAGAACCATACAAGGCAGGCCGCATTAATGACGACATGCATGCATCGACACCGACATAATCACGGTAAATATTTTTATGGTTAATCGCGGTGGTGACAAGACAACCATGTGGACCGGTCATGTAACGGCCACTTTCCATGTACATACGTGGTGCATAGCCGTGCTTATTCTTAAATTCATCAAACAATGCAGTAATTTCTTTAGCCATTTGAGGAATATTAAGTCCTTCCTGACTTGGTTCATATGGAATTCCAAAACCACCGCCGATATTAACAAATTCAAATTGAATGCCAAGTTCACTGCCAATAGTCTCAATCAGAGATAAGACCATACGCGCAGTTTCCACCATATATGTATAGTCGAGTTCATTGGAAGCAACCATGGTATGCAGGCCAAATCGCTTTGCTCCTTTGGCCTGAGCAAGACGGTAAGCTTCAACGACCTGGTCATGACTGACACCATATTTAGCCTCAACGGGATTACCGATGATAATATTGCCGGTACGTCTTGGACCAGGGTTATAGCGGAAACAAATCAATTCAGGAAACTCAGGTACTTTTTCAATGAGAGAGATATCATCAAGGTTTAATACACATCCCCCTTCTGCTGCGGCAGCATTAAACTCTTCTTGAGTTGTGTTGTTTGACGTAAACATAATGTCTTCGCCTTTGCCACCTGCCTGGCGGCTTAAAACCAGTTCGGCGATAGAGCTACAATCGTAGCCAAAACCCATATCCTGCATTAAATCCAGAATCTTTGGATTAGGCAGTGCTTTCACAGCATAGTATTCACGGAATCCATCAATTCCGGAAAAAGCTTTTTTCAGGTCTTCGCCGGTTTTACGGATACCAACTTCATCGTAAATATGAAACGGGGTACCGTAATGTTCTGCCAGTTCATTGGCAATTGGAAATAAGCGATCTTTAAAATCTTGTGACATTGGCATAGCTATTAACTCCTAGTTATTGATTTTTGCTAAATTGAGTTTTCTGGATTCTTTAAATGTGTTTAAAACAATTTGTGTTCTACTACCGCTGACGCCAGGTAGTCGATTTATCTGATTACTGATAATATGACCTAATTCATGATTATCCGAAATACGCAATTTTATTAAAAGGCCACCGTCACCAGTGACCTGATAAATATCCTGAACATGCTGAATGGACGTCAATTGTGCAACTATGGAATTAAAGTCAGAAAAGGTTCCGAAAATTTCAACAAAGGCGGTTAAGCCTTGCCTGAAAGATTCAGGATTTAATCTGACTTCATAACCTTCAATGATCTGACGTTCTTCCAGTTTTCGAATGCGCTCCAGCACAGCTGATGGAGCCATTCCAACTTGACGAGCAACTTCAGCATTAGGGATTCGTGCTTTTTCCTGAAGAATAGTCAGTATTTTGTGGTCTATTTCGTCGATCATTCTATCAACTCCTCATTTAATAGAATATCGTTCATAAGAATTTAAAAGTCAAGATGACCTATCCGGTTTTTTTAGACAGCGCCGATGACTTTGGCGATCAGATAACCAGAGTAGCAGAAATAGACAAGAACAAGGGCAGCACCTTCGACCCGGGATATTGTTCGATGATTACGTAAACCAAGGCAGGCAATAAAAAGCCCAACGGTAAGCAGACCCATAACGCTGCTGTCACGGTAAAGAACTTCAGGATCCACCTTGAGAGGTTGTATAATACCGGCAATACCAACAACAGTTAGCGTATTAAATAGGTTGGAACCTAAAACATTGCCCAGCGCGAGATCATGCTCCCCTTTTTTAGTTGCAGCAATTGCTGATGCCAATTCAGGTAGTGAGGTTCCTATTGCTACAATGGTTAACCCGATAATAAGATCACTCACACCATAGGCCCGCGCAATTTCAACTGCAGCCCACACCAGGGCACGTGAGCTTATAACGAGAAGAAGCATACCCGTCACAAGCCAGATCAAGGCTTTTTTAAGGGGTACAACCTCCATCTCAAGTTTAACGTCGAGATCAACTTCAAGGCTATCATTACGAGCTTTCAGCCCAATAAAAATCCACCACCCCATAATTATGGCGAACACGATTAACAGTGTAACGGCATCATACCGACTAAGATATAGATCAAATAACTGACCAATGCTCAAACCCGTCACAATAAGAAGAATTGGCAACTCTTTACGAAGAATGCCTGATTTGACCGTAATTGGACTGATTAAAGCCGTGATGCCGAGGATTAAGGCAATATTAGAAATGTTAGAACCATAAGCGTTGCCGAGAGCCAGCCCTGGGTTCCCCTGCAAAGCGGATATTGCGGAAACGACCATTTCTGGAGCGGAGGTACCAAAGCCAATAACAACCATACCGATCAGTAATGATGGCATTCCAGCATGATGAGCTGTTGCTGCAGCTCCTTCAACAAATTTATCTGCACTCCAGATAAGAATGATTAGTCCAATGATTAAAACAATAGCCGGGATAACAAGGGTATCCATAAATAACATGCCTGGTATATTTAAGAGTTGCTTATATTGCCGAATGGCGACGTACCGTAAAAATGACAGGTGTTGTGATAGCCTATATTATGTTGATTTACAATTCAATAATCAGCAAAGCGCTTGACTCATTACGTATCGTCATTCTGCCTGAGTACTTGCGTAAAGTGCAATGGGCGGGTTCGAAAAAAATAAAATTCTGCCTGCTGAAAAAAATATGGCTTCCAGTACTTTTAAAATAGGTAGCATGAGTTATAATGTAGGTAACAAAGAAAGGAGGAATGCCTATCGCAGAGGACGAAATAGCAGTTCTTCATAGCGTTCCACCCCATTCGGTAGCAAACCGCTACCGGATTATCCTGTGAATAAGGATTATTTCATGTTCAAAGAATGAAGGCCCGCTCAACAATTGGCGGGCCTTTCACTGTTTAGGCTAATACAAAAACGAATCCACTTCTCGAAAGTACGCATCAAGATCTTCATCGACAAAATAACGATGATCAGCTGTTTCCAGCATGACTTCACCTTTATTTACGATGACTGTTTCCTGATGAGTTAATAACGGTAATTGGGATGCTGGTGCGACTTGCATTGACGACCCCAGAACTAACAACATATCGCAATGCTTTACCGCGGCTTCGGCAGCTGAAAACTGATGAACCATCTCGCCAAAAAATACAATATCTGGCTTCAAGACCCCTTTACATTTTTCACAGCGTGCAACTGGCGCGCTATGGCTTGCCTTCATTACTTTTTTCCACCAATCATAAGACAAATCACAGTAGTAAGTTTCACAACCGGTACAATGAGCACTATTGTAAGATCCATGGAGATCTATCACCTGTTTATTTCCTGCCTGATAATGCAGAAGGTCAATATTCTGGGTGATGACACAATTCAATAAACCTTGTTTTTCAAGTTTTGCTAAAAAATTATGAGTAAAAGTTGGTTTAATGCTGTTTATTGAGGCAATAAAGTCTTCAGTAAAATGGTAAAAGTGGTGAGGTTCAGAATAGAACCAATCAATGTCAAATACTTTCTGGGGATCATGTTGGCGAGTTGCGTAGAGTCCTTTTGGACCCCGGAAATCAGGGATTCCTGCCGCAGTTGAGATACCGGCGCCTGAAAGGACGACAATTGAATGTTTTGTCTCAATAAGTCTGGCGCATTGCTGTGGTGTTAACCTGTTCATTCTCCATCTCCTGATGAGCACGATATTGAAAAATATTATGTTGTTCCTCTGGTAAAGCTAAAACTAAAAAACATTTTTCAACATGCTCAATGATGACATTAAATAGCATATTCAAAACTGACTGAAACGACATAAGCTTATTTTAATCGTTATCCTTTTTATAAATAATTGCGTGATGCGATATTTGATATTTGAACTAGACAGAAAGATATATCATCTAAATTATGACTGTCGTGATTTTTAGGCGCAAGACTTGCTTGTGACAAATGCTTTTATGCCCTGATTAATGATATCTACACTTATATATAGAAGATACGCTTATGCCTGCAAAAATGAAACTTTCAAATATTGACGTACTTAAATTACTAACCGTATCAAATGGAGGTTCTCTACTAACCGGTTTTAGTGAACGTGTTTATCACAAGAAAGAAATTATAAGCACACCTTACAGTGATGGAGACCGTATTTTTGTCGTTAAGTCAGGTCGATTGCGTGTTTACCTGTCGTGTGAAGATCGTGAATTTACCCTTGCCCTACTAGAAGCTGGTGATATTTTCAGCACTCATGTCAAAACTTATGCAGAAGCAATGGACGATTCTGTCATTATGACTGCCGATACCAAGGTATTTCAGCAAAAACTTATACAACAGCCAGATATTTCAATTACAGTGATAAAAGTCCTTGGCATTCTGCTGAAAAACTCCATCAATATAATTGAAGGACTGGCTTTTAAAGATGTACGTCAAAGGTTTTATGACTTTCTTACCAATGCCATAGAAGATCGTGGCAATAATACCGATGATGGCATCGTATTAAGGTTACAATTATCCACTGAAGATATTGCCTTACTTATTGGAACCAGTCGTCAAACGGTATCAACGTTGGTAAACGAATTGATTAAATGTCAGGCGATAAAAAAAATCGATCGCCAAACATTGCTTATCATTAAGCCAGAAGTCTTGACCCAGGTATCACCAGAAATTCCATAAAATTTTACAAAATGTCGTCTACCTGACAGATTTAAATTTTTTCTTAGGGTATTTATAACCTAAATCATAATAGATAAGGAGCGCAGGAAAATGGCACAAACACAAACTAAAGTTGATCGTTATGTTTCTTTTAAAGGTATTGAAGAAGAAGAAAACACTAAAGAATTCATCAGAATGCTGCGAGTGCACATTGATGATCCTGAAAAAACCAATGCTTTTTGGGAAAAATTTAAAATTATGCTGGCTGATTCAGAATCAGGCAAATCAGGTAAGGACTACCTTTTCTTGATTCATAGCTACATTAATGTATTGCGTGATTATATCGAAGAAATGGAAGATGAAGAAGCGTTAGAGCTTTTAGAAAAAATCGAAGTAGAAAGTTGCTGATAACGCAAATGAGTTGTTTGCTAAAGTTTCTTTTTACTTTGTAGTAAGCTGACCAGAAAAATTAATAGAGAAATTACCAGCCCCAGGTACAATGGCTGTACCAGCTGGAATTTCATTATGCCAAAAACGATAACACACATTGGTGCTATATAGATGGATAGTGCCCCAGCCTTTTTTAAATTGTGGTGAGAGAAAAAAACTGCAAATACAATAGGGAAAAATAGAGTTGCTCCACGCAGCCCCATGGATAAGAAACTCCAGTCCATAATTGCTGAACCAAGATTAAACAGTAATAAAATAAAAGCACCACAGACAATGGCGACTGTCAACAAACGGTAACGTAGCAGGCTCACCTTTTCATTTCTGAATAGACATCCTAAAACATCTACTTTAAGAGTCGTTGATACCCCTAGAGCCAACCCTGAAGCAGTTCCTACTGCTGCGATGAGAAGAGTAGCAAAAGCAATACCTGAAAAAAATTCGGGGGTATAGTTCATTAAAAAGGTTGGTAGCGCCAAGGCACTTTGCAGGTTAGGTGCTGATTGTTTCATAAATAGGCCTATCAAAATTCCCATTAATCCCAGTGGCGGGATAAAAAAAGCACTTAACAAAGCTCCATTACGCGCAATTTTGCCATTCTGGGCAGAAAAAATAGCTTGTAGGTAGGTTTGCGTAGAAATAACACCTACAATCATTGACAGTAGATCTGATAGGCCCTCTGTAACGCCATACCCAAACAAACTAAACCACGGAAATTTTGGAAAGGATGTTAGTAGCGTCTGAACTCCACCGGCGTGGTAAAGCGCTATGCCACCTCCTACTAACATAGTCAAATAAATAAGGATCATTTTAACGATACCTGTAAGACCCGCAGATTTCATCCCGCCGCCTAGAGTAAATGCTAAAACAAGTAGTGAGGAAATTGTTGCACTCCAGACCAATGACATCTGAAATAACACGGCAAGAATTGCTCCACAGGCGAGCAATTGAGCAATGATCTGAATAAACATACCGATAGCAGAAAATAGACTGGCCCACACTCTTGCCCTATTTCCGTGATAGCGGCTAATAAACTCAGGAATGGTTTCAACCTGACTATTGCGTAACTGAGGGGCTAAAAAAATTCCGAGGACTAAACATGCTATTCCAGCTCCCAAGGTGAACCACCATGCGGACAATCCCCATATAAACGCCAATTGGGCGGTACCAATTGTAGAAGCTCCACCCACAAGAGTACCAGTGATAGCTCCAAAGACATTCCATGGTCCGGAGCGTCTCCCCCCTAATGAAAAATCGTGGCTGCTTCGTGCTTTACTTCCCTTACCCCATGCTAAAACCATTATAAAAACAAGGGTTAAACAGAATGAAGTTAAAAATAATGGGCTAGTCATTATTAAATACCAGAGAAAGAATGCTAAATATTGATGAATATAAATATCTTTTCACCTAAAAGGGTAGAATAAAAAATTGATTTCCCCTTAATAAAATTGACAAATTTACTCGTGTTTACTAGTATGACTGAACTTGAGGTGATTATTTTATTACCTCAGTCTGGGTTCCAAGGAAGCTCCCCCCTCCGCTTTTTTGGAGCCCTTTTTAATGTAAGTTGTTCTTTACCTGCCTGATCTTTTTCCAAGAGGCATCTATCCTCGCCTCGCTAATTTTCCCTTCATGAATTAATTCTTTTATCAGTTTAATCTTTCTATTAAGTAGATCGCTTTTATATTCAAGGTTATTACCATAAATTAACAGATCGTTGCCGGCCATAATTGCACGGTATAAAATATCTTTTTCTGAAAAGTGATCTGTCAGTGCAGCCATTTGAAGATCGTCAGAGATAATAAGTCCCTGATATCCCATTTTATGTATTAATAGGTTGGTAATTGTATCGATTGATAAGGATGCCGGAAATATCGGGTCAATTTGGCTATTAAATACATGAGCAACCATGATCATATCTGCTTTATTCATATTGATAAGCTTCTGAAATGGGACCAATTCCACAGCAGACCAATTACTGGAAATATCGACATAACCTTCATGAGTATCCCCATCAGAACTGCCATGTCCGGGGAAATGTTTTAATACAGTTAATATGTTTTTATTTTTGTGGGCATCAATAAATATTGAAGCCATTTGCGTTGTTTGTTCGGGATCTTTTGAATAGCAGCGTTCTAGTTTATTGATGACAGGATTATCAGGGTTGACACATAAATCAACCACAGGGGCAAGATTTACATTGATCCCACTTTGATAAAGTTGTTCTGCTATTTTCGTTATACTTAGCGAAGTTTTTAACCTGTTCTCACTTTTCCCAATAGTCGCGGCACTCAATCCCCGTTCAAACCCATTATGCTCGTTCAGTCTTGCAACCTGCCCGCCTTCCTGATCAATCATGATAAAAAGAGGGATTTTCGAAACATCTTTTAATTGTGAGATGAGAGCGTTTAGTTGTTGAGGGTTAACAATATTTCGTCCTCTGCGTTTAGAGAGCATATCATAATCAAATAAAATTACTCCGCCGACTCGATTTTTGGTGAGATCATCTTTTAAATCAGGAACTACATCCAGGGAATGACCTCTAAAGCCAATAATCAACATTTGTCCTATTTTTTCTTCGATATTAAGACCTTTGCATTGGCTTACTTCAGGCAGGATTAGAGCCAGAGTAAAAAAGAATATAAGTAGAAACTTACAGTTAGTTAAAATCATTACTCTTCCTAAAAAGAAATAAATTAAATCTCCACATTAGTGTTTCCTAAAAACCGTTGCGGATGATATGTTACTATAAATGAATTAATCCGACGTTAAAGTGAGGCTAAAAATGGCAAAAATAGACAAATTGTTCCAGATTTTACAACAAAAAGGTGGTTCCGATTTGCATCTATCTCCTGATAACGCCCCTCTTATCCGCGTTTCTGGTGAGCTTCAACCAGCTGTTGAACAAGTGCTAAATAATGCACAATATCGCGCATTACTCTACGAAATTATGACTGACCCTCAAAAAGAAGAGTTTGAAGAGCGACATGATCTTGATTTCGCTTATGAGGTTCCTCAGCTAAAAGCCCGGTTCCGAGCTAACATTTTTATGGGACGGTTAGGTATCAGTGCTGTTTTCAGAATTATTCCAGCAACAATACTGACCGTAGAACAGCTGGGATTACCAGAGGCTGTTTTAAATCTGACTGAATATAAAAAAGGGCTTATTCTTGTGACCGGTCCAACCGGCAGTGGAAAATCTACCACACTTGCGGCAATGATTGATCATATTAACAAAACCCGCAGTGAGCATATATTGACCGTTGAAGACCCAATTGAATTTGTTCATCAGCCTCAAAGCAGCCTGATAAATCAACGTGAAGTCGGTGTCCATACCAATAGTTTTGCATCGGCTCTTAAAGCTGCCCTGCGTGAAGATCCGGATATTATTCTGGTTGGAGAAATGCGTGATCTGGAAACCATTGAGCTGGCTATTACTGCAGCAGAAACTGGACACCTGGTTTTTGGCACACTCCATACCAGTAGTGCAGCCAAGACTGTCGATCGTCTCGTCAACGTCTTTCCAACCACTCAGCAAGAGCAGATTCGTACCATGCTTTCCGAATCCCTGCGCGGGGTCGTTGCGCAACAGCTGTGTCGAACCATCGATGGTAAGCGTTGCGCAGCTCTGGAAATATTAAAAGTTAATGCAGCCTCTGCCAATCTGATCCGTGAAGGAAAAACCTTCCAGTTGCCATCAATAATACAAACCGGTCGGCGCGAGGGAATGCAGTTGATGGATCAGGCATTGCAGGAATTAGTTAAAGAAAAGCGAATTTCTGTAGAAGAAGCTTCACGTTTTGCCGTTAACAAAAACCTCTTCTCAACCAGTGAACAAGGAGCCTAGTATGGAGGATCATCGAGTATCTGTTAATACCAAGAATGTAGAAATTGTGTTGTTTAACGGTAGTCGATTAACTGGGGAGATTTTTCTGCAGTTGCATAGTTCTAAATCGTACGAACCGCAGAAAATTGAAGAAATTTTAAATGGCGAAGACACCTTCATACCATTACGCAGTCATGATAGAACCGATCTCATCAATCTTAAGCATATTGTCGCTTTGACATGCGCCTCAGAAAATGAAGAGAACGATCTTCTTAAATTAGGAGAGCACTATATCGTCACAGTGGAGACCGTGCACACTAAATTTGAGAATATAAATGTTTTCGTGAATCTACCGACAGGGCAAAAAAGAATTAAGGATTTTTTGAACCAGGAAAAAATGTTTCTCTATTTCTCCAGTGCAGATAAAAACATCTATCTTCAGCGAGATATGATTGTTAGCGTTAGTGATTGATAGAGAATCTATTTTTATAGAAAAGGCATTCCTTGTTTATGAAGGAATGCCTTTTCTATTTCCACGACAGGCTCAGCCAAGTCGTTTAATCTCACCGTTCAGTAGCCGAATGACATCGCCCAATGTTTCCGCGCTGCCGACATTACCCGGGAAAACGATGTAAGGCATACCAGGAAAACGGGTTTCATCTTTGAGTCTCCACGCTGAAATACCTGGTGAAACTTGACCGATAACTAAGGCAGATTTAACTTTCAAGGCTTTTGTCGCCAGGTCGCTAGAGGTTATTCCGCCTTTGGCAATGAGGAAACGAGGCGGAACTGTCAATTCGCCAACAATTTCAACTAAAGCTGAAGAAATACTCGAGCCAACATCAAGATTTGTAAGAGCACCAGATTGCTTAATTAAAGTACGACTGGTATAGATCATAATGTTATGACCCGCTTGAATGCTTTTTTCTATAGTGGCCTTAACATGCTCTATTTCATTTTGTCGCTCAGAAGGTTCAAGTAATTGATTAACATTGACTTCTAAAACGGTAAGATTATTAACCTCTTTTGCTTTTTCAACCTGTGAGGTTGTCTTTCCAACATATGATCCAACAACAATTAAACCACCAGCATTGTTACTATTCTCTGGAGTAACTTCTGCCCCGGTAAGATATTTCTTGGCCGCTATCGCGCCACGAATCCTAACAAAAGAAGCACTTGAGCGGATAAGGTAATGTTTGCCGGCTGCTTCGGCTTTCAATAACCCCAGCACAAAGATCTCAAGATCACTATAATCTGCAGCATTAACAACGATACGACTACCTTTTGGAGCTGTTAGCAAAATTTCAGCGACATGCTCGTCACCATAGGTACGTAAATCGTCAATCTGCAGACAAATAACATCGTCTGCAGCCACCGAACCGGTTGTTTTTTCTTCAATATATTTCGGCATGAAGGAACTGGTGTAGCCAAAAACTGCATCATTGGCAAATTCGGTTTGATCTGCAGGAGTAAGAATATCCCCCTCCTGAACATAATGAATATTATTAATTGTGTAGCGGCCACCTTCAAAAAAGGCGGGAATGAGAATATGGCCATCAGACTCTATCCCGACCTGGTGTTCCAATATGTTGCCAATAACATCGAGTTCAAGCGGGTAATGGCCTCTTAACGTTGAATCACTACGACTGATAATATCAAAGCCAATACCGCAGTTTTGAGACGCTTTACACAGATTTTGAGCAATCTCCACATTGATGGCACTGGCACCATCAGCGTTTAAACTACGGGTATTGGTAAGAAGATAAAATACGTCTTCATCTGCTTTTAATGCGGTCTCTAAATCGTTAACATCCCAGGTTGTTAAAACATTTATATCATGAACGGTTTGCGATCCGGTTGGATCATCATCAAGCACGACAACCTTACGGCCAGATTGGGTTATGGCACTTTTAATTGCCTGAAATCGCGTACGATTCTCAACGACGGGAGGCAATGAGTCGAAGATATCTGCTTTTAATATCGTCTTTGAGCTCACTTCAATCTCCTTATGGTCTTTATCACTCTTATCAGAACTAAGCAGTTTTCATCCGGAAACGGCCCTCTTCCGCCGTGGCTGTGCTAATCTGCGGGCTTGCTTGTGCGACGTAAAGTACTACGACTTAAGTGCAAGCCCTTGATTTTCTTGCCACCACGAAAAATCGTTAGTTTCCAATCTGAAAACTTGACAGTTGCAATTTAGAGTTTCTAGATGGAAACTATGCAGTTTATTTTTTTGGCAACTCCAGCCCACTTAAATGTTCATACACTTTAATGACTGCGGAATCATCTTCCCGACCGTGACCAGCTGCACTTGCTGCGGT
Source organism: Geopsychrobacteraceae bacterium (assembly GCA_963665685.1). Taxonomy (GTDB): domain Bacteria; phylum Desulfobacterota; class Desulfuromonadia; order Desulfuromonadales; family Geopsychrobacteraceae; genus Seleniibacterium. Next base: position 812,457 of record OY762430.1, read on the forward strand.
AAATTGTTGTAAAGCAGTACTAGCGATAGGAAGTGGCAAAGTGAGTTCTCTGCCGGTTGAGTGAACAATACCGAGGTCTTTGACAAAAATATTTACAGCACTATGGGGAGTGTAATCGCCAGCTAAAATATGAGGAACACGATTCTCAAACATCCATGAATTGCCAGCGCTATTGGTAATGACTTCGTAAAGAGTATCGGGATTAAGCCCCATACTGATCCCTAGAGCCATGGCTTCAGCTGCGGCAGCGATATGCACACCTGCCAGATGCTGGTTAACAAGTTTTACACTTGAACCCGCCCCTGCCTCATCTCCGAGGCGATAAACCTTTTCTGCTATAGCGTTCATGACGTGATCGGCCAAATCAAAATATGCTGGACAGCCCGAGGCCATAACGGACAATTTCCCCTGTCTTGCTTTTACGGACCCTCCGCTGATTGGTGCATCAATCAGTTTCAATCCTCTTTCATTCAAGCGGGACTCAAGCTCACGGGCAAAACTTGGGGCCACAGTCGCACATTGAATAATAAGCCCCCCATCAGGCATGCTGCCAACAACCCCGTCGTTACCAAATAAAACACTATCGACCTGATCAGCGTTAACAACGACAATAAGGACAATATCAGCGAGTTTACCTACCGCGGCAGGACTCTCGGCAACGGTACCTCCCCCATCTGCAAAAGATCTACAGGCATCACTATTTACATCAAAACCGACGACGTTTAAGCCTGCGTCCACCATAGCCAATGCTGAGCCCATACCCATCGACCCAAGACCAATAATGCCAACTGTACGATTCGATTCATTCGCTGCCATTGAACACTCCGTATTTTAAAAATATGAGGTTTTCTTTTATAGCGGTTCTTATATCTCGTCTTGATAGTGTCATTACTTATGTTCTGTTAACTTTTAAATCCCCCAATGCTGCATCCCTGATCATCAAAACATCTGATGCTGAAATAACAAAATCGTAACCTCTACCGAGCATTTGTTTGGGAGAATCGTTAGGTCGGGGCAAACCTCCCAGAAATTTATTACTTTTTTTAATCGCCTCTTCAGCGCGGTTAACGGCTTCAATGAAACGTGGGTTGTCATAATCGCCAATTTGCCCACAGTCGCCAGATAAGTCCCCATGGCCTATAAACAACACATCAATACCATCGACAGCAGCAATTTCTTCGACATTATCTACGGCTTGCAAGCTTTCAATTTGGGCAATAATTAGTAGTTCTTTGCCATTGTCAGGTAAGTAAGTCGAGTTATGTAGACCATAAGAAGAGCTACGGCTCAGCACACTTGCGGCGCCACGCTTCCCTTTCGGCGGATACAAGGCTGCATGAACCAATGCTTTAGCTTCTTCAGCAGTACCGATTTCAGGAACCATTAACCCTTCACACCCGGTATCCAGTGCGCGTTTAATCTGCACATGGTCATTCCAGGGTACACGAATAATTGGACAGGTTGGTGCGGCACTCATAGCTTGCATAAGATGAGTCGCACTTAAGTAAGTGTCAGGCCCATGCTCAAGATCAATAACCGCACCGTCATATCCACTTAACGCCATAATTTCTGCTACAACAGGACTCGAAGTATGTAACCAGCAAGCAAGTGTTTTTTCACCAGCATAAAGTTTCTTTTTAAGTTGATTGACTCTATACATTGTTCAGCTCCATTTTAAAAAGTTCATAACAACCCGCGTTGAGCCAGGTTTTTCATCAGAGCCCCAGTACCAAATTGCCATTCTGGTGCTTGAGTGGACAAATTAACGCGATTAACCAAGGCTCCCAGACGTGGGGTTTTAATGGTAACCACATCGCCAACCTTATGAGTAAAACCCATACCCGGGGCTTCACGGTCATAGGTTGGCGCAAACAGGGTGCCAGTAAAGAGGACCAGACCATCAGGATACTGATGATTACGACTGATGGTCTGGCTAACAAGATTCGCAGGGTCACGGCTGATTTTTGTCATGGTGCTGCCATCCTCAAGAACAAAGCCGTCATCCCCTTCTACTTTCATTGCTAAATCGAGTTGACGCACATCATCGAGGGTAAAGTTTTCATCAAACAAACGAATGAAAGGCCCCAATGCCGTTGATGCATTATTGTCTTTAGCGCGACCAAGCAGGAGCGCACTGCGTCCTTCAAAATCACGAAGGTTGACATCATTGCCTAGTGTGGCACCGACAATATCTCCCTTTGAGTTAACAACCATAACGACTTCAGGTTCCGGGTTATTCCAGGTTGATTCTGGGTGGATTCCTATTTCGGCTCCAATACCAACTGCCGACATCGGTTGGGCTTTGGAAAAAATTTCTGCATAAGGACCAATACCAACTTCAAGGTACTGTGACCATAGACCTCTTTCGATCAGCAATTCTTTAAGCTTGGCAGCCTCTTCTGAGCCGGGAATAACTGAGACAATATCGCCGCCAATTTCAGATTTAATCGTGGAGCGAATTGATTCGGCAGCCTTCGGATCACCTTTTGCCTGTTCTTCGATAACACGTTCAAGCATACTGACAACAAAAGTAACACCGCTGGCTTTCACAGCCTGCAAGTCTATCGGAGCCAGAAAGTATGGTTTAGAAGTATCGACCTGATCAGCAATACTATTGTTTAGCAATTCTTCAACCTTGCCAATGATAGAACCAGTGCATTGAGCAAGCTGATCTGTATTCTCTAAAAGATTTGATACCGTCGCACAATGAGAGCTTATATCAATGACGTTTCCTGCCTTTATCATCACGACAGCAGGTCCTGCAGGGTTTCCTGGCAACCAGGCACGTCCAATTAAAGTGGCCTGATCAGCGTCTGTCGGTAATATATCCTGAACATTTAATTCAAACTGCATGTTGTACTCCTGAGCATTTGAGAAACATTACAATATTTAAGCTAAACGACATTTTTGAGATTGCGTACCAAGACCTTCTATCCCCAATTTTACGGAATCCTTTTCTTGCAAATAGATAGGAGGCTTCTGCCCCATACCAACACCCGGAGGTGTGCCGGTAGAAATAATATCGCCCGGATAAAGAGACATATAGTGACTGAGATAACTGACAATGAAGGCAACAGGAAAGATCATCGTCGCGGTTGTTCCCTGTTGGTAACGGTGGCCATTAACCTCAAGCCATAAATTAAGATTTTGCGGATCCGGAATTTCATCTCGTGTGACCAGCCAAGGACCAATAGGGCCAAATCCATCACAAGATTTGCCTTTGACCCATTGACCGGTTCCTTCAAGCTGGTAGCTTCGCTCACTTAAGTCATTCACCACGCAGTAGCCAGCGACATATTCAAGAGCCTCTTCAACACTGACATTTTTTGCATGCGCCCCAATGACGACGCCTAACTCAACTTCCCAGTCGGTCTTTTGAGAATCGCGGGGAATGATAATGTCATCATTCGGTCCTGCGATAGCACTGGTGGCTTTCATGAAGAGAACAGGTTCTTCTGGGATGTCCATACCTGATTCGGCTGCATGATCGGAATAATTTAAACCGATACAGAGAAATTTGCCGCTACCGGTAACACAGGGGCCGATACGAACAGTCGGATCAACGACAGGAAGGGTTGAATGATCAAGGCTTCTTAAAGTAATTAACGTATCAGATGAAAGCGTCGCAGGACATAAATCAGTGATATGACCTGATAAATCCCGGATCACTCCGCTATCATCGACAAGGCCTGGTTTTTCTGCGCCGAAAGGGCCATAACGTAGTAACTTCATTGTTCGTCCTGGTGATAAAGAAGATGACCGGAGCACTACTGCGCTCCGGCCATAAATATTCATCAAATAGCGTCTTTGGTACGTTCACCATTAACCAGACGCCAGATGTTCAAGGGGTTACTATCCTGCAGCTCAGGAGGCAACAATTCTTTTGGGTAACTCTGCAGGCAAATTGGTCTAATAAAGCGATAAATAGCTGCAGAACCAACGGAAGTAAAGCGAACATCACTCGCAGCCGGGAATGGCCCACCGTGAACCATAGCGTGGCAGACCTCAACTCCTGTCGGGAAGCCATTAATCAAAAGACGTCCAACGCGGAATTTCATCAAATCGATAAGAGCAGCGTAGTCACTCATCTCCCCTTCTGCGGTCTGAATGGTTCCTGTTAGTTGACCTTTGAGACTTGCAATCGCAGCTTCAAGCTCACTCAGGTCTTTACACTTCACCACCAAGGATGCCGGACCAAACATTTCTTCTGTTAATGCAGGGTTGGCGATAAAGTCCTGAGCTGAAACCGTCATTAATGTTGGTTGACAGGCACAACCTGGTTTTCCTTCACCACTTTCACCGACCGCCTCAGTGGTAACGCCTGTTTGGCTGGAGATGGTTTCAACGCCTTCGTTATAAGCTTCTTGAATACCACGGTTCAACATAATGCCAGCCATCTGCTTACCAAGCTGTTCGCAAGCGGTTTTGATAAAGCGGTCGAGCCCGGGACCTTCGATACCAAGCACCAATCCCGGATTGGTACAGAATTGACCAACGCCCATATTAAGGGAGGTAACAAATCCTTCAGCGACTGATTCGGCTTCTTGCTCAAGTTTTTTAGGTAACAGAACAACAGGGTTCTGACTACCCATCTCGGTGAAAACCGGAATCGGCTCCGGGCGGTCATTAGCAAGCTTGACCAGTGTCATGCCACCGCTGAAAGAACCAGTAAATCCGACAGCCTTAACCGCTGGTGCAACCACAAGCGCACTACCAACTTCACGGCCGGCTCCCATTAACAGTGAAAATACTCCCGCTGGCATACCCGTTTTTTTAACAGCTTTGTCAATTGCCTGGGCAACTAGCTCACCAGTTCCAGGGTGGGAAGAATGCCCCTTAACCAACACCGGACAACCCGCAGCAAAAGCTGACGCAGTATCACCACCAGCCACGGAAAAGGCCAAAGGAAAGTTACTGGCGCCAAAAACAACGACTGGCCCCATAGCCTGGTTCATATAGCGTAAATCAGGACGAGGTAAAGGCTGACGATCAGGCATAGCCGTATCGATTCTGACATCAAGGAAGTCCCCTGCTTCGACAACATCAGCAAACATATTTAATTGCATACAAGTACGCCCTCTTTCACCCTCGAGGCGTGCTTGAGGCAAACCTGTTTCGGCCATGCCACGCTGAATCAGTTCGTCACCAAGGGCCATAATTTCATCGGCACAAGCGCGTAAAAATTCAGCCCGCTTAGCTAACGACATAAGCCGAAATACAGGTGCAGCAGCTTCTGCTGCAGCAACAGCGATATCGACCTGAGCAGAAGAAGCCTTGGTTAAAATTGGGTCGAGTTTTTCGTTGGTGGAAGGATTTACGGCCTGATAGGTACCGGATTCGCCATCAACCCATTCACCGTTTATTAATAATTTCCCTGAAATAGCCATTGTATTATTCCTCCTCAAGCTTTGTCATCGTGTGTAATGAAGGTTCGTGTACTATCTTTTCGTTTGTGCATAATTATTATTTTGAATAATTATCAACCTCAGTCCTTCGTTCCCAGCCTTCGCTAAACAAAGCTAAACGGCCACCAGTACGAGGGTGCTTTAAGCACTCTTCACGGTTAAGTGTAACGCCGAGACCAGGAGTTGTTGGAGCGGGGAAACAACCATCCACAGGATCAACTCGTGGGGCTCCTGTAACCGTATCGAACACCCATGGATCAGCGAAGTCGTTAAAATGTTCCAGTATTTTAAAATTAGGACAAGCTACGGAAAAATGAAGAGCTGCAGCAGTACCGATAGGACCACACACATTGTGAGGGGCCAATAAGACATTATAGGCCTTCGTCCAGCCAACCAGTTGCTGTAACCCGGTAATTCCGCCGGCATGGGTCAAATCAACCTGATATATATCGACCAGACCTTCTTCCAGAAATGGCCGTAAGTCATGAATTTCATGCATCCGCTCACCAGAGGCTATTGGCAGATGTGTCGAGTTGCGAACGGATCTTAGGCTGGTCACATCAGTTGGGGTGACTGGTTCTTCCAGCCAGCCGGGTTCAACATCTGCAACATCCTGCGCTACGGCTCTTGCCGCTGATCCAGTAAAGCGGCCATGCATTTCCAGGAATATTTGCACATCTGGCCCTACCGCTTCACGAACGGCCTGAAGGATAGAAACAGCACGTTTCCGCTCAGAAGGTGAGATTTCTGCAGAGGCAGCACCAAACGGATCTATCTTTAAACCTTTGTAACCTTTTGCCACAACGCCTTTTGCTAATTCCTGAATAATCTTGGGATCACGATCACCCTGATACCACCCATTCGCGTAAGCAGGAACCCGATCACGAAATTTACCGCCAAGAAGTTTCCATACCGGAGCACGAAGCTCCTTGCCGAGAATATCCCAGCAAGCCATATCGAAGGCAGCAAGGGCACTCTGGCCCACCTCCCCAGGCAAACCATATTCACCAACCTGAACATTCCAGGCTAAGCGGGTTAGATTCGCAGGGTCCATCCCAACAACATAACGTTGGCCGAGTTCTTCAATAGCGGCAATCAGTGTATCTGTCTTATTGACCATACGGACTTCACCAAGTCCGGTTAAACCTGTATCAGTTGTCAGTTCAACAATGGTCAATTCTCGCCATGGAGCACCAACAACGATAATGTCTATCTTTTCAATTTTCATGATAATCCCCCAGAAAGATTTATAATGTCTTAATTTGAGGTTTTGATGTTGAAACAGCTTTTAATTCGTTCCGTAAGGGCTGACCAAAACAATCAGCTGAAATTTCAAATATATCACCCGATTGAGTTGTGATCTTGTCAGCGAAGCTTAGCGTTGCCGTACCTAAGAAATGCACATGGATATCTCCGGGACGCCTAAAGCCACGATATTTAAAGTGATGGTATTCAAGATTGGAGATATAGTGACTCATATTCTGTTCACCGCTGGAGAATTCTTTTTCCCACAGGACTTCACCATTGCGGTAAATTCGGCTTTTACCAGTTATGTCTTGTGGGAGGTCTCCAATAAGAAGTTCAGGACCAAAAGAACACTGGCGCAGCTTACTATGTGCAAGCCACAAGTAGTTTTGTTTTTCCAAAACATGGTCAGAATATTCATTGGCAATGGCAAATCCGACTCGAAAAGTGTCACCGTCTGGTGAAATAACATAGATACCACAAATTTCAGGTTCTTCCCCTCCATCCTGGGCATAATCAGGATATTCAAGGGGTTGACCAGGAGGAACGACCCAATCACCGTCACCTTTGTAAAACCATTCGGGCTCAGCACCGATCTGCCCCTGTTCTGGTTTGCCACCCTCAACACCCCAGGTAAACATTTTCATGGAATCGGTCATTTGATCATCTGCTTTTGCATGCATGGCACTGCGTGCGCTAGCACTCCCGAGATGAGTCAGCCCTGTCCCAGCCAGAATCAGGTGGGCAGGATCAGGATGGGTTATTGGTGGTAGAAGTAATCCGGCATCCAAAATCGTTGTATAGTTCACTATTTCAGCATAGCCAAGTTTGGCGATATAGTCGCCTAGAGAGGACTGCGCCGAAATAGCATCAAGACATAGTTGATAAGTACCTTCGACCCCTGCAACAACCTTCAGGTTGTCACCATCAACAACAGCGACAGACGTTTTAACCGGATTCTCTTGGTTTTGGAATTGTACAATACGCATGTTCTATTCCTTTTGAGCTGAATTTTGGAAATTAATTTATAATTTTAAAAGGTCTTTCATCTCAGTTAAAAAGTTAGTACTTCGCTCAGCAACACAAGCAGCATTATCCCCGGGTTTATAAAGTGATGACCCTAAGCCAAAACCGGAGGCGCCTGCATCCACATAGGTCTTCATATTAGCTAAGGATATTCCACCAACTGGGATAATAAGTAACTCGGGTGGTAATACAGCCCGTAACCCTTTAAGGACTTTAGGCCCCATCAGGTCAGCCGGAAAAATTTTCACCGCATCAGCACCTGCATCATACATAGCAGCAATCTCTGTGGGAGTCAGAGCCCCAGGAGCAGTAAACAAACCAAGCTCTTTTGCCCTTTTCACGACATCAATGCGGGCATAGGGTGTCACAATCAGTTGCCCGCCAGCTTCTGCAACGGCTTCAACCTCAGCAACACTGGTTACAGTACCAGCACCAACAATCGCTTGTTCCGAGAAGTTTTCGGCAAGAGTTTTAATCGAAAGCAAGGGATCCGGAGAGTTTAGTGGGACTTCTACGATAGAAAGTCCATTATTCACGGCAGCGCCAACAACCTCTATGGCTTCATTTGGCTGAAGACCGCGAAAAATACCGATTATCCCTGTCTCTTTAAATTTCTGACTGAACCTGTTACTCACTGCTTTGATCCTTTAATATATTGTAACGCTGCAATTCCACAGCAGGTAGCGATATCGCTACCGAGACTGACAGCTTTAATATCCTTTTCTTTTAGAGCCAACAAATACCGATCACACAGGTGATCCGAACCAATAATAACCACAGTATCCTGTTCAGTCAGGTAACTGGTGGCTTCGTTAAGCTCGTGGCCGATAAGCAAACCTGAAATATAAGAAGACACTTCGCTATCTGCAAGTTGTCCATCCAACATTCGGGTGCGACCGGTAAACAATTGATGTAGCAAGCCACCGGCAATCCCATCGGCAGCAGAGACACCTTCAAGAAAAGCCTTTGGACTATATGGATCACGATTATTACAGCCAAGGATGGTTTGACTTAAGCCTTGAAACACATCGCCAGTCATGAACGTTGAAAAATCGACAATAGTCCTGTCGATAACACGCGCCCATTTGCTATGGGTCCCGGGGAGACAAAGTAATCCGGATTTTATATCCATATGTTCCAATGCACCAAAAATCTGGATTTCTTCTCCACGAATGACATCGCTACTGTGATCATCTTTAACCGCTTTTATTCCGGGAATCAGATAACCTTTAACATCACCAGGTAGAGTGATAAGGCCTTTGTACAGATGGTCAATTCGACATGGAACATCACAGTATGGTGCTTCTATCCAACCGTTTTTAGAACCCGCCATCCCGCTGATAAAGATAGTTTCATCTCCGGCAACATTCATGCCGCTTAACAATTCGGCGAGAACTCCGGGATATTCCTCGCGGGATAAAGTCTTTATCCCGCGAGAAGAACGTTTGGTCCTAACTATGGCGCCATCAACATTGCATAAATAAGCACGTAGATTGGTTGTACCCCAATCAATGACTAGCATTTTATCTTTCATACTGGATTAACAGCCCTTTGATCTACAGGAAATGGAACACAGCCTTTTTCTGAACTGGAAACATCGTACATCAGATTACAAGCGGCTATATCAAGGACTCGATCCTGCATCATAGCCATACGCTCACTAACCATTTCAGTGCGTTCTGGTAAGTTGTCATAAGCCGATATCTTACCGCTGATCAATTCCTGCGGGTCGATAATATCAAGATGCTTTTTGCTGATTTGCAACCACATCAGGTCGCCATTGTCCAGTTTTCCGATACCACCACCATCGAATGCTTCCGGAGTGACATGACCAATACAAGCCCCTTTAGTTACACCGGAATAGCGGCCATCAGTAATAAGAAGTGAAGATGCTTCAAGCAAGGTATGATGCTTGAGGTTTTGGCCGGGAGCAAACATTTCCGGCATCCCATAAGCACGAGGTCCCTGCCCCGCAATAACGAAAGCAAAAGATAAAAAGCCTTCTTTTAATAATTTAGTAAAATCACTTTCGATAAATTTCGTTACAGAGCCTTTTGAATTATATTCCAGGAACTTATCTACGACTTCTTCAGGCATTTTCTTGACAAGCTTTAGAAGGTCATCAAAAATCGTCACGCTGGAAAAGGCATCGAGACAAGCGCGTTCGTGCTCAAAATAATCGACAATAAAGATATGGTCATCGAAATGCGTCAGCTGTCGATCTGTCATCCCCGCAAGCTTAACAACACTAGAGGACATAAAGTTTCCTCGTAAAACTTCAACCCCAGAGGCATCTCTAACCGGTTTAGTACGTATAACTGATGTTTCGTCATAACCACCAACGACAGGTTCATCTAAGTCAGCTATACGCTCTCCCCACGTCTGACCGGTTACGGTAGGAGCATCAAAGTCCATTTGACATCCCATATCTGATAAAACGCGATACAGACTTTCCATACCTCTACTTTTGCCCGATTCATACTGCTGAGCCAGAACAAAAGTGTCACGCTTGTCGGTCAGGCTATGGGCAAATATTTCCGGAACCGGAGTGGTTTCGCGAATGCGTTCATAATCCCAGATAGAAGCATCAAATCCCGCATAGCGCATAATTGCCGGTAAATGAAGCATAATATTTGATGAACTTCCCGTTGCATTATGGATACGCACCGCATTAGCAAAGTTTTTATGCAAAATGTTGGTAATTCGATATTCTTCTTTATTTAGACAGTTCCACAGCATATCGACACATTCTGCAACTATTTCAGGAGCAGGAGCGTCCATGAGAAGTTCGGCTCGTGAAGGAGTAAGCCCTAAAGCACTCACCAGGGTTCGAGAAGAATTTCCGGTGCCATTAAATGCGCAAACACCACCTTTATGGTGGCATGTCGCTGCAGCGAGATCATCCATAACCGCACGGCATTCTTCATCACTGATAAGTCCATAGCCTACAGCACGTTTCATCTGTCCAAAGAAGGCTTCATCGGATGAGCATTGAAGGATATAACGCATATTTTCGGCAATATCATCGGCCAGATCGTCAATGCCCTTAGCACGTGCTTTGGTCATGATGTCTTGTAACTTCTCTGCTGTTCCTGGTCGTATAGTGCCACCTCTTAAAACATGGGATGGAATAAACACCGACCATACAGGAGAAGATCCACGGCCTTTATGCATTCTGGCTCGGTCAGCAGCAGCTAAACCACTCATTACGGCTGATGGAAATTTGTCACAGCTGGAAAGTACGTAAGCAGCATGATAGGAATGACCTTCGAAAGTGATATTAACGGCTGCCGCGGTATCATTACGCGATGCTAAAGAATAGCTCTGACCAATATTATTTTGGGCGGTGCCATCGCAGATAACAGGGATAGAAAAATGAAATGGAACCCCGCCATTTTCCCAAATACGTAGAACGGCAAGACTAATATGCATATCGTCACGTAAATGGGCTGGATGATCGATGGAACCAGAGATAACAGCAACACGTGGCTTATTATTCACCAAACGATCAACGATATCATCCAAAGTTACGTCACCAGGATTTAATGATGGGTCAATATTTCGAACAAAATCCCAGGATCGGTTAATTGTATGGAGAACACAGATTGGCTCGTTAGCCAAACCCTGAATACATTCACGATAAGGGTTGAAATCCTCTTTAATGACCACATCTTTCAGGTTAGCTTCAGACATAGTACTTACCTCTATATGCGATAAAAAAACTATTTTGAGTTACGACTAAAAAACATAAGAAATAATGGAATTCGCTGCAGCAACTCAGCTATAGCAGCGAATTCCGGATTCACTTTAGCGGAGAAATTAACTTCCCATCCACAGTGCGATACCTGGGAATGTCAGAATCAGACCAAGTGCAATAAGTTGCATGATAATAAATGGCCAAACTGACTTATAAATGTCAAATAATGATATTTCAGGCGGCGCAACACTTTTAAGGTAGAAGGCTGCGGGACCAAACGGAGGAGACAAGAATGAAACCTGCATATTGATACAGAAGACAACACCAAACCAAATTGGATCGTAACCGAGGCCTTTGATGATAGGTACGAAAATCGGCATGGTCAGCATGACTATGCCAATCCAGTCAAGGAACATTCCCAAAGCCAACAAAATAGCCATCATCAACAGGATAATAACCATAGGATGGACATCAAGGCCCAGGATAGCCGTTTCGACGAAACGCTTTCCTCCCATCAGGTTGTAAATACCAACAACAGCGCTGGCACCGATGCCAATCCAGATGATCATGCCACAGGTGCGCATGGTTTGGCGTAGAGCGGAATGAACAATGTCATAGTCCAGCTCACGACGAATGATAGCCGAAATAACGACACCGATAACACCCATACACGCAGCTTCGGTGACCGAAGCAATACCACCATAAATACTACCGAGAACCCAGACCACAATCGTTAGCGGCAACAGAACATCACCCATTGCCTTCAATTTTTCCTTGGTCGTCATGGCGATTTCATTTGGTGGTGCCGGAGGCCCCATAGCGGGGTTAAGGTTACAACGGATGAGGATATAAAGAATGTACATAGAAACAAGGATGAGCCCGGGAATCACTGCAGCGGTAAAAAGATCACCAATGGAAACGTTGGAGGTCATCCCATACATAATAAGAACGATACTAGGAGGAATCATGGTTCCGAGGGAACCACCCGCAACAACAGTACCAATGGCAAGGTTTTTATCGTAGCCAAGGCGCAGCATTTGTGGCAGAGCCAGCATGCCAAGCAGAACGGTTTCACCACCGATAATCCCTGACATGGCGGCAAGAAGCGCGGCAACAACAACGGTCTGGACACCAACGCCACCCTTTAGCCGACCAGCGATGATGCGCATGGCGTTGTAAAGATCTCGCGCGACCCCGGTTTTATCCAATAGACTGGCCATAAAGACAAACATTGGTATCGCAACAAGAGAATATTCAGTAACAAAGGAAAATACTCTGGTTCCGATCATGCCAACGGCCATAGGACCGAACCAGCCAAAAGTAAAGAATAGAGCAACCAGACCCGTCAAAAAGCCAAGTGGCATACCGATCAGCAGCAACGCGACCATCAGAACAAAAATCAGAAGAGTGGCAGCTCCTATTCCCATTGCACTTAAACCTAACATAATGCCTACTCCTCTTCTCCGAAAGTTCTGATCTTTTTAATGAGATGTAGCAGTGCCTGTAAGACCAGGATGCAAAAAACAATCAGAATGAAAATCTTGGTGACAGTCGGCCAGACGCTGTTCATTGCAGAACCTGAGCGTTGCATATAGAAGTCACCAGCCGGTGTCAAAATGGCTCGTGAGGTCATATACCACATGGCGTAGGTTCCACCGACAGCGAAAATAAGAATGAGGACATCAACGAATATAGCAATAACTTTCTGTACTCGCTTAGGAAACAGATCCCTGACAATTTGTACAGATATATGGCTGTCATTACTGAAGCAATAAATGCCACCAAAAGCCATAGCCATACCAACTATTGCCGTCGTTGTTTCATGAACCCATACCGTTGGGGAGTTAAAGAAGTAACGCATGATGACTTCATAAAAGCTGATCAAAACAGCCAGGACATAAAGCCATGTCACAACATCGCCAAGCTTGACGATCCACCTGTCAAGTGTAGTCTCACACTTGTCTTCCAAAATATCTTCTTGCTCTTCCATATCACATCCTACAGGCTGAAAATGAACTTTTGAGAATACGGTCCCTGCTCCAGTGTGCAGGGACCGATCAATTTAAGAGAGCAAATTACTTTTTGGACTCCCAGTAGGCAGCAACTGCGTCAGCCCAAACTTTAGCAGTCGGTGAATTGGACCACTTAGGCCACTGGGTTTTGGCGATTTCACGGAATTTTGCGACTTCAGAATCAGGCCAGGAAATAACTTCAATACCCTTGGCTTTAGCTTCAGCAACGGCTTTCACGTCAAGTTTTTTGTGTTCTTCAACCATGAAATCACGGAAGCGGATAACATCTTTCTGAACGATTTCACGCAGGTCTTGTGGTAAGCCGTTCCATACGTCCAGGTTCAGGGTCAACATCATAGTGGGCATAGAGTGGAACCCAGGATAGATAGGGAAACGAGCGATATCATTCATACCCTGGGCCTGGTTGGTAGCGAATACGGTGTAGTCAGCAGCGTCGATAACACCTTTTTCAAGAGAGGTATAAACCTCAGAACCTGGCAAGTTAACTGGAGTAGCACCAACAGCTGCAAAAACATTGTTAACCATACCCTGAGGAGCACGAAGCTTGATTCCTTTAAGGTCTTCTACTTTACGGATTGGCTTTTTGGCAACAAAAGCTTCAACACCAGTACATGCAACACCAAGGAGCTTGACGTTGTACTGATTTAGAAGTTTGTCGAAAATTTCGAAACCACCACCATTTTCCATCATGTCAAACAGTTGGTATGGATCACTCCAGGCACCAACCATGTTACCAATCAGTGAAAATGCTGGATCTTTACCAGCAAAATATGATGGGTCAGTCGACTCTCCCTGAATAATGTTGGCGCCGACGGCGTCCAGAGTTTCATTGTACTTAACCACTGAATCAGCAGGCATAATTGAAATTTCAATCCGTCCGCCTGTATCTTCCTTAACCCACCCAGCATACATTTCAAGAAAACGAGTAACATCGTCTCCAGCCGCACCTGATGTCTGTATCGCCCAATTATACTCGGCGGCCAATGAGGTACTGGCTAACATTGCCATCATTGCCAATACTGCCAACAACTTTTTCCCAATCTTCATACATGTCTCCTTCTACGAGTTTGTGCTTCCACCATGGAAGCAAGTTAAGAGGCACTACAAATCCGATTGCTACTTGTTACTTGGTGTTACTGGTCCAACAATATGATTCCGGTAGTTTGCAGACCAAGATCCCGAATTGTATTACTAAGGACATTAGCCATGCGTAGGTAGGCTTGTTCAGAATTCCGATTTTCAATTGATTCAAGTACAGACTTATGAGCTTCAAGGCTATGCTGGGTATTCTCAGTAGCCCGATTTGATCGATAAATAGTGTGATAGAGGGCAGCACGAATGGTGCCACCAAATTGAGAAATGAACAGATTGCCGCTAGCCTTCATAATCGTTCTATGAAACTCAATGTCCGCTTCAGTATCCATGCAGTCATTGTCTAAGTCCTGCTTTTCGACACTATCAGCCATCAATTGATAATAATTATGCAGTTCCTGAAGATGGTCATCATTAGCTCTTAAGGCAGCTAATGAAGCGGCTTGCGGTTCTATAATTAACCTGAGTTCAAGTAAGGAAAGTAAAAAACGACTTTGAGTCAGTGCCCCACAGCTCCACTCAAGAACCTCTTCATCAAGTAAATTCCAGGAATGAATACTCATCACGCGGGTGCCAATATTGGTTTTACGGGCAATAAAACCTTTGCTTTCGAGCGTTTTTAAAATGTCTCGAATCATCGTTCGGCTAACACCAAAGTGTTCAGATAACGCTATTTCATTTGGCAGGGACTCATCTGCTTTGATCTTTCCCTCAATGATGAGGCGAGCCAGATATTCCAGTATGTTTTTCTTGTTTACAGGTATTCCATCTGGCAATAAGAACATTTATATCTCCTTTTACCGATATATAAAGTTGATTTGTATTACAAATAATATGGAATAATCTGCAAAGGTCAAGAATTTTTTTAAACTTTTGTTTTATTTTCAATAATTTAGAAATTTCTAATGGATTTCATTGTGGTAGGTCGCAATTTTTAGAAGCTTAAGGACAGGTACAATCAAGGTTTGCAGAAAAATATAGTCAATAAGACCAAAGAGGAGTCTAAGGTAAGAGACAACGATTCCTGGAACCGTCCTTCAATATAAAAGGATAAAACCAGGACAAGGCTATAGGCCCAATATCCATCCCTCATACGTAGCATGTTTAAGATCGACGGAATTCATAGTGGGGGAAAAATAATCTAAAAGATTGTCCTGAAGGTAAGCGCTTCGCAACCAGTCAGCGATAATGCATGCATCTCGCTGATCATCGGTCATATCGCTCTGATGAAAAGAAGGCATTTTGCGACGGTACAAACTCGGATACGCCTCGACAATGACTGATTTTTTCAGTCCTATATGCCAGCCATCAAAGGGCCAAAAATGAAGGTTGGAAGGCCCTTTTTCGGCAAGGAACCTTAACCAGATTAAGCCGGCATGAGTTGACTTAGCAACGGAACCCGGAACATCAAAATGGAAAATGGACTTAGCCCCACAACGTTGTTCACATATGCGCCGCCATTTGGCACTGACAAGATCTTCCCGATCCTCCCCTCCATTTTTTTTACGTATATGGTCAACCGTTATTCCAGGTCTATCGGTCATCCAATAATCAGTAAACCTGCTTAGAAAGGTATACCAGTCTCGGGGAAGACAGTTTTGTGAAAAATACTCCTCAGGAGCGGAAAAACCATGATCTATGCCAACCAGACTAGTATTTTCCTCAAGTTCGGTTAGCAGCCATTGAGCAACACCTCTACGGGTCCAATATTTACTACGACCACGAGGAGGGGTTATCTCTGATGCTGCAGAATCAGGTGTTGCCCGATATACACGTAGCCCTTTTAAGCCAGCGTCGGCATGACTTGCACCTGAATAATCGATTCCAATAAACTGATCAAATCTCATGTAAAACGTGAACTATTTTCTTCAACTACCTGAATTAAAAGTATACTTAATTCTATTCTTCATCATAAGTTCCTTCAATAGCGTGAATCAAATCGACAATTAAAGCATTATAAGGTGTGGGAACACCGTACAATTTTGCTTGTTCGACGACCGCACCATTAATTTTATCTATTTCAGTCAATACTTTTCGTTGGCGATCCTGGTACATAGAAGAATAACCATCCGGCACATCTTCACAGACCTTACGAACCATCTCTAAAGCTTCACGGCGGTCAAAATAGGTACCGTCAGCTTCCGCAACATCAACAGCTTCGTAGACAACCCGACGGGCAAAATCCCAAGCGTATTTATTGCGCGACATATAACCAATTTTTGTTTGCAACAGAGCTGTCAGGGTATTGATTGACATGTTTATAAAAAGCTTACTCCAAATAATTCGCTGAATATCGTCAGAGATAACGACCTCAAAGCCAGCCGATCGGATAATCTCCCCTGCTCTCTCATCGGCCTTTGATGTAGGGTCCATAGTACCAAGAGTTGTAGCGCCACTAGCGGTATGATGAACCTGCCCAAAACCGACTGTAACGCTATTATGCTTCGAGGTCCCGATGACGATATTTTCCTTGGCAGCGAAATTGAGAATATCTCGATCATTCCCTGCACCGTTTTGCAGTGTCATAACTAAGGTTTTATCATCTATCAGCGTCCTGTTTTCAGCTAATGCCTGGTAAGTATGGATCGATTTAACAAATACGATCACCAAATCGACAGCCCCGATATCCTCACCACTCATAGCGGCTCTGGGAAAAAAGGTTTTCTCCGTATCCTTTTCACGTAGCAGCAACCCGCTTTCATTGATGCTGTTTACTTGCGCTTGTGAAATATCGATAAGTGTAACAGCATGATTTTGAGAAAGATAAGCACCGTAGAGACAGCCCATTGCGCCAGCGCCAAGCACTGCAATATTCATAAAATCACCAAGAATGTTAGAGGAAGGGAATCAAACGCAACTTAACGTGTACAGTATAATTTATCATAACGGAGTAAACCTGCAATAATAACGCTACCGCAGGCAACAGGATTGTTGCGGAAGCAACTCTAAAATAGACTTGGTAACGGACCCTGCCCTAACATTTTTGAGACATGCTCTGCCAATCGACAGTAACGCACTGCAGTAAGGGAAGGAATTTCTTGTGCGGGTAATTTAACTGCCATATCTTTGAGTTTAGTAAGGTCCTGGTAGAAACCGATAGTCGTATTGCCAACCTTCTTTTTCATTTCCAGCTCAAATAAGACATAATCAATGGGATATGGTTTCAGATCTGGCTTAACCTGGCAGTAATCGAAAGCAATTTGCTTTAATTGTGCATCAACCTTCTGCCAACTGTCGACGATATCATCAGCGCTCGCCGTTGAATCCCTGTCAATTAATAACGGCTCGTCCAGCACGTTATTGATACGCTTCATGACTCTATCAACTTCAGATCTGAACTGAGCCACATTCTGAACTGGGTTATGACCTTTTTGTTTACGTTTTTTGACCAGCCAAGGGGTAAGAAAAACAACCAGAATAATAATAATGAGAGGACGGGCAATTTCTGCCATTAATTGTCCGATTAAATCGATATCCACAAAACCACCTAAATAATAATATTTTTAAAACAGACTGAGCTGATCATCCGGAAGAACCGAAACAGAACTGGTCTCAGGGTTCTTTTTATTGCTTGACGCTCTACTCGTTTTTGTTTGATCTGCACTATCAGCTGACAGCACCTTTTTAGAACTGACAACGACCTTCTTGTTAACAGATTCGTCTTGTTTGGCAGCTCTTAAAATCCGATAAACAGAAGCGACTCCAATCTTTAATTTGTCGGCTACTTGCTGACGAGTGAGGCCTTTTTCAAGAAGCTTCATGACTTTATCGGCTTTAGCTCGCGCGGTTGCCTTACGGCCCTTGAATTTTCCCGCAAGCTTTGCTTTTTCGATGCCTTCTTTCTGACGTTCCAAAAGCACAGAACGTTCAAAATCGGCAACGGCCCCTAACATTGACAACATCAGTTGACCATGTTCCGTAGCGGTATCAAGCTGAATACCAAGAACTTTCAGGCACACCCCTTTGCGGTTTAAGTCCTGCGTTATATGAAGGAAATGTTTGGTATTGCGCGCTAAACGATCAATGCGTGCAACGACAATGGTATCCCCTGCTTTAGCCCGTGCCATTAAACGTTCAAATTCAGGGCGTTCTCCATCTACGGACAATAAGGCATCACTAAAAACCACGTTCACCCCGGCTGCAGTCAGTATATCCACCTGTTCTGACACATCAGGAGTACGTAAACTTCCTAGTGCATAACCGAGCATTTTCCCCATGGATATTAACCCCCTTGACGATCAAAATGCCTACAATAGATTGCCATCTTCTATCACAATTTAATCAGTGAGTCATTTGATAGTTTATCTTCCATACATTTATAGAGGAGGAAAAGAACGTAAAACGCCCGTTGACGTAACATCAACGGGCTGAATAAATTTTACTGATCCAGAAACAGTTCTGCCATTAAAGCTTTTTCTTTTCAAACCAATAGAACATAGCGACTCCAATCACAATGAAGGCTGCAATGACTGGCCATGGAGATATTCCTAATACTTGTGGCAACGTAATCTTTCCATAGTTTCCCCAGGCTAAAATATTGCTTTTCAAAGCAGGGTACACTTCAGCATAAAGGCCTGCCCCAACAAGCATCCCGATAATAGCCCAGACCGCATGAATGCGCCCCTCGGCCAAAGCTCCAACGGATGTTCCCGGGCAATAACCGGCAACGGCCCAACCGATACCAAAGAGTAATCCACCAATAATGATGGCACCAATATTGGTTGCTTTCAGACTCAAGCTGATAATCCCGGCGGCTGAAAAAGCATAAATTCCAACCATTCCAACCAACACTGCAGAAAACATAAATTTGATAATTGTCATGTCTTTAAGCAGCATAAAGCCAACCTGCTTTTCAAAACGCAGAACTTCGCCTTTTTGCAACATGATCCCGAAAAGAATACCTGTCACCAGACCGATGAATTGTTCCATTACCGCCCTCCTTTACCATAAACGATACGCGCTGTCACAATTCCGCCAACCAGAAAAAATACCAGAGCCAATAAGCCACTGACAGCGAGTTGCATATTCCCGGACAGGCCATGTCCGCTAGGGCAACCTCCAGCCATACGCGCTCCAAACATCAGGACGACCCCACCCAGAAAAGCACCAACGGCACGAACTACCGGGCTTGAACCAAAGCGTTCTTGCCAAATTGGGGGTACGGTTTCTAGCTTATTACTGCGCCCCAGCCTTGCGGAAGCAAACGCACCGATAAATACTCCGGTTACAAATAGCATTTGCCAATCAACCTTTACTTTTTTAGCGGTAAAATAGCTGTTTGCAGCAACATGATCGGCAGCTACAGTTTTTTCTATAAAGCCAACAGCGCGGACAAACGTTGTGGAAGCACCTAAGTATTTTGCTTTATCGATTGCTACTGTCGTGACAACAACAGACAGTAGCGCAAGAATTCCCACTAAAGCCCCTGCTAGGTAGGGGTTCCAGCGTTTTGAAAAAATTGATAAATTCATGACAATCTCCTTAATTCAACTTTCCATATATATAACTTATTAGGTTCTTCTTTGCAATATATACTTCACATTATTTACATCGTATCAAGTGATAAGCTGTAACGTAAAACGCCCTTCAGTATTTGATACTGAAGGGCGTAAAAGCGAATATACCAATTAGTTTCCATCCGGAAACTCTAAATTGAAAACTAATTAACGCTAGACGGTTAAAAAAGGAGCATCCGAATCAAAGTAAACTAGTTTGTGCTCTTATGGATCAAATGCAAAGTATCGTGAAGATCTTTCACTCCGATTTGCCCTGGAGCTGATGCTTTTTTCGCTGCACCAAAGGTCAGACAGGAGCCAAATACCTCGCATGACAACCGGCTGATGACCCCCTTCCCTGCCATAGACATAGTAATAATTGGCCGGTCTGCGTATTGTTCTTTCATGATGGTTGTTGCTTCAAGCAAAGTCAGCACATCAAGGGAACAGGTTGGCATAACAGCTATTTTAGGAATATCTGCTCCCATGTCCTGCATTTTGCGCAGGCGGTAGATAATGTCATCTTTCGCTGGTGTTTTGTCGAAATCATGATTCGAACCAACAACTTTCACGTTATGTCTATGAGCAGCAGAAATAATTTCAGTGACAATACTGTCACCAATAAAGATTTCAACATCGATCATATCAACATAACCACTGGCCGCAATATCAAGATTCAGCTGTAGATATTTCTCAGCGCTCATCGCATGGTTACCGCCCTCATTTTTAGTTCTAAAGGTAAATAGCAACGGCACACCATTAAGCGCAGGAACCAGCTCTTTCAGGCAGTCGATAACCTTGGCGCTGTCTTCAACGCCTTCAAACCAATCGACGCGCCACTCAACCACATCAACAGGAATATCTTTAAAGCTTTTTGCTTCTTCAACAATAGCAGCTTTTGCTTCAGCGACGATAGGTACACAAATTTTTGGCACACCTTCTCCAAAGACAACACCTTTTACATTCACAGTACTCATAGCAACACTCCAGTTTAAAAAACAGGCTAGAAAGTAGATATTCTTGTGGGATTTTCTACGGCAAAAGATCGATCCCGACGGTTATGTGGCTTTTCTAAAAACAAATCTTCCTTGTTTGTAGAAAAGCCGAACGCTGCTGTCAATCAAAAATAGAAAAGAACAAAACAAAAATAGTTCAAATACTTAGGCTATCCTTCTCTCCGAAACTCAGAACGAATTATATCCTTTAATCACAACAACAGTGTCGAACTTTTCTTGACTTACGCAAAACTTACGCATATCTTGTTTTAAGATTCAGCAATGATATTCAACCCAGAATTTTAAGTTATCAGGAGTAACTTATGAGTCCCTTAACCCCCAAACAAAAAGCGGTCTATGACTATATTATGACCTTTAATCAGGACCATGGTTATCCCCCCTCGCAACAGGAGATTGCGCGCGCTTTCGGTTGGAGCTCACTAGGCACAGTCCAGAACTATCTGGTGCGCTTACAGCGTGAGGGCGTCCTGAGTAAAGACTGGAATGCCCGCCGTGGTCTTAAATTATTACACCCCACCAGCCAGGAAGCAGAACTGCCTCTGGTTGGTCGTGTTGCGGCGGGTAAACCGATAGAGGCTATTACAACACCCGATACTATTGATGTTCCCTCTTCCATGGTCGGCAACGGTGAGAACTTTGTTCTTAAAGTTCAGGGCGACTCGATGATTGGTGACGGTATTCTTGATGGCGACTATGTTGTCGTCCGCAAACAGTCTCAGGCAAATTCAGGACAGACGATTGTTGCTCTTATCGATGGAGAAGCAACGGTTAAACGTCTTTTTTATCGCGCTGACCAGATAGAACTACATCCGGCTAACCCAACCATGAGACCATTTATTATTGCTCATGATCAGGAATTTCATATTGAAGGAATCGTCGTTGGGGTGATCCGTCATTGCCGATGAACAGAGATATTTTACATTTAGCGATACCCGCCTATCCTGTTGCGGTTGCCCGCGTGGTTGATACTTCTCTCCGCGAGCGTCCGGTTGCAATAG
The DNA here is from genome assembly GCA_963665685.1 of Geopsychrobacteraceae bacterium. GTDB lineage: Bacteria > Desulfobacterota > Desulfuromonadia > Desulfuromonadales > Geopsychrobacteraceae > Seleniibacterium. The sequence continues at coordinate 834,464 of OY762430.1, forward strand.
CGCCAGGACTATCAGACCGTGCCATTATTCAATCCGTTTCTTCTGAAGCAACTGCTGATGGAGTGATGTGCGGCATGAGTGTTGGACGCGCCCGCAGCCTTTGCCCTGCGCTGCTGACGCTACCTCCTGACCCGCAGCTATTGGCCCGGGCCGATAGAGCGCTTAATAAATTGATTGGCCATTATTCACCATTGACCGAACTGCAACCCGCGGGAAAATTGTTTATCGATTTAACCGGTTCACGGCGATTACTCGGCCCGGGACGCGATGTTGCGATGCGTCTGGAAAAAGAATTAGAGCGAGATCTACGCTTGAGCGGGACTCTTGGGGTCGCCGGTAATAAACTCGTATCTCGTATCGCTGCTGACTGCCTTGAGCGACCAGGGGTCTGCGATGTCTTACGGGGTGCTGAACAATCTTTTATCGCACCACTGCCAGTCAATAAGCTACCCGGTATTGGCCAGACCCGGGAACAGCTCCTGCTACGGGAACTTAATCTACGCTATATCGGTGAATTGGCTTCGCTTAGCCTACTGCAATTGCGGTTGGTATTTGGCCCTTTTGCCCCCCTGGTTCAACAGCGTTCCCTTGGGCAAGACCTGGCTCCGGTAACACCTCTACGCAAAATACCGGAAATAAGTGCAGAAGGGTTTCTCTCTCAGGAAGAAAACAATACTCTTGTGTTACGAGCCGAACTATGTCGACTTGTCGAAGAATGTGGAACCCGGTTACGGCAAATTAATCGTGCTTCGGGACACTTGCAATTAACCATCCATTATGCCGATGGCATTAGCGCAAAGCAGGATAAAAAACTATCTATTCCTCAAAATCACGATCTATTTTTATATCAGGACGTTGTTCAATTATTTGAAAGTTTATGTACCAGGCGAATCCGGATTAAAGGGCTGAAGTTAAGTTGCCGTGATTTTAATCGCTCAGAGCATCAGCCTTCTTTGTTTGATGAAGGTCCATCTTTACGCCAGCTGGAATTGCAGAAAGCGGTTGATCAATTACGTAGCAAATATGGTATGCACATTATCCAGCGCGGACCGGCGCTTGTAGCATGACATACGTTCCCCTTCACTTACATTCTTCCTTATCCCCCCAGTGGGGTGTGCGCTCCATTGAGGACATTTGTGCAACAGCTCAAAAACTCGGTCTCACCACCTTGGCTCTTACCGACCGTAACGGACTTTATGGAATCCCGCGTTTTTTGGAATGTGCCAAACAATATGGCCTACAACCTATTATTGGCTGTGAAGTGGTCCATCAGAAGCATCGGGCCATTGCTATCGTCCGCAATGCTGATGGCTACAGCAATCTCTGTCGTTTGATCTCGGCATTGCATTGTGATAGCGACTTTGAGCTGCCCCTGAGCCTGCAAAAATACCGTCGTGGCATAACAATCCTCAGTGATGATGAAGAATTAATGGCCGTTTTACGGCGGCAATCAGCACAGCACCTTTATATTGAATTATCGCCAGGCCACCAGATGCACCGCGCTTTAGCACTGTCCCAAAAACTGAAACTACCCCCAGTGGCGACGAGTCGGGCCGTATTGTTGGAGCCCGATGATTTTGAAATTCACCAATTAGTCCGTGCTATCGCCCTGAATACAACCTTCAGTCGTTTGGATCCCAATCAGACCGCGTGCGATAGCGATATCCTTTATGCTCCGCACCGCTTTAATGATTTTTTTCCTCACTGTCCTCAAGCGCTTGAGAATTCTCGGCGTATTGCCGCGAGATGTCAGCACGAATGGAATTTTTCGTTAGTTTTTCCAACCTTTCGGGGGCAAAGCGATGAACAAGCTTATCAGCAACTCGAAGCTCGTTCTCGCGCCGGTGCCCAGTGGCGTTATAAAACAATCACTGCAGCTATTGAAAAGCGCCTACAAAAAGAATTACGTCTGATTCAAGCAAAAGGTTTTGCCCATTATTTTCTTGTTGTTGACGAATTGGCGAAACAGTGTCCCAGGACCTGCGGTCGTGGCAGTGCGGCTGCATCACTGGTGGCTTATTGCCTTGGGATTACCCATGTTGATCCTATCGCCCACAATCTATTCTTTGAACGCTTTCTTAATGAAGGCAGGCAGGATCCTCCCGATATTGATATTGATTTCCCCTGGGACGAACGTGATGACATTCTGGATTTTGCTTTCGCTCGCTATGGTTCCCAACGAGCTGCCATGGTTGCTAACCAGATCGGTTTTAAGGGGCGTTCAGCTATTCGTGAAGTGGCCAAAGTTTTTGGTTTCCCTGCTGCTGAGATCAAACTTTTAACGGATCGGATTTCCGGCTACTGGAAAGCTGATCAGAGCGCAGCTGCTGTGCATTCTCACCCTTTATTTAGAGGGGAAAGTTTTTCTCCTGAGTGGCAACGGGTTCTCGATTTAGCCAGATGCCTCAAAGGACAACTACGTCATTTATCATTGCACTGTGGTGGTATCGTCATTGTTCCGGATGAATTGCGACGCTATGTTCCGGTTGAAATTGCCCCCAAAGGGTTACCGGTGATTCAGTGGGAAAAAGATCAGGCCGAGCAAAGCGGTCTGGTTAAAATAGATATTCTGGGGAATCGTTCCCTGGCGGTTATTCGTGACACCCTTGAAGCAGTTAAAGCAAACACTGGAATAGAAATTGATTATGCTAGCTGGAAGCCCCTGCTCGATCTGAAGACGAATGAACAGATTAAAAGCGGTGAAACCATGGGCTGCTTTTATATTGAATCTCCAGCCACCCGGTTACTCCTTAAGAGAATGTGGCAGAATAATCCCTGTGCAGACAAACGTGACCTGTTTGAGCATCTGGTTATGGCGTCATCAATTATCAGGCCCGCTGCCAACCGCTTTGTTCTGGAATTTCTGGCTCGTATGCATGGACGTCCTTGGCAGCATTTGCACCCCTTGCTGATCGATGTTTTAGGAGAAACTTACGGCATTGCAATTTATCAGGAGCAGATTACCCAAATCAGTATGGTTCTAGCCGGATTTTCGGCCAGTGAAGGAGACCAGCTACGCAAAATAGTCAGCAAAAAGGATAAACATCAAAAACTGGAAGATTTCCGCCAGAAATTTCTGGCTGGTGCATTGGTCAATGGTGTTTCTCGCCAAGTAGTTGATGCGTTATGGGAGCAGATCCTATCTTTTGCCGGCTATTCATTCTGCAAACCTCACTCTGCGTCATACGCTTTAGTCAGTTGTAAATCGGCCTATCTAAAAGCAAACCACCCTGCGGAATTTATGGCTGCAGTTATCTCTAATCAGGGCGGATTTTATTCTCCTTTTGCCTACTTGTCAGAAGCACGCCGGATGCAGATAGAGATTCTTCCTCCCGATATTAATAGTAGTCAGTATCATTATTCAGGCTATCAACGCTCTTTACGCATTGGTTTGATGCAAATCATTGGCTTAGGGCAACAAGCTGTTCGTTGCCTTTTGGATGAACGCAAAAGCTCTGGTCCCTTTGTTTCTTTCGACGATTTTTTACAGCGTTGTCACATCAATCACAACGACTTGAAGCTACTTATCAAAGCGGGCTGCTTTGACCAGGTTGAAGGACTGAAAAAACGCCCGACTCTACTGTGGCAGGTCTTAAACCATAGAAAACCCCACCATCTGGAGCAGATTTCCTTATTTAGTACTCCCGCAATAGAGTTACCAAAGCCACCTGCATATGATGAAAAGGTTGTGCTTGATCAAGAGCTTGAGACCCTCGGCATGATCGTCTCCTGTCATCCACTGCTCTTTTACCGTACTGAGATTATGCGGCTTAATCCGGTTAAAGCATGTGATATGAAGCGCTGGATCGGTCGTTACGTAACGATGATCGGCTGGTGGGTTACAGGAAAAACGGTGCAGGATAAGAATGGTCGCCCAATGGAGTTTATTTCGTTTGAAGATACTAGCGGGATTTATGATGTCACCTTTTTCCCTCAGGCATATGAACGATTCTGTCGTAAAATGGTTCGGCATCGTCCATATATATTAAAAGGAAAAATTGAAGAAGAATTTGGAATTACTACACTTACGATCGAGTGGATCGACTTTCTACCGATGTCTAACGACAAACAAAACCTATCAGGAAGGTCAGAAAATTCGAGCAGAAGGATATCTAACCCATTAATTTAGAAAATCATTCAAAAAAGATTCATTTATTAAAATAATTACAAATTAGCTATTGCATTACAATAATAGAACATGGTACTAACGCTTAACTTTAAGAAAGTTTGTGTCAGATCCAAATCACGCAAGAGATTGACGATGGGTCAATCTGGGGGAAACACAAGCCTTTTACGGTTTGTGTTTTTTATTTTGGAAAGTGAACAGGATTGATTCAAACACTATTTTCCAACTGGAAAACGGAGTAAGAAAAAATGGCAGAAGGTACAGTAAAGTGGTTTAACGATTCTAAAGGTTTTGGTTTTATTGAGCAGGACAACGGCGCTGATGTGTTCGTTCACTTCTCAGCTATTCAATCAGAAGGCTTCAAGTCTCTGGCTGAAGGTGACCGTGTTAGCTTTGACGTTGTTCAAGGCCAAAAAGGACCACAATCAGCTAACGTTTGTAAGCTTTAATTTATAAAGATTTACAGTACGAGCAGAGGCCTCATATCGCAAGATATGAGGCTTTTTTTGTATTCTCAATTAGTTTTCATCCGGAAACGGCCCTTTTCCGCCGTGGCTGTGTCAATCTGCGGGCTTGCTTGTGCGACGTAAAGTACTACGTCTTATGCACAAGCCCTTGATTTCCTTGCCACAACGAAAAAATTGCTCGTTTCCAATCTGAAAACTTGAAAGTTTCAATTTAGAGTTTCTGGATAGAAACCTATTAGCAAAAGAATCTTTCTTTTTGCCCTATTCTGAGACCTGCATTACAAAATCAGAGCATGAAATCATTACCAGTCGACGCTGCCATTAGCGATCTAAAAACTCATCTAAATACTAACAATACGGTTGTTCTTCAAGCGCCACCAGGCGCAGGAAAAACAACGAGAGTCCCTCTAGCGCTATTACAGGAACAATGGCTCTTTGGCAAGAAGATCATTATGTTGCAACCACGCCGTATTGCAGCCCGTCATGCGGCATATTATATGGCGAAGGAGATTGGCGAAACAGTTGGACAAACAGTTGGCTATCAAATTCGTCTGGAACGTAAAGCCGGCCAGAAAACAAAAATAGAAGTTGTTACAGAAGGCATTTTGACCCGACGACTGCAGAGCAACCCGGAACTAAGCGATATCGGTCTTATTATCTTTGATGAGTTTCATGAACGTAGTATTCACTCTGATCTGGCCTTAGCCCTATCTCGAGAAGTGCAATCTGTACTGCGCCCAGACCTGCGAATTCTGATCATGTCAGCGACTATGGATACTCTACCAATTGCTAAATTGCTGGACAATTGTCCCATTATTACAAGTTCAGGACGTACTTTTGAAATAACGACCAAATATCTTCCGCAACCAGAAAAGTACGATATTGTCACCAGTGTTATCGCGGGTCTTGAGCGGGCGCTAGTGGACACAGATGGGGATATTCTGGCTTTTCTTCCAGGGGCAAGAGAAATTAATCAATGCGCAGAAATTCTCTCCTGCCGTGAAGACTTGGCAATTTATCCTTTGTACGGTGCTTTATCCTTTGAAAAACAGCAACAAGCTTTACTACCAACCAGTAAACGGCGCATCGTATTGGCCACTAACATTGCAGAAACAAGCTTAACCATAGAAGGCATTAGTACTGTTATCGATAGTGGCTGGGAACGTCGTCCACGCTATGATTCGGGCCAAGGCCTGACTCTGCTTGAACTGAAACGGATATCTGCTGCCAGCGCAGCGCAACGCAGTGGTCGTGCAGGACGATTAGGGCCAGGAACATGCTATCGTCTATGGAGCAATGCTCAGCAGGCGGAACTGCTCCCCTACCCGCCACCAGAAATTCGTGTCAGTGATCTCACTCCTTTAATACTGGAATTAGCTAATTGGGGAGAAAACACCCCCTCAAACTTAATATGGCTTGATCCACCGTCAGAAAGCCAGATCCAGGAGGCTAGAGAGACATTAATACATTTAGGCGCGCTAACTATTGAAGGAAACATCACTAAACTCGGCCGCAGATTAGCACGACTGCCCCTGTTACCACGTCTGGCGAAACTGGTAATCACCGCACAAGAGAAAGGTCTTGGCTTATTAGGCTGCGAACTCGCAGCGCTATTAAATGAACAATCCAAATGGCCAGCAAGCAGCCAAACAAATTCAGCGGACTGCGATCTGGAGTATCTGTGGAAAAGCTATTTTGGACCTCAACAAATAGCGCCTAACCAGTCAATTAGACGTACTGTTGATCAGTTAATGAGATCACTTGGTATCATTAACAAGCAATCCCGTTGGCCAACGGACAGGCGCCCTCTTGAAGAAACCATTGCGGAAACCTGGCCAGATCAAATAGCCCGCAACTATGAATCAAGCACAAGAAAATATCATCTGAGCAATGGACAGAAGGCGATATTGTCATCGCATAGCGTTGTAAATAAACCTCTCTATTTAGTGGCTATCCAGATGCGTAGCCCACGAGGAGAAAAAGAAATAACCCTGGCAGCACCACTGCATGAAGACATTTTACCTCTATGTTTTAAAGATCAATTTAAGCACCATAGATGTATTGAATGGGATACCAGATCAGACAAAATAACAGCAAAAGAGAGGCTCTGTTTTAAAGCGCTTACCCTGTCTGAAAAACCGATTCAAGCTACAGTAGAAGAGCAAACAGATGCAACTCTTAAAGCCATTATCAAAATGGGAACAGAGCAGTTAAACTGGTCCCCTGCTGCCCTTCAATTAAAAACAAGAGTTGAATTTTGTCGTCACTATGACCAGACCTTAACGTGGCCCGATATGAGCGATGCAGGCCTGAATTCCAGTATTCACCTCTGGCTAAAACCTTTCTTGGCTGGTGTTACTACCCGTACGGCAATATTACAATGTGATCTATATGAGCCACTAAAAAGCATCCTCCCATGGGAGTTTATTCAGAAAATGAATAATTTTGCTCCAGAACGGATGAAGGTCCCAAGCGGTTCCTCGATTAAAATTAACTACTGCGTAGAAGGTCAACCGGTACTAGCGGTAAAACTGCAAGAATTATTTGGCTTAAAAGAAACACCACGTGTTGCTAATGGCCAAGTGCCGGTAACAATTCATGCATTGTCTCCAGCGGGTCGTCCGCTAGCCGTTACTCAAGACCTTAATTATTTCTGGGCAGAAATTTATCCGGAAATACGTAAAGAGATGCGAGGACGCTATCCCAAACATCCATGGCCAGAAGATCCATTGCAGGCACCGGCCACAGCAAAAACAAAGAAACAACTTGCTAAATCTTGAAAAGATTAGAAGAAGGCTAGTATCCAGATCGTAGCTGCCCCACGGTCATCTTTTGCAGCGTTGCATTATCGAGTGCGAGATTGAGGAGGTCAAGTGCCGCTACGATATCGCCAACATCGCTGTCCGTAATAACATTTTTAGCAAAGCAAGCCTGTATATCCGCGGGTGACATTTTCAACCATGAAATAACGGAAATCTCTTTGCCATCAGATAGGCGTGGAATAACCGGCAGTGGATGTTTTAATAGCTGTACTTTCTGATAAAACTCTCTGATTTTTAAACTTCTACAGTCTTGGGCCAGAGAATGTACTTCATCATTTTGAAGGCGACTAAGGTCTTTGATCAGGAGAAGATTATGATCTGCGAGTTTGTTTTGCCAAATTTTATTTACGCCATCAATACAGTGCAAAGGAAAATCTGCCACTAAATCGAGTAAATGTGGAACTTCTAAATCAACAGACTTTTGTTTGTTACCCTGAACTGTTATTTGAGAATTTTCGCCTAAATCTAATTCAATTTCCCACCCTTTAGAGCTTTGAGGATATCTATCACGCAACAATATGGCGCTGCGTTCTGTTGTGGTTAGTTGCTCTTCTGACTGACCAAGACGGAACTTCACTGAATTCACCCTGGTAGCAGGATGACTACGCTTAATAATGGCGAGAGAATAGGTAAACTCGTCAACCAGTGACTTACATAAGGAGCTTATTGATATCTGCTTATTCTCAGCCATAAGAGAGCCCGTTAGTCCGTCAGGTTATTTTCGATCAATTCGCCAAAAAGATGGAGACGGTCGTGCTTGGTCATAACCGTGGACAGATAACTATGCATTGCCCTGGTCTCTTCGATCGACTCCCATTGTTGCCAGATCGTCGCCAGCCAGTCCTGCCTGGGGTTTGTTGCCGGCAGTGGAATCGGCATTTTATTGGATGCAACAGAGATGAACTGAGCGAGTTTATCGCGCCATAAATCAAATTTTTGATCAATGCTTTGCAACTGTTGAACAAGAGTTTCTTCAAGTTCTGAAAGCGCTAAAGAAGCGGTGATATTGATCGCTTTGCGTCTGGAAATACGCCCTTCACTCAGGCCATTTTCACGAAATCCATCCACCGCAGCAACAACACGGCTACGCTGACGAGATGCCTGAGAGGTGAGAGGGCTACGTAACCGACTGAGGCTATCTTCGGTATCTTTGAGCCAGACAATAGTCTTTTCGGCAAAACCAACCTCACCCGATTGATATAAATCGATAAGCTTCGACAAACTCAGTAGTTTCTCGATAATAATTTCGCGGGTCGCAACAAGCATAATAGTCGCCTTATCGTTATTCAGGAGTCAGTTTGCGGGTCATGGTTCCATCATCATTTTCACCAATACTCCACTCAAGCCCTTCTTCCTTTAAGGTTAGGGTTAAACGACTGACATTTGCTTCCGACGACTTTTCTTTCACTTCTGAGGTAAGAACAGAAGTCTTTAACTGAGGGGCTCGGCCCACTTTGCTTAACGCTGATCCACTGGCAGAGAAGCGTAAATTTGACACAATGCGACTTGAGGCTGCCAACGTTCCTTTATTAACAATTTTCTCTTTGATTGCATCACTAAACGCATCTTCAGTAGCGAGGACAATTGCCTCACGTGGAGATCGGTATTTATTGGGTACCGTTGCTTTGCTAAGTCGTTCTTTTAATGAACTTTGGAATTTTTTCAGGTCTGTTTGAGCTAAAGAGAGCCCCTCTCGCGAGAGAGAGGCTTTCAGTTCTTTGATTACAGCAGATTCAATAGAGGTACTATCAGCAACCTGATCCGCTTCTCCTTCATCCTGAGCGTCAATAAGCATAGGGATTTCGATTGAAACTTCGGGAACCCTGATGCGTGGAATGCTCATTCCAGAAAGTAATGGATTGTCTTTGTAGTGTTCAGCGATAGCGGCAGATTCTTCATCTGCAATCCTGCGTGCCTGAACCACACCGGAAATGATCGCCCCCAGTAAAACTCCCAGATCACTCATAGTATAATCCTCAGTTTAAGTTGCAGGTGTTTCTTTAATGGCGTTTTCCAGAATTCCCAACAGTCGCTCTGTCCCGGCAGGAAGTTCATCCTGAACAGCACGAACATGAACATTCATCGAATAAGTACGTTCGACCTTGGAACTTGAGGTAGTACTTTTTTTGTAAGAATAATTAACCTTGAGAGATGCGGATCCCCAACCCCAACCTGCTTTGGCTTTTAATTCAGTATCAAGGCCATGTGAAGAGGTCGTTGTTGTTTCCTGAACTGCGGTAATTTTAGCATTAAAGTCGATGGTTGTTTCCTCAACCCTGATAAAAGGTATCGGAAGCATTGTCAAGAAAGGTACAGTGAGCTCGAAATCTTTAACCTCAACAGTAACCGTACCATCTGATGCAGTCTGCTCTACGGGTTTCTTGTACTTAAACGAAACCATGGTTGGACCGGTTATTTTACCGGTGTCGTCGGTATCAAAACCTACGGCCTTAATAAAATCGACCGAGGTGATAGCTGATTGGGCCTGCGCTTTGATAACCGCATTAAGCGGCCCACCAATCATCGATTCAAAATTGAGACTACTTAGTTCGTCGCCGATTGCCATGAAATCCTCCCCTACTCGTTAATTTGGTTCCCCCGATACCGTTTACGTGAAGTGGCCCCCACATCATGACTTATTAAAAATATGTATTCATTAAATATAGATGGCGATTTTGACCTGTCAACTGCTTTAGAAATATTTTGTTACATTGATGATATGAATCCTGCACCCAAGTTATCCATTTGACTACTGAAGGTGGTTAAAGGATACTTGAACCAATTATTCCCACATAATAAGTGAGACTTTTAGAGGCATTAGTTTTCGATCGTCATTAAGTCTTATTTTTTTAACAGGCGATCTAGTTCGCTCAAGTGAGCCGGGACGAACTGAGAACTTTCCATATCCAGGGACGCTTCCATCCATCGGACATGACTGTCGTCATCCGAGCGACAGACACCCTTCCAATGGCAAGTCCTAAACCGTCCCGAAATATTAGTGAAGAGAACTAGATATCCAAATTTTATAAAGGGAGAAATCTTGTGAGTGATACGCTAAGAATTGACGTTTTAATGGAGAACACGGTTGCCCATACACATGCACGAACATGTCGATCAGAATGGGGGCTAAGTTTGCTTATTCACTGGAAAGAGGACCTTATCCTTCTTGATGCAGGCCCTACAGACCTGTTTATACAGAACGCAAAAAATATGGATATTGATCTCACTAAAATTACGGCAGTAAGCCTTTCCCATCATCACTGGGACCATGCTGATGGACTTACCGATTTTATTCCACCAACCCAGACAACATTGTTTGCGCACCCTGATTTAATCAACAAGGTGCCAGATGAGTTGCGAGAAATTCTGAGCCAACGATATTCTCTGAACCTAACAGATAAAGAGGCTCTTATATGTGGAGAGCTTTATTTTTTGGGTCAAATTGAACGCCGCACGACGTTTGAAAAAGGAACACATAAAGACGACCCGATGACTGAAGACTCAGCACTGGCTCTTAAGACAGACAGAGGTTGTATTGTCATTAGTGGATGTTCGCATTCAGGCATTGTCAATATTTGCATGCAGGCAGAACAAGTAACAGGACAAAATTTAAGAGGTGTCATTGGTGGCATGCACTTATTTGACGATAATAGAGAAACCGTTGAGGAAACAATTACCTGGTTTGAAAATAAAAATATGGAATTCTTCTATCCCATGCATTGCATTGACTTCCCTACTCTTAAACATATGAGTGATCGTTTCCCAGTAACCGTTTTTCATGCCGGAGATACCATAATTGTTGATTGTTGAATATTTTAATAACGATCACATTTCAACTTTAAACATTTTTTGTAATTTTCATAAATTCCTCCTTGAGAGTTGCCTCTAATTAGATTATTCTCACAGAAACAACAGGAAACACTTCGGATAAACAAATGAAATAGGAGAATTTATGAAAAAGGTGGTTGTTTTCCTCACACTTCTACTGACTACCTCAATTGCATTTGCAGGCACGCTTAGTAGTGAAAAAATCATACTGACAACCCAGGACTGGGCCCCATATCAGACTTATGAAAGTTACATTATCGATGGTTTTGCTGTCGCCACTGTATCATGCGTTATGGAGATGATGGATAAGCCATTTGAAGTACAGGTATATCCATGGAAAGAAGCACAACAATTGGTTAAAGATGGAAAAGCCCACGGTTTTTTTTCTGCTTCCAAAAATAGCAAACGTGATGCCTACGCTACACAATCTGACCCAATTGCTGATCAGCAGTGGAACTGGTATTTGCTTAAAGAAACAAAACTAGATCCAACTTCGGATAATTTTAAAAATCAAGCGAAAGTAGCCGCAATTGCTAGTAGTAATATGGAGACATTTTTACAAGATAACGGCTATCAACTGGCTAACCAGGAATTTATCAAGATGGATAGCCTTTTAAAGGCTCTTATGGATAAACAGGTGGATGCTATTTTTTCAAATAACCTGGCTATGAGGACGGTTGTAAAAAATACTCAGCAATCAATGGAGCAATTTCAAATGTACACTACTAAAGATAAGCCGGTTGGGGTTTACTGGTCGAATAAGTTTTTAGCAAATAGTCCGGGATTTCTTGAGAAATTTAACTCACTTGTTGGGATGTGTCGTTAAAACCCCGAGTTGAATTGACGAAGAATATTCAACATTGTCTAAAAATACATGGTTGCAGTATACAAATAAGTAGGTTTCAAACGGAGTGATTGCACCTATCACTCCGTTTTTTTAACTATTTATATCCGCCTGGCCGTAATTTTCAACGATATGCTGAAAAAGCATTTTTACTGCCGGAGCCATGTATTGTGAATTTGCGACAGACAACCCGATGATTCGATTTTCACTGGGTTCTATTGGATAGATATCTACGGCATAGGTAATGTCAGCCATAACAAGTTCTGGCATTATGCAAATACCAAAACCTCCGGCAACCATGGCAATCGTCGATAAATCATCGACAACATGACACCGCGAATGAATTTTCAATTGGTATTTAGAAAAGAAATTTTGAATATCTGCATCACAGCTTTCACGCTGAGTGACAAATGAATATTCTTGTAATTCGTCAGGAGAAACACTTGTACTTGACTGATTCTGTCTGAATCCCTTAGGCCCGACACAGACCAGAGGATCCTTGTAAAGCGGAGTAATGGGAAGTCCAGCAGCACTGGAAACAGATAAAAATCCCAAATCGACGACACCATTCTTAATCCAGCTGATAACATCGTCATAAGTACCTTGATAGATCTCGATCTTAACATTGGGATAAAGATCATTAAAGGTTCTTACAATATCGGGGACCCATTTCACACAAGCACTAGAAAAGCTGCCTAGTTTAACTTCACCTTGTTGCAGACCATTAAATTGAGAGACTGCTTGCTGCAGACTCTCTTCGCTATTAAGAACGGCATTGATAAAAGGCAGCAGGTGTTCACCATAACTGGTTAAGCTAATACCTGCTTTACTACGGATAAGTAAACGTGACCCCAGCTCCTTTTCCATAGCACTGATGGTATGGCTGATGGCTGAAGGTGTCAGGTTGAGCAGTTTAGCTGCCGCCTGGTAGCTACCCTGCTCAACCACAGTCTTAAAAACCTGATAGGCAAGTAAAGTCATGATATGTAAATATCAGACCCGTGAACATTTGAACAGCAGATCTTCCCAGCGGCGATCAACTTCGGCCTGAAATTGTTCGATTAAACGTTCATTACCTTTTTTAAACATATGTTTAAAGCGGCCCTGAGTCTTCAGAAACTCTTCAACCGGAAGCTTATTTTTAGGCTGATAACTCAATGTCCACTTACCATCCTCAACTTCAAATAGTGGCCAGTAACATGTCTCTACAGCCATTTTGCAGATCTGCATAAGCTCAGCAGTATTATACTTCCAGCCCCTTGGGCAAGGAGTCAAAACATTCAGAAAAGCGGCACCGGGAGTATAAATAGCCTTTTCTGATTTAACATGAATGTCCTTAAAATTGCCCATAGGTACAGTTTGTGCCACATACGGAACATTGTGGTCAGCTATAATACTGGAGAGTTCTTTTCGATTTTGTGGTTTTCCGGTTGATACAGTACCCACTGGTGTGGTTGTTGTATCAGTACTTGCCGGGGTTGCAGATGAACGTTGAACGCCGGTATTCATATAGGCACCGTTATCATAACAGACGTAGACCATATCATGATTACGTTCCATGGCTCCCGACAGTGACTGAAAGCCAATATCATAGGTTCCACCATCGCCACCAAAGCTGATGAACTTATAATTATCTTTAACTTTCCCGCGCTTTTTCAATGCCTTAAATGCTGCCTCTACACCACCAATAGTGGCACCAGCATTTTCAAATGCATTATGGATAAAACTATCCTGCCATGAGGTATATGGATACATAAAAGTCGAAACTTCCAAGCAACCTGTAGCGGTACCGATAACGGCCTGATCTTCTTCTTTTAAGGCTCTTAAAACTGCTCTTGCTGCGATGGTTGCTCCGCAACCTGCACACATGCGATGACCAGGAGCCAGGCGTTCAGGCTTGGCCATAACTTCTTTAAAATTATACTGACTCATAATATGTGGCTGTCTACTTTCTTAATCCAATGTATTGATAATCTTCAATATCTTGTCCGGTGGTGATCATCAATTCAAGTTCATTGAAAACATCTGTCGCGCTGGTGGTCGTAAAATCACGTCCTGCAAGACCATAAAGATAATTGCGTGTTTCGGTACTGACCTTGTTTTTAAACAGTGCGGCATTCACCTCCATACCAAGAGGTCCACCACCACCACGGTACCCTTCAGCGCGATCCATAATGGCGACAGCTTTACAGTGTTTCAATGCTTGGGCAATTTCTTTTTCTGGAAAGGGTCGATACACTCTTAATTTAAGCAATCCAACTTTTTTTCCTTGAGAACGTAATTCGTCAATAGCGTCCTTGGCAGTTCCTGCAGCGGAGCCAATAATCACCATGGCATAATCAGCATCAGCCAAACAGTATTCTTCGAAAAAGCCGTAGTTGCGGCCAGATAGAGATGAAAATTCATCTGCTACATCAAGGATAACCTGACGAGATTTTGCCATAGCCAAGTCCTGATTTTTTTTGGCTTCCATGGCATAATCAGAAATAGCATAAGGGCCGATAGCTAAAGGTTTACCTGAATTAAGGAGATATTGCTCAGGATCATACTCACCAACGAAATTCTTAACGCACTGATCATCAAGCAGTTCGATATTTTCCATTGCATGGCTAGTAATAAAGCCATCTTGACAAATCATTACCGGCAAACGGACGTCCTGCTGCTCAGCAATACGGAATGCCTGTACAAAATTATCGTATGCTTCCTGGTTATTTTCAGCATAAATCTGAATCCAACCTGAATCACGAGCCCCCATACTATCAGAATGATCGCAATTGATATTAATTGGTCCTGAAAGGGTTCTATTGACCAGCGCGAGCGCTATTGGCAAACGATTCGATGCAGCAACATATAGCTCTTCCCACATCAAAGCGAGTCCACAAGAAGAAGTAGCGGAAAGGGTCCGTGCTCCAGCAGCGGATGCACCTACCGCAGCACTCATGGCTGAATGTTCACTCTCTACCGGTACAAATTCTGTATCTATTTCGCCATTGGCAATAAAAGTTGCAACCTGCTCTGGAATTTCGGTGGAAGGAGTAATAGGAAAAGCAGGCATAACATCGGGGTTAATCTGTTTAATTGCATAGGCAACAGCTTCGTTACCTGACATGCGTTCACGAATTGCCATAACTTAGCGTCCCTCCTTCATTTCAATTGCTCCAAAAGGACAGACATTGGCGCAGATTCCGCAGCCTTTGCAATAATCAAAGTCAAAATCAGTACGTTTGCCATCAACCATAGGAATACAACTATCAGGACAGGTAGGAGTACAGAGCAAACATTGCTTACAATTATCTTCAAGAAAAACAGGTGTCGAAGTACGCCAATCCCCAGTATGAAAATCCTTAGATGTTCCGCCACCAACAACAGTAAGAGCTTCAGTCAGTTCATGATGCGGGGTATGAATATTGATTTTACTTATGTCGGTACTCACGATCAGGCAACCTCCAGTTGCCGTGGAGCAACTTCTTCAAAAGTCATACGCAATGCATTCATGTTACCTTCAACAACTTCAGGTTTGGTAGCAAACTTATGCTCAAATGACGACTCCATGTCACTTAGGAAATCATCTTTTGGAATCATACCACTGATAGCTACAACGGCAGCTAACATGGGTGAATTCGGAAAATTTTTACCTAATGTTGCTTCAGAGATTCGGCGTGCATCGACAGTGTAGCTATCACCATCAAAATCGCCTAGCAATGGTTTGATTTCTGCAATTGTACGGCTCGTGTTAACAATGACAGAACCACCTGATTTAAGTCCAGCTGTCACATCAACAGCTCCAAGCAGGGTCTCATCGACAACCACGACCAGGTCTGGCTCGTAAATATGAGAATGAACACGAATACAAGAATCACTAATTCGGTTAAAAGCGGTAATTGGGGCGCCCATGCGCTCTGGCCCATATTCTGGAAAGCCTTGAACAAACTTACCGTTTTTAAAAGCTGCATCAGCCAGCAGCAATGCTGCTGTTTTAGCACCCTGTCCTCCACGGCCATGCCAACGAATTTCAATTTTATTACTCACACCAAAACTCCTTTTTGTAAAAAATTACCGGATAGTAGCGCAGCAATAATCTGATGTAAATACTTTTCATGAATCTTTTTCATTTCTTTGATGAAATATTTTCACCTATCTGGATATAAAATGAAAATAGCTGAAATATCATATGATTTTTAGTTTAAAGATGACAGCGACAGGTCAGATTAAAAATGGAAGAGGTTTCAAGGAAGGTCAAACAAAATTATTTTATAAATAGTTTCTATCCGGAAACTCTAAATTGAAACTTTAAAGTTTTCAGATTGGAAACGAGCAGTTTTTCGTTGTGGCTAGGAAATCAAGGGCTTGCGCTTAAGACGTAGTACTTTACGTCGCACAAGCAAGCTCGCAGATTGACACAGCCACAGCGGAAAAGGGCCGTTTCCTGATGGAAACTAAATAGCTGCCTCCCGATTGAAACAGAAAGCAGCTATATTTAAATTATAAACTCAGAGCTGTTTCGCCAGAATAATGCTCTTCACGCATTTTAGTGACTTCATTACTTGCGGCATATTCTTCGAAGGTTAAGCTTCGATCGATGAATCCTTTTGGAGTAAATTCAATAATACGAGTTGCAACAGTTTCAAGAATCTTTTGATCGTGACTGGTAAAAAGAATAACCTCTGAATAGGCCATCAAGCCATTATTTAGAGCTGTAATGGATTCAAGGTCAAGGTGGTTTGTGGGTTCATCAAATACCAGTACGTTGGCATTGGTCAGCATCATTTTTGCCAGCATGCAGCGGACCTTTTCACCACCGGAAAGAACGGTTGCTTTTTTCTTGGCCTCATCTCCTGAAAAGAGCATACGACCCAAAAATCCACGAGCAAAGCTCTCCCCTTCATTAGGAGCATACTGCAAAAGCCAATCGATCAAGGTGTAGTCTTTGGTAAAATAAGATCCATTATCAATTGGGAAAAAGGCTGGAGTGATGGTGACACCCCAGCGAAAAGAACCACTGTCAGGCTCTATTTCACCGGCAATGATCTGAAACAGAGTCGTTTTGGTCAGGGTATCACCACCAATAAATGCGATCTTATCGCCTTTACTCAAAGTCAAACTGAAATTATCAAGAACCTTAACCCCATCAATAGTTTTAGACAGGTCTTTAATTTCAAGAATAATATCACCACAAGATCGCTCAGGCTTAAAAGAGACAAAAGGATATTTACGAGAAGAAACCGGCATTTCGTCTATGGTGATTTTCTCCAATAACTTCTTACGTGATGTTGCCTGTTTAGCTTTTGAGGCATTCGAGCTAAATCGTTGAATAAACTCTTTAAGTTCGTTGGCTTTATCTGTTGCCTTACGATTTTCTTCCTGGCGTTGCTTCAGCGCTAACTGGCTTGCCTCATACCAAAAATCATAATTACCGACATAAACAGTAATTTTACCAAAATCGATATCAGCAACATGGGTACACACCTGGTTCAAAAAGTGACGATCATGGGACACGACAATAACGGTATTCTGAAAGCGGGATAAAAAGTCCTCTAACCATTGAATCGATTTCAAATCAAGGTGGTTAGTCGGTTCGTCCAACAACAAGACATCCGGGTTACCAAATAAAGCCTGAGCCAACAGCACCCGGACCTTTTCTCCACCTTCAAGCTCACTCATTTGCCGATCGAGATACTCATCGGTAATACCTAAACCGTTAAGCAGAACCGCAGCCTCGGATTCGGCCTCATAACCATTCATTTCAGAAAATTCTGCTTCTAACTCACCAGACCTTACTCCATCTTCATCAGTAAACTCTTCTTTTGCATAGATCGCTTCACGCTCTTGCTTAACTAAAAACAAGCGCTCATGGCCCATCATGACCGTATCAATAACGCTATGTTCATCAAAAGCAAAGTGATCCTGGCGTAGCATGGCAATACGTTCACCAGGGCCAACGGCGATATCACCTTTATCCGCATCTTTTTCACCGGCCAAAATTTTGAGGAAAGTTGATTTACCAGCGCCATTAGCGCCGATGAGTCCGTAACAATTACCCGGGATAAATTTAATATTTACATCTTTAAAAATGACCCGCTTACCATAAGCAAGGGCGATATTATTTGCACTGATCATGACATCTGTTCCTTATTTCTATAATCAATAAAAAACCACAGGAGATGCCTGTGGTCAATTGTGTAGGCGGTTGTAACATTGGTAAGGAACAAACAGCAAACACTTTTTTCAGATGGTAAGTAATTGATAAGCAAAACATTTCACGGCTACTCTGAGGCCATGAAATGTCATACTTTATTGTTAGCAGATATAAACAGCTACTCTGAAAAACAACGACCAGGTTGTAATCTATTTAGCGAATCAGACTGAACTTGGAGCGTTTTTCTAATTCAGGGTAGGCAACCTGATCTTTTGAACAATCGATACATTTTAATAGCCAGGCCATATTACGACCAAGAATACGCATCATCTGCAAACCTTCCATATCCTGAGCAGCCTCATCTGCGGCCGTACCATGAATTGAGGTCCAGTAATGAGAGGAGACAATAGGCATTTGGGCAAAGGTGAAGTATTTATTCAAGCGATCAAATGAGGCACTGCTTCCTGCCCTGCGACTGCTGGTGATAGCTGCCCCTGGCTTAAAAGCATAGTGATCAGCCTTAAGGTAAAAAACGCGATCAAGAAAAGCACAACAAGAAGCATTAGGTCCGGCAAAGTACACTGGAGATCCAACAATAAAACCATCCGCTTCTTTAAGTAAATCGATACATTCATTGACCTTGTCATCATTATAAATGCAATAGCCAGTCTTTGCACAAGCGCTACAAGCTTTGCACCCCTTTATCCCTTCACTACCAATATGCAGTATCTGACTGTCAATATTATTTTTCTGTAATTCATTAGCTATTTCGGTTAAAGCTGTATAAGTACAGCCTTTTTCATGAGGGCTGCCGTTAACCATTAACACTTTCATCGTTGCACTCCTTTTTCAATTTCAGCAGTCATAAATAATTAAGCCCTATCATGAATACTCCCATAGTGATGAATCGTCAACCTTCAGGAATTATCGAAAAATTAAATTAACTGTCAGAAAATACAAGGTTCATATCGAGCATTTCATCTATCTGTTCAGGGCTGTATCCTGCAGCAAGGAGGACCTCTTGAGTATGCTCCCCCAGATTGGGAGCACTACGCCGAAAATGACCGGGAGTTGAGCCTAGCAATGGTGAAATATTGTGAACCGGAATTGTACCCATATCCTTGTCCGGTAGTTCTACGATAATATTTTGATCGTTAAAATGAGGATCTTTTTCTATCTGTTCCATATCATAAACAGGACCAATAGTGACACTTTTCTGATCAAAATAAGCGACACAATCATGCTGATCCATAGTTGCGATAAAAGCGCCGATAATAGTATCAAGTTCGGCAGCATTTTTGACCCGGTCAGAATTGGTTTTAAATCGTTTATCATCATTTAGGTCTTCTCGCCCAATAGCCTTAAACAATCTTTCTGCCATACTTTGAGCAGAGGCAGAAAGTGCTACCCATTTTTTATCTTTCGTTTGATAAACATTACGAGGGCCACTATTTGTTGACCGACTCCCCGTACGGGGTTTGACCTTCCCGGTAAGTCTAAAATTAGCAGCCTGGGCTCCCAGAATAGAGAATAGCGGATTAAGCAGCGGCAAGTCGATCACCTGACCTTGACCGCCGGAAACTTCTACTTCACGCAAGGCAACCATGACTCCATATGCACCATAAAGACCCGCGGTCATATCAGCTAAATAAATCGGGGGCAAAACCGGCTCACGATCGGCAAAACCGTTCATGGAGGCGAATCCTGAAATCCCTTCTATTAAAGTTCCAAATCCTGGCCGGTGGGAATATGGACCCGCCTGTCCATAACCTGAGATGCGCACAATGACAAGTTGAGGATTTCTACCTAAAAGAATATCAGGAGATAAACCCATTTTTTCAAGGGTACCAGGCCTGAAACTCTCAATAAAAATATCAGTATTTTCCACCAGATTAAGTAGAACTTCTTGAGCTCCATCAGCACGAAAATCGAGGCATAAACTTTTTTTATTACGACTATAGGACTTCCACGCGGTTGAAACGCCTTCTACCTTCCAATCTCTTAAAATATCACCGGTCTTGGGTTCTATTTTTAATACATCAGCACCAAAATCAGCCAGACACATGGTTAGAGTATTTCCCGCCACTAAACGAGACAAGTCCATAACCCGGATTCCATGAAGAGGACCTTTATCTTTATTACTCATATCCGCACATGCAAACATAATATGACCTCTAGGTAATTAGAAGAGATAACCTCAACCAGATTTTAATAACGCAATGGGTAAAAATATAAATATAAACCTGGCAGGGAAATTCATGATTGGGAATAACTATGAGATTAAATATACCTGAGCACATCCCACTTGTCTAGTTGTATATACAGGAAACTTATTGCATAAAAAAAGGCGCTCAGCTACTGAACACCTCTTTAGAGAACCGATTGATAGTCAAATCTAACTTGTTTACATCCGGAAACTCTAAATTATAACTTTCAAGTTTTTAGATTGGAAACGAGCAATTTTTCGTTGTGGCTAGGAAATCAAAGGCTTGCGCTTAAGACGTAATACTTTACGTCGCACAAGCAAGCCCGCAGATTGACACAGCCACGGCGGAAAAGGGCCGTTTACGGATGAAAACTAACTTACCCCCCTCCGATAATTGCACCTGCAGCAAATACTAATGCACCACCTAAAACAACCTGGAACGCTGCTCGCCAGAAAGGAGTTTCCATATATTTGTTCTGAATCCAGGCGATCGACCAAAGTTCGATAAACACCAGTGCAAAAGCAATAAACGTAGCGGTCCAAAAATGAGGAATTAAATAGGGCAAAGCGTGTCCTAAACCACCAAGTGCGGTCATCACTCCAGCAGACAATCCGCGCTTAATTGGGCTACCTCGGCCAGACAATTCACCATCATCAGAGGCTGCTTCAGTGAATCCCATAGAAATACCTGCCCCAATACTCGCCGCCAGTCCAACTAAAAATGTTGTATGGGTATTATGAGTTGCAAAGGCAGTAGCAAAAATAGGAGCAAGGGTTGATACCGATCCATCCATCAGGCCGGCAAGCCCAGGTTGCACCCAGGTTAAAACAAATTGCCGGTGGGCGGCTCGATCTTCTTCTTCACGGTTTTCTTCATCCAAATGTTCGCTTTTTAAACCATAAGCGAGCTTTCCATGACCAGCCTCTGCAGCAGCAAGATCACCGAGGAGTTTACGAATATCGGCATCTGTAGTTTTCAAGGCTGCTTTTTGATAAAACTGCTCTGCCTGCCTCTCCATTTCATTGGCTTCCTGACGAATTCTATCAAGACTTAAGTTTTCAATCAGCCAAACAGGTTTGCGTGCATAAAAGCCTGACACATGCTCTCGCCTTATTAACGGAATAACCTCACCAAATTTATTTTTATGGGCATCAATCAAATGACGCCTATGGTTATCTTCTTCTTTTGCCATACCAGAAAAAATTTTAGCTGAGGCGGGAAAATCAAGACGTAAACGCTCCGCATATTGACGGTAGATACGCGCATCATCTTCTTCGTTTGATATTGCAAGGGCTAGAATTTCCTGTTCGGAAAGATCTGCAAAACGACGACGACCAATATTGATACCTGGAATCAATGTACTAGTCTCCCTGAAACGAAATATTAAAGCAGTATATAAAGAGGAATATTCAATAAATATTAGAAAATGACACCGGGTAAAATTAACAGAACGAATGAAAAAAAAATAGAGCCGCAGTCAAAAAAAAGATTTCTGATCTACGGCTCAAAAAAGCTGTAAGGAGGTATGAAGAACCAACAACTTGCCTGCCACATCAAGCTATTGATGGCTTTTAGATTATTCCTTCTTATACGGAAGTGCTAGGTGCAATAGCGTATAAAATATATCCCGTGACCACAGCAACAATCTGTGCAGTTATGCAGTCATAATGTTTAATAAACCACTAGATTTTATATAATGGATAAATTAATATAAACAAACATTAGGCTACGTCAATATTCAAGCAGATGTTTTGTACTAGAATAAAAATTAGAGGGATTATGAAAGATATCAAAAACATTTTTATGCTCTCAGTAGACGACAAGGCCCTAAATCTATAGACGGTCGTAGCACAAGCTAAAAACTAACAAGAGCTTCTCTGACTCATCTAGTTTCTTTGCGAGGATAACAGACTATCATTGCGATCCGGTTTTTACTCATCATATCATGCCAAGCATGGACTGTAGATGATACCCGCGAAATTTAAAGGTCAAACTCAGGAATAGATTCAATCCATACTTAGTTGAATTATTCGGTCAATTAAAAGCAAAGATCATAGAATTCCACGAAACTTATTAAGAAGGATGACATTATGCTGAAAAGGTATCGATCGTTATTTTTAATTTGTGTTATTGGAAGCATGATGTTTTCAATCGGATGCTCAAATGATTCGGGTTCGACCCTTACAAGTAAGAATACGCCTAAAAAAAGAATGTTATTTTATGTTGGTATTACCATGATCCGCCCTGTAAGCGTACTGGTTGATCAATTCATAAAATTACACCCTGATGAAAATCTTGAAATATCATTAAACCAGGGAGGGTCTCAGGATCTTTACGACAGTTTAAAACAAAGCCAAACAGGTGATCTATATTTGCCCGGGTCAATTTCCTACCGCAATAAAAATATTCAGGATGGCCTGTTAAAAGATGTCAAATTTGTAGGATTTAACCGGGCGGCCATTTTTGTCCGCAAAGGCAACCCTAAAAAAATACCAGCAAATCTGGAATCTCTATCATCAACCAAGTTCCGGGTTACATTATGTAACCCGGAAAGCGGTAGTATTGGTAGAGAAACCAAAAATATTTTAACGACCCATGGGTCATATAAGAAAGCCTATAAAAATGCCGCTTTCTTAATGGCGGACTCGCGAACACTTAATAAAGCCATTAGAGAGGATAACGCCGATATTACAATCAATTGGCGCGCAACAGCCTTTTGGGAAGATAACCGTACCTACCTTGACGCAATCGACATCGATGAATCATTTGCTCAAAAGAAAATTCTCGCATTCAACCTGTTAAGTTCCTCGAAACATCCAGAATTAGCTAAAGAATTTATGGAATATGCTGCTTCAGAACAAGGGAAAAAGGTCTTTTATGACTATGGATTTCTTGATGACAATGATCTCGAACACTATGAGGATATTATTGTAAAATGAAACAGAAAAGCGGCCTCCATTATCTTAAGGTGCTATTGTGTATAGTCCTGCTTGGTTTTTTAGCATTGATAATCACCCACCGGCTTTTTTTATATTTTACCGAATCCTTGGATCAAAAACTTCAGGAAGATGAACAACGAGCCATTATAGGTGGTTTTGTTATAAACCATATCACGACCCTGGAAAATTATGCTTACCGCATTTCTCTGTCCAAACGCCATGATCATGCAATTACCATAAAAAAAGAAATGTTCCCCCTTATCGATCATATTATTAATACCTTTGATGTATTACAAAATGGTGGGACGATTACTCACCTGGTCGAACTGAATATTCCAGGACAGGAATCATACAAAGAACAATTTACCTTTCGCCCAATTCGAGAAGGATTTGTTCTAGAATCGATTGATCTTAAACCAAAACTTCTGGAGCTAAAAAGTAAAGTGGATGAAATGATCATCTTGCTATCTGAGGTCTCTACAGCACAAGCTTCTCACAATTATCAACTGGCAAATAAACTGCAGGAAGAGCTAAGCTTCTTTGTAAAAAAGATCCCACCTCTATTCATTCGCATGAATGAAAATGCGAATCGATTAACCTATGAAAGTAAGCTCAAGGTCGCTTCGCACCGAAACCGCATTCAACAGGAAAAGAGCCGTTTCAAACTTATTGAAATTATTATTTCAACACTGGTTACATTTGTTGTGATCATTATTGGCATACAGATCGCCAAACAATTACTGAAAAACGATCGACAATTACGCGAAGCCGTTGACAAACAAACGGCTATGGCTCAAATAGCCGATGAAGCAAATCGGGAAAAATCGATTTTTCTGGCCAATATGAGCCATGAGATACGTACCCCCTTAAATGCGATCATAGGATTCTCTGAACTTCTCGATAAAGCATCACTACCTGAACAGGAAGCTGAATATATCAGTATTGTTCACCACAGCGCCCAAACGTTACTTGGTATCATAAATGACATTCTTGATATTTCTAAAATTGAGAGCGGTAAACTGGAACTGGTTTCAGATAATTTTAACCCGGCAGATGTGTTTGAATCGATTGCAGATCTTTATTCAGCTGTTGCTGCAGATAAAAATATAGATTTTGATTATTACGCTGATCCACAAATCCCTGGAATTCTTTATGGTGACGCTATGAGGCTAACCCAGGTCTTATCAAACCTCCTTAGTAATGCGATTAAATTCACTCCGGAAAACGGTAGAATTTCATTTAAGTTTTACCTTAAGCATATAGACCTAAATAGCAATATTGCAACAATATATTGCAGTGTTTCAGATACCGGCATAGGCATTCCCGAAGAGGTCCAGAAAAGCATTTTCGAAGCTTTTAATCAAGCCGATAGCAGAGTCACTAAAAATTATGGTGGAACCGGGTTGGGACTTACTATTTCCTCAAAAATTCTCCATTTAATGGAATCCGTAATAGATGTCAAAAGTGAACCAGGACGAGGCAGTGAATTTTCCTTCACGGTAAATTTTGATTTACCTGAAGGATGGGACACGTATCAGTCCGAGTCCAAACCAGAGATGAAATTTCATATTTTCGCATCAATCAATACAACAATCGTGACACGAGCAATCGAATATCTGAGAGAATTGGGGACAATCACTCAAGTACCTGAAGAAGCAGATTTTATCTTTTGTTTTTCACAACAAGATATTATAGAAATCCAGAATGATCTGCGAGTTCCTGTTATTTTTATCGGAAAAAATCAACTTTCAGAAAACCAGCGTAACCAGATCAGCCGTATTATCGAACCACCACTATATGGATCTAAAATTTGGAATGCAATTGCCTCGATCCAAAACCAGTCATCATCTGAGAGTAAAACAATAAAAGAAATAGCTTTTAAAGGAACCGTTCTTGTCGCTGAGGATAACAGCATTAATCAAACACTCATAGAAACACTACTAGCAAATTACCAGCTTAAAGTGATTACTGTATCTGATGGTGAGCAGGCCGTAGAACGTTTTAAATTAGGCGGCATCGACCTCATTCTAATGGACATCAATATGCCTGTTATGGATGGATTGACAGCAACTCAAAGGATATTAGAACTAACCAACAACAACGAGCTTTACCAACATGTACCAATTGTTGCTTTAACGGCAAATGTATTAAAAGGATATCGTGAGCAATATCTGGAAGTAGGTATGGATGACTACCTGACGAAACCTTTAGATCAAAAACAATTATTCACTATATTAAACCGTTATTTGGATACAACTGAAATGCACAACACAAGCCAGGAAGACTCTAACCATGAACCGAAGATAGCAGATGATTCCGAGAATGATGCTGGTGAAATAACTTATAGTGTTGATGCGGTTGCAGACGCATTAGGTTTAGATGCGGATACGATCACAATGCTAATGACCAACTTTTTTCTGACCTTTGAATCTGAATGGGAGAAGCTGGAAAAAGCTATAAATGAAAAAGATGCTGCCGCTATCGCCAGCAGTGCCCATGCGCTTAAAGGTGCAGCAGCTAATCTTTATTTTACTAAAGCTAAAGAACATTTAGAAAAGATAGAAAAAGAAGCTCGTCAAGGGGCCACAGATGGCTTTGACATTGGCTCCTTGTATCAAATCTTTATGTGCTATAAAAAGCTCGTCTAAGATGACCTGACCGATTCAAACAACAATTAATGGATTTGTTTTACCCATAGTCATATCAAAGAAATTTTGAATGGTGTGCTCTGCCATACTACGTACGACTTCATGAGAATAAAAAGCCGTATGGGGAGACAATATAACATTTGGGCAGGCCCTTAATTGTGCCATTTGCCTGTTCCCTATACATTCCCCCATGCGGTTGTGGTAGTAGAGTCCATTTTCATCCTCAAGGACATCAAGAGCTGCACTTCCAACCTGACCACTCTCTAAAGCATCAATCAAAGCATCTGTATCAATGAGTGGCCCTCTCGCGGTATTAATAACGACAACTCCTTTTTTCATTAATTCAAACGCTTGAGTATTAATCAGATGATGATTTGATGCGTCAGATGGGATATGGAGTGAAATGACATCACTCTCAGCATAAAGATTCTCAAGGTCAACATATTCACACATGCCATCAAGCGCTTTATTCTGATAGCGGTCATAAGCAATAATTCGACACCCGAAAGCATGAAGATGACGAATAACTGTTGCACCTATTTGTCCGGTGCCAATAACACCAACAGTACAGGAACTAATATCTCGGCCGATCTTCCCTCTCAAAGTGAAATTTTGCAAAGCAGCCTGATCAAGAATAAGACGCATATTGCGTAAGCACATCATCATCAACATTATGGCGTAATTCGCTACAGTATGAGGCTCATAACTCACCTTACCAACCCGCATTCCTAATTGTCTGGCAACTTCAAGGTCAACATGATCAACACCAATGCTACGGTTTAAAATATAACGAATCCCCAAAGAATGAAATTTATCCAGAAGAGTCTTATCAAGCCTACTGGGAGTGGTACTAATGGCGTCGTAACCAGCGGCAAGGTTCGCATTATTTAAATCAGGATAAGCATCGGTAGCATCATAAGTATAATTAAATCTAGGTATCAGATTATCGAAATGAGGCTTCTCATCAAAATCACGAAAACAGTATAAAAATAATTTCACCTGAGGAATCTCCACTGATAAATGGTAAGAACACAACCTTATAAAGAATTTATAAAGCATTTATTCCATTAGGTGAACCATCAATTACCATAAGCTATGATGAAAATTTACAGAACTACGTAAGAGAAGGATCCCTTATGCAACAGAGATAATCAATTAATAGGAAGACAATATTAAAGCAAATCCAATCCGTAGGTGGAGAACGATAAATATTTAATGAGTCTAAATAAACTATTCAATAAGAAGTGTTTGCAAAATTAGAATGCGGACACACAAGAAGGATGATGCCAGGTTACAGACAGACTGGCATCACCAAGGATGACTCGAGGTGCAGCAGTAAATTTTGTTAGTGGTGAATTCTAGATGCTATTGCTATGCAATAAGGTTTCGGTGTCAACAGCACAATTTGTCTCATGAATTTTTAACCATGCAAAAATGGGGAACAAAACGACACCGGAAAAAACAAATAGTGAGAAAACAATATGAAACATAACCCCTAACATACCTATACTCCTTATCCTTAAAATTGAAGCCTTCTTCTTATTTACGATCAAATATCTTCAATATTTAACCTGCGAATATAACCCAACATACAGGTATCAGAAGGTAAGTCTTGCCATATTGGGTAACTGTTATAAAAGAAATTTAGATAAAAAAAATAAAACAAAACAGGCATGAAACCATGAAAGGCATAATGAATTGACCAAACGGTTCTTTTTAACCAGTAAGAGGTATTTCCTACCTTTTAATAAGATGTTAGGGTTCTCTGCAAATGAATTGCAAAAACGACAATTATAAAATTGATAAAATTTAAATCGGTAAAACACCTTTATCATATTTGGTACTTCTTGATCAAAAAACCAACCGCACAATCCCACAGAATCCTCATATATAGGATTTTATGTGAAAACTATTCTAATAACGAACATAAAATGAAATAAAAGATCTCCATTGGTTGACTTTTTTATAGTGATCAATTATCAATGTCACACCCTTCTTGAATGATATCAAAGATGATTAATTCTGTGACTTTTTATTTCGATAGTCCAAGCGACAAATGGACTTTATTAAGTTAAGGCATAATAGAACAACAGTATAAAATTAATACATTTAACAAGCTGACCCACATATCTCCGTTAGATATTCGATTAACCTAGAATTTCTTTTATCAATCACAGCGTTTGTCCTAAAGTACTTGATACCTTTGTTAATCCATGTGGCTCAACAATTTCAAACTATAATTTAATTGCAATGCATATAATTTCAATCGAGAGATGACTGAATCATCCTTCTATGAAGGACATACCAAGTAAAGGACGGATTTCATGACTACGCACAATCCAGGACCAGAAAAAGACCGCTGGGAGAAAGATCTTTGGGGAAACCAACCGCTAATGGAAAGAACAGGCATCAATTTCGATACCTATCTTAACTGTTATTGCCCAAATTGTGACACTGAACTGAATGAAGACGGTAAGGCAGTATTTAAAATCTTCAATCAGCAAGGACAGGAAGGCGTAAGTCGTCTCTCGCCTTATCTTAATATCCTGGATCGCGAAAGCACTATAAATGTCGCTGACAATGAAGAGCTTGCAGATGTCTGCTGTCCTCATTGCGGCGAGTCGCTCATTGAGCCTGATCAGGTCTGTAAATTTGATAACTGTAAAATGATTAAATTTAATATTTCTGTATCTGATTCAAACAAACTGTCAATCACTCTCTGTGTTCTCAGCACCTGCCGTTGGTACACAATGAGTGAAGAAGATAACGAAAGACTTATTTTGAGGGATAGTCATGAATGGTAACAACCGGAAAAGAAAAAACTGGACATTGTCACTGTCCATTGCGGTTGGTGTCGCTTTAGCTGCTGCTGTCATTGGGTGTATGGGTGGCCAGCCAACGGGCCAAGCTGATCGTATTTATCTATCAGCCACAGCCGGATCAGTTCTGTTTGACCACGGCACCCATCAGGAAAATGCAGACTCATGTGTGTCTTGTCACCACGATCTGCTCTCAGCAGAACTCACCTCAACCTGTACAGATTGTCATGACGACGATCGCACCAGTGATGATTTTGAACACGCAGAGTTGAAAGAATTCCACGAAAGAAATTGCGTTACCTGTCACGAAAGTACCAATGATCGAGAACCTGTATCTTGCCGGGACTGTCACAGTAAAGCGCAAGCCAGTGAAATCCGTACTGCTACCTGTCAGGAATGCCATGATGATTCATTTGAGCCTGACATGATGAGTCATGATGAATATCAGGAAATCGAAGATCATAGCTGTGTTGGTTGTCACAACCCGGCAACTGTTTCGGAAGTCTATCACACCAATTGTACGGGCTGCCATACCGTGAATGCTCCGGAACGTTTTTTAGATGAATCTGGTGCACCTGTTTGCGCTGCATGTCATTTACGTTGAGGACGTCTAACCGATGAGTGGAATTTTGAATTTTTTTAATAAGAAAGCCCCCCTTGCTCCGATTACGAGCTATGACCCTGAAATACGCCAAGTTGCTGACCCTGACGTCGTTATACTGCCACTGGAATACCCAGGTCAGGTCAAATATCATGCCACTGTTGCTAAAGGGGACATCGTAAAACGGGGCCAGGCAGTGGCTAAGTCGACCCTTGGGAATGCCGTTATTGCTAGTATTAGTGGTACCGTCAGAGGTATTACAACCGTCTGGACGGCTCAATCGGTACATTCTCCAGCAATTATTATAGATCGCTTAAAGGATCAATCCAGGGACGATACAGTTTGTTTTTCATCCCCTGTTGCACCCGGAGATCTTGAAGCTGCAATGATGCGTATGCGTGAGGCGGGTGTTGCTCCACCATGGTCTCTTTCTGGCCGTGAATGGAAAGACGCAGACATCGAAGAATTACCCCGTATTGAGACAATTATAATTACAGGAATTCGTCAAGAAGACACGGTACTGACCTCCCAGATCCTACTTGATCAACAACGTGAAAAAGTAGCAGAAGGACTTAAACGTATTGGTCAACTGATGCCAGGATCTCGCGTTTTCATGACCGCCCCACAAACATTCAAGCCCTGGGCCGATTCAGCTTTTGCCAGCCTTGCAGAATTGCATTATTTGCCAACTAGTTACTACGGTCGCATAGAACGTGAGGTTGTCTCGTCCATTATTGGCAAACGTATCCCAAACCGGGAAAGCTATCGCAAACATGGTATTATCGTTCTCGATGTCGAATACCTAATAGCCATAGTTGATGCCTTAAATGGAACCTCAAGCCTAACGCACAAACACATTACAATCACTGGGACGAACATAGAAAAACCGATTACGGTTCGATTCCCGATTGGCTCATCATTGCAGCATGTACTTGCCAGCCAGGACTTAACTATTGGTGATTATACCCGCCCTGTTGTAGGTGGACCGATGAAAGGTGTCGCTCAATATTCCGACAATACACCTCTGACCTATTACAATGGTATCCATTTAATTGCCGGTGAGGTTGCTCCATTTGATGCGATTGCACCATGCATTAACTGTGGTCGGTGCACCAGAGCGTGTCCGGTAAATATCCAGGTTCACCTGGTTAACCGTATGATTGAATTTGGACAACTCGATTCAGCTAAAGACCTTAATCCAGAAGCCTGTCATGAATGTGGCATGTGTGCTTTTGTGTGTCCAGCAGAACGTCCAATTGTACAGTTAATGAATTTCTGTAACCACGACATGGTTCATGGCGAGCGATTCACCTGGGCCGCCGGAGGATTGTCATGAAAGAATTAAATACCCAAGAACAACCGGCTCGCCTCGAGCGCAAAATGCTCGACGTCGGAGTTGGTCCTCATTATCGACTCGGGACAGGCCTGGCAGGAATTTATCAACGCTGGGTCATCGCCTTGCTGCCTGCTATTCTTGCCAGCATTTATTATTTTGGACCAGCAGCCTTAAGGATCTTTGGTCTATGCATCTGTTTCTCTGTGGTTCTTGACCTTATTGCTGAAAAGCTTGCACCGTCCAGAGACTTAACCTCTAACTGGTCGAGTGTCAGCCTCGCATTGTTGTTAGCATTTATGCTGCCATTAAATGCTCCCTGGTGGCTTATCCTTGTAGGCTGCCTGATGATGATTGTTATCGGTAAAAAATTCTTTGGTGGTGTTGGAGCTTATCCAGTGCAGCCAGCAGTCCTTGCTGCAGCGATTCTACATCTCAGTTGGCCAGCACGCATGGATTATACTGCTGCACTCAAGAATCTCGATTGGTCTGTCACCATGATAGAACCATTGAGACTTGTTAAGACACTCGGTTCTGCAGCCGCACAGCAATATCAACTGAGTGATATGTTTTTCGGTTATCAGGTTGCCGGTACAGCGAATGGCATGGTTTTATTTATCATAATCGGGGGCGTTTTCTTGCTTCTTACCCGAGAAATCCAATGGCACGCTCCGATTGGTTTTATTGTTGGTCTGATTGCAACAGCATTTATTTTACACGCTACAGCGCCAGAGACCTATGCCAGTCCAACGTTTTATCTATTCAGTGGTGGTACCCTGTTTATGGCATTGTTTCTTATAACTGACCATACCACCTCCCCTGTCAATAATTTGCCACTTTTTCTGTATGGTCTACTGGCTGGCATCCTGTTGATCTTTGTCCGCTGTTATTCCCAACATGTTGATGGCATTGCCTATACAGTGTTGTTGGTTAACCTTTGTGCTCCTCTTATGGACATGATCAAACCAAAAGTAAAAGGAGGACGAAATGAAAGCATCTGAGATTACCCGCATGGTTATTGTCCTGTGCTTGATCACAGGTGTTTGTGCCGCAGCTCTCGCCTCAGCAAATGTTGTTCTTAGTCCAATGGTAGACAAGCAGACCGATCTGAATGTACGCGGTCCAGCTCTTGAACGACTCTTTGGCGTTCCCGCGCAAGAAGTTCTGAGCAACAAAATTGTTGTAGCAACTGATGATAAACCGGTACCTGTTTTTTATTTAAAAGAAGGAAACACCGTCAGCACTCTTGCCGTAGAAACAACCTCAACCAGCTTTGGTGGTGATTTGACCATTATGATTGGCATTGACCTGATCGGTAAAAAACAGACAGGCATGGAAGTTGTCAGCCACAGTGACACTCCTGGACTTGGTGCCCGTATTGAGGAACCAGGCTTCCGTCGCCAATGGCAAGGACTTCCCCTGAATAAAAAAGTTGCCATCACTGCGGATGGTGGAACGATTGATTCTATAAGTGGTGCATCAACCACATCACGTGCCGCAGCCAAGGGAACTAATAACGTTCTGGCGTTCATCAAAAACAATCAAGACAAAATTCTCCAGATGATTGCAGAGAAGTAAGAGGAATAATGTTATGGCTAATATTTATCTTGAAACACTGACTGCAGGATGGTGGAAACGTATTCCGCCTTTTCGTCTGGTTCTCGGTTTGTGCCCTTCCCTCGCGGTTACCATGTCCGCCGAAAACGGACTTGGTATGGGGCTGGCCACTGCCTTCGTCGTTATGCTTTCTAACGGCTGTATTTCTGCTTTGCGTAAGGTTATTCCATCAAAAGTCAGGATTGCTGCTTATATTGTTATTATTGCGACTTTAGTTTCAATTGTTGAGATTCTGATGAAGGCATACTTTTTCTCTCTGTCTCAACAGTTGGGAATATATATTCCCCTCATCGTTGTTAACTGTATCGTATTGGGACGGGCGGAAGGATTTGCTGCCAAAAATCCACCCTTTCTCTCAATGATTGACGGTTTCAGTGTCGGAACCGGCTACGCTATGTCATTGACCCTGGTCGGCTCTTTACGCGAAATTCTTGGGGCTGGAACCTGGTTTGGCATGCCGGTATTTGGTGCGGGTTTCGAGCCAATGACATTCTTCGTTTCTGCCCCTGGAGCCTTTGTAACCTTAGGATCCTTACTCGCGCTGCAGAATTTATTTTCCCGCTTACGCGGCGAAAAATTTATTCAGGGATAAGGGGAGTCTATTATGGATTTATTTATTCTTGCTATTTCATCGACTTTTGTTAACAACATTCTCCTGGCCCAATACCTTGGGAATTGCCCTTTTCTTGGGGTTTCCAAAAAATTGGAAACCGCACTGGGAATGGCCATGGCTGTTGTTTTCGTTATTGTTATGTCGACTATCTGTACCTGGTCTGTGCTCAATTTTGTCCTCAAACCTTACGGTCTTGAGTACCTTCAGACCCTTAGTTTCATTTTGATTATTGCTTCACTGGTGCAGCTGGTTGAAATCATCCTAAAAAAACAGAGTCGAACTCTCTACAACGCACTGGGTGTCTATTTACCCTTAATTACTACTAACTGTGCAGTTATGGGTGTCGCTCTTCTGGTTGCTAAAAAAGAATATGGCTTCGTTGAAGCTCTGGTATTTGCCACCTTTAGTGCCATCGGCTACGGTCTGGCCCTGGTCTTATTTGCCGGTATTCGTGAACGCCTGATGATTTCTGCCGTACCCAAATCGCTGCAAGGAACCGCAGTTGCGCTGATAACTGCCGGTATTATGGCATTAGCGTTTATCGGTTTCCGCGGCATGGCTTAGTCGCCAACAAATAAGGAGATTTATCGTGTTAGCTCCAGTTATTCTACTTGTCAGCATTGCTTTTATAGCGTCGGTCATTCTTGGCGTAGCTGCAAAAGTATTTTACGTCAAAGAAGATCCACGTATTGAAGCAGTCACCGACCTATTACCAGGCGCCAACTGTGGTGGTTGTGGTGAAGCAGGCTGCAGCGCATCTGCAGAAGCCATGGTAAAAAGAAAAATCCCCGTCAATGCCTGTGTTGTTGGCGGTACCGAAGTGGCCGAAAAAATTGGCGCAGCTCTTGGTTATGATGTTTCAGGTTCCGAGCCTACGCTTGCTTGTTCCAGTTGTGAAGGTGGCTTTCGGGCGGCTCAAAAATTTACTTACTCTGGACTACAAGACTGTCGGGCGGCTCTTCAGCTTTACCATGGCCCGGTTCGTTGTGAAAATGGCTGTTTAGGGCTGGGCTCTTGTCTGCGCGCATGTAAATTTGGCGCCATCACCATGAGTGAAGAGACCGGCCTGCCTAACTTTGACCCGGAAAAATGTGTCGGCTGCGGCGGCTGTGTAGAAGCCTGCCCTAAAGGTATTGTTAAACTTGTTGGTGAAACAACTAAGATTCTCCATTGGAATCAGTACACCAACTGTTTATCACCATGCCGGCAACGCTGTCCCGCTCAGATTAATATTCCAAAATACCTCGGACATGCCCGCAAAGGTGAATATGCTGCAGCACTATTAACCGTTAAGGATAACAATCCACTAGCAACCATGACCGGGCGCGTTTGCCCTGAGCTTTGTGCTACTGAGTGTCGACGTGAGATTAATGACGATCCGTTAGCGATTAACTCGGTCAAACGTTTCCTTTCAGACTGGGAGCGCGATAGTGGTAAGCATCTTCAGGTTCCGGTCGCTACAGATACCGGTAAACGTATTGCAGTAGTCGGTGGTGGACCATCTGGCTTGACAGCCGCTTACTATCTGCGTCGCCTTGGTCACGAAGTAGAGATTTTCGAACAAATGGAAAAGCTTGGCGGTATGCCACTCTACGGTATTCCCGAATATCGACTTTCTGAAGAACAGTTGAAATGGGATGTCGATGGTGTTCTTGAACTTGGTGTTAAAGCTCACACTAACACTAAACTTGGCGAAGACTTCTCAATTCGCTCGTTAAAAGCCATGGGCTTTGACGCTGTTTACCTTGCAATTGGTTTATGGACCGGCCGCATTCTTCCTTTCGAGGGCAAAGAGCTCAATGGCGTCTGCAGTGGTATCGACTATCTGCGCCGCTACCACACTGATGAAGAGCTCATTAAAGGCAAAAATATCGTGGTTATCGGTGCCGGTAATGTCGCAATGGACTGTGCCCGTTCTGCTCTGCGTTCGGATGCCGACAGCGTCAACCTGCTATTCCGTTTCTCACGCGATTTGATGGAAGCGAATGCCCATGAAATTGTTGATGCTGAAAATGAGGGTGTTCAAATGCATTGCCTGGTTTCACCGATGAAATTCATTGGTGAAAACGGTCAATTAACCGGAATTCAGGTACAGGATGTCACCTTAAAGATGAACCCTGCAGGACCACCAGACTGTATTCCTGTTGAAGGTACCGTTCGTGTCGTCCCATGCGATACTGTTATTCTTGCTGTTGGTCAGGCTGCCGACCTGGACAAGATTGTCGAAGCTGACGGCCTTGAAAAAACCCGCTTCGGCACCATTGACGGCAATGAAGAAACTCTTGAGACTAACATCCCGGGTGTATTTGCTGGTGGAGACTGTTTTTCCGGTCCACGCCTGCTGGTAGACGCCGTTGCTGCTGGTCGCTATGCAGCCCGTTCCATTCATTATTATGTAACCGAAGGCGAGATTCCTGCTATTCAGGACCGTCAACGTGAAATGATTGCACCATCTTTGTACGAGTCTCTTGAAGAGGTCACTCCACTGTCAACACGAGTAAAGAAACCAATGCTGCCGGTTGAAGAACGGATTGGAACCTTTATTGAAGTCGAAGGAACCATTACCGAAGAGCAGTGCCAGGCGGAATCTGCTCGTTGTCTTAATTGTGGTATTTACTGCTACGATCAGGATGATCAGCCAAAAGAAGAGCAACGTAAAGCAACCTCTTGTCCTAATGAACCACATATCGTGGAAAAAGAGACCGAAGCTGCTTAATTTTCAATAAGCACTTCTTAACCAACAAAAAGCCCGCTACCTTAATCAGGTGCGGGCTTTTTATTTGCCTTTATTGATTTGCTGTTAATTCGATAATTTCTTTAAGTGGCAAATTAACCAGGCTCTTTGCCAGGTAATACTATTTGGCAAAGACTCTGGCTTCAAACACGATTTAACAGTGGATAATTCGTCTTCATTGAGGGCTTTTTTCATATAATCTAACCAACTCCCCTGCTTGTCTTTTAGCCAGGAATTCAACCAGCTTTCAGAGACAATGAGGCTCTCATCAGTGAAAAACTCTTCCCAAACGGCCAGTTCAACAAAATCAACCGCGTCTAAATGATTTTTCTTTGGCAACGCAACTTGACACTGATAAAAAGATACTTCTGCAGATTCAACCTTAGATAGCAGATCAGCATCCAGCTGATTAGCCAATAACAAACTTAAACGACTACCAACACCAGGCAATGGTTGGCAAATTGTTATAGTACCATCATCAACTATTTTTTCGACCAGTTCAGGAAGAACGGCGATAACTTGATCAAAGCAGCTATCAAAGACAATATGTTCCCATGATAAAGGTTTTATCTGAGGATCTGTAAACCAGTCCTTTTTATTAAAATCATGATCGATTAATAACGGGCGTTCTGCTTCTGGCAGACTTTCCATAGAAAATTCCACCAACTGACGATATTCCTGTCGCTCGACCAGTGCCGTCAAGCCACCTTCAGGCACTAAACGGAACAACTCCCAAAATAGTTGATTCCAACGTAGCGGCGCCAACAAAATTCTGTCATTTCGTGCAACCTGAAGGCCCGCCAGAAGATGCGTTAATAGTTTTTTTCGGGTAGAGGCATTGCCTTGCACACGTCTTATCCAACGATCACGCTCCTTCCCACCAGGACTATAAGTTAAAGTTTCGGGTTCTTCTTCCAACATACGATCCAATTGTTCTTCACGCTGTCGAATAACCTGATGCTGTATACTGCCTTCGTAACCCTGAGAGGTTGGTTGGTAAAAAATGCGTCCTTTTAAGGCTTCTGGTAAATATTGTTGAGCGACCCAATGTTCTCTAAACGCGTGGGGATAGCGGTATCCCTTACCATGACCAAAGCTATGTTTGTCACGACTTGAATCACGCAAATGATTAGGAATTTCGACATCCTCTTTAGCGACGCTATCTAAGGCATCAAAAAAAGCGAGGGCAGAGTTTGATTTAGGGCAAGTTGCCAGATAAAGAGTAGCGTGAGCCAGATGATAATGTCCTTCAGGCAATCCCACGCGATCGTAAGCAGAGGCAGCAGCCTCAACGATACCAAGGGCATGAGGGTCAGCCATGCCAACATCTTCACAAGCGCTGATGAGCATGCGTCTGAAGATATAGCGTGGATCCTCCCCTGCTCTGATCATACGAGCCATCCAGTAGAGTGCAGCATCAGGGTCAGAACCTCGCAATGACTTGATGAAGGCACTGATCGTATCGAAATGATAATCACCCTCTTTATCATAAAGTACAGCTTTTTGTTGAATACTCTCTTCGGCAGCACCTAAAGTAATATGTATAACCGTACCAGGTTCCGGAGGAAAACTTTCCGGCGTTGTCTCGATAGCCAACTGCAATGCATTAAGCAGTGAACGAGCATCGCCACCTGCGACCTTAACTAAGTGATTCAACGCATCCTGATCAAACTCAACTTGCCAGGAACCATAACCACGAACAGGATCCTTAATTGTTTGATCAACAATGTTGCGAAGATCCTCTTCGGTTAAACCTTTTAATTGAAAGACACGACTACGACTGACGAGAGCTTTATTAACTTCGAAATAAGGGTTTTCGGTTGTTGCACCAATCAGGACAATAGTCCCTTGCTCTACCCAAGGTAACAGAGCATCCTGTTGTGACTTGTTCCAGCGATGAACCTCATCAACAAAAAGAATCGTCCTACGCGAGTAAAGATCCTGAGCCTCACGTGCCTCTTCAATAGCCTCACGTAATTCTTTTACACCACTGAGAACCGCGTTCATAGAAACAAAGCGGCTAGATGTGCTGTTGGCAATAACCCGCGCCAAGGTGGTCTTACCTGTACCTGGAGGCCCATAGAATATCAATGAAGAGAGCTGATCCGCTTTAATCGCCCGACGCAATAAGCGACCTTCGCCAAGGATGTGATCTTGACCGACATATTCATCAAGGGTTCTTGGTCGCATACGAGACGCGAGGGGCTCTGCTACAGGACTAGATGTTTGTGTAAATAAATCCATGCATATAACTCAGGAAAAGAATGAGTGAATTTAATAAAACCATTGTGGAGTTCTTACCATAAATTAATGCATCTGTCGCCACTCATCGAAATAGAAATAAACCCGCCCAAGATTAGCGCAATATAAAGATATTTCGCTATTTCCAGCTATAATGGAAGTATAAAGCATCGTTTCGTCAAACCTATCAATAGGAGGTGTTACCATGCTACCGAAATATCAAAAGATACTCGTCCCCACTGACTTTTCCCCTAACTCACAATTTGCTTTCAAACATGCTGTTATGCTGGCCCGTTTTAACGATGCAGAAATTATAATGCTCCATGTCCTGCCTCAGGTAGATACAACCATGAGGAACTATTTAGCAACCTACATGGGCGAAGATGTGTATGTAGAATTTGAAAAAAATAAACTTAAAGAGCATCAGCAGGAACTGGAAAAAGATCTTCATGATTTTGTCGCGACAGAACTCATTAATTGTCCAGAAGATCAGCATCGGTTTACCGTCGCAATGATTGTGATTGGTGACCCCGTCAGAAAAATACTCGAGGTAGCAGAACAGAAAAATATCGATGTTATCGTTATGGGTACCCATGGCCGCGGAGGCCTGGAACATGCTTTTATTGGCAGTGTTGCAGAGAGAGTATTGCGCAAGTCTAAGTGTCCTGTTGTTGCGGTACCACTGAAGTAAGTTAAAAAAAACATAGTCATAATCCTGAAGAGCTGTTTATTTTCTATGCAGCTCTTCTGCGTAAAAAAATATATTTCCCCTATACCTATTTTTCATTTCTACATAAATTATCTTTTTCTTATCTAGTCATATAATATATGTTACTGCTTATTGGAGAATGCTTATGCTAGTATTTGAATTTGTTATGTATCTTAGTCTCAGCACATGTCGCTGAGGAGAATGCTATGTGGAACAAGAATTCTCAATCTACAACGTTTATAAAAAATAAAAACGACATAGAGGAAACTTCCGATACCTTGGAAAGTTGGCAAGCCAAAAGTCTTTCCTTTGTTCTTATATCGACCTCTATTGCCGCAATCCCTACTTTTATCAGTAGTGTTATTAGTGCTATTCACCATGGTTTATGGTTTAATCTTGCGGCCTATCCCTGTGCTTATATTTTTTGCCTTATTTTAACATTTTCTAAAAACATACCACTTAAAACAAGATCAAGCATTGCAGTTCTTGGGTACTTTTTTCTTGGCTCTCTTGGGCTTTTCACTACTGGCCTTATCGGTAGTGGACGCCTTTTACTCTTTACATCTGGAATTCTCGCGACACTCACTCTTGGAATAACCTCAGGATCCATTATTCTAATAGCTCAATTAGTAGTAATCTCTCTTTATAGTTACTTATTCAACCAGAATCTTCTGCATTTTGATATGCCCAGCTCTAAAGATATTTCAATACTGATCACAACATCTTCAACATTTCTATTTTTAAGTATAATTTCAGTAATTGCCATGGGGCTGATAATACGGGGACTAAGTAACACGCTTGATCGTTATAGAAAAAATCGTGATGAATTAAAAATACTGAGTGACCGTCTTCAAAACAGTCTTGTATCACTTCAAGAAAGTGAAGAACGTTGGAGTTTTGCTCTCGAGGGAGCAGGCGACGGAGTTTGGGATTGGGATATACCATCTGACCAGATTTACTTTTCCCCGCGCTGGAAACAAATACTTGGCTATAACAATAGTGAGATTGGTACTTCGCCAAAGGAATGGCGTAGTCGTGTGCACCCAGAAGATCGAAGTGAAGCAGAGCATATTGTTTCTTCTTTTAAAGTTCAGTCTAATGTTCAATCCCGTATACGGTTACAGTGCAAAGATGGCTCTTATAAATGGTTGTTTGTTCGTGGAAAAGTCATTGATCGAAGCTCTGAAGGTAAACCATTAAGGGTTATTGGCACATGCGCTGATATCAGTCTTATCAAACAATTGGAAGAACAACAGATTGCTTATGAAGCACGTCTGCAGCAAACCTACAAAATGGAAGCAATAGGAACCCTTGCTGGTGGGATCGCCCATGATTTTAATAACATTTTAGGGTCAATCCTTGGCTATTCTGAATTGGCAAAACGCCATATTGATCCTGAAACAAAACAATATCAACATATCAATCAGGTTTTACTGGCAGGGAACAGAGCCAAAGCCCTGGTACAACAGATTCTTGCTTTCAGCCGTCAATCAGAAAAAAAACATGAGCTCTTGGATTTAATACCTATCATCAAAGAAACAGTGACAATGTTACGTCCTTCATTGCCCGCGACGATATCAATTAACCTCAATCTTCCCGATAAAATTTCGCCAATCTCTGGCGACTTTACCGAGCTTAATCAAATACTGATGAATTTATGCACCAATGCATTTCATGCGATGGAAAAAAACGGCGGATCCCTTACTATCGAATTACAGGAGTGCTATCTCAAAGACCAGCAATGCCAGAAAATCAATATTACTCCTGGCCGTTATCTGTTTTTGAGTGTATCTGATACAGGTGTTGGAATCCCAGACAAGATTAAAAACAGAATTTTTGATCCTTACTTTACAACAAAAGATCAAGGCAAAGGTAGCGGTATGGGCTTATCGATT
The DNA here is from genome assembly GCA_963665685.1 of Geopsychrobacteraceae bacterium. Classification (GTDB taxonomy): domain Bacteria; phylum Desulfobacterota; class Desulfuromonadia; order Desulfuromonadales; family Geopsychrobacteraceae; genus Seleniibacterium. The sequence continues at coordinate 875,043 of OY762430.1, forward strand.
GTCCATGGAATTATGAGAAACTACGGAGGTTCTGTGACATGTTCAAGTGAAGTTGGAGTTGGAACCCGCTTTCATCTGTACTTTCCGGTTGCTAACCATATTATGATCGATAAGAAACCTGACAACAATATTGAAAAATCTCTGTCGGGCAGTGAAACTATTCTATTTATCGATGATGAAATTCAGCTTGGTACTCTGGCCAAAGAAATGCTGGAAGATTATGGTTACTCAGTGACTATCATGAATGATAGCATCCAAGCCTACGAAACATTTAAGCTCAATCCTGAATCTTTTGATATCATTATCACCGACCAAACAATGCCCCAACTTACAGGAGTTCAATTAGCTAAAAAAGTAAATAGTATTCGACCTGACATCCCCATTATTTTGTGCACAGGTTATTCCTCAATCGTAACAGAACAGGATGCTATTAAGGCCGGAGTCAATAGATATTTATTAAAACCATTTACAGCAGAAAAGATAGCATTAGAAATTCGTTCTGTGTTTGACCTTTCCCCCTCCACCGAGAAGATTTAAAGTGATATTTTTATATCACTGATGACCTGAAAAAACATGAACTTTTATTAAAAAAAGGACCAGTAGCGAATATCGTACTGATCTTCTTAAACAGATAGTATTATCATTGTTTAAGCGTCTTAATAAAATCGTTAGAGGTTTTAATCGATCGGTTCATTTCTTCAATTAACACATCAATATCTGATTTAATTTTACTAAATTCGGCTTTCAATGTACCTATAGCACGTGCATTGAGATTATGTTTTAAATACAGTACATTATCATTAAACACACTAAGAACTGGTGGTACTTTCTTTTCGGCAATACGCATAGTCCTAATCAGCTCAGAGTATTTCACCTGCGTCTCTTTGAGCTTTCTGGCGCTGTCCGCCCTCAAACTACTATTGCTATACTGATCCAATTCAGTTTTCCACTCACTGAAAAGAGCCTTTGCAACACTTTCTACCTTATCAATTCGTTCAGACAATTCTTCTGCTGATTCCTTACTGTCTTCATATTCATCACTTAATCGATCGTACATGCTCTGTAGATCTCCACCATCAAAATTAATCAAGGCAGAAAACTCCTCGAATGCGTCTTTAAATTGCTCTTGTGCATCGCTTTGAGCATCTCTTGCATCCTCAACACGATCAACTAGAATATCACGCTTATGTACTCCAACCTTCTCCCAGGCACTATAGTAAACAGTTTGACAAGCGGGCAGAAATATAAGACAGAACAGCAGTAAAGGAAGTAGACAGCGCATTAGATTGACTCCATTTTAAAAGTAAAAATAAAGATAGCAATAAATGGAAAAAATGATCATAAGATAACTCAATGAACATTGTTCTTTATGCAAACATATCATACTCGACAGCGAAAAATGAAATCTAACCTTAAACTGGACCATCCCAAAAATATCTAACACCGTGTTAATATTGTTGGATATTTCAATTTTTATGCTGTAAATACCAGATAGCTTTTGGGGAAATTGGTAACTTAAAATGAATAATTAGAAGTGGCAACTATAAAGTATCCAAAAAGTTAATCAATTGGTTATTTCACATAAATATAGCTACTCATCTATAAATTAGCATTCACTAGAAAGCAAAAATATGAACTTACCTCTCCTTAAAATACTTATTATCGAAGATGATGAAGAATTATTAGAGCAAATTACCACAAATATGGCAAATGCGATTACTAATTTTGAACGTTCTGATATTACTATTGAAATTGCAGCTGCTGGCTCAATTTCTTCAGCAATTCATCAGGTTACACAAGATGCAGATATTCAAGCAATTGTCTTAAGCTGGGATGTCGAAGGTTTTTATGAGGGGAATCGTACTAATGATGTCAAAACACCATACGCTAATGTCGATATTATATCAGCGATAAAAAATATTCGTGTTTCTATACCTATTTATATACTTGGTTTAGAAAATCAAGGATTGAATATTATTGATGAATCTATCGATATTGAATCGTTCTTTTTTCGTGATGATATTATTCTCGATCCAGAATCGATTCTTGGCTATATCCTTAATGATTATGATGATCGTTGCCAAGCTCCTTTCTGGAAAGCTTACAAGAACTATATTAATGAAACCAACGATTCCTGGCATACTCCAGGACACTGTGGTGGGTTGAGTTTTCGTAATTCACCATATATCAGTGATTTCTATAATTTCTACGGCCGCAATGTTTTCGTCGGAGATCTATCAGTCTCAGTCGACTCTCTTGGATCACTCGTTGATGGCACTAATGTCATCGGCAAAGCCCAAGAAGCTGCAGCCTATACTTTTGAGGTTGCGAGAACCTACTTTATAACCAACGGTTCCAGCACATCAAATAAAGTCATTTTACAAACCTTACTTCGCTCAGGAGATAAGGTCATTGTTGATAGAAACTGCCATAAGTCAGTTCATTACGGCATCATTCAAGCCGGAGCGAATCCGCGCTATCTAAGTAGCGTGCTACACCCTGATTACGGGATTTTTGCGCCCCCTACCCTGGCTGAAATCAGAACGACTATCGAAGAAAACCCTGATGCAAAATTAATCGTCTTAACCGGTTGCACTTACGATGGCTTACTTCTTGATATTCGGGCCATTGTTACTATGGCTCATGAACGTGGCATCAAAGTATTTATTGATGAAGCCTGGTTCGCATACTCCCTATTTCATCCTAAATTCCGTTATTATTCGGCCATCGATTCAGGAGCTGATTATATAACCCACTCCGCTCACAAAGTCGTATCGGCTTTTTCGCAGGCCAGTTATATCCATATTAACGATCCGGATTTTGATGCTGACTTTTTTCATGAAATTTTCAGCATGTATGTCAGCACCTCACCAAAATACCAGATTATCGCCTCCCTGGATGTCTGCCATAAACAGCTGGAAATGGAGGGTTATGGCATGCTGAAAGACTTGCTTGATCAAGTGGCAGAATTAAAGGAGCAGATGAAAAACTTCCGTTTCATCAAAATTCTCGAAGCAGATGATTTTGCTGCAGCTTTTCCAAATTATAAGGAAGACAATGTCGGTCATGATCCATTGAAGATCCTCATTGATGTTTCGCGCCTGGAATATTCCACCAATGAGATTCATCGTTACTTATTGGATGAAATTGGTCTTGAAATTGAAAAATATACCCATTCAACAATGCTAGTGCTGTTGACCCTTGGGGGCACCAGATCTAAAGTAATACGCCTGTACAATGCATTAAAGAAACTCGATCAAAAAAGAGTAACCCTTGCGACATGCAAAAGCCGTAAAAAGAAACTAGAGAGCCTACCCCCTATCCAGCTTAGCTGTCCACCGGCGAAAGCCTTTTTCGGCCCACGGGAAAGTATTAGCTATGAAAATGCGGTAGGCAGAATTGCAGCCGGGCTAGTTACTCCATACCCTCCTGGAATTCCATTGGCGGTTCCAGGTCAAATGATAGAAAAAGGAACTATCAGCTATTTGCGATCTCTCATTTCTCAAAATGTTCAGATTCAGGGGTTGTATGATGGTGAGATCTACGTCACTAGTGCTGAAATTATAAATGAATAGAGGAGAACAAAACATGCCAAATTTAGAAGGGCAAAAAGCACCAGATTTTCAACTTGAAGGAAGTGATGGTAAAAGCCATTCATTGAAGGATTATTCTGGAAAAACTATCGTTATCTATTTCTATCCCAGAGACAATACCCCGGGATGTACGAAGGAGGCATGCACCTTCCGAGATCTACATAACGAATTACAAGATCTGGATGTAACCGTTTTAGGTGTAAGTAAAGATTCCCTGAAAGCTCATGACAAATTTATCAATGCCTTCGGCTTACCCTTTGTCTTATTGTCCGACCCAGATACAACAATGATGCAGGCCTATAGTGCATTTGGTGAAAAGAAAATGTATGGCAAAGTAAGTATGGGGACTATTCGCTCAACAGTGGTAATAGGTCCTGATGGCAAGATAATTAAACACTGGCCAACTGTAAAAAAAGCTGAAACACATCCAAATGAGGTTTTAGATTTTCTTAGGCAGTAAATTAGTAAGGCCATTGTTTTACTAACCCATACCTCTTGCTCAAATAGGAAAGCAGCGTTCTCCAATAAACAATACCTCCTTAGAGATTAAGACGGTTATAGTTACTTTGCTTAAAGGACTCAAGAAGGAGGAACGTCTATGTGCACTATAGCAAAATTATCGAACCCTTTGAAAACCAAGGCAAATCGTGTTGCCCTACGTGATCATAAAGTGAAGCCTGTTGTCGAATTTGATAAAAATATTATGCGTTTGATCAGGCGCGCTTAAATAGTAAACAGCTCAAAATAGCACTTTCAAGAAAAGCCACGGGAATCTTTACCGTGGCTTTTCTACATTTAGTAAATTGAAATAATATTATTATAAATCAAGGGGCAAGACGTTCAATTTTCCACGTCCCTTCCTCCTGTAAAACATAGCGCAAACGATCATGCAACCGGTGCTCCCCATCTTGCCAGAATTCAAACAAGTCAGGAATAATACGATAACCTCCCCAGTGAGCAGGACGTGGAACATCCTGATTTTCAAATTTTCGAATAAATTTCTCAAATCCAGCAATCAAATCATCTCGACTCTCAATCTCTTGACTCTGGTAAGAAGCATAAGCAGAAATCTGGTTTCCACGCGGACGCGAAATGAAATGTAAATCAGATTCTTCTGCAGATAAACGCACTGCGTTTCCCTCAATCCTAATCTGTCGCCCTAAAGGCTCCCAATAAAATAATATAGACACACAAGGATGCAACGTTAATTCCTGTGCTTTTCGACTGCCGTAATTAGTAAAAAAAACAAAGCCATGGTTGTCAAACCGAGCCAAAAGAACAATACGAGAGGAGATTCGACCCTCTGATGACAAACTAGAAAGAGTCATGGCCATAGGCACTTTCAACACTGTCCGCCGAGCATCCTCAAACCACGTATGAAATTGTTCAAAAGGATTATTATTGATAGTCGTTCGACGTAGCCGTTGAGGTTGTTTGTATGACATAAAAAGCATCCTTTTGACTCTTAGGCTATTCTTAGGCGGGTAATAAAAATCATTACACCCAATACTTGTCGGTATGTTGTTACTGTAAAGAGCTCGTTTACCCACCAATAGCGGACATTTTCACACCATCTACGTGATGTGAATCAACATCCATATTATGACGAATTGGTTTACCGAAAATAGCTTCGCGTAGTATATTTTTAAGCCCTAATGATTCATTGAGGAAGGGTTTTAAGTCAGTATTTAAGGGGCTAAACAAACAACTCTTCACAGATCCTTGAGAGGTGACACGAATGCGGTTACATGAAGAGCAAAAGTGCTCACTCATGGGAGTGATAATACCAAGAGTACCAGCGGCGCCATCAATTTTGTAGGGTTTAGCTGGTCCAGCGTATTCCCCTGTTGAAATATTACTGATGGAATAGTTTTTCTGAAGAGTAGACAAGATTTCTTGACCACCGATAAAGTGGGACTGATAGTCCCCTTCGGTAACCATTGGCATATATTCAATGAAACGCACAGACCATGGCTTTTTGATACTTAGACGTGCAAAATCGATAATTTCCAGGTCATTAATGCCACGCATGGCAACCATATTCAGCTTAATTTTAAAACCCAAGGCATCTGCTTTTTCTAACCCGGACAGAACTCTTTTAAGCGAACCACCACGTGTAATCGCTGTAAATTTAACGTCATTAAGGGAGTCGAGACTAACATTTAATCTTTTAATACCGGCATTTTTTAGATCTTGTGCATATTTCTCTAGCAAAATACCATTGGTTGTTAGACTGACATCTTCAATTTCAGGTATGGCGGTTAATTTCTGCAAAAAGGTTGTCAGTCCAGGTCGAACCAACGGCTCACCACCTGTTACCCTGACTTTCTTTACCCCCAGCTCAACACAAGCCTGAACAATATTGAGGTAATCTTCATAAGATAACAGGTCTTTTTGGTCAGAACATGCCACCTGTCCTGCCGGTACACAATAGCGACAGCGTAAATTGCAATTATCCGTTACGGAAAGACGTAAATAATCGATGGTACGACCACAGCTATCTTGCATAATGCCTCACTATGTAAACAATGGTCTGTCTTCTGATTGAAACGAGATTAACAGCAGCCGATGTAATCATGAGACGGTTACATCGGCTCAATGAACATATGTTGCTATTAATCCATTTGCTCTGCGAGATAAACAGGCAAACCCATTTGTTCGATCTGATCTTTTTGTTCTTCAAGCCAGTCGATATGCTCCTCCTCATCTTTGAGGATCGCTTCTAATATCTGTTTGGTACCGTTATCGCCAACTTCTACTGCTAATTTAATGGTTTCATTATATTTCTTGATAGCATCATCTTCGGCAGCCCAGTCTTTACTGTGCATTTCATCAACTTTCTTACCGATTGAGATACCAGAAAGATTACTGACCATAGGACGGCCTTCCAAAAATAAAATGCGTTCAATCAGTTTTTCTGCGTGCTTCATTTCTGAGATTGAGCGTCTTTTTATCGCAGCCTGTAATTTTTCATAGCCCCAATCTTCGCACATCTCAGCGTGAACAAAGTACTGGTTAATTGCGGCTAATTCTTCAGAAAGGCGCTCATTTAACGCATCAATTAATTGTTCGTTACCTTTCATTATATTTTGCTCCTTTTAATGCTTTTTTTCATCATCAACTAGCTGTGTTTAAATGTGTTTTTTCAAGCCAAGGATGCGGCGAGCATCTTCTGCTGTAGCGATTTCGCGACCAACAATTTTCCCAAGTTCGATTGCGCGGGTAACCAATTGAGCATTGGTGGCATGAACACCTTTAGAGAAGAATACGTTATCTTCAACACCAACTCGCAGACCAGTACAGCCTTCGGAAAGGCCGGCAAGCATACATGGAACGTGACTTTTGCCAATACCAGTGATCGACCAGGTAGAACCTTCCTGGATTTTAGGTAATAAATAGGCCAGGCTTTCAACGTTACCTGGCATACCTCCTGGTACACCAAGAACAAACTGATAGTGCAGAGGCCCTTTTAAAAAGCCTTTCTTTACATAGTAGTCAACGTTAGTAATCATACCACCATCGAAGATCTCAAGTTCTGGTTTGATCTCAAGTTCTTGGCAGATAGTCCCTAGTTTTTCCAGAAACTGTGGTGTATTAAGAAATACATAGCTGTTTGCCCAGTTCATAGAACCGGGATCGTAAGAGCACATTTCTGGCTTGAGAACAGGAAGATGAGCGACACGCAGGTCTTCCGAAAATTTACTTCCGGAAGTGGTCAGGTTAATAACGATATCAAGTCCTGCTTTGTCGAGTTCATAACGGGTTTTTTCTACGACCTCGGTAAAAATTTCGGTAGACATAGAGTTATTACCGTTTTCATCGCGGACATGAAGATGGGCGATTGCAGCACCTGCTTTTGCAACTTCGATAACATCTGCAGCAATTTCATCTGGAGTAAGAGGTACATAAGGGGATTGTTTTCTGGTTGTTCCGGCACCAAGTAATGCCGCAGTAATAATAAGCTTGTCCATCAAATGACTCCTTTTTAACAATTCGAAATTATTATTGCCTATAAGATTCCAGTTACTCATCTTCTAATAAAATCTTTTAAATCCTGATCTATAACCTTAATGACCTTAGCTATTTACAGATAAATTTTAATATTTTAAGGGCATTTAAAACCAATACAATTTTGCCTAAGGTTCATAACTTATTTTTATACATCGATCTATTTGAACATTTATTGACAGGAACAAAACACGCTGATCATTCAGAGAGTAAGACTCATCTTAAAACAAAAGCACACCAGAATAGACCGGGTGTGCTTTTGGAATGGTCGCGTAACCGTCGACAATTAAAATGCCATATCCGGTAGCCAGGTGACGAGAACAGGGAAAGCAATCAAAAGTCCAGTTCCAAGCAATAACGCTAACAGGAAAGGAATGACTCCCTTGAAGACAGTCGGTAAAGGAACTTTTGAAATACCTGAGACAACATAAACATTAACACCGACCGGAGGGGTAATGATCCCGGCTTGCTGTAGCAAAACAATGACAATACCGAACCAGATCGGGTCGTAGCCTAAATCGAGAACAATGGGGTAAAAAATTGGGATGGTCAGCATAATCAGAGGCAGCGCATCAATGAAACAACCACCAATGATATAAATCAGGCAGATGACCAACATGATCAGCCATGGAGCACAATTCATTCCGGCGACGATACTGGAAAGTTCAGTTGGAATGCGACTGATAGCCAGAAAATGACCGAAGATTGTCGCACCCGCGATCAGCATCAGTACCATACAGGAAACCAACAAAGTTTCATGTATCGCTGTCCACAATGCCTTCCACGACAGTTTTTTCTGTACCAGCGCAATAAACAGCATACAGAATGAGCCAACAGCTCCAGCTTTAGTAGGGGTAAAAATTCCGAAGAACATCCCCCCCATAACACAGAAGAAAACCAGAATTGTTTCCCACAGTTCGAACAGGGAAAGTAACATCTCTTTAGGAGTAAATTTCTCTCCTGGAGGTCCTTCTTCAGGGTAAATCCGACAATAGATAAGAATCGCAGCCATAAATAACAAGGTGACTAAAAGCCCAGGGATTATCCCGGCAATAAACAGCCGACCAACCGACTGTTGAGTGGCGATTCCATAGACGATAAGAACAACGCTGGGCGGGATCAAACTGCCCATGGAGCCACCGGCAGCAACGGAACCGGTTGCTAGTTTATCACCATAATTGTAACGCTTCATTTCAGGGATAGCGATAGTTCCCATGGTTGCAGAAGTAGCCGTTCCTGAACCACAGATGGCACCAAAAGCTGAGCAAGCTCCGATAGTCGCCATTGCCAACCCGCCACGAATTCGTCCAAGGAACTTATAGGCCACATCAAATAGCCGCGAACTTGTCCCTGCGTGGAAGGCGATATAGCCCATAAATACAAACAGGGGAATCAAGGTTAGACTGTAGGACGAAAAAACATCGTACAAATCACGTGATAGTAGATTTAACCCGGCATTCAAGTTCGTCAGAGAACAAAAACCGATAAACCCGACAACAGCCATAGCGTAAGCCACCGGTAGGCGCGTAAACATTAATACCAGTAGGCAAATAATTCCGATAAATCCGACAATCATTGATTCTGGCATGACTGGTCTCCTTTAATATGCGTTATCAGTTCAAGCAGGATAGTCAGCGCCAGCATCAGCAAGGCAAAGGAAATGCCGAAAACCAGGACATAGCTAGGCAATTCCAGAACCATGCTTACTTCGCCACTTTGATACAATGAAATAGCATAAAGGTAGCAACGCCATGAAATCACGATAAACAGAACAAAGCTTACGCTTTCATTAAAAATATCCAGACATTTCCTGACGGTGGCAGGCATCTTGTCATAAAGCAAATCGACTCCCACATTAGCTTTTTCAACATGGGCTCCGGGTAAACCAAAAGCCAGAAGTAAAGCCGCCCACAAGGACACCAACTCCTCGGCTCCGAGCACAGGGTGACCAAAAAAACCAAGAGCTACATCCAGACACGTCACACCCATAATTCCAAGCAGGCTGACACTACTGATCCACCTTAATATCTTTATAAAAAACTGAACAAAACATGCTAATTTCATGAGCTACCCCATCACAACCACAACAAATAAGGATAAAGACAACGTACCTTTAAAAAAGGGCAGCAGAGATCCCCCTGCCACCCTATTTTTTTAGCACTTACTGAGCTGAGTACCATTTGCTTTCAAAGGTACCAGCTTTAGCTGCATTGATCCGTTCTTTGACAAATTCAACAACTTCTTTGCCAGGTAGCCCTTGTTTTTCAGTCTTTGTAATATATTTATCGATCAATGGCTTTACAGCTTCGCCCCATTTAGCACATTCTGCTGGATCAATCTCGACAATATCCTTACCAAGTTTCTTCATATACTCGATCCCACGCTGATCAGCCTCGTCCCATGCTTTACCGTGCATTTTTACATATTTAGGGGCAAGTTCTTTCATGATCTTTTGAACTTCAGGATCGAGAGATTTCCATTTATCCTTGTTCATAACAACAAAGAAGCCGGTATTGTAGGCAACCTCATCACACATCATGGAATAGTCGACAACCTCGGCCAATTTCCAGTCGGCACTAGCGGACATATCCCAGATACCACCGTCCATAACTCCCTTTTGCAGAGCCTGATAAACCTCTGGCATCGGTGTTGAAGCAGGAGCAGCACCAAGCAGTTTAACAATGTCGGAAGTGGTACCACCGGCACGGATTTTTTCACCTTGAAAATCTTCGAGAGTTGAAAGCGCTTTTCCTCTACTGTGAATCCGGCCAGGACCATGACTTTGTAGATAAATGACTTCGACATCACCAAGCTCAGCAGGTTTAAACTTCTCAATCACCTCATTGATAATAGCGGAGCTAACCTGGGCATTTGGAGAGCCGAGGGGAAGATTGACATAGTCAAGTAAAGGAAAACGACCACGGGTATAAGCAAGAACTGAGAAGCCCATATCAACCATGCCGTTAACAATACCATCGTAAGTCTGTGCTGCTTTAATTAAGGTCTGACCAGGATAAAAATCGATCTTAACCTTGCCATTACTCAGTTTTTCAACTTCCTTAGCATAGGCTGCTAATAATTTAGTCTGTACATCCTGCGCACCTTGATGGGCAGAAAAAGTTAACTTAACTGTCTTAGCATAACTTAAACCTGGCATAGTTAAAGTCATTGCGAAAAGAGCAAAACAAACACATGCTACCTGAAAAGCTACAATCTTCTTCATTCGACACCTTCCTCGCTGTTAAATAAAGTCATCTAAAATCAAATACATTGGCTTAATCTGAGCTACAGTGATCGACTCGAAAACCGGACATCCTCCTTTCCTGTGGAGAAAGATTAAAATTATCCTGCAGTAAGGCCGCCATCAACAAAAATTGTTTGACCCGTGACAAAAGAAGCTGCATCAGAGGCCATAAATACCGTTGCACCAACCATATCTTCGGCTTCCCCAATCCTTCCCAGGGGCACCGTTGCTTTATATTTTTCTGCTAATTCAGGGTTATTTTTAATATGAATAGTTCCTGGTGTGATAACCAGAGCTGGACCCAAAGCATTAACTCGAATCTGATAGGGAGCAAGTTCAATTGCCAGCGCTTTGGTCATCATCTCAACGGCGCCCTTAGTACCACAGTAAGCAGTATTTCCGCCGCCGTAACCACGGATACCACGAACCGAAGACAAGTTGACGATACTACCGCCCCCCTGCTCTTTCATTTTCTGTCCAAATTTCTTGCAGGCAACCATGGTTCCCTTAACGTTGACGCTGAAAATTTTGTCAAAATCATCCATTGGGTATTCAAGAGCACTATTTTTGATATTAAGTCCACTGGCATTAATCAGAATGTCGATGCGCCCGAACAGTTTCTCCGCAAAGGAAACCAATTCATCCATGCTCTCTTCACTCGCGACATCGACAACACACACATCAACAGGGTTGCCAGTTGCACTATGAATCTGTTCAGCAGTCGTTTCCAGAGCATTCATATTACGACTAGCCAGGATTAAACTAGCCCCTGCTTCGCTCATTCCCAGGGCGATTCCCTGACCGATACCACCAGCACCGCCAATAACAACTGCATTCTTCCCTTCCAAACTAAAAATGTTTTTCTTGATCATCTTTTCATCTCCATAAAAATTAAGCCGAAATATTGACTGCTGGTGGTTTAAAAGATCGGCTTTACAGCATCATTAAAACAGTCTTTTATAGCTATCTGACATTCATTATCTACGTCACAAAAGAAAGTTAATTTTACCTATTAAAATTCCTTTTATTTCCGATAAAATCAGAGGTCTTTTTATCGTTCCAGCAGCTAATTGGAAATATATATGATCCTGAAAATGTCGGCTAATACATGTTTTCGCCAAATCCATAACTTTGAGTTATGTCAAAAGACAGATAAAAACTTACTTCCTCATGGCAACATGCTCTTTTATAGACATCTGTTCTATTTCCCTTCTACAGACGGCAAGGTAAAAGCCCCAAAAACTGCCAGTGCTGTGAGTACAGACGCAAGCAGATATACAGGACCAAAGCCTCCGATTACATCCACAATAAATCCTGAAAAGCCAGGCCCCATAGCCTGTCCAGCGGCAAAAAAGATTGTTATCACAGCTAATGCACCGGCAGCCCCATTATTGCCAAAATAATCTCCCGCAGCTGCAGCCATAATTGTTGGTATAGCGAAGACGGCCAAACCATAACAGATGATTGAAATCAGTAAACCAACTGTTCCAAACTCAAAGCCGACCAGTAAATAAGCAACTGTTTGAACAGCATAAACAATTGAAATTCCATATTTTCGACCGATCTTGTCGGATAAAGAGCCAAACAAAACACCAGAAAAAAAGCTGATAACTCCGATCCAGGACCAATAAAACCCAGCCTGAGCTTCAGTCAGACCATAATTTGAAATCATGGTTTCTACGATAAAGGTCCCATACACCATAAAAGTAACCCCAAACACCCAATACAAAATGCCCAGGTGAATAAGGAGAAATTTATTATTCTTGCGGACGTTGCGGTTAGCAGAAGAACGCTGGCAGATCCTTTCCTGGCAACCTATCGGCTTCATATCGAGGTCATCAGGTGAGTTACGCAACAGCAAGGCTGCAGTAATAGCACCACCTAACACAACAAAGCCTAATATTTCCCAACTATGGCGCCAACCTGTAGCACCATACCAACGGTTCAAAACAGGAATTAACAAACCGGTAAATATAATTCCTGTGCCATTGCCACACACCACAATTCCTACAGCCCTGCCGCGTCTATCCGAAGCAAACCACTCAGTGATCAGTGCCATCATAGGAATATTACAAAGGCCACCACCAATTCCGGCAAAAGTATAAAGAAAAATAATAAGTGAATAAGAAGAGGAAAAACTGATGGCATATAAAGCTAGAGCAATCAGAAATAAACCTGTCGAAATAACAGCGCGGGGACCAAAACGACGAATTAAAAACGGAGTAAATAATACAGCAAATAAGTAGCCGGAAAAATTTGCTGTACCAATCATGCCCATTTGTGAATAGGCCAAACCAAGTTCAGACTGCATTGCCGGTAACAACATGGTATAGGCATAGCGCGCCAGGCCAAAACTGGAAAATATAACCACAGCACCACAAACGGCAACAATCCAGCCATAATGAATAATTAATGGTTTTTGAGTTGTACTGGTCATTAAAAAATCATTTCATTAAAAATCCGGCGTGCAGACATTGCCTGCCGCCGGAATGTTTCTTTTAAAGTGTTTCTATAACAGCTGCCATCCCCATGCCACCAGCGATACAAAGTGTCGCCAAACCAAGTGAAAGCTGACGCTTGCGCATTTCATGCACCAGACTGACCATAATTCGACTACCGGAAGAACCAATTGGATGACCTAAAGCAATAGCTCCACCATTAACATTAATGATGTCCATTTTGCTCTCAATACCAAGCTCACGAATACAGCCGAGGGACTGGGCAGCAAATGCTTCATTAAGTTCAATCAGCTCCATGTCGTCCAAAGACAGTCCCGTCATTTCGAGAACTTTATGAGTCGCGGGAACCGGCCCCATCCCCATATAACGAGGATCAACGCCGGCGGAGGCTATCCCGCGAATTTTTGCCAGTGGTTGCATACCAAGAGCATCTGCTTTGTCTGCACTCATCAACATTAAGATTGACGCACCATCGTTACGTCCCGATGCATTTCCTGCTGTAACACAACCATCTTTTTTAAAAGCTGGCTTTAACTTTGCTAACGCCTCTATAGAAGAAAGGCGCGGAAATTCATCCGTATCAAAAATGATGGGATCTTTTTTGCGCCCCTGGGGAACAGAAAGGGGAATAATCTCATCTTTAAAACGACCAGCAGCGATGGCTTTCGCTGCACGTTCCTGAGACATAGCAGCAAACGCATCCTGATCCTCGCGCGAGATATTCATCTGCTCAGCTACATTCTCTGCAGTCATTCCCATGTTGAAACGACCGTAAGTATCCTGAGGCTGTGAAGTAAACTGGGCCTCTGTCAGACAGTCCTTCAGTTCTGCGGTTCCGGTACCAACACCCCAGCGAGCATTACTCAGGTAAAAGATGCCGTTGGTCATGTGCTCGGTTCCACCAGCCAGCACAACATCATTCTGTCCCACCATGATAGAATTGGCCGCATTGCTGGCGGCCAGCATGCCGGAAGCACAAGCACACATAACAGTATTCGCAGGTGCTGCTTCTGGAATCCCGGCGCGCAAAGCGGCAACCCTGGCAATATTTGAAGAATCAGAAGACTGACGACACTGTCCCATGATGACTTCATTGATTTCCTTCGGATCGATGCCACTTCTTTCCAGCGCTCCCTGCATGACAGCAAGGGCCAGATCTTCGGCCTGAAGCGGCTTAAGGGTTCCACCGAATTTTCCCACCGCGGTGCGGCAGGCTTCTACTATGACAACATCACGCATTTGCTTTGATTCCTCATATGAAATTATCAACATACGCAGGTGACAAAATTTAAGAGTCTCCAGAAAGTGATTCATGTAGCCAGAAAATGGAGAATCTTAAACACATGCTTTCCTAGCGTATTTTTATTAAAGTTTTTCTCTCTCTCATCTAATAAATGTCCCCCGGAAAGCCACATACGACTTTCCGGGGCTACAACATTATTTTGCCTGCAGAACAATTTCACCGATATTACGGCTTGCGTAAGTACGCACTATCATCTCGGCAGGAAGATACCCTTCCTTCTCCACCCTGATGGTATAGACCTGATTTTTGGTAACATTCTTAAACTCAAAGTCGCCAAAAAAGTCGGTCTTGGTGGTCATAGTCTCGCCATCTTCAGCGATCATGGTAATCTCAAGTTCAGATGGGCACTCCGTCTCTTGATCACTCAAGACCACTTCACCGGTTATGAAATATTTAGGCAAGCTGAGATATTTGACGATCGGCTTGGTCCCGAACTCAGGCTTGTAATCTTCAACGCGGTCTTTACTCTCGGCAAGTAACTTGGATATGGCGCTGTCTTTATCATCCAGATCACCGAACACCATGGCTTGAGTCGGGCAAGATTCAACACAGCGAACCGTCTTCTCACCGCTATCGAGCATCTGAACACACATGGTGCACTTTTGGGCAACTTGCTGCTCTTCGTTCCAGGTCACAACATTGTAAGGACAGGCATTAACAATCTCCTTACAGCCTTTCGCTTTAACCGGATCGATGATAACCACACCGTCATCACGCTTGTAGACAGCTCCCTCTGGTGCGACTTTGGCACAGGGAGGGTTATCACAGTGCATACAAGTGACTGGAATGTAGTCAACCTTGACCTTGGTTCCGGTACCTTGCTCGATCTCCTTGATATCCATCCAGTTGTGCTCTACTTCTGGCTGGGCAATAGAGGTTGGCAGGTAATCGTTGCCGACATACTCGTCCTTACAGGCAAGGAAACAGTTGTAACAACCAGTACATTTTGAAATATCTATAGCGATTCCATATTTAGCCATGGTCTTACGCCTCCCACTTTCTGATTTCACATACACATGAATTTGGTGTCATACCCGGAACGCGCTTAGCCATCATCCGAGATGGAGTCAGCATGTTCACGCAACCACCTTTGTCAGCGGCATACCTTTCGCCAGCGATAATCGGATCATATTTGGCGCTCGACGCGTAGCTGTGGATAACACCAGCAGGAACCCGCTCGGTAACTACCGCAACACCCATAACCCGGGCACGGTCGTTATACAGCTCAACAAGGTCGCCACCTTGAATGTTGCGTTCACGTGCATCATCAGGATTAATACGCACCGGCCACCAGGCGTATCCATCTTTCTTGATGCGGTGACCTGGAATATCATCGAGCCAATCACAATGGTTATCGTAGTGAGTATGGAAAGTAAAACGTGGATGCGGACTGATCAGCTGCAGCGCATACTTCTTCTGAATATCACTGCCATAGCCTTCCCATGATTCCTTATAGGTCGGCATAACAGTTCGTTCCGTATCCTCTGGAGTATTTTCGGTTAAGCTGACCGAGACGAATTCGATCTTGCCGGAATAGGTCCCAAGTTCTTTAGCTTTTTCGGTGCCACGCTTAGGATTGTTGGTGTCTGGTGTATCGCACTCACGACCTTCTGCAAACCAGCGCAGACCTGGGGTCGATTTACGATCCTCTTTCACCGGTACAATGTAGTAGCCCTTTTTATCGAATTCTTCCCAGGTAATATCTTTAGCGATATCGGAAGACTCGAAAAACTTACGTGCCCAGTCATCTTCAGTGTTGCCCTCGGTAAACAGTTCCTTCATACCGAGACGATCAGCCAGCAGAGAGAGAATTTCGTAATCTGACTTGGACTCCCCTGCAGGCTCCATACACTTTTGCTCGCGGGCAATGACGCGGTAGTTGTTACCGATGTGAGCATTGGTGGTATAGCCACCACAGGCTGCCCATTCACCGATATCGTTTCGCTCTAAATTAGTGCAAGCTGGCAGGATAATATCGGCAAACTTGGTTTCGCCGCTCCACCAGCAATCCTGGCAAACAACAGTTTCCAGGTTAGGGCTCTGATACATGTCGACCCACTTGCTGGTGTCGACCATGGTACCGAAGAAGGATCCACCATAGCGGTAGAACATCTTGACCTTGCCTTCGATAGGGTAGCTTTGTTCGGTCCAATGTTGCTCAAGACTCTGACCACAGAAACCCTCACCAAAGAATGATTCCTTCCCGTTGACGATGGCATCAGGCAGACTCAGACGCAGCAAGCGCTGTTTGGTTTTATTTTCGTTAGACAGCTTGCGCTTGGCAATATCAGCTTTACCCATCATTCCCTGTGGCTCAGCATAGGCAGGGAACCAGGTATCGTTATCAGCTGGTGCTCCCATGGTGGTCCCCCAAATATTGATACCAGGTTTACCAAGCCCTTGCATGGCCTGAAGCAGAACCATCATACGTGCCCAGTCCATACCATCAGCAGTCCGGCAAGCGCCACCTTCACCACCACGGCTACCGCAACTTACACTGGTAGGAATGGCGGCCCATTCACGAGCCAGGGCGACAATCTTGCGTGCGGGAATACCAGATTTTTCAGACGCCCAAGCTGGCGTTTTAGGAATACCGTCTTCTCCATTACCGAGGATATAGCTGGCAAAATCATCAAACCCGAGAGTTTTCTCAGCGACATAGTCCTTGTCATAGGTTCCTTCAGTGATCCAGACATGGGCAATTGCCATGGCCAGAGCGGTATCTGAACCTGGACGTGGTGGCAACCAGGTACCATCCATAAAAGCATTGGTATAGTTATGAAACGGATCGATAAAGACGGTCTTGATCCCCTTTTCTTTCAGCCATACGCGCCAGATAGCCGATTCCTGACCACTGTAGGTACCACGAGTGGTATCCGGGTCATTGGACCAGAACACAATCATTTTGGTGTTTTTGAGTCCATCTTCCAGCAGGTCAAACTGCTCTGGCATACCGAGTCGCCAGAAGAAACCGTAAGTATGGGTAGCACCCCAGTGCCAACCTTCCCAGCTATCCGGATTGTCGAAGACAGGAGTATAGTTAATCATGTTCATAAAACGGGAGAAAGGTCCCATTTTATAACCAACAACCCCCCAGTTATGGTGAGAAGAGGTCATCCCGGTAATGGCGTGACCACCGTCGGTATCGATAATGCGCTTCATCTCACCAGAAACAATATTCAGCGCTTCTTCCCAACTGATACGTTCATAACCGGACTTGCCGCGGTTTTGTGGATTCCGTTCTCCATTAGGATCAAAATCAACTCGCTTCATGGGGTAAAGAAGACGGTTATAAGAATCGACCTTATTACGTTCGGCATGGGTCATAGGAGCCAACCGCACAGCTTTTGGTGGCGAATATTTCTTACCATCTGCCTCAATAGTCCAAGGCTTAAAATCTTCCTCAGCAATTTGCATAGGACGAACCCGGGTGATTTTTCCGTCTTTCACATAGACGGAAACGGGCCCACCACCGGTCATGTTAGTAAACACTTGTTCTTTATCGGACATGTTTAACGACCTCCTCTTTTAGTAGTTAAAAACTCAACTTAACAACGATTTTCAAATCATCCATTAACCGTGGAAGCGACTCTCTCATGGGTAATTATTTAGGACGAAATATGGATTGTTTCGGTTTTTTCTTAAGCTCTTCTGTCAGCTCGTCAATGGTTCCGAACCTCATACAGGCCGCCTGACAATGTTTAACGCAAGACGGCAAATCCCCCTTGCCTGTTCGGTGGTTACATAAGGTGCACAGATCCGTCGGCATTGGCAGATAGGTAATTTCAACTTTGCGTTCACTCTTCTGTTGAACAAATTCAAAAACCTTGATTCCCCATTGCCCTTCTTCGTATCCATGCTCCTGTTTACAGGCGACCTCGCAGGTATGACAGCCAGTACAATAGTCGTAATCAATCAGCAAACCGTTCATAGCAATGTCCCCTTCTTAAGCTTTCGCAATTTTGACCAGTGTCGTTTTGTAGGCACCTCCGCCGTAACCAGATTTACTCTGAGTACCCATGGGGGTCAGTACGTTGCAGTTAATATCCCAGATACCAAACAGATTTGGCTCCTCACCTTGACTTTCAGGTAACCACCAACCATGGGGGACACTGACGGTTTTAGGGTGAACAATTGGGGTGACTGCGGCTTTTCGCCTGATTTGGCCACGATCGTTTTCAATCGTGACCCAATCGCCATGACTAATACCTAAGGGTTTCGCGACACTCGGGTGAACTTCAATAACCGGATCAGGGTCACATTCGCGTAGCCAGGGAATATTACGGTGTTCAGAATGGAAAAAAACTGATGAACGACGCCCGGAAACCATAATTAATGGATACTTATCCAGCATATCAGGCGTGCGCACTTCGCTCTCTGGAGGTTCACTAAAATAGGGGAGCGGATCTAGCCCCCAATCCCGATAAGATTGACTGGCAAACTCAACTTTCCCGGAAGGAGTACGGAAACCAGGTTGGCCGTCAGGACGTAACAAACCTTTTTCATAACGACGGTAAGGACGGGAAGCTGATTCTTCTGGCGGCATCATCCAGCCACCATTTTCAATCAGTTGATCATAGTCGAGACCAGCAGGCTCAAGGCGTTCATTGATCAAATCTTTAACCGTAGGGTATCGTTCTTTTAAAGTTGGGTTGAAACGTTTTGCCAATTCAAGATTGATTTCCCAGTCAGAACGACATTCACCAACCGCTACAGCAGGAACGATGACCTGCAGTGGTGACCACCAGGAGCGAAAGCTTTCCTTTTCAGCCATACTGGCAACCGGCAGAACAATATCGGCCACCGCCATGGAGGTCGGGTTATGAAACAAATCAACCACGACATTAAAGTCCATATTCAGCAGTGCCTCGTAATGCAGTTTGGTATCAGCAGCCTGACCACCAAGCACATTACTGGTCTGTATCCAGCACGCTTTAATCGGATATGGCTTGCCACTCATCATTTGCTCTACAGCAACATCGGGTTGGGCCCACCCTCGAAAGTTCCTAACCATAGCGTATTCATTAGCGCCAATCCGCTTTTCATTCAGACGCTTAACGAAATCTTCGCCATAGAGCTCATTCATTTCCTGAGTTGAAAAGGGATAAGTAGTCACATCATAGGAAGGTCTGGCAATGACATTGCCCCCTGGAACATCAAGGTTACCAGTCAAACACCAGAGATGATTAATAGCCTGAGCAACTGTGCTCCCCTCAGGGCATTTATCGATAGGTACCCCCCAGTGAATAGCTGCAGGGGTGGCGTTTGCATAATACCTGGCAGCAGCGACAATTTCTTCTGCTGGAATCCAGGTAATTTCGGCGACTTTTTCAGGAGCATATTCGGCAGCACGCTCAGCAAGTGCGTCAAGACCAATAGTCCATTTATCGACGAAATCCTGATCGTAAAGTTTTTCACTGATGATAACGTTGATCATTGCCATAGCTAAAGCACCATCGGTACCAGGGCGAATCTGCAGGTAATGTTCAGCCTTGGTTGCCAGCCAGGTCCAGCGCGGATCGACCACAATCAACTTGGATCCAAGCTTCATACAGTCAACAATCCAATGGCCAAAAAAACCATCCGGGCAGCCAGTAACAGCATTCTGCCCCCAAATAACAATAACCTCTGGAACCTTATATTCCGGATCATCATATCGCTGGGCTGAAAATTGAGCGGCATCAAGAACGGCATAATCCCCTTGAGTTGCCATCATGGCACCAAGGCGAGGGGTATAACAGGAATGTCCAGCCAACCCCAGCTGAATCCAGTTGGGACTGCCATAGGAGTAGGCTAAAAAGGAAATAGGACCACCAATATCACGTCCAGTTCCCTGGCAGAATAAAACCGACTCTGGACCGTAATCATCTTTGATCTGACGTAATTTAGCTTCGATGGTATCAAAAGCCTCATCCCAGGAGATCTTTTCAAACTGACCGGAACCTCTGGGTCCAACCCGCTTCAGAGGGTACGTCAAACGATCGGGGTGATACATATACTGGGTCATTGCCAGCAACCGCGGGCAGGCTCTACCAAAGCTGAACGGATGGTTTGCGTCCCCTTCTACGTGGTCAACCTTGTCACCTTTTACAAACAAGTTCACGCCGCAGCCACCGTGACACCCGGGTCCCGGAGACCATGCTGTTGTCGTGACAACTTTGTCGTATTCCATAACTCGCTCCACCTTAAAACTTTTAGAAGTTGCCCTCCGCAATTTCCGGAACAGGGCTAGCTGATTACACAAAATTGAATGTCTTGCTGTTACTTGCCTACCGCAGGCTGGGTAAAGTTTCCCATTGCGGGCGCCTGAAAATGAGAAATTTTAAGCTCAGTCCTGTCCAACAGAAACAAACCACAATCCATCGAAAAAATAGCTCTACCTCGTAACACTCGCTTTACGAGGTAGAGCACTTGCATTACTTTCCAGTCTCGAAACGGAAAGATTGATCAGGATCTACAATGGCAATAACCCGAACGATACAGCCTTCACCACCAACGAAGCGCCATGGGAAAGCAGCAAAAGTACAACGCTTACCGGTGACCTTATCCAGATCACCACCGATATTCTCAATTCCTGGAATACCACCGCCAACCATCAGGTTCTTGTGGGCATCTTCCCACAACGGGAAATCTTCTTTGGGATCACGACCGGTTTCGGCCTTATACTCGTCAATCAGGTGCGGATGGGTGGGGCCTAAACCATGATCAACCAGCTTGGTAGCCAGGGGATGGTCGTTGGCCTGATGCCCATAACCAACCAGTTTGATTTTTTTATCGACCAGCCATTGGGCACCAGCACCGCTGATACCGCAGCCATGACCAAAGTAATCATCACAATCGGCCCATTTGTGATGAAAACCGGTATTGATCATGACGATATCGCCTTCCTGAATCGCTGGCTGAGCAGCTTCAAGGTCCTCAGGTGTGACAACACCCCATTTTCCCTTAGGGATAGATACTGCGACACCAGTACCAAACAGTTGCCACATGGGGAAACCAGTGATATCAGGGGTATTTTCGGTAACATGCAGAGGAGCATCCATATGAGTGCCACGGTGCATAATGCCTTCCCACTTAACTTCGTAGACTCCGTCACGGGCATGAAATTTATTGATGTCGATATCTACACCTGGAGAGGATGGCCACTCTGGCATGAACTGCTCAAAGGTGTGACTTAAGTTGTATATTTCAAGACTCATATCATTCTCTCTTTCTATTTGCCGGGTTCTATACGACAGGTACCAGCAGGATCAACCATAGCGACCAAACGAACAGGGCAAGCATCCCCTTTTTTGAACTTCCAGGGTGTGGCAATAAACGTTGCTCGCTGACCTGCAATTTGAGCGACATCGCCGCCGACTTGCTCAATGGTAGGAATATCAGCAGCGGCTAAAATTCTATGCGCGACATACCACTCACCATGCTCGACTTTTGGATCGAGACCCGTGGCCTTGGCATAGGCAGGAGCAAGGCGCTTCATAGTTGGGCCTCCGCGGTGTGGTCCTAAGGAAGTAGCCAGAGGATGATCAATCTGCTGAGTATCAACAGCGACAACCTTGCATTCCATCTCAACCAGGTATTCGGCCGCATCTTTGGAAAGGCCCGGACTCTCACCAAAATATTCAAGGGAATCAGAGTACTTTTTATGCCATCCCGTAGCGATGACAACGAAATCACCCTTTTGAACTCCTGGCTTGGCAGCCTTAAGATCTGCCGCAGTGATTACTTCGTAAGAGCCCTTTGGAATATCCAGAACAACACCATTACCAAAAAGACGATCTTCTGGAATTTCAGAGAGATCCTTTCCACGTTGCACCATATTGATTGGCGCATTCATATGGGTACCGGTATGCATAACGGTATTGATTTTCCACGCCAAAACACCATGCTGAGCATGCTTGACAGCACGGTGCATTACCACATCAGCCTGCCCAGGATAGGAAGGCACTCCATGCCCCCAGGGATGACTGAGCTCTACAAATTGCAATCCAGAAACTGGATCCGTAACAAATGACATTGAGAACTCCTCTCTTTTAAGAATATAGAAATCCTAACAGATCAAACTTGAAGGATTCACAGAACTTCGTTCTTTTTATAGGTTCTATCCTGCTTAATTGACCTGCATAGAGACCTTAAAAAACAAAAAAGCCCAGCCTGAAAAATACAACGATATAGATCGCTGCATTTAACAGAGCTGGGCTTGGATACTTTATATCGAAAGGTCGTTTCGATACGGCATTCAGGCAACTCTAGATAAACACCAACCTGTATAAAGACTATAAATATAAAAGATAAGTCACAAAACAAAAAAGCCCAGCACAGCAATATAGAACGATAATATCGTTTATAGTTACCGAGCTGGGCTTATATACTGAGTATTGAAAGGTCATTTCAATACGGTATTTAAGCGACTCATTTAAATAACTTTATTACGGAAATAATTTTAAAAAACCATTGTTTTAATGTCAAGGATTTTATTATCTTTATCTTTTATGACTCAACTCCTGCTTTACTAATAAGTAACGATTGTAAACAACTTGTATTGAAGAAACTAACGCTTTAGTAGAAAGACTATGAACTCTCTCATTAATTTCATCAATTATTGCAGAAATATCATTTTCAATATTTTTACCACAGAAAATTTCCGAAATAACATCACCGTGAAGATCACAATAAATAGGAATCGAACTGTCGACTATTTGCCCTGACTCCATATCGATTTCCATAACAACAGTTGCAAGTCGATGATTAACAGAAAGATTAGTCCCTTCTGGCAATTGAGCATGACCTGAAAAAATGTGAGTGTTCATAATCGTCCATCCAACAAAGAATATTATGTCGTAGGCACGAAGGCACAAAGACACTAAGAAAATTTATTTAACGCAAGGCGCAGGAGATTGAGAAAACGCTAAGGAAAGACTATTTTTGAAGGTTTTAAAATTAAAAACCAGAACCTTCTCTGAGTCCTTTTTGCATCTTAGCGCTTTTTGTATCGAAACAGTCCTTATCGTTCGATACACATGGCAATCCCCATACCACCACCGATGCATAAGGTTGCAAGACCTTTTTTAGCATCACGCTTTTCCATTTCATACAGCAAAGAGGTTAGAATTCTAGCACCAGAAGCACCGATTGGATGGCCAAGAGCAATAGCACCACCATTCACATTGGTAATATCTGGGTCGAGCTTAAGCTCCTTCATAACTGCCAGTGCCTGAGATGCAAACGCCTCATTGGCCTCAATCAAATCAAGATCACCGACACTCCAACCGGCCTTACTTAAGGCAATACGACTAGCTTCAACCGGGCCAATACCCATAATGGCAGGATCACAGCCATGCCATCCGTAAGACACAATGCGTGCCAAGGGTGATAAAGATTTAGCTTTAACGGCATCCTCACTAGCGACAACAATAGCAGCTGCACCATCGTTAACCCCCGATGCATTACCAGCGGTAACCGTGCCATCTTTCTTAAATGCAGGTCGCAATTTGGAAAGTGATGCTACCGTCGAACCAAACCTAGGATATTCATCAATTTCAAAAACTTTCGGATCACCTTTTCGCTGAGGAATAATCACTGGCGTAATTTCACCCTTAAATCGCCCAGAAGTAATCGCTGCTTCAGCAAGCTGCTGGCTGGTAGCTGAAAAAACATCCTGATCTTCACGACTCAATTGATATTTAGTGGCAAGGTTTTCCGCTGTTATGCCCATATGATAGTTATTAAAGATATCAGTTAAACCATCATAAACCATTGAATCGATCACTTCAGCATGCCCCATCCGATATCCATTACGAGCTTTGGGCAAGAGATAGTTCGCAAGACTCATATTCTCTGTCCCGCCAGCGACAACGATGTCAGAATCTCCAGCAGCAATAGACTGCGCTGCAGCGGCAACCGTTCTAAGCCCTGAACCGCAAACCATATTAAGAGTCTGGGCACATTTTTCTTGTGGAATTCCGGCAGCAATCAATACCTGGCGGGCGATATTCTGCCCAAGACCGGCCTGCAGCACGCACCCAAGAATGACTTCATCGACAACATCTACAGATACGCCTGCACGCTGCAAAGCAGCAGTTACAGCAGTCTTTCCCAAGTCAACACTGCTAACCCCAGCCAATGTTCCATTAAAACTGCCAACCGCAGTACGGGCAGCACCAACAATATAGCTAGCTTTCATCGATCTGTTCCTTTCTGTGACTTTCAATAAATAGTATGTATTCAATACATAAGTCGCGGCAACCAAAGAACCAATCCCGGAACCGCGACCAGTATGATCAAACGAACAACATCAGCACAGATAAACGGCAATATACCGCGAATAACTGTCTTGGACTGCAAATCGGAAACAGTTCCCTGAATAACAAACAAGTTCATGCCGATTGGTGGTGTAATCAGTCCCAATTCGGCAACAGTTACGATAACGACACCAAACCATATCGGGTCATAGCCAAGCGCATTAATCATGGGAAATATAAAAGGAATAGTCAGTAATATCATAGACATTGCATCCATGATGCTACCAAGAAGAATATAAAAGATAAGGACACATATCAGGATGGCTAAAGGAGATAATGCACTTCCCTGCACCAAATCAATCAACAACTGAGGTAAGCCAGTCGTTTCGATAAAATAGTTAAATAATGATGCTCCAATCATCACCAGAAAAACCATGCCTGTCATTTCTGCGGCTTCCCACATAACAGACATAATCACCACCTTATTCAGCTTCTTGCGACTAAAAGCTAGTAAAATAGCACCACCCGCCCCAACCGAAGCGGCTTCTGTAGGAGAAAACAAGCCAACTTGAATACCACCAATAACAAGTAAAAAAATGGCAATGATAGGCCAGGCAGTAACCAGGCATGAAATGCGTTTACCCCAAGTCATAACATCGGTACATATACTGGCAAGTTCAGGAAATCTTTTAACCTGTATAGCCACAGCTGTACTATAAAGAACAGTCGCAAGAATCCCCGGAATAATAGCTGCAGAAAAAAGTTGCCCAATCGATTGCTGAGTCAACAATCCATAGATAATTAACAAAATACTCGGTGGAATCAATACACCTAGAGTGCCGGCAGCAGCAATACTTGCAGCGGATAAACTGTCGTCATAGCCGGCACGACGCATTTCTGGCATCGCAACTCTGCCCATTGTGGCGACAGTAGCCAATGAAGAACCACTTATGGCACCAAATCCGGCGCAAGCACCGATGGTTGCCATCGCCAGACCACCACGAAATTGCCCGACAAAAGCATTAGCCGCATTAAACAGATCACTCGACAGCTTTGCCTGCGAGGCAAATATACCCATAATTAAAAACAGTGGAACAACAGAAAGACTGTAAGGAGAAATTGCTTCAAAGGGCCCTGACCCAAGAATGAACATAGCGCTATCAAAACCATTCAAATAGGCAAATCCAACTACCCCGGTTAAGCCAAGCGCAATCGCTACCGGAAGACCAAAAACAATTAAAATTAAAGAAAACAGGAAACCAAATAGACCAATAACAGGATCAGACATAGTCGACTCCTTTTGGTTCTAGATCAGAGCCTTCTGTGTGGTCCACAAGACCGGCTAGCAGATGACTACAAATTCCCAGGCACGATAAAGCTAACCCTATAAGCAACGACAACCAAAAAGCGCGATAAGAAATACCAATGGTTGCTGATGAGGTGCCAACTTCCAAATCTAATTGCATGGTTTTAAATCCTGCCCATAAACAGCCTACAGTAAAAATTAAATTCAATAGACCTGCACAAGCATTAGCAAACCTAATGCCACGCGCAGAAAAGCGAGCGGTTAAAAGGTCCACAGAAACATGAGAACCACGATAAAAAGCAACAGAAATAGCAAGTGCTGCGGTTAGCATAATGAGCAACTGACTAATATCTACTAGTCCGACAATAGCCCAACCAAATTTAGAACCATTTAGCAAAGAGCACAAACGATCCACATTGCGCAGAATAATATCGGTAAGTGTCAATAGTACCACACAAACACAAGCAGCAAATGACACGCCCATGACCAATGTCATGAGACGATCAATAGCGGTACTAAGCATTGTGGCTAGCCTGAACATAGGCACACTCCTAAGAGGTTAGATCAGAAAAAACCTACTTATCGCTATATTCCAGTGCTTTATCTTGCAAAGCCTGATAAATAATATGAGCATTTGAAATCCCCTTTTTTTCAAGACCATTCAAATAATCATCAATCATTGGCTCAAGAGCCTTCTGCCATTTCATTCGCTGTGAATCGTCGAGCACACTAATAGGCTGATTAGCAGCAACAACCAAATCTTTCCCCTTTTTATCCCAGATATCCCACCAGGGGCCAAACTTGGTAATCAGATTTGCACCGGACATGTTATCGACACAGGACTTCGCCTTACTGGATAATGCATTGTATTTGCGCTGATTCATAGCAAACCAGAAAGTTACGGAATAAACTTTTGCATCCAAATGATGATTCATAACTTCGACTAACTTAAAAGAATCCATGGTATCCCAGGTAAAGATAGCGCCATCAATAACGCTTTTCTGTGCATTTTCATAAACGGCCCCGGCGGGTAATCCTACAGGCGTAGCCCCCAAGTAACTAATCATCGATGTAAGGGCTGAAGAAGGTGTTCTGATTTTAAGACCTTTCAGATCTTCCATAGTTGTAACCGACGCAGAAGTCGTATGAATTTGACCTGGATTACACGCATTAAGACCAAGAACCTTTACCCCTGGATACTCTTTAGCAAAATAGGTTGGAAACAGATCCCATAATGCATGTACAGCTTGGTTTGAGGACGTGAATAAAAAGGGCATTTCAGCTATTCGGGTACGTTCAAATCGTCCACCAGGAATACCACTTAAACCAAAAGCTATATCGACAACCCCCATACGGGTTTCATCATATAGTTTCGCAATATTTCCGAGCTGCGTTCCCCCAGGATAGATAGTTACCGCAACCTCTCCCCCACTACATACTTCTAGTTCTTTAGCCCAAGGTTCAAGAAAGTCAGTATGAATACCGTTACTGGTCGGCAAATAATGAGCCAGCTTCAAATTAACTTTTGCCGCAAAGGACACGCTTCCTGCCAGAAGGCAAAAAACACCTATGACACTCACAACCACAAGGCTTTTCAGTCTCATTATTTGCTCCTTTTTTCGGTTTAAAGTTGCGTTTAAAACAAAAAAGGCCCAGCACAGTAAACATAACGATACACTTCGTTAGATTACCGAGCTGGGCCTGAATACTTAATATCGAAAGGTCATTTCGATACGGTAAACATGCGACTCAAATAACGTTTATCACAAATATTATTAAGCTTTTATCTCTATAACTAAAAAAAATTACACAGTTTTCAGATTGGAAACGAGCAATTTTTCGTTGTGGCAAGAAAATCAAGGAATTGCGCGGAGACGTAGTACTTTACGTCGCACAAGCAAATCCGCAAATTGACGCAGCCACAGCGGAAAAGGGCCGTTTCCGGCTGAAAACTAGATGGCTTTGCGATCCTGGGTCGTCTTCCTCACCATCGAATAACGATTATAGACAACCTGCAATGCTGTAATCAGTGATTTAGTAGACAAACTATGAATACGTTCACTAATTTCACTAACAATGTCTTGAAAATCAGTCTCTATATTTTTTCCACAGATGATTTTTTGGATAAAGTCATCATGGATATCACAATACATAGGAACCGAGCTTTCCAGGATCTCCCCTGTTTCCATATCGATCTTAAGAACAATAGTTACGAATTTATGAACAAACGATAGATTCGTTCCTTCCGGGAGTTGTGCGTGTCCTGAAAAAATATGAATATCCATATACTACAGTCCCTGACAAAGCTAAATACTTTTTAGACAAAAAGTATATATATGACACCCCTCGCTAAATAAAACTAAGTATTATTCTCCATGTTTTAGCAGCCAGGTTCAAGTTAATTTCCGTCAATATACAGACTTAAAGTCCATTATTCAGACCTTTTATTGCAACAGTTTGTTACAGCGTTCTACCCTTAAGGACAATGAGAAACTCGATTAAGATGGTTTGAATGAAGAGTCCTTGCCCGATTAAAGTCCCCTGCAATTATTGCCTTTATAATATTACGATGCTCCTCAACACTATGGGTAAAAAAAGAACCACTTTTCACTAAACGACAATTAAAAAACATTTTAATTTTCCCCATCATCAGATCATAAGCGTCCAGTATGCAACTATTGCTCTGAAAGCTCACCAGACTACGATGAAAATCAAACCCAAGACCTGAATATTCGCAACGTAGATTATGCCACTGATCACTTTCAGGTATTTCGTGACTCATAAGTTGCGCCAAACTTTCCATTCTATCGAGTAAAGCTCTGTAATATTGAAGATGCTGTTCTGGTCTTTGAGCGAGATCAAAAAAAGCGGCCTCATATAATATCTGCAAATCGATAAGTTCAGAGATACGGCGAGGTTCAAACTCCAAGATTCTGGCGCCTCTGCGCGGAACCATCTCGACGAGACCATCCCTCTGAAGGTGCAGTAAAGCCTCTCTTATCGGTGTTCTACTGGCACCTGTAACTTGACTTAAATGTTCTTCGTGTAGAAATTCCCCCGGTGCAAATTCACTTTTAATGATGGCATCTTTTAAATCAAGGTAGACCCGTATAGCCAAAGGTACTTTTTTTTCAATTTTTCGAACTGAACTGATATCGTATTTCATACTATCTTCACATTCATCATCTGCTAACTCTTTAAGACTTTTTTAGCAATCTAGCTGCATCTTTTGCATGATAAGTGATTATAAGGTCAGCACCAGCGCGCTTCATAGCCAGCAGACTTTCCATCATCACTTGATCCCCATCAATCCAACCTTTTTCTGCCGCGGCTTTAACCATGGAATATTCCCCGGAAACATTATAAGTAACCAGGGGAAGATTATAGCTGTTCTTAATATCACGCAATATATCCAGATAGGACAATGCTGGTTTTACCATCAGAAAATCAGCACACTCACTGACATCAAGACAAGCTTCACGTAACGCTTCTTGACGGTTAGCAGGATCCATTTGATAAGAGCTTCTGTCCCCAAACTGAGGGGTACTATCTGCTGCGTGCCTAAATGGGCCATAAAATGCACTCGAGTATTTAACGGCATAGCTCATTATCGGAATATCCTGATAACCATGACGCGTCAAGCAATTGCGAATAGCAGCAACGCGACCATCCATCATGTCAGAAGGAGCAACGATATCAGCTCCCGCCTTGACATGGGACAAAGCCGTTTCGCTTAGCAGCTCAAGAGTGGCATCATTATCAACCTGACAACCATCTATAACCCCACAATGCCCATGTGAAGTGTATTCACACATGCAGACATCGGTAACTATGAGTAACTCTGGAACCTCATTTTTGATCGCTCTGATCGCCTCCTGAACAATCCCATCTTCTGCATAGGCTCCTTTACCCAAAGGATCCTTAAATTCCGGGATACCAAATAAAATAACAGCCGGAATTCCTAACGCGTAAACTTGTTTAGCTTCAGCAACAAGGTGTTCAAGGGATTGCTGATAAATCCCTGGCATGGAAGGAACCTCTGTCTTGATGTTCTCACCAAATATCGCAAATAGCGGATATATGAAATCTTCAACCCGAAGATGATTTTCCCTTATCATAGATCTGAGCGTGGCATTCTTCCTTAAGCGCCGGGGCCGATAATCAGGAAAATTCATAATAAGGGTCCTTTCAGAATTTGGTGAGTATCATCAATTTTATCTGCTGGTTACGTCTCTGTTATCAGGTTAGAAAATCAGCGTTCCGGTAAAAGCAGCTAAAAATCCCCGGGCATAGTGCGCACCATGCCCGGGCAACCAGCTAGCTCACACACGAGCTACCTCAAATTGTCAGCTACCGCAAACGCACAACCTGTTTTTTCTTTAATCATGTCCAGGGTCGCTCCGGGAGCAAGTTCTATCAAGGTTAACCCTTGTTCTGCATCAACGGTAAAGACCGCCAGATCAGTGACAACCATATCAACTACATTTTTCCCGGTTAGCGGCAAAGAACAGTCTTCCACCAATTTTGGAGAACCATTTTTGGCACAATGATCCATCATGACAATGATCTTTTTAACACCCGAAACCAGGTCCATTGCACCTCCAGGGCCTTTAACCTTGGCCCCTGGAATCATCCAGTTAGCAAGATCACCAGTACGTGACACTTCCATAGCACCTAAAACCGAAAGATCAATATGGCCTCCACGAACCATAGCGAATGATTCTGCACTATCGAAGAAAGCGCCTCCCGGTAACCAGGTAATTGTTTGCTTACCGGCATTAATAAGATCTGGATCTTGCTGACCTTCTTCAGGGAATGGGCCAACACCTAGCAGACCATTTTCAGCATGAAGAGTTACTGTAATATCGCCAGGAATGTAATTAGCAACGAGGGTTGGCATACCAATACCAAGGTTGGCATACATACCATTTTGAAATTCTTGACTAATCCTTTTAGCCTGCCATTCCCTTGCCGGGGTAAAACCTTTAACAGTGGTTTTGCCTGCCAAAGTTAATTGCTCAATGGGCTTTTCAAGGCTAGGGGCAATGAGAATACGATCTACATAATTACCAGGGGTATGGATCTCATGGGGATCAAGATCTCCGATTTCTACCACTTCTTCAACTTCTACGACCGTGATTTTTCCTGCCTTAGCGCACATGGCATTAAAGTTGTTGGCCGTATATCGATAAACCAGGTTACCTGCTTTATCTGCTTTCCAGGCCTTAATAATTGCCAGGTCTGCATTTATGCTTTCTTCTAAAACATATTCCTTACCACCGAACTCCTGCACCGGTTTGTTTTCGGTCAAAACAGTGCCATATCCGGTACGGGTAAAAAATGCAGGGATACCAGCACCACCAGCGCGTAGTTTTTCTGCCAGAGTCCCTTGCGGTGTTAATTCCAACTCAAGTTCCCCATTCAAAAATTGCTTTTCAAAGATAGCGTTTTCACCAACGTAGGAAGAAATCATTTTTTTGATCTGCCGTGTCTGCAACAACCAACCCAAACCAAAATCGTCAACACCTGCGTTATTACTTGCGACAGTGAGCCCGGTGACACCAGTGTCACGTAAAGCACGAATCAAATTTTCCGGCAAACCACATAAACCAAAACCACCAGCAGCAATCGTCATATTATCTGAGGTCACACCTTCAAGAGCTTTATTTGCGTCTGTAAATATCGGTTTCATGAACCTTCTCCTAGAGTTTTCGAAATTGTTTTAAATCTACAAACTTATACACTTAAAAAAAGCCTGTTTTAACTTACAACCCGGAACCTTCCAAAATGATACAGAGCCCCTGCCCACCTGCGCCACTTAACATCTGCAAAGCGAAATTTGCGCGTCTTCTTTTCACTTCATGAATTAAAGACACCATACAAATGGTGCCGGTTGCGGCTAAAGGATGTCCTAAAGCAATACTCGACCCATTAACATTGACACGCTGATTAATTATATCAGCAGATAAGCCAAGATCATCTATATTGACCAGAGCCTGGGCGGCATAAAGTTCCTGAATATCGATTAAATCAATATCATCTATTCGTAAATTAGCTAATTTAAGGGCTTTTCCCACCGCGGTCGTTGCTGCGGAAACTGCATGATCAAAACCCATTGCAGTAAGCGCTGACGAGCGGAAATACACCAAAGGATAAATACCCAATTTATGGGCTTTTTCCTCACTCATCAAAACTAATACCGCAGCCCCATCTCCAGCCTGAGCGCAATTACCAGCGGTTGATATCCCATCTGCTAAAAATGGTTTGAGGCCCCCCAAATAGGGCAAGGTTATTATTGGAGCAGAAAGTTCATCTCTTTGACATATATCTGCCTCTAATCCTTTATTACCCTTACCTAAGTTTACCAATTCATGATCAAACTGACACCCTGCAATGAAATTTCTAGCTTTTTCATAGCTTTTAAAGGCCCATTCATCTGCCTGTAGTCGAGTAATCCCTTTTATCCTGGCGGCAGCATCTACTGCTGTCACCGATAAAGCTGCCGGAGCTTCAGCATGATTGAATGGAACCGCCTGGCTCATACTTTCCATTCCACCAGCAACAATGATATCTGCATTTCCAGTCTGAATCTTCATGACCGCCATAAGAACGGCATCCAATCCTGAACAACAACGCCGATCAAGGGTAATACCAGGAACAGTTACAGGCCAACCGGCGTCCAATAGTGCGGTACGAGCGCTATTTGATCGTCCAAGGTCTTGATAAACATGCCCAAGGATGACATCATCAACCATGCCAGGATCGATCTCGGCCTCACGAATAACATTATTTAGCCCGAATCCGGCAAGAGAGACTGCAGAATACGAACGTAAGGCTCCACCATAGGCCCCTATAGGAGTACGCACAGCGCTCGCAACTACGACTCTTTTCACGGCGCACCTCCCTCCTGTTGATAATTGTTGGCAAATATTTAATGCAAATATGCAGGATACAATCTTTATGCGCGCGGTTTGCCGATTGGCTTAATCTCTTGCGCTGCCAAAAGCATTCTGATTATTGCATCGTCGCGATCTGCCAGAACTTGCTGTGGATCATCATCAGTATAATCATAAAAACCGCGACCACTCTTAAAGCCCAGATCGCCCGCCTCGACAAGATCGATTAAGCTCTTAGGATTATTGTCGAGTGGAGGCTCAAGATAATCGGGATTTTTCAGATTGCCTGCACTTAAATCCAGTCCGGTAAAATCATAACGCTGAGCAAGACCTAAAACCATCATTCGCGGAGCAATGCTTGCCTTAACTGCTTTATCAAGGTCAGCTGCAGTCATGTAACCGTTATCTAACAGGAAGAAAATTTCGCGACCTAAAATGCGTAAGATTCTATTAATGGCAAAACCAGAGACAAAGCGGTTCATAACAATTGGAGTTTTGCCAACCTTTTCAAGAACGTTTGTGACACATTCAACCGTCTCGTCGCTTGACAGATCACCTTTAACGATTTCTACCAACGGAACGACATGAGGAGGAGCAAACCAATGGCTAATAACCGTTTGCGCCTGACGACTTTTTGGCACGACTTCAAAGATATTCAGATAGGAGGTGTTACTTGCAAAAATTGTTTCAGCAGAGCAAAACTCATCAAGCTTTGCAAACACATCCTGCTTGATTTCCTTTTTTTCGAACACACATTCAGTAACTATCTCAACGTTTTTAACAGCTTGTTGTAAATCCCCAATGCAGCGGATTCTGCTGACAATACCTTCACGTTCGTCACTGTTACTAAGATTGTATTTTTCGAGTGTTGCAAGATTGGCTCGAACCAGATCATGGGCAGCATCAAGCGGCTTCGAATTAATATCGAATAAATTAACGTCATAACCTGCCTGAGCAAATGATTGCGCAATACCAACACCCATTGTCCCTGCACCAAGAACAGCAACGGATTTAACCTGTGATGCCTTCATAGTTTTGACCTACAACCTTTCAGGGAGTGACAATAAAAACTAAAGATTCACAAGCTTTGGTGCCTAACAAAACTACTTGGCGCTCTTCACCCGGGGCGATGTAAATCATATCGCCCTCTTCCAGCACATGCTCTTTGCCATCACCGGTCAATTTCATTTTCCCGCTGACTATGTAGTAAACCCGTTCTTTGGGAGAAGACGATAGTTCGGCACCTCCATCAGGCAGAAATACCGAATAATTAACTGATATCCGTTGTGTTTCATTTTCAGTTAATTTCTGCAGACCAAAAACACCACTATGCTTAGCGGCCTGGTAAACTTTACCCTCATCAGCTTTTACAGTAATCATTGCGCCCTCTTTTCTGAATTCATATAAACTCTGCCGAAAACTCCACAGATAACTAAAAGAAATACCCAATAGTATAGTTGGGGATCTCAAATCACCCTAAGCGTCTTCTTTCCATAATAAAAATCAACAGCTATAGGTAATTTGATAGGAGAATGTAGCAAGTGCAATGTAGCTGAGATGAAATTTGCTGACTAATATAAGTTTTCACCAAATCCATAACTTAAAGTTATGAAAAATCAACCTTAATAAAAAAGAGTCGCTGGATATTTCCAACGACTCTTTAAAAAACATGAAAGAAAAGATGGCAGACTATAGCCATTTAATCTGCCTAACTTTATTTGCTCTATATCACTTCGTAATTGTCAACGGTTTATTAAACAATTACAGAGATCTACCCTAAGCACTATCTGGAAACTCTAACAACGCAGATCGAAACGATCGGCATTCATAACTTTGACCCAGGCGTTAACGAAATCCTGAACAAACTTATTTCGATAATCATCCTGAGCATACACTTCGGAATAGGCGCGCAATATAGAGTTTGAACCAAAGACCAGGTCAACCCGCGTCGCGGTAAAAATTGTTTCGCCAGTGACTCTATCAACGATGTTGTATTCGCTCTTTCCAGCAGGCTCCCACTTATAATTCATATCTGTCAGAGTGACGAAGAAATCATTGGTTAAGGCGCCTTCTTTAGTCGTAAAAACACCATGTTTGCTGCCACCATAATTCGTTCCTATGACACGCATGCCTCCCACAAGAACTGTCATTTCGGGTGCAGTAAGTCCCATAAGCTGAGCGCGATCGAGGAGCATTTCCTCAGGTGCGGGAATATAATCTTTTTGCATATAATTGCGGAAACCGTCTGCTAATGGCTCAAGAACAGTAAACGATTCTTCATCGGTCATCTCTGCCGAGGCATCTCCCCTACCAGGGGAAAAAGGAACATCGATATCTACACCGGCAGCCTGAGCAGCTAATTCAACCCCTAAATTTCCTGCTAAAACAATAGTATCGGCTAAAGAGGCACCTACTTGGTCAGCAAGCGGTTGAAGAATACCAAGAACACGCTGTAGGCGTTCTGGCTCATTCCCTTCCCAGTCTTTCTGGGGAGCTAAGCGGATCCTTGCTCCATTAGCACCACCACGATTATCTGATCCACGGAATGTGCGTGCACTATCCCATGCCGTACTGACCATTTCACCAATAGTCAAACCACTGGTACGGATCAAACTTTTGAGATGCCCAATATCATAAAGAGTATTTCCGCTCGGAATAGGATCTTGCCATACCAAGTCTTCACTTGGTACATCGGGACCAAAGTAACAACTTCTGGGGCCAAGATCGCGGTGGGTTAGCTTAAACCAGGCACGAGCAAAACAATCATCGAAAGACTCGGGGTCAGCCATAAATTTTTGACAGATTTGGTTGTAAACAGAGTCAACCTTTAATGCCATATCAGCATCAGTCATCATCGGCATAACACGAATGGAAGGATCTTCCGGATCGGCTGGCATATCCTCTTCTTTAATGCTCACAGGTTTCCATTGTTTGGCACCAGCAGGAGATTCGGTAATTTCCCACTCATGGCCAAAAAGCATATTAAAATAACCCATATCCCATTTTGTCGGATCACTGGTCCAGGCACCTTCCGGCCCCCCGGCAACAACATTACGTCCAATACCGCGCTTGTCCTTGGGCATCCAACCCATGCCTTGCGCTGTAATGTCAGCATCCTCAGGTGCAGGGCCAACATTGTCAGCAGATTCTCCACCATGACATTTACCAATAGTATGACCACCAGCGGTCAAAGCGACGGTCTCTTCATCGTTCATAGCCATCCGGGCAAAAGTTTCCCGCATCTGATCCGCTGTTTTTTGCGGGTCAGGAACACCATTGACCCCTTCTGGGTTAACGTAGATCAGACCCATCTGAACAGCAGAAAGAGGGTTTTCCATCGTATCTGGTTTGTCGACAGCAGTGTAGCGCTCATCAGATGGCGCAAGCCACTCTTTTTCAGCTCCCCAATAGGTGTCTTTTTCAGGGTGCCAGATATCCTTACGACCAAAACCAAAACCAAAAATCTTTAAACCCGACATTTCGTAAGCAATAGTCCCGGCTAGCATAATTAGATCAGCCCAGGAAACTTTATTACCGTATTTCTTTTTGATCGGCCACAGGAGCCGACGTCCCTTATCTGTATTGGCATTGTCTGGCCAAGAGTTAAGCGGGGCAAAGCGTTGGTTTCCGGTATTGCCACCACCGCGGCCATCCTGTAAACGATAAGAACCAGCGGAATGCCAGGCCACGCGAGCCATCATGCCGCCGTAAAAACCATGGTCAGCTGGCCACCAGTCCTGGCTGTTGGAAAGTAATTCTCGCAGGTCCTGCTTCAAGGCTGCAACATCAAGTTTCTTCAATTCTTCCAGGTAGTCAAAATCACCACCAAGAGGGTTCGATTTTGTATCATGTTGATGAAGAATATCCAGGTTCAGTGCATTTGGCCACCAATCTGTATTGGAGGTACCAGCAAGAGTATGACTGCCATGCATGACTGGACATTTTCCTTTACTATTATTACCCATGACTATGCTCCTTACTGTGAATAGAGAGATGCAAAAGATGTCTATGGCGTTAACATAAATATGTAAGTATACAATAAATCGATCATTCGTTTATTAATAATACTTAACTATTTCCCAGGCCTTCGCTTTCTTTTAATATTACTCAACCCACACATAGTCCACTTATCGAACTATAAACAGTAAGAAAACAACGACTTAGAGAAAACACCTATTTCAAACTTGAAGAAACCCGAATAGCTGAATGTTTACAAACTGTTTCACATAAATGACAGCTAACACACTTTTTAGCATAAATTTCAGGTAAAGAGCCTTGTTGCTTAGGCTTAGATAATGCCCCGGTGGGACACATGGTAGAGCAAATTCTGCAAGGCTGACAGGCAGAATCAATAACAATTTGAGGCCAAAACGAATTTTCGTAATGAGCCCTTTTGTCCGGATGGAGATTTACAGCTTGAAGTAATAGATGTCTTGATAAAGACGGACGCTTACTGCGAAAATCAGTTGGAGGAGAGTAAGGTTTAATTTGTTCGAGAGACTGCTCTGCAGGTTGCTGTCCCCCCCCCCGTAACAGCGAAAAAAACTCACGTCTATTACACTGACGTTCAACGTAATTTAACTGTTTATCCTCTGATACCAGTGAGATCCTGACGTCATGAGCTAGACGGTCGGTAGTGTTGACAAGATGTTCGACAACTGACCCATTACGACACTTATGACACTGTGTCATATCAAATTGAACAGATTTTCCGAGAAAAATATCAATAGCAAGTAACAACTCGACATCAGCAAACACACCAAGGCAAGGCACGCGAGCATGACCTTTTGATTGTGACTGGCCGTAACATCCGACCACGGGATGCTCAATGTTAGCCAATTTCTTAAATATTGAAACAAATGAAATATCACCAGATTGAAATGCACCAACAGGACAAATAGCGGTACACAGAAGACAATTCTGACATAAAGATTCCTGCCAGTGCAGACTCCCCTCTTTCCAGCTTAACGCTCCAGAAGGACAGGCATCAAAACACTGGCGACATTCAGAAAGCTTGTTACGCTGACGAACACAACGTCCTTTTACGATATTTATTGCCCGTTGCGAACGATTGTCCTTTGGCGCCACAGATTGAATGATATTTAAAAGATTAAACATAAAAATAAGCTTTTCATCTGCCCGGGGGAGCCTTTAGATGTTTTTTTGTTCTTGCCCACTAATGTCAGTTTGGGCAATATCAAGCTCCTCCTCACTTTTTTCATTCTCTTCAATCATCCCCTTTTTAAAGTTACGAATACCTTTTCCAAGTGATGATCCAACTTGAGGTAGTTTTCCGGCACCAAAAAGCATCATGGCGATAACAAGGATAATTAAAAGTTCCTGAGTACCGAGTCCAAACATAAATATTATTCCCTTTCATCTCAAATCATCTTAGAAGTTAGATTAATTTACAACATTCAATTACCTGTTATAACGTTACTTTACTATCCACCTATCGCAGCCATTGAAAATGAACTATAGTGCTGATTTTTCTCATGCAGATGATGACTTACGGGCTTATGGACAATAAAGTTCTTCATGATTCGCATAAGATCTGCGTCTTCCCCAGACTCTAGCAGAGGCATTAAGTCCAACTCGTGATCTGAAAACAGACAACTTCTCATGCGACCTTTAGACGTA
Source organism: Geopsychrobacteraceae bacterium (assembly GCA_963665685.1). GTDB lineage: Bacteria > Desulfobacterota > Desulfuromonadia > Desulfuromonadales > Geopsychrobacteraceae > Seleniibacterium. The sequence continues at coordinate 913,733 of OY762430.1, forward strand.
ATACGAATTCGATTGCAAGCACTACAAATATGTTCATAAACAGGTGAAATCAGACCTACTGTCACATGTTTCCCGATTATCTGGTAATTATTAGCAGGGCCATCGAGCGGTGAACGATCTTGCGCTATAAGATCATAGTTATTTTTTAATAAGTTAAGAATTTCAGTCCCTGATATGATTTTTTCTTGCCAATTTAGTGGTCGATAAACCGGCATATACTCAATAAAACGTAAACCTATACCGCGTTGAGAGGCAAAATTAACCATCCTGAGAATTTCATGGTCATTGATTCCACGCATGGGTACCATATTCAATTTCACCCTTAAGCCGGCATTTAAAGCGGTATCAATACCTTTAATAACGGTTGATAAATCAGCACCGCCGGTAATCGATTTAAATGTATCCACATTCAGAGAATCTAGACTGATATTTAAACTGTGCACACCAGAAGAAGCTAAATCACGCGCCAGGTAGGGTAACAACAAACCATTGGTGGTAATAACCAGTCTCTCTAATCCTTCAATGTTCCCGATACGGCATAAAAAATCAATAAGGCCAGGCCGCAATAAAGGCTCGCCACCAGTAATACGGACTTTTTCCATCCCAATTTGAACAGCACTCCTGACTAAGGTTTCTAATTGTGAAAATGATAAATAATGGCCGGAGACATTTTTTTTAGAACCATTTTCTGGCATACAGTAAGTACAGCGCATGTTGCACCGTTCTGTCACCGATATCCGTAGGTAATTAATTTTACGTCCGCACGAATCAATCAGCTTATTCCGGCTTATACCGTAATTATTAGTCCTGATCATCTTTTACCCCTATGGTTACGAAAAATGCAGATCATCTTTTGATGTCGTCTGCATAACAGCAGAAGGTTTCATGGGTTGCTGGCTTAAGGTCCAACGTTGAAGGCTGATAGATTGTGTCGGGCATGCGTCCAAACAGGTGAGACAGTTGGTACAACGTTGCACATCTGAAGCCTGAGAAGCGTGGATATTGACCCCTTCTTCACAAACGTTGACACACACACTGCAAGATGATCCCGAAGCCTGCAAACAGGTTTGGTGGTTAACCTCAGGTTTGATTCTAAAAAATCGCACCCTATGAAGCAGTGAAAATATGGCACCAATAGGGCAAATAACTGAACACCATTTTTTAAACAAAAGCACTTCCAGACCAATCATTATGGGAAAAATGACCAGGTTCCAACTTGGTTCAACCGCAAAGATGAGTTTAAATAGAGCAAAAAGAAATCCGAAAAACAAACCAATTGGACATGCCAGGCAAAATACAGGAAATCGCATAACAAAGGAAATACCCAGCGCAAGGACCAGAACCGCAAAAGGAAGGTGGCGGACAACCCCTTGTTTATGCGTTACAGTCATTTTATTGTCCTGCTTTTGGCATGTTTTTCGGATCAAAGTTGTGGGACACAACCACCCACAAAAAAAACGCCCTAGCACAACAATGGCAGCCATAGCCAGAGCAACACCAACGATCATATCCAGGGGAATCTGCCTAGATGCCAAAGAAATCTGCAAAAAGCCAACCGGACAGACATTACAAAAAGTACCTATCCCGATATTTGTAACCGCACCAGCTCCAATCAGTATCACACCAGTCAACAGTACGGCATATCTATACTTAGAAAACTTAATTTTTTTCACTATGAGATCCCTCACTTACAGGTAGCACTGAACGACGAGGCATCCCCTCTTGACGTGGCTGGATCAATATCCCCTTGCCCGACTTTTTTCCTAGCGATGAGGCAGGACATTTGAGTTCACACAACCCACAGCCGTTACACTTTTTAAGATCAACGACAGGTCGTTTTTGCTCATCCAGGGTGATCGCTTTTAGAGGACAGACATCAACACAGACAGTACAACCGATCCAATCCCAGGCAACACAATCTCTTTCAACAATTGCGGCTATACCAATGTCAAGGGTCTCTGCAGTTACAGGCTTTAATGCTCCGGTCGGGCAAACCTCTGAACACTTCAGACAAGAATTACAATAGGAGCGCTTAAAACTCATCACTGGGGTATTGCAAGCAATAATTCCATAATCGAAAGCAGCAGGAACTACAACCCTGGTAGGACAAACCTGAACGCATCTTTGACAGCGGTTACAACGTGCTAAAAATTCTACTTCATCCATAGCACCAGGCGGACGGATAAGGTTCTTATCGCCATCCCCGGCAAATACACGACCAGGAACCAAGACTGCAACTGCAGCAAGCTTAGTAAAAGACCTGCGAGAACATTTCATCATTGTTTTCACTGCACAAAACGGCTGCTGGCACTAATCGGCATCTGATTCACAAGGCTGCAAAAAACAAACAATCCAACCAGAAAGATACAGCAAACCACACGGCTAAATGAGGTCACCTGTTTTTTAAAACTATAAATAGCATGTAAGGTTGGTAATATAAAAATCAGCACGACCACAGACCAGAAAAAAGGAGCATAAATGCCATTAGTTAACCCTGAAAAAGTAAAGATCCGATCTGGATTTGATAACAACAGAAGACGGATAGTAAACACACCGAGAAGACATCCTGCGGCAATCGTTGAAAATGGATACAAGAGACTTTGCTTATTAAGCCCTGTAATGCTATCGGTACAAAAAGACAGCCGAAATAATAAGGTTAGCTCCATGGTTAGTACGAGTAATAGCGCAAACAGGACAAAAGAATTAAGAGCCGGACGAGTACTGATCATATACATTCGAAAGAAACAAAAAAGAGCATAAATCCCTACTCCTACAGAACCGTATACCAAATTCCGCTGCCCCGAGGATCCTTTAAAAAACCCGATAAGGGCCACCAGAATAATCACTATTTGAGCAATAATGGCGCTACTTAATCCAGCCCATGGATTACCCAATATATTGATTAAATTACCTGGAGAGTTCAGGCTGAAAGCAACCATCGCGACAGCAACAAAGCCGCAAAAAGCTGAACCCAAAAGACTGAAACGATAAATGCGAGAGCGCGTTCCGTTAGCGCAACCACAAAAAAAAGGGAGAAACATGAATCCGACACTGACCACACCCCAGAACAGAAAAAAAGCAATACTCCACCGCGTATGCATAACCGATAGACCTCCTTAAGCAGCGCGCAAAGGCAACAGCTCCTCGATAATCGCCTTATCCATAAGCAGGTATTCACTGGTAACTTTGGCGAGCCCCTTATAAAAATCGGTCAAAGCATGTTTTTCGACATCCAGACAAAAACGTGGAACCCAGTTCAGAAGATGATTCTCAATAAAAAGTTCTTGTTCTTCCAGACACTTTAAAGCCGCATTTTCATTGTTTTTCGCAAACTCAGCCAGGGTTCGGTCACACATTACCGCCATGAATTCTAATTGGATAAATAAATGGTCTTCTAACTCATTATAAACATGTTGAAGTTCCAATTGGTGAGAGCGCAGATTTTCGAGCATTTCATCTCTAGCTTCTTGCATGACCATTTTCTTACTATTGGTATAAACAGATTCATAGGGATAAGCGACCAGGTTGATATCAGCCAATCCAGCGCCAAGAAAAACTTTCGCATAATCGACAGCAAGATCAGTCAATGGATCTTCATGCGCAGTGCTGATGTAACGTTGCATCAATTGATACCCGGTAATAAGCTCTTCACTTCCTTGCTTGGGAAATTCATAACTTTTTAAATAGTCAAAAACAGCTGCATCAACCTCGGTCTTGTAAAGATGAGCCAGAAAACTGTACATCCCTTTGCGTTTTTCTAGTAACTCTTCATATTCAGCTAATCGTTCCATGTCCTGTATCCTGCAAGAAGCTATAAGAGATAGCTATGCTGGCCTCTCTTATATTTATTATTAATATTGATGTCCCTCTGATAATTCAGAGGGACATCTTTGGGTTTAATTTGAAAATGTTAATTTTCTTTTTAAATTAAACTACTTGTTAAGCTTATCCTCGAAAAAAGTCCAAGACTTCCGTTCTTTCCAAGACGCAGTTTTCTTGTGCAGAATATAGCGCACGGTAGGATTGTTCCCCTCATCCGAAAGCGAATGGGCATTTTTACCTGCCTTAGCGACAACTTTAGAAATTTCGCTATTCGGGTCATTAACATCCCCGACAATACGTGCCTTAGCACAACAGGCTTTAACGCAAGCAGGCTGATCATTCGCATTAAGTAAATGTGAACACATGGTACATTTTTCAACATAGTCCGCTTTTTGATTGTAAGAACGGGCACCATATGGACATGCGGTCATACAGGCACCGCAAGCGATACATTTTTCACTATCGATAAGAATCAAACCATCTTTATCAATATATGAAGCACCTGTCGGACAAACCTCTACACAGGGGGCATTTGCACACGCTTGGCACAAAGCCGGAACCTGGTACATTTCCATATTGGGATATTCACCAGATGGCCCAACATTAAAGACCTTGTTGTACTGAACTCCTAAAGCAACTTGATTCTCATTCTTACAGGCAATCTCACAAGAAAAGCAGCCGATGCAGCGATCAAGATCGATGGCCATTGAAATCTTTTTCATATGTTAAATCTCCACTCTTTTGGTCGGGTTGGACGGAGCTGGCATCCATGCTTCAAATTCTTCCGGTTTCTGCCAAATCCCTTCAGGAGCCCCTGCAGCCTTATAGATCTTGACCTGAAAGCCACGCAAGGTGTAAGTGCCACACAGATCGTTATGAGGAGCAGTGTTTTTGGTCAGCACGTTTACGTCCATTTCCATACCGTGGGTTTTGCTGTCCAGAGTTTCAGGGTTCCAGAAACGTTCCATGTAAACAACATGCTTTGCCACACCTTTAGTTTCGAGAACTTTAGCTTGAATTTTTCCGCGCTTCGACTCGACCCAGACCCAGTCTCCGGAGGTGACTCCATAGGTCTTACAATCTACAGGATGGACCCAAATTTCCGGAACAGGTGCAAGTTCACGCAGGTATGGAACATTTCTTAAGGTTCCATGGTGATAATATGGAAGACGGCCATTGGTCATGGTCAACGGATAGTCTTTACCAACACCATTGAGAGGGTTTTCTTCCGGACGGATGTAGTAAGGCAACGGATCGTAGTCTTTTTCAACCGGTTTAAGACCCAACTCTTTAGGGACAAAAGGTGCTCCGGTACGGCCCAGGTGAATAACACTTTCCATGTAGCCTTCAACCTTACCAGTCTGAGTACCAAATCCTTTTGGTTTACCTGTTTTAGGATTAATTTCCTTATATACATAGTATTTACGGAATTCATCCATGGAGATATACTCAAAAGGAATTTTGTCACAGTACTCCTTATAAGTCATACCAAAGCCTTGGTCACACCAGGCATCAAGCTGTTCCTCATAAGTATCGAAGTAAGGCAATTCCGGCGCAGTTTCTTTTGGATCAAAAGCACGTTTACAGTTTTCGTGACCCAGCTCACCACAACGTTTAGCCAGTTTGGCAAACACCCATGCTTCATTAACAGTTTCATATAGATGGGTTGTTGCTTGGCGGACCCAGGCACGGTTCATTGAGTTGGTCAGAAAATCGGTTTCCAGCCATTCATGAACAGGTAACAGATAATCGGCATAGGCAGAGAATGAAGTTGGGTACATGAAGATATGAACGATCAATTCAAGATCTTTCATAGCGTCAACCCACTCATTGGCACCAGCGACAACACCAAGCTTGTTACCGGAACGCTCTAACCAGGCACGTAATTGATATGGCTGTTTGGTTTTGAGTGTTTCAATGATTTTAGCTGCTGGTACTGTCCACCACTGTAAAGCACCTTTGTGTTCAGTGATGCCGATACGCTTACGTAATTGCTCATCAGGAAGGAATTTTTTCAGTTTTGAAGTTCTTAAACGACCGGTCAGCCCCATATCGTTGTAACGTTGCAGCTGAACGCCAGGCTTTTCAAAATATCCCATCAAAACATGCAGGATAACGGACATCTGTGCAGTCTGAGCAGAGTTAGGGTTCTGGTCAGTTGCAACACCGAGAGCAACACTAGAAGGATTTCCTTCTTTGGCGTAAATAAGGATTGCTTTTTCAATTTGCTCAGGTACGAGGGCACATTCCTTACCCGCTTTTTCCAGAGTCCACTCATCAGCACGTTCTTTAAGCATTTGCAAACCGGTCTTACACTCTTTTCCATTAACGGTGTAAGTGCCTTCAAGCGCAGGATCAAGACTTTCATCGTACGGATAAGGCAATGGTTTGGCTGAATTCGTTTTACTATCCCAAACCATGTAATTCTCTTTACTACCGCCAGGAACAACATCACTTTCACGCAACATCAGCTTAGTCTTTGTATCAACCAGGTAAGGCATGTTCGACCAGCGCTGCATAAAGTCTTTATCGTAAAGTTTCTTGGCGATAATGTAGCGAATCCAGGCAAGCCCTAAAGCGACATCGGTACCAGGACGTATCGGCAACCATACATCCGCCTTAGCAGCATCTGGAGTGAAGCGTGGATCGATGACAACAGTCTTGACACCTTGAGCACGAACTTCAGCTAATACGCGACCACCTTGAGATGGGCCACTATAAGATGGAGCGGTTCCCCAAAGGACCAGACTACCCATTTTGAGTCCTTCTTGATGGAAGAAAGCTTCAACACAGTTGGAGTCACCAAGACTGGTATTTTGTCCCTGCAGTGTGCCATAAAGACCATAACCCAAAGCATACATCAGGGTACGTGGCATGTAACATTGAGCAGCTCCCGGTTCAAACCAGTTAGGAGATCCAAAAACATTACAAAAACGTGCAGGTGTGTAGAAGTTTGGATTTCCACCACCACCAGTTGAGGCAAAAACAGTTTCGGCGCCGTATTTTGCACGAATATCCATGAGCTTGTGAGCAATCTCATCGATAGCCTGGTCCCAAGAGACACGCTGCCACTTATTTTCACCACGGGCACCAACCCGCTTCATAGGGTACTTGGTGCGGTTTGGATTGTAGAGCGCCTGAATACCAGACAGGCCTTTTGGACACAGCGCTCCTTCACTTCTTTCAAATTCAGGATCACCTTCAATTTTAAGCACCCGACCATCGCGTACGTGGGCAAGAACTCCACAATCGGCCGTACAGTTACGACAGCATGTACGGATAATTTCAACACCTTTCGATGTTTGCGCATGAGCAGACTTAACCAGACTGCCCGTTGTCAGCGAACCAAGGGACATCATTGCGCCAGCTGCTGCAGTTCCCTTGATAAACGTCCTGCGACTGAAATCTGAACTTCCCATTCTTACTCCTTCCTAGTGGATAATGCTGTGAATATATATGCCTCAGGAGACCGGTTGGACCCCATAATCATTTTGCTGTTGAAGACTATCCCGCACAGCACTCATGGATTAGCCTTATCTGAAATTAACAGCAAAAAAGGAATATTTTTTCTTGCATCCAACAAAAGCGAAGATCTAAAACGAGTTACTGAAAATAATTATCGACAACGGTACTCGGAAATAAATATTTGAAGGTTATAAATTCTTGAAACACCATGTCTAAAATAGACATTGCTACATGTCTCATTGTTGAGTATGTTAGTCGACTGTGGTTTTTCTTTGGCTACAATCAGCAATATGGGTGCCAATCGACGATTTGATTTTTTTCATACTATTTTTCAACTATTTAAAAATTTTACTAACTTACAGAATGCGTCTCGTATCTGAGACATGTCTCATTTAATAGACATACAGCGTGAGACACATGATTCGATTCATAACTCAGATTGTGAAAAGAAATGTCGTCAGATATGACATTGAGGAAATATGGTAAAAAGTACCAAAATCGATTTTATTAAACCTATCGTTTTACGCAGTAACGATCCCCTCATTTGGCAACAGGTCCACGATGCCAAAGTATCATTGATAGAAACCGGTGAAATTCCTAAGGGTTGTTCTTTTATTCCGAAAGAAGTGATCTCCATGTGGAAGGCCTCTGTCGCGCATGGAATCAGGTGGGATGAAGCTCTTGAAATTCCGTATCTAAGTACAGTTGAATTCGCAATTACAACTGAACGTAAAAGAATTTTTATCGATGTCGCTACCCAATTTATAGACCTTTTTCAGGAAATGGTGGAAGGGACGGATTTTGTTCTATCAATTTTTGATGAAAATGGAACCCTACTCAGTAGCACCAGTAATTCAAATCATATTTGGCCTGAATTTAATGTTTCACCTGGCAGTGTCTGGAGTGAAGAAAAAATTGGCTGTTGCGCCCATACCCTGGCTCAAAAAGTTCAAAAGCCAGTTCAAATCATTGGATCTGCTAATTTTCTGAAAATTTTAGAAAAGAATCTTAGTTCTGCAGCTCCAGTCTTTAATGAATATGGTGATACCGTAGGAACAATACTCCTCGTTCAGAGAAATGCCGACAATACACAAATCATCAGTCATGGCCTCGGTTGGGTGACTTCTATTGCTACGGCAATTACTAACCAGATAAAACTGTTTCGTCGTGATGCACGTTTACAATTGATGAATTCGACCCTACAAGCCACCTTTGCCCATTCAGAGGATGGTTATATTGCCATTGATGAAGCGGGCTACATTGTCCACATAAACGATGAAGCACTTAACTGGCTGCAACTCTCATATAATGACCGAAAAAAAAATCTTTTACCTCTTCTGCTTGATCCAACACCGGTCACTGAAGCATTGCAAGCAAGACGGCCTAGCTTTCAGAAACACCTTTCCCTTAAAGATCAAAGCAACTCTAGCTATTTAGCTGATATTGAACCCTTTTGCGGTGATAAGGAAAAGCACACCCAGGGGGCCATCATAAAAATAACCCCTCTCTCAGAAGCCCTGGATATCCGTCCTGTTCAAAATAGTTGCAAGATCACCTTTGATCGAATTATCGGCCAAAGCAAAACGATTCAAAGCCTAAAGGATACGGCTAAAACAGTTTCTCAGCGTCCGATAAATATCCTTCTATTGGGGGAGAGTGGGACAGGAAAAGAAGTTTTTGCGCAAGCAATACATAATTACAGTACCAGGTCAGCGCCTTTTGTCGCTATCAACTGTGCTGCCATTCCTGCCAACCTTATCGAAAGTGAACTATTTGGTTACGAAGGAGGTGCTTTCACTGGGGCAGAAAAAAATGGTCGCATGGGAAAGATAGAGCATGCCAATGGAGGAACCTTATTCCTGGATGAAATCGGCGATATGCCCTTTGAGCTTCAAGCGGTTCTGCTAAGAGTTCTTGAAGAGAAAAAAGTAACCAGGATTGGTGGACATAAAAGCATTCCGGTTAATTTCCGACTCATATCAGCAACAAACAAACCACTTTTTGACAATCTGAATGAAGATCAGTTTCGTAGGGATTTATATTTCAGGCTCGCAGTCGTCAATCTGGAGCTTCCATCTCTAAAAGAACGCGGGGATGACATTCTGTTGCTTGCTGAGTATTTTATCAAAGAGACCTGCAATAACTTTAATATGCCCCTGTGCTCCTTGACCGACCAGGCCAAGAGTATATTGCTTCACTATTCCTGGCCGGGCAATGTACGTCAACTGCAGAATGCTATGATTTATGCAGTCACTATATCCAATGATGGCATGATTGACGATACGACCCTGCCCAAAGAGATAGTGACCATACCCCACACAGAAAAGCACCACAAACTTGAAGATTTAAAAACATTAGAAAAGGATATGATTCTGGCAACAATTGATAAAGTTGGAAGTGCAACCCTTGCAGCCAAACAACTGGGTATCAGTAGAGCCACGCTGTACCGAAAGATCAAATAGCTTTTATCTGCCTGGTCAAACGAATCAGTGCATCTAATTGCAAGGCAATGTTTTCTTTATATTTGGTATTAAGAAGAGTCCCCTCTTCATCAAAGTTGCCACCAAAAGAATTACAAAAAACTTCTGGTTTATTCACCAGATGAAGATCCAGATAGACACAGATTTGGCGCAGATGATATTGCGCACGCGCCGTTTCTTTACCTCCTCCAGCACCCATTATGGCAGCAGTTTTCCCGGCTAGAAGGTAATTTTTCGGTTCGCGCGACAACCAATCAAGAACATTTTTAAGTACTGGAGTAATTGAATAGTTATATTCCGGACAAGCTAGAATAAAAGCATCGGCATCAGCACATTGAGCCATCAGTTTTTCAACTTCTGATGTCTTTTTTTTATCATCAGGATTATAAAAAGGAATGTCGCTGATATCCGCTATTTGAAATTGGCAGACACCAGATTGACTTTCCTCAACAAATTTAAGTAACCCCATATTCGTTGATGTTTTACGCAAACTTCCGCACAAACCCAGAATATTGACAGGTTTCATCCTTTATCTCCTTAATCAAGATGTTTACGATCAGTTGATTTTAAAAAAGGTAGATACACAATATATACTGACATCCTGACAAGCATGTATATATCTTTGCCCCAAATCGATAACTTTTTGTTATATTACCGATTGGACACCTGACCTGCTGAATCTGACAAAGTCATCATCCAGAAAATTATTAATACTGGCCAGCTTCTGATTTGGAAAGATAAGTCTATTACCTGACCAAGGAGATTAAAATCATGCAGTCCCGCTCACTAAGACATTTTTTAGCCGTTGCCGAACATCGTAATGTGACTTCAGCGGCTGAGGCTCTGCATATAAGCCAACCTGCCCTGACAAAAAGCATTAAACAGCTTGAAAGTAGTGTTGGTGTTCCCCTGTTTGAGCGCCATCAAAAAGGGGTTATTCTAACCCTTGCGGGAGAAATATTGGTACGTCGTGCACGCTTAATGGAGGTCGAATATCAACACGCCCTGGCTGAAATCAGTGCTATGCAAAAAGGCATCGCTGGCACCTTACGCATTGCAGCAGGCCCGGTCTGGCTTACGACGATACTTCCTCCGGTCATTGCCAAATTTCATCATCAGTACCCTGGGGTTAAAATCAAGATAGAACTAGGCGTCATAAACACCATCATATCAGATTTACTTGAGGGAGATATCGACCTTGCATGCTGCTCCCTGGACTTTCCACCTCATGCTGAAATTACAACAGAAAGCCTCCTCCAGATTAAACATACTGTTATCGCCTCGCAGGAACATCCTTTAGCTTGTAAAAAGATGGTTACTGCAAAAGAACTCGCTGAATATTCATGGGTCGTTTTAACCCGGGATAATATCGGTGATCGGAGAATTGGTTCATACTTTACGGCCAATGGCCTCAAGCCACCTGTAATGGGTATTGAAACCAGCGCTATCTCGATGATGAAGATTGTTCAGGCGGGTAATTTTCTTGCTCATATTCCGGAGCGGATGTTACCCGACGCAGAAAAATTTGGCTTAGTTGCTATTCCCCATGAAGGTACGTTTTGGGAATCATCAGGGGGAATTGCAACCCGGACAACCCCCTACCCTAAACAAATGGTAGAAAGCTTTAAGTCCGTTCTGAGAGATCATCTAATTGATAATGAATAAGTATTTTCTAAATTAAAACACGGGAGTTTAGCTAGTTGTGGCATAAAAACGGATCGCGTTCCCGCCTACATTTTTAGCCTGATACATGGCACTATCTGCCCATTTAATAATGTTTTCCTGCTGTTCTTCCCCAGCGAAAACACAGCCCCCTATACTCGCTGTACATTGGTGGCCAATAGGGCCAAGGGGCTGAAATGTATTAGACAAATCTAAAATATAAGGCTCTGCCAAAATTTTCCGTATTTTTTCCGCAATAAAACCAGCCAACCGGATTGATTTTTCCTTATTTTCTTTCAATCCATTGACCAAAATAACAAACTCGTCACCACCAAACCGTACGACAATATCAGATTCGCGCACACAGTTTTTAAGTCGTTTTGCGACTTCAATCAGCAATAGATCGCCAACATCGTGACCGTAACCATCATTTATTGGTTTAAAACCATCTAAATCCAAAAATAGTAAGGCTCCATAATGACCATTTCGTTTATTGGTTGCTAATGCCAACTCCAGATAATTGTTCAAAACTCTACGATTAGGCAAATTGGTCAATTGATCGTGAAAAGCCATCTGTTTTACTTGAGCTTCCAACTCTTTACGTGGGTTTATATTTCTGCTGATTCGATAATAACCAGTAATCACGCCATGGTCATTATACTCGGCGCTAGCGAGAATTTCAGTCCATATAAAACTACCATCCTTACAGAGCTGGCGAACCTCAAAGGGAGGCATCTCCGTTGGGAGTTCTATTTCCCTAGAGGTCTCTGCAAGATAGCTAACAAAAGTGCGTCTATCTTCTGAACCAATAAAATCGATTAACGGATAACCAACCACCTCGTCCGCGTTATAACCTGTGACTTTGGTGAAGGCTGTATTAACAGAGACAATTTTTGCATTTGGATCTGCAATCAATGTTGCTTCTGTGCTCGCATCGAACACTGTAGCGTTAATACGTTGAAGGCGTTCATTTTCTGCTCGTTCTATTAGCAATTGAAGTTGACGACGATAAAAAATAAAAACCAATAACAGGATAGCTACTAACGAAATGGACACAATAATGAGAAGAGTTTTTGCTTCAGACCGCCAATATCTTAAAGCCCAATTTTGTTTGACATGAGTCACAATAACAAAGGGATAAAGGCGTGAAGCGCGAAATGATGTCAAAACCCTTTGACCATTTTCTAGCGTCTGCACAAATTCACCAATTTCATGGTCTGCCAGTTTGAGTTCTCGAACGACATAATTACGCAGAACTCCGGGCCGTTCATCAGGGTCGGTGCTCATTAACATAATACCATCGTAACGAATGATTTCGACTATTCCCTCATGAGCATCTATGGTCTGGGTAATATGATTGATAAAATAGTCAGGATTTAAAGCGATAAGCAATGTCGCTATTTGCGTACCAACTGATAGCCTTCTCGCCATCGGAATGAACCTGGGAGACACATCATCGCTATAGACAAGGGAACCATCAGCAAAATCTCGACCGCTCCAGGGTTGACCAATGCGTAAAATATCGAGGACATTTGGTGCCGGGGGTAAAAATTGATCTAATTTAAATTCAATTGCTAGATTGGCAGAATTAGAACTGCTGACAATAACCCCACGATCATCTAATACCGATATGGATCGCAAAAATGGAGCATGCCGTAAAATCCTCTGAAAAGAATCAGGAGTTTCACCAAGATCTTTTATTTGCGCTACCTGACCAAGAGTATTAGCCCCTATCAAGCTTGTAACATGGAGGCTTTGAGTAATAAAATCCTCAAATCGGCGTGAATGCATAGCGGCAGTTTCAACACCATTAAGCATAGCTTCAGAACGCAGTCTCCATAACGTGTAAGTAGTCAACATCAAGGTGACACAAACAAAAAATAGTGATGCAAAAAAACAATAACGTCCTAAATGTATGGCCCGCTTATTCATTAACAACAATAGGCTCCAGTTTATGTTTTTCAGCAGCCTTCATTAAACGACCATCTCGTTTAATATCACGGACAAACTTGTCCATCCGCCTATACCAGACGTCATCACCTTGTGCCATCGCATAAGCATAGGGTGTCACGTGATAGCTTGAAGGAGGCTTAACCAGACGAGCCCAATCCGCACTGGCCAGAAACCGTTGACTATAAGGAAAATCGGTCATAAAGACATCTGCTCGCCCGGACTGCACTTCTTGCTCCCGAGCAAAAGGAGTATCAAGAATAAGCAACTCAGCGTTTTTAAGTTTCTCTTTCATGACCGGCTCATGCAGAGTTCCTTTCGCGACCGCGACAATCGAGCCTGAACGATCAATATCAGCCCAAGTTTTAATTCTACGATTGGTATTGGTGGTTATTGCGTAAATGTCACTTGCAAGATGGCTTTGGGTAAAGCGCAAATATTTTTGGCGGGAATCGGTAACACCAATAGCAAACATGGCAATATCACAGCGATCATTGGTAGCATCATCAATAAGCGAAGCAAAGGAACTGTCAACAAACTGGACATCCACACCTAAATCTTTACCCAATTCCATGGCCATATCAATATCGATACCGGAGAGTTTTTGAGTCTTGGGATTACGATAGGTAATGCCATAATAATCAGGCCAGATACAGACACGGACATGACCAGCTGCCGTTACCCGATCGAGACGATTTGCTTCTTGAGCATAAATGGATACAGGGCTACAGAGCATTAATGAAATAAATATCAAAACGTAGCGCATTGTCAGGACCTCAATTAAGCACATTGAAATAAATTTAAGAATCAACAACAAGACACTATTGCCCTGGTGATTATTTAGAAAAGGAACAATGATAACTTAAGCATTTAGCCAAAATATTAATAATTATACATAATTAAACAGGTACTGCAAATACACACTCGAGTTTTTAGCAGTAAACAAAAGAAAAAAAACAATTTTATTCACAAGTTCATGACTATTTTAATCAATTTTTATGCATTACTTATTTTTATCGGGTAAAAACAAATGTTTGTCCTCAATTATAAAATGTCAGACAAAGAAAACATCATTGCTCCCATCCCCCTCGCCTCACCCTGACATGATTGTTGCGAAAAACTTGCTATGTGTGGGTATTTTTCATCAATAATCTATATAAAAAGACCTAAAAATAGTTATTTAGTATTTGACAATCTATTCCATAGACAAATATCAACATATAATTTCAACTAGTTAAAAAGAAAAACTAATTTCACTAATATCTGGTACAAGGTTTGCGTTCAATACTTCACCTTAGCACAATTTTGCTTGATGGAGGATCGCATGAGAGAACAGCATAGAGATGCTTATAATTGGAAAGATCAAGCTTTTGAAAATTGCAAAAAACGAACACCTGATACTTCACGCATCATAGCAAAATCGTTTTATAAAGAATTGAAGAGAAATGGTTTCAGTGGCAATGAAATTTTGCATATCTCCAGTGAAATCCTAGCGTTGATAACTAATGATCTTAAACGGACAAAACATTCGTGACAGAAGATCGCCACCGAAACAAAGTTGTCCGCATAGTTTCCAGATAACCAGGTCGCCTGACCACCTCCTCATAGCCTGGAACCGGTCCTACCCACTTGCCAAGGCGAACGTTTGGTTCTTGAGTCAGGTACATGGTGGGCAAACCCATAAGTGCAGGGCCATCCATACCTGCGGTAGTCACACCAATCTGACCGACAAGCCCATGGCGCTGTTTTAAAATTTCAAACATCTGGAGTTGTGCTCTGCGCATTTCGGGACCTTGAAAGATTGGTTCTTTCCAGCATAAGCTTAGGTTAACGGCATTATGCGGGACGCTATCAGCAGGAACAGCATCTCCAAAAAAAACAGGAATCAACCCGGCACTCAGTACCAGATCGGTAATCTGGCGTAATTCCTTAAAACAAGTATTACGCTGAGCATCATGATCGCCTGTGCGCACCCAAAGCAATACCTTTTCAGCTGAAGATGTTCCTACTTTATTAGCAATCCAACCTATCAATTCAGACGCTGGTAAATCATTACCCAGGAAAGCGTGGCGAAGACGGTGTTGTGAATTTTGAGGGTTAACACGGAATGCCTCAGCAATAATATGGGTTAAATGTTTTGGGCTTGCAGGACGGGATCGGTATGGTTGTATCGCTGAAGCCAACCCGGCATCACTAAGAAAGCGTCTTGCTTGTTCTTCCTGAATTGCCCCAGGTCGAATCTGAATTGCAAGACCAGCAAACAGTGCAGCGGCGGCCAAATACCAACCTTCACCAAAGGAAAAACCAGGATCAGCATGAAACGTATAAGCGCGGTTGCGCTCGTTAACGATTCCCCTTGCTTCTTGCGCTGCAAGTTCAGCCCGTTGCGCCTGCTTTTTTGCCTTTGCCGAGTCAAGAATTTGGGCAATTTTAGCAGCATTCTGAGCAGCCTGCTCTGCATTTGCAACGATCTCTTCAACTCGTAGCCAGCCATCGTCACAATCAGCTAAGGTAGGCGCCCGCTGCGAACCACGCGACAATTGACCGGCACCGTAACGAGCATCTTCGGCTCGGGCAGCCTGGGCCTGAACTAACAACCAATACAGCGCTTCTTGCTCATACCTGTTTTGAGTTGCATTTAATGCCTGTGTGGCTGTTTTTATAAACTGTTCAAGTTGTTGGCGATAGTCATCGCGCATTCCGGGTAAATGCAACGTGCCCTGCAGAGCTTTAATTTTAGCCCAATAGGTCTTGAGAACCTTAAAATCAATTACTTCATTAAGAGTCGTCACAGTATTTTCTTTGACCATGTTTCTGGAACGTTCGGACGATCAATTTCTAACTCGACATGGTGTAAAAAAGGTTGCGGGCCACGAGTTTTTATCCAATCGATCATGATCTCTAAGCCTGTCACCAGTTCAACCTGGGGCTCATATCCAAGCATACGGCGTGCCTTATCGGCACTACAGTTTGCTAAGTAAACTTCCTGAGGCCTACTTTTAATATGCTGTGGTTTTAAATCAAAATCGAGTAATTGAGCAATGGTGCCGGCAAGTTCGTTGATGGTCACAAACTCTTTATCTGGTCCAATATTGATGACCTGTCCGACACAGCTCTTTTCAGTAGCCATACGCAATAAAGGATCAATAACGTCGGAGATAAAACTGAAACAGCGCTTTTGATTACCATCGCCGTAAATATATGGTTGCCGACCTTGTAGCATCATATTAATAAAAATAGCCGCGACATTTCGGTAAGGATCATCGTAACGTTGTCTTGGACCGATTATATTGTGAGGAACAGCGACCACCCACTCCATGCCATGAGTTTCGGCAATATTTGCAAGCAACCGTTCTGCACACCATTTTGCAATACCATAAGGATCCTGAGGTGCAGGCAGCATCTCCTCAGTAAAAGGAATAGCATTAGTCCCGTACCGGGCCATGGACGAACAGAGAATAAAGCGCCCTACTCCACCTGCTACCGCAGCGGAAACAACACCACTGGTAGCGGTCACAACATTTTGAGTAACATAATGGGGGCTAAAGACTGATAGGCCCTCGTAGGCGGTAGCAGCACAGTGGTAAACAATATCGACCCCTTTCATCAGCGGGGCGAGTTGGGCAAAATCATTACAATCTAGCTGATGAAACTGTACGCCTGTCGGGACATTGTCAGCATAACCACCTTTAAGGTTGTCACACCCTGCAACCTGGTACCCTGCAGCCAAACAACTATCAGCTATATGGCTTCCTAAAAATCCAGCGATACCCGTAATAAATATTTTTTTTCTGCTCAATTGAACTACACCATAGCGGATAATTATATAAACACGAACCCGTTAAAAAATCCGGCGCATCATAGCACAAGTCGTTTCAGGCTCCTGTAAAAAATGCCAGGTAGTTTTTCAACCACTGATTTCGACAAGGCATAAACTCTTTAACAGATTCATACCCTACTTGGGGTGCAGATGACTGGTTAGAATTTCATGGCCTGTTTCAGTAATAAGAACCATATGCTCGCATCGGGAAGAGAGTTTACCATCCTTCGTTTTGGTGACCCAATTATGATCCTGGATAGCGCCCTGTCCTTGATTGACCATCGGTTCAATACAAAAAATCATTCCAGGCTTCAATACTTCACCTTGACCAGGTTGACCATAATTAAGAACCGATGGTGATTCATGCATGGCCAGACCAATAAAATGTCCGCAGTATTCTTTTACAATAGAATAACCATTTGATTCAGCGTGGCTTTGAATGGCAAAACCAACATCCCCCAAAGTGTTCCCTGGCTGTGCCTTTGCAATTCCTTTGAAAAGACACTCTTCAGTGACATCGATAAGACGTTGAGCCTCAGGAGAGATTTTACCGACACCGATAGTTCTGGAGCAGTCTGAATAGTAACCGTTTTTTTCAATCACGAGATCAATATCTATGATATCCCCTTCCCGCAGCTTCTTTCTATCGGGAATACCATGAGTTACCGACTCATTCACAGAAAGACAGCTTACACACGGGAAACCGTGATATCCTTTACAAGGCCCGTTAACACCCATTCGGCCCATCTCTTTTTCGATCTTCCTATCCAACTCCCTGGTTGAGATACCCGGCTTAACCCAGGATAAACTTTTGATAATCAACTCGGTGATCAGATCGGCCATTATGGAGATCTCTTTAATTTCTTTAGCTGTTTTTATCTTTGCCATATTCTTTTTTTACCATAAGTTTAAATCGTTATATTCTAAGAGACGTATCTTCCACTCACTTTAAAATACCGTCTATGCATTTTTTAGCATAATATTATCAAAAATAAGCCCCATACCATAAAAGAAAAAGGCGCCACCAAGTGCCCATAAAGAACTTAAAGGAAGACCTAATTTCCCAGCGGCAATAGAGAATGCTGCGCCGCCAGCAATCGTCATAATACCAGTTATATGCCCAGCTTTTTTAATATGAAATAGATCAATAAACAGGGGTAGAAAACAGAGTAGAATTCTTGAAGTTGCTACCGAAAGCTCAACAATATAAGCGGACTTATTAAGCGCAAACAAGGCAACAAAAACCGTTATGACGGCAATAAAAACTCTACCGTACCACATGTTTTTAGTATTTCGGACAACATCCCTGGTCACCATAGAGGAAAGAGTAAGAATAATAGAGTTAGAGGTGGAAACACTCGCGAAAACAATACTTAGCGCGACAAAAACACCAAGTCCTTTAGCCATCATCGATATAATCTGAACAGTGACCTGATCACGGCCTGCGACCTGCGCAAAGCTGCCATTTAATAGGCCAAACTTTGCAGCAAACCCAACAAAGCAGGTAATAAGCGTATAAACAAATCCGACCGAAGCAAAGAGAATGATCATCTTCTTTAGATCAGACTTTTCTTTTAAGATAAAAAGACGCTGCACCACTTGCGGATTCGTCAGGGCAAAAAAGGCCCATGGCAATGTTATATTAATAAAAAAGCTGGGCGTCCAGACCTTGTTCGGAAAGGTGGAAAACTCAAATCCACCAAAAGTTTGAGAGCTCCAGAAAAGAACCACTAAGGCAGCAAGGAGCATAAACAGCCCCTGAAGAGCATCAGTAAAAGCCACTCCTCTTAGTCCACCTACCAGCGACCAGATACAGATCAGTACAGCAGCAATCAAAACGCCTGTACTATAAGAAATACCGTAGTTCTGAAAAATTAGAGAGAGTCCAATCACCTGTGCGGCCGTATAGGGCACCAGAGCAACAACGGAAACAACTGTTCCAACAGCAGCTGTGGGCTTCCCCATGCGCAATGAAAAGAGTTCCATAGGAGATACCAAGTTATTCTCCCGGGCCAAGGCCCATATCTTTTCACCATAGGTAGAAAGCAGTATGACTGTTGCCACCAGGTATGTAAGCTCAAAAAACATAGCCCCGATACCTGTGGCAAACGAAAGACCAACAAGACCGACCATCATAAAAGAAGAATAGGTTGTTGCTGCATAGGTTAATGCACTCACAACCCAATGAATGCCCCTACCACCTATAAAATATTGCTCCTGAGAATCTCCCGTTCGGTTTTTACCTGCGTAAATAGCAATCGCAGTACCGGTAGCGATGTAAAGAAGAAGCAGACTAGTAAATGTATCCATACTTTATTCTCCGACAAACAACTTAGACATTTTCATTCCAGAAATACGATAATTGACAAAATGGCATATTTTGAGAGTCTTGAGATGAAAAAAAAGAATTTTTTTGGTCAACGAAGGAAAAACTAAATGAATTTGATGATAAAAAATTTAACTGTACGCAACATAATAGTCAGGTTAATTACTTCTTTTGAACCTCTGGCGGATAAAATATTAGACACGTATTAATTATCATATACTCCAAGGCAATCTATGCTTTCCAAAATATTACATCACCGCCATTGCTAAAGCTAAGAAAAAACCGATTAATAAAAAAAAGCGGAGTCACTGCTGTCTCATAGTTTCAAATGAGCGACAACTGCTTGTCGCACAACGATAATTTGGGTTTGGGTGGTGCAAATAGCTCCAGAAAATTGCGCCGCTCGAACAAATTTAACTGTAATAACCGCAACATCTGCTGCATGGAGTGCTGAAGTTTCGACTGAAACTTCAGAAATGCCAGCACCAGATAGGCACACAGAGCAATCCAGAGTTGAGTCATCACAGCATTGAAGGATGTCCCCAGAAAGCTCTTAACTCGCAGATTCTGCTTGATCCATTTGAAGAACAGCTCAATCTGCCAGCGTTCTTTGTACAGGCGAGCGACCGTTGCCGCCGATAGGTCTAGCGCATTGGTCAGAAACTCATAGGTCATGCCGGTCTCATCGTCCAGATAGCGAACCTTGCGATAGGTGCCGTCAATGCCCTTGAGTTTGATCTGCTGATCGCGCAACACCCCAGGGCTTTTACGCCCCCTGCGCAGTGGACCAGGAATCGTGACCGCATTGCTTTTTAGGCGCGTGACGAAAAAGACACCGTCTTCGGTCAACTCTTGATACCAGGAATAATCGGTATAGCCCCGGTCGAACACAACGTAAGATCCTTTGGGCAGATCAAGTTCCCGGCCAACGTTGATTTCATGCTCCTTGCCAGGTGTCATGTTGACAAACGCGGGCAGATAACCGTCGGCATCCAGTCCGATATGAAGCTTTGCCGCTCCTTTACCTTTACGATACTGAGCCCAAGGAAACAGCGACAGCGTCAGATCCACCAGCGAGGCATCGAGCAGGTAGATCTTGCCTTTAAGCTTGAACGCCTTGTTTCTCGGGGCCAGCGACTGGCAACGGTTCATCAACCGGAGAAACAGCGCCTCGTACAGCTTGTGCGGTTGCTGCTCATTGGCTCGGCTTAGTGTTGCCCGGCTGAACGGTTTGATCCCGAGATGGTAGAGCTTTTCAGCTTGGGCAGTCATATTTTCAACAATATCCCGCAGGCTATCGCGGCCGGTCAGTTGTGCCGTCAGCAGAGCAACGAACTGTGTCCAGCGGGAAAACGAGCGGAATTTCTGACCGGCATGATATTTATTTGCCAGAGCCTGAAATTCATGTCTCGGGAAAATTCGTACTATTTGAGATAGAACAGTGCTACAATGCGCCATGGCTTAGAACTCCTTGTTTTTAATGTGTTTTGGCGAATTCATTGTAACACAAGGAGGCTCTAAGCCTTTTATTTTATAGGTCTAACTGTGAGACAGCAGTGAAGCGGAGTCTATACTGACTCCGCTTGTCGATATTTATTACAGTCTTTGAATCGGTTTTATACTTTATTGACTCTTCGTCGATAAAAAGCCAATCCTGCAAAACCGCTACCGAGAAGCAACCAAGTACCTGGCTCAGGAACAACACCAGGTGTCACGATAACTTCACCGCTACGTACCTGAAAATTATACTGACCAAGAGTATTAGAATTTAAGGAACCATCAATCAAGGCATTAGTACCGCCATCTATCAAAGCACCATCAACCAAAGACCCAATCAGAGTATAATTTGACGAAGCACTCGTCCAATAGCCAGCCAATGCAGAAGTACCACCCAGACCACCGGCAACTGCACCACTTGCTGTGCCTGCTTCCCAGTTAATCATGTCATAATTGAACTGAATATCGAAATCACCGAGAGAAATATCGGAACGATCAGTGAGGATAAGCTGAAAGCTATTAAAAATGCTTTGTTGACTATATACACCAACGTTAATGTAATTGACACCAAACACATTGTAGCCATCAAGGACAGATGCTCCATAGGTAACTGTATTGGAACCTGCACCTCTTGTATCGACATCACCAAAAAAAGGAGCAATAATAGGGCCATAAGAACCACTACTAATTGCTGAAGGAGTAAAGGTGCTCAAAGAATTATTGAAAGTAATATTACCGTTGTTATTGACATAGGTCTGAGTGTAATTAGAACCATTAATGTAAGCAGTGAAACCTAAATCGACTAATCCAGTCGATCCGTCGTCGTTAGCGGCTAATACATTAGTAAATAATCCATCATCGTGAATAGCTGAAGCATGAACACCTGTAACGAGACCAAAAGAACCAAGGGTTAACAAACTTACCAGCAAAAAACCTGAAACTTTTTTTCTAATTTTCATGTAACACCTCCCGGATAGTTATATATTTTTCACTCATGACAATTTGGTCTATTCACATTTCATACCATAAAAAAATACATATATTTACAGGGTGTTACAATAACACTGTATTCAATTTATTGATTTGTAATATTTTTCGACATTGTTATTTTTCGTTTTCACCAAAAAACCGTATAAATTACGTTCGTTATTTGAAAACCTGCAACATAGACAAATAAACAAAGGAACTGATAGCATTCCAATTGCTCCAGCAACAAAGAATACCGAATGTAACCCTAGCCAAGTCTGACAAATGGCGCCATATAGCGGCCCAGATAAATAGCCTATATTAAAAATAGCGGTAAACAACCCGACATTCTGAGCAGAACTCTCGCTATCGCTATATTCTATTAATAAGGCCGACGCAGATGGCTGAGATAAACTACTAAAAATGCCTATCATAATTGCTAACAGTAAAATCTGATTAAAATCTTTGATCTGGGGAATAAAGCAATACAGAAGAGGAACCATCCATCCACCAACCACCAATAAGGTAAAGCGTGAAGTGCGGTCGGCCAGACAACCAAAAGGACGCAAACCTAAAGCCATGATTAAACTTCCGGCGGCCATAACCAGCCCAACCTGCCCACCTTTAAGAGCCAAATAATCACCTAAGAAAATCGGCAAAAATACTGTCAACATGGATACGCCACACGCTCGCGCATAGATAAAAATATACAGGCCATAGAGTTGTTTATTTCCAGCAACAAACCTTAAAGACTGATAATTTTTGGAGGGGCGTATATGGCAATCCGAAAAGTCAGGAGGAAAGCTTAAGCAAAAAAGGATGAGTGCAGTAGCAGCAAGAAATGCAAAAGAAAGAAATATTCCGGTAAACCCAAAGTACTCTATTATTATTCCTGCAATTATAGGCCCAATACTAAGCCCAGCATAGAAAGAAATATCGAAGGAGCCCATAACTTTAGAACGTTGGTCAGATGAGATGTTTTCACCAACCAAAGAAAACAGTACAGGTCTTAATAAAGCACAGGCAATGCCCTGTAAAAAACGCAGAAAAATAATAACAGCAAAATCATTTGTCAGAAGAAAGCATAAAGGAATCATGATATACAGGCATAGGCTCACTGTAATGCACAACCGCCTGCCAACACGATCAGACCAGGCACCAAGTAAAGGACTTAAGAAAATCTTGGCTACTGAATATGCCGCGAAGGGAGCACCCAAAAGGATGCCACGCCCACCCAGGGAGAAAAGATAAGTAGAAAAGAAGGCGTCAGTCATACCGACGCCCAAAGTCACAGCAAAATTGGTCAGAAACAAACCTTTAAATGAATAAAAATAGCCTTTCTCCATTAGAATACAGTTGCTTTTGGCAACCTCATTACAAATGCATCAGTCCGGGGCGTGACACTGATGGCAAAAGTTCTCCATTTTTTTATGACCATGATGACAATTGTTACAGTCAAGATCGATAAAATGACCATCATGGGGGTTTGGCTCAAGGTCTTTGGTTCTGGGAGACTCTTTTAGGCTTTCATAGGAGTCGTGACAACTTAAGCACTGATCCATCTCTACCCCAGCAGATTTCTTATTGTCACCGTGGCAATCGCTACAACTCAAGCCGGCTTCTTTGTGCGTATCAGCCAGAAAGTCTTGTGCATACGCAGAAGTTATGCTTAATACCACAGCACAAAGGGCCGTCAGCAAAAGCAGAGTAATTTTGTTCATGGTCTAATTATTCCTCAGTTATTAACAAACTAAAAGTACGCGCCAAAGACGCCTATCCAGGCGGGGGGCGCCCCACCTGGATAGTGCACTTGTTTACTCAGCCAACTTGGCAGCATTTGCACCGGCAATACGACCGAATACAAAGATATCAGTCAGAGAATTACCACCAGCTCGGTTGGTTCCATGGACACCACCGGTAACTTCTCCTGCCGCGTAAAGATGCGGAATGACATTACCTTCAACATCGATAACTTCTGCTTTAGGACTAATTCTCAAACCACCACAGGTAAAGTGAACGTCTGCGGTTTCAATACCGAAATAGTAAGGAGCCTTGTCAATAGTTTGGGTAAAGGTAGTTTTCCCAAAATCGGGATCTTGTTTATCTTTTGCGTACTTATTATAACGATCCAGAGTGTTTTGCAGGGTCTTGGCATCAACATTCATAATTTCTGCCATTTCAGCAACAGTTTCAGCCTTGTAGACGATTTTTTTCTTCAACTTTGACTCAAGACTAGCACCTTTGATCGACTGATCATCTGTAATAACCCACATTTTCTGACCACGTTGACTAAGAATTGCGTCAGAAATAACATCGCGGCGACCACCTTCGTTGACAAAACGCTTGCCGTCAAAATTGACAAAAATGTCCCCACCGACATAATCGATAACACGACCACCAGAAAAAGGAATGAGCTGAATGTAATCCATACCGACATCATCTGCGCCAACCTTCTTTGCCATGATGATACCGTCACCGGTACTGCCATCCAGAGCCTTGCCACGAGGGTTAGCAGTGGTACGGAAATTCTTAGTCAGGCGAGGATTATATTTCATCCGCATAGGAATATTTGCGGTAAATCCGCCGCTGGCAATAATTACGGCTTTACCGAGATAGGTATCAATTTCGCCTGCCTTATTTTCAGCTTTAACACCCAAAACCTGATCTTTGTTGTCTTCCCTGATCAGTGAAAGCACCTTGGTGTTAGTTTTAATCTTAACACCTAGCTTTTTCGCTTCTGTATTAAGGACCCGAATGTAATCGCGACCTGCAGCTGCAGCGCCAGAGTTATGACCACGTGGATAAAGACCGCCCCAAGCTTCGAATACACGGTCATCCCATTTCAAACCCATTTCCTCAAACCAGGTCAAAATACCATTGGCATTATCTGCAAAAACACGCACCACAGCAGGGTCGGAACGATAATCACCGGCTTTAAGGGTCTGCTCATAAAATAAATCAGCAGAATCTTCGATGCCCAATTTTTTCTGTCTTTCGGGATCAGGAGCATTGACAGAACCACCTGATATAATGGTATGGCCACCAATCATCGGTAATTTTTCCAGAACAATAACTTGTGCACCAGATTGTGCAGCACTTACAGCTGCAGCCATTCCGGCACCACCACCACCGACAATAATGACATCGCTGGTATAAATCTGCCCAGCAGCAAAAGTCTGCGTCGTTCCCAGACAGAAGAGTGTCGCCATGATCACAATCAGGCTTAAACGTTGAAACTTCATTTAGTACCTCCAGTACATTTGATAGGTGATATGCTTCGTGTCAGCATAAATACCGATTTGCTTATAGCGTTGGCAGAAGGCTATTAGGCAAAAAAATTAAAAACTGGGGGCAAATAAGAGCAGGGATTATGCCAACTAAAAAGAAATGAGAAGTTGACTATTTTTCGGTAGGTTACACTGACAAGAAACAACTCGACCAAAAAGGGTTACCTATAATTTCTAGTTATAGCCAGTATAGGAATTTTAAGAATTTCTATTTAATTTCAGCTTGTTAAACAAAAAAGAACAATTCAGCACCTATCACCTAAGATTATAGGTATAACCTTAAGACATATTATAACCTCAGGTTATATTTGAATCATTCACGCAAACGCTTTATACGTTTATTAAGTGCAGGTTGGGATATACCCAATAAACGAGCGGCCAAAGTCTGGTTCCCATTGGCCCGATCTAACGCTTCTAGCACAAGAAATTCGCCCGCTTCGGAAAAGGTAGGCAGCTGCTTAAAACCAGAGAAAGGATTTGGTCCTGAGTGTTTTTTTCCTTCACCATCGAGTGCTTGCCGAGAGCGGTCAATGGTCGTCGAAAAGGTTTCGAGGGGCAAGCGGCTTTCCTGGTTAATGCTGACAGCATCAAAAACCAGCGATCTAAGTTCACGTATATTTCCTGGAAAATCGTAGGTTTCCAAATATTGAATAAGACCTTGGGTTGGTCTCGGAGGCTTTTTTCCTAAAATAGACGCAGCTTCATTAATAAAATGTTCAAGCAGCAAGCGAATATCCCCACGTCGTTCTTGCAATGCAGGAAGACGAACCTGGTGGGTGCTTAGTCGATAATAAAGATCACGCCGGAAAGAACCATCGACTTCCTTAGCCTTAAGGTTTTGGTGGGTAGCTACTATAATCCTCGCTTGCAGACGTTTAGGACGATCAGAACCTAAGGCAAAATATTCACCTTCCTGCAGCAAGCGCAGTAGTTTAACCTGTGATGCTGTACTCAAGTCACCAATTTCGTCGAGAAAAAGAGTCCCATGCTGAGCTTCCTCAACCATGCCCCTTCTATTGCTATCGGCTCCGGTAAAAGCACCACGGACATGGCCAAAAAGAGTATCAGAGAAAACAGTATCGTCCAGTCCGGCAACATTAACAGTCACTAGTTTTCCTGAAGAACCACTTAAACGATGGGTCGCAGCAGCAAGGAGTTCCTTGCCAGTACCACTTTCTCCGCCAATCAGTAACGGTTGTGGACTACAAGCAATTGCTTCAAGATAACTGAAAATTGCCAGCATATTACGGTCAGCCGTTACAATATCAGCAAAGATCTCAGGTTGTCGTAATTCACCAGTGATAACACGATGCGACATTTCCTGGTTTTCCTGACGCATTTCCAACATTCTAACTGCACGCAACACACCACCAACGATTCGATCTTCTTCATCTGTCTTGACAAAATAATCAAAAGCACCGAGTTTCATACATCGTACAGCGTTAGCCACCTGATCCATGCCACTGATAATTATAGTGACAATTTCAGGGTGATTCTCGTTAATCTGCTTGAGCAGCTCTTCTCCCCTCGGATGGGGCATGGTCAGGTCAAGCAATACCATACCGATATTCTCTCGACTAAGCAGAGACATAACTTGTGAGCTATCCGTACAGGTCTTAACGTTATTGATACCGGCGCAACGCTCCAGAGTGATGGATAACATGTTAAGCCAAGCAGGCTCATCATCAACGAGCAAAATGCCAAAACTGGGATAAGGGCAAGTATTCATCACTTCAACTTTCTTTTTGGGCAACCGGGAACGAAAGATTCACTATCGTACCCTTTCCTGGAGTGGATTCAAATAACAGAAGAGCACCATGATCTTTGACAATGCTATCAGACACTGACAATCCCAAGCCCGTTCCACCACTTTCACGTTTGGTGGTAAAAAAGGGATCAGTCAACTGAGAAAGATGTTCAGGATGAATACCAATACCTTCATCCTTAAGTTGCAATACTACGCGACCCGATTTTTCCTGAAAGCAGGTTGTCAATTGCACCTTCTTGTCACTATCTGGTAAAGCTTGGCAAGCATTTAAAATTAGATTGATTATCACTTGTTCAACACGCTGGGCATTCCCATAAATCTCCGGCAAGTTATCACCGTAGGCAACACTAAAACAACGGGTTGCTTTTTTAATATTCGCCTCTGCAAGGCGGACGGCAGTTGCTAAGGACTTATTCAGATCTATCAGTCCTTTATCAGCATTATCATCACGCCTAGAGAAATCCTTTAGTTCTAAAACTATACGCTTAATACGCTGGGCACTATCCTGAACTTCATCGAAAATGCGTGGGATTTCAGACTTCATCCGTGAATATGGCAATCCAGCAAGCTGAAAATCTCCGTGTTCGTCATAGTACTCATCAAGAATTTCTGCGGTGTCATAATGGGCTTTTACTAAGGTCGGCAGACTCAGTAATATTAACCCATTGGGATTATTTATCTCATGGGCAACACCTGAAACCAAAGTTCCTAAGGCAACCATTTTATCAGCCTGAACCAACTGCTTCTGATTAATCTGCAATTCATTAAGTGCCTGGGTTAATGCTTCTGTCCTTTGTGCCACTTGTTTTTTAAGGGTCCGGGACCAAAAAATGGTCCCAAACAGAATAAAAAGTAATGGCACAACGGCAACGAGTACATATTTGATTATTTCTTGCCATCGAATGCGCTGAGAATCCAGCACTCCAAACCATTTTTTATTAATTTCTTGAAACTGACCAGTTTTCTTCAAAATAGCTAGGCCTTCATTGACCTTTGATAACAGATTTGCGTTTCCTTTTTTAACGGCAAAACAGTATTGATAGGAGACCACACTCTGATTAACTGGAACAATATTAGTCAATTTAGATTCCCGGCTAAGGTAAATACCGGCTAATAAACCGACTCCGGCATAATCATGCCGCCCGGAAGCAAGTAAACGCAGTGCATCTGCGGGAGTATCAGTCAGAATCAGCTGATGCTCATTCCCCTGACGCACAAGAAAATCATGCATCAGACTACCACGTGGCACTATAACGTCTTTACCATGAAGATCGTTGAGCGACTTTAGAGTCGGCATTCCTTTACGTGCAAAAATGGCATGATTCACATTGCTATGAGGATTCGAAAAATCATTCATAAGAGCTCGCTCAGGTGTGTAAAACATCCCTTGCAATAAATCGATTTCACCAGTTTGTAATTTCTCACGCATTTGAGGCCAATGGCCCAGTTTAAACTCAACAGACAGCCCCATAACCTCAGCAATTGCCATTACCAGCTCAACATTGTAACCATCAGGTTGACCATCCTGATTTATAAATTCATATGGTGGAAAATCCCACCCACCACCAACATGAACAACAGGTCTCAGCCCTCCATCGTTAGCTGCAGCGTGTGAAGGTAGAAACAGCTGAGTTAGTATCAAAAATACCCAAGGTATCAGTACTATATAAGCAAACAAGGATCTCTTATTCGATTTTAAAGAGTGGCGCCTTATAAAATGCAAAGCATAGTTCATTTCTATTATCCTGGCCCTAAAAACAAACAGGCTCTCTTTCTACTTTAAAATATTCAACCGAGGTACGAACTTTCGCAAACGGGTTGGAAGATGATCGTGAAAAGATTATAGAGTATTTTAGATTCGACTTTATACACCATAAAAAACAAACGCCATGATCTCAATAATAGAGAAAATGGCGAAAGTTTGGAGAAAGTCGTAGAAAAATCAGCAAATTATTTTGATAACCTACTGATCTTTCTACATTTTGATTGGTGGAGGTGGCGGGAATCGAACCCGCGTCCGAAAGCTTTCCACGTAAAGCTTCTACATGCATAGTCTGCATATTAATTTAACCGGATAAAGCTCCCACAGACAGGATATTCAACCGGCGAGTCTTTTTAGAGTTTCGCCTGACAACCAAAGACTTGCTATCAGACTAGCCTGCTCAATTAACGTCTCGACACTCACACAGGCGATGAGTGCAAAGACGTAGCAGCATTAAGCTGCTAATGCGTAACTAACGTCAGAGTCTGCGTTTAGTTAAGTTGGGCTTTGTTACGGAGCCAGCCCACTCCGGCATGCGACTTTCGTTTCCGTCCCCCGTCGAAACCTTGACACCCCCAAATCGAATTTATTGTTAAAAGTTAGCTATTTTAAATTACTTAGTTCAAGTATTATCTCATAAAATCATTACACTTGCAAACTATCTTAAAGCGCTTTTCATGGCTTTAGACATTTCACGATCAGCCTCTTTACGCTTTAAGGTCTCTCGTTTGTCGTGCAGCTTTTTACCACGTCCGAGCCCAAGTTCCAACTTGATAAAGTTCTTTTTGAAATAAATTTTGGTTGGAATAAGCGCTAGGCCTTTTTGCTCGGTCATGCGAATCAATTTATCGATCTCGGCGTGATGCAAAAGCAGTTTCCGCATACGCGTTGGCTCGTGATTTTCACGATTTCCAAAGGCGTACTCGGAAATGTTCATATTGTTAATAAACACTTCACCATCTTTGATTCGGCAGAAAGATTCCTTCAGATTGATCTTTCCAGCCCTTATCGATTTAACCTCTGTACCGGTCAACGAGATTCCGGCTTCAAAAGTTTCCTCAATAAAATAATCGTGATAGGCCTTTTTATTACTTGCGATAACTTTAATACCCATAGAACTATAACTTCCCAGGCTTAGCGCTCAACAGCAACGATTTTAGGCATATAGTTTTCTCTTTTTATCTTCCGTGTAAAAAACCGAATAAGCAGAAAACTAACGATCAGGCACAAAGACCCAAACAGCGCTGCGATAACGGATGGATCATAACTGGTACTGCTTTCACCAATCTGCTGACCAACAATGGCGCCAATCAATAGCGCTATAACCGGTATGATATAAAGCATAAATGAAGACATTAGAAAATTATGCGTCGTCGTAACAACTTTCACACGATCATTGAGTGCACCACCGGCAACGTTTAATGCTTCTACCAGCATAACCTCTTGTTCATCTCCCATCTTACATGCATCGACGGAGGGACAATGATCACAGGCACTGGAACGTCCACACTCAACTACAACAATATTGTCTTCCTTAAGTTCTACTATGGTACCATGTTCTTCAATCATATTTTTTATACTTTCGCGGATTGCTTAATGTGTACAAAACTCTTCCTTACCCTTTATAAAAACATGGGCCATATCCTTATCACAACCCGGCGCTACAAAATAATCGAAAACCTCTGACTTCGCAACCTTTGATTTTGGTTTCAAGATCTGAAAGGAGGCCACTTTTCCTACTTCAAGGCTACCGTAATCCCTAGCCAGACCAAGGGCATCAGCACCAGATAAAGTAGCGAGGTAAAAGAGCGTCGGAGCATCAAGAGCACCGCCAAACCAATGATGGGCAAAAGCCATTTCATCCCAGATAGAAAGGCTGTCACAACTAGCTAAACTATCGGTCCCCAACGCCAGTCTTACCCCGCTGTCCAGCATACGCCCGACGGGAGCCTTCCCAACGTTAAGACGTTTATTTGAACGAGGACATAGTGCTACAGCCATCCTTCGACTTGCAAGTAAGTCAATATCTTCTTCAGATAACTGGACACCGTGAACAAGCAGATGGTGGTTAAATAATCCTCCTTGATTAGCGACATAACTGACGGGCCTCAACCCTGCCCCCCTTGGTACAAACGATTCCCAACCAATAGCAGGATAAAATTTCGTAGCCAACAACCCTGTTCCAGCAACGGTAAAATCAACCTCAGCAGCGGGCTCGGCAATATGAGTTGAACAAAAAATGTTCTTGCTCGAGCATACTTGGTAAATCTGCTGCATATAGTCAGCACTGATGGTATAGGGAGAATGAGGAGAAATTCCCTTGATGATGTCACTTTTTACCTCATAGCTTAAAGCCTCGCATAACCGCTCATAGGCCTGATCTTTATGCTCTGGATTCTGGCCCAAAGTTTCTAAAAACAATCGGCCAGCTATAGATACATGGTCATAACAGTCAACAGCAGGCAAATAAGCCAGAATATCACCTATCACTCCAGTTCCAGATGCTATTGAGAGAGACAATCCATGCTGTATGGATGATCTGAAGTCGGTATCGGATAAAGTTCGCTTGACTCTGATTAATTGTAATATCCAGTCAACAAAATCAGCAGGTTCTTCAGTTTCCCCCACCTTCTTAGCCCAGATAGGATAATCGGTTAAATCAAGATGAGAATGGGCATTAACCAAGGCTGGAACCATGACATAATCAGCATAGTCAATAACCTTAGCGTCATCGTACTCTTTCCTGAGTTGTTTAAAAGAACCTATGGCTAATATTCTTTGACCACCAACAAGTAACGCTCCATCCTCAAGAGGCGGAGCGTTTCCAGGTACTAGCAAACCAACTCGATACAGTTGTTTCATAAGCAAAACCTACTCGGCCGAAGGCTGTTCGATTATGTCTTTAATTGCCTGTAAATATTTTTCAATATCTGACTCACGTTCGACGATTTCACACTGCTCAGCCAAGACAGATTCTAATATTTCTTCAGTTGTCAGTGGGTTTGCCAAAACCGACCTAAAAACCGTCACCTGTGTCTTTCCATAACGAATACAACGTAGTCGCGTCCGTGAAACAAATGTTTTACCTTCCTCGCGCTGAACTTTCTGAACCAATTGAACAAGCTTATCCAGCTCCTGATTGACCAACAACAAGCGTTCTTCGTCAAGGCATGGTATCACCTTTTGTATCCAGGCCGGACAGTAGCGGTAAGTGAGGATATTTAACTCAGGTTCAGATATAACTTCAAAATCGGGATGATCACTGATCATTTGCGCAAACTTTTGCGCTTTTTCTATCCCTTGGTCAATCAAGAGTTCATATCCTTTACGACCGATTATTGATAAACCGGCATGAACCAGCAATGATTTTCCTGGCCGTGAACCTTCCAGAGTATGACTCCCCAAATCCTTGGACCCATGTCGCAAGATATAATTAGCATGATGTTCGATAGAGTTAAGAGCATGCGGGTCTTTAAACAACACCATACCAGCACCCATCGGGACATAAAGCTGCTTATGGGCATCGATAGTCACCGAGTCTGCGCGTTCAATACCTTTAAGCAGGTGACGATGAGTATCTGAAAACAATGTTGGCCCACCCCAGGCAGCATCCACATGAAAATGACAATTGATTTCCGCTGCGAAATCAGCCAAAGCGTTAAGAGGATCGATATGCCCGGTTTCAGTTGTTCCACCAATACCGAGTAATGCAAGGGGTTTTATATTTTTATCAACCAATTTCGCGTGTTCTTCGCGTAATTGCTTCAGGTCAATTCGATTATGCTCGTCAGTATCGATCAAAATCAAATTATCACGCCCAATAGCTAGCAAATCAGCAGCTTTCCCTAACGAGTAGTGAGCTCGACGTGAAGCAAGAATAGCCAAGCCTTCACAATCAAGATGCTTCAGTGCTTTAAATAACCCTTCTTGAGCAATACCACGAAAATCACCATCAGGCTTGCATAGCGTATTTCGTGCCACCCATAGGGCCGTTGTATTTGCAATTGTCCCCCCCGAACAAAACGCCCCTAAAGCATGAACGCTATCGTGAATGTGATAACCGTAAAAAGTATCTTCACGGTAGTATATCAACCGATGGAGCATAGCCAGAACTTGCCGTTCAAGTGGCGTAAAGGCTTTCGATGTTTCAACCTTGACAAGGTTCTGGTTAAGTG
The DNA here is from genome assembly GCA_963665685.1 of Geopsychrobacteraceae bacterium. GTDB lineage: Bacteria > Desulfobacterota > Desulfuromonadia > Desulfuromonadales > Geopsychrobacteraceae > Seleniibacterium. The sequence goes on from OY762430.1 coordinate 946,713, forward strand.
CCGTCATAATACGCGACAGCGGCAGCATAAAATAAGGTAAAGCTGAGGTCATATGCCCAACAAAACCAGGAGCCGCCGTATGCACTGATTGCGCTACCAGTTTCTCTTTTATAAACTCAGTATATTGCGAAACAAAAGTCGGATCTTCAGGAATAGCCGCAGACGAAAAATCTTTTTCAATATCCTCAAGGCTACATTCCAGTGCGACAATGTGCTTTTGTAAAAACTCAGCAACATTAGCAGTAATCTCCTGATCAATTTTGCCTAAGGTAGAATCAGGAGCCTCTGGAACAGTAAAGATTCGATAAAGAGTTTTTAAATTTGCTAAAGCTGCTTCAGTCATCAGTCTACCACCAGGAATCCGTTATCAATCAACCGCGTTGTACCAAACCTGACAGCCAACAAAAGGACAGAATCGTTATCGATAAACTCCTGATCCTGTAATGACAACTGGTGACAGATCTTAACATAATCTATAACTGCTTCAGGTTGAGCAGAGATCTTACGCACAATTGTGCCAAGAACATCAGCGGAAACGTTAACACCAGAAGCGACCAGACGCCTCCCCTCTTCCAACGCCTGAGAGAGACATAAAGCTTGCTGCCGTTGACCTGCATTGAGATAAACATTGCGGGAACTCATTGCCAGACCATCAGTTTCGCGAAAGATTGGCATGCCGACAATCTCAACAGGCATATTGAGATCCGCGACCATTCGTCTAATAACCGCAAGTTGCTGAAAATCTTTATTACCGAAAAAGGCTTTATGAGGCTGAACCAGATTAAACAGCTTACTGACTACCGTGCAAACACCTTTAAAATGCCCAGGACGACTGGCACCACAGAGAGTTTCCGTTATGCCTTCAACATCGACATAAGTGGCATATCCTGCTGGATACATCTCCGCTGCGGTCGGTGCAAAAATGATATCGACACCAGCTTGTTTTGCAACTTCACTGTCTCGTTCTAAATCACGTGGATAGTCTTCAAAATCTTCACCTTGGCCAAATTGCGTTGGATTAACAAAGATTGACAAAACTAAATAATCACCGTGTTTACGTCCCTCTTTTAGTAGCGACAAATGACCATCATGCAGATACCCCATTGTTGGTACGAAAGCAATTGTCTGGCCTTTAGCCCTGATTCCTTGAGCCCAGGACTGCATTTCTACAGCTGTTTTGATAATATTCATGGTCATACGGCCCAATCTTATTTAAACGAATGTTCAGGGCCAGGAAACTGACCTTCTTTAACTTCTGAGATATAGTCTTTAATGCCAGCACTGATAGTATCGTGGACATCGGCAAAACGTTTGACAAATTTCGGCGAATATTTGTCACATAATCCGAGGATGTCATGAATAACCAACACCTGCCCATCGCACCCTGCTCCGGCCCCGATACCAATGGTTGGAATAGTTAACTGTCGTGTAATTTCACTGGCTAATTCAGCGGGAATGGCCTCTAGGACGACAGCAAAGGCACCTGCCTGTTCGACAGCTTTAGCGTCGGCAAGAATTTTACGCATTTGAGCGTCTTTCCGCCCCTGCACTTTAAAGCCACCCATACGATGAATTGATTGCGGCGTCAGGCCAATGTGGCCGCAGACCGGAACATCCATATCAACAATGGCTCGAATGGTTTCAGCCATATGTTCGCCACCTTCTAACTTAACAACATGGGCACCAGCTTCTTTAACCAAACGTCCTGCATTTAAACGTGCGTCACGAATATCAACCTGATACGACAAGAATGGCAAATCAGCAATGATAAGAGTTTGTTGGCAAGCTCTTGCAACTGCGCGGGTATGGTAGATCATCTCATCCATTGTGACAGGTAAAGTATTGTCATAACCAGAAAACACCGAGCCAACGGAATCTCCAACCAGAATCATATCAATACCAACGGAATCCATCATTTTTGCAAAAGGGTAATCATATGCTGTTAATACAGCAATTTTTTCACCCTCTTCTTTCATACGCGCTATATCCAGTATTGTCCTACGTTTATTCACGGTACAATCCTCGCTTAAAAACAAAAAAGCCTTTCGTTAAAACGAAAGGCACACGTCGGGACCCTATCAGGTTATCCCTGTTCCAATATCTCTGCACCTTCCGTCCCGGTCGTCACTGATCCAGGCGGTGTAAAACAATCACTCTCATAAAAAGATCGATAGTTTTACGCGATTATGTTGTCAAATCGTTATGGCCAAAAGAAAAACGACCTGCGACTCCAGTCAATGTACCGGGTCAATCATTTAGTGCTGATAGCCAAAACGTTCATCGGTATAGCACAGCATAATAGACAGCGTCTACATTTTTTAAATGACTGGAAATAACAATAAAACAAGTGGTAACAGCAGAGATATATGAGAGGCAGCAGCAGGATTAAGACAACCTACTGCTGCCTGATATCAGGAATTACAATTAAATTAATAAAAAATCAGTATAAAACTTTGACTTTGATATTTATCAAGCGGTTAAGATTCCATCTAAACCTCGCAATAATACGGTGAATGGATGGAAATTTCCGGCTTTTTCGCCCAAGAGATTCTTACGTAGGTCCTCGTAAAAACGAATTTTAGGGCGCCGCACACTGAAGAATTCTTCAACATTACCGTCAAAGGAACTCGCCACCTGCTCAATAATACGAATATGAGCAGCCTGTAACGACCCGATTACCGATTCCCGAGCCTGACGATCCCAATGGTCGCGAACTGGAACACGACCAATCAGATCGTAAATTTCGTCAAGCTGCAATTTTCGATCAACCCCAAGTTTAACCTGTGCGAGCTTTTCAAGATTATCACAACTTGCATTACACATTCCGAACAAAGAGATAAAATCAGGCAAATAGTTAAATAACGCAAACCGCTCTGCATCTTTATCAGCGAGACCATAGCCACGGAATTGAGCTTTAACCTTATCATGTTTCCGTGTTTCCATATCATCCAGCATACCCGGAATCAGATCAGCATAAGCATTAAACTGTTGCTGCATAAAGAGAAAGTCATCACTATTCTGAGGGATCTTAATACCGTTACTTAAGGCATAACGCGTATATCCAGAAAGCAGGGATTCCAATTTAAGCAGCAGCGCATACTGTTTATTTGACTCGGTCTGATTATCAAGAGCATAAACAGCCTGCCGTAGTTGAGGACCACCGACAAGACCATCAAAAACCAGGTAAGCTAAGGCCACCTCGACCTGAGAGCAACCAATCAACTTGCTGGTATTCAGCAAAAACACCCCGCCGGCCTGATCAATCACCCGATTGGTCAGCATGGTTGCAGTAATCTCTTTTGCCAGCGGATGCTTAGGAAGAACATTTTTATAACGATCAATAACTTCCTGCGGGAAATATTCAAATAATAAATCGGTCACCACCTGACTTTGCGGCAGTTCGATGTCGTTAAGACCACTGAATAAGAACATCTTACTATATGCCAGCAGAACAGAGAGTTCGGGCCTGACCAAGCGTGCTTCAGAACGAGCCAGAACATCCTTACGGCTCGGCAAATACTCTCCACGTCGATCAAGCAGACCTGCCCGACCTAACCGATCGATAAGGTCAAGATAGGAATCAACGTCTTTACGACAGCGGATTTCGTCTAATGACAGAGCAAGTGTCTGGGTATAGTTATTGGCCAGAACATCTTTACAAACGGTTTCCTCAATCTCCTCTAACAGCTCGTAGCCCTGTTCGAGATTCTCCATTTTCCCTTCATGGCGAAGTTCTCGAAGAAGTATTTTTAGATTAACCTCATGATCTGAACTATCAACACCACCAGAATTATCGATAGCATCAGTATTTATCCGGCCACCACTAAGAGCGTATTCAATTCGACCTAACTGAGTGACACCAAGGTTGCCGCCCTCGCCAACAACTTTAGCCTTGATTTCAGGGGCATCGATACGAACCGCGTCATTAGCGCGGTCACCTGCATCCTCATTGGTTTCGTTGGAAGCTTTAATATAAGTACCAATGCCACCATTCCAGAGCAGATCAACATCCGCAGTCAGGATCAATTTAATCAATCCAGGGACATCAATGCTTTTGTGTTTAGTACCCAGCATTTCAGCGACCTGAGGTGAAAGTGGAATCTCTTTTAGCTGACGGGAAAAGACTCCACCACCCTCTGAGATGAGATCCTTATTATAATCATCCCAAGTAGAACGGGGTAAGTTGAACATCCGCTCCCGTTCCTGGTATGACGTTTCAGGGTCTGGATCAGGATCAAGGAAAATATGACGATGATCAAAAGCAGCAAGCAGTTTTATCTTTCGTGACAGCAGCATGCCGTTACCAAAAACATCACCGCTCATATCACCGACACCAACAACGGTAAACGGCTCAGCTTGAATATCATGCCCCATTTCACGGAAGGAACGCTTAACACTTTCCCAGGCACCACGGGCAGTAATACCCAGCTTTTTATGGTCATACCCATGCGAACCACCGCTGGCGAAGGCATCTCCTAACCAGAAATCATAAGAATTGCTGACTGCATTGGCAGTATCGGACAAATGCGCTGTTCCTTTATCTGCGGCAACAACAAGGTATGGATCAAGATCATCATAAGCAATTACACCATCAGGTGTGACCACATCTTTTCCGTGTCGATTATCTGCGGTGTCCAACAATCCACGCATTAATGTCTGATAGGCAGCCGTTACATAACGTCCCATCTGTTCACGATCCGGACTACTCTGCTTGGTGATAAAGCCACCTTTTGCTCCTTCGGGAACAATAACGGCATTTTTAGCCATCTGAGCCTTAACCAGACCAAGAACTTCTGTACGGAAATCATCCGGACGATCAGACCAGCGGATCCCACCGCGAGAAACTTTTCCACCACGCATATGAATGCCTTCCATCGTTGCCGAGTGGACATAGACTTCATAGAGAGGGCGTGGGCTTGGCATATCAATAACACCTAGGGAGCTCACCTTAATGGAGATAAAATAATCATCCTGCTGATAACGGAGGAAGAAGTTACTGCGAATAGTCGAGTCAATGAGGTTGAATAAAGTCCGCAGGATACGGTCTTCGTTTGTATCGTTGACTTTTTCGAGCGCTGTTGCTAGTTCCATGCGGATGGGTGAAAGAACTTCAAGTTCCCTGACCATGGGGTCATCCCATTCTTCAGCCGGCTTAAAACGACCTTCAAAATAACGATAAAGCAGCAGTGCCACCTCATGGTTATTAATCAGACTATCTGCAACACGTTTTTTACTGAACGGACTGCCGAGCTGAAAATAATAATTGCGATAACAACGGAAGACATCAATTTCACGCCAGGACAAACCTGTCAGTAACTGCAACTGATGAAGGTAATCATTTTCTACCTCACCTTTGCGCATCGCAGTCAGAGTATCCAGAACGAGTGGCCTGATGTCTTTAAATGGCTTAACTCCGGTCACATTAGGACGGATAGCAAAGCTCTTAATGTAAATAGGCTTACCGTCAATAATAAGATCAGAATCAACCTCATGTAGAATGCACAAATCAAGATTCTGCAGAAATGGCATCAAGCCATTAAGATAAGTGCGCTGAAAACTATAAAACTGAAGACGATAGTAGTCTTCTTGTTCATGAAAAGGCCCCCATAAATCAAACAGATCAGAACCAGTACTTAGAAGCTGTTCGATATTACGCACATCTCTGACTGCAAAACGGGGGTGGATACGATCCCGGTAGTCTTTATGAAAAGCGCCGATATAGCGTTCCCAGATACCAAATGCCTGGTCACCAAAATTCTTATCAAGCAATTGACGAAATTTAAGTTTCCAAGGCATTGCTAAACGCGTCAGACCCTGCTCGAGACGCACGAGATCTACGACGACCTCTTTTTCTTTAAGTAACATATTCATGTGCAAACTAAGATAATCTGAAGCGAGATGAATCAAACGCGATTCAACCCTTACAGCTTCAAAAAAGCGCCGCACATAACTTTCCATCCGCTCAATATGCTCAGGAAGATAGTATTCGTTCGGCATAATCAACAGCAAGGTCAAGCCATTTTCAGAAGCACTCGGTGCGATAACGACTTTAACCTCCGCCTGACGATGCATCTGCGTGAAAGAACGCAGCATCCGGCGTAATTCATCATCCCCCATTAAGAATAATTCGATCTTTGGAAAGCTATTGATAATTTGGATTGTTTTTCGGTAATTGTGACTATCGTGAGGAATTTTCAGTTCGGTTAAGGCACTTTCAACACGATGCTGAATAGCCGGAATAGAGGAACTGATTTCATCAACACTTTTTTGTGAGTAAAAGCCAAAGAAACAATGCTCACGGTAACGTCCGTTACCTAAGGATTCACGAAAACCGAGGTAGGTCAACCGTTCAAAACGGTATAAAGGAGAAAAAATATCAGGTTTTTCCAGATCTACATCCTTGCCATGCCCAAGCAAAGCAAAAACCTTTTCTGAGCTTAACTCCACAGCTGGTGAAGTCTTATAATAAGGCTTTTCAAACACACTATCAAGACCGAGACGCTTATCGACCTCTTCTTTAAAATCAGCACCATTTCCATTCGCGGAATAAAGATAGGAACGACTTATAACCGGAATAAAATTATCATTCTGAAGCCAATCATACAAATCACTGTATTGGCTGAGCCCCTCGATCTGACCGAGTTGATCGAATCGTTGCCACATAGCTGAGCGATCGCGATAAATGGTCAATGCAGCAGAAATAATAGTTGTAATGGCCTGGCGAAGATTGTCCAGTAGATGCGCAGGGACACTATCGAGCTGTATCCAGACAAAGGATTCACGGCTATGAGCAGAATTTTCTGAGTTCAAGTCAACAAGAAGACCATCATTACGAGTTACGGGCAATAACGGATGGCAAATGACAAGAAACGGAATGGAACGGCGGTGCAGATACTCTTGCAGGGAGAAGAATATATGATTAGCATCGGGAGAATTGGTAAGAAGATAGTAGCGACCAGGTTGATCTTGCGGAATCAGTTCGACCTGAACATCATCAACACGTTTATGCAAGAAATCTGCGGCTAGACAAAGGTTGTGAACAATTTCCGGCAGTTCTAAATGAGCCAGAATATTAAGTGGTATTTCGTCGCGAAAAACATGAGCAAGTTGATTTTTGATAGTTAAGTTTTCAGCCTTCTTTTGCCTATTAAGCTCTGCTGTGATTTTTTCTGAACTGAATAGTTCATCCCGGTAACCTGACGTACGACCTCCACGGGCCACAGTCACTTCCATGATGAGTCTCCCTGATCCTCGTTGACTAAGGTAATTGGCGGCAGATTTCTACTCTGAAATCGTTATCGCAGTACGACCTTTGGAAACCTGCTCGTCTCCTTAAAACTGTTCGTAAAAGTACGAGTAACAACAGGCCCGATTGCCTGTCGTTGGTTAGGATCATAGACCACTAAAAATAGCTAATCAAGACATGTTGTTAAATAAAAATTAGTTTTTTTGAAAAAAGCCTTTGGTCAAACGGGAGAAATCTTCCAGACTTAAAGCTTCCCCCCTGATTTTAGGAGAAAGTTGAGCAAAATTAAGAGCCTCATCGATATCCTCAGCAACGAAACCACCTGCTAATAGACTGTTGCGCAAAGTCTTACGCCGCTGAGTAAACGCACCCTTCACCACACGGCGAAATAAAGCTTCATCAATGAAATCGACTTTAGGTATCGAACGACGTTGAAACGAAAGAACGATAGAATCAACTTTAGGTGGTGGGTTAAATGCGCCTGGCTTAACCAGAGTGACAAGTTTGATATCAAACCAAAGCTGAGTCAAGACAGACAAAATGCCGTAGTCCTTACCGCCTGGAATAGCTGCCAAACGCTCACCGACTTCACGTTGAAACATAAGCACCAAATGATCGAACATCTCACGATGATCAATCATCTTAAACACCACCTGACTGGAAATATTATAGGGCAAATTGGCAACCATGACGTAAGGAGTCTTAGTAAAAAGAGTTGGCCAATCAAGTTTAAGAACATCACCAGCGTGGACGGTAAGGTTGGGATCGTTGCGCTGTTCTAAGCGCTCAATTAAGTCACGGTCGATCTCCATGACATCGACATGTTCAGCCCGCGGCAATAACTGATCGGTTAAAACACCGAGACCTGGACCAATTTCAATCACCCGTTGACTACCATCCAAATGAGCTGCTGTGATAATTTTATCGATGACGGAATAATCATGAAGAAAGTGCTGACCAAAACGTTTTTTAGTACGATATTCCATAAAATTTAACCTATTAATTGCGGCGCCGCGGCCAGCGAGGAATTTTCCATTCACGTAAACTGGGAACAAACCGAACGGTTAAGGTATAGCCAATAATGGCACAAGGAATACCCAGGACCAGACTGCCAAGAAGAAGCGGTGTAGCAAATTGCATCCCCATAGCTAACATTTTTTCATATTTTATATGATGATGATAAATAGGTGGATAACCGAGAAGCATACGGCCGACTTCATATTCTAAACCGTAAATAACCGGAGCAGTGATCGGATTAGTTATAAAAACGCCAATAAAGGTTGCTATTTTGTTCTGCTTCAATAAAAAAGCAAAGGCCAAGGCAAGAACCATCTGAAAACCAAATGTCGGTGTAAAGCCAATGAACAACCCAAGGGCCATACCACGACCTATAGCGTCTGGCTCTGACTGAATGCGGGCCAGTCGAATGACATTTAGCTTAAACTGCCTGAAAAAACCCCAACGCCGCCACATATAACAATCAACACCGTACCTGTTCTAAAGGCCAACTGGAAACGGCATTCAAGTCGAGCGCAGATCGCTTGCCAGAACGAAGGTAATAATCACCTGCCACAGCAAGCATGGCCGCATTATCAGCACATAGCAGTGGTTTAGGGAAGTGGACACTAAGACCTTCTTTAGTCGCGACAGAATGTAAAGTCTGTCGTAAACCAGAATTACAGGCAACCCCACCGGCAACAACGATACGCTCAAGACCTTGCTCATCGGCAGCACGCAGAATCTTTTTAACCAGAACATCAACTGTCGCAGTTTGAAAAGCACAAGCAATCTGTGCCGTTTTAGTTTCATCAGGTGGAGAAGGTAAACTGTGTAGATGATTAAGCACGGCGGTCTTCATACCAGAAAAACTGAAATCGAGATTATTCTTTTTGAGTAAGGGGCGAGGAAAAACGATCCCACCGTTATCTCCCTGTGCTGCTAATTTGTCAATAATGGGGCCACCTGGATAGCCTAAGCCCAGCATCTTGGCAACCTTATCAAAAGCTTCCCCTGCGGCATCATCAACAGTACGCCCCAAAAGCTTATACTGCCCGATACCATCAACCCTGAAGAGATGGGTATGACCACCCGAAACAGCCGCAGCCAAAAATGGAAAAGCGACTTCTTGTTCTAGCTGTACAGCAAGAATGTGGCCCTCAATATGATGAACCCCAAGAAAAGGAATATTCAACGCATAGGCATAGGCTTTAGCAAAAGAGACACCTACTAATAGAGCACCTATCAAACCTGGACCGCGAGTGACAACAATCCCTTCGAGGTCTTGAGCAGTAACACCTGCTTCAGTAAGAGCACTATCGACCAACGGCCCAATAACTTCAAGATGGCGGCGCGATGCCAATTCGGGCACAACGCCACCATAAACAGCGTGAAGATCAATTTGTGATGAAATCAGATTTGCTAAAATTTCTCTTCCGTCCTTGACAATAGCCGCAGACGTTTCATCACAGGAACTTTCTAATGCGAGTAACAGCATAGTAATTAACAGCCTAAAATTTAATAATACTACAGCAGATTAGCAGCCAACTCAGCAAGAGCTGAGCGCTCTCCCTTGCTCAATGTCGTATGCCCGGAAATACTATTTCCTTTAAGACGTTCAACCGAATAAGTTAATCCATTACTTGAAGAATCTACATACGGATTATCGATCTGGTAGGGGTCTCCGGTTAAAATAATCTTAGTCCCTTCTCCAGCCCTGGTAATAATGGTTTTAATCTCGTGAGGGGTAAGGTTCTGTGCCTCATCAACAATCATATATTGCTTTGGAATAGACCGTCCGCGAATGTATGTCAATGGTTCAATTTCCATCAGGCCCAGATCAATCAGTTCCCGGTAACCACGCTTTCTCTTACCAACCTCATCATAAGAAGACAAGAGTAATTCAACATTATCGAAAATTGGTTGCATCCAGGGCGAGAGTTTTTCTTCAATATCCCCGGGCAAAAAGCCTAAATCCCGCCCCATAGGAAATACCGGTCGCGACACAAGTAATCGATTATAGGCCCCTTCATCGGCCGTTTTCAATAATCCTGCTGCGATCGCTAGCAAGGTTTTTCCGGTCCCGGCCTTACCCACCAACGAAACCAATTGGATATCATCGTTTAACAACAGATCAAAGGCAAATTGTTGCTCACGATTACGCGGATGAATGCCCCACACCCCTTCTTTCGGTGTACGCAACAGGGGCACTAACTGTCCGCTGATACTGTTGAAACGAGCTAAAGCGGTATGAGAAGGATTAGAGTCGTCGATTAAAGTAACACCCTGATTAGCAAAAAGCTCAGTCTCAAGGGTCAAGAAGCCCTGCTCGTAAAATGTATCAATCTCCTGACCGGAAACTGTTATTTCTGAAGTCCCGGTATAAAGCTCTTCAACTGGTATTTTATCATTCTGGTAATCTTCGGTCTTAAGGCCAATCGTATCGGCCTTAATGCGAAGATTAATGTCTTTAGTAACAAAAACGACAGGACAATCAGGAATAGTGTCATGTAATTCTTTGGCCACCGCTAAAATTTTATTATCACCACGATCATCACGTAACTCTGGTGGTAAGTTCTGCATTAACTCCTGCTTGTAAATTTCAACCTTCAGTAAACCACCATTATCCAAGGGGACGCCATCAACAAGCTTTCCCTGGGTACGAAAATGATCCATCATTCTTGATATTTGCCGGGCATTGCGACCAGTTTCGCTCTGATCTTTTTTAAACCGGTCAATCTCTTCTATTACAGTTAATGGCAAGACAACGATATTATCGGAAAATTTAAGAATAGCCTGAGGATCATGCAGCAAAACGTTAGTATCAAGAACATAGTTTTTTTTCATAAAAAGCCCTCTGGTAGTTAGTAACTTTAATAGCGGGAAGACGAGGTAAATTTAATGTTTATCTTGGCTGATGGTGTTAATAACGGAAATAAAACAGGCAATATCGTCATTGGTGGTGAAAAAGCCAGGGCTGACACGAACTGTGCCTGCCGGGTATGTTCCCATAGTATGATGGGCATCAGGAGCACAGTGCAAGCCCACCCTAACGGCAATATTTTGCTGATCAAGGAGATAACCGATTTCAGACGGATCCTTACCAACCATAGAAAAGGATACCGCTGCACCACGGCGATTCATATCCTGGGGACCGTAAACAACGACACCATCAATAGCATTTAGTCCAGAGATGAGTTGTCCAACCAGACTCTTTTCCTTGCTGCGAATAGTTTCAATACCAGTCTGAAGAACAAATTCAATACCAGCCTTTAAGCCTGCCAGACCGGCAAGGTTATAGGTTCCACTTTCGAGTCGCTCGGGCAAACTATCAGGCTGTCGGTCAGAATGCGAATTAGCTCCGGTGCCACCATACATAAATGGGGTTAAATCGAGATTTTCACCGACATACAGAAAGCCGGTTCCTTGCGGACCCAATAACCCCTTATGCCCGGGAGCAACCAGGAGATCAATTCCGGAAGAAGTGATATCAATGGGAAGCATCCCTGCAGATTGCGAAGCATCCAACATAAAAATGACATTATGTTGGCGACACCAATCCCCCAAGCCAGTGATATCCTGAATCGATCCAAATACGTTTGAACAATGATTAACAACGAGCAGACGGGTCTGTTTTTTAGCACACTCCTGACGTAATTCATCAGGGTCAACAATACCTGAACGGTTATCAGCCTTAACCTTTACAACCTCTATCCCCTGATCAGAAAGAGCCCGCAACGGTCTAGAGACAGCATTATGTTCCATACTTGTCGTAACAACGCGATCACCCGATTTAAGTAAACCGAATAAAGCCTGATTAATTGCCATTGTGGCATTAAAGGTAAAAACAAAGCGATCAGAATCTGGAACATTGAAAAACTGCGCAAGTAACTCCCGCGTTTCAAAAACCAGTTGATCAGCAGCCAGGCTTGCCTGATGAGTACCACGACTAGCACTACCAGGCTGGCGAAAAACGGAATCAACCGCAAGATAGACGTCTTCAGGTTTAGGGTGGCTGGTTGCCGCATTATCAAGATAAAGCAAAATACAAATCCATATAAACAGTAGGAAGAGGTAAAATCAACTTACGATTGCAAGTCTTGAATAAGATCATAATATTTTTTACCCACACTTGTCACCTTCTTGCTTGATTTCATTCCGAAAGAGATAAATTTAATATACCTATCCCCAAGTAAAATCCTGCCTATTTTCAACCTCATGTCGATAAACATGTGTTGGTAAAAAACGATCCTCATTAACTCGTTGTTGAAAAGTATTCTTTATTATTACTTTTATTTTTTCCATTCTCACGGATGGCAAAATATTTTTCTATATATGAATGACTTCAAAAAATGCAAAGTCAATTTTTATAAGATTTTTTTTTAGCGAGCCCTTACTTACTAACCTGTTGATTACGATATAGATTCATTAAACATCTATATTCTGGTCATAATTCACACAACGTAAGAATAGACATTTAATCTTGACACACACCATATATAGTGGTCTATATTCTCCGCTTACACCTACATATAGTATTCATAACCAACCAATCTGGTTATTTTTCAATGACTTATATTTCAAAGAGGAAAGGAACCGTCAATGTCTGATTCAGGAACCAAAAACGGGTTGCAACTCACTCCCAATGCCATGACAGTTCTCAATAAGCGTTATCTTAAACGCGATAGTGAGGGGACTCCAACTGAAACACCCGAAGATATGTTTCGCCGTGTTGCGAAGGCAATAAATGATGCAGAAGTTGCCGTTGATGGTAAGAAAAAGGATTTCGAGAATGATTATTATACGATGATGACCAATCTCGATTTCTTGCCTAACTCTCCTACCCTGATGAATGCAGGACGAGAACTGGGACAATTATCTGCCTGTTTCGTTCTGCCTGTCGGTGATTCCATGGAGAGTATTTTTGAAGCGATTAAAAACACTGCCCTGATTCATAAAAGTGGCGGAGGTACAGGCTTTTCCTTTTCTCGTGTTCGTCCAGCCAATGATCAGGTTCAGTCTACCAGTGGCGTTTCTTCAGGTCCAATTTCTTTCATGAGCGTCTTTGACGTCGCTACAGAAACGATTAAACAAGGTGGCACCCGTCGTGGGGCCAATATGGGGATTTTACGCGTCGACCATCCTGATATCATGGATTTCATTATGGCCAAGCGAGATCAGACTATTCTCACTAACTTCAATATTTCTGTCGGCATTACAGAAGCATTTATGCAAGCTGTAGAGCAGGATAAAGATTACGATATAATCAATCCGCGGACCGGCAAAGTGGCAAAACGCCTCAACGCAGCAAAAGTGTTTAACCAGATTATCGATATGGCTTGGACAAATGGTGAACCAGGAATTATTTTCCTTGACCGCCTCAATCGTGACAACCCGACACCTCATGTTGGAGAAATCGAAAGCACCAACCCATGTGGAGAACAACCTCTACTCCCTTACGAATCGTGCAATCTAGGCTCATTAAATCTTAATAACATGATTTCAGGAACAGACATCGACTGGGATAAGCTGGCGAAGACAGTGCGCCTGGCAACCCGCTTCCTTGACAATGTCATCGAAGCCAACAAATACCCATTGCCTGAAATTGACGAAATGACCCGAGCTAATCGTAAAATCGGTCTCGGTGTTATGGGCTGGGCTGACATGCTGATTCGCCTTGGTATTCCATATAATAGTAGCGACGCTATCGACCTGGCAGAAAAAGTCATGAAATTTATCAACGACACTTCTCATGATGAATCGGTAGCACTGGCAACCGAACGTGGCACCTTCCCTAACTTTAAAGGAAGTGTGTACGATACCAAAGGCGGCCAGAAAGTTCGCAATGCAACATGCACTACCATTGCGCCAACCGGCACGATTTCTATTATTGCCAACAGTTCAAGCGGTGTTGAACCGTTATTCGCGGTTTCTTATGTTCGTCAGGTTATGGATAACGATCGCCTCATAGAAGTTCACCCTCTATTTGAAGCGATTGCCAAAGAAAAAGGTTTTTACAGCGAGGAACTGATGCAGCGTATTGCCGCTAAAGGCACGGTGCAAGGCATCAGCGACATTCCTGAAGAGGTCAGAAGAGTTTTTGTTACCTCCCACGACATTACCCCCGAAGACCATGTTCTTATGCAGGCAGCTTTCCAGAAGTATACGGACAATGCGGTATCGAAAACTGTTAACTTTTGCCACGATGCTACCAGGGAAGACGTTGCCCAGGTTTATCAACTTGCATACAAAGAAGGCTGTAAAGGGGTCACTATTTACCGCGACGGATCTCGCGATATGCAGGTTCTTTCAGTGGCTAAAAAGGAAGAGGAAAAGAAAACTGAAGCCGTCATCCCTATGGAGTCACGTAAAGCATCGAAAAAACGGGAGCGTCCCCGGGCTCTGGCAGGCTCAACCTATCAGATGGAAACCGGTTGCGGTCCTCTTTACATCACCATCAATCAAGACCAGAATGGCCTGTTTGAACTCTTTACAACCATGGGTAAAGCTGGTGGTTGTGCCGCATCTCAGTGTGAAGCCATTGGCCGTTTGGTATCCCTGGCCTGGCGCAGCGGTGTTCAAGCCCGTCAAGCAGTCAAACAACTGATTGGTATCACCTGCCACAAACCAGCCGGGTTTGGTAACAACCGTATCACCTCATGTGCTGATGCGGTGGCTAAGGCGATTGAATTACATATGATCGACGAAGAGGAAATCCCCACTCAATTTGTTAATAGTGGCGGAGCATGCCCAGAGTGTGGTGGTCCAATTGAACACGAAGGCGGCTGCTGCGTCTGCCATGCGTGTGGTTTTTCAGAGTGTGCCTGATATTTCTACCTGAAAAAGCCCTTTTTCGATCAGAAACATTCCATTGAATTACTGATTGATTCAATCAGTATGTAACAATATGCTATAAAACAAAGGCAGGAATCTTTCCTGCCTTTGTCTTTTTAACCTCATAAAATTTCAACCTTGGAGTCATACAATGTCCGAAAATGCTATTCCGCCCTGCCCTGAATGCAATTCTGCTTACGCCTATGAAGATCGGGGGCTATTAATTTGCCCTGAATGTGCTCATGAGTGGGTACCTGGATCTACGGCCACAGATGAATCAGAGGGACCAACCTATACTGATGCCCATGGAACACCACTGGTTGACGGCGATACGGTTACGGTTATAAAAGATTTAAAAGTAAAAGGAGCATCAAATCCTATCAAAGTCGGCACCAAAGTACGTAATATCCGTCTGGTTGAAGGTGATCATAATATCGATTGCAAGATTGATGGCTTTGGAGCAATGAAATTGAAATCAGAGTTTGTCAAGAAAGCCTGATATGACTGAGGCTGACTGGGAAAATCTTTGTCATCAATGCGGCCAGTGCTGCTTTGAAAAAAAGATCGATAAATATGGACAGGTCATCACTACACAGATCCCTTGCCGTTTTTTAGATGTCCATACGCGTATGTGTCGTATTTATCCCGATCGTTTTAAATACGAAGAAGACTGTCTTAAACTGACGCAGGAAAACGTTCCCGGATTCGATTGGCTACCAGAAGACTGTGCTTACCGGCAATTTGTCACCAAAGAGCACCCTGATGAAACAAAATAAAAAACGTATTGAGCTAAGTTGGTGTCTTTACGATTGGGCCAATTCAGGCTTTGCCACTGTTATCCTGGCAGCGGTATTACCGGTTTATTTTGTGAGCCTTGTTCCAAGTCAAGGGGGCCAACTTCTCCCCTTTTCCAGTCATTATTACTCCGCTACCAGTATCTGGGGGTATAGTGTTGCTGTTGCCATGCTCGGTATTGCAATACTTGCCCCTACCCTTGGCTATTTAGCCGATTTACATGGCAGCCATAAACGTTGGCTGAAAATCTTCTGCCTGTGTGGATCCATTGCCACCGGCAGCTTATATTTTGCATCTGACCAACGCTATTTACTTGCCGCCGCCCTATTCATATGCGCCAATTTTTCTTTTGTAGGCGCCAATATTTTTTATAATGCTTACCTACCCCATCTGACTACAAGCAAAGATATTGATTCTTTATCATCCCGCGGCTACGCCTATGGTTATTTAGGGGGCGGTATCTTACTTGCGTTGGTTTTTATGCTTATCACCAAAAGCACAAACCCATCCGCCATGACCAGAATGTGTTTTGTTCTAACCGGCCTATGGTGGCTTTTATGGTCTCTACCAGCGCTAAGAAATCTACCCGAAACTAAACCTAATCCTGACCAGGAAAAATATTCCCTTACCAAGTATGTTCAGCAATTCAAGACGATCCTTTTACATCGGGATCTTGCACTATTTTTGCTAGCATTTCTTTTTTATAACGATGGCATTCAAACGCTTATTAGTGTATCCGCCATCTATGCACGAGAAGAGTTAGGTTTTAGCCAGGGAGTTATTATGGGTTGCTTTCTTATGGTTCAATTCCTGGCTATGCCAGGAGCCTTAATATGTGCCCGGCTAAGTCGCTTATGGGGAGCCAAAACCACAATTCTAGCCTGCCTGATATTGTTTATTGCTGTCAGTATTTTTGCTTACCGCATGACATCAGCCATCGAATTCTGGATTCTTGGTGCTGTAATTGCGATTATCTTAGGAGGAAGTCAGGCACTAAGCCGTTCACTCTATGCCAGCATGATCCCGCCGGATAAAGCGGGCGAGCTATTCGGTTTTTTTGCCATAAGCAGTAAATTTGCAGCAATTTTTGGTCCGCTGATATTTGCCCTTATAACTGATTTTACCGGGAATTCCAGACAGGGAATCCTTGCCTTGGGGCTCTTTTTTCTTATTGGCGGAAGCCTGCTTTTAGCAGTCAATGTGCAAAGGGGGCAACTAAGATCGCCACAATAGTCAGCCCCCACACACAAGTTAAAATCATCACCACGAAGCAATCAAGGTTTCGTCGGCTAATTCCGTTACAGTGACATCATAGGTCTCTCCAGATTCAACCTTAGAGCCTGGCACCATGACCGGTAAATAATTTTCCGACAAACCCTTACGCCAGCCGTCCTTTTCGCCTCCCTCAATAATTATGGTCAGCTTTTTATTCACAAACCTGGACAAAAATTCAGCGTGTTTTTCTGCCCCTAATTGACGTAATTTAGCAGCACGTTCTTTAATAATACGACCATTCACCTGCTCCTTCATTTCAGCAGCAGGTGTACCACTGCGTCGACTATAAGGAAAAACATGAAGATGACTAAAACGGGTCCGCTCTAAAAGTTTGAAGGTATTATCAAATTGTAGCTCCGATTCACCAGGAAAGCCGGTAATAACATCAAGGCCGATGGCTGCATCAGGCACTTTATTATGAATTCGTTCAATCAAATTACTAAAAAATGCAGTGTCATAATGTCGATTCATCCGCCTAAGAATCTCATCGTCACCAGCTTGCAATGGAATATGAAAATGAGGGCAGATCCAGTTTTGATCAGCGATATAATCAAGCAATTCGGGGGTTAATTCATTCGGTTCAATGGAACCAAGACGTAACCGCCCTGAAAATTTTGACGTTTTGATCTGCTGCAACAAGCCTAGCAAATTCGTTGAGGGGGTTAGATCGAGACCGTAGCAACCAATGTGAATACCGGTCAGTACAACTTCAGGATAGCCCTGAAGAGAGAGTTCTTCAACTTGAGAAACAACATCCCCCACGGTGACAGAGCGACTACGTCCCCGCGCATAAGGAATAATACAGTAAGAGCAAAAGGCATTGCAGCCATTCTGGATCTGCACGAAAGCCCTGCTACGATGTTCAAAAGTTGTCAGATGCAACGGCTCCATTGCCTTCTGCGTGCTGATATCAGAAACAATGGTTCGTTGCTCTTTTGAACCAGAAATTAAATATTCAAGTAAATCTTTTTTTTCCTGATTACCAATAACCAAAGACACACCAGGCAGGCTGGAAAGAGCCTCAGGATCAACCTGTGCATAGCAACCGGTAACAACAATATCAGCAGTCGGATTCAGGCGTCTTGCCCGACGGATTAAATTGCGCGATTGGGAATCGGTTGCCGAAGTCACAGTACAAGTATTGACGATAACCAACTGTGCCCCGTCCTCAAAATCAACAAGTTCATATCCAGCTTGAGTTAGCTGTTCACTCATAGCAGCAGATTCAAATTGATTCGTCTTACAACCCAAGGTCACAAAAGAAACGGTTGAGTTCATTCTATCCAGCCACCACCAATAACGAGGTCATCACTATAAAAAACTGCTGCCTGACCAGGAGTAATACCATCCTGACCAGTTTCAAAGACAACTCTGACACGATTATCCTCTAAAGGCTCTAATCGTGCAGGAACTTCGGTATGACGATAACGAATACGACATGCTGCTTGCAACGGTTCCACAGGAGCTTGAATGTTCCAGTTACAGTCGGCAGCAATAAGTTCCTGTTTATTTAAATATGGCTTTTCGCCAACAATGACTTTCTTTTCGGCAACATTTAAAGCAACAACATATAAAGGCTCATGCCAGCCGATACCAAGACCTTTTCGTTGGCCGATAGTATACCGATAAACGCCATGGTGACTGCCAAGGACACGTCCGGAAACATGAACAATCTCCCCGCTAAGACGCCCCGCCCCTTGTTCCTGTTCAATAAAACGGACATATTCACCATCAGGAATAAAACAGATATCCTGACTTTCAGATTTGGATGCAACCGGCAAGTCATATTCACGGGCCTTAGCCCGAATTTGTTCTTTATTATAATAGCCAAGAGGAAAAAGACATGACCTCAGTTGTTCTTGATTGAGACTAAACAGAAAATAACTCTGATCTTTTTTAAGATCGTCAGCTTTACGAATTAACGTGCGTCCAGCGTGCTCTTCAAGGTGAACATAGTGACCAGTCGCCAGGAAATCACCACCTAATTCCTTGGCTTTATCAAGCAAAGCACCAAATTTAATCTGCTTGTTACATAGCGCACAAGGATTTGGAGTCCGGCCCGAAAAATAATCCTGGCAAAAAGGAGTAACGACCCGTTGCCTGAAGATACTCTTAAAATCGACGACGTGGTGCTCAATATTCAATTTTTGAGCCACCAACCTGGCATCTGCAGCAGGATCAGCTAATGTTTCCATGACCTGATCAGAAATACCAATATCTGAGGGATCCCACAAAGACATGGTTAAACCGATCACATCATAACCTTGCTCAAGCATAAGAGCAGCAGTCACAGAAGAATCCACTCCACCGCTCATGGCGACAACAACACGTTTTTTCAACTTGGTTCCATTCTAAGCAAAACAACCTGAAAGAAAAAGTTCAGGTAAAAGTAAACAACAAAAAGGGCTCCGCAATGGTATTGCCGGAGCCCTTATTACCATCAGTGTACGTAAAAATTATGCACTATGTTCTTCTTTATAGTTCTTGATTGCTTCATGCAAAGCATCAGCAGCAAGGTTAGAACAGTGCATTTTTGCTGGTGGCAATCCATCCAGAGCTTCAGCAACAGCCTGATTGGTCAAGACCAGAGCTTCATCCAGAGTTTTACCGATTGCCAACTCAGTAACCATTGACGAAGTCGCAATAGCAGCACCACAACCAAAGGTTTTAAACTTAACGTCCTGAATAACGTCATCTTCAACCTTCAGATAAATCTTCATAATATCGCCACAAGAAGCGTTACCAACTTCACCTACTCCATCAGCATCTTCAATTTCACCAACATTACGTGGGTTACTGAAGTGATCCATAACTTTTTCTGTATACATAATAATTCTCCTATAAATTTATAGAGTAATAATTTTATTTTGAGTCAAGATGCCGTTTAAGGCATGAATATTTAAAAATCTTGTTTTCAGATTGGTAACGCTTTACGCCATTTCTGCATATTTCTGATTCGGAAAGATGCTATTTTTTGCCAGATCAAGGAAATCAAGCTTTCGCGCGGAGACGTAGTACTTTACGTCACACAAGCGAATGCGTCGATCGACGCCGAGCTGGTGAAAAATAGCGAATTTCGGGCAGAAATTAGCTGACCTTCGAGACCATCCGACACTCATCACAATCCAACGGTGTCGGATCTTCACGATTATACAAAGGGCTCATTTCACGCAATCGCTGTACGATTGGTGGCAATTCAGCCAGAACGAAATCAATATCTTCTTCAGTGTTATCGGATCCGAGGCTGAAACGTGTACTCGAATGCGCCAGAACAACTTCAACTCCCATTGCGCCCATAACATGTGAAGGCTCAAGAGAACCAGAAGTACAGGCAGACCCCGAAGAAGCAGCAATTCCCTTCATATCGAAAAAGAGCAACAGTGACTCCCCTTCGATATAGTTAAAGCTGACATTAAGGGTATTCGGCAAGCGTAGATCAGCATTGGGATGACCGTTTAGCTTGACCTCAGGGATAGAGCTGAGGATACCTTGTTCCAGCTTATCCCGTAATTTGCGAACATAAGCATATTCCGCATCAAGATTTTTACGCGCAATATCACAGGCAACGCCAAGACCAACAACACCTGCGACGTTATGGGTCCCAGCTCGACGATTACGTTCTTGATGACCACCATGCATGAAACGGGTTATCTTAGTTCCACGCTTAATGTAAATAGCACCGACACCTTTGGGTGCACCAATTTTATGTCCTGAAAGTACCGCCAGATCAACGTTGGCCTTGCGTACATCAACAGGAACCTTGCCAACGGCTTGAACAGCGTCGGTATGGAAACGAATTTTATGTTTTTTTGCGATCTGACCGATCTCTTCAATCGGAAAAATATTACCGGTCTCGTTATTAGCCCACATTACTGAAATCAGAATCGTTTTATCAGTGATTGCAGCTTCCAGTTCAGCAAGGTCAAGAGAACCGTCTTTATCGACACCAAGGTAGGTAACCTCATAACCGTGCTTTTCCAGGTATTCACAGGTTTCCAGAACTGCCGGGTGTTCAACAGCAGTAGTAATAATATGGTTACCCTTCTCCTTTAAAGCATCAGCCGTCCCCTTAATAGCAAAGTTATCACCTTCGCTACCACAGGAAACGAAAACGATTTCTGCCGGTGAACAGTTCAACAAATCAGCAACTTGCTGTCGTGCGGTTTCGATGGCACCACTAACCATCCGCCCGGCCCAGTGAACACTGGACGGGTTTCCGAATTGTTCACGATAATAAGGCAACATCGCCTCCAACACTTCCTCTTTAACTCGCGTCGTTGCGTTGTTGTCCAAATAAATCTGTTTCACAGCTATCCTCCGGTTTTACCTGAAATTAGGAAAAAGATATCAACTATTCATCGCTTTTAAGTCTAGGCGACGACGACCTTCTTCGGTCAAATCTTCAAGGGTCAAAGAAGACAGAAACTGTCGAATCTGAGCTCCCAGACCCTGCCACACCATCTGGGTGGCACATTCAAAATCACATTTGCAGCTCCCGTCCGCATTCATACATGAAACAGGAACAATCGTTTCTTCAACAGTATCTATAACCTGATCAAGATGTATCTGATCAGCGCTACGTGCTAAAACGTATCCACCGCCTGGACCACGGACACTATTAACAATATTGCCCCGCCGTAACTTGACGAAAAGCTGTTCAAGATAATTCAGTGAAATCTTCTCACGCTCAGAAATATCTTTAATCGATACGGGCATTCCATCGCTAGTCAGGTTAAGGCTAACAAGAGCGCGTACAGCGTATTGTGCTTTAGTAGACATTCTCATGAAGTTGCTTCCTCACCCTGTTCTATTTGTTCGTATTGCTTTAGCTCATCCTTTAAACGTTGCTGCTCAGTTTGTAAATTTTCAACCTGATCTTCAAGCCTGCGAATCTGATCAAAAACACAACTCACTGCCTTTGCTACCGGGTCTGGTAAATTGTCATGTTCTAGATCAAACCCTGGACCGCGCTGACCAGAAATAACAACGCGTCCCGGAATACCGACTACCGTTGCATTTTTGGGCACCTCTTTAACAACAACAGAGTTAGATCCTACCTTACTGTTATCGCCAACCTTAAAGGGCCCCAGAATTTTGGCACCTGCGCCAACGATGACATTATCACCTAGAGTAGGATGCCTCTTCTCTTTGGCCCAACTCGTTCCGCCAAGGGTAACGCCGTGATATAAAGTACAGTTATTCCCGATGACTGCCGTTTCTCCAATGACCACTCCCATACCATGATCAATAAAAAAACCACGGCCAATAGTCGCACCAGGATGAATTTCGATACCTGTCAACAAACGACCGATATGTGAAAACAAGCGACCGAAAAACTTGAAACCATGAACCCACAACCAGTGAGAAAATCGGTAAAACAGCAAGGCATGAAAACCCGGATAACAAAAGATGATCTCAAACACACTGCGAACCGCAGGGTCCCGGTCGAAAACGACTTTAAGATCTTCCTTAACTGTTGCAAACAAGGGCTACCTCCACTGTAAAGCACTAAGTTAAACCACCTAAACGACCTGCACTCAAGACGCCAAAGACACACTTAACTGGCTCTATTTACTAGTACGGTTGTTTCATCACGATTATCATACCCGACTATTTCTGTCAATTTTTTTAAAACAATTTAGTCAGGTATTATCGATACCTGTCAACACAATCCTGTTACCTTCAGAAATCGACCAGACCACAAACTAAAACGGCTTACCAGTCGACACCGGAACTATTTTTAACTATACTTTTGACCATTCAATTCAATGGCAGATGAACATCAACCCATGCGTACCCAAAAATCAGAGAGGGCACATCAAACCAAGGAGCGAGAAGATGCCAGATTTTATTTATCAGAATCCGATGCCGCTAGGTCCGGAAAAAACCACTTACTACAAAATCGAAGGCTCGGAGCAATATGTCGAGACCGTATCTTTTGATGGCGAATCAGTACTTAAGGTCGCCCCTGAAGGATTAACCGTTCTTGCCAATACCGCCATGCGCGATGTTTCTTTTATGTTACGCCCGGAACATAACGAAAAAGTTGCCAAAATCATCAGCGACCCCGACGCTTCCGATAATGACCGTGGCGTTGCTATGGCCTTTTTGCGTAATGCCGAAATTGCCGCTAACTTTGAATTGCCACTGTGTCAAGACACCGGGACAGCAACCGTCATCGGCAAAAAAGGTCAAAAAATCTGGACCGGATGCAATGACGCCGAGATGATTTCTAAAGGTGTATTCAAAACCTATACCGAAGAGAACCTTCGCTACAGTCAAACCGTCGCTTTAGACATGTATAAAGAAAAAAATACCGGCACTAATCTCCCGGCACAGATCGATTTATATGCCGAAGAAGGCGATGCATATAAATTTCTTTTTATTGCTAAAGGTGGTGGCTCTGCCAACAAAACTATGCTCTATCAAGAGACTAAAGCGCTCCTCAACCCTGAAAAACTCGAAAGTTTTTTAATTGAGAAGATGAAGACTATCGGCACCGCCGCCTGCCCTCCCTATCACCTTGCATTTGTTATTGGCGGTACATCAGCCGATGCCTGTATGAAGACCGTCAAGCTTGCAACAGCTCGCTACCTTGATGAATTACCTACTGAAGGCAATGATCATGGTCAGGCCTTCCGTGACGTTGCTTTAGAAGAAAAACTTCTTGAAGCTGCTCAAAAGTTAGGCATTGGCGCGCAATTCGGAGGCAAATATTTTGCTCATGATGTTCGTGTCATCCGCCTTCCACGCCACGGTGCTTCATGTCCAGTCGGCATGGCGGTATCCTGCTCTGCTGACCGTAATGTCAAAGCCAAAATCACCAAAGAAGGTTTGTTCATTGAACAACTCGATCGTAATCCAGGCCGCCTGATCCCTGAAAAATACCGGACAGGTCAAGCAGGTAACGGTACTCGCATCAATCTTGACCGTCCAATGCCAGAAGTCCTGGCCGACCTGTCAAAACTCGAGGTAGGCTCACCATTACTGCTTGATGGTACTATTGTTGTTGGCCGCGATATTGCCCACTCCAAGTTTAAAGAAATTCTTGACAGCGGTAAGGAATTGCCCGAATACCTGAAAAAACATCCAATTTACTACGCTGGTCCGGCCAAAACCCCGGAGGGTAAACCATCAGGATCCTTTGGCCCAACCACAGCAGGCCGGATGGACAGTTATGTTGGCTTATTACAGGAAAACGGTGGATCAATGGTTATGATTGCCAAGGGCAATAGAAGCCAGCAAGTCACTGATGCCTGTGCTAAGTTTGGTGGTTTCTATCTTGGATCTATCGGTGGCCCAGCAGCAATTTTAGCTGAAGAGAATATCAAAAAGGTTGAATGTATTGACTTCCCTGAATTAGGAATGGAAGCTGTCTGGAAAATTGAAGTGGTCGATTTCCCTGCTTTTATTCTTGTCGACGACAAAGGAAATGACTTCTTCAAAAAATTAGGGTTGTAAAAAAATATTCAATTTACATTATCATTAGTGCTCACAATAACGCCCCGTTTTTTAACGGGGCGTTATTGTTGAAGCATGTTTTTAACTGATATTTAGCTGTCAAAATGATACATATCAGGTCTGTTCTCTTAATTTGAAACTGGTTTATGATATCAGTTCGTCCAAGTTTACAATTTAACAGCATATCAGGATCGTTATGACCGGAAAAATATTTAAACTGTATGAAAATACAGTTCTTAAACACCCTATTGTCAGTATAATTTTGATCATCTGCATTATTTTAGGGATGGGAAGTTATGCCAGAAACTTTCATCTGGATGCATCAGCAGATTCATTGCTGCTAGAAAATGATCAGGATCTCAAATATTATCGCTCTATCAATTCACAATATGGTAGCGGAGACTTTCTGGTTATTGCCTACACGCCTAAACAGGCACTGATGAGTACGGAAACACTTACTGATCTTAGTCGCCTTACTGAGGAATTAAAGGCCCTCGACCGGGTAGATTCCGTTCTGAGCATTCTAGATGTACCACTGATCGATAGTCCACGTGTCAGTTTAAATCAGCTAAGTAAAAACATTCCTACCCTTGCCGACCCTGAAACAGACAAAGAACTGGCATTAAAGGAATTTCTTACCAGTCCATTGTATAAAAACATGCTGGTTAGTCCGGACGCTAAAACAACAGCACTACAAATCACCTTTGAGCCGGACCTGAAACATCGGACATTACTACAAGCACGAAATGCATTGCGTGAAAAGAAACTAGCAGGTCCACTATCAGAGCAAGATCAGATCGCTTTAGACCAAGCAACCCAGGCATACGATGCATACAGCCGGGTTGTGGCTGATCGGGACGCACAGGATATTGCTAAAATCCGTAGCATTATGGCCCCGTATCGTGACATCAAAGCAAATCTATTTCTCGGCGGTGTATCGATGATCGTCGCCGATATGATTGATTTCATTCAAAGTGATTTGACCTCTTTTGGCCTTGGAGTGCTAACCTTTCTGGTTGCCATGCTCATCCTTATTTTCCGCCGTAAGCAATGGGTCATCCTGCCTCTGATTTGCTGCTTTTCCGCCGTTTTATTTATGTTTGGATTTCTTGGCTTTGCAGGCTGGAAAGTCACTGTCGTTTCTTCCAACTTTACTTCACTATTATTGATTATCACCCTCTCGTTGTGTGTGCACCTTATGGTTCGCTACAATGAACTCTACCATGAGATGCCAGAAGCTGACCACTTCACTCGCGTTAAAGAGATGGTACGTTCCAAAGCCATTCCCAGTATTTATACCGCCCTGACTACAATTGTAGCTTTTGTCTCGCTACTCACCAGCGACATTCGTCCCGTCATCGATTTTGGCTGGATGATGGCGATTGGAATAACCTTTGCCCTGTTGCTGTCATTTATCATATTTCCAGCAGGGCTAGCACTTTGCAAAGCACCCGTCGAATTTAACCCTAAATTTGATATTACTGGCAAGATCACCCGAGCCTGCATTCATTTGGTTGAAAAGCGCAGTAACGTCACCCTATTCGCCTTTGCCCTAATAGCAATTGTTTCCATTTTCGGAATCAGTCGCCTTACTGTTGAAAATAAATTCATCGATTACTTCAAGCCAACGACCGAAATTTATCAAGGTATGGAACTTATAGACAGACAGCTTGGAGGGACGACGCCGTTAAGTATTGTTCTTGATGCAGATCCTGACTTTTATAAAGCCCAAAAAGAAGCTGACCAAACTACTGAAGAGGATCCATTTGCTGATGATTTCTTCGGCGACAGTGATTCGGATAGTGGTCTTTCCGGCAGTAGTTACTGGTATAGCAGCTATCAAATCGATACGATTGAAAAAATCCATGACTATCTGGAAGAACTCCCGGAAACTGGCAAAGTCCTTTCCATGGCAACAACTTTCCGTATGATGGAAATGGTCAATGACGATGTTCCCCTCGACAACATTTCGCTGTCGGTAATACATAAAAAACTACCTGAGCTGATTGAAAATACCCTCTTTTCGCCTTACATGTCAGAAGATGGCAACCAACTTCGTTTTAGCATGCGAGTTATTGATTCATCGCCAACATTGCGCCGTGATGCATTTTTGAAACAGATTAAGACCGATTTAATCGAAAAGTTTCATTTAAAGCCAGAGCAAGTTCATCTGACCGGCATGTTTGTGCTGTACAATAATGTCCTGCAAAGTTTATTTGATTCACAAATCATGACCATAGGTGTTGTATTTTTAGTCATTATGGGCATGTTTGTCATTCAGTTTCGCTCATTACGATTGGCCATTATTGCGATAATTCCTAATTTAATTTCAGCAGCTACAGTTCTTGGGCTGATGGGACTGATGAACATTCCTCTGGACATTATGACTATTACCATCGCGGCTATTACTATCGGCATTGCCGTTGATGATACGATTCATTACATCCATCGCTTTAATGAAGAGTTAGAAGTAGACGGAAATTATATCGCTGCAATGCACCGCAGTCATGACAGTGTCGGGCGGGCCATGTACTATACATCAATTATCATTGTTGCCGGCTTTTCAATTCTGACCTTTTCCAACTTTAACCCTACTATTTATTTTGGATTTTTTACCGGTATAGCCATGTTAATAGCGATGGTTGCTAACCTCACATTATTGGCGCTCCTGCTTATCATCTGGAAAGGAAAAGAACACTAACAGACGATTACGGATATAGGAGCAAAAATACTTATTTATTACAGGGTCGAACTTCTCTTTCTATGCTAAACTTAGGAACTAGGATTCGGCCCTCACTTTTTCCACATACAACGACTATCCATTATTCAAAGATTGCGTATTCCCAACCTACACCTTAACAGTTAAGAATTTGAGTTTACGGATGGCAACTATTTAGAGTTAATTGACGAGCCACGTCATTTCGTTAGCCGAACTCAGCTGAAAACTATAAATTTGTAAATCGTCAAAATAGCGAAAAAAAAGCTGGTACTAAAACCACAAATGCGTTAGAGTGCGCATCTTTTGCCTGAATTTCAGAGACATAACACATTTTACAACGAGAATCATATGACTGAAGAAAACAGTTTATCCTTTGCAGACTTAGAACTTGCCCCGGCCGTAATTAAAGCACTGAAAGAAGTTGGCTACGAAACGCCAACACCAATTCAGGAACAGAGCATTCCCCTTTTATTGGAAGGAAAGGATCTTTTAGGGCAGGCGCAAACCGGCACTGGAAAAACTGCAGCATTTGCTCTTCCTCTACTCAGTCGCCTGAAACCACGCATGAAAAAGCCTCAGGTCCTGATCATGACTCCCACCCGGGAATTAGCACTACAGGTCTCTGAATCGATTCAGACTTATGCTAGGCATCTGAAAGATTTCCACGTTCTGCCTATTTACGGTGGTCAAAATATGGGCCAGCAGTTGCGCCAACTACAACGCGGTGTGCAGATCGTCGTTGGCACCCCTGGCCGGATCAAAGATCATTTAGGTCGCAAAACACTAAAACTCGATGAATTATCAGCTGTTGTTATTGATGAAGCTGATGAAATGCTAAAAATGGGCTTTATTGATGATGTTCAGGAAATTCTGTCTTCTGCCCCGGCAGAACGTCAAACAGCCCTTTTTTCAGCTACGATGCCACGCGAGATTCTTAAAATTGCTCATACGTATTTAAATGATCCTGTGGAAATCAGGATTAAAAGTAAAACATCGACTGTAGAAAGAATTTCCCAGCACTACTGGCAAGTAAAAGGGCTGCATAAGCTTGATGCCTTAACACGGATTCTGGAAGCAGAAGATATTGATGGCATGATCATCTTTGTCCGTACCAAACTTGCAACAGTTGAACTTGCAGAAAAACTTGAAGCAAGGGGCTTTTCGAGTGCCGCACTAAATGGTGACATGACCCAGATGCTACGGGAAAAAACCATTGAGCGCCTTAAAGATGGTTCCCTTGACATTGTCGTTGCGACCGACGTTGCCGCACGTGGACTTGACGTTCAGAGAATAAGCCATGTTATCAATTACGACATTCCTCATGATGTAGAAGCATATGTTCACCGGATTGGTCGAACTGGCCGTGCGGGTCGAGAAGGTAAAGCAATTTTATTTGTTGCTCCTCGCGAAAAGCGCATGCTTTCAAGTATAGAAAGAGCGACCAGACAGCCTATTAAGGCAATGGCTCTGCCAAGCAGAAAAGATATCACCAATAAGCGTATTGACGCCTTTAAAGAACAGATTTCTTTGACTCTTGAGTCGGAAGAACTGGAATTTTTTGAAGAGCTAATCGATGACTTTCAGTCAGAATACGAAGTTGGCCATCGCCGTACTGCTGCGGCCCTCGCTTACCTGTTGCAAAAAGAGCGTCCTCTTCAGGTTGAAGATTTAAAAGAAGAGCTCCCTGCCCCAACGCGTGAACGCGACCGTGATAGAAGCAAAGGGCGTAGAAGCACCTCTGACAGTGCCATGCAAACCTATCGTATTGAGGTCGGCAAAGTTCATGGTGTACAACCAGGAAATATTGTTGGAGCCTTAAGTAACGAAGGTAAAATTGACAGCCGCTCAATTGGTCGAATCGGAATTTGTGATGATTTCAGTTTAATTGATCTGCCACAGGGCCTTGATCAGGAAACACTCCATAAATTAAAAAAGATCTATGTTTGCGATGAGCAATTACAACTTACCCCGTACGGTGGCGATAACTCCAGCGTGCGCAAAAGTCGCGCTCCACGCAAACCTAAAGGTGGCAAAAGCGATCCGCGGAGTAAATCACCTTATGATAAAAAACCATTTGGTGGTAAGCGGAGTCCGCGGAATAAGCGAGGCAGAAACAGCTAATTTCCATCAGGGAAGCGCACTTTTTCACCAGCTCGGCGTCAATCTTCACATTCGCTTGTGCGGCGTAAAGTACTACGCCTCCGCGCGAAGGCTTGACTTCCTTGATCTGGCAAAAAATTGCATCTTTCCGAACATAAAATTTTAAATAGTTGCGATTTAGATTTTTTGAAATTACATGTAGTGACAAAACAGCCCGGGTTAAATGTAACCCGGGCTGTTTTTGTTCAGGATGGAATAAATGATGTATCTTTTGTGATGGCGCGAATCACTTCGGTAATAAGCTTAATCGCATTTTCTAAGTCACTTAATGCTAAAGTTTCGACCGGTGTGTGCATATAACGCAGTGGAATTGTAACCAGACCAGTGGCAACACCATCACGCGAGAGTTGCATAACATTAGCGTCATTACCAGCACCGCGTGGAACCCCGATAACCTGATAAGGGATATCATGCTTTTTAGCCGTTTCTGTGATCAGCTCAAAAAGCACCGGGTTTATATTTGCACCACGTGGGACAACTGGCCCTTTACCAATCTCAACCCGACCGATATTGGACGGATCGACATCAGGGTAATCGGTAGCATGGGTGACCTCAACTACAATACCAACATCAGGTTTAATCCCATAGCTGCTTGTCGTAGCTCCCCGAAGACCAATTTCCTCCTGTACAGTTGAAACACTATACAAATCAGCAGCCACCTTCGAGCCACGTTGTATCTCTTTAAATACTTCGGTAACAACAAAGGCACCTGCTTTGTCATCAAAAGCGCGTGAGGTCATACGGTCACCCTGCAACGCTTGTACACCAATAGAAAAAGTCACCGGATCACCGATATTGATCAGCTCCTCAGCTTCCTCGCGGGTACTGACTCCAATATCAATAAACTGCTTATCAAGCTTAATGACTGAATCACGATCTTTTGGCTCAATTAAATGGATGGCTTTCTTTCCGATTACTCCAGAAACAACACCATTTTTTGCATGAATCGAAATACGTTGGCCTGGCGATAAATGGGGATCGACACCACCAATGGCACCAAAATAAATAAACCCACGGTCGTCAATATAACGAACCATAAAGCCAATTTCATCACAATGACCGGCCAACATGACCCGTGGACCACCGGTTCCAGCTAAACGTGCAATAAGATTGCCCATAACATCGGTACGTAACTCGTCTGCAACCGATTCTAGCTGACTCTTAATAACCCTTTGTGCAGGCTGTTCATAACCAGACGGGCTAGCAGTTTCGACCAAGGTTTGTAAAAACTCAAATTTATCTGCATCCATGATTTAGCACCCCTTAGCTTTAGCAACGAGATCTGCGGAATTTTGGCAAGCCTGCTGATACTGTTCTTCTGTCATTCCAGCACCAAGGGCTATCTGGCGTGCCATATCAGCAGAAACTAAATCGCCTGGAGCATGAGCATCATTATTAATAACCAACTTAGCACCGTACTGAAGAGCGAGTTTAACCACATGCCCGTTGGTTAATGAATGGCCCTTACGTGTCGTGATCTCAAGGCAGACGCCATTTTTTGCAGCTAGCTGAACTTCTTCAGGGGTAATCAGTCCGGGGTGAGCAAGGACATCGACACCAGCCTCAAGCGCAGCCTTATTCGTGCCAGGAATAACCGGCTCGACAATGGTTTCACCATGAACAACGACAATTTCAGCGCCATTATCACGCGCCAACTGAGCCACTGCAGCAATATTCTTAGGCGGTACATGGGTTAACTCAACACCTGCGAGCACCTTCATATTATTGGCTTCACCAAGCTCATCAACGACATTGACTATGCTGGAGAGCAAAAAGGCGGTGTTGGTCTGATCCGCATGATCAGTAATAGCCAAAGCCTCATAACCAGCGTGCGCTGCACGACGAACCAACTCGGCAGGAACGAGCTCACCATCACTAAAAAAAGTATGGGTATGTAAATCGATCATTATTTATTTCTCCTTAAGCCTCATCCACTAGCTCACCAAGGTGTGAGTTTCGGAAGGAATTAATGATTTTAACCGGTACGACTTTTCCAACCAGATCAACACTGCCCGGAAAGTTAACAATGCGGTTCCAGGTGGTGCGGCCAAACATCTGTCCTTCCCCTTGTTTACTTTCACCTTCGACCAGAACATCTTGCACCTGACCGACATCGGAAGCCCAAATTTCAGCACTTATCTCCTGCTGAAGAGCAACAAGGCGTTCAAATCGTTCCTGAATTTCTTCAGGGGTTGACGTTCTTTCCATACTTGCGGCAGCTGTTTCTATCCGTGGAGAATACAGAAAAGTGTAAGCATCAACATAGCGTACTTTTTTCACCATCTCGAGGGTAGCAAGAAAATCCTCTTCCTTCTCCCTTGGAAAACCGACAATGATATCACTGGTAAAACGAATATCGGGACACACCGTCTTTAATTTATCTACCTGGCGTAAATAATCAGCCGCAGTATAGTGACGATTCATCAAGTCGAGAATATGATCGGAACCACACTGAACAGGAAGATGCATATGCTTACACAGCTTATCCAGACTGGCGAAACAATTGATCAGTTCATCGGTCAGGTCTTTAGGATGAGACGTCGCAAAGCGTAATCGCTCGAGACCTTCTATCGCGTTGACCTGATACAACAGCTCAGCAAAAGAAACTTCGTTTTCGTCATGAATACCATACGAATTAACGTTCTGCCCGAGTAACGTCACTTCCTTCACGCCCTGCTCGACAAGACCTTTAATCTCACCGATAACATCAGCACTGGGACGACTGATTTCACGACCACGAACATGAGGCACGATGCAATAGGAGCAGAAATTGTCGCACCCTTGCATAATGGTTACAAAACGGGTGACACCTTCTTTTTGCGACCGTTCAGGGAACAAATTAAGACGAGTTTCCCGATCAAAGAAATGGGTTTCACTACCGCGCTGCCGGCCTTCCTCAACCTGCTGAACGAGTTCCGGGAGTTTATGAATATTGTGCGTGCCAAAAACGATATCGAGATAGGGGACCTTTTCCAGCATGCGCTCCCCTTCTTGCTGAGCAACGCAACCACCAACAGCAATAATTAACTCCGGACGCTGATCTTTAATCGGCTTAAAACGCCCGAGGTGACCATACACTTTACGCTCTGCCTTATCCCGCACGGAACATGTATTCAGAAGGACAAGATCGGCCTTTTCGGCGGCATCAACCTGTTCATAACCGAGACCATTTAACAATACTGCTATCTGCTCAGAATCAACTACATTCATCTGGCAGCCAAAAGTTTCAAGATAAAACGCTTTTGTCATTAATTCTTCCGTTTTAAGCTATAGGTCAAATCTCAAAGAGGAAAATCATCGTGGAGGCGCATCATAACGACTCACAGACAGGCAAGTCAAACAGATTCCCCAGTAACGGGATCGTCAATGTCAGGCAAATGCCCTGAGAAAAGATCGGAATGTTCGAGACATTCGACAATAACGACTCTCTGGTCGTTAAAACTCAGTCGATAACTGACTTGATTTTTGCCATATTTTCTTTTTTTACAACATATTAAATTTTTTAATAAATAGCGTTGAACTCTCTGGCGATCACGATGTTGAATGACCAGAAGGTGTTGCTCAGTAAGGGCATAAAAGATATTCTCCCAACGAATTCTGGCCCACATAATCTGACCAGGTCCAATCAGAAAAGAAACCAAAATTAACACGCCGGGAATCGCCAGCAACCAACGACTAAGGTTGTCCTGAACAACCAGGTGGTAACCAACCATTAGCCAGAAGCTACTCGCCAAAAATATCAACGTACCGAACAAAGCCTGTAGCCAATGCCTGAACACATAACATCTGGGAGCTGGTCGGCCTTGCCAAACAATCGACTCACCTTCTTCAAGAGGCCATTGCAAAACTGTAGTCATAATTATAGCGCTTTCAAACGTTCAGCAGCAGCCTGACCAAGCTGACTGCCACTATCTGCGCTATAAACAGCCTGATACAACTGACGGGCTTTTGCGACATGACCTTGACCCGCCTCGGCCTCACCGAGCAAAAAAGTCCCCTGGAGGGTTGGGTAAAGAGCTAACGATGCTTCTAACTGACTAGTTGCATCAGCATAGCGTTTTTTTTGCAGATAAATATAACCAAGACCAAGGTGAGATTGAAAATAATCATTATCTAGCTGTATAGCTTTTAAAAAATAGCGCCGTGCAGGAACAATATCTTCATTGCGGAGATAGGCCATTCCCAGGGAGGTTAATAAAAATCCATGATCCGGAGCAAGTTGAACAGCCTTGTGATAAGAGGCTACCGCCTGGTCATATTTTCCCTGAGCCTCAAGCTCTTTACCCTGATCATACGAACGATATGCCGCTTTAGTCTTTATCAATGATGCAATATGTTGCACATAGTCGCCGTGGATGAGTCCCATGCGACTGTTATAAGCGGTGTATTGTTCCCGTACAATTCTTTGATTTTCTGCCAGTCTTGCTGCTGAAACAGGATGAGTACTGAATAACCCGCTAATAAAATCATTATTCTGACCAGAAGATAATTTATCAACAAAAACCTGCTGCAACTGAACAGCACCACCAACGGCATAATTGGAATGAGCCATATAGTTAATTCCCAAGCGATCCGCTTCAAATTCCTGTTCACGACTATATTTTTTACTTAACAAGTTAGCGGTGATACTGCTCGCCTGGGTCAACAAAGGTCCGTATTCCGTCTCGCCGGTCAACGCGCCAATCAAGCTGACAGTTCCACTCAATAGTTTGGAGCGTTGCATCTCCTGAACACTATGGCGTGCTGTGACATGGCCTATTTCATGGCCTAAAACAGCTGCTAATTGTGCCTCATTTTCAAGATTAAGCAGTAGTCCGCGAGTAATCGCAATGAAACCGCCTGGTAGTGCAAAGGCATTAGGGCTGGAATCGTTGACAACCTTAAATTGATACTTCAATTCAGGCCGATGACTTTTTAGTGCCAGCCGCTGTCCAACACGGTCAATGTAGTCGTTAAGCTGTTGATCTGGATAAATACCGCCCATTTG
This sequence comes from Geopsychrobacteraceae bacterium, assembly GCA_963665685.1. Taxonomy (GTDB): domain Bacteria; phylum Desulfobacterota; class Desulfuromonadia; order Desulfuromonadales; family Geopsychrobacteraceae; genus Seleniibacterium. Next base: position 981,186 of record OY762430.1, read on the forward strand.
CTGCAGCGCTTGCGCATACGATTTACTGCCGAGAGCAACTTCCTGTTCGGTGCTGACTTGCATAAGGGCCAGCTCTTTTTTTCCCGTCACAGGATTAACAGCACACCCACTAAACAGTAGACACAGAGCAATGAATAAGAACCATTTATATTTCATAAAGACCTCAGCTATTTATGCTAAAGTAAGGTAAAGAATATTTTTTATTGAAATGTATTGCATGGAGATTTACCACCAACTATAACTGAAGAGTTCGATTTATCCTGTTCTTACCGATAAAACATAACCTATGGAGCAGAAATGTTAACCGAAAACGATGGTAAGGTTCTCCTTGCCATAGCAAGAACTGCTATTCAACATTGTGTCGAAAATAAACCATACCACTGTGAACCACGTGAAGAAAAGGCCCTAAATAAAAGATCCGGTTGTTTTGTAACGATTAAAAAAGACGGCCAACTACGTGGTTGTATTGGAAATTTTCAAGGTCGTGAGCCGTTGTTTAAAGATGTTGAAAGCATGGCGATAGCGTCAGCTACTCAGGATCCACGCTTTCCAGCCATGACACCAGATGACCTTGACAATTTCAATCTAGAAATTACCGTTCTGTCACCTCTGGAAAAAATAGAGGACACAACTATTATTGAAATCGGTCGTCACGGTATCTATATTGAACAAAATTTTCGCCGTGGAGTCCTGCTTCCTCAGGTAGCAGTCGAACACGGCTGGGATCGTAACACGTTCCTCGAACAAACCTGCAGCAAGGCGGGCTTACCAAAAGACGCCTGGTGTAGCCCGGATTCCGACATCTATATCTTTAGTGGCCAGATTGTCACTGAAGCGTAAAAAACTAAAGGAAGAAACCCAGCCCTATGATGCAAGTATCAATTGAACTCGTTCCACGCTCTGAAACAGCATTAAAAGAAGAACTTCAGCTCGTTCAAACCAACTTTCCACAAGTAGAAATGATTAATATTCCAGATATTCTACGCTTCAACATCAGAAGTTGGGATGGGTGCCAAATTGCTGGAGAATTTTTCCCAAAGACAATTCCTCATTTACGCGCTATCGATTTTGATCCTGATGCGCCGTTACCGATTCTTGAGAACCTTCAACAAGCACCAATTGAAGCAATTCTGGTTATAACTGGTGATCCACCACAAGACATGAGCCACAAGAGCTACCGCACCAGCTGCCTGGAGATGATTCGTCGCCTAAAACGAGAACTACCCGGGGTTAAATTATATGCGGGTCTTGATCAATACAGAAGCAGTATCAAAGAAGAGATCGATTATGTTAAAGCCAAACGCGACGCCGGTGCAGATGCGTTCTTTACGCAGCCTTTTTTTGATATCCGTCTGATGGATATTTACCAGGGCTTATTGCCAGATGTGAATATTTTTTGGGGCGTCTCCCCAGTACTCACAGAAAACAGTCAAAATTACTGGGAAAATAAAAACAACGCAGTCTTTCCACCAGACTTTGTTCCTTCGATGGAATGGAATCGAGAATTTGCACGCCAGGCCGTCGAATTTGCGCGCAAGCACAATAACAATATTTATTTTATGCCGATTCGAACTGACCTTAAAGAATATCTTTCAGGAATTCTTTAAGGTCTAATGTAAAATCTCGTATTTGGAATGCTGATAATGAAAAAGCCCCTCGCGAAGAGGGGCTTTTTCTATTAATCAAGGGGATCAAACTTATCCCGATCAGCATAACAAAGGGGGCAGACCCAACTACCTGGCAGATCATCAAAATCAACACCAGGAGCAACCTGATTCATTTCATCACCCTTTTCCGGATCGTACACATAACCACAACAAGTACAAATATAGCGCATAAAACCTCCCGAATTTTATTCTTACGAGAAAGACATCACCACAACAAAAAGTTAAACGGCAAAATATTTAGCCTGTGGATGATGTGCAACAATGGCAGAAGTACTCATTTCTGGTACCATTTCAAATGATTCCGTCAATCCGACACCAATTTCTTCCGCTTTCAAAAGTTCAAACAATGGCACATGGGCACCTAAATCAGGGCATGACGGGTAGCCAAACCCGAAACGAGAGCCCTGATACCCTTGGGCCACATAAGCAGCCATATCGACTGTACCCTCTTGAATCCCCATCTCAACCCGCATCTGTTCATGCCAGTATTCAGCCAAAGCATCGGTTAATTCGACACCTAAACCATGAAGCATCAGATAATCATGATAACTGTTTTCTTCATACAATTGTTTCGTTCTTTCAGCCAGAGCATCACCTATTGTAACAACGAAAAATCCGGCAATATCCCCACCCTCTTCCTGACTACGGAAATAATCAGAAATACATAATCCTGGTGCATTTGCCTGACGAGGAAAGGCAAAAACCTTATCACCTTCATCACTCTGAATGACGAGTTCATCTTTACGGCTGAAACAATTAAAGTAACCGTAGGCAACTTTTGGAGTTAACCAACCTTCATCTATCGCCTGGCCTTTTAGGCGTTGATAAAGAGGTAAGACCGTATTCTGGTACAATTCTTCATATTCTTCTTTGGCCATCTTGCCGCGACGATATCCCCACCGGCCACGGAACAAAGCTGGCTCGTTTAGATACTCAAACAGTTTAGCCACAGAAACATCGGTGACAATACGTCGGCCAACAAAGGGAACCGCTGGCGGGGCCTGGGAACGATCAAGAACTTCTTGCTGAGGTCCGGGGCGATTGCTGGCGACTGTCGTTTCCTGCCAATCGGTAGAAATAAGTTGCCCTGCCTCAAAATCACGGATGGCTTTAAGGCCAGCGAAAGCGTCAGCACAGTAAACTACAGGTTTCGAGTAATTTGGAACACAATCCTGAGCAACAAATTTACGGGTTAAGGCCGCACCACCAAGGAGTACAGGTTGGGTTAAGCCGGCCCCTTCAAATTGACTCAGGTTATCTTTCATCAGTAAAGCTGATTTAACCAACAACCCGGAAAGACCAACGACGTCGACATTCAGTTCTTTAGCTTTAGCTATGATTTCCTCAGCTGGAACTTTAATACCAATATTGTAAACCTTATAACCATTGTTGCTCAAAATAATATCGACCAGGTTTTTACCGATGTCGTGAACATCGCCAGCTACAGTTGCCAGCAATACAGAAGTACGCCCTTCATCAGAAAGCTTTTCCATAAAAGGTTCCAACAGCGAAACACTCTGCTTCATAACTTCAGCAGACTGAAGCACAAACGGAAGCAACAGTTCGCCACGACCAAAAAGTTCACCAACTTCGCGCATGGCAGGTACCAGAAGATTATTAATAATGTCCAGCGGCTGCCAGCGGCCACGCAAACTGGTCAGTAAATCATCTAGCCCTTCCTTGTCACCTTTCAGAACTTTTTGCCGCAATGCTTCTTCAAGACGCAATTCTTCGCCCTGGCTATCGTCGTCACTATCAACAGCCTGCTCGAAATGATCGATAAAGCGCATTAATGCATCAGCATCACTATTATAGAGAAGATCCATACACACCTGACGGTCTTCTTCACTGATAGAAGCGTAAGGTAATACCTTGGCAGCATCAACAATAGCGGTATTCAGACCAGCTTGAACGGCCTGATGAAGAAAAACAGAATTGAGGACTTTCCGCGCAGCCGGACGCAAACCAAAACTGATATTACTGACCCCCAGTGTAAAGCCAACACCAGGTAATTCCTCTTTAACCTGTTTAATCGCTTCCAGGGTTTCAATCGCGGCATTGCGCATACTTTCGTCACCGGAACCGACGGTAAAGGTCAGCAGGTCAAAGAGTAAATCTTGAGGACGTAGACCGTAGGTGTGGACAGCCAGATCGTAAATTTGCTTGGCGACCTCAACCTTTTTATCGCAGGTCAGCGCCATCCCTTCCAGACTGATGGTCAGTGCAACAACCGCAGCACCATATTTTTTGGCCAGTTTACAGATTCGCTCCAGATTAGCTCCACCATCTTCAAGATTGATGGAATTGATGATAGCCCGTCCTGGATAGAGAGGAAGCACGGCTTCCAGTGTTTCAGGACTGGTTGAGTCAAACATCAGTGGAGCCTTACATGACCCGGCGTACAATTGGGCCAACTTAATCATATCAGCCAGTTCATCACGACCTGCATAAGCAACACACAAATCGATAACCTGGGCGCCACGACCTTCCTGATCCAAGGCAATTTTAAGACAAGCATCCCAATCTTCGGCAAGCAATGCTTCACGAAACGCTTTGGACCCATTCGGATTGCAACGCTCACCAATAAGTAATGGCGGAATATCCTGATTTAATTCGACAGCTTGGTATAAACTGGCTACTGATGCTTTCATAATGAAACCTCCCGAACTTTTGGAGTCGCACCCTCTAAGCGCTTGACCAGAGCGGCAATATGGGCAGGACTGGTACCACAACAACCGCCAACGATACTGACACCTAGTTCAGTAATAAAGCGATACATCTGCTCAGCGTAATCATCTGGCGATAACGGGTAACAGGTTTCACCATTAACAACTTCAGGCAGCCCCTGATTAGGAATAACAGAAATACGCTGTGGCCAATGTTGACTTAAGTAGTTCACATGAGACAGCATATCCTGAGGACCGGTAGCACAATTAAGGCCAAGAGAAAAAAGCGGAAAAGGTTCTAAAGTTGCAACAACAGCAGAGATATCTGAACCGACCAGCATCGTCCCTTGTTGCTCAATCGTCACAGAAGCCATGACTGGCAGAGCCATACCACTAACAGCCAGTTTTTCAAAAACTGTCACCAATGCTGTCTTGGTTTGCAACAAATCCTGGCATGTTTCAACAATTAAACAGTCAACTCCAGCATCTAACAACGACTCCACCTGAACTGCAGTGGAGGCAGCTAAATCAGCAACCGGAATATGACCAAGCGAAGGGAGCTTTGTTCCTGGGCCGACAGAGCCTGCAACATATTTATTAGCGCGGTCACCAATGGCCTGACGGGCAATCTGGACCGCCTGGGTATTAATTTCACGAACTTTTGCTTCTAAATCATATTCCGCCAAAACGACACTTGAAGCACCAAAAGTATTTGTTTCAACAACCATTGCACCGGCATCGAGCATCTGCTGATGCAAGGCAAGAATATGTTGAGGAGCAGCAATATTAAGGATTTCGTTACATCCTTCGCACCCAGCCCAATCAGCATCGGTAATATTCATAAGCTGTAGGTTAGTGCCACAAGCCCCATCAAAAATCAGCAATGGTTGTTCTGCAAATTTTGTCATTAAGTTATCCTGTCAAAAGTTTTGTCGGCTGTTTATCCAGATTGTCTTACAGGACTCAACAACCGACCTTTCTAAATAAACCACGTTGTTTATATCCACATTCATTATTAAAAACCGCGAGGGTCATCAATATAGAAGGACACATACTCTACACAAGACCGCCCCTCCCTGTCTAGTTTCATCATGAATCAGCGCCCTATTTCCGAGCCATTGAAATAGACGAAAAGATCAATTATAAAAATAGAGAGTTAACTAGTTTCTATCCGGAAACTCTAAATTTAAACTTTTAAGTTTTCAGATTGGAAACGAGCAATGTTTCGTTGTGGCAAGGAAATCAGAGGCTTGCGCTTAAGACGTAGTACTTTACGTCGCACAAGCAAGCCCGCAGATTGACGCAGCCACGGCGGAAAAGGGCCGTTTCTGGATGAAAACTAACTTATGACCTCTCCTCCAATCAGATAGATTCTTTAGAGAGTGGCATGACAACATCAGACACAACAAATTGGAAGCGTATCCAAGACGCCCTGACTGCAACAGGTGAAGGTCTTTATACTCTGCTTCATGACAGGGATGAAGACATATTAACAGCACTGCTCAAAAACAGATCCCTTAACGAGCAGCACCTGTTAATTCTTCTTAAGCGACAGGACTTGTCAACGGAACTACTGACTCACATCTACAAGAAAAGTGAACAATTCCATAATCATTCTATCCTTATAGGGATAGTTCGCAATCCCGGCACCGATAGTCATATCATCCGCAAAATATTACCCTGTCTTAGAATCTTTGAGCTCCTTGATACCTGTTTACTGCCCGGTGCCTCTACAGATTTAAAGTTGGCTGCAGAACGGATTATATTACAACGCATACCAACAGCCCCACTAGGACAAAAGATTACCCTGGCACGCCGGGGAACAACAGCCATTGTTTCAGCGTTACTCAAAGAAGGAACAACTCAACTGGTTGATATCTGTCTGTCTAATCCACACTTGAAAGAGGCGGCAGTATTTCAATTTTTACGTGGCGGAGCAGCACGCGCAGAAACCATTTCAATGATTGCCCGTCACGAGCGCTGGAACCAACGTCCGAATATCAGACTAACTATTTTAAAAAACAATAAAACACCTGAAATATGGTTCACTCTCTGGCTGCCCAAATTGCCCCAAGCACTATTCATCCAGTTAGCTCAAACCCTCCGCCAAATTCCTTCCCGAAAACAATTGATCCAAATGGAAAAACGTCGCCGCGGGCTCCTTTAACCCTTTGAATACCTTTCCTCTCGACCGGTCAAAGACTATAGTATTCGCCAACCAGAATACGCTTAGTATCTTACCCATATCTAAACAGCATTTAATCTGAGCTATTTCCTGCCTATAAATCCTCTGCATCCTTACTTACAACATATATTGATTTATTAACGATATTAATGCGGGGTGACATTATAATATTTACATTAATACATCCTTATGTATAATTGTCAAAATAATGTATCTCTATCAACATTCAACCATTAAATAAATTAAACATACATAACTTAACGACGGTGAAAATAATGAGAACTATTTTACAACTAAATCTGTGGGCCCTTATAGCTCTTTTCTTTGTCTCTCATACAACTTTTGCGGCCGAACAGAGCGATGTATTTGATTTGGACCTCAGTTCATTGATGGAAATGCAAATCACCTCAGCGGGGCGTAAAGAACAGAATTTGGCCGATGTCGCCGCTGCAGTATATGTCATAGATTCTAACGATATAAAAAATTCCTCAGCGACGTCCCTGCCTGAGTTATTACGCACGGTGCCTGGTCTTCAAGTCGCACGAATCAGCGCAAGTAAATGGGCGGTTACTGCGCGTGGTTTTGCCGGTGCATTTTCTTCCGAGCTTTTGGTTCAGATTGATGGTCGTACCGTCTACACCCCTTCGTTCTCTGGCGTCTATTGGGATATGCAAACAGTCATGCTTAAGGAGATTGACCGGATTGAAATAATTCGTGGACCAGGCGCCACCCTCTGGGGAGCAAACGCGGTTAATGGCATTATTAACATTATTACTAAATCCGCATCAGACTCAATTGGACTCTATGCCCAAAGTGGAGGGGGCAACTTTGAACAGCGCTTTGGTTCAATACGGTACGGTTCTCAATTAGCCGAAAACACTTATGGGAAAGCTTATTTCGAATATCACCAGAGAGATAGTTACAAATTTAATGCAGATTCATATCCCGCGGATTCAGCAATTTATAGCTATACTCATTCTGTCCTGGCGGCAGAAAATAATGCATCAGACGATTGGGATATGCTCAACGGTGGATTCAGATTTGACGGTGATGCCAACCTTGAAAATAACTGGACCTTGCAGGGCGATATATATTCAGGAGATGAGCACCAAAAAGTTTATCCCTACTATACAGAAACAAGTATTATCCCGGCGTTAAAGGACGATAAGGCAAAAGTTCGTGGTTACAATTTACTCGGTCGTTGGCAACATAAGAACAATAACGAAAACAGCTGGACACTCCAAAGCTATTACGACTTTACTGAGCGTAACGAAGTTTTTGCCAAACAAACCTATAAAACATTAGATATCGATTTTCAGCACCGCTTTAATTTCTCGAATAGCAACGATATTGTATGGGGTTTTGGCTACCGCCTGGTTAGAGATGAATACCGTAGCAGCGATCTGGTTGTCATGGATCCAGCCAAACAAACCATGAGGACTTATAGCTTTTTCATGCAGGATGATATTTCTATTGTTAAAGATAAGGTCATCTTGTCTCTAGGGTCCAAATTTGAGCATAATGAATTTACCAATTTTGAAGTTCAGCCCAGCGCTCGCTTGCTATGGAAAGCCAGTCATAATCAAAGCCTATGGACCGCCGTATCACGTGCAGTCAGAACTCCTTCCAGATTTGAAAATGATATTACTGTCATTATGTCCAAAACCCCATTACCACCAACCTATACCACTGTAGCTACAGCCTATATGGTCGGTGCCGAAAATCTCGATTCAGAAAAAGTTGTTTCCTATGAAGCAGGGTATCGCTATGCCAAGGATAATCGTTTTTCTGCTGATGTTGCACTGTTTTACAGTCGTTATAAAGATGTAAGAGAATATCTTTATTCAGCGTCAGGAGCACAAGTAACCAACGGAGCCAAAGGAACGAGCCACGGTGTTGAAGTATCACTACAATACACTCCCGTGGAATGGCTTGAAACCCAATTAAATTATACTTTTATAGAAGTTGAGATGAAGACTGATAGCCCTGAGAATGATCTTTTCCTTAATAATGCTGAAGTCCTTTCGTATTCTAGTCCCAAACACCAAGTATCATTAAACACAAGCATTACCTTACCCAAAGATGTCACTTTGAATTTGTTCGGTCGCTACATAGATGAGATTGAGTATTCAAGCCAAAACGTCAACTCAAAAATTGATGCCTACTTCGCTCTGGATGCCAATATCATTTGGGCAATAACAGACAAATTAGAATTTAAATTAGCGGGGCAAAACCTCACCGATCCTGACCACCTCGAGTTTGTCAGTGAATACTTTACTCCACCAACAGAAATAGGGCGCAGTATTTATGGTCAACTGAGCTATAGTTATTAATCTTCTCAAACCTTAACTGTAAGATGGTTATGATAAGACATTTTTTCATATGCTGCTTATTGTTTGTCTTTACGCTGACACCAGCGTGGGGTAGCGATACGCCTGATGAAAATCAGGTGAAAGCTGCATTCATATATAACTTTACCAAGTTCATTACCTGGCCAGAGGAATCATTCTCAAGTCCAGACAAGGAGTTGGTTATTGGTATCGTCGGTGCGGACAACCTTTCAGGCGCATTGCAGTCGCTTACAGGGCGAAAAGTTCAAAACCACACCATTAAAATAATTCACTTTAAATCTGTATCAGAGATCAACGATTGCCATCTGCTCTATATCGGATCAGAAAAAAAAGATACTGTTAGCAAGGCACTGGCGTCCGTAGCAAGCAAAGCTGTTGTCACAGTGAATGATAGTGAAAATTTTGCCGAACATGGCGGGATCATTCAATTGATTTCTGTTCGCGGCCGTTTGCGCTTTATTATTAACCAACAGATCGCAATCAATAATAATATTTTGTTTAACTCCCAGTTGCTGAAGCTGGCCATAAAAACCATAGGAAAACGGCCATGAAAAAGCTTCTGCTACTAAAAACCGTACGCGGAAAATTATACTTTATTGTCATCAGCATTTGTTTCTTTGTCATGCTGTCAACTTTTGCGTTTGTATTTGCAAATCTATGGGGTTTATATCGAGACAATCTAAACAAAGATATCAATTCTCTATCGACCATTATCGCAGATAACTCCACTGCGGCGCTCTTATTTGAGGATGTTCAGACGTTAGAAACCACACTTCAATCCCTTGAAAGAAAAAATAATGTTGTCAAAGCATCCATTTTTCGTAAAAACGGTCAACTTCTTGCCAGCTATGAAAGACCCGGCCACCTAACTTATGAAGACCTGGCCGGCTGGAAAAAATTGGGGTTAAAACTTCTAGATCCACTCATGGGCGACAAGCTCGATGTCGTTGAACCGATCATCCTGGATGACGAAACCATAGGAACTCTTTTTCTACAAGCCAGTACCAAAATCTTCAAATTGGCAATGCTGGAGATTGGCGGAATAATTTTTATCAGTATTCTTGGTGGTATGATTATCGCCATTATCCTGGTTGGCTGGCTTCAAGGTGCTTTGACAAAACCGGTACAATTATTGATTGACACAATGCAACGTGTTACTCAAAACAACGACTACAGCTTACGGGTCAAACAGATCAGTCATGATGAGATCGGCATTCTGGCAGTCGGTTTTAATAATATGCTGGAACGAATTCAAATCCGCGATGACATTTTAGAAGATCAGGTTCAAGAGCGTACCGGACAGTTACAGCATGCTATGGATGAAGCTGTCAAGCTAGCAAATGAGGCCCAATCCGCTAATGAAGCAAAATCCCAATTTTTAGCTAACATGAGTCACGAGATCAGAACCCCGATGAATGGTGTTCTTGGCATGGCAGAATTGATACTTGATACTGATGTGACCAATGAGCAACGATCGGCTCTCGAAACAATCCGAACCTCGGGAGAATCGCTGCTGACAATCATCAATGATATTCTTGATTTTTCAAAAATTGAAGCAGGCAAACTGGATATTGAAAATATCAATTTCAATTTACCAGTTCTTATTGATGACATTGTTCAGATGCTTGCCCACAGGGCCCACGCAAAAGGCCTGGAATTAATCGTAGAGCTCGACAAAGATCTGCCTGAAAACATTCAGGCCGACCCTAGCCGGGTCCGGCAGATTCTAACCAATCTCCTTTCTAATGCGATCAAATTCACTCACCGTGGGGAAGTCCACCTTAAAGCGATGAAAGCCAAATCTACCCATAATCAGTTTGAATTATGTTTTGAAGTTCGCGACACAGGAATCGGGCTGGAACAACATGAAATAGATAAGCTATTCCAGCCATTTACCCAGGCGGATGAATCGACAACACGTAGATTTGGCGGAACAGGCCTGGGGCTCGCCATCAGTAGACAACTTGCCGAATTAATGGGCGGAACAATTAACTGTCGCAGCGAAAAAGGGAAAGGTTCGATTTTTTGGTGCACAATTCAAAGCCAACAAGTTGCCAATCAGCCATCCTACGCCTATAAGATTGACATGCTAAAAGGCACCAAAGGGTTAATCATTGACGACAACAATACCAACCGCACAGTATTGGAGCATCAATTATCAGGTTGCGGCGCTATGACAGTCAGTGCAGAAGATGGCTTATCAGGCCTCGATATGCTCTATAAAGCTCAAAAGCAACAGCAGCCCTTTGACTTCTTAATTCTCGACATGAACATGCCAAAGATGGATGGCCTTGAAGTCGCCACGATTATAAGAAAAGATGCTCTGTATAGTGATTTAAAAATACTGATGTTGACGTCGGTAAGCATGCATAAAAACAATGAAAAAGCTAAGGAAATTGGTATTAACAAGTGCTTAACCAAGCCAATCCGCCAAATTGACCTGTTTAACAGTATTCAAGAATTAATTTCTGGTCGCGAAGCGCCCTCTGTTACCAATTATGCTCTTGATGAACTGCCTCAATTTAAAAAAGAGATTCTATTGGTAGAAGATAACTTGATTAATCAGCAAGTTGCCAAAGGAATACTTAAAAAACTGGGTTGTTTCGTGAGCCTGGCCGGTAACGGTGAAGAAGCGATTCAATCGTTGCAAGACAGATCGTTTGATCTTATTTTTATGGACTGCCAGATGCCGGTTATTGATGGCTATCAGGCAACGATGGAAATTCGTCGGCATGAAAAGTATTTAGGTATCCCTATTATTGCCTTAACAGCAAACGCACTGAGCGGTGACCGAGAAAAGTGCCTCAACGCAGGAATGAATGATTACCTGACCAAGCCATTTTCGCAAAGCCAGGTCACCTCAGTGTTAGAAAAATGGCTTGGCCCACCACAAATAGTGAATAAACAACCAGTTAAAGGCGCATCTATGGACTTTGAAGGTCTTGAGGTAATTAACCACCGCGCTCTGGACAATATCAGAGCTTTGGCAGGAGAAGGAAACGAGGATTTACTATCTCAAATTGTCGAAATATTCCTGAATGACATGCCTGAACAATTAGAAAAATTACATAAAGCGCATGAATCACAGGAGTGCAACGCCATTAGAGCAATGGCCCATAGCATGAAATCAGCGAGTGCAAATCTCGGTGCGTTACGTGTATCGGCAATATTCAAAGAACTTGAAGCCGCTGGCCGGGATCAAAAAACAGAAGTGATTCCTGAGCTGCTTAACAAGTTGAAAGACGAATTTCATATATTAAAACCAATACTCACTAAATTAATTACGACTCCCTGATCTTAAGACATTCTGCTATGGGCATTTTTAAATCAAAAATAAATAGATATCGCTGGATAGCAGTATTCTCTCTGGCAATCTTGTTAAGTTTGTCCTGTTATTCACCGGGAGAAGCTTTTAAGCGTTTTGATGAAAATGAAGTCAAAGCAGCCTTTGTATATAACTTAACCAATTTTGTATATTGGCCAGAAGAAAGCTTTGCTGCAAAGGACAGCCCTTTTGAGATTGTTATTCTTGGCAAAACGAACTTTGCCCCGGAGCTAGAAAAGTTTGTCAGGCACGAACAAGTCAATAGCCACCCTATTGTCGTCAAAAGTATTAACGATATAAGCGATTTTAATTCTGCCCACCTTCTGTATATAAGTTCTGCCCAAAAAAATAATCTAGATATCATTATCCCTCAAACCAGGCAACTAGGGCTACTTTCAGTATCGGATTTTCCTGGTTTTAATTATGCTGGTGGTGGCATCGCCTTACTTAAAAATAACAATCGCCTGCAACTTTATCTACGCGATGACGTTATCGAGGGTAACGGGCTTAGATGCAGTTCTAAACTGCTGCAACTGGCAACAATAGTGAAAGGAACTCGAGAATGAAACCATTTCGGGACTTTCCTATTCGCTGTAAGATGATCATGATCATCATGGGCATCAGCACCTTGATTCTGGGCCTCGGCTTTTCTATAGCCACAGTAGAAAGATATTTAAATTCTAAAAATGCTTTGGTCCGAAATGTTGAAACCCTGGCGAAGGCCCTGGGAAATAACTGCACCGCCGCCATTACGTTCAACGACCCACAAACAGCTACTGAAATCCTCTCAGCGTTAGAGGTCGAGCCAAATATTATCACTGCCGCCATTTTAGATCGTGACGGGAATTTCTTTGCCTCCTATGTTAATGATAATTTTTCCCGTCCTGACGCAGAACAAATCCCTCAGCCAAGGACTCTCGGTGTTGATCCCGAAGAAGAAAAAACGGTTTTTTCCTGGTCTGGCTTCAGCCTGTCCAGAGCGATAAAAATTAACAATAAACGCACTGTTGGCAGCATCAATATTCACGCTAGTTTAAAAGAAATCCACCGGAGATTAATGTGGTTTGCGGTTTTGTCAATTGCCAGTTTTATAACCATGGCCGGCCTTGTCTTTTTGCTAGCTAACCGTTTACAAACAGTTATTTCCGGCCCGATAACTCACCTGGCTCAAACGATAAAAGTTATCGCTACCGACAAGAATTATCAAACCAAAGCGATTAAAACCAGCAATGATGAACTCGGCGTGCTAATCGACGGCTTTAACGACATGTTATTACAGATCGAAGAACGCGATCAAAAGTTAAAACAAGCCGTCACAGAACTTAAAGAGGCCAAAGAAGCTGCTGAAACCGCAAGTGAGGCAAAATCTCAATTTTTAGCGAATATGAGTCATGAGATACGTACGCCAATGAATGGCGTATTGGGCATGGCAGAAGTAGTACTTGACTCAGACCTAACAGAGGATCAGAGAGCAGCCATTGAAACGATTAAAGCAAGTGGAGAATCGTTGCTTACAGTTATCAATGATGTGCTTGATTTCTCTAAAATTGAAGCAGGAAAAATGGATATAGAATATATCGATTTTAACCTCCCTGTTCTTATTGAGGATATTGCTCAGATCCTGGCCCCAAAAGCACATGAGAAAAAACTTGAACTTATTATCGATATTGAAGAGAGCGTGCCCTCTTTTGTCAATCTTGATCCAAGCAGAATCAGACAAATACTTACCAACTTGGTCTCTAATGCAATTAAATTCACCGATCATGGCGAAGTTCATATTTGCGTAACCAGTGAGAGGATAAAACAAAACGACTGTAATCTACATTTTCAGGTTCGGGACACCGGCATCGGCTTGACACAGACACAACAGGAAAAGCTGTTCAGACCTTTTACCCAGGCAGATGGGTCAACGACCAGACGCTTTGGAGGTACGGGCTTAGGATTGGCTATCAGTAAACAACTTGTTGAGTTAATGAACGGCCAAATCTCCTGCCAAAGTAACAACCAGAGCGGATCTATATTCACATTTAGCCTCCCGGCCTCAACTCATAATCCCAAAACAGAGATAAGTACTGATCTGCCTGCAGATTATACTCAGAAAAATATTCTTATTGTTGATGATAATTTGACCCAGCTTAAAGTCCTTGAAAACCGATTGACGAGCAACAAAGGTATTGTCACCGGAGTTATGAGTGGCCATGAAGCATTGATACAACTTTACGAGGCCAAGGATAAAGGTCAACCTTTCGACATGATCTTTATAGACAGTACAATGCCTGAGATGAATGGCCTTGAAGTTGTACAACTCATTACCAAAGCGAAGGGTTTTCAAAGTCTTATTATCGTCTTCATGCTCCCCTCTTTTGGTAGTCAAGATGTCGACTCTAGCGTTTCAGACAGGATTAATTGCTACCTCACGAAACCGATTAGAAGCCGTGATCTGAATCAAGTATTACAGAATCAATTAACCCCGAATCAAGCAAGAGAACATATTACAACTTCATTCCAGGAAAACCCTGACAAGGTGCGCTTTAAAGGAAAAATTCTGGTTGCTGAAGACAACTTGATTAACCAACAGGTTGCCCGCGGAATTTTGACCAAACTAGGCTGTGAAGTCGACCTTGCTATCGATGGAATTGAGGCATTAAAAGCCATAGAATCAAAATCTTATGACCTGGTTTTTATGGATTGCCAAATGCCTGAACTTGACGGCTATTCAACTACTGAAGAAATTCGTCGTAATGAACAAATCAGTCATGCTGCCCACTTGCCAGTTATCGCCTTAACGGCCAATGCATTGACCGGTGATCGTGAAAAATGCTTCGCCAGTGGTATGGATGGATATTTGAGCAAGCCATTCAGCCAGGCTCAAATAACCGAGCTACTCGCTCAATGGCTACCGGTTAGTCACTCAGAAACTTCAGCGCACAAGAGTTTAAACAATCAGCATGCAAATCCAGTCATTGATGAAAAGGTACTGGAGAATATCCGCTCTTTAAGTGGCGAAGGGAATGAAAACCTCCTGTCTCAAATTGTTGAGATTTTTCTCAACGATACACCTCAACAGATTGACAATTTACACCACGCTCTGACACAAAAAGAGCCCCACAAGGTAAAAAACATCGCCCATAGTCTGAAATCGGGATGTGCCAACCTGGGAGCGATAAGGCTTTCCAGTTTATTTAAAGATCTGGAAATTCAGGCAACAGAGAATAATCTCGACAATATGATGCCAGTTATAGAACAAATTAGACGAGAGTATGTTCAGGTCAAAGATTACCTAGCCAAGCTATAAAAACACAGAAGATTAACCATTTGAACACAGGTTTAATATGATAAGCAAAAAACGTCTGTCCATTCTGCTACTTTTTACTGTAACAATACTTTTCTCTTGCGTGACAGCTAATGTCCAGGCTGAGCATTTTGAAAAAGTTGATCAGCTAAAAGCAATGAGCCTGGAAAACCTTATGAATGTCACTGTTTATTCTGCAGGACATAAAAATCAGTACATGGCAGACGTTCCGTCAGCAATATATGTTATCTCTAAAGAAGATATTCGCCGCAGTGGCGCACGAACATTACCTGATCTGCTACGCGGTGTTCCAGGTCTCCATGTCGCTAATATTGACGGCCACACATGGGCTATTTCGGCGCGTGGCTTCAATGGTGTATTTTCCAATAAACTATTGGTTATGATCGATGGTCGGTCAGTTTACACGCCGCTATATTCAGGTGTTTACTGGGACAGTCAAGATACATTCCTGCAGGACATTGAAAGGATAGAAATCATCCGGGGACCAGGGGCGACCATTTGGGGAGCAAATGCAGTCAATGGCATAATCAATATAATTACAGAATCGGCAGTAAATACAGCAGGTGGATACCTGGACACCGGCATGGGGTCTACCGATCAAAACGCACAAAATATCCGTTACGGTCATGCGGGCGAAAAGTTGTCATATCGTGTTTATGGCAAGAGACTCGAAAGGGACAACTTTGACCATTATGATGGTGGGGACAGTGAAGGTTTCGACGATTGGCATAATCGTCAAATGGGCTTTCGCCTTGACTGGGATTCAAACAGTAAAAGTAAACTGACTCTCCAGGGCGATCTATTTTCTATCAAGGCCAATCAATTATTAACTTATGATGTTGTAAACATTCCGTTGCTTTATGAAGAGGTTCGATCTCAGGGAGGAAATTTATTAGCCAACCTTGAGTACCAACAATCTCACTCTTCAACATGGACACTCAACACCTACATTGATCGCTTTTTACGCGACGATGGCTACTTTGATCAAAGCCGAACCACCTTTGACGTTAAAATTCATAACCAGCGAGAGATAAACACTCATCACGAAATTGTCTGGGGAGGTGAGTATCGTTACAGCCATGACAATCTGACGACCAGTAACGAAGAAACCTACACGATAGATCCTGCTAGTACCACTGATCATCTGATAAGTAGCTTTATTCAGGACGAATGGCAACTCTCCAAAGACCTTAGTATAACATTTGGAACCAAGTTAGAGCATAATGATTATACAGGCTCCGAAATTCAACCTTCAGTGCGCCTTCTTTGGTCAGCTCTACCAAACCAATCGTTCTGGGCATCTGTTTCACGCGCAGTTCGAACACCATCACGTACAGAAAATGCGTTAACTGCCAGAGTTAGAATCACTGACCAGACCATTCCGACCGAACTCGGCCCGGTCGAAGTACCTTCTTACGTTATTTTGTCGCCAGATATTCAGGGACATAGTGAACGCCTTATCGCTTATGAGCTTGGTTGGCGCTTTCAACCAAGTTCTAAAATTTCTTTAGATACTGCTGCTTTTTATAACGATTACAACCAGATAAGAGGCACAGCTATTGAAGAAATCCAATTTACTGACGGCATGATATTGATCCCGGCTTCATTTGATTATCAAACCAAAGGGTATTCATACGGTTTAGAAACAAGTGTTGTATGGCAAGCAAATAATGCTTGGCGAATTGGTATAAATTATTCTTGGTTTAAAATCGATTTTGATCAACCTGATAATATTTATGATTTATTTTTTGAAAATATTACCGAAGCAACCCCAGAACATCAGATTGCCTTTAACTCCAGGCTGGATCTACCCTACTCTACAGAATTTGATACAACAATTTACTACTATAGTAAAATCCATGAAACGTCAGCCCACATACGTACCGACATCAGGTTAGGATGGCTACCTACATCCCATCTGGAATTCAGCATCAAAGGAGAAAACATTTTTTCTCCTGCGTACCGAGAATATCCAGCTAATTTCGGTGTCATTTCATCTCAGGTGCCAAGGCAATGGTTTGCACAGGTCAAATATTTCTTTTAACAAAGTGTGGAATTTTTTATTAAGATTGTTTAAAATCAAACTCATAAATAAAATCTAACAATGGTTGATGGTATGGATGAAAATAAAATAAAGCCTTCACACACCACAGAGCATACGGTTCTTATTGTTGATGACGATTTGCCCGCGCGAATGCTGATGCGTGCCAGCCTGCAAAAAGGTGGTTTCCGGGTACTCGAAGCTCAGAATGGTATTGAAGCTGTCGATCAGTTTAATAATAACCGCCCAGATGCGATACTCATGGATGTTATGATGCCTGAGCTCGATGGTTTTGGCGCTTGCCGAGCCATTCGTAATTGTGAAGGTGGCCTACATATTCCAATCTTAATGGTCACGGGCCTAGAGGATATTGAGTCCATTAATTTAGCTTATGACAGTGGCGCCACAGACTTTATTACTAAACCGATCAACTGGACCCTATTAAATTACCGCGTTAAATACATGTTGCGTGCAACCCAGGCATTTTTTGATGTTATTGACAAACAAAAGAAAATCCAGGAACTCGCTTTCTATGATCATCTGACCGGCCTTGCCAACAGAACTCTTTTTAAAGAAACTTTATCCGATGCTATATCTTCATCACTAGATAGTGCCAAACTTGTTGCAGTCATGTTTCTGGATATTGATCGCTTTAAAGCGATCAACGATACATTAGGCCATCACATAGGTGACCTGCTGCTTAAAAGTGTCGGAAGTCGTATTAATGCCGCCATAAGTGATAGTGATCTTTACGCTCAAATATCCCTGCACTTAACCGAAAATTATATTTCACGTCAGGGTGGTGATGAGTTTTCCATCATGTTGCCAAACCTTAGTGACCCGGAGCAAGCTGGTCGCCTTGCTTTGCGCATCAATGACAGCCTATCAGAAGTATTTAAAATCAAAGGGCATGAAATATTTGTGTCCTCAAGTATTGGCATTAGCATTTACCCTCTCGATGGCTGTGATGCTGAGGAACTGATTAAAAATGCTGATCTGGCCATGTACCACGCCAAGGATCGTGGCAAAAACTGTTTTCAGTACTATAAAAAAGAACTCAATATAAAAACTTATCAGCGTCTCGAGTTTGAAAATGATGTGCGCAAAGCGATTGCTAACGAAGAATTTGAGCTCTATTTTCAGCCCCAGATAAATATGGGGAATGGAAAGATCATTGGCGCAGAAGCTCTTACCCGCTGGACTCATGAACAACGGGGAAATGTCTCCCCTGGAGAATTTATTCCTGTCATTGAGGAGTTAGGTTTAATTGAACCCTTTACAGACTGGGTTATTCGCTCTGCGGCACACCATCAGCAAGCACTCAAAGAACTCGGGTTAGCTCTCTTTAGTACCGCCATTAATATTTCCAGTAAACAATTTGTGCAACAACAAATTCCCAAAAAAATTTCCAAAGTCCTGCATGACCGCAATATTGCTGCAGACTTTCTGGAACTCGAATTGACAGAATCGGTCCTTGCTGAACAAAATTCTGAAACTATAGAGATTCTTAACGAGCTCAAAAATATGGGACTGTCCATTTCTGTCGATGACTTTGGAACCGGATATTCATCATTGGTTTATCTGAAAGTATTTCCTATCGACATTATTAAAGTAGACCGGTTTTTTATTAGAGACATCGTTACCAATCATCAGGATGCATCAATCGTAAAAGCTATTATTGCCATGGCAAAAAGTATGAATATGCAAGTGATTGCAGAGGGAATCGAAACCAAGGAACAATATCAATTATTACGCGAAATGGGATGTGATCTTGGCCAGGGCTACTTATTCAGCAAAGCAGTCCCACATAAAGAATTTGCCGACCTTATCAGGTCAGAGGAAGTGCTCTGTCCCCTGTGACCATTTTAAGGTATTTCCCTTTGCTATAATCAACCCCTTACGGAGCAGAGAAATTTCTGGAAAGACTGAAATCAATGACACAATCGTTTTCAAACTTAGATCAACTTTGCGAAAAGATTGAAAAAGGAGTAAAGCTGCCTACTCCTCCTGTCATTGCCCTCAAAATCCTTCAAGCAGTGCAAAAAAATGACGACTGCCTGGAAGAATTAATTGACATTATTTCAACCGATGCTGCCCTCACCGCTAAAATTCTCAAAATTGCCAATTCAAGTTTTTACGCGCTAGCAAATAAAATTTCCAGTGTCGAACGTGCCGTGTCCATACTGGGAACTAATCTGATCAAAAATATCTCTCTATCCTTTGTTATTGCGAACGATTTTCGTGAAACAAACCAACCAAACGGATTTGACTACGATTACTTTTGGCGCCGCTCGGTAACGTCTGCGGTAACAGCAAACTTATTAGCACAGCTGTTGGGAATTAAAGATGACGATATATTTGTTACCGCCCTGCTGCATGATATTGGCATTTTAATTGGCTATCAGCATTATCGTGATACATACCTCGAACTGCTGCAAAGAGCTGACAGTGGTAAATTAACTACGGCCCAATTGGAACGGATGAAATTCGGCCATGATCACCAGCAGATAGCCTGTGCCTTAATTCATAAGTGGAACCTTCCAGAACACTTTACCGAACCTGTTGCGTTTCACCACGAACCTCTTTTAGCGCCAGCAGAATTTCGGCTCAAAACCCAGATTATATACATTGCAGACCGCATAGCCTCTATATACACGAGTTCAGGAAATTCAGATAAAATTCCTGAGATTCGTCATCAGATAGCAGATTTTTTTAATTTAAGGCCTCATATTATCACCTCATTCCTAGATGAGGCTGCGCTTAAAAGCATTGAGATTCTCGACTCATTTGAAATTGAAGATGGTGGGATGAAACCATATTCACAATTACTTCAAGAAGCGAATGAGGAGCTGGGACGACTGAATATTTCTTACGAACAACTCGTCTTGGAATTGAAAGAAGCAAAGGAGAAGTCAGAACATCTGACTGAACTGCTAAAAAATGCTAATACACGTTTAAATACCCTAGTTTACACCGATGGCCTTACCGGGCTTTACAACCATCGTTACTTTCAGCAATCACTGCTAGCATCACTCACACATGCACAGCAAAAACAGATCCCGCTATCATTGATAATTTTCGACCTGGATCATTTTAAAAAGATTAACGATACCTATGGTCATCCGGTCGGGGATCTTGTATTAAATAATCTGGCAGCAACAATTAAAGAAATGATTAGGCCAAAGGATATCCTGGCCCGCTACGGAGGCGAAGAGTTCTCAATAATACTGCCAAATACAAATTTTGAAATGGTACAGGCCTTTTCGGATAGATTGCGTGAGTGTGTAGAAAACACCGTCTTAAAATATGACTATGAACTTATCAGAGTTACAATTAGTGTCGGTGCAACGACATACGAGCCTAAAGATGAGAAGATTTCACCCGCAGAACTAATAAAAATTGCAGATCGCGGACTTTACATGGCCAAAGAAAATGGTCGCAACAGAACGACTGCAATTCTGTCATAATTGAAGCTACCGCCAAGATAAATGTTATGTTTTAAATGCAAAGACACAGGATATTAAACACTATGCAGTCTCAAGAAAACCACCAAAAAATACTCGATCTAATTACTGATAACCTTGAACTACCCTCCCCGCCGGCGGTCGCGGTAAAAATTCTTGATGCTGTACAGAATAAAGAATCGGCATTAAAAGATATTGCAGACATTATCAGCGCGGACCCTGCCCTAACAGCCAAAATGTTGCGTGTCGCTAATTCCGGTTATTATTCTCGAGGTGGTCCGATTTCTAATATTCAGCGAGCGATGACGATTCTTGGGACAAATGTTATTAAAAATATCGCCCTGTCCTTTGTTATTGCAGAATCTTTTAACCAAGAAGATAAACTGACTTTTGACTTTGATCTATTCTGGAAACGCAGTGTCATTAGTGCCGTTGCTGCCGATCTGTTAGCGACAAAACTGGAACAAAAAAATGATGATTTGTTTATTACTGCCTTGTTGCAAGATATTGGCAGCCTTATTATCGCCATGAGCAAAGCGGATGAATACAATCGGATTTTTAATGATTGTGAAATCTTTGGTTATTCATTGGTTGAGGTAGAACAAAAGGCATTTAAATTTGACCACAGTCAAGTCAGTTACGCATTATTGCAACACTGGCAACTACCGGATGAAATAACTATTCCTACCCTGTTTCATCATCGCCCTAAAGCAGCACCGGAAGATATAGCCCAAACGGCTTCTTTTCTTCACTATGGAGCACGGTTCAGCCAACTGCTTACCAGCGATGAAATTGCAACCAATACACGTATTGTAAGTGACGAAATCAGCACAGCCTATAACCTTGACAATAAAAGCGTCAGTGAATTGGTAGACGATATCGCCCTAGCGGCTAAAACCATGCTTGAATCGTTTGAACTACCACCTGGAGACCTCAAACCCTACACACAAATTTTACAGGAAGCAAATGACCACCTGTCCAGCATTAATCTGAACCAGGCCCAACTGGTTCTTGAAATGCAAGAAGCGAAAATGAAAGCCGAACGTATGAGCAAGGAGCTTCAGGATGCGAATTCCCGTCTTAAAGATCTTGTGTATCGTGATGGCCTTACGGGACTCTACAATCATCGTTTTTTTCAGGAATCGTTAAGTCAGGAGTTATCACGAGCTAACCGCTATAGAACCTCCGTTTCCCTGATACTATTTGACATTGATCACTTTAAAAAGGTCAATGATAGTTACGGCCATCAAGCTGGTGATCAAGTCTTAATGAACATCGCCCGCGCAGTATCTTCAAGCATTCGGCCAACCGACATTATCGCCCGCTACGGTGGTGAAGAGTTTGCCGTTATTTTACCAGAGACCAGCCCTGCTGGAGCAAAGGTATTTGCAGCCCGCTTGCGCCGTTGTGTTGAAGGAATAGCAACCCTGGTAAAGGGGCAACTGATTTATGTCACGGTCAGTGCCGGAACAGCCTCTTTTGGCCCCGATAATAAGAAACGCTGTAAAGATGCGCTTATTAACGCAGCTGATAAAGGCCTGTACCTGTCAAAACAAAATGGGCGCAACCTGGTCACACCAGTAGAAGTTACTGAACTTGACTAAAGGATCATTAAACCCTCGCGCATGACCATATCCATATAATTCCGGGTTACTGAAACTTTATTGTGCGCTGATTTTAATGAATTCGTCTGGATAGTCTCGCAGACACATGATATTTTAAAAACATCTTCTTCCTCAGGAGTTGTTTTTTACTATGTCAAAAACCATCCCAGACGATTATAAGCTAACCACCAGCGAGCATGGATTGTTACTCCAGCTAAGTGGTGATTGGCAGATTCAATCGTGTCGCTCCGATGTCAACGCGCTACTGGCACAAATTTCGTCTAATCACTTAACAATATTGGCCTTTGACTGCAGCAAATTAGGGCACTGGGACAGCAGTGTGGTTATTTTCCTGTTAAAAGTCCTCCAGCATTGTCAGAACAATCAAATCAACGTTGATCAAACGGGACTTCCTGATGGTGCCCGCAGCCTCCTCAAATTGGCGACCAGTGTCCCTGAACGCAAAGAAAATCGCCGAACCATGCTTGGCCAGCCGGTACTGGCTAAAATTGGCAATATTACCATTGAAGCCCATCGTAACTGGAATGATCTACTTCACTTTATCGGCAATATTTTTTTCGCATTAATCGCCTTTATCCGCGGTAAAGCGCGCTTTCGAACTTCTGACTTATTTTATCAGTTAGAAGCGGCCGGACCATCGGCGTTGGTCATTGTCACCCTTATCAGTACCCTGGTTGGAATGATTTTAGCTTTTGTCGGTGCGGTTCAGTTACGCCTTTTTGGTGCCGAAATTTTTATTGCTAACCTGGTTGGACTTGGCATGGCTCGCGAAATGGGTGCCATGATGACAGCTATAATTATGGCTGGTCGTACCGGGGCTGCTTTTGCTGCCCAAATAGGCACCATGCAGGTCAATGAAGAAATCGATGCCTTTACGACCATGGCCATTTCTCCTGTTGAATTTTTAGTTTTACCTCGTTTAATTGCCTTATGCATCACCATGCCACTATTATGTATTTATGCTGATTTCATGGGGATCATCGGTGGTGCAATTGTCAGTTCAACCATGCTCGACATTTCATTTTTTCAATATTTCCAGCAAATTCAGGGGTTCGTTCCTCTTAAACACTTTGTTATCGGAATTTTTAAAGCTGGAGTCTTTGGGATTATTATTGCTATGGCCGGTTGCCTGCGTGGACTTCAATGCGGCCGCAGTGCCTCTTCTGTCGGTTTCGCCGCAACAAATGCCGTAGTGACGTCAATTGTTCTCATTATAGTCGCTGATGCGATTATTACAATTTTATGCCAGATCCTTGGGTTTTAATATGGATAATACATCTCATATAAAAGTCAGTAACCTGACTATGGCGTACGGGGAGACGATTATCCAAAAAGATCTCACCTTCAACGTGAGTAAAGGTGAAATATTCGTTATCATGGGAGGCAGCGGTTGCGGTAAAAGTACCTTGCTTAGGCATCTGATTGGCCTTATGGAACCTGCAAAAGGTGATATATTCATCAACAATACCAATCTATGGTCATCCCCCCCAAAACAGCGTGATCAAATTATTAGTCGCAATGGTGTCCTGTTTCAAAGTGGTGCCTTATGGAGTTCTATGACCCTGGCGGAAAACGTTGCGCTACCATTGCAAGAATATACCTGCTTAAACAATCGTCAGGTCGAAGAATTAGTTAGCTACAAACTTTCTCTGGTAGGCTTGGCTGGATATGAAGACTATTATCCTTCAGAAATCAGCGGAGGAATGCGCAAACGAGCTGGTCTGGCAAGAGCCATGGCTCTTGATCCGGATATTTTGTTCTTTGACGAACCTTCAGCAGGACTTGATCCCATCAGTTCACGTTTGCTTGACGATCTTATTCTAGAGCTTAGAGACAGCTTACATGCAACCATTGTGATAGTTACCCATGAGCTGGCCAGTATTTTTAGTGTTGGCGATAATTCAGTATTTCTGGACCCCGAAACTAAAACGATGATTGCCCAAGGTAAGCCTCAGGAACTTTTAAAACATTCACAAGACCCCAAAGTCATAAATTTCCTCACACGAATGGAAGCAAATCAGGGTGAGAATCAACAGCTAACCAGGACTTAACCATGTATAGACGCAGAATAGACCCAAGAGTTATCGGCAGTTTTGTCGTTGGAGCTATTGTTCTTACAGTCGCCGGACTGCTCTTTTTCGGTCCGGGTGGCCTATTATCAGAAACACGCAACTACATTCTACACTTCGACAGTTCGGTAAAAGGTCTTAACGTTGGTTCTCCGGTCCGTTTCAGAGGGGTAAAGATCGGTCAGGTTAAAGACATTAATGTTCGTGTTAACCCTTCAAATTACGAATTTCATATACCTGTGACCATAGAGATACAACCTTCACGGATCAACGCTGATGGATCTGCTGAAGGTCTATTTGACATTCTTAAAACAACCGTCAAAAGCGAAGACCCTATTCGTGCTCTGGTCGACAATGGTCTGCGTGCTCAGCTACTCATGGACAGCTTGGTAACAGGGCAGTTATTCATAAATTTTGACATGTTACCAGACACTCCAATTACATTGACCGGATATCCAGGGGAGTACCCGGAGCTGCCAACAGCAAGTTCAAGCCTTGAGGAATTGACAAAAGCATTCGAAGATCTACCCTTGGGAGAGTTAACAGAAAAAATTATTGCAACCATGTCTGGTATTGAAAACCTGGTTAATTCTGACAACCTTCATCAAGCCTTAACCAATTTCGATCAATCAACCGCAGAGCTAAACAAGCTCCTGAAAACTTTAAATAAAGATGTGCCAGAAATCTTAACGGCCGTCAAAAAAACATCTGCTCAAACAGAAAAGATATTAGACCATATTGATACTCGTATCGATCCTTTAGCTTCTCAGTTTGCGGCCACTTTACAAACAACAGAAACAATGGTCACCCATTTAAATGGCAAGATAGATCCACTGACTGACCAGTTAACCAGGAGCATGGATTCATTTAACCAGACCTCATCCAAAGCAGCCTTAGTCATGGACCAAGTGGGTCAATTAACAGCGGATGATTCACAGACTCTGGCCCAACTGAGCCAAACTCTGCAAGAATTACAACGCACCGCCCGCAGTATTCGAATTCTAACCGATGAACTGGATCGTGATCCGCAGATGTTATTACGCGGCCGCATGAGTGGAGATGATGAGTAAATGAAATATTTATTGTTTTTAATAGCGGTTTTATTTGCTGGCTGTATTCAAATTGGCGAGAAATCGCAAGCGCAAAATTATTACCTGCTAGAAAGCCAGAAACTTCCTGAGGCTCATTTTTCTACCTCAACAAACTTCTCAAGCATTGCCATTGAATCAGTTGATTTAGCGTTATTTTTAGACAAGCCCTACGTTGCCCTCTATAATGACAAAAACCAAGTCAGTTATCCTCAAGGGGAACGCTGGGCGGAGCCTTTAAATAGCAATATAAGCCGGGTCATTGGGACCAATCTATTAAACTCTTTTGGTAATATCTCAGTCACGACCGGACCGTGGGAAAAACACAATAAAGACGCTTTAAAAATAAAAATTAAGATTGATGATTTTTCAATTCACACAGAAAACAGAGCCCAAATATCCATTTTTTACCAACTGACTTACCAAGGGAAAAACGTTACTAAACAGTTTCACAAAAGCATAATAACAGGCGCCAGTATTAATCAGCAAATTGCAGGACTCAATGCTAGTCTGAATCAATTCTGTACCGCGTTATCCTCTGAAATTGTGGTTATAACCTCCCATGTCAACAATAATATTTAGCCCCAATTCAACAAACGGGTTTACTCATGATCCGTAAAAGGCGAACAATTTGGCATTACAGGAGCATTATACCCCTCTAACCCCTTAACATACGGACAGTTCGAAGGAAGGATTCCAGCTTCGATAATATCTGGTGTTAATTGGGCACAGTCCGGATGCATACGCGACCTGTCTGCATAATTTTTACAAAGATTATTATTTACATCCAGATGAGGACAAGGTTTGGGGGTGTAATAGATTTTACCGCGATAATCATACTTTTCATAACAGCAAAGACCACATCGTGAGCAAAGAGCTTCCCACTCGGGTGATCCGGGAACCAAGTTTTTTACTTTAGTCATAGTTGTTTCTTCTAATTTCTAAACTGAGCGAACAGGATAACCACTTTAAAAAATTAATTATGACCGATATCCTTCCTCTAATCAATAACAACCAAATCACAATTTTAACGAAACGGTCTTGACACAGAGGCAGATCTCTTTAAAATAAGCCCCCCTGACAAAAAACATTTGACTCAAAAAATCAAATTAGCTATTACTAGGCGTTCTGAATTTGACCCAAGCGTAAGAAGGCTAGGAGGAATACAAAGATGCAGTGCGAAACAGTTCTCCCCGGTACCGAGTGTACTTTCTGGAAAAAAAATGGTTGTACAGCTGAAGACGGTAGCTGCAAAGTGATTGTCGAAGAGTGCAAAGGTTGCGATCGTGTTGCAACAGGATCTATTGGTGAGGTTTGTACCTCTTACCCTGATCCTGCTGCTAAATGGGCTGCAGGCTTGTGTAACTTTGCAACACACAAGAAGGTTGACATCAAATCTGATGATGTTCGTGTCAACCCACTTAAAGCTGCTAAACGTGCCGCTGCTGGTAAGAAAAAATAATTTTCGCTACCATTTTGTGCAAGTTTCCAAAAAAAGGCTGCCCTTCGAGGCAGCCTTTTTTTGTTCATTGACAAGCCAGCCACATTAAATTTTAAGTGACAGGCACAAGCTTTTTAACCAACTCGTCCTTTTTAATCCTCGCCCCTATCAGAGCGACAATATCTCCAGCAGCAAAAACGAAATCAGCATCAGGATTAGCGATAAAGCGACCATTTCTTAACACGCCAACCACTGTTAAGCCAGTTGCTTGGCGGATATTCAGCATTCTTATGCTATTACCCGCCAAAAGCCCTTGGGCGCCAATTTCTTCCCAGGTTAAATCGAGCATATCGCGGGCATATTTTAGTTGCTGCATAGTTTGTAAATCTGAATTTTCGCATTCTTCACGTTGGTAGCGATCACGGCGATCTGTATCGGTAAATTCCTGCACCAAGGTCACAGGGATATCAAGATTCAGTAAAGCCTGTCGGGTAAATTCAAGCCCTGCTTCCAATTCCGGCCAGATAACCATACCGACACCATCATCATACAGTGCCTGCATTTGTGCTTCCCCTTTTGCCCTGGCGACAATTGTTAATTGCGGTGAAACATGGTGCGCAAAACGAACAATAAATTCTGATGCCGTTATATCCGGAAGGGTTATCATTAATTGCCTTGCACTTTCCAGACGGGCAGCTTCAAGAACAACATCCTGTGCAGCATCACCATAAATAGCGGGATATCCCTTTTTCTTGCACTGCTCTATCGCACGATAAGACAGATCAATAATAACAAAAGAAACAGCCATTCGGTTCAGGATACTTGCAACATACTGCCCGACTTCCCCACCACCGATAATCACCAGGTGATCATGTAACCCTTCCTCTGGCAGGTTAATTGTTTCCAGGGTATCTTTCTTTAATAACTTCTTTTTTATGCCGTATAAAGGAGCCGTCAAACCTGAGAACAATGGCGTTAAAATCATGCTGATAATCGCAGCAGCAAGAATGTAATAATATTGCTCTTTGGTTAAAAACTGCCCTGCAAAACCAACCTGACCGAGGACAAAAGAGAATTCACCAATCTGGAACATGGTCAAACCAACGGCTAGTGGAATGACATTCCCATAGCCAAAGGAGCGTACAATGGCCATCATCAGCAATCCTTTACCAACAGCCATGGCCACCACTAGCAATAAAATATTCACCCAGTTATTTACCAGGAATACAGGGTCGAGCAACATTCCGACAGAGGTAAAAAAGAGCAGGCCGAAAAGATCGCGTAATGGAATAATATCGCTTAAAGCCTGATGGCCGTAATCGGATTCACTTAGCACCATTCCGGCAATAAACGCACCAAAGGCAAATGACAAGCCGGCAAGGTAGGTCGCATAGCCAATACCCAGTCCAATAGTTGTAACCGTTACCAAAAAGAGTTCACGCGAATTCCAGCGGGCAATGACTGCAAGTAAACGGGGTAACAGCCTGGTACCAAGGGCAAGCATAACGACCAGAAAGACAATTGACTTAGCAAGAGCCACCCCAAGGAGGGACATTCCTGAGGAAGGATTAGTTAATTGCGGTAATAGTATTAATAGAGGAACAACAGCCAGATCCTGAACAATCAGAATACCAACCATAACCCTGCTCGATAAAGTTCCAAGCATTCCCTGGGCCATCAGTGTTTTTAAAATCACCATGGTACTGGAAAGAGAGGCGATCCCCCCCAACCATAAAGCAGGTCCATGCTCCCATCCTAACCAGCCACCGACCAGATAACCGTACCCCATCGTTAATAGGATCTGTATGGGTGTACCAAGCAGAGCGACGTACTTGACCGGCTTTAATTCTTTTAAAGAGAATTCGAGACCGAGGGCAAACAGAAGGAGCGCAACGCCAATTTCAGCAAGTTGCTCGACTTCATGAGGGTCAGTTACAGCACCACCGCTAAAGGGGCCAATAAAAATACCGGCAAAAATATAACCAAGCACCAAGGGCTGGCGAAACATTTGCGCTAACAGACCACCTAACAAAGCAGCGACAACAATAACAATCAGGTCCGCAGCAATACCCATAACATTTTATCCTATAAATTTAAGCCCGTACTCCATGACCACGACCGAGCATTTCAGCAGCATCCATAACAACCATAAAGGCGTCTGGATCATGAGCCCTGATTATGTCGCGTAAAACAGTGATACGACGTGCTTCGACGGTCACAAAGATCATCTGTTTATTTTCTCCCGCTGCGAGACCAGTACCATTAACGATGGTTCCGTAGGGGCCAAGCTGCTCAATAATCTTAGTGCCTAAGAGATCAGTTTTTGTAGAGGTAATATGAACAACTTTTTCTGACAGCGCACCGGTTAATAGCATATCAATACATTTAGCTGTCACATAAATACTGATCAGACTCCACAGAGCCCTTTCAGTATCATGAAAAATTATACCGGCAGAAATAATGATAACGACATCACAGGCCAGGATAACCTGTCCCGCTTTAATATCGGTTTTTGCCGCAACAAGGCGGGCAATGGTTGAGGTCCCACCAGCCGAAGCATTTCCGCGCAGCATCAGGCCGATGCCTACCCCAATAGCAATACCACCATACAGGGTGGCCAGGAGTATTTCATGACTAAGAGGTTTTAAAGCGAAGTATTCGCGAAACAGATCGACAAAAAAAGAACTAAAAAAAATTGCAGCAACAGATCTGAACGTAAAAGCACGCCCAAGCATACGCCAACCAAACAATAAAATTGGCAGATTGATCGCCAACATCAATGTTCCGATTGTCAAACCGCTCAAATAACTAAGGAGGATCGCCATACCGGCAGTTCCCCCTGTCGTTACATTATTTGGCGCCAGAAACATAACAATGCCAAGGGCCATAATTGCAGCACCGGTAATGTAAAAGCAGCCGTTGCGAATTTCATTTTTCATCGTCATACCATCTCATCACAATCGGCAATACAAATATTACCCCCTAAGACCTTCAATAACAGCAGCGACTTCTTCTCGCAGTTGCTTATTGCCCTGACCGTTTTCAAGCCGTAGAAATTGTTTGAAGTTCTCAACGGCATCATCGATTCGATCCAGGTCGAGACAAATATAGCCCATGGTTAAAAAGCCACCAGGTGAAGCGGCATCAAGCTTCAGGCCTTTCAGGCAATACTCTTCAGCTGTTTCGAGCTCTTCCTTATCGTAATAAAGTTCAGCGAGGTTCAGTAACGGTTGAGGATCATCAGGATCCAACTCCGCCGCTCTGGCAAACAGCTCCAAAGCCTCACCAGCCCGTTCCTGTGTCAGACATATATCTCCCAGTGCATTAAGAGCAAAAACAGAGTCTGAATCGATTTCAAGCGCTTTACGGCAACAAGCTTCGGCGGCGTCCGGGTCATCAATATTGACAAAAGCCATCGCCTTACTGACCCAGGCATCAACATCATCAGGATCCAGATCGATAATTTGTTGATAGGTTTTTAAAGCTTCTGCATTTTTATTTTCTTCCAGATATAAATCACCAAGAGTAAACAGCAGATCTATATCTTCAGGAGCCTCTTTCAAGCCATCGGATAAATTTTTGTAAGCCTGTTTGTATTGACCATTCTCGACATAAGCTTCAGCCAGTAATTGGTAGGTTTCTGCGGCAGGCTGTAACTCAACAGACTGCTGCAGAAAACGGATCGCACCTTTCAGATCACCATCATCCAGTGCTCGATTTCCCTGTTCAAAAAGATCCTCTGCAGACATGTTTATAGCGCCTCCCACTAGCTGTCAAAAACGATTATTCGACGGTGTCGAAAATAAAATACCTAACCCTGGAAAAATCTTAACAATACAGGACTAGAGCAGCACAACTTGAAATAAAAATAAAAGAAATTATCTGTTTATACAAGCCCCATACGATCAAGTACGAGGCTATTTTAAAACCATCTATAGAGCTGGCTTTCTAACCACTTCAATTTTAAAGCCGTCAGGGTCAGTCACAAAGTAAAACTTTGGCGGACTTCCGGGCAATCCTTTCATCGGCGTAACATTCAATCCCATATCGGTATGATTTTTATGGGATGCCTCAAGGTCAGCCACCCCGACAGCAAGGTGAGAATAGCCATCCCCAATAACATAGGGCTCCTGAGGATCATAGTTGTAGGTCAGTTCCAACTCAAATGGCAATCCGGCAGAGGTCATATAGCTTAAAGTGAATTTATGTTCCGGATAATCTTTCTTACGTGAAATTTCAAAACCGAAGGCATCTCGATAAAAATTTTCTGAAGCTTGAAGATCCATAACCCGATAGCAGATGTGAATCATTGGATATTCCATATTAATACTCCATGAATAAACGTTTTGTTAAATTGACATTAGACTGCGAGCTGACTATAGTCCCCACATGAAAGCAATATTCTTATCAGATGCCCACTTGCGCCAGCCGCAGGACAACAATTACCAGTTGTTACTTCAATTTCTGAATCAACAAAAAGACCTTGATGGCCTTTTTTTATTGGGTGATATCTTTGAGTTCTGGCTCGGTTATGAACATCTTGTTTTTACCCCTTATATGCCCCTACTGGAAAGTCTAAGAAAGCTTAACGAAAATGGAACCAGACTCTATTTCGTTGAAGGTAATCACGACTTTTTACTCGGCCCATATTTTACGGAAACGCTGAATTGCTCCATTGTAACCGAACAGCAAATGGTCCGCTGGGACAACCAGAGTATTCATATCTGCCACGGCGATCTACTTAATCCAGGCATTGGCTACCGACAGTTGCGTAAATTTTGGCGCTGCCGCCTTATTCAAACATTAGCAAAAATCGTTCACCCTGATCTGGTATGGAAATTTGCCATCTGGCTAAGCAATAAAAGTGCTAAAAACAATCCCGATCGGCCACACTACAACCCCCTGCCCCACTTACGACCTTACGCTGACAAAATGGCAGCCGATTGCGATTATGTTGTCTGTGGACATTTTCATTTTCCCATCACAGAACAGCATAACAACACACAACTGGTCGCTCTTGGTGACTGGATCAATCAATTCAGCTATGCCGAATTAAAAGATGGCAGAATGAGCTTAAAAACCTACCACCAATCATCTTAACCAGAGCGAAAACGATTGTTCAGAAATTATACTTCTGCGCTCAACAATACAGGCGAATGGTCTTCTTGCTCCATACTTTTATCAACTAAATCCTTAAGGGTCATTGAGCCAAGGTTTTCAGCAACTGAAGTTTCAATTTCCAAACAGGATTGCAACGCGACCTGTACCTGGGCATGTTGTGCAAGATGGCGAACTTCTTTTCCAAAATGATTGAGCTCACGGAAAAATTGATCCAGGGTCAGCGTGTCTGCAGCACGCCCTAACTGATAAACATTAGTTCCGTTTTTACCTTGCGATTCCACCACAAATCCCAACTTTGCAAGCGACCTCAGAATACTGCGACATAAGCGCGGCGGAGCATAAAGATAGCCAGCCAACTGTTCCTGACCGATAGCCCCTTCCCCCTTCTGAAACCGCTGTGCCAAAGTAACCATGATAGCAAGACAGATTTCTTCGTAGCTAGAGCGACTGACTTCACTACGCCGTAGATCACTGCCACTTGTCCGTAAATTCTGTTTAGCGTAGCAGATACCAAGCCCAAACAAAACAATGACCCAGGAAACATAAACCCAAACCATAAAGATAGGCAATGCGGCCATAGTACCATAAATCGCGTTATAGCGACCGACTCCAACCTGAAAGTGTACATACCCTACTTGAGCTAATTGCCATAAGGTTCCACCGACAACCCCTCCAGCTAACGCTGCACGCCAATCAACCCTGGTATTAGACATAAAAATATAGAGGCCAGAGAATGCAAGCCACATAAAGACAAATGGGATTATTTTCAACAGTGTTAAAAACAACGAACCGATCATTTGCATTTCCATAAGAGACTGAACAAACCGATTGCTGGTTAGACTCGAAGTCATAGAAATCGCGCTGATCATTAACACCGGCCCAACAAGAATAACCGATAAATAATCAGAAAAACGACGCAAAAAAGGGCGTACAGAGGGAACACCCCAGACAAAATTAAAGCTCTTTTCAATATTTGTCAGCAGGGAAACCACAGCAAGCAATAAGAAAATCAGACCAAAAGCACCCAATTGAGCGACCTGAGTATTATTAATATAGCCAACTATCGCCTGAGCTACGTGACCATTACCAACATTCAACTTTTCCAGAATAAGAGGCTGTAGCAAGTTTTGAACACCAAAAGCTTTCAATAGTGCAAAGGTCAATGCGAGTAGGGGCACCAAGGACAGCATAGAATAATAGGTCAAGGCTGCTGCACGTAAAAGAGTCTGGTTAGCAGCAAAATCGCTGATAACGAGCGCTGCAGTCTGTATCTGTTTAAGGCCAAACCTTTTGAACCAATTAAGTTCAGTAGGATTATGCCCCCATATCAATTCACTAAACCTAATACGCCACTGTTCAAGCAAGGATTTAGGTGCCATTTATAGTTATCCATTCGTTATCATTTATTAATGCTGAAAAATGTGACCGACAGCTTAAAGTTCTACTATGGCGTCATCTTTTTCACCGGCAAACCGAGAGCGTTAAGACCATCATCATAAATGGAAGCATCACCCACCAGAACAATTTGAAGCATATCTGGCTTCAAATAGTGCTGACTGACCCGTAATACATCAGCGACGGTAACAGCTGAGATATGCTCTTGGTAGCGCTCCATATAATCTTCGGGATAATCAAAGTAATCAAGACGGACCTTGCGCTCGACCACAGCATGAGTATTGTCAAAAGCAAAAACAAAGGAGTTGATCAAGCTTTGCTTAGCAAGATCAAGTTCTCCCTGAGAAACAGGTTCTGTTTGCATTTGTTTAATCAATTTTAGCATTAAACCGACAACTTCAACCGTCGAAGCGCTTTTAGTTTCGGATCCGGCGAAAAAATAGCCGGGCAAATACCGGCCAACCCGGAAATAGGAGTACACCGAATATGCCAACCCACGATTAGATCGGACTTCACGCATCATGCGACTATTAAAGCCACCGCCTCCCAGGATGTAATTTGCAACCTGCAAAGCATAAAGATCTGGATTATCCTTGCTGATCCCTTCCTGTCCCATCAGGATAGTGGTCTGAGGAAGATCTTTAGCTACTGACAAGATCTGCCCCTGCGGTGCGTCGGGCAAAGTGGGAAAACCATGAACTAACGATTCACCAGAAGGCCAATCGCCAAGCAATGCCTCGATCTGACTCTTCACATTTTCTTGTTTAACATCACCCGAAACGGCAAACCAGAAGTTCGCAGGATGGAAATATTGCTGATGAACGTGTATCAGATCTTCCCGCGTGATTGCGGCAACGGTTTCTTCTGTTGCAGATATACCAAGCGGATGATTGGGAGCCAGGGTATTACCAAGTACCCGCTGGGCAATAGAACCAGGATCATCGTTTTGGCGTTTAATGCCCTCAATCATCTGTTGCCGTGCGAGCATAAAACGCTGCTCTTTAAAAGCGGGCTCTCGTAACAATGAGGTGAGAATTTCCAGGGAACGTTGCAAATCATCACGATGAACAGAGAGGCCTATGGTATAGCCATATAAATTACTATCCACACTCAGGCTTGCAGCCATTTGTTCCAGTTCAGCTTCAACCTGTTCAGCACTTATAGACCTGCTACCACCTGTCGTTAAGACATGGGCAAATAGTGCAGATAGCCCGGTCTTTTTAAGAGGATCATAAATGCTACCACCTTCAACAGTCAAAGTCAGGTTAACCAACGGTATTTCATGATCTTCTTTTACGTAGAGATGAGCACCATCTGTGAGTTGATCAACCATTACGGTTGGAAAACTAAATTCCAACGGAGGAAAGGTAAGTTCATCCGGACGCGGGTCATTTTGCACAATAGCACTTGGCAAACAGCCAGAAAGGACAACAACCATAACAATATAAACGAAAGACTTCATTAAATGTTTTCTCCCCGTCCAAGAGTTGCTACTGTTTCATTATCAGTTTTCAGGTATTTTTTAGTGGCGTTCATGACATCATCAGGTGAAACTTTTTTCAGATTTTTTTCATAATCAACAAGGTAACGCCAGTCTCCAAGAACCTGGTAGGAGGATAACATTCTGGCCAGTCCGGAATTATCCTGTAAACGCTGAAGCATCCCTGTAGTAATCTGTTTTTTCGCTTTATTTAATTCAGCGTAAGTAACCGGATCCGTTTTCAACCGTTCTATTTCGCGGTAGACAGCATCCTCAACCTGCTTGAAGCTAACTCCCTTTCGTGGTGAGAGCGCCAATATCATCAGATTATCATAACGTGACCCGGGCGCCGTAAAACTCCCGACGCTTGCCACCAATTGCTGTTTTAACACCAACGACTGATACAACCGGGATGTTCTGCCTTCGGTTAACAGTTGCATAATCAGGTCAAACACATAATCATCATATGCAGGTAATGTCGGCTTGTGAAAAGCCATCATCATTTGCGGTTCAGCGTCATAACTGATGTGTACCCGTCGCTGCCCATTCTGGGGTGGTTCTTTATCGGTTACTATGGGAACCTTTACCCCTGAATCGATAGGCCCAAAGTAACGTTTGATCATGGCCAAAGCATTAACACTGTCAAAGTCACCTACCAGGGTTATAGCCATATTAGCGGGGCGATAATATTTTTCAAAAAAAGTCCGGATATCCTCTAAACTGAGATTATCGATATCAGAATTCCAACCGATAACCGGATCACGATAAGGGTGGACTTTAAAGGCCGTCGCGATCAAGGTTTCGTAAAGCATTCCACCTGGATTACTTTCATAAGATCTGCGTCGTTCTTCATGCACAACATCACGTTCTGTAAAAAACTCTCGAAAAACTGCATTCTGCAGCCGGTCAGACTCTATGGCCGCCCATAGCTCAAGTTTATTGGCGGGTAGATTAATAAGATAGGTTGTCTGGTCTTTACCGGTAAATGCATTGTAGCCAACACCACCATTCTGAGCATAAATTTTACTGAATTCATCTTTAACCACGAGAGAGCGATGCTGGTCCTGCAATTGTTTTAATTGTTGGCGCAAACGACTCAGTTGATCGTCATTAACCGGGGTTTGATTCTTAACATGATCAATCTGCTCACCTAGTTTCTCAATTTCTGCCAATAATTTTTTTTCAGCCTTATAATCCTTCGTCCCAAGAGTTTTTGTCCCTTTAAACAGCATGTGCTCAAGAAGATGGGCGGCACCGCGCTGAACACTTGTTTCGTTAACAGAACCAACACCAAAGCTGATATACGCAGAGACCGTTGGAGAAGAATGACGTTCGACAAAAAGGACTGTGGCTCCGTTATCCAACTGATGTTGCTCAACCTTATCAGCCAACGTACCAGCACTGACGTAAGTTCCGGTCAAAAGGAATAAAAGAACCATTAAGCACCTGAAAATTTGACCAATCATTTATCGACACCTCGGATTTATTAAAAAATGATAAAAATAAAAACAGACCAATAACCAGTAGGAACATGACATTATCAATCAAAAAGAGCAACTGGCAACATTGGCGTTAGAGCTATAGTTCCAACAAGTTAGCAACAGTTTAACGCATCTCAACTTGAGAAACCAAGCCCCCCTGTCTCTAACAATAGAAGCTTTAAGCACAGAAACATCAACGATAATCATCAGCTGCCCCTCTTGTTCTTTGCCAAAAAGCAGCGTAAGCTAAATTTAAGCTAAACACATTGGTAACTTTGTATCAGAAAAATCTTCAGATATTACGCATCTTCCAGACAGAGATAAAACTGAGTCAATAATCATCAAACGGTAACATTATTCAGTCATACTGTGTCTAATAATATCACTTAGGGAGAATGAAATAATATGAAACGCATAGCAGTATTAACCAGTGGTGGTGATTGTTCCGGTATGAATGCAACTGTCCGGGCCGTTGTACGTGCCGGCATGGTTTGTGGGTTAGAAGTCATCGGTATTCAAAAAGGGTATCAGGGGTTAATCGATCGCCTTTACGAAATCATGTCAACCCGTTCGGTCAGTAATGTTCTGCAACGAGGCGGAACCTTTTTACAAAGTGCTCGGTGCAAAGAAATGCGCACCGAAGAAGGTCTACGCCTGGCCTGTCAAAATCTTAAAGGAATGGGCGTTGAGGGACTTGTGGTCATAGGTGGTGATGGCTCACTAAAAGGCGGAGCAGCAATTAATGCTCATGGTATTCCAGTTATCGGAATACCAGCTTCCATCGATAACGATATCCCTTTTACTGACAAATCACTTGGTGTTGACACCGCATTAAATAATATCGTCCGGGCTGTTGATAATCTAAAAGATACAGCCAGTTCTCATGACCGCGCTTTTATTGTGGAAATTATGGGACGCAACTGTGGCTACCTTGCTGTTGTCGCAGCAATCGCATCAGGAGCCGAATACAGCATCATACCAGAAGAGCCTTTTGATCTTGACGAAATTTGCTCGTCATTGCGCAAGCGCTACCAGGAAAAAAGAACTAACGCTATTATAATGGTCGCTGAAGGTGCTGGAAGTGCCCAAGAAATAGCAACCCAAATTAAAGACCGCATCGGCTTTGAAACCCGTGTCATTGTTTTAGGTCATTATCAGCGTGGTGGCTCCCCTTCTGTCTTCGACCGCACCCTTGGCGCCCGCTTTGGTCAAACCGCTGTTGAAGCGCTATTAAACGGTAATGGCGGTAAAATGGTCGGGCTCGACGGGGCTGATATTATCCTGACCGATCTTGAACAAGTGACTACCGCAGGAATCAGACCTATCAATCCTCTTTATCCTCGCTTAGCGAATCAACTGACCATTTAAAGCTAACCCCATATTATCGTCTGCGGCTTCCGGCCGCAGACGATAATACCTGCAAAGCACTAAAGCTAAAAACGATATGCTCTTATTCTGGCTACTTTCACCTTCTCTTGCCATCTCTATAGAAAATGATACCCTTTAAATAGTTTTCATCAGGAAACTGCCCTTTTCCAGATAAAACTTAAATAGGTTCTTCTCGAACTATTGCAGAAAGGAGTCTTTTATGAAAGATCTCCGCCTAAGCTCCGAATCCTTGCGTTGGCAATGCGACATCAGCCAACTTCAATTCTCTTCGACTGAAGAATTACCTCCACTGGACATGACAATCGGTCAGGAGCGCGCTCTTGCTGCTATTGACTTTGGTCTTGGTATTAATGATTGCGGATTCAACCTGTTCATTCTTGGTCATCCCGGAAGCGGACGTTCTTCCACTATTAAAAGTATTCTTAACAACCGTGCAGAGCAGCAAGACCCTCCTTCAGACTGGTGCTATGTGTACGATTTTAACGGAGGAAGCAACCCTGAACATATCCGCCTGCCAGCCGGTAGAGGCCAAGAACTAAAAAAGGATATTGATAAACTCGTCGAACGACTTACTGAAGATGTTCCACAATGTTTTGACAGCAAAGAGTACCAGGAACAAAAGAAAAAGATCGGCCAGACCTATCAGGAAAAGAAGAAAAAGTTATTCTTACCGCTTGAAAAACGCTGCCTTAATAATGGTTTCTCTATTCAACAAGCACCAAACGGTTTGGTTCTTATACCGCTAAAAGATGGCAAACCTATTTCTCAACAGGACTTTGAAGAACTAACACCAGAGCAACGCCATGATCTCGACCAAAAAGGGATGATGTTACAAGAGTATATCGACGATTTTCTATTGAACATTCGTAAAATTGATGATGAACAACGCGAAAAAATATTAAATATTGCCCGCGAAGTACTGCTGTATACTATTGGCCATCTATTTGAGAAACTGGAAAGCAAATACGATTACCAGCCACGCGTCATTGAACATTTTAATCGCTGTAAAAATGACATAATCAAGCAAATTGATGAACTGCATGACCAAGAACAACCGACTCTGAATATCCCGGGACTCACGTCACAAAAAAATGGGCCCTCATTTGAAAATTATCGGGTTAATCTGGTTATCGACAACTATGCCCTAAGTGGATCCCCTGTTGTTTATGAGGCGAACCCTACCTACTTTAACGTTTTTGGTCGTATTGAACATATTATTCAAATGGGAAGTGCGGTTACTGATTTCCAGATGATCAAGGCTGGAGCCCTACATAAAGCCAATGGCGGCTATCTGATCCTCGATTGCCGGGAGGTGCTGCTTAATGTCTTTACCTATGAAGCTTTAAAACGGACCATTCGTAATAAAGAAATCCGTATTGAAGATATGGCTGAACAGTACCGCCTCATCGCAACCGTCAGTCTAAAACCGGAACCTATTCCTCTGGAATGCAAGATTGTCCTGATTGGCACTCCAGATCTTTACTACATGCTATATCAAATGGATCCTGACTTCCGTAAATATTTCAAAGTAAAAGTCGATTTCGACCAGATGATGCGAAATAACTATGGAAATATTCAACTGTTTTCCATGTTCATAGGATCCAAGTGCCGGGAAGAGAACCTTCTTCATTTTGAGCCCCAGGCTGTCGCACGTATCGTAGAATTTTCTGCTCGACTTGTCGCAGATCAAAAACATCTATCAGCAAGTTTTTCTGATATAACTGATCTGATTCATGAGGCCTCATACTATGCATCACGTGAAAAAGCCAAGCGAGTTTCAGGAATACACGTTGACCAGGCATTGGAAGCCCGGATTTATCGATCCAATAAAATGGAAGAACGCATTCGCGAACTCATTCGTGAAGGAACCGTTTTCATCGATACTGAAGGTTCTGTCATTGGGCAGATCAATGGTCTTGCCGTATACCAACTTGGCGACTATAACTTTGGAACTCCATCACGCCTGACAGTCAGAACCTACTTAGGTAAAAATGGAATTATTAATATCGAACGTGAGGCTAAACTATCGGGATCTATTCACGATAAGGGCCTGCTTATTTTAAGTGGCTTTTTTGGCGAACGCTTTGGTAGTGACAAACCCCTGACGCTATCAGCCTCCATCTGTTTTGAACAAAACTATGGTGGAGTAGATGGAGATAGCGCATCCAGTGCTGAGTTATACGCCCTTCTTTCTAGTCTTTCCCGTCTGCCAATTCGCCAGGACATTGCCGTTACAGGCAGCGTTAATCAGCTTGGTATGATTCAGCCCATTGGCGGAGTCAATGAAAAGATAGAAGGATTTTTTGCCCTATGTAAAGCACGTGGTTTGACCGGACAACAAGGCGTTATGATCCCTGCGGCAAACTGTAAAAATTTAATGCTTAAAGACGAAGTGATAAAAGCGGTTGCAACAAAACAATTTACCATTTGGCAGGTCAGTACTATCGATCAGGGAATTGAAATTTTAACCGGTATCTGCGCCGGCACCAAACAAAAAGACGGGTCCTGGACTGCAGGATCAGTGAACGCAAAAGTTAATCAACGTCTCCTGGAAATGGCTAAAATCGTTATTGAAAATAATACCTCCGGACAAACTCAGCCTGAATAGATACTGTAGATAAAATCAACATACCGCCCCTTGACATGATTACCATTTTAGTATTAGTTTAATATTTAACAGTTCGATATGGAGGTATACATGCCAACATCATTTAAAGGTACCAAAGTGGAGCAAGAGGCATTAAATACCTTTGTAAAACTGTTACGTGCCGCCGATACGTTAAGTGCATTAACGCATCGCCACCTAGCAGCGAAGAAACTGACCGTTTCTCAATTTGGTGTACTTGAGACTTTGCACCATTTAGGTCCTTTATGCCAAGCAGAGGTAGCTAAAAAAAACCTTAAAAGCACTGCTAACATGACTACGGTTATCGACAACCTAGAAAAACGTGGCCTGGTAGAACGTCATCGTAATGATACTGATCGCAGGTATATCACTCTACATTTGACAACTGCAGGGAAAAACTTAATTGAAGAACTATTCCCCATCCATGTACAAGGAATTGTTGATCGATTAGATATTTTAACCCCACAAGAACAACAGCAACTGGGGCAATTATGCAAAAAACTAGGGACAGGACAGCAGAATTGACCGCAAACTAATAGATTATTCAATTTGTATTTAAAAGGATATTGTTATGACAATCAATTATTGGGACGCTATTAAACAACGCAGAACACATTACGCTATTGGAAATGAACCTGTTACCAGCGATGACATCATAGAAACAATCGTCAATGAAGCGGTAAAACATACACCATCGTCTTTTAATAGCCAGAGTGGCCGGGCAGTTGTACTGCTCGGCGAACAACATGAAAAGCTATGGGATATTGCAAAAGATGAATTGAGAAAAATTGTTCCGCCTGAAAACTTCAAAGCAACCGAAGAAAAGATTGACGGAGCATTTCGTAGTGGCTATGGAACTATCTTATTTTTTGAGGATATGGATGTCGTTGCAGGTTTACAGGAACAATTCCCCTCTATAGCGACAACTTTCCAATTTGGTCAAACCAATCATCAGGCATGCTTCAATTTGCAATCTGGTCTGCATTACGTATTGAAGGTTGGGGGGCATCGCTGCAACACTATAATCCGGTTATTGACAGCGCAGTAGCAGAAACCTGGAATATTCCTGAGAACTGGAAACTAATCGCCCAAATGCCATTTGGTAACCCCCTTGCTAAACCAGATGAAAAAGAGTTTAAGCCATTAGAAGACCGCGTAAAAATTTATAAATAATTTTTATCCGGAAACTCTAAAACCTAATACAGCGGCCTGCTCAAGATTTTGATGCAGGCCGTTTTATATGAGTGCCCTTAAACCTAGATAAAACAGATCAGATCTCTACCGTGCGTTCCATCTTCTTTTCATAAGCATCAAGAACTTCCTCAGCCTTTTTGTAGCCGATTTCAATCATTTCTTTGGCACGCTCAAATTCATAAATGGTACAAATATTCTTGGGTAATTCAATTAAGACATCAGGTGAATGCCCAGCCAGTTTAAAATTAGCAATCGTTGACTGCATTGCGTCTATACTCATAGAAATAACATCAA
This sequence comes from Geopsychrobacteraceae bacterium, assembly GCA_963665685.1. Lineage (GTDB taxonomy): Bacteria > Desulfobacterota > Desulfuromonadia > Desulfuromonadales > Geopsychrobacteraceae > Seleniibacterium. The sequence goes on from OY762430.1 coordinate 1,023,401, forward strand.
AAAAACCAGTGTCATCGGCGTGCCCGTTGCCATTAAACATTTCCTGAATCCCATTAACGAAGTCAAAAATACGCTGCTGATACCAGTTTTGCGGAACATCTTTTTCAACAGCCTCCATTTGCGGTTCTGTGTATGAAGATTTACCGCTTAAACTGACAGCAATAGTCAAATCGGTCATATCCCGCAATGTTGGTGCGATAGGCACTGGGTTCAACAAACCCCCATCAACAAGAACTCTTCCTTTATATTCAAAGGGTGAAAAGACAGTTGGAAAAGCAATTGATGATCGGATCGCGTCAAATAATGGGCCCTGAGACAGCCATACTTCTTTACTGTGTTCAAGATCACTCGCCACAGCGGTAAAGGTAATCGGCAGGTTCTCTATTTCACGATCACCAATTAATTCACGCAATGTGTCTATAATACGTTCACCCTTGAATAGAGCTTTTCCACTAAAGGAAACATCAAGCAGTTTCAGAACATCAAGCCGATCAAGAGCACAAACCCATTTCGTATAACTATCAAGTTCACCTGCCGCATAAATACCACCTACAAGTGCTCCCATGGACGACCCGGATATAGAACGGATCTCATAGCCACGCTGTTCAAGAACCTTAATAATTCCAATGTGAGCTAACCCACGGGCCCCTCCACTACCAAGGACTAAAGATACTGTTTTCTTCGGCATAACGTCCTACGACTTTCAAGCTAAGTATTAAATTTACAATTAAGCGGTGTAATGCAAAAACAAAATTATAATGCCATGATTTAGTACCGATGAACAATCGCACCAATTATTTTTATCCTGTTATTAGTATAAACGAAGTCACTACTAACTGACCAAGCTACGACAAATCCTCAAAAAAGAACAAAAAAGTTGTCATCAGCATAGCTCCACGGGTATAGTGCCGTCTTCGAAAACGATAAAAGGAGTTGATCAAATGATTACAGCAATCAGTCCCATCGATGGACGTTATGCGTCTAAGGTGACCGAACTGGAAGAATGTTTTTCTGAATATGCCCTGCTGAAAAACCGGGTTAAAGTCGAAGTCATGTGGCTCATCACTTTGTGTGCAGAGGCCGGCATCCCTGAATGTCGCAATTTGACCGCTGATGAAGAGGCTAAGTTACGTCAGATTGTTGCCGACTTCACCCCGGAAGAAGCGGAGAAAATTAAAAAGATTGAATCTGTCACTAACCACGATGTTAAAGCGGTTGAGTATTACCTTAAAGAACAGATTGCCGGCTCATCATTGGAAGAGATTAGTGAATTTATTCATTTTTCCTGCACCTCTGAGGATATCAATAACCTCTCACATGCATTGATGCTTAAAGATGGCCTGGCTGTCATGGTTCCTCAACAGCAGCAGATCATTGACGGTATCAGCAGCATGGCCCGTGAATTTAATGCGGTACCTATGCTGGCCCGCACCCACGGGCAGACCGCATCCCCAACAACCATCGGTAAAGAACTCGCTGTTTTTGCTAATCGCCTGGCAAAACAGAGTAGTAAAATTGCCGAGGTAGAATTGCTCGGCAAACTGAATGGTGCCGTTGGTAACTTCAATGCTCATCTGTCTGCCTACCCTGACGTTGACTGGGTTGCTCTGGCCAAACAAGTTATTGAAGGTGAGCTCGGACTAAAACAGAACCTGTTCACCACCCAGATCGAACCCCACGACTACATGGCAGAATTATTTGATGCCATGTCACGTTGGAATACGATTCTGATCGACTTCAACCGTGACATCTGGACCTATATCTCCATGGCTTACTTCGGTCAAAAAACCATCAAAGGCGAAATTGGATCTTCGACTATGCCACATAAGGTCAACCCTATCGACTTCGAAAACTCCGAAGGAAACTGTGGCCTGGCTAACGCAATTTTCCAACATCTGTCAACCAAACTGCCTATCTCCCGTTTGCAGCGTGACCTGACAGATTCAACGGTTCTACGCAACATGGGGGTTGGGTTTGGTTACAGTATGATCGCTTACCAATCAACCCTTAAGGGCATGAGTAAACTTAAGCTGAATGAAGATAATCTGGCGAATGATCTTGATAAAGCCTGGGAAGTTCTTGCTGAGCCAATTCAAACCGTAATGCGTAAAGCGGGTATCGAAAAACCTTACGAAAAACTGAAAGAATTGACTCGCGGCAATAAAATTGACAGTGAAACCATCCGGACGTTCATCAACGGGCTTGACCTTGAAGCAGAAGACAAGCAACGTTTGCTTGACATGACTCCTGGCAGCTACACCGGTATGGCAAACAAGATTGTTGATTTTCTTTGATATCGCAAACGAAAATGCTAAAATAGTTTAATTCAGAAAGCCGCAGTTCCTAACTGCGGCTTTCATTTTTTTACCCCCTGGAAAAGATTATCCTCATGTCAAAAACGACAGCCAAAACCTCCATCAATAAAGCAGCTCTGATTATCACACTTGGATTGCTAAGTGCCTTTGCCCCCTTTGCTACCGACATGTATCTGGCGAGTTTCCCAAGTATTGCCAAGAGTTTAAACGCCTCTATTTCAGACGTTCAGTATAGCGTTTCGACGTTTTTTATTGGCTTGGCCTTTGGCCAACTGCTATATGCGCCCCTGATCGACCGCTTTGGCCGTAAGCTCCCTTTACTTATTGGTATCACCCTGTTTTCAATCAGCTCTTTAGCAGCTATTTTTTCACCCGGAATCACGACCTTTGTCGGGTTACGAGCGATTCAAGCTATTGGCGGTTGCTCCGGAATGATCATTAGTCGCGCAATCATTCAAGATCTTTTTGACACCAATGAATCAGCTCGTGCTCTTTCGTTAATGATGATGGTACAAGGAATCGGGCCGATAGCCGCCCCTATTATGGGAGGTTACTTGTATAAGTTTTTTGGCTGGCGGTCTGTTTTTATCTTTTTAACCTTATTTGGAATCATCTGTTTTACAGCGACAGTTAAAAACGTTCCTGAAACATTAATAACTCCCCGACCGATCAAGCCTACGGACATCATCGGTAACTTCTCCTCGTTATTAAAAAATCGCCGCTTCACTGTACCTTTGGTCGCTGGTAGTCTGTCACTATCCACCATGTTTATCTTTATTAGTGCCTCTCCTTTTGTGTTTATGCAACTACATGGCATGAGCAACGAACACTATAGCTGGATGTTTGGATTCTTTGCCTTCGGCATGTTGATATCCGCACAGTTAAATACACTGATGCTAAAAAAGATGTCACCTGAAAAAATATTTCAACGGACAGTTATATTCCTGATTATTATGTCCGGACTTTTAGTTGTTCTAACTGCAAGAGATCATCTGATTCTTTTTTCTGCTGCACTTTTTTTCTGTATTGGCACTGTACCAGTTACCGCTGCCAACTCAACGGCTATGGCCATGGCCGCTAGTGGCAAAAATGCCGGAACGGCATCATCATTGGTCGGTGTTACCCAATTTTTTACAGCTGGGTTCATAAGCGCCCTGGTCGGTGTAATCCATAACCAAACGGCCTACCCCATGACCGGCACAATGTGTACTGTTGCGATATTAGCGTTTGTTGTTTTCCAGTTACGGCATAAAGCAGTGGACTAAAAAAGTAAGAGTATATCTGGTCGAATAGTATCGATTGGAAATCTGAATTATATATCATTGTTAATGAATAAAACTAACTAAGGCGTTCTTTCAACTGTAATTGATAAGGCCAGACTCTGTTTTAATTTACCCTGCACTGCAGGCATCAAAGACTTGAAATCTACGGCAACACTGTCACCTGAAACTCTGACGACTTCTGCCTTTATGACAAATTTATTTTCTTTACCCTGTTCATCAGGGAGGGAAAAACTAAGCCTCATCTCATCACCGGCAGAAATGTCATTAAAATCACTTTTAATTGCCCCACCCCCGAGCGATAGGTCAACAAAAATGCCTTGCTGTGTCTGTCCTTTAAAATCTATTTCAACTGACTTATTCGCTAACAGAAAACGCAAATGCTTTCGCCGCCCCTGATCATCAAGGAATTTATCAGCTTCTTCTCGACTGTTAACATAGACCGGTGCATATGTTTGATATTTTTTGGACAGGTTACTGAACTGTAGATGAATAACACTCTTATCGTTAACAACGCGGACAATATCCCTGACACCTTGAGCGATTAAATATTGCATCAGTTTTTGTAACTCAGGAATACCACTTATTTGACCGGACTTACACTGGGTCAGATCATTCACCAAGGAAAAATTAGGCTTTAGATCACCAACTGCCCTAGCAATATCAGCCATAATTGATTCAAGATCCTCTTTTACTATTGAACCGATAACAGTACAATAGAGTCGATTGAGGCTCTTATTGATTTCCACTGTAAATTTTTCATTTAATTCTGCCATTAGCCATCCATCTAAACACAACTAACCACCAATAGAATTGGTCTACTTGAGATATTTTAGTAGAAATTAAGTCAAAGAAATAGCAAACAAATGCTTATTCTCTAACTGCCTGTAACTAAAAATATTTGAGGGGAGGGAAATAACTTCTTTCCGGAATAAAAGGAATATGCAGCGCAGTATTTTTCATAACTTTCTTTCATTTCTTGAGCATGGACCCAACTTTCTTATTAACGGCCTCCAGATATCTAAAATTACATATTTTTTTGTCTCCTTCCATAAAATTTACGCTACACTTTGTAAGTCATAGGTTTTGTGTAAAAAGTATAAATTAGATTGAGTTTGCATCACTGAACACAATAGATAAAACCACTTAGCATTAATCACAACAATAATTGGAGGGCAAAATGGCAAATATTGTAATCTGTTCAGACGGAACCTGGAATCGCCCCGAGGAAGATCTTGAAAAAGATTTTCCCACGAATGTTTTGAAGCTAGCTCGGGCGATAACTCCACTCCACGATGAAACCAAGCAACATGTCTTTTACGACTGGGGACTGGGCTCTTATCATAATAGTGCCATTGCTGGTGCCACTGGTCAGGGAATCCATAAAAATATTCTCGATGGTTACCGCTATATTGTCCAAAATTATAATCCCGATGACAAAATATTTTTGTTCGGATTCAGCCGCGGCGCCTACACAGTAAGAGCGTTGACCGGCCTGATAAACAATTGCGGTATTTTAAAACGCGAGGAGGCAAACCGTATTATTGAAGCGTGGGATATCTATAAAAACCCAAGTGATAAATACCATCCTAACGCTGAGTCTTCGGTTACTTTTAGAAATAAATACTGTCATCCATCACGTAATGTACATTTTATTGGTGTTTGGGATACGGTCGGTGCCTTAGGGATTCCGGTAACCTTTTTGGGACTGTTGGAAAGTCATGATGAATTTTATGACACCAAAATGGGTTCAAATATTAGCTATGCTCGCCATGCCTTATCTATTGACGAAAAACGTCAGGATTTCGCACCAACTATCTGGGACCCCAAAGAGGGAGTGAACTTGAAACAGGTTTGGTTTGCTGGTGTCCATACTGATATAGGAGGGTCCTACCCACCCGATGAAGAAACCGGGGTACGTTCTTCAGATATCCCCCTTGAATGGATGCTTAAAGAAGCAGTAGCAGCCGATTTAATCGTTGATCCCTATCTATTCAGTACCCTTACCAGTGATCAATTAGGCAAAACTCACCGCTCACGTAAACATGTTTTTCGCATGAAAAAACCTTTGGACCGAGAGCTTATTGTCGAAGGAAAACCAACAAAAATTCACCCCAGTGTTAAAAAACGTTATGAAGAAGACGAAAAATATCGCCCACCACAATTGAAAAAAATTGTTGAAAGTGATGGTTGGAATAGCCTGGATGTAGGGGAATAGGATAACGGGTCAGACAGGATTTAAAAGATATAGTTGAAAGCTAAAAGCTCATAGCTATAAGGTTTACAGGTCCAACACCGTCATCCCCGATAAAACCCTTCGGGGATGACGGCGGGCTTGATGGACTGCCATTTAGGCTTAAAGGATACGAGACAACGCCACAGCTTAGAAAGTGCCGTTTCTGGCTGATAACTAGTTGAATTCAAACTGATAAATAAGATCCACCGCACTATCCAGACCAGAAACAGCTTCAACATATAAATTCTTGATCAATCGATAACGCAACGTGAATTCCCCGACCGAATTGAAGATACCTACGCCATATTTCACCTGTAGGCCAGGTAAAACATAACCACTGACTGTAACTTGTGAATCATCACCAGAGCCCGTAGTATCAAGCTGCAAATCCTGAACACCTACAGCCTGCCCCAAATCCCCGACGATTTGCCCACTTTGAGCCAAGCTTAATCCTATCAGGGTGCTGGTCATTGCGTTGTCACCACCGTCAGACGCTAAACTTCTACCGCGCACCAAATATGATAAAGCGTTAGCCTGGGCCATAGCTGGCGTGGAAAAAACTGTGACCTGCGGATTATCCGCGGGGCCGCTTACTTTCAGCCCAGCAGTGACATCATCTTCAATATTATCGGGATTACGAATGGCAGAAATAGCTACATAGGGCTTACTAACCGGACCATTAAATAATACCTGTCCCTGCTGGATGATAAGGTCTTGCCCCAACGACCGATATGTACCGTCCAGAATATTCACATCCCCGGTAATAAACGGGGAATTATCCTTTTGAACAATTTTTAACAGACCAGATAATTTCCCTTTAAGACCAAAAGCTACAAGACGTAATTCATCACCAATTTTTACGGCAATATCGGTATTTATATTCAATGGTAATGTCTTGTCCTGAACAGGTTCCCCTGCAGCATCAACAATCACTTGATCTTTAGAAACAGTGATCGCAGTTTTGGGTAAATTCTCAACTTCAATAAAGCCAGAAGGAACAGCTAGCTGACCTTCAATACTAGCCCTACCTGGCACCAAGTGTATACTGAGATCAGGAACCACCTTTATTTTCACCATAGGTGGTACATTCACATTTAATCCATCTGCAAATATACGACTATTTACAGTCCATGCAGATAAATCCTGCCACTGAGCATCTCCTTCTAGTTGCAGGTCACCTTCTGCAGTTTTAACGATACCTTTTAACTGAGTCTGATAACCTTTAAAATCGAGGGTCAACCCTCCACTGGAAACACTTATAGGCAGAGATTCTCCTCTCATACTGATGTCATTAACAGTAAGTTCCCCCCAAACCTGTGGGTGCAGCACATCCCCACTTAATGTTAGATTGCTGTTGATCAGCGCCTTGAGATACTCCTTTTCACCAAGTAAAGGTTGTAAAAAATCAAGATTCATCTGGGATATCTGTACGCCCCCCTGAAGCTCTTTTTCTTGTACTCTTAAATTAGCGACATCAGCCTGCGCCATAACTGAACCGTTATCCGTCAGGTCAACTTTAATTTTGCTGCTAAGCTTACCAGCATGTAAAAGGACTTGAATATCTATTCTTTCCCAACCGACAGAGATAGAGGGATCTTCCTTAGTCGTGGTCTTGCCCTTGCTAACAGTTAAATTCGTTTCAATATCAGGATCTTGCCCTTTAAACCAATAAACCGTGGAATCCCCTTGCAGCAAACCTTCCGCACTAACGGGCAAATTCGGTATCCAACGAGTCATAGTATCGAGGTTCAAAGATTCTAACTTGAATGAAGCGGACACCTCTTTTGCAGACATTTGCGCATTATCGGTCACGCACAAAGCAGCATCATCTATGCCCCAACAATGAGAACCAACAGTAACCGTGGAGCTCGCAAATTTTGCCTGAATAGCTGCTGGCTGTAAAAGCTGTAAGGTTTCTTCATTGTGTTCGAATTGAGCATCGAACAACTCACCTGACCACTCAGAATCAAGTAGATCATAACCACCATTAACAACCAGTTGCCCACTAACCTCAGGGGAGGTCAAATCGAATACCACCTTATGTTGGTCAAGGCTTCCTTGAAGATGTAGCAGTAATGAATCCAGCGATTGATCCTGGAAAGTAACGGAATTCAGAGCGATAGATAGATCTGCGTCAGATTGCAAAGAAGCAACAAGAGAACCGTTAGCAGAAAAATCTTCAACCTGTAACAGGTTCTGCCATTTTAATTGTCTAGCAGATAACTTAATATCAGCGGTGGGAGCCTCAGGTTGCCCCCTTAATTGAATATGTCCTGTCACTTGTCCTTGTGCTTGTTTTAACGATTTCTCTAAATCTGCTATATCAATATCGACATCTAAATTTATAGAATCAGTCAGTCGTCCGGAAATGGAAACCTGATTGGTTCCATGTTCAATAACCAGTTCTGGTGCGACGACCTCAAAACCAATTTTATTGGCCGCTGAATGAGCAGTCAGATTACCCTTAACAAGTAATGAATAACCTTCAATCTCGCCAGAGAGATCAAGCCTACTAATGCTGGCAGACCAGTTTTTGTCCTGATCCATTTCAGCATTGGCAACAACCGCTCCGTTGATGACTCCGGGAGCATCAGGAACAAGAAGTTGCGGCTTAAAATGGTCCAGATTCAAGGTTCCTGATACAAATAGACCGTGCGACCAGTCGACCTGTACCTGACCATCAACACGACTATCAGAAGATACAAGTTCTAAACGATCAACAATTACCGATGCCAGGTCCCCTTGCCCTGTTATAAACGCTGATAGATCTGGCGTTTTTTCACCTTCTAAGACACTACTTAATAAAAAAGTGTAAGACGCCAATGTACCCTGGCCCTGCATGGTGCCACGACTGAAATGATATTGGTCAGGACCGGTTAAAGGCCAATAGCCACTGGTATTTTTGGCATTAATCGCAAAGGGAAGATTGTCTTGAGTTAGAGATAGTGTGGATTTCACATTGGTTTTAAACGGGCCATTAGTCTGAACATCCAGAGCCAGATGGGCAAAACTTCCGGTAAGTTGACCTTGCACTGATTGCCCTTTAAAGGGGGCTACTAAATAATGGCCGAAATAATTAAATTTCAGCGGGTAATTACCCTGTAATGTCACATTGCCATCAACAGAGAAGTCAACCTCTGGGGTTTTAACACGAAAGTGGACGATATCGACGTTGCTGTTCTGTGTTGTCGCACCAAAATCGAGATGATTGATCTGATATTTTTTTTCATTTTGGCTAATAGCCAAATCGGCAAGGGAAAAGTTAGGAACACTGATATTTAGAGGTAAGCGAATGTCCTTCAGAGACACCCCTTTAAAAATCACACCTCTTTTATTGTTTATAGATGCCATAGCAGAAGGTGCCTGAGATACCGATTGAGGCTCTGATATTGGCAGCGAGATATTAAGCCCACGCCATTGTGTCGGACTCAACCTCAGATCACTGCGTTCCCAACGAAAGCCAGAGGCTAAAGACTTCCAGACAATAAGCGTGTCATCAACACGAACAGAAATATCTTCGAGTTTCAATTTGCTAATTTGCACCGGAAAAGGGATAGAAATCTGGTCCTTTAAACCGCTACTATTGTTTTTCTCCTGAGCAGGAGTTTTCAGACCAATATCAACACCACTAGCGTATAGACTATCAACGCAGATAGCAGAATCAAAAAGGCAACCAGGATCAAGCCCGATTGACAAGACTTGAGCGTCTACCGTCAACTGAAATTGCTCATTTCGGTAAGAAACTTCGGATAAGCTAAAACCATTAACAATAGAACCAGTATGAGAGCCAACCGACAGTTCAGGTAATGCCTTTTGTACGCCCCACAAAATAACATCTAAGCCCGTGGGAGAATAAAACAGTAAAAGGACACTGCACAGGACAATCCCCACTAACGCAACGCTACTCCATAGAAGCCAGCCACCTATTTTCAGTAGACGCGTCATCATAATTCTGGCCCCAGAGTGAAATGAATTTTAAACTGGTCTCCGGGGTCAGATTCTAAACCCCAGGCAAAATCTATTCGCAATGGTCCCAAAGGAGAAATCCAACGGATACCAAAACCTGTGCCACGTTTCCAATCAGGCTGGTCATTAAAAGCATCACCATAATCATAAAACAAAGCTCCCCACCACTTACCAAATAAGCGGTTTTGATATTCAATACTGGAGGTTGCCAGATACTTAGCACCTGTCAAGGCACCTGAGGAATCAGTTGGCGATATCGATTCATAATTGTACCCGCGGATACTGTTGTCACCACCAGCAAAAAAACGTAGCGAAGGAGCAACACGCGTAAAATCTTTGGCCAGGTTCGCCCCGGCAGACAAACGCAAAATACCACGGTGATTTTTTCCATAGGAACGAATCCATGATGTCCCAGCCTGAAGACGTAGTAAATCTGTCTCTGACAAAAGAGTTTGATTACCGTATTCAAGGGTCAACGATTGTTCATCTCCCCAGGTGATAAGTTGATTGGCACCTAAGCGAGCTCTCGTACGTGACAGTGTCCCTCCAGGCAACACAAACTGACCAACATCGTCCAAAACACCTTGTTCGTAGTTTTCAATCAGGTAATGAATGAACAGAGTCTTATTCCAACCTTTATCCTGTAACCAATGACGTTCAAGCGACAAATTTGAGGCTATACTTTGAGTATCAAGGTTATCTTCCTTTTTTAAGCCATATTGAATCAGATAGTATTCATTCAGAGCATCCCGGAGAGGGATTTTATAACCTGCAGTAATTGATTGTTCGGGGGTCGACAAAGAAAAATCACTGGTAAAACTATGGCCTTTAGCATTGAGCCAAGGCTTAGTCCAGGACAATGAACCGCGTATACCAACATCAGTTGAATACCCGATACCTGTTTCAAGCTGATTTTTAGATGCCGGAGTGACAGTAACATTAACAGGAAGCTCAGTCGTTTCATCTAATTGAGAAAAATCGGGTTGGATAATGACAGAAGAAAACCAGTTAGTAGACATCAAATTTTGGCTAAATCCGCTAATCTGCCGCATACGATAAGGCTCACCCGCAGTGTAAGTCTCCATCGACAGTACGCGTTCAGTTTCTATCTGACTGCCACTAATAACTGTGGATCCAAACTTATATCGGTTACCACTTTGATAATGAAGGACAATTCTGGCCTGATTTGTTGGTGGAGAAACTTCAATCCGGCTCTGCTCAAAAGCCCCCTTGAAGTAGCCTTTTTCCAGGGCAAGAGTATTAATTTTGGCTTTTAAATTGTCATAGTCATCGTGCCGTAGGCGACCCCCCTTTTTTAACCCACTTTGCTGCACCAACAGGATAAAATCTTTATCTTTTTCTGCCTCGCCAAGAATTTTAACATCAAGAAATGACACTATCATTGCAGGACCAGGTTTGATCCGAATGGTTAACTTATCCCCCTTACCCTCAAACTGAATTTCAGGGTGATAATACCCCAGAGCATTTAGAGCCAAATTAATTTTACTACTCAAACGCTCCTTGAAACTGCTGTTAAGTGCGTACTCTGTTTCTGGAATTGTTTTCAGATATAAATTGACATTCTTCTTTAATTCACCATCCAAACCAGCAATTTTCAGTTTTATCCCTGCATACGCAGGTGAATTTATAATGAATGACAAAAAGATGAATAAGAGGACAAAAATTCGCATAAAACCGCATCAGCATTTGAAGTGTAAGGTGAAAGGATTAACGCTTCTAGAATAACACTATTAGCAGGATTACAAAAGGACGTGAACATAAAGAGAAAGCAAGAACCGAAAATTTTAACAGTAACGATTTAGAGATTCTGATAACAACTAAGTCTAGCCATAATGGCTAATAACGGATTCAATCATAAAAGCTTTTGTTAATAAGGCTATTTTGATACAATCCAAACATTACACTAAACTAATAGACGGCAACAGGTGATGACCCGGTCTACTGACTATGTCTAGATCTTCTATAAATGATAAGATAACAGCCAATTGCGACAGTGATTACCAGCACTGGATCACTGAGAGAGTTTTGGTCTCCTTATACGACAATGCTCTTTTTTCGATAACAGGTAGTTTTGCCGTATTCGTCATTCTGGCCTGGGCTGCCTGGAGTCAGATCCCGTCTGTGCCGTTGATATACTGGTCTGTATCCGGCGTCTTAATAGCCATTATCAGATTATTACTGCTATACGGCTTCAAAAATACCAGAGAAAAAATGCCACCCCGCTTATGGCTTAATAGCTATCGCTTAATGAGCCTGTGCTCAGGGATTTTGAATGGCATGTCAATGTGGCTATTCTTTGATGACTTTTCTGTTGAGTATCAATTGTTAATTTTCTTTTCAATCGTTGGCCTGACAGCGGCCTCATCAGGAACCCATGCCGTTGATTTACCAACTTTTCAGCTTTTTATGTTCTCCTCAAGCTTTCTTGTTATAACCGAAATGTTAACGTCGGCCGGGCCTACAGATTTTGGCCTTTCGCTTATGTTTGTACTCTATATTCTCGTTATGACAAGTACGGGTCGAAATAATAACAGAACCTTGCTGGAAAATTTTGAATTAACCTACAGAATGCACTACCGTGCAACCCACGATCCTCTTTCCGATTTGCTGAATCGCTTCGAATTTGAACATCAATTTGCCCTTAATACGCCCTTAACACGTCATGGCGTAGCTTTTCTGTTTCTTGATCTTGATAACTTTAAACCGCTCAACGATAATTTTGGTCATCTCGCCGGGGATCGGGCCTTACAACAGGTTGCAAAGATTTTAAAAAGCACACTACGATCTGACGATACTATTGCCCGCATTGGCGGTGACGAGTTTGTTGCTTATCTTTACATTGATGATATTGAAGAAGTCGAAAAGATTGGCCAGAACATCCTAAGGCAAATTAATGACATTCCCTCTCTCGATCAGCAACAAACAAATAAGCTTAGTGGAAGTATCGGCATAGCATTTCACCCCACCAACAAGGTCAACTATTCTCAATTATTACACACTGCCGACTTGGCCTGTTATAAAAGTAAGGAAAATGGAAAAAACCAGGTGACCGTAAAAATTATCCCTGAAAAGACGAGCTAAGATCTATGAATAATTTAGTGATAATTCGCTACAGAAATATTTGGCTTCACGAGTGATAGGGTCGGTAAAACTTAGATTATAAGCTAATAACTGTAACGGTTTTTCGTAGTTATCCATCTCATCATCATTGATACTAGGATAGAAGAAATCATTAACTATCGGTGCACCGAGAGACGCCATATGCACCCGTAACTGATGCTTTTTACCCGACACAGGTTCCAAATGATAAAGCCACAAGTGTCCTTTTTTTTCTATAACGTTAATGACCGTATGAGCGTTAGCAACTCCTGGAATTTCTTGTGAAAGAAAAAAGGGTTCACCACGCACAATACGCGATCGATAATGATAGGGAAAGTCGAGTGCGCGTAAAGCAGGAGCAACAGCACGATAACTTTTTCGGATGTTCCCTTCGCGAAACAGGGCTTGATATAGGCCTCGCGATTCTTTTTTACATGAAAACATAACCAAGCCAGAAGTATGCCGGTCAATACGATGCAAAGGCTGTAAATCTTGATTTCCAGAGTCAGCGATCAATCGCGCCAATAAGGTCTGCGTCACATATTTACCGGTAGGAATGACTGGCAAAAATGGGGGCTTGTCAACCACCAAGAGATGTTCATCCCGGTAAATAATCTTTTCTTCCCCCGGAATATGCTCCTCTAATAGATTTTCCCGAAAATAGATAATCTTCATTCCACGCCGATAAGGCTCGTCCACATGAAGAGGCTGGTCACCTTGCCCCAGCACTAAACCACGCTCAAAACGAGAAACCCAAATGCCACGCTCAATATGAACAAAGCGGTCACAGAGGCAATCAAGCACAGTAGCCCACTCTCCTTGTGGTAGAAAAACAGTACTTGGTTTTTGATATTTATCGGAAATCTGTTTCATAGTATCTTGTTAATACAAGTTCAACCACATCACTTAAAGAAGGAAAGGATCTGTATGTCTACTGCTCTTATCGTGATTGCTGATAGCATTGAAGATATTGAAGCCGTCACGATTATTGATATTCTGCGACGTGCTGATATAGATGTAACTGTTGCCAGTATTTATGACCACAAAAAAATAACAGCAGCTCGAAAAACCCAGATCGAAGCAGATGAGTTATTGAAAAATTGCCTGACAACGAGTTATGACCTGATTGCACTACCCGGTGGAATGCCAGGTGCTGAACATTTAAGTCAACACCTACCGTTGATTGATTTATTAAAAAATCAGGCTCGGAAAAATAAATACTACGCCGCAATTTGTGCTTCACCTGCGGTTGTTTTTGCCCCGCATGGACTACTTGACGGCAAAAAAGCAACCTGCTATCCGACCATGCAGAATCAACTACCGGACAGTACATTCGCCAATCAAAGTACAGTTGTCGATGGCCACTGCGTTACCAGCCAAGGGCCCGCGACAGCAATGGAATTTTCTTTAACTCTCGTTGAACTGTTATCTGATACGGAAACCAAAGAAACATTAGCAAAGGCATTACTCTGTTAAAGCAAACCGTAACGCAGGGTTAGCAATTCTGCATCAATACAAGATTCCCTTGAGCAGTATTAGCTAATTGGGCCATCATCTGACATTTGATGCGCAAGATAAAGAAGATCCGTGGATCTGTCTTGCAAAGCAGAGTTTCAAAGTTACCCTGCCCTTTAGAAATAATCATATCGGCATCTTTAAATAAACGCTGAAAATCGTTTGAAGTTTCAGCAATAATTGTTCCGGGATAAACACTTCCGGAAGAGATGACCGGGACAACATGATTAAGACCAACGTAATGGGCATCAGCAAGCAAGGCATCATTAATAATCGGTTTATGCCTGACGGCACAGGTTATGTTCAAGCCAGGATAAGCCTTTTTTAGCTCTTCTATAAAAAGTTTATCAAGGACAATTTCACCGGCATTATCACACAAATACAAGAGTGTCTTAGCGTTCTTCAATGAGGCAAAAAAAGGGTCGGAATCATAGATACCGAAGCCACGGTCATCGATGGATTCCAATTCAGCCTCGATATCCAGCTCACGGTAGTTTTTTGCTCCAAAATCAATAATATTACCAGCAGCCGCAAGCTTGATAGCCATCCCTAACGGGTCATCAGAATCTTTAATCTGTTGTTTAAATAAGGGAAGATAACTTACTGCTATATCGTTTGATTTTTTCTTGTGAATTAAATAGGGATCAAAATCATGGGGTTTATCCAGCATAGACAATAAAGAGTCTGTTGCTTTTCGGGCGATATGCTGAACAACAATCCCTTTGCCCCCCGTAGCAAGTAAATCAGTCATTAATTCTTCAAACAGAGAACGCTTTTGCTCTCCCTCAAGATTCATCAGAGACGATAGCACCGTTACCTGTTGAAATATACAAGGATAGCAATCGGGCGATATGGAGGATTGATTAACAGCCATAAACAGAGACCCTTTATGAGAATAATTTTTGTTGTATTATGACAGTAGATACAATCATTAATTTGACAACATTCCAAAAAGTAGAAAGACTATGCGTAATATAGCAGCAAAATGTATAGAAAAGGTCTTACAATTTTACTATGCGACCAGGCGTCCGGAAACACCGACATGGGCCAAAAGTGTTGTTTATGGAGCTTTACTGTACTTTGTATCTCCAATTGACGTAATTCCGGATTTTACCCCTGTTTTCGGTTATGTTGATGACTTGGGAGTTATCATCGCGGCACTGATTACAATCTCTTTCTATATCAACGACGAAACGAGAGAAAAAGCCAGAGAAAAACGTCAGAGTTGGTTTGGTAACTAACCCATTTAAAACGGCAGGAGCTGAATAATCAGATCCTGCCATGACGCTGTACTATTTTAATTGGAAGAGGGCATGATTCAGCGCTGCTTTCATGACTTCTTCTAATGAAGGATGATAGATGGGCATTCGCAGGATATCTTTTACTGTCATGCGATGTTCAATAGCTAGAACCAGAGTATGAGCCATATGCTCTGCTCCACGCCCAAATATTTCGGCACCTAACAATACCCCACTTTGCTTATCGGCGTAAACTTGGATTATGCCGCGTTTATCATGATAAATTTCGTGCCGAGGGCCCTTCCCCACGGCAGCTCGTCCCACGACAATTGAATCAGGATCTAAACGACGATACTCCTGCCCGACAATCGCCATTTGAGGATCGGTAAAATAGATCCCAAGGCCTGCAGTGCGCGTTCCTTCTTTACGTCCAGGGTAGCTGATGGCACTGTCAGCAGCTATACGGCCTTCAATATAGGCTTCGTGCCAGAGAGGCAAATCTTCTGTTGCATCCCCTGCAATAAAAATTTTACTGTCACCACATTGCATCGTGAGCAAATCGTATTTAGGAAGGCCTCTGTCATCTAAAACAAGAGCAGATTTTTCGAGATTCATCGAGCGAAGATTTGAAGCCCTGCCACTAGCGACCAGTACGCGTTCATAGGTTTTGATTATCTCGTCCCCAGAAGCCGTTTGGTATGTCAGCTCAATTCCGTCAGCAACCTTTCGCGCAGCGGTAAAGTTCCCCTGAGGAATAATGTCTAGCTCCTTCTGCAAGGTTTTCATGACTTCAGTCTGCATATCTGGATGAGTAAAAGACCCGATGCGACCACTGCGTCCGTAGAGAGTTGTACTGGTTCCCAGGCGATGAAAGGCCTGCCCTAATTCCAGGGCAATCACCCCTAAACCGACAACGGCTAACGACTTAGGGAGATCATCAATCTCAAAAATAGTATCACTGGTATCCAAAACATCACGCAGGGGTTCAAAAACAGGAGACAGATAAGGTGTGGAACCACAGGCGAGGATGATTTTATCGGCCTTGATCTGCACTTTACTGTCGACTTCAAGGGTATCAGGTCCAACAAAAACCGCCTTACCTTCAAGTTTAAATTGATCCGGGATACTGTTGACATATTTTAGAACACCACCGACAAAGGTCTTAGCACGGTCCTCTTTGATACGCTCAAAAACTCGCGGACCATTAACCTGATATTGCCCATCAATACCCAAAAAACGACCTTCATCGATATTATGAGCCAGATCAGCCGCGGTAATAAGCATTTTACTTGGCATACAACCGACTCTTGCGCACGTTGTTCCGTAGGGACCATGTTGAATTAACACAACGCTATCGGTTTTTTTTCGAATCCGACTAAACGCGCCAAGACCAGCAGTACCGACTCCAACAATAGCGTATTCGACCTCACGAATTTCCATAGTAACCTCTCACAAAACGTTTATTAGTAAAACCATCAGCCATTTTTACTGCGGATAAAATAAACACCCGCACCCGTGCCGATAAAAAGTAGTGAAACACCAGATAAAACGGCCAAGGCAGGACTCCAGGAGTCAGCGGTTTCATGAATAAAACCAATAAGTAAAGGCCCTCCGGCCGATACAGTATAACCCACCCCCTGAACAAAAGAAGACATTCTGCGGTTTTCATCTAAACATTTAGAGTTTCGGGATCCCAATGAGCTAGCAATACGCCCATGTAGGTTTAATGTCAAGCTAAGCCACCAAAGCCCTGTCAACCAGCTATGGGAAAAGGCTCCCAACATACGTTAAAACGAGCAAATGCTGGTAAAATAGCGACTTTCATGGCATATTACAAAGATAAGAAAGACAGGCTGGAAACATGGGGGATAGGTTTTCAAATAAAAATAAAAGGGTAACAATTTAACACCCTGGACGGAGCCCCATGTATCAGCGTATTTTAAATATTACTATTGTCTCCAACCAATCAGAATTATTTCAACAACTTGAGAACATTCAACCGCTGGAACAGTTTACTCACAGTATTAATCAATGTGAAACCTTATCTCGTGAAAGTGCCATTAGCAGCGATATCATCATTCTTGAGTCATCATCGTCCAGTGGTGAAATTATAGAAGCCCATCGAAATAAGCAACCATTGGGGATTCTAATTGTTTGCCTGGAGAAAGATCAGCTTTCACTCCTTACTGAGATTTATGATCTCATCGACTATCTTCTGATTACACCAATAGATCAATCCAGACTTAAAAATATATTCAACAAAGCAGTAACAATCATAAAAGATCGTGAAGATGCTCGATTAACAAACAACTATCTTGATGCGCTGATCAATTCTTTGCCTGATCTTATTTGGTTTAAGGATAAGCGTGGCGCACACCTGAAAGTAAACGACAGCTTTTGCGCAACTGTTAATAAAACCCATGATCAAATTGAAGGCCGTGGCCACTACTACATATGGGACATTGAACCCGACGATTACTCTCAAGGTGAATACATCTGCCTGGAATCAGAAGAAATCGTTTTGGACCAAAAAAAATTATGTCTATTTGATGAAACTGTCAAATGTGGAGATCAACTACGTAAGTTTAAAACCTATAAGGCCCCTATCTTTGATTCTGATAACAAAATTATAGGGACTGTTGGCTGCGCTCATGACGTCACTGACCTTAAAAACTTAATGATAGAACTGAACATTTTGATTGAGTGTTTACCATTCGCCATCATGGTGACGGATCGGGAAAAAGTCATTACCAGCACCAATCAAAAATTTATCAATCTGTTTCAACTTCAGGAACAAACGATTATCGGGAAGCAAATTACCTCCTTTCTTGACAAAAGCGGAACTTTTACCCGTAGCAAGCGTTGGTTGTTAGAACATTCAGAAGAAGGTATCTTACTGCTATCGAAGGATAAAATACTCAAAATTCATGATGAAGAATTACTCGATACATTCGGTACTCTGGTTGGACACATTTATCTTTTTCTCGACATTACTCTTGAGTATCACGATAAAAACAAACTACTTCTAGACGCGAATACTGACTACCTGACGAAACTTAACAATCGCCGCCGGCTACAGGATTTTATGCGTAAAACCCCATGCGGACCGAGTACAGCCCTGCTGCTTGCCGATCTTGATAACTTTAAAGAAGTTAATGATGAGTTTGGTCATGACGAAGGGGATAAAATCCTGGTTGCGTTTTCCAATCTTTTGCAGATAACCTTTCCAATAGAAAATCTATTTCGTCTTGGTGGAGATGAGTTTGCTATTGTTATTCCTGCCGCTCAGAGCACTGAGGAAGTCACCCGCTACGCTGAGAAGCTTTTAAAGGGGTTTAACAACTACATTATTAAAAAGTTTCCCCATACAAATATCTCAATCAGTATCGGGATCGCTCTAAATGTCCATAATAAGAATGACTTCGGTCAACTCTTTAAACAAGCAGATATAGCTCTCTACGACTCTAAAAAGTGCGGTAAAAGCACTTTCCGCTTTTGGTCATACCCTGAAGAGAATGTTCACTGAGAGATTCTACTGATCACCCATTCTCTACATTCAATTATCCGTTAAACTTCACAAAGTAATAACGGCCCCTTACCTTGCTAAGACGTTCTGGTTATAATAGCCAACAACATTGATAATACTTGTTATTTTTTCCCTCAGACACAGGCGGTTTTGCATGACAAATACACGTATTCTTATTTCTAACTCCAACGATCCATGGTTCAACTTAACGGTTGAAGACATTATTTTCCGCTCAATGCCAGCAAACCAACGAGTTCTTTTTTTATGGCAAAATGCTGATACCGTAGTTATTGGTCGCGCTCAGAACCCCTGGCGGGAATGCAATACCAAAAGAATGGATGCAGAAGGTATTAAATTAGCTCGCCGTCAAACCGGAGGAGGCGCAGTGTTTCACGATTTAGGAAATAGCTGCTTTACCTTCATGGCAGGAAAACCAGAATATGACAAGGCCGTGTCGACCCAAATTGTTTTAAATGCCTTAGAGAAACTTGGGATTGAAGGGAAAACCAACGGTCGCAACGATCTCGTTATCGAAGATGAGAATGGCTTGCGAAAATTTTCCGGATCTGCATATAAAGAAGCGAAAGACCGTGGTTTTCATCACGGAACTCTGCTCTTAAATGCTGATTTAACCCGCCTTGCCAATTATTTAAACCCTGATCCTAAAAAACTACAGGCAAAAGGAGTCACTTCAGTCAAATCACGGGTGGTCAATCTGGCATCGCTCCTTCCAAATATCAGTCACGCTATGATCAGTGAAGCGATAAGTGCAGCATACCAGGAGTATTACCAGGTAGAAATCCAGCCTGAAATCATAGATCCGCAGCACTACACAGGTCTGCCCGATTTTAAGGAAAAATTTGCGTTGCAAAGTAGCTGGGACTGGAACTTTGGCAAGACCCCTCCTTTTACCCATGCAATGGATGAACGTTTTGAATGGGGTGGCGTAGAGGTGCTGCTTAATGTCGTTAAAGGGAAGATCAAAGAAGCTAATACGTTCACCGATATGCTTGACCCACTACCGATTGAAAAACTTGCTGAAGAACTTAAAGGCATTCAGTACCGGCCAGACAGTATCGTCACAATGATGAATCAATTGATTAAACAGAACGAAGCATATCGATCACAGTTAGAAACTGTCCGTGATTGGCTGGCAAATCAAGCAGCATAAATACTGTGAACCTCGACAAGAATAAGATAAACACACATCCCGGGTTCACTTTAAAACCCGGGATTTAACCATAAACCTTATTTATTGGAAGACTTAACAATACCCTCTAAGACACTGACCAACTCATCAATGTCAGCATGATCCACCGCAGAAAACCACACCCCTTGCGGATAAATTATAACATTTGGACCATCATCGCAAACGCCAAGACAACCAGCAGTGGAAACTCGCACCTTCCCCTTCCATCCCTTATTGTTTACAGCTTCTTTTATGCCATCTTTTATACCTTGACTATCAGCATCAGCACACGATTTGCGAGCTCCTTTACGGTCATTAGTACACACGAATACATGGGCGATAAAAGGAGTTTGTTGGTGTTTAATCATATCAAATAACCTTTCAGTAAAGATAACTGTGCTTTTTATTTGCTATCGATACGGCTTTCAACCGTCTACCAATTATCAATCAACTGAAAGAAAAATACCACCAGCACCATGCAAATACAGTCTTTAGCTGATAGCAAATTATGCCTGGTTATCTTTAGTTACAAGCCAGGCCAAAGGGATTGTGCCTAAACAGAAAATCGTTGCGATCACATAAGTCAGCTGAAGACCAACACCATCACCAAGCAAGCCAACACAAAAAACAGCAACCGAGCTTACACCAAAGTTAATAAACATATACATACTGTTCATAAAGGTGGGCATATTGGTTCCGGTGTCCTGAGTTTTAGCCAACAAAACAGGGCCAGAAGCAAAAAGAAACAACCCTAACACTGCGAGAAGAATAATATTGTTGCTCATAACAAATAACCACAACACCACAACGGTAGCGATGCTGGATATCAACAATGTATTCCGGCGTCCAATCCTGTCAGAAATATTGCCCGCAAAAAAGGTCCCGACGACACCAAAAAACTGTAATACAGATAATGAAATACCTGCATACCATAGTGAGCCACCTTGTTCAGTCAGATAAACCGGCAGAAATAAAACCAAGGCGCTTTTGGCCACATTTTGAAAAAGAATATAACCAGCCAGAGAACCAAGAAAGACCCTTTGCTCTTTCAGGACCCGACGGGTGTCCCCTTTTTCCTTTGCTTTGGTGAATCGTTCCGGTGCCTTATAGTGGCGTAATTTTAAAAATAAGATAAAAGAAGCGGCCAACCCAAGTGGAATCAGCCGATAGATGCCCTCAAGCCCCCATTGAGATACTGCAGCAAGAACCATCATCGGCCCGAGAGTTCTCGCCAACTCCCCACCCACCATAAAAAAACTCATTCCGGTTCCGACCCGATTACCCGACACATTACGCACCATAACAGGTGATGGAACGTGAAATAAAGCAGCTGAGACGCCGGCAACAAACAGCAAAATAAGCAACATAACTGTTGAGTTGGCTAAGCCAACAAACCCCATGCTCATAGCTGTGACTGCGGGTGCAAGAATCACAATGTATTTACTCCCAGTACGCTCAACAAGCAGTCCTAAAATCGGATTAAACAATGCCGGCACACGACGAATAATATCAAGGAATGCCGTAACCGATAATGACATGCCAAGCTTAGCGATAAGCAGGGGTAGCAATGGAGCAAGAATCGCCGAGAACATGTCATGAGCAAGATGAGCTAAAGACAAAACAAGGACTTCATTACGTTTAAATTTTTGATTTTCCACAATCGCTAACTTTCTGCAAACATAGCGTATGACGGGCCTGAGCCGGATTTAAGAGCGACGGGTCCAAAGACAAAAGGAAATAGAAACAAGCGCGAATCTTACCTACATGGACATCGAAACTACAGTAAAGATAAACAAATATCAATCTCCAATAAGTTACTGGACTTTAACTTTTATGCCGTTGGGAAAACACTGTTTTTATTTTTTCAACCACCTGTCAGAAATAGGCCCGAAACCTGCATATACAATAAGTGATTTTATTTTCACAATAAGGAGGAATGAATGCCAACAGTTTGGACAACGATGGAAAAGAATGCTGAAGGACGTTTTGCGGAAACCGGTTTTCACACCACAGAACCTGAGAAGTGGTATCGTTTTTTTACTGTCGCAGACCCCGAAAACTTTATTACCCATATGAAACGGTTCCATAGCCTGCCCAAAAAAGCTTTAAATAGAGAAGACTATGAATCTATCTGTGAAGAAACAGGTGTTAAACCTGCAACAGATGAAGATTTAGAATTTTACGGAACAACATACAGCACAATCGGAACCAGCAATTATCATTTACATACAGAACCAGAAAATCGTGAAGCAGCAATAGCAAATGCATTACACACATTACGCTACCGCGAAATAAGAAAAAACAAAACTTGAGCACCTATAAAATAGAGAATTGGGGCTTCAACGAGTTTTAAAGTGCAATATTTGATTCTTCAATTTAAAAGCCTGAGGTTCTACTTCAGGCTTCTTTTTTAAAATTAAGATGCTTGTTGCAAAGACAAACCTTCAAGAGCGAGGGCAAGTTGGTCAGGACAGCTTGTATTGTTACGACACTGAATGCCTTTTAAAAGCTTAACGACACTGTTCACAGACTGTCCCTTCACCAGGGCGGAAATACCTTGAGCATTCCCCTTACACCCACCAATAAAAGTAACCTTCTGGATGATGTCACCTTCAAGCTCAATATAAATTTCGTGAGCGCAGGCTCCGCTTGTTTTATATATTTCTTTTATCATCTGATTTACCTTTTATATTTAAAAGTATACTGCGCACTTACAAACCATATTGGGTCATTTTTGTCAATATTTCCTATTTAATATAGGTTAACCACCAACACAAAATGCCCGGTAATAACCGGGCATTTTGTGTTAATCAGAAGCCTTTTTTCCTTATTTTAAATGATCCGGAAGCTGATCAAGAATACGTACCGGTTCAAGTTCTGACAGTTCAGCCTTACTTAGCACATAATCCATAGCTTTTTCCAGACCGATAGCGTGCTGAAGTTGCTCTAAAGCACCTGGTGTTTCGTCAACCCGCTTACGACGATCCTCATAAGACATACCAACTTCCATAACGGAACCGTCCTGTTTCATAATTGTTGCCTTAATATCTTCTTCTGTGATTTCAGATTTAATTTTGGCAGCAACAGCTCCAAGAAGAAGATTTTTCCGAACCGACTCAATCGCTTCCGGACGGACTTCCTTTTTTGCTTGCTCTATAGTTTTTCCACTAGACTTTAAATAGTTATCAAAATTATTGGTACCGACTTGCTGACGAAATTGATTGATCATAATCATAATTTGCTGTTCAACAACTTCTTCACGAAGAGGGCAAGGGTTGAGCTCGATCAACCTTTTCATGACCGCAGAACGCTTATTCGTCTCGTTTTTTTCTTCTGCTAATGATTGCAACGAAGAACGAACCTCCGCAGCAAAAGCTTCAATCGTATCGAAAGGAAGTGTAGACAACAGTTTTTCATCGTCATCACCAGCACCACGTTGTTCACGCATTCCTGTTATCTGATGTTTAACATCATCATCGGTGACAATAACCGGGGCATAAGAAGCTTTTAAACCTTCAAACTGCTTTAATTTAATTTCTGGTTCTAATGCCACCCGAATCTCAACCCGACATGGCTCGCCAAGCTTTGTTTCCTTAGGAACAATCTCCGGGTATGTCATAGGCGTCAAACCGAGCTCTTTGATTGCTTTCATGTAATAAGTCGGTAAAATCTTATTTAACCCCTGGCTAGCAATCCTATTAAGTTCTGGATGTTTTCCCAACATTGCACGATTACTTAATGGAACTCCGGTATTATTTTCTTTTCCCTCATTTTCTTTAAGAAACTCTTCCATTATTGCTGCTTCAATTGTTTCAGCATCTATCTCAATGGTGAAAATCGCCTCTTCTTTGTTTGACTTAATCAACTTGACTGACATGTGCTGACTCCTTGATAGAATGATTTCATTTGGGGACAAACAACCATCTCTTGTGTCATTTTGAGACAATCCCCACTTCAGTAGATATCGCCATTGACAAATATCTTTCAGTACCGCATGACGGCGTACAAAAAATCTATTTTTCAACCTATTATCCAAATAAATTCAGGCAACTTCCTACAGTTTCAGTTTGAGACTGATTACTTTTCTACTTGATATCAGTTTCAGAAACAGTCTCAATAACTCTCCTGTTAAAGGTTGGTCGTATACAAAGCAAAAACCAAGCCTATGCTAGGAACACTGCTAGGAACACTGCTAGGAACACTTAATGTACTTAAAAAAATAATTTATTCAATGACGTCTCGCATAAAAAGTTTAGCCCATAACTAGATGAGATTAATTTGACAGTCACCAAATTAAGCCTAGAATTAAGATTTAAAAAATACAAAAAGAAATCTATCCATTTTCCCCATCAACAAACTCAACACAACCTGGAGGATCTATGAAAAAAGTTGCGCTATTTGTTTTTAACGGTGACCCCATGTGTTTTATTCATGTGTTATTAAACGCTCTTGATATGCATGAAAAGCAGTATGAGGCAAAGATTATTATAGAAGGTGCAGCCGTTAAACTTATTCCTGAACTCCCCAAAACATCGCACCCCTTACATGGGTTATGGAAAAAGTGCCTTGCCGCCGAATTAGTTGAAGGGGTGTGCAAAGCATGCGCTGCAAAATTGGGAACACTCGACGCAGCAACAAAGCAACAACTGCCTATACTTGGAGATATGTCCGGCCACCCGAGTATGTCTCACTATCTTGATCAAGGCTTTGAAGTTATCAGTTTTTAATCAGTATTTATTTTAGCTCCCCTGGTTGTTTGGACAACCAGGGGAGCTATTAAAAAAATGCCTTCTCCCCCCTTTATGGCTAGAAAATAATGACTTTTTCCGCTTACGATAACAAGATACAAAACGTTTCAATAAACCATTGCTAAAATTAGTAAAAAAACACAAGAAGACTTTTCTATGATTCACGGCATCCTTTGGGACAACGATGGTGTTCTGGTTGATACAGAGCATCTTTTTTTTACTGCAAATAAAGAGCTCCTTAATTCTTATGGTATGGATCTTTCTGAAAGTGATTTTTTCAATTGGTATCTGATCCGTAATATCGGTAGCTGGCATCTGTTTCAAAAGGCAGGTATGACAGAGAAAGATTTACCCTTAATAAGAAAAAAACGTAGTGAAATTTACAATCAAAAACTACTTGAGGCAAAAGACCTTGCCATTGACGGCATTAGGCCTATTTTACAACAACTGCACAAAAAAGTTCCTATGGGTATTGTCACTAGCGCATATCGCCACCACTTCGACACGATTCATGCCCACCTTAATCTACGTGATTATTTTGACTTTGTTTTAACCAACGAAGATTATGAGGGGAGTAAACCTTCTCCAGCTCCATATCTGTGCGGACTAAATAAAATCGGCTTACCGGCATCACAGTGTGTTGTTATCGAAGATTCACCGCGTGGGTTAGCGGCAGCTCAAGCTGCTGGAATCCGTTGTATCATTATGCGCCATAAGCTAATGAAAACTTTTCATTTTAAAGGCGCCTACAAAGTCGTAAACAATACAAATGAACTGGGTGAAGTCATACAAAATCTGCTTGGTTAATGCTCATGGTACGTTTTGATAAAAAACAGTACATTTTTAGAGAGGCGAATCAATCCTTTAATAATATTAAAAAATAGGATAAAATCCTTTCATTCCTTTCTATATGCAGTAGTTAGTTTCTGATCAGGAAACCCCCTTTTTCACCAGATCGGCATCAATCTGCGTACTCGCTTGTAGGGCACATATGTACTGCGCTTTAAAAGCAAATACCTGAACTGGCAAAAATGGCACCATTTTCAATCAGAAACTGACACTTATACCCATTAGCTTATTTCAAATAAAGGTTGTTAAGTGTGGATTCAAATGTCGTAAATCAAGTCCTGGGCTTGGTATTGATGATGGTTATTGGCGGCTATCTACGGAAACGCGGTATCATGAGTGATATTGTCATGAAAGCCTTTACTGATGTGCTTTTATCAGTCACCGTACCATGTATGGTTATTTACTCGTTTCACATCGACTATTCACGGGAAATGCTCGACAACGGCATTCTCATGTTCATTTGTGCCCTAGTCATACATATCTTTTTGATTATCTTATCTAAACTGTTGTATTTTAAATTTGATCCGATGAAACGCAATATTTTATTGTTTTCCACGGTTTTTTCTAACTGCGGTTTTATTGGCTTTCCGCTACTTTATTCACTTTACGGCACTAATGGCGTCTTTTATACATCGATATTCGTTGCCTGCTTTAACCTTTTTGCATTTTCTTATGGGGTCATGCTTTTTACTGGTAAAACCAGTATTTTCAACTCAATGAAAAGCTTACTGGTTAATCCCCCTCTGCTAGCTACAGTTGTTGGCATTACCATATTTGTTACTGGCTTCAAGTTACCTAAAGCATCACTGATTACGTTGCATTCAGTCGGCGACATGACCACTGCCATTTCAATGTTTATTATTGGTGCGATGCTGGCAGATATTAAATTAAAAGAAGCAATTAAAGGCATCGATGTTTTCTACTTGTGTATTATTAAACTCATTGTTGCTCCTCTTCTCTGCTACTTGCTTTTAGCCCCATTTATTACCAATAAAATGATTTTTACTATTGCTGTTATTCTGGTCGCCATGCCAACCGGATCATTAACCGGAGTATTTGCAGAAAAATATAATGGCAACCGCTCTTTAGCCTCGCGCTGTACCTTTGTCACTACGGTGTTATCAATGGTTACGATCCCCATTGTAGTCTCGTTACTATAATATTTATCCTTCAGGCATCAAAAATGACCGGAACTAAAACAATAATTACTACCTGTACCCGCGACTGCCCTAATACCTGTGGTCTTGTTGCCGAGGTAAAAAATGGCCGTATTACCGCCCTGAAGGGATCACCAGATCATCCCTTTACTAAAGGAATTGCCTGCCATAAGACCACTCGCTACATCGAAAGAGTCTACAGTAGCGAAAGGATCACCGAACCACAGATTAAAACCCCCGAGGGTTGGGAATCGACAACGTGGGATGAGGCCATACAGAGGATTGCAGAGAAAATTAAGCAGACCTGCAATACAGAGGGCCCCGAAGGTATCCTTTACTATCAGGGGTATGGGGAGCGTACAGCTCTAAAGCTTCTGAATAAATATTTTTTCAACCTCTTAGGAGGAGTAACAACCTTGCGAGGGTCACTGTGCGGTGGGACCGGGCAAACAGCGCAAAACCTTGACTTTGGTGAACGTATTTCTCACGATCCGCTCGATCACTACAATTCTAAAGCCATGATTTTATGGGCACGAAACCCCGCTACCACCAATGTCAGCTTGCTTCCCATTATTAAACATATCCGCGCTAATGGTGGTCGCGTTATTGTTATTGACCCCTACAGAAACCGCAGTGTGAAATTTGCTTACTATCACATTGCCCCTAAACCTGGTATGGATGTTTATCTGGCCTTAGCTGCAGCGAAAATTATCTTTAAAAAGGGTTGGGAACACCATTTCTTATCTGATTATTGTCTTAACGAGACGGCTTATAGAGACATCGTTGAGCAATTCAGCCTTACAGAACTCTGCAGTAAAGCTGACGTTTCAATTGCCGATGCGGAACTTATAGCTGATACCCTTTGCAACTGCGGTCCGGTATCTATTCTACTGGGCTGGGGATTGCATCGTTACAAAAATGCCCATTACGGGATTCGGGCCATTGATGCCCTTGCTGCCATTAGTGGCAATATTGGTGTTGCTGGTGGAGGAGTCAGCCAGGGATTTGAAGAATACGGGCCCTACGATCAACGTTGCTGGGGGGATCATCTCATCCAAAACGAAAGAACCCTACTGATGCCGGAAATTGCATCTGAGATTAGCCAGGCAAGTCATCCAACACTGCGTATGGCTATCATTTCCGCTGCGAACCCAGTATGCATGGCTCCTGATTCTAAGAACGTTGAAAAGGCACTTAATTCTCTTGATATGGTTGTCTATATTGGCCATTTCATGGACGATACAGCCGAGCAAGCCGATATTTTCCTGCCGGCCACAACCTTTTTGGAAGAAGATGATATCATGGCCAGCTATGGCCATAATTATGTTGGTCCTGTCAATCAGGCCATTAAACCAATTGGCGCATGCCGTAGCGATTTTGATATTTTTTCTGCCTTGGCGCATCATTTTGATTTCGCCGATGAATATTGCCTTTCTCGTGACCAATGGCTAGAAAAAATCTGCGCACCTATTATAGAGAATAATTGTTCACTTGATGATCTCAAACTAGGACCATTCAGAATGCCTCAACCTATGGCACCTTATACCGATTTCAAATTCCCAACCAATTCTGGTAAATTCCAACTCCTTGATCGGTTTCAAAAACAAGAGCTTAATCCGGTACAGGACCAATATCCCTATACATTATTAACTGTCGCTGCCTATAATCATATTTGCTCTGAGCGTACCTTAAGTGAACATTCAATGATGCCCGAACTATTCCTGCATCCAGAAGAAATTAATAAACTTGGCTTAGAACCAGAACAACCTGCTATTGCCGAAAGTGGTTCAGGACAATTAAAAGTACTACTTAAAGCGGATATCAATATGAGAAAGGACTGTGCCCGCGGGGAGCGCGGTGGTTGGATAAAGGCGGGTCATGGTTTTAACCAACTGACGAAGGC
The DNA here is from genome assembly GCA_963665685.1 of Geopsychrobacteraceae bacterium. Taxonomy (GTDB): domain Bacteria; phylum Desulfobacterota; class Desulfuromonadia; order Desulfuromonadales; family Geopsychrobacteraceae; genus Seleniibacterium. The sequence goes on from OY762430.1 coordinate 1,052,443, forward strand.
AATGACCAGCACTATTGGTCAGGGAACTCCTTATTATGAAACAAAAATCAGGATTACACCTGCTGTAGATGAGCATTGATTAAGTTGCCGCGACAAAACGAAGGAATCCACCTTGCCTACTGCAAGCGGATCCCTTCGTTATTGAATTCCCTCCAATTATCTCATCTATATATCCAAAGCAGCATGGAACCCTTGATAAACGGCACTGGTGATATTGGCAGGACGAACACAATCACCAATATACTTCACGATCGGTGCGGCATCATTGTATTTAAGGGCATCCTCTTTTAGAGCCCGCTGTCCAGCAGCGCACATGACCGTCTCCGCCTCAAGCAAAATATCCTTACCATCAGCATCCTGACACCAAACCCCGTCACTATCGATTTTCAATGCCTTTAAAGCGGTATGGGTTTGTACTTTCCTATCAAGCTCTGCCAGTAAAATAGGCCGATGACGAATATTACAATCTACTGCAAGCTCAGAACGCATCTCCACCAGATCAACCTGTTTCCCCTCGTTCGCAAGGTGCAAGGCCAGCTCACAACCTGACAGACCACCGCCAATAACCACAACCTTATCCTTCACTTGATCTTGCTTTAGGTGATAGTCGTTCACGGTAATGACATGACTACTATGAATGCCTGGAATAGGTGGGAGAAGCGCTTCTGATCCAATGGCGACAATAAGCGTGTCAACCTGTTCCTTTTCTACATACTCTGGAGTCGCTTCGGTGTTATAGCGAATCTCCACCCCTTCATCTTCAGCTAAGCGGCCAAAGGTGACACCCAACTCATACATTTCCTGTTTAAAAGGAATGGCAACTTCACTTTTTAGAATCCCACCAACCTCATCAGTTTTTTCACACAGAATGGTTTGATGCCCGCGCGCCGCAGCGGTCATAGCAGCTTTAAGGCCCCCAGGACCTGCCCCGACCACCATGACTTTAACCGGCTTTGGACTGGGATAAATCGTTGTACCATTCAGTTCGCGACCGATAAGGGGATTAACGGCGCAACGACGTGTCGCTGTTACGGCACGCTCTGCCATACAGGTAAAGCAACGTAAACATTTAACAATTTTATCATCCTGGTTACGGGTGACTTTGGTCGGCAATTCATGATCAGCAAGTAAGGCACGCGCCATTTCAACGACATCAGCTTTACCCGAAACAATGATATCTTCTAGCAATTCAGGGTCATTAAGCCCACCTATAGTGGCGACAGGAACCTTTACGTGTGGCTTAATAGCAGCAGCTAAATGTACATTACTACCATGAGGCAGAAACATAGAGGGATGAGTTTTAGCAAAACCTGCCTGATATGTGCCGGCCGAGACATGGAGCAAGTCAATACGATCCTCAATCAGTTTCGCTATTTCGATACCATCGTCAACGGTGTATCCTCCCTCAAACAGTTCCGACCCGCTCATTCTGAATTCAATGGGAAAACCCGGCCCCACGGCACGACGCACACTTTCCAGAACTTCGCAAGCGAGACGGACTCTGTTTTCAAGAGAACCACCATAATTATCAGTACGTTTGTTGAAGTAGGGGGAAAGAAACTGGTTAATCAACCAACCATGCCCACCATGCACCATGAGCATTTCAAAACCTGCCCGTTTAACCAGTGCGGCAGCATCGCCATAAGCTTTAACGATGTCATCGATTAGATTCTGAGTGAGTGCCTTAACAGGAATCCCGTCTGGTCGCATACCATCGCTGGGTCCATATTGGGCCAAGGATTTCTTTTTACCTTTATCCGTCAGATAGGTTCCGGCATATTGTCCTGAGTGAGAAAGCTCGACACTGGGAATAGCACCATGACGTCGAATCGCATCAGCCGTATACGCAAAACCGGAAAGAGAGCCAGGAGTAGTCAGATCAAGATGAAAAGCATGAGAGCCATCAGTCTCAGGGTGAACCATCAGTTCACTTACCGTAACAGCTGCGGCACCACCTTTGGCACGTAATTCATAAAAGGCAGTCGAGCCAGGACCGATACAACCATCAGCGGTAATATCCGTCCCACCCATTGGAGCAGAAAAAATACGATTACGAAAGGTTACGTTACCCAGAGTAATCGGCTGGCAAAGATGTGGATACTTGCGTTCCATTAAGGCCTCCTTATCGATTTATCATTACGAGAAAGACAAGTAGCCTTGAGGATGTACATATCATTAAATATTGTCTTAAATTAACAGGAATTTAAGTCTAACTCACCTACAAAAGCATCACTGGAAAAAAATCTTTACATTTTTTAAGTTATTTGCGGCGGTTATTCTGCCAGATGATATTTTCTTGTTGCATTTCTCCGTGGTGAAGACGGTATAATGTCAAACCATTTTTTGAACTCTCATTGAAGACTTCTGAATAAAATATTTTTAAATAAAATATTTCGAAGCATATGTCGGGGGCCCAATCGTCTATGAAAATGTTGAGAATTGAAAATAAAAATCGTAAAGACTCAGGACCTGAAACAAGGCGAACTGAGCAACCCACGGGCAGCAAGGGAATAGCAGATACCTTTGAAGACAAGGAAGTGAAACACCTGTTCTTCAACTACCTGACGACTATGCTGGTTATCGAAGGGGGTGTATTCTTTTTCTGTTTCATCAACCATCTGGTAACCCCTGATTCAACTTTTCCCTGGAAACCATACCTTTTTGCGACATTCATAACCCCAATCGCAATCACATTCATTTTTGGACTGATTCTACTCACCTTTAATCGCTTCTTTTTTCGTGATTCGATCGATAATGGATTTGACCCACGGGTGCTCGGAACATGGGAAAAGGGACAACGTATGTCGTCCTTTTTGCAGCTCTTGTACCGACTACCATTTCTTGGTGGTATGACACTTTTACTTGCTGCATCTATACTCATATACAAACTCGACGACATAGCTTTTTACGCCCTGCAGATTGGGTCGGGAGTGGCTCGTTATCTCTTCTTTACGTTGATTGGCCTGATTATTATTGTTGCTATTGGTTTAATAAGCTGGATGATTTTAAGTTTTCGCTTACGCCAGCAGACAATGAAATCAGATCATCAATACCGGATGCAGCTCATGGAGCAATTTGGTATGGTTCTTCTTGATGATGGAACGATGATCAACAAAGAAGGAAAAGTCCTTAATCATGTTAAAGAGACTGAGATCCTTACGGCATCAGACAGTGCGCGATTATTAACCGCAGAAGAAACGGATATTGAGATTATTTCAGAAGATCAGGATTCTGAAATTACCCCGGCCTTACCTCCGGCAGAAGACGACGAAACGGAAAAATAATTCAAAGAATGAATCGCACTCTAAAACCAAACATCAGCCGATACTGGCTTCATGTATCGGCTCTTCTATTCATTATGATTGTAATCTTATCTCTGTGGCCACAATCGCAACTACCAAAGGTAGCCGGGACTGATAAACTTCACCATTTCATCGCTTACCTTATCCTTGCACTCCCGGTAACCCTCAAAAAGCCCAGAATGTGGCTTACGGTACTGGTCTTTTTTATGATTTGCAGTGGCCTTATTGAGCTGATTCAACCTTTTGTCAATCGTTATGGAGAATGGCGAGATTTTCTATCTAATATTTTTGGCATTGGTTGCGGTGCAGCTCTTGGCAGCGTTGTAAGATCCACTTTGCTCTCCCCTGCCAGAATAAAATAAAATCACCTCCCTCAACCACGAGACATCATAATGCACAAGCACTCTGCCTCGGCATAAATAACCTCACCACTGCAAATTCTACCTTGCACTGTTACCTTACGGCCCTCAACTGAAATGACCTTACTTTCCACAGTAACAACCTGCTTAATAGGAAGCATATTACGAAAATTGACATTTAAATTACCAACGACTACGGGATAGCCTTGGGTCCAGGCAGCCAAACCTAAAACTTCATCCATGACTGCAGCCAGCGAACCACCATGGCAATGCCCAGGAGGTCCCTCTGTCTCAGGGCCAAACCAGATACGCGCACGTAAACATTGGTTAGCATTTCGATAGTACTTTACCCGGTAACGATTTCCTTCTGGTTCTCCTGAAACAAAGCGTAATGAGGCACCAACAAGAGCAGGAGCGTCAAAATCAGTCCAATCTTCTTCACCACTTAAATCAATCGCTTCATCATTATTCGAATTTTTTTCTGCCATAATGACCTCTCTCCATTTAGAAATAAAAAGAACAATACATAAAATAAGATTACCGTATGTTTGTTCTTTTTCAATCTGGACTAATATCTGGATGAATAAAAATGGCCCCAAAACATGAATGCTTCAGAGCCTTGATATGAAAAAGAAGGATTTGAAATAGAATGAACGAAAGGATTAAATACGATCTATAGCAGAAATATTAAACTGACCACTAAAATCATCAAAGCGTTTCATTAAGACAGGATCAACAGGAATGCCATGCGCACTTCTTTCCGACTGTACCATCCATTCACGATCTCCCGGAGCCATAACTTTATGACCTGGACTAGAATCCTGCGACCTGAGATCAGCAAGGTAAGTATTCATCTGCTGATTAAAAAGCTCTGGATCAATAAAAGCGTCAGGCTTTAAAACTATGAAAAAATGACCGAGATGGCGCTTTGTGCTCATATCTGCACCATGAAAGGTTAATAATTGATGGCTGAAAGCCATCCCACTTAACATTGATCCAAAAAGTTCACAAAGCCCGGCCAATGCAGCACCTTTATAACCATAACTACTGCCGCCAAGAGGGAGTAATGCATCACTTTCATGAGGATTTGTCGTCATTTGACCGAGGGCATCTACGGCCACGTCAGGCGGCAGTTCACGCCCGATTGACTGATAATGCAAGACCCGGTTAAAAGGGATTGAACTGGTTGCCATATCGAGCAGATACGGATCAGAACCAGCAACAGGAGCAGCGACACTAATGGGATTTGTCCCATGAAAAGGCTTCACTCCATCATGAGCTAAGACCAGTTTATCAGAATTACTAAAGGCCATGGCAATATAGCCTGCCTCCGCTGCAGCGAGAGTATAACTACCAGCAGCACCAAAATGTGACGAATTAAGGACAGAAACAGCTCCGATGCCTGTCACATCAGCAAGTTTGATACCTTCCTCTATAGCCCGGTAAGACGCATAATGGCCAAATCCGTCATCAGCATCAAGCAACCCGGTTGCGGGCATTTTTTGCGTAAATATCATGTTTGGTTGACCGTTAATACGCCCTCCCAGCAATGCCTCTACATAGTGAGGTAATAACCGCAAACCATGACTATCGACGCCACGCAGAGATGCTCCAGTTAATGATTTTGCAACAGCAATTGATGATGGAAGATCGGCACCAGCATGTGAGAGAATCTGCTGAACAAACTTTTCTGCACTTGCAGCAGGCACATGAAACCAAGAAGCTTCCTGGTGAATATTTTTATTATCAACAGACATAATATAAATCCCGAACAAGGAGTTGTAGTAGAACGAGAGGAGATAAGAGAGCGACAACCGTAACAATTGTCATAAAAAAAAGCCGCACCCGCATGGCAAGAGGTACGGCTTGAAATAACACTATGAAAATTCGACTTGAACTTTAACTGATTTGGATCGGTCCGTTGCAGCGTTTATAGCATCCAGTACAGATTCGAGCGGGAAGACATCAGTAATAATGGGTTTTACATCAATGTCTTTAGAACTGATCAATGCGACGGCTTCAGCATATTCAGGATGAAACCGTTGGCTACCAACCCAGTTGACTTCCTTACCAACCAACATATTCATTGGAAAAGTCATATCACCAGTTACGCCGACTTGTACGATCGTTCCTTGTGGCCTTATCGCCTGGAAAACATTTGCGATAGCAGGTTGAGCTGCAGAACATTCAAAAATTATATCGAAGTAGCCCTTCCCTTCGCTATAAGACGCTAGATCTTCACTATTTTTAGACAGATTAATTACTTTGCTGGCACCAATCTCAGCAGCAACAGCAAGTGTTTTATCGAATAAATCGACAACGACGATCTCTTCAGCGCCATGATATTTTGCGGCGGCAACACACAAAGCCCCAATCGGACCTGCGCCATTGACCAATACCTTTTTACCTTTAAGATCTACTCTTTTAGCAGCATGAAGACATACAGCAAGAGGTTCCGCACAGGCAAGTTCAGCAATAGAGGTATCATCGCCACCTTTAATACATTGTTCAGCTTTGATGGTCAGATATTCGCGAAACCCACCCTGCTCATGTGGCACACGCATCGCCGAACCAATAAATTTCATTTCAAGACAATGCTGAAACAAGCCTTCATGGCAATAACTACACTCACCGCATGGTTGACTTGGGTTCACACCAACCTTATCACCAACCTTAAGAGATTCTACACCTTCACCAACAGCAGCAATAGTTCCGGCAAATTCATGACCCATAATAATAGGCTCTTTAACCCTAACAGTGCCAAAACCACCATGAAGATAGTAATGAAGATCAGAACCGCAAATGCCACCCCGCCCTACTTTAACGAGGGCCTCTCCGGGACAGGGTTGGCGAACTTCATCAGTTTCAATTTTGAGATCTTCTTGACCATATAAACGACAAACGCGTGTTTCCATAATGTCACCTTCTTTAATACTAATTGGCCAACAATCCTGGTAACCAGGTTGCGATTTCCGGAACATAAGAGACCAGAAGTAAAACAATAATATTCGTTATAATAAAAGGCATAATTGCCTTAATAACCGCACTGAGAGGCAACTCGGCGATATTGGCACAGACAAATAGACAGACACCAACCGGGGGAGTCGTGAGTCCGATCATCAAATTCAAAACCGCGAAAGTTGCGAAATGGAGAGGATCAATGCCAACACCCTGTGCCAGAGTAAGCAATGGCACAAATAGAATGATCAGCGCTGCAATTGTCTCCATAAACATGCCGACAAACAACAACAATAGATTTATCAACAAAATAATCAGATATTTATTAGTGGTTACCGACAGAACGGCTTCGGCGATCATTTGCGGGATTTGCTCTGAGACCAGAATCCAGCCAAAAACGTTTGCGAAACCAACAAGCACCAAAATAGCTGCAGATGAAACAGCACTATCTACAAGAATACGAGGAATCTGTTTAACAGGCAACTCACGATAGAAGAACACACCAACAATAACAGCATAGATACATGCGATAACAGCTGTTTCAGTTGGGGTCATCAGGCCACTGATCATACCAACAATAATCAAAGCAGACATGGCTAAAGCCCAAAAGGCACCAAGAAAGGAACGACCAACAGCAGCAAACCCCTGCCACTTTTGGCGTGGAAATTTGTTACGAGAAGCGATCAGGTATGTCGTAATCAGCATTGCGACGCCAAGAATAATTCCTGGCAATGCTCCGGCAATAAACATTTGCCCAACTGAGATCCCAGACAAAGCACCAACGATAATCATCGGTACACTAGGTGGAATAATTGGACCAACGGTTGATGAAGCAGCAGTTACTGCAGCAGAGAAATCAGCAGGATAACCAGCCTTCTTCATACCGGGAATCATAACACCACCGATAGAGGCGGCATCAGCAACTGCAGTCCCGGAAATACCACCAAAAAGCATGGAAGCAGCGACGTTTGTCAAACCTAAACCGCCCCGAACCCAGCCGACCAGACCATCGGCAAAGCGGACGATTCGTTCAGTAATGCCACCGTTGTTCATCAGGTTGCCCGCCAGGATAAAGCCCGGGATACAAAGAAGTACAAAAACATCAATCCCGGCATACATTTTCTGAGGCATAACAACTAATGGGATATCAGCCGCAATAAGATAGCAAAAGGATGCGAAGCCAAGAGTTACAGCAACGGGCAATCCAATGACCAGCCCACCAACAAAAACGCCAATCAAGATAGCCAGATTCATTCTGATAACTCCTGTTGATCATAATCAGGGGAAACTCCCATCAGTAAAGTACTGATGCGAATTAGGGCAAAAATAAATAGAGAACCTAAAAGAAACAAAACACTAGCGTGGATATAGTTCATATGCCAACCCAGTGCAGGTGAGGTCTGGAATGCTCCAATCTCGGTAAAACGCCATGCTGGTTCGATCAGCGCCCCGCAAAGAAAAGCGATAATCACTGCGGACACCAACTGCAGCAGCCATGGTAAACGACCAGGCAATGCATCACAGATAATATCAACATTAACAAGATCACCTGTCAGCAAGGAGACCCCAACGCCAAAAGCAGTCAGGTACAAAAGAGCAAACCGAGTCAGCTCTTCGGTCCAGACCGGCGAATCAAAAAAACCACTACGACCAAGAACCTGGATGGTAACAGCCACAATCAGAACACCGAATGAGACCCCGACAAGTATCCTAGCTATTTTGGTCAGGACTGTATTAATGAGCAAAACGAGATTTTTCACAACGACCTCAATATTGGTACGATAAAAATGATTTCTAAATAGGTAAAAGCGCAATGCAACTGACGTGACAAAGAACAAGTAAGATGCGCGGACGTAAGGAATACAGAGCACTAAAGTTGCTTATCTGCTGTTCCTTATTAAGGAACAGCAGATAAACGTTTAACCATTATTCGTTAAACAATTTTTCTACGATAGGACGAATTTCAGGCTTAACATTGGCAAGAACGGCATCTTTTGCTTTTGCAGCAAAAGCATCACCATCAACATCAACGAAAGTCATACCTTTAGCTTCGAGCTCGCCAACGAGTTTCTTGTCATCTTCAAGGAACAGTTCACGCTCGTACTTTTGTGCACGCTTAGCAGCTTCCATAACATTTTTCTTGTCAGCATCTGACAATTTCTGCCAGGTCAACTCAGAAATTGTCAGGTAAATCCAAGAACGTACGTGCTCGGTTTTGTTAACATATTTTTGAACTTCAAAGAAACTTGCAGACTTGATCAGAGCCAGTGGGTTTTCCTGAGCACCAATAGTTCCGTTCTGAAGAGAAGTAAAAACTTCAGAGAAAGCCATTGGGGTAGGTTTCGCACCAAGAGCTTTCCACACATCAACAAAAAGAGGAACGTTTGGAACACGCATTTTCAAACCATCGAGATCAGCAGGTGATTTGATTGGACGGTTAGATGTCAGATTACGAGGTCCACGTGCAAAATACGCGATAGGGCGAATACGTGCTTTTTCAACAATTTGAGCTTTAATTTGATCACCAATAGGACCGCCGGCAACAGCATCCATATGATCAAGAGATTTGTATGCATAAGGCACAGCCAAAAGTGCGGCCATAGGAGCCCAGTTTTGCAGACTTTCACCAGTGATCGTCATATCAGCAGTACCGAGTTGCATACCATTAATCAGATCCATCTCTTTACCGAGAGACTCGTTTGGAAAGACTTTTACTTCAATACGACCATCAGTCAAAGAAGCAAGCTCTTCACCAAACTTAACGGCAGCTTTATGCCAGATATTATCCTCGTTAGCCAGGTGTCCCAGCTTAAGAGTCATGTCCGCTGCTGCGGCAGGCAAGGTCATGCAAGCCACTAGAGCAACTGTGAGTAGAGCTTTTCCAAAACGATTCAGCTTTGCCATACTACCTCCAATAAAATGCGTTACACGGTTATAAATATGAAACACTATCGCCACTGATAATGTTCCAGCATGAACAAACAAAACTACCCATCATTAAAAAGTGCCCATATTTCACAACAACAAAGCACGAAATCAAACCTTTTAAATACTACCGTCTTCTGAAAAAATTTCCGGCTGTTGCTGCATTATTTTAGGCAAGTCATAAAGAACTTCTCTCATATGATCACGTATGACCTTCTCGGCTCTTTCAGGATCGTGCATTTCCAGAGCATCAACAATAGCTATGTGATGTTCGATGACACCATCAAGGGGCTTATGAATACTACTGACATAGCGAACCCGATCAAAATGTGCCTTTAAGCGTCCGATAACATCCCAAACTGTCCCTTTATCAGCAAAATCAGCTAACAAACGGTGAAAGGCCTCATCGAGATTAAAAAATTTCTCAACATCGATATCACTTTGCACGCGTTGTTGCTCGATATTATCGCGTAACTGAGCAACCTGTTCGGGTTTGCAATGAGCAGCCAGTTCGCGAATAATCTCGACCTCAATCGCTTCGCGTATAAAACGAGCATCACTAACGGCATTGACATGAATTTTTGTCACGAAGGTGCCCCTTTGAGGGCGAACTTCGACCAAGCCATCATTCCTCAGGTTAATAAACGCTTCACGCACAGGTTGACGACTAACCTCAAGAGCCTTTGAAATTTCGGCTTCAGAGATACGGACACCTGGAGCTAATTCTCCCTGGATGATTTTATCGCGCAAGAGCTTGTAGACCTGAGGTCCAACAGATTTTCCCTGACGCAAAAAAGAACTTTTATATAAACTCTTTAACACTTGACCTTCTCCTGATCGGGTTATATAACATACTACCATACTAGTCAACAGGTAATCTCAATATTTGGAGCTTAAAACAGATTGCCTGGAAACAGCACGACAAAGCTATAACAATAAACTTAAATGACTGTTATTATTACAGGTTTATATTTATTGTGTAAATATGAGCAGTGAAAAAATAGACAGGATAGCACTGCGCTTAACACGTATTCCTGATATAATTTTTCACGTTGATCTAAACAGTTAAGTACACAATCACTGTCAACAAATTCATAGATGAGGTATTTTATGAGACAAACATGGCGCTGGTTCGGCCCTGCCGACAGAACATCGATCGATGATATTTTACAAGCAGGAGTTGAAGGTGTCGTATCCGCCCTTCACCATATTCCACCAGGCGTTGTATGGACCAAAGAAGAGATTGTAAAACGCCAGCAGGAGATCGGCACAAAAAGTGATGGCACTCCTTCTGGGTTAGAATGGGAAGTCGTTGAAAGCTTGCCAGTCTCTGAAGATATAAAAAAACAACAAGGCCCCTGGAAGGAACATATTGAGAACTATAAAATCAGTATGAAAAATCTTGCCGACCAGGGTATCGAAGTTATCTGCTACAACTTTATGCCGGTTTTAGATTGGACCCGTACCGATCTTAAATACAAAATGGAACATGGCGGGACAACAATGCGTTTTGATTTGATTGACTTCGCTGCTTTTGACATTCACCTGTTAAAGCGTGCTGGCGCTGCAGATGAATTTCCGGCTGATGTTGTCAGTCAAGCTAAAGAGCGTTACGAACAGATGTCTGAAGAACGACGTCAGGAAATTACAGAAAATGTCGCATGTGGTCTCCCTGGTGCAGCAGAGAAACTGACCATTGAAGATGTCAGAAGACTTCTGGCTGAATATAACTCTATAAGTCCTGATCAATTGCGCAACCATTTTATTGACTTCCTGTCTGAAGTCGCTCCTTACGCAGAAGAACTTGGCATGCGCCTTTGCTGCCACCCGGATGATCCACCCTTTCCACTTTTGGGCCTGCCACGTATCTGCTCTACAGAAGCTGATTATAAACAGCTTCTTGACGCAGTTGATGTACCAGCTAACGGAGTTGCCTTGTGCGCTGGTTCCCTTGGTGCGCGTCCAGACAATGATCTGCCAGCTATGATCGATAACATTGGTGACCGTGTCCACTTTATTCATTTGCGCAGTGTAAAACGTGAGACCCCCGGCATTCCCGCATCTTTCCATGAAGATGAACACTTAGCCGGCGACACTGACATGGTTGCCCTGGTCCAGTCTATTATGCGTCAAGAAGCTAAACGTAAAGCGGCAGGCCGAAAAGATGTTCAAATTCCAATTCGCCCTGATCACGGTATGGATATCCTTGACGACCTTAAACGCAGTGGACAGCCAGGCTATCCATCTATTGGACGCCTCAAAGGACTTGCTGAATTGCGTGGCTTGATTACCGCATTGTCTCACCCTTCGGTCACCATTAAAGGGTAGAACCTGTAACACAAACGTTTCGCCCAAATGGCAGGGCATGAAAAGGATATCAGCATTCAAATTAGCCTTTTAATTTTCCATGCCCTGCCTCCCCATCCCCACGTCAATAAACATACAATTTAATATTGCGACATTTTAAGCTATAGTGCCTTGTTTCAATTTTTCGTTCTGCGCTTGGCTATGATGAGGGTTAACACAGCAATAGCAGATGCTTTTACATGCATAAAATTAAAGGGAACACTATGAACAGATTGAATAATACGAATAACCTCCCGACGCAGGTTAAAACTCCTGAATATCAGTATGGAGATCATAACGTAGGCATAGTCCATATCGGCATAGGAGCTTTTCACCGCGGCCACATGGCCGTTTATACAGATGATGTCATGGCTCAGGATGGTGGCGATTGGCGTATTACCGGTGTCAGTCTTCGCAGTGCCGGTGTCCGTGACCGTTTAAACCCTCAAAATGGGCTCTACACTTTAGTTGAACGCAGCGGGGAAGGTGAAAAACTTCGAGTTATTGGAAGTGTAAAAAATGTTCTGGTGGCGCCCGAAGACCCTGAAGCAGTTATATCTTGTCTCAGCAGACCAGAAACCAAGATTGTTTCGACGACCATAACAGAAAAAGGTTATTTACGTGATCCTGCCAGTGGAGCCCTGCTGTGTGATCACCCCGATATTGTCCATGACCTGAACAACCCGGCAAGCCCAAAAACAATACACGGTTTCCTGGTGGCAGCTTTGGCCAGAATCAAAGCTGCGGGAACAACTCCATTCACCCCACTATGTTGCGACAATTTGGCGGCAAATGGTGCATCTTTAAAACGTGTCATTATTGAATTTGCGAACCTTAAAGATGAATCTCTTGGACAATGGATAGCTAAGAACGTTGCCTTCCCGGATACTATGGTTGACCGTATTGTTCCAGCAACAACTCAAGAAGACATTGATGCAGTTGCCAAGACACTCGGGTACGTTGACGAAGCTCCCGTATTATGCGAACCCTTCAGTCAATGGGTTATTGCCAATTCCTTACCTCAACCTCGTCCTGCTTGGGAAAAATTTGGTGTAACCTTTGTTGATGACGTTGCTCCGTTTGAAGAAATGAAATTACGCCTGTTAAATGCATCACACTCAGCCATGGCATACCTTGGGTATTTAGGTGGACACGAGTATATCCATCAGGTCGTTGGTGATCCTGCATATTTGAAATATGTCCGTACCATGATGAGCGAAGAAATGATCCCTACCCTGCATATGCCAGAAGGAGTCGATCTTGAAGCTTACTGTGACAGCCTCATTGATCGTTTCAGTAACCCTACCCTATGGCATAAAACATCCCAGATCGCTATGGACGGATCCCTCAAAATCCCTTTAAGACTGCTTAACACCGTGCGTGACCGTATCGCCAACAACCAGTCCTATAGCCGTGTCGCGGTCGCTATCGCTGGCTGGTTACGCTATATCACCGGCGTGAATGAACAGGGCGAGGCCTTTGAGGTCAGCGATCCCTTTTGCGAACGACTCCAAACAATTGCTAAACAATACCAGGACGATATTCCTGGCTACGTAAAGGCCATTATTGCATTAGAGGATATCTTCGGCACAGATCTGCCGTATGATGATGACTTTATTAAGACGGTAACCACAGCCTTACAGAATATTTATAACTCTGGTACTGCTGCAGTCATTGCGGCCGTTTAATTAATCGTTACTTACTGGTACTTTCAGTAGTACCTGCAATTCTATATATCCTACTATTCACTTTGCTTTCCGGCAGATAGATTTTCTGCCGGAAAGTTTCTTACTATCTACCGAATAACCTCTGTTGCAATCACTGGTAAATGTGTCATTTTCTGTTATCGTTAATAGTATAGATTCGTTTTTTCCACGATGACTCCGTTGTTTAATCTGCAAGCGACAGGAGGCCTTCAATGGACACGACTTTCGAACTTTACGACGACTTCGGCCCTGCTAAAATTATCCATATCTACCAGCCAACTCTTCAACTAAAAGCGACTCTTATCATTGACAACACAGCAGCAGGACCATCCATTGGTGGGATTCGCATGGCTCCGGATGTCAGTAGCGAAGAATGTTTTCGACTGGCCCGCTCAATGACCCTTAAAAATGCCGCAGCTGAATTACCTCATGGAGGCGGGAAAACGGTTATTTATGCTGATTCCAAAATGCCGAAAGACAAAAAAGAGCAATTGATAAGATGCTTAGCAACAGCGCTGCACAATATTCATGACTATATTCCCGGACCGGATATGGGTACGGACGAAGAATGTATGGCCTGGATTAAAGACGAAAACAAACGGTCTGTTGGCTTGCCAAGGGAAGCAGGAGGGATCCCTCTCGACAAAATAGGCGCGACAGGATGGGGAATTTATCATTCTACCGAAATAGCCTGCCAATATTGCAACCTTGATCTTGTTGGAGCACGTGTTGTCATTCAGGGCTTTGGCGCGGTAGGTAAACATACGGCACGTTATCTCAACAACAAAGGGGCTCTTATTGTTGGCATCAGCGACTCACAGGGGGCGATATATCAACAACAAGGTCTCGACATAGATGATCTTATTCATATTAAGGAAAATGGTGGCAGTATTATAGATTATCAACATGGGGTCAAAGCTGAACGTGATAAAGTCATTGATATGGAATGTGATATCTGGATCCCTGCAGCACGACCTGACATTATCCACGCTGATAATGTTAATCGTTTGCATACCCGCCTCGTTGTTCAAGGAGCCAACATCCCCTTCACTATGTCTGCCGAAAAAATACTTCATGAGCGGGGTATTTTATGTATTCCAGAATTTATTGCTAATGCAGGCGGTGTTATCTGTGCTGCGGTCGAATACAATGGCGGTACCGAACAACAGGCATTAGACACCATAATGGGAAAAATACGCAGAAATACTCACTCGGTTTTAGACTTAACTCAAAGTCAAAAAGTACTGCCACGTGAAGCAGCAATGACACTTGCTTATAGCCGTCTTAAAAAAGCAGCCACATACAAACGCTGGGAAATATTTTAAGCAGAATTTTCAGCGCTGAAAGGCGCGGAAAATTCCAACTGAAAACGGGAGGGTAAGCAATGTACCGAATTCGTTTTCATGGACGCGGTGGCCAAGGAATGAAAACCGCCAGCCGCATACTAGGCTCAGCATTTTTTGCTGCCGGTTTTGAAGTTCAAGATGCACCAAGGTACGGAGCGGAGCGCCGGGGAGCACCAATTTTTGCTTATGTTCGTGCTGCGACACAAAGGATTAACGAGCGAGGGATAATTACCTATCCAGACCTAATCGTTGTGGCCGACGAAACGCTTATTCCCATGCCCTCCGTCAACGTTACCCAAGGGTCCCACCGACAGACTATCATGGTCATTCTTAGTGAAAAAAAAACGTCGGTCTGGAAAGAGCGCTTAAACTTTACCGGCGAAATCGTCACTCTACCCCCAACACTTTTTGATAGGCCGACAGAGCAACATCACTTTACTGGAATTATCAGCACCTCTTTAGCAGCAGCGATGATAAATGATCTCGGCTGGAAAGACCTTGAACAAGGGATTAAAACAGAACTACAATCCTTTAGTCATGACATCATTAAAAAAAATCTGAACTACGCTGAACAGGCGTACCTGAGCGTTCCGGCCCATCCCAATGTCGTTGAGAGTCAAAATCTCCCCGCAATAGAAAATACAACTGAAAAATGGATAAATTTGGAATTTTCCCCGGCACGAACATCCGCCCCGGCCATTCATGCTGCTAGGACAAGTGTTGAAGTACGCACAGGATTTTGGCGAACCCAGAAACCATTGATTGATCCGTCAAGGTGCCATAAATGTTCATGGATTTGCAGCACTTTCTGTCCCGATGGAGCGATTACTGTCGAACAGGACAGATCTCCCAAAATTGATTATGACCACTGTAAAGGTTGCATGGTTTGCCTTGTCCAATGCCCACATCATGCCATTTCAGCTCAACCAGAACAAACTATTGGAAGCAAGGACAAGAAAGGAGCGCCATTATGACACGCACACTTCTTACCGGTAATGGTGCGGCCGCGTGGGGAGCACGGCTGGCCAAATGTGACTATGTACCAGCCTTTCCGATTACTCCGCAAACAGAGATCATAGAAACCCTTGCAAAATGGCATAGTGGCAAAGAATTTGAATGTCGTATGGTTACTATGGATTCTGAACACTCAATGATTGCCGCAGCAGGAGCTGCAGCTGTTACAGGCGTGCGTGTCTTCACCGCAACATCCAGTCAAGGACTACTGTATGGCATGGAAATGCTCTACACCGTGGCAGGATGGCGTGCACCTTTTGTTATGGTTAATGTCTCACGTGGCCTAGCGGCCCCTATCACACTTGAGCCAGATCATAACGATATTTTTGCCGCTCGTGATAGTGGTTGTCTTCAAATACACTGTAGCACCTGCCAGGAGGTTGTAGATTGTATGCTCATCGCCTATCGCCTAGCCGAAGATGAGCGCATTCGCTTGCCGGTTATTGTTAATCTTGACGGCTTTTATCTTTCATTCACCCGAGAACCGGTAACACTACCAGAGGCCAGGAAGGTCAAACAATTTCTACCCTCATATAATCCTGAAAATCTTGGCTTTAAATACAAACAACCACTGAGTGAGGCTGTCGCCGTACTAGGTGGATCAAGTTATTCTTATTTCCGTTACCAGAGTCATCTAGCTAACATGAACGGTGTTGAAGTATTTGAAGAATGCACCAAACATTACCGTGACATTTTTGGTCAGAACTATACAGCAGTAGAAAATTATCAGGCGGATGACGCTGATTATGTTTTTGTTATGGTTGGATCCTTCGCGACTAAGGCAAAAGACGCTGTTAATCTTTTACGTCAGCAAGGTAAAAAAGCGGGACTTGTAAGGCCGCTGCTAATCAGACCATTTCCTGCTCAGATTCTCGCCCAGTTACTTGAGAATAAAAAGGCAATCATTATTATCGATCAGAATCTTGCCCCTGGACGAGGAGGAGTTTTACATACTGAAATTGCTGCGAGTCTTTACCATCATTCCAGTCGGACAATCCCCCTTCTTAGCTATATAGGAGGATTAGGTGGCCGTGATATTTCTGCAAATGAATTTTATGCCATGGCAAAAGAAGCAGAGGATGCGATTAAAAATAACACTGCTCCGCCGCCGCGATTGCTTTATACCAGTATCGAACTTAAAGAAATGGAAAAAATGCAGTTACTGACGAATTCAGATCAGAGGACTAAGGAGGTATCATGACCAAAGCGAGTTTTGAGAGCATGAAAGACCTTCCAACCCGCCACCTCCTTGGAACCGGAACTGTCATGTGTCCAGGCTGTGGGGGCCTCGAAGCTATTCATCAAATATATAACCTGCTTGAGGACAAAACTGTATTTATAAATGCAGCCGGGTGCATGACAATGTTAGCAGCTTACCCTTATACACCCTTTCCAGGCTCTTGGTTATATACAGCTATGGCGGCAGCACCAGCGGCAGCCCAGGGAGTACGTGACGCTCTTGATATCCGACTCTCAAATGGAGATATCGAGGCAGAGGAGGACATCACCCCAGTGGTTTTAACCGGGGATGGTGTCGCCTATGGTATTGGCTTAAACGCGACTTCCGGTGCGCTGGACAGAAACCTGAATTTTATCTACCTGTGTTATGATAACGAGGGCTATGGAAATACAGGCCAACAATTTTCCGCGGCAACACCCTATGCAGCTAAAACATCGACCAGCCCAAGCCCTTGCGGCCATTTAAGCACTAAAAAAGATCTTTTTAACCTATGGCAGGCACACAATCCCCCATATATTGCCACGGTTATTGGAGCAGAACCTTTAGACTTAGCAAAAAAAATTGCAAAGGCAAAAATGATAAAAGGCCCACGTTTACTTTTAGCACTTGCTCCTTGCCCAACTGGTTGGGGATTTCCGCCATCAGAAACGGTAAAAATTGGGAAATTAGCTATCCAGACTGGAATTTGGCCACTTAAGGAATATCACCAGGAGCAACTGCTTCATACCAAAATTCCCAGGAAACGATTACCCGTTGAAGACTACCTGGTAACTCAGCAACGCTTTAGTCATCTCTTTAAACCAATTATAAACGAAGAAGTGATTTTAAAAATACAAAGATCCGTTGATCTCTACTGGGAAAATATTGAGTAGCTAGTTGCCATCCGGAAAGTCAACATAGCAACTACCCGGTTTCTGATTTGGAAAGATGCAATTTTTTGCCAGATCAAGAAAATCAAGTATTTGCACAGAGGCGTAGTACTTTACGCCGCACAAGCGAATGCGCAGATTGACGCCGAGCTGGTGAAAGAGGGCGCTTTCCGGACAGAAACTAGCGAGGAAAAAGGATCCAGAATATCAGCCTAAAATGAATAGATTTAATGAGTGAAAAAATACCCCGTTCCGGAGGAGGCAGGAACGGGGTTAACTGTCCATTGTTTGATGGACTGGAGAAAGTGGACTTGGAAATTTCTGGAATCTCCAACAATCCTGATTGCTTAGAGGAGCAAGAGTAATACCAAGACTAAAATCATGGTTAATTTTTTAATTAATATCGATTTTTCAGCAGGTTGATATTTATAGGGTTTCTATAAAAGGTATTCTTCGAGTAAAACGAAGTATAAAATTCGTCACTTATGGCAGGTATTAGCCACAATAAGAAGGAAAAAGAAAATTCCCCCTGATCAATGACGATATAAAAAAACAGTAAAGCTAATCCTGTGAAATCTGATATTTTTCAAGTTTATAACGCAGCGTCCCCCGTGGCGTGTTTAAGATTCTGGCAGTTTTAGCCACATTCCCACCCGAGATAACATATGCTTTTGCCAATAAATCCTTTTCGACCTGGCAAAGAACATCATCTAAAACAATTCCTTCGGGTGGAATATCGTAACCAATAGGGAGTTCGCTTTGGGGTGCTTCCCCCAATATTTCCCTTGGCAAATGTGGTGGCTCAATGGTTTCGACATTGTGCATGATACAAATTCGCTCAACCACATTACGTAGCTCCCGAACATTGCCTGGCCAATAGTAACGTTCCAGAAGGTCAAGAGATTCAGCAGAGAAACTCCGTATCGATTTATTGAATTCACGACAAAAACGTTGCAAAAAATGCTCTAGTAGAATAGCAATATCTTCGCGACGTTCACGCAATGGTGGTATATGAATAGGAAAAACATTTAAGCGGTAGTACAGGTCTTCACGAAATGCTTTATTTTCTATAGCAGCTTTCAAATCAGCATTGGTTGCCGCAATAATCCTTACATTAATGTCAATATTGCGATTTCCTCCTAAACGTCGCAAACGCCTGTCTTCCAGGACTCGCAGTAGTTTTACCTGGAGGCTCAGGTCCATTTCCCCGATTTCATCAAGGAAAACAGTTCCCCTGTCAGCTTGCTCAAATAAGCCTATCTTACGGTTTTTAGCATCAGTAAAGGCTCCCCTCTCATGTCCGAAGAGTTCAGTTTCAAGCAGATTAAAAGGTAACGAACCACAGTTAATCTCAACGAACGACTGATCGCTGCGCACCGATAAATCGTGAATAGCCCTGGCAACTAATTCTTTTCCAGTGCCACTATCCCCGGTTATAAGAACAGTCGCTGTTTCATGTTTTGCGACCTCTCTTATCTGGTGAAAAATTTGCATAAGGGCCGGACTCTTGCCGACCATGTTAATATCATCACCATCTTTGGACAGATGTCTAACCTGCCGACGCAATTTTTGAGTTTCAAGTGCTAATTTGACGATCAAATGGATGGCATCAGCCTTAAACGGCTTCTTGATATAATCATAGGCACCTATTTTTAAAGCCTCAACGGCACTCTCAACAGTTCCATAACCTGTGATAATAATAACCAGTACTTCCGGGTCGACCTCACGCATGGTACGCAAAACATCAAGACCACTGCGACTACCAAGGTTCAAATCAAGAAGAACCAGACCAATTTCTTCTTCTGCAACAATCTGAATAGCGTCCTCAGGAGAATCTGTTGACAAGGTCCGATAACCATCCTCAGCAAGTATCCTTTCAAGGTTTTCCCTAATAAATATTTCATCATCAACAATCAGAATCTTTTCCATGACACCCTCAGCAAAACTTTGTAACCTTAGTTAGAAAGAAAACGTCTTAAGGCAATATCTTCAATTACGTACGCATAAAATGGCAGCGGACACTTGCTAAATATAGTATTTTTCTAAGAATAGAACGGACAATGAATATAACGGCTGCAACAAGGGACTTCAAGAAAAATGGTGAATTTTAGCCACCTACACAGAAAACTGTTGTGATTCATTATTCTTGTTGATCGGCAAGGAGATAACCACCTTTGTTCCTTCCCCCTGCTGGCTACTAATATTTATATCACCACCGTGGTCTGAAATAATATTGTAACTAATTGCGAGCCCCAACCCCGTACCCTGCCCTTTACTGGTAAAAAAAGGCTCAAACACTAACGGTAACCGCTGCGCTGAAATACCACAGCCGGTATCGGCCACAGAGATGATAATCTGATTCTGATCCCGACCGACCTCAATAGTCAGAGAGCCGCCATCAGGCATTGAATCAAGAGCATTATTACATAGATTGAGCATCACCTGTTTTAAGCGATCAGAATCCATTAGAATGTCAGGAAGCAGAGCAGAAATATTTTCTTTAAGTGTAACCTTCTGTCGCTGGCACTGTTTATTGAGTAGAAAAAGAGAATCGTGTATGACTTTTTCAATACGACCAAAAGCCAACTGTGGTTCAGGTAATGAGGCAAAATGCAGCATTTCATTCACCAGAGCCTCAAGACGTTCTATCTCCCCCAGAGCACGGCGAATAAGCTGCTGATCTGTTTCATGCCCAAGTAACCGATCATGCAGTTCATCAAGCAATAAACTGACACCAGTCAAAGGATTACGAACTTCATGAGCAATGCCAGCTGACATCCGCCCAAGTGACGCCAAGCGGTCCATACGGGCCATCTGCTGGCGCATATTCACCCGCTCAGTAATATCTTCGATAATAAGCAACCAACCGGATTGTTGTCTGAAACTTAACGGACATAATGCCATACGATAAGTCAGAGGACGGCCATTACGCTCCGGAGTCACATACGTTCTGTGAGTTTTTGATGGATCCAACTCAGCCTGAGCCAACCATGAGTCTAAAACGTTGAGAACTTCAGGCCACTGAAATAAAACTTTACGCCAGTCACTATTCTTATCTGGATGATCAATCTGAAGGACCTCACAGGCAGTACCATTGGCAGAGGTCAAGTGACATTCCCGATCAAACGTTAACAGGCCAATATCGATATTATCGAAAACTGTATTCTTAAAATTTCGCTCTCGAATAATCTCACGCCGCGAATGACGTAAGGCACGTAAGGTTTTCTGCAAGCGTTGACTACGGCCATTTAATTCTTCAACCATTGTATTAAAGGATTCGGCCAAAACCCCTACTTCATCGCTGGTTTTTGCTTCAACTTTAATTTGCGTAACATTATCACCACTAATCATTTTTCGGGTCCCTTCGGTCAAAGACAGAACGGGACGAACAATACTATTTGAAAGAATAAAAGCGACGCCAATCACGAACACAACCGTTAATGAGATCACAAACCAGGACTGCATCAGATAACTGGTAATTTCTCGTTTAATCAGTTGTGAAGTCGCTAGCGCGGGCTGATGAAACTGGGCAATTTCAGCTCCGATCGTTATACCTCCAAAAATGCCATAGTGTTTATATTCACCATGGGCATAGTGGATTGGAGCGTAAGCCATAATCTTATTTGAACCGCCAATATTTGTCGTATCGACAACACCAGAAAGCTTTTCCCTCACATTTTCTGCAACCTTAGGATAATTTTGATGAACAAACCCGGCAGAAAATAGATTAAAAGGAATTCGCCCCTCCTGAATATCAGTTTCTGCTGTGTTTTCCCCATAAGCAGGAACCAACGTGCCGGATGCATCGAAGCCGCGAATATCCCAATATTTTGGATGGACAATAGTCCAGCCCTGATCATCAAACATAAAAGCATAATTTCCGCTGGTATAAGATGGAAAAACAACGTCATCTTCTCCAACCGGGTTAATATGCTGAGTAAATTCCATTAAGTGGCGGTGATCCAAAGAAAGAACGACGACACCATGCAGATGACCGTCCTTATAAACAGGTGTGGCAAAACGAATGACGCCACGATAAGGAGTTCCTTGTACAGCCTCAAATGGTGTTCTTGCTCCACGTAATTGTTCGTCCCGACTGATATACCAACCTTGCAGGTGTGACACCCATACTTCACCCTTTTTAAGATTTACAGCCCGGTGAAAATATTCTTCAGTTTTATAGGTCGTATTTATCGGGTTACTAACGTTACGTAGAATGGATGATGGCCGCCCATCAATAATTCGGATGACTTCCTGTCCTCCGGCATTAAGAAAGGCAAGTTCGTTATAGATGAGTGTCTTTTCTCTGACCTCAACAGGATCATGATTCGTTCCACGCCGAAACCAGATTTCACGTTGATGAGCCCATGCAAAATCTAGATAATTTTGCTCTGTCGGCTGGAGAAGACTGAGGTCAAAAAGATCTCCTTCGACCTCATTTAAAAAAGAGGAAACCTGACTCGCAACCATCTTTGCTTTTTGCTCTAACGCCACTGCTGCTTGATTATCAAGTGCCAGAGTGGCCCTTTCCCTGAGTAGTTGTTCAACATTACGTAAACTATGCTGGGAATTCAAAAGAAGCAGAATTAACGGTAGCAAAGACAACAGCAGAAATGCACCGAGAACTTTTTTATGAAGATTGATACGAAACATGGTGAGATTATAACGAAAAGAACAGTAACCACAAACATAATATGTAGCAGCCAACCAAGCAAAACGTTCGTTTGCACTGCGCCATAAAACAACACCCCCTGAGAGTAAACACAGAGGGTGAAAAAGCATACTTTCCGGATGAAAACTAATTACTTATTCCGGGCAACAACATAGTCTGCCAAGGTACAAAGAGCATCCTTAGCGACGGAATCAGGAAAAATATCGAGTAATTTTTTTGCGGTATCGATCCGCTCGGCAGCCTTTTCACGCGTATAAGATATTCCGTCGTAACGGTCGATGAGGCAACATACGTACTCTAAATCTTCACTGCTTAGTTCTTCAGCATCAACAATCCGCGCCACTTCACTACGCTCCTGTTGTTGACAACTGGCGTAGGCATGAATCAGCGGCAAGGTCATTTTCCCTTCATAAAGATCATGACCACGCTCTTTGCCAAACTCATTCTGATCAGCAACATAGTCAAGAGCATCGTCCATAAGCTGAAAAGCAGTACCGATTTCAAGCCCAAACTCTCGCAGAGCCGCTTCCTGCTCATCAGTCGCTGCGGCGAGAATACCACCGACCTGACAAGCAGCTGCGATCAGAATTGCAGTTTTATCACGTACAACCTGTAAATAGCGCGGTTCGTCAACTTCAAGATCACAGGTATTAATAAGCTGAAGGATTTCTCCTTCGGCAAGTTGAGTTGTTGTATCAGAGAGAATCTTCAAAATACGCAGGTTTTCCGAATTAACCATCATGGAAAATGAGCGCGCAAAAAGAAAGTCACCCACCAGAACAGAAGCCTGATTTCCCCAAACCGAGTTAGCAGAACGATTACCACGCCGAAGGCTAGCACTGTCAACAACATCATCATGCAGTAAAGTTGCGGTGTGAATAAACTCAACGACTGCAGCCAACTCGACATGTTTGTCGCCTTGATAGCCGCATAAGCGCGAACTGAGAAGCAACAACATGGGGCGAAAACGTTTGCCACCACTCGAAAGGATATAACGGCCAACCTGACCAATCAATTCCACGCCTGAAGAAAGATTTTTATCAAATTCTTCTTCTACGGCCTGCATATCATCTTTTAACAAAGAAATAACAGATTCCATAATATCCAGATTCCAGATGATCGTAAAAAGAGGATGCCAAGAGACTGTCGGACTTTACATGAATCTGCTGCAAAATTATCTGATCGGTCCATATTCCCGACCCTTCTTGACAAATAGCTACAGCTATTCGCCTTCAAACGGTCGAAAATCTGTTCTTGACCAGTTGATTGTTCGCAACGATCCGTAAAGCCAGACAGCTTTCTAAAGCATCAGCAAGTAAATAAGAATAGCGGCGTCATTCTAGGAACCCCCCATAAGGATGTCAAAGCCTTTTTCTAAAAATTGTCCGCAGGTTATTTATGGTTTATTGTAAACAACACTTCATTGTAAAGAAGCAACAGGAACAAATCGATCGGAACGACTATCCCAACGATAATGTCCCGCTTCCCACAATAATTCTAGTTCATCCCATCCAACCAATTCATCTCCAGCTTCTTCAGCATAATCGGAAACCGTTAAAATTTCCATATCATCAATAACATTATCAGCATTGCGATCAGCCCAGTGATAAGGGGCTATCGTCATTGTCTGGGCAGAGTTAATTTTAACCTGAGATTGACGCCCATTGGAATGTGTTACAACTTGCCCCGTAATGGCGACACGAGTACCCGCAGAAGCTGTGGGAGGAACCAGCAGGCGATAGTAGATATTTTTCTGCGCAGAAGAGGTCTTAAAAATCCACCGGACAGTGCTATGCTCAGGATCAAGTTTGGAAGAAGCAGGATAGCTCCCTGAATATTCCCACCCTGCAGGAATACTTTCCTTAAGGATAACTTTCATCTCTTGCTTAGAGTCTATTTGCACACGCACCAGAACAGAACTTCCCGGCGCAGCATGTACGGGCAAATAACGTAAAATCTCTACCGAAGGGGAGCGGCCAAGAACAGCGTAAAGCCCAGCAATCAGGGCAAAGAGGAAAATGCCAGCGATCATGAGATAGGTAAGTATTTTGGAGTTTTGAGAAGGAGCAGGAGGTGAGATAGTCTCCTGGCTATTTTCCCCAGAATGCTGAATCAAGAGGATTTCGTCCAAATCGACCTCTAGTGCTTCTGCCAACTTTTGCGCATTATCTTTACGTATCGTCGGGTAGCGGTTATTTTCCCATCGGGAAACGGTATCTGTCGTGACACCGACAACTTTTGAGACATAAAGTTGTGTCAGGCGCTTTTCTTCCCGAATACGCCGAATTTCTCCACCGTCAATTTCAACCCCGGCCTGACTCCCAGAATCATAAATATCACTCATTTTTATGACCTTACTTGAAACATTTCAACCTACTGAAATCATATAACTTCAATTAGACATCGATAGCTATTAGGCTTGATATAGAGTGAAAAACACAGCAGTCTTGCCATACTTTGAAGAAGGTTGAAAAAATGACACTTAACCTGCTGGAGAAAAGACTATCAAGTTTTCACCGTCCCTTAGAGCCGTAGTCACCTGCCAACTGTAAACAGAGGAGGAGTTATGAAAACTCAAATTTCAATCTGCATATCAATAGTCTTCTTAATGACATTATCAGTAACCAGTGTATTTGCGAATCAACCACCAGCTGAGATGATTCAACTCACTAATAAAATGGGAGCAGTCCCCTTCTCCCACAACATACATTCAAATCTAACCTGTCAAACATGTCATCATACAGGAAAATTTGAAAAATGCAGCTCCTGCCATGTGACTCATAGCAAAGCGCCAAGCCCCAAACAGGCGTTTCATGCGTTGTGCAAAGACTGTCATCGCCAGGAAAATTCAGGACCTACTGGATGTAAAGCTTGCCACAAGGAAAATTAGCAGTTTTTAAATTATTAGTTGACACTAACGACGCATTTTATTATAATTCACTAAAGAATAAAAAAAGCTCTCAAAAACGATTTTGCCTCGCGTTCTACCTCCTGACGCGGGGCCATTTTTTTGCCTTTTTTGATCAATCAGGAACCAGCGCAAATAAATCGCGCGGTTAAAGATTTCACATATTCAAATGCACAATTTTTCAGTGGTGCACCTGAGCACACCACTGAAAAATATCATTACACAGCTTTAAAAACTTTTAGCAAATGGGGAACCAGCTGTTTTTTACGTGAAAGAACGCCAGCTAGACGATAAAGATTATCCGCTTCTTGTGGATAACCAATAATAAAAGGAAGTTCGTTTGGCCCGGCGGTCACCAATAAACTCATTTCCATAACGATATCCGTAACCAGTAAAGCAGCTAACTCGTAACCTTTTTCTTCACGTAATTGCGCCAGGTCTGCTTGCAGTTCTTCACGTCGTTCATTAAATGAGTGAAAATTGACCACCTCGACCTGTCCGAGTCCCAGAATATGATCCCCAACTGTGTATTCTTTAAAATCAGTCGTTATCAACTGACGTGCAGAGCGCCCACTAGCCATGGGACTGCCAGCAGCAAAAAGCTTACTGCCAAACTCTTCGTGATTCAAACCTGACAATTTTTCCAGCCATGGTACTAATTGCCGATCTATTTCGGTTGCCGTCGGAGATTTAAGGATAACTGTATCGCTCATAAGCCCTGCCAACATTAAGCCCGCAATCTTAGGCTCTGGATCTATTCCTGATTGTTGGTAAAGAGTTGCGACCAATGAACAGGTACTGCCTAAAGGCTGATTAATGAACCGTATCGGCATATCAGTATGAAAATTACCTAAACGGTGATGATCAATGACTTCGATAATCTCAACTTTGTCAGCGCCAGGAACGGCCTGTGTCAATTCATTATGGTCGACAAAAATTAATTTTACCGGTGAATTTTTGATCAGATGGCTCTTTGTTGCCACCCCGGTAATTTGACCACCGGAAGAACAGACAACGGCTCCGGCCTGACTTGTGTGAGACAGCTTAAGCCGTAAATCTTCGAGGAGATCATTACGCTTAACAGTCATAAATTCTGTTTCTGCCAGCAGACCTACGGGCGTTGCCATTCGAGTCAACCAGACCGTATTCGCGGTATCATAGCCGCTTATAAGAACGGAAACACCACGCTCTTTGGCCTGTTCAAGAAGCTGTTCATCAACAGGAGAATTTCCGGTAATAATCAGCAAACGAACCCCGGCATCAACTGCAAACTTCTGAATTCCCGGACGATCGCCCGTGATAATAATCGTTTTTTCAGGGACAATGGCTTCGACCCATTGGCGAAATGTCGCCTCGCGCCTGGCCCCCACATAAAGATTGTAATCTTTAACCTCATCACTCTGATCAAGATTAAATCCTTTAGCACCAAGACAACGCTGTATCGAAGCCACTGAAGCTTGAATCCGACGCATTTTATCAGGGTCAGTAGGAACCAGAAAAAATTCCGTCATACTTTTCAGCAGCAAAAGCCCTTTAGCGTGATTAGCATCATCAACAACTGGTAACATTCGAATATGGTGTTGGTGATAAAGCTCAATAGCTTTGGACATCGGCTCTGACTCATGGATGGTAACCACCCGCTCGGTCACAACATCTTTGACTCTGGGATGAACATCGGAAACCAATTCCGGAATATCTACATCCAGATAATCAAGGACAAACTGCGTTTGCTGATTGATATTGCCAGCTCGCGCTGGTCTCACTCCCTTTAAACCTTGCCGGCGGCGCAGTTCTGCATAAGCAATAGCACTACAAATAGAATCTGAATCAGGGTTACGATGGCCAATAACGTAGACTCTTTCCTGATCTGACATATAGCTATTTTCCTCCTCTTAATAAACACACTTTACCCTCTAGAAAGATCGTAAAGTTCCTTTTACATCGCCTAGTCCAATAACACCTTTAACAATCCCCTGGTAAGGGCGATTTTTCCTATCAAAGCTGGCATATATATCCCGCCCCTTTGTACCGAAAACAGAAGGATCGACAAGAATCTTAGCCACTTTTTGCTGGTCAACAAAGAACGCCCTATCGGCCAAAGCATCAAGAGCTACTGGTTCAATAATTATATTTTGAAACCCTTTATGATGAAATGTTGGAATTAATAACGGCCCTTCTTTAACATCGCCATAAAAACCCAGCCGCAGATTATAGAGTGCCGTCAGAATATCGTAAACAGGCTGCTTGCCTTCAAGAGCATACCATTTATCATCATAAACCCGACCATTTTTTTGTTTTTGGTATCTCACCTTTCTATTTATAAAATCGAAACTATATTTAGATATTTTTTCTTTTCTCTGGTTACCTTTCTTACGAATATCATGTGCCGTATGCCACAAAGGATAAAGCATCCCGTTTTCATCTGCAGCCATTAATGTCTGATACTTTGCCCTTCTAGAACGGGTTAAATATGCAGCAACACCTAACGTCCTGGCCTGCAACGTTACCAGATAAGTCCCAGGCTCTTCACCACGAGAAAGAGCCAACTCTCCCTCGGCTAGATGATCAAACCACAAAAATGAAATGTCATATTCAAGACGCTCACCAACCAAGGTCTGAATATCAGATGGATAATCAGCTGCTGCACCAATGACAGTTGTGCTATAGGGAAACAACAAGCTTAGGAAAAGAGCAACCAGACATACTGATAATTTCATATAACCTACCTGGCAAAAGATGAATCAGTGTGATCGATAACTTTTTACATAGACCGAGTAAACATTTCTTGACGAAACATACAGAGAGAACTTATATTCATATATTCAAAATATCCTAGGAGTAATGACAATGCTAGAGTCTTCTGCCAAATTGCCGTTTGATTCATCTAAAGACTATGATAGAGAATCTGAAATTCTAAAAGTTTTAGGACATCCAATCAGGTTGAAAATAGTTGCTGGACTGATGTCGCAATCTTGTAATGTAAAAAAAATCTGGGAATGCTTAAGTCTACCACAGGCAACAGTGTCACAGCATCTGGCGTTACTTAAAAATAAAGACATTATCACCGGACGGCGAGAAGGAGTGGAAGTTTTCTATCAGGTCACTTCACCTGAAGCTATTAGAATTGTTAGTGCAATTTTTGGAGATTCTATTGACTGTAAAGGGTCTCAATAATCACCTTCTACAGGTATTTATATAAAAAGAAAAAAGCGGATATCGATAACGATATCCGCTTTTTTTATTTTCTTAAATAGCCATAAAAAGCTTATTTTCCAGATTGAATCGATGCGATGGTTTTGCCTCTGATTCCCCAATTTTCGGCAGGGACTTCTTCAATTATGACGTGAGTTGCCTCTGGATTTTTCCCCAAAACTTCTTTCAGGGCCAGAGTGATGCGATCAATGAGTTGCTCTTTTTTTTCAACGCTGATTCCTTCAGCGGTACGGACAGTAACAACAGGCATGAGTCGGGCTCCTTTCTCAGTAGGCGAGCATCAGACTTCTAGTATAACCTCCGCCCCAAAAGAAGCAATAGCCAATTCGCGCATAGGCAGTTTCATGCTTAAAAAAAATCACGCTCAAAAAAAACAGACACTTATAAAATGAGACCCACTAAAAACGATAATGGATAACATTTAAACCTTTGTCTGGATCAATATCTGCAAAATCCTTCCCGGCAGAGAGTTCATTGACGATTACAGCTTGAGGACATTCCTCTGCAAAAAGTGATTTCACGTACCGACAGCCCAGTTCTGGAGCACTGATACAGGCAAGAAAATCACCACCAGGAACCAATAAGGAGGGCAGTTTTTTTATGATTTTAGGCCAATCTCTTTCACCCTGAAAGCTCCCGCCCTGAGCAGCAGGAGGGTCGCAAATAATCAGGTCATAAG
This sequence comes from Geopsychrobacteraceae bacterium, assembly GCA_963665685.1. Classification (GTDB taxonomy): domain Bacteria; phylum Desulfobacterota; class Desulfuromonadia; order Desulfuromonadales; family Geopsychrobacteraceae; genus Seleniibacterium. The sequence continues at coordinate 1,081,980 of OY762430.1, forward strand.
GAGCAAGTTTTCTCAACCGACTCAGACTGCGGAACAGCTCAAGCGACAAAAAGGACGCCTTGCGACAATCGAGCCCATTTAATTTGTGATTGATTTTCCCAAGAGCGAGAGCGCCTTTGTTCATATCAAGATTATCGACATGTTCTGCACCACCACTGATAGCAGCAACTGAAAAGCTACAAGTATAAGAAAAAAGATTAAGAATTTTTTTCCCTTTTGCTATCTTTTGAACGTAAAGGCGAATATCTTTCATATCTGGAAAGAATCCGATATTTTGGGCCTGTCCGATCCTGAGTTGATAACGTAACCCGTTCTCTGAAGCATAACAGATTTCAGGGCACTCCCCCCATAACAGATTCGTGGGTGAACCGGAACAAAATCTCCTCTGCACCATAATCGCCTTAATTTCAGCCGAATGTGACAGCAACAAGGTACTAAGCTGTTCTAACCATTCAACACTACGAGGCCGATAGCAAATAATAAAAATAACCGGCGAAAACCAGTCAATAACGATATCCTCATAACCAGGAAAACACTGTCCTCGCCCGTGAAAAAGACGCTGTGTATCTATGCCTAGAGGTATTTTTTTAACAATTTCATCTTCAAGTATTTTCATAAATCAGATTTTTTATAATATGAGGTATTTACTCTGGAAAAGAGGAGGCAAAGTGTACATAATAACTGACTGTATTTCCCCTCCAAGGAGAGTTTCATGAAAAGAACCAACCAGCTCATCTTTATTCTTATAATTCTCATTATTGCACTAGGAAGTGCAATTTATTTTAGATCACAGGACACACCAAATAATCAAGCAGTACGTCCCATTGAAGAACTGGCACAACAACCAATTAAAAAACCAATAGTGCATTACCCAATTTCGAAACAAGAACCTGAGCAAACCTCTGATTTGACCGTGGAACAAAATAACGACCAGTCAGATTCAACGAATATGGATAGTATTGAAACAGAAAAATTATTACCGTCTCCACTGCCTGAAATTCAAAACAGCGACCCAAGTGTCAAATTATCACTCGATACATTACTTAAAGAGCATAGTTTTTCCGCTCTGTTTATTATGGAAAGCTTTATTCAGCGTTTGGTCGTAACCGTCGATAATTTACCAGAAAAGAAGATCCCTCACAGCCATTTACCTATCCGCTCCCCAAAAGGAAAGTTCATTGTTTCCGGAACAGCGGAAGAACCTCAAACCAGCAGTCGTAACAATAAGCGCTATACAATTTATATAGAAATCTTAAAGCACATTGATCCTGAATTAGCAGTCAAGGTTTACGCTCATTATTATCCCTTGTTCCAAAAAGCTTACGAACAGCTTGGTTATAAAAATGCGTACTTTAACGATAGGCTGGTATTTGTCCTTGATCATTTACTTGAAACACCAAATCCAGCAGACCCATTAAGTCTAGTCCAACCAGTAGTTCAATATACTTATAAAAACCCGGACTATGAAAATATGTCTGCCGGTCAAAAACTCCTACTTCGCGTAGGACAAGAAAACCGAACAGTTATTCTACAGATTCTCAGTAAATACAGAAAACTTATTACAGGACAAATAACTGGTTAGAAAATTGAGTAAAAAATCCGGATGCATATCCGGATTTTTTCATATTATTAAAAAGAACTATGAAGGAATTCTACGTTCCGGCCCATGATAACTAGAACAGACTCTACGGCGTACCGGATCTATGCCAGGATACACCCAACCGTCGTTGCGCTGAAACTTAACAATGGCATCATCGTCTAACAGATCCTGGAGTTTATCGCCAGAAATATAATCCATCTTGCCATCATCATAAACAATCGCGATATTATTCATTTGAAACACCCTTTCTCATCCATAGCCTTTTCACTTATTATTTATCAACCAGACTGGGGTTAAAGAAAAAACAGCCGGGAAGAGTTAATAAATGCGAACCAGCACGTATTGAAAGTCAAACGACTCCGGTAAGATGTCTTAAGACCGCCTCCGTTCAGGACCACTATAAAGACCTCGCAAAGTACTACGAATAGGGTCCCGACCAACTGTAACCCACCCTGAAGAGCGCTCAAATTTATCTATTTCACTCATCATAATCAGCTCATCTAATTTACGCGACGGCACAAGATCAATTCGGCCATCTTTATAACGAACACGAATAAGCATGTAACCCTCCAGCTAAAAGTTAGTCAAGCAGTGCATCGATGGCTTCAAAATCAAGCTCTTTATCTGCGAGTTCTGTAATGAGTTCTATTTTATGTGAGTCTTCAGCGGTCAGTTTTGAGACATCGTCCTTTAACATCTCAAACACAGTTGTCGAGTTTCGCCCTGCCAGCATATACGGTATACCACTGCTGACCAGAATTTTTTGGGTAATTTTGCTGATTTTTCCAAGACCAGGGATAACAATACCGGCAATTTTGCGACGGTATTCTTCAAGCTGATATAAGTTAGCCAAAGTCACCATTAACTCATCACGGCTAACATTGACAATAATCAGAGTAGAATCTTTTAGTAATTCGACAACGCGTTGCGCGGATGCGGCTCCCATGTGAATAGTATGGACAATTCTTTGCGCTTCTTCTTCAGTAGCATGAAGTTCAACATCTAAAACGCCGGCAATTCTACGCATGGTTGGGTTTGCTAGAATTGGCTGGTAATTAAATCCACCAATAATTTTTATATCATCATCAGCAAATGCCATATTTAAATATGAGAGAGTCCGTTCACGTTTAACCGGGATAATCTTATTGACCAGAAGAGCTTTGACCCTAGCCTTGGCTTTTTCAAAAACAGCCATATTCATATATGCGTTATCGACAACATTACCGATTCCCCCTCCGGTAACCATCATGACCGTCGCACCAACCTCTTTAGCAATGCAGGCATTATTACAGCCGATAACACTGCCGACACCAGTATGTCCAGCGCCTTCAATGATAAGAAAATCGTTTTTCTTGTCTAAATAATCAATCGCTTCGAAAATACGCTGCCTGATAAGATTGCGGTCCATGCGACCATCGATAACCTTACGCGTATCTCCCGGGCCAAGAACAAGTGGCGACATCCAAGAAAGATCATCAAGAAGATGAAAATAGCGCGCCATCAAAACAGCATCTTTGTCAGCAACTATGCCATTATATTCAATAACTTTTGGCCCGATGGGCTTAATAAAGCCGACACGATCATATTTTTGTAGAGCTTTATGCATCAGCGACAGGCTTGTCGTCGTCTTCCCGCTATTCATACCCGTCGCTGCGATAAAGACTTTCCGTGCCATAATTGTCATCTCCTTGGAAAAATCTTCTTACGCTACCTAAATACAAGATTATCAAATAAAAATGTTAATAGTAGAAAAAGACTACAAATTCTGATGACCAATAGGCCTTAGGACTTTAAAAAAGCAAAATTTTTAACTGATAATGAGATAGTGAAAATAAATATCTCAACTCAGAAATAAAGAGACCTGATCCCCGGCTTAAGTCTGCTGAGATGTTCCGGTGTTAAAATCGAAGCAACAGAACTAAAGCGGATCAACAGTTAAGAGCCTTCTTTTGCGCATCAGCATTCAAGAGACCAAGAATCTTTCGATAAATAGACTGTGCATCTAAACCTAACATGGCTCGAAGCTCTGCCTGACTTCCCTGCTCAACAAATTGATCGGGGATACCTACTCTCACGACCGGCACAGTGACACCATTATCAGCCAGAAGTTCCAAAACAGCCGTCCCAAACCCTCCCTGCAAAGCATTCTCTTCAAGTGTCATGATAAAAGGAGCATCCTGCCCCTGAGACAATATCAAATTGGCGTCCAGAGGCTTTACAAAACGAGCATCAATAACGCTGAGCTCATATCCATCCTGGGATAAAAGCTCTGCTACCTGCATTGCTTCGCTAACCATAACACCAACGGCGATAAGCAAACCATCAGCACCAGAGCGGAGTAATTCCCCTTCACCGACGCTTAAGGGCTTAATAGCAGCAGGCAACGGCAAACCTAAAGCATTACCACGTGGATAACGATAGGCAAATGGTCCATTAGCTTCAAGACCAAGAGCGATAATTCGCTGCAGCTCGACTTCATCACGAGGCACAGCAAAGGTCATATTGGGTAGATGACGAAGAAAAGACAAATCAAAAACACCATGATGAGTCGGACCATCTGCACCGACTAATCCACCCCGATCCATAGCGAAACAAACGGGTAGGTTCTGTAAGCATACGTCATGGAGAACCTGATCATAGGCCCGTTGCATAAAAGTCGAGTAAATTGTCACTATAGGACGCAGCCCGCGTGAAGCAAGCCCTGCCGCAAAAGTAACAGCATGCTGCTCTGCTATTCCAACATCAAAAAAGCGTTCAGGAAATGCGTCGGAAAACTTTTTCAATCCGGTGCCTTCTGCCATAGCAGCCGTAATTGCTACCAGACGGTCATCAGTTTCTGCGAGCTGCATAATAGTTTCGCTGAAGACAGACGTATAAGTAGCTTTTTTAATACCGCGACTGCCTTTCACCTCACCATTGTCACGATCAAAGGGACCAACACCGTGAAATTTAGGGGGATTATTTTCAGCCGGTTCATATCCTTTACCCTTTTTAGTTACCACATGCAATAAGACGGGGCCTTTGATTTGTCCGACATTATGTAAGGTCTCGACCAACTCTTCAACGTTATGGCCATCAATCGGACCAAAATAATCGAAACCAAAGCCTTCAAAGAGCATTCCGGGAGTCATGAAGCTCTTCAGAGATTCTTCTGCCCTTTTAGCAATATTCACCAGATCACGGCCAAACTTAGGCACACAACTTAACAGCCCCTCTGTTTCTTTTTTAAAACGAATAAAAGTATCTGAAGTTAGTTTACGGCTTAAAAAGGATGACAGAGCACCAACGTTAGGAGAAATGGACATTTCATTGTCATTCAGAATAACAACCAGTTTCTCTTTTAGACCACCCGCGTGATTAAGGGCTTCAAAAGCCATTCCGGCAGTCAGGGACCCATCACCAATAACAGCAATAACCTTACTGTCCTCACCTAAAATATCACGTGCGGCAGCCATCCCGAGAGAAGCAGATATAGAGGTGGAAGAATGGCCAACATCAAAACTGTCGTGGGGACTTTCTTTACGCTTAGGAAACCCACTTAATCCATCAAGTTGTCTTAATGAGGCAAATTGATCCTGTCTACCCGTCAATAATTTGTGAGCATAAGCCTGATGACCGACATCCCAGACAATTTTATCAACAGGAGAATTAAATACCCGGTGCAAAGCAATAGTCAATTCAACAACGCCCAAAGAACTGGCAAGATGGCCACCGGTTTCAGACACGGTTGTGACAATTTCATCACGTAATTCCTGAGCAAGTTGCGGCAGAAGATTTTTGTCGAGCTTTTTCAAGTCTGTTGGTGATTGCACCTGTGAAAGTATCGTCTGCACAGTCATTGCTCCCTACTATAATTAATTCAAACCCAAAGGTGTTTAGCGTTGAGACGGTTAAAAATATGATTCAACTGACGTAACATAAAAGTTAGTTCGATTACCTGTCTAGAATCGCTTGGAATCAAACCTGACGTCAAGAGGTTCGCTCAACAATATAGTTGGCTATAGCTCGCAGCGGTTCGGCTTGATCTGAAAATGAGCTGATGGCTCCAAGTGCCATTGTTCGTAGTTCTTCTGCTCTTTGACGCGCACCATCTAAACCGAGCAAAGCGGGATATGTCGCTTTACCTCGCGCTTGGTCACTTCCGATATCCTTACCTAAACTATCCTGATCAGAAACAATATCGAGAATATCGTCAGCAACCTGAAAAGCGAGACCAATAGCTTCACCATAGCGCTTTAACGCCTGGCGTTGATCAGAGTTTGACTGACCGATAACACAACCCATTTCAAGGGCAGCCAGCAATAGGGCTCCAGTTTTATGGGTATGAATATATTCAAGGGTCGGAAGATCAATACCCTGTCCCTCGGACTCCATATCGACAACCTGGCCACCAACCATTCCTCGTGAACCGGAACTTTTGGACAGCAAATTAATTAACTCTACGATTTGTACTGGGGTTAGTTTGTCTGCGTTGAGGGGCGATGACAATAGTATAAAAGCTTCAGTAAGAAGCGCGTCACCAGCCAAAATGGCCGTGGCCTCTCCATACACTTTATGATTTGTCGGCTGTCCGCGTCGATAATCATCATCATCCATAGCAGGCAGATCATCATGGATTAAAGAGTAACTATGAATCATTTCAATCGCACACGCAGCGGGAAGCGCATCGGCAGCACATCCACCAACAGCTTCACAGGCGGCCATTAACAATACCGGGCGAATTCTTTTTCCACCGGCAAACACGGAATAACGCATAGCACTGTGTAGATCAGCAGGTAAAGTATCTTTGCCTGGCATATAAAGATCCAGTGCATTCTCAACCAACCTTGAGCGTTCATCTAAATAGGAGCGAAGATTAAATGCTTCATTCTTCATCAAAAGGCTCCTGTTTAAAACTTCCATCATCTTGCTGAAGGAGAGTATTCACCTTCAACTCAACGTCCTTCAAAGCCTGACGACAATTATCCGCGTGCTTAACTCCAGCTGAAAATACCTTAAGAGCCTGATCGAGACTAAGGTCACCACTTTCAAGCTGAACAACAGCTTCTTCAAGTTTTTGCAATGTTGTTTCAAAGCCTTTTTGAGCTGCCATATAATTAAATTTTGCTCCTTCTTAAGTTGATCATTATGTATTGATCGAACGCACTAAAAATTAAATATATAAGAATTATGATTATCAACAGTCTAGAAGGGGATCGTCAAGCTATTTACGCAGAAAATTTAATTCTGTTTTGATTTAACATCGACCTTCAATTGACCTTTCCCAAGTAAGACCTGCAGAGAGTCACCAACTTCAACATCACTGGCCTGACGAAGAACTTCCTGAGTTTGTTCATTTTTGACAATGGCGTATCCACGACCCAGTACTGCTAAAGGAGATAAGACGTCAAGCTGCCGTGCTAAGCCAGAAAGCAAAACCTGCTTTTCTGAAATTACATTCTGGATGGCCTGAACAAGCCTGCCACTGAGTTGTGCTAGTGTTTGCTGCTGGAGACGAATAGTTTCCTGCGGAGGGCGCAAACGTTTCTGCAATCCATTCAGACGACTTTCCATGAGGGATAATTGTGCTTTCATCTGGGTTGCTAAACGTAACTCAAGCTGATCAAGGTGGCGTTCAAGATCAAGGCGGTTTTTGGCAACAATTTCTGCAGCGGCACTCGGAGTCGGAGCCCTGAAGTCAGCAACCATATCAGCAATTGAAAAATCGACCTCGTGCCCCACAGCAGAAATAACCGGAATTTTTGAAGCAGCAATAGCCCGCGCAACGATCTCTTCATTAAAAGCCCACAGATCTTCTCTTGAGCCACCTCCCCGGCCGACAATAAGAACATCAATTTCCGGTAGAAAATTAAAGGAGTCAATCGCAGCAGCAATCTGCCGTGCCGCACCCTCCCCCTGGACCATAACAGGAAGAAGCAAAACATGCAGGCCTGCAGTACGACGGCGCAGCACATGAATCATGTCGCGTATAGCCGCACCTGTCGGTGAGGTAACGATTCCTATTATCTTGGGAAAGTGAGGCAACTCTTTCTTGCGCTCATCTGCAAACAGGCCCTCTTGCTGAAGTTTGTTTTTCAGTTGCTCAAAAGCTAATTGTAGCTGCCCTACACCTTCGGGCTCCATGCTTTCAACAATAAGCTGCAAATCTCCACGTTGTGGATAGATAGAAACACGAGCACGGCAAAATACCGCCATACCTTCTTGAGGTCGAAACGGTATCCCCCGCAACTGCCCGCGGAACATAGCACAGCGCAATTGAGCCTTAGAGTCTTTGAGAGTAAAGTAACAGTGGCCGGAAGCAGGCAAACTCACATTGCTTAATTCTCCCCTGACCACAACATCCACAAAGTTATCTTCAACCAGCTCTTGCAACAGTGTTACAAGAGAAGAAACCGAGATGGCTGAGGCTAAATCCATAATAAATCCTGTATTAACAGCTCTTACAGTAGGAGCTAAAAGCATTAAGAATAATTAGCAACACAATAATCAGGAAAGATTGCGACAAATATATAGACTAGTAAGAATGGACAATTTTTGAAGCGACAACAAAATCAACAGGCTGAGACTTCAACCAGTCAATTTCTTGCTTTAATGCTTCAAAGGTCTCTTTATAGGGGTGGCAGATAGCAATAATCTCTCTATTTTTACTAGCCATCGAAACCATTTTTCGAATTTGCCTACGGATATAACTAACGTCTTCTTCATTATCCAGAAAAATATTACGGGTGCCGGTTTTTAAGCCTAATTTACGCGCTTCGTTAAAGGCCACTGAACTACCGATGGTACGACTATCGATGAAGAAAAATTTATGCTTTTTTAATTCCTTTAAAACAATTCGCATCGACTCAGTATCTTCTGTAAAGCGAGACCCCATATGGTTATTACCACCAACAGCGCCAGGCAATGATTCGATATAAGACTGCACCAGACGTTTTTTTACCTCTGGGGTTTGGTCCACAAGTAAAGCATTCTTGCCAGGATTTGTGCGTGGATAACTGCGTGGCTGCATTGGCATATGGATCATAAACTCATGCTGTTTTTCCTGCAGTAATTGAGAAGATTTTTTAGCATACTCTGTCCCGGGAAGAATCGCAGGAGTCACAGGAATACCGAGGTCTAGGAGTTGACGCATTTTGCTGAGGGAACCACCCATATCATCCATAATAAGAGCGATCTTACCCTGTTTTACAACAGCGGGTTCAGGGATGAAATAACGTAACTGCAGACGAACTTTCCCCTGCCATAAAAGCTCTAGAGTCCCCTTTGATCGGTTACTTTTTAATTGAGCCGGAGCCCCGGTGCGGTCAATATGGGTTTCAAGTTCAGCCAAGAATTGAGATGCCGGATATTCGCCAAAAATCTTTCGAACCTGGACATCTCCATCTGAGTTGAGCCGCTGCCATCCCATGGCATTTGGGCCATTAATTAATTGCCGATCGACCAGCTCAAGAACATCATCATAACTATAAGAGACCTGGACGGTTTCAGTATGGAGTTGTTGAACAGGCTCCTCATACACGATTGCTGACGCATCACCAAAACGATCGCGTAAACCTACGAGAGCAAATAGACAGGCAACAACAAAAATAAGAAGAAACCCTGAGGCAAGAGCAATCCTTACCGGTTGGCTTAATTCCTTTTTCTGCTTTTTCTTTCCTGTAGTTGCTGTCTTTTTAGACGTCTTTTTTTTAGTTGCCATGTAAATTTATTTATCTCAATCAATAACCTGAAATTTAATTTTGGTTACCCTGCCGCGACAGAAGTGAATAGCCTTTTAATAAATCAACGGCACGCTGCAACTGATAATCACCGACTCCTTCGGGATCAGAATAAGCGTTTAGAGGGTCAGTTTCTGCATCAACAGGTTCTTCAATTGGCTGAAAATGATTGTCCAAATCGGCCTCACGAACTTGATCGATATCGGCTTCATCACGACTAATCTGTTTCGGAACCACAATATCGGGGACAATGCCTAAAGCCTGTATAGAACGACCTGAAGGCGTAAAATAACGAGCAGTTGTCAGCTTCAACCCAGAATCATCATCCAGAGGAATCATTGTCTGTACTGACCCCTTGCCGAAACTCTGCTCTCCCATAATGACAGCACGATGATGATCCTGAAGTGCACCACTAACAATTTCTGCAGCACTAGCGCTCCCACTATTAATTAACACAATCAGCGGATATGCCGGCTCAGTGTTTTCATTATGAGCGCTGAAGCGTAACTGCGACTCCGTATCGCGGCCTTCTGTATAAACGATCAATCCTTCAGCGATGAACAAGTCACTAACCGCTACGGCCTGATCCAAGAGCCCCCCGGGGTTATTGCGTAAATCGAGAATTACCCCCTGCAGAACTTGTCCGGGCGCAGACTTTTTAAGTTCTTCAAGTAGAGTGCGCAGATCTTTGGTGGTACGGTCTTGAAATTGAGCGACACGTACATAGCCATAGCTATCACCAATTAAATGCCCTTTTACACTTTCGATCTGAATTGTATCACGCGTTAATTTCAGAGTAATCAGATTCTCAACCCCGGTCCGTTTTATAACCAGGGTGACATCTTTGCCTTTAGGACCCCGTAACATCGATACCGCTTTTACCATACCGATATCCTCGGTAGCGGCGCCATCGATAGCGACAATTTGATCACCAGACTGAATCCCGGCCCGATCCGCTGGGGTCCCTTCAATCGGAGAGACGACCAATAAGATGTTGTTTTTTATAGCGATTTCAATTCCTAAACCACCAAACTCGCCATGAGTGTCAGCCTGCATTTCAAGATACATTTCAGGAGTCAAGAAATTACTATGGGGATCAAGGGTATCTAACATGCCTTTTATTGCACCATAAATCAGCTCTTGAGCGTCTATTTCTTCAACATAATTAGTCCGAATCAAGGAATAAACATCAGTAAATATTTCAAGATTTTTATAATCTTCATCACCAGCACTGGCAGGGACAACCAGACTGAACAATATTAAAGCAACCACTACAAAGAACCTGCATACTAACATGTATCACCTTTATTTTTAGTGTCGTTTTAACCAACTTAGAGGATTAACAGGCGATCCCTTTTTACGTATTTCGAAATAAATGCTCTGTCTGCCAGATAAGCCACTATACCCCAACACATCTCCTGCAGACACTACTTGCCCGGTTCTTTTTTGCATTTTATCAGTATGAGCATAGAGGGTATGATACCCTCCAGGGTGACTGACAATGACTAAATTTCCATAGCCCTTAAAATAATCTGCAAAAACAACTCTTCCACCAGCGACAGATTTAACAGCTTGTCCTTGACTCGTCGCTATTTCAATCCCATTACTTTCATAATAGGTTCCAAGCTTCGCATCTTTCTTGGTACCAAATGAAATAATAACCTGCCCCTGAACCGGCCACCTCAACTTCCCTCTTCCTACAGCGAAATCATCTGCAACAGGACCATCATCCGGAGCCGAATATACCGGCTTAGAGGAGGTTTGAACCTGTCTACTTGATAGTTTCTTAACCAGCTCCTTTAGAGACTTTTCTTGGGATCTGAGTGTTGCAAGTTTGTTTTTTATCCGCCCTTTATCTTTGGTAGCTTTACTTAACAAACGCGCCTGAAGCTTACGTGCCTGAGCAGCAGTATTGTATTGCTGCTGCTCATTTCTAACCAGACGTTGCTGTTCATCTTCAAGTTGCTTGAGATAAGAAAGTTTTTCACGCTGATCTTTAAGAGCAACTCGATAATCGTCAAGCAACTCATTATCACGCGCAAGGACACGTGTCAGGTAATGGTATTGCTGTGCCATTTCAGTGGGAGATTCGGCTGAAAATAAAATTTTTAAGGGTCCGATGTCACCTTCTTTGTATAGAACAACCAATCGTTTTTCCAATGAGGAACGACTTTTATCGACTGTCTTTTGACTGAGGTTAATGGCTTGTCTCTGCTCCTGAATTTTGCGCCTTATCTGTGACTGCTCATTTTTTAAAGCCTTTAAGCGGACATCAATCCGCTGCAAATTCTTTTTTAATAATGCAAGCTCTCGACTTAAATCAAGTTCGGTTTGGGACGTATCCTTGAGTGATTTTTCTGCCTTCTCAATACGTTCACTGACCAGCCTCAATTGCTTTTGATTCTCATCAAGATCAGCAGCGCACAAAGGTCTGAACAGACAGAAGCTGAGGAATAATGCAACGAAAAAAGAAAAAGACCTGAATGCCATCATTAAATTCGCACAAACCGGCGCAATGAAGATAGACTCCCTAGCACACCCAATAAAACCCCAGCAAAGATAAGGAAAACTTGCTGACCAAAGCTTAAAAATAACAGATCAAAATCAGTTGGAGTCAGCCAGAAACCATGAAAACTTCGAGCGATGATTAAAGAATAGGACAAGCCAAGAAGGACGAGAGAAAGAACTCCGCCAGCAAACCCCTGAAAGGCTCCTTCCAGCATAAAAGGGATTTTGATAAAACGCATAGTAGCGCCAACCAGAGCCATAATTTCCAGTTCATCCCGACGAGCATAAAGAGTCAATTTAATAGTATTGGATACAATAAATAAGGCTGCTAACAATAAAAACCCGCCTAACACCATGCCGACATAACGCAGCATCCTGACAAAATCATTAAAGCGTTGCAGCCACTCCTGACCATATTTTAAATCATCAGTACCAAGTGTGGTTTCAAGCTTTTTCACAAATTCGACAACACTGGTTTCAGTGCGATAATCACGCTTTAAAGAAATCTCAAAGGACGCTGGCAATACATCAGAATTAACACCATCAAGCAGAGTTTGATCCGAGCCCAAACGTTTTTTAAAACGTGTCATAGCCTCACGTTGTGACACATAGACAACGTCTTCAACCTCCTCATTCCTTTTAATCTGCTTGATGAGTTCAGGCAACTCAGCTTGGCCAGGAGCGTCATCCAAATATGCAACAACCTGAATTTCAGCGGTCCAGCGTTCAGCAAGTTTATCTATATTTTTGACAACCAGAAAAAAAGTAGCAACCGTCGTTAACGCAATCGCCATGGTAAGAATAGACGCAACACAAAGAAGTGGCCACTGGCGCATATTGCGCAAAGCACGTAAGAAAAAGTATCTAAGATTTTCCAGCACAGCTGGACCCTCCGCCGTAAGGAATTTAACTGGTTAGAAAAAAGATTGAGACGGAAAAAAATTATAACTGAATAGGCTGCTGATCGCCAATCAGTTTTCCTTTATCCAAGGTAATCACTCGACGTGGAAAACGGCGATTAAGGTCATGGTCATGAGTAGCCAACAACACCGTAGTCCCTCTGGCATTGGCCCGCTTAAAAAGCTCCATAATATCCATAGTGACATCTTGATCAAGATTACCACTCGGTTCATCTGCAAGCAGAATTAACGGGTCTACAACCAGAGCCCTTGCGATAGCGATACGCTGCTGTTCTCCACCGGAAAGCTCTAACGGCTTTCTTTGCAGACGATGCTCCAGACCAACTTCTTTTAATGCCTGATAAACCTTCTTGCTGACTTCAAAACGTTTTTTGCCCTGAGCCTCTAAAGCAAAAGCAACGTTTTCATAAACAGTTCGACTGTGTAGTAATTTAAAATCTTGAAAGACAACTCCAATTTTGCGCCGCAAATATGGAATTTGATGACTACGAATACGCGACACATTCTGCCGATCTATAAGAATTTGCCCACGAGTAGGCTTTTCTGCGGCATAGAGCATTCTAAGAAAGGTAGATTTTCCTGCCCCCGACGCTCCGGTAACGTAGACAAAATCACCTTTAGGAATTTGCAGGGTCAGATCTTTAATGGCAACAGAGTCACCAGAGTATTTTTTTGTGACATTATAAAGTTGGATCATTGTTAGTCGACGCAATCCACGGGCAGCAGAAGATCAGCCATGCCCGACATACCACACTTTTTGGCATGTCAGGCACTTATGTAACCAAAATCTGAGGAATAAATCATAACAAGCTAAAAGCCCCATACAAAATATGATCCTCAGAGGCTAGAGCAGCTTAACCCTGAGCCTGAACAGCTGTGATGGCAGTAACATTAACAATATCATCAACGGAACAACCACGAGAAAGGTCGTTAACTGGTTTGGCAAGGCCCTGGATAACTGGACCAACAGCCTCAGCTCCAGCAAAACGCTGAACCAGTTTGTAACCAATATTACCAGCATCAAGATCAGGAAATACAAAAGTATTCGCTTTACCAGCTACCGCAGAACCAGGAGCTTTTTTAGTGGCAACACTTGGAAGAATAGCAGCATCAGCCTGCATTTCACCATCGATGGCCAGGTCAGGAGCCATCTCTTTAGCAATTTTTACGGCCTCGATGACTTTATTACAATCATCATGCTTAGCACTGCCCATAGTTGAAAAGCTCAACATAGCAACGCGGGCATCAGCACCAAGGAAGCTTTTGCAGCTAGCAGCAGTACTTACGGCAATTTCGGCCAAAGCTTGTGAGTCCGGGTTAGGATTTACAGCGCAATCAGCAAAACACATAACCCCATTTTCACCAAATTCAGGAGTTTTAGTAACCATTAAAAAGACGGATGAAACTGTCTTCATTCCAGGTGCAGTACCAACGACTTGAAAGGCAGCACGCAAAACATCACCAGTCGTGTTATATGCACCAGCAACCGCGCCACCAGCAGCACCTTTACGCACCATCATAGCACCAAAAAACAGGTTATCATCAGCGGTCAGAAGCTTTTTAGCGTCTTCCTTGGTCAGTCCTTTTTTCTTGCGCAGTTCGACCAATTCATCAACATAATCATCAAGCAAATCAGAGGTCTTAGGATCGATAAGAGTAACACCCTCAAGAGAAACGCCAAGCTCAGCAGCTTTGGCATTCAACGTGTCAGGATTACCAAGCAATACAACATTAGCAAGCTTTTCGGCAACAACCTGGGCAGAGCCTTGAATCATACGATCATCATAACCCTCAGGCAGAACAACCGTTTGAACATTTTTTTGTGCTTTTTCTTTGATTTGATCAACAAGATGCATACTTTCCTCCTCTAGAATGATGCAAATTAAATCTTGAATAATAAAACCTACAGCGTATCGTTATACAAATTGGCAAGACGAGGGTCAATCCTTTTCCTTTGTAATTCACGTACGATAAGGGCCGTAAACATAACTTTCAAAAAAACTGATATGATTCGCTCCACCAGTTTTATAATTGGAAATGATTACTTTTTAGTGTAATTAGAACCTCAAACATTTATTGACACTGATACTAGTATAAATTGAATACGCTGATTGACCATGAGCTAACAGAAAAAATCATTTCTATTCTGACAACTAGCTCAATAAAGACAAAACCACTATAATTACCGTTATGGATAAAGAGGAACCAAAAGATCTGGGTAGGGATAAGCGACAACTTTTTAAAGCCTGTCTCTTATTGTCGCTTCTTTTCCATGTTATTATCGGGATCAGTTTTTACCTGATCCCTCCCGTTAATGATACAATACAACCGAGTCAACCGACCATGATACGACTGGTTGATGCACCTCAAAAACCACAAACAAAGCCAAAAACCCCTGAGCTAAAACGTAATTATGAGGTGGATCCAGTCCCTTCAGCATCTCCGCCGCAACAGAATGTTCAATCGCAACGCAAAGCAGATCGCGACCAGATGGTACCAAAAGAACAGGCCCCAAAAGGTGAGGACGCAAGAGACGAAACAACTCAGATCGCTCCACAACCAAAACCCGCAATAACGGAATCAAGTTCGGAACAGAGTCTAAGTTCTCAGCCGTTAACAGCACCTAAGCAACAAAAGTCAGGCAAGATAAAAACAATAGAAACGGACCCAAGATTACCAGAGCCAAAGATTGAAGTTTCGACGCAAACTAACCCACAACCAGAAGTGGCAGAACAGCCAGAAATCAATGCAAAAGCAACACCAAAAACAGAACCGGAACAACATCAACAGCCACAATTAACCCCGCAACAATTGTTTCCTGATCCCCTCACATTAAGTCGTATTGCACAGGGCAAAATTGGCGACAAAAACCGGACTAAGCAACGAGACAATGTAGAGATTGGAGATACGGTTTGGCTGAACTTACAAAACGATCTTTTGGTATCATTCTTTCGGCGCTTTCGCGATCGCATCGAGCGGGTCTGGAACTACCCAAAGCAAGCAGCACAGCAAGGACTCGAGGGGACATTGGAACTATTGATTATTGTCAATAGAAAGGGGGAACTGATTGATGTTTTACCCACCAGAGGAAGTGGCTCAGACATTCTTGACCTGGCCGCGATTCAAGCGGTCTATGCAGGCGCTCCTTTTGGTCCATTAAGTGAACATTATCCTCACGATCAATTAAAGATTCGTGCTTATTTTAGTTATAGAATAGGAGGTCGTTACATTTACGGAAGATAGACTATAACTTATTTACTATTAGCCATTTAGATATTTATTGTTCATTCTTTACATTAACAAAAAAACTCGTATCTCGCCACTAAAAGAAGTAAGTTTTATCTACCCTTCTGGCAACCAGCGCAGTTTAGGCTTACGCGCAGCCGTCGCCTCATCTAATCGCCTGACTTTAGTTCTTGTCGGAGCACTTCTCAGCAACTCCGGGTTGTCAACAGCTTCTTGAGCAATAGCAATTAAAGCGTCACAAAAATCATCAAGAGTTTGCTTGCTTTCTGTTTCGGTAGGTTCAATCATTAAGGCCCCACGCACAACAAGGGGAAAATAAATCGTCGGGGGATGATAACCATAATCGATCAGTCGTTTTGCGACATCCAGAGTATGGCATTCATTTTTAAGTTGCGCCTCAGAGAAAACAACTTCATGCAGTGATCGTTGTTTGTTGGGTAAATCATAAACAGCTTCCAACCGCGCTCTGATATAATTTGCATTTAGAACGGCTCGCTGAGTTGCAGCCTTTAACCCATTGCCCCCCATGGCCAGAATATAACTGAAAGCCCGGACAAGAATGCTGAAGTGTCCATGAAAAGCTTTGATCCGACCAATTGATTGCGGACGATTATAATCCAGCTGATATTCACTCGCCTTTTTCACAACGACAGGCGTAGGTAAAAAAGGTATTAATGTTTCACAAACCCCCACCGGCCCGGCACCAGGACCGCCCCCACCATGAGGCGTAGAAAAGGTTTTGTGCAAATTAAAATGCATAACATCAATGCCAATATCACCAGGTCGACTTATACCCAATAACGCATTAAGGTTGGCACCATCACTGTACACTAACCCTCCTCCATCATGCACAACTTTACAGATTTTCTGAATATCGGCCTCAAACAGACCAAGAGTATTTGGATTAGTGATCATCAGCGCAGCGACATCATCATTCATGACAGCAGCAACGCTGTCAGCACTGAGCATCCCATCGGTAGCGACAGTAATAACCTCATAACCACATAGTGCCGCTGAAGCCGGATTGGTACCATGAGCCGTATCCGGGATAATAACCTTAGTTCGTTTCTGGCCGTTAGCTTCATGCCATGCCCTGATCATCAGCATCCCGGCAAATTCCCCGTGAGCACCAGCCGCAGGTTGCAAAGTTACGGCCGGAAAACCAGAAATTTCTGCCAGATACTGCTGAAGACAGAACATCAGCTCTAAGGCACCTTGCGTCATCTCTTCTGGTGTGTGGGGATGAAGAGCAGCAAATCCCGGTAATCGGGCAGCCACCTCATTAACTTTGGGATTATACTTCATAGTGCAACTGCCAAGAGGATAAAAACCACTATCAACACCATAGTTCCAGGTTGACAAACGCGTGTAATGGCGGACAACATCAACCTCTGACAGCTCTGGAAAACCTTCAATCTGATGACGAACTAAATCTGGATCAGGAAGACATTCAGGAACATCCGCCACGGGAATGCTATAACCAATGCGACCCGGTTGAGATTGTTCGAACAACAACGGCTCATCGAGAACCAAACCACGTCCTTCACAACTAATCATAGGCCGCCTCCAGCAAGAGCAGAAACGAATCGGTCAATTTGTTCTTTGCTGTTCTGTTCGGTGACACAAATAAGAAGACCGTCTTCAAGATCTGGAAAATCACGCCCTAAAGCTATTCCGGCAAGAATCTTATTGTCCTGAAGTCGTTTTTTCAACCTAGGGACAGGTTCTTCGCAACGGATGACAAATTCATTAAAATGAGGGCCATTAAAAGCACGCTTAAAGCCGGGCAAAGAAGTAATTTCTTCCTGTGCGTAAACAGCTTTGGAATAATTCAGCTGGGCAAGTTTTCGTAATCCGACCTTACCATGCAAAGCCAGATAAATACCGACCATCAAAGTACACATTCCCTGGTTGGAACAAATATTTGAAGTCGCCTTCTCGCGGCGTATATGTTGCTCCCTGGTCGCCAGAGTCAAAACAAAGCCACGCTTACCATCAAGATCAACGGTTTCACCAACAAGCCGGCCAGGAAGAGCACGCATATCTTTACTTTTAACAGCAAAAAAACCAATTCCGGGGCCACCATATGACATAGGAATACCAAAGCTTTGTCCTTCACCGACAACAATATCAGCCCCTAACTCTCCAGGAGATTTATACAAAGCGAGAGATAATGGTTCAGCGACAGCAGTGATTAAGCGAATTCCAGCCGTACCAGTCAGCTGCGAAATAGCAGCAAGATCTTCAATTTGACCAAAATAATTCGGGTACCCGACCACGACGGCAGCAGTATGCTCATCGATCAGCTTAGTTAACTCGGACAGAGAAGTGAGTCCATTATTAACCGGAATAGTAACGAGCTTAGCATCAAGATACTGACAATAGGTCGCTATAGATTGGCGATAATGAGGATGAAGAGCGGAAGAAATAAGAATTCGATTCTTTTTACGCGCAGTGCGCAATGCCAACAATACAGCCTCAGCACATGACGAGGCGCCATCATACATAGAAGCATTGGCCACATCCATGCCAGTTAACTGGCAAATCATAGTCTGAAACTCAAAAACAGCCTGTAAAGTGCCTTGGCTGATCTCTGGCTGGTAAGGAGTGTAGGCAGTATAAAATTCACTGCGACTGACTAAGTGATCAACAACGGCAGGGATAAAATGATTATATGCACCACCGCCAAGAAAAGCATCCCACTGAGAAGGCTGAGCATTCTTAGCAGCCATCTGCCCCAATAATTGCATCGCTTCAGCTTCTGACAAACCAGGCGGGATCTCAAGCTCACGCGACATGCGACAGTCAAAGGGAATACCAGAAAACAACTCATCAATGGATTGAACACCAATACGTTGCAGCATCTGCTCGATATCGGTGTCAGTATGAGGCAAATAACGCATAGATACCCTTCCTGGCTATCCAGACCGTTAAAATCTGCGCTTTGACCACAACAGTTTTTCGCCAGAATTTAATCGGTCTGGTAAAGAGTCATTCCATATGGTTATACCATTTTTTAGTCTTGCTCGATAAATTCCTGATAAGCGTCAGCATCCATAAGATCGTCTAACTCAGAAGGATCAGTGAGTTTAATTCGAATCAGCCAACCATCATCATAAGGTGAACTATTGATTGTTTCTGGCTCTTCAGGTAATTCATCATTGACTTCGACAACATCACCACTAACTGGTGCATAAATATCGGATACAGCCTTGACAGATTCAACAACACCAAAGCTTTTACCCGCATCCACCTCATCACCGACTTCAGGCAATTCAACAAAAACAACATCACCCAGCTGTTCTTGAGCAAAATCGGTAATACCAATGGTTACAACATCATCTTCAACTTGAACCCATTCATGCTCTTCTGTGTACTTTAAATCCTCGGGAAAATCCATTTATGCCTCCTCGATGTAAAAAATTCCTTTTGGGAACGTAAGTTTAATTTTCTAGTAAATCTACTACTTTCATCAGACATCAGCATTCGACTTCTGACATATCCACATATATCCAACTTAAACAAAAGGCAGTTTAACTCGCTCGCTAGCGACTTTCCGTTGCCGAATTCCAATAGATAAAGAACAATCAGACGAGGCAATTTGAGTGTCGACTAAAGCTAGAGCTATCCCTTTTTTTAAGCTTGGCGACATTGTTCCACTCGTCACATATCCGACCTGAGTATTTTCACTATAAACTGAATATTGCTCTCGCGGAACGCCGGGATCTAAGAGCTGCAAAGCAATGAGAGAGCGTGGTAAACCTTTTTTCTTAGCATCCACCAGCGCCTGACGACCGACAAAATCAGCTTTATCTAATTTGGTAATCCAACCAAGACGTGCCTCTAGTGGCAGAATGTCCGGGCTAAGTTCATGCCCATACAAAGCATACCCTTTTTCTAACCGTAATGTATCTCGCGCGCCTAATCCAGCAGGCTGAAGATTAAAACCTTTACCTGCATCTATAATTTGTTGCCACAGCTTTACCACATCAGAATTTGAGCAATAAAGTTCATAGCCTATTTCTCCAGTATAACCAGTGCAAGAAATGAGTGCATCTATAGCGCCTACTTGAGCTCGCAGAAAGTGATAATACTTAAGAGACCCAAGATCAACAGAAGTTAACTGACTTAATATCTGATCAGCGACCGGCCCTTGTAAAGCCAATTGGCCAAAATCTGAACTTTTATTAACAAGGTCGCACTGTCCATAACCCAACTCTTTCCTTAGATGCTGCAACCAAGAATAATCTTTATCAATATTCGCAGCATTAACACACAGTAAATAACGATCTTCTGCAAACCTGTAAAGGGTTAAATCATCAACAACACCACCATTTTCATAACACATGGCGGTATATTGAACCTGACCGTCAATCAGCCGACTTATATCATTAGTCATTACCATTTGCAAAAAACGAAAAGCATCGGGGCCAGAAATCTCTATTTCCCCCATATGAGAGACATCAAAGAGTCCGGCAAATTCTCTCACCGCAAGGTGTTCAGCAATAACACCAGAATACTGAACAGGCATATCCCAGCCGCCAAATTCTACCATGCGGGCACCAAGGCCACGATGAACGTCATTTAGTGGTGTCTTTTTCATAGAAGTTCTCCTAAAAAACGGTCTGACAATGAAAACCTTCTCTATGCAATAAACACTAACAGATAATTCTGAAAGAAAATAAATTTTATTCTTCACGAGCCATCTTCTCTTTAAAAAGATGACGATGTACAAGAATTATCACAATTGCTATTTATCAGAATTTTTACAGGAAGTACATAGGGCAGTTTTTAAGAATTTTTACAGAGGTTTTGCCGATTGCCCAAACCAACAAAAAAACCGTCTGTGACTTTTCACAGACGGTTTTTTGTTAGCTACAGAATGCAGACAACACCTATTGTAAAGGCTGTCGACAATCTCTTATTTTGAGTTACTTTGCAGCACGGCGTTTTGCACTGACAACGGTATTATAAAGCAACATAGTAATGGTCATTGGTCCAACACCGCCAGGTACAGGAGTAATCGCTTTGGCATTTTCACAAGCAACAACAAACTCGACATCACCGACAAGTTTTTTCTCACCGACACGATTGACACCAACATCAATGACAACAGCGCCAGGCTTAATCCAGTCACCCTTAATCATTTCAGGCACTCCAACAGCAGCAATAACAACGTCTGCTGCCTTTACCTTGGCAGGCAAGTCAGCGGTGCGAGAATGACAGATCGTCACCGTTGCATGAGCCGCAAGACACATAAGAGCAACAGGCTTACCAACAATATTTGATCGACCAACAACAACAACTTCTTTTCCGGTCAAATCGACGTTGGTGCGCTCCAGCATTTTCATTACACCATAAGGAGTACAGGGCTGAAACAATGGATTACCAGTTGCCAGGCGCCCCACATTGTACGGATGGAAGCCATCGACATCTTTCGCTGGTGAAATAGCCTCTAAAACTTTGCCTTCATCAATATGTTTCGGTAATGGTAACTGAACCAGAATACCATCAATCCGATCATCATTATTTAAGCTTTGAATCAGGTCTAATAATTCAGCCTCAGTTGTCTCTGCAGGCAACTTATGCTCATCAGAAAAAATTCCTGCAGCAGCACACGCCTTTTCCTTCATCGAGACATAAACCCGACTTGCAGGATCTTCACCAACAAGGACAACTGCCAAGCCAGGAGTTACCCCCTGAGCGACCAACTCTTTAGTATCATCAGCTATTTCTTGCCTTAGATCGGCAGCAATCGCTTTACCATCAATAATATCTGCCACAACAAACCTCCTTGAAGCGGACCTAAAAGTTATCTCCGTTTATAATTGAAACAAGAGGAAGACTATACGAAAGCAAAGTAACTTTGTAAACAAAGGAAAAAAAGGACTGAAGACCTACGTCCATCGCAACACTTTAAAAAGAAGCCATTAAAACCAACGCACTTTTAGTATTGCTCTCAATAAAAAATTCCCGGCTGAAAATACAACCGGGAATTTATAGCTTTTAGCTGGTGAACATATCAGCTATTGGCAGCTTTTGGACAGGCCGCACAGGCTTCTGACCCGGCACTAGAAGAACCACAGCTCCCCTTACCTGCAGAATAACCCTGATCGTACCAACCCCCACCTTTTAAAGCAAAACCACTTTGAGAGATTTGCTTTTTGACCTTACCACCACACTCACGGCATGTTTCGACCGGAGCATCTGAAAACTTTTGACGGACCTCAAATTGATATCCGCATTCCTCACATTGATATTCGTACAATGGCATGACTTGAATCCTCCAACTTTTTTAAACTTACCTAACCTTGAAATGATAATCAATCCCACAAATCTATGTCAAGACTGTTTATTTCAAGGCAGTTTCGATAATTTGCTGCAACTCAGCAACAGTTATCGTTTTTAATAATATTCTTTTTTGCCGAGCCGTTTCGCCCGATATAATAACAACATAAGCCTTCGGAATCGAGCAAAGTTTGGCCAGAAATGAACAACAGGCTTTATTTGCTGCACCATCAACAGGCGGTGAAGTTAATTTAACTTTCAGGTTGTGATTATGTACTCCAACAATCTGGTTACGACTGGAACGTGGCTGCACCTGAAGACTTAATACCACTCCTTCTGCATGAGCCCGCAAACAACTCACTATCATTCCAGATCGAGCCCCTTAAAGACTTCTGAGTCTATTTCATCATTATCGATATCTTCTAACAGCTGCGGCTGTTCTGATTCGAGAACTTGCATCATATCCATATCAAGTAAATTGATATGATTTTCTAACAATGCCCTTAAACCCAGTTCAAAAGTAACTTTCTGCCTTTTGAGATCATGAATCTGCGTTAACACTTCTGCTCGTTCCTGGTTGGCAGCCTTAGTGATATGCTCCGCCTGGACATGTGCTTCAGCAATAATAATATCGACCTCTTTTTGGGCATTGCTCCTCATATCATCAACAACTTGTTGCGCTGTTATTAAAGTCTGTTGCAGTGTTTTTTCGCGCTCACGCAAGAATTCAAGGTTCTCAGTCGTACGGGCAAGCGATTCTTTTAACTCGTTATTTTGCAGGTAAACTCGTTCTAGCTGTTCCGCAACCATTTCCAGAAATTGATCAACAGCAGCAGTATCATACCCTAACAAACGAGTTTTGAATTGTTGTTGCTGGATTTCTATTGGAGTAATACGCATAACAAGTAAAGTCCCTTACGAACTTTTTCAATAAGCTAGCTGGAGAAAAAGACCTGTAACCAGTTGTTGAACAACAGAGAGCAGTATCAACAAAACAATGGGCGAAAAGTCAAAGGTGCCCTGCTGCAAAAATGGTAACAATTTACGTAACCGATAAAGAACCGGGTCGGTAGCGTTATGCAGAAACCGAACAATCGGATTGTAAGGGTCTGGATTAACCCAAGAAACCAATGCTCTGGCAATAACGATAAAATAATAAATATTAAAAGCCATATCAATAATTCTAGCGATAGAAACCAGCAAAATATTCATAAATGTAACCTCTCATAATTAGAGTAATTGTTTAGGTTTCGACCGTTTCTATTATGAAATTACCATATTGTCAATCATTGGCCCCTGAATTTGATTAGTTTATACAATAGTTTATAATTTTACTAGATTCAGTTCAGAAAAAAAGCTAATGTTGTCCTACTGTGAGAGACACTTTTGAGCATTACCTTAATTATTCTAAACTAATTTATAATAATAACAATCGATAACTGCCTGGCTTCCGAAAGCTGCCAGTAGTTAATTAAATATCAATGATGTCAATTAAAAATTAATTTAGAATTTCGTCACTTTGCATCGACTCATCCATAAGGGATATTAGCCATGGTTCAAACAAACAATCTTAATGTTCTTGATATCAGCCCAATTATTGCCCCGTCTGATCTTAAAGAGGTCTTCCCGTTATCGCTTTCGGCGGCAAAATTTGTCAGCGATAGTCGAAATACCATCCGTTCGATTTTACATGGAGAAGATAAACGCCTGATGGCAATCGTTGGCCCCTGCTCTATTCATGATCCAAAAGCAGCTCTTGAATATGCAGAAAAATTAGCAGCGTTAGCCAAAGAACTTCATGACCAAATTTTTATTATCATGCGCGTTTATTTTGAAAAACCACGTACCATTATTGGCTGGAAAGGTCTTATCAACGATCCTGATCTTGATGGTAGTCATCAAATATCGAAAGGGCTTGGAATTGCTAGACAGCTATTTTGCAGTATTACAGCGATGGAACTGCCAATTGCCAGTGAAATGCTCGATCCCATTACACCGGAATACCTATCTGATATTATCAGTTGGGGTGCAATTGGTGCGCGCACAACAGAATCACAAACCCATCGTGAGATGGCGAGCGGTCTGTCATTTCCAGTGGGCTTCAAAAACGGCACAGACGGTGGCCTAAAGGTCGCAACCGATGCCATGGCAGCAGCATGTCGGCCTCATAGCTTCCTAGGGATAAATAACGACGGTAAGTCATCAATAGTACAAACCTCAGGAAATCCAGATGTACATATAGTTTTACGCGGCGGAAACGACGCTCCCAATTACCATGCGGATGACATTAGCAGCACAACTGAGTTATTAAAAAAGAATAATTTACCTGCTGCAGTAATGGTCGATTGCAGCCATGCAAACAGCTACAAAGACCATAATAAGCAAGTTGATGTTCTCAACGACATAATGATTCAAGTCAAAGACAATCCTGGATCTATAACTGGAGTGATGATCGAAAGCAATCTTGAAGCCGGCAATCAAAGCATCCCCGAGAACCTCAAAGATCTTAAATATGGAGTTTCTGTGACTGATAAATGTGTAGACTGGAAAACAACCGAAAAAATGTTGCGAGATGCAGCTGAAAGTTTGAAGAAGTAGCTATTTTGGATTTATTGCCAACGAAAAAACCTGTGCGATGTCGTTAATAACATCGCACAGGAGTAAACTTTAGACCATAGACATAGAAAAAATAGAGGGTTACAACTGGCAAACATTCTTTTTATGCAAACAGCACTAACTTTTAAAAATCTACCTCGATAGCGGTGCAGACAAAATAATAATATCATCGTACCAGGCTTGTACTTCATCTCCGGTATTGTCAGTATCCGTCATTATAGCAATTGCCCCTGCCTGTGGAGGTGACTCACCAAATAAATGCTGATAATCTTCAAAAACGTTACGAGTTTCTGTAATCCATTGCCCCGCTTTACTATCACCAGATTCAACGGCAACCATCATTGCTCGCGATAAATAAGTATTTGGAACCGCCTCCCCGACAGCAAGACGATTTGCCCAAATATAATTAATGGTACGACTTAGAGGTTTAATCCAATGAGGAAATATGACATAAACCCTGGCGGCATAATCATCCCCTTCTTTGATTGTGGCATTTCCTTTAGGAAGTGTTCTAGTAATTTTCCAACGCCAGCTTAAAAAAGGAAACTCACCAGGATTAAAGGAAATTTCTTTCACCAAACCTGAAGCACTAGATTGACTGCTAGCCTGCAACACCATACTATTCCCACTATCCGGGACAACGGAGTAGCGTGTATTGCCGAAAAATTGTTTTTCTTGCCAATCATGAATCCCACTTTCAAAATCATCAATAACTATTGAGCTGGGACCTTCGTCAGCACAAAAACCCGTTGAAAAAGTGAGAAAACAGATAATAAGGAAAAATATTTTTGTCATTAGTTGATTTGTAAAGGATCACCTGTAAGAAGTTCATTATCATCACGATCAATGCGACCATAACGTTGTTCATAATTGTTAATATTCTTCTGAAGGGCCTTCATTAATCTTTTAGCATGACGTGGAGACATGATCAGGCGAGATTTTACGCGAGCTTTTGGCGCTTGAGGCTGAACATAAATACCATCAACAACAAACTCACTGTCATTGTGGTTTACAATGGACATATTCACATATTGCCCACCAGCCACGTTTTCGTCCATCTGAATTTCAAGATTAACTTCCGATTTGGCACTCTTATCTTCGGCCATGAAAAATCTCCATCAAATAATACAGTATCGGTTAAAGATCATTGAGTAGACGGTAAATAAGCTGTTCAAGTTCCCATATAGAGTCAACAACTTCTTGATGACCAGCTTCATTAAGTATTACTCGAGCACGGTCTAGCTGGCTATGAGCTTTCAACAATACAGGCGAAAGCTTACTATCCATTTGCATCAAAGGGATTTCACCAACACTTTCAACCCAATCCTGCATTTCCTCAGCCGCCATATCCACTAAACGTAAAGCTTTAGCGGTATCTTCAGGAAGAATCTCATAAAATCTATCAGACTGGTTTTCTAGTTGATCAAGAATTTCGCGGTATCGTTCAGAGATAGTCATAAATACATTAAATCCTTTCACACGTTCAAAGACAACAAACCTGCAATATTATTCTAAAAGAAAACTAAACACAACCATTTCAACTACCTCACATAATAAAAAACAAAATACAAATATCACCACCTAGCCGAACCATTATGGTAATAACAAACAAAGAACAATAAACGTTGAGATATTTACACAATGACGTGGTTACACAGAAAAAAATAGAAGAGAGAGGAAAGGTTTAATAAATTAGACGAAAAAAAACCACAACAAATAAACGTTGTGGTTTTAATATAATTAATGGCGGGGCTGACGGGACTTGAACCCGCGACCTCCGGCGTGACAGGCCGGCGTTGTAACCAACTCTACTACAGCCCCATGGTGGGCGAAGAGGGGCTCGAACCCCCGACATCCTGCTTGTAAGGCAGGCGCTCTCCCAGCTGAGCTATTCGCCCTTATTCAGTTTTTAAATGGCGGGGCTGACGGGACTTGAACCCGCGACCTCCGGCGTGACAGGCCGGCGTTGTAACCAACTCTACTACAGCCCCGCAGATAGAAACAGGAAGCGCTAAAGACAAATATAAAACTTTAACACTCCCCTGTTTATATTTTTTACTAGGAACTTACAGACTGGATCTTAATTTACGGAATCTTTAAGAGCTTTCCCTGCTTTAAACTTAGGAACCTTAGCAGCGGCAATTTCAATTGCTTCACCAGTTTGTGGATTTTTACCGGTACGCGCAGAACGCTCGCCAACACTGAATGTTCCAAAACCCACCAGAGCAACTTTATCACCGGCTTTCAAAGCATCGGTAATAGCTTCAGTAAACGCCTTAAGTGCACCTTCAGCGTCAGTTTTGCTCAGCCCCGCCTTTTCTGCCATTGCATTGACCAGATCCGCTTTAGTCACAGCATACCTCCTAGAAGTTTATTAAGTAAATTATTGTTTAAAACGCGATAATGTATATCAGGTTTACAAAAATACTGTCAAGTTGTTTTTCCCATAAATATGGGCTTTCCGTACTTTCAATCGGTACTGACCGGAGCAGATATCCCTATCTGACTAATGCTTCTTCAAGGACCTTATCCATATGATCAACAACTTCGACAGACAGGCTTTTTAATACATCTTGAGGTATTTCTGCAAGATCTTTTTTATTTTCTTTAGGAATTAATACCCGAGCAATACCGCCACGCCTTGCCGCAAGAAGCTTCTCTTTCAATCCGCCAATCGCGAGCACCCGACCGCGTAACGTCACTTCTCCGGTCATCGCTAAATCTTTTCGCACCGGAATCCCGGTAAGAGCTGATGTAAGAGCAGTAGCCATAGTAATGCCAGCAGATGGCCCATCTTTGGGTACAGCGCCTTCAGGAACGTGAATATGAAGATCTACATGAGAATAAAAATCCTCATCCAGACCCAATTCCTGCCAGCGTGAACGCACATAGCTTAAAGCCGCCTGCGAAGATTCCTTCATCACGTCACCAAGATGTCCAGTAACAGTCAGCTTCCCCTTGCCTGGCAAACTTGTCACTTCTATAGACAGCAACTCTCCACCAGTTTGAGTCCATGCTAAGCCAGTAGCAAGACCAACCTGATCTTGCTGTTCACGCATGCCATATTGATAGCGAGGGACTCCCAGATATTTGGCGATTTGTGCTTCTCCAACAGAAAATACCTTATCTACACCTTCTATCAGAGCACGCTTAGCTAATTTACGCATGACTGCTGCGATATGGCGATCCAGTCCTCGAACCCCTGCTTCGCGTGTGTAGCACCTGATAATTTCATACAGACCACGGTCAGAAAAACGAATATTATTAAGGTCAAGACCGTGATTTTCCGCCTGCTTAGCAAGTAAATATTTACGTGCAATATTAAGCTTTTCCTCTTCGCTATAGCCAGCAATACTGATAACCTCTAAACGGTCATGCAAAGGGCGAGGAATAGCATTAAGATCATTAGCAGTAGCCACAAAAAGGACGTCCGAAAGGTCATAGTCTACATCAAGGAAATGATCACCGAAATTATGATTCTGCTCAGGGTCAAGCACCTCGAGCAATGCCGATGAAGGATCCCCCCTAAAGTCAGTACTCATTTTGTCAATTTCATCAAGCATAAAAACAGGATTCTTAACCCCGGCCTTTTTTAGACTCTGAATAATTTTGCCGGGCATAGCGCCTATATAAGTCCTTCTATGCCCTCTAATTTCAGCCTCGTCACGAACCCCACCGAGAGAAATACGCACAAACTTTCTTTGCAGGGCTTTAGCTATTGACTGCCCTAAAGATGTTTTACCAACCCCAGGAGGACCAACAAGACACAGGATAGGACCTTTAATTCTCTTAACCATGGCCTGCACGGCTAAATATTCAAGAACACGTTCTTTGACTTTTTCGAGCCCAAAATGATCTGCCTCAAGGATCTCTTCAGCCTTATCTATATCATAACGATCCTTAGTTCCCTTTTGCCAAGGCAACGACAGGAGCCATTCGATATAATTCCTCACAACAGTTGCCTCAGCAGACATTGGAGACATCATTTTCAATTTACGCAACTCAGCATAAGCTTTTTCTGTTGCCTCTTTAGACATCTTTTTCTTTTTAATCTGTTCCTCAAACTGTGCTATTTCTTGCTTAAATTCGTCTTGTTCGCCGAGCTCTTTTTGAATGGCACGCATTTGCTCATTAAGGTAATACTCCTTTTGACTGCGCTCCATTTGATTTTTAACGCGACTACGAATACGACTTTCGATCTGAAGAATTTCTATTTCTTGCTCTAAGAGAGCTAAAAGATGCTCTAGACGATCAGTAGGGTCGAGCAATTCCAGCACTTCTTGTTTTTCAGTAATAGGAATTTGCAGATGCCCAGCAACCGTATCGGCGAGACGTGACGGGTCATCAATTCCACTGACAGTTGCACTGACTTCCGCTGGAAGCTTTTTACTCAACCCGACATATGTCTCAAAAGTAGTATTGATAGCACGCATGACAGCAGTTAACTCTGATGAATCAGAAATAGACTCATCAAGAGGAATAACATCCGCCTCAAGCAATGACTCAGTACGTAGAAAAGAGCTAATCTGAGCTCTCCACACACCTTCAACCAACACCTTCACAGTACCGTCCGGAAGCTTCAACAACTGAACAATTTTGCCAACCGTCCCGACCTGAAAAAGATCATCCTGTTCAGGATTGTCAACTTTAGGATCTTTCTGACTGGTCAAAAAGATCAACTTGTCATTGTCCTGTGCTTTTTCCAGGGCACCAATAGACTGCGCCCTACCGACAAATAAAGGTGCAACCATATATGGAAAAATAACAATATCGCGCAGCGGCAATAATGGTAATACACGCCTCTCCTGAATTGATTCTGTTAAACTGATGTCTGACATATAACATTGCCTCAAAAAACAAGAAAAGGAGTGCAGTTACAACAACCGCACTCCTGGAGTTTTAATATTATGATCGAGCGACTCTATTATGCGCTTTCTGCAACATCGTAGAGAATAATAGGTTTTGCACCATTAGTAATGACCTCTTCGTTAAGGACGACCTCCTTAACACGATCTTGAGAGGGAATATCATACATGACATCCAACATAGCATTCTCAAGAATTGAACGCAGGCCACGAGCCCCGGTTTTTCTCTGCAAAGCTTCTTTAGCAACAGCAATCAATGCGCCATCGGTAAATTTGAGATGAACCTTCTCCATTTCAAATAGTCGTTGGTACTGTTTCATCAACGCATTTTTGGGCTCACGCAAAATTTGAATCAAAGCCTCTTCATCAAGCTCTTCAAGCGTTGCAATAACAGGGATTCGCCCTACAAATTCAGGAATCAGACCAAACTTTAACAAATCAGTCGGCTGAACCCTGGGAAGAAGCTTACTAAGATCTTCCTCTTTGAACGAACGAACCTCGGCACCAAATCCCATGGCCTTTGAGCCGATACGTCGGGTAATAATTTTTTCCAACCCGGCAAAAGCGCCACCACAAATAAATAAGATATTGGTCGTATCTACTTTCAAAAACTCTTGCTGAGGATGCTTTCTACCACCTTTTGGCGGCACACTTGCAGTTGTACCCTCGATAATTTTTAGTAGAGCCTGCTGAACCCCTTCACCAGAAACATCACGAGTTATGGAAGGAGACTCAGATTTACGGGCAATTTTATCGACTTCGTCAATATAAATAATACCCTTTTGTGCCTTTTCAAGATCGTAGTCAGCAGCTTGCAGCAAACTCAAAATGATGTTTTCGACATCCTCACCGACATAGCCAGCCTCCGTTAAATTTGTAGCATCGGCTATAGTAAAAGGAACGTCAAGAACCTTGGCTAGCGTTTGAGCAAGAAGGGTTTTGCCACTACCTGTTGGTCCGAGCAACAAGATATTACTTTTTTGAATTTCAATATCGTCGTGTTTCTCAGAAAATTCTACTCGCTTGTAATGGTTATACACAGCAACAGACAAAATTTTCTTAGCGCGCTCCTGACCAACGACATATTCGTCAAGAACCTCTTTGATTTCGACTGGTTTTGGTAACTGCTTTGACTCTGAGCCAGAAGCCTGATCCAACCTGGCTTCCTCATCTATGATATCGTTACAGAGCTCTATACACTCATCACAAATGTAAACAGTAGGACCAGCTATTAGCTTTTTGACTTCATCTTGCGACTTACCACAAAACGAACATGTCAATTGACTGTTTTCATCCTTAGAACTCACCTAATACACCTCCGCCATGCAATTGTTTCAGCTTTTTCTTTCGACTATGGAATCGATAATACCATAACTGCAGGCCGTTTCGCTATCCATGAAAAAATCTCTTTCAGTATCAGCACCTATTTTTTCAAGACTCTGCCCGGTATGGCTAGCAAGAATACCATTAAGCGATTCGCGCATTCTCAAAATTTCCTGAGCGTGAATATTAATATCGGTAGCCTGCCCCTGAAAACCGCCAAGAGGTTGATGAATCATGATACGCGCATTTGGCAGCGCATAGCGCTTACCAGCGGCACCAGCTGTAAGCAGAACAGCTCCCATGCTGGCAGCCTGACCGACACATATGGTCGAAACAGGAGCCTTCAAATATTGCATGGTATCATAAATAGCCATCCCGGCGGTAACAACACCGCCGGGCGAATTGATGTAAAGATGAATATCCCGATCGGGATCTTCAGACTCTAAAAACAACATCTGAGCGATAATGAGGTTAGCCATATGGTCTTCAATAGCTCCTCCCAGGAAGATAATTCGATCCTTGAGCAGTCGGCTGTAAATATCATAAGCGCGTTCCCCCCGACCACTATCTTCAACTACCATAGGCACTAAACTCATTTCATACGCTCCTATTCTTCTTCAGCTCCAGCATTTTCTGGAGTGACTAATTCTTTTTCAACTTCTGTGATTTTAGCATTGTCACGTAAATATTTAAGCACTTTATCATGAACGATCTGTGATTTAATACCCGCTTTAGCCTGTTCGTTGTCAAAATATTGCTGAACCTGCTCTAACGGAGCATTATTACTTTCAGCCAATTCCTTAATCTTAGCATCGACATCTTCATCACTGGCGTCGAAATTTTCCTGCTGAGCAATCGAAGCAACAAGCAGATCAGCCTTAACTTGCTGAACAGCCATCTCACGATATGTTGCAGCAAAAGAGTCGTCACTCATACCAAGCATTTCAAGGGTCATCCCTTGAGATTGAAGCCTTTGAGTAAAGCTATCTTTTAAATAGTTGAGCTGATTCTTAACCATTCCATCAGGAACATCAAACTCATTACGGGCAATCAGTTCGTTAACAATGGCTTCAGTAACTTGCGTTTCGCTACGCTCAGCTTCTTGAGCTATTGTATTCTCTTTGAGACGCTCACGTAAAGCGTCCATGTTTTCAGCATCAAATTGCTTGGCAAAGTCATCATTGTATTTAGGAACGATCTTTTCCTTAATTTCCTTCAACAGAACCTTGAATACAGCGGGTTTTCCAGCGAGATCTTTAGCGCCATAGCCTTCGGGAAAAGAAACTTCAATTTCTTTTTCCTGCTCTCTCTTCATACCGGCAACCTGATCTTCAAACCCCGGGATAAAACTATTTGAGCCTAACTCAAGCTGGTAGTCCTTAGCAGCACCATTCTCAAAAGCCGTACCATCGATAAAGCCTTCAAAGTCGATAATAACAGTATCACCCTCGCGAGCAAGTTTACGCTTGGTCACCTCAAGTTGAGTGTTATTGGCAGCCATTGATTCGAGTTGTTTTTCAACACTTTCCTCATCAAACGGAACGACCTCTTTATCAACCTCAATACCTGTGTAATCTTTTGCTTCAACTACTGGGCGAATCTCGACCTCTGCTTCATAGGTAAATGGTTTTCCGACTTCTACTTCACTTGATTGGACGACCTCAGGCTGAGAAACTGCGTCGATCTTTTCATCAACGATCGCTTTATACAAACTATTATTAATCAGAGAGCCGACAGCGTCATACTGAGCCTTAGGGCCATAATGCTGCTCAAGAATTGCCCGCGGCACTTTGCCCTTACGGAAACCTTTAATGTTTGCAGTTTTGGCAATTTTCTTATAGGCATCGTTAAGCTCTGACGTAACGACGTCTTCCGCAACTTCAATAAAAAGCTTCTTCTTAATTGAGCTCAGCTCTTCAACCCTGACATTCATTCAAAAATTCCTTCCTGATTTTTATAATTTTATATAGAGTTGGAAGTGTAGACAACTAGAGTCTATCATATTTTGCAACCTTGAGAACAAGGAGTCTCTTCCTGAAATGATTGGTGCGAGAGGGGGGACTCGAACCCCCACGCCGAAAGACACTGGTTCCTAAGACCAGCGCGTCTACCAATTCCGCCACTCTCGCAATCGATCTACAAAGAAACAATGCTCACCTTTCTGCGGCAACCCCAACGGGATCAAAACTAGAAAGGTGAGCATAGTACATTTTGAATGGGGTGAGTGAAGGGGATCGAACCCTCGACGCCTGGAGCCACAATCCAGTGCTCTACCAACTGAGCTACACCCACCAGAAAAAACCCGGCCATGTTACGGAAATGACTATCCCTTGTCAATTCAAAAATGGCGCGCCAGGAAGGATTCGAACCCTCGGCCTACGGATTAGAAGTCCGTTGCTCTATCCAGCTGAGCTACTGGCGCATTTATCGTTAACAACGAACAGCTACCTGGCTAGGTAGGAAGCGTTTCTAGCACGCGAAAATAAGTTTTGCAAATAAAATTTTCACCCTTTGTTAAAAAATTAATCGATACTCAATCCAGGATCATCTGAAAATATATCGATAGCATCACCAAAGTGCTCCCCTTTCAACGAGTTACCCTGCTCTTTTACTTCTTCTTGATCCAGAACCGGATCCATAGCAAATGGATCTTCGACTTGTTTTTTTGTTGTCGCTAGCGACTTAGCATGAATAATTGTTTGTTGCAGACGCTCAAAACTAGAATTCAAACCGGGATCTCCAGCAAAGGGATCAGTAAGATTTACAGTACTGTAACTTTCGTCAATATCCATGTCCTCAGCAAAGGGATCAATATTTACTGTTTTCGACTTATTAAGAGCCTGATAGGAAGCAATGGCCAATTTAAATGAATGATGTACTTCGGCAAGCAAAGCATGAGGAATGGGAAGGCCATCCTTTTGCATGGCCTGGAGTTGTACTAGCCAGTCACAGGCCACGTTAAGTATTTCAACATCGCCTGCGCTCATATGAGAATGTTGCATGAAATGCAACTGAAGCAGTTCACGAATATCATTTATTAAAGACGCTATCGGCGCCCCCATATCGATAATCAATAAGTTATCGGCCCTTCCTACCAGAGCCTTGAGCTGTTCTTGTTGTATCCCCATAGCTAGAGATTCCCTAAGAAGTCTAATGAATTGCTCAAGTTGATCGACGACTGTACCTTTATATATAGACATTAATCCCCCTTAAAAACTTCAGGTTAACCACGAACAGCGGTTAAATGAAAATCTATTGGTATTTTTACTGTTGACGAGATCGCCGTTCCAGCAACATGAGCGGGCCGAAATCTCCAGCGATATACAGTTCTTCTCGCTTCTTTATCCAATACTTTATAACCACTGGTCTTAAGTATGGCGATTTTATCGACGCGTCCATCAGCACTAACAACAACTTCCAATAACACGCTCCCCTGCCAGCCCCTTGAACGCGCAACCTTTGGATACTTTGGTTTTGGATTAAATTTATAAAGAGGATGAGCCTTTTGGTCCTGCTGATCGGTATTAGAAGCATTCGACGCAGCATCTTGTGCAGTAAGAGTATTTCTAGGCTCGCGCACTACACCTTCAGTTGGTTCCGGCTCTGAAACAACTTGATTAAACAAGCCATCGACACTACGAAAGTCGGGAGCAGACACCGCTAGAGATACAACCTCTTTATGTATATTACCGCCACCAAAACGTGAAGAATCTACTTTGGGTTCAACCTTAGTCTGAATCTGAACATGAGGCTCAGCATTTATTTTTATATCCATTGTTTCTAAAACTAAAGCTTTATTAATACTAATCGGTGGATTGGATTTATTCTGATCAACATCAACCAACCTTTTTTCCTCACCTGTCTCGGCTGGTTTTCTCTGCAAACTTTTTTTGCTGATTGGCTCTGATATTTCTACCACCTTGTTTTTTCTATCAGACTTATCATTTAAAGACGATTGTGACTTAGAAACAATAACAGGTTTAAACGAATCGACAGCAACAGAAACCATCGACACGACAGTATTTTGGACGACAACTGACGGAGCCTGAGGTTGATGAGTAATGGAAAAAAAGAGCAGATGAACCAGAAAGGACAGGCAACATAGTCCAACAAATTTTACATTAATATAATAGTTCATAGTTATATTTAAATAAATTTCAAAGATTTTCTTAATAACTGCTTGCCTGGCAATTGAGTTTACTGATAGCCTCTTTTCCCGTTAATCGCTACGAGAATAAAGAAACCTTCTATTAATAAATGGGTTACCAATTGAAGATAACGCCAATGATGCCTCGGCACAAGACCTTACTGATAAGAACAATACGAATTCCATTAATATTTGTCCTTATAATGTTCAGCATCTGCACCAGCGTATGTTTTGCTGAAGAACAATCTAATAATACTGATCCAACCACAGATGAATTACCTGTATTACCTATTGTTACAGTAGAAGCAGAGCGGATTGCACCGACAACTGGAACAGTCATTCTGGATCAGGAACTGATCCAGGGCCTACCGCAACGTAATGGTAGCACTAACGAAATTATTGGCATTATTCCAGGGGTTCAATACACTGAAGAATATAACTCTTCTTTGAACGGAGGTGAAATAATTCCATCCCCCGTATCGATATCCGGTAGCCGCTTTTATGATAATAGCTATACAATTGATGGACTCAACAATACGAGTATCTTAAACCCCGCTGAAGACAGTTATAAAGACGCCAACAAGCTACCCGGTTACCCTCAAAAACAAATACTGAACCCACGCATCATCGAAGAAATATCTGTTTACCATAGTAACATTCCCGCTGAACACGGAGGTTTCTCCGGAGGGCAAATTAATGTTAAATTAATCGAGCCAAGCCCTGAATTCTGGGGGCAAATAAGCTTTCGAACAACGAATGACAATTGGACTCAATTTCATATTGACCCTGAAGAGGAAGGTGATTTTCACGAAGCGGCAGACAGCGACTACCAGCCTCAATTCAGTAAACAGGATTTTGGCGTTATTCTTAATACCCCTGTTTCTAGAGACACTGCGTTTATAACTGCTTATGAAAAGATTATGTCACGCATCATGCTGAATCATGTCGACGGCAAAAAATGGTTACGCAGGGAACGTGAAAATATTATGTTGAAAGTTGGTCATCAACTTCCTGGCACTGGGAATTTTTCCATTTCCGGAATCTATTCACCTTCACACTCTACTTATGCAGCAAACGGTATTAGTCAAAGTAATTATGCTATTGACCAGGATACATATTCCCTCAACGTCAAATTGCAAAAAGAATTATCCATGGGAACAATCTATGCCCAAGTTGGCTTCAGTAGCCAAAAAATTGAACGACAGTCCCCTGCAGATAAATATCGTTGGGATGCTGAACATTTTGAAGGAGGAATAGGAGATCTTCAATATAGCCACAACGAAGCATCCACTGCTCTTTCATTTGAACTCAACCCTATAGACACTAAACAGATAAGCAATAAAATCAAAACTGGAATTAGTATTTCAAGAGCCAAACTGACTTATAATCGACCGGAAACCAGCAATTATTATTATGTCGCCATAGACGACCCTGAGGTTGAATGCCTTGCAGGTGATAGCGCATGTATTGAAGGGACTGGGTATTTAAAAAATCGTACGGTGTACTCCAAAACCAAAAGCAGTAATTCAGAAACCACCCTCGAACTTTTCATTCAGGATTCCATGCTCTGGAAAAGGCTTGAACTGTTTCCAGGTATTCGCTTAGGCCATGATTCAATGACCTCTGACATTCATATCGCACCACGCTTTTCAACATCATTGGATCTCTGGGGTAATGGATCGACCATATTATTTGCCGGCAGAAACCGATATTTCAGTAGCACCTTGCTTGAGCAAGGCCATTACCACTACTTTATTCAGACTAGAGACAGCAGTACCAGTGAATGGGAAACAACCTCATCCTCTTATTTTATAGATAAAGATATTGAGGCTCCTTATGCTGATGAAACCAATATCGGTTTTATTCAAAGCTTTCTAGGTGGCGAATTAAAAACTCAATATATTTATAAAAAATACCGTAAAGAATTCGCACGTTCATACGATAAAGAGACAAAAACATATACACTAAATAATAATGGACGCTCTGAACACGACAGCTTACAGGTAAGTTGGCAACGTAACTGGAGACGTCAATATGTTGAAATTAATGCAACCTGGCAGGTATCAAAAACTTCTAATAAGCTGTACCGGGACACTCTAAACGATGAAGATACAGATGAAACATTTTGGTATGAGGATAAAGAATACCATTATTATGAAATGCCAAGAACAGATTATAATCGTCCTACGGTTATAAATCTCATTTATCGAACCAAGCTTCCTTTCAATCTTCAATTTGCCAATACAACTAAATATCGGGGCAAGTATTGGTATCTACACAGAACCAAAGAAACACGCCCCAGCCAACTTAATCCGGACCTTGAAGATCCATACGTATACGAAAAACTCAAAGCTAAAAGTGCGATCACATTTGACTGGTCGGTACAGTGGCAGATTCCTGGCCTTAATTATTATGAGACAGTCGTCAACTTCGACATATTAAATGTATTCAATAAACGTAATAAGCAGGGATATAACGGTGATTACTATGAAATCGGACGCCAGTTCTGGCTTGGAGTAGATGTTAATTTCTAACCGTTACGACATTCTTCATAACCACCAGTCCTGACGGATTAGCGAGGTTGAGGTTATAGCGCCCTGGCTTTGCTACTCCATTAAAACGCACAGACATAGTCTCATCGTCTTTAACCTTTATTTCTGCCGCAATTACCGGAGCCGCAACAGTAAGGACACTGGATGTCCGCCTTGGTAAATAGAGTAAATCATTCATAACCTGTGGGGCTCTTGACAAACCAGGCGACTCGATCTTGCCAACGATAAAGGGCTGATCAGGCCGACTGATGTTCACCAAAGTAAAACCGCTATCGCCATTAAGAACCATAGCCACGTTGCCATATATTAAGAGTCCCTTACTGTAATGAGGGATACCCAGAGATGAAATAAGTTTGGCCCTATGTGGATTTTCAATATCAACAATCATCAAGCCGGAATCACCTGCGGCAATATAAGCAAAATTGCCAACAACCTTCACATCCATAATTGTTGAAAAATGACTCATTGGAAACGGTAACGCAACAGACCCAAGGTTTGTAAAGTTCCCCCGTTCCGATACTGCAAATATTAACAATCCCTTCTTTTTTGAGGCAACAAATAGCTTTCGGTTATGAACCGCCAACCCTAAGACATGAATATTCTTTAGCAGATCTGTCTTTACAGGATGAGACAAATCGCTGATATCAAAACAAGTCAGGCCAGTGATCCCGCGTGAAGTTATGACAAACTGGTCGAGTATGGCCAATTGGGTTGCTTTCACACTGGGCCAATCAGCAATCCTCTTCGGATGATCAGTCACGTCAAGGTCAAAAACCTCTGTACCCTGCTCCATATGAGCGACAAACAGATGTTTATTATCCACAGCAAAGGATGTAGATGTCAGACGAGTAAAAGTCTGAAAATCAAAATCCTGAGTCCCCTGCTTTAAAAAAGAGGCACCCTGCATAAAAGATGCGAAATATATTCCTCCCTCATCGACATAAAGATCAGCAACGGCATTGGGGATGGGAATTAAATCTGCCTCAGAATTTCCTGACAGCGCATTAATATCCATAACCCTTAGCCCTAAACCTCTCCCGGCTAACCAGAGATAATTATCCGCTGCGACAAAAGTTCTGAATTTATCGGCGAAAAAAAAGGGGCTGGTAAGCTGTTGAAGTTCAGGATCAAGATAAATAAGCGCTGAATAGTTAGTAAAAAGATAAAGGCCATCTCCCATTGGGAATATTTTTTCAATCGCTGTTAAAGTCGTGTAGACCATCTCTAACTCAAGGTTTCCAGTGACATCATTTGAAAAAACATTGAGACCAAGGTCCGTCGCTACATAGACCCCGTCAGGCGTAAAAAAAGAACATTTATAACGACCAGACAGAGCAAAGCTACCATCCTTTTTCAGGAATCCACGCTGACTAATTTTATAACGTTCAAGGCCTCTACCATCTGCAGCCAAAGTAATTAAATCATTGGCAACTATTCCAATATTATTAATAAATCCATTGTTAATTTGAGACTCAACCCAAGGCTCTTTAAAGTTTTCGACATTAATACAGAGGATCCCTTCCGAACCAGCAGCAACAAACAAATGATCGTTTGCGTAACAACATTTAATCACCTTTTTATTGACCAAAAGGTCACTTAAAAATACCAATGCCCCATTAGGTTGAATATCCCAAATAGATAGGCCATTTTTCCCATTAGCGATGACGAGAAAACTTCCTACCTGCAATATATCAACGACTGGCTGCTCAGACAGATAATGGTCGACCAAATGCGGGTTCTGTGGTTCTTGAATGTTAACCACATAAAGACCTTTATCGATGCTCCCAAGGTACAAAAATGGACCACAACGTAATACTGTTTCAAAATTACCGGGCAAAGGAAGAGACGCGACTAAAGCCTGTTTATTATCGATATTCGGGGTAAGAATGGCACTTACATCAGATGGTGAAAATTTACGGCCATGAAGGTCGAGAGAAAAAGCCTCATCTCTCTGAACAACAACAGAGTCATATGAGCTAATTTCAGGAGGCTGTTCCTGCTGAAGATAACTGCGCACTAAGAACCATGTCAGCATAAGTAAAACGCAGCCAACCAATAGCAGTAGTATTTTAAACACAGATAAAGTTGAATACTCTTTCAACCGTTATTCTCCTCTTCTAAAACACCTGGGGCAGGATCGGTCAACAACTGTTTAAGGAGAAGAAGATCATCGTCTGCCAAAGGCTTAACCAATAAAAGATCGTATGCACTTTTACTTACAGGAACATCTGAGTTTTTGCAGATAACAATATGATAAGCCTGACGACTATGCTGAAAGAATGTCTGTAAATCAGCAAGATCCAGATTATCGATATCAAAAAGAAAGACATTTTTTGATATTTTGGAGGAATCGCTATTACATGTGTAGCGATCAGGGTCAAGGTCACGTTCTCCCTTAACATACGGAAAAACAGAACTCAGACCAAGTCGTAACAGCTCACGGCTAGCCGCATTTTTACTAAATAATACAGGGACATGTAAAGCCTGGGTCAGAGGAGTACTTGTTTCGGCTTCCCCTGACAATTCATACTCGCTCTTCTGTGCAGAAGAAGAGTTGAGAGCGTTCAGAAGCGCATCCCACGAAATGGGCAAGGTCAATACTTGCTCGTTGGCAAAAGATCTTACAGATCGAGACCGGTCATAACATAACCAGAAAATGTTAAGAGATGTCGGAGCTAAGTTTTGTGGAATAGATGCATTTAAAGCATCTTTTGTAACCATTTCTGTATCGATAAAGAAGAAATCAACCATAGATTCCGATTCAGACATAGACGTCAGAAAAACCGAAACCTCCTCGATATTTTTACAGTAATGCAAAGACATGCCCAATTGGTGAAGGTTGCGTACCAGGATACGACTAAACAGATTATCCGGAGTACAAACCAGAACCTGGGCGTTTTTATACACATCAGGAAAAGAAAACGACACGTCCTTATCTACCACGGGGAACGGTAGGAACAAGCGAAAAAGAGAACCACCAGAAGAAGAGCGATCAACCTCAATTTCTCCCTGCATGAGATCGACTAACTGTTTAACGATAGAGAGTCCAAGACCAGCCCCGGTCTTCGCACGAGTATCAGAACCATCGACCTGATAAAAAACATCAAAGATAGAAGATATATTTTCCGCATCAATTCCTTCACCTGAATCTTCAACCTCTAAAACAAACTGACCCCGGTCAGAACCATCGTGCGAATTATTTAAACGGACAATAACATGCCCGCTATGGGTAAATTTAATCGCATTACCAATCAGATTCATCAGTATCTGCCGAACCCTTACCTTGTCTGCTTCAACGACGTTGGTTGCCGAAAGAGGGATATCCACAACCAGCTGAATCCCCTTTTCAAAAGCTTGAGGAGTCAATAAGTCAACACATTCTTCGACCAGTCGGAACAAATCAACATGGCCATAGTTTAAGGTCAATTTATTAGCTTCGATTTTAGAGAAATCAAGAACATCAACAATTAATTGTAAAAGTTCCTGCCCGCTATTCTCAACCGTTTCAACCAGCATTTTCTGTTTGTCATCAAGATCAGTTCGCATCAATAGCTCATTCATTCCTAGAACTCCTATTAAGGGAGTCCTCAATTCATGCGTCATCCGCGAAAGAAAATCTGATTTTGCCTGATTCGCATCATCTGCTTGCTTTCTTGCCACTTCCAACTTGGCGACAGCGTCTCTTAACTCTTTAGTCCGTTCGATAACTGCGTTCTCAAGGAGTTGTTGATTTTTATCTAAAGCTTGCTGGTGCTTTTCAATATGGCCCAACATACGATTGAATCCATCAACTAAAATCCCGATTTCATCATCAGTCTGCTTTGTCGCACGCAAAGAGTAATCTTTACTCTGCGTAATTGAGGACATTAAATGAGCAAGATCTAACAGAGGAGCAGAGACAGGTTTATGTATTCTGCCGGCAAGAAAAAAAATGAAAATAATCAAGAGAATGAAAGCAATGACAAATCCAATTACTGAACTGCGAATACCATCATAAAAGGGATCTAGATCACTCAACAAATATAAAGTACCTATGTACTTATCTTCATAGGTTACTGGCGTAAAGCTACTGAAATAATTGTGGGCAAAATTGAGCCTTCCTTCCTTTTGAGCATACTGAGTACGCAAAAGTTTTAGGTCTTGCGAGAAATCGCGCACCAATGCAGGAAGGACGACGTCATTTCTCTGAGTGACCAGGTACTCAGCAACAGGTTGTCCAGTATAATCAAATAGATAACAGGCATGAATATTATTCTGACGGTCTAAGGTCCGGAGAATTTTATTTAGCTCGGATTTGCTTTCAAGTACCAGAGGGTCCCGCACCTGAGCGACGAGAGAGGTCGCTACAATATCATTTTGCTTTTTAATAGAGGCCTGCCTGCTATATAGCTCTGACGCAAGAAAAACACCCCCAACAATGCACAATAAAATGGCGCAGGTAGCCATTATAAGTGCGGTTAACTTTACTTTTATAGAGGATTGAAAATACAGACTCACCCACCCCTCCAGAAAAACCAGAAGCAGCAAATATTTTTATAAATAAAACATAAAAGCGAATAAATACGGAAGATTAAATATCAGAAGGTACTTATAAATTGAAATAACCGGGATCCCCCCTTGCGTTCAGTGTTTAATCTTTTTATAGTGCCACTCCTCTTTATCCTGAGAAAAGTCTGACGATTGCAATTAAACTTGTCCAAAAATTACAGAAAACAAAGTACCTCCAATACTGCGATTGAAGGCAAAGTAAAATTTATATAGAGAAAACGAAAAGCCAAGATTCCTCTGTCTATATACTTTGTTTGCTGAATGGATATGGAAAAATACATCAGACAACAGCTTGATATTATTTTTCTATCTTAGAGGTATACTTGAAAGATTGCACGGAAAACCAGAGTCCATTACATTATTAAGATTCATGTTTTTAATATAGGGAGATTATCTAAATATGGCAAAAATTACACTGCCAAAAGAACGCCAAGTCCGCCATCTGAAAGTGCTACGCCAGCAACGGGAAATATCGTATGCAGAATTTGCAACGCTA
Source organism: Geopsychrobacteraceae bacterium (assembly GCA_963665685.1). Classification (GTDB taxonomy): domain Bacteria; phylum Desulfobacterota; class Desulfuromonadia; order Desulfuromonadales; family Geopsychrobacteraceae; genus Seleniibacterium. Next base: position 1,124,807 of record OY762430.1, read on the forward strand.
ACTCTCAACGAACAGCTAGATATCGTTAACCGCTACAGTGGCAAACAAAAGTATGACCTGTTATTAAACTCACAAAATGCTGAGCAACTAGTACCACGCTTACACCCCCAAGAACTCTACCTCACTATTAATGAGCTAGGAGCCGTCGATTCAGTTGATCTGCTAGCTCTGTCCAGCCCTGAACAAGTAACATTGCTATTAGACCTGGACTGTTGGGATGGGGATACGTTGAGTGATGTTCTCTCTCTGCGTTGGCTCGAACTTATTGCCGGCACAGGTGAACATAAATTATGCCAATTAGCTCGCGAAATTGAGCCTGAGATTTTTGCCCTCTTCCTAAAAAAACATTTAACTATTATTAGAGGAATAGAAGCGTATGACGACGATGATGCAGAAAATTCACGGCGCCTCGAATCATTGTACGATATTCATTACCATAGTGAAGATGCAGCCAAAATAATCGGCAAACTGCTTTCATTATGGCAAGAGAACGAACAAGAAACTTACTTGCTTATTATGGAAATGATTCGTAGTGAAAACTTGTCCGTATTAGAAGAAGAAACCTTCCTAGCACGAAGTAATCGCCTTCTTGATCTGGGATTAATCCCAAGCCATGAAGCCAACAGTATTTACTCTTATCTTGATCCCGATACCTTTCAGCCTGGGGGCAAAACAGATTACGCTCTAGAAGCAGAAGATCAAGCTCCCCCTTTCGCACTGTTAGCAAATGCACAACCTGGTAATTTACTAGGAGAAATTCTTGCAGCGGGAATCACTCACGAAACAGCGTGCGAACTACTCCACTTGGTAAATCGTAAACTGAGCGCCGACAAAACGGATATTTCTGACAGTAAAGAGATCGGTCTGTCCTTACAGAACATTTATGACACTATTAATTTAGCACTAGAATACATTACTAATTTCGATCAGGAAAAAAGTGTTAAAGTACTCCAAACCACCTATCTGCTCCATTTATTTCAATTGGGGCATACCTTAGTCGCGCAAAAACAGCACAGAGTACAGCAGTTCATGAAACACGAACTTTACCCATATATCGATTTTCCTGAACTCCTTTTTATTGAATCTTTACTAGAAACACCTGCCCTTTTCTATCGGCCACCATATGGTGACCACCCTAGTGAACTTACCAATATCAACACACTGCAAACCCTGATACTTGTTGATAATCGTATAGAACAGATAGAATCTTTATTTCGACTATTTAGCGAAAAACTTCCATTCAGTATCCCCAAAAGTCAAGGATATAAAGAAGAGCAACAAACCCTGTCAGCATATATGATGACCGCGGTGGCAAACTCATTACTAGGAAAGGATTTTGTTCCAACACCACTTTGCCAAAATGAACTCATTAAGCTAAAAGCGAACACAGTAGCAGACAAAGAAACCTTCACCGTATTTACTGAACAAACTAAACAACTGTTTAGAAACTATTGCCTGAATTGTGATTTTTTCCATGCTTTTGGTCTCGAATTGTGGGCGGATTTCTTTTTGAATCTCGACGAAACATCACCTGTGTCGCAAAACGAGTGTTTTTTAATCCTTAATTAAAAATAATTTTATTCACTCCCCATTGTAATTTTTAACTTGCTAACATTATGCTCATGAGAAATCAAAAAGGGTATAGATTAAACTTAATTTTAAGGAGTGGATTTCATGAAAAAAGGATTGTTGCTAGTCACGCTATGTCTCTCATTTAGCTTAACTGCTTATGCTGCAGTTAAAGAGAAAGCATTTACAATTACCCCCATTATTGGGGGACATTCGTTCGAAGGAAACCTGGATCTTGACGATTCAGCCTTTTTAGGTATTGGTCTAGGTTATAATTTGACCGAAAAATGGGCTATTGAGGGAGTATTTACCCACACCAATGCAGACGGTGAAGACGGAGCCTCAGATGCTGACGTTCAGACTTATCGGCTCGATGCTCTTTATCACATTTGGTCTGACAAAGCATTTGTTCCCTACCTGGCTGCTGGTGTTGGTGGCATCAGTACTGATTACGATCATGGAGATGATCACGACCATCTGCTGTTAAACTATGGTGCCGGTATTAAATACTTCATTCTTGATGACTTGATTGCATTACGCGCTGACGTTCGCCATCTACTCGATTTTCCAGAGCCAGATAATAGCCTGCAATATTCAGTAGGATTGACGTTTCAACTGGGCAAGGCAGCCCCTGCACCAGCACCAGTGGTTGAAAAAGCAGCAGAACCTGCACCCGTAGTTGCGGCAGCACCACTTGACAGCGATAATGACGGCATTGCAGACAATCTGGATCAATGTCCGGGAACCCCTTCCGGGGTGGCCGTTGACAGCAAAGGTTGCCCACTCGACACCGATGGTGATGGCGTTTACGACTATCTCGACAAGTGCCCTGGAACTCCTGCTGGAGTTGCTGTTGATAGCGATGGCTGCCCACTCGACACTGATGGTGATGGCATTTTTGATTATCTCGATAAGTGTCCTGGAACTCCTGCAGGAATCACTGTAGATAGTGACGGATGTCCCCTCGACACTGATGGCGATGGTGTTTACGATTACCTGGATAAATGTCCTGGCACTCCAAAGGGAGTAGCCGTTAACGCAGAAGGATGTCCCGCTTCTTTGACTCTGCATATTAATTTTGGTTCTGACAGCAGTCAAATTGGAGCAACATATGACTCTGAGATTGCCAAGGCTGCTCAATGTATCAATTCTTATCCAGGAGAGTTGGTCTACATTGATGGTCACACCGACAGCGACGGCAAAGCGACTTACAACCAAACGCTTTCAGTTAAACGTGCTACAGCGGTTATGAACCGACTGATCGAGCACTTCAATATCTCTGCTGATCGCTTGGAAGCACGTGGATTCGGTGAAGAGAAGCCCGTTGCATCAAATACCACTGCGGCAGGAAAAGCAGAAAATCGCCGGGTAGAAGTAGCTTGCGGAGCGAAATAACTGAATATTTTCCATAAATCCAAAAAGGCTATCTGCTTCGCGCAGATAGCCTTTTTTACAGAAAAAAGAGAGCTTAATTTTTAAACTTCAAGAATATGCTCGTAACTCTTCATTCCTTCACCCGTTTTGGTAAAGTAAAAATACACAAGTAATGTTCTCCCCTCCCGAACTTCCAGGTGATTAAAAATAGCCGCACAGTATTGAACCTTTCCAGTACGAGGAAAATCATCAATAACAGATTTTACATATTCACGAACTTTGTTATTTTCCTCGCCAGTCAGGTCCAGATTAAAAAAGGCAGGAGCATTTCCGGTCATTAACCGTTCATGCATTGCATAATCCCGTGCCAGGCATTCTCTACTTTTAGCCATACTATCTTGTGGCAATTGCTGGCGTAGAAACTGATCAAGTAAGAGATAAAGCCCCTTCAAAGAATGACTTTGCTTGTACAATCCCTCTTCACGCCAAAAAACATCCAAAGCTTCCAGTGAACCGCTGACGCTCCCGTAAATACATTGCAGATACCGAAGTGTACGCTCAAAACGTGAGCTATTTACAAAAATATCTAACAGTCTACCAATACCACGCAACCTTTCCAGATCATCAAAGGACATTGTATTAGATTTGAGAATTGTATAAGGAGGTTTCGGGTCATAAACAATTCCCCACTGTGTGGCCTGGTTTCGCAAAGGAGCCCCGGGCAGTATTTTTACTGGTTCAATTTGCAGATGTCCTGCACCAAGCTTTAGAGTCTTATCCATAGAAGAGATAAATTGCTGATAAGTTTCATCCGGCAATCCCGCGATTAAATCAAGGTGAAGATGTATCTGTGTTTCATTTTTTAGCTTTTGAACATTGCTGACCAAGCGCTCAAGGACAGACGCTCTACTTACTTTTTTCAGTGTTTCCGGCAGCGTTGATTGAACGCCAATCTCGAATTGAAACTTGCCATCTGGTACCTTTGCGAGAAGTTCAATGGTCTCATCATCAAGTAGATGCGCACCGATTTCAAAATGGAACTGACTACTGATATTGTGCTCAAGAATAAAAGAGAAGATCTCTCTTGCTCTGGAATTATTGAAGTTAAAGGTTCGGTCGACGAATTTAATCAGCTTAACCTCTGCTTTCATCAGAATGAACAAATCTGATTTTATTCTTGGCATCGAAAAGGAACGGACCTGACTATCCAGTGCACTCATGCAAAAGCTACAAGAATACGGACAGCCACGACTCGTCTCGAAATAAACCATTCCTTTGTTGAAATCGACAAGTCCATTGTCAAAAGGAGAAGGAATATCATCTAAGCACGACAACAGACTATTGTGATCAGGCAAACCTTGGTTTGGAAGATGAAGCCCGGCATATTCAGCAGGAGATATTCCCTGGTGCCAGCACGACAGGAGATACTTTAGTGGCAACTCCCCTTCCCCACGAATAATGGCATCAACAGGATCGTATGCAAAAAAGGAATCATCCTCAAACGAGACTTCAGGTCCACCCAAAACTATTTTGATTCTTTCATCAATCCGCTTAATACAATTAACAAGTTCCAGAGTTGCCAATCGGTTCCATAAATAAACAGAAAAACATACAACATCGGGCTCTATCGACATTATTTGGGCAAGGACGATATCTTTAGGCTCATTAACCGAATATTCGTGGATCTCTATATCAGGACAGATATCCTGACAAAACACCTTCAGATATGGCAAAGCCAGGCTGGCATGTATAAATTTACTATGTAATGTCGTTAATAAGATTTTCATATATTAAATAATACTCGGCAAAACGTTCCTGCTGCAAAGTTATATTTTGTCTTTAAAAATAAAAAGCTATTCCGATTTGTCCGGAATAGCTTTTTAATAAACCTAACTAGTGTCAAAAGCTTATGCAACTGCGACTAGTTCTAATTCGAAATTAAGATCTTTTCCGGCAAGAGGATGATTTGCATCAAGGACAATTTCATTATCGGAGATAGATACAACTTTAAGAAACATGGTATTACCATCAGCACCAGGGAAACGGAATAATTGGCCGACCTCTGGAGTTTCTCCCTCCTCAAACTGACTGGGATCCGATTTTATAATCAGATCTGGATTATGAGGACCGTATGCATCTTGTGCGGGAATAGTAATTTTCTTGATTTCACCTACAGACATTTCTTGAACCGCTTTATCAAACCCAGGAATAACCTCTCCTGCGCCAACAACAAATTCAAGCGGAGTATCTTCTGGACTGGAATCAAAGATTTCACCATCATCCAGAACCCCAGTATAAGAAACTTTTACTTTTTGACCTGATTCGATAGCCATAACATTCCTCCTGTAAAGAAACTTCAATAAAAGGTGTTAAAAACAAACTCGATGACATCATTTCAGGTTGTCGGTCCACATTGCATATAATAACGACTGCAAGACAACAGCAGAAACAGGAACACCTTAGGAAAGAACGGTTATGTTTTCAACATTTTTCTCATTTTTAAATAATTGATTCTTCCATAGCACCGTAGTCATGAATCATTTGTTGCCATCTGCTAAATTGTGCTATCCTCCGCCAGCGCGAAAGGATTATGCATAATGAGTACACCAAAAACATTTTTAACTGTTGTCGCTGACCAATCAGGAGAAGTATTCGAACACCCGGAACTACTGATGGCGGGCATGAATGGGATGACAGTCTGTAAACCACGGCCTGATGAAATGATTCCATTACCGGAAGGAAGTCGGTTATTCACCATCACCGGTACCCCACCAATCGGTTACGACCTTAAGACTGGCAAGTTGAAAACGGTTCCGACACTGCCTAAAAGGTGGGGTGGTGGCAGCGTTCAAGCCGTGTCAGCCTTTACCACACCCGCTTTTACCAGAACACTTCTGCCTGCAGCAGACTACAGCCGTAAAGATGTTGAGTTAACCTTATGGTCATACACTGCTGTAGCATGGTGTGTCGAAGAAGAACGTTTTTATGTTGCCGCGTCAAGAGTAGATCGCAACCGTCAATGGGAACCCCGACACTTTGATGACCGTATTCTCGAGCCTTTGGTCAGAAAGAGAGTTGCTGAGCAACCTCATAACCGACTTGTTGAACAATTATCCCGCTGTGCCCTTGATTATCACTGCTTTGCTGCAAAAAATCTGTTTTTTGGTCGCTGGGAAGCGCCATTGCCAAGTTCTCCCGCGTGCAATGCTCAATGTTTAGGTTGCATCTCCTTACAAGAAGAACCGAAAGCATGCCAGTCGAGCCAGGACAGGCTTGATTTTGTTCCGACAATAGAAGAGCTTTGTGAAGTTGCCGTACCTCATTTGCAAAATGCTGAAAATGCAATTGTCTCATTTGGTCAAGGCTGTGAAGGCGATCCGATTCTACAAACCGATCACATTTCTAAAGCCGTACAACAGATGAGACGTCAAACCGAGCGGGGAACTATCAACTTCAACTCCAATGCATCTATCCCTGATGCTATCGACAAACTATCCAGAGCTGGTATCGATTCTATTCGAATTTCCCTGAATTCAGTTCAGGAGAAATTTTACATGGCTTACTATCGTCCCCGTCATTATCACTTTAATGATGTTATGGAATCAGTGCGCAGAGCAAAGCAGAATGGTTTGTTTACCATGTTAAACTACCTTGTGTTCCCGGGAATCACAGATCGTGAAGATGAGGTATCGAAATTAATTGAAACAGTGGATAAGCTTGGCGTCGACTTAATTCAAATGCGAAATCTGAGCATCGATCCGCAAATGTACTGGAACGCCATGGGAGCCGAAGGACAAGGGATTGGCATGAAGAATATGCTGGATCGCATTAAACGAGAAATTCCACGTATTCAGTTTGGCTATTTTAACCGGACGAAAGAAAATTTTTACCCCCAAGGTTACGAAACAGATTGGCCACTTCCTGCCGAATTGGAATCGTGATCAACGGGTAACAAAGATCTTCAAATAAATAGCTTTAAACTTGAGACTTTTTGATGATCAGTGCTTTGCATTGATCACCAAAAAGTCTTTTTCTAAATGGTTGCCATCCCCAAACTCTAAATTGTAACTTTCACGTTTTCAGATTGGAAACGAGCAATTTTTCGTTGTGGTAAGAAAATCAAGGGCTTGCGCTTAAGACGTAGTACTTTACGTCGCACAAGCTAGCCCGCAGATTGACACAGCCACGGCGGAAAAGGGCCGTTCCCGGATGAAAACCTTAGGCAGGTTTGCTGAATTGGCTTAACAAAACATAAGGCCCAACATCGTTTGTGTCCTTGTGTTCAAAACCGAGGGGTTTAAATATTTCAGCAATATCTTCTGGACTGATTCTGATATGTGGTGGTGGACCAGGAGGGCCAGAGAGTTCTTTTTTAAACTCGATAATATTGATAACACCACCAGGCTTCAGAACCCTGAAGATCTCTTTCGCCAAATCACTACGGTATTGATCCGGAATATCATGCAATGCGGTTGCCAAAAGCCCAAGATCGACACTATTAGCAGAAACGGGTATAGCCTTACGGATATCGGAAACTTCGGTTTCGATCCAATCAATCGCCCTTTCTTGTGCCTCAAGCTGTAATTGGGTTAACCCATCCTCCCATAAATCCACAGCATAAATTTTACCCTGAGCGCCGATATGGTCAGCAAAGGCAAGACTATAGCGACCGGCTCCACATGCAAGATCAAGAAGAATATGACCGCTCTGAACATCTATTAACTGAGTTACTTTTTGCCAATCGACAAGATCAATACTGCTTTTCCCAGCGCCAGCAGGCTTATGAGTCATCTTTTTTTACTCCTGTATTTTTGGATTTGTGATTACCAAAATTGCCAATTTTGGGTCAATAAGACATATATGCCTAATAGCAAATTAGTAACTCCGTGGGCAATAATGCACTGAGTTAAACTTTTTGTTTTATAAAGAAGAAGACTATAAAGCGCACCGGCAACGATACCAGCCAACACCAGATTATGCTCAAGACCAAAGAGAACCGCCCCAATAGCAAAGGAAGCCAATGTATAAGTTCCGATTTTGACACGTTCGAAGTCATTATCGATAATATAGCGCAATAAAAAGGAGCGCCAGAACAACTCCTCCATAACAGGAACCAGCAGTGCGGCACCAATAATACGCATAATAATTAAAAAATTTCGTACTGAGGTTTGCTCAATAAGAGTGGGATTAAATCCTTGAGAGTCTCCGAAGGTTGCAAAAGGCCAGTCCATATTAATCCATAAAATAAAAACAATCACCCCAACAAACAGGCCAAGAAAGGTATGTTTAAAATGAAATAAATCTTTGAAGTTAATTTCGCTATAAAAACGGAACAGAGAAAGAAGAAGAATCCCGACAACAACAACTTTAATGGGATAAAGAAAAAGAAGATGTGTTTCAGTCAGCCCTCCATAGCCTTTATCAATCATCCACTGGCCACTCTGCTGGACAGCAATAAACAGCATAAAAACGGCAAATGGCAAAACCCTCACCCATGCAGACTTGGTCATAAATCCCCCTAAACGATCAAAAAATAATTCAAAGACTCAATACAAAGCTTTCCAGTCTCTTACCTTAACCAACGTCGTCTTCATAAATAATAAAAAATCTGCTTCTAAACTATTCTGGTGCAAAAACAGCTGTGATAAAGCATCACCAAGAACGACTTTGCCATCTAAACGCTGTTCAAGTCTCCGCAGAACTCTTTGAACGGTATCAATGTCCTGATAAGATAACAGCCAATTATGCTTAATCATAGAAGGCAGCTGTCTTTGCAACCCTGGACTGAGGTCATCATAACAATCTTCGAGACCACGGTAAACAGTTGCGGCAAATAGACTAAGGGGCTGCGGTGAAAAATGTTCCCACCTACAGGCCAGAAAATAGTCGTAAAACACATCCACCAGCACACCTCTAGCGTGGCGATATATCGGGTCGAGACATCGGCGACTGTTTTGAAAGGACTCATCAGTGCGGGTCAAGGAATCGATATGACGATGTAATTTAATATGCCTGACAAGTTCTTCGGGCATTCCGTCAAAACAACGTCCCTTATGAAAATCCCCCATAAGAGAACCCGCCCAAGCAAGAGGGTTCGGATCTGAAAAATAAAGGTGAGCCAGGTAATTCATTCGTAGAGAGAATTAGAAATTAAGACTTCATTGACGGTAAAATATGTCAGCACTATAGTACTTCACAAGAGCAAAACAAGCATCGAACAGACAACAATGCAGGAAGGTCTGTTCGATGGCGTTAAAATATAGCATTACGAACCTAGCCGAAGAGACTGCCGTAGGGTTAATCAATCAAATGTTGTTCAAGCGCAGGTCGCAGGTCCTCGCTGACACGTTCCTCTTTAAGTAAGAAATAGAAAAGAGCTTGCATTGCTTTTCTTTGTTCATTGCGAACAAAGCGTTTGATTAATGTTTCAAGCTGTTCAGCTGACTGCTGTGCCTCTGTCATAAGAATCGTAAAATATTCAGCCGCGGTAGATATATCATTCTGAACAGAACATAAACAGATAAGACCTGCTGCGGCAAAGGGATCATACCCAAAATCAAGAGCTTTTCGATAGCAGGATTCTGCTTTTCCTAGCTGTTCAAGGTGAAAATAGGCATCGCCCATCCGAACATGAAGTGTTTGGGTACCGTCAGATGTCTCTAAAATGCGCATCCAGATTTCAAGTGCTTTTTCATACTGTCTATACCAACGAAAGCAGTTACCAAGACCGTATAAAGCATAAGGGTTATCGGGGTCAACAGACAAAGCATGGCGAAAATACTTTTCGGCCCGCTCAAAATCATTAATCCGCCAACACAATTTACCCACAATGGTAAGAATATGAAGTTCGTTGGGATCAAATTTTAGAATTTTCTCATAGGTCTCAATTGCTTTTTCGTCAAACCCCATGCGATGCTGAAGGTCAGCCAGACCTGTCATGGCAAAGCGATCACGAGGGTCAAATTTTAAAATCTGACGATAAGCATTTTCGGCGCGTTCATATTGCATCAAAACCTTACAGCTATCCGCAATACGTGTCATGACATGTTTATCCTGAGGACGGAACTTAAGATATGTCTCCCATAAAGAGATAGCATCTTGATGCCGGTTTAAGCGTTTATAAACATCCCCTAAACCACGCAGAGCAAAAAGATTTTTCCCATCGTTTTTCAATAATGCCGTATAACATTTTTCTGCTGTAGCAAAATCTTCAGTAGCACGACACGCATCTCCCATGCCGGATAGTAAATAGGGATTCTCAGGATCCATCTCTAACCCGGTAAGGAAAAGATCTTTAGCTTCCTGGTAGCGCCTGGCTTTAAGCTTATTTCTAGCTGACTTGGAAATATCTATAACTGACGGAGATTTTTTTTCTCCCGAAGGTGAGGACTCATTTACAGATTTCATTACATAAGCTCCTGACTTTTCATTTCACGTCTGAAGGCACGTGGCTGAAATTAGTTTTGCTATTTAGTTGCCATCCGGAATCTCTACTTCGCAACAACCAGTTTCTGATGTGGAAAGATGCAATTTTTTACCAAGTTAAGGAAATCAAGCATTTGCGCGGAGGCGTAGTACTTTGCGCCGCACAAGCGAATGTGCAGATTGATGCCAAGCTGATAAAAAAGTGGACTTTCCGGACAGAAACTATTCAATAATAACTATCATCCCGTTATCATTATCTTTATGTGTCAAAGATGGACCACAAAAGCATAATGACCATATACAACTAAGCCCCCTTTTTCAATCATCGATATTATAATTTAAAAATAAAACTCGCACCTTTTTGCTCGTACTTCATACTATTGACTCTTAACTGGAGATACATCTTGATTGCGAGTCGTCTCTTCAAAAGCAGCGGAATTTTTATCTATATCAAGTAGAGCTACGTGTTCACTGGATGTTCCTGTGCTGTTCAGCTGAGCAAAAAGAGGCGCAACGGATGCCTTAAATTCAGCAAGATGACGTTCACCTATTGAGTGTGTGGCCGGAGCCTTCAGCCGTGTCGGATTAACTGGCGCACCATTTTTTTTCATGCGAAAACATAAATGAGGGCCAGTCGCCATACCCGTCCCGCCAAGATAACCGATAACTTGCCCCTGGGAAACGCGCTTATGAAGTTTCATTCCCCGGGCAAAACCCTTCATATGCAAATAGATCGTTCGATAACCATTACTGTGACGAACTTCAATGAAATTTCCGTTATATTTTGTTCGTCCAATCCGAGAAATAGTACCATCACCAACGGTTTTTATCGGTGTTCCAACTGGAGCAACGTAATCGATGGCAGGATGAGCCTTCCATGTTTTAGATATTGGATGAAAACGTCGCATTGTAAAGCCTGATGAAATCCGGGAAAAGGAAACCGGAGCCTTTAAAAAGGCTTTACGGATGTTATGACCGTCTTCATCGTAGTAAGAGATGTTCTGTTCTCCATCTTTAAACCTGGCCGCACGAAAAACCTGCCCTCGATTAATAAACTCTGCCGCCAGGATATGCCCATATCCAGCGGGATGTCCCTCCCTTGAACGCTTCTCAACGAGAACCTGAAAAGTATCTCCCGACCGAATATCCAGTATAAAATCGATATCCCATTGGAAAATATCGGCAATCATAATTGCTAACGAAGAATCTTCCCCCATAGCCAGAACAGCTTCGAACAGACTGCTAGTAATTTGACCACGAATCAACTCGGTTGTTGTTTCATAGACAATAGGCTGTATTTCAATATTTATTTGCTCGGCAATACGACTTATAACCAGCTGTTCATCATTATCAATTTCGTAAACAAAAGATACAAATTCACTATTGTGAGTGATTATTTTATAGGGACGACCAGCTCGAATGCGCGTAAGCGGGAAAACTTTTTTGCTATTTTTATCGAGCACAAGAATCTCCTGAGCAGAGAAATAATCCCCTAACAGGGTCGTCATGGAAGCGCCAACAGGAATCATTGCTTTCTGTGTCTCAATAATCGGCTCAGGCGCAACAGGAACAGGAACAGGAACAGGTTGGATAGCGGATGTAGAAGGGCCGACTGAAACTGAAGAGCCAGCGTTTTCAGAACTGATAGCGGGAGGAATGCTTAGGCCCTGAGTTTCAGGCTCAGGGGCAAAAAACCAAACCACTAAACCAATAAGACCTATCGAAAAGAAGACATACATCAATTTCTTACCAATGGACGTCTTCTGATCTAAGTCAGTTCGGTAATTTGTACGGGTTGGCATAATACAATCCCTAGTCGATTAAAATATTCTTAATTATATTGACAATACTCCAGAATATCAACCAAGAAATACTCAGCAAGATCGCTATGGTATATTGTGCGTTAAGAAGGTATTTTCTTTGCTTTATTTAAAACACACCTGTGGCTTAATTCGATCAACTTTATTACACTGAATTCCGTATAGCTCAATTTCACGTTTCGTGAAAGGACCTGGTTTAAAAAAATCTATTAACGATGAATGAATAGCCATGATAAAGGATGCAACAATGATTAACAGACAAAGAATTTGTGATGAATTTGCCAGACTCGCTGCCATCGACAGCCCTTCCTTTTCAGAAGCTGAAATTGCAGAATACCTCCATAAACGCTTTGAAAAACTTGGGGCAACGATTGAGTACGATCAGGCAGGAGACAAAATTGGCAGCACTGCCAATAACATGATTGCCCGGATTCCAGGAAGCAAGCCTGGAGCACCATTTATTCTATCCGGTCATATGGATACAGTTACTCCCGCTGAAAATGTACAGCCTGTACTTAAAGATGGAATCTTTACCAGTGCTGGTGACACTATCCTCGGCTCAGACGACAAGGCAGGCCTGACTGAAATTATTGAGGCGATTGAAGTCCTAAAAGAACAAAACATTCCTCATGTCGACCTGGAAATTGTCATTACCATTTGTGAAGAACAAGGCCTGCTTGGCGCCAAACAGTTTGACTACACCAAATTAAAAGGCAAACAGGGCATTGCCCTGGACACGAGTGGAGTCGATATCATCATCAATAAAGCACCATCTGCCAACCGCTTTAAAATTGATATTTTTGGTCATGAAGCTCACGCTGGCATTTGTCCTGAACAAGGAATATCAGCAATAAAGATTGCCGCTAATGCTATTGCCAGACTTGAACTTGGCCGCATCGATAAAGAGACGACTGCCAATATAGGAGCAATTCAGGGTGGACAAGCTACCAATATCATTCCCAAGGAAGTAACGCTTATAGGAGAAGTCCGCAGCCACAATCCAGAAATTTTGCGCGCGAAGACAGAAGAAATTATTCGTATCGTTGAAGAAGAAGTCATGCAGGCATCCGTTGCCAACAATCCGAGTGGCAAGCAAGCATCAATGGCTATGGAACTTAACGAGGACTATCCAGCGATGTGTGTTGATAACGACGCTAAAATTATCCAACTTCTACTGGAAGCTGGTGAAGCACTTGGACGTCCGCAAAGTATTCACTCCGCCGGGGGCGGTTCAGATGCTAATATTTTTAATGCCAACGGTATAGAGATGGTTATTCTGGCTTGCGGTATGGACAAAGTACACACCGTACACGAACAGGTTAAAGTAGCTGATATGGAGGCTGTAAGCGCATTACTTGTTGAAACCTTGAGAAGAGCCTGAAATGCAACCAACACCACAGTTGCTTAAAGTGCAACCTCCCCCTATTACTGAAGTCAAAAGATGGATAGCTGGCCGTGTCTTCCCGGCCCAAAAGCCCCTTGTTGATTTGTGCCAGGCGGTTCCAAGCTACGCACCACCCAGGGAATTGATCACCTATCTGCAGCAACAGTTAGAAGACCCACAAAGCTATAAATATAGCCCGGACGAAGGACTACCGGATGTCAGGGAGGAGGTTTGCAAGTGGTATCAACGATTTTACTACTCCAGCCCGCAAGCAGAAAACCTCTGCCTCACCATAGGAGCGAGCCAGGCATTCTGGTTGGCTATCGTTGGCCTCTGCCAAGCTGGTGACGAAGTGATCATTCAGACGCCGGCATATTTTGACCACCTTATGGGACTACAGTCATTGGGAATTGTTCCTGTTTGCGCTCCGTTCCACCCTGAAACATCAGGCCAACCAGACATTGGCGAGATATCCAGACTGATTACAAAAAAAACCAAAGCGATTCTGCTTGTTACTCCAAGTAATCCCACCGGAGCGATCATTCCACCGGCACAAATAAAGAATCTTTTTAACCTGGCTAAATCACATGATGTGACTCTTATTCTGGATGAAACGTACAATGCATTTGTTGGATCACCAGCTCATACCCTGTTTACAGAACCGGACTGGCAGAACCACTTTATTCACATTGCCTCATTCGGTAAAACATTTGCTCTGACAGGCTTTCGTTGTGGAGCATTAGTTGCAGCTGAAAGCTTTATTGAACAGTCGCTCAAGCTCCAGGACTCAATGGTCGTCTGCGCTCCCCGCCCCTCCCAAATAGCGCTCTTTTACGGCTGCCGGAACCTTGATAATTGGGTACACAACAATACAGCAATGATGAAACACCGCCACGATCAGTTTAAAGAGCAATTCACCAAGGCAGACACCTCTTTCGAGCTCATCGCCAGCGGTTCCTTTTTTGCCTGGATAAAACACCCATGGCGTGACAAAACTGGACGGCAAGCGGCTTACATTCTAGCTCAGGAACAGAATCTTATTTGTCTTCCTGGTGAAGCATTCGGCCCCGGACTGGAGAGTTATCTGCGTTTAGCATTCGGGAATATAGACACCACAGAAATACCCGCAGCAATAGAACGATTTTACCTTTGACATTCTCTTAAATCCGAGCTTCTACCTGCATATCTGGTATGCTGTTAAGAATAGATCGACACCGGTCAGCTATTTGATAATAAAAAATAGCTGACCAGTATTTAAAGGTGAAACCCATTTAGCAATGAACTACCCCCAAAAAACATCCATAACAACGATATTGAAATAACCAAAGCATATTAAAGCAAACCACATTGAGATAAGGTTTTTTATGAGTGATGACAACATTAAAACATCCATTCAGAATGGCATAGCAACAGTTACGATAAATCAGCCTAAAACCCTTAATAGCCTGAACATGCTTATGCTGGATCAATTTGAACAACTGATTGATCAGCTGCTAGAAGATCTCACAATTAAAGTTGTCATTATCAGTGGAGCTGGAAAAAAATCTTTTGTAGCTGGCGGAGATATCGCAGCTATCCAGCCTTTAGGACCGCTCGAAGCAAGAAAAGTCGTAGAAAAGGCCCAGCGAGTCTTTAGTAAAATCGAATTCAGTGAAAAGGTTTTTATAGCAGCGATTAATGGTTACGCTCTCGGTGGTGGCTGTGAACTGGCTCTGGCTTGCGATATTAGGCTAGCCGCGGATCACGCTAAAATTGGTTTACCTGAAATCCGCTTAGGAATTATTCCTGGCTGGGGAGGAACACAACGACTGCCAAGGCTGGTTGGCAAAGCAAAAGCAAAAGAACTCATGCTTACAGGGAGTATGATTGAAGCGACTGAAGCCCATCGAATCGGATTAGTCAATCATATTTACGCTGCAGAAATGCTAATGATCAAAGCAGAAAATATGGCTCTTGAAATTGCCAGCAAATCGCAATTTGCAGCCCGTCTGATCAAAAAAGCGGTTGATAATGGCATGGACATGCCATTAGAAAGAGCTTTTGCCTATGAAGCGGAATTATTTTCCCTGTGCTTTGCCAGCGAGGACCAGAAAGAAGGCATGCAAGCGTTTCTGGAGAAACGCGCCCCAGTCTGGAAAGACGGTTAGCGGCAAGTAAAAGATTAGCGATTACGAGCCAACGCAGAGCGAATTTCTTCAACACAGGAATAAGGAACCCGTATCCCCCGAATACCTCGACCTATTTGAATTTGAGATCCCGGATCGCCATGATAATCTGAGCCACCAGTTATTATAAGGTGGTGCTGTCTTGCCAAACGAATTAAGCGATCAGTGTCTTCCAGACCAGAACCATTATTATAGGCTTCAATGCCGTCGAGACCAAGCTTAACCAGTTCAGCAACCAGCCACTCAAGTTTTTGCTGATTACGTGTAACATATGGCGGGTGAGCCAAGACCGCAACACCACCTGCACCATGAATCAAGCGGATGGCTTCATCTGCAGGAAAAAATCGTTTATCAACATTACAGGGGACCAAATAACGATCAAAAGCCTCATCGTTACTGGTAACGTAACCTTTAGCCCTTAAAGCCTGAGCAATATGAGGACGGCCAATTGTCCCACCAGCTAACTGTCTGACCTCCTCAGGATCTAATGGTTCACGATTTTCATTCCCTAACTTTTCATTGACCCGTTCTACGATTTTCAAATTACGTCCCATGCGAAAAGCCTGAAATTCTTTAAGGGCACGTTGCAAGTAAGGATCATTACAATCAAATCCATACCCGAGTAAATGCATATCAGTGTATTCAAGCCATTGAGTTGATAGTTCAACAGCAGAAATAACCTCTAAACCGGCATCATGACCTGCCTTCTGGGCGTCAGCAACTCCGGAAATATTATCGTGATCAGCTAAAGCGATGGCAGCAAGACCATTTTTTACAGCCAATACGACAACCTCCTCCGGGGAAAGATAACCATCCGAACAGGTGGAATGAACATGCAGATCAACGTAGGTGAGTTCCATTTAACCCCTTACCTTCTTCTGATTTCTACCAGATAACTAAAAATTACCGCCCCTGGGACTTGACCAGGCGGGTATCTAAGTGTACACAATTGAGCCAGAAAGCAACGTCATAAACTTAATTCAGTAAACACTGCACTCCTGCTAGAGGACTAACATAACATGACGGCACGCCTTGTCGTAAAAAATCTCAAAAGTTACTTCTTCACCTCCAATGGTCTGCTTAAAGCAGTTGATGACATTTCTTTTAGTGTCGATGCGGGGGAAACCCTCGCTCTTGTCGGTGAATCGGGTTGTGGGAAATCGATGACCGCACTGTCTTTGTTACGACTCCTCCCCTCTCCGGGAAGAATTACTGGTGGCGAAGTGTTGCTGGAAAATCATAATCTGCTCCAGTTACCTGAAAATGAAATGCGTCGCATCCGTGGCAACGACATGGCAATGATCTTTCAGGAGCCAATGACATCTCTAAACCCCGTACTCCGCATTGGCGATCAACTAGCTGAAGTCCTTCTTTTGCACAAGAATATGACCTCCTCTGAAGCCCAAAAAGAAGCTATCAAACTTCTTGATCAGGTTGGCATCAGTGATGGCAAACGCCGCCTGCGTGAATATCCACACCAGTTATCAGGTGGGCAGAGACAACGGATCATGATTGCCATGGCACTGGCTTGCGACCCAAAAGTTCTTATTGCTGATGAGCCAACAACAGCCTTGGATGTTACTATTCAGGCTCAAATAATGGATCTGCTACAGAGTCTCAAACAAGACCGTCAGATGGCAACAGTATTGATTAGCCACGACCTTGGCGTTGTTGCAGGTAATGCTGAAAAAATTGCTATCATGTATGCTGGGAAAATTGTTGAATCAGGAACGGTGACCAAGGTATTCAAACAACCTCTCCATCCCTACACCCAAGGCCTGCTCAATTGCGTACCACGCCTGGGCAATAAACAACCACTACCAACAATCCCGGGACAAGTGCCAGATCTGAAGAAAACCTGTGATGGCTGTTACTTTATCGACCGCTGCAATCAAACCTGTAAGCCCTGTGCAACCTCGTCTCCGATATTACAAGAAGTCAATCCGGGACACTGGGTCAGATGCTGGAGATATTAAAATCATGCCGTTACTTGAAATTAAAAACCTCTCTAAATCCTTTACAATCAAAGATCCAATTGGCCGTCGCAGTGCAAATCTAACCGCTGTAAATGATGTTTCCTTTTCTCTGAACAAAGGCGAAACCCTTGGCTTAGTCGGTGAATCAGGGTGTGGAAAATCAACCACGGGTAAGTTGATTATGCAATTACTTGCCGCCGATTCAGGGCAAGTTATATTTAAAGGAAATGACTTAACAACCTTATCTCCCCGGCAGATACGCCCCTACAGACGCCAGTTACAAATGATTTTCCAGGATCCTTATTCGTCCCTGAACCCACGCATGACAGTAAGCAGCATCCTCAGCGAACCATTAAAAATCCATAAACTTACGCCAACCCGCCAAATACGTGACCGGGTTATCGAATTACTCGAACAAGTCGGTCTTGGCGCCCAGCATGAACAACGCTACCCCCATGAGTTTTCAGGAGGCCAAAGGCAGAGGATTGGTATTGCTCGTGCTTTAGCCGTAGAACCAGAAATTATTATTGCTGATGAACCTGTTTCTGCTCTTGACCTGTCGGTTCAAGCGCAAATTATCAATTTACTACAGGAGATTAAACTAAAACATGATCTAAGTTACGTCTTTATCGCTCATGACCTGGCAGTTATTGAACATGTCAGTGACCGAATTGCCGTCATGTACCTGGGTAAGATCGTAGAACTTAGCGATGCTGGAGAACTCTATCGCCAACCAGGCCATCCATATACAGAGGCATTATTAAACGCAGTACCAGTACCTGACCCTGACTATCGCCGTCCTGTCGCTCTTAGCGGAGAAATTCCATCCCCTGTCGATCCTCCATCAGGATGTTCTTTTCATCCCCGTTGTCCATATGCTGACACACTGTGCCGGTCTCAAGAACCACCATTACAAGAGATCAATCCAGGTCACTTAGTTTCCTGCCATCACTTCCAATGCGTTGGACAAAACCCAATGTGACACAACATGCTTGACACACTGTGCCACCAATGGCACGATTCCCACTGAAAACATATGACAAACCGGAGGTTTTCATGGGAATCAGTCAAGAAGCCAGTCCTATTTCAACAATTCGCGATAAGTGCCGTATCTGCTATGCTTGTATTCGTAATTGCCCGACCAAGGCAATCGGCATCTTTAACGATTACGCCGAAATTATTCCGCATCGTTGTATTGGCTGCGGAAAATGCATCCAAGTCTGCTCACAAAACGCCAAAGTCCTTGCAGACGCAATTACGGTTACGGAAGAATTGCTTCAAGCACAGGAACCTGTGGTAGCGGTTCTTGGCTGCTCCTTTACTGCTTTTTTTCATGATGTTCACCCTGGGCGTATGGTTTCAGCGTTAAAGCAACTCGGCTTTGATGAGGTTCTTGAAGGAGCCAGCGGCGTTGAAATGATCTCCCCCGAATACCGCAAAGTCATTGAGAACAATACTGGAGCACCTCTTCTGGCCAGTCATTGTCCAACCATCGTAGACCTGATTGAACGTCACTATCCACAACTGCTGAAAAACCTTGTTCCTGTCGTCTCCCCTATGATTGCAATCGGTCGCTACATTAAATCTCAACGCCAAGACAAGGTCAGGGTTATATACATCAGCTCCTGTATTGGCGGTAAATTTGAAGTGCAGGATGATCCCGTCTTAGGTGCCATCGATACCGTTTTAACGTACAGTGAATTGAAACTTATGCTGGGACGTAAAAACATTGATCCACAGCGCCTTAAAATAGCGCCAATGGACGGAAGACCTTCTAGTAATGGGCGCAGTTTTTCAATTATTGGTGGCCCTTTCCATAACTTTGGCATCCAAAATAATGGCCTCGACCCTAACTACATTTCGACCGTAGGAGAAGAAAATAGCCTTGAAATTATCCGAGACCTCGCTGCTGGCCGCATCTCTCCACGTTATGTTGATGTACGCTTTTGCAAAGGTGGTTGCATCTGCGGGCCATCGAAAACGAATCGGCTCACATCCTTTTCAAAAGGGAACCTTATTATTGAATATCAGAAACAGGACATCGCCTATCAGACTGCTGAGCATTATCAGGCCGGAACGTCACAGGTCTCTCTGGACAGAACTTTTGACAACAAATACCAGCAACTTGAGCGCCCCAGTGGCGAGACCATCAAAAACATCCTGCAAGAAACTGATAAATTTACCGAAAAAGATGAACTAAATTGTGGCAGCTGCGGCTATGCAACTTGCCGTGAACATGCCGTTGCAGTTTATCAAGGCCTGGCAGACAATCGCATGTGCCTTCCCTATTCAATTCATCGACTCCAAACTGACCGTAGCCAACTTGAGCAAAAATATGAATTAGCAAAACGAGCCCTAAGTCAGGAATACGGCAATAATACTATTATCGGCAATGACCACCATACTCAGGGTGTATTGCATATGATTCAGCAGGTCGGCCCGACCCCGACAACAGTTCTTATTCGCGGTGAAAGCGGGACAGGCAAAGAGATGACGGCACGCTCTATTCATGAAGCAAGTCAGCGTGCCGACAAACCGATGGTCACTGTAAACTGCACGACGCTGACTGACAACCTATTGGAAAGTGAATTATTTGGGCATATAAAGGGATCATTTACCGGAGCTATCAGTGACAAAAAAGGGCTGTTTGAAACCGCTGATGGTGGCACAATCTTCCTTGATGAAATTGGCGATATCACGCCTAAACTACAAGCAGAATTACTACGCGTTCTTGACAATGGCGAAATTAAACCTGTGGGCAGTAACAAAGTCATAAAAGTCGATGTACGAGTCATTGCCGCCACCAATAAGCCTCTAGAAGATGGTGTCAGTAAGGGATGGTTTAGGGAGGATCTTTTTTACCGTCTTAACGTTTTCGCGATTACTCTGGCCCCATTACGCAACCGAATTAGTTCAATACCACTACTGGTTGATTATTTTCTAAAAAACAGTAGCCTTCGACTTAATAAACCTATTGATGGCATTGATTCAGAGGCACAAAAAGCATTAATTCGCTATCCTTGGCCCGGCAATATTCGCGAGCTCCAGAATATTATTGAAAGAGCCATAGTTCTTGCTCAAGACAAAATTATCCATATGGAACAATTACCGATGGTTATTTCAAAACTAGCCAATGATCAACCCGAGAATATAGCTCAATCACCAGAAGAACCAAGTTTCAGCTTAAAAAAACAGCACAGCCATCAGGTTGAAAAGCTAGAAAAAGAAATGACCATGGAATTCCTTCAAGCAGCTGGCGGGAATGTAACAGCTGCAGCAAAACTAGCAGGAATTCCCCGCCGCACTTTCTATCGCATGCTGCAACGTAATGGAGTTAATCCCAATAGTTATCGCCGCTAATGTGCCACCAGTGGCACAGATGGCACAACAAAGTGGCACAGATGGCACAGGTGGCACACTTTTGAGGCACACTTAATATTGACAAACATGTAGACAGAAAATTATATTTGATCGATTTTTTGACCCCTTACACATTTTTTTACTTTTTTTATATTTTTTTTAAAAAACTGGCACACACACTGCTTATATAGAAAAGCATGTAACAGGGAGTAGCCCGTTCCCGCCCGAACGGATCTCAAACATCCCTTTTTCACCGTCAAGGCTCCTCTCTCCCCTTGGCGGTGTTTTTTTTGCCATTTTTTATCCTGAAATGGTCCTTTGACTATATCTGCCTCAATCCGCAAACTCGACTGTAAGTGTTTACAGCACCCCGATTGCAATTGATCATGCCACACCCTTTTCTGACACAAACTATGTTCTCAGGCGTAGATGCTTATAAGGCTAAATTTGCAGATAAGGTAGTAAGAACATTGGACACGACTATTGCAGATACGTTCAACACATTATTAATATAAAAAAATTAATACGGTCGCAAACAGTCTACAACTAATATAAAATAAGCAATAAATATCTATTACTCATATATAACGAAAAGATGTGGTATAAAAAGTGTGCCACTGCGTTCTGGCACACAACAGCCAAATACAGCAACCTGATCCACAAAATAAAAAATAAGGCTATTTACCATACCATCCAGCATGATAAATAAGCCCATAAAAGACAATTTTCTACACAAAAACTGATCAAACTTGACTAGAAAAATATACCTATGACAGCCAAAAACTTCCGCAATAAAGATATATCGTTAGGGCTCAGTACTTTACAGGACATTAGTGCGATCATCCTTCAGTCCCACGATCTCGATGAGACCATTACTAACATCGTTGACCTCGTCGCCCAAAGAGCGCAATCAGATGTCTGCTCCCTCTACTTGCTGGAAGAGGATCAGAAAACCCTCATACTGAGGGCGACAAAAGGCCTTGATCAAGCCGCAATTGGGAAAGTTAGTCTCCAGATAGGAGAAGGTCTTACCGGTAAAGCTGCTGAAGACAAACAGGTCATAGCGATTCA
Organism: Geopsychrobacteraceae bacterium; assembly: GCA_963665685.1. Lineage (GTDB taxonomy): Bacteria > Desulfobacterota > Desulfuromonadia > Desulfuromonadales > Geopsychrobacteraceae > Seleniibacterium. The sequence goes on from OY762430.1 coordinate 1,146,951, forward strand.
GGAACCACAAAACCACCCCCACTATCGTTATTTTTCAGAAACAGGCGAGGAACAATTTCATACCTTTGTCGGTATTCCACTATTTGACCGAAACCAATCTATCGGTGTTCTGGTTATTCAAACTATCGAACCCCATGTCTTTGCTGAAGAAGAACTTGCAACATTAACGACAATTGCCTTCCAGGTCACATCAATCGTTGTTAATGCTCGGCTACTTGACGCTATTCATAAATATCGCTTGCCACAACAGAGTGAAGAGACCCAACCAGAAAGCAATGAACAAAAATCAGATGTTATTCCAGATGGCATCCTGATTGGGCAGACAGCATACCCTGGAATCGTTAGCGGGCCAGCCAATGTCATCGATCAACAGTTTGGCTTTGCAGATATTATTGATGAATGCCAGGTCTCCCCGGAAGAAGAGCGTAAAAATCTGGACGAAGCACTGCGCAAAACCCGTATCCAAACGCTATACCTTGAAAAACGGGTTGCAGAGCAACTGACCCAAGAAGACGCTGCCATCTTTCACACTCACCTGATGATTCTTGAAGACCGAGGTTTCATTGAAAAACTTTACGGCTACATAGATAACGACCACAGTGCTCCATATGCACTCAAAAAGGTAATCGGTAGCTATCTTGATGCCTTCAGCAAAATGGAAGACCCCTATCTGCGTGAACGTGCAGCAGATATGGAAGATATAGGTCGTCGCCTGCTGGCCAATTTAATGGGGAAAGATACGACCGGCTTACACCTGAACCATTCGGGGATTCTGGTCGCCAAACGCCTGCTACCATCCGATATGGCCGTCCTTGATCATTCATTAATAAAAGGCATGATCATTGAATCTCACGAGACAAATTCTCATTCCGTCATTATGGCCAAGGCGCTTGGTATCCCTGCCCTGATCGGGGTTAAAAACGCGGTCAAATTCATTGAACCTGATACTCACCTTATCTTAGATGCCAATGCTGGGCGAGTATTTCAAAATCCATCACAGGCAATACTCGACGAATACAATCGCGTTGAGGCAGACCGTAAACTCGAACTCGAACGGCTTAGCGAATATCGCCATATAGCGGCAATTACCCAAGACCAGCAAAAAATCTGCCTGAGAGCTAATATCGGCCTGATTAGTGATATTGAAGTCGCCAAGACTCATGGTGCTGAAGGAGTTGGTCTCTACCGCACCGAATTTCCCTATATGGCCCGTAGCAGCTTTCCAAACCGGAACGACCAGTATCAACTTTACAAGAAAGTTGTCGAAGAGTTTGGTGACCAGATGGTAACGATCAGAACACTTGATATCGGTGGAGATAAGGCCCTGCCCTATTTCACTCACCCAAAAGAAGACAACCCTTTTATGGGCTGGAGATCAGTCAGGGTCAGCTTGGATAATAACGATATTTTCCAGACTCAGATTGAAGCAATATTAATGGCTGCAACACATGGTCAGGTGCGGTTACTCTTCCCGATGATTTCAACTATTGACGAAATCATTGCTTGCAAAGCCGCCGTAACTGCAGCCAAAGAGCAATTAACTAAAGAAGGCATACCCTTTAAGCAAGACATTCCCATAGGAGCTATGATTGAAGTTCCTGCCGCTATTCGCCTAGCACCTCATCTGGCTAAAGAGGTCGACTTTTTCTCTCTTGGAACGAATGACCTTATCCAATATATGCTTGCTGCTGATCGCTCTAATCCCCATGTTGAAAATTACTATGACCCACTGCACCCCGCGGTATTACTGGCGATTGCCAGCCTGGCTCAAACAGCCCGTGAAAACAACATTACTCTTTGTGTCTGTGGTGAGATGGCGGCGGACCCAGCCTGCTTACTGGCACTCATAGGAATGGGAATTCACGAGTTTTCGCTGTCCGCTCCCTACATTCCTCAATTGAAAAAATTTCTGAGCTGGGTCGACTCTACTGAGATTACTGAGCTTGCCGCTCATTTTCTCAATAAAGCCCATAGTCGTGACATTCGCAATATTATCGAACATTATATCGCCTGCTTATATAAAAATAACCGCATTCACTAACATTAAATACAATAGTCAATACCTGTTCTTAGAAAGAAGCAGAAGAGCGTGTTTCAAGAATAAACACTTAAGGAAATGAAATCAGAAACGCTACCATTATAAGCATCGTAAGTTGAATCTTTAAGGGTTGCTCGACCTTGTGCGCTTGGCTGAACATAAGAATCGTTTGTTTCAGGCTCAACGACATCAGAATCACCATCGCCATCACCATCTACAGAGCTGGATGAATCAGTTTCAACGGCATTCCTGTCAGCTAATTCTTGACGTGCCTGCGTTGCCAGCATCTGTGCCTTCTGAGCAACTTTCATATCTTGAGAGCTAGGCTCTGCAGGCGCCAGTGCAGCAGCCTTGATCTGATTAGCTTTCTGTAAAGTAGCTTCGGGATCATCAGGAACTGCGGACACATCAATACTGACTTCACCACCGGTAGCATAAGTTTTACCATCAGCTCCCTTGGTATATGAAAAACTTGGCGAACCAGCATAAGGACCACCGACAGCAGCATGGGCAGCTTCATGGGCCCGAACTTCACTGTCGCGACGTTGAAGTTGTCGGATCTCCTGCGCCTCACGACTCAGCTCAACAGTATCTCTTGGGCTGCCATCGGCCTCGGTGGTCTCTTGCCCAGCTTCAGCACGAACCAACCCTGAGGATTGAGATGTACCTATATCATCCTCAGACTTTGATGCCGAACCAACAGAGCCTATCGTTTCCGACAAAGGCACTAATGATGAATTTTGAACCTTGATATCGTCCATATTTTAACCCTTATCTAGGGACTTAGGTTACAACAATTATTAATTTTTATCAATACTGATTCATATCAACTACGGAACACAACGAAAACTTGTTGCCGTCATAAAGCGACCGTGATACTTTTTCGTCAACTAAATGACGCCATCCGGGAGCCCTGACCATGCCCGATGAAGCACAAATCTTACTTATTGACGATGAAGCAGATAGCTGCAGAGCGCTGTCACTATTACTTCAACACTCTGGATACACCATCAAATCCTGCCTTTCCGGCGAAGAAGCCCTGGCGGTTCTCAAAACGCAATTTTTTGATCTCGTGATCAGCGACCTTTTACTTCCTGGAGTAAATGGTATTGATATTTTAAAACACATAAAAGAGAATTCTCCAGAAACATCTGTCATATTAATCACCGGTAATGCATCTGCCGAAACAGCTGTAGAAGCGATGAAAGAAGGCGCCCTTGATTACATTTCGAAGCCATTTAATTTTGAAAGATTAAAAATCCAGGTTGCTAAAGCCCTGGAAAAAAGTCGCCTGGTCATTGAAAATCAATATCTCAAAAAACAACTTCACGGTCGCTACCGATTCACCAATATTATTGGTACCAGCCAAGCCATGCAGTACGTATTTTCACGCATGCAAAAGGTTGTCGAAACGGACTCTACGATTCTTATTTTAGGAGCATCCGGTACAGGCAAAGAGCTTGTCGCTAAAGCTATTCACTACAATGGTCCGCGGAAAGAGAGACCGTTCGTAGCGATCAATTGCGGCGCTATTCCAGATGAATTACTCGAATCTGAACTGTTTGGGCACGTCAAAGGTGCATTTACTGGTGCCGTTGCGGACAAATATGGAAAGTTTGAAGCAGCTGCAGGCGGAACCATATTTCTCGACGAAATTGGCGATATGCCCTCACACCTGCAAATCAAACTTTTACGTGTGCTGCAGGAACACGAAATTGAACGAATAGGATCAACAAAAAAAATCCAGCTGGATGTCAGGCTAATCTCTGCCACAAATGTTGATCTACAACAAAAAGTCCGTAATGGACAATTTCGAGAAGACCTATACTACCGCCTCAACGTCATCCCAATTCATCTGCCGTCATTAAAGGAACGGCGTGGCGACATCCCCCAGCTAGCCCGTTATTTTCTGGAAAAAATCTGTCGTGAAATGAATCGTCCCCTTATGACCATCAGCACAGAGGCTTTAAATGCTATGGAAGCATATCAATGGCCAGGCAATGTTCGGGAAATGGAAAATATTATCGAAAGAATCGTCGCCCTTACTGATGGAGCAATAATTAATACGACAGATCTTCCTCATGATATTGCCGAACAGCCGCACCACAGGGAACGCATTGTGACAAAATTGCCACCTGAAGGAGTTGACCTAAATGAAGTTGTTGCTAACGTGGAAAGTGAGCTGATTACTCAGGCTATGACTCTTAGTGATGGGGTCAAGGCACGTGCTGCCGATCTGTTAAATATTAACCGCACAACCCTGGTCGAGAAAATAAAACGTCTTAAACTAAAAATTTGATCCTGGCTCCCAAGGAACCAGGACCAATATTTTATCTATACCAAATAAAGGATTACTTGAGCTTTTTACCCATACGTTTGCGGTCATTAGCATCAAGATACCGCTTACGTAACCGAATTGACTCCGGGGTAATTTCAACGAGTTCATCGTCATCAATATACTCGAGAGCTTGCTCCAGTGACAGATTACGTGGTGGAACAATTCTAACTGCATCGTCACTACCTGACGCACGCACATTGGTTAACTTTTTTCCTTTACAGGCATTAACGACTAAGTCATTTTCCTTAGCGTGCTGCCCGATAATCATCCCCTCATAAACATCGACACCAGGGCCAACAAACAAAATGCCACGATCCTGAAGGCCGAACAACGCGTAAGCAACTGTCTCGCCAGCTTCCATAGCAATAAGCACCCCATTTTTACGGCCAGTGATCTGACCTTTATATGGAGCGTAGTCGTGGAAGGTATGGTTCATAACACCAGTACCGCGGGTATCGGTCAAAAATTCGGTTCTAAACCCAATCAGACCTCGAGAAGGGATCAGAAACTCAAGCCGATTAGTTCCATCCATTGTCTGCATCGAAGTCATTTCAGCTTTACGCGTACCCAGCTTTTCGATAACAGTGCCCTGATATTCTTCAGGAACATCAATAGACAGATATTCGATTGGCTCACAGCGCTCACCATCTATTTCTTTAAAGATAACTTCTGGCTTAGAGACTGACATCTCGTAACCCTCACGGCGCATATTTTCAATCAAAATAGATAAGTGTAACTCGCCACGACCTGAAACCTTAAAAGTATCGGTATTGTCAGTATCTTCGACACGCAGTGAAACGTTGGTACGCAATTCCTTCATGAGACGATCACGAATATTTCGTGACGTAACATATTTACCTTCACGACCAGCAAAAGGAGAGTTACTGACCATAAAGTTCATGGACAGGGTCGGTTCGTCAATGGCAACATAAGGCAGTGCGATAGGATTTTCTACATCGGCAAGAGTTTCACCTATGCCGAGCTCTTCAAACCCTGCTAAAGAAACAATATCTCCAGCACTTGCCTCATCTATTTCTATTTGTTGCAGCCCCTGATATCCAAGTAATTTAGAAATACGACCGCTCTTAATCTTGCCATCTCGATCGATATGAGCAACAGTCTGTCCCGCACTAAGCGTACCATTAAAAATTTTGCCGGTCGCAATCCGACCAATAAACTTATTATAAGCAATACTGGTGACCAACAGTTGAAATGGAGCGGAAGCATCACCTTTTGGCGGCTCGACTTTTTCGCCAATCATCTGGAACAGTGGCTCAAGATTGTCTGAATCATCCTCCAGGTTATGCTTGGCTATACCATTTTTTGCGCTGGCATAAACAATCGGGAAATCGAGCTGCTCTTCATTAGCGTTCAATTCACAGAACAGGTCAAAAACCATATCAACAACTTCTTCAGGACGTGATCCTGGACGATCGATCTTGTTGATAACAACAATTGGTTTTAGACCAAGGTCAAGAGATTTTTTCAGGACGAATCGCGTCTGAGGCATAGGGCCATCGAAGGCATCAACAAGCAGCAATACCGAGTCGACCATTTTCAAAATACGCTCAACCTCACCACCGAAATCGGCGTGACCAGGCGTATCAACTATATTGATCTTAAGATCACCATGCTGGACAGAAAGATTTTTAGAAAGAATGGTTATACCACGTTCTTTTTCGAGATCGTTACTGTCCATGACACGCTCAGTAATAACCTGATTTTCACGAAAAACACCGGATTGAATTAACATGGCATCGACCAAAGTCGTTTTACCATGATCAACGTGAGCAATAATTGCTATGTTTCTAATATGTTCTGACATAAGTAATAAACCCTTTATAAACTGTCACTTCCCCAAAAGATCCGGATTATGACAGAAACTCTACTCCAAGCCAAGCTAAATAGATAAATCTAGAGCAAATAAAATGGACTCTAAAGACAGCCCACATGGACATATTCTTGACAGTTTAAAAACTTTTACATATGGTCACCATGACCCTCAACAACAAAGCCAATTCCACATATTTAACGCACTAAAAATAAAAGGCGATGAGATGGCAAAACCCAATATTATTTTGACAGGGTTCATGGGAACCGGGAAAACAACAGTCGGCCGCCTGATGGCCCAAAAACTTAATTATAAGTTTATCGATACAGATCATCTGATCGAAGATGAAATAGGCTGCACTATTTCCGACTATTTCGCGTCCCACGGAGAAGCTGCGTTTCGTCAAAAGGAGACTGAAATAGCCCAGCGCCTTTCAAAAAGTGAAGGATTGGTCATTTCGACAGGTGGGCGCATGATGCTCGACCCCAACAACGCGGAAGCCTTGAGTAGTACTGGCCGAGTTTTTTGCCTGGTAGCAACGCCAGAAGAAATTCTTGAACGAGTTTCCAATGATTCACACACCAGACCCCTCCTTCAGGGGGCCAACCCTTTAGAGCATATTGTTGAATTGTTACAGCAGCGTGAGAAGGGCTATAAACGCTTTTCACAATTTAAGACATCAGAAAAAAAGCCTATTGCCATTGCCGACGAACTCTCCGAATTTGTTCAGGGAAAAAGAGACCTCAGATTGGAAATATCTGCCCCTAGCATTGATTACGAATTCATTGTCGGCAGCGGTATTCTTCCGTTTGTTACCAGCCTGGCAGAGATCAATGGACCAGTCGCAATCATTACTGACGAGACGGTCGCCCCGCTCTATGCCAAAAGTTGCGGTAAAGTAAAAACCATAATCACGGTACCACCTGGCCGACAGCACAAAACACTCGCGACAGCCCAGACAATATATGAACAGTTACTCGACGCCGATTTTGACCGTAGTGGAACCATTATCGCGCTAGGTGGAACCGTTATCAGTGAATTGGCAGGATTTATAGCGGCGACATATATGCGCGGTGTCGATTGCGTCCAATGTCCCACCAGCCTATTAGCGATGGTCGATACAAGCATCGGCGGAAAATCTGGTGTTGATCTACCACGCGGAAAAAACGTCATTGGCGTATTCAAACAACCCAAAACTGTTATTGCCGATGTCGCAACCCTGCAAAGCCTGTCTCCAAGAACTTTTGCCTCCGGTATGGCCGAGGTTATCAAACATGGCTTAATCGCTGACCCTGAACTGCTAAAAAAAATAGAAGGCGGCAAATGGAAACCAGCAGAAGGCGGGCTGCAATCGGCTTCTGAACTTCAAGCACTTGTCGCTCAAGCAATCCAGGTCAAAATCAATATCATCCAGGAAGACCCTTACGAGCAGGGCCGCCGCGCTGTCCTTAATTTTGGCCACACCTTCGCCAATGCGATAGAACACCTTAGCCATCATAAGGTCCGCCATGGCGAAGCTGTAGCAATAGGAATGGTTATCGCCACCAGACTTTCTGTCGACCTCGGATACTGTGAGCCAGGACTTCTAGTACGAGTAGAAAATGTCCTTAAATCAGCATTACTGCCAACAAAAATCCCCTACCAACTTATTGCCACAGACATATTGCGAGCGATGAGAAGCGATAAGAAGAAAAAGGCGGGGAAACTTCGCTATATCCTTATTAAAGATATAGGAGAGACATTTATTACCGAACAGGTAGACGAGCAGGCTGTCCTTAAAGCAATACAAGAGACAAAAGAGTGAAACCTGCTGAATTCTGGTCATTTCTATCGTAAACCAAAAAGAGCGTCTGCTTTAAAAACAGACGCTCCTTAGTTAATGTACAAACTTAAAAACCGTATCAAGACTCACCCATAAGACGAGACATTTCATGGCTGGCATCAAGCAGCTTACGCAAATGCTCCGACCTTCTCTCTGCAGAAAAACGATAAGCAGGTCCAACGACAACTAATGCCGCAGGAACCTTGTTTTCAAAATCAAAAACAGGAGCTGCAATAGCAGCGATACCTTCTTCGCGCTCTTGATCATTCAAACCATAACCATGTTGACGAATCAATTCGAGCTCTTTCTTAATTTCCTCTACATCAACTTTAGTGTTATCAGTAAAGCGCGTATGCTTGGTTTTCGACAATACCTTGTTAATAAAATCATTTTCAGCATAAGCTAGCAAAACACGACCCGCTGCCGTAGGCGTCAATTCCATATAATCACCTTCATTAATGGAGTAGACCAAACGAGACGAGCCCATTTCTCTTGCCATACAAATGCTTTTTGTTCCATCAACAACAAATAGTGCCGTTGACTCACCAGTTTCAAGAGTTAATTTTTTCATGAACGGTGCAGCAATAGATTTTAGCGAATTACTTTTTTCATAAACCTTACCCAGCACCATCAATTTAGGACCTAGCCTATAATTCGTGCGTGACGTACGAACAAGATAACCAGACTTAATCAAGGTACCACACAGACGATGAACTCGGCTTTTATAAAGTCCAGTTTTTTCACAAAGTTGATTTAATGACAGCTCTGTTTCATTGGTATTAAAACAGTCAAGAATTTCTAATGCCTTAAGAACGGCATCCACCAAAGGCACTGCAGCTGTTTTTTTATCTGTAATTTTTGACATGGTTCCTGTTGACTCCACAACGACTCTGTAATGGTCCAGGCTCAGAATTTCCTAAAAAATGAATCCAGAATAGCACAAAAAGCCTTTATTTCAACTTGCTTATGTACACAATTGATAAAAAGATTTTTTCAAAAGGAATGAAGAATTAAAGATATGCCTGATGACATAATACAGTCACCAGGCATATCAAAACAAATAAAACACTGTAACAATTAAAGCTTCACTAAGGTTTTCATTCTGGTAGGAGCTGAAAAATTATCAAGGGTATCCTGAAGCTCTTCGACAGGAATCACACTGGAAACCAAGGCTTGAGTATTTATAACACCCTTATTAAGAAGCTCTATACTCTCCGGAATTTCAGTGGTATAGATCATTGACCCTTTAATTGTCAGCTCTTTACGTACAACAAATACTGTCGGTATGGGATGTTCCTGACCTGGAAGGCCCAATACAACAATCGTTGCCCCAGGTGCTGCCAATTCGATACATTGCGCCAAAGCAGATGGCGCTCCTGTCGTCTCAAAAATGACATCAAATTCGCCACTACAGGAAGCGAGCTCATCCTTGTCACTAATAACACGCTGAGCACCCATTTTAGTGGCGAGTTCCAGGCGGGATTCGATCAGATCACAATTAACAATATTCTCTGAATATTGCAAAGCTAGCTGTAAACATAATTGGCCAACAACACCAGCGCCAAAGACCAGGACTTTATCACTCTTTTGAATACTGGCCTGCTTAATTCCGTGCAAACTGACGGCGAGAGGTTCCGCAAATACAGCAACCTCATTTGGCAGATCGTCAGGAACGACATAAACCTGTTTTGCTGGGACAACAGCATACTCGGCAAAAACACCGTTTATATCGACACCTAAACGGATCTTTTCCCGACAGATATTAGTAAGCCCCTTCTTACATACATCGCATTCACCACAGTAATAATTGGGGTGAATAGTGACACGTTGACCAACCTTCAGTCCAGTGACCGAAGAACCTATTTCTTCAATCTTACCTACAGCTTCATGACCCGCAATAACCGGTAATGGTGCAGCGAGCTTACCGTGATACATAGAATTATCTGAGCCACAAATACCACCAAGCTCAATAGCAATTCGCACCTGATCTGCAGCAGGTATTGGCACCTCAACATCTGCAATTTCCACAGTTCCGACTTCTTTTATGACAGCAGCTTTCATCAATATCTCCTAATCCTACATAATAGGTTGACTCTTTTAACTGGTAGGTTATTAGTTTCTTCAGCTAAATGCAACAGTAAATTGTAGCCAAAGGATCACACAGCTTTAGTTTCATGAAAAAGACACCTTTCTATTACAAATTATACATTCCTACTATCTTTCTCAGAATTTCATTCAATAAAAAAACATCATTCGACAAAAAATAAAAAGATGATTGACAAAATCTAGAGGTATCAATATTCTGTTTTGCAGAACTTCGTCCCTCTCAGTAGGATACTGTCTATCACTTTCACTACAAAAGCGATATCCTAACAGATAAAATAGATGTTCGGTTAAGCGCAAATGCCCACAACTTGCTTTACAACAAATGGCCACTCGGTTGCTGGCAGCAACATGACTGAACACAATTTCGTTCCTAGTTGATTATTATTTATGTCAACAATTTCAATGTTTAAGGTGAGGAAGGACAATGGCTAAGAAAAAACAGAATTTTATTTCGCAAGCAGTAGATGGTTACTTCAATTTATTAAAAGTGATCATCGTTCTTTGTATGGCTGCTATGTTGATACTTGTATTTGGTAACGTATTTTTACGTTACGCTTTTAATACTGGTATTACTGTTTCAGAAGAAGTGTCACGTTGGTTCTTTGTTTGGATGGTTTTCCTAGGTGCTCTCGTAACGATGCGTGAGCATGGCCACCTCGGTGTTGACACAGTCGTTAAACGCCTCCCAATCCCAGCTCAGAAAGTTTGCTTTTTGCTCGTTCAATGCATCATGCTTTTTGCCAGTTACCTTATCCTTACTGGCGGCTACCAACAAACCATGTTGAATGTTGGTGTCCATGCTGCAGCATCTGGTCTGCCAAAGACAATATTCTATGGTGTAGGAATTGTTTTCGGTTCCACTGCTATCCCAATTATCCTTTATGACATCTTCAAACTACTCAGTGGTCGCATCACTAACGATGAACTCGTTGGCGTTGTTGATGAATCAATGGATGAAGAAGAGCTTGAAAAAGAATTAGCTCATTTTAAGTCATAATTTAGGTTTACGGAGGATTTTAAAGTGGTTATCGGAATATTTTTAGGTACTCTCTTTGCGACACTGGCAATCGGTACGCCAATTGCCTTTTCACTGCTCGCCTGCGGTATCGTGCTCATGGTGCATCTGGACTTTTTTGACGCACAGATCGTTGCTCAAAATGTCATTCATGGCGCTGACAGTTTCCCCTTATTAGCGGTGCCATTCTTTTTGCTAGCTGGTGAGGTTATGAATGTCGGCGGCTTATCTAAACGGATCGTTAACGTCGCCATCACCCTGGTCGGACACGTTCGCGGTGGGCTGGGTTTTGTTGCCATTCTCGCATCTGTTCTTCTTGCTGCCCTCTCCGGTTCAGCAGTTGCCGATGCAGCAGCGCTGGCATCCCTGCTCGTCCCGATGATGGTTAATGCTGGTCACACCAAAGAACGGTCCTGTGGATTGATTGCTTCAGGTGGTATCATTGCCCCAATCATCCCACCAAGTATCGGCTTTATCGTTTTCGGTGTTGCCAGTGAGTTGTCCATCTCCAAACTATTTATGGCTGGTATTGTACCCGGCATTATGATGGCACTGTTTCTCTGTGTCGCCTGGTGGCTAACTTGTCGTAAAGACAATGTGCAGCCTGCTCCACGTAAATCAACCAAAGAGATCCTGAACGCTGTTCTCGAAAGCTTCTGGGCTTTAATGCTGCCATTGATCATTATCTTCGGTCTTAAATTCGGCATCTTCACCCCTACCGAAGCTGCGGTAGTTGTGGCTGTCTACGCCCTCTTCATTGCCATGTTTGTCTACAAAGAACTTAAGTTTAACCAGCTTTATGGTGTATTTGTTACAGCTGCAAAAACAACTTCAGTCGTTATTTTCCTGGTCGGTTCAGCTCTGGTTTCTTCATGGATGATCACCGTCGGTGACGTTCCTGGTCAGGTTGTCAGGATGCTTGGACCTTTCCTTGACAATAAATTCTTGCTGATGGCCGCAATCATGCTGCTGATCGTTGCTGTTGGTACCTGTATGGACATGACCCCATCTATCCTGATTCTGACTCCGGTTCTTATGCCAATCGTTGTCAAAGCAGGTATCGATCCTATCTACTTCGGTGTTCTGTTTATCATCAACACCTCTATCGGTCTGATCACACCACCAGTCGGAACGGTTCTGAATGTTGTCGCCGGCGTCGGTAAGGTCAGTATGGATGATCTGATAAAAGGCATCTGGCCATTTATTCTTGCCGAACTGCTGGCCCTACTGCTGATTATCATCTTCCCTGAAATCGTTACAGTCCCTGCACAATGGTTTAGCGGGCACTGATGTCACATTCAAACCTGTGTGAGCCTACATGTCGCGCTCGCACAGGTTACCTTTAAAAGGTATATGTTTAACCAGATTGAGGACCAGAAAAGGAGGTCAACATCCACCTCAACCACTAATGTTGTTGATTGCTTAGTAAACAGAGTAGTTCCTAAACACAACAAGGAGAAATCAATGAAAAAAAGTATCTTGAACAAGCTGGTCGTTTTCGCTGCTGCTGCAGCACTGCTGATCCCTGCAAGTGTATTTGCAGCCGACATCAACAAACACACCTTCAAATTTGCTTACCAAAACACAAAAGACCACCCACAAGGTCAAGGTGTTGTTAAATTTGCCGAGCTTGTCAAAGAAAAAAGTGGTGGCAAGATGAAGGTAAAAATGTTCCCGAGCGGCATGCTTGGTGGCGACCTTCAAACTGTATCTGCCCTGCAGGGTGGTACCATTGACTTCACTGTTCTGAACGCTGGTCTACTTGTTGGCCTGGTTCCTGAATTTGGTATTTTCGATTTCCCATTCATGTTCAACGACGAAAAAGAAGCTGATGCTGTCGTTGATGGTGCATTCGGAAAAATGATGTTCGACAAGCTGCCTGCTAAAGGTCTTGTTGGTCTTGGTTACTGGGAACTTGGTTTCCGTAACATGACAAACAACGTAAAACCAATCACTAAACTCGAAGATTTCAGTGGTATCAAACTGCGTGTTCTTCAGTCCCCTGTTTTCATTGACACCTTCAACACTCTGGGGTGTAACACTGTACCTCTTCCTTACCCAGAACTTTACAGTGCTCTTGAGCAGCATGTTGTTGATGGCCAGGAAAACCCTATTACCAACGTACAGTTTGCTAGCTTTTACGAAGTACAAAAGTACTTCTCATTCACCAAGCACATCTACTCACCACAATCAACCTTAATCTCTAAGCGCACCTGGGACAAACTTAACGACGCTGAGAAGAAAGTTATCATTGAAGCTGAGCAAGAAGCTAAACTTTTCCAACGTGCAGCTAACCGTGCTCAAATGGAAAAATCTACTGAATTCGTTGGAACAAAAATGGCTCTTAACGAAATCGCACCAGCTGAAATGGATCGCATCCGCGCAGCTGTGAAGCCAGTTTACGAGAAAAATGCTCCTAAAGTCGGCCAAGCTACTTTAGATGCATTCTATGCTGAAGTTGCTAAAGTTCGCGGTAACTAAAAAGCCAGCGATCACATAACAATAAAAAAGCCGGTGATAAGTATAACTTTCACCGGCTTTTTTATCTCCATTCTCCCCTTCCTATCAATATAGCCCGTCTATAATTAATTGAGATGGCTATTTCCAGTAAAATCATTCTACTAACTTAATAATTGCGTATACTCAAATTAACTGTTTAAAATACCCAGGCAGTATTCATCTCTAGAGCAGATGTCTTTATTACTAGCCTCTTTATAAACCATAAAAACAATCACAGTTTTCTATGCCGCCGTCTATAAAAACAACCCACTAACACCACTCACCCATAAAACATAATTCTATATTAGCTATTCTTTTCTTCAACACTTTAAATACCAATAGAAAGGACAGCCAGTCTCCCCTAGTAGTATTTATTGTTTTTTAGCTACTTATTAACATAAATTATATTTTAACGAATATTAAATCTTTACTTTGACAAGCATAACACCTTTCGGTTATCAACATATAAATGCTTTTTTATTCAATTTTTGAAATATTTTTATGCTCTTATCCTAGTTACCGATACCGTATAGGCAGCCCGCTAATATTCTGTTTTAGGGGCACTGGAGAGAGAATCTTCACCACAAAAAGGAGGGACAAACTCAGTATCAAAATCATGCGATTAACCTACCGTTTGTAAGCAGTTTAATTGCTTAACTTTAATGCTATGCAGCACTGGCAAGAAGTTGACTCTTAATCACCCCCAATGAAGGAGGAACTTATGAGAACATCTTTTCTACCTCGCCTGTTAAAAATCTCCACCATAGCTCTACTTTTACTCTCCATGGCTGGCACCACATTTGCGGCTGATAAAATAAAACTTCGCTTAGCTTCTGTAAACTCAGCCACAGATGCTCGCGCTGTCGCTCTTGATACTATTTTTGGTCCCGCAATCGCTGATTTTGCTAAGTTTGAACCACATTGGAACGGTACTCTTTATAAGCAAGGAACTGAACTTGAAGCTATCGCTCGTGGCAACCTTGATATGGCTATCACCTCTGCTCAGGAACTCGCAGAATTCATACCTGAATTCACAATCTTTTCAGCTGGCTATCTACACCGGGATGCAGAACACCAGGTTAAAGTTTTTAATGATCCCCTTATGGATCCATTTAAAGCTAAAGTTGAGGAAACTCTTGGTGTCAAATTACTTACAGTTATCTACCTCGGCCGCCGCCAACTTAACCTGCGCACTGACAAAAAGATTGAAACACCTGCGGATCTTAAAGGCATCAAACTTCGCATGCCTGGTACCGATGCCTGGCAATTCCTTGGCCGCGCCCTAGGTGCCAATCCAACACCAGTGTCATTTACCGAGGTTTATACTGCTCTACAAACAGGAGCGATTGACGGTCAGGACAACCCTCTACCGACCGACAAAGACGCCAAATTTTACGAAGTTACCAAGCAAATTGTTCTTACAAGCCACCTTGTTGACCTTAACTATCTGGCTATCAGCAAGAAAAAATTTGACAGCATGACCGCCGAGCAACAACAAAAAATTCAAAAAGCTGCGGACGACATGGCTGAATGGGGACGGAATCGCCAACTTCAACTTGAAGAGGAATTGGCTCAATTTTTTAGAGACCAAGGCTTGAAAGTTTATGAGCCAAATATCGATTCCTTTCGCACCCGTGTACAAAAAATGTACCTCGAGTCTGACTACTCAAAGACCTGGCCTAAAGGTGTCATCGATAAGATTAATGCTCTGTAAGGCTTCAGCTGCAACAAACTGAAGTAAAGCTTAGATTTGGCGTGATCAGTCCGCTGATCACGCCTCTTGTTTATCGAGAGGATGTTGCTTCATGCACAAAACAGGCAGATTCCTGCAAGACAGAGCTGATGACGTTGGCATCACCATGTTAGCAGTTATGTTTCTTACCTTTGTTGGCCAAATACTGTGGCGCTATATTTTAAATGATCCATTGACCTGGTCTGTTGAACTCTGTCTTATTTTATGGTTATGGACGGTATTCTGGGGATCCGCATTTTGTGTACGCGATAAAGAGCATGTGCGTTTTGACATGCTATACCTTGCCGTACGTCCACGGACTCAACGTATTTTTGCCGCGATAGCAGCATTGGCTATTATTGTCTGTATCGTCGCTTCATGGCCAGGAACTTATGATTACATCAGCTTTATGAAGATAAAAAAGAGCGGCACTCTACGTATTCCTCTTGCCTATGTATTCAGCGTTTATCTCATTTTTATGGTTGCCCTCGTCGTGACTTATGTCACCCGCCTAATAAAGATTTTCAAAGGTACCTTTGATACAGACATGAATGAACGTGGAGGCCTTGAAGAATGACCCTTGCATTTGCAATAAGCTTAGTCGTGCTTTTTGGCCTGGCAGCCATCGGTACTCCCGTTGGCTATTCAATCATCTGTGGATCCATCGTCTACCTGGCAACATCTGGTCAGGATCTCGGCATCGCCGGTGAACAGATCATTAACGGTCTTTTTCAAAGTTTTGTTTTGCTTGCTGTACCATTGTTCATTGTTGCTGCAAATATTATGAATGCAGGCTCTATCAGTGAAAGATTGCTTGATTTTTGTATTGCAGCTGTTGGCAGATTCAAAGGTGGCCTCGGTCATGTTAACGTTGTAGCAAGTTTGATTTTTTCGGGCATGTCAGGTTCTGCCGTCGCAGACGCAGCAGGCATTGGAAAAATCATTATCGACATGATGACCAGAGGTGGCCGTTATCCTGGCGGATATGCCGCTGCTATAACTGCTGCATCGGCAACGATTGGCCCCGTTATCCCTCCTTCGATTCCAATGGTTTTATACGCATTGGTTTCTGATGCGTCCATTGGGTATCTATTTTTGGCAGGTATCATTCCGGGCCTTTTAATGGGCATAGTTTTGATGGCCATGAATGCTATCATCTCCCATAGACGTGGCTTTGGTAGCGATCAAATTGTGCCGTTAAAGGAGATTCCCAAGAAAACAGTTACAGCGTTCCCGGCATTAATGATGCCGGTGATTTTGCTGTGGGGAATATACGGTGGCGCAACAACCCCTACAGAAGCCGCCGCCGTAGCAGCAGCTTATGCCTTTATTCTTGCCGCGGTCTTTTACCGGGCATTAAATCTGAAAAATATCCGTGAAATCTTACTGAGCAGTCTTAAATCTTCTTCATCGGTTGGACTTGTCATTGGTGGAGCATTAATTCTTAACTACGTCGTTGCGACCGAAAATATTCCTAACCGCCTGGCTGGCCTTATGGAAGGGATGGATGTATCCCCCCTGCTCTTCCTGCTCTTCGTCAACCTTCTTTTGCTCGGTCTAGGCTGTATCCTGGATGCAACTACGATTATTCTGGTTATTATTCCTCTTTTTATTCAATCATGCCGTGCACTGGGAATCGACCTGGTGCATTTTGGTATTATTGTCGTTGTAAACTGTATGATTGGGCTAATCACTCCCCCGTACGGCATACTACTGTTTGTCATTAATGGTGTTACCGGTATTAAACTTATCGACATGATAAAAGAGTTGTGGCCATTTCTTATCGCGCTGCTGGCAGCACTGGCCATTCTTGTACTTATGCCTGAGCTTGTTCTCTGGCTTCCCCGCCGCTTTGGCTACGCAGGATAATTTATGACTTATATAAAACAGACACATACCGGAATTTGGCCAGCGTTACTCACCCCCTTAAATAGCGATTTGAGCATTAATATTCCTGCGCTGGCATCACACATTCAGCATCTGTTAGTGTCAGGATGTCAGGGTGTCACATTATTCGGCACAACAGGAGAAGGGCCTTCTTTTTCTAGCAAAGAACGGATGGAGACTCTTGAAGGGCTTATAAAAGCGGGGGTTTCCGCTGAAAAGATACTGGTTCACACTGGAGCAGCCGCCCTGCCAGATGTCATTCAACTAAGCCAACACGCTACAGCACATGGGGTACATGGGTGCCTTGTCATGCCCCCTTTTTTCTTTAAAGGAGTGACTGAACAGGGAATCTTTAATTTCTATCAACAGTTAGTTTCCGGAGTCGCCAGTTCACACCTGAAACTCGTTCTTTATCATTTGCCTCAAGTCAGTTGCGTACCTTTGACCTGTACGATTATTAAAAAAATGATCCAGGAATACCCGGATACGATTCTCGGCATCAAAGACAGCGGCTGTAATCGTGAAGAATCTATTGCTCTTTGCAAAGCAGTTGCACCGGTACAGGTCTGGGTCGGCAACGAACCAGATCTTCAGGTAATGGCGACACTTGGTAGCAAAGGGGCAGTAAGTGGTGTCGCCAACATTCTGCCTCTATTGGTACAAAAGCTCATAGGTGATCAAAAATCTTCCCACCAGCAGCAGGATCAAGAACAGATCCTTTCATTTTTATCTATTTTTGATCAGTTCCCCATGCTACCAGCCTTTAAAGCAATGCTCAGTTTTACCTACAACGACAGTGGCTGGTTGCGAATGCGAGCACCGCTGGTCGCATTGTCAGATGACCAAATTAAGGATTTGAAACAACTATCAGCACAATTAGGATTTAATTATTCGACATAAACAACAAACCATAACTCATCCTCCCCTGGATCCTTAAAAAACTTCAACCCGGGGAGGAGTATGTTTGAGACCTGAATAAAACCTCCAGGAGAGATCAATGAACGCCCTTAAAATCGCTGTTTTAGGTGCAGGATTGATTGGTAAAAGGCATATCCAGACGATTTTAAACCGACCAGATCTTGCCAACCTGGTAGCGATTGTCGATCCGGTTCTTGATCCAGATAGTTGCCATAAATGGAATGCGCCTGTTTTTGCCGATTTCCAAACAATGCTGAACACTGTAAAACCTGACGCGTTAATTATCGCTACCCCAAATAACATGCACCTGGAACAAGGGAAACTATGCTGTCAGCACAGTCTTCCCTTCATTATTGAAAAACCGGTCACAGCAACAATTGTCCAGGCGCATGAACTGGTCGCCGCGGTTGAAACGGCAAATATACCAACCCTCGTCGGTCATCACCGACGCTATCTACCTCAGGTCCAAAAAGCAAAAATGATCCTTGAGCAGGGGGAAATAGGTCATTTAGTAGCGGCTTCTGTTATCTGGGCGACTAAAAAGCCAGCTGATTACTTTGACGTTGATTGGCGTAAGAATATCGGCGGAGGCCCTATTCTCATCAATGTTATCCATGATATCGATATGCTTCGCTACTTATGTGGAGAAATTATAGAGATTCGAGGAATGCAGAACAACCAGCAGCGACACTTTGTCGTTGAAGATTCTGCCGGAGCCATTATTCGCTTTGCAAATGGTTGTATGGCAACCTTAATTTGTACAGACGCTGGCCTGTCTCCGTGGACGATAGAACAAGGTTCAGGTGAAAATCCATCCTATGAATTCACCCACGAAAGTTCCTATCGCTTAATTGGCACCACCGGGAGTCTCGAATTGCCGGTACTGAGAAAATGGTCCGCCCGATATCCCGGTCAAGAATCATGGGATAAACCATTAATCAGTAATTACATACGCTGCGAAGAATATGATGTTTACGAAAAGCAACTGGAACACTTTAAGAACGTCATTCAGAAAAAAGAAAAACCAATATGTGACGTCAAGGATGCAGCGAGATCCCTGGCAGCGACACTCAGCATTGTTCAGGATTGTGTTAACAACTCGGGGATTGCCCCCGACCCTTTTTAGCGTTAGGGTATTTTTCCCGGAGTAGGTTTATGCAGTGGCAATTTTCCCTCGGCTTCCTTACCGCAGCAGACTGTCCTCCACCAGCAATGATTTATCTTGCAGCACGGGCTGGTTACAAATATGTCAGCCTTAGAACGATTGCTATGGGGCTACCAGGCGAGCAGGACTATGGGCTAAGAAACAATCAAGCGTTATTCAAAGAAACGCAACAAGCTTTACTATCTACAGGTATAAAATTACTGGACATTGAAAATGCCCGAATACATGACCAGGCAGACTTGAAGGATTATTTTGCAGAAATGGAGCTAGCAGCAGAGCTTGGAGCTCAAGCGGTACTTACCAATGTCTGGACCAGCAATAAACAGCGAACCATTGATCTCTTTTCTCAGCTATGTGAGAAAGGACAACAGCTGGGGATGAAGGTCAACCTTGAATTTGTTACCTGGTCTAATATTCGTAATATACAAGAAGCCCTTACCTTGCTAGAGCAAACCAATTTTAACAATAGTGGCATGATAATAGATACCCTGCATTTTCATCGGTCTAAATGCACCCTGGCCGAGTTACGTCGTGTTCCTGAACATTACCTCACAGCTCTTCACCTTTGCGATACGTGTAAACAAATCCCTACCCGAACAGACCAGCTAATCCACACAGGAAGAGCTGAGCGTCTCTATGTTGGAGAAGGAGCTATAGATATTGCCTCAATTGTAACAGAGATGCCCCAACTGCCTATCGTACTAGAGATCCCGCATCAACAACGAGCTAGCACAATAGGAACCACAGAACACACCTTCAGGTGCCGTGAAAGTGCGGAAACATATTTGACTTCCAATCTTTTATCGGCGGGATAATTTAAGAATTAGCAGTTAATTACGACCTCAATCTATCTCGTTTTCATCCGGAAATGGCACTTTCCGATATGGCTGTGCCAATCGGATAATATGCAAGTTGGAATTGTAAAGCTTTCGGATGCCACCATCTAAGAACGTTCCCTATAGAAGGGTTAACCAGGCAGCTATCCTCCTTACCCCACCATTTTCCTACTCATAAGGACACGTAATAAATAACGGGTCAACTAGCTGTCTGTTCATATCCCTCAATAAGAACCATCATTGAAATCCTATAAATCAGAAAACGATATAAAGTTGACCTGGATATATATTCGATTAAAATGTCAATATGACCAGCTAAACAGTTATATTTAAGCATTTATTTATAATTTTATTGACACTTTCTAAAGATCATTTTATTCTATCGTTCATAATAGCGTTCCATCTTTTAGGATTTAAAAGATGCAATAAAGGATCACGGTCGCTCTCAAAAGATACCGACAAAGTGATTCCTTTGAACATTATACATAGCGATAAATAGGAGAACAAAGATGGCAAAAGCGCCTAAAGTACTCACTGAAGAAGAAAAGCAAAACATCGACGAGCTATTCACCCGTGCTCGTGCTGCACAAGAGCAAATCGAAAATGTCGATCAGGAAACCATCGACCGCGCTGTTCAGGCTGTTGCCTGGGCTGCTGCTAACGAAAAGACCTTTACCCGCCTGGCTCAAATGGGCGTTGATGAAAGTGGTCTTGGTGACCGTGCTGGTCGTCCTTACAAGCGCGCTAAGATTGTTGGTATTCTGCGCGATTGTATGCGTCAAAAAAGCGTTGGCATTATCGAAGATATCCCTGAAAAGGGTATTACCAAGTACGGTAAGCCAGTTGGTGTTGTTGCTTGTCTGATTCCAACCACTAACCCTGCGCTGACTCCTCCAACCAACGGTCTGTATTCTTTGAAGGCCCGTAACGCAACCATCTTTGCTCCGCATCCACGTAGCAAACAAACCACTTTTGAAACCATCGCTGTTATGCGTGCGGCTCTGAAAAAAGTTGGTCTGCCAGAAGATCTGTTCCTGTGTATCGAAAAACCAAGCATTCCAGGTTCTCAGTACCTGATGAGCCAGGCTGACCTGTCCATCGCGACTGGTGGTCCTGCTATGGTTCAAGCTGCTTATAGCTCTGGTAAGCCTGCTTACGGTGTTGGTGCTGGTAACGCGACTATGTGTTTCGACGAAACTACCGCTCAGGACGTTAAGACTGCTGCAATGAACGTACGTCTGTCTAAAACTGCTGACTACGGTTCCGGTTGCAGCGCTGACGGTAACCTGGTTATTCACGAAAGCGTTTACGCTGACATGATCGACTGCCTGAAAGCTGAAGGCGGTTACCTGTGTAACGCTGAAGAAAAAGCTAAGTTGACCGCTGTTTTGTGGGACGACGAAATGCACCGTACCATCGACACCATCGCTTGTTCAGCTCAGTCTATTGCTGAAAAAGCTGGTTTCAGCATTCCAGAAGACGTTGTCATGCTGTTGGTTGAAGAAGACAACATCGGTCCTGAGTACCACTGGTGTAAAGAGAAAATGGCTCCTATCATCGGTGTCTTCAAATACGCAGGTGGTTACGACAAAGCTCTTGAGCGTCTGCAAGCGATCTACCGTGTTGGTGGCCGTGGTCACTCTTGCGGTATCTACAGCTTCAACGAAGATCACATCCATATGCACGCTATGGCAATGCCCGTTAGCCGCGTTATGGTTCGCCAGCCTCAGTCAAAAGCCAACTCTGGTTCATTGACCAACGGTATGCCAATGACCTCTTCCATGGGTTGTGGTACCTGGGGTGGCAACATCACCAACGAGAACGTTTCTCTGAAACACTACATGAACGTGACTTGGGTTGCTCGTCCAATTCCTGAAGATCGCCCAAGTGATCAGGAACTGTTCGGTGAGTTCTACAACGACGAAAGCCTTGTCTTTCCTTAATTGACTGGTATGAAACTGGCCAGTCTGTAACCAGGCTGGCCAGTATTGATTTTATAAGCAGGTAAACAGGAGTATTCAGAAATGAGTAAGCAGTATTCTTTAGAACCTTTGACGATCATCAGCTGTCCACCACCAGAAATGGTACGCATCGCCGCCCGTACTGGATATGATTTCATCAGCTTTCGGAATATTCCGATGGGCGTCACTGGCGAGTGTTCATTCTACCCTACCGATAAAACCATGGTAAATGACACCAAAGCAGCGTTAAAAGAGACCGGTATCGGCGTTCATGATATTGAGCTGGCAAGAATCTTACGCGATGTCGACCCTAAAAGTTATCTACCGGCAATGGAAATGGGTGCTGAACTTGGTGCCAAGCACTTAATCTCCAGTGCCTGGACCGATGTTCGTATCGATCGCAACTTTATTGTTGATACCTATGCAGAAATCTGCGATCTCGCCAAACCTTTTGGCCTGACTGTAAGCCTTGAATTCCCTAGCTTCTCTCGCTTAACTAATTTGCAAGAAGCTGCAGACATCCTTAAAGGTGCTGACCGTTCTAACTGCGGCATCCTTCTCGATACATTGTATATTCACTTTTCTCAGGTGGCCCTTGATGATATCGCGGCCCTTCCTAAAGAGTGGTTCCAATTCGTCCACCTTTGCGATGCTCCAGATGGAATCCCAACAACTCGTGATGGCTTAATTGAAATCGCCCGCGATGCCCGCCTTTATCCTGGCGAAGGCTGTATCGATTTCGCTGCCATTGATGCTGTATTGCCAGAAGTTATCTGGTCTATTGAGCTACCCAATAACAAACGTATTGAAGAACTCGGCTTTGAAGAACACGCTCGTCGTTGTCTTGAAGCTTCTAAAAATTATTTTGCTCAACAGCAACAAGAAACCGTTGCTTAATGAGCTAAATGACATTTGCCTGTTTGCAAATCACTTGCCTGCGCAACAACCTCCCTTCGAGGAAGTTGTTGCACAGGCCAGGCACACCAGTGTCCCCTCGACACTCCTCTGCTATTGAACAATTCCAACAAAAATCCCCTGAGCAATAATGATCAAGGGACTTTTCAACAATATATAAAAAATAATCAGTTTGCTATCCGCCACAAGTGGAAAACTAGTTAGTTTCTGACTTAACGAGTAATTAACTTATTTCAAGAAACACCACACAAGAAGGTTTCAATTCCCAGGGTATCAGCCAAAGCCGCCTTCGCACGCATGGCACGGTCGGCCTCTTCAACAGAATTAGCATATGCAACCTGTATATGGTTAGACTTATGGTGCCCCATCATCTGATCACGACTGACCCCTTGAAGTGTTGCATGCATCATCGGCCACTGCGGGCTTGTCGCCTGCGAGCGACGTTCACATTCCTGTGGGGATAATTCTACTGCCTGACCTAAACCAAGATCCATTTTCAGCCGATTACCCTCAACATAAATGCGACTCCAGATAATGGTTCCAGCTTTAGCATTACCTTTTAACGTACCACCACCAGAAGGAAAATACATTGGTGGCTGACGGAAACTTTCAGACCCCGCCCATCCCCCTTTATGATGAGCAGGTGGTGCACCCCCAGATATTTCAAAGACCCAAACAAATGGATCACCGGGCTGAGTTCGATCGTTATCGCCCCAGCGAATATCATGCAGAGTTGTCTCGACTGGTTGCCCTAAGGCGCGGTGAACCCGATTCGTCAAAATGCCGTCAAGGCCAGCACATTCATCAACTTCATTGAAATGCACTATTGCCTGACCAGAGCGAATAGGCTTACCAGCCTGGGTCAATACTTCTGGACGATCATCATTATTTAACATTCCCTCTACCAGATCAGATGCAGGGAGCAAGTCTTTGAGTCCTTGCTGGTATTGAATACCAATCGCCTCACAACCAAATTCATCAGCCATTCTGACAGCGGCTATATACATGCGGCACTGATCCAATACCTGCTGCCTGGTCAACTCACTTTGGTGATCGGATCCAAAATGAAAGGTCAGCCCCTTATCAATTAACCAGTCCATCGTTTTTTGGGCATCAGCATCACCAACCTGGGTCGTTGCATAATAAAGTGCCGACTGTGATAGTCTCTCTTTAAAGATACCCATTGCCATAAGGAGTTCATCTGGGACGATAGCATTATACATCCCCATGCAACCCTCATCAAAAACCCCCATAATGACTTTATCTGAGCGAATTTCAGCAGCAATATCCTCTACCAGCGTTAGGTCCTTACAGGTATCAGGATTAAAAGGCTGCACATGTGAACTATCGTGCGTTATCATTCCCTGACTCAACCATTGTTCAACCTTTTCAAGAAAGAAGGGATCGCTGAAATCCTCGCTCCATAAAGTAGAATATGGAATTCCGGCTTTGGTGAGTCCAGCATTCAGATTAAGAACGCCCACTAGTCCTGGCCACTGACCAGACCAGTTTGCCAACGTTAAAATAGCTCCACGGTGGCTGGTTAACCCAGGTAGAACGTGATGGGTATACTGCCATACAGCTTCAGCGACAATAAGAGGCATATCGGGATCAATGTTTTTAAAGACATCCATGCCCTCTCGTTGACTAGAAATGAAACCATGCCCACTGGCCTTGACCGGATGAGCACGCCATAATTCATACCCCTTTTCAGCCAGAACATTGGTCAAACGGGATTCCATATCTGCTTGCGTTGCCCAGCAGACATTATTGGCACTCTCACGTAAATCACCTGATGCAACTAATGCGATCCGCTTCATTGTCCAGTCTCCTTCATAATAGCAACATAGTCAGCATGATCCTGCTGCATCCGTCGCATGACCTGATATTTAGCTTGATGATAAGTTGAAATTTTGCCCCCTCTAGGTGAAAGTCTATGCCCCTGCCCACTCATCGCACTCATGGCGTCTTTAAGCGTGTAAAAACAACCAGATGCCACTGCACCCAGCATAGCACTACCGAGCAGAACCGGCTCTTCTGCCTGCGGAACAATCACAGAACAGCCCGTAGCATCTGCATGTTCGCGTAAAAAGAGCTCATTACGCGCCAGCCCACCACTCACCACAAGAGTATCCACTGGAACATGAGCCTGATGCATTTCATCTATAATATGACGCGTACCATAAGCTAATGCCTGCAATGTTGCCAAATAATCAAGAGCCAGGTCAGTTTTCCCAATATCCAGACTTAAACCGTCAACCCCACCATGACGCCAAGGATGCGCTAACGGCGAACGGTTTCCGTGAAAATCAGGCTGAATGTGCCTGCCTATGGTTAAAAAAGCACTCTCTTCACCACATTGGGTCAAAATCTTATCAAGGACCTGGTAAACAGACATTTTGTTCTGCTGGGCATCCTTACGAATCTGATTCATAGCAGCATGACGCCCAATAACCGCATCAATAAGAGCTCCTGCAGCGGACTGCCCGCCCTCATTTGCCCATAAGTCAGGCAACAACACTGAATAGTAAGGCCCCCAGACACCAGGAACAAAACAAGGGGTCTCAGAGATACTGATGTGACAGGTTGATGTACCCGCTATTACCGCCAACCGCCCAGTTGCAACATCGCCATTAACACCTAAAGTTCCCAGAGCGCCTGCATAGGCATCAATTATACCTGAAGAAACTGCGATTCCTTCAGGTAGTGCCAACTCTTCAGCGGCCGGTTGGGATAACCGGCCAGCACATGCACCGGGAGGTAAGAATTCATTACCAATGGCACGGTAATTATCAGCACTGAGCTCAGCCAGGCCAATAGTATTAAAAAACTCATTATCCCAGCCCTCCCCTTTCGACCCCTTTTGCCCCTGATAGGTCCATTTACAAACAGGTGAACAGAGGGACCGTATGAATGTTCCTGATGCTCTATGAACCAGCCAATCTGGTAAATCCCAAAAATAATCAGCCCTGTCCCAGCAGGCAGGCAGATTCCTTTTTAACCAGAGTAGTTTCGGCATTTCCATTTCTGGCGAAATAACCCCACCGACATAACGCAACACCTCAGCGCCTGTGCGGTTAATTTCGTCTGCTTCTGCGATAGCCCGGTGATCCATCCATAGAATAATATCCTGTTCCGGACTCGCGTCAGGGCTCACAGAAACGGGTTGACCGTTACCATCCGCAACAACCAAAGAACAGGTAGCATCAAACCCTAGGCCTGCAACAGCAGTCGGTTTAATATCAGCATGTTTTACTGCCTGCCTCACACTTGCCACAATTGCTTGCCAGATTTGAGTAGAACTTTGCTGACAAAAATTCTTCTCGGGTCTAAAAATTGTTATTTCTTGCTGTGCAGTCCCAAGACAATCGCCACTAGCGCTAAAAACACCAGCCCTGGCACTGCCAGTACCGACATCGACACCAATAAAATACCCCATGAAACCTCCTGTTCAGAAAAGGCTATAGCCGCATGGCTCGATTTTTTGCACTATCGATATGATTGATCATTGCATTAACTGCTGCGTTTTCATCCCGCTGTAATACAGCATCAAGAATGGCTAAATGCTCATCCATGACCGACCCGACAAGATCGGGTAAAATTCTGGTATCTTGTTGACGGATAAGGCGAATTTTTATGGAGTTGACACGATATATATTACTGATCAGTTCATTCCCCAACCGATCAATCAATTCATCGTGCATTCGCCAATCAAGGTGCTGAGCCTGTTCAATCAAAGAGCCTGATATAGTATGTTCAGCAGCATTTTTTACCGCCAAATGCTCATCTCTTAAAGTTGTGACATCTTCACGGCCAGCAACATGAATAAAATTAATAACGGCTTCCCGCTCTAAAACAGTTCTTAACTGAAAGGCATTGCGGATTAAATTCAGATCAACATGGGCAATCTGGAGGCCACGTTTTGGCACCGTGCAAATAAGACCGTCAGCTTCAAGACGTGGAATCATTTCACGAATGGCCGCCAGTGTCATTCCCGTCATTTCGACAAGCTCTCGCTGCGAAACTATCTGTCCTGGCATAATATCCTGAGCCAGCAAACATTCTGTGAAGGTTTCATATGCGAGTTCACGCTTTAACATAGCCACTCCATTACATATCATTGTTCCCGATCACTAATTCCTGTACGGACGGGATAACTACTAGTCTGTTATTTTATGAATTAAATCAATCATTCCCTGAAACTTTTGTACCTCCGCTGGCAACAAAGGTGGGCGCACGTTAGCGAGAAGAGGATCACCATAATAGCTAGATGCCAAGGCTTTCACTAACGGAGTTACGGGATGACAAACGACATCGGTAACTAAAGTATTCACCGCAGAGTTCTCATTTCCTGATTGCACAAGATCATGTAAAACAGATGGAAACAAGTTAGCCATGCCACTGATAGCACCAGCACATCCCAAAGGACCAGCCTTAGCTAACAGACGTTCATCTCCAATTAATATAGCCAAATCATCAAACTGAAGCAGAGAGGCGGCACTATCCCATGACCCGGAACTATCCTTGACGCCAAAAATTACGTCACCAAAAGTATCTTTCAGTTTACGGACAAAAACACTGGATAATTCGACTTGTGTTACCTGAGGCAAATTATACAGGATAATCTGGAGGTCATAACCGGTCAGCGCATTAATAAATTGATCGTACCAACGCAAAATGCCTTCATCAGTAACCCCATTAAAGTAAAAAGGTGGAGTTACTAATAAGCGTGAGACACCACAACCACAAGCCTGTGTGGCTTGCGCTACTGCACCTTCCAGACTACTTGAGCAAATACAAACGGTTACCTGATCAGTAGCAACAACAGATCCAACTAAAGCATTGAGCAGCTCCTGACGTTCCGAATACCCAATAGATGCACCTTCCCCGGTCGTTCCAAATAAAGTTATACCAGCAGCCCCCTTTGCCATCACATGTTCTACATGCTTTATGGCATTAGAAAGGGCGAGACGACCATTATTATCAAAAGGAGTAATAAGAGCTGTCGATATACCAAATAACCCGAGTTTGCTAGCAACATGAGAATCTGGAATTTTATTTTGCTTAGAAGAGGTATTCATATTAGCCATCCTGCTGTATTCTATAATGTAAAAATTATCGTTAGTTCAGCCTGATACAATGACATGTACCTGACATGTTAGCCACATGTCAAGATTTCAAAAATAATTATTAAATAATGGTTACACTTTTTTTAGAAAGTTGTTGACAGGAATGATCTTTGCCAATATCCTATTACTCACAATTTGATCCTTTCCACTAGGACTACACAGACAACCATATATATAACTCGCATTGAGGAGGCTATCGTGAAAGATCTGGTTGCACATCAATTGGTTAAGTATCTTGAAGACAGAGGCGTAGAACACGTCTTTGGTCTTTGCGGTCATACCAACATTGCCGTCTTGTCGGCTCTTGACAAAAGCCCAATTAACTTCGTTAACACTCGCCATGAACAAATTGCTGCTCATGCTGCTGATGGTTATGCTCGTGCTAAAAAGACCACTTCAGTTGTATTGAGTCATCTTGGTCCTGGTATGTCAAACGCATCCACTGGCGTTGCCAATGCTGCACTCGATTGTATCCCAATGGTTGTTATCATTGGTGACATTCCATCACACTACTACGGTAAGCACCCTCACCAGGAAGTTAACCTTCATGCTGATGGCGCTCAGTCAGAAATGTACCGTCCTTTCTGTAAGCGTGTATGGCGTGTAGAGAGTCCTGAGCTGTTCCCAGAAATCATGGAGAAAGCATTCCAACTGGCTGAAAGTGGCCAGCCTGGCCCCGTCGCTGTTGACGTTCCAATGGACATCTTTTCTAAAGAAGTCGAAGTTGAGCGTTTTGAGCGCGTTAAAAAGAACACCCGCAGCTTGTCTAAACCATCTTTGGATGAAGACGTTGCTAAAGAGATCGTCACCAACCTGGTTGAAGCTAAAAAACCAATTCTGTACGTCGGTGGTGGTATTGTTCTGGCTGATGCTGCTGAAGAACTTAAAGCCTTTGTTGATCACACCAGCATCCCTGTTGCCCACAGCTTGATGGGTAAAGGTGCATTGCCTGATGATCATCCATTCACTCTTGGAATGAGTGGTTTCTGGGGCACCCAGTACATCAACGACAGCTGTCGTACTGCTGACTGGATCCTCGGTCTTGGTACCCGCTTCAAAGAAGCTGATTGTAGCTCATGGTACCCTGAGTTCACTTTCGATATCCCTGGTACTTCTAAACTGATGCATATCGACATCGAAAGCTCTGAAATTGGCCGTAACTACCCAGTCGAAATCGGTGCAGTTGCTGACCTGAAACAAGCTTTGAAAGTTCTAACCAAGGTCGCTAAACAACTCTACCCAGAAGGCATCAAAAAGCCTGAGCTGGAAAAAGAAATTGCTGAGTACCGTACTGAATTTGCTGGCCGCAACACTGACAACCAGCAAAGCGACAAGTACCCAATGATGCCAGAGCGTATCCTGGCTGACGTTCGCGCTGCCCTGCCACGCGATGCCATCATCACCACTGATGTTGGTTGGAACAAAAACGGTGTTGGTCAGCAGTTCCCGATCTACACCCCAGGCAGCATCCAAATTCCTGGCGGTTACGCAACTATGGGTTTTGGTGCTCCTGCAGCTCTGGGTGCTAAGCTTGCTTGCCCTGACAAAGTTGTTGTCGCTCTTATCGGTGATGGTGGTTTTGGTCAGAACCCAGCGGTTCTTGCTACCGCAGCTTATGAAAACATTCCAGCTATCTGGGTTGTTATGAATAACAACGCTTTTGGTACCATCGCTGGCTTGGAAAAAGCTCACTACGACACAACTTACGGAACACTGTTCCCACAAGTTACCGATTTCGCTGCCATTGCTAAAGCATACGGCGTTGAAGGTGTGAGCATCAAAGCTGCTGAAGAGTTCAAGCCTGCTCTGGAAGCTGCTATTGCTTCTAACAAGCCGACTGTCATCGATGTTCGCATGATTAACAACCCAGTTCCTACAACTGGTCACTGGAACATCCTGGACATCTACTCACCAGGCAAAAAAGTATCTCACGTCAGCACCGACTGATTGATTTACTGAAATATACAAAACAACAGGCCTCTTCAAATCTTGAAGGGGCCTGTTGTTTTTAATTACAACTACATTAATTTCATTCCATTTATCTGTTTCGTCCCGATCTCAGTCCCGCACAAATCAAACCTCCAAAACTGCCGTGAACAAAATGATTTTAATAGGCACAATGAAATAAAAGCTTTTTATTTCACATTTATTTACAGCTTTTAGTTTTCAACCTACCCTTTGGCAACAAACATCGTTTCCACTTCACATTCTGTGAATCTACTTCCGCTGCCACCACGATTTTACGTGGTCATTCTAACGCCTTATCTAAGGGAGAAAAGGGTAATGAAACGAATCACTAAGCTCACTCTGATGGTCCTCTGTGTACTCATGATGGTATCCCCTGCATTTGCCGGAAAAGTTGTTTTAAAGCTTGGGCATATTGCGGAACCTGTCCATCCATACGGAAAAGGTGCTGACTATTTTGCCAAACTTGTTGCCGAAAAATCTAATGGCGATATCGAGGTTAAAGTATTCCCCTCCTCACAACTTGGTGGGCAAAAAGATTTAGTAGAAAGTATGGTTTACGGTGGGGTAGATATGGCCCTTGTCGGAACGGCTGTATTAGGACAGTTTCAGCCACAAATTTCCATCTTTGATCTGCCATTCCTGTTTGAAGATCGTGAACATGCGTATAAATCACTTGATACCGTAGGTATGGAAATTGGCAAAGCTCTTGAAAACAGAGGTATTAAATTACTCGGTTACATGGAAAACGGTATTCGCCACTTAACCAACAATACAAAAGAAGTCTTAACTCCTGCAGATATGGCAGACCTTAAAATTCGCGTTATGAATAACAAGGTATATATCGAAATGATGAAAGCCTTGGGGGCATCACCAACACCTATTTCCTTTGGTGAGCTATATAGCGCAATGCAACAAGGAACCGTCGATGGTCAAGAGAATCCAAGTGCTCACATCTGGACCAAGCGTTTCTTTGAAGTTCAGAAATATGCCTCACTGACTGCCCACTCATACTCTCCTGAGCCCGTAATTATGTCAATGATGAGCTGGAATCGCCTTAACGATAAGCAAAAAGAAATTGTCCTGGCAGCAGCAAAGGAAGCTATCGACTGGCAGCGGCAAATTGCTAAAGAGCAAGACACCAAATACTGGGATCAAATTAAAGCCACTGGAAAAATGAAAGTCACAGTTGTCGATCGTGAGCCTTTCAAGCAAGCCACAAAACCTGTACACGCTATGTTTGCCTCGAAAGTTGGCCAGGACAATCTAGATAAAATTGCAGCTCTTGCCAAATAAGACTTAAGCACAGGCAGAATGATTTCTGCCTGTGCTTTTATGATCTACGGTTGATATTTTAGCGCTTAGAAAAAGAGAATAAACTATGGAAAATATTTTAAATAGTGTTCGCAAGAGCCTTTATTGGATCTCTGTTGCTTCGATGATGATTATGTTGTTTATCATCTTTTTTCAGGTTATTACTCGCTACATTTTTGGACATTCTTTTGAGTGGTCTGAAGAGATCGCGCGATTTTTATTCGTCTGGGTTGTGTTTTTAGGATCAGCCTTGATTATGGGAGAGAGTGGTCACCTTGCAGTACGCATGCTACCTGACCGTTTAAAAGACACAACAGCAGGGTTTGTCCTCGAAATTTTTATCAATTTCTGTAGTTATATTTTCATCCTGCTACTGATTATTCAGGGCGGAAAAATGACTTCAACCATGACCTTTCAAACAGCTCCCGCTCTGGGCATATCCATGAGCTGGGTCTACTGTATCATCCCCATCAGTGGTTTCCTGATGCTGCTCTACTTGATTAAGGACACTTTTAAAATAATCACAGCAATTAAGAACCACTATCGTCACCAAAGTGGCGATGAAAATTTTCACTCGATCGCAACCAGCAAACAGAAGGGATAACAGGCCATGGAATTCGCTCTACTCGGTTCTTTTTTTGGTATGACAATAATCGGTGTACCAGTGGCCTTTGCCTTAGCTCTATCGGTAGCACTGGTATTATTTGGCTTTATGGATATGCCACTGGTTATGATCTCCCAGAATATGTACTCTGGAATTGATTCATTTTCATTTATGGCCGTTCCATTTTTTATGCTTGCGGGTGCATTCATGTCAGCAGGCGGCGTTACCACACGCCTGGTTAATTTTTCCCAAGCCATTGTCGGCTCTTTTACCGGTGGTTTAGCTCAAGCGGTATGTGTTTCAGGCATGTTTTTTGCCGCCATTTCGGGTTCATCTGCAGCAACAACAGCTGCTCTCGGTTCAACGATGGTCGATGAAATGGAAGAAAAAGGCTATCGCAGAGAATTAGCTACAGGAGTTGTCGCGGCCGGCGGAACTGTCGGAATCGTTATTCCTCCGTCAATAACCCTGGTCGTCTATGGCGTCATTGCCGGAACGTCTATTGGAGATCTGTTTGTGGGCGGAATGGTACCTGGCATTATCATGGGCATTGTTATGTGTCTGGTTAGCTGGGCCATCGCTAAAAAGGAAGGAATTCCTGCCGAAGGCGCTTTTTCAGCGGCCAAGTTCTTTGCAACCTTTAAAGATTCATTTTGGGCGTTATTGACTCCAGTTATTATTATTGGTGGCATTTATGGCGGTATTTTTACCCCCACTGAAGCTGCTGCAGTTGCTGCAGTTTATGGCATTTTTGTTGGTCTATTCATTTACAAAGAATTGAAATTTAAAGATTTTCCTGAAATTATTTTCAAGGCTGTTATTGGCACAACACTCATCATGTTTATTGTTGGGGCTGCTAAAGTTTTTGGCTGGGTTATGACGAGTCTTCAGATCCCTCATCATATCGGCGCCTGGGTCGTTTCACTGACATCTTCCCCCATCGTTTTCCTTTTGATGATGAACGTTCTTCTTCTGTTTATTGGAACAGTTATCAATGCTTCTGCAGCAGTTGTTATTCTTACACCGATCTTTCTTCCCGTTGCCACCCAGCTTGGAATTGATCCTCTTTTCTTTGGTGTGCTCATGGTCATTAACCTGGCAATTGGTTGCATTACACCACCAGTAGGGCTTGACCTTTTTGTCGCCAGTGCAATAACAAAAGTCCCGCTAGAAAAAGTTATGCGCGCGTCAATGCCATATTTACTTTCACTGATAGCGTCATTGCTTCTATTTACTATGGTTCCAAGTATTATTACCTTTCTTCCCAATCTGACCCATTGATTTTTTTATTCTCTACGCCAGACCCTTAAGGGGTCTGGCACCCCAAAATCAGATAGTAACCTACTGCGTCTGACCCGCCCTCCCTCCAACCATTAAAACCTCTTGTATAGAGGGAATAAACAAACATTCACTGTCAAAACCATCTGAAATATGGTACTTCATATGTGTTGACTAATGAAATTGTATACCAACTACGTTATGCAATCCTTTCACTATTTTAAAAGAGATCGGCCTGGAGTGAATATAATGAATACCAATAGAATTCCGGATGGAAAAATTGAACGCCTTAGCCCGGATAAAACAAGACGCCTTATATACACAGATAATCTGATGATGGCGGTCTGGGATTTTTATGATGGTCCCTGGGAAGAACCTGAAGCACCCCATTCCCACCCGCAAGAACAGATTGTCTATGTCGCAGAGGGAGCTGTTAATTTTTCGATTGGGGAAGAAACCTGTCGCTTAAATACCGGCGATACAATTGCAGTGCCCGGTGATGCTCCTCACAGTGTACAGCTCCTTACCCCCAAGGTCAGGTTAATCGACACCTGGACTCCGATTCGCAAAGAGTTTCTTTAAACAAAAAGTTATCAGGCTGATGCAGCAGCCAAATGAAGCTTACCATATAGATCGATTCCAACAAAATATAATGCCTTTTTTCCAACACCAGGGATTTTAGTTAAACCGACTAAAATCCCTGGTGTATTGCTATCGATTCTCAGCCGAAACAACAATAATATAAATCTAAAAACCCAGCTCACTGGCAAATAGTTCGCAGGAAAAACATGTCCCCAAAATCATCATCTTCAACAGAAAAGAGCCTTCTTCCTTACATATTATTAGCCTTCACCAACCTTTTTTGGAGCCTTAATTTTATAATTGGCAAGTTGGTGTCAGGTCTTATGCCTCCTACAACCATCAGCTTTTTTCGGTGGTTATTTCCCGCTATATTTTTTTTAATAATCAATTATAAGCAAATTCTCAGCTGTAAACACCTCATTGGTCGTAACATCCCCTTACTCTTGCTCTTAGGGTTAAGCGGCTATGCAATTAATTCAATCTGTGTTTATGAAGCTGTCGCTTATACATCGACCATTAATACCTCATTTATCAATGCCTTTAATCCAGTTCTGATAGCCCTGGCTGGCTTTATTATGTACAGGTACCCCATAACGAAGAAGCAAACTATAGGCTTTTTTCTATCTTTACTTGGTGTTATTACCATTATATTTAAAGGGCAACTTGAAAGAATCCTGCAACTACATATTAATATAGGGGATTTATTAATGGTTGGCAGTATCTGTTTCTGGGCCATACATACGATTCTCTATAAAAAGAAGAGTTCTTCAACGAAGCTACCAAACCAGGTACTGTTTACTCTTATGATGTGGAGTGGTGTACTTTTAACCATTCCATTTGTCGTTATCGAAAACAACATTATGGGCTGGGGTTGGATTTATCATATAGAATTGAAACATATTCTTGGGATTCTTGCCCTCAACATTTTTCCATCGGTACTAGCCTATAGCTTTTGGAACCAGGCATTAACCCGGGTATCGGCAAATGAGGTCGCAATATCACAATATTTGATTCCGGTATTCACTACATTAATTTCCGTATCGTTTCTCGGGGAACAAATACAAAGTTTTCACCTTTGGGGAGGAGGCTTGATCTTCTTTGGTGTTTTTATGGTGACGATGGCGAGGCCTAAAAAATAATTCTAGAATTAAAAAACGAAAGAAAAAACATCAGAAAGATAACAAAATGACAGCCATCATAAATAACCTGCTACCGATTTTCCTGATATTTCTCCTCGGTTATATCTGTCAACGCATTGGTTTTCTTAGTAAAGCAAATGCAGATCTCTTCCTGAAACTGTTTTTTTACCTGGTGTTACCCGCGGTTGTTCTTCTCTCTATTTCTCAGATGCCGTTAACGATTCACCTTATTGCATTACCATTGATAACGATCATTATGATCACTGTTAGTTATCTGATTGCTAATGTTTGCCGCTGCTATTTTGATATGCCACCTAAAACTACAGGTGTCTTCTTAATTGGGGCAACCATACTAAACGGAGCCTTCGTTTACCCTTTTGTTCTTGCTATATATGGAGAAGAAGGACTTGCCATTGCCTATCTTTTTGACTTTGGTAACGCTTTAGTCGCATTTTCTTTTGCCTACTATCTTGCCTGCCACTATGGGAACTCGGGAACTACGCTATCACGCCGTCAGATCTATAAAAAGTTTCTGTGTTCCCCTCCTTTACTCGCACTGGGAGCTGCTATATTTTTAAACCTGACAGGCATTCAACTCCCAGAGGCAGGGTACAGCTTTCTTCGTTCCCTTGGCGGAATGACGACACCTCTGATAATGCTTTCTCTTGGTATTTACTTCAGTCCTAAAATAATTAATCCAGGACCACTATTTACCGTTATTGGAATCAGGGTAGTCGGAGGCTTAGTAATGGGGGTTTTATTGAGCTATATTTTTGGTTTCAGTGGCAATAACAGAACTATCACTATTATTATGTCTTTAAGCCCATCAGCAATGAACACACTTATATATGCGACACTTGAAGGATTGGATAAAGAGTTTGCTGCAAGTATAATTTCTTATACAACATTGATTAGCATGATCCTGATATCAGCGGTTATTTTCATTCTTCATTGATATCAGATTTAATACCTTCCCAAGAGCACATAATGAAACCCAGGCTCTTTTAGCAGAACGCAGAAAGAATTCAATTTTATGCAAACATTAGTTACCATAGCCCCTATTTTCATTTTGATTGCACTCGGTTGGGTTGCTGCTCGTACCGGTTTTTTACCCGAAAACATCTTAGGCCCCCTCAACCGCCTGGTTTACTATTTCGCTATCCCTGCGTTTTTGTTTCACGCGATCTCGAACTTCCCTTTGGATAAAGGTTTTAATGTTCACGTTGTCGCAATCACACTAGGGACAGTTATTATTTTTTATTTGGTTGGCTGGCTCGTCACTAAAGTCCTGAATACTGCACCTAAACAAGCTGGAGCAACAATTCAATCGGCATGCCACAGTAATGCCGGATATGTTGGCTTACCGGTGGCTTTTTATATCCTGGGCGATACAGGCCTTGCTCAAGCCGGAATTATCTCAGGTTTCTTGATGATTGTGCAAAACGTCATGTCTTCAACAATCTTACAGACGTATTCTCAAGAAAAATCAATAGGCGGCCATTTTAGCTTAGTCATTCAGTATTTAAAGAATCCGGTAATTATCGGATCACTCGTCGGAATATTAGCTTCAGGGTTACAGATTCCCGTACCCAATGTCATCGATCGTACCTTAAATATGTTGGGTGACTT
This sequence comes from Geopsychrobacteraceae bacterium, assembly GCA_963665685.1. Taxonomy (GTDB): domain Bacteria; phylum Desulfobacterota; class Desulfuromonadia; order Desulfuromonadales; family Geopsychrobacteraceae; genus Seleniibacterium. The sequence goes on from OY762430.1 coordinate 1,183,654, forward strand.
AGCGCCTGCGGCAGCACTATTGCTCATTGGTGCCTCATTATCTTTTAAAGCGATGAATGCCCGTAAACGAATTGTCGCTATGACTGTGACGGTCAAATTATTTTTATTACCTGCAGCAGCATTGTTCTTTTTTAACTTATTTAATCTCAATATCCAGGATTATTTACCGGCAATTATTTTGCTGGCTACTCCAACCGCCACAGTCGCCTACGTTATGTCACGACAGATGGGCGCTGATGCCGAAATTGCGGTCGCTACAATTTCGGCAACAACCATAATTTCGGCATTAACCTTACCCCTTTGGCTAGCTTTTTTATCTTAATTATTGTTTTTTTCAGATTTAGTCATATTTTTGTCAGATCTCGGAAGTATACTAATTGAAAAACTGACTATTAGAGGGGGGAGAAAATGAAAATTACCTTTAAAGCATTAACTGTACTCGTACTACTTTTAACTTTTTCAGTTGGTCAATGTCTCGCCGTGAGCTTCCCGAATGCAGCGGTTCAAGCTGCGGAAACTTTTGTTAAAATCCTTGATTCTCAAAACTATGAAATCGCTTACCAGGAGACGTCTCTCATATTTAAAACTGTCCAAAACGAGGACCTCTGGCTTCAAAAGGCTGAAGCGACCAGAAAGCTGATGGGCAATACCCTTAAACGGACCCTGAAAAGTATTAAGATAACAGAAACATACTCAGGCCTTCCTGATGGTGATTATATTTTGGTTTACTTTGAAAACCAGATGGAATTTAAGAAAAAAGCTTCAGAGGTTGTTCTGCTTAAAAATGAAGACGGGTCATGGAACATCTGTCATTACAGCCTAAAATAATAAAAAATAGCCTGCATAGAACAATCATATTGATCCAAATAATTGCCACTGGGCATTATTTGGATCAATTAAATCTGCCGCATTAATAGCTTCAACGATATCAGAGCAACCATCCCATTTGACACACAATCCTTGATCTACCATGCGACTCATGTATTCCACCCCGGGGAGATCAAATAGAATAGTCTTACATCCCATGCCAACTCCCTCAAACACCGCCGTTGAAAAAACTCCAAACTGATATTCAGATTCTGCCAATAGACGATAAAGATCTGACCCTTCACCAATAATAGTAACGTTCGGATTTTCTGCCAGTTTTGTAAGAGAACGACTTTGTTCCCAGGTAAGGTATTCGCTTGGATGCAGTTTATAAATTAACTGATAATCTTTCAATGAACCAGCAACAGTAGCAACCTGTTCGGCAAAACGTTCTCCGATTGCACCTTGCGATAGAATGACAATTTGGTTGGATTTTCTTTGAACGTCATCAACTAATTTCTTTTTGATATGAAAGTATGAAAAACCGACATTCAAACAATCATTCTGTTTAAGAGGCAATTCAGGCATACTGGCCCAATAATCCCCCCAAACTAAAAATTTATCTGGGAAAAAATCCAAAGAAAGAACCTTGCTTTGGTTTGGATAACTGTATCCGAGGTGATAACGACTATAGACTCCATGCTGAATTTCAATAACTTCAATCTCCAAATCTTTGGCAGCCTTAATCATTTCTCCCCAGCCAAAATAGGCAACGACAACATAGATTTGCTTTGGCTTCAATCTCCTAAGTAAACGCTTATAACCTGCATAGTCATGGTGAAATTTATTTAACCGCTTACTTAATTTTTTATATAGATTGATTTTGATGTCGAAGGTCTCATCAATAAGTTGAGAAAATTCTCTTAGAGCCTCATTGTCTGTTTTGCTTAATTGCCGATCTCTTGTCCTTATTTGCAATTTATTTGATAGGCGGATAATATCGCAACGCTTACTCTCTCGAACCAAGCCCTTACCTGTAGCGATTTTTTTCGATTTTTCGATAACACAACATTTTTTCCCGTCACGTTCGAGATTATCAATAAGATAATGACTGTACACATCAATAAGACCATCGTTCTCTAATACTTTTCTCGAATGTGGAAAAACAATGGCATCTACAGGCCCCGATACAAACCAGGGATTTCTAACCGTTATATCAGACAAAGCAGAAAAACATCTGCTTGCAAGAGATTTACGACGTTTTTTACCGGGATGAGGATTGTCTAAGACACCCGTAGCCTTAGCGATATCATAATAGATTGGCATACGCATTAACTGGTAAACTTTGATTCCAGCAACATCCAAATCAAGAAGGGAATGGTCTTTTTCAAGTTCAAAAAGACGTTCACAAATTTGCTTAATATCCGTGATCTGTTTCAAATAACTACCTCTAATGCGATACAAAAACGGGTCAATAAAGTTATGGGAATTTAGCCATAGTAAATAGCCTTATGGTAATTGTTCAAGCCACCGTTTCATTACAGGAAAGAGGTCATCAATTCTAGCCCTAGTTTCGACTAAACCCCGATCTAAATCCTCAGATTTTTTAACAATTTCTGGAATTTTAACCGGCAATGTAGAGCTTATTTTAGAATTGGAATTAAACATCCCAATTTTAGACAATAATTTCTCGAAGCCACCATTAGGATATCTGGGGCAATCATTAAAAACAAAACCACCCAGAACTTTTTGAAGAGCAGTCCCTCTCCCATCTTCAGCAATTAAAATTGAACGCTGATTAATACTAGACATAAATATATGAGCATGGACCCTATAGCCAACATGTAAATCACAAGAGGAATAGTGATCAATTAAATTATTAGCACTACCAGAAATGTCAATATGATCAATATTATGATCATTTAACCAGTCAATAAGATCCAACTGTGCTTTAACAAGCTTTATATTTGGATTGTGTGTCTGACTGTAAAAATCAGGGTCAGTTGAATGATGAAAAACAACCTTAAACTCAGCTTGCGGAAAAACACTCTGTAAACTGAGAATAAGGTTCTTGTTAATTTTCTCAAGCTTTTCATTTTTGAAAAAATTTACTCCCAAGGAAAAAGAGACTCTTTTAATATCGCACTTTCTATCAGGGCTGACTCCAATATGGTCCAAGCTATATAAAGCTGAGCAGCCTGTCATTTCAAAATGATTGAAACCATGATATTTGAGCGTTTTCTGAGTATCATAATCCCGAACAGAAGAGAGATAACCACTCTCGTCAACACGTTGAAGAAGTTTCAGCGTTTGCCCTGAAAGAGGATAGTTCTCTGTCGCAGATGCAGTTCCACTACGTGATTTCCATCCAATCGCCATGGTAACGATTGGAACCTTTATATCTTCGAGGTTTTCTCTTAATGGGTATATGCCCGGGTACATTTTATTCTGTAATGCTGGACCTCCCATAAGGATTAAAGCTTTTGCCTGATTCACTGTTTCAAGATCATTATCAGAAAGAGCGTTCCAGCCATCCATATCGATTATTTGACGATCTGATCGTAAAGCAGAAAACAGATGTTTAGCACGATACTTAATTAAATAATCACCAGCATTATTCTTTGCGCCAGTCAAAATGACATAGTGACCTTTTATTTGATCATTTCCCAAACCAGAACCTCATCTTCTTCAATATCACGAATAACAGACTTCCCGACGACATCGCTTATATCTTTCGGACTAATCCCGCTTGCAGGCCTTTTCCAGGTTAAGTCATCAGTTGTAATAACTTGCCCAGTGCGTAGGTTTCGCTTTGCTACCAGGCTACGTCTGGCATTTTGCCGTGCGGGTATTTCGGATTCCAAGGCGGATATTTCCGTGGAACCAATGAGACGACAGGTATCTTCAATGTTTTTACGGAATAGCTTAAGATCATTTTTATCCATAGCATGATAATGATCGTTACCCGGCAGGCTTTTATCATGAGTAAAGTGCTTTTCAAAAATAACCGCCCCTAATAAAGTGGCAACTTCAAGAATCTTCATGTTTCCAGGAAGGGTGTGATCGGAATAGCCGATAACCCGGTCGGGAAAATGATCCTTTAAAGATTTGATCATGCCCAGATTGGCATTTTTATCTTCCGTCGGATAATTCAAAACACAATGTAATAGAGCAAGGGGATTCCCCTTATCGTCTATCCAACTGACAGCATCTTTGATTTCATCGAGATAAGACGCTCCAGTTGATAAAATAATAGGTTTTTTAAAACGACATAAATATTCAATAAAAGGCTTATTGGTAATATCAGAAGACGATATTTTAAACACATCCATTAAATCATTGAGAAAGTCAGCTGATTCAATATCGAAAGGAGTGCTCATAAATTCTATATCAGCACTATCACAATAATGCTTCAACTGTTCAAATTCGGTCTTCCAAAATTTATCGTACTTCTTAAACAACTCAAACTGACTTGTGGTCGGTTCCTTAGATAAATCCCAATATGATGGGGAGTTTTTAGATGCAATTGTTTCAGCCTTATACGTCTGAAACTTTATCGCATCGGCACCACCTTCTTTTGCTTCATCGATTAATCTTTTCGCAATCTCAATATCACCTTCATGATTAACACCGGCTTCAGCAATGACAAAAGGCTGTTTATCTGGGAAAGCATAATCATGATTATTAAAAAGTTCCAGGCAGCGCATTTACTCCTCCATTAAACTTCTGATCAACTGTTGAACTCTTTGTCGTCCCCCACGCAGATCAATTTGCTTCATCTTACAACTCATCAAATGTCTTAATGCACTATCGTTACATAAATGTTTAAAGTGCTCATAAATAATCTCTTCATTAACTTCTGAGCCCAGACCTAAATTTAAAAAACCATGGTTTTCATTAGCAAAAAAATGTGTCATTTCTCGACTGTTCTGAGCCATAACAATAGCAGGGACACCAAGTGAAGCAACCTCGTATACAGTTCTACCAGCTGAGGTAAAAATAAGATCAGCGGCAATCATATGATCTGAAATACATTTTGTATTGCGGTGCAAATGAATATTAGAAAACTCTGCTAAGGACTCATATTGATCATAGCCAAAGCCAGCAACCACGTGGATCGCTATCTCATTCTCAAGGCAATACGAATAAATAGATTTGAGTACCTTTAGTGTAAGGTTTGCAGGATCTACCCCACCAAAAGTAAGAAGAACAGATGTCACCTTCTCATCAATAACCTTCTGAGGAGTCAAAACAAATTCATCCCTCAGAACGAAATAATCGGGCCCATAATAGTGATTTGGAAGGGTATGACTTTCAGGATAAATAGCATTAATGACGATATCAGCATGTTGGGTTCCTTCACCAAGGTCTTCAAAATTTATGACTTTAAACCCCGATTTTTTTAACTGCTGAATATATTGTTCGGAAGTATCAAGAAGATCATTAATAATCAGATCAGGAGATATTTGGATGATATCATCAATTAAAGAATCACACTGTTGCTGCTGGACTTGATAGTTATGAGAAGAAATTTTGTCAAAAGCTAAATCACTCTTTTTATCAACGAGAAAATGAACATCGTGCCCTAACATATCATTTGCCAGGATAAGAGTATTATAGACGTGTCCAAGCCCTATTTCCGAATATCCAGAGACAACAAATAATACTTTCTTTCTCTTTATAAAATACTCACATAGATTCCAATCCTCAAAGGTATCAATATCTATTGCTTCCCCACCCGAGAGCAGTACGAGATGGACATTGGTGCCAATGCGATTATTTTCTGACATTATTGATGAACGAGTGATTAAGAAAGAGCCAGCCTCACGAAACGTTGGTGTTAAAAACTGCCGATTAAGACGTTTTTGATAATTTGGTACAAAACGGTCACCCTCTTTTCGCCATGTCAAATGGGTATCATCCCGTGCGGCGATAACCGTTTCAAGAGACGGGTCATGAAGTAATGCAGCTATTGCATCATCCAGGGTCTTGCGTTTTAGCAGTGGTGAGGTTGGCTGGAGAGTAACAACAATATCATAAATCTTGTTCTCTTTACTTTGAGCATATTGATAAGCGTCATAGATAACCGGATCCAGGGTTGTCGCATCTTGTGCAATAGAAGAATCTCTAAGATGGATCTTGGCACCCAATTTAGCGGCGACTGAAAGAATTTCATCATCGTCACTGGAAACATAAACATCAGGCCGATATTTAGATTGCAAACCAGTCTTAATGCTATAAGAGATCAATGGAGCCCCCACAAGTGAGCGAAGATTTTTGCGAGGAATACCTTTTGAACCGCCTCTTGCCGGGATAACGATAAGTATATTCATAGATTTAAAAGTCATATCAGAGGTCATAAAAAAAGTTATGGATCTATATCCATTCTGTAGAACAATAAAGTTAGCTGCCATCTACTGTTTTATAGCTTTCTACTTTACGACCAAAGGTCCCAGACAGCACTCCTAGAGATTTATAAAAAGCCAACTTGGCAATATTTCTCTGCAATGTTTTTTGTATCACTGAATAACAGGCCCATTTGACACCTTCTTTAACAATAGAGCAGCTTGCTGCAACTGCAATTGCCAATTTTGAACGGCCATTTTTTTGTTTACGCCATGCTGCTGTTATACCAGCCCGATATTTTCGTTTTGTCATCCACTCAATATTCAAACGAGAGACGGGTATAATTTCATGGACAATAGCCTCAGCACATTTTTCGATACAATATCCCTGCTCCACCAACTGGCAGAAAAATATGGTATCTGTCCCCCCAGCTAACGGGTTTGTATCATCAAAACGGACACCTGATTGTTGAATAATATCCATTGGGATTAAAACATTATTCGTTGCACAGGATGTTAACTGCATTCCTGTTTTTCTGAATCTTTTATTAAAGAGCATCCGCATTTCTTCTTCCGTATCATCAGGAAGATCAGAGATAACATGACCAGAAACGATAATGTCTTTTGGTGAATCATTATAATAGGAGTAAAGATGCATCAACCAATCAGTTTCAGGCCATTCATCATCATCGATAAAAACAATAACATCTGCGTTTAAAAAGGTGGATTCACTGATAGCCCTATTACGAGCAAAGGGGATACCTCTCCTGGTTTCATGAAAGTAATAAAACGTTAAGTGCGGATGTTCAAGATTATTGAGATATACCTGCTCTGCAGATTTTGCGGGATCATTATCTATAATAGAAACATATGTTATAACATCTGAAGGGATTTCAATTTCACGCAGCTTTAAAAGGCAATTTTCCAATGACCTTTGTCGCTTACATGAACAGATACAAATATTTATAATTTTCATTTACAGCTCAACCTTGTACGATTTTTTATCTAGTGAAAATCAATATCAGGGAACTATCGAGCACGATTCAACCGACAATGCCAACATCCTAACGGCTCATTTTAGAATGTCTTTATATAGTTTTTCATAACTCTTGACAATAACAGCTTCACTGTATTGCGACAGATACGTGCGCTGAGCTGCTTTTTTTAAAGCTTCTGCCAACGAAGCGTTGTTCAAAACTTGCACAATTGCACCTTCAAGTGCAGTTATATCATCAATGGGAGTCAATAAACCGGTCTCTCCATTAGTAATTACCTCACCTGGTCCCTGAGAAGCGGTGGCAACAATCGGACAACCATGTGCCCATGATTCCATGACAATAGATCCCAATCCTTCATGGCGAGAAGGACAAACGAATAGGTCTGCTGTTTTCATCAACGAAGTCACGTCATTTCGCCAACCTAGAAAGCGGACTCGGCTATCGAGGCCCAAATCTTTACAGAGTTTTTTCAGAGCGATTTCTTCAGGACCAGAACCAGCCAACCATAAGACGGCATTGTCTATAGTTACAAGAGCCTTTAGTAAGGTATCAAAACCTTTGTTGGCGTGCAGACGACCAGCAGCAAGAATTAAACGGGTATCTCGTGGGGTATCGAAACTTTCTCTAGGCAGAGGGGTTACAATCTTTTCGTCGGCAAAATTGGGAATATGAAAGACTTTCTCTGCCGGCATTCCACCTTTGACCAGGTGATCACAAATGCCTTTTGAGATACCAACCCAATAATCCGCATGACGATAATATTTCAAATTGTAATAATGACCGAGCCGACAGACTAATTTATAAGACCCTTTAGGAGTTAAACCACTGGCGCGATTCATCCAGGTCATAACGATATCCGGAGAAAATTTCCTAAGAGCAGTTCGATAGCGAATTTTATCAACCAGATGAACATGGCCACCGAAACGAAAGCCCTCTACGTCCAGACCTGATTGCCTCAAAGCATCTATACGGTGCTGATGATTACGGATAAAACTTTTCTGATCAATATTTCCCGACTTATGAAGCCCTTGAACCAAGCGAACATAAAAATTTTCAGCACCACCAACTTCAGCGCCAGCAAGTACTTGAGCCACTTTAATCTTATCAGTCATGCTTATTACCCACTGCCTGTTCGTCAGTATTTGACACTAATAGTCGCTTAAATAGGTCCTTATATTCACTGACAATGACATCCATGGAGAACTTTTCACTGAAAGTTTCATAGCCTTTAGTGCTTAGTTGTGCTTGTAACTCTGAATCCTGCAATAAACGATTGACCTGTTCTGCACATTGATCAGCATTATCAACGTCAAACAACAAACCGTTACAACCATCTTCAATAAGCCAGGAGGGACCCTGACTTGCCGCAGACACCACCGGAGTACCTGTTGCCCATGCTTCTAATATCACATTGCCTAAAGGCTCAAAACGAGAAGGAAAAACACATAGATCAGCGCGATCAAATAAGTTTTTTATGTCTTTTCTAAGACCAAGAAAAAGAACCCTTTTTTCTAAACCCAACTCAGCAGTCAGTTCTTTTAAAGATTTTTCCAATTCACCGACACCGGCAATCAACAAGCTGGTTTCAGGAATTTTCGCCATTGCACGAATCAGAGTATCATGAGCCTTTTTGTGATGGAGGCGGCCCAGTGCAAGCAAAACCTTATGAGATGGCTGGATGCTTGGCAAAGGTTCAGGATACTCTAATGCTTGGGGTAATTCACCAAAATTTGAAATCATGCTAACAGCAGACTCAGACCAGCCATGGTCTACAACATGACGAACTAAGTCAGGTGTATTTACAATTAAATGATGACATTTTTTATAGTTTGCTACGTCATAATAACCACCTAAACGTCCAACAACAATTGCATTTGTCGGTGGACATTTACGCGACGCCCTGTTCACCCAGGTAACAATTAGATCAGGATTGTAATCGGTAACGGCTCTCTTTAATTTCCAATTATACAAAAATGTCTTACCAAACCTATCCATTGGTAAAGTAACAAAGTCAACATTGGCTTTGTTAAGCCGCTGTTCACGTGATGGCAACGCTTCTATGACAAGACGTTGTTCAATTGACGGATCCAAAGCGAAAGCCGCAGCGACTTTTTCAAAATACGTTTCAGCACCAGCTTCCGACTGGGACAACAATATTTGCATTAAGCGCATAATAGATTAAAACCTATCTTTATAAATTCAGATTACGATCCCGAAGAATACCGAGCTCACTAGGCTGTCTACCCTGCCGACAATTTTCAACAAATTCAGCTATTCGACCTAAAAAACGCTCGATTTTTCGTTCCACGTAACGGTGCCGGAAAAACTTAGGTAACAGGTCAAAGGGGATAAAATGCGGGGATCCTAAACCATCAATGACAACTAATCGGATGATTCTCCCATCGTTAGCTTGATGTACCAATACATTATGGGTAAGAAGATCACGAGAAGGAATCAGATGCTCGCGCCAAAAAGACAATAATTCATCAACAGCCTCCTGACAGGCAGAATTATAGCCGTATTCGTAGATATACTGCTTAAGCGACATTGAAATTCTACCATCTTCGTCTCTGACCAGTTCCGTTGCCAACCCTTTGCCTAAATCGGTATCAATAAAGCCATCACAACGGTAAATGTGGCGTAATACTATCTGGCCACGATCCTCGACTAAATGATTGATAACTTGAAACTCCTCACGATTATCATCAAAGCTACTGAGTGGTCTCAGATTACGCGGAAATCCTTTTTTTCTGCGACAATCCTCCAGAGTAAAATCTGGTCGACGAACTTTAATACAGACCCCAGGGGACTCAGGATGAACAAAACAGAGCCGATTCCCCCCTCTTGCAAAGGGCTGGGCATTAGACAGAAGAAGCATTACTTTAAGCGACCATCAGTGTGGATATTACGTGCCCAAACATAATCATGACTGAATTGCAAAGCCAAACTAGCCTCAACAATATATTGAGCATTTAAGGTATTGTTCATTTCCTGATGAAAAAAGGAACGAGTTTTGGATGCCCAAGCCTTGCGTTTTTCATCGTCATGTTGAAAATCACGAACGCTAGACAACAGATCACTTTCATCGTTGAAATAAACAATTGAATCAGAGGGAAATAACTCATTAAAGCGGGGAGAACTATGAGTGAATTGTAAAATGCCATTACCACCTAATTGTGCCATTCGCGCAGAAGAATACCAGTAATGTCCTTCTTGTCGATTCAGATTTAGGCCCATTTTAGTATCGGCAAGAGCACGATCATAGTCGCGTCCCCAAACAGGCTTTTCTCCAAAGCTGCCATAGGTTTTAAAGTTCATCTCATCAGCGACTGCGTCTTTTAATGACTTCACCATTTCAAGGCGTTTAGTGTGATCATTACTATTACTACAGAACAGCAGATCGATACCTAAATCGCTGCGTACGGAATTATCCAGATTTTCTACTGCTGGATCTACAGGGTTCGGCATATGATACAGGCGAACTTTTCCGTTCTCAAACATATCCAATTCTTTGCGGCCTGTAGATACAAATATCGCATCAACAACTTCAGCACGATGATTAATCTTAGCAACATTGTCGGGGACAAAAAGAGGATCATTGTTACAGTGAATAATAGTAACGGCTGGACAAATTTTGCGTGTAGATTCAAGGGTATCATTGGTAATAATATCACAATGACCCGCAATAATAAGGTCCGGCTGGAAAGCTGCCACTGTTTCTAGCAAACGTTTATTGGCTCTCCCCTTACCAAGGTCTCGAATTCCAAAGGGAGCCTCAAAAGCAGCGACATCACGATCACTGAATACCTGGACAAAATGGTCATTTTTAATTAATCCACTGGTAAGCTTTTGAGCCCAACTGACCCGCGTGTTGCCATAACGACGTAATTGTTGATAAGCAATATGTAAAACTCTCAAATTGATCCCTATACTTAAATCGATGTCTTAAGTTTTTAGCTTGGAAATACCGGGCTAGTCGTTACTCGTAAGTGTAAGTTAAATATGCCTGATGATTTATAGTCTAACTGAGAAATCAGTTAATATTTAAAACTTTTTTGTAACTTAACCATTCGGCATTGCACATGCGATCAATCGTATAATTATTGTTAACCCACACTCTGCCTCGGGCTCCCATCTGCATTAAATCGACCTGACCGGATATAGCATGTACCAGACAGCGGACTAAATCTTGAACGTTATTATTTTCGAACAACCAACCGGTTTCAGTGTCTTTGACCGTTTCCAAAGAACCGCCGTGTGCAGAGGCGACTATGGGAGTCGCCATAGCCTGCGCTTCAACCGCAACCCTACCAAAAGCCTCAGGATCTGTCGATGCAGAAACAATTAGATTTGATATAGCATAAAATGGTGCAATATCATGCTGATTGCCACAAAAAGTAACCCGGTCATCAATGCCAAGAGCAATACATTTTTGTTTCAACTCATCAAGATAGGCAGTTTTAGCTCCAGCACCACCAATTAATAATGCTTTCCAAGATAGATGCTTGATTTCAGCCAAAGCGGATAAAAGCAAAACCTGCCCTTTCCAACGGGTCAATCTCCCGGGAAGAGCAATAATAAAATCGTCCTGGGCGCATCCTAATTTATATCTTAAGGCTATTTTTTGATCGACACTATAAGCATCAGGGTCAAACCGCTCAGGGTCAAATCCCCGTGGTGCAATATCAATCAACTCATCAGAAATCTGATAATTCTCTATGATATGCTGGCGAATAAATTGGCTGATCGCAATAACCCGCTGCCCTTTCACCATAGAGCTGTTATAAAACTTTTTAAAACTGTTCTGAATTTTATGCGTGCCATGAAATGTTGTTATAAATGGAACACCTGTTACTTTACACGCCAGATAAGCTGCCCAGGCAGGAGCTCGAGAACGAGCATGCACCAAATCAATTTTTTCTTTTTTGATAAAAGCAGCAAGCTTATAAGCAGAAAAAAGAATGGCAATAGGATTTCTACGCGCTAATGGAAGACAGAAGTGATGAGCACCAGTAACAGCCAACTCTTCAACCATGCGGCCACCTTGTGATGCGACAAAACTTTCTGCCTGTTGGCGAACGATAAAAGCAGCCATTTCTACTGTCCCGCGTTCAACCCCTCCCTGTTCGAGAGCTGCCGTTACTTGCAGAATTTTCATAGTATTTCATTCCCGATTTTCTGAATCAGCTAAGTAAATAATCTTTTAAATTAATTTTCTTAGCTGACAGCTTTTCAACTCGACCATCAAACAGGTGAACATAACCTTCAATGATCAAAGGATCAAGCATATCTTTAAACTTTCCAACCGGAGAAAAAGAATCAGAAATAGGCAATACTTCGACAGCTGCTTTGCCATTAGCCAATGCTTCACTAATCATAGAACTAGAGTCTGCTGTAATAAATACAATATCGCTATGCTCCAGAAAATCAGGAATAGGATTGATCTGTTCTCGAGAATAGAAAACGGCATAATCATATTGATACGACAAGAGCATAGATTCTACTGCTGGCGGGGTCCTACGCGATGTCGTTAGCCACATTTTATGCTGAGGAAACTGTTCAAGGATGAGATCTATCTGTTCTTTAAGGCGGTCAGGAGATAATTGACCATGAGGACTATCTCCTCCAACGATAAACGACACATACCGATCGCCGGCCTTTGGTAATACAAAACCTTCAGGCCGAGAGTAAGACAAATTAACAGGAAGCTTTAAAATATTGTTACGCATTGGCGGATGATCGTGGTTTTGAGCAATAATCAAATCGAAGTCCAAACGATAGCCGCGCGGAAACATAACAGCAATAGAAGAACACCCAATGCGTTTTGCCAAGGTTCGATTAGCGTAATAAGTTGTTGAACCTGCAGACACAACTGCTGCGTATGGGACGTTCTTATAATCAGCCTGAAATAAGGCTTTGCAGTAAAGGTGCATCCGATCTAAACCGTAACTGAGTCCCTTCGCACCAGGAAAATTATACCTGACGATCACGACATCATAATCACAATTCAGATGCTTTGCCAAAGCAACAGACTGATTCACATGGCCAGGCTTACCATCACTAAGAATTAAGAGTCGCTGGCCCTTTAGTTTATGAAGATCAAAAGTGCTCTGCTTCATCATCCAACATTACCGGAATGCCATCACGAACAGGGTAACGTAAAGAACATGCATTACACACCAGAGCCTCCTGCTCAGATAATTGCTCAACCGGCCCTTTACATTTTGGACAAGCTAAAAGATCTAATAATTCCTGCTTTAAAGGCATTTCCTACCTCCCTCTATATAGTTTAGAATCATTGCGATCAATGATTTCTTTTTTGCGATAGATAGTTTTAATGGTACCTGATAGCATGGCTTATCAAACATTTCTGCAGATAATTTAACACCATCTTTTTCAGTCGTTACGAACGCATCAATATCTGCCTGGTGGGCAAACGATTTAACTTTTTCACGATCATATTCAACATGATCATTAAAGCTCACCGTCCTGGATACGCGCATATGCTGCTTTTTTAAAGAATTAAAAAAACTTTCAGGTTGTGCAATTCCGGCAAAAGCACAAATATTAAGCGAGCGCAAAGAATCCAAATCGACAACGCTGCCATCTAAAGATCGGCACTGCGTCCCTAACTCATACCCGGCATAAAAAGCTGGGCGTTTTTTATAGCATGATTGCCCAATGTTGTCAGACCTGGTAAACAAAATAATATCAGCTCTTTTCAAAGCACCCGAAAATTCTCTTAATATACCCGCGGGGAGAGGCCAGCCATTACCAAAAGGAGCCCCTTTATCCAACAAGAGGATATTGCAAACCCTGCTGACAGCGCGATGTTGAAAACCATCATCCAAAATAATGACGTCAACCGAAGCAAACTTGTCCGCTATAAGCTCAGCACCATATTTTCTTTTGGCCGCAATAACAACAGGGGTTGTGGGATTACGAGAGGCGAGCAAATATGGTTCATCGCCAGCAACAGAGGCATCTAAAAACAACTTATGCCCATCAGAAACAACTCCGGCCTTCCCTTTAAAGCTACCACCGTAACCTCGACTCAAAACAGCGGGATGCTTCCCATGAGCCGTGAGTTCATGAACTAAAAAGTCAACAACTGGCGTTTTCCCAGTTCCTCCAGCGGCAATATTACCGACAGAGATAATAGGAACAGAAGAGTTATAAATGGGGAATATACGCACATCATAAGCGACATTGCGGAGGAAACTAATAAAACCATACAAAAAAGATGCAGGTATCAGTAAAAAGATCAGGACAATCTCACTTATCGATTCAGGCCCAGAACATGATAAACGGCGATGCAGCGTTAATATTCGGGACCACATTATTTCATCACCCTTTGAATATGCTTTAGGGTACGCTCTGTAGCACCAGTATTTTCTGCAATTAATGCCCTGCCAGCAGCTCCCATAGCCCGACGTCGGACCGAATCGGATAACAATCGGACAATAAGATCTTCGAGTTCGGCGGCATTATGGACCATAATACCTCCACCCGCGTGAATTAGCTTTTTAGAAATTTCTTTAAAATTATGTACATGAGGCCCAAATAAAACAGCCTTACTCAGTAGCGATGCCTCAAGAAGATTGTGCCCACCTACAGGGACAAAACTGCCGCCAACGAAAACAAGTTCAGCAATACTATAAAATGAAAGAACCTCTCCCAAAGTATCCACAACTAAAACTTCATCGCAGGCCAACTGAGGAGAATCTTCGGTTAATTCACTCCTGAAACGACAGCGTAAGGACGTGCTTTTAAAAATCCCGGGAATATCCTTTTTCCGTTCAGGATGCCTGGGAATAATTATCAGGTATGTTTTTGTCCCTAAAGTTTCGACCACATGTTCAAAAGCATCTAACAATATTTTCTCTTCACCCTCATGAGTACTACCAGCAACAACGATCACAGCATCATCAGGAAAACCATAATTACTCTTGAGTGTTTTCACGGTTTCATGACTAAGATCTCTGACAACATGATCAAATTTAAGATTACCAGTATTCTCTACGATGCGACTGGATGCACCTAAGCTGATAATCCGTTCTGTGTCGACTTGAGATTGCATGCAAAAGGCAGAAAAACAATTAAGGATCGGTTTTAAAAAATAACGCGCATATCGATAGCGAGGATAAGAACGATCAGAAAGACGTCCATTAACGAGTAAAATAGGTATATTTAGTTTATTCGCCTGGCGAGTAAAATTTGGCCAGATTTCAGTTTCTACAATGGCAATAAGGTCCGGAGAAATCGCCCTTAATGCCCTACGAGTGACCCAGGACAAATCAAAGGGGAAGAAAATACATAAATCAAGGCA
Organism: Geopsychrobacteraceae bacterium; assembly: GCA_963665685.1. GTDB lineage: Bacteria > Desulfobacterota > Desulfuromonadia > Desulfuromonadales > Geopsychrobacteraceae > Seleniibacterium. The sequence continues at coordinate 1,199,133 of OY762430.1, forward strand.
GCCAAGATCCTGGGCAATTTCATGTCCCGTTTCAGTCACATTACTCAAAACGAGGGCTTGATCAGGGTAAGATTCTCTCAATTGACGTAACAAGGGGATTGCAGCTCGTGTTTCGCCCACCGAAACAGCGTGAATCCAAATAACACTCTTATCCTGCAATAGTGCCATTTGATCTGCTGTAAAGTAACCTAATCGTTCCCGAATTCCACGCCGACTCTTTCCATAACGAAAACCACGCAATAGGTAATAAGGAACTAAAAACAGGGAGGAAACAATAAGTAAGAAATTATATAGCAGATAAACCATAGGACTCCAGCCTGATCATGGCCTGACGTTCATTTTCATTAATTGCAGCGATAAGCCGATCATGAAAATGTTCGATATCTTCATTTTCATGATAATAAACAGGCTCACCGTAAGCATATACTGCGCGTGCGAAAGGATAAGGACAAACAAAGCGGTCCCATGAATTAAACCGGTGCCCTCGGCTACAAACAAAAGCAACAGGAACAACACCACGACCACTCACCTTGGCGAGCTGCAGAATACCATCCTTTAATTCACGCCGTGGACCGCGCGGGCCGTCTGGGGTCATAGCGATATCTGCTTTTTGGTTCGTGATACTCAAAAGTTCACGGAAAGCCGCTCTGCCTCCACGAGACGATGAACCACGAACAGCATCATGCCCGAAACGCTTCATTGTCTTAGCTAACAGTTCTCCGTCTTTAGAACGACTGATAAGTAGCTTGACTCCAGGCCCACTATAGGCTGTAACCATCATCATTATCTGTTCATGCCAAAAGATTAAGAAGAAATTTTCTCCCTTATGCCATTTCTCCCTAATTGGTGGCTCATTGATAATATCAACTCTAAGAGTCCGATACAAAAGACGAATCAGAACCGCGGCTATTCTGGGAACAATACCAACAAGAAGTCGGTCTAAAAAGTTTGATTTATTGCCGGAACTGGACATCATAAAGACGCTTGTAAGGACCGTTACTGGCCAATAACTGATCATGAGAACCTGTCTCAACAATTCGCCCCTGGTCCAGAACAATGATTTTATCTGCATGTTTAATGGTGGATAAACGGTGTGCAATAACAAATGTAGTACGGTTTTTCATGAGGTTCATTAAAGCATTTTGAACCATTGCTTCGCTTTCTGTGTCAAGTGCGCTTGTGGCCTCATCAAGCAGCAAAATTGGCGCATTGCGCAATATTGCCCGGGCAATACAAATTCTTTGTCGTTGTCCACCCGATAACCGAACGCCTCTATCACCTATAACCGTTTGATATTGCTCTGGCATAGATTCGATAAACTCATCTGCAAAAGCAAGATTTGCAGCACGCCGGACATCTTCTTCAGTAACAGAGGCGCACCCATAACTGATGTTTGCATAAATAGTATCATGAAACAAAAAGGTTTCCTGATCGACAAGAGCTAAATTTGCGTGCAAACTCTCAAGAGTGACTGAACTGATATCGTGCCCATCTATTGTTATTTCACCTTTTTGTGGTTCAAAAAATCTATTTAACAGACCCACAAAAGTCGTTTTACCAGCACCACTTGCACCAACCAGGGCGACAACTTCACCTGGACTCGCATGCAACGTAATATTAGTGAGAACCGGCTTGTCATCATAAGCGAATGACACATTGCAAAAAGCGACTTTACCGGAAACAGGAGGGAGATCAATAGCACCTTCTGGATTTCGAATTTCGATTTCGGTATCAAGCAAGGCAAAAATTCGCTCTGCTGCACCCATCGCTTTTTGCAGGCCATTATTGACTTTAACCAACTTTTTCAGCGGGCCGTACATCATAACAGCTGCAACCATAATGGAAAAAAGCTCGCCTTGTGAAATATCTCCCGAGACAACGCGAGAAAAGCCATACCAAAGAGCGGCAGCGACCCCAAGTGAGGTCAAAATTTCCATTAGTGGAGACGTTGCGGCAGAATATCTGAATGATTTTTTAAAAAATAAGTATAAAGACCAGTTTTCATTTTTAAACTTTTCAACTTCAACCTGCTCAGTCCCAAAAGCTTTAATGACTTTTATACCGCTGATACTTTGCTGCAAACGAGATGAAAGCGTCCCCATCGCTTTCTGGCTTCTTTTCGAATATTTTTTTATTTTACGCCCTATAGAAGCCGCCGGACCAATAGCCGCAGGGATAACGATAAAAGTCACTAAAGCCATTTTCCAATCAGTAACAAACGCATAAATAATCAGTCCGATCATTGTTAATCCTTCACGGATTAAATCAATGATGTTGTTTGAAATTGCAGTCTGCACAACATTAATGTCACTCAAAATACGTGACATCAATGTTCCTGTCTGCTGCTTAGAGAAGTAACGCATCGATAAATGAATCATATGCTCATAGGATACATTACGGATATTTTGAACAGCTAACTGACCTGCATTTTTAATAAAATACTCTTGCGCATAACGTGCACAGCCTTTAATCACGTAAAGGAGAATGACACCGATAGGCAAAAGCTGCATTAATAGCTGATCACCCTCTTTGATAAGCTTGTCGACAAAAGGTTTCGTTAAATAAGCAATAACGACGTCACTGCCAGACACCAACAAGGAAGCAACAGCAGAGACCAGAAGCATCCACTTAAAAGGAAGAACATAACGGACCAGCCGTAGATATGTTTGACTATTTTTCGTGTTAAAAAACATACTAACCTTAATAATTAGCTTTAAACCTGAACCAGATCTTTAATCATAGAAGCTACTTTCAAAGAGCATCCAGGGTCACCAAGCTGACACTTAACAGAGAATAATTCTCTCCTGATTTGAGAGATATATGCATCGTCATCAAGTAAACGGTTTATTTCATGGCTCATGGCAACAGGGTTTGCTGCATCCTGTATGAACTCTTTTACAATCCCTTTACCAGCTACAATATTTGTAAGTCCTGCAAAAGGAATTTTGATCAATCGTTTACCAATCATGTAACTGAACGGCGCAACTTTATAGAGAATAGCCATTGGCGTCCCGACCAGAGTCACTTGCAATGTCACTGTACCGGAAACGCATAGTACAGCATTACATGCAGCAGAAACATCATAAATATTAGCATCAGGAATATGAATAGGTAATCCCGATGCTTTTATATGCTGAATAAAAAAGTCTTTATCTAAACTCGGAGCTACAGGCAAAAGAAACTGTATATCAGGCCTATCTTTATAGAGTTGCTTAGCCGTTTCAATGAGGGTCGGAAAAATATATTTGATTTCTGAATGACGACTTCCAGGGAAAATACCAACAACATTAGTATCTAAATCTATCCCTAAACTTTGACGCACATCGATTCGAAATTGCTGACAAGAAGAAAACTCATCAAGCAACGGGTTCCCCACATACTCAGCCTGACCGCCATAAGGCCTGAAGATCTCCGGCTCAAACGGAAAAATAACCGCAAGTCGATCGGTATTTTGGGCGATAACTTTAGCCCGTTTTTTCCGCCATGCCCACACCTTGGGAGTAATATAATACAGAACCGGCACACCTACAGCCTTAGCAACCTTAGCAAGGCGAAGGTTGAAATCGGGGAAATCAATCAAAACAATAGCATCAGGACGGTCTTCACCTGTTAGCAAATGCTTTAATTGAGTGAAGCGCCGAAAAATTTTTGGAAGTTGAGCAAAAACCTCAACCAGTCCCATAACAGCAAGCTCATCGGAAGAAAAAAGAATCTCACAACCTGCCTGCTGCATTTTTTGACCACCTACCCCGTAAAAAGATAATTCGGGATAATGATCTTTTGCGGCGCGAATTAGATTGCTTCCATGCAAATCGCCAGAAGACTCGCCAGCAACGATAAGGATACGTTTAAAAGGTAAGTTATAGGTATCGACCATAAAAATAAAGCTCTATAAAAACAATATGCGAGAGCCATGGGCTCTCGCATATATTGTTAAGATAATAATGACACAGGAAGAAGTTATCGTGCTAGGCCGCGAGTACTAAGTCTTAAAAAGTCGACGTAGGTCGCAACCTCTGCTGCAGATGTATCAAATTCAGCTTCAATTTTAGAGATAGCTTCATCAAGTTTTAAATTTGAGCGAAAAACAATTTTGTACATATTTTTTATACGAGATAAAGCATCAGAGCTAAATCCACGTCGCTTAAGCCCGGTTAAATTAATACCCACCGTTTTTGCTCGATCACCCTGAACAATGGAATAGGGCGCTATGTCCTGAGCAATCATTGAACCACCGCTGATCATCACATGACAACCGATACGAGTAAACTGATGAGCACCGCTTAAGCCACCCATAATAGCGAAATCTGCAATTTCACAATGGCCTGCCAAAGTAGCCCCGTTAGCAAGAATGACGTGGTTCCCGACCTTACAATCATGAGCAACATGGGAATACGCCATGAAAAGACCATCATCACCAACGACGGTTTCGCCACCACCATCCTCAGTACCAAGATGCATGGTACTAAATTCCCGAATCCGATTCCTATCTCCGATTTTGAGGGTTGTTTCCTCACCGGCAAATTTAAGATCCTGAGGAATAGCACCTATAGAGGCAAACTGAAATATCTGATTCTCACAACCAATTTCCGTCCGCCCCTCAATAACAGCATGAGGACCAACTGTCGACCCTGCTCCAATTTTGACATGCTCACCAATGACAGCATAAGCCCCAATGGTCACACTAGAATCTATCTCTGCCCCCGGGGAGATTATTGCTGTTGGATGAATCATAGCTACTCCAATCTTATTTACTTATCTGCAAAAGTCGCTTTGAGGTTTGCCTGTGCAACCAGATTGTCACCGACATAAGCTTTTCCGCTAAATTGATAAATACCACGACGTTTGGAAAGTAACTCCATTTCCATACGTAAAACATCACCAGGCATTACAGGTTTACGGAATTTTGCATTATCAATGCCAACAAAATAGGTCACCTTATCTTCCTGAACCCCATCCAGGACTGAAACATAAGCACCACCCACCTGGGCCATTGCCTCAATGATCAAAACACCAGGCATAATGGGATGTCCAGGAAAATGCCCCTGAAAGAAAGGTTCATTTATTGTTACGTTTTTATAACCATTTGCCTTTACCCCCTCTTCTACTTCTTCGATGCGATCAACCAATAGAAAAGGATAACGGTGTGGCAGAATGTCCATAATTTGTTGAATATTTAAAACAATCATTTTAATCCTCCTTTAAAAGCCCCTCTAGCAACTCAATGCGTTTTTTAAGCTGCACCATTTCTTTACGCATTTCAGGTAATTTAGGCAACGTCATCGTAGCCCTCAACCATTCCTTATGGGGCATTAACGGTACACCTGACAGGACCTGATCAGAATCAACATTGCCACTAACACCTGAGCGTGCTCCAAGCATGACATTGTCACCAACTTTCAGATGCCCTGCAACAGCAGACTGGCCGCCAAAGGTACAGTGATTTCCGATCTTAGAACTACCGGCAATACCGACCTGTGAGACAATAACACAATCTTCACCGATCTCAACGTTATGGCCAATCTGAATCAAATTATCAAGCTTAGTACCACGCTTAATTATAGTTTTTCCAAGTGCGGCCCGATCGATACAACTGGAAGCTCCAATTTCGACATCATCCTCCAGAACAACGATTCCTACTTGAGGGATCTTGTAGTATGAAGTGCCATCAGGGGCAAAACCAAAACCATCAGATCCTATTACTGCTGAAGGTTGTAAAATAACGCGATTCCCTAATTGGCAACCTTCACGAATAATAGATTGAGCGTGCAGAATGCAATTGTCCCCAATCTGAACATTATCGTAAACGATAACGCCAGCATATATAGTTGTACGATCCCCTATGACAACATTATCCCCAATCACAGCACCGGGATAAATTGTAACGTCATTCCCTATCTGGGCAGAATCAGCAACAAAAGCTCCAGGCAGGATACCCTTGACAGGCAACTCCGGAACCTGCAGAAAGGTAAGAATTTTGGCAAAGGCTAAATAAGGATTACGACAGCGAATAACATTACGCCCAGGGGCATCAATCCCTGGTGGCAAAATGACCGCTGACGCCTCACTGTCCTTTAGTAAGGTTATATATTTGGGGTTGGATACAAAAGTAATATCTCCACGACCCGCTTGATCGATCGGCAGGACGCGACAAACATTAACACTGCCATCACCTTCGACCTGTCCGCTAACCAATACTGCTAGCTCATTTAATTTTGCCATAATTCAGATCCGCTATTTTCTGGCATCATATTTCTTAACAAGTTCAGCGGTGAGATCGATACTCTCATCAGCATAAATAACAGCACCTTCATTCTTTTCAAGAATCATGGTGTATTTTCCTTCTGCGCCGATCGTCTTGAGGGTCTCGAATAGTTCATTTAAAATACGCTTGGTGTGATCTGCGTCTTTTTGCTGCAGTTCTTCTTTGACATCTTTTTGAAAACGTTGCAGCTCTTTAACTTCTTGCTGATATTCACGTTCTTTTTCTTTTCTTGCATCAGCCGAAAGCAAAGCAGCCTGTTTTTCAAGGTTACCTTTAAGTTCCAGCAATTCTTGTTGCTTCGCCTTAAACTCACCTTCATATTTTTTAACCAGACTACTGATAGTGCCTTTAGCCTGCTGACCTGCTTTACAGGTATTTAGTGCCTTTTGTAAATCGACATAGCCAACTTTCATATCAGCAAAAGCCGGGGTAACTAACAACAACAATGCAACGGCAATCAAAACGATCTTTTTCATAACAGACTCCTGTAATTTTTTTTGTTAAAAAGCTCTACCAATTGAAAATTCAAACACAGATGCTGCTTCACCAGGGTATCGATCTAAATTGTACCCCCATTCAAAACGCAAAGGACCAAGTGGACTCAACCAGCGAATACCAGCACCGGCACTGTGACGCATATCAGTAAAATAATCATCACGATCCCGCCAGGCATTTCCGGTATCATAAAAGAAAAGTCCTTTTAACCCTAAATCTCTATCGATAGGGAAAATATACTCAAAATTGAAATACGCCATTTTTTCACCACCGATATATTCCCCGGTACTATCTTGGGGCCCAACCTCGCGAGATTCAAAACCACGTAGAGTTTTTATACCACCCAGAAAAAACTTTTCGCCAAGGGGAACTTCTTCGCCATTGGTACGACCAACATACCCAATGGACCCATGGATACTAAAGACCGTGTGCCAGAACATAGGAAAGAAATGACGATGATCAAGAATCGGTTTAACAAAATTTTGATCTCCCCCTAATCCACCATACTCAACACTTAACCGGGTAATACCCCCGCGGGATGGATCCTGATAATTATTGGTCGAATTCCGGGCCCATTCAGCAGTAATAGAGGAAAGAACGGATTCACCTTCGGCGGCAAGGATAATAGGCGACGTAACATCATCATCAATATTAAGGATTTCTTGTATCTCATAGCGGTAAGTCAGATACAGTTTGGACTTTTCAGTGATCGGATGACCAGCGCGAATTGCGGCTCCGGTTCGATAATCATCATAGCTGCTATATTCATGTTCTGATTTATATAATTCAATTCCTGCCGTCCAGTCGGTATCGAGAAAATGAGGATCAGACAAGCCTAATGAGTAGGTCACCGAGGAGTCACTGATAGCACCACTAATATTCAGTTTAACTCCATAACCGAACAGATTGTCCTGAGATATAGATCCTTGGGCAATGACCTTTTCTACTGAAGAATAACCCATACCAATAGAAAATGTACCGGTAGGTTTTTCTGCAACACTTACATCTAAAATCGCCTGAGATGGATCAGAACCTGGCTTATCTATCAAATTTACTTCATCAAAAAAACCGAGGTTACGAATTTTTCTATTCGCAGCTTTTATTTTTGAAGCACTGTACAATTCACCTTCAGTTATAGGAATTTCCCTGCGAATGACCTTATCACGAGTCTTAGTATTGCCATGAACAATAATTTTTTCGACGTAGATCTGCCGACCTTGTTCAATATCGAGATTGAGATCAATAATATGTGTTTCTACATTTTTATTTGGAAGCGGTGAAACGTTAGCGTAAGCGTAACCGTTATCTGCGTACAGGTCAGTTAAAGCTAAAACGCTATTGCGCAACTCTGAACGGCTAAAAACATCTCCTGGATTCAAAGTCAAAAGAGCAAGAAGCTCATCTTTATCGCGCATAAGATCACCAGAAACATCGATTGTTCCGACATGATAAAGTGGTCCTTCATCGATCTCGATAAGAACATCGAGATATTCATCATCTACAAGGGTAACTTGCGCTGGTGCAACTTTCACATCCTGATAGCCAACATCCTGATAAGCGGCCTTGATTCGTTCCAGATCAATATCCATGATGTCTTCCTGGTAAGCACCACGACCAGTTAACCAGGACAACCACCATTTTTCACGGGTTTCAATTTTATCAATCAGGTCATCTTTTTCGAAGACGGTATTTCCAACGAAACGTAACTCTTTAATAAGAACCTTTTCCCCCTCGTCAATAATAAAATCAAGGGTCGCTTCATTGTTGATATCGATCTTGACATCAGTTGTTATTTTTACGGCGTGATAACCATCCTCGATATAAGCCTTTTTGAGCTCTTCAATACTTTTATCGATTTTATTCTGACTCAAGATAGAGGGCGTACGCATTTTTAGCAGAGGCCGTAACTTTTCCTCCTTGAGTTCATCATTTCCTTTAAAATTGACACGTCTTACAAGCGGCAATTCAGAGACAACAAAAGTAACAATTTTGGCACCTTGTACTTCTGTTAATTGAGCACTAACATCCTCAAAACTGCCAATTTTATAAATTCGATGAAGGGCGGAATCGACCGCGTCCATGCTAATATCAGTACCAGCATCCAATTGGACTGCTGCCAATATTGCGGACGTAGCAATACGTTCGTTTCCTTCAATTTGAATATCTGAAACTCGTATTGTTTGAGCAAAGGCTGCAACAGCAACCAGAGTCATAAGACAGGATAGCAACAATCGTTTCAACATGAATAGCCCTCAACATTGAGATGAAAATAGAATCGGAAAGTATAAGTAAACATACCGATCAGATCAATTTAAAATATCCCCTACCAAACACCCATCTTCAATCTGCAACACCCGATCAAGACTTTTTGCCAATGCCTGATTATGTGTCACAATGATCATGGTAAGACCACGCTTGGCATGTATCTGGTTAAGAAGTGCCATAATTTCATCGGAAGTACGACTATCCAAATTACCTGTTGGCTCATCCGCCAACAGTAGCTTAGGCTCTAAAACTAGAGCTCTGGCAATAGCGACCCGCTGCTGCTCCCCACCGGACAGAGCTCCGGGCTTGTGCTTTAAACGATCAGTTAAGCCAACTTCAGCAAGAACATTTGACGCTTTTTCAGCGGCATCCGCATGCTTCTGTCCGCTTATCAATATTGGCATCATAACATTTTCAAGAGCACTGAATTCAGGTAACAATTGGTGAAATTGAAAAACGAAACCAATCGCTTTATTGCGAAAGGTATCAAGAGCGTTTCCACGTAAGGAATAAATATTTTGCCCTTCAAACAAAACCTCACCACCTGAAGGATGATCAAGGCCGCCAAGCAGGTGCATAAGAGTCGTCTTCCCTGCGCCAGAGGTTCCCACAATAGCGACACGTTCACCTTGTTCAATATCAAGATCAACCCCGCTTAATACCTGTATTATCCGCTCGGGAGTTTTGTATTTTTTCTCTAGTCCGCGGGTCTGAATAAGAATGGGCTTATTCATAGCGTAAAGCCTCTGCCGGATCCATTCGTGATGCACGCCAGGCGGGATAAATAGTTGCAAGCAAACAGATCAACATCGCGACCACAATAACAGAGACAACGTCACTAACAATAATTTGAGCAGGGAAATGATCCATACCGTAAACAGCCTGATCGAAAATGCGGATATGAAAAGTGTGCTCTAGATATTTGATGATACGATCTGCGTAATACGCAAGAGATATTCCTAACAAGCTTCCTAAGCCAGTACCCAAACACCCGATAATCAATCCCTCCAGCATAAAAATTTTCATTATACTACGCGCGTTAGCTCCCATTGCACGCAGGATTGCAATATCGCGACTTTTCTCCATAACAACCATAATCAAAGTTGTCGCAATATTAAAAGCAGCAACCAGAACAATAATTCCCAGAACGATAAACAACCCAAGTTTTTCAAGCTTTAATGCAGACAAGAATGAGCCGTAAAGAGACTGCCAGGGACGAATCACATATGGGAAACCAAACTGTGCCGTCAATTCATCGGCAACCTGAGGGGCATGATCGAACAGATCTACCTCAATCTCAATACCACTGAGCAAACCTTTTGCGTCAAAAAAAGTTTGGGCGACAGAAAGAGGAATATAAGCATAAAAACTATCAACCAAACTACTCTGCTTCTGAAAAATCCCAACAACCCGAAAAGGCCTCATTTTAGGAATCATGCCAAAAGGAGTAATGGTAAACAGAGGCGGAATAACATTCAGGTTATCGCCGATAGACACGCCCAAACTTGTCGCGGTATCAAGACCAATAATAATACCAGGAATTGAGCTATCTGCTTGATTGAATAAATCGACGGCAGGAAGATCGTCAAGAGTCAGGAGCTCTTGATGCAAGATCTTATGCTCTGAGGCGACCCCTTTCACATTGACAGCAGCGACATTACCATTAGAAAGCAACATCGCTTCTTTGGCGACAAAGGGGGCGACCGAAACGACATGAGGAGTATTTTTTGCTACGGAAATTATCTCATTAGCATCTTCTATCCCGTCACCAAAGCTCTGTACCAGAACGTGGGGAACGTTACCGAGAATCTGCTGACGGACGCCATCGGTAAAACCAGTCATAACCGCCAACACCAGAATCAGAGCGGCGACCCCGAGGGTAACTCCAGCAACCGAAATAAAAGATATGACAGAAATGAAGGTCTGCTTCCGCTTAGCACGTAAATAGCGGAAGCTGACAAACCATTCAAAAGACATTCGAATCCATTTCGTATTTTTTTAGGAAATCTCAGGGCGCATTTGCGGGAACAGAATAACGTCCCTGATCGATGCGGAATTGGTCAACAACATAACAAGACGGTCAATCCCGATACCCTCACCAGCAGTTGGTGCCAAACCATATTCAAGAGCACGGATGTAGTCTTCATCCATCTCATGAGCTTCATCATCCCCTTTTGCTTTTTCCTCAAGCTGCTTTAAAAAACGCTCTTTTTGATCGAGCGGATTATTTAATTCAGAAAAAGCATTAGCTAGTTCGCGCCCGACAATAAAGAGTTCAAAACGATCAACAATATCAGGATTCGCATCGTTTTTACGCGACAAAGGAGATACTTCAGTAGGGTATTCAGTAATAAAAGTTGGTTGCCACAGTTTTGGTTCGGCAACTTCCTCAAACAGCTCGGTCAACAATTTTCCATGCCCGATGGTTGAATCAAGATCAAGACCAATGCTTTTTGCATAATTTAGACACTGTCCATGATCTTCTAATGCTTCGAGACTGATATCGCCATATTTGACAATAGCCTCTCTCATAGTTAAACGTTCCCATGGTGGAGTAAGATCAACATCTTTATCGCCATAGGGAATAACCATACTGCCACATACCTTATTGGCAATATCACTTATCATGGTTTCGGTATAATCCATCAGGTCATGGTAAGTGGCATAGGCACAATAAAATTCCATCATCGTAAATTCGGGATTATGACGAATAGAAATTCCTTCATTCCTGAAACTACGATTGATTTCAAACACACGATCGAAACCGCCAACAACAAGTCTCTTCAGGTAGAGCTCAGGGGCAATCCGTAAAAAGAGATCCATCTTGAGCGTATTGTGATGAGTGATAAATGGTCTCGCAGTAGCTCCACCGGCTACGGGTTGCAGCATTGGTGTTTCAACTTCAAGATAGTCGTTACTCATCATATGTTCACGAATCAGATTAACTATCCGACTCCGCTTACGGAAGACATCACGGACTTCAGGGTTAACAATCAGATCCAGGTAGCGTTGACGGTAACGGGTCTCAACATCAGTTAACCCATGCCATTTTTCCGGCAAGGGCAGTAACGACTTGGTTAAGAGTTGAATTTCCTCAGCCCTTAAAGAAAGCTCATTGGTTTTAGTACGAAAAGGACCACCAGCAATACCTACAATATCACCAATATCAAACTTTTTAAAAAGTTCAAAAGATTCGTCACCAACTTGATTTTTAGCGACATAAACCTGAATCCGGCCACTGCCATCCTGAAGTTGAAGGAATGCAGCTTTGCCAAAATCACGCCGAGCCATTATACGTCCAGCAATACGATACTGAGCACTACCGTTTTCTAAAACTTCTTTATCTTCTTCAGCATGAGCAGCAAGAATTTTACTTGCATTGCTGGTTACTTTAAAATCATTTGCAAAAGGATTAACACCAGCTTCAGTATAACTATCTAATTTTGCACGCCGCTGTTGCAGCAATTCGTTTAGTTCTTCCATTATTCTGATCCTTATAGGTAATTTGGTGTCGCACGATAACCCCTGAGAACCTGTTTCGTCAAGGCACAAAAGGTAATCTGATGCAGGTGTCCCTATTAACAATAAAACGGGTCGACCTAGCATGACCGAAACATCATAGTCAATCAGAGATAATATAGACGCTGATAAGCTTTTATCAGTCTTTATAGGACTTGCGGTCGTAGCAGTCTAACGTTGACATGACGGGCAATAAAAAGTGGACCGCTGACCAATGCGCTTGACTTCCAGATCCTGCCCACAGGTAAGGCAAGGTTCCCCTCCCCGCCCATAAACATCGAGTTGCTGGGCAAAATAACCAGGTTTTCCATCACTTTGCTTAAAGTCACTTATAGTCGTTCCACCGGCTGCGATCGACTTTTCAAGGACCTTCTTAATTGCACGGACAAGATCAGCATAACGTTTGAGACTGATATTCCCTGCAGCCCTGGAGGGTAAAATTTTACTGTGAAATAATGCTTCGTTAGCATAAATATTACCCACCCCGACGACAATAGCTTGATCCATTATCATTGACTTAACAGCGACACGCTTGTGCCGGGATTTCTCATATAGATAGTTCGCATTAAATTCTTCACTCAGAGGCTCTGGACCCAACTTCTGCAATAACTTATGTTGCAGCAACGATTGTTCTGAGTAGACAAAAATACCGAACTTGCGCGGATCAGTAAAACGCAGGCAGGTTCCGTCGGTAAAAATCATATCAACATGATCATGCTTATTCTCAGTCTCACCAGCAGCAACGATTCTTAAAACGCCAGTCATCCCAAGGTGAATAAGAACACCGCCCTGATCTAAGTGAAGTAACAGATATTTAGCCCGACGGGTGACTGCAACAACAGTGAATCCAGTTAATTGAGCAGGAACAGAAGGATCTAAAGGTAAACGCAGTTTCGGAGCCCGAAAAATGACCTCCAAAATCTGTTTGCCGGTAATGTGCGGAGAAATACCGCGAAGAACAGTTTCGACTTCAGGAAGTTCTGGCATTACTAGAGCCTTATTTTCTGCACGACCTGATCAAAATGGACAAAATCGATCGAGTCAGGATTATCGCTATAATCTTCAGCAGATAATTTTTGGGCTGAATGGTAAAACCACTGATTATCATTTTTACAGACGAGTGCAAGCTCATAAAAATATTGATCAATGCCGTCGCATGACAATTGCATGGAAATAATACACTCCACCTGATCATCACCTACAGTACGAAAATCAACAAATTGCCAGTCTTTAACCTCGATTGCCCCAAGTTGGGCCTGTGCAAACAAAACATACTCACGCGCACATGAGAAATTATCTCGAAAGGGAGCGGATTGATGATAACTACGATAAACGGTCGCATAGTCACCATTAATAAGAGCAGTAAAGCGCTGTTGCCAAAATCTATCTAACGATTTTTTCACGAAATTATTCTCTCAATCTAGGATCCAAAGCATCTCGAATCCCCTCTCCTAAAAGATTATAACCTAAAACAGTAATCAGAATAGCCAGCCCGGGAAAAAGTGATAACCACCAGGCACTGCCTAAGGTTTGCTTACCAACGATCAGCATATTTCCCCACGACGGAGTAGGAGGCTGCACACCAATACCAAGAAACGACAGAGCACTCTCGGTAAGAATTGCTCCGGCAATACCAAGTGTGGCAGAAACAAGAACCGGAGATAATGCATTGGGTAAAATATGAACAAATATAAGGCGACCGTCTGAAGCCCCAAGAGCTCTGGCAGCAAGCACAAAGTCCCGTTGCCTTAAACTAAGAAATTCAGCGCGAACAAGCCGCGCAACACCCATCCAGCTCGTAAGACCGATAACGATCATAATGTTCCAGATAGACGGGTCTAAAAAGGCAATGACCGCGAGGATAAGAAAAAAAGTTGGAAAACACAGCATGATATCCACAAAACGCATCAAAAGGGTATCAATCCAGCCGCCATAAAACCCAGCTATAGCTCCGAGAATGATCCCGATCAAAGTAGAGATCCCAACAGCAATAAAACCGACTAGCAGGGAAATTCGTGCGCCATAAAGCATCCGTAAAAAGACATCACGTCCTAAATCATCAGTACCTAAAGGATAGTGCCAGCTGGGTGGCAACAAACTATCTTTAATATTAATAGCAGCAGGATCTCCAGAAACAACTGATGCCAAGGCGGCCATAACAAACATCAATAAAACGATAAAAGCACCAGCCATGGCCATTTTATTGCGTTTTAAACGCATCCAAATGATGTCCCTTACAAAACTACTTTGCATTACCGTCAAACCCTAACCCAACTTTATTTTATTAACATCGTAAGGACTCAAAATGCCTTTTTGCTCCAACACCTGAAGAAGCCTGTCCACCCTGGGATCATCGTTACCAATATTGCCAAAATCGACCGTATCATAATCACCACCACCAAAATCAGTTACCGGCTGAGGAGGAGCCTGACTCGGCATATTTCTACGTATAGCAGTTAAGATCTCCTCTTCAGTCGCAACAACAGGAAGAATGCGGCACCCGGTAATAAATTGAAGCATATCGACAATATCCACACTGGTCGGATCTGTCATAGCTACCCGAAGCGTTTTTTCACTGTTCACCATATTAAGCTCAATAGGGATAACAATTAATTCCAACATTTTATCAAAAGATAACAGCTGCTTAATATCTTCAGACAAGGAGATATCCGCTAGTGGAATTCGGGCATATTTTTCCTGAATCTCTAAATATTCCAAGATAGTCTGTTCTGGAATATAACCAAGCTTAACCAGAGCACTGCCTATTTGCCCCCCAAGGTTTCGTTGTAATGACAAAGCAGATTCAAGCTGAAACTGATCAATCAAACCAGCTTCTAATAGCATTTCTCCCAGACGATTAGCATTTAATTGCATAAAGCTACCTCGTTATCATTCATGACGTTTGTTCCTGTTCTCCCTGCCGAATGCGTGGGTCAGCTAAAGCGTAACAGATATCGGCCAATAAATTACCAAGTAATGTTAAAATGGCCCCCATAACCAAAATGCCCATAATAAGAGGATAATCCCTCATCATAACACCATCATAAAAAAGCTTTCCCATACCAGGAATCGCAAAAATAGTTTCAAAAATAACGCTGCCACCGATCAAACCAGGAATGGACAAGCCAAGAATGGTAATAACTGGTAACAATGCATTGCGTAAGGCGTGTTTATAAATGACAGTGCGCTCAGAAAGCCCTTTTGCTCGTGCCGTTAAAATATAATCTTGCCTGATCACTTCGAGCATATTTGAACGCATATAACGGGAAAAACCTGCGACGCCACCAATGGCGGAAATAAAAACCGGTAAAATCAGATGACTAACCCGGTCAATGATCTGGGCACCAAACCCAAGATATTCATAGCCCAGAGATTTCAATCCGGACACGGGCAACCAACCAAGCCTGACACCGCACCAGTCCATCATCAACAAAGCGAGCCAAAACGAAGGCATGGCAAAACCAGTAAAGACAAGGACAGTAGTCGCCCGGTCAAATCCGCTGTTTCGTCGCACTGCAGACATAATCCCCAGGGGGATAGAGATCACCAATATAACTAAAATGCTTAAGAAATTAAGCAATATAGTGACCGGTAACCGTTCGATCACTTTATCGAGGACAGGCCTACGGTCAGTTGCAAACGAACGACCAAAATCAAGCTGTAACAGGCGCCCTAACCAAGTGCCATATTGCACATATAGTGGTTTATCCAAGCCATATTGAACCCGCAAGCGGTCCTGTAACTCAGAACTAGCCTGAGGATTTAGCTGAGTCTGAATATCCGTTGGTTCCCCCGGCGCAAGATGAATAACCACAAAAGAGATGAGAGTAATCCCTATCAACAGGGGGATCAACAAAACCAATCGTTTAGCAATATAAATAAGCATAGTGATTACCTGGCATACTTTTGTTCAGCTTCAGGAACATACCATTGAATGAAATTATAGCGAATTCCGGCTGCAGCAGGAGTAATACCGCGAAAACGCTTAGAGACTGCAGGTAAAGCTTCACCGATGTACAGGAATGTGTATGGTTGCTCTTCTGCCAGAATCTCCTGAAATCGATCGTAGCAAAGTTTGCGTTGTTTCTGATCAAAAACCCGTCGGCCCCGCTCGAGCAGGTCATCAACTTCAGAGTTATTAAACCCAATAAAATTTAATTGCCCCGGCGCTGCTTTACTTGAATGCCAAATGTTATATTGATCAGGCTCCGGCCCCCCTGACCAACCCAGAATAGTTGCATCAAAGTTCCCGGGGTTAATAAATTCTTTTAAAAAAGTAGCCCATTCAACAATGCGTAATTTAACATCAACACCAACATCGCGAAACCGCTGTTGAATAATTTCACCAGTCTTAGACCTGAGATCGTTCCCTTGATTGGTGACAATAGTAAAAGTTAACACCTGGCCATTTTTTTCACGGATTCCATCACCATCCTCGTCAAGCCAACCAGCCTCTTCAAGTAAAGATTTGGCCTTCTCAGGGTTATAATCATAACGCTTAACGTTCTTATTATACACCCAGGTATCTGGCTTATATGGACCAGTTGCAGCAACTCCGTAACCAAGCAGCACCCCGTCAATAATTTCCTGTTTATTAATGGCATACGACAATGCCTGTCGCAAACGACGATCCTGAAATAAGGGTCGTTTTAAATTGTAACCAAGATAGGTGTAGCCAAAATTGAGGTAACGGTACTTGCTATATAAACGCCTGAATGCAGGTGTATCTGTCTGACGATCATATTGCAATGGAGACAACCCCATAAAATCGAGACTACCTGTCTGAAGTTCAAGAAACTGAGTCGAAATATCGGGAATCACACGAAAAACAACCCGTTTAATGTATGGACGGCCTTCGAAATAGTCAGGATTCGCTTCTAAAACAATTTTTTCCCCGCCGACCCATTCCTTAAAAAGATAAGGACCAGTACCGATCGGCTTTCGAGCTAAAGGGCTTTTGGTCACATCCTTTCCATCAAGCAGATGCTTAGGGTGTACCGGCATGGCCCAACTTACTAAAGCCGGGGCATAGGGCTTATCGTAATGAACAATAAAAGTATAAGGATCAGGCGTTTCGACATTTTTTACCTGACGAAAAGACTCCGCATAAGCTGTTGGTGTGGCTGGATCGATATAAAGCTCATAATTAAATTGCACATCTGCAGAAGTGAAAGGGGTGCCATCATGCCATAGGACGTTTTTACGCAGATGAAAAATAATGGTCAGATTATCGTCGGAAACCTCCCAGGACTCAGCGAGCTCCCCTTCGAGAGACAAATCTTTATTATATCTGATCAAACCATTATAAACGAGTCCATTGACACTACTGGAAGCAGAATCAGAGGCAAGTACCGGAAGTAAAGTATTGGCATCACCGATAGACGCCTCAATAAAGGTGTCACCAAAAGCAACGGCTCCCTCCCCTTCTACACCCGGGAGTGAGGTCGAGTCATCCTGATGACAACCACTGATCATAAATCCCAATAGCAACAACAGGACAAAACGATAACATGGCATGAAACAATTATTTTTCATTGTCATCCAAATCATAAAGATTCTATGAGCGCCCCTTCAGGAGCAGTTAAGCTGAACTTATCCTCAGAAACAGCTGTATTTAGTAACGGTTCTTCCATAGCAACAGTGACAGCAAGTTTGTGTTCGGGCAAATTAATCTTTACCCGGTGTGGGAAATCGCCACCACTGTCAAAACGATCGTAATCAACCTGCAGTTGGACATCCTCGGTCAGAAAATAACGAACGGTGCACACACGTAGCTGAGAATCGAATACAATCTCCTGCTTTTGGGAATCACGATTTAACGTCATCAAAAGCATATCGCCTTGAACAGTGACTGAGGCCGAGTTATGGACGATAACTGGTGGTGTCTGGAGCAAAAAACTAATAAGATCTTTAAGCTGCAATGGAATACGCACAAACCGGGCGATGTTTTCCGGGCTCGCTGGACCGTGGTAAAAGCGTCCCGGCACAGTATCATTCATGAAAGCGCTAAGCTCATTACGATTGACTGAAACTTGCATGATAAGCTGGCCAAAGCCAGTCAATATATCACTACGCAGCTGTTCTGGTTTTTGCACTAAAATAAATTGTTGGGTCGAGTAATACTTTCCATTGACTGTTAAAGACACCTTTGCCTCAGTATCGAGACTATTTCGCTCTAACGGAAGAGTTTCCATATGGGAAAGTAAAGATTCAGCTGAAGGAACATCAGTCCACACTGTCCGAACCTTTTGAACACATCCGGAAAGCAGCAATATTATAATAAAATACGATAACAAACGTTTCATTTACGATTCTCCGCCTGACGCAATTTTTCAGCAACTCCCAAGGCATCATTATCAAGAGCAAGAACTCTACGGTAAACCATTACAGCCTTATCCCAAAGCTCCATAGCGACATACAAATCACCAAGATGCTCAGTAATGACAGGATCATCAGGATGTAAACGTGCGGCTTCTTCCAATTGAATCCGACTTTCATCGTAGCGCTCAAGTTTATAATAAACCCACCCTAAGGTATCAATAATATATCCGCTATTTTTATTCTGAAGGGCACGTTTGGCTCTCAGCAAAGCGAGATTAAGATCTTGTCCGGAGACAGCCATTTGGTATGCGAGAAAATTAAGAGCATCGGCATGATTTTCATCAACAGTTAAAACCTGTTCCATGGTTTGTAAGGCCTTATCATGGTTCCCCATTCTTTCATAGAGAACTCCTAACTGATACCACAGGCGGGCTTCCTCGGGGTATGCATCAATAGCTTTTTGTGCATACGTTAAGGCATCTCCTAATCTCTGATTGTCTCCGAGTAATGCAATAATGAAATAGAAAGTGTCGGTATCATAAGAACTTGCATCGCGATTTTCTGTTAAAGCAGCAAGCGCTTTCTCGATATCCCCTCGCTCGTTATACAGGTAAGCAAGCTGCAATCTGGCTAATTTATAAAATTCGCTAGAAGCAGCTACAGCCTTCAACTCATTAACCGCACCATCCTCCTCCCCTTGCCCTATTAAAGCTAGAGCCAGGTAATAATGATTACGATCGAGCTGGTCCCCGTGCGAAAGCAGAAGCCGAAACTCTTTCTCTGCCGAAGTCCAGTTTTTAAGTTCTAATTGCAACAGACCAATTTGCCCGCTAACGCGTGTATTTTCAGGGTGTTCCCAGCGTATTTCTTGTAATTGAGACAGCGCAGCCTCAAATTGTTCCCGAGCAATATAGTATTCAACCAGACGTTGCATGATCATCGTTGCTTGCGGGTTATTACGCAAAAAATCTAGGTAAAACGTTAAGGCATTTTCAGGGTCAATAGCCTCCAGAATAACACCGTAACCAAGTGCGGCTTGTATCTGATTTGGATTTTGTTTCAGAATTTCGGTAAATTCGATCTGTGCCCTGACTGTTAGGCCAAGGTCATTATATATCCGCGCTAATGCCAAACGCGCCACTTCCGAGTCAGGAGCATCTTCAAGAAACGTTTCCAGAATCTCAGCGGCCTGCTTTTTTTCATTCAAACGTGATAAGACAATAGCTAATCGTAAATTGATATCATGATCTTTAGCGCCATGCGTTAGGGCTTGCCTATAATACTTTTTGGCTCCTTTAAAATCTTTTTCAAAACTTGCCAGATCACCTCTTAGCTGAAGAGCTTCAATATGAGTAGGATCTTTTTCTATCATCTCATCAAGAACAATAGCAGCATCACCTGTCATCTTCTGAAATAAATAGGTTTTTGCCAACATTAACTTCAGGTATAACGAGTCAGGATCAAAAAGTGCAGCACGCTCTAATGCAGCAAGAGCGTCGTGCCAACGTTCTTCAGCGGCATACAAGCGAAATTGCCCATATGCATACATGGCTTTAGCTTCAGAGTCAGATACCTCCGATTGATACTCTGACACGGATGGGGGCAACTGCGGAGCCTGTGAAGGTCTCAGACCAGAGCACCCACCCAACAGAAGATATGCCCCAGCAAACATCAAAGCCCCAACAGACCTTAATTTAAAAGATTGAAACCGCTGGATTGCGTTAAACATCCGAAAAGCCCTAGCAGGAAGAAAAGAGAGAAAAATCGACAATTGACATTCCAAAAGTCAAGATGAGGAACATCAGAATTTATAACTTCATTAAACAGCTATTATGCAATGAAATATCCTACAAAAAAACATAAATATGATTGAATTTTAACGCAACGGAGATTACCCTGTCCATCGATCGACCCAAGAAGACTTACTAGCAAGCCTTTTAAGGAATCGAGGGTAACACTGTTAAGACATTGTCCTTTACTTTATATTTGATTTATTATGGTAGAATTAAGTCATTATATACATCAATCACCTTGTAATGGCTGCAGATTTACACCCGCACCTGCTAAACAGGACGGCACAAATATTATGTTAGGTTTCGTTTATACTATGAGGCTAACGGATGCATGACCCACACGAAAATCCGATCAAGGAAGCCTGGGTACTTTGTGTCATCCTTGGCCTTATAATGATTAACTTTCCCTTCATTCATATTTTTAACCACAGTCGCACCCTGTTCGGCATTCCTGGTCTGGTTCTGTACTTCTTTATTGGCTGGCCAATATCGATTATAGTTATCTGGCTTTTTGTGCATCAAATGGGGAAGAAACCACGTGGTCAAGCAGATAACCAGGATTCGGACGGAGACTGACTATGACTGCGCCTGAGGTTTCCTCAACCCTGTTTCCTGCGTCGATTGTGCTGATCGTTTCGGTCGCATATTTCGTGCTGCTATTTGTTATTGCCTACTATGCCGACCACCGTCGAAAAACAGGCAGAAGCCTTCTTAAGCACTCGCACATCTATTCACTATCAATAGCCGTTTACTGTACCAGCTGGACATACTACGGTAGCGTTGGCCGCGCAGCAACAGGAGGGCTTGAATTTCTCCCGATCTACCTGGGACCCACGTTGATCGCTTTTACCTGGTGGTTCTTATTGCGCAAGATGATTTATATCAGCAATAAGCAAAACATTACCAGCATAGCCGACTTTATTTCGAGCCGTTATGATCGCTCTGCACTTCTCGGTGCAATCGTAACGATATTTACTGTTTTTGGAATAACACCTTATATCGCATTACAGTTAAAAGCAATTGCCAGAACCTTGGCATTACTCTCACAGCCATTGACGTCCAGCTATCCCCAAATATCAGACTACGCTCAAAACTTACCACAAACCTTTGACACACCATTCTTTGTCACTTTGCTACTTGCATTATTTGCCATTCTTTTTGGCGCCCGGCATCTTGACTCTTCTGAACGCCACGAAGGACTCGTCGTTGCCGTAGCGTTTGAATCGCTTATTAAACTTATCGCTTTTTTAGCCGTGGGATTCTTTGTTACCTATGGCTTATTCGATGGTTTCGGCGACATATTTCAACAGTTCTTCGAACATTTTCCTGAGCGTAGTGCGTTATTTGACCTTGGGACAGAGCAAACACCATATACTAAATGGTTCACCTTGATTGTTTTATCAATGATGGCAATCATGTTTCTCCCCCGCCAGTTCCATATTATGGTTACCGAAAACGCTGATCCTCGACACATTAAACAAGCCATGTGGCGTTTTCCCGCTTACATGTTTTTGATTAATCTGTTTGTGCTGCCCATTGCCCTTGGCGGGTTAATTTTAAATGGTGGTGACACTTCTCAAGCAGATTATTTTGTCCTGACTCTGCCATTAACAAATGGCCATCCCTGGCTTGCACTGTTAGCGTTTATTGGTGGTCTTTCTGCCTCTGCAGGTATGGTTATGGTCAGTGCCGTTGCGATAGCAACCATGATCCTGAACCACTTGATCATGCCAATTATCCTGAAAATCAATATCCAGGTTCAGGATTTGTCAGGAATACTCATAAATCTTAAACGTGTGGTTATTCTTGGGGTCATCTTCCTTGGTTATTTTTATTTTAGGGTTATTGGCGATTCTTATGCATTAGTAAATATCGGGCTGATTTCTTTTATTGCCGCGACTCAATTTGCACCAGCGATAATTGGCGGGCTTTACTGGCAGCGTGCCAATTGTAAGGCAGCTATTGCGGGAATAAGCTGTGGTGCCTTTGTCTGGTTTTATACCTTGCTGATACCATCCTTTGTCAGATCAGGCTGGATAAGCTCAGATTTACTGCAACGCGGACCCTTCGGAATATCAGTACTTAAACCATTAGAACTTTTCGGCTTAGATGGTTTTGATATTTATACCCATTCGTTATTCTGGAGCATGCTCATAAATCTGGGAGCATTTTTAACCTTATCCTTCTTTATCAAGGCGAGTGAATCAGAAGCAGCTCAAGCGCACCAATTTGTGGATATCTCCGCAGAGATACAGCCATTTTCTGGATCTTTACAACGTATTAGCAAGGCACCAACAGTTATTGAATTTGTCGAATTGATGTCCAAATTTATTGGCGAAAAACCTGCCCAATCCGCCATAAGCGATTTCCTTTCACAACAAGAAATTGACGCCAGGGGAGCCCTGCCCGACCATGAGATTCCACGCCTGAAAAGCTTTACTGAGCGAACTCTTGCTGGATATGTAGGTGCTGCTCCTGCACGTATTATTATCGAAAACTACCTCTCTGCACGTGGCAGTGAAATGGAAGATGTATTTGACATTTTCGGTACCGTTACAATAAGCCACGCAGCTAGTCGTGAACAGCTCAGTGTTTTGTATGATGCTGCTCAAATTGTTTCCCGAGGTGAGGATTTACAGGAATCACTCGACAATATCCTTGAATTACTCGCTGTTCAATTCCGCTTCGACTTATGTGTTATTCGAGTTCATGATCCTGAAAGTGACAGCCTTTATGTTAAAAGCCTGGTCGGGCAATCTTCTGATCACTTCGGAGAATCGGAACGAAATCTCAATATGGAAACGTATATTGGGCAATCATTTGTTTCAAACGCAACTATTGTGATTAACGATACTGAATATCTCGACAAACCGATCTCAGCACGTATTCTGAAACGTGAAAATATCACCTGCCTGGCTCACACCCCGATTACACTAGAAGGACAACCTATCGGTGTTATGTCAGCCTTTTCCCGTACCGCGAAAGGAATTTTCACTCAAGAATTTATTGCCCTATTCGAGAACCTAGCCCGTCAGGTTGCTATTGCCTGGCGCAACGACCAACAACTTCAAGAAGTTCTGAGGGTGAGAGAACAAGAACGCGAGATGCAAATAGCAAAAGAAATACAGATTGGCCTATTGCCAACTGATTTCAAAAATCTGCAAGATATTTCTATTGCCGGCCTCTGTGTGCCCGCTCATCAAGTTGGTGGGGACTATTACGATTTCATAAAAAGGCCTCAAGATATTTATGACCTCGTTATCGCAGATGTTTCTGGACATAACATCGGTTCTGCCTTAATTATGGCAGAAACCAGAACCTTTATTCATGCCAAGCTAAACGACATCGAACAACCTGCGGACATGCTTGTTTCTCTGAACGATTATTTCCTTAAAGACCTTGATCGTTCCGACTTGTTTGTCACCATGTTTTACCTGCAGTACAACCCTAAACATAAAACATTGACCTACAGCAATGCTGGCCATAACTCCCCGTTGATTTGGCGCAAACAAACTGGAAACATAGAGACTCTCGACGCTGAAGGGCTCATTTTCGGGATCAAGAAAGATGTTACCTTTGAGCAGAAAGTCACCACTCTTAACAAGGGGGATGTTGTTTTCCTCTACACTGATGGAATTGTCGAAGCAGAAAACCACAATCATGAATTTTTTGGACTAAACAGACTTATTAACCTACTTGAAGAATCCATTGATATGGCTCCTCAAGAATTAATCGACCACATCATGAATCAGGTTAGAATTTTTACGGGAGTCCGACACTTTAATGATGATATCACCATGGTCGTTATGAAGGTAATAAATTAACAATTACAAATAACAAAACTTACATATAAGAGATAAAACATTAATATAACCATTATCTTAAAAGTAGTGTATAATCCTAACCTCTAAACAAGTAAGCACAGGTCACAATGAAGGGAGTAAACATGCAATTGAACATAACCGAGCAGGGCAACCTCGTACGTATTAATGTTGAGGAAGAAAGAATGGATGCCCACAACAGCGGCGATCTGAAAGAGCAGATGCTGCAGCTTTTTGATGAGGGAAAAGCCAATCTTATTATCGACCTAAGCGCAGTGCGCTTTATCGATTCATCAGGACTTGGCGCCCTTGTCTCCGGCTTTAAAAATGCCAGTGCCAGAGATGGCAGCCTTAAGCTCTGCTGCCTTCAACCACAAGTTCGTTCTATGTTTGAACTGACACGCCTGCACCGCGTTTTCGAAATTTATAATTCTGCCGAAGAAGCACAGGAAAGTTTTACAGGTTAATTGGAATTATGAATAGCCGGGTCGAAGTCAACATTACTATTCCCAATGATACCAAACATCTAGGGATGATAGGACGGATTGCAGAAGGACTTGCCTACTCGTTACGCGGGTATGAAGGCAGTAAACGCGATTTAGCTTACCATCTCAATCTGGTATTAACAGAGGCAGCAGCAAATGCCATCTTTCACGGGAACAATTCCGATCCGGACAAATCAGTTCACATTAATATGTCAGCCTCTGATCATGACCTTATTATTCGAGTTTATGATCAGGGGCTGGGTTTTGATAAAAAACTACTTGATGAAGCAGCAGTAGAAGACTTTGCTGAAGGAGGCCGTGGCCTTCAATTAATCATCAAACTTATGGATCATGTCGAACATAGTCGCGAAGGTGATTCCAACGTACTAACCATGATTAAAAAGTTCTGAGGGCCTGTCAAATCACCTTTTCAACTGGGAAGTAATCCAACAGCTGCAAATGATTTTTAATAGTTTTTCTCCCGCCAGACTTCTCTCCATACCCGATAAAGTTCATACCTGCCTCCGTTGCCGCCATTCGATCTAATTCTGAATCACCTATGAATAAGCAGTCTTCAGGCTTTTGTTTTAATTTTTCAGCGGCCAGAAACAACATATCCGGAGCAGGCTTAGGACGCTCAACATCATGACTGGTAACGACTGCAGTAAAAAACGTCCGTAGTGAAAAATGATCCAGAATTTGACCGATACTACTCCCCCGATTAGTTGCGATACCTACAGGAAAACGTCTGGACAAAGAATCAAGAACCGTTGCCAAATGAGGCTCAGGTATCATATCAGGGATAAATTGGCCATAGTCCAGGCTCGCAGCGTATTTACGAGCCTGCGGCAAGATATCTTTCTCTATCAGTCCTTCCAGAACAACTGGAGTACTGGCAGTGTGACATAAATGGGCGCGTTCTTTCTGATCAAGAGAGACGGGAGGATAACCATACTTAACTAATACCTTATTGTAAAAAGCTAAATTGGCGTTCCGACTCTCAAACATAACACCATCACAGTCAAATATAATGGCTTTCACACTCATGCTATATTCCTTTTAGAAACAATAATCAAAGCGGCAATACCTATAACAATCATCGGTATGGACAATAACTGCCCCATCGTTGCACCACCCCAAAGAAAACCCAACTGAACATCAGGCTGGCGAAAAAATTCCACGAAAAAACGAAAAATACCGTAACAAACAAGAAAGCTAAAGGCAGGAACACCGCGCTTAACATGCAGACTATGAAGGAAATAGATAATAAAAAATAATACTAATCCCTCTAAAGCAGCTTCATATAACTGACTAGGATGTCGTGGGGAAGGTCCGGCGCCAGGAAATATTATCCCCCAAGGGACATCAGTCACCCTCCCCCAAAGCTCGCCATTAATAAAATTACCGATACGTCCTAACCCAAGACCTACCGGTACAGCAGCAACAACAACATCGGCAATAAGCAAGAACGGTAGTTTTTTACGCCAACCAAATATAAAAAGAGCGATGACCACACCAATAGTGCCACCGTGAAAACTCATTCCGCCTTCCCACACATAAAAAATTTCTAAAGGGTGCCTGATATAGTAGTTAAAGTTATAAATGAGGGTATAACCAAAGCGACCACCGAGAACAACACCTAGCACTCCGTAAAAAAGAAGGTCAGAAATAGTATCAGAATCCAAAGGCAACTGGCGTTTTTTGCAAATGTGATTCATAACAAAATAACCACCAATAAAACCCAACAAGTACATCATGCCATACCAGCGTACGGCGAGTGGACCAATTTGGAAAATAACCGGATCAATTTGTGGATAGTTCATAGTGACAAATCCCTCAAAAAATTGAGTAAAGATTCAATATCAACCGAAACAGGAGCCTCAAAAAATAATTGCTCCCGCGTTACAGGATGGTCAAATTTCAGTTGATACGCATGCAATAAGGGACGCTCAACGTGAATCGATCCAATGGAGGCCGGGCCACCGTAAAGGGTATCACCAATAAGAGGAAAACCACTTTCGGACATATGAACACGAATTTGATGTGATCGTCCGGTAAGAATAGTGACCTCAACCAAACAACAGTCACTAAAGCGTTCAATAACCTTATACTGAGTAATAGCCTCTTTACCACCCTTAGCTACAGATTTAACTTTATTCTCATATCTCGATCGAGCAAGCAATGACCTTATTTCTGCGTTATCCTTATCAGGATTCCCCGATACTAGAGCTAAATACTTTTTTTCTATTGAATGAGTAACAAACGACTCCGTCATAGCCTTATGAGCACGCGGATGAAGGCTAAAAGTAATAAGCCCGGAAGTCCCCCGATCAAGCCTTTGCACCATACCAATGTTGTCTTTTTGATGTTTATTAAATGGCGTTTGCAAATACCAGCGAACTGCTTCATAAAGCGTTCCCTTAAAGCGGGCATGAGTCGGTTGAGTATCCACCTGAGCAGGCTTATTAATAACAACCAAATATTTATCTTGGTAGATTATATTTTCAGAGGTCAGACGAAAAGGATCTAAAGCTTGATGATCCAGATATATCTCGACAAGATCGTTAGCCACTAGTGGTGCAGAGCAATTTCGAACCCGCCTGCCATTAATATGGACACCACCAAGATCGATAATCTTCTTACTCTTAGATCTCGATAACTCGTCTACTGATTCCGACATAACAAGATCAAGCCGTTGTGCGGATTGCTCTTGCTTTACTTTAAAGCGGAAAACCGACCACTTTTTACTCATTTTTTACCTTTTATTGGTTAGCTAAACACATATATGAACGGGGTTAATGGTTTTTCTTGACAAGAAAGAAATTTTTGGTACTATAAAACATCATTTGAATCCAGAGTTTCTGGGGTGTTTGGATTGATTCTGGTCCCTTGACCAACATTTAAAATTCGGCCTGTCGTTGTGTGAAATAATGGTGAGCCAGCCTGCCTCTGAGTGGGACGCCTAAAGTTATTTCCACAGACTAAAGTTAGTATCAGGTCATTTGTACGGAATCACCCGACATCCCGGAGAACTTACTAAAAAGGCCCTGAATTAATTCAGGGCCTTTTTCATATTCAATGACGTTTATTATTCTTCGTCAACTCTTTCACGCAGTTCTTTACCCGTTTTGAAAAATGGTGTTTTTCTTGACGGTATTTTTACTAATTGACCACTTTTAGGATTCCTGGCTTCTCTGGCTTCGCGTTCTCGTACAGAAAAAGAACCAAAACCACGAATCTCAACTCTATCTCCACCAGCAAGAGCATCACCAATACCACCAAAAATCAGATTAATTACAGCTTCTGCATCTTTCTTGTTCAACAACTCATGATCATCAGATAGACGCTCAATCAATTCACTTTTCGTCATTTTTACCTTCCCTGATTCAATAATATTTGTAGCCTTATTGACCGTTCCAAAAATATGCAGGACCATTTATCTGCCCTGCTGAACCTTCAACTCCAAGATACTTAGACAAAGCACTCTGAAGGTAACGATCAAAAAAATTGGTTGGTTCGGGTTCTGGATATAGAAGGTCTGGATCCGTCCCTAAACCTGAAAGCTGACCAGCATAAGCGACAGCGTCGTAAAACGTCCCGAGTTCATCTATCAAGCCATACTCTTTAGCTTGCTGGCCGGTCATGATGCGGCCATCAACATAGGGTTGCAGACGTTCAATCGGCAGATTTCGTTCTTTACTGATAGTGGTCACAAACTGTTGATGAACATCATCAATCAGCCCTTGCAATAGAAACCGATCCTCTTCAGAAAAGCGTCCTGACGACGACCCAGTATCTTTAAATTGGCCACTCTTAACCGTTTCCATTTTTATCCCGACATTATCCATTAAGTCGCGGTAATTAGGAAACGACATGATCACACCGATACTCCCGGTGATCGTTCCAGGATTGGCAAATATTTTATCCCCGGCAACAGCGAGGTAATACCCACCTGAAGCAGCAACAGCACCCATAGAAACAATTAAAGGTTTCTGCGCGGCCAATTTCTTCAGCTCGGCATAAATTTCCTGAGATGGCCCTACTCCACCACCAGGGGAATCAATACGCATAATCACAGATTTAATCGAACTCGCATTACGATATTCTTTAATCTGCTCAATAATTCCCAGAGAATCAGTGATGGGCCCTTCTACTTCAAGCACAGCAATTTTATTTCCAACAGATACAGACATGCTTCTAAATGGAAATAAACCAGCGGTAATAATCACCAGAAGAAAAAACAGGAAGAGACCACCGACTACGAGAGAGGCCATTAAAAAGGGACGTTTTTTCATGTTATACCAACGAAAAAAGGACCCCAGGATACCTGGAGTCCTTTTCCTGATCATTTGTCCTATTAATCGTCAGATTTACGATCCATAGCACCTTGAAGCAAAGCACCGAGGTTGGATGTCGCATTTTTCTGAGCACCCATAAACTCGTTAACTTCAGCTTTTTCCTTCTGCTCATCAAGGTTTTTAATCGACAGAGCAATTTTACGCTCGACGGTATCAACCTGCAGAACAGCTGCTTCAAGAGCAGAACCAACCTGAGCAAATTCTTTAGGATTATCAATCTTTTCCTTGCTCAGTTCAGAAACGTGAATCAGACCTTCAATACCCTCTTCAAGTTCAATGAAGATACCGAAATCGGTAACAGATGTTACGTTACCACTCACGATAGTACCGCGGGCATAACGAGTTGGTACAGTTTCCCATGGATCAGAATTAAGTTGTTTCAGACCCAAGGAGAAACGCTCGTTTTCACGATCGATGTTAAGAACAACAGCTTTAACAAGATCACCCTTCTTGTATACTTCAGAAGGATGCTTGATGCGCTTAGTCCATGACAGATCAGAGATGTGAACCAATCCGTCAATGCCTTCATCAACACCAACAAAGATACCGAAATCGGTAATATTCTTAACTTGTCCCTCAATGATAGTACCGATTGGGAACTTCTCACCGATAACGTCCCATGGATTTGGCTCAACCTGCTTGAGGCCAAGAGAAATCCGACGGTTATCAGTATCAAGAGCAAGAACAACCGACTCAACGTCGTCACCGATTGCAAGCACCTTATTAGGATGCTTAACGCGCTTGGTCCAGCTCATTTCAGAAACGTGAATCAGACCTTCAACGCCTTCCTCAAGCTCAATGAATGCACCATAATCAGTCAGGCTGACAACCTTACCGGTAACTTTGCCACCGATTGGGTATTTAGCTTCAACATCAAGCCATGGATCAGGAGCAATTTGCTTAAGACCAAGAGAAACACGTTCTTTATCTTTATCAAACTTAAGAACTTTAACGTTGATCTTGTCTCCAACAGCCAGAATGTCAGAAGGATGCTTAACACGGCCCCATGACATATCAGTAATGTGGAGCAGGCCATCAATACCACCAAGATCAATAAATGCGCCGTAATCAGTAAGGTTTTTAACGATACCCTCTGCAACCTGACCTTCCTCAAGAGTCTTGAGGGTTTCGCCACGCTGTGATTCACGCTCGGTCTCAAGCAGTACCCGACGAGACAAGACAATGTTGCCACGACGCTTGTTCAGCTTGATGATCTTGAATTCGAAAGATTGACCGATAACTTTGTCCAGATTTCTAACTGGGCGCAGATCAACCTGAGAGCCGGGCAGGAATGCATTAACACCGATATCGACGGAAAGACCGCCTTTGATACGGCTGATAATACGACCTTCAACCACAGCACCTTCCTCAAGAGAATTCCAGATCTTCTGACGATCAGCTTTCTCTTTGGACAGCATGATCAGGCCGCTATCGCTTTCACCACCACCGAACAGGACATCATAAACGTCCCCGACATTGACATTGATCTCACCGTTTTCGTCGGCGAACTCACGGATCGGGATAACGCCTTCCGATTTGTAACCAACATCGACAACAACTGAATCAGGGTTTAACTGAACAACTGTGCCTTCGACGACGTCGTTTCGTTTCAGCTCGAAACCACCCTGCTCATAATCTTTGAGCAGTTCTTCAAAGCTTTCTTCGAACTCGTCCATTGTTTCCATTTCGTTTTCGTCCTGCATGTCTTTTTCTTCTACCATTGGAGATTTGACCCCCTTGCGAATTTTCCGGCGCCTGACGGCGACGAACTCAAAATTTTGAGACTGCGAACGATAGCACAGCTCCAGACAAAAAACAAACCAATATTTTTCAAGCAGTTAATTAATTTGTTTTAGAGTAATTTAAGCAACCTCATGCTCGTTAATGATAGCGACCATTTGGTTAAGAACCTCGGATATACTCATACTGGTAGAATCAATAGCAATGGCATCGTCCGCCTTGAGCAAAGGCGAATGTTCACGAGCACTATCAGCAGCGTCACGTTCCTCAACCTCAGCAATGGTCTGTTTTAAATCAGCATTAATCCCTCTGGCAATAAGCTCTTCATAACGTCTCTTACCTCGCTCTGAGGCAGACGCTGACAAGAAAAACTTTACCTGAGCCTGAGGAAACACCACCGTACCAATATCTCGTCCTTCCAAAACAACGCCCCCATCAGCACCCAATTTTCTTTGCAATTCAACCAGAGCTTGCCTTACTGCTGGACACGTTGCAACCTGTGCGGTTAAAAGACTTATTTCAGGAGTTCTGATTTGCTCAGAGACATCGACTCCATCAACAAATACATGCTCCAAACCATCAATACTGGCAAAAGAGATATCTAAATCAGCTGCCATTGCACCTAAATGAGGATGATCGTCTAATGCAATACTGCGCTGTTTAGCAACCCAGGCGACCGAACGGTACATTGCGCCGGTATCAATATTTATATAACCAAGCTGTTTTGCCAGCAGCTTACTCAAAGTGCTCTTTCCAGCACCTGAGGGACCATCAATCGCGACAATAACTTTGTTTGCCATAGCTTAACTTTTCACTTAGACAGAGAGGTCAACAATTCCCAGAATCCGGGAAAGGATGTTTCGGTGCATTGAGTATCTTCAATTTCAACTGGCGCATCTGCAACCAGAGAAGCAACAGCCATACTCATAGCAATGCGATGATCACCAAACGATTTGACCTTGCCACCAGTTAAGGACCGTCCACCAACAATCCGCATACCATCTTCAAGCGGGGTAATATCAGCACCGAGCGACCCAAGACTATCGCACATAGCAGCAATACGATCTGTCTCTTTAACCCGCAATTCTTTTGCATCACTGATCGTAGTAACACCTTCAGCGAAAGCAGCCGCAACACTAACAACCGGAAATTCATCGATCGCGCGTGGAATCAACTCGCCGCCAATTTCAATACCATGCAGGGTACTACTTTTAACGAATAGATCAGCCACTGGTTCGCCGCCGACTTCGCGTTCATTGAGAAGCTCGATATCCCCGCCCATCTGCTGAAGAATATCAATTATCCCACTGCGGGTAGGATTGATACCGACATTCTTCAATAGTAGTTCCGAACCAGGCACAATCAGTCCGGCAACTAAAAAGAATGCCGCAGAAGAGATATCCCCGGGAACAGCAACATCACGTCCCTGCAGAGTAACGGGACCAGTGATGCTGGCACCGCCGTCAAACGACACGACATCCGCACCAAAATAGCGCAACATCCGCTCACTATGATCACGAGACAAATGAGGTTCATAAACTGTCGTCGTACCTTCGATTTGCATTCCGGCAAGAAGCAATGCCGATTTTACTTGAGCACTGGCGATTGGCGAACGATATTCCATTGGTTTTAATTGACCACCACAAAGAGCAAATGGCGCCTTGTTACTCTCTTGACGACCAAAGATGGTAGCACCCATATCTTTAAGTGGATTAATCACCCGTCCCATCGGCCGGTTGCGTAGATATTTATCTCCAGTCAACACCGAAAAGAAAGGTTGTGCCGCCAGGATACCACTCATTAATCTCATCGTCGTACCAGAGTTACCACAATCAATAACATCGGCAGGTTCCTGCAATTCAAGCCCACGGCCATGGATAATCAACTCATCCTCAGCGCGATCTTCAACTTCAATCCCCAAAGACTTAAACGCTGCCAGAGTAGACAGGCAGTCTTCACCACGCAACAGGCCTGAAATACGACTGGTTCCTTTGGCCAAAGAGGCAAACATAATGGAACGATGAGAAATGGACTTATCCCCGGGAACAATAAATTCACCAGCAAGGGATTTAACAGGAGCAATAACTCTATTAACGTTTTGACTCATTTATTAACCTTTATAATTTAATAAATTAAGAAAACAGGAGACAGAACTTCACGGATACAAAAGAATAATAATTTTCCAGATTCTATCTTCCTGATCCCATATTCTAAATTCTATAAAATTGCATCTCGCAATTGCTTGGATTTAAGAAAGAAGGCAAACATTTTTTCGCTATTTCCAGCAGCGACATCAGCTTTTAGCTCGGCGAAGAAAGTTTCGAATTGTTCCATCATTTCAATCAGCGCATCCCGATTTGTTTCGGCAATATCACGCCACATTGTCGGGTCAGATGAAGCGATCCGGGTAAAATCGCGAAATCCCCCGGCAGAATATTCAAGAATATTCTCCTCGTAATGATCATATGAACCAACGGCATTAACTAGAGAATAAGCGACCATATGCGGCAGATGGCTGATAGCCGCCAGAATGCGGTCGTGCTTTTCAGCATCCATGGACACAACTTCACACCCTGTCGCCAACCACATCTTCCGCACCAGATCAATTGCAGATTCAGGGGTTTCCGACGTCGGTGTCAAAATACAGCGTTTACCTTGGTACAGCGTCGGAAATGCTGCCTCAGCACCACTTTTTTCGGTTCCGGCAATAGGATGCCCAGGGACAAATGATATTCCTTCGGGCAGTAAAGGCTCAAGTTGAGCTATAATTTCAGCCTTCACACTGCCACCATCAGTCAACACAGCTCCCTCTTTTAAACCAGGCAACAACTGCTTAGTCACTGCGGCAAAGCTTTTCACGGGGGTCGCGAGAAAAACAACATCCGCATCTTTTACCGCCTCAACAGGATCTCGGCTGTAACGATCGATAACTCCGAGTTCAACAGCTTTTTCCAGGTTTGGCTTACCCCGACCACAGCCAACAACCTCGCCGACTACGCCCGCGTGCTTAAGAGCCAGAGCGAGAGATCCGCCAATTAAGCCAACACCAACAACAGCAAGTCTAGGAATCAGAAAATCACGACTCATGAATCATCACTCCCGCTTTCTTTAGTATTTCTGGCTAAAGGATAAGAGCCCAATACCTTAAGAAAATTACAATGTTCACGCAATTCCTCGACCGCTTCAGAAATTCCACCATCAGCAACGTGGCCAATCAGATCCAAAAAGAATATGTATTCCCAGGCTTTCTGCTTCATCGGCCGGCTTTCAATTTTAGCCAGATTTATATTACGCTTACTGAAAGGTTCCAACATCCGATAAAGAATACCTGGCTCATCTTTAACGCTGAACATGACTGACGTTTTATCGTCACCACTTTGGTCGGGACTATTCTTGCCAATAACCAAAAAACGAGTAAAGTTATTCGGATTATCTTCAATACGCGCTTTAACGACCTGCAATCCAAACTGAATTGAAGCTGCATGGCTGGCAATAGCAGCAACACTTTCATCTTCCGCTGCCAATTGAGCTGCAGCACCAGTACTGGAAACATCCATTAAAGGAATTTCCGACATATTGGTATCTAACCAGCGACGACACTGAACCAAAGCTTGAGGATGAGAAACTATTTTACTGATATTTTTTGTATCGCCAGTTTTAGACAGCAGATTATGAGAAATCTCCAGCATAATTTCAGCGATGACCTTCAGATCAGACCCGACAAACATATCGAGGGTATGATTTACGACCCCTTCCGTCGAATTTTCAACCGGGACAACACCATAATGGGCGCGACCACGCTCCACTTCCTCAAATACTGCAGGAATACTTTTCATTGGTACCAGTTGAGCAGACAAGCCAAACTGTTGCATCGCAGCCTGATGTGTAAAGGTGGACTGAGGCCCTAGAAAAGCCACCTGCATTGGCAATTCCATGTTTAATGAGGCAGAGATAATTTCCCGAAACACTTTACACACTGCATCATCAGGAAAAGGACCTGGATTTGCGGAGGTCAAACGCTCATAGATCGCCTTTTCGCGGCTTGGTACGTAGAATGCACTATTATCACCCTGCTTTGCCTTACCTACTTCCAGAACCACCTGAGCACGCTGATTCAGTAACTCAAGAATTTTATTGTCGATATTATCGATCTGTTCACGCAACTTGGACAGGTCAATTTTTGCCATGGTCTTTAATATCCTTATAAAAGTAATTGGGAAGCAGGAATGTAGCTTAAACAAGCATAAAAATCAATTTTGAGCATGCAATAAAGCAACTTGACCGCTCTGATATGTAACGCTAAACTCGCCTTTCTAGCAACGCTATTTTTAATTACAACATGTTTTAAAACAGAAGCGAACAAACTTTTCGTTTAATCAAACGAATCAAGGAATTAAACAGATCTCATGTATTTAGCAATACAAGCAACTCTTGTATTTAAATTGACCATGATGTGAAACACAGCTTCCGGTTAAAACCAGTCTAGACAAAGGAAACAAAATGCCAATAGCCAAAAAGATTCAGGGATTTCTGGAAAATGGTTCCTGGATAAGAAAAATGTTTGAAGAAGGCAATAAATTACGTGCCGAATATGGTGAAGAAAACGTCTTTGACTTTTCCATTGGTAGTCCAGGCATGGAACCCCCCGAAGAATTTCAAGCCAAACTACGGGAAATTGCCAACCAACCAATCCCGGGCATGCACAAATACATGAGTAACGCCGGGTACGAAGATACCCGCGCCGCAGTAGCTGCAGCAATTAATGATCGCTGCAACCAGACGTTAACGGCTAATCACATTGTCATGTCATGTGGAGCCGGTGCGGTTCTGAATGTTGCCTTAAAAACCATCCTCAATGCGGGCGACGAGGTTATAATCCTCAGCCCATACTTTGTCGACTATCTGTTCTACACCGATAACCATGGCGGCGTGCCGGTTCTGGTCAAAACAGATGATTCATTTCAACCGGATTTAGTGGCAATTGAAGCAGCCATTACAGAAAAAACCCGGGCTATACTTATTAACTCACCTAATAATCCAACAGGTGTTATCTACCCGGCGGAAACACTAACCGCCATTGGAGATCTGTTAGCCCGCAAAGAAAAAGAGCTGGGGACCACCATTATTGCTATTTCTGACGAGCCTTACGCAAAAATCAGCTATGGCAAGCATGTTCCCTGTATATTTGACTGTATTGCCAACTCAGTTATTGTTACTTCGCATTCCAAAGATCTGGCCCTGCCGGGTGAACGCATCGGCTATCTGGCAGCTAGTCCACGTTTGAAAGATGTCGGCTTGTTCATGCATGGCACAGTTTTCTCCAATCGTGTTCTTGGCTTTATTAACGCCCCGGCCATGATGCAACGTCTTGTCACAGACCTGCAGAAAACGAGTGTTGATATCAGCGCTTACAAGCATAAGCGTGACTTGTTCTATAACAAACTGATCGAACTGGGTTTTGAATGTGTCAAACCAGAAGGAGCTTTTTATCTTTTCCCGAAGGTGCCGATTGAAGACGAGATGGAATTCATTCAAAAAGCCCAGGAATATCGTATTCTGATTGTTCCAGGCCGTGGCTTTGGTGGCCCGGGTTATTTCCGCATTGCCTATTGCGTAGATGACAAAACCATTGAGCGCAGCTTCCCATTCTGGGAGAAACTAGCCGCTGATGTCGGGCTAACAAAAAAATAAATAGCTGCTATCCCGCAACACACACAAAATCCCTGCTCAAGAGCAGGGATTTTGTTTTATCCTTCACAATCATTAACCGGAATAATCTAATCGTAAACCCTAGAGCGGAGACCGTTTAGTATTTTTTAAGCACCCAACAATTATGAATACGTGGATTACGCTCAAAATCAGAAGGAATTGTCTTACTCGTAATATCTTCAATTTCAAAGTCTCGCAAACTGTCCTTATCCATCTGGAACTTCCTTAAGTTATTGGAAAACACCAATCCCCCATCATCAGTCAATAAGGCCCCCACCTTTTTAAGCAGGTCAACATGATCACGCTGAATATCGAAAGTACCTTGCATTCCTTTGGAATTAGAAAAAGTTGGGGGATCGAGAAAGATCAGATCGTACTTATCCTGACAATGTTCTAACCAGGTTAAACAATCGGCCTGTATCAATTCCTGCCTTTCAGGCTCAAAACCATTCAGAGCGATATTCTTTTTAGCCCACTCCAGGTAGGTTCGTGACATATCAACAGTGGTTGTCAATGTCGCGCCCCCCTTTAAAGCGTGAACTGTCGCAGCCCCAGTGTAGGCAAAGAGATTAAGAAATCGCTTTCCTTCTGACATAGACTGAACGAACTGCCTGGTCAAACGATGGTCCAAAAACAAACCGGTATCGAGATAATCAGTCAAATTGACTAAAAAGCGACAATTCCCTTCTTGAACCTCTTTAAAAATCCCCCGTTGCGCCTGTTTCTCATATTGCTGACTCCCTTTTTGCCGTTGGCGGATTTTCTGGTGAACTTTATCCGGAGACAGGTCGAGTACTTGAGGTAACGCATCAACAACATCGCGATACCGTTTAGCAGCCTTATGTTCGTCAACCTTACTCGGAGCACGATATTCCTGCAAATGAACTTCATCCCCATAAATATCAACCGCAACTGCGTATTCAGGCAGATCAGCATCATAAAGCCGGTAACAATCAACCTTTTCTCTTTTTGCCCATTTCGCAAACTTTTTCATATTTTTGCGCAACCGATTTGCAAACATCTCTGCTTCAGCTGAAAGCTTCTTTTTAACCGCTTTGCCTGCGCCCTCTTCTATTGAACGCCAATGATTCTCTTCATCAACATTAAATTGCAGTAGCTGACATTTCAGAGCGCCATTGTAAAGAACATTAATTTTGTCAGCACGTAAACCTATGCTACGCCCCAATTGAGGATTCGAGGTAATAACAGCGGCTTTCCACCCCCGGCAATAGGTTGATAATTTTTCACCTAAAAGATTATACAGGGCAGGCAATTCGGACTCTTTTCCTAGCCGCTCGCCATAGGGAGGATTGGCGACAAGCAGACCACATGTCGCATCTGCTGGCGGCATCAATTCACGCAATGTACGGCGTTCAAAATGAATAACCTTATCTAAATCCGCATTACGGGCATGTTGCCAAGCGGCCTTGATGGCGCGGCTATCGCTATCATAACCCAAAATCACACCACGCCCTTTAGCGATGCTGGCCAGATGTCGATCCTGGGCGTTTTGAAGAAGTTTTTGCCACAGACCGGTATTATGCTTTTTCCAACCCAAAAAGCCATAATAACGACGATTCAAACCTGGCGCACAGTCGGTCGCCATTAAAGCCGCTTCCAACGGCAAGGTCCCTGAACCGCACATAGGATCAATGAAAACGCCACCTTTTGCACATATTTCGGGCCAGCCTGCCCTTATCAATATGGCTGCCGCGAGATTTTCTTTTAACGGAGCATGCACGCCATCAATCCGATAGCTACGCTTATGCAAACTATCACCAGAAAGATCAATAGACACTGTGGCCATATCTTTATGAATGTGAAGATTAATGCGCACATCAGGCTCGTCGGTTATAACTGTTGGCCTGTTCGCTGTCTGTTCTCTAAATTGATCAACAACAGCATCTTTAAGTTTGAGGGCTGCGAAGCGGGAATGGGTCATGGATGAAGAAACCAGTCGGCAGTCAACAGCAAAGCTGTCGTGAACGCTGAAGTGCTCTGACCAATCAATCAGTTTAACTTGCGCATATAACTGCTCGGGAGTTTTCGCTTCAAAATGTGCTACCGGCAATAGAACCCGGCTGGCAAGACGAGACCACAAACAAGCCGTATAAGCAGTTTCCAGGGTACCGGAAAAACGTACCCCCGCTCGTTCCTGTTTAATAGATTCAGCCCCAAGAGAGGTCAGTTCATCAGCCAGCAACGGCTCAATTCCTAATGCAGCGGTCGCAAAAAATTCTTGATTCATAAATGTTCTTTCATCGCCATATAAAGCAAAAGGGGCGGAAAATATCCGCCCCTGAGGTCAACCTGGATGAGCAGATTATAGCGTCAGGTTTTTACAATAACAAGCGGCTTATCAAGCTCACTATTAGCTGTTTCCAGGGCGGACTCGCCAGCTAATACAGCAACCGAGCTATTTCCCTGACCAAGATACTGCTTAGCAACGCGTTGCAGATCTGTTTTTGTCACAGCGAGGAGTTGCTGCCGCATAAGATTGCGCATCTCCTGTGTCATCTGCTGACGACGATTAGCAAATTCATGCGCCCCCATGCCTGCTGGAGACAAAGGCTTATCTAAGTCACTAAAAACGGCAATAATTGCTTCTGTGACCGACTCATCTGCAAAATCACCTGAAATGATCCACTCCACAGCATCGTCATAAACCTGCAGCGTACGCGCAAGTTGTGGATCGCGATAAGAAAGCATGCTAAATAGGCCCGATTCAGAATTATATCCAGCCAAACCTCCGTAAGCCCCACCTTTCTCTCGAATTTCTCGGTGTAAAAATTCAGCACGCATAAGCTTAGATAAAACAGTCAACGCAGCACTGTCTTCATGGACAAAAGGAACGGCTCTAAAGACCTTGGCGACATAATTAACCGGAACTGACCAAACCAACCCCTGACTGCCAGGTTGAACCGAGAACGTTTCTGATCCTTGAGTAGTTTCAACGGGCCGATGGTCAAGCTCGTCCAATAGGCTGGCAAGGGGCTTACTGAATGCCGAAAAATTTTCCTGTTCAACCGTGACACCCGTCTGGACACAGGTCTTATTAAATAGAGCCGATCTTAATCCGTCAAGGAACTGGGCAAATTCGGCCAACTCATCCGGACTCTTTGCCGCCAATTCTTTTACAATAGCAATCTGACTGAGACCAGACCATTCTTCACGTAATTTTGCAGCACCAGACAATGTCGATGCCGCACGCCGGGCAGCATAAGAATGCCCTGCTTGAGGAACTGAATTCTCCAGGGAAACTTTCAACTGCTTAAGAACAGTACTTAACCGCTGCAAATCACTGAAGTCTGGTGTCTGAATAATATCTTTTAATAGGCCAATCATAGCTTCGGCATTACGGACGAGAGCTTTACCTTTTACTTCGAAACCAGGAAAACTGACATTAATATCAAGGGGACTATCTAGCAATGCAGTTCGACCAGCAACGCCACCACTGACAGCTTCGATCTGTCCGGCCATTTCAAGGTAGGTCCTGCCACCCGCGCCAACCTGGGTCAACAAACTGCCAAACATAGGTAAATAAAGCACCTGCTCTTGACTCAAACCACTCAGATCAAAGTGCAAAGAAACAACACCAACACCATTTGTGGGTTGATCAAACCAGAATTGCGTT
The DNA here is from genome assembly GCA_963665685.1 of Geopsychrobacteraceae bacterium. GTDB lineage: Bacteria > Desulfobacterota > Desulfuromonadia > Desulfuromonadales > Geopsychrobacteraceae > Seleniibacterium. The sequence continues at coordinate 1,239,538 of OY762430.1, forward strand.
ATTCCATCATGTTCAGAGCGTTCACATGGAATGATATGCTCTTCTGCGGGGATATCACTTAGTGCCAAAGTCGGCAAGCAAGACAGATCTTCAGGACCTTCTTGTGCTTCTTTCAGCTCTAACGCCCGCTTGATTAACTGAGATTTCTCATCATCAGTAAGCTGCTTTTGGATAGCATCGAGCTCCTTCCTTGTTTCAGCCTCTTGCTTTGGTCCAAGTTCTTGATCCGGCTTCAACAACAAATTAATGCGATGCGGATTATCAAGCAGGTATTTTCGAATTAATTTTTCGAAATAAGGACCCTTTTTAAGTTCGCTACGCAATTGAGCTAGATTTTCCTCAAAAGCCAGTACTGTTTTAGGATCACCACCATGAATCCAGGGGCCAATCATTTTCATCATTAGTAATAAAGCATAGGGATAGCTATCACCTGTCACTTCCCGATTACTGAATTCCAGACGATGAATCGCACCGTCAATTCGCTCAGGTGAAAAACCTTCTTCGGCTATTTTTGTCAGTGTTGATAGGATCAACTCTTCAATTGCTTCTACCTTATCGGGATCAGTACCTTGCAAGCCCGCAGCAAAATAAGTCGTACGATTATCATCATGGTAACCACTTCCTGGCGCCAGATTCGCTCCTAAACCAGAATCAAGCAAAGCCTTATATAGTGGCGCGGCGGGATTACCTAATAACAACGTAGACAGCAGAGATAAGGACAATTGCTCAAAGCTGTCATTAATATCGCAACACAACCAGCCCAATTGAACCATAGAACGATGATCCATTGGCTCACCCTTATCTAAAGGGTACAACTCTGTAACCTGCTGAGGAGCCTGGAGACGTTTTTCCAAAGGAACTTCACTATCAAGCTCAAGTCGGTCAAAGTTTTTCAGCACACGATCTTGAACAATCTCAAGAATTTCAGCTAAATCAAGATTACCTGCAGTGTAGAACCAGGCGTTGCTGGGATGATAATAGCTGGCATGGAAGTCTTTAAGCTGCTGCCAGGTAAGAGATGGAATATCTTCCGGTTCACCACCCGAGTTATGACGATAGGTCGTCGTTGGGAAAAGATGTTTATCCATACGCCGGGACAATAATCCGGAAGGATCGGACATGGCCCCTTTCATTTCGTTATAAACAACACCTTTGTACTCCAGTGGAGACTCTGGATTATCCATTTCCGCAAATTCAAGGCGATGCCCTTCCTGACTGAAATCACGCTCAGTAATACGTGGGAAGAAGGCTGCGTCTAAATAAATATCAAGCAGGTTGAGAAAATCTTTACGGTTCATACTTGAAAAAGGATAAACCGTCCAATCACTTGCAGTCATAGCATTCATGAAGCTATTCAAGCTTCTTTTAAGCATCGAAAAGAAGGGATCGCGGACAGGATAGCGTTGAGAACCACATAATACCGTGTGCTCAAGAATGTGTGCGACCCCTGTCGAATCATCAGGAGGGGTACGGAAGCCAACCGAAAACAGATGGTTATCATCATCCCGATCGAGATGCATAAAACGTGCACCCGTCTGCTGATGAGTCAGGCGTATCATAGTTGCATTGATGGTTGGCAATACATCAACGTTATCAACAATGAAACCAAAAAGCTGCTGTCCTACCGTAAGATTAGTATTTATCATATATTCATCCACATAAAATTAATTCGAAAAAGAAACCTGAAGGTATTAAGAATCATAGCCGACTCAAGCTCATTTATCCAGCGCCCTACCGTTAATAAGTGTAGCTTTTAACTTTAGCGTAGAAGTCGACATATTTTTACTAAATATAGACAGCGGAACATAACTGATTATGAGAAGAACTGCAACATTCTAGAAAATGGCATTTTTTCTTTAATTAACCTGAAAAAGCAACACTGTGCCCAAAGAAAAAAGATGAAAAATTAAAAAAAAAGTGAAAAAAAGATTGATCTTTTAGAATCAGAATGGTACCTATCTTTCCCGTCGGAGCGTAGCGCAGCCTGGTAGCGCGCCTGCTTTGGGAGCAGGATGTCGGAGGTTCGAATCCTCTCGCTCCGACCAGATTAAAAATTTAAGGTCAACCACCCCAAGGTTGACCTTTTTTATTCTAGCATAGCAAAAGGTTTTGCCCAGATAGCTCAGTCGGTAGAGCAGAGGACTGAAAATCCTCGTGTCGGCAGTTCGATTCTGTCTCTGGGCACCAGCTATAAAAAAAGTCGATCCATCTGGGTCGACTTTTTACGTTTTCGGGAATTATCGACCTTAACAGTCCTTGAAAGCTAGTACCGAAAAAAGCACTGCATCCCGTTCAATCTCAAAATATACAACTAACCTCACAAGGATCGTATGTTTCCAGAATAGGTAATCCTAGCAGGCGACAAACAACTTAATTGTGAGTGTGCAAAAAATATTTTCAGTATCGAATATTTTTTATTGATCTTTTGCAATTGTCATGGTACCTATTCTTCCCCGTCGGAGCGTAGCGCAGCCTGGTAGCGCGCCTGCTTTGGGAGCAGGATGTCGGAGGTTCGAATCCTCTCGCTCCGACCAGATTAAAAATTTGAAGGTCAGCCATCCCAAGGCTGACCTTTTTTATTTGCATCGTTTCACAAAGAATTCTGGGTCTACACCAAACAAAGGGGCAAAACAATATATTCCACCATAAATCTGATCAAAAAAAGCGGAGCCAATACTGGTTCCGCTTTTTGTTTATTCATTCTAAACACTATATAATTTAATTCTTTTTCCGCCGGTAGCAAGCTAGTCCTACCAAACCAGAACCAAGGAGTAACCATGTTGCTGGTTCAGGGACAGGAGCTGGACCAGTATCGGGAACATCAAAAGAGTAAGAATAAGAGCTTCCAAATACCCGACTAGGATAATCATAATCAAGCAGACTCACGCCAGCAACAATTAGATGTAAAGATCCGCCACCATCTAAACCATCACCATATGTATCTCTCATACTAAGTAGGTATGCTCCGGGATCAAGATCCCAATCGTAAGAGTAAGTGAAATGGTTCGTCATACCACTCATACCCACAGAAAAAGAATCTCCAGTTATATACCAGCTTGTCTCGTATCCATAACCACCTACGTTAATATCAAAATGAACAGACGTTGCAAATGCAGAGGAAAATCCCACGAAAACCAGTAGTACCAAAAAAATTATCACTCGTTTCATCATTGAAACCTCCTTCCCCCCACATATTTAAATTACCAACAACCTGGTGACAGCCTATAGATATTTTTAATGCAACATAGAGGCCAAGAGAAAATCATATATAAAAACAACATGTTGTTACAATGGAGATACGATAAACTCTTATGATTGTAAACTTTTCCGACAATCCTCTCTTTAAAGCATTCAATTACCCATTATATAAAAAGAGGAAATTTGTATAGACGTTTCCACTTTTCACTGTGCATTACTTTTCAGATACATAACCACTTTGAATTAAAAGAAACCCTAAGTAGAATGTTCATATTTCGAAAGTATCAATTTCGCGATTTGGCAGACTATAAATAATAACGAGTTGTGTAATTTTTTCCGACACAGCTATTGCTTCCCCCCCGTAATGGCTATAGTCCCCCCCCCTTTTTATTTAGTATATGTCGGCGCTGAAAACTTAAAATAGCTCATCTGAAACATTTATCCTTACATCACCAACAAAAACGAAACATATTACCATATATCTACATAGAATCATTACTCTTTAACCCTTGGTACAATATGTGCTTACGACGAATAAAGTCGATACAATTGCCCATAAAGTTCAATACAAAGAAGGATTTAAAATGAAATCATTTGTTACTAAATTTACTATCTGCCTGCTGTTAATGTCTTTCTTAGCCGCGGGTTCTGCTTTCGCGACATCTTATCAATATGTTGGGTCCTGGTTTGTTGATGAGGGTCCTTGGTGGAGCAATACCGACCAAAACGGTAACTACACCACTCCTGTACTTTCAGGCATTGAAGCTGCCGCCTATATTTTTGGCGGAGACGCAGCCGACTATGTCATATCTACCGTATCTTCCAGTATCGATGATATTAACTTTTCTGCTTGGATGGACGGTTGGGCAGATTCCAGTACTTATGGTTACAGTGGGAATCCTGCAGCAATGGATCTTCATATTGACGTCGATGGAGACGGACTCTATGCTACTTCTGGTGGCTACGGCAGTGCTTATTCTGCTTATGTCTCAGACCATAGCCTTCACCTGGAAAACTACGCTTTCCTAATCATTGACGACGAGGTAGCACCAGTACCAGAACCTGCAACTATACTTCTTCTAGGCAGCGGTCTCTTAGGCCTTGGCCTGTACGGAAGAAAACGTAATAAAGCTTAACCTGTAGCAACACAATATATCGACAGATTTAAGCGGAGCCATAGTGGCTCCGCTTTTGTTTTGCCTGCAGAACAGAACCAAAATTTTCCACATCGAACAAAGAATTAGCCCCTTTAGCTCCAGCCATAAACCTATTCAAAATATCTCATCCTCAGAAATATTCTTACAAAGTGATAATATTTAACTAGAACACAAACAACCGGCAGAAAATCTTTCTACTCAAGGCACTAGGTCATTCCATGATTAAAAAGATTTTTATCTTCATTTTTATCTACATATTGTTACTTCCCCTGACAATTCCAACAGTTAAGGCTGATGAATTGATTAAGCTTGGTGTGTTAGCTAAGCGAGGAACGGATAACGCTATCGCTCAATGGGCGGATACCGCACAATACCTGTCAAATGAGATTGAGGGCTATATTTTTGAAATCACTCCTCTGAAATTTGACGCCCTAGGAGAAGCTATCAGGGACAAAAAGATTGATTTTGTTCTGACCAATACCGCCAGTTATGTTGAATTACAATATCTGTACGGTATCAGCCGCATAGCGACGCTTATCAATCAGGGGAAATATGGGGAACAACTTTCTGAATTCGGTGGTGTCATATTCACCCGTAGAAACAGTTCTCTTACCTTTTTATCTGACCTGAAAAACACGAACTTTGGCGCAGTTGATGAAGATTCATTTGGTGGTTGGATCATGGCGCAAAAAGAGTTGCTGGATAATGGGGTTAAACAACAGGATTTTAACCAGCTACAATTCCTGGGCAGCCATGATGCTGTCGTAAATGCTGTTGCAGCAATGACAGTTGATGCTGGTACCGTCCGTACTGACACTCTTGAGCGCATGGCGGATGAGAAACTTATTCAGTTAAGTGATTTCAAAATACTTGCCGCAAAATATTATGCCGAATTTCCTTACAAAGTCAGTACCGAGCTTTATCCAGAATGGCCATTTGCTAAATTGTCTCATACCTCTGATGCTTTAGCCGGAAAAGTGCTGGTCACTTTATTAAAAATGCAGAAAGATAGCGAGGCAGCCCAAAGTGCCCGAATTATGGGCTGGACAACACCTCTGGATTACTCAAAAGTTCACCAATTACTACAGAAGCTCAAATACGGTCCCTTCGCTCAGCAGACGAAAGAAATCGTTCTTAGACCACAAGAAGTGGCCTTCGATAAATTATTCAGTCCTCAGGAACTTATCTTTCTTGGATTATTCCTGCTCTTTTCCTGTTATCTCGTATATCACTACTTCAGATACCGCGGCCTGTTAAATATTAAGCTATCACTATTTAACATTTTACTTATCGCCTTTGAATTTAGTGTCATTTCATTTCTGATCTATGAAGTTATTGTCCTTGACCGACTTGAAAATAACCTGGCTTCAGGCTATGAGCAACAACATGACATGGTCAGCATTGCCGACCGATTGCGTCAAAGCTCGGATGACTTGACTCATTTTGCGCGAACCTATGCGGTAACTGGAGATATCCGCTTTAAACAACGGTACTATGCTACTTTAGATATTCGCAACGGACAAATTCCGCGCCCGCAAAATTACCAGGATATCTATTGGGACCTGAATAAAGTTACCCGTCAACTACGTCATCCCAATGAGAAAAAAATTGCTTTAAAAACACTTCTTGAATCGCTCCCCTTTACGGCTGAAGAGCTCAAAATGATCAAAAGTGCCGAAGCGAACTCTAACGACCTGACCAGACTGGAAGAAGAAGCATTTACCGCAGTCATGAATGGCAATAAAGACCATGCTATAAATCTTTTGCATTCAGCCGAATATTATCAAGCAAAGCACCAGATCATGCTACCTATCGATAAAATGTTTGAGGTACTGCGCAAACGTATAAAAATTGAAAACGAAACACTGCTCCACAAAATTAAAAACCAGATTCGCTTACTTCTGATTGTTGGCTTTGCCTTTCTCGCCTGTAACCTGATTCTTTATTTATTGCTTTGGAGAAAAATCAACCTTCCTGTCGCCTATCTGACCGATGTTATTAAGCGCTTTGAGGCTGGAGAGCAACAGGTTGAAGAAAAAAGGTTTAATAATGACGAAATAGGATACATGATCCAACAATTTTTCAACATGCATAAGTCCCTAGACCAAAGCAGGCAAGAGACAGAAAACCTTTTAACCCGCGTTCATGAATCAATCGACTACGCGGCCTTTATTCAGAGAGCTCTCATTCCACACCAAAAAAGCCTTAACCTTTACTTTGAAGACTTCTTTACGATATGGGATCCCAGAGATGTGGTCGGGGGGGATATTTTTTTATGTGAAGAAATCAGCCCGAATAAAGAAGTTTTGCTTATGGTCATTGATTGTACAGGACATGGAGTTCCCGGAGCCCTTATGACCATGCTGGTTAAAGCTATAGAACGCCAAATGGTTACGACCATCAAACGCACCAATGACACCATCAGTCCAGCAAAATTGCTTAGTGTTTTTAATAAATCGATAAAGGACCTTCTTCAGCAAAATCGTTACGACACCATTGCCAATGTCGGATTCGACGGTTCGATACTTTATTACAACAAACAAGAAGATCTGATCCGTTTCGCAGGTGCCGGAACATCTTTAGTTATATTCCAGGAGGATAAACTGGAAACAATTAAGGGAGATCGACAGTCGGTTGGCTACAAAAACAATCACAATGAATACCCCTTTACCGATCACGATATCAACATCACAGCACCGCTGTCCTGCTACCTGGCAACAGACGGCTTTACTGATCAAACCGGTGGCACAAAAAAACTTCCTTTCGGTAAAAAACGCCTGGCCAGCCTCATTGCCAAAGTAGCTTTACTACCCATGTCCGAGCAGGAAAATGCCTTTGAGAAAGCACTCACCACCTACCAAGGTGAAGAAATTCGAAATGATGATGTTACGGTCGTTGCGTTTAAAGTTAAACCAAACAAACATCGAAACCTTACAGATAACATTAAGGAGGAGTAACAATGCGTTTTGAACCGCTAGAAAAAATTCTTGAAGACGAGGGCATTGTCTTTCTGTCCTATGGTGGAGCAATGACCCAGCCACTTATCTCCGGAATGACAGACGCTTTGGAGAAAGAGGTGAAAAGTAATGAACTCAGCATGAAAACATCTCATAACATTTTCACCATATTTATAGAACTATCACAAAATATGATGAACTACGCCAACACCCACCCCAAAAACAATGATGCCGGTCTGATTATTGTCGGCATGACCAAAGATCAACAGAGTTATTACATCATAAGTCGCAATAAAATTGATATTAAAGCCAAAGAAACAATAGAAGAATATCTCAGTGCAATTGAGGGCAAAGATAAAGAAGAGTTACGTAAGCTTTACCGCGAAAAGCGTAAAAACAAGCGCGGGGATAATCAGGGTGCTGGCATTGGCTTTATTGAAATAGCCAGGCGTTGCGACAGTATCGAGCATCACTATATGCCAATTAGTGATAAGCAATATTACTTCACCGCTAAAGCATTCATAAATAAGTAAAGAAGGGATCTGGTAATGGACAAATTATCCGTGACAGCGACACAATACACTCCAGAAATTTCCATGGATCCATCAGGCCTTATATCGATTACGGGGAAATCATACCCGGAGAACACTTTCGATTTTTATAAGCCAGTTATTGATTGGCTCGACAATTATTTCATGAATGTTCCGGCTCAAAAAACGACTATCAACATGGAAATTGTTTATTTTAATTCAAGTTCATCAAAACTGTTCTTCGATTTTTTTGACATTTTAGATGAACACAGCAATGAGAGTGAGATTGAAATAAATTGGATCTTTGACAACGAAAATGAAAATGCCCGAGAATCTGGAGAAGATTTTATAGAAGACTTTAAAAACCTTCACATTAACCTGGTTTCCAGAGAATAACAGGAGATTTATAATGGGCAGCGGCGAAGAAAAGTTAATAGATGAACTCGAAAAACTACAGGAAAACTTTGCCAGTACAACGCAAAAAATCATTAGAGATATTCACCGCCAGCACAAGATCATGGAACGCAGTGATAAGCGGCAAAAACAGGAATACGACGAATTACAACAACGCTTACAAGAAGTAGAAGCGCTACAGAAAGAAATCGAAGAAACCCAGAGAGAAGTTATTTTCACCATGGGTGCCATAGGAGAACAACGTTCACAAGAAACAGGTAATCACGTTAAACGTGTCGCTGAATATTCAAAATTATCAGCGTTGCACTATGGCTTATCAGAAGAAGAAGCCGAAAGATTACGTCAGGCGTCCCCCATGCATGATATTGGTAAAGTTGCGATCCCTGATGCAATCTTAAACAAGAGTGGAAACCTGACCGATGAGGAACGTACCGTTATGAATTCTCATGCCAAGCTAGGTTATGAGATGTTATGCCATTCGCAGCGAAAATTACTTCAGTGTGCGGCAACGGTCGCGTACGAACATCATGAGAAATGGGACGGCAGTGGCTACCCTCAGGGCCTTAAAGGGGAAGAGATTCATATTTACGGACGTATCACCGCATTAGCAGATGTTTTTGATGCGCTTGGCAGTGATCGCGTTTACAAACAAGCCTGGGATGATAAAAAAATTTTCCAGCTTTTCAAAGAGGAACGGGGAAAACATTTTGATCCTGACCTGGTTGATCAGTTTTTTAGTCATTTAGACCAATTTTTACATGTCCGCGACTCACTTAAGGATTAACGCATTTTCCTTTTTGTAAATAAAAAAGAGGCTTACCCTTTATTAAGACAAGCCCCTTTTCGTTCTCGATATTTCAGCCGATCTAGCGCTGGGCCATTTCATCAACTTTTTTCTGCATTAAAGCGAGCAGTCCCTCATAACCGTCCCGTCGAATAATTTCACTGTAACTGGAATGATAATTACGAATCAGGCTCACACCTTCGATAACCAGGTCAAAAACCTGCCAAGAGCCATCACGATAAATTAACAGGTAATTCACTGGAATTTCTAGTTCATTCGAAACAATGACAGTATCAACAATGGCCTTATCATCTTTGACTCGCTGCATCAGATATTTCACCGATCCAGAAGAATAATCGTCAAGACGATTTAAATATGTCCCTTCCAGAACTTTAAGAAATAGCTCAGAAAACTGCTGACGCTGTTCAGGACTTGCATCACGCCAGTAATTTCCCAACGCCCGTGCTGACATCGATTCAACGTTAAGAAACTTCTGAACCCGCCCACTGACCAGTTCTTTTTTCTGCTCTTTTGGCATTTCTGGATTCTGCAGAACCTCCAGAACGGAATTAACCATTTTCTCAACTTCCAGCTGAGGGTCAGGTAAAGCAAAAACCGATGAGGCACTAAAGAATATCAAAGTAAATAACAATATTAATTTTTTCATCATTCAAATCCAAACCATTCAAATGGGTTTAACATATCACTGTCAAACAGTGGGCTCTGAAAAATATTAAGATTATAACTCCCCTTACCTACCTGAGCCAAACGCCTTTGCGCGTAGGCACTGCGCATAAACAGATAAGGATCCAGAGAGTCCTGGACAATTCCTTCATAAGTATCATGATCAAGGGACAGGCGATTCTCGACATCAAACCATCTCACGCCTATATATTCAAGAGTTTCAAGATCTGCATAACGTAAAGGATCGGCAAAAGAATCTACAAAACTGCCACTAACATCACGCAGGCTTGTGGGACCAACGACCGGGAGAACCAAGTAAAAACCATGCCCAAAACCATAAAAACCAAGGGTCTGACCAAAATCTTCCGAAACCTTCTTAACACCAGCCACAGATTCTGCCGGGTCAAAAAGTCCCAAAACACCAAAAGTTGAATTAATAACAAAACGATACAGTTCAGTCCCGAAATCTCTGAATTTAAACTGCACCAAGGTATTGCCTAACCTGATCGGCGTAGTCAGGTTAGAAAAAAAGTTTTTTACCGATACGCGTGCCGGTCTGGGCAATACCAATCTAAAACCCTTCGCAATCGGTTTAAATACATAAAAATAGAGCTTGTCATTAACCCAGAAAACGCCACGATTCACAGGTTCAAGTGGATCACTAATCAGCTTTACTGGCTCTTTGTCACCCGGTGAATGAAAATCATCAAAAGCGGAATCGAAATCAGCAAAAGGATTATCTGCCTCAGCAATCACAATAGGCTCATCAATAGTCTCAGCAGCTAAAGCTGAAACACTCCCCAAAGCCATAAAGCACAAAACAAACATCACAATGATACGCACAAACATAATTACTCCTGAGGCCCCCCTTTTTTCTTTTCTGCGACCAATAAAAATGGAGCTTGCGGACGATTTTGGGCTTTAACCAACAGAACCTGAAAATCATCCTGATTAAGTTGAGAAAAATAGCCATTTACGGCTTCTGCTTCAACATCCCCCCCTGGATGCCCGGGATAAACCACAACAGCAATCCTGCCGCCAACGGCAAGGGCATGACATGCAGCACGAAGAGCAGTCAGCGTCGATTCGGGTAACGTGATGACCTGTTTATCCCCCCCGGGGAGAAAGCCTAAATTAGCGATAATAGCAACTGGACTCTCTGGCACAACCTCGGCAAAAAGAGCATGACTTCCCAAAACGAGGTCAACACCGGACTTCCGTGGCAGAATTCCACAGGAAGCGACATGGTTACGAATCGGTAAAGACAACGACGCTAGCCGCTCCTGGGTTGAGGTCAGTGCATTTTGTTGAATATCAAACACAATCACCTGACCCGTGTCACCGACCATACGGGTCATAACCAATGAGTCATGCCCATTACCAGCGGTTAAATCAACGACTAAATCTCCCTGCTGCACAACTTCAGCAAGAAGATCATGCCCCCAATTAACCACCCGCGTTAACGCCGGACTCATGCTTTTGTTACTCGTAGTTTCGCATCAATCAGTTGACGATGAGATAGACCTATCAAAGTACCTAACTGTCGCATCAAAGCATCTTCATATCGATCCAGATGACCATCCGCATAAACCAGCTGCCAAACAGCCTCAATAATACGCTCTTTTTCAGGTTGCGAAAATGCTTTATTAATTTCTTTAGTAAATTGATGCAAATCAAAACTGTTTTGACGGGTCTTCTCCGCCAACTCAATCAGATCTTCAAGAGCATCATCACTTACTTCAAAATGTTCTTTTAACAAACGTCCCAACAATGCTTGCTCAGTAGAATGAAAAGTTCCATCTGAGTAGGCAACTTCAAGCAGCAGCACTGCAGCAGCTAACGGAATCCGGTCTACCGTTTCAGCAGTCTCACTAACGTTGGCAGTTAATACCTGCCAAAGTTTTTTAAGCATGATTTTTATCCTTTCTTATCTATAAATAAGCAAAAGACACTCTATATGAGGAAAGGACATCAAAGATGAGAATCAACCATCAACAAGTGTCAGACTGGAACCGAAACATCTCTCATACCGCAGCAAAATCGACACCTTAAACTTGATACATAATAACAAAAAACACAAACCAGCATGCTGATGATAGCAACTTTAGTGAGGCGATTCAGGTTCCAGGTAAGCTTATAATATAGTATACCTTCAACAACCTTAACAACTTAACATCGCAAAGATGAAAAATGAGCATTATAAAGGGCCAAATAATCATGTCAATCAATAGCATGGCTCGTAGTCATCTGAAAACGTCAAGATTGATTGACAAAAGGCACAAGATTCCGTAGCTTCTTGTAGCCTAGCGGTTTCGAACATAACCTGAAAATAGCCCCTGACGAAAAGGATAATCTGCATGCAGCAGCTGTTAAAATATGCACTTCTTATAACTTTTTGTATTGCCTTGTCCTCTTGTGCAGAAAAACCAAAACTATCTCAACAAGAACTGGCTGCAAAGCACTTTCAGGATGGCGAAAAACTTTTTGAAGCAAAAATGTACACTGATGCAATAGCGGCCTGGGAAAAGGTTCGCGACACCTTTTATTCACCAGAGCTAAGCATGCTCGCCGAAATCAAAATCGCTGATACGTATTTCATTTCTGAACAGTACATGGAAGCGTCAACAGCTTATGCTGACTATCTGGCACAGCATCCAAATGCTCCGCGCGAAGGAACAATTCTGTTTCGTTTGGGGCTAAGTTATTATAAGCAAATTCTTTCAGCTGACCGCGACCAGACGAGCACTGAAAACGCTCTTGTTACTTTAAACAAATTTCTTGCGCGCTTTCCAACCCACATAAAAACGGAAGAAGCAAAAGTGATGGTTATCCGCTGCCAATCTCGCCTTGCTGAGCACGAAGTCTATGTTGGCCGTTTTTATTTAAAAGACGATCAATATAAACCTGCGATCAAACGGCTAGAAGGAGCGTTAAAAACATATCCCGACTATTATTACCGCGATGAAGCGTATTACTATCTGACCAAAGCTTACGTAGAGTCGGATCAATTAGATAAAGCATTAGTAATGGTCGAGAAGCTTAAGAAGGAATTTCCACGCAGCTCTCACCTGAAAGACGCACAAAAGCTTCTCGAGAAATAACTTGATACAGAAAACGGGCCCGGTCGCTTCCAAGCACCGGGCCCGTTTCTTATATGCAATTAACCATACCAGCTAAATCTCACTGTAAACGCTTAGCCCATGATTTAAGTAAAGAACTATGAGTTTCCCGCAATTCCCCTAACCGATCACTGATCTTAGGGGCGCCATCAAGGTCAAAAAGTTTAGGGACCGCAACCCTCTGTGACGAATAAATACCGGTGTGGCCACTAAAATAATAAGAAACATAACAGGCGATGGCAAAATAAAGCATATGATTAGCGCCAAACAGCTCAACGCCCATAATCGTACAAGCCAATGGCGTATTTGTTGCCGCCGCGAAAACAGCTAGAAAACCAAGAGCTGCAAACAAATCAACAGGAGCACCTAAAACCCATGCCATGGTATTGCCCAAGGTCGCTCCAACAAAAAACAAAGGGGTGACCTCGCCCCCTTTAAACCCTGCGGCCAACGTTACAGCAGTCAGCAACAGCTTTACGAGCCAACTATACCATTTTGCGCCACCTTGCTGAAAAGCGCTAACAATACTAACCCCACCATCCCTACTGGAATATACGCCAAGACCAATGTAGTCGTAGTGACCAATAATCTGTACAGCACCAATAACGATCAAGCCACCAGTAATGACAATAAGATAAGGGTTTTTAATCGTAACTTTAAACAGATCTTTAAAAGAATGAGTTAACTCGCCAAACAAATATCCGGCCAAACCGAAAGCTACAGCCGCAATAACAGTTTTCAACAGCAACACGGGATCGACCTTTACAGCGTGATCGAAGAGCGTCATTGTTTCAAGAAAATCGATTCGATAATGAGTATGATGAGCCCCCCACCCGGTACAAACCAGATCAGCCAACACAGACGCAAACAAGGCAGGAATGATTGCATCGTATTTCAGGCGGCCAATGGCCAACACTTCAAGCGCAAAGATAGCACCGGTTAATGGCGTACCAAAAACAGCACCAAATCCCGCAGCGACACCTGCGATCAGAATCAAGCGCGTATCTGAGTCATTAAGATGAAAGAGCCTTGCCAACCACTGTGTCGAAGCACCGCCAATCTGAACAGCGGTTCCTTCTCGACCAGCCGAGCCGCCAAACAAATGGGTAATAACCGTTGTAACCAACACCAGTGGCCCCATACGCCGTGGGACACCAGCACCCGGCGCGTGGATTTCATCCATAATCAGATTATTTCCGCCATCAGAATTTTTACCCATTTGACGATAAGAAAAAACAATAACCAGCCCTGCAACGGGTAAAAAATAAAGCAACCAAGGATGATTTATCCTGGTTGTTGTTGCCTCTTGCAATAACCATAAAAAAAGGGCATTTAAAGAACCGACAACAACGGCTACGGGGATAATGAGCAGTGCCCAACGAACAATGTGTAAAAATATTTGCGGATTAGACTTTAACGGATGAGCCATAATTTAAATCTCTTTTTTTCTCGGATGATGATATCAATGCGGGTGTCAAAAGGACATTGTAAGAAAAACACTTAAATGACTTTCGCTTCAATCAATTAATTTATCAGCAACTAACCGGTAAATATAGATTCCAGATACTACCCCTGCCCAGTCACAACTATCAAGATTTTTTCAGGTTGCGATCTGGCAAAAAAACAAACCTAGCCATTATGGCTAGCCTGTTCCCCTTCGATCCCTACCATATAAGCGACAAATAGAACCACAAAAAGAGATCCTACTTGACAATACGGCAGGGACTTTTATGATAGCTGCGTTCATTCAGATCTAATAACAAGGCAGTATGACACGGTAAAAACAAGCGTAGACACACTCTACCCCGCCTGCTGCAATCAAACTATTTTGGGTAACATTTCTATCACACAATCCATTACTGGGTTGGGCTGCTCCTATTTTTCTATAGTAGTAGTTTTAACATCTTGACACGTCAACAGTTGATTCAGGAGAACACTCTTATGTCTGAATACGGGACACTCGCAGATCGCGTTCAACGTAAATCTTTGCTCGACAGAGTTAAAACAGCTGAAGAATGTATTCCCTTCTTCAAAAATGGCATGGATCTCGGCTGGTCAGGCTTTACCCCTGCAGGTTATCCTAAAGCCCTTCCTATCGCTCTGGCTGATCATGTCGAAAAAAACAACCTTCAAGGCCAACTGAGATTCAACCTCTTTATCGGTGCATCAGTAGGTGCTGAAACTGAAAATCGTTGGGCTCAGCTAGATATGATTGATCGTCGCTGGCCTTATCAGACCGGCAAAGATATTGCTAAAGGAATTAACGCCGGTCGCATCCGCATGGGTGACAAACACTTATCCATGTTTGCACAGGATCTGGGTTATGGTTTCTACACCCCAAAAATCGATATTGCCCTGATTGAAGTTTCTGAAATCCTGGCTGACGGTTCTTTAGTCCCAACAGCTTCTTGTGGCGCTATTGGTGAGATTCTGATGATTGCCGATAAGGTTATCATCGAAGTTAATACCGGTATGCCATCTTTCCGCGGCATGCATGACTGCCTGGCACCACAGAATCCACCCCACCGCGAACCTCTTCTGATCTGCAAAGCTGGTGACCGTATCGGTCGTGAATCTTTTGCTTGCGACCCAGACAAAATCATCGCTGTTGTCGAGTCAAAATACCCTGACAAAGGCCGCGCTTTTGCCGATATGGATGAAAAATCCGAAGCTATTGCCGACCATATTCTCGACTTCTTTATCACTGAAGTTAAAGCTGGCCGTCTTCCAGAAAACCTGCTGCCATTACAGTCGGGTGTTGGCTCTATTGCTAATGCTGTTGTTGGTGGCTTGGCCAAGGGTCCTTTCAAGAACCTGACTGTTTACACTGAAGTTCTACAGGACACCATGCTTGACCTCTTTGATTCAGGCAAACTTGATGCAGCATCATCTTGCTCCTTGTCTCTGTCCGAAACTGAAGGTTTTCCACGCTTCCTGGCTAACTGGGAAAAGTATGCAGACAAAATCACTCTGCGTCCGCTGTCCATTTCCAACTCGCCAGAAGTTGTCCGCCGCCTTGGTGTCATCGCCATGAACACTCCGGTTGAATTTGATATGTACGCTCACGCCAACTCAACCTTAGTTGGTGGAACACGGATGATCAATGGTATTGGTGGTTCAGGTGACTTCCTGCGTAATGGTTACTTGAAAATTATGCACAGCCCATCCGTACGTCCAAGCAAAACCGATCCTACTGGCATCACTTGTGTGGTACCAAAAGCCCCTCACATTGACCACACCGAGCATGATCTTGATATTCTGGTTACTGAGCAAGGGCTGGCGGATCTGCGTGGTCTGGCCCCGAGAGATCGTGCGCAAACAGTTATCGATAAATGTGTTCACCCCGACTATAAGCCAATCATGCAAGACTACCTTGACCTCGCTAGTCGCGAATGCTTGAAAAAAGGGATTGGTCACGAACCTCAGCTGTTTGACCGCTGCTTCAAGATGCAACAGAACCTTGCTGCCAACGGCACTATGAAAATTAAAAACTGGGATATCGATATTAATCTCTGTGAAGACTAATCAGTTTCTGCCTGGAAAGCTTCTCTTCCGTCAGATCCATACTGGTACGATTTTTACTCAGGTCAAAATGACCTTTCAATTTACAATTACATTTAAACAAATATTTAAAGTTCTCCCTGCAGTGCAGGGAGAACTTTCTTTTTTCAGTTATACTACTTTTAAAACAACAGTCATTCATTTATTCAAACACAACAATATAATTATTTTTTTTCTAAAATAAGACCTTTTATCCTGATCAAATTGTCGTTAAATGCTAGTTATTCCCCCTTTAAAATTCCTCATAATACCAAGTTATCCTACTATTTTAACTACATTTATTTCATTCCTAAAGCGACACCTCTCCTATCCACACTAAATTTGCAACCTTCATAGCAACATACCAGAAATGTAAATTATCATTCTGAAATACAGATTTCTCCTTGACTTCTCACAACAGTAAATCGCATTATACAAAAACAGTGTTTCTATTTTTACAAAACCATCAAACAATTAACTTTGTAGTTTTTTAGCCTCAATAACATTTTTAATGTTTTTACAACTGCTTAGACACCAAGGATTTTTAAGTTTCGCTGTTTTACAGCATTTAACAAAGATGGCATCCAGCTGAATGCCCCCGGCTCAGGAGGAGAGAGAATGTCTGAATTTGGAACACTTGAAGATCGCGTACGTCGTAAGTCACTTCTTAGCAAAACTATGTCCGCCGAAGATTGTATAAAGTTCTTCACCCCCGGTCAAAACTTGCTCTGGTCAGGTTTTACTCCGGCCGGCTATCCAAAAGCGGTACCTATTGCTCTAGCTGATTATGTCGAGGCAAATAGTCTGCAGGGTAAGTGGAAGTTCAATCTATTTATCGGTGCATCAGTTGGTGCTGAAACGGAAAACCGTTGGGCAACACTTGATATGATTGATCGTCGCTGGCCTTATCAAACGGGTAAAGATATCGCTAAAGGAATCAACGCTGGTCGTATCCGTATGGGAGATAAACACCTCGGTCATTTTGCCCAGGATGCCGGCTACGGTTTTTATACCGAAAATGGTCGTTACGATATCGGAATCGTTGAAGTTTCTGCTATTACCGAAGATTGTGGTCTGGCCTTGACCACATCCTGCGGGATTGTCGCTGAAGCCCTTCACCTGTGTGACAAAATTATTATCGAGGTCAACACCGGGCAGCCTTCATTTGAAGGCATGCACGACATCCATATGCAACAAAAACCTCCTCACCGGGCACCTTTCCTCATAACTCAAGCGAACACACGCATTGGTACACCGTATGTTCCCTGTGACCCGGATAAGATTGTCGCTATCGTTGAATCTAAAAATCGCGATAAAGGTCGCGCCTTTGCAGAAATGGATGACACTTCCGAAGCGATTGCCGGACATATTATGGAATTTTTCGCCCATGAAGTAAAAAAAGGCCGTTTACCTGAGAATCTGCTTCCTCTCCAATCCGGGGTTGGCTCTATTGCCAATGCTGTTGTCGGCGGGCTCGCTAAAGGCCCTTTTACTAATCTATCTGTTTATACTGAAGTTCTGCAGGATACCATGCTCGACTTTTTTGATGGTGGTAACCTGAACTTTGCCTCAGCGTGTTCTCTATCCCTATCTGAAAATCCTGGCTTCCCACGGTTCTTTGACAACTGGGAAAAGTATTTTGACAAAATAACTTTGCGGCCACTGTCCATTTCCAATGCGCCAGAGCCGATCCGCCGCCTTGGGGTTATCGCCATGAACACCCCGGTTGAATTTGATATGTATGCTCACGCTAACTCTACCCTGGTTGGTGGAACACGAATGATTAATGGTCTGGGCGGGTCAGGCGACTTTTTGCGTAATGGCTACTTGAAAATGATGCACAGTCCATCGGTGCGCCCAAGCAAAACGGATCCATTAGGCATCACCTGCGTCGTGCCAAAAGCACCACACATTGACCATACTGAGCATGATTTGGACGTTCTTGTTACCGAACAGGGACTGGCAGACCTTCGTGGTGTCGCTCCAAAAGAACGCGCTAAATTAATTATTGAGAAATGTGCTCACCCAGAGTACAAACCGATCCTGAATGATTACTACGAAATGGCCGCCAAGAAATGCCTTGAAAATGGTGTTGGTCACGAACCACAAATGTTTGACCGCGCCTTTAAAATGCAACTTAATCTGGCAGAAAACGGTACCATGCGGATCAAGAACTGGGACATCAATATTGATCTTTGCGAATAACACATCTCTTATTAGTTTAAAAAACGGTCGCTAGCAATAGCGACCGTTTTTTTTTAAGAGAACCAATCTATAATTTAACACCTCTACCAAACTGCTTCACGCGTATAAATCAGATGCGGATTACCCTGAAAAAGACCAAAACTTGCCCGTGAGGCAGGATTACTACTACCTAGTTTAAGCCATGAATAGCCACTACTATCTAGGTCATAAATAAGATCTACAGATCCTGATTGCCCAGCACCAGGGGCACTCATCATAAGATCTTGATTAACACCGGCAGAGAAACTCCCTGAACCTGCAGGAGAGGTTCCAAGACTATTTGGATTAGCACTTATTTGCAGATAAGCAGAATCAATGATCGTACAAGAGTCACTACTATTCAGCAGATATCCACCATTAAGGAAGTACTCAGTTTCAGCAGGAATGACCAAAGGTATAGTTTCCGGACCATAAGCATTGCGTAACACCAAACGCCCATAGCGTTGCTCCGTATCACCTATAGTACCAAATACATACGGATCACAACCGCCCCCATCACTATCGTAGCAAACGCCATCACTATCGGTAAGGTCATCAGCGGCCAAGGACAGTTTAATATTAGTGGCAAAAGGTTCCTGGGGAGTCGTCGGTTTTCCATACACGATACTCTCACCATTAAGCTCAAAAACCCCTTGCCCATCATAATTATCATCACCAGTCAAACTGACACTTCCTGAAACCGCTACAGAAACAGGGAGATCGCCATTAACAGGATCATGCGCGTAACTTCGACCAGACCAGGAGCTACCCAGCTTCCAGAAAGATTGACCATAATTAAGCAGCGTTGCACCGCCGGAAGACATGGCAGTAACAGTCAATTGCGGATCTATCAAATAGCTGAAAGGCTGTCCTAAATAGGTAAAGCCACCACTGTTACAGGAGTCATAAAATTCAGGATTACTCGATTCTGCAACACTAAAATAGGCTGGAATAAAACGACCAACATTTTCACTTACCGTCCCTACAACATCACCACTACCAAGGTAATTATCATCCGCAATCTCAGGAGTTAAGGTAACAATACCAACCTCAGGCCAACTAAAAGAACCGCAGGCATAACCCTGTGCGGAACTGCCATCACAATCAGTGCCAAAGCTATTAAAACTACCAACCAGTGCAGGATTATGCTGCCCTGCCGGAGTAACCAGGTTAGCACTTATGCTCACCCCTTCAGGCACTGCTTCCTGTCCATAGTTTGGTGTTACACTACCGCTAGCATTACGGGCAGACACTTCAACGGAAAATGAAGTTCCAGCACTGGTAAAAGATCCGCCGCCAGCATCAGCGGCCGCAGGGTTGCCAGGAATACTCAGAGTAAAATGATCAGGTCGTGCAACGAAGCTATCGTTGCCAGTCATAACTAATCCATCATCTTCATTAGCACCACTACCGCTATAAGAGGCAGTCAGGTTCAGTTGCCCGACATCAGTATATGAAACCGCCAACTCTGATTCCCCATTACCATCAAAAGCAAGCGAAACGGTACTACCGGAAGAATTGATGCTTGTTCCGTTTATTTCTATAGGTAAGCTACCAGTAGCAGGATTAGAATAAACGTAACCGAATACGATATTACGGCTGACATCCGCAAAACCTGGAATACATTGCTCGCTGGTCACATCACTACGAACAGCAGCGAAAGTAACATTTTGTTCAACGGCAGAAATATGATCAGGCACATCAAAAATGAAGCCGCTATCATAAAAGCTGATATCGCAGCTAGCAGGAACCCCTGCGTAATAGCATTGATAATTATTGGCAGGAACCGGGCTGATATTTGTCACTCCTACGGTGACAGTAGCAACGCTCGTCTGACGCAAATCGATAATAAAAGAACCATCGACCATGGTCCTTGTGGCCCCGCCAATCCAGCCAGGAGATCCACTTGTCGGCGTCATCGTAAAATAGACAGGATCAGTATATTCGTCCTGGCAAAAACTATCGGCACAGGCGCGCACAGTGACTTCGCTCGGCGAGCAGGTTAACCCGGTACCTTGATGCTCAATACGAATATGGTCTAAATTGTTTTCAGCACATACTTGGCAATTATCCCGATAAGAAGAGGTATAGAGATAATAGACTTCGTCTGCCGATAAAGCAGTACGTGATACATTTATTTCATCGAGTAACCCCTTAAATACCTTAAGCTGATCAGTCCCATAGTACAAATTACCTATATACATATTGGAATTATAACCGGGAATCTTATCTGAGGATTCTCTCGCAGTACGATCAAGGACACCATTAATATAGAGCTTGGCACGTTCATTTTCAGGTAGCGAACCGTCAAAAACAACCGCAAAGTGCGTCCAGGTATCTTCAGGAATAACAGCATTCGATGCAAAACGATTGTTTTCAGTATCTAAATCGATCCACAGCTTGCCATCAGCTCTGGCGCTATAAAAAAAGATGCCGTATGATGCTTCATCAGAAGGCCTGTTCCGTTTCGAGATAACTCCTCTGGCATTGCCGGTTGGTGGCGCATCACGAATAGATAAGGGATTCATCCAACCAGAGATAGTCAACACATCAGTGTTATCGAACTGATCCTGGTCATCGATTTCGATATAATCATCAATCCCGTCAAAAATGGCAGCATTACATACTTTTCCTGCCCCGATTTCAAGCGGTCCGTTAAATACAGTGCCATCGAAGCCATTACCACTGTCATCAATAATGACATCCGTCTCCGTACACAAATCAAAACGATACTCGGCGACAGGTGGCGCTAAACAATAATGGGTGTCCTCCTGCAATGCCTCAATATCTGACTGGCTTAAAGCACCCTGATGGACACGGACTTCATCGATATTTCCATCAAAACGATAGCTTCCTTCAAAGGAAGAATTATTTTCGCCACCTATCGAAGCATCACCAGAATCATAGCCCCATGAACCAGAATAACTGCTGCTGGTTGCCGCAAGTTGGGTCCCTTCCTGACTGTAAACATAAATAGTTTTCATTTGGTTTGAAATATCCGCAACAGCGGCAACAAAATACCAGGTATCGTTTAGGATAACGGCATCCGTATCGATATAAACGGGATTTGTGCTACGCGAGAAAAAACGAACTTTTCCAGTTCCGCCATCGGACAAACTAAAACCGATCCCTTGGGAGTTATTAGGATCATCAATAAAAATACGTTGATGCCCACGGGTATTATCGTGAGTACGAATCCAGGCCGTAATAGTAAAATCAGAGGTTAAATTCGGATAGGATGACGGCAATGCCACATAATCATCAACACCATCAAAAACACCATAGCCGCAAGTTCCTGGATTGCCTGGAATTGCGGGAGAAGTGATTTCAGTGGAAGCACCATTTATCGCCGTAGCATTGTAAATATTACTACCACTATCAAGAACTTCTCCTGCTGTACCGTCCCAACTTTCCTCATCAAATAAATATGCATAAGCGGGATCAGTTACGACACCATCAACAACAATAGCGCCCGTCAACGTATATACCGAACTCGATCCAAACTGACAATTATCATCATAATAGGCGACAACGTGCAAATCATAAGATCCAGAAATACTCGGGGCTTGAATATCAAATATTGTGTTGTAATTGTTAGATATTGTGCCATTTCCGTGATCAACACATCCACTAAGAGTTCCGACACTCCAGCGTGTCGATCCCCAATCATTTTCATAGAGCGGGTCCCAAAAACCACGGCTCGTTGTAACATTCACAGTTGTCGTGATATCAGTCGTATCTGGTGCAACAGTAACACTCGCTCCGCCCTCTACGCTAACCGATGTGATAGTCCTACCCGCATAAGCGCTGTCTATAAATAGTAGCGTTAAAAGGCACAAAGTAAGAACTGTGATATTTGTGTAATTCACGGAAAGCCTACTTTCATTTGCACTGTGCGTGAAATATAATCAGAACTACCAAAGCTACCAAAAGAAGCATTTGCCGATATCCGGTAGACAGGATATGAACTCGTCGTTCCTTCGTAGATAGTGTCCATTTGACAGCTAACTACCACGTGAAATCCATCGATATCAAAGCTATCACTACATGAATAGCCAGAAGATGCCCGCTTTGCCCCCCATTCCAGACCGCTGCGTGCAGCTTGATAAGCCTTTGCCTGCTGAACCGCCATAGTTGCTGTAGCAGTCTGTCCGCCCAACAGCTTCACCATAGCAGCGCCAAGTAAGGCTAAAACAACGAGAATAAATATCGCCTGAACCAAGGTAAAGCCGTGCTGATTATGTAGAGATTTATATTTCATGGTGTGTTAACCACATGAACCTGTTGAATCAAAGAAACGCTCTCCCCTGCTTCAGACAAGGTCAATTTAAAGGTAACCAAACCAGCTCGTTGACTCGTGCCTGGATCGTAACTGAATGAGCAACTGGTCACGTTACGACTCACTAACGAAACATTCCCACCTGGCGCTGTTGACTGAGTTGAATCGATTCCATAGCCATCATACCTGACCAGTTGGCCTGACTGGCAGACATAACTGATTGCTTGATCGACAATAAAAAAACGCTGATACGGGGACTGTAAAGGAAAATTAAAAGCAGGATCGATATCTATATTAGTTAAGGTACTATCAGATCCAATCGAAGTCCTGTTATCGCCACCATAGGCATTCCCGGTCATTCCAGTGGGTGAAATATTATAAACTACAGCATACTGCCCGTTACCAGGCACGCGGGTTAAACTACCAAGAACATCAAAACTCAAATCGGCTGTAGAAAAATTGAGAGTATCCCCACTGCCACTGCTATCCAGATACCGACGATAACGACCACCATCAGTAGTATTAATAAATTCCAAAGCAGTTCCACTACCAGCAATACGGATACTATTGGGTAAAGCACAACGAATATCACGCTGCATACGTCTTAACGCAAGATCAGCCTGATCGACCAGTCGCGCACGACGGGTTAAATCCATATAACCGGTGACCGGAGCAACTATCAGTTGTCCACCTACGGCAACAAGAATACCAACGATAACAATGACAACAACCAGTTCAACAAGAGTAAATCCGCTAGTGCGGTGATTTTGAGGCCCGATATTCATAACACCTCAGTAATCACAACGATAACCCGTCAAGGAGAAACTCTCCTGCGCCGGATCTATTACTCTTACTGTGATCTGCCAAGTATCAACTTTACTCTCAGTGGGGCCAAGACCGCTGGCGACCTCATTTACAACCACCTTAACCTGATAGTTCGATAAACCACTAATAGCGTTTCCAAGCTGATCCTTGGCCCCATTATCATCTAAGCCATCATAATCAGAAACATCGTCATAGAGTGCTCGGCTTCCTTCACCAACACCATCAGGGTCGGTTACTTCTTTGAGCATTATTTCTTCCAGGTATGATTCTGCAATAGCCAAAGCCTGCCGCTGTAAAACAGGGTCAGCAGAATGACTCGTCGCGTAATTCATAATTAACAAGACACCGCTGAAGGCTATGGAAATAACGACCATAGCGACGATTAACTCAATCAGAGTCAAGCCGTTGTTTTTTCGTAATATTATGAGAAAATGATCATTCATAAGGCATCCACATAACCAGTTTCCGGAACAACGGAAAAACTATAACTACCAATAGTCACAGCCACAGAAGAGGAACTGCGGCCCATTGTATCGAAAATAAAACTGTTTGGGGATGATGAAATAGAAACGTCAGAAAAGGATGCAGAACTGAAAGGATGTTGAGTTGAGATAGTTGCAAAACTACCAGAAGCACAAGAAGAGGCATGTTGTTGTAATGCATAACCCGAGGCAGAGAACAGAACCTGAACTTCACAGCCGCTTGCAACGGCAAGCTTTTGGCCATAACGAACAGCATTAGCCGTTTCATCGTACGCTGCACGTACTTGATAGTCGTTCGCATTAAAGAATTTAGGAATGGCAACAGCAGAGATAATGCTTAAAAGAAGAATAATCAGTATTAACTCAACCAAGGTGAAACCACTATGGGAAAATATCTTTACCCTTTTCATGAGCCAACTCATTTCAACCCTCCAGGTCTAGAGACAATTGACCTGGAGGTTGATATTAAGCGTTTAGATTACCAGTCTTTACTTAGGCTTGCCCGTGTAGAGCTATCTTCAACAGTACCTATCGTAATTGTGTAAGCAACACTATTTACCGTTGCTGTAATAGTAGTTCCGGATGCCGACCAACCGTCCGGAATGTCCTCAAGAGCGTTTAAGAGGCAGGTCCCATTAATTATGTATCCACCTGAGCAAGTCGATGCATCATAAGCAGGAAGAGCAGTCGTTGCCTTACCAACTAACTTAGCGGCATGATTCATTGAAGCCGCAGCTTGCGCAGCGCCATAGACACCATCGGCAGCAGCAACAGCCGCTTCAGTCCGCATATCGATAAATTTAGGGACAGCAACTGCAGCCAAAATACCCAGGATGACAATAACAACGACCAATTCAATCAGGGTAAAACCATTTTGATTTTTCATCTTACTCATTTCTCCTTATACATAATTTAAATTTTTAAAGCTTAATTCCAGGGTCTTATCCAACGATAAGGTTCTAACGTTTTAATCTCTAAACCACTAATTGTTTTTACTGCCGCTGTATCTGATGTCGTGTAGGTCGGTTCAATTCTAAAACGAGCCATTGCCCGCCCGCTAACACTGGTTTCAAAATACAACTGATTTCGTACCAGATAGTTTAAAATCCCTTGTTCGGGATCAAAAAACCAAGTTCCTTTTTCGACCTTATCAATACTTTCCCCGGACACTGTACCGCTGTAGTTCTCTGGCTTTTCTTTTAATAGTTCAACCGGATTACTGCCAACCAAGCCCCGGAAGTCTTCGCCATTGCGCGAAGCATATGCTTTAGCAACCTGCATACTTACAGCGCTACGCATGGCGCCCAGATCATGCATCATGGATGTTCTTTCAACATCAACAAGTATTTTGTAATAGTAATCAAGGGCGACAACCCCAAGAATACTGATGACAAAAATGACCACCATAACTTCGAATAACGAGAAGCCAGGAGCTGACCCACATCTCACATATGAGCTTTTATTAATTTTCACTTATTTTTGCTCATTAATCAATATTTTTTTTCATTATTTTGCAATACTTGCCAGATTCCACATTGGTAAAAAGACCCCAAGAGCTAAAACCAGAACCATCCCGCCAATAACAACAATCAAAATCGGCTCAATTGCACTGGATAAATTCTTGAGATCATAATCAACTTCGCGCTCATAAAATTGAGCGACATCTTCGAGCATGGTATCTACCGATCCCGACTCTTCACCAACAGCCAGCATTTGAAGTACCAGTGGGGTAAAAATACCGGTCTGGGTCGCACTGCGGGTCAATGTGTCCCCCCGTTCAATACCGTTTCTGATCGATTCAATCTTTTCAGCCACATAACTGTTACTCACTGCTCGCGCAGTAAAGCCAAGAGCCTGAGATAGAGGGATACCAGCGGTATAACTCATATTAAAACCGCGTGAAAAGCGTACCAGGGTAGAGCGTAGAATAATATCGCCAACTAACGGTAGCTTAAGTTTGTAACGATCCCAGATATAACGACCCCTCTCCGTTTTAAGCCATTGCTTAACCAGTAAAGTTGCGATCATCCCAACTATTAGCAAGACATACCAATAGTTCACCATAAAACCAGATAACCCCATCAGGATTCTGGTTGGTAACGGTAATTGTGCACCGGCACTGGCAAATACTTTTTCAAAAGCAGGAATAACAAATAAACTAATAAAGATCACAGCAAAGGCAATCGCAATAAGGACAAATGAGGGATAACGTAAAGCGGACTTAACCCGACTGATAGTTTCTTTTTCACGCTCAAAATAGATGGATAATTGCAGGAAAACATCATCCAGATTACCAGTCACCTCACCGACCTGAACCATACGGCATAATAACGGTGGAAAAACCTGAATATTACGGCTGAAGGCTCCGGAAAGATCCATTCCTGATTCCAGATCATCGACGACGTCTGCCAACGCGCTGCCCAAAGTAGGATTACGTGAGGTGTCTACCAAACCTCGAATCGCCCTGACCAATGGGACACCACTGGAATTAAGTGTGTACATCTGACGACAAAAAAGAATTAAATCATCCAGGGTGACCTTTTTAGCACGTTTGAACAGGGTTAAATTCTCAAGATCAAGTGACTTTTTGGCTTGAGTCTCAACAATACTGATCGGAATTGCACCGCTACCCTGAAACTGGGTTGCCAACACTTCACTGGAAAGGGCTTCAACTTCTCCCTCAACGAAATTGCCATCAGCATCTTTAACTTTATATCGATATAGCGGCATAAGTGATTCCGTAAAAAAAGGGGGAGTCTAGCCTCGGCTCATAACTGGCAGCGCGCGAATCACAGAGCCAAAGGAGCACTAGATTCATCCACTTGACCAGAAATCCGTAACACTTCATCCATAGTTGTAACCCCTTGAAGAGCGAGTTGCAAAGCACTATCGGATAAGCTGAAGAAGTTAGGAGATTGCTGAGCCAAAACCGCAAAAGCAGCACTATCATTACGGCGCAAAGCATCCGCAAGATCAAAATCGATCTCCAGCAGTTCGAAAATACCAATCCGTCCACTATAGCCAGTATTATTACACAGCGGACACCCCTGCCCTTTTCTAAACTGTGGTTGGGGCGGCAAACTGACCTTCCCCTTATAAGAGGTCAACCAACTTTGCGTACCTGGTTCTAAAAAATCACCAGCATCACAAGAAGAGCAAATCCGCCGCACCAACCGCTGTGCAAGGACAGCACGTAAAGAACTGGCGACAACGTAGCCTTCAGTTCCCATTTCAATAAGCCGTAAAGCGGTACTAATAGAATCGTTGGTATGTAAAGTTGACAGAACCAGGTGGCCAGTCATAGCAGCACGCAGAGCAATATCACTGGTCTCCTTATCACGCATCTCACCAACCATGACAATATCAGGATCCTGGCGCAAACCAGCGCGCAACACACGGGCGAAATCAAGACCAATTTTAGGGTGGACCTGAACCTGATTGATGCGCGGCAAACGATATTCAACCGGATCCTCAACCGTAATAATCTTTTTTTCCTGACTATTTATCTCATTCAGCGCTCCATATAGAGTTGTCGTTTTACCACTACCGGTTGGACCGGTAACCAGAACTAACCCATGGGGCTGATGTAATTGACGTCGAAAACGCGGTAACAACGTGGCATCCATACCAACCTGCTCAAGCTGCAAGATGCCACCAGATTGATCGAGCAAACGCATAACAACAGATTCACCATGTTGTAAAGGCATAGTGGAGAGACGAATATCAATACTCCGCCCCTTAACCCGAACATTGAAACGCCCATCCTGTGGTAAACGTCGCTCGGAAATATCGAGCCCACAAACCAACTTAAGACGAGAAATCAAAGCTGGAGCAATACGTTTTTCCTTCATCACCTGCTCATGCAGAACACCATCAATACGCTGACGAATACGTAAAACTTTTTCATCAGGCTCAATATGAATATCGGAAGCACCCACCTGAACCGCATCTTCAAATAGTGATCGCAACAAACGAACAACAGGCGCATCTTCAACAGCGGTTTCGGTCAATAATTGCTCAAGAGTACTATCGCCATGAGAAAGTTCTTCGCCAAGTTCCTCTGCGATAGAAACAATCTCCTGAGTACGCCGATAAACGGTATCGAGAGCTTTCAGTAATTCGGATTCAAATACAACCGCAGGGCTAACCGGCTTTTTGAGGATTTTGGCTAATTCATCGTACGCATAAATGTCGGTCGGATCGGCCATCCCAACTAAAAAGCGTTGCGGTTCCTGCTTTAAAATCATGGCCCGATAGCGCCGTGCTGCGGTTTCGGGTAATAAGCGAACAGTGTCTGCGTTGTAATTATAGTGCTTTAAGTCGATAAAAGGCAGGTTCAGCTGACTGGCAAGGAATTCATGAAACTGCTGAGAAGTGACCAGACCTAAATCGACCAGGGTATTACCCAGCTTACTACCGGTTTTCTTTTGAGCAGCAAGTGCTGACATCAGTTGCTCTTCACTGATAATGCCATTTTTTACCAGCAGTTCCCCGATTCTTATTTTTTTACGTGGCCCGGGAGCCATATCTGACATCATAAATATTTATCCTTTACCATTCAAAAGCTGTTGCAGCCGTTGTTGTGCGTAAGCTTGCAGATCAGCACGGAGGGTTGGCAACGCTAAAGCCTTTCGATATGCCTGCCTGGCAACTTTCAGGTTACTGCTTTGGTCCGCACATAATGCCAAACCAAACCACCAGGTACTGTTGTTCGGTTGAACATTAACGAGTTGCTGATAAATACCCAATGCCGACGAGTAATCTCCGGCATCATGAAACAAAACAGCAAGCAAACCAAAATATTCACTATCGCCATTTAAAGCTGGAATGGGTCTTGATTTCAGCAGCTTGATTCCTTCCGCGTAAGCCTTGCGGGCCAATAATTGACGAGCCCGTAGTTTACGTAAACTTACATCTGTAGGACTGATATCCAAACCTTGTACAAGTACAGTTTCAGCCTGCGACGATAGCCCTTGCCGCCGGAGCAGCGCTATTAACTGTAGTCGAGCATCAATCATCTGTGGGTGTTCTTCCAGAACCCGTTGAAAACTTTTTTCCGCAGCCTTTAATTGTCCCTGCTTAAGCTGCTGAATGCCACGCTGATAATCGTTGCGCCATCCAGAACCGTTAGTGTCGACTTTTTGCAAGACAGGTGAATTGTTTTTTTCCGCGACTGATGCAACGGGCTTTGCCACAGGGGCTTCCTCAATTTTAGCCCCTTCCAAAGCGACTGATTTATCCATAGGTAAATCAGTTTTTTCACTCACCTGTGCGGGAGAACGTTGAATCGTAATTTTAAGTAAAAAACCAGAAGTTCCAGAATTATTAGATTGCACCGAATCGATAAAACCATCATCAGCCAGATCAACTCGTAGTAACAACGCAGACGATTCCGGCCTTAAGCTAAACTCCTTGATCAAACCTGCGGACTGAATATCAGGAATCACTAGATTTCGTCCGATAACACCATTGGGAAAAGCAATCTCCAAGCGCTTGCTTCCTGTTCTCTCCTGACCAAATCGATATTCCGGATGAGCTGAGAAACTGAGGGTAAAAACAGAAGTTTGCATTCCTGATGTAAACTCAAGAGTTGACAATTCAACCCGATCATCAGCATCAGGTGGAGCAACAATTGGCGCCGGAACTTCGCTGGTATTTACCTGAGTAATGACAGCATCATTAGGTGGGGGGCTAGCAGATGCAGTAATTACAGAATTTTCTTTACCACCAGATTCCAATGCAGCAAGTGGGGTTGACTTGGTACTGAGAAAATAAAGAACAGCACCACAAAGAACACCACAAAGAACCAGTCCCGTAAAGACAAGATAGCTGTTTCGTGTTCGCGTCCAATTTACTTGAACAGCAGCTGCCGTTGAAGGATTTTTCACGTCCTTGTCGCGGCGTTGTTCAAGGTCACGTAACATGTCATTAATGAGACTCATTACACTCCCTTTAAAATCCATAAAGTCAATATGGCAACAACGACAACAAGACCAAATTCAAGGGCATAGCGCGTAACACCACTGGCAAAGCTCAATGTAAGACCCGGTGTATCTGCAATAGCACGCCTTACAAAAACAGGATCGACACGATAGGCCCCCTTGCCGTAAGCAACGAGTAAGGCCTTATTGGCCAGCAAATTCAATATTCTTGGTACGCCACCACTGGCACGGAATAAAAGTTCCGCAGTTCGTCGGCTAAATAGAGGTTCGCCCCGATAGCCAGCGACTTCCAGTCGATGATTCAGGTAGGCAAGGACCTCTTTCCGGTTGAGCTTTTTCAGTTCGTAAACAAAGGTAATGCGTTGGCGTAATTGACGTAATTCGGCAGAAGCCAGACGTTGTTCAAATTCGGGTTGCGCAAAGAAAACGATATGCAGAAGTTTTTCTTTTTCAGATTCAAGGTTACTTAACAGCCGCAATGCTTCAAGGCTCTGGTACGGCATAGCCTGCGCTTCATCAATAAGAACAACAACTTGTTGCTGAGTCTTTTTTAGTTCAACAAGGGACGCAAAGATATCCTGACATAATTGCTGAGGGGTCGCATTCTGATCAACCGTCAGTCCTAATTCTGAACTGATCGCCTGATACAATTCACGCGGGGTTAAAAGTGGATTTGGCAAATATGCAATGACACATTCTTTATCCAAAAGTTTAATAACTTGGCGGCATAATAAGGTTTTTCCAGTGCCAACTTCACCACTGACACGCATAAACCCCTCACCATTACGTAACGCAACCAATAGGACGTTTAATGCTTCCTGATGCGCACTGTAGCGATACAGATACTCAGTATCTGGGGTCAGGGAAAAAGGTTTCTCTTTTAATCCGAAGAACTGCTCATACATGTGTCAATATACACCTGATTCAGGATTAAAATTTGCGCCACTGTTGTTGCAGCTCCGGTGACATCTGCTGAATTCTTTGGCGTGTAGAATTTATCTGTCTTTGCCAATCACTCTGCTGTGAAATCACGTGAGGCTTTAGGAGGATGACCAGTTCACTCTTACGCGAAGAGGTCTGGTTATGACGAAACAGAGCTCCAATCCCCGGTAATTTACCGAGTACCGGAATGCCTGCCTTCTCTTGGGTCGAATTCTCCTGCATCAAACCACCAATCACGACAAGCTGACCACTCTGTGCGTGAACAATACTATCCGATTCACGCACGGTACTGTAGGCAAGCGGAATAGTTTGTGCCTCACCAAAAACATTGATTTCCTTGGTTTGGTCAACCACTTCACTAACCGTGGGATGAACATGGAGAGTAATCTGATTGTTATTATCAATCTGCGGTGTCACATCCAGAGCGATACCGGAGAAAAAGGGTGTCAGAGTAATATCGCTCGATGTCGTGGTTGTGGTTCCGGAACTGGTATCACTGGAAATATCAGTGACAAAAAACTCATCAGACCCAACCTTGATAACCGCTTTTTGATTATTGACTGTTGATATTCTTGGACTGGATAGAACCTGTACATCGCCTTGACTTTCAAGCATTTCAACAAACGCCTGAAAATCGTTAAAATTTAAGGCAAGGCCAAAAACACCACCGAAAGAAGAGGTATCTACAACACTATCGAGTCCGGCACTAGCGACTGCATTCAAATCGGTTGTCGTAATGCTACTGGCTGTCGTGCCACTACTGAAAATAGTACCACCACCAGACTGGCCAGCAAGAACACCTTTACCACTCGATGTTTTCCCCAGGGCAGACCAGTTGATACCACTTTGGAAACCATCTGAAAGTGTAACCTCCACAACCTTTGCTTCAATCAGCACCTGGCGTTGAATATTCCCCTGAATCGTCTGTAAATATTCTTCAACCAACCTCATTTCATCAGGCATTGCAACAACAACAACAACACTTGCCTGCGGCTGGACAACAACTTTACGCCCATCTACGGTACCAACCAAACTTTCAACAGCACCCTTTAATTCAGACCAGAAATCGGCAACGGATTCGGTATCGATCTGGCTGCCTGAAGCAACATCCTGCTGCTGACTGGAACTGCTATCAGTATCTGAATCATTGCCATTAACCTGGGAAATCTGCCCCGAGCTAACACGCGTCTGACTAGCCCCTTTTCGAACCAGATTAAGATAGTTAACCTGAAAGGTGCGTGCCTGTAACCCAGCGGGCATCACTTGGTAAATTGAACCGGTCTGCGAATAAGGATAGCCGTAAACATTATGAACAACCTGTAACACTTCTTCTATCGTGGTATTTTTAAGATCAATACTGATATTTCCGGTGACATCTGGGTGAACCACCATATTCATGGGACTACCGGCAACCAGTCCCATAAAAAATTCCCTGGCAGCGACGTTAGATGCCGCGATATCAAAACGCTCAGCCTCGGCAACGACATCTCCGCCAAACTGTGGTTGCGGAATAAGTGCAGCAGAAATTGCAGGTGGTGGAGTCATCACAGCATCGGGTTTACTGACCGTTTGATCGGGAACCAGTGATTCTTCAATTGAAGTCAGTGGAGTACCACCACGCGGTACCGGAGCACACGCGGTCATCAAACTCATTAATGCGGATAAAACAAACACCGGCCATCTGCATTTTATTCTAAATGTCACTTGTTGTTCCCTTCTGTAACAGAAATTTTCTTAATACCGGTTCCTTCTCTACGGAGAACGACCTTTTTCTGATTTTTTACCAAGACAACGCGATCCGCCAGAATGGTTACTAACCGATAACCTTTAAACTTATCACCTACAGCCATAACAGTATCATTGACCACAGCAACGGTTCGGCTCGCTGAATGTAACACCGCTGACAAATGCCAATCACTGGTGTCAACCTGAACAGCTTGTGACGGTGTTACCTTAGCTGCTGGATGTTGGTAACGAACCGGGCGCATAGGGTCATTAAATGAAGACCCTGACTCGGCATAGCAGTTCGTTATGCAAGCACCTAACAATAAAACTATACATATGATACGACTAGCCACCGATCCAGCCCTCCGATAGCCCCAAAGTAGAAATCCGCAACCGAATAGTAGCTTCAGGGTAATCCTGTGTTTCGATCTCAACAGTATCCCAAACGAGCGTCCTTGGCATGTTCTGTATCCTCTCCAGATAATCAAGCAAGGCGCGGTAATTACCTGTTAACTCCATATCCAAACTGTGCTGATAAAGGTTGGGACCTTCATGCTTTGACTTATCAGCCGTGCTGATTTGAACCAACTGAGGAGGCAAATTACTTAAACTGATTAAAGTTAAGTCCTTTTGGTCCTGCAAAATTTTTTTTAACACAACAATCATTTGTTGTGGAGAAACCAGGTTAGAAATGGATGTTTCAAGCTGACCCTGTAATTTAGCCGCTTGCTCCTGCAATTGATCTATTCGCTCGCGATTCTCTTTATCCGGATCGGTTTTACTTCGGGCCAGAAGAATAGATTCCTGGGTGTTCAGATCATTCATGGTACGTTGGATTTCAGCCAACTGTCGCTCTAGTAGATTTTGCCTCTTAAGCTGTGGATCAATAATGAATAAGTAGACAAGGACAAACAGTACGGCCGCAGTTGCAACGGTGACAACAATACGTTCACGTAATGTGCGACTATTGAACCAATGGTTAACAACCTGAATGGACTTCATCGTTGTTCCCCTTTCGTGATCAAGCTGAACTCAATGTAACCACCAGGTTCATCGGCACGCACAATCGTCAGATTATCAAATACAGCACCACCAAATATGTGAGCATCCCCCAGAACTCTGACAAATTCAGGAATAGCCAGTTCATTTAAAGCGGAGCCCGATAAGGAGATATGCCGTCCCTGATCAGTCAGGGCGACTTTCGATAACCATAAATCCTTCACATGTTGCTGAGCTAACCCCTGTAAAGCGGCAAAAATAATATTATTACCGGCAAGCTGGTTGTCCTTAACATAGTGTAAAGCTTCTTTCTGCTCAGCAAGTTGCCTTTCCAGTGCGGCTAATTTATTGATAAGCAGAGGGTTGGGTTGCCGAACAGGATGTTTGATTTGTAAATCGGCGACATATGCCTGCTTAGCAGCTTCTCGCTGACGCTCTGCAGTCACATGTTCAGCTTTTTTTTCAGCGGACCAGTAACTGAAGCCAGCAAGACCAATAACTAACAGCAAAACGGCTGTGGTCACCATCACAGCAGTTCCAAACTGAAACGGCGCAGGCTTCTCGATTAAGACATCCTGATAAAGATTAATATCCTGTTTCATCAGGAAGACTCCCCACGCAAAGCACCACCAACAACCAGCAACAGGGAATTTAAGTCCTGAGTTGCCAGGTCGGGTGTCACATCAAAATAATCGCTCCAGTTAAAAGCCTCGACACTCGTCGCCAGATATTCATTTAAATAATGACAGACAGCAGGAATTTCCACTCCACACTGAGCGACCAGCAAACGTGAAACCATCGGCAGTAGAAAAGTGCTTTCACAAAAGTCAAAAGAACGTTGAACTTCAAGAACAATGTCGTCTAACTGTTCCGTTAACCCTTCGTAATCACCTTGTCCGTAAGGATGTAAATGACTCATACCGACACTGAAAGATCGGGCCAGGTAAAGCTGACCATCGCGAACAATGGCTAACATACCTTCATTTTCAGCTAACCAGAGTATAGCGGTACCGCGTTCATCGTCACGGCTCAACGCACAAATATTACGTAATGCTAATTCTGGGATATCAATGGTGGTCAGTTCAAACTCAGCATCACGTAAAGTTTTAACAACTGTTTTTAAGGAAGATAAAGGTGCAGCAACGACATAATTAAGGGTTTTACGGTCACTACCAAAAGGAACAACGTCAAAGACGTCTACAACCGCCTCATCAGAAGGATATTCGAGGTTCTCACGAATTTGCCAACGTGCAGCATCACGGCGATCATCTCCATCCAGACCACTTAGGTCAGCCTGTATTAACTGATAACTATTTGCGGTCAGGATCAGGTTACAGGCCGAAGAAGCAACGCTATACTTACGTTGCATCGCCTGCAGCCACTGACTGTGCTCAGAAGAATCAGTAAACGAACAATCCTCAGCAAAGACGATGGTATTCTTCTTATCACTATTAACCTGCAGGCCGACAATTCCGCCATGGTCCTTGGCCAGCATCAAAGCGACCTGAATATTTCCAGTGCGATGTTTTTTGTTGAACACAGCCGGAACCGCCTCCAGTAAATTTAAGAGTTATTAATATTATGCCAAATTAAACCTTATTATTCTCTTATAATCAACAAAAAAAGGTAGCCGAAGCTACCTTTTTAAGAGACCAAGTTGTCAGTTTTAACCTGTAGTTAAAACGACTACCTATTAAAGATTAGAAGATTCTGATGCCAGATATGAGGCAACACCTTCACCATCAGCCACCATGCCTTTATCACCCTGACTCCAACCTGCGGGACAGACCTCACCATATTTCTCATGGAACTGCAAAGCATCAACCATACGCAACATTTCATCGATGTTACGACCAAGGGGAAGGTCATTAACCACCTGATGACGAACAATGCCAGATTGATCAATCAGGAAAGATCCACGTAAAGCGACCCCCGCAGGATCAAATTCAACATCATATGCTTTGCAGATTTCATGCTTTACATCAGCGACTAAAGGGTATTTAACCGGACCAATACCACCTTCAGCAACAGGAGTATTTCGCCACGCCAAATGGGTAAACTGAGAATCAATAGAACAACCGATAACCTGAACGTCACGCTTTTCGAATTCTGCAATACGGTTACTGAAAGCGATCAGCTCAGTTGGACAAACAAAAGTAAAATCAAGAGGATAGAAGAACAGAACGATATATTTACCTTTATAATCAGCCAGCGAAAATTCCTCATTAATCGTACCATCAGCCATAGCTGCAGCGGAGGTAAAAACCGGGGCCTCTTTTCCAACCAAAACACTCATACCTTAAGCTCCTCTCAAATAGATAACGTTATAAGTTATATTTTTTTTCGAAGTCTAACGCATTAATCAGTTCTGTCAAGAAAAGATTACCATTACGGTCAATGTTTAAATTCAAATTGGTCGCTCTACTTAAAGGCAAATGTCTATGGCTTTATTTTTTTACGACTTCGTGGGTGTGCCTGGTCATAAACTTTAGTTAAATGAGCAAAGCTGACCTGAGTATAACGTTGCGTGGTTGATAGTGAGGCATGCCCCAAGAGTTCCTGTATAGCACGCAGATCTGCCCCGGCATCAAGCAAGTGAGTCGCAAAAGAATGGCGTAAAGCGTGGGGAGTCACATCGGCCGGGAGGCCCAACTGGCGAAGACGTTGTTTGAGGCTTCTTTGTACACTTCGAACGGTTAATCGGCTCCCTCGGTGATTAAGAAAAACAGCCCCGACATCACTGCGACCTCGTTCCTGAAGGTAAGAATTCAAAGCTTTCAGGGCAGCCTGACCAACCGGCAGAATTCGCTCCTTATTCCCCTTACCAAGAACCCTAACTTCAGCATTTGCGAAATCAAAAGAATCGATATCCAACCCAACGGTTTCACTAACCCTCAGACCACAGGAATAGATCAATTCGAACAACGCCAGATCACGCAATAATAGCACGCGATTCCCGTCACCAGGCTGATCAAGCAGTGCCGACATCTGATCTACGCTTAAAACATTGGGAAGAAACTGTTCCCGCTTCGGGGTTGAAAGCGCATCTGCCGGCGAAGCGGCAATAACACCCTCACGTACCGCAAAACGAAAAAAAACCCTAACCGAAGACAGTTTACGGGCAATACTTGTACGCTTGTTATCCTTATGCAAATTAGCTAAAAATTGACGTAACAATAAAACATCAATAGTCGCGATATCATCGTTATCATCCAAACCAATCCCGTGTTGGTTTAAAAAATTCGCTAGCTCATTAAGATCGCGCATATAAGCAGTCACAGTGCGCAAAGATAAATTGCGCTCAGTCGTCAGGTAATCTTTAAAACGCTTCCGAAACCCCATTAATTAACCTCTTAGAACTGATACATAAACAGCCCTTTGATTGACGCTTGCCACAGCTCGTGGCATAATCTGCCTTAAAGCAAAAGCAGAATGATCTTTTTCGCCCCAACTAAGCGACAACTCACCCAACAATAAAAGAACATTGGCGACCTATGTGCTATTTAATCTTATTCCTGAAAATTATCCTAGTACTCTTTGCTCTGTTCCTGTTTATCGATTTTCTAACTGTTTTGTTAACTTACAGTATCTGCTGGTACGAAAAATCTAACAAAAATCCTAAACTTATTGAAAAACGCTTTCGTGGCAAAACCCTGAAGCTCATTCTGAAACTGATCATCCCTGAGATGTTTTTTAACTGCTTGACTGTTTTAGCTATACCACTGGGAATGTTTCGTTGCAAAACGTCCCATTTGACTCGTGGCGAAACGGTGACCATTTTGTTGCATGGATTATTTGACAATCAAGCCAGTTGGTTCTGGTTTAAGCTAAAACTAAAAAGAGCTGGGATTAAAAATGTTGTCAGCCTGAATTTATCCTCCTGGCACAACGAGGAAGTACTAACTGAAATTCTTGCCAAAAAAATTGATGAAATCCGCTTACAGGTTGGAATTAATCAAGTCAACCTCGTTGGCCATTCCATGGGTGGAATTATTGCCCGCAATTATGTGCAGTTACGTGGTGGCGCAGAAAAGGTAACCAAGCTGATCTGTCTCGGTTCGCCTCATCATGGATCAAAACTAGCGACGTTTACCTTTGCCCCGTTAGGAAAAACCTTAATTCCGGGATCAGACTTTCTTAAACGGCTGAATGCGGCCCCCGTTCCTCAGCACCTGGAAATGACTAACATCTATACCAGGAAAGACAATATGGTTCAGCCGAACAGATTCAACCACCTTTCGTGGGGCACAGCGGTTGAACTTGACAACATGGGACATACATCATTGATCTATCGTCATGAACCGATCCAGGCAACCATTGACGCGCTGAAAGGTGCACCAGCAGAATGATCAAACAAATAACCGTCAAGAGCCGCGAACAGGTTGAGTTTATTAACATTACCGCGCAGATAAAAGAGGTCGTCACAGCGAGCGGAATAAAAGACGGACTGGTATTTCTTTTTGTTCCCCACACGACTGCAGCAGTGACCATTAATGAAAACGCTGACCCCGATGTCGTAACCGATATGACCAACAGCCTCGACAAACTCATCCCCCACCAGGACAATTATCTTCATTACGAAGGGAATAGCGCTGCACACCTTAAAAGCAGTCTTATTGGAGCGAGTGAAACGATAGCTATTACTTCAGGGGCATTACAACTCGGAACCTGGCAAGGAATCTATTTCTGTGAGTTTGATGGTCCCCGAACGAGAAAACTACACATTAAGGTATTAAAAGGATAATCACCCGTCATGGCAGGAAAGATAAGTCCCAGCCCCAACCGTGTTGCCCTCACTGAGCAACGCGATTACAACCCTGCAGGTGTTAAAGAGGCAATCATTACCCTGCTACAACCATTGGGTGGCTTGGAAGCATTTGTCAGCACAGGTCAAAAAGTTTTACTCAAACCAAATTTACTTGCTGGCCGCTCACCCGACAAGGCAGTCACCACTCATCCGGCTGTCGTACGAGCAATCATAGAATTGTGCCTCGATCTAGGGGCAAAGGTCTCTTTAGGGGATTCCCCTGGTATCGGCAGCCTGGAAAGTGTTGCTAACAAAGCAGGACTGTTGGATATTGTCAAAACAACCGGCATCAAACTCGCTACTTTTGAAAAATCTGTTCCACTAACATCAACGACAGGAACGTTCCATAAACTCGAAGTCGCGCAGGATATTCTTGATGCCGAAGTCATTATCAACCTGCCCAAACTAAAAACCCATCAGATGATGGGCATGACCTGCGCGGTAAAAAACATGTTTGGAGCGGTAGTCGGATTAAGGAAGCCACGTCTGCACCTGCAAGCAGGAACAGATAAAGCCTTTTTTGCGCTGATGCTGCTTGAGCTATGCGAACTACTGTCACCAACCCTGTCTATTGTCGATGCCATCATCGGCATGGAGGGCGAAGGCCCAGGCAGCGGTGCCCCGGTAGCCATAGGCGCGCTAATAGCTGGAACCAATTGCCAGGCAATTGACACCGTAGCAACGGAAATGCTTGGTCTCGAAACAGCTGCGGTCTGGACGCAACAACAGGCACGCCTGACAGGTCGTCCCTACACGCGCCTCTCCGATCTGGAACTCATCGGGACACCAATCGATGAACTTAAAGTTGTTAATTTCAAACCCGCCAAGATGACAGATATTAACTTCGGGTTAAAAGGAAACTTAAAGCGCTATTTAAAAAACAGCTTGAGCGCACGCCCCGAAGCAGCGCCAGAGCAATGTAAACTCTGTAATGAATGCGTAAAACTATGCCCTCCTCAAGCAATGAAAATAGAGGACCAGCGGCTCCAGATTAATTACGATCTATGTATTCGCTGCTTTTGCTGTCAGGAACTATGTCCCCATGGTGCTCTTCACACGACCCAAGGATTACTGTTAAAGCTGTACACCATGTTCAAGGGTAAATAAAAAGCGCCACACTGCTACAGCATGGCGCTTTTTATTTTCATAAAATTCAGACGTTAAGATTAACGAACCTGAACAACCTCTTTAACCTCTGGAATTTTTTCCATCAGGTTACGTTCAATACCCATTTTCAAAGTCATGGTTGACATAGGACAGGAGCCACAAGCACCTGTCAGTCTCAGGCTAACGACACCATCTTCTGAGACGTCAACAAGCTCGACATCGCCACCATCAGCCTGCAGTGCAGGTCTAACCATATCTAAAACTTCAGCAACGCGCTCTTTCATCTGTTGTTTCCTCCGTGTTTATAATTGAGTTTATTGGTTAAGTATAGCCATATTTGCTCTCATCAGGCAAGAGGGAACTCACCCCAGACTAAAGGCTTCGCTAATATCACTGATTTTTCGCTGACATAGCAGTTCCGGGGTCCCGACATGCTTACCCTGGATCAAGACTTTGAAGCTATCCCCCATACCACCATCAGGGACGATAAGAGTCTTAAGACTCATTCTTAAGGCCTGAGCCTTTTGGGGATCGGTCTCCTGCTGTTCCATAGCGATCAGCATTTCCATAAAACCAAGCCCCATTAAAAATTGATATTGCATACCAAAATAGAGCGTTTTTAGGCCCCTGCGTGAACCGACATTCTGCAGCGTAGTAAAATCAACATGAGCGGTAATATCCTGCTGACCAACATTCCGCAAAGGCGTCTCATTGGTCTGATGTTGCTGATAACAGAGCAAGGTACCTGCGTGCCGCCATGGAGCATACAATTCTTCGGCAGGATAGCCATAATCGATCGTCAGTACAAACCCCTTACGCAACACCTCAGCGGCCTCGGTCATCCATTTACGAGCAGCAAGGTTTACCTCACAGCGATTCCCTTCATGAAGCTCGATGCCGAGCTCAGTGAAATAATCTTGAAGCAATTCAGTAGACAGAGGCCTAAGCTCCTCCTGAAAGTTATCACCAACAACGAAAACCTCTTGAAGTTTATCGCCATGCTTCTCAACCAAATGGACAGGAAACGCATCTATTAATTCATTGCTCAGAACACAGCCGATCATACCTTTTAACTGATAAAGCTCATTCCACTCGACACGGCCAGCTTCAACATGTTGGGCTAGCACCTCGGCCTGACGCATCTGACCATCTGTACTCACTTCGACGATACGGTAATTTAATACCGCATAAAAGTCAGGAAACTCATCAGCTATAGCATCAAGAATATCACGCGCCAAATAGCCATTTCCAGCTCCTTGCTCAGCAATAGTAAAGGCCCCACTGTCCAGCAGCCGCCACATTTGCTCTAACTGTTTTGCTATTAAACGACCAAAACAAGAATGGACGTGAGAAGAGGTAAAAAAATCACCCTGTTTCCCGATTCGTTCACGCCTTGTCATGTAGTAACCATAGCGTGGATGATAAAGAGCGTGCTGCATAAATTCAGCAAAAGGAATACCATTATTATCCGCAATCAGTTGCTGCAGTTCGTTAACTAAATTCAGTTCTCCTAAGTCGGCCATAGACTCCCCTTGATAACAGGTCATGTATTTCGTTACTGAAGAAAGTATAGTCAGGGCACCCCCTAAAAAGCAACCACACCAAGACGATAGAATCCCCACCTCTTGAATCGTTCATCTCTTGAATTCACAAATCATTCATGTCATTATTGTGGGCTGATTTCCTGATGACTCCGATCAGCTTCCAAGCTGAAAACTTAACAGTTGCGATTTGAAACTTGAACGGGGCAATATTTTGTCGGAGGCAAGTAAATACCAATGCCGTTGCTACCTGTGGTTAGCTTTCAGCAGGAGCCTTAATTTCTGCACAACGACTATATTTGATAAATACACGACATTGCCTGGCGGATTCTTCTGCTGGTGCAATAACTTTTTAAGCATAATTTAAAGGAGAAAAGTTCAATGGCTGGACACAGTAAATGGGCCAATATCAAACACCGTAAAGGCGCTCAGGATGCTAAACGGGGCAAAATTTTTACCAAGCTTATTAAAGAAATTACCATTGCGGCTAAAATTGGTGGTGGCGATCTTGAATCAAACGCTCGTCTACGCCTTGCCGTAGATAAGGCAAAACAGGCCAATATGCCTAAAGACAATATCGAAAGAGGCATCAAAAAAGGGACTGGCGACCTGGATGGTGTTACTTACGAAGAAGGAGTCTTTGAAGGTTACGGACCTGGTGGCGTTGCAGTTATTGTGGAATTTATGACTGATAACAGAACCCGTACTGTTGCTGATGTTCGCCATGCCTTCAATAAATGTGGTGGCAGCCTTGGTGTAAGTGGTTCCGTTGCTTTTATGTTCGACCGTAAAGGGCAAATTATCTTTGGCGAAGGAAGCGACTTTGAACAAATTTTTGAAGCTGCTCTCGAAGCAGGTGCAGAAGATGTCAAAGACGAAGGTGAAATTATTGAGGTCATTACCGAGCCGAACGACTTTGAGGATGTGCGGAACGCCCTGACTGACCAGGGCTTTGAATCACAATCTGCTGAAGTCACCATGCTGCCACAGAACATGACTGCGGTAGAAGGCAAACAAGCTGAACAGCTGATGCGCATGATCGACATGCTGGAAGACAATGACGATGTTCAGAACGTCTATGCTAACTTCGACATTTCCGATGAGGAAATGGAAAAGATCATGGGCTAACCTGCAGCCATGAGAATATTGGGTATCGACCCCGGTAGCAAAGCAACAGGATATGGCTTTATCGAACAACGGGGCAATCGCCTTGTGCATATCGATAATGGTGCTATTTTCACCCGTAGCCAGGACGCCCTGGCTACGCGCCTACAAAAAATCTACCAGACACTTTGTGATCTTATTGAGCAATATCACCCCGACGCTGTTGCAGTTGAACAGGTTTTTATGGCCCGTAACCCAGCATCAGCCTTAAAGCTTGGTCATGCTCGTGGCGTGGCCTTACTGGCAGGTATAAATGCTGGTTTACCCGTCGCTGAATATTCTGCTTTGCAGGTAAAAAGTGCTGTTGTTGGCTACGGAAAGGCCGGTAAGAATCAGGTTCAACATATGACAAAAACGTTACTGAACCTGCCCGAAATTGCCCAGGAAGATGCTGCTGATGCTCTTGCTGTTGCAATTTGCCACGCCCACAGCCATCATTTAAATAATCAACTCAGCAACCCCAGAACCTCCACCATAGGAATGAGACGATGATCGCCCTACTCACTGGCACAATTGCCCTGAAAAGTCCCGAACAGATCATACTGGATGTTCATGGTGTTGGCTATCGCCTGCAAGTTCCGTTATCAACCTTCTATGCCCTACCTGAATCAGGAACGGTTCAACTGCAAGTATTCACCCATGTTAAAGAAGATGCGATTAATCTATATGGGTTTTCCACAGTTGCCGAGAAGGATTTATTTGTTCTGCTGATTTCTGTTTCTGGCGTCGGTCCGAAATTGGCAAATACGACCCTATCGCACATTCCACCAGAAGAATTAGCGCTTGCTTTAAGTGAGGGAAATCTGACGAAATTAACGTCTATTCCCGGGATCGGCAAAAAAAGTGCGGAACGGTTAATCCTTGAGTTACAGGATAAAGCAACCGCTTACGCCGTTGGCGCTACAATCGAAACCACCAATGCAAAACCAGGTCCGGCAGCAGAAGATACGCATCAGGATGCACTATCTGCGCTGGTGAACTTGGGCTACAAAGAAACCATGGCGAAACGAGCCTTGAAAAATCTCAACGTTCCTGCAGGAACGCCAATTGAAGACATTCTCAAGGCAGCCCTTCAGGTCCTGTTAAAGTAGAGACGGAGAAAGCATGGATGAACGCTTGATAAACGGGGACCTGCAACCAGAAGAAGATGGTTACGAAGCAGGCTTACGGCCTAAGTCTCTACAGGAGTATGTAGGTCAAAGCAAGGCAAAACAAAACCTGCAAGTCTTTATTGACGCAGCAAGAAGACGTAATGAAGCACTTGATCATGTACTGTTTTTCGGCCCTCCGGGGTTAGGCAAAACAACCCTGGCAAATATCATTGCGCAGGAAATGGGGGTTAATATTAAGAGCACCTCCGGCCCGGTTATTGAAAAAACCGGAGACCTCGCCGCAGTTTTGACCAACCTTGAAGAAGGTGATGTGCTCTTTATTGACGAGATCCATCGTTTGTCTCCCGTAGTCGAAGAAATCCTTTATCCGGCCATGGAAGATTATCAGCTTGATATTATGATTGGTCAGGGCCCGTCCGCCAGAACAATCAAACTCGATATTCCACGCTTCACCCTGGTTGGAGCAACAACACGTGCGGGTTTGCTGTCCTCCCCGCTACGTGACCGGTTCGGCGTTATCAGTCGGCTTGAGTTTTACAGCAATGAAGAGCTAAAAACTATTGTCAAGCGAAGTGCCAATATCCTTAAAATTGAAATCGATGATGAAGGCGCAATGGAAATTGCACGACGTAGTCGCGGGACCCCCCGGATTGTTAATCGCCTGCTCAGACGGGTACGCGATTTCGCAGAAATTGAGGGTGACGGCACGATAACTAGAAACCTTGCCGATCACTCATTGCAACGCCTTGAAGTTGACAAACAGGGGCTCGATTACATGGACAGGCTACTGTTATTGTCACTTATCGACAAGTTTGGTGGTGGTCCGGTTGGGCTCGACACTCTGGCAGCAGCCATAGGTGAAGAACGTGATACCATTGAAGACGTTATCGAGCCATACTTAATTCAGCAAGGCTTTCTGAACCGAACCCCACGTGGCCGAGTCGCAACGGAAAGTTGTTATCAACATTTTCAGCGTTCAGTCAATTCGGACTCACACAACGGTCCCCTTTTTGGTTAAATTTTACAGTACATTATGTCAGAACATATTCAACAATTCGCGCAACAATTAGCGAACTGGTCTCAATCTATTATCGAACTTGCTCGTCTGCCATTTCGTCGCGTTGAAACCTATCCAAAAATCAGCACCGACAATGGTATCGTCCAACCTCCCCTTGTCTTCTGGATTAACCGCCAGAGTCTGATGGCCGGCGGAATTATGCTGATACCAGAAGGTG
Source organism: Geopsychrobacteraceae bacterium (assembly GCA_963665685.1). Lineage (GTDB taxonomy): Bacteria > Desulfobacterota > Desulfuromonadia > Desulfuromonadales > Geopsychrobacteraceae > Seleniibacterium. Next base: position 1,284,304 of record OY762430.1, read on the forward strand.
ACATAACACCGCAACTCGATCGTGGGAAAGCCTGCTGTGAAGCTCTCGGACTAAAACATTTTGTCACCTGGGAAGAAAAACAGGTGCGTATCTGGGAAATTGTAAATGACAACATTCGAGAAGAACGCTGTCTCCCATTGCAGGCACCGGACCAACCGGACACCTTCCGCTATTTACTCGAAGATGTTCTGAACGCCCTAAAATTATTAGCTATTTTAGGGGCTATCCCCCCGAGACAGTTAGCACCCCAATACTACAATAATCTTTTCCAGATCACCCTGGAACAAACGGCCCCAAGCTTGATCGACGTGTTTCGCAAACTGCGCTCGGAGCATGGCAATTTTAAAACTATCGATCTCGATCAGCAGGCCCACGAAGCCAATCAGTTATTTTTACTAAAAATCTTAGCCTTGCTGTTATTTGACAAGCATCCAGGAACAAGTCAGCCAGAGGAGCTTGAGCAAACAATCAATACCAGCCTTACCTACTTGCCTGAAGAACTAAGTTCAGTACTGCTAAAATCGAACATCAGCAGCGCTCCTGCCCTGCCTCTTGAAGCAGCAGTGGGCTTCCACCACCTGATGATGCGCCTGCAGCAACTTAACTGGGTTGAAGATACAGAAAAAGCGATAGCCAGCCTCAACAAATTGGTTTTCAGCTGGTATGGCTCAGAATCGATTTGCGCAACTGCAGAAGTGTGTATTTACCCTGACGCCCCCCAGCAAAAAGAATTCAGTGCGTGTATTGTTTCTGACCAGCTACCGATTCTTGCTGCAACTGGTTTATTTGCCCGTGTCGCTCAAAAATCATTACCGAACTTAATTCCTGGCCCGGTCTTTCATTACAATAAGGATCATACAGCGCACCAGAAATTTGTAGCGCGCTTACTTAACCAGAGAAAACTGACTGGGCAAGAAAGACAAGACGTAACCATTGGCCTGCGCAAAGCGTGGCCAAGCCGCCGCTTTACTATCAGAGCAGGTCAACCATACTGGTTGTGGGAATGTATTTATCTTTTAGGCATCGTAAAACAAGAGACATTATTGCAGCTAGAAGTCCCTTTGGGGGCTCTCCAATCTGCTAAAGAAGATATTTTCTGGCAAATCATAGTGGAATATTTTGCCATCCAGAAGATAACTAAGGGAGGTTCAGAATCAGTCACTATCGAGCTGCTAAAAAGCCCTGGGACAACTGACTTCTGCACAATTATTAGCGATGGGGATAAACGCACCATTGAGCTATCGGAATATCAGGAGCTTATCAGAGAATATATTCTATTAGCTCTATTCCTACCGACAGAAATATTTAACCTGCTGGGCAATGGGCTGGCATGGCCAACTAAAAGCAACTCAGAAGACCCCGAGGAAGCACTCAAAATATTTGCTAAAAGCAGTCTCTACCTATTGTTAAAAACGCTGCTTACAGCGCCAGGTAAAAAAGTTACGATGCCGAAAAAGGACGAGATTCCTGTACCTGACAATCATTACCTTATAGAATTGCAAAAACAGAAGAAAACCAATAAAACATCAGAAATCGATCGAATTATGGCAGGGCTTTTCGCCACGCCACAACTCACGGAGATCACCATCCCTCGCGTTAATATCCATAACACACCGCAAACAGCAGAAACCCATGTTTCGGAAGAGACCAATCTCCACATACGCGAGCAGCTCTTAGCCCATGGCAGCCCTGAATTTCCGGAACAGTATTTATATTTTCTCGACCATCCTCAACTTGAGAAATTCCGCTTCACACCACCATTGATTGAAAAAAATAATATTCTTGGCCAATTCGAGCTGGAAGACGCAAATGGTCAAGTTATTGAAGGCTACGGTGAAGAACTGGAACAAGCATTACTGATTTGTGCAAAGATCGGCAAGATCACACCAGAATTGCCGGTCGACAGGCATCAACTTGCAAGTCTGCTTGAATATTATAAAAAAGACTTGAATAATCTCTACAAAACGCTTGAACAGGAATGCTACAGTCTGATTGGCAATCCGCAAATCGCTAAAAAACAGATCATTCAAATCTGGCAGGAACAGCAATTACCAGAGCCAAAATGGTTTAGAGAATAACCGGTCGCTGAAATCAAAATAAAAGATCAAGGAAATAATGATGAAAATATTACTTCATATCTGCTGTGGAAATTGCGCTATTTATCCGGTCAATATGTTACGGGAACAAAATCATGAGATTACCGGCTTCTTCAGCAATCACAATATTCATCCTTATCAGGAGTTCAGTAAACGTCTTGAAACAACCAAAGAATACGCTGAAAAAGTTGACCTGACTCTGATCTGTAATGAGGAATACCACCTTGAAGAATTCTTAGCTAATGTTGCTCAAAACCCTCAGGATCGTTGTGTTTATTGCTATAAATCTCGGCTGCTGGAAACTGCCCGGGAAGCAAATAAGCTCGGGCTTGATGGGTTTACGACAACACTTCTGTATTCACGCTACCAAAAGCATCAGGACATACTCGAATACGGCCAACAGTTAGCGACTGAATATGGTCTCACTTTTCATTATGAAGACTATCGAGTCGGCTGGAACGAAGGCATCCGCATTTCCAAAGAAATGGGCCTTTATCGTCAACAATATTGCGGTTGCATATACTCTGAAAAAGATCGCTACTACCCCAAAAAGAAAAAACAAAAACCTGCAGAAGCTGGCACAAAAAATAAATAGCCTCTCGGTATGCCGGAGTCTAACTTTATGATATTATTTAATTAGATCTTGATTCAACGCTTTATAAAAATGAGACTAAAGAGTTTTGCCTTAACCACTATATTAGAGGAGGATCCATATGCTTGAACTTGTTGAAAAAACATTGTTGGCCGGAATTGGAACCTTAGCCCTCACTCAAAAAAAAGCTGAAGAGCTAAAGGATGACCTTAAAGAGCGTTTTAATCTTTCCGAAGAAGAAGGAAAAAAACTTCTCGATAAATTACAAAGCGCGGTCAAAGAAAATCAACAAAAGCTCGAAGAGCTTGCTCAGGTCGAAGTAAAAAAAGCCTGTGAGCGCGTCGGGCTGGTTACGGAAGAAGACCTTAAGAAATTAACAAAACGGATCGATCAACTCGAAAAAAAAATTAACGCTCAGGACTCTTAAACTACGCGACTATTATGTCTCCAATTAACCGGATCAATCGAAATATTCGTTCACTCAAACGCTATCGTCAGGTTTTAGGTATACTGATGAAATATGGCTTTGGCCATATTATTGAGCAACTGAATATTGATTACTACCTACGTCTTGGTAAGCGAATCGTTTCATTAGGAACGGCATCCAAAGATATTGAGCGACTCAATCAAGGGGCCAGAGTTCGGCTGGCCCTTGAAGAGTTAGGTCCGACTTTTATTAAATTAGGGCAATTATTATCAACACGACCCGACCTTCTTCCAGCTGAAATCATCCAGGAACTCCAAAAACTCCAGGATCATATTCCTGGAGTTTCATATCAAGAAATAGCTGCAGCAATTCATGAAGAACTGGGTTATCCGATCGAAGAGCTATTCGCAACCTTTGATCAACAACCACTTGCGACTGCCAGCATTGCCCAGGTTCACCGAGCCACTCTACCCAGTGGCGAAGAGATTGTTTGCAAAGTTCGCCGCCCTGGCATTGAATCCATCATTACCACCGATATGGATATTATGATGGGCCTTGCCTACTTGATCGAGAAACACCTTCCGGGTGGCGACCTCTACGATCCCGTTGGACTGGTTAAAGAATTTCGCCGTGCCATTAATCGTGAGCTTGATTTCACCAGTGAAGGCCGCACCACCGATCGCTTTTTTCTCAACTTTAAAAATGATGCCAGCGTCAAAATTCCAAAGGTTTTCTGGACATTTACGGGAAAAACTGTCCTTACTCTGGAATTTTTGGATGGCTGTAAAATTTCAGACCTCGATGCTCTGACTGAACGCGGTTATGACCCAAAAATCATTGCCCGTTACGGTGCCGACAACTTTCTGAAACAGGTCTTTATCTACGGCCTGTTCCATGCTGACCCACACCCAGGAAACCTTAAAGTACTACCGGGCAACGTCATCGGTGTGCTTGACTTTGGTATGGTTGGGCGTCTTGATGAAGATACCAAATATCAGCTCACAGAATTACTATTATCGATACTACGTCGTGATGTTGATCATATTATCTCCCAATTGGTCTATTCCGGGGACCTGCATGACGAACAAAATTTACGGGGATTAAAAAGGGACCTGACTGAATTTATCGATGAATATTACGATATCCTTCTCGAAGACCTGAAAGTCGGAAAACTACTTATCGACTTTATTGACATACTCACCGAATATCAGATCAAGTTTCCAGCCAACCTGATGCTTCTGTCTCGTGCGCTGATCGCGATGGAAGGCTTAGGCAGACAACTTGACCCTGACTTTAATATGGTTGAGCAACTAAAGCCATTTGCCGAGAGAATTGTAAAAGAGCGCTATACAGCCGGCTATATCGGAAAAGAAATGACAAAAGTCATTCAGTCTTACCATGCGCTGGGTAAAAGTCTTCCTCTTGATATTAAAGAGTTTATCAATCGTATTAATCGTAATAAGTTCAAACTTGATTTAGAGCATCGTGGTCTTGAGAGCCTGATCCTCAATCTTGATAAATCGAGTAACCGCATCTCATTCAGCCTGATTATCGCTGCTTTAATTGTCGGTTCCTCATTGATTATGCAAATTGACAAAGGCCCCATGCTGTTTGGTTTTCCACTCTTGGGTTTAATAGGCTATACCGTAGCGGGACTGTTAGGTTTTGGATTAGCCATAGCAATATTACGTTCTGGTCGCTTATAAAGATTTTCAATCTTCATCACATACCATGTGGTGTGAAAGTCACACTTTTTCATCACTGCCGTGTGCCTCCTGCAACACCCAACGATATAAAAACTCTCCTCTCAATTTATAGTCACGAAAATTCAACAACTTGCAATCCCCAGATTATTGGCAAGGGTTTTGCATAACATACCTTTCGTAATATATATTTCGTTTTAAATAATATGATCGGAAATGCAAATGATTCTTCAAAAAACAATCGGCAAAGTGACAACAATTTCTGGTATCGGATTGCACTCAGGTGCAAGGATCGATATGAGATTACGCCCAGCAGGGGAAAACACCGGTATTATTTTCCACCGAACAGATGGTGACCGGATTGTTGATATCAAGGCATGCTCAGAAAATGTTGTTGATACGCGCATGGCAACGGTTATTGGCCGCCAGGGTGTTTCGGTTTCAACCATAGAACACTTTATGGCTGCCCTTGCTGCTTTCGGAATTGACAATCTGCACGTTGATATCAACGGCCCCGAAGTCCCTGTTCTCGATGGTAGCGCGGCACACTTTATTCGGGAGATCCAGCAAGCAGGCGTCAGCACCCTGAATTCAAGCCGTAAATTTATTGCCATTCGTAAGCCATTGGAGATTATTGAAGGTGAAAAACGCATTACCATCATTCCTTCGCGTTTTTTCCGGGTCACTTTCGATATCGCATTTGACCATGCTTCCATCGGTGTCCAGAATTATAGCTTTAAGTTCTCTACTGACAGCTTTTGTAAAGATATTGCCGCAGCAAGAACATTTGGCTTTCTGCACGAAGTTGAATATCTGAAAGCCAATGGACTGGCTCGCGGTGGTTCCCTTGATAATGCCGTTGTTATCGACGATAACGGAGTCATGAACCCTGAGGGATTACGCTTTAATAATGAATTTGTGCGGCATAAAATTCTCGATGCTTGCGGTGATTTCAGCCTTATCGGTTCTCCGATTCTTGGTCACATCAAAGCATTCAAAGCTGGTCATGATCTGAATGCTAAAATGGTTAAAAAGATTGAAGAAAATCCAAGCCACTGGGCCTATGTTGAGTTCAACGAGCAAGCCCTGAAAGAAGCTCAGCGTGTCAATGTTCAAGCATACGCTGGAGACCTTGCCTGGCATAAAGCTTAATAGAGAGTAATCAGTTCTTAAAAAAGCAGCCCTCAGGGCTGCTTTTTTGTTTTTATCTCCATTTACTTTCAGTCATAATTACAGCTCGACACTACCTTAAATCTTTGTCCTCAGGCTGACGATTAGCAATGAAAGACGTAAAAGCAAAAAATTCGTCCAAACGAAGAAGAAGAGAACTCTTCTTCACCGTGTTTGCGGCCATACTCCTTATTATTATTCCTCAATTTGAAGACCAGCTTTTTAAGTTAACCACGCAACTACCCATAAGTAACAGTATTATAGCCCTGGCGGTTATCAATATTAATATTCTACTGGTCTTAGTCTTTCTCTTTCTGATATTCAGAAATGTTTTCAAGCTGATATTAGAGAGGAGAAAAGGCGTTCCCGGGTCTAAATTACGCAGTAAACTCGTTGGAGCCTTTATCGCTCTATCGCTTATTCCAACGATGCTGTTATTTTTTGTCTCAGCAGGCTTTATCAGTAACAGTATTGATAACTGGTTTAATAACCAGGTTGAACAAGCATTGGATGAATCACTGGAAGTTGCACAAACTTATTATCAGAATTCTGAAACCAATGCACTGTATTACGCTGATCAACTCAGCCGTATTATTAAAGAAGAAAAACTTCTAAACGAAGCAAATCTACCCAAGTTGAAACAACTTATCCTGACGAAACAGGAGGAGTACAACCTTGGTATTGTAGAAGTTTTTTCTGCCACTCACGAAGAATTAGTCCGTGTTGCCAATCCTAAAATTCCTATTATTGACATTACTCAGGCAACATCCGACCCGGTCAGAGAAGGACTCCAAGGAATTCGTTTTTCACAAATTACTCCAGTTGGAAAAGCTGACCTTATCCGCGGCATCGTTCCGGTACGCTCAAATTGGAATGAAAAAGATATCGTTGGAGTGGTCGTCGTTAATTATTATGTTCCCTACTCTTTGATCAACAAAATGAAGGAGATCTCTACTTCAGTTGATCAATACAAACTGACCAAATCGATAAAAGGGCAAATACAGCAAAGCTACGTGATTGTCCTGTTGCTGATTTCTTTGATCATCATTTTTCTATCAACCTGGTTCGGCTTTCATCTGGCAAGGGGAATAACTGTTCCTATTCAAGATCTGGCCGCGGCGACCAGCAGGGTTGCTGCAGGAGATCTCGATATTAAGCTGGAAACCATCAGTACTGACGAAATCGGTACGTTGGTGAATGCCTTTAATACAATGACAGATGATCTGCGTCGAAGTCGTCAGGAAATTGATTTTACGACCCAGGAACTACAGGAATCTAACCTGGAACTTGATCGCCGACGAAATTATATGGAAATCGTGCTGGCAAACGTTACCGCCGGAGTTATTTCTATCGACCGTAATGGCAAACTGACCACAATCAATAAATCAGCCGAGAACCTGTTACAGTTTAAAGCAGAGCAAGTATTGGGCAACGACTTCCGTACCGTTATTCCGATCCAATACCAACCGCAAATTATGGAGTTATTTAAAGAACTTTTTTACTCGGAAAAAGGCACAGTCAGGCAACAATTGACCATCCCGATCAGAAATGAAAAATACTCTCTCATGATCAACATGACGACCCTTAAAGATAATCAGAATCACTTCCTGGGGACTGTTATTGTCTTTGATGATCTCACCCAACTCTACAAAGCTCAGCGTATGGCGGCCTGGCGTGAAGTAGCTCGCCGTATTGCTCATGAAATCAAGAATCCTTTAACGCCGATACAATTATCGGCCCAACGGCTCAGGCGACGCTACCTGAATCGCTTCAGCAGTGAAGACAAGGTTTTTGACGAATGTACCCAAATGATCAGCCAACAGGTCGACGACCTGAAAAATCTGGTTAACGAATTTTCAAACTTTGCCCGGATGCCCGCAATAAAACCGACAGAAAACAATCTGAATGACGTAATAAATGAATGCCTTCCCCTTTATCGCGAGGGCCACAAAAATATCGCATTCAGTAACAATCTTTATCCCGATCTGCCTGCAACCAAATTTGACCGGGAACAGATAAAACGGGTTATTATCAACCTGCTTGAAAATTCAGTCGCTGCCCTTGAAGATCAGGGGACTATTGCGATACACACCGATTACAATCAGGAGCTTCAGATCGTCTCTGTCTCAATTGCTGATACCGGTTGTGGAATTCCGGCAGAAGACAAAAGTCGCCTGTTTGAACCTTATTTTTCTACCAAAAAGACCGGTACCGGCCTTGGTTTAGCCATTGTCTCAACTATTATCACTGACCATGGTGGCTATATCCGCGTCAGAGACAATAAACCAAAGGGCACCATTTTCACCATAGAACTACCTACTGTGGCAGCATAAATATATATTGCAAAGGATATTTTTAAATGAAGCATGTTTTGATTGTAGATGATGAAGCAAGCATCAGACAGAGCTTAGAAGGCATTCTGGAAGATGAAGGATTCAGGACATCATTTGCAACTACCGGAGAGGAATGTTTAAACATTATCCAGGCAGAAGATCCTGATTTAGTCTTACTCGATATCTGGATGCCAGGCATTGATGGTCTTGAAACACTAAAAAGACTTAAACAGAAAAGACCTGAACAACTCGTCGTCATGATGAGTGGCCACGGAACCATAGAAACCGCAGTAAAAGCCACTCGCCTTGGCGCTTATGATTTTATCGAAAAACCACTGTCCCTTGAAAAAGTACTGCTTTCAATTCAGAATGGTTTAAAAATTGGCGATCTGGTCGCGGAAAATACTGCACTTAAAAAGAAAATTAACCAAGAACATCAGATGATTGGAGCCAGTCCGGCAGTCGAACGGTTAAAACAGCAGATTAAGGTTGCTGCGCCAAGTTCAGGATGGGTTTTGATCACTGGCGAAAATGGGACAGGTAAAGAGCTGGTTGCCAGAGCGATTCATTCTCAATCAACCAGACACGATAAACCCTTCATCGAAGTCAATTGTGCAGCAATACCAGAAGAATTGATCGAATCGGAACTGTTTGGGCATGAAAAAGGCGCTTTTACAGGAGCTACTGCCGCCAGAAAAGGTAAATTCGATTTAGCTAATGGCGGTACCCTTTTTCTTGATGAAATCGGCGATATGAGCCTTAAAACACAGGCAAAAATTCTCCGTATTTTACAGGAACATAAATTTGAACGCGTCGGTGGCAGTCGTACTATACAAGTTGATGTGCGTGTCATCGCTGCAACCAACAAAGATCTTCTCGAAGAAATTGATCAAGGTAATTTCCGCGAGGATTTATATTTCCGGCTCAATGTCTTACCCTTTGTGGTTCCACCACTAAGAAGTCGCAAGGAAGATATCGCCCGATTATGCAAACACTTCCTTCATTATTTTTGCGGTAAGGAAAGTCGCGAGATTAAAACCATCTCCGCCGAGGCCATGCAAGCATTGGTAAAATATCGCTGGCCCGGAAATGTCAGAGAGTTAAAAAATCTAATTGAACGTTTGGTCATCATGACACCGGGGCAGGAAATCACTTTGGAAGACATCCCTCAAGAAATTTTAAGAGAACGCAAGCCCTCCCAGCCCCAAGACACAACAGATACGGAAGAAGTCATGCCTGACTCCTACCGCGAGGCCAAGGAATTATTTGAAAAACAATTCCTGCTAGAGAAACTGCGCAAAAACTTATGGAATGTATCCAGAACTGCTGAGGAGATCGGTCTGGAAAGATCGAACCTGCACCGTAAAATTAAAGCTTACGGTATAGAACCAGAAAATTAAAACAAGCGTTAAAACTTAGCAGGAAGCGATACTCTTTATAGTGATAGGGGCGCATACGATGACGATTATGCGCCCTGCTGGTCGCGCTCTTCAGTAAGTTGCTGTTTGCGTAATTGACATATAAGTACCGGTTTCCCACCCGATAAGCGATACATCCGATAGCCACAACTACCATAACCACTACATGCGTGACATTTTAACTCCTTAATATCAAAACCATCAAGATCTTCAGGTTTAAGCTCTAGGTCTTTGGGAGCTTTGCGAGTAGCCATAAGTCTATCCCTCCTGCAGCAATTAGCATAATTTAAAGGTTCTGTTCTAAACAGCGGGGCCTTAAAATATCATACGACCATATTTTGGCATATCCCCTGTTTTTTACTATCTCTTTGTTTATACGGAAAACAATATTAAAATTCTAACGATATCTATTGTTAATGATCTATTATTCTAATTCAACTAAATCACGGGAACAAGCTTTCAGCAAATTTAAAGCAATTAGTTTCCATCCAGAAACTCTAAATTGAAACTTTCAAGTTTTCAGATTGGAAACGAGCAATTTTTCGTTGTGGTAAGGAAATCAAGGGCTTGTGCTTAAGACGTAGTACTTTACGTCGCACAAGCAAGCCCGCAGATTGACACAGCCACGGAGGAAAAGGGCCGTTTCCGGATGAAAACTAATTAGTGGGTTAAAGTCCCAACAGAGAATAATAAATAACAGGGCTATGAAAAAAACAGCTGACCACATTAATTATTGTTATCAGGAGTCAAACTGCTTTAACCTCAAAACGGTTTTTAAGCATAAACCTGCCGATATATCAAATTGTATAATCTGCGGGTCCAAGGCTATTTTTAAAGACTTGAACACCTCTGCACTAGGCAAAGAAATACAATCGAAAGAGATACATATATTAGCACATTCTTCATTTACAAAATTATTCACATGCAAGCAGTGCGGGTGGTGGGCTTTGCGTGAATGTGGAGAGTATTTTGAAACGAATTCAGGCTGGGACTATTTACTTTCAGGTGTCATAAAGAGTTGGCCATCAGGTTCAAAAGATATCCAGATCGATGTCATTCGAAGACATTTTATTAAAAGAAATCACAAAATAGATCTTACAATTCTTGATGCAACTGCTTATGAAAAACAGATTCAAGAATGTCTGTGCGCTGAATTCGGCCCCTGCGAAGTCCATCACGTAGGAGTTCGTAGACAAGGCGCTAATAACGTTATTGATCTGTTTATGATTAAGGACCAGGATGAGTGGTTAATTCAAATCAAGAGAAGATTAATAGACAAGCCAGAATCTGTTCAATTAATCAGAAATCTAAATGGAGCATTATTGGGGGAAAACAAGGCTAAAGCCATATTGGTATCAAGCGCTGAGTCCTACATAGAAAAGCCCCGTTCATCCCCTCAGATAATGACTTCCGGTCCTTATGTCGCAGAACTATTGGACCGAGGAGATGTTGTCAAAATGATAGAAAAGACATCCTTAAGCAATAATGAACCCTGGCAGATGGGCATGAAAGATATAGAAGTGTGGAAAAATGAAGATGCTATATCGTTAGATCTCAGAACGCTACTTCAGAGTGAGAATATTGAAAGCATTGCTGAATTTTATCAGAAAATATAATGAGCACCAAGTCCCACCGGGATCACCACTACACAAAGCCATATTAAGAGGATTATGGCTGATCAGGATCTAACCTTTTTAAATACTGACCAACAAAAATGAAGAACAAAAAGCAAAAAGCTACTTAGCGAATAATGCTAAGTAGCTTTTTTATATGTGGTACCCGGGACGAGACTTGAACTCGTACAGCACGAATGCCGAGGGATTTTAAGTCCAAACTTCACAACTAATCATAAAAAATCACGGGTCACAGAAAACTATATAAAGTCACGTTTTTACTAGATTTAAAAATCATTCCTTGTCAAATCGAGCAACACCATATACCCTTCTACCAACGAACATTGTCTACCTGAAAGTCTACCTGAATCGAGTCTTGATATGCAAACTTTCTCTGATCGAATGTTGGCGGCATTGAAGCCACGTGACAAGATGTACCAGGAACATGAAGGCCGTGGTTTTTATCTTAGAGTCTACCCAACCGGCAGCAAGGCCTTCTATTACATTTACAGATCCGGTGGAAAGCTCAAACTTGTTAAGATCGGAGACTATCCGGCCATAAAACTGAAAGATGCCAGGAAACGGCATCAACAAATGATGGAGATGCGGGACCGTGGACTGGATCCGGCTATTGAGGTTGCCGAAGAGAATCGCGGCACTTTTGGTGAGTTGACCAAGGAATATCTGAAACGTCACGCCAGCAAGAATAAAGAAAGTTATCGCAAAGGGAATGAGCAGATTCTCAATAAGGATGTTCTCCCCTATTGGCAGGATCGTCCTGCCGGCCATATACGTCGAGCTGATGCAATCGCCCTGGTCAATCGGGTACTGGACCGTGGCACGGGCCGCCAAGCCAACAAAACCCTATCCTGCATTCGCAAAATCTTTAACTTTGGTTTGTCTGTCGCCTGGCCAGGGCTTGAATACAACCCTTGTGCACGCATGTCTCCACCAGGAAAAGAGAAAAGAACTGAAAGGTATCTGACCGATGAAGAAATCAGGCTTTTCTGGAATCATTTCAAAACAACGGGCGTTAAAAAGCAGACTGTAGACTGCTTGAAATTTATCCTGTCCACAGGACTTCGGCCAGGGGAAGCTCTTTTTCTAGAACATACAGAAATAGATGGTCGTTGGGTGCAAATCAAAGCGGAACGCATGAAGAACAATCGCCCTCATCGAATCTATCTGAATGAGGTGGCGGTTGCCTTGATAGACAAAGAGCTTCCTGTCCCCTTCCCTTTCCCTACGGAAGTTTCAGGACTGTCTCAAACACTACGGAGACAATTCGATAGCGATATCCACCCGCTAAAAATCCCACCATTTACCCCAAAGGATCTTCGCCGCACAGTGGCCACAAATTTAGGCAAACTCGGATATAAAAATGCTGATATCGGAAAGCTTCTCAGTCATACTGACCCTTCCGTAACTTCAGTCTATAATCTTTATGAGTATGACGAATTAAAGCAGGAAATGGCTGAAGCATGGGGCAAACAACTACGGAGTATTCTGGACGATAAACAATCTGACCTCACAACAAAGGACCTGAAATGATCGAGACCAATACTGTTTTCATCCTTGGCGCCGGTGCCAATATTCCCTATGGTTACCCATCGGGCGCAGCTCTTCGCAATGCTATAATCGTCAATAATATCGATCACTATCGTACAATCGTCAAAGACCTGCCTCACGCCTTTACTACCTTATTTCAAAACTTTGAAGACTTCAGAAGAACTTTTAAAAATTCAAGCACTCCGTCAATAGACCTGTTTCTAGCAAGAAACCACCACTATCGAGATATCGGAAAATTCGTTATCTTGGCGAACCTTCTTACCTCAGAAGGTATTAGCAAATTCCGCGAAGAATCGCATATACCAGAACAGGACTGGTACAGCTTCCTGTTTAACCAGATGACAAAAACCCTCACCGACCCAGAGGACTTTCGTAATTTCGGAAACAACAAAGTCACCTTCATAACCTTCAATTATGATCGATCACTTGAATTCTTCCTGCTACAGAGCCTGGCCAATTCCTTCCAAGCTGCGCACGAAGATGAAATTATTGCCGAAGTAAATAAAATTGATATCCATCATGTATATGGCCGGCTTCCAGACCTTACCCATGAAAGCGATAATGGTCTTCCCTACGCTTTGGCTAGAACAGCTGAACATAAACTGAGTTATTCATCGTTCATTGAAAACGCCGAAAGAATAAAAGTGATCTACGATCGCCAAAATGGCGAATATGAAGATGTCCTTTCAAAAATCAGTGAGGCAAAAAGGGTCTTTTTCCTTGGGTTTGGGTTCGCTGAAGAGAATATTGAACGGTTAAAACTTGATGAAATCATTTCATATAAGCAGCAAATATATGGAACAGCATATGGTCTGTTTGATTCAGAAATTTCTGGGATAAGAAGAACGCTACAAACAAACTATCAACCCATGCAAAGAAATGTACACACAAACACAAATAAGATGACAGTTGAAAATACCGATTGTTTAACCCTACTCAGAAAATATCTTTGATTAATGCTACTAGTCTGATAAATTCCGACCTGCACTCGACACTCCCCCCCCTCTTGTGGAGAGTGCGGTCCCGCTGGTCTTTGACCTGACGGGACTTTTTTATTTGTTCGGGCTGTTTATATATTGCCCACAGGGCATACTGCCCTTCGTCTTTTTCGTAGCTTTCCTGACAGTGTCCTTTGTAAAACAACCAATCGATGAATCTGTATGGCCAGATGATCCCGTTGTTCAGATAGATCCGCCAGGACAACGAGCTCCAGGTTTCGTCCGGATCGCCGCCGCACAGGGCCATGATTAACTGCTCGATGCCGATTAGGACGTTCAGGATATAGCGTTTCAGGTAAACCATAGTTCCCCCTGGGCATTCATACCAAGAGCAAGAGCCTCCTGCATCTCGTCAAGGGTTACGGTTTGCGTGGTATTGTCGCCCATACCCCACCTGGTTTCTGTCTTTCCAGTGATCTGAGCGGTAAGAATCGCCCTTGCTATCCGGCCCTGTGATATTTCGTCAGCATCAAAAACTTTTCCTGACTGAGTTGTTACTAGGAGCTTTTCAACAATCTCGTTCCGTTTCGCCTTGGCATAGGTCCGGAGCTGTTCCTGGACCAGGTTATAATCAAGCTCAAGCTCTGGGCGTTCCTGGTCCTCGGTGGCCAGGTAGGGAAATTCGGCGGCCAGCGCCTCGATGCGATCGTCCCGCAGTTGGTTAGGGCTATACCCTTCGGTTATGACTTCGCCGCTCTCCGGATCCAGGACCGCCTCAACGTCCGGCTGGTCCTCCTGGGCCTGGAGCGTGGAATATTCGTTTTCTGCGGCCAGGTAAGGCGCGACCGCGACCCCGGACAGGTAGCTTTGCGTAAATTTATCGATCACCGCCTGGGGTTTACCCAGGGCAATAACCCGGTTTAAATCTTCCAGTGTCTTATAAATCAAAATAACCTCCTTGAAATCCCAACGCGCCAGTAATAAAAGCCGCTATAGGAGCGCCGGTTGATCGGCATGACAAACCGGCTATAAATCTGCAAACGGTCCCCGACCAGGTCGAAGGTGCCGCCGTGTTCAACCGTAAAGCGCCACTGATCGGAGCGCCAGGCCTCGCCATTGCTCCAGTATTCGCGCGAGCTGCCCCAATAGGCTGGCGGGTGCCATTGCTGTAAACCGTGAGCCTGGCCAGCAACGTAATAAGTTAACCGTCCCCAGGACAAAGATGGCCTTAATTCAAGGAAATAGCGTTCAGCGAGAGCCTGGTCAAAACGCCCGTTAATCGCTTCGTGGTGAGGGGGATCAATAGCGGCGATATAATCAAGGTGAAGGTCTGCCGCTGCACTAGGCAACGGCAAGAGAAAGAGAATAAGAATCAGCCACATATTTTTCATCATGCCGCCTTACCAACCATAAAAGGAAGCTCAAGCCTTACATGACCGGCCAGGCAGATATTGCCGTTGTCATCGTCAGATGTCCCGACCCCATCGACAACATTAAAAAGGTTATCGTCCCCCCAGCCAGAGCCATTCCATGTTTTAAAATAAACTGATCCAGAATCGTTAACCCAGTCCCCATTCACTAGCGGAGTAAACCCAGAAAAAGCATAGTCAATGCTGGAAACACAATAAACAGAAAAATCAGAAGAAAGGCCAGTTATCCTATAGTAATTTCCAGCGACAAAAGAATAACTAACGGTGCCATCAACGCTGGTAAATTCTGATAAATTATCTAACGAATCATCGTAAACCATTTCTTTAAAGAGCAGCTGAAGATAGAGCCTTAGATTTTCTACAGAGAGATAAAAAAGGACTTTTACAGCTGGAACATTTGCATTTGTCAAATATTTTGTTACGTCGTTATGCTCTGGCTGCCTACTTATAGAGGTGCTATCAGAAAGCTCTAAGGACGGTAAAGACAACGCAGAACTTATCAATGCTGAGAAACCGGCGCTACCTAAGTTTACAACCGGGACCTTATTAATGAGGTTGCTTATAAGGTGAGTGCTAAGAATGCTCGAAGAGCCGAATATCTCAGGTAATTTTTTAATAGGATAGGCATTATTCGCAACCTCAAAAGGATTAGCCTCCGCAATATAAAAAACCTTATACACGCGAGAGCTAAAAGCCCCACCATCTAAGCCAACCCTGTTAGTTGTTGCAGAATATCCAGAATATCCAGTATAGACCGTAAAATTTTTCCCCTGGTCAATCGAAACCAGGACAAGCTTTACACTCGTAGCAGGCCTGGACAATTTGACCGATACAGACCCGTCAATAACAGAGGAGCCGTCCTCATAATTTAAATGAACGGTTCCCATCACTCCAGTTTTATGCCAGCTATCTTCCAGATCCGCACCAAGGTCTGACCAGTATGTGGAATTTTCGTAATTTGTCGTTGCCAGATCCAAGCTATTCCCATCAGCTAGCAAACGCTGATAATAATGCCCCTCAGTTCCATAGGTCGACCCGGATGCAATTTTAACAACCTGGCCAACTGTTATAGTTTGCGTCCCCTCACTACTTAGATAATCAAAATAGCCTCGGTAAAAATTCTTAGGGGATCCGACGATATCACAACAAAGATTAGCCTTACGATTCAATGCGCGGGGAGACTCCCTAAAAATTGTATAAACGTCCCCATTAGTCCTGGAAAACGTTGTCCTATCTGCGGCATCATCTTTAATTGCCGCCGCATAAGTTGGATACACAGACCCGTAACCGGTAGCGTTGATATTTCCGATAAAACCAGAAACGAGGAGAGCATTATCTGTCGCGCTATAAATCGCGATTCTATCTCCAGGGGAATAGAGGGAGTAATCATCAATTTCAAATGTTGAGGCACTTCCCAACGTCGTTCGGGACTCAACAACCCCAAGCTCAACTCCTGCAAACGGTCCGGCCCCCCATCCCCGTTTATCACCGGAAACTACTAGGCCAACCTCTCGATATAGGATTCTATCAAGGTCCACCTCATGGGCAGATATCCGAATATCCTTAACATCATCAGAATATATGGCATCAAAGAAATAACCGTCAGGTCTGCCGCTATCCGCAGTCGAACCTATATAACCAGAAGCGTCATAAGCCCCAGCAACTCCTCCAGGATCATTGCTATAAGTGAACATGGTAAAAGCATCATCAACCCCTTGCGGCTCGACTTTTTGCCCTTTCACATACCACAGATCAGCCTCCAGGTTAGCGCCATCACGTTTCCATTTACGCGAGCCATTATCATTATAAACATCATGAAAAGCGCCCTGATTACGACGAGAAACTATCGCTACAGGAATAGCATAACCATTACCGGTATATGATGCGCTGGTGTCCGCTGCCCGGTAATTCCATTGCCCTGAGACGATGTCCCCTACAGAGTAGTTGGGGTTAGTGTTATATCCTTCCAAACTTTCAGAAGTATAATCAGAAACTATGGAAACGTTTGCCCCTTTCCTGGCTATCCTGTTATCAGTGTCATAAGACAAAACATTTGCCGCCTGAGTGTCAACCTTTTCAAATAGACCGCCAAGACCCTCAATAACTCTTACCCGGTAGCGCACCTGGACCAGATCCCCAGCGCTCGACAAATAAATATTATTATGTCGATTGCTAACAATTTTTTTCTTGTTTGAGTCTGACAGAGTTGACCAAACCAACCCCCTTCCAACCAAAGCCCCTGGCGATTGCCAATCCTCAGAAAATAGTGAATAGGTATCATATCCAGCAAAAGAACCGGCGACAGTAGAAACCCCGGTAACTGGATCAGAAGCCATCAAGGTTTGGATATTCCCATAAGGATAATACATACCCTTGTCTAATATCTTTTCCGGCCAAACATCGATAATAATTAAATCCTGCCGCTCCAGAAGGCTTGAAATAGCTGGCGCGGGAGGTAAAGTTATCCTTGTTAATTCGCTTGACCTGGCGCTCCCGACACCATCTATTCTTAAAATAAACCCGTTAACGTTAATTAGAGGGTAAATCGTTTCCGACTCTTTCAAGCTGGCATAGGAATCAATAATTCCTAAATCTAATCTATTAACAGCCCAAGTTTGCGCGCCGTAAGCGACTAGGCCGTTATTTACATTGCAACTTTCCGATACCGTGTAATTAGCACCCCAATTAATAAACCCACTAGAGGCAAACCTTTCACGGTTAGCCGCAGCCAGGGCCATAAATTGAGCCTCTGGCATAACCAAATGTTTCAACAGGGCGTCGGCCTGATTGCTGGCTATTTCATCATTTAAATTAGTGAGGTTCTGGTCCATTTCGGCATGGGTTAACGCTGCCCCTTTCCCGGACCTGGTTATAATATCAGCCATAAAATCTCCTTAAACTATGACGGTCAGGGCCATTGTGTCGCAATTATCAAGATCACCAGGGGAAAACCCGGCCTCTATAATTGTTCCGACCTGGCCCGCCAGAAAATCGAGGTTAACAACGTCGCCAAATTCCAATTCGCTATGATCGAGGTAAACGTCAAAAGTATGTAGCCAGCGGCGCGAGGCATAAAACGCCAGGTAGAACGCGCACAGAGAGGCGGCCATATCGTCGTTTGTTACAAAATCAAACATGAACAGGCTCGGTTCCTCTAAAGCCCCGTAGATATCGACACTATCCTGGTCCACCCCAGAGACGGCCCCGCGATAGGCGGACTCTCCGGAGCTGGTCCAGTCGCGATCATACAAAACATCAATGGTATTAACGATCGAGGAGCGCGCCACTTTCTCGCGCTTGAGCACTCGGCGGCCATCGCTTTTAAGGCGGATCGCCGGAATAGCTTTGACCGGGACCGGGTCATCAGGGCGCACCAACAGGCGCGGACCGCCCGCCGCCATCCGAAACCAGGAGCGCAATTGAAACGCCCAGGAGGTGAGCCAATCAATCGCGCGCTTATACTCACTGATTACGCCATTCAGGGCGTACCCGGTCGGGAGGGTGCCAGCAATTGCCAGGTTGCCAAAACCGCAGACCGCCAATAATTCGCTAAATTGATCAGCAATAGACACCTGGCGGACAACGTCAACAACAACAACGTCCCCGACCAAAGTATTAGCGGTCGAGTTTCCGGAGAGGGTGACAGTGCCGGTTTTCATAACGGATCCGGAGAGGCTAACGGTGCCGGTTTTGCTGACCGTTCCGGAGCGGTCCACATCCCCGGATAAATCGACGCCACCAGACAGGCTGACTGTTCCGGTTTTACTGACCGTTCCGGACTTGGCTACATTCCCAGTCAGGGAGACGGTGCCATTTTTGGAAACGGTGCCGGTTTTACTGATCGATCCGTCTGTTGTTACATCGCCGGTCAGGGTTACAGTGCCGCTCTTGCTGACCGATCCGCCCAGAGAGACTGAGCCGGACTGGCTGACCGCTCCGGACAGAGAGGCGGATCCCGACTTGGTCACAGTCCCGCTTTTCGAAACATTGGCGGAGGCGGTTGTTGTATCTGAGCTATACTGGACCTCAAGCCAGATTTCCCAGACTCTAAAATCCTTGCCGCTGCCAAGCCCCTTTAAGCCGATACTTAAATCCAAAATATCGTCCCAGCTGCTAATCGATTGCCAGGCCTGATACTTGGTTGTTTTGGAGGTACTGCCAGCAATAAAGGTAATCCCGGTTGTCCCTCCCCAATAAATATAAAAATTATTGCCATAGTCGGCGGATCCATGACGCACCGCCCAACGATATTGGCTTGGGGTCCCGGAATACCCCAAAGGGCGCACAAAAGAAAAAACAGAAATAGCGTAACCCGTATCACCATACATAATCCCGCCCTGGTCCAGGTTGCCGTCCAGGACATAATCGGAGCTAATCATCCAGCTACCAGCCTCAACGACTTTATCGTCAGGAGTTAACGACATAGTTATAGTTTCGCCGGTATGCTCATGCATTGAATCAGTAACGGAAATGCCATCAGTCAGGCCGATTGTATCGGAGACAGACAAAGTCCCGTTACTGATCCCCAGGGTGTTAAGGATCGAGAGGGCATCACTTATGCTTATGGCGTCACTTAAGCCCAGGGAATTATCGATCGTTTTCAGGTCACTAATGCCGATCGTATCTGACAGGGTGATAGAATCACTGGCGGCCAGCGTGTTAACAACCGTTACCAGGTCGCTAATACCGATCGTATCGTTTAGCGTGGTGGTGTCATCGATCCCCAGGCTATTTAAAATGGTCAGCATGTCGCTAACCCCGATGGAATCGAGCAAGGATAAGGAATCGCTCAAAGATATGCCGTCATCGACCAATAGGTTAACGGCCTGGGTAATGGTCACATAACCCGGCAGGCTCAAGACTGCCCGCCCTGGGTAGGCCGGGTGTTCGTCCCCCGCCTGGCCGGTATAGCCAATGGCAATTGCGCTGATATCCAGCTCGATATCGCCGATCAGGCCATAGGCTTTGGTGATCGCATCGACCGGGACATCAGACACCAGGTAATTGAACCACTCGCGCAGCTCCCAAACAACAGCCCCCTTGGTATGGATCTCTGCGACTGTGTCGTTATAACCGCGCGTTACCGTGAGCTGATCCCCGGAAACGCCGCTGATATACATTTGTTCATCGTCAACCTGGACCGCATCACCGGCAACCAGGCCGGTTGAGTCGCTGACAGAAAAGACACTATCAGTAGCATTTAGATTGCTTGGTATGTTGGTCATTGCGCCAGATAAAACCGCCCTAGTCGGGGACTTTTTAACCGTCCCGTAAGGGATCGGAATAACCGTTCCGATATCGTCCTCGTCGGCCTCTGGAAACTCCGCCCTGGTTACTTTGGTCCCAATATACCGTTCCAGGCGACAGGTGCCATCGGACAGGCTCAAGTTAACGGTGGTTTCGTCCGGGATCCCGATAACATCGATATACCCCCGGAGCATCACCTGGGGAAGATCGGGCGACTCCAGGCCGCGAAACCAGAGGTACAAAACCGCCTCCGATTCCTCCAGCTCGTACCCTGTGACCAGGTCCTCCAGGTTGGGGTTGGCGTCCGGATCGATCAAACAGGTTATGTCCATGTCCGCCTGGAGGATTTCATCCAGGCGACCACTTGAAAGCCCCTCGGTTATGGTCCCCCAGGACTTAACCCAGGCCTTTGTCGTACCCAAACCGGGGATCGTCTCGGCGCGATCGCTCAAATAGTAAACGGTTCCCCCGGCGGAAATTTTCAGGATCCAGAATGGAGATTCCCCGGTCAGGTTGGCCATAGCGTTTAAGTAACCGTTAGGGAAAGATTTCATAGGGGATCGTCCTCGTTTAAGGAAAATTCGACGGCGAAGCGATCAGGCCCAACCTGGCTATATTTAATAGCGCTGCTAGAAAACTTAACGCTCCGGACAGTGCCTAAATGGTCGGTCCAGGTGAAAGCGTAGCGGACGCCTTGGACCAGGGCGAAAAAGCTTAACAACTCATCTAAAACCGCACCGGTCAGGCGCTTAAACTGCAAGGTATAAACGCCGCGCTGGGCGCTGGACTTGTCATAGATCACCGGGCGGCCATCGGAATAACGCCCGGCCACCTGGCGGCGGGTTATGTCCTGGCTGTTCCCATCGCGCACCGGATCACAATTAAAGGCCAGGGTCGTAGCCTGGAAGTCAAATTCGGTCATAACTCAACCCACAAAACAACCTCGACCTGGTGGCGGTCCGGGGTTATTTCGCTGATCTTAATAGTCGGGCTGCCAAAGCGCACCGATAACAGCGAGCCATCGACCTGGCGATAGTCAAAGGTTAGCGCCATACCCTTGGCAACGTCCTTGAACCAGGCGCGCAGCCGGTCGCGGTAATAGGTTTGCATTCGGGGCCAGGTGAGGGTCAAAAGGCGGTCACTTGCAAAGACCTGGTAACCGTAGTCAACCCCGCCCGCCGTCGCGTCCTGGGCCTGGATCAGGGTTAAGCTTTGCGGGGGACGTTGTGGGGCCTGGTCAAATAGCAAGGCATGAGTCCCGCTAAAAAACGCACATAGGCTGCCGGGCTGACCAAAATAGCCAGCCTCAACATATCCCGACTCGACATAATCCATCAGATTGCAAAGTCCCTACAGGAGACAACCAGGATCCCATCACCTGGGCCGTCAACATAGTCCGGCTCAGTATTCAGCTCATTGGCCAGCGGGGATAAGGTTTGAACAATCTTTTTCCGGTCGGCACAGTTCGCCTTGTGTTTACAGCGCGAGCATTGCACATCAACAGTCCACATAAGAAAACCCTTTCTTTAGGCGGCCCGGTAGCGGGACCGCATCAAGTTTAATATTTCAGGCATGGCCTCACGCGCCAGGTCTTTGGCGCTGCTCTGGTTGGTTACGTTTGGCAATATAAATTGAACATCCCCAAAGGACACATTACCGCCGCCCTGATTGCTGGAGGCCTCGCGCCTGGTTCTTACTTCTTCGCCCCGGTGCAGCTGGTAATAACCTGTTTCCGGAACGTAGCTGGTCCCGGTGGCATAATTGAGGTTAGGAAATAGTTTGGTACTTTCTGAAATAGAGCTGCTTGAGCTGGTCAAACTGGTGTTGGTTGGTGAGCTACTATCGATGCCAACCATGCTGGCAATCTGGGAGGTTCCGTTTGCCAGGAACTGGTAGATCGATGAGTTTTCAATCTGAAGTGTCAGCTCTGCAATACCACGGGCGACATCACCGATCACGTTGTAAACAGATACAGCCATATCGGAAACAAACTTCACAACGTTGCCGACTCCCTGGACAAATGACACAATCTTGTCCTGGTTGGTTGAGATCCATTCGGTCATCCCCTCCATGACATCCATGACATAAGGGGTCAGTTCTTCACCCAGCTGAATTAGCACTTTGCCCAGGGTATTATTGAATGCATCCTTAACCGCAGCGAACGTCCCTTGCCATTTTGAGAATGCGGCATCGGTAGACCCTGCTGATTTTTGGATATCCTGCAAAGACTTGTTATAGGCATTAAACTCATCGACCAGTTGCGGTCCCAGCCCAATAAGAGCTTCAGACGATCCGAACAGGTTGCTCATGCTGGTTCCTGACGCCTTGCTGTACTCATCCAGCTTTTGCAGGGCCCCGCCAAGGCCTTCCTGTTTGACCAAAGCCTCACCGCTCTTGTACCCCATGTCTTGCAGGGCTTTTGTCATATCGCCGGTCGGCTTGATCAGACCGGTAAGGATGCCTTTATACTGTGTTGCCGCCTGGCTGGTTGACCCGGCTGTCTGGGTAATGCGGCTGAACATGGCCGCCATCTCTTTGCTGTTGACCCCAGCCTGATGAGAAATGGAGGCAACGTCACCAATAACCGGGGCCAATTCGGCGAAGGTGGTCTGCCCGTTTTTCTCCATAGCAAACAGCAGGTCTGATGCTTCCGTAGCGGTCTTGATCTCATCACCGAAACCGGCCATCATTTTTGTCAGGGCCTGTATCGTGGTGGACTGGTCCACGTGCGCGGCCTTACTGGCCTTGGCTGCCGTGGTCAGCAGCTGCATGGCTTTTTCCGGATCAGTGACACCGGCGCTGATCGCCTGGTAATAGCCCTGTACCAGTTCCGTAGCACTGCCCAGCTCCGGAGGCAGAGCCATAATTTTATCCTGAATGGTGCCAAGGTCTTCGTCGGTGACCTTGCTTAAATCGGTGAGAGCAGTTTCGAACTCTTGAAATTCATCAATCGCCTTTTTGCCCAGAGAAAAACCCGCCATGCCAACACCGGCCACAGCTCCGGCAGCCGCCGCAATCTTGACCCAGTTCTTGCGGAACTTTTCGGCCAGGGTCAGACGCTTGCCGAACTGCTGTTCATCGATGCTGGCCAGCTCGGCCCCCAAGGAACGTTCTGCTCGTTTTAGTTCATCACTTGTAGCAATGCCGCTTTGCTTGATACGGTCATATGCGCTTTGGGCGGCCTGCCGTTTCTGATCGAAGGCAAGACCAGACTGGGTCCCCAACTGGTTAAAATCACGCTCCAGGCGGTGAGCAACATCACTACCGGTGCGCTGCAGTTCGCGCATGGCTTTCTCGGCTTTTTCAACCGACCCACCAACCAGAAATTTAATGTCTTTCGCCATAGTCGTCTGTTCCTTTGGTGGCTTTTGGCTGCAGCCGTTTGAGCTCTTCTTCTACTATTGCCAACAGTTTTAAGTCATCCAGATCGGCACCATACATGCGACAGATGCTGCCGGCATCAACAGCGGGTTGCAGGCTCACCAGCAGCCCACGCAGTTCCATGATGCGCCGCCCGGTCTCTGACAGATCCGGAATCGGGCACCCTTCCCCGGTCATGCAGGGGAGCGGGACCCCGTCCACCTCCTGTGCTTCGGCACAGGCCTCACAGCTTACGCCTGGGTAATCGCTTCTTGCCCGGAGGTGGTTAATGAGTTTTTTTCCGTGGCGGCCTGTTCCGCTGCCAGCATCTTTTCCAGGCTGAGCGGTGTCTCAAGTATCAGGGTGCGGAACTCAACGCATTCGGCCATGAGGTAATCAATATTCTCAGGGGTACAGGGCCACTCCTGGTCCCCATCGGTAATGCCGCGCCAGTCAAGGACCATGGCCCGTGCCATGGCTGATTCAAGCTTGCGGTCATCAAGGGTTTCGATCTTCTCTTTGGTGCGCGGGTCGTAACTGATCTTGACCGCCTGTTGCCGCAGGGCGCTGAATTCACCCCGGGGCAGGTGCCGACACTGCACTTCAACACCATCCATCATGGGCAGCCAGACTTGCAGGTCTTTGTTTTTAATGCGGGAAATGTCCATCACATTCCATCCTTTCACTGGTTAAAAAGTGGGGCTGCGTCCACCCCCTGATCACATCCGCAGGAGGTTAGCCAAGCGGGTTGGTACTGCGCTGGTTGGTGCCGCTGATCCGGAACGGGTTAGTGATTCCGTCCATGCCGGTTGGTGCCGTGGTTACACCATGGCAGATAAACTCGACCGGCTCTTTGATGATGCCGGACTCATCGACAATATCGACGCTGTCCATCTGCAGGTGAGGAAATTCCAGTTTGAACAGGCGCAGGATAGCCCCCTCAATGATGGAACCGGTGAAGGTCATATCCAGTTTTTTACGGGTATCACTGCCCAGTTCTGCCAGCCTGGTCTTAGAGGTGTGATAGGGGAAGCCGAGCTTCAGGCGTATTTCCGGCAGGCCGTTGTTCACCGGCTCATCGATGATGTCACGCGGGGTGGTACCGCCGGTGGTTAGGGTGCCAGAGGCAACCCCTTGCAGATCGCGGGTGGCGGTCAGCTCAAAACTGTTGGGGTAAATGGCGTCACCGGCAGACAGAGCAGCACCGCCGCGGTCATTCATACGGAACACGCCCTGGGCGAAATGCACCCGGTTTTCGGTTTCGGCAATGGTGACACTGGCAAATGTTGATGTTTTGTTGACGCCGTCCTGGACGCTGTTATCACCAATGCCATTGATGACCAGCTGCAGCGGCTTGCCCCGCTCTCCGGAGAGGGTGATACCGGTCACCTTGAGACTGCGGATCTCTTCAACGTAGCTTTTCCAATGGCGAACAAAGGTCGCAAACAGGCCGTCGGTGTTGTTGGCCAGGTCATAGGTATAATCGTAACTGGCGGCACCGCCATCATGCAGACTCGGAACACCAGCGGTGCCCATGAACAGGGCCAGCAGCAGATCACAGCCGTCATAACGCAGGTAACCGGGGATATCTCCAGAAACATCAACCTGCCCCGGGGTGCCATCCTGACTGAAGAACAGCCCCTGACTGTCATCAACTTCAATATTGGCGTTACCTGACTTGATCCCGGTCGGTAGCAACAGCAACCCGTCACCGGCACCAGCCGCAACAGCGGTACCCCATGCCGTGCCCTTTTTGATGGCGTACTTCATTTCTACGCCGGATACTCCACCCATGATCAGACTCCTTTACTTAATTGTTTTGCGTTTATCGTAAGATCGCGCCCCGGTGTACCCCAGGTAACCGGCACCAAACAGCATCCACATATCTGAAGGTATGGCATCGAGCCACAGCTTGAACCCGGTTGCTACGTTCATAGCCATGTCCGGGCGCACGGCATGCAAGAAACCCATGGGAATGGCGGCCAGAATGATCACGTAAACAACGTACAGAAACGACGGTCTTGCCCGGCTGGTCCACGGGTCTGAACTGTTGGCCTCGGCAATAATCGCCGACATGCGGGTTTCCAGCTCTTTGAGTTCCCCGTTCTGTTGCATCTGCGCCAGCTGCGCTTTCGCTTTGGCGGCCTCGACAGGATCGGGAAATATTTTGTCGATCACCTTGCTGCTGATGCCAACCAGGGCGGTACCAATTCCGGTTAAGTCCATGCCTACAGCTCCTTGTCCATATCACGCCAGTTCGCCAGCTCGAAATGGGGAAAATCGTTAAAACGGTTGTCGGATAAATGGGTGTCACGGTCCCAGTCACCGCCCCATTTCAGTTCAACACCGTGCTTGAGTGCCGTAGCCATAACAAACCCGGCAAAGTAGGTCATGCGTTCGGTCTCCTGCCATTCCACGGGGTATGGCACCACGTCAACCGCCAGGGCCGGAAAAAAGTTATGTGGGCTCTGCCCGAAGTGGGCCTTGCTGTTGCCTGCCTTAAATGCATCTTCCTGTTCCTGCTTGCCACGCCGGCCACAGACAATGGTGCAATCAAAATGTTTGACAACTTCAGCCATGACCAGTTGCAGATCTGGATGGCAGGACAGCAATTTGGACATTGAGTTGTTGGAAAACTTTGGCATATCAGAGGTCCTTCCTTAATTCGGGACGTTCTACCGGATCGTAGCTTCTACGTCCGCCCTGCCCGTGCATCACATCGCAGCGTCCTTCAATGTTTGACAAGCGCCGTTCAAAATCGTCCCCCCGGTCAAACAGTTTGACGATGGTTTCTTTGAGTCCTTTGACCTGGTCTTTGAAATCACTGAGGATGCGCTGAAAGCTCCAGAGAAAGTAGGCACTAAGCAACAGCACAGCCAATTGCAGGAACCAGCTATCGACTTTGGTTAAGTCCATTACATCTCCCCGTACAAGGTGACATAGAGCAGGGTTGCGTTAACTTCGACCATCCCCAGAAAACCATCTTCACCGCCATCTTCAACCGTGGCAGAGCTGCTGAACCCGCCGCTGAACCCTTCGCTTAAACCAGCAAAATACGGATCGGTTTTCAGGGCTTTGACAATATCCTGCCGCAGCAGTGAACCCCGCGTACCGGCTTCGTCATCAACTATGAACCCTTCGACGCGGATCGGCAGCAGGTGGTTTTCTTCCCCCTGGGAGGGAGCCGGATCCCCATCGAGACTGTCATCAACTTCCCCCGGGTAAAGGATCATGCAGGGCTTGTCCGGTGGCGCGGTCTGGTATTCCAGGTTCTGCCACACCCGCTGTCCGGCATTGGTATGGTAACCGTTCGCGGTCAGGATCTGACCCAGGGCCGCTTTGAGTGCGGAATTGATGTCATCGTATCGGCTCATTTTTTCACCAGCCCGACCACGGAGAAGCCGCTGTTCTGCGGGACGAAGTCACCATAAATCTTGTATTCCTTCAATGTCGCTGAATCGGTCAGGGTGTGTTGCCTGGTCACGTCGTCAAGATCGGTGTCCTTGACCAGGAGCGACGGCAACAGCAGCAGCTCTTCGGCCTGACCGACAAACTCAGTACGCCGCCTGAAGATCCCACGCACAGTCTTGACTGATACGCCACTTAATTTGACGGTAAAATCCCGAGCGTCGAAGGCATCGAGGAAGGCTTCAAGATCATCGTCGTCAAATTGCATCAGACGGCTCCTTCAATCGGTTCAATAAACGGGGCCGAGGTTCCGGCCCCACAGGGACAAGTTGA
This sequence comes from Geopsychrobacteraceae bacterium, assembly GCA_963665685.1. Lineage (GTDB taxonomy): Bacteria > Desulfobacterota > Desulfuromonadia > Desulfuromonadales > Geopsychrobacteraceae > Seleniibacterium. Next base: position 1,311,941 of record OY762430.1, read on the forward strand.
AAAATTACTTCAGGTTGCTCATCAGGTAGAGGGCACCGGTAAAGACAAACGCCTCATCGGTATTCTGGCGCACACGATACACATCACCGCGTGACTGCTCTTCGCGGTACTGTTCAACAACCAGGTTCTCAGGACTGTCTTCTATCCACAGGAAAGTCCGACCGACACAGGCTTCTTTCAGGTTGTTTGGCTGGGTAGCGACACGGGCAACAAAACCTTTCGTATCATCCCAGATGCTGGTTGCTGAAAAGCTCTGCCCCTTCTTGGCTCCGTCATAAACGGCATTGCCAATCAAGACCTGATCAACCCCCAAATACTGAGCTACCAGCTTTTTCTGGATCTCGAATACTTCCAACAGGGCCGGAGTCGTGTACTGGGTAGCCTCGGAAAATTCCTTGGTCAGCAAAATATTGTCGAAGGTCAGTTTGGAACAGCAGAACACGTTAGCGTCCAGGCCGGTAGCATTGCGTAAGCTCAGCTTGGCATCACGCACGTCTTTCCGTGGAGTTGCCGTGTCTGCAGTGCTCCATTTGACCGAAACGTTATTGGTCCCAAACGTTGCAGTACTGGTCAGCTTGTCGGCAATGCGTTTTTCCTGATTGCGCAGAATGACATCAACAGCCCGCAAGGTAGCGACTTCCTCAGCATCGAAGTAATTGGCATAAAGTGCCGATTCGCTGTCGTCGACCACCTCTTCCCAGCCATACTCTTTACAGGCGAAGGTTTCGGAATCGAATTCGAAATCAGAACGGTTGTAACCGCTGCGGGCCGCCCGGCGGGTTTCCTGCAGCTTAAGTAGTGACTCTGCTGTGATGACCGGATAATCAGACGACTGCAACATGGTCTCGAAAATCGGCATCAGGTTCAGGCCGATAAAGCCACGCTGGCTGGCTTCAAGGGCATACTCGTAAGCGACAGCGCCAAGGTCCTGACGCAACGTTGCTCCTGATTTAAGTCTCATAGTTCTTCTCCTTTTCTATGCCGGACTATCAGGAGACAGTCGCGGTAGCGTTATAGTCGTAGGGCAGGATCTCGATGATATCGCCATCGGCGGTGGCAGCTTCCAGGGCAATGCCGATCTTGCGATACGTTCCGGCGGCAACAGGCAAGGCCTGAATCTTGCCATCTGCCCCGGCAAAGACATCGGCACCCTGATCAATAGCGCCTGCAGCTGTGGCCTCAAAACTGCCGGCATCATTCAACAGCCGTACCGCCAGAAGATCCTCGGAAGCATCCACGGCATATTCAGAAATCCCGACCGGATCGTCAGTTTCAGTCACAGTGTTATGAATCACCTGGCCACCCGAGAGCTTGACCAGGCGCTTGTTGGCGACGGCAGCGCCAGCTTCAAATGTTTTCTTTCCGTTTTCAGTCATGGTCATGTCCTTTTGATAAGATAAATTTTTAAGCCCAACGGTTATTTTTTCTGCCCCTCCAGCCAGGCCTTGTGAAGGTCCGGGTGCGCCTTGGCAACTGCACTGATCGCAGTACCGCGCCCGCAGGCATGCTCTTTACGGTAGGCGGCCACCTTGGCATCGAAATCATCATCCTGCCCTTTTGCCAACTGACCAACCGGCTGCTGACCACCGTTTTTCAGTTCAGTCAAAATCTGTTTGCGGCTGTCTTCGTCGGTGGTCACCTCCAGGGTTGCGACTGGCGCAAAGGAAATCCCCAAGTCAGAAACATCCTGGGCGGTCAGTCCTTTTTCTGCGACGGAGGCCAGTTTTTTTCCTGCCTCTTCACCAAACCCGGCAGAAACCAGGGCAACAACTTTTTCCCGTTCGTCCTTTACCGCATCAGCAACAGTTGCTTCATTCTCTGCGGTTGCGGCGGCCTTCCCTTCGTCCAGAACCTGCTGGAACAGTTCCGGGTGTTTTGCCTGTAATTCTTCTCTGGTCATCACGACCTCCTTTTCTGAAATTGTTTTTGCCGCGACAACACCGGCCCCGGCCTTTTTGATTCGGTTATTTGAGCTACGCCCCTGGGCCCGTCCTGAAATCCGGTCAATCAGCTCGCCAAGCGTTGAAACACCGTCAACCAGCCCGGCAGCGATAGCCTGTGACCCAAGGAAAACCCGGCCATTAGCCCATTCGGCATGGTCCGCGATTTCAAGCCCACGACAGTTAGAGACGAAATCGGTAAACCCGGTATAGATGTGATCAAGCTGGGCCTGGATATAGGCGCGGCCTTCACTTGATAAAGGTGAGTATCCTGAAGCGATACGCTTAAAGTCCCCGGCGGTGATCTCAGTCGTTCTACGCCCCATCATCCGTTCACGTTCAGAGACATCGACATGACCGGCCACCACGCCAATAGAGCCAATCGGGTTGGTGTTGCTGCTGATGTAGATCTCATCACAAGGGGCAGCCAACCAGTACCCGGCACTGCAGATCATGCCGTCACTAAAACCGATAACAGGCTTGTTTCCACGGTACCCGGCAATCAAATCAGCAGCCTCGGAGGTACCATCGACTGTTCCACCAGGCGTATCAAAATAAAGAATGATCCCCTTAACGGCAGGATCGTTCTGGGCCTCGGCAATATCACGTTGCAGAATCTGGCTGGAACAGCCGCCACAGATCTCCATGACCCAGGTCATGCGCTTGGCAATGACATCATGCACGGGAATAATGGCGACATTGTCGATAACGCTGTAGGTGCCCCGCTGCTCAGAGCTACGCTCCTGTGCCGCGGCATGGAGAACTGCCGATGCCAACGGATCACGTTTTTCAATGCCCAGATCCTTGATATCGATCTTGTCCCCCTTAAGGTGACGGCGATAGATATCATGAATCTGCTGGTGGGTTTCGTTCAGAATGGCCCATGGCCCGTTAACGATATCGATCAATCTCATAACTGCTCCTAAGCGTCCTGTGCCGTGGCCATCTTTGCCAGATCAAAACCGGGCAGATCAGCCATGGTCAGGCCAAGTTCCTGCATCAGCTTGCGCTCCCGCGAAATCTGGCGCAGTTCCTCTTCATAATCTTTGCCCTGCTCGGCGTACCAGTCGGACAGCGTCAGCATATTGCTGATGATACCTTCCTTGCTGGAGGCAAACTCTTTCACCGGGTCAACGTGGCCGCGCTTTGGTGGTGTCCAGGTGGCATTGGTCCACAGGTGACGCGCTTGATAAAAATCCGGGGCATTCTTTGGCAGGCGGATCATTCCCATCAGCCAGGCTTCTTCAAACACCATCTGCCAAATTGGTTGACAGAAGTGGTTCTGCAGCCAGGTCTGATAAAAACTGAACATGCGCCAGGCTTCCAGCAAGGCGGCCCTGGCACTGCTGTAATTGGTCTTGCTGAAGTCCTTGGCCACCACTTCATAAGGCAGACCACAGGCCGCCCCCATGGCACGCAGCAGGGTTTCGACGAAGGCAGGAAAAGAATTGTTCGGGCGTTCGTTTTTAAGGATATGGGGCTGCTGCCCACGGTTTCCGTAGTAGACTTGGCCAGGAGCTAACTCTTGTATCAGTTGGCTTGTTCCTGAGTTATTGACTTCAGTTGAGGTTGCACTGACAGATTCGCCGGGATCTTCACCATCCGGTGTTTCAATAAAGATAGGAATCGAAGCGGCCATGATGGCACCGATAACTTCGAAATCCATATAGTCGTCATAATCACGAAACAGTTTGAGCACCGGAGCTAAAGCAGAGATGCCCCGCACCTGCTCAGGGTCCTTGCGGATAAAGCCATGGAATATCTCGGGCAAATGACCACGCCGGGCTTTTATTTCACGAAATTGATTGCTGCTAAGGTTGACAGTCAGATGACCATCATCAGGATCAGCAATAAAGTAGGACAGCCGCTCACCGTTTTTAGCCAGGCGAATGCCGTCACGAATGTCCTTTTGACTGAACAGATTATAGGGGGTCCGCAACCGGCGCGGGTCAATCACCTGAATCGCCAGGGAAAACTTCCGCCCTGGGCGCTCTATGCGTACTGGCAGGTTGACGTATTCCCCACGGCCAACCAGGTTACGCACGGTCTGAAACTGCAGATCAGAGAAATGATCGGTTCCTTCGGCATCGGCTTCACGCGACCATTCCCAAAAGGCCCACTCGGCCTGTTCGGTCACGTCTGCTGCCTGCTGTTCGGTAATACCCAAGAGTTTATGGTTGATTTTACTTTGCGGAAGCAGACCAGGGCCGCCAACCGTAGAGATGGCGGTAGAGTCGACAATGCTGGCCGCATGGGCGTTGTTGGCTACCAGGTCTTCAGCCCGGTCAGAGACATCAATCCGCTCACGCGCTTCAGAGTAACGGGTCAGCCGCTTAACAAACCAGTTCGCCAAACTCCCCTTGCGCCCTGCCCCTTTGTGCGATACGGATCCGGCCATAAAGTTAAGAGCCGTTCGGGCCTGGCCACGCCGCAAGGCACGTTCAGGAGCAAAAACGCCAATGGCGCGATCAAGGGCATTCAGCTGCAGCACAGCTTTTCTCTTGCTCATCGTGCCACCCTCCCGCGCACAAGAACACCAGCACGTTTACCGGTCAAGCGCGACTTTTCTTTTCCTAGCCAGTCAAGGGTGTTGCGGATTTCAGACAGTTCTGCGCGAGTCAGCTTTTCTCCATCGATCCAGTATTCCTGACCTTTGGAAACAGCTTTCAACGCAGCCTTGTAAGCGGCGAGTTGTTCTTCGATTTCTGTAAGGGTAAATATAGACATGCCGCGATGCTGGCATAGCTATGACAGTGTGTCAGTTACGTGAGTGACAAGGGTTACAAGAGTTACAGTAAAATGTAATTGCCCTGCCAGCGAGGAGGAATCACCACGTACAAAAAAACTCTCCTTCTCCCGATGTGCTCTCTTTGCTTGTAAAAATTCCAGCAACCTAACAAAAGATTTTTATATTTATTTTATCCAAATGTAGGGTTTAACTTTCGTTATCTTTAAAAACACAGTAATTTATTGTTATTGGATCTCTTGTTGTAATTATTTAAGATTATTCGGCCGTCTAATGCAATTGTTCAGTTGTAAGGATAAATGAATGTGGGATTGGAGATATCCATTAACTGACATTAGAGATGAGATAAGAAAAGGAAGGTCAAATGGAGAAAATTCCACCTCTTTTGACTCACTGGAACATCTCCTTGATCAGCTAAGTGACATTTATCAAACATTGGAATACGAGAACTCTCAAAAAGAGGATAATCCATCGCCAAAAAATGAATTAAGTGATTTCATCCAAAAGCAAAAAGAAGTTATCACGAATAGTTATGAGCATGCTAAGCAGTACGCAAATATCATCACTTTAGGTGGTTATGCCGGCTTGTTCTCTATTTGGAATCTTACAAAGGAAAATCTCGCTAGTTGGCAGTCTGCTTCTGTCGCTATCCTTGCTCTGTTATCACTACTAATCTATATCGTTTTTGAACTTTATGGAGCATGGCTGAGAACCACACAAGTCAACAATCAAATGAGTGAACTCATCGAGGCAGAAGAACTTGGTAAGTTTCCTGAAAAATATGGAGAAAAAGAACTAGCTCGTGTTGCTAGGCTTATGAAAATTTGGCCTTTTTTCTTTTTCGCTACTACTAGTTTAGCTTTTTCTGCAGCAGCGTTATTAATTTATGCCTTCATTATAAAACTAATTTAGATGTGCGCTTAGTAAGAGCAGATCAAGCCAATAGCAGATACCTCTACCACTCTTTATTGAGCTTCCGCTCAGAGTGTTTCCTATAGGCTCGTTAGGTATCAAAACAAGTAATGCTTGCAGGAGGCTGTTGAATGGAAATTTTCGTTAGCTGGTCAGGAAAAAGAGCTGAACAACTTGCGGGGATACTGCGAGACTGGCTACCAAAGGTAATTCAGAGTCTTAGACCTTGGATTTCTGCCTCTGACATAGAAAAAGGTGCCCGTTGGTTAAATGATGTTTCTGAGAAATTAAACAATACGAACTTTGGAATCTTATGTTTAACACCAGAAAATTTGAATGAGCCATGGATATTATTTGAAGCAGGTGCACTTTCCAAAGCATTAGGCAGTTCATCTGTTTGCCCAGTTTTATATGATTTTCGTCCATCAGAACTAAAGGGACCACTGTCACAATTTCAAGCGACTGTTATCGACAAAGATGACATGCTAAAACTTCTCCAAACCATCAATAGAGAAATTGGAGAAGCAAGACTATCAGAGAATCAACTTACGGAGGCGTTTAATCTTTGGTGGCCAAAGTTTGAAGACGAAATAGCTGTAATAGAACCAACAAAAACTGAATTAAAAGAACGAAGAAGTGAAAGAGATCTTACAGAAGAAATACTTAAAATTGTTCGAGGGTTAGAACGTCAACTTTTACCAAAGTCACAGTCCATTTCTTTGTCTAGTTTAACATCACGAGTTCTTGCTTCTTTGGACCCAATGGAAGAGAAAATACTAAGAATGCACTTTGGCATTGAACAAAATGAAAGACTATCAACAACAGAGATCGCTGAAAATCTCGGTGTTAGCGAAGAACAAATCCGGAAAACAATTGAAAATTCGCTACGAGAATTAAGAATTTCACGCAGAACAAAATTTCCAAGCGAAGAAAAGGATGCCTAGAAAACCAGCCACACGAACGAAAAATACGTTTGCATAAAATTTAAAAGATAAATTTTTGATTGAGGTTTGTTGCGAGAGGCTTGTTGCCCCCGGTTAGCATCATAAACCGTCATGTGGAAAAAATATGAACCTAACACAAAGAGAAACAGACTATTGGCATGCGCTATTGGGTATTGTTAAATCTACAGTATCTTTGGCCCCTGGTATTGGGCAGGTCATTTCTGGATATGACGCATATAAGCAGAGTATATTTGAAAGAAATCTTAAAACTACACTTAAGTATTTAACTGAAAAAATCAAGGACATCCCGGATTTTTTGGCCAATGATTGGATTAGAACAGAAGAAGGACAACAGTTCATATGGAAGGTATTCGATTCAGCACTTGATGCTCAATTGGCCGACAAACAAGAGCTTTTTATTAATGCATTAATAAATGGCATAAATACCGAAACCTTAACAAACCTTGAAAAACTAAAATTTGTAGATATGCTCCGCCACATATCGCTACCAACTCTTCACATTCTCGCTGAAATGCATTTACGATTTATTGATCAAGTACGTGGACCAAACAGAAACCCTGATCCAATTCAGCCTTTCCCTCAAGTTAATGCATCAAGAATTGCAGATGAATTATCAAGTAAATTTGATCCTTACTTAGTTATTTCTGCAGTGAGTGAAATGGAAGGCCAAGGTCTATTTAGCACCGTTGGCGAATGGCGTAAAAACCCAAATGGCTTTGTTCAGGGGAGCGGGTTTTCTTCAGAGCTTTGCTATACTGATTTCACCGCAAAATTTGTTGAATTCATCACTCTTAAAGAAAAAGTCACATAACATAGTAGATCAAACGGATGGTAATAACCGACGGGTTCCGGGGCCAGTATACAAATCTTATTCTATATACTGTCCCCGGAACTCGCGCGAATATATGCAGAGCTAATTTCCGTCTGCGTTAATTAATTTTTTATGTGTTTATGATTGTGTGCTTGCAGATTTTTTTGAAGGCTTGATTTTTCCTGGTTTATCAAACTCCAATTCATTATCGCCCACTTTTACTTTCAAGCGGGATGCGCTACCTAACAATGCAGAGGCTAATTCATCTGCAGGATGAATGATTTTTTCTAGTTCTTCGTTGGAACGATCAAATAGATTTTCTGTGATACTTTCTAGTAACGCTGTGGGGATTGCGGAATCTGTTTCTTTCCGCCACTCTAAACAGCTTTCAATAACCCAGTTGGCACGATTTACGTCAATATAGAATTGTTGAAGGTGAAATTCAGAATTTGCGTACTGCTCAGCCCATCTGTTTTGCCACTTAATATAGTAAAGAATTGTTCCAAATAAACCGAATGACAGAATGCTGACCTTAGCCCAAAGCCAGTAGGTAATTGGAGTATTGAGATCACTAACGCTTGAGGATATACGGTTAATCTCGTAAATCGAATAACCTAATATCGCAGATATTAGGACAATTAACACAATAATTCCGCAAAATACTGGACGTCGTTTTGCTTCAGTGCTTTTAGATACTCCAAACTTTTCAATTCTTGCTTTAACATCGGCAAGCATTCTGTCGCGAATTTCTCGCCTGACATGAGTGTTGTTTCTATCGTCAATTGTTTTAATTTTTTCTCTGAGATCGCTTTCCCTATTTTCTAGATCTTTATTCTTTTGGTCATATTCATTTTCTAATTTTTCTCTTTGACCTTTTGTTTCAAGGGAAAGTTCTTGTACCTTTTCTTCAAATCGTTTTTCAAGATTCTCTCGAAATTCTGAACTTTGTCTTATTAAGTCCTCATTTAATAGCTCTAGTCGCTCTAGAGTTGAATTGTGAATTGATAAGAGCTGAGATTGTTCTTCCGAAAGACCGGAATCTACAAATCTTCCCGGTTCAAATGCTTTTAGTTTTTGATTAATAAGATTTACGATATTGAGTCTGTCTGAATTACTTAGAGTTGATTGCTGTGGATTCCAGTTAAACACTATCTCATCAAAAATAGGTGATTTTTCCTGAGGTTGATACTGTCCACCTCTGTGGTATGCAACACTTAAACCACTAACAACAATTGTACTAGTTTCGATAAGCATCGAATTATGCTTAAGAATAGTTTTGTAATCTTCATTTTCGCTGCTAAATAAATTGACACTACCTATATTGCCGATGGCCAATGCTGAGATTGATGCATTCTGAACGTTGTGTTTTTCACCTATCTCCTTGAAGCATTCGATTACAGCATGATCAGAAGCCCGAGGTATTTTTAATCTCTGTGGAGTGCTCATTATATTCCTTATGCGCTATTTTACACATAACATGTAATAGACGCGATATTAACCGGGTTATAACACGGATGGTCATTACTAAATTTTAGTTTTCCCCAATAATGTCAAAATGTTTTGACATTTTTTTTGAGATAAATCACTGCGTGAAAGAGAGTTTAAGCTCTACAAACCAGCTTAAATATACTCAACAAAGAAAAAACGTACCTTTCACTAAAACCCCGCTTTCAAAATCGACAAAACAAGTACGGAAAATTCTGCGAAATTATAATCCCATATATTAAACAGGACAAGCTTCCAGTTAAAAAATAAGGGCGTTCTCTTTTAAAAACCAAAGTTTCCTATGCAATTCCCGCAACCTGCGCATGGCTTTTTAATTCGTCAATAAATTATTCCATTTTTTATTCCACACTATTTCCGCAACAACTCAAGCACTGCGTTTAGCTTTGCTTCCAGCTCATCAAGCCGCTGATCGGCGCGGTCGTGGTGGTAGCGGGGTGTGGCTTCGTTTAACAATCTCCGGATCTTTTCCTTCACTGTGTTCTGCCGCTGTTCTTCTTTTGCTGCAGCACGAGCATATTTGTCCAGCTCGTTCGGCACAATTCTGGATATCTCATTGCGCAGGGTGCGCAGCAACTACGGGAACAATTGGGTGTTTACACAGAGCCAACCCGGTTATTTCATTGATGTTTTTTAAAATATTTCCTTTCCGCCAGCCCGCCCCAGCTCAATCAATCTTCGGCTTCAAGCAACCCATCGGCACTGTTTTTCCGTTTATGCAGATCGATGGAATCAACATATATCCTCAACCCACGCCCCTTTCCCAAAAAATATCCATCAATATCACCACGATGAAAGAGACGATAAACATGCTGGCGAGAAGGCGGATCATCGGCACATAACCGTTCCCTTGCCTGTTGAACATTACAGGTTGGGCGACGGTTTCCATTGGCACATGGCATGGGTGTGCGGTAGGTCATTATTTAGCTCCTCCAGCTGGGGCGGCCAATGGGCCGATGGCGAATGTCTTTTTTGGTGGGTTCGTGTTTTTTAAGAGGCACCTGTTTTTCTTCGACCTCTACGGGCTTGTTAAGTTCGGCCTGAAGCCTTTGTAAATCGGGATTCAGGTAGCACAGCACCGCATAGGGGTAGACCTCGAGGTCGAGCTCTTCGTTGCGGACGTTGCCGGCTTTTTTGACCCAGAAGCGTTTCTTGCGGCCGTACTTGTCACGTTGATCGACGGGCTTTTCGCTGGTCAGCTGCTTAACCCGTTCGTAGTCCATATCAAGCCCCAGGTGCATAAAACCGGGGCCGTGTTCTTCGTTCTTCATACGGGCAAAGATATCGTTCTTGGCAATGACGGTATTGATCAGCAACAACGGGATCTGGCGCCGTTGTTTTTTGCTGGGTTGGCTCCAACGGACTAATGGGGCATAAGCATCGGACGCACCCTTGATGCCGTAGATCCTGCGGGTCAGGCGTTTCTTTAAATACTTGTAGGCTTCTTGCGTATGGTGGCCACCGGTATCAACACCGGCGGCAGCGATCTTGATGCGGTGACCTGATTCATGCAGCCATTCGCGTTCCAGGTATTCATCGAGCATCTGCCAGACAGCGGGTTCTGATGGAGAACCAGGAATGATATGCAGATCGATCCGCCAGCTTTCATAGCCTGGTCCGTAAGCATTCACCTTGACCTCAAGGCGGTTGTCCTGCTGGTCAACCGCTGCGATCAGGATGCAGGCCTGTTGCGGTACCTGCCACTCTGCCCCATCGGGCCACCACTGATGTCGACGGGCATACAGCACATCGGTCGCGGTCAGTTCTTCTTCGGTGATGCCACCAAAGCTAAGACCCGCCCAGTTGTTGTACCAGGCTTGCAGGGATTCATGTTTGTCTTGTGCTTCCAGCCATTCGGCAACACAATCTGACAAACTGCGGAAGGGAGTAACCCAGGCCGGGACATAAACACCGACGGCATAGGGGTATTCGATATCGTCATGACGTGGCCTTAGTTCGGCATGCTGTAGCGCCTGATCACGCTCGTAGTCAGACCAGTTATGCTGACAATGAGCGCATTCGTAAGTTGCCAGACGTTCACGCCGGATGCGGCGCGGGTCCCCTTCGATATTCCCTTCAATGGTCTGCTGCCCTGGGTAACGGAATTGCTCAAACACCATCGGCTGAAAAGATCCGCACTCAGGGCACGGAACATGGACATCATAAATGACGTCGCACTCTTCCAGGGCGGTATCGACCGGGCAACCGTCATCAGTGGGGGCACCGTACTTGATGACCTTCTTGCCGAACTTCTCATAGGTGGCGGTTCTGACTTCGGCCTCTTTGATGTTAACGACATTTTTGTACTTACCGATTTCATCGAGCAGCACCCAACGGTAAGCATCGGAAGCAAGCGACACCTGGGACGTAGCCCAGCCAATTTCAATACTGGCACCGGTGGTCAGCTTGTAGCTGTAGATGCTGGAATCGTCAGGGTTGCTGCTGATGATTTCCCGCAGACTGGGGGAATCTTCCAGCATTCTGGCAATCCGATTCTTGCTGTGCTTTTTGACGCTCTTCTCATCGGCCAGAACTACCAGGGCGGCATCTGACCCGGTGGAATAGTCGATCTCCCGACCAAGGAAACTGTAAACAGCATCACTAATACCGGTCTGGGAACCCTTACCGACCACCCCGACCCGCACATGAGCCAGAGCAAACAGGTCCATAATGAGGGCACCGATAGGGTTGTTCTTGTTCTGCCACGGCCCCGACTTGGCTCCGCGCCTGATATAGCGCTGAGGCTTGTGCTTGCCTGGGACGCCTTCTGACCACAGAGACGGAGGCAGTTTGTCACGCTTTTTCAGGATGCGACGTTCTGCCGGGCGTAGCGGGTAACTCAGCTCTGGTTGGGATTTCATATTTGACATTTCAGATTGCATAATTAAGCGCTCAAAATCTTCTCTCTCTGATAATCAGCAACCGACTGCCCAGCTGCAGCAGCGGCCAGGACGATCTGTTCCCATTCGGTCATTGTCCAGCGGATCTGCCGTTTGATGATTCTTGGTTCTTTAACCAGTTGCTTCCTTTTCCTGTTGCCTGATCCTTTACGGGCTCCACCATGCTTTATTTCAGTCGCAGTGGCAGGAACACACTCAGGGACCGGCGGACCGGCTTCTTTGCAACGGGCCGTTGCAATAGAGCTTTCGATATCTGTAGCAAAGACCTCAACCGTCACCGGCCCGTGTTGAAATTGAAATGTCACTGCAAACTTTTTCATGTCAGCCTATCTTTCAAGTTTTTGTAAGAAATGATCACGCACCACTAAAGCCATCAAAGATATCAGCCAACTGGTCCAGATCCCGTTCCAACCAGGCTGGCTGTCGGGCGACAATGGCCGCCCTGATGTTTCCGTCATCAATCAATTTCAGGATTTCGGCAATCATCCCCTGAAGCCTATCTGGGGCCGAGGCTTCCAGGTGGCGACGAAATCCGGACAGAATTGCGGCATCTCGCTGTTCTTCCTCTTCACGGTTGAGGAACTTCCCTTCCTTGGCATCGTTTTCCAGTTTGAGCTTTCGCACCTGCTCTTTGCGCAGCTGGTCACGCTCGTCATCCACACCGGCTATTTTCTGCAGGTGATTCTTGGCGTAGCGCTCCAGGTCAATCAAGCGAATCGACTTCACCTTGTTATTCCTGCTTCTATCTGCCGGCAGCTTTCCTTCACGCACATGGTTTAAGACGCTGCGCTCTGTGATGTCGTAATCATGGTCGATCAACCAGGAATGAGCATCACTGATTGAACTCAGGGTTTCATCAGGCATTGAACAGTCTCACTTCTTCCACTTCCCCGCCAAACTCACTGGCAATATCCACCGGCAGCACTTCTGTCAGTAGATCGGGTCTGGTGTCTTTCAGCCGGGCAATGGCATAACCAAAGGACACGGCAGCGCCTTTGCGTTTCATCCGCTCCAGCCACTGTTCGGTGCCGCAGAAGTAACAGAGGTTACCGTCCAGGTTGAATTCTGCAACGACCTCTTGACCATCCAATTCCACAAAGACCTGCTCCAGTGTTTTTCCGGAGTACCTGGTAAGCGGCAACAGGTTCCATTGCCCCTTGTCATCTCTCTGCTTGATACTGAATGTCACCATTGTCTTTCCTCTTCACTTTCGGGTTTGCACAGTTGCCTTGCCCTTTACTGAAGGCCATGCAGCCAGTGTTTTTATGCCAGGCTGCGCAGTTGTTGCGGCATATGAGCTGGGGCACCTGGTCAGAACGGATCGTAGTTGTCATAGGCCGCTTCTTTGATGCGGTGCGCCTTGCGCTGTTTGCCGCGGTCGACGTTCTTTGAGCAGATCTCGTTGTATGGTTCCAGTGACCGGAACTTAAGGAACTTGGCATCCAGATCGGCCCGGAACTTCAGGTTTGATTCTCCGCTGCGGTTTTTCAGCACCTTGACGATGATCTCTTTGGCCTGATTACGCTCGATCCCCAGCATATAGTCGGCACTGGCCTCAACGGCTCCGGATCCTTTGGCACTCCAGGTTTCGATCTCGCCATTCTTGGCGCTTTCACGATTGATCTGGGTCAGGATCACCACTGGCATATTCAGGCGCTTGGCCATAATTTTTGACTGCTCGGCACAATAGCTGATCCGTTCGTATTCGCTCTTGGTCCCTTCGGCGGCCATGAGGCCGAGGTAATCGATGCCGAGTACCCCAACATCACCGTGAGTGGCGCGGGCCAGACGGGCATAGTGTTCGACCTGCTCTATGGTCAGGGCCGGTTTCTGGCAGGTGAGCAGGTTGTTAATACCGAGGCGTTCCAGTTCGCCCATGGTTTGTTCCTGGTACCCAGGCTTTTTCCCGCTGTAACCTGATTCAATGAAATAGGTCGATTGCTCCAGGCCGATCTGAACAGTCCGCTGATAAACCAGGTTAGCCGGCATTTCCATGGAGTAAAACAGGCTCTTCTTTCCGGTCCTGTGGGCTGAATTGATCAGCAAGTTCTGCAGGTATGCTGATTTGAAGGTTCCGCTGTACCCGACGATCATCATAACTTCACCTGGGGCGACCCCGCCGATGATGACATCCAGATCAGGAAAGCCGGTGTTAAAGCACTGCACCCCACGATTTTGGATGAAGTGTTCATACTCGGCGGCCATATCGGCAATATTCAGCCAGACCTTTTCACTCTGCCCGCTTTGCCCGACTTGCTGCAGGGCTGCAAAGGCTTCTGATATCAGCAGATCAGGATCATCTGATTGTGGTGCCAGGGACAGGATCTGCCGTGCGGCAGCCATGATCTGACGGTTCTTGCTTTTGGTAGAGACGATGCGGGCGTAGTATTCGATGTTGGCCGCTGTTGGGGTGTAATCAAGAAGTTCTGCCAGGTAGCTGGAGCCACCCACCTTCCCCATATTGCCAGCCCGCTGAAGGCTCTCACCCAGAGTGACCAGGTCAGGTTCGATCCCCTGCCCGATCAGTCCTTGCACAGCTGTAAAAATCAGCTTATGTTTGGAGACGTAAAAATCATCCGCCTGCAGACTGAGCTTGTGATAGCTGGTCGGCTCAAGCAGGATTGCCCCAAGGATTGACATTTCGGCTTCGGCACTATGCGGTGGTTGATTGTTGGCCATCGTCTTCATTTCCTTTTAATCAAACGGATCGTCATCAAAGCCAAAGCCCGGATGCGGAGCTTCGTTCCCTGGAGCAGGTTGTTGGTGCGATTGTCCAGATCGGAAGCCCTGCCCTTCGGATTGAGATTGATACAACTGTGAAATTGCCTTTCCCAATCGTGCCTTGACCAGGTCATCACCAAACTCGACAATTCGGCGGAACTTTGTTTCTCCATCCTTGGTGTATTTTTCAGATGGTTCGGAAATGAAGCGCCCGCCATTTGCTTCGACCAACTGGAAGCCTTTTACGACTACGGGGCCAAAGTCGACATCGAAGGCGGCCCTGACCGTGGCGTGGTCGACAAGGCGGAAGTTTCTGATTCGGTAGTTTGTTTCCATGGTTGAAAATCCTTCAGTTTTGGTGTCTGGTCAAAATCAGGCAGCAAACCTGCCTCGGTAAATTTATCGATCAACTCGTCATCACAGCGGCTGACCTCGTTGATCTGGCACAGCAGCCCGCCGATTGTTGGTGATCCCCTGGGGAAACGCTTGGCAGCAGGAAGGCTCAAATAAACACAGGCCCTGGTCACTGAGTCACCCAGCCCGATCAGCTGCAGCAGCTGCTTGACCTGTCCGGCGTCTTTTTTGGTGTAGGCGTATTTCTCGCCAACGATCTGCAGAAAAGCATAGGTCCACCAGGCAGTGAACCAGGCATGATCACTGGTAGGCTTTTCGACCTTCGCCTGTTTCGGTTTCCGTTCACGCGGTGCCGGTGCCGAAGGTGCTGGCGGTGTTATATGGTGGTTATATGGTGGTTCGGGTGCAGCATGGGTTGCAGGTCTGACCTGCAGCATGGGTTGCACCTCAGACCTGCAAGGTTTGCAGGTCTCAACTTGCCCTTCACGGTAAATTTTGTTGATGTTCAGGTAGTAGCAATTCGACTTTCGACCACGATGTTCTTCGATCTTCAACCATCCGTTTTCGGCCAGCAGATTGATGTACTTATCAACCGTTCTTTTGCTGACCCGGCTTCGCCTGGCCAATGTTTCCTTGCTTGGCCAGCAGACACCATTTTCATCTGCATAGTCAGACAGCGCCAGCATCAGCAGTGTTTCAGTTGGGGGAAGGTTGGTATCCAGGACGAACCCGACAAGCTTCATACTCATGGATTAACCTCTTCCATCCGGTTCCGCCAGTTGTACACGGATTGTTTTGAGCAGCCGACGGCCTGGGCGATCTCAGGAGCTGAAAAGTCCCAGAACATCATGGTCAGCATGAGCACCAACTGCCGGTCACTTATAGTCGATCCCTCCAGGATTGTTCCCGTTCGGCCCGAGGATTGAACGCCACAGCAACAGTCAACCGGCTTACCGTCAAACAGACGCCCTACCCGATGATCGTCAAGGATTGTTCCGCACGCTGGACAGGTTGGATGTTCGCTACGGATTAACCGCAGCACCAGCCGTCGGCAAGCCGACTCATCAAGCAGATCCGGTCGAAACAGTTCAGCAACACGTTCTGGTGATAATTGATCTTTATCCATAAGCCATCATCCGTTTCACTTTCCGAAGATCCGAAAGCTAAAAAAACTTGTTTCGTAGTCAGTTTCTGCGCGCTTGCCCGCCCGCAGTTGGTCCAGCTCCAGGGAGGACCCGCGCATCATACGAGGCCCGTCCGCTTCATGCGCCACTCGACCTCATGAGCAAAGGTCTTTTCGATAAACTCCATCATCTCTTCCTCGAACTTGTCGGCAGTCGCATGGCTTTCGAACATACTGGCCGGAGAGATCGCAGCCTTCTCATCGATCGGGTAACGGGCCTTGCTTGTCCTGCGTAACACCATCATGTGTCCTGATCCAGCCGACTGCATGAATGCGTTGGTCAGCCTGGTCTTCTTACCTTTGAGCACGGTCACTTCAACCCCCTGGAACTTTGAGCGCCTCTTATTTGACCAGCCCTTTTTTGTCGTGATGACTCGGTTTGCCGTGTACTGCTTTGCTCCAAAATAACTAAGCGACAGCGACATTCCCTTGACCGTCATTTCAAAACTTTCATAAACACCATTGCGACTGCCCGCTTTAATCCTTAGCTTGCTATCAAGGTTCTGCTTCTTGATGTTCCACTTCTCGCGAATCAATCCACTCATCATGGTCTTGGCCCGACGGCGGGCTTTCGACATGGTGCTGTAGATCGCCTTTTTGACGATGTCCCGCGCTTCATCACAGGCAGAGTCAAGTGCATCCTGGAACACATCCACGTCAAACCAGATCATTTCGTCATTGGCCATTGTCACACCCCATACTCATCTGAACCGACCCAGCGCCCGACAAACTTCACCACGTGCAGAGAGCGAAGCTTAATCCTTCCATCCTCCATCTGGATCACCGACCAGGGCCGCCCAGTTCTGCGGCAGATACCACGGTTCCAGATCCAGCGGTCACGGTAGTTTGATAGAACGATAGGAATCATGCACAGGCATGAAATAGAGATAATGGCGACCATTGCTTTAATGACCATCACAGAGCACCTCCAAAGACGACATGGCCTGCCATGAGAAACAGCCAGGCATACACAAGGCCAAAAGCAATCCGATCAAGCATGGTTTTCCTCCCTGAGCATAATCGGCTCACCGCATTGGCGGCATTTGATATCGGAATAATCGGTGTGGTGCAGGGTAAACGTTTCTCCTGCGCATTCAGGGCAGCAAAAACTAGAATCAACTGAGTACACATCAATCCCGTTCAGGCTTCCCCATGCAGATCTGCACTTAAACAAATCATGTGTGCCAATTTTGATGTGCTTCATAATCACTCCGTAAAAATACCCGGTGGGTAGGAGGTTGCCCCACCGGGGAGAAATGCAGGCATATCGTGCCCCGCGTGATAAATCATTTACCGGTCGAGGATCGCGGAGGAGGGTGAAACGATCCTCGACCGGCTGGCGGCATTAACGCCGCGACTCGTCTTTAGGCACCTCCAGTGCCGTCGGGTTCTTCAAGTAGGCCAACACCTCTGCCCTACTCCAACCTTCAATCCCTCGTGCCCAGATCTTTTTCGGCGGGAAGCCCTCTGCCTCCATGGCAATCTTTCTGGCCGTTGCCGGACAGCAACCTAAAATCTTCGCAAGGCCACCGATTTTGATAATCCGTCCCCCCATGAAATACTTCGGGCCCTTCCAGCCAGTAGGAAATTCCTTACTCATGGTGAACACCCCTTATCTGATCCAGGAATATGATGACCATGCTCAATGCACTTCTGCTGCTGCCGATCAATGACCTGCTGCATTTCTTCCTGCGTATGGATCTGATTCAGCACAAGCTCAAATTTCAACGTTTCAATAACCCGTTCAACATCAAGGATCTGTTCCATGGCCTCAGTAAAAGTCCGCTGATAATCCGGATCATTTTTGAAATCGACCTTTAGGTATTTTTCGCCCAAGGCATCAGCGGCCTCGATTGCTTCCTGCATTTCCTTCCGCATCTTGGCAACAATTGAAGCCGGGTCTTTACGAATATTGTTTAGTTCTGGATAGTGACGCAGCATGATGTGCTGACGAATGGGACACTGTTCACAGTGATGTAAGAGAATTTCAGGAGCGTTTAGAACATCCGCAATTCGAATAAGTGTTCGGGGGTCTGGTGCATATTTGAGTTCGTTATTTTCAATTTTCGATATAGCGCTTTTTGTAAGCCCAACTGCGATTCCGAGATCCTCACCTCGCAACCCTCTTTTCCTCCTAGCACTATTTATTCTTTCTCCAAGCGTCGCCATAAGTCTCCCTTTCATGAACTTAAATATAGCTATAGTTCATGTTTAAGAAACTGTCAACCATTAAAGTTTCCGTTTCGTGAACTAAAAGATCAAAAAAGGCCGGAATATTCGCCTTAGTGGACTGATTTTCCTTAGCGTTTCTTTTTTGAAAACAAGTTTGCATTTTGTGGAAAATAGATCAAAATCTAAAGCATGACAGATATCAATAAAGACATCGGTGAACGAATTAAAATAATCAGAACTCGGTTGGGCCTTACCCAAACTGAGCTTGGTGATTTACTCGGTGTTGAAAAGGCATCTATTTCAAAGTACGAAGCAGGAGACGCTAAAAGAGGGGTTCCGGTAGAGTTTCTTGTAAAAATTGCAGAATTAGGAAAGTGCAGTGTTGACTGGTTAATTAATGGAAGTCTAATTGAAGTTCCAGTAGGTATAGGAAAAACCAAAGCTACAGCAGAAATCATGCAATCACTTTCCCAGTCTCGTATTGACTTAGGAATGATCAAACAGGTCATAGAAGTTGCAATGGAACACTTGCAGAGCAACAACCTTGAAATGGCCCCAGACAAGTTTGCTGAACTGATTGAAGTGCTTTATGAGGAAATTTCAGAGTCTGGTGCAGAACAAGTCAATAAAGGCACCGTGGCCAGGCTGATCAAACTGGCGATGTAAAACCAAGTAAACAAATGAAAATGTGAATAAGGAGAATAGAAAGTAACTGTAATCTGATGTTATTGGAGGGATAGCTGTGTCAGGTACAACCGACATAAATACGACAAAGACCAAACTGCACAGGCTTTTACAAGACGCCACACCCAAAGCAGAAAACTCACCTCAAAAACAAGCCAGAATTATTCCAGCGCTGTTCATTATCTGCCTCCTGGGAACAATGCTCCCCTTCCAGGCAGTCGTGACATTCTTTTCCCTGGGCACTGTCACCATAGCCATACTCAGCTTCATCTTGCTCTGGAAAAACCAGCTTCACATCAATAAATATATCGCCACATTATTGGCAGCATTAACCGTCACATCAGTTCTGTCAGGCTGCAGTCCAGCCTTTACATTTCAAACCCCACCAGAACTTATAAGAATAGCCCACGAAAATCATTACCAGATCTACACCATGAAAAAGATCGGAGTATTCGGCCTCGGACTAGATCAAGCCACAGTAGAAGCAGCCCACGCCGAAAGCGCCATCAAAGATATCAAAGCCATCCAGATCGACAAAGGTCATGGTCTGGTCAGTATTGTTACGATAACGATTGCTGGAGAGGTTTAACTCAACAAGGAGGGAACAATGGCTCTTATTAATTGCCCGGAATGTGGAAAAAAGGTTTCAGATTCAGCTGTCCAATGTCCTGAATGTGCATACCCAATCAATACTACTCAGAACCAAATTCATTCAAAGAAACCAACTCAAACAATTGAACAAACCGGAAAAAAATGGAAAGGCATGCAGCTCATTGGGGCGCTGTTGGTCATCGTCGGAGTCGTGATGATTGTTGCTATGTCAGGAAACCCAGAAAATACTAAATATGCAGGTATAACCATATTGATGCCGCTAATTGGGTTATGTCTTTTCATCTTTGCTCGAATTGGGGCCTGGTGGAACCATAGATAAAACCATATGCTCACAAAGTTAAAAAACTTCGAGGAGATAAAGGCGATCCTATGAAGATTTTATTTTATGTCATTCTACTAATTCTTCCAGTATGGAACATATCATCCTATGTGTGTTTCAAACTGACTAATAAAGACACAATTAAGAAGCTCGAAGAGATACACAACCAGAAAGTTGAGAATATAAATTTAGCCATTGAGAATACAGGAAAAAACATCAGCGGAGGAGAGGTTGGACCTTTTGGGCAAAGAAGTAAACAGCAACAAAATTACCTAGATAATTTAGAATTAAAGAATCAGTTAGCAATGGAAGAAGAATCCTTCCTGATTAAAAAAGTAAAAGCAAAAGCTTACCTAAATAGAGGAGAAACACTCAGCCTCGTAGGTATTTATATTGCTTATTATGCACTTGTAATCACGATCTATCCTTCTTTCTACGAAAAGATTAGAAGAATTCTTGAATCATCAAGCTAGAAATCTCCTAACCACCGTGGAAAGCCATACCGCAACAAGCAAGAGCCCAAAATCTAGGAGAGAATTATGTCTAAAAATGAGGTGACTGGCAAAAAAGCAGCGTCTGCAGCATCAAAAACTCTAAAAAGCAACACATCCAGCAAAGCAGCTAAATCAGCAGCAGGATCAGCCCTATCGCAAACAAAAGCTCCCTCAAAAGTAACATCGTCCAAAGCAGGCACCGCGGCTTCAAAAACACTTAAAAGTGCATCCGCGACCAAAGCAGCTAAATCTAGTGCGGGATCAGCCCTAACACAACGTCCTAATAAGAAAAAATAAACAGACGCCCAGGAGGGTAAAATGGATTTAATCGACAAATTGAACGAACTTGCCAACCGAATTCAACGTCAAAAAGATTCAGTCCTTACTGAAGAAGCTGCAAAAACAGCCTTTGTACTCCCTTTTATCCAGGCACTAGGATACGACGTATTCAACCCTTCTGAGGTAATTCCTGAACTAACTGCCGATCACGGTGTAAAAAAAGGGGAAAAAGTAGATTACGCCATTAAGCAAGAAGACAAAATCACCATTCTTATCGAATGTAAAAGCATTGGTACCCCTTTATCAACTAAATGCGCAGGGCAGCTATTTAGATACTTTGCTGTAACCGAGGCAAAGTTTGGAGTTCTCACAGATGGCGTTCGTTACATATTTTTCAGTGATCTTGAAAACGAAAATAAAATGGACGACCGACCGTTCTTTGAATTCAACCTGTTCCAATTCAATGAGACTCAAGTCGATGAGTTGAAGAAATTTACAAAAACCTCATTCGACCTAGACACAATAATCAGCACAGCTAGCAACCTAAAATATCATAGAGCCTTACTAGCTGAGATAAAGGCTGAGTTTGACTCCCCCAGTGACGATTTAATCAAATTACTAACCTCTAGAGTTTATTCAGGTCGAATAACTCAACAGGTCAGGGATCAATTCGGAGAACTATGTCAAAAAGCTCTTCGAGATTATCTGCGCGAACAAGTTAACGAGCGGCTTAAATCTGCCCTTGAGCCAGAGACTGAGATAAAAAAAGAAGTCATAACTACGGAAGATAAAGCAGACCAACCCTCATCATCTGATGATGGAATAGAAACCACGCCTGAAGAATGGGAAGCTTATCGCATTATTCAGGCCATAGGAGCAGAGCTCACCGATCCAGAACGTATAACTATTCGTGATGCAAAAAGCTACTGCGCAATTCTTTTTGACAACAACAATCGACGTCCGATTTGTAGACTTTATTTTGGTAAAACAAAAATGTCGGTAGGAATATTTTTGCCTAGTGGTGAGAAAAATGTACCACTGGAAAAAGTTTTAAACCTCTACCAACAGAAAGAAGACATTAAAGTGGCTGTGCAGCAGTACCTATAAATTAGAATTCCAAAGAGAGACATAGAAGAATGGACATAGAACGTTTTTTACCTTTAATAAATACATTAATTCTAATTTTAATTTTCTTCTATAACAAGGTTAAGAATAAGGTATTAGTCGATAAAATAAAAGAGCAGTCGAACCTTTTAAAAGAAACTAAGGATGTTGTGACGCAACAAGCACAAGCGATAGAAAGCCAAAAGAAGGTTGTTGATACAGCGGTTTTATATTCAAATAATTTCGATCTAAAAAAAATAGAAAACATAGTAAAGAGAGAACTTAGTTTAGACTATGAAGAAAAACTAAAGAAAAAAGAAAATGAGATTAAGTTAAACAATGCAAAGTTTAAGATAATAATTGATGAATTGGCAAATGATACTGCTAAAAATCTTATTGCTCCGATAATAATATCTTTAATAGTTCTTCTCTCAGAAAAAAATAAAGAAGAGAGGGAAAGATTACTCGCAGAGATACCAGACCATGGAAAGGAAATCATAAATAATGGCCTAAAGCAATTTGAAAATGCTAAAAACAAAGCCTTATGTGCAGCACTCAGTGGAATGGGAATGGCGCCCTAAATTCTTAAATATTCCCAAGAATCAATCTCATCAAAACAGGAGATGACTTAAATTGTCACAGAGCTCTATACACTATTAAAATATGGAGGGAACCAATGGCAAGACAAAGCGTATTACTTTCAACTCATCGTGACAGCCTCATCATTGAGGACTTTATTTTCCACGTTATCCTTAAGAATGAAGACACCCCTAGATACTTCAATGAAGTTACATTTACGGACGATAGCCAAAGAAAATTTTTCACGGACCTAATACTCGCTGCAGCAGAAGGGACTCAGTATGTTTTCTCAGACAGAGAACATTCGGACTTTGTCCGCAATTGCCAACTAATTATTGACGATCCCAAATCAAACTTTGTCACCCAATCCAAAATACTTACACACTCGTTCCATGAATTACATTCAGGCAACGTAAATGACGGTGTATTCGTTGTTACCAGAGTTTCGATGGTTGTAGACAACGAAAGGCGGTCATTCATTGCACTGCTAAAAGTAGATTATGCGCGAGTTTATCAGCAAATCGAAGAAAGAAACGACAACAACATACGGATAACATTTAAAGAGATCCAGGAATCAATAGCTGAAGACAAAAGCAAAATCCAAAAATGGGCATTAGTTGACATTAGCAATAAATTTGGCTGGGATGTCCTTGCAAAACAACGTGGAAGGTCGGGAAAACAGGCAGATACCCCTGAAGCCATTTCAGACTATTTTAAACGCTATTTGGGAGTTACCGAGCGAGAATGTGACAGCAATCTAACACGTGCTTTTGTTACCAATGTATTTGCATGGGCAAGGCAACAGGAAGGACTTCCTGAATGTGAAATCCCTAACAATTATAAAGCAAGAGCCATCTCTTACATGGAAGCGACAAATACATTCGACTCAGAAAAATTTGTCGATTTCGTGGTAAGAGACGACGAACCAGATCGCAAAGAACAATTAATTAACTCTCTAACTGAGTATTTACGTAATCAAGGATTACACGGCCAGGTTTTCTCTCCTAAACCGGATTCATTACCAAAATCCCAAAAGAAAAATACACTAAAAACAGAGTTTGGTGTTACTGTTATATGGGAGGGGAACATGAATGCAAACGGAATTACCATAGATGACAATAGTGACCAAAATTACAAAGTGATCACAATCAAAACTCCAAATTATGACTTAACATAATGAATCCAACCTTAACCAAGATCATTGAATCAGTCTCTGAACTAGCCTCCCATGCATCAAATAAATTTGAAGCATGGGATCACATTATCTACAATGGCGATTATTCAGATCCTTTTTATTCAACTGCGTTAACCTGCCTTGAGTTGTTAGAATCTGAACATTGCCAAGACCTTTACACCCTAACACTAGATGACGTTGGATTCACATTTGAAGAGTTAAAAGAGATTTCTAAAGAAGTAAGAAAACCACTGGTTTGGCAATTCCGACTCCCTAAAGATTCTCTTATAAATGGCATGCACTTTGGAAATACAGATATTAAGCATGTATTATTTAACGACATATCAGCATTTCATGATTGGGCAACAGGCATTAATCCATTCAATGCAGATTCAATTTTCCATACAGGAAAGCCTTTAAAAATATATGTAAACGGAATAAGTCAAGCGTTCGGTGGCCCAAGATTAGCCATTTGCCCTACAAGTAAAGTGTCTGAACTTCCAAAAGAATGGCTAGCCCCTGTCAACCTGCCATCTGATTCGACTTTGCGTACTCATATATATGTAGCTGCTTCCTACGGTGCTCGCCTCGACCCAACACCATTTCTGCTAAATTGGGGAGACCTAGAAGCTAAAGACGCAATACCGTTTAGACAACATTGCGCGACTAGCCTAGCGGCTTGCTTAATCCAAGATTTTTTCGATATCAACCGAGTGATAATTAATGGAACTAAACGCTTAGAACTGCCCCTGATTAAAGAAGATGACCCGCCACCTTCCGCAAAACAACTAAGAGAATTACATGAAGCTGTCGGATGGGCATACGGAGAAAACCCTGAAACCCGTGTCTTATTGATGGCAGACCGTCTTTCTTTAGATATCCCGCATGGGTTGTCTTATTCTTACGGAATCAACAATAGAATAAAAGAAGCATTAGAACATGCAAAGAATAAGTACAAATTCGTTATTCTAGAACGAATGGATGCGCATGCAAAAGAACTTTCAGCTCTCCAACAAGACATTAGAAATCATACAGATTCTTACTCAAATAAAATTCGGGGATTACTAAGCAATCTACTTCGTGATGTTCTAGGAGCCTTAATGCTCTTAGGTATTGGACTATTTACAAAAATTTTAAATACAGTACAAACAAACAATTCAGCAGATGCAACGCAAACCATAGAAAATATTTTACTTTACAAAATTCTAGCGATTTATTTTTTAGCAAGTGTCGTGTTGCAGTATTGGATCCACTTAAAGGATCTTTCATTATCAAAAAAAGAAATTTACTATTGGACGAATATAACAAGGAATCATATATCTGACAAAGAAGTTAAAACCATCATCAATAATGCAATTGATGATCGTAAAAATAGCTTTTATATTCAGGGGGGAGCTATTCTGATTATCTATATATCCTTAGCTCTTTGTGCGTGGCACGTACAGCCAATATTGCATTATTTCAATATTATTAAGTAAAAGTTATCAATTTCCAAAGGAAATCAAATCTAAAAAAACTTGAAACCACACCAAACTCCAACCATTCCGAAACCTACCCAATGAGCAAAGTCTACCTGAAAATCTACCTCAACTCTAATTCCAACAAAAAAACGGCTAT
This sequence comes from Geopsychrobacteraceae bacterium, assembly GCA_963665685.1. Taxonomy (GTDB): domain Bacteria; phylum Desulfobacterota; class Desulfuromonadia; order Desulfuromonadales; family Geopsychrobacteraceae; genus Seleniibacterium. The sequence goes on from OY762430.1 coordinate 1,337,010, forward strand.
CTAGATATAAATCTAAATAGCCGTTTTCATTATGGTACCCGGGACGAGACTTGAACTCGTACAGCACGAATGCCGAGGGATTTTAAGTCCCTTGCGTCTACCAATTCCGCCACCCGGGCTTACTACTAATGTCGCGATCAGTGAAGAATTACTCACAGACCGCGACATTATAGTCATTATTTTCAATTAGTCAACAGTTACTGCAAGAGTATATGTAAATTCTATTCCTTTCCAATCCCAGGTGAATGTCATAACACCAAATTCAGCACTTTCTGAATCCCCTGGATTAGAATCTGAAATAACTAATTCGTTAATAGCAGCGCCAGGGATAGCAGTATCTATGACCTCAAACTTAGTTACACCTGTAAGAGCTCCTACTTCAGTCGAAATATCCATGGTGGTACCACCAATAGGTGGATTGTAATTTTCATCATGCAGTGAATAATAAATTGTAGCACTACCACCATCACTGATAGACAAAGAGGTTATTGGGTTGCCATTAGAATCAGCAATACTAACCGTTGGGGTACCAGTAAATAGTAATTTAATCGGCTGAGAAATACGCTTATTGGAGTCCCAAACACCATTTTTACCATTAAAAACACCAACCGTACCGCTGTCAGCTACACCATCGTCATCGTCATCTATAAAACGGTCAACAACGAGATCTTCAAAAGATGAATCGTAGGGATTACCTGTCGTCTCTGCACCTTGGGCAATATCAAAAGAGTCATCATCTTTATCAAGGTGGATATCATCATAAGTATCATCAAAAGATTCACCCAAGTCATATAGACCATCGGCATTTGCATCAGTAAACTCTTCTTCACCATCGACAACGGCAATAATTGTACACAAGCCGTTACGTGGATTATTAGTGTCGTCAATAACAACGCCAAGAGAATCTAAATAGTCATCGGCTATAGCCTGATCAAAAGCATTCATAGTGACATCATAAGGATCAGGTCTTTGAGTCCTGAAACCAACGGATCCCTCTCCTTCACTATCTAAATTAACGGATCTATCTATAGCACCACATTCTGAGTAGAAAGAAACTGAAGTTCCCTCAAGAACATTATAATTACCATAACGATCGGCAATTTTAGCGTTTATAGTTGCCTCGATACCATCATATTCAAGGCCTTCAAGATTGAACTGAGTTGTAGATAAAGAAAAGTGACCTTCAGAAGGAACACCACCACCAATTGCGATAACGCCACTCGAAGTAGACAAACTAGTTCCATCGACAGTTGCAGTAATCGTTGCAGTTCCCGGGATAGTACCACTATGGAATGTAACTTCAGCATATCCATCTTCGGTGCCGACATCAAGTGAAGTGACACCAGCTGTCCCGCCTATGTATTCACCACCGTTAGGCCCACTCAAAACCAGGTTTACAGTCTCACTACCAGCCAGAGCGTCTCCGTTAGTATCTCTTACGAGGAAGGTCACCAGGGAGGCTTCGGTCCCACCAGAGCCCTTAAGGACAACAATTTGCGGGTCAGCAGATACAAACTCAATACTTCCTGCATCTGCACTATCGATAGCAATCGTTGTAGAGCCTGTAGCTGCACCTGATGTTGCAGTTATAGTAGCTGTTCCCGCAGTGGTGCCAGCTGAAAATGTTGCCTGAGCAATACCGAGGGAACCTGAGATGGAAGCTGAAGAAACAACAGTTCCCAATGCAGTATTGTTGACCTCGAAATTAACATTAGTCCCTGCAGCCATAGGGTCACCATTACTATCCAGAACCTCAGCACTAACGACAGAAGTCCCACCAACAGTAATAGTAGTTGGATTAGTTGTAACATTAACAGTCGCAGCAGCTAATTCATCTGAGATTTCGATAGTAAGAGTTGTTGTGGCACTATCAACCGAAGCAGTGACCGTTACTTCTCCTTCGATATTATTTGCCGTAAGGGTACGATTCAGAGTTCCACTGGCAGTAACTCCAGGAGAGTTTATTGAAGCAAGTGCAGGAGCGCTAAGAGTAAACTCTACGGTTTTACTTTCGGTCACGAGTTGCCCGCTACTATTAAGCAAACGAGCTGAAATAGTTGCACTTTCTCCTGTGGCAATTGTACTGGTGGTGGTCGAAAGCAATATAGCGCTTACCGTCTCAGTCTCTTCCGTTGTGGTTGTACCACTACCTGAACTTGAACCGGAATCTGAATCATCAGAACCACTCTGCTGACCACAGCCGAACAACACCACGACAAAAAGCAACAATATTAATTTTATGAACTTAGCCACAAAACCCTCCCTTCGGTTTGTTTTATCATTTAGAAAACTTTACACATTCTAATAAAACGCCTTTTATAAATCTACATTTTTTTTAATATTCACAGTATAAAAACGTCAAAAATGCCACATTGTTACAATAATGATTAAAAAAATATTAGGAAGCTAAAAAGAAAAAAGTATTATTTAAAAAAAGACAAGATCAGGTGCTGTAGGGATCAGGTCATATTTAGCGCATAGTTCAAAAAACAGTGACAGACCCTGCTGATGTTCTACCGTTAAAGAATAGTCTATTCCTCGCCAATAATCAGCTGAATATTGTATCATCTCACCTTCATGGCCCGCAGCTGTAGCTAAGCCCTCAAGGTCTTTCAGCGAGCAGGCTAAGGATTTATGCAGCTGTTTCATAGTTTCTTTGATAGCCTCTGCTTTTAATCGAGCACTATCTTTCCTTAGAATCCACAAAGCAAAAACAAATGGTAGGCCAGTTTTTTTTAACCACATTTCACCCAAATCATAAATGTGGATACCTGTAGGTAAGTTACGCGCCATCGCCATTGCTCGATCACCAATCAATAACCCAGGTTTTCCGGATTGAATAACCTCTTCTACGGTACATTCCGGAACATCATCGTTAATCTGTGTGTGTCCATAGTGCTCTAAAAGAAGTACGCGCAATAAATTAATCGACGTAGCTGATTCATCAGTAATGGCAATTTTTTGACCAACTAGCTGTTCCGGTGATTCAGGACTAAAGAGCAAGACACTATTGACCGGGCCGGTAGAAGAAATGGACAGATCGGGCAATAAGCAGTACTTATCAGCATGCAACGCGTATTCAAATGAAGATGAGGGACTTGCGTCCAACTCCCCTTCCTGCAACATGCGATTTAAAACAGAAGGGACGCCTGCAATCAGGCGCCCCTTATAACCTTCGTCTCTTAAATAATGAAAAAAAGGAACACAATTCAAATAAGAGATATATCCTAGTATCAGCTGTTCGGTAGAAGTCATAAATTCACTCAATATCAATTAAATAATGAAACAGCCCAAAGAAAAATAAAATAAATCTAGTTAGTTTTCATCCGAAAACTCTAAATTGAAACTTTCAAGTTTTCAGATTGGAAACGAGCAACTTTTCGTTGTGGCAAGGAAATCAAGGGCTTGCGCTTAAGACGTAGTACTTTACGTCGCACAAGCAAGCCCGCAGATTGACACAGCCACGGCGGAAAAGGGCCGTTTACGGATGAAAACTGGTTAAATTTTAGTTCTTTCTAAGAAATTGGTATCAAAATGCCCATCGATAAATTCTTTGTTATTCATCATTTTTTGATGAAACGGAATGGTATTTTTAATACCCTCGATAATATATTCATCAAGAGCGCAAGCCATACGACGAATAGCTTCTTCGCGCGTTTCAGCATGGACGATCAACTTGCCAATCATTGAGTCATAGTGAGGAAGAACTGTATATTGGTCGTATAGCGCACTTTCGACGCGAACACCCATTCCGCCAGGAGTGTGGTAACCGGTTATCTTACCGGGACAAGGTGTGAACTTTACAGGGTCTTCTGCATTTATACGGCATTCAATAGCATGCCCGGTGATTTTAATATCATCCTGAGTGTATCGTAGCGGCACACCAGCAGCAGAACGAATCTGCTCTTTAATAATATCAACCCCTGTAACCATCTCGGTAACCGGATGCTCAACCTGAACGCGGGTATTCATTTCCATGAAGTAGAAACTGCCATCGGCGTCAAGCAGATACTCAACAGTTCCGGCGCTACTATAGCCGACAGCCTTAGCTGCAGCAACAGCACACGCCCCCATATGATCGCGCTGTTCCTGGCTAATGACCGGACATGGAGCTTCTTCAATCAACTTTTGATGGCGGCGTTGAATCGAACAGTCACGTTCACCAAGGTGAACAACGTTACCGTGTTTATCACCTAAGATCTGGATTTCGACGTGGCGAGGGTGTTCACAGAACTTTTCAATATAAACATCTGCCTTACCAAAACCAGACTGCGCTTCAGCACGAGCTGTTGCTAATGCATTCGCTAAGGAACCGGGAGAATGAACAATCTTCATCCCTCGGCCACCACCACCAGCAGAGGCTTTAATAATAACGGGGTAGCCAATTTCGTCAGCAATTTTCTGAGCTTCTTCAACGGTTTCAATACTTTCATTGGTTCCAGGAAGAATTGGAACTCCAGCATCAGTGACCGTTTGCCGTGCAGTGATCTTATCCCCCATCATGCGCATATTATCGGCGGATGGACCAATAAAAGTTATGCCACACTGCTCGCAAATTTCCGCGAATTCAGCATTCTCAGATAAAAATCCGTAGCCAGGATGGATCGCATCAGCATCGGCAATTTCTGCCGCACTGATAATAGCTTTCATATTGAGATAACTACCTGAGCTTGCTGTCGGACCAATGCAGATACTTTCGTCAGCAAGACTGACATGCAAAGCTTCGTAATCCGCCTCGGAATGAACAGCGACCGTTTTGATGCCCATTTCTTTACAGGCCCTGATGATACGAACGGCAATTTCACCACGATTTGCAATTAATATTTTATGAAACATGTTTAACGTACTCCTAAAAGAGGTATCAGTTTCCAACCATCCCTTTTCAAGAACAGAGCACTGAAGAGAATGAAGAGTTAAAAGAGGCCTTCAGCATTCAGTTAAGGAGCCGGCTTTATAATTTTTCAACCAAGAAGATGTTTTCACCAAACTCTACTGGATTTCCGTCTTCTTTAAGAATTTCGACGATACGACACTTAAATTCTGCTTCAATCTCGTTAAACAGTTTCATTGCTTCGATCAGGCAGATAACCTGCCCTGCTTCAACAATATCTCCAACTTTACAAAAAGCATCAGCATCTGGCGCTGGTTTGCGATAAAAGGAACCAACCATCGGTGCCGTTATGGAGTCATAAGGACTATCGGCTGGAGCCGCTGCTTCTTGAGCAGGTGCAACAGCAGCGGCAGCAGGCGCAGCAGGTACGCCTGTCACAACAGGAGCTGCTGCCACTGGTGCAGCAACCTGAATAATTTCTTTATCAGGCCCGCGTTTAATATGAATTTTATCATCACCAGTTTCGAGATCGAATTCGGTAATGTCAGTTTCAGTAATGGTTTTGATTAAGGTTTTAAGATCTTTAAGGTCCATATCATCCTCCTGACCATATGGGCAAATGTTTAGAGTAAATTTAAAATGAAGATCGAAGCAGCTATTCAGACAATGGTTAAACCTGTCTGAATTGTTTAGGAATGCTGGTCAGGGATTGATAACCAGAAGAAGTGACAACAACACTATCTTCAATTCTGACCCCACCCAGGTCAGGAATATAGATACCTGGCTCGATGGTAATAACCATTCCTTGTTGCAAAATGTCGCTTGTCCTTGACGAAACAGATGGGTATTCGTGGATATCAAGGCCAACACCATGCCCAAGCCCGTGACCGAAATAATCGCCGTAACCATGCTCTTCAATGTATGACCTGGCAATGGAATCTAGCTCGGCTATTTTTATTCCTGGCTTTACCGCACTTAATGCAGAGTCATGAGCTTCTAACACAATATCAAAAATTTGTCGAAGTTTTCCTGTTACATTACCGACTGCAAAGGTGACGGTTTCATCAGAACAGTAGCCGCCAACTTTGGTACCGAAATCAATAGTAACGAACTCCCCTTCATTGATAATTTTATCACTCGCTACACCATGAGGCAGTGCACCACGAACCCCGGAAGCGACTATAAAATCAAAGGAATTTTCTTCTCCCCCTAATTTTTTCAAAGCAAATTCAAGTTCAAGCGCTACGGCCTTTTCACTGATACCAGATTTAATGGTTGGCAGAATAGTCTCAAAAGCCTGACGGTTCAAATCGGCTGCCTGGGTAAGAAATTTAATTTCGTCCTCATCTTTAGAAGCACGTAAAGCTTCTAATTCCTCACTGAACGCCACAAGTTGAACATCATCAGAAAGCAGAGCTTTAAGCTTATCAAACAAAGCAACACTGACCGACTCGGCATCAAAACCTACCCGACATGGCCCTAATCGGGAAAACTCATCTGCAATTTCTTGAAGCTTATTGCGATAACAAACAATACGATCGGCTTTAACTTGCCCTTTGGCCTGGGTTGTATAGCGAGAATCAGTAAGAAAAGCCGAGTCTGATGAAGTACAGATAAATACGCCATCGGTTCCGGTAAACCCTGAAAGATAACGCACGTTAGTCATACCAAAGAATACGATAGCTGTAAGCTCCTGTTTTTTAAGAATAGAACGAACAGCATCATGGCGTTGGGAATGTTTCATAAATTTTGAATTTAAAACCAGTTAATATGTAAAAAGAAATTAGCGATCTAACCCACAGAGATAAAAATACTATATTTCCGAAGAATAAAGCCAGAGCCTATAACTCTTTTCTTAATCCGGGAGCTTCACGTTGTAACAAGTAACGGCCTTTGCCAAAATTACCATCGCTAGCAACAATAAGCCCCAAAAAGTATTCATCTGTTACGACACGTAAAATAATGTAGTATTGATCAGACTTTATCGTTAGCTCATTCATATTTCCGAGATTTAAGATATCTGCAGCGCGACTAATTTCTTTGGCAATATTACTATATTCAATACCCACCAGATTAACATCAATGTCGACATCGCTAACCACATAGTCATCAATTGCGATGCCATCAAAACCCATCAGGACGGCGCCTAAAGCGCCGGAGCAGTTTGTCACAACCTTTTCAAGGATTTGTTTAAACATTTTCCCTCCTCTTGGCAATATTAACCAGCCAACGATTTAATTCATCAACCATAAATTGAGTATCAGCATCAGTGGCATCATTATTACTGATCTTAGGCTGCTCTTGACCACCGGTCATTAAAGCTGTTTCTATTGAATTATTATCACTAACAGTATTCAAAGAATCAGTTTCAGGATCCCCCTGAACAGGTTCAACTTCAGTCACATCATGACTATCCAGAGCCTGTTCAATCTGGCGAATCTTTCTTCTTAGTTCTAGATTATCAGGATCTTTCTCAGACAGCTGCCGATACATAGCAAGAGCTTCCTGCTCATTTCCTTGGCTATAATGCAAATCAGCAATTGTTACAGACAAAAGAGTTGAGGTCGTTGACGACTCGGGCTTTTTATCTAACTCGCCAGAGGTAATTTCCTCTGGCTGTTCTGCTTCAGGTAAAGACAAGATCAGTTTGTTAATAACCGGATCTGCAGGGCTAAGACTTCTGGCTTGAGTCAGAATTTCTCGAGCCGATTCATAATCTTCAAGCAGAATTTTAACCCGGGCGAAACCGACTAAAGCAGCCAAACTTTCGGGATCAAATTTTAAGGCGGTTTCAAAAGATTGGGATGAAAGTTGATAATCACCCTGTTGACATTGAATCCGACCCATAACGATATGAGCGGGAGCAAGATCTGGATGTTTTTCAAACCCCTTAGTCAAAATTTGGACAGCATCATCAAACAACCCCATTTTTCTGTAGATTTCGGCAAGAGAAACAAAAATTGTCGAACTTGGGTCTTTGATGAGGATTTCCGTATATGCAGCTACTTTCCCTAATAATGACGCTTGTTGATTCATCTTGTTAATACCTTTATCATTTATAAGATTTTCGCCAGTTGTTCTTTTAAATCAGAGACAACTTTTATCTGAGCTTGACCGATACCTACATTTAACACCATTGAAAGTTGCCCCCCCCTGACCTTTTTATCCCTTTGCATAAGATCAATATATTCATCAATTGAGAATGCAGGAGGAGACACTGGTAGCTTAAGAGCGGTGAGGAGATCAATAATTCGCGTTACATCATCATCACTACACAACCCTTTTTGATGTGACAACTTCGCCGCAACAACCATCCCTATAGCAACAGCTTCGCCATGTTTGAATTGCCCATAACCAGCAAGTTTTTCAACGGCATGACCGAAGGTGTGTCCATAATTGAGGATTGCCCGAACAGAACCTTCTCTTTCATCTTTAGCGACAATATCAGCTTTAAAAATACATGCAGTTTTAATCGCGGATATTAGAATGTCAGGCTGTTGTGAGGTAAGCTCTTTAGTATTCGATTCTAACCAGGAGAAAAAGTCAGCATCAAACATGACACCATACTTGACCACTTCCGCTAAACCTGCAGCAACTTCACGTTGTTCAAGTGTTTTCAAAGTGCTGATATCAATGAGGACGAGTTCGGGTTGATAGAAAGCACCAATCAAATTCTTACCAAGAGGGTGATTAACCCCTGTTTTTCCACCGACTGAACTATCAACCTGCGAAAGCAAGGTCGTCGGAACTTGTGCATAAGGGATACCTCGCAGTAAAGAGGCCGCGGCAAACCCGGCCATATCACCAACAACTCCACCACCCAAAGCAATAATCCCACAGCCACGATCAAATTTACCACCAATAAGGGAATCATAAATTCCACATAATGATTCCATTGTTTTATATTCTTCACCGTCAGGGATATTATAACGAAGAACAGAAAATCCCTCATTGGTCAAAGCATCAAAAACGAGATCACCGTAGAGTGAATCGACTTTAGGATTGGAAATAATAGCGACTTTATTTGGAAAGCCAACTTGTTTTAATTCCGCCCCCAAAGAATAAAGGATCTGACTTCCAATAATAATTGGATAGGATCTGTCACCAAGAGAAACTGTTAAGCTATCTGTCATAGAACACCCAAATCAAAAAAAGGGCAGGTCACCCTGCCCTTTCTGCAACCATGTTTATTAGTTTTAAGTCGGAAACGGTCCTTTTCCGCTGTGGCGGTGTCAATCTGCGGGACTGCTTGTGCGACGTAAAGTACTACGTCTCCGCACAAACACTTGATTTCCTTGCCACATCGAAAAATTGCTCGTTTCCAATCTGAAAACTTATTAAGTCAATTAGTTATCTTTGACAATTCTTGGCGTAATGAAGATTAAAAGCTCTGCCCGCGAAGTCGATTTCGTATTGGATTTAAAGAGATATCCAAATACGGGGATATCCATCAACCAAGGGGTTCCGCTGTCTCCTTCAGAGACATTCTCGACAAAAATACCACCGATAACTGTCGTTTCACCATCATGAACAAGAACTTTAGTTTCTGCTTTTTTGGTATCTATACTTGGGGCTGAAGCACCTGTTGTTGTGGATGGAGAGTCATTGGTGGTTAAAACTTCCATAATAATTGAATCATCAGGATTAATAACCGGTGTCACTTCAAGTTTTAACTCAGCACTGACAAATTCAGTTTTCGTTCCCTCGGAACTGGTTGTTTCATAGGGGATAGTCGTACCCTGGCTGATTGTCGCAGTTTCACCGTTAAGAGTCGTTACCTTCGGCTGAGAGACAATCTTCAATTTACCGGCAGTTTGCAAAGCTGAAATGCGCAAATCCAGGATAGTCTTATCAACACCGATTCGACCCAGAGTAATCCCGGCAGCCAGGCCAGAATCTTCAGAGGTAGAGCCAGCACCATCAGGCAGGTCCAGCAGAAAATCACCACCTAAGCCAACACCAGCATCTTCAACATAGGTTCCCGAGTTAGTAAAATCAAGACCCCAGTTAACGCCTAAATCACGACTATAAGTGGAGCTGACCTCAACAATACGTGCCTCAATAAGCACCTGGCGCTCAGGAGTATCGAGAATCGTAATAAGCTCCTTCGCCTTTTCAATGCGCTGTGTGACATCGGTAATAATTAAGTATTTATTACGAGCATCTTCAGTGATAGTACCACGATCACTTAGAACTTCTTTAACAGGTTCGGAAACACTCTTTAAGTCAGCGTAACTAACAGTAACAACTTCTGTGACGAGAGGCTCCAGTTTTTCCTGAGACGTTTTCGCTGTCAGTTCTGCCTCTTTCATAGAGCGAATAGTCTCTTTAGGCAAAACCCGTACGACATTACCTTCCTGAACCATACCAAGGCCAGTAACATCAAGAATCAAGTCAAGAGCCTGATCCCAAGGGACGTCGATAAGTCTTAAGGTGACGTTACCCTTTACTTGATCGGAAGCAATGATATTTAAATCACTGATTTCAGCAATTAATCTGAGAATGTCTCTAATTTCAGCATTATCAAAGACCAGAGAAGTTTTCTCTCCGGTATATTTCTTCTCCGGTGAGGTTGCAGTATTTGTAACAATTGGAGTAGAGGAAGAACTAGCACCTCCGCTTACATAGGCAGAACTGTCCATGTTGTTACTAACGGAAGAAGCAATGTCACCATCTGCAGCCATTGCAGTCGTTCCGATGATAGCGGGAGAGGCATTAGCAAACTCGCCATCAACAACAGAAAAAACAAAACCAGTTGCAGACTTAACAAGTTGATAAGGTTGATCTCCCTTTAGTAAAACAACAAACTTAACAACAGGGCTTCCACCCGCATTAACTAAGTAGGGAGTCGCGGAATAGATAGCACTCGGAAATGACAAAGTATCAAATTCTCGTCGCAAGGCTCTAGGCAAGGTGGCATTTTTAACTGAGAATTGAATTTTACGACCACTCTGTGTTGGTTTGGTTACAGTAGCATTACCGTCAACAGTAATGTTAAGTAATGATTTTCCACTTGAAGAACTAAAATCTATGGCAGATATCTTTGCCTTGCCAACCATTTCAGGTTCAATGCCAGCATTAATAACCGTTTGCTTGGGACCTTCCCATGTCACCACGGTCCGATCTGATTGGATATCGACATCAAAAGTGGGGAAAGTACCACCATCAACATCAAAAACAAAGCGCGTCCGATTATCAAGGGGACCACTACGAAGTAGCTTAAAACCATCTGAAAGAGCGACAGAAGCACTGTGGCTACCAGGCGCAACACCATACAAATCGACGACTAATCTTTTAGGAGAATCAAGGGTAAAATACTTAACCTGATCGATTCCGGATGTTGCAGACAATACAACCTTTTTGGCAGACACATCAGTTGTAGACATAGAATCTGCTGCAAAAGAGGTTGTCACTAGTGCAACCGACAACAACATTACTACCATAGTGAGGAGCACCACGCTTCTTCTCATATCATTTCCCCTAAAAGTCAATCGTGTATTTCAAACCAGCGATTATTTGTTTGAGCTACATTACAATGTATCGATAGTCAATAACCTGTTTTCCTGTCACACTATCATACCCAGTTTCTTCCACAACGATACGATCAGGGCTTTTCTCAATACGCATGCCATTCTGATCAATGTCGATAATTTTAGTTTGAATATCGGTAACCAGACCACCGTTCATCCCAATGTAATCATCAACTTTAACGGTATAACTTTTACCATCAGGTGCTTTAACCATAGCACGTGGCGTGCCGCGCACAACGATGATCGCTAACAAACGAAATTGTTTTAATTCGTATTTTTCAAGTGGACCCTTTAAGACCTCGGGACGAACTTTCTTAACAACTTCAGCGACAACAGGTTCTTTAGTAACTAAAGGCTCAAAAGGGTCACGCCGTCCCTGAGGAGAGTAGGTAAAGTTATCTTCCTGAGGAGCAACAACACTAGCAGAGGTCTCCGCAGGTTTAGTTTGATCCTGGGCTAAGGCCGGCAGAACAGCACAACCAATAAACAACAGCGTCATAGCAAAGCAGACATTAAAAAAGCGTAATTTCATTTTCTTTTACCGCCTTTCTTCTGTTTGCTCGTACCTTGATCAGGTGGAGTATTAACAAACCGAAAAGTAACCGCCCGACAGTCAATAGAAAGAGAAGTCTTACCATCAATGTCTTTTGGACTTCCCAACGACAATCCTTGAATATTAACTATTCGCTCCATTTTACTAATGGAATCAAAAAAGGCCCCGGCCTGGTGATACGACCCGGCTAGCTTTAACTCGACGGGAACTTCAGCATAAAATTCCTTAGTGACTTCAGATGCCGGTTTAAAGCGAACGATTTCAAGTCCACGGTTTCTTGCTAAGTTGGCAACACCGGTCAAAAGATTAGGAATTTCCCGCTCCAGAGGTAATTCATTTAAGGCTTCGGCTAAGCGGGCCTGCATCTTTTCGTACTCAGCCTTATAAACCGCAAGATTGTTAGCTATCCTCTGATTTTTAACCAAACGCTCTTTTGCGCTTTCAAGCCGGGACAATAACTGTTCATGCTCTTCCATTTGTCCTTGATAGCTACCAAAGTAAAACCCTGCGCAAATCAGAGCCATAATAACAATCATTATTAAGAAGCGCTGATAAGCCGGTAAATTTAGTATTTTTTCAACTCTAGGATTCATTTCAGCGTCCCCTCTATTTAGCCGAAGGTGATTCGGTTTGACAGTCAAGGGTGAATTTTTGCATTTTCTTGTCACCCACCTTTGTCTGTTCAGTTACCGAAAGCTCAATCCGTTTGTAATACGGAGAAGCCTCCAGGCTCTTCATAAATAGAGCTACCGTTTTTTCAGCATCGGCAATACCGCTCAACTTAATATTGCCGTTATTTTCTTTAAAACTGGTCAGCCATAAATTTTCGGGAAGAGCGGAACTTAACTCATCAAGCAAATGCACAGGGCCGGACTTATTGTTTTTAAGGTCACTGAGAACTTTAAGCTTTTGTTCAAGATCAAGCTTCTTCTTCTCGAAATCACGAACCTGACCAATCTTTTTTTGGAGAGCACGATTTTTAGCATCGACACTAGCAATTTCTTCTTCGACACTATCGATGGCTGATTTTTTCTGGAAATACAGAGATCCACAAGCAATAAAGACCAGAATAAGGCAGAGGATTAACACCGACACCTGCGAACGCAAGCGTTCTTTCTTTTGTGCGGCACGGACTGGTAACAGATTTATCCTTATCATTTGTCACCCACCTTCCTCATCGCTAACCCTGTTGCCACCGACAACATTGGCCCGATTGCCGCAAGGTACTCTGGATCAAATTCTTTGGGATTGACGGTAACATTTCTGAACGGATCAACTATCTCATTTGGAATTTCAAGCCGCTCTTCCAGTTTTTTGCGCAACACTTCCGAACTTGAGGTACCACCGGTTAGATAGATTCTGGATATTTTTTCTTCACTTGAGGTTGCAGCAAAGAAATCGAGCGATCTCTGAACTTCCTGCACAAGGTTTTCTAAAGCATCATCAAGGATATCATCAATAGCTTCAGGATCGAAGCTATCAAAGTCACGATAGCCAAGCTTAGCCTGTTCTGCTTCTTCGCTACTGATCCCTAAGCGCTTTTGCAGTTCTTGATTGATTAGATAACCACCAGCCTGAAGATCGCGGGTAAAGACCGAGACATTGCCATGCAGAACGTTAACACTGGTTGCGGTGGCACCCAGGTCGATCAAGGCGACAATCTCCCCGTCCACAAACCCGTAATTAAAGTCGAACATATTTTCAACAGCAAAACAGTCAATATCCATAACGACAGGTTCTAAACCAGCATCATTGAAGACCTCTGTATAGTCATTGACAAAATCCTTTTTAGCCGCAACCAACATCACATTCATCTGCGAGGGGTCCTTCTCGTCGGCCCCCAAGATCTGGAAGTCAATATTAACCTCTGAGATATCAAACGGAATGTATTGTTCTGCTTCCCACTGGATGGACATTTCCAATTCATTTTCAGACATCAGCGGCAAGGTAATTTTACGAATGATGACAGAATGTCCAGAAACCGATGTCGCAACCTTTTTGGTCTTGATCTTCATGGAGTTCAAGAGGTTCTGTATAACAGACACCACCATTCCTGAGTCCATAATGGTATTATCGACGATCGTTTCCGAAGGGAGTGGCATTATGCCGAGATTAACAAGATGAAAAGAACCACGCGAAGGGCGCAAACGTACGATCTTGACTGCGCTTGAACCGATATCGATTCCGACAATGTCTTTTTTAGAGGCAAACATGTCTTATCCAGTCCGAAAAAAGAGTCTACTGTTTTAATTTAAAAAAAGGTGGGGGGAGACAAACTACTTGATAAATCTCGGACTCACCCCTCCGGAAAAACCTTTACTTTGTCACTGATCTTTAAGCCTAAAGCTAATATTATTTTACGCATCGTCTCCATACGACAGGGATAGCCACGCTCAATGCGGGTAATCGTCAAAGGAGACACATCTGCCTTCCTTGCCAATTCAGCTTTACTCATCAATAAAGACTCGCGTATGTCCCTGACATGGTTTTTTTGCATTTAGCAACCTCATCATGCATTAATTTTTTAAATTATGCATAATTATAGGCTAACTATCACCCATGTCAAGAATATTAAGACAATACCAATAAATCGATTCAGAGAAAAGACATTTATGTTAATAATTTCGAATTAAGCAAATAGGTGCAGATACCAATAAATTATCTGTTGCCCCCAAAACAAATAGACCAATGCTGCAAAAGACAAAAAGGGCCCAAACGGAATCGCAAGACGACTGTCTTCCTTTTGCAGAATCATTGCTGGAATACCAACAAGCGTCCCAACTAAAGAAGCAATAAAAACAATTGGCAAGATAGCCTTCCAGCCCAAAAAAGCACCTAACATGGCCAATAATTTAATATCACCTCCGCCCATCCCCTCTCGCTTTGCAATTACCTCATATAACCAGGCAACCACAAACAGAATGCCTCCCCCCAACAAAAGACCAAAAAATGAGTCAATCCACGAGATCCAGGGGATAAAAAAGGAACAAATGAAGCCAACAACAATACCAGGTAAACTGATAACATCTGGGATAATTTGATGATCAAGATCGATAAATGTAATAACCACTAGTGTAGCGGCCAAAAGCCAGTAGATAAGCGTCGCCAGACTAAAACCAAAATAATACAAAACAAGTGAAAACAGTACTCCCGTAAGTAGCTCTATCGCTGGGTAACGGTACGAAATTTTACTTTTACAAGATGAGCATTTTCCGCCAAGAAACAGATAACTCAGCACCGGGATATTTTCATACCAGCGGATACGATGATGGCATAAAGGACAAGAAGAAGGCGGCGAAACAATCGACTTGCCCGCAGGAATGCGATAAATGCAGACATTCAGGAAAGAACCAATAATGGCACCCAAAATACACGCGAATGATAAAAACAAATAAAATTCTATTGGCATAACACTTTCCCTCACCCAACTGCGAAAGATATCACACAACTCCAGATATTTATTAAAGAGTTCCGTCTTCGTCTGGCAGTTGAAATTCTGGTACAATTCTTAGAAGTTCTTTTTTCAAATCACTATTATTTTGCTTTAAACAATTTTCCAACAAATGGTCGATTTTTATCTGAAGAGACCCAAAGGGTTGGACTGATGCATCTGCGACGCAGATTTTTTCGTGTGGGGTGGCGGTTACCCCCTCTTCAGCAAGCAGCAACTCCTCATACAATTTTTCCCCCGGCCTTAATCCGGTAAACACAATATCAATATCTTCATAGGGTCGAAAACCACTTAACCTGATTAATTCTTCAGCAAGATGCTTAATTTTAACCGGCTCCCCCATATCAAACAGATAAATTTCGCCACCAGTTCCCATACTTCCGGCCTGCAAGACTAACTGCGCCGCTTCCGAAATAGTCATAAAATAGCGGATAATGTCTGGGTGTGTCACCGTTACAGGCCCACCATTACTAATCTGTTCACGAAAAACAGGGATCACACTCCCATTGCTACCCAAAACATTGCCAAAGCGTGTCGTGATGAAATTCGTCGGGCTATGGTCGTTAAGCGCCTGGACATACATCTCGGCAATCCGCTTACTGACTCCCATAATGCTGGTTGGCCGAACAGCTTTATCTGTTGACACCATGACAAACGCCCCTACCCCACTTTGATGAGACAGATCAGCAAGGGTGCGCGTGCCAAGAACATTATTAACAAGCGCTTCGCACGGATTGGACTCCATCAACGGTACGTGCTTATAAGCAGCGGCATGAAAAACAACCTGTGGATTAAATTGCTGAAAAACATCCTGAACCCGTAAAGAATTGCATACATCGCCAATTACGGCATTAATCTCTATGTTCACAGGCTCCGCTAATAATTCCCTATTGATGTCAAAAACAGCGGTTTCAGACTGATCAAATAAAATGAGTTGAGCAGGTTTAAACTTAATAACCTGGCGGCAAATTTCAGAGCCAATACTGCCACCAGCCCCGGATATAAAAACGACCTTTCCGTTAATAAAGCTACTAATTTTACCTTTATCTAAATCTATTGCTGCGCGGCCAAGAAGATCCTCAAGATCAACATCCCGAACCTGTTTGATAGACACTCGCCCATCAATC
The DNA here is from genome assembly GCA_963665685.1 of Geopsychrobacteraceae bacterium. Taxonomy (GTDB): domain Bacteria; phylum Desulfobacterota; class Desulfuromonadia; order Desulfuromonadales; family Geopsychrobacteraceae; genus Seleniibacterium. The sequence goes on from OY762430.1 coordinate 1,353,502, forward strand.
AGGTCACTGACACCAGGTAAAATTTTGAACTGCGCTGTGGTCTGCCGGCACTCAGCCACAATAGCTGCGACCTGGTGCCCTGTAGCACTAGGGATAGCGATAATGATCTGGTCAACCTGTCGGTCACGCACCAGATCCTTTAAACCACTTTGAGCCCCTAATACCGGAATCCCCATCAAGGTTGTTTTCTGTTTATGGGGGTCATCATCCAAAAAACCAATAACCTGTGAATTTAAAGAATGGTTAGATTGAATTTCGCGCGCAATCATCTGCCCTGCATGACCAGCACCATAGATCAAAACCCTGGTGGTATTTTTAAGGAGACCTAAACGGAACGCGGGGAAATATTTCTCCCGAAAGGCACGGGTAATAAGACGCACTCCACCAACAAAAACAAAGCATAATAGCCCATCAAGAAACAATACCGAGCGAGGGATCCCATCAAAACGATAAACAACCACCCCATAAAAAACAAACAGGCTGGTACCAATAACATTGGCCTTAAATATCTGGATAAGATCGGGAAGAGACACATAACGCCACCAACCACGAAAACAACCAAAGAACCAAAAGACAGGTAATTTAATGGCAATAGCAGCAGGGATTAATGTAAGAGAACGATGAAAAAAATCAAAAGGGACATCAAATTCAAAACGCAATGAATAAGAAACAAGCAAAGACAGGACCACCAAAAGAGCAGTAATGAAGAAAATGATCGCAAAACGAAATTTCAATAACATGTTCGTCATTGTAGACTCTTATTCTGCCCTAACTTGGCTTAACTTTACATTTGGCTGCTACCCAAGAAATCAAGATAGCAATTAAAAAGCTTCAGATTAAAAACGAGCATTTATCCGTTATAGCATGTAAATCGAGGACTTGAGCGGAGACGTAGTACTTTACGTCGCACAAGCAAGTCCGCAGATTGACGCCGCTACAGCGAAAAAGGGCCGTTTCCGGATGAAAACTAATAATAAACACTATGTAGTTTTCAGATTGGAAACGAGCAATTTTTTGTTGTAGCAAGAAAATCAAGGACTTGAGCGGAGACGTAGTACTTTACGTCGCACAAGCAAGTGTGCAGATTGACGCTGCTACAGCGAAAAAGGGCCGTTTCCGGATGAAAACTATTTAATTTATACAATAACGACGCCGAATAAACGAGTCAAAACAATAAAATATGAAAGAAAAAATAAGAATAGCTAACATCACAAACCAAACACCACAGGCTTGCAGGCACAGAACCAGCCCACCAATAACAAGCTGGCATAAAGCATACCCCACAGAAACCTTCCAATGAGCAATACCTCCCTCATTGACTAGGATCTGATACAAATGTTCCCGGTGAGCGCGTAAAAGACTTTTTCCGTCCTTAATTCGCTTAATCATCGATGCGAATTCATCCAGATAAAAAAGCAGAAGAAAGCTACTCATAAACAGAAAGTCCTGCATATTCCGAGAAGTCAAAACAATAGTCGCAGCAAAAACAAAACCGAGAAGAATACTGCCGACATCCCCCATAAAGACTTTTGCTTTGGGAATATTAAAAGGTAAAAAACCAACACAACTTACTGTCACCGAAAAACAAAGCATGGCATAATTCGGCTCAAAATCTTGCAGGAAAACTCCAAGGAGCAAAAAGCTGACAACGCCCGTTAAGCCAGCAATACCATTGATGCCATCCATAAAATTATAAAAGTTAGCAGTTGCCACAATAAAAAGAAGACAAGTAACAAGAATGGTCAGAGAAAATAAATTCCAGGCGAAATAATCCCTCGCCCCTACCCCAAAAAGCACAACAAATGCCATCAAAAACTGGACAATCAATCTGATTTTAGGGGACAAGTCTATAATGTCGTTTTTTAAACTAACTAAAGATAAAATAGCAGCCGGCAGCCAGAAAAAAACAGGTACAGCAGCAATAGATGTGATCAAAAAAGCACAGAGAATACCAATACCACCACCCTTAGGGGTAGGTTGCACATGCGAGCTACGCCCAGAGGGAATATCTATGAGTTTTAACTTGTGTGCGTATTTTGCAATCAGTCCGGTAAATAAAAAACTGACAACCAAACAGACAAGATGTTTCACAAGTCAGTCCCTACCCTTTTAGATTCCATATACCACTCCGCAGCTTCCTTTAGTGCATGGTCGACAGACACGGGAGGCTTCCAACCTAATAGTTCTTTTGCTTTAGTAATATCAACCTGTAGCGAACCACACAAGCGCTGGATCTCGTTGCTTTTACCGAGCAACCTTGCAGTCACATTTAACAAAGGAGAAGGTATCGAAAACACACGATCAGGAGTCTTCATAAAACCTGCTAAAGAATGAAGTAATGCAGGAGTCGACAGGTCATGATCATCAGAAACCAGAAACAATTGATTTGCAGCAGCAGGATGCTCAATACACAAACAAATAAAATCAACCAGGTTATCCAAAGCAACAAGACTGCGCTGATTATTTATGCCACCAAGCGGCAAAGGAACACCTCGCTCTAGCCACTGCAACATACGAAGAAAATTAGCTTTAACACCGGGGCCATAGACTAACGGAGGACGGATAATAACGATTTCAATACCTGTTTCACGAGAAATTTCCCACAAGCCCTGCTCTGCTTCGTATTTGGAGACAGAGTAAGGATCGCTTGGTGATGGAGGACTATTTTCGCAAAAAGACTGGTTTGGCTCAGTTTGTTCACCGTTAACCTTGATACTGCTGAGAAAGAGAAATCTTTTGACACCGGCGGCAGCGGCTTGTTTGGCTAAGGTTAAAGTAAATAAGGTGTTTGCTTTTTTAAATGCCGCAATTTCGCTATTTGTATCGGTAACCGACATTCGGTGGACACGTGCGGCAGTATGAATAACGACGTCAAAACCTAACAAACTTTGGGGAGAACAAACGCTACCATTATCATCCAAAATAATGGCTTGTTTGTGACTAACTGTCCCTTCATTAGCCTGGCGCACAGCAGCACACCAACTGAAATTAGAAAGAAACATAAGTCTCTTCAATAGAGAGGTACCAACAAATCCTGTAGCTCCAGAGACAAGGATTTTCATGAAGACACTCTCAACTCTTCGTATATGGCAAGATGCTCTGATACAATCTTCTCAATACTGAATTCACGTTCCGCAAATTTACGACCTGCACACCCCATCGACCTGCGCAAACCTGGATTGTCCACCAAGGTTAAAATAGCCTCCGCAAGAGCATCTGAATCTTTGGGTGGAACCAGAAAGCCGGTATGTTCCGGGATAATGGCATCTCGACAGCCAGGAACATCTGTTGTCACAACAGGACGCCCACAAGCAGCAGCCTCAACCAGGCACTTTGGCAAACCTTCACGATAATAAGACGGTAAACAGATGATGTGTGACAATGAATATTGTTTCGCAATATCATCTCTGTAACCCATGTATGTTACAGTGCCATTTTCAACCCAGTTTGACAATTCTATTTTAGAAATAGAGGTTTGATTTCCCTTATCAACAGTCCCAATAAGACGAAATTCTACAGGAACATTTCTAGCTTGAAGCTTTTGGCTTGCCTGACAGAATTCACGCACACCTTTATCTCTTAAAAGCCTTGATGCCATCGTGACAACAACTTTTCCAGCAGGCTCAGGCTGATAGGAATATTCATTCAAATCGACCCCAGCCCCTCTAATCAGCCGAATCTGATTAGAGTTAATAACTCTAGCTTGAAGCAGAACATCCTTATCATCGGGATTCTGAAAAATTACAGCACTCTTAGGATGTCCCAAAGCAAAGCGATAAAAAGGAATAATAATAGTTCTTAGAAGAACCTGAATAATATGCCCATCAACAAAAAGGGTTCCTAGCCCAGATATAGCGGCAACATAACAAGGCACCCTAAATAAGCGTGAGATAATTCCACCCAATATAACAGGCTTTAAAGTAACCGCATGAATGATTACAGGTTTAACTGTTCTGACGACACGAATAATGTCGAACAAGGACTGAAATAGGCTTACAATACCAATTTTATTTCTACTAAATCTTACCGGATGAACATGGAACCCATATAACTGTAGTTCATCTAAACGGTTAGTTATACCAGTAGCAATATGAACTTCATAACCTTGCTTCATGGCTTCAAGCGCAATTGGTAGCCGGTGGGATAGGAAAAACCAGTCAACATTAACTAAAAAGAGAAGCTTCTTATTCACTTTACAGCCGCTTTTTTAATAATAGAAAACAGGCGCCGTGCTTGTACTTGCAAAGAATAATAATCTTCAACATCAAGCCGCCCTTGTCGGCCTAACGTAGACCGGAGCTTTACATCCATTATTAATTTTTCCAGATAAAGCTCCCATTCGAATTCATTTTGTGCCAAAAAACCGTTCTTAGCTTGGCAAACAATATCGTTATTCGCACCAACAGGCGAAGCTACAACGGGCAGACCACAGGCCATGTATTGTATCAGTTTATAACCGCATTTACCGCGCTCCCACGGAGAATCAGGAAGAGGCATAATTCCAATATCAAATTCCTGAATAGATTTGATTTCAGTATGTTCGGACCAAGGCACAGCATCAATAAGCGTTCCTTGGAAATCTTCGGAATTTGCACCCACAGCAACAATACGCACCGCAGTTTTTTTGCACAACGATTCAAATACCGGCAATAATGGTTTTAAATAGCGACTTGTCAGCGGTGTCCCTATCCAACCAATAACAGGAACATCGTTTCTCTTTTCACAACCAGGTTGGTAGCGATCCATATCAACAACCGTTGGAATAATCTCAATATTCCTGGCACCAGCCTGCCTGGCCCATCCTGCAATATACTTATTACCAGCTATCACCACAGCAGCATTGCGCATGACTACATCTATTTTTTTTCCAAGCAAGCCTCTTACAAGTGCACTGGAATGACAATTATAACGGTGAAATAAAGCGTCATCATAATCAACCAAATACGAAATGTTGCATAATCTTAAGAGCCTTTCAAATACCGCAGGCAAGAAGGGAAATAATTCCTTTTCAATAATAACCAAATCGAAAGCGTTGAGTCTGCACAGAATCAGAAACCTGCGTATATATCCAAGAAGGACATCATAAAAATTGTTTTTCTTTTGATAGATTCCCTTAACATATCGATTTGAAAATAAGGGTGAAACAGTCACGTCAATATCATGAGAACGTAAATAAGGTAAGTATTGCAAAGAACGAAGCCTGGTACTTGCACCTAAAGAGTCATAGCGGGAAAGCAATAGAATTTTCATTTACAAAACCTTAGAAAAGAAATATAGCCATCCAAACAATCAAATCATAGGTGAATCATTCATCTTTGCCCCGTTCTTCCAGCAATACCATCAACAACTCCATTCAGAACAGATATGCTTTTCTCGGCTTTTTCTGTTTCAAATAATAGCATCCGAAAAAATATTTTTACCAAGCGTAGCAAGTGTCTAAAAGATCTAAAGGGTGCTTTTAAAACATATCTTTTAAATATAATAATAGTGTTGCGAGAATAGTAGTACTTTCTGAGGGCAGAATGATTCGTTGTATAGAAAACTCTTCCAAATAGGTGATGTGCTGTTCTTTGGCCAACAGAGTGAATCATGACGGGATGGCTCGTCTGATAAAGACTTACACCGTTTAATAATGCATTAATGCAAAAATCATGATCTACCATGTCTATAAATAAAGCAGAGTCAAAGCCCCCCAGATCTTTATATAAAGAGGCAGGAAAACTCATTCCGGAACTTATAAGCTCACTGGCAGGACAAAAACTAATATCATTCAGGGATCTATGCCGAATAACTTTACTATCGACTAAATCCGGATCAAGATAAGACGCACCGACAATCAACTGATTTTTTAACAATTCTTGTTGGCAATAATTTTGCTTAATTAACTCAGGAAGAGATGAACTAAGCCTGCTATCTTGATCGAAGGTAGTAATCCAGGAAGCACCCATTTCAATTGCTTTATTGCACCCTTGATTTAAAGCTTCTGCAATACCAAGGTTTTTAAAGTTACGTAAAATAGTGACATAAGGCAAATCTTCTAAAGAAGATAATTTATCAGTAATGCCACCTGTAATTTCTTCATCTGTATTATCAACAACAACTAAGCCATCAAAATATTCCAGCAATACCTTTGCATTTTCAAAAACATCATCATTTGGAAAATAAGTCACCATTACTGCAACGAAAAACATAATGTTCACCGAACCTTGATATAAAAAAATCACAATAGCTACAGCGATCGACAGTGTTGCAGCATTAAGATATTGTTAAAACATCACATTTTACTATTTCAGCGCCTCCACTTCCCTTGGACAAATACCCACCTATGAGCCGTTCAGACAAGAATCCTAACATTCGACTATTGGTATGATCTGATAAATCTAATTGATCTTTTACGTAATTTAAAATAAGGAACACCTTCGTCATAATTTCACTAAATTTGTACCAAGGAACTACAAACATATTGAATGCAAACAATTGATGACTTTCAAGAGATTGGATTAAATAAGGACAAAACACGGGGTCATACTTTTTTATAGCATCTATCATAACCAGCAAAGGCTCTCGCCCATGCATTTCTTCAAACTGTTTCATAACACTAAGATTCATATCAATTGGTCTTGGCAAAAATAATTCTCCATTCAGGCTCTTCCAAATTGTACTCTCATCATGCTTTAGAAATTTTATTATCCTTTGCTCAGAATACACGCGCTGATAATTATATATGCCTTTATATACTTCTTTATTTACATAACCTTTAGCTGTTAACCATTTAAATCGAACTCGATGAAGAAATTCTTTAAGAGATACTCTTTTAGGAGTTAAGTATCTCCTATAGTGGCAAAAACCGACGTAATCGAGTCCTGTCACATTTCTCCACACCCAATACAATGCAGTAAGCTCACAATACCATGGGTTAAGGTGTGAAATATTATCACCAGTATCATCACCAAGCATAGGCAACTTAATATCTGACAAACTACGACCAACTTGTATAGGCTCGTAGACTTCACTCTTATATACAAAGCCAGGCTTATGGTGAGCTACATAAATTTTAATATTCATAAGAGTTTATCAACTAGTATCAGTGCAGCCTCCACCGTATCATCCATATCATAATAACAATAATCACCCAGGCGGCCTCCGAACCATATGTTTTTCAAATCAGCTGATTCCTGTTTATAAACATTCAGTAATCTAGCATTTCGAGGCGTATTGACTGGATAATATGGCTCTGTTGTTTCGCTTACAATTTTTGAGTATTCTTTATAGATGACTGTCTTTTCTGACTTTAACCGCTCTGGATGGTAATGTTTAAACTCGTGAATCCGTGTATAGGGTATTTGCGGGTCGGCATAGTTCATAACGGAACAACCCTGATAATCTGCAACTTCATGTAATTGTCGTTCAAAATGAATTGATCTCCATTCTAAACGCCCATGTTTATAATCGAAAAACTGGTCGATTGGACCTGTGTATATGACCGGAGCATTGCCGTAAACCTGATCACGAACATGAAACCAATCAGTATTGAGTTGAACTTGAATATTGGGATGTTGTAGCAACTTATGGAAAAGAGCCCCATATCCATCGATCGGAATGCCCTCAAAAGTATCATTGAAATAGCGATTATTATAATTGTTACGAACTGGCAAACGGGTAATGATTTCCGCAGCAAGTTCTTTGGGATCTTTCCCCCACTGCTTAATCGTATAGCCACGAATAAATGCTTCGTACAAAGGCCGCCCTATAAGGGCAATAGCCTGTTCCTCAAGATTTTGAGGATTATCATACCGCTCCTTTCCTCGCTCTTTTTCCAGAAAGATTTCAACCTCAAACGGCTTGAGATTTAATCCATAATAGGAATTGATCGTACCCAGATTAATAGGCAGAGAGTAAACTTGGTTCTTAAAGGTTGTCCAAACGGTATGCCTATATTCATTCAAGGAGGTAAAACGACTTAGATAATTCATAACCTTTTGATTTGGGGTATGAAATATGTGAGACCCATACTTATGAACCTCAATCCCAGTATCTGGGTCTAACTCAGACCAACAATTCCCGCCAATATGATTTCGTTTCTCTAAGATTAGAATATTATGTCCAGCGGAGGCTAAACGCTCTGCGCACACACAACCAAAAAATCCAGCTCCTACGATGACAAAATCTGGGGTCATGGCATTTCTCTCGATTCTTTTCTCAATTGACATTTCTTCATCAGGCGATCGAAAACCTCATCATGCATCAAATACATGATTATAGCATAGGAGCTACCCCCGAGTAGAACTCCAATAACAAACCGACTTACGTCATGTTCAAACAAGCTTAGACTAAAATACACAAATCCCCCCATGAAAATTGAGCTACTTAAGTAAATAATAATCGACATGAAAGGCCAGTTGAACTTTCGATAGGGACGCGCTAAAACAATCTGAGCACAAACAACGACGCATTCAGCACAGAGAGTTGCAACAGCTGCGCCTGCTGCATGCCATTGAGGAATAAGCACCCAGTTAAAACAAACATTTGTTACAGCACCCAGAAAAACAGATAATATAAGTCGACGCTCTTGATTATGTGGATATAAAACCTGAAAACCCAAAAAGCTGCTCATTCCAATAAACAACACGTTTACCCCCATGATTTGAACCAATTCAACAGCTGAAGAATAATCAGAGCCAGCAAACATATTGACAAGAGGATCAGCAAGAACAATTAAACCTATGGCAGCAGGAAAACAAAGAAAGAAGACAGCACGTATCGAAAAACTAACCAAGCGACCATATTCTTCAAATTTACCATTTTCAATGTAGTTTGAGATTCGGGGCAACAAAACAGTTCCTAGTGTCGTCACAAACAAAACTACAACCTTTATTAAGCGATCAGAAACAACATAAAAACCAATCTGACTATCGCTACTTAAATAGCCAAGCATAACCTTATCAAGTGCTGTGTATATACTGATAACCGCCCCCAATGAAAAAACAACAAGTGCAGGTTTTAAATGTCGTAATACAGCAAGATTTTTTATTGCTAAGGTTTTAAAGGACAAATATCTTTTTAAAAAAAACAGATTTATTAAATTAGAACCGGCTGTATTCAGCCCAAGAATAAAAACATAGAGCCAATAATCGGTCGCCTCATGAACGAATAAAAAAATCGCTATCACTGTTAGAATTCGAAAGACAATGGTCCTTAAAGCAATAAAGGTAAACTCTTCTAAACCACTATAAAGAAAATTAAAACCGATTGGTGCCAGTAACATAGGAAGAGTACAAGCCCAGAAAAGAAGAGGATCAGTAGCTGCCTTTCCCGAAACAGCCATAAATACTCCAAAAAAGAGAAAGCTAACAAGCGTCATCATTCCATTGAGAAGAAACAACTCGACTACAAGCTGCGTCAATCTACAGGTATCATTTCGAACTTTTGCCACCTCACGGGTACCATAGAGAGGAATACCCAACGACCCAATCATAATAAAATATGCAACTATTGCTTGAGCAAAGGCGACTCTTCCCACCCCATCAGGAAGAAGGATACGTGACACGTACGGAAAAGTAACCAGAGGCATCAAAATACTGCTAATCTGATTAATTGTGGTCATCAATACATTGACTGTGAGGGATTTATTTTTCGTCATGAACCCATATCAATAAGTTAAACATGAACACGTCAATTATGCTGACAGAGGCATTTAATCAATAGAACAAACATTATTTTTTAATTTTAGGGTCGACAAATTTGCTACTGCTAAAAACACGTCCATTCTTCAAAATCCCCCACCGACCGCCATAAGGATCTTCAGGTAAAACTAGTAAATATCCAAAGGACACAAGATCATTTAACGAATTGGGTATATTTCCATTATGTTCTTGTTTGTATTGCTCCAAAGCCTTTTCGATAACAACAGCACGCTCCAATGCAAGTAAGCGTGTCGACAATCGTTGTTTCAAGGTTGGATTGTCCGTATCCATGATCATTTGTTTTAAAAACAGTAAAGCCGTCTCAGACTTTCCGCCATAATAGGCTAAGCGAGCACCAAGAGTCTTTAAATACCCTGGGCTACCACTCAAATCTGCGGCTTGCATAATATATTGTGAAGCAGTTGCGTAATCTTTGAGAAAATAAAATTGATTAAACCCAATAAAGAAAGGCATTTGCCAGTCCCAATCCCGATGAAGAGCTCCCTTTTTTAATAACTCATTAGCAATTTTCGGCTTTCCGGCATCCCAAGCGAGGAGTCCTTCAGTTAAAAAATAAGGATCGGCAAAATAGGGATCAAGATCTGTTACAACATCAAGGCTATGGATAACATAGCTCCAATCTTCCTCTGTCAGCAACATACCTGTAGAGTTTCTCTCACCGATAAAAGTCATTGTTTTTAAAAAAAGAAAATCAGAAAGGAGCCCCTGATGGCCTAACGCAAGAACTCGGCTAAACTTAGAAGGGAGAGTGTAACCAGCAGGTGTGGCAATTCGGACAGCTTCGCGATTAGCCCACACCCTTGGATACAGTGCGAAACAGTAAATTAGCAGTAGCATGGTTAATACTGAGAGAGAAACAATCCGTCTCATCAATTAAATTCCCGGCGAGAAAAAACTAAAGAACTTAATATTAGTAAAATAGCTATATATAAAACACCATAGCTAAAAGAAAGCAGCATCCGATTAACTCCAATGGTTAGTCCATGGCTTGCTTCTAAAGAAAAATCAAACATAGACAGATTGGGTAATACATATGAGATCCAATCCAAAAAAAGTTTAAGAGATTCTGATATCAATTGCTCCTTAGCTGCTAATTCTGACTTTACATAAAAGACAACTTCTTCGATGCTAATGCCTGCAATATAACCACCTAGTGAAAATATTAAAGTAATTAAAGAGTTGGTGGTAAGAGTACTAAAAAAAACAACAATTGCAGCAAGCAACCAAAGTCTAAAAGTCGCAAAGCCACATGCAATTAAAAAAGTTGACCACGAAAAACCAGCGAAATATTTCGGGTATAGAGACAATAATAATAGAATCGTTAGGCACGACAGGACAATCAATAACAGAACAGATGCTGTCACAAATAAAACAATACCAAAATATTTACCCCACACATACTGACCACGAGAAATAGGTTTAGAGAGAACTAAATGAATAGTCTTACGATCAATGTCTTTAGCCATCAGGTTTACACCGACGAAAAAGACGAGCAAAAGACCCGCAGCAGACAATGCGGACAAATTAATATCGACAGATACCTTCCCAATATCACGCATAAAAAAGCCAGCGATGGAGACATTTAGACCAAACAAAAATAAAGCGAGCAGAGCAATACCGAATAAGGATCGATTTCGAATTCCCTCTTTAAAAGTAATTTTAGTCAAAGCAAAAACAGAATTCATGCTTATTACTCCGATATCTTTTGCATAAAAAGTTCCTCTAATGTCATCCACGACTCTCGAGTCCCATGTACAATAATGCTCTCCTGTTCGAGGAAAGTAAAAACCATGGAACAACTTGTTTGATCAAGAGCAAGAAGAGATCCACCCTCATGCTGCCTAACCTCAATACCATGGTCTTTAAACCAAGGCTCAACATTTTTTGCAATTAAAGCGGTCTTAACAAAAACTTTTTTTTCTTCAAACTTAAACAATTCGTTTTTATCGAAGGTGGCAACTAATTTGCCGCGATTCAATAGCCCAATATTGTCACATAGTCTTTCGACATCATTCAAAATGTGGGAACAGAAAAAAATGGTCTTTCCTAGAGTTTTTAATTCCATGACGAGGTCAAAGACCATTTTTCGCCCAAGAGGATCTAAACCAGACATCGGCTCGTCAAGTATAATCAAAGAAGGATCATGTAACAAAGCAAAACAAATCCCAGCACGTTGTAACATTCCTTTAGAAAAGGTCCTGAGTGGGCGACGACTGGCAGCTTCAAGTCCTAATGTCGCTATTAGTTTTTTACTATTATTAGCAATTGTAGAAGAATCCAACGAAGAGGTACGACCACAGAATTCCAACAATTCAGGAAGAGTTAAATAGTCATATAAATAGGGATTTTCGGGGAGATACCCAATTTGGCTGCGTTCAAGATCCGAATCTAAAACGACCTTACCGGAGTCAGGGCGGATTAATCCGAGAATCATACGTATGGTGGTACTTTTCCCTGCGCCATTGGGCCCAATGAGCCCAAAGACAGACCCCTTTTCAACACTAAAACTAACATTTTTAACCGCACATACTTTACTTTTAAAAAAATGCGGCCGATAAGATTTAGAAAGATGAAGACACTCCATCATACTCATCACGATATTTCCTCACAATGCTATGTAATTCAGTTTTAACGCCATTATTATCTAGTGGAATAAATTTATCTATTGATTTACCGGTCTCTCTTGCTGCTTTTAGGACATGAATATAATGTAGCAAGTTCCAGTAAGATTCTTTTACTGGTGACAAATCGATTGCTCGTTTAATAGCAACCTTAGATTTCGATTCATCCCCTAAGAATAATTGAACTATGGCAAGATTATAATATTGCCAATGAACACCTTGCTCTTTAGTACTTTTTTTAAGATAAGGCAAGACTCTATGAGCAATATTAACATTGTCACTTGATATTACATTTTTAACAATCTGAGGTAAAAAGGCATTAAGGACATCATATTTATTAATAAACATAAAGGAATATTGATCCAATTTATCCATAACCACTTCAAGGTTACCGGAACGAATATCCTTCACCATTTTTGACGTATAATATTGTTGAAACGTATAGCAAAAATTAAAAGTAAGAAGACAACAAAGAGTAAAAACAAATAATTTTTTACTTAACCCATGGATGGCAAAGCGCCAGGGAGTAGCGTCATTAACAAAATAGTTGAGTAAAATTACAAAAATAACAATAAGACCGGGATGCCTTAAGGGCCAGGACAACATAGCCTGAATAAAAAAAGGAATCATAAGTGCGTAAAGGTACAAACGTGAAGGTTCAACCTGTTGAAATCTTAGTAAAAATAAATATTTCTTACCGCACAGGTACAGAAGAAAAAAAATAAAAATAAGAGCGAACAAGCCGCATTCACTAACTAATTGCAATATCTCATTATGAGCCCAGCGCGTGTAACCCATAGATTCGTACTGAACAAACCCCAACAAAGAATGAGCTTTTTCAAGATACGCAGGGAGATGAAACTGAAAGTTGTCTAATCCAACTCCGAACCATATATTATTTAGAAATATAAGAGCAGCAGCAGCATAAAAAGTAAATCGTGCCTCAATTTGATTTCCAGATGATAATCCCCTTTCCACCATACTAGATTGTGAAAAGTAAGAATCAAGCCACATAGCGCAGCATAAAGTTATAAGAAGGATTCCAGATAAAAAGAAAAATCTTTTTCTTAAGGTTTTGTCAACTAGATATTTTTTCTTATAAATGAAATGTAATAGAAAAAATAATACAAAAACTAAAGCAACCAGACCAGATCGAGATCCAGTAAGAAAAAAAACTACTGAAACAAGAAAAAAAGGAAGGTATTGAAACCACCAAAGTGAACTTTTCCGTTCTAATCTAAAAGAACGAGAGTGAATGTATTTGTAATAAAAACAAAATATAGCCAAGACCAGTGGAAGTGCAAATAAGTTTGGCTGACCAAAAATTCCACCAACCCTCATACTAGTGTTTTTGGGAAGAATATATGGGATAAGCTGTCCATCGCTGACACCTAAGAGAGCAAATGAAAAATACTCATAAAGCCCTAAACAGCATATGACAACTGAAAATATAATGTAAAAATCTATGAATTTCTCAAATTCAAATTCATCTTTTAAATTTCTTAAATACTCAAAAAAAACAATAAGAGCGATTATGAAAACAGGAAGACTATAATTATTATAAGGATTGATACGAAACAAAGAAATAAGGCAAAATACAAAAATGATAAGTGAAGGATATGTAACTGAGTGAACTTTCTTAAATGAAAATATTGAAAAGAATATTACAATCAAGGAAAGTACTATCCTTTTAGCCTCAATATTAATATCCAAAAAAAAAGGGATAATTGTAAAATTGATAATGAGAGGGAGACAAAGAATAATTGCTTTTTTTTTCATTTAAGTTCTCTCAAACATAAAAAGCCAGAATAAAGATTCTGGCTTTTTATATTATTAACAATATATTTTATTCAGCAGACCAAAGAGCTCCAGACCACTGGTCTTCAGATTCTGCATTAGCAACGCTGTTAGGTACCTGCCCATAGAGGGTTGCTAAATTATTAGCACTGGTTGATGTAGCCTTGTATATTTTAGCCAAAGTTTGAGCAGTGGCATAAACACGGCTACCTGCTTCATGGTAAGTCGCAATAATGTAAAAATCTCTAGTACCAACGCGATCTAACCCTGAATAAGCAGCAAAAACCTTAGGTGAAAGTTGGATCTCAAGTTCATCACCACCAGCACCACAAACAATTGTACCACTAGAAGATTCATCAATTAAGGCAGCAAAGGCACCAGACGAAAAAACAAACATTAATGCAATAAGAATAAAAGTAATCTTTTTCATAATTCGCTCCAATATCGTTAACTAAATTATTATTTATTGTGGGTAATCATAATTTTCAGCAAAATAACCCTCAAGCGTTGTTCTCATGGTCTTGAGGTCACTCTGTGCAGCAGAATCAAAGGCTTTCTGCCGATATGAAGCAAACTGAGGGATAGCGATTGCAGCCAGAATACCGATAATCGCAACAACGATCAGCAGTTCGATCAGGGTAAAACCCTTTTGGTTTTTACGGAATTTTTTCAACATAGACATTTCTCCTTTATCAGTTGAATTGGTTTTTGAGCAAGAAAGCTCGTAACATGATTTCTTTGTTAAGCACGGCTAACAAATACTGCACCCCCTGTGCCAAAAACTAATTCTAAAAAAGATAAAACCATGCACTTTTAAATTTTTTTCTATGAACACTATAAATATCTATACTTACAATATTTTAATTTAAGATATTTTTTTCTATATGCTCAATATAAGCTCTCAGAAAGAAATGACCGCTTCACTTCAAGGTGAAATCCTTTTAATGAAAGAATAAATTCATGACAAAGTGCCAATTATCGGCACACTGGACTGACATTTTTTGTCACTTTCTTTATTTCGGTAACGAAGGACGTTGTCTATTTTGTTCAGAGTTCGAGTCAGGAATGATGGAAATTAATATTATTTTAAGGCTCTGGATAAGCAGGCGTATGCCATACGCCTGGAATTTTCTTTTGTTTAAATTTTTGTGGCCTTATTTCCCGCGCGAATAAATAACCACACCAACACGATCAATATGCTCAATGAAGTCTTTATTTTTCAGCTCTGTATAGTTGACCACATCAAAAAAATATGGCAACAAAGACTCTTCATTTAAGAGCATTGCCAACCTAGATACAGTTTTCTCCTTAACATCACGACCCTTTAAGGCGATATCAATATCTGATCCAGGCTTATATGTTCCTTTGGCCCTCGATCCAAACAGGACAACCTTTTCAACGTCATCGAACATTGAAAATATGCGATCCATGTCCTCGAGATCGCTCTGCTTAAGCCCATACTTCAATTTTTCACTTTCTCCTGCATAGACACGGACAGCTGGTTTAAAATCGGAAAATATTCCGTCCTGATTTTTCTTTCAACAGCAAGGGCAATTGACTCATCATAAGTATGGACAGTCAGGTTTCTGTCAGTTAGTGCTTCCATCCAGACATGTCCATCAGTTATCAACCCGAGCTGAAAAGCTTGCTTTATAGCACTACGTGGGCTATTCACGGCAAAACCCTCGATTTCCAGATAATCCTTAAGAACCTTCCAGGCGAGTTCAAAAGACATTTCAAAAAATTGAATAAGACCTGCTCTTTCAACTTCAGAAGGAATTTGAATTGCAAGGGATTTCTCTAACAGTCCAAAAGCTCTTAAAAAATGTGAAAATCGCTGACGCCAGCGAATATCTTGATTATTTTCGTTCATTTCAAACCTTATATCGTATGGCCACGCAGGGATTCTTTGCTTCAAACTGACGCATTTATCAATAACAATTCGAGACTGTACATTTTTACATTTCAGATAAACAGGCGTATCGCCATACGCCCCTACGATATAACACCTACATAGGGATGCATTATCCTTAAGACCAGCCTATGTAGGGGAGTGGCAATACGCCCAGTATTTATATTCCATTTAATAGCTTGGCTATTCATTCATCACCAATGCCCAATTTGTCAAGTCGGTAACGGATGGAACGAAAACTGATACCAAGCAATTCGGCCGCTTTCTTCCGTACCCCGCCCGCCTTTTCCAACGCCTTCACCAACACATTGCGTTCTATCTCTTCAAGCCAGGGTTCCAGTTGAAAGCCTTCTGGTATTTCATCGAGGATGCAGCCAGTGCCCTTTTTTGTCACCTGCATTTGCGAAGGCAACCATTCACTTTTAAGTTGGTCATGACCACCTAATACAAGACACCGTTCAACAAGATTTTGCAATTCACGAATATTGCCAGGCCAATCGTAGCTCAATAAAATCTCGAGTGCTTCAGGCTGAATGGGATAAGTTGAATTACCTGTCTGCTGCTCATAAAAACAATTAATCAGTAAAGGAATATCACTTTTTCGTTCACGCAATGGAGGTAATTCTACAGAAACAACATTAAGGCGGTAAAAAAGATCCTCTCTGAAGGTCCCCTCTTTAACCATTTGAATCAGATCCTGATTTGTTGCAGCGACCAGGCGAATATCTAAAGGAAGGTTTTTAGTCCCTCCTACACGTCGAAATTCTCGCTCTTGAAGAACACGGAGTAATTTTACCTGCATCCCCATTGGCAATTCGCCAATTTCGTCCAGAAACAGCGTCCCTTTATCAGCAGTTTCAAAAAGACCTTCCTTTTTCTTATCGGCACCGGTAAAAGCTCCTTTTTCATGGCCAAAAAGTTCACTTTCCAGTAAATTTTCCGGGATCGCACCACAGTTTATAGGAATAAAGGAGTGATCTTTACGTGCACTATTAAGATGTAACGCTCTGGCCACCAGTTCTTTTCCGGTACCACTTTCTCCAGTTATCAATACATTCGCTTCACTAGGAGCGATTCTCTCTAACAGGGAAATCAGCTGTTTCATCTCCCGACTTTCACCGATAAGCTTTTTGAAAGAAAAACGCTGCCCAAGTTGCTCTTTTAAGCGTTTATTTTCCTTTTGTAGCTTTTTGCGTTCTAGAGCATTTTTAACAACAAGACGTATCTCATCATTTTTGAACGGCTTAGTGATATAATCGTAAGCGCCAAGTTTCATCGCTTCTACAGCATCTTCAGTTGAAGAAAAGGCTGTCATCATCAGAACAGTAATATCATTGTCTTGTTCGCGCAGTTTTCTTAGCAGTTCAAGGCCACTTAACTCAGGCATTTTCATGTCGGTTATGATCAAATCAAATTCTGAATTTTTGACGAGTTCCAGCGCTTTTTTTCCATTTTCAACTTGAAGAACTTGATACCCTTCACGCTGAAGTAAAATAGCCAACATCTCGCGCAGGCTTTTTTCATCATCTACAACTAATATTTCTTGCTGCTTATTACTCACAACGACAACCTCATTTCATGAAAAACACAATATGAACTGAGCCCCTCCAAGAGCGCTACGTTCAATAATAACTTTTCCTTCATGCATATCCATAACCGCATAAACCGAAGCCAGGCCAAGGCCGGTACCGGAATCTTTAGTAGAGAAAAAGGGTTCAAACATTTTATTCTTTATATTTTCAGGAACTCCGGGTCCTGAGTCTTCAATAATAACACAAGTCTGTTGTTGCTGATTGGTCTTGACCGAAAAGCATAGACGACCCTGCCCCTCCATCGCTTCCATGGCATTTACAGCTAAATCCCATAATATCTGAAAAAACATATCTCTATCTAAAAAAGCATAGATAGCCTCATCCTGAGGTGCAATGGTAATCGAGATATCTTCAAAGCGTTCATCACTCACCAGCATACTATGCAACTCAAGTAAAACACCTTGGATATTAACTGACTTTTTGTCAGGAACTTTCGGTTTTGCAAAGTCAAGAAAATCGGTCAAGAGCTTATTCAGCCGATCAGCTTCATTAACAACAATTTTCAATAGACCTAAGTCTTCCGGGTCAATATTTTTATTTTCCATTAGCATTTGTACTGAGCCACTAATTGATGTTAACGGATTACGAATTTCGTGCGCCATGCCGGCAGATAAACGCCCTACAGCAGCAAGGCGGTCAGCTCGCTTTAAGTCTTCTTCTGCCTTTTTTAATTGCGTGAGATCCTGAAATGTAACTAGCGTACCAAGAAACTCACCCCGATTACCAAAAGCTGGAGTCGTTGCATATCCAAAAATAAGGGTATTTCCAGAAGAATCGACAAAGGAACACTCAGAACGTCTAACAGGTTCAGCACCTGCGTGTAAAGAAGGGCCAAAACCCGGGAAAAAATCAATCGCGGGTTGATTATACACCGTGACTAAATCAAAACCGGTAATGTCCTCAGCGGCTTTGTTAAAAGACCTTATCCTTCCTACAGGGCCAACAAGAAGTAAACCGCTACTGATATGCGACAAAATGGTCCGGTTCATTTTTTCGAGATCGGCATAATCAATACTTTTTTCTTGGAGTAATGCCTCACTACGCCTTAATCTTTCTGCAAGAGTACCACTTAGTGCTGCGGTCAAAAAGAAAGCGACTGAATGAACAAATACGACAGAGAAAAAAGAGCTATCAGATCCGGTTCGGTATAAGTTAATGGTTTCAAGATAGCCAAAGTACTGTAGATCCAGCACCCCACCAAATAAAATGGTTGCCGAAGCAGCAGCTAATAACGTTGAGCGTCGATTCAGAATAAAACTTGTAGAAACAATGATCAGTAGATAAACAAAAGAAAATACGCTCTCAAAGCCACCGGTGAGTAAAATTAAAGCGGTAACAAAAATAAGATCCCATACAATCTGTATTTCAGCAAAATGTTTAGAATAACCAAGATATTTTAAAATTAAGGCAGAAATCAGGGCAGAAAGGTAGGAAATAACAATTAATATAAACAGGGGCTGAATCGCATATTTTGGATTCGCCCCTTTTATATAGAAAAATGCAGCTCCACCAACTAAAAAAGTAACAACTGCCGTTCGACAGACAAGATACCATGTAAAGCGAGAACCAGTTCCACTGGATATTCGCGCCATAAAAGACAGACCAGGTCTCATTAACCGGTAACGGCTCCTGCCAACTTAAATATTGGTAGATACATCGCAATAACCAGACCACCAACCGTAGTCCCCAAGAACAGCATCAGCATTGGTTCCATCATTGCGGTCAGGTTATTTACCGCATCATCTACCTCATCATCATAAAAATCTGCAATTTTACTCAGCATGGTATCCAAAGCACCGGATTGTTCACCGACCTCAATCATTTGACAAACCATTGGTGGAAAGACTGCGGATTCCTTGAGAGGTTCAGCAATTGTATTTCCCTCACTGATACTGGCACGAACCTTAGCAATAGCCTTTTCAATGGTTCTATTACCGGCGGTTTTTTGTACAATTTCCAGGCCATCTAAGATAGGGACACCACTAGAAATCATGGTTGAAAGAGTGCGCGAAAATTTTGCAACAGCAACTTTGCGGATTAAAATTCCGAAAACGGGCAACTTTAAGGCCCAATGGTCTATCTTATCGCGACCTTTTTCTGTGGCGTATATTTTTTTGAAAGCAAATATACTGACAACAACCAGAGCAATGATAAGAAGGATATAATCTTGAATAAAATTACTTAAATTTATGACAAACTGCGTAGGTGCTGGTAATGCACTGCCAAAATCCGCAAACATATCAGCAAAGGTTGGGATAACAAAAACAAGAATGACAGCAATAACAACAACAGCAATGCCAACGATAGTAGCAGGGTAAGTCATGGCACTCTTAACCTTTTTACGTAAGGCCATGGCTTTTTCGATATAAGCCGCTAAACGATTGAGAATCGTATCGAGAATACCGCCAACTTCACCTGCAGCAACCAAGTTGACATATAATTCATTAAATGCTTTTGGATGCTTCTTAAGTGCATCGGCAAACGTAGAGCCAGACTCTACATCCTCCTTAACCTTGACAAGAATATCCTTGAAGGTTTTATTTTCCTGTTGAGAAGAGAGAATATCCAAACATTGAACCAATGGCAAACCAGCGTCAATCATGGTAGCAAACTGACGGGTAAACACGACGATATCCTTCATCGTTATTTTCGGCTGCAGGAAACTGATATTAATATCAGCATTCAACCCTTTACCAGCAGGTTTAACCTTATTAGCCTGAATACCCTGACGGCGCAAATTGGCAACAACGGCGGCTTCACTAGCACCTTCCATTGTTCCTTTAGCTGATTTTCCATCTCGAGAGCGCCCTGTCCAAGAGAACGTTGGCATGAGATACCCCTTTCAAAACTTTTCAATTACTACTGTTGGTTACATCCCCCGACCAGGAGTGATAACCTTTTTACGTGATAATACCGACTGTGGATTGGCAAACATTTGCTTTAATTCTTCAAGATCATGGGATCTTGACATTGCATCCTCTTGTGAGATTTGATGCGAATGAGCTAGCAAAAAGAGCGATTGGTTAAATGTTTGCATTGCAAATTTATCCTGACCTATCTGCATTTGTGAATAAATTTGATGAATTTTGTCCTCACGAATGAGATTTCGTATTGCAGGATTCGGCACCATAACCTCCAGCGCCATAGAACGACCTTTACCAGATGCATGCGGAATCAAGGCCTGAGACAAGACTCCTTCCAGCACAAAAGAAAGCTGGGTCCGAACCTGAGACTGTTGAGTGGTCGGAAAAACATCGATAATACGATTCATCGTCTGGACACAAGAATTGGTATGCAAAGTAGCAAAGCACAAATGACCAGTTTCAGCAATCGTCAATGCCGCTTCAATCGTTTCAATATCCCGTAACTCACCAAGCAAAACGACATCAGGATCTTGTCGCAAGATATATTTTAAGGCTTTTTTAAAGGACTGTGTATCAGCACCAACTTCGCGTTGATTCACCAAACACTTTTTATGTGGATGCAAATATTCTATCGGGTCTTCGATAGTAATAATATGCTCGCTTCTTTCCCGATTAATGGCATCAATGATAGCAGCAAGAGTCGTTGATTTACCACTACCCGTAGGCCCAGTTACCAAAACCAGTCCACGAGGCTTTTTAGATAAAGACCGAACGACCGGAGGCAAACCAAGTTCTTCGAAACCCCTGATTTCAAATGGGATTGTCCTGAAAGCTCCCGCTACCGCACCACGTTGAACAAACAAATTTCCACGAAAACGTGATAATCCCTTAACCCCAAAAGACAAATCCAGCTCATTTTCTTCTTCGAACTTACGTTTTTGAGCATCGGTCAAAACGCTGTAACAAAGCTGCTTGGTTTCTGCGGCTGATAAATTTGGCAATTGAAGAGGAGAGACCTTCCCATCGACACGAATTAGCGGGGCAGAACCAGTCGAAATATGAAGGTCTGAAGCACCTTGTTCTATCATCGTTTTGAGTAGTTGATGCATATTGGCCATGAAAGATTCCCCTTGAAAATAGAATTTAGAAGTCAGCAAAGTTTCAAAAGTTGTGTATTCTACATTCTATCTTCCACATTCTTCATAAACGTTCAATCATCCGATATCGTCGTTCTAAGCGCTTCTTCCAGCGTCGTAACGCCTTCG
This sequence comes from Geopsychrobacteraceae bacterium, assembly GCA_963665685.1. Taxonomy (GTDB): domain Bacteria; phylum Desulfobacterota; class Desulfuromonadia; order Desulfuromonadales; family Geopsychrobacteraceae; genus Seleniibacterium. The sequence continues at coordinate 1,375,257 of OY762430.1, forward strand.
ATCATTTTACTCAAAGCAGCCTGCCGCATGGTTTTAACCCCTAACCGGATAGATTCATCTTTGATTTCAGCAGTATTTGCACCAGATAAAACCATTTCTCGAATTTCTTCAAACATTGGCATAACCTGATAGAAACCAACACGGCCTTTGTACCCAGTATCATTACAAACAGTACAACCTCGGCCTTTATAAACGGTAATTGTAGATGCTTGATCTTCTGGAACACCAGCAGTAATCAATGCCTCAAGAGTCTGCTTTTCAGGCTCTTTACACTCTGAGCATACGCGTCGACCAAGGCGCTGAGCAGAAATCAGATTGACAGCAGAAGCAACCAAAAATGGCTCAATACCCATATTTAACAGTCGGTTAATCGTGCTAGGAGCATCATTGGTATGTAATGTTGACAAAACCAAGTGACCAGTTAACGCAGCTTTAACGCCAATTTCAGCTGTTTCGAAATCACGAATCTCCCCGATCATAATAATATCGGGATCCTGCCGCAAAAAAGCCCTTAACGCTGCCGCAAAATTAAGCCCGATCTCTTCATGCATCTGGACCTGATTAATGCCGGCAAAGTTAAATTCAACCGGATCTTCTGCAGTCGAAATATTTTCAGTTGTTTTATTCAATTCAGAAAGAGCTGAGTACAAAGAAACCGTCTTGCCACTACCTGTTGGCCCTGTAACCAGCACCATGCCAAAAGGCTTATGAATTTCTTTTTTAAACCATGCAAGCGCTTGTTCTTCATAACCAAGCTTGGTCATATCAAGCTGTAGGTTACTTTTATCCAGTAATCGTAAAACTACCTTTTCACCAAACAGTGTCGGCAAGCAATTGACGCGGTAATCCATTTCCTGACCGCGGCCCATTTTAATTTTTATCCGACCATCCTGAGGAAGACGCCGCTCAGCAATATCCAGAGATGCCATAATTTTGAGACGAGAGGTAATGGCATTTTTTAGCTTACGTGGTGGCTTCATTACTTCATACAAAACACCATCGATACGATAACGCACGCGAAAGGAGTGTTCGTAAGGCTCGATATGAATATCGGAAGCTTTTTTCTTTATCGCATCGGTAAGAATCAGATTAACCAGCTTAACAACCGGAGCATCTTCGCTAGCGCGTTCTAGCTCGTTAACATCGTCAAAAGTACCATCTTCAACCAACTCGAGGTCATCGAAATCTTCGAGTCCTTCAAGAGCATCGGCCATGGTCGCAGACTGATCATAATAAGTATCGATAGCCTCTTTAATAGCCGCCTCCGCAGCGACAACAACTTCGACATTAAAGCCAGTCATGAATTTGATATCGTCGATAGCGAAAATATTTGAGGGATCAGCCATAGCGACAATTAGTGTTGCGCCAGCGCGATTGATGGGGACAAGTTGGTACTTTTGAGCGACTTCAGCAGGGATAAGACTTACAACAGCAGGATCAACATCAAATTCAGCGAGGTTTATAGAAGGGACACCATAGTGCTTAGACAGGAAAGAAGCGAGGTCATGTTCTTGAACATAGCCAAGCTTGACTAAAGCAGCACCGAGGCGGATACCCTCCTTTTTTTGTTCAGAAATCGCCTGAGCCAACTGATCATCAGAGATGAGTTGATTTCGAACAAGTAACTCTCCAAGGCGACTGACACTCATGACACGTAAACCCCTTCCCTGCTTTTGACATTTATTTTTTTCTGCGGCGGACGAGAAAATCGCGCATAAACCCTTGCGATGGTTGTACACCAGTCCACAAAGCAAAGGCGTCCTCACCCTGGGCCGCCAACATACTAAGACCATCATCAGATCTTATATTCAACTGATGCGCACTCTTAATAAGAGTAGTCTTAGAAAGGGAATATATCATATCATATATAAAGGCGCTACCCTTAATGCGTTCCAATGGTAAAAAACTTAAACTCTCACCATACAATCCAACAGAGGTTGCATTGACAACCAGGTCAGCATCCTCTAATGCACTAAAATATGACTCATCAGCGTATCCAGATGCGGCCAAGCGAACATCCTGAAAATGAGGACGCAGACCACTGACCAGATTTTCAGCCCGGTCGGGATGACGATTAGCGATCAATAGTGAATTAACTCCAGCAAAAGCAAGGGCGACTGAAACGGCTCGACACGCCCCACCAGCACCAAGAATGACGACGTTCTTCCCTAATGGCTCAAATTCCATATTGACCCTTAACGAACGCATAAAACCGCTGGCATCGGTATTGTAACCAACCAATACTCCGTCGTTGTTTACGATAGTATTAACGGCACCAACGAGTTGCGTTGCAGAATCTATCTCGTCCAGATATGGAATAACACTTTCTTTATGAGGCACGGTAACGTTAACTCCTGAAATATTCAGAACACGGAGTGACGCTACCGCTCTTTCAAGGTCACCTGGGCAAACATGAAAAGGAACATAAGCTGCGTCAATTTCATAATGGCGAAAAGCATGATTTTGCATTGCCGGAGACAATGAGTGTGCGATGGGATCACCAAAAAGTCCATATACCTTAGTTTTTCCAGACAGAATCATACTTTTCCCTAACGTAAAGATAGATATTCCTTGTATTGAATAATCTGTGTTGACTGAAGAATCTGACGTGCCTTTAAAACATCATCAGCTATCGCATCCGATAATTCTAAAATACTGGAATACTTTCGTTCTTCCCGTAATCGTTCAACGAAATAAACGCGTATATTTTCGTCATAAAGATCACCTGAATAGTCGAGCAAATGAACTTCAATGGTCACATTTCCATCGGTAAAGGTCGGTCGACTACCCAAATTGATGACCCCGTCATATTCCTGTAGGTTATGACGCACCTTGACGGCGTACACTCCAGAGGCGGGTATCAATTCTTTATCAGTAACCAGGTTTGCAGTCGGAAAGCCCATTTCCCGGCCCCGCTGAAAACCAGGAACGACTTTTCCTTCAAAATTATAGTGACGCCCTAATAATGCTTTCGCTTCAGCAACCTGACCAGCAGTGATCAAATTTCTGATCCGAGTAGAACTGTAAGGTTCGCCAGCAACACTTACGGGCTGTAAAACATTTACTTTAAAACCTGCCCTTTGACCATATGCAGCAAGAAATTCAGCATTACCTCGGCGACCTTTCCCAAAGGCGTAATCGTAACCAACGACAAGTTCCTGGACTTGCAGCTTTCCAATCAGAATGTCATCAATAAATTGTTCAGGAGACATGGTAGCAAAAGTAGAGGTAAAGGGAATCTCCAGCAAATAATCGACATGAGAGGCCGCAATCAGTCTGCGTTTCTCTGCCAAGGTATTGAGTAAAGGTGGAGCTTTATCGGGAGCTAAAAATTTTAATGGGTGCGGGTTAAAAGTACAAACTACGGCCGGGCATTTCAATTCCCGTGAACTTTTCCCCACGGCACGAAAAAGTTCCCGATGCCCTAAATGCACACCATCGAAATTGCCAAGGGTAACAACACATGGTTTAAAATTATCGTTAAGTTCCTGAAGAGAGGTAATTATTTCCATAAAATAAAATATCCAGATGTTAAAATTAAACAATACTTTCCAATATTAACGGGTTCGTAGCGACATAGACAAGTGAATTTGCATAAAAAAAAAGGGCAAGGCCCTCAAGCCTCACCCTCGTTGTTGATAAATTTTTAAAAATAACGATTATTCAATAACCCGCCAAGACCTCAGTCCCGACTTAGTCGCGAGGGGATTTTCCTGCTCGATTCGCGAGATTTCACCTGTACTCGACTGAGAGAAAATTGTTGAGCCAGAACTTCTGCCAACATGGACATTCGGAGATGTTGCTAAACCTTGTCCCAAGGAAACTTTTTTAACAGCACGTTCCAAAGAAGACTCTGTTTCGGTGCCGAGTATAGCACCATAATATGCAGTACCCGACTTATAATATAGTCCCCACAAGGCACTGCTTCCACCTGCTGCACACAGATCTGAATCGGGAATAAATGTCGTAAAGGATAACGCCCCACCAAGCAGCGTAGCCTGTCCTAAGTTTCGCTCACCGGTATCGGGAAAATCCATCATCCACCCATCTTTTGAATCAATCGTTAGCAGCATATCATCCCAAGTACTATCCGATGACGCGGAACCTGTAACGGACTCATCAGTATAGACCTTCACACTAGAAACATTCTCAAGATCAGCATCAGCTATTGTCGACCAATCCTTATTATTGAGGCTATCTAAAGGTTCTTTTAAACCATAGTACCCCTGCTGAGTCGTATCAATCTTGTCACTTAAAGAATAGTAACGACCGGTTCCAAAGAAAACCCAGTGACGCCCATCATCGTCCTGGCCGACTGTTGGTGCAGCAACGATAGGGCGACCGACATCATAAAGAACACTATCATTAACCCAATTGGCAGGATCGTTATCATCATTAATCCCACCATCATCAAGATCATCGATAATGATTCTTCGCATTTTCCCAGTCCATATTCCGGAAGAATCTGTAACGGTACCAAAATATAAGGCATCAGCATTATAATCGAGGTCAAAGTCGACCGTGACCGGGTCGCTGATAAAAGTATTCGCGTCATAGCCAACCGAAGAATCAGATGTGTCTGTATCCGGTGCAAAAGAGGATGCTTCGATACCAGCAACAGTTGAATCATCTTCAACCAGCACACCAGAACTGTTCAGGGTGAACACATGGTTTGTATTTCCCGATGCCAGTTTAACCAGATCAACAAGATAAAATTGACCGGCCTGCTCACTGATAACCCCATCTAGCACAGTATTGTCATAATCCCCTGTACCACCTGTGGTATCAACACTGCCAGGATTTCCATCTGCATCTGCCGGACCGGAACCAAAAGCGAGGAACCAACGATTTTCTCCTGAGGTCGGACTGCTGTCATTATAATCTTCGTAGCTTCCATCATGGTCACTATCATTCAACGCAACAACAGTTGGGTAGCTGGTGGTAAAACCTTGCTTTGGTAGCACTAATTCAGCAAGCAGCGAAGGAGGAGACTCCGGGTCTGTTATATCCATAACGATAAATGCAGATTTCATGATGCGATCAGTCCCGGACACAACGCTTGTGCCATCTGTTTTATCCATATCCGCAACAATAGATCCGCCGCCAAGGCGCATACCAACCACCATAACGGTCCCCCAGCCATTAGGATGGATACACCCGGAATCGAACGGCGTCGATCCACTGCCACAGGCACTTTCTTCCGAAAAGATTTTAGCGTCAAAAACACGTGGTTTTTGGTCAACATAATAAACATGCATATCTTCATTGTAGGTAGGATCAGTCAACCATCCCAGGTGTGGCAACAGATTATAAGGAACATAGCCCCAAAGCTCGGCTCCCAAAACCGGCTCACTAGAGCTACCGGTACAACCTTCGTCGACACAAAAAGACTTGGTCGTACTGTTATAAAAGCCACCATTAAAAGCATGCAACATACCATCGTTTGCACCAGCATAAACAACAGTACGACGCCCAGTATACTTGGTAACAAAAGTGGAATAACTGCTGTCGCTATAAAGCAGATGAAAGTTTTCAACCGGAGCCCCAACTGAAGTTGGAGTGGAATAGACAATATCACCCAGGCGCCAGGTTTCTAAATTGCCATCACCGTCATAATCAAATTGACGAGAACGCATTGCCGTGCCACTCACCGCAGTGCCATTAACAACCAAATCCTGAGTATTACAGGTGAGAGAAGCTGATGAATTAGCACAATCAGACCCACGTATATAGTTAATTTGCCGGCGACTTTGCTTTGCCAAGAACTCACTAAAATCTGAACCTAACGCTGCAATATCCGTTGGAATATTAGCAAAGGACGGATAAAGGTGTAAGTAAGGATAGATTTTGGAAGTATCAGCCAGGTCAGAGGCACTCGGAGTAGAGGCTGAAACAAAATCGATAACCTCACCGGTCCCGACAAGACCATTATTATCATCATCAATCCAAGTAAAGATATAGCGATTCGGTGCTGAAGAAATGTAGGTTGATCGTTGTGTTTCAGCATTAGCATCGGTAATCTCGTTCAGCCAACTCGAGGTATTCCACAAATAGTCAAGATCATCCAAGGACACATTGGCATCAGTTTCACCGGAATCAAACTGGTAATTACCATTGGCATCAACGAAAACATCGGCTGTTCCGTCCTCGTTAAAGGTCACAATTCTGTCTGACAGCAAATCAAGAGTCTGGTTATTATTACTGTCTTCACGCATATAACCGTACGCATCAATAAACAATGCATGGGTCTGGCCAACCCAGGTCACAGAGTTAGATCCGCTAGAATTTTCTTTTAGAGGGAAAAAGACTGATTGATAAATAGCGCCTTCCCCACTTCGAGTATTAGATATAACAGAAGCTGCGGTACCAGAAGAGCGTCCGAGAATTTGATCAAAAACACTTGTTAATTGGGTTGCCAATTGGCCACCATCTTCAGCAGCATAGGCGACACCACCACCGTAATCTGCAGTATCCTGAAGAATTGTCGGAATTGTCGAGGTTCCAAAAGCGACTGTATAAGTGGTAAGATTTTGCTCCCCAGAAAGATCGGAGCGTAGATCTCTATCACTACCAGAGCAGGTACTGGTACTTCCTGAATCGGCACAATGTGCCCATTTACTTAAATCATCAAGGTTATTAGAACAACTAGTCGTTGTTGAACTGGTAGAGAAACAATCTCCCCCGCTTGTATCCCCATCAAAACCAACAATATCATAACCAGTTAAATTATCGGGAACATATGCATCGCGATATGGTTCACCATCAGTAAACAGAAGAATATTTGACTGAACACAGTTTATTTTTTGTGCATCAGAAGTATTACCGTCTCCATTGGGATCATCAAAGAAATAGGGATCCCAAGCATCACTTACAGAATAACTGATATTTGAATCACCACTGTTGACACTTGAATCATAATAAGGGTTAACCTGCTGAAAATAACGAACAACCTCAAAATAGTTTTCTGCTAAAGGAGTCGTACCCCAGACCAGAGGATAATGCTCAATGGCATCAACAATATCGTCAATATCGGCCTTGATTGGGGTCTGGACGGTACGAAAACTTGAAGGATTTTTAATAAAAGGATTCAACGGGATGCTTAGATTCATCGTCCCGCCGTGAATCTTTTCATCATTATAAATATCGCTATCCTGGGTATATTTGTAAAAAGTAATCCCCATTCGGGTACGATCGGAGACACTTTGTAATAAGCCAGTAGGCTCATTATCAACAACTAGAGCGACGTTATAATCATTCTTAGCTCCTGAATTTTGAATGATAACGTAACCGACGCTTTCGTTAACATGGCTGATGTTAGAGTTGCTATCAGAGGTTTCTTCCTGAACCATCAGCTGAACACTGCTAGAGGTTAAACTCTGGTAGCGTAACGAAGCAGGATCAAAATCGTTTATTGTCTGCATTGAGGCAAGGAAAAACGGATCTACGCCATTGTCAGTGAAATTGATAGTTCCCCATGAGCTACTAATATCCTTAAAGTCAACTTGAAACTCACTTGTCCCACCATCTGAATAATCCCCTTGCTCAAAAGCAATATAAGCTACATCTTCATAGGTATGCGATCCACCCGCTGTTTCCTCTTGTAAAATAACTTGAAATTCAGAGGTTGAAACCTGCTGTTGTCTTGTGGTGACAGTATCACTGCCATTGTTGGTAACCACATTGGTTAAAACAACAGGCATAGTAGAATAACTGCCACTTGACATATCAACGTTTTGCCAGGTCGACGCATTAACTGTAACATCGCCTGCGACAATTTTTACCCCACCGGATAAAGTATGCGTACCCTCCTCTATAACAATATAAGAAAAATCTTCATTTGCATGAGCACCATCAAGGTATTCCCATTCTTCCGAGCGGATTTTAAAAGAATCATTACTTGCATCGACATCTGAAATACGCAAAACCGTTGCCTGATTACCTCCATATGCAATTGGAGTAGCAATAACGATTGGAGCAGTATAATCATGGTTAAGTTGCACTGTCAGCCAATCATTAGACCCTGCATCCTGGGAAAAACCTTCAACGATTCCTGATTCACCAATAACATTTCCAGAGCTGTCAATAATGTACCCTGGTGAAGAAACCTCTAATTTGGCATAGGGATCATAAGTGGTCTGAGTCGTTCCATTTTCTGCAGGGCTATAGACCTGATAAGTACTGGAATCAGGAAATGGACTAAATGAGGAACCATTGGCGGAGGTTTTACAGATCGAACGGTCAGAACGTTCACTATTTCCAACAATTTTCCATTCTAGAGAGCCATCACCGTCGTAGTCATACCCAGCCCGGCTCTCAACTTTACCACCAATCATAACTTTACGAGCAGCATCAATTCTTCTGGTCACTAACCAGTTAAGAAAATTCCCGTCCCAGCAATCGGCATCAGTTCCTGGGGTACAACTTGATTCAACAAAGGCTCCAGCATCAGCAGCGACAGATACGTTATAGGGTGTTCCATTATAGCCGGCCGGATCAAGTCCAATAGAGCTATCGTAATAATAGTTTGAGTTCTCATCAAAAAGACCATAATAACTAGTACTTGAGTTGAAGCCCGTCGTAAAATGGCCACAAGTCAAGGAGTTAACATAACTAGCAGTATTATAGAGTGGGGTTTTCATACTGCCAGAGTTATCAAGCATAACCATGACATTCGGTTCGACTTCGGTCGTTAAGAACGGTGGCATGGAATTATAGTCAATAGCTTCAGCAGCGTAACTGACGGGCACGAATACCAATGATGGTAGAACAACAGACAAAACTAGTATTCCAAGTCTAGTATAGATCAGACGATTTATTAAATTCATAGCTAAAACCCCCACGTTCTTACGGTTAATCGTTCCAACTAAAATACCCCCAAAAAGCTATAGCCGACTGTCCCATTGAATGCGAATAGTCGTATCACTATTATTTTCTCCAACATGATGCGAATCAGCTGTGAAATGTCGAACGGTACCACCTTGGGCTGCAGATTTTCCGCGCCCCTCATACCCTGCTACCATCTGAATAGCTCCACCAGCCAAAATCTCAGTCGTTCCCCCCGTACTGATATCAGTTCGGGGAACATCTGTCGCGCTGCCACTATTAGGAAAGTACGCAACGACAGAAGAATCCCCTGCAACATTCTGACAAAGGTCAAGATCATTAACATGCACAGCTCCGACTGTAGAAGAAGATAAATCTCCAGCCATGCAATCCTCGATCAACTGAGTAGAAACTTGCATTCCCGCATCAGCGCCATAAAAGGTTTGCTTTGCTGCTTTATCATTGCCTGTCATGATTAATTCCAACGTTGTAGTATTCGTTGCAGCAATTCCAATAATCATTAAGATAACAAGCATCATTAGTGATGCGATCAACACAAAACCCTGCTCATTTTTTAGTCTTGAAAACATAATTATTGACCTTTTTATAATTCAGGATCAGCTAGAACAAAGGTAATTGGTACCAAACTACTACCACTGTCTCGCGGATCAACGTACACCCGAACAGTTTTTGTATTAGGATAAGGATAATCAAAGGCAACATTCCAGAAAACGTCAACAATTCCATCTCCGTTAACATCATCAGTACCGTCAGCCGTTGCCGCCGTCACATCATCCAGACCAAAGTTGCCGCCATTATCATCGACACCATCCCCATTGGTAACATTTGTATCTTGCCCGGTTCCATCCCCATCGGTATCGGTCCAGTTTGCGTATTCTATAGATAAAAATTGCTCAATTTGATCGGCAGCAACAACACTTGCTTCGGAAATTACCCTGGATTTAGTATTGCCTGTAATTGAAGTTATTTGCATGGAATAAACACCAAGAATCCCTACTGCAAAAATCACCAAGGCAATTAATAACTCAAGCAGAGTAAAGCCAGCTTCACGACGCGATTTATTAATCAACATATTAAAGCCCCATATTCCGACATTGAACGGTCATAGTATGAAAAATACGCCGAAAATTATCATTGTAGGGTCCCCAGACATCTCCGGAAGGCGTTGTATAGGTATCAGAATTCATAAAATTTCTACCCGGATGAGTCGTACGAATTAATAACGAAACCTGTATTGACCGAATATCAGCAGGATCAGTCGGGGAGGTCGTTTGAGAGCCGTCTGCCAATTGATAATAAAATTCCAGGCCATCAACATTAAGAACAAAGGGATCATGCCCAGATACTTCAAAATGTCCCGTAGTAGGTTCAGTCATAGTGATCGCAGCGGAACTAGTAGACCGACCCAAAACATCTACTCCAAGGGTGGCGGAATCATAACGATCGTAGCCAAAATTCTCACCATTACCTGAGATAGAACCATCATCATCTAAATCAGCTGAAAATGTTATGGCATCTATCTCAGCATTCGTAATCGTTGCACCGGCAAGATCGTCTTCGGAACTATCATATCCAGCTAAACGTAAGTCATGAGCTATAATCTCAAGTCCGGCTCGCATATTTTGCTGCATTTCAACCACCTGCTCCTGAACAAGATAGTTTTTTTGCTGGGTTTCAAAAGCTGAATAAACGCCGGAGATAAGAAGGCCAGATATCACCAGGGCAACGAGCATCTCAACAAGTGTAAATCCTTTATTCATCAGTTCACCTATTCAACACGGACACTGCCAGTTTGATTTAAGACAACCTTAAGAGAAGTACCTGCACTAGCATTTACTAAATAAGCTGTACCATTAGTAAAACCACCATTTTTATCGGTCGGAATCCCATTTGGCTGAAAGGCAAAACTTGGTAAGCTATCATCATTGGCAACGAAACTCAGACCATCTCCGCCACCCTCTGTGGTGTCTAAAGCAACATTTGCAGACCATGACGGCTGCTGTAATAAGATCTCTTCACCAGCATCATAGCTACAATCGCTATTATCATCGACATAAACAACGTAGGCTTGTGTATCACCATTAATGGCTTGGCTAAAAGTCAACGCAACGTTTTCACGCCGTTTTACCGCTTCACTTTTTGTTTTAAGCATCGCGCTATAAAGATCACGTGCATCAGCACGCAAGCGGTACTTATTGGCCCAGGAGCTTATGCCCGGAATGGCAATTCCAGCTAAAATACCAATAATAGCCACGACAACGATCACTTCAATTAAAGTGAACCCACGCACATTTCTCAGGATTTTTTGATAATTTATACTCATAATAGTTTCCTTAAAGCATTATTCATACCAGAAATAAAAAGCCCTTAATTTAAGGTAAAATCCATAAGATATAGACTAAGAAGGTAAAAAATAACTCTACCCCATGCAAGGTTTGCATACCAACAGATGCAAAGGATGCACTTATTACTTTAACCAACAGGAAAGACAATTCTAAAGACACTCCCCTTGCCAAGGGTAGATGTAACACTAAGACGCCCGTCTGCTTCAGAAACCACTTGCTGACAAATAAAAAGACCCAACCCTGTTCCCTTTCCGGGCTCCTTGGTGGAAAAAAATGGCTCAAAAATTTTTTTTTGAATATTTTCAGGAATTCCGCAGCCATTATCTTGAATTTCTATCCAGAAAGCTGAATGATCTGAACCGGTTTCCAGGGAAATTTCTCCGTTGTCCTCGCAAGCCTGGGCAGCATTCAGTAGAAGATTGATAAAGACTTGCCTTATTCTGTGCCTGACACACATAACAGGGGTGGGGTGTGGCGTATATTTCTTTAGGAGAGCAATATTTTTAAACGCACCCTGGTTAATTAGCAGAGTGCTGCAATAATCGAGTTCCTCATTAATAAGAACAGATTCAACCGACCCATTTTCAACAGGTCGAGAAAAGCTCAATAATTCTCTAATCAAAACATCGATTCGACTTGTTTCAACCAGAGAACGCTCAAGCAGATCATGATCATCTGAGTTGACTACCTTGAGCTTCAATAATTCTAAATAGCCGATCAAGGCTGCCAAAGGATTACCTAATTCATGAGCAAGACCAGCAGCTAACTGACCTACAGACCCCATTTTTTCACTTTGAATAAGCTGATCCTGGGTTTGTCTTAACTTTTGATTTGTTGTTTCAAGAGACTGAATGTATTGCTCGGTCTCTTTGCGACTCGTTGCAAGTGCCTCGACCATCTGATTGTATGATGCAGAAAGGTTAGTAATTTCAACCGGACCAAACTCAGGCAAACGGGTATCCAAATCGCCTGCTTTTACATTTTGAGTCGCTTTTAATAGCGCTCGTGCCGGGCGGATAATATTCCTTTCAAGCAGAAAGTAGCCTGCCCCAACCAAAACAACCCCGTACAACACGACGTAGATCAAAACCAATTTTTGCAGAGCCGACAATTTTTCATGTATTATGCGCAGAGAATAATCAAAAACCAGAACCCCATCTGCCTGCTTTTTTGATTTATAAGGTACGATAAAACGAACAAAACTATTTTTATTCGAAAAGCGGGCTAATCCTGATGAGAAAAAGACGTATTGCTGGGTGAGGTTAGAGGCCTGTGCCTGCAAAATATGACGCATTTCTGGCAAGGTTGATTTTATTTCTGAGGTATCAGAAAAATCACTCAACTTACCGCGCGAATCATACCACCACCAATTTATTCCTGAATATTGAAGGTCCAATCGGTTTAGCGTTTGGCGTCCTTCAGTAAAAGTGGCGGCAGCAAGGCTTTGAGTGGTTAGAGAAGAGACAATTTCTAGTTGACTAATGCGTTGCTCCAGAAGGTTCTTTTCCATGACTCTGAGCATAAAAACCCCACCTAATAGCAAGGCAGCTCCGAGCAAGAGAACCAACGTCAGCAATATTTCTGTACGCAAACCAAATGATCTAGACAATAGTGGCAAGCCCCCCTGAAGATTATCTACCTTTCAAAAAAGCGATAATCATAAATTCATAACATACTTATAAAAAAACGAGAATAGAAGGTTTGTAAAATGAGGCTAAAATATAAGATAATGGTCAACGTGTAATCACATTGCCATGATCATGAAACAATTTAATTTGAAAGGATGCAAACCATGACAAAAATTCCAAGCCTTGATGGTGATGCCTGTATCGGCTGCGAGACCTGTACCAGAATCTGCCCGAATGTTTTCCAGATGGTCTCAGAACATAAAGCAGGAATCTACAACCCAACGGGAGATAGTGAAGAGAAAATAGAAGAAGCCATGGACAACTGCCCTGTGGCCTGTATCGTCTGGGATGAGTAAATAACGACTATGACACATTACCTTCTACTTGCTTTATCGGTCCTGTCTTTATTAATGGGATGTCATCCTAAGGTGCCAGATGACATGGATGTTGTATCGCGCAAGGAGCAGTTTTATATAGATGCAAGACACAAATTTACCATTAATCATCCCCAAAACTGGCAGAAGGTATTTATTCCCGTGTCCTCAACTGAATATCGTGAGGACACGGTCATCTGGACGCAAATGAACCAGGGTACTGAAGTTTTGCGTTTTACCATCACCACCCAAGACAAAAAGAATTATAAGGATCTAGCGAGCTTCAGTCAGTCTATGCTTCAAAGCATGGGTTATTTAACCAGCAAAGAAAATCCAACGCCCCTTAAGGTCGACATTATTGAAGGTAAAATATCATCTCCAGACCGCTCGATTATTTATTCAAATCAGCAAAGAGAAGAGCATTACTACCATTGCGTTCTATCAAGTAACACCACAATTTCTTCGACAACCAATAAAATATTTCAAGAAATTTGCAACAACCTACAAGAAATACCCTCAAAATAAAGGACCATTTCATGGAGCACACTTTTTCTCCTGTTGACTTGATCAAAAAATACTACGCTGATGCTCCTGAGGCATACCAAATACTGCTAGACCATAGTCGCCTTGTATGTCGCAAAGCAGTCACCATCGCCCGCAGATTAATTCACCAAGGGATTGATGTCGATATTCAATTTATAGCAGAAGCCGCCATGCTGCACGACATCGGCATCATCAAAACAGACACACCTGATCTTGGTTGTTTTGGCAAAGGTCCCTATATGCAGCATGGAATCAGAGGGAAATCAATTCTTGAACAAGAAGGATTACCTCGCCATGCCAGAGTTTGTGAACGGCATATAGGTGTTGGATTAACCAGCGTAGCTATAGTTGCCCAAAACTTACCGTTACCGGTTCGGGATATGCGGCCGGAAACCCTTGAAGAACAAATTATCTGTTATGCTGATTTGTTTTATTCAAAAAGTAAAAAAAATAGAGACAAAGAAAAGTCACACGAAAAAGTACGGAAAAATCTAGCTAAATTTGGTGCAGACAATGTTGCAACTTTTGATGCCTGGGTCGCCCAATTCGAGCCCCCGGATTGACAAGATGGAACAATGGCTAACGCACTTATTAGCACATCTTCCTGACGGTTGGTTATATTTGACCACTGTTTTTATTATTGCTTTTAGTGAATCACTTCCACTTATAGGGCTTGCTGTCCCAGGCAGTACCCTGATCGTCGCTGCTGGTTTTTTTGCAAGTCATAGCCATGGTGGCATGTTTTCAATTATTATCTGGTCAATCATTGGAGCCTACTTAGGCGACCTCGCCAGCTTTGAGCTCGGTAAAAAATATGGTTCTTCACTTCTTCGTGCACGAATATTTCAGCGTCGCCATAAACTGATAAAAAAGGCCCAATCTTTTTTCATGAATCATGGTGGCAAGAGCCTCTTTTTTGCTCGCTTTACAGGCCCTATTCGCGGCACAACCCCTTTTATTGCCGGCCTGGCATTAATGCCCCGCAAAGAATTTAATATATACACTCCGGTTAGTGCGATTCTATGGGGGATATCTTATCCATTTTTAGGTTATCTGGGGGGAGCCAGCTGGCAAAAAACACAAGGGCTATCCTGGAAGTTTGGTGTCATCATCTTTGCGACACTCTGCGCCACAATCGTCCATTACGTTGTCAAGCACAAGCTCAATTCCGATAAAAAAAACTCCAAATAAAAAACGGGCTACAGCAAAAGCTGCAGCCCGCAAATTTAATATCACAAAAAACTAAAGAATTACTTTTTATACTCGTCCATCTCATCGAACTGCAGATAGCGGTAGATTTCTTCTTTCTTTGGAGAAATCTTTTCCTTGTAGACTGCCAGATATTCAGCAGGAGTAGGCAATTTGCCAGTATTGGCAACAACCGCACCTAATTCGGCGGAACCGAGGAAAACCTTAGCACCATCACCAATACGGTTATCAAAGTTACGGGTACTGGTTGAGTAGGCGTTAACAGCATCTGGAACACGAGCCTGATTACCCATACACAAAGAACAACCAGCAATCTCGATCCGAGCGCCTTTAGCACCAAAGACGGAGAAAACTGCCTCAGATTTCAGCTGATCCTGATCCATTCTGGTTGGTGGACAAACCCAGGCACGGACTGCAGTAGTGAACTTCTCACCACGCCAGATTTCAGCAGCAGCACGGAAATGGCCAATGTTGGTCATACAAGAACCGAGGAAGACATCCTGAATTTCGGTACCAGCAATCTCAGACAACAACTTAACGTCGTCAGGGTCATTTGGACAGGCCAGGATAGGTTCGGTGATTTCAGCCAGATCAATTTCGATAACAGCAGCGTACTCGGCATCCTTGTCCGCCTTAAGAAGCTCGGGCTTGGCTAACCATGCTTTAACGTCTTCAATACGCTTACGCAGAGTATCGGCATACTCGTAACCATCTTCAATCATCTTTTCCATCAACGCAACGTTTGAACGAAGGTAAGTACAGATGGTTTCTTCAGACAGATCGATACAAGCAGCAGCAGCAGATCTTTCAGCTGCAGCATCAGTTAGCTCAAAGGCCTGCTCGACAGAGAGGTTTGGCAACCCTTCCATCTCGAGGATACGACCGTTAAAGATATTCTTTTTGTTTTTCTTAGGAACGGTCAAAAGGTCCTGCTTGATAGCCCAGTAAGGAATAGCGTTAACAACATCACGCAGGGTAATCCCTTCGTTCAGTTCACCTTTAAAGCGAACCAGAACAGATTCAGGCATATCGAGTGGCATAAAGCCAAGAGCACCAGCAAAAGCAACCAGACCAGAACCGGCAGGAAAACTGATACCGATTGGGAAACGAGTGTGAGAGTCACCACCAGTACCGACAGTATCTGGAATTAACAGACGGTTCAACCAGCTGTGAATAACACCATCACCAGGACGTAGAGCAACACCTTCACGCTCTGCAATGAACTGAGGGAGGGCTTTATGCATTTTAACGTCAGCTGGCTTAGGGTAAGCAGCAGTATGACAGAAAGACTGCATAAACATTGGAGACTGAAACTTCAGACAAGCAAGTTCTTTAAGCTCATCAGCAGTCATTGGACCGGTAGTATCCTGGGAACCAACCGTTGTCATTTTTGGTTCACAAGCGGTTCCTGGCAAAATACCGTCAACTCCACAAGCACGACCAACCATTTTCTGACCAAGGCTGTAAGCCTGATCTTCTTTAGCGACAGGATTTTCAGGAATGGCAAAGAAATCAGCTTCTGGCAGGCTAAGAGCCTGACGGGCAGCAGTTGTAACAGCGCGACCAATAATCAGTGGAATACGACCACCAGCACGGTATTCATCAGGAACAGTATTTGGCTTAATTTCAAAAGTAGAGAGGACCTCTCCGCTTTCACTTTTAACTTCACCCTTAACTGTATCGATGGTAATAACGTCACCCATGTTCAGGTTGGTAACATCCATGCGCAGTGGCAAAGCACCTGAATCCTGTGCGGTATTAAAGAAGATAGGAGCGATAACGCCACCGATAATAACACCACCACGACGCTTGTTAGGAACACATGGGATATCTTCACCAATGTGCCACAAGACGCTGTTACATGCAGATTTACGTGAAGAACCGGTACCGACAACATCACCAACAAAAGCAACCTGATGCCCTTCGGCACGCCATTTAGCAATATCTTCAATACCGCCCGGAAAGCGGGTCTTACCCATAGCAAGAGCATGAAGTGGAATATCTGGGCGACTCCATGCATCACCAGCAGGAGAAAAGTCATCAGTATTGATCTCACCTTCAACTTTGAAAACTTTTACTATAATGGACTCTGGAATCTCAGACTTGGAAGTAAACCAATCAGCAGCTGCCCAGCTCTCGACAACTTTTTTAGCAGCGGCATTAGAAGCAGACTTAGCAATAACCTGATCAGCAGCATCATAAACATAGGTCAGACCAGACAGTGCACAAGCAGCAGTATCAGCAAGCTCAGCGTTATCCAAGGCATCGATCAGCGGCTGAACATTATAACCACCAATCATGGTGCCGAGAATTTCGACAGCTTTTAATGGCGTAATCAGAGGAGAAGATTTAGCTCCAGTGACGATTTCGGTAAGAAAAGCAGCCTTTACTTCCGCTGCTGGATCAACACCTGGAGATACCCTTTGGGTCAACAGCTCCAGGACAAAGTCCTCTTTACCAGCAGGTGGATTTACCAACAGCTCACACAGCTCAGCTGTTTGTTCGGGGGTTAAAGGCAGAGCAGGAATACCCTGCGCCTGACGTTCTTCCTCTTGCCTTAAATAATTCTCGATCATGAACTCCTCCGTTTACACGTATTAAAACAGGTTAACTCTCCAGAACAAAAACAAATGACGTTTTATTTATCAGAAAATTGCATACAGTATACAATTTTCTGAATTTCTGTCAATCATCAGAACAATATTTTGTTGCACCTTTTATCTGTATTCAACTGTTCCTGTCAACAAGCAGAAAGTGCTAGTGGTCGTATAAGTGAATTGTTAAGTCGAAATAGAGAGTAAAGAGGTTTTATAAGATTACAAAGAATAAGAATGTCATATTCTGTCACAAGAATTCATAGAATAGAAAGGGTAAAGAAATTGAGCGAAAAAGGAGAATATTATGTTCGAAATGTTATTTCTGATAAGTATAGTTCTGATTTGCCAAAGTCAGTTTTTACCAAAGAAACCTTCACGCCTAAAAAAGAAATGCCCTGCAATGAACAGAAGAAATAATCATTGCAGGGCGAAAGGTACTATTACTGTACTTCCAACAACTCGACATCAAAGATCAAAGCCGAATTTGGTGGGATCGCTGGTGGAGCGCCACGTTCAGCATAAGCAAGCTCAGGCGGGATAGTCAGTTGCCACTTATCCCCAACCTTCATCATTGTAAGAGCTTCTGTCCAGCCAGGAATAACACCTGAGACAGGGAACGTAACCGGCTCACCACGGTCATATGAACTGTCAAACTTAGTACCGTCAATTAAAGTTCCGGTATAGTGAACCTTAACGGTGGATCCTGCCGCAGGAGATGCACCATCGCCTGCAGTTATTACTTTATACTGAAGGCCACTTTCAGTTGTTTTAACACCATCTTTAGTACTATTTTCAGTTAAAAATGCTTTAGCTTTAGCCATGTTCTCTTCAGCAACCTGAGCCATTTTAGCCATTTGCTTTTGTTGCATTTCCCCCTGAAAAGCCGTAAGGATCGCAGTCATTTCTTCTCTACTGATGACTGTTTCCTCGCCTGAGAAGGCAGCCTTTAATCCTGCAGCAACCTGCTCAGCGTCAACTTCTAAATTCTGCTGTTTCATGTTGGCACCAATATTCATACCAATAGCGTAGCCAACTTCTTGTTCCTTGCTAGTGAATTTACTTTCCGCGTAAGCCTGCCCAGTAATCAGGACTAAAGCTAAACAGAAAAGCGAGACTCTTTTCATTGATTACTCCATAAAATAAGGGTGGTGGAAAAACAAAAGGCCCGGTGAAGTCACCGAGCCTTTTATTAATATCATACTTAATTTATCTAGTCAGCCATCAATTCTTTAACTTTTTCAAAGCCAAGGTTATAGGCTTTTTGGTTCAGATCTTTGAATGCTTCCGGCACTCGGCGCAGAACAGCTTCAAGACCTGATTCACGTGCAACGACATCAGTCAAAGCGATCATTGCACCCAACGCGATAACGTTAGCAACAATGGCACGACCGATTTCATCCTGAGCAGCACGCATAATGGCAAGGTCATAAACCTTGAAATCACCACTTGGTGGATTTTTAACAAAATCAGTATCAACTAGAAGCAAGCCACCTGATTTAATACCAACAGCATACTTGTCAGCAGCTTCTTGGGTCATAGCAAGGCAGGCGTCAACGGTGGTCGCTTTAGGGTAATCAATCGGGCTGTCGCCAATAATAACCTCAGATTTAGAAGCACCACCACGGGCCTCTGGTCCATAGCTCTGAGATTGTACAGCATGTTTTCCTTCAATAATTGAAGCAGCCTCGGCCAGAATAATTCCGGCAGTAATCAAACCTTGACCACCTGCACCGGAAAACCGAAGTTCATATCTTTCGCTCATGATTCTCGTCTCCTTTTAGGTGGCTTAGGCGCCCTGAGCACGCTCAATAACTTTAGCATATTGGGCGCAGTATTCAGGTCTGTCCTCTTTATGCAGGACCCCGGTAAGAACTTTACCTTCCAATTGCTCTTCAGTCATTTTCGCTGCAGCTGCAACCGGAACTGCCATTTCCTTAAGACGCTTCATCATATCGACAACACTACGGAACTTATTACGACGACCGTAGGTAGTAGGACAATCATCAAGTACTTCAATAACAGCCATACCCTTGTGTTTGATACCTTCAGCGATCAGTTTATCAATCTGAGTAGCATGGAATGCAGTGGTACGAGCAACAAAAGTCGCACCGGCACCAATAGCAAGCTTACTGATATCAAAAACAGGATCAGGGTTACCATAAGGTGTCGTTGACGCTTTATCACCTGTTGGTGTACATGGTGAAAACTGACCGCCTGTCATACCATAAATGAAGTTATTCATAATGATATATGTCATATCAATATTACGGCGGCAGGCATGGATAAAGTGGTTACCACCAATTGCAGTACCATCACCGTCACCACCACAAACAATAACATTCAGGTCAGGTTTAGCCATTTTAACACCAGTGGCAAAAGCTGCCGCACGACCATGAGCGGTATGCAAGGTACACATATCCATGTAACCAGGCAGACGGCTGGCACAACCGATACCAGAAACCAGTGCAGTGTTATCTTTTTCCAAACCACAAGAATCGATGGCGCGGATCAACCCCTTCATGACAATGCCGTGGCCACAGCCTGGGCACCAGATATGAGGGAGTTTACCTGGACGGATATATTTTTCGTAATCGTAAGCCATTTAGAGAACCTCCTTAACTTGGGCGATAATCTGAGCCGGGGTTAAGGGGTCACCATCAACTCGGTTGACACCCGCAAGGACACAAGTATCTTTAACAATTCTTTCAACTTCAAGAATCATTTGACCGAGGTTCATTTCTGGTACGACCATAGCTTTAACCTGCTTGCCCAGTTCGGCAACACGATTTTCAGGAAAAGGCCAGAGAGTAATCGGACGGAACATACCAGCCTTAATCCCTGCTTCACGCAATTCGTTAACAGCGTAACGTGCAGAACGGGAGGATGAACCATATGCCAGAACGATGACTTCAGCATCATCACATAAATACTCTTCGTTTGATTCGATATCAGCACGTGCTTCAGGCTTCTCGACTTTAGAAATCTGACGACGTTCTTCGAAATCAACAAGTTCAGCTTTAGTGGTTGGGAAACCATCAGCAGCTTTATTCAAACCTGTGACATGGAAGCGATACCCTGAACCGAAACCAGCCAATGGCGGAACATCGCCATCAGTCGTATCGTAAGGTTTATAATCTTCCGGACTGCAGGTCGGTGCGGTGCGATCAATGACTTCGAGCTCGCCTGGCTCAGGAAATTCAATCCGCTCACGCATGTGACCAACGATCTCATCATACAGAACCTGTACCGGCATACGATACTTTTCAGCCAGATTAAAAGCCCTGACAGTTTCTGTGAAAATCTCCTGACAGGATGCAGGGGCTACTGCGATGGCAGCATGGTCACCATGGGTACCCCAGCGAGCCTGCATAACATCAGACTGACCAGGACCAGTTGGCATACCGGTTGATGGACCACCACGCATAACGTTAATAATGACGCAGGGGACTTCGGCAATGCAGGCATAGCCGATTAATTCCTGTTTCAGAGAGACCCCAGGCCCGGAGGTTGCGGTCAAAGCCTTAGCTCCGGTGAGTGATGCACCAATGACTGACGCCATGGCAGCAATCTCGTCTTCCATCTGAATAAAATGTCCGCCTACTTTGGGAAGTTCTCCAGAAAGAACTTCGGCAACTTCTGTGGAGGGAGTGATAGGATAACCACCAAAAAATTGGCAACCCGCATAGACTGCACCTTGGGCACAGGCCTCATTTCCCTGTAATAGCGCTACTTTTTTAGCCACTTACTGACCTCCTCTAGCAATTACAGCTTATGCACTTTGATAGCAAAATCAGGGCAACGCAATTCACACTGATTACAGGCAATACATGCATCAGCATTAGCGACCTTGACAACAAATGCATCCATCTCAAGTACTTTTGTGGGGCAAAACTCTACGCAGATGCTACACCCCTTGCAGTATCTTTCGATGATTTCTATTTCCGCTTTCGCGCTCATCGATGATTTCTCCTTTATTAGGAATTGACTAAATCCTGAACTCTAACATGACCAAAACGGCGAAATCCTACCACATGGGGCGAATATACGCCAAACCATTTTTCGCAATAAATGTTAAAGAGTAGAATCTTTTCAAATATTCATAGCATTACAATATGTAAATTATTGAATGCGTACTTTTTTTAATAAGGGCAGAAATTATCTGCCCTTATTAAAAACGCTACAAAACCTCTTTATAAATTAAAGACCTAAGCTATCTACCAGAGATTTAACAGCATTAACAGAGTTATCCATTAATGCCTGCTCAGTTTCATCAAGCTTGAGTTCGAGGATTTTTTCAACGCCGCCAGCACCGAGAACGCAGTGAACACCAACATAGTAGCCATCAACACCGTATTCACCATTTAACTTTGCGCAGGTTGGCAAAACACGCTTCTGATCTTTCAGAACCGCTTCTGCCATTGCAATTGCCGAAGAGGCAGGGCTATAGAACGCACTACCATTACCGAGCAGTTTAACAACTTCCCCACCTGCAACCTTAGTTCTGTCAACCATTGCAGTCATTACTTCTTGAGCCTTCTCAGCACTACCATATTTTTGCTCAAGAAGCTCCATAACTGGAATACCAGCTACACTTGCATAACGAACCAGAGGAACCATTGTATCGCCATGGCCACCTAAGGTTACAGCCGAAACGTCTTTTACCGATACGCCTAATTCCCAGGCGATAAAACTAGCAAAACGGGCAGAGTCAAGAACACCAGCCTGACCACATACTCGTTCAGCAGGAAAACCAGTAACTTTTTGACACAAGGTAACCATTGCGTCCAAAGGATTGGAGATAATAATAACGAAAGCATCAGGAGCGTTATCACGAATTCCTTCTGCAACACTGGTCATGATTTTAGAATTGACACCAATGAGATCATCACGGCTCATTCCAGGCTTTCGTGGCAGACCCGCTGTTACAATAACAACATCTGCTCCAGCAATATCCTTATAATCGTTGGTTCCAGACAAACTGACATCAAAACCATCGACGGGTGATGCTTCGGCTATATCCAGAGTTTTTCCTTGTGGCATATTTTCAACAATGTCGAAAAGCACGACATCACCAAGCTCGCGTAAAGCACAAAGTTGAGCAAGCACACCACCAATCTGTCCACCACCGATTAGAGCAATTTTGGGTCTAGCCATTTTTTCTCTCCTTATAAGTTAATAAATTTATGGCTCGGCATCCAAAGGACACCGAGCCACTGTTTGTTACATTGCGTCAATAATTGCGTTAAAGGTTGCACTAGGACGCATTGCTTGACTTGCTTTTACTGGATCTGGGCGGAAGTATCCACCAACATCCACTGGATTGCCCTGAGCTGCGATCAGTTCAGCGTCAATCTTTTCTGCATTTTCAGTAAGAGCCTTAGCTACTGGCTCGAACTTAGCTTTCAACTCAGCATCTTCACTCTGAGCAGCAAGAGCTTGAGCCCAGTAAAGAGCTAAGTAGAAGCTACTACCGCGGTTGTCAATTTCATTAACCTTACGTGAAGGCAATTTTTGATTTTCAAGATACTGACCAATACCAGCATCCAGAGATTTAGCCAAAACAGTAGCCTTAGCATTATCAGCATTGGCTGCAATCATTTCCAAAGAAGGAACCAAAGCACAATACTCACCGAGAGAATCCCAACGCAGGTGACCTTCTTTCAGGAACTGCTGAACGTGCTTAGGAGCGGAACCACCAGCACCAGTTTCGAACAAACCACCACCTGCAAGCAGAGGAACAATAGAGAGCATACGAGCACTCGTTCCAAGCTCAAGGATTGGGAACAGGTCAGTCAGGTAATCACGCAGAACATTACCGGTTGCTGAAATAGTATTTAACCCTTTGCGAATCCGCTCAAGAGAAAATTTCATTGCCTCAACTGGAGGTAAGATCTTAATCTCGCAACCAGCAGTATCAAATTCAGGCAGGTATGCGTTAACCTTTTTGATCAATTCAGCATCATGACCACGATTTTCATCAAGCCAGAAAACGACAGGCTCACCAGAAGCCTTAGATCTGTTTACAGCAAGCTTAACCCAGTCTTTAATGGAAACATCTTTAGTCTGGCACGCACGGAAGATATCACCTTTTTCGACTTTTTGCTCGAGCAGAGTTTCACCAGCAGAGCTGACAACGCGGATAACACCTTCAGCAGGAGCCATGAAAGTTTTATCATGGGAGCCGTATTCTTCAGCCTTTTTAGCCATCAAACCAACATTGGCAACGCTACCCATAGTGGAAGGATCAAACTGACCATTGCGTTTGGCATCCTCAATGATCTCACCATACATAGTTGCATAACAACGATCAGGAACCATAGCAATAGTATCCTGAAGCTCATCCTGCAAATTCCACATCTTACCACCGTCGCGCACAACGTTAGGCATAGAAGCATCAATGATAACGTCATTCGGAACATGGAGATTAGTAATGTTATTACGGGAATCAACCATAGCGAGAGCAGGCTGATCAGCATAGCATGCGTTGATGTCTGCTTCGATTTCAGCTTTTTTGTCAGCAGGCAGCTTATCCAACTTACCAAGGATATCACCGAGACCCAAGTTTGGATTAGCACCAATTTCAGCCAGAGTAGCAGCGTGCTTTTCAAGAGCGCCCTTAAAGAATACAGAAACAGCATGACCGAACATGATAGGGTCAGAGACCTTCATCATGGTTGCTTTTAAGTGCAGAGAAAGAAGAACACCCTTCTCTTTAGCTTCAGCGGCAGTGTCAGCATAGAATTTCCGCAAAGCAGCAACATTCATGACACTACTGTCAAGAACTTCACCAGCCAGCAGAGGTAAGGACTCTTTCAATACCTGAGTACCATCAGCGCCGACGAATTCAATTTTAACGGTATCGGCAGCAGCCATGGTGACTGATTTTTCAGAAGCGTAAAAATCGCCTTCAGTCATGTGAGCAACACGACACTCGGATTTTTCAGGCCATGCTTTCATCATACGATGGGGATTTTTCTGAGCAAAAGCCTTAACTGATGCAGCAGCACGACGGTCAGAGTTACCTTCACGTAGAACAGGGTTAACAGCAGAACCCAAAACTTTAGCAAACCGTGCCTGCAAAGCTTTCTCGTCTTCAGTTTTAGCTTCTTCGGGATAGCTAGGAATATCGTACCCTTTAGCCTGAAGTTCCTTAATAGCAGCTTGAAGCTGAGGAATAGAAGCACTGATATTTGGCAATTTTACGACATTAGCTTCAGGTTTCGTGACCAATTCGCCTAATTCACCAAGATAGTCAGCAACTTTTTGCTCCTCAGTCAATCTTTCTGGGAAAAGCGAAATAATCCTTCCGGACAGTGAAATATCCTTTGTCTCTACCTCAATATCAGAACCTTTAGTGAAGGCCTGAACTACAGGAAGGAATGCGTAAGTTGCGAGTGCTGGCGCCTCGTCAATTTCTGTCCAGATAATCTTTGATGACATCTTTTTTCTTCTCCTTAGTGTTTTACTTTCTCCAAATACGACGACCTAATTATCTCTCCAGATATACGATCAATACAAAAGCCACTAATCGTCATAACACTTAAAGCTTTTCAAACGATGTTACAACAACGTTAAAAAAACCTCAAATCACTGTATACAGTATACAAACAGGATATGAGTGTCAAGACCCATTCAGCATCAAATAAATTATAATCACACAAATCAAAAAAAACGAGCTAAGACATTGTTATCAATAAAAAAATAACATAACAATAAAGAATGGTGAGAGTTTGTCAAAAAATAAAAAAGCTTCTCCGTTTAACAATTCTCATAAAAAGGAAACAGGCTCACAGAACCTTAAATCAAAACAGATTCAAGGCCTGTGCTTCCTGCCTTGCAGCATCAATTTCCGCATGAGTTTTATCACGTGGAATAACAAGGTTCTGACCGACAAAAATCTCGCGCGGATCTTTTATCTGATCCCGATTGGCCTTGTATATCAAAGGCCATAAATCAGCATCATCATAGACATCATCCCGCGCAGCTATATCAGCAAGGCTCTCTCCTGCCTGAACCTGAATTTCTGCTTTTAATTGTGGTGGCGCAGGAACCGGAACCTTTTCTTTCAGGGTAACGGTTACAGCAGCCTGGCGTTCTTGTTTCTTTTTCAGCAACTCTTTTCTACGCTTAGCCTCTTGCTCCTGCTTAAGGCGCAATTCTCTCGCTAAGCGTTGCTGCTCTTCCAGTTCACGCTGTTTCTTTTTTTCAATTTCGAGCTGTTCCAAACGCTTCTGCTTGGTAACAAGAGCTTGCTCTTCGGCTAATTGCCGTTTAATTTCAATAGTCAGGCTCAATGCCTCAGCCGAATAGCGCTGCGCAAGCTCCAAGGTGCGCTGAGCCTCACGATAGTTTTTATTCTTTATCTGTTGCTCAGCCGCCTGCAATGCACTACTTGAAAGTTGATATTCTCCAGGTGCAAACTCAGCCGCCCCTGAAGCATAGGCATGAGCAACAATATTTCTCACCTCTTCCAGTCGTATACTCGGTGGCTGAACACAGCCACCGAGCAGGACCAGCGTGACAATAACCAATAACAGACGAGTCAACATCTGCGGCATTTTCATCAGCGTATCTCGCTTACACAAGCAGAGAATTAGCTTTGTTTACTGCGCAAACGAATTCCCAACTCGCGTAACTGCTTTTCCGCAACCTCATTCGGCGCCTCAGACAGTAAACAGGTCGCCTTTTGAGTTTTCGGGAAAGCAATAACATCGCGAATAGAGTCTGCTGCGGTCAAAATCATCATCAAACGATCAAGACCAAAAGCAATACCACCATGAGGTGGAGCCCCGAAGCTTAAAGCATCAAGAAGAAAGCCGAACTTATCACGAGCTTCTTCTTCACCAATGCCAAGCAATTCAAACATTTTAGACTGAACTGACTGATCGTGAATACGGATACTACCACCACCAACCTCAGATCCATTTAAGACCAGATCGTAGGCCTGAGCACGAACCTTTCCTGGTTCAGTTTCAAGCAGCGGGATATCTTCCTCTACCGGTGCAGTGAACGGGTGATGGACAGCCACATGTCGCTTTTCCTCTTCATCCCATTCCAGCAGCGGAAAATCAGTAATCCAGACAAATTTATAATTACTCTTATCCGCTAACCTTAATTTTTGACCAAGGTGACCGCGCAAACGCCCCAGAGCCTCATTAGCTACCTTAGGGGTATCAGCCATAAACAACAACAGGTCCCCGACCTCAGCACCTAAACGCTCATTTAAGGCAGCAAGCTCGTCAGCGGTAAAGAATTTGGCAATCGGTGACTGCCAGCCATCTTCAGTAACCTTAACCCATGCCAGCCCTTTAGCGCCGTAGATTTTAACAAACTCAGTCAGGTCATCAAGATCCTTACGTGAGAAAGTAGCACACCCCTTTGCATTAACCGCCTTAACCAATCCATTCTTAGCAGCCACATCAGCAAAAACCTTAAATTGAGACCCTGCAACCAGGTCAGTAATATTAATCAATTCAAGGTCAAAACGCATATCAGGATTGTCAACCCCGAAGCGATCCATAGCTTCCTGATAAGTCAAGCGCGCCATCGGCAACTCAACATCGACGCCAATAGCAGCCTTAAAGACTTTAGCAACCAATCCTTCCATAATGCCGATAACGTCATCACGGCTAACAAAGCTCAACTCGCAGTCAATCTGAGTAAACTCAGGCTGTCGGTCAGCGCGTAAGTCCTCATCACGGAAACACTTAACGATCTGAAAATAGCGATCAAACCCTGCCACCATCAACAGCTGCTTAAACAACTGTGGAGATTGCGGCAACGCATAAAATTTGCCAACATTAACACGACTTGGCACCAGGTAGTCCCGGGCACCCTCAGGGGTACTTTTAGTCAAAACCGGAGTTTCAACCTCGATAAAGCCCTCCCCGTCCAAATAATTACGCACGGTTTTAGCAACCAGGTGACGCATCATCAGGTTATTTTGCAATGCTGGCCGACGTAGATCTAAAAAGCGATACTTTAAGCGAATATTTTCAGCAACGTCAGTATATTCATCAAGCATAAAAGGAGTGGTTTCAGAAGAATTAAGAGTCAGCAATTCACTGATTTCAATCTCAACCTCTCCGGTCTTCATTTTAGGATTAACGGTTCCTTCCGGGCGCGCAGAGACAGTTCCGCGTGCAGCCAGAACAAATTCATTACGAACCAGCTCGGCCTTCTTATGTGATTCCATATCGCGATCGGGATCTAGAGCAAGTTGGACAATGCCCTCGCGGTCGCGTAAATCAATAAAGATTAATCCTCCATGGTCACGGCGTCTTTGTACCCACCCCATGACACAAACTTCCTGGCCAATTTGTGCAGCCGTCAGTTCTCCACAGCGATGAGTTCGTTTCCAATCACCAAGTTTGTCGTTCAAGACGTTCCTCCGACTCTTATCTCGTGCCTCGCGGCAACATTGAAAGTATATGGCTCTCCCTCTGGGAGCAGCAACAGTGAAAAAGGTAACTAGCTATTATTTGATGTTAACAGGTCGACAAGAGCAGCTAATGAGACTTCGCTTTCATTTCCATCGACCATTCTTTTTAATTTAGCATGTCCTGACTCAATTTCTTCGTCTCCCAGAACAATAGTATTCTCGGCCTGTAATTTATTGGCTCTGCGCATCTGGGATTTAAGACTTTTACCCTGATAATCCATTTCGGCATAAACACCAGCAGCCTGCAGTTGCGACATAAGAACAAAAGCTTTATCGGCAGCAGCATCCCCTAAAGCAGCGATAAACAATTGGGGGACCCGCGAATTAATCCCCTCTTCTCCTTTAAGCAACACCAGTCGCTCCATACCGATAGCAAATCCGATACCAGGCAATGCCGGACCACCTAGATTTTCTACCAAACCATCATATCGACCACCGGCAGCAACCGCGCTTTGCGATCCAAGCTGGTCAGTAACCAATTCAAAGGTGGTACGAACATAATAATCGAGGCCGCGTACCATACGGGGATTTACTTCATATGGAATAACTAAAGCATCAAGATACTGTTTCACTTGAGTAAAATGCTCATCGCAGTGCCCACACAAATGATCAACAACATTAGGCGCATCAACTGTAGCTTCCTTACAACCAGGAACCTTGCAGTCAAGAACACGTAAAGGATTATTGATATAACGCCGCTGACAATCGCCGCACAAACAGTCCAGACGACTTTGAAGATACGCAATCAGTTGCTCACGATACTGGGGGCGACACTCTGGACAACCTAGCGAGTTAACCTGCAAACTGACAGAAGAAATACCAATGGTCGTGAAATACTGATGCAGCATAGCCAGAACCTGAGCATCAATCTTAGCATCTTCAACACCAAGAACCTCGACACCAAGCTGATGGAACTGGCGATAACGACCTTTTTGTGGTCGCTCATAACGAAACATTGGCCCCAGATAAAAAAGCTTGGTCACAGGATCCAGAGCATGAAGGCGATTCTGAATAAATGCCCGCATGACAGGCGCAGTTCCCTCTGGTCGCAGAGTCAATGAGTTGCTACTTTTATCATTAAAAGTATACATCTCTTTCTCGACAATATCTGTAGTCTCACCGATAGAACGACAAAACAATTCGGTTTTTTCAGGCACAGGGGTTCTGATTTCTGAAAAACCATAAGTCCCAAAAACTTCACGAGCAGATTGTTCGAGAAATTGCCAGACCGCAACATCTGCTGGCAAAATATCATTCATTCCTTTAATAGCGGCGATACTCAATGTTCCTATCCTCTTTTGTCAAAATCATTAATCAGGTCAGCATCGGACAACTTGCAAACAGAAGCAGTTTTTAACAGGCTGTCCCGCAGTAGCGCAAGCCTTAAAACATACCCTATTTTACTGTCTTCGCAAAGAGAGTCTTACACATATTAATTATTTTTTTTGGATTTGCGCACAGGAGAAAAAAACTGTTGAGAAATGATAAGTTTATTTTGATCAGGAAAGATCAGCTAAACCACGGGTAATATTACGTGTTTGTTTACCAGAGTACATGGCTTTATCTGCCAGATGAAGAAGTTGCTTATAATCTTTAGCATCAACCGGGAAAGTTGCAAAACCAGCCGTAACAGTCATAAAACTGGGGGTTCCCTCATCGTCAAGAAAGGTGTGGCCCTCAATCGCCCTACGAATTCGTTCTGCTACGCAGCGCGCTCCGTCAGCATCTGCCTCAACCAGCAAAACTGCAAATTCATCACCACCATAGCGAAATAAGGTATCAACACTACGCACGCTGGCGCGCAACAGACCGCCAACCTCTTTTAAAGCGGCACTCCCGGCCAAATGACCGTGAGTATCATTAATATTCTTAAAATGATCAAGATCAAGAAATAATAACGAAAACATCAGGCCATAACGTTGCGATCGTTTCATTTCCTGACTTAGAGCAACTTGCATATAACGATGATTATAGAGTCCCGTTAAATCGTCCGTGTACATGAGCTGTTGAGCTTTTTGGTAGCGGGATGCGTTTTGAACACCCAACAGAACCTGGTCACATAAATAACGCAAATCAGGGGAATTTAGCTCTATAGAGGATTCATTTTTAATCCCGCCCAATAACATCATAACGGTAAGATCGTTTTCATCACAAAAAGACAGCATCCAGAACTCCTGGCTGTCAAAATCAATTTTTTTTAACCGGAAAAGATCTCCGGCAGCTCTAGCGCAGGAATGTAATGTTTCGGCACATTTCAAGCGTAATAATGGCTTAATACGGTTTACCTCGGGCTCAGAAAGGCCTTCATTTACAAACAGAGTGATCTCTTCTTCTTTTGAACAGGTATATGCAATGCCAATAGAAGCGACCGTCTGGCGCATTAGAATAGCCATGGCCTGAGGTAGTAAGGCATCAAATTCAAGCAGGGACGACAATGATTGCGCACCCAGAAATAGCTGTACCTGGCGACGCAATTTATCGTTTTCGGCCAGAAGCTTCCGCTGCTCAAGACTATTACAGACGATGTGCTGCAATTCAACCGGATCAAAAGGTTTAACAAGATAGTCACGAGCACCGTTTCTGAGTGCATCTACGGCAGACTCAAGACTCGCATGACCGGTCACCAGAATAACATCAGCAGGATCGGGAGCGGCTCGCGCGACGCGGAGAATATCCAGCCCATCCTTCCCAGGCATAACCATGTCAGTCAGAACTAAATCAAAGGACTTTTTTCCAAGGAGCTGGATGGCCTCTTCACCACTATCACAAAGGGTTAAAACATAATGGTCCTGACGAAGTAAATCCGCATAGAGATTACGAAAAAAAGGCTCATCATCAACGATGAGAATATGTGATTGGCTAGCAGTCATAAGATCCCTATAATTAATGACCGCTATTTTTTCATTTTTTGCTTTATCATGTCAACGAAAAAGGCCATTTACCCAAGATTCAGCAATCCAGGTACCTTCTTCCCACCTGGCCCTGACGGTACCATCATGATCAGTACGCAGTAAATGAATGTGCCTGTTCTTCAAATTATCAACCACTGACTGAGCAGGTAAACGATAACGATTATTATACCCTGACGATACCATGCAGATTTCAGGCTTCGTCATATCGACCAGTTGTTCAATATTGGAAAAACGACTGCCATGATGAGGTAGCTTCAATATAGCAACCTGTCCAGGAGATTCAGCTAACAAATTCACAACGCCTCTTGATTCCAGATCTCCAGTTAAAAGAACGTTTCCAGCAGAGCCAAGCTCCCATTTCAAAACCAATGACGCATCATTTTCAGAAAGGCCAAGATCTCTTTGCCGAAAGATTTTGATCAAGGTATCGCCAAACTGAAGAGTACTCCACCCAACAGGAGGATTGACCAATGGAATTGATTTAGCTTGCAGAGTTTTTGCTAAGCTTGGATGTAAATCGATCCTTGACTGGCTCGCATAAAATGATTTTACAGGAAAATTGGCAAGCACAAAGGGAAGACCTTTGCGGTGGTCGGGATGATCATGGGTCAATATGACAGCTTCAAGAGAATCGACACCTAACACTCCCAAAGCTGGAGCAACCAATCGCTCTCCAACGTCAAAGGTATCGCTGTACAAACCTCCCCCGTCAACCAAAACTGCTTTACCCTGACCAGACTGCAACAGAATAGCATCTCCCTGACCGACACTGATCAATGTTATCGCAGGGCCTGTCGGACGACTCTCATTTAGAGGCCAGACCAGTAGTGCGACAAAGATAAACACGACAGCAAGGTAACGTAACTTCTTTTTCTGCCACTGCATTAATAAAATAAGAGCACAAAGAACCAGACAGACAGCAAGCAGTTGAGGCCGGGACAAAAACAAAAATTTACCAGAAAGAAGCTCAAAATTATTAAACCAGCGGCAAAAAGCAACCGTCATTTCAAGAACTAAACCACTCAACCAAAAGCATCCAATAGCTATAACAGGAAAAAATGAAAAGCACACAACCCCAAGCATTCCAACAGGTAAGGCCAGTAACGTCACTAAAGGAACAGCCACCACGTTAACCAGGATACCAAATGGAGCAAAGGTATGAAAATTAGCAATAACCGCAGGTAAAGTTGCGACAAAAGCAATAACTGAGACGCCTAGCAATTGGAGGAAATAGCCGAAAAACTTGTTACTGGAAATATGACAAAGAGCAGGAGCAAAATAGAGAATCCCCGCTGTTCCCAAAAAAGAGAGTTGCCAGCTCGCATTCCATAACAATAATGGATTGCTGAGCAAAAACAGTGTTGCAACTGAAGCGATCAACTGCAACCTGTTTATATGAATGCGACACATGAGCATCAACGCAACAAGCAATGCCAGCCAAAAAGCACGCTGAGTTGCAATCGCACCCCCGGTAAAAATCAGAAAGCCTAGTAGAAAAGGGGCAATCAAAACAGGCAAAACACGCTGAGGAGGCTGATAAAAGGATAATTCAGGCCATTTTTTCCAGAGGCGAAGAAAACAGACATACAAGAAAAACCCAACAAGACCAACATGGAGCCCTGAAATTGCAAACAGATGACTAATTCCTGTGTGTCCCAAGATACTACGCACATCAGAGCTAATAACTTTCCCTTCTCCTAAAATCAAAGCTCGTAAAAGCATCGTTTTAGAAGCGGAAAAATGCTGACCGAGAAAACCAGCAACACGATACTTTAAATCAATAAGATAATTTGAAGGTCTCACTTCAGCCGGCTGAACAAGTTTAATTTGGCCACTATTTTTAACCCACGACATCAGGTAGGTATTTTGACTTAGAAGATATCTTGGCCAATGAAACTCCCCGGGAGTCCCGAAAAGGCGTGGTTTTCGAAAACGGCTGGCGAGCGCAATCCGCTCACCGGGGAGAAATGGATGATTAGCACAATCCTGGACATAAAGGCGTACGCCAATGCTATCGCTCAGCTCGAAATCAGTCTTCGGAATTTCTACCTGCTGTAACCCAACATCTAAAGAGCAGCGTCCATCAGCCCGATACTCAACGTTACGAATATCCCCCTGCCAAGCGACCTTAGTTGTAATGCCAGCAAGAAAATCGATATTTTGAGAATAGTGAAAAAGCGTGGGATAGCAAACATTAGCAAGAAAAGCACAGAACGAAAAGCACAGGAGCGATTTAACTAAACAATATTTTTTAACTAGAAAAAGCGCTGCAAAACTCGCAACAACTCCACCAAGAAAAAAAGAAAAAGGCAACGCAAAGAAAGGAGCTGAGCCCAATCCAAACAGGATTGCCAGCAAAACGACATTGATCAGCTGCACAATCCCCCCCCAGGTTAAGTCAGCATATATCTAAACAAAGAGCTGACCCCGTTCAGGTCAGCTCTTTAAACCACAATTAAGCCGTTACAGCTTCATCAACTTCAGCTTTTGTTTTCTCTTCCGCGGCTTCTTGCCGTTCATATTTGTAGATAAATTCTTCAGCCATTTGAACGTCCTTTTTGCAGCCGATAAAAACCGGTGAGCGTTCATGAATTTCTTCAGGCTGAAGATCAAGAATGGGCATGAATCCGTTAGACGCAGCACCACCAGCCTGCTCAATAAGGAAGGCCATGGGATTCAGTTCAAATAACAAGCGCAACTTGCCTTTTGGTTTATTTTGTAAATGAGGATAGAAAAAGATCCCCTTACCTTTTAACAACACTTGATTAATGTCCGGGACAAAACCACCGCTGTAACGTAACTTGACACCCCGTTTTTCCAATGTCGACACAAAAGATTCTACACCCGGGGTATACAGGTTACGCATGCCACCAGGAGAATATAAATTACCCTCCGGCTCAAGCTGAATATTTTCGCGCAACAAGGTGTATTCCATCAGATTATTCATACCGAACTCATGAACGCCCTTACCGACGCTATACACCAGAGTCGTACGAGGTCCGTACAGAATATAGATAGCCGCCGCCTGATTTCTACCCGTCTGCAGCAGATCACACCCTTCATAAATCGAAACGATCGTACCAACGGCAAGATTAACATCGACCAGAGATGAGCCGTCGAGAGGATCAAAAGCAACAGAATATTTCCCGTCACAATCAGGAGATATGGGAATAATTTCATCCATCTCCTCTGACATCATATTGGCAACGACCCTGGAATGGTCAAGTCGTTTACGCAAAATCCGGTCAGCCAAAACATCAAGAGCAAGTTGCTCTTCGCCATAAAGATTTGAAGTACCAGCAACACCCAGGTCACCAGTACGAATAGAATTGATAATATACTTCGAAGCTTCAGCAATCTCGCAAATCAGATGAATAAGATTTTCATGAACATAATTTTCACGCAGATGACGACGCAAATCTATCTGAAATTTTGTTTTGCCCGGTTCGCTCATTGGATAACAATCTCCCTACATTTCTGAACAATAAAAAAATAACATAACGCGATAAAGCACAGTTTATCGTAGATTATGATTAACAGCAACCATCGATTATTGACCTGAAACCAGTCCCCCCCCTTCAAAACAAATTGTTAAATACCCCGGCTTTGGTTACCGGGGTGGAAAGTCACACCACACAAGGGTAGCGCCAACTACCGCAAGGGGAATGCAGAAAAACTGAACAAATGGTATGGCCAGCAGACAGAACAAACTACAGGCGAAACCAAACATTAAAACCGGATGCTGAAAGATATAGCTTCGCTGCTGGGCAAAAGTCATCTGTTTTCGCATCAGAACAAATGCCATATACTCAACGACTAAAAAGAACAATGTCAGCAGCGGAGCCAGAACAGCATAAAGCATTGAGCCGATACCCGGTATAAAGTTGATCATGAGTAGAATCAACATACAACCGATAAAAATAGCCATTTTCTTTAACTCAACGACAATAGCAAACCATGACTCAGAGATAAATTTCCTCAATCGGAAAGGTTCACCTTGCTCCTCCCCTTTACGCATCGCCTCAGCTCTTTCAGATAAAAGCTCATTAAAAGGAGAAGCGATGAGATTGCCAACCACCGTAAAGGTAAAAAAAACAGCAATCGTAGTTAAAATTGTCGCTAAAGTCCAGGCAAGATAATAGAGGACAGCGCCATACCAGACATCGGACGTTGGTGCGTACGTCTCGAGCATGTGGTCAAAAAGATCGAGTCCAAAGTACACAGTAAGTGAAAAAACAATAAGATTGATAAAAAAAGGGACCAATAAAAACTTAATCAACCCCGGTTTTTCAGAAAACATTTTTAACGCGCGGACAGGATAACTAAAGCCCTGGGCGAAACCGGCCACAGGTTTCACAATCTGTCCCCCGACACGACGCATCATAACGTCACCTCACACGCTTCCAGGCCTTCAGACAAGGTCGGATAAAGCAATTCAACAGCTAACTTATCGAGCAACTTTTTATTCGTCATTTTGCGGGATTCTTTCAAAAAAGACAGGGTTAGCGGATTCATCACCTGCTCCGCTTCTTCACGGCTTAATTCTTTTGGCAAGGGCAAATCAAAACGCTTTGCAACAGTCATAAAATATTCGCTCATACTACTTTCTTGCCCATCACAAACATTAAAGATGTCACCATTTTCACCCCGCTCCATAGCCGCAACACAAATACGTACAAGGTCCAGGCTATGGATACGATTTGTCCGTGGTGAATCAGCCTGGCGCAACACCTGGTGACCTTTCGTCAATTGAGCAATGGGTAACCGACCCGGGCCATAGATTCCCGTCACGCGCAGGATGATCAGATCAAACCCAAAGCGCTCAGCACATTCACGTAATTGAGTTTCGGCACTGACTCTTCTCTTCGCCCGACTGGTTTGAGGATTAACAGGTGTCTCTTCGGTAACCAGATCATCACCGCAATCACCATAAACGCCACTGGTACTGATATAGACAATTTTTTCCGGACAATTTTGAGCATTGATCCGGCGACAGAAGTTAAGCATTCGATAATCACTGTTTCCCCCTCCCTGCGGAGGGAGAAAATAGAACACACGGTGACTATGGATAGAAAAATCAGGGATATCATCCTGGTAGTCAAAATTAGCAACAATAACTTTAAAACCAACATCCTCAAGTGCAGCCCGACCTTCATCGAAATGACTGGTCACACTTACATCATGATTTTGAGCCAGAAGAGCCTTACCTACGCGTTGGCCAATATCGCCACAACCAATAATTGTAAACATTTTCGACTCACGACACTCCATTACTGCAAACTCTTGGTAACAATTTCATAAAGGTCTTTTGATAAGGTTGCCGAAGCTAGGCGCTCAAGCTCAGCCTTCATTAATTCCTGCCGCCCTTTTTCCAGACGCTTCCAACGGGTAAACGGTCCAGCCAGACGCGCAGCTAACTGAGCATTACGTGCATCAATCAGCAAAATTTGATCAGCCAACCACTTGTAGCCAGCGCCATCAGCCCGATGAAATGCACGCTGATTCTGACTGAAGGCACTGATCAATGACCGCACACGATTTGGATTGGCATAGGAGAACTTAGGATGAGACAGTAATGCCTGAACATCGGTAAAGACGCTATCCGTCTGCGCCAAAGACTGCAACGAAAACCATTTATCAAGCAAGAGAGGGTGAGAATGCCACTGTTGATAAAAATCAGCGATGACATCTTGCCGTGAATCGGCACTGCTATTGACCAGAGCAGAAAAAGCGGCCAGACGGTCTGTCATATTGGTTGCTTGTTGGTACTGCTTCTGGCACATGTCTTCACCGTCCTTATCATTAATCAACATAAGCTGAGCAAGGCAGAAGTTAGCCAGACTACGCTTCCCCATAGCTGCAGGAGTGATGGAATATTCACCCGCATCCTGAGCAGCAAGATAACGCTGTTGGAGTAAAGTCTTATTTTCAGTCGCTAAACTAAGGCGTGCCCTATGTCTGACCTGAAAGATTCGCTCAGGATCAACACCATCAACCTGATCAGCAAGATATTGTTCGCTTGGCAGACTGAGCAACTGAGTTAACAAACTGTTATCGGCATTCTTATCAGCCAACGCAGAAGCCCACGCTTGTTTATAAATATCACTTAATGCAAAACTACCGGGCTGACTGCTGATGGTTTCATAATGCTTAAGCAATTCTCGCAACGCTAATTGTTGCCCTGCCTCCCAACGATTAAATTCATCACTATCGTGTGCAAGACGAAAAGCCAGATCTGCGTCACTGGTATCAGCCTTCAACGTAACCGGAGCAGAAAAACCGCGCAGTAGTGAGACGATTGGCCGCTCGGCAATATTCTCAAAAACAAAATCCTGTGAGACTTTTTTTAATTCTAAAGTTCGTGTCGTTCCGCCAGGACTAGCCTCACCAGCTAACTGCAGGGGAAGATCACTCCCTTGACCATCAAGTAGACCAACAACCACAGGCAAATGAAATGGAGCCTTGTTTGCTTGTCCGGGAGTTTCCTTACAAGACTGTGTCAATTTCAAAGTAAAGGTCTTAGCATCAGAATCGTACTGTTCCTGGTATTCGATTTGAGGAGTTCCTGCCTGATGATACCAATTTTTAAATTGACTCAGATCAATTCCACCAGCAGCTTCCATGGCAGCGACAAAATCATCGCAGGTAGCAGCCTCGCCATCATGTTTCTTCAAGTAGCTCTGTACTCCAGAAATAAATTTCTCACGACCTAAAAGGGTACGCATCATCCGAATAACTTCGGCCCCCTTATTGTAAATCGTCGTCGTATAGAAATTATTTATCTCAACATAGGAAGACGGTCTGATGGGATGAGCCATCGGGCCTCCATCTTCGGGGAACTGAAATTGCCTTAAAACCCGCACATCATCGATGCGTTTGACCGCGGCTGAATTTAAGTCAGCCGAAAACTCCTGGTCCCGGAATACGGTCAGCCCCTCTTTTAAACTTAATTGAAACCAATCCCGACAAGTCACCCGGTTACCGGTCCAGTTATGAAAGTATTCGTGGCCAATAACCGATTCAACGCCAAGAAAATCGGCGTCAGTAGCAGTCTCGGCATGAGCCAAAACATACTTTGAGTTAAATACATTAAGCCCCTTATTTTCCATCGCCCCCATATTAAAATCATCAACAGCAACGATCATGTAGCGATCCAGATCATATTCAAGACCAAAGACCTCTTCATCCCAGTGCATCGATTTTTGCAATGAACGCATTGCATGGTCACAGTAGTCTCGATTGCGTGCCTCAACATAAATCTGCAACAAAACGTCGCGACCAGACAGGGTACGGTAATGATCTTCCAGACAGACGAGGTCTCCGGCAACTAAAGCAAACAAATAGCTTGGCTTGCGAAAGGGATCTTCCCAAATCGCATAATGACGACCATTTTCTGTTTTACCACTATCTATGAGATTGCCATTGCTCAACAATACCGGATAGGTTTCTTCTGCCTCGATACGAACCTTATATTTAGCCAACACATCAGGTCGGTCAGGGTAATAGGTAATTTTCCGAAACCCCTCAGGCTCGCACTGGGTACAAAAATTACCGTTAGAAAGGTACAACCCCTCAAGGGCGGTATTATTCTGCGGATCGATCACGGTAGTCAGAGTCAATTCAAACGAATCGGGAACCACGGGAATTTCTAGTTGGCCATCCCCGACAACATAGCGATCATTAGTCAATGGTTCGCCATCAATGGCAAGCGCATCAAGATATAAATTATTTCCGTAAAGAATCAGAGCCTCACCAGCACCATCTCTATCCGGATTCAGATAATAATTAACTGTAGAGGTGACCTGAGTAGCCGTTTCATGAAGTTGAAAATCAAGAGAAATCGAATCGACCAAATATGCCGGACTGGTATAGTCAGCAAGAAAAATTGTTTTGGGGGGTGTTTTATCTATATGCATTAGCTTAATTCCAATCTTAGAATAATTATTAGATCGTTAGCGATATCAGCAGAATAACACGATAATTAGCACATAAAAAGATCGGGAAATTGAAAAATAAAAAAAGCAGCCCGAAGGCTGCCTGAATGGTAAACAGAATAAAAACCAAGTAACTGTAGTTAGTTTCCATCCAGAAACTCTAAATTGAAACTTTAAAGTTTTCAGATTGGAAACGAGCAATTTTTCGCTGTGGCAAGGAAATCAAGGGCTTGCGCTTAAGACGTAGTACTTTACGTCGCACAAGCAAGCCCGCAGATTGACACAGCCACGGCGGAAAAGGGCCGTTTCGGGATGAAAACGAGTTACAAAGCAACAGCCTCTATAGACTGCTCTTCGTTCCACTTTTCAATCGCTGCATCCAAACAGTCAGCAACTGTCATTTTTTCACAATTGTCCTTAGCGCAATAAATGCCCCAATGACTTGCTGGCGCAAAACTACTCGGTCCAAATACTTTAGCTTGCCCGCCACAACGACACGGCACAGCAACATAGTGCGGAATAGAACTCATAACCATCTCTCCTTTGAACGATACAATAAAAGTCACGTAAAATACCGTTACTCAACGTGGAATATTATTCGTTATCTTACATCCCAAAGGAATTAGTCAACTCTTTTTCTCCGCACCCCACAAAAGTCAGAACAGTAGTTTATCTTAAAGATAATCCCGGTACAGCAAGCTAGTTTGAATGCCGCTATTATCCTGATATTTTCCACTCGTATAATTGTCATACTCGCCATCGATTGAGTGATAATAAATTTGACAAATTTCTACGCCAGCATAAATACGAATAGGTTGCACACAAAATATTTCAAGAGTCCAGAACCCCTTAAAACCTACATCACCAAAACCAGCCGTCACATGCACAAAAAGCCCCAGACGGCCAATAGATGAACGCCCTTCAAGCATCGGGACCAGTCCCTTTGTTTCGGTATATTCAACCGTCCGCCCCAAATACAGACGCTGGGGTTCAAGAACCAGGCCTTCAGGGGGAATAACTAAGGACCGATGAGCATTATCTTTCTTCATGTCGAGCACATCTTCATCGTAAACGACTAATTCATTATGCAACGATAAATTATAACTATTAGGATTCAATCGCTCTGAATTAAAAGGATTGATAATGATATCATGATCGATTCTGTTGCTTATTTCTTTACCGGATAAAATCATGGAAAGATCCTTGTCTTATGAGGTCTTTGAGCCGGGATATTCTCTTTTGAACAGTTTAGAGAGTCAAAAAATAATTACAATAACTTACAGTTTCTGTCTTGAAAGGGTCATCTTAAAGAGCTGATTAAATAAAGGTCAATATGCACACCCAAGAAAGGGGGAAAAAATACTCTTTCGTGTCGCAAATCCTAGCCAACGCAACAATGATATGTTATGTATCTACCTCGTTTATAGTGCCACAAGACCAGCAGGCTCCAAAATGGAGCAACACCTGCTCACCACAGGTCTTACAAATCCAGTACTCGTCACTGGGAGCACTTTTATTTAACCAGGCATCAAGTAGCAGTTTGGCACGTGGATAAGTTTCACTATCGATAACCCACAGCTCCGGACAACATTCGACAAAAGGGATTTCACCAACAGCCGAAGACAGTTGATCGTTCCGCACAATGCAGTCGATACCCTCTGCAATAAGTATTTCTTTTAGCAGTGTAGCCTGACAGCGATCCCAAAAATTAAAAACATGTAGTTTCTGCATAATACCACTGAGTATAGCAACTTTTGTGCTTCAAAGCAGTTTGCTGCTTTTATTTTCGATATAATGAGACATCAAGGACAAAATTAAAAGGAGACACAAGATGACCGATATTTCAACAAGCTATATGGGACTTGCGTTAAAAAGTCCAATTGTTGTTGCCAGCAGTAGCAAAACAGGAACTGTCGCTGGAATAAAAGAATGTGCTGACGCCGGAGCCGGTGCTATTGTACTGAAATCTTTATTTGAAGAACAAATTGTTGCTGAAATCAATCAATTAAGTTCTCACGCAGAAGATTATTCTGGCTACGGAGAGGCTTATCAATATCTTCAGGGCTACGGTGAAGAGCTTGGTCCCCAACAATATTTACAGTTGGTAAAAGACGCCAAAGCTGCCGTAGAGGTACCAATTATCGCCAGCCTTAACTGTATCTCGGGCAATAGCTGGGCCGGTTATGCGAAAAAACTGGAAGCAGCAGGTGCTGACGGCATTGAGCTTAATGTCAGTATGATGCCAACCGACCCTAAAGTTCCCGGATTGGATATTGTCGACAGCTATCTGAAGATTCTTTATGAGGTTAAGCAACAAGTCAGCATTCCAGTGGCAATGAAGGTTGGCCCTTACTTCACTTCTTTCGCTAATTTTGCGGATCGCCTGACTCGCGACCGTGCCGAAGCTCCTGCCTATAGTGTTGGCTGGCTGGGTAAAGATACCGAACCTGGCGACATTGTATGGAAAGGTGCCGACGCCCTGGTGCTGTTTAATCGTTTTTACAAACTTGATATCGATATTGATCAGCAAAAACTGGTGGCTGGCAACCCTTACAGCCAATCGGCAGAAAACAGTGAAGTCCTGCGCTGGCTGACAATTCTGGCTGGCAAGACCTGTGATCTTGCGGCAACGACAGGAATTCACAGCGGAAGCGATGCAATCAAAGCGCTTCTTGCCGGAGCAAAAGTTGTTCAGGTCTGCTCTACCCTGTTCGTCAATGGTTCCAAGCAGATTAAAGTTATTGAAGATGAAATCAAAGCCTGGATGGAAAAAAACAGCTACGCCAATCTTTGTGATTTCCGTGGCCAGCTCAGCCAGGCCAAAAGTGATAATCCTCAGGATCACGAGCGCCTTCAGTATGTTAAACTATTCGTTGGTATCGATTAGTTTCATCTGAATTCGACTTCGTCCCTGCTGAATCAACCTGTTGGCCTCTACAATTTGTAGAGGCCAACGACGTTAAAGAAAGAAATTACCCCATGCAGGATATGTTGCGTCACATTCTCACCTCACGCGTTTATGAAGCCGCTGTCGAAACCCCTCTTGAATCAGCAGCGTCTCTTTCCAAGGAACTGGGCAACACTATCCTTTTAAAACGTGAAGATTTACAACCAGTCTTCTCGTTTAAACTACGTGGTGCTTACAATAAAATCGCTCATCTTTCGGCAGCAGAGCAAGCACGTGGAGTCATTGCCGCATCAGCAGGGAACCATGCACAAGGAGTTGCCTTTTCGGCCAAGAAACTCGGCCTGAAAGCTCTTATAGTGATGCCCGCAACAACCCCAAAGATAAAGATAGATGCGGTCAAATCATTTGGGGCAGAAGTCGTTCTCCATGGCGATAATTATTCTGAAGCAGCCCAACGCTGTCAGGAAATTCTGGCAACAACAGGAATGACATTCATCCACCCCTTTGACGACCCACTGGTTATCGCCGGGCAAGGGACGGTTGCCGTAGAACTGTTAAGACAGAGATCCTCCTCAATCGATGCCGTTTTTGTTCCGGTTGGTGGAGGTGGACTGATTTCAGGAATCGGTGCTTACCTGAAAACCCTACTTCCCACCATTAAAATCATTGGAGTAGAGCCTGTTGATAGCGATGCCATGTATCAATCACTACAACAGAATGAACGTGTCAACCTGACATCGGTCGGTATATTCGCCGATGGCGTTGCGGTACGTCAGGTCGGTGAATTGACTTACAAATTCTGTCAACAGTATGTCGATGAAATTATTCGCGTCAGCACTGACGAATTATGTGGTGCCATTAAATCGATTTATCAGGACACCCGCTCTATTGTCGAGCCTGCCGGAGCGTTAGCCGTTGCAGGACTGAAGCAATACGTCAAACAACAAAACATCCAGAACCAAACTCTGATTGCAGTCAATTCTGGCGCCAATATGAATTTTGAACGACTGCGCTATGTTTCGGAGCGCACCCTTACTGGATCTGGAAAAGAGGCTCTTTTTGCTGTTTCTATTCCGGAACAACCAGGCTCGCTAAGACACTTTTGCACCCACATTCTTGACACCCTCAATATTACCGAATTTAACTACCGCCTTGCCGATCGCGCCAAAGCGCAAGTCTTTGTCGGTGTTTCACTCAGTCAGGAAGAAGAGCGCGCTGCACTTGTTTCACGGCTCGAACAAGAAGGCTATCACAGCGTCGATTTGACCGATAACGAGCTGGCCAAAACCCATGTCCGCTATATGGTCGGTGGGCGCTCTGCGGAAGCAAACCATGAACGACTATTTCGTTTTCGCTTTCCTGAACGACCAGGTGCGTTAGCCAGCTTCCTTGCAGCTATGGGAGAGAATTGGAATATTTCCTTATTCCATTATCGCAGCCAGGGGGGAGAATTTGGGCGGGTGCTCATTGGCCTGGAAATTCCGCAGGGAGAAGAGCAACATCTCGACACTTTCCTGACCCATCTTGGTTATCACTTTATTGAGGAAACTCTCGATCCTGCGTATAAATTATTTTTATAGTTTTCAAAACAAAAATATAATCTACCGGTGTGACTTTTTCTGACACTCTCTCAATTTACAATTTTCCAATAATTTGTAAATCGTATTGAGTTCAGGAAAACCAATGCCCAAACAGTTATCATCATTAACCAATATTGTTATTTCCAGTCAGCTCCCCTTTGAAAAAAGACTGGAAATACTAACCGGTGCCGCCAAATATGATGCATCATGTGCATCCAGTGGAAGTTCCCGCAAAGGAAAAGGTCTTGGTGCTGCACACCGTAGTGGCATCTGCCATTCCTGGTCTGCTGATGGACGCTGCATTTCTTTGCTGAAGGTCCTGTTCAGCAATGCCTGCCACTACGATTGTGCCTACTGCCTGAACCGCCGCAGTAACGACCACCAGCGCGCTAGCTTTACGCCTTCTGAATTAGCGCGTCTAACCATAGAATTTTACCGCCGTAACTATATTGAAGGCTTGTTCCTCAGCTCGGCAATATTTTCCACCCCTGACCGGACGATGGAAGCCATGCTGGAGGTCCTCAGACTCTTACGGTATGAGCACAACTTTCATGGCTATATTCATTTAAAAGCGATTCCAGGCTGCAATGAAGATCTTGTGCATGAGGGAACCAAACTAGCAGACCGCATGAGCGCTAATGTTGAACTTCCTAGTCAAAAGAGTCTGGCTCTGCTCGCCCCGGAAAAACAGGAACAGGACATTCTTCAGGTCTTTCATCACAGTCAAAATATTCCAGTACAGCAACAAAGGCTGAAGAAGAAGCGTTCTAACCGTGGCATCGGCATGAGCACCCAGATGATTATTGGTGCCTCTCCAGAAGACGACCGGGCAATTATCCAACAGGCCGGCAACCTGTATCGCATTCCTCAGTTAAAGAGAGTTTATTATTCAGCGTATCTCCCGGTAAATAGCGATACGCGCTTACCTAGTACTTCAGTCAGCCCTCCACTGCTACGCGAACATCGCCTTTACCAGGCGGA
This sequence comes from Geopsychrobacteraceae bacterium, assembly GCA_963665685.1. GTDB lineage: Bacteria > Desulfobacterota > Desulfuromonadia > Desulfuromonadales > Geopsychrobacteraceae > Seleniibacterium. The sequence continues at coordinate 1,419,553 of OY762430.1, forward strand.
TTGGCTGTTGCGCTTTTATGATTTTCATGTCAGTGAAATTCTGGCCGCGGATCAACCCTTTCTCGATCCTGAACTTGACCCTAAAACAGCCTGGGCGTTACGTAACCGCAACCTGTTCCCGGTCAATATCAATCAAGTCAACAAAAGAACCCTGTTACGGGTTCCCGGATTGGGCATCCGGTCATGTCAACGCATCCTTAAAGCACGTCGTTACCGTCGTTTAAGGATTGACGATCTGGCCACGCTTGGAGTGGTTATGAAACGCGCCCAATATTTTATCACTGATGGATTTACTGGCCCACAAGCAGATGACACATCGGAACAGCTGCGCAACAAGCTGATCAAGCCACCGTCACCTCAGCTATCCTTTAACTTTTCAGCGCCACAGTTACCAACGGCAATATCAGGTGAATTATGATTCTTCACTATGACGGATCCCTGACAGGCTTCTGCTGCCTGCTTGGTACAGTGATCAAAAAACAGCTACCCTGGGCAGAGGTACGATCCAATCAGCAGCAACAAACATCCAATCTTTTTTGTGCCGATCAAAACATCCAGAACGATCCGCTATGGGCCGAAAAAGTGACCAGGGGGTTACAGAGCAAACTAGGTAAAGACTTTATCAGGAAATTCGGTCTGGCCATTTTAAGCGAGACCGACAATATTGAAGCAAATCTTATTCATGTGACCAGGTATGCCCTGAAATATGGACGTGATTTTCTCGGTCAGCTGCAACACCCATATGTCGCAGCACTGGAGAAAAATGCGTTAAAAACAAGCAGGGAAAGACATCGTCTGCTCGGACTGATCCGTTTTAATAAACTGGCAGATGAAAATTACCTCGCCTGTATCGATCCATATACAAATGTCATCCCTTTACTCGGCAGTCATTTTTCTAATCGCCTGGCCGACCAGAATTGGATTATCGCCGATACAAAACGGGACACAGCTATCATTGGCATGCAGGGTCTGTGGCATTATGAAGCAAATTTTCAGTTCGACCAAGCTCCGTTGTGGCATGAAACTGAAACACAGATGGCATCACTGTGGAAATCGTTCTACCGTAACATTACCAATCCACAGCGCCTTAACCCTGGTTTAAGAAATCATTTTATGCCCAAACATTACTGGCGCTATTTAACCGAGCTACAATCTGAGCAAGAGATAGAGAAAACAATTTACCAGATTAAGCCAGCGAAAAAGTAAGTCGGGTAGAATAAATGATTTTACTGTTGACGGTTCCCTTTCTTAGCAGCTAGTCCAGCTAAGAATTCCTGCACGTTCACTTCAGTTTCAGGTACCGCACACAAGGTCGCAAAGAGATCATCCATCAGATCGAGACTTTGATGATAAGAAGCGGTTGTCATCCGCTTTAAGCCTTCCTTGCCTATACGCAAAGCGGCTGGACTCTTCGATGCTAACTTATGTGCCAAATCAAGAGTCTCTTTCTCTAGTTGATCATCAGCAACCACTTTATTTACAAGTCCTAGCCGCTCAGCCTCAGCAGCACAGATCATATCGCCGGTCAGTACCATTTCCATGGTCTTTTTGCGTCCGATAATTTGTGACATCGGCATGGCGGGTCCCAAACAAATTAGTCCCACATTAATTGCAGTGGTACCGAAGATGGAGGACTCACCGGCAACCGTCATATCACAAGCAAAAGACAACCCTGCCCCATTGGCAAGGGCATACCCTTGAACTGAAGAGATGGTGGGTTTATTCAATTTTGCCAGCGTATGATAAAAGGCGTCGATACCATATAAAAACTCACGATAATCACTGAAGCTTTTCTCTTTAAACTGATCGAGTGAAATCCCGGTACAAAAATTTCTGCCAGCGGCATTAATAACGATGACCCTGACGGCGGAATCATTCTCCATTTGCCACAAGGCACTGTCGAGCTGGTTAGCAAATTCTGGAATAAAGGTGTTATTATCATTTGGTCGATTTAGGGTAATAAAACCAATAAAATCCTTAACCTGAGTAAGAATATACTTCGCCATATAAGAACTCCTTCAGTTAAAAAAGTGTCTTCCTCCCACCTGATCATGCCCTGTCTTTTACATTTTAATCTATTATTTAAATATTTTTCTTCCATGCTATCGGAAAAAAGAATATAATTCAATTATTCGAATATTTTAAAGTAAGGAGTTCATCGTGCCTATCTTTGAATATCGCTGCCAATCCTGTGGCTCTGTTATGGAAAAAATCCAGCGTCAACCAAAGGACGAAATGACCTGTCCAAAATGCGAGGGAAAAGCGACAAGGATAATATCAAAGCCCTCAGCGGCTACCACCTGTAGTGGCTCAGCACAAAGTGGTTTTACTTGAGGCTAACAAAGGAAAGGCGTGACCTTTCTAAAAAAGATCAACCAAGAGACATGATTCAGAACAAGGAGGATCGCATCATGTTAACAATGACCGATTCCGCACGGGATAAATTTAAGGAATTAAAACTGGAACATCCGGATAAACATTTACGAGTCGTTTTTGAAGGCTTTGGCTGAGGCGGTCCCCGCCTGGGATTAGCTCTGGAAGAGCTAAAAAAAGAAGACCAAGTTCACGTTATTAACGACATTGAATTAATGATCGACGCCAGCGTTCTCCCCTATACTGCCGGCAACCAAATTGACTATATCAGCAATGCTTACGGACAAGGGTTTGCCATCGCCCCTGCTCATGGTAGTAGTTGCTAAACATCTCGGCTATTTAAATACACATTTATCGCCACGAAAAATGCCCCGGTTATAAACCGGGGCATTTTTTATCAGTAAGACCTAATTACAGTAGATCCCAGCTACCTAATAGCTTAACGGCTGCATAATAAGAAACACCTATCAAGGCAATCCAGACGATTATTTCCATAGTTTAATCTCCTTTTAATAACTTTTCTTGTCAGCAGCAAGTTCTTCAATTGTTAACTTTTTGCTGTCCATCTGCCGCCAGACATAAACGATATAGGCCAAAACAAATGGTACTGTCAGAGCAACGTAAGACATCATCGTCAATGTATAGTGACTACTGGAAGCATTATAAATTGTCAGACTGCTGGCAATATCAGATTTAGAAGGATAAAAGGAGGTGTTATTGTAGCCAGCCAGGAAGAAAATCGCCAGACAGGTCAGCACGGTACCAAGGCCACCAAACCAGACACCACGGACAGAAGCAGTAAAACGATTAACAACAACTCCAAGCACAACGAGAACCAGCCCGGCCAATAACAGAATCAGATTCAGAGGCATCTGTAACAGATTGTGCAGGTATTTATTAGCTTCAACAACGACCTCGCCATTCGCATTAATTGCATAGCCATCCATAACCAGCAGGCTAATCAAAACGTATAGCAAAAATGGCAGAGCGCAAAGCAGATTGTTAAACGATGAAACTTTGAGTCGTGCAACTAAGGACTCATGATCCAGACAGTTAGCCAGATATAATGCGCCTAAAGTCCGGGCCAAAAAGACCAAAAAAATTCCGAAAGACAGATTAAAAAGGCTGAAGGCCGCTTCAAGACCACGTAGCGGATGCATCCACTTGACCAGATTAAACTCATTCAAAGTAAAGTTTGAGCCAGAAAAGAAGGTTGCCACAGCAGCACCGATTAACAGCACACCAACGGTTCCGTTGATGAACATAAAGACTTCATAAGTCTTTTGACCAAGAAAGTTATCGGGCTTACGACGATATTCATAACTGACGGCCTGAATAATAAAAGTAAACAGGATCGCCAGCCAGACCCAGTAAGCACCGCCAAAACTTGAAGCATAAAAAAGCGGGAAGGAAGCATAAAAAGCACCGCCAAACAAAACCAGGGTCGTGAAGGTTAATTCCCATTTTCTGCCCAGCGCGTTAACCATCAAAGTTTTCTCATCTTCACTAGCAGGAAGGGTCAGTAACAGGGTCTGTCCACCTTGAACGAAGGTTAGAAAAACAAAGAGAGAACCAACCACAGAAACAATCAGCCACCAAAACTGTTGTAACGTTGACCAATCTAAGCTACCAAACATATTTATTCTCCTTCCGGACCGAGTGAGATCTGTTTGGTCATAATCTTAAGCTCAGCAATGAGCAAAGCCGTAAACAGAATCAGGAATAAAAAGAATGTGACCATAACGGTTCCCGTATCAAGATTTGACCGCGCAATAGTAACCGGTAGCATATCTTGAATAGCCCAGGGCTGGCGGCCAACTTCCGAAACGACCCAACCGGCTTGTGACGCTACCCACGACAAAAACAGAGACAAGACACCAAGACGGAGAATGAACGGTTTATTTTCTAACTGACGTTTTTCCATCAAGTAGATGTAGACCAAAAATAACAGGATAAAGAAGGTACCAAGACCAACCATAACGCGGAAAGCATAAAAGGTTAGAGCCACCGGTGGAACAGCTTGCTCGGCATTTTCCAGGTGTCCGTAGCCAAAATAGTCCTGATGTTCATCAAAGATAGACAAAGCGGTTCCAGCAGCAGATTCATTACCAGAAGACTTGGCCGCTTTATAATCTCCCAAGCTGGCTACGGCCAATTTACCACGGCGAATCTTCTCTTCGACGCTCATAATACCTTCGGCTTCATTACCCAAAACAAGGTCGTTTATACCCGGCACAAAACCTTCAAAGCTACGCTTAGCAAGGAGAGTCAACATGCCAGGAATCTCAATTTTAGCAATAAAGGGATCCTGATCATCACCCGGTTTTTTATCACCATTGACGATACCGAACGCGATCAATCCGGTTGGAGACTGGCCATCATACAGAGCTTCCATAGCAGCCAACTTCATTGGCTGAGTTTTGGCCGTGATAAAGGCGTGTTCATCACCTGTGTAGGCGACAAAAACTGAGCTCAGCAAACCGAATACACATGCCACAGCAATAGAACGCTTAGCAAATTTAATGTGTCTCTTCTTCAAAAGGTACCAACTTGAAATACCAAGAACAAACATCGACGCGAGCAGAAAGCTTGAGCTGGTAGCGTGAACAAAATGCCCAATTGCTACCGGCGAGGAAATAACCGCCCATAAATCCTGCATTTCAAAACGTGCCGTGTCGGGATTGAATTTCATTCCGATCGGATACTGCATCCAACCGTTAGCGACCAGAATCCACAAAGCGGAGAGGTTTGATCCAACGGCAACCATCCAGGTAGAAAACAGATGAAATTTCTTTGAAACACGATTCCAGCCAAAAAACATGACCGCAAAGAACGTTGCTTCAAGGAAAAACGCCAGAATACCTTCAATAGCCAGTGGTGCTCCAAAAATATCACCAACCATCCAGGAATAGTTAGACCAGTTGGTCCCGAATTCAAATTCTAGGATAATACCCGTGGCAACCCCAATGGCAAAATTGATTCCGAACAAAGTCATCCAAAAGCGAGTCAAGCGCTTCCACTCTTCGTTACCGGTACGCACATAAATAGATTCAAAAAATGCACACAGGAAAGACAGTCCAAGAGTCAATGGCACAAAAATCCAATGATACATGGCCGTCAGAGCAAACGTGGCTCGCGCCCAGTTCACCATACTTAAATCAATCTGATCTATCACGCTCTTCCTCCTCTGTTCAGCTGATCAGGTTAACCACTCAAACAACAAATATTTATTAAGTGGTGGCAGTAGTTCTATTTAAATTGGCAAGTAAATTACTGAGCAGGCCTGGTAATGTTTTCCAAAACATGGTCAGCACGCTCAGCATCAGTAGTAAAATTCGTCGCGAGAAAATTCGGGAAAAAAAACACTTTAAGAATAGCAAACATGATAAATAATTTTATAAAGATGATTTTCCACAATGCTCGTCCTACAACCATAGAACGAAACCCGTCATAGTAAAGGTGGAAAATATTTTTTAAGGACATTTTAACACCCATTCGCCTGGATTAGATGTGGAACACAGATCTGTAACAATTTTGGTTATGTTTACACCGCATAGAAACTGGAGTCAAGGACAATTATAACAGTAGCAGTCATATTTTCAAGAGGAACAAGACTGGGAAATTGTTGACTATTTCAGGCAAGTATCAATTAATTTGATTGGCCACGAAAAAAATCAAAAAACAGATCAAAACATAAATCCACTGTTCTTTCAGCCATGTATCAGGCACAATGCAGTTGTGAATCAAACAGAATTACGTCTCTCTTACATACAGAAAAAGTTCCAAAATTAAATATGAAGCAACCACAAAGAAAAAAAAGCGGTCAGTTTTTACCGGTCTGTAAAAATGACATGAACAAACGTAACTGGAGCGAGCTTGATGTTCTCTTCATCAGTGGTGATGCCTATATTGATCATCCCGCCTTTGGCGTCCCCTTACTCGCTCGTCATCTTGAACAAGCAGGGTTCCGGGTTGGGATTATCGCCCAACCGGACTGGAAAAATATTGAATCTCTTACCGCTATGGGCCGCCCACGGCTGTTTGCCGCGATTTCCGCGGGAGCTATGGACTCGATGGTTAATCATTTTACTGCGGCTAAAAAAATCCGCCGCAATGATGCATACACCCCGGGAGGGGAAGCCGGAAAACGTCCTAACCGTGCCGTTATCGCCTACACTGCTGCAGTCAAAGGAGCCTTTAAAGGCATTCCTACAATTATTGGCGGGATTGAAGCCAGCTTGCGACGTTTTGCCCATTATGATTATTGGGACGATAAAGTCAGACGCTCAATTCTTGCTGACAGCAAAGCGGATCTGCTGGTCTATGGCATGGCAGAAACAGCACTGCTCGAAATTGCCCAACGGCTGAACCGCAATGAACAGATTTCTGACTTGACTGATATCCGCGGAACGGCATTCCTGAGTAATGTCAAACCGTTAACAGGTCAGGAGCTACCTTCTTTCGAGCAGGTTAGTACTGATCCTGACGCCTATAATGAAGCATTCAAAGAAATGTCTTACCATAATCATCCTGAGACAGCACAGATCCTGTATCAGGCCCACAGTTCAAAGTACCTGATAGTAAATCCACCGTCACAACCATTGACCTGCGATCAGATGGATAACATCTATGCTCTCCCCTTTTGCCGTCAACCGCACCCGATGTATACGCAAAAAATCCCTGCTTACGAACAAATCCGTCACTCAATTACCAGCCATCGCGGCTGTTTTGGTGGCTGTTCCTTTTGTGCGATCACGCACCATCAGGGGAAAATCATCCAATCACGTTCGAAGCAATCAATCCTCAAAGAGATTGATCAATTGGTCAGGCAAAGTGATTTTCATGGCACGATCAGTGACATCGGTGGTCCTACGGCAAACATGTATGGCCTGGGCTGTGGCAATCCAGACGCTCAAAAAAACTGCCGCCGCCTAAGTTGCCTATATCCCGATGTTTGTAAGAACCTGAAAACAAACGATCAACAGGCAACCGAACTGCTTAAAGCAGCGCGTCAGCATGACAAAGTTAAACATGTATTCGTCGCTTCCGGTATTCGCTACGACCTACTTGAAAAGCAACCAAATTACTTTGATGATCTCCTGCAGCACCATATTGGCGGTCTGCTTAAAATCGCTCCGGAATCAACAGTAGATAAAGTCACCGATATCATGCGCAAACCAGGGGCAGAAGTCCTGACTCGCTTTTTGAAAGAGTTTCGCCATCGCAGTCATGAGCTTGGCCTTCGCCAGGGCATAGTTCCTTACCTGATCAGTGGTCATCCCGGTTGCACAATTGACGATATGATTGAAGTCGCCTTATACCTTAAACGCCACCACCTGAAAGTTGAACAGGTTCAGGATTTCACCCCCACACCAGGGAGCTTATCGACTTGTATTTACCACACAGGAAAAGACCCTTTTAGCGGTAAACACATTCATATCCCACGCACGACCAAAGAAAAACGCCTGCAAAAAGCGTTACTCCTTTATCACAAGCCCGAATCACGCAAAGATATTATTGAGGCCTTAAGGCTGTGTGCAAAAGATAATTTAAAAACAGAATTACTGGATTCAGAAAAAAACCTGAGAAAACAAAAACAAGCATCACCTCCTGCTGCTAGCAAACCCCGCAGGAAGCCGCTCAAAAACGTCAGAAAAAGAAGATAACCATAGAATTATTTTGCCCTTTTTGACAAAGCCAAGTAAGGTACAAGATATCCGTTCAGATGACCTCTAATCCTCAACGACAAAGCAACGATTCTTGCTATGCAGAAAATTCTTTTTACTCTGACACTGATTACCGCCGGACTTATGTTCGGCTACCTGGGACAGATCTATTTATACAAAAAGTATTCTCAACAAAAAGCACAGCAAATACTTCCCAGACTAAGAAAATTACTGCAACACATCAGCATGGTCGGGATTATGCCGATCGCCTTTGTCGGTGTCATATGGATCATCTCTTTTGAAAACCTTAAAATTGTCACTTTGCCCCTTCTGGGGAGTGCTTTACTGCTGACTGGTGGCGGTCTGGGTCTGCTTCAGGCCCGCATAATGAATAAAACCGGGGGGCAAAAAAGCGTTCTTTTCTGTTGTGGTTTCTTCTCTAATCTAGGATCAGTTGGCGGCTTAATTAGTTTTGTTTTTTTAGGCGAGCACGGCTTTGCGATGCTCGCTTTCTATCGCCTGTTTGAAGAGATTCTCTACTACAGTATCGGCTTTCCCCTTGCTAAATATTTTAAAAATGATACCAACGGCATGCGCATAATGGATCGTTTAGCCGATGTGATTAAAGATCCTTTTTTTATTGCTGCAACCGGCTCTTTTATTCTCGGCTTGGCGCTAAATTTGTCTGGCATAGAACGGCCGCCTTTTTATGAGACCCTCAACAGTTATTTTGTTCCTGTTGGCATCTTTTTGATTCTTCTTTCCATTGGCCTTGGAATGAGGTTTTCCAGTCTCCGCAATAACCTGAAAGCAGGTCTGGTAATGGCTGCAATTAAACATCTGTGCCTGCCTGTGATAGGAGCATTGGCGGCATGGATGTTTGGCTTCCATCTTATTGAGAATGGACTGCCTTTCAAAATTGTTCTTATTTGCAGTTCCATGCCGATCGCCTTTAACGGCCTTATCGTTGCGTCCGTATACGACCTTGATCTCGACCTGGCGAACACTTGCTGGCTCATCTCAACGCTGGCCCTCATTCTTGTCATCCCTACCCTTTACCTGCTGTTTAATATTTTATAGACACTCCCTACCGTTTTTTCCAACGACACACCTTCCCAACCTTACGACACAGTCTCTTTGTGACCGAAAATCAGGCACATAATCTAAATCAGGATCAGCAAAACCCATGAAAGTACGGTAAACTAAGAACTGTATTTTTTTACCCTAAATAAAAATTACCTTGACAAAAGGTACAGTTTCTTGATTCTCTTCACTATCGATAACGTTGTTTTATTTGTAAATTTAATACAACGTAATAAGACATGAAAAGGACCTTAATTAAACTTTATAAAAATATTTTTTTTCTAGCTGTTCTATTATCAAAGGGACGAGAGATATGACCAAATCACTTATCAAACCTTCTTTGAAAAATCCTTTGGCAACAAAGAAAGAGATCGAGTTTACTATTCCTGGTGAGATTGCTGGCCAAACCGGTGGTTACGAAGAGGTCATGAAAGAAGGTCATGATCTTATTGAGCGACCAATAAAATCTGTCGCTGTTGGTCAGATAGAAAAACAACATTTCAAAAAGCGTATGACGGTATGGGAACGGATCAAAGTGTTAACCCAGAAAGATCCGAACATTCTGTTTCAAAATTGGGGCAAAAATCTGGATGGAGCATCCCTGGTAACTGGAATTCTCAATATCGGGGGGCGCGATGTCGCTCTTTATGGACACGATTTTACCGTTAGAGCAGGTTCCATCGATGCCACCAATGGCCAAAAATTAGCACGCCTTATGTACATGGCCGGAGAAAAAGGAATTCCCCTTATCGGCATGAACGATTCTGCAGGCGCTTTTGTTCCTGCTGGAGTCGGTGGTCTCGATGGTTATGCCGAAGCGTTTACCGCTTTGCGCAAGATCAGTGGAGTCATACCAACGATTATGTGCATGTTCGGCTTTAATGCCGGAGGAGGATCATATCTCCCACGCCAGGGAAGCTTCGTTATTCAACCAGAAGATACCTTTTTTGGGCTCACTGGCCCCGGTGTCGTCAAATCTGTTCTTGGAGAAGATATCTCACCTGAAGAACTCGGGGGACCCAAAGTTCATGGAGCAACGGGAGTCGCTGACCTTACTGTCGCAGATGAAACAGCAGCACTACGCACCGCAATTCGGCTGCTCAGCTACATCCCTGACAACAATCACACCCTGGCTCCATTTTTAGAGACAAGTGATCCCCTGGATCGCAAAACCTGGGAAATCAACACTCTGCTGAAAAAAGCCTTCAATTCACCCACAGGATTTAATACCCCCTTTGATGTTTCGATTATCATTCAACAGATTTGTGATCATGGGGATTATTTTGAAATTCAACCAAGTCGGGCCAGAGAAGCAATAACCGCATTCGGTCGCCTTGGAGGCAATGTCGTTGGCTTTGTTGCGAACAATTCGGCCGTCGCTTCCGGTCAGATCGACTGCGACTCTGCACTTAAAATCGCCCGCTTTGTCCGCTTTTGTAATATTTACAATATCCCCCTGATTTTCATGGAAGATACTACCGGATTCCTACCTGGCCGCGAACAAGAAGCACGCGGTATTGTTCAGGCTGGTCGTTCTATGCTCGATGCTATTGTCGATGTCCGAACACCACGCATTCTGCTCATTCTGCGTAACGCCTTCGGAGGTGCTTATGCCTCCTACAACAATTACCCAACGGGTGCAGATCTGGTTCTTGCTCTGCCGACAACACGTCTTGCGGTTATGGGACCAGCGGGCAAAGAATTTGTCTATAAATCTGAACTACGTAAAGTCAGAGCGACAGTTAAGCAACGGATTACCATTGGCATCCAGGAAAGAACAAAAGCCGGAATGGACGGAGACGATGCCAAAAAAGATGCCGAAAAAGAAGCAGCTGAATGGCTGAAACTTGAAGAAGCAGCTCTTAACCAACGTTACGAAAAAGAGCTGATGAACCCCAAAGAAGGCCTTGCTCTTGGCTCGATCAGTTCATTGGTCATGCCGACCGATCTGCGCAAAGTACTGGGTGAGAACCTGAATTTCTTTCTGCGTCACTATAAAGCCAGTGCCTGGCAGGAAACACAGCGTGAATTCCACTGATAACATATTGATAACTGTGATCTGAATAAATATTGGAGAAAAAGCAATGGCTCAAAATACGGCAAGCTACCTGAACAATCCATTGATCCACAAAGATCGTCGGCTATCTCATTCTCATTCTAAATGGGTACGCTCTTTTTCCTGCGAAGACCTTAAACCACTGGTTGTCTGCCGAGGTCCAATCCGCATGGAAGCCATGGATGTCTACGACGAAATGGGGATCACTCATTACGGCATTCTGTTGTCAGAAAAAGATTCCATCGTCTATCCGAATGCACTGTCTCCAGAATTACGGAAACTGACTGACAACAGTCGTGTTCACAGAGTTCCCGATTATACCGGTGCCAGTAAGGAAGAGCGTATCGAACGCATTAATCAGATTATTGCCATCGCAAAAGACAATGGTTACGACAGTATTTTTGCCGGTTATGGCTTTATGGCTGAGGATGATGAATTTGTTGAAGCGATTGAAACAGCGGGACTGACCTTTATTGGGCCCTGTTCAGGAACGCAACGCGCTGCGGGAAAAAAAGACGAAGCAAAAAGAACAGCCTTGCAAGTTGACGTTTCTGTTACTCCCGGAATAGACAATGTTACCGCGAGAACATTATTGAAGAAACACCAAACCCGCGACCAACTACTGGCCTTAGCCAAGGCAGAAGACCTTCACCTTGACAAAAACATCACTGATGACACCAAAATCAGCTTAGAAGAACTTGCGGATATCATCCTGTTTGCCTCTTACGATAAAGGGATCGACCTGTTCTCTATTGAGGAACTATGTGCCCAAGTTGAAGCTGAATGTAACGCCATGTTCAGCGACTACCCAGGGGCCCGGATTCGTTTAAAAGCCATCGGTGGTGGTGGTGGTAAGGGACAACGTATTCTGGGAGCATCATTACTGACCTGCAAAAATCCCACGGCTAAACAAATTCAGGAAGCAGCATCAGATGCACCAGGACTGGTTCGGGAAATTCTAAACGAGGTCAAAGCAAATGGTATTGGTGACAATAAAAATGTTCTGATCGAATTAAACATTGAGCAGACACGCCATAATGAAATTCAATTACTCGGCAATGGAGAATGGTGTATCGCCTTAGGGGGACGTGATTGCTCACTGCAGATGCACGAACAGAAACTTCTGGAAATTTCTGTAACCCAGGAAAGCTTGCAGGAAGAAATCGACAAAGCACAAAAAGATAAGCTTGACGAGCAGGCCCAAGCTCTTGCATCTGACCTGGAAGTCCTGAAACGGATGGAAGCCGAATCTGAACGCTTTGGCACTGCCGTTGGTCTTGACTCAGCATCAACCTTTGAATGTATCGTCGATGGGAACCGCCATTATTTTATGGAGGTCAATACTCGGATTCAGGTTGAACACCGCGTAACCGAATTGGTCTACAGCCTTAAATTCACCAACCCGAAAAACAAAGATGACTTCTTTATTGTGGAGTCACTGGTCGAAGCTATGGCTCTATTGGCACGCCATAAAAAACGTCTGCCTCGTCCGGAACGGATTCCTCGCTTTGGCGCCGCAGCAGAAGCACGCCTGAATGCGACCGATATTTCCTTATCGCCAAGTGCTGGTGGTTACATCCGCTACTGGTCAAAACCAATCCCGGGAGAAATCCGTGACGACCAGGGAATTTGCATTCCCAACCCGGATACGGGTCAATTTATGCGCTATCACCTGGCCGGTGCCTACGATTCAAATATCGCCTTATTGCTGACCAAAGGTGAAGACCGCAATGATAGCTATGACCACCTGGCAAAGGTCCTGAGATCAACCGTCTTAAGAGGAAGCAACCTGGCAACCAACCTCAGCTTTCATTACGGGTTGGTCAACTGGTTCAGGGGGAACAATGTCATGGCCAAACCAACGACACGCTTTGTCGTTCCCTACCTCACTATGGTTGGCAAATTAAAAGAAGAAGCTCAAAAGCTTGACGTGGTCTATGCCTTTTTAGCTATGAAAAAATATTACGCCGGCCAATATTCCTCAGATCCGGATATTGCTAAGGTGGTCTCGGAGATCCTTGACCGCAAAGGAACATTATTAACGCGGCCAATGGAAATGCTCCTTGCTGATCCACACCTCTTATCGGGCTGGCTCAGTATCAACAGTCACCGTTTTACCATTGAAAAGGGGCGCCTTGTCTGGCAGTGCAACCCGTTAGTCGTTTTGGAAGAAACCTATGAATATCTCCATATGAACTGGCGGCCAGAAGCGCCGGCAGCAGAAGTCATATGGGCTCACGATAAAGAGTTGCTTGACGGTGCTCTCAATTTCTATGCAGCAATGCGTGACACCTTTAAGTTGCAGAAAGGACAATTTGCCAAATTAAATTCCATTCTGGCCAATGAAAAGCCCCAGGGAGGCTATGACGAAGAAACCTGGAAACAGATTCAGCAAGCCCATAGTGGTTACGAGATTGGCAACGAAATACTCGGCTTGCTATTTATTATCGCTGAAAATACCAATTTCTATGACTTTAAGGTAGAAAAAGACCTGAACGTTACCATCCCTGACTATCTTCATGATCCAGAGCTACAGGCAGCAATGAAAAAAGTCCTGGTCCCACCGTTGGCAACCAAGGCCGATGAAATTGTCGCCCCTGGCGGGGGTATGTACTATGGCCAGGAAGCCCCGGGGATGCCACCATTTGTCAAAGAAGGCGACCATTTTGAAAAAGACCAACCACTGTTTATCCTTGAGGTCATGAAAATGTTCAACAAAGTTCCTGCACCATTTGCCGGCACGATTGACAAGATTATCATTGAAAGTGGTGATGGAACGATTGTTTCCAAAGGACAACCTTTGTTCAAAATCACTCCTGATGAAAAATTCATTGAGATCGATCCACAACAAATTGCCCTGCAGAAACAAAAGACGACACAGGAATATTTGCAGGCGGTTTATTAAACAATCTGTCCCCTTCCTCTATCAAGAGAAAGGGGACAGACGCTACTCTTTCTTGCGGGAATAATCCCGAAACATCTTATTACGATACGCTCTTATTATTATCCAAAACCAAACGGATAACTTTTGCAATTTCACCAATATCTAAAGGTTTGAAACAAAAGGCATCAATGCCAAGTTCGGTAGCCGTAGTTTCCGTAACTTTATTACTGAAACCAGTACACAGGATAGTCGGTAGCTTTATCCCCTTCTCTTTCAGCTTCTGATATAACTCGATCCCGGTCAATTCAGGCATTGTCTGATCGGTAATCAATAAATCAAAATTATCCGCGCCCTCTTCCAGAATTTTCAAGGCTTCTGGACCGCTCACCTCTGCTGTTACCTGGTAACCAAGAGAAGAAAGAATCATCTGATTGACATTTAAAACGTTTTCATCATCATCTACATACAGTATATGTTCATCACCATGAGAAACCGGTTCGAGAGTAAACGGTTCGGATATCGGTTTATGGGTAATCAGAGGAAAGTAAAGTTCAAACAGAGCTCCTTTTCCAGGAACACTACTGACCTCAACCATACCACCGGAATTTTTCATAATGCCCATAACTGTTGACAGCCCAATCCCTGTCCCTTCACTTAAACCTTTGGTCGTAAAAAACGGATCGAAAATCTGGTCAATAATCGTTGCCGGGATACCGCTACCACTATCTTCAAAAGAAATACAGGCAAAAACGCCCGGACAACAGGTATCTTTGAATAATACCGGAATGTCTGTTTCATCCAGGGTTACAGATTTTAACGCAATGTTCAGCTCACCTTTTTCGTCCATGGCATAAGAGGCATTATTAGCTAAATTCAGTAAAATTTCCTGAATACTGGATGCCGATGCATTAATGATAAAGTCCTCTCTATCAGTCAGAGACTGGTAATGAAGCATAATGGAAGATGGCAAAATTGAGCGCAGGAAAATAAGACTTTCGTCAATGATCTGATTCAGATTTAAAGCAGTTTTAACGTTGTTTTTTTTATGACTATAAAGCATGACCTGATCGATCAGACTCCGCGTTCGCATAATAGCAAGCTTGGCTTTGTCCAGATAATCTGCAACCTCTTTCTGACCAGACAGCCGAAGTTTAGCAATTTCAACATTACCAAGGATAACCGACAAGCTGTTATTGAAATTATGGGCAATTCCCCCCGACATAATTCCAATGGCTTCCATTTTATACTTCTGACGCAATTCCTGCTCTAACTCCGCATGACGTTGCTCTGCTATTTTACGCTGGTCTATGTCCTCAATAATCGAGATAAAAAAGTCAATCTGGTTATCAGAGTTACGACCGGCACTTACCGTCAGATTAATCCAAACTAAGGACTTATCTTTACAAACATAACGCTTTTCCATGGAATATGATTCAATTTCGCCGGCTACCATGCGCCCCACGTAATCAAGATCGCTATCCAGATCTTCCGCATAGGTAATATCTTGAAAAGTCAGCTGTTCAAGTTCTTCTCTGGAATAGCCAACGATTTCACATAAACGCTCGTTAACGCGCAACCAGGAGCCATCCGTTCCAACCTTTGCAATACCAATAGCAGCCTGATTAAAAAGAGCACTCAGCTCTTTTTCATTTCTAAGAACTGCATCCTGGGATATTTTGAGGGCACTGATATCTTCAGTAAACAGAATAATGCCACCAATATTTTTACCATCCAGATACCAGGGATGGATCTCCCAGCGTAGCCATTGTACCGTACCATCACGGCGCTCAAAGCAATCGCCATCTGAGCTGAGTAATTCACCATGCAAACTACGCTGGTGAATCTCTCGCCACCGCTTTGGAATATCTGGAAAGACTTCATAATGAGACAATCCGGTCAATTCAACATCATGAAGACCATAGTCATATCTCCACCGTTCGCTGACAGCCAAGTAATTCATATTGGTATCAAACATCGCCAGGGCAACCGGTGCGTGCTCAATAAACAAACGCATAATTTCTTTGCTTTTGGCCAACTCCCGCTCCATTGTGACCCGGTCGGTAATATCCATAAACACGGCAAGTGCACCACAGGGTTCATCTGCAGAATTCTTAAAAGGCACAATATTGCCCAGCAAAGAAGTGCGAGTACCATCAGCAAAGACAAGATCTTCCTCAAAATTGGAAATGGCCTTGCCTGTTGCAGCAACACGCTCCAGCGGAAGCTCACTTCTTTTTAATTCTTTACTACCTGAAAACACCTTAAAGGTTTTGATATCATTACCCTCAAAAACATCATCAGTAATGCAGTCACGACGGGTAAGATTTAACAACTGTTGACCAGCGTTATTGGCTTCGATATGAGCGGCCTTAGCATCTCTGGTCATAAACACGGCTGCTGGAACAGCATCCATTAATGCTGCCAACTCCTCAGCTCGCAGACGTTGCTGTTCTTCACTTTCAATCAGTTGCAACTGCTGCTGTTTTTCTCTGGTGATATCATGGGCAATTGAGGCGCAGGCGACAGGGACTCCTTTGTTGTTAAAAACAGGCGTAAAACTGATCGAAACCTCGACAACATTGCCTTCTTTTCCGATCCGCGTTGTCTCGTCTCTGGCTATCCGCTGTCCTTGCCGCAATTTTTCAAAAGTAATCCTGGTATCCTCACGCTGCTCCGCAGGAATAATTCTATCAATACTATTGCCGATCATCTCTACGGCAGTATAGCCATAGAGCTCTTCAGCACCATGGTTCCAACTCGTCACAGTCCCATCAAATGTCATACCGATAATCGCATCAGAGGTCGTCCCAATGAAGGCCGTGAGTTTAGCCCTTACTTGCTCAGCGTTGTAACGCGAAGTAATATCGGTAAAGGTCAGGACAACACCATCTATAACATCCTGTTCGGTACGATATGGAAATATCCTAACCAGGTAATAGAGCTGCTCCTCCGTGACAACTTCTCTTTCCAGAGGCTGCAGTGACTGCAGAACCTTTTTGGCATCTTCAATGAACTGTGGGCCAGAAATCTTGCCCGAGATATGTGCAAAGGGTCGCCCGATATCTGCTGGAATAAGATTATACAAGCGCATCGATGCGGGCGTATAAAATTTTACTAGTAACTCACGATCGAGAAACAGAGTTGCAATTTCAGAACTGTTCAACAAATTGTTAATATCATCGTTAGCCCGGTTCAGTTCCTCAACCTTTGCTTCGAGCTCTCCATTGACGGTTATCAATTCCTCATTGAGAGCCTGCAATTCTTCTTTAGACGTCTCTAGCTCTTCGTTGGTCGATTGAAACTCTTCATTGATTGACATCAACTCTTCATTGGAGCTTTTCAGCTCTTCATTAGAGGTTTCAAGCCGCGAAATCGTATCCTGAAGTTCGTCGTGCGTAATTCGTAACTGCTCATCCAGTTGGCTGATTATCTGATCTTTATCCATCAAATCAGAACTCACCCGAACAGGCTCAGTGCAAGCAGCGTTCACCAGCCTAGGAAGAGGCTCAAGAACAACCAGGGTCAAGCCTCTTAATGTCACCGGTAGATGCAAAGGATCTACATGAATAGATAGCTCCTCAACAACACCATCGATTTTTACGGTCACATTGTCATAAGACACTTTGGATTTTTCTTTATGAGCTTTATGCAGAGCGGCACGTAAGGATGGTCGAAGCTCCTCCTTAGCAAGCTTGAGTAAATTTTGAGTTGGTTCGCCAACGGGGATTTCCAGATAGCGATTCGTGCGCGTTGAATAATACAGAACTTCATTCTTCTCGTTGATTAACATACTTGGGGGAGCATAACGTTCAACGAGAACTTTTTCCAACACAGAACCGGGACTAGCAGCTTTTGGCGTACCCGGCAGACCATCAAAAGGCCCTGTCTTTGAGTAGGAAAAAGATGCTGAAGGAAAATCAACAGGTTGGGTTTTATGAACTTCTTTACGCTGATAAATTTTCCATTTAACACTAAGTGGTGAAAACAATTCTGAACACTGCCCAATAGTTTCAGATGGGCCAATAAACAAAAAACCTTCAGGATTAAGAACCTGATGGAATAATGGCATGATACGTTTTTGAACGGCATTGGTCAGATAAATAAGTAAGTTGCGACAAACCACCAGATCGAGCTTAGAAAAAGGAGGGTCCTTAACCAGATTGTGCTGAGCAAAAACAATCATTTCACGCAAATAGGGCTTAACTTCGTAATGACCGGCCTTTTGAATGAAATATTCAGAGAGTCTCTGCTTACTTAAATGTTCTTGAATCCCCGTTGGATAAAGACCTTTACGCGCGTAGTCGATGGCACTTGCATCGAGATCTGTAGCAAAAATCTTTACTTTTGAAGAAAGTTCATGGGTTTTCATATACTCACAAAGCAGGATTGCGACAGAGTACGCCTCTTCACCAGTAGCACAACCAGTCAGCCAAATGCGTATTGAATCTTCAGACGATTGCTTCTTAAACAATTGCGGCAAAACCCGACATTCAAGTTCGGCAAAAGCATCAGGGTCACGAAAAAAGCTGGTTACGCTAATTAATACCTCTCTGGCCAGGGCGTAGCATTCCTCGCTGTGCTGTTTTAATAAAGCCAGATAGTCCTGGATGTTTTTCATGTGGTGGACAACCATGCGGCGGTAAATCCGCCTGGTAACGGTATTTTCCTTGTATGATTTAAGATCGTTACCAGTTTTTTGTTGCACAATGCGATAAATGTTAACCAGATCCTGCTCAGACAATGTTGAGTGTTCGGCAAGAACATCAAGCTGACCTTCAACAGCAGGAACAATTGAGATAAGCCTGCCAGGCATTTCTTCAGCGGCAAGAACAAGGTCAACTTGACCGGTTGCTACTGCACTTTTAGGCATTGATGAATAGCTGGCACTTTTTTCACTTTCGGCAAAAACAATGCCCCCGGCAACATTAATAGCTTTTACCCCTTCTGTCCCGTCACTACCAGAGCCAGACAAAACAATACCGATAGAACGATCTCCCATGTCTTTAGCCAGTGAACGAAAAAATATATCAATCGTATGCTTGGCTCCTCTGGTTTTAGCCATTTCCTGTAAACAGAATTGGTGATCAACAACGGTTAAATCATAATTAGCGGGAATCACATAAACACAGTTAGCAGCAACAGGAATTGAGTTCTCGGCAAAGACGACAGGCATTTGGGTGTGACGAACAAGAATTTCAGGCAGAATCGTTTTACGATCGGGATCAAGATGCATGACAATAACAAAGGCCATTCCCGTATCAGAAGGAAGATTGCCGAAAAACTTTTCCAATGAAGACAGTCCCCCTGCCGAGGCTCCGATACCAACAATAATATTCGGCTTCAAATCATTTGCTCCTGCTTGATCAGTATTTGAGCCCAGGACTTGATCATTTTTTGACGACCCCTTCCTTCCCATAATATTAAAATCCTTTGCTGATAATTAGTGAGCAAAACAAGCAGGACCAGGTAACGGATGCTGCGTATTGACTACATAATCATTGTTGTAGACGAGGTCTATACCGCTAACCTCAACTGGCGATGAAATGAGGATAGAAAAAACATTGGATTAGAGTAAATTGTAACATAGTCGTACTTATATACCAAAAACCTGAAGACCTGTTTTTGCGAAAAAACTGTATGTTATTGTACCTACTGATACAACACATTAAAAAAGAAGTTTGTGTGACTATGCCTGCTTCTGCCCGTCCTGTGAAGAATCAAGACAACTTCTGAGAACCTGAGCCAACTTAAAAATTTCGACAGGTTTATCCAAAAAGGCGTTGATGCCTTCTGCATAGGCTTGCTCTTTATTTATCCGACTACTATAACCGGTACTTAGGATAGTCGGGAAATCAGGCCGAATTTTACGTATTTCCCGAATCAACTGTCGTCCTGTCAATGCCGGCATAGTCTGATCAGTAACAAGCAACTGATAACGATCCGGGTTACGTGCAAACTCCGCCAAGGCAAGGGTACTGTCTAAGAAAACTGTAACCTTATAACCTAATTCAGAAAGCATCGTCTCCTGAAGAAGGGCTAAATGCTCGTCATCGTCCACCAACATAACTGACTCTGTTCCCTTTAACAGATCAAACGGGGTCGTTTGATCTGCATAAACAG
The DNA here is from genome assembly GCA_963665685.1 of Geopsychrobacteraceae bacterium. Lineage (GTDB taxonomy): Bacteria > Desulfobacterota > Desulfuromonadia > Desulfuromonadales > Geopsychrobacteraceae > Seleniibacterium. The sequence goes on from OY762430.1 coordinate 1,439,735, forward strand.
CATTGATCTTCTCCTGACTAACAGGAAAATATAGTTCAAAAGTGGCACCATCCCCGGGACGGCTAGCAAGTTTAATCAGCCCACCATGCTGCCGAACGATACTTTGCACAGTCGCCAGGCCCATTCCAGTCCCCTGATTAACCTCTTTAGTGGTAAAAAATAGATCGAACACACGCTCTTGGGTACTGTTATCTATCCCGCAACCAGTATCTTTGACACTGAGACAAGCAAACAAGCCTGGCTCGACTTGATATTGACCAGGGATTTCACTCTGCTCTAGATGGGCGAAATCGAGTTTAATTGTTAAAGTCCCCTTTTCCTCCATTGCATAAACAGCATTGGTACAAAGATTAAGAAGACACTCCTGAATTTGCACCGAGTTCCCGCGGATAACCACATTTTCAGATGTGTCACATTGCTCGGACTCAAGGACAACACTGCTCGGGATGGTATTTTTCAGCATAATCACTGTTTCCTTAATGACCTCATTAAGCCGAACAGCTTCCTCTTCTGTTTCTTCCTGGCGACTATAGGCCAGTAATTGTTTAACCAGATCACGGGATCGAAAAACCCCAATACGCGCCTGCTCAAGCAGTTGTGTTACTTGTTCTTCAGGGTGTTTCGTCAGTGCTAAATCCAGACAACCAAGGACCAGGGCCAGGCTATTATTGAAATTGTGACTTATTCCGCCAGCAAGAGTCCCTAGCGCTTCCATTTTGTATTTTTGCCGGAGTTGACGTTCCAATTCCAGCTGTTCGTTCTCCGCTTTTTGACGAGCGTTTATTTCTGACTCTAAATCAGTAATTAACTGTGACTGCCTTTCCTTCTGCCCATTAATTTCCTTTGTCTTCAGATCAACCATTTCCGTTAACATGGCCATATTCATATTGGCTTTACGTAGTGTTGGTCGCAAAATCAGGAGAGCTTCAAGAACAAGGGTCAGGAGGGTTCCCACCAGAATACAACCTTCAACCATCATTAATCGAGCTGTTTGCTGGTCGCTCTCATCCTCGTAAACCTTTACAGCATGATCGAGATTCGGCAACAGCAAAGTCGCCTGCTGATAAATATCAACGGAAGAAAAACGATCACTATCAGCAATAAATTCCCTTAACAAAGAAAAATAGCCAGCGGCCTTAGCGTCCAATAAATAGGGTTCTTGATAATAGATCTGATGTAATTCTTCAGAAGGAATATGTTCGAGTAGATAGTTATGGTCATCAGCCATCAAGGAACTGAAACGCTCTAAGCTATCAAGGTAATCAGAATCCCCGGTTTGAATAAACTGACTGGCCAGAAGAGCCGTCCGCTGTGAAAGCATGCGCTGCTTGCCACTGATATTAATCAACTTTGCATACTGCTGCTGAGCTTTAATCTGACTATGCATTGTGGCGTACGCAAAAATGGCCCACATAGCAAGAAGGACAAAGGAAACAATATAAGCTTGATTAAGGGAAAAATGTTTCATACATCCTAACCTGACAAAGTTAAAAGAGCATAAAATATGGAATTTTCATATTATATCAGCTATTTAGACTTTCACCACTTTTACCGTTGCAGATATTTTCCGGTGCTGAAGGTGGTTTGACAAAGGTCATTCAAGGTTTACACTTTACTCAAGGATATCATCATTTTCTTATTTTGTTTTTTTAACTTTGGCCACAAGAAGGAATAAAATGGGCTTAACTATCAGTAGAGGTATCTTCTTTAGTTTACTCATGGTGCTATATTTACTCCTTGCCATGCCCCTCCTCGCCGAGACAATGCAAACATCTCCTGCCAATTGGTTAACTCAGGAAGAACGTGATTATATAAGAAACAATTCGCCATTTACCATTTGTGAACAGCATGACATCTACCCTCTATCTGGAGTCCAAAACAGTCACCTCATCGGTATGAGAGGAGACTATATCGAAGAAATTGTCAAAAGAACGGGTCTTAAACTTAAGGTTATAGGTTCTAGTAGTCGCGATGAATTAATACAAAAAGTAAATAATAAAGAATGTGATATGATCGGCTCTTTGGGAAGCAATCAAAAGATCTTTCCGACAGTCATCAACACTGATACAGTTATGACCTTTCCTTATGGGGTTATGGGTGATCTGCAAAGTTTGAACATTGCCCCCTACAATGATCTCTCTGGCCATACCTTCATTGTCCGTTTCGAAAACATAAAAAAGACCATCTTAAAAGCCTATCCCAATCTTAAAATAGACGTCATTAATGACATTGATACAGCCATCAGTAAGGTGGGAGGAAAAGTCCATTTTGTTGCCTTAAAACCGGTAACGGAAAGAGTCATCCAACGATATGGCTTCAAAAATTACAAATTAAATGGCGTACTGGATCAAGCGAAACAGAAGAGCACAATGGGGGTGCATGAAGACCATCCCATGTTGCTGTCAATAATCAATAAAACAATTAAACAGATAGAACCTGTCTTTCTAAATAGGATCCTTGATAAATACTCGATTAAAGAATTCAAAATTGTTCATAGCTATGCCTGGCTTTGGTATGTCGTCGGAGGCTTACTCGTTCTCCTGATCGGGATTCAGTTTAAATATATTCAGACCAGGAAAAAAGTGGAACAATCATTGAAAATAAGTGAAAAACACCTGAAAGATTTGATTCACCTTACTCCGGTGGGTTTAGCATTATGTACCATAGATGGCAAACTGGTTAATATTAACTCTGCATTTGCTGACATTATAGGCTACAGCATTGACGAAGCACTTGAGCTTAGTTATTGGGACATCACTCCCCGTAAATACGAACGACAAGAACAAGAACAGCTAAAAATCCTGGAAACAGCAGGTCACTATGGACCTTACGAGAAAGAATACCAGCATAAAGATGGCCATCTGGTTCCAGTGCGCCTCAAAGGAATGATGATCACTATTCAAAACCAGAAATGTATCTGGTCTAGTGTAGAAGACATTACCACTATGAAAGAAAAAGACCGCCTCAAGGAAAAGCTTCGCCAAGCCCAGAAAATGGAAGCCATTGGAACATTAGCTGGAGGAGTTGCGCATAATTTTAATAACAATCTGGCTGTTATCCTTGGCAATATTGAGTTAGCAGCTCTGCAGATTACTGACCCTGAGAAAGCCTGTTCGTTTTTAGAAACTGCAAAAATGGCTGTTACCAGATCACGTGACCTTATTCGTCAAATCATGATCTACAGTCGCCAGGAGACCTTCGAAAAAAATTCTTTTAAAGCCAGTGACCTCTTCAGCGAAACACTTGAATTTCTGAATTCGACAGTCCCTGCTACCGTGACTATCAAATCCTCGATCGATAAGGACGCAGAAGAACTTGCCATCTATGGAGACAAAGTACAGATTCAACAATCGTTATTAAATCTCTGTAGTAATGCTGTTCATGCGATGAGTCAGCGCGGTGTTCTTAAAATTGAACTGAACTCCTTCGAAGTTGAATTTCAAGATGTATCTACCCAATATCAGGCAAAACCAGGCAGTTACGTCTGCTTTCGGGTCACTGATAACGGTTGTGGAATTGATGATGACAGGATAGAAAAGATTTTTGATCCCTTTTTCACCACTAAGGAGGTGGGCCAAGGAACAGGAATGGGGCTAGCAACTCTACGAGGAACAATCAACAGTCATCATGGATTTATTGAAGTCCAAAGCGAAATTGGGGAAGGCACAACTTTTCAGATCTATATTCCTGCGGCACGGGCAACTCAAAAAAACATAAAAAGCAATCAGCCACTGTTGCATGGAAATAATGAGAACATTCTTTTTATCGATGACGACAAAGAGGTTGCGGATGTTGCCAAAGAACTTTTAAAAATTATGGGTTACCAGGTCACCGTAGCAACCCAAGCGAAAGAAGCATTTGAGTTATTCATGGAAAAGCCAGAATCTTTTGATCTGGTAATTAGCGACCAAGTCATGCCCCAAATGACGGGTAAAGAACTTACTCAAAAAATAAAAAAAATTCGGGCAGATATACCGATTATTATTTGCACTGGATACGACACTCAAATATCAGAAGAAGAATTAAGCCAATTGGGAGTCAGTGCCTTTTGTCAGAAGCCTCTGGAAGCGAATGAGCTCGCGATTAAAATCCGTGAAAGTCTTACGAATTAAAAAGGAATGTAAATAAAGCAAATACCTTGCTATCTGGAAGCGAAAAAGTAAGATTTTAGATTGAAAACGAAGATTTTTGCTATGGAAAAGAAAGCTAACACTCCACTAAGTCGTGCTATCACTCCTGGAAAGCCCCTTTTGGGATAACAACTAACCGCTAAACTGATTCAAAACGACCAACCAAGTTCATTCTGGATTAAATACTAAATGAAACGTTATTACAACGTATCAAAACAAATACACAGAAAAGGCCGCCAGAGGCGACCTTTTCATGTAATCAACAGACGTAAGAAAGTGCTGAATTAAGCAGTAGCAGTCCAATGACCATGCAGATTACAGTACTCACGAGCAGTCAATTTAGAAGCAGTTACATTGAAAGTAGCTTCAGGTGCTTCACCTGGCTTGAGGTATTTACGATAGACGACATCATCAGCAATAAGCTCGATCCACTCGATATAATGAGCGTCTTCCATAGGGTGGGTAACGGAGCCAACTTTAACAGTAACAGTTCCATCGCCAACAGTAATGACAGGAACGTGCTTTTCAGTGGCAGCGTCAACAGTATTTTCTTCCTGAATAGTCATATTTTTACCACAGCAGACAAGTGTACCACCGCCAGCATGAGCAACTTCAACGATATTGCCACAAACCTCACATTTGTAAACGTCATAACGCTTTGCCATTAGTATCTCCTTTAATTATTGTAATTGTTTTGCCCGGCTATTTAATTCTTTAAACTCAGTATTTTGGGATTTTCCCGCCAGGCAAACGAGACGCCCCCAAAAAGCAACCTGAAAAGAATAACACTTTTTAGGTCATATTTCACTACCCTGAAGATAATATTTTTTTGCTGACCTTCTCGACTTTTTGTGATTATAATCCGCTAAAGACTCTCTGCCCTTCAAGTGAGGTCAGAACGTCCACTCGGAATACTATAAACTCCGGGGCCGACTTAGAAGTCCGGTGTGCAAGCCCATCTTAGAATGGGACGCCTGAAGGATTTACAGACAGCCCCACCTCATTGGCACTCGTGTGAGTCCAATGACCCACGGTAGTGGTGGAGAGTCTCGTTTCTTTTCGATCAGGGTACGGTGACCACCGACCCTTTTCTTTTATTCCTGCAATCGCCTCAATTCAGGATGCACATGCCCTGGTCCTGCCCCTTTCAGAAATGATAACTGTTTTTCCTTGTGGCTCCACGCTACTGCTTATGTTAAATTCTGATTCCGGTAATTTCAATTTGTTTGCAGGTTTTCTCGGAGGACACTTTGACCACCACGATCACAACTGAAGATACAACCCACCTTAAGGTTGATGATAAAGATATCATCCTGATTGGTACCGCACATATATCTCAAGAATCGGTAGACACAGTTATTCAGGCGATTGACGATATTGCTCCAGACACCGTTTGTGTTGAGCTTGACGCCCAGCGCTATCAATCGCTCATTAATAAGCAAGGCTGGGAATCGCTTAACATTAAAGAGGTCATCAAAAAGAAACAGCTCCCCTTTCTATTGGCCAATCTGGCCCTGTCCAGCTACCAAAAACGCATGGGTTTACAAACCGGTGTTAAACCTGGTGCAGAACTGGCGGCAGCAGCTCAGCGAGCCGAAGAAAAAGGGATGGAGCTTGAACTGATCGACCGCAACATCCGCACCACATTACTCCGGGTCTGGCGTAAAACCGGACTATGGAATAAAATGAAAGTGATGGTCTCACTACTTGCAGGCATCTTTGAAAAACAGGAATTATCTGAAGCAGAACTGAGCAAGTTACGCCAGAGTGATACGCTATCCAGCATGCTGGATGAGATGGGAGATCTGCTGCCATCAGTCAAACAGATCCTGGTTGATGAACGTGACACTCACATGGCCTACTACATTCGTAATGCCCCCGGAGAAAAGGTTCTGGCCGTTGTAGGAGCTGCGCACTTACCTGGTATTGTAAAACATCTTCAAGGGCCTGAGATCAGCCATGAAACCATCGCTGACATTTCAGTCATCCCCGACAAAACAGCTCTTTCCAAGGCGATACCGTGGCTGATACCCGGGATCGTCGTTGCACTGTTCATAGGTGGCTTTTTTTTTGGTAATCGCGATCAACTCGCCCATGTAGCAGTCGCCTGGGTCCTGGCAAATGGGCTGTTATCGGCTCTTGGTACCGCACTGGCATGTGGCCATCCGTTTACCATTATCAGTGCTTTTATCGGAGCGCCGATTACATCGTTAAACCCCACTATTGGTGCAGGTTTTGTCACCGGCTTTGTGCAAGCAATGACAACCCCACCTACGGTTCGTGATATGGAGCAGGTCGGCGAAGATTTAGTAACCATTAAAGGCTGGTGGCGCAATCGTCTTGCGCGGATCCTGCTGGTTTTTCTGTTTTCATCCATCGGCTCATCAATTGGGACATTTGTCGCCTTTGGCTGGCTACAGAAGCTGTTTTAATCAAAAAATAGGAGTAAAAAGTGAACGCTTACCGACGATCCAGTAACTTTTTTCGCATCAATAGCTTGCAAGGAAGTTCTCTGGTTCAGATTCTGATCTATGCAAACCTCATCATGTTTACCCTGATGGTTCTCCACGGCACAATTCTTGGCCTTGGCATGTCGGCCATTTTCAGTCCATCTTCCAATCTACTACTACACTGGGGTGGTCAATACTGGCCATTGGTGTTGAAGTATGACCAATGGTGGCGTTGTATCACCTATGCCTTTACCCATGCAGGAATTATTCATCTCGGTTTTAATATGATGGTTCTCTACCAGGTTGGGCCACTATTAGAAGCAGAAATAGGCTGGCAGCGGCTGTTCACAGTTTATTTGTTCAGTACCATTATCGCCACGGTTGCAGGATTATTGTGGCACCCTCATGCTGTAGTTATTGGTGCATCCGGCGCAATTTTTGGTCTTATCGGTTTTTCTATCAGTTTTTACCATCGTATTGGCGGGAACATTGGCATTCAACGACGCAACTTTATGTTTCAGTGGGCGGTCATGGCCTTTCTTTTTGGTATTGTCGTTGGAGCTGATAATGCTGCACATTTAGGCGGACTTTTGGCGGGGGCTCTGATTGGTTGGATCATGCCCATCGCTTTTCGCCGTCAGCGGCAAACAGAATCACTGTTTAAAGCCGTCGCTTATGTTGGTATTACTTTAACCGCGATCAGCCTGATCTTCATCCCCCTGTCCTGGATATAAAGAGAATTAATATTATGGCACGTGAGAAAGTCCCCGGAACTCCCGCTATCAGATTACTAAAACAGCATAAGGTTAAATTTGCCCCCTGTTTTTATAAATATGAAGATAAAGGTGGTACCCGCGTCAGCGCCCGCGAACTCGGCGTAGACGAACACCAGGTCATAAAAACCCTGGTCATGGAAAATGATCAGAAAGAAGCTTTGATTATTCTTATGCATGGAGACTGTGAAGTTTCATTAAAGCATTTAGCAAGACAGCTGGAGGTCAAACAGATTTCTCCTTGTGCCCACGATAAGGCCGACCGGCTCACAGGTTATCAGACCGGTGGAATTTCTCCTTTTGGAACCAAACAGTCATTACCGGTTTACATGGAAGAGACCATCGCTAATTTGGACAAAATCTATATTAATGGTGGCAAGCGCGGCTTGTTAGTAGAAATTACTCCTGCTGATCTGATTAAGGTTTTAGATCCGCAGAAGGTCTCAGTCGCCATCTAATTTTCACCCAGAAACGGCCCTTTTCCGCTGTGGCGGCGTCAATCTGCGGCCTTGCTTGTGCGACGTAAAGTACTACGCCTCCGCGCAAAACCTTGATTTTCTTGTCACAACGAAAAATTACTCGTTTCTGATCTGAAAATTTAATAATGGAAATGTAGAGTCTCTGGATAGCAACCGTCTAGTTTTCACCCGGAAACGGCTCTTTTCCGCTGTGGCTTCTTCAACCTTCTCATATCACCTACTTACTTGCCACAAAGAGATTTAAATAGCCGGAAACCAAGGAATTCGATATGAAACGCAGCTACCAAAAAGCAGCTCAACTTATTCGCGAAGCATCCGCCCTGGTTATTACCGCTGGAGCAGGAATGGGGGTTGATTCAGGTCTTCCTGATTTCCGTGGAGATACTGGATTCTGGAAAGCCTACCCCATGTATAAGCGCTTAGGGATGAGCTTTATCGAAGCTGCTAATCCAGAAAACTTTAATGGTGACCCCGCTTTTGGTTGGGGATTTTACGGTCACCGAACGAATCTATACCGCCAGACGGTCCCTCATGATGGATTTAAGCTTCTTCAGGAATGGATTAAACGCTTTAAGCTTGATCACTTCATCGTTACGTCAAATGTAGACGGCCAATTTCAAAAAGCGAATTATGCTGAAGACAAAATTCTCGAGGTGCATGGCTCTATTCATCACCTACAGTGTACAGTTCCTTGCTGTCGATCTATCTGGCCCAACAACGAATCCATACAGGTTGACGAGACAACCATGCGCGCATTGAATGTGCCGTACTGCCCTTATTGTCAACAAGTTGCCAGACCTAACATCCTCATGTTTGGAGACTATGCCTGGCTTCATCAGCGCACCGGACAGCAGGAACAACGGTTTGAAACCTTTCTCGCTAAAAATAGCGCCTCATCTATGGTCGTTGTTGAAATGGGTGCAGGAAGCGCAATCCCAACCATTAGAAATCTGAGTGAGCGCCTTGGAAATCTAAGCCACTGCACTGTTTTAAGAATTAACCCACGCGAACCACATATCAATTCACCTCATATTGGTTTTGCCGACGGCAGCCTTGAAACTCTGAAGCAAATCAATAGAATTATTCAGGAACCTTGACTAGCAGCATAGACAACTGTAGTATGCTCTGACTTTATTTGAGATATTAAGTCAGCAAAGTAAAAAGCTTATTAAAAGCCACCCAAAAATGTAAAGGACTCGAAACATTGCAAAACCATTTCAATAAATTTATAGCAAAGGTAGTTTCAGTCTATGGCCAGAAAAAAAATGGGAGAAATGCTCATTGAACAAGAGATCATTTCTCAACAGGATCTCAACAAAGCACTCCTAAAACAAAAAGGACAGCATAAACCGTTAGGACAAATTCTTGAAGAAATGAATCTTGTCCAGGAAGAAGATATTGCCAAGACGCTGGCTTCTCAATTTAATTTTCCCTATATCCAAAAAATTGCTCGTTTTAAATTTCCAAAGCAAACCCTCGCCATGCTTGACGGTAAACTCGCGTTAAAAAAGCTCATTTTCCCTCTCAAACTTGACAAAACGACACTCTATCTCGCAATGGCAAATCCTCTAGATATGCCTGTTCAAAGTGAACTTTCTTTCCAATTGGGAGTCCGTATTTCACCATGTGTAGCAACTCCCGGAGAAATTCAAGAAGCAATTAAAATTCACTACAAGACAGAAATCAGCGCAAGAACAGTCATAAAATCTGCCCACCCCACCATTCTCGTTGTCGATAGTCAACCAATGATCTTATCGACACTTGAAAATCTGATAAAAAAAGAAGGATACGCTGTCCACCTGGCACAGGATGGTCATGAAGGCTTACAACTTGCCCATCAATTACAACCAGACCTGATAGTGACAGAAATTAATTTGCCAAGACTTGATGGAACCCGATTATTTGCTGAGGTCAAAAAATCTTCCGAACTTAGTCACACCAAAGTCATTATTTTTACGACGAAAGCAAGTCAGGAAGAAGAAGCGCGTCTTCTCGATATGGGCGTGGATGATTTTATTGCTAAACCGCTTCAGCCGCTCAGATTGATGGCTAGAATAAGAAGGGCTTTGCGTTAACAAATAAAACCGTTGCGTCCGCCGATAGCTGAAGCAACGGTTAACGTAGGTTGCAAAAAATTATGCCTTCACCTGCCAGAGGTCTTCCCCGGCATAAGTTAAACGTTTGATGCCATCGGCGGCAACACGCCAGGTATTTTCAACGCCAACCGTACCAAGCCCCGGAAAAACTGCCTTTGGTTCAAAGGCAAAGATCATCCCTTCCTGTAAAACATCATCATAAAAACCCTGAGCAATAAATGGATATTCATCAATTTCAATACCAATACCATGACCGATAAATCCGACCTGGGCCCCCTTCCCACCCATAAAATGATTCGTATGCCCCTGGCTGGCTGCCAGCGTCATACAACTGTCATAAATAGTTCCCCAGCTGACTCCCGGCTTAGCGATCTCACAGAGATGTTCCTGAATAGCGAGCATATCGTAATAAGCTTTTTTTAACGGTTCCGCCACAGGACCAATAGACAAAGTCCTGGTCTGATCGACGAGATAGCCATCAAAGGCAATAATAAAATCAATGATGATAGGTTCGCCCGCCACAATCTTTTTAAACCCTGCTCCTTGAGCAACCGCCGGGTTAAGGCCGAGTCCCCCAAGTGGTGCATCAAGGTATGTTGGTACGGCACCATCTGCACCGGAAAAAACATGGGGATTGTTCAACTCTGAATTAAAGCGCCGAAAACGGGTAATTCCCTGGTGGCCTTGTTTGCGCATAAAACATTCTAATTCAGCGGCAATATCAATATCTGTTTTGCCTTCCGCGAGGATTGTTTTGGCATACTCATATGTCTGGTTGGCGATATATGCACAATCCTTCATTATCTCAATTTCGTAGGAACTTTTACAGGCTCGGACAGTCCGTATCAAATGACCAACGTTGGTTATCTTACTCTGTGGAAAAAGACGCTGGTAACTGTTCATAATCTGTACCGGAAGAACATCTAATTCCAATCCCAAAAGCTCCGGTTGAGAATAACCTAACTGCGTTAAAACGCCTTCAATATCACGCAGACTATTAATATCCACAACATGCGCCAAGCCCGATTCCATACGTGCCCGGCCATGATCTTTTATCACCATATAGACGGGTTCACCTGTAGAAGGGACAAAAAGCACACCACGCTGAATAGATCCGGTAAAGTAAAACAGATCGCTATTTTGAACGATACAAACAGCATCGATCTTATCACCAATTAACAGTTTCTGGAATTTTTTGAGTCGATTTTGGAGTTCCACCAAAGGAGTAATGCGCATATTATTTCCTAATTTTTTCAGAAAAACCCTATATTTACAAATACTTAAAAAAGAAAAGAAGAAAGCATTAAAGGGTAACAAACGACGAATGATTTCTTTTTTATGTCAAGAAAAATATCTCATTTTCTGACTTTTTTTGAGGATAATTATCCCCATATATTATGCCTATTTTTTAGTCAAAACGGACAAGTGGCGGTGGTAGCGTAGAAAATGAAAGTGAATCGACAGTTTTTCACAATGCTATCCACAGGCCCTGTGAACTGTTCAAAAGTCGTCACAAAGTATCCTCTTTTATGCCACCATAGAAATAAAAAATTACGGTGTTGCGCAGTCAGCAGGGTCGCCTTTTAATTTAGCCAAAGCATGTGGTAATGCAGGCATTAAAACCGCAAAGTTTTCTTTCACCCCTTTAGGGCTACCAGGCAAATTAATAATCATCGTTTGACCACGAACACCAACCAGAGCTCTGGAAATCATCGCATGCGGTGTTTTTTGCATACTGGCAAAACGCATCGCTTCGGCCATACCAGGAATCTCGTAGTCAAGAACAGCTGCGGTCGCCTGAGGAGTCACGTCACGCGGGCTTAGACCGGTCCCCCCTGTGGTTAAAATCAGATCAAGTTTTAATTCATCAACCCAACGCTTTAGCAGCATTGTGATCGTCTCTTCATCATCAGGGATCACCTGGTAACGGTGAATTCCGCCCAGTTCTTTTGCCATATCACCCAGAATCCGACCACTCTCGTCTTCCCTTTCTCCCCGGGAACCTTTATCAGAAAGCGTCAAAACTCCAACCTTATATTTTAATTCATTCATATCGTCCTCTTACACCTAACGTCAAAAATTATGTCCGAGTGATTACGTTTATATTTATATAGATATGCCTGATCAGCTCTTCTTTTTTGTCATTAGCATACGTCGTGCGTTATTCACAATAACCTGTGTCACATTTTTACTTTTAGACAGTTCCCTGATATCTCGCTCCGATAAGAACCCCATAAATTTAATCGCTTGCTGCAATGGCGTCCGAGGATGAGAGACCAGAGCTTTTTTCATATCATAGAGTTTGAGCCAATCACGGTTCAGCAGAATTATTCTAATCAATTCTTCATGGGCACTACGGTTTTTTGCTACCGCAAGAACTTCACCTTCGGTAATCCTGGGGTTTTTTAAAACAGCACCACATACTTGTTTATTTGGCTCCCTGATTAGCAAGGTACGCCACTCCTTATCGCCAGTAAGGGCCATTTTGATTTTTTCGGAGACGGCCATCTCCTGCAATAACTGGTATTTGGACAGGCCATCTTCCTCATCCTCAAATTCCCCCTCTTCATCTTCAAATTCATCCAGTGAATCGTCTTCACCTTCGCCCTCAGAAGAACCATCTTTCTTTGATTCTGTTTTGGTTTCTTTTTTCTTCACCTCATCAGGGTCCCGCCAACCTAGTCGAACCTTTGTAACCCTATCTGTATTTGGGTTATTAATAATGGCAGCGCGGATAATGTCAGCCTTACGCATAACTTCATCATTTAAGGCAAGCATTTCAAGAACATCACCAGAACTTTTTTGAGCTAGAAAAAGCAATGACCTCATTGCCGTCATAGGGTGGCGAATAACCTCCTGCATGACGATAGCATCTTGAAGGCGTAAATGAACAATAAGGTCGATAATTGAGGGGTGCAATTCTGGTTGAGACAGGGTCGCCATAAGAATATTAGCGGGTAAGGTCTGTAATGTATTCAGTGCCTCTTCTTTTAATTCCTGGTTTTCGCCATGGTAAAAAACAAACAGCACCATAACCAGATTTGGTCCTGACATAGGAACAGCGCCACGGGCAGCAGCCAAACGCATTTGATGGCCGCCCCACTTACTCATAATCTTGGCAACTTCAGCCGGAATTTTTAGACGAATTTTTTCGTTTTCCTGTGTCATATCACATCACAATCATAGAATTATCATTAAATTAATAAGTGCGAAAAAGTTACTTTTACAACCTTGTAAAGGCGAGCGACAAAGACATGTGCACGTTTTTTGTTTCCCCTATTTTATGACCTTACTCTCAACATGAATTCCCTTACTATTAAATTCCTTGGTTAGTAGATCGACGATGACAGAAGAAACATCGGGGACAACAATAAGCTGGCCTTTTTTCTGAATTTCTGCTTCGATTCTGGAAACCTTGATGTTTTTTTGCTCCAATTTTTGGGTCAATAATTCAGCCCGCTTGCGATCAATAAAGGATCCGGCATAAACAGCTAGCTTGCCACCTTCAGGCAAAACAAAGAAACTTGGAAACCCCATTTTATGCATTTCGTCAACACGTTTACGAGCGACTTCAGGATTAAAAATGCCTGCCCGCAAACGAAGCATTTTTACTATTCCCTGGCCTCTTTTAACGGTGAATGAAATATTCTTCTGAGTTAAAAACTGTTCTGCTTCCTTTAACCTTGAACTTGTTATAAACGGACCAATAGATACACGAGATAAAACCTCAGAGATCGGTTTTATCTCGGTAGATTCTTTTTTATATGGAACGTTCAACGTAGTGTCTAACTGTGATTCTTTATTAAGTGGAGAGATCTGTGATTCCGGGGACAATGATTTTTCATTAGCAGGATCAGACTTTGGCAGATGACTTTCTGTCACTACCGCATGGGGCAAACGCTTTGGTACGGGAATTTTGCTACTGGAGAAAAGTGTCTTGTGAATGACTTTTTTATCGCCTCCGCTTGAGGATAAGACACCATTCAGCAACAACCAGATAACAAAAGCAAAGCCAATCACACCAACGACAGAAACCAAAAATGTGGCCTTTTTCTTATTACGTTTCTTTACCGGGTGCACCTCACGATTGATAAGATCATCAAGGGGGGATGTTCCAGGTTCTTCGCTGCGTTTATTTTCATTTTCCATCAATGAAATCCCGTTGTTCTTGATTATTTAATATTTTAATGCAGAAGCATAGACGGTTTCATCATAATAAAAGTTATGAATTTAGATACCACCAAAAAGTGAGCCATTATCACCAATAAAATGCCTACCAGAATAAATATAGCATTCTGGTAGGCATAATATTAAACAGGTTTTCTTAAATGGAGTCCTTTAGGCCTCTGCAGCCGACATTTCTTCTAATATTTTTGCCGTTTGATGGGTTGGAACTTCTTCGTAGCGGACAAATTCCATGGTAAACATACCACGATCCGAAGTCATTGAACGTAATTCGGGTGCATAGCGTAACACTTCAGACATTGGAACTTCAGCCTTAATCACCTGAGTGTTCGCCAGCGGCTCAACGCCGACAACCCGCCCCCTGCGAGAGTTCAGGTCGCCAATAACATCGCCCATACAATCATCAGGAACCGTCACCTCCATCGCCATAACCGGTTCTAACAGAACAGGTTTACAATCCTCCATCGCCTTTTTAAATGCCATAGAACCAGCAACTTTAAAGGCCATTTCTGAGGAATCTACCGAATGGTGAGAACCATCATATAAAGAGACCTGAACATCAACAACTGGATTTTTTGTCAGGGGTCCGGTCTTCATCGCTTCTTGAATCCCTTTATCAACTGCGGGAATATAATTCCGCGGGACAACTCCGCCAACAACCTTATCGACAAATTCGTACCCATCACCACGTTGCAATGGTTTGACTTCAATCCAGACATCACCATACTGACCACGACCACCAGACTGCTTCTTATATTTCCCTTGCACCTTAGTCGAAGCCTTGATGGTTTCGCGATAAGGAACTTTAGGCTCTTTCAAAACGACATCAGCTCCGTATTTACGCTTGAGCCGTTCAACAGCAACTTCAAGATGAATCTGCCCCATTCCCGACAGCACCATTTCCTTGGTGTCTTCATCACGACTGATCCTTAAGGTTGGGTCCTCTTCCATCAAGCGCTGCAGACCAGTATAAATTTTATCCTCGTCCCCTTTCGCCTTCCCTTCCAGAGCAAAAGAAATGATCGGTTTCAGCGGGATCAGAGGCTCATACATTACTGGCTTCTTAAGGTCACACAGAGTATCTCCGGTGGCAGTGACTTTAAGCTTAGGAACCGCAATAATATCTCCTGCTGCAGCAAGTTCCATGGGCACTTGTTTTTTTCCTTCAAGTTCAAAAATATGCCCGATGCGTTCTTTTTCATCCTTATTTGGATTCAAAACCGTAGCATCAGCAGACAGGGTCCCGGAATACAGCCGCATTAAGCTTAATTTACCAGCATAAGGGTCATTAATCGTTTTAAAGACCATGGCAGAGAAAGGTTCATCTTCACAAGGTTTTCTCTCGACGGGCTCATTACTGTCAGGATTAACCCCAATCTGGGTGCCTTTATCAATGGGAGACGGAAGACAAGTGACAATATAATCAAGCAACTGACGAATACCAATATTGGCCAGAGCACTACCACAAAGAACTGGAGTAAATACTCCGGTTAACGTTCCTTCGCGAAGACCTTGTAAAATTTCACCATCGGAGAGCTCTTCACCTTCTAGGTACTTTTCCATGAGATCATCATCTGCTTCAGCGATCGCTTCCAACAATTGCTCACGCAGACGCTCTGCCTCACTCATCATTTCAGCAGGGATATCTTCTTCTTTATAGGTACCTTTTTCATCGAACTGAAAAATACGCGCTTTCATTTTGATCAGATCAACGATCCCTTTAAAGGACTCTTCGGCGCCAATCGGCATGGTTACGACCACAGCACGTGCACCTAAGGATTTTTCCATATCATCAACGGCCTTAAGAAAATCAGCACGTTCACGATCCATTTTATTGACAAAAGCGATACGGGGGACTTCAAAATCGTCGCACCATTTCCAGATTTGTTTGGTCTGAGCTTTGGTGCCACTGATTGCTGAGACGATAACCACGGCTCCACCTAAAACACGCAGGCAGCGTCGGGTATCATGAAGGAAATTGCTGACACCGGGAGTATCAACGATGTGTAAACTGTAGTCGTTCCAGGTACAATGATTCAAACTGGCGCTGAGAGTAGACTTGCGCTTGATCTCCTCTTCTTCAAAGTCCATAGAAGAGGTACCGTTATCAACTTTCCCCAGTTTATCAGCCATACCGGTATTAAATAACATGGCTTCAACCAGAGAAGTTTTACCAGCACTATTGTGTGCGACAATGCCAAGGTTTCTCAATTTCGATGTGTCGTATTTACCCATGAATCGCTCCTTTTCAAAAAAAGCCTGCTATGGAGTTGCTGATGACAGGGCTCCATCTCATTAGTGCTGACGGCACTAAATAACAGGGTATCAGGTGACAACAACCAGTTTAATCTCGATTCCTTTCGTATATTATGCGTAGTCCATCCAGGGTTAAAAAGGGCTCTACCAGATCGATGCAAGCAGTTTCAGCAGCAATCGGACCAGCGAGTCCTCCAGTGGCAATAACCTTCGTATCTTTTGTCATCTCCTCCTTCATTCGGCTAACGATCCCTTCGACTAAACCGACATAGCCAAAAAAGATTCCAGCCTGCATACTGTTAACAGTATTTTTTGCGACAATCTGAGCCGGGCGGGCAAATTCCACCCGGGGTAATTTGCTGGCTCGTTCAAATAAAGCTTCCGATGAAATACCTACGCCCGGAGATATAGCGCCCCCGAGATAAGCGCCTGATTCTGAAACAACGTCAAAAGTCGTGGCGGTACCAAAATCGACGACAATCAGACTTTGCTGAAACTTTTCAAAAGCAGCAACGGCATTAACAATACGATCAGCACCGACTTCGCGCGGATTATCGTAGAGAATTTTCATGCCGGTTTTAATACCGGGACCAACCACATAAGGGGTTACATGAAAATATTTGCGACATAATCCATCAACTGTATCAAGCATAGACGGCACGACACTTGAGACAATGACATCTTTTAGGTCACTGAAATCGAGGCCAGCCAACCGAAACAAATCATTAATGAGCATGGCATACTCATCAACAGTACGATATTTACTTGTCCCAACACGCCAGTTCTGCTTTAGATCAGAGCCTTCATATATTCCCAGAACAGTATTGCTGTTACCGACATCAATAACTAACAACATAGATTTCAGCCTTTTTACCTGGTCAGCGGTTTCACATCACCGCTAACAATTTTTTTCACATCGCCATCTTCAGTCTGTAACAACAACGATCCGTCGCTATCCAGACCAACGACGGTTCCAACCTGAACAACATCACCCTGCTCGACCCGCACCTGCTGATCCATAATATTGCAGCGTTCTTCCCAACGCTTGCGAATCGGAGTAAACCCCTGATTAAGCAATTCGTTATAATAACCATCCAGAGTCTGCAATAGCTCGGTCACAAAGGCGCAACGATCAACCTGCTTACCAGTAAGCAACAAAACGGATGTTGCTGGATAGTTCTGCCGCTCCGGAAGTTGATCTGCAGTGATGTTTAGATTGATTCCCATCCCCAAGACAACAAAATGAATGCGCTCGGTTTCAGCACTCATTTCGTTCAACAGACCAGCAATTTTAAGACCATCCACCAGGACGTCGTTAGGCCATTTCACCTGAGCTTTTAAGCCACAGCATTTCTCAATGGTCTCCGCAACGCTTACTGCAGATAAAAATGTGAGCTGAGGAGCTTCCTGAACCGGGATCTGCGGACGCAGCAAGACTGAACAATAAATATTGACCCCGGAAGGAGAAACCCAGCTCCGCCCCAGACGACCGCGTCCAGCGGTCTGTTGGTCGGCAAGAACAACAAGCCCCTGCTCAGAATCGTTTTCTCCGGCTTGCCGAGCATATATATTGGTTGAATCCAGCGCAGAAAAAGTTTCGATTGAGGTGCCGACAATCTTACAGTTCAAACCTTTTTTTATGTCAGCAGCAAGAAGTAAATCAGGACTGGAAATGAGGCTGTAACCGGCAGAGTGTTTAGAATCGATATCAAAACCCAACTCGCGCAACGCTTTGACTTGCTTCCAGACCGCAGCCCGAGAAATATTCAA
The DNA here is from genome assembly GCA_963665685.1 of Geopsychrobacteraceae bacterium. GTDB lineage: Bacteria > Desulfobacterota > Desulfuromonadia > Desulfuromonadales > Geopsychrobacteraceae > Seleniibacterium. The sequence continues at coordinate 1,457,874 of OY762430.1, forward strand.
AGCGTCGCTGATTTCCTGCCCGGAAACGTATTGTCCGGGCCTTTCCCGAAAAAAATTAAGAATACGATCGCGCGAGGTCAATGTGGCTCCATATCAAGTAAAAAGCATTGAAATATCAGCAGCCCGAACAGAATGGGTCAAAGCTCCGACAGAAATAAAATCGACACCGGTTGCAGCAATATCGCTAACAGTATCAAGGTTCACACCACCAGAAGCTTCAATAAGTGCCCGACCTGCTATAAGACTAACAGCTTCACGTAATTCAGCAAGACTCATATTATCGAGCATAATAATATCCGCCTGGGCGTCGAGTGCTTGTTGAACTTCTTCCATTGAGGTCGTTTCAACCTCAACTTTTAAGGTATGAGGAGACAACTCACGCGCACGCTTAACTGCGGCTCCAAGCCCCCCTGCTGCTGCAATATGATTTTCTTTAATAAGAATACCATCAAACAAGCCAATGCGGTGGTTATTACCACCCCCCATACGCACAGCGTACTTATCAAGGGCTCTAAGACCGGGAACGGTCTTACGCGTATCGACAATAGTCGCTCCGGCAGAGGAAACACAATTGACATAATTTGCGGTTAAAGTTGCAATGCCGCTCATACGTTGTAATAAATTCAGAGCAACACGTTCTCCTTGCAACAACAACATAGCCCGCCCTTTAATCCAGGCAATGACCTCGCCCTTTTTAATCGAACGACCATCGGCTGCGATTTTCTCGAAGGAGATATCTTTATCAAGTTGCCGAAAAACTTCAGCAGCAACATCAAGACCAGCAACAACAAAATCTTCCTTTGCAACGAGCTCGGCGCGAGCCATGGTTTCCGGTGCAACCGTTACACTGGTAGTAACATCACCAAGGCCAATATCCTCCTGCAAAGCAGTGCGCACGATTCTCTCAACTTCAAACTGCATCCAACTCACTCCAATACCATTATCAGTCCCTAAAAAAGGGCAATCACACAAGAAAAAGATGGTTAAGCTATAGCATATCAAGTAGCGCTCCCGCAACCGAAATAACCCCGGCATTAAGAGTAAATCTTCTTTACATTTCCACAACTTGTGTTAGATAGTATTATTTCGGTCGAGAACAGAACCACCAACATTAAGAAGGAGTTAAAATGAAAAGAATCGGCATGGTAATCATTTGTTGCCTGTTTCTGACCCTGACTGCATGTGTCAGTAAAAATACCTACCAGCAAAAAGTAAATGAAAGCGAAATCCTTACCCAGGAAGTCGCCGACCTGACCGCAACACGTGAAGACTTGTTAAAAGAACAAAAACAACTCCAGGCAGACCTGTCCAAACTGAATGCGCGCCTGGTTGACGTGTTGAAACAGAACTCTACCCTACAACGGAATCTGCTGGCAGCAAATGCCAACCAGGAACGTCAGGCCGACAACCTGAGTCTACATGAAGAGCAGATTGAGGCATTACGCAGCCAATTACAAAATATGCAGGATACCAATGACCAACTATTGGCGACTATAGAAGAATTAAACCGCGCCATTGAAAAAGAAAAAGTCGCCCGCGAAGCCCGTCTTGCCAAAGTGAAAAATACCTACGACCAACTGGTCGGGGCACTGGAGGATGAAATCAAACGGGGTGAACTGACTATTTCAAATCTGGAAGGTCAACTATCGGTTAATCTCCTCAACAAGATTCTTTTCGATTCTGGCGAAACAGCGCTTAGAAAAGATGGTCAAAAAGTCCTTAAGAGTCTTGGCGATGTCCTTAACAAATTCCCTGATAAAGCTTTGATGATCGAAGGTCATACCGACAATGTACAAATCAGTAGCCGCTTAAAAGAGCGCTACCCAACCAACTGGGAGCTATCAACTGCACGCGCTACCAGTGTGGTTCATTTTTTACAGGATAGTGTCGGCTTACCGGGAGAACGTTTAATTGCAGCTGGCTACAGCCAATACAAGCCAGTTGCCAGCAACGAAGACAGTGACGGCAGAGCGCAAAACCGACGCATTCAAATCTTGCTGGTTCCCTATAACAACAAAGATATCGATTAAAAGAGATTCACACCTAAAATTACCACAAGACAAAACACGAAAGCATGCGTCATTGTCCGATCATGATTAAAAACTAAAAACAAAAGCCCATGTCAAAATTTGATACGGGCTTTTGCTTTTTCCTACCCGGATATGAAAACATAGAAGGAAAGATAATCTAACGAAAGGACCTGAAGGATTATGAAAGTTGATCTATCCGTGGAAAACGTGACGAAACATCTTGCAGCACTACTGATGGGTAACAGCATCATCGAATGGATTATTGCCCTGGCAGTACTGGTACTTACGATATTTATAACCATCGGCCTGCGCTGGTTTATTATTAATCGTCTCGACGCTCTGACCAGAAGTGTGAATATCACCTTTGTCAGTGCCACAACGACAGCTTTGCGTAAAACCTCAGTTATTATTCTTTTTTTCCCTTTAATACTGTTTTCTTCCGGTTGGCTCGACCTACCCGATGGACTATCGAGAAGTCTCAATATCCTCGCTACAATCGCATTTTTTCTCCAATTAGGCATCTGGCTTACAGCACTGACAACCGCGCTGATTCAACATTCGCGGCAACAGGCGTTAGCTAAAAACGCTTCCGCCGCCACAAGTCTATCCGCAGTTTCATTTGTCAGCAGACTGCTCATCTGGTCGGTCATAATCCTTTTGACTCTGGATAACATTGGCATTGATGTAACGGCTCTGGTTGCTGGTTTGGGAGTCGGTGGTGTTGCGGTTGCACTGGCCATTCAGAATATCCTCGGTGACCTGTTTGCCAGCCTATCCATTATTATCGATAAGCCTTTTGAAATTGGCGACTTCATTATCGTCAATGAATACCTGGGGACAGTTGAGAATATTGGCCTGAAAACAACCCGTATTCGCAGCCTAGGTGGAGAGCAAATTATTTTTTCGAATAGCGACCTGCTTTCATCCCGGGTTAGAAACTACAAGCGCATGCAGGAAAGAAGGGTCGTTTTCTCCTTCGGGGTACTGTACCAAACAACCCCGGATCAACTTGAAGACATTCCTGGCATTGTCCGCCAAGCGATCGATGCACAGAATGTGACACGCTTTGATCGTGCTCACTTTTTTAAATTTGGCGATTCTTCCCTCGATTTTGAAGTTGTTTATTACATCAATAGTGCCGACTACAATACTTATATGAATACTCAGCAAGCCATTAACCTGACGATGATGCGTGAATTTTCTAAGCGTAATATTGAGTTCGCTTACCCAACCCGTTCCCTCTACGTTGAAGCACCCGTCCCGGTACGCGTAGAAACAGGTCAGCAATTAAATCAGCAGCCATCACCTGCGGAGGAAGAACCGGCATAAGAAGCGACAACAACGCGATTACGTCCAGTCTGTTTGGCCTGATATAAGGCATGATCCACCCGCTTGATAAGGTGATCGATCGTGTCGTCAGGCCACAACTGGGCAACCCCGAGACTGATAGTAATTGAGCCCACCTCTGCAAAGGTGGCAACGGCAACTTCACTTCGAATTCGTTCCGCCAAAGGCTCAGCTTCTGTAACTGTAGTTTCCGGGAGCAGAATCAAAAATTCTTCGCCACCCCAACGAATTAACTGATCACCCTGGCGAATAACGCCCCGAATCACTCGACACAAGTGTTTGAGCACCTCATCACCAATAGAATGGCCATGATTGTCATTCACCTGTTTGAAATGATCAATATCGAGCATAATCAAGGAAAAACCCTTAAGAGCCGTCCCCTCTTGCCGTGTCGACTGATCAACAATTTCATCAAATTTACGACGGTTGAAAGCCTGGGTCAAAGTATCGGTAACAGCTAAGTGTTCGACCTGCTGCAGTGACTCTTTTAACTGCGCAGCAAGATCACCTATTTCAGCCAGTGCTTCGTTTAATTCGCTGGTGCGCTCATGAACACGAATTTCCAGCTGCTCTTTTGCCTGCTCCATCTGTTGCTCAGCTTTTTGACGCTGCTGATTTTCTGACCCAAGACGCATCAATAAATTAAAAAACAGAGTAAAGAAACGAATCAGATGCTTTATCCTCAATTCAGGGACAATCGGAACTTTTTTCACAGCAGCAAGATACTCATTGAGATCGAACCCATAAGCCAGTCCCTGACGTTTAAAATAATCAAGATCAGGAGGCTCCTGAAAAAACTGACTTAGAAAAAAGTGGCCCAGAATCTTGGAGTTAAGTAACAGAGGAATAGCGACTTCGTAAAGACCATTAGGGCAGGAATAGATTAGATAGTCTTCAGTATGAATATATTTGATCAAACGATCCTTACTAAGGAGGCAATTTTTCCGTGTTTCATGATGCTGCAGATGAAATTTATTGCAAATATCCTGACGCCCAACAGAAATCAACCATTTTTTACGGTTATCGACTATTCCGACAGACAATTTTGCACCTTCGTGAAAAAAATGCATCATTTCACGTAAATCATCGATCGCGATAATGTCCTGCAGATCAAGATCCCGCATAGAATAGCCTTTTGTGCAGCGTTTTAAGAGGATCTGCTTAAGTGGGTTACCTTTAATTGTATCAGGAATGAACAAACAAACAATATTGGAACAAAGAAGGTTAGATAAAGTGCATTATGAAAGGGCAATATGAACCGACCATGTCCGACCGGGATAACGCTCGGCCGGACATGGAGTATCAAACAAAGAAAAAATTATTGCTGTGACAATTCATAGGCGACATCGATAATCATATCTTCCTGGCCACCAACGGTCTTTCTCCGGCCAAGCTCAACCAGAATATCACGCGCATCAACCTGATATTTTTCTGCCGCCCTTAACGCATGCAGTAAAAAGCTGCCATAGACACCGGCATAGCCGATAGTCAACGATTCCCGCGTTATTACCTGAGGGCGATGCATCTTAGGAACGACAACATCATCTGCGGCATCCATAATCTTATATAAATCGATCCCGGTATCGAAACCAGCTTTTTCAAACACAGCGGTTAATACCTCGGTCATGGCGTTCCCGGCACCCGCACCTAATCCCTTGCAAGTACCATCAACTAACGTTGCTCCGGCTTGCGCTGCGGCTAAACTATTGCCGATAGCCAACCCCATATTGTTGTGAGAATGATGCCCGACTGGAATCGAAATCGCATTTTTTACTGCGGTAATTCGAGCCACAACCTGTTCCGGCAACATGGCCCCTGCAGAATCGGTAACATAAACCGCATCAGCACCATAGCTTTCAAACAGCTTAGCCTGCTCGACGATAACTTCCGGTTCGACCATATGCGACATCATTAAAAAGCCAAAAGCTTCCATCCCCAGCTCTTTAGCAATTTTAATATGTTCTTCTCCAACATCAGCCTCGGTAACATGGGTCGCCACACGAACAACTTTAGCTCCATGCTTAGCAGCCATTTCGAGATCCTTACCAGTCCCAATTCCTGGCAATAACAAAACGGCCAATTTCGAATTTTTCAACGCACTTCCAGCAGCCTTAATATATTCCTCATCAGTTGCCTTACCAAAACCATATTGGAAAGATGACCCGCCGATGCCATCGCCATGCGTCGCTTCAATGGTATCAACTCCAGCTGCATCAAGGGCAGCAACGACTTCAGCCATATCCTCAGGAGAAAACTGATGGCTGACTGCATGCATGCCATCACGTAAGGTGGTATCAACAATTCTCACTTTACTCATGATATTACTCTCCTCCCTCAGCCAGTAATTTTAGCGCAACTTTTTCTCCTGCCGCCTTTGCCGCTGCTGTCATTATATCCAGGTTGCCCGAATATTTAGGCAGATACATTCCCGCCCCCTCGACCTCTAACATAACTGTGACTTTGTCATCATCAAATAATGGACCGGTTTTAATACGGTAGCCAGGCACATACTCCTGAACCTTCTTTTCCATCGCCTTAACTGCAGCTTCAATGCCTGCATAGTCCTTATTTTTAATACGAGCATAAACGGTGTCGCGCATCATGATGGGAGGTTCTGCAGGATTCATAACGATGATAGCTTTACCTTTATCAGCACCACCGATCTCACAGATTCCGCGTGCGGTCGTTTCAGTAAACTCATCAATGTTTGCCCGCGTTCCTGGCCCTGCACTTTTACTAGCGATAGTTGCCACAATTTCGGCATACTCAACATTTCCGACCGAATTGATGGCAGCTACCATAGGAATTGTCGCCTGCCCACCGCAGGTGACCATATTGATATTATCAGCGCTGAAGTTCATCTCCATATTCACAGCCGGAACGACAAATGGACCAACCATAGCCGGAGTCATATCAATAACAATTTTTCCTGCCTTACGATAAAGTTCAGCATTTGCCAGATGAGCTGCCGCGCTAGTTGCTTCAAAAACCAGTTTGATATCATCATCCGCCAGCATCTCGTCCATGCCGTTACAACTGGTTTTAAGACCATGCTCCTGAGCGAGCAGAATCCCTTTTGAATCAGGATATATCCCGATAACCGTCGTCAGCTCGATAGACGCGCTTTCAAATAGCTTGTACATAAGGTCAATGCCAATATTACCTGGACCGACAATAGCCGCTTTAACTTTGCTCATTTAATCCTCCAATTCATCCCAAGTTAGAGTTGGATTCTGGACACAAAACTTTCCACCGCTTACTTCGATAAAACTTCCGGTTATATATGACGCGTATTTTGAAGCGAGAAAAACAACTGCGTTTGCCACATCTCCCGGCTCACCAAAATCATTCATGGCAATCACCTCACGCATAAAATCACCATTTTTTGCTATTGCAGGTGCTGTCATATCTGTCTTGATCACACCAGGAATGTACCCGTTAACACGGATAAAAAGGGGCGCTAGTTCGGCAGCCAATGATTTCGTCATGCTGGTTACTGCACTTTTAGTTGCGGCATAAAGACCACTGCCGACGGATGGCATAATGGTCGCAAACGATGCCGCATTAATGATGGAGCCGCCTCGTTGTGACATTTTATGACGGGCAATCCGGGCACTTAAATAGATCGATTTCAGATTGATATTTAAGGTGTCATCCCAGACATCCTCAGGAGTATCAATAATTTTATGATAAGGGCAAATAGCAGCATTGTTGACCCAGACATCAAGCCTGCCAAACTCTTTTTCAACGTCGTCGGCAAAAGCAAACATCTCTTCGCCATTGGCGACATTAACCGACTTGGTAAATACGTTATAGCCTTGGCCAGCAAGATGATCCTTAGCCAACTTGAGTTTTTCCTCTGAGCGGCCACAGATAGCTATCTGACCACCAAGACCGGCAAATTGTTCTGCGATAGCCAGACCGATCCCGGCACTTCCCCCCGTCACAACAATCGTCTTACCACTGAAATCAAACTTCAAAGTAACCTCCTCTACCCTCGCCAAGGAACACGACATGTATGACTTTAACAAAGGTGCGCCATTGCCGCACAACGTTCACATAAACTAACAAAAAAAATATTACAGACTACGTGATATCTGTTTGGTAACTTCCTTCATCCGCCTGGCAATTAAAGCAGAACGATTCTCATCAAAATGAGCCTTGGGCCCAGATAAACTGATGGCAGCAACCACCTGTCCTGTAGCGTCAAACAAGGGAACAGCCACGCAGAACAATCCCAATCCAAACTCTTCATCATCCAGGCTGAAACCCCGCTCGCGAATCAAGGTAAGATCTTTTTCCAGCAATGCGACAGAGGTCAATGTTTTTGGTGTTCGTTGCTCTAAATTTTTATAGCCGTTGAAAATTCGTTGCCGCTCTTCGCTATCCATAAAAGCAAGTAAACACTTTCCCACTCCGGTACAGTACATGGGATTTTCAGCACCGATATGTGAATTAATATAGATAGTGCGATCACTTTCGATCTTATCGATATAAACGACCATACTAAAACGTTGAATTGCTAAGTGAGCAGTCTCATCAAATTCAGCGACAAGAGTCTCTAAGCAGGGACGAGCCTTTTGACAAATGATATTATTCATTTGAACGATATTGCCCAATTTTAAGAGTTTCAGTCCCAGTCGGTATTTAGCATTTTCTGCATTTTGTTCAAGATAACCATGCTCTGCTAGAGTGTGAATCAAACCAAAGGCCGTACTTTTACTCAAAGCCAGTCTTTTACTGATTTCGGTAACACTCAATTCTGTAACCTGGCCACTGAAGGCCTCAAGAATATAAAGTGCTCTGGATACTGATTGTATTGTACGCCCTTCTGCCATAACCCTCACCATGCGATATTAACGGACAGCGTTCGCATATTAACCAATCTATTCCTATTTTTCAAGCAACATATATTCTTTATAAAAGACCTGCTCTGCTTTACTTGACAAAAGGCAGCTTACTACCCACATAATACCGCTGAAATATTTTCCATAATTTGGATGTCTAGTTCACTCCATTAACGCTTCGGGACGGACTTAGAACTTTCCATTGGAAGGGTGTCTGTCGCCCGGATGGCGACAGTCAAGCCCCATGGATGGGTTCAAGCGTCTCTGGAAATGGAAAGTTCTAAGTGCGGCTATTCCCACTTGAGCGAACTCGATTACCAGTTTCTATAATTCTTCACCTATGGATGACAACATGAACAATCCTTACAGTACTCACAGCACCGCAATTGGTTATATTCTCTGGATTTTTGGTTTTACCGGCTCTCATCGCTTTTATTATGGCAAACCTATCTCCGGAACTATTTATTTTTTCACCTTAGGTTTAATGGGGATTGGTTGGCTGATTGACCTATTCCTGATTCCCGGCATGGATCGGGATGCAGACATGCGCTACACGGCAGGTCGACTTGACTTTACTCTGACATGGATTCTGCTCACCTTTTTAGGGCTTTTTGGTGTCCACCGCATGTACATGGGCAAATGGATCAGTGCCATTATCTACCTGTTCACCGGTGGAATTTTCGGTTTCGGTATTCTCTATGATTTCTGGACCCTGAATGAACAGGTCTCCATGCAGAATCAGCTTAATTAAAGTCTTTCTGAGTAACAATCTAGACCAATAGGCGCAGCTGAAGTTTCATTCAGCTGCGCTTTTTTATATTCTAACCTAAAAAGCCCAAACTAACTTCAACCAGAGTTTTTCGCCCTCTGAACGATTTTCGACCAGCATTTCTTTTTGGTAACGTGCTTCAAGACTCATATTGCGATAATCATATTTCATTGTTGGCCCCGCAGCAAAAACCCTCCCTTTATATCCATCATCGTCACTAACACCGTCCCCTTCATCATCAGTTAATTGCTGATAATAGTACCCAGCAACACCAAAAGAAAAAGGACCATGATGGTACGCTGCGGCATAATCGCAGTGAAATTCCTGGCCAGATTGATAATTGGTATCAGAATTTTCAAAATTATAGTCATACATAAACTTGCCTGACAGCTCAAAACCGTTATTAGCTAAAAATGTCGCGGCATAGACAAGTTCAATATTCCAATAGTTGCGTCCCAGGTTAACTAATTGATCAGCGTCATAAGCCCCAGTCGGTGCGGTAAATTCAAGCGCCAAACCGCTATGGTAATTCTTACTGTGCCAGCCAATTAACAGCGGAGCAAAGCTGATATCACCAAGGCCACTCGTCGTGTGACTTAAAGACACTTCAGGAGTATCCAGCGTAGCAGAAGCATTGACCAGAGGAAGATTCAGGTAGACACCATAAGTCCCGCCCAAAATATTCTTTTGGGTCATGTAGACAAAGCGAGACACATTCGCGGTAACATTTAAATCAAAATCAACTGGAAGATCATCGCCATCGGCATCTTTTAAAGCATGTGCGGAATAATGGGTCAGGTAATTCAGATAATAAAAACCTGCTGGTGGCAAAGCACCCGTCATAATCCCTTCAGCACCATTGGGATAAGTTCCGCCACCACCTTCTGTGGCCATAAGGGGAGAACCTAGCAGCAACACACAAAGGATAGATAAGACAAAAGAGCGAATACAGGCAGATAACATCATTAAAACCTTTCTGAAGATCACAAGGGCAGGTACACCTGCCCTTGTAGAGTTCTTATTATTTTTTCAGATCTTCAATTGCATTCAGAGCCGACATCCGACCTGAATAGGTTGAAAAACCAAAGGCATTGCCAGAGGCCCACAAGGCATAGGTATCACCATAAAGCCCACCAACATCCATGCCGCCAATATAGAGGCCAGGGATATGTTTATATTCGCCATCAAGAGCCTGCATTTTGGTATTGACACGTACTCCACCGATAGAGACAAAGTGATATGGAAAAACTTTTACAGCGTATAACTTGCCATGGTTCAAAGGCTTTAAATAACGATGCTCCTTAGCAAACTGTTTGTCATAGTGATGTTCAGCATAAGTATTGTAATTATCATAAGTCGCTTTAAGAGTAGCGGTAGGAACACCGATCTGTTCAGCGAGGTCTTCGATAGTGTCTGAGGCTTTAAAGCTTTCACTTTTTGCTGCCAGGGCGTTATCAATCTCTTTTCTTAAGCTGGTCAGCTTGGTTGCTACTGTGACAATAACCCCCACGCCGTTATCGACACCTTCTGTTTCTGCATAAGAAACCAGAGCGTCGTCAAAAATAGCCCAAGCGTAACTTTCTGGCTGAAAAGCAATGGCATTACCTGCCTGAGCAAAACTATAGGCGACATATTCATCAGTAAATCGTTGTCCAAGTTTATTAACCCACAGGTTGCTGGGCTGCCAGGTCATGGTATAAATCCCACCAAGAGGAATAATTCCAGTGCCTTCAGTGCCAGGATGCAACATCAGGTTTTCTCCCCGGGTAATAGCACCAACGTCTTTAGCCATTTGGATACCGTCACCAGTTTTGTTCAGCGGTAAGGTTGGCTTAAATCGTTCAGGATCATAATCGGTCCAGGCAGAAATTTTTTCCTTACTATTGCCGAAACCACCCGTTGCAATAATAACAGCCTTGGCCGACACCTTTACACTGTTCCCTTTATGGTCGACACCCTCAACCCCGACGACACGACCATTTCCGGTCAGCAGTTTCGTTGCTGGCGTGCGCATAAGAAATTTAACACCTAAACTTTCGGCCTTTTGTTGCAGTGAAGTCACCAGCGCTGAGCCATGTCTAAAGCGTCCATTGTCCTGAATGATATGCCAGGCCAGAGGTTCTGTAGGTGAAATCTGAACGGCTTCAAAATTGATTCCCTGCTCATTCAGCCAATCGAGGTTGGCAGATGAATCGTTGATAAACTGTCGAAATAATGCGAGATCGACCTTATAATGCCCAAACTCGGCCACATGCTTAAAAGCCTCATCCTTGGTCAACTCATACGATTTTGCCTTTTGGTAGCGTGTCTCGGCACCAAATAAACCTTCTGCAAAATTGGAGGAACCTCCTAAAAAGGGGTTTTTCTCTAAGACAATAACCGCTGCACCATTTTGTGCTCCGGCAACAGCAGCCGACAAACCTGCGGAGCCTCCGCCAACAACAACCAGATCCGTGACAAATTCTCGCTCACCAGCCACGGCACCAGAAGTCAACATCAAACTGATGACAACAGTGCACACACCTAAATAATTAAAAAATTTTCTCATTATCCACACTCCTCTTGGTTAATGGCGCTTTATCGGGCCGTGACACTTCTGGCAGAAATTATCAAGAGTCTTATGCCCTTGGTGACAAGATGTACATTCCAGGTTTAAAAAGTGTGGACTCCAGTGAGGGTTCAGGTGCATATCCTTTGTTTGCTCAGCGAGAGCATCATAAGACTCATGACAGGTCAAACAGTTTTGGTTAGGTATCACGGCCTTTTTATCCTGACCATGACAGGAAACGCACTCGACTCCTGCGTCCTTGTGTGTTTTACCGAATTCGGTCGCGAAACTGTTATGACTGCCCAACAGTAAGCAGGTACCCATCAGGACACCAATCAACATCCTAGTTCTCATGTAACCTCCAATAGTATTTGTGACAGTTGTATAAAAGGGATCGATCCTGCCCTGACTATTGCCGAAACTATGCCACTACCAACAATTTCTTTAACCTTATGTTTTTATTGTATTTTCTAAAAAAACCATGAGAAAGAAGCGCATGATAAGAATTACATATTCTATAATATGGAAAATAAAATTCCATTTTATGGAATATTTGTTAATATATTGATACTTAAACCATGCTCATCGCTGGAGGTTGCCATGAAAGCATCGGAACTCGACCTAAGACGCATTTTGTCATTTACCCCACGTGGTGGGACTATGCAGTTTATGGGTCACCGCGCTTTAATTATCGATGCTATTGCCATGGGGTTAATGAGAAAGGAGCTCATCGACCACTTGGGAACCTTTGCCGCCCGAAATATTCTGACTCGCATGGGCTATGCTCATGGCTGGAGTACCGCAGACAATCTGGATAAAGAATATGATGGGTTGCTTAAAGATGTGAATTGTGGACCAACCCTTCATGAGTTACAGGGCGTCGTCAATGAAGCGAAAAGTGAATGGTTTTTCAGGCCTACATTCTACATGGAAACCACTTGGCAAGATTCATATGAAGCAGAACAACACCTTCTTCATATAGGTCCTTCTCATGAACCTATCTGCTGGACACTTACCGGCTACGTCAGTGGCTATTGTTCAAGAATGCTGGGGCAGGAGATCTATTGCCTGGAAACCCACTGTTGCGCCAAAGGAGACCCGTTCTGCCAATCGGAAACACGTACCCGAGAAGATTGGGGCGATCTGATTGAACCGCACCTACCCTTCTTTCAGGCAGAGACTATTGAATCGATTTTAAATGAAGTTACTAATAAACTGGCACAATCAGAAAGCTCAATCAGCACAAAACCTTATCTCGAAGAACACGCTTATCCAAGTTGTGGACTTATTGCCAAAAGCCAAAAAATGCGCCAAACAATCAATCTGGCCGAACGCATTGCCCAAGTAGATTCTTCGGTCATTATCAGTGGTGAGAGCGGTGTCGGCAAAGAGAGAATAGCGCGTCTCATCCATAGTGAATCAGTTAGGGCGCTGCGCCCTTTTATTGCTATTAATTGCAGTGCCGTGACTGAGACCCTGCTCGAAAGTGAATTTTACGGACACACAAAAGGAGCCTTTACCGGAGCCAACCGTGACCGTATCGGACTATTTGAAGCGGCTAATGGTGGCACCCTATTTCTTGATGAAATTGGAGAACTCCCCGCAGGCATGCAAGTTAAACTGTTGCGTGTTCTCCAGGAAAAAGAAATCAGGCGTGTGGGTGAAAATCAATCAAGGCCTGTAGATGTTCGGATTATTGCCGCAACCAATCGCAACCTGCAAACCGAGGTTCGCCAGGGAAACTTTCGTGAAGACCTGTATTATCGCTTAAGCATTTTCGAGCTAGTCGTCCCCCCTTTACGAGAACGTACTGATGACATCCTTCCTCTCGCCCGTTGCTTTCTAGACCGTGCCGCACAAAAAGCCAACAAAAAAATTATTGGGCTAACCCCTGAAGTTATCGACATTCTAACCTCCAACTACTGGCCAGGTAACGTCAGACAACTGGAAAACACTCTTGAACATGCTGCGGTGCTATGTGAAAATAAAAGGATTGCGATAAAAGATTTACCCCAGACATTCCAGACATCTTCAGGTACCCACACCAACCGCACCCAAATTCGTAAAATTGCCGATATTGAACGTGAAGAGATTATCAATGCAGTTACATTACTAGGAGGCAATAAGGCAGAAGCAGCAAAACAGTTGGGGATAAGCCTTTCATCTCTTTACCAGAAACTGAAACAGTATAAAACTTAACCCAGGGAACAAAAGAGACTCGTCTTAAATTCGATTAAAATTAAATAGATATTTTTATGAAACATTTCTAAACATTCACCTTCATCCCGTCGATAAAGACCTTTGACGCACCTAAATGAAAACAAACGATGGGAGGTTATCATGAGCAACCATATTAGCTCCACCTTGCCACCGATCAACCACAATGATCATTTTGATGCCATGCATCATGCAAACCGTAATCATCACCGCCGCGAATCCGATACAGCCGAAGTAAGGTCTCTTTACAAAATCCGCAACAGAAATGAACGGCAACCCCAATCAGACTTCACTACCAAAGCATTCAACAGTCTGACGAAGTCACTGACACGAGCCTTTACTGACGCAACTAAAGTCGACAAACAAACGGGTGACGAAGAAATTTCTACAGGTGGCCTGCAGCGAGTTGCCAGGGATCTTAGCAAACTATTTAAAGGGTTAGGGCTATCTCCGCAACAGGCAAAAGAATATGCCAGGGGGATCAGTTCTGCCATGGGGACGGATGGTGTAGAACAGATTAACTTTTCATTATCAACATCACAGTCTCTATTGGTAACCGGTTATAATCAGTCAGGAACCATCGAGTCATCAGCAGACAGTCTAGTTGCTTCAAGTCAGATGTCAGGCTATCAGCTTACCGCCGTTAAAACTCAGAGTTTTGATGTTTCGATTAACTTATCTACAGGGGAATTTTCCGTTAACCATAGCCTTGAAGAAAGCTTTTCTCTTACCGCTTTTAGTGGTGAATACAGTGAAGACGTTGTTTCAAATTCACCTTTGAAAGCCGAAGATATGACAGAAACAGAGGCACTCCCAACCGATGAACTTACCTCAGTTCCAGGAACAGAAGAGCAAGAGGAACCAGTTTTAGAGCCTGAGAACAGTGAAGAGACGACTGAAGCGCCGCCAGCAGAAGAGAATCAAACCGTTATCGCAACAGGATCTTCGGTCGATGCATTATTGTTTGAGTTCAGCCGCTCAATGACTCAATCAGCAGCATTCAGTACCAATCAGGAACTGATATCTGAACCGACAGGCGAAGAAGCTACCGAAGAAGAAGAGGTTAATCCCGTATTGAATCGTTTCCAGATGTTTGCCGAAAGCTCTCTGCACATGACTTGGGCTGAAGCGACCCTTTTTGAATCAATTACCGATATTAGTAATTTGCGTATTGAGGTCATTGATCAGCAGGAATACTTAAACTTCAGTGTTGAAGCTATTGTGCCAATGGGCCTGACGGCAACAGAAGAAGATGGTTCCAGCACCACTATGTATCCGCGTCCGGATGGCTCTATTGGCGAGACAACAACTGAAGCCGTTGAAATTTCTGCCTAACTAAAATAGCCCCGAATGGCACAATGCCTTCGGGGCTCTGGATCATTTTAACATTCAAAATAAAGACCATTAACAACTATTTTTCAAACAGTCCCCTGATCTGCTCAATCCGCTTGCGATTAACCCCAAAATCACTATACCCAAGCCGCGACGCTGACCGAACGTGAACACATGATCCTTCGGTAAACAGAAACTCAACATCATCCACAAACCCCATGATCGCAGAAGAGAACTCAACTCGCAAATAGTTATCATTCTGTTGAACAATATGGTTGCGCGGTAACCCGTTCAGAATTTGAACCATTCTGTCATACGCCGCACTCAACTCTCCTTCATAAACTAGTGGCGCAATATAATGTTTAGAATCAAAGGCATCAGCCTGACTACTCACACAATTGGGCGAAGACGGGCACTCAGCCAAAGCCCCATCAGTAACACCAAGATCAGCCGGGACCTTTCCCGAACAACCAAAAAACATGGTTACTGCCAACAGGTTTAACATCACCACAATGCTCCTAACGACCATAGCTACCCCGGCTAACAAAAATCATCAGATAAAAAAACTCCTCGACACTGAAAATTATTTCAGAGAGGACGTTTTTCCAATTCGATCAAAGATCCCTTTAACTGATCCAAGGTTTCATTTAATTGCGTCAATGTATCACTCAGACGCTTGTTTTCGGCTACCAAATGATTATTTTTTTCCTGCAACTGCCGGATCGATTCATCCTGCTCCTTCACCTGGGCCTTGCGCTGTTCCAATTCACGCGCATAAAGAATTACAGTGGTAGCCTTCTGCGCCCAGGGACTATGAGGGTATGAAGCTACAAAGGACTCCAGAGTTGTGATCTGGAAATCTTGTTGAAATGTTCCAAAGGCACGTTCAAAAGCTATTTGATCATCGGGAAAATCAACCTTTTCTACCGGTGGACAGATTTGAGCACAGCCTGAGATCATAAAAACGGTTAAGATACCTATAAATATATTCTTTGCTTTCACTGCTTACGTTTCTCCAACATATAATTACTCCCTTCCTGAAGTTTCAGATACGCTTTAAGCCGCGCACAATCCTGACTTATAGCCAAGCGGGAAGGATATTCATAGTGCGTAGATGGAATAACCGCTATCGATATGGTCATGAGGGGAAATGTCCTTTTTACCCCATAACGGTCTTTTCCTTCGAAAAGCTTTGCCTCGCGGTCTTGCGCATTGTAATAAGAAGGAATCGTTTCATCGAATTTCTTGACAATTGCCTCGGCTAGCACCTCTGCAGAATCAAGATCAGTTAGAATAACGTAATCATCCCCACCAATATGACCAACAAGATCATTTTCTGTTCCACTTTCCGCTGCAACTTCCCGAAGTAACTGCCCCACCATAGCAAGAACATCGCTACCAGCCTTGTACCCATAACGATCACTGTATGCTTTAAAATTATCCAGATCGATGTAAAGGTGCGAGAAAGGTTCTTTACTAGTAATACGCCGGTTAACCTCACGGTCAATGGCAAGATTCCCCGGTAACTGGGTCAGTGGATTAGCGTCAAGTCGCAGCTGTTCAAGCTCCTGGAGTTTTTCGCCCATCATCCTAAAGTCATTGGCTAGCTGAGAAAACTCATCACCACCGGTTAATTCCGGACGATGATCAAAGCTCCCTGCCGATATTTTTTGGGTTGCATCCTTTAACGCCTTAACGGAGCGATGAATACTGAACATAACAGTAAGCGACACCGGGGCTGACAAACAGATTCCAATGAGTGTTAACAGCGCTGTCATTTGAAAAGCATCATTGGTACGTGCAGAAAGCAGACCGAGACCTGTATTTATTTCCTGCTGTTTCTTTTGGCGGAATTCTGCCAGATATTTAAGGATCTCAATGCGCAGAGGCGTGGTCTTTTCGTTAGAAATATCTTTAGCCTGAGTCCAGTTTTCCCAAAATAACGCATCTGACAACGTATTCTCTGCGAGACGATAAGAGTCGACAAGCTCAATAAGGACTTTGACCGGAGGACTAACAGGAGGACGAGACAAAGCAAGAGCCAGGCGGGTAAACTCTTCATTGCGATTCAAACGTAAATCGCTCAGGGTGGAATCCTGAAGAATCAGCAATTGTTTTTCTATATTCTCCTGGGCAAGAAGGTTTTGTTGCAGGTCACGCACCAGTTCAAACAAACGAAATTCAACGTTGACTAACTGCTCAGTATCACGCGTTTGCTGATGTAAACGTGTTAAAGCAAAACCAATTGCACTCAGATTGAAAACCAGGATAACCAGATAACCAGCTATCATTTTCTTGGTTACAGTAGAAAAAAGAGAACGCATTATTCGTCTGCCATCCAATCAAATATTTTCTTTTCCGATAGGCTACAATGATATTTTTAATATCATTGTAGCCATTAATAACATAAAAGCGCCCCAAAGGGGCGCCATTTATTGTTTCTAAACACTCTGAAAAATCTATTACATCCCAAGATAAGCTTTTTTGACATCCTCATTACTCAACAATTTGTCTGCCGAATCGACCAGAGTAATGCGTCCGTTTTCCATAACATAGCCACGGTGTGCAAGCTTTAACGCCTGGTTAGCATTTTGCTCAACCAGAAAAATCGTGGTGTTATTCTCTTTGTTAATTTTGCGAATGATATCAAAAATCTGTTTAATAATCAGTGGTGCCAACCCGAGTGATGGCTCGTCGAGTAACAACACCCTCGGCCGTGCCATCAATGCACGTGAAATTGCCAACATCTGCTGTTCACCACCGGACAATGTCCCACCAGCCTGATGGCGTCGCTTCTCAAGGATCGGGAACAGCTCCATAACATAATTCAGGTCTTGTTGAATAAGCTTTTTATTTTTGCGTAAAAAAGCCCCCATTTCCAGATTTTCCAGCACCGTCAGGTCAGGGAAAATACGCCGCCCCTCCGGAACCTGGATAATTCCCCTCTGAACAATTTTATCAGCGCTTAAATCCTGAATGGGATCACCATCAAAAAGTATCTGTCCGCTACGCGGAGGAGTGATTCCACAGAGAGTCATCAGAGTGGTCGTTTTGCCGGCACCATTGGCGCCGATCAAAGCAACAATCTCGCCTTCTTTAACCTCAAGGGAGACATCTTTAAGAGCCTGAATATTTCCGTAGTATGTTTGGATGTTATCAATCTTAAGCATCAGTCTCTTCTCCCAGGTAAGCTTCTATAACTTTGGGGTTATCCTTAATCTGCTGTGGGCTGCCCTCGGCAATTTTCTTACCGTATTCCATCACATAGATAGGATTGGAGATATGCATAACTAATTTCATATCATGCTCAATCAGCAGAATAGCAATATTTTCCTCTTCACTAATGCGGCAAATCAGACTATCAAGCTCTGCCGTTTCCTGCGGATTCATTCCAGCAGCAGGTTCATCCAGCAGCAGGAGAAAAGGATCTGTTGCCATCGCACGGGCAATTTCCAGACGACGTTGGGCACCATAAGGAAGATTCTTAGAAAACTCGTTAGCGAAGTTACCAAGACCAACTTTTTCCAGAAGTCGATAGCTGGTCTCAACAATCTCCTGCTCCTCCTCTCGAACCCCTTTGCCACGCACGATAGAACGAAATATCCCTGACGAAGTCCGGCAATGGCGACCAATCATGACATTTTCCAACACGGTCATATCGGGGAAAAGGCGAATATTCTGAAAGGTACGGGCCAAACCCATTTCGGTCACTTTATTTGGCTTTAAACCATTTAAGCGCCGTGTCGCTAACCCTTTAGGATGCAGTAAAATATCACCTTTGGTAGGATTATAAATACCGGTTACACAGTTAAAGAAGGTTGTTTTTCCGGCTCCGTTTGGTCCGATCAAAGCAGCAATTTCCCCTTCATGAACTTCAAGAGAAACACTATCAACCGCCCGCAACCCACCAAAATCCATGGTCAGCCCTTTGACCTCAAGTAATTTATGTTTCTTCTCAGTCATTGGTGCTCTCCTTCGAACCCTTATATTGGTAAGTCTGGCGCAGATTACTTATCAATCCCTGAGGACGGAATATCATCATCAACGTCATAGACGCTCCGAAAACCAACATACGATATTCAGAAAAAGCACGCAGATATTCGGGCAAAAGAATCAAAATAAACGCCCCGAGAATAACCCCCAGAATCGAGCCCATACCACCAAGAACAACAATAGAAAGGACGATGGCAGATTCCATAAAGGTAAAACTAGCCGGATTGATAAAGGTTGTTTTGGAGGCAAACAGCACCCCGACCATACCGGCCCAGAAAGCACCAAGAGCATAAGCTGATAATTTTGTTTTAGCCATATCAATACCCATGGCGACACAAGCAATTTCATCTTCTCGCAGCGCTATCCAGGCGCGCCCGACCCGACTGTTTTTAAGCCTATTAGTCACCAGGATGGTAAAGACGACTAACGCAATCATAATGTAGTAAATATAAACCGTAGAGCTGGACAAAGATAAATCGATGCCAAAGAGTCCTGGCCGGTCAATATTGGCAATCCCACTGGGGCCAAAGGAAAGCTCATCCCAGTTTTCCATGACCACTTTAAAAATCATACCGAAGCCAAGAGTCACAATGGCCAGATAATCACCACGTAGGCGCAATATAGGAAATCCAAGAATAACACCAAAGACACAGCCGACCACACCGCCAATAGGCAGGGTGACCCAGAAACCAAGCCCAAAATGATGATTCAATAACGCATAGGTATAAGCACCAATACCAAAGAATGCAACATAACCAAGATCAAGCAAACCAGCGAGGCCAACGGTTAAATTTAAACCTAACCCTAGCACCACATAGATGAGGGCAGAGATCATGATGTTACTCTGGTAGGTATCGACAACGAGAGGGAAGATTAACGCGATAGCAAGAATAATGATTTGAGCTCGAATACGAAAACTTTGATTTTCCAGTAACTGCATCCGTGGCTTTTCGGAAACAGCATCAGACGCCTTGGCAAATCGTCCGGCACCTTTTTGATACTGGATTTTCCGAATCATAACAGCAAGTCCAAAGAAAACCAGGAACAGTACAAAAATTGAGAACCAGGCAATATAGACCTGGTAATAAACAACCGGTACAACCTGCAATACAACCAACAAGAGAGCCAGAAAAGAATTCTGACATAACGAGTCGTTTTTAACTAACTCTTGCACTCCAGCATGCGCTGCAACAGTCTTTTCTTTAAGAGCCTGACGACGCATAAGAAAGCGCCAGAAGTAAGACAAAACAAAAGACTCGTAGGCCACCCAAACCAGACTCGCCCAACGCCAGGTCACAACCTGATCTGCCGTATTAACCCGTACGACCATCAATGGAAAGGTCAAAAATACAAACCAGATGGCGACATAGATAGAACGTTTAAAATTATCCAACATCTATAGCCTCCATCAGACTTTTTGTTTTGTCGCCTTACCCAGAATTCCGGCAGGACGAAGAATGAGAATAAGGACCAATAATGCGAAGGTAAACAGATCTTCATAATCACTGGAAATATAACCAGCGGCAAAACTTTCAGCCCAACCAAGAACTAAGCCGCCAAGGACCGCTCCGGCGATCGATCCGATACCACCCAGAACAGCGGCAGTAAACGCTTTTACACCAGCCATAAAACCAATGTAGAAATTGACCTGGCCAATATAAGAGGCCACCAGAACCCCGCCCAGAGCAGCTAGAGCAGAACCGATAACAAAAGTCAGCGAAATAATTCTATCGACATTAACACCGACCAGGCGTGCCATATTCATGTCCTGCTGGGTCGCTCTCATCGCCTTACCAACCCGGGTCTTCTTAATCAGCAGGGTTAATAAAACCATGGTTACGAGAGTGGTCACCAATATAACGAGTTCCGGAGAACCAATGATATGAGCAACCGGCTCCATAAAATCAAAATCGGGAATCAGGTTTGGAAAGGGAAGATAATCGGAGGTCTGCACCAACAGAACATAATTCTGTAAGAAAATAGACATACCGATGGCACTGATTAACGGTGACAAACGTGGTGCCCCCCGCAACGGACGATAAGCTATTTTTTCGAGTGTATATCCGTAGGCACTGGCCCATATAATTGCTGCTATGGCAGCAATAACCAATACAGCGACACCGGAAAACCCATAAATAGTACAGACACCTGCAACAATTAAAGCAACAAACGCCCCAATCATATAAATTTCACCATGAGCAAAATTTATCAGCTGAATAATACCGTAAACCATAGTGTAACCGAGGGCGATAAGCGCATAAATGCTCCCCCTGGTTAAACCACTGAGAAAGAGCTCAAGGAAATATTCCATAGCCTGACCTTATAAATTAAATGACAAGTAGCAGTTGGTAAAAATACGATTTTCCCAATAAATAAAAGGAAAAATCTATCCGTTATAACGCGTCAGGGGACTGGTAAAGACCAGCCCCCTGATAAAATGTAAGCAGTTAAAAATACAAATCGAAAAACATAAAGCGCAGCAGTTTATTTCATCTCTACAAAAGCGCCGTTTTCAACATTGTAGACGGTAAAGCCAACGCCTTCGGCATCACCTTTTTGGTCAAACTTAACTTTACCCACTGGAGTCTCAACATACTGGGTCTGCAGTGCTTCAACAACTTTTGCGTAGTCAGTGGTGCCAGCCTTTTCGATAGCGTTCAACAATGCTAAAGCTGCAGAGTAACCTTCTTGAAAGAAGGCACCCGGGTCAGCGCCATACTCAGCTTTGAATTCAGCAATCGCTTCTTTATTCAGTGGGTTGCTTGACAGATCAAGTGGGCCAGTCATGTAGGCACCTTCAGCCGCCTCACCAGCAACTTTTAAGAAACTGTCATCCTTAACACCATCATCAGAAACGAAAAGTGTCTTCATCCGCTTGCGCTTCATCTGGGCAACAAGTTTGGAAGCTTCCGGATGGTAACCACCCCACAACAGAACTTCAGCTTTTTCACGGCGAACTTTCTGAATAATAGAAGAATAATCCATAGCGCCAGGAGTGATACCTTCAAACAGAACGATCTCTGCCTTACCAGAGGCTTCAATGTACTGCTTACCAAACTCAGCAAAACCTTTACCGTAATCACCTTTGTCGTGAAGAACTGCAATCTTCGTCTTGCCCAGCTTGTTGATAATGAAGTCAACAGCGAGTTGGGCTTGCTTGTCGTCAGAAGCGATGGTACGGAAGAAGTTAGGATATTCGCCACTTTGGGTCAGTGGAGGACTGGTGGCAGATGGAGACATGACCGGGATGTTTGCTTCTTTATAGATACCAAGAGCAGCCCTTGTCGCTCCGGAACAGATATGGCCCAGAACCACGTCAGCACCATCGGTAACCAGTTTGGTTGCAGTGTTAGTTGCAATTTCAGGTTTACATTGGTCATCCTGAATCAGGAGCTCAACTTGCTTACCTAAAATGCCACCCTCAGCATTAACCTTTTTGACTACTAATTGAGCAGCCCGCATCGCAGGAATACCATAAGGAGCAAGGTCACCACTATGAGGTCCGGCAACACCAAGCTTGATGGTATCAGCGGAAAAACCGGGAACAGACAGGCCAAGCACTAAAGCAAGACCAGCAAAACAGATTGAAAGCTGCTTCATAAAAACGCCTCCTGAAAAGAAGTTTGTAAGAGGAAAACGACAACTAGGCTAAGAATTAGCAACAGCACAGTTTAAACAGATAAACACAATTATGAAGTTTAGCATATTGCTATGCGGTTAGTGAATACTCAGTCGTAATATTCGCAGAAACGCTGCGACTTATCACCCGTCAAGATTAACTTTGGTTCGCATACTATCAATCATTTCAGATATTTTCGACTGGCTAGCGACCAATCTGGCCGAACGCTGTAATTCGAGATAAAACTGCTCCATGCCATCATGGTTGACACTCCCCTCGATTGAGGAAAATGCCTTTTCAACTTGTGCAGCTCCAAATGGGCCAAGATATGTTCCGCCGATCGTCTTCAATGTATTTAATATATATTGCTTTTGACGTTCCGTTTGTTGCTGAGTGCTTGCCACAATTTCCTTTTCTTTAGCATTTTGTACCTCTAGTAGACTCGCACGAACACGCTGCCAGATCGGGCACAAATCGGCCGAGGCCATAAGATCGGCCAGAATCAGTTGGTCAGCAGACTGAATTTCCAACACATCAATCAGACAAGCAGGATCCAACGCTACTGATTGGCTTAAATCAGCACTGAACTCCAACTCTTTGCCGCGCTCATGAAAAAAACCAAGCGGATAACCAAAGTCGTAAAAAATAAGAGTGCACCGCTCTGGGTTATAAACCCTTAGGCATGCAGTGGTGCCGTTATCTTTAAGGTAGTCAAGCAAAGAGCGGATGTTAAAATTTTTTAGTTCCTTCCCCTGCTGGAGATAGCGACCATGTAACAGCGCATGCAGGTAAGGAGACAACTCGTCTGAAATACGATAAATATTGAGGGTAAAAAAGCCGCCAATAGACAATTCAAAGATCCGAGCGATCGCATCATAAGCAATAAGCTTGGTCTGTTGATCGGCGCTGACAAAAAGTGAACTGATCAACTGCCCACTTTGAAACAACACTACGCCATCCCCCTGTGACGCAGTAAAATGCAGGTACCCGGAAAAGTGACTTCCGCGTAGCTTCCCCATCGCCTCAGGCAAATTAATTCTGGCTGGGTTTACATTTTGCCTGACCGGCACCCCCTGTGGCAAACGAATCATAATCGTATTTATTCTCTCCGAAAAAGATGACTTTTACCAAATGTAAAAACATTATTACAATCTGTCAACTTAACATCGCATTAGTAAAAAAGATCAATCGTCACTTTCTTGCAATTGTTCCCATTCAGCATAGGCATTATCCAGCGTATCTTTAATCGCTACATGTTGCGCAGAAACATCACGCCAGCGATCTTTATCCTGATATAGGTCTGGATCGGCCATGATCTGCTCCAAGTCACTTAACTGTTCTTCGAGGGATTCTATTCGTTTTTCAACCTCGGCCAGATCACGTTGCCTCTTTTGCTCCTTACGCTGCTTTTCTTTACGCGCCTGCCGCTCCTGAATCCGTGTTTCTTTATCTGCAACTGGAGCAACCTCAGCCTTCTGAACCTGCTGTTCTACCCTTTGAGTACTGTGACTTCCGTCACCAAGAGTCTGTTTGGCACGCAGAAAATCTTCGTAATTACCAAAATACGACTCAACCCGACCCGCCCCGACTTCCAGCACACGGGTCGCTAATTGATCGACAAAGTAACGATCGTGGGAGACGAAGATAATCGTTCCTTTATATTTTTTTAACGCTTCAAGAAGAATCTCTTTAGAGTGTAAATCCAAGTGATTGGTAGGCTCATCAAGAAGTAATAGATTTGCAGGTCTCAGTAAAAGCTTAGCTAAGGCCAGTCGGTTGCGTTCACCACCAGAGAGGACTTTAACCGGCTTTTCAATGTCATCGCCAGAAAATAGAAAGGAACCAAGAATATTACGTAACTTAGGAACCATGGCCACAGGAGAATCTGCGGAAAGCTCACTGTAAACATCGCGGGCCGGATTCAATTCGGCCGCCTGATCCTGAGCAAAATAAGCAAGAGCCAAATTGTGACCCTCTTTGCGCCGTCCCGAAACCGGTTCTTCAACCCCGGACAATAACCGCATCAATGTCGACTTACCAGCACCGTTTGGGCCAACCAAGGCAACTCGTTCTCCCTGTTCAACTAAAACATTTACCCTGTTAAGTACAGTGAGATCACCATATTGCTGGCTAGCGTTTTCGAGTTCGATAGCGGTCCTGCCACCTTTAGGAGGGGCAGGAAATTGAAAAGCAATCTTTTTGCGTTCGGGAGGTAATGAAATCCGCTCGATTTTTTCCAATTGCTTTATTCGGCTCTGAACCTGTGATGCCTTATTAGCCTGATAACGGAAACGACTAATGAAAGATTCGACCCGGGCAATTTCTTCATCTTGTTGCAGTTTGGCTGCCTTTAAGGCAGCGATACGTTCATCCCGGGCACTGATATAACGACTATAATTACCTGGATACTCGGTCAATTCACCGTTCCAGATTTCGACAATGCGCCCGACGACATGATCGAGAAAGTATCGATCATGAGATACCAGCACAACACTATAAGGATAGTTGGCAAGATAGTCTTCCAGCCAGTCACGAGCAGGCAAGTCAAGGTGGTTGGTCGGCTCATCAAGCAGCAAGAGATTTGGTTGCTGTAACAGTAACTTAGCCAGAGCGATTCGCATTTGCCAACCACCAGAGAAGGTCTCACATGGCTTACTAAAATCAGCCTCACTAAAACCCAATCCATGCAGAACCCGCCCGACTTCAGATTCCATTTTGTAGCCGCCGCGTTGTTCAAAAAGACCCTGAATTTCAGCGTACTGAGCCAGTTCGTCCTCGGTCACAGAAGTGGCAATTTTTTCTTCCAACTGACGCAATTCTATTTCCATCTGCTGTAACTCAGCTAAGGCACTTTGCGCTTCATCAAACAGACTTTGCCCGTGATGGACTAATCCGTCCTGAGGCAAATAACCAACCGTCGTCCCTTTAGCAGTCTGATAATGCCCACCATCACTTTCGACCAAACCAGCGAGCAATTTAAGCAGAGTTGATTTACCGGCACCGTTCTCACCACACAGACCAATCTTATCAGTTGGCCGAATATGCCAGTTAATTCCAGCAAAAATTGGTCGATCAGCAAAATACTTTTCGATATCTTTTAATTGCAGCATGTACCCTATCCCACTTTCCTCAAACATTAATCAGCGAATGGTTATAGCACATCCCCCAAGTTGAAAAAAGCAGCCAATAAAAAAGAGGCCCTCGATCAAAGAGCCTCTCTAACAACAATACCTATTTCAGCTTCTACCTTCTACCTTCTACCTTCTACCTTCTACCTTCTACCTTCTACCTTCTACCTTCTACCTTCTACCTTCTACCTTCTACCTTCTACCTTCTCAAGAAGTATACCTCATCATATACACATCAGCTAACGCAGCAATATTTTCAATCGACATTCGGCTGTTATTAAACACCAGGTGATATAACCTTGCATCATCCAGATCATCACAGGCGAAACGCTTGACAAAATCATCCCGTTGCTGCTGATGTAACTCGATATAATTCTGAGCTTCCGCCTCACATATATTATGCACTTTCATAATTTTCTGACAGCGGAACCCTAAAGGGGCAACAAGGCGAATATGAATACAATTAGGTAAATCCTGGGTAACGCAGGTCGCACCCCTACCGACTAAAATGCAGTTTCCTCTTTTCGCAAAACCACGAATGACTGTACGCATATGGGTAAAGACTTCTGTCTCTTCGGCTACTTTATGATCGAGAAACATCGAAAAAATAGACTTCAATGACGAAGGAGTATCCTGGGATTTTTCTATTTGATCAACAGGGTACCCAGATAGATGCGCAACTTCATCCAGGATCTGCCGACCGATAATCACCCACGGTTCACCTGCAACCCTGGCATTAAGACGTCGGGCTAATTCTTCTGCTAAAGGATATGCCTGACAACCAAATTCCCGACTGATGGTGAAGCAAGGCGCGGGTTTACTCTTATCGGTAATAGCCTGAAGTTGATGCCAAGCGTGCAATTTTGCTTCAAGTTGCGGCGTCCAGAAAGCTTTAATGGCCATAATTGCCTCCTTTCTAACGTCCTTGTTAGTCAAAGGTTTTATTCGCTATATTAATAGTATAGCGAACATTCTTAATTTTTCTTCAAAATCAATCAGGATTCTTATATAAGTCGTTCAAATGACCCGGACGGCGGGCTATTGAATAAAAAAGAGGATTATGTAAAAATCGAATATCACAAAAGATATTTATCTGATATAGTTTGCTGATTAACAGAGTTTTACTTGAGCCTCCGCCACAAACAGCGTTGAGGCCAGATAAACATAGCAAGACCAGTTTTGACTCCGCTATTTTCATTTGGGGAATAGCGACCAGTCGTCAATAACAATTTCCGGACACAGCGCAGCAGGACCCCACAATTGTGGAGAGGTCCAGTAATTCGATTGTTCCGGCGAAACCCGCTATGACGCGGATAGAAAGGTTTATAATTTGATGAGTAAGAAGATGCTGATCAACGCCTCCCACCCGGAGGAAAATCGGGTGGCGATCGTTGTTGACGGGATTTTAAGCGAGCTTGATATTGAGATCGCAGGGCAGGAACAGAGTAAAGGTAATATTTATAAAGCGGTTGTTGTCCGTGTTGAAACGGGTCTGCAAGCCGCTTTTGTTGATTATGGCGCAGAAAAGCTTGGCTTTTTACAAATCGGAGAAATCCACCCTAACCTCTACCCTCCAAAAGACGACACCAAGGGCCGTCCCCGAATTGCAGATATTTTAAAACGCGGCCAAGAAATCATGGTCCAGATCGTCAAAGAGGAACGTGGCAATAAAGGCGCCGCCCTAACCACCTTTTTGTCGATTCCCGGTCGCTATATGGTGTTGATGCCAGACAGCACAACAAAAGGTGTGTCACGTAAAATATCTGATGATGTCGAACGTAAGAAGCTTAAGAAAACCATGGCGGAGCTTGATCTTCCCGAACGTATGGGTTACATCGTCCGCACCGCCGGAATAGGCAAAGATAAAGAAGAACTCAAACGTGATTTCGATTATCTTGTTCGCCTGTTTGAAGGAATCACCAACCATAAAGATCAAATAAAAGCTCCCGCCCAGTTGTACCAGGAATCAAATTTGGCGATCCGCTCTATTCGTGATTATTTTACCACCGATATTGATGAAGTTCTGATCGATGCTCACACGGTTTATCAGGATGCTAAAGACTTTTTCTCTCTCGTCATGCCTGAATTAGTGCATCTGGTCAAACAGCACCGGGAGAGAAGACCAATATTCTCCCGCTACCAAATTGAAGAGCAGATCGATGCGCTGTCCAAAAATCAGACCTCGCTGCCATCTGGTGGATCTATTGTTATAGACCAGACTGAAGCTCTGGTTGCCATAGATGTCAACTCAGGAAAAATGGCCAGCGAAAGTGGTATTGAAGCAACAGCACTGAAAACAAATGTCGAAGCAGCAGCAGAAGTCGGTCGCCAATTGCGCCTGCGTGACCTTGGAGGACTGGTTGTTATCGATTTCATCGACATGCGTGACCGTAAGAATACACGTGAAGTTGAGCAGGCCCTGCGCAAAGCGCTGAAAAATGATAAAGCCAAAGTCTCAGTGGGACGCATCAGTCAATTTGGCTTGCTCGAAATGAGCCGTCAACGTCTGAAACCGGTACTTAGTGTTGGGTCGTATCTCGACTGTCCTCACTGTAAAGGAGCGGGTAAAATCAAAAGTGCCGAAGCCCAGGCAGTTACCCTGTTACGCCAGATTCACACCGCAGCCTCAAAAGGCCATATCGCCCAAATTGATGCTAAGGTCCCTATGGATGTTGCTAACTATCTGCTCAACCAGAAACGTTCCACCATCGTTAAACTGGAGCAGCAACTCGATTTAGACATCACGATCTACGGTTCAAGTAAATTACTTCCTGGTGAGATCGATGTTGAGGCGCGTAAAAAAGAAAAAGATCAGGATAGGGATCAGCAAATTGCACCGATCTCCCACGCTAACCAGATTGAAGTGGCCCTGGCCGCTCAACAGGATGACCAAAATGGCGCTAATGGCAACGATAAAGCTGCCGAACCCTCTAGCCAGGACCAACCCGCAGGAGAGACACCACAGGAGCCAGTGAAAAAGAAGCGCCGCAGACGGCGGCGTAAACCTGCGGCAAAAAATAACGACGCCCAAACAACAGAGCAACCAACCAGTGAAGAGCCCCCAGAGACAGCAACAACTACTGAGCAGCCAGCGACTGAAGAGCCGACAGCAACAACAGCGTCAGAAGGTGTAACTCAGGCTGAGAACACTCAAGAAGCCCAAGAGACTGTTACAGAGGCAATAACCGCGACTCCTGTCACCTCAGCGAATGATAGCGAGGAGCCCAAAGCAGCGGAAGAGGAAAAGAAACCACGCCGTCGCTCCAGACGGGCACCACGTAAGAAGCCGGTTACCGAAACAACTGCAGCGGCAACAGATACGAACAATGCTGATCAGAATCAGCCAGCAGAATCACCTCAAACTACGACCGAAACAGCAACTTCTGCGGAAAAATCTGAAAAACCTGGTCCCAATGAAGCAACAGAACCGTCTCCTGAAACGCCATCGGCTAGCGCAGAAAAACCGAAACGGCGCCCCAGAAGAACCTCTTCGGCAACTAAAAAAGTGGCGGAAAAAGAGGAGGTAACAACATCGGCGCCAAAAGGTGCAGATATTCCAGGAGTTGAATCAGAAGCAGGACCAGCAGAAAAGCCCAAACGCCGCACCAGAAGAGCCCCGGCCAAGAAAGCACCCGTCTCCGCTGAAGCCACCCCTGCAGCAACTGAAGCAGTCGCAGTAGAAACACAAACTGAAACGACTGCAGATGAAAAGGCAAGTGAAAATAAACCTAAGCGTAGAACGCGTCGCTCACCCAGCAAAGCAAAAGCAAATGCCGCTGCCGAGATCGCCACGTCAGAAGATCAAACGGCTACGGTAAGTGATACAACAGTCACAGAAGAAAAACCTAAACGCCGTACCAGAAGAACGACTGCCAAACCTAAAACGGCAACTGAAAACGAAGCACCGCTGACCGAAGAGACGCAACCGTCCGAACAAGCCGAGGAAAAGCCAAAACGTCGGACTAGAAAAACTGCCACTAAGGCAAAGGTTGACATAAAGGAAACCGGCCCCACAGACCAAGAAGCTGGCACCCCAGAGGCTGTTGAAGCAGGCGAAGAAAAACCCAAACGTCGAACCAGAAAAACACCTGTAAAAACGGCTAAAAAGGAAAGTTCAACCGAAACTACGGTCACAACAACTGAACAAACAGAAACACCGGCGGCGGAAGAAAAACCCAAACGCAGGCCCCGCAGGACAACAAAAAAAACAACACCAGCAACTACTGAAGATCCCGGTTCAACGACTTCAGATACGGTTCCTGAATAATATAAGCCCGGTGCTTAACCTTAAGCACCGGGCTTTTTTCTGTTTCATCAAACGAACGCAGCGTATTTTCCCGGCAGGAATTACCGGTATATAATCAATTGGCAAGGTCGTTCGTTAAACCTTTAAATAACAGGATAGCGCTGTTCAACTTTTGTTCGAGATCTTCGTTCTCTGAAGCTAACTGATCATTTTTATTAACCGCTACTTCCATAGCCTGTCGGGTCGCCTGAATGGTTTTATTAAGCTCTTCGTGAAGTTGTACTTTATATTTCCGAAAACTTTCGTCAAGACCTTTGCGTAACGCCCAGGCGATCTGCTCAACATTCATCCCAATCAGCTTTAACGTCTCTTGTCTCAGCCGCTGCACGGTCTTTTTGTGACGATACTTTTTAGTAAAAAATTTACGAGAAAGTTTTTGCCCGAATGGATCCATATCAGAAATAAACAGATCACTACTCCAACCCGGAATATCAAAACGGATAATTGCTTGCCCTGCCTGGGGAGCATGATAGGGAATAGCGAACACTTCGGCAGCAATCCTGCGAACCTGTTCGATCAATTCATCACACCGCTGTTGATGAATCTCAAGTAATATCAATGCTTCTTTGTGAACATGATTGACAGTAGCCTGCATGGCGGGAGCAAAAACTGTTGGAATCTTCGCTTCAAGCAGATCCCTGCATGCCCGTTCCATCTCTTCACTATCTTCGATACTTGCCAGATACTTTTCAATCGGCTTAAGGATTGCTTCTTTAGCTTGAGAGCGCACACCATCAACAGCTTTGTTCAAAACCGCCACGATTCGATCATGGTCTCCAGCCAGGATATCTTCTGTCGCTAATAGTTCTCTTTCAATTGCAGGTAAAGCCTTGCTGAACTGACTGATTTTCTCTTTAAGCTCATCTTCTGGCAATTGTACGGCTTGCAACGACAAGGTTAAGCGCAAGAGAATGTTCTGTAACTGATCAACCAGACGACGCTGCAAAGAGGTCATTAATACCTGTTTTTTTTCAGCGGCGAAAAACAAGGTCAAGCTATTTTCGACCTGATACATACCGCTTTGCTTCCATCCAGAATCATCACCAGCAATTCTGGCCTTTAAGCCATTACGTGCCGATACAGGGATAATTTGTGGTGCCGCTTGACACAATGGAGTCAACTGTTCGGCAAGGAAGTTTAAAGAGGCAATTCGCTCATCCTCATCCAGGTTATCAATCTTATTCAAAACAAAGAATGTCCGCGGTAAGTGCTGTTTGATATCGGTCAAATAGCTTAACTCTGCTGCGGTAATGGGTGGATCAGGAGAAACAAGAAACAAAGCAGCATCGCACTGCGGTAAAACTTGATAAGCCACGTCGGTATTATGTTGATGAGTTGAACCGATCCCAGGGGTATCAACCAAAACGACCCCCTGCTTAAGAAGCATTGCCGGGTGTCCTATTTCGACCCGTTCTACACCCAATTGATTATGCGGATTGCCGTCTTCGGTTATATACTTATTTAAAAATTCGCTCAGAGAGCAGTCGCCACGACTATCAAACAGCTCAGGGCCTTTATCCTCAGTCATAAAATAGACGGTCACAGAGAGAGCTTCTGCGGCATTAATATAGGTTGGAATGGCCGTCACCGGAAGAATAGCGGTCGGCAACAATTCACTCCCCAATAAAGCATTCAGTAAGGTACTCTTCCCCCTTTTGAACTGGCCTAAGACTGCCAGGCGAAAAGTACCGGAGGCCAAACGCTGTTGAAGCTCATCAAGCTTGGTCAGCTCCTCACTATAATCTTGAGAAAATTTTGACAAACAATTGCGTGCCTGCACTAAAACCTGGTCCAGCTTGGCGGGGCCTTCCTCAGAGGAAGACACAACAGCCGATACTGCTTCGTTCATTACTATACCTGCTCGGAAAAATGATAACGAGATGAGCTCGTGAGCTCTGAATCAGAACCAGATTTTATCAGGAAACAATATCAGAGTACAGGTCGCTACTCAGATACCGTTCACCTGAATCGGGCAGAATAACGACAATATTTTTGTCAGCAAATTCCGGCAATGCAATAAGTCGAGCGGCAACAGCAGTCGCGGCACCACAGGAAATTCCAGCTAAAATACCTTCTTCTCGTGCCAAACGACGAGCAAAAAGATAAGCATCATCATTACTGACGGTTTCGACCCGATCAATCAGATCCAGATCGAGGGTTTCAGGAAGAAAGCCTGCACCAATGCCCTGAATCTTATGAGGGCCAGGCTGTAACATTTCGTCGGCCAGATGTTGAGATATAACCGGGCTGTCTTCAGGCTCAACGGCGACAACAGTGATATCTTTTCCTTTGGCATGTTTGATATATTTAGCAATACCACTGATCGTTCCACCAGTTCCGACACCGGCAATAACAACATCGACCTGGCCATCGGTATCGTCCCAAACTTCCGGACCAGTCGTTTTAAAATGGGCCTCTGGATTTGCAGGGTTGCGAAACTGATTTAACAAGATATAACGCTCGGGAAATTCATTGGCCAAGCGTTCTGCTTCAGCAACCGCCCCGGACATTCCTTTTGAACTTGAGGTCAAAAGCACTTCGGCACCCAGAACTTTGAGAATTTTACGCCTTTCAATACTCATGGTTTCAGGCATAGTCAGGGTCAGTTTAATACCTTTTGCTGCAGCGACAAACGCTAATGCTATCCCGGTATTGCCACTTGTTGGCTCGACAATTTCCATTCCGGGTTTAAGGACACCACGTTCAATAGCGTCGTTAATCATCGCTGCACCAATACGGCATTTAACAGAATAGGCGGGGTTACGTCCTTCAATTTTTCCGTAAACGTTCCCACCTGTCGCTGCAACAACCTTATTCAATCGCACTAAAGGGGTGCCCCCAATGGCCAATGAATTGTCCGCAAAAATACGAGTCATATCGGAACCTCCTATAGGTAACAACAATACTATTAGTAAAGTACAAAAAAAATATACTCCCATAAATAAGGATTTAAGGACTATAGATTAACACAGTGCGGCAGTCAACAAAGAGAGCCATTGATAAACCAGATAGTGTGTCGGTTTGGCAGGAAAATATAACTTTTAAACAGCCTTAGTTATGGCTGTATCTTATTCTTTAAGAATAAAACGATGGCTCCTTGTCCACCATAACGCTGAGGGGCATATCCCCACTCGGCAATTTCCTTTTTCTTTAATTTTTCAATAACAAGCTCTGTTTCTGCCCGCAATACAGCTTCACCAGATTCGGAATGTAAGCCACGACCAGTAATAACCAGTAATGTCTGCCAACCATTATGCCTGGCATCCTGAATAAAAAATTTCAATTTAGGAGCGACATCAGCACACTTTAAACCGTGCAGATCAAGACTGGCATCCGGAGTTATCCGTCCTTGCCGCAACTGTTTCATTCGCCGTGGCAAAGGAGCCTCCTTTTGGCTTATCTCTTCGTCATAGTCAGGCTCACTGAAACGTACCTCAAGGTCTTGCATAGCAGATAAAAACAGTTCATCACCGGTTAAAGATTTTTTAGCAGGCTCAGCAATAATCTCGGATTCCAGAAGGTCAATACAATCCTCATCGCCTATTTCATCATCGCGGTCAATAGGGTGCACACCAAGCATAGCCATTTCATCATAGAAGGATGCAGGCTTTGGCTCTTGTTTCTTAACAGATTGCTGTGATTTGTCTAACGATTTATTCGGTTTGGCAGGGTCTGGAACAGAAACCCCTTTCAGCTGACTGAAAGGGGTTGAAGCAAAATCCTTCTTGGTACTTTTTTTATTTTTTTTCCGGGCCATACCAAACTACCGGATGACTTGTTTACGACGACCGGTCATTGCCTTTGTCTGTTTTTTGATGATAGCGCCCTGCTTCTCCAGGTGGAATTGGTACCACATATCGCCAAAGCCCTTCATCTTCATCCGCTTACCAGCTTCAAGCAAGTCGACGTTTTCTTTGAGACGCTCATCGCCATTCGTCTTCTTAATACCCTTTTTAAGAACCTCAATAGCTTGAGCTCTGTCATGAATGTGATCAAGACAATATGCAAACAAGGCATAAACCATGGCTTCTTTGCGACTACCTGCAATAGTCTTCTCAAATGTTTCCTTCATTTTTTCTGGCTTATTCTTTTTCATATAACTAACAGCCAACATCGACATGGCAGCCCAATGGCGCACAAAACCTTTTTCGAGATAAGGGATCGCGTCGTTAAAGTCGCGCTTAATATAATAAATGCTACCAATCTGGGAGTTGATCTGCTGTTTGATATAAAATTGCCATAGATTGAACTTCATTGCCGCCTGCAGATCGCGGACAGCTTTTTCACTGCGGTTCGCCATAACATCACGTTGAGCCTGCAGCATAACATCACCAAGCTTTTTCATCACCAAACGTGCAGTCAAAAGAAAAACAGCAAAGAAAACGACCAGAGCAGCACCACCAACGATCCATAAGTTTGTTGTAACAAAGCGAATCATTAAAGCAGAGGTCAGTGCAGAGCAAGCAAAGGAAATAAGAATATTAAGCATTAGAACGGATCCTTTAAATACAAGATTGTCATCATCAACATAATTTAGGCCGATAAAACATGGCGCTGAACTTTAACAATCTGGTTGAAAAATGTCAAAACAATCGAGATTTGTACCAAGGAAAGAATTCAAAAAAAACAAAGAAAGGCACGCGAATGCGGTGAAAACAGCGGAGCGGCACATTGATAGTCAAAAAATAATAACGCACAGAAAAAAAACAATCTTCCCGTGCGCTATTTAAAATGTGAAAAATTTCGACAGGACAAATCAGCCTTGGGTACTCGATGACACCATCAGAGTCAGTGTTTGTCCCGGTCTAAGAATATGTTTCTCAGTTAAATCATTCCAACGCATAATCTGTTCAGTCGCAACATCAAATTGACGACCAATGCCCCACAATGTGTCCCCGGGAACAACCTTGTAAACCAACTTGCGTTTAACACTTGCCTGGCGATTCGCTATTCTAGCCTTGCTATCGGCGGAGACAGTCAGCACCTGGCCCGGCTTGATCATATTACTCCAGCCTAAACGGTTCCAAACCCGCAACTGCTTGTCAGTCACGGAAAAACGTTTGGCGATAGACCATAAACTATCTCCAGAGCGAACCTTATACTTTTGCCGATAACTGCGTACATAAGAATCACCACGGGCATCCTGAGGCATCCTTAGCTGACCTTCTTTCAGAGGTAAGATCAAATTAGTACCAATCTGTATGGCGCGCGGATTCTTGATTTTATTTAAAGCAATAATATCGTCAACCTGGATATGATATTTCTTCGCCAATCCCAACAAGGTATCACCCGATTTAATTTGATAACGATGATAATTAGCGCGTTCATCTGCAGGTAATAAAGCATACTGCTTCATGATTTGCCCGGCGGTACCAAAAGGAACATGAAGCTGGTAACGCCTTACCCCAGGAGGTGTACACCAGCGTTTTAATTCCGGATTTAGCTCCTTCAGTTCCTCATAACTTACACCGGCAAAATTAGCAATAATTTCAAGATCGGTGGTTGAATCAAGGGTGATGGTTTCATACTGTAGCGGCGTGTCAAAATTAAGATCAGCAAAACCATACTGATCAAGATTTTTGATGATATGCAGTGTCGCCATTAACTTTGGAAGGTAGTTTTTTGTCTCCTCCCTTAATACCTTGCCATCAACCAGAGTCCAGAAATCTCTACTTTTACTCGCCTTGATCGCCCTTCGTACCGTACCACCACCAGCATTATAGGCAGCAACGGCTAAATACCAGTCGCCATCAAAACGTTTATGCAAATATTTAAGATGCCGAGCTGCAGCCCGAGTTGACTTTTCAAGATCTAAACGACTATCGATCCACCAATTATTCTGCAAACCATAAAGTCGTCCGGTCGATTCGATAAACTGCCAGGGTCCGGCAGCGTTAGCCCAACTGTACGCCCGAACGTTAAAACCAGACTCAATCATGGCCAGATAAGATAAATCAAGAGGAATGCCTTCGCTGGCAAAAACCATCTGAATTTTAGTAATATAACGTCCCGAACGAATCAACCAGCGTGAAAAAGTGTCCCTCTGAGAACCGGTATAACGCTTAATCAGAGCATTAACCCGCTGATGAGAGCTAAGAGCAAAATCGCCATGGTAAGGAATGACAGCTTCTTTATCGAGATAAGCGTGGACAGCCTCAGGCAGCCCAGGGATATTGGGCACATGATATGTAATGGCGCTAGCATTTTCCCCGTCAGCAACCACTTCAGTGTAATCAGGCTTTGGACTTGGGGGAGTCACTTGAACCGGTTCCAGCAAACAGGTCTGTTTTTCTTTCGGAACAGGGCTGGTAACTTGATTCTGCACTTGGGGGACTAACGTTTGACAACCAGTCAGAATCATTATGAACAAAAAACAGGTTAAATTACGCATAATTTCACGACCTCCGGGTCGCCACACTTTATTGGAACTTTCTTACATTTAAACCGAATAGAAAATTACCGAAATACTTAATCAATGTCAAGGTCACTGCCTGAGTCGTTAAATTCATCCTCGGCAGGCCAAAAACGACGCTGCATTTCATCCATCAAGGCAGTAAAGCTTTTACGATTAAAAGCTGAAACAGCAATGGCGTTGTAGCGCCGACATAAATGCGGAACATCTTCTGGTGGAACCTGATCAATCTTGTTAAAGACCAACAGTCGCTGTTGCTTACCAAGATCGAGATCATCCAAAATACGGTCAACGGCTGCAATCTGCTCATCAAAACGAGGATTGGACAGATCGACTAAGTGCAGCAACAGATCAGCGTCCTCTAGTTCTTCAAGGGTTGCCTTGAAAGCCCCGACCAGACTCGCGGGTAAGTCTCGGATAAAACCGACGGTATCGGTTATGATAACCTCTCGTTCCATGGGAAAGCGCAGACGTCGTGTCGAGGTATCAAGTGTTGCAAAAAGAAGGTTCTCAGTAAAGACTTCGCTCTGAGTTAACGCATTGAGCAAAGTCGACTTCCCGGCATTAGTGTAACCAACAATAGAAACAATAGGGACACCGGCGCGGACGCGTTTCTGCCGCCGCTGATTACGCCCCCGCCCTAGATTATCTAACTGTTTTTCGAGCCGTCGAATTTTGTCCCTGGTCCGCCTTCGGTCGATCTCAAGTTTGGTTTCACCGGGACCACGGCCACCTATACCACCGGCCAGACGTGACAGTGCGGTCCCTTTACCAGAAAGTCGCGGCATAATATAACGTAACTGGGCGAGTTCAACCTGAACTTTACCGTCACGAGACTGAGCTCTACGAGCAAAAATATCCAGAATAAGCTGAGTCCGGTCGATAACCTTCATTTCAGTAATTTCAGAAATAGAGCGGACTTGGGTCGGGGTTAAATCCTGATCAAAAACAAGCAAAGTCGCCCTTCTCTGCAGGGCATTGATAATAATCTCGCGCAATTTACCTTCACCAACCAGGTAGCGCGGATTAAATTTTCGTGGCCGCTGAATCACCTTATCAATAACAGCTAAATCGGCTGTACGGGCCAATTCTTCCAATTCATCCAAGGAATCTTCGACAACCTTGCGGCTCCCCTGCCCAACTGAAATCAACAGAGCCCGTTCGCGACCATCATCAAGAGCTACAGTCTCTTGAGCAACATCTTCCATCTCCTGGTCAAGAGCTCTGATAAACGCAGAAAAGTCTAAATCGAGACTATAGAAATCACGCAGGTCGATGGTTTCGATCTTTGCTGTTTCAGGGCTGGGCATCAGATGAGCATAGACCAGCCGTCCTGGCAGACCGTCCTCACGCACCCCGATTGCAGCCATCGCATCGAGGCGCAGTAGCTCCAGATCAGTCATATCATCGCGACTTAACGGTTCCTGCTTCAGGTGGGTGTGGATACAGCGCAGCCCGCGCAAACCACTACGACCAAGACTATACCCAGAAAGATCCGGAATAACGATTTCGCGGTCATCACCAACAATGACATATTGAATGGTGCCCGCGCGGTCGATAATTACACCTATCTGACGCTGAATCTCATGCGATAGTTCAGTGATATAACGAGCCAATTCAGAGGTAATCAGCTCGCTCGCAGAAATTTTACGCCGATAAATACGTTCCAGCGCTTTTATGTGACTTGCTT
This sequence comes from Geopsychrobacteraceae bacterium, assembly GCA_963665685.1. Classification (GTDB taxonomy): domain Bacteria; phylum Desulfobacterota; class Desulfuromonadia; order Desulfuromonadales; family Geopsychrobacteraceae; genus Seleniibacterium. The sequence goes on from OY762430.1 coordinate 1,496,112, forward strand.
TAAGTCCGGTAATTTTTCCTTCGATCATTCAATATCCAATAATGCAAAAGGCCCCGATACGGGGCCTTTTAAGTCATACTATAAGGTGACTATTTTCCCGCCTTATTACTGATTGATATTATTTCAGATCAATATCAGGCAGGTGAAAAACGCTTCATTTTATCCGGCCACACTAAAGCCACAGTCAACATAGTGAATTTCACCAGTGACGCCACTAGCCAAATCAGAAAGCAGGTATAGGGTTGATTTACCAACTTCATCCTGATGGACCAGACGCTTTAACGGAGCGCGATCTTCGGCCACTCTAAGCTTCTCTTTAAAGCTGGCGATACCAGATGCTGCCAGGGTCTTAATTGGACCGGCAGAAACAGCATTAACACGAATACCTTGCTCACCAAGCTCAGCAGCAAGGTAGCGCACCGAAGATTCAAGCGCAGCCTTAGCAACCCCCATAACGTTATACTGGGGAACAGAACGCACCGCACCCAAGTAGGTCATGGTAACAATGGAAGCGCCCTCGTTAAGAACTGGCATAGCGCACCGCGTCATCGAAACCAGTGAATATGCGCTGATATCAAGTGCGAGCTGGAAACCCTCGCGGCTGGTCTGACTGAATGGCTGCTTCAAATCTTCACGGTTGGCAAAAGCAACAGCATGAACAACAAAATCAACTTTGCCCCATTGTTTTTCCAATTCGGCAAATACAGCGACCATTTCTTCTTCGTTCTGCACATCACAAGGCAAAATGATGGTTGAATCAAGGCTTTCAGCCAATGGTCGTACCCGTTTTTCAAGTGCTTCATTCAGGTAGGTAAATGCGAGCTCCGCCCCGGCTGCGCGCAATTGTTGAGCGATACCCCAGGCAATACTTTTATCATTGGCTACGCCAAATATAATGCCCTTTTTTCCGGTCATCAGTCCCATAATTGAATTATCTCCTTGATATAAATAAAATACTAATCAGTTTTCATCCGGAAACAGAGCAGTGACAACTTACTTTGCATTTCAGGATTAGATACTAATTAAGTGGTTGAACGCTCCTTTTTATCAAAAGAGTCTAGATAAGGCAAGAAATGATGGAATCCCAAATCCACCAGGCACACATTTGCATAGTTCTGTTCGGGCAATTTTGAACCAAACGACAACAAGGTCTAGATCGATGCGCCTCAGATTTTTATTGTTCATTATTGGGATAGCAATCAACGCTGCATGCAATGCCTCTGGAAAAAAATATGAACTTCATTGTCGTTTTTTTTAACACACTCTTCCTGATTCTACATTTTCAAGATGCCTAACATCCTGATATCTGTTAAATTTTCCGACACTCCATTACAAAAGCGAAAAAGGCTTAAGAGTATTTATTAATCAAAGACCACCAAGCACTGCTAATTACAGAACATTTATATTTTTTTATCTTTGCCAAAAAATTGGCACTGTAACTGCATAATTCTGAGCGCCAACCAATTTAAACAGGAGAACATAAAAATGCGTCTATCTAATTTTTTTTCAGCCCTAACCCTGACTCTTGTCCTGACCGTAGCTGGACAACAGGCACAAGCCTATCAAATTGATATCTATGATTACACTGGCATTAATTTCAGTAACGATTTAGCCAGAGCAAAGAGCTATATTGATTCCAATACCGCAATTTACAGCAGTGATACCTACTCAGTTCTTGATTTTAACGATCAGGGTGATGCCGGAAATATCGCCGGGTACGAAGCTTGGCCAATTACGGATACCGAAACTTTTCTAGTTCATGTCAGCGGCTGGTTCACAATCGATACGGACGATACCTATTCTTTAGCGACCTACAGCGATGATGGCGTCTACCTCACTGTCGATTCAAGCGAGGTTATCAGCAACTTCACCAATCATGATGGTACGCTAAATACAGCAACAATTGATTTGACCAGCGGCCTGTACTACCTGGAAATCTATTATTATGAAAGAACTGGCGGTTCACAGCTTGAACTAAGCTACGCTGGAAGTGACGGTGTTTACTCATATCTCGAAAGTTCTGCAGCTCCGGTTCCTGAGCCTGCGACTTTTGTGCTCTTCGGAGCTGGCATGATCGGCCTTGGATTATTGCGTAATAGAATGCGTTAACCTATTATTAATACCAATCAAACCGACCCCGCATTAAACTTGATGCGGGGTTTATTTTTTTCAGATCTGATATTTTCCTTCCGGTATGACCATATCGAAATACTCCGGAATCCCCCTATTGCCTAAAATATTTTGTCCCCTCCTCTAGGCATAAGCAGTGCAATCTATTAGACTATCAAAAATTCAAAAAATAACAGGAGTACTCGATGAAACAGACCCTTTATGACAAGCTGTGGAGTAACCATGTCGTTAATGAAGACGACAATGGCACCTGTCTGCTCTATATCGATCGTCAACTGCTACATGAAGTTACCTCGCCTCAGGCGTTTGAAGGCTTACGCCTTGCTGGTCGTAAACCGTGGCGGGTTGATGCCAACCTGGCTGTACCGGACCACAATGTCCCGACCGACAACCGTGCTGCCGGTATCAGTGATCCCGTCTCTCGCCTTCAGGTCGAAACGTTAGAGAAAAACTGTGAAGAGTTCGGTATCACTATTTTCAAGATGGATGACATTCGTCAAGGCATCGTTCATGTCATTGGACCGGAACAGGGGGCAACGCTACCCGGCATGACAATTGTCTGTGGTGATTCCCACACCGCCACCCATGGTGCCTTTGGTGCCCTTGCCTTTGGTATCGGCACCTCCGAAGTAGAACATGTTCTAGCGACCCAGTGTCTGATCCAGAAAAAATCGAAAAGTATGCTGATTGAAGTTGAAGGCGAACTGCCAGAAGGACTGACCGCCAAGGATATCGTTCTGGCAATTATCGGTCGTATCGGTACTGCCGGTGGAACTGGATACACGATTGAATTTGGTGGCAGCGCAATTCGCAGTTTAAGCATGGAAGGTCGCATGACGGTCTGCAACATGGCCATCGAAGCCGGAGCACGTGCCGGGATTATCGGCGTCGACCAGACCACTATCGATTACCTTAAAGGACGCCCGTTTGCGCCGAGTGGTGACGACTGGGATAAGGCGGTTGAATACTGGCAAACCTTGCACACCGACCCTGAAGCACAGTTTGATAAAACCATCCGCATTGATGCTCAGGACCTTCTGCCCCAAGTCACCTGGGGAACCTCTCCTGAAATGGTCGTGACCATTGACGGTACCGTTCCGGATCCGGCGGCAGAACAAGACGAAACCAAACGCGCTGGCATGGAAGCAGCGTTAAAATATATGGGGCTTGAGGCAGGCACCCCGATCAGCAACATTACTCCGGATAAAATATTTATCGGCTCTTGTACCAATGGGCGAATTGAAGATTTACGCGCCGTAGCCAGTGTTGTTAAAGGGCGTAAGGTAGCAGACAACATCAAGCAAGCCTTGATTGTGCCGGGTTCAGGCCTGGTTCGCCAGATGGCAGAGGAAGAAGGTCTTGATAAAATTTTTATTGACGCCGGCTTTGAATGGCGCGAGCCAGGCTGCTCTATGTGCTTGGCAATGAACAATGATCGCCTCGCTCCTGGTGAGCGTTGTGCATCAACGTCTAATCGTAACTTTGAAGGACGTCAGGGTCAGGGCGGACGTACCCATCTTGTCAGTCCTGCCATGGCTGCAGCGGCTGCAGTGACCGGTCATTTTATCGATGTTCGCAAGATGGAGGTGCAATAATGGATAAATTCGTAACCTTTAGTGGCCTTGTTGCTCCACTTGACCGCGCCAACATCGATACTGACGCCATTATTCCGAAACAATTTCTAAAATCGATCAAACGCACGGGTTTCGGCCCTTACCTGTTTGATGAATGGCGCTATATGGATCATGGTGAGCCCGATATGGATTGCACCAACCGACCACGGAATCCCGACTTTGTGCTCAATCAGCCACGCTATCAGGGTAGTCAAATCCTTTTAGCGCGGGATAATTTTGGCTGCGGCTCATCACGTGAGCACGCCCCCTGGGCACTGATGGACTTTGGCTTCAAAGTTATCATCGCCCCAAGCTTTGCCGATATCTTCTTTAATAACTGCTTCAAAAACGGCATTCTTCCCATAGCGCTTGAAGCTGCTCAGATAGAAGAGCTGTTCACTGAAGTTTTTGACCAAGAAGGCTATCAACTTAACGTTAATTTAGAACAGCAGACGATTACCACTCCAGGCGGTAAGGCCTATTCTTTTGACATTGATAGTTTCCGTAAACACTGCCTGATCAACGGTCTTGACGATATTGGCCTGACACTGGAAAAAGTTGACATTATCAACACCTTTGAAAGCCAGCGTCGTACGACCCAGCCATGGTTATTTAGCGCCTGATCCAGGCATAAAAAAGGTGTCACTTCCGTCTTTTTGCGACCAGTGACACCTTTTTTTCGGCTTATTCAGCAATAAAATTGTAAGATCAATGCACTTCTGGCAGCTTAAAGACACTCAATAACTCTTCAACCTGACTTGCCTGACTGGCTAATTCTTCCGCCGCAGCAGCGCTTTCTTCCGAAATTGCAGAATTCTGCTGGGTCACTTTATCAATTTGCGCTAACCCCTCGGTAACAACCTCTAATTGATGAGCTTGCTGCGAAGAGGCCTGAGTTAATTCGGCAAACATGTCGGAAACTGACATCGTTTTTTCCATAATAGCGGTCAGTGCATCAGCTGTTTCTTTGGCCATATGGGCACCACGATCGGTCATAGCAACAGATCCTTCAATCAATATTGCCGTTTCCTCTGCGGCTTTAGCACTACGTGCGGCAAGATTACGTACTTCCTCGGCAACAACAGCAAAACCTTTACCATGCTGCCCGGCCCGCGCAGCTTCAACCGCCGCATTAAGAGCTAACAAATTAGTTTGGAATGCTATCTCATCAATGACGTTAATAATTTTGGAAATATTCTGACTCGACTGATTGATTTCATCCATGGTTGTAACCATAGCACTCATCTGGCGATTACCGTCTTCAGCCGTTTGACGCGCGTCAGTAAAGTGCTGATTAATTTCGACAGCCGATTCCGCATTTTTTTGTACCTGACCACTCATTTGCGTCATGGTCGCTGTGACTTCTTCCAAAGAGCTGGCAGACCTTGTTGCCCCATCAGCCAAAGAGGAACTCCCGTCAGAAAGTTGGTGAGCTTCATCCGCTAAAAGTCCCGATATTTCTTTTAAACGTTGAATTAACTCCAGTAAAGATTCATTGGTTGATTGCAAAGGTTTCTTAATCAAACCGTGAGCCTGAAATGTCAGGTTGCCATTAGCCAAAGCCTCAAAAGCAGCAACAATTTCATTCTGTAAGTTATCAGCAAACCGATTTAGCTGACTCCCGAGTACAGCTATTTCATCCTGCCCTTTTACTTCAGTCCGGATGTTGAGATTCCCCCCTTCAAGTTCATCCAGCATAAATGATGCAGCCTTTGTTGATTTGCGTATTGTGCCAGCAATAAAATATATTATCCCCGTAAGAACGATGACCACGACAACCAATAGGCCCACAGTCCCGTACAGTGCCTGTAAGCGCTTCTCTTTTCCCGCATTACTTGCAGCAAGAGTCGCCGCGTTGAAATCTGCCATATTTTTGGTTAACACCAGCATTCCAATCGGATTATTGGAAAAATCTCTGACCTGCTCCGTTGAGACAAAGGTATCATCAACATTAAAATTAGCCGTTTTCTGGCTATAAGCGTTTTGGTAATCACCTCCAGAATAGGTTTGTTTGAGTTGCTTGTTATCTGAGGAATAAACACTGACCCAGCGATCATCCAGCACCGGATACTTGTTCGTATCTGTTAATTGTGTAGTGATTTTCAGTTTATCTACAGGCATTAACAGAGACAGGGTTTCACCTGGTAAAAGTTCTACGTTTTTTAGCATTTGCGTATAGGATTCGTAGGTTTCGACCGTTCCGGCAATGTTTTTATTATTATCAAAAATCGGGACTAATCCCCTGACGACAAAGCCACCTCGCCCAAGCTCAATACCGGTTTTACTCTTCTTACTCCGGACAACCGCTGCAATCATAAAACGAAAAGAAGATAGATCATCTGAAATATCAACTTTCTTACCATTACGCTTAGCCTGCCAACCATGGCGCCACACCCGAGCAAAGGAACGGCTATTAGCTAAATGAAAATGGATACGCAAATCCTGGCGACCCGTTTCATTGACATACAATTTTTCAATATCAACGAATCTTTCTTTCAAACGATTACGTTCATCACGCACAATCGCATCATCAGGGTCGTCAACGTTCCCTTTCTGTAAATCGGTATACACATCCCTGACGAATGGAATAGTTGAAATAAACAATGCCTTTTCTCGCTGGAGCGTTCCAGAGACAACCTCGGCATCATGCACCCCTTGCAAAACACTTAGTGCGCGTTCTTTAAGAGCAATTTCTTTGTCTGCAACCGTCTTAGAAATCTGTTCATCAACCAACACACCAACTCTTTTATAGCTGGTATAACCGATGATGATGGCTGAAATAGTCAGAGCAACAAAGACAGGAATAAATATTTTGCCGAAAATTTTCATAACAACCTCCAGAAAGTAGAACATTGTTACATTAGCCACTGCAAATCTTAATACACTCCAATACAAAAAGAAAGATTATTCTTTTAAGAAACAACTACTTTTTCAAATATTCACCCCCCCAAAGATCCTGTGATGATAGATCCGCCCAAAAAGACGTACGCCTAAAAATGACTTTCATGATAAAAGACTCATAGTTTCGAAATACTAGACATGGTAAAAGAAGTGTAAAAGCCATTGAGGTTTCTAGCTTTTAGATGAAAACACCAAATACTGCTATCTGTCACAGTAAAAGGAGGGCAATCTCTCGTGCTACCAACAGAATATCAAGATTTCTACAACGCTATTCGCTCAAGCTTTCCACCCCAAAATTTGGTAACTGATCCCCTGCTGACAGTTGCCTACGGAACCGATGCCAGCTTTTACCAAATGGTTCCCAAAATTGTTGTGATAGTTGATCACGAAGAGGAAGTCAGACTGGTTCTAAAAGAAGCCTCTAAAAGAAATCTTTCCGTGACCTTTCGGGCGGCAGGTACCAGCTTGTCCGGCCAGGCTATAACAGACAGTATTCTCGTCAAACTAAGTAAAAAATGGCAGAATTATCGGATTTTTGACAAGGCCCGTAAGATTCAATTGCAGCCAGGCATTATCGGCTCACACGCAAACCGCTACCTGGCTGAGTTTGGTAAAAAGATCGGACCTGATCCAGCATCCATCGATGCGGCTAAAATTGGCGGGATTCTCGCTAACAATGCCAGTGGAATGTGTTGCGGGGTCGAACAAAACAGCTATCAGACTCTTGATAGTTTGCGTTTGATGCTGGCAGATGGAACTTTTGTTGATACTGCTGATGACAAGAGCAAGGCGGCTTTTACCCGTAGTCATGGGCATATTCTGAATGGATTAAAAAAGCTGCGTGATCAGGTCCTAGCCAATGACGAGCTAAGCGATCGGATCCGCTATAAATTTAAAATCAAAAATACTACCGGCTATTCTTTAAACGCACTGGTCGATTACAAAGACCCTTTTGATATCATGCAGCATCTGATTGTCGGGTCAGAAGGAACCCTGGCGTTTATTGCTGACGTGGTTTACAAAACCGTCACCGAGCATGCCCACAAAGCCAGCGCCCTGATGCTTTTTCCTGATGTCGCTTCTGCCTGTGCTGCGATCCCTCTGCTGCATAGCGATAAGCTCGAAGTCGCCGCTGCCGAGTTGATGGACCGAGCTTCCCTGGCATCGGTCGAGAATGAGCCGGGTATGCCCGATTATCTAGCTGACCTGCCAGATAACACAACGGCATTACTGGTTGAAACACGCGCCACGACTGCGGCTAGACTGAAAACCCAGATTAATGCCATCACCACAGCGCTGGGTAAGCAAGAAACTCTTATGCCGATCACCTTTACCGATGTCCCCAGTGAATACCAAAGTTACTGGAAAATTCGTAAAGGACTGTTTCCTGCCGTTGGCGCCGTGCGCGAAACCGGCACAACCGTTATTATTGAAGACGTCGCCTTTCCCGGTGAACACTTGGCAGCAGCAGCCCTCGATCTCCAGCAACTCTTCCAAAAATTTCATTATTCAGAGGCGATCATTTTTGGTCATGCTCTGGAAGGCAACCTGCACTTCTGCTTTACTCAGGACTTTTCGACCCAGGCCGAAGTCATCCGTTACCGTGATTTCATGGAAGATGTGGTTAAGCTGGTGGTTGAAAAATATGACGGGTCCCTCAAAGCCGAACATGGTACCGGTCGCAATATGGCTCCCTTTGTTGAAAAAGAATGGGGCACCGCAGCTTACGAGTTAATGAAACAGATCAAGAACCTGTTTGATCCAGCAGGACTGTTGAATCCTGGTGTATTAATCAATGCAGATGCGGAAGCACACATCAAAAACCTCAAACCCCTCCCCGCGACCCATGAAATTGTCGACAAGTGTATCGAATGTGGTTTCTGTGAGCCAGTTTGTCCGTCACGCAACCTGACCTTTACCCCACGCCAACGTATTGCCGCCCGCCGTGAACTGGTCCGTCAGGCAATTAACCACAGCCCTGAAGAGATTCAGAAACAACTGACCAAAGCTTACCAATACCCTGGCAAAGATACCTGTGCCGCTGATGGTATGTGCAGTACCCGCTGCCCGGTTGGTATTGATACCGGAAAAATGGTCAAAGCCCTGCGCGAAGAAGCCAATGGCAAACTAGCGAACAACATCGCAGATAAAGTCGGTGAATTTTTCGCCCCTACAGCCAAAGCGATTGCTGTTACCCTGGATAGCGTCGATAAGATTCATAAGATCGTTGGAACACCGTTTATGGAAAAAGCTGCTGGCACAGCGCGGACTCTGACTGGAGATAAACTACCACTATGGAACCGGGAGATGCCAACCAGTGCACCAACCAGTTATAAGAATCTTGGTACTGCAACCAGTGACCTGAAAGTGGTCTACTTCCCTGCCTGCCCAAGCCGCAGCATGGGCGGACCATCCCGGGACGAGGAAGAACGCACCTCGTTGCCAGAAAAAACCGTTTCGTTACTGAAAAAAGCTGGCTACCAGATTATCTATCCACCGGGCCTCGATAATCTCTGCTGTGGTCAGGCTTTTGAAAGTAAAGGGTTTTATAAACAGGCCGACGAAAAAAGTGACGAGTTAAGTTCTGCCCTGTTACGCGCCACTAACCATGGGGAGATTCCGGTTCTGTGTGATACCAGTCCGTGCCTGCAGCGCATGCGTCACACATTGGATGAAAAGCTCAAACTTTACGAACCGATTGATTTCGTCCTTGAGTTCCTGATGGATAAACTCGACTTTACCCCTCAGCCGGAAAAGGTCGCCCTGCACATTACCTGTAGCGCCCGGAAGATGGGTCTTGAAGAAAAGATGGTGAAGCTGGCAAAAGCCTGTGCCAAAGAGGTTATTGTTCCTGATGACATCTACTGCTGTGGTTTTGCCGGCGACCGTGGCTTCAGCTACCCGGAACTGAACGAATCGGCACTGGAAGGTTTACGTGAGCACGTTTGTGATTGTGATTCAGGCTATTCAACCAGTAAAACCTGTGAAATCGGGCTATCACTGCACAGTGAAATCCCTTATCGTTCTTTGCTCTATCTGGTAGACGCAGCAACAACTGCCAAGAGCTAACGAAGAATCCATCTGTCAAAGATCTAACCTTCCCTCCCTTTTTCAGTCCCCCCTAAAAATAGGGGGGAAGCGAGCTCACGAGCAGGGGGGTCATGAATACCGAAAAATCAAAACTGATAAATACAGCTATAAAGACAGAAACATTTTACAAGGATTTACACATGGCACGGCGTAGCAGCGGACTCAGCAAATCACTCATCATTAAAGGACTTCAGTGCCCTAAAGCATTATGGCTGAGTAAAAATCCTCCCAACTTCGCGTTACCACCAGATCCTGACCGGGAAGCAACGTTTGCCGCTGGAACAGAAGTCGGCATACTGGCTCAGCAACTCTTCCCCGGAGGGGTGGAAGTCCCCTATGAAGGCCTTTCCTTTCCTGCCCAGCTGGCGAGAACCAAAGAGCTGATTGAACAAGGAGCAGAAATCATTTATGAAGCCAGCTTTTCCTTTTCCGCAATCTTTGTAAAAGCGGATATTCTGGTTCGTGACGGCGATGGCTGGCAGCTTTATGAAGTGAAAATGGGCACCAGCGTAAAACCGGTTAATCTTGATGATGTCGCTATTCAGCACTATGTCATGAACGGCTGTGGACTGAAGATTACCAAAAGCTATCTGGTTCATATCAACACCGATTATATCCGTCAGGGTGCTATTGATGTGCAGCAACTATTTCATGCCGAAGAAATTACCACCAAAGTCATGTCGCGCCTGCAAAGTTTACCCGAGGTAGTGCAGGAATGTCGGCAAATAATGGCAGAACATCGGGAGCCAACCATCTCCATCGGCCCTCAATGTCATAATCCCTATGAATGTGATTTTGTCCCCTACTGCTGGCAGCATATTCCCGAAAATTCAGTTTTTGACCTACACGGCAAAGGGATCGATAAATTTGCCATGTATCGCGCTGGAAATATCAAGTTTGATGAGCTTCCTTTGGATCTGCTCAGCGATTCACAGCGCCAGCAGGTAGAAGCGACCATCAAGCAAGAAAATTTTATCAATAACGAAAAGATAAGAGAGTTTTGCGACGATCTCTGGTACCCACTCTGTTATCTTGATTTTGAAACCACTAATGAGCCGATCCCTCCCTACAACGGTATTCGTCCTTACCAACAACTCCCCTTTCAGTTCTCCCTCCACATTCAGAACCATCATAGAGCGGAGCCTGAGCATTTTGAATTCCTGGCCGAACCAGGCAGAGATCCACGCCCTCAACTGATAGAAAAATTGTTGAACCTCATTCCACCTGATGCCTGCATTCTGACTTATAACCAAAGTTTCGAAAAACGTGTCTTACACCTTCTGGCAGAAGCTTTTCCCACCAGCGCAAAAGCACTCTTGCAACGAACTGACAACATCCGCGACCTGATGCAACCATTTCAGCAACGCTATACCTATTATTGGCAGCTTGCCGGGTCCTACTCGATTAAAGCAGTATTACCCATTCTTGCCCCGGAGTTCAGCTATGCAGAGCTTGAAATATCAGACGGACAAACAGCCCAGCGGGCCTATCAACAACTCATTAAACTACCAGATGAGCATGGCCGTGAAGTGCTTAAACAAGCCCTGCTTGACTATTGTCGGCTTGATACTTTGGCGATGGTGGTTATTTTGGATAAGCTGCAGGAACTTGCCAGCCCGAATGAGAAGGTTTGATTTACAGACCTTAAAAATGTCTTCTTTTTGCTGTTTTATTGATGAAACCAGGCAGAGGATTTGGGACCAAAAAGACCATATAGAATATAAACATTTATAGGAAGTTGAATGACTTTCAAGAAATAACGTAAGTCAGGAATGGCTTGACTGACATGACCAAAAAAGAGAAGACAGGTTAAGATGAAGAAAATGGCATACAGATAACGAGCGCCATTACTGCCATGATAAATTTTATAAGCGAGAATAGCGACAAAAATACTGATAGAGACATTAATAACAATACCAGGCCAGGAGATATGCCCAGCAAAAGCGTTAGACGCCGCGACAACTGTCGATAGAAGAATATTTACCACCAAAGCATAGACAACATATCTAATAATAGCGGGTCTTTTCACCAAAGGTTAAAACTCCTCTATGGTCAGAAAAAGTGGCCATTAATCAGTCACATATTCACTGACTATAGTAAAGAATCGGTTTACAGACAAGCACACCGGCAGATATTTTATAGAGATATCTGCCCTTTTCCATTGAAGGCCAGGGGCAGACCAAGCTTCTTTAATATTCCTTTTTTATAGCGGATCGTTTGCATAGTCGTGCTGTATTCACTCTCATAAATTGCTATCCTGTCTCATTAGGTTATAAAATCAGCGAGCTGGGCAAGGTAGCATAGATATTGGTAATATTTCAGGAAAAAGATAATTATTCAGGACATATGCAAACATGAGTAAATTGAAGTGGACCATCAAGAGAAATAAAGAAGTTGTCTATCAGGGAACATTGAAAAACATGGAACTATTTACCGGGCAAGCCAGGCTCGAAAGCAAAGGAACCCTCTACGCTGAAGGCGAATGCCAGGACGGCTTCAAAGTCGGCCCCTGGCGTCATTATCACGCCAATGGCCAGCTCATGTCGCGCGAAACCTATGATGACCAAGGCCGCGAACAGGGGTTAAAAGAACTGTTTTACGATGATGGCAGCCCCTGGATGACGACCACTTACTTCGACTCCAAACCGGTCGGTGAGCATTTAAGCTACTACAGAGGGGGAGGACTTCGTGGTCGTATAGTTTACGATGACAAAGGAGAGCGGCTATCGAGTGAGGAATTTCATCCCAATGGCCAGTTACGGTTGACATACCTATTCAGTAATGGCCGCCTGGTCAGTGAGCAGAGGTACCTAGAAGACGGATCCCCCGCTTGAAAACACCCGGTTAAAAACGTAACGACAGACAGGTCAAACCTCCATCAATCTTGGCATATTCGGAGATATCGACTTCAACAACTTCTCGTCCGAGTTGGTCGAGCTGCTGTTTTACCCGGAGAAAGCCTGCTGACATCAGAATTTTATCGTTAATGGCAATGCAATTGGCGGCACCGGCATATGAGTCTTCGACCGGTAGAACTGAAAAGGGGGAAAACTGCGGCTGAGTAAGGTGGGTACCGGTCGCAATATACTGGTTAGTTCCCAACCAGGTGATCCCTGTCTTGAGATGCAATAGGTTTGAAACGGGAATCAGGTGCCCGGAGAGGCCTTGCTGTTCAAGGATTTTGAATAATTGTGTGGCACCTTCCAGGTTGGTTCTTTGTGAATGCCCGATAAAGCAGTATTTATCAGTAATCATCACATCTCCCCCGTCTAAGGTTCCGGGGGCGTCAATCTGGTAGACATGTGCGAAAAGATCGTTGAGAACTGGTGCAATAGCAGCGACTTCACCATTACGGGTTGCAGCACCGGGGTTGGTCAAAATAGCCTGATCGTTGACGATAATAGCAGTATCTTCCACAAAGACAGAATCGGGATAGTCCTCCAACGGATCTAGACAAGTCACTGTCAGGCCGCAATATTCCAACGCTTCAGTATAAGCCTGATGCTGCTCTAAAGCTTTTTCATAAATTGGTTTTTCTGCCTGAGATTGACTTAAACCAGCAACAAGGCTACGCCCCGGGGTGCGGACAATAGCCCGTGAAAAATTGCACATACTAGTGCCTCCTGAAAATTATTCAACACATACAGAGAAACTTGTAAGCCGAGTCCTCAACCGTTACCAACGCAAGCGATACAGATCACCCGAAGCAAGCGCAATAGAAACCGTCTGCTGCGTTCTGTCCTTATCTTTATAACTGACCATGCTGAAAGCAACGTAATTATTTCCCTGATACTTAAACGGTGCCGGGTTGATAGCGCCGTGCTGAGGGACAATTTTCATCAATTCCTGGTTGTCGAGATTATACGTCCAGATACAGGCAACAGGGCCACTATTGTCAAAATAGAGAATCGGTTCAAGATCATCAAAAACCAATGATCCAACAGCCCATCCGCCACGACCATTTTTTTCGAAGTTCAGCGGATAACCATAGTTTTCATCAAAGGAGTAAATCAGAACTTCGACATCATCACCTGGGTTATTCTGTTTGTCGGCAAAGAAATCTTGCATTTCATCCAGTTCTGAAGCCTGATCAAACAGATAAGATCTAGAAGCAAGAGTGGCAATAGTTTGTGATCCGGGCCAGACACCATAAAGAGCCGTCCTTAAACCCAAAAGTGTATCTCCCAAACTCTTCAGGGTAATTTCCTCTGCGGGCAGAGTGGAACCGACTTGATAACGCAAGGTAATGTCTTTCACCTGCGGCGTCACCCGATTAAACGGTGGGAAATAAAGAACACCATCACGCACGGCAAACAGGTCGGTATCCATACCGTAGCGCCAATTATCGTTGCTGCCACTGGCAATAATGACATCGTCCTCGGTCAGCAGGTTCAATTCGTGAATCTCGTACTGATAGTTATCCACCTGCTCAGACCGCTGCAGCAGATAGATCAGATACGGAGTTTCATCAACTCTGGTCGCCAGTAACCGGTTGATATCGGCATTGTCTATGGTCAGCAATACTTTCTGTTTCCAGATCTGATCCATGGCGTAACTTAACGAGATATCGCCTAAGTTATCATAGTCACCTGGTTTAAACTGCTCACTGTCCGGTAATAGCATACCGTCAGACAAGGGATTTAAGCTGGTGTGGTAATAATCGATGAGGCGTTTATAGCCATCAACATAAGACTGTTCACATGCGGAGGCTTCACCTCCACCACAAATTTGATTTCGCTCTTTGATCCAGCTACGCTGAACTGCGCGCAACACTTTAGGGGCTTTCGTCTGCTCTTTAGCCCTTTGGTAGAGAACCTGCAGCAGTGAATCCATTTGACTTAACCCCGGGTTATCACAGATCAGATGCTCCGTTTTGGTACCTGCTTTAGCGCAATCAAAACTGGCGCTAAAGGAACTACCCGGAACCAGGATTAAAACCATCAGGGCAAGGGGAAACAATGATCCAGTCATCTTAAAAAACGCTGTCAGTTTCATTCCAGCCCCACCTTTCCAGCGGCAAGATGAATAGAGGAATCTTTTTTCTTATCTTCATCACTGATAACAAAAGCGACATAATCCTGGCCCTGGTAAATAAATGGCCGCGGCAGTTTCGCCTCGTGTTGAGGCACGATCTTGACCAGGGTTTTCTCTTCCAGATCGTAAGTCCAGATACAGGCCATGGGTCCGTGGTTATCAAAATACAACACTGGTAACGTCGGGTGAAAAGCCAGTCCACCGATGGCCCAGAGATAGCGGTAGTCCCAGCGTTCGAAATCAAGACTGTAACCACGCTTACGCAGACGATCATAAACATAGATGAAGCGCTCTTCAGCATTATCAGGATGTTCCTGATAGTAAGCGTGTAATTCCTGAATGTTAGAGTACAGAGACATGTGAGAATAGCGTAGATAGTCATCAACCGTAGCAAGCCAACGCCCGTCCTGTGAAGCGGCAAAAAAATCGAAGGCGAGGGTTTTCGCAACCGGAAGCAAGGTGCTGCCGCTCACCGCTTGCGCGGCCTGACCACTGCCAACCCGATAAGCCATCAAGGCTTGCAGTTCCAGGGACACCTTTTGATAATTCCCCTGCTGAGGATAATACAAGGTGCCGTCAACAATGGTGAACAAGTTGGGCTGCATAGGGATCCAGGCAGCCCATTTTTCCAGAGTTTCAATAAGAAAAGATTGGCGAGTCAAAAGATTGTATTCAAAAATCCGGTATTCTTTCCCCTCATTATACCTGACCACATACAGCAGGTATGGCGTCTCGTTAACAACGGCACTGTTCAATGACACGACAATGCCGTTCTTAACGTTCAGAATCTGCTTCTGCAGCCAAGGGCGGCTGTCTTCGTCATAAATACCAACCTGGTCGGGGTTGAACATGGAAGCCTGTTCGTTCATCGACAGCTCTGCCCCAGGTGGCAACGCCATACCATCAAGCAGCGGTCCCTTAACACTCTGGTGATAAAAGCTTGAAAGCTGACGGTAACCGTCCAGGTAGGTCAGTTCGCAGTATTTCAGCGCACCTCCGTTACAGTCCAGATCACGCTCCATCAGCCATTCGAGCTGCATATTTTTCAGCAGCTCTTTTTCACCGGTCTGCTTTAACGCCCGGCTATACAGCATCTGCATCAGATCATCCATATGGCTGAGGCCGTCATTAGTGCAGATCAGCTTTTCTGTCGGGGTAGACGCTTTGCTACAGTCAAAACTTGCGGCCAGACACAAACTTGGCAGCAGACAAAAGGCCAATAATATCAATTTCATCATCTGTTGTAAGATCCTTAAAATTTTCGATTTATCAGTAGTTACTTAATTGCAGACCTTATTTTTTTTCGGGTCAAGGTTCTCGCAATCGATATAAAAGGTATGCAGAAGTGGTGCATGCGCAACGTAATATTCCTTCAGCGGGCAATCGTCGGCCAGCAGTTCCCTGAGCTCTGGCATATTATCGACATAAAGGTTCTCAATAAGGCTTCCCCGAATGCCGAGGAAGGTCAAGTGAGGTAAATCTTCAAGTCTTAAAGACCCGATCAGGGGATTGTAATTGAGTATCAGTTCTTTAATAGCGGGCAGTTTGGGCAGGCTGATTTTTGTCAGTTTATTACCATAAAGATCGAGGATTTTAAGACGCGGCAGATCGGGAATTTCGATCGTTTCAAGACCTAACCGATATAACCGCACTTCTTCCAGGTAGCGGCTTTTAGGCAGAATCAAGCCAGGAAGACTCGACCTATGTCTGCCGATAGACAACCAGCGCAAACCTTTTAGAGCAGACAGATCAAGAGCCTGCTGCCCTTCGGCTATATTAAGGTAGAGGGTTACCAGGTTATTGAAACGGCTTAAATCTTTCGTCGTCGCCAGGTATTCACGGGAACCGGCCATTTCACTGATTTCCAAAACTTCAGTGGTATAGCGATAGCCAAGGTCTAGCAATCGTTCTTGGAACTGGGGTTCGTCAAATTCGATGTCGGCTATCCTGGGTAATGGATTATCAGACAGGTCGTATGAGCCGATATGGTCAAGGGAATAAAGATCGAGTTTAGTGAGCTGATTACTTTTCAACGAGACAATATTAAGTTGCGAATCCTCTGGCCAGATAACCGTGTGCAATAGATTATTGTCAGCCAAGATCTGCTCCAGCTCTGGCACCGCAGTCAGATCAAGAACCGTTAAGCGATTACCCGACACACTCAGGTTGCGCAACCGGGGAAGGTTTTCAAGGACAATATCGGCAAGCAAACTATCATCAATAATGCACAGCTCTAAGTGTGGCAGATGGCTTAACTCCAGATGCTGAAGGTTTGTTCTATTGATGGCAAAAGTTTTAAGCTGACGCATATTGTTCAGCTGCAGCGCCGTTAGAGGGATATCATCAATACCAAATTGGGTCAGCTGGGGTAGGTCAAAATAGAGCTGCACCCCTGAAGCTGAAGAATTCCTTCGCTCTGAATTACCTTTGATGATCAACGTATCCAGTAACGGATGGGCAAGATGTAATTCACCAACGTTGGGATCAAGCGCTTCTTCACGCCCCTGCTCGCCAAGATAAAGATAATTTAAGCGCGGAAACATTTGGGCCAGATAAATGCGACTAAACAGTTCAAACAGGCGGGGTGTATCGATCATTAGATCGCGCAATTGCGGCAAAGGCCCTAATTGAATTGCTGTCTCTTTGTGGTACCCATAGAGATTCAGCTCCTGCAGTGCCAGGTTCTGACGTAAGTCAACACTGCTGAGGTTATTCATATTCAACTCGAGTTTAGATAAACCGGTTAAATATTTGAGTTCGGTAACGTTCTTAAGCTTATCATCAGTGCAGGTCAGTTCACTGATAGCGGCTAAATCGGCGATGCCGCTTTTTTCAACACAGTGCCGGAAAACAGGATCCCGAAAGCGCACCTGCTCCACCCGTGTCGGCAGAGGACGAGCACAACCAGCAATAACAAACAGAGCGCCAAACAGGGCCAACCGCCAGCCGCGGGCAAATAAAATTTTCTGCCGTGCCATAATCTTCATTGATTCTCCCCCAGGGTTCATTGCATCCGCGCATAACTGGATGCAATCATCATATTTCCAAGCAAAAAAGCAAAAATCAACCGACCCGCATCTGATTGTAATCATCAACCAGCTTCTCGCGCTCTTTACTTTTACGATAGTTGACGACTAAAAACACACTATGAGCAATAGCCAGAAGAACCAGAATCACCAGGGTGACAATACGCACGGTTGCCGACACGATCCAGCCAGGGGTAAATTCTTCGGCAATTCGTAATAATGGTCGGCCCTGACTATCGGATTGATTACTGACCAATAGACCGGTTAAATTCACGGTCTTGTAGGTCGCGGGATCACTCAACTGCTGATAGACAGTCCACTGGTCCAACAGGCTTCCCGCGTAGTTGGAAGCAAAACCTGCTTCGGACCATTTATCATAATTCAGCGCCAGGACAACGCCACCTGTCTCAACCTGTTGAGCGCGGGCCAAAACCTCTTTCGCCTGGTCCAGAATGACAGCTTCGGCAATCTTACGGCTACGTTCGGCCAAAGATGCAGCAACACTGCTTAACAGCACCGCTTCGTCTTTTTTCCCTGGTTTTAATTGCCCCTTATTAACCGCAGCCATCAGCTCGTCCCAGGAGGCAAAGCGTTCTTCCGTCACGGGGACAACCTCATCCAGAAGCTCACTTTTAAGCTGGCGACAATCGTATTTAAGGTTACCATTGTTACTTGCCGCAATCGGCTGGCACATGGCATCAATTTTTTCTATGACAGCGGTATAATTTTTCAGCCTTAAAATGCGCTTTACACGACCGTAAGGATCAAAGCGGCGTAAAGAATAAGCGAGCAGAGACGGATCTTTACGGGTCTGCACAACCTCACCGGCAAGAAACTCGTGCAGCAGTGGATCGGCGTCAAGGGAATCGATCCGGGGAGCGTCTCCACCCCAGACCACCTGACGACAATCGAGGGGACGCAACCGATATCCAGCTTCCTGAGCCGGTAATTGGCAACGCACCGGAGCTGTCAGGTTGACCAGATCACCAGCTTCAAGGGTTGCAACCTCCCCTATCTGATCACTGTTCAGGGTGTGGACTTCGTTGCCGGTTAATAAACTTCCTGCCAAGCGCAGATCAAGGAGGGGATCAGACATATAGGTCAGCAAACCGAGAGCCATGATCACAGTCACCAGGACCACAGTGACATGCCGCCCCCAGTAGAAATCGGGAAAACGACGCTCTTCTTCACTCAGATCAAGGGCCAGACCAAGTTTGACCAGCATGCGGTTTTCGACCCGGATATCAGCATCCAAAGGCTTGTCTGGCAAACGACTTAAAAATTGCAGCCAATGACTCGGAATGACCACCGGCAGTTTGTTACCAAGAAAAAATTCCTGACGTGGAATATGGGCATTATTGGGGTCAGGGATTTCAACACTATGCAGATACCCCCTGGCCCGGTTGATCTTTTGCGGCTCCACAGGTTTAGGTTTACGCCAGAAGCTACGGATTGCCAGGAATAACAGAATAAAAGCAATAGCAATAGCACTTAGCTGAATCGTTGCCGAATCAGCGTGGCTGTTGGCCACCATGGCAGCAATAAACGCCATGACCAGCAGACAAGAGGCCTTAAAGCCAATTCCGGCAATAAACCTGGCTGCCATTTCCCCTTCATTTTCAGTCCGTTGACCTAGCAACTGAACTTTAAAACGGTCGGGTTCAGCATCGACTTCGGCTTGTTCTTCGGGGGTCAGGTGATCAAGTTGGCCATAGGTTCCGGCCGCACCACTTTCCCATTTATGCTCATGCTGTAAGTTTTCCTGAGCCCGTTGCTGACCGCCAATAAGATCAAATTCATCATTCAAAGAGATAACGACTGCCACCTTCTTGGTCAATACGACCTCAGCACGGTTATTCTCACTTATAAATAAAGCGGAATCGTAGGGTAGCGAAATATCAACACCACCAAGGGTATCGTGCATGGTGCTGCCGTGGCGGCCCTGGATACCATGGCGTAAAAATTCACCGTTCAGTTCATAAACATTGTCATTTAACAGCTGCAGAGTTTTTCCCACCCCCGCAAGGTGTAAAACCGGGGTCAAAGCCTCACGCTCAGCAGATGATAAAGTCCGTAAGACTTTTCCCTTCTTTTTAAGTTGAACAAAATGTCTTTTGTTGCCACTGCGACGCAGGGTATAGCGAATCATACTGTAAATGGACATGGCAAAAAGAAACATGACCAACAGGTTCATAAAAGCATCCACGTAATATTCTCCAACAAAAATCGGTTATGCAGTAAATTCTAAAATCGCGATGAAGTTACGGGGTTATTCAGCAGCGTTCCCATAACGGTTTGTCCCTTCACTTCCCCTGAAAAACAGCATCTCGATGGTATAGTAAATGTTGAGCAGAGGGACAAAATTGAGTAGCTGATACCAGCCGCTTTTATCGCGGTCGTGACAACGCTTGGTTGCCAGGGCTAGCATCGGCCAGGAGCTCAACAATATAAGATGAAGCAGCAAGACAGCAGAAGCAAAAGCACCGCTGAGATCGGGAGGTGAAAGAATAAAAATTAACAGCAAAAAGAAGACACCAGCCAATACCGTCACGAAAACCTGCCCCCAAAAGAACTGGCTTCGGGAAATTCGCCCTTGGGTCGAAAACAGCAACCAACGTAAACGGTCCGTTGTACCCGGCAGGTCAGCCATTCTTGCCGCGCTGAAATTGCCCAGGATCAAGCCTGCTCCGCAAATAGCCAGTAAAAATATACTTTCTGAGACAGCCATTTGACTCGCATAGTCAGGATTCTCAAAAAACATTTCCCCAAAGCGAGCCCAGACCACTAAATGACCGCCAAAGCGATATCCAGCGGCAAGGATCAGGATAGTCAGACCCCACCACGGCAGCACTTTACATAGAACAGCCCGAATCGCCAGCACGAAAGAAAGCAGCAGCGCTACCGTCGGCAACGCCATAAACCAGAGGTCATTAGAACCGTGCAGATTATACATTGCGATACCAAGATCGAAGATAACGGCCAACGCGAGCATATAGCCACCAACCTGGTACAGAAGGAGGCTGCCATCACCTGGTAATGGTGGAGAGAGGTCAGGATCTTCTTCAATAATAAAATCAGCACCAGCAGTTTCGTTGGCAAGGGTGCCAGAGAAATCCCTGGTAAAGGTAGCAACCTCAGCATCAGGGTCCCAATCGGAATTAAATCGGTTCGGCCCTTCGGTCCCACGCAGAAATAAAAGATTAATCCAGCAATAGAAATTAACCAGAGGCACCAACATCAGCAGTTGAAACCAACCACTGTGGTTACGGTCATGGCAACGCTTGGTAATTAGCGCAATGGATGGCCATAGAACAATACTATAAATGTGCGCAGCCAAAATTAAGGATGGCAGCAACGTAAGTTCACCGAAATGACCAAAAGGCCCAAGAGCGTAGATGGCAATAAGATAGCAATAGCCGGAGAAAGCTCCCATACCGATCACGTAATAGAGCCAAAAAGTAGAACGTGGAATGCGCCCCTTAAGGGATAATAGCTTCCAGCGCCAGCAGGGTTCGGCATAACTACCTGTGATGGGTGAACTGAGTATGATAAGGCTTAAAGAAACAAAGAGCAGATAGAAGGGTACTTCCAATTGAACTTGATACCAGCGAGGAAAAAAATCAGCAGAGACCCTGCAGAAAGATTCCATCATCATCCCGGAATACAGATGGTCGCTGAACAGAAACAGAAGGACCATTAGCATGAAAATCTTGGCGCCTAACCATAAACGCTCTCCTCTAATCACGACGAGGGCACAGATCATCAAAGACAGCATAGCCAGTCCAGAGTAGGCGGCAGAAATCAAATCGGAATAACCGAACCCATGGCCGGTCTCAGTCCAGAGGCCTCTAAGAGCCCCAAAGAGGAAAAACTGTACCCCTTTGCTACTTAGCTCAACCCCAGCGAATAAGCCAAGAGAATAAAGGATCTGGGCTAATTGACACAAGGTTGCGACCAGTAATAGCCCGCCACCGGCACGATACAACTTCATAGAAAATCCCCCCAGGGTAGTTTCAGACAACATTGTCTGACCAACCTAAAAGTTACGCTAATAGTTTAGTTCCACCTGGAAATTCAAGATGGACACAAGTTTAGAATGGGTATTAATGAGCGAAATGTGCGACTACTAGCTGGATTTAATACAGGAACACCGATGCTTAGAGATGGGTATAAACCAATATAAATTAGGGCTAAATCAGATCCGACTCAATAAAAAGAGCGTTTCTTTAGCATAGAAGTGAACATCGAACAAACAAAAAATATGATCAGAATTGATCTATCATTACTGTATCAGCAGAGAAAAATATTATTTCCAAATATATTTAGCTACTTACTGGCACCCCAAAAAATAAAAGTCGATCTAATCAATAGTTTCGGAAATGAACATTTAAAATCCAAATTTAAAGAATGTCAGTAACCGTTGGGACATATTTATAAGAAGAGAGAAAAAAACCGATATGAAGATCCGTTAATCACTGGCACCGACCAGCGCATTACTCACAGCATCCATAATCGTGTAAGCCCGGAAAGGTTTCGAGATAAAACCACAAAAACCGTAATCTTCATAATTAGCAAGGATGGGGTCATTCGAGTAGCCGCTGGTCACCAATATGGGTAGTTGCGCTTCGATATCATGGAGACGTTCAGCCAGTTCCTTGCCCCCCATTGCACCAGGAACGGTCAAGTCAGTAATGACCAGATCAAAAGGTTGCCCGATCACCATATGCTCGGCATAACATTCTAAGGCTTCTTGTCCATTGGCTGTTGCTTTGACTTGGTAGCCATTCAATTCGAGGATTTCTGTCATGATCTGACGCACTGATTGTTCGTCATCCATAACCAGAATACGACTGCCATCACCAGCAGAAAATTGCTCTTGATGCTCCTTAGTGGTTATGGACTCAGTCGGTTCTGCTGGTAGGAAAATATCAAAATGACTCCCTTGTCCGGGAGTTGAAGAAACCGAAATCCAACCATCATGTTTTCTTATAATAGAATGGGCCGACGCCAGACCAAGACCATGCCCTGACTCTTTCGTTGAAAAATAAGGATCAAAAATATGGGTTAATTCTTCAGGTGTGATACCAATCCCCTGGTCGATAACGCTAATACAAATATGCGGTTGCCCTGCAGCTGGAAACTCGGTCGTTTCTTCAGCATTAATATTAGCAGCAGAAAGAGTAATAACACCTCCGTCCGGCATAGCTTGGTCAGCATTAATAACCAGATTCTGAATAACCTGACTCAGCTGACCAGAATCCGCCTGCAGCGGCCAGAGATCTTCGGGTATGGTAAAATCACAACGGACATTGGAGCCTCTAAGTACAAATTCAGCAGAGTCTTGCAGCATCATCCGCAAATCAGCAAGTTCGCGGATCGGTTCGCCACCTTTAGCAAACGTCAGTAATTGGCGGGTTAAATCAGAGGCTTGGTAAGCAGCAGTTTCAGCCTCTTTAAGGCGTGTATAGAGAGAACCTTCCTTAGGGCAGGCCAAAGCTGCTAAATTTAGATTCCCGACCACAGCAGATAACAAATTATTAAAATCATGAGCAATCCCACCGGCGAGCAGACCGACAGAATCTAACTTCTGCATGCGTAACCGCTCAGCCTCTGCTAATTGTCTTTCAGTAATATCATGAAGAAAGAAATGATAGGCGGCGCGCCCCTCTTCTTCTGTTCGAGTAGCGACACCTTCTACCTGCAGTTCGCGACCATCTTTAGCGATAAGCACTCCTTCAACATATTTAGCAGCATCATCGTCAAGAGCGCTAAAAAAAGTGGTCCACTGCTGATGCTGTGCTGAAGGAATGATCTTGTCAAAAACCATCTGTCTGCTTTCGCTATAGGTATAACCAAGTTTTTTGCACCAGGCGGGATTGACGAGTAGAAACTGACGACTTTGTCCATCTATACTTTGAATGATGTCGGTGGTATTTTCAAAAAGGCTACGATAGAGCTGTTCACTCTTTTGTAATGCGGTTGCAACTTGATGACGCTCATGAATCTCATTAAGCAAACTAAGATTGGACTGCTTTAATTCAAAAGTTCGCTCTTCAACTTTTTGTTCGAGAATATGTTGGGCAGCGGTTAATTCTTCGACTTGTCCACCAACACGACTGGCCAAGTCGTTTAATGCATGAAAAACGACACTAAATTCATTTGATACAGAATCATCAACAACAATCCGGTGCGACAGATCTTCACGAATATGTAATGATTCCTTCACGATAGCACGTAACCGTGTGATAAATTTAAAAGCATTAAAAGCAATAGCAGCAGTTGCTAAAAAGGTCAGGAAGATAGATAAAACCTGAAATGAAACAAAAATCTGATTATTACGTTCATGCTTTTCCGCTATATTCGTTCGAATATTATTAATACCAGAAAGAACTGAAGTTAAATTGTTTTCAAGATTTTCTTCCAAAGTTGTAACGCTAAATAAACTTTGCATGGCAGCGGAATAATCACGGTTTAAATAATGACCATTGATCAGTAAATCTTCAACCAACAATCCATCCTGAGCATCTAGCGAATACTCTTCAAAAGCATTAACCGCATTAATAAATTCCTTATATTTTTGTTTAAACACAATCTCTGATGTGGATAGGTCTATACCTTCTCTGACCCGCTGAAAAAATTTCAACAATTCTAAAACTGTATGATGAATGTCGATTGCAGCTCGAATAATGTCAACTTCCGACGCAGAACCCTTGTCACTAGGTCTCATACTTTCAGAGAGATTGTAATCCGCATGCGTCTGGCCCCTGCGAAGAAAATTCTTAAGGTAGACAAAATGATGTTCATGGATGTAACGAATACTACTGGTCATTTCCAGCAAGCGATCTTGCGTTTCTCGAAAACGGCTTTTGCGTTGGTCCTGAGCTAGGACCAACTGTTTAAAGAGATCCTGGCGCTCTAGTGCCGCAGCCCCTATTGCTTCATCAAAAAAACTCAGTTGCGACGCAACCTCTTCATAAGCTTGCATCAATGATTCTATATCCTGATCAGTCAATACTTGAGACTCCTGCAGGACCACCTTAAGAAAGTTTCGCTCTGCGTTTTCTAGCTCTGCCCCTAAACGTCCATACTCTGATCTTAATTGTCCAACATACAAATTAAAAACGACAAAAAAGACCGGTACAGCTAAAAAGCCAAGAAGTAATAATATTCGAGTACGGAGAGAACGAATACGCATTGTTGATTATTTTCCCTGAAGAGATATCACCGGATGCATTCCTTTGATCCAGCCACGCATGCCAAATTCCAACGACTCTATGTTCTCATACCCATATTTTGCGAAAAAAGCTTGGATTTGAGCATCACGATTTCCTGTTTCGGTGATAGTAACAACACGAACGTCAGTAGGGATATGGCGACGCACCTCCGAATTTAGAAAGTCATCAAATAAATGAGATATCGTTGGGCATGGAGTATCGATACTAAGCAGACGTTCCTTATAAATATTGCTTTCTTCGGTTGAATGCTGCTCACTTAAAACAGGTTCATTACGTAAATCGAGCAAAACCAAAACAGGATTTCCCTGCTCATTCTTACATCCCCACATAGCCTTTTCAACCAGCAATGATGCCAACCTTTCGGTTGTAATGAATTTCGCTTTATGATCTGGCAGGGGGGCTTTACGAATCAATGGAAAGCCAGACTTGCTCCAGTCTTTAATACCACCATTGTAAATCTTAATATTTTTATACCCAAGTTTCTTAACAGCAACTGCTGTCTTGTATGCGTACACTCAGCGATAGCCCATACAGTAAGTGATAATTAATTTATTTTTATCACTTCCAAGACGTTGGGACTCTTCATCGATACGGCTCCAGGGCAGACTTATAGAACCAGGAATACTTTTATCAAGAAATAGAACCTCATCAAGGGCATTGACCAACAGAAAATCGATCTTGCCATCTTCTCGAGCGGTTAATAGATCGGACAACTCCTCAGTAGTTACGAGACCAAAACGTTCCATACTGGAACTGATACTAGTAAAACAAAAAAGCAATACCAAAACAAAACACGCGATCCTTGCCAAGGGTTCCTCCATAAAAGATATTAAAGAGATCAAAGACAGTACTATTATTAAAAGACAATAATATGTCCATAATCAGATTAGCACAAGCCAATTTTTCTTCTTTCACATTCTACTATATAGCTAAAATTTGTCGATAAGGTTCAAAGAGAACCCCACCTCTGTCATAATGGTACAAATTTGACGATATTGATGAGCTATTATCGCCAGTCACCTAAGGCAGACATAAAAACAAAAAATTAAATATAAAAATGAAACAATAAGGAGAAAGAATGCACGAACAAACGAAAGCAGCCATTGATGTTGCTCATGCGAATCCAAACCCTTTTACTCAATTCGAGGAATGGCTAAAAAGAGCTGAACAAGAAGAACTCCCCCATGCTAATGCGATGTCCCTGTCGACCGCTAATGCCCAGGGAATTCCTTCGGCCAGAATAGTTCTGTTACGTGGCTTAGATGAGCGCGGCTTCGTCTTTTATACCAACTACATGAGTGCCAAGGGTCAACAGCTGATTGAGAACCCCAATGCAGCTCTGGTTTTCTTTTGGCCAACATTAAATCGTCAGGTGCGTATCGAAGGGCGCGTAGAAAAGGTTTCGGGGCAAGAATCTGACGATTACTTCTCAAGCCGTCCACGCGGGCACCAACTATCTGCCCACGCATCGAACCAAAGTCAGGTCATTCCAGATCGCACTTTTCTGGAAAATCAACAAACAGCCGTAGAAGAGACCTTTAAAGAGCAGGATGTCCCCCGCCCTGATCATTGGGGAGGTTATCGCGTCATTCCTGAAATGATTGAATTCTGGCAGGAAGGTGAACACCGGTTACATGATCGTTTAAGGTATAAAAAAACTGCAATAAATGAATGGTTCATTGAGAGATTATCTCCCTGAAAATACCAGAGACAATATTCAAAACGGAACCATATACCCGGGTCAGTTCTCGCTTTATGAGACTGACCTGTTTTTAAAGGAGGGAAGCCCCTTATAGGATTTATCTCAAAATAGCATTTTAACTATGCACATTTTTCAAGTTTAAGCAAAACCAAGTCATCTACTTTTTCTGTAGAAATATTATAACTTTTTTTCCGTGGTCCCGAAATTGTATCAATATCCATGCAAGCCGGAACGTTCTGATGTTCACAACCAGTCTGGTAAGTATCTTTTACAGTATTCCTGATGACACAGCTCAGACAATGTAAGGTGGCTCCACAACCGCCAGGCTCCTTAGCATGCAGACATCCGAGGACATCACCACCGAGGTAACCAGTTAGTTCCGGGACATTTTTCCCTAGTACACGTTCACCAGCATTATTGGTCGTTATTACCAATGAATATTTATCTAAAACGAGGACAGGTTCCGAAAATTCATTCAAATACTCTTTCAAAGACTGTCCCAGGCGACTCATGACTTTTGCCATACAGGCGGGGCATAAGCCATGACTGATTTGCTCCTGTTTATCATCAAGTTGTTCAGCCGGACGAAGCTCAACCTGGCAGTTAGCACATAAATGTCGAATCATAAGGCAATCCTTACAATTTAGAAATGCTGATTCTATTGAAAACAATTATGACATTGCCAGGAATATTCACCTTGAATATTCCTGGCGATATGCTGTTGCTTTTCTGAAATTAACAATCCTCAATCTTTAAAACTTACCAAATTCTTCGTCATTCAGTGAAACCCTTGTTTTCATTGCAATTTGAGGATTAGGGTTAATGTTTTCCCAGCCGCCGGAACGATGCGTCTCTGGCCGAGTATTGCTTAAATGACTTTCCTGTTCCCCTTTATTCAAAACAAAGCGTTTAAGCATTTCCTGCATCTGTAATGCCTGGCTCGACAGCTCCTCGGCAGCGGAGGCACTTTCTTCGGCACTGGCAGTATTCTGCTGGGTGACTTGATCGATCTGAGTTAATCCAGTTGTTACCTGGCTGATGCCTTGCGCCTGTTCATTGGATGCGGCGGCTATCTCTTCGAGCAGGTCAGCCACCTTATTAGTACCACTCATAATCTCTTTCAGAGCTCCAGCAGTTTGCTGAGCCATCTGGTTACCTTTGTCAGTCAGAGCTACCGAACCTTCGATCAATTCTGCCGTTTCTTCCGCAGCCTTTGCACTTCTGGCCGCCAGATTACGAACCTCCTCGGCGACAACCGCAAAACCTTTACCATGCTGTCCAGCACGCGCTGCTTCAACTGCGGCATTTAGAGCTAATAAATTGGTCTGGAAAGCAATCTCGTCGATAACCTTAATGATCTTGCTGATATTCTGACCCGCCTGATTAATATCATCCATGGCCTGAACCATCTCTTCCATTTGCGAGTCACCCTTTTCGGCAACTAATTTTGCTTCATTGGAAAGCTGGTTCGCGGCACTAGCATTTTCAGCGTTAGTTCGCACCTGGTTGGACATGACATTCATGGATGCGGTTACTTCTTCAAGCGAGCTGGCAGACTCTGTTGCCCCTTGGGAGAGGGCCTGACTAGCATCTGAAACCTGTCCAGAGCCAGAAGCAATCTGTTGACCAGCAATCTGAATATTGCCAACCATTTCACGCAAACCTTCCAGCATCGTTTTAAGAGCATTTCCAAGCTGATCATTTGGTGAGGCAACGGTTACTTCGTGAGTCAGGTCACCTTGGGCTATCGCCTCAGCCAATTCACTGCGCCCCTGTAAGCTTTTGGCCATACCAACTAACACTGAACCAAGTTCAGTTATCTCATCGCGCGCCTGATAAGTTTTACATTCGCGACAATCGGCGTGGGTGCCATTGGTTAACTTGTAGCAAACCGGATTCGGTCCAAAAGTACCGGTTTCGACCCAGCAATGTCCTTCCATTCCATAGCTTGGGCAATTTTTCTGACCACAATTATTTATAGCCGAGCAATTTACGTGATCTCCCATCGGCAGATTTTGGTCCGATGTATCGCCCTTGCCATATTGGCTAACAACAGCAAATGCACGGTGTAGAGGTTTAGTAATACTGCGCGTTACCAACCAGGCAGTTATTAAACCTAACAAGGCCGCAGCAATTAATCCACCAATCATGGTATGGCTCGCCATACTGAGTGAGGAAACCGCCTGAGAGGCAATCCGCATGGTCCCGTCCATACCCGCCATAGCAACAGCGCGAGCTTCATTCACAACAGCATCACCTAAATCGTTTCTTTGTTTTCCAAGTTCATGATTTGTCAGCCAATTGGCCAGGTAATTATTCATCGCTGTTTTATAAGCCAGAGCTGCTTGTTCCGTTTCGTCGATGCGTTTTATATCGTCATCCTGATAAGTTATCTTGCGTAGCGCAGCAAACTTGTTCTGCATGACATCAAAATTGCTATTTGCGTCTTTAATAATTTGCGGGTCTCTACGAGCTTGAGATTTAAATACAGAGATTCTAGTCATGTTACCAAGATCGATAATATTGCTAACCAGCATAATCTTTTCAAGCCGTTCCGCTAATAGCTTTGGAGTTGAGAACTCCCCTATTTCCTTATCCATTTTGGCATTCTGACCAGCCAGAAATTCGTTACAATTACTCATATACTGACTGGCCGCGGCATCAAGAGCATGTTGGTTATCAGCCATTTTCTTATTGACGACAACAGTTTCATCAACCAGCGCCTTATAGCGCTCAAGTTCTGCCTCCACCTTTTCAACGGCAGGACGTAAAGCCTTTAAATTTACCGCCTCATCACCCAGTTTTTTGGCCGCATCAAGCCTCTCTTGTAAAGCATTTAAATTTTTTCTGGCATCGGCGAGTAAATTTTCATCCCCACTAAAACCATAGCCACGCATGGCATACATGGTTCGGAAAGAGCTTCGCTCAACCTTATTGGCAATATCAACTTCAGGAACATATTCTGTTTCAAGCATTACGGACTGTGTTTCGACCTTTTCCATACTGATAATAGCCATTGCGCCAAGACAAATAGCTAACAAAAGTAGGATTCCGAACCCTCCACCGATTTTGACTCCGAGTTTAAGCTTTCTGAACATGCGATTCTCCTTCCTTGATATGTGTGCTACAAAAATACTCTTCGTGACATAAGAGCAATAATTTTTATTAAAAGCGCACCAAAAATTAATGACTACAAATTAACTAGCACACACTATGCCAGAAATAGAAAGATCGGTAACATATTGGAAATACGGCTTTTATCTTTTCGGGTAAAAAAAGGAAATCAACTGAAGTTTATTGCATTTAAGAGAAAAGAAGTTTATGGAAATAAAATCAAAGACTTAGAAAAAAACAATTAATGTTGTAGAAGCAAGTATTATTGCAGCGTTTGAATGACCCCTAACAAAAATTAAAATTTCCCCTTCAAGCGCCGATTTAACGCCTGTTGGGTTATCCCAAGAAATCTTGCCGCATGAGATTGATTCCCCCCTGTCCGCCTGAGAGCTTCATCCACCAGTAACTGGCTCATCTGCTTTAACGTTGGCAGGTGTTCAGGGAAAATAAAGGCACTTTCCGGGGGCAAAAAGGTTGTAGATTCAGAAACAGGAGAGGATAACTTATCTTTGGAAATGATATCGGCAAAACGATCAATTGAAAGTGGGCCAGTATGGTGCAAACTGACAGCATCATAGATTATTGCTCTTAATTCACGGTGATTTCCAGGGAATGAATAAGATTGCAACAAAGAAATCAGGTCAGGGTTATCGCCAGGTCTCTTTTTACCAAGCTGATGAATTGCTTCAGATATAAAATAATCGACCAGAAGAGGAATATCTTCATGCCGCTCCCTTAGTGCAGGCAGGGTTACGCGATGTGTCTTTAAACGAAACAACAGATCACGTCTAAATGTCCCTGCAGCTTCTTTTTTTTCAAGGTTCTGATTTGTTGCCGCGATAATCCTGGCCCGGCATAGCAGTGGAGTATCGCAACCCAAAGGGAAGTATTCGCCCGATTGCAGCAAACGCAATAATTTTACTTGTGAAGATTGGGACAAGTCGCCAATTTCATCTAAAAAAAGAATCCCTCCCGCAGCTTCCTCAATCATGCCCCGACGTGGCTGATTGGCGCCGGTATAGGCTCCAACTTGATGCCCAAAAAGAGTATCACTGAAAAGGACATCATCCAGACCGGCGACGTTAACGGCAATAAAGGGCTGAGTCGGACAACTTAACTGGTGCAATGCCTGTACAATTAACTCTTTACCGGTCCCACTTTCTCCTTGCACCAAAACGGGTTCACGACTAAGAGCTATCGCCTCAAGGTATGAAAAAATCCCCAGCATCGTCTGATTCCGGGTAATAATGTGATCAAAAGCAGCATTCCTCTGCCTTGGTCTAGCCGCTAAGCTTTCACTTAATTTTCGATGTTCCTCTTTTAATTCTTGAGTCCGCAAGATTTTTTTGACGCTATTCACAATACGTTCAAGATCATCCGTTTTTATAAGAAAATCATCAGCCCCTTTTTTCATACAGTTCACAGCCGTCGCTACCTGATTAGCGCCACTAATAATAATAACCGGCAACTCGGGATGCCTTTCACCTATGTAGTCGAGCAACTCTTCACCACTTACATTCGGCATGGTGAGATCAAGTAGAACCAGGGAATATTCATTAGTCGCCAATAAAGATGGGACTGTTTGACTCTCTGTACAGGAAACAATATGAGTAATTTTACCAAGGAGTCTTAATGCCGTGCGCAAGGTCACAATCCACGACATTTCATCATCGACAATTAATATCGGTTTGGATGGGTTATTTTCGACCATGACATCCTCATGAAGCTTAAATCTGCGTTACTTAAAAAGTATACCCTGTTTTTCAGAAAGTGCAGTTTTGGACTTATGGCAAACAGATGACGTTTTGAGATAAGACGGGGCTAAAAAGGTGGAGCTGTAAAAACATCTTAAAATTAAAAAGGCAGGCCCAATTGAATAGGCCTGCCGGAACAAACAAAGGTGCTTTTGTATAATTGATAAGGGGCGTATCAGCCACAACACTTCTTATACTTTTTTCCACTGCCACAAGGGCAAGGATCATTACGGCCAACTTTGTTCGACTTAATCGGTTGTCCTTTCACCAGCTCGCCATCGGTAAAATACCACTGACCATCTTTACGCTCAAATTGTCCCCGCTCATGATAACTGCGGGTATTACCATTCAAACGAAAACGGGCAATAAACTCGACCTCACCGGTCACATCATCTGCACCGCCGGCGACGCTATCAACCACTTCCAGGCCTAACCAATCTGACTTTTCCGCCCAATCTTGACTGCCTTTGTGATCAAACCCCTGGCGAAAGCTGGGGTGAATACTTTCATAAAGAAAATCAATGGCAACTTTATCGTGAGCGGTATAACGCGCCCGCATTAACTGCTCAGCGGTTTCCGCTTTTTTTTCACCTTTGATAATCGGTTCACAGCATGCTGCGTAGTCCTGACCACTTCCGCAAGGACAATTTTCCATTGTAGGTCTCCTTCTATTTTGCTTAGGCAATTTAATTCAATGTTTGAGTATAGCTGATCTATCAAATTCAATGTGCAATTTTCATTATCATTAATGTTAATGACCCAACCATTTTAAGCGGCTGGAATCTGAAAAGATGGTATAGTGTCCACCTGTTTACACTTTGTCAATAGATGAAAAAGCCAACTAGATAGATTTTTGAGGTCAATGTGAATATTGCCGTTATCGGTGGTGGCGCAGCAGGATTTTTTGCTGCCATCAACATCCGTCTTAATTACCCAGCAGCAACCGTTACTATTTTTGAAAAATCCCCACAACTGCTGGCTAAGGTTAGAATATCCGGCGGAGGCCGCTGTAATGTCACCAATGCCTGTGCCTCCATTAAAGAGCTGTGTGCAGCCTATCCACGCGGTGCCAATGCACTGAAAAAAGCATTCCGCACTTTCGACAACTACGCAACCATGATCTGGTTTGAAACCCGTCAAGTCCCCCTGGTAACCCAGGACGATCAATGCGTATTTCCCCAAGCCCAGGATTCGGCAGCGATTATCGATTGTTTCTTAAGAGAAGCAAAACGTTTGCAGATAAATATTGTGACCAACTGTGGAGTAAAAAAAATAACCCCCGGCAAACCTGATTTACAACTGCACTTTATTGGCGACAAACGCCCTTTGCAACAGTTTGATAAGGTAGTGATCACTACGGGAGGAGCCCCCCGAAAAGATGACCTGACCTGGCTGGAGCAACTCGGTCACACGATCTGCCCGCCGGTACCATCACTGTTTACCCTCAAACTTAACACCGATGCCCTGACCGAACTGATGGGTGTCGTTGTTGAAAATACCCAGATAACTCTACAGGGAACACGCTTTAAAGCAGAAGGTCCGCTGCTTATCACCCATTGGGGCGTCAGTGGCCCGGCGGTGTTAAAATTATCATCATTTGCGGCACGCTGGCTCAATGAAAACAACTATCAGGGCACACTGCAGATCAACTGGGCCAACGAGCGCAATCAGGATGTTATCACTCAACATCTGGGGTCATTGATGAATTCTTCCGAACGGAAAATGCTGGTGAATGTACGCCCTTTTAATCTCTCAGAGCGCCTGTGGCGGCACTTGCTTGAAAAGTGTGATCTTCCTGCCGATAAACGCTGGGGAGAAATGGGAAAAAGCGCTATCAATAAATTGGTGAATACCCTTTCTAATGATAGTTACCAGATCACAGGCAAAGGAACCTTTAAAGAGGAATTTGTCACCTGTGGCGGGATCAATTTAAGTGACGTCGATATCAAAACCATGCAAAGCAAGGTGGTCAAAAATCTCTATTTTGCTGGTGAGGTTCTTGATATTGACGGCATAACTGGTGGCTATAACTTTCAGGCTGCGTGGACCACAGGTTTTATTGCCGCAAAATTACGTGAATAAATGTACGTCTCTTGTCATGGCGCTATAAATAGGTTAGAAGAGACATTCATCAAAAAAATAACCCCAAAAAGGAGATTAATTTATGAAAAGAGCAGCTGCTCGTCACATTCTGGTTCCTAGCGAAGACGATTGTAACAGCCTGAAGAAAATGATTGAAAATGGCGAAGACTTTGCGGAAATCGCTAAAGTTCATTCCAAGTGTCCGTCTGGTAAGCAAGGTGGTGCTTTGGGTGAATTTGGCCCTGGTCAAATGGTGCGTGAATTTGACGAAGTTGTTTTCTCCGGTGAAGTTGGCAAGGTGCTTGGACCGGTTAAAACTCAATTCGGTTATCACCTGATTGAAATCACCAGCCGTACCGAATAGAGGATCTACGTCCTGCCCTTTCCATACGGTCAGGGTAGGACACATAAGCATGACTAGCAAAGCTGATCACTGAGAATTTGAACACTATGACCCAACTGAAATATCTCACCGGCTATCCAGAGCAATTAACCCATCAAATTGACCAGCTGCTCAGGCAAAAGAAACTCGGACAGGTTCTGCTTCAGCGCTATCCCAAGCCTCATGAAATTAAAACCGATAAAGCCCTCTACGATTTCACCGCGGAATTAAAAAATAAGTACCTACGCAAAGCAGCAACCGTGAATAAAGTCACCTTTGACGGTAAGATTTCCATTGTTCACGAAGCTCTTGGCCTTCACACTTATGCTCCAAAAGTACAGGGACGCAAAATCAAAACCCGTAATGAAATCCGTATTGGCAATGTGTTCAAAACCGCTCCGTTGGAATTTTTGCGCATGATTGTTGTCCATGAACTAGCCCACCTTAAAGAAAAAGATCACAATAAAGCTTTTTATAGCCTGTGTGAGCATATGGAACCACACTATCACCAGCTCGAATTTGATGTCCGTGTCTATTTAACCTACCTGGACACTGTTGGTACGCTTTATTAAGCAGAGCAGAAGATAGATTGTGATAAGGACTTGCCTTAACAGGTAGCTTCCCTTATAGTCCCGTTCAACTTTTAGCAAATGGAGTCTGTCATGGATCTGGATATTGATCGTCTTGAATGGATCATTTATAAACGGCAGGATCGGGTCGAGAAAATAGTTGAAGGAACAGGCTACTTACCCCGTACGGTTTTAGGTGTTGGTACTTTTCTCCTTGATAACGATGGCGACCTTGATCTGTTGACCTCTAAGCAACGTGCAACGTTTGATAAGTTTCTAAAACCTCTCTTGGAAAAAGACTACTAAGAAACGTGAATGTTTTCCACTTGTTCACTTGAATATCTTCTCCGATTCTTCTTTCTGGTCAATCTCAATTCTATAAGAGCCTGATGATAACAAGGCTTGCATAAGCCATGACTTATTGGCGGAACGGCTTGCTCACCGAATAGGTTCAGCACTGGTATTCCTTGTTCCATATCTAACCATTGTCCGTCACTGACTTCTAACTTTTTGCACATACTGCAAACTTTTAATACCCCGTTATCCGCGTCCACATCAAATAAACTCTCTGGCTTAGACTGACACTTCTCTACTTTAATAATGCTGTTGGTAAATTTTAGACCCTGATCTTCCAGAGGCTCAAGCCTTAGTTCCAGAAAGCGTTGTTCCACTGGAGAATCGCAACGAAAAGGAATAATAATAACCTTCTGCTTGTTTCTTACGTACTCGAATAGCTGCCGAAACAGGTATTTAATTTCTTCTCCAGCAAAAAAAGACCATAC
The DNA here is from genome assembly GCA_963665685.1 of Geopsychrobacteraceae bacterium. Taxonomy (GTDB): domain Bacteria; phylum Desulfobacterota; class Desulfuromonadia; order Desulfuromonadales; family Geopsychrobacteraceae; genus Seleniibacterium. The sequence goes on from OY762430.1 coordinate 1,531,526, forward strand.
TTTTTTACCAATAATATCATCAGATTGGATTGAACTCGCGCCGTTATTAGCACGGGCAAAGGCATCCCAATTGTCACTAACACTAACAATTCTGTTTTCTCCATCGATGCTGTACCGGTACTCATCGTTATTCATATAAGGCCTTTATAACTTCATGTTGAAAATGTTACGAGTACTCACAAATATTTATTAAATATTACTAAGCACCTTACTTTTGTCAACTTCGTATCCATAAATAAGTCCTCTCAGAGGTATTCCTGTCCCCACTATCTTTTCGAACAAACAATTTGCCTATTTACTAGTATTTAGGTAAAGTTTATCTATAAATTTTTCATATAAGGATAAAGGATCAAAAATGAAGGATTCAGCAACTCAAATAATTAATAGTGGATACAATGGCGACAGTTCACAACTCGAACGTTATCATTCTGTTAACCCACCTATCTATAGCGCTTCGACAGTTATGTTTGAAAATTATGCGGAACTCAGTGCAGCAGGAAAAGGGCAATACGAAGGATTTACTTACGGAACGGATGGCAGCCCAACGCAAAAAGCATTTGAACGAGCCATGACAGAGCTTGAAGGTGGCTATTACACGCGTGCTGTCCCTTCCGGCCTGCTGGCTATTACCAGTAGCTTACAGGCTTTTCTTAAACAGGGAGATCATTTATTAGTCTGCAATAGTGTCTACGGCCCGGTACGCCGCTTTGCGACCACCGTACTGCAAAAATTTGGTGTATCCACCAGCTATTTTCCAGCCAATACAGGTGCCGATATCAGTAATTATATCACTCCCCAGACACGTATGATCCTGATGGAATCTCCCGGTTCTAATACTTTTGAAATTCAGGATGTCGGCGCTATTACAGCAGTGGCCAAGCAGCATGGAATCATCACGGCCATTGACAATACCTGGTCAACACCCCTGTACTTTAAACCTTTTGATCACGGTGTCGATATTTCCATCCACTCTGTCACTAAATATATTTCAGGTCATTCCGATCTGCTCCTTGGCAGCGTTACCGTCAATAAAGACTGCTACGAACGCTTCTACAAACTGGTCAGGGCACTGGAAATATTTGCTCCGCAAGATGCTTGCTATCTGGCCCTGCGCGGATTAAAAACACTTAAAGTACGACTCAAGCAACATGAAACATCAGCATTAGAGATAGCAACTTGGCTGCAAGACCAACCGGGAGTGGAAACAGTTCTCCACCCGGTCTTACCCAGCCATCCTGAGCATCACATCTGGAAGCGCGACTTTCATGGATCAGCCGGCATATTTTCCTTTGTTCTTGATGCAAAATATAATGAGGACGATATCGCTAAAGTGGTTAATGCTTTGCAGCTATTTGGCATTGGTTATAGTTGGGGGGGATACAAAAGCCTGGTCACTGCCGGACAATTTGCTCAATCAGAAATTTCACGTTATCATGGCCGCTGGATGATCCGCCTAAATATTGGCCTTGAAGAAACCGATGATCTGAAGGCAGATATAAAACAGGCACTGGCGAAACTGTCGTCATAGCACTATTAAACTTTTCAGCAACAAGGATATTATTTCATCATGGATCTTCTGACCACGGAAAAAATTGATAGTCACGTTCATCTTTTTGACCCTCAAAACTTCCCTTATGGAAAAGATAATTTCTATCATCCAAGTGGTGGAGAGACGGGAACCCCGGCACATTATCAACGCCTTATGGAGACTTACAACATATCCCATGCCCTACTGGTTCAACCCAATTCAGGCTATAATTTTGATAACAGTTGCATGCTCGCTGCTATTGCAAACAGCGCGGGGCGCTTTAAAGGGATTGCTGTTGTCGCTGCTGACATCAGCTACACTGAACTGGAACAGCTTAAGCAACAGGGGATTATTGGGGTGGCGTTTAACGTCGCTCTTTATGGTTGTGAGTATTACGCCCGGATTACTCCGTTACTCGAAAAGCTTCAGGCACTTGATATGTTCGCCAATATTCAGGTGATAGATGATCAACTGGTAGAACTGCGCCCCCTGCTTGCCGCATATACAGGAAAGATTCTTATTGACCATTGCGGTCGTCCTGATCCTGAAAAAGGCATCAACCAGGCGGGATTTAAAGAGTTGCTGGCACTAGCACAAAATGGCCGGAGTTACATAAAGATATCCGGCCAATATAAAATCAGCAAAACAGGTTATCCCTATACGGATATGGACCCATTCATTGCCGCTATGCTTAAAGAATTTACCCTCGACGGCTGCATGTGGGCATCTGACTGGCCATTCTTACGTGCACCAGAGCGCCTTGACTTAGGCACTCTCTTCAATTTAATTGAACGCTATGCACCAACAGAGGAAGAGCGCCATAAGCTCTTTTACGCTACCGCAGCCAGGCTGTTGGACTTTTAAACGGCGCTGAGCATACCGCGTACACAATTTCTGCCAGCTTTCTTAGCCTGATAGACGGCATCATCAGCTGCTTTGATTAAGGCGTCAACAGAATTCATATTCACTGATCGCGTTGCCATGCCAACACTAATACTGCCATGCCAGCAGCCTCCATTGACGGGCACGATCAAATGGCTGACCTTTTCATGAACCTGATGTCCAAGTTGCCACGCACCAACACTGTTGGTGCGTGGACACAGGATCAGAAATTCATCACCGCCTAAACGACAGACAAAATCATCGGTCCTGACCACATAAGTCAAGTGACGCGACAAATCGCTTAATACTTTATCGCCAGCATCGTGACCAAAATTATCATTAATCTGCTTGAAACCATCAGCATCTATCAGCAAGCAGGAAAGAGCATAGTTTTTTTCACTGGCCTCCTGCCAGAGTTCTTCCAATTTATCCATGGCAAAACGACGATTTGGTAGCCCGGTCAGAACATCGGTCATGGCAATTTTTTGTAATTGCTGATTGGCATCTTCCAGCTCTCTGGTACGTTTCGTTACCTTACTTTCCAACACTTCATTTAACTCTGCCAACTGGGCATTACGTTGTGACACCTGGAAAAACAGTTTATTGAGTGACTGTAATAAGATATCGGTCGCATTTTCCGGAGGCTTCTCTTCATCGGCATAAGCCTGAGCAGCCGAAAAACCACCTGCGATCATTTTCATCTGGCGGCTCATACTCATATCTGAACCCAGAATATGATAAACGAGCCAATTAATCAGAAACTCAAACAACTGCCGATGGCAGTTCTTCCCCGCCCCACAAACTTTTTCTTTGAGCAGGGTGACATCAGATAAAAAACGTTCGTGTTCCTCTTTATGCTGAGTTATATGGCGCAGATCCACACCCGCATTGCTCATCGCCGTTTCTTCTTCAAGAAAATGATATTGGGTGTAAGACACCAATTCAGTCATGAGCAGTTGAAAATCACGCGATGAAAAACTATTTACCGCCAGCAACTCGCCAAATTTATTGGTCTTTTCAACCAGGGTACGATGTTGATCATCAATCAGACAGTGGCCTGTTTCAAACACATCTCCCCATTGAATAACATCCATAGAAACCACCTTATAAAAGAAGTTTTGCCATTAGCACCCGTAAAAAATGCTCAAATGCTGGTCGAAAAAATACCATTTTTATCGTCCCCAATCAGCTCCGGGAATCGATTTAATCCTCGTAGTTGGTATTGCTGACAGACTGTTGTCATTTCCTCGGTTTAGCTTGAACCGTTTTAGCATTTCTTGCATTTGTAATGCCTAGCCTGAAAGGTCCTCTGCCGCAGCAGCACTTTCTTCTGCACTGGCCGTGTTTTGCTACGTCACCTGATCAATCTGCGATAAGCCTGTACTCCCCCATACCAAGGTGACCAGCATCAGAAACAGGATTGATCCTGCCATAATCAACATCTTGGTTCCAATTTTTATACTTTTGAACATATTCATTTACCCCTCTATGGCCAACAAAGAAACGCAAAAAAATGAGCCATCTCTAACAATACAGTCATATAGCAACATTAGTGCCAACCCATTAGCATTGCAAAATATATGAATTTCCAGGGTGTTAACGAATCAAAGATGTGTTCTAAAACATAGCGACATCAACTAAATTTTCGAAAAAAAATATGAAAGGAGGCTAAGCAGCTAATATCAAAAGAAAAAAAGGGAAGACAATCTCAGTTGTAACAACAACTAAATTTGCCTCCCCTTCAGGACCGAAAACAGCTTATTTTTTTAGCAATTGGTATTCATCGGCTAAATCGTGCTTATTTCTCCATAGCGGTAACACCTGTTCTCGCGATCTCAATAACGTGCTCCTCACCGACTTCTTCAAGGAATTCATCAATCCGCCGTGTCGATCCAGCAACCTGAAGAATGTGAATATCATCGCTTTTCTGTTCGAGAATTTCAAAATGATAACGGGTCAGCAACGTCTCAAGATGATGACTATCAACTTCGATCTTAACAATAGCAACCTCGCGCCAATAGCTATGATCTGTATCCAGCTCACGCGCAGAGATGACCTCAGTCAATTTTTCCAACTGCTTGATAATCTGAATGACGCGTGCTTCATCATTTTCTTCCAGGGTTATGGTCATACGGCTGATTCCCGGAATCTTGGAACGACAAACGGTAAGAGTATCCACGTTGTACATTTTCCTGCGAATCAACATGGAAATTTTACTGAGCACACCAGGATGATCCAAAGTAAAGGCCAAAATTGCCCGCCGCTTCATAATGATTCTCCTTCCCGCTGTTGCTGTAAACGTTTCTGCGGGTGTTCGACCATCATATCTTCAAAACCTCCACCAGAGGGGATCATCGGCAAAATAACCTCAGCCGGATCACAGATAAACTCAAGAATCATGGCACCATTGTAATCGGCCGCTTCCTGCAAAGCCGGAGTAACATCATCCAGTGCCTCCACTTTTCGATAAGGGATGCCATAGGCTTTGGCGAGATAGCTAAAATCTGGGCTTTGCATCGGCGTTCCGGCATAACGGGCGTCGAAGAAAAAGGTTTGCCACTGGCGCACCATTCCGAGATAACCATTGTTCAAAATGATAACTTTAACATCGAGCTTTTGCTCCATTATGGTACCAAGTTCCTGAAGATTCATCTGGAACCCACCATCACCACTAATCGACCAAACACGCTCGTCCGGCCGCGCTAGCTTAACCCCAATCGCCATAGGGAGTGACGCTCCCATAGTTCCGGCTCCTCCCGAAGCAAACCAGCTATTACGCGTCTGAAAATTATAATAACGCGCCGAAATCATTTGATGCTGACCAACATCTGGCACAATTAAATCTTTACCTTCAGTCACCTCAGAGAGCTTGGAAACGATTGTCTTCATCAGCAAACGACCATCTGGACCAACTCCGGTTTTCACTTCCTCTGCCAGATCGGCAGCCATGACCTGTCTGAAACTCTCTATTTTTTCTAACCAGCGACGCCTTGGCTTATATGTAAGCATCGGATCGCCAAGCATCATATACAGAGTGCGACCAACATCAGCACTGATAGCGATGGACGTCTTTACATTCTTATCAATTTCTGATGGATCGATTTCAACATGGATAACATCGGCATTCTGAGCATACTCTTTAAGCTTGCCGGTAACACGATCATCAAAACGCATACCAAAGGAAATTAAAAGATCGGCTTCAACAATGGCGCGATTCGCCTCAACCGTACCATGCATTCCCATCATCCCCAGGCTTAGGGGATGATCAGCCGGCATAGCTGATAGACCATGAAGGGTAAAAGCGACAGGAATATTGACCTTTTCGGCAAACTTCTGAAGCAAACTTCCGGCGTTACTATTGATCACTCCATGCCCACAAAACAACACGGGTCGTTCACTACGATTGATCATCTCAACCGCTTTTTTGACCTGTTCACGTTCAGGAGTCGGAGTAAAGATATAACCTGGAAGGTCCGGGCAGTACTGCTCCGGGTTAAAATCATACTTTTCGGTAACCTGGGCATCCTGAACATCTTTAGGGACATCAATAACAACCGGCCCGCCCCGCCCTGTAGTCGCAACATAAAAACCTTCATGGATGGTTTCTTCAACATCATCAGCGCTTAAAGGCATATAGGTTTGTTTCGAAACCGGCATCATAACGCCGACGACATCACTCTCCTGGAAGGCATCAGTCGCAATCACCCCCGTCGCAACCTGACCGGTGATAGCGATCATCGGCACCGAGTCCATATGGGCATCGGCAATGCCGGTGACCAGGTTCATTGCCCCCGGCCCTGAAGTCGACACGCACACGCCAACCTGAGGAGTCTCCGTCGATAAAGACGCGCGGCTTAACCCTTGAGCCATAAAAGTAGAACCCTGCTCATGGCGCCCCATGATAAACTTGAACAATCCTACTTTTTCCATTTCGTCAAAAAATGGCATAATCGCACCACCGATATAGCCGAAGATATATTTGACGCCTTTGTCTTTTAATGCTTTCAGCAATAGTTGTTTTCCGGTCATGGTGTCCTCACAGATAATAGTTTCATCATTAGCGGCAAAAAGGCCGAATCTTAAGTGCGATCCCCAACCTTCCCTGCCCATATAAACATAGCGAAATTCGCATGAAACTCATTTATAACAAATACAGTAATATTTTGCTGCATCTATTTAGATTTTTTTTCAAATTAATGTAGAACATCAGCAGGACAAGTATAACAGTTTTTTATTTTGATTCGGGAAGTTCTTCAATCAACTCATTCAACTGTTCTTCAATTTCAGAGGCAAGAATGCTTAAAGGAGTTAAAGATAAAAACCACAACCCGCCATTGCGAGTATTTTCGATGATAGACACAGGCCCGTTACGAACCATTTTTGTCTTTTCATGGCTCCCCCCAAGAATGAGGGAAACATTTTCCATGACTTTCCCCTGCACATTGATTTTTGCATTGCGAGAGCTGAATTCCTGATATTTTGAAGAGGCAATTTCACCACTAAGGCGTTCTTTTTCTTCCACCAATTGATCAAATTGCTCTTTAAGAATAATCATACGCTTTTCTGCCAGTTTTGCGTAAGCAACATTACGAGCAATGGAACTGCGGGTTTTGTTAATCGCATCGGAGACTTTTTCCAGATGCTGTGCGACCTCCTGCTGACGTTTGAGCAGATAATCGAAGCGATCGCTGTCAGGAAAATAGATACCAGCAATGACAGTCGTCGGAACGCCAGATTCACTCCCAATAATTTTGGTGGAGATCCCTTCCAGAGAGACACATTTCCCTCCCAGAATGACACCGTTTTCGACCACCACCGCCCCCGTAGATTTGACCAGGCTATTGCGAATTTCGTTGGCCACAAAAACATGACCGTAGCTGATCACATTGACCTGATTGAGAAACTTGGCTTTTAAATCGCCCCGGCAGATGATTGAGCCAACCTCTTTACCAGCCATACTGGCCAGCTCAATGCTGCCATCCGATTCAATCAGACTGGCCCCGACATGGCCATGAACCTTAATGCCTTTCCCGGAAACAACCCTGAAATCATCCGGGACATCGCCTTTAATTTCGACAAAACCATCGAATTGGATATTGCCGATACTCAAATCCAAATCCCCGGAAATAATCCAGTAATCAACCACCGAGAGAGTATTTTTTTCAAACAGAACCTTCCCGGGTTTGTCGGCAAAGGCAACTCGGTCACCATATTTTAAAACGACTCCTTCTTTAATTTTAAGGTCATAGGGGGTGCCGGTTGCGGCCGGAACCTCTCCACCTTGAACAGTCATGCCCGGAGTACCAGCGGCAGGAGGGTGAACAATACCTAGTTTTTGCCCTTGCTCAATCTCACTGAACAGATTGAGTTTTTTATGATCAACACTCCCCTTCTCATCGGCCACCAGAGCCACCCCCTCACTACCGGTTTTAACCATGAGTTCAAACCAGCCATCGTCTCCGGTTTGGGGAGCGACGCCACGGGCAACCACTGTCGGCCCATAGCCAGAGCCAAGTTCGATATCGCCACATAGATCATAAACTCCAGCGTAATCAATGGTTGACATAATGTTCACTGTATTGAGGTGCCAGATAAGATCAGCAGGGGAAAGCGCAGGAGATGCGTTATTAGCATCCTGAGGAGAGGCCGGAGAAGCGGATGAAGAATCCGGGCTGGCTGTTGATATCGGATCCAGCATAGCGACACAAACCATACCCTCTTCTTCGAGGGTTAAAATCAGACGTCCCCCGGCAAGATCTTCACATAACAATGGCTTGGGTTCTTCTGCAGCCATAGTGTCAGGGCTATCGGTCTCTGGCATATAGGCGACTCGTCATTGAAATCAGTGCGCATGCAAAATCAACATTCTGTCAGATTCTAGTAATTTTAACATGTTTTGCGCGCTAAGGGGGCGACTGAATAAAAAGCCCTGGGCTTCATGGCAACCGTGTGCCTGCAGGTATTCAAGCTGCTCGGCGGTTTCAACCCCTTCTGCAGTAATTTGCAGATTGAGGCTGCGTCCCATTGCGATAATCGCCCTGGTTATCGCTTCCCCCTCCTGTTCTGCACCAATGTCGTTGACAAAAGCACGATCGATTTTAAGCCGGTTTATCGGCAACCGTTTTAAGTAATTTAACGAGGAATGACCGGTACCGAAATCATCCACCGACAATTCAACCCCGAGGCTGCGGATACTTTGCAAGACTGCTATCGATTGCTCAGGATGCTTCATGATAAAGCCTTCGGTAATTTCCAGCTCCAGCGATCCTGAGGGTAAGCCAGTCTCATACAAGACCTTTTCGACCTGTTTATGTAAATTCTTTAGCTGGATCTGCCTACCAGACAGGTTGACGGCAATCCGCTTTAGTCCCAGCCCCTGCTTACGCCATTGCATCATCTGTTGACAGGCTGTTTTCAGCACCCATTCACCAATCGGAATAATCTGGCCGGTCTCTTCGCTTAAGGGAATAAACTTATCGGGTGGGATATTGCCAAGTACGGGGTGAACCCAACGCAGTAATGCCTCTGCCGCCACAATGCGACCGGAATGCATATCAACCTGAGGTTGGTAATGCAGCATTAGCTCGCCACGATCCAAGGCCTTGCTTAGATGGCTTTCAATCAGAACCTTCTCTACCGCAACTTCGGTCAATTCCGGGCTATAGACCTGATAACAATTCTTTCCTCCTTCTTTTGCTTTATACATTGCGGCGTCAGCGTTTTTTAATAAACTCTCAATATCCTCAGAACGACCGTCATACTCTGCGATCCCTAAGCTGCCGCCGATCAAAAGCTCGTATTCTTTAATCTGGAAAGGCTGCTGTAAAGATTTCAGAATCTGATTAGCACGGGTCACAGCATCGTCGATCGATTTGATTTTATGCAATACGGTCACAAACTCATCGCCACTTAAATGGGCAACAGTGTCAACCTGGCGAGCTCCTGCCATCAGTCTCTGAGCAACAGTCTTCAATACCTCATCTCCAGCATCATGGCCCAGACTGTCATTAATTTTTTTAAAATTGTCCAGATCGATATATATTACAGCACCACGGGTGCCTTCGCGCTTGGCATACTGCAAAGAGTGCTCTAAACGAGCCTGTAACAAGCGCCGGTTGGGTAGGCCGGTTAAAGGATTATGATGTGCCAGGTACTCTAATTTTTCTGAGGTTTTCTTGACCTCACTGATATCAGAAAAAACTGCGACATAATTGACCAGTTCGTCATCATCCTGAATCGTATTAATGGTTAATAATTCCGGAAAAATTTCACCATTTTTACGCCGATTCCAGATTTCTCCCCGCCAATAACCTGAGGTATTTAACGCGGACCAGAGATCGCGATAAAAACTGTCATCATGACGACCAGATTTAAGAATATTCACGTTCTGACCAAGAGCCTCTGCTTCAGAAAAACCGGTAATTCGGGAAAAGGCTGGATTAACAGCTCCAATGACACCCTCCCTGTCAGTCACGAGAATTCCTTCAGAAATATTCTCAAGTATTTTTGCCGATAAGCGTAAACGGGCATTTTGTTCTTGCTGCGTGGTCAGATCTCGCCCTCTTACCACAAAACCACTAACAACATCTGCTTCCATGTAAGGGAAAATAGACAATTCAATATAACGTCTGCCATAGGCCGGATAATCGACCCATTCAGTAAGAACAAAGGCCTGACGTTGCTCAAAAACAGTATCTTTGTAGTGAAGATAGTGGCAATAGCGATCCAGGCCGATGATATCACTGACGTGTCGACCGAGAATATTTTCAACCGTCTGACCACAATATTTGGCATATTCTTTATTTACTGCCAGATAGCGACATTCCGTATCAAAAAATGCAACCAAATCACGGGAAGTGGCAATAATCTGTTCATAGCGCAGCAGTTCTTTAATATATTTTTCACGTTCACTCACATCGAAGGTTTCGATTGTGCAGGCGATAACCTTTTGATGCGAATCAAATATCGGGTGAAACTTAAGGTCAAAGATACGGCCTGTTCGGGTCTTCTTTTGAGTTGATAGTGTTTTACCATTCTCAAATATCTGCCTAACGGCACTTTGATCACAAACTATACCGTGGGCACTAAAAATATCGAGGCAAGATCGACCTAGATATTCAGAATCATAAAGCTTGTAACAATCCCGTGCAGCTTGATTTAGCATCAGCACTTGCTGATTGGGATCAACCATAATCAAGGAGACATCCAGGCTGTCGGTTAGATCGCGGAAGCGACGCTCACTCTCCTGTAGCTCCGCACGGTAGGAAACCTGTTCACTGACATCTTCCATCAGGTGCATACCATAAAGGTACTCCCCTTCAGGGTTACGCACCGAAAAAGACTGAGAGCGAAAAATGCGTCCATCAATTTCAAGCATACATTCGCGCGGAGGATCTTTTTCTTTAAGCTCATGAGGTTTACACAAACACCCCGGCATTGGCATGTTGCGCCGCGGAAAGAGACTCCAATAAACGGTCCCGACAGCCTCCTCCAATGAAACACCAGCATGATCGAGATAGGACTGATTGGCTTTAAGGATTCGCCCTTTATTGTCGTGAATAAACAATGGCGAATTGATCGCATCAAACGCGTCACTCCATTGTCGCTCCGCTATTGTCAAATCCAGCGTCCTGGCGGCCACTTGCCGTTCTAGAGATTCATTCAGGACAAGGATCTCACTATGACTTAAAGCTAATTCAGCCTGAGCTTCCTCGAGTTCAGCAACGGTTTTAGCCAACCGTCGCTGGCCAGAACGGATTTGATAAAGAACAATAACAATAAAACCGCATATCACCAAAAAAATGCCAATCGTCGCCAGAAGATCGCGCCGCCTGCTTTCCTCTCTGGCCAGATGAACGGCTGCCGTCAGGTTTCCTAACGTTGCAGTTGCAGATGACACCACTTGTAAAGCCTGGCTACGCACCTGGCGTAACTTTTCATGGACACCTGCTTCAAATATTCTCAGTTTAAGGCCAGCCTGACGTAATTTCTCCGTCTGACCGGTACGCAAAGCTGTGTTTCTAATTAAAGTAAAATCTATAGTTCTATGGATCTGAGCCTGAACATCGACAAGGAGAGTGTCTAAAACAGTAAAATCAGGCTTGAATGGTGTTTGATCATCGGGCGTGTAGGTAATCAGATAAGAAGAATCGAGCTGCTCTGCAAGCGGCACCGTGACAACACCGCCATGGCTTAACGTATCAGCAATGCTTGAGATAAAAGCAATCTTTTGATCGACTTCAATAACTAATTGTGTTTGTTTATCTGCATCGGCAGAAACGAGTACTCGATAAAAAAGAGTCTCTACCTCACCCAGTTTGCTGACGAGTAACTGACCAAGCTCTTTACCATTTTTTGCATTCCCAATCTGCCCATCCAACTTAGACTCGATCTGAAACAATCTTGTCTGGTTTGCCAGCAAACTTCCGAAACCAATGAGAACGACAATAAGAATAAGCCCTAAAGGTAAAATTCCGCGTAGCAGGTATTTGGCTGTATTATTCAAAAAAGAACTCCGCTTTCCAGTCCTCTGATCGACTCAGAATGAAACATTAACGGGCGGACACCGCAGGCAAGACACGGAATAGCAGCCCCCCTCATAAAGTATTACTAATGTTAAAGTTTACCCTATATAACTGGAGATTCAAGACGACTGTGAGAAGAATCCGGGAACGTATCTTTGAACACGATCTGCCAATTTCTCAGGAACGACATCGTCATAAGCTTCGGTCAACAATACTTGTAATTTAGGGTGTTTAATTAATTCAAGGTAGAGAGGAGTTCCAACGGCAAACAGAGCCAGAGAACCGAGCAAAAGAGCATCAAACTCTGCATCCAGGTAAGGAGCAGAACGAAGCCAGTTCAGCAATTCTTCTTGAGTATTGGCGACAATATAACTAATGCTGGCCAACTCAGCTAAAAAACGCATCTCACTACGTTTTTTAGAATCTGGATTAAAATAAATAATACGCTTCATACTCTCAGTTCCCGAGTGGTTAAAAGATTAAACTGAGGTACTAATTGCATGATTAATGCCAGCCAATACTGTTCACATAAATAGTTAAATTTACATCAAAGTATAAAAACAAAAAACGTAGAATCATCAACTAAAGTGAATGATTCTACGTTTTATATTCAGCAAGGCTTTGTTTTCATTGTCATTTAGCCGAAATCAACATACGTTGACAGAACAAATTAACTTTCACCCTTTATACCAGATAAAGTTACGTCTCAAATAACAACTCTACTCATCGCGATTTTTTTTCAGCCGCTTACTTAAGGCCTGAGGTGTCACACCGAGTAATTGGGATGCTAAAGACTGATTACCATTAGTTCGCGACAGAGCCTCTTCGACCAGCAGTTGGCTCATTTGCTTTAAAGTTGGCAGAGCCGCAGGAAAACGGACACTGTCAGTATCATCATCACTTACTGGTGTCTGCTGTGAAACGGAACCAATAGCACTACGGAAGCGGCTTAGAGAAAGAACTCCCTTTTCATGTAGACTGACGGCATCATGAATCATAGCGCGTAGTTCACGAATATTCCCCGGGAAGTGATATGATTCGAAAAGAGTCAATAGTTCTGGTGGATAAGTTGGTTTATTTTTGCCCAACTTGGCAGAAACTTCAGCCAGAAAATAATCGAGTAGCAAAGGAAGATCCTCTGGACGCTCTTTGAGCGATGGCATTTCGACCCGGTGAGAACAGAGACGATAAAGAAGGTCACGGCGAAAACTGCCATCAGCTTCTTTTTTATGTAAGTTTTGATTCGTTGCGACAACGATACGCGCTTTACAGTTCTTAGGTTGGTCACTGCCAAGGGGGTAATAATCTCCTTCCTGCAACAAACGCAGTAGCTTGACCTGGGAAGGCATCGACAGATCGCCAATTTCATCAAGAAACAAAATACCACCACTGGCTTTTTCGATCATACCCATCCGGGTCTGGTCAGCACCAGTAAAGGCTCCTTTGGTATGCCCAAAAAGCGTATCGCTAAAGACCATATCATCCAAGCCGGCAACATTGACTGCAACCCATGGTTTTTCAGGGCAGACAAGATCATGCATGGCTTTAGCAATCAGCTCCTTACCGGTACCACTCTCTCCGGTAATAAGTAAGGGTTCATCACTCGGAGCAATGGCTAACAGGTACTTAAAAATCCCGCGTAGCTTCTCACTATTAGTGACAATATTCATAAACGCCGGGTGATCTACATGGGCAGAATGAAGTAGCGTCTCCTTTAACTGCAGGTTTTCTCGTTTGACCTCTGCCTGGCGCAACGAACGTAAGATTCCGGAGACAACACGTTCCCGTTCATCAGTTTTGACATAAAAATCTTCAGCGCCTGCTTTGACACAACGAATCGCGGTATTCAATTGATTCATACCACTGATAATGATAACCGGAAGTGCCGGATAGGTTTCTTTGATCAGGTCGAGTAATGTTTCACCATTGATGTAGGGCATGGTTAAATCGAGCAAAACCAAACTATAACTCTTATCCGCCAGCATCGACATAGCCTTGCGGCTGTCACGACATGACTCAACATGATTAATTCCGGCTGATATCTTTAACGATAGAGATAAGCTATGGGCCCAGGCAGGCTCATCGTCGATAATCAATAAAGGGTTTTCCGGATAAAGTGTTTCCATATATTCAATTGTCCTTCTCTCGACATACCGGGAGCTCAACCCAGAAGGTTGTTCCTTGCCCGGCTACTGACTCAAAACGGATCCGGCCACGATGCTCCTTGACAATACGTGATGACACCGAAAGCCCTAAACCAGTACCTCCTTGTTCCCGGCGTGTCGTCACAAAAGGTTCAAGAATTTGGGGCTGGATATGTTCAGGAATCCCACGGCCACCATCCTTCACAGAAAAAATAACCACATCTTTTTCTTTATCATAACAGGTCGAAATACAAATTTCCTGATTTCTGTCGGTCAGAGCTTGACTGGCATTTAACAACAGATTAACGACAACCTGCTCCAGGCGCCCTTTAATTCCCATTATCACGGGAATCGGATCGGCGAGATCGACAGAAAAGAAATCGGTCGCTTTTTTCAAAGAATTTTCAACCAGACGAATTGAAACTGCGACGATTTCATTAACATCCAACTCAACATCTTTTTCACGTCCATCCTGGCGTGAGAAATCACCCATATCTTTAACGATCTGCTTGATGCGTAAGGCAGCATCAGAGGCACATTCAAGCAGTGAAGGAATCTCCGCCAGAACAGTTTCGAGAGGCATTTCACCAACTTTTTTACCGACCACCATGTCTTTATGCTCGGTAAGGATATCGACAAAGGCGGTGAAAAACTCTTTCAGAAAATCACAATTATAAATAATCAGGGCATTGGGATTATTTATTTCATGGGCCACTCCAGCTGCCAATTCTCCTAGAGCAGCAAGACGCGTCGTACGGCTCGTAGCCTGTTCCAACTGTTTTAGCTCGGTCAGGTCACGGCCCCAGACAATCAGCCCTTTGCGGTCACCATTGTCTTCATAAACCGGAACCTTGATGACATCATAAATATGCTCGTTGCCCTGTTTATCGAGAATCGATTCTTCAATGCGTAGCGTTTCTCCCGATGCCCAACACTGCTCATCCGACTGCTCACAAACCAGAAAACTACTGGCCAGGTCAGTACTGCTTTGCTCAGCCAATTTCCGGTCAGTTAATCCAAAAAAATCAACATGTTCGAGACGATAAAGGTTCAAAGCAGCTTGATTAGCAAGAATCCATCCTCCCTGACAATCTTTAAAGACAATGAAATCGGGTGTCGCATTAATAAGAACAGTCAACTGCTCCTCGCGCTGAGCGACTCGTTCATTGGCTTTTTGCAATTCAGTAATATCACGGGCATTAACGACAAAGTAATCAACTTGGCCACTTTTACTGTGGACCGGTGCGGTTAAGACCAGAAAGGTATGGCCATCCACCATATCTTTTACGATTGCAGAGGATTCTTCCAGTGTTGCCATCGTTATTGGCAAAGGACAATTTGGACTTACCTGATTTTTACCAAAAATATGCTGAAATTCCTGTCCCAACAAACTTCCTTCCTCACGGCCAAGAAGTTTATAAACAGCCCGATTCGCTCTTAAAATTCGCATCTCCCGGTTTAACACCAAAACCAGGTTAGAGGTCGCATTAAAAACAGCATCGCGCTCTTCATAGGTGCGGGTCATGGCTATTTCTGAATATTTACGTTCACTGATATCCTGCACAACCCCAAGAATAGAGCGTGGTACCCCTTCTTCATCACAGCGCAATTCGGACAATGAACTTAAATATTTTATAGTGCCGTCACTGCCGACAATCGGAATTTCAAAATCAGCAATCCGTTCTTCATGGTGATCAATATGGCGGGCGAAGAGCTCTCTGATTGAGTCAGCAGTAGCATCAGGGAACCAAGAAAGAAAGGTTTCTTTGTTAAAAGGAGTAACTACGGGAGTGCGATCGACCATACGAAACAAACTATCAGACCAAGTCGATAATTCGCTTTTAAAGTCATACTCCCAATAACCAATCTTGCCGATTTCCTGAACAAGCTTTAAGCGCGCCTCATTTTTTTCCAGTTCGCGCCGAGAGGTCATCAGTTCAGAAATATCACTGACAACAATGACCATTCCTTTCAGGGGATTCTCTTTATCAAGCAGGCTGGCACGAATCAGGGCATCAATTAATGAGCCGTCTTTACGCCTTAGCTGGGCGGTCACTGTCGCTATTTCCTGCTGTTGCAGCTGAGTAAACAGCCCCAAACCGACACGTTCATACTCTTCGTCAGAAGGATAGACTAAACGTGAATCCTGCCCGAGCATCTCATCTGCAGTGTAACCATAAATGTTAACCAGGTCGTTAACCCAGACAAATTTACGCTCCGCCACAATAGCTAACCCGATAGGAGCCGTTTTTAAAAAACCGCGAAAGCGATGTTCGACCGTTTCAATAATCTTTTGTGATTCAACCAGCTCATTGGAGGTTTCCTGAAGCTGATCCATAAGGAGATCGCGATAAAGCTTCAACTCAAGATGAGTATTGACTCTTTGCTTGACGATTTCGGGATGAATGGGAGCGCTGATGTAATCGGCTGCACCTAAAGACAAACCAGCCGCTTCATCTTCCCGGCTATCTTTACCAGTAATAAAAATAACCGGGATTGAATTCAGTGCAGGATCAGCCTTAATCTGTTTACAGACTTGGTAACCATCGGTTCCTGACATGACAATATTGAGCAGGATTAGATCAGGCATAACCTGATTTGCTGCTAACAGGGACAAAGCCTCATCCCCGTTTTCAGCAAAAAACAGATCGTAACCGGAATTGAATATGGCCTTCAGAATACCAAGATTTGTGGCATTATCTTCGACAATCAGTAGCTTTCGATGTTGTGTCGACATTGCTGTATCATCCCTATTTATGTGATGAGAAAGTCTCTACAAATATACAGCAATTTTTTCATCTTTAAAGTCGTAACAGTAAAAAAAAAACCTTTTAGTGAAATATTTTCCCTATGTTAGCGACATCATATCCTGATCTTTTTATAACTTTGCTGACGATTAAGGACAAAAATAAAGATTAATAAAGCCAACCCTGCCACATGGATATACCAGGCTACGGGCCATAAAAGTCCCGCCGCAGCGATTAAAGCCCCTACGCGTAACACGATACCAAGTTTGGCCTCCATAAACCCTTCGATCCCGGCGGCAAAGGCATAAAGGCCGAAAAAGGCAAAGAAGAAAATCATCAGATCGCCCACAAGAGTTCCGCCAATAAAAGGGGTATAGGCGAAAAGCAAGGGCACAATATAAAGACCTTTGGCCAGCTTCCAAGACTGAACACCGGTCGCCATCGGCTTAGTACCAGCAATTGCAGCGCCGGTAAATGCAGCCAGAGCGACAGGAGGAGTCACGTTTGAATCCTGGCTTAGCCAGAAGACAATCAAATGAGCTGAAAGCAAAGCAAAAGTCATTGAATGTTCGCTTAACACTGCTTCCCGAACCATACTGGCCATATCGATCGGAATGGCATCGACAATCGCACGCGCTGTCGCCGTCGTCATCGGGTTGCCGATGTCCGCTAACCGTTCAGGGGCAGCAAGCATAAATATTGCTTTTGCAGCCTCAGGAATCTGACCATTGACCAGCGCTTTAACCAGTAAGCCATCGGCAATCAAGCCATGGAGCGCCGGTGCTGACAGGGTCCCCAAAACAATATAGGCCGCGGTAACAGGTAGCCCCATTCCTAAGACCAAAGAGGCTAAAGCAATTAAGGCAATAGCGATAATAAGACTATGTCCAGCCCACTCGTTAATCATTAACGAGAAGGTATTGCCTATCCCCGCAGTGGCAATGACGTTAACAATCAGACCAACAGAACAGAGTAAAATAGCGGTCATGACCATATTGCGGGCTCCAAGAGCCATGGCCTCGACAACCGCCTTAAATCCCATCTTATTTTTAGTAAACCAGGACGCTACTACAACAGCGATAATACTGAGACCACCAGCATAAGTCGGGGTAAAACCGTAAATCAGCAAACCGATCAGAACACTGATGGGAAGAATAAAAACAATGCCACCCTTTTTCAATACCTCGATGGCCGAAACTCGCTCCGTATCCATAGCCGTTACAAAGCTTCGCTTGGCTTCAATACGGACAAAGAATGCTACCGTTGCAAAGTAGAGAATAGCCGGAAGGATACTGACCAGCACGATAGTGTTGTAAGAAATCTGGGTGTAGGTTGCCATAACAAAGGCTCCAGCACCCATAATCGGCGGCATCAACTGCCCCCCGGTCGAAGCTGCAGCCTCGGTACCAGCGGCAAACTTATCCGGGAACCCTGCCCTTTTCATCAATGGGATAGTAATAACTCCGGTCGAGGCAGTATTGGCAACCGCAGATCCAGAGATCGTTCCCATTAAGCCGGACGCAAAAACCGCAACCAAGCCGGGACCGCCAACCATCCTCCCCGCTACAGCCCGCGCTAGATCAATGACAAATTCACCAGCACCAGAACGAAGCAAAAAGGCTCCAAATAAAATAAACATAAACACATAGGTCGATGAGATCAAAGCAATGGTTCCGAATAAAGCATCGTCACCATACACACTACGAAAAAGAATTGTTTCCGCTGATAAACCAGCAAATTTGAACACCCCAGAGATTTCAGTGCCCCACCAGCCGACATAACTTAAAGCGACCAGAATCAACACGGGGATAAACCAACCAGCAACCCGCCGGGTAAATTCCAGAGCGCAAAGGATCAGAAGGATGCCAGCGATCCATTCGCTCTGATCCAGGCGTACCCCACGGGCATAAATAGCATCCTCCCTGGCAATCATATAGATAGCCGTAAAAGCTGCGACACAGCCGAGTAACAGGTCGGGAATACGCCATGTCAGGGATGGATCTTTCTTGACTGGATAAACCCAGGCCGCGATCAGGGCAAAACCTGCGAAATGTAGCGAATTCTGCCATAGTGAAGGAAGGACAGAGAAAACATTGAACCAGATATGCAGAACAGCAACAGCCACTCCGAGAATTAATATCACCTTAGATTCGGGTTTAAAAACGCTGGTTTCTTCGGTAGACATAAATAATCGACTCCATCGCGAGGTCTGATTCCTCCATGAGCAGAAGGAACGAAATCAACAGATAAGAAGAGCTGAAAATACGGCCACTCCATAAAAGAATGGCCGTATAAAAGTTGTCGCCTTGAATCTATTTAGCGATGAGGCGTGCAGGAACCTTAACCCCTGCTTCCTGATAATATTTTAACGCACCAGGATGAAGTGGCATGGGTAAACCAGAAATGGCTTTTTCTATCGCCATCGCTTTGGTTGCACCGTGAATAGCATTCAAGAAAGGAAGGTTTTCATATATAGTTTTGGTGATCAGATAAACGGCATCTTCATCGACATCGCCCCTGACCCCGAGAAAATTAGGTTGGGCAATAGTATTGACCGCCTTTGTCTGGCCCGGATAGGTATCGGCTGGAATAACATAGCGAGTCCATAACTCGAGACCACCATCTGCCTTCGCCAACTGCTCATCAGTAAAGCTCAGCAGAACCATGTCATCACCCATATTCGCTTTTGCCTTGGTGATAGCACTTGCCGGCACTCCGGCAGGGATGCCAAAACCAGAGATCTGACCGTTTTGAAGAGCATCTGCAGTGGGACCGTAGCCAACATAAATCAGGTTATAATCATTATCGATATCGACTCCCAGATTACCTAAAATAACCTTATTGGAGCCGATGGTCCCGGAATTTTTCTTTCCCATTGACATGGTTTTACCCTTCATATCAACCAGGTCAGCAACCGTTCCGGTTTTGGCAAACTTTTTAAGAACACCATAGTGTTCAACGTTCTGCCATAGCATAGAAATAGAACGTAAGTTCTTCTGTGGACCATCATTGGCAATAGGTCCGGTACCATTCCAGGCATAGGAACCAAAAAGTCCCTGTAAGATAGCAAACTGAACTTCGTTATCGCGCAATAACTTGATGTTTTCACCCGAACCAGCTGAGTTTATTGCCGACATACCTATTTTTTGAGAAGGTTGCAGCTTAACTTTGATCAATGTAGACAGGGCCACACCAACGGGGTAATAAGTCCCGCCGGTTGAAGCTGTAGCCATGAGATAGTTGCGCTCTGCAGGAGCAGCAAAAGCGCCGAATGAAACAGCAAAAACAAGCAAAGTAACGAGTAGTACCAACCTTTTAAGCAGTCCTGCCATCAACATCTCTTTCCTCCTTTACGGTAAGTTAGTGAATGTGTGGTCCAAAACTTCTCTTATGTTCAGGCGTTAACAAGTGTACGAGGTACCGCCTCTTGCATGCTTTCGATAAACTCTTTAAGAATGAAACAACCAACAATTAAAAATGTAACATAGTTTTATATTTTTATAACAGTCCATCCTCCTAATTAATTTTTGTCAGCAACGTTTTTTTGAGCACCAAAAAAAATCCGCAGAGGAAAACCTCTGCGGATCAATCATTCATTTGTTAAAAATATCTTTTTAACTTATTTTCAATTTATTCAAACATTCCCCATAAACGATTTTCATACCTGCTTTAACGACGGCTGCTGAGCCCGTTTAAAAGCAGTATCTCTCACAATTAACATCACAATAAGTGCAATACCAATAACCATTCCGGTAAGCCGTACAGGCCAGTAAGGAACGAGGCACAAACAACCAGTACCAATCATAATAACCTGGTTCCACAGTGCCAGGCGAGTCTGGAAAAATCCGGCAAAACCGACTGAAAGGAGATATCCTGCAATACCAGCAGAACATATGACGCCAACAATCGCATACCAACTACCCTGTAGCAACAGCACGGAATCGTAAGCAAAGGCAAACGGAACGATAAAAGCAACAACCCCGATACGCATAGCAGTAAAAGCGATCTTCATCGGGTTGTCACCAGCAATCGTACCTGCGGCAAAAGACGCCAATGCTACCGGAGGTGTCATATTAGAAAGCACCGCAAAATAGAAGACAAACAAATGGGCATTGAGAGCTTCAAAACCGAGTGCTGTCAAGCTACTTACGCCCAATGCTGCAGCGATAATGTAGGCGGAGGTGGTTGGTAACCCCATACCGAAAACAACCGCGAGAAGAGCGATCAGAATCAAGGCTAAAAAGCTTGAATTTCCAGACATAGCTGAAATCAAGGCACCAATTTTAAAACCGATACCGGTAAGAGCAATAGACCCGATAACAATACCGGCAGAAGCACAGGCAATGGCAATAACCGGAACGGACTTACCAGCCATGATCAAAGCTTCGACAAGACGCTTCGGTCCCATCTGGCAACCACGATTAAACAGAGACACGGCCCAAGCCAAAACAACACCGATCAAACCTGCCAGCATGGGAGTTTTACCCATCAACAACGCGACGATCAGAACCAGAATTGGCAACAGCAGGAAGCTACGTTTAAAAACATGTGACCAGCGTGGAAGTTCTTCTTCTTTAAGACCGACAAAACCATCACGCTTAGCAACGTAATGAATCATCAATAAAGCAGTACCGTAGTAAAGCAAGGCAGGCAACAGAGCTGCCATCATGATGACCTTGTATTCAACCCCCAAGTAGGCTGACATAACAAAAGCACCGGCTCCCATCAGTGGTGGCATCAGCTGCCCACCGGTTGAAGCCATGGTTTCAATACCGCCAGCTAAATGTGGCTTAAAACCAGTCCGCTTCATCATAGGAATAGTAAAGTTTCCAGTTGAATAAACATTGGCAACAGCGGACCCAGAGATAGAACCGAACAAGCAAGAACTGACAACAGCAATTTTCGCAGGCCCACCAACTGACTTACCTGCAATACGAGAGGAAAATTCCATGAACCAGGGGCCAACACCACTGACCTCAAGGAATGCTCCAAAAATCAGGAAAATAACAACGTAGGTCGATGATACCCCAAGCGGCATAGAGAAAATACCATCCTGAGTCAGGAACAGGGACTCAACAACCTCACGCAGGGTAAACACCTCACCACGCATGATTCCGGGGAAATACTCTCCAAACAGCATATAGACAGCAAAGAACGTTGCGATAATGGTCAGCGGCCAACCGAGCAGGCGCCGGGTGGCTTCGATCAGAAACACAACCAGAATGATTCCAAGAACCAGTTGGGTATCGGTCACGGGATCGATCTGAGCGGTACGGAACAGAATTTCTTCGGCATTAACCAGTGCATAGACTCCTGGAGCCAATGAGATCAATGCCAACAGGTAATCGTAAAAGGGCACCTTGTTCTTTGGCGATTTTTTGCTGAACGGCCAGTAGATAAAAGCAACAGGAAAAACCCAGCTGAGGTGCATCATGCGCTGCATCCAGGCTTCGAGCACCCCGAATGCGGCAGTATAAAGGTGAAAGCAGACCCCAAGAATCAGCCAGGCACCAAGGATATAATTCAGAGCTTTATTGTCAAATTCCCTCATCAGGAACTCCTTACTTCTAAAAACCGGGGCCGTATGGCCCCGGACAGATCACAGGTTTATTGCTGAGATTCGAAATACGCTTTAGCAGCTGGGTGCATTGGTAATTTTTTAGCAACCGCACTCTCTGCAGTGAAGGAAGAGAAATCTTTAATAGTGGTGGCGAGGTTATCTTTATTGCTAAGAATAGTTGCAGCCATTTTGCTAACAACATCATCAGACAGGTCTTTACGGACAACGCAGACAGTAAAATCACCAACGGTTGGAACTTTTTCTTTGACACTTTTGTAGATACCAGGCTCAACATAGTGAGTTCCGGTACCGTAAGCATCGCTAAGAGCGGCAAGAGCATTGTCATCCACAGGCAGGATAACAATGTCAGTCTGGCTTTCGATGTTCATGATAATCGAAGCGATTTTACCAACAGAGAAAGCAAACATATCGATGTGATTATCAGCAATCAGACCAGCACCATCGGAGTAAGAAGCAAATTCAACTTTACCGCCGTTGCTCTTAATCTTTTTCCAGTCAGTACCATAACCTAGGTCAAGCAGAGAGCTAACAACAAACTCGGAGGAAGTACCGGGCTTAAGACTGGCAATTCTTAACTTCTCAACAGCCAAAGCGTCCTTCAGAGTTTTGATATTGTTCTCTTCGACAAAATCTTTACGAGCAATAAAGTAGGTGATTTGTGGATAGAGATTCGCTAGCAATACGGCATTTTCTACCGGCTTCTTGAATTTACCCTTACCTTTGGTAGCGGCACCAAGCAAAGAGCCAACGGTGAAGCCAAGATCCGCTTTTTTACGGTCGACATTGACAACGTTGGAAACGCCGCCACCCGTGGAACTGGAAGTGTTCATATCAGCTTTACTGAAATAAGAACTGATTGCGCCACCCAGAACAAACCAGTTACCTCCCTGAGGACCCGAAACAAAACGATAGTTGGCAGCGACAGCAAGGGTCGGAACCAGAACCATCAGGATAACGAGCGTTGACAGAAAACGTTTCATACTTTTCTCCTTAATCCAATTGAAGCTAGGGCTAATGCACGCTGCGCGCGCGGTTTAAAGTGTCTGCAACAAGCACACAAATAATGTGAGAGTTGCTTCGCTATATGCGTTGTTAGCTGGGATCACAAAAGGATGAGGGAGAAGACACCTGAAGATGTCGTAAAAGAACCTTAAGACCGTGGCAGTAAGGTGTGACCACTCCCCTTTGAGGTAGATCCTGGAATTATCCATTACAAAGGGTGTGCCAGTTCAGAAAATGCGTTTAATACAGGGTTTTACCTAATATAAAAGGAGGATTCCGGCAAGTTTTTGCTTATGATCGGGGCCCCATCGGCAAGATCTTGCCGATAGGGAAAAAAGGGTTAGGAGACCATCGCACTAAACATGAATCGACTGCCAGACCATTTAGATTGTTTGCCTTGGGCCTTAAAAGCCGTCAGGCGATTAGAGAAAGTCCTTACGCTCAAGACCATAACGCGACATTTTTTCATTCAAGGTCCGGCGCGGTATTTCCAACTCGTCCATAACCGCCTGAATATCGCCGTTAGAACGGCTTAAAGCCTGTTCCAGCAAGAGTCGTTCATGTTGGCGAAGCTGATCTTGCAGGGACGAAGAGGTACTTGCCCTACCTTCCCGCAGCGGTTGTGGCAAAATAGCAGCAAGGCGCTGCTCTAAAGGTTGCGAAGAAAGAACAAAACGTTCAGCAATGTTTTTTAGCTCACGAATGTTTCCAGGCCATTCATGAGCTAATAGCAAACCAAGGTCCTTGCTACTCAAAGAGACTTCAGGGCGACCATATTCAGCAGCGGCTAAAACGGTAAAATAGTCGAACAAAATCGGAATGTCTTCTTTGCGCTTGCGCAGTGGCGGTACACGTAACTCAACAACATTAATACGATAATATAAATCTTCCCGAAAATTACCGGCACTACACTCCGCCAATAAGTCATGATTGGCGGCGCTGACAAGGCGTAAATCTATCGGTTTTGGCTCATTGCTGCCAATTCGCGTTATTTCACGCTCCTGCAGGGCACGTAAAACCTTCACCTGTAGAGCGAAAGGCATACTGCCTATTTCATCTAAAAACAGGGTCCCCTGATCTGCGTATTCAAAGCGCCCGATACGACGCTGATCCGCCCCGGTAAACGCACCTTTTTCATGGCCAAATAATTCTGATTCGAAAACCGTTTCTGGAACAGCACCACAATTGACAGCAACAAAGCGCCCGGAACTACGCGCTCCAAATTCATGCAAACAGCGGGCAACAATTTCTTTGCCAGTGCCGGTTTCTCCCATGATGAGAACTGGCGCATCGGTCGCTGCGATGTCCATAATCTCGTCCCGTAACCGCCGTACAGCGTCACTGTTTCCAATCAGCTTATGCTCAATATCCCCTTCACCTTTTGCCAATTCCTGGCGTAATGAGCGATTCTCCATAACCAGTTGGCGTTTTTCGCTGGCACGTTTAACCACCTCAAGCAAGCGTTCGGGCTCAAAAGGCTTTTCAATAAAATCATAAGCACCAGCACGCATTGCCTGAACTGCCATTTCTACGTCACCATGGGCAGTTATCAGCACAAAAGGAATGTCCGCATCAAGGGCATTGATACTGGCCAAAAATTCCATACCATCCATTTTCGGCATACGCAGATCAGAGACAATGACGCCACAAAAATCCTCCGGAATCTGAGCCAGAGCGCTTCTGGCATCGGCGTAGCTATGTACGGTGTAATCACAAAGCTCTAACCACTGAGCAGTCGCTGCGCGCATTTCGTTATCGTCATCGACCAGAAATAAGTGCTGTTCAGATTTTAAATTCATAACTCATTACCCTTCACTGGCCATTGGTATTGTGACCCGCATACACGCCCCACCACCACTGGGATTATTTGCTTTTATCGTCCCCCCCAGATCAGAAATTATCCGATAAGTAATTGACAAACCAAGCCCCAGCCCCTCACCCACATCCTTGGTCGTGACAAAGGGGGTAAAAATTTCATCCATAACATCACGACCAATGCCTGGCCCGCTATCCCTTACGCTGATGATCGCATTCTGGTCTTCGGCCCGCATGGCCACAACAAGCAATTTATCATTCCTCCCACGCATGGCGTCAACCGCGTTAGTGATAAGGTTAACCAAAACCTGTTTAATCTTACCCCGTTCTGCATAAATGATCAGTGGCTGTTCGGTACATTGCTTATCGATCTTGATATCGTGCTCATTCAGCAGAGGTTGAACCACCAGGGCAACATCTTCAAAACAGTCCTGCAAACATACTTTCTCTTTAAGCTTTGGTGATTTATGCGCAAATGATTTCAACTGACTGGTAATTGACGCCATGTGATCAGTTATTCTGGTTATCGAAGCCATCGTCTCCCGCGCTTTTTCCGGCTGTTCCCGGTCAAGCAATAGGCGACAGCTCGCAGCGTGGGTGCGAATGGCAGATATAGGTTGATTCAACTCATGAACAATCCCTGCCGCCATATGCCCTAATGCGGCAAGTTTTCCGGTTTGAACCAATTCATTCTGAGTATCGCGCAGGACTTTTTCTGTTTTTACCCGCTCATCTATTTCGGCCTGTAAGCGGACATTGACTTCACGCATTGCTTCGGCTTCCTGAGCCTTGATGCGTGACCGCTGCTTCTGTCTGCGCTCACGCAAATACATTCCTGTGGCTACAAACAATAACGATAAAACAGTCCCAATAACCAGCACAGACCTGCGCCGTTCCTCTGCGGCAGCAAGAGGCAACAGCTGGTGAATATGCCATCCTCTTTCAGCAACCTCACGCGACAGGATAAGATAATTTTTCCTGCCCAGACGAACGATTTGCTGACCGACACCCAACTCTTGAAACGGAGTCAGTGGCAGCAGAGATAAATCCTGGTTCCCATATTGCTTAGTCGCCAGGATATGATCAACCTGACTCTCGTTTAATGGCGCTAACGTCCGGTAGCGCCAGTCATTACGACTGGATAAAAATACCACCCCATTAATGTCGGAAACGAGAACCGTCTCCCCCCCTTCATGCCAATCATCCTGCAGTGGGGCAAGGTCGACTTTTACCACCACAGCTCCGGCAAAATTATCCTCCAGGACAACCGGGTAGGACATAAAATAACCTGGATGGCCAGTCGTGGCACCGATACCAAAATACCAGCCACGATGACCGGCCCGAGCCGACAGGAAATAGGGCCGAAAACCATAATTCTGTCCGGCATAGGTCAACGGATCGCGCCAATTGCTGGCCGCCAGGGTATTACCTTCATCATCCATAACGTAAAGAGCTTCAGAACCAGCCTCAAGGTTAAGCGACTCAAGGTAATAATTAGTGCCATCAATGCTCCCCCCACCTGAGAGAAGATCGCGCACCTCATTACTGCGCGACAAAACAAAAGGCAAGTAGGCGTAGCGACTTAAGGCGGCACGTAAAGAACGGATATACAAAGTTACCCGCGCCTGACCTGTGTCCACTTGCGTGTCGACCGCATCATAATAGGCCCACTGCGCAGATGACCAGACGGCGGTAATCACCAAGAGCAGACCGATCAGAATTAATCCAGTTGTTTTATTAAGGTAGCGCATTATTTATCTAACTCAACACAATGACGGCAATAACCACTAGGAGGCTTTCACACTGGTAACAAATTTCAGGTAGCGTCCTTCCGGGAAAGAGACATCACAAGGGAAATCTTCCGGTTGACCAGAGACAAAAATTGTTTTCAACTGGGCTTTTTGTTGCACTGCTCCCTTACGAAGTTCCTTCAGATAATCTTCCTGGCTGACCTTCTGGTGATTAGATGAACTCATCAAAAGCCCACCCGTTTTTAACAACGGCAGCGTAGCGGCCACCAATTTTGCAGTACCACCCTGAGTTGAAAAGCGACTCTTCTTGGTGGTGGAAAAAGAAGGTGGATCAAACAGGATGATATCAAAGGTCTGTTTTTCTTTTTCCATGCGGGCCAGCGTCGCAAACACATCAGCGACAATAAACTCATGATTCTCTGGATCAATATTATTCAGGGTAAAATTCTTTTGTGCCACATCAAGATATTTTTTAGACACGTCAACACTCGTCACACGTGCGGCACCAGCACTTGCAGCAGCCACGGAAAAAGCTCCGGTAAAAGCAAACAAATTGAGAAAAGTCTTGCCCTTTACTCGCGCCATCAATTCATTACGGTTACGTCGTTGATCGGGGAAGATACCAGTATTTAATCCCTCCCGTAAATCAACCAGGTAACTCAGCCCATTTTCCTTAACAATCAGTGGCACAGGGGCCTTCTCACCATGAATCAGCCGACTGTATTGTTTATTTTTACTTTTGGCTTCCAGGGCACGTGTCTCCTGAGGACGTAGTTTGCGGTAGATTCCACGGCAGGAAAAAACATCGATCAATGCGGTCTGAATCTCCCCAAGGTAGCGATCCCACGCGGCCGTGTAGAGCTGCAACATCAGGTAATCACCATAGCGATCGACCGTAATTCCCGGCAACCCATCTCCCTCGCCATTGACCAGGCGGAAGACATCGGTATCGGTAAGAAAAGCATGAGAACGTAATTCCTGTGCCTGTTGAAACTTTTGTCTCAACCACTTGGTCATTGACGAAATAGCATCGCGACCAAGAATCCTTGCGACAATACGATCGGCAGGGTCATAAAGCGCTGTCGCCAACGGGGTATTGCGCTCATCGGTTAAAGTAATTAAATCACCAGCGTGCCCTCCAGACCATTTTTTTGTAAAACGATCGGCAATAACCCAGGGGTGCCCCAACTGAATCATTCGGGCTGTTTCCGGGCCTACCTTGTATTTTTGCATAAAAACTCCTTATATATTCAATTCTTGGCTATTCAGCTAAATTATAAACATTGAACGAACTCCAGGCAAAACGCCATAGAGCAGGATAATATTTAGTGTTTTTTTGTATCAACCCCTTGACAATAGGGCTAGCAGAAAAAAATACTGTAAAGGTAAAATTTTGCCAAAACATTTATTTTTTAAATGTATAATGACCCTGTACCCGAAGTAAGACAACGAGATAAATACTAGCAATCGTTCCATATTAAGATTGAGGTATGATAACCTGAAGAAACTCTTGAGGTGCGATGAATGGATAAAAAGTTTAAAAATCAGGTTCGCGAGCAATTTGGTAAAACGGCGACAGCATATGTCGAAGCAACCCATTTTGCCGGCGGAAAAGACCTGGAAGAAGCAGCCAGATTGCTCAAGCCAACTCCAGAAGACAACATGCTGGATGTCGCTTGTGCCGGTGGTCACATGGCTTTGTTCTTTGCACCGATGGTCCGTCAAGTGGTTGCCTCCGACTTGACCATGCAGATGCTGAAAAAAGCACAAGAACACATTGCTGAAGAAGGCAGTGTTGATAACGTCATTTTTCGTGAAGCAGATGCAGAAGACCTTCCCTTCCCGGCCGGGTCTTTCACCCTGTTAACCTGCCGCATTGCTTCACACCACTTCCCGGATGTTCCACGTGCGTTACGCGAATTTCATCGTGTGCTAAGGCGCGGAGGTCGCATGGCTATCATTGACACGCTGCTACCTGCCGACCCTGAAATTGCCGATTTTTTCCAAACCATGGAAAAAATGCGTAACCCTACGCACATTAAAGCCTATAGTGAGCAGGACTGGAAGCAGATGGTAGAAGATGCTGAGCTCATCCTACAGGACATACAAATTATTCCTAAAACTCATGACTTTCAGGAATGGCTTAAAACTGCCGGCCTGAATCGCACTCAAGCTCAGGAATTGAATAAATTCTTTATGGATGCACCAGCCAAAATTCATGACTTCTTTAAAATAGAATCCTTTGCCGGTGAGATTGAAAGTTATACAGACCAGAAACTCTTGATCTATGCAACCCGCAAAGAAAAAGAGAAAAAATAAAACAAAAAGGAGCAGAGTGGTAAACGCCCTGCTCCTTTTGCATTGCATATCGACTAATCTTTTAACTGCCGAGTAACTTACTGACCTGCTCCCGATGCAGGAACAACAAAGACTTCAACCCGACGATTTCTAGCTCGCCCATCAGCGGTTGAGTTAGTCGCCAATGGTTCCAGCTCTCCATGCCCTTCGGTTCCCAAGCGAGAACTCGAAACACCATGACTAATCAAGTAATCAGCCACTGCATTCGCACGCCGCAGTGACAAGCCCAAATTATACTGCTCTGAACCAACACTATCGGTATGCCCAACAACCAGAATTTGGGTCTCTGGATAGCGAACCATAATGTCAGCTATCTTGTTTAACGCTGAGTAAAAGGTTGATTTTAGACTGGCAGAATTAAAGTCGAAAGACACCTCACTATTCATGGTCAGTTTGAGGATTTCATTCTGTTGACGCTCAATAGCAATCTGGTGTTGAGCTTGTTCTGCTGCAAGCTGCTGTTCAAACTCAGTCTGCTGCTTATCCATGTAAGCACCAGTTCCGGCCCCAATGGCACCTCCTGCAGCACCACCAATTAAGGCTCCTCTTAACGCGCCACCAGAATGATCGTTATGGTAGCCGATAAGGGCTCCAGATAAGGCACCGACAATGGCGCCAATACCAGCCCCCTTTTTAGTATTTTGATGGGTAGTATTCGTTGCACAGCCTTGCAAGGCAACCGCGAACAGGCATAGCAACAGTAATTTCTTTGTGACACATTTCATTTTTCTTCTCCTTAAAAAAACACCTATACTTGAAGATCCAACCGAAAGCTTAAAACGAACCGTCAGGAAATGCAATAAGACAAAAAAAGGGAGCCACAAGGGCTCCCTGTAATAACATTTTTGTCTGTCAAAAAAGTACTTATTTGTTTACTTGATACCAGCAACATCCTCGAGCATGGCAGTAGTAACAGACTTCGGCCGCTCAATACCATAACCAAGAGCGCGGTCCCAGGTAATGTTAGCAAGGCAACCAAGAGCGCGACCGATACCAAACAGAACCGTGTAGAATTCATACTGAGTAACGCCATAGTACCATTGAATAACACCAGACTGGGCATCAACATTAGGCCATGGATTTTTAGCCTTACCATGCTCCTGCAAAACTCCAGGGGCGACATCGAAAAGCATGCTAACTAATTTAAATAGTGGATAATCTTTCAGACCTGGAGTCTTAAGGCAAAATTCACGCTGAGAAGTGTAACGTGGATCAGTCTTACGTAAAACAGCATGACCATAACCAGGGATAACTTGCCCACTGTTCAGAGTTGCCCACAAAGCCTCTTTAAGCTTTTCTTCGGTTGGCACTTCACCACCGAGGCGCATCATGAAATTTTGCGTCCAGCGCAGAACTTCTTCATTGGCCAAACCGTGTAAAGGACCAGCCAGGCCATTAATTCCAGCACTAT
Organism: Geopsychrobacteraceae bacterium; assembly: GCA_963665685.1. Classification (GTDB taxonomy): domain Bacteria; phylum Desulfobacterota; class Desulfuromonadia; order Desulfuromonadales; family Geopsychrobacteraceae; genus Seleniibacterium. The sequence continues at coordinate 1,562,269 of OY762430.1, forward strand.
ATGAGTAGTAAGCATCGGACAGAGCAGAAGCGACAAGGTGAGTAGCGTGAGCAGAAACGTTACCAGACTCATGATCAGAGTGAATAATAAAGTACATCCGTGCAACATCATCATAAGGAGCATCAATACCCATCATACGGGCAAAGTTGGCACCCAGGTCAAGCTCTGGATCAGGGTCAATATGGGTATCGCCCTTGTATTTCATACGATAGATATAAGCACCAACGGCTGGTAACTTAGCCATCAGATTACTGGCATCTTCGTACATATCTTCCCAGCAAGTCATTTTATTAAACTTACCAGCGGAATATGTAGCGCCAAAGACGGAATCCCGTTGCATAGCAAGAATCGCTGATGAGAACATAGCCATTGGATGAGAATCACGTGGCATCGCTCTAAGCACATCGACAACATATGCAGGAAGAGCTGAGCGCTTTTTCCAGTCTTCAACAACCTCAAGCACCTGCTCCATAGTCGGAACGTCGCCAGTTAAAAGCATCCACCAGAAACCCTCAACATAAGGATATTCACTACCAGGGACCTTAGGCAACGCCTCAAATGTTTCAGGAATGGTCTTGCCACGGAAACGGATACCTTCCATAGGATCCAGATAAGAGATATCAGTCACCAGACTCTTAATACCACGAGCACCACCGATAGCTTGCCCAATGGTTACTTCGCCCAGACTGACATCAGCATATTCCTTCATCAGTCGGGTAGTACGGGGACGATGCTCGGCAATCTTCTGTCTTAGGACATCTTTTAAAGTGGACATATGCTCTCTCCTTTACAAATAGGTGTTGAAACCGTCGCAAGGTTTCAAAGTCACATTTTAGATTCTACAATACATTGAGAAAATAACAGCCTCTTCCACCCCGCAAATAACATACTGACCGCCCGAACAGTTTTTTATTTTCATGCAGAGCAAAATTGTGCGACCGCTTAATTAACCCTATATTTGCACTATAAAAACCTTCCATCTCTTTATTTTCCAAATATCGTTCTACCAGCGTGAAGAAAAATTGTCAAGACTCAATCAACACGTTCTATTCAAATATATTAAATACCATAAAACGCATAGAGGTCAAGACCTGCTCTAATTTTTACTTGCTCTCTACTCAGATGTTGATAGAATGCCTAATTCTTATGCAAATCAAACAAACTAAAATAGGCTCACTGCCCCTCGAAACCCCCATTATCCTTGCCCCCATGGCCGGCATTACCAACCTGCCTTACCGCAGGATCATGAAAGCATTCGGTACCGGCCTGGTTTTCTCGGAGATGGTCAGCGCCAACGGACTGATCCGCGACGGCAAAAAAACCATCGAATTACTTCGCACCCATCCAGACGAAGCCCCCCTTGGAATCCAGCTTTTTGGCGACGATCCTGACGTTCTCGCCCAAGGTGCTGCCATTGTCGCAGAGGCCGGCGCCCTGCTCGACATCAACATGGGCTGCCCGGTCAAAAAGGTCATTCGCAGCGGTGCCGGAAGCGCCCTACTAAAAACACCCCAGACGGTTGCTAAAATATGCGCTGCTGTACGCCACGCTTACCCAGGGCCACTGACCATCAAGATACGTTCAGGATGGGACGAAGAGTCTCTCAACTTTCTAAATATTGGCCACATCGCCCAAGAAGAGGGAATTGACGCTATCACCCTACATCCCAGAACAAAAAGTCAGGGATTTTCCGGACACTCCAATTGGCAACATATCGCAGAGCTAAAACAAAGCATAAATATACCAGTGTTTGGAAGTGGGGACATTATCACTCCGGATGACGCTCTAAAAATGTTTAAAATTAGCGGATGCGATGGAGTCATGATTGGTCGTGGTGGATATGGAAACCCCTGGTTGATTGCTCAGATAAACAACGCTCTATCCAATCGACCGAACAAACAGCCTGAACCGCTTGAAAAGTTAGCAGTTGCGTTACGGCATATAGAGATGTATCACGACCTGTTCGGTGAAAAGAAAACCCTGCTCGATATGCGCAAACATTTGTGCTGGTATGCTCGTGGCCTGCAGGATGCCAGTCACTATCGTGCTACATTGCAAAAAATTGACAATTTAGCCCAGGCTATCGAATTGACAACGAGCTTTTTTAACCAGGCGAGCGAAGAGAATGACCAAGTCTAAAAAATTAACCCCGCAAGAATATGCTATGATTCTGGAAAACATTGATGATGCTGTCATTGGTGTCGATCAGCAGGGCAATATCAATCTGATCAATCCCTCTGCCCAAAGCTTCACTGGCAGGTCGGAAAAAAGCAGCCTGGGTAAATCTTTTTTTGAATGTTTCGATTGGCAGGAAACCTTATGCTATATGACCCGTAAGGTCCTTGATGAGGGGCGTTCCATTTCAGACCACGAAACCGTCAGTCTTAAACCTGCAGGAAGTCGCAAAGCGCGCCCTGTAAGTGTCACTGTTTCGCCAATATTTTCAACTCCCGGCCCGCAGCAGGGAGCGGTTATAATTCTTCACGACTTAACCCAGGTCAGATCTCTAGAAGAAGCAGTCCGCCATGCGGATCGGCTTACTATGGTGGGAACCATGGCAGCTGGCCTTGCTCACGAAATTAAAAACCCCCTTGGCGGAATTAAAGGATCTGCGCAACTATTGCAAATGGAGTTGGACGGAAACGAAGAACTCCACGAATATACCCATCTGATTATTCGGGAAGCAGAACGTGTCAATCGTATTATTGAAGAGCTTTTAGATTTGGCGAACCCTCGCAAAGCGTGCTTTCAAACCGTCAATCTGAATCAGCTTCTTGATGAGATCATAAATGTTCAAAAAAATTCCAGTGCGACTCGAGGGATTAATTTTAAGTGGCAACTCGATCCCAGCATCCCTGAAATTCCTGGCGATCCCGACTTACTGACCAGACTGTTTCTCAATTTATTGAAAAATGCCTGTGAAGCAACTGAAGATAATACTGAAATTTTCCTTGAAAGCCGCATCGATGCTGAATATCATCTATCCTTACCCGGTGTTCGGCCTACCCCAATGGTTCTTATCTGTATCAGCGACCAGGGGCCGGGCATCAGTCAGGAAGAAATTGAACAGATTTTCACCCCGTTTTACACAACTAAAACCGGAGGAAACGGCCTTGGCCTGCCAATCTGTCAAAAAATAGTATCAAACCATGGAGGAATGTTACATTTTGAACAGCGCCCTGAAGGCGGTACCACCGTTCAGGTCTCTTTACCGCTGTTCAATAATCGCTTGTAACGTAAATACCGTCCTGATGTTTTAATAGTAACGTGCATATGCAGCAGACTCTCAACAGGCCCGACAATTACAGCTTGTGTGAGGAAGTGTTTTTTTAACCGATCAGTTATTGACCGTAATACATTATTTTTGAAATGAGGAAAATTGAATGGCAATAAAGCGCATTCTTGTTGCTGATGATGAAGAAAGTATCCGTTGGGTATTATCAAAGGCGTTAAAAAAACAAGGCTTTATAGTAGACCTTGCTGAAGATGGAGCCCAGGCACGCAATATGGCCCGGCGTACAGAATATGACCTGGCCGTTCTCGACATCAAAATGCCAGGCATTCAAGGCCTGGATCTGCTCAAGCAGTTTCGTATTGAGCATCCGGATACGCTTGTCGTCATCATGACAGCAGAAGCAACAATGGAGCACGCTGTTACCGCAATGAAAAATGGTGCTTATGATTACCTGACCAAGCCTTTTGACCTTGCTGCTCTTGATGCGATCATCCTAAAAGCCACAAAAGCCGCAGAAGTTACGGAGCAAATCGACCAGCTTAAAGAGGAACTGCAAGGACAGTTCAGCTTTGGTCGCTCCATTATTGGTAACAGCCAACCGATGCAAGAAGTTTACAAAACACTGGGGCGGGTTGCTGAATCGGACGTTACTGTTCTCGTTACAGGTGAGAGCGGTACCGGTAAAGAGCTCATTGCTCGCGCCATCCACATAAACAGTAAACGAATCGGCAAACCGTTCATTGCTATTAACTGCGCCGCCATTCCTCATGAGTTACTTGAAAATGAGTTATTCGGTCATGAGCGTGGTGCATTCACCGGAGCAACGGACCGTAAAAGCGGTAAGTTCGAGCAAGCAGAAAGCGGCACCCTGTTTCTTGATGAGATTGGCGACATGCCTCTAGATCTGCAAGCCAAACTATTGCGGGTGTTACAGGAAAAAGAGATCACCCGAACCGGCGGCAGTCAAACCATTAAGGTTGATGTCCGTATTGTCGCGGCAACAAATCAGAATATCGCTGACATGGTAAAAGAAAAAAAGTTTCGCGAAGACCTCTACTACCGGCTGAATGTCGTACCGATCAGCCTGCCTGCTTTACGTGAACGTAAAGACGACATCCCGATGCTGGTCGACTTTTTTCTTCAGCGGGCTAAGCAAGACCTTGGTATCGAAGTCATGGAATGCAGTCCTGAGGCGACCACGAAACTAAAGAACTACAACTGGCCAGGCAATGTCCGCGAACTTGAAAATGTTATTAAGCGCGCCGCCTTGCTCAGTCCGAATCATGTCCTGACTCCTGCAGATTTCCCGGGCCTTCAAGAAGGGGAAGACAATATCCCGAGTCAAGACGAGTCGCTCGAAGCATTGGTATCACGCAAACTGGAAAATTCACTGGCACAGATGAACCTGCTGGAAATGAATAATCTCTACGAAATGGTTTTGCACCAGGTCGAACGACCACTGATTAATATTGTGTTAAAAAAAGCCAAAGGAAACCAGGTGCGGACGGCTGAAATTCTTGGCATCAACCGCAATACCTTGCGCAAAAAGATCAACACCCTCGAGATTGATGTCAAACGTGGCAATGGTTCGGAATAAAAGCTCCATACCATTGCTATTTGAAATCTGAAATTTGAGCTATTAAATCTGATGCCCCAGGCGGGGCATCAGTAATCCTCTTCCCTGTCTGACCGATTTTCAAACCGGGTAAACTCACCACGAAAAGTCAGATTAACCGTACCAATCGCGCCATTCCGCTGCTTGCCAATAATAATTTCAGCATCCTTATCATGCCCTTGGTCACATGACCCGTCACGTCTTTTACACGCGTCACAATAAACAGCATCGCGATAAACAAACATGATAATATCGGCATCCTGCTCAATCGCACCAGATTCCCGCAAGTCAGCCATCATCGGCCGTTTATCGGTACGACTTTCCAGGGAACGGTTGAGCTGAGACAGCGCAATAACCGGAACGTTTATCTCCTTAGCCAAAGCCTTTAGCGACCGGGAGATTTCTGAAATTTCCTGCTGCCGACTTTCAGGGTTGCTTCCCCGCATCAACTGCAGGTAATCGACGATAATTAAACCAAGGTCATGTTCGGCTTTCAGTCGCCGGGCTTTAGAGCGCAGCTCCATAACCGTAATCGCGGGGGTATCATCGATAAAAATTCTTGCTTCACTCAAGGTTCCCGCGGCCATCGTCAGCTTAGGCCAGTCAGACTCGCCCAAATGACCAGTCCGTAAACGACCAGCGTCAACCCTGGCAATAGAACACAATAGCCGGTTAACCAACTGCTCTTTACTCATCTCCAGAGAAAAAATAACGGCAGAAACAGGTTTATCTGGATTGGTCGTGGCATTTTCCAGCAAGTTGAGCGCAAAGGCGGTTTTCCCCATGGAAGGACGACCCGCCAAAATAATTAAATCACTTGGCTGCAAACCTGCCGTCATTTTATCCATATCATGGTAACCAGTAGGTACACCGGTAACCAATTCTTTACGCTCATAAAGCTCTTCAATCGCTTTGAAGGTATCTTTTAAAATGTCGCGTACCGGATAATAGGTTGGCCTGATCCGATTTTCGGAAATTTCAAAAATCGATTTTTCGGCCTGATCAAGAATATCTTCCATATCGCCCCCTTCATAACCACGGGTCGCGATTTCGGTAGATACTTCTATCAGCTTACGCGCAACAGATTTCTCTTTAACCAGCTTACAGTAATAGCTGATATTAGCTGCGGTTGGAACATAATCGACCAGCGTCGCAATGTAAGAGCTGCCGCCGACATCTTCGAGTTCCCCCCGATCTTTAAGTTGAGCAGTCAAAGTAATCAGGTCAGCCGGTTCACTTTTATCTGCCAGAGCAATCAATGCATGAAATATTTTTCGGTGACTTTCACGATAAAAATCATCGGGCGTCAGAAACTCCAAGGCCCGGCTCAATGCTTCATTTTCTAACAGCACCCCACCCAAAACAGACATTTCTGCTTCCAGATTCTGTGGTGGTAACCGCTGTCCATATTCTTCAGACATAAATCTCATCCTGTCGGTTGGCAATCAGGTACGAAGATAGCAAAGATGACGAACCTGCGACAACAAAAAGGCTACCCTTTAAGAATAAAATTCCACCGCTTAAAAGATCGAACAATTGACAGCCTTACGGCAGATCAACTATCACTATCACTATCAAGCGTAAAGCATACTTAGAAGCAGCAATGAATTATCATAAGGGGTAGATATGACAATTATATACGTGACACTTTATCAACGAGATTTTACAACAACCTGGACCTATTCCGTAGATCCTGTCGCCATAGCAGATTTGACGAAGAAACTTGGTGAGGAATACAGCAGCGCTGCGGTCCAAATTGATTACCAGGAAGTACAGGACGCTTCAGTTTCAGTTAGAGGCTATGGCGACCTGCTGAATGCGGTCAAGTTACGCTCTACAGCACCTGGCACCAGCCAGTATTGCCTGGGCCATATTATTGGTGAAAGCCGTAACTGTGACCTGCTCGAAGACATTCGTCGTGGCATAAGCAAACTTGCCTTTGCCCCGGAAACAATTATCCCCGACAGCGCCCATCGAAAAGTCTGCCATAATTGCGGTTGTGGCTGTTGATTCGTTTACATCCGCAAACGGCTTTTTTGGTTTCTAGCCTAATCTTTTAGCAATAATATTTAGAAAAAGAGCAAATAAAAAACCCCAGCGTGAAAGCCGGGGTTTTTTATTTGCCTTATATCAGTTACCAAGATCAGGCAACTTTACCTTCTTTTTGAGGTTTAACAACCTGGGCATAATATTCGACAATCGGATGCGATGTCTGCAACTTATTGCCTTCAGTCATGTTTGCATCGGTCAAGTTCATAGCGCAACCGGGGCAGGCAGTAAACAGGTTATTGAAACCACGATCTCTGATTTCAGTTGCTTTCTTCTTACCAATTTCCTTGGTATGAGGATAGTTTTTAAGCGAGAACGTTCCGCCAAAACCACAACAACTCTGGTTGGCAAGATCATGGTACTCGGTCTCAAAAGTATCTTTAATGAACTGCTTAAGCACTCCTTCTTTGCCATTTTTATAGTGACAAGGAACATGCAAGGTGGTGGTTCCGGGCAGCTTCACTTTCTTATCGACCTTTACCTTGAGAACCTCGGCCATATACAACACGACATCCATAACCTGCTTACCACGTGTGCGGCCAGTTTCTTTTTCGCCCAGAGCACCAAGGCCATACTCACAGGTTGGGCAACACATTAAAATGGTGTCAGCGTCAGTGATCGAGTCAAAATAGTCGAAATTGTCATTGACCTGATCACGATAGATACCAAGCTCACCCATGGTAGCCGATGGGATACCACAGCACTTGTTGGTTTCAGGAACATAGACAGATACACCATGATGCATTAAGGTTTCAATAATAGCCACACCCCAATGAACATAGATCAGGGTGGAGGCACAACCGGGGTAAAAGATAACCCGATGCTTTTCATTTTTAGCCTGATTAAAGCCACCATACATACTGGTGAGAGCTTTTGCTGGCATATCAACAACATGACGTTTGGTCATATCACCGATAATACCGCCAAAAACATCATATGGCTTATAGACACCATCTTCGATTTTCTTGGTTCCAATCCGTAAACCCATATGAAACATCGGGCTCATGGTCGCCAATAATTTAGGATGGCCCATGGCGACTTTTAAAGCGACCTTCTGCCAGGCTGGCATCTTTTTCACCTTACGCAGAATGCTTTTCGCCTTCAGGAAGATCTCGTCAGTCTTTACCCCTGATGGACAGTTATTTTTACACCGGCCACACAGGATACAGTAATCGACATACTTGAAAATTTCTTCGACCTTCTCAAGCTTACCCTCCATAAGAGCCTCGATCATATAGATCTTGCCACGTGCCACGGCAGACTCATTGCTATCTTTTTTATACAGAGGACAAACAGATTGACAGGTGCCACAGCGACAGCATTGAATCAGAATCTCTTCCAGTTCTTTCAGTTCGCGAGCACAACTTTCTACTGCACTTTTAGCCATTTTTGAACTCCTTACAGGCCCTGCTTATGAGGGTTCAAAAGATTCTTGGGATCGACACCGCGCTTGATCGACTTCATGTAGTTAATCGTGCCTTGACCAACTTCATCAACCATAAACGCTTGCTTGGCCAGGCCAATACCATGCTCACCTGAGCAAGTACCACCCAGAGATAAAGCAGCGTCAAACATTTCAGCAACGCCAGCGTGAACGCGCTTCATTTCATCTTCGTCGCGCTTATCGCAAAGAATGGTTGGATGCAGGTTGCCATCACCGGCATGACCGAAAGTACCGATCATCAGACCATGTTTTTCCTTGATAGCGTCAAGGGCCTTGAGGAAATCTGGAATCTTGGTACGTGGAACCGTTGCATCTTCCAGCACCATGGTTGGACGCAGACGAGCCAGGGAAGACAATGACAGGCGCCGACCTTCCCACAGGGCCGCGCGCTCTTCAGCGGTATTAGCTAAGGTAATTTTACCGTTGTTTTCTTCGCACACCTTTTGGACGATGGCATATTCATCTTCAACCACGGCCGGATGACCATCAACCTCAATCAACAGCATGGCTGCAGCATCAGTAGGCAATGGAGTACCGGTTGCTTCATGAACAACATTGATGGTGTAGTTATCCATCAACTCCATAGTCGCGGGTAAAACGTGGCCACGAATAATACCCGAAACCGTATTACCCGCATCGATAATATCATCAAATGCAATCAACATTGCTTTGCTGGCTTTTGGTGGTGGAACAATTTTCAAAATACACTCGGTAATAATTCCAAGCTGCCCCTCAGACTGAGACATCAGGCCGGTCAGATTGAACCCAGTACACAGCTTGACGGTTTTACCGCCACCCTTGACAACATTACCTTCCATATCACAGAAGGTAACACCCATCACGTAATCCTTGGTAACACCATATTTAAGACCACGCAGACCACCAGCATTTTCAGCAATATTGCCGCCAATGGTCGACATTTTCTGAGAGCCTGGATCGGGGGGATAAAAAAGGCCGGCAGCAGTTACAGCGTTTGCAAACTCAAGAGTATTGCAGCCTGGCTGGACGACGGCATACATATCATCGGTGTTGATCTCAAGAATTTTTGTCATCTTGTTCATCAGCAAAACACAACCACCTGCGACAGGGATAGTTGAACCAGCCAGATTGGTACCGGAACCGCGGGTAATCAAAGGAATATCGTTATCACTGCAAAGCTTACATACAGCAGCGACTTCATCAGTGGATTCAGGACGCACAACAACGTCGGGAAGAACCGGGTTTTCAACAGAAGAATCAAAGCTGTATAACGCCAGATCGGTGGGCTGATCCCAGTAATCTTCTTCACCAACAATAGATTTGAACTTTGCTAACACATCTTTTGCAATCATATCCGCGTCCCTTTCCTCACTAAAGCTTATGGATATACCGATTTATATGGTGCGCCTGCGCCAACACTCCTTTGACGCAGACGGCTTGTTATCTTTACTAACCTCTTTACAGTCTGTTGTGGGCCAACAACACCTTACAAGGCAATGAGCTGAAAAGTTAAATTTCAAGAGCTTCAGCTAACAGCTCAATCGTGTGTTTGGCTTGCACTGCCCCACCCCGTTTTTCCATGGCTCCTGACAACATAATCTTGCAACCCGGGCAATCCATAACAACAGTATCAGCCCCGGTACTTTCGATATCAGTCGCCTTGTCCGATGTAATCGCCTTGGAGATTGGCGGGTGACTCAGGAAGGAGTAAGAACCGCCAAAACCGCAACAACGGTCCGGACGTTTCATCTCGACCAACTCTTTGCCCATCGCAGTCAACAACTCACGTGGCTGTTCAGAAACGCCCGAACCACGCTTCAGGTGGCAAGAATCATGGTAAGTCACTTTTCCCTTAGCATTAAGCTTCTCGAATACGTCCTTGGCACCAAGAACATCAACAATATAAGCGGAAGCATCCATAACTTTGCTGGCAACCTGCTCTGCTTTTGCAGCATAGCGATTATCATTTTCGAGAACTTCAATAAAGTCTTTGCGCAATGCCATGGTACAGGTTGGGCAGACAGTCAAAATATAATCAGGGTCTCCATCCAGCAGACATGACAAGTTCTGTTGTGCCAATTCAGTCATAGTTTCCCGGTCACCTGAGTATAGAGCAGGGATACCGCAACAGGTCTGCTCATCAGGGAACATAACTTCGACCCCCAGGTAGTTGAGAACTTTTACCAGCGAGGTCCCCAGCTCTGGATAGATAAAATCAGCACCACAACCAGCAAACAGAGTTACCTTACCGTTACGCTTGGTAATGTTTTGTTTAATTTTTGGGAACTGATCACGCAGACTCTTCTCAGCGATGGTCGGCAGAGTACGCCATTCAGTATAAGATGAGAAAAATAGCGGAAGATGACGGATGGTCTTTTCGCCGCCGGTTACCGGTTTCTGGAGCAAGCTGGCAGCCCGAACCATAGAATGGAACAAGCGCCGATTACGCATCAGCTTGCGGAAGGCCATGTCCTTGACAAAGCCGATCCCTTCTTTTTCAGCAACTTTGGAACGCAAATGAAGAATGATCGATTCCAGGTCGATCTGGCTTGGGCAAATAGCAACACAGGAACGACAGCCAATACAGGCTTTCACCAGTTCAGCAGCCTTATCAATGCCCTCATAAAAAGCCGTCAAGATAACGCCGATAGCACTGATGTAAATGCTGCCATAAACATGACCACCGACACTCTGGTAGACCGGACAAACATTGGCGCAGGCACCGCAACGGATACAACGCAAAGCATCCTGACAGTGCTTATCTTCTGCCATGGCACTACGACCATTATCGACCAGCACAATATGCTGCTCTTTTTCTTCCCCGGCATGGGGAACGGCACCACGTATCCAGGTACCATAAGATGTCATTGGCTGACCGGTTGCATTTTTCGGCAAAATACGCATTATCCGGGCAGCATCTTCAAGCTTAGGGACAACTTTTTCAATACCACTGATGGCAACGTGAATTTTAGGGATGGTGCTAACCAGGCGGGCGTTACCCTCATTGGTGACCAAAGCCATGCCACCTGTCTCGGCAACAAGAATGTTCGCGCCACTGATGCCCATATCCGCTTCGAAGTATCCTTCGCGCAGTTCCTTACGGGCAATCTTGACTAATTCATTAATATCATCAGTTTCCGGTTCGCCGGTCGCTTTTGAAAACAATTCACCAATCTGGTCACGAAACATGTGTATAGCCGGCATGACCATATGACTTGGACGATGGTCAGCCAACTGAATAATCCACTCTCCGAGGTCAGTCTCAAGTGGGCTGATACCAGCACCAGCGAGAGCTTTATTCAGGTGAGTTTCTTCGCTGACCATACTCTTGCTTTTTACAACCTTTTTTACTCCGCGCTGCTTGGCAAGATTGATGATGTAGTTATTGGCATCATCAGCGTCTTTGGCAATATAGACCTTACTTCCGGCGGCTTCCGCATTTTTGATAAATTCAGCAAGTAATGCTTCGCGATTAGCAAGAGAATAATCTTTCATTTCAGCAATTTCACTGCGCATAGCTTCAAAATCGTAACCATCGAAGGCATTCGCGCGTGAAATGACATAAGCATCACCAAAGGTATGCAGAGCGTCCTGCAAACGATTGTCATGCAGGGCGGTATCTATCTTCTTTTTATATTCTTTACTCCGTTGACTCATTGCTACTCTCCCGTTTGCTGTGCTTAAGATTCCAGTGGATCGCTTGAAATTCCATTCATCATAAGAATATGCAGTTCGCGTGGACCGTGGACACCTATGGTCAATACCCGTTCGATATCTGCAGTACGGCTAGGTCCGGTAATAAAAGCTACATAATTTTTAGGATCTCGCTGGTGAAATTCTCGCATTGGAGTTGCAGCAGCAACGGCATCAGGTAAAGCCTTTGACGGATCAAAAATAACAAAATGTTTTTCTGCTAACATGGTAGCCATACGAACATCTTCATCGGTACTCTCAAGAGCTAACGTCCCGGAGTCGCTAATAGCAAAATTAGCACTGGTAATGGCATTAGGAGTATCTTTGGCCAGCTTGCGGAAATCACTATCAACAACAGGAACCTGTGCATCCACAAGAGCTTGCTTAATCCCTAAGCGCTCAAGGGTAGCAGAAGTCGGCAACATACAAGCCCCATCCCCTTTAGCGCGTATATAATCAATGACCTCAGTTAGGCTACCTACCTGAACAACTTCAGCTCCAACCCGGCTGGCGATAGAGCTAAACTGTTCCGCAAAGCTATTCATTTCCACAGAAAACTCCTCTCAATTTAATTGGTCTTACCATTTAAAGACCGTGCTAGAATAGAGTTATATCTCGAATCATGTCAAGCAAATTTATTTTTCCTATATTTTTCGAATAGTTAAAATTTTAATAAGGGTCAAGCCATTTTCTTCTGGATTTAAAGGCCAACCTTGTTGTAAAAAAGCGTCACAAGGTAAAGCCAATACATTTGACTTACCTTAATGCCATTTAAAATTAAATACTCATTAAATCTTTTATTTTACTATTGGTTAATAACTTTACAGGTCAGCATAACAGTATTAACAAACCAATGGTTAAATCAGCTGCAGAAGTAACAACTGAAAAGACTTTAAATAAATAAGCATAAAAGCAGAAAAGGATTGACCACAGCAGGTTCGATCAAAACTGGCTACCCAGGTTTAGCAATACTGACTGCCACATCAGTAGTCACCTAAGCCAACACGAAAGAGGTCAGTGAATAAAAGGCTGCTCAGGCAGACCTTTGGTAACTTTTCATTTTATTCTTTATGAAGAGCACAGCTATTGTCTTCAATGGGTCGAAGACTGCCAGCGATGCTCATTTCTTTTGCTTAGTGAAGGAGTTGTTTAATGGCTACAGCGATGTCTTTGTTTCCCATCATCCTGCTTATCTGGTTGATGACCAAGAAGAACAACATGCCCTCTTTCAGAGCCCTGCCACTTGTCGCTCTGATCCTGTACATTATCAAACTTGCGTACTTCGGTATGGACGCAAACCTGATTAATGCGACTGTTGTTCAAGGCCTTCTGGTCGCCTGGGTTCCGATTACCATTGTTTTCGGAGCAATCTTCCTGTTTAAAACCATGGAATACACCGGCGCCATGGACATCATCAGAGCCTGGCTGAATGGCATCACTACTAATAAGGTTGCGCAAGCAATGATTATTGGTTGGGCCTTCGCCTTTTTGATTGAGGGCGCTTCTGGTTTTGGTACACCTGCAGCCATCGCGGCTCCAATTCTGGTGGGCCTTGGTTTTCAACCAGTCAGAGTTGCAATTCTCTGTCTGATCATGAACTCGGTTCCTGTTCACTTTGGTGCCGTCGGTACACCTGGTTGGTTTGGCCTTGGGAAAGGGGCTAATCTGACTGGTCCAGAACTTCTTATTGTCGGTCAAAAAGCGGCCCTCATGCACTCAGTTGCAGCACTGGTTATACCTGTCATTGCCTTGACTTTTGCCCTTAACTGGAAAATGGTTAAACGCAACATCGTCTTTGTTTACCTGAGCATTCTAGCTACCATTGTTCCTTACTTCATTTCAGCACAATTTAATGACGAATTCCCATCCGTCGTCGCAGGTGCAATCGGTACTGTTCTCTCCATTTTCTTCGCTCTTAAGGGCTGGGGCCTGGCCAAAGAGGATAACGAAGCAACCTCAACGCAAAGCACCCAAAGCGGTTCAATCATCAAAGCAACCTTCCCGCTCTGGGGTACTGTTGGCTTATTGCTGATCACCCGTATCAAGCCTCTTGGTATCAATGCATTATTAAAAGTTTCAACCCCTATGTTCGACACCCTGCATTGGGGAACTTTAGGTGATTTCGGTCTAAGTAAAGCGCTGGTCATCAGCCTGAGCAACATCTTTGGAACCAAAGTCAGCTTTGCTTACCAGGCACTATATATTCCCTGCCTGATTCCATTTGTTCTGATTTCAGTCATTTCGTTCTTCCTGTTCAAAACCAGTGCAAAAAAATCTACCCAGGCGTTTACAGACTCAGTTAAACAAATGAAAAACCCTGCCTTAGCTCTGCTTGGTGCATTGGTTTTTGTTCAGCTCCTTAAACTGGGTACCGCTGAAGCGCAGGCAAATACCATCATTATCGGTTCTGCTTTTGCTGATATCTTTGGTGGTGCATGGTCCTTCCTGGCGGCCTATCTTGGTGCGCTGGGCGCATTCTTCTCCGGTTCGAATACTGTTTCCAACCTGACCTTTGCCGGTATTCAGGCTTCTATCGCTAACCAGCTTGGTCTTGACAAATTGACCGTTCTGGCTATGCAGTCTGTTGGTGGTGGTATGGGTAACATGACCTGTATTCACAACATTGTTGCAGTCTGTTCTGTTCTTGGTTTGGCTAGCTCCGAAGGCTTTATCCTGAAAAGAACGGTTGTACCAATGCTGATTTATGGATTGATTGCTGGCTGCGTTGGCTTCCTGATGATCTCCATGGCCTAACCAGTTTTCATCCCCAGACGCAAAAAGCCATCTTCCTGACCAGGAAGATGGCTTTTTCTTTACATACCAAATAATTCAGTAACCTTATATCGGTTTCAATTCTCGACTAGCCAAATCAAGCTGACGATAAAAGCAGGTCTGACGTGTCTTTCCTGTTGCCGGATCTTTGGTATGACATGCCCCTGCCCCTTGCGGCTCAACCTTATAAATCAAAGCATCCTGATCACAATCTGTAAGAATCTCAACTATTTTCAAAAAATCGCCGGAGGTTTCTCCCTTGGTCCATAGTTCATTGCGAGACGTTGACCAAAAAGTCGCCATTCCTTTTTCAAGTGTGGTCTGAAATGCCGCTTCGTTAACATAGCCCAACATCAGTATGCGTCCATCCTTGACATCTTGTACCACCGCAGGAACCAGACCACCGCGTTTAGTGAAATCTATCTGCAGTTCACTTCCCTCTTCAAGAGCTTTGCTCCCCATACTTATTCCTCCATCAAAAAAACATAACAGACATGTCATCTAGCAACCTGTCATATCAACCACACATGGCGCCAAACATCCAATAAAAAATGGAATATATCAAATCAGCGCCAATGTGCACAAAAACTTAATCAAATGCGATCAGTCCATTCATATCATCATCTGCAGGCCTGATAAAGCGCTCAAAATCTTTTTCTTGCAACCTGCTTATTTCTCCAAGAGTTAAGTTTTTTAGCGTATCAATTTCCTGTTCGTAGGTGTTGTAAGTCGTATTGTAAAAGGCAACCTGCTTTTCCTGCTTTAACCCCATGGCCAGTAGCTGTGTTGCACCAGCCTGAATCAGCTTGAACTTGCTATAAAGATCATCTTCTGAGGAGACCGACCAGACTCCTAAATAAATTGGACTATCGACATTGCGTACATCACCAACCAACCCACCGCGCAACAGTTGATCTCGATCTTTTTTAAGATAAGGGACAAAATCTGCATGTTCAGCCAATTTTCGATCGGTCGCGAAAAAATGACCGGTTTCCGGGTCCAGGGTAAATATCATGGTGCGATCAGTCGCCTGCCCATAGCTCTGGAACAAGACATCACGATAGTGATGAAAAGGAACATTGCGCAGTATACAGGTTTCAAACTTATTAATACGACGAGTAATACCGAGCAACCACGAGCGAATTGAGTTATTTTCGATCCGACAGCGCGCTAATTCCTCTTTAAGGAAATCAAAAGACTCCCCACCGAATCGATAACGTAAAATATTGTGGAAAATATCGCGGATATTATTATAACGGCTAAAGTGGTAAAGAAGATCATAACTGAAGATTTCCATCTGACGTAATTGCCAGATAAAGATTGTAATGTCGTTGCTGCTGGTTGTAGGTGTCAGGCGTGACTTCTGTGTCGATTTAATCATTCTGACATAATTGGTGCTCAGTTCATCGAGCAAGGTTGTATTACGAGTGGTACTTTTTTTAAGAGTAATCTGCCACGTTGTCCCCTCTCCAAAAGTACTGGTAACGACAACATGATCATGACCAAAGGCGTCAAAAACCTGCTGAGTTCCAACCCCCTCTCCCGGGTTATCACCTGTTTTGGTAGAAGACCCGACAAAACCAGGCAAACCATTATCTCCTAACTCCAGCCGTTCCGGAGAGATACCAATACCATTATCGGTTATGGATAAGGTTACATCATCTTCCTGCTGGCCTATATTAAAAATAATACAGCCTTGACGGTGTCCCGCTTTAATGGCATCCAGAGCATTGGCAACAATATTAATCAATGCCCGGCTACAGCTCAGGTAACTGCAATTAACAGGGTCGATACGTGAATGTAGAATAAGACGAACCTCACAGCGGCTATCGACCGCCTCAATAAATGGAATAACCCGTTCAATAATGAGTTCTTTAAACGACACCTTATGGGTGAGATGAACCTTATCTTCATACATATTGAGGGTGTTGAGCATGGAGGTCGTTTCACGGTTAATATCTTCCGCAACCTGATTAAAATTATCAACAGACAGAATAGCCGACATATCTGACAACACCCGCAGTGACTTTTTCACGTCATGCCGAACTCGTGACAACTCTTCGACCACTGTCCCTTGAGGATGGACGACAGCATCGAGCATACGACACAATTCGGAAGCGGACACAGTCATTTTATGAAAACGCATGCGGCGAAAAACGATCAGGTCATCAATGACAAAGCCACGGGCCTTAAAAAAATCGATGGAGCTGAGCAACTTCTCCCACACATAAAGGTAAAGAGTTGCATCGGGGTCGACACTATGACAGAGAAAAGCAAGAAATGCCGACCCAATCCCCTTGCCACGCCCAAAAGGATTGGTCACCAGGTTGTAGATATGAAACGTCTTGCGATCAGGCGTTGTATAAACAAGCAGATAGCCAAGCAGCTCACCCTGTTCATCCCAGACAAAACTATGCTCGTAGTCGATATCAAGGATGGTATCTTTAACATAAGGGGTAGGTATGACGAGATTGTCGATATTTAATAAAGGAGACTGACGGATGGATCGTTCGTAACTAGCAGTCAGTTTTCTGATGTAAGGATACTTCTTCGGGCTCCATGACATAAAACATCCTCCGGGACCTGTTGTTCGGATAGTGATATTTTATTTTAACAAAAAAGCGGAGAGACATGGCACTCTCCGCTTTTAGTAGCTGAAATTAAGCTATTTTAGCTCAATTGCCCGCCGCAATGGCGGCAACATCGCTAGCAACGTCACCGACAGGTTTGATGTCGAAATTATCCACCAGCACTTTAGCAACGTTCGGGGAAAGGAAAGCTGGCAGCGAGGGACCAAGGCGAATATGTTTCACACCAAGGTGCAAAAGAGCCAACAGAACAACAACCGCTTTCTGCTCATACCAGGCGATATCATAGGATATTGGGAGATCGTTAATATCTTCAACGCCAAAGACATCCTTCAGTTTCAACGCAATATAGGCCAGGGAATAGCAATCGTTACACTGCCCTGCATCCAGAACCCGTGGAATACCACCAATATCGCCAAGATTAAGTTTATTATAGCGATACTTGGCACATCCAGCAGTCAGAATAACACTATCCTGTGGCAACGCTTCGGCGACATCGGTAAAATAACTTCGCTCATTATGGCGGCCATCACAGCCAGCCATAACAACAAAACGCTTAAGGGCTCCACTTTTAACCGCATCGACAACCTTATCAGCCAAAGCCATGACCTGAGCATGAGCAAAACCACCAACGATTTCACCTGTCTCAATTTCCACAGGAGGAGCACAGGATTTCGCCTGCTCAATAATCTCTGAAAAATCTTTACAACCACCCTCTGCTCGCTCACCAATATGCTTCACCCCTGGCCAACCAGCCATGCCAGTGGTGTAAATCCGGTCTCTATAAGCATCTTTGACCGGGGTAATGCAGTTAGTCGTCATTAGAATCGGACCGTTAAAGGAGGCGAATTCTTTATCCTGGTGCCACCAGGAGTTACCGTAATTTCCGACAAAATGATCATATTTATTAAAGGCGGGATAATAATGTGCCGGCAGCATCTCACAGTGAGTGTAGACATCGACACCCGTCCCCTCGGTCTGCTTAAGCAACTCTTCAATATCTTTAAGATCATGTCCGGAAATTAAAATTCCAGGATTATTTCCGACCCCAAGATTAACGGTAGAGATCTCTGGATTTCCATAGGTTGTGGTATTTGCTTCATCGAGCAGTGCCATTGTGGTCACGGCAACCTCACCACATTTAAGAACCTGTGCGATCATGTCTTCGACACTAAGCTCTTTGGTCGTCGAAGCAAGCGCCGTAATCAGGTAGTCATAAATTTCCTGCTTTTGAAATCCAAGCATGGCAGCATGATCAGCATATGCTGCCATGCCTTTAAGACCATAAATCAGCAGTTCGCGTAAGGAGCGCACATCTTCATTCGGCTGGGAAAGGATACCAACCTCTGCCGCTTTCGCAGTAAACTCACTTTCGCCACCGTTCCAGCACACACAGTCCAGATCGCTACTAAAACCGGTCGCCAATTTCAGACCATCACGTTTTGACTGAGTCTCCTTAATAAGAGCAATAAAACGTTGATTATCAAAATTAGCATTGGTTATTGTCGCAAACAATGCCTGACAGATGAAAAGCCCTGTTTCTTGTGGTAACACACCCTGCGTTTGAGCTTCCTCAGCAACAACAGCAAGCCCTTTTAAATTATAAACGAGAAGATCCTGTAACCCGGCGGTATCCGCTTGTTTGCCGCACGCACCAGTAATGTTGCAAGCGATCCCCTTGGCAGCTTCCTGGCACTGATAACAATACATGCTCATATATATCTCCTTTATGTGAATGAGTGCTTCGTCAGTATTTCTGTGCGCTCAACTTCGCATAACAGGACCAGAAAAAAATTGACGCAGGTCAATTTTCACAAAAATAGTTATCTTTTTACAGTTTTTTTCGCTTTAGAGACCAGCGTAATACATTCCTTCTTTTCAAAGTAGGAGAAATACTATCTAGTCAGAACAAGGAAAAGAGACTATTTTAGTTTTATATCTATTTATTGATCTGGATCAATTTTTTTTCTCTTTTTCTGCTCTATAGTCATTACAAAGAGCAAGGAGAACTCGCTAATGACAACATTAAACAAAGATATGACCATTAAAGAAATTCTGGATAGCTGGCCTGAAACCCTGGATGTTTTCATTGCCAATGGATTTGACAATTTTCGCGACGAAAAACAGCGCAATGCTGTCGCCGGTTTTCTTAAGCTTGACCGTGCTGTTCAAACCAAAAAGTATGATCTCGATAATTTTCTCGGCTTGCTTCAGACTAAAATTGATGAATCCACAAATCTTGCCGATATCACCATGAAAAAAACCACCAAAGATCAAAGTGAAGTCACGGTATCAGGCTTACTACCCTGCCCGGTGAGGCTACCTCTACTAGAGGGATTTGATGCTTTCATTGAAGACTATGCAAAAAAAACCGGAATTGACGTTAGCTATAAACTTGAAGCAGCATCCGTTGGTGCCAACTGGATTGAGGAAAATATTCAAGGAATTACTAATGCGAACGAGCTTCCGGACTTGTTTGTTTCAGCAGGTTTTGAAACCTTCTTCGACCAGCAAACCATTGGACGTTTTAAGGATCAGGGAACGTTCAAAGATATTACAGATAATGAGGTGAATTCTGCTTTTTCGACCATCAGTATCAAAGATCCAAAAGGTGATTATTCCATTATCGCCGCGGTTCCAGCAGTATTTATGATTAACCACGATGTTCGTGGCGATTTACCAATTCCCAAAACCTGGAGTGACCTGTTAAAACCAGAATTTGAACAGCAGGTTGCGCTTCCTGTTGGAGATTTTGATCTTTTTAATGCCATCTTACTGGCATTGTATAAAGAATATGGCGAAGACGGTATTAAAGCACTTGGGCGTTGCATGCTAAAATCGATGCATCCCTCTCAAATGGTCAGTAATGCCAAACGCGTGGCGGAAGAAAAACCATATATTACCATCATGCCATACTTTTTCACCAAGATGGTGCGCATGGTTAGCAGCCTTGAAATCATCTGGCCTGAAGACGGAGCGATCATCAGTCCTATTTTCATGTTGACCAAACAAGCAAGCATGGCAAAAGTTAAACCCATCGCAGAATACCTGGCCAGCCCTGCAGTTGGAGAGATTCTAGCCCAGAAAGGGCTGTTTCCATCTTTGAACCCTCAAGTTGACAATTTGCTCAATTTCGATCATCCCTGGAAATGGATTGGCTGGGACTACATCTATGAGCATGATATTGGAGCCCTCATTCGTGAGACCAATAGCATTTTTACCACGGCGATGAATGCAGATTAAATCAGGAATAATAATAACAAGATTAAAAGATCTTTTCGGTAAGCAAGGCCCTACAAGAATTTAAAGCCAAAGGAGAATGATAATGCACGAAGGCTGTGAAGGAAGTTTTATTAACGGAGCTCAGATCGTAGACAAATTAAGACAAATGGGGTTCAGTGGCATGGAAATGCCAACCGAAGCTCAGTTGGAATGTAGCGGTTGTGGCACAACCTTTACGATGAAAACAATGGAGGATCAATGCAATGACTGCGGTATGGTTTATGGCGTAACTCCATGCCATGCGCATGATACCAGCAACATTCAAGCGGCAGGGATCAACTATTAAAGAATAGGTACTATAAAGGCCGGTAAGGGTGAAAATTACTCTATTAATTTTTAACCTTGCTGGCCTCAGTACAAATATATTTCCACAGGTTTGCCTGCATCTGCTTATCAATGGTGTCAAATTGTACGCCGATAACAGGCCCTTCACCTGATGTTCCTTTCGCCTTTTCCACCCAACAGATTTCTCCACTAATGATAAATTCACTAACACAGTGGGGTAAAAAGAATTTAAGCCGTACTGACCTTTTAACTTGAGGACGCATTCCAGCCTCTAACAACTGAACACACGCACCATCCATACTTAAGTTTTGAAAATTTCCTTCTTTTTCAATTTCGGCAGAAATAATTTTACAGCGTACGGGAATATCAAAATCACACCGAAAGTGCTCACGCGCACCGGACATCATTCCTTGCAAAATATGCAAAAATTGCTCAATGCTCTTCTTACTTTCATTTCGACTGACTGGATTTTCTTGCAATAGACTGTGTTCATCAAGCACTTCATCAAGTAGTTTGCGATAACGAAAAAAACGTTTAAGCAAATCGTTACGGTCAAAAGTAAAACCATTGGAAGAAACAAGAACGTTCTGGACTGGGACGTGAGACCCACAATGTTCGCATTTTATTTTAGAAATTTCAGCCAGTAGCACAGATTTGATATATTTCTGACAACTGGGACATTTCATGATCAACATATCGAGTTCTCCTGTTAAGACGCAACTCCATCACATTAATATAAAACTAAAGACGAAAATTTATGCACAAACTGGAGGCAAAGAAGCTATTGTTACAGACCAACTATATGGCTACCCATTAGCCTGACTTAATATTACTACCGGTTCCGGTTGAATACAAGCCATAATCTATTCATTAGGATAGTACTAAATTTTTCATTACTACCTTTTAAAAGGTACAAAAAAAGCGGTGGGGAATCCCACCGCTTTTTCAAATTGCATTGTAAAGTGCTCTATTAAATCAGGCTTCTTCCTGAGCAACAGTAACTTTAACTTCAGCAATAACACCTGCATCAAGCTTAATCGCAACAACATGTTCACCCAGTGATTTGATAGCGTCACCAAGTTGAATCTTTTTACGATCAATTTCAATACCAGCTTCATTCAGTTTAGCCTCAATATCCATTGAAGTAACTGAACCGAACAACTTACCCTCTTCACTAGCACGCTGAGTAAATTCACAAGAAACTTTTTCAATACGTGCTTTAAGAGCTTCAGCATCTTTAGTAACTTTTTCAAGTTTACGGGCAAGCTGACGCTTTTGATGTTCGAGTTCTTTAACGTTCCGTGAATCAGCTACGCTGGCGAGGCCTTTAGGGACAAGGTAGTTACGTGCGTAACCAGCCTTAACACTAACAACATCACCAATTGTGCCGAGACCATCAATATTTTCTTTTAAAATGACTTCGGTATTCATGTATCTCCTCCGTATTGGATCGAGTTTTAAATCTGTTTCTGTCGAGGACGGCGAAAATCAACCCATAGGTCAAATACTCCGACACTCGTGACAATGACGGGCAAGGGATTCACCACCAACAAAAGCAGGAAGAGCATCGACTTGACCGACCTGGGGTAATTTTTGCGTCGTAAAAAATGGTGAACGACAGCTAACCCCTGAAAAAAGTATAATGGCAGCATTACCAACAGGATATTCCACCCAATAGTGGTTACAGCCGGCACAGGAACAAACTGTAAAAACCCACCACAAATCAATATCCAGATCAGGTGAGGTGGAGTACGCCATTTAGCGAAAGAAGGTCCACCAAAGAGTTGCCCCTTTATTTTTACCCGTTGTAGTACAATCAGGGTCAGAGCCTGGATGGCGATAAGAGTCGCCAGATATAAGCCATAAAAGCCACGTCTGACAAAATCACCCATCCCCTGGATTGCAAGTTCCATATTTTTCAATTGATCGGCTGGCAAGCCGGCATTACGGTAAACGACTAAGGCCTGATCAACTTCGGACTGAACCACTTGTGCAACAATACCAGTAATACTTACATTATTAACCACAACACTGATCAACATAATCACTGCTGTAATACTGGCGCTACTAGCAGCAGTATACAAAATAGCCTTATCCCACGGATAATAACGATGTAAAAAATAAGGCAACAGCAGCGAGCCTATACCAAATAAACTTAAATAGGCGATCAGGGTATAGGTAGAAGCTAACTCAAGTAGCAGTAAACATGTCACAGCAACAACAATAAAGCCGGTTCGTACACCGAACCGCATACCCAGATAAGCGGCCGGCAGAGGTGTCAGAAAATTTAGAAAGGCCCCCAAAGGTCCTAAAACACTGACACCAAGTAAACAGACTAAGGTTATTCCGATTCCTGCGGCAGTAAAGAGTACGGCTTGAGCAAGCATTTGTTTTGCTAAAACTTCTTACAAAGAGTGAGAAGCAGTGTACGGCAACAGAGCGATCTGTCGTGCGTTTTTAATTGCTTCAGCAATCTGGCGCTGATGCAGAGCGCAAGTACCTGAAATACGGCGAGGAACAATTTTACCACGCTCAGTCAGATAGTAACGCAGGTTATCAACGTCTTTGTAATCAATCTTGTGGTTTTTGTCAGCGCAGTAACGACAGATTTTACGACGACCAAAACGACGACGAGGAGCGGATGAAGATGAGGGACGATCAGATTTTTCGTAAGCCATAATATTTATCTCCTGAAAGTTATGCGATTATTCTTCTTCGTCAGCGACAGTTTCGTCTTCTTCACTGGTAGCGTCTTCTTTAACTTCAGCTACAGTAAATTCACCCTCAACTTTAACAGTCAAGAAGCGCAAGATTTTCTCGTCAAGACGCATACGACGCTCGTACTCAGCAATAACTTCAGGTCCAGCGGTAAACAATACCTGGACATAACAGCCACGCTCAACTTTTTTAATTGGATATGCAAGTTTACGCACACCCCAGTTGTCCAGCTTGAAAATTTCGGCGCCCTGATCAGTCAGGACCTGCTGGAATTTGTCCACCATTGCAGTCAGCTCATCGCCAACAACTTCAGGGTGGATAATGTAGAGTGATTCATAGTTTTTCATCTGTGATTCTCCTCACGGGTTTGCAGCCCCGATACCTTATGTACTGGAGCAAGGATGTGTCTCAATCCACCTTGGATCAAGACGAAAGTACAGCTTCTAGCACAAGCCTCTTTTTTTTTCAAGAATTTTTATAATTCTTGGCAATCCGTCCCTACCAACTATGGACAAATCACCCATGTACAAGCTTACACATTAAAACGGAAATGCATGACGTCACCATCGATGACCCGGTACTCTTTCCCTTCAAGGCGCAGCAAGCCTTTCTCTTTAGCACCACTTTCACCACCAGATGAGATGTAATCCTGAAAAGCGGTAACTTCGGCACGGATAAAACCTTTTTCAAAATCAGTATGAATGACACCTGCAGCTTGTGGCGCAAAAGCACCATCAGGAACAGTCCATGCCCTGACTTCCTTAACCCCTGCAGTGAAATAGGTGATTAATCCGAGCAATTTATAGCCGGCATGAATCATGCGATCCAAACCGGATTCATCCAGCCCCAGTTCAGCTAAAAATTCAACTTTTTCATCTGTATCAAGCTCAGCAATCTCTGACTCAATCTTGCCGCAAATAGTGACCAGCTCGGCACCTTCACTTTCAGCATGAGCCTTAACCTTAGCAACAAAAGGATGGGCACCTTCTAAATCGTCTTCCGAAACATTAGCAACGTAAAGAACAGGCTTCATAGTAATCAAATGAAGCTCAGCAACAAGTTTACGCTCCTCATCATCAAGGTCAACAGACCGCGCAGGAGCACCTTCATTGAGAGCTGCTGCCAATTTTTCTAATACGATCAGCTCAGCTTGCAACTTTTTATCACCACTTTTGGCTTGTTTTTTCCCGCGCATTATCCGCTTTTCAATACTATCGAGATCTGCCAGATTAAGCTCGGTTTGAATAACCTCTATATCGCGTAATGGATCAACAGAACCATCAACATGGATAACATTATCATCATCGAAACATCTTACAATATGGGCAATGGCATCGACTTGACGAATATGACCAAGAAACTGATTCCCCAGCCCTTCACCTTTACTTGCGCCGCGGACAAGACCTGCGATATCAACAAATTCCATTGCTGTCGGTAAAATATTCTGTGGTTTTACTATTTCAGCAAGTTGCTGCAACCTTTGATCAGGCACAGCAACGACCCCGACATTCGGCTCGATAGTACAAAATGGATAATTGGCTGATTCAGCCCCCGCAGAGGTAATGGCGTTGAATATTGTCGACTTTCCGACATTAGGCAGACCGACGATTCCACATTTGAATCCCATATTTTTTTCCTTAGAAAAACGGATAGCCGGGACAAAAGCCCCGGCTATCATATTCGATATTAACTTGCTACTTGTCTATAAATCAGACCAACAATGGTGCAATAACCAATGAAACAACACTCATCAGCTTGATCAGAATGTTCATTGCTGGACCGGATGTGTCCTTGAAGGGATCACCTACGGTATCACCAATAACGGCAGCAGAGTGGGCCTCGCCACCTTTACTCTCACCATCGAGCTGACCACTCTCAATATATTTCTTAGCATTATCCCAGGCACCGCCACCGTTAGACATCATCAGAGCTAACAGCACACCAGCTAAAGTAGCACCAGCAAGCATACCACCGAGAGCTTCCTTACCAAGAATAAAGCCGATCAAGACCGGAGCCACAACAGCAACGATACCAGGTAGAATCATTTCTCTAAGGGCAGCCTTCGCAGAAATATCAACACAACGCTGAGAGTCAGGCTTAACACCTTCCTTACCGTCGAGCAGACCTGGAGTCTCACGGAACTGGCGACGAATTTCGTCAACCATAGCACCAGCAGCACGTCCAACACTGGTCATAGTCAAAGCACCGATGAAGAATGGCAGTGCGCCACCAATAAGCAGACCGATAACAACCATTGGATCAATCAAGTTAATGGTAGTCAAACCGACGGTAGTTGCGTAAGCAGAGAAAAGTGCTAAAGCAGTCAAGGCAGCGGAACCGATAGCGAAACCTTTACCGATTGCAGCAGTCGTATTACCGATAGCATCAAGGCCGTCAGTAATTTTACGGACCTCGGGACCAAGACCTGCCATCTCAGAAATACCGCCGGCATTATCGGCGATAGGACCGTAAGCATCGACAGTCATGGTAACACCAACGGTAGCCAGCATACCAACAGCGGCAATACCAATACCATAAAGACCCGCGAAATAGTTAGCGACGAAGATGCCAATAGCAATGATCAAAATAGGCAGAGCAGTTGATTCAAGACCAACAGCCAAACCATGAATAATATTAGTAGCCGGACCAGTCTTACTTGCTTCAGCAATCCGTGCAACAGGAGTATGGGCAGTGTAATATTCCGTGATCTGACCAATCGCGATACCAGCTAAAGTACCAGCCAGAATAGCCCAGAAAATTCCCATGGAAAGACCAGCTACCAAAATGTAGATCAGGGCAGCAACCAGGAAGCCGGCAGCAGCAACGAAGGTCGTATAGTGAAGAGCTTTAGCAGGATCTTTACCTTTCAGCACCTTCATGGAAGCAATACCCAACAGTGAGAAAACCAGACCCAGCATAGCCAATGCCAAAGGAAGCAACATAGCGCTTGACTGAACCATAGCGCCAACACCAAGCTTGGCTAACAGTTCAGGTCCAGCGGCAGCAGCGATGGCCATGGTGGCGATAATAGAACCAACATAGGATTCAAAAATATCTGCGCCCATACCAGCGGTATCGCCAACACAGTCACCAACGTTATCAGCAATAACACCTGGGTTACGAGGATCATCCTCAGGAATACCGGCTTCTACCTTACCAACCAAGTCAGCACCGACATCGGCAGCTTTGGTATAAATACCACCACCAACACGAGCAAACAGGGCGATAGAAGAAGCACCCATAGCAAAACCGTTTATATACTTTGCGGACTCAGGATTGCCACCGAAGAAGATGTAAGCAATACCAACACCGACCAGACCAAGAGAAGCAACGGAAAGTCCCATGACAGCACCACCATTGAAGGAAACTTCAAGGGCTTTAGCTTGTCCGTGAGCACGAGCAGCTTCTGAGGTACGCACATTCGCACGAGTTGCGGCCTTCATACCAATGAAACCACAAGTCATTGAACAGACTGCACCACCAAGAAATGCGACAGCAGTCTTCCAACTCATAGCGATTGCGATAAGAACAAATACCACTACGATAAAAATTGCCAGAACACGATACTCACGACCTAAAAACGCCATGGCTCCGCCATGGATGTCGTCAGAAATTTCACGCATTCTTTCATCACCAACTGGTTGCGCCTTAACAATTCTGTAAAGCACAATCGCGATTACAAACCCAACCACTCCGAAAATCGGAGCCCACATTTGCAGTTGCATCGGTTCCCTGCCTCTCTGTTGTAGTTATAAGTTATTCGACCAGGTTAAAATTATTAAACGTATTCATCGCATCTAATACGCTGTCCGCTATAATTTTTTCACTTGCCTGTGCTGCAGCATCAAGCAGCTGCGGTAACAATTTCTGTTCAGAAGTATTGAAAGAACTTAAAACATGTCCGGTGATATCACCATACTCGGGTCGACCGATCCCAACCCTGACGCGAATAAAATCTTTGCATCCAAGAACGGCAATAATATCACGGATGCCATTATGACCCCCATGCCCGCCTTCGCGTTTAATTCTCATACGGCCAAAAGGCAGATCCAGATCATCATAGATGACAATCAAATCCCCCGGTGGTATGCCGAGGGATTGGAAAGCAGCGTTAACACTTGAGCCGCTGTTATTCATAAAAGTTTGAGGTAAAAGAATGGTCGTCTGTTCTGATGCGACCCGACCGACTCCGTAGAGGGCCTGATAACCATTCTTTTTAATGGCAATATTGTTCTGGCGTGCAACCAGATCTGCCACCATAAATCCGACATTGTGACGAGTCGCTACGTACTTATTACCTGGGTTTCCCAAGCCAACCAAAAGTTTCATGGTATCCTCAAGACGAAGCTGCTATTGATTATTCTTCAGTAGCTGACTCTTCGCCTTCTTCGCTCTCATCACTTTCGGCTTTGTGACCGACAACAGTGACGACAGTAAAGTTAACATCAAATACCAGCTCTACGCCCTCAGGAGCAGTAACTTCTTCAATGTGGACAGTATCACCGATTTCCAAAGCAGTGACATCGATATCGATATGCTGAGGAACTGCAGTAGGCAGACACATAACTTCAAGTTCATGACGGATCAACTGCAGCGTGCCACCCATTTTTTGACCGGCAGAAGTACCAACGGTATTGACAGGGATCATGAAAGAAGATTTTTCCTGCAAATTGATGGCATGAAAATCGGCACAGATCACTTCTCTGCGAATAGGATGGAGCTCAGCATCCTTGAGAACAACCATTTTACCTTCAAGGCCAGCTGCACCTTTTAGAGTAATCAGGGTATTTGTTCCAGCTTCTCCCGAGATAGCAGCCTCAAGTTCCTTAGGGCTGACGCTGATTGGCGTTGGATCAACTTGCTTACCATATACAACTGCAGGAACTTTTCCCTCAGCACGAAGTTTACGTGCAACACCCTTACCTGTACTTTCGCGTAATTCTACATTCAATTCTGCTTGAGCCATCTATTTTTCCTCCATGTTAATGGTTCTTATTTATGATTCGGTAATTCCGCTTAAACAAAAAGAGAGCTGACAGATTCAGCATTATGAATGCGGCGAATAGCTTCAGCTAACAAGTGGCTGACTGGTAATGTTGCCAGTCGATCGCATTTTTCTATTTTTTCTGCTGTCGGAATCGTATCTGTTACGAACACCTTTTTTAAGGCACTCTGAGAAATTCTATCAAGAGCAGGCCCGGATAAAACACCATGGGTCGCGCAGGCATACACGTCAGTAGCTCCATGGTCCTGAAGAGCTTTGGCTGCGGTACACAAGGTACCGGCAGTATCGATCATATCATCGATGATGACACAGGGTTTCCCCTTAACATCACCAATAATGTGCATAACTTCAGAGACATTGGGTCCACTACGGCGTTTATCGATAATTGCTAATCCAGCGTCGAGACGCTTGGCAAAAGCCCGGGCTCTTTCAGTACCACCAGCATCAGGTGACACGACAACCATATCGCCAAGACCTTGTCTGCGTATTTCGTCAAGCATAACGGGAGCAGCATAAAGATGATCAACCGGTAAATTAAAGAAACCCTGGATTTGGCCTGCATGCAAATCCATGGTCAGCAATCTATCAATTCCTGCTACGGACATGAGGTCAGCAACCAATTTAGCAGTAATAGGGGCACGCGGAGCAACCTTGCGATCCTGGCGGGCATAGCCAAAATAAGGAACCACCGCGTTGATACGTGACGCTGATGCCCGCTTAAGAGCATCGACCATAACCAGCAGTTCCATTAGATTGGTATTTGCCGGAGAACAAGTTGACTGAATGACATAGACATCACGGCCACGAACATTTTCTCCCAGTTCAACCATGACCTCGCCATCAGAAAAGGTGCGAACCTTTGCACTGCCCAGATCAACTGACAGATGACGACAGATATCCCGAGCCAAAGGCTCATTCGAATTTCCGGCAAAAATCTTTATCATGCTCACAACTTTAATACCTATTCACTGAAAAAATCAGGTTCTTAAAAACGTAAAAAGGCCAGCCCCGCATCGACATCCGCAGACTAACCGCTTGCTTACCAAAAAGTATATACACACTGTAGTTTTCTTAGAGTTATAACCGCCCGCCCCAATGACCATTTTGCCGGCAAGCTGGTAAATACATCCTACAGATGCCAATTAGATACGTAACAAGAATAATTGTGGCTGGGGCGCCAGGATTCGAACCTGGGAATGCCGGAATCAAAATCCGGTGCCTTACCGCTTGGCGACGCCCCAACAATCAACCTTTTATAGCAGAACTCCTGTGAATATCCTAGCGATAATCACCCGAACTTCTCCATATAATGAAAAAGACCGTTTGCATTGCCGCGCTACACAGAATGCACGACTTGCACAAACCAATCATTTCCAACCTTAATCTTATCAGCCACTCGATCAGCGCTATCACGATCCCGACAGACACCAAATACCGTAGCACCACTACCAGACATTAAAGAACCTAGGGCTCCTGCTTCTAACAGTTGCTCCTTAACAGCAGCAACTTCAGGGTAGCGCGGTAACACAACTCGTTCGAGATCATTGTGCAACTCAGAAACCAACTCTAACGGGGTCCGGGCTGAAAACGTCGGAATGCTAGCCAGATCACCCCCTTTTGTCAACCGTAAACTTTGATAAACTTCTTTCGTTGAAATTGCGGTCCCCGGATTTACTAAAACATAAGACACCTGCGGAACCTCGGATAAAGGAGCCAGATTCGTTCCAATTCCAGTCGCCCAAGCGGAACCAGGATGAATAAAAAATGGTACATCAGCACCCAACTGTGCCCCTAACCCCATTAAAGCTTCAACGCTAAGACCTGCCTGCAATATAGCATTGAGCCCCGCCAAAACCGCGGCCGCATCGGACGACCCCCCCCCCAAACCGGCAGCAGCAGGTATCCTCTTTTCAATCGCAACATTGACTTTACGTGTCATCTTCAGATCAGCCAGAAACAGGCGTGCAGCCCGAGCTGCAATATTCTCCTCTCCGGCATCGAGCATCAGACCATCACAACGCACCTCAACATTATCGCCAGGCTCAACACTTATCCTGACCTCATCATATAAAGAAACTCGCTGCATCGCCATTGCAAGCTCATGATAGCCATCAGCCCGCTTTCCCAATACATGCAAGCAAAGATTAATCTTTGCCGGAGCTTTTAAAACAATACCGCCCACAAAACCTCCAAAAAGAAAAATAACTACGTTTTAAATAGCCAGAAAAAGAAAATAAAATTAAAAATAACGTTGTTCGAAATAAAACAAACACCGCCCAGGATGGCTATTTTCGACCCATCCCTGGCCAATATCCGCCATCCAGAAAACCAAACCTCAAGCCCATACTGTTCACAAGCCAGCTTCTCCGCGTAAGAATATCAACACCTTAACAATAAATAGAACATCTTTTTACCTAAGGGCACAAAAATTGCTGAAAAAACCATAATAGCGTTACATAATCACAAATGGAAATAACCAATGATGCGCTTTATTGCCATAATGCTTAGTTTTTTAATATTTCCAGCATCTATTACTGCCGAAAACCTAGAGTTGGAGCTTATGATTCCAGACAGTCACAATAAAAGCCAGCATACCATTCTTGGCTATTTCAAAAAACTGGTGGAAGAGCGTAGTGATGGACGAATATCCATACAGCTACTCATTACCGACTCATCAGCTTATCACTTGACGTCTCTATTTCTGGAACAAGATAAAAATAGACTGATTTTAGTTGCAACAAACAGCATAAATGATCCTCCCAAAAGCCTTGTAGACATGTCACACATAAGCTATCTCGGCAAACGTGAAAACTTCTACCATCAAATTGACACATGTGTAGGGTGCCTCATCTACACACAGCTTAAAGCCGCCGGTCTCGAACTCCTTGGGATTTGGGATAGCGGGCGGGTAAAAGCTACAAATTTAATCCCTGCGAATCGAAGTCTTGAGGGAGCACAGCATAATAGCCATCCTCTTCCAGAGGCAATTTATTTTTTCAATACCTATATATTAATTATGCCCCATGAAGCCTGGCAGCAGCTGTCAGCTGAACTGAAAATCATTATCCATGAAGCGATCCACTCGACATCCTTATACGCATTTGAAATTGCCGAACAATACGACTTAAAACATTTTCCTGAAAGTCGCCACTGGGCACCACAACCATTTGATCTTAAGGAGAAATACCGGCCAAGAATTTCACGGAGTATCGATGCCAGCTGTCTGCCATTACCTGCAACTTGCAAACAGGTTAGTAATCGCCAATTTTAGCTATATTCTTTCGTCACCATGGTGGTGACATTGCTCACTATATTTGAATAGAGGAGAGAGTAATGAACAACAGACGTATAAGATTTATTTGCCTGATGATTGCAGCACTCTTTTTAGCCATGACCAGCTTTGCCTCAGCAGCGCCGATTGTTATTAAGTTCAGCCACGTTGTCGCAGAAAACACCCCTAAGGGGAAAATGGCTAACAAATTTAAAGAATTGGTTGAATCGCGCCTGGCAGGAAAGGTTAACGTCCAAGTTTTCCCTAATTCACAATTATTTGGCGACAACAATGTTCTCGAAGCTATGCTCCTCGGTGATGTTCAGATGGCAGCCCCAGCATTGTCAAAATTTGAAAAATACACAACGTCACTACAAATCTTCGACCTTCCATTTTTATTTAAAGACATGACCGCAGTTGAAAAATTTCAAAACAGCGATATCGGTCAAAAAATGCTTATGTCTATGAAGAAAAAGGGACTCATCGGTTTAGGATATCTCCACAATGGCCTTAAGCAGCTTTCATCTAATGACCCTCTTCATGTACCAGCAGACGCTGCGAATAAAAAATTCAGGATTATGACCTCAGACGTTTTAGCGGCTCAATTTAAAGCTGTTGATGCTATGCCATTAAAAAAACCTTTTTCTGAAGTGTTTACCTTGCTACAGACGAAAGCTATCGATGGCCAGGAAAATACCTGGTCAAATATATATTCTAAAAAATTCTACGAAGTCCAGCCTTACATCACTGAATCAAATCATGGTCTACTCGATTACCTGGTCGTTACCTCAACTGAATTCTGGATGGATCTGCCCGATGATATCCGCACCGAAATCAGTCAGGCTCTCAAAGAAGCAATTGCTTACGGAAATGACGTCTCAGCAAAAAAAGCAATAGAAGACCGCCAGAAAATCATCGACTCAGGCCGCTCTGAGGTCATTCAGCTTAACGCTTCTGAACGCAAACAATGGGTTCAGGCAATGAAGCCTGTATGGGCTAAATTTGAAGAAGAAATTGGCAAAGAATACATTGATGCCGCCGAAGCTTCCAACGAGTAAATCCGTTCTTCTTATGATCCCGGACTACCGATAGTCCGGGATCAATGCGATTTTATTTGATGAGGTTCCCTTATGTTTATTCGCGTGATTAATAGTATAGAAGAAGGGGTTATCTCCATTCTTCTGGCAGCCATGACTCTCTTGGTCTTTATTGAAGTCGTGTTGCGCTTTGGCTTTGGAATCGGTTTGCTTTGGGCCCAGGAACTTACTCTCCACCTATCAGCCTGGATGGTTCTTTTTGGTGTTTCTTATGGAATCAAAATTGGGTCACACATTGGTGTTGACGCCTTAGTTAAAGTTCTGCCTCCTCTGGCTAGAAGGATAATCAGCGGCATAGCAGTCACTGCTTGCCTGGTTTATTGTGGACTGTTCAGCAAAGGAGCGTGGGTCTATCTGGCCAAGATGCATAAAATAGGTATTGAAATGGAAGATATGCCCATTCCTAAATGGATAGCTCACAGCATTATATTGCTTGGCATGATCATGATTGCGATACGCCTTGTTATTCTTTTGATTGCCATTATCAGAGGCAAAACTGACGGTTTCAAATTGGCCGATGAGGCGAAAGAAAGCATGCATCTTGCTCAAAATCGACCGGAAGAAGAAGGAGAGCTATCATGACAACAGGCGCACTCTTCCTATTATTACTGCTCTGCCTGCTAACCGGGATGCCGATAGCTTTTGCTCTGGGATTGTCAAGTATTACCACAATCCTTATTTTCTCTAACGACTCTCTGGCATCAATCGCCCTAAAACTATTCGCAGCAGAATCTGAGCATTATACCCTACTGGCAATTCCTTTTTTTATCTTATCGTCGACCTTTCTCTCTACTGGCGGAGTTGCCACCAGAATAATCAACTTCGCTATCGATTGTGTCGGTTGGATCAGAGGTGGCTTAGCCATGGCCTCAGTTTTGGCCTGTATGATCTTTGCTGCAGTATCCGGTTCTTCACCCGCCACGGTTGCCGCTATCGGATCAATTGTCATAGCCGGCATGGTCAAGGCTGGCTACCCGGAAGAATTAGCGGCCGGAGTCATTACCAACGCCGGAACCCTCGGGATCCTCATTCCGCCATCGATTGTTATGCTGGTGTACGCTGCAGCCACGGAAGAATCTGCGGCACGACTTTTTATGGCCGGATTTTTACCAGGCATCCTCATGGGCGGCATGTTGATGATCGTTATTTACGTGGTTGCCAGAGTAAAAGGATTACCATCCCAGCCCTGGGTCGGTTTTTCTAATCTGTTCCGGTCAAGCATG
This sequence comes from Geopsychrobacteraceae bacterium, assembly GCA_963665685.1. Lineage (GTDB taxonomy): Bacteria > Desulfobacterota > Desulfuromonadia > Desulfuromonadales > Geopsychrobacteraceae > Seleniibacterium. The sequence goes on from OY762430.1 coordinate 1,596,525, forward strand.
AGTGCCGGTTGGGGGTTAATGCTGATTGTCATTGTACTTGGCTCCATCTATGGTGGCATTGCCAGTCCAACCGAAGCTGCATCTGTCTCTGCTATTTATGCGTATTTCATTGCCATTTTCATTTACCGTGACATGGGCCCATTAAAAGGAGTTCCATGGCGTCAGAATAAAAACGAACCACTGAGCAAAGTCATTACACGCAATTTAATGTTGACCCTGACAGCAATACCGAAATCGGCATTTCACTCTGACACCAGAAAAGTCTTTCATGACTCGGCCAAAGTATCAATTATGCTGCTTTTCATCATCGGCAATGCGATGCTATTTGCTCATGTTCTGACCACTGAACGTATCCCTCATCATCTGGCCGAAATTATAGTTGGCTGGGGATTGCCTGCGTGGGGCTTTCTTATAGTGGTCAATATCCTGCTATTAATTGCCGGTAACTTTATGGAGCCATCAGCAATATTGCTGATTATGGCACCAATCCTTTTTCCTATTGCCTTACAGCTAGGGATCGATCCTATCCATCTGGGTATTATCATGGTTGTAAATATGGAAATTGGTATGATCACCCCGCCGGTTGGTTTGAACCTCTTTGTTACTGCTGGAATTACCGGCCACAATATTACCTGGGTTCTAAGGGCGGCCCTACCCTGGTTGCTCATTCTGCTGGTGTTCCTGGCGTTAATTACTTATATCCCTCAGATATCATTGTTCTTACCTGAATATATCGATCACCTGAAGGGCTATAATTAATATCCCAAGAAAGGAATCATCAATTACAACCAGCCAACACCATCGAATGAACATGAAACCTTATGGGATGCCTTGAGCATCCCTTTTTTTGTTGCGCTACAATCATGAAAAATATCAAAATGGGCGGTTGTTAAACATATTCAAAAGGCAATCTATTGCCTCACAGACGGACATTTCAGGTAAAAACTCAATGGACAAAAGACTGTTGCTCGAAGAAATAATCAAAAAGCTCGAAGAGGACTACCAATTGTTTTTCAATGCGGCTAAAACCGCTCACGATGCTGCCACTCATCAGGAAAACATCCCAGACAATAAATATGACACTCTGGCACTTGAATCTTCTTATATTGCCCAAGGTCAAGCGAATCGTGCCCAAGAAATTAAATCATCTATTGCACAACTTAAACAATTAAGCATCAAAACATTTTTGCCAGAAGATCCCATCCGGCTGTCTGCTCTTGTCGAAATGGAAGAAGAGGACGGCAGCCAACGAATGCTTTTTATAATCCCGGCTGCCGGTGGCTTAATGGTACGCTGTCAAAACCGTGATGTTCGTGTTATCACCCCAGAATCACCATTAGGTAGAGCTTTACTTGGAAGTCATCTCGGCGATGTCATTCAATTGACCCCAGATTCCGCTGAAGCTGAAATTATCGCCATAATCTAGAACTTATTATTACTACCAACAGCATGACATTTAAATTTTCTATTGACCGTCCTTTTGTACTTGGCTAAATTGCCAAATATGAAAACTAATCCTGCTAACGCCTTTGCTCTGCGCAAACAACAACTTTCCGCCCGCACTAAAGTTCTTAAAGCCCTGGCCCATCCAACCAGACTGTTTATTGTCGAGGAATTGGAACAGGGAGAACGGTGTGTCTGTGAATTAACTGATATGATTGGTGCGGATATGTCAACCATATCCAAACACCTTTCAGTACTTAAAGAAGCAGGACTCGTGATAGACGACAAACGAGGGAATATGGTCTTCTATCATCTCCGTGTTTCTTGTGTCCTCGGCTTTCTTGATTGCGTGGAAAAAGTTCTCCGCTCCCAAGCTGAGGAGCAGGCAAGCTTGATTAAATAATTTTTTTCTCAAGCATTTGGCTATTTTGCCAAATAGAAAAACTGAGAGGCAACCAATGAACACCTTAACCAAATGGAAACCACTACTCGTGATTTCTGGAATATTCCTCTTGTGCTACTTTTTGCCGGTTACTTGGCTTCAGGAGTCACAACGGTTTAACAATGCAATATGGGAAGCATTGCACCTGGTCAAATGGTACGCTCGGGAACATGTCCTGCTCTGCCTGGTCCCGGCTTTCATTATCGCTGGTGCTGTCGGTGTCTTTGTTAGCCAGGCAGCTGTATTGAAATATCTAGGGCCTAAGGCAAACAAGGTCATTGCCTATGGTGTAGCATCTGTATCCGGAACCATCCTCGCTGTCTGTTCTTGCACAATTTTGCCATTGTTCGCCGGTATCTACAGAATGGGGGCTGGTTTAGGACCTGCTTGCGCTTTTTTATATTCCGGACCAGCGATCAATATTCTAGCTATCGTCATGACAGCAGCCGTCCTTGGTCCACAACTCGGCCTGGCGCGTGCGATAGGGGCAATCAGTTTTTCAATCCTGATTGGCCTGCTTATGCATTTCTTTTTCCGTCGTGAAGAAGAAGAAAAGATTGCAGCGGCACAAGTCCCGACAACAGAACCAACCCGACCATTGTGGAAAACGGCCGGATACTTTTTTTCTATGGTTGCTATCCTGGTGTTTGTTAATTGGGGGAAACCAGTTGAGGAATCTGGCCTGTGGCATTCCATCTATAGCCATAAATGGTCTATTACTAGCCTGTTCGGTCTAGTATTTGCGCTGATTTTAGTCCTCTGGTTTGGAGTTAAAAAGACTCATATGGTCTTTATTATCGTGCCAGTTGCTGCATCTTCATTACTTTTCCCTCAATACCCATTAATTCCTTTTGTCATTGCCACGATCGGGCTGGTATTTTTATTAACCAATAGTAAAGACTCTGATGGCGAGCTAAAAGAGTGGTTCGATACCAGTTGGGATTTTGCCCAGAAAATACTTCCACTGCTGTTTTACGGCGTATTAATTGCCGGTGCCCTCCTTGGGCGACCTGACCATGAAGGATTGATTCCTTCCCAATGGATTGTTGGGCTGGTTGGTGGCAACTCCCTCTCGGCTAACCTGTTTGCTTCTGTGGTAGGCGCCTTTATGTACTTCGCAACCCTGACGGAAGTACCGATTCTACAGGGCCTTATCGGTGCAGGGATGGGTAAGGGCCCAGCCCTTGCGTTATTACTCGCAGGTCCAGCCTTAAGTCTGCCCAATATGCTAGTTATTCGTAGCGTTATGGGGACCCAAAAAACAGTGGTTTTTGTCATTCTTGTCATTCTTATGGCCACATTCAGTGGCTTGCTATATGGATACATATTTTAACAAGGAGCATAAGATGAAAAAAATTCAAATTCTCGGTACCGGTTGTGCTAAATGTGAAAAACTTGCTGAAAATGCCAAACAAGCAGCTGATAGCCTCAATCTTGACTATGAACTTATTAAAGTTAAAGACTTGATGGAGATCACCAGCTTTGGCGTTATGTCTACACCCGGCCTTGCTGTTGATGGTAAGGTATTAACCACAGGCAAGGTGCCATCACCGGATGAAATAAGTAAATTACTTGAAGGCTGAAAGTTAAGACCAAGTCACAGTATATCGAAATGAAGTGCAGAATAGACAATACTCATATAAATCTTATATTCTGCGTATACCCTGACATGACAAACCACATTCTGACTAAGAGGATCATATGAGTATACGTGTTGGCATTAATGGTTTCGGTCGCATGGGCCGTCTCGCTATGCGTGCGGCGTGGGATTGGCCGGAGTTTGAGATCGTCCATATCAACGAAACCAAAGGAGGCCCCGAAGTAGCAGCTCACCTGCTTGAATTCGATTCCGTTCATGGCCGTTGGCCCCATGAAGTATCAGCTTCTACCGATGCGATCCAGGTCGATGGTAAAAAAATCAGTTTTTCTAGTTTTTCATCACCTGCTACAGCAAACTGGCAAGATCATAACATTGATATTGTTATTGAAGCCTCTGGCAAATTTCGCACCGTCGAGACCCTTGATCCCTATTTTGAAAAAGGAATAAAAAAAGTTATCGTTGCCGCGCCAGTAAAAAGTGGTGCATTTAATGTGGTCATGGGAGTTAATGATCATCTCTACGATCCACAGCAACATCAATTACTTACTGCGGCTTCGTGCACGACTAATTGCCTGGCACCGGTGGTTAAAGTCCTGCATGAGAACATCGGCATTGAACATGGATCGATCACGACGATCCACGATATGACCAATACCCAGGTCGTTGTCGATGCTCCTCATAATGACCTGCGCCGTGCACGTGCTGGCAGTATGTCTTTAATTCCCACGACAACCGGCAGCGCCACAGCAATTACCATGATCTACCCCGAATTAAAAGGGCGCTTAAATGGTCACGCGATTCGCGTTCCGTTGTTGACCGGTTCGCTGACTGATGCAGTATTTGAGATGGAAGAAAAAGTCACCAGTGAGCAGATCAATGCACTTTTTGATGCTGCTGCTGAGGGCGAGCTCAAAGGGATCCTCGGTATTGAACACCGTCCTCTCGTTTCCATCGATTTTAAGAGCGATAAGCGGTCCACGATTATCGATGCTCTGTCAACTATGGTCGTCAACGACACCCAGTTAAAAATTTATGCCTGGTACGATAATGAAATGGGTTATGCTAATCGACTCATGGAATTATGCCTGAAAGTCGCTAAGAGCCTTTAATATTATGACAGCTTTACGAAATTACGCCCTGGTTACCGGAGCGTATTGGGGTTTTACCCTTACCGATGGCGCATTACGCATGTTAGTCCTGCTGCATTTTTATCAGCTGGGCTTCTCTCCGATCGAAATTTCGCTACTATTTTTACTCTATGAATTATGCGGTGTCATCACCAATCTGGTTGGTGGCTGGATAGGGTCTCATTTCGGTCTAAAGGTCACCCTCTTCAGCGGCCTGAGTTTACAGATTGTTGCCCTAACCAGCTTGGCACTACTTGATCCAAGCTGGCCTAAAATATTATCAGTATCTTTTGTTATGGTTTTGCAGGCTCTCTCAGGAATAGCCAAAGACCTTACCAAAATGAGTAGTAAAAGTGCTATCAAGGTTCTCGTTCCAGAGAATAGCGACAATGGACTTTTCAAATGGGTTGCATTATTAACCGGGTCAAAAAATGCCCTTAAAGGGATCGGATTCTTTTTAGGTGGGTTTCTCCTTACAGCTTTTGGTTTTAAAGCATCATTATGGATAATGGCCACGGGATTAGCGCTAATCCTTATAGCAACTGTCGCGTCATTACCTGGGCAGATCGGAATGTCGCCCCAAAAAACCAAATTCAGTTCGATTTTATCCAAAAGTCCAGCGATAAATCATCTCTCTCTAGCGCGATTATTCTTATTCGGATCACGAGATATCTGGTTTGTAGTTGGTCTACCGGTGTACCTGGCGGCACAACTCGGTTGGGGGCACACTCAAATTGGCGCATTTCTCGCCCTTTGGGTGATCGGCTATGGCGGCGTTCAAGCACTGGCTCCCAAAATGCTGAAACTTTTTTTGGGGACGTCTCCACCAGCTGGCGGGACAGCAGTTATTAGTGCCTTTGCTTTAGTTGGCGTGACCCTTTTGATAGCAGTTGGAGTGGTGTTGGACCTTTCACCCTGGCTAACAGTCGTCGGTGGGTTAGCTCTATTCGGCCTGATATTTGCTATCAATTCATCGGTTCACTCATATCTCATTCTTGCCTATACGGATAAAGAAAGAGCAAGCCTGGATGTCGGCTTCTATTATATGGCCAACGCTAGCGGCCGCCTGGCTGGGTCATTATTGTCAGGCATAATCTTTCAATTGGCTGGGCTTTCAGGTTGCCTTTGGGTATCCGGGCTGTTTGTTCTTGTTGCGGCCCTGCTTTCGCTCCCTCTACCACGTAACCGTAAAACGGTTTTTTTATGATTTGAACTCCAGCGAGCATTGCGGCAGCGGCCCATAGCCATTGCTTAAGAACACAAACCACAGCGACGGCATCCTGGCTTACAGGGTGGCGTCAGCTGCCCTTCACAGGCACGTTGATATTCACTCCATAAATAACTTCTTGGTACTCCCTGATCGATAATCTCCCAAGGAAAGGTTTCATCTTCAGTGCGTTCCCTTGAAACATAAAAATCGACGTCTAGACTTTGCTTTTTAGCCTTTTGTTTTAAGTTTCCGCCTGCCGATAAGTCAGCTAATAAATGACCGACGCGACGATCCCCGCGAGCTAAAAAAGCCTGCAGAACTGCAGCCCTGATAGATTCATGGTTAAGTCGTGTATTTGGTATCTTAGCTATGGCAGCCTGTAGCACGCGCAGCTTTTTTTTCAGACTTTTCTCATTGTCCATCGGCGCCCACTGAAGAGGCGTAAAAGGTTTAGGAATAAACGGATTGATGCTCAATATAACCGTTCCAAGCCTGCCTCGCTGGCGTCCAACATCACGCCAGATTTGGTTGATCTTCTGAGTAAGCTCAATGATTCCATTAATATCGTCATCTCTTTCGCCAGGTAAACCGATTAAAAAATAAAGTTTAAGATTAACAATGCCACCATCTGCCAGCAAACGGGTCGCAGTTAATATCATCTCTTCATCGATACCTTTGTTAATGACGTCTCGCATCCGCTGGCTTCCAGCTTCCGGAGCAATAGCAACGGTCTTGTGACCGCTGCTCGACAACCTTTCTACATCGGCTTTACTTAGAGCATCCATGCGCAAACTGGCGACGGAGATTTCCCCACCACGCTCTAAAATTCCCTCTTCCAGAGGACCAATATGTGAATAATCAGCGACAGCGGCAGCAACTAAACCAATACGCTGTCTTTGGCACAATCCTTCATCAACTTGGTCGAGTAAATTATTTAAACTTCTTTCCCGTGGTGGCTGATAAACATATCCTGCAGCACAAAAGCGACAACCGTGACTGCAACCACGAGAAACTTCTGTTAAGGCCATGGTTCCAAATTCTGTGTCACTTGTATAAATAATATTACGGCTGGCAGAACTGTCCAGATCGGCTAAATACTGGCGTTTGACCCTTGTTTGAATATCAGGAGAGACAAGAATTGAGGCAATCGTTTGATCAGAGCCATAATGTGGCACATAAAACCTAGGAACATAAATTCCTGCCGTATTCGCTAAAGACCGCAACATCTTCTCTTTAGAGAGATCTTTTTTCTTCATGACGGTAATGAGCTCAGGAAGCAATGGTTCAGCTTCACCAACAGCAACTACATCAACAATATCTGCCAGTGGTTCAGGGTTAATAAAAGCACAAACCCCACCTAAAATCACCAATGGATATTGCTTTGCACGATCACTGGCAAATAATGGGATTTCAGCAAGTTTAAAAATAATCGGAATATTCAGATAGTCATTTTCAAACGAAACTGAAAAAGCAATGACATCGAATTCTCCCAGACTACGACCACTTTCTATGCTGGTTAAAGAATGTTGAGGACTTTCTTTATCTGGCAGAAAAAAACGTTCGCACAGACAATCATCACGATTATTCAACAAATGATAAACCGTCTGAACGCCCAGGTTACTCATGCCGTGAAAATAAGAGTTGGGGTAGACCAGCGCAATATGCAAGCGATCTTCACTCCAACTATGCTTTATTGCACCTGTTTCCTGAGGCTCTACAACAGAAGCTTGTCTCTTTTTAGATTTCATATTCTAAGGTGTATCACAGGATGAGTATAAAACGAGAACAAAAAGAAAAAGGGGCCACTATGGCCCCTTTGACGAGGGAGTCGTCGGGAGTACATTACAATGTACAGACCGCTGTACATCTGCCGGGCGGAGAACCGGCGTTCATGACATAATCATTATCACCTGCAAACAGACGCATTAACGCCTCATTTACAATAGCAATAAACTCTGGGTTAAATCTGCAGTTCTATTGCACAGAAGACATACAAATACGCGCAGTAACCCACAAGGATCATTTCAATTACAAAATAGCTAACGTTTTCTATTTATACACTCTATGAGAGTGAAGGAAACTCAGTCCACGCGCCGACGCAAAAACGTTGGAATATCAAACTGCTCATCATCAACAAACATGTCCCGGGGTTGGCTGGAAGATACATCTCTGGTTCTTCTACCATAGGGCTGGCTGATGGGTTGAGATTGATTACGAATATGTGTCGGTACATCCAGGTCTACTTTATTACCAGCCTGGGCTAGCATTTGAGCACGTTGATCAGCGAGGTCAGTGACATTCTGTTCTTCTTGAGCGTCACCAAAACCCGTAGCTATTGCAGTAATCTTGATTCTGTCGCCAAGATTTTCATCAATAACCAGACCAACGATGATATTTGCATCTTCGTGAACTTTTTCATGGATGATCGTGGAAGCTTCTTCGAATTCTTCCATTGTCATGTTGGAGGAACCTGAGATATTAACAAGAACACCCATTGCACCTGAGATATCAACTTCCTCAAGCAGTGGACTACTGATTGCACTGTGGGCAGCTTCAGCAGCGCGCCGTTCGCCTTCGGCCATACCAATGCCCATCATTGCCATGCCACGATTACTCATGACAGTTCTAACATCGGCAAAGTCAACATTGATTAAACCTTCAGTGGTGATCAGATCAGAAATACCCTGAACAGCCTGGCGCAGAACGTCGTCAGCCGGCTTGAAAGCATCCAGAATGCTCATATTTTTTCCAGCCAGGCCAAGTAAACGATCGTTAGGGATAACGACCAGAGAATCGACCACTTCACGTAACTCTGCAATACCCTCATCAGCACGAGACATGCGCTGCTTGCCTTCACGGGTAAATGGCTTGGTGACAACGCCAACGGTAAGAGCTCCGGCTTGTTTTGCTGCTTTCGCAACAACTGGCGCGGCACCAGTTCCGGTTCCACCGCCCATACCTGCAGCAACAAAGATCATATCCGCACCGGAGAACATCTCTACCATACGTTCAAGATCTTCTTCTGCAGCCTGACGTCCAATTTCTGGGTTGGCCCCGGCACCAAGCCCTTTGGTCAGGCTGGCTCCGAGTTGAATTTTCATAGCAGCTTCACTTTTTCGTAAAGCCTGAGCGTCAGTATTAGCAGCAAAGAATTCGACACCATCGACCTGACAGCGAATCATGGTATTTACAGCATTACCACCACCACCACCGACACCGATAACCTTGATTTTAGCCGCCTGGTCTAGATGCTCTTCGAACTGAAACATAACTCCCTCTTGATTAGGCATAATGCCCTCCCCTGTATTGCGCTGATGACTTCTCCGCGATGTCAAAAGCTGCTTAAGTTAAAGTTACTATAAGTTACCAAAATTCAGTATCTTTTACAAGTAATTATATAATAATTACGCATTAAAAAAATTCGCCAAACCACTCTTTCATGCGCTTGGTGATCCGCTCAAAAATATTCTCTTCACCGACTTTAAAAGACTGTACTTTAGTATTCATGCTGCCATACTTGACTAAGCCGACTGCAGTTGCATAAATAGGTGAATTTACAACATCTACTAAGCCTCCGATGTTCAAAGGCTTACCCCGCCGCACTGGCAGGTTAAATACTTGTTCAGCCAATTCAGGCATACCAGGCAAAATAGCACTACCACCGGTGATAACCACCCCTGAAGCAATCAGATCGCCATAACCACTTTTAATCAATTCGCGATTCACCAGGGAAAAAATTTCTTCAACCCTGGGTTCGAGGATTTCCGCGAGTAATTGACGTGATAATATTCTTGGCTCTCTGCCACCAACGGAAGGTACTTCTATGGTTTCATCTTTTCCTACCATGGAGGTCAAACAACATCCATAAGCCTGTTTAATCTTTTCCGCTTCAGCCATCGGCGTCCGTAAGCCAACCGCAATATCATTGGTCAGATGATCTCCACCAATAGACAATACAGAGGTATGCTTTATTGCACCTTCGGAGAAGATGGCGATATCTGATGTCCCTCCGCCGATATCGACCAATGCGACGCCAAGCTCTTTTTCATCCGGCGACAGAACTGCCTCGCTGCTAGCCAATTGTTCGAGGACGATATCCGCCACATCGGTACCTGCGCGATTACAGCTTTTAACAATATTTTGTGCGCTGGCTACTGCTCCGGTCACGATATGGACCTTTGCTTCAAGGCGAACTCCGCTCATCCCGAGAGGCTCACGAATGCCGTCCTGATCATCGATGATAAATTCCTGCGGTAAAATATGCAGAACCTCGCGATCCATCGGAATGGCGATTGCTTTGGCTGCATCGATAACTCGTTGCAAATCTTCACTGGTCACTTCACGGTTCTTGATCGCAATGACACCTTGTGAATTCATACCCTTAATGTGGCCACCAGCAATGCCTGCATAAACGGATTTGATTTCGCAACCGGCCATAAGTTCAGCTTCGCGAATCGCCTTTTGGATCGCAGTGACAGTGCTTTCAATATTGATGACTACGCCTTTTCGTAACCCTTTCGAAGGACTGGTTCCGATACCGACAATTTCTAAACCATCTTCTGTCAAATGGCCGACAATACAGCATATCTTTGTGGTCCCAATATCGAGACCAACAATCAAATTTTCAGTTTTTCTGCTCATGACACCCCCTTGGTATCAGCTCTTAGCCGCCTGCTGCGGCTGTTCAATTCTCACAATAACTTTCTCATCAACATTCAAATCTATATAATCAAGAATATTCAGCTTTGGTTCTAACTTATGGTATATCTTTTCCAAGCGGTTAATTTTACGTTCAAAACCTGACCATCCCAGACGAATTTCGACACCACCATTGATGGTATACATGGTCAAACCACCATTTTTGCTTTTATGAAATTCAGAGATCTGTTTAAGATTCAACGTTCTATGCGCCTTGAGTTCATTAATAAGTGCGACGATAGTTTTTAATTGTCCGACATAAGCCGGATCATGATCCTGTGCCTTATCGTATTCAAATCCGGTAATAACCGGGTAATCAAGGCTATCCTCACCATCAAGTAGCTTAAAGATCTCACCCTGTTCATCAAGGTAATATAAATATCCGAGGTTAATGATTGCCACAGGATGGCGCTCGGTTATTGAAATCCTGACCTTGCGTGGAAACACACGTTGTACCCGTGCCTCTTTTATCCATGGATTTTCCTCAATCTTATGACCAATCATATCGAGATCGAGATGAAAGGTATTGACGCCATATTGGATGTCTGAGAGAGCGACTGTCTGTTTTTGGTTGATGCGTGTGTTGCCAGACACCTCAACTTCGTTGACACGAAATAAATCAGAAACCATCATAAACTGAACCAGAAAAAAGCCACTAACAACAATCAGCGTAGCGCTGAATATCGTCACTGAAATTTTTAAAGTGCGATGAAAAATGGCCCGATAATTAACCTTTTTAGATTTTTTTCGGGTTCGATTTCCGCGAACTTTTTTTCTTTTCTGAGTATGGCTCTTTAAATCGTGCATACTTTTAACCCTATTTATCCAGACCAGCGTCAAGAAGAATGTGTTCTACCAACTCAGTAAAAGACCAGCCAAATTCACCTGCCGCTTTAGGCAATAAACTTGTTTCGGTCATACCAGGGATAGTATTGACTTCAATGCAATAAAATTTGTCACCAGAGAGCATAAAATCAACCCGTGCCGCACCACGACAACCTAAAGCCTGGCACGCTTGTTCTGCGCTTTGCTGAACCTGTTTGTAAACGGTTTGCTGGATTGGAGCTGGTAATAAATATTCAGTATCTCCATTTAAATACTTGGCTTGAAAATCGTAAAAACCGCTTTTCGGAACAATTTTTATAATTGGCAGTGCAACACCATTGACCACCGATACAGTAAGTTCATCCCCGTCAATAAATTCTTCTATCAGAACGGTACCATCCATACTTGCAGCATCGTTGACACCTTTTTCCAGATTATCTCTATCCCGGGCGATGGTGATACCGATGGTTGATCCCTCACGTGAAGGCTTTACGACTGCCGGAAGATGTGACCAACGCTCCAACAGTTGAGTTGCGTGATCTCCAGGCCTGACAAAGTCAAAATCCGGGGTTATTATCTGGTGAAACATCAATAGCTGTTTGGTTAAAACCTTATCTATGGCGATAGCAGATGCGGCAACGCCACTTCCCGTATAAGGAATACCCATCATTTCCAGCAAACCCTGAACACGCCCATCCTCGCCAAAACGACCATGCAGGGCAATAAAGGCGACATCAATCCCAGCAGTTTTTAGCTGCTGGGCTAAATCATGTTGAACATCGATGGCAACAGCATCGTAGCCCAGTTGCTTTAAAGCCGATAGTGCGGCCTGACCAGTCTTGAGGGAAATTTCACGTTCAGCTGAAAGACCACCCATCAATACCGCAATTTTTTTGGTCAGCATATCCGCGCGACGACAATGGGTCACAGTTGTACCTCCTGTGCCTTTAGCAGGTCGACAACTTGACCACAGACCTGATTAACACTACCGGCCCCAAGAGTGATAATCATATCTCCAGGCTCAGCGACTTCAGCGACATGCTCGCTGACCTGGTCGAGAGTCTCCAGATAGGTCACATCCTTATGACCATGGCTGGCAATACCTTCGGCCAGAGCCTTAGCAGTCGCACCTTCGATGGGAGTTTCCCCGGCAGCATAAACATCGGTAACGATGAGCTTGTCGGCCTGATAAAAAGCGGTTAAAAACTCATCAAACAAAGCTTCAGTCCGGCTATAACGGTGGGGTTGAAAAACAGCAATGACACGCTTGTTCCAACCACTTTTAGCTGCAGCGAGGGTGGCCTTAATTTCTGCAGGATGATGACCGTAATCATCAACGACCATGATTCCTTTGATCTCATCCTTCACTTGGAAACGACGCTGTAAACCGCCAAAGTTCCGGAACCCACCAATAATAGTTTGAAAAGGAATCTCAAGCTCATGGGCAACAGCTATAACAGCCAGGGCATTTAAGACGTTATGGGCACCAGGCATGCGAAAGGAGATTCTACCGAGTTCCTGTCCCTGATGATATGCCGTAAAGCTGGTTCGCCCCTGACGCTGAGTAATATCATCAGCATAAAAATCGGCCTGAGAACTGAATCCGTAAGTGGTGAAACGTTTCTTTACTTCAGGCAGGATAGACTGAATATTTCGATCTTCAAGACACAGTATCGCACGGCCGTAAAAGGGAACCTTATTAATAAAATCGATAAAAATCTGCTTTATTTCATCGATTCCTGAATAAAAATCTAAATGGTCTTCATCAATATTTGTAACTACGGCAATGGTCGGTGACAGATGCATAAAAGAGCCATCAGACTCATCTGCTTCAGCCACCAGAAACTTTCCCCGACCAAGCTTTGCATTAGAACCAAAGGCATCAAGCTTACCGCCAATGACTGCGGTAGGATCGATCCCGGCATGAAACAGTATCAACGCCATCATACTGGTTGTGGTTGTCTTTCCATGAGTCCCGGCAATAGCAATGCCATATTTCATGCGCATTAATTCTGCCAGCATTTCAGCGCGCGGAATTACCGCAATATGCTGTTTGTTCGCCTCAACAACTTCAGGATTATCCGCTTTAACTGCAGTCGAAGTTACGACAACATCAACGGCCTGAATATTTTCTGCTTGATGGCCGATCTTAATTTCGCCGCCTAATTCTGCCAGGCGACGTGTTGTATCAGACTCACGCAGGTCTGAACCCGAGACCCGGTATCCTTGATTCAGTAACAATTCCGCAATCCCGCTCATGCCGATGCCACCAATGCCAACAAAATGAATTTTCTTAATCCGTCCGTACATGGGTATCTCCGTCTTTACAGTTGGCCGGTAATCTGCCGACATTCAGCTAAAATTCTTTTAGCGGCTCCGGGCTGTCCGAGTTGGCGCCCTCTATCAGCCATAAGAGCTAATTGCTCTCTATCGCCAAATAAAATCTGAATTTTCATAGCCAGAGTTTCGGCATCAAGATCCTTTTGCAATAACATTTCAGCGGCCCCGGCATGTTCAAATGCACGCGCATTCGCAACTTGATGATCACCAGCAGCATAAGGAAAAGGAATCATAATTGCGGGCCGTCCCGTTACTGCTAACTCGGCCAAAGTCGTAGCCCCGGCACGACATACCACCAGGCTTGCCTGACTATATGCTGCGGCCATATCATCAATAAAAGGCCTGACCTGCTCAGGATCAAGTCCGGCACTTTTATAAGCGTTGCGCACTTCGGTGAAGTCCTCTTCCCCGGTCTGATGTATCAGTTGTGGCCTTTCAGGCCACTCTTTTAACAATGGCAGCATTGCCATAACCGCCTGATTTATAGCCCGGGCTCCACGACTGCCACCGAAGATAAGAAGTATTCCAGGCTTTGGTAATACAGAGGGCACACTTTCTAACCCTGCACGTAAAGGATTGCCGGTTATTACTGACCGCGATGCGGGGAAACCGGTTCTACTTTCCGTAAAAGATAAAAATATTTTTTTTGCACCTTTACCAAGCAGTCGATTGCTTAATCCTGGCTGGGCGTTCTGTTCATGAATGACATACGGAATGCCCGACAACTTGGCTGCCAAAAGTACTGGAACGGAAGCATAACCACCAACACCAACAACCACATCGGGCTTAAACCTGGTTAAAATACTGCGTGCCTGAATTAAACTTTTGACCAGCTTGGGAACCATCTCAAAGCGGCCCCGCCAACCACGACCGACCACGCCAACCATGTCCACCGTCTCTAACTGATAACCGAGCTTCGGTATTAAGCGTTGTTCCAAACCACGCTCAGTGCCAACGAATAGCACTTCGGCGGACTGATCTTCATTATGTAATTGTTGCGCCAAAGCTACTGCTGGAAAGAGATGACCTCCAGTGCCTCCACCAGCTAACAGCAACCTCATGATTGTCTCCCGTTAGCAGATGAAATATTCAGCAATACTCCTACAGCGACCAAACAGACAATAAGGCTCGTTCCACCATAAGAGATAAAGGGCAATGCCAGACCTTTAGTCGGTAACAAGCCCATACACACAGACAGATTGACAAAAGCTTCAAGACCGAGCAGTAAACTTAAACCAAAGGCAAGATTACGACCGAAAGGATCGCTGCAATTTAATGCGATTTTGATACCGCACAAAACCAGAGTCAGAAATAGAGCAGCAACGACAACGACTCCGACTAACCCGAGTTCTTCACCGATAACAGAGAAAATGAAGTCAGTATGAGCCTCTGGCAAATAGAATAATTTTTGTTCACCAATACCCAGCCCCTGGCCAAAAATGCCGCCTTTACCAAAAGCAACCAGACTCTGAATAATTTGAAAACCGGTATCAAAGGGGTCCTCCCAGGGATTAATAAACGCCAAAATACGGCGCCGCCGGTAATCAACCTGCATCACCAGCATGTACAGTACCGGAAGAGACATCAGCACCGTTGGGACTAAATACAACCAGCGCACCCCAGCCACTATAAGCATGCCAAAAGAGACCCCTGCAATGATCATCGCGCTGCCTAAATCAGGCTGTTTTAAAAGAATCAGCAACAATACACCAAGGACGATCATATAGGGCAAATAGCCCTTTGACAGGGAACGTACCTTTTCCTTTTTTCGGGTTAACGAATGGGCCAGGTAAAGGACCATTGATAATTTCACCAGTTCGGCCGGCTGAAGGGTAAATCCAGGTAAACGCAGCCATCGCATGGCCCCTCCGACACGTACGCCAAGACCCGGGACAAACAACATAAGTAATAAAAAAATACTGGCTATTAAACTGACAAAAGCTAATTTTCGCCAATTTTCATATTTGAAATAGGTCGCTCCTGCCATAAAACAGAAGCCAACCAGGGTATAAACCAGCTGTCTTTTTAAAAAGTAAAAACCATCATGAAAACGATCCGCCGCCATAATTGCTGACGAAGAATAGACCATCACCACACCAATACAGGTTAAAGCAACGGTGACAACCAGAACGGAGGTATCAACTTCACGCTTTATCATAGCAACCTCTTTGGACAGGAAGATTATTCACTAGACGAGCGAAGTCGTGTCCTCGTTCTTCATAATTCTTATACATATCGAAACTTGAACAGGCTGGCGATAACAACACCTCAGCCCCTGAAGGTGTTAGCGCATAAGCTTGCCTGACGGCGGTTTCCATATCCGCAGCCATACGGATTTCACAACATCCAACTAATTCCTCAGCCATTGCCTGAGCAGCGTCACCAATAAGAATCAGGTGCTTTACTTTTTCTGTCAGTAATGGTCGCAATGGCTTGTATGATGCTCCTTTATGGACCCCGCCCGCGATGAGAGTGGCATTTTCCTTTAAACCTGCGATACTCTTGACAACACTACCGACATTAGTCCCTTTTGAATCATTGATCCAACGTACCCCATCGATTTCACGGATCAATTCCATGCGATGCTCAAGCCCCTTAAACTGTACAACCTGAGACCAGCATTTTTCACCATCGCAACCAGCTAACAAGGCTGCAGATAGTGCAGCCATTACGTTTTCAACGTTATGAGCACCTTGTAACGGAAAAGCATCCAAGCTAAAAGAGATCTTCTCACCCTGCCAGTTCCAGACCAGATGATTGTTATTGAGGGACATCCCTTCAACAACTTTACCTGTGGTTGAAAACCATACTTTCGTGGCCTTAATATCAGTAGTTAAACGGCAAATGTTATCATCATCAGCATTTAATACGGCATAATCGGAATCGTCCATATTACGAAACACATTCAACTTAGCCTGGTAATAACTTTCTAGGGTCTGATAACGATCCAGATGATCCGGGCTTAAGTTTAACAAGACGGCAATACCAGGATGAAAACGATCTACGGTTTCCAATTGAAATGAAGACAGCTCAACCACCACCGCCTGATAATCTTTTTCACAGGCGGCAACAAGTGGGGTGCCAAGATTGCCACCAACAAAAACGGCCCTGTCATCACTACCTAGAAAATGCCCAATTAAACTCGTTGTGGTTGACTTACCATTGGTTCCTGTAATGGCGATTAATTTGCCTTCAATTTCACGTGCAGCGAGTTCAACCTCACCCAAGATCGGGATATTACATGATCTCGCCCTTTCTAAGGGAGCGATAGTCAATGGCACCCCAGGACTTAAAGCAATCAAATCGGCCTGTTCAAATAGATCTAGCGTATGACCACCAAAATCTTTTCTGATTGGTAGTTTTGCCAATGTTTCAATATTTGTAATCTCTTTTTCTTTACGTCGGTCCGAAATCGCAACAGTCGCACCCCGTGCGAGTAAAAAACGCACGAGTGCCTGACCACTAAGGCCGGCACCGACAACGACAACACGCTTATTGGTAAAATCTTGTTTCATCGCAATTTCAACGTTGATAAGGCAATTAATGCCAGGATAATGCTGATAATCCAGAAGCGGACAATAATCTTGGGTTCTGGCCAGCCCTTAAGCTCAAAATGATGATGAATTGGGGCCATACGAAACACTCGCCGTCCCCAATAACGAAACGAGGTCACCTGAACGATGACAGACAGTGCCTCAATAACGAAAATGCCGCCAACGATCACCAATAAAAATTCATTTTTGGTAATGACCGCAACAACCCCTAAGGCTCCGCCGAGAGATAGGCTACCTACATCGCCCATAAAAACCTGGGCGGGATAACTGTTGAACCATAAAAATCCGAGGCCCGCGCCAACCATTGCTCCACATAATATGGCCAGCTCACCTGCGCCCTGAATACTGGTAATCTGAAGGTATGCTGCCAAGCGCGCATTACCAGCAAGATAAGCCAGCATTAAAAAAGTGCCCGCCGCAATAATCATCGGACCGATAGCAAGCCCGTCAAGCCCGTCGGTCAAATTCACAGCATTGCTGGCACCAACCATAACGAAAATAGCAAACGGGATATAAAAGAGGCCAAGATCAGGATTCACATTCTTAAAAAAGGGAACACTCAGGTGAGTATCAAAGCCCGAACTACTGTACAAAAGACCTGCAGCGACAGTTGCGATAAGAATTTGCCAGAACATTTTTTGCCGTGCTGAAATGCCGTCGCTATTTTTACGTACTACTTTAAGGTAGTCATCAATAAAACCAACGGCACCATATCCAGCAGTCACTAACAGGGTGACCCAGATATACAGATTACTCAGATCGGCCCACAGCAGGGTTGGTAAAATGATCGCTAACAAGATCATGGCCCCACCCATGGTAGGCGTTCCTTCTTTTACAAAGTGAGACTCAGGTCCGACCTTACGGATTGACTGGCCGATCTGAAGGCGCTGCAAAGTGGCTATGAGCCAAGGGCCCAACATAAAAGAAATCAGTAGCGCAGTAATGGTCGCATAAATGGTTCTAAAGGTAATGTAACGAAATACGTATAATACCGAATAGTCAGTATGGAGTGGGTATAATAGATGATAAAGCACCCGTCAGTCCCCTTTCTGTTCAGCTAGAGGGTTATTACAGACTGGTGATTTTAAAGCGTGAACGACGGTATCCAGCCGTACACCGCGAGATCCTTTTACCAAAATCATGTCTCCTGACCGCTGATGGTCTTTCAAATAGCTTGTTGCGCTTTCAGCATCAGCGAGAACAACCACTTGTTCACTTTTCAGACCGGCAGCCATTGCGCCGTGTCTAAGCTGTTCAGCGAATGAGCCAACACCAATCAGCATATCAACAACGGCGGCACTGGCCGCCCCTAACTGCCGATGGAATTCTCTTGAATCAGGCCCTAATTCGAGCATATCGCCTAACACAGCAATACGTCTGCCCCGACCTCGCAGATGCCCCAACGCAGTGAGAGCCGCCTTTGCTGACAGAGGGTTTGAGTTATAGCTGTCATCCAGTAACGTTCCGCCACAAGGTAAGGGATTCAGATTCATACGCCCTTGTGCCGGAGTAAAACCTTCAAGGCCTGCCTTTATCTGTTCTAAAGAGAAATTAGCCTCATATGCGGCAGTTGCTGCAGCAAGCGCATTATGAACATTATGGGAACCAGGAACGGGTAAACGAACAGCAACCTTTTGATCTTCAATAACCAGATCAAATAACGTGGTAGCACCTTCACTGACAATATTCTGAGCTTGAACAGTTGCAGCAGAGGACATTCCAAAGGTCACTTTTTTTACTCCATTGGCAACAGGTAAACGAGCGACTCGCTCATCATCCAGATTAATAATGGCTGTCCCGCCTTGCAGCCCTGCAAACAATTCCCCTTTTGCCCGGGCAACGCCATCAAGTCCCGGTAAGGTTTCCAGGTGAGCCTGACCGATATTGGTAATCACACCAATAGTTGGTTGAGCAATCTGGGTCAGTCGTTCAATCTCCCCAAGAGCACTCGTCCCCATTTCAATAACAGCCCAATGATCCTGGTCAGTCATGCGCAGCAGAGTTAAAGGCAATCCAATCAGATTATTGAAATTTCCTGCCGTTTTTAAACCAGGGCCATTGAGAGCAAAAATACTCGCCAGCATTTCCTTTGTGGTCGTTTTTCCTGCAGACCCTGTAATTCCAACCAAGGGGCCACGTAGTTGCTGACGCCATGCAGCGGCGATATCACCTAATGCCTGCAAAGTATTTTCGACCCTTACGACGGGTACACTTAAACCAGCTACTACGTCTTCACTTAAGCAGGCAGCGGCACCATTCGTTACTGCCTGACTAAAATAGTCATGACCATCAAAACGCTCACCACGCAAAGGAACAAATAAGGCTCCGGGATCCATACTCCTGCTATCGGTTGAAACCCCTGACAGCGAGCACGGTCCCTTTTTCCCTATTAAAGAACCACCGGTAATGCGGGCAATCTGATCAAGATCAAACATGACAGACACCTTCTCTGCTGCCGCTTTGTGTAGCAGCTAAAGCGATGGTCAACTCTTCCCGATCATCAAAATGTATTTTTTCGGTACCCAGAATCTGATAATCTTCATGCCCTTTTCCGGCAACCAGAAGCAAGTCACCACGGGTAGCAACCTGACAAGCAAAAGCAATCGCTGTACGACGATCTGCAATCATGACAAAACCATCTTCGCCACTTTGCGCTTCTGTTGGGGAAAGTTCTTTAGCATCTGTTTCGATTGCACCTGCTTTAATCTGATCTAAAATTTGTTGAGGATCTTCAGTACGTGGATTATCTGAGGTAAAAATAACCAGATCCGCATATTTAATTGCTGCTTTCGCCATAACTGGACGCTTAGAAGGATCTCGATCGCCGCCACAACCCACA
This sequence comes from Geopsychrobacteraceae bacterium, assembly GCA_963665685.1. Classification (GTDB taxonomy): domain Bacteria; phylum Desulfobacterota; class Desulfuromonadia; order Desulfuromonadales; family Geopsychrobacteraceae; genus Seleniibacterium. The sequence goes on from OY762430.1 coordinate 1,616,603, forward strand.
ACGGTGATACATCTGGAGTGGTCCAGTTTGACTAAAGTATTTAAAACCTGCTCTAACGCATCTCCGGTATGGGCATAATCAACTAAGGCAAGGACACCCTGCTCATTGGCAACGGCTTCTACCCTGCCGGGAACCTGGGTCATGGAGCGAATCCCTTGTTCGATATTTTGATCGTCAATACCCAACTGCTGAGCAAGCGCGACAGCACAAAGCAGGTTACTGACATTAAAATCACCGATTAATTGACTATCAATTGTCAGTGCGCCATGAATCCCCCTAAACGTACCGTGAATGCCACTTCGACTCACTTGGACACTTATGTTCTTAACCTCAGCATCAGCAGTTCGTCCAAAGGATATAAAAGAAGGATATTCTGCGACCAACCGGCGACCATAATGGTCCTCGCAGTTAGCCACACCCTTTCCACTCGGCAACAAGTCGGAGAACAGACGTTTTTTGCTGGCAAAATACTCATCCAGAGTGTGATGATAATCCAGATGTTCAGCTGTCAAGTTTGTGAACCCAGCAACATCAAATTCGACACCGTCGGTACGATGCTGTTCTAAGGCATGAGAAGATGCTTCAAGAATAAAAGAATCAGCCCCCAATTCCCGGAATTCATGCATCATGCGTATTAATTCAAGGGATTCAGGCGTAGTATGAGAAGATTCCCGTTTTTCATCACCACAGCGATACTCAATCGTTCCAAACACGGCCGGATTATATCCAGCAGCTTTTAAAATCGCCTCTAACAAGTAAGTAATCGTGGTTTTTCCATTGGTTCCGGTAATTCCCAAAACAGGTAAATCACGACTTGGATAACCATAGAAAGCCGCACTCATCTTAGCCATTGCCAGGCGGGCATTACTCACTTTAATCAGAGTAGTATCCGAATCAGGCAGATCGATATCATGCTCTGTAACAATAGCTGAGGCACCCTGCTTTATGGCCTGAGGAATAAAACTGGCACCATCAACATTCACTCCCGGCAAAGCAAAAAACAGAGAGCCTGCCCTGACCTGACGTGAGTCATATGCAAGACCACTTATTTCAAGCTCTGCTTCACCGTTAATGTGCAACGGTTCAATCGCTGTAAGCATATTGTCTAAGGTCATATCGGTTTCCTGTTTCTATCCGGTTAAGCGCCAAAGCGAATCCAGGCTTCCTTACCATAAGGAATGGTTTTACCTGGCGATGGATACTGATCAACGGCACGGCCACTACCCGACAACTTGAGATTCAGTTTATTTTTTTGCATTGTGCGTAACACCTGGCGGTAACTCATACCTTTAAAATTTGGCATCGTCAGACCATCATTTTCTGAAACTTCAGTGGTCAGCGGAGCTTCATCAGGAAGCGGATCAGCCATATCCATATTATTGGCCAAAGCTTCGACCGATCCCCTGGGCAGGAGGTTTAAATGAGTAAGAGCCTGACCGGCGATACGTGAGAAGGCCGGTGCCGCAACAACACCGCCGTAAGTCACCCCTTTAGGTTCATCGATAACAACTGCCATCACTATGGCGGGGTTATCTGCCGGAACAAAACCAACAAACGATCCAACCCGCTTGTCTATCGAGTAACCACCGGCAACCGGGTCTACCTTTTGTGCCGTACCGGTCTTCCCGGCAACCAAATAACCAGGAACGGCTCCGCGGGTACCAGTACCCCCTTCTTCAGTCACTCCGATCATCATGTTGCGCACCAGATGTGCGGTTTTTTCAGAGACAACGCGACGTCTTATTTCTGGAAGGTGTCTGGACACCAAATGACCTTCTGCATCGGTTACCCTTTCCACCAGAAAAGGTTCAACCAACAAACCGCCATTGGCAAAAGCAGCGGTGGCAGTAACCAGTTGAAGAGGCGTAATGCTTAACGCCTGTCCAAATGAAATTGCCGCTAAATCAATCTCAAACCAACGAGAAGGGGCCTTCAGCAAACCGCGAGCCTCTCCGGGCAAATCAACACCGGTCTTCTCACCGAAACCAAAATTACGGATATAGGAATATAACCGTTCCCTTTCAAGAGCTTTGCCGATTTTGGCAAAACCAATATTGCTACTGAATTTGAGAGTTTCCTCCAGAGTTAACTTTTTATATTTTTTATGATCCCGAATCGTTTTCCCGCCAACTGAATAACGACCATTCTCGCAATATATCTTCTGCCCGGGATGGACTAAGCCATCTTCCAGGGCGCCCGCCAACACAAAGGGTTTAAACGTTGAACCAGGCTCATAGGTATCAGTTACTGCTCGGTTCCGACGGGCACGAGCACGGTATTTGCCAGCCATATTAGGGTTATATTCCGGATAGCTTGCCATTGCCAGAATACGCCCACTGGAGGGTTCCATCATCACGACGCTTCCAGCTTTAGCCTGGCTGTCTTTAACTGCGCGCTTCAGTTCTTTTTCGGCAATAAATTGCAATGACCGATCGAGGGTCAAAAACAGATTATTACCTGGTTGGCCACCTTGAACGGATTGATTTTCAGAAGCGAGACCACGCCCCCGCGCATCATGAAAGGAATGAAAGCGTCCAGGTTCACCCTGCAGGTCCTGATCATATTCAAGTTCAACGCCCTCAAGGCCATTAGGGTCAAGACCAGTAAAACCAAGAATATGAGCAGCAGTATTCGCCTGGGGGTAATAGCGCTTGTATTCACTGACAAAGTGCAGACCAGGAATTCGCAGGGCCTTTATCTTATTAGCTAAATCTGGCTCCATTTTGCGCTGTAACCAGACAAAACGCCTCTTACTGTTCAACTGCTTTTCCAGCTCTTGCTGAGAGCTATCGAGCATTTTTGCCAATTTTTCAGCCGCGCTAGCCGGTTCAGTCACCAACACGGGATCGGCGTATAATGATTCCGCTGCCAGACTAACGGCTAAAGGCTCACCATTATGATCAAAAATACTCCCACGCTGGGGAGCTAACTTCACCACTCGTGACCGTTGCTGATCAGCACGTTCCTGTAGTTCCGGAGCATGGACAATCTGCAAAAAACAAGCACGACTGACGACAGCCAGAAACATGAGGACAAAGAGTCCGGCAAAAATACGGATGCGGATTTGAATACCGCGTTCCGTCAAAGCCATATCAGTCCACCCTTATAACTTGGCCTGGAGCAGGAGTCCGCAACCCCAGCTCGGTCCGTGCCAGTTTTTCCAGGCGCTCAACACGAGACTGATAAGCGACCTCAAGCTTCATGCCCCGGATAATCTGTTGTTCGCTGTGAATGTTACGTTCCAGACTGGAAATATCATATTCCAGATTAATGGCGTGGATACGCGACCAAACGAACAACAAAGCCAATAATGACACCAGAATAATGGCAATCATAACGGGCAAAAGCCGTGGCCGGTAAAAGGAAAAACCATCTATTTTAACTGTAGTTTGAGGCAGTACCTGTGACATTTCACGCCCCCTTTCTATGTTATGCCACTTTTAAATTTCAGCAGCGTTCAACTGCCCTTAGAACCGCGCTTCGTGACCGCGCATTGGATTCTATTTCGACCTCTGTTGCCTTGACACCTTTGCGCGTCAGGACTTTCACATCGGGTGTATTGTTACACTGACAAACGGGCATGCGTGGTGGACAGATACAGCCCTTTGCCTTGTCTCGAAAAAACCGTTTAACAATGCGATCCTCAAGAGAATGAAAACTTATAACCACCAATCGCCCCCCCGGCTTAAGCAGCTCTATTCCTGCCGCTAAACCGCGCTCAACTTGGCCGAGTTCATCATTGACGGCGATGCGCAAAGCTTGAAAAACACGGGTCGCCGGATGAATTCGACTTGGCCGCCGGCCACCAGGAACAACCTCTCTTATCAATTCCGCTAATTCACCGGTTCGCTCTAAAGGAGCTTCTTCTCGGCGACTGATGATCGCCCGGACAATACGACGGCTAAAACGTTCTTCCCCATATTCAAACAGAATCCTGACTAACTCGGCCTCGCTCCAGGTATTCAGAAGATCCGCAGCAGTCTCTCCACAGGTTGGATTCATGCGCATATCCAAAGGAGCATCGAAACGAAAAGAGAATCCACGCTCGGCGGTATCCAGCTGATGAGAGGAGACCCCCAGATCAAGCAACATGCCATCCAGTCCCGCCAGTCCCAAATCAGCAACCACATCAGCAGCCCTGTCAAAAGTAGCGTGATGCAAAGAAACCCGCTCAGAATAGGGCTCTAAAACTTTACCCGCTGCCGCTAACGCCGCAGGATCTCTATCCAGGCCAACCAGATGGCAATTGCGGGCAGCCTCTAAAATTAAGCGCGCATGGCCAGCACCACCAAGAGTTCCATCCAGGTACCAACCTTCCGGACGGGGTGCGATCCAGGTCAACACCTCTTGAGGCATGACCGACAAATGAGAAAATTCAGCACTAGCCATAATTAGAATCCAAGATCGGCTTGACCCTGAGCATCATTGGTAAGGGAGTCTTCAGAGGCAGCAACAATGTCAGCGTGGGTCTGTTGATTCCAGATTTCAATCTTTTCAAACATACCGACAACAACGGCGTCCTTATCCAGTCCGGCATGTTCACGAAGAGATTGAGGAATCTGGATTCGCCCCTGAGCATTAAAAGTACATTCCTTGGCGGGAGAAATTCGATTGCGTAAATTGGTTTCACGCCTTGGCCCTTTGGGGAGAGCTAATACATTTGCTTTAATTGTTTCCCACTGACTAGGGGGATAAGCAACTAAACCTTTATCCTGCCGGGTTACTATGAGGCAATCACTCTGGTATTTATCACGCAGCTCATCCCTGAACTGAGCCGGTATACTGACTCGTCCTTTGGAATCGATACTTACGTTATATTCACCACAGAATTCCATTTGACACCCATTGACACGATTTGACACTCATATTAGAAAAAATATAGCTGTCAGGACTAACACTGTCAAGGAGAAAGCATAGATAAAAGACTGAAACAGAAAGGAAAAAAACATGCAGAGACAAGGGTTTGCCAACTACACTGAGCAGGATCTTAATGAGCCCGATCGAACTGTTTGATATCTATAGAAAAATTAAGAATTCCAAAGAAAATAAAAAACCGACCACACAGCAGATCAGGTAAAATTTAACACCTTCTTGTCACAAAAAGAGAAACATAACTATTGAAAAACAGCTATTAAAAGCAGTCTAAAAAGAACACGAAAATCAACGTTAAAATAATTGACGAGCAAACCTCCATTGGGGAGATCAAATAGACTATTTCAAAGAGTCATGACACCAAATGACACAGCAGGACCTATTCAGTCGTTTCGGGCTCCTCAGTTATACGCATCTCAACCTCTTCAATACGTCGTTCTTCCATCCTTCGAATACGGAATCTGAGCAGACCTTCTTCACAAGACTCACCCTCAATTGGAATGTGACCCATAATCTGCAGCAGATGCCCGGCCAGTGTTGTCACATGTTCTTCAGGTAAACTCAGGTTAAAGCGTCGATTAAATTCCCGTAATGGCATAGAAGCATCAAGTAAATAATGACCATGACCTAATTCTTTAAAATCAACTTCTGCAACATCATATTCGTCATGAATTTCACCAACAATTTCTTCAACAACATCTTCGAGCGTTACAATTCCTTCGACGCCACCATACTCATCAACAACAATGGCCTGGTGCTCCCGTTTTTTGCGAAAGCCCTGCAGCAAAACAGCAATACGCTTGGATTCAGGAACATAGTAAGGCGTCCGGCATAAATCCCTCAGGTTAAACGACTCAGGCTGTCCGCTATAAGCGACAATATCTTTGGCATGCACTACCCCGACGAGACTGTCTATATTTTCACGGAAAACGGGAAAGCGGCTGTGACGCGTTTCAATCAGTGTCGCCATGACCTGCTTCAAACTATCATCAACATCAAGACCGATGACCTCCGTGCGGGGAATCATGACGTCGCGCACCCGGGTTTCTGAAAGGTCAAAAATACCGTGTAGCATGCGCCGCTGATCGGCAGCAACAACACCCGACTCTTCACCAACTTCAATCATCGCTTTAATTTCATCCTCAGATACCGAGAATGTTTCACCATCTTTACTGCGTATAAAGCTGGTAACAAAACGGGACAATGAGGAAACAATAAATATGAGGGGGCTAAGAATCCACAGTAAGCCACGAATAGGCGCTAAAACCTTAAAAGAAACTTTTTCTGGATATTGAGCAGCATAGGTTTTAGGACAAACCTCAGCAAAGATAAGCAACACTGGGGTCAAAAACAGCACCGTTATCCATTCGCCATCATCACCGAACCAGGTCACAAAAAGACCAGTTGCGATAACCGAAGCGGCAATATTGACAATATTATTACCAACCAGAATACCACTTAGCAAGCGATCTGGATTATCGAGCAAACTGGCGAGTTTATCAGCACCTTGAACCTCTTTCTGCTGGAGAAAACGCACCCGCAATTTATCAAGAGCTAACAACGCGGTTTCAGATCCCGAGAAAAACCCAGAAAAGCATAATAAAAAGAATAAAGCCACTAGCCGCCAGGTTGTTTCGTCAGTCATTCTTACCCCAAATAATCAATTAAAAAATCATAGCACAGCAGGCACCACGATCATACATCACAAAAACATGGAATTTCCTCCGGAGTTTAGCGTATTTTCAGTAAAAGAGAAAGCCCTCCAATTGAATGAAATAGCCGACCATGATATAAGCCCTATGCAGCAAAAAACAGATATCAGTTTTTGCCTGTAAACCAGACAAGGCTAATAGGGCAAAGAGCTCTAAACAATAAAAACAAAAGGCACTAAACAGGTAGCACCGTAGAAGTGGTAAAAGGGAGAACAGTTATGGCCAGCCAAGATCCGAACGTCACCGAACAAGAAGCTCGTCAGCAACATCAGCAATTGAGCCAACAACTCCATCACCACAGCTATCTCTATCACGCTCTCGACCAACCGCAAATCACCGATGCAGAGTACGATCGCCTGATGCAGCAGCTCCTCAAACTGGAAAAAAGCTACCCGGCCCTGATCACTCCTGAATCACCATCGCAAAGAGTCGGCTCTAAACCACTCGACAGCTTTCCTCAGGCACGCCATGCAAACCCGATGCTATCCCTCGAAAATGCCTTTAATGCCGAAGATCTCGTTGAGTTTGATGCCCGTATCAAACGCTTTCTATCCCGCAGTGAAGATATCGAATACATCTGCGAACCAAAGCTCGACGGCGTCGCTATTGCCCTGACCTATGAGCAAGGGAAGTTAGTGCGCGGTGCCACCCGCGGCGATGGTACAACGGGTGAAGAAATTACCCAGAATGTTCGCACGATTAAGGCAATTCCACTACAACTACAAGGAGACTATCCGGAACGACTTGAAGTTCGCGGTGAAATCTACATGGAACTAGAGGCATTCCGCGCTCTCAATGAGCAACGCCGTGAGCTTGGCGAAACAACCTACGCCAATCCGCGCAACTTAACAGCTGGCAGTTTGCGCCAACTTGATCCGCGCCTGACCGCTGCCAGACCTCTGACGATTAGTTGCTATGGCTATGGTGACATCTCTGGAGAACAACCAGAAAGCCATTTTGAACTACTATCTGCATTACGCCGCTGGGGGCTGAAAGTTAATTTAGAAACAGTTCGAGTCGTTACCGGCATTCAGGGAGTTATCGGACGCTATCAAAGCCTTCACCAGGAACGGGACGATCTCCCTTTTGAAATTGATGGCATGGTGGTCAAAGCAAACAGTATTGCACTGCAACAGGAGCTGGGAGAAAAAAGCCGGACACCACGCTGGGCAATAGCAACCAAATTTCCCGCCCGCCAGGAAGAAACAACCCTTGAATCAGTACGTTTTCAGGTCGGCCGTACCGGGGCTATCACTCCGGTTGCCAACCTGCGTCCTGTCAATGTCAGTGGTGTCACAGTATCAAGTGCCAGCTTGCACAATTGGGATGAGATCGACCGCTTAGGTGTCATGATTGGTGACACGGTCGTTATTGAACGAGCCGGTGACGTTATCCCGGATATAGTTAAAGTCATCACCGAGAAACGCAATGGTAGCGAGCAGGAAATCCCGCTACCTGAACGCTGTCCTGTATGTGGATCTCCAGTGGCTCGCGAGGCAGATGAAGTCGTTCCCCGCTGTCAGGGGATAGACTGTCCAGCGCAGTTAAAAGAATCCCTTAAACACTATTGTTCCCGTGGTGCTATGGACATTGAAGGCTTGGGCGACAGGGTTATTGACCAACTATTACGCCTTAAACTGGTCAAGAGTATCGCTGATCTCTACCGCATTGAAAGGCTCGACCTGTTTCAATTCGACCGAATGGGAGAAAAACTGGCTGAAAAGCTGCTTTCTGCGATTGACGCAAGCAAGCAGCGACCTTTGGAAAACTTCATTTTCGCCCTGGGAATTCGTCATGTCGGTAGCCACCTGGCAAAAGTCCTTAGTCGCCAATATGGCAGTCTGGAAAAGCTACAGCAAGCGCCCTATGATGAACTTATTGCTGTCCATGAAATCGGGCCGCAAGTTGCCACCAGCGTGGTTAACTTTTTCAGTGCTGAAAATAATGTTTCCCTTCTTGCCGAACTGGCAGATTTAGGGGTTTGCCCTGAAAGCCACGAACAACAACCCAGCGGTGAATTACTCCAGGGAAAAACGGTCGTGTTTACCGGCTCCCTGGAACGTTTCAGCCGCAAAGAAGGAGAAAGCCTGGTTGAACAGCAAGGCGGCCGTGCCAGCGGTTCAGTCAGCAAAAAAACCGACTATGTCGTTGCCGGACCGGGAGCAGGCAGTAAGTTAGCTAAGGCAGAACAACTAGGGATTGAAGTGTTGAGTGAGGACGAGTTTTTAACCCTGATCAAAAAAGAAGACTGATGGAAAAAGCTATAGTAAAAGTTCTGATCACCGGGCGGGTACAAGGTGTCGGCTTTCGCTACAGCACCAGCAAAGAAGCGCACAAACGCAATCTATCCGGCTGGTGTCGTAACAATTCCGACAACAGCGTCAGCGCTGTCTTTGCCGGGGAGCGTGAAAGAATTGAAGAGATGTTACGTTGGTGCAAACAAGGGCCATTATTGGCCAAGGTCGACAGCATAAAGGTTGAGTGGCTACCATTCAACCCCATCTACCAGTCATTTTCTATTGAGCACTGACTGGCTTTAATCTTTAATGCCCCGGCATGTTTCGCAACTGCCGCTTTTCCTGACGATGCAGGACAAAACCGGTAATAATAATGCCACAGGTTACAACCAGTAGAATTAAACTGGCCAAGGCATTAATAACTGGGCTGACACCTAGCCTTACACTCGAATAAACAACCATCGGCAACGTGGTTGCTCCCGGCCCGGAAACAAAGCTGGCAATAACCAAATCGTCCAAAGACAGGGTAAAAGCCAGCAGCCAACCGGCAATAATTGCCGGAGCAATAACCGGCAAAGTGATCTGAGCAAACACCTTCCAGGGGCGCGCACCAAGATCCATAGCCGCTTCTTCTAAAGAGATATCCATATCGACTAAACGTGATTGAACAATAACAGTGACATAAGCAGCGCTGAAGGTCACGTGAGCAATAAGGATTGTTGCCATCCCACGCGACGCTGGCCACCCCAACACTTGCTGCATACCAACAAATAGAAGCAGAGTCGACAACCCCAGAATAACATCAGGCATAACCAAAGGAGCTCCAACCATTCCGGTCAGGTAGCCCCGCCCCCGAAAACGACCGAAGCGAGCCAGCGAAAAACCGGCAAACAAACCCAAAACAACCGCAAGAGAGGCATTCATAGCGGCAATCTTCAGGCTCAGCCAGGCGGCAGAGAGAATCTGCTCATCATGCATCAACTCGACATACCAGCGGCCCGAAAAACCACCCCAAACCGTCACCAGTCGCGATTTATTAAAGGAATAGACAACCAGAGAAACAATTGGTCCATAAAGAAAGCAATAACCAAATGCGAGCAGACTAAAAAGGAACCAGGATCTACGCATGACGGCCTCTTTCCTCCGCCCGACCATTATCGGAACGATCCTGGACGTGTTGAAACAGAATCATTGGAACCACGAGAAGCAACAACAGCATAACAGCAACAGCAGAAGCAACCGGCCAATCTCGATTGTTAAAAAACTCGGTCCACAGAATCTTTCCAATCATCAAACTGTCTGGCCCGCCAAGGAGATCAGGGATAACAAATTCACCAACAGCAGGAATAAAAACCAGCAAACTACCAGCAATCACTCCAGGCAAAGACAATGGAAACGTCACACGCCAAAAGGCTGAAAACGGTTTACAACCAAGATCTTCAGCAGCTTCAAGCAAACTATTGTCAAGTTTAATAAGGTTGGCATAAAGAGGCAGAACCATAAATGGCAGATAGGAATAAACAATCCCTATATAAACCGCAAAATCGCTGTGCAACAGAACTAATGGTTTATCGATCACCCCGATCCACAGCAACAGATTGTTTAATAAACCATTATTTTTCAGCAATCCGATCCAGGCATAAACACGGATCAAAAAACTAGTCCAGAACGGCAGGATGACCAGCATCAGAAAAATGAGCCGTAACGATGCCCGGATACGGCAAATCCCCAAAGCCATAGGATACCCGAGGCACAGGGTCAATAGGGTCGCAATACCAGCGACTTTAACCGAATTCAAAAAAGCACTGATATAGAGGCTGTCTTCAAGAAGCAGCAGGAAATTTCCCAGATTAAGGCGCACCTCAAGCAGACCATCACGCGACCAGTGAACGAGATCTGAATAGGGCGGCAATGCCAACAATGATTCTGCAAAGCTGATTTTCAGCACAAATAGAAATGGTGCCAGAAAAAAGACACTGAACCACAGAATCGGAATCAGAATAACAAGAGGTCGTCCACGTAAGGTGCGTGCAATCCCTTGCACCCTGCGCCAGCTCAACAGACTTGAGAGCCATAACCAGAAGCGCCCAAACAGAGTCTGAGAAACATTATCCGGATGATTGCTGCTCATGCCTCTAATACCACACCACTACTTGGATGCCAGCTCAAATGAACAGGCTGATCCCAGGTGGGACCTGGGTTTTCAACCCGGTTACGATTGGTTAATTGAGCTTGCAATATTTTTCCAGTTGCAGTGCGAATGTGATAAATAGAAATATCACCAAGGTAGGCAATTTCTGCCACAACCCCACTGACTGAATTGGTTGAGCTGGATAGGTCACCGCTGCTTTCACGCAGCAAAACTTTTTCGGGCCTCAGAGCAACCGCAACCGGGGCACCAATGTCCATCGGTTTATGATGTTGAACGTACAGTTCACAATCATAATCGTCACTATAGATTGTCAGTCCCTCGTCATTGACGAAGAGAACTCGCCCTTCGATGACATTTGCAGCACCGACAAACTCCGCAATAAACCGGGAGGCGGGGTATTCATAAATATAAGTCGGGGTTCCCAGTTGATCGATGACACCATTATTCATCACTGCCATGCGCGTTGACATCGTCATCGCTTCTTCCTGATCATGAGTCACCATGACAAAGGTAATACCCAATTTTTCCTGAATATTGACCAGCTCAAACTGGGTATGCTCGCGTAGTTTTTTATCGAGAGCACCCAAGGGTTCATCCAGCAATAAAATTTTAGGACGTTTAACCAGCGCCCTGGCTAGCGCGACCCGCTGGCGCTGGCCACCAGATAACTGATCCGGCTTGCGCTTAGCAAAGTCAGTCATTTTGACGAGGTTTAAAACATCACTAACGCGCTCTTGGATTTCTGCTCGAGGTATTTTTTCCTGACGCAGACCAAAGGCGATATTCTTTTCCACATTCATATGGGGAAAAAGCGCATAAGATTGAAACATCATATTAACCGGACGTTCATAGGGCGGAACACTGGTAATATCGACGTCATCAATATAGATTCGTCCACTGCTAGGCCGTTCAAAACCTCCCAGCATACGCAACAGCGTAGTTTTCCCGCAGCCTGAAGAACCGAGCAGAGAAAAAAATTCTCCCTGGTAAATATCAAGACTCAGATTATCAACCGCGCTCGTATCACCAAAAACTTTACTGACACCCTCGATCCGAACCAGCGGCTTGGCGTTAACATCCTGCCAAGGTTCGTAGTGCTTGTTGTCACCACCAGCCATCAGCGATCAGTGACCCGTTTTAATGCGGGTCCAGGCACGTGTTTTCATACGTTGAATACGGCTTGGAATCTCAGCAGGAACAACCAGACGCTCACGCACTTGCTGCGGGGGATAAATACCAGCATCATCCCGTACTTCGGCATCAAGCAGGGCGGTAGCATCTTTATTTGGATTAGCGTAAGCAACATAATTGCTTACATCTGCAATCACTTTTGGTTGTAGCAGATAGTCGATAAAAGCGTAGGCTTCTTCAGGATGAGGAGCATCGGCTGGAACGGCCATAACATCAACCCACATAACCGCACCCTCAACCGGGATGGTATAAATAATCGGCACATCCTGACCAGCCTCTTCAGCACGGTCACGAGCCTGAAGGACGTCACCAGAATAGCCCTGAGCGACACAAACATCGCCATTGGCGAGATCGTTAATATATTGAGAGGAATGAAAATAGCGCACATAAGGGCGAATACTCTTCAATAATTCTGTAGCCGCTTCGATATCCTTTTTGTCAGTAGTATTAGCATCTTTCCCAAGATAGATCAGGGCAGCGGCAAACGCTTCCTGTTCGTCATCCAGTAAAGCTAATCCACACGAGGATAATTTCTGTGCATTATCAGGATTAAAAATCAGAGCCCATGAATTTAAAGGAGCATCATCCCCGAGGACAGCTTTCACTTTTTCCTCATTGTAACCGATACCGGTTGTCCCCCACATATAGGGAACCAGATATTTATTACCCGGATCAGTACCCTGAAGGGATTTTTGAAGCACCGGATCAAGATGTTTCAATCCCGGAAGTTGAGTAACATCTAAAGGTGCGTAGAGTCCGGAGGCGATGTGACGCCCGGCAAAAGGATGAGCTGAAGGAAAAACGACATCATACCCGGTGCGCCCAGCGAACAGTTTTGCCTCGAGTGTTTCATTGGCATCATAGACATCGTAGACAACCTGAATACCTGTCTGAGCAGTAAAATTAGCAATTGTATCCTCGGCGACATAATCAGACCAATTATAAACATGGACGATACGATCACCCGCGGCAACTCCAGAAACACTCAGAACCAACAATACCAACCACAGAACAACGACTCTCATAAGCTATCTCCCGCTGAACACGCCTTAAAATATGACCTTAAAACAAGGGAATACTGTATTATGTGATCTTCTCCAAGATGTCAAACTCAAATCCGCTCTCCGCTCTTTTTTTGCGAAATTCTAACAAATAGAAAAACGTACAGGTACGTTACCTCACCAGTATTAAGCTGAAAATCTGCTGCTCGTTGAATTATGACAAAACCCTCACACAATCCAAAAGAAAATCGCGTTATTTGGCGACCAAATTAAAACGAAAGGGGTTTAAATCATGATTGATGGCATTTGCACCACCCAGGTTAACGATCAGATCTATATGGATCTGCAACACCAAAACTATTTCCGCCAGGTTCTTGAACAGTGGCGCGACCGTCTCATTCTTGAAGTTAAAATTTCCCGAGAACAACTTAAAAGTGATCATGAAGAGGGGGGCGATATTATCGATCGGAGTGTTCAGGATCGCCAGAAAATGATGAATTACATAACCAGTAACCGTCATGAAAAGACATTGGCTCAGATCAGTGCTGCGTTAAAACGTCTTGATAATGGTTCTTATGGCTATTGTTTAGCTTCTGGTGAAGAAATAGGCCTACAGCGGCTTCAAGCATACCCACTGGCAACCTTGTCAGTCGAAATGCAGGAGCAAATAGAAAAAAGACAACAACAACGTCGCGTTATTTAATGCGAATAGATTGATAGCTGGTGGTCTACACAATATAAAAGGTAGACCACCAATCCCTATCATTTTCCCCTGGATCATCGACCCCTTACTACGACAGTTAATCGCGCAGGGATAAGGACTCCTTATAGACATCACTGCCGGGCAAACCATATTCTTTGGCAACCTGCTTCACTATTTGTTTCCAACTTAAATCCGTCTCTCGGCGTAATTTGCTCAATGCCTCACTGACAGTCAAAACCGGCTTAGCCGCTTCGGCTGGTGCCAACAACAGCACCAGTTCTCCTTTCACTGCACGAGTAGAGAAAGATTCCTGTGCAGCAGTGACACTGCCACTGAATATCTCTTCATGACGTTTGGTCAGTTCACGGGCAATGACTAACTTTTTATCGCTACCACAGACCGCTTCAATATCGCTGAGACATTTCAGTAACCGATGGGGTGTTTCATAGCAGGCAACAGTATGTTGCATAGTCATTAAATCGGTAAAAAATTGACGCCGGGCCTGAGCTTTAGCAGGAACAAAGCCAACAAAACTAAAAGCATCTGTCGGCAATCCGGAAATACTCAGGGCAGAAACTAAAGCAGAGGCTCCTGGCACAGCAACCACGTCAATATCAGCAGCACGGCACTTGGAGATCAAGCGATAGCCAGGATCAGCGATGCAGGGTGTTCCGGCATCACTGATTAACGCTAACCTAAGCCCGGAGTGCAACTTTTCCAGCAGTTGTTCAGCACGCTGCTCTTCATTATGTTCATGGTATGAAATCAGCGGCGTACGGATATTGTAATGATCAAGCAAAGTCCGGCTATGCCGGGTATCCTCTGCTGCAATCTGATCGACTTCCTGCAATATTCTTACCGCCCGAAAGGTAAAATCTTCCAGGTTACCGATTGGAGTTGCGACCACGTAAAGAATGCCACTCAACTCAATTCCTCCACCTGCGTTAGCCATAGGTTTGCCGTAGCATCACTTGGCATCCGCCAATCTCCTCGCGGTGACAAAGCAACACTACCCACCTTAGGACCATCTGGTAAACAAGAGCGCTTAAACTGTTGGCTGAAAAAACGGCGATAAAACTGTTTAAGCCATTTCAACAACACCTCATCATCAAAATCAGGAAAAGCACAACGAGCTAAGAACAAAACCTTTGCCGGCGGAAAATGCATGCGTACGACCTGGTAAAGATAAAAGTCATGCAGTTCATAAGGGCCGACAACCTCTTCAGTCAATTGCTGGATTTCACCACTAGCAGTCGGAGGGAGCAATTCCGGAGAGACCGGTGTAGCACAGACATCTTCCAGAACAGTTGAAATACGCTCACTAAACTCTTCCTGGGCACACCAGCTGACCAGGTAACGAACTAAGGTTTTAGGAACCCCGGCGTTGACTCCATACATCGACATATGATCAGCATTATAGGTACACCATCCCAAAGCGAGTTCCGAAAGATCACCTGTGCCGATAACCAGACCACCAACCTGATTAGCGACATCCATGAGAATCTGGGTGCGTTCCCGCGCCTGGCAGTTTTCATAGGTGACATCGCGACAGTCTGGATCGTGACCAATATCAGCAAAGTGCTGCCGCACAGAAGCATCAATAGAAATGATCCGCAATTCTGCACCCAGCAAGTCGGCCAATTCTTCGGCGTTGGAACGGGTTCTTTTCGTGGTACCAAAACCGGGCATGGTAATCGCGACAATCCCACCCCTGTCAAGCCCCAGGCGATCGAATGCCTTAACCGTTACCAGCATTGCCAGCGTAGAATCAAGCCCTCCGGACAAACCAATGACAACCCTTTGACAGTTGGTATGCTTGAGCCGTTTGGCGAGAGCGCTGGTTTGAATCTGGAAAATTTCGTGACAGCGAGCAGCTCTTTCGACATCATCAGGCGGAACGAATGGAGTCCGATCGACACGGCGCAATAGCTGGGAAACCTCAACTGTCGTAGCACTAAAATGACAAATGCGACAATCACTAATGCTACCACCTGAAGCAAAGGTTGTATTGCGCTGTCGTTCACCGATCAAACGATGAATATCAATATCAGCCATGGCCATTTGGCTATCAAACTGAAAGCGTTCGGTTTCAGCCAACAACTGACCATTTTCAGCAATCAGAGAATGACCACTAAAAACAAGATCGGTACTTGATTCGCCAGGCCCGGCAGAGGCATAAGCATAGGCGGCCAGACAGCGGGCCGACTGAGAGGCGACTAAACTACGGCGGTAACTTTCTTTACCAAGGATTTCTGGACTGGCAGAAAGATTGAGTAACAAAGTTGCTCCGGCTAACGCCTGTTGACCGCTTGGCGGGGAAACAGACCAGGCATCTTCGCAGATCTCAATACCAATTTTAAGCTCTGGCATTGCAGTCGCTTCAAATAATAGATCTGTCCCGAAAGGAATCTCTTCTCCATCCAGAACAATACATTTAGTACTACTGTATGGCGCAGCAGAAAACCACCGCTGCTCATAAAATTCACCGCTATTTGGTAAGTACAGCTTAGGAACAAAACCAAGAATACGACCACCACTGATAAATGCCGCACAGTTAAACAAGCGCCCGTCAACAGAAAGGGGGACACCAATAACGAGAGTAACGGGGCACCGCCCAGAAAAGCTTTTCAACGTCTTTAACGCATCAAGCACAGAATCTTGTAAGTGACGCTGAAAGAATAGATCGGCACAAGTATAACCACTCAAGCACAGTTCGGGAAACAGCACCAGCTGGCAATGGTCAGCGCCGGCATGTTCTGCTATGGTCTGAATTTCGCGGCAATTGAAATCAACATCAGCAACTTTCAATTCCGGAGTCGCAACAGCAATTCGGAACATACCAAAAGCAACCGGTGAGAATTTTTGTGTAGAGAGAAGAGTGGGCATAAAAACTCCAGGCAAACAAAAAACATTTAAATAATCAGATGTCGACCGAAAATGCATCCGCAATATGATCTATCTGGCCAGCATCATTCCAACTCTGCCACAAAACAGCAAGGACATCAAATCGCGGTTGTAATTTACCTAAATCATGCTGCTGAATATACCACTGAGCAGCTCGAACAATTTGACGCTGTTTACGAACACCAACTGCTTCTTGAGGCAATCCGTACTTGGTACTACGGCGGGTTTTCACTTCGGCAAAAATCAAATACTTTTTATCGCGACAGATAATATCGATTTCACCAGCACGACAGCGATAATTGCGACTAAGAACTTTAAATCCCTTTTTATTTAAATAGTTTGCCGCCTGCTGCTCCCCCCACTGTCCAAGCTTTAAGCGTTCCTCAGTCACGAGTGACTCCAAGGTGCTCTTTTACTCCGGCAAAAGTAGCCCGATGTTGAGGACATGGACCATGACTGGCGATAGCCTGCCGATGAAGCCTCGTTCCATAACCTTTATGTTGAGCGAAACCATATACCGGATATTTTTTATCATGAGCGTACATGATACGATCCCTGACAACCTTGGCGATGACAGATGCTGCAGCCACTGACATGGAGCGACTATCCCCTTTTTTTAAAGTTAATTGGGCAATTTCAGTCGGCAATGGAGTGATCCCGTCAATAAGGAGAAAATCTGGCCTGGTCGACAGACGGGTGATGGCTCGCTGCATAGAAAGAAGAGTCGCCTGGAGAATGTTATACTGATCAATTTCAGAAGCAGAACTGACACCAATCCCCACACCAAGCGCCTGTTGGCGAATCAAGGGGAATAGCTGCTCCCGCTTTTTTTCCGATAACGCCTTAGAATCGGTTAAGCCTGGCAAATCAAATTGACTCGGTAAAATGACAGCAGCAGCGATAACCGGTCCTGCTAGTGGCCCCCGCCCTGCTTCATCAATGCCAGCAATGAATTGATAACCTTTAGCCTTAGCCTGCTCTTCAAAATAGAGAGGAGAAACGATAGTATCGGCAAATAAATCGAGAGTTTCCATACAGTACCCGTACTTTAAAAATATCCATACTGAAGCTAAAAAAAAAGCCTCCAGCAGCAGGCTGGAGGCTTTAAATTGTGCGCTGGAACGACCTTAGACAGAACGCTTCTCAGCAATACGTGCTGCTTTACCACGCAGGTTACGCAGGTAGTAAAGTTTCGCACGGCGAACTTTACCTATCCGCATGACTTCAATTTTATCGATGCTTGGTGAGTGAAGAGGGAAAATACGCTCAACACCAACATCACCAGACATTTTACGTACGGTATATGAAGAACCGAGGCCACGGTTAACGCGCTTGATGCAGACACCTTGGAAAATCTGAATCCGCTGCTTGTCACCCTCGGTAATCTTTACGTGTACTTTCAAGGTATCACCAGCTTTGAAGCTAGGAATGTCCTTTTTGATCTGTTCTGACTCAAGTTTATCAATAATATTCATTCTTTTATCCTCCTCGGTTCATTCTGTCCGATTTACTTCTATAACGACTTATTCAGCTTAATTTTAATATCAGCTCTTGACCTGGTGAAGGTCTATTGCGAGCCTATTTCCTGACGTAATTGTTCAACTACTGCTTTATCAGTGTCACTCAGATCTGCACTGTCAAGCAATTCAGGACGTCTGATCAGCGTGCGCAGCAACTGCTGTTCACGACGCCACTGAGCGATACGACCGTGATCTCCCGAAAGCAGGATATCAGGCACCCTCATCCCGTCAAACTCAACCGGGCGCGTATATTGAGGATATTCAAGCAGGCCATCAGAAAATGAATCGGTTTCAGCACAAGCTCCCGTCCCTAAAACTCCGGGAACATGTCTCGCAATGGCATCGATCATCACCAGGGCGGGGAGTTCCCCTCCGGTCAGAACGAAATCACCGATTGAATATTCTTCATCAATAAAGCCTTGACGTATCCTCTCGTCAAATCCTTCATAACGACCACACACAAAAATTAATCCAGCTTCACCGGCCAACTTTTTCCCGGTTTCCTGGGTAAAGGTTTTCCCCTGAGGAGTCATAAGTAACACTTTGGCCTTGGGGTTTTCTTCCCTTAATTGACCAAGAGCACGTGCAACCGGCTCAGGTTTCATAACCATACCGTCTCCACCCCCGTAGGGAGCATCATCGGTAGTTTGGTGTTTACCGGTCGCCCAATCACGAAGATTATGGGCTTTGACCTGCAAGTGTCCCTGTTTAATCGCCCTGGCAAGAATACTTTCTTGCAAAGGAGAATCAAACATAGCAGGAAACAAAGTTAATACATCAAACTTCATCATTACCCT
The DNA here is from genome assembly GCA_963665685.1 of Geopsychrobacteraceae bacterium. Classification (GTDB taxonomy): domain Bacteria; phylum Desulfobacterota; class Desulfuromonadia; order Desulfuromonadales; family Geopsychrobacteraceae; genus Seleniibacterium. The sequence continues at coordinate 1,635,692 of OY762430.1, forward strand.
CAGGGACTAACCCGTCAGGAAGCTCCACTGCTACGACACGCTTTTCCAGGTCAATATTTTTTACGAACCGTTTTACTGCCGGGATCAAAACCTCACCGAAAGCTCCATTGACAACGTAGGTGTCATGCGCCCCGCTAGATAGCATATCGTCTATATGTCCTAACGACCCGAACTTATGGTCAACGACCTCAAGTCCAGCCAATTCACCCCAGTAGTACTCATCTTTAGCCAGTCCTGGCAATTGGTCAGGCCTGATGAGCAAACTCGCACCACTGAATTCATCAATCGAATTGATTGACTCATACCCGGCAAAGCGAAGCAGAAGCTGCCTCTTATGCAAAACGTTACGACATATATCGAGCGTTTTAACATGTCCTGACACCAGCTGAACCTGGACTTTAGTGACCCCTTTTAGAATCGTGGGGTCCCCGGAATTAAGACGAATCTTAAGATCTCCGCGCAATCCATGAGTACCAACTACCGTGCCAATTTCGAGTAAAGCTTCCGCCTCAGTATTCATTTAAACAATTTCAACCGTCTATCCGTGCAACCCAGCCCCGGATCACTCCATGATCTGTAAAGCAGCCCGCTTACTTTCACGTGTTGCTTTTGCATTAAGCAATGTTCTCATAGCCTTTGCATTTCGACCCTGCTTGCCGATAATACGCCCCATGTCTTCCTGGGCAGCAGCAAGTTTAATCAACACACTTCCATCTTCAGCTACTTCTTCAGAAATGGTGATTTCTTCAGGTTTTTCTACTAAAGATTTTGCAATGTACTCGATCAGGTCTTTCATAGGTCATCCTCCGGGTAGTTGCGGGGACGGCGCCCCGGATTCGGACCAATTTCAAGTTTTAGGCTTCAGCTACTTCCTTAGACTTGAATTTGGCCCAGACACCGGCATGCTTTAAAAGCCGGCGAACAGTATCAGTCGGCTGAGCACCTTTATTAAGCCATTCCAAAGCGCGTTCTTGTTTAAAATCCAGCAGGAATTCTTCCTGACGTGGATTGTACTGGCCCAGGGCCTCAATAAAACGGCCATCCCGAGGGGAACGCTCGTCGGCTACAACAATCCGGTAAACCGGCTTCTTTTTTTGACCACCGCGGGCGAGCCTGATTTTTACTGACATGCTTTCTTTCCTCCTGGTTTTTCTTATCTAATGTTTTTTATTATAGCAAACAAAGTATTTGCTTCTACATTTTTGCGTTAGAAGGGAAATCCACCTTTTCCACCCATCAGACCTTTAAGGCCCTTTGGTCCCATCTTCTGCATCTTTTTCATCATCTTTTGCGCTTCAGTGAAACGCTTTAACAACTGATTGACATCCTGCACCCGAGTACCACTACCATTAGCAATACGCAACCGCCGTGAGCCATTCAGAATTTTATGGTTGAGGCGCTCTTGAGGAGTCATCGAACGAATAATTGCTTCGATCTTCTTCAGCTCATTTTCAGGTAGCTGAGCACCTTGAGCTTGCTTAAGAGCTTTACCAACCCCGGGAATCATTTTCAACAGCGAGTCGACTGATCCCATTTTTTTAATCATCTGCATCTGCTCCAGGAAGGTTTCAAGAGTAAAACCATCCTTACGCAGTTTCTGCTCCATAGCAGCAGCATCTTCAGCTTCGACAGCGTCTTGAGCCTTTTCAATCAGGCTTAAAACATCTCCCATTCCGAGAATACGCTGAGCCATCCGGTCTGGATGAAACTGCTCTAAAGCATCTAACTTTTCCCCCATACCGACCAATTTGATCGGCTTGCCTGTCACCGCCCGGATCGACAAAGCAGCACCACCACGCGCGTCACCATCTAACTTAGTCAAAACGACACCAGTTAAAGGTAATTGCTCGTCAAAGCTTGCCGCAACCGTCACCGCATCCTGACCAGTCATTGCATCGGCAACAAACAAGATCTCGCGAGGCTGAACATGGCCAACGATACGCTTGAGCTCATCCATCAATTCAGTATCGATGTGTAGGCGTCCTGCCGTATCGAGTATAATTGTATCAAAACCATTGAGCTCTGCGTACTCTTTGGCTTTTTTACAGATATCAACCGGGTCTTGACCAGGCTGAGAATCATAAACTTCAACATTCAACTGACGACCAAGCGTCTTTAACTGCTCAATCGCTGCCGGTCGATAGACATCGGCCGGAACCAGTAATGGGTTACGTTTCTCTTTTCGTAGTCGACGTGCCAACTTACCACAAGAAGTTGTCTTACCAGCCCCCTGCAGACCACAAACCATCAAAGCAACAGGTGGTTTTGCATTAAGATCGAGAGAGTTATCTTCTCCCTCGCCCATTAATGAGGCCAGTTCCTCACGTACAATCTTGATAACCTGCTGAGCAGGAGTCAAGCTTTTGAGGACATCCTGGCCAACGGCACGCTCACTTACGCGGGAGACAAAGTCTTTAACGACCTTAAAGTTGACATCAGCCTCAAGGAGAACCAAACGGATTTCCCGCATGGTTGCCTTTATGTGCTGCTCGGTCAACCGACCGTGACCTTTCAGTTTTTTAAAAACTGAATCAAGTTTATCCGAAAGTGTATCGAACATAATCCCAATATGGCAAAATTCACGAAAGAATGAATATAAAAATTGAGCTATCTCTTGTCAAGAGAAAAGCTTTTACAAACAAGGCTTTTCAGGCAAAAGGCAAAGTTCACCGTCTCGCTTGCACCAGAATTCAATAACTGGCACCTTTTTTTCTTCCAGGAGGCGCTTAACTTCGTCTAACAATTGCTGCGGAAATTTTATCGCCATCCCACAGTCAGCCCTTAATTGGCGAGGCATGGGAATAACTTTAACACCTTGCAGCGACGCCTTGAGAATCTTTTCTGCTTTCATAACCCGATGAACAGATTCAAAAACAGTAACAATATCTCCGTCATCAATCATACTTAAATCCTATATACCTTACCTAGCCCAATCCGGGCGCGCATCATGCCACGTTTATACTTCCCATGCAAGGGGTATTCTCAATCTTCAGTAAATTTGACAGTTCTACCTCTTGCAGAGTATATAAAAAGCTTATTTTAATAAGTTTTCAGATAATAAGCTAGCGCTCTCAGGAACAAAAGGATTGTCAATTCATGCTCAACGATCTGCTGCTGCCATTAATCTCCCTGCTGGCATTTTCCTTCGGCAGTAATTTACCTTTGGGTTACCTGCGTGCCGGAGCAAAGAAATTTTCTTTACGCTGGTTTATTCTTATTCACCTATCCATTCCGTTCATCATAGTCTTACGTAGCATGCTCGGATTTAACTGGCACTGGATACCGGTCACCCTGTGTTGTGCCGTGGCAGGACAATTAACCGGCACCTACCTCGCCCAGAAAGCACGCCCATGAGTCGTAGTAAAAGACCGCCTATGAAACACGCCCAAAAAGCTGGAAGCCTGCTACAAAAAATGATGAACCAGTCAGAACTCGGACATCAGTTAAGCCGACACCAAGTCTGGCTTATCTGGGATAAATTAGTCGGCAAGCAGATTGCGATGCGTGCCCGCCCGCTCCGTATCCGGCAAGGCGTTCTTGAGGTTCAGGTTGACCACCCGGTGTGGATGCAACAACTACAAATGCTAAAACCACAGATACTTAAGCGACTGGCGACGATGGCACCACATTCGGGAATTGAAGATATCTACCTACGTCAAACGAGTAAGGCGGTCAAAACGGTGACCCCACTCACCAAACCAGAGCCAACAACCCCAGCTTGGTTAAAAGAACAAATATCTGAAGAAGAACAATTAAGCATCGAAAAAAAGTTTAGTGAAATAAAAGATCCTGAGCTAAAAGAAGAAATGCGGCGGTTATATTTACGCCACACCCAATTGCGTCAGTACCAGAAGAAATGATACTTAACCGCCCTTAGTGTCATACATAGCTAATACTTCAGCACTGTAATTTCGTGCAGTCCCGACATCCTCATAAATATATAGTGGCGGTAAAACGACCAGCCCGGTTTTGCCTCCTTTGCGCGCTTCAACCATAACCAGCCTGGCTTCGCTACCTGGTGCCCCATGTATCATTCGTAGTCGCTTTGGCTCCAACCCCTTTCCAGTCAGGCAACTCAACAATTCAGCCAGGCGTTCAGCCAGGTAGATCACGGCAAAGCGTCCACCATGAATCAAACAGCTGCGGGCGGCCAGGATAAAATCGTTAAGATCACCAGCCAGCTGATGTCTCGCCATAGCACGCTCATTATCAGGAGCAATACGACCACCATCAGCGGGCCGAAAAGGAGGGTTGCTAACCACCAATTGGCAGCTTTGCGGAGCAACAAAATCACTGATCGACCGTAAGTCACCATGAGTGACACAGATCTTATTTTCCAGTTGATTGAGAGTCACATTGCGCAGCGCCCGCTCAGCCATAGATGGCTGAATTTCAATACCTTGAACCGCTGCAACTGGATACAGCCGTGCAATAATCAAGGCCAACACTCCACTGCCAGTCCCCAAGTCAAGAACCCTATCCCCCTCGGCGGGATGAATAAAATTGGCCAACAGGATTGGATCAAGAGAGTAACGATAACCAGAAACAGACTGGTATAATTTCAGGCCACCGAGCGACAATTCATCGAGGGTTTCAGCATCCATATCGACCTTCAGTCCAATAAAAAAATGCCAGCTTGAAAAATCAAGCTGGCACCTTAAAAACAACGAACAAGCGTAATTATTTTACGTGACATTCCTTACACTTGGTAGGACCTTTCTTTTCTTTTTTGTGGCAGTCCTTACAGTTTTTATGATAAGCATCCTTCGCCTTAGGAGCCTTCGAACCATCATGACAACTCTTACATGGTGCATAATCACCCGTATGGTGACAGGTTGCACAGTCCATCGCTCCCTGGTGAGCTGCGTGATTGAACGTTACAGTACCCATCTTTACTTCGTACTTAACCTCAGCCGGACCTTTGTCTGCAGCAACTGCAACCAAAGCCGAGCCAACCAGCGCAAAAACCGCTAACAATACGAGAAACTTCTTCATTACACTCCTCCCACAGATATGAATGTGAACTAAACCCGCTCTAAAATTAAAGCAGATAGCAAATCAAAGTCAATCAAATTATATATTCGGATTGTATATTGTATACAATTTTAATTTGTTTTATGCCAAGCCGTCAGCACGTAGCTTCTCTTGAAGCTTCTCAGATTTTTTGACCACCCCGGCAGCCATATCAGCTTTAAACTGAACGAGTTTTGTTGCTAATTCATCATCTGCAGTCGACATCATCTGCACCGCAAAAATTCCTGCATTACGTGCGCCAGCAGGACCAATAGCCATAGTTGCCACAGGAATACCAGCAGGCATCTGAACCATAGCCAACAGCGCATCAAGGCCCTTTAAAGAGGTCGCATCGATCGGCACCGCAATAACCGGCAGCGTTGTTTCGGCAGCAATAACACCGGCCAGATGAGCAGCAGCGCCTGCACCAGCGATCAAGACCTTAATACCACGGTCGCGAGCTTCTTTAACGTAAGTCGCTGTACGCTCCGGAGTCCGGTGAGCACTTGATACGATCATCTCAAAAGGAACATCAAATTGCTTGAGAACCTTCCCGGTTTCAGCCATAACGCTGTAGTCGTTATCGCTGCCCATTATAATTCCCACGAGAGGCTTATTTTCAGACATATTTCTATCCTTATTCATTACTTAGTACTGTTTCACAGCAAAGAACTTAGTTTTTACGCACAGTTTACACTTAAAATCTAACGATTTAATGCTTTAGCACCAATATCCTGACGATAATGGACATCTTGCCAGGAAATTAATTTCGTTCCGGCATAAGCGTTATCAATCGCTTCTTGCACTGTTGTGCCAAGAGCAGTCACGCCAAGAACACGCCCACCGTTATTAACGATCGCGCCATCTTTGGCTGTTGTTCCGGCATGAAAAACAACCAGATCGTTTAACTCCGCAGCTGCATCAAGTCCGGAAATTGGTAAACCTTTTGTAAAGCTGGCGGGATAACCTCCACTGGCCATAACAACACAGACAGCTGCCTTGTCATGCCATTCAATGGAGTCCTGCTGCAATTCTCCTCTGGCACAAGCCTGTAGCACGGGTACGATATCAGACTTCATACGCATCAAAAGAGGTTGAGCTTCAGGGTCACCAAAACGAGCGTTATATTCAACAACCCGTGGCTTGCCATCTTTAATCATTAAGCCAACATAAAGGATTCCACTATAAGGGCAACCATCTTTTGCCATTCCTTCGATGGTTGGACGAACAATCGTATCAACGATCTCCTGATAAAGATCAGAGGTCACCACAGGGGCTGGAGAATATGCTCCCATGCCACCAGTATTTGGACCTTCGTCATTGTCATAAACACGCTTATGGTCCTGGGAGGAAGCCAGCGGCAGAATATTCTTACCATCGGTAAAAGCAAAAAAGGATGCTTCTTCACCTGCCATGAATTCTTCGATAACAACACTGGCACCAGCAGCACCGAAGATTTTATCCTGCATAATATCGTCAATTGCAGCGACAGCTTCTTCTACAGTCATCGCAACGACAACACCTTTACCTGCTGCTAAACCATCAGCTTTAACAACAATTGGCGCACCCTGTTCCTGAATGTAGGCAACAGCAGCAGCGTGATCGGTAAATTTGGCATAGGCCGCTGTCGGAATTCCATGACGTGCCATCAGATCTTTGGAAAAACCTTTACTCCCTTCGATCTGGGCCGCAACTTTACTTGGTCCAAAAATCTCCAGACCAGCCTCCTTAAAGCTGTCGACAATTCCCATCGTTAAAGGAACTTCAGGTCCGACCACAGTCAAATCAATCTTCTCGGCGGTAGCAAAATCACGCAGTGCTTCGATTTCATCTGCGCCAATATGAACGCATTCAGCGAGCTCTGCGATACCAGGGTTTCCTGGTGCACAGTAAACCTGGGTGACCAGGGGAGACTGGGAAATTTTCCAGACCAGGGCGTGTTCACGACCACCACCACCGACGACCAGTATTTTCATTCTTTATCCCTTTCAACGACCACTGCGGAAGAACCGCCAACAGGGCCTTCCGCAGTGATATTTATAAAACTTTTCAGTATGGAAAATGACCGTCTAGTGTCGGAAATGTCTCATACCGGTGAAGACCATAGCAATGCCAGCCTCATCCGCCGCAGCAATAACTTCTTCATCACGAATTGAACCACCTGGTTGAATAACCGCAGTAATACCTGCGGCGGCAGCATTATCAATACCATCACGGAAAGGGAAAAAGGCATCAGAAGCCATGGCGGCACCCTTAACTTCAAGACCAGCATGCTCAGCTTTAATACCGGCAATACGAGCAGAGTTAACCCGGCTCATCTGGCCAGCACCAACACCGATGGTCATGCCATCCTTACCGTAAACAATGGCATTTGATTTGACAAATTTAGCAACTTGCCAGACAAATTCGAGATCTTCACGCTCTTTGTCGCTAGGAGCACGTTTGGTCACTACTTTCCAATCAGCACTCAAAGAAAGATCTGTGTCCTGAACCAGCAAGCCACCGTTGACGCGCTTGTAGTCTAAACGTTGTTCAGACTGAGCAGCCCATTCACCGCACTCGAGCAGGCGAACGTTCTTTTTCGCCGCAACAACCTCAGAGGCTTCCTTGGAAACGCGCGGAGCAATAATAACTTCGACAAATTGTTTATCGACAATAGCTTGAGCAGTTTCAGCATCCAACTCTTTGTTAAAAGCAATAATGCCACCAAAAGCAGATTCAGGATCGGTTGAAAAAGCGCGCTGATAAGCATCAAGTAAGCTCTCCCCTGTTGCAACTCCGCAAGGATTGGCGTGTTTAACAATAACGCAAGCTGGACCTTCATTGAATTGTTTTACACATTCAAGGGCGGCATCGGTATCTCCTATATTATTATAGGAGAGCTCTTTACCCTGAAGCTGACGTGCGGTCGCAATAGAAGCCTCTTTAATGTTTTTTTCAACATAGAAAGCGGCTTTTTGATGAGGATTCTCTCCGTAACGCATCCCTTGCGCTTTATGAAACTGCAGGGACATAGTTGGTGGAAAATCAGCGTTGTCTTCGCCAACACGTTGGCCAAGCCAGTTAGAGATAGCACCATCGTAGGCAGCAGTATGCTGATAAACTTTGACAGCCAGGTCAAAGTTGGTTTTTTCAGATACCTCACCGCTACCCTGCTTCATTTCGTCGATAACAAGTTCGTAGTCAGCAGGATTCACCAGTACGGTCACAAACTTATTATTTTTAGCGGCGCTACGCAGCATGGTTGGGCCACCGATGTCGATATTCTCAATAGCATCTTCAAGGCTGCAGCCGCTGTTAGCAACTGTTGCTTCAAAAGGATAAAGATTTACGACGACCATATCAATAGGCTCAATGTCATGTTTTGCCATAGCGTTGACATGCTCAGGGTTATCACGCAGGCCAAGCAAAGCACCGTGAACTTTAGGATGAAGAGTTTTAACACGGCCATCCATCATTTCTGGAAAACCGGTATAATCAGAAACATCCATTACCGGGATGCCGGCATCACGAATCAGCTTGGCGGTACCACCAGTCGAGAGGAGTTCAACACCAAAGCTGTTGAGTTCACGGGCCAGGTCAACAACACCCGTCTTGTCAGATACTGAAATAAGTGCGCGCTTAATGGCTGGCATAAGCGACCTTCCTTTCCTTTTTCTTATTGTGGAATTACGGTCAAATGAAAAGCAGGAACCAAAGTTAAAACTGCCGGTTCTCTTGTTTAAATAGTTTTATAAAATAATACCCTAAAGGCCTTGAAAGAAACGAGACAGAAGCAGCCAGCAACATATGCACAGGACGCACCAAGTAGGATAACCACCCCCCTGTCCCTTGCCAATCCTTTAAAAAATGGACGTTTTATCATAGTTAGATGATGCTGACAACCGCTTTCACCGATATTTTATGATTCCAGATAACGTCTCGGCACACGACTGCCAATCCGGCAAAACACTTCATATGAGATTGTGTTAAGCTGCTGTGCCCATTCGTCTCCTAGAATTGACAAGCCATCCGCCTCGCCGAGCAGCGTAACACAATCACCAACAGCGACATCACTCACAGACGTCACATCGATCATGATCCAATCCATACAAACCCGACCAACGATACGAACTTCCTGACCCCGGACTATGGCTCGGCCACAATTGCTAAAAAGACGATTATAGCCATCCGCATAACCGATAGGCAACACAGCAACCTTAATATTACTGTTAGCAACAAAGGTATGTCCGTAGGAAATGGCGGTTCCTCCTGGTAAAGAGCGGAGCTGAGCAATGCGGGTGCGCAAATGCATAACCGGCTTCAAATCAAGACGATCAGCAAACGCCGGCCCGGGAAGGCCACCGTAAAGCATGATACCAGGGCGAAACATCGTGCATTCAGTTAATTCCCACCCTGCCAGGCCAGCACTATTACCTAAATGGATATCTCGCGGTGAAATCCCGGCGCTACGTACCATTTCCAACATGTCTTTAAAGTTAGCATATTGCTGATCAGTTACAACCGAGTCCAGATCATCAGCACAAGCGAGGTGAGACATAAAACCGACGATATTAAGATGAGTCAAGCCCCGCAACTGTGGCAAAAAGCTAGCTAACTGTTTGGTGCGAAAACCGACCCGGCCCATTCCGCTATCGACCTTTAAATGAACCTCAACCTGGCAGTTTCTCTTCCTGCCTGCGCGATTAAGTCGTTCCGCGGTATCAACATCCAAAAGAGCTGGCTGCAACTGAAAATCGATAAAAGTTTCTTCCTGTCCAGGAAAACACCCGCCTAAAACCAACAGAGAGCCGGCAACCCCGGCTTCACGCAGAGCCACGGCCTCCCCCAGAGTTGCGACAGCAAAATCCTTGATACCCCAGCGTTGCAGTGCCAATCCAAGTTTGAGGGCGCCATGGCCATAAGCATCAGCCTTAATAACGGCCAGAAGACGTTGCTGTAGTGAACAAAACTTACGCGCTTGCTCCAGATTATGACGAAAAGCATCAACATCGACATCGACCCAGGTAGGACGATCAACAAAGTCGCTCATGACAAGAGGCCCTCCAATGAGAAAAATATAAAGATAACAACAGACTGTCTGTTTATACATATACCTCTAACAAGCCACTGTAAAGGGGCAATAGACGACTAGGATTAATTGACACCAAGGATCGATACTGTTACATTCTCAAGACGATTGCTTATCTCTCATTCTAACTTTTTAAAGTTAAGCATCTAAGCCAATCGACCTCACATCTATTTACCTAATTAAAAAATGCATACAGGGAGATATAAGTCATGATATCGGGACTTTACCTTATCACTGATAATAATGACGACGGTCGTCTGATAGACAAAGTCACTCTAGCTCTTAGCGGTGGTGTCAAAATCGTCCAATACCGAGCTAAAAATATTCGGCCCGAAGATCGCCGGAGCATGGCACAACGCCTGAAAGATCTCTGCCATCAGCACGATGCTATCTTTATAATCAATGACTTTCCCGAACTGGCCCGCGATGTGGATGCTGATGGCGTTCACCTTGGCCAGGACGATATGCCAGCAGTTGAAGCCAGACAGATTATCGGCCGCAATAAGTTGATCGGGATTTCTTCCCACAATGTTGAAGAAGCCCTTAAAGCGGAAGCGCAAGGCGCAGATTATGTCGCTATCGGGGCACTTTTTGCCACCGGAACAAAAACCGATACAACAGAAGTCGGACTTAGCATGCTCAGCAAAGTGCGCAAAGCCGTACGCGTCCCCCTGGTTGCGATTGGCGGCATAACGCCCGCCCGAGCCTTTGATGCTCTGGAGGCAGGTGCGGATTCAATCGCCGTTATTTCCGGCATCATGGCCGACAACGACCCGGCGCGTGCCGCTAAAGAATACTCCTTACTGTTTAATCGCCATAAGCCCTACCCTAATGGCCGCGTCCTTACCATCGCAGGTTCTGACTCCGGTGGTGGAGCCGGCATTCAAGCTGACATCAAAACGATAACCCTGCTCGGCAGCTACGCCAGTAGTGTTCTGACCGCCTTAACGGCCCAAAACACTCTCGGCGTGCAGGAAACCTATGCAGTCTATACCGATTTTGTGCTCAAACAGTTGGAAACTGTCCTCGATGACATCGGCACAGACACGGTAAAAACAGGCATGCTCAGTTGGGGCGGTATCGTCACACGGATCGCCAAGGTGATTGAATCACGCTCATTATTGGCTGTGGTCGATCCTGTAATGGTCGCCAAAGGTGGCGAGTCACTACTCGATCGGGAAGCTCATGACAGCCTTATTTCACGCCTGTTACCAGAATCGTACCTACTGACCCCAAACCTGCCGGAAGTTGAAGCATTAACCGGGATTGACCCTCAATCGGTTGATGAAATGATCGAAGCAGGTCGCCATTTACAAGAACTTGGCGCCAGAAATGTGCTGATTAAAGGTGGTCATTTGAGTGCCGATGCAACCGATGTCCTGTTAATCGGTAACGAGATGACCCAACTGACTGCTAAACGCTTCGAAACCGTCAATACTCATGGCACTGGCTGCACAATATCGTCTGCAATTGCAACTTTTCTGGCCCAAGGATATCCCCTGCGTCGCGCAGTTGAACGCGCTAAACAGTTCATATCTTTAGCAATTGAGCATTCCGTTCCACTTGGCGGCGGTCACGGTCCGGTGAATCATTTCCAGGCAGCAATGCAACTCTTGCATGAAAAGCCCTCTATAGATTAAGATACGGCCGATTGTATACAAATAACCAGTTTCTTTTAACTGCAGCGCAGATGCCGTTATGGGTCGAGCGCTGCTTTTATTCTGTGTGAGGAATATCGTAATGACTCAGCTTGAAATGGCCCGGCAGGGACAGATCAGTGACCTGATGCGCGAAGCCGCAGCAAACGAAAACATTGATCCCGAAATCCTACGTCAAAAAATTGCTGCCGGTACCGCTGTCATCTGCCGCAACAACAAACATACCCATGGTCGTGCTCTGGCTGTTGGTGAAGGTCTGCGGACCAAAGTTAACGCCAACATCGGCACCAGTGGTGACGATACCAGTATCGATAAAGAATTAGAAAAAGCGAAAGTTGCCTTAGCCGCCGGGGCAGATGCACTGATGGATCTGTCGACTGGTGGACCAATTGATGAAATTCGGGCCGCAATCATCGCCGAAACAGATCTGTGCATCGGTAGTGTTCCACTCTACCAGGCCGCCTGTGATGCGGTCCTGAAACAGGGTAAGCCTATTGTTGACATGAGTGTTGATGATATTTTTGCCGGGGTTAAAAAGCACCTTGATGACGGTGTCGACTTTATTACTGTTCACTGCGGTGTCACCAGAGAAACCGTCAGCCGGATGGATAAAGAAGGCCGTCTGATGGAAGTTGTTTCTCGCGGTGGTTCTTTTACCGTTGAGTGGATGAGCTACAACAAGGCCGAGAATCCCCTTTACGAATACTTTGATCGCCTCCTTGAACTGGTCCGTCCCTATGACGCGGTCCTCTCACTCGGTGATGGTTTCCGTCCTGGTTGCTTGGCTGATGCCACTGACCGTGCCCAGGTTCAGGAGCTGATTATCCTTGGCGAACTGACCCAACGTGCTCAGGAGGCAGGTATTCAGGTCATGATCGAAGGCCCTGGCCATGTCCCTTACAACCAAATTGAAGCCAACATGAAACTGCAGAAGCGCCTCTGTCACGGCGCACCGTTTTATGTTCTGGGACCGCTGGTCACTGACATTGCCCCAGGCTATGACCATATCACTTCAGCTATCGGTGGCACCCTCGCCGCTGCAGCCGGAGCAGATTTCCTCTGCTACGTTACCCCAAGTGAACACTTGCGCTTGCCAACCGTAGAAGATGTTCACGAAGGCGTAATGGCCTCTCGTATCGCTGCGCATGCAGCCGATATTGTTAAAGGGGTGCCTGGTGCCATTGAAAAAGACAACGCTATGGCAGTTGCACGTAAAAAACTCGACTGGCCTGGTCAGTTTGAGGTCGCTATCGACCCAGACAAAGCCCGCCGCTTAAGAGCTGAGTCAGGAGTCGATGAAGAGCATGGAGCTTGTACCATGTGTGGCGCCCTGTGTGCGTACAAAGTTATGAACGAAAGAAAAGAAAAAACAGCAAGCTAAGATACGCAGTTAAACGCGTATTGAAGAATGCACCCAAAATTTCTCTGGAGGTCTCGTAATGAGCCCTCCAGAGAAAAATTCCCTTCCCTTCTGAATATAGTTGCTGCGCTCCTTAACAAGGATTATAATCTGCCGTTTTTTGAAAATCTTGTGGATGAAACTGCACCGAAATTAAACCACGGTGCTTTTACAGGAGGACCCGCCCATGAGTGCGAAACGTGTGACCCGTCCCCGTCGCAAGCCTAAAATAAAACTGCGCGGATTTAATAATCTAACCAAGACTCTTACCTTCAATATTTACGATGTCTGTTATGCTCAGCGGCCAGAAGCGCGCTCTGAATATCTTGAATATATTGATGAAGAATATAATGCCGAACGGCTAACCAGAATTCTGACTGAGGTTGCTGATATTATCGGTGCCAATATTCTTAACATCTCCAGTCAGGACTACGACCCGATGGGAGCTTCAGTGACTATCCTGATAGCGGAAGAGCCGATTGAGCCTCAGCCCGATATCGTGCTTGCCCACTTAGACAAAAGTCACCTGTGCATCCACACCTACCCGGAGACCGATTCTAAATCTGGCGTATCGACATTCAGGGTTGATATTGACGTATCGACCTGTGGTAAAATCAGCCCATTAAAAGCACTGAATCATCTGATCAGCTCATTTGAATCAGATATTGTTCTGATGGATTACAAGGTACGTGGGTTCACCCGCGACGTTAAAGGTAAAAAGCACTTTATCGATCACCGCATTCATAGTATTCAGCAGTATATTCGTAAAGACCTGCGTGAAAAATATCAGTGTGTCGATATCAATATCTACCAGGAGAATCTATTCCACACGAAAATGTTGCTGAATGATTTTGATCTGAATCAATACTTGTTCTCAACAACTTATGAAGATTTGTCGGATGAGGAACGGGGACGCATCAAAACGATTCTTGAACAGGAAATGACAGAGATTTTTTATTCAAAAAACATCTATTAATTTCCCGGGGTGACCATGCTCATTCAACGCCTGGTACTGATGATATGCATATTGACGGTGTGCTCCTGTGCACCGCCCAGTAAACTTCTGGGCAATCCGGAGCAACCCTATCGACCATCACATGAACCAAGGGTTGGTGATATCCTTCATCTGCCTACGGGAACGTATGTTCCCTCCCAGGTCTTTTTAACCAACGTTTTAAATTACCGGGTTGTCTTTGTTGGTGAAACCCACGACAACCCGGCCTCTCATCGAATACAGGAACAAATATTAAAAGCTCTGCAACAGAACAATCCTGACAACATCACCCTGGCCATGGAGATGTTCACCCCCACGCAGCAACCAATCCTTGACCTTTGGTCTCACGGCCAGCTTTCAGAAAAAGATTTTTTACGCCAGGTCGGCTGGAATAACACCTGGCGCATCAACTATGGGTTTTACCGGCCCATACTCACCTATTGCCGTGATCAACGGATTAAAATTCTCGCTCTCAATGCCGAAGAGGATCTAAAGCAGAAAGTCAGTCGCAGTCCTTTTACACAATTGTCGACTGAGGACCAGAAGAAACTACCTGAACTTGATGAGCATGACCCGTATCAACGTGCTATGGCAGAAGCAGTTTTTGCTGACCACAAAATGGGACCTGGCATGTTAGATGGCTTTTTACGGGTACAAACCCTGTGGGATGAAACCATGGCCGAGAACCTGACAAACTATCTGAAAAAGCAATCACGGGACCACCAGATAGTCGTTATGGCCGGGGGTAATCATATCCGCTACGGCTACGGGATTCCGCGTCGTATGTTCAGACGATTACCTGTGACCTACCTTCTGGTTGGTTCTGAAGAGATCGATATCCCCGAACATATACGCGCTCAGCTCATGGACATCCAAAAACCTGACTATCCGATGCCTCCATACCACTATCTGTTTTTCACCCGCTATGAAGATCTGCCTGATTCTGGTGTAAAAATGGGGATTGCCTTTGAACTAACCAGCGCTGGAATTGTGGTTAAAAAAGTCATGCCGGGCTCAACTGCAGAAATAGCGGGGTTAAAGACAGGCGATATTCTATTACGGCTTGATGGTGAAATACTAAGCGATGGCCTTGATTTAACCTATGCACTGCAGCAGAAGAAACCAGGCAGTCGCGCAACTATCCTGTTGAAACGTGATGAAGCAACACTCGAAAAAAGTATTTATTTCCAACCATCCAAAAAGTAGAACCGTAAAGGGACGCTTAACGATTTAAGCTCACCAATCATCTTACGAACGTTGTTGTTTACGTAAAGACTCAAATATAGAGACAGACAAAACGAGCATCCCTCCGCTGATAACAGCCGGGCCGGGAACTTCATCAACAACCCACCAGGCCAGTAGCGCTGCGACAACAGGCTGAGAGCAAGTAATAAGCGATACAGATTTAACTGGCAGCTGTTTTAAGCAATAGACCAACAAGGTATGGGCAGCGGCGGTACTAAAAACCCCCAACATAATAATCTTACCCATATCGACCATTGACAACTGCCTAATCGGCTCATAATCAACCCAAAAAACAAACATTAATGCCACCACGACCATCTGGTGCAACATAAGACAATCACTACTGAGATGATTAAAATGATACTTCTGAAACAGATTTCGCAGGGCAAACATTAGAGCCGATAACATCCCCCAGAAGACCCCAAGCCCCACTCCGGACTGAAGATCGTGCTGTCCTGAAAGAGTCATAATAGCCAACCCGCACAATGCAACCCCACCAGCAACGATATCACTTAACTGTAACCGTTTTTTACTGAATAATGGCTCCAGAATAATTGTCATGACCGGGTAGCTGAACATGGACAGCATACCAACCGCAACCGAAGAAACTTGCATCGCATGAAAAAAAGTTGCCCAGTGGATACCCAGCAACAACCCCAGGCCGTAGACGCCGAACCGACTTCGCCTATCAGGTACTGCTAAACTGCGCTGGCGCACCATGCTGAATAGACCTACAGCAAGCAGAGCAACAATACCGCGCAGATGGATGATAGCAATGGCATTCAGAGGAATTGTTTTGGCATAAAGACCGGTCAAAGCCAGCAGTAAAATAACCAGGTACAAACAGAAGACAGCAAACCGCTTATGACTCATAGCAAGAAACTTTCAACCGGAGATGGGAACAAAGCACAGAGGCAACACGTTCTGCCACTGTGCTTAGAAAGTAGAAACATCAGCTGTTAATGGTACCCGTCTTTCGTGCTGAAATCTGTTCCTGCAATAAGGGACAATCATTGCCTAAACATTCATGGTTCAAATGACGTTGCTGGCAACCGATAACAGCCTCAGCCTTGAGAGTCACAGGTAAATAGTCAGCTGATAATTCAGCCGCTTTTTTCACACCAATCCAACAATCACGCTGACAACAACGAGCAGCTTCATAAGCGGCTATCTCCGCCAGCACCTGCTGAGTAATCTGCTGTACCTGCTGACGTTGAATCGCCCGTACCGGATTAGCTTGTAGCAATAAGCTAAAAGCTATACCAACACCTGATGCGGCACCACAAATACCGACAAATGCACAACTACCACCTATCACCTGAGAACCACGACGGATTGCTGTTGTGATCAGTTCATCATCAGCATGACCACCACTGTTGCGATAAGCGGTAACGATAACTCCAGGCAACAATGAATGATGCTCAGGGCCATTGACAGGCACGGCAGGGTGTTTACGCAAACGAGCCAGAAGTTCGAGCATATCGGTCTCGGTGGATTCCAGGCATAAATGCTCAATAACCGAAACGGCATCTTCACTATGACAAGAATCACATACATAATGACCTTTATCACAATGGGCATTCGCCAGCCCTTTTTGCCCACAATAATGGCAACTCAGCTCAATCTCGCGTGCGGGATAGATCAATTCTCCGCCGCAGACCATACAGCCGGAGCGATGTTTCAGGGCCGTTACGCTAGCAGTCTGAGCAGCCGGACTCTCTGGTGGCAGAACACAGGCACAACCACTGCCCAGATCAAGATTCGTAACACTGCCATCGGCCTGATCAAGGATAAAGATATGCTCATCAAGATGCTCAGCCAAAGCAGCGGGAATAAAAGTTTTATGGCCAGGTAATAAAACCTGCCCCGTAGGCAGAGGTAATTGTGCCAGTGGTCCCCGATAAATAACCGGAACCTGATCACTCACAGCAGGCTTCCAGGCAGCAAAGGTTAAAGAATAAAAAGGATGGTTGTGTACGACACGATAAGGAAAACGCTTGAGTAAGCGAATATCGATGAAACCAGTCTCCTGAAGCAGGCCAACCAGGTCTTTCTGCACTAAAGCACCAGAGATACACTCACCCTGCAGTTGAGCATCATTACGAATCGCCACATCCGGCTCATCCTCACACACAACATCAGAAATTACCAGACGACCACCAGGCTTTAATGCCCGCAGAATCTCACTAAAAGCACGCCTTTTATCACTCGACAGATTCATGACACAGTTAGACAAAACCAGATCAGTAGCATTATCATCTAAAGGTAGACTTTCCAGGTAGCCTTTACGAAACTCGATGCTGTCATAACCAAGTTTCTCGCGCACTGCGACAGCACCCTCTTCAGCAATTTCGAGCATCGGGTCAAGCATGTCGACACCAATGGCTCGTCCTTGTTGACCAGCCTGTTTGGCAGCGATAAAGATTTCGATACCGCGGCCACTCCCTAAATCGACAACGGTTTCACCTGCACTGATTTTAGCATCAAGAACCGGGCTACCACAGCCATAGCCACGGAAACGGTATTGTTCCGGAATATGAGCAATATCTTCTGGCGCATAGCAGACCGGGTTGAGAATGTCATCTTTCGTATCTGTAGCAGCAGCACTGTAGTAACGTTTAACGACGTCACGGCTGTTATGATCGGCAATGGCCAGCAAACAGTTGGCATGGGTGAGCGCAACATGACCATGAGCGCCACAACTTTCCAGGATATCCCCCATTTTCAATAGTAAAGCAGGGTGATCAAGGGTACTGTTTTTGGCCGCCTCGCTGCTGATCAGCCACAGTATGAGCTGCTTATATAATGGCAAATAGGGATCAGCTCCAATAAATTGCTCAGCATGAACCCAGGAATGGTCAAGGTCCCCACCACCGGTAAAAAAGCGTAATGGATCGGTGTCATGTGCAATTGTTGCGCGTCGAATTTTATCCAGAACAGGACTGCTCTTCCACGCCTCAGCCAGACTCGTAGATATTTCGGTGGCCAACTCTGCTTCACCAACCAATGCTGCAGAAGGATATAGCTTACCATCTGGGCCAATAGCCGCAGACTCCCAACCACTGCTGCTGCCGTCATGCATGGTTCCTGCTGGAGCAAAAATCTGTGTCTTCATAGCGGCCAGGTTATCGATCTGCAACCCGCTCTGTTCTGCTTTCTCTGCCGCTAAGCGTAATTTAGGAAAAATTTCAGCAGGAGGAACACTGCTTTCATCTTGTCCCCGCCCTTTGACGAAATACCAGAGATAATGCAAGTTACTCGCGCCATGCTGTGCAGCAAAATCGACCAGAGCATCCATATCTTCAAGGTTCCGCCGTTCGACACACATCGACACGGTAAAAGGCAGCTGACGTTCTTTAACCTGCTCTAACTGCAGGCATAAACGCTCAAAAGCACCTTCACCACGAATAGCGTCATGCCGCGCACCAATACCATCAACACTAATCTGCAAATGGATGCGACTTAAATCGTGACTGCCACTGAGCAAACGTTCCAACAGTAGACCGTTGGTCAACATCACCACATGAGCGTCTTCCCATTGCAGTAGCCCGGCCAGGATATCATCAATCTCAGGATGGCAAAGGGGCTCGCCACCTGTCAGAGCAAAAATACGACAGCCAAGGGCATAGGCTTCTTCTGCACGGCACAGGATCGCATCAGCACTCAGTTCGCTCGCGCTTTCAGGGCCGGAAGAAAAAAGACAATGGGCACAGGTCAGGTTGCAACGATTGGTAATGTGGAACCACAATTCATTGAGGCTATCAGCATTCAGATGTTTATAACGTCCTCGATATGCAAAACCTGGCGCATCAGGAAGACGAGCAAGAAAGGGCTCAGCAGCAATGGTCTTTTTTTCAGTTGCCAGACTTTTAAGCAGCGCATCTCCCCTGCCGTTAGGCACAAACCAACCAGGGCGATCGGGGCGGACATAAATGGGGGTACCTTCAAAGTCAAAACGAGTCCACAGTTGTGCATCAAAAGCCATATTACTATCCTTAAAAAATCAACACGCCGAACGGCCGACAGGTCAAATTATCCACTCTGCAACAGAAAGCAGCAAGAGACGAAACGGTACTATAAAAACTCTGATCATTTCAGGCTAGTATTTTTTCAGACAAACCACGAACAGGAGAGCGACAATAAAAAAGAGCCGTCGTAATCTGACCGACGGCTCCAGTTATGTTTGTTATGAGAAATCAGGCTTTCCCTGCACTTCCCAGAACAGTTTCATTTTTATGTTTGATCAGATTGATCAATTCTTTTCGCGCAGCCCCCAGATATTTCCGTGGATCAAACTCAGCCGCGTCATTGGCCAGGTATTCCCGCACTTTAGCGGTTACGGCCAAACGACCATCAGAGTCGATGTTTATCTTGCACACGGCACTTGCTGCGGCTTTACGCAGCTGATCTTCAGGGACACCAACAGCGCCATCCATCTTGCCACCATATTGATTGATAAGCTCAACATATTCTTGTACAACACTCGAAGCTCCATGCAGAACAATAGGGAAGCCTGGAATACGTTTTTCACATTCTTCCAAAATGTCAAACCGTAAAGGTGGAACTTCCTCCCCTTCTTTAAGTTTGAACTTGTAAGCCCCATGGCTGGTACCGATGGAGATAGCCAGGGAATCAACACCGGTCTTTTTAACAAAATCTTCGACCTGCTCTGGCTGAGTGTAGGTGGAATGCTCAGCCACAACATCATCTTCAATACCAGCTAGAACGCCCAACTCACCTTCGACCGTAACATCAAACTGATGAGCATACTCAACTACCTGACGGGTCAAAGCAACATTTTCGTCATATGGTAGATGAGAGCCATCAATCATGACCGAAGAAAATCCGGAATCGATACAACTTTTACAGGTTTCAAAAGAATCACCATGATCCAGGTGCAGGACGATAGGAATATCAGAACCCATCTCGCGCGCCATTTCTACCGCTCCCATGGCCATATAACGCAGCATGGTTTCATTAGCGTAGTTACGAGCACCTTTACTAACCTGCAAAATAACTGGTGATTTGGTTTCGGAACAAGCAGTGATAATAGCCTGCAGCTGTTCCAGATTATTAAAGTTATAAGCAGGAATCGCATAACCACCATCAACCGCTTTGCGGAAAATTTCGCGCGAATTAACCAGGCCTATATCCTTATAACTAATTGCCTCACTCATTTACAGAATCCTCCCCGTTTGGAAAAAAGCGTTTTTAAATATTTGAAACTTTAGTCAGGTCAAAAAAAACTGCATACAATACACACATTGATAGTTTTATCAATCGATATTGCGATTGTCCAGTAACGGCTTTCGTTAACGAGAAAATTTTACCATTTATTGGAGTTGCAATCCTTAAGCACTCATTTTAGTATACGCTCGTTTCATATATGGGGAAAGGTGATCCCCCATTTTCATTTCACTTTTTTTATTTATTTTATCGAGAAAGGATCGGGCTGGAAATGGTAGACGCAAAAACGGACAGATATTTCAA
This sequence comes from Geopsychrobacteraceae bacterium, assembly GCA_963665685.1. GTDB lineage: Bacteria > Desulfobacterota > Desulfuromonadia > Desulfuromonadales > Geopsychrobacteraceae > Seleniibacterium. The sequence goes on from OY762430.1 coordinate 1,656,562, forward strand.
GGAATGGAAAGAACGTGAAGCAATCGCAGAAGCAATGACGCCTTTGATTGGTAAGCTTTACCGTGACCATGAGGTTATTTGCACCGTTTTCGATCGAAGTCTGTTCAACCAATCGATCGTCGACATTCTGCGCGTCCATCGCTTTGCGCGCCAGATCATAGATCGTGAAATCTGGGTCAGTGACACCTACCCGATTCTGCAAGCCATGGCCGAAATGGACCTGGCTCCCGGGCGGGTCGACCTGGCCAAACTGGTACTTCGCTACCAGGAAAGCAATGCGACCGACATAAAAACTTTCGTTGCTGAGCAACTACAAGAGTTAAACACCGGGAAAAGTAGTCAACTTAGTGAACCACGGGATGTTGTCTTGTACGGTTTTGGTCGTATTGGTCGCCTGCTGGCTCGCATTCTGATTGAACAAGCTGGTGGCGGTAACAAATTGCGTCTGCGTGCGGCCGTCGTACGCAAAGGCAGTGACGACGACCTCGCTAAACGCGCCAGTTTACTGCGTCGCGATTCCGTTCACGGGCATTTCAACGGGACAATTCGGGTCGATGAAGAAGAAAATGCCATCATCGCTAACGGCAACATGATCCGGATTATCTACGCCAATAGCCCGGACGAAGTTGATTATTCTCAGTACGGTATTGAAAATGCGATTGTCGTTGACAACACCGGTAAATGGCGTGACCGCGAAGGGTTAGGCCTGCACCTGAAAGCTAAGGGAGCCAGTCAGGTATTACTGACCGCACCAGGCAAAGGAGATATCCCTAATATTGTTTATGGGGTCAATAATAGCGATCTCAACCCACAAGAGACCATCCTTTCAGCCGCCAGTTGTACGACCAATGCGATTGTTCCTGTTCTGAAAGCGATTAATGATCAGTTTGGAATTGAGTGTGGCCACGTCGAGACTTGCCACAGTTACACTAATGACCAGAACCTCATTGATAACTATCACAAAAAAGAACGCCGCGGTCGCAGCGCTGCCCTAAACATGGTTATTACCGAGACTGGCGCCGCCAAGGCCGTTGCCAAAGCGCTGCCTGAATTGGCAGGCAAACTGACGGGTAATGCTATTCGTGTACCGACCCCGAATGTGTCTCTGGCAATTTTAAACCTGACCATGCATAAAGAGACCAGCGTCGAGGAGCTTAACACCTATTTACGCAACATTTCTCTCGATTCTCCTCTGCAGGATCAGATCGACTATACCAACTCACCAGAAGCAGTATCGACCGATATGGTCGGCTCTGTCCATGCAGGTGTCGTTGACTCACTGGCAACAATTGTTGAAGGCAACCGTTGCGTTTTGTATGTCTGGTACGACAATGAGTTTGGCTACAGTCATCAGGTTGTCAGAATAATCCGCCAAGCATCCGGGTTAGGGTTGGAAAATTGGCCAAAGTAGGTAACAACGAGAAAAAGCCCTTCAAACATTGAAGGGCTTTTTTAGTATTTTAACTCAGCATCAAGTGGAAAATTGGCAATAAAAAAGGTCAGTTAATAAACTGACCTTTTTCAAAAGCTTAGCTGAAGCGCTTCATAGCGCGCATCTTCTTACGCAGACGGCGCTGAGCTTCTTTCTCTTTACGCTTACGCTTAATGCTCGGCTTTTCGTAAAATTTGCGCTGCTTCATTTCACGAAAAAGGCCTTCCTGCTGCAGCTTACGCTTGAGAACTTTGATCGCCTTTTCGACGTTACCATCAATAACAGTGATTTCCACGAACAATCACCCCGCTTTCCGTTTTTATTTTTGCAGCATTAACTGCAAGAGTTCGAACTTATACTCGTCCTCATGGCTAAAGTCAAGTTTTTTCCCGTAAAATGAATCAATTAACGAGCCTTTACAAAAAGACCGACTTTGATGCCGCCATTACTGAGTCGCAGCGATTCGCGCAATTTAAGGCCAGAGGCTTTCAACAATTGATTATCCGGACATAAAATGCCGCCATCCCAGGCACTGAAAACATCGCCGTAGATGCGACCCAGATCATGATACAGAGCATTAAGAACAGCATTACGACCAAGTCGTTCTCCATAGGGAGGATTGCAGACAATCAATCCGGTGTCAGCTTCGGGAACCAGCTCCTGCATATTACTGCAACGTAGTTGAATATGTTCTGTCAGTTCAGCCGTTGCAAAATTTGCAGCTGCCGCCTCAATCACTTTGGGGTTATTGTCGACAGCAATGATCGCGGCAGCAAGCTCTGTTTGCTGATTACGCTGCGCTTCTGTACAAAGTTGCTGCCATAACCCGGCACGATATTTAGGCCAGTTCATAAACGCAAATTCACGCATCAGACCAGGCGCTCGGCGTAATGCAATCATAGCAGCCTCAAGAGCAAAGGTACCGGAGCCAGTCATCGGATCAACCAGCGCCTGAGAACCATCATAGCCACAAGCCAGCAGACAACCAGCGGCCAATGTTTCCCGCAATGGTGCGGCACCATGAGCCTGTCGATAACCACGCCGATGCAAATGCTCACCAGAGCTATCGATCGACACCTGACAGCGGTCCTCAACAAAACGTAGAAAGACGGTTACGGAACTCTCGTTTTCATCAACATCCCGCCCCAGTACGCGCACGATAGCATCTTGACAGGTCTGGGCGATACGTCCGGTATGATTCAAGCGTGAGCTGTGACAGGACACTTTAAATTCACATTGCTGGCCAGGTTTAATAAAACGCCCCCATGGCATTTTACTGAGACGTTGATACAAGCCGGGAAAATCCCTGGCACCTACCTCTCCTAATCGAACCAGAACACGCGATGCTGTTCGTGACCATAAATTAACCAGGTAAAGTTCTCGTAAGCCTCCGCGAAACTTAACTCCCCCCGCAGTCGCGACGGCCACCTCAATATCAAGATTACGAATCTCTTCAGCACATAATTCTTCTAAACCGGGTGCCGTGATCACAAAATATTCATCTAACCGTGCCATAATACCTTCTATGATATAATTTAACGCTAACCGCTAAACAGCGAAAAAACATAAGAAAACAGCCTTTAATAAAATTAATTTGTTCTTATCACTAAAAACCAATATACTTTATCAATAGTGAAAAACAATGCACCACTAAATGAAAATGGATATACCTGATGAAATTCCAACGCTACTTTAAATCGGGTCAGCAATTATTGCTTAAAGCGAGCAATAAAAAAGATGACGACCGCACTGAGTTAATTACAGCAACGGTCTCCTCCCTTGCTGACGATCGCCTGATCGTCTCACTACCCTATGGCGATGATGCTGCTGAACAATACCCCTTTGAGGAAATTTCCTTCTTTGAAATCACCGCAGAAGTCTTTGGCGTCGGCATCAAGGCCCTGGGAAACTTTGAAAAACGCCTCGGGGGGAACCGCTTTTCTCTGCAACTAAGCCCTGATTTGCAAATGTTCCAACGCCGCATCAGTAAACGCTATGACTGCAACCTCGGCATTCGTTTCAGCCGCGCGGCCAAGACATTGAAAACCATGCGTGAAATCTGGGAAAAGAATCTCGTTGTTATAAATAAGCCAGATGCTCCGGTTTTGTTTGAAGGATTTCATCAAGTTCCGGTTAACATCAGCGCTGGCGGCATCCGTTTTACCATAAAGCCACCCGCAAATCAGGGGGAATTATGCCTGATCCTGATAAAACTTGATGACGGGAAACCACCAGTGTGTGCCATTGCTGAAATTGTCTGGACCTGCACTAACGGAGACAATATCTCTGCAGGAATGCGTTTCATTAATATTCTGGGGAGCGATCAACAGCGTATCGATGACTTCGTCAAAAGTCAAAAAATTGCTGAAGAGAAGACCCCGAACAGCTGATTCGTACTTGTCAGCACTGCAGTTCTAAGCTATAAAAATTAATGAGTCTATACTGTGAACAAAAGCAACCAAAAACCGCAGGACAATTTTCATGCCCCAGGTGACAGAAGCAGAGGTTTTTCGCGCATGCCGGACGTTGTTCGGGCCGGAGCTCAACCTCAATCACGATTTTCTTGCCTATTTACAACCATCTGGGGTTCGTTCTGCTTATCGCAAGCAGGCTAAAATTGTCCATCCCGACCGCTATGCGGTCTCCGGCTCCCAGGTTCAAGCCAGACAACACCGCCTTTTTCAGGATTTAAACGCTGCTCATCAGACCGTGCTCGACTACCTGAAACATGGCTGTATTCCATCGTCAACTTACCGCGGCTATTCTCAACCACGTCATAGCCCGCCTAAACCCCGAAAAGATCCGCCGCAGTATCGAAATACCCCTGGCCATCTGCCCAAACGCCCATTACAGTTTGGCTTATTCCTTTACCATCTTAAAATCATTCCATTTAATGAGATGGTTGCTGCTGTTATCTGGCAACGTCAACAACGCCCTAAACTGGGCGAAATTGGTCGCAATTGGGGCTGGTTAGACGACAATAAAATCCGCACTATTCTGACCAGCCGCTACGGCCTGGCCAAATTTGGTGAGAAAGCTGAGCGCCTTGGTATTCTTACCCCGCAACAAATTCGCACTATGCTCTTTTTTCAACGTAGCAAGCAGCCCCCCATGGGGCGTTATTTTGTTGAGCGTGGCTTCCTTAACGAATCGACACTAGAAGACTTGTTGCAGCAACTAGCTGAGCATAATCGCACCTATGATCGTAGTTTTTCAGGACAATTCTATTACTATCACCATAAATAATTATAAAAAGTTCAATGTTGAACTTTTTTTCATAAGGAGTACTTAATGGGCTTTCTTTCCCCATCATCCAGCGTTTGCTATTTTCAGGTCAGCGGTGACCTTGATGCCAAAGATAAATTTGAAGATTTATTGGAAAAGCTTTCCTCCGAGGGCTTTTCTTCCATTGAAAATTCAGCTGATGAATTATCCATCGGTTGGGTTCAAATCACCGATTATGATAACAGTGATTTTGAAGCCGGTGGCCTTGCCTGGTTTGATCATTTTCTCTGTTTTAGCCTTAGACAAGATCGCCGTCGCGTCCCGGCAGCCTTGATTAAACGTCAGGTCAACCGTCTTAGTGACCAGTTCCTGGTCGAACACCCGAATTTAAGATATGTTCCTAAAGCAGAAAAGGAACAAATTCGTGACCGCGCCCGCACCCAATTGATGACCAAAACCTTGCCCAGCCCCTCGTTTTACGATGTGGTTTGGGATACCGAAAAACAACTGATCAGATTTTGTTCTTTAGGCCAGACTGTTATCGATGCTTTTCAAGGTCTCTTTCATCAAACCTTTCCTGGCCTGCGCCTGGAATTACTTCATCCGCTAGCCCGAGCTGCCGCACTTGTTCCCGAAGAAGAATTGACCGCTCAATTGCAAAGCGAAAATCAAGCCACCACAGACAGCGTTCTTGAACAGATCGAGGCCAACCGCTGGCTTGGAACTGACTTTTTACTCTGGCTCTTCTATCGAACCCTGAACAGTGACTCACGTTATCAGGTAAAAACAGAAGGACCATTATTGGACCGTCAACCATTCACAGCATTTCTGGATAATCGCCTGGTGCTTGTTGGTGGTGGTCAGGAAGGGGTTCAGAAAATCGTTGTCGCCGGGCCACAAGATCAGTACATGGAAGTCAAAACAGCCCTGATTCAAGGCAAGCAGATAGAGGAAGCCATTCTTCATTTTCAACATGATGAAGATAACAGCTGGAAACTGACCCTTAAAGGTGAACGTTTTCAGTTCGGTGGATACCGAACTCCAATGATTAAGCCCGAAGCCGGTCCTGATGATAATCCTGAGGCGGAGATTATTGCCAGCTTCCTGACTAAAATGGCGGCGACAGAAGAAGGAGAACAAATGTTCAACAGTATTCTGCGTGAATTCCTTGAGCTCCGCCTCGGCAGCAACTGGAAAACCACTCTGGCAGCCATTAATAACTGGTTGCAAGATTAATCAGGAAACTGTTGCCTGGAGAAGCGAAACGATTTTATCTTCCTCTACTAAATTTGTTATTCCTGCTATGCTGTAAAAACTGCATAGAAATACTTATGCCCTAAACTTAGCAGTCACGTTGGGATCAGAATGAAATTTCGCTCCAGGCTATTAATCCTTCTGCTTGTTGTCGCGCTGGTTCCGCTGAGCATCAGTTTTTTTGTTCAGCGAACCACAATTCTACATTTTGGCAACAAGCTCGGTGAAGACACCCGCTCCCTACTGGGAGCGGGTGCCGAGACACTGCTCCACTCCCTGGTCGATAATTATGGCCGTATCCTTAAACGGGATCGGACAACAGCCCTCCTGACCCTGCAAAGTCAAGCACGTGCCGTTGAGTATCAACTCGCATTACCGGTTCCGGAAAACCCTCCGAAGGTTTATTTTGCTGAAGATTACACCGATCCGAAAAGGCAACCAGAAGACCTGAGCATTTCCCAGAGTCACCTCAGAGAAGATGCTAACGGGAACCTGACACCGATACCAATCTCCTTCTCACAACAGGTTCTTTTTGTTGCGGACAGTGCCGACACAAGCAAACTCACAACAGATGTTCCCAGAATGAGTCAGATGTCGTCTGTTTACCGAGAGTTGCACCGCATTCAACCCCAACTGTTTTTGTGGCAATACACAGCCCTGGAATCCGGGCTTCATTCAAGCTACCCTGGCAAAGGTGGCTATCCGGCCGAATATGATCCTCGCCAACGCCAATGGTACCAGACAGCCATTAACCAGGAAGGCATAACCCAGACAATATTGACAGACGTTACCACCGGGGCACTCATTCTTACTTTGGCGACGCCGGTGCATGATCAGCATGGTAAACGAGTGGGTGTTACCGCTGTCGATATTGATTACCGACAATTTTTTTCAGACTGGAAAATTCCGGCCGATTGGGCTGCTGATACTGAAAGTATGGTGCTGATCTACCATGATGACGCAAAAAGCTTAACCGACACGCTGGAAATCCTCCTCCAGAACAATAGAGAAAATACCACCCATAACTGGCAAAAGACCGTTGGTAAACGTTATCTTAATTTAAAGGATCCGAGCTTTACAGCTATCTACCATGACTTACGTAGTGGCCGTTCAGGAGTTAGAAAAGTCCTCTACAACGGCCAGGAAACACTCTGGGCTTACGGCAGCAGAGCAGGAACAGAACCATTCCCTCTGGTGATTGTCCCGAATAAAAATATTCTGGCTAAAGCACAAGATGCGGAAAAATATGTCAACAATCAGATTTCCCTCAGTCTGACTATCAGTGCCTTACTGACGATCATTGTTGTGATTGCGACCATCTGGTTAGCATTGGTGCGTTCACGTAAAGTTACCCGCCCGGTTATGCAACTTTCGCAGGCAGCAGAAAAGCTGGCAAAAGGAGATTTTAGTGCCAGAGTTGCAACCGGACCAGGGGATGAGATCGATAACCTGGGACACATTTTCAACGACCTCGGTGATCGTCTTGAAGAGCGAGAGCAGCTAAAGCAATCACTCGCACTGGCCAAGGAGATACAGCAGCACCTGTTACCGAATGCGGCACCGACCTGTCCTGGTTTTGACCTGGTCGGACGTAGTATCTATTGCGATGAAACAGGGGGCGACTACTACGACTTTATCAGCCTCGCCGACAGCGACAAAATCGGCCTTGCGGTCGGAGATGTCTCTGGCCATGGAATAGGCCCTGCACTGCTTATGGCCACTGCGCGAGGAGCGTTACATTCATTAACCACTAACGGCCGTATTCCCATAAGTAAATTATTCAATAAGCTGAATAACTACCTCTGTCGCGGCACCTCCGATTCCACCTTTATGACTTTGTTCTATGGTAATCTTGACCTGCAGCACAGAAACATTGAATGGATATCTGCTGGCCACGCACCGATCTTCCTGCTTCAAAATGATCAGGTCTATGACTTTGAAAGCTTAGAAATTCCTTTAGGCATCAGTGATGGTGTCAGTTATGAAACCAGTGAGACCATTCATTTTTATGCTGGAGATATTCTTTTTATTGGAACTGATGGAATCTGGGAAACCCGTAACAACGAGGGTGAAATGTTTGGAACACAGCGGTTAAAGACTCTGCTGTTAAATTATCGTCAGCTTTCAGCAACGCAGATTGCCGATGCGATTGTCACCGAAATTAACCTTTTTCGTGGTGATGCACCCAACGAAGATGACATCACTTTACTGATTCTGAAAACATTACCAGCAACCTAACCTGGGTAGAAACACCTACCGAATAAGGATGGTCATGAATATCCGCCATTATATCCTCCTCGTTGTAAGTCTATTGAGTTTCTTTGCTGACAATACTTATGCTGCTCAGCTAACGCCTCTATTCGTCTTTGACAAAGGTGCTGTCACTGCCGGGACAGCGGTTCAATTCAAGGTTTATTTTCACAACGAAACAGGACAGGAAGACCAATTTATCGTTCCGGCACAGTTACAACTTCTAGTTGATCCACAAACTGGAGAACCCCGATCTTTAAGTGCATTTAACAGTTCCGCAGAAAGTAGTGTAACCCTGCCACCCAAGCAGTTCGTTGTTCAAACCTATAATCTGACTGTTCCCATTGATCTTCCTGGTACTGTTACCATGCGGCTAGCGGGTTACCCAAATTCAACCCAAGCCGTCATCATTCAGGCTCCCCAATTTGCTCCAGCAGTTCCAAGTAGCAAAAAAGCACTCACTTCACAAGAATTGAGTAACGACCATACTGGCCGCGAACTAGAATCTTTGTATCGCGCTTATGCCGCTAACTTTGCAGCACATGAAGCAACTTATTTTACGGTTGGAAGTGATCCGTCAAAGTCAAAATTTCAACTCAGCTTTAAATACCGCTTGTTTAATCCCAGTGGATCATTAAGCCGTGCCTATCCATGGATAACCGGCTTCCACATGGGCTATACCCAAACCTCTTATTGGGACTTGGCGGCGGAATCGTTACCATTTGAGGATACCAGCTACAAACCGGAATTCATGTATCTGACATCGAATATCAAATATCGTCCAAACTGGCTGAATGCCTTCTTTATTCAGAGCGCTATTCAACACGAATCGAATGGTCGCGGTGGGGATAGTTCCCGTAGTACAAATTATATTTATACCAAACCAATTTTTACGATATTTGATGAAAGTTCTCAGTTGGGGATGATGTTCAGTCCTAAATTTTTCTACTATTTTAATAACGATGACGATACGAATCCTGATCTTGCTGATTATCGTGGCTACGTTGATTTGGAATTTCGCGTTGGCAAAGCACACAGTCTGATGCTAACAACAAATACGCGCTTTGCTAAGAAGGGAACCTCTTTCCAGGCTGATCTGACCTACCCGATCTCACGCTTACTCAAGAACAATCTGGATATCTACTTTCAGTTGCAATACACCAATTCCCTGGCCGAAAGCCTGCTCCACTACCAGGAGCGCACTGAAGCATTACGTTTCGGCATTGCACTGGTGCGTTAAAAAGAATGGTTAAGATGTAGTCAAAGCAGTAAAAGCATAATTGAGATACTTTATTGCTGCTGTAAAGCAGCAATTTTACAGCCACTTTCACGGTAATGATCACGAATGACCTGTTCCAGCCCGGCAGCATCACCTGATCGCACAGCGGTGAGGATAAGACGATGACGCTGACCAATCTCTGCTGCGCTATACAAGGAACTCCAGTGCTGATAGAAGAGAATGTGACACTTCAAACTCAGCCGATTGGTATATTCAAGCAGTTGCTGATTATCACACTGGCTGATTAAATAATCGTGAAATTGCCCCCCAACATCGACAACCAGCTTATGCTCTTGCCGGTTGGCAGCGGACTCCATCTCATTAACCAGTTCATCGAGCTGTTGGTAATCTGCCGCACCAAATTGACTGCAAGATGTTCCCACCGCAAACCCTTCAAGCAGGCCCCTGGTAGTATAACAATCAATAATTTCCTTGGCGGACAGAATCGGAATAAAATTACCAACCTGGGGGCGATAATTGACGAGACCGTCCATAATCAACTCTTTCATCGCCTCACGAATCGGCGCTCGGCTGATACCCATCTGAGCGGCAAGGAGACTCTCCTTAATTTGCTGCCCCGGAACTAATTGGCCGGCTAGAATGAGCTGATAAACGTAATCAACCACTTGGTCTTTATATGTTTTTTTAATAATGGCCATAAAGAAAACTCCACAAGTCGACAGTCGACATAAACTGCCGTGAAGATACCACAGACTCGTCTGCCATGCTGATTATATTTCATAAAATAGACATTTAAAAACAGGAGACAAACGGACCATAGGGAGGGACTTCGGCCATTGTCAATAATTCCTGAAAGCGCTCACGGGGTACTTCGTGAGCCCCCATACTGACAAGGTGATCCGATGTTTGTTGACAATCGAGCATAACAAAACCACGTTGCTGCAGGTGTTGAACCAAGGTCACCAAAGCAACCTTAGAACCGTTGACTTCGCGGCTGAACATCGACTCGCCGAAGAAGCTACGCCCGATACAGACGCCGTAGATACCACCTACCAGGTCATCCCCTTGCCAGCACTCAACAGAATGGGCGAAGCCGAGCTCATGCAAACGTTTATAGGCACTGACCATTTCAGGAGTAATCCAGGTACCACGACCATCAAGGGTAGCCCGCATACGCCGACACCAGTAGATAACACCGGCAAAATTCTCGTTCATTGAAATCCGGTAAGGCTGCTTATTCATAAAACGGCGTAAAGACCGTGATATATGCAGTTGTTCAGGAATCAAAATACAGCGAGGATCGGGAGACCACCAGAGAATTGGCTCTCCAGCGTTATACCAGGGAAAGATTCCCAGGCTGTAAGCAAACAATAAACGTTCTACAGACAGATCCCCACCGACAGCAAGAAGCCCATAATCCTCAGCTTCTGCTATCGGTGGGAACCAGAGTTCGTCATCAAGACGATAACAGGACATGCCTAGTTGGATCAGGCATAGGTAAAGGTAAATTTACCCGATTTACAACCGACCTTAACTTCGCCTCCGGTGCGCAATTCCCCAAACAGAATTTTCTCCGCTAACGGATCACTCAGTTCGGCCTGAATCAAGCGGCCTAAAGGACGGGCACCATAAATTGGGTCGTAACCCTGCTTGGCTAATTCACGTCGCGCCGCAGGAGTCACCTTGATCGTTACATCACGCTCAGCAAGTTGTTCGGCCAACTGACCAACAAATTTATCAACAACCAGAAGCATGACTTTCTCATCTAATGGTGCAAAGTTAACAATCGCATCAAGACGGTTACGGAATTCAGGGGTAAAAGCGTTATCAGTTGCCCGCTTAGGAGCGACTGTTTCCCGCGACCCAAAACCGATTGGGACGATGCTCATTTCCCTGCCACCCAGATTACTGGTCATAATGAGAATAACATTACGGAAATCGGTTTCCTTGCCATTATTATCGGTCAAGGTACCATGATCCATAACCTGCAACAGAATATTGAACAGATCAGGGTGAGCTTTCTCAATCTCATCAAGAAGCAGTACTGAATAAGGATTCTTACTGACTGACTCAGTCAGTAAACCACCCTGGTCAAAACCAACATAACCAGGAGGCGCACCAATTAAACGGGAAACCGCATGCTTCTCCATATATTCACTCATATCAAAGCGCAGGAACTTGACTCCCAATTGGCTGGCCAGCTGTTTGGCAACTTCGGTTTTACCAACCCCGGTAGGCCCGGTAAACAGAAGAGAACCAACCGGCTTGTCAGGGTGACCAAGCCCGGCCCGTGAACGGTGAATCGATTTAACCAGACTTTCGATTGCCGGATCCTGACCATAAACCATCCGCTTAAGATCACGTTCCAGATACCGCAGCCGCTGCCGGTCACTGCCGGTGACAGTACGAATAGGGACTCTTGCCATCCGCGCAATAACACGCTCAATATCCTCAAGCCCGATCGGCCGTTTTGGATTACCATCAAGACGATGTTGGGCCCCCGCCTCATCAATGACATCAATAGCTTTATCGGGCAAATGACGTTGCGGCAAATGTTTTACTGCCAATTTGACCGATGCTTCAAGAGCCTCTTCGGTGTAAGTAACATTATGATGTTCTTCATAACGCGGGCAGAGCCCTTTCAAAATTTCCAAAGCCTCATCACTGCTCGGCTCAACCAGATCAATCTTCTGGAAACGCCGTGAAAGAGCGCGGTCTTTATCGAACAGGTTGCGATATTCTTCGTAGGTTGTTGAGCCAATGCAACGCAGTTCTCCGGATCCGAGAGCGGGCTTCAAAATGTTTGAAGCATCCAACGAACCACCACTGGTTGCTCCAGCGCCAACAATGGTATGAATTTCATCGATAAAAAGAATCGCCCGATCACGTTCCTGTAGTGCCCCGACCACGGCTTTTAAGCGTTCTTCAAAATCACCGCGGAATTTTGTGCCCGCCAGCAAAGCTCCCATATCGAGAGTAAAGATTTCACTATCTTTAAGCAGATCAGGAACCGTTCCCTCAGCAATCCGTAATGCCAGACCTTCAGCCATGGCAGTTTTCCCTACGCCCGGCTCACCAACAAAGATCGGATTATTTTTCCGCCGGCGACAAAGCACCAGAATCGTCCGTTCCAATTCAAGCTGCCGGCCGATCATCGGATCGATCTTGCCTTCGCGCGCCTTTTCTAGTAGATCGATAGTAAAAGACTTCAGCGGATCAGCCTGTTTCTGCTTTGCCTTACCCTGATCTCCTGGCGGAGAATCAGAAGGTCGCTCTGAGGATTTGTCATCCTTCATGCGTGACACCGGTCCATGGGAAATCTGATCCAGCAGATCAACGCGTTCTATCCCCTGACTTTGTAAAAAGAAACAGGCATGGGAATTTTCTTCTTCAAGAATAGCTGCCAACAGATCACCAACGCCAACTTCATTCTGCTGCGATGACTGCATGTGCAGTACAGTTCGTTGTAACATTCGCTGCAGAGCGAGAGTCTGGCGCGGTACTTCTTCACTCTCAATTCCTTCTGGGAGATTTTCCAGATGCATATCGAAGTAATTTTCTAACTGTTGTTTCAATTCATCGATATCACCACCACAAGAAGAAAGTATCTGCTGACCTATGCCTTCAAACAAAAGAGCGTAAAGAACATGCTCAGTAGTTAAATATTCGTGGCGTCTGCGTTGTGCTTCACGCACCGCTAAAGTAAATGCTATTTGTACATCCTGGTTGAACATCTCAGCCATGATTCAAGCCTCCTCAAGGGTACAACGTAATGGAAACCCTGCTTTACGAGCTTTCATACGGACCTGATCAGCCTTTGTTTCGGCTATTGCAAATGGGAATGTGCCACAATGACCCACCCCCTGGAAGTGTATCGTCAGCATAATTTTTTCAGCGTCTGTCGCAGATTTGCGAAACACAGTCTGTAAAATTTCGACGACAAATTCCATCGTGGTATAATCATCATTATGCATCAAAACCTTGTAAAGAGATGGCGTTTCAACCTGCTCTTTGGTTTTGACCTGGATTTTAACCTTATTACCTGTTTTAGTTTCTGAGTTCGCCATAGTAAATATTGATCCTTTTTTTCTTTGACGTTTATAATCCTAGCACAAAGAAACTCGTGCGAACAGTCCACCAGGGAGAGAAAAAATGAACAGATATCCAAATAATCGCAGCAGACGCCCTGACCTGTTGTTGCGATTACTGTCTATCTGCAACGGAGTGGCTGTTATTGCGCTGGCTGGAGCGTTATGCATTACCGCTATTGCCAAACCTGAGTTGGAAACTTTTTTTGACCGTTATTATCAGCTACCACTCCGCAATAGCTGGGATATGGACCTCGCTCATTATATTGGAATTCTGCTGGCATGTAGTTTTGTGGTTAGCGTTGCCGGGCTAATCATTAACAGCAAAAGACTCAAGCGCAAACATGACCATGTGCGGGCGACGTTGGTTTTAAGTCTGATCATATCGCTGATTGCCTTTGGCTATTTTTTACGCTTAGTCGCAATGCACGGATAAAGATTGGTCCACTGCATACACCCTGTCAGAGAAAAATCCTTTTCGCCAGGATAGACATGTCCTGCAATTCCCCAAAGGCCGATAGCGCCAATAAGCGCTCCTTTTTCACAAGCAAAAAATCAATTAGCTGATAGCTATAATAAATAATAATATCATTATTCTTACCGCCAACAACTCACCAGGCAACTAACGCACCAACACCTTGTTGAATAAGACCTGCTCTGATATTGTCTGGACTAAATTAAATAAGTCCTTAAAGATTTTTTTGATAACAACGATTAACCTGCCATTTCCTGCACAGACCAGAAAGGGTTTGATGTGTTTTCCTTTGATTTTTTGCTTGAAAAAGACCTGCTATGGCTACTAACCGGAACAATAATCGGTACTTTAATTGGTTACCTTTTTAGCTTGGCAAAACATCATCGTAAACAGGAGCAGCTACGCCAGAAGCAAGATCAGCTGAATCAACAGTTGGCTCGTTGCGAAGCGCAGATAGAAAGTGAACGTAACGCCAATAAAGAAAAATTACAGCTCCTCGAAGACAACCGCAGACGTCTGGAAAATAGCTTCCAAGCGCTATCAGCCCAAGCCCTGGAAGCTAATAATCGTAGTTTTATACACCTTGCTAAAAGCAGTCTCGAAACATTGCATAAAGAAAACCAAGGGGATCTTGCCCAACGGCAACAGGCAATCGACCAGCTCGTTCAGCCGTTAAAAGAGTCGTTACTGAAGGTTGACGATAAAATTGAACAGCTTGAACGCGCACGCAGCAATGCCTATGGACGCCTTGACCAGCAACTGCAAACCTTGCTGGTCAGCCAGCATAAATTAGAAGCAGAAACAGGAAACCTGGTTCGTGCGTTACGAGCGCCAGCAGTGCGTGGTCGCTGGGGAGAAATACAATTGCGCAAAGTGGTCGAAATGGCAGGAATGGTCAATTACTGTGATTTCGTCGAGCAGGAGACCGCCGATGGTGGCCGGTTACGGCCTGACATGGTAATCAAACTTCCCAACGGCCGGAATATTATTGTCGACTCTAAAGCCCCACTTGAAGCATACCTCAATGCCCTGGAAAGTGACGACGAAGAAGAACGTAACACCCTTCTGGCTCAACATGCCCGCCAGATTCGTGATCATGTTAACAAACTGGCAGGGAAAAACTATTGGCAACAATTTCAGCCAACCCCCGAATTTGTGGTGCTCTTTTTACCCGCCGAAACATTTTTCTCTGCAGCCCTGGCGAAGGACCCCGGTCTTATTGAAGCTGGAGTTGATCAAAAAGTTCTGCTCGCGACACCAACGACACTTATTGCGTTGTTACGCTCAGTCGCTTACGGTTGGCGACAGGAGAAATTGACCGAAAATGCCGAAGCCATCAGTCAATTGGGCCGCGAAATGTACGACCGACTGGCCACCATGCAGCAGCACTTTCTAACCCTGGGGAAAAATCTTGAGCGTGCCGTCGATAGTTACAATCGCGGCATTGCCTCCCTCGACAGCCGGGTTATGGTGTCAGCACGTAAATTTAAAGACTTGGGAGCGGGGACGACAAAAGAAATTGAGGATGCAAATCAGATCGACACTTTGCCGCGCATTCCGCAAGCCACTGAAGAGTAGCATGTGCTACAATCAAGCCAAAATTACTATTGATTAATTGGAGGATAAATTCATGCAAATAATGAAACTTTTAATCTGGTCGCTGCTACTGATGATGCTAAGCAGCTGTGGTTACAACACCATGCAAAAAAATGAAGAAGCGGTATTTTCCGCCTGGGGTGATGTCGAAGCCACCTATCAGCGCCGCGCTGATCTGATTCCAAACCTGGTTGAAACCGTTAAAGCTTATGCGGCCCATGAAAATGAGACATTGACCCAAGTCACCAATGCACGCGCTAAAGTTGGTCAGGTCAGCATTTCCTCTGACAACCTTGGGAACACTGCTGCCCTGCAACAGTTTCAACAAGCCCAGGGAGAACTATCCGGTGCCCTGTCCCGCTTGCTGGTCGTGGCTGAACGCTATCCGGATTTAAAAGCAAACCAGAACTTTCGCGATCTGCAGCATCAGTTAGAAGGAACGGAAAACCGCATCAATGTCGCGCGCCAGCGCTATAATGAAGCAGTGCGTGTGTTCAATACCTCAATCAGAACCTTTCCAAACAGTTTGACAAACAATTTTCTGCTCAATTTAGAGAGAAAAGAAGCGTTTAAAGCGGATGCTGGCGCCTCAACAGCTCCTAAGGTGACATTCTGATGCGTAGAGTTATTCTGACCCTTTTATTTGTCCTTCTCACTGTTGCAACAGGTGTCGCACGCGAAGTTCCAAAAGCGACTGGCTATGTCACCGACAATGCCAACCTGATCTCCCAAACCGTACAGCTGAAACTTGAACAGTTTCTGCATGATTTTGAAGCCAGCGACTCAACCCAGATCACAGTTCTGACCATCTCCTCTCTTGAAGGAGAAAACCTGGAGGAATATGCACTGAAGGTACTTGAACAATGGGGTGTCGGACAAAAAGACAAAGATAATGGCGCCCTGTTATTAGTCGCTAAAGATGATCGTAAAATCCGTATCGAAGTTGGCTACGGGCTGGAAGCCCGGCTAACCGATCTCCTTGCCGGACGCATTATCGATAATGAAATCTCCCCCCATTTTAAACAGGGGGATTATGATGGCGGTATCGTCAGTGGTGTTATTGGTATGGCAGAAGCGGTACGCGGTGAATACACCGGCACGGGCAAAACCCAAACCAGGAAAAAGAAAAGCAGCCCCTTTGGACTGATTTTTCTCCTCTTTTTTCTCGGACCATTTTTAGCCCGTCTCGGTGGCCGACGTAGTCACCGTTCCAGACGCAGTGGCATCTTTTTTGGCGGCCCATTCATAGGCGGAGGCGGCTTCGGTGGTGGCGGTTTTGGCGGCGGAGGTGGTTTTTCCGGCGGTGGTGGTGGAGGCGGCGGAGGCGGTGCCTCTGGCGGCTGGTAATACGGCACCGCTTTGCGACACCGCTTTGCGGTGATTTCAGATTTGAAATTTCAGATTTCAGAAAGCTATCTTCTATATTCTGAATTCTAACTTCTCGCTTTCCCAAAATAGAGACTTATTATGCTATCTGCAGCAGACTTATTTACAGCGGAACAAAAAGAACGTATCGAAGCAGCCGTCAAGGCTGCGGAACTAACGACTAGCGGTGAGATCGTCCCCATGGTCGTGGATTCTTCTTATGAATATCCACGTGCCGAATTGATTGGTAGCGGAACGCTGGCCCTTGCCTGCGGCCTGGTTGGCAGCTGGGCCTGGGGTGGTGAATCGATCTGGTGGTTCGTACCGGTATTTGCCCTGGCCTTTATCCTCTGCTTTTTTGTTATTCGCTCTTGCCCCTGGATAAAACGTAAACTGATTCATCCAGACGAAATGGTCGCAGAAACGCGGGAAAAAGCGCTGGTCTCCTTTTTGGAGCAAGGCCTGCACGAGACGCGGGATAAAACGGGTATTCTCATTCTTATTTCACTCTTTGAACGCCGGGTGGTTGTCCTTGCCGATAGCGGCATCAACGCCAAAGTTCCGGAACATACCTGGGATGAAATTGTCGCTATGATTGTTCCCGGGCTTAAAAAAGGCCAACCATGTGATGCTATTTGCCAGGCTATCAGTCGTTGTGGCGAACTTCTAAGTGATCATTTTCCCCGTAAAGAGGATGATACTGATGAACTACCGAACCTGATTCTTCCTGAAAAATAATCCGACTTGTCCGTTTTAGATACTGGCTAGTCGTACTTTTAGGCTAGTTTCCATCCGGAAGCTCTACTTCGCAACAGCTAGTTTCTGATTTGGAAAGATGCAATTTTTTGCCAGGTCAAGGAAATCAAGCATTTGCGCGGAGGCGTAGTACTTTACGCCGCACAAGCGAATGCGCAGATTGACGCCGAGTTGGTAAAAAAGGGCACTTTCCGGACAGAAACTAGGCTAGTCAGCCTTCGCGTACGACATCCTGATAAAAATCACGGTTCTGCTTGCCTTCCGGCTCAGCCTTAAGTAGTAACTGATAGGTTCGGGTCGCGGTCAGTTCCATCTGCAATTGGGCTAATGCTAACTCATAATCAAGACTATCCACGCCATAAAACTTCTTTAGACTTGCGTAAATGCGGGAAAAATTCTGTATCAGTGGCAGGCTTCTCTGCTTACGGGTTTGCGCCAAAAATTGTTCTCCAGCGCGACTGGCACCAAGCAGATGAAGGTATTTTGGACCACTGCCTAATAAGGGTTTTATCTGATCCACTTTCCAACCCAGCAAAATAGCACAGAGCATCCGCTGTATTCTGGTCCGGGTTAACTGGCGAACCTTAATCCCGGTAATTAAATCGTTCAAAGTTTGGGCCTTATCAGCAGCTTCGCATAGACGGTTTTCGATCCCTCCGCTGACCAACCAATAATCAGCCAGGTTCTGCTGTTCTCGATAAATTTGGGCAGCAATCAGACGAAAACAGGTCGTATCAGAAACAGTCATCCCCTGTACCAGAGCGCTATTTAAAATTGCATAACAAGATGGAGGCATTAACGCGTCAAAACGACCATCATTAGCCAGAAGATGCCTGATACCTGTCGCACTGGCGATTCCTGAACTCTGATCAAGATCATGAAATCCGGCTCCAATACGTTGAATAGTACAAGGTTTAATGCTGACACCGGAACGGTCCAGTGCACACAGATATTCAAGGCCAAGAATATTATTCGGGGTTGCCAGCAGCTTATAGTCGCCATCAGCACGAGCTATCAGCTCAGCACGAGCGGTCGGATAATTCACTCCCTGGCGTAATAGCGAACCCGTTTTATCAGCTAGCTCACTTTCATGGCGATGCAATTGGCAAGCGCAGTCCTGCAAAGCGGCAAGGTCACCTGTTTCACTGCCAAAACATAGCGCGTCTATGCCACCAATTCCAGCTAGAGACAGAACTCCACCACGGGCAAAATCGGGAGCGCTGCTGCAAGCCCACGGTAATGGCAGTTCAACAACCAGATCAATCCCGGCAGCAATGGCCATCTGTGCCCGCTGCCACTTATCGACCAGCGCCGGTTCACCACGCTGCAGGAAATGGCCACTCATAACCGCGACACTGACCTGCGCCTGCGCAACCTTTTTACTCTCCTCTAGATGATAAAGATGCCCGTTGTGAAAAGGGTTATATTCGGTTATCAGGCCGACAGCATGCATCTTTTACCCTTTACAAAATAACCGGTATCGCACTATCGACCCGGTTCTCGGTACAACTGACCAGGGTTTTATAAGCCATAGCTTCAACACCGGCAGCAACAACTTCACGCAAAATAAGCCCATATTCCGGATCAATCTCATCGGCCGGAGAAAAAGCCGTTGCTTCTTGTCGCTGCACCAGAAAAAAAATCACCGCCCGATAGCCCTGCTGATGTGCGGAAAGAAGTTCTTTTAGATGCTTTTGCCCGCGAGTTGTGACGGCATCAGGAAAGCTGGCAATATTATCTTCGGAACACAGGGTCACATTCTTGACCTCGACAAGAACTTTCTCTTGTGCGGACTCGAGTAAAAAATCGATGCGGCTAGCTCCAATACTATATTCAGGAGTCACCCGGTAACCACTCAGCCCCGCAATCCAACCATTGCGTAAGCCCTCTTCAACAACCCGATTAGTCCGCTGGGTATGGGTATCGACCCAATGGTCGCCAACCCAAATCAATTCGAGAGTGTAGGGTAACTTGCGTTTTGGATTATCCGCTTGCGACAACAAAACTTTGTAACCAGGAATCGCGCATTGCTTCATACTGCCAGTATTGGGCGTATGAGCGGTCACGACCCGGCCATCGGTCAATTCAACATCGGTCAGAAAGCGTTTATAACGACGAATTAAGGTTCCCTCTAGTAACGGGCCAGGCAGGTTCATTTAAATAACTCCATTGTGAATTTTGGTTCTATATTAACGACCCATGGATATGCCAGCAAGTAACATTTCTTGCTATCCTCCTCATGTTAATCGTATAGTTCCTCCTCTTACCGACTATCAGTCCTCTGCTTTAAACACTTTTCACAACGAGGTGATTCCATGCCAGATAATCTGATCCAGCGTACCGCTTCGGCTTATGCTTATCCCCTGCTGATAAAAAACCTGCTCAACGCTCCCATTGTCGATGACCCGCAGCAGGAAATTGTCTACCGCGATCAGGCTCGCTACAGCTACGCCGAATTTCGTCAACGTATCTGTCGGCTGGCAAACGCGCTGACCGATCTGGGTGTAAAACCAGGCGATACCGTTGCCGTTATGGACTGGGACAGTCACCGCTATCTTGAGTGCTTTTATGCTGTGCCAATGCTGGGTGCGGTCTTGCATACAGTCAACATCAGGTTATCACCAGAACAGATTCTTTACACCATTGATCATGCTGAAGATGATTTCCTGCTGATCAATGAGGAATTTTTACCACTCTTAGAACAAATAAAAGGCCGTATCGATACCGTCAATGAGTATGTATTGCTACAGGACGGAGTCCAGCAGCCGGAAACATCGATCAATTTTGCCGGTGAGTATGAGGAACTCCTGGCGGCTGCCGATGATCACTATGATTTTGCCGATTTTGATGAAAACACCCGTGCGACGACCTTTTACAGCACTGGCACCACCGGTATGCCCAAAGGGGTCTATTTCAGTCACCGCCAACTGGTCCTGCATACTCTGGGCGGGATTGCAGCCCTTGGCACGGTCATCGATCAGGGCCGCTTACATCAGGCAGATGTTTACATGCCTATCACTCCTATGTTTCACGTTCATGCCTGGGGAATTCCCTACATGGCAACAGCACTTGGACTCAAGCAGGTCTACCCCGGTAAATACACCCCGGATATGCTCCTGAAACTTATTGATAAAGAGCATGTCACCTTTTCTCACTGTGTCCCGACTATCCTTCACCTGCTGATGAATCACCCCCTGTTTAAGGAAATCGACCTGTCCGCATGGAAGGTTCTGATTGGTGGCGCAGCGCTACCGAAAGCCATGTGCAAAGCGATGCTCGACCGGAACATTGATGTTTACTCTGGCTATGGCATGTCCGAAACCTGCCCGATTCTCACCATAGCCCATGTCACCGAAAATGATTTATCTGAAGATGAAGAACTTGAAATTCGCTGTAAAACCGGCCGCCCCCTGCCATTGGTGGACTTACGGATTGTCGATGAACAGATGGAGAGCATTCCCGCAGATGCATCCAGTGTTGGCGAAATTGTCGTACGTAGCCCGTGGCTAACCCAGGGATATCTAAAAGATCAGCGCAATTCTGAAACACTATGGCGCGGCGGGTACCTGCACACCGGTGATGTCGCCCACAAAGATAAAAACAATTATGTCAAAATTACCGACCGCATTAAAGATGTGATTAAAATCGGCGGAGAATGGATTTCTTCTTTAGAAGTCGAAGATATTCTCAATGCTCATCCAGCGGTGAGTGAAGTTGCCGTTATTGGTCTGCCAGATCAAAAGTGGGGTGAAAAACCTCTCGCCCTGGTGGTCAAAAAAGAAGATGCGGAAGTCAGTGAAAAAGACCTGATTCATCATATTCGTAGTTTTGTTGACAAAGGGATGATCTCTAAACAAATCGTATTGATCAAACTTCAATTTGTCGAAAGCATCGAAAAAACCAGCGTTGGAAAAACCAACAAACGCCTGCTTAGAGAAACGTACGGTAACTAGTTTCTGTCCGGAAAGCGCCCTTTTTCACCAGCTCGGCGTCAATCTGCGCATTTGCTTGTTTTCCTTGATCTGGCAAAAAATTGCATCTTTCCAAATCAGAAACTGACCAGTTGCAATTTAAGTTTCCGGATTGGAAACGAGCAATTTTTCGTTGTGGTAAGGAAATCAAGGGCTTGTGCGGAGACGTAGTACTTTACGTCGCACAAGCAAGCCCGTAGATTGACACAGCCACGGCGGAAAAGGGCCGTTTGCGGATAAAAACTAACTAAATCAAAAGCGAAGGCCCCTCCTCGCTTCCCCCCTATGTCATAGAGGAGAAGCGAGTTTCGAGCAGTGGGGTCCGCGTAGAATGACGCAGAGCGGGTAAAAAAGCGTACCTTCCGAACCGAGATTTACAGTAACGCTTCGGCAGCGACCAGATCGATATCGAATGCTTCGGCGACTCCGGGATAACACACCTTGCCCGCCACAATATTTAATCCGTCCTTAATACCATCATCAATTCCTGCCGCAACCTGCCAGCCCAAATCGGCTAATTTAACCGCGTAAGGCAGGGTTGCATTGGTCAATGCCAGGGTCGAAGTCAACGGCACCGCACCAGGCATGTTGGCAACACAGTAGTGTACCACGCCATCAACAACATAAGTCGGCTCGGTATGTGTCGTTGCTTTCGATGTTTCAAAGCATCCCCCCTGATCAATGGCAACATCAACCATAACAGCACCAGGCTTCATCGTTTTAAGCATCTCTTTAGTAACCAATTTAGGGGCTTTAGCGCCATGCACCAACACCGCACCGATCACCAGATCGGCTTCTGTCACCAGACGGCGCACAGTCGCTGGTGAGGACATCAGTGGATAACAATTTTTGGGCATGGTTTCTGACAGGTGACGCAAACGCTCCAGATTCATATCGAGCAGATAAACCTTAGCTCCCAAACCCGCCGCCATTGTCGCAGCGTGGGTACCAACCACACCACCACCAATAACGACAACAGTCGCAGGCTCTACACCAGGGACACCACCGATCAGGATCCCGCGTCCCCCCTGCGAGCGTTCCAGAAATTTAGCACCTTCCTGGGCCGCCATTCGCCCGGCAACTTCACTCATGGGCGTTAGTAAAGGTAACCCTCCGTCAGGAGAGGTAATGGTCTCATAGGCGACACAGATAGCCTGGCTTTCGATCATCGCCTTGGTTAATTGCTCATCAGCAGCAAAATGAAAATAGGTAAAAACAATCTGTCCTGGGCGAATTAACTTATATTCACTCGGTTGTGGTTCCTTAACATGCATCACCATTTCAGCAGCAGCAAAAATAGCGGGCGCTTCAGATACTATTTCGGCCCCAGCCTGCTGATAATCTAAGTCGCTAAAACCGCTCCCCACACCCGCACTCTTTTCAACCAGCACCGTATGTCCATGAGCCTTCATCACTTCAACACCTGATGGTGTCATGGCAACACGATTTTCTTCCACCTTGATTTCTTTCAAAACGCCGATGACCATGATGCGCTCCTTTTGTTCGATATAATAGGTCATAAAAAGGATAATTGTGGTAACACAGCCAATGACTCTGCCCAGTCACAGCACCTAAACCACTGATTCGAATACCCGAAGCAGTGATCTATTAAGGTATTAATCAATTCTACCAATTATTTTGAAACGCGTTCCTGCAAATAAATGTATTTTCCCTGTATCTAACGCAAGATCCTGCTATTATAGACTTACTATGTCAAAGAATCCTCGAAATTCTAGTTTAGATAGTATTGATATCAAGATTCTTTCTGCCTTACAGAAAGATGGCAAATTGAGCTATGTTCAGCTTGCGACCTTAGCCGGGTTATCTGAATCAGCATGCCTAAGACGAGTGCGACTGCTGGAAGAGAATGGCATTATTGACCGTTATGTTATGTTGCTTAACCAAACAGCTATTGGTAAACCAGGAACGGTCTTTGTTCAAGTGACTCTCGATGGTCAACAACAAGAGAAACTGCAACAGTTCGAAAAGGAAATTGGTCTGGTTCCTGAAGTCATGGAGTGTTATTTGATGGCTGGTGACAGTGATTTTCTGCTGCGTATTATTATTGATGACAATAACGACTACCTGCGTATCCACAATCGTCTTACCAGCCTGCCTGGCGTCCTGAGAGTACAAAGTTCGTTTGCCTTAAAAACCATCCTGCGAAAAACAGAACTGCCTCTTTAAAAATTATTGCTAAATAAGGGATAATGACCAAAGCAGAATCGAGCAGTTCAACCTTTTAAAAAGGGGCAACACATGAAGCGAATTCGTTTAACTCTGTTGCTATCAGCCTGTTTATTCCTGTTTCCATTTGCGTCGCTAGCTTTTGATAATAAGATCGCACTGGCGGACATAACCGAAGTTAAAGCTGTTTTTGATGTTAATCAGGGCAATCCAGACAAGCTGTTGTTGCGTTTGCAACTGGTAGACAAAAGCTGGCAACAGCTCTCGGTAAAAAACATCTCCGCTAACTTCGTCCTGGTTTTTCGGGGTGCAGCAAGCCATTACCTGACCCTTGATGAAAATGATATTTCTATTCTGGATATGGATATAAGGAAAACAATTCAAGAACAGATCAAAACATTGCATCAGCGCGGCATTCATCTTGAACAATGTGCTATCGCAGCTCAATTGCTCCAGTTAAATCCACAGAAGTTCATGCCAGAAATCAACATTGTGGAAAATGGCTATGTCAGTTTAGTCGCTTATCAAAACCGCGGTTATGCCTTTATACCAATGGACTAACTCTTTTTTCAAGATTAGCATATACTTATTAGACGAAACCATGATAGGATAATTTGCTTGAATTAAAACAGCCTTCTTAAAAGAGGAGAGAATGCTGGGAACCTCATCTTTCACACCATATCTTCGTACTATCTTGCTTGCACTGCTGATCTACATGGCCAGTTTTTCCATTGTCTGTGCCAAAGAACAGCCTCTTAAACACATTCTTTTCCTTAATTCTTACCAGCAGACAATGAGCTGGTCTCAAAATATCCTTAGAGCCATTAATGATGAGCTTGACCCTGATAACAACAACATGGTTATGCACATCATCAATATGGACACAAAAAATGTTTTTAATGATGAATATATTAAAAGCTTCGCCTCGTATCTAAAGATCAAAACAAAAGGCCTGAAGGTCGATCTGATCATCGCCTCAGATAACAACGCTTACGATTTCCTTAAAACCTATCGAGATGAAATGTTCCCTGAGGTTCCGGTTGTTTTTTGTAGTGTTAATAATCTCGATCATAGCGAAGTAAAACACCTTAAAGGCTACACTGGTGTTGAGGAAATCATCGATACTCCGGCAACCCTTTCCTTTGCATTAAAGCACCACCCCAATACCAAAGAAATATTCATTATTAATGACTTCCTGACCGCTGGCAGAGCATTGGAAGAAGATATCAAGCGACAACTGGCATCGTTTCAATCAGATGTCAAAATCCGCTACGCCGGGCATCACAGTGTAACAGAGCTGAATTCCCAGGTGCGCGCCCTTACTCCGGGAACAATTGTCCTGTTAGGAGCTTTTTATGCTGATGATAATCGCCATTTCGTAACCGGCTATGAACACATAGGACCACACCTTGTTGCAGGAAGCCAGGTTCCGGCCTATGCAATCTATGACTTCCATGTTCATGATGGTGTTATTGGTGGCAAGGTTGCCAGTGGTTACCAGCAAGGACGACAAGCCGCGTTGCTAGCCAAAAGGATTCTAAAGGGAGAAAAGGCCGAAAATATTCCTGTCGTTCGCTCTGGAACAACTGAATTCATATTTAATTATCCAGAGTTGAAAAAATACTCACTTTCAGTAGCCGACCTGCCCCCGCACAGCAGAGTTATTAATCAGCCAATATCCATCTTTCATCTGTATTTTAAAGAGATCCTGACGGTTTCAATCTTCATCGCTGTCTTAATTGTCATTATTGTTCTGTTAGTCCTGAGTAATCGCCATCGCCGCCGTATCGCCATTGAGCTCAGCAATAGTGAAATCAAACTTAAAACAATTTTTAATCAGACCTACGAATTTATTGGGCTCCTATCTGTTAATGGCACCTTGTTGGACGCTAATCAGCCCGCCCTTGATTTTATTCAGGTCACAAAGAATCAAGTTATCAACATACCATTCAGAGACACGCCATGGTGGAACCACTCATCTTCTGTTCAAAATCAGTTACAGCAAGAAATAAATAAAGCAGCCCGAGGAGAAGTCTGTAGCTTTGAAACAGTTCATCCCGGAAATGGGTCAGAGCATATATTTTCCGTGACCATATCTCCGGTGCGTAACAACAATGATGAAATAACCTCTCTTATTTGTGAGGGCCGTGATATTACGGAACAAAAACAGGCACAAAAACAGAAAAAAGAACTTGAAGACCAACTTCATCAAACCCAAAGACTTGAAGCACTGGGAACCCTGGCAGGGGGAATAGCTCATGACTTCAACAACATCCTCTCAGCCATCCTGGGTTTTACCGATCTCAACCTTATTAATAGTAACTGCGATAAGAAAATACGTGAACATAGCGAACATATTAAATTGGCAGCATTACGTGGTCGTGACCTGGTGCAGCAGATATTGACGTTCAGCCGTAAGGAGACTGAAAAGAAAGAATATCTGGAGCTCCACACTATCGTTGAAGATGCATTAAAACTACTCCGTAAGACAGTACCAAGCAACATCACCATTCATACTGATATCGATCCTCATACAGGTTGGGTTCTGGCTGACCAAACCCAGCTGCATCAAATAGTTATGAACCTGTGCACCAATGGTTGGCACGCCATTGAGGAAGAGCACGGTCAGATTGGAGTCGCTCTAAAAGCTGTTGAAATCACCACTCAAGATCACCTTCTCGCAACAAACCCTGGCTGTGGAAGCTTTGCACAACTGGAAATTTCCGATTCCGGAAAAGGGATGACCGAAGAGATCAGAGAGCGCATTTTTGACCCCTTCTTCACCACTAAAGAACAAGGAAAAGGAACCGGACTGGGGTTGGCAGTCGTTCATGGCATCATCAAAAAACTGCATGGCCATATCACTGTTACCAGTGAGCCCGGAAAAGGCACAACCTTTACCCTGTGGATTCCCCTGACAGAAAACATTTCAGCGCCAGCATCCTCATCAACCGGGGAAATTGAAACGAGTGTAAATCAGGAACACATTCTCTGGGTCGACGATGAAGAAACCCTGGCAAATTTGGGAAAAGAGTTTATGCACGCTCTCAATTATCAGGTAACGGCCACAACATCTGCTGACCAGGCATTGAAACTCTTTTGTGAAGACCCTCAGCGCTACCAGATGGTAGTAACGGATCAAACCATGCCAGAAATGTCAGGAATTCAGCTGAGTCAGGCTATTTTAACCATCCGTCCTGAAATGCCAATTATACTGTGTACCGGGCATAGCAACAACATTACCGCGGAAACAGTGGCTGCAGCAGGAATTAAAGGCTTCCTGATCAAACCGTTGAAACTGGTAACGATTGCGGCAGAAATCAAAAAATTGCTGGATGATTAAACGCTTTTATCCTCTTCACAAGATACTTTTCCCGAACAATGACTCTACCAGTTTTACCGCTAACTGAGCCGTGCGATTGCCAAGATCCAGAATCGGATTGATTTCAACAAAATCGGCAGATCCGACCTTTCCCGAATCAGAAATAATCTCCATCAACAACTGAGCCTCCCGGTAGCTTAATCCCCCCGGACATGGAGTACCAACCCCTGGGGCATCTTTAGGGTCGAGACTGTCCATATCAAAGCTGATGTGCAGATAGCTTCGGTCATGCAGCCAGGCCAACGCTTCACGAGCAACAGCCCCCATGCCCCGTTCATCAATATCGCGCATGGTGTAGACTTTAATGCCACTTGTTTTTAGCCATTCCCTTTCCCCTGGGTCAAGATCACGGATACCGATCATCACGACGTCTTCCCCCTTTAGTTTGGCACCGGGACTACCGATATTCACCAATTCGGGAAGACCATGACCAAGCAAGGTCGCAACCGGCATGCCGTGGATATTTCCTGATGGAGAGGTTGCCGGAGTGTTTGCATCGGCATGGGCATCCACCCAGATAACGCCCAATTTGCGGTCTTTGGCAACACCAGCAATAGAACCGATAGCCAGCGAATGATCTCCCCCCAAAAACAGTGGAATAGCATCTTGCTGAAGCGTTTGTCGAGCGGTATCGTAAACCGCTTGGCAGACATGACGAATGGCTTCAGTAAAGGGACTGGTACAGTCTTCCTGTAAACAATTGCGGACCGGAACATAGAGGTTGCCTGAATCATGGATATGGTACCCAAGAGGTTGAAGAGCCGTAGCCAGGCCCGCATAGCGGATAGCACTCGGGCCCATATCAACACCACGTTGATCCTGCCCCAGATCGATAGGAACTCCAATTATACGCAACGATTTCATCAGCACCTCCTTCCCAACGATTCACTCTCCGTTATAGGGAAAAAGCATCATCAGCGTTTAAGATTATTCCAAAGGTTCGTCATAAAGTCTTGTACGTTGGTGAGTATTGCAACCGCCTGGGCCGAACCACGGTTAGCAAGCTTATCAGCACTGAACTCCGTCATATCGACAATATAGTAATAAACGGGCCTGACACGTCCGTCCGGCATAATCCGATAGCTGGGAACCATATTGCCGAAAGCGATGGAATGGAGTTGAGTCGCAAGGGCAACAACAGTGGTTGCTTTGCGCGCATGAATCCTCATAGCATCCTGAGCCTCATAAACGTTGGCTAATACTTCCGGCAAAGGGCCATCATCACGAATGGAGCCGGCTAAAACGTAGGGAATCTGACACTTTTCACAAGCATACATAATGCCATCCTGTAGCTTTAAATCCTGGATGGTCGCCGAAATCGAACCACTGCGACGCACCTCATTCAAAATATCCAGATGGTTATAGTGCCCCATTGGCTGTAGTGTTTGAGAATAGATATTCTGCCCCAAACCGGTATGAAAACAAGCGGCCTCAAGATCATGGGTCGCCAGAGCATTACCCGCTAATAGAGCATGACAATAGCCACTTTCGATCATCCCCTGCATGGCATCCCGACTATCTTTATCAAACGCGACCGCCGGGCCTAACACCCAGGCGATATAACCGTTGTCACGATCATGGCGCAAAACCCGGTAAAGATCATCGTAAGAACGGGAAAAAGGAGTTTCCCGTGTTCCTCTGGTCCGAAATGAAAATTTATCCGTGGCGCCCTGCCCTTTACTACGAAAACCATCGGTATGAACGTAGATCCCCTCTTCTCCATTCTCTGTCCGCCCGACAGCAACCAGGTCCCCCTGCTTTACTGTTCTGGCTTCGGTGACGTTCAGCATATTTCCCTGCAGCACCAGAACAGCATCCATACGACTTTCCGGAGCCAGCAACCACTCGCCTTTGGCCACCTGTACATATTCAGGATGGTTAGATGTTCCATGATAATTTTTGGGGACCACACCATCTGCAGGTGCAGGGAAAAATTGAGCGATTGGGGAATCAGCAAATTGCGGTTGGCTAAAATCGGGAGCCTGATACACAGGAAACATCGGTGTTGCCATAGGAAAGACCCCTTTCATATAAAAAACAAATAGAGCTTCTTAGCGTAAATACTCTTAATCAAGAAAAACAATGAAGTTCCTGATTAAGCAATCTTCTCTGCTAAAATGTTAACCGATATTTGCCTCCGGGCAAGTGGATTGATAACAAAATCTGTCATTTACCGTTAGCGATACAGAGGTTATACTAACCTGAACCTCGTACCAGAAGGAGACACCATGGACGACAAGCAAATTGACGCTCACAGGGAATTCCTCAAAGATTCATTACGCCAGACGATTAATTTTCGCTTCACCGACCAAAGTCAGGGAGTCCCCGCTCCAGCCTTACAAAAACCATTATCTGAAGGGCAGCAGATCATAGAACTCCCCGGCGCAGATAGCTGGGATTCTTTTCGCGGTACCGATCTTATAGATGCACTGGTTGCCCGCCAAAGCCGCCGCCGCTATCAGGAAGATGAACTGACTCAGGCAGAACTGTCCTATCTTCTCTGGATGACCCAAGGAATAAAAAAAGAACTCTCCCCGGGAACGGCCCTGAGAACGGTCCCGTCAGCAGGATGCCGACATCCATTTGAAACCTATCTGCTCGTGACTGGTGTAGAAGATCTAAAGGCAGGAGTATATCGCTATTTACCACTTGAGCATGGACTGGTTCTGGAGCAGGAAGACGAAGATCTGGTAGAAAAACTATCCCCAGCCACCCTTGGTCAGACATTTATCGCTGCGGCACCAGTAACGTTTGTCTGGGCCGTTCTCCCCTACCGTACCGAATGGCGTTATCATACCGCAGCCCACCGTGTCATCCTATTGGATGCTGGTCATGTCTGTGAGAACCTGTACTTAGCCTGTCAAGCGATTGGTTGTGGAACCTGCGCAGTCGCAGCTTTTGATCAGGAAAAAATGGATAAACTTCTGGGGGTTGATGGTCAGGATGAATTCTGTCTGTACTTAGCGGCAGTTGGTAAGTGTTGAGAGAAGAAAGAAACCCGCTCAGGTTATTGTGCAATGGCCTTCCGCTATAGAGGATAGAAGACCATTGCGGTTTATTAACAGAAAGTTACTGAAACAAGGGAAGGACTTGATCCATAATTGTTTGCTTAAAGGAATCGAGGCTACCATTATTGTCAATCACCAGATCCCAATCCTGATAGCTATCCAGAGAATTTTCACTGCTGTGGTTATTGGCGCCATCAAATCCCGGGCGAACGACCCGAACAAAAGTACCGCCGTGCTTTTTGATCACATTTAATTCGTTGATAAAACGGACATCGTCGACCAGTACATGGGTTGAGCTAAGGTCGACTGATGCAAGCTTTCGTTCCCATGCCTTAGTCCAGTAATCAGGATCCTGAGCACGCCGATATTCGGTTCCCCACCACTGTAAAATCCGCCGCACAGTCAAGGCAGAATAGCCATCCCGATCCTGAATTTCAGCATGAGCCCGGAGAAAATCGGGCCATTTATCGCAGCAGGCCAAAGCTTTTTCTTCTGCAATATAAAAAACTTTGATTTTATCGTCCTGATCGCCAAAAACCAGTGGGACATATGCTTCGGCGTCCGCCTGTTTTAAAAAATCGACAACCTCTTCCCGTAACATTGTCGCCATGGGAATAACTTCAATATTGAGGTTTTCCTGCTGCAGTAGCATCTTGGCTGCAGTCGTTTTTCCAGAGGCGGCTTTACCGGCAAATCCTATAATCATCAGCTTGCTAACCCTTCGTAACGTGATTCGTGACATTTAATGACAAGGCAACAGAGTGTAATAGAACTCCACATAAAATGAAATCATAGATATTTATGCATCAAAAGAAGCTTCTATATAAGTCGCGATTATCAACCACTGCTGTTGACAGATTGACGTTCCTCACTTATAAATTAAGACAGAAGCTTAATAAAGGCTAATGAACTAAACAAGGCCCAAAATGACAAAAAAAGTGCTAAAAATTGAAGACAAAACCTATCCTGCTCGCACAGTAAAGCTTAAAACAGCGGTGGCGGGCTACCTTTTCTTAGTTTTTTTCGTTGTTGGCCTGCTTGTTGTTGCCCTGTTAAAGTTCCATGCTTTCAGTACTTTAGAGAAAAGTGAACGCCACAGCCTGCAAAGAAAAAATATTCAAATTATTCGTATTGTACAAAATGAACTAGAACGCCTCACAGCGTTTGCTGTAGATTGGTCCAGATGGAATGAAACCTACTGGTTCATGCAAGATAAAAATCCTGTATATATTGAGTCCAACTTTAGTGAAGGAACCCTTGATAATATCGGGACCATGGGGTTTCTTTACCTTGACCTGAATTTTAAGAAATTTTACAGTTTTACTTACGCTGATAGACGTAATGACTATGATCAGGTTATCTCGCAGATAGAACAAAAAAAGGATCTTTTTCTTGAAGCTCTTACTTCTAGTCAAGGCCAAGTACTACTCTTTAACCCAACTCTGAAACGGCACTATTGGTCGATTATTCGTCCAACCCTGCCAGGCTCAAGCAGCCCGCTTCATAATGGTTACCTTATTCTAACCATAGAAATGAATGATCAGTTCTATAACAAGTTGAGCAGTCTGTTTGGTAGCGATATACTACCAACAAAAAAAAACCTATCTACTGCGTATGAATGTCTTGAATCTGAAGGCTCAGGCCAATTCTGTCAACGCGTTATTTTGGTTGATGATTCGCAAGCTTTGCTTGAAGTAGCCATTGAAGATAGCGAAAATAAAGAACCTATTTCTCTGCAGACAAAAACAGATCGCGAGCTTAACCAGCAAATCAAAGCGGTTTTCACAAATACACTCGCCGTCCTGTTAGCATCCGGACTGCTAATTATCCTGCTTAACCTGTTCATATTAAATAAACTGATTATACGTCCGGTCAGCTATCTATCGCTAAAATTCACAGCCTTTGCTCAAAAAAAATCTTTGCATCGCCGGTTACAAGAATTCGGCCCAACAGAAATGAGAAAACTGACAAGTTCGGCAAACCTAATGTTAAGCGAACTTGAAGTCCTGCATCGCAAAGTCGAGCATCTGTCGCACACAGATGAGCTGACAGGCGTTTATAATCGGCGTTATTTTCATGACATGTTCAAAAGAGACAAGGCACATGCAATCCGGGCCAAAGAATACATTGCGGTGTTACTGCTTGATCTCGATTTTTTCAAACAGTACAACGATATTTATGGTCACGTCAGTGGTGATAAATGCCTGCAGACATTTGCCCGGATACTTAAAGATAATGTCAAAAGAAATACTGATGTTATCGCCCGCTACGGTGGAGAAGAATTTATTATTTTACTAAGTGATACTCCACTACCTTGTGTTCAATCCATCTGCAAAAGGATCCTCAAGGCACTCGAAGCAACGTCTATTCCCCATACGGGGTCAAGCATCGCTACTCATGTCACTTGCAGTATTGGCGGTATTGCTGTTATCCCGACATTGGAGACAACGGAAGAAAACCTCATTCTCAGAGCCGATAAACTCCTCTATAAAGCGAAGGAAGAAGGCCGCAATCGCTATATTTTAAGTGATCGACTCTGATCCAACCCAATTCGCCACGACAAAACAGATCATTCCCGAAGAGAAACTACATAAAAGGACTCCAGCGATAATCGTGCCGTGGCAGGTTCACATCAACCTGAACCCGAGAGCCTGGCCAATGCGGAACAAGAGCTCCTAAACGACGGATTCGCTCTGCGGTTGGCGGGTGGGTCCGTAAAAAACCAGGAAGTTGCGCCACCGGTATAAATCGCCGCCATAATGGTTGTGAATATTGTTCAATTTTACTCAGAGCACTCATAAGAGGCTGAGGACTTCCGAGGAGCTCTGCCGCCGAGAGATCGGCCTGAAATTCGCGCACCCGAGATAAACCCAATTGGGCCAGAGTACTGATTTGAGGAGCAAAAATTAATAATGCTAAAGCTAACCAGTTCATATGAACAGCAGACACCAACATTAAGGGTAAGCTAAACAACAGTATCAGTTGTCCGAGTAAAGAAAAGAAAGCAGTCATTCGCCCCGAGAGTGCAGCCAAACTCATCACCCGAATGTCACCATTTACCAAGTGGCTGATTTCATGAGCAACAACAGCTTCAACCTCGTCACGATCCAATAATTTTGTTAAACCAG
This sequence comes from Geopsychrobacteraceae bacterium, assembly GCA_963665685.1. Lineage (GTDB taxonomy): Bacteria > Desulfobacterota > Desulfuromonadia > Desulfuromonadales > Geopsychrobacteraceae > Seleniibacterium. The sequence goes on from OY762430.1 coordinate 1,689,919, forward strand.
CCGATACCGCAATAGCGGAAGCAGCACTTTGCCCAACGGCAAAAGCATTCAACTGGCGGGTTGGTAGATAATAAAGATCTGGAACTGCAGCTAGTCCGGCACGCTGACTCAGCTCGGCGACGATACGATGTAAGCGCGGGGCCTGGGTAACAGGCAGAGGTTTAGCGCGGGCCAGGCGCATCACCCATTGCGGTGAGTTTACCGGGGAAAAAAATGCAAACAGAGCGCCAAACAAAGCCAACCAGATGACAACATCGCCACCCCACAGCAACCAACCCATAAACGCGGGATAGACGGCAAGAAAGGTTAGTAGCAACATGGTTTGGACACGGTTCACCAAGCCATGATACTGGTGACGCCCTGATTTATTTTTAGCATTAAACAACATTATTTTATCCTTTTCTGCCAATGCGCGATTTTACACTGGCAACCAGGCTCCTAAGCAGGAGCCTGGTTTATTTCTACTATTAAGCAGCATTATTTTTACCCGCATCATCAATCTCTTCAAACTCAGCATCAACCACATCATCGTGAACGTGCGGTTGCGCCGAGCCTTCCGGCTCTTGAGGTTGTGCGGGTGCGGCCTGGCTAAGTGCAGCCATAGCGCTACTTAATGCTTGGCTAGCGCTATCAATGGCACCTTTGTCATCACCTTTTAAAGCGGTCTCTAGTTTTGCGCAGGCATCTTCAACCGCAGCTTTTTCTGTGCTCCCTGCCCCGCCAGCTTCAGCAAGGCTGTTCCTGGCTGCATAAACCAGTTGTTCTCCCTGATTTCGGGCGCTAACCAGTTCATGGAAACGCTTATCCTCTTCAGCATGGGCTTCTGCCTCACGCACCATGCGTTCAATTTCTTCTTCATTCAGGCCGCTTGAGGCCTGGATAACTACGGACTGTTGTTTACCGGTCTGTTTATCTTTGGCAGCAACATTCAAAATACCATTAGCATCAATGTCGAAGGTGACCTCAATCTGAGGAATACCACGTGGAGCCTGACGGATCCCTTCCAGATTGAAACGACCAAGGAGTTTATTATAAGCAGCCTGTTCGCGTTCACCCTGAAGGACATTTACGGTCACCGCAGACTGATTATCTTCAGCGGTTGAGAACACCTCGCTGGCTTGAGCCGGAATAGTGGTATTTTTCTCAATCAGCTTGGTCATTACTCCACCAAGAGTTTCGATACCCAAAGACAACGGAGTAACATCCAGCAGCAGAACATCATTAACGCTGCCACTTAGCACCCCCCCTTGAACAGTGGCTCCAATAGCGACTGCCTCATCAGGGTTGACATCTTTACGTGGTTCTTTACCGAAAAATTCCTGGACCTTCTGTTGCACTAAAGGCATCCGGGTCTGCCCGCCAACCAGAATAACACTATCGATGTCCGCAGTACTCAAACCGGCATCTTTCAGAGCTTGACGACATGGCTCTATAGTGCGTTTGACTAAATCTTCAACCAAACTTTCCAGGCGCGCCCGGGTGATTTTTAGATTAAGATGTTTCGGACCACTTCCATCAGCAGTAATAAAGGGCAGATTCACATCAGTCTGTTCGCTGGAGGACAGCTCAATTTTTGCTTTTTCCGCCGCCTCTTTTAACCGTTGCAGAGCCATTTGATCACCATGAAGATCGATCCCCTGCTCTTTTTTAAATTCACTGATGATAAATTCAATCAAGGCATTATCAAAGTCCTCACCACCGAGAAAAGTATCTCCATTAGTGGCCAGAACCTCAAACTGCTGATCACCTTCAACATCAGCAATTTCGATAATAGAGACGTCAAAGGTTCCACCGCCAAGATCGTAAACGGCAACGTTCTGGTCGCCCTTTTTATCCAAACCAAAAGCCAGAGCTGCGGCGGTTGGTTCATTGATTATCCGTTTAACTTCCAGTCCTGCAATACGGCCTGCATCTTTAGTCGCCTGACGCTGAGAATCATCAAAATAGGCCGGAACAGTAATGACCGCCTCGGAAACTTTTTCCCCCAGATAATCTTCCGCAGTCTTTTTCATTTTCTGCAAAATTTTAGCGGAAACTTCCTGAGGTGAAAGCTGCTTCCCATCCGCTTCAACCCAGGCATCTCCATTCGTCGCCTTAACAATCTTGTAGGGAACGGTATCCTTATCACGTGCAACCAGAGTATCGTCAAAACGTCTACCGATCAGACGTTTGATAGCAAACAGGGTATTTTGCGGATTGGTGACCGCCTGACGTTTTGCCGCCTGACCAACGAGCACCTCTTTATCTTGGGTATAAGCAACAATTGATGGGGTAGTACGTGCGCCTTCACTATTTTCGATAACTTTTGGCCGCCCACCTTCCATGACAGCGACACAAGAGTTCGTCGTTCCTAAATCAATACCAATTATTTTACTCATTTTATCTCCTCCTGAACGGTTTCTTAGTTTCTGGCCATTGCTGATGACCATACCGCTCTATATGTCAAAAGGTGTGCCAACCAGAAAACAACCATGAACAGGGCGTTCACATACCGCCACCCCTCGCTGCGACGTCACAGTTATTGTCGCTTGCGACAGGTGCGCGACAACAATTACTGCGACACTTTTGCGCTTCGCGCTACAGTCAAAAAACAGCACAGGAGAATAACCCCTTAATTTTACAGTCTTTTAAAAACTTAAAAGGCTGTAAAAAGATTGGCACAGCTCTTGATAAAGGAGTAAGCATCAACACACAACACCACGGCTCAAACAATAATGGTTAAGAACAACGTATAACGACAATGGAGGACAACATGGCTAATTGGGATCTTTTTCAGGAAATGAATAAGTTGCACAAGGAACTGGATAAGGCATTCAGGAGTTCAGCTCTTTCTCCGCTCAATTCATCATTTCTGCCTGGAATAGGTGCCGGAGATTACCCAAGATTTAATGTCAGAGAAGATAAGGATAATTATTATGTAGAAGCACTTGTCCCGGGAATCGACCCTAAAGATCTGGACCTGAACGTCATGCAGGGAACTTTATCGCTTGCCGGAGAACGTAAAGAGCATGACATGCAACAAGTGACCTGGCACAGACGCGAACGTGGAGCTGGTAAGTTTATGCGTAGTATTGAATTACCAGAGAGTATTGATATTAGCCGCATTGATGCGGAGTACCGTGATGGTGTCTTGTTAATCACATTACCTAAAAAGGAATTAGCTAAACCTAAGAAAATAGCTATCAGTGCTCAGTAATTGTTAAACGAGGAAAAGGAGGCCTAATCATGACCAGCCAAGAAATGACTAAACACAATAACAATCAGGTGGAATCATATGAACAAACACGTTCGGCCGTGCAAGCAATGATTCCCGCCGTTGATATATATGAAACCGATGAAAACCTGACCCTCATCGCTGACCTTCCGGGTGTCACCAATCAGGGGCTCGATATCCAACTGGACAAGGGCATGCTGACAATTAAAGGGCATGTCACCACACATGATGAAGGAAAGCTTCTTCTCCAGGAATTTTCAGCGGCCGATTACTACCGTCAATTTAAACTGTCTGATCGTATTGAAGCAGAAAAGATTACGGCCGAACTCGACAGTGGCGTACTCAAACTGACTATCCCTAAAGCGGAAGCAGCAAAGCCAAGGAAAATTGAGATCAGACATTAAACGACGGATCACATATATTCATAACCCTCCTTTTTCGCCCCCGACAATTCGGGGGCTTTTTTTATAACGTCCCGCCCGAGGTCGTTGATCGATATTTCTGTTCTACACAAAATAACAAAAGCTTGTGCTACCATATGTCACGAATACATTAATCCACTTGCCAAACCTGCTTTAAACAGGCACAGGAGAAGATAATGAATAAAATACTCGTCATTGGTGCTCATGGTCAGATTGGGCAGCAAATCGTCACCATGCTGGCCCAAGAAAACATTCCAGTTAAGGCCATGGTCAGAAAACCTGAACAACAAAACCTTTTTGACGCAACCACGGTAGAGACGGTCTTAGCCGATCTTGAGGGGGATTTTTCGCCTGCCTTCAGTGACTGTAGCAAAGTTGTTTTCACTGCTGGTTCAGGGGCAAGTACCGGCCCGGATAAAACCCTGCTGATTGACCTGTGGGGTGCAATAAAAAGTATAGACCTGGCCAAAGCCCATGGCATAGATCATTTTGTTATGATCAGCAGCAGCAACAGCCATAACCCTGACACCGGGCCCGTGGCCATAAAACCTTACCTGGTAGCCAAATTTGCGGCAGATGAATACCTTAAAAACAGTGGCCAACCCTACACTATTTTAGGACCGGCACGTTTAACCAATGAACCCCCTACAGGAAAAATTCGTACTGATCGCCCCGAAAACCCAGCCGAGCGTATCGTTAGCCGTGGTGACGTCGCTACGGCAACACTCTATTGCCTGGCCAATGACCACACCAAAGGTCAGATTATTGATCTCTACCAGGGAGATCAATCGATGCTGAAGAATTGGCAAAATTTACCGCCTGACAGTAAAAAACATCCATACTGCCAGGGAGACAAAATTTCCCATTGTCTCCCTGCCACTCTTCATGCCCTGAGCCTTCCTGCACGCATGAACGAAAAAACAGTAAAAGATCAATATTCTGCCACTACATTAGTCTAAACAAACCAATTCTCCTTATTTTCACCTCCCCCTCACCGTTTCCTAACATTTTTCTGGCTTATGGTCCTCTGCAATTACCCCTAGGAGGATAAAATGACACAGCCACAAACAGGATTCAGCGGAGAGTTACCGCAAGTCGAATTAGCAGACGTACTTCAGCTACATGGATTAAACGGATTTTCTGGGGGGATTTCCGTAAAACAGGAACAGCAAAAGGGCGTCATTTTTTTTAGAGAAGGTCAGATTATTCATGCCGAACATGAAAATGTGACAGGCATTGATGCGATCTACCACATGCTAAGCTGGCAAGGAGGAGAGTTTTCCTGCCATCCCAATCTACAGACACTACATGCGACCATTGACATGTCGTTAAGCAATCTATTACTTGAATGCCATCGCAGACTCGACGAAAACACTCAAGAGACAACGCCAACAAAAAAACTGAAGGAGGGAACAATGAACAAAACTATCAAAAAAATCCTCCCGATTCCTGGTGTCAACTTTGCGACCATTACCGATATCACAGGACACCCCATCAATGATCAGAGTGACAGTGCGGCACGTCTTGGGGCACAAGGCCACTATTTAAACCAGGTCGCCCAACAACTCGGTGACTTATTCGGGGCAAAAAATTGCAATTTTATCGCGGTTGGTGGACAAGCCGGCCATTGCCTCAATTTTCGCTCTCACGATAAATCGATGATTGTTGCCCTTCCTGCGCAAAAAGATTATCTCGCTATTGAGCACACTATCCGCACAACACTAGCAGAAAAGTAGAAGGCCATGATCAATAATAGCTGCTTAAAAGAGTTGATTGAACTACCTCATGTCGATGGTGCTTTTCTCAGTCATGAAGATGGTCGAGTCATAGCTCAAGAAATGCCCTCTTTCCTTGCTCCCGAACAACTGCAGAAAGCAGCTCGCATTCTTAGCCAAAACAGATCTCCAGCTAGTGCCACTGTTGGTTCGGTCAACTTTTGTGAATTTCGCTATAGCAATTACCGCATTTTTGTTTATTACTTGCCCAAAGGGCAGTTAATGCTATTGTGCAGCCCACAGGTCAATCCAGCTCGCATTGCTCTTGAAGTTGACATGAAAATCAATGACCTCACCGGGCTGATAGCAGGCCAAGTTCCTGCAGAGACAAAAGAAACAATCCCAAAGACTCCACATCATTCAGAATCCACCGGTGAAAAGAAATCCCGGGGATTCCTGATGCCAATGTTAATTTCGGTTGCTTTTTTACTGATTGCCTTGTTAGGGGTAGGTTTCTTCTTCCTCTGGGACGAAAATCACACCCAACAGCAAAATATGCAGAGTTTGGCAAAACAATCAGAAAAGAACAGCCAATCAGTTGTTGTAAAACCACCTACCCCACTGGCTCCCCCAACTGCAGTTGCAACAGCTAAAAAGGTCCCCAGTGAAATAATTTTGCGCCTTCATGGGTCTAATACAATTGGCGCCCGCTTAGCTCCAGCGCTAGTCGAAACATACCTCAAACAAAAATTGAAAGCCCGGCAGCTGAACAGTGTGCCAGGCAAACAGAATGACGAACAAGTGATAGAAGCGATGCTACCAAATGGCAAAAAAGTCGCGGTCGAAATCCACGCCCACGGGTCAAGCACATCATTTAAAGATCTGGATAAAGGCTTATGTGATATCGGCATGGCTTCACGACCCATCAAAGACAAAGAAGTGACCATGCTTAGTCGCTTTGGTAATATGACCAGCCCCGCGAGTGAACACATCCTTGCCCTCGATGGAATAGCAGTCATCGTCCACCCTGCCAATCACATTGAAAACCTATCCCAACGGCAGATCGCAGCAATCTTTAGCGGCAAAATATCAGACTGGTCAGAATATCCGGCGAGCGGGCTTAGTGGTCCAATTCACGTTATTGCCCGCGATGAAAAATCAGGAACCTGGGACACGTTCAAACACCTGGTCTTACGTGGTGAACAGCTGAACCCACAAGCAGAGCGGATCGAAGATAGTCGGGAACTCACCAACAAAGTTGCAACCAATACCAATGCCATCGGTTTTATTGGACTGCCCTACATTAAACCAGCAAAAGCAATTTCCGTATCAGAAACGGGTACAGATGCCGTCTATCCGACTCAATTTACTGTCGCCACCGAGGATTACCCTTTAGCTCGGCGCCTGTTTCTTTATTTACCAGAGAACACAACAAGCACTTTAAGCCGCTCGTTTATCGAGTTTGCCCTGGGCCTTGATGGTCAGAAGATTGCTCAGAATATCGGCTTTGTTGAGCTAACCATTGGTGAGCAGAGACCAGTTATCCCAGCGAATGCACCACAAGAGTACCTCGAAAATGTTAAATCAGCGGTACGCTTATCACTGAATTTCCGCTTCCGCAGTGGCAGCAGTAATATTGATAATCGTGGTCTACGTGACATCGATCGCCTGGTTAAATATCTGAATACACCAGAAAACCGGAACAAAAGAATCAAACTATATGGTTTCTCAGACAGCCTTGGCCAGCGTGACGCTAATTGCGCGTTATCAGCCAATCGCGCCGAAAAGGTTGCCTCTGTTCTCCAAGCTCATGGTGTCCAAATTGCTTCAACACAAGGCTATTGCGATGATATGCCGGTAGCATCAAATGAATCAGCTACAGGACGGGAACGTAATCGCCGAGTTGAAGTGTGGCTCGAATCAGATTCTGATATACAACGGTACTCTCAGGCGAATTAATTTCCATTACCAATCATCAATTCATTAAATACTTTGGCCTCGTTGCGTTCTACTGAACGCAACGAGGCGACCTGTTCCTTAAAACTATTTCCCCTTCTTTCTTTTGCAACTAGCTACGTTGACATGAATCGTAAAACGACTATATAATTAGAAAATAGCAAGGTATTAGTGACACGTTCTTAGGGAACCCTCCCCACTCCGGCCACGATACATCTCTTTGACAGAAAACATCTTAGAATCATTACCACCTGATAAGGATTCGGGCTTGTTTATTATGAGCTCCGAAAACATTTAAGTACTCGCACCAGATTCTATTACCGCACAAACTTTCGCTTGCCATAAAGCCTGATAAGTTCCTTTTTGCAGCTGGAACTATAAGATGAGAAACGAAATAGAATATGACTCGACTCACTGATAAAAAAGTATCGACCACGCTTATCCGCATGGCGGTTCCCATGCTTGCCGGAACATTTGCCATGAATGCATACAATCTGACTGACACCTGGTTTGTATCGCGCCTGGGAACGGTACCCCTGGCAGCTATGGCCTTCACCTTCCCGGTCGTTATGATCATCCGCTTTATTACCATGGGACTTGGAACCGGGGCACTAGCCATTGTTGCCCATGCCATTGGCAGTAACGATCACGACAATGCCAAAAGGCTAACAACCCATGCGTTAATTCTGGCCCTGCTGTTTTCTGCCTTGATTACAATAGTTGGTCAATTCATGATACATCCTCTGTTTTCTGCCTTAGGAGCTCAGGGTGAGGTGTTGAAGATGGTTTTGCAGTATATGCGCATCTGGTTTGCCGGAGCTATCGTCATGGCGGTTCCATCGATGATGACTCAGATTCTGATGGGAACCGGCGATACCAAATCAGCCAGTATCACGATGGTTGTAGGTACTCTGGTTAATCTTGTTCTTGATCCTATTATGATTTTTGGTTGGGGCGCTATGCCGGCTTTAGGAATTTCCGGTGCAGCTCTGGCAACGATTATTTCTCAAACCTTTGCCCTGCTCTTTCCCCTTTATGTACTCTCCCAAAAGCATCATCTGATCCGCTGGCAGTTACCGCAACTTACGCGCCTTATCGATTCATGGAAACGCATTTTACGCCTTGGTATACCAAATATCCTCAGTAATCTCCTTACGCCACTGTCAATGGCGCTGGTTACCAGATTGATTGCCGGTTATGGTCCAGCTGCTGTCGCCGCCACGGGAGCGACCAGCCGGCTAGAAATGTTTGCCTTTATGATTCCCATGTCGATAGGTATGTCACTGGTTCCGTTTGTCGCCCAAAACTATGGAGCTGGAAGTTTTGACCGAATAATAGAAGCTCAGCGCGAAACACGTTGGTTTGCTCTTGGTTATGGTTTGTTAACCACCATACTCTTCTTTATTTTTGCGCCTCAGATGGCAGCTATTTTTTCAACCGATCCTAAAGTGACAGAGGTTATGGTCTCTTACTTGCGCATCGTTTGTTTTGGCTACGGCATGGCCGAATCATTCCGTTACAGCACTTTCTGCCTGACGGGTGTCCAGAAACCATTGTCTTCTGCATTACTCAGTTTCCTACGAACCTTTGTCCTGCTGGTTCCCTTCTCTTATGCGGGATCATATATATGGGGACTACAAGGCATTTTCACCGGACGCCTGTTAACTGATGTTATTGCAGCAAGCATAGGAATGTTTTATTCTTGGCGCGTTTTACAGGACATGCAGCATGCACAAACAGAACAACAACCTGGTATAGTAAGGAAATTAGCAACGCTGCAGCGCTAATGACAGTACTTAGTTTGAGAGGTTTTATTGAATGTTACAGATCGTTTCCCGGGCTTTTGATTTGGGGGTTAGTCATGCGCAAATCATTCATTCTGACCTGATCCAGACCAACCAGCAACTAGCGGCTCTGTGCCAACCCAAAAGTTGCGATGCGTATGGCTTGGCCCCCACCTGCCCTCCTCATGTGTCAGGACCGGAAGGCTTCAAGCGTTTACAGACCACCTGTCCACAGGCGTTGGTGCTACGTAAGGATGTGCTCGAACAGGAACTTCTTGGCGAACAGCGCCTTATTATCTTTCGCAATCTGCAGGGAACAGTCGCAGAACTGGAAAAGTTTGCCATTCAAAATGGTTATACACAAGCTCATGGTTTTGCTGGAGGATCCTGTAAGCTATTATTTTGTCACCATGAACCCGATTGCAGCGTTCTCTCTGATGCTGGTTCATGCCGCTACCCTGACCAGGCCCGCCCGTCAATGTCCGGATTTGGGATTGATCTGCTCGCACTAATGGAGACCTGCGGTTGGCCGGCAACATTTATCGACAGTCACAACCAACCCGACAATGAAAGACTATCCTGGGTTGCTGCCCTGATTCTGCTAACCCCTTAACAAAAACTACGAAAGTCACATGATATGAATCTCTGGAATGCAGATAGCTATATAAAGACCTGGAACTTTGCCAGCAAAGTCCACGCAAAGCAACGTTTACCGGGCAGTGAAATCCCTTATATTAACCATATTGGCCTTGTCGCTATGGAAGTGATTGCCGCCTTGCCCCATACCACCTGTCCTAACCCCGACCTGGCGGTGCAATGCGCGCTATTGCACGATACTATTGAAGATACGCAATGTACCTATGACGATCTTTCACAGGAATTCGGACCTACTGTCGCCGCCGGCGTGTTAGCTTTGTCTAAAAACACCAAATTGGGAACCAAAGCAGAACAAATGGCCGATAGCCTGGTACGGATCAAGCAACAACCCATAGAGGTATGGATGGTCAAACTTGCTGACCGCATTACTAATCTTCAACCACCACCAGAACATTGGACATTAAAAAAGATTTCTTATTACCAACAAGAAGCTGGACAAATTCTTATTCATTTGGGACCTGCAAGTGAATACTTAGCCCAGCGGCTCACCCAAAAAATTGCTGCATACGATCACTTTAGCGGTGCAGATAAACACCGCTAAGATTTCATCAAGCATTGACAAATAGCCTTTTTTAGGCTTGGATGCAGAAAATTATTTTACATTTTTTACGCCTGCAGATCTGGAATCAGGTAAGCGACGTTAGCATCGCCAGAACAGGTGGTTTTTATTATGGGAAAAGTCACGTTTCGCTCCAGATTTAACGCCCAACGAATGTGGGGCAGTGTCCAAGAGCTCTCTCCTGCTCAATTTCTTATGGCATCCTATGCCCTGGTTATTTTAATTGGAACCTTACTGCTGACAACACCGTGGGCAGCACGGGAACATCATCTTAATGTCCTTGATGCCCTGTTTACCGCAACATCAGCCTTATGTGTCACCGGCCTTTCGGTAATCGACATCGGCACCCGGCTGAGTGGCTTTGGCCAAAGTATTGTCCTTGTTCTTATTCAACTCGGAGGCTTGGGCATTACCACATTTTCCGTATACCTGTTTATCTACCTGCGGGTTGGGGTCAGCATTCGCGGGCGCTGGATTATTAATGAAACGCTTCTGCATACCCCCATCAGTTCGTGGCGCGACTTACTACGCGACATTTTTCTGCTGACGTTTATCATTGAAGCTAGTGGGGCCATATTGCTTGCTTTTGCTTTTGTCCCGAAACTTGGCCTTGCAGCAGGGCTTTACAGCGCTATATTCCATTCTATTTCAGCATTCTGCAATGCAGGCTTTTCACTCTTTTCAGACAGTATGATTGGCTTTCGGGATAATCCGCTCGTCAATGTCACTCTCATCTTACTGATTGTTCTCGGTGGTATCGGTTTTCTCGTTATTCGCGAACTCGTACAATATACGGTAACGACCTGTCGCGTAAAAAAACGCCCACCACGGCTATCGTTACATACTAAAATTGTCGTTACCACCACAGCCACTCTGATCATTTCCGGGGCCCTGATTATCGGTTTCCTTGAAGGTCAACAAGCCTTTGCAGCAATGCCTTTTGGTGAAAAAGTATGGACCTCGCTATTTCAATCAGTTACAGCCAGGACAGCGGGTTTTAATAGTTTTGATCTCAGCCTCTTTGAGGTCCCGACCCTCTTTTTTATTACCTTCCTGATGTTTATCGGAGCTTCTCCTGGTTCAGCTGGTGGAGGTGTTAAAACAACGAGTCTCGCCCTCTTTTTCGCCATTTTCTTAAGCCGTCTGAGAGGTCGGCAAACCACCAGTTTGTTTCGCCGGACAATTCCTGATGACATCATAAATAAGGCACTTGCCTTGGTTCTATTGGCAATAACGTTGATTGGCATCGCCCTTTTTGCCCTGCTGGTTGTTCAGAATCAGGACATTGCCCATGAAGATGCGCGTCAATTTTTAGAGTATCTGTTTGAAACATTTTCTGCCTTTTCAACCACAGGGCTATCCATCGGTGCGACTGCAGCACTCACCAGTCCGGGAAAAATCATTATTGTCCTGTTGATGTTTGCCGGGCGTGTCGGACTGTTGACCATGGCCTTTGCTATTGCTGGTCGAAGCCGTAATTACAATGCAAGTTATGCCGAAGAAAATATCATGATCGGCTAAGCTGGAGAGAATCATTATGAAAAAGAAATTTTGCGTTATTGGTCTGGGTAACTTTGGTTACCAGGTTGTCAGCAGCCTCTATGAGGCAGGTCATGAGGTCATTGCTGTCGATAATGATAAAAGTAAGGTCCAGGCGATCAAGGATATATGTAGCTATGCCGTCTTAAGCGATGCGGCAAACAAGGAATTTCTCAGTTCTCAGAGTGTTTCCGATATGGATGCCGTTATTGTTTCAATGGGAGAAAATTCACATCTTGCTACACTAGTGACTTTATACCTGAAAGAGCTAAAGGTTAAACGTATTTTAGTCAAAGCTCTGAATGAGGACCATGGCCGTATCCTTGAACGCATTGGGGCCACTGATGTCATTTTTCCGGAGAAAGAGATGGCTCAAAGATTAGCCCATAATCTTACCAGCCCCAATATTCTTGAATTCATTCCACTGGCCGAAGAATACTCTCTCTCAGAATCAGAACCCCCTAAAAAGTTCATCGGCAAAACCCTTGCCGAGCTTAATTTACGCAGTAAATACCACATCACCGTCATTGCCATTAAAGATGTTTTGACTGACAGTTTTATCGTCGCTCCACCTGCTGATCATCTGATTAAAAATAGCGATTTGCTGATCCTGATCGGAAAATCACAAGATATTGAAAAAGCACTGGCCCACAGTTGAAATCGGCCCCTGCCATGAGACAGGTAAGCAGGTATTTTAACGTCCAAATAGCGTCTTGTTCGGTATGACGGTTTCTGATTGAACTGATCTGCCAGCAACAACAGCACTCATGACCTGGTAAAGTTGCTGGCCAATCATCGGGAAATTGATACTAACAACACCGGTAACCAAGTTATCATCCATTAAACTCTGGACTTTTGGGGAAACATTGCCCACTCCGGCAATCATCAGCACCTTTTGCTGTTTTAACTTGTACTGAAAGGGTTTAACCGTAGCGCGGAAAACATCCGGTTGCACAATTGGCCAGTGACCAACTGAAAGCACCACATCAACATCCAACTCCTTAAAACTGAAACTGAGCTGATCCATGGTTCGCTGAATACTATCGCCGGTATACCAGGGGGACCGAATGCTTTCAAACCAGCCATTTTCCCCTTGCAAAGGCATATTCCCGGACAGAGTATCATCCCCGCTTAACTCTTTTCGCACTCCCATAACCCGTTCCTGCAGATTAGGATCATGATCTGCCGTCATAATAATAATACGACCACCATTCGGTTTTATTTTTTTCGCGATTTTCGCTAGATCACGCCCAAAAGCTATATTTTCTGGCCCGACATAGGCCAAACTCAGATGACTGTTTGCCTCATCAAAAGGTGAGTCGAAGGTAACTATCGGCATATCCGGATGCTCTGCAAGCAGTGATGCTAATGGTTGTGACATGGTTACAGAAATAGCGAAGGCATCATATCTTTTACTCCGGAGAGCTTTCTGCAACGCATAAATCTGTAAACGTGGGTTCGCAGACCCGGGGCAATGGAGTAATTCGCAACTATCTCCCTGTTTGAGGGCAACCAGAGCACATGCGGCAGCAACATCAATAAAATTAGGATCATCAGAACTTTTACCCAATACTGCAAAATTCTGCCCTTGCGCCCACACCGATGTAACGATTCCCGGAATGGTAACGCAGAGAAAAACCAACAGGGTCATCCCCCATAAAATAGCTCTCATACTCGACCTCATGGCAAACAGTGACTATCCGCTTACTGCCTATTATAGCTGGTTTTAACATAATTTTCTGAACCGTTTATAAAACCGTTAATGAGCTGATCTTTCTGTTGTGTTTTTATTGATTTTTTAGTATAAATGAGACGCTGTTTTGCATTATGAAACAAATTTTCAATCGTCATAGGTGACGATTCAGGCCACCGGCCATTTATCCATCAACTTTTGTTTTATGTAAAAGGAGCGGTTATGAAAAGAAGCATTGTTAAAGTCGGGCTCATGGCACTGTTGCTCTGCCTGATGGTCAGCGCACCTCTGTTTGCAGCAAAGTTCCCCAGCAAGGCAGTTACGGTTATCTGCCCATGGTCTGCTGGTGGTGGTACAGATACGATTCTGAGGGGATTAGCCAAGCAGACCGAACCGTTCCTGGGCCAGAATATTACTGTTGTTAATAAAACTGGCGGCGGCGGTGCCATTGGTCACGGAGCAGGTATCCACGCTCGTCCTGATGGTTATACCGTAACCATGATGACCTTCGAAATCATCTCTTTACCTCCTCAAGGACTGGTACCCTTCACTTACAAAGACTATGATCTGCTGATGCGTGTCAATATGGACCCTGCAGCAATTACTGTCCCTAAAGATGCCCCTTACAACACGATTGCTGAATTTGTTGAGTACGCCAAAAAGAACCCTGGTAAAATCAAGGTTGGTCACTCTGGACCGGGTTCCGTGTGGCAGATTGCCGGTGGTATTTTTGCTGAGAAAGCTGGCATAGATTTGACTTTTGTCCCTCATGATGGTGCCGCACCTGCCGTCACGGCCCTGGTTGGAAAGCACATTCAGGCCGTTTCTGTCAGCCCCGCAGAAGTTCAGGGTCAGGTTGAAGCTGGCTCCCTGAAAATTCTCGCAATTATGAGTGACGAGCGTTTGCCTAACTTCCCTGACGTTCCAACCATGAAAGAAGCCGGCTATGATGTGAGCTTTGGTACCTGGCGTGGCCTCGCCGTACCAAGAAAAACACCAGCAAAGGTTAAACAAGTCCTTCACGATGCCTTCAAAAAAGGCATGGAAAGTGAAGCGTTCCAAAAGTTTGCTAAAGACTCCGGTCTGGGGCTGGCGTACATGAACGCTGATGCCTGGGGCAAAGATCTTGAAGCTTCAGCAAGCAATGTGGCAACCACCATGAAAAAACTGGGTTTAGCAAAATAAACCTTTTAACTTGTCACCTTTAAAAGGGGTAGTGAAAACACTGCCCCTTTTATTTTACTTACTCATAAAGATGTGATTATGAAACGAGCTGATTTTATTATCGGTTGCGTAGGTCTGGCCCTGACCCTATATATCTGGATAACAACCTCTAGTTTTCCGGAAGATCAGGTCGTTCAGGTCGGTCCTGCGTTTTTTCCACGGATGCTTGCAGTAGGTCTGGGGTTAACTAGCCTAACGCTTATTATTCAAGCAATCATTAAAGTATCTGCCGACCAGCAGCAAAACGATGCGGAAAGCGCTCTCTCCTTGCGTGACCCGGGAATTCGCCGTGCTCTGATTGCCCTTGGAGCAACCATTATCTATTGTCTGTTGCTTGAAAGCGTTGGTTTTATCCCCTTATCCATCGTCTATCTGCTGCTCTTAATGCTATTGATGAAAGAAAAAAAATACCTGCAGATGTGTCTGACATCTGTTGCTGTTACCGGGGTTCTGTATGCAGTATTTAATATGCTGCTCAACATTACCTTGCCGCTGGGGTCGCTTTATGGATTTTAATCTTTTTCTCGACGGTTTTTTAACCATTTTTCAGCTCAAACCGATGCTGATGGTCTTCCTTGGTGCCGCTGGCGGAATCATGGTCGGATCGCTACCAGGCTTGACCGCCACCATGGGTGTTGCGCTGCTAGTCCCTTTTACCTTTGGCTTACCCATTGGTGAAGCGATGGGAATGCTGTTAGGAATTTTCAGTGGGGCAATATATGGGGGATCCATCTCGGCCATATTAATCAGAACTCCCGGAACACCAGCCGCTGCAGCAACTTTATTGGATGGCTACCCTTTAACCAAGCGGGGGGAAGCCGGTCGTGCGTTGAGCATGTCGGTCTTTTCATCATTTATTGGTGGCTTGACTGGCGCTCTGATTATGACCTTCCTGTCACCACAGATTTCCAAAGTCGCTTTACAGTTCAGCGCCGCTGAATACTTTGCCCTGGCGGTCTTTGGTCTGTCGATTATCATCTCTGTCTCAGGGGGATCGATTATCAAAGGTGTCTACGCCGGATTTTTTGGCTTATTGATTTCAACCATTGGCCTTGACCCCGTTTCTGGCTATCCGCGTTTCATTTTTGGCTCTATGGATTTGATGGAAGGACCAGCCTTTATTCCCACTTTGATTGGGCTGTTCGCTTTTTCAGAGGTTTTTAAAGGGGTCGAATCGTTGGTCACCAACCAACAGGTCGTCAGCAAAATTACCAGTGTTTTTCCAACCTGGAATGACATTAGGACGTCTTGGAAAGACATCTTAAAATCGAGTGTAATGGGAACATTCATCGGATCAATTCCAGGTGCGGGGAGCGATATTGCCGCATTCGTTGGCTATAGCGAAGCCAAACGCCGCTCTAAGCATCCCGAAAAGTTTGGTAGTGGCGCTATTGAAGGTGTCGCAGCAGCGGAATCTGCCAATAACGCCTGTACTGGTGGGGCGATGATTCCATTGTTATCTCTTGGTATTCCCGGCGATGCGGTAACCGCCGTGCTGCTCGGTGCGTTTATTATTCAGGGATTACGCCCTGGCCCGCTGCTGTATCGTGACCACATGGATGTCGTCTACTCAGTTTTTGCTGCGATGATCATCGCCAATATTGCCATGTTTGTTGTTGGCTTATTAGGGGTACGCTTTTTCGCCCGGGTTATTTCGTTGCGCAAAAGCATGCTACTCCCCATTATTTTTCTGCTCTCCATTGTTGGTTCCTACTCAATGCGCAACAGTGTCTTTGACATTTGGGTAGCCATCTTTTTTGGTGTTGTCGGCTACGTATTGCAACGTTATCAGTTTCCGGTATCTCCTATTCTGCTGGCCCTGATCCTTGGTCCTATGGCAGAATCGAACCTGCGCCGGTCACTGATTATTAACGATGGCTCGATGATGGCAGTCCTGACCCGTCCCATTACCGCAACATTCCTGATCCTGGGTCTGCTGTCACTGGTAACCTCCGTTATGCGCCAGCGGCGCATGAACAAACGGATGGAAGAACTGCTAGGTAACCATTCTGAGCAAGACTAACGGCTTGTTCGGCCACAAATTTGTTCAATTTTTTATTATTTTCAAGCCATAGACTACAGTTTAAATACGCAATCTCCTTCTGCTCAAATAAACATCTAAACAGGGGGAGATTGCACAATTCGTACAGACACCTTCGATTTCCCTTCAATATCGCGCAATCATTCCGTACTTTATAAGATCTTATAAAAGCCGATACGGAAGAAATGACTGATCTATGATCTCGCGAAATTATTTTAGCTTTAAGAATATGACCTTCATACGTAACTTGGTACAAGTGGCATTTTTAGGTTCGTCGCTCTACCTAGGTTTTCAGCTAGCAGCCTTTTTCGATTACTTTATCAGCCAAGGTCAGCAGCCTTTCGTCTCTCGCCCAACGGGTGTTGATGCATTTCTGCCCATAGGGGCATTGATCAGTCTTAAAAACTGGTGGGTCAATGGCCATTTTGATCATATTCATCCAGCAGCACTGGTTTTTCTGCTGACATTTTTGACTCTTTCCTTCCTGACCCGTAAATCGTTCTGCTCCTGGATTTGTCCTGTCGGAACCATAAGTGAGTGGCTCTATCGTGTTCAGAGCCATCTACTTGGTTTCCATTTACAGCTCTGGCCCTGGTTGGACAAAATATTAAGAGCACTCAAGTATCTGCTCTTATTGTTTTTCATTAAACTGATCCTTATCGATATGCCCGCCCAAAGCCTGGCGGCATTTTTGAGCAGTCCCTATTGGGCGATAAGTGATTTTAAGATGCTCCATTTTTTTACTTCACCAACCATAACAACCCTGGTTGTTATCAGTATCTTCACCCTATTATCTCTTTTTATTCGCTTATTTTGGTGTCGCTATTTATGCCCGTATGGTGCCTTGTTGGGGCTATTAAGTTTTTTGAGTCCATGTTTTATAAGACGTCACCCAGAAAGTTGCACAAGATGTCAATGTTGTGATCAAACCTGTCCAGCCCATTTGCATATTTCTACCTCTAAAACTATCCATTCGGTTGAATGCACTGGATGTCTGAGCTGTGTCCAAAACTGTCCACAATCAGGGACCTTGCACATATCACTGCTTGGCTATCCTCTGCCACCATGGGTGTTTATGGTAATAATCCTAGTCATTTTTAGTGGGGGCCTTCTGATTGGGATAATCAGTGGCCACTGGCATAGTTCTCTAATGAATGAAGACTATGTTAGAATGATTCCATTGTTGAAGCGATTCTGATGGCCTTAAAACCGGAGCAAATATGTCAATGAAACTATTCTTTACTATCGGTGCTTTATTCGCGGGACTGGGAGTTGGCCTTGGAGCCTTCGCGGCCCATGGGCTAAAGGCGCGGTTGGCGCCGGAAATGCTGAAGGTCTTTGAAGTTGGCGTGCGCTATCAGATGTATCATGCTTTTGCTCTGCTGATGACGGCCTGGGCCCTCAGCCGTGGGACAAGTGCATTACTGATCAGTAGCGGCTGGCTTTTTATCATTGGTACTGTTCTTTTTTCAGGAAGCCTTTATGCTTTGGCGACGAGTGGCATCAAAACACTAGGAATCATTACCCCGTTTGGTGGCATCGCCTTTATTGCCGGATGGCTGTGCCTGGCTATCGGATTCTGGAAAAACTGAAAATTTACAAATCTTTACTGGTATCCTTTCCGCTTTTACTTTTCATCAACAGGAAGAGTCCGCTATAATGACAGATAAAAAAATTTCGCGTCTAACGCTAAAACGCAATCGATAAAGGAGAGCATAATCACATGTACAAGCAACATGAAATTTATTCAGAAGCCACTGCTATCAGCACATCCAATACCTACTTTCAAAAAGTCTACCTGTGGATGACCATTGGCCTGCTGACAACGACAGCAGCAGCATTCTTCATGCTGACCAGCGCAAGCTTGCAACAAATGATCTTTGGAAACCGCATGGCCTTTTACGGTCTGATGTTTGCTGAGCTGGGTCTGGTTATGTTTATGAGTGCCGCCATCAACCGTATCAGCGCCACGACGGCAACGCTGATGTTTATCGGCTATTCTGCTCTGAATGGTATTACTTTTTCAGCAATTTTTCTGGTGTATACCCAGAGTTCTATTGTCAGCACCTTTTTGGTCACAGCCGGGACCTTCGCCGCTATGAGTATGTATGGCTATGCCACCAAGCGCGATCTAACCGGTTTCGGTAGTTTCCTGTTTATGGGGCTGATCGGCATTGTTATCGCCTCTTTGGTCAACATGTTCTTACACAATGAAATGATTTACTGGATTACCAGTTATCTTGGTGTATTTATTTTTGTTGGCTTAACAGCCTATGACACTCAAAAAATAAAACGCATTGGTCAAGCAGGATTTGCCAGTGAGCAGCAGCAGAAAAAAGCAGCTATTCTAGGTGCTCTGACGCTTTACCTTGACTTTATCAACTTGTTTTTGATGTTGTTGCGGATTATGGGAGACCGCCGCTAATTCCCATCGGAGATGGCTTCTTTTCCGCCGTGGCGGCGTCAACCTGCAAGCTTGTTTGTGCGGCGTAAAAAGCTACGCCTCCGCACAAGCTCTTGATTTCCTTGCCACAACGAAAAACTGACCATCTCCAATTTGGAAAGTTAACGATAAAGACTAAAAACTTCAAAACATCACAAACAGGGCGGTATCGAGGCGACGACATACCGCCCTGTTTGTTTTTGATCCAAGGGGGTAGATCATGCAACGCATTATGCTGTTATTCATGTTTGGTTGGTTGTGCTTGGGGACACAGGGACAAGCAGCGATTACCGAAGTACTTCTGTTTCCGCATGGAGCCGTGCTCAGTTCCGCCACAACGTTGCAGGTTGAGCAGCAGCGCGCCACGTTTCAATTACCTGATTCAGCAGTTCCTGACTCATTGCAAATAGCCCCCACAGAACAGGTGCAGATCCTTAACTATCAGATCAATTCAGTCGTTCTCCCTGCCCCTGTTTCTTCACAATTAGAACAACAACTAGAGGATAAAAAACAGCTCAGGCAACAGCTGCTCGATAAGCAAAGGATCAATGCGCTGGGGCTGGAATACTGGCACAATCAGAAGAATCAAAAGCTACAGTCCAGTCAGGATATCCAGGCTCTTGGCGCTATGATTATTGCCACAACAACTCCCATGGTGACTGAAGCGTCACGGCTAAAAACAGAATTAATCAGGATTGAAGCTGAGATTAATGAGTTAGAACATCAACTCAATAAACGTAAAGGGCAAAGTCAAAGGGTTTGGCAGGTAACCTTGCAGCTCGCTGCGAACGCGCCGGAAACGTTATCTGTCAATTATACATACCGCATCACTTCAGCCCGGTGGCAGAGCAATTACACCCTGGCCGCACACCCCGCAGACAACGTTGTGGACTGGCTCTGGCAAGCTCAATTATCCCAATCAAGTGGTGAGGACTGGCATAATGTGGATTTAAAGATTGCTACCTCTGAACCACACACGACTCTGACACCACCAGAAATCACCCCCTGGGTCATTCGGGAAAGGCAGATTCGCCCAATTATGGGCACTCAGAGTCTCGCTAAGCGCAGTGTCGATTCAGCACTGGCTGACAACATGGAAACGATGGCGCCCGTTGCTGCCGAAGCACCGCTTTATCAACGCTCAGAAGGTGAATTGTTCGATATTTATGCGTTGGGCAAACAGACTATTATTGCCGGACAGACGACCACACTGACTATTGCAGAAGGTAAATGGCAGAGCGAATTTTCGTACCTGCTACGCCCCCAATATTCATCCCAGGTTTTTCTAAGTGCTGCAGTTTCAGCCCCGGACCAGGTGACGTTTCCGACCGGAGCAGCCAGTCTTCTTGTCGATGGGGTTGTTATCGGCAAGCGTAACTTTTCTTTCCATGGTAAAGAACAAACCTTGTATTTTGGCTCGGATCCTGCTCTGGTCAGTAAAATCACTAAAAAAGATGTCAGCGACCGCAATGGTTTATTCAATAAAAAACGCACCCTCGCCTGGGAAATGTCGGTCTCTGTGACCAACCATAAGAATTACCCTATTGATTTAACCATTGAAGATGCTTATCCGCGCGTCAGTGACAAGCGCATTGAACTGAAATACAACGATTCGGACGGTGAGCAACCAGGCGAAGTGAAAGATGGAATTATCTCGTGGCAGAAGCAGATTGAAGCTGGCAGCAGCAGTCAAATCGCCTATGGATACAGTATCAGCTATCCAGAGGACATGAATATCATTCCTGGTCGTTAGCTCCAGGGAATAAGTAACCGAAAACAATCGCAAAGGCTAACGCTAAAGAGCATTAGCCTTTGCGGCCATCGAAAAAATTAAGATTTAATATATTGCCGCGCACTATCGATTAAAAACCGTGCAATACTTCGACGCGGAGGGATGGTCGGTAATTCATCGATTTTAAACCAGCGTGCATCAGCAAGTTCATGATCATTCAGATTGACATCTCCACTGACATAATCGGCCACAAATCCACACATCAGCTGGCTGGGAAAGGGCCATGCCTGGCTGCCGATATAACGAATATTGTCAATACGAATGTTGGTTTCTTCAAAAACCTCCCTGGCCATAGCCTCTTCCAGGCACTCACCAAATTCAACAAAACCGGCAACAACACCGTAACGCCCATCAGTCCACTCGGCTTTATGGGTCAGGAGCAGTTCATCTCCCTTTAATACCAGCCCGATAACACAGGGATGAATGCGAGGATAATGCTGAGTGGTACAGCTGCTGCACTTCTTACCATATTCGCCTGCAATACGAATCATTTCAGCACCACAGTTACCACAATAGCGACTCTCCCCTTCCCAGTGCAGGATAGCTCGCCCCATACCAGCTAACGATAATAAAGATAAAGATAACGGTTGGTCAGGAGTTCGCAAGTGGCAGGCAACCAAATCATCAGTTTGCGCATTATCATCGCTGACCGCCACCAATCGACAAGGCTTCCCTTGCCATTGACCAATATAAAGAGCTGCCGGGTTTTCTCCTGCCGGGCAAGGGCCGAAAGGCATTTCCAGCTCATTCTCTCCTTGCTTAGTGAGGACGGTCATGCCATTCATCAGCAGCCAGAAGCCATCTCCCCCAGGATCTTGATCAGGAGTGGACAGGACAAAATCACGCTCCAGGTGTCCGCGGTTAAAAGGCAGTTCGATGGTATTGGCAATAAATTCAGAATCATTCATGTCACATTCGTTTCGTTGAAATAAATATTTGGATAGCTCATCAGTTAAGAGGCCGTCAGATGGTCAGGACTGACTCAGAGCATAGCGTAGCAAAGTTATCTGGGTTTTGGCATCACAGATGGTCCCGGAAGTTACCATATCGAGTGCTTCATCCAATGTCAGGCTGACCGGCTCGATAAATTCATCCGGTTCAAGGGCGAGTTCCGCAACTTCCAGATCACGGGCGACAAAGAGATGAATCTTCTCATTACAAAAGCCAACGCTGCTGTAAACAAACCCCAAAGAATCGATCTGCTTTGGCCGGTAGCCAACTTCTTCGACCAGCTCCCGTTCAATACACCCGGCTGGATCTTCGCCGATTTCGACCCGCCCGGCGGGAACTTCAAAAATATAATCCTGAATAGCAGGTCTGAATTGTCGAATCAGAAGCAGATGACCATTATCCAGAATTGGTAACGCAGCAGCACCGCCAGGGTGTTGTACGACCTCAAAAGTCCTTTCACGGTTATCGGGCATTAAGTGTTTTTCTTTGGCCAGATCAAGAATACGCCCGTTATAAATGAGATCTTCACTAATTTTGCTCATACGATCCCCCATTCTTTACAGGTTATGTCACTGTTCTTACCATTCGAGTTAGAGTCAGTAACAAACCAGACAGTCTACCAACTAAGGTATTTGTTATATGAAAAGTGGATTATCTAAGGTGAGAACCTAAAAAATTCTGCAAGGCCCGATGGTCACCTCGATTGGGACATGACCATTCAGGAGGGCCATGATCAACCAGCCAGGTATCAACCAGAAAAGCTTGCATCCCGACACCCATTGCCGCCAAATCATGATTAAGATCATTACCAACCATCAGGCAACGTTCAACGGGAATACCTATCGTTTGCGCCACATCTGCAAAATAACCCGCTTGCGGCTTACAGTGATAGCTGTTTTCATAGGTGGTAATCAGGGTAAATATCTTTTCATCAAGCCCCCCCCAACGCAATCTTGCTCGTATCATAGAATCAGGGAAAACCGGATTGGTCGCCAGCACTAATGGGACACCAAACTGATGACATTGCTTGACAATTTGCTGGGCCAATGGAATTGGCTTAATAAAGTCTTCCAACTCATCCAGTCCATTGGCAGCAAAAAGTTCGAAGCTGTCCCGCAAAACCGTTTCTGAAACTTTTAAATCACGAACCATAAGCTGCAAGAGACGCTGCTCATTGGTTAACCGGCCATCACCTGGCTGATAAATAAGCTCGCGAATCGCCCGCATTTTTGCTTTAACAAATTTTTTCGGTTTCACATGGTCAGCACAATAGCTGGCTAAACTGTCGACATAGCGCGGAATAAACTCGGACATACGTGCCCTGAGCAAGGTTCCATCCATATCAAACAGGACGGCAGCAATGGGGTGACTGTGGAAATTTGACACCATGACAACTCCGGGAAGGTCCTACTCTGTAACGATTAACGTATAACGGTTCTATCATAGCAAGGCGCTTTGCGCCAGTATGGATAAACAGATAGACGCGAAAACCTTGACTTTCATAGAAAATGAACGTTAAAAAGTTGTACGTAATCACACTCCCGCAACGAGGAACAAATCAGTATGGATGACTACAGAGCCGAAGTAAAAGAGCTTCAGATTGGTCTAAAAATTAGAGATCTTAGACAAAAGAGTCGTCTGACTTTACAGGATCTATCTGAAGCAACAGAACTATCGAAACCCTTATTGTCACAAATAGAAAATGATCAGGTCATTCCACCGCTGGCAACGTTGTTACGCATTGCCAAAGCCCTGAACGTTCCACTCCAGACTTTTTTTGAAGAAGAAGACAACACCCAGAAGTGTCATGTCGTACGTGCCGGAGAAGCAAGTCGTATGCAACGCCGCCCTAACCATGGCGGTGAACCGCAACCTTATTTTTACCACGCTCTGGCTTACGGTAAAAAACACAAGAACATGGAACCATTTCTGGTCGAATTCGATCCGGCACAGACGCAACAATCTCAGCCCGTGCGCCATTCCGGGGAGGAATTTACCTATATTCTTGAAGGGACGGTTGAACTAAAACATGGCGGTGATACGTATGTTCTGGAAGCGGGAGATTCCGTTTACTGGGACTCTAACGAACCACATAGTTTACGTGCATTAGGCGATAAAGTTGCTCACGCAGTCGCCATTCTCTACACAAAAAACTAACAATCATCTTAAGACTTTAGAATATTATTGAGCAATTCTGCTATACTGACATGATTGGTTTAAGCAGAGCTTGAACCCGTAACCGATACAGCTAATATCATTTTAGTTGTGCAACAAAACCCAAAAGGAGGGTCAAATGGCAAAGGTAGGCGTACTATTAGCAGGATGTGGTGTTTACGATGGCAGTGAAATTCACGAAGCAGTTATCTCTCTTCTGGCACTTGATCGGGCCGGTGCAGAGATTGTCATGATGGCACCTGATGTTGAACTTAATGTAGTTAATCACATAACTGGTGAAGGGGTTGAAGGTGCAACCCGTAACGTGCTGGAAGAATCAGCTCGTATTGCCCGTGGTAATGTGACCGATATTAAAAATATCAGCGCTAAAGACATTGATGCACTGATGATTCCTGGCGGTTTTGGTGCAGCAAAGAACCTGTGTAATTTTGCTGTAAAAGGCCCACAGTGTGACGTCAACCCTGAGGTGTCCCGCCTTATAAAAGAAGTGGTGGCAGCACAAAAACCACTCGCTGCGGTATGTATTGCTCCTGCTTTGGTGGCGCGTGTACTGGGAGAAGATCAACTCAGCCATCAGGTCACTATCGGTACCGATGAAGGCACAGCTGGAGCCATTACTGCAATGGGCGCGAATCACGTCAATTGCCCCGTTGATGAATGTGTTATCGATGCAAAAAATAAAATCATTACCAGCCCGGCGTATATGTTGGCAGGTCGTATCAGTGAAGCTGCTGCCGGGATTGAGAAGACCGTCAAGGCCTTGATGGAATTCCTCTAGTTTCTGCCCAGAAAGCGCCCTTTTTCACCAGCTCGGCGTCAACCTGCGCACTCGCTTGTGTGGCGTAAAGTACTACGCCTCCGCGCGAATGCTTGGTTTCCTTGATCTGGCAAAAAATTGCATCTTTCTGAATCAGAAACTTTGGAGTTATTACATTACTAAAAAATTATAAATTTTATTTATTACCAGCATTGTAATAATTGTTTCCATCTGCTAATGTTCCATCAATCTTAACTTTGTTTCCCCTAGGAGGCTGCCATGCAAAAGTATCGTTGTATTGTTTGTGATTATATCTATGACCCTGAAGTTGGTGATCCGGATAGTGGAATCGCTCCAGGAACTGCATTTGAAGATATTCCAGAGGATTGGGTTTGCCCTCTGTGCGGTGTTGATAAAACCAACTTCGAACCAGCATAAATAAAAGCACGTTGATGCTTTGTCTACGGGGCCTGATTGCTTTAATTCAATCAGGCCCCGTGTGTATTCAATTTCGTAAGACCTTCTTGACGATCACCACGATCTCTGGCAATGGAGCCTTGTCATGAGTGAACAATTACACAGGAAACCTGACTGGTTAAAAGTCAAACTCCCATCTGGTCGACACTTTGCCCAGATTGATCGTTACCATCGTCAACATGGTCTTAACTCCGTTTGTCGCAGTGCCGCATGTCCCAACCAGGGTGAATGCTGGAGCAAAGGAACCGCTACTTTCATGATCCTGGGGGCAACCTGCAGCCGCCATTGTCAATTCTGTAATGTCGCCAGTGGACAACTGCTACCACCGGATCCAACAGAACCGGCTAAAGTCGCTCAGGCGATAGCCGACCTTAAGCTTAAGCATGCAGTCATCACTTCGGTCACCCGCGACGATCTGCCTGATGGTGGTGCTCGCCACTTTGCCGACCTGATCAATCACATCCGTCAGCTCACACCTACATGCAAAATAGAACTATTGATTCCCGATCTTGGTGGTAACTGGCCTGCGCTTGAAATAATCCTTGCAGCCCAGCCTGATATTATTGGTCATAACATAGAAACGGTACCACGTCTTTATGAGCAGGTTCGCCCTGAGGCTCAATATCGACGTTCGCTTGACCTCCTGGCCGAGGTGCACAAACGGGCCCCCAAGATTATTACCAAATCAGGTCTGATGCTCGGTATGGGCGAAGAACAGGCAGAAGTTCTGAATGTCCTTCAAGACTTGCGGACTTACCACTGCCGCCTTGTCACCATTGGTCAATACCTGGCCCCGAGCAAACAGCATTATCCAGTGACTCGTTTTGTTTCGCCGGAAGAGTTTAGCTTTTATGGCAGGCGTGGCAAAGAGATGGGCTTTGATCATGTTGAAGCGGGCCCGTTGGTCCGATCGTCTTATCATGCAGAAGAACAGTTTAACGCCAGTCAGGAGCATTCCCATGACTGCTGATCATCCCTATTAATGGATGAAAACAACATGAGTTACAGGGACATACAGAAACAGAATGAACACATAATTTAACCGTATTTATTGCGACAATTAAACGCCTGCTTTATACTTTTTTCATTGGCGTGAATGACAATTTCAATTACAGGAACGAGAGTGGAGCATGAGTATTATTGACAACATCAGTCCTCAGTGGATAGAAGCTCAATATCAACAGTATAAAACCGATCCCAGTCAGCTGTCAGAGGAGTGGCAAGCATTTTTCCAGGGTTTTGAAGTTGCTCTGGAAAATCCAGGATCAGCGGGTAATGATCCCAAACCGGCAGCAGTTCAATCACTGATCAACCGTTATCGGGACATCGGTCATCTTTATGCCTGCGTCGACCCTCTGACTCCTTGTCAGTTGGTGCACCCCCTTCTTGAGCTTTCTGAATTTGGCTTGAGTGAAGAGGATCTCGACCGCACATTTGCTCCGGATGATTTTATCCTGCCCGAAGCATCGTTAAGAGAGATCATCGATATTCTCAAGCAAACCTACTGTAGCTCTATCGGTATGGAATTTATGCATATTCCGATTCCCGAAGAGCGCCGTTGGTTACAGGAAAAAGCAGAAGAAGCGCGCAGCAATCCTAACTTGAGTAAAGAGAAAAAACTCAACACCCTGCGTATGCTTCTTAAAGCCACTAAATTTGAGACCTTTTTGCACCGCAAATTTGTCGGTCAAAAACGCTTCTCTCTTGAGGGTTCTGAGTCGGTCATACCGTTGCTGGATCACGTCATTGAAACAGCCGCCGAACTGGACATGAAAGATGTCGTTATCGGTATGGCTCACCGTGGTCGCCTCAATGTTCTCGCCAACATTTTTGAAAAGCCTTTAGAAAATATGTTTGCCGAATTCGCTGATAACGAGCGCTATAAGATAGTCGGTGAAGGTGACGTTAAATACCACAAAGGCTATTCAGCTGATCGTTCTTTTGCTGGTGGTGATATTCATATTTCCCTGGCATCAAACCCAAGCCACTTAGAGGCCGTCAACCCGGTTGTCGAAGGTAAAGCGAGAGCCCGCCAGGACCGCATGGACAATGGCGAATACAATGTTATGCCACTGCTTATTCACGGTGATGCAGCTTTCATTGGCCAGGGCGTGGTTGCAGAAACCCTCAACCTGTCGCAAATTGCTGGCTACAAAACCGGTGGGACGCTACATGTCGTCATCAACAATCAGATTGGGTTTACCACCTTACCGGTCGATGCCCGCTCAACATGTTACCCGACCGATCTTGGCAAAATGCTGATGTCACCAATCTTCCATGTCCATGGCGATGACCCTGAGGCGTTAGTTCAGGCCGCAACGATGGCAGTGGAATTCCGGCAGAAATTCAAAAAAGATGTCTTTATCGAAGTCATCTGCTATCGCCGCCATGGCCACAATGAAGGGGATGAGCCCTTTTTCACCCAACCCCTCATGTATGAGAAGATCAAGAACCATCCTCCAACAGCAGATATCTATACCAATCAGTTGCTGATTGAAGGTTATGACAAGCAGGAACTGGATGCGATTAGCACTGCCATTGACCAACATCTTGAAGACGCTTTGAGCCGTGAAATCTGCCCGCTCAATCCTGTCTTCCTGAAACAATGGTCTCACATTCAACGCGTCTTCACCTTTGATCCTGTTGACACCGGTGTTAAAGCCGATACTCTTGATCAGCTCGCTACTGACTTAACAACGATTCCAGAGGGTTTTAGTGCTCACCGTAAAATCGCCACCCTGCTGAAAAAGCGTCATAAAGCCGTCGCATCTAAGGAGAAAATCATCGATTGGGGCACTGGTGAAGCGTTAGCGTTTGCCAGTTTAGTGAACGAGGGAACATCGATTCGTTTATCTGGTCAGGATTCACGCCGGGGAACGTTTAATCATCGCCATGCCACCATTTACGACACCAAAACAGGTCAGGAATACACCCCCCTAAGCGAGATTGCCACTCAGAACGATTGCCGCTTTGACGTATTCAACTCTGTGCTGTCTGAAATGGCAGTACTCGGATTCGACTATGGCTATTCGGTAGAGACCCCCGATGACCTGACGATCTGGGAAGCACAATTTGGTGATTTTGCCAATGGAGCCCAGGTCATTATCGATCAGTTTATTGCCAGCAGTCTGGTCAAATGGAATCGCCCATCAGGGATAGCAATGTTCCTGCCCCACGGTTATGAGGGACAAGGACCAGAACACTCAAGTGCCCGTATCGAACGCTACCTGCAGCTCTGCGGTGGCGATAATATGATTGTCGCTGTTCCATCAACACCTGCTCAGCTCTTTCATCTGATCCGGCGTCAGGTTAGATCTAAATATCGGCGGCCATTGATCGTCGCGACTCCAAAAGCCCTGCTGCGTCACCCGGCATGTGTATCGAGTGTCAGCGATCTGGCCGAAGGCCAATTCCAGGAAATTATCGCCGATGAGAATGTTAATCCTAAAAAGTGCCGTCGGGTGATTTTATGCAGCGGTAAAATTTACTATGAACTGCTCAATCAACGCACCGAAGGACAACATGACGATGTCGCAGTTATCCGCATTGAGCAGATCTTCCCGCTACACACTGAGCGATTAAAAGAAATTTTAGCTCCATACGGCGAGAAGACTGAATACTTGTGGGTTCAGGAAGAGATCGGTAACGGTGGCAGCTGGGATCATCTGCGTCCACAACTGACCGAAATTCTGGGTCAGGAACCCGTCTATGTTGGACGTAAACGTTCAGCAAGCCCTGCCGTCGGTTCACACCGGATTCACAAGCAGGAACAAGAAGAGATTTTGAATAAAGCGTTTAAGGCAGAATAAAGTAGAGAGAATCCAGAATATAAAGAGTTACCTTCCTTGTTCTGGATTCTAAATTCTACATTCTAGCTTACAATTTTTCTAATATTTATAGAGGTTTAACTTATGGATATCATTGTCCCCCAGGTTGGAGAATCTATCGTTGAAGCTGAGATCGGTGAATGGTTCAAAAAGAATGGCGATTACGTCGAAAAAGACGAAGTCCTCATGGAACTTGAAACTGAAAAGGTCAATGTCGAATTAACAGCAGAAGCTTCTGGAGTTCTCACAATTCTTGTTGCTGACGGTGAAACCGTTGCTATTGGTGCGACCATCGGTAGCATTGATGAAAGCGCTGAGAAACCAGCCGGAGCCGCAGCACCGGCCGAAGCAGAACCAGAGCCTGAAGCAACAACGCCAGCTCCAATGAACCCTGCGGTTCCTAAAATTGCCGCCGAACGTGGTATTGATCCAGCCACACTCAAGGGTAGTGGCCGTGATGGTCGTGTTCTGGTCGATGACATTCCTGCCCAGGCGGCCAGCAAACCCGCTCCCGCACCGGTGAAGGAAGCTCCCAAAGCTACTCCTCAACCGGCTCGCAGCGCTGCCGACAATGCTGAGCGTATTACCCGCACGCCAATGACTCAATTGCGCAAGAAGGTCGCTGAACACCTGATGAAGGCCAAACAGGAAACGGCAATGTTGACCACCTTTAACGAGGTTGACATGAGCAAAGTCATGAGTCTGCGCAAAAAGTATAAAGAAGCCTTCAGTAAAAAATACGACAGCAATTTAGGCTTCATGTCCTTCTTTGTAAAGGCAGTTACCGAAGCGCTGAAAGAGTATCCGGATGTCAATGGCAGTATTGATGGCAATGACATTGTTCACCATAACTACTACGATATCGGTATTGCGGTAGGCAGCAAACGTGGACTGGTGGTACCGGTTATTCGCGATACCGACAAACTGGACTTCCACGAAATTGAGCTAACGATTAAATCCCTGGCAGAGAGAGCCAATGCCGGGAAACTGACCCTGGATGAACTTCAAGGTGGAACTTTTACCATCACTAATGGTGGTGTTTACGGTTCACTACTTTCGACACCACTGTTAAATCCACCCCAAAGTGGAATTCTGGGTATGCATGGTATTGTTGACCGCCCGGTTGTCCGTAACGGAGAAATTGTTATCCGTCCAATCATGAACCTGGCACTAAGTTATGATCATCGCATTATCGATGGACAACAATCCGTTGGATTCCTGAAACAGGTCAAAAGCTACATCGAAGACCCAGAAACCCTGTTACTTAAAATCTGATCAAGATTGCTTCGTTCGCTGTCACAGGAACGGTTAAAAGGAGAATACATGTCTGATAAGAGCTACGATTTAATTGTTATCGGAGCTGGCCCTGGTGGTTACGTCGCCGCAATTAGGGCTGCCCAACTCGGATTCAATGTGGCTGTTGTTGAAAAACGCGCCACCCTTGGTGGTGTGTGTCTGAATGAAGGGTGTATCCCCAGTAAAGCGCTGCTGGAATCAAGTGAACACTACGCAGCGGCGCAGCATGAATTTGCTGAACACGGCATCAGCGTTGGAGAAGTTAAACTTGATTTGTCCAAAATGATGGCACGCAAAACTGACATTATTGATAAATTGACTGGTGGAATTGCCGGACTGTTTAAAAAGAATAAAATTACCCCTATCACCGGTACGGCGAAGTTAATGGCCAGCGAAGGTGAGTTAAAAAAAGTTGAGATAACAAACGCAGAGGGCTCTCAAGAAGTAACTGCTAAAGCAATTTTGCTAGCAACTGGCAGCGAAGCGTTTGAACTACCCCACCTGCCTTTTGACGGTGAAGATATCATCAATGCACGTGATGCCCTTAGTCTTACTGAGGTGCCAGAACATTTGCTGGTCGTTGGTGGTGGTGTTATCGGCCTGGAAATGGGTTCCGTCTGGAGCCGTCTGGGAGCAAAGGTCACCGTCGTTGAAATGCTTCCGCAAATCATACCAACGGCTGACGCGCAGGTTGCCCAAACACTACAACGCAGCCTGAAAAAACAGGGCATCGATATTCTGACCAAAACCAAGCTGGAAAAAATGGAAAAAACTGCTTCCGGACTGGTTGCAACAGTCAGTAACGACAAGGGGTCTGAAACCATCAGTTGTGACAAAATTCTCGTTGCGACCGGTCGCAAAGCACAAACAGCAGGCCTTGGCCTGGAAAATGTTGGCCTGGAGGCTAACAAACAAGGGCAACTGGACATTGATGAGAACTTTCAGACCAAGGTGGCTGGAATTTATGCTATTGGTGACCTTGTTCCAGGGCCGATGTTGGCACATAAAGCCAGTGAAGAAGGAGTTGTCTTTGCTGAGCGCCTCGCGGGACAAAAATCGAAAGTTCATTACAACACCGTTCCGGCTGTCACCTACACCTCTCCAGAAGTCGCTCAAGTTGGTGCCAGTGAGTCCGAGTTAAAAGAGCAGGACGTTCCTTTTAAAGCAGGAAAATTCTTTTTCTCTGCCAATGGACGCGCACTGTGTACAGGTAACAGTGACGGTTTTGTCAAGGTCCTTGCCGATCCTGAATCTGGCCGTATCCATGGTATTCATATTATCGGACCTCATGCATCAGAACTCATTGCCGAAGCGGCAACCGTGATCTCCTTTGGTGGAAGTATTCACGACCTGGCAGTGACCTGCCATGCCCACCCGACCCTGGCAGAAGCGATTAAAGAAGCAGCACTAGCTGTTAATAAAGAAGCTATTCACGCTTAAACGCCTCAAGCCGAGACTTATTGAGAGTATATAGGTCATACCTGCAAGCGATGGGGAATTAAGGGGGGACAAAAGACTAGAGTTCTTGACAAACAAAAACGTACGACAGACAATTGATTTCTTTATTCAGGGCAGCATTAACGCTGCCCTGACTTATTGACCTCTATAAGGTAACGGCTAAACGACACTAGCGAATAGATCGCTTTAATTGAAAAGAAGTTAAATCATTGTTTCTCAATCATGGAGTCACGTTTTGAAGTCATTGAAAAAACTGTTTTTCCTCATTATTGTTATTGCTCTTTGCGCCGGAGGATTTCTCTATTTCCGCGACACAGAGGGCCCACAGTTGGCCCTGACACCCGGCAGCGGTCCAATCTCACATAAGACCAAGTTATTGCTCTCCTTAAAAGATCAGGGAATGGGTCTCAAAGATGTTAAAGTGACCATTCTTCAGGGGAATACCAGTAAGACCTTGTTACAAAGGGCCTTTCCACTTCCGCAACCAAATGCCGACTTAGAAATTGACCTCAGTTCCCTTAAACTGCAACAGGGCGGAGTGCAGATTGAAATTGTCTCTACCGATAGTGCGATCTATCATTTTGGCAAAGGGAATGTCACGGTCCAAACCTTCAATATGACCTATGACAGCCGAGCTCCAATTATTTCTATATTAAGTAAAGCACATAACTTTACTAAAGGTGGTAGTGGTCTGGTGACCTTTACTGCCAACGAAGAAATTCAAAATGCGGGCGTTACTTTTGGTGATCTGTTTTTTCCTGCTTACCAACAAGAATCCGGGAATTATGCGTGTTTATTCCCTTACCCCTATTACACCACCAGTAAAGAATTTGTCCCTCGGGTTGTTGCTAGCGATTTAGCCGGTAATGAGCGCCAGACTGGTATCTACTACCACACTAACAACAAGCGCTTCCGTAATCGTAAAATCAATATTTCAAAATCCTTTCTGGATATGAAAACTCCGGAATTTGAGACCATGGCCCCTAACGCCCAGTCCCCCCTGGATATTTTTCTTTATGTCAATCGTGAGGTTCGCAAAGCCAACCGTGCAAAAATGGTGGAATTGTCTAAACAAACCTCTCCAAATCCTCTTTGGCAAGGTGCATTTATGCGTCAGCCCAAAGCGGCACCACTGGCTCAATTTGCTGATCATCGTGATTATTTTTATGAAGGTAAAAAGGTTGATGAAGCCTACCACCTTGGTTTTGACCTGGCTTCCGTTGCTCAGGCTGAAATCCATGCCGGAAATTCAGGAAACGTTGTCTGGGCGGAGTATCTCGGTATTTATGGTCTATGTGTGGTTATTGATCATGGTCTCGGCTTGCAGACCCTTTATGCTCACATGAGTCAATTAGACGTTCAGCAAGGTGACACCGTTACCCGTGGCCAGGTTATTGGTCGTAGTGGCGCGACCGGCATGGCTGGCGGGGACCATCTTCACTTTGGTGTATTTGTTTCTGGTGTGGCTGTTCAACCAATCGAATGGTGGGACCAAAGCTGGTTGGATAACAATATTGATAGTAAGCTGTAAAAGAAATTCCTCAGCAGAAGTGACTGCACAGGCAGATTACTCTTTGGAACGATAAATGGTCTCGGGAAAGTGTTCCCGAAATAGATAGCACAACCCAATTGCAACCCCATTTCTGAACAATGAAGAAAGGCGTCTCTAATGAAAAAAGCTGTCATGTTGGTACTCATTGCCCTGGCTTTTTGTTTAACCACGCAGGCCTTCGCAGTTCCGGCGATGAAAGAGATTAAAGCTGGATTTATTTATGTTGGCCCGGTTGGTGATGCCGGCTGGACCTATGCCCACGATCAGGGCCGAAAAGCGATGGAAGAACTTCCCTATGTGAAGCCATCGACCTTTATCGAATCAGTACCTGAAGGTGCTGAATCGACCCGCGTTATCAGAGGTTTGGTCAATCGCGGCCACAACCTGATTTTCACCACTAGCTTCGGCTATATGGATGCCACCATTGACGTTGCCAAACGCTTCCCTGAAGTTGTCTTCATGCATTGCTCCGGCTATAAAACCGCTGACAATGTGGGTACCTATTTCGGCAGAATGTACGAGCCCCGTTACTTGTCCGGTATTGTTGCTGGTGAGATGACCAAGAAAAATATCATCGGTTATGTTGCCGCCTTCCCGATTCCGGAAGTTATTCGTGGCATCAATGCATTTACTCTGGGGGTTCGCAGTGTCAACCCAGAGGCTGAGGTTCGTGTTGTCTGGACCCAAACCTGGTTCGACCCTGCTGT
This sequence comes from Geopsychrobacteraceae bacterium, assembly GCA_963665685.1. GTDB lineage: Bacteria > Desulfobacterota > Desulfuromonadia > Desulfuromonadales > Geopsychrobacteraceae > Seleniibacterium. Next base: position 1,724,158 of record OY762430.1, read on the forward strand.
TGAAAGAGATGCAGCTGACAGCTTGCTCGATGTTGGAGCTGATATCCTGACCATGCATCAAGATGCTCCGGCAACACTACAAGCAGCTGAAGCACGTGGCGCTTATGTTATCGGGTACGATACCGATATGCGCAGTTTTGCTCCCAATGCCTTCCTGACTGCCCCAATCTGGAACTGGTCAGCTCTCTACACTAAGCTCGCCGAAGAAGTCCATAATGGCACCTGGAAATCTGAACAAATCTGGGATGGTCTGAAAGAAGATCTTGTCGGCCTGGCTGAATTCAGCGACAAAGTCCCGGCTAAAACCAAAGCTGACGTAGAACAAAAGAAAGCCGAGATTGTTTCTGGTGCCTTGCATCCATTTGCCGGTCCGATTAAAGATCAGTCAGGTAAGGTTGTTGTGCCTGCCGGTCAAGTTGTCAGTGATGGCGATTTGCTGGGTATGAATTATTTTGTAGAAGGTGTCCAAGGCACTATCCCTAAATAATTTTCTTTCAGGAAACGGCCCTTTTCCGCTGTGGTGGCGTCAATCTGCGGGCTTTTTTGTGCGACGAAAAGTACTACGTCTCCGCACAAGCCCTTGATTTCCTAGCCACAACAAAAAATTGCTCGTTTCCTGAGTGACAGATCTTTGTTTTATTTTGTTAATATATTCAGGTGCAGCATTTCGGTAGTATCCCAGATACTACAGAAATGCTGATGCCACCCACTTCAGCATGAATGATCTTCTTAAGATAACAAGTATTCGTAAAACCTTTCCCGGTGTTGTTGCTCTGGACGATGTTTCGTTTCGCGTTGCACCGGGAGAAATTCATACTTTACTGGGCGAAAACGGTGCGGGGAAAAGTACCTTGATGAATGTCCTTACCGGACTTTATCATCCCGACCGGGGAAGTATCGAGTTTGATGGTAACCCGGTTCAGTTTACCAGTCCGCGTGATTCAATGGCATGTGGCATTGGTATGGTTCACCAGCATTTCATGCTGGTTCCAGCCCACTCTGTCTTTGAAAACATCCTCCTCGCCCTCGATGGCGTGCCCAATTTTTATAAGCGTAAAAGCTATAAACAGAAGATTGCCGACCTGATTAAAGAGTTTGATCTGGATCTGGACCTGGACACCCCTGTCTGGAAATTATCTATTGGTGCCCAGCAGTGGATCGAACTGATCAAACTTTTGATGCGTGATTGTCGCTTACTGATTCTGGATGAACCAACGGCAGTATTAACACCACAGGAAGCACAGCGCTTGTTTAAAGTGCTCATGCGCCTTAAAGAGCAAGGTAAAAGCATCATTTTTATCTCCCATAAAATGCGCGAGGTTATGGAGATTTCTGACCGTGTCACAATCCTTAAAAAAGGCTGTAGTGTAGACACACTTTCGCGCGGGGATTTTGATGAAAACCGCCTCGCCTCATTAATGATTGGTGAAGATAAAATCCCAGAGTGGCAAAAGAACCTACAAATGTCGGATGAAATCGTCCTGAAAATTGATCAACTCAGCGTCCGCAATGATCGTGGTCTGGCTGATTTAGATGCCTTTGATCTTGAACTGAAAGCTGGCGAAATTCTTGGTATTGCTGGTGTCGCAGGTAATGGTCAGAAAGCTCTTGCCGAAGTTCTCACTGGTTTAAAGAATGCATCGTCCGGTAAAATTTACGCAGCAGATCAGGATATCACCAATAGTGACGCGCGCTATTCATACGTTGCCGGTATTGCTCACATTCCTGAAGACCGTAAAGCCATCGGCATTGCACCGGATATGAGTGTTGACGAAAACCTGATTATGAAAAGTTTTAAAAATGGCTCATTCAGCAACTGGATTTTTCAGGATCGCAAAGCCATTCGCCGCAATGCCACTGAAAAGATCGAGCAATTTGCTATAAAAGCTGGCCCTGATGGAACCCCGGTCCGCTATCTGTCGGGTGGAAATATTCAAAAAGTTATCATCGCTCGTGAGCTATCCGAGGATCCTGCCGTGTTGGTCGCCTTATATCCAACCCGCGGACTCGATATCGGTAGTGCTGAGTATGTCCATAAAGTTATTGCCGACGGCTGTCACCGCGGTATGAGCACGATTCTTATTTCGGAAGACCTTGATGAACTACTGAAGTTAAGCGACCGTATAGCAGTTATGTTCCGTGGTCGTTTGATCGGTTATGTTGATCCGCGCCATACCAGTAGAGAAGAGATCGGCCTGATGATGAGTGGCGAAAAACAGGAGCAGCCAGCATGAAATTGATTATCGAACGCCGCGAAATTTCCGGGCCGCTATTTCGTTTCAGCGCTCCTTTAATATCGATAGCGGTAGCTCTTTTTATAGCCGGTTTTCTCCTTTTAGCAGGCCACATTAATCCCCTTACGGCATATCGGGAAATTATCTTTGAAGCCCTCGGCACATCATACGGACTCTCTGAAACCCTGGTAAAAACCACCCCCCTTATCTTTGCCGGGCTCGGAGTCAGTGTCGCCTTCCGGATGCAGATTTGGAATATCGGCGCTGAAGGGCAAATCTACATGGGTGCCATGGGAGCCACCTGGGTTGCCCTGTTCTCTGGTATACAGAATCACTGGGTCATGCTCACCTGTATGTTTCTGGCCGCGTTTGTCCTGGGTGGAGTATGGGCTGGAGTTGCAGGCTTTTTGCGCGCCCGTTGGCAGGTCAATGAAGTTATTGTTACCTTGCTGATGAATTATATTGCCATTTTATGGGTCGATTACCTGGTCTATGGCCCGTGGAAAGATCCCAAAGGGTTTAACTTTCCACTGACGGCACAGTTTACCGACACGGCCCGCCTGGCTGAATATTTCAACACCAGATTACATAGTGGCTTTTTCGTCGCCCTCTTTTGTGCCCTGCTTCTCTATCTGTTTATGGAGCGTACCGTCTGGGGTTATGAAATCAAGGTCATCGGTAGTAATCCAAAAGCCGCTCAATATGCCGGAATGCGCACTGGAACAGCCATTTTTGCAGTACTGTTCTTAAGTGGCGCCATCGCCGGATTAGCAGGTTTTAGTGAAGTCGCTGGTCTTCAGCACCGCCTGCAACATGGGATTTCACCCGGCTATGGTTACACTGCCATCATTGTTGCCTGGCTCGCTAAACGCAGCGCCATAGGCGTGGTTATTGTATCCTTTTTGATGGGAGTTCTCCTTGTCGGCGGTGACAGCCTACAACTTATGTGGCAACTTCCCGTTGCCTTTGTCTACGCCTTCCAAGGTCTGATTCTGTTCTGCCTGCTGGCATCAGATTTCTTTATCATTTATCGTCCTCGTCTGATAAGGAGCAAACAGCATGTTTGAGATACTTCTGGATGCCACGGTAAGGGCCGGAACCCCGATCCTGTTTGCCACTTTGGGCGCCATCATTAATGAACGTGCCGGAATCATCAATCTAGGTATTGAAGGCTTAATGCTGATCGGCGCTTTGGCTGGTTTTGCTGGCACCTTTATCAGCGGTTCCCTCTTTATCGGGATTGTATGCGCCTTTGTCGCAACCTTCATTGCTGGCAGCATCCATGCATTTATAACCGTGCAATTGCGAGGTAATCAGATTGTCAGTGGTCTGGCACTCACCATGTTCGGCATTGGCATAACCGCCCTGTTTGGCAAACCAATGGTCGGCCAAACCATCAACGGATTTGAACGCATTGCCATCCCCGGATTGTCACACATTCCATTTATCGGGAAACCCTTTTTCAATCAGGACATTCTGATCTATATCAGCTTCGCCCTGGTCTATCTGATCTGGTACTTCCTTTACCGTACCCGCTCTGGCCTGGCCTTGCGTACCGTTGGCGAAAATCCTGCAGCTGCAGATACCTGTGGTGTTTCGGTCAGTAAATATCGCTTTCTCGCGGTGACTATCGGCTCTGGATTTGTTGGTATTGGTGGCGCCTATTTAAGCCTTGCCAGCACCCCTATGTGGATTGAAAACATGACCGCGGGCCGTGGCTGGATTGCTGTAGCCCTGGTTATTTTTGCGGGCTGGTCAAGTCCCAGAGCATTATTTGGTGCTTACCTGTTTGGTGGTATCACCGCCATGCAGTTGCGTTTTCAGGCCATGGGAACAACCATCAGCGCCCATATACTGCAAATGCTCCCCTACTTTTTCACCATTGTTGTTCTGGTTATCTCCACCCTGAGGTTGCAAAAAGGTGCCAGCCAACAGCCAGAAAGTCTCGGTTTACCCTATGATCGCGAGGACCGCAAATGAGCGCTGCCCAAGTCTTACTCGACCGAATTAAACAAGAAGGAACAATCAATGGTGAGGTCATCAAAGTTGATCGCTTCTTAAACCACATGGTTGATCCACAGCTGATGCACCTGATGGGTGACGACCTCGCCGCACGCTTTGCACAGCAGCAGATCTCTGTCATATTAACCGCAGAAACAAGTGGCATCATGCTAGCCCAGGCCGTAGCATTAAAACTTGGAGTTCCCTTCATCTACGCTAAAAAGAAACGTCCTATCACTATGACTGAATACTACGCTGCAGCGAGTTATTCTTTTACCAAACAAGAATCCACCACGCTTTATGTTTCAAGAGAAGTATTAAGCTCTAAAGATCGCGTGCTGTTTATCGACGACTTTTTTGCAAAAGGGTCTACCCATAAAGCCATACAAGATATCGTCAGTCAGGCACAGGCTACGCTGGTCGGAACGGCGGTTATTATTAATAAGTCAGAACGGCGGGATATTGAGGCGATTTTGACGTTGGAGGATTTGGCAAAATAACTCTCATAAAGAGAGAGTTCCTCACTAGACTCCAGTGATTAAACTCTCTCGTTCACTTAAATGATCCAATTAAGCTTTATTTTTGTTTTGCCCCTCGCATTCATGCAGTTTTATGACCGTCTCACTATCAAATTTACCAGAACAATCTAACCCATTTTTCTTTTGAAATTTCTTTATTCCTTCAGCCGTTCTTGGCCCGATAAGACCATCAGGGTTTCCTACGGAATAGCCAAGGTTATTCAATATGACTTGTAATGACTTTATGTCTCCCCTGGACAGAGAGCGAGCATTTTGCTGACTACCCTTAATATTTATCTTAGTGTGAGCAACAACCTCAGCTTCATTCTTCTCTTCGCACTGTGTAGCAAAATCCGGATATTTTAATTTGCAGGAATAAGTCATCTTTGTGGCTTCTTTGGTATCACCACTTTGCCTCGTCCAATAGATTCGTCCGACCTGCACCGCTGGCATTGCTTCAAACGTTCCATCTGCTTTAGCTAGTATTTCTGCAGCCTTACCTGGATGACCTGCCGAACCAAGCAAATTGGCGAGCTCATCATAAACAGGATAGCCACAACGACTGTCACTGACAGCCACCTCCAGAGCCGCTATAGCCTTAACCGTCTTTCCTTCTGCTTGCAGCACCCCAGCAAGAACCTGTTGAATATAGGGATCTTTTTTGAATGCACTCTCTTCAAGTTTATCCTTAGCTGCCACAGCTCCTTCAGTATCGCCAGTTTTGACTTGAGAATCTATGGCAAAGGCTGATTTATAAATAGCAAATCGACTCTGCCTGGTTTTATTATTGACCAACTTATCCCAAGCCTTTTGTGCAGGTGTGGGATAATCGACACTGGCATATTCACGATCACAATAATTTAATAAAAACTCGACTCGCTTATCATATTCAGGATGATCTCGTTTAAGCTTTTTTTTAAAAGGATCCAAAAAGATTTCCTCACCTGTTTTCTTTAGTGAATCCAGCGAAAATTCACCTGCCAATAAAGTTCCAACTTGAGCGGAGAGCGTATCCTCTAGCTGATCAATGAGTTTTTCTTCCGCTTCTACCTTTTGATTAAGTTGGTTGAGCTTATCAAAAACAGCAAAGGCTTCATCCAGATTGTAGCCAGCCTTGACCATTAAATCGAAGCCTAAGAGATCTGCCTCTTGTTCTTGAGTTCTTAGCCATGAAGGAAATACAACATCAGTACTAACTTGCTTTACCACTGAAAGACGACGAAGAACCTTCTTGGCATCATTGGTATTGACCTCTTCAGCTTTCGGGACTTGTTTCTGGATGCCTTTGAAAATATCAAGGGATACATCCCCGGCACCGACAATACTTTTTTGATAATCAACAAACCAATCACTTTTATGATGTTTTAAAATCACATGGGACATCTCGTGCCCTAAGATCATGGCTAACTCGTCCTCTGAATTAATTTCCAACAGTAAAGGAAGAGTTAGAACAATAGTTCCATCAGGATAAGAATAAGCGCTGTACGATTTATCAACAACAACCACAACATGATAAGACATATCCTGCCATGGAGTTCCGGCTAGCAATTGTTTTACGATCCCTTCAAGGTAGTTATTGAGCTGCTTATCACCCAAAAGGCTCGCAGTACAAAAACGAGCATAGTTCTCGCCGAATGATAACGGTGCACCCTGTCCCGACAGCTCACCAGACCCTTCATTTGACAAATTAGAGATGACTTGACTGTAAAATGAACCTTCTACCTTTTGATAAACAGGAGACTGTCCAATTGGAACACTGGCACACCCACCTAAAACAAAGACGCAAATAGCGATTCCGATTGTAATAGTTATTTTATTCATGGTTTTACTTCCTCACATTCATTACCGAAAGCTCTTATTGTAGCTTCTGGATTATGACACAGATCATCTTTGGCGATGTTTGTGTTAGGAATGTAGTCGATCTCGACGTCTCTTCGCTTTACCCAGTACTGTTTATCCTTATAGGTAACGAGGAACCATCCTATATACTTTGTCGTTTCTGCCTTAACAGTAGACAGATCAACATCATTTTTATCTAGGTTTAGAATTTTATTATAAATATATGTTTTGCCGTCACCATTATTTTTGATTTGCTCATATAGAGAAAGAGTCTTTCTTTTTATTCCTTTAACATTAACTTCTTTAGCTATTGATATTGAGATAAAACTTAAAAATATAAAGTATAATAAAAATATATAAAATTTTTTTTCGTAAAATCTACCAATCATATCTCCTCCAATATTATTTCATTTTTTTTCTGAATTTATTAATTTATAAAAGAAATTATTAACCCAAAACCTATCTATAAAAAAGAATAGTTCTTGTATAAATTCTATAAACTGATCATATGATCTAATTACAATATAAAAAAGAAGACAAACCCAGTTACTTACTCCTAATTTAAAAATTAAAGATGAAATAAAGCAAAATATAAATACTGTTAAAGCAGCAAATACTTGCCAAAAAAATAAATATTCTAAAAACTTAAAAAGGTATATTGATTTTTCGATAAATGACTTTTTGTTATATTTCCTCAGATAAGAAGTTCTATTATCTTTAATCTTTATTGAAAATATTTCAGCGACAGTCATTAAAGCTAAAAGGCACAAGAAGGTTATAGGACTCTTCCATTTGCTATCGACTTTCCGATAGTTTTCCTTATAGTCCAGTAGATTATTTAACGCCATCGCATGAAAATGAACAGCGGGTAGGGAATGATGCGTTGGAGGCTCTATTCTATCTTCCAACTTTGTAAGATCAACACCATAGAGAACAATTTTATTTTCAATGAGTTTTCGATAACGCTCATCTCCGTACAACAAGGCACTAGCATCAACAACAGTATGGTACGGGCAAACACTTAGAAGGGCGCTCTTCTCTTGATTGGAAAAGCCACTTAAAAAAGCAGCAACTACCCGATCAAAGAAACCAACCTCCTTAATTTCACAATCTTTGTTAGTATAAACCTCAAGATTATTAGCGCTTCCAGTTGTTTTTCCATCAGTAGCGCGCTCACCATCGATCTTCCATACCACTTCCATTTCTGAAGTGAACGTTTCCCGGATAAACGGTCTCTTGGCTATGTATTCAAAAATAGGCTTCCCTCTAGCTGTTATCTTTCCGGCTTCTTCATAAAGAGCCAAAGCTGCTGAAAACTTTTCCTCTGCAGACTTATCCGAATATTCGATTTTTTGTACGAGTGGGTATTTAATTCCTTGATGTTCGCCTGGTGCAGCAACCAGACGAAAATATTTGCTATCCAACCCTTGACGAATCTTTGCCGTATATTTTGTTCCACCGTCAACAGCTAGCAACGTACCGCTATCAAACTGTGAGGCAACGTCATTGAGAGCCTCCAGACTATCTCCTTGGCGTTCATCAATAAACGCCATATCCATAAAAACCATAGCCGCATTAAAATCGTATAAAGATTGTAAGATTTCGGCATGAAAATCATACGGAACAGGCCACGCCACATTCCATAGTTTAAGATCATTATCACGTAATAAAACCACTGTAATATCGTCTCGGTGAGATAACGGTTTAGTGGCTAATACCTGGTAAACCAGTCTCCTTGAATGTGCTTCTGTAGCTGCAGAGATGCCAAAAAAATCAAGCAGTTCTAGTGTGAAAAAAAATAGCGTAAATAATAGGATCCTCAGAATTGCCGCCCTATGAATTTTGGCAAACCCAAATGTTTTCTGTGGACTTAAACAGAGGGTATTTCTGATGCTATCCATTTTGCACTTTCTCATTTTCTCGCTATGACATTCCTCATAAGTTTGCAGTCCGCGAATCCATATTCTGAGGCGCTGGCACTCATGCTTAACCTTTCCAATCAACTACTCCACCGCCAAATTAAACTCCCCTGAAATGCTTTCATTAATGTTGTTATCATCTCTGGTCACAATATCGAATGAGCCGCTTGCCGTGGTTGTGGTCACCGCTGTCAGGGTCAGGGTGCCGCTTACTGAATCGAAGTCGAAAGGACTATCTGCAGTTGCGGAGAATTCTGTATCTGAGCCGGATGAGATCTTGATTTCAACCTCGTCACTCACGTCTTCATCCATATCCTCAACAACGGTGTATTCTCCGGCTTCTGGCTCAGCAGAAAAGCTTATTGTGAAAAGCAGATAGTTATCTTGATAAGGAACACGGAAGGTTATTTCATGGCTGTTGATATCGATAGTTCCAGTCAAGGAGCTGGTCATTTCCTGATCTGTATTGGTAAAGGTGCCACAGATACCATCAGTTGTCGTTACCGCAGGATAGGAGTCGAAAGAGACCGAAGCACTACCCAGATCAAACTCAGGGCTTTCGGATAGTAATGTCATTTCAACCGTACCAAAATCTTCACCTGCACATTCCATAACCGCCTTTCCAGTTTCACCATCTGAACTTTTGTAGTAGGTGATTTCCAGGTCGGAGCAATAATCTTCAAAGCTCTCCTCGAGAGAGGTTTCGTCACTCGTCTCAACGAGCATCAGGCCATCAAGAGTACAACTATCGGCATACCAGTCACCGGAGACCTGTTCCCAAACAGAGGCGTAAACATATTTGGACGATCCTGACATCGTAGCAGAAAGCCCTTCACTACTGATGGTGGTCGTTCCATCCGTTTGCATAATCCATCTGATGACTCCTTGCTGATCTTCATCAAACAAATCATTAAACTCACTTTCGGTAATTTCAATGAAATCACTGGTGTCGTAATCACCCTCTCCTTCAATCGTCACCGTAAAGTGCTCAATAGCTGTTTCGGCATCGATCAGCGTCCGACCGGTGCCACCAGAAACACCCGGGATCGCTTCCAGCAAGGCAAGAACATCGGAATCAACTTCAAATTCTGCAACCGTCAAAGAAAAATCGATGTCTAAAGATAAGCTATCGATGATCTCTGTCATTGCAGTTGTAATGACAATGCCATTTTCGGCATCACCATCTGAGTCGAGAGTCTGCAGCAACCGAATCATATTGATAACAGCAGGATTGGTTGCATCTGTTGCCCCCTCGATAAGAGTAATCGGTGTAACGATCTCAGTACCAATTGTGGCGCCAAGTGGTAGCGAACCAATATAAAAGTAGACTTCTTCGTTGACATAGTAGGTAAATTGACCATTTTCATCGGTCGTACCACTAATATTACCACTGACGTACATGAGTCCCTGAACAGGGCTATCGATGAATATTCCCTGAGCGGTATCTGCAGTACTGTCATCGCCATCCGAGGAACTACTCGAACCACCACCGCAAGCAGAAAGCATTGCAAAAATTGTAAGAACAATAAACCAACGAACAGATGAAAAAAGTTGCATCCCGACCTCCCTTATTAAAACCATTAGAGAATTAAAGAACGTCTGCTATGGGGTTACAGAAAGTCCCCCTACAGCCCGCCACCTCACTACAACAAAACGCTATAGACACGACAGAACCACAGCTAGACAGCACCGTGACTATGTCAAAGGTGCTAAATCATTGCAGTCCAAGCCCTTGATTTAGTGCAAGGCATATGGATATTTCAACTTTTCAATTGGGATTTGTAACAGACTTGTATATTTATTTTTCTAATAGACAACGAATAAAACATTGAAATTTTATGGTATTTCCTTAGTCTAAAACACTGTTGAATATACTAGGTTCTACATATTTAATAAATTTTGGGGAGGGGAAATCATGAAGTATTTGTCCACGCCTGATTTGAATCTGACCCTGGACATTATCCATTCATCGCTAAATTGCAACTCGGATGTTCAATTTTCAGCACTGATTGACCAATTACACCCTCTGGCCGGAATCTCTTACGCCAGAAGCATGTTCAGCAATAAACCACTTGAAAACCTTCATATCGACAAAATGCTGACGACCTTCCCTAAAGAGTGGGAAGATCACTACGCAGAGCAAAATTACTTTTACACAGACAATGTTGTGCACCAAGCGGTTCATTCAAACGGACTGGTCTCTTGGCAAGATTGCCAAAACCTGCCAAGTCTGACGTCAACAAGAAACCAACGAAGTCAGCGAGTATTAGACGAAGCAGCAGCCGTCGGAATGAAGAATGGTTGGCTCTATAGTTGCCATAATAAAAATAAAGGACACTTTACCGTGCTCAGCTTTGCGAGTGAAGAAAAGCACAGCTATCGTGGCACAGAAACTATTCTTGAATATCTCTCACCGCATTTAGAGGAAGCCCTTAAACGTACAGAGAATCAAAGACGATCTACCCCACGCTCGCTAACTGGGCGGGAAAAAGAAGTGTTATCATGGACGGCTGCGGGAAAAACTGCTTGGGAAATATCCGAAATTTTACTAATCAGCAGGCGAACGGTAGAATTTCATATCAGCAATATTTTAAAAAAATTGGATGCTGTCAATTCACAACAAGCTATCGCGGTTGCTATATCTTCTGGTTTGATAGCCTATTAAAAAAACAGCTGCCTTATCAGCAAAGCAGCTGTTTTTTTTTGAAGAACCTCAGTCACCAGATTAATGGCAACTATATGTACAGAAAAATTATTCTGCTAGCCAGACTTCTACCCTGCGATTTTTGTCACGACCATTTGCAGTAAGATTGGAAGCGATTGGCATATCATCGCAGAAACCTTTGATGATTTCAGTTTGAACACCACGCCACTGCAATATAGTTGCGACTTTCTCAGCACGTATTTTTGAAAGGTAGCAATTAGCCGCACGTTCCCCTCTACTGTCAGTAAAACCAAATAACCGAATTGCCTTATTTTGATTTTCACCTCTGGTCAGAAAGTTTACCAAGCGTTCAAGATCACGCCGACCCCGGTTATCAAGTTCGGAACTACCGGATTTAAATCGGAAGTTAAGCGACAAACGACTTGAGTTAGCAATGGCCTGCCGATAAGCTTCGGGCGCATTTTCAACGATAGGGGTTTTAACCTTATCAATAGAAAGAGGAACAAATCCAGAATTTGAAGCAGCGACCTGCCCGGCATCCCTTAACGCAAACTGCACAAATGGACGGGTCAAATAATTTTCAGGATTCACCGACGTGTAAAAATAAAGGCGATGAGAAAGGGGATAATCTTCCGTTGCTATAGTAAATGGCGTTGGGTATACAGACGCCGCTCCCTGCTGTGAAATCGCTATTGCCTTTGCTGTTTTCGCATATGGCAAGCTGACAAATCCGATTCCTTTGGTATCTTTTGCCACACTCTCAGCCAGCTTACTATCATCACCGACCTCAGTCATTCGTGTGGAAAACGGGCTATTGTTTAACACAATAGTATTAAAAACACTCCCTGTGCCGGACTGGGTACTCCGACCATAAATATTGATTTTTCCACTGAGTTGGCTGTGAGGTACTTGAGACCAGTCATCGATAGTCCCATTAAAAATATCTGCTAACTGTTGTCTGGATAAAACATCAAGACCATTGACAGGATGAAGAATAACGGCGACACCATCCAATGCCAAGATATGCTCACTAGCAGGATTATTCATTGGACCAATCTCTGCCAACCGAGACATTTCATCATGATTTACCGGTCTGCTGGACATGCCTATATCGCATGCCCCCTGTTGCAGACAACTAAACGCATCAGCGGAATTACTTAGCGCAAATTCAATTGCAACCTGTTTACCATTGCCTAAGGTCGCTTCAACACGGGTTATTGAGCTCGTACTCCCCTTCGTATAACGAACATCCTTACCATGCATTTCCTGCTTCATAAAAGCAACAGCAATTTCTGGAGCTAATTGAGAACCAATAGTCGGAGACCCTGCAACTCTGAGCAGAACGTCCACGTCTTGTTGGCTCTGTTGAGGGTTAGCGGGCTCGATTTCAACAACTGAAACAGAAGAACCACTTGACTTAACAGGAGGCGAAGCTGGTTCTGTAGATACCATTTGCTTAGGTTGTTCTGAAATTGAATCAAAACCATAGAAGTAACCCGCCAGACCTGCAACACCTAAAAGCAATATAACGACAACCCAAACCAATTTTTTATTCTTTTTTACCGGAACCTGACCAGTTGTATCAAGAGACTCGGTTACTGGCGATTCCTGGGTTGAAAAATCATCAAATACTTCATTTTGATCAAGAAGCGCTTTCAGATCATCACGAAAAAGATCAACTTCAAAATCGATTCTTTGGGCATTTGCCTTCGTTCGACAAAGAAGAAACAGAACACCATCGGGTAGATAGTAGATAAAAAATTTATACTCAAGATAACGAAATTCACAGCGATCCAGAGCACCGACAGCAGCACTGGCTGCTCCACGCTGCTGGCTAAGTAACTTGGCTGCCTTAAAAACCTGATCAGAAGCCAGATAATCCGGCATATTCGCCGCAACAACCTGCCCATCATTATTACTTAGAAAAGCACCAAGAACGTCAGGTAGAGACACTAAAGCATTTAGACAATTATTGTTGGTCATAAATTCTTCTTATTTTTTCCCAAGAGTTGAGCGAATAGCACTTTCGATAGGCTGGTATTCACAGTTGCCAGGTGTTGCAACTACGAGAGTCCGGTCATTAGAGTGAAAATTCATACAATGCCCACCTGAGCCGGTCACAACGGAGAAGTGGTAGCCATCAGCTCCCAATAAGTTGCCAAGCTTTTTACCGATGTCTGCGAAGAAATGTCCCTGAGCACTTAATCGTGAAGCACTCGAACTGTCATCACAATCTGGATGACCGTGCTTATCGATTAAAACAGCAAAGTTTACCCCGGGAATAGGGCTGATTTTTTTGACGACCTTGTTTATTCTCTCAGGTTTATTCGTCTTTTCTTCAGTTTGCACAACCCCCTCCTCATCAAGACGACGATGACATTCGAGCAAAAGTTGGCTCATAGACATCTTAATGCTTGAATTCATAGTTGTCAGATTTGGCAAACAGGCAAAATGACCACCAGTCCAACCAAGCATGATATAAATTGCATCTATGCCTGTGACCTCATTTTGCTCAGCATGAATGACCTCTCCTTTATGAAAATAGATCACTCCTTTTGACTTATTTTGTTGAACCGATAATCCCCCAGAAAATCCATTTTGACTATGCAATTGAAGAATATCTGCCAAATGAACTTTTGGCAGTTCTCCACTGAATCCCTCTTGCAACTGTTCCATGAACATCCTCCCTAATGATCGTTTCTGTATCGTAAAACCTATTGCGTAATATTATTTCACTGCAAACCCACTTGAATCGACTCTATCGTTCCATACAAATATTCACCAACAAGTCAAAAAATCTGACCTATAAGTTGATACCTATAAATTTAATAAAGTTAATTTTTTTAAAATTGGCCTAAGCGATTAGTTCTGAATCTGCAAGGTAAATATTTCAATAAAAGATGGGATTACAGTTGGTGAACCTCCATACTACCACTCTAAATAAACTGGCGTTCGTCAAGAAAATATTAAGTCCCACTAAAGAGAAATCCAACCATAAATAGTTTGCAACCTAAAAGCAACCATTTTAATGATTCCCGAAGCTTTTGAAAATACATCGGATTATGAAAAATTTTATCCTAAAATCATAACCAATAGTTATAAGCTCTAAAGGTCTCATATCTGGAGTAATCCCGATATTTTCAATAATGGATTATTTTCTTTTCATTTCTCGAAAAGCCAAAAACATCGTTTTCAGTATTTTAAAAATATACTTCCCTTCTGTTACTTTCCGATCTTCACTTTTTATCAATAGAATCAGATGAAGACTTCTCAGAACTACGCTATTATGAGAGACTTGAGCATTAAGAATCAGTGCTATCTTTTATATGGGGGATACGTAATGAGTAAGTTTATGGACCGCACGATCAACGCAAACCAGGGCTTCCAGCGCGAAGAGGAAGTCTCAATGCGTGGGATATCGGGCGTTAAACACCTTTTGGTCTTGGCTGGAAACAAAGGAGGGGTCGGTAAAACAACAATTACTGTCAACCTCGCCAAAGCATTGGTTGAGCAAGGTTACCAAGTGGGTATCATCGATACCACCGGGTCTGCCGAGCTAATGCTGGAATTATCTACCTTTTCTGAATCGACATCCCAAAGACCACCTCAACGCTCAGAAATCAGCATTATTTCTTTCTACAACCTTAAAGGAACTCGCATTAAGCCCCCTAAATCAACAGCCGAGCTAAAAGGAATGCTGCTTGATACCTTTGATCAAACGGCCTGGGGAAAACTTGATTTTCTGTTCCTTGATCTCCCTAGCGGTGAGATGGAACTAGCTCTTTTTATTGGTAAAATTCTCCCAAAGGCTAAATTCCTTTTAGTCACAACCCCATCGACCTTGGCTATTCACGAATTGAACAAGGATATCCAATTATTAAAAAATCATGAAATTAGCCCACTTGGATTAATCGAAAATATGTCTTATTTTATTTCCGATCACCCTCAGGACCCCCTGGAATTAGTTGGCATATTCAGTGCTGGTGGGGGGCAGAGAATCAGTCAGGAATCAGGTCTGCCGCTACTGACAACAATTCCTCTGAACACTGACATTGCAACCGCCACAGAAGCGGAAAAGACAGTGAGTGAATATCACCCAGGATCTGATGCTGCTGGTTGTTTTCAAGAACTGGCTGGGAAAATCTTACAAAGCTGCGGCTCAGAAAATCACTGAAAAACCGATAAAATATAGCTGGAATTCATTGCGCTTTGCTGATAGTTAAGGCAAACTTAATAAATATAAGCTGTTTGTAATCTCATTCACTTAACCTTAGCGGGTAAAATGAATTTTAATTTTATAAAAAAACTCACTTTTATCTGCACATTTGCTTTACTGCTCGACCTTTTTCTGCAGTATCAGTTATTTATACAGCAGCATCATAGCAATGTCTCTAAGGTCACTTCTCAACTCTCCGAAATAAGAGCCACGCTTGAATCACAAATTACTCATGACCTCCTTCTTGTGCAAGGAGCAGCAAATTTTTTCAGCGTTAATCCAGACCTATCTACAAGTAATTTCAACCGCCTGGCCCAAATCACTATGAAAAACAATCATCATTTGCGAAACCTCAGTGTGGCTCAGGACTATGTTATTCGCTATGTTTATCCATTAAGGGGAAATGAGCAAATCCTCGGACTGGATTACCGCACCATTCCTGATCAGTGGGAACAAGTAAAAAAAATTGGTGAAAATGGAGAAATGTCCATTCATGGACCAATAAATTTGATCCAGGGAGGTAGAGGCCTGATTGGCCGTATGCCTATTTTCAGAGATGATGAAGAACATGGTGAAAGCTTTTGGGGCCTAGTATCTGCAGTTATTGATATGGATAGCTTACTAGCTGAACTGCATCCATATCCTGAGTTAAACCTTGCCCTTCGGGGCCTCAATGGTCAAGCTAACAGCGGTCCAGTTTTTTGGGGATCTCCCAACCTTTTTCTGCCCGACTATGATGCAATTATTATGGACGTATCTTTTCCTGGTGGTCACTGGCAAATTGCTGGTCGCCCCAACCAAGGGTGGTATTCATTTTTTCCACCACCTCCACTTGCGTTCATCATTCATTTCATCCTATTAATTTTTACCCTAACGCTCATCTTTACAATATTTCGTTGGGAAAAAAAGCGCTCTGAGCTGACCAGAACTCAACGCATGCTTGATGAAGCGCAATCCATAGCTCAACTTGGGAGTTGGCGCATTAACATCAGAGATAAATCGATATGGTGGTCGCGCGAATGCTATCGCATTTTTGGCAAAGACCCCGATAGTTATGTTCCTAGTTACCAAGGCGTCCTTAACTTAATGCATCCAGATGATCTCGATGAAATTATTAAGCGCCTTAATGAAACTCTTGAAAATGGAGTTCCCTATGACTTTGACCACCGTTTAATTCATGATGATGGAAGCATTCACCATGTCCAGGCTCAGGCGAAACGTTACGACTCCAAGGAGGAAAAACACGCATATGTTCACGGAACCCTGCTTGATATTACCGAACGTAAACTGATTGAACTCGCGCTTCAAAACAGCCAGAACCTTAATGATGCTATCGGCGAAGCGTCTCTTGATGCTGTAATTACCATAAACTCAAACGATGAAATTATTTTCTGGAATAAAATGGCTGAGCAAATGCTCGGTTGGTCGAAGAAAGAGAGTCTAGGCCGTAAATTGCACACTCTTATTGTCCCGGAACAATTCCGCGCTCAGGCGATCAAGGGGATTCATCACTTTGCACAGACAGGAGATGGTCCATTAATCAATCAAACTATTGAACTTATTGCTCAACGCAAAGACGAAACAACCTTTCCTATTGATCTATCAGTTGTAGCCTTTGTATTTAATGGACAGCATTATGCTCACGGCATTCTACGTGATGCAACTGAACGAAAAAAAGCAGAGGAGCGCCTGCGCTACCTTGCTACCACCGATGAGCTGACCCAAATAAATAATCGCCGCCATTTTATGGAGCAAACAGAAACTGAATTCAAACGTCATAAACGCTACCGTTCTAAATTATCGTTAATTCTTTTTGATATCGACCACTTTAAACAGATCAATGATACTTATGGTCATGATGTAGGGGACATGGTACTCAAAAAGCTTGCAGAAACAACCCTTGGAATATTGCGCGAACAAGATATTTTTGGTCGCTTTGGAGGAGAAGAATTTACTATAGCCCTACCTCAAACAACCATTGAAGGAGCCCACCAACTTGCTGAGAGATTACGGCAATTAATTGAATGCACGCCGTTTTCAATATCAAGCGAACGCCACCTCAACGTTACTATCAGCTTGGGGGTCACCACATTCGCCCCCCATGACAATAATTTGGACACCCTGATCAAGCGAGCCGATATCGCCCTCTACCAAGCTAAAGCATCAGGCCGTAATATTGTTAAACTTGCTACAGTGTCAGATGCAGATAAAAAATAACTATTGACACCTCTCTCCAACAAGAAGACAATTGAACATATATTCACATGAGGGAACTATGAATAATAAAGCAGATAGTTGTCAGATTGAGTACGTTCACACTGAAACAGTGGCAGATGTCGCTGCCAAAATGGCAGATGACGATACCCTTTTTGACTTGGCTGAGCTATTTAAAGCATTTGCTGACTCTACCCGGGTAAGAATTCTTCACGCGCTTTCTATTTCTGAATTGTGCGTTTGTGACTTGGCCTGCATCCTGAAAATGAGCTCGTCAGCCGTGAGTCATCAATTACGGGTTTTGCGTGCTCAGAAAATTGTTAAATACCGTAAAGATGGAAAAAACGCCATCTATAGCCTTGATGATGATCATGTCTCTGTGTTGTTGAAACACGGGCTTGATCACGTGAATGAATAGAAGAAAAATTTTTATCAAAACACATGAACATGTGCACACATGTAGACCAAAGGGGCTTATATGACAATCATTGGACAAATTATTACTGAATGCTGGTCGATACTATGTTTATCTGCCCCATATATGCTCTTTGGCTTTTTCATCGCGGGCTTGTTAAAAGCCTATATCCCCGATAATTTTATCGCCAAACATCTGGGCCAGGATAAACGTAGAAATCTTTTTAAGGCAGCTCTTTTCGGTATTCCAATTCCCCTGTGCAGCTGCGGAGTGCTGCCAGCAGCGGCGGGTATTCGTAAACAGGGAGCCAGCAAAGGTGCGACAACTGCGTTTTTAATTTCAACCCCCGAAACAGGTGTTGACTCCATCTCTGTCACATATGCACTGCTGGATCCGTTCATGGCTGTAATTAGACCTGTCAGCGCTTTCCTTACTGCTGTCTTTACCGGCCAACTAGTGAGAGTTCTCGATCCTGAATCAAATAATATCGATCAAATGTCTCCGACAGAGAAAAAACAAACCTGCCAATGCAGTACAGCAACAACCCCACAACATGATTGTTGCCAAGACAGCGTGCCTCAGAAAGAAAACGCTTACCAACGTCTTAAAAAAGGGATAAGTTTTGCTTTCGGTGACTTGTTTGGCGATATTGCTGGCTGGTTTTTCTTTGGTATTCTTATCGCGAGCCTTATCAGTCTTTTCTTATCACCGGTACTGGTAGAAAGTTGGCTGGGGAACCATCTTATTGCCATGCTGGTTATGCTGGTTGTCAGTGTTCCACTTTACGTCTGTGCCACAGCATCTACACCAATAGCAGCAGCATTGGTTCTTAAGGGGCTTAATCCTGGAGCCGCATTAGTATTTTTATTGGCAGGACCTGCAACGAACGCCGCAGCCATTTCCGTTATATCCAAAATACTGGGGCGTAAAGCCACGTTTATTTATGTTTTCGGGATCGTTAGTTCATCTATCGTTCTAGGATTTTTCGTTGATATTATTTATGCCAATAGTCCACTGACCCAGAGTTGGCAAATAGGGACGCAAAGCGAAAGTTACGGTCTGCTCGGCATAATCAGTGCGGGGATTCTAATTGCTCTAACCCTGTTCAAAAAGTTATGCCGGAAAAAATCATCAAGTTGTTGTGCAGATAGCAGCTGTGCTTGCCACTGACCCCTTGCTGAAATGAGATAGGGCCGTTAACGAGCAAACACTACCCCCGGTAAAAAGGGGCATGATAATCTCCGTTTATCTTAAAAATTAAAGGAGATCATCATGATTAATATATTCGTAAAAGCCCTTAACTCTTTCGTTAGCTACATGTCCACTCTTGAAAAAGCGCATATGGTAAATTACAGAAGAACCTTGCGTTTTAATGGTGATGAAAAACTTTAATCAGTCATCTGAATCTTCCCCTTGAAGGTTACCCGGTATCGCTATTATTTTCGCTACCGGGTTTGTCTTTCACTACGTTGCAACTTATATATTCACACCGTAAAGTATTTGCATTTCATTTGCAGCACAGGCTATTGTCGGGTGGAGCAACAACGCGTCAAAAGCTTCTTAATTTAGCCTCTGTCCGGCCCCCTAAATAGCAACTTTCGAGTTTTTAGACTGGAAACGAGCAAATTTTCGTTGTGGCAAGGAAATCAAGGGCTTGCGCTTAAGACTTAGTACTTTACGTCGCACAAGCAAACCCGCAGATTGACACAGCCACAGCGGAAAAGGGCCGTTTCCAGATGAAAACCACAAAAAATCTACTCCCGGCAATACTAACCATAGCTATGCCCATGGTGCTGTCCAATATTACCGTACCGTTACTCGGTTTGGTCGATACCGCTGTCGTTGGTCACCTTGAAGATAGTATTTATTTGGCAGGGGTCGCATTAGGGTCATCAGTCATAACATTTCTGTTTTGGTTGGTTGGGTTTCTGCGCATGTCAACGACCGGTTCGATCGCCCAGGCGATGGGACGAAAGAATCATCTGGAAGCAGTCCGCATTTGGCAGCAGTCTGTGATTCTTGCACTGGTTATTGCTCTTATTCTGATTTTATTTCAAACCCCAATCTGGCAAATGGCTATCCACCTGGCAGCTCCTCAAAATGATATAGCAGCCCAAGCCTATGATTATTTTAAAATCCGCATTTGGGGAGCACCTGCAGCACTCCTAAATCTGACCACCTTGGGGTGCCTGCTTGGTATGCGCCAAGCAAAAGCATCGATGTGGCTTATCATCGCTTCTAACGTTATTAATATATGTGGTGACCTGATTTTTGTCTGGGGATTAAATTGGACTGTTTCTGGTGTCGCTTTCGCGTCTTTTATTGCCGATTGCTTCTCTGCTGGAGTTGGCATTTGGATTTTAAAACGTTTCTTGGCAAACGATAAAATCCCGCTATTTATGCCGTTGGCCAACAAATCGAAAAAAGCACTAGCTGGTTTTAAAAATTTATTAAACCTTAATCGCGATATATTCCTACGTAGCCTTGCATTGCAGCTCTGTTTCACTTTTATGACCTTCCAGGGGACCAGACTGGGCCAGGATATTCTTGCCGCCAATATGGTTTTGTTGAACTTTCTTTTACTGGTATCATTTGCACTTGATGGTTTTGCCTATGCCGTTGAAGCACTGGCAGGAGAAGCCCTTGGTGCCAGAAATTTTCAAAGATTTGAACAGCTGATCACCACAACATTATGGATTTCATTTTTAATCAGTCTACTATTCTGCGCCGGCTTTGCAGTGGGCGGAGAAATGCTCATTATGCTGTTAACGGATATTGACAGTGTGCGTCAAACAGCAACTCAATATATTGGTTGGCTCGTCATGTTACCTGCTATAGCTGTTTGGAGTTATATTTTTGACGGTATCTATATTGGTACCACCCAGGCAAGGATTATGAGAAACACCATGCTCATCTGCAGCTTGTTGGTGTTTTTCCCGACCTGGTGGATTTTTAAAAGCTGGGGAAATCACGCTCTTTGGTTGGCGATGACAGCCTTTATGGCAGCTCGTGGACTTTCTTTAAGTTGGCACTATTACCGTTTTCACCATCTCTGGTTTAAATCGTAAACGATTTGAAAAAAGCGGATAGAAACAGCAGCGATAAAACACAAAATAATGATGATATTCTCATTTCCTGCCTGTTAATTATAACTTTTGCCATAAGGCTAAAACCGCTTATGCGGTATTAGCAACCTGTTGCGAGATAAATATGACGGGATATAGTTAAACTATAGATTCAGCTCCCATTGCGCAGCAAAATCCACTTTTTCTTTTGCTCAATATTTGTCAAAAATTGCTGATTTTACGTGTCGAAAATAGCTATGATAAAAAAACAACAGTGGCCAATCTGGATCATTATTGCCTGTACAGTTTTAGTGGCTGTTTTTCTTTTTGAGTCAAAAGAGCAGAAAAATAGTGGCACGACCATATTTTTTGGTGGAGGGCCACAAGGCAGTACAGCTCATAACATTGCTGAAGAGCTTACTAAAATCCTTAACCGTCAAAATACTCTCCTGACCTTTCGTAGTAAACAATCAGCCGGGTCATTTGAAAACCTGCAAGGCATTGAAAAAGGAAGACTCCAATTCGCCCTCGCCAATGCAGAAGACGGCTATAACCAGATAAAAAATTCATCAATAGATAAATCTAAACAACAATCGGTTTTACTTGTTCGCCTGTTCGGCTCCTACGTACAACTCATCGTCCCCAAAAGCAGTCCGGTAAAAACTCCTGAGGACTTAATCCATAAACGCGTTGCCATAGGTAGCTCTGGATCAGACTCCTCCAGTTGTGCCAAGCGCTATTTTAAGGCCCTTGGACTATGGCACCAGATAACCCCGATCTACGTCGGATATGAACGCGCGTTACAAGAACTTATTGACGGTAGCGTTGAAGCGGTCTGGTTTATGTCTGGATTTCCGAACGAAACCATTCGTGAATTCAACAGAAATTATCCATTAAGGTTGGTCAACCTGTGGGATGGCATCCCGACATCTGATACCAGCAAGAAGTTTTACCAGGATTTTCCTTTTTACGAAATTTCAGTACTGCGGCCTAACGTTTATCGTGGTCAGAATGATCTTATCTTTACCATCGGCATGCCAACTTTGTGGTTTGCTGATAAAGATCTCAGTGACGAATTAGTCTATGAGACATTAACGACAATCTTTAGTCAGGAGACCCTTGAGCACATTCGCTCTACATACCCCGCAACGCAAGAAATGGGACTGATAAATACCCTGACTAAAATGCCCCTTCCCATGCACCCTGCAGCAGTTAAATTTCTTCGTGAACACCTCTAATTTATCTCTTATCCCCTCTCTTGCCTCACTTAAACCAATTGCGTATGCCATAACCATCGACGAATCAGATGACTTCTCAGAACCAGCTAGGCTGAACCAAAACCCCAGCCTGAGAATCGACAATTGACAAAGCTGAAGTATAATTAAAAGAGAAGCCGCGGTATGCGCGGAAAAAATAGAAGGGAGAGAACCATGAATTACTATCAGCTTACTGATTTTTTCATGTGGTGCACGATCTTCAATGCCATTCTACTCTTCATTAGCTTCTTTGTCTGTATCCTGGCCAAACCATTTATTTACCGTATGCATGGTCATTGGTTTCCCATGAGTGAAGAACGCTTTAATCAATCACTCTATTTATTCCTGGGTTGCTATAAAGTCATCATCATCGTTTTCAACCTGGTTCCGTTTGTTGTCCTACTCACCCTTAAGCAGTAATTTTCGGACTGTCTTTGCCAGCGACTCCAGGGTAAACGGTTTATCCAGAATCATTGCAATCTTCGTTTCCTCGAGATCTTCTGGTTCGATATGCTCGGCATAACCTGTCCACAGAAGAATAGGAAAGGTATGTTCTGCCTGCCGCAACTTACGGGCGAGTTCAACACCACTGAATTCGGGCATTGACATATCGGTTATGAGTAGATCAGGAGCGTCTACATCACCGCTGATGATGGCATTACAGGCGTCAAGAGGGTCATTAAAACTTTTGGTCTGATAGCCCAATTTTACCAACAATTCATCACTCATATCAGTAACGGTCTTTTCATCATCTACAACAATAATAAATTCTCCCTGACCAGTGACGACTTTTTCATGACTCTGTTTCACCTGAACATCTGCATCTGTTTCGGGCAGGTAAATGTAAAAAGTTGCTCCTTCTCCCGCAAGGCTTTTTAATTCAATGGCACCACCATGAGCACGCACAATCCCGTGAGCAACAGCCAAGCCCATACCTGTTCCCTCTCCCACTTTTTTGGTTGAGAAAAAAGGATCAAAAACCCGCTCAGCGATCTGTGCCGGGATACCTGGCCCCGTATCTTGTACCATCAGAAGACCATAAGTCCCTGGTCGAATATGCAATGATTCAGCTCTCTCGGCAGTCAGAGTTATTCGCGTTACCTCAATTTTTAATATCCCGCCACTTTCAGCCATAGCATGCCCAGCATTAGTCACCATATTCATCAGAATCTGATGCATCTGTCCTGGGTCTGCCAAAACCTTAACCTCTGGATCCAAAGAGCTTTCAACAACAATTGAATCACCTAGCCCTGATTGGTGCAATGCCAGATTTTCTTTGACTACATCAGCCAGAAACAAGGCCTCACGGGCAGGTTCAGCACGACGACTGAAAAGCATTATTTGAGCGATCAATTTTTGGGCCCGCTCTCCAGCATGAATAATTTGATTCTGATATTGTTCTAATTTTGAACCAGGTTCACAAGACATTGAGCTTAATTGAGCAAATCCCAATACAGCCGATAAAATATTGTTAAAATCGTGCGCAATTCCGCCAGCAAGAGTTCCCAAAGCTTCCATTTTTTGGGCCTGTGCCAGCTTTTGTTCCAATTGCTGGCGTTGTTCTAACTCATGTTTCAAGGTAACGATCATGCTGTTAATGGCATCTGCCAGATGATCGATTTCATCTTCCCCTAGCAACTGTTTTTTTACCGTTATAGGTTCAAGAGTCTCTATTTTCTGTAACTCAATATCACGAGCATAGCGCTCAACACTCACCAGGCGCTTTAGAGCCTGACGATGAAAAAGCAGATAAACAATAGCTGCAACACCAAAAATACTTAAGAAATTGGTCAGTAATAATTGCGGGACATGGTTGAATAGAGCTGCTGGAAATTTTTCGTAATGGGCTTGCATAACAACAACCCCAATTTCAGCTTTGCTGCCTGATACGGGATCATAATGCAATATAGAACTGCGATGTTCGAGATAAGGTTCCTGCCCTGCAGTACCATAACTCTGGCACCGATTGGCAGTATGGTCGCAAACTTCAATATAGCTGAGCGTCTGACTGGTCTGGTTTTCTATGATCATTCGGACCATATCCCAATCGTATAACCAAACCGCCTCACGGATTGATAACTGAACTCCCCGTTCGAAATTGGCAAATTCAAGCTGAATATTTTTTTTGCGTTGCTCAAGCCCTAAGTAGCCCTGATAAAGACTGACAGCGACAACAATCAGGGCACACATCAATACAGTACTTAGCAATAACTTGATGTTGAGTCGAGCAAACATTGATCGGGCAAAACCTTGCTTCATCATCCGGATCAGCCTTTTTCAACGGGAAATGAAAAACATCAAAAGAACTGCGAAGATAAGCCCCACCGCCATTAACTGAGACCAATCTCTTATAAGATTAAGTGAAGAATCCTTAATTGTAAACGATCATCTTAAATTTGTGTGACAAAAGTCGAAACGTAAATAGTAATTTTTTATACCTCTCCCCTCCCTGAGTATTTATCTTTTATGTTAAAATGTTTTTTATCTAAACAATGGAGGGTATTTATATGCGACTGCAAAAAAACTGTCTGTCATGGTTTCCCATCACCCTGTTAATCATATTTTTAGCTCCGGCCTTTACCGCAGGTGCCATTGAAGCGAAAGACATTCCCCGCATTTCAGCACTTGAGGCTCAACAACTTCAACAGCAGGAAAAAGTCACATTTATCGATACTCGCAGAGCAGATCAATGGCAGCAGGCTACCGATAAAATTAAGGGCGCTATCAGAGTAACAACCTATAGCGAACTTCATGCATTACAAAAAGCGATTCCCTCAAACCAGGCCATTGTAGCCTATTGTACCTGACCGAACGAGGCTTCCAGTGCCGGTCTGGCACTGACATTATTAAAATCTGGATTCACTCGGGTATGGGCCATGAAAGGTGGTTATGCCGACTGGAAACAACATGGCTTACCAGTAGAGAGTAAATAAACAGCCACAATGGCTGAACCCGTCCTTGAGGAGCGATTAAGGTATGAAAAACAGTCTGAAGGTAGGCGAAACCAATATTCACAGCTACATTGTTCCGGAGGAAAAAACGGTTCCTTTCCTATTTAAAGAGGCGGAGTTGTTTCAACAGATGCCTAAAGTGCTGGCCACAGGATACATGGTTGGCCTCATGGAATGGGCTTGTATGGAAACCATGAAGCCACATATGAAAGACGGGGAAATCAGTTTGGGCGTAAACATCAATATTTCCCATCTGGCACCGACACCACCGGGAATGAAAGTTGAGGTCGAAGTCACCTGCCAGGAAGTTGATGGACAAAAAACACTCTGGCAGATTGTCGCCCGCGATGAAAAAGATATTATTGGCAAAGGAACCCATGAACGGTTCAGCATTAACGGCGAAAAGTTTGCTAAAATTGTAGAGAAAAAAGCAGCTGCACAATCCTGATCGTGCAGTACCATATTTTAATCATGTGACAAAAAGGAGAGACCTATGACTGAGTGGAGTTGCGATAACCCCGAAGAACATTGCGACCTTCATGCTTGCCAACTTACCGCCAAAGAACGAAATCCCGAAATTGATAAGATGTTTGAGAACCCTCGTTTTGTCTGCACCAACTGCGGAGCAAAAGTGCACGATGCAGCGAATGTCTGTCGCCCCAAAGAAATCTAGCAAACCAGGCGACCTGAAAAGCGGGCTCTGACTTCAGAGCCCGCCTCACAGATTGGTGTTACAAAATTTCCATCAGTTCAAATTCGTAAGTCAGTTCTTCACCAGCCAGGGGATGGTTGGAATCCAGTTTGACCTCGGTGTCGGTGACACCAATGATTGTCACAAAATAGACATCATCGTCATCACCAGTAACTTCCAATTCCATTCCAAGCTCAGGCACAATCTCTTCAGGGAGCTCACTACGCTCGATGGTAAACACGAGTTCGGCATCGTAGTCACCAAAACCATCTTCGGGAGAGATTGTCACTTTTTTCTTATCACCAATCTGCATACCGATTAAGGCTTCTTCAATCGGCACATAAAAGTCACCAGCACCAATGACGACCTCGTAAGGGCCATGGTCATGACCACATTCATCATCATGACATTCATCTTCACTGTGGGGGTAAGTACTGTCGATAATGGTACCATCATCTAGGGTTCCGACATAATTAATCAGTACTTTGTCTGCATCTTTTACTTTTGACATATGCTTATCATCCTGTATTGGGTCTATTTGTTTTAAATCATTCTCACCTGTAGCAATCGCTGACCAATGTGAAAACTTAACAGTTGCACTTTATGGGGTTTCAAATAGCAACGAGTTCAATAAAGCGGCGTTGTAACATAGTCTAAAAAATAACGAAAGAACAGAATGTTGAATATAATGCAAGATCCTGGAAAGAGACGATTAAAACAAACCATCGTAGCAAAGTTTGATACCAGAGATGAATAGCATCAGGTACAGAATACGGTAAACCATCTGCTGAGAAATACGTTGCATCAACAGGTAGCCAAGCCTTACACCCACAGGGGCTAAAGGAATCAGAACCAGGGACGTCATAACGTTCGTGACATCTAAAAGCCCCATGACCGTATATGGAATCAGCTTAATATAGTTAACAATTGCAAAAAAAACAGCCATCGTCCCGATCAACGCTGTTTTTTCGAGATTTTGCGACAAAATATAAATAGTTACCGGAGGCCCTCCGGCATGAATCTGAGAGCTGGTAAAACCTGAAACCATCCCCCAGAAATAACCATACCAACGCCCACGATTCTTTTGCTTTGACGCTGAACGCTTCAGCAAATAATTCAACACAAAAACGATAGCAATGATGCCAATCATCAGCTTTAATATCTTCACCGGAAGCAGATTCATACTACAGACACCAAGTCCAATCCCGACAATTGCTGCGGGTAAAAGAATTTTAAGCTGCTGAATGTCATATTGACGCCTGAATGTGCGCACCGCAAATATATCCATGACGCATAAGATAGGCAGCATAATCGCAGCAGCCTGAACCGGGCTGATAACCAAAGAAAGAAGAGGCACAACCACAGCGCCAGCCCCGGGCCCCAGTCCCCCCTTGCCCATGCCGTAAAGAAGCACAGCCGGAATGGCAATAGCATAAAAATATGGGTCGCTAATAAGAGACATAAGCCGCTATTTTTCACTTCCCGGCAGGATCGTTTTTTCAATCCCGGCATCAAGAGCTTCATAACCATAATAGTTAATTAACTCATACAGTTCTGACCGTGGTTGCATACGTTCCAACGTACCAGCTGCCGTTTCTTCATTGTGAAGTTGCTGATAAAACAATTCCATCGCTTTTGCAGCAATGCGTAATCCGGACACCGGCCATATAGCCATGGCATAACCGAAGTCAGCAAATTGTTTAAAGCTAAACTGTTCGGTTCGACCAAACTCTGTCATATTTGCCAATAAAGGAACATCTATTGCCGCAGCAAAGGTACGAAAATCGTCTTCATTGCGTAAAGCTTCTGGGAAAATAGCATCAGCTCCGGCATCAACATAAGCTTTTGCGCGCAGAATAGTGGCCTCCATTCCCTCTTGAGCAAGAGAATCCGTCCGGGCAACAATCTTCAGATCTTTGCGCGCTCTGCTGGCAGCACCGATTTTTTTCGCCATATCGTCAACAGAAACGAGCTGCTTACCATTTAAATGCCCACATTTCTTTGGTAACACCTGATCTTCCAGCTGAACAGCAGCAACACCAACATCTTCCAACTCACGGACCAGGCGCATAACATTAAGAATTTCGCCAAAACCAGTATCGCCATCCACTAATAGAGGTAAACGTGTAACACGGACAATCGCCTTTGCCCTGGCAACCAATTCTTCCATAGTCACAATACCAAGGTCCGGCAAACCTAAAGAGGCTGTCAAAGCTGCGCCAGAAAGATAAAGAGCATCAAACCCTGCCTGTTTGGCAAGTAACCCTGCTATTGGATCATGAGCACCAGCAATCGGCAAAAAAGTTCCAGTTTCCCACTTTTGGGCCATTTGTTCACCAAGACCTGTTGGTAGGGGTTGTTCTAACCAGGTTTCCAGGTCATCTTTATTGAGACCATTAGATGTCGTCATATTATTCTCCAAATGCTTAGTGAGTTTTAAATCTCAAAACTTAATCGTTACTGCGTCAGAAATATTATCTATCATCAGATTGATTTTCTGACTTGCACTGTTGACCGCTATAAAAACTTCGCCAAGAGGATTGAATATGCCGAGTCATCAGCATACCGGCCAGAACGTGATCGTTCGCATAAATCGCCTCGGCAATTTGCTGATGTTCAAAAAAAGCTTTCGCGCCCCGCCCTTTAACCATTCTATGACTACGTCGTAACAGTACCGATTGCGGATAAAGCTCATCGGCTAAAAGTTTATGGATTAACGGGTTACTCGCAATATCAACCAGCACAAGGTGAAAGTCCTGATCCTTTTCGTCCTGCACATAAGCGCCATCGGGATGACGATGTATCAACTCCTCATGCTCATGCAAAAGATATTTAATTCTTGCCATCTCAGCGTCACCGGCATGTTGTGCAGCAAGCTGAGCAACCTGAACCTCCAAGGCTTCACGTAACTGATAAAAAGCCTTCGCGTCCGCTAAAGAAAAGGTCCGAACCTGAACCCCGACATTGTTTTTTGCGGTAACCAGGCCAACTCCTGCCAATCGTTTAAGAGCGTCACGAACAGGACCACGACTAACTCCAAACTCGTCAGCAAGATCGGTTTCTACCAAACGCTCACCAGGCGGGTAAGTACCTGTAAGAATCTTATCCCTGAGGCTGTTAACAATACCGTCAACATTCAGTTTTGCATGCGGAAAAACCATTCAAAAGATCCCCGGGCAGATAAAAAAGAGAGGGAAAACAAAGATTGTAAACAATCTCCCTAAAAATAACAGATTTAAAACATATTTAAAAGAATTTATAACCACATTGTAAACAATCTTTCTTTTCTCTTATCTATTTTCTTTTGGCTCATCCCCCTGCCCTACATAAATAGCGTCCCCCCCCCTTTCATCTACCAGCTAAACAGCTGTAAAATAGTCACTATTAACCCAAAATTAAAAATATAAGGAAGGAGAAGCTATGCTACGCGTTATTTTTATGCTGATACCGATATGCCTGTGGTCATCAATCGTTTTGGCAACGGACACTTTTATCGACTATGACGTCGCAGGGAAAACCTATTCTGGTTACTACATCAGTCAGGATCCGAAAGCCCCTCTGATTATCTTGGTTCACGACTGGGACGGTTTAACCGAGTATGAGAAAAAACGCTCTAAGATGCTTGCCGATGAAGGGTATGCAGTCTTCGCGATCGACATGTTCGGTAAAAATGTTCGCCCCCAGACAACTGCGGAAAAGAAACAACTGACTGGCGCGCTCTACAAAGATCGTCAGAAAATGCGAACACTCGTTGAAGCAGCTTTTTCAACCATTGAAAAAGAAGGAGCCAACACGACCAATGCCATTGCCATGGGTTATTGCTTTGGAGGTTCAGTCGTTTTGGAATATGCCCGATCGGGTAAAGAATTAAAGGGATTTGTTGCGTTTCATGGTGGCTTAGCGACACCGGAAGGTCAAAACTATGCACAAACGCAAGGCAAGCTACTTATTCTTCATGGCAGCGCGGACAAAGCCGTATCCATGAACGATTTTGCGGCTCTTGCTATCGACCTGGAAAAAAATAACATCAGCCACGAAATGATCACTTACAGCGGGGCTCCACATGCATTTACGGTATTCGGATCTTCACGCTACCATCAAGAGGCCGATAAAAAATCGTGGCAGCGCTTTACTGAATATCTCAAGGACACATTGTAAGGAAAAAGAAATGACTCACATCCGGTTACTTTTCGGCCATCAGACAAGCCGCACCAATAATGCCTGCCTGGTTTTGCAGCCGGGCAGGCACAAGCTGGGCCTGCGCAGATAAATACGCCATATATTTTTCACTTTTACGACTCACGCCACCACCTAAAACAATAAGATCGGGAGAAAAGATTCGCTCAACTTCGCCAAAAAACAGATTAAGTCGCTCTGCCCATTCCTGCCAACTTAACTTATCCCGCTTTCGTACGGCTGCAGCAGCATAATGCTCGGCAATTCCACCCCGCAACGGAAAGGCTCCTAATTCTAAATTAGGAAATAATTGCCCACCATAAAACAGCGCCGATCCGATACCCGTCCCCAAAGTCAAAACAAGAACCGCATCATTGCGCTCTATACCCTCACCAAAACGCATTTCAGCAATACCGGCAGCGTCAGCATCATTAACAACCAGGCACGGACAACCTGTCGCATCAAACAGCAGCTTCTCGACATTGACACCAATCCATGAAGGATCAATATTGGCAGCGGTTTGGGCAACCCCACCACTGATAACCGCAGGAAAACCACACCCGATCGGCCCATGCCAGTCAAAACGACCACATAACTCAGCAACCACATCAGCAACGGCAGCAGGAGTTGCAGGCTGTGGAGTGAGCAATTTAATCCGTTCAGAAATTAACGTTCCGGTACTTACATCAACTACAGCACCCTTAATCCCACTACCACCAATATCGATCCCCAATATATTCATTCCGCAACCCCTTACAGGCAAAAGACCAGGACATTTAATGTTTCAGATTACATGTTCCATCATCACAAGCATTACGTTTTTTAGGTAACAAATGACGATAACGTGCAAACATAGCATAAGCCCCCCGGGAAAATAAATTAACCCCGGGAAGACCAATAGTCGCACTTAGTAGCCGATACACTGAGCATTCCGGATAAGCTTGCCAAATAGCCATAAAGGCATCGACTCCAGTATAAAAAACACCCTCAGCATCCTTGACATGCAGTCGCGCCATAAATTCATCTTGAGTCCTCCGGTAAGAAGTTGCATCAAAATCTACGGCACTGATATCAACAAAGACAAGCTTATCATTATGGTCAGCTTGGCGATATTTATCCATCTCGGCAGAACAAATACGGCAACTACCATCATAAAATATCGTTACAGGAAATGTCATAAAACTCTCCTTTCGAAAACTATGCATAGTACAAGAACAGTTTAACAGAAAGGATTCTTGCGCTGCGATAGGACAACAACAAAATAAACGATTTATATGTTGATTATGTTATTCTCAGCCCAAGAGAGGGTTATATGAAACAGAACAATGCACAAACAAAATCGATTTTCAGTGGCGTCGCCATAGGCTATATCATCTTGATCATGCACCTATTGTTGATCGTTGGCCTTGGGATGACCGTTGTTTTTTTAAAAAGCCTGTATGACATCCGGTGGCTGTTATTGGCAGGAGGGTTACTGCTGATTGCGTTATCTGCATGGTATTTTTACAAACGAATTAAAAACAATAGTCGCAAAATCTTCGCAATGATGAACGACCCGGCCCTGCGTGGACGCTCAGTCGAAGTAAGTCTACTGGGTGGCATAGCCTCATTTCGAGTTGGCAACGACAGAGAGCAGGCATCGACCCCGGTACTTATCGACGAGCATGGCAACGACATCAAGCAGCTTGAAATGAGTAAGCCGAACCCGCTAAACAGCCTTTCTGAGCTCAAAGCACTGCTGGATGATGAGCTCATAACCAAAGAAGAATTTTTACAACTCAAACAGGAGATTATGAACACCTCTACAGAATGATTTTGGTCAACAAATATAAAAAATGAACTTTTTTAAAAATAATGGAATTTTTTTGTTGCAGTCTAAAAATCATTAGTGTAGTGTTCGCTCCGCATCAGAGAGAAAGACCTTACGGGGCTGTAGTAGAGTTGGTTACAACGCCGGCCTGTCACGCCGGAGGTCGCGGGTTCAAGTCCCGTCAGCCCCGCCATTTAAAAAATTCTCAGGGCGAATAGCTCAGCTGGGAGAGCGCCTGCCTTACAAGCAGGATGTCGGGGGTTCGAGCCCCTCTTCGCCCACCAAAAATATAAGCACTTTGCTGGTAACAGCAAGGTGCTTTTTTTGTTTGTATCTATGCAGGAACCAACCAGCCCCCCTACAGTCTCATAAAATTATTATCCTAACCACACTCTATGTCGATGCAGTATTAGACAATAAATAGCCCCGGCCTGGTCCAACAATACTGCTTTGTTAATGGTCGAGAAACTCCCATTAATTTTTTATCACGACAGACGAAATAAACGCTTGAAAAGAATACGAAATAAGTTAACAATACAAATTGTTAAAAAAAATACATTTAATCTTCTTTGGAATCTCCAGATTGTTAATTTTTTTTGCTAAACTTTTGTATTAAATCACTTTAGCTCGTTGCCATCCGGAAATTTTAATTAAAACTGGTCAGTTTCTGATTTGGAAAGATGCAATTTTTTGCCAGATCAAGGAAAACAAATATTTGAGCGGAGGCGCAGTACTTTACGCCGCACAAGGAAGCCCGCAGATTGACACAGCCACGGCGGAAAAGGGCCGTTTCCGGATTAAAACTAGCTAGACCCGTCACATCTATTCACTCAAGGCTTAAAAAGGAGGACGCTGTGGATCGTTTAAGACCAACGATTTGGGAAACGATGCAGGCTAAAGGGTACAGTCGCCGTGATTTTATGCGCCTGTGCGGTGTTGCTGCCATGACTGCAGGTTTCGAATTATCAGCTGTTGGCAAGGTTGCCGAAGCTTTCGAAACGAAATCAAGACCACCTATCATCTGGCTCCACTTTCAAGAATGTACCTGCTGCAGCGAATCCTTCCTGCGTTCTGGCCATCCTATTGTTGCTGATATCCTCCTTGATACAGTCTCCCTCAATTATACTGAAACTCTCCAGGCGGCCTCTGGCCATCAAGCGGAAAAATGCCTTGAGGACACCATCAAAAACTACCCGGGCGAATACATTCTTATGGTGGAAGGTGCTGTACCGGTTGCCGATGGGGGCGTCTACTGTATGATCGGTGGCCGCACGGCTATCGAGATTCTGGAAGAATGTGCTCACGATGCAAAAGCTATCATTGCCTGGGGTTCCTGTGCTGCCAACGGTTGCGTTCAGGCCGCTCACCCAAATCCTACTGGTGCCACCCCCATTCATGAACTGCTTCATCAACCCGTCATCAAGGTTCCAGGCTGTCCTCCTATTGGTGATGTCATGGCTGCAGTTGTCACCCATATGGTTGTTACTGGAAAAACTCCTGAACTCGATAGCCTTGGCCGTCCGCGCGAATTCTATGGTCGCCGGATTCATGATACCTGCTATCGCCGGCCTAATTACGACGCGGGTCTGTTTGTCGAGAGCTTTGATGATGAAAATGCCAACAAAGGCTATTGTCTCTACAAGATGGGCTGCCGTGGGCCAATCACCTACAATGCCTGTGCCGTAACCAAATGGAACGAAGGTGTCAGCTTCCCGATTCAGTCAGGTCATGGCTGTATTGGCTGTAGTGAAGAAGGCTTCTGGGATAATGGTCCGTTCTATCAACACCTCCCCCACTTCCCCGGGTTCGGTATTGAATCAACCGCTGATGCGATTGGTGTTGCAGCAACGGCTGTCACAGTTGCCAGTGTTGGCGCCCACGCGGTAGCAACCAACATTCGTAAGAAAAAGTTGATTGATGAAATAATCGCCGATCGAAAAAATGATACTGACGACCAAGAATAAAGGATAAGCCATGCCACGAATAGTTGTTGATCCGATTACCCGTATTGAGGGTCACTTAAGAGTTGAGGCGGTTGTAGACGATGGCATCATTACTGATGCATTCAGTTCATGCACCATGGTCAGGGGGCTGGAAAAAATTCTTATTGGCCGCGACCCCCGCGATGCCTGGGCCATTGTTGGCCGTGTCTGCGGCGTCTGTACCAGTATCCATTCACTGACCAGTGTCAGAGCGGTTGAAGCGGCAATTGGTATTAATGTCCCCAAAACAGCCGAAATTATCCGGAATATCATGGAATGTGTCCTGCACCTCCATGATCATGTGGTCCATTTTTATCATCTCCATGCCCTTGACTGGGTTGATGTCATTAACATGCTCAAAGCCGACCCCAAGGCGACAGCATCGATTGCCCAATCGATATCCAAATCTCCTAAAAATAGTCCGGCCTACTATGCAGGAGTTCAAGAGCGACTGAAAAAGTTTGCTGAATCAGGCCAGCTTGGCATTTTCGCTAACGGTTATTGGGGCCACCCACAGTACAAGTTACCACCAGAGGTTGACCTGATTGGCGTTGCCCACTATCTGGAAGCTCTGGAATGGCAAAAAGAGATTGTTAAGATTCACACCGTATTCGGAGGGAAGAATCCTCATCCTAACTTTGTTGTCGGTGGCATGCCATGTTCCATCAATGTTGACGAAGTAAATGCCATAAACAGTGAACGACTGAACTTTGTTGGTCGCATTATCAACGAAGCCATCGAATTTATCGAAAATATCTATATCCCGGATATTCTCGCTATTGCCGGGTACTACAAAGATTGGGGAGCCATCGGTGGAGGCCTCGAAAATTATCTTTGCTACGGTGACATTCCAACCCGCGGCTACGCCCATCCGGAATCATTTAAATTCCCGCGTGGTGTCGTACTGAATCGCGACCTGTCGACCGTCCATCCGGTTGATGCTCTTAATCCTTATGAGATTAAAGAATACATCAATAATTCCTGGTACTCTTATAACGCTGGGGATGACGTCGGCCTGCATCCATTTGATGGGGAAACCAACATCAACTATACGGGACCGAAACCACCGATCAAGACCCTGGAAAACAGTAATAAGTACTCCTATATCAAAACGCCGCGCTGGAATGATAAACCGATGGAAGTGGGTCCACTAGCGCGAATGATCGTCGGTTATGCGTCCGGCAACACTGATGTTAAAGAACTTATGCACGACACCCTGGGCAAGCTGAACATCCCTATGGAAGCCATGTACTCTACTCTGGGTCGCACCGCAGCACGTGCCCTGGAAAGCAAGCTGGTAGTTCACTGGTTAAAAGAGTTCTACGACGAGCTGATGGAACAGGTAAAAATTGGTGAGACCTCGACCTTTAATGCTGACATGTGGGAACCGGAAAAATGGCCGAAGAACTGTGAAGGGGTTGGCCTTTCTGAAGCACCACGTGGAGCCCTGGCTCACTACATTAAAATTGAAGATGGTAAAATCAAGAACTACCAGATGGTTGTTCCTAGTACCTGGAATGCATCGCCACGGGATAAGAACGGACTTCACTCAGCATATGAAGCATCCTTGATCGGCACCCCGGTTCATGACCTTGAACAACCATTGGAGATTATTCGTACCATTCACTCTTTTGATCCATGTATCTCCTGTTCAGTGCATCTGCATGATCCGGATGGTAACCATATCTCCCAGATTAAAGTGGAGTAGCTTATGAGTGTCGCAGAGAATAAATCAGCCAGGCCGATGTGCTACCATCGGGTCTATGTATGGGAATATCCAGTCCGTATTTTTCATTGGCTTAATGCTCTTTGCATTCTGGTTCTGTGTATCACAGGGTATCTTATTGGTGCCCCGCAAGAGCTGTTTTATACTAATGAAGCCTCTCATGCGTACTGGTTTGGTATCGTTCGTTTTACCCATATAGCATTCGGAAACCTGTTCTTTTTCAACTTGATTATCAGGTTTTACTGGGGTATTGCCGGTAATCGTCATGCCCGCATCATGGGTTACTTCCCGATCACGAAAAAGCACTGGAAAGAAATTTATGGCATGATTATGGCCGAGATACTTCTGATCAAGCTGCATGCTCCAGAAGTCATCGGCCATAATGCCCTGGCTATGGTTTCTTATCTAGGTCTGTTCGTGCTGTCACTTGTCCAGGCAGCAACCGGTTTTGCCCTTTATGCCTCCATGAGTGAATCCTGGTTACCACAAATGTTTACCTGGGTAAACACATTAGCTGGCAGTGAATTTCCGGTGCGCTCCATTCACCATCTGATCATGTGGCTGTTCATTATATTTGCCATTGTTCATGTCTACATTGTCCTCTATGGTGATTTTGTCGAAGGTAGGGGTGAAGTGTCCTCTATGGTCAGCGGTAATAAATTCAAAGAAAATCGCAACCAATGTGTCAGCGATGACGACTTTACACCGGGAAAAACAAAAGAGAATAAAAACGTATGAACACAACAGACAAGAAACTTCTGATACTTGGCATCGGCAACCTGGTCATGGGTGATGAAGGGGTTGGTGTTCACGTAGTACAACAGCTTGAAAAAGAAGAATTACCCGATTTCGTTACCTGCCTTGATGGCGGAACCGG
The DNA here is from genome assembly GCA_963665685.1 of Geopsychrobacteraceae bacterium. GTDB lineage: Bacteria > Desulfobacterota > Desulfuromonadia > Desulfuromonadales > Geopsychrobacteraceae > Seleniibacterium. Next base: position 1,760,713 of record OY762430.1, read on the forward strand.
GGCTTTTTTCCTACTCGAACAAATGCAGGAAGCCGATCGCATTGTGGTTATTGATGCGGCGACATTTCCTGACGAGCCAGGCTCAATCAGAATAGTACAGCCACAATATTCAAGTGAGTATCCACGTACCATGACCGCTCATGAAACAGGGCTAAAAGATCTGCTCGATTGGTTTAACCTGATGGGCAAAACTCCGAATGTTCGCTTGATCGCCATTACGATTGATCCCGGGCAGACCGGAGAGCCCTTGGCAATTGGCTTGACACCACCGATTGAAGAGACAAAAAACAAGGCGCTGGAACTGGTGAGAAAAGAAATTGAGCTGTTTGAACAGGAAATGTTATCTGCAACAACAGAATAACTCAAAAAAGACATAAAGAAAAAAGACCCGGGCAGAGTATTTCTGTTTGGGTCTTTTCGTTTTTTAAGGACGAAATAATCTGCACCAATCTATATAAATAAAAACACCCGCCTTTTAATTCCCATTTATCTGTAGAACTCACTCTCTTCTTACTAAACTCATCCCAACAAGCGCCTAAATGAAAATAATTTTCAATTTTACATAAATGTGACTTCGGTCACAGATTTTTACCTCAATAGGCCTTAGATTCCCCCTCTATTAAATCTTTTCCCCATTATTTTTTTACAAGAGGTACTTTATGAAAAAAATTGCATTTACCCTGCTCATGTTTACCCTGATCTGCGGCTCATCCTGGGCAGACAGCAATATGGCCCTGACCGAACGTCTGGACAAGGTTGAAGACGCCCTAGAAGGCGGTCTGTTCCAGAATGTTGAGATCTCCGGTGCTATCGAGGCCGAAGCTTTTTACAGCGACAGCGAAGAAGCCACAGAATCAGATATTGATCTGACCACGTTCGATCTGGGTATCGACGTCACCTTAAGCGATAGCATCAGTGCTTTTGGCGTTATGACCTGGGACAGTGAAGAGGACTCATTTGGCCTTGACGAAGGCGGTATCGTTTTTGGTGATACGGAAGAAGGGCTCAGCCTGACCGTTGGTCGCCTTTATGTTCCGTTCGGTGTTTTTGAAACATCCATGGTCAGTGATCCTCTGACTCAGGATCTTGCTGAAACCAGCGAAGGCTCTGCTGTCGTTGGCTATAGCGCAAATGGTTTCAGCGCCAGCGCCTATATCTTTAACGGTGTCGATGACGATGCCGAGGATGACAACATCAACAGCTTTGGTATCGGTCTTGGTTACGCCTTTGAGTCAGATAGCTTTGCCGTTGCCGTTGATGCCGGCTACATCAGCAACATCCTTTCAGCGGGAGCCTTTGAAGATATCGAAGAAGCTGATCCAAGTGCTGGTGCAACCCTCAGCGTGGTTGCAAGTATGGCTGACTTTACTTTAATTGGTGAATACGTAGCGGTTCTCGATGATGATTACAGTGAAACAACAAATGACGAACCAAGTGCTTTCAATGTTGAGCTGAGCTATGCTTTCGAAGTGGCAGACAAAGGTGCCTTTGTTGCTGTTGGTTACCAGGGAACCGACGAAGCTGAAGAAATCGGCCTGGCCGAAGAACGCTACATGGCTGCTTGCGGCGTTGATCTGATTGACGGTTTGAGCCTCAGCTTTGAATACGCTCACGATGAAAACTATGACGATACCGAAGCCGACACTGTCACCGGACTGTTAGCTCTCGAATTCTAATTGTTATTTAAAGCAACTCATCTCGTCCAACTATTTTCAACAGCAGCTTCTGTAGCGTCAGAAGCTGCTGTTTCTTTTCTGCCGCCCCTGCCCCGGTGAATCGTCAATATTCTGTTTTAAATCCGGTTTTCAACTAACAATTATTGCCAGGTCTCTTTTCGGCTATATGCTTTTTGTTATATTATAACGTTTTAAAAACATATAAAGGAGACCAACATGTCCGCTCATGCCCCTATAGAAAAGCCCCTTGCTCAAAAAATTCCGGTCACCATTTTAACTGGCTTTCTTGGCTCAGGAAAAACGACCCTGCTTAACCGCATACTGCAGGAAAATCACGGTAAGCGCATTGCTGTTATCGAAAATGAATTTGGCGAAGTTGGCGTCGATAATGATCTTGTCATTGGTGCTGATGAAGAAATTTTTGAAATGAATAATGGCTGCATCTGCTGTACAGTCCGCGGAGATTTAATCCGTATTCTGAACGACCTCATACAGCGCCGTGAACAATTCGACTACCTGGTCATAGAAACTACAGGTCTTGCTGATCCCGGCCCGGTGGTACAAACTTTTATTCTTGAAGAAAGTCTGCGCGACTCGTTCAGTGTGGATGCTGTAGTCACGGTCGTCGATGCCAAGTTTATTGAAGAACATATTAACGATGACGACAAAGCCAAAGAACAAATTGCCTTTGCCGACGTTATTCTACTTAACAAAATCGACTTGGTTGAGGAGGCCGCCGTAAATCACCTGGAAGAATGGATTCAACGACTTAATGCCGTCGCATCTGTCCACCGTACGGAAAATGCCACTATCGACATGGACAAAATCTTGAATCAGGGTGGCTTTAAAGTTGAAAAAGCTCTCTCTCTTAACCCCGAATTTCTTGAACCTGACCATTCTTTCGATTGGATCGGGTTATATGACCTTACTGCAAGGGATCACCAATGGCTCTTTCAGCCCGGCCCCGAAAAGTTCCTTAATGTCGCTCTGGTGCCGGTATTTGGCAACCATACAGAAATCCCTGAGTCGGTCATAAAAACTGCAGATAGTGTTTTTACCGAGGCAGAAGATCTGGTTCATCCCAACGAAAAGATCGAACCCGGCTTAACCCTGAATCGCCTGATGCTGGATGACAAAGCAACAGCCTTTCAGCTCCATATTCGTAAAGCCGGCCTTTATGCATTGGTAACCCAACGCCTTCCTAAAAAGTATGCTGCCACTATGACCCATAAAGAGACAACTCTAGAACCAGTCTGCATGCGTGAATTCATCCATCACCACCACCATCATAGCCACGAGATCACATCTGTCGGTATCAGTATTCCTGGGGATTTAAAGCTCGAAGTTCTTGAAACCTGGATGCAGATCCTGCTCACTGCCCAAGGCAGAGATATCCTTCGTATGAAGGGTGTTTTAAGCATCAAGGATCATGCCGAACGTTTTATCTTTCAGGGGATTCACAGCATGGTCGACGGTGATTTTGGTCGTCCCTGGGGAGATGAAGAACGGATTAACAACCTGATCTTTATCGGTCGTAACCTTGATCGGGACTTTCTGAATAAAGGCTTTAAGGCCTGTCTGATTTAAATTGTAGAATTTGGCAGATCAATTTTAATTTAACGAGTAGCTGCGTCATCAAGTAACGAAGCAGCTACTCATTTGAATTTGCAACTCCCTGGTCGTCTCAGCCTCAAGCATACTACAAAGGAAATTCTGGGCACTCATTATTACTAAAACCACACCCTTCAAGGGTCTCTTGTAAAGAAGAAGATTGTGATTGTTGATGCCAGGGGAACTGCGTTGTTCGACGATCAGCGATAACCTGTTGAGTAACGACCAAAGGGACCGAGCGAGCACCTAAAGAAGCGACAATCATCTTATTTTTAGCCAGAGACAACTGATCTCGCCAGGTCAAATCACTAGCCTGAACCAAACCCTTATCGAACAACGACCTGATATCATCTGCCTCAAGGGCTTCGCTTCCCATAACTTTAGCCAGACGTTCTTCATCTTCATGATTCTTGGCCACAGGAATCAGAGTAATGCGCTCCAAATCGCTATAGCGATCTAGAAGATCATTAACAACGGTCTGGCAGGTCGGACACGTCGGAGAGAAAAACACCTGTAATTCTGAGCTAGTTCCACCAGATAAGCTAGCGGGAGTTAACAGACTATCTTTAGCAAACAGGACACAAACAACCACGAGCATGACTCCCCAGACCTTCAAAGCTCGTGCTAACAAGACAGAATTAGATTCTTTCCTTTTAACTAAACCGACCACTGAAAGACCAAAGAAAAGCGCAACTATCAAGCAGACAGTACAGCGCCAGTAAAGAATCTGATAACCGAGTAAACCAGCATCAAAAACGATACCTCCAAGGACAATGAGCGACCAAAAAGGAATCAACTCGCGCTGAATATATCGTTCCAAGTGCAGAACAAAGAGGAGCAGAAAACCGAGGCCACCAATCATATCGATGGGAATACCTGCAATTTCGTATCCCTGATAAAGCTGGCAACCGCTAGATACGCATGGCAGGGCGACCCCCATAGCCTGTAAAAAACAGAGCGTCGCACCACAAAGAGCAAATAAAGCACCAAAAATATGAGAATAAATCAACCATTTTAACACATGAATAACTCCCGGAGGTTATGCTTAAGTGGGTAATATGAGCGAGGACCGGGCCTACCATAGCAGGCCCGGTCTCCCTGTTATATTGCTTTTAGGAAACTGATAACAGCCTGACGTTCCTTGGCATCAAGATTCCGAAATCCCTCGCGCGCTTGTGCACCCTCGCCAAAGTGCCACAGGACAGCCTCTTCAAAATTACGGGCCCGCAGATCATGCCACATATCGGTATGATCGACGGCGTTCTTCATTAATCCCCTTGCCCACAAAGGAGCTGTTTTAAAATACGGGGTAAAACCATGATTAACCTCACCCATGTCATGCATCAGCAGATCCGTATAAGGCCAGATCTTCTGATGAGAATAGGCCGGAATAAATTCGTCTTTTCCGGTTGTCCAGTTCGGTTTATGGCACTCGGTGCAACCAAGCTCTGTAAACAATTCACGACCTTGTTTAACCTCAGGATCATCCAGGTTACGTGCTGCAGGAACCCCCAGACCCCGGTGCCACATCATCAGATTGTCCGTCTCCTCTTTAGTCCGCTCAATGGCTTGTTTTCCCTCTAAGGAAGACACATCAAAACCGAGTTCTTTTTGCTTATCGATCCACTTCTGAGTCGCAAAAAGGTTAGGACGGTCTTCACGAATCAGGTTAAAAACACTCCAGGACCCATTAAAACCAGGCCCATTCTGCAGCGTTGCCCGGGTATTGTGCCAGGTAAAGCGACCGACATGCTTTTTACCATCATGGACCTCTTTAACCCAGCGCCCTAAACGTCCTTTAATCGGCCCGGGTGCTTGCTGTTGACGTTCATATTCAGCAACGATGTCAGCATCCGTGATAGCATCGACCAAACCAGTACCAAAAATACCGATGGTTCCTTCAATATGAACCCGATAACCTTCAGGAAGAGGAATCAGAGGATCAACAATATCTGCGGTCGGATAGGACAGCGAACCTTCATACTCGGTGCCGGCATTATAGGGGGTCCCATCCGGGTATTTATTGCCGAATTCATCAGTAAATTCATGCCAGGTAATCTTCACATCGCTGGCTAGCGGCTTAAACGGAGGTGCGGCCATGGTCTGGAGCATAAACAGGTAGCCATCAGCTATCTTACCTTCAGGGGTAGAAACCAGAGCAAGATAACCATTGCCATATTCTTGTCTAAAATCGCCGGTACGCTTTGAACGACCGTAATTCGGGTGGCAGTTTAAGCAAGATGTTTTGTTATAGATTGGGCCAAGACCGCCAAAAGGAGCTTCACTATCGGTGACATAATCGGCCTCAAAAAGAGCTTCACCTTCGTCAAACATAGCCTGCAATTTAGGATCGGCCTCAATAGCAGGTGACGGAAATTCCAAACCGCGAGTCGTCGTGGTGAAAACGGTTCCCGTCTTACCACCAGTATAATATTCTTCGGAAAGCCCCTGAGGAACAAGTCCTGCCGAACTATGAGCAGAAAGGTCCTGATAATCCCCCGCCATGATCAGGGCGATAACAAGTACGGCAACCATACCAAATTGAATTCTATATCGTTTGAGATGCTTAATGACTAACATCTGTATCTCCTTATGTTGCAATTATTATTTAACGCCCATACGCGGCATACGGCCGTGTTACCGGATCAAGAACCACCGGCAAAACAGCGGAATTCACTTTATCAAGCAAAGCATTACACGACACCTCAGCCTTGCGCAAAGCGAGATCCTGATCTTTTCCTGAGACCGATCCGGCCTGCTTTAATTGCGACTGAGCCTGAACAAAAGCAATCTCAATCTGCTTTTTCAGTAACTCATCATGAGCTTCAACAAGATCCGCTACAGCGGTTTTACGATGTCCGGATTCACCACCAAAGAAAGCATTTTCTGCGCCTTTCAAAGCAAAGAGCAAATCATCAAGCCGGTTATTACTGAACCAGGTTTCACCGGCATAAAAATCATCCGAACCAATATCCTCGGTGATCACTGCACACACATCACCAATCGAAGCATCAAGCTCACCAAAAATATCTTGCAGAACCACGGAGGAGGAGAAATATCGGCTCTGCGAAGTGCCAGGATGACTGAATTCATCGGCGAAAGCTGCGCGCTTGGGGCTACCCGCTTCCTGCACCAACTGCTGATCGGCAGGGCTCAGGCTTGCGGTACCAAACCAGGCCGCCGAAAAATCGAGGGTTTGAGCTCGCAACACCTTAGACACCATAGCCAGATAAGTCTGTTCGGCATCACTCAAATTGGTGGCAGAACGGGCCTTACCATCCTTAAAGAGCAGATACTCGATAGCCAGCAAACCGCGTTGAGTACCACGAGTAAAGCGCCGCATATTAGTAAAACTCAATTCAAAATCGCCCGCCTCAATTTCACTAACGACATGATCAATCAAAGGTCGGTCGATGGGGAAAGTACTGATCTTACGATTAAAATCGTAGTAAACTCCCGGCCCGTAAAAGAAGGAACGGGCTTTTTGCCATTGGTTCCTGGCATTACGCCACGCCTGAGCTGCAGCAGCGACAGCGTCATCACTACGATCATCCTTAAGTGCTGCAATTTTACTTTCAAGAACCTCGACATCACTGATGAAGGTTGTCAAGGTTGCGTGCACAACATTCTCGGCATAATCAGCCAGAACATTATTCACCTTTTTCTCCATCAAGTAGTTGCGTAAAGCCGAACTCTTGCTCAGCAGCATACCGCTAATAACAATGGCCACCAGAACAACCGCTCCGGTCAGCCACCATATCTTCCTCTGTTTCATTTTTCTCCTCCACATTGCTGTTTCATTCAGGGATTAACGCTCCGGCATTTACACTGAAGCGTGCCATTGGTCCGCTCATTTACTTTTCAATTGTTCAATCAGGCGGTCCAGACGCTCTACCACCTGACTGTAATCCCCTCCGGATATCAGCAACTCACGTATAGCTGAGAGCTCATCCGCATAACATGCATCAACACCGGCCTGGCGCTGACGAATCTGTTCAAAACATTTATTTAATGGTTCCGCAAGATGACCAAAATAATCGCTGCGCCGAAAGCGCACCTGCTGCTCCGGCAGCTTCCCTGCTGCAGCGTCATCGAGTAACCACTTCATCTTTTTCATCATCCCCGCAAGTTCCCGACTGCGACGAAAGCTGAAAAAAGGTACGGCGATAGCAACAAAAATTACGACACCAGCAAGTAACACCGGGGCAACATGATCATGGTTGTAGGCAATAGAGCCATCCCACTCCATCAGGTAAAACCAGGTCAACAGCCCTGCCACACCCAGTGCAATCAGCAGATTCGATATAATGACCACCACGGCCTGGCGGATTTGATAACCACCATCAACCACCAGTGCCCGTTTAAATATTCTTCCCACAGAAACCTCCACTAACGTTCTGTTTTACTTTTCATATTTCGTTAAGGACCACTCTTTACCAGGTCGTCATCAGTATTCAGTTCCATGTCCGGTCCGGCACTTCGAATCTGATACTTACGCCGATTGGCTGTTACCGTATAGATATAGGGTTCCCCCCACTGATCAACCAACAGCGACTTGACATTGTTCTCTTTAAACGAACGCTCCATCCATGCTGCAAAATCTTTCTCTTTAGGCAACCTGCGGTCCATGACATAAGTCGCATCGAGCATGACCGACATAGAATGGAGGTCGCCAGCAGTGCAAACCATCTGGGCAGACTCAACACTGTCATCAAACAAAGCCTGCATCTTTTCCGGAACATCCGCGTAATAGACAGAAGCAGACCCGATCATAGCCAGTAGCGCCATAAGCACCTGGTTCATAACCAACGCCTCCGTTGCATAGAGTTAGCAAACATTATCCAGCAACCGGTTGCGGAACATCTTTATTGGATTTAAACTTCATCACCAGCCAACCTATGGGGAGCATAGCCAAAACAATCAGTTGACCAACCAGGGTTTCAAAGGTCGGGAAAATTCCCAGCCAGGTAATCATCGGTAAACCATCAATCCGGTTGGTCGGAATCAGGCCGCTGACCTGCAATTCCATAATTCCCTGGCCGACAAAGACAAAAGCCATGCCGAACAACAGCACTGCGGTGGCGGCAAAAAACATCCCGTACGGCAAGCGCACCGACAGCACGCGCACCAGCAGATAGATGACAAGAAGCCCTCCGGCAGCGATCGCCATACCGACCCAGATGGCCTGGTGGTTAGCTGTCGTACCGCCCATTAAAGCCTGGTAAAAAAGAATGGTTTCTGCTCCTTCGCGAAAAACTGCTAAAAATGCGATAAAACCAAGGGCCAGCAAACTGCCCTTGCTTAAGGCTTCATCCATTTGATCCTTAATAAAGGCCTGCCAACGATCAGCACTGCGTTTGGCTGTTAACCAATAACTGACATAGATCAGCACCACAGCCGCCAACAGCATGGTGCCCCCTTCCAGGGCCTCCTGACTGGCACCGCTGGCACTGATCAACACGCCCAGCAACCACGCCATGCCAACACTGGCCACCAAAGCCAGACCAACGCCATACCAGATGACCTTGATCTTGTCGGGAAAACCGGACCGGCGTAAATATGCCACCAGGGCAGCAACCACCAGCATCGCCTCCATCCCTTCACGGAAAAGGATAAAGAAACTCTGCACAACCTGTCCCCAGAACCCGGTGCCATCGCTGTTAGAATAATGTTCAACGGCATAGTCGAGATTCTTCTTTAACTCAGCCCAGGATTTTTCAATATCCTCCTTGGGCGCACCGCGCATAGCCTGGCTCGTAATTTGACTGAATCCCGATTCGATCTCGAGCATGAAAGCGTTATCTTTCAGGCCCAGGGTAAATTCCATCCCGGCAGTTTCGAACACATCAAAATACAAACGCGAAAACTCGTTACCCACCATGACACCTTCGGCCGGATTATAGTTGGCCACAGCACGCTCGGCCCGCTCTGTAATCTGTTCCACCACCGGACCATAATCTTCTGTAACCTGTTGCACAGCCATAGCCGAACCCGCCAGGCACAGCAGCCATATCATCATAAATAGAATCAGCTTTTTCATAAGACATCCTTACGTCATGGAAATAAAACGTTCGACCTGACGCTTGAACAATGGGGCCGTAATGCCCCCGGGGTCAGGCGCATAGCGCAGAGCAATATAACGCTCAATAATATCGGCGCTGGCAGTCGCCAATTCCGGTTTTTCAATCTGAATACGCTGCAAAAAGTCGCGCGGGCATTCGTAGCTATGGCGGCTCAGCCCAAATTTTTCCAGGCGCTTGCAGAAACGCTGCCAGCTGATAGCCACCGGATCGCGTTGACGCCGTTGCCGGAGCCAACCGACCAACAGATAAAAAGCTCCCATAGCACCGACACCACTGGCCGCTGACAACAGCAGGTCGACCCAGTTGCCATTTTTCATTCCGGCACCTTTAAGCAGTTTCATCTGGCGATCGGGATCATAGTTAATGACCCATTTCTGCAGATCCGCAAACAGGTTAAGAAGGTTCGGCAATTTATATCCTGAAGACTCCTGCTGTTGCGGTTCAGGATCTTTCTGCTCGACTTTAGCCTCTTCCTGTTTGTTGATGTTATTAGCTGCCGCCTGCTGGTCTTCCTGTTTCATAGCAACACTTTGCTGCGGTTTATTCTGAGCAGCATTTTTCTTATTAATCGCTTGCGCTTTTTCGGGAGTAACAACAATGTCTTTGGCCTCAACCCGATGCCAGCCTTTGTCACGGTCCCACGCTTCAACCCAATTATGAGCATCCCCCTGCTTGACAATGACAAAATTAGTCAAGGCGATAATCGTTCCGCCGCGGTAACCACTGACCAGGCGCGCAGGCACACCAGCGGCACGCAAGGCCATGGTCACACTGCCAGCGAGATATTCACTACCGCCCTTTTTCTCATCAAAAAAGTAACGGTCAAGAGCATCATCACCAGGACTGACGGCATGGGTCGGATCAAAAACATAGTCACCGGTACGCAATATTGTCATCAGCTCAAGGATGATCTCATCGGCGGATAATCCTTTAGCGGCCAAAGACTCACCCAATTGCCGCAACCGCGGATTAGTCCCCTCTGGCCAGGAAAGAGCGCGTTCGCGCATCTCTGTTTTCAGTTTTTTACCAGCTTGATAGTCAAGGTAAGAGAACAGTTCGTATTTGGGCTCCCCACTATTCAATGTGCGGATATTGAGCAACTGAAAATCTTCAGAGATAAACGTCTCAGGGGCCGGGGCACCGGGGAAATCGAGGGCATACATCCAGCGCCCACCATTGGGCATGACCCGGGCTGTGTAACGGACCGGGTTACTCCGCTCGTGCAGCACCTGGTCATGATGCAGCTTATTGCGAATTTTATGTCGCAACAGATAATCGCGATCATCCCAGCCATCGGGCAGGGTCCAGTTTTCACCGTCATATTCGTAATAAACCGGGCCACGCCAGTAAAGTTGACTTTTAAATGGTGGCGGCCCTTCAAATTCAGCGACCAGAACGTTGCCATTTTGCTGGGTATTACGGCGAAAACCACGTGGCGACAACGAGGTACTTTTGCCAAAGTCACCGTCCCCCTTTTCCAGCATAATTTTGACTGGTAAGCCAAAGGCGATACCTAAATCCCACAATGGTCCGGGAATACGCGGAAAGGTAACAAACAGCAGCATCATCAGCGGAAAAGCCAGTGCAAACAGCTGAATACCGCGCCGCAGCATAAAGGGTGAAGCACTGCCACGTTCACTGTGCAAAGCCACCAGGGATAAGGTTAACAACAGGATAACCACCAGCATATGCAGCATATTGAGAAGATTTTCCCAATACAAAGTACCGATGGCGGCCATAATAACTGCAGCAAAAATAAGCAGCAGATAATCGCGCCGGGTCTTTGACTCCGACCACTTGAGTGCCACCACAACAATAAAAAAGCTAAGCACGGCATCGCCACTGAACCAGCTGTCAAAACTGGTTAAGATTCCAGCCATAGCAGCACCCAGCAACACCACGTTAAGCCCTTTGGCAACCCACTGGTTATAATGGTTCCGGGTAAAGTGGAGTCCTCCGCCAATCAGCACTAAAGCAGCCACCCAGAAAGGTAAGCGCAACAGACTCGGGGCCGCAGCCAACAGCAGGGTCAGCATGACAGCACTACGCGCTAAACGACTGATCATGACACGCCTCCTTCAGACTCAGCCAGAAGCTGAAGGCACTCCTGTAAATGGCGATGCCCCTGCCCCGGCGCAATCATCTGGCCAGGCAGTTCCAGGCCAAACTCACGTCCCTGAGCCTGACAATCGAGCATCCAGCGACACAGCTGCTGAAGCTTTTCTTCCGTTCCAGGCGCAGCAACATCCTGCCAACGCAACCAGCGTGCCGGTTCCCCTTTAGCGCCATCAAATTCCTTGGTATACAGCTCATCAAAGCGGGCAAAAGCGCGCCACGAAATATGCGTCAGGGGATCACCCGGTGCGTAACGCTTTAAATCTGCAAAATTATCGGATTCACTGTGCAGGTGGGCATCACTACCAAGCTTTTGATCCGGCAATACTTCTGCCCCCTGGGGTGTCGGATAGACCAGGCATTCAGGCAGATCATTAGTACGTAAACGGGCAACAAACAACCCTAGCGGAAAGGAACTGGTCAGCCATGCCCGGCCGCCAGCAATCCGTCCCCTGTTCAAAGCGGGCCTCCGCAGCACCATGTCCTGTCGTTCCCCTTTTTTGAGGAACAGCTCAGCGTCACTGTGTCCCCCGGCACCACGAACGCGCAAACCATGACGCGGCCACCCCTTAGGCAGACTGACCGGCAGGCGATAATAGATCTTGTCCCCGGCAAAAACCGCTTCACACGTCCACTCGCCACACTGAATGCCACTCAGGTTCGCCCTGGTCTGATAACCACCAACCAGCAGAATCGCGATCAACAACATCACCATGGCAAAAATCAGATTGTTACTGAAATTGATAGCCAGCAGCATACCAACCACTATCAGCACCATAAAACCCCAACCGGCGGCAGTCAGGCGCACCCGAATACGTCCCGGCCGTTGCTGTAACATGCGTATGGTCAACTGCGAACGCAGCTGATCACCAAAAGTACCTGTCGCCATAATTAATCAACATTCACTTGGCTGATAATTTCTTCAGCAACACGCATACCGTCCCGCTGACCGCTGAGCAATTGCAGACGATGACCGGCCACAAAAGGCAGCACGGCCTGAATATCGCCGGGCAAAAGCAGGTCCTGTCCATTAACCAGCGCCCACGACTGTGCTGCCCGCAACAGGGCTAAGCCGGCCCGGGTTGACAAACCAACCTGAAACTTACCGGAAGTGCGGGTAAAATCGAGCAGCCGCTGCAGATAATCGAGCACGGCAGATGAGGTTTTAACCTTGATAACCTGCTGCTGCAGAGCCAGTAGTTGTTCCGTTGTCAGCAAAGGATCAAGACCTTCCAGCATATGCCGCCGATCTTCACCGCTAAGCAAAGCCAATTCCGCCTCGCGCTGCGGATAACCCATGGAAATCCGCATCAAAAATCGATCCAGCTGGGATTCTGGCAAAGGAAAGGTCCCCAGCTGTTCGGTAGGGTTCTGGGTTGCAATAACAAAAAACGGCGCTGGTAACTGGCGCGTTTTGCCATCGGCACTGACCTGGCGTTCTTCCATGGCTTCAAGCAAAGCACTCTGACATTTGGGGGTGGCACGATTAATTTCATCAGCCAGTAACAATTGAGTAAAAACCGGCCCTTCAGTAAAATGGAAGGCGCCTTTATCGCGATCATAAACCGAACAACCGATAATATCCCCCGGCAGCAAATCGCTGGTAAACTGCACCCGCTGGTAGCTTAAGCCCAGGGTTTTACCCAAAGTATGGGCCAGTACTGTCTTCCCCAAGCCAGGAACGTCCTCTATCAGCAAATGTCCCTGAGCCAACAGGCAGGTCAAAGCCAGTTTAAGCTGATGTTCTTTACCAAGCACCACCCGACCAAGTTGCTCCATAACCGGGATCAACAGGTCGTTGACTGCAGTTTCTGTGACGATCTTTTCTGCTGTGTTGTTCATGATTGTTCCTTTAAATAGTTAAAAATTGACACTCAAAGACAGTCCGGCCGACCAGCTTTCCCAGATCACTTCATTTAATGGCGCAATCAGAGAAGTGCCGTCGGCAAAAAAGGTTTTGTCATAGCCGCTGTCCGTCTCCAGCTTGCGATAATTCAGGTTCAATCCCAGCCAGGCATTGGAAAAACAACGAAAACGATAACTGGTGCGGGCAATCAGGCCACGGCCGTTGGCCTCATGACGGAAACTGACCGGATGATCAAAGTCAGACCGCAGGTTCCAATTCGCCTCAGCTTCGTAAGCCAGCCAATGATATTCAAAACTCCAGGTCAGCTCATGCCGGGTCCCCAGGGCCAGATCCAGATCGAGCCCAACAAAGCTGCCGTCCCAACGCGTATCGTAACTGCTGTCAAGACCGGAAAACGGGCCGAGTCCGGTTCCGTCTTCGGTTACAACCTGAACCCCGTCGGTCATATTTAAGTTCTGGATATGCACTGAATAGCCATAAACAGGAGCCACCCCGAGCCGGAAAAAATTAGAAGTAGAAGCCAGCTCAAACCGGTAACCGATGGCGGCATTGGCATCGATAAGTGAGCCGTCACTATCGGAATAAGAGCGGGAAAATTCCTCTGTTCGGTTATCGCCGTAATAATCAGAATCCTGATTATCTCCGGACTGAATCCAGCCGTAATCTATACCTCCACGCAGGTAAAAGCCGGACTCAGGGCGCCAGCGAAAAGCAAGGGAGAACTCAGCAGCCTCAAGGTCGGTCCAGGTCAGTTCGGACAAAACATTTGGCGTGCCAAGCAAACCGGCAATATTAAATTTCAGCTTATCCACCCGGTAGCCACTGGCCAGGCTCAAGGTCCAGGCATCATCGCTCTTAATTTCAACCACTTCGGGGCCAGTGTGTTGTTCGACCTTCTCCGTAACCACTGCTTCAGAAGCTGGAGCTAGCGGCGCGCTAATAAGCGTGCGCTGACGGATCGCCTTGTCATGGAAAAAGTCATCACTTTCTTTATCTGGTGCTGGTGCTACTGAGCCGGACGGACCGGATGTTTTAGCGTCTGGTGCAGTCATTTCGATTGTGCGCGTGCTGCCATCCGGAGCAAAAATAATAATCTGCTGGCTTCTGGTCCCACCAACAGGGACATCTTCAGCCCCTGCCCCGCCACCCAACAAAATGCAGACCAGCAGGGTCAAAAACAGGGTGAATAGCCGAGGGGTCATGGCACAAGCCCCTGCAATGCCGCCATAAAGTCGCCATCAGAAACCAGATAGATATAAGTTTCTGAATCCTTAGCGGAGGCAGGACCAAGGACCTGGGTTTCCATCGACACAGCGGCCCAGTGGCCATGAATCAGTCCCGGATTGACCGTCTTCTGCTGAACACCCCGGTTCTTAAGCCGCAATGCGGTAACACTGTAATAGCCATTACTCCAGCAACCCAGCGGTTGGGCAGTTAAATCTGCATCACCAAACAGATCAACCTGCTCCGGTGCTGTCATGCGGGCCGGAAAGACATGACCATCACGGTGTCGGGACGTCACCGGCAAACGAGCCTGCTGAGTTGCCGTGTGGATCAGGTCGATATAGCTCTGCTCCAGGGTTGAAACAACGCCGGCACTATCGTCCTTCAGGGTAGGGGATTTCAGCAGCGAGGTCTGGCGTACCTCTTCAACACTGGACAGGTCTCTACGTAATTCCTGCATCCGCCTGTTAGTGATCTCTTCCCCATCGGCCGGGGCACTCAACACGTGGGGAGTAATCAGCAGCACCAATTCGGTCTTGACCTCCGCTTTTTGCTTCTGCTTGAAAAAGAAACCGAGCAGTGGAATGTCCCCCAGCACCGGCACCTTGCTTTCAACATCGGTGGTGCTGGTGCGCATCATGCCACCAATGGCCACTGTTTTGCCGTCCTGAGCTAAAACAGTACCTGAAAGAGTCGAGGTATTGACTGAATCGATGGTCACATCTTCAACATCATCTCCAACCACCAGGGATAAATTTGATCCACCCACTTCTACCGAACTATTTTCATGTATAATGCGCATCACCACTGACCGGTCGGCATTAATAGAGGGCAGTATGGTCAAGGTATTGCCGATTTCCTGAATTTCTGTTTCTGGCACTGCATAAGAAACAACATAGGAAGAACCGGCAGAGGTCGTATAGGTTGTCGAACTGACCTCATAACCGGTGGTAATCAACCGCTCTTCACCAATAAACAATTTGGCCGGATGGTTATTCGCCGCAAGTAACATCGGTGTTGCCAGAGAGGTAATATTGTTATCCTCCTGTAGTAGCTGTAAGCGTAGACGCAGGTCGGAACTTAACGCCTGAAAAGTCATGGCACTATCTGTCACTGAAGCGGAATTTCCCAAACCAAGCAGGGTGCTGCTCACAGAACTCGCAGCAGCATTTAAAGGATTAATCGCCAAACCATCATCCACCCCGGAGGTACTGCTGCCAGCCATAGAGGTAATGGTAAACGCAGACTCAAAGGAATCGGTCAGCTGAATTTCCAGTACCTTCATCTCCAACAACACCTCAGGCACCTGACGGTCTGATTCTTTGATCAGCTTAGCAATCTCCTTAACCGCGTCCTCATCAGAAGTACGCACAAAGAGCATGTTATGCAAACGATTAACAGTGACATAAATGGGAGCTTTATCCCGCTCTACAACCTGGCCTAACACCCGGTCAGAAACAGCTCTCACCTGATCTCTGACCTGCTGCTCCAGCAAAGCCAACTGTTCTGCGCTTAGCTCACTCTTTTCCGTAGCATTTTTATCGCTACTGCTCCTTTTTCTGGTGGTTGAATTCGAACTGTTGTCATCATTGCTATCTTCATTATCATCATCAGTAATGTCATACTCACCATCGAGTTCGTAATCATCACCATTGTCGCTGTCCCAGTTGGCAGTCCCCCCCAGGGAGACACGCTCCCCGAACAGGTCCTGTATCGAGCGGGCAGCAGTGGCCACATTCAGGTATTTAAGTTGAAAGGGATGGATCGGCTCATCACGATATACTTTGATATCGCGACTGTATTCCTTGGTCGTCATCACCACATACAGGTTGCTCTCTTCATGAAAGCGGTACCACAAACCCGATATACGACACAGGCTATCGATGACATGACTGACCTTCATATTATGGATATAAAAGTTGATGCGCCGCTTACCGGCATCCTGGGTCGCAACAATATTGACACCACTTAGTTCGGCAATAATGCGTACCGCATCCATAACCTGAGCATCCCGGAACTCAACCTCTTCGACAATAGCGTCTTTTGCTACCGCCGCCCGCGACTCAGCAACACCGGTTATCCCGCCTCCTACCAGCACAGTTCCAAATACCAAGGCAAAAACCAATGTCAATGCAACTTTTCTCATGGCAATACTTTCCAATTTATAGGTTTTTCCATACTGTCAGACCAGAAATCAGCTCCTTGCAATCTCTGCCGCCCAAAGCGGCTAAGCTCAACGCACAACCAGCTGTTCATTCAAAGATCCTGATTCAATAACGATTTCCCGCCGACCAATACTGATAATCTGGACAACGGCATCAACACCAATCTCATACAAACCGATATTGTCCCCCTCGTGCACAACGTAAACATGCTTTTGTCCTATCTCCAGTAAGGCAACTGTTTCGCCTTGGGCATTTTTCATCCGCCCCAGCATTTTCATCTCTGGTAAACTGGGTAATTTCTGGCGGGCGAAACGTTGGGCTGGTTGTGGCAACACTGGTTCCGCTTTCACCGGCTCGGGTTCGGTTTGCGGAATGGTCATCTTTTCTGTAATAGCAAAGGGATTGCGCTGCACCTTTCCTGCGTCTTCCTCCGCTACTACTGGCAAAACAGTAACCACTAACAGGCAAATTACGACCGCTCCCCGGGTAAAAAACATCAACATCACTACATACCTCCGGTAGATACGGCCAATACGGCTTTAAAAAATGCGTAATAAACAAAAAACACCATGCCACCGACACACAGAATCAGCATTGGTTCAATAGCCACAGCAATCAGCTTGACCTTACTGCTCAGTTCGCGCTGGTAATACACCCCAAGGCCATGCATAACAGTTTCCAGTTCGCCACTGTTTTCGCCAACGGCGGCCATATGCCGCACAAGAGTCGGTAACAAGCGCTGTTCAAATGATTTCGACAAGCTGACCCCATCAAGCAACTGTTCAGCAGAAGCGGCAATACAGGCACTTAAGGCTCCATTGCTGACCACCCGGCTACCGATACGCAACGATTCAATCACGGTCACACCACTGGCCAGCAACATCGACAAGGTCCAGCACAATTGGGCCATGGCACCAAAAAGAATCGCCTTACCCAGAACAGGAATAGCCAACAAGACCCGGTCAATAACGCGCTTGCCTGGCTTGGTGGTATAGGCAGCCAAAATAGCAAACAACAGCGCCCCGCCAACAATGCCGCCAGGCGCTGCATAGGTCAGTGCAAAATCGGAAATATCGAGAAGCAGCTGGGTCGAGGCCGGAATATCCGCCCCCTTAGCCGATAAAAATTTCTCAAACCGGGGGATAACCCCCATCACCAGAAAGATGACAACGCCAATGGTGACCAGCAGGACAAAACCAGGGTAAAACATGGCAGCCATGACCTGGCGCTTCAGGTCTTTGGTGCGCTCCATACTGTCAGCCAACCGTTCTAAAATAGATTCGATACTGCCGCTCTGCTCACCACTGGCGACCAGGTTCGCCACCACCGGAGAAAAAATACCCTTCTCCTTGGCTAACTGACTGCTAAAGGTTTCCCCCCGGCGAATGCCGT
Organism: Geopsychrobacteraceae bacterium; assembly: GCA_963665685.1. GTDB lineage: Bacteria > Desulfobacterota > Desulfuromonadia > Desulfuromonadales > Geopsychrobacteraceae > Seleniibacterium. Next base: position 1,778,846 of record OY762430.1, read on the forward strand.
CTTCCATGCGTCTTAACGCACGCTCCAGACGAAATTTACTGACCATATGAATGTTGGCTTCGAGGGTCGTAACCAGGGTATAGCCAGAGCGCAACATCAGGGCCGTCTGACGAAAGAGCATAACCAGGTCATCGGTCCCGACCGGCAGATAGCGCGTCAGTTTCAGATAACTTAAAATCAGGGCAGCAAGTTCACGCAGGTCAAGCTTTTGCGGTTCGACCTTAAGGACAAAAATTCCCTGTTCCCGTAATTGGCGGACAGCAATCTTTTCGTTCTCGCTATCGATCTCTCCCTTAATTTCCTGCCCGCGCTCATTGAGCCCCGTGTAACTGAACACTGCCATTACAGAAACTCCTCAGGACGCAAATGCAATACCGCATCGAGACAGGCATCCCCCGCCAGCACTTTGGCGCAGCAGTCATCCCACAAGGTGGTGTAACTTAAAGCCTGGTCGGCAATAGCGTCTTCATCGGCCCCCTGGGCAATGATGCGGGCCAGGTTCTGATCGATCCACAGCGCTTCAAAAATTCCCAGACGCCCCTTGTAACCACTACCTAAACAAAAAGAACAGCCCTGCGGTTCAAACAACTGGCGGGTTTCACCGTCGGCAGCCGGATCAATACCGAGCATACGAACTTCAAGCTCAGTAGCGTTACGGCTGGTGCGACAATGGGGGCACAAGCGCCGAACTAAGCGCTGAGCCAGAACCCCGACCACGGTTGAACCGACCAGAAAGCGTTCAACGCCGATATCGGCCAGTCGCGTCACCGCACCGACAGCATCATTAGTATGCAAGGTCGACAACACCAGGTGACCGGTCATAGCAGCACGCATACTGATATCCGCAGTCTCCTGGTCACGAATCTCACCGACCAGAACGACATCCGGATCGTGACGCAAAAAAGATCGCAGCGCCTGAGCAAAGCTAACCTTGGTTCCGACCTGCACCTGGCTGACCCCGGAAATAGTCTGTTCGACCGGGTCTTCAACGGTAAGAATATTCAGATTACCGATATCCAGCTCGCGGATAGCACTATACAAGGTGGTCGATTTACCACTCCCTGTCGGGCCGGTAACCAGAATCATGCCGTAGGGCAACTGAATCCGCTTGCGGAACTCATCGAGCATTTGTGGTCGCATACCCAGTTGTTCAAGGCTTAAATTCCCTGTTTCCTGGCCCAGAATCCGCAACGTAGCCCGCTCCCCCCAACGGGTCGGGATGGTCGCCACACGAATATCAGTTTCCGGCAGATTCCAATTGCTGATCTGATATTTCATCGCCCCATCCTGCGCCATACGCGATTCGGTAATATCCAGCCCCGCCAGCACCTTTATCCGGTTCATCAAGGCGTTTTCATCCTGATGATCAAGCAGACGCGGCAGCTCGATCATCCGGCCATCTACCCGTAAACGGATCTGCATCCCCCCTTCGACTGCTTCAAAATGGACATCGGTCGCGCGGTGCAGGTAAACTTCCTTCATAATTTCATCGAGCAATGTCACCGGGTCAGCACTGCTACCGGAGCTGGCGGCAGGCCCCTGCTTGCCTTTAAAAGCCTTTGCCAGGGCAGCCTTTAGTGCTTCGGGTTCAGCAAGTGCCAGCTTGCAACGGCATCCGGCGCTACGCTCGACCCGTTCGACACTGGCGCGATCATCAGGGTCGCCAACAGCGACCAGCAACTGGCCATCAGCGGCACGCACCGGTAACAACGGGCGTTGCTGAAATACCGAGCGGGGTAGTTTATCCAACACGCCACGGTCCACCACCAACCCTGCCGCGGGAATAAAAAGGGTTTTACGCTGATCAGCCAGCGCCTGGTAAAAAGCAGAATCAGGAAAACGCCCGTCGCGCGCCACCACTTCCAGTAATCTAAGGCGTTCTCGCTTAGCAGCCAGGCGCAGTTCACGCAGCCGCAATTCAGAGACCAGACCGACCGCCACGGCCGCATCGATCAATTGACTTTCACTAACAGGCATATTGTTTCACTTTCGTTTGCTTGGCAGCGCCCTTCGCTGTCTTGAGAAAACGTTCAAAGCCTTCACTGTTCTGGCACAAGCCTAAAGCCGTCTGAAAACTGATTTTTCTATCAATAACCAGCTTCGCCAGCGCCTGATCCATCGTCCACATGCCGCCACTTGCGCCCGATTCCATTAAGGAATAAAGCTGCTGCGAGCGTGAGGTTCGGATCAGGTTAAGAGCCGCAGTATTAACCATCAGCAGTTCAATGGCGGCGACCCGGCCATCACCACTTAAATCGGGCACCAGGCGCTGAGCCACCACCGCCTTAAGCACCATAGCCATCCGATGGCGGGCAACGCCCTGCTCTTCCCCGGGGAAATAGCCGATAAACCGCTCAATAGCCCCAATCGCTTCGCCCGTATGCAGGGTCGAAAAGACCAGGTGCCCGGTTTCCGCTGCCGACAGAGACGCCTGCATGGTCTCCTTGTCACGCATCTCGCCAACCATAATGACATCCGGGTCCTCGCGCATGGCTGCCCGCACAGCATCGGCGTAACTACTGACATCGGCATGAATTTCACGGTGATGCACCAGGCTGCGCTTATTGCGGTGGACAAATTCCACCGGGTCTTCGATGGTTAAAATATGACAATCACGCTCGCGGTTGATTTCATCCAGTAACACCGCCAGGGTCGAAGACTTGCCGCTACCGGTCGCCCCGGTCACCAGCACCAGGCCAGACTTCAGATAGGCTAACTCGCGCAACTGCAAGGGCAGACCAAGCTCTTCAAGACTACTGATATTCTGATTCAAATGACGGATAGCCATGGTGGTATGCCCCATGGCGCGGTAAATATTCAGACGAAAACGTTGCCCTTCCCCCAAGGAATAGCCTAAATCGAGGTTTTTCTTCTGTTCGTATTCGGCCCATTGGTCATCGTTCATCATTTCCCAGGCCATATCATGGATCTCGTCCGCGCTGTAACACTGGTTTTCCTGCACCTGCAGGCGGCCATTAATACGGTAGCTGACCGGCTCGCCAGCACTCAGGTGAATATCGGACCCCCCTTTAGCAATACAATCGCTAAGAATGTCGTTAAATTGATTTTTAGCCGGGCACATCATCAGATCGATAACTCCAGAGACATATAAATGGCACCAGACGGTAGATAACCATCGCGCATGGTGCGTCGCTCTTCCAGAACATGACGCGAGTAAACCCGCATCCGCATCACCGAAACGTAGTAGCTCAAATCCTTTAGACCGATCATAAATGCGCGCATCTGGTCATAATCGCAGTTGGCCGTTAATTCGAGTAGCGGCCGGCCAATAAGCGGGTCAAGCACCGGGGCCACCATTTCGCTTTCCGGGTTATAACCCTTACGCGCTACCAACAGCAGATCGACCCCGGTACGCTGGGCCAGGCGCGATATTTCCAGCATCAGCAGCTGACGCTCATCATCGGAATCGATGGGGACAAAACCGCTATCAAGCTCATTCAGGCTGGTCTTTTCAGCGACGATAAGCTCTTCTGTCTGGGCAATTTTCTTTTCCAATACCTTGGGGTTCAGGCCGCTCCCCTTCACCTTGCCCAGATCGGCCCGTTTATCAATCCGGTCTTGACGCCGGTGCAGCAGGGCTTCGGCCTCGCCTAATTTTTTATGCCGATAGGGATAAAACACCGACCCATACATGCAGATAGCCAGCAGGCTCAGAATAATCAGGGAACGCCCCCGTTCCTTTTGCGTCATCCGCTTCCAGCGTCCGATCATGATTGCGACTCCTGGGGGGTATCTGGCTGTTTGTATATCCATACCTTAATAACGTAACCATTCAGATTGAGACGGTTACGACCACGGCTCAATTTGCTGTCGCGCACGGCGTAATGCCACCCTTCAAGGTTTTTGTTCAACTCGGCGACAAAACTTTGGGCCAGGGTATCCTGCATGGCCCAGCCTTCCAGGTAATAGCCATCCCGCTCCTTATTTTCTTCAATCAGATCGATGATGACCCCGTCATTCACCGCATCGGAAAAGACCTTTAAAAGCCCCGGGATAAGATCCTGTCGATAGCGGATAACCGTATCCAGCACCTGGCCAAGGCGACGTTGCTCAGCCAGTTCAGCTTCTTTGTCATCGAGCTGGCGTTGTAACTGACCAACCTCTGCAGATAAGGCCTGCGCCTCTTTAATGATTTTCATACGCCGGCTGTATTCGATATCGAGCAGGTCCCGTTCAAAATTGACGGCATCGGTTTTATTGCGTAAATGCACATCGGTGGCATACAACCCGGCGACAACCAGCACCAACAAAACGATGGGGTAGTACTGTTTGCGTTTCCACACCGGTGGCGGTGGCGTCTGAGCACGAATCGCCACCGCCTGCAGGGGGCGCACCCCTTTCAGGGCATGACGTGCGGCGCCACGCATAGCCACAAGAGCTTCGACCGGCCAATGCTGATCGGCCGCCGGGTCGGGAGCACTCAGTACGGCGACCTGGGTCTGCAGCCGGTCTTCAAGAGCGGTTGTGATCTCTTCAGCCAGGGTGACCGGGGCATTAAGGACAATCACCTCGCGCGGGCTGGCTAACATCTGATAAACCGCTTCAGCAATCTCATCACCGCTGGCATAGCCACGGCAGGGGGTCATCAACAGGTTGTCGATCCCCCGGAAACCGCCGCTAATCAGCACGTACTGTTCCTGGCGGACATCGATTAACAGCCAGTCGCGCTGTTCTTCTGCCAGGTGAACCGCAGCCAGTCCCGCCTGCGGATAGATCCATTGCAGGTTGATTTTGTGGCGCCGCAAAGCCTCGACATAGTGTCGCGCCAGGTCAGCCGGCACCGCAGCACCCAACCACGGGTAATAGCCATCATCTTCGTCGCCGGCCTGTCTGGACCAGCCAATACGCAGGCTTTCATCCTCAACCAACAGCTGATCAAGCTGCTGCAGAACCGTGGCCATCGCTTCTGAGCCAACGGTCTGTTCGCACAATTCAGACACAGAAATATCGGCATCACGTGCTTGTTCTTCGAGCTGACTGCGCTGGTCAAAACTAAGGACTCCCCGTTCTTGCAGCAGAGCAATCGGTGTCACCAGATCGTTCCCGGCAACGACAGCTTCTTCCATTTCATAGCGGATCAACTCGGTCATCTGTTCGCGCGGGCGCGGCCGATCAGGAGCAACCGGCAAACTGATCAGCCGGGCCGCCGCCAGAGACGAGACCAAAACCGCCTCGCGCGGTAAGCGCTTGGTCTGGTTCTTCAGTTCGGCAACGACTTCGCCAATAGCTTTATCAAAATCAGCATTGTCAGAGCTGGCAGCAGCACCAAAGGTAATGGTTCCGTTAACCTGACGCCGGGCAATAAATGCGCTGACCGCTGCCGGGCTGGCATCGACAACCAGCACCTGCTTAGCCGGGCGCGGCAGCCCTTTAATAGCACCCCTTTGAGCACCTTTTTTGCCCCCACCCTTACCGAGCAGCGGCAGCGTCAGTTTGCGCCGCCCGGCACCCGGAGCGGTCTCATTGTGTGCTCCGTTAGCGCCCTTTTTTTTACCGGCGCTTGCCTTACCACGACGCAGCCGCTTAAGCAGCCCCGCGGGCTTTTTAACCGCTCTGGTGCTGGTGACCGATCCGGCTTCGGCCTGGTCGTCAGTGGCCTGTTCGGTAGCCGGTTTATGTTTGCGTTTGATTGAAAATTTCACCAGTTTGCAACCTTCTCATTTGCTAGATGCACTTGCTCTGCGTTCAATTGAAACAAAATCGAAACCATGAACCACCGAGAAAACCTTTAGGTCAAAGGCTTTTTTAGCCGCAGATAAAAGCGGATAACTGCGGATTTAAACCTGAAATCAAGATGATTTTGTTTATCTTTCTGAGCTGTTCTTTTGGTTATCCTCTGTGGTTCTCTGTGGTTCTCTGTGGTTCTCTGTGGTTCTCTGTGGTTCTCTGTGGTTCAAAATTAAAGATTTTAAAATCTGCCTCACGCTAAGGCGCAAAGACGCTGAGGAAAGCTTTTGGTCAAGGGCTTTTTTAGCCGCAGATAAAAGCGGATAACTGCGGACTAAAAGCTTGAGTCAAAACCTTAAATTTGTTTTCAGGTTGACTCTAATCAACTGTGATCAGCCTTCGGCTTGCCTTTAGTTTGTTTAAAAATGTTCCTCCATATTCCATTCAAGAGGCCCGATGGGGCGGCCAGGAAGAACAGTGTAACCATCTTCCCAGCTTACAGACGCATCACCAGAAAACTTGGTGCTCGTGCAAGTACTGCTCGCGGTATCATACAGGTAAACCCCATAGGCCTTACGCCCGGGATAAACAGAAACATCTGCAGAGTAAGGAAAGGTCAACTGTCGCGTTTGACCATCCCAACTGAATTTTGTTGTAGCTACTGTTGAAACTGTTTCACTGATTGTTCCGCCTGCAGCCCCGGCAGTAATCAAACACAAGCTGTCAACTTTAGGAGCCAACTCCCAAGTATATGGGGTAATGCAAGCAGCTGAACTCGTAGCGACGCCATCAGAACAACGCATTTCACCATTGTAAACAAGAGTCCAGACACCTACAGAACCACCAGACATTGTGGTACCAACACAGGTTGTTTGATCAGTAACAGTCGTCACGACACAGGCTTCAGATGAAGCCGTACTATCGGTATAACGCATACGACCGACATATTGACCAAAGTTTTCAGTAGTGTAATCATAGCCTTCGCAATCGGATGCATTTAACCAGGTAGGGTCAACACACCCATAACCAACGGCTCCGGTCGGAAGCCATATCCCATCAATCCCAGCAACCGAACAGGACGCATAATCGTCATAACCAGAAAGAGGCTCCCAGGTGCCACCACCAGCCAAACAAACAGCTCTGTCGGGATAATTCTGGGGGTATAAAACACCTTCACAGCGCCAGCACTTGGAGACATCTTTAAATTTGACCGCTACGCCAGTGCTGGCAGGAATTGTTGTTATATATTTACCTTCAGCAATCACAGGCTGACTCGATGTAGGCGGATAATCCTGGTCGTACACCTCGGTTCCGCCGCTTGCGCTATCACGCCCGTAGCTCTGCAGCGTAATTCCACCTGCCGTGCTATAATTCCAGCCAAAATTATCACTGCCATCATTAGCGCCCCAGCCATCCTGGAAACGGGGGTAATCTTTATGTTTAGCTGCGGTCAGATAAGGGCCGTTCCACCCGGCCCACAGCCCAGTTGCGCTGTCATAACCCCAAGCAGGCTGACTCGTCGTATCCCAGGTTCCCCCTGCAGTTGAACAAGCAGTAGCATCCAAAGCATCCGGGAATCCGGGGCAATACTCTCGTTGCAACAGCTCATTTAAGGTCGTGGGCACTCTTCCCATATCAGCGATATAGCCGCTGATTTCGGAGTGGCCGTTCAGTTTTCTGGAGGTATCGCCGATAATGGCGTAACGGATGGCGTTGATCCTTTGACGGGTGTCGTCAAAGTGTAATTGATCGGATCGGTTGCCAACCACCCCCAGGCTCATCCAGGCAACAGCGGAAAGTATGGTCACCACCAACAACAGTTCCAGCAGGGTCATGCCCCGGTTGTTGGTGACGTAAGACTTAAGACTCACAGTGAATATCCTGCGTAATAAATTCAGTGCAATTTGGGTCGTTGGTAATCCACCACCATAATGGCTGGCCCTTTTGCGTAGTTATAAAGGTGATACCCAAGCAGCTCGACATGTTCATCTTCGTGCAAATTTTCGCTGAACTTTGCTGCCGCATTGCTTTCAACATAAACAGGAAAGATCCTGCCGGCAGAGGTTTCGATAAACATGCGGTGCTCCACCTTGGGCATGGGGTGCACACCGGCCACCTCAAGTGCGGTATAGACATAGTTCATATCGCGCTGTTCCGGCAGACGTTTGATACTGGCAACAAAACTGATCGGCTCAGCCATTTTGATCAGCTTTTTCCCTTTTGGCACCTTCCCTTTTTCAGCGACAATAAAGGTATCGATATCAACTGCTTTAAATTCTTCCGGTTCTTGTTTAACCATTGCCTGTTGCATCTCTTTTGTCCCGTCAGTTTGTTCCTTAACCGCTACAGCACTTGTGGCAAAAAGCACCAGGGCCAGTAACAGCAATAACTTAAAAACCTTGTTCATTTATTCAATCTCCAGAATGATGTCGTCATCCGTATCGTACTTACCATCGGGGCCAAAGCTAACTAGCCACGGCTTATCATCAAGGCCGAACAACAGATAGGGGCGGCCCCAGTAATCGCGCGTATCTCCGCCAACCTCAGCGCTCCAGGCCAGATAATCGGTAGCACTGTCAGGCGGCATTTCAAAAGGATCGGCGAGACCAGGAATATTTCTAACCTCACTGGCCCCAGATGTCTCAAGGGGACTGCCGCTAGATTCGCCAGCTGCACGATTATCATCATCGTAAATATCGCTACTGACATTGACATACCCGTCAGCAAAGCCCTTAAGGTAAGGCCCGCGCCAGCCGCGCCCAGTCTCCTCATCCCAAACTGCAAGTTGATGAGCGGTTCCATCAGAATTTTCAAGAGGCACTTCATCTGTCAGAAGCAACCAGAAATTAGCCGGAGAATAGAACCAGTAACGTCGTTGCGCATCCTCATCAGAGGTATCGCCATCGAGGTCATCAACATACGAGAGGCTTGGCAACTCATCATGGGGCAGGTTGCCATCATCATCCTCCAGCGCAAACGGCCCCCTCTTCGGGTAATACCCGGTGTCCTGGCGAAACTGACGTAGCGCCTGCGCGATTTCTTGCATCTCGGTACGCACCAGCTGATCGTTGGCGTGTTCGCTGACGCCGGTATAGTTGCCTGCGGCAACAAAAGCGACAGCGGCCAATATGGATACCGTCACCAGCAGCTCAATCAGGGTGAAGCCCCCCTCATCTGCACGCACCGTTAAAACCATTAAATTCCACACGCCTTCCGGGCGTTTTTAGCGGCTGGTTGCCACTCCGGGCCAAATTTACGCCGTGCCTTGTTAAAAGCATCGCGCTGATCGGCACCATTAACCAACAGTTCAGCAATATAGTTATAAGGGTCTTTGTCGACCCCTTCATCGAGCATTTTATCGGCATAACAATCAGCCTGTTGTTGACTAAGGCCAGATTTACGCAGCCCTTCTTTCATCATTTCGGCATCACCGCCACAACCGGCGACAAAGGCCAGCAGTCCTATGGCGAGCCCCCCTTTTATCCATAATGTTTTCATCATTGCTTTACTCCCGTTTTACTTCTGAAACTGACTTGTGCCCTGGCGCCGCCCACCGGCGTCGGCATAAAAACCGGGCCACCTGCGACAGTCCTTGTCGCCTGTGGCCCGATAGGTGGCCGGAAAGTTTTGTTTTGGTTTAGTTCCCAAGGAAGGAGTGGCGGCCCGGCCAACCGCCCAGTGAAGACTAGCTATTATTAGATAGTGTTACGTGTGCCATCCCATTCGCCCAATTCTTCTTCTTTGGTATCACCAGCGCCGTCAACGACACCGACGAAGAGGACCTGATCGACTGCGGTAGGAGCAACCCAAGCACCTGAAGCCACTTCAGCTTCAGCTACCTTGAACAACCCAATAAAACGGTTATATTGATCGGCGTTTACATGTCGATAAACCGGTACGGAAGTCATTGCACCTAAGTTACCGGTATTAAAAAGACTTGAAGACGGCCCAAAACCAACAGCCATAAGAACAGGAGCTTTGGTTCCGTCCGCAGGAACCGTACCACCAGGACTAGTCATATTGGTGCCATCAAAGGTAGCATCGTCATATTCACCAGGACCCAGAATCCGCTCTACAGCACCCGACCAATAAACAAGGTTTGCCATATCAGCAACAGCAACACTAGCACCGCAACCGTTACCAGCTTCGCCATTGAAGATATTACCGGCAACAACAGCATTGCCCCGATCAGAGATTGTGTCCTGAAGAGCTGTGTTGGCGCAATCAGCGGTCACAACTGAACCGTCTGCGTAGTCAGCAGTAGCCTCATCAATAACGCGCATAGACTCCATGCCGATTTCATCCATCACTGCATCTACGTCTGTAATCAGGGCACCAGCAACAACATCAGTGATTCCAAGGATGTCACCATCAGAATTTGGCAGAAGCGCAGTCGCCAGAGGAGCAGCAGCAGAAGCATCCGCTACATACATCAATGAGTCCAGGTTGTTCGGGTAGACATTGTGCTGCAGAACGCGGAAGGTATTAACCCCCTTGTTCAGCTCATCCATCATAGCAACGTGGGCAGCAGCGGCGGCGCGGGCGTCGGTGTCCTGCAGGGCCACGGTGGCGGTACCGGCGATGGCAGCCAGAATGGCGACAACGACCAGCAATTCAAGCAGGGTAAACCCGCGTTGGTTGTTCTTGCTTTTCAGCTTTTTGATTCGCTTTAACAAAAATTCACGTCCTAACATGTTCCCATTTTCCTTTCAGCTTTAGGTAAATTAGCGCCTCACCATTTTGTAAGGCAGGTTGATTAAAGCCGAAGAGTCTCACCCTCAGAGACCACCCTTCGGTGGTACAAACACTTGCTTTTTTTCATCATGCAAAGAGGCTCATCCCCTTGCATGCTGAAAACTGTTCTGATTTTAACCTAGGAGGTGTCATGCCAACCCCTCTTCCATCTGGCATAACCGTCTGCGTGGCCCCCTGCCACCACAACCTTTAATCGTGCTTATGTATGGACCCACACACATAAAGCACGGAGAAGCTTAGTTTTTATTAACCGCGGCCGCTACAGCGGCCGCGGGCTGGCCTTGAAAGTCGAGAACGTAACGGTATTGTTTGCCACAATGCACGATGACCTCTTTCTGTCCGCGTCGGAGAATTTTCATTTCGATACGGATTTCCCCATAGCCGTCGTGTCTGAACAATTCGTTATAAAGCTGATCGATCTTTTCCATCACTTGCCGATGGGTTCCTTCTTTCATAAGCCTGACTTTCCTTTGCGCTAATCCGCTGCTTCACAAAAGTTTAATAACATGTGAAGAGCGACATAATTAATTCTTATATTCACAACGTCTGCTGCCGACCATTCCGTAAACTGCGACATTCACCCCGGCAACAGGTTTTTGATGTTCTGCGTTGCTGACGTGGACTGAATGTAAATGAAAACGAATATCAAAACCGTGATCAAGAGCACACTTTTCATTTTTTTTGGTTATAATTTTCCAATACTTACAGTTCGCCAATGATAATTTCTGCCCCTAAAATAAAGGCTTTAATTGTAAGCGTGACATATATCACGGATTCATATTTCCCCTTTCTGCTATGGTCATGAACGCGACATTCTCCCTTAACCTGGATCTGCCGATTCAGGTTAAAACTATTCCGTTATCGCCCTCCCGCCCGGGGAGATATTTTGTTTATTTTTTACGATGCGGACTTAGTATTCATTATGATCAATTACGAACACCTTTCATTTAACGACGTCAATATCACCTGCTCCCACTATTACCGGAATTCTGTCAGTGAACGGCACCTGGTAATCTCTTGCCCTAACCGAACAGGCTTTCGAGCACAGCTTGAAGGTATAGAAAACGGCCTAAGCTCATTTATCGCCAGTCAGTCCTTGGCCTCTGAGTCTGTTGTTTTTGGTCGCCTGTTTGTCAGTGACCACGCAAACCAACAAAACGACATCAGCGCTTTTGCCATTCGCTTATATGATGACTGCGGTGGCTGCGCCCTGTCGGTGATCCAGCAGCCGCCGCTACGGCCCGGCAAAGTTGAGGCCTGGTTTTACCTGGTTGATGAAGCAGGTCAGGCTGTGGAGAAAACGGTAACAGGTGATGAACTGCAAATGAGCCACAACGGGTATCGCCATATCTGGCACTGCGCTCAGATGAATGCCTGCCAACCGGGCAATTCTGCCGCCCAGACGAGTGCTGTAATGACCGCCTATGCCAGTGAACTGGAACAGCATGGCGGAACGTTAAAAGACAATTGCATCCGCACCTGGTTATATGTGCGTGATGTCGATTTTCATTACCAGGGGGTTGTTGATGCCAGGCGGAAGCTTTTTGATGAACATGATATGACCAGAGAGACTCACTATATTGCCAGTACCGGAATTGAAGGGCGCCACGGTGATCCTGCTATCAACCTGGTGATGGACAGCTATGCTCTGCTTGGCATCAAACAGGAGCAGGTACAGTTTTTACAAGCCCCTGAATACCTGAACCCGACCCATGAATATGGCGTGACCTTTGAACGTGCCACCAGTGTCGATTTTGGTGATCGTCGCCATATTTATATTAGCGGTACAGCCAGCATCGACAAATATGGCGCTGTCGTCCATTTGCAGGACATTGATCAGCAACTGGAACGCACCATGATCAATGTTGAGCAATTGCTTAAAGATGCTTCTGCCACCATGAAAGATCTGGCTCAGATCATTGTGTACCTGCGCGACCTGGCTGACGCAAAAACAGCGACAGCTTTCCTTGATCGCCACTACCCCCAGTTACCCCGTGTTATTGTTCTGGCACCGGTATGCCGGCCTGGCTGGCTGGTTGAGATAGAAGGCATTGCCATTCAAGATATCCGTCAGGATGACTACCCCAACTTTTAGTGGGAAGGAGACTCTATTCAATGAAATTTTCTGGCTATGAAATGCGCCGGCTGCTGGTTGCCGGCCTGTGTTGTTCTTTAACTGTTTTAACCATGATTCCGGCCACAGCACTGGCCGGAGAACAGGAACAGCTTGACACCTTAGCAGCCCTGGCTAACACAACCTTAAATGAGGTTGTTGAAAACTTTGCGCAAAGTGCGGCAGACCTGAATCAATCGGTTAGCCAGCTCTGCAGTCAACCGGGGCAAGAACACTTAGAACAGGCGCAACAAACCTGGCGCAAAGCGCTACTGGCGGTGCGCCAAGCAGAACCTTTACGCTTGAGTGATGAACTCAAACAGGTTCGTACCCGTACCAGCATTACCAATGCTATTGTTCTGGATGCTGCCCTGGCAGATAAACAGCTAGATGACCTGCTGGCACAAAAAGACAGCCGTGGCTATCTGGCTATCGAACAGATGCTGTTTGCCCCACAGGATGCTGCCGCAGCGACCACACCCAGACGCTGCACTCATTTACATAAAACAGCGGCAGAGATAAATGCCTGGGCGCAACAGGTGCTTGAACAGTGGCAAAACCACCTGGCGCCGGGCTTGCGAAATACCGGCGATGGCCAGCCCTACCTTACCGCAAATGAACCACTGAACCTGCTCATGGCTGGTCTGCTGAACAGTAGTGAATGGATGCTGCGTGACCGTATTAGCGTACCGAGCGGATTTTTTGAAACCGCGGCAAAGCCAGAATTGCTTGAAGGGGGGGTAAGCGATAGTGCAGTAGCGGCCTATGGTGCAACCATTGACGGCATGGCTGCAATACTTGGCTCCCCTGATAACAGCGCTGGCTTGCTTTACCTGGTTGCCACCCAGGACGGCCTGATCTCTAAAAAAGATCCGGACCTGGCCACTGATATTGTTGATCAGATCAGCGAAATAAAAGAGGTTCTCACCAACCTGCAAGAAGCCAGACTCCCTTTGGCAGAAGGGCTTAAACACAACAACAAGGTGCTGAAATCCCTTTATAAAAAGGTCAACAAACTACAAAAGCTGCTGGTTAAAGCATCTTTAGTGCTTGAGCTGACCGTAACGGAGCCGGATAAGTTTGAGTAGCACAGTAAGCGCTGGATACAACAGTTTCCCAACCCTTTTGCCGCAAAGCAAGAGGGTTGGGGGAAGTGACACAGACGTGCAAAACAAATAAAGCGAAATATGTAATAATTATTCTTTTACTCTTAGACAACCAGCTAGCAAAGAAACAGAAAGGTGACCAACATGGAATATAAAGGCAGAGAGTTCAAAGGGATGACCGGAGGGGCCTGGTATGATCGTATGGCGGTCATGTTCGGGATGGGGACCGGTTTTTATGCTAAAGCGATGGAAAATGTAAAATTAAGCACCGGCCAGCGGGTACTTGATCTTGGATGCGGAACCGGTTCTACAGCGCTGGCCCTGGCCCGCATGGTCGGGTCCGGAGTCCACATTGATGGTATCGATATTTCTGACACCCAACTTAACCACGCCAGAAACAAAGCCAGCACCGTTGACTGCCAGCTGACCTTCCACAATTGTTCTATGGATGAACTCAGTTTTGCGGATGAAACATTTGACCTGGTTATTGCATCCATGTCTTTGCACGAAACACCTGAACAGATCCGCCGCAGGGCCTTGGCTGAAGTCAGCCGCGTTTTGAAGCCTGGCGGTGACTTTATTTTGGTGGAATGGTCACGTCCGAAACCGGGAATTATGAGTGCAGTCTGGCTTCCCTTCCTCTTTTTTGGTCAATGGCGTGACAACTGGTACAACACTTATGCCGACATTTGTTCCAACCACGGGTTACACCGCGAAGCGGACCACTACCTGAATTCACTCCTGCGACGACAGGTTTTTCACAAAAACTAAACCTGTCAATTGACACCTGCTTTGCAGCTATTTACCATTATTGTGACCTGGGTCACGGATTTATACCCAGCAGAAGTGGTAATGTCCAGATTCTACGATATAATGTCGGGATAAAATATTTATGCAAAGACAGGTTATAAATGAAATTTAAAATTAAACATGACATCCCGGGGCGATTGCGTCTGGCTATTAGCGGCTTGCGTAAAAACCGCATCATGGCCAGAGAACTTGAAGCTCACTTTAAAACTTTTACCACCATTACGACCACTCCGCGCCTGTCATCCGGCAGCTTGATTCTGACTTACCAAAACGATGCGCTCACTTCTACAGAGCTAATCAACCACCTGAAAGCTTTTGAAAGTAAGGTTCCTGTGGTTATGGATAACGCCGCCATGGAAGTGGATGGTGAGGCCTGCGATCTGGTTTGTTCCCGCTGCCATCCTGATTCAAGCGACCTGCCGTCACTGAGACGTCAGGTCATTGGTGTCATTGCCCTGAGCGGTTATGTCGCCTATGTTTTGGTGCGCAAACTCATCTTTAAAAAGACCGTAGCCGAAGGCGCCTTGAGCCTGACCTCTGCTGTTGCCCTGGCCGGTGCTGTACCACTGCTGAAAGACGCCCTTGAGGACCTGCGCTCTGGGCGGCACAAAAGCCTGTTCCCGTTCCTGGCAGGCACCTGCCTTCTGGCCATTTTTCTCGGTCAAGCGCTAACGGCCCTTGAAGTTATCTGGATTCTGCGCGTTGGCATGTTGCTTGAAGACTATGTATCCCGGCGTTCTCACCGTGCGATTCGTGAGATTCTTGAACTGACCGAAAAGAATACCTTTATCCTTGTCGACGGTATGGAAGTCGAGATTCCGGTAGCAGATGTCCAGGTTGGTTCTATTGTTGTTTGCCATACGGGCGAAAAAATTGCTGTTGATGGGGAAATCATTCATGGCGATGCCATGGTTGATGAATCACCGGTCACCGGTCGTGCCGAACTGGAAACCAGGCGCACAGGTGACGAGGTATACGCGGGTACGATTGTTTGCCAGGGAGCGATTCACATTCGTGCCGACAAAGTTGGTGACGAGACCTATCTGTGTCGAATACTGCACCTTGTTGAACGTTCTTTAGCCAATCAGGCTCCTGCTGAAAAACGCGCTGACGAGCTGGCAAATCGTTTAATGAAGCTTGGCTCTATTGCCGTTGCTGGGACCTTTTTACTGACCATGAGTCCTATGCGTGCTTTCACCGTGCTTTTGGTTTTGGCCTGCCCCTGTGCAACGGTACTTGCCGCATCCACAGCGGTTTCGGCGGCACTGGCTAACGCAGCCCGCAATCATATTCTGATTAAGGGTGGTTACTATCTGGAGCAAATTGGCGAAGCTGACTGTTTCTGTTTTGATAAAACCGGTACCCTGACGGTTGAAACCCCTTCGTTGATCGATATTTTCCCCCGTACGCCCCGACTCGACCCTAATAAAGTATTAGCCCTGGCTGCAGCGGCCGAAAAACACACTCAGCACCCTATGGCCAGAGCTGTTGTTGCGGCTGCAGAAGAGCGCCAGATCGACATCCCGAACCATGCCGAATGCCACTTTACTATTGGACGCGGGGTACGGGCTCTGATTGATGATCAAGACGTTCTGGTCGGTAATGATAAATGGATGCGTGAAAACGACATCGACATTAAATATTTCAATAAACGCGCAGAAGAGCAGCTGGATCTTGGTTATACCCTGATCTATGTCGCTCGTGACGGTAAAGTTCAGGGGCTGATAAGTGTCGCTAATCCGATTCGTCCCAAAGCAGAACCAGTCATTGCCTGGCTGCGGGAAAATGGCGTTGGTGAATTACACCTGGTCACCGGAGACACCGAGCGAATGGCCCAGGCCATTGCTGATAAATTCGATTTTGATAGCTGGCAGGCAGAGCTGTTACCCGAAGAGAAAGCTGCTTATGTCCGTAAACTGAACCAGAGCAATCATAAAATTGTCATGGTTGGAGATGGCGTCAATGATGCCCTGGCCCTGACCGAAGCCCGGGTCGGAATCGCTATGGGCGCCGGCGGAGCCGAAGTCGCCATTGAAGCTGCCGATATCGCCCTGGCCGACAGTGCCCTGGTCCGCCTGGTCAAGTTACGGCAGCTCAGCCAACACACTTTAAATACTATTGAGCAAAATCATCAACTAGCCATGTGGACCAACCTGGGAGGGTCTATTCTGGGAGCTGCCGGGTTAATGACACCATTAATGGCCGGAGCGCTCCATATTGTGCACACCCTGGGGATCGTTATGAACTCGAGCCGACTCCTTAATTGGGAAGCCCCGGGCATAGACTTTGACGAGGAAGAGATTGAAGACACAGATGACAGAGACTGAAAAACGCGAAGCGATAGATATTCTATACCGGGCGGCTGACTACGCCCGCATTGCCCATCATATTCCCGGGCGTGTACGGCTTAAATTTTCATTGGCTGCGAAGAAAGGTTTGAAAGATGTTGACCTTTCACCAGCAATTGAAGACCTGCCGGGCATACTCCATTACCGGTTGAACACCAAGAACGGGTCGGTCGTTATCGAGTATGACACACAGGTCATCAGTCAATCCTTATGGGAAAGTCTGATCAATGCATCACAAGAAGAAAGACCCCAACTTACCGAGCAACTGTTAGCTATCTGGCAATAATCACCTAAATATTAAGAAGGAGGAGAGGATGCAAGGGGAACAAGTACAGCAACAAGAACAGCCTGAGCCAAAATCGTGCGAGAGTGAAGGAAGTCAGGAAACTCACCAAGGCATGAACGAAGCGCTGATTCAGCAGCTGGCAGCTCAACAGGCTATGCTGCAGCAACTGGCAGCAGATCAGCAAGCGATGTGGCAACACATGCAGGCCTGGCAAGCACAGCAACAACCACAGGGCCAACCCGGTGCGCAGCCCCATGGTCATCCCCAGGGGCAGGCAGGAGAGCAACCACAGGGACATCCAGGCGGCGATAGTTGTAGCCATCATGTGAATCCGGCCCAGCAAGCTGAGCATTTTATGCGCATGGCCGACAAAATGCGCCGTGGCGACGTCAATATGGAAGATATTGCCGGTAGTATGAGTTTCTTTAACACCCAGAGTGGATCCTTCTGGAAAGGCTTGCTGATTGGCGGGGGCGTAACATTGGTCCTTAGCAATGCCAGCATCAGGGAATCACTCATGGGAATGTTTAACAAAAATGAGGACGAAACCAAGTAAGCTCTTTTATTAATAATCCAGATTTTAGATATAAATTATTACTACCGTAAGGAGATCGCTATGCCAAGTCAGCCGTACTATAACAACACCACGTCCTATCCTGTAACCAGAACGGCTATTCAGCCTTCAGCTGTTTTGAACACCGGTATTTTTGGCACCGTAGTAGGATCAACTGCTGCGATGGGTCTGAACCTGCATAAGGTTCAATCTCAGGATATGACCATGAGCGAAGCCCTGGCAGACAGCCTCGCCAAAGGTGCAGGTGCCGGAATTGCCGCAGCAACAGCCACCGCTGCGACCCAGGTTATCGGTGGTGGGAAAACCACCAATTGGTTGGTTTTGCTGGCCACTGCAACAGGTGTTGGTTATGCCATCAACACACTGGGTAAAAAAAGTAGCGCTGAACCTAAAGAGAAGAAGAAATAGGAGCTCATATCATGTCCAACCAATACAACAACGATCAATGCTCAGGTGACAATACTCAACAACAGGCAGAGTCGTGCTCTAGTTGCAGTCAGCAGAATGCTCCCGGAAGTGCTCCTAACTATCAAAACTACACTTACAACCCGTCCAGCTATAATGGTCCGAGCTTTGCGAATAACTTGCCCCAGACCTATACCTCCCAATCCAGCCAGTTCTGGAAAGGTGCGGTTATCGGTGCTGGTATTGCCTTGCTGTTAGGGAATGAAACTGTTCAAAAAACCATGATTAAAGGAGCTACGGGTCTCTTTTCTGCTGCACAGGCCGGGGTCGAAGAGATCAAAGAAAAATTTGAAGATATTAAGGCCGAGATGGATCAGAAAAAAGCAGATAAGAGCGCGGAATAAAATGAATACGCCGCAATTAAGAACAATCGCAAAAGTTGGAATGACCGCCTCCCTTGCGGCACTGGTTATCAGTGGCGCAGGGAAAGGTAACCGCCGCCAGCGTATGCAACAGCATACCTGGCAGGGGTTGGCTCTGGTTGGTTTTAGTGTCTGGCATTACAATCTATATAACACCCCCCAGGGGAAATCCTTTAAGGATAGCGAATGACTGCGGATTCAACAGCAATCATAGTGCATGACCTTCCATATCGTTTCAGAGTGCGCAGCCAGGTGCTGCGTCACCGGAACATCGATAGCGCTTACCTGCAGGCCTTAATTGAAAATATTACTGGTGTTACCGAAGCGCGGGTCAATCCCCATGCATGCAGTGTGATTGTTGAGTACGACGGGACAGATACGGTCAAAAGCACTGTTCTGTCCCTGCTACAAGCTCCTCCAGGGGAGCTTTTCAGCAATTATGATAGTAATGAAAAACCGATGAACCCTGTGACGCTAGGAGCCATTGGTTTTGCAACCTTCGGTCTACGCTTTTTACCACAGCCCATTCAATCGGTTATCAGTTTTGCCATAGCACTGCCCACCCTGCTTAAGGGAATTGACACCTTACTCAACCGGGGCGTTAAGGTCGAGGTATTAGATGCCGGAGCTGTCGGTTTTTCGCTGCTTAGACGCGACTTTTTTACTGCCAATATGATTGTCTTCCTGCTTGGGGTTGGCGAACGGCTCGAGCAGTTATCCGAAGATAAAACGACCGGACTTCTAAAAGCCCTGCTACGCCCTCAAGTTGAAGAGGTCTGGCGAATAGAAGATGACGTAGAGGTTAAAATCCCCATCGAACGGTTACAGCCAGGTGATGTTATTCGTTGTGGCCCGGGTGAACTGATTCCTATTGATGGAATCGTTGTCGATGGCGATGCCTTATTAAATCAAAGCTCCATTACCGGTGAATCGGTTCCGGTACACAGACAAAGCGGCGATAATGTTTTATCCGGCACCCTGGTCGAAGAAGGCAAATTAGCGATTAAAGTCGAAACCGTTGGTAACGATACGGGGATGGCCAGAATCAGTCGTTTCCTGGAGAATTCACTCCGTTCAAGCTCTGAATCACAAACCCACAGTGCCGATTTAGCAGACCGCCTGGTGCCGGTCACCTTGGCACTTGGGGTCGGAATATTCCTGACAACGCGCGATTTCCGCCGTGCCACCGGTGCTTTGACTGTCGACTTTTCCTGTGCCATTAAACTGGCCGCTCCGATTGCCGTCAAAACAGCCATGTACTCAGCAGCTCATAATGGAGCCTTGGTTAAAGGGGCGCAAGCATTTGATGAATTGGCTAAAGTTGATACCCTGGTGTTTGATAAGACCGGAACCCTGACCCAGGGAGCCCTACAGGTTACCGATATTAAACCCATTCGCCGCATGCGTCAGAATGACCTGTTATCTTTGGCTGCAGGCGCTGAAGAATTATACGAGCATCCGGTCGCTAAAGCAGTCGTTGATGCTGCGCACCAGCGAAACCTTACTTTCCCGGTCACCAGCCAGGTCGACTTTATTGTTGCTCATGGTGTTTCCGCCTATGTTGACGGTGAACAGGTTCTGGCCGGTAGTCGTCATTTTGTCGAAGAAGACGAAGGCATTGATTGCTCGGCTGCAAACCGTTATGTCGACAAATATTACGAAGAAGGTAAGAACGTTCTATATATTACCCGCAGCGGTAAGCTGATTGGTGTTATCGCCCTGCGTGATCAGATTCGTCCGGAAGCAGAACGGGTTCTGGCCCGCCTGAAAGATCAAGGAGTCAAGAAGATTGTTGTCTTAACTGGCGATCACCAGAAAACAGCTTTGGCGTTAAAGAACCAATTACCCGCTATTGATGAAGTACACTGGGATCTGAAGCCGGAACAGAAGGCTGAAGTCATCGCCCGGCTAAAAAGCCAGGGAGCCTATACAGCATTCATTGGCGATGGGGTCAATGACGCTCCAGCCCTGGTGACCGCCGATGTCGGAATCAGCCTACCTTCTGGAGCTGACCTGGCCAAAGACGCAGCCCAGGCACTATTACTCCATGAGGATCTCGATATTCTGGCCGATACGATGATGCTTGCTCAACGTACCAGACAGACAATTTCGAACAGCTTTTATGCGACGATCGGATTTAACAGCCTATTCCTGTTGCTAGCGGTCAGTGGCCGGATACAACCCGTTACTTCTGCTTTGTTGCATAATCTGAATACAGTTGGAATTCTTGGCTATAGCGCGTATCGTGGACTGTCTGCAAAAAACCAGCTTACCACCGCGAAAGAAGAGGTTCTACCATGAGTCAAGAGACAGCCCATGCTCCCATACCATTAAGTGAGGCCCCTTTTAACCAACCTCTTGAACTTACCATGTTCAGCTGTTCCCGTCTGGCGAGACAACTGAATAAAATGGGCCTGGAGTTACACTCCGAAATAATCCGTCTTGACGAATCTTTAGCGGTACAAACCATGCGCATTGAATCTGAACACGGTCCACGTATTTTAAGTGGCGGTATGGGCCTGAAAACGGTTGTTCACCTCGATGACGGACGTCGCGTACCGTTACATGATATGGAAGCAGGAGAAACTGGTCATATTGAAGGGGCGACCGGAGGCCGTGATTTTGCTAAAGCACTGTCCAGCCTTGATCTGCATGAAAACGACCAGATCACCCTGATTCGTAAGCTCCCGCCCATGGAATACCTGGTTACGTTAAATCATGGCAAAACTATCTGCCTGTCTGAGGGGGATGCTGCCCGTATTGTCGGCCTGTGCAATGGGGAAAAGAGTCAGTTCTCTCTGGCTCCATCACGTAATGATTTTAAAGTAACAGCACTGTTAGGTGGGGTAAAATCTGTTTCCAGGCTACAAAAATTTGGCATAGAGGAAGAAGCCACCTTAACCTTAAAAAATGTCAGAGCACGCCAAACAGTTACGATAAGTGGCGAACATCAGTTGATGATCAACAGTCGTGACGGATTGCATCTGCATTTGCCTTATAGCGCCGGGAAGGATATTTTTGTCCACATTAAATGACTCATTTAACCTTCATACGTGATCAACATTAAAAAAGGGCATCACCTGAATGATGCCCTTGGATAAAACTCTTATTCAGCGCCGGGAGCACCCGTACCACGTCGAGCCTTGCCACGCTCTATCGACTGCAGAGCAAGATACTCTTTGCCGAAACGGTTGAGGTTATCAATTTCGTTATCATATTGATCGTAGTGACGTTCTTCATCGACAACTAATTTTTCAAACAACTGCTTCGATACCGAGTCAGCGTTGGTGCTGCACTCAACTGCCCATTTGTTATAGTCCAACGCACTTTGCTCTTCCATATCGCGAGCCATCTGTAACATTTCATTGATGTCGGTGACCTTTTTAACCTCATCTGCAGCTTTCATTTCAACATCGCCACCGAGAAACAGAATACGCTCAGCCAGGTCTTCGACATGAATCATTTCTTCAATCGCAGTCCGCTTAAAGAGATCGGCCAATAAATCAAAGCCTTGATCATCACAGTGAAAATGAAAGTACATATACTGATGCAATGCTGAAATTTCATCACCTACTGCCTTATTAAGCAGAACGATACTTTTTTCGTGCATGAGACACTCCTTAGGCTTTAAAAATAGAAGGGGTTACGACAAAAATACCCCTATATTTTATGCCATAGAAGGTCAGAGATAAAGAAAATAAAAGCTATGAGTACCTAAGCTTTTGAATTTATCCTATGCACTATTTTTTATTTTTAAACAGGAGCAGTCACAATCCTGCTGACCAAATTCATCCATCAATTTATACAAATGCTCCATATCAGATATGCTGACGCAACCTTTATGGTAAGGAAGATCATAATTTTTCGATAATTTTGTTAAACAACGCGATAAGGTTTCCCGTGCGACGCCTAATTCCTGGGCGGTCAAACTTATTGGCCGAAAATCAACAATACCAGTACAGAGCTCATCACGTTTTAGGCGATAAATAAGGTAGCCAACAGTCAAAAGTTCTACCCGACAACAGCGAGCCAAGGTGCGCATATGACGTTCCTGTTCAACTTCGATTGCCATGAGCTTAAAAACATTCTCGATAATTGTTTTCTGACTTAAAGCGATGGTCTGAAAATCACTGTAATGCCAATACACAAGTGACGATTTTGACGTTCCGACAAAAGAGCTTTCACAATAATGTTCTGTCATCAGTGAAGAAAAACAGAAAAAATCTCCAGGAAACAACCGCCGGACCAGTAAGTCCTGACCATCCGGAGCCTGCTTGTACATACGCATTTCGCCACCAACAACACAGTGAACTCTGCGTTTGAGATCATCCCCCTCAAGACGGTGCCAGCGCCCTTTCATCGCATATCTTCGAGCACTGCTTAGCAGCCTCTTAATAACTTCATCTCCTGCATTCCTGAGTAACGGGGATTGCAAGAGAGCGTCTTTAACCGGGGTTCCCATACAAATTTTCTTTCTGCTTGAGTGTCTATATAAATTTTAAAAAAAGCAGGACCTTCAGACAACTCTAAGGTACCCACGTGATGATCGATTGGCCTGATATTGACATGAGACTCTGGTCGATCGCGCATAGCTCTTTTTAATCTCTAGACCTGCCCCCCTGACCTGATGTTGCAAAATCAACATCCATAGCTGAAGACGGTGTTTGGTCAATTTAGACTGAGATACTTCATCCAAAGGCAGTCCAAGAAAGCTATCCCCCTGGAGAGCTGCAGATTGATCAAAGTGATAACCGCTATTGGTCCACCCACCGATATGTTTTGCTCCAGTATCCTGGACAGCATCGAATAATAACCTCATACCATCTACAAAAGTATCCGGGTGTCCGACCTGATCACCAAGTCCGAAAAGGCCAAAATCACGCCCTTTTAAGTTTGCCTCGCGCAAACACTCGATGGAGTCGAGCCAATGGTGATGTAGTTGTCCGTCCCCTACAGTTGGCGTCCCAATAAGTAACAAGTCATGGGCCTCAAGTTCGGCACGGGTAATTTTGTTCGCTTCGATAAGATGGACATCGGTAATCATCGCTGCTATCTGGCAGGCGACCCGGAATGTCGAACCCTGGGGCTGAGAGCTTCCGGCATAGATAATTGCTGTTTTCATTTTTCCTCCTCCCGAAAGACTGATAATGAGTTTCATTTTTAACACCAATACGGATTAAAATTTGTGATCTCAGGCACATTGGGAGATTTTTTAGGAAATAAAATAGCAAGGGGAGCATTAAGCTACGATGCGTAGATATGAAGAACAGGCGAAATAGCTTTATAGCGATAATAATTAGTTAAAAAGAGCACTTTCCAATCCTAGTTTTACTCAAAGATGGCTTCTTTTAGAAAACGATAGTTTTTATCCAGCAGTACAGCATGATACTGCACACCATTATCGTAACGAACAACATAAGATAATGGGTCTGACAGGAGCTGAAAGTTCATGTTCTGATAGTCAAAACCAGCGAGAGGAAGTTCAGTAAAAGCGTAATCAGGGTAACTGATCAGGTACACCTTACTGTCAGTAGTAACGGCATAACCGTAAAAATTCTGCTGGCGATTTTCAGACACCTGAATATAGGCCAAGGGGGCAAGATCTGCTGGCAGATTGACCTGTTGAGTGATCACCTGGTTATCAAGACGACGCAAATTCACCAGGTTCTTTTCATGATCGAGAATAAAGTAGCCCCAGTCAAAAGGCTTCATATTCGTCGTTTTTCCCCACACATTTGTGACGGGAAACTGCAACCCGGCTTTATGTAATTCCTGGTTAACTGTGGTCGTTAACACTTCATCTGGTTTAGCCGTCTCACTGTCATAAACGGTCATACTGTTGGAATTAACAGCAAAAACCTTTTCAGGAAACGGAATAGAGCCCTTATTGCTGTGGGGATTAAAAAGTGGATACATAGCCACTTCTGGCCGGGTTAAACGATCAGGCGAATATTGCAGACTAAGACGTTCCTGGCGAATACTTTGCTTATCGTAACTATGCCCTTTTACCGTTACCGGTAAGCGTCCCTGAATATCAAGATTTTTCCAATAGACGAAGGGCAGCGCGTTCTCGTAGGCATTGCGATCAAAGGTTTGGGTAGCCGTACCATAAACAAACTGGTGCCCATGGCCGTTTTTCTGATAAACAAAATCGTCAAGAACGGGTGAATAGAAAACATAATAATGGTTGAAAGGAGTGATAAACTCCTGTTGATAACGTATTCCGCCACAAACAATAATAATGACAACCAGGGCAAGGCCACCCAGGCGGTACAAAAGCCCGGACTGACGCTGATTTTTGACGCTATGAAAGCTGTCGAGCACCAGTAGAATTAACCACAAGCCAACTGGCAGCAGAAGCAGATCATGCCATGAGTAACGGGCCTTCCAGAAAATGACACCAACGGCGAGGGGAATAAACAGTTTTAGACCCCGAAGCCACAGATTACGCTCGACAACACAACTGCTGAAACCGAGATAAAAGATCACAGCAAAGAAAGTCCAGACCAGACAATCCTTAGTCACTATGAGCACAATCGGTTGCGGATAAAAATGAGCCATGCTCATGATCAGCAGGCCAGAAAAAAATAACCCGACGACGACAACAGCGACCCCACCAATAAACAGATGCAGCAACACCATGCGCCCCAAGGGTAAGGGCAAGTGGGTCAAAATGCGTACCCGGTTGCGGATCGCTTCGGGAAGAAACTGGGCAAAAGCGATGATAATACCAAGCAAAGCATACAGAGGAGCTAAGAAGGCGTAAGGCTTATCGCCAAGTTGTGCAAAGCGATACCACATCATCGCTTCAGGTTCGATGGAACAAAACTCAAAATTAAGCTGAAACAAAAACCAGCCACAAACAGTAATAGCGGTGACGCTAAGAATCAGCAGCACCCAGCGCAGTTTGTACCATTCCTTTAAAAAAATAGCGGCATATGGCATATCAATATTTCCCGACAAAGCCGAGAAACTTTTCTTCAAAGGTCAGAGGTATCTCGGTAATTGGCTGTTGTAGTTCAGCAGAAAGTTCTTGTGCCGAAGCGAAAGAATAAAGTAGCTGCTGTCCATGTAGTTGTTCCTGACGATGAACTTGTGCAGAATTAATCAGAGGTTCCTGAGCCTGATAACCACGAAAGGTCTGACAGAATTGCTGCATACTACTTTGATAAACAGCTCCTCCCCGATCAACAATCGCGATTTGGTCAACCAGGTCTTCCAGGTCACTCATGACGTGGGACGTAATCAATACTGTCTTTTGGGTTCCGTGCAGATAATCCTTAAGGTAGTCGACAAATAAGCGGCGATAACCTGCATCAAGGCCCATGGAATAGTCATCCAGAATCAGCAGATCTGCGTCCTGGGCAAACAATAAGCCAAGAATAACCTGGGATTTCTGGCCAAAGGACAGGGTTGAAAGACGCTGACTTAGGGAAATATCCATCAATTTTAACAAGTCATAGAAGACGTCCTTTTTCCATTTCGGGTAAAAGGCAGAAAAAAAGGATTCAACATCACGCACAGTCATCATGTCATAGGAGATAAACCCTTCATAAAGCAAGGCAATCCGCTGGCGGGTCTGTGGTTGTAACTGGTGGGAAGGTTCCCCCAATACCAGACATTCGCCACTTTTAGGGTGCAGATACCCCATGAGGATATTGATCAGGGTCGACTTACCAACCCCGTTCTTACCCAGTAGACCAAACACGGTCCCGGCCTGAACTTCAAGGTTCAGCCCCTGGTAAATAGTTTTATGCCCGTAACGGTAGTGAAGGTCGCGGATGGTAACCACCGCACCAGGTTCAGGATGAAGCTTCATCTTTAGAGTCTTTTTTTTGAGCCGAGGTCGCGGGGCAGCTTTTTGTTCCGCAACTGCAACCACGATTTTTGAAGAGTTTGCGGTAGAGATAGAAAAGAGCGATAAGGAAAATGATAGCGAGAAAGAGTTCTTCCATAAGCAGTATTCCAAACATCCCGGACCGGTATAAGCCGGTCCGGGAAAAAGTATTTACTTCATATCTTTGGCCTGAACCCAGATAACAGCATCCTGGCTCAGCTCTTTGCCTTTATATTCGGTATCACTACCGGCGCCCAGTGCGCAAAAGCCCCACCAGCCGGCTTTAGGAATACCAAAGGTAAATTTGCCGTCCTGATCAGCTTTAATGCCCATAGTAATGAAGCTGTCCTGAGGCGCTTCTACATAGGAAGGACCAGTAGCATTAGCAGCCAGATCAACATCGCGGTTCAGATATTCAACTTCGAGTTCAGCAAATGGTACCGGCTTACCGTTACTCATAACGATACCGGTAAAGGTAGAACCGGCCCAGATGGCATATGGCTTAGTCAATGGAACGATCTCAGCCTTCAGGCCAAGGGTGGCATCCCAGTCGGTAGGCGCGCCGGCAACGTTAACGACCATTTTGGTAATCTGCTGAATATAAGCGTCTTCGTTAGCTTCAAAATAAGGAGCAGGCTGAAGAATGAACATATGATCACCCATTTTTCGGGCTTTATATTCAGAAGCGAAAGCAGCACCTGAATTATGGTGGCCTTTAAAAGTAATCGGCTTGAGGGTGCTGAGCAGATCTTTTTTCTTTTCTTTATTGATTACATAAAATTCTTCCACTGCTGCTAGCTTATCAGTATCGTGTTGCTTCCCCATATCCATGGTATGCTCATCAGCAAATGGATGGGTAAAGACTTCACGCAGCTGAATCTTCTGACCTTTATTAAGGGCAGATTCAGGGGTGTACAGCATCTGGAAGTGAGCAGCAGCATTACC
The DNA here is from genome assembly GCA_963665685.1 of Geopsychrobacteraceae bacterium. GTDB lineage: Bacteria > Desulfobacterota > Desulfuromonadia > Desulfuromonadales > Geopsychrobacteraceae > Seleniibacterium. The sequence goes on from OY762430.1 coordinate 1,806,135, forward strand.
TGCGATAAGGGCTGCAGCCATAGTCAAAAGTGCGATTTTCTTCATGTTCTTCTTTCCTCCCTGGAATTTTTTAGGGTGTTATTCAACAATATCTTTGCCATCAACGTAGACTTTATGTCCTTCTCCGGCATCAAAGACGGCCTGGTAATCACCAGCCGGTTTTTCAAAATTCACTTCGCTGTACTCGCTCATTTTTGTTTCAACAACTTTCTTGCCATTGACTTCAACATAAAATTTGACGCCACTGGCGCTACTGCCATCACTAAAACCACCTTCGCAAGTTACAGTTCCATCACCTTCGTCAAAACATGACATCAGTGCGGTATGAGCTGAGGCGTTGGTGACAACAAACAGACTGATAATCAGGATTAATACGATCTTTTTCATCATGACCTCTTTTTTCGGGTAAATTGGTTAGCTACAATTCGATGGTTCGAATTGAAAAAGAATTTATTTTTATATTTAATCACTTAGCTTGTCCGACTAGGATGCCAAGCAGACTGCTTGGTTTTGATTATTCCCAGGACTAATGCCATGACAGCAGTGACAATGTAAAAGTTCCGCATCAGCTCCAGGCCACTCCAACCAAAGTGAACCGCCAGGGTAAAAAACAGAGCAGAAACAATGATGCCTAAAGAGATAGGAAAACCGATAGCGAACAGCATCCAACGATACGAATTGGCCTGCAGTTTGACGACCACCATGGTGGCGATACAAGGTGGAGTCAAAATCATAAAAATGAGCATTGATGCGGCATGAATCGGAGTATAAGCCCCGTCTTGAGCCATTGATTCTTCTGGTGTTAAATCGGTCTTACCCTGCTCATAAATAGAACCCAAAGTCGCAACAGCACTTTCGCGGGCAGCAAAAGAACTAAGGAACGCTACGTTAATCCGCCAATCGAAACCACAAAATTGACTGACAGGTTCCAGAGCCCGGCCAAGCATACCCAGGAAAGAGTTGGTTATTTTTTCATTCTTGATCTCCATCTGCAGCTGCTTGTTGGTTTTGGACAGGCGGCGCAACTGACGATTCAGTTTTTTTGCTTCAGGATTATCTGGCCGGACCAGAGCAAACAACTCAGGAGAAGCCTGCTGGAATTGTTGATCAAGGGTTGCGACCGCCTCTTTAGAACCTGCCAGCATGCGGTGAGCCTTATAATCATCGTAAAGGTTAACCAACCTACCTAATTCTTCTGGCTCATCAACAGCATCCGCGTAACTCGTAGAAGCGGCTTTTTTGGCAAACCCGCTCATGGCGACATCTGCACGGCTACGGAATTGAGCCATTTTCTCATCAGACACGCCGGGATACTGAAGCAGCACAAACAGAATGACAGCGACAGCCATAACGACGGTGACAACTTTTTTAACGTAAACCCAAACCCGCTGGGTCGCTCTTAGAGTTACCCCTTTAAAAGTCGGCAGGTGGTAAGTAGGCAGCTCCATAACAAAGGGAGCGGTCTCACGATTGACCAGAACGGTTGCGGTCAGTAGCCGCGCAACAATCAAGGCGATAAAAAGCGTCACCGTTGAGATGAAAAACATCATCAAAGCCATTTCAGCCTTAAAAAATGCGCCAAGCAGCAGGGTGTAAAAAGGGACCTTGGCAAGACAGTTCATATAGGGAACGGTCAGAATGGTGGCGAGCCGGGCCCGGTCATCCGCTATCCCCTTGGTGGCCATGATCCCCGGAACAGCACAACCACCGACAAAGGCACCACCAAGTACCAGAGGCAGAGTTGATTGCCCATGCAGACCATAACGCTTAAAAACACGATCAAGAATAAAGGCCATACGTGGCATATAACCAACATCTTCAAGAATGGCGATTAAAGCGAACAAAATAAAAAAGATCGGGACATAATTGAGCAAAGCAATGACACTGTTGGTCATCCAGATTCCGAAGTCCGTTACCAAAGGAACATCGACAAATGCTCCTGCCGGAAGAAAGGAGACGATTTTGTTTTTGAAAGCCGCAAGGAAAGGCCAAGTATAGTCTGTCAGCTTATAGCCCCAGACAATGGACAGTTCATAAATCAGATAGATAACCAACCCAAGAATAGGGAAAGCGAACCATTGATTTAGCATCACGCGGTCAACCCGAGCGGTCATGGTATCTTGCTTGACGCCCTTTTCATCAACGATTTTATGATAGAGAATATGGGCGTTTTCATAGCGTAATCCAGCAATAGCCTGATCGATATCGAGATCATGGATGGTGTGGATTTTACGGGTCAGATCTTTGATGACTTCATTGCTGATTCCGGTACGTTCGAGAACCCCCTGATCGCCCTCAAGACACTTAACTGCCAGCCAGCGCTGACAAACCCCAGCAGTTATATCAATTTGTTCGCCAACCTCTTTAATATAAGGTTCAAGTTCACCGTAGTTGAGGCGAAAAGGTTCGGTAATACGTTCTTCTGATGCGGCGATAACTGCATCCAGCAACTCTGCCTTACCTAACTTTTTTGGCCCGACGGTTTTTACCGTACGAACATTAATGAGTTCCTGCAGACGGGTATCAGAAACAACCAAACCTCGGCCTTCGGCAATATCCATCATATTAAGGACGACAATAACCGGCTTACCTAGTTCCAGCAATTGAAGGGTCAGCAACAAACTACGACGTAAACATGAACTATCGACAACATTGATGATCACATCAATTTCACTATCGATTAGAAAGTCTTTGGCAACCTTCTCTTCCAGAGAATAGGTACTAAAGGAATAGGTTCCCGGTAAATCGACCAGCTCGATCGACTGATCCTTATATTTCAGATTGGCCGTCTTCTTATCAACGGTAACACCAGGATAGTTGGCGACATGCTGGTTAACACCGGCCAGCATATTGAAAATTGTTGATTTGCCACAATTGGGCTGCCCTGCTAATGCTGCTCTTATCATACCGGGTCGACCTCGATCAGTGCGGCTTCGGCACGGCGCAGGGTAATCAGATAATTGTGAATGGTTATTTCAAGAGGATCCCTTAATGGCGCACTTCTGACCATCATAACTTCCACCCCAGGAATAAAGCCCATATTTATCAATTTGGCCTTTAACGACCCTGTCGCCCTGCAGGCGCGGATAGTCGCCCGTTGATTTTTGCCCAGCTCAGATAAATGCATTACCTGCTGAGGTTGTTTTAATGCACACTCACTCATAACCGACCTTTCTTACTCAAAGAGAAATGCTGTAACAGAGAGAGGATTATGCAGAAGTAAAAAATAGAATTCTGTGACCCAGATCACAGAATCTGAAAATCTTTTTCAATATCAAGATTTACTTAACCTGTTATTTCAATTCGCAGGAACATGTCATAGGAAAAAACAGACAGGCTTACTCCTAAGCTCTATGTTAGAAGCAAGCCTGAATTACATATACAACTACTCAAAAATTTCTTTACTGGTCACTGTCACCTGGTGTCCCGGACCAGCATCAAAAACGACCTTATAATTCCCTTCGGGTTTGGTAAAGACGAACTCTCCTTCCTTACTGATCTTCCCACGAATAAGGGTTTTATCGTCAAGTTGTCGAACAAAAATCCGCACTCCTGCTGCAGAAGAACCATCAGAAAAACCACCCTCGCAAGTCACTGTTCCATCGCCATTATCAAAGCAGGAGCATAAGGCAGAATGGGCATTTGCCCAGGTCGGGACAACCAGAAACAGACATACAACAAAGATTTTTCTCATGCTATTTGGTCGTTTCAAAAGTCAGGGTAAAAACATGCCAGGCAATCTTCTTACCAGTTAAAGGCTTATAATAAGCACCCGAAATAATTTGCAGGCCTGGAGGTCCGATTTTAATCATAACTGGTTCCAGGTCAGTTCTAGCAGGCTGCTCCGGCTCCTCGATTGACGAATCGGAAGAAAGAGCTACTTTGGACCCCTTAACCGGCATAACCTGCCCTTCGAAGTAAAACTGAACCGGAAGCAGATCACCCTCTTTCAACTTGGTCGGATCCATTAACGGAACAGCTTCGGTACGCATCCCCAAGGGCTTTGCCAACCAAGGCTCCCAACGGCTGATATGCTTAGAATATTTATAAGAGGCCCCCTCCTCGATCATAGTCAGCCCCTTTTCAACACCTTCGGGCTGCTTGAGCTGCCTCCAACCATCTTCCTCAGTGTGATACCAATACCAGTTATCAAACACGATACCCAAAGCCGGATAATCATCGGTCAAGTAGGCGAAAGCCTGACCATCTTTACTCACAGGCTCAATCTCTGCCTTCCACCCGGTATCGGTATAGCCGATCAGACGGACAATTCTCTCTGCAGGGTAAGGATCTGTATGTCCCGGGTGCCCATAAAGGACGTGCACCTTATCCTGGTCTTTTTCCATCCACAAGTTATGCGCATGAACCGATGCGACCATAAAAATCGACAACATGCACAATGCAAAAAAACATCTAAAAACATTCCTTTTCATGACTGACTCCTTTGTCATTCGTATTTAAGAGGGAAACAAATTAAATAGTTTCCATTCGGAAACTCTAAATTGAAACTTTCACGCTTTCAGATTGGAAACGAGCGGATTATGAGGCAACAAAAAACAATAATCTGTGACGGTAATCACAGACTATGAAAATCTTTTTCAATATGATTGCAGACCAACTCAATCATTAGATTATTCACATAAAAGGACCGTGCCACCATGAAGTTAAAACAGAAATTCCTTGCGGGGATTAGCCTCATTGTTCTTTTAGTCGCCCTAGTCGGCATGACTGGATGGTGGGGTTTTAGTCGCGTAATAGGTCAGTTAAACAGCATTACAACTCAACTTGAAATTGCCAAAGATGCAAATTATATCTTAGTCGATACTAGCGATGCACAGACAAGTTCATTACGCATGATGACTGAGCGAAACATTAATTTTCTGCATCAGCTACATCAAGATATTGATGACGTCAAAAATAAAGCCTTCGATGCAAAAAAATGGATGAAGTCCCCTGAAAACCGTTCTAACACCGATGACATCATCGCTTCCGTAAAAAGATATGAGGAATCGGCAACCGAGTGGTGGACAATTTTTGAAAATAGTGAGGAGATAACTTCCAGCAGAGTTATGGAGGCAGAAAAAATACTTGATCAATTGCACCTTATAATCGCTTCCTACGGGGAACACTCACAGGGAGATGCTCAAGCGGATATCAATAGATCTCAACTCCAATCTATAATTGCCACCGAAAGCATTCTTAAAAGCTTTTCCCGGGCTACCTTGCTCGATTACCAATACCAACTCGCCGATGCCGATTCTACGCAAGGGAACGTTTCGCAATCGTGGCTGAATACAATTGATGCGACTATCAGTGAAATGAAGATCCTTCCTCTTCAAATGATGGACCCAGAAATCGTAAGCCAGCTCAATAACGTTAAGACCCGGTTAAATGATTATCGCCAGCAGGCAATCGACTATATTCATCACCGCACAATACTGCAAAAACAAACCGAAACCCAGGCAAAGACGGCTCAAAGCACAATGCAGGGAGCCCGAAAAGTACGTGATGGCGTTTATGATTATATGGCCGACATCACGGCGAGAACAGCAATCATCGTCTCAGAAACCGAAACAATGATATTGGCGATTGGCCTTTCATCCGTTCTTATCGGTATTGGCGTTGGCATGATTCTGACCAGACAAATTACCGGAGGGTTAAGCTATATTGTCAACCTTTTAAAGACAGTTACGTTAACCGGGGATACAACAGTGACTGTTAGCAAACGCTTGTTAAAACGCAAAGATGAAATAGGAGATCTGGCAAAAGCAACACAACTTTTACTGTTAGATTACCGCAATGTCGGAACACTCGCCGAAAATCTGGCCGCTGGACATTGGGATGTCAGCGTACCGGTGAAGTCGCCAACGGACACCATGCATATCAATCTGAAAAAAATGATCAACCAAATCAATGAAACCCTGACAAGCGTGCAAAAAAGTATTGATCAGATCGCTTCGGAATCAAACCACATATCTGAATTTTCTCAGTCTCTGGCACAAGGGGCCACAGAATCGGCGGCATCAATAGAACAAATTTCAACGGCAATTAGTCAAAGCAGTACACAAACCACCTTGAATGCCGAAACTGTCTTCCAAGCAAATTCTCTGGTCATATCAGTTACGCAGGCCGCCAAGACCGGTAATATCCAGATGCAGTCATTAACCAAGGCCATAAACGACATCACCTCTGCCAACCAAAGTATTAGTAAAATCATTAAAACAATAGATGAAATCGCCTTTCAGACTAACTTATTAGCACTAAATGCTGCAGTTGAGGCTGCACGTGCAGGGCAGCATGGCAAAGGGTTTTCAGTAGTCGCAGAAGAAGTAAGAAAGCTTGCCAAGCACAGTGCCAAGGCGGCAAAAGAAACATCGGCACTGATAGAGAAATCTGTCATTACCACCAATAGTGGGTCCAAGGTAGCGAATCAAACAGCCACTGTTCTTAGCGATATCGTCACAGGTGTTAGTCAGGTTCATGATCTGATAGCTAATATCACCAAAGCAAGTACAGAGCAGGCCGAAGCCCTTTCAGAGATCAATACGGGCCTGACCCAAATCGAACAGGTTACTGGTAAAAATACCGTGAATGCCGAGGAAGGTGCAGCGGCAGCAGAAGAACTCTCTGACCAATCGGACCTGTTGCGCAGCAAGATAAGGTGCTTCCATTTAAAAGATACCTTTTTTGACGGGAGCCATAACGCAGGAATAATTCCTCCAGACTTGGGGATGACGAATATGGCAACCGCTCTTCCTCCTGCAATCACTACCTCCGTATTGAACCAATTAAAACCAAGGTATAGTTGACAACGGTAAATATGATGCTGCCAACAGCATCTACTCGGCTTGAATGCCGGCAATAACCAATAAATGTAATGAGGGGGCTCAAGTAAATTTTGTGCCCCTTTTTTTATCTGCAGGGGATCAAACCCGCAGCTTAAATGTTATCAATCCAGCAAGATATCTGAGCCAGGACAACAAAATGAATAAAAGGTTAAAGAACACCAACATCTCGTCAGAAGAAAAACAACAACCACAATACCATCATTCTTCTCGACGACTAAACAAGCTTTCAGTTGACATACACTCTGAGCCTAAAGCGAATAACTATCTTCAGGTTGATCTTGATGATCACCGGATTCATCACGTTTTTGACGGTTTTCTGGATATTCTGCTCAACCTGCTGGCCCACCGTGATTATTCAACCTATCTCCATTCCCTACGTGTCGCAGAGATCTCTCGTCGCATTGGACTGAGTCTTTTTTTGACTGAGGATGAAGTCACGTTGTTAGAACACGGCGGGCTCATACATGATATCGGCAAAATATCCATTCCTGATGACATCCTACTGAAACCTGGCCGTTTTTCTACTCAGGATCGCTATATTATGAGTACTCATTCCGAAGTTGGTGCACAATTATTTTTTGGCAAAGGCATCGACGAGCGCTTGGCAGAAATTGCCCTGAACCATCATGAACGCCTTGACGGCAGCGGCTACCCTAATGGGTTACAAGGAGACTATATTTCTCTCTACGCACGGATTGTTGCGGTCGCAGATGTGTATGAAGCTCTTATTGCCAAACGCCCCTATAAGCAACGCTTTAACCGCGAAACCGCACTGGATAATCTGTGGCAAGAAGTTGAGGATGGAAAGCTGGATGGTTCAATTGTTATTGCACTAGAAAAGGTAACATTCGACTGGGATCCCTTGGAGATCAGAGGGCTATCACTTCCAGGACCTATTTTTCAGCTGGAAGATTTCCGCCGTTCAACCTATTTTCGTGAACCGATGAGCCCCTTCTACAACTACCGCTACCTTTTTACCCTTGAAAACACCCCTAATAGTACCATTAAGCGTACATCATATAGCTTACTATCCTTATCATTTCAACACCTTAAAACTCTTAACAGGGTTAAAGGTTATATTGAAACAGACCGGATTATAAACACCTTTGGCGAACGGTTACAGGAGCATATCGATATGATTTGCGACACACTATCATCACAGGGAGGTGAAACTATTCTGCTCCTTAAAAAGGGGGCCGACTATGTCATCTACTCTCCTTTCAAAGGAAAGCGCTGGGAGCAAGTTGAGCAAGCAGTAGCAGATTGTATTAATGAGCTTAAAGAGAAACGTCAGATCAGCTGTCTATCACACCAGCGCAATTTTTCAGCAACAGTCCCGTTTGAGGATGCCCTTAATCAACTTTTTGATACGAGTAAATACTATGACCAGAAACTTTGTTCGTGAGCAGAATAGCCAGATACGACCCTTCCGGGTCTGGCCGTTAGGAATAACAACACGGGTTGCACTTTTAATAGTGATCACGGTTCTTATACCGATGATATTAACGTCATGGCTTATCGAAAGCAGCCGTCTATTGCCTGGCAACAACTATTTCTTTGCTTTTCCTATTGCTGTTATTTTTTTATTAGTGCCCATAGCACGAATGATTGCACATGTACTGATAAATCATGATCTAAAAACCATTAACCATTTTTGTGATGAAATAAAAAAGGGAAATTATCACAACTACTTTGAGCTGGGCAACGAAAGCGAAAACGAGGATGAGTTCCTCGTTTTGCTGCGTAACCTAACCTGGTTGAGCCAGGGGCTGGCCCGCCGACAGGAGGCACTTGAACATCGCTACGAAAACGTTCAGCGGCAGTATATGGCCATGGAAGAACAAGCTTTCACTGATGCCCTGACCGGCTTATACAATCGTCATTACCTTGAGCATATTTATGATAAAAAACCGCTTAAGAATAACGCCGCTATCTCGGTTGTGAGTGTTATATTTATTGATTGTGATGGCTTTAAACTGGTCAACGATAATCTTGGTCATCATACCGGGGATCAACTACTCAGAGACCTAGCTGCAGGCATACGTAAAGCAATCAGGCAGGACACCGACATTCCGTTACGCATGGGCGGAGACGAATTTGCTGTACTGTTGCCACAAACGGACGGTCGCCAGGCAGAAAAAATTGCCTATCGGATTCGCCTGCTCTACAACCGACTTAACGTCCCGTATACATCTTTGTCAATTGGTGTTGCCTCTTCACTGTGTACTACAGAAAACTACCGCTGCCACCTTGAAGAACTTTTCCGTCAAGCAGATGAACAGGCATACAGAATTAAACAAGAAGGCGGAAATGGTATCGCCCGAAATCAGGCAGCCTGACTCTTTTAATCGTAGCAGCAAAAGCCATTATTGTTATGGCACGAAAAAAGCCCACCGGAGATGAACCCGGCAGGCCTTGGAGAGGTAACGATTGTACTCAGAACATGTCCAACATGGTTTTTATTCTGATGCAACCTTGGGCCGCCTGCGTTCATTGCGCACCATAAATGTCAGCGTTGTTGTGCGCTTTTCGGTCAGGTATTGATCGTGCTTTTCTTCAGGCGCATCAACCTTCGTATAGTAGCGTACAAACCAGCGTCCACTGACATTTACAGGAACACTGATCCGTCCCCCCGTCACCTCGGTGCGTTGTATATACATGTCTTCAGCTTCGGTTGAGAACCCTCCATAGGTCGCATCCCAAAAACCTGGGCCAGCATAAGGTTTACCGTCATAATACACCTGCAGGGTCAGCTGATCTCCTTCTTTTAAGGTTGCAGGGTCCTGCAGAGGAACTAACTCTAAGGGCAAACCAACCTGACCGGGAAATTCAGCACTCGGATGATCACACACAACATAAGCTTTCGCCCACTGGCTACTTAACATGCTCGATTTTATCGATTCAGCATTGTCAACAAATGTGCTCAAAGGTTTGAAAGAATGACGCTCCCTCCCCTTTTTATCGGTATACATGGCAAATAGACCCGGTTTTGTCTCTGCCACAAGAGCGTATGTTCCCTCTTTTTCGTAATCGATAACATAGGAATGCAACGATTTTTCATCCCGGAGTTGTACTTGATTTTCCTGTTTATCAGGGTCAATCACTTTAACAAAATTAAGCTTTTTTCTGCGTACGGCATCATCAACAGGAAAATGATGGCCGAAACAAAAGAACAGTGGTGTTCCCCGCCCTGACGAAACTTCATAACGCCCTGATTGAATAAACAACGAATGAGCCTGAGAGGATGAAACGAACAACGTCAGGTCAGAAGCGATCAAGCAGAACAAACATAGAGGGAGTGCGATTCGTTTTAATAGATAAGTCACAAGATTGTCCTTTCACGACTTAAAAGATATATATATACGACGTAGACCCATGCCGTTTAAATGTGACGGGAACTATAAAACATAATCAATCTCATTTTAGTGACTCCGGTCACAGTTTTTAATTACACTTTATGGCACTTTATTGATATTGAATTTCATTTTACAAAACACAGCAATCCCCCCTCTCCTTTTCACGGGCGGGTAAAATAAACAAAGAAGAGGTCCTGATGCCTTGGCACGATACACTATTTTTATTGGTCATCTTTCTTGCTGCAGTCTATTTCTTCTACCGCACACTTAAAAAGAAATCCTTCTGTCCGCGAATTTTTGGAGATACCAGCAGTTCAAAAAAATGTATTGAAAACACGAAAACGGACACCAAACAATAATATTTGCGAGGTTGCAAAAGCGCCAAACAAGGAGGTTTGTTTAATTATGACAGCATTCATTCGCGGTATGGATTACAACGTTGACGTGGCATCAGAACTGGAAAAGTTTGGTTTTGATGAAATTATTCACTGGAGTAACGGTAGTAACTCCATGACTGGAGAACTCACTAGAGAAAATTCTGAGATTATTATCTTCTGCCCAGATAATATGAATGAAAAGGACATGGAAAACATACAATACAAAATCACCCAGCTCGGTTTGCTAGCAGTCTGTTGGCGTTCAATGCGCCACTAACACTCATATGGACTGGTATAACGGTACAATCCCGGCGTTAAGCCGGGTAGGCAATATGACACGATGTCAAAATTTATGCACACCGGATAAGTCATTATTCCTGCGTAATTTTCCATCCTCTTTCCCAAAGATATCCACGACTTATCAAGAAAAAAGTTGAAAACTCAGTATCCAGCCGGTCAAACAGCTTTTTGTTTAGTTGATAATCGTCAAACCATAGCGGCATACTGGTCACTCACCCCCAATTATCAAAATTTATGCACTCTGGAAAAGGGACTGTTTTTGCGTTTATTTATTACTGGCGTCAAGAAGATATCCACGACTTATCCATGATAGTTGGTAAGTATGGAATTTCTGTGTTGATAAGAAGAGAATACAGTAGTGCCGCAGAAGAGATGAAATGCATTTTTATATCTACAGAGGCGCTGGTAAATGCTACATTGCTTGTTTATATTTACGTGACCTCTTTCCTTTCACAAAGTCTGACACAATGCAAAACAACCAAATACGAACGACCCTGCGCTGGACCCTGCTACTCATATTTTCCTATTGCCTGTTCTGGTTTTTCCACCACTACCGCCTGCCAGCAGCTCTATTGTTGGGGCCTATGATCGCAGCAATTTTCATGGCCTCCTGCGATATGACGGTTAATATCTATAAACCACTATTCAGCCTGTCCATGGCGGTTGTCGGTGTGATGATTGCGGGCTTGCTGCCGTTAACATTATTGACGCAAGTTTCTGCCCACTGGCTGGTCTTTTTCAGTGGCGCATTATTTACTGTTATTGTAGCAGCATTTCTTGGTTGGCTATTATCCAGATCATCCCTGTTTCCTGGCAACACTGCTATCTGGGGGACCTCTCCCGGAGCTGCAATGGTCATGACAATCATGTCTGAATCATTCGGTGGTGATATGCGCCTGGTAGCGCTGATGCAATATTTACGAGTGGCGTGTTGTACCCTGTCGGTTACCCTGGTTGGTCACTATTTGGGCGGAGCGGCAGGCCATTCAGAGTCACCTCAGCTTAATCTGTTCAGCATCAGCTCAACACCCCACTTCATCTGGACGATCAGTATCGTTATCTGCAGTTTTGCCCTGGTACAGATATTAAATAAGCCAAGCCTCTCTTTTATTCTTCCGATGGTGATCGGTATTGTCCTTAAAACTCTTGGTCTGACCGAAATCGTGTTACCAGGTTTTCTTCTAGCCATTGCCTACACTATTGTCGGCTGGAATATCGGGCTACGCTTCACCCGTGCCATTCTTCGCCATGCCGCTAAGCTACTACCGATGCTCTTGCTCTCTATAGCCATGCTGCTTGCGGTTAACGCTGCATTTGGGTGGGTTATTGCTAAATGGGCCAATATTGATTACCTGACAGCCTTTTTAGCCACCAGCCCGGGTGGAGCCGATTCGGTTTCGATTATCGCGGCGTCAACACCTGTGGATGTCGGCTTTGTTGTCACCATGCAGGTCATCCGCTTTTTTATGGTTATTATTTTGAGCCCGATGCTGGCCAAGTGGTTGTCCCGTTTCAGGAAACAAAAAACGGGTACCTTGTAAATAAATCAAGATGCCCGCAGGTATTAAGAATTATGAACCCCGTTAAAGCCACAAGGGTTATAGTGAATTTTTTTATACCCCCATTAACAAAGCAGGGTTTTTCTTAACCATAACTTCAAGAGCAGGATAGGAAACACCATGTTGAAGAAGCACTTGAATATATTTTTTCAAGCCTTCAACCGGCGGATCATTTGAGACCTGGCCAAAATCTGTAGAAATAATACTGCACTCATGCCCGGTCGTTTCAATCTGGGCCACCATCGCTTCCGGTGGAAGAGCTGCCGCCCCTGTGACCGACATCTGAAAAAAGCAACGGTCGAAAAAAGCTCCCTGCCGAGCTAAATCTTTTTGCATCTCCAGTGACATTTTAATCAGACGGGATTCGGGGTGGGTTATCAGCACTTTTTTAACACCACGCTGCATGGCAATAGGAACTATTTCAGCAATTTCAGCAGCAGACAAATGTCCTGTACCAAGCACAATATCAGCCTTGGCTATAAGATCAAAAATGTCATAAAGTTGTGGTTTCAGCTTTCCTGCCTCATCAAAGACAGGAACACAATGGGAAGTGTCTCTATTACTGATTACAGCTTGGTTAACGGCGGAAAGAGTCGGCAACCAGATCTGCTTGGCACCCAGTTTTATTTCGGCCTCAACAGCAGCAATATTTAGGCCACCGGCCTGGGTGTTTAACACCAAGCCACCGAAGACATGAAAGCCCTTACCAACCACATCCTGGACCAGTCGCGCCCTGGATGTGGTTGGTGTTACGTGACTTTTTACGAGAATACCCTTCATTCCAGCAGCTTTTGCAGCGCGAGCAAGATCAAGATCGGAAGCAACTCGTTGAGTCACATCGGGACTACCGTGCATATGACAATCAATGGCTCCATTGATCAGTTTCGAGATTTCTTCTGACATAAAAATTTTCCTCACTCTTGCGTGCTAACAGCAGCCTGGCATAAAGACAAAGACCATTAAAAATGACCTTCAGGCTATCCTTTCAGAGCATCGCGGTTAACGATACGAGCTGGATCGACTTCTTCCCCTTCGACAACCTGAATAATACCCATAACCGCCATGACCGATACACGGACATCTGCTTCTTCGGTACTGGTGCCGACATGAGGAGACACAATAACATTGTCAAGGCTCCAGAAAGGGTGATCAGCAGCAGCAGGTTCGACGGCAAAAACATCCAGGCCGGCTGCGGTAACTTTGCCGGATTTCAAAGCCGCTTCAAGAGCAGGCTCATCAACCACACCACCACGTGCGGTGTTTACGATAAAAACACCATCTTTCATTTTTGCAATGCTGTCAGCATTAATCATTTTAGCAGTTTCACTGGTAAGCGGACAGTGCATGGTGACAACATCAGCCATTTTAATTAAATCATCAAAAGAGGTCTCACGTACAACCCCGTACTCTTCAAAAACTGAGTCATCAAGGTAAGGATCGTAAGCATGAACGTCCATTTCCAGGCCTTTAGCCATTTTTGATACACAGCGACCGATCTGCCCAAGACCGACAATACACAAGGTTTTCCCGGAGACTTCGGTACTCAGATGCTGAGGTTTGACCCATTCACCTGCGCGCAGGGACGTGTCGAGAAAACGAATTTTCTTGACGGTAGCCAGCATGATGGTTATGGCATGCTCAGCAACCGATTTGGCATTAGCGCCAAAGGCATTAAGGACAGGCAGGCCTTTAGCCGTAGCAGCAGGAATATCGATATTGTCAACCCCGGCACCAAACTTTGACAGAACCTTGAGGGACTTACCCGCATTGATAACATCAGCGTTAATCTGACCAAGGCGAACCAGAATACCGATAGGGTCCGTATCTTCAACCAGCTTGATGAGATCTTCAGGAGCAGTATAAGGTGGAGTAAAAACCGGTTCGTAACCACGCACTTTCATGACATCAATAGCCACCGGATTCAGCTTGTGGCTGGTAATCAAAATTTTGTTGCTGCTCATATTTCATCTCCTTCTTCAAGAACTCCATGTTTTATCAGTGTAGGCATTAGCCAGGGAGCAGAAACACCGTCTAAAGGCGCCTCATTGATTGCCTTCATGCGAATTTCTTCTGCATCAACCTTGGCTTGTGCTCCTTTAATAGCGACATTGACATCTGCGGCGGGAACAATAATAATTCCATCAGCATCACCAATGACCATATCGCCAGGATTAACAGCAACACCTCCACAGCAGGTTGACATATTGACTTGACCTGGTCCTTCCTTACCACCGCCCATGGGGTTAATGCCACGCGCATAAATAGGCAGACCAGATTCAATTAATTCGAGGCTGTCTCTAACGGCACCATCGATAATAATTCCAGCTAATTTTTTTCTTACAGCGGTACTACATAATAAATCACCAAAGACCCCATTACTTAAACATCCCTGTGCATTGATGACCAGGACATCGCCTTCCTGAGCAACGCGCATAGCGGCGTGAATCATCAGGTTATCCGCAGGGTGGGTTTCTACAGTAATTGCAGAACCAAACATCTTCAATTTAGGATTGAGGGGCTTGATTGCAGCATCCATAATTGCGCGCCGTCCATAACCATCGCCAATCAGAGCGACTGGATATTCAGCCAGCTTTTTTAAATCGTCCAGATTTCCACGCTCAATGTCTTTAACCAGACAGAACCCGGGTTTTCCGTAAACTCTTGCTCCCATTTGAACACTCCCTGTTTCCTTGATAATTTCTATTACTCTTGATTCTTTCGAGAGCAACAAATTGACCCCAGTTACAACAAGAAACAGATCTCTTTACCTGCAACTGGATTAGAAAAATATTAGTAAGGCAAATATACAAACAACTTTACTTATTTAAAAGCGATATAAATTAATATTAAGTTTAGAAATTCTTACCTTAAAGGCTGATCGAAATTATTCGGATCATGCCGGGTCTCGATTTTAAACCAGCAAAAATGGCACTCCGGCTCGCTCCGTTATGTCCTTTAGAAGTGCCAATAACGATTCGGGAAGAGGAATACCGGATACCGATCGTTGTTCATAAGTTGCAAATTCAGGATCACCAGCGACTAAGACAGGTTGCCCCGGATCGACAGCATCGACTCCATGCAGATAACTGATCAACTCAGCAACCTCATCTTCAAAACAGCCATCAGTCCTGAAGCAATCGGGATTAATGGCAAGAAAAAAGTGACCGATGTTATCCGGTTTTCCAGTAGCCAATGAGCGATCTTGGGTTGGGGAAAAACCACCACCACTCAGTGTCGAGCTAAGAATCTGTACCATCATCCCTAGCCCATAACCTTTATGCCCGCCTCGTTCGCGATCTCCTCCCAAAGGGGATAAACCTGCGTTTCCTTGCCCACTTAATAATTTACTTCTGGCTTCATGGGAATCCGTTATGAATTTGCCATCATCACCACAAACCCATCCCTCCGGGAGAGCCTTATGGTTAAGGTCGTAAACCTTAACTTTATTGGAGGCGACAACACTGGTCGACATATCCAGTAAAAATGGTTTTTTCCAGCGAGCTGGTGCTGCAAAAGCAAGGGGATTCGTTCCTAACACAGGTTTGCGTGCGAAAGTCGGGGTCACAAACACACCCCGGGCAGAGCTACTGACAAACCCGATCAATCCAGCATCGGCAGCCATTTTCGCGTAAATACCAGCAGCACCAAAGTGATGGGAATTATAAACAGAAACGGCAGCTAAGCCTGATCGCTGGCACTTTTCTATTGCCGACAACATACCCCGTTTTGCAACCAGATGCCCTAACCCAGCATCACCGTCCATTAATGCCGTAACAGGTGTTTCTTTGACGATTTTAGGTTGGGCTTTACAGTTGATAGCACCACTACTGATCATTCTTTCGTAAAGCATCAACATCGAAACGCCATGAGAATCAATACCGTAAGTATCGGTCTCAATCATAATTTCTGTTGAAGCTTCAACCTGATCAGCGGCCAGGCCCCACGCTGTCAAAATTGTGGAGACCTGCCGCTTTAGCAAACTGCGATCAAAGTGTTGCAGGTCACAATTAGCGGCAGTACTCATGATGGTTACTTTCCAACAAAACCGGAGTACATTGTTTTACCGGGACTATCCATTTGGTACTTTAAGATTGATCCGGTATCAGACTCAGTCACGAACAAAGTTTCATTGTTTTTGCCACCAAAGGCACAATTGGTGGTGCCCAGCCCTTTAGGTGCTCTAATACCGTAAACTGGACGTCCTAACTGATCAAAAACCCAGACGGTACCGAGCCCGGCATGACAAACAAATAATTTCCCTGAAGCATCAATGGATAAACCATCTGGCCCCGAACGCCCGCCTGACAACTGGATAAATAACCCAACTTTGCTGGTGCCCGATTTGCGGATCGGCACCCGCCAGATAGCGTTGCCACGAGTGACTGCGAGCAACAGATTTTTTTCTTCAACATCGAGAACAAGACCATTAGGACTTGGAGCGCAATCGATCAGACAATCAAGCTGATCAACCTGTTCATTCCAGCGAAATACCCGTCCCGAAGGATCAGAAAGACCAGTTTGTCCTTGATCAGTGAAATACAATGACCCATCAGCAGCAAAATGCAGATCATTACAGCCTTTAAAACCTTCAGAGTTATAACCTTTTAAAACCGCCTCAATCGCTCCTGTAGCAGGATCAAGAACCATAATTCCGTTCTTGTAATCGGCAACAAAGATACGACCATCTTCATGGATTTTCAGGCCATTAGGCCATCCATCGTATTCACAGATCAGGCTGAAGTTCCCGCTCGGATCAATTTTAAAGATCCGTCCGAATGGAATATCAACAACATACAAATTGCCTTCTTTATCAAACGAAGGTCCTTCTAAAAAGCAATCGACACCGGCTCGATTATATTTTGACCATTCGTTCTCAACGCCTGGCCGCCGAAACTCATCGGGCAAGCGGCAAAACACTTCAGCATCAACCATTTGTGGTGGTGGGTACAACGACATATCAGGCTCCTCCATTAGCGAGCAGACTTGGGAACCAAAGGGCCAGGTCCGGGAAAAAGATCAGCAGGAAAACAAATGCGACAATAATCAGATAGAAAGGCAATACCCCGACGACCACTTCTTCTATCGACAATTTTTCCCAGGTACTGGCAACAACAAACAGGATAACTCCGAGTGGCGGTGTCAATTGACCCAGTTCAACCAGAATGACGATATAGACACCAAACCAGATCGGGTCTATTCCATAAGCAAGCAAGGTAGGATAAAGAATGGGAACAGTGATCGCGATCATTCCCAGACCTTCCATAAAGCAGCCGAGAATAGCGTAGAAAAACAAAGCCCCGAACAAGAACTGATATTGAGACAGACCCAAGGCCTGGAACCAATCAACCAGATCTTCGCCAACCCCTGAACGTGCAGTCGCGTAAGCAAACAGCATAGAGACAAAAACAATAAACAAAACATTACCACTTAGAATCAGTGTCCTGTGTAACGCTTGTTTAATGATCCCGAGAGATAAGCTTTTGTACATCTTAGCGATAATAAGTGCACCAAAGGTACCGATGGCACCAGCTTCAGTCGGAGTCGCAATACCGCCATAGATGCTTCCCAAAACAATTGCGATTAAGATCAACAGGGGGAGAACATCAAACAAACACTTGCTGTAACTGACAACCTCATCATCTGCAGCTTGCCGCGGTGGAACTAATTCTGGCTGAATTAAGGAACGAATCGCCAGGTAAGCCATATAAAGCAGCATGAGGGCAATACCCGGAACAACACCCGCCATAAACAGTTGGGCAATCGAGGTATCGGTAAACATGGAATAGACGATCATAGTGATACTGGGAGGTATCAGAATGCCAAGAGTACCACCTGCAGCAAGTGAACCTGCTGCCAATTTTCGGTTATACCCTTGACGGCCAAGTTCCGGCAGAGCAACAGTCCCCATTGCAGCAGCAGTTGGAGCACTGCCACCGGAAACTGCGGCAAATAGACCACAACCAACAATATTCGTATGCAACAGACCACCAGGTAATTTTCTGATCAAAGGGGAAATACCGGAATAGAGCCGGGTGCTCAAACCACTCCCCAACAAAATTTCCGCCATAAAGACAAACAGTGGAATTGCGGATAGAGTATAACTTTCTGCAGACCCCCAGCTGACAATTCCTAGTGCCTTAAAGCCACTGACACCCTGAATAAGATAAATGTAAACGAGCGCTGAAACACCAACAGCCATCTGAACCCACAGCCCGGTAAAAATCAACGCAATCAAAAGAACCATGACAATTGCAATTTCCATAATTCACCTACTTCTCAACAGCTTTTGTGACAGAATTATTTTTAGCAAACAGACGGGAGCAGGCAAATTCAACGATGAACACTGCAAGAATAATCAGCCCGGCTGGGATAATCATCTGTGGAATATACAGAGGAGTTTCCAGCTTGGTTGGTGAAACTGTCCCACGGGAATACGAACTGGAGATCAGGAAAAAAGCATAATAAACAAGTACGCCACACAGAATTAAAGATAAAACCGAATGAATTAAATCAAAAATAACCTGTACCTTGCGGGGCAACTTGCCGTAAAAGAGTTCGACTTTGAATAATGCTTGATTCCGAAAAGTGATGCATACCCCAAAAAAGGTTGTAAAGATGACAAGGTATGCGACCAATTCGTCGACAAAGCCAAAAGAAAAACCAATTGTCGAACGCAAGAAAACCTCAAGAACGACCATGGTCACCATAATAACGACAGCAGCCGAAGCGATGGTGCCAACAACTTGGCTGAGCTTTTTAAATGGACCCCTCTCGCCGGGAGAGGAGCTTGATGGAACCGACATAATTAAACTTCCTTGAACAGATTTAGCATTCAGTCATCTTAAGCAACCAGATGACCTAAAATTCCATAAAAAGATGATGATGTGAGCCAGGGGGAATTCGCGGGAAAGACAAAGTTTTTGCTTTCCCGCGCTATCTAGTTTTCATCCGGAAACGGTCCGTTTCAGATCTGAAAACTTGAAAGTTGCAATTTAGTGTTTCCGGATGCAACGATCTAAAATTGATGATTCTTACTTACCGATAGCAGCACGCACTTTAGCAAGAGCTTCGACCGCTTTAGGGCCTTTTGCCTCAGCCCACTTTTCCCATACTTGTGCCATTGCTTTTTGTGCAGAAGTGATATCAGCAGGATCGGCATCGATAATTTTCATCCCTTTTTCACTCTGGAATTTCATCTGAGCTTTTTCATCGATAACAAAGTTTGCTGAAATTTCAGGACCAGCGGTGGCAAAAGTTTTTACCAAAACAGCGCGGTTTTCTTCGGACAAGCGCTCAAAAGCATCGCGATTAGCGATAATAACGGAACTGCCGTAGTTCATAGCCAAACGGTAGTTGGTATCGAGGAATTCGTGCCATTTTTTAGCACCACCTGCACTCGCAGTTAACACACCATCAACAACGCCACGTTGCAGAGCTTGGGGAACTTCAGCGCCACCCATGGTGACTGCGGAGCCGCCAAAATGTTCGATCAAAGAAGCCTGTTCTGGTGAGGTAACCCGCATTTTTTTGCCACTGAGATCAGCAGCATTCTTCAAATCAAAGCTAGTGAAGATGGTCTGCTCTGGGTAACGGTACATGCCCAGGTAAACCAAACCTTGCTCTTCAAACCCTTCCTTCAGGTAAGGCTCCATAATTTTGATCGCTTTTTGCCATTCATCTTCGGTTCTGATCAGCATAGGCAGCGATAAAACGCCACCGATCGGGACATTACCAAGGTAGAAATAGTCAGATGCCATATCAACGATACCGTCAGCAACAGCCTGAGTAATGTTTGCAGCTTTAATATGGAGAGTGCCACCAAGATTCAGGTTGATTCTGAAATTTTTACCAGTCTCTTTTTCAATACTGTCTATAGCAGTATTCAAACCTTTTACCGCTGAGCTAGTAGCAACCGAAGCGTAGGTATAAGCCGTCCAACGATCTTTTGCCGCTGCAGGAAGAGCAACCAGCACCATAGCAAGAGCAATCAATACCAGTCTTGACATGTTTCCAAAACGTTTCATAAAACCTCCCGAAGTAAAAATTAAAACGATTTTCTAAAGTTAAAACGGACGATAAATCACAAATATACTTAACAGCAAGCAAATAAAATTGACATTAAAGTAAGAATGTCTAAACTTAACCCAATCTAAAAATCATTATATGGATACTGTAAAAAAGGATTTTTTATGAATTTAAGACAACTTAGAACACTTATTGCCGTTTCCGAGCATGGCAATCTGGCCAAAGCAGCAGAGGCTATTGCGCTAACACCATCAGCCGTCAGCCAACAAATGTCGAGCCTTGAAGATGAAATAGGGGTTTCATTATTTGATCGGACGACCAGACCTCCGGCACTTAACTTTCAGGGGTCTCAGCTGTTGGAGGCGGCTAGATCGATTGTGCAGACCGCGGATAATATTCTCGATACCATTAAAGGGAAGAATATGTCCGGAGCCTTTAATGTGGGAGCCGTACGTTCGAGTATTTTTGGATTTCTTCCTCAAGCGATTTCGGCATTAAAAAAAGAATATCCGCTACTAAAAGTAAAGGTCAGGATGGGGCGTACTGATGATCTGATTTTTGATGTCGCCGCTGGACGGCTTGACGTTGCAGTTGTTGCAGAACCACAAACAATTTTGCCAAAACTGGAATTCTCACCATTCATAAAAGAACCGCTACTCGCTATCGCTCCCCCGGATCGCAAAATCGATGACGTTTACGAGCTTCTTTCCAATGATGACTATATCCACTTTCCAAATAACGTTCCGTTAGCACACATGATCGATACCGAACTCAGAAAGATGAAGATCAATCGGAAACATACCATGGAAATCGATAACATATATGGCATTGTTCAATGCGTTCTCAACGGTATTGGCGTTTCAGTTGTGCCCTATACAGCAACAATCAATCCATTTCCCATAGAGGTTCATTCTCTTCCTTTTGGTGAACCGACAATTTACCGCCAAGTTGGAACCGTACATGAAATTAACTCACCAAAAGATTTTTTAGTCGATACATTACATAATCTCCTCGCTTCTTATAGTGCACCTTATGGCATCCATCGGCCTTCAAAGTAGGATAGGAAGACGATTAAGTTTAGACATTCTTACCTTACAATTAGTTTTAATTGCTTTTTATTTAAGGATCTTTGTGTTTATATGCTCGCATAAAACGACAGTTTAAAGCAGTCCTCGTTATTAATTAAACACTTAGCAACATCCTACCGTTTAAATGGATGATGGTATATCACAAGATTTTTTTGTGAGCTGGTTGAGCAACGAGCATCCGGCTTAATTTTGCGCCTCTGGTAACCAGAGATTCTTAAACTGAAGTGAGGAGATGGATCAATGAAGAACCTTATCAAACTACTTGTCAGTGTCAGCTGCTTGCTACTTTTGACAACATCTGTCGTTAGTGCCGCGTATCCGGAACGTCCTGTAAAAATTTTGATTCCCTACGGTGCCGGAGGAACAACCGATATCGGTGTCCGCATGCTGGCATCTATCGTAGAGAAAGAACTGGGCCAACCCATGGTTGTCGAGAACAAACCTGGAGGATCAGGAACTATCGCCCTTTCTGCCGGAGCCAAAGCAAAACCAGATGGTTACACCTTAACTGCGATTACATCTTCACCATTTTTCATCACACCTCATCTCCGCCGGGTTTCTTATAACCCCGTTGAAGATTTTGTCGCTATCATGAACTACTCCGGTCCATACCACGGTATCACTGTACCAGCGTCTTCAGAATGGAAAACATTTGATGATCTGGTCAAATACGGTAAAGCAAACCCTCATGTCGGCACCTACGGTACCGCAGGAACCTTTGGCGGTGCTCATATCAGTATGCTGTATGTAGAAAAGCTGACTGGTGCTACCTTCACTCACCTTCCTTTTAAAGGAAGTGCTGCAGCAACTGCTGGTATTCTTGGTGAGCATGTCAAATTTGGCATCGTTCCTAAATATGCTGATCATGTCAAAGCTGGTAATTTCAGAGTCCTCGCATTACTTGATGGTACTAAAGATCCCGATTTTCCAAATGTTCCCACCTTGCGTGACCTTGGATATGATTGGGAATTTGCTTCCGTTGTCGGTTTCGTTGCCCCCAAAGGGACCCCTGAAGGAGTCGTTAAAACTCTTGAAAAAGCTTTCATCGATGCAGCAAATACTGATGAATTCAAGCAATTCATGGCCAAAGCAAACCTGCCAATTCGAATCATGAATTCGACTGAGTTCTCAACCGCATTGAAAAAGAACTACAACGGTTACAAAGCCGCTATCAAAGAATTGAACTTGGTTCAATAATCAAACGATTCTGTTTTCTGGCTGATAGCAGCACAGGAAACGGTAAAAGCACAAACGCCACAAGGTTCCCCGCGCAACCAAAATAGGAATTCTTGTGGCGTTTTTTTGATAAAATTATCATGTAACGAGTTGTAGGAGCACCACCTTACCAGCCTTTCAAAAACAGATTAAATTCTTACTCAAAGGCTCTTGTTCGACCGTTTAAAGGTTTATGCTATGCAAAATATTAAAAATAAGATTCCTAGAAAAGATCTCCTGGCCGGTGGCATCTTTCTCATATTTTCCCTCGCGATGCTGGCCATCATCATTCCTTTCGCTGTTCCAGTCAGCTTTGTACCCCCTGGGCAGATCAGTCCACGTTTTTTACCTGAGGTTCTAAGTGCTGCTATTCTGGTTATCAGTGCGCTCATGTTAATACTGCCTCTTATGAGTAATAAAACGTTATCAGCCAAACAGACATATGAGAGCGCAGGGAAACAACAGAAAGATTCGTCCTTTCTGAAGTTCGCTCCCCTCTTCTCCATGGCAGCTATTGTTATCAGCTACCTGTTACTGATCTGGTTCGGATTTATTACCTGCTCCATTTTTTCCATGATCGCCATTATGTTCGCTTTTGGTGAACGTAACATACCCAGGTTAGCTATTATTTCTGTGATCATTACAGCACTGGTCTGGTTGTTTGCGGTTAAGTTGTTGAACATCCCCATTCCTTAACGGCAAACAACCCGGTAAAGAAATCACTGTCACAGAAATTTGAATGCTATAGATCAATCACGATGGAGTAAAAGATGTTTACTGATTTATTCGCGGGATTTTCTCTCCTGCTTGACTGGACTGTGCTGGCCGCAAATGTTGTCGGTATTGTCATCGGAACAATTGTTGGTGCCATTCCGGGCCTCGGACCGGTTATCGCTATTGCTGTACTCATTCCTGTGACCTTCGTTCTACCGACTGTCCCGGCGATGATGCTATTATTAGGGGTTTACCAGGCCGGAATCTACGGTGGTTCCATATCAGCTGTCTTATTCAATATTCCTGGCGTACCTGCCGCTGCGGCAACCGTTTTTGACGGTTTCCCCATGGCCCAGCGCGGCCAAGGAGGCCGAGCTCTCAAAGTCGCCCTCTATTCGAGTACCTTTGGGAATATTTTTAGCTGCCTGGTACTCCTGATGGTTGCAGCTCCCCTTGCTGCAATTGCCCTTAAGTTTGGGCCACCAGAACTGGCAACTCTACTCCTGCTGGCACTTACTGTTATTTCCGGGGTAAGTGGTGGGTCCATGCTGAAAGGTCTGATTGCCGGAATCTTCGGCCTTCTTTTCAGTACTGTTGGCCTCGATCCGATCTGGGGAACCTTCCGCTTTACGATGGAGATCCCTGAACTTGAAAACGGTCTGGCACTCGTGCCGGTGCTGATCGGTCTGTTTGCCATATCCGAACTACTCATTCAGGTCGGTGTTCCTGACCCTGCACTAAAGATGAAAAGCACTAATGCCGACGCAGAAAAACAAGCCAATGCCCAGGCTAACCACGTTTCTTTTCTCGATATGTGGAAAATGCGTGCAACCATGCTCTATTCAGCTGTGATTGGCCTTTGTTTTGGTATTCTGCCTGGTATCGGCTCGACCACCCCGGCATTTATGAGCTATGCGTTTGCTAAACAAAAATCAAAACACCCGGAAAAATTCGGTACCGGTATCGATGAAGGGGTTGCCGCTCCTGAATGTGCGAATAATGCGGTTACAGGTGGAGCACTGATTCCGATGTTATCCCTCGGGATTCCTGGTGATGCCGTTACAGCCGTTATTCTTGGCGCGCTGATGCTCCAAGGTATTACTCCCGGCCCGTTTGTTTTCCGTGATAACGGTGTTGAGGTTTATGCCTTTTTGATTGGTCTTATCATTTCGACCATTCCAACTCTGATTGCTGGCCGTATTTTCCTGCGCTACGCAGTGAAGATCCTGGCACTGAAACGCTGCTATATCTTCTCTACGGTGCTGGTCATGTGCATCATCGGCTCCTATTCGGTAAACAATAGTACTGCCGACGTCGCTATTATGTGCGTATTCGGATTTATCGGCTATGGTCTACGCCTACTGAATGTTCCGTTACCACCACTATTGATCGGTTTTGTTGTCGGGAAAGGCTTTGAAGAAGCATTACGGCAATCACTACTGGTTTCTCAGGGCAGCTTGATGATCTTTGTTCAACGCCCTATATCAGCCGTATTTGTCGGTCTTTCCGTTGTTGTGCTGATCTGGACTATGCGCTCAGCATTAAAAAGTAAGAAAAGCTGAGCATATGTCAATAGAGGAACCAGAGAATAGTAAAAAACTCTCCTGAGTATCCAGGAGAGTTTTTTTATTTGATAAAGCACTCATAACAATCCCCATCTTTCAGCATCAGCAGAACCGTTGGGAATATCAATAAAGCTTTATTTATTCAATAATTCAAGTAAGCCTTGAACCGGGTGACGCAGCTTCTTTTTATCTATGCGCTTAACCTGGCTACGGCAGGAATAACCGGAAGCAAGACAACGATCGGCAGGCAGTTTAGCTAAAGCAGGCTGCCAACTCATGGCGTAAATTTCTTTGGAAGCTTCAAGATTCTTTGCTGCATGACCATAGGTCCCTGCCATACCACAACAACCCACTGAAACGGGTTTCAAGGTACCACCGAAATGTTTGAATATACGGCTCCAATCTTCGTGAGTCGAAGGCTTCGCGGTTTTTTCCGTACAGTGTCCAAACAGGTAAAAGGCATCAGCAACTGATGTCTTTTGCGGAATAGAATCAAGTACCGACAACACCCATTCCTGGAACAAAAAGACTTTAAAATCACCGCGCGCTTCTTTTAGTGCTTTAACGTATTCATCGCGATAACACAGCACCATGGCAGGGTCTGGACCAACAATCGGAATATCGAGTTTAGCAACCTCATTGAGGAATTGTGCACCACGTTCAGCGGTACGCTCAAAACTGCCCAGGAAGCCTTTAATATGCTGGGCCTTTCCGTTGGGGGTAAAGGGGAGCAATATCGGTTCGAAACCAAGCTTTTCAATTACCCGGACCAAGTCTTCAACGACAGCAGCGTCATAGTAAGAGGTAAAGGGGTCTTGAACAACCAGCACCTTTTTAGCCCGGGCTTCCGGACTTAATTTGTCCAGAGCAGCGTAATCATAGTCGTTGGCACGATGGCCAGCCAGTCGTTTTTTCAAGTTAGGCTTACTCAGTAGCGGCACATCAACCATGCCAATGGTCTTCTCGGTCAGTTTCTGAGTTATGCCCTGGTCGATAAAAAAGTTAAAAAAACCGGGAGCTTTCGCCATGAGCGGAGCATAGCTTTCAACGGTTGCCACCAGATAGTCCTGAGGGTGACGCAGGTAGCGCTGATAATAAAGATTCATAAAACGAGCACGGAAATCAGGAACATCAACCTTGACCGGGCACTGGCTGGAACAGGCCTTACAAGCAAGACACCCTTGCATAGCATCCATCACCTCATGAGAAAAGTCGTACTCACCTTTCTTTTTTCCCAAGGTGTTAAAAATCTGACCAACGAGATCTTTAAGCCGCAAACCATTTTTACGCAGCAGGGTCTCTTCGGCAAGGATGTTTATACCAGCATGCTCAAGTTGACGTAGCCATTCACGCATTAGCCCGGCACGCCCCTTAGGCGAATGACGCCGATCACCGGTCTGCTTGAAAGACGGACACATCGGTGAACTGGCATCATAAGAAAAGCAGAGTCCATTACCATTACAATCGAGGGCATCGGTAAAACTGTCACGTACGACTTCAGGAATTTGACGATCAAAAGCTCCCCGTTTAACAGCATCAACAGATACAAGTTCGGCTGATGAATCAATTGGTGTACAAATTTTCCCCGGGTTAAAGCGATTGCGTGGATCAAAAGCTCCTTTAACCTTGCGCAGTTCGGCAAACAAGGTTGGACCAAAGAACTCAGGACCGTACTCAGAACGGAAGCCACGTCCATGCTCGCCCCACATCAGACCACCATATTTGCTGGTCAAAGCAACAACCTGATCGGAAATACTACGCATCAGCACTTCCTGCTCCGGATCACACAAATCAAGAGCGGGACGCACATGCAGCACACCGCTATCGACATGGCCAAACATGCCATAATCAAGCTGGTTGGCATCGAGCAGATCTCTGAACTCCATAATATAGTCAGCTAAATGCTCTGGTGGAACAGCAGTATCTTCGGTAAAGGCGACCGGTTTTTTACGCCCGGAGGTATTTCCTAACAGACCGACAGCTTTTTTACGCATGGCATAGATAGCTTTAACACTGTCAAGGTCTTCGCAAGTCTGATAACCAATGATACCAGCCTCCCCTTTGGCCATAATGTCATCAATCATCTGACACAAGGCCTTAACCTTTTCCTGACCTTCGGCCAGAGTCTGATCAGCAAATTCGACAATATTCAAACCGAGGAGTTCTTTGTCAGGAACATCGGTAATCAGGTCACGAACGGAATGCCAGACAATATCTTCACGGGCCAGGTTGAGGACTTTAGAATCGACGGTTTCAACCGATAAGGCTTGTGCCTTAAGCATAAAAGGAGCAGAACGTAAAGCAGCTTCAAAACTGTCATACTTGATATTAACCAGAATCCGGCTAGCTGGAATGTTATCAAGGCTTAGTTTGGCTTCAGTGATAATACCTAGGGTTCCTTCAGAACCGCACAAGACACGTGACAGGTCAATGCCCTCAGTCTCAGGGTCATAGACATGTTTAAGGTCGTAGCCGGTCAAAAAGCGATTGAGTTTGGGGAACTTTGCTTCGATCTCATCACGCAGATCGTGAGCTGTCGCCCACAGCTGGCGGTAGATATCACCTTCGCGATCCTGCTGCGCCATTTTAGCCTGCAGTGCGTCACCACTTAGCGGCTGACAGTCAAGGCGCGTTCCATCTTCCAGCACGGCGGTCAGTCCCATAACCCGGTCGGAAGTTTTTCCGTAGACAAGTGACCCCTGACCAGAAGCATCCGTATTAACCATCCCACCAATAGTTGCCCGGTTACTGGTCGATAATTCTGGGGAGAAAAACAGACCGTGGGGCCTTAGAGCATCATTTAATTTATCTTTGACCAGACCGGTCTCTACCCGTACCCACTTTTCCTCTGTATTAATTTCAAGAACCCGGGTCATATGACGGGACAAGTCAACAATAATACCATCATTCAAAGACTGTCCATTGGTCCCTGTTCCGCCACCACGCGGCGAAAATTGAATATTTAAAAATTCAGTCTGCCCGGCCAATTTTGCCAGAGCCATTAGATCATCAGTGTGAAGGGGAAAGACAACAGCTTGAGGAAGCAACTGGTAAACACTATTGTCGGTCGCAACCGCCAGGCGACTGGAATAAGAGCTTTCAATATCACCACAAAATCCGGACTTGGATAGGGCATCAATGAATGCCAAATAGTCAGGTTTTATAGAATCCTTCTGGGTAAGTTTAGGTATCATTTTTTTCTCTTTCTGCTTCCTTGTGGAAAATTAAATTACAGAGTCTTACACCCGTATTTACAAAAGAGCCTTCTTAAACGGCCAGATACGGGCTTTCAATCGGTGATACTACCCTGAACTGAGAAAAAGGCAGGTAAATTTTAACCGCAGATACAAGGAGTTGACCAGCCCCTATATAAAGTTTTTTACCTGCCGTTTATAAATCAGCCCAGGTGATAGTTTACGTTCAAACAATAAATATACAACTGTTCTCTTTCCTTAATCCTCGTTACAGGGGTTATTACGGTCAAAATAAAAAGACATAAATAGTGACAACACACTCAGAACCAGAATGACCAGGCAGATCGGGCTGAGTATGAATTTAAAACTGCCACGTGAAATGAGTAGTGCCTGTTGTAAACTGGTCTCTGCCATAGGGCCAAGAATCAAACCCAAAATCAGAGAGACGGAAGAATAGCCGTTCTTTTTCATAAAGAAGCCAAGAAAGCCGAATCCCATCATAATAAAAACATCGGTAAAATTATTATTGACGGAATAGGAACCTATGACACTGAGCAGGCAGACCGTTGGCGCGATAAACCTCATGGGAAGTTGCAACGTTTTAGCAAAATATCGGACACCACATAGACTCAGAGCGAGCAAAATCAAATGGGCAATAAGGAGACTGATCAAAAAGGGGTAAATAACCAGTTGATGCTTGGTGAACAATTCTGGCCCGATGGGCAAACCCTGAATAATGATCCCTCCGAGAAAGATTGCACTGACGGCATTCCCGGGAACCCCCAAGGTAATAAGAGGCACCAGAGATCCCCCGACAACCGCATTATTGGATGACTCCGAGGCGATCAACCCTTCTGCACTGCCTTTACCGAAAGCACCTTTATTCTTTGAAAAACGCCGCGCTTCGTTATAGGCGATCAAGGCTCCCATGGCCAGACCAGCTCCGGGAATAATGCCAATAATAGTACCAATAGCTGAGGATCTGAACAGATTGAACTTATTGGCGATGATATCTTTCACAGCACTTGCATAACTCAGTTTAGGAATACCACCATCAACCAGGGACATCTGTTTTTCCATAACCAGGGCAAGCCCTTCCGAAAAACAGAATAAGCCGATGACGCAAGGGATAAGATCAACACCACTGATCAGTTCAGGTAGAAAGGCAAAACGCGGATATCCCATAATTGGATCCTGTCCGACCAGGCCGATGACCAAGCCCAGGACAGCAGACATAATTCCCTTAATCATGGCCCCGCTGGAGAAACTGACAATAACGGTCAGACCAAAAATGGCGACACAAAAATATTCTCCGGGGCCAAAGCTTAAAGCGACTTTGGCAAGGGGTGGTGCAAGCAAAATAAGGACAAGAACACTGAAAATTCCGCCCAAGGTCGAAGAAATACCCGCCAGACCGAGAGCTCTGGCAGGGTCACCTCCCCTGGCCATGGGGTGACCGTCAAAAGTGGTCACGATATTTCCTGGTTCACCAGGTATATTAAGAAGAATAGCCGTTATTGCCCCACCGTAAACAGCTCCCACATAAATACTCCCAAGTATAGCAAGACCGACGACAGCATCCATTCCGAAAGTAACAGGAACCAATAGACCTACACCGACAGCGGGAGTCAGTCCAGGTAAAGCTCCGATGATAATTCCTGCAGCCATCGCCAGAATCATTGCCAGCCACAGCTGTACATCCATAAAAACCATTAAATATTCCACAACTGCACCCTTATCAGAAAAAATCTATTTCGGAGAATATCCCCTTAGGGAATTCAATATTTAAAAAATGACTGAAAATGACATTCAAAGCGGTCACAATTAGAATACTGACAAGCAAGGCAACCCATTTATTCTGCTTAGCAATCAGAT
The DNA here is from genome assembly GCA_963665685.1 of Geopsychrobacteraceae bacterium. GTDB lineage: Bacteria > Desulfobacterota > Desulfuromonadia > Desulfuromonadales > Geopsychrobacteraceae > Seleniibacterium. Next base: position 1,836,251 of record OY762430.1, read on the forward strand.
TTGAGCAAATAAATATAAATGCGATTGCAGGCAGATAAAACCCAAGATAATTTACAGAAACAGCAAATAAAATCGTGATAAATGCAAAGAAAATAAGCTTCGGCGGAAAGCTGAAGCGAATGCTCTCATCATAATTTTTCTGGTAAAGCTTGCGGACTGCCAAAATCAGATTAGCCAGCGCAAAAATAAAAATAGCCCAGTAAACAATTTCAACATAATGGCTTTTTTTATTATAAAAATCGGCCGAAACAATCTTTATGTAGATACCTAAAGCAAAGAGCAGTACGGAAAAAATACAATCATAAACGAGTATAGCCACGGGTCCTCCTGTCCATCACTTTGATAAATAAAGGTCGATGCCGCGCTCAAAGCAGACCATGTCAGCATGAGCCAAATCGGCATAATGAAGAATAACCCCTTCAACAAGCTGCGGATGAACTGGTGAGATGGGAGTATGCGTGGCAATAAGATGGGCTAACTCGACCGAGGCCCCGTTGCCAAGGGAACGATAGGTGCCCCAGAAGCCATGCATGAATTTTTTTCCGATATCAGTCTTACGCCAGGCACCATCGACAAGTTCATATTCATATGCTTTTCCCAGGTCGTGAAGCAGAACTGCCGCCATAAGCAAGTCTTTATTGATTTTAACAGTCAGCTTCTTGGCAAATACATCAGCCATATTCATAGCAATTTCAGCGACACTGGAAATATGATCGACCAATGTTGCATCGGACGCAAAACCACTGAAAGGGAGTTTCATTATTGCTTCACAGCCGTATTCATCCAGATATTCAGACCATGATTCGATAACAACTCGTTTCAGCTCACTATCATTAATTTGATTTATTTGTGGAAAGATATCGATGATAACTTTCTTGTTTTCTTCAGACATACCAACCTCGTGCCCAAAATAACGCCCCCTGGAAATTTTTCCGCTGGGGGCTATTTTATGTTGAACTGAAAATTACATGGAAACCTGTTTCCACAGTGCAGAATACTTTTCTATCAGTGAATTGCTGTACTCTTCCAACTGTTGCGGATTCATGTACTTGACCGGGATTCCTGTTTTGGCCATTAATTCAATAAATTCAGGATCCTCAAGAGTCAGCTTCAGCTTGTCATGCAGGTAGGTAACAACGTCATCAGGCATATCTTTAGGCCCGGCAACGGCGCGGCATGAAGCCATCTGCAGATCGATACCTTTTTCTTTGAAGGTAGGAACATCAGGAAAATCAGAAACCCGCTCTTCCGCCATAACGGCCAGAACCCTGACTTGCCCGGAATTAACATAAGTCTTCGATTCACCAACCTTCATAACAACGGCATCAACATGACCACCAAGGGCAGCAGTACGGGAACCGGCAGTCCCTTTAAAGGGAACGGGAGCAACCTCAATATTGGCTTTGTTCTGCAGGTCAATGGTAGAGATATGGGCATCGGAGCCGACACCGGCATTGGCGATCGTCAGTTCACCTGGGTTCGCTTTGGCTTTAGCCAGAAAATCATCAATTGATTTAATCGGGCTATCAGCCTTGACTGCCAACACGCCGGGATCGAGTGCGACATTGATAATATATTTGAAATCGGTCCCCTGGTATCCGGTCTTACGAGACAGGGGCAACAAAATGGTCGATGGCTGGTTGATAAATCCAATCCGGTAACCATCAGGTTTTGACTTAGCTAGTTCGGTGAAACCAATTTCACCACCAGCACCCGGTTTGTTAAGAACGGATAAGGACTGAGGGATGTATTTCTGGGCTACTTTGGTTAAAATTCTGGCCCCGACATCCGTTCCTCCTCCTGCGGAATAGGCAACAATAAATTCAATGGGTTTTTCTGGATAGCCTGCGGCACTGGCACTGGTGCCAAGACCAACAGTTGAGAGGATGATGGCGAAACATACACACAAGGACCTGCTGACAATCTTACGCATTCTTGATACCTCCATAATAAAAGTGGAACGAAACAGGTGGCCACAACGTCCACCTACAACCGTTAACCGTGAGGAGGCTAACAATCAGACCACCAACACGGATTAATAAAGAAGGGAAGATGCTAATCTAATCAACGAAACAATAGAGCTGGTTACTAATATGCGTATTCATCCTTGAGACACACCCGATAACCACGGGTATGTCTCAAGGCTAAGTTATGACTTATGCTGTTTTTTGTTGTCCTTTTTTTACCAGTTCATCAGCATGATCGATGGCCTCAGCAGCGAACGACTCCATTCGCTGAGTGAGTTTCCAACCCGCATAGAGGGAAAAGAACGTCAGAATGATCAGGACAATTGACAGAGGACGGTGGAAAAATGTCATATAATCCCCGTCACTGATCAGCATCGCCCGCCGGAATCCGGATTCGGAGATGGGCCCCAGGATGACCCCAAGAAGAACCGAGGCCATAGGATACCCGTAACGGGTCAGGAACCAGGCAACAACCCCGATAAGAATCATCAGCCCGAGGTCAAAAAACTGCTGCCGTACGGCATAAGCACCGGTGAAACAAATAACCAGCATACTGGGGGCCAGGATAACAGTCGGGATATTGGCAATTTTGCCAAAGATATTACTGCCGTACCACCCCATAAGCAGCATGACGATATTACAGACGAAGCCGGCAGCAAGAAAAGTGTAGGTCGGCTCGGCATACTTGGTGAACAGTTCCGGACCAGGAACCATGCCGTGGATCATCAGGGCGCCAAGGATAACTGCAGCAGTTGGACTGCCCGGAATGGACAGGGTCAAGAGCGGGACCAGAGACCCGGAACAGACACCATTATTGGCGGCTTCTGAAGCAGCAACACCTTCAGGAATACCGGTTCCCATCTTGGTCGGATCCTTGGCGGCACGTTTTTCAGCAGCATAACTGACGAAGCCAGCTATAGCCGCTCCGGCACCTGGGATAATCCCGATAATGGTGCCAAGCAGAGCAGACCGGGTCAGGGTTCGTTTCATTCCCCAAACTTCCGACAATGTCAACGTTGAAGTATCGATACTATCGGTATTGATATTGATCTGACTTAAACCCTTGGTCACCAGGTCTTCGGTAAACTTCAGGCACTGCGGGAAGGCGAACAAACCGAGTAACAACGGAATCAGAGGCAAGCCGTCAAACAGTTCGACATAGCCGAAACCAAAGCGCATCTCTCCCATAATCGGATCAAGCCCGACCGTTCCCAGCATTAAACCCAAAGCACCAGCAATCAACCCTTTGAGAATTGATCCGGGTGAAACGGCAGCGATAACGGTCAGTCCGAAAATCGCAATCAGAAAATATTCATGGGGTCCAAAGGCCAGCGACAGCCGTGCCAACGGTGGAGCCAGCAGCAGCAAAACGATCGCCGCGAACATACCGCCGATAGCCGAAGACGTTACAGAGGTCCGTAACGCTTTACGTGCCATCCCCTTCTGAGCCATGGGGTGACCATCAAAAACCGTTGCCGCATCCGCTGAGGTTCCAGGAACCCCCAGAAGAATTGCGGTAATACCACCGCCGTAAATTGCACCAGCATAAACACCGGCCAGCATTGGCAGCGCAACAACCGGAGACATGGTGAAAGTAAAAGGAATCAACAGGGCAATGCCAATCGTTGCCCCCAGACCGGGCAGAGCACCACAGATGATTCCCCAGGCAACTCCGGCCGACATTGACAGAAAAACTGCCGGACTGAACAGATTAAGAAAACCAGTAACAATTTCCATGATGAGGCCTCTCTATGACAAAAATGGAAACAAAGGAAGTCTTAAATCCAGCAAGCTCCGGAACACGACTCCTAATACAACAGGAAGAACTAGAGCGACCCACCAATACCGTTTGGCTGCAGCCCCACCCAGCATGAGCATACCACCCAGAATAAATAGAAAGCCTGCGATCTCGAAACCAATGATCGGGAGCAACCAGACGAACAGAACATTAAAAATGATAAATCCGACCAGGATCGTCATGGTTTTGACATTCAGACTGTTGCCGGGATTGTCATTTTGGGCACCCTTACCTGCCGGGTCTTTCTGCTTTTTAAGGTAATTACTGATCATCAGGAGAACAACCAACACCAGCAGACTGATGGCCATGGTCCGGGGAAAAGCCCTGGAACTCTCAGATAACTCCTCTGAACTCATATAAACCAGGACACTGATTCCTATGAGTGCCACTTGCACAATGTATTTTTTAACAAAGTCCATGTAATTCAGCTTTCTGTCCTTGAGCACAAATCAATGCCCCGGAAATCCCGGGGCATCGATTCGATCTACGCAAAAAAACAACTCATTTAATTAAATTTAGTATGAACAGAGATTTTTACTTCTTTGCTTTATCAGCAAGGGATTCTGCCATCGTTGCCTGCAGGTCGTTCAAATAATCGGTAAAGTCCTTGGCACCAAGGTGAGCGATAGTCGGTGCAATGCCGATTTTTTCCGCTTCGGCCAAGAACTCAGGATCAGCAGTAACCTTGGTAAACAGATCGTCGTAGTACTTCACAATTTCAGGATCACAACCTGCCGGCAAAGCAACACCACGGTTGGAACCCAGGGAAATTTTATAACCAAGATCTTTATACAGTGGGATTTCTGGCAGGTCTTTCCATTGAGAATCACCAGCAGAGGCCAGAATACGAACTTCACCAGACTTGATCAGCGGAGCAAATTCGCCAAGACCACTGGCAGCAACATCAACGTGCCCACCCAGCAGGGAGGCGATTGCTTTAGCGCCACCATCAAAAGGGATATATTTCAGATCTGCACCAGTCTGCTTTTTAAACAGGATATGCTGGATATGGTGAGTACTGTACATGAAAGTACCCGCAAAACTGAGTTTGCCAGGGTTTTCCTTAGCGGCAGCAATCACGTCGTCCAGAGTTTTAAAAGGACTATCAGCCTTAACAGCCAGAACGGAAGGATCAAGAGTCACCCGGGCTACCGGCTGAAAATTCTTTTTGAAGGTATATGGAACATTTTTCCTGGTTAACTCATGGGTAACGATACTCATGGTTGAAATAGTGCCAAGGGTATAACCGTCCGGACGAGACATGATGGTTTTGGTATAGCCAATCTGGCCACCGGCACCGGCGAAGTTCTCGACCACAAAATCAGCTCCGGAAATACGACCGGCATGTTTGAACAGAAGCCTTGCCATGGTATCAACGCCACCCCCAGGTGAGGTATGAACAATGACATGAACTGGCTTATCAGGGAAAGCTGCCTGGGCAGGAACTCCTGTTACAAGAAACAGACAAGCCACCAACAATGGAACACTTAAAAACTGCTTAAACTTACCGGACACTTTCATTCACATCTCCTTCTGCAGATAAAGAAATAGACTTGCATCAACCAGTGTTTTAAAGAATATACAGACAGAATTACTATATTAAAAGCGATTATATTTTACTTTATATTCAGTTATCCTTAATTTGTGGATCGCATTTTACTTTCTTTAACTTCTTTTTCATGCACTAACAAAAAGGAAAAGTGTGCGCTTAAGGATTGGAAATAAAAGAAAGGAATATATTGGTAACGTTAGAACCTTGATTAAAGGTGAGCTTACCACCAGCGAGAAAACGTATTAACTTTACTACCAAGTTTAACGATCTCTCCTATCACCGGCGTCACCAGGTTAACTCCTTGACTGTGTCCAGCAGAAGAGATTCGGTTAAAAGGCTCATCCCAGGCATGTCTGGAAATGGAGAAGCGACCAACATGGGCAGGTAACAACACTTTCGCACCTAAGTCTTGAGCGGCAGTCACGGCTTCTTCCGGGGTCATATGGATATAAGCCCAACGATCATCATACTGACCGCTATCAAGAGCAACCAGATCAAAGGGACCAAGCTTTTGCCCTACATCCTTAAAATGCGGGCCATAACCTGAATCACCACTAAAGAACAATTTATACTCAGAACTCGTTAACACAAAGCTACCCCATAGGGTCTGGTTTTGGCGTAGTCCTCGTCCTGAATAGTGCCGGGCCGGTAACAAATGGATACTCAAACCTTCCTGATTTACTAACTGATCATACCAGTCTCCAGCCACTACCTGATTTTGTTTATAACCCCAATTGAAAAAATAACTGTCAACCCCTAACGGGCAAATGACCTGTCCGACTTTTTTCTTCAAAGCAATGACCGTTGGATAATCTAAATGATCCCAATGATCGTGAGAGATCAGCAAATAATTAACGGGCGGAAAATCATCGGCGGTATAGATACTCGTTCCCGGGAAAGCTTTATTAAGAAAGGAGAATGGTGCGGCATAATCACTCAAAATCGGATCGATCAGAATCCGCTTTCCGCCAAGCTGAATAAAATAACTGGAATGACCAAGCCAAACAACCAGATCCTGATGAAGATCAAGCTCGTGTAGAGAAACCTTGACCGCAGGTAATAGATGCTCAGGAACAAGCCTTTTAGCCGGGTGAATCAGATCATTCCAAACGATGGAAACAACACTGACATCTTGTGAAAATTTTGGCGTATCGATAAGATTGTAAAACTGTCCATCACGGTAATGAGCCGACCGTTCAACCTGCGCAAGATTTTCGCCATGAGGTAGTTTCCCAAATTTTGCTTGTTGCAGAAACATACACGCTCCCAGAAGCAGACAACAAAAAGCTAACAGGAGCCAAAAAACAAAGCTTACTGAACGTTTGCGTAGCTTATTAATATAATCGCCTTTCATCGTCATTTTTAAATTACTCGGTTATGGGATTTAATCGATTTTTTCAAACCGGGCTGGTCCACTTAATTTGCGCAAACCTTCTAACCCACCATCTACTTTCCCCATAGTGACCAGACCACTGGCATAACCAAAACTTTTATAAAAAATCGCCAAGTTCCCCCATAGAGAATAGAGAGTGATATCTCCGGCTGCAGCATCAGTTCCTGAGGGAGCACCTTGAGTACTCAGGCGCTTAGGCAAATCACTTACTTTCTCGGTACTGGCATAATCTTTCAAGTTCAACGTTAACGGCATCAGAGCCACAAATTCTCGGCTGGTGGCATTGTCATACATGGTTGCAGTCAATACAGTATCACCAGCAGTAATACGAATTTTCACGGTAAATTCCTTTCTTATAGGTTCCTGTGCAAACACATTTCCCCCGAATATTTCAATTGTCAACAGAAGTAGCAGGGGAAAAATCGGGACGAAGTTGCGCCGCCACATCAATTTAAGTTGTTGCACGGTAGACTCCAATTCTAATCAGGTTAGGGTCTGGAAACCAAAAAGCCACAGCTGAAAAAGGCCATTTTCGAATAAAAACTTATTATAGTGAGCATAACCAATATTCGGCTATGTCATTACTGTGAAATTATTGCCTATTTCTACAGGTTTTCAGGAAATTATAAGGATGGTAAAGATTAAAGGGAGAGCGGATTATCAGCTCATTGATTGACAGAACAAGTCTATGACTTAAAAAAATGTTGAGAAAAAAGAAGCCAAGCGTCTGCCGAATACTCCTCCGACAGACGCTAACATATCGACTTAGGCTCCCCAGTTCTGATTGTAGCTGATGACGTTTGATCTTGTTGCTTGCGGCTGAGCTACGCCGCTCGAACCTTGCGGCAAAGTGAAATACTCGAGTCGACTCGCCAATTCCTGAGATTGAGCAGACAGTTCCTCAGCGGCGGCGGCGGTCTCTTCGGCACTCGCAGTATTTGCTTGGGTAACTCTTTCGATCTGGGTCAGGCTACCATTAATTTGCGAAATATTATTCGCCTGTTCGCTGCTGGACCCTGCGATATTGCCAATCAGATCAGCAACTTTTTCTACACCACCAACAATTTCAGCAAGGGTCTTTGCTGTCATTTCAGCAATCTCAGAGCCTTTATTGACGCGCTCTACCGAACCTGTGATGAGGCTGTTCGTTTCCTGAGCAGCTTTAGAACTACGGCTCGCCAAATTTCTAACTTCTTCAGCAACAACAGCAAATCCCTTACCATGCTGCCCGGCCCGCGCTGCTTCAACTGCGGCATTCAAGGCGAGCAGATTGGTCTGAAATGCGATTTCGTCGATAACCTTGATAATCTTGGATATAGCCTGGCTGGACTCATCTATTTTTGCCATAGCATCAATCATATCCTGCATTTGTGATGCCCCTGCTGCAGCCTCGGTACGAACAGAAGTCGCTATCGAATTTGCATCATTGGCGCTTTCAGCATTACGATCCGTCTGATTACCAATCTGCCCCATACTGCTGGTAATCTCTTCAAGGGCTGCAGCTTGTTCGGTTGCACCTTGCGAAAGATTCTGGCTTGCATCAGATACCTGGTTTGATCCTGAGTCAATTTGCTGAGTTGCAGTATTTACATCATGAATAATAGACGCTAACGACTGAGTCATCTTATTAAGAGACTTGGCCAACATATCTTTATCCGATAATTGCTCAATGGAAGCGGTAAGATCACCATTGGCAATTTTCTCTGCAAGCTCAGCTTTTGCTTGCAAAGATTCGCCCATCTTGTTCATTTCATTGGTCAGTTGGCCGATTTCATCTTTCTGCTCAAGGAAAATGCGTTGACTGTAATCACCCAAAGCAACCTGCTGCACAAAGGCAACAGCACGATTAACCGGCAATACAATGGTTCGTGTTAGCCAAAGAATAACAAGGAACAGAACAACCAGAGTAATGAATCCATAGGTAACGATGCTCCATGCCATGCTCTTGGCATGGGCAGATATCTTCTGCGTCGGAACGGTTACCCCAAAGGACCATGGTTTATTCTGCTCGGCAGCATCAAACGGAACAAGGTGGTAATACAATTCTTCATCGGTCGCGGCACTATGATTATAGTAATCAACGGTGCGTCCTTCTGTAACTGCCGTTTTTACTTTAGTCTTAACATCTTCAGGAACATAATCATAAAGGTTCTTGGCCATGAATTGATCATTTTGGTGAGCAACAACGGTTCCGTCATTAAAGACAAGGAACGCATAACCAGTTTCAAACAAGGAAACTTTCTTTATCTGGCTTTGCAAGTCGGTAAGGAAAAAATCAACGCCGCAAACCCCTATACTTTTGCCATTTTTCTTGGTCGATGTCGCGGTAGACAACAGCCATTTTTCTTCATTACCAACTTTCCACGGATAAGGTTTAGCGATATAAGGTTTGCTTTGAGTAAACGGAACCTGGAACCAATCGGCATCCAGCCCGTCTTGATTACGCGCATAATTTTCCTTAATCTGGCCTTGTGCATCACGATATACCCAGACCCGAAAAATGCCGTTATATTGATCCATGTATTCTGCTTCTTTGCCATCATACTGGTTAGGATAGATAATAACCCACGCCCCTGATAAACGAGAGTTACTTTCCAGAATGGAATGCAGATACTGAACAATAAATTCGCGCTCAACTGGTTGCGTGTAATCGGCGGCCTTGCTGACCATGTTGCTTAAAGTAGCTGAAGAGGCAGCGGCCTCCTCAATCATGTTCTTAACTTCTTTGCCATAGCCGACAGCAATCTGATCTGCCAATTGTTTGGCATCGGCTACAGATTGATTATAAACCTGGCGCGAAACAACTAAAGAATTGGCAGCTAACAGAACAAAAACGGTTAAAAGGACGGGGACCAGAATCTTGTAGCGTAACTTCCAATTTTTAAAGCGCATAGTAGACCTTCCTTCCAGACACTGGATGCTTTTACGAATAATAAAAAAGCCCTCCCCTGAGTCCTTATTTTCACAAATATTAAAAAGAGTCAATGGCCTATTTTAGGTCATTTTAATGTCATTTGTCTAACCAAAGAGTTTCTTTCAAAAAACCTTCAGCAACCAAATAACAATTTAATTTTATATATGACCCGCTAGAAGCGATTCACCAAAAGACAAGCCATCCAGATAACACTCACCAAGTATACCTTAGAAACGATACTATTGTTTTCATCCCGGGTAATATCTGTTTTTAGGAAGGCGATTTTTTCAATGGGCACAGTTCCCGCCATTGGCGCGATCAGAGCAACCCCATCTAGAATAATCTATGAAAGAGTCTTTACCCGTGCAACAAAAAGGATATGCACCAACTGTCAAGCGGGCCCGCACATAAAAACCAAGGGATGTATTACTAGAAACACCTCCATGAAAAGGCCAATCAAGGCAAAGATTAGATCTTCAGCTTGTCAAACCCAGATAAAGCCAAGGCCGGATTCGATAGAAATCCGGCCTTGGCTGCGTTAAGAACGACTGCAAATATTATATTGATTACATCATGCAGGAAAAAAAATCCCTAATGCCGTTTTTTCACAACAGCTTTTAGAACTTTGCTTGCGGCATCTGCCCTGTCCTGGCTGATCGTTTCCGCCACAACAGCAACAAAATCTTCCATGCTCTCCTGCGAAAGACCCATATTCATAGCGGCACCAAGGTGAAAATTCAATGGGCCCTCTAAACCAGGCAAGCTTGCCAGGATAGCAACAGTGGCAAGCTCCCTGTCTGCAAAGGAAAGGACATCGCGGGCAAAGAGATCAGCAAACAAATGTTCTTTCAGAAATTTATCGATAAGCGGTGAAAAGGTTTGCCACTTAGCTGGTGGAGGCACAACTTCAGAGCCACCCAATTGGGCACGCACTTTAGCACCATAGGCATCGCGATCCAGATCAGCAGGAAGAGGGCTGGCCTCGTTACCAACCTCATCTTTGATTCCTTTGGATTGCCGTTCATCCATGACCCCCATAAAAGCCATCATACCATTAAAGCTGCGAGGAAAACCGGCGTAGGCATAGACATGAACTAAGACTTCTTGAACCTCGTTAACAGTCATACCATTATCTAGGGCACTGTTCAGACTGTCCTTTAGCGAGCTTATCTGACCGGTTGCCGTGAGTGCCGAAATATCGACAATACTTTTTTGACGACTGCTAAGTACATCACTTTCACTGATTGCAGCGCCACTGATTAACGGGAAACAAAACAGATAGATAAGAATAATCGGAACAACAAGTTTCAACTTTTTAGTCTTTATAGTTTTCATATTAATTAAGCTCCAGAATTAATGTTGGTATTGTTCGTCAGTGACATGCTCTTTCCAGATAACATTGCTTCCATCAGAAGACGCCGTAACAACAAGATGAGTCATCGGCGCGTCCGGTGTCGCTCCGTGCCAATGATCAATGTCCGGTGGGCACCAGACAGCATCTCCCTCTTCCAAAACAACAATATGTCCATCGCGCGTCCCGGTTAGACCAGTGCCCGAGGCAATGATCATGTGCTGCCCGGCAGGGTGGTTATGCCAAGCTGTGCGTGCACCAGGCTGAAACGTTACGTAAGCGCCTGAATAGTTCGCAATATCATTAGCAGGAAAAATCATTTTCACCTCGACGTCGCCAGTAAAATATTGTTGAGGACCACTGAATTGACCTACACTTCCGGCACGATATACCTCCTGCTCAGCATAAACAGGTATTGCACCAGACAGGACCACAACCATTACCGCACTCACAAACAGTCCGACCTTTTTCTTGATCATAATTAACTCCTATATATTAATGTTTTCCGATCGATAGCAGCTTTGTTGTTATTCTTTCACGCTAACGTCACCGGATAGCACCTCAAGACATTGATCGTTCAATCTCTTGACTGCTTTTGATTATTTAATTCTATTGCCGACAAATTCCCTCAACTATACAAATCCTATTAAATCCTTGCCTATTTCAGCAATTCGACTACCAACTCGCTATTTTGAAGGCCAACACAACTTTAAAAGATCAAAGAGAAGAAGCCTTAATTGACAAAAAATTTAATCAATTTATAGAATTGGGCAAAAATTGAAGAGAATCTAACGAGATGTTTTTGCTAAAAAAAAGCATGATGAAAATCAAATATTTTAAAAGGAATGATGTGTGAAAACCCGCTCCCAACTTAAAACTACCTTACCTCAGCAAATACAGATCGAAAGTCCTAGCTGGTACCTTCTAGCCATACTAAGTCTCTTGATGGGATTCGCTTCTCTGTCTACTGACCTTTACTTACCGGCTATGCCTGTTATGGCCCAGGCTCTCGAAGCTGCAGATGGGATGATTGAACTTTCTATCTCCGGTTATCTCGCTGGTTTCAGTATTGGACAACTATTCTGGGGACCAATAAGTGATCGTTTTGGCCGCCGCCCGGCTATTGGCACAGGTTTAGTTTTGTTTATCGCCGGATCTATGGGGTGTGCTTGTGCGGAACACTTTTCGACATTAATTTTCTGGCGGATTGTACAGGCCTTGGGAGCCTGTGCCAGTGTTGCCCTTTCACGAGCCATGGTCCGCGATCTTTACGAAGGGGCCAAAGGCGCTCAGATGCTTTCGATCCTCATCACCGTTATGGCGATCATGCCACTTCTGGGGCCTCTCATTGGCGGGCAGATCGAAGCTTACCTGGGATGGCGGGCGATTTTCTGGGTCTTGGTGTGTATCGGTGTAATGACCTTGTTTGCCCTTACCACCATTCCAGAAACCCTACCTCCGGCGAAACGTAACCTTCTGCCGCTTAGTAAAGCGATGTATGGCTACGCACAATTACTTAAACATCGCAAAGTTTTAGGCTACCTTGGAATTGGGGGCTTTCTTTATGCGGGGATGTTTGCCTATGTTGCCGGGACTCCATTTGCTTATATCAGCTATTATCATGTTCCGCCGCACCTCTATGGCTTTTTGTTTGGCCTGACAGTAATCGGCTTGATGATCACCAATATGCTTAATGCCCGCATTGTCGTCAGGCTTGGCTATGATCGGGTTCTGCTCTATGGGACTTTCGCGGCTGTTGCCGCAGCAACCGTGACTTGTTATACCGCCTACACTGACAGTGGAGGATTATGGGGGCTAGTGATTCCGATTGTCCTGTTTGTTTCCACCACAGGCTTGATCGTCACCAATTCAATCGCTGGAGCTCTGGCGGACTTTCCACGCCAGGCCGGGGCGGTGTCGGCCTTGACCGGCTCCTTTCAATATGGCAGTGGTATGTTAGGATCGGCAGCCATTGGTCTGCTGGCCGACGGCACTCCATGGCCATTGGGACTGGTTATTGCTATTACGGCGGTGGGTTGTTTACTTTCTATGTTATTAATCATGAGTAGCCAGCAGAAAAAGTGAGCGAGCAGGCTATCCTAGAATAGCCTGCTTTTTTCAGAGAAGCTGTATCTCTAATTATTCTTTTTCTACCCGGCACATTAAAGCGGAATGAGGCCAACTGCCTATTTCCGGGCTGCAGAATTCGTGATCATCCGGGCACAGAACGTTTGCATTCGACTCAAAAGTTCCAAACAACTCTGGCAACTTCTCCTCACGCTCCGGGAACCACCAGGAATGCTGGACATCAACCGTATTCTGTTCCATTACATCCGAGCATCGTACCCGCTGTCGAATCGTCCCCTGCGGTGTCGATATTTTTGCCCAGTCCCCTTCAGCCAGGCCAAGAGCAGCAGCAGTTTCTGGGTGCATGGAGACCAGCGGATCAGGCATTTTTTCCCGCGCCTTTGTAATCTGCCGCTGTTCAGACTGATACATGGGCATAAACCGACTACCCGTAATCAAAATCATTGGATAGTCTTTTGCCACTTTTGGGTCCCCCTTGGGAGTCCAGTGAGGCTCTTTGTACTGAGGTAACGGGTCAGCTCCCAGATCTGCAAAAATAGAGGATTGCAGTTCAACCTTACCGGAAGGAGTTCCGAAACCATGCTTTTCGTAGCGCCGGTATTCCATCTCACCAAACATTCCATACTGATCTGACAACTCCTGAAAAGTTTTCCCTACCGGTTCCAGGCAATAGTCATAAACCTCTTCAATCGTTTCCCAAGGCCAGTACTCTTTCTGTCCGAGGCGGATCGCCAGGCCACGATAAAAATCATAACTGTTACGCCGCTCGAAAAGGGGTTCAACCCCACGCGGACAAGCCATGCAGAAACGACTGGTCAACCAAAGCTCCGAAGTTTCCACCGTCGATGCTGCAGGAAAGACATAATCTGCCAAGGCCGCCGAAGGTGTCATGAAATAGTCGACGACAACATAGAGTTCAAGGGCCTTCAGAGCTTCAAAGACCTTCATGGTATTAGGCAACGCCAACAACGGATTGTTCGCCAGGGTGATGGCAGCGGTCACCGGGTAGGGTTTCCGGGTGATAATTGCATCCATAACCTCCCGGGCATGAGCCAGGTTTGAATGCCACGCCTCCGGTGGTGCCATATAGCCTTCAGGTAATTTGGCATTTGCCGCGGTGTTCTTTTCCCACCCCGGAAAACCGAAAAACGGGTATTTATCAGCCCCCAACTGTTTGGCGCGCTGACTTTTCGGCATAGCCTCGTTAGCTTCCAGAGACACGGCATCCCTGATTTTTCCTACACCATCAGCCAGTGAAAAAACTTCTCCACCGGGAACCTCCAGATTACCGGTAATCGCCCTGATAATGGCCCGGGCTCTAGCACACTGGGTGGCATTAAGCCCCTGTTTATCGAGACCATACCCCCAGGGTAAAACAGCAGGCTTCGAGGTCGCATACATTCTGACCGCGTCCCCAATCAAATTAACAGGTATGGAGGTTATTTCTGAAACCCTTTCCGGGGTATAGGTTTCAACATGAGCTTTTAGCTCATCAAAACCGACTGTCCAATTAGCAACAAAATCAAAATCATACAACTCTTCTTTGATGATGATATGAATCCAGCCCAGCATCAACGCGAGGTCAGTTCCCGGACGCACCTGCAACCACAAATCAGCCATTTCAGCCTCTTTGGTCCGCCGCGGATCAATGACCACCATTTTGGCGCCATTCTTTCTAGCCCGAACAACTCTGGGATAAGAAAGGTTAGGGTCGGATTGCGAATAGTTACTCCCCCACAGGACGATGCATTTTGCTCCCGGAATTTCACTGCCCATGACCATGCCTCCATAGGTGGCATATTCCGTGGCGTAACTCGGGCACATACAGATAGTATTGACACCGCAGGTATTGGGTGAACCGAACAGGTTGAAGAAACGGCGACAGTCCCAGTGGTAGGTGCGCTTGGTACCATGGGTAAAGGCCAGGGTTTCTGCACCATGCTTTTCCTTCAACTGGCTGAGCTTTTCAGCAACTTCATCGAGGGCCTGGTCCCAACTGATCCGCTCCCAACGCCCTTCCCCTTTTTCTCCAACGCGCTTCAACGGATAATTTAAGCGCTGCGGATGATAGAGATGGTCAACCATCAAGCGTCCGCGTTCACAGATAGCCCCACGGTTGATGGGATGATCAGGATCCCCAGTGACTTTGACGACCTTATCGCCTTCATAATGAAGCAGTGTCCCGCAACGCGGATGACACAGACCACAATAACTTCTGACCACTTTGTTCATAAAAGCCTCCTGCAGCAGGGATTTATTAAGTGTAACCGATAAAATGACAAAAGAAATGTTCCTTCAGAAGTCGCCACCAAGGACCTCGTCAAGTTCCCTCTTGAAGAGACAAATCAATTATATTATTTGCCACAATTATGCCAGGATGTAACTCGTTGACATTACTAAATCTTGGACTTTAATGATAAAAGAACCTATGATATTTCATCAATCAAAGATATGATATTTCGTATATCTACCTATTTTTACGATATATCACCAAGGAGAAATTGATGACATCTGGCGATTTTTTCCGCGACATCACCCTGAGGGTGTGCAGCAGCCTCGATATTCGCGTTTCTCTTGATCGTTGCTTCGCCCTGCTGCGTCAGCATCTGCCGGTCGATACCCTGTTCCTCGACATCCACGACCCGAAACTTGGCGCAATCCGGCGTATTGCCCAGACCTCAGGAGCAGGTTCTGAAAATTACCAATGGAAAAATCAGCGGCCTTGGCGGTGCAGCAGAACTGGGTATTAACTCGACGACCCTCAGGAGCCGGATGTGTAAGCTTGGGATAAGGAAAACAAAGAGAGTAGGAGACAAATAAGCAATAAATTCCCTTTTAATCAGGATCGAATGCCCATCATCTCTGCCGCTAGGTAATCGATCAACAACCTGACCTTGGCCGAAAGGTTACGGTTTTTAGGGTAAAGTGCCCAGATCCCTTCACGCTCAGGTCGGTAAGCAGACAAAACCTCGACTAAGGTTCCTTGCTTCAGATCGTTTTCAACGTAATAATCAGGTAGTTGAGTCAATCCGAACCCTTGCAAAGCAGCCTCACGCAGGGCATTGCCACTATTGCAGCGTAGCCGACCAATCACCCCAAGTGACCTGTTCCGTCCCCCTTGGTTAAAACGCCAATGGTCAAGGGTCCCGATCAGGCACTGATGATTTTTTAACTCAGACAGAGTGTGCGGTTCTCCATATTGATCAAGGTAAGTACGACTGGCACACACATACAGTTGGCGTTCAGCCAGGCGCCGGGCGGTCATGGTTGAATCATCCAGATTTCCAAGACGAATGGCCAGATCCACCCCTGTCTCGATCAAGTCAAGGCGCTGGTTGGTCAAAATCAGATCGAGTTCTACCTGCGGATAAGTTGCCAGAAAGCCGGTCAGAAGTGGAGCAAGATGCTTCTCACCATAGTTGGTTGGAGCCGTGACCCTGACTAGGCCACGCGGAGTTGATTGCATCCGAGTCACTTCAAGCTCAGCCATTTCAAGACCATTGACCAAATTTCTGCAGCGCTCAAAATAGAGCTTTCCCCCTTCTGTCAAGGAATTCTTAGAAGAACAACTCTACCCACATCATCTGGAGGCCGCAGCAAAGAAGCATAAAAGCAATCTGAAACTGCGCAGGCATTCTGGTCACGATCATGGTTACTACTTTATTGCGTCCTTCATTGCTGACCATCTGGCCTTTCATGCCGAACACCTTAACAGCTGACCAAATAGTTTTTTGGTCATCCAGTTCAACATAGTCAATACAAAAAGGCCCTAGAAGTTCTTCCAACCTAGGGCCTTTCGTCTATTCATCGTCACCTATCTGCCTAATAAATTTTGCCGGGACTCCGCCCACGACAGTTCCGCTTGCGACATCTGAAGTAACAACAGCGCCAGCCGCAATCACGGCATCATCCCCAATTGTTACCCCCTGAAGAATGGTCGCATTAGAGCCTATCCAAACATTTTTACCAATAGTTATCGGTGCAACAAAATTCCAATGTCTTTTTTCCCTGCTAAGGCCATGATTGACCGTTGCCAACACCACGTTGTGGCCGATTAAAGAACCATCGCCTATGGTAATCCCCCCCTGATCCTGAAATTTGCAGCCCGAATTTATAAAAACTGTTTCCCCGACAGATATATTTTTTCCGAAATCCGCATTAAACGGAGGAAACAGGGTAAAACTGTCAGCAATTGCTTTACCCGTCAGGCGAGAGAATATTTCTCTAACCTCTTCGGGAGGATGATAACTATTATTGAGTTCAGCAGTTAAACGCATGGCTTCATTGCTGTATTTTACCAGCAAGACATGAGCCTCATCCCCTTCTTTAATGGGCAACCCGTTATTGAAATGTTCAAGTAATTGATCCAAATCCATCTTTCATCAATCTCCTACAGTCTCAATTTTTTCAACCTGCCCATGAACAATACATAAAAGCCCACACGGGGAATCTTGACCAAGAGCTTAATCATCATCCTGCATCTCGCTGGTTACGGTTTCAACGACAATAGCCATACGATGCTCCTCTTCGACTCTTTTCAGTTTTTTACTGACCGCTTCTTCAACATATAGCTCTTGGGAGAAACCGATGTACAAAGCATAAACAATCAGCAGCAGAATCACCGCAAATGGTAAACCGGTGCTAACCGCTGCCGTCTGCAGAGTCGTCAAGCCACCTCCGATCAGAAGAACAGCGGCAACAACACCTTCCATAATGGCCCAGAACACCCGCTGCGGTACAGGTGATTCGAGTTTTCCACCCGAGGTCAAGTGATCAACAACTAGCGAGCCAGAATCGGAAGAGGTAATGAAGAAGATAACGACCAGAAAAATTCCGATAAAAGACAGAACCTGGGTCATAGGAAAATGCTGCAGCATAGCGAACAGTGCCGTCGCCACATCGGCATTGACAGCGCCTATCAAATCAGCTGTTCCGCTACTCTGAAGGAAAACAGCTGAACCGCCGAACACCGACATCCAGACAAAAGACAACAGGGTTGGAATCAGCATGACACCAAGCACGAATTCGCGAACAGTACGCCCTTTGGATATACGCGCGATAAACATGCCGACAAAAGGCGACCAGGAAATCCACCAGGCCCAGTAAAATACAGTCCATGACCCTTGCCAATTGGTATCACGGAATGTTTCTGTCCATAAACTGAGTTCGGGCAAATGAGTCAAGTAATATCCAAGGCTTTGGGAAAACGCGCTTAAAATATAAACTGTGGGTCCAGCAATGAGGATAAAAAGCATCAAAATACCGGCCGCGCACATGTTAATTTCGCTCAGGCGCTTAACCCCACTGTCAAGACCGGAGACAACAGATGCGGTTGCACAGGCGGTAATCAACGCAATAAGAATAACTTCAGTAGTGGTACTGACTTGGATGCCAAAAAGAAAATTCAGACCAGCGTTGACCTGCTTAACACCTAATCCCAATGAAGTCGCCAGCCCTGTCAATGTGGCAAGTACCGACAGGATATCTATAAGATTGCCCCAAAATCCGTAAATGCGATTACCAATCAGAGGGTAAAATATTGACCGAATCGTTAGGGGCAGACCACGGTTATAGGCAAAAAAGGATAAGCCAAGAGCCACAATGGCATAGATCGCCCAAGGGTGAATGCCCCAATGGAAAAAGGTCGTTGCCATCGCAGCCTGAGCCGCGGCAGGGGTGCCCCCCTGGACACCATTAAACATAGGTGAGGGTGAAGCATAATGGAATAAAGGCTCGCCAACACTCCAGAACATCAGACCGATCCCCATGCCGGCACTTAACAACATGGCGTACCAACCCATGGTGGAAAATTCAGGCTTAGCCTTGGCCCCACCAATGCGAATCCGGCCAAAACGGCTGAAAGCAAAAACCAGAGCAGCAAGAATAAAAACATTCGAAGCCAGAATTAAAAACCAACCGAAGGTACTGGTCACAAAGGACATAATGGAGCTGAAAAAAGCATCAGCGCGATTATGAAACATCAGCGTTAACAGGATAAATGATATCAATAAAACAGCGGATATCCCGGTCACATGGGGATGAATATCAAAACCTAATCCAACCCAGTTATCTTCACCGGGTTCTTTTTTTTCAGCATCATCAAAAAGAGATGCTGTCGGCCGGATCTGCAGGCCGGTAAACTTTTTCCGTTCTTTAATCGCTTTTTTACGCGCCTCTTTCTCTGCTTTTTTTAGTTTGCTTGCCAGAAGTTGTTTTTCGTGGGCTTCTTTTTCATTCAGGTAATGGCTCATCGTTTTCCCTGTGGTTTAAGTTGCCTGGTTAATTTAAAAAATTATCTTTGGGTAAAAATCAAAAAAGGAAGTGGGTAACAAAATCACATAGAAAAATCAAAGTTGGTCGTCAGAAAATTCTATAAAAGACAACTATTGTCTTGAAAATAGCCACCGGGGACATGCACAAACGAAGACTTTTCAAAACAAGAGAATGCAAATTGGTGGTCTTGATTTCTCTTGTTTGGCTAAGGATCATAGCGCCAGAGAGATATCAGACAAAGCCATATAACTTTCAACTCCTAAAACCAGACGCTGTAAACCATCCTGAACTCTGCGTCGCTGAGTTCCAAGATTGATGCGTAAAAAACCACGTCCGTTTTCACCATATGCCCCACCATCAGAGAGCAACAGACCAGTTTCTTTGTATATATGTTCATGAAGTTTTACCTGGTGACGCGGAATAGACGTGCAGTCAAGCCAGATTAAATATGTCGCCTCAGAACTGACAACCTTTACCTGCGGGATATGCTTCTCGATGTACTGGGTAGCAAAATCCTTATTCCCTTTAAGGTAAACCCGTAACGCATCCAACCAATTGGAACCACCGGTAAACGCCGCAATTGATGCGGCCATGGCAAAAGCATTAGGTTCAGCCACTTCATCGGTATTCAGGCCCCGGTTCACTTTATGCCTTAAAGCCGGGTTGGGGACGACAACACTGGCGGTCTGCAGACCGGCCAGGTTGAAAGTTTTGGTCGGCGCCACGCAGGTCATGCTGATCTGGGCACAGGTCTCGGAAACCGAAGCAAAGGGAATATACTCTACCCCCGGATCGGTCAGGTCACAGTGGATCTCATCGGAGATGACCAGTACGTTATACTGCGCGCACAAGTCACCAATACGAGCGAGGGTTTCTCTATCCCATACCTTGCCGATAGGGTTGTGCGGATTGCACAGAATCATGAGGCTGGTCTGAGGATCCGCGAGTTTGGCTTCCAGATCAGCAAAATCGATCCGATATTCGCCGTCTTGATACTGCAAACGATTCTCGATGAGATGGCGGCCATTGTTGTAGATAGAATTGTAAAAGATATTGTAAACCGGTGACTGCAACAGCACTTTTTCACCAACGGTCGTCAGCTTGCGTACCATAGATGAAATTGCCGGCACAACGCCGGTGGCAAAAAGAATCCAGTCCGTATCGATAGCAAACTGGTGACGCTCGCGCCACCAAGAGCTTACAACCCGATAATAGCGTTCCGGAACGATTGTATAACCAAAGACACCATGATTAACTCTGTCCTTAAGGGCAGCAACAATGGCTGGCGCCGTTTCAAAATCCATATCGGCAACCCACATGGGTAACTCGCCCTTAGCAACACCCCACTTCATAGAAAAAGAGTCACTACGATCCATCAACTTATCAAAATTAAATGGCACGCTTAACTTCTCCGGCGACAGTTATAATTTCTGTTTTTTGAGGATCAATCTGCGGATCGTCAAAAATGATTTCATCAATGCCTGGAGCCTTGATCGTTCCGCTGATAGGGTTTTTGATGCTTGAAATACTGGTGGTTACATCAATATTAATGCTGCTACAGTACTCAAAGGCCAAGGTTGTATCTAACAAGCGACAATTTTCCAGGGTCAGTCCATCGATATAGCAGAATCCCTGTAAACTCTGAATAGTACAATTGATAAAGGTCAAGTTGCGTGAATTCCAGCCAATATACTCGCCAGAAATAAAAGAATCACGGACAACGACATTTTCACAATTCCAGAAAGCATCCTTGGAGAGCAAGTGAGCATGACTTAGCTCGATATTCCGACCACCATCAAACGAATAATTTCCCACCAACCTAAAGTTATCACCTTTTATGTTGGTTGTATTCATTGCGAAATAATCGCCACGGGCACTGACATCCTGCATTACAACCTTATCACACATCCAGAGGGTTTCGTTGGCATCGGTCATATCGACATGAGAGAGACTGATATTGCTTGAACGGCGGAAAGTTTTTGGGGCCTGTATGGTTGTGTCACACACATCAATGTTGTCCGTATACCAGATCCCGGCCCGACCAGTGTCCAGCATCAGACTATCCTGAACCTTGGTGTTTTTACTGTACCACAATGGGTACTTCCACTTGAATATTGATCGGTTAATCTCAACATTGGTGGACTCTTTCAGAGGGGACTCGCCATCCTCAAAAACAGTATCTTCAATGCTTAAATGCTGCCCTGAAAACAGGGCCCGTTCTCCGGTTAAAACTTCTTGCTTAATCGACTTCATTGGCTAAAACCTCGGGATTAAATTTTTCGTGTAAGGCGATAATGACAAACCATGACAGAAAGGAATCAGTAGCGATGTTTCAAATCTAATCAGGAGGAACGGTTACGGATATAATATTTGTACGAGATTTTTGCCTGATTCTACAATTTTTCGAAAACCCATTGTCTCAACTTAGAGATATTGGTACCGTCAAATCATTCAATTATTGAGGTAATTTATGAGAAAACAGACAGTTGACACAGTAAATGATATCCAAAAATGGCATAAAGTTCTTGCTGAGGTCGCAGCTGAAATAAGCCGCAGCACTTCTGATGATAGCGGCCACTTCCAATTGGAAACAGGGATACCGGGTCTGGCACTGTTCCGGCATAACGAACCAACGCCACCAGAAAAAGGGACCTATGCCCCCAGCATCTGTCTGGTTGCCCAGGGAGCGAAGCAGGTACAGCTGGGCGATGAAGAATTTATCTATGACGCCAATAACTACCTGATTACCTCCGTACATCTACCGACCACTTTCCAGGTAATCAAAGCTACGAAGAATGAACCTTACCTTGGCTTACTTCTTAAAATAGATATGAAGGAGCTCTCGAAGCTTTTGGTTGACAGCAACATTCCGCTGACCGGAACCCGAAAACCAGAGTGCTGTATGGCCACAGGGGAAGTCACTCTACCGCTGCTGGCCGCCTTTCAAAGACTGCTCAGTCTACTGAATACACCTGAAGATATTCCGATCTTGGCACCGCTTTACCAGCGGGAAATTCTGTATCGCTTATTGACTGGTGACCAGGGCGCTCAATTACGCCAGATAACATCTATCGGCAGCCAGACCAACCAGATAGCAAAAGCTATTGAGTGGCTTCAGAATAATTTTGATCAGCCATTGCGGGTAGAAAACCTGGCCACCAAAATCAACATGAGCCCATCGAGTTTCCATAGTCATTTTCGGGCCATGACGTCGTTGAGCCCCCTGCAATACCAGAAACAGCTGCGGTTACAGGAAGCCAGACGTCTGATGATAGCTGAAAACCTTGATGCAACCAGGGCCGCATTCCAGGTCGGCTATGAAAGTTCATCGCAGTTTAATCGCGAATACAGCCGCTTATTTGGAGCCCCTCCACTACGTGATGTGGCCAAATTGCGCCAACTTGTAAACTGACTTCGTCCCGATAAAAAATAAAATTGCAGAGAACACCTCGAGAATAAATATTTCGGATTGGAGTTATTATGGTTAGAACAGGACTGTTATTTCTGATAATGCTTAGCACTGTGAGCTTTTCATCACCAGTGGGAGCTGATGGAACAAATAGCAAAGGAGTGTACGCGAGTCGCACAATTGAAAATGGGACAACAGTTCAATTGATTATTGACGGCGATGTCATTCCCGCGGTCTTAAACGGGAGTAAAGCATCACAAGCCCTCCTTGCCAAATTGCCATATTCAGTTCGACTACAGAGATATTCCCACGGATATTGCGGCAGCCTAAGCGAAGCCTTGCCCTATGATCAGAAAAATTTACACAATGGGTGGCTTAATGGTGACATTGTATACTCAAAAGACAGCAATGAACTTGCCATCCTGTATAAAGACGAAGAAATTTCCGAGAATCTTTATAAGAGACTTGTGACACTAGGCAGTATTACCTCACCATTATCAACCCTGAAAGTTCTTGATAGAATTATCACCATCAGAATCGCGACACAATAGCTTGACACGCAAGAAAAGGCCTTCGCTCATTGGCTTGTATTCTGCATGTAACAGGATTTCTGTAGTCAACGCGCCTGCGAATAATCTCGACCTCTGATTTTCGAGCTTCTTTCACTGTTCTCCCCCAAAGAAAGCAGAACAATATCGTATTTTCAGCGCAATATTTCAGACCATACCGGCAAATGCAGATATTGCAGGCAGCTCCGGATAATGACCAAAAAATAAAGCTATAGGAACTAAGGGCTTTACATAAAAAAACAGATAGATACACACATGCAGCTATTTAAACATTTAGGATGGTTTTTCCGCCGCTATTGGTATGCCTACGCGTTAGCATCGCTGATGCTGCTGGCCGTTGCAATTATCAATATGATCATCCCCTGGGCGATTGGGCAAGCCATAGATCATATCCTTGAGACGGGTAATCTAACCTCAACCAGCCACTATCTGGCGGGCTTATTGATTGCTGGTTTTGCAGTTTATCTGCTGCGTTACGGCTGGCGCATTATGCTCTTTGGAACCTCTTATAAACTCGGCAATTATCTCCGTCGTCAATTTTATATTCGCCTCACCCGTCAGGGGCAGGAGTTTTACAATAACCACTCCACTGGCGACCTAATGGCCAGAGCCACCAACGACATCGATGCCGTGGAGGTGGCCGCTGGAGAAGGGATCCTCTCCGGATTTGATGGTTTACTGACCTTTATCGCCGTTCTGGTGATGATGTTTTTCTTTATCGACTGGCGCCTTGCGGCTCTGGCGATTATACCATTCCCTTTTATGGCGATCGGTTTCTATCGCCTGTCGAGTCAGATCCACGATCAATTCAAAGACAGCCTGGCAAAATTTTCAAAATTAAATGAACAGGTCCAGCAAGCCATTATCGGCATTCGCATGATCAAGGCGATGGGTCGTGAAACGATTGAAACCAGACAATTCGAAGAGATTGCCGAGCAGGCCGCCAGTAGCACCTACCAGGTACAACGCTCCGAAGCGAAATTCCACCCGATCATTCAGTTAAGCCTGGGCGCAGCTCTGCTCATTGTCTTGTCTGCGGGCGGCTGGCGCATCCATACCGGCCAGTTAAGCATTGGTCAATTGACCAGCATCACCATGTACCTGTCCGAACTGATCTGGCCCATGTATGCCTTTGGCTGGCTGATGAATATTTTACAGCGAGGCAGCGCGGCCATCGAGCGCCTTGATGAATTATTGGAACTCGAGGATTCAATAGTGGATCATGGCCAACTTACGCCACAGGGGTACGCACTAAAAATAAACAAAATGACCTTTTATTATCCCCAAAGCGCACAGCCAAGCGTCAAAGATATCAGTCTCAGCATACCTGAAAATAAGGTTTTAGGCATCGTTGGCACCACAGGTTCAGGAAAATCGACATTACTCCAGTTACTTATGCGCTATTGGGAGCCATCATCCGGCACCATTAGCATGGATAACTTTGCACTGGCCGATATTCCCCTTGAACAGCTCCGTGCTCGTTACGCCTATGTCCCTCAAGACGCCTTCCTGTTCAGTACATCCCTGAAAGAGAATATTCGTATGGGACGTCCCACGGCGAGTGATCAGGAAGTCGTTGCCGCAGCCACCCTGTCTGCAATCCATAACGAGATTCAGCACTTTCCAGACGGCTACGATACGCAGGTCGGGGAAAGAGGAGTCACTCTGTCCGGTGGGCAACGCCAACGGATCGCCATTGCCCGGGCCTTGATCAGTAAGGCACCGATTCTGGTACTTGACGACGCGCTTTCCGCAGTTGACATCGAAACCGAGCAAGTCATCATCAGCCACCTGCGTCAACGCAAAGAACAAAGCCTGCTAATCATCAGCCACCGCTTATCTGCAGTTGAGCATGCCGATGAAATTATTGTTCTGGCCCAAGGTAAAGTCATGGAACGAGGCCATCACCAGGAGCTGATTACAGGTGATGGCTGGTACGCACGAATGGCGGCTTACCAGCAGATGCAACAAGCCATGGAGAGTGCACCCTGATGAAAAAAACTGAGTCTAACAAACAAGAAAGTCGTTCAGGATCGCTACACCTGCTGCTGAGATACGTTATCGCAGACAAAAAGCAATTCTACAGGACATTACTCCTGGTTGTTATTGCAACCGGTTTCGATGTCCTGAGTCCTATCCTTGGCAAAATTTTTGTCGATGAATTCATCGTTCCGGACTATTACCCGCCGGGCCCCGTAGTCGCGACGATATGCGCATTTATTGTGACGATGCTGCTCGGTACCTACCTGAATTACAAGCAGACCCTTAAATTTGTTGATCTGGCTCTGAATGCCGTGTTGGACATTCGTAAGCGGGCCTTCAAACATGTTCTCAGTCTACCGGTCGCTTTTTTTGATTACGCTCGCACCGGACAACTGGTCAGCCGCATAACCAACGACACTGAGTCAATCAAAGACATCTATGTTCAGTTCCTGTCAAGTGTGATCAGCAACCTGATTCTGCTGATCGGCATTTTGCTGGCTATGGCGGTTCTTGATCTCCAACTTATGTTGGTAGCGTTACTGCTGATTCCGACGGTTGCCACCCTGATATACCTCTATCAGCGCTTCAGCGTTAAAATTGTTGCTGAAAGCCGACAACTACGCTCAGACATTAATGCTTCAGTCAGTGAATCGATCAGTGGCATGACAGTTATTCAGGCGACCAACCAGCAGGCAGCCAAAATTGATCAGTTCGACATTATAAACAGCCGGTATTATACAACCCGGATTCAAACCATGACCATCGGATCGTTTTTGCTGCGCCCCGCTATTAACTTTCTCAGCATTGTTATTCTCGCCGGAGTTGTCTGGTTTTTCGGTGTTAAAGCGGTCCAGGGCGTAGCTGAAATCGGCGTACTTTACGCTTATCTGAATTACCTGGGGCGTTTTACCGAGCCACTGGTTGAGATCACCCAACGTTTCAGTCTTTATCAACAGGCCATCGTCGCCGGCAACCGCGTCTATCAATTACTCCAGGAACCTTCGGCTGCAACTCAAACCAACAGGGACCAGACCATTGATCGTGGACAACTGGATATTGAAAACATCCGTTTCGGTTATAACCCTCACGAGCCGGTGTTAAAAAATATTTCTCTTAACATTCACCCGGGCGAGTTTGTTGCCATCGTCGGACATACCGGCAGTGGCAAAAGTACCCTGCTCAGCCTGTTGCTGAATTTTTATCAGCCTCAAAAGGGGAATATCTTCATTGACGGACACCACCTTACCGAATTTGACCATGACGCATTGCGCGACAACCTGGGCTTTATACCCCAGGATGCATTCATACTGGCCACCTCTATCTATGACAATATCAATATGGGGCGAAACTTAAGTGAAGCTCAGATTCAGCATGCTGCGCGTCAGGCCCACCTGCATGAAGTCATTATAGCACTTCCAGATGGTTATCAGACCCAACTCGGGGAAGGCGGGCTGCGCCTCTCGACAGGTCAGCGTCAGCAGTTGATTATTGCCCGCGCCCTGGCCGGTTCTCCCAAAATTCTGATTCTCGATGAGGCTACGGCAAACGTAGATAGCGAAACAGAACAGATCGTTCAGCAAGCTTTGTTCGCTATCAAAGATCAGGTCACAGTCATTGTGGTAGCCCACCGCCTGTCAACCATTCAACATGCCGATTCTATTCTGGTTCTTGATAAAGGACAGATTATTGAACAGGGAAATCACAAGCAACTGATGCAGCAACCAGCGGGCCGTTATCGAGCCATGTATGATTTACAACAACAGGAGCAAATGGTCTCTCAGGCATACCATTAAGAAAAACTTTTTATCCAATAATAACGTCTCATAGATTGCAATCTCTTGAGGAATAAATAATTTAAAAGCTACAAGTCAATTATGCACTTTGTAGGATCAGGCAAAAATCTAACAGCTTCTATATATCTGAGCAGTACTTTCCTTAAGTATATTAACTTCATCACAATAAGTTTTTGATTGAATCTTTTAAGGAGAGAAAGGAATAACTAAATGAAGCAGTTACTTGCCCTAATTACCTTAATAGCATTAGCAACGACGTCAACAGCCTTCGCCCAAAATAATAGCTGGGACAAAACTTTTGCCAAAAGTAGCAAGGTCATTCACCAAAAAGTTTACTACCCTAACCGCTACGGTATCACCATTGCGGCAGATCTGTATCTCCCTAAAACCATTGATATGAGCAAGAAATATTCAGCCATTCTCGTTGGCACCCCCTACGGCGGTGTTAAAGAGCAAGGAGCGGGTATTTATGCCCAGACCATGGCAGAAAGAGGCTTTGTCGCCATGGCTTTTGATGAATCATTTAATGGCGAAAGTGGCGGACAGCCTCGCCATGTCTCATCGCCGGACATTTTTGTCGAAGATTTCAGTGCCGGGGTCGATTTTCTCGGCACCCGCCCCTATGTCGACAGAAACAAAATCGGTGTTATCGGCATTTGCGGAAGTGGTGCTTTTTCTCTGACTGCTGCCCAGGTTGACCACCGCATTAAAGCAGTTGTTACCGCCAGCATGTACGACATGAGTCGCTTCTTCCGTTCAGGATGGAAAGACTCCATGACTAAGGAGCAACGCAATCAGGCTTTGGATAAACTAGCTGAGCAACGCTGGCAAGATGCAGAAAATGGCAAACCATTCCTGCCCCAGGGGTTTCCTAGCGAACCGACAACGGAGATTCCTGCCAGCCTCGATCCCATTTCAGCTGAATTCTGGGAGTATTATGCTATGCAGCGGGGTCACCATCCACGCTCTCACGGCCCATTCACCATGACCAGTAACATGGCCTTCATGAATTTTCCGTTGAACAACTACATCAAGAGTATTTCGCCACGCCCCATCCTCTTCATTATGGGAGAAAACGCCCATTCCCGTTATTTCACTGAAGATGCTTATGAACTGGCGGCGCAACCAAAAGAACTCTATATCGTAAAAGGGGCAAGACACATCGATCTGTATGATCGCACAGACTTGATTCCTTTTGACAAAATCACCGATTTTTTTAACGAAGCCCTGTAAATAGTTTCTACAGGAAAGGACTTCTTTTCCTGTAGAAAGAGTGTTTTCTCCTTCCACACCAACCGGAAGGGAACAACCGAAGTAAGTACAAAGGAGTATTAAGATGTCAGAAGATCTAAAAAATAGCGTTATTTTCGACCGCGGCGAAATCAACCCATACGGCAAATATTTTACTGGTACCAGCTATCTGAATATGATCTCCCTTGAGGGAGTTGTTATGGGCAATGTTACCTTCGAGCCGGGGTGTATCAATAACTGGCATATTCATAAAGCCGATAAGGGCGGGGGCCAGATTCTGCTGGTAACCGGTGGTCGCGGCTGGTATCAGGAACAAGGCAAAGAGGCCCAAGAACTAAAGGCTGGTGATGTGGTGAATATTCCTGCCGGGGTCAAACATTGGCACGGAGCGGCTAAAGACAGCTGGTTTGTTCATATTTCAGTTGAGGTTCCTGGCGAGAACAAGTCCAACGAGTGGCTTGAGCCGGTTAATCGCGATGACTATAACAAACTGAAGTAAGGTGAGCACTATGAACAGAGTCGAACGAAGCGAAAAAAAAATGGCAGAACTGTTTGGAACAACGGATACGTCCCTGCAAACAAGTGATCCCGACTTTGTTGAGATGCAAAACCGCTTTATCTTTGGAGATGTTGCTTACCAGGGTGAACTGTCCGATCAGCTTCGGGAACTGATCACCCTGGCAGTACTGACCACCAGTCAGACCTTGGATCCGGTAGCCGCTCATGTTGGAGCGGCTCTGCGTAGCGGCACCTCAGCGGTCGACATTAAAGAAGCGATTTACCAATGCGCTCCCTATATCGGCTTTCCTAAAACCGCAAAAGCTCTGGAACGGGTCAACACTGTCTTTGAAGAACAGGGAGTCCAGTTACCCGTAGCAAGTCAAAAACAGGTGACGGAAGAAACCCGCTTCGATAAGGGTTTACAGGTTCAGAAATCGATCTTCGGCGATATTATCGACCAGATGCACAAAAATGCACCTGCCAACCTTAAACATATTCAAAATTACCTGTCTGCCTTTTGTTTCGGCGACATCTACACCAGAAGCGGTCTGAGTTTACAGACCCGGGAAATTTTGACCCTGTGCGTTCTGATTACTCTTGGTGGCTGTGAAAGCCAGGTCAAGTCACATATTAACGGGAATTTAAGTGTTGGCAACGATAAGGAAACCCTCATTTCCGTTATCAGCATGTGTGTCCCCTACATCGGTTTTCCACGCACATTAAACGCTTTGGCCTGCCTCAACGAAATTTGTGCCGAACGATAATTGCTCTTAAACAATATCAGGAGAGAATCATGATTTTATCTGAAAATTTTACCTTGTCGAATGGTGTTAACATTCCCAAATTGGGTCTTGGTACCTGGTTTATCAGTGATGACGATGCAGCACAAGCCGTCAAAGATGCTGTTGCTTCAGGTTATCGGCATATCGATACGGCCCAGGCCTACCGTAATGAAAAAGGCGTCGGTGAAGGAGTTCGCAGCTGTGGTCTAAAACGTGAGGAACTTTTTGTCACCACCAAACTCGCTGCAGAAATTAAATCTTACGACGAAGCGGTTGCCGAAATCGATAATTCTTTAGCAACCATGGAGCTCGATATGATTGACCTGATGATTATTCACAGCCCCAGACCCTGGATGGAATACCACGAAGAAGATCCTTTTTCTGAAGGTAACCGCCAAGCCTGGAAGGCTCTGGAAGAAGCCTATAAAGCGGGAAAACTGCGCGCTATCGGCGTCTCTAACTTTCAACAGGAAGACCTGGAAAACATTATGGAATCCTGCACGGTAGCCCCCATGGTCAACCAGATCCTGACCCATATCAGCAATACGCCCATGGAACTGATTAAATATTGTCAGGACAAAGGAATTCTGGTGGAAGCCTATTCTCCAGTTGCCCACGGAGAACTGCTGAACAATGAGGTGGTTGGCAAGATGGCGCAGAAATATGGCGTTTCTATTCCACAATTAGGAATTCGCTATTGTTTGGAACTGGACCTGCTCCCACTGCCCAAAACCGCTAATCCTGAACATATGAAAAACAACGCTGACGTTGATTTTGCTATATCTGCTGAAGATATGGACATTCTAAAAAGTATAGAACAGATTAAAGATTATGGTGAAGCTAGCATGTTCCCCGTGTATGGCGGTAAAATGAAATAAAACCAACAGAAGATTCATAAACGCCTGTTGAAGCTAGACCTATTCCGGGGAAAATCTATTTTCCCCGGAATACTGCAATTCGACAGGCAGGCATCACCCTTTAGAGAATTTTACTAGCCAAATAATCGATTCACTACCCTTCCCAATAGAGGCACGACCAGAAACAGCGTAAAGATCCGGAAAGTATGTAAAATAGCAACAATATCGGTTCTAAACCCCTCCGACTGAGCCATTAACGCCATCCCAGACATCCCTCCCGGCGATAATCCGAACAGCGCTGTCGCTGAATCAAGAATTCCAATTCTCTGGGCACAATAGGCCATTAACAGGGTCAGAACCACGAGCACAAAGGTACTTACCATAGCCAGGGGAATAATCTTTGGAATCAAAGCAAGGCTTGATCGTTCAAATGTCATTCCCAATGAAATACCCAACATAATCTGGATCACACTAGACACATGAGCGGGAATCACAAAGTGCCCCGGCAAGACCACCGCAGTAATTCCGGAAGCCAGCATCGAACCGACGATAGCCCCACCAGGAAAATGCATACGCTGGGCGGCAAGCCCACCGGCTATACCTGCAATAATGATAACAACAATACGCTCCATCACCTCAACGCTCCGTATCCAATCGAGTTCTGTTGTTTAACCTGCAGCCGGCCACTCACCCAGGGCTACCTAAAAAGGAAGCCCCGCAAGATAGATATCGCCAGGGCTTCTAAAAAATTTAGATACTACCTCTGTTAAATGAAGTATCGTAACTGCTGCATTCAGGCATTAATCAGGAATCTCAGGCTCGGGTTCATTTTTTTTGATACGAAAAAACTTACCAATAAAGAATGGCAACAGTAACCCGCCAATAGCCATAATCCACAGACCAATGGCCAGGGGGCTGCCCCACAGAACAGACCAGTCACCATTACTGATATTCAAAGCTCTCCGTAAATTATCCTCCATCAATTGCCCTAACAGAATGCCAAGAATAATCGGGACCAAGGGAATATCCAGCTTGCGTAAAAGCCACCCCCCAACACCAAAAGCGATCATGACAAACAGATCAAACGGGCTATGGCTGATAGAATAAATCCCGATCAAGCCAACGATAGCAACAATCGGCATAAGTACATGTGATGGTACCATCAGTAATTTTGCAAAAAATCCAACCAGTGGAAGATTAAGGATCAGCAGCATAAAATTACCAATAAACAGGGCTGCAATCAGCCCCCAGACCACATCGGGATGCTGCTGAAACAACAAAGGTCCCGGTGTAATGTTCATGGACATGAGCATAGCCAGTAACACAGCAGTGGTGCCACTGCCGGGAACCCCCAGGGTCAGCATCGGCACCAGGGCACCACCAGCTGCAGCATTGTTGCCGGCCTCCGGAGCCGCGACCCCACGGGGATCCCCCGTACCAAACTTGCCATCGTAATCGACCATCCGTTTTTCTATAGTATAGGACATAAAACTGCCCAGCGACGCTCCTGCTCCGGGTAATACTCCGGCAATAAAACCGATAATACTACTACGGAGGGTTGTACCGGTCAGACTGAACATTTCTCCCCATTTAAGCTTAAATTTATTAACCTTCACCTGAACAACATTACCAGCATGACGATCTTCAAGGAAAAACAGTATTTCGCTAATGGCAAATAATCCAACAATTGCCACTAAAAAGTTCACCCCCTCAAAAAGTTCCATCTGGTTCAATGTGTAGCGCGGTTCTCCAGTAGCAGGGTCAAGACCTATGGTTGCAATCATTAAGCCGAGGGCCGCGGCCATGAGAGATTTGAACTGGTTCTTACTACTGATCCCGCCAATGGTGGTAAAGGCAAGAACAAACAGGACGAAATATTCGGCAGGCCCAAAATACAGCGCAAATTTTGCCAACAGAGGAGCAAACAGCAACAATCCGAATGTCGCAATAACACCACCGACAAACGAAGACAAAGCGGATATGGCCAGAGCTTCCCCAGCTTTCCCTTGCTTGGCCATGGGAAAGCCATCCAGGGTGGTCATAAGTGCCGGTTCATCACCAGGGATATTAAGCAGAATGCTGGAGATCCGGCCACCGTACATAGCTCCGTAATAAACACTGGTCAGCATGATCAAAGCTGTTGCAGGTGGCAAATGCAGACTGAATGCCACAGGAATCAGAATCGCAACTCCATTCGATGGGCCTAAGCCGGGCAAGGCGCCTATGATGGTCCCCAAAAAGGCTCCGAGTAAGGCAAGACCCAAATTGAGGGGTGTCAACGCAACTTCAAATCCCTGCATGAGATAAGTCAGTGTTTCCATTACATCAACCTCCCCAGAAAACCTGATGGCAAAGGCAACTCGAGCAACATATCGAACAGGGCATAAACGCCAATTGCAACGCCAACGCCTGTCAGTAACGCAACCTTAGGCGAGGCCCCCAAGCGCCATCCCAAAATACTCACGGTAAGCAGGGTCGCAACGACAAAACCTAACCATTCCAGGAAGGCAACATAAGCCACCAGGAGGATAACGATTAATAACATCTGGAACAGATTCTTAGGTGGTGGCCATACCGCCGCAGGATCAGGCCTTACCAAAAGGTACAGCCCGGTAATGGCCAGAACCACTCCCAATAGATATGGAAAGGTGCTCGGCCCCAGGGGATCGGCCATAAACCCGGGGTCAAAACCCCGGGCTGTCCAGCTGTAACAAAGCGCCAGCATCAGCATCAGCGCACCAAAAATACGATCACTCATTTAACGATACCCAGTTCGACGGACAAGTCATGAATGTCACTGATCTGCTTGTTGACGAAAGCTTCGAACTCAGCCCCTTTTTTGAAAAATGGCATAAGGCCGTTATCAGTCATGACTTTCTTCCACTCATCAGACTTGTAGACGGTATCCATAGTGTCTTCCCAATAGCTGTAAGCAGCTGCAGGAATATCCTTAGGAACGTAGAAACCACGCCAGTTAGGACCAACGGCATTAACACCCTGCTCAATAGCGGTAGGGACATCGCTCATAACACCTGGCAAGCGTTCTTCCGACAAAACCGCCAGAATACGAATAGAGCCGGATTCAAAATGCCCCTGTACTTCACTGACATCACCACTAAAAGCCTGAACATGTCCGCCTAACAGCTGGGTTATGGCCTCCCCACCCCCTTGGAAAGCAATGTATTTTACTTTCCTTAAGCTTTTAATCCCTGCAGCTTTAGCTGCAATCAACATTTTAAAGTGATCCCAGCCACCTACTGCACTACCTCCAGCTATAGCAACTTTCGTTGGATCACTTTTTAGAGCATCCATCAGATCTCCGAGATTTTTAAATGGAGAATCTTTTGCTACAGCAATAACGGCATAATCAGCGCCTAAAGCCCCCACCCATTTGACCATATCTTTATTCATACCCGGAAATTTTCCTTGGGCGAGACGTGTTGTTGTTGCAGTACTGGAAGCGACCAGCACATTAGGATCGGAACCACGTTTACTGACCACGTAGCCAAAGGCGACGCCACCACTGGCTCCTGGCATGTTGGTTACCTGAACTGGCCCGGGGACGAGCTGGAGATCATAGAGGGTTTTACCAACCTGCCGGCAGGTAAAATCCCAACCACCTCCTGGGTTGGCGGGGGCAATACATTCGACATTATCCGCCTGAAAAGCGAATACTGACGACGTAAAGACACTCAAAAAAACAGCAAAAACCAACAGAACAACCAGCCTCTTCATCATCGACCTCCAGAGCAATAGGTTAAAAACCTTCTCACGGTGAGAAGGGAATAAACATCTCCGACATCTGAACTACCTGGCCTGCTTTTATGAACTGCTTGATACTGCTAAAAAGGAACACCTTCCATATTTACTAGAATATACCTCAAATAACCTTTTCTTCACGTAATTCACTAATTTCTTCCAGATTCATACCGAGTGATAACAAAATATCGTCGGTATGCTGCCCAAGTAATGGTGGCGGCTCATGGACTTGTGGAGTAAAGCCGTTGAGCTTGAATCCGGGTCGAAAGATCTCAACGGTCCCGGCATCAGGAACATTTTCGAAGCGGCCAATAACACCGCGGGTATCCAGGTGGGGCTGCCGCAACGCTTCAGGAACTGTCAAAACCTGACCAGCGGGAACTCCGGCCTTATTGAATTCAGTCGCCCATTCGCCAGCAGATTTGCGTGCCAGTTCCTGCTCCAGAAGTTCTTTGAGAGCCTGCCGATTCTGTAACCGCACCTGGCGGTCACAAAAACGCGGATCACTGATCCAATCGGGCTGACCAACCAGCTGACACAGGGTTTCAAACTGCTCCTGTTTATTGGCCGCAATGTTCAACAGCCCATTCCCGCTTTGAAACGTCCCTGAAGGGCTTGCCGTAAAGTTATCATTGCCCATGGGTTTAGGGTCCTTACCGGCTATAAGGTAGTTGGACACCACCCATCCCATAGTCGACATGATTGAAGACAGCATTGAAACATCGATAAAGATAGCTTCACCAGGATTTCCGTTGCGCCCGGCCAGCACTGATGTGATGGCAAAAGCAGCGCTCATCCCCCCGACTGTATCAGCAACCGGATAACCGACGCGCAAAGGAGCGACGTCCTCATTTCCGGTGATGCTCATCACCCCTGAAAGTCCCTGAATAATTTGATCGTAGGCGGGTTGATAACGTAGCGGACCGGTTGCTCCAAAGCCAGAAATGGCACAATAGACAAGGTGGGGATTGACGAGTTTCAGATCATCGAAACCAAGATCCAGGCGCACCATAACGCCAGGCCGGAAATTTTCAATAACCACGTCTGCACTAGCGACCAGGCGTTTAAAAACCTCTTTTCCTTTGGCGGTTTTAAGATTGATGGTGACAGACTTTTTCCCGGCATTCTGAGCAAGAAAAGAGACCCCCATTTTCTTTTTGTTACGCTCTGGATCCGCACCTAACTGGCGGGCTAAATCACCGGAGCCAGGAACTTCGACTTTAATGACATCGGCTCCCATGTGGGCGAGAAGATGCCCACAAAAAGGGCCGGATAGCACATTGGTGAGATCTATCACACGAATTTTATCAAGCGGACGATAAGCCACATACCCTCCCTTTCCAGGAATAAATAACGACAACAGTGTTTTTCCTGACAGAATCTTTTTTTACATTACAGAACAGATCAAAATATTACAAGCATTTGTTGCATTAAAAAGAATAGCGTTTTACATTGCAGAATATTTTATCAGGAAGGATAGAAACAAAATGCCTCAAGATCGTGTTGAATCTGTTGAACGAGCCCTCACAATACTAAATTGTTTCACTGAAGAGAAACCGGTACTTAGCCTCATTCAACTGGCAGAACAGACCGGCTTTTACAAAAGCACTATTCTGCGTCTCGCCAGTTCCCTGGAACGTAACGGATTTATTATCAGGCAGAGTGATGGTAAATTTATTCTCGGCAGCGCATTCATCCGCCTGGGAGATATCGCCAGGAATAATTTCAGCATCGAAGGGTTAATCAGGCCAGTACTCGAGCAACTTCGTGACCTGCTGAACGAGTCGATTGCCTTCTACGTCCGGAGCGGAAACAAAAGGATCTGCCTTTATCGCGCCAATGCGAACCGGGCAATTTTACATCAACTTGAAGAAGGGTTACATCTTCCACTTGAGTATGGCGCGGGAGGAAGAGTGCTGCTTGCCGTTAGTGGCGAACAAGGGGAGCCTTACGAAACGATTAGAAATCAGGGGTGGTATGCTTCAAAAGGAGAAAGAGATCCAGAGGTCGCTTCCGTGGCGGTTCCGATTCTTAACGACAACGGAGATGGGATAGCGGCTCTGGCAGTATCTGGGCTGATTTCCAGATTCCCCTATGGCCGGCAAATAGAATACGCTGCCATTCTCAAAGAGAAAGCTGAAGAGCTAGCCCATAACCTGGACTTCCAACAGCTCAGAGACATTATCAATACAAAATGAAAAAAGGCAGCAAAAGAAGATATCTTGTGCTGCCTTTCCCTTAACCCAAAAACTCAATCCTGGTCGACTGCCACCTTAACCACAACCTTATGGATTTCACCATCACCGATCAATGGCATATGGGCATCTTCGGGGTAAAAAATGGCGAAGTAATCTTCCTTAACAACCAACCATGATTCAGAGGGTTCATTAAAAAACTGTAAATCTTTTTCCGCATCATAAGCTGTTGCTTCATCACTGCACTTTTCTGAAGGGAACCGCCAAGCCTGGAAGGCTCTGGAAGAAGCCTATAAAGCGGGAAAACTGCGCGCTATCGGCGTCTCGAATTTTCAGCAGGAAGACCTGGAAAACATTATGGAATCCTGCACGGTAGCACCCATGGTTAATCAGATCCTGACCCATATCAGCAATACGCCCATGGAACTGATTAAGTACTGTCAGGACAAAGGAATTCTGGTGGAAGCCTATTCTCCGGTTGCCCACGGAGAACTGCTGAACAATGACGTGGTTGGAAAAATGGCGGAGAAATATGGCGTTTCTATTCCGCAATTAGGGATTCGCTATTGTTTGGAACTGGATCTGTTACCGTTACCTAAAACCGCCAATCCTGAACATATGAAAAACAACGCTGACGTTGATTTTTCCATTTCAGCTGAAGACATGGAAATGCTAAAAAATATTGAACAGATTAAGCACTATGGCGAAGCCAGCATGTTCCCCGTT
Organism: Geopsychrobacteraceae bacterium; assembly: GCA_963665685.1. GTDB lineage: Bacteria > Desulfobacterota > Desulfuromonadia > Desulfuromonadales > Geopsychrobacteraceae > Seleniibacterium. Next base: position 1,873,412 of record OY762430.1, read on the forward strand.
TATGGCGGAAAATTGAAATAAAAATAAGGCTATCTATTCCATGCTTCTATCGAGAGGAAGCATGGAATAGAAAAGTTCACACACTAAAAACTTACGTCCACGAAAAGGAATCGGCCCTGAAACAAAGTCAGTCTGAGTGGCGCTCAAAACCGCCTACAGTCGGGTCAAAATTCCATAGATATATACAAAAGAATTATGACAGGATCTATGAAGACAACAGTGTCGATATTGTGAGGGTCCGGTGGAATATTCATAAATCCTAAGATTGAGGAAAAAGGCTTCCAAGAGGATCGATGGCGATTCAGTAATTACTTTGATCCTTACTTGGAAGAGACAAATTTCTTGCCCAAAATGGGCAGTGATTTACATATATTTCATTTGTAACTCACTTATTAGCTGCTATAATCAAGCTAATAATGCATTCCCCTTGCATTACTTCATCCATAGTTCGCTTGCTTCGATGGGACATGAAATGGGCCACCAGAAACCCTTTGATCTGAAGATTTACGATCAACACAAATCTTCAGTAGCGATCATCATGAACAATTTTTTTCTTCGCTATCTCGGTCTTCTATACCGTGAGTTTGCCGGAGACCTCGTGCTGCCTATTGTTCTAGGCGAGATCGCTCATCAGAATATCCATTGCTTTTATTCTCCTAAGGGGAAAAACATAAAAGTCGATGAACAAGCAGTGAAGCACCCAAACCGGATGGATTATCTCGAACCAACCAACGCTTATTCTATCAGCGAAGCAACGGGAATTCCAAGGGAAACGGTACGAAGAAAAATTGAGAAGCTGCAAAGAATCGGTTGGGTTATCAAAAACGATCGCGGCGAGGTTCGCATTTCTGAAACGGTTAACGACCATTTTGGCGACGATTTCAACAAGGAAATCTTAACTGAACTGCTAGAGACGAGTTCTTTCAACTGCTCACTGTTCTCCTGGGCCAACAACTGTGGCAGTGCGTAGCTGGTCGAAAGAATCTGGGTTCAGCGGTGCAGCACTTGGCACCCGAGGCAGGGAAAATTCGCACCTGAAAAACAGGGCAATAAGCCGGACCGACCTTCAGATCGGAACAAAAGGGCTTAACTTCGACAATTTTCAGTTATCAATGAACGCTCCACAGCACCGGATCAACCGGTTTGGGAAGGGGTGTAATTCTAACCTTCAGTTAACGTCTTAATCTCGATGAAAAGCCGCAGAGGTGTTGCGTAATAATCAAAAATATTGCTAAATCTTTAATAATTCAGGAGTTGCCCGTGTTGCGTCATCTGCTTAATAGAACGACTGATATTTTTTTGGGCTTTGTTTTCCTTGTGTTGCTTGTCGCGTGTCAACAGAAAAACGATGCACCATCATCCGAGCAGATACGGCCAGCAAAAATTATGAAAGTCAGTACGGCCAATGATCTCGAAACCTATCGCTATCCAGCGATTATCAAAGCCGCTGAAGAAACAGAACTCAATTTTAGTGTGAGCGGAAATCTCCAAGACTTATTGGTCACAGAAGGTGCCAAGGTCAACCAGGGGGATATTTTGGCAAAGCTCGATCAACGAGATTTTGTCAGCCGGTTGAATGCTGCAAAAGCCCAATATGAATCTGCTGATCAGGAATATCAGCGTGCACTACGCTTGATGGAAGCAGATGCTATTGCCCAGCGTGATTTGGAGATGCGTGAAGCGCAACGTGATTCCACCAAAGCGAATCTAGAAACCGCGAGCAAGGCTCTTCAGGACACGGAATTACGGGCCCCATATCCGGGATTGATTGCCAGCATCCCTGTTAAACGGCTGCAGACCCTCCAGCCTGGGACAACAGTTGCCAGACTCATCTCGACCGCTCAGTGGCAAGTGACCTTTAACTTGCCGGCACGAGTTGTGGCTCTTGCTCCAACCCGTACAACTCAGGGAATTTTCGTTAGCCTTGCAACGGATCCAGAATCTTTGATTCCAGCAGTTTATGAAGAGGCAACGCTGGATGCAGACTCTGCGTCTCAGACCTACACTGTGACTCTCTCCTTCAGGAAACCGGATAACCGGATTCTTCTCCCAGGCATGAACGCCGAGGCCATCCTGACCGCGTCAAGTATCGATGGCACCGCAGCAAATCAAGTCATGGTTCCCCTGTCAGCGATCATGAGCGATGGTGAGCAAGAATATGTCTGGGTTTATGATTCCACTCAAGGAACAGTGACTAAAAGAATCGTCGAAGTGCAACCAGGGATCGGCGAAATGATGCGGATAGAAACAGGGCTTAGCATCGGCGAATCGATTGTTGCCGCTGGAGGCTCATATCTCTCGCAGGGGATGAAGGTTCGCCCGTGGGATATGCCTTAAAGTCTGTACTCATCATTCTATCTTTGACCAAGATATGCTCGTTTAAGTAAATACAGGACATCCCATGAATTTTGCCGAATTCAGCATTAGAAACCAGGTGTTCAGCGTTATCGTCATTCTTCTGGTCCTGCTCGGTGGCTGGACCGCCTATCAGGAAATGCCGCGACTGGAAGACCCTGATTTTACCATCCGCACTGCCCTGGTGATCACCCAGTATCCCGGCGCCAGCCCCCGGGAAGTCGCTGAAGAAGTCACAACTGTTATTGAGCAGGCCCTGCAGCAGATGCAGGAGGTCGATGTGGTGACTTCGGTCTCCTCGGCCGGGGTGTCGGAAATCTCCGTCGACATCAAATTTGAGTTCTCGCCAGACAAAGCATCACTTCAGGTGATCTGGGCCAAGTTGCGCAACAAAATCAAGGATATTGAGAAACAACTGCCTCCTGGAGTTCAGCCCCCAACTGTTGTCGATGAGTTCGGTGACGTTTATGGGTTGTATTATTTTATTACCGGAGCAGGTTTCACGCCGTCTGAACTGCGCACCTACGCCAAACAGCTGAAGGACGAACTTTTTCAGGTTGAAGGCGTGGCCAAAGTGGCTCTGGACGGTGTGCAGCAGGAAGTTATTTATGTCGAATTTTCTAGTCGGGATCTCGTCAGCAGTAAGATTTCTCTGGACCACCTGTTCAACATTCTCAGTAAACAGAACAGTGTCCTGTCCGCCGGGGATGTCAAAGTTGGAGATCTGCGTCTGATCATAGACCCCAGCGGGGCAATAGATTCAGTCGAAGCGATACGCAACCTGCTGGTGACAACCAGGCCAGACGGCGGAATGGTCTATTTGAAAGATATTGCCCATGTATGGCGCGGCTATCGGACACCACCGAACAAGCTCTATCGTTACGACGGGCAATCTGCTATCGCAATAGGAGTCTCACAAGTCCTTGGGGGCAATATCGTCAATATTGGCAAGGCCGTCAATGCTCGCCTCGCCGAATCCGAGAGTCGCCGCCCTCTCGGCATAGAAATCCACGAATTCTATCATCAGGGCAAGGCGGTTGAAGCATCGGTTGAAAATTTTGTCTGGAATGTTGTCGCGGCCCTGGCAATCGTGATCGCGACACTGTTTTTCTTCATGGGGGCACGTTCAGCTTTTGTAATCGGCGCAATTCTTCTGCTGACAATCTTTGCAACGCTGGCAACCATGGATCTGATTGCGATCCCTATGCACCGCATTTCTCTTGGTGCTCTGATCATTGCCCTGGGCATGATGGTTGATAATGCCATTGTTGTCACCGAGGGAATTCTCGTCGGTGTCCAGCGCGGACGAGAGAAACTGACCATCGCTCGGGAGATCATCAGCCAGACCCAATGGCCTTTGCTGGCCGGCACTCTGGTGGGATGTATCGCCTTCGGCCCAATCGGTTTCGCACCCGGGAGCACCGCGGAATATACCGGGCACCTGTTCTGGGTCATCCTGATTGCCTTGCTGTTCAGCTGGCTCTTTGCAGTCACCCTGACTCCGCTGTTCTGCTATTGGCTGTTTAAAGCGTCCCCAGTAGAGGATAAACCAAAAAGCCAACAGAACCTTTTTTATCGTTCATATGATGCACTGCTCAGTTCTGTTCTCGAAAAAAGTTGGCTCACAGTCGGTATTGTTTTCGGCTTGTTTGTCGTTTCCATCTGGGGCTTTCAGTTTGTCAAGTCGGGTTTCTTTCCAACCTCAACCATTCCACAGATCGTGGTTGACTATTGGCTGCCACAGGGGACCGATATCTCGCAGACCAATCGAGATATGAAAAAGTTGGAAGCTCATGTTCGCCAATTGGACGGTGTCAATGCCGCTATTACCACGGTCGGTGGCGGTGGCTTGCGCTACATGCTCATCTACGGTCCGGAATCGGCAAACTCCTCCTACGGCCAGTTGCTGATCAGGACCGACGATTATCAACAGATCGACGCCCTGATTCCAGAAATCGAAAACCATATTTTCAATAACTTTCTGAACGCTCAGGCGAAGGTCTGGCGGTTTGTTTTAGGCCCGGGTGGCGGATCCACGATTGAAGCAACCTTCAAAGGACCGGACCCTGTAGTTCTGCGTAAGCTGGCGAGTCAGGCCGAAGCCATCATGGTCGAAGATGGCGGGGCTCGCTCCATTAAAAACAACTGGCGCCAACCCGTCAGCGTTATTGAGCCACAGTACGCTGAAGCAAGGGCTCGCCGTGCCGGGATCTCTCGCGAGGATTTTGCCCGCGCACTGGTCACAAATTTCTCGGGCCGGCAAGTGGGAGTCTTTCGCGAAGGCGATGACCTGCTGCCGATTATTTCCCGGGCTCCCGCTCCGGAGCGGGTCGGGCTGGAGAACATCAGGAACATTCTGGTTATGAGTAGTACAACTGGAGAAATGGTTCCCGTCGCTCAGCTGATTGATGGGTTCAAGACGATCTGGCGCGACGGATTACTGCGCCGTGAAGGGGGGCTCTGGACAATAAAAGCTCAATCAGACCCGTTGGGAGGAGAATTGACCTCGCAGCTTTTCAGCCGAATCCGGCCGCAGGTCGAGGCCATCCCTCTGCCGGCCGGCTACACTCTGGAGTGGGACGGGGAATATGGTGCAGCCCAGGAGTCCAACGAAGCCCTGGCCTCCACATTGCCGATCGGTTTTCTCTCGATGGTGATTGTTGTCTTTGTGCTTTTCGGTAAAGTACGACAACCTTTGGTGATCTGGCTGGTCGTGCCGCTAGCCTTGATCGGCGTGGTTTTCGGGCTGGTGCTTACCCGAACCCCCCTGGAATTCATGGGTATTCTTGGACTTTTGTCGCTGTCTGGTTTATTGATCAAAAATGCGATTGTTCTCGTTGACCAGATCGACTTTGACATTGCTCGTGGCAGACCCCGCTTCAGTGCCGTGATCGAAGCCTCAGTCAGTCGGGTCAGACCGGTGATGATGGGCTCGCTGACAACGATCCTCGGGGTGATTCCGTTGTTTTTCGATGCCTTTTTCCAGTCTATGTCGGTGGTCCTGGTATTCGGTCTGGGATTTGCGACATTGCTGACCCTGATCATTGTTCCGGTGCTGTACCTGGTTTTTTTCAAGATTCGTCCGGAGGAGAAGTGAAATGCGTCACCTGATTTTGGGGGGCATTCTGCTCCTGCTACTGACCGCTTGTACGGCAACGACGAAGATCCCAGAACACCCCCAGATCGAGACCCCTCTGAACTGGCATCAGAGCGGTGACTCAAATGGCATACAAAACGGTTGGATTACATCCTTCGAGGACAGAGATCTGAACCAGTTGGTACGTGAAGCCGTTGACAACAATCCAGACCTATTGGCCTCTGCCAGCAAAGTCGATCGGGCTCGCGCTCTGGCCGCACAGGCCGGAGCGGCATTGACACCAACCGTTGGTTTGACCGCCGGCATGGCACGGGCTGACAACCAAGGAGCTATCGGCAATCGACTTGAAGCAGGTCTCCAGATCGGCTGGGAAGTAGATCTCTGGGGCCGGCTCCAAGCTGGAAGGGATGCCGCTGGAGAAGAATATGTAGCCGCTGAGAGTGATTACCGGTTTGCAGAGTTTTCCTTAGTGGCCAATACCGCGAAAGCGTATTTCGTTTCCATTGAAGCGAAGCTACAGGAGCAACTTTACCGGACAAGGTTAAAAAATCTGGAAGAAACCCTGCGGATTGTTTCTGTCCGTTATGAGAACGGAATGGTTTCACGCCAGGACCTGGCCCTGGCACAATCAGACCTGTCCGCTGCCAAAGAGCGGATGATTACCCTGGACAATGTCAGCCGGAACGCGACACGGTCAGTGGAATTATTGTTGGGCCGATATCCGAGCGGCATGTTGAACATGCGTTCTTCCTTGCCGACAGCCCCTCCGCTACCACCTGCAGGAGTGCCATCTGAAATTCTGGAACAACGACCGGACCTGCTCGCGGCCGAGAGGCGAGTCGCTGCTTCGTTCAACCGCCTGAACCAGGCTAAAGCCGCCAAACTGCCAACAATCAGCCTGACTTCGAATATTGGTGGCGCGTCGAGTGATCTCTCTTCTCTCCTCAACCCGGCAAATGTTGCCTGGCGCCTGGCAGCCAATCTGCTAGCTCCGATTTTCGATGGTGGGGAGCGGCAGGCGCGTGTTGATATGGCCTCGGCAGAGCAACAGCAGGCATTGGCGAACTATACCGCAGTAGCCCTCGCGGCATTCGGCCAAGTGGAGACTGCCCTTGATCAAGGGGTCACCTTGGCCGCGCGGGCAGCGGAACTGGACACCGCACTTGAGCAGGCAGGAAAAGCGTACGAAATCGCCAAACTGCGTTACCAGGAGGGGGAAATCGCCCTGTTTGAGTTGTTATCGATACAGGATCGGATGGATCAGACGAGAAGCAATCTGTTAGCCATTCAGCGCTTGCAGCTGGACCAGCGCATCAACCTTTATCTGGCCCTTGGTGGCGACTGGAAGATGTGATGGTTCAGATCGCTCTGAAGGATTTTTACGGATTATGGTTCCAAACTCTTCTAAGGATTTGGTTTTATTGCCGACAACAGCCATTGAACACCGGCTCACACAAATTCTAAAACGGGAAAAGGCGTGAACTATATAGGGTGCCCCGATTGTGATCTAATCATTGAACTCCCCGTGTTACGTGATGGCCAGCGGGCATTCTGTCCGCGCTGTAACCACCTGCTGACCCACCGGGCTCATCGGGCGCTGGAACGATCGGCTGCTTTTGCCTTGGCTGCGCTGATATTTCTCATCCTGGCAAACCTTTACCCTTTTATTTCCTTTGAAGCGAGTGGTCACACTCAGGTCATGACCCTCTTCCAGAGCGCACAGGAATTATTTAAGACCGGCAGTGTGGTTCTCAGTTTTTTTGTTCTGGCCTTTATTATTCTTTTCCCCGGCTTTATTCTCTTCTGTCAACTCTTGGTGCTGGTACCGATTCTGCCTAAACGTCGGCCGGTTAGCGGCTGCAGTACCTGGGCGCGGTTTATTTTTACCCTGGGCCCATGGAGCATGGCGGAAGTTTTTATCTTAGGAGTCCTGGCCAGCCTGGTCAAAATTGCCAGCATGGCAACGATTGTGCTGGGTCTTTCATTCTGGGCTTACGTCGCTTTTGCGTTATGTTTTCTTGCCGCAGCGACCCACCTTGACCGTTACCAATTTTGGCGGACAATTATGCCTTTTCCCTCACCAAAAGCCGCGAGCGGCCAGACTGCAATACGCCAGGGGCTGGCGCAGTGTCATATCTGCACATTGATGAGCCCCGCGGCACTGGACCACTGCCCTCGCTGTGGAGCAGGCTTGCACTGTCGCACCTCACAAAGCTTGCAGCGTACTCTGGCGCTGCTCATTACAGCAGGGATTCTCTATCTGCCTGCAAACATGCTGCCTATTACCCATACAGACCAGTTCGGCAACATAACCGACAGTACAATTGTCGGCAGCGCCATTTTGATGTGGCAGCATGGCAGTTATCCGGTTTCCATTATAATTTTTGTCGCCAGCATTTTTATCCCCCTGGCAAAATTATTCGGCCTGGGCTGGCTGTGCTGGAGTGTCTCACGCAGCAGCAACCTTTTACCGCGCCAACGCACCTCGCTCTATCGCATTACCGAATTTGTCGGGCGCTGGTCGATGGTTGATGTTTTTGTTGTCGCTATTCTCGTTTCCCTGGTGCAGCTTGGCGGTATTTTAACCATCCGTCCCGGTCCTGCAGCGCTTGCCTTTTCGGGCGTCGTCATCATGACCATGTTTGCTGCTGAGTCATTTGATCCGCGGTTGATTTGGGATAAATTGGAGGACAGCTATAGTGACTGAAACACGAGCAAAGATCACCCCAAAGCGCCGATTTTCCATGATCTGGATCATTCCCATTGTCGCTATGCTGCTGGGCGGCTGGATGGTGCTGCACAGTTATTACAGCCGCGGTCCAGTCATTACGATCGAATTCATGAATGCCGAAGGAATTGTGGCCGAGAAAACCCGCATCAAAACCTTGGATGTTGATGTTGGTTTGGTGAAAAGTGTCAACATTAACCAAGACTATGACGGTGTCGTTGTCACAGCCCAGATTGATAAAAGCAACAGCAGTCTATTGCGCAAAGACAGTCAATTCTGGGTGGTCCGTCCTCGTATCGGCACCAGCGGCGTTTCCGGTCTCGGCACCCTGCTCAGTGGTGCTTACATCCAACTGTCTCCCGGCAATGGAGGGCCTGGCAGAGAGCATTTTGTTGGGCTTGATGCCCCCCCGCTGACCCCGGCAAATACTCCGGGGCTTAAGGTGACTTTGATCAGCACCGACCAAAGTCACCTGAAAGCTGGAGAGCCGGTGCTTTACCGTGGTTTTACGGTCGGGCGCGTGGAAAAAACCGAATTTGACACTCAGAAGAGGCAAGTGCTTTCCTCTGTGTTCATCAATGCGCCCTATGATGACTTGGTGACGGAAAACACGCGTTTCTGGAATGCCAGCGGCATTAGCGTTAAAATGGGCGCGAACGGGGTAAAAATCAATAGTGAGTCCGTGGAATCCTTGCTTATCGGCGGCGTATCATTTGCTTTGCCGGACAATCGGCCTCCCGGCAATGCCGTTGAAAACGGTAGCGAATTTCTGCTGTATCCGGACAAGGACAGCATTAACCAGGCCAGCTACCAATACTCGTTAGATTATTTGTTGTTGTTTGACAGCTCAGTCCGTGGGCTCTTACCCGGAGCACCAGTCACTTATCGTGGTATTGAGATTGGCAAAGTCGTCGACATCTCGTTTGAATACCTGCTGCTCGATCAGAAGACGCGTTTTGATGAGCTTCATGCAAAAGTTCCGGTGCTGATCCGCCTGACTCCAGCGGCGCTTACCAGAAACGATACGCCGCAAACGATTGAAGCCATGCGGCAGCGTATCACGGAAAGCATAGCGAACGGATTTCGTGCGACTCTGAGAACCGGCAACCTGCTCACTGGGAACCTCTACATTTCACTGGATTACTTTGATAATCCCCCCCCGGCCGAAATCTCGCAGCTGGCTGGCTACCCGGTGTTGCCGACCACTTCGGACGGCTTCGACCAGATTCAAAACAAAATCAGTCAATTGTTGGACACCATAAACGCTCTACCTTTAGAAGAAACCGTCCAAAGTGCCGACCAAACCCTGCAGGATCTCGGCTCCGCTGCACAAAAAGCAGGGCAGGTTCTGGCTGATCTGGATTCCCTGCTGGTGGATTCTGATACCCGCAACTTACCGAAGCAGTTGCAAGAGACCCTGGTCGGGTTGCGGAAAAGCCTCAGCGGCTTAGCGAATGATTATTCAGCTGCTTCGCCATTCTACCAAAAGCTCAACCTCAACCTGGATCAACTGCAAAGGACTCTATACAGCGTTGATCAGTTCAACACTCAACTGGCTACTCAGCCCAGTGAATTGATCTTTTCAGACCCGCTGCCAGAGGATCCTTAACCTGGAGATGCATTATGCCAAGTCGTTGGAGATTCCATGCCAGTCTGTTGGCCTTGCTGTTAGCTGTTGGCTGTAGCGCAACAACAACGCCCAAAACTCGCTATTTTCTGATCGCTGCAGATCATCAGAACCAGAAACTTCAGTCTTTGGCGCAGCCCCCGCAAATACGTATCGACTGTGCGCCATTTCTGAGCCAGGGTGGCCTGGTCATTGAAAACAGTGATCAGACCATTCAGACGGCCCATTATCATCGCTGGGCTGAATCTCTGCCCGCCATGATCAGTCGCTATCTGCAGCGTACACTGCAGGGCAGCCTTAATCCGGCAACAAAACCACCAGTCATCAATATTCTGGTCGATCAATTTCATCGCACAACCGCCGGCCACGTAGTCTTCAGTGGTCAATGGTGGGTAAGTGGCCAAATGCCTCAAGGGTTCAGCTATCAACTGAGGCCGCCAGAAATCAGTTATGATAGTATGGTCACCACCTTGCGACAGCTACTGGACACGCACAGCCATACTATGGCCAAAGCTCTTGCCGCCTTGGAGTAGCAGCTGCCGATTTTTTCGCGGCTCCTCTAATGGCGACTTCTTAAGCTGGTGGATTTCGGTACTTTCTCAGGAGAACCAGATGCCTTTTGCACGACATTATCTTTTTTTTCATCTACTGATTTGCCTATTCGCAGCATTTTTCTCCTGTAGCGGCAGCTTGGCCAGTGCTGAGGAGGTCGTCAAACCCAGTCAACAGTCGGCCACTGAACAACAGAGTTTTCCTGGCCTCAATGAAGTCGTGCCTCAGGCAACGACAACCATTGCACAAATCCGTGAAGCAGAAAAAAACATTGAGACTATCGCTGCCGGTGAGACAACCCGTACGACATTGGAAGCGCTCAACGAGAGCCTGAAAAAACTTGAAGCACAATACCCTGAATGGGGCGATATCAATGATTGGCGGCTCAACCAGTTACAGCAAGCCCAATTAAATTATCGTAACTTAGCGAATGAAATTGCTTTGCCCCTGAAACATATTTCTACCCAGCTGAAAGAGCTGGAGATGTTCCATACCACCTGGGAGAATCGTCAGAACTTCTGGCGGGAATGGCGCAAGCAGCTACAGAAAACTGACCTTTCGATCCCAGAAGACCCTTTTGAGAGAACCCTGTCCGGCATTGCTGGACTGTTGCAAAACATCAAGCGTGTGAGCGCAGAATCCATCAAGTTTCAACAGATATTAGCCCCTGACCAAGAAATTATTATCAGCCGTTTGAGGACAATCGACGAAGGGCTTAATAATCGCCGCAAAGACACATTAAGGCGCAATACCTTTACCATGTTTGAAGGGGAGTACTATAGCCAGTTCAACACCAACCTTTGGTCTGACTTTGTTGAAGGGCTATCAAACACTTTGAAGTTTTCAGACAACTTTTTACCGCGCCATGGCATGTCTATCGCTCTCCACGCTGTTGTGGCCACTTTCCTCTGCATTCTCCTCATTTATCGCAGAAAACAAGATAGACCTTTACCGAAAGAATGGCATCTTATATTTAACCGTCCCTTTGCAGGCGCTACCTTCATTACTATTCTTCTATTTGGAACTTTCACCGAGACCTATCAGAAGCTACCGTTGCTCGGTGGCTGGGCTCTTCTTCTGATAGTCATAATGGCTGCCATGCGACTACATACGATCGCATACAAGCAACCCCTGGCGAAAAAAACCATCGAGATCGTTGCCACCATTTTCATTCTTTCCAAAAGTTTTCAAATCTTTGGTCTGCCCGTTCCTGTTTTCCAACTTTACACTTTACTTCTCTGTGTTGTTGCGATACCGGCCAGCTATTATCTGCTGAAAAAACAAAGGATAAAAGACAACAAACTTCGTACATTTCTTTCGATACTGCTTGTCATCGCAAGCATCGGTGTCCCCGCAGCAATTTTCGGTTATGCAAACCTCGCGGAAACACTTATCAATGGCACGTTATCCACCTTTGTCATCATTATCTTAATTCAAATGGCCCTGCAATTTGGCCACGGCGGCGTCAATGCTTTTATGAACATGGAAGTGATTAAAAACAGGCACTTCATAAAAGTGCTTGGACAGGATGAAGCGACCAGAAAACTACAAACTTTGCTGAGCATCATCATTATCGCCAATTCGAGTCTGTACATCCTGGTGATTTGGAAATTCTTTGACAATGTAGATGCGGCCTGGGTCGCATTGCTCTCCCTCGAATACCGTATCGGTAATTTCAGCATTTCGGTACAGATGGCTATACTCCTGGTCATGGTTCTTTACCTGACCACAGTTTTTTCCTGGGTCGTCCAGGCCTTTGTTGATTCACAGATGATGACACCCAGAAAGATGGATATAGGGGTGAAGGCATCTCTCAAGCGACTGACTCATTACGGCATTGTGTCTGTTGGATTTTTCACCGCCATAGGAATGGCGGGTATCGACCTGCAAAAGTTTGCGATTCTTGCTGGTGCGTTAGGGGTTGGTATCGGTTTCGGACTGCAGAACATCGTGAACAATTTTGTCAGCGGCCTCATCCTGCTTTTTGAGCGTCCCATCAAAGTCGGTGACGTGATCAATATTGATCAAGATTGGGGGACAATCACCAAAATAGGCCTACGGTCGACCATATTTGAAACCTTTGAACGTGCCGAAATCATTGTCCCGAATGCAGATCTTGTCGCTCAGAAAGTCACCAACTGGACCTATACGAATAAAATCGTCAGAGGGACCCTTCCCGTCGGAGTTAAATATGGCAGCCCGCTTGAAAAGGTCCTCGGACTACTTTCTCGTGCGGGCAGAGAGCATCCTGAAGTGCTAACGTACCCGGCGGTCAGTGCTTTTTTCGTTGGCTTTGGCGATAGCTCTATAAATTTTGAATTGCGGTTCTGGATACGCAGCATTGATGACCGCTTAAGAATATTCAGCGAAATTGGCGTGATCATCGACAAATTATTTCGTGAAGAAGGGATTGAGATTCCGTTTCCACAATTGGATTTGCACATCGAAAGCATCCCTGAAGGTGCAAGAGGGGAAACATCGCTGTCACATAGTCCTTAGATTTTTGATTCGCGAATTTACAGTCGTATGGTGCTTCAGAATCTGCAACGAAGGTGAAAAAGAACAAAAGATTCCAAATAGCTATTTTGGAGTAGTTTTTTAGTTCAAATCAAAAATCAGGATTTCACTTTTGGCAGGTTCGATGCCAACTGATCTGTCGATTATCAAATCTAGCAATTTTTGTTTTGCTAGGGCCGATGTCCCCTGTTCCACAGATTGTCATATATAGGTAAATGTAAAAAATGCTGCCTACGGATACTATCGGACAGCGTACCCAACCCTTTGTCCAACAATCGTGTTTCCCTCCATTCTCCCTATTGGGATGTAAAGACTTTAGCGATATCTTTTCAGTTGACCAGTACCGATAAATATTAAATACTAATACAGTAACGGATTGGAGGTAGGTCTATGCCTAAAAATACGAGCGTCACACTCGGACCACATTTTGAGAAATTTATCGGGCAACAGGTTGCTTCAGGCCATTATGGCTCTGTTAGCGAAGCAGTACGTGCAGGTCTACGATTACTCGAAGAGAAAGAAGCCAAGCTAGCAATCCTGCGTAAAGCTCTGGAGGAAGGCGAAGCCAGCGGTATCGCAGACTACTCACTGAAAGGCTTGATCGAAGAACTGGACGCCGAAGATCTAAAATAATGGCTATCTTTACACTTACCCAGAAAGCCATAGCCGATCTGAAAGATATTGCCCGCTTTACTCAAAAGCGATGGGGACGAGAGCAACGGAACAAGTACCTCGAGTTCCTGGATGCTAGTTTCCACCAGGTAGCACGCAACCCCTCAATGGGGAAAGATTGTGATGAGATCAAGGCTGGCTACCTTAAATTTCCGACCGGTAGCCATGTGATCTATTATCGGAGATCGTCAGGGCCGGCAATAGAGATTATCCGTGTTCTCCATGAAAGCATGGATGAGAATGATAGGATTAAAGAAGCAGGATTAGGCCTCCTGCTTCTTTTAAGATCTTTATACTACCCCTGGTCGACTGCCACCTTAACCACAACCTTATGAATTTCACCATCACCGATCAATGGCATATGGGCATCTTCGGGGTAAAAAATGGCGAAGTAATCTTCCTTAACAACCAACCATGATTCAGAGGGTTCATTAAAAAACTGTAAATCTTTTTCCGCATCATAAGCTGTTGCTTCATCACTGCACTTTTCTGCCGGGGCATAGCCCATGGTATCGACACCACCTAAAACCATCTGGATATCGATATAGCGGCGGTGGGTTTCTATCTTAGCTTCTTCTGGCTTACGACCATTGGTCTTAACGATGGCAGCATAAACCTTGTCACCGTCAATGACATAATCACCCGGCTCAAGTTCTTTTAATTGCGGCTGGGTCAGAAACTCAAAGGCTTTAGCGAAACCGGCATTCAGGGCAGTGTATTTATCTGCCTGACTGATAATATCGAAGATCATGAAAATCCTTTCTTGTAGTCATCCAAGTTAGAAGGCATCACAATGATGCGAGCACAATAATATATAAAAAAAGCCCGGAATACAAAATATCCCGGGCAAAAGGCAACAACTGGTCACACAAAACGTATTTTGCTTATTTTGCTGCCTGAATCTGGTCGATAATCTCTTTACCAAACTTGTCGATGTAGCTGTCCCAGGTCTTAGTAATTGCCTTCTGGAAAGCTGCCTTATCGACGTCTTTATTAATTTTCATACCGCGCTTCTCAAGGTCAGCCATCATCCCTGCTTCCTTCTCAATGCTCAATTTACGCTGGAAGGCAACAGCTTCTGCGGCTACTTCTTGTACCGCTTTTTGTTGCTCTGCAGTTAAAGAGTTGAACTTGTTCTTGTTCATGGCAATAACCAGCATGGCGTATGAATGCTCAGTTAAGGACAGGTACTTCTGAACTTCGTCATAGTGAAAAGAGTGAGTAATTGGAATTGGATGTTCCTGAGCTTCGACAACACCTGTTTCAAGTGCAGTATAAAGTTCTGAAACTGGCAACGGAGTCGGGTTTGCTTTGAGCATTGCAAACATTTCATTCAAAGCTTTGGAATTATTGGTACGGATTTTCAGCCCAACAACATCTTCAGGGGTACGAATCGGTTTACGGGAATTGGTAATATTACGATAACCATTTTCAGGGAAACCAAGGCCAACCATACCAAAATTGCCAAAATCAGCTAACAGACTTTGACCAACCGGCCCATCAAGGACCTTATAAGCATGCTCACGACTGGTAAAAATATAAGGAAGAAGGACTCCACCAACTTTTGGCATCAAACCTTCAAAGTTATTGAGTCCGGACATCTCAATATCAACGATACCGGAACGAACACCAGTAATCATTTGCTGATCATTACCCAATTGACCGTGGGGATAGATACGTACGGTGACATCACCATTGGTCCGTTCTTTAATTTTTTCGGCAAAGAATTTGGCAAGTTCCTGCTGTAAATCAGTCTCTGGAGCAGCATGGGCAAATTTGAGTTCAACCGCCATACTGACTGATGCTGAAGCTACCAGCATAACTGCTACGAGCATTAAGATGATCTTTTTCATTCTACAACCTCCCTATTATAGTTGTGTAAAACCTAACCGACGATGAGTTTCATCGGCACGATGATCAGTTCCGGAAAAACGATAAACAACACCAGTAACAGGGCATAAACTCCGACGAACGGAAGAATCCCGGCCACTGCATTTTCGATGCGGATTTTACCGACGCCACAGACAACGTTGAGAACAGTACCAACAGGTGGGGTAATCAGACCAATACAAGCATTCATAATGAACATGATGCCGAAGTAAACAGGATCGATTCCTGCCATTTTAATAACCGGCATTAGTAATGGCACCAGTATCAGTACGGTCGGGCTTAAATCCATGACCATACCGATGGCAAGAACCAGCAGCATAATCGCAGCCATCAACAGACGTGGGCTATCGATCAAAGGCTCAAGTAAAATAGCGAGCTGTTGAGGTAACTGGGCAATGGTAATCAACCATGATGCAACCATGGCACAACCAACTAAAAACATGATCATGCCGGTCGCTTTACCACTGGAAATCAGTACGTTATAGAATTTTTTCAGGGTCAGTTCACGGTAGATAACCGATGAAACAAAGATAGCGTAGACAGCGGCTACAACAGCAGCTTCTGTCGGCGTAAAAATGCCAAATCGAATACCAACAATAATGATGATCGGTAGAATCAACGACCAGATACCGTCGCGGAAAGCGTCACGAAACTCTTGGCTGGTTGCCTTTTCTGTGACCGGTAAATCCTCGTTACGGACCATGTAACGCCAGGTCATAAGGAGCGCACAACCCATCATCAACCCAGGAGCAATCCCCCCCATAAACAGTTTGGCAATGGAAATATTACCGGCGACGCCAATGATAATAAAAGGGACAGATGGCGGAATCACAGGAGCAATAATACCACCCGCAGCCAGCAAGCCGGCCGATCGGGCAGTCGGATAGTTGGCCTTACGCATCATGGGGAAAAGAATCGCTACCAAAGCTGCAGCATCGGCTGCAGCAGAACCGGACAGACCAGCCAGAACGACAGAGGTAAAGATAGCGACATACCCCAGTCCACCTTTTTTATGCCCTACCCCCGCCATGGCTAGACGCACAATGCGCTGCGACAAACCACCACAGGCCATGGTTTCGCCGGCAACCAGGAAAAATGGGATCGCTAATAATGCGAAGCTATCGACCCCATTTACCAGAGATTGAGCCAAAATATCAGCACTGACCATATCCAGGTGAAACATCAGAGCGATGGATGAAAGTAACAAAGAGGATGCAACAGGAATACCGAGTAAGATACCCGCCAATAAAGCGCCCAGGAAAATAGCTAAGGTCATAACAGCTCCTCCTCATGAGCAACTTCATCACTATTGGAATTGAATATACGGTACAGAGCAATGGCGCCCATGACAGCACCGGCAAAAGCACCAGCCAGATACATAACGCCAACGGGAATACCGCTCATAGGTGAAATATTTGGCCAGTTAGCAAAAGTTTGGCGATAACTACCAACGAGTAACATGCCACTAGAAACCAGAATGACCAGGTTGACAAAACGGCGCAAAACCCAGACAGCTTTAGGTGGCAGAATTTTATCGATAACACGCAAATCGAGGTGTTCATGGTCACGTAAACAGATGACAGAACCAAACATAATGGTCCATACAAAAAGGAATCTTGAGATCTCCGCAGAGGCAAGAATACCACTGGAAAAACCATACCTAAGAACGACATTAACAAAGAGCAAAGCCAGCATAATAACCATTATAACGGCCATAGCACCCTCTATTAATCGCCAGAAACACGACCATACCCTGTTCATAAAATCCATTTAAAAACCTCGACATCAACCACGTTAAAAATAACAGACACAGCGCTCTTGCTGATTCCTATATATGAGATTGCAGTGAAATTTTACGATTCGGATGATATCGATAACATTTTTTTAAGGCAAGAAAAAAATTCATTACAGTGATCAAATTTTAAGATATTCAACGAAAAATACTTCGCGCTAATGAAGACAAGTGACTGTGATAATTAAAGATATTTTTTAAAAAGATGCTTAAAAAAATTCTGCTGGAAAGCTGGAAAGGATAAATTTGATATTGCGGCAAGCGAGTCTTTCGCCTTGATTCTTTTAAATTGGTATTTGCTTAAATCAGCATACTTGCAACACTATAGAGACTAAAAAGGTCAGCCCCAACTATGCGAAGCTGACCTTTTTGATATCTGAAAGGCTAGAACCGCCAGTTCACAAAAACCATTGCGGGAGCAACCTCATTAGGGAAATCAGCGAACCAATTCCTGGTCTCATTGATAATATTCACCAAGCCAATTTGCAGGCCATCATTTGCCGTTTGGGCATAGTTTACAAAACCCAGTTGAAGCCCATGGATACTCTGAGCATAGTTGAATGCGGCCCACTGCAAGCCAATCACATCTCCTTTAGCATAATTGGCCAGCCAGGCGATCTGAGCGCCTTTGTAACTATCGGAATAGTTGCCCAAAAGCCCCAAAGATAAACCTGAGCTATGCCCGGTTGAGCCATTAACAAAACCAAGAGCAAACGCGTTCTGAGGGTTCTCACTCCAGAGCCCAAGGGTCAGTCCTTCGATCTGAGTCGTCCTGGATTGGGTTGCGACATCGGGAATTAAACTTAACTGAAAGCCACTTGTCGCAGCAAAAGCGCCCGTGGTCAGCAGGGAAAAAGCCAAAATCAGTACTAGTCTCTTAATCATTTACATCCTCCATAATAGATGTTTTTGCCAAGGGAAATTAAATCGTTAAATAAATTTCTGAAAATTTTTCATTTAACGATTTAATCCAACTGTTCTTGTGACCATACCACAAAACAAAGCCCCGTGAGAAATTCCCACAGGGCCAAAATCAAACTTACTTGAGGCGTTCAATGATAGCAGACAAATCAAGCCCCCCCTGCCCCGCTTTAATCATATCGGTAAACAGGCTCTCACTGACACGTGCCAGCGGCAAAGGAATACTTTTATCTTCAGAAATCTCTTTTGCAGTGACCAGAATCTGCTGCATGTACACAGCAGGCCCACCGGGTTCAAAATTCTTCTCCAGCATCCGCTCACCATGCTCTTTTAAAATGACAGAATCAGCAAAGCCCCCTAGCAGAGCACTTCTGACGGCACTGGCATCAGCGCCTAAGGATGCCGCAAGATTCAATGATTCGGCAACGGCAACAACGGTATTTCCAACAATCAGTTGATTACATAGCTTGGCAATACAACCACTACCGGCCGGACCAACATGAGTAACCCGCCCTAAATTGCTGAAACAATCTGCCAAAGAAGCAATATCATCGGCTTCACCACCAGCCATGATACTTAAGGTCCCAGCAGCAGCGCCGCGTTCACCGCCAGAAACAGGGGCATCTATAAAGCGAATTCCGCGTTCTGCTGCGGAGCTAGCCAATGCACTTGATTCAGCCGGTGCATAAGTCGCCATATCAACCAAAAGAGCTCCACTTGGAATGGCATCGAGAACCTTTTGTTCAAAATATACATCGTACCCGGCTTTATAATCGGCAAGCATGCAGATAACCAAAGTCGCGCTGTTAACGGCTTCTAGCGGTGAATCGACAACCATTGCACCACAGGCAACTAATGGTTCAGCTTTGGCTCTTGATCGGTTCCAGGCCGTTACCTGATAACCAGCTTCTGTTAGACGACGTGCCATTTGAAACCCCATGATGCCGGTCCCTAAAAATGCAATATTATCTTTTTTCTGAATCATCTGATTACTCCTGTAGATATCAGTGAACAAGATCATAGAACCTTGTTGAACTAGCGACGAGATTTTTTAATATTATACTGAAATGCCGTATTAATAATGGGTTACACATGGGTTATAGCATATAAGAAGACAATGTGTTATCGATATTCCTTGACCTATCCCTATCGATAGGATGAGAATGTTGCCTCATTTAATTTTATTTTAGTGTCGGGAGAGGATCCATTATTACCACAAAATCTCCCAGGAAGAGGATTGTCCCTTGTCTCAATCAAAACGAAACCCAACAATGGCGGATGTTGCCCGCCGGGCAGGGGTATCGGCAATGACCGTCTCGCGTGCCCTTAAAGGCACCGGCCTGGTCACCGAAGAAACCCATAAAAAAATCATGGAAGCAGTTGATGAGCTGGGCTATGTTCTTGATTTAACGGCTGGCTCATTGTCATCGCAAAAATCTGGTTTTATCTCTGTACTGATCCCCTCGGTTAACAACTCTAACTTTTCCGAAACACTGCTTGGGGTTACTGACACCCTCGACCAGGCAGGAAAACAGGTACTCCTTGGCTATACAGGATATGATCTCAACCGCGAAGAACAGCTTATTGAAGCCATGCTGCAACGTCGCCCGGAAGGTTTAATTTTAACCGGCGGAGAACATTCTTCGCGAGCTCGAAAGATCCTTGAAAACACCTCGATACCGGTTATTGAAACCTGGGACTTGCCAACGAAACCGATTAATCACGTCGTCGGCTTTTCCAATGCGGCGACCATAGAAGACATGGTTGCCAGATTGGTATTCTGCGGCTATCGCAATATTGCTTATATTGGCGGAAATGAGAAAGGTGATTTCAGAGGAATTGCTCGTCGGCAAGGATATGAACACGCCGTTAAGTCTTTAGGCTTAGCCAAAACCCACGTTGTTTCAGTTGGCGATCCGCCGATTTCCATAAAACAGGGTGCAGAAGCAGTTACCCGTCTGATCGAGGAATGGCCAGAAGTTGAAGCGGTTATCTGCGTTTCTGACCCGTCCGCCTTTGGAGCAATTATGGAATGTCACAGGCTCAACCTTGCTATACCGCAACGCTTAGCGGTCGCAGGTTTTGGTGATTTCGAAATTTCTCGCTATTGTTGGCCTTCGATCACCACGGTTAACGTAAACTGCCAGGCTATTGGTCAACAGGCGGCCGAACTTATGCTGAAAGCTCTCACCGCAAAAGACGCTGGTGAAGTTCTTCCTCCACAAATAATCCGTATGCCTCATTCGGTGATAGAACGAGAAAGCACCAAGGCACGTTAAATCGAACACTAAAAAAAGTCCCTACCCACAAAATATTAATGGATAGGGACCCTTTATACACTGATCAAACAACCGGAGTCGGCAATTCTTTTCCAGCAAAATGTGCTGCCAGGTTATCATAAACCAAGTGTCCCATCGCCTTACGGGTTTCCACCGTCCCACTGGCATGATGAGGTTGCAGCAAAACATTCTCCAACTTCAGGAAACGTGGATCAAGGTTCGGCTCACCTTCAAAAACATCAAGAGCTGCAAAGCCGAGACGTTTTTCCTCTAAAGCATCGAGCAGTGCTGCCTCATCAATATTGGTTGCACGGGAGACATTAATCAGCATCCCTTCCGGACCAACGGCTTCAATTACCTCTTTATTGACAATATGACGTGTCGCCGGACCACCCGTCAGAGTGACAAACAAAAAGTCTGAACGCTGAGCCAGAGCAACGGGATCCTGAATATATTCCCACTCACTGGCAAAATCACGTGCTGCCAGATCAGAATAGGCCACCTCCATATCAAAAGCCGCACAGCGCTTGGCGACTTCGTAACCGATACGTCCCAATCCTAAAATACCAACTTTTTTACATGAAACCTGAGTCTGCAATGGATAAAGCCCTTGCTTGCCCCAATGACCGGAACGGACCCATGACTCGGCACCAATAATACCGCGTGAGCCCGCCAACATCATGGCAACACCCAGATCAGCAACATCTTTGGTTAAAACATCCGGAGTATTAGTGACGCGAACGTTATGCTCTTTAGCAGCTTCAAGATCAACAGCATCAAAGCCAACCCCGTAGATAGAAATAACCTCCAGGTTGGGCAGCGATTCGATCAACTCACGACTGGCTCCCAATTCACCGCGGGTGGCAATTCCTCTAATTTTATCTGCCCGTTCAGCAACAAATGCTTGCTTATCTTCAGCTTCAAAATAGGCGTGCAGGGTAAAATCCTGCTCCAGCAATTCTATGTCCCATGACGGATATGGACCCATCTGCAAAATATCGACCTTACTCAAAGAATCCTCCCTTTACAGGTTTGCCTTAACCTTACTCATTCTTCTTGTTTATCATAATATTACGGCACAGAAGCCGGTTGTTTTGAAAGATAAAGTCATGAAGATCTGAAGACGTTTCAGCGCACCCTTAGATATGTTGATTAAACTTGACAGGTGTCACGATCAACCGTATTGTTATCGATAACATATTTTTTTGCAAGCACAAATTTCTGGCCCCCAACGCTGCAGGAAAAAACAGAAAAACAATTGCAACACATGCATTTACTCATAAGTCTGTATATTATATCAAGAACTCATCAATAAACCAAAAGAAGGAGAAAAGATTATGACAACAGCAGCTCAACGCGTCGCTGTCATCGGTGTCGGTATTATGGGAACTGCCATTACAACCCGCTTACTTGAGTGTGGACAGCAGGTTCGTATCTTTGACCTTGATCCGCAAAAAGTCGCTACCATGGTGGAACGTGGCGCCATTGCCACAACATCTCCTTGTGATGCCGCCCAACAAAGTGATTATGTCATTCTCTCTCTGAATAACGCTAAAATCGTTGAAGCAGCTGTTTTTGGTCCCGAAGGTGTCGCCCAGGCCGCAACAGCCGACAAAGTCTTAATCGATATGTCATCGATCGATCCTGAATCGACCAAAGAAATGGCTGCAAAGCTGCTAAGTGAACACGCTATGCCATGGGTTGACTGCCCTCTGTCCGGCGGTGCTCCCGGTGCCCTCGGTGGCAAACTTGCAGTTATGGCTGGTGGTCGTGAAGAGGATTTTGAAAAAGCCCGTTCTGTGATGCAGCACTTATGCGCCAACTACACTCTTATGGGGCCATCTGGTGCCGGACAAGCGACCAAGCTGGTAAACCAGGTGCTCTGTGCTATCGGCTTTCAGGCGATCGCCGAGGCGACCCAACTCGCCCTTAAAGGCGGTGTCAACGTCGAGATGATTCCTGCCGCTATTGCCGGTGGTCGTGCGGATTCAAACCTGCTCCAGGAGTATATGGCGAAAATGGGTAACCATGATTATTCACCAACCGGCCGCATTGATAATATGCTTAAGGATATGGAAGCCGTCCAGGCCTTTGCAGCAAAGAATCGCGTTGCCATGCCATTAACCAGCTTGACGACAGAAATAAACCGTCTGTTTGTCGCCGCAGGAAAAGGTGGTGATGATAATGCAGCGTTGATGAAGTTTTTCAATGGGCCCGCAGACGAGTAATTTTCAGCCGGAAACGGCTCGTTTCCAATCTGCAAATTGTACTTGTTGCCCCCCCTCTCTATCTCAACGCAGAGCCGCAGAGAGTTAGAGAACGCAGAGAATGTCTCATTTTTCTATGGTTCTAAAACCATAAAGTATTTTTTTCTCTGCGTTCTCTCCTTCTCCCGCGCCTCTGAGTTAAACACCCTATCATAGCAAGTTACCGGAGAAATAAATGTACACACGCAGTGCAATTTTTGAAGGAACCATAAAGCCTGGAAAAGAAGATGAATTCTTCGCTATTATCGAAAATCAGCTACTCCCTATCTGGCGCCGCATGCCCCATGTTATCGAGGTGCGCCTGTTCCGTCCCGAAGAAAAAGAAGATGAGGCTCCGCAAGTGGTGCTGGTTCAACAGATTGATTATCCAAGCCGAGAGGCAATTGACGAGGCATTGAGCTCATCAATACGTGATGAAGCAGTCGAAGCGTCTAAACCGCTCGCAGAGCTTTTTGAAGGTAAGCATTATCACTATGTTTATAAAAGACTAGCCTGAAAAGATATCGAACAGCCTGGGCACATATTACTCCAGGCTCTATTTTTTTACATGTAGTCACTAGTCAGAACTCGACAACCTTTACCCCAATAACTTCTGTTTTCTGATGACATTGTAATCGATTTTCCTGCACGGTTACACCTCGGGCAAGCCGAACCTGTCCAGGCATTCATCGGTGGAGATCACATCGGCATAAATATGAGCCAATGCAGCCATAAAGGCACTATGCACCAGATCGGCTTCAATTATTTTTCCCTTAAATTCAAGTTGGCAGGTAGTGCATGCATCCTCGGCCACGATACACTGAAACCCGAAGTCAAAGGCAGCCCGTGTGGTCGCATCAATACACATATGGCTCATAGCTCCGCAAATAATCAGAGTTTCAACCCCTTTTTCTCTAAGAAGATCTGCTACTTCCGTCTCTTTGAAACTGTTCGGCACATGCTTAACTTGTACAATTTCTCCAGGCAGAGGCTGGACACTCGGATGGATTTCGACTCCATTTGTACCTGGCACAAAAAATGGTGCCCCCTGACGCAGGGACTGGTGCTGAATATGGATAAGGGGTAATCCCGCCCGCCGGAAAGCAGTGAGTAGCCGCTGAGCATTGTGAGCAGCTTCCTCCATACCGCAAAGTTCAAACTTTCCTGGTTTAAAATAGTCATTTTGAATATCAACAAGTAGTAATCCTGTTTTCATCTGAGATCTCCTCTCTCTGTATACGTTTGACTGATACTGGTTGTATTCCAAACAAACAGATGATAGAAGTGTCCGTATCGACAAAAAAGAGGTCATTTAAGACAAAAAGGTATACAGATGAAAACAGTCTCTTTTCTAGCTCTTCCAAACTGCATGGAATCGAGTATCAGCGCCCCTTATGAGATCTTATCTCTGGCCAGCCGCCAGTGGCGTGAGCATTTCGCTACAACAGAAACCGACCTTTTCAAGCTTTCCATTGTTACCAAAGATGGCAATCCCGTCAGCAGTTTTAGCGGCATGAACATTTCACCCAATACAGAGATTGCGGACTCCCCTCCCCCTGATATTATTTTCATTCCAGTACTATTTGGGGACCGAGAAACAGCAGCGGCAGATCATGAACTCTGTTCCTGGCTACGTGCTTGCCACGCACAAGGGACCATTATCTGTGCTGTTTGTGCTGGAGTATTTATGGTTGCCCAGAGTGGGCTTTTGAACGGACGCAGCGCAACGACCCATTGGAATCTCGCCGCGGAATTCAGCAACCGCTATCCTCAGGTGGTCCTAAAGAAAGAACGGATGATCATTGATGAAGGAGATATCATTACCGCGGGCGGGGTAACGGCTTTTATAGATCTCGCACTCTACATGGTGGGGCGCTTCGGCTCCCCGGAACTGGCCACAACCTTATCCAAGCGACTGTTGATCGATCCGGCAAGGCAGTTACAGACCCCCTACTTTGGAGCCCACGTTAACACCACCCACCAGGATGAAAAAATCCTCAAAGTACAACGCTGGATGGCTGAAAATCTGACCGAATGTCTATCAATTGCCCTGCTTGCCGGTGAAGTCGGACTCGGCGAGCGGACCTTTTCTAGAAGGTTCAAGAAAGCGACAGGAGATACCCCCCTCGAGTATCTTCAGTCTTTGCGCATCGCCAAAGCACGAAACCTCTTAGAAACCACCAGTAAGCCCGTTGAAGCCATTCTGGCCACGACCGGATATACCGACATGAGTTCTTTTCGAAAGCTCTTCAAGCGGAGCACGGGGATGTCACCAGCTGCCTATAGAAAAAAATTTGGGATTAACAGATAGTTCCACCATCCCCCTCCCCGAACCACTAGAACTGCAGCGTGAAGAGACTATGAACTGCTATTTAAATATCTTACGATTCAGAACACCATAAGCGTTGAAGTTTTTGAGTAGTGTCAAATGAATGGCCAAAACGACGGTAAGAGCAGTGCCGGAGAATATCGCGACCATGATCGCAATCTGATATTTAATCGCTGCCATCGGATTGCCCCCACCTAGAATAACTCCGGTCATCATGCCGGGCAAGGCAACCAACCCGACCGTTGCCATGGTTGCTACAGTGGGAGCCAACGCAGCCTGGCAAGCATCACGCATATAGGGATGAACCGCCTCCTTCAAACTTGCCCCCTGCCCCAAGGTTAACAGGTAAGCCCGTTCATGTTTGCGTAAGTTTTCATAGAATGAGCGTAAGCCAACAATCACTGCGCGTAAACAGTTGCCGAGAATCATGCCACAGATAGGGATCACATACTGGGCTTCATGGGCAGAGGTCCCATAAAGAACAACATACATAAAGAAAGCCAGGGGGATTAAAGTACCACCGAGCATGGCAATAAAGACCTCAAACCCCAGGCTTTTAAAATGCAGTCCACAACCACGGGCAATGGAAATATCGGCCACAATAATCATGATCATAATCCAGACTGCAGTTACCCAGATATTATTCAGATCAAAAACAAACTGTAGATAAAAACCGACAAAGAGTAGCTGTACCGTCATACGCACCACTGAAATCAAGGTTTCACCAAACATGGGAATACGTAAAAACAGAATAACCGCAAGGGGGAAGACCAATAGCAGATAGACAGAAGTCAACTGCCAGGTACCAATATCAACAGAACCCATTATGCGTCTCCCTTCTGTAAATCAGCAAGATCCACCGTGCGATCTGAAATCGCCAGCCACTCCTGATCATGAGATACCGAGATAACCGTCAATTCAGGCTGATCGTTTAACAACGCAATCGCGGCTTGTTTTGAATCGGGATCAAGAGCCGAAGACGCCTCATCAAGTACCATAATATCCCGATCTAACAGCAGAGCCATCAACATTGCGATACGCTGTTTTTCACCACCGGATAGTTCTGAGATATCTTCCTGTAACAGCTTAGCGGGAAGCAGTAACCGTTCCATAAAGGCAGAAATCTTGGCCAGATTAGGTTTTAGATGACGATTGTTAGCCAAACTGAAAGGCATTTCAAGCACCTGTTGAACGGTGCCAGTAGAAAGTTCAGGCTCTTGTGGTACATAAGCCATACGGGTACGTATTTTCCAAATTGATTTGGCAGTCAACTCTTCGGAAAATACTTTTATCCTTCCCGCGTTAGGAACAACAAACCCGAGCAGGCAACGCAGCAAGGTAGATTTCCCGCTCCCTGAGCGACCAATCAAAGAGACTTTTTCCTGAGCAGAAATGGTAAGGTTCAAGTCTGAAAATATTTTCTGGTCGTCAATAACAACAGCCAAATCGTTAAACTCAATAGCAGCCTGTGGCACAAGAGCCCCCTTAAAAAACAGAATTAAATAGACAGCAAAAAACAGGATAATACACTGGCTCTGATGTTTGGTAAATGATCTGCAGTTCAAGAGAAGAGTTTCTTTATTAATTTATCAGGCTGTTAAGCCGCATTATTATTGTGTGTGACCATGAGTTGCTGTAGAGAGGAGACAATACCCAGGCAAACAGCATCGGGAAAATGACCATTAGCTTGAAGCAAGCCCTGATTCACCTCAACTTCGATACCAAGATATTGTTGTGCACCGAACTCCCGGCGTAATGAGCGTACCAAGCCATCCGCTATGCCGCGATACGGCCAGTTATAACGAACCGTTAACAATCGGCTCGCCACTATCTCCTGGCGCCAGTGTCGGCACAAAATTTTCTCTTGGTAGCGCGCTGGGTCGTATAATAAACCGATATCAGTCAGCCGTTGTTGACCGTCAAAAACGGGCGTGAAACTGTGAATCGACAGATGGACTACCTGCATTGCCAAGGTGATTTGTGCTGCAACAGCGTTACGTACAGCTTCGCGGTAAGGCCGATAATAATGAGAAATGATAGTATCCTTCACGTGCCGGTCAGTACCTTTGACCTGGTCCCCAAACAGATTACGATGGCTGCAAGAACGATTGAGGTCGACCAGTAGGCGCGTCTGTTTAGAAAAGAACAGCGGAGCACTTAATTGCTCCGCAATAACTTCAGCCAAGGGGAGTGCTCCGGGATCATAGCCACGATGACTGGCCAGCAACATTTCCTGTCCGCTGAACAATTGGCGGTACTCAGGGGGAACCTGGTTACCGCCATGCTCACAGCTGACGATCACTTGCCGTCTGACCGGTTTCATTGCAACATCTGCCCTTCTGCCAAGCACTCTTTCAGGCAGCGATAAACGGCCTTCAATTTTTGCCGGCTTGGCGTCAAAGATGTCAGCCTAAGAATCCGCCGCGCCAGTGGTCCCTGAGACAGGATGACTGCCAGAGGTGCGTCTTTATCTTTGATCAACTGCGGACAGAGCTGCTCGGCAAGGTGATTAAGCAATTGCTGCATAGAGGCCCGCTTTCCGGTGTAGCCAAATAGCCCAAGGTAGCCAGGATCCGAAATTATGGTCTGCTCCGCATCCCCCACTGCGCCTGCCAACCATTTGGCCAGCACAGTCGTATCCCATGCTTGTTGTGCCTGGTAATCACAAAGTTTTTCACTGACCAAGGCCTTTAAAAGCGTACAGACAAACTCAATGATGGCCAAATCTGCAGCCGGGCATTCCTGGATATCCAGGAGTCTTATTTCAATAGCGTTCCGTTCAAAACGAGCGATAGCGCCACGGGAATTAAGCCATTCATCCTGCAAAATGCCCTCTGGATCATGAGGGGCAACGGCTGCGTACATAGGTTGCAAAATCCGGGAATCATAATCTGCAGCCGTAAACACCGCCTCTGGTACCAGGTTACCGGTAATCTGTGGAATCTGGCGCTGATTCTGTTGATAAGCACGCAAACGATAATCAAGCAGACCGGTGAAGTGTTCCGCCATAATCGGGGAACTGGCCGCTAATGCTGGTAACAAGGGTAATATGAGACGAATCGCAGCATGCAATCGACCAAACTCATCATCACCACAAAACGGCAGATTGATATGGGTACTTTGCAGATTACTCCAGCCATGCCCCTGGCAGCCGAAAATCCGGTTATAGGCATCATATATTTCACTGTAATCATGAGGCCATAACTTGGTATCGGTCAGCGGGTTCATCCAGGGGTGCATCCCTCCTGGCAACAGACACGCATCGAACTTTTTCAGATGCTGGTTAATCTTCTTAACACCCAGCTGGAACTCCATAGCCAAGGTGCGTAGGTCTGCTGCGGGCCCATTAGTTTTTTGTTCGATAACATGCATCACTAACTCATTGGACCAGCATAAGGCTCCAACCTCAACTTCGTTGCAAATGCTACCAGCTTCTTCCTTTAGGATCAGGTCAGCCAAAGGAGCAACATCCAGACTTGAACGGGAAACAATCATATATTCAAGTTCAACACCGTAGGCTTCAAACAGATGTAAGGGTTCTACCGGGTTCATGATTTCCTTCCTTTACGCCGTTCAACACGAATCATTAACTGCTGCATGATAGTCAGGTACAGATCTTTTTTCAGAATGACGTCTTCTACCCCGGCATCAATACTCGGATTGTCGTTAATTTCAATGACATAAACCTTATTGCCGCGTTGCTTGAGATCGACCCCATAAAGACCGTCCCCAATCAGATTAGCGGCCTTCAATGCTGTACGTCGAACAGCCAGTGGTAGATCATCAACCGCAAAAGTTTCTGCATTCCCCTCGACATCTCGCCCACGCGCAGCATCCTGGTTGAGAATCTGCCAATGGCTACGGGCCATATAATATTTACAGCCATACAGCAACTGCCGATCAAGAATCCCAACCCGCCAATCAAACTCGGTTGGAATAAACTCCTGGGCAATAGCGAGATCCGATTTTTGTAGGAAGTTGTTGAGTTTTTCCCTGTATTCCTCAGCATTTTCTGCCTTGGTTACCCCTTGAGAAAAAGCGCTATCAGGTTGTTTCAAAATACAGGGCAAACCAATTTCTTCCAGAACCTCATTGGCATTACCACGATGGGCAACAAGAGTTTTGGGAATAGCCACGCCATGCCGTTCTAGCAATTCGGCAAGAAAAACTTTATTGGTACATTTCAGAATCGAATCAGGGTCATCAATAACCACAAGCCCTTCAGCCTTAGCGCGCCTGGCAAAACGATAGGTATGGTGATTAACCTGGGTCGTCTCACGGATAAATAGAGCATCAAACTGCGATAAACGGCCAAAATCTTCTTTGCCTATCAGCTCAGGGGCAAAACCAACCTGCTCTGCAGCACGCAAAAAACATTTAAGCGCACGGCTATTGGAAGGAGCATATTTTTCTTCGGGATTTACCAATATCGCAAGGTCATAACGAGCAACTTTTTTAGCGAAACTACGCTGACGTGATCCGTGCAGAAATTCCTGGGCCCTGGCAATAGCAAAATCACGATGCTCTTCAGGAATATCATTGGCTGCAAACGGATTAATACTGAACAATTGCCACTTTTGCAGTTTGGTATTGTAATTAAAATTCGCGCGCAAAAATGGTGCTTGAAACATTTTAAACAAACGCTGACAAAGCTGATCGTAACGCTTTGCGACATTGCGTCCGAAATAGATACTCAGGACAAATGAATCGGAGCGGAGATTTTTAAGGCTACGATTAATCAGTGCATCAATCTCCTCCGATACAAAACGGATAATACTGGGAGATTTCAAATCCTGCATGGCTTCGATTCCCGGTAACACGCGGTGTCCCCGGGCACTTGCCAGCAATGAAACATAATAGCCGATACTCTGGTAACGATAACTGCGACACAGGTTAAACAGCTTGACCCGACGCAATTTCAGATACTGAGGGTCGGTAATATATGCCCGCGCGGCAACCACTTCGACCCCTTCCATCGCTAGCGGCCATGACTGCGGATCATCAACAACAATAAGAATGGTACCTGTCATATCAGCGTTTCCTCTTGCGTGGTTGAATAATCAAAAGATTGGCATCATAGGTTAATACCCCTAGCAAAATAGCGCATATGACGCGATCACTGGTGACGGCATACTGGTGCTGCGAAG
Source organism: Geopsychrobacteraceae bacterium (assembly GCA_963665685.1). Taxonomy (GTDB): domain Bacteria; phylum Desulfobacterota; class Desulfuromonadia; order Desulfuromonadales; family Geopsychrobacteraceae; genus Seleniibacterium. Next base: position 1,903,564 of record OY762430.1, read on the forward strand.
CGACAGGGTTCGGCAATAACGGATCAGCAATCTGAATCGTCCGCGACTCTTTGTTATATCCACACAGGACAACAAAATGTCCGGCAGGTTCACCGCGAACCGCATCATAATCACACGCGGGTCCATATTCGCGTGGTGTGCGATAAAGGTAGGTGGAACTGAGCCCGGCAATCACTGGAATGCGCCGTTTGACATAGCGGCGTAGCAAGCTAGAGGTTAGATCTTCGAAGCGTAATTCACCACCAAAGTCTAAAAATTGAAGATACGCATTGCTGGCTTCTTTCAATTTATTATCTAATTTAAATGCCATCTGCTGGCGTAACAGATTCTTCAACCCTTCATGATCAGACAGATCCCAAGTCGGATCGAATATCTGCATTTTATAGGTATAAATCGTCGCCTGATAACCACGGCTCAAGGCATGACAAGCCAATAGCACCGCCAGAGTTCCTCCACTTTCCAACATGGTGACTTCTGAAATCACCTGCTCGAGGGGAAGAGGATCATTATAATATTGATAAATAGAATGCAGGCAGGTGGGTCCGCAGGTGGTATCATCCGGCTGGCTTAAAATAGAGTAAGGAAGCTGGACCTTCACAGCCACCCTCCTTTTATATTCAAATCGATATGTGCCGGAGAACAGAAAACCTCAATATGCATACAAAAACCCCTTTATTGTCATGCAGCCCAAGACAAGAATCATTTTTCTTGATGCCTGGGGCAGGGCAATAAAAAGGGGGGACTTTTTATGCTTCGTCTTACGCATTTCTGATTGTGATTCAGTGCCAATATTTCAGCTATTTACTCTTGTTTACATATGCTGTCAATAGGCAAGAAAAGATATTTCAACGATTTAGAAAAGGAATAGACTAATACTACAAAGGGCAAGAAAACAATTGTAGGATATCGCGCACATAGGCGCACTCACACTGTTCGGGGCAGGGAGTAAAATTATTACCATGCAGACATAGTTCCGGACATTCTTCAGTTCCGGTCTTACGTTGCTCAAATATAGGACCACCATAAAGATCGGATAGCTGGAAGACATTAAGAGTTAAATGACATCCACAGGCATGTTCAAAAACAAATAGCCCACCTTCAAGATTGGCAAAGTTAACCTGATATTTCATCATTGTCACTTGTGCATCCGTCAAAAAATCAATGCGGCTAGGCCACTCTTGCCCACAAGAATAGCAGACCTTAAAAATACTTTTTTGATGGTCATGTTCTTCCACCATAACGACACCATTGTCGATTTTATCCATTATATATCCTCACCTTCTCTTTGGTGTTAACAGAGCCGATGTATTTTCATTTACAAACGTTATTCTCTAGAGCACGATCGATAGCATTGGTTAAAACCGAAAAATCAAACGGTTTATTGCAAACAGCTGAAACACCAAGAGAGAAAAAATCCTCACTGTCCAAATTTTGTAAAAAACCGGTACAGAATATCACCGGGATATTGGAACCTTGCTTCCTCACTTCAGCCACAAGATCCACTCCACTTAGAACAGGCATCGATAAATCGGTAATGATGAGGTCGAAGTCATCAGGCTGCTGAAGAAATAATTCAAGGGCGCTACGGCTATCGCTTTCAGTCGTGACAGAATAGCCCATGTCTATGAGCATTTCAGAGGTCAATGAGCCAATCATGATTTCATCATCAACCAATAAAATACGTTTGCCATTTTCTGCAGCATATGAAGCTTTCATCACTGTGTTATTCATGCCATATCCTTTTATTACTTCTTTCGCAGTACCCTTTAAAAAACCATCCTCAATAAAAGTTCATAGCTATTAATTGCAGATTAAATGCCAATTTTAAAAAAGCTTAAAACCGCATAAATAAGCGATTTTCTCAGTACATGGACAAAAGAACGTTAGCAAGAATAATTGCAGAACTTTTGGATATATTCGCTAAGAATTTGTTTTTTAAGCTGTTTTTATAATTTCAAGGAAGATTGCTGATGCAAGAATCATTGCAAGCCTTCTCTAAGCACGAAAGAGCTGGAATTTTGGACACAAATGGAGAGAAAGATACGGAATAGGTTCTCTTTGCGGGCAAAAAGCATAAAAAAGCCGGTCAGTGTTACCTGACCGGCAAACGAGGGGCAGAAGGTAGTTGCGCCTCTTTTCTTCGTGTCTTGCAGTGCTTTACAAGCAGGACCTGTTTTAGGCCTGTCGTAAAATGGTTAAGCTGATCTGATTTCCTGAAAAGTAATCAGGAAATGACCTTGATCAGATCAAGAACTTTGTTGGAGTAGCCCCATTCGTTGTCGTACCAGGAGACAACTTTGACGAAGCTGCCGTCAAGTTGAATACCGGCTTTGGCATCGAAAACGGAGGTGCACACTTCACCGCGGAAGTCAGTGGAAACAAGAGCTTCTTCGGTGTAACCGAGAATACCTTTGAGTTCCCCTTCTGACGCTTCTTTCATGGCAGCGCAGATGTCTTCGTAAGATGTTTCTTTTTTCAGGGTGACGGTCAGGTCAACGACAGAAACATCGGAGGTTGGGACACGGAATGCCATACCGGTCAGTTTGCCGTTCAGCTCTGGAATAACTTTACCAACCGCCTTAGCAGCACCGGTTGATGATGGAATGATGTTTTCCAGAATACCACGGCCACCACGCCAGTCTTTCATCGATGGACCATCAACGGTTTTCTGGGTTGCAGTTGCGGCATGAACGGTGGTCATCAGACCTTTGTCGATACCGAATTTGTCATTCAGAACTTTGGCAACCGGAGCCAGGCAGTTGGTGGTACAAGAGGCGTTAGAAACGATGTCCTGACCTGCGTAGCTATCGGTATTGACCCCACAGACGAACATTGGAGTGTCATCTTTAGAAGGAGCAGACAGAACAACTTTTTTGGCGCCAGCTTCAATATGTTTACGAGCGGTTTCATCAGTCAGGAAAAAGCCGGTTGATTCAACCACAACTTCGGCACCAACGTCGTCCCATTTCAGGTTAGCAGGATCACGCTCAGCAGTGATGCGGATGGTTTTTCCGTTCACAACCAGAGCGCCATCTTTAACGTCCACGGTACCACCGAAGCGGCCATGGACAGAGTCATACTTGAGCATATAAGCGAGGTAATCGACGTCGAGCAGGTCATTGATACCGACCACTTCGATATCGTCGCGAGTTGCAGCCGCACGAAACACCATGCGACCGATACGGCCAAAACCATTGATACCGATTTTTTGAGACATAAAATATTCCTTTGCTTCCTTAAGGTTAATAATCTTGAGCAGTCCCCTCACCCTCCGGCAGGATTGCGCTTTTTCAGGACGCTTGTTCCAGTTCCTCAAGATAATGAATCGGAACACCTGCGATGGAGATATCATTACGATCCAGAGGATATATTGTATAACTAGTTCCAGTGCGAATGCCACCCACCAGGTCACCGGCATTCACCGAGTAACGTATTCCTGCTATATTTTTCTTCACTCTGAGATATTTTTTCATGATGAGACCTCTACATTTCATTTATGCAAAATATGGTCAGGTTCTGCACCTTACCAGAACAGAACCAGAGGATAATTACACTTCACAAGCCGCTAAAAGCTCTCCCAACTGATGAACTTTCAATAAATTTGTTGTCCCTGATCCCGCAATCGGGCTACCCATGGTGATAACAACGATATCACCTGGCTTAAGTGCCTGAGCTGCCAGAACGGTACCTGCGACACATTCGATCTGAGTTTCAGTATTACCCTGAATATCGACTTCAAGAGACTGAACACCTGAATAAAGCGCCAACTGCCTGGCAACCACAGGTGATGGTGTGACCGCAAGAATAGGAACCCCCGGGCGATACTTGGCAACCAGAGCAGCGGTACTACCGGTTTTAGTAAAAGCAACGATTGCTTTCGCTTTAACGAGATCTGATATACGTGATGCGGTCTGACCGATTGCCTCAGAAATATCGACTTCGGCATCCTCTTGCTCGTCCTGCATTAAGCGCTGCTTTTTAGCCAGGGCAACAGATTCGGCCACATCACTCGCGACACTCCCCATTAAGGTAACAGCCTCAACCGGGTATTGCCCCGCGGCAGTTTCTGCCGACAACATGACAGCGTCAGTTCCATCGAGAATAGCATTGGCAACGTCAGATGTTTCTGCCCGGGTCGGGCGTGGATTACCAATCATACTTTCAAGCATCTGAGTCGCAGTAATGACCGGCTTACCGGCCAGATTACACTTGCGGATAATATCTTTTTGAATCAGCGGCACTTTTTCGGGACGAATTTCAACCCCGAGGTCACCACGTGCCACCATAACGCCGTCGGTCGCTTCGAGAATCGCGTCAAAATCTGCAACAGCTTCCGGTTTTTCAATTTTTGAAATAACTTTAATCTGAGAATTCTGCGTCTTCAAACGTTCCTTTAAATCAAGCACGTCATCTGCCCGGCGAACGAAACTCAAAGCCAGGTAATCAACTTCCTGCTTAATGCAAAAATCGAGATCTTCAAGATCTTTTTCGGTTAAAGACGGAGCGGAAACTTTAGTCCCGGGAAGATTAATCCCCTTACGATCCTTAAGAAGGCCACCAAACACAACGCGACAACGAACATCGGTATCATTGGTTTCCAACACCTCAAGCTCCATGAGTCCGTCATCAAGAAGAATTTGATTCCCCGGGCGTACATCCCGGGGAAGATTTTCATATACTGTGGGAATCATGCCGGCTTCACCAGCTACCTGGCGTGAAGTGACGGTCACCTCTTCACCTGGAGTTAGCGTAATGCCACCATCCTTAAAGGCACCAACACGGATTTTAGGTCCCTGCAGATCGCCCAGAATGGCAACCGGCTGTGAAAAGCCAGCAGCGATAGTACGAATGCGACTGATCAGCTTTGCTTTGTTGTCCAGATCACCATGAGAAAAATTCAGGCGAAATACCGAAACACCTGCAGTAATCAGTTTATGTAGCATCACTTCACTATCAGATGCAGGCCCCAATGTGGCGACTATTTTAGTATGGTTCAGCATAATTCCCTGTCTTTCTTTTAGATTTTAGCCAAAGCAGCTTTGGCTTGTTCGGTGATGGCAGACCATTGTTTATCAGCAATCTGCTGCTTGGTTGCCAGCCATGAACCACCAACGTTGCTAACGATAGGCAGAGACAGATATTCGTTCATGTTATCAAGACTTACACCGCCAGTTGGGCAGATTTGAATTCCCTGGCTGGCGTAAGGACCAGCCAAAGCACTGAGCATCTTTGGACCACCTGCAGGACCAGCAGGGAAGAATTTCAGCATTTTACAACCCAGAGTCAATGCCTGCTCAATTTCAGATGGAGTCATGATACCTGGAATGAACAGGGTATCAGCTTTTTTGAAGTAGTTGACAATAGCAGGGTTCAAACCAGGAGCCAGGCCAAACTTAACTCCGGCATCCAGAGCACGTTGAGCCTGCTCTTCAGTCAGAACAGTACCAGCGCCGAGCAGCATTTCAGGAAATTGCTTACCAATACGTTCAATAGCTTCAGCAGCGGCAGCAGTACGGAAGGTTACCTCAATAACATCCATGCCACCTTCGAGCAGAGCTTCAGCCAAAGGCAATGCATCATCAGCATCGTCAATAACGATAACTGGAATAATCGGACGTTTTGCAAGTTCACTAATCATGTCAAATATCCTTATAAGGAAAATATATTAGCTGTTGATGAATGCTCGCTCTAAAAAAGAGCAAGCATTCAAATTTAGGTCTTGATTCTTGAAGATACCTGGAAGCGATTTCTGATTCGAAAACGAGCAATTTTGCGTCAGATCAAGGCAAGCAAGCACGAGCGCGGAGGCGTAGCACTTTACGCCGCACAAGCGATTGCGCAGATTAACGCCGAGCTGGCGCAAAAGGGCCGTTTACGGACAGAAATCAGCGGTCGACGCGAGCGCCGCCACCTCCAACAATCTTTTCTACTTCACTCAGGCTTGCCATGGTGGTATCACCAGGAGTGGTCATGGCCAGGGCTCCGTGAGCAGCACCATATTCAACTGCCTTTTGTGCGTCACCAAGAATCATCAGACCATAAATGAAACCGGATGCGAAACTGTCACCGCCACCAACACGGTCCATAATTTCCAGCTCAGGACGATGAGTTGACGTGTAGAATTCACCTTTAACCCAGCTCATTGCACCCCAGTCATTGACGGTTGCTGTTTTTACACCGCGCATGGTGGTTGCAGTGGCCTGAAAGTTAGGGAACTCAGCAACAGCCTTCTTGATCATATTCTGGAAGGAGCTAACATCGAGGTCGGTGAGGTTTTCGTCAGTTCCTTCGATTTCGAAACCGAGGCAAGCGGTAAAGTCTTCTTCGTTACCGATCATGACATCAACATATTTGGCGATTTCGCGGTTAATTTCGCGACATTTTTCCAAGCCACCGAAACCTTTCCACAAGGAAGGACGATAGTTGAGGTCGTATGAAACAATTGTACCGTACTTTTTAGCAGCTTTCGCAGCTTCAATAACAACTTCTCCAGTTGTTTCTGACAAGGCGGCATAGATACCACCGGTATGGAACCAGCGCACACCCAAGGTACCAAAGATATATTCCCAATCGATATCGCCTGCTTTAAGCTGAGAAGCAGCAGTGTTACCGCGGTCAGAACAACCAACTGCACCACGAATACCGAAGCCACGCTCGGTAAAGTTCATACCATTACGTACGGTACGACCGATGCCGTCGTAATCGAACCATTTGATCAAAGACGTATCAACACCACCCTGCAGGATGAAATCTTCCATCAACAAACCAACATCATTCTTGGCAAAGGCAGTCGCAATCGCAGCACGCTGACCAAAACAACGACGCAGACCACGCGCAACGTTGTACTCGCCGCCACCTTCCCAGGCACGGAATTGACGTGCAGTACGAATACGTCCCTCACCCGGATCCAGACGCAGCATGACTTCGCCAAGAGAGAGAATATCGTAGCGACACTCTTCAGCCGGTCTTACATTGATTACACCCATTTGGTTCCTCCCATCGTTAGGAAAAATTACTTTTTTATCTGCTCCTGCACTTTCAGGAGCTCCATCTATCGTTTTATGAAAAAGAGAACAGATAAAGACAATGTAGCGTCTTTTCTAGCCCCCTAAAGATTGTGAAATAACTGCGGCACTCTTTTTAACCGCCTCAATTTCTTTGTCGATCCCCTGTTCTTCTTTGTAGTAGGAAGGTACTGTAATGCTTATCGCACCGACAACTTCTTGCCTGAAACCCAACAGCGGAGCAGCAATACAAACAATTCCCCGGGTGATCTCTTCAAGGTCAAGAGCATAGCCGTCTTCACGGATGGTATTGAGGGTCTTGCGTATCATCACCGGGTCAGTCACTGTTTTGTCAGTCAATACCTTTAACGGTTCAGACAAAACTTTTTCAACCAGTTGTTCTGGAGAAAAAGCCAACATGGCTTTACCCATACCGGTACAGTACAGCGGAAACCGTTTACCGACTTCTGAGTACAAACGAATGCCATAATCTTGTGATTCAACTTTCTCCACAAAAACTCCCATAGCACCATCAAGAACACCAAAATTAACCGTGTGTCCTGTTGCAGCATTAAGAGCTTCGAGATGAGGTCGCACATGCTTTCGCAGTTGGAAGTGGCTCATCACTTCAGCACCAGTGGCGGCTAGACGCATGCTACCAAAATACTTTTTTGTCTCAGGATTATAATCGAGATAACCGATTTCAGTCAGATCGCGCAGAATACGGTGAACTGAAGACTTGGGTAGGGAAACGGCAGCAACGACGTCTGAATAAGTAACGCCTCTGCTTTGTTGGGCAACGACCGCTTCCAGAATTGTGAAAATTTTGTAGAGTGGATTCATTCGCATAAAATCCCATATTTGGAGTTAGTTACTGCATTTTGGATACTACCCCATTTATGGATTGTCTGTCAATCCATCTTTCGTCAATCATCATACAAATATTTTTTTCTCGATTTTGCCCCTCGCATTAAATCAAGATGGCTCTGCCATCTTTTCGGTTCTGGCCAATCAGGCGTGATTTTTGCCGTCTGGCCGGACAGTCAGTTGCTGGCGGATTCCTGAAACATATCGACGCCCGAGCACGGACATATAGAAGAGCATTTTTTGGTTACTTTGGGTTGCTCTGGACAAAAAGTAACTCGCCGGGCGGGGGCGAATCCCCGCGGTCTTGCTTTTGACTGTTTCAATAAAGCTAAACCAAAACCTCGGGGTCGCGTCCCCGATCGACGCCATACTTTTTCCAGGGCCAAAAAGTATGCAAAATGCCCGCAAAGTTCAAAAGGACTGACGAGGATTCAACAGACTGCGGTTTGTTGCAGCCAGGTTAAATGGACTGGCAGTCCAAGGTGCTGCGCACCTTATGGTCAAGAAACAAAACAATTAAAAAAAGCCCGTTGAATCCGATACTCTCTATCGAACCCAACGGGCCTTTTCCTCTTATAATTTACGACCTACCAACCACCTTATTTAGGTAGTGGATTGGTCGCCCTCATATCAACCGCAGCAGGAACACATCCCTTCTCAGCACTGGTTGAGTCACTCATCAGGTTACTTGCCGCAACCTGCTTCATACGCTCAAGCATAGCTGCCTGACGCTCAGCAACAAGTTCCTTACGTTCAGGCAATTCAGCATACTCAATCAGAGAGCCCTTAACCAAGGCCCCGCCATCAACAACATCAAGACGGTTATCATGCAGATTAAAGCGCAAAATATCTCCATCAATCAGCGTTCCGATACCACCGCCACCAAAGGCTTCAGGTGTAACGTGACCAACGCATGCCCCTTTGGTTACACCAGAATAACGACCATCAGTCATTAAGATTGAAGATGCTTCAAGAATCGAGTGATGTTTCAGGTGGTGAGCTGGAGCAAACATTTCCGGCATACCAAAAGCTCTTGGCCCCTGACCAGCAATAACAAAAGCGAAGGATAAAGCTCCAGAGGCAACAAGCTGATAAATATTAGACTTATCAAACTCCGTCACCTCACCCTTAGAATTATGCTTTAAAATAGCATTAATGAGTTCATCAGGTTGCTTTTCAACGATTCCACCAAGCATATCAAGCAATTTTGGCGAGGAAATTTCATCAATACATAAATGTTCATTCTCGTAGTAACGAACAAACAACAGCTGATCATTAAAACGATCAAGCTGACGATCGGTCATACCTGCCAACTTAACAATTGCAGTTGACATAAAGTTACCACGCAAGACCTCAACACCTGAGGCCTGACGTACAGGTTTGGTACGAATAACTGACTGATCACCCAACTCAGGATCGATGGGTGACTCAAACGCTTTGATTCGCTCCCCCCAAGTTTTACCTGTCATAGTTGGAGCATCAAGGTCCATACCAATACCCAGATCACTCAGAATCCTGTAGATACTGTCGATACCATGGTTCTGCCCCTTCAGGAACTGCTGCGCAAGAACAAAAGTGTCCCGATTATCGGTCAGACTGTGCGCAAATAATTCAGGAACCGGGGTTTCCTGACGCACTTTTTCATAATCAAGAATAGAGATATCAAAACCGGCATAACGCAAAATAGCAGGAAGATGAAGGAGGATATTAGATGATGAACCAGTGGTATTATGCAGGCGCACAGCATTTTTAAAATTTCGCCCGATAACGTTGGTCACCCGCAGCTCTTCTTTATTAAGGCTTTCGTACAACATATCAACTGCTTTTGCGACAATATCAGGAGCTGGAGCATCAATCAGAAGTTCGGCTTCTGGTGGTGCAAAACCGAGAGCAGATATCAGGGTACGGGAAGAGTTTCCGGTTCCATTAAAAGCGCATACACCACCCTTTTTATCGCATGTTGCAGCGGCTAGCGCATTAAGGATAGCACGTGAATCCTCAGCGGAAATCAGTTCTAATTGAACAGCGCGATGCATCTGGCCCAGGAATGCTTCATCCGAAGAACACTGCAGAATATAGCGCATGTTCTCGGCAATATCATCAGCCAGATCGGCATGACCAGCCTGACGCGCTCGCTCCATTAATGCTTCAAGTTGTGCCTTAGTCCCAGTCGGGATAGAGCCCCCTTTCAAAACATGTTCAGGGACGAATACAGCCCAGACAGGAGCCTGCTTACGTTCTGGATGAGAGCGAGCTACATCAGCAGAGGCCAAGCCGGAAAGAACGGCAGCGGGGAATTTATCACAACTGGAGAGGACATAAGCAGCATGATAAGAATGGCCCTCAAAGGTAATATTAACAGCGGTAGCGGTATGATTACGGGAAGCAAGAGAATAACTCTGGCCGATATTGCTCTGAGCCGTTCCGTCACAGATAACCGGAATACCAAAAACAAATGGAACACCGCCATTCTGCCAAATGCGCAATGTCGCCAAACTAATGTGCATATCGTCGCGCAAATGCGCAGGATGATCTAAAGAACCAGTAATAATGGCAATACGGGGACGGTTAGAAACCAGACGTTCAACAATCTCGTCAAGGGTCACCTCACCCGGATCAAGGGTAGGCTCAAGCCCCCGAACGAAATCCCAGGCCTTATTTATTGTTGCTAACACACAAATGGGTTCATTCGCTAACCCCTGAATACACTCACGGTATGAATTATACTCCTCGTCAATGACAAGATTTGAAAATTTGTTTTCCATCCTGAACCTATCCTTTAGAAAAAGAAGAAACATAGAAACTATCTCTGTCAGAGTGACAAACTTTTTATAGTCACAAGGCACTGACAAAGATAAGTTTCACCAAACAACCAAGCAAATATTAAAATGATCCACGTTGCAGTTACGATCTTGAAAACAGCTATCAATGCGCTACCAGGATCAGCCTGATACAAGTGATAAACAGGTAAGCCGACGAGGGAGGACATAAAGCGAATAGCCGGCAAAAGAAGTCTCCACAAGGCCTTGAATAAACTTTATCAGAAATTAGTCATAAGCAAAGAGTCCCTGCGCCACACCTCCTCTAAAAAACATGGAAAAATATGTATTTAAGATGTGTTAGAGATATCGTTTTAAAATTTTAAAATGGTTCCTAAGATGAACCTGAAAAGCAGAAAACCTTATAACTCAAAAAGAAAATCACACCTTTGCACAGACCTGCTTTATTGCCGTAAAAAGATTCTGCAAAAAATAATTTTAAAGTTGACCTGAGAGCCTAGTTGGCTTAAAAAGAATCATATTATGTAATGATCATAATATAGAATTGATTTTGTTTCTAGTACTTTGATTTGATCTTCAAATATCGCGCATCGCTGTCAATAGACAGGTTGTTTATTTGACGCGAGATCAAACCAAGCGAAAGCTAATATTTGCTAGCGGAGAGCCAAGATGACAGCAACAAAAGAGACCATCAGTTTTGATGCCTGCTATGTCCAGGGGAAAAAAGACCTTTACATCGGTACAAAAACTGTTGAGTACAACAAAGAAGAGGAAGTTCTCGTAAAAATTACCCGAGGCGGTATCTGTGGATCAGACATTCATTACTATCAGGAAGGTGGCGTAGGTGACTTTACCCTGCAGCACCCAATGGTTCTTGGACATGAGGTTATCGGTATTATGGTTACCGATGATGAGCGTAACGGTCAGAAAATTGCCGTCAATCCTAGTCGTCCCTGCAATAGCTGTGAATATTGTTTGAGTGGTCGGAGCAATCAGTGCCTCGACATGCGCTTCTTCGGTAGCGCCATGCTGAATCCTCATGTTGATGGTGCGTTCTCTGAGTACGTTGTGGTTCGTCCTGACCAGTGCATTCCTTACGACAATACGGCAGATGATGACGTTATGGCGTTCACTGAACCTTTAGCTGTCGCAATTAATGCTGTTAACCAAGCAGGCAGTCTGCTTGGTAAAAAAGTCCTGGTTACCGGTGCTGGCCCTATCGGTTGTCTGGTTATTGCCGCATGCAAGGCTGCTGGAGCCAGTGAAATTGTTGCGACGGACCTGGTTGATCAAAGTCGTGAGCTCGCCCTGCAGATGGGTGCCGATGCCGCTTACAATCCAGCAACAGATGACATGACGGAATTCAAGGCAGGTAAAGGTTATTTTGATGCCAGCTTCGAAGCATCAGGAGCAATTCCTGCAATTCAGGGAAATATTGAACTGACAAAAGCCGGAGGAGTCATGGTTCAGGTCGGCATGCGACCTGGCATGGTCGACTTCCCATTAACGAAATTCCTGGTGAAAGAAATTCGCTTCGTTGGTTCTTTCCGCTTTACCAATGAATATTCAACTGCAGTCCGCTGGCTCGAAAAGGGCCTGGTAGATCCCCGTCCATTATTGACCAAAATTTATAATTACAAAGATATTGTCGAGGCTATCGAACTGGCTAGTGACAAAAGCAAAGCTATCAAAGTTCAGGTATCTTTTTCCTGATCTGCTAAGCTATTAATCTGTAGACGCACTCTTTACAGGAAAGATGCGTCTACAGCCTTATAACGTATTTATTCTAAACGGAGTATTAACGTGGAAAATCTTTTCGACCTGAAAAATCGTAGAGCCCTGATCACTGGTTCCGCACAAGGTATCGGGAACCTTCTAGCTAAAGGTCTTGCTGCTCATGGCGCCAGTATTGTAATCAACGACATCACTCAAGAGCGTGCAGAAAAAGCAGCTCAAGATTTAGTGGCAGAAGGCTATGATGCTACTGCTGTTGCCTTTGATGTCACCAGCAAACAGGCCATTATTGACGGTGTCAAAAAAATTGAAGACACTATCGGTCCTATCGATATTTTAATCAATAATGCTGGCATTCAACGTCGTCACCCCTTCCTCGAATTTCCTGAGGAAGAGTGGGATCAAGTTATCGATGTTAATCAGAAATCAGTCTTCCTGGTTTCCCAGGTTGTCGGTGAGTACATGGTTAAACGTGAAGCTGGAAAGATCATCAACATCTGCTCCATGCAGTCCGAACTTGGCCGTGACACCATCACCCCATATGCTGCTTCAAAAGGTGCCGTTAAAATGCTAACCCGCGGCATGTGTGTTGAATTGGCTCGCTACAACATCCAGGTCAACGGTATTGCTCCTGGTTACTTCAAAAGTGACATGACCAAAGCCCTGGTTGAAAATGAAGAATTTACTGCCTGGCTGTGCAACCGTACCCCTGCTAACCGTTGGGGCAATCCGGAAGAGCTTATCGGTGCAGCCGTTTTCTTGAGTTCTAAAGCCTCTGATTTTGTTAATGGCCATCTCGTATTCGTAGATGGTGGAATGTTGGCAGCAGTTTAATTAACTGCCTTGCCGTTTTTACTTGTTGCCTCTCGGCGACTGTTTTTTTCAAACAACTGGTCACACACAAAGGAGACAAAGATGAAGAAGTTGTCAAAAGTGAGCTTGCTGATCCTGTCGGTCTGCATTGTTGCCTCAAGCGCATTTGCAGCACCACTTACTCTCAAGTTCGCCAGCACCAACGCTGCAGGTGAGCCCTCTTATGAAGTCCAGAAATCATGGACCGATGCAGTAGAAAAAGCCTCCAATGGTCGTATTCGTATCGACCTGCTTCCTCTTGATGCCGTTGTCAAGTCTTCTGACTTGCTGACTGGTGTGCGTAACAAAATCATCGACGGTGCTGTTTCTACCTCCGCATGGTACTCAGGTGATGACGCAGGTTTTGGTCTGATCGGTGATACCATCAGTGCCTGGAACACTGACGAAGACATGTTCAAATTCTACTACTTCGGTGGTGGTATGGAAGTTGTTGACAAAATCTTCAACGCTTACGGCGCTAAACTGATCGGTGTGTGTATGACCGGTGCTGAGTCTTTGCCTTCTAAAAAGCCATTGACCAGTGTTGCGGACTTCAAAGGCGTTAAAATGCGTGCACCATCCGGCCCAATCCACAAGCTGTTCGCAAAAATGGGTGCTGCTCCAGTTGGTCTGCCAAGCTCAGAAGTTTACACTGCACTGGAAAAAGGTGTTATCGACGCAGCTGACTACACCACTTTCTCCGGTAACTTCAAGACTGGTGTTCTTGACATCGCCAAGCACCCAATCTACCCAGGTATCCACTCTTCACCAACTGTTCACATCATCATGAACCTGGACAAGTGGAATGCCCTGCCAGAAAACGACCAAATCTTCATGCAGAGATACTTCAAAGGCATGGCTCTCGACTCTATGCTGCGTCCTCATTACGAAGACCGTATCGCCTTCAGTGATGCTGTCAAAAAAGGTATTGAGCCTGTTGCCTGGAGCGACGAAGAAAAAGCTAAAGTTCGTGGTTTTGCCCGTGAAATCTGGGAAGAAACTGCCAAGAAATCTGAAATCGGCAAAATGTACTACGATGCCCTGCAAAAATACCTGGCATCACAAGGTATGAACTAAGCCGCTAGTTGTCATTACATTCTAAACGCGAACTGCATTACTCAATGCAGTTCGCGTTTGTCTGTTTCAGCTCAAGGTGAAGAACCAATGAAACCGAGTCTGGTAATCGATCGTATTTTCGTCCGCGCGGGCCACGTTGTCTCGATCCTGTTTTTGATCGTGGTCCTTATTGCTTTTTACGAAGTTGTCATGCGCTACCTGTTTAATGCCCCGACTATGTGGGTACATGAAACAACTTCATTCCTGGTCAGTCTGGCCATGTTGTTCGGTGGCATAGCCTGCTATGCCGATGAAAAACATATCGCTATGACCTTTATTGCCGACAGCTTCCCGCCAAAGTTACGCTGGCTGTCTATGCTGTTTGTCGAAATTTGTACCCTGGTCTTCTCCCTGATGATGACCTACGGTGCATTTCTGTCTGCTAGAGACGCCTTCATCTCCCCATTTGGCAGCTTCCGTATGCAAACCTCAGGCAGCGCCCTGGATCCTCCATTTCCTGCTATCAACAAAGGGTTCTTCTTTGCTACCTGCATTATGCTGGTCTTCCTGGTGGTTCTCCATCTGCTGCGCCACATCCTGACCCGTACAGAACAAATCGAGAAGATGGAACTCGAAAAGAAAGAGAAGGAAAAAGCCAATGCTTAGTGCCATGGGAATTGCAACTGGAACCATCGTCATATTTCTGATGATGCTGTCACTGCTGTTTGTCGGCATGCCACTGGGTTTTCTGACCGGCTTTATCGCTCTGTCCATGTCCTTCCTCTGGTTCGACAGTGCCAACATCATGCAGATGGTCGCGACTCGCGTCAGTGACTTTACCACGTCATATACCTTTGTCGCCGTACCTATGTTCGTGCTAATGGCAACTATGCTCGACAAAACCGGTATCGCCAAAGACCTTTACAATGCTATGCGTGTCATGGCGGGTAAAATCAAGGGTGGTGTCGCTATTCAGAGTATGATCGTTGCCGTTATTCTGGCCTCCATGTCTGGTATTATCGGTGGTGAGACTGTTCTGCTTGGTATGTTGGCCCTGCCGCAAATGCTACGCCTTGGTTACAACCAGAAGCTTGCTATCGGTACAGTTACCGCTGGTGGGGCTTTGGGAACCATGGTGCCGCCAAGTATCGTTCTGATCATTTATGGCATGACCGCCAATGTTTCCATCGGCGACCTGTTCCTTGGTGCCATCCCTGCAGCATGTATCCTGTCGGGCATGTACATGGTTTATATTCTGGTGCTGTGTAACGTACGCCCTGACTTTGGCCCTGCTATGGGTGAAAACGAATGGGCCAACATGAGCCGTGCCGAAATCAAGAAAATGTTCCTCGATATCCTCGTACCGCTGCTGATCGCGGGCTGGATTTTGGGCAGCATCTACGGTGGTATTGCATCAGTTACTGAATCGGCCTGTGTCGGTGTTGTCGGTGTTGCCATTGCCGCAGCGATACGTCGCGAACTGAGCGTGGCGGTTGTTTATGAAGCGCTAAAACACACCATTCGTACCGTTGGTATGATTATCTGGGTTGGTATCGGTGCTACCATGATTATCGGTACCTACAACCTGATGGGTGGCGACCGCTTTATCCATGACCTGTTCATGGGCCTCGACATGCCACCGATCTTTACTATCCTGATCATGATGCTCATTCTGATCCTGCTTGGTATGTTCCTCGACTGGATTGGTGTTGCCATGTTGACTATGCCGATCTTTGTTCCGATCATCACCAGTCTGGGCTACGACCCAATCTGGTTCGGCGTGCTGTTCTGCGTTAACATGCAGGTTTCATTCTTAAGTCCGCCTTTTGGACCAGCAGCATTCTACTTAAAGAGCGTCGCACCTGAAGGTATTGAACTTACAGATATCTTCAAATCAGTTTGGCCATTTATTATTATGCAGGTTATCACTCTTGCCATTCTATTGGCTTTCCCTGGTGTTATTACTTGGATTTACAATTAAGCAACAACTGGTCACTAAGAACTATAAAAGCCGATTCAATCTCTTGAATCGGCTTTTTTATTGTAAAAACTGCCGCCCTGAAGAATCAAGAGGGCAGAGAATAGTAGTCATAAACTTTTTTGCTAAAACCTAACTTACCAGTTTTCACCCAACAGCTCAAAATGAGCCTTTGGATGAATACAAGCAGGGCATTTCTCTGGTGCAGCGGTCCCTTCATGCAGGTAACCACAATTACGGCAACGCCAAACAACTTTTTCCTCCCGCTTAAACACAATCCCGTTTTCAATATTGCTTAACAGGTCGCGATAGCGCTTTTCATGCTGCTTCTCAGCAACACAGATAGCTGTCCAAGCTGCAGCAATTTCCGGAAATCCTTCCTTGCGTGCAACCTCAGCAAACTTAGGATACATATCTGAGTGCTCTTCTAATTCCCCTTCTGCCGCAGAAAGAAGATTCTCTGTTGTGGTCCCCATCTTTCCAGCCGGATAGGTACCAGTGACCTCTAGGTCACCACCTTCGAGAAATTTGAAAAAACGTTTTGCGTGTTCTTTTTCCTGATTTGCTGTTTCTTCAAATATATCAGAAATTTGCACATATCCTTCTTTTTTAGCGATACTTGCAAAGTAGTTATAACGCATCCGCGCCTGAGATTCTCCAGCGAAGGAGATCAGTAGATTTTTTTCGGTTTCGCTTCCTTTGATACTTTTGGACATAACGACTATCCTCCTGATTGACGTTTTTCATTTAAACATTGTTCATAAGATGGGTAATTCGGCAGGTGAATCACCCATCTGGTCCTGAATTTAATCCTAAGTCTAACATATAGACATGGTACCTATTCAAGAACTAATATATTTCTAAAACAGGTTCAGCTATTTAGTTTTCATCAGGAAACGGCCCTTTTCCGCCGTGGCTGTGTCAATCTGCGGGCTTGCTTGTGCGACGTAAAGTACTACGTCTCCGCACAGGCCCTTGATTTCCTTACCACAACGAAAAATTGCTCGTTTCCAATCTGAAAACTTAAAAGTTTCAATTTAGAGTTTCCTGATGGAAACTATTTAGTTTTCATCAGGAAACGGTCCTTTTCCGCCGTGGCTGTGTCAATCTGCGGGCTTGCTTGTGCGACGTAAAGTACTACGTCTCCGCACAGGCCCTTGATTTCCTTACCACATCGAAAAATTGCTCGTTTCCAATCTGAAAACTTGAACGTTTCAATTTATAGTTTCCGGATAGAACCTATTTAATGATTTTTACTTCAACAGCAACTGACATTTGCTGTTCTGTTGTCCCTTGAAATACTCCCCTGACCGGCTGAACATCAAAATAATCACGGCCTGTAGCGGTTCGAACATACTGCCAATCAACCAATTTATTATTGGTCGGATCAACTCCTATCCAGCCGCTATCCTCATGCCAGGCATGTACCCAGGCATGGGTTGCACCAACACCACGTAGATCAGCACCCTGATCCTGACTATCCAAAACGTAACCACTGACATAACGGGCGGGCACACCATGATAACGCAACACCCCGATTAAGGCGTGGGCCATGTCCTGACAAACCCCGGCCTTGTTGGCAAACAAGTCCTGCGGTGTTGAGTAGACGTTGGTAACATCAGCCTTATAGGTATAGGTCTGATAAAAATAACTAGCAATCTCTTGTAGGGCGGTTTTGAAATCAGCCTCTGACAGGGTTGATGCAAACCCCTCAGCAACAGGGATTTCGCCATATTGGTCAAGGTGCGGGACCCCCTTCGTCCAGCCAAGAAATTCAACTAATCTGTCAGCAAATGGCCGTGGATCCGGGTTAGCTTCGATACCGCAACTGAATTCGTTGGTTGTCTCGACCTCTGAAGTCGCAGTAATCGTTAAATGAGTATGTGGCTCAAGCAGGTTAAAATAGACAACTTTGTTACCAAAATGATCAGTATAGTCACGCAAATTCACGTTGGGATCAACGCTGATTTCATGCCTCAGAACACGCTGCAATCCAGTATCAACGGGAGACATGCGCAGTTCGTTTTGCGATTGAGAAACCGGCTCACTGTAAGTAAAACTGGTTTTATGGGTCACCCCCAAAACAACCTTCTCGTTCTTTGCTAAAGACTTCATTGCGTACCCCTATTGCTGCGGAATCTGAATTGCCAGGCGCCGCTGATGCTCATCCAGCACGGTCACAGTTATCGAATTGAAATAGGCTTGATGCGTCATACCGATTAACATCTCGATACGATTTTGCAGCTCCTGAAGATACTCAATAAAACCACCAGCGAGGACCTCCTCACCATGAATGCCCTCACGTAAATCTTCAAGAAACTCTTCGACCCTCATAAACAGTTTAAACTGTTCTTCATTGTACATGCCGGCCCCTTTAAAGGAAGCATGTGCTTGCTGCATACAGTAATGAACGGAACGTGGAAAGCGAACATTGGTTAAAAGTAAATTCAGAACATTTGCCGGTTCTATGCGTGCTAGATAAAGACGCCGATAAGCTTCATAACCGGAGACTGAACGTAAAAGTCCCTGCCATTGATGAAGATCTACCGGGGTACCAACATCGCTGGCACTAGGTAGCAAGATGTGATATTTCATTTCCAGAATCCGGCAGGTCATCAAGGCCCTCTCCAGAGAGCTACCCAGCCGAAAGAAATGCCATGATTGCCCATGAACCATAGTATTATTTGTTAAGCCATAAAAGGCATTACAGAAGCGTTGAATTTTCCAGTTAAAGACCTGTTGTTCCCTTATATTCCGCAGTTTACCCTGGTCATGATAAGTACTGTTGAGCAAAAACCACATCTCTTCACTGATCCGTTCACGAACAGTACGAGCCAGTTGCCGCGCGCGAGACAGACACGACGCCACCGAATAAGAATGGCCGGTATCCCAAAGCAAAAAATTGATAACCTTCTGTCTGGTGACCTCTTCATACTGCTGGTGATAATGCTCGTCAGTCCGGGTAACGGCCAACAATGGAGACCAGATATCCATTTCAGGAATAGATTCTCCCTGAATTGTCATTTTTTCGTTAACTTCGAGCAAACGAGCAATATTTTCAGTCCGCTCAATCTGCTGACCAAGTTCAAACATATTTCTGGCAATACGACTAAGCATTGGCACCCTCCTGACGACTATCACGCAGCACCCAGGTATCTTTACTGCCTCCCCCCTGCGATGAATTAACCACCAAACTGCCACGTTTTAAAGCGACCCGGGTTAACCCTCCTGGTAACACCTTGACATCACCAGCAGCATTGCAAACCGCAAAAGGACGCAAATCGATATGCCGGGAGAAGAAGCCCTTCTGGCCTTCTTGTTCGAGGAATGAAGGGTGAGTCGACAACTGCTGGATAGGTTGGGCAATATAACCTTCGGGCCGTTCCAGTAGCTTGGTTTTAAACTCAGCGATCTCTTCTTTCGTAGCATGAGAACCAACCAGCAGGCCATAGCCACCAGAAGCATCAGTCGGTTTCACAACCAAAGATTCGAGATTTTCAGAAATATACTTAAGTTCATCAGGGCGAGAACCAAGATAGGTCGGAATAATCGGCAAAATGGGATCCTGATCCAGATAGTAACGAATAATATCGGGAGTATAGGCGTATAAAGCTTTATCATCAGCGACCCCGTTACCCGGAGCGTTTGCCAACGCGACATTACCAGCCCGGTAAGCATTCATCAGGCCAGGAACACCCAAAATAGAATCAGCTCTGAAGACGAGAGGATCGAGAAAATCGGTATCAAGCCGTAAGTAGAGGACATCGACGCGTTTTAATCCGGTAATCGCCTTCATGTAGAGCACGTCTTGATCAACGACCAGGTCCTGCCCTTCAACCAGTTCAACCCCCATTTGCCCGGCTAAAAAGGAATGTTCGAAATAAGCAGAGTTATAGATACCTGGGGTCAGAACTGCGATCGTCGGTTTTTTTGCGTCGGTTAAGGACACCAGACTGTCCAGCAACATATCCGGATAATGATCGACTGGCCGAACCCGATAATTTTCCATTAAATCGGGCAAGGCACGAGCCATGACCATACGGTTTTCCAGAACATATGACACGCCTGAAGGAACCCGCAGGTTATCTTCCAGAACATGAAAATCACCACTCTGATTACGAATCAGATCGATTCCGCCGATATGAACATGGATTCCGCCCGGGGGGTTCAAACCGGTCATTTCCCTACAATAAAGGCTTGAGCCAACCACCTGGTGAGTCGGCACAACACCATCTTTGAGAATCTTTTGATCGTGATAAATATCTTCCAAAAACAGGTTCAGCGCAGTCATACGCTGAACAACTCCGGCTTCAATATGACGCCATTCAGCCCCGGTTAAAATTCGTGGCATCAGATCAAAAGGAAAAATCTTTTCCGTACCACGAGCATCAGAATAAACAGTAAAAGTGACTCCCTGGTTAAGCAGTGAAAAATCTGCCGCCTGTTGCAGATCCGAGGTCCCGTTATCTCCGAGCTGGCGGAAATAATCGACCGCCTTTCGATAAGTTGATCGAACCTCACCAGTGGGTAAAAAAGCCTCATCATAGGGAGCGGCATCGCAGCAATCAAATAATTCTGGGAATTGTGAACTCATAGATAGAATCACCTATTTCGAAAAGAGGAAAACAAACCCTACTTGGCCTTGCTTAAATCGTGCCTGTTTCATTAAACATGAGAATACCATTAGCAAAAGCCGATGAACAGAAGATTTCTCAGCTATATTTGCGATAACAGATATATGTCTTCATCATTAATAGAGATCTCTTTACCCCCACCAGTTTATATCCTGATTAAATTTTGAGAAACAAAGACAACCGGGATTGACAGAAACGGGGATAAAAACTAAGTAGTTGCCATCCTGAAACTTAAATCGCAACTAGTTAGTTTCTGAGTTGGAAAAATGCAATTTTTTACCAGATCAAGCAAATGCGCAGATTGACGCCGAGCTGGTGAAAAAGGGCGCTTTCCGGACAGAAACTAAGCAGCTCTTACCGACAAGCTATAAAAGCGCGCACCGTCACTGACGAGTGTTTAAACTTTACGCAACGAAACCTAGAGCTGCCTATGCTTTAGGCGCCACCTTAAGAGCAACAAAAACACCAAGATTTTTCTGCTATCCCAAAATGCCAGTAATGAATATTGACTATTGATAAAATATGCGGTAGATAATCAGTCCTCAATCGTTGCCGCTATAGCTCAGCTGGTAGAGCAGTTCACTCGTAATGATCAGGTCGTCCGTTCAAATCGGATTAGCGGCTCCAGTTAAAAAATCGGCCCTCATTCTTCCCAAAAAGAATGAGGGCCGATTTTATCTCCATAACAGTTGCCCCATTGCCTCACTTAGTCCCTGCAAAACCGAAAAAAATTAACTTGGTTCCGGCTCCTCCCGTAACCAGGTCTATACGAGCATTTTCAATCCCTACAATTGCGCGATGAACATAGACGGACACTCCATCGATGGTCAACATACCGTAATCCTGCAACTCTTCTTTTTGTGGCTGGTCCCATCGCACCGATGGGATGTCTCGCGACTGGGCGCCGCCTCAGCTGTAACAGACCTGTTTATCCAGACCAACAGTCGCATTGTTTCCATTTTCAAGAATAAATTTTCGTGCTTTTGCCGTCAGTTTAAGATTCATAACATCATCCCCTTATCAATCTGAAGTTTTTCCAACCAATTGCATGTTGAAGTACAGCAAAAATATTCAGTAAAAACATCACTGTTATACAATATAAGTGCGCATGACCGTTAAATTATTCATCACATATTCAAATCTTCTGATAAACTTTATTGCCTAAAGCGATAAGTAGAATGCGACTCTAACTTGCTCTACGGGCTAATCATCCACATTATATTCAAGGTATTTCAGTTTATTAAGAAATCAAAAGCCAGGGAACAACCAAGACAAGGAGGCTAGCGATGTCTCGGAAACCGGTACTCTTCACTGTCCTTATCCTGATCGTACTGATCCTGTTTGGCGGCTATTGGTTCTTACGCCCGAAAAATCCGGTCAGTATTGGTTTTGTCGCCGGGATCACAGGAAAATATGCGGATCTCGGTGTCGACTGTCGCAGGGGAGTCGAGATCGCCATTGAGCAACAAAACAGCGCTGGAGGTATCCATGGCCGTGAAGTTGAAATGATTGCCCTTGATGATCAGCAACGACCAGAGACTGCCATCAGTGCCGTCTCCTCTCTACTCAACCGCAAAGTTCCGGTTATCATCGGACATGCCACCAGCAGTATGACGATGACAACCCTGCCCTTGGTAAACAAATCCTCGACCATCATGATTTCTCCAACTTCATCAACCCAGCGCCTTAAAGATATCGACGATAATTTCCTTAGGACTTGCACCGTTTCCAATGTTTCTGCGGCGATGATGGCTCGCTACCTCAGCCGCGAAGAATCAATTAGGCACGCCGGAATTATCTACGATCTTGGCAATAGCGCTTATACTCAAGCCTGGGTTGATTCGTTCAAAGAATCGTTTACCAATAATCAAGCGCGTTCAGTGGTCGATATGACCTTTACTTCAAAAGACAATGTTCAGCTTTTGCCTCTGGTTGAGCAAATGCGCAGCAAACAGATCGACGTCCTGATTATCGTTGCCAATTCTGTTGACGCAGCCATGATCAGTCAGCAAGTCAGAAAAAGTGGTTGGAATGTTCCCCTGGCAATGGCTGACTGGGCTGCTACTGAACAACTTATTCAGCTGGGTGGCAAGGCAGTTGAAGGGGTCATCATCCAACAGATCTTCAACCGAAAAAGTTCCGCTCCAAACTACTTGGCATTTAAGCATAGATTTCAGGAGCTATATAAAACGGAGCCGGGCTTTGGTGCCTTGCATGCTTATGATGCCGCCCAGATTGCTATGCAGGGTCTGCGACAAAAAAAGGAACAGGAAAGCCTCAAAGAAGCCATACTGAAAATCGCAGAATTTCAGGGATTGCAATTCAAAATCCGCTTTAACAAATTCGGTGATTCAACCCATGCAACATATATGGGGCAAGTAGCCAATGGTGAATTCGTCATTAACGAGGAATTCCATTGAAAAAGCCTCAAACATTACGAAAATCGCTGATTAAATCCAACGCCCTGATCAGCCTCATTCCGTTATTATTCATCGCGCTGTTTATCCTGCTGTTTATGCTTCAGGACAAAAAACGCGAATTCATACTGAGAACGGACCTGCTATCGCGAGGCATCCGTAGTCAGATCCAGCTGTTTTTGGACCAGCCACAAGCAACCCTGAGTATGATCAGCAAACGGCTTGACAGACCATCAGCTACGAATGGAAACAATATTACCAACTTGCTGAACAACTATCTTCAAGAATCTGGTTATTTCGAATCTATCTATCTTCTCGATGCAACAGGCAAGGTGATTAATGCCGGGCTTCCGGCCCAACGTGAACGCTATCGCCGCGATATTCTCGGCATTGAAATGGGCCATAAAACCGAATTTAAAAAGGTAAAATCAGTGGGGCACGTTGTCTGGTCCGACACTTTTCTCTCCCTGGCCAGCGGAACAACAAGTGTCACCCTATACATGCCTTCCGGCCCACGTGTTTTGGCTGCGGATATCAATCTTAAATCTCTGGAACACTTCATAGCCCAACTCAGCAACGCTGCAGTTACCACTATGGTTATTGACCGTAATGGTGCTATTCTCTTCCACCCCGATGAGAAACTGATGGGCAAAAGCATTATGATGAACGACATCAATCTGATCGCCGCAGCACTGCAGGGAGAAGAACAGACGGGCCAGTTCAGTTGGCGCGGAAAACAGTATTTTGGTTCTACTAACAATATCGCCACGATCGGCTGGGTATCCCTAATAGCTGTTCCATCCACGATTTTTTCATCCACCCTGATTATTCCGTTAATAATCATTGCCTGCGGCATTTGCTGCGCTATCGGCTTGTCGTTATTGCTGGCCTACTATCGCGCTAAAAAATTCGCGACTCCTTTAACAAAAGTGATGCTGACGAGCAGCATCATCGCCAAAGGTGATTATTCCCATCCCCTACCAACCTGTGATTTTCTGGAACTGGAGCAACTCACCCAAAGCATCAATCAGATGGTTACTGCTATTCAGCGCCGCGAAGGGGAATTACGTGATAACGAACGTAAATATCGTGAACTGGTTGAAAATACCAGCAACTTGGTTCTGCGCCTGGATCATAACCTGACCATAAGCTATGCCAATCACACCATTACCAAATTAACCGGAATTAGCGTTACGGATATCACGGGTCAACCATTGAAGAACTGTATCAGTGCAGCAGACTGGCCAAACCTTGAAAAGACCCTGAACGACTGGCTCTCCAGTTTTCAGGATAGTGGCAACCTCGAGTGCACCATGATCAACAACCATGGCGAAAGTTCGCATTTGTGGCTTTCGGTCAACCTTCATTTCGATGCTACCGGAAAAATACATGACTTCAACATTATTGGTCATGATGTGACAACCCGCTATCGTATTGAACAGCAACAGAAGGAACTGGATGAAAAACGCCAGCAATCACAGAAAATGGAACTATTAGGGCTGATGGCAGGAGGTGTCGCTCACGACCTCAATAATATTCTGTCCGGAATTATCAGTCTGCCAGAAATGATCCTCTATAAGCTCGCCCCCAATGACCCGCTAAGAGACCCTCTCAATATGGTTAAAAACTCAGGTGAACGTGCAGCAGCAGTTGTTGCCGACCTCCTTACCATTGCTAGAGGCTCAGCAGCTGTTCGTCAACCAAACAATATCAACCACATGATTGAAAACTACTGCCAAGCCCCCGAAACCCACCAATTGCAGGAAATCTATCCGCAGGTTAATTTAATCATCACGCCTGAGCCGAATCTGTGGCCCTGCTTGTGTTCTAAAAGCCACATTGAAAAAACTATTATGAATTTAGTTATCAACGCTTTCGAAGCGATTAAGGACCACGGAGAGGTCCATATATCAACCCAGAATATCGCTGCTAAACAAATTGGCAACTTAGCAGCAGACCTCGCTGAAGGCCCCTATATTGCGATTCATATTCAGGACAGCGGTAATGGTATTTCAACCGTGGACATCGATAGGATTTTTGAACCATTTTTTTCCAAAAAAGGGTTGGGGCGAAGCGGTACCGGGCTGGGGTTGGCTGTAGCCTGGAATTCTATCCGCGAGCACAATGGCACCATCCTGGTTAAAAGTTCTTCAGCAGGAACCCGTTTTACCATCCTGCTACCCGCACAGCAACAGCCCCAGATAGAACAGGACCGTACCAATCATGCGCCCCTGAAAAAAGGAAACGGTGAAAAAATTCTTGTCGTTGACGACGAAGAAATCCTAAGAAAAATCGCTCATGAAATGCTGAGCCTTCTCGGTTATCAAGTTCGCTGTGCCGTCAGTGGAGAGGCGGCCCTTGATATTCTGGCCACGACCAGCTTCGATCTCGTTCTACTCGACATGCAGATGAATCCAGGTATCAATGGTCGGGAAACCTATATGCGCATCAAAGATCTGAACCCCGACCAAAAAGCTCTCATTGTGACCGGCTACTCCACTAGTAATGATGTCGAAAAAACGATTCAAGCCGGTGCTGCAGGATTCATCAATAAACCATATAGCATTGAAGATCTGGAAAAAGCTATCGACCAAGTTCTGAACCCAACGAGTAAGGTTTAAACCACAACAAAATATTTTCCCACTTTTTTATGTTTATTCCATTGAACCTTATTGCACTTCCTGATAGAGTAAAAATTGCCATTTGTTGTTTCATTTACCGCAAGGGAAATGCCCCCGTCTGATCAACGAGGGCATTTCCATATAATAAAGCGGCCATTATAATAAACAAAAACAGCCCGTCAGCATTTGATTGCCGACGGGCTGTGTTGGTTCTTATCTTTTAAATTGATGCTATTAGCTTAAGTATAAAGTTCCCTGATTATTTTGTGCATCTTCAAGCTTAAAGCGCTGCAGCATATTCAGTAGCTCTGCAGCCTGACTTGACAATTCTTCTGAGGCAGCAGCACTCTCTTGAGCTGTTGCAGTGTTTTGCTGAATAACCCGATCGATCAGTCCCAAACCTTCATTTATCTGTCCGATACCACTAGCCTGCTCATTAGATGCGGTGGCAATTTCCTCGGCGAGATCAGAAACTTTAGAAACACCACCATAAATACGTTCTAACGAGCTCGCTGTCTGGTTGGCTATTTCAACACCATTATTCGTCTTATCCACCGACCCCGCAATCAATTCACTGGTTTCCGAGGCCGCTTTGGCACTGCGTGCTGCTAAGTTGCGGACTTCTTCGGCAACAACGGCAAAACCTTTACCATGTTGCCCTGCCCTAGCAGCCTCAACCGCGGCGTTAAGAGCCAATAAATTAGTCTGAAAGGCGATCTCATCAATAACCTTAATGATTTTATTAATACTTTGCCCAGCGTCACTAATATCTGACATCGCTGCAACCATACGCTCCATTTGAGCATTCCCCTCTTCTGCCGCATTACGAGCTTCACTTGAGAGGACATTAACCTGGCTTGCATTATCGGCATTAATTTTGGTCTGACTCGACATTTCGTTCAATGAGCTGGATATTTCTTCAAGGGATGCTGCCGACTCTGTAGCTCCCTGTGATAACGACTGAGAAAAATCACTAACATTTACACTACTGGAAGAGATCTGCTGACTGGCGACTATTTGTTGCCCTACCATTGCACTGAGATCATCGCGTACTTTTCGTAAGGCTTTTCGCAACTCATCTTTCTTGTCTTCATCAACATCGATCTGAAAACGTAAATCACCTTCAGAGAGGGACTCCAATGCAGAACAAACTTGTTTAAGCTTTTCTACCATGTTCCCAATAGCGCTAAGGAGCTTTCCTATCTCATCCTTGCGTGAAGTATCAACATCAACTTGGATATCGCCGTCCGCTACCATATCAACGACCCTGATTGCAGTGCTAAGTGATCGTATTAAATCGTAAGCGATCCAAAACAGCACTAAACAAGAAGAAAGAGCCGCAATAATAGCTCCACCGATCATCATTGTCATGGCCAGTTTACGCGTTTTTTGTGCTGCAGTAGAGGTATCCTCCAAAAGAAGATTACCATTCTTTTCCATGACTACACTGCGCTTTTTTAATGTTTCAAGCAGGGTAGCAATTTTTTCTTCAACATCATGAAGGTCATTCCGTGGGCCGAGAACACGACCGAAAACTTCCGCATATTCATCAATCAGCGTCGTAAAAAGAACATCGTCCTTTGTTTTCAAATCACCGAGACCTTTATCGACCAGATCAGCCTTAAGCCCGGCAATCGCCTTTGTAACAATCACTCCTTGCTCAGGATCACCACTATTGAGATAAGAGGTAACTTCAAGCTGTACCCGTAAAATTTGCTCACTTAAAGAATTAAACCAGATTTCCTTTTTAACTTGATCACTCTTCTTAAGCACTTCCCCCTGAAGACCTTCATTAATCGTAAATCCAACTTCCGTTTTTAGTTCAGCAAAACGATTTAAAATCTCCTTAAACTGTTCTGCGGTCGTTTCAATCCATTTAATATCAGCGGCAAGAGCAGAACCCTGAATTCCTTCCAGTTCTTTATCAAGCTTTACTTTATGAGCTTTCAAGCTTTCATCCATTGAAGACAAAAAACCATTCACACCTTCAGGCTTTAAAAGACGGCTGTCGTCGGCAATTTTAAGTAATGTCAACTGTACCTGAGATGCAGCACCTGTGCTTCTCGCCACGCTGTTCGCTTTATCGATTGCCGAACTCATACGGGATAAACCGGTAACAGCCAAGATTGTCAGAAATGAAAATCCTAAAACTGCCAGAATTAGAACCAAGCCCATCTTTTGCTTAAAGGTCAAACTTATCTTCACAAAGCACTCCTTTAAAACCATTGATTTCTGTTAGCATCAAAAATCCCTAAACATTAAGCCTAGCCAATCATACTAGAAAAAAAGGGAAATAACAATGTTTTTTTATTAACAAAACCTAACGGAATTAGCAATAGATCATTTTCTTTGGCATTTAATTGTTCCCAGCATCTTGCCCTCAACAAATTATTTCCCCTACAATTTGTAATGTGCTCTTACATCAGCATGAGTCAGAAAAACAGAGCAGTAACTGTCGGACAGAAGACACCCCATACATTTGTAGATTGAGAGCAACCATGAACAAACCACCATCAAATAATACTTTTGTCATAAACCGCTTTCATGACCTGATTGATGACAAACAATATATTTCGACAGAGGATCTTGAAGCTCTGGCTGCAGAAACAGGTAAACCAGTTGCCGAGTTTCACGGACTTTTGAGCTTCTTCACATCACTAAGAACCAAAAAACCTGGCAAAAACCTGTTATCGGTCTGCTGCGGTACTCCCTGTTATGCCCGTGGCGCAGAAAACATTTACAATCGTCTTGCCAGTGAGTTGGAACTAGATGAGGATGGAACCTCACTTGACGGATTGATCACCCTGGAAAAAGTACAGTGTGTTGGAGCCTGTAGCCTTGCTCCGGTCATTAGTATTAATGGCAAACTGACAGGCAAAATCAAACCCAAACAGGCGGCCGATCGCCTTCAGGAACTACGTGATCAGGACAAGTCAATGGATGATGCCATATGAATGTGCCGTCACTAAAAAATAGTCCAGACACAGAACGGATTTCACCTGCATTTAAATATTTGCAGGAACTGGCTAATCAGTATCAGCTTCCTTATGTCCCGGTGGTGTTAAGAGATCTGTTCATTTCAGGTCAACAACGGTTATGCCCAGCGGATAAAGTCCGTATCGGAATTGGCATGGCATCATGTGGCATTGCCGCTGGTGCGGATTTACGCTCTGAGTTACTCGCAACACGAGAAGATTTGAGCGAAGTCGCGAACCTTCACCATGTTGGCTGTATCGGAGCCTGTTATGCCGAGCCATTGATTGATGTACGTACGCCGGACGGCACTCACTACCTGTTCGGTAAAGCCGGCACAACCAATCATTGGCCAATTATCCGCACTGCCCTTAAACAATCTTTTCAACACGGTGCCTGGCTAGTATTAAAAGAGCAGACACCTGGCTTTTTGCTCGGCTTTCAGGACCTCAAAATCGAACGCAATATCGATTCTAACCTGGGGACATTCTTTGCCCATCAGCAACGCCGGATCAGTCGTCACTGTGGCTTAATCGATCCTTCCAGCCTGGCAGAATATGTTGCTACAGGGGGGTATTTCAGCCTCGCAAAGGCACTTGCGACCAAAAAACCAAGGGAACTGATAGATCTGGTTGCTGCGGCGCGCTTACGAGGCCGGGGAGGAAGTGGCTTTGCGACCGCAGATAAATGGCGTTTAGCGGCAGCATCGCCCGATCCCACTCGCTATGTTATTGCCAATGCGGACGAAGGGGATCCGGGTGCTTACATGAACCGGACGCTGCTGGAAAGCGACCCTCATCAGCTTTTGGAAGGGTTAATGCTCAGCGCTTATGCAACCGGTGCTCAGCAGGCCTACATATTCGTTCGTAACGAGTATGAGCTATCCATCAGCCACCTCCAAAAAGCGATTGACGACGCGTATGATTATGGTCTTTTAGGCCAAAATATTCTGACGGCAGAATTCCATCTTGACGTCAGCATTATTCGCAGCGGTGGAGCATTTGTCTGCGGCGAAGAAACCTCCTTGCTGCAAATCATGTCCAATCAACGTGGGGAACCGATCAGGAGACCACCATATCCAGCAGAAAAAGGACTGAACGAGCATCCCACCGTAATCAACAATGTTGAAACCCTGGCCAATATTCCCTGGATCGTTGCCCAAGGAAGCGATAATTTTCAAAGCTTGGGAACCGCAGATAGCCCGGGAACAAAAATATTCTGCCTGACCGGAGATGTGCCGAAAACCGGCTTTATTGAGGTCGCCCTGGGTTCATCAGCGCAGACAATAGTAGAAAAAATTGGTGGCGCGTTACCTGGTCAGATTAAAGGGTTACAGATTGGTGGCCCCTCTGGAGGCCTGATCCCCTACTCTGATTTCCCCCTGGATTTTTCAACGTTGCAGACAACCGGTGCAATGATGGGGTCGGGAGGACTGGTGGTGCTTAATAAACACCGCTGCATGATAGATCTGACCCGGCAACTGGCAACCTTTATGGCCCATGAATCGTGTGGTCAATGTTTATTATGTCGCGATGGCCTTCAGCGCTTGCATGACTTACTCACTGATCTAATCAGCCATCAGGCACACCCTGACGCCATGAACGAAATCATCAATCTGGCAGAAACGATTAGAGCGACGTCCCGCTGTGGACTGGGTAAAACAGCTGTCAATCCGCTGTTAACGGTATTGAAGTATTTTACCTCTGAGTTTAATGATCATTTAAATGGTGAGTGTCCAGCACTGTCATGTAAAGATCTGATTCGTTACACGATTGTCGAAAAACTATGTACCGACTGCCTGGCTTGCTATAAATACTGCCCGGTTCAAGCCGTTGAGCTGTTACCCATCAGTGGTCCAAGTCGCTATGTCTTCAACATGGATCATTGTATCCACTGTAAAACCTGTATCGATATTTGTCCTCATTCCTGTATTGTTCCAGCTCCACGCCGAGAGAAAGCAGAATCAGATGCAGATAACCATTGACGATAAACACGTTGACGTTGACTCACAGCAATCCCTGTTGGCAAATCTGAATCAGGCCGGAATCAAAATACCTCAGCTCTGCCATCATCCCAAACTTAGTCCTCAGGGACGCTGTTCTTTGTGCCTGGTTGAATTACGCCGGGCGGATAAATGGCACATAGAACACGCCTGCATGTTAGCCCCCACAGAACGGATGATCATCCGCACTCAATCGGAACACCTTAAACGCGCCCGTGCCGTAGCTGCATCGTTATTACTTGATCGCGGCCCTTTCAACAACCCAAACGTCACCCGGCTATTAACCGCTTTAGCCGCTACAGCTAAATCAACATCAGTGCCTCATGCCAACAAGCAGGCTGGCTGCATTCTGTGTGGCCTGTGTGTTAACATCTGCCAAAAGCTTGATAATAATCGTTTGACCTTTCTTGGTCGTGGCCCTGCCCTGGCAATCAGCTATGTTGGCGAGCAGAACTCTTGCGGCTCCTGCCAAGCCTGCGTTTCCATCTGTCCAACACAATTTATCCAGACCAATGGGGCCTCTACATTTAAGAAAAAGCTGTATTGAACAGGTCACCTGCCAGAGTAAAAACACATAACGCTACAGGTATTTCTGTTTTTATCTGGAAGCAATTTGTAACGACCGATGGCATCCGAAAAAATTTATGATAAGATTGTTGCTTGTCTTAAATCACACCATCGAGCCACAACATAAAGGCTGAATAGAGAGAGTTCCTCGCACACATTTCTTTTTAAGGTCAGAGCAAGGCCACAAGGAGGAGTAGCGTGAAAATTCATGTCGTTTATAAAAATGGTCAGGAAGATATGGTCGATCCAAAGTTTCTTGATATTTTATTGTATTTAGGGGAAATTCAGGAATTCCGACGGCGAGATCACTGGGTCAATGTTATTGATGGTCCTATCCGCGATTTTCACCAGAAACCATTTCAGGGTTCGGAGCGCCGCGCCAACCAACACGCTGAATTTATTTCTGTTCCCGTTAACGGCTGACTTACTGCTTATTCTACCCATTCAACACAAATGGCTATCAGACATCATCTTTAGCTAGTTTTTCCGGAAACGGCCCTTTTCCGCCGTGGCTGTGTCAATCTGCGGACTTGCTTGTGCGACGTAAAGTACTACGTCTTAAGCACAAGCCCTTGATTTCCTTACCACAACGAAAATTGCTCGTTTCCAATCTGAAAACTTGAAAGTTTCAATTTAGAGTTTCCGGATGGAAACTAGCTATGACAGATTATTCCAGTAGCTTATTCTGTTCTGCACCTGGCGCATCACTCCCCTGTTCCATCGGTATTGCAACAACCAACTCCGGTTCATTTCGAGCCGGAGAGATAAAGCGCCACAGAGAAGAAAAAAGGCTCCGTAAAGCCCGCCAAATTTTAGGCAGTAGCCAAAGAACCAATAGGCCAAACAGCACCAGTAGGCAGAGAAAAAGAATAGGATGCTGTAAGGCAGTCCATAAGCCCGCCACCACCAGTACATCCTCGGAAAGAGAAACAAACCAGTTACTAAAAGGCTCCGGAGAGGTATTAACCAACGCTCGAGAGCCCGCCTTGGTGGCATGGGTTCCAGCCGCCACAGTACCACCGACCAGCGCTGCCGCCAATGACACCACAGTGCTGACCTCTCCAACCGCTCCGGCAGCTAAAGCAGCCGCTGCCGGAATGCGAATAAAAGTATGTAACAGATCCCAGCCGCTATCGACACCCGGGACTTTATCAGTAAAGAATTCAACCAGGTACATAGCTCCGGCAGCGAACAGGATCAATGGATCAGTTAACACCATCAGATCAGGTGGCAAGTCAATATAACCATTTCCCGCCAGCACACCGAGCACCAGAATAGTTGCATAAAGATTTAAACCACTGGCCCAGGCAGCGCCCATACCGAGACTGATAATTGAAATAAGTGATCCTGGCTGATCCATGTTACCTTCCTTGCCTGTTATTCATTGAGCAATTCACACATGATTAAGCAATTTAAGCTCTTTGGGATGCGGCTGAAGATAAACCTGTTGCTTTAAATAGGGCTCATCATATTTACGCACAAAATGATTAAGCAGCGTCAGTGGTACAATCAAAGGCACCAGCCCCTGACGGTAATTATCGATCAATTCAAGGATCTCCTGCTTTTCATCACTATCAAGCTGCTTTTTAAAATACCCCATAATATGTTGCATAACATTGATATGCTTGCTGACCGTAGTCTTTTTCTTCAATGCGCTCTGCAACAGTTCAAGGTATTGGACAAACAATTCCTTTTCATCTAACCCGCCACCGTTGGCAACCAGCTTACCCATTTCCCGGTAAATCTTCTCGCTATGGCTGAATATCAGCATTTTATGCTGACTATGGAAGGTCACCAACCCACCGACACCTGTTCCGCTTTTCAGCAACTGCCGCCAACGTCGTAAAGTAAATATGGCGGTGATAAAGTTTTCCCTTAGTTTGGCGTCGTTAAGGCGTCCCTCTTCTTCGACAGGTAATAGAGGAAAATGATCCTGAAAAGCCTTTGCGAATACTCCAACACCGACATTCTGCGGCACACCATTATGATCGTAGACCTTGACCCGTTCCATGCCGCAACTCGGAGATTTAGATTTAAAAACAAAGCCATCCAGCTCCTCTTTCTCAAGCTGGACCACTCGTTGTATAGAAAACTCCTCCATGCGCTCAGTAATATCATCGCCGCTGCGATTAAAGACAAGACGAGGTTGATCGCCCTCCCCTTTATTCAACCGCAGCGTTTCACGTGGTGTCGGCAAGCCGACCTCTACCTCGGCACAAACGGGAACGTAATCGACATATTCCCCCAGCGTATCACGCAGATAACGATCCAACTTATGGCCACCGTCAAAACGTACCTGAGCCCCTAACAAACAGGCACTAACCCCCAGACGAATTTTCTCTTCCATCTTTATAACCTTCCTCAAGGATGTATTTGTCTACAGTGACTTCATACTGACAGAATAACCCGCTATAATAAATTCTTATAGCACTACACTAACATAGGGCGTGCGAACCTGTCACAGCAACCCCTGTGAATTATTCAAGATAAAGAATAGCGTTGTGTTAACCCGCTGACAAGGGAGTTAAAATGACCGACTCATCCCCTAAAGCAACAATATTTGTTGCCGGAGCAACAGGCTATATTGGTGGCCGACTGATTCCGCGCCTGCTTGAACAAGGTTTTAGCGTCAGGGCTCTGGCACGTAATCCAAATAAAATATCTGGCCGATCCTGGGCCGCTCACCCTCAGTTAACCATTTACGGCGGAGATATTCTTGACCTGAACATTCTGACCGAAATTATGGCAGGCTGTCAGGCTGCTTATTATCTGATTCACTCCATGCGCCCCGATGTCGCTGACTTTGCCGCCACTGATCGTCGTGCCGCTACCAATATGGCCGCTGCAGCAGCACAGAATAAGCTTGAGCAGATAATTTACCTGGGTGGTCTGGGAGACGATAGTCAGTTATTAAGCCATCATTTACAATCACGCTCAGAGGTCGGTCACATCCTGCAACAGGGCTCTGTACCAGTCACGACATTACGCGCAGCAATGATAATTGGCTCTGGAAGCGCTTCGTTCGAAATTCTGCGTTACCTGGTTGAACACCTGCCCGTTATGATCACCCCCCGCTGGGTCAACACCCCGTGTCAGCCCATCGGAATCCGTAATGTTCTTTACTATCTGATTCAATGCCTGGAACATCCGGAGACGAGAGGTCAAACATTCGATATTGGCCAGCCAAATATCTACACCTATCGAGAGTTGATGGAAATTTATGCCCAGGAGGCGAACTTAAAAAAACGCTGGATCATCCCTGTTCCGGTATTAACCCCACGGTTAAGTTCATACTGGATTCATATGGTCACCCCTGTTCCCGCAGCGATCGCCAGACCTCTGGCGGAAGGATTAAGCAATCCTGTCATCTGCCGGGAACATCGTATTAGCCGAATTATTCCACAGGAGCTTTTCGATGCTCGTAAAGCCATGGGCCTGGCCCTTGAGCGCATCCGACAACATAGTATAGAGACAACCTGGACTGATTCAGGTCGGACACCACCCGCTGAATGGCGGATTGAGGGTGATCCCGAGTGGGCTGGTGGGCACGTTTTTAAGGACAGTCGCAGCATATCCCTAAAAGGGCAGCCAGAAGAGATCTGGCCTGCAATCAAGCGGCTTGGCGGAGATGTCGGTTATTATTATGCCGACTGGCTATGGCGGCTGCGCGGCTTCATAGATAAACTGTGTGGTGGCGTCGGGCTACGTCGCGGCCGGCGTAATGCAGACGAGCTCTACCCTGGTGATGCTCTTGATTTTTGGCGCGTTGTCGCCGTTGAGGAAAATCGCTTTTTAATGCTTGTCGCTGAAATGAAATTACCCGGACAGGCAGTGTTACAATTTCGCCTGAACAAACTCGATGACCAACGAATCGAATTACATCAGGAAGCCTATTTTTTACCTCGTGGCTTAATGGGACTGTGTTACTGGTATGCGGTCATGCCATTCCATCATTTTGTCTTTAATGGCATGTTGGCTGGAATCGTTACCGCGACAGGAAAAAAATTGACAGTCCCAATCAAAAAGGAGACCAAAGCTAAGGTCAAATGATACCTCGCATACGATGCAAGTATCATTCACAAGAGACGGAAGTTGAATGATCAGGATTCAGCTACCCGTGTAGTCGGCTCATCGACAGAGGAGAAAAAAGTATCCATTGTCGCTTTGAATTCTTTTGCCACCCGACTTAATAACGGGGCAATCATTGCCGGAGGGAAAGACAGCTCTTGCCATGCTTTGGACTGAACCTCTGGAGCACTTTCGACCAGCAACAATTCATCGCCGCTCACATGGGCAAAAATATCGGCAACATGCATAATACAGGATTCTTGCGAGTAGTTTGCCAAACGTGGAGAATGGTGGCCAGCAATCATGCGCAGCAGCGGAGTATCAAGTCCCCAGCGCTCACCAAGAAACTGCCCGACTAATGCATGATCGAGCTTTAGAATTTCCTGTTCTGCACGATGCATCGATTGTTGTTGTTGGCGGGCCTGTATAACTGCGGCATAATACAACTCTGGCATGCGCTCAATCATGGTCAAGCGACCGATATCATGTAACAAACCACCGGTAAAATACTGCTGGGGATGATCAGCTCCGGTCATTTCAGCCAGATTTTTAGCGAACAGACCACAGCGGATACTATGCCGCCAGAATTGCTCCGGGTCGAGCAGCCCTGCAGGCAGATCGGAAAAATCTTTGATCAGACTGCGCCCTAAAGAGAGCTTCCTCAATTCATCCGTCCCTAACAATGAGATGGCCCGCTGAATAGAATCAACCTTATTAGACAATCCATAGTGAGGGCTGTTAACCATCCGTAGCAGCTTAACACTCAAACCCGGATCTTTATCAAAAACCTGAGCAAGTTTGGCAACGGATAAAGTGTCATCATTAAGCAATTCGACAATCTGACTAAAAACCAGTGGAATGGAGAAGAGTTCACTGACACCGCTTATTAATTGCGGCAGATTTAAGGGAACGGGATTTTCTCGCTTAGTTGCCGGGGCAATGACCGGCGAAAGAACGGTTTCAGATCTTCCAGCCTGCAAACGACAAGCATCTCGATGAATCAGGTGACGCATTAAAGTCGCAAAAGGCTCATTTCTGATGTTATTGAAAGCTAAACGGCGCGCAAGAATCTTCTCAGCACGATCCTTAAAAGGTTTCAATAAACGTTGTTTGTTACCATACTCTGGACTGAAAGTCGCTTCATCAATATCAGCCTCAATCACCCCCCAGGTACTGAGTGCATTCAGAGCAGATTCGTATAACGGACTACCACCAGCCAGGATAAGTCGCCCGGAGGGAGAGCATAAATGACTCTTTAAAACCATTCCGGGATGAAGATCTTCAACATAAACCAATGCCACTTCAACAAACCTCTTATAAAACCACAAGTTCTAATTGTTGCCATAACGCCTAATTATGCTTAACTATAAATGAAAACGACATTTATGACTACCAACATAATTTTTATAAACTTTTTCCTCATGTTTATATATCGACCAGTTGACCTGCTTTATTAAGTTTTCTCCCGGTGGGGTAAAGAATGCCACTAAAATGGACAACAGACCGCGACCGAGAACATCTGATGGCCCTGCTGATTGTCGCCATTGTCATTGGCCTGTTCACCGGGACTCTGGCGGTTGCCTTTCGTTACCTGCTGATTTTAACCACCGATCTGTTCTGGCCCGATGCTTTTGCTATGTTAAACGTTGCTAAAGTTTATCCCTGGTACCTGATTCTGCTTATTCCGGTTATTGGCGGGGCGATCGTTGGCCCGCTCATGAGCCGCTTCTGTCCAGAGACGCGGGGTGCTGGTGTGCCCGAGGTGATTGAAGCGGTCGTAAACAGAGGTGGTACAATCCATTATCGCACCGCGCTATTTAAAACTCTCTTTACCTCGTTATCGATCGGTTGCGGTGCTTCAGTCGGACGTGAAGGACCTGTTGTTCATATTGGTTCAGCAGTCGGCTCGGCGCTGGCCCAGGTGATTGGGCTGAACAGTGAATGGAAACGTGTTTTTCTAGCCTGTGGTGCGGCGGCAGGAATCGCTGCAACATTTAATGCCCCGATGGCAGGAATGCTTTTTGCCGCAGAGATTATCCTCGTCGACTTTCAGGTACGTTATTTGAGCCATATCGCAATATCGGCGGTAACAGCAACTGTTATATCGCATCATTTTCTTGGCAATTTACCAGCCTTTACCGTTCCGGCGTTTTCATTAGCCAGCTATTTCGAGCTACCCCTTTACGCGCTTCTTGGCTTCTGCGCTGGTGGGGTATCAATCCTGTTCATCCGCAGCATTTCAAAAATCGAGCGGTTATTCAACCGTTATAGCGTACCCCTTTCCTGGCGACCAGCCTTTGCAGGGACGTTACTTGGAGCCTTAGCTATCTATTGGCCACATATTTTGGGAGTAGGTTACGAATCGATCAATCTGGCGTTAACCAACCAGATATCTCTGAACCTTCTATTTATTATTTTAGCTTTTAAGTTGCTGGCCACTGCAGCCAGTGTAGGAGCTGGGTTTTCTGGTGGAATATTTGCGCCATCGCTGGTTTTGGGATCACTGCTTGGTGCGATCTTTGGTAGCGTCATCACTATTTTTTTCCCTGCCTATAGCGAAGCCAGCGCCGCCTATAGCCTGATTGGCATGGGAGCGGTTGTTGCCGGCACAACTCTTGCGCCGATAACTGCGATATTCACAATTTTTGAACTGACCTACAACTTTGAAATTATTCTGCCACTTATGACCTGCTGCATTATCAGTATGATGACGGTGCAAAAATATTACGGTTATTCCATTTACGAAACCAAACTGCTCAGTCGGGGCGTTAAAATGGTCCGCGGTCACGACGTCAATCTGCTTCGCGCCCTGCAGATTGGTGACTACATGACAACAGACTTTGAAACCATCAAACCAAACACCACGCTGGGCGATATCCTCGAACTCGCAGAAAATTCATCATATCCACATTTTCCGGTCATCAATGATCAGCAACAATTATTGGGCATTCTCTCAATGAGTGATCTGCGAAGTTTTATTGCTGAAGCCGCAGAGCTGAAAGACCTGGTTGTAGCTTCCGAAATTATGACTGACCGGGTGATTGTGTTACGCCCCACTGATAATTTTGAGACTGCTTTTGAAATTTTCGAAGGGAAGCAGATATCAACCTTGCCTGTGGTCAGCGACCAGGGGCAAAAGCTGATTGGCATTCTTAAGAAGAGCGATCTACTGCTAACGTACAATCAGCAGATTCTGCATGGCGGAAGATCGCTGCCTATAGGCACCCATAAGCTTTAGGAATGGCCCTGCTCAGCAGAGACAGGGCCATTTTTTTCATTGCGCAACTGGTTCTTCAACAATTACGGGGTCGCCATCTCCTTCAGGGACATCTATAGGTCCGACCTGGGGCAATTGCCAGATATCACGATTATATTCCAACATAGTACGGTCAGTAGAAAACTTGCCACCACAAGCCGTATTCAGAATACTCATCCGAGTCCAGTTTTCCTGATCCTGATAAGCTTCGGCAACGCGCTGTTGAGCAGTGATATAATCAGCAAAATCAGCCGCAACCAACCATGGATCACTTGGACTTTCAATAGCATTGACGATAGGTTCAAATATTCGTGGTTCAAATTGGCTGAAATGACCGCTTTTTAACAGATGCATAACCCGCTTCAGGTTATCGTCTGCTGCAATGATGCTTTTCGGGTCATAAGACTGACGACAGCTTTCAACCTCTTCTGCGGTCAGGCCAAAGAGGAAGAAATTTTCATCGCCAACCTCTTCTCTTATTTCAATATTTGCGCCATCGAGAGTGCCAATAGTTAAAGCACCATTGAGCATAAACTTCATATTTCCGGTGCCGGAAGCTTCTTTCCCTGCGGTGGAAATTTGTTCAGACAGGTCCGCTCCCGGGCAGATAACCTCCATGGCCGAAACCCGGTAATTTGGCAAGAAGACAACCTTAAGCAGATCGCCAACCTGAGGATCATTATTCACCAGGGTCGCTACATTATTAATCAACTTAATAATCAACTTGGCCATTTGATACCCAGGTGCCGCTTTACCACCGATCAAGACACAACGTGGGGTCCAGTTGTCGATATCCCCCTGCTTGATACGATCATAAAGATGAATGACATGAAGAATATTCAATAGCTGACGTTTATATTCATGAATCCGCTTAACCTGAACGTCAAACAACGCATCGGGATTGAACTCGACACCACAGTCCTCTTTAACCATTTCAGCGAGGCGTTGTTTGTTATTAAACTTCACCCGCCGCCAGTCTTCCCTGAAAGCACTGTCATCAACATAGTCACTAAGCTTCTGCAATTGATCCAGATCGGTCACCCATTCAGGTCCAATCTTGCCATCAATCAGAGCTTTTAACCCAGGATTACTGTAAGCCAGCCAACGCCGTTGAGTAACACCATTGGTCTTATTGTTAAACTTTTCTGGCCACAGTTCGTAGAAATCGCGGAACAAACCCTCTTGCAAAAGCTTCGAGTGCAGTTCGGCAACACCATTAACGGAAAAGCTGCCAACGATAGCCAGATACGCCATACGCACCTGCGGCTCTGGCCCTTCTTCAATCAGGGACATACGCTTTAAACGTTCATGATCACCCGGCCATTTTTGAGCAACTTGAGACAGAAAACGGGCATTAATTTCGTAAATAATATCGAGTAGCCGTGGCAATAAAGAGCGGAACATGCGCACCGGCCATTTTTCCAGCGCTTCTGGTAACAGGGTATGATTGGTATACGCCATAGTCCGCGAGGTTATATCCCAGGCACTCTCCCAATCGAGGCCACGTTCATCAAGCAGAATCCGCATCAACTCGGCAACCGCACAACTGGGGTGGGTATCGTTTAGCTGAAAACTGTTTTTTTCGGCAAAGTCACTTAAGTCGTGACCTCTAATAACAACCCACCGGTCAACCACATCCTGCAAACTGGCCGAAGCAAGGAAGTACTGTTGGCGCAATCTAAGTTCTTTCCCATTTTCACTGGCATCATTTGGGTAAAGAACCATGGTAATTTTTTCTGCCTCATTTTTGCCAGCAACCGATCCGGCATAGTCCCCCTGATTAAAATCTTCCAGGTCAAATTCTTCCGTAGCAACCGATTTCCACAACCGCAGGGTATTCACCGTTCCATTGCGATAACCAGGGACAGGAACATCGTAAGGCATAGCCCAGACATCGCGGGTATCGACCCAGCGCACACGTAAGCGGCCGGATGCGTCATTATAAAATTCACTACGTCCGCCAAACTTAATCCGCTGACGGTATTCGGGACGCTCCATTTCCCACGGATTGGAAGAAGACAACCAGTGATCAGGCTCTTCAACCTGGTAACCATTTTTTATCCGCTGGCGGAACATGCCGTATTCGTAGCGAATGCCATAGCCCTGAACGGGTAACTGTAAAGTCGCACAGCTATCCATAAAACAAGCAGCCAAGCGCCCCAGGCCGCCATTACCCAAACCTGCATCCGGCTCAATATCTTCCAACTCTTCCAATTCCAGGCAGACATCACTCAACGATTGCGTAAGCTCATCTTCCAAACCGAGGTTGAGAATTGCATTACCAAGAGAACGGCCCATCAAAAATTCGAGGGACAGATAATATGCCCGCTTGCAATCGCTTTCTTCATATGCGTAACGCGTTTCCTTCCAACGCTCCATCAGTCGGTCACGCAAGGTCAGAGCCAAGGCTTCATAAGCATAATGGGTCAGGCGACAGTGCTTGTCGCGACCAAGGTGATAAGTATAATAACGACGAAAATCATGTTTAAGGGTAGCGCTATCCATCCCCAGATCCGGGGCATCGGTTAATTCTGGACAGCTGGCTTGGTTTTTAAAGCGTTTATAGTTCATAACCATATCCGTTTCTATGCAGACGAAAAGACATTAGTAGAATAGCAGTTAACCATTCCGGTCATCATATAAAAATATCACATAAAAAGGAAATGGGGGAAGAGAGGGGCAAAAAAACAAAATCCTAACAGGTCAAAATACAAAGAAAAAGAGCATGGCATGTCTGGAACTAAGGCCATGACCGCTGTGCTGCGGAAGTTTTTAAAATTATTCTACGGGTGGTACAAATCGGGTGGACACTTTGACCGCGACCGTGTTTTTTCCTGTGAAAGCCAGTACCAATGTGCCGCTTAGTACGACTTTACTAAACCAGAACTTACCGTAACCAATTTCGCATCAAGATGACCGCCATCTAATTGTCACTGCCAAGCAGATGATCAGGTTGATCGTCACCGTCACTTGATGCGAACCCGTTTAAAACATGGCCTATAAGGTAGACCTGCTCTCAGATTGAAGAGCCCAAGAAACATTATTGCCAGTTTTAAACACCCATAACTACTTTAAGGGAGAATAATGCCTTCTAT
Source organism: Geopsychrobacteraceae bacterium (assembly GCA_963665685.1). GTDB lineage: Bacteria > Desulfobacterota > Desulfuromonadia > Desulfuromonadales > Geopsychrobacteraceae > Seleniibacterium. Next base: position 1,945,468 of record OY762430.1, read on the forward strand.
TGTGAAAGATCACTTGATTTGTCTAAAGACATTAGTTTGTTATGTGGTTAAGAACATCCACAATGAGGCGAAAATTCATTCACTATACAATACGACAAGGCCACTCAGGTTGTCATAAGAAGCCACGACAATATCAGGAGATCCGTCTCCATTGATGTCTCCAATATCTAAACCATGCGGGTTGTAGTGACTTGCACGGGGCATTGGATAAAAGTTTTCTTCCGACAATGTTCCATCATTGTTTTGAGTAAACACGCCTAGCGTATCAAAGCCACCATGCAAAATAATAAGGTCGGATAAGCCATCCGCGTTGATATCACGAATTTCAACCGTCTCTGGGATGTCATATATTGGATAGGATATTGCGGGATCTAAGCTGCCTGAGTTGTTTTGAGCAAAGACACCAAATTGCCCAAAATTGCCCCCGTAGGTGACGACGACATCATTTCTCCCATCTCCTGTGACATCACCGACCGCCACGTCACCATCAAATGTCGCCCCAAAATCATAATAGACTGGTGCATTGAAGGCCCCACCCAGCGTTTGCGTCAAAATGACAACTTCCCCCGGTGCCCAGCCTGAATTTGTAAGGACAACGTCCGTTAGTCCATCGTTATTAACGTCTCCAACATCGAGATCATTGCCACCCCAACGATCAACAATTATGGACGTCGGTGCAGTTAATGACCCGTCCGCATTCTGGTACAAAATGTCAACTTCCCCAGAGGGGGGACCAGCTCCCACAATATCAAGCAGACCGTCATTATTAAGGTCAGAAATTTTTACTCTATGGGAGTTTTCCGTTGGATAAATTGCACTAGAGTAAAGAGCCCCAACTCCATCCTGCGAAAAAATTTGGATATTCAAACCGTTATTTGCAACAACAACTTCGTTTAGACCGTTTCCATCTATGTCTCCTACAGCTACAGATGAAGGAAACTGCCCGCCCACACCAGCCGTGTCATAAACAACTGGAGGGTCAAGTTCCCCAGCTATATTCTGGATGAATACAAACAGTTTGTAGTCATTAGCAGGGTCAAAATAAAAGAAGGTAGTCATCACAACATCATTTCTACCATCTCCATTTACGTCGCCGATAGCAACGGCTTCAGGGGCAGAACCAGTTGGAATCAGTAAGTACGGTTGGAATAAACTAGATGATTCTTGGGGAGGAGACTCTTGGGTGGGAGGCTTTTCACCACCGCAGGCGGTTAGTATGCCAACCAAAAATATAATAATTCCAAAATGCCAACTTGAATATGGCGGCTGCTGCTTAAAGACTACCTTCTTCACATCTCCCTCCAAATATCTTCAATTCATTTACCCACATAACGAGTCTGTAGGAAAACCTGAAAACCAATCACCTCTACAGCTCAGATATTAATTTTAAAAAAATCTCCAACGACACAAATAAAAATCATCCATCGTGCGCTTTCTTATCGATTATCAAGCCATTATAGAGTCAATTTCTGACCAATTTCTGACTCAATATTCCCTTTGCTTACCCAGTTGCTCCAAAACGATGAATCTTGGTTAAGTTGTGTAGCATGGTCATGAGCTTCCATTGACTATCGACTTTACTTTTGCTTTTGAGAGTGAAGCGTTTAATTCCCATCGCTTGACACATATGACCAAAAACGGGTTCCACAATACCGAGTCGCTGGCAGTAAATGTGTCGGCCAATTTTGCTGTCGATCTTGCGTTTCATCCGTTCCAGGCAACCATTCTTTTTAGTTTCCACATGCTCAAGCTTGACGTTGACCTGCCGGGCTCCTTTTTGTTTGGCGCTGCGCAGACATTGGCTACGTAACGGGCAGTTGTCGCAATCTTCTTTATGTCCCATAAACTGCATAAAGATGCCATCGCGGATCTTGGCCCGAGAGCATTTGAGCCATAGACTTTTCCCCGCTGGACAGACACAGGTCTGCTGCTCAATATCCGTTGTAAAATCAGCAGCTGCAAAACGTTTTGTAATAGCTGCTTTTTTCGCCGGTTCCGGTCTATGCTGATCAACATCGGCAAAACGTGGGTCACGGGCGCGAAAGCCATGGTCGGCGATGTAACCGTCAATGTTGTTTTCTTCGAGGTAACTCAAGGTATTCTGATTGGAAAAGCCACTGTCCGCTAGAATTTTCGCCTCTTTTAATGGGGACTCTGCATCATCGTTAAAAGCTTTGTCGATCTGCTCAATCATCGGTTCCAACAGTCCATGTTCCTGCCCTTGACCAAAGGCTTCGGCACTGACAACGACCTGGTGTTTGCTGTCAACCGCAGCGACGCCAACGTACCCCTGTATAACCCCATGACTGGTTTTCATTTTAGCGCTGTCGGGATCGGTGATATTACTTTGAACTTCGTTGCCGCTGTGGCCTGTGCGTGGTTCATTCTCGCTCAAGAAGCGTTTGATCTTACTACTGGCTTTACGCAAGGTTGCAATCTGCTTTTCCTGCTTCTGCCGGATCTGGTGATCATTCTCACCTTTACGGTCTTCTTCACGATGGACGGTTAACATGCGGCGTACCGCTTTATCGATTTTGCGGCTCTTTTTACGTAATGAATCATGATGACCACTCCACTCCTTACTGGCATTGGAGGGGAGCTTGCAACCATCAATGGCAAACATCTCTTTCCCGATTAGCCCCATGTCATCACAAATCATCAGAACTTGTTGAAACAGTTTAGCAATTTCGGCACTGGAACCAGAGATAAATTCAGCAATGGTGGTGAAGTGCGGACGACAGTCGGCAGCCAATGCCATGAACAGAACATTTTCCCGGCACAGCGCTTCGATACGGCGACTTCCTGTCACACCCCGTGCGTAAGCGAGCAAAACAATCTTTAATAGCAGCGCTGGATCATATGCCGGTCGGCCACCATCATCGTTTTTGTATTTGTGCGAGAAAATGCTGAGATCGAGTTCGTTATCGACCAGGTAGTTGAGGGTGTGTTCGAAGGTTCCAGGGAGGATTTGTTGCTCAAAAGAAATGGGCAAAAGAACTGTTTGGTGCGGATTGTAATCAACAAAACGTGCCATAAAACCCTCCCAAGGAATTTTAATAAAATTGCAGTAAATATAGCATATTTTGGGGTTTTCCTACAGCCTCAACGGTTTTGCATAACCGGTGGCGGCCATGCGTTTCGGTTTAGTAGACTTCTTGCGAAATTCGGCTAGCCTTGTTCCATCCGGTTGATTGTAGTGTTAAGCCAGGATCTCATTTTCGATATAATTTTCTATTGTATGTTTTTCTTTTACAAATTTTTTGAGCAATATATTTTTGATTTTAACGAGATTTTCTTCTTGTAGTAAAAAGTCAAATTGATCAGCAGTTAGTTTTAGCTGACGACAGTATTTATCTATTACTGTCTGCGGAGCGACTCTGTGGTGTTCTGCTACCCTATTGGTTGCTTGAGAACGATACATTTTATCTACTTTTATAAGGTAGATAACTTGTAATGTATGCTCTAACGCCTTTGGAATCCCTGATGGTAGTTCTGGCAAATGAGCTAGTGGGGTTTTAGTTACATGGACTATAGTTTTATTTCTTTTAAGAAAATCAGGTATTTCAGGCTCTTCGAAAAGGAGTCTTCTTAATACGTCGTTTGGCGTATCAATAAAGGGTTTCGCATTTTGTTGGAGATAATTAAAAACTTCCTCATCAACCTCAATACCGATTTTTTTCATATCGCCTCCATATGCTGTATCTTGTTTGAAAAACAAAATACGGGATAATTATTAACAGGTCAATAGGAGACTTAAGTTTACGAAAGTTCACGTAAGGCTTAACGGCTTGGATAACCGGCGGCGACGCGAACTTGCGAGTACCACCGAAGTATTCGAATATTTGCAGAGCTATTTTCCGTCCGGTTGATTTCTGTGATACTAGTGCAGGCCCCCTCCATAGATAGCGGACCATCCGCTATCCTTTGAGAATACCTAACCCTCAAAGAAAGGAGCCTGCACCATGAGATTTTACACCAAACAGCATCAGTTTTATTGCGGTATCGATCTGCATGCTGACGCCATGTACGTCTGCATTTTGAATTCCGTCGGTGACATTGTTGTTCATAATAACATCCCGACCAAACCAAAATCTTTCTTACGACTGATCAAGCCTTACCGTGATGGCCTGGTGGTCGGCTGCGAATGCATGTTTACCTGGTACTGGCTGGCCGATCTCTGTGCTGACGAAGACATTCCGTTTGTTCTCGGTCATGCGCTCTACATGCGAGCCATTCATGGCGGCAAAGCCAAGAATGATAAAATCGATTCTCACAAGATTGCTGTATTGCTACGTGGCGGGACTTTTCCGTTGGCCTACACCTATCCGAAAAAGATGCGGGCCACCCGTGATCTGCTCAGGCGGCGCAACCATCTGGCCCGAAAACGTGGTGAACTGATCGCCCATATTCAGAATACGGCTTCGCAATATAACTTACCTGAGCCGTTGGGATATGTCGCCAAGCCCAATCGCCGTGAAGGGTTGCCGCAAAAGTTTAAAGATCCCATTGTCCGCGGGATGATCGAAATTGATCTGGCAACCATTGAACATTATGACCAGCTTCTCGGGGTCTTGGAACGGCAATTAGAAAAAGTTGCTATGAGCCACGATCCGGTCAGTTTGTCGCTCTTGAAATCTATTCCCGGAGTCGGTCGCATTCTGTCGATGATCATGCTTTACGAAATTGAGGACATTGCGCGTTTCCCCCGCGTCCAGGACTTTGTTTCTTATTGCCGGCTGGTTAAACCCGCCAAGGAGTCAAACGGTAAATCTTATGGACACAGCGGTAAACGAATTGGCAACGCTCACTTGCGTTGGGCCTTTGGTGAAGCTGTCATCCTGATGCTCAAAGGGAATAAACCACTGCAACAGGTTCTACAGAAAATGGCCAGCAGACACGGAAAGGGCAAAGCATTGGCGATTCTTTCCGCCAGACTTGGCCGTGCTGTTTATTACATGCTGAAAAATCAGGTGCCTTTCAATCAGGAGTTATTCCTGCGCACCTGATCGGGAGGAGGCGGATCAGCCTGACCGTCTAACTGGCGAAATCCGGCAAGCAAGATCGTTTACGGGCCGATGGAAGACTCTTCTGGGATGAAAAGCCCGCCTCAAGGCCCGGTGATTATGACACTTCATTCAGCTGCTTGCGTTTGATTGGAGGTCCGTCTCGCTCCCACATATATTTGCGCGATGGTCGAACACGGCCCGCGCCGGTTCTGCCCCTGACCCGATTCCGTAACTAACTGGGATCATCGGTGTAAGAGATGAAGCCCGCCATTTTGACTGGAACGGCACCAGGGTCCGTACGTGTTTCCAGGTGGCAGGGCAATAGGATGCAACCAAAGGTCCGGGCCCTGTGTAAAGAGCCTCGATAAGTGTTTGGGAGCAGGATCGTCACTGCAGCCCGTTGCAAAGCCCAAGTCAGAAACCGGAGGGTTGTCAGTAGATCAGTCGCTTGTCAAAGAACGAAAAGGTGAATCTTTTGCGTTAACGCTATTCTTTACTCTTGACGGCCGGGGGCCTGATAAGTGTTAGGCTTGATTCTTGAAATAAAAGCGGTCGTACTCAACCCCTTTAAGTTCTTTACTTAATTCTGTCATGTAGGTTTCTGGCGCCCCGAGTGATTTTACAAATTGCTTTCGCTCACCTGGGCTCATATTTTTAATTTCATCGTAATGTCTACGAACGATGCTTCCAAATGCTGCACGAAGCCAGCCATTCCCGGCATTTTTATATTCATTTTGAAGTTCTGATAGTTTCATGATTAGCAATCCTTCGTTGTTGAATACCGTGTTGGGTACAGAGATATTATTCATTTTCGCAAATATCTGCTGCCTTGGAGGCAGAACCGCCTTTTCTTTTAACGCAGTCAATTGCATCGTAATAACCTTGGTTGTAAGCCTGCTCCCTTAGGTTTTGAACTTCATCGTTTGTTTTGCAGCCACTTAATGCGGTGAGCAGTGTGACGGAAAGATAAAGAAAAAGAGTGCATTTCATAATAATTCCTTTATACCTTAATAACTTGAAATAGAAAGTTACAAATAAATCTATTTTTAAGTGTCTTTGTTTTTGTTCTTGTCTTCAGTTTTGAGCCACTCTTTTACTGTTGCTGAAAATAGCCAGATTAAGGCTGGCAGCCCCATGGCCAAAGGACAGTTGAGCAGCCAGGCTGCTATTTTTGCAAGACCGTGCCAATCGACAGGGTTAAATATAGGATTCAAGTTAAATCCAAAATATTCAAAGGCTAATGCTAGGGGCAAATTTGCCCAAACGCCATTTTTAAGCCAGTAATAAACTTGCCAACCCAAAATACCTATGCCAACCAAAACAGCAATGAAGTTAATGATAAAGTAGGCAATATCAGCAAAGTAGTCGCGATTATATTTGGGCATTTGCTGTTCTCTCTTTGGAGACCTAACATGTAATATACGTGATATTAGCTGTGTTATAACACAGCTGGCTCTTGTCAAAATTTTCTACTTCCTAATAATATCAAACAAATCTGACAATTTTCTGAAAAACATCCCTGCGTGATATACAGTTTTATCCCGACCAAAATTATAAACTTTATTTCAAACAAAAAAAGCCGCAACCAAGGGAGTGTAGCAAACTCCAGAAATTGCGGCTTTTTGTTTAGCAAAAAACTACCTGTACATATTTATGTACCAAACGCAGGTGAACCTTTAATGAGCTTCGGCCCAATTATTCCCGGCTCCCAGCTCTACCTTCAAAGGTAAATCAAGCGGCACAGCGCCTTCCATCTCACTTTGAATCAGCTCGCGCACCTGTTCGACTTCATCAGCAGGAGATTCGAAGACCAGTTCATCGTGTACCTGTAAAAGCATGCGGGTTTGCAGGCCTGCTTCGCGCAGTTTACGATCAATATTGACCATGGCAACTTTGATAATATCGGCAGCACTACCCTGGATCGGGTAGTTGATGGCGTTGCGTTCAGCATAGCCACGCACGGCTCCGTTTTTGCTGGCGATTTCGGGAATAGCGCAGTGGCGGCCCAGCAGGGTTTTTACATACTGGTTTTCGCGCGCTTCTTCTTTTTTCGCTTCCAGATACTGCAATACCGCCGGATAACGCTCAAAGTAGTGATCGATAAATTGTTGGGCTTCGGCACGGCTGATGCCCAGGTCTTTGCCTAGACTGAACGCCCCCATACCGTACAAAACGCCAAAGTTGATGGTTTTCGCCTGACGCCGCATTTCGTCGGTCACAAGTTCTGGAAAGACATTAAATATTTCACTGGCGGTTCGCTTATGAATATCTTCCCCGGCGCCAAAACTTTCTTTCAAGCCTGGGACATCTGCCATATGCGCCATTACCCGCAGCTCAACCTGGGAGTAATCAGCTGACAACAGAGTCCAATCCTCGCAAGGAATAAAGGCTTCACGAATGCGTCGCCCTTCGCTGGTTCGGATCGGAATATTCTGCAAGTTAGGATCACTGGAAGAAAGACGGCCTGTTGCGGTTACAGTCTGATTAAACGAGGTATGTAAGCGCCCGGTCGCAGGGTTAATCAACTTGGGCAGTGCATCACTATAGGTATTTTTCAGCTTGCCTAGAGAACGATACTCTAGAATTTTTTCCGCAATCTCATGCTCACTTGCCAACGCGGTTAACACCTCAACATTTGTCGACCAACCTGTCTTGGTCTTTTTCCCTTTTGGCAGACTCAGCTTTTCAAACAGAACCTCGCCAAGCTGTTTAGGTGAATTGATATTGAAGGGACCGCCCGCCAGCTCATGAATATCTTTTTCCAGAACGGTGAGCTTTTCGCCCATCTCACCAGAAAGACCTTCAAGAAACTGAGCGTCAAGACGAATACCATTCCACTCCATGCGAATGAGCACATCCACCAGCGGCATTTCAACCTGATAAAAGAGATCGGACAGCTCGCCTTCGGGCAATTCTGCCAGCAGTTTCTCGGCCAGCTGCCAGGTAATATCGGCATCTTCCGCTGCATATTGAACGGCCTTTTCAACTTCAACTTCGGAAAAACAGATTTGATTTTTCCCCGTACCAGCAACTTCGGAATAAGGGATCATACGGTGATTGACATGCTCCAGCGCTAAAGCATCTAAACCATGAGATTTTGCTTCTGGATATAAAACATAAGAGAGCACCATCGTATCAATGCTGATGCCCGCCAGTTCGACACCAGCGTTACGTAACACCAGGGCATCATACTTAATATTCTGACCAATTTTGCCCAATTCAGGGTCTTCAAAAAGAGGCTTCAATTTGCTTAGAACTAGATCGAGGGGTAATTGATCAGGCACGCCCAGATAACGATGCCCGACCGGTACATACCAGGCATGGTGTGCTTTAATGGCAAAGGACAGACCGACAAGTTCGGCCTGAACAGCGTTCAGGCTGGTCGTTTCGGTGTCAAAAGCAAAGGTTCCTGCCTCTTTTAAGGCGGCAACCAAGCTATCAAGTTCGGCTTCTGTTGCGACCGTCACATAGTCTGTATCAACTTTAACGGTTTCTTTCTCTGCGGCAAATTCCTGCTGTAGCTTGTGAAACTCAAGGGTTTTGAATAATTCTTCAAGCACTTTGCGGTTCGGCTCTTCGACAACGATATCTTCAGCACTCACTTCGATATCGAGATCGTAAACCAGGTCAGCCAATTTGCGTGATAATCGCGCCTGATCAGCAAACTCACGCAGATTTTCCTGACGCTTTTTGCCTTTGACCTTATCGATATTAGCTAGCAGGTTTTCGATATCGCCAAATTCTTTAATCAGCGTACTGGCAGTTTTTTCGCCAATACCAGGAACACCAGGGATGTTATCAGAGGTATCACCAGCCAGACCAAGAATGTCTAACACCTGCTCTGGGGGAACCCCAAACCGCTCGATAACCTCTTCGCGCCGGGAGACTTTGCCCTTCATGGTGTCGAGCAGCTGAACGTCATCACTGACGATCTGCATCAGGTCTTTATCACCGGTAACAACGGTCACCTGATAACCCTCGGCAACATAGCGTTTGGCCAGGGTTGCGATAATGTCATCAGCTTCATAACCAGGCTTTTCAAGAGCTGGCAGGTTAAACCCTTTGACCACTTCTTTAATTAAAGGAATCTGTGGCACCAGATCATCGGGCATTGCCGCACGGTTTGCTTTATATTCGGAATACAACTCTTTGCGGAAGGTTGGACCTTTGCTATCAAAAATAACCGCAACATGACCCGGCTGCTTATCACGCAACAAATTAAGCAGCATATTGGTAAAACCATACACAGCGTTAGTCGCCTCTCCTTTGGAGTTGGACAGATGCCGAATGGCAAAGTAAGCACGGTAAATATAAGAGGAACCGTCAATTAAGTAGACCTGTTCTTTCTGCGCCATCATATTCTTTTTAGCCTTTCAATTCAGATTATCGGGGGATTATTCCATACCCGGACGCAAAGTAAAAGCCTCAGTTCAGGAAAAAGAGCAGACGATATAAACCACTCAAATCTTGACAAGTTCACTCTGATATTATTACTCTTTCTTTATGGTTAAAATTTCCCTCCGGAAACCAGCCAGCCACCACAGAAGAATGTCCTGGCGACCATTCCTACAGCTATAGATTATTTTAGCTTGTAAAAGGCTTCTCCAGGCATTACTAAGTGTTATTTTCCGGAGCAATATTGCAGGATTTGTTACTGGAAGTATTTATGTAATGACCTCATTCACCTCTTTCCCATCGGAGGCAAAAAATGCACGATAATTTTGAAGATCATGATGAATCGATCGAATATGAAATAGAAGTAGAAACTGATGCTGATGTTCAGCCGGTTCCAGACGATGGTCTGGTTCTGGCCCGCGACACCTTACCAGCACGTCTTCCTGTTATACCATTACGCCCCCGGCCAGCGTTTCCTGGTGTCATCATTCCCTTGACAGTTAATGGTGAGTCCCGCGTAACGACCATTAAGCAAGCAATGGAAACCGAATCTCAGGCTATTGGCCTGGTCATGGTTCAGGAACTGGATGATGAAGATTCAACCACCAACCTGCAAAAAGTGGGTGTGGCTGCTAAAATTCTGAAACTGATTCACACCGATGAAAACAGTGCCCATATTCTGGTGAACAGCCTGGAACGTTTCAGCGTTGAAGATGTCACTGAAATCAATGATGTGATTTTTGCCGATGTCTCATATTTTTTCGGTCAGAGTCAGGCCAGCGATCCCGAATTGAAAGCCTACTCGATGGCGATCATCTCGACCCTTAAAGAGCTGGTTCAGATCAACCCGCTTTATTCTGAAGAGATCAAACTGTTTCTTGGCCGCTCCAGCATGGATGACCCGGCACGTTTAAGTGATTTTGCCGCCAACCTGACCAATGCGGACGGCTACGAATTACAGGAAGTACTGGAAACCTTTGACCTCCACCGGCGCATTGACAAGGTCCTGGTACTGCTTAAAAAAGAACTGGAAGTTTCACGCTTACAGACCAAGATTTCCCAGCAGATTGAAGAGAAGATCTCCAAGCAGCAACGCGAATTCTTCCTGAAAGAACAGTTCAAAGCGATCAAGAAAGAACTGGGTCTGGAAAAAGAGGGAAAAACCTCTGAAATTGAGAAATTCCAGGAACGGCTTGAAAGTCTCACCCTAAACGACGAAGCGCAAAAAGCTGTTGATGAAGAGATTCAAAAGCTACAACTGATTGAACCTTCATCGCCTGAATATACTGTCAGCCGTAACTACCTTGACTGGCTGACAATTCTACCATGGGGTAAGTTCAGTAGCGATTCTTACGATCTTAAACGCGCCCGCCGGGTTCTTGACCGTGATCATTACGGCCTTGAGGATGTCAAAGAGCGGATTTTGGAATTTATCGCCGTCGGCAAAATGAAAGGGGATATCTCAGGTTCTATCCTCTGCCTGGTCGGACCTCCTGGGGTTGGTAAAACTTCTATCGGTAAAAGCATAGCCGATGCGCTGAAACGTAAATTTTACCGTTTCTCTGTTGGTGGTATGCGTGATGAAGCCGAGATCAAAGGTCATCGCCGTACCTATATCGGTGCAATGCCAGGTAAAGCGATTCAAGCGATGAAAAGTGCCGGTACGGCTAATCCGGTTCTGATGCTCGATGAAATTGACAAAATCGGTGCATCCTTTCAAGGGGATCCTGCCTCTGCGCTGCTTGAAGTGCTCGACCCGGAACAGAACGGCAGCTTCCGCGATCACTACTTAGATGTGCCGTTTGATCTGTCGAATGTTCTGTTTATTGCCACGGCTAATCAGCTCGATACCATTCCGGCGCCATTATTGGACCGCATGGAAGTCATTCGTCTGTCTGGCTATATTCTTGAAGAAAAATTGGAAATAGCTAAACGCTACCTGGTACCGAAGGCGCTTGAGAACCACGGTCTTAAAAAGAGCCAGGTCAGTATTCAAAAAAATGCCCTGGTCGATATTATCGACCGTTACGCTCGCGAGGCGGGTGTACGTGGTCTGGAAAACAAGATTAAAAAGATTATGCGTAAAGCGACCATGGAATTTGCCGAGGGGCGTGAAGACAAACTGACCGTGACCAAAAAAGATGTCGAGTCTTACCTCAGTAAACCAGTCTTTGCTGATGAAGAACTGATTACCGGCTCCCCTGGAGTCGTTACCGGGCTAGCCTGGACACGTATGGGTGGTGCAACTCTGCAGATCGAAGCCAGTGCTATGCGCAGTAAAGGCAAAGGCTTCAAACAGACTGGCCAACTGGGCAAAGTCATGGTGGAAAGTTCAGAAATTGCTTATTCCTATACCATGGGCCATGTGGCGGATTATAAGATCCCCGAAGACTACTTTGACAGCCACTTTATCCACCTTCATGTTCCCGCCGGAGCAACGCCTAAAGATGGTCCATCTGCCGGGATTACTATGACGACAGCCCTGCTGTCGATGATTCTGGAAAAACCCGTACGCAACAAATTGGGTATGACGGGTGAACTGTCTCTGACCGGACGCGTGTTACCCATCGGGGGAGTCAAAGAAAAAACGATTGCCGCCCGTCGTGCCGGTTTAAAAATCCTGATATTCCCGAACGACAACCGCAAGGATTATGAAGATCTGCCGGAATATTTACGCGAGGGTATTGAAGTTCACTTTGTCAAGGAATATAAAGAAGTCTACAAAATCGCATTTAAATCGAACTGATAAGGGAGCAACATTGAATGACTGTTGAAGAAGTGAAAACTGCCGTCATGGCACTGTCGACTGAAGAGAAAAAAACTTTTATTTTAGAAGCATTGCCTGACTTGGCCAAAGAGGTCATCAATGAACCAGGTTTCATGATGCAGCTGTTTCCGGTGCTTCTGGGAATCCTTAAAGAAAGTGGTATGGATTTACAGCAGTTATTGCAACTCGCATCAATGATGGGCAACCAGCAGCAGTGAAAAACTGACAAATGGTAAAAAATGATGTAGAATTGCCATTTTTAATCCCATCCTCTGATGGGAAATTGCTCCTCACAAAGCGAGGACATTTAAAATCGTAGAGAACTTTATCTGTAAAAGATTCACAAAGGAGGCAACATGAAACGTGTAGGAGTTATTCTTGGGGCTGCTAGTCTGGGCATGTTACTCTTGTCTGGCTGTGTCGCCAAACTGTCTGAAAGTGACCAGGCAAAGCTTGATCAGGCTCTTAAGGTTGCAGAAAGTGCACAAGCATCAGCAACCAGTGCCAGTGCTTCTGCTGATCGCGCTGAAGCTGCCGCAACAACAGCCGAAGCTGCGGCTGCAAAAGCCATGAACTTTGCTGATTCAGCTAAAGCATCTGCTGATGCTGCTGAAGCTGCTGCTACCAGCGCTAAAATCAGTGCATCAAAAGCAGCTACAGCCTTTAAAATGATGCAACAAAAATAACTTGCCATCATTTGGTCATATTCAAAAAGCCCTGCAAAACGCAGGGCTTTTTGTTTTTGGAGCATTTCAAACCCACCCTAAGATTCAGGCGGTTCGTCTGTCTTTTCTGTCCCGGCCTCGGCACGATCGAAGAAAACCGGTATCCCCCTGGCTTCACGAATCGTCTGTTTCAACAGTAATGCATCAACCAGCCCTTGCCAATCATTCTGCTTTAACTGGTTTTTGACTTCTTGCTCAAGATCAGCGACACGCTGTAAATAGTCAGGATGAACTTCAACCGTCAATTGTCCACCCGCGGTGGAGACCTTCACAGGCTGATAAATAATCGTCACGGGTGTGCCCCGCCTTACCCGCTTCGCTAAATCCTCGATATCCGAGCCATACAAACGAATACAGCCATGACTGACTCTGCGTCCAATACCAAATGGACGGTTGGTGCCATGGATACCATAACCGGGCAATGACAACCCTAGCCAGTAACGCCCTAAAGGGTTGTCCGGGCCCGCTTCAATAATCGACGGAAGTTCAGGATCACGCATATTTTCCGGTCTGGTCCAGATCGGATCTTCGATCATTTCGGCAATTTCATAGGTCCCTTCCGGAGATTGCCAGCCATCACGCCCCAAGCCGATCGGGTAAATACGCACGCGATAAAATTCGTCCTGCTGTTCGACCAGGTAGAGTCGATATTCGGCTAAATTAATAGTAATTCCTGGCTTGAAAGTACGAGGAATAACCGCAGCATAAGGAAGAATCACTTCACTCCCCACAACGGGGAGCCATTCATCCTGGCCAGGATTAGCGTTCATCAAAGCCGAAAAGCCAAGCAAGCCACGTCGAGCAATTTCCATTAAGTTTTCTGAATTACCAATGATGTACGGTCGATTACTGCCGACCACACCACCAACATCCGGTGCGACCAGAGCCTGACTGCCAATGCGTGGATACCAGGCCAGTGCAGACCCCGCACAGGACAATGCCATAAACAGAATGAAACAGATTATAAACAGTGAGGAACGAGATGATTGCTTCAGCATAATTATTACCTTGTTGACCTTGGATAAATCGATCTGCTAGATTCTTCTTCGTTAAATTCTACATGAACACTGTCGGGGACAGAATCATTTTCTGTCCCCTCCTTTATGGATTTTCAGGAGGATTTGTTATGCGCGTGTTATCCGGTATCCAGCCATCAGGGTCACTGCACCTCGGAAACTTCTTCGGCATGATGAAGAAGATGATCGATCATCAGGAAAATGAAGATCTGTTCTGCTTCATTGCCAATTATCATGCAATGACCAGCCTCTCAGACGGCAAAGTGCTGGCGAAAGGCACTCTTGAGGCCGCGGCTAATTTTCTGGCCCTTGGCCTTGATCCGGAAAAAAGTACCTTCTGGGTTCAATCTGATATCCCTGAGGTTCAGGAACTGTCATGGGTCCTGTCCAACTTCACACCAATGGGCCTACTGGAACGTTGCCACAGTTACAAAGATAAAGTTGCGCAAGGCATTAAACCGAATCATGGCTTGTTTGCCTACCCGGTATTGATGGCTGCCGATATTTTGTTGTTCCAGAGCAATGTCGTACCGGTTGGTAAGGATCAGAAACAACACCTTGAAGTCGCGCGCGATATTGCGATTAAATATAACAATGAATACGGTGAGGTATTTACCCTGCCAGAACCTGAAATTGATGAAAATGTTGCCACGGTTCCGGGGCTTGATGGTCGTAAAATGAGTAAAAGCTACGGCAACACCATTGACCTGTTTCTGCCAGAAAAAGCGTTACGCAAACAGATCATGCGTATCGTGACCGATCCAACTCCGATTGAAGAGCCAAAGAATCCCGACACGTGCAACATTTTCCAGATCTACCGCCTGTTTCTGGATAAAGAAGGCATCGAAGATCTCCGTAAGCGTTATGAAACGCCAGGCCTACGCTACGGCGATGTTAAACAGGAATTGTTCGAAACAACTCGTGACTTCTTTGCTCCTTATGCTGAGAAACGGAACGCCCTGCTTGACGACCCTGACAATCTGCGTAAAATTATGGCCATGGGTGCAGACAAAGCGCGCTACGTCGCCAATAAAACCCTACGTAAAATCCGTAAAAAAGGCGGTTTGACCTACTAAAATAAAATAACTGCCCTGCCAGCACTCTTGGCAGGGCATCGTCTTACAAACAGCAGAGACAATGGCAACCAGGCAGTTACTCATCCTCTTCCCGGGTAAAGGTTACAAACGCCATAGCCGGGCGCTTACTGGCGTCACGCATGGCGAAATGGAATCCTTCAAACTGCCAACCTTCTGCGGTCCAGCTATTAAGTATCTGCTCCAAACTTTGATCATCAACCTGGCTTGTTTCGACAACTTTGTATATGATCATGGTGTCAATTCTCCACTATTCATTTAGTGCTAACCTGTGCATTTGTACCGTTATGGCAAACGTTGAAAAAAAATACACTTTCAGACTCAAACTAACCCAACAACAGTTTTTGCGTTACTACCAGGGCAGCGCAAATAGTGTCCAGGTCCGGTCAGAAAATGGTCAACTGCTTCAATTTCCTGCCCACCGCCTGCGCTCATTTCTCACCAATAACGGTATCGACGGTCGCTTCGCCCTTATCGTTGATCAAAATAATCGCTTTATCCGCATGGAAAAACTCTCTTAACCATTAGCTTTCCTGTTCTCCAGGGAAACAACCCGCTCTACCAGCGGAGGATGCGAATAATAAAAAGCGGTATAAAGTGGATGAGGAAACAGGTTGCTCAGATTTTCCCTGGCAAGCTTTACCAGCCCGGAAGCCAGCGGTTTACCACTCCCGACCAAATTGACAGCGAACTGATCAGCCTCACGTTCATGACGACGTGACCACCAACTGCTGACAGGAGTCCACAAGAATCCGGCCAAAGAAGCGACCCAGCCCAGCAACAGCAGTTGAGCGAAAAAGGACAATTCAGAAAGGCCCAGCCAACCGGGAACCAGTTCGCTGCGCAATAACATGAATGCCACCCAGCAACTGAATAGAGCAACCGCCTGACTTTTAATCAGCATCTGGCGTAAATGCCCGCACCGCCAATGCCCAAGTTCATGGGCTAAAACAGCCAGTAGCTCACGATTTTCCAGCTGTTCCATCAAGGTATCAAAAAGGACAACCCGCTTAACCTTGCCAATTCCAGTAAAGTAAGCATTACTATGACCGCTACGCCGTGAAGCATCAACCTGAAGGACTTTACCAGCTTTTACCCCAGCCTGATCAAGCAACTGACGAACATCCTGTTCCAGGTCTTCCCGCTCAAGGGGCGAAAACTTGAAGAACAAGGGTTCAATAAGGTAAGGAGAAAGGAAGAGCAAAAACAAAGAGACCAAAGCCCAAAAGGCCCATACCCACAACCACCAACTGTCAGGAGCAGTAGCAATCAGCCACAGGGCACCTGAAACCAACAGACAGAAAAGAATACTGCCGACCAGCAGCGACTTGAAAAGATCAGTACACCACAAGCCAAAACTCATGCGGTTAAAACCAAACTTTTCTTCCAGGACAAAGTTACGATAGAGTGAAAACGGAAGCCCCAGGACCATTTGCACCAGGGTAAGAAGACCAAAAAAGACCAAGCCCTGGGCGATAAAACCCAACTCATATTCCCCGACAAGTCGATCATACCAGGGCAAAACCCCACCAAACAGAAACACTAATGTCACGACAATGCCAAAGATATCTTCGACAAAACCAACCTTATCTCCGGCCAGGGCGTAAGCTTCGCTTTGTACCAAGCGCTCTTGGTCAATATGTCCATTAAAAGAATCGGGAAGCTTTTTATCGGCCTGCTGGCGATGACGCAAATTTAAAAACTCCAAGGCAAAACGAAACCCGCTCAGCAGCAGGTAGGCAACAAGTAAAACCAATTTCATGTGCTGTTACTCCGGTCGTTGACGACGGATCAAATCTCCAGCTTCCGCCCAATGTGGTAGTTTTATCAGTAGTTCGCTATTCGGTTGCCCTGCGTCCAACTCTTGCCCCTTGCGGTTTTCAATCCGGTCAACGGTAAAGGTTTCCTGGCGCATCTGAGGACCGATCAGTTCTAACTGATCACCAACCAGGAAGCGGTTTCGCCCCTCAACCCATACGCCCTGTTCGTCTTCACGCACAAATCCGACAAAGTCATGCGTCCGGATATAATGCGTGTCAGCAGCATGAATCTTGGCGTCATCATGACCGAACAGAAACCCAGTATCGTAAGGACGATGACTAACCTTTTCCAGCTCACTCAACCACAGCGGGTCATGGTCCTCAGGATTCACACTTAAGCGGTCAATAGCATCACGGTAAACACGTGCAGTGGTTGCAACGTAGTAGAGACTTTTCATTCGCCCTTCAACCTTAAAGCTATGAACTCCGGCAGCCATCATCTCAGCCAGGTGGTCGACCAGGCAAAGATCACGACTATTCATGATGTAAGTGCCATGAGTATCTTCTTCGATGCTAAAAAATTCTTCAGGACGGGTCTCTTCAACCAAAGAATAATTCCAGCGACATGGCTGCGCACAATCTCCCCGGTTAGCGCTACGGCCTAACAATGCTGTCGACAGCAGGCAACGGCCAGAATGAGCAACACACATGGCACCGTGGACAAAGCATTCCAGCTCAATGCTGGATGCTGCAGAAAATTGCTTAATATCGTCCAGGGTTAGTTCCCGGGCCAGGTTGATACGACTGGCACCATTACGTCGCCAAAATTCAGCGGTACGCGGATTACAGCTATTAGACTGAGTAGAAATATGAACCGAACGCTGAGGATCAACCTGCTGTATCGTCATCAGAACACCAGGATCAGCAATGATATAAGCATCCAGATCAAGCGGTTTTAATTCTTCAAGCAGACCTTCTAAAGGTAATAATTCTTCAGCCCGTAATGACGCATTCAGGGTCAGGTACAGATCTACACCTGCTTCTCGGGTCAAAACCCGGGCCTGACGTAATTGGTCTAGATCAAAATTTCCAGCATGGGCCCGTAAGCCGAAGTCACCGGTCCCGAGATAAACAGCATCGGCACCAAAGCGAATCGCAGTCTTTAATTTATGCATGTCCCCTGCGGGCATAAGTAATTCCGGTTTAATCCGGAGAGAAGCGTTCATAAAATTATCTGTTCTCCTTAGGTGATGAATTATTGCATGTCAAAGCCGCTAAGCATAACATAGAAATTTATCAGGCGGAAATGGCGCGTGACAAGATTAATAAGGTTTATGCAAGCAGCAGGAATCCGGGAGCTTAACATTCATGATTGACAGTAAAGGCAAGCAATACCTGGCTGCCATACGCAATAATTTCCCCCTTATCAACCGCAATATTCTGGAAATTGGTTGTGGCAATGGGGATATGACACGTAGTTTTGCTGAAGATGCAGCCCATATTACAGCCATCGATTCAGATGCAAATAAAATTCACCAGGCGCAGGCCTATGTGACACCCGAGCATGTAAAGTTCCTTCATAGTCACAATGAAGAAGCAATTAACGCATATGCCCCCTATGACGCAGCGATTTATTCGTTATCACTTCATCATATTCCCGTCTGGGAAATGCAAAAACATTTGCAGGAAACGGCGCGACGACTTAGCCCTGGGGCTCCTATTCTGGTGATCGAACCAGGAGAAGGAGGATCCTTCATGGAGATAAAAAAGGAATTTGGAGCAGGCAGTGGTGATGAAAGCCCGCTCTGTAAGGCCGCCCTCGATGCGATGGAAACATTATCAGGCTTTACCTTAACCTTACGTCATAGCTTCTCTATCAACTTTACGTTTACCGATGAAAATGACTTTTATCAATCTAAACTCCCGAACTACAACAGCCTTGCTAAGCAAAAGCTCAACAGATTAAACAGTTTGCTGTCCAGCCATCGCCAGGCAAATAGGATCAAGCTCTCTGCAGAACGTTGGCTGTACCGATTGGATCCACAAAACTGAAGACAAAAAGTGAGAATTTTCAATATGTTTTTAGCATCATCCTCAGCTTTCAAGCTTGACAAGCTTGGTAGAAGCCTATAATTTTTATAAATTAGATTTAATTTTTTATTTCTTAAGAGTGTCTTGGGAGATTAGCAGCTTGAACAAGCGGAAATCATTTCACAAAACTTACGCCCCCCTCCTAACGGGTCTGATCCTGATGGCATTAAGTGGCTGTGCGCAGCAAACAGCAGTAGCGCCTTCTTATGCCCTGAGAACTCAACTACAGGAGATCAAAAATCAACAGGCCGCTCAGCAGCAACAATTGCAGGAGATGAAACAACTTATCGGCCAATTGCAAGAACAATTGGCTGCTCAGTTAACTCCTGGCACGAACACCGTCGCTACAGCACCAGTTGCCCCCCAACAGCCTCATGAAGAACAGATTTCTCAAGCGACCATAAATATACCGCACCTGAACAGTACGGAAATGGTTCAGATTGCAGACTCTGCAAGTAGCTTCTTGAATGCCTTCTCCAGTCTTGCCAGCGGGCAATATTATGCTGCAGAAAACGGCTTTAAAAGTTTTCTGGCCAGCTATCCTGATCATCAATATGCCCCCAACGGGAGATTCTGGTTAGCAAGTGCCCAAGCGGCCCAGAACAAAACCAGTCAAGCGGTTAATAACCTACGTCAGGTTGTTGCAGATCCCGCCGGACAGGAAAAAGCTCCAGCCGCCCTTGTTCAGTTGATACAACTCTATCAGCAGGCCGGTCTTCAGACCCAGGCACGCGAAGCAGCCGATCAGTTGCGGGACGCCTATGGACATACAGCTGAAGCACGCTATTATTTTCAAAGCAACTCAGAGTTAGATTAGTGGATTGACTCTATCTAAAAGTGAGGGAACTTATGATACGCACATTTTTGCGCTGGTTATCACTGCTGGCACTTTCTCTGGCGATTTTAACCCCCGGTATGGCCATGGCAGAGAAGGGTCGTATTTACACCATCAAAAAAGGGGATACCTTGTGGGATCTTTCAAAACGCTTTATTGATGATCCCTACTACTGGCCCAATGTCTGGTCAAAAAATCCGGAAATTACCAACCCACACCTGATTTATCCAGGGCAAAAAATCCGTATTCTTGACGGCAAGCTCGAAATTCTTCCAGCCTATGGTGAAGGCGAAAGTGAAGCTGCGGATAAGATTGAACCCGCACCACAATCAGCTTCAAATAATAATGAACTGGTACAGATAACAATGCCGGATTCAGGCATCGGTTTTATTCTTACCGATGAACAACCTTTAGGCTTATTGGTTGACTCTGTAGATAACCGGGTTCTGCTCACTAAAAATGACCTCGCCTTTGTCAAAATGAACGATCCGTCGCAGGTCACCATCGGAGATACATACGGTCTGTTTGAGCGTGGTCAGATGGTATTCCATCCAGTGACTGAAGAACCGATCGGTACCATGATGTACAACCTGGGCTATCTGCAGGTCACTGAAATAACCGGAGCAACAGTTACAGCTAAAATCATCGGCAGTTACCGTGAAATCACTCGCGGCGCTGAGCTATATGAGTATGCACCACCACAACAGGAGATCGTGCTTGACCGCGCAACAAATAACCCAGAGGCATTGGTGATTGCAGGTCGAGATTCAAAGACGACCCTGGCTATGGCTGATATCTTCTTTATTAATGCGGGTTCCAGTGATGGCGTAAAAACAGGAAACCTTTTCTATCTGTCCAGACCACGTCAACTGTCCAAAGAATTTGTTGAAAAAGCAGGTTCAATTGAATTGCCTGATGAGGTTCTGGGAGCAGCAGTTATACTCGAAACCAAAGCCAATACATCTTCAGCTGTCGTCATCAAAAACATTAAAGAATCAGCCATTGGAGACAAGACAGAATTTGTCACTGAATAGTATTTTGCCTGACAATATATTGATGTAGTACAGAAAAAGGATTGGAATCTTCAATCCTTTTTCTTATTGTCACAGTAAAAACAATTAACCATTCGGAGGGGGAATGGACAAACAGACGTGTGCACTAATGAAGTTGCACTTGACCAAAGGTATCGGTCGGGTTGCTCTATTCAAACTTTATGACTACTTTGAAGATTTCACTGCCGCTATAGCAGCATCCAGCCAGCAATGGGAGGAAGCGGGCCTTAATCCAAAACTGGTGACAAACATACTCGCGGATAATGACCCCGTTGTCGTTAATACTCAGCAAAAAATTGCGGACCAAGGCATAAATATTATCAGCTTCTGGGATGACAATTATCCTGATCTACTGCGACATATTCACGATCCTCCGGCGATACTCTATCAACGTGGCCAACCCATTCCGCAAGAATGCTTTGCTATTGTCGGGTCACGTAGTGCCTCTGCTCCCGGAATGATCTACACCAAAGAGATCGCAACAACTCTGGCTCAACACGATATTTGTGTCGTGAGCGGACTGGCAAGAGGAATCGACAGCGCAGCGCATCATGGGGCATTGGCCGGTGAGGGGAAAACCGTTGCCGTTCTCGGAAGCGGAATAGATATACCTTATCCGGTGGAGAATCGTGGTTTGTTTGACAAAATTCTTAAAAAAAATACCATTATCAGTGAATACCCACCTGGTACACCGCCTCTACCAGGCCATTTTCCGGGCCGCAACCGTATCATCAGTGGTATCAGCAAAGGGGTATTAATTGTTGAAGCTAATGAAAAAAGTGGTTCATTAATTACTGGTGATTTTGCCCTTGAACAAGGAAAAGACCTTTTTGCGATACCAGGCGCGCCCAAAAGTCCACATAGCAAAGGAACCAACAGACTCCTTAAAGAAGGAGCCCAACTGGTCACTGAACCAGCTGACATTCTTGACTTTTTATGGCCTGCCAGAAACTCACGGGCGGAACAGAAGAAAGAAGAGATTGTGGTTGAAACCCTAGCAGAACCGGCACAATCGGTATATTTACTGTTAGGACATGAGCCCCTACATAGTGATGAGATCGCGCGGAAATGCGGCTTGACTCCCATGGAGCTTTCCGTTATTTTACTCGACCTAGAGCTCCAAGGTCGAGTTCAGGCCCTTCCCGGTCATCACTTTATACGCAATCGGTTGTAAACCATTCCTTCTAGATCAGCCGACTTAATTTATATTGGAGGAGTCTTGCGTGAGCGTGTACTCGCGATCGTCAATCTGATCGCGCAATATGTATTAGGGGCAGAAGACAGCCCTATAAATGAGCAGGAACTCATTGCAGAACTGATCTCCGTCGGTTATGAAGCAGATGAAATCAACGATGCATTTTCCTGGATGGAGACGATCGCCCTGCGCCCGGCAGATGAAGCAGCGCCTGATCCGTTGTTGCATAATATCACCTACCGAACGTATAGTGATCCAGAACAACAAATGCTGACCTTGGAAGCACGCGGTTTTTTAACCAGATTACGCACCATGGGCTTATTAGATGACGCCAGCCATGAAGAAATTGTCGAGCGCGCATTGCGTGGAGCAGAAGATCCAATTAGCGAACCAGAAATCAAACTGGTTGCCATCCTGACTCTACTGTCACGCTCGAACAGTCTCTGGCTCAGGGAAATTGATTGTTTCCTTGATAATGACTGGACTCGTATATATCATTAGAAAAAGCACTGGTTGCGCTACAAACGCAACCTTTTTTTATTTTTAGGCTCGGGCAAAGAAGCCAACACCCGGAGCATGCGTTGAGGAGAAGATGGGACAGTCACTGGTAATCGTTGAGTCACCGGCAAAAGCAAAAACCATAGAGAAGTTTCTCGGCAAAGGATATAAGGTTCTGGCTAGCTATGGCCACGTCCGTGCCCTGCCCAGCAAACAGGGTTCTGTCGATGTCAGTGACAATTTCAAACCCAAATATCAGATCCTGCCCGACAGCACCAAGCATATTTCAACCCTGAAAAAAGAAGTCGCCAAAAGCGATGAAATAATCCTCGCAACTGACCTCGACCGTGAAGGAGAGGCGATTGCCTGGCACTTGCTTGAAGCGTTGGGAATTCAGGAAAATTCAACCAAGCCTGTCGTAAAACGTGTCACCTTCCACGAGATTACGAAATCGGCTATTACAGAAGCAATTAAAAACCCGCGCCACATAGCGCGTGATCTTGTTGATGCCCAACAGGCCAGATCAATCCTTGATTATCTAGTCGGCTTTAATCTGTCACCTTTCTTATGGAAAAAGATTCGTTACGGCCTGTCAGCTGGTCGGGTGCAATCCGTTGCTTTGCGCCTGATTTGTGAACGTGAAGATGAAATTGAAGCGTTTAAGCCCCGCGAATACTGGACCCTGGAAGCATTATTAAGCAATGCTGACGAAAGTTGCTTCACGGCCAAACTCCACAGTTGCGACGGGAAAAGTCTTGGTAAATTCGGCATTGAATCAGAACAACAGGCGCAACAGATTGTCGCTGATCTGGAACAACAAAAATACAGCGTCAGCAATCTTGAGCAAAAAGAGCGTAAACGCAACCCTGCACCCCCGTTTACAACCAGTACTCTGCAACAGGAAGCCAGCCGTAAACTTGGTTTTTCAGCACGGAAAACCATGAACATCGCGCAAAAACTTTATGAAGGTATCGAGGTTGGTGACGGAACCCATGGTTTGATTACCTACATGCGTACCGACTCGGTTGCCCTTTCTGATCAGGCCACCAGTGAAGCACACGAAGTTATTTGCGGGCTTTATGATGAAAGCTATGCTTTAACCAAACCACGCGTTTTTAAGAATAAAAGTAAAAATGCTCAGGAAGCTCACGAGGCAATCCGTCCTACCTCAGTAGCACGGCTTCCAAAACAGCTAAAACCATTTTTAAGCTCTGACCAGATCCGTCTTTATGAATTGATCTGGAAAAGAACCGTCGCGTCTCAGATGACTCAGGCCATCTTTGATGCAACCAGCGTCGATATCGCTGCAGGTGAACGCTATAGTTTCAGGGCGACTGGACAGGTTCTACGCTTCCCAGGTTTTATGGCCCTCTATATCGAAGGAACCGATAACGGTGAAGACGAGAACAAAGAAGGCCTGCTGCCGGCACTAAGTGTTGGTGAAGCACTCGAAAAGCAAAAGCTAACCCCAGAGCAACACTTTACCCAGCCGCCACCACGCTTCACTGAAGCAAGCCTGGTAAAAACCCTGGAAGAGTACAGTATCGGCCGACCATCAACGTATGCCAGCATCATGGCAACCCTGGTCACAAGAAAATATGTTCGTCTGGAAAAAAGAACCTTCTTCCCGGAAGATACTGGTCGGGTTGTCACCAAACTGCTGACCGAACATTTCAGCCAATATGTCGATTACGACTTTACCGCTGAACTGGAAGAAGAGCTTGATGCCATCTCCCGGGGTGAACAGGCCTGGACTCCTGCGATTAAAGAATTCTGGGACCCCTTCATTGCCCTTCTCAGACGTAAAGATCAGGAAGTCAGCAAAGCGGATGTAACGACAGAAAAGACCGATAAGGTCTGCCCCGAATGTGGCAAGGAACTGGTTATCAAGCTGGGCCGCTCAGGTCGCTTCCTGGCCTGTTCAGGTTTTCCGGATTGCCGCCATACCGAAGCTCTTAATGGTGACGACAAAGAACCTGATGAACCAGTCTTCTCCGATGAGAAATGTGAAAAATGCGGATCTCAGATGTTGATCAAAAGTGGTCGCTACGGAAAATTTCTGGCCTGCAGCGGATACCCGAAATGTAAAAACATTCAACCGCTGGAAAAACCCAAGTCTCTCGACATCACCTGTCCCCAGTGTGGTGAAGGGGAAATGCAGGAGAAAAAGAGTCGTTACGGTAAAATTTTCTATTCCTGCAATCGCTACCCACAGTGTAAATATGCCCTGTGGAATCCACCAAAAGCAGAGCCATGCCCCAAATGTAATTGGCCGGTAACGGAGATTAAAACAACCAAGCGTTGGGGCACCGTGCAACGCTGTCCACAGGAAAACTGCGATTGGGAAAACGTCCTGATTCCACCAGAGAAAAAAGCCCCGGCGGCCAAGAAAACGACCACCAAGAAGGCCACAACAAAAAAACCGGCGGCCAAAAAAGCACCGGCAAAAAAGAAAACAACAAAAGAATCCTGAGAAAAACAACAGGATAAAGATAAATCTCTTACCGGCCGGAATTGATCATTTCGGCCGGTTTGTATTTTGAGGTATAGATATGGACGTAACTATTATTGGTGCTGGTCTTGCCGGCACAGAAGCAGCCTGGCAATTAGCCTTAGAAGGGTTCCAGGTCCGCCTGTTTGAAATGAAACCTCACCAGTTTTCTCCCGCTCACGAAAGCGACAAGCTGGCGGAACTGGTCTGTTCAAACAGCCTGCGTGGCAGTGGCATGAACAACGCTGTTGGTTGCTTGAAGGAAGAACTGCGCCGTTGTAAGTCACTGTTTATCGAAGCGGCTGATGCAACGGCAGTTCCTGCTGGAGGTGCCCTCGCGGTTGACCGTGATGAGTTCTCTGCCTATATCAGCGCAAAAATAGCTGCGGCACCAAACATTGAGTTGGTCAGAGAGGAAATAACAACACTGCCCGAATCAGGGTTAACCATTCTGGCCAGCGGTCCGTTAACATCAGACAAGTTATCAGCAGAGTTGGCTAACCTAACCGGTTCTGAGCACCTTTATTTTTACGATGCCATAGCTCCCATAGTCGAAGCAGATTCTATCGACTACAGCCAAGCCTGGCGTGCTTCTCGCTATGACAAAGGTGGTGATGACTATATCAATTGCCCCTTAAGTGAAGAGCAATACAAAAATTTTGTCAGTGAGCTCATCGCTGCCGATAAAGTTGCCGGGCGTGAATTTGAGAAACTGATTCACTTTGAAGGCTGTATGCCGATTGAGGAAATGGCCTCGCGCGGAGAACAGACCCTGGCCTTCGGTCCGATGAAACCGGTCGGACTGCCCGATCCACGCACCGGAAAAACACCCTACGCCGTCGTCCAATTACGGCAGGACAATCGCAATGCGTCACTGTTTAACATTGTTGGCTTCCAGACTCGTCTGAAGTATCCGGAACAAAAACGTATCTTCAGACTGATCCCCGGACTTGAAAACGCCACCTTCGCCCGTCTTGGCAGCATGCATCGAAACACCTTCATTAACGCCCCGGCATGTTTACTGCCTAGCTTGCAGTTCAAGCAAGCGCCGCACATTCTTGCTGCTGGCCAGCTAAGCGGAGTTGAAGGTTACGTTGAATCTGCCGCCTGCGGTTTCCTTGCAGGCCTGTTTGCTGCGGCCCTGTTACGCGAAGAAGAAGTCCCTTTTCCACCAGCAGAAAGCGGCTTTGGTGCCCTGCTCCATCATTTATCATCTGCTGACAGCGAGAACTTTCAGCCGATGAACATCAATTACGGTTTATTTCCTCCCCTGGAGGGGCGTAAAATGAAACGTGCCGACCGCCGTCTTGCCATGGCAGAACGTGCCCTTAATGCCCTCCCAGCATGGTGGCAACCAATTGCATCACAACGACAAGAGAGGAAAAGCTGAGTCATGTCCGGAGATAAAATCATACTTGCTTCCGGTTCACCACGCAGACGTGAACTCCTTCAGCAAATAGGTCTTGAATTTGCTGTGGTACCAAGCACTGCAGCCGAAGATATTCTCCCCGGGGAAAGCCCTGAGGAACTGGTCCAAAGGTTAAGCCTTGCCAAGGCCCAGGAAGTTGCTGCACGCGAAAATGTCCAGGGCCGCTGGTTCATCGGAAGCGATACCATTGTTTTAAGTGAAGGAACGGTTCTGGGGAAACCAACCGACGAGGAACATGCCCGCACTATGCTAAAACAATTGTCCGGACGTAAACACCAGGTTCTTTCAGGTATTGCCTTGATTGACCAGCTAACCGGGCGTAAACACGTTGAAGCAGTCACCACCCAGGTTTCTTTTCGCAAGCTGGATGACGCGGAAATCTGCCGTTACATTGCTACCGGCGAACCGGCAGACAAAGCCGGAGCTTATGCCATTCAGGGACTGGGAGTCTGTTTTGTCGCCCATATCGAAGGCAGTTACAGCAATGTTGTCGGCTTGCCATTATGCCGATTGACCCTGGCTCTTAAAGATTTTGGTGTCCCGCTTAAAATTTGAGATAAGGAACGAAGATGAACGATATTGCTGAAAATATTGCCCAGATCCGCGACCGTATTGATGCGGCCTGTAGCAGAAGTGGACGGAACAAGGAGAGTGTGCATCTGATCGCCGTATCCAAGGTCAAACCTGCAGAACTTGTGGATGCGGCGTTTGAAGCTGGACAAAAGCTCTTTGGCGAAAATTATGTTCAGGAGTTCAGCGACAAAGTGACGCAGGTAAAAAAACCAGTCACCTGGCACTTTATAGGCGCCCTGCAAAGCAACAAAGTTAAATACATCAAGGGTAAAGTTGCCATGATCCATTCCGTTGATCGGTTGTCCCTGGCGACAGAGATCAACAAGCAATGGAGCAAACTTGACGCCTCCATAGATATTCTAATTCAGATAAACATTGGTAATGAAGAAAGTAAATCGGGTTGCCGACCTGCAGACCTGGAAGAGTTGATTCGAGAGACAGCGAAGCTTCCTTACATCAATATTAAAGGTCTGATGTGCTTACCTCCCCATGATGATGATCCGGAATGCGTCCGTCCCTATTTTACCCAGATGAAACAACTGTCGGAGCAAATTGCTCAACTAAATATTCCGGGTGTAACGATGGATGAATTGTCGATGGGAATGAGTGGCGATTTCGAGGTTGCCGTAGAAGAAGGTGCGACCCTGGTTCGCGTTGGCACTGCCATATTTGGTGCCAGAAAGAAAATCAATTAACATGACAAGCCCCAAATATCTCCTTTTCGATCTTGATGGTACGCTCATCGACTCCATTCCTGATCTGGCTCTGGCCCTTAACCTGCTACGCGCCGAGCTTGACTGTCCGCCGCTGAGCCTTGAACAGGCTGCTGCTATGGTTGGCGACGGTGTCGGGGTTCTGGTTCAGAAAGCGCTGAGCGACACAACTTTTCGACCTGAACATGTGACCCGCTTCCTGAAGTTGTATGATCAACATTTACTTGATAATACCCGTTGCTATCCAGGCATAGAAACATTACTCGAACAGCACCCGACACAGAGCCTGGCCATCATCACGAACAAGCCATACCATCAAACCCTTGCAATTCTTGAAGGATTAAACTTGCATCATCATTTTAGCGTGATCAGCGGCGGCGATACCTATGCCTTGAAAAAGCCCGATCCGTTTCCTGTTGAGCAAGCCCTGCTGCAATTAAATGCAGACAAGCAACAAGCGGTTATGATTGGTGATCACCATACCGACCTGAAAGCTGGTCAGGGAGCGGGCATTGCAACCTGCTTTTGCGCCTACGGGATTGGCAATCACGCTGGACTTAACTTTGACTTTGAAGCACAAACAGCATCCGATCTGATAAAGCTGTTCCCGGGGTCAAAGCGTGACTGAAAAAAAACTGACCTACATTGATATCGCCTGGTTCTTTTTTCCACTCCTTCTTAACGTGCAGTTGATGAGCATTTCTCACACCATTATCAACGGTGCGCTGGCACGTCTGGATGACTATGTTTTAGCTTTGGCAGGCATGTCAGTTGCGATGATTATCCATGTTTTTCTCTCATCGCCGACCTATCAGAACCATACCATTACCATGGCCATGGCACGCGGGAGAAAATCGGCTTTTGCCGTTACCGCCTATATCTTTGCAACCTCTGCAGCAGTTGCCGTCATGGTTGCGCTGGTGGCATATTTACCTATCGGCAACCTGGTCTTTGACTTATTGGGAACACCTCCTGAAGTCGCTATTGAAGCGCGCAGAGCGATGCGTCTGATGGTCATTCTTCCATTTATCAGTGGCTTTCGCTTTTTTTGTCAGGGGCTATTATTACAGTTACGCCGTACCGGCTTTATTTCATTCGCAACCGGAGTCCGTGCCGGAACCCTGTTTTTCTATTTAGCGATTGGCCAATATTGGTTTAATGGCGCGCTCCTGGGAGCGTTTGGCCTGGTCTCCTGCATTGCCACAGAAACAGTAGTCATTATGCTGGTCCTATGGCGCATTCATCCCCGCTTCGAAAAAAACGAGACAGAAAAAACACTACGCGAAATTTTTCAGTATGGCTTTCCACTTACTTATTCTTCCCTGTTACAACAGGCGATTCCGCTGCTGATCAGCGCAATAATCGGACGCCTGCAAGATGGGGCCATGGCATTAGCAGCATTTGGCGTTATCAGAGGACTGGTTTTTCTGTTAGCGGGACCGATGCGTAACCTGCAACAAGCTCATATTGCCCTGATTAAAACTCCCGAAGAGAACCGTATGCTGCTGCGCTTCAGTATCTGCCTGGCAATATCACTCAGCCTGCTGATATTTTTTGCTGCTGGCCCGGCTGAAAGCTTTATTCTTGGCAACCTTCTCGGAGTCGAACCAGCATTAGCTGGCTATATGCGCTTTGCCTTGATTTTAAGTGCGATCTTCCCATTTTTTTATGGTGCTTCCCATTTACTGCGAGGCTGGTTTTCCAGTGCTGAAAAAACGGCCACACTGGGTAAATCAACCCTCTACAAATGCGGATTCATTCTGCTGCTATGGTGGCCACTGGTCCATTTTCAACTTCCGGTTGCCGGTATCACCATCGCCATATTATTATTAATCGGTTCCGAAATTATTGAAGCGACATTCCTCTTTTTCCAACGCCGTTCTTTCAGTACCGGAAATCTGGCATCACCGACATTTAAAGAAAGTTAAAAAATCAGGGTTTAGCAACCTTCAGACCGTTTTTCCCATGACAATATGCCCTGGTTATGCTTAAATGCCGGGTTCTAAAGTCACAGATAAAATAGATAAAAGGAGTGCTGTATGTATAGCTGTTCTGACTTAAAAAAAGGCCTAAAATTGATGATTGACGGTGATCCACACGTTATCGTCGGCTTTGATTTCAGCAAGCCTGGTAAGGGACAGGCTCTCTACAAATGTAAACTCAGGAATATGATTACCGGATCCCTGTTTGACCGCACCTACCGCAGTGGTGAAAGTTTCGAACCTGCGAGTCTGGAAGAACGGGACATGCAGTATCTCTATCAAGATGAAACCGGTTATGTGTTCATGGACAACAAGACCTACGATCAAATTATCCTGACTGAGGAAACCCTGGGTGATGACAAATACTTCCTGATCGACAACATGGAAGTCAGTATCCTTATGTATGGGGAACGTGGTATTGGTATCAGCCTGCCCAACTTTGTTAACTTACGAGTAACTCAGGCAGATCCATGGGTCAAAGGTGACACTGCAGCAGGTAACAATAAACCCGCTACCGTGGAAACAGGCTACACCCTTCAGGTACCATCTTTCGTCGAAGAAGGAATCCTCATCCAGATTGACACCCGTACCGGTGAATACTCCACCCGGGTTAAGGAATAACTGCTTGGACCCCAACTGGCAACTTGCCCGCAAGCAGGATGCACTCATTAAACGGGCCCGGATCATTCAACAGATCCGGGCTTTCTTTATTGAGCATTATTTTCTTGAGGTCGAAACCCCTCATCGACTACCAGCCAATGCTCCAGAACTGTATATTGACGCAGTAGAAGCCGAAGATTGGTTTTTGCAGACATCCCCCGAGCTATGCATGAAACGTCTGCTGGCCGCAGGTTATGAAATGATCTTCCAGATCTGCCGTTGCTGGCGCTCTGGTGAACGTAGTACCCGCCACCTGCCTGAATACACCATGCTTGAATGGTATCGCAACAAGCAAGACTATCACGCCCTTATGGCTGACTGTGAAAATCTATTATGTTCAATTCACAGCAACAGCACGCTCCGATGGCAGGGGCATAGCGTCAAACTTCAAAAACCCTGGCCACGGCTGACTGTTGCCGAAGCCTTTTCACGCTATAGCTCTATATCATTATCAGATGCTATTGCTCAGGGTGAATTTGATACCGTCATCGCCTTAGAGATTGAACCAAACCTGCCCACTGATCAGCCGATATTCCTGATCGACTACCCGCTGCAACAAGCATCCCTGGCCAGGCGCAAAGCATCCAATCCCGAAGTTGCTGAACGTTTTGAACTGTATATTGCCGGCATGGAACTGGCGAATGGTTTTTCAGAACTCACAGATGCCCAGGAACAACGGCAGCGCTTCGCCAGTGAAGAATTCCAGCGCAGAAAACAGGGGAAGAAACCTTACCCGATGGCCGATCCATTCCTTAACGAACTCGACGCTCTTGACTCTGCAGCAGG
The DNA here is from genome assembly GCA_963665685.1 of Geopsychrobacteraceae bacterium. Classification (GTDB taxonomy): domain Bacteria; phylum Desulfobacterota; class Desulfuromonadia; order Desulfuromonadales; family Geopsychrobacteraceae; genus Seleniibacterium. Next base: position 1,976,536 of record OY762430.1, read on the forward strand.
TATCGCCCTGGGTATCGATCGACTGATCATGCTTCTATGCGATCTGCCACGCATTGATGACTGCGTTACCTTCACTCCCGAACTACTTTAATGCCCTGACCGTGTCAACTTCCATACCAGCACCACTTCATCCTTAAACAAGGTCAACAACGTTCTATTTCTCAGCAATAAACTTTTCCGTTGACCGCCATATAAAACATCGTGTTATTATCAATACATTCAATAAGCAATATAACTCAATATATATCAAATGTAATTTATTTTACAATATTTATGGTTATTTATACCGAAAAGAAAGGAGATATCAAAACTAACACTGTTATTATTTACCAATATTCTTTTATTTGAGAGAGGAGCTATTCATGGGACACGGTCCAGCAGTAAAACTTGGCAAAGACAATGCCGCCAGCTATAAAACCAAACTGGGCATTAAAATGTTTATCGCTTACAGTCTGGTATACGCAACCTTTGTCATCATCAATACCACCAATCCCAAACTTATGGAAGCCAGCATTATGGGCCAGACAGCTGCCGTTATCTGGGGCTTTGGTCTGATTTCACTGGCCCTCGTTATGGCTGTAATCTATAACTCATTCTGCAACAAAGCAGAAAAACAGATGAACGATTAGGGGAGGAAAAAAAGATGATCTACACCCAATCACCTCTCGCTATCGGGCTGTTTATTACTTTCGTCTTATTCGTCCTGGGTCTATCGTTCTTTCTGGCCAGACGGACCAGTTCTGCAGCTGGATATTACGCTGCCGGCGGACAAATTCATTGGATGACCAACGGCATCGCCTTTGCCGGTGACTATTTATCGGCAGCGTCTTTTCTTGGAATCTGCGGTATGATTACCACAGCAGGATATGACGGCTGGATGTATTCCATTGGCTACCTGGCAGGCTGGATCGTGGCGCTTTTTCTCGTCGCAGAACCAATGAAAAGACTCGGTAAATACACCTTTACCGATGCCCTCGATTCTAAATTCAATTCCAAATCAATTCAGCTCATGGCAGCGATATCAACACTGCTGGTCTCTGTGTTTTATCTTATACCTCAAATGGTCGGTGCTGGAGTTTTAGTGCAACCCCTACTCGGCCTACCCCACTGGGTTGGCGTATGTATCGTTGGTGTCGTTGTTACAATCATTGTCGCTACTGCGGGAATGGCCTCAACGACCTATGTACAGTTTTTTAAGGGTGCCTTGCTGCTTATCATGTCCACTGTCGTTGTTATCGCCGTGTTAGTCAGGGGGCTCTCAACCACGCCTCAAAACCAGACCACCCCCTACCACGACTTTAAGACCCTGCATGCTGATGCAGACTTAAATATCAGTGAATCGGGCTATACCGTGATTAAGGGACTTGACTCTACTTTTGGAGCCGCAGGCTTCATCAAATTAACAAAAAATGGCGTAGAGTCTATCTGGCATGCCCACAAAGACTCCACTGGGTACACCCTTGAAGAAACCCTTTATGTAACCAAATTACCAGACGGAACCAAGCTCTTTAATGGTGCTCCCGCTGAAGAGGGCAAATTTTTCCCGGTTGGCCACATCAAAGAGTTGACCATGAATGGTGAAACAGTTACTGCCACCGGTGCAGTTGGTCCTTTTGCCTACCTATCTGCACTGAAAAATTCAACTATCGTTCTTTGGGGGAAAAAATATATCCAGGACGGGAACAATATACTGACCGTTTATTATCAAAAACCAACGCCAGGATCGCGTGTATTGCGTCCTGGTCTGAAATTCAAAGTTGACAATGCAACCGGACTGCAAAAATTCAATTTCGTTAGTCTCATGCTAGCCCTGTTCTGTGGGACGGCAGCTTTACCTCACATTCTCATCCGTTATTACACTGTTCCCAGCCAATCAGCGGCGCGTAAATCGACCATTGTCGCTATTGCCGCCATCGGATTTTTCTATGTACTAACCCTCTTTCTTGGCATGGGCGCAATGACTAATGGCGTTATCAATATTACCGATAACAATATGTCTGCACCATTACTGGCCTTATCTTTCGGTGTGGTCCTTTTTGCTGTTATTTCCTCCCTGGCCTTTGCAACCGTCCTTGGAACCGTATCAGGGCTTATAGTAGCGGCGTCAGGAGCGATTGCTCATGACTTGATGGATAATTTTCTCGGTATGCAGATGAGCGACCACACCAAGGTTCGGGCCGGAAAGATATCAGCCATTATCATTGGTGGCATCGCCATATACCTGGGCATTGTTTTTGAGGGAATGAATGTGTCATTCCTGGTTGGTTGGGCATTTGCGGTAGCAGCGTCAGCTAACTTGCCAGCGATTCTCATGTTACTGTTCTGGCAAAAAACAACGGCTAAAGGCGTGGCTGCATCAATTTTTGTCGGGCTGGTTAGTTCCCTTGGCTTAATCCTTATTTCCCCTGATATGTGGGTCCGTTACGGATTGCTGCCAGCAGAAGCACCGGTACAGTTTAACAGCCCGGCGTTAATATCTATTCCATTATCATTTATTGCCCTGGTCATTGTTTCATTGCTATCACAAAAAAATGAACCGGTACTTAACTCTCCAGGGGAAATAGCCTGATCTGACATCTTGAAATTCCCTTGCGAATCTGCAATACTTCGGGCCGCGCTGCGGCCCGATTTTTTATCTCCTGAATCATTTTCGATACAGGCATTACCCTAAAGATGAGTTATCTATGCGAAGGTTTCGTTTTACTATTATTGCTGTTTGCTTGATCCTGAGCTGGCTCGCCTATGTTGATATTACTCTTTATGTACGCAATATGACCCCTCAAGAAATTACTATTACCAAGCTTGAGACAGATGGTCCACAACAAGAATGGCTGAAGATAACTGATGGATATATGGATTTGACTCAAGCCATAAACATGAGTGGCACCATGGATATTGACAGCTTTCTGATACCATTGAAACAAAGTGCCAACACAGATAATATCAAAATATGGATCGAGACCAGAGAGCCAGAAATCATTAGCGCACTAAAAACATATTATTTTCAGCTAGACAATGACCAGCAACGTTCAGCCTATGCAAATGATCACAATAACCTGTTTTTCGGCCAACGGAATATTACCGGGATGCTAACCATCGGTCTCGTTGCCAATAACAATCGTGAAAAGCTAGTTCAACTCCTTACGGACATGGATATCGCTGTTCCGGATCAAGTTCTGTTTATCAGCGAGGGGAAAGAGCCCATCAAGTGGCGTGGCTTTATTTTTGCGATTATTGCCATCGCCGGCATTATGAAACTAGCCCGCGATATTAATGCAACCCCAGCAAGAAAGAATAATCCCCGACTCTAACCGGAGATCATTCTTTCCTGCCCATACAATTTCAGGAAAATTACTTTTTCTTCAGCCAGGCACAAAGACGCTCAATAGCGACCAACACACGTTCACAATAAAGCCTGAGGAATTGCTCATCAAGAGGCTGATCAGCAGCATGTTGCTCTGCTGCAGCCAGAGCCCTGGCCCCATCAAAATCAACAAAAGCCATGCGGGCTGTCAGCTCTTTAGCAGGCCGACCGAAACTGCTGCCTGGTAAGATTGCCACGCCAGTTTCCTGCAACAAGCGCTCACAAAACGTTTCACTATCGTAAATATTCCTGTCTTCCAGTTCTTTTCGCAGAGGCTCAAAATCTGGGAGCATATAAAATGCACCATCTGGTTTTGCAACTGAAACGCCAGCCTGTGACAGTTGGGCCCAAATCCAATCCGACAAAGCGTTTAGAATTTTCCTTGAGTTATGCAGGTAACGCTCAATCAAATCACCTCCCTGAAAAGCTCTGACTGCCGCGTACTGAATCGGAGCACTTGTGGCGGTAAAAGTTTCACTGGCAACGACTGCCATCGCCTCCATCAACCATTTCAATTCATGTGGAAAGGCAAACGTGCCGAGCCTCCATCCCCCGGCACCAGCCCACTTACTTAAACCACTGGCAATAATTGTTCCCTCTGGATAATAGCGCGCAATCGACTGATGACACCCCTTGAAATTCAGCTCTCCATAAATCTCATCGGACAGGAGTATCACCTTATACTTACGTGCAACAGCTGCTAGTTCCTGCAGTTGTTCTGGCCCATATGAGCATCCGGTCGGGTTATTCGGATAATTTAAGATGACGATGCGTGGCTTACTTGGATCCTTGATACACAAATTTTCAAGCTCTGCTGGTGTCAATAACCAATTATTTCGTTCATCAGTCTCTAACCAATAAACGTGGCGCCCTACAATGTGTGCCTGAGGGGCGTAAGAAACCCAGCTAGGCGTTGGAATAACTAAATCACCATAATAAACGAGCTGGAGAATAAACATTAATTCTTTTGATCCAGGCCCAATCAGAACATTTTCCTTGGCGATAGGTAGATCCTGAGTACGACGGTAATACTGAGCAACAGCTTCACATAAAGCAGGTAGCCCCCGAACAGGGAGATAATCTTTTTGATGAGCATTATTCTGTAGTTCCTTAACCACTGGCCCCGGAACTGGAAATGGAGACTGCCCGAGACCAAGTTTGTAGACCTGCTTTCCTTCTGCAATAAGGCGATTACTCTCTTCATTAATTCCCAATGTTGCAGACACGGGCAAACCACGTACATTCAGATTCAAATGAACTTCATGCTGACCATTATTCATAAATCACTCCGCTTATCTATTTATAAGTTAGCTAGAGACACCATTGTCGAATGTCGACATTATTCATATTGGCCAATTTAATACAACCTTTTTCTACCCAGACATAAATTTTCAGCGCAAAAATGAAATGCTTTACCTTCCACAAGGAATTCTGCAGACTGAAACCGCTACAGCGAAAAAGGGCCGTTTTCGGCTGAAAACCAATTAAAAAAGGCCGGCACATGCCGACCCTTAATAGTAACTAAATTTGAGAGAATATCAGTTTATCTCATTTGCCTTACTCCGTGTCCTGTTCGCCAGAATCACCGGATCAATCACTTCCCCGCATACGGTACACTTCCATGCATCAAAAGCTCTGACAAAATCGTAATACTTTTCTGAATACATCCTTCCTTTACACTTTGGACATTTCATCTGATACCTCCTATGGCTGTATACTTGACAAGACGTACAATTATAAAGCGCTATCATTAGACTTTTCATAACACATGCCAAAATCTTAAAAACTTTATAATTTTCTTCTCTAAAAAGCCACAATAGCGCTATATCATGCAGTTACAGACTTTTGATTAATAAATAATTAGGAATATCAGATTATTAAAGGAATTAATGAAGAGCGACAGCCTCACACTAATCGTCAATAAAATGACGATTAGCATCACAAATAAACTTAATTTGAGGTCTGTCCGAAGTAGAGATTGTCTAAAAAGGTGCGAAAAGCTGACAAACAGGAAGATCGTCAATTTTATGACGGAATAAAGCATAGCGTTTATTTTTTGACGCCACAGTTACATAAAATCACCCGCCAGAAAAGTTTCCCAGCGGGCGATTTAATTATTCAAAGTTTAAAGGTTATCTTTGTGAAGCTTATATATTAAAGAATCGGCGACAGCCTGATATGAAGCATCAATAACGTTGCTGCTGACGCCAACGGTTCCCCAACGCCCATCTTCATCTCCAGATTCAACCAAAACTCTGATAACAGCATCCGTTCCCTGGCTAGCCGGTAAAACACGGACCTTATAGTCGAGCAATTTGACTTCACCGATTTGAGGATAAAAGTTAATCAGGCCCTTACGCAGCGCATTATCGACTGCGTTAACGGGACCGTTCCCATCAGCGGCAGTATGCTCGATCTTGCCTCCGACTTTCACTTTAATGGTCGCTTCACTAACCGGATCATTATCACACTCCCGCAGGGTATCGATAACGCGAAACGCCATAACGGTGAAATAATGCTTCAGCTTACCCATTTCTTTAAGCATAAGCAGCTCAAAGGAAGCTTCTGCACCTTCAAACTGAAAGCCGTCATTCTCCATCCCCTTAATCTTCTCAAGAATTTCAAGAGTCACCGGGTCCTTGCTATCAAGCTCAAGTCCACATTCTTCAGCTTTAGCCAGAATGTTCGCCCGTCCGGAAAGATCTGAAACGAGGACACGGGTACGGTTGCCAACAGTTTCAGGGCGAATATGCTCATAGGTCTCCGGATGACGCTGAATGGCCGACACATGAACTCCCCCCTTATGAGCAAAGGCAGAATTACCAACATAAGGCTGATGCTTATTAGGAACCAGATTGGCCAATTCATAGACGTACCTTGAGGTCTTACGCAAAGATTGCAGTTGCTCATCACCAAGGCATTTATATTCTTGTTTCAGAATTAATGCCGGAGCAATTGAACATAGGTTGGCATTGCCACAGCGTTCCCCAAAACCATTTATGGTTCCTTGCACATGTTGCGCACCGCAGCTGACCGCCATAAGAGAATTGGCTACTGCACATTCACTGTCATTATGGGCGTGAATCCCGATAGGGACATTTACGACTTCTTGAACAGCTGTCATGATAGCCGGAATTTCATGCGGCAGCGTACCACCATTCGTGTCGCATAAAACAATACAATCGACCTTAGCATCAGCTGCAGCTACCAGAGTTTTTAACGCATACTCAGGGTTATTTTTATAGCCATCGAAAAAATGTTCAGCATCGTAAATGACTTCACTCATATGCTGCTTGAGATAAACCAAAGAGTCGTTGATCAACTCCAGGTTCTCTTCGAGGGAAATGCGTAAAGCTTCCTTGACATGAAAATCCCAAGTTTTTCCGAATATGGTCACCACATCCGGCTCAGCGGCAAGAAGCATCTGGATATTGTTATCTTCTGCAGGCGTGACCCGTGCCCGTCGGGTCGAGCCAAAAGCGGTAATCTTACTATGACTGAGCTTTTCACTCTTTATCGCCTTGAAGAAACCAATATCTTTGGGGTTTGAACCAGGCCACCCACCTTCAATATAATCGATGCCGATATTGTCGAGTCGCTGTGCAATACGAACCTTGTCTTCGACCTGAAAGGAGATATCTTCGGCCTGGGTTCCATCTCTTAATGTTGTATCGTAAAGATAAATTCTACTCATGAAATGTCTGTTCTCCTGAACGGGCAAGGGGGAACCGGCAATCAGTGCTCCTCAATATCTTTCTTGTCCAACCCAAAAGCTTCGTGCAAGACACGAACGGCAAGTTCGGTGTACTTCGAACTAATGACGCAGGAAACTTTTATTTCACTGGTAGAAATCATTGTAATATTAATTCCTTCCCGAGACAGAGTCTCAAACATGGTGCTGGCAACCCCCGAGTGAGACCGCATACCGACACCAATGATTGAAACCTTTGAAATATTTGGATCGCTCTTAACGCCACGTGCTCCAATCTTGGAAGCAACCTCTTCAACAATCTGAACCGCTTTTTTACAATCGGCTTTAGGAACAGTAAAAGTCAGGTCGGTGGCACCTTCGTTGGAAATATTCTGGATGATCATGTCGACCGTAATATTGTTACTGCTAAGCGGGGTGAAGATCTGCGCAGCAATGCCGGGATGATCAGGAACACCCACAATGCTGATTTTGGCTTCATCCTTGTTATATGCGATACCGGAAACCATGACCGATTCCATTTCATTATCCTCCTTCATAACGAGCGTGCCAGGAGTGTCATCAAAACTGGAACGCACATGAACAACAACGTTGTATTTTTTGGCAAATTCAACACTACGAATCTGTAAGATTTTCGCTCCCAAAGAAGCCATTTCGAGCATTTCTTCATAAGAAATTTTCTCAATTTTACGTGCTTCGGGAACCATCCGTGGATCTGTGGTATAAACCCCATCAACGTCGGTATAGATCTCACAGACATCGGCCTTAAGAGCAGCAGCAACTGCAACTGCGGAGGTGTCAGAACCACCGCGCCCCAGTGTAGTGATATTCCCTTCACCATCGGTACCCTGAAAACCAGCAACGACGATAATTGTGCCGCTCTTCAAATCTTCGCGGATCTTTTTATCATCGATACTTTTTATCCGTGCCTTGGCATGAGCCTTATCGGTCACAAGTGGAATTTGTGAGCCAAGATAGCTCTTGGCATTATATCCCATCGATTGAAGACACATGGACAACAAAGCAATCGTGACTTGTTCTCCTGTTGATACCAAAACATCATATTCACGCTCGCTGGGGAATTCACTAATTTCCTCAGCTAAAGCTACGAGACGGTTGGTTTCTCCAGACATTGCCGAGACAATGACTACCACATCATTTCCGTCGTCGAATGTTTTGGCCACGCGGCGAGCAACATTGCGGATCCGTTCAACCGTTCCCACTGATGTTCCACCGTATTTCTGTACTACCAGAGCCATAACAGTTCAATCCTCCTCGTCAGGAAAAACCGTTGAATAAAACGATATTCAACGGTATTTATAAAGAGTTTATATTCTGGAAAAGTCCACATAATAGCAAGAACTTTTCTATCCTTTATTTTCTTTCTTCCAAATTATTTTATGATTTTTATAATTCTGTTTGCTTTATCAAACACTGTAATAATTGTTGATGGTGCTCATCAGTCGCCAGAAAGCTAAGACGTCGTTGCGTTTGATCAATACGAGCAATCGTCAGCCATAAAGCAGCAGCATGATCATCTTCCATTTTATCTGGCCACTCAACCAATGCGACGCCACGACCATAGGCATAGTCATCAAATCCGATCTCGATCAATTCATCGGCATCGCTAAGACGATATAAATCAAAATGGTACAAATCGAGATGACCCTCGTAGTGATTCATCAACGTAAAGGTCGGACTTGTAATTGGAATACTATTGTCTACACCAAGGCCTCTCGCTACACCGCGCGCAAATACAGATTTTCCTGCACCAAGATCACCCTGTAATAAAATAAGGGTACCAGCTATGCATATTTCTCCAAGAGCCTTTCCTAGTGATTGGGTGGCCTCTTCTGAGCCACTTATATATTCCCATTCCTTCAAGATCAGGCCTCCAACGCCTTGATTAAATCGAGCCGCGCAACAACCCCGATCATCTTTCCATCTTCAACAACAGGTAAAAGATGGACACTATGCTTGCTCATCAGACCTGCAAGTTCCCGTACTGTCTGCTCAGGTGAACAGGTTATCAACTTTTTATCGATCAGTTCGCCAACCTCAGTTGCCGTAACCCGAGCAACCTCTTCTTCAAACCGCTTCTCACTATCGAGGTAAAAAACTCCATCGAGTAGAGCAACAACTGTTGGAATATGGAGAGGCTTTTGCTGCTCGACCAGATCAGTTTCGCTTATGACACCGACAAGATCGCCATCATCATTGAGAACTGGCAGATTACTATAGTTGGTCTCAACAAAGATACGTGCAACTTCTTTAATACTGGTTCTGGTTGTCACAGTAACAATATTGGTCGTCATAATTTCGCGAGCAGTCAACATATGCAGCCTCCTTTATCTCGTGTTTATCCAGAAACGGCTCTTTTCTGCCGTTGACACTCAAGCTCATGGCGAGCTGTTGGTAAAGCGGTAATCAAATCAGTGGCAATAACCCCGGCACTACTGCTATTTTCAGCCACTAACTGTCCCGCCCGGCCATGCAACCAAGCTCCTAAGGCTGCAGCTTCAAAGGCCGCAATCCCTTGAGCAACCAGACCTGCAATTAAACCGGTCAGAACATCTCCACTGCCGCCACTGGCTAAAGCATCGCAGCCGCTGGAGTTAATGTAAATGCGACCATCTGGAGCGGCAATAATCGTCCGCATCCCTTTCAACAGTAATATCACATTGTGCTTAACGGCAAAATCACGGGCAATCTCATAACGATTACTTTCAATTTCAGCAACACTAGAGCCACTAAGCCGTGCCATTTCTCCAGGATGGGGCGTCAGGATAATAGCGTCGGAAGTTGCTTCTTTCAACATACCTATCTGTTTACTCAAAACATTCAGACCATCCGCATCAATGACCATCGGTACCGTTACATGACCAAGCAACCATTGCAAAACGCTGCCTAAATCCTCGTGTTGCCCAATACCAGGCCCAACAGCAATGGCACTTCGCCCCACTACCAGTTCTTCAAGCATTGCAACCGCTTGAGCACTGATGCTGCCGTCGGCAGTTGCCGGTAACGCCACACTCATAGCTTCGGTCAACTTTACTTCAATAATATCATGAATCGAGGCCGGAGTTGCAACTGTCACCAAACCACATCCGCTACGACTCGCTGAATGTCCTGCTAACGCAGCGGCACCACTTTTGCCAGGAGCTCCAGCTACGATTAAGGCATGCCCAAACGTTCCTTTGTGGCCACTTTTAGGACGAACAGGCATTAATAGACTGGCAACATCCAGATCGACAAGTGAGGTCTGACTGGCAAATTTTGCTTGCTGAGTAAAGGGAATTCCAATGTCTACAACCTCAAGCTGACCACTGTATTCAGCTCCAGGTTGGGACCCATGGCCAATTTTAGCGTGAGCAAAAGTTACCGTTGTCTCGGCGCGAACAGCGCAACCGCAAACCTGACCGTTTGACCCATCAATACCTGATGGGATATCGACCGCCAGCACAGGAGCTCCATGATCATTAATTAACGCGATAACCTTTTCCTGCAATCCTCGAACACAAGAGCTGAGACCAGTACCAAAAATAGCATCAACGACTATAGCGGGACGAAACTGATCGAAAAGTGACTGCACAACAAGTTCATCACGAGTGAAGGTTACATCAAGGTTCATCGCTAAGACAATATCGAGCATCACCCGAGCGTCACCCTTAATGTCCTCCTGCTCAGCCAACACCAGGGTATGGACACGCCAACCCTGCTCAGCCAATATCCTGGCCATGACATAGCCATCACCACCATTGTTACCTTTGCCACAAACAATCAGCACCAGACCTGGAAATAAAGCATTAAACCGATTATTAAAATGCCGGCAACAAGCGCGGCCGGCATTCTCCATTAATACAGTCCCAGGGATTCCAAGTGTCTTTATGGCTCCATGATCCAGGGCGACCATTTCAGCCGCTGTACATAATTTCATCAGCCCTCCAGAACGACAGTCGCGAGCGCATAATCACCATCATGTGAATAGCTCAGGAATGCTGAATGAGCACCTCGCTGAGCCATAATTTCTGCAGCACGTCCCGTTATATTCAAGGACGGACACCCTAAATGATCACGCTGCACAACAACCTGCTGCCAGGTCAGACCATCCCGCAACCCTGTCCCGAGAGCTTTAAGAAAAGCTTCCTTAGCAGCAAAGCGTGCCGCCAGGTGAGGAGCAGGATCACGCTTGGTTAATGCATAGTCACGTTCCTCAGCAGAATAGACCCGCTCAAGAAATTTATGACCTGGAACAAGAAACTTCCGAAAACGTTCAATGCGAGCTAAATCAGTTCCGATAGCAACTATCGCCACCGGCTAATCCTGCAGTAACGCGATCATTTCGCGAACCGCCCGATCCATTCCTACCAGCGAGGCACGAGCAACGATGCTATGACCAATGTTATATTCTTCAATTCCCTTTAAAGCGACAACCGGTTGGATATTACGATAGTCAAGCCCATGTCCAGCGTTGACGCCAAGACCCAATTTCCGGGCAGCACTGATTGCCACTTCTATCCTCTGCAATTGCAGTGTTTTTTCAACAGGAATTCGTGCCTCACAATAAGTTCCGGTATGAATTTCGATATAATCGGCACCCACTTTGTGACTGGCTTTTATCTGTTCAATATCAGGTTCAATAAACAGGCTGACAACAATGCCCGCCTGACGCATTAAGGTGATAGGTTCTTTCATTGAACTTTGCAACGAGACAACATCAAGTCCACCTTCGGTAGTCAATTCGTGACGGCCTTCCGGAACCAGAGTCACAGAGTCCGGTAGAATTCTTAGAGCAATCGCGACCATTTCCTCTGTCAACGCCATTTCCAGGTTAAGCCTGCTCTTAACCGTCTTGCGCAGAATCTCGACATCACGATCCTGAATATGCCTACGATCTTCACGCAGGTGAACAGTGATACCATCAGCACCAGCCAATTCGGCAATTGCCGCTGCTGTGACCGGATCGGGCTCAGTGATACCACGAGCCTGGCGGATGGTTGCGATATGATCGACATTTACTCCAAGTTTTGCCACTTTTCTCTCCACCTATCATTAATTATGCCAAGCAGGAATAAGTTATTATAGCCTGCTACGATTCAATTTTAGCCTGTCAGGCTCCAATCTGTTCACGGACTATATCGGCCAGTTGATCAGCCAGAACCGCAATACGATCCTGATTTTCCCCTTCCAACATAATTCGCAATAATGGCTCAGTACCAGAATAACGGATTAATACACGCCCCTTGTCTCCAAGTTCGGCTTCCACCTCATCAATAACTTTCTTGATCGGTGCAATATCCTGCAGATCTGCTTTTTTACGCACCCGTACATTAACGAGGACCTGCGGTAACGAAGTCATCACCTGTGCGAGCTCAGACAGTTTCTTCCCGCTTCTTTGAATTATTGCCAACACCTGGAGAGCGGAAAGAACTCCGTCACCAGTGGTATTATGATCAAGGAAAATCATGTGACCAGACTGTTCACCACCTAAATTATAGTCATTTTTGACCATTTCTTCGACGACATAGCGGTCACCGACACCTGTTCGAACAACCTGTCCTCCGGCCTTTTTAATAGCGATATCAAGACCCATATTACTCATAACTGTTGCCACAACGGTTTTCTTTTTCAGCGTTCCAGCTTTGATCATTTCTGTACCACAGATAGCCATAATGTGGTCGCCATCAACCTCGTGCCCCTGTTCATCAACAAAGATAACGCGGTCAGCATCACCATCTAAGGCGATGCCAAGATCAGCCCGGTATTCTCTGACTTTTTCTGCCATAACCTCGGGATACAAAGAGCCGCATCCTTCATTAATATTGGTACCATTAGGCTTAACACCAAGAGGAATGACTTCCGCACCTAACTCGGTCAATACCGCAGGAGCCACTTTATACGCTGCACCATTCGCACAATCCAGAACGATCCTTAACCCCTGCAGGTCAAGCTCTTTAGGGAATGCATTCTTCAGGAAAACCACATAACGTCCAATGGCATCATCAATCCGGTAGGCCTTTCCGACATCATCGGCAATAGGGCGCAATTCATCTAACCGGTGGTTAAGGATTAATTCCTCAATCTCCAACTCCAATTCATCCGGCAATTTAAAGCCATTACCGGAAAAAAACTTAATACCATTATCCTGATAAGGATTATGCGAAGCACTTATAACGACACCAGCATCAGCGCGCATGGAAGAAGTAATAAAAGCAATTCCAGGGGTCGGTAAAGGACCTACCACCAGAACGTCAACTCCCATTGAGCAGATTCCTGCGAGCAAAGCATTTTCCAACATATACCCGGACAAACGAGTATCTTTGCCAATGACAATGCGATGGCGACGTTTGTTATCTTTCTTGAAAACGAATGCAGCAGCGCGCCCTAACTGCATGGCCATTTCGGTAGTCATCGGCTCAATGTTAGCTACACCACGGACACCATCGGTACCAAATAACTTTTTATCTGTCCCCATCGATATTATCCTCTTTAGCAGGGAGTGACTCAGGAAATTGGGTTTCATCTAAAACTGGCGGAACAGGAGCAATCGCCTCAACCTCGACCTGGACATCTGTTGTTTTTTCATCTTTAAAATAAGTATAAGTACCATTATGAATCAATGGCACAATGACGGAAAAACCGTCATTAACACCAGTAAGATCAACATCTTCTGTACGGACTTCGCTGATCCCTTTGAGCTCGGTTTCGGCCCCGGCAACTGCGACCTTGTCAGGAACAGCGCGGACATTGGCAACCTTAAATCCACCTAATGGTTCACCCTTTAAGGCAATATTAACGGGAACCATTTTTTCTTTGATCCGCTCAAGCTTAAGATCAATAAAAGATGGTGAAAGACGAGTTACGCGTAAACCACTCGGTAAATTCAGACGTTCTTCAAGCCGTTTAAACGTGGTTAAGCCCGGCTTTAGATCACTCAGATCAACAACGATACTGATATCATTAGGACTAACCTTCATTAACAATGTTCGCGGTCCACTGATTCGCACATCGACAAGACTGGGAACCTCGTTCGCAATAATCAATTGCTGAGGGATATTCTGCAACTCCAATGGCACACGAAAACCGATCTCAAGGCGTCGCTCCCCCATAATAAAGATCCATAGTAATAGGGCAAAAACAATCGAGATAAGTTTCAATGTCCAGTTTTCGGTAAGAAGCTTGAACATCCCTCTCTATCCCTTCTTCTTTTTTCGTTGCAGCTTAACTTTGCGTGGTTCCAACAATCTGCCAAGAACTTTTTTGAGACTGACAGAATCAAGGTTCCTGGTAATCCCCCCATTAACAGCAACAGAGATTTTACCTGTCTCTTCCGAAACGATAATGGCGATAGCATCAGACAACTCGGTCAAACCGATGGCGGCACGATGACGAGTACCGAGATCACGGTTAAGATCCGCCCCCTGGCTAAGAGGCAAAAAACAACCGGCTTTAGTTAAGCGGCCCTGTTGTAAAACTAAAGCACCGTCATGAATCGGCGAAGAAGGCATAAAGATAGCACGAATAAGCTCGGTACTGACCCTGGCATCAATGGCAGTTCCAGATTCAAGAATGTCATTTATCCCTGTTTCCCTTTCAATGGCAACTAATGCACCAATCTTACGATTGCCAAGAGTGACACATGCTTTAACTAATTCATCTATAACCGCAGATTCTTCCAGGGAATTAGCACTGCCTAAAAATGGATTACGCCCAACATGCATAAGAGCACGCCGGATATCATTCTGGAAAATAACGACAATAACCAGAATAATTGAGGAAAGGAAATTACTGAGAAACCAATTGAGAGTATGGAGGTCACCAACCCTTGAAGCCATATAAACAACAAGAATGACTGCCAGGCCAAGCAGCATCTGAACTGCCCGGGTTCCTTTTATGAGAAGAATTATCCGATAAATTATGAAAGCGACAATAGAGATGTCAACGATATCGAGTATGCGGATATTGGAAAAGACATCGAACATTGTCACGCCTGTCTATAAAAAGGGTCACCCCGAAAACAATTGATAATTTATTTTTCCCAGCACCATTAACATGGTGACTGTCTTTCTCTGATAGACCACGCAACCATTGCAGCATCCCATGCGGGAGCGACATCATGGACTCTGAATATTTCAACTCCTTCAGCGACACCAAGGGCTACAGTTGCAAGAGTCCCGGCCAAACGATCTTTTGGATCTGTTCGCCCGGTAATTGTACCAATAAAGCTTTTTCTCGAAGTCCCTAGTAAAACCGGGTAACCTAGCTTACGCAAACAATCAAGAGAATCAAGCAAAGTCAGATTTCCTTCAAGATCTTTGGCAAAGCCTATTCCCGGATCAATCGCAATTTTCTCGTCCGGAACACCGGCATCCTTAGCGATCTGGATACTTGTGCGTAAATAAGCAATAACTTCAGAGACGAGATCACTGTAGGTCGTATCCCCTTGCATCTCCTGAGGACGGCCCCTGGTATGCATCACAAATAATCCTGCGCCTGTCTGCGCTGCAATCTTACCCATGTCCGCATCAAAGGCAAGACCACTGATGTCATTGATAAAGTTTGCGCCGGCAGCCATGGCCGCCAGCGCAACTTTCGATTTTGTTGTATCAATGGAAATAGGAACAGCAGTCTCTTTCCTGATCCGCTCAATGACTGGGACAACACGGGCGATTTCTTCCTCAATTGAAACTGCAAGAGCCCCGGGCCTGGTACTTTCTCCACCAATATCAATAATCCCGGCACCTGCATTTTCCATCGCCAATGCCTGTCTTAGGGCGTTGTCCTGATGGTTAAAATCACCACCATCAGAGAAACTGTCAGGGGTTACATTCAATATCCCCATAATAACTGGCAAGCACAGATCGATAGAACAATCGCGCCCCAGCAAACAGCGTGACTTTCTTGTCACTACTTAGGAGCCTCTTCGTCAGAGGAACCAGCATCAACGCTGCCGCTTTCTTCAGGAACGACAGTTTCAGTTTCAGGTTCAGTAACAGCAGCATCTGTGCTTTGAGCGACAGTAGCTTCTTTCATCTCTTCGACAACAAAGCCGCTCTCTTCTTCAGCCTGAACCTGCTTAGGCTTTAAGTAGTCAGGAGCACCGTCAGGAAAAACGACATCAATAACTTCATGGCTATCGAGCGTTTCTTTTTCAAGCAGCAACTCAGACAGAGCTATCAGCTGATCCTGATGATCTTTGAGCAACTTACGAGTCAACTCATAGTTTTCGATAATGATACGACGGATCTCATTATCAATATCGATAGCAGTTGCCTCACTATAGTTCTTGGTATGCCCCATATCGCGACCGAGGAAGACTTCACCATCTTTTTCACCAAAAGTCAGTGGTCCGATTTTTTCGCTCATACCCCACTCACAAACCATTTTACGGGCAATAGCAGTTACCCGCTCAAGGTCATTACTGGCTCCACTGGTTACGGATTCAAAGGTCAATTCTTCAGCAATGCGACCACCGAGCATGGCACGAATACGAATATTCAGCCCCTTTGATGTTTCGTTATATTTTTCTTCACTAGGCAGATACATGGTCACACCCATGGCACGGCCACGTGGAATAATTGATACCTTATGAACCGGATCTGATCCAGGAGTCAGCAGCGAAACAAGAGCATGACCTGCCTCATGATAGGCAGTGACCTTTTTCTCTTCTTCGGTAATCACCATGGAACGACGCTCAGCACCCATCAAAACCTTATCTTTAGCCATTTCAAGGTCATCTTTATCAACCTTAACTTTATTGGCCCGAGCGGCAAGTAAAGCACCTTCATTGATCAGGTTTGCCAGATCAGCACCTGAAAACCCTGGTGTCGCTTTTGCAACAATTTCAAGATCAACATTCTCATCCAATGGAACCTTACGAGAATGAACCTGAAGAATTTTATGCCGCCCTTTTACATCTGGACGGGGAACAACGACCTGACGGTCGAAACGTCCTGGCCGCAATAAAGCAGGGTCCAGAACATCAGGACGGTTGGTTGCAGCAACCAGAATGACACCTTCGTTAGACTCGAAACCATCCATTTCAACCAGCAACTGATTGAGTGTCTGCTCACGTTCGTCATGTCCACCACCAAGACCAGCACCCCGATGCCGACCGACGGCATCAATCTCGTCAATAAAGATGATACAAGGGGCATTCTTCTTACCCTGTAAAAACAGGTCACGTACGCGGCTGGCACCGACGCCAACAAACATTTCTACGAAATCAGAACCAGAGATGGTAAAGAACGGCACACCAGCTTCACCGGCAACGGAACGTGCCAACAAGGTTTTACCCGTACCAGGAGAACCAACCAGCAATACTCCCTTAGGAATCTTACCACCCAATTTGGTGAACTTTTTCGGATCCTTGAGAAATTCAACAACCTCTTCAAGCTCCTGCTTGGCTTCATCGACACCGGCAACATCTTTAAAGGTGACTTGACCTTGAGTATCGGTCAGCAATTTTGCTTTACTTTTACCGAAACTCATAGCTTTACCACCACCAGACTGCATCTGGCGCATAAAGAAAATCCAAACCGCTATCAGCAGCAGAATCGGCCCCCAGGAGACCAGCAGGGTAAACCAGAACCCTTGATCGTCGACGGGCTTGGCCTCAATAACGACCCCTTTATCCTTCAGGTCTGGGATCAAAGCGTCATCCATCGGGGCATAAGTCTGGAACTTACTTCCATCTTTATACTCACCAAGAACTTGATTACCCTGGAAAGTGATATTACTGACCTGACCAGCATCAACAGCGGTCAGGAATTCAGTGTAATTTATTTGCGACTGCTCTGTTTCTTTCTGCGTCATCATATTGAAAAGCATGATCATTAACAGAGAAATGACCAGCCATAGTGCTAAGTTTTTCTGAAATTGGCTCACAGGACCCCCTAGTGATTAAATGGATGTCTGTAGCACCTGATAGGCACCGATAAAATGCGTTAAACTAGCGGAAAAAATTACCATAAAGAAACTCGACTCACAAGTTTTTTGTCCTCAATGGGATCAATCCACCAACTCGACCCTTAAGATTTGCTGACAATGACCATCAACACCCGCAAGCGCTGAGCGCCGTTGCCCAATCAGCCAGAGAATTTCTTCACCAGCAACCAGAACCAGAAGACGTTGACGGTCTTCTTTTTCAACCTTAGCATCGCCAAGGTAATCTTTTACTTTCTTTCGCCCTGTCATTCCTTGAGGATGAAAACGATCACCTGGTCGCCAGGTTCTTATCGTCAATGGCAAGTGAATTTGTTGCAGGTTAAACTCTGCGACCAGCCTTGACTCTCCCTGAATATGACAAGCAAAAGACGAACATAATTGCCGCCCGTCCGGCAAAACAACAGTCCCTGGCAAGGGCATAGTTTCATTATAGTCTGGGAATACCTCTGGTGCCAAGTCACGAAGCCATAAAGTTTCATAACGTCTAGCCACCCAACAACCTGGCAGATCAAGTTGCCCTTGGCTTGGTCCGCTCATTAACAAATCAATTATAGCCTGAATATGATTATTTTCTATCCCCGATAAATCTTTACGTACGCGCCTAAGAGCCTCACGAATAATTCGCCCTCGTACCGCCTTATGGGCTTCCAGCAAACATTTGCGATCAAGCCTTAGACCATCCATTCCGCTGATAAGAAATCGATTAAAATTTTCAGTTACAAACTCAGTCCAATAATCGTCATCCTGTTGCAATTGTGCAATCAATCCAGCGGCTCGGTCATTAAAACCGGGATTAATATCTACTAGCTGAGGAAGAACCTGATGTCGAATGCGATTACGCAAATAAGCAGGGTCACTATTACTGGAATCCTCAACCCAATTAAGATTATGCTCTTCAGCATAAGAAACAATTTGTGCACGAGAACAATACAATAAAGGCCGCCACAGGTTACCACTCACAACCCTCATAACAGAAAGACCGGATGGACCACTTCCACGCACCAGGCGTAACATAAATGTCTCGACCTGATCATTCTGATGATGAGCCAACGCCACAAGGTCAGAACCCGACTCTTGCACTACGCGTTGAAAAAGTTGCCGACGGGCGTTACGACCAGCCATTTCCAGACTGATTTTTTGTTCCTGGGCCAGGCGAGGAACATCACAACTTTCAATTTCGCATTCAACTTCTAATTGCGAACATAAACGTCTAACAAACTCCGCATCGTCAGCGCTCTCAGTGCGGATATTGTGGTTTAAATGAACAACCTTAAGCTGCAATGACAGTTGCGGCTGTATCCGAAATAAGCAATGTAACAGCACAACAGAATCAACCCCGCCCGAGACAGCAACTACAATATTACGCATTCCTGAAGGCAATGACGAAATAAGATTGGATTGTAGAGATTGATTCTTCAATGTCCATCCAAGCAGAAAATGATAAAACTGCGAGACCATTTGCTTAAGAGTATAAATAAAAAAAGCTCTTCCTGAAACAGGAAGAGCTTTTTTTATTAATGGTGGCGGTGCAGAGATTCGAACTCCGGACACTGCGGATATGAGCCGCATGCTCTAACCAACTGAGCTACACCGCCAAACTTTATGATCGTTCTCGTTTGAGAAGATTTTTTGTTTGGTTGCGGGAGGCGGATTTGAACCACCGACCTTCGGGTTATGAGCCCGACGAGCTACCAGACTGCTCCATCCCGCGTCACGAGGTCAGGACAATAATCCCCCGAGGCCAGATTGTCAATCGAAAAAAATCATTTTTTTTCAAAAATGTTATTTTTTTTAATTACGCGAGACGAAACCTTTGATTTTTTCTTTTTCAGCAAGCACCTTTTGAGCAAGACTTGCCTGGTCACTGTCAGCATAAGGACCAACCCGAACCCTGAACCAGCGCCCTTTTTCACCCAAGTCAGCATCAACAACAAAAGCAGGGTAACTCTTTTTCATCAATCGCTGCTGCAAAGCGCGTGCATCCTTCTGAGCACTAAATGAGCCAACCTGCACAACATGGGAACCACCGCTAACTGGGTCAGGTAAACCATTTGATGCAACAACAGAGGCTTTCTCTTCGACAACAGGCTGAGAAGGTGCAGGAGCAACTTGAGTTGTATTAGACTGGGGTGACACTGTCTTTACTAAAACCGGTTGCTCAGGAAGCGGAATAGGCGGCTTTTCGGCACCATCTTTGACTACTGGCGGGGCAACATTAATACCACTGCCTAAAGGAGCTGACTCTTTTGAAATATCTTCATAGAAACTCAGCTTAGGATCTTTCTCTGGTTCCTCCGTTATGGGAGCTCCGGCAACCTCGGGCTCTGTCACATCGATAGCATCAGCAGCGTTCCCCATATTCTTATCAGGGGTTTCAGCCACAAGAACCCGTTCGACACGAGTCTGCTGTACCGCTATATCGTGCTCAGCACTACGCTTACCAACCATAACTCCCAAAGTAAAACTAACTAAAGAAGCCACCAAAACCAAAAGCAGCAAAACAATCGCCTGTCGCTTTTCCATACGTCGTTGCGTTCGGGTTTTTGTTGCCCCACTCATAATTTCCCCCTGTTACATCTGTTCAGGAGCAGAAACCCCTAACAGTTTCAGTGCATTTCCAAGGACCACTTTGACGGCATTGACAAGGTACAGCCGGGCACGGCTGGTATCAACATCATCAACCAGGACTCGCTGACGATTATAATAGCTATGGAATTGAGCAGCCAGCTCCTGAAGATAAAAAACCACCCGGTGCGGTTCATAATTAACCGCTGCAGAAGCGACAGTCTCCGGATAGCGAGCCAGCAATCTGGCCAGCGCCAACTCTTCCGGCAAAGTCAGAGTCTGGTAGGCCACAGCGCCCGTTTCAGGCAATGTGACACCAGCTTCAGCAGCATTGCGGTTGATACTGCAGACCCGGGCATGAGCGTACTGAACATAATAGACCGGGTTGTCGCTGCTTTGCTGTTTTGCCAATTCCAGGTCAAAGTCGAGCTGACTGTCACAGCGCCTGATCAAAAAGAAAAAGCGACAAGCATCACGACCAACTTCATCGATGACTTCGCGTAAGGTGATGAAATTACCAGAGCGTTTGCCCATGGTAAAAGGAACACCATCGCGCAACAGGTTGACCATCTGAATAAGCAGAACCTCAAGATCTTCAGGTGGATGACCAAGACCAGCCAGCATCGCCTTCATCCGTGGAATATAACCATGATGATCAGCACCCCAGACATCGATAACCCGATCAAAACCACGGTCGAACTTTTCCATATGATAAGCAACATCAGAAGCAAAATAGGTATAGCTGCCATCCGACTTGATCAAAACCCGGTCTTTATCATCACCGAATTCAGTTGTCCGTAGCCAGAGAGCATCGTCCTGTTCAAATGACAACCCTTTTGCTTTAAGCTTGGCAAGCTCCTGATCAACCATAGAACGATCATAGAGGCTTTTTTCACTGTACCAGTTATCAAAATGGATACCGAACTCGCCAAGATCCTTTTCGATCCAGGTCAGGATTTCAGCGACACCAAAGCGGGCACAAGCTTCAATTGCTTCAGCCTCAGCAACTCCTTCAAGCTCACCTTTTTCAGCTCGAAACTTACGAGCAACATCAGTAACGTACTCAGCCTGATAACCATCTTCTGGAAAGTCGATCTGCTCGCCCTGTAATTCACGTAAACGCAGCAAAATAGAACGGCCTAAAGTCGTCACCTGATTTCCTGCGTCATTGACATAATATTCGCGCTGGACATCATAACCAGCAGCTTGCAACACAGCAGCAAGGGCGTCGCCAACTACCGCACCACGGCCATGACCAATATGTAAAGGACCGGTAGGATTAGCACTGACAAACTCAACTTGAATCTTCGTTCCTTGACCGACATCACTACGACCAAAACTATCTCCACTGATCATCACCTGATCAAGAACGGCATACCAGCACTGAGCGGCTAATTTAAAATTAATAAATCCGGGTCCGGCGATATCAACGCTCTCGCACAAAGCGTGTTCCTGCAACCGCTTTACAAGCAGTTCGGCGATCTGACGGGGCGCTTTGCGCTCAGGCTTAGCCAGTGTCATGGCCAGGTTCGTCGCAAAATCTCCATGCTCGGCATTCTTGGGAACCTCAAGCTGAATTTCTTCAGGAAGCTCACCACTGGTTAAATCACCGCTTTCATAACAATCTTTAAGAGCAGCCATAATGGCCTGCCGTAATTGAGTTTTCATTCTTTTACTTGCCTCTTATCCTGTACCGATGTATCGGAAATATGATAAATCGTCTCGCCATCACGAACCATCCCAAGTTTAGTTCGCGCTAATTGCTCCAAGTATGCTTTATCATGTTTTAAACGCTCTATTTCAATACGTAATTGTTCATGTTCCTGTTGTAATTCTGAGAGTTGCTGTTCCAGTTGCGCTTTCTGTTTCTGGGTCTGCAAAATTCGCAATACACCACGATTGCCCAACACCGCATAAACAAACATCAGGCCGATAACCACCAACAACGCCAGAGAGAACAGATTCCTGCGTCCTCCGGAGGGTATCTCCATATTTTCTTCTGAATTCAAAGTCACCTCCCCCGAGAAAAACCATCGCGTTTCAGGGTCTCACGCTGATGCGGCAAGGTCAACTTTCTTTTTCCCTTATACGCCATTCAGATCCCCCCGGGAGTACCTTTGTCATGACCGACCGATCCCATGCCATTTAAACTGAATGACACCATAACCGCAAGATCATCGTCACGATCCCGCACTGACAATTGTACTCCCCAGCACTGGTGACGATATTCGGCACTAATTTCCTGTTCAAGACGATAATCATCAGTCAAATCATAGCGCTGTTGATAGGTCAGATAAACTGGCTTTAAATAAGCAATGCTCAAGCTACCCCCAGCATACTCAACCGCCTCATCCCGATTATAACGATAACTGACCGAGAAGGAATTTTCCTCGCCATCATCAACTGCCAGGGAAGCGGCAAACTTATCCCATCTGTTCCGATCAGTATTCAGCGTGGAATCACTTCGGAGAACGAGCCATGAGCTCGGCATAAGATGCATTTCGGTACGCAAGTCAGTAAAACGCTGCCCCGCAGCTTCAGTGCGTAAATCGTTCAGCAGACCAACACGCAAGTAAGCAAAATCCCGCACTAACAATTCATCATCGGAAGTCGTAAATCTGCGTACCAGTCGTTGAACAAGTGCGTATTCAATATTATTCTGTTCATCAATACGATCATAAACGTCAAAATCAGGTAATGCGTCCTGATCAACCTCAGGAATATATTGATAACTGACCTCTGGCCAGACCAGATGCTGCCAGGCTCCGTCAGCACTGACAAATTGTTTCTCCAGGGTTGTCATCGACAAGCGAGAGTTAACCTCTACCGAACCACTATCACGATCACCGGTTTCTTCACTAAGGCCCCAATAGCTCCTCTGCCGCCAGGCAACCTGGCTATCGAGGTTAAAATACGTCCCAAGCTGAAGCGTACTACCAACAGCAGGAAGCAGCATCAACCGCTCTCCGCTCATTCCTTCTTCACGCCAGAAATGGGTGTATTGACCAATAAAATGATAGTAAAAAGACGAATCCCCGATCTGTTGCCGGGTTGTATCAAAAACAATCCGCGGTAAAAGCTGTAACGTTGTATCTTCTTCCGTTTCCAGGTCTTGCGTGTACTTAAACTGACCAGTTAAGGAATAACGCCCCCAGTGCCGGTTCAAAAACAGATTGGACTCAATCACATCCTTATTATATTCACCAGCAGCGCCGCCAAAGTCGCTGAAATAATCATTATCATTGACATATTCCACATCTGCCAGCAACCGCACCTGACCAGGCAATGTACCGTCATGTTGCCACTGCAAGGCATAGCGATCTTCATTGACATTAACACCATCAACCTGATCGACATTAATATGATAAATTCTGGCCTCACCAGCGTTATCGGCGCCAAAGATATACCGGTACTCAAGTCCTTTGCCAATCCCCATTTCAGACAGATAGTCAAGAGAAAGGGTGGCATCCTGATTCACCCCAAGAACCTGGTAATAAGCAGCCCGATACTGAAAACCGCGTTTATCAGAGTAACCGATTCCAGGAATCAGCAACCCTGATTCTCGTTCAGTTTTAGCTGGATAAACCATGTAAGGGAAATACATAGAAGGAACGTTATTCAGGTAAAAAACCATATTGCGGGCCTTGGCGTATCCCCCTAGAGTCACATCCAGTTGACTCGCACCGAATTTCCACGACGGCGTATCACCATTACAGGTGGTAAAGGTGCCATCGTAAATACGGTAATCCGATTCGCCAAGGCGCTCTATCCGCTGACCATAGACGTGAAGGTTCTGATCACGTAAAAAGAAATGCCCACCCTCAATCAAACCGGTTCCCTGTTGAAGATTATAAAAAACCCGTTCTCCGGCCATCTCTTCGTCAGGCGACTTCAGTAGAACATTTCCCTCTGCCTGCAGCTCTCCAGCACCCTGATTCCATTCCAGAGAATTGCCGGTTACTGAAAAATCACCTTGTGTTAAGGTCACATTCCCGCGCGCCCGATAGAGATCAAGATTGCGATCGTAACTCAGCTCATCAGCTTCCAACTGAACAGGGATATCCGTATCGCCAAGTTGAGAATAATCAGCGGCACAAACCAGTGCTTCGCTGCTCAAAAGCAACAAACAAGAAAAACAACACAGGGTAATGATTTTTTTCAGTAGCATCAGCAAATTCTACAAGGCAATAATGTCTAAGACATTTGGATTTTCAACCAGAGCAGCACGCAAATCGGCAATTAAAAACAATGATCCGGCAACGACAATGGTCGCCTGTTCATTCCGCGCTTGTCGTGCTGCAGCCAAAGCTGAACGCGCAGTGGAAAAACCGGTTGCAGCAACACCATGCTGACGAGCAACAGCGACCATAACCCCAGGATCAACAGCATCGACATCCGGAGGTTTGGTGGCATAGACACAAGCCGCATAAGGCAATAGTCTGACCAACATATCACTGGCCTGCTTATCTTCCTTACAACCGAAAATCAAATGCAAGTCAGATAAATTCATACGTTCTAAATATTGAACCAAAGCATCGATTCCTGCCAGATTATGAGCACCATCAATAAGAACTCGATCAGCAAGCCACTCGAGTCGCCCAGGCCAACGCAGTTGCCTTAATCCAGCAGCAACAGCAGCGTCAGAAACAACTAAACCACGTTGTTTGAGCTCCATAATGACAGCAAGAGCTAAGCCCTGGTTCTGGCATTGGTGCAGCCCGGCCAACGAAGAACCATACGGGCCAAGACTGCCCCTCTTCCCCGTCACTGAAAAACGTTCCATAACGCAATCAACACTGACATGAAAATCGACACCACTTTGCATCAGAGTGCTACCTAGTCTGGCGCAAGCCTGCCTGATGACTTCAGTTGCTTCTGGCTCCTGTTCGGCGCAGACAACGGGAATACCAGGCTTTATAATACCCGCTTTTTCAGCCGCAATGGCTGCGATAGAATTCCCCAGAAAACCGGCATGATCAAAGGCAATAGGAGTCAGAACAGTAAGTTCGGGAATAACGGTATTGGTCGCGTCAAGGCGCCCACCCATACCGGTTTCCAGCACGACCCAATCAACCTTATGACGAGCAAAAACAAGGAGCGCCATAACGGTTGTCACTTCAAAAAAAGTGGCTTTTAACTGCTCAGCATGCGGTCTTATTTCTTCAATTAGAGAAACAATTTCTACTTCGCTGACCTGCTTTGTATTTATGCGGATGCGCTCGGAAAAATGATGTAGATGAGGCGAGGTATACAGGCCGGTAGAGAATCCTGCTGCATGCAAAATACTGGTTATTGCTGCACTGGTAGACCCTTTACCATTAGTTCCTGCAATATGAATAATCCGCAGTTGCTGCTGCGGGTTATTGACCCTGGCAAGCAAACTGCGGACATTATCCAACCCCAGCTTAATACCGAAAAACTGCAGAGAGTACAGATAATCGAGACTCTCCTGATAATTCTTTGACATTATCGGTTATTGCTTTATAAAGATGCGCAGAATCTGAGCCAGCTTCTGTTTCATCTCCTTACGTTGAACAATCATATCGATCATACCATGCTCAAGCAGATACTCTGAACGTTGAAAACCATCAGGTAAAGTCTGACGAATAGTCTGTTCAATGACGCGTGGTCCCGCGAAACCGATCAGAGCTCTTGGCTCAGCAATATTCAGATCCCCTAGCATAGCAAAGCTGGCAGTGACACCACCGGTTGTCGGATCGGTCAAAATTGAGATGTAAGGAATGCCGGCATCTTTAAGTTTTGCCAGCGCTGCACTCGTTTTTGCCATCTGCATTAAGGACAGAATGCTTTCCTGCATCCGGGCACCACCAGAAGAGGAGAAAATCAAAACCGGAGCATTGGTCTCAAGGCCTTTTTCTATGGCGCGGGTGATTTTTTCACCGACCACAGCGCCCATACTACCTCCCATAAAGGAGAAATCAAAGACAGCAACGACAACAGGAATACCGTCAAGATTTCCTTCTCCACAGATAACGGCATCGCCATCACCAGCTTTTTTATGGGCAGCTTTGATACGCTCTTTATAACGTTTTGTATCCTTGAAATCGAGGAAGTCAACAGAGCGCATAGTCGCGTCCATCTCTGCAAAGGTTCCTTCGTCAAGAATCTGCGCAATACGCTCACGCGCACTAATACGAAAATGGTAATCGCACTTCGGGCAAACATTTAAGTTACGCTCAATCTCTTTGGCGTAAATAATTTCCTGGCAGTTTTTACATTTGGTCCAGACCCCGGCAGGAACCTGAACATTTTTCTTTTCCGTGGAAACGGTAACCGCTTGCTTTTTACGAAACCAGACCATGGATTATCCTTTTTTGTATGCACCAACATCATTGTTAGGTGTAAAGCATCAAACAACGATTAAGCTGAATCAGCTTGTTGCAGGTATTAGCCCTGATTTGAGCTGTGAAATAAAGCCGGTTACTTTGTCCAATAAATCTGGAGATCCGGCATTTTCATGAATCAATTTAACTAAAGCACTACCGACAACGACACCATCAGCAAACTCGCCAACCTGTGCGGCATCCTCGGCCGTGGTAATACCAAAACCGACACCAACAGGAACAGCAGCCATATCTTTTAGCGAACTAACTGCCGCACGAATATCCTCCGGAGCAATTTTTTGAGCACCGGTTACTCCAGTCATAGAGACATAATAGAGATACCCTTTAGCTGCAGCAGCCAGCCGCTGCATCCGCTCTGGAGGAGTAGTTGGTGCCAGCAGAGTAATCAAATCAAGACCATTGGCAGCCATGGCGGATTCAATTTCTCCGGCTTCTTCAGGGGGGAGATCAACAATCAATAAGCCATCGACACCAGCTGCGGCTGCGTCTTTGGTAAAGCGTTCAACACCATAGCGAAAAAGGGGATTGTAATACCCCATCAGCACAATCGGAACCTCTGTTTCCTGGCGAACGGTCTTGACCATGGCCAGAATTTTTTCCTGATTCACACCATTTTCCAGAGCCCGCTCAGAGGCAGCCTGAATGGTTGGCCCATCAGCCATCGGATCAGAAAAAGGCACGCCTAGCTCAATGACATCGGCTCCGGCCTGTGCTAGCGCAGGAATCAGTTTAGCCGTGGTCGCAAGATCAGGGTCACCAGCAGTAATAAATGGAATAAGCGCTTTTTCCTGACGCGCTTCAAGTTGTGAGAAAACCTTTTCTATTCTAGACATAAGCCCCGCTCGATATACTTTCTACTCTGAAACGACATGTTTCAAATCACAAACCTACCATTATGTAGAAATGGCTCATATGAAAGTTTGCATAAAGTGGTCAGTTTAGCCACTCACCCATATCATTTCAATCCTTTTCTAACCCCAAAAAGCCCCACTTTCAGGACGGATTGATTTGCTTCCCGGAAGTTTCTTTAGACGGCTTTTGTGCGCCACTACCTTCTTTCGGCTTTTTATTCCTTGGACGCCTTCTTCGCCGCCGTTTTTTTGCCTCCCCGCTTTTATCGGCAGCAGGGGGCGGAGGGAGCTTCTTACGTTTGGCTGGTGCCCGCTTGAAATCAAAATCAAAATCTTCATCAAGTGGCATGGTACTGGGGATTGAAAAGCCCAGGTAATCTTCAATATCAGCAATAACGTAGACGGTCTCTTCATCGGCAAAGCTGATAGCTAAACCACTGGCACCAGCACGGGCAGTCCGACCAATACGGTGGACGTAATCTTCGCGATCCTGAGGCAGGTCATAGTTGATTACATGAGTGACATTGTCAACATGAATACCACGTGAAGCAACATCCGTTGCTACCAGGTGAGTTACCTTCCCTTGCTTAAACTGCTCCAGGATGCGGAGACGTTTTTTCTGAGGAATATCGCCCGACAAAATAGCACTAGCGATGCCGTTGGCATCCAGCAAGGCATCCAGACGGTCCCCTTCGACTTTGGTGTTCACAAACAACATCACCCGTTCGACATCCGTCTGTCGTTTCAACAACCCCATTAACAAGGCAAATTTTTCATGGCGTCCAACATGGTAAAGAATCTGCTCGACATTATCAGCCGCGACCTGCTGTGGTGCAATTTCAACCCGCTCAGCCAGATCCATAAACTCGTAAGCTAACTCCATGACCTGCGCTGACAAGGTTGCTGAAAAGAGCATTGTCTGACGCTTCTCAAACGAGGGGAGTTTGCGCAGCAAGTAGCGTAGATCCTTGATAAAGCCCATATCAAACATACGGTCGGCTTCGTCAATAACTAACGCCTCAACACGTTTGAGAGAAAAAACACGCTGCTTGTAATAGTCGATAAGACGTCCCGGTGTAGCGACGATAATATCAACGCCATCCTTTAACGCCTGGCGCTGTTTCTCGTAATCTACCCCGCCAAAAATAGGCTGAACTTTCAAACCGGTAAAGCGCCCTAAAGACTCTGCATCCTTGCAAATCTGAACAACCAGCTCACGGGTAGGAGCCATAACCAGGGCTCGTGGATGGTTGTTGGTCGATTTTTCACTGGAAAGTAAGCGACAGAACAATGAAATCAAAAATGCAGCAGTCTTGCCGGTACCCGTCTGCGCCTGAGCAGCAACATCTTTGCCTTTAATGGCCAGCGGAATAGATTCCTGCTGAACCGGTGTCAAAGTCTCAAAACCTGCGGCAGTAATTCCTTGTTGCACAACCTCCGGCAACTGAAGTTCAGAGAACCTCATTACAGATCCACTTTCATCGCATCAGCCACGGTATGGATATCCTTATCACCACGCCCCGAAAGACAAACCAAAATAACCTGATCCTTAGACATGGTTGGAGCCAGTTTGACGACCTGAGCAATGGCGTGAGCACTTTCCAAGGCAGGAATTATACCTTCAATGCGGGTCAGTTTCTGAAAACCATCCAAAGCCTCATCATCCGTAATAGAGACATACTCAGCCCGTTTAATATCATTCAGATGTGAGTGCTCAGGACCAACACCGGGGTAATCGAGCCCGGCAGAAATCGAATGAGCATGCTGAATCTGACCATCTTCATCCTGCAACAGATAGGTTTTATTACCGTGCAGAACACCAGGCAAACCAGCAGAGATCGATGCCGCATGCTTACCCGTCTCAACCCCGAACCCTGCCGCTTCAACCCCGAGCAGGCGTACCGAAGTATCTTTAATAAAGGGATAAAACAGCCCCATTGCATTGGACCCGCCACCGATACAGGCAACAGCAACATCGGGCAATTTACCTTCCGCTTCCTGCAACTGCTCTTTCGACTCAGTACCGATAATCGATTGAAAATCACGCACCAGCTGGGGATAAGGATGAGGACCAGCAACCGTACCGATAACATAGAAAGTATCACGCACATGGGTAACCCAGTGGCGTAATGCGTCATTCATGGCATCCTTAAGAGTCGCGGTACCGCTAGTGCATTCTCGCACTTTGGCACCAAGCAAGCGCATGCGAAAAACATTCAGCGACTGACGGCGAATATCTTCCTTACCCATAAAAATTTCGCATTCCATACCAAACAGAGCGGCTACGGTAGCAGTAGCAACACCATGCTGACCAGCACCAGTTTCGGCGATAACTTTCTTCTTACCCATGCGGCGAGCCAACAGAATTTGTCCCACGGTATTATTAACTTTATGAGCCCCGGTGTGATTCAGATCTTCCCGCTTCAGATAAATCTTAGCGCCACCCAGTTCTTCACTCAAACGTTTCGCGTAATAAAGTGGACTGGGACGACCAACATAATTCTTTAGATAATATTCAAATTCACGATAGAATTCAGGGTCTTTCTGAGCCTTGGCATAAGCCTCTTCAAGCTCAAGCAGAGCAGGCATCAAAGTTTCAGCGACATAGCGTCCACCATAAATGCCAAAATGTCCTTTTTCATCTGGATATGTATAATTCATGCGTTCCTCACCTGCTGGATAAATTTGTTCACTTTTTCAATATCTTTTCGCCCCGGGCTGAGTTCTACCCCACTGGACACATCGACAGCATAGGGTTTGGCTGTTGCAATTGCGGCGGCAACGTTATCTGGATTCAAACCACCAGCCAGAATAACCGGGCACTGACTGTTCAGCTGCTGCACTAATTGCCAGTCGAATTGCTTACCGGTACCACCGTAAGCATCATCACTCCAGGCATCAAGCAACAATGCAGAAACGGGATAATCAGCAGCACGATGCAATGAGTCCGCATTTTTCACCCGCAGAGCTTTAATCGTGCGCCAGGGAGCAAGACGACAGTCAGCGGGAGTTTCGTCACCATGCAACTGGGCGACATCAAGTCCGGCTGTCATCATAGTTGAGCTAATCACCTCCTGACCAGCATTAACAAACAAACCAACCGTCGTCACAAAAGGAGGTAGTGCCGCGACAATCTCAGCGACTGTCTCAGCGGTAACACAGCGGGGGCTTTTAGCATAAAAAACAAACCCCAGAGCATCAGCACCAGCAGCGACAACGGCTTGAGCATCTGCCAGGTTAGTAATACCGCAAACCTTGACGCGTGGCGTTTCCATTATGCTGTTAACCCCAGTAAAGATTTCATTTTCAGTCCAATATCAGTTTCGCGCATCAAGCTCTCACCAATTAAGAAACCACCAGCGCCTGCCTGCTGTAACCGCTCAATATCCGCCCGTGAATTAATGCCACTTTCAGCAATCGCCATCTGCTGCTCTGGAATCCGCGTAGCCAGTTGCTCAGTCACGCCCAGATCGGTTACAAACGTTTTCAAATTGCGATTATTAATACCAATCAAGTCGACGGGCATCTTCAATGAGCGTTCAAGCTCTTCCTCATTGTGGACTTCCAGCAACGTATCTAAGCGCTGCTCTGCTGCTAAACCTGCCAAATCAGCCATCTGGCTATCTTCAAGAGCCGCGGCAATCAGAAGAATCGCATCGGCTCCCGCAGCCCGGGCTTCGTAAACCTGATATGGGTCGATAATAAAATCTTTACGTAATAATGGCAGTGAAACCTGTTCACGAATCATGGCCAGGTAACGTAAGTGTCCTTGAAAGTACTGCTCATCGGTCAAGACAGAAAGACAAGTGGCTCCATTATCCTGATAAATTTGAGCGATCTCAACCGGATCAAAATCGGGCCGAATAATTCCCTTAGAAGGAGAAGCCTTTTTTACTTCTGTAATCAGGGCAGTACCACCTGATTCACGCATGGCACGCAAAGCACGGGCAAATCCACGTGGTTGATCTTCCAGGTCACCGATTCGAGCTTTTTGCTCACCAAGGGAGATGCGACTTTTCGCAGCAGCGATCTCTTCTTCTTTTGTTGCTAATATCCGTTCAAGTATCATTGATTCGTCATCCGTACCAGATCATCCAGGGTTGCTTTTGCTCTACCACTACTAATGCTGTCAATTGCCAGCTCAACACCATTATCAACATTTTCAGCCAGACCTGATGCCACCAGGGCATAGGCACTATTGAGAATGACAATGTCACGCTTAGGGCCAGTCTCCCCAGTCAGAATTGCCGTAACAATACCAGCGTTTTCCGCAGCATCTCCCCCCTGCAATTCTTCTAAAGCACAACGTTTAAAACCAAACTGTTCAGGTTCTATCGTTTGAATATCAACAGCGTTACCGCTAATAGCGGCAACCAGGGTCGGACCGGTCAAAGTAATTTCGTCCATACCATCACTACCATGGACAACAAAACCACGACGACATCCCAGACTGAGCAGAACTTTGGCTAAAGGCTCAACCAGATCTTCGCGATAAACCCCCAAGACCTGACGGTTGGCTCCCGCAGGATTGGTTAAAGGACCAAGAATGTTAAAGATGGTGCGAATACCGATTTCCCGCCGCGGACCGATGGCATATTTCATTGCTCCATGCAAAGCGGGAGCAAACAAGAAACCGACACCAATCTCATCAATGCAGGAAGCAACCAGATCGGGGGCCACATCCAGTTTAACTCCCAAGTGCTCAAGCACATCAGCGCTACCGCAGGACGAAGAGACACTACGATTTCCATGCTTAGCAACCTTACCACCACAGGCTGCGACGATAAGGGCAACAGTCGTCGAAATATTAAAACTGCGGGTACCACTACCGCCGGTACCACAAGTATCAAGAATGGTTTCCCGGTCAATATTGATATCATCACGGTCGATATCAACCACATCTCCTACCCGAATAGGGGTAGCATGGGCACGCATGACACGAGCAGCCCCGATGATTTCCGGAATCGTCTCTCCCTTCATTCGTAACGCGGTAATAAAAGACCCGATCTGAGCAGGAGTCGCCTCCCCTCCCATAAT
Source organism: Geopsychrobacteraceae bacterium (assembly GCA_963665685.1). Classification (GTDB taxonomy): domain Bacteria; phylum Desulfobacterota; class Desulfuromonadia; order Desulfuromonadales; family Geopsychrobacteraceae; genus Seleniibacterium. The sequence continues at coordinate 2,009,374 of OY762430.1, forward strand.
CTGGTTCATCGCATCGATCATTTCCATCTCGTTAAGATCCTGCCGTTCAACCAGTTTGGCTATAGCTTCTTTGATCATCGTGTATGTTCTCCACTCATGTGAGGCACCTTGAGATAGTTAGCGAGCAGATGTTTCCCCTCTGTCGATAAAATTGATTCAGGATGAAACTGTACTCCATAAACGGGCAAATCGCGATGTTCAAGCCCCATAATTTCGTCATTGTCAGTCCAGGCAGTAATATCCAAGCAGTCTGGAAAACTGGCTCGCTCAGCAATTAGTGAATGATAACGAGTTGCTGTAAAAGGTTCTTGCAATCCTTTAAATAAAGTACTTCCAACGTGGTGAATAGCACTCGTTTTACCATGCATCAGACGCCCAGCCCGCACCACCTGACCACCAAAAGCTTCAACAATAGACTGATGACCGAGACAAATCCCTAATATAGGTATTCGCCCGGCAAAGTTTTGAATGGCAGCAATCGATATACCAGCCTGAGATGGTGTTCCCGGTCCCGGTGAAATGACAAGGTAATCAGGAGACAATGTGGCAATATCTGCCAGCGTTACCTGATCATTCCGTAACACCCTTACCTCTTGCCCAAGCTCAAGAAAGTACTGGACTAGATTATAGGTAAAAGAGTCGTAATTATCGATCATCAACAGCATATCATTCCAACAACTTAAATTAACAGGACCTGATGCTGCAGGAACAACCAGGGTCGGGGCTAAAGGCAAATTCGATCGGTTACAATAACAATCTCATCGGGAAAAATCACTAATAAACCGTTTTTTGCTCTCATTCAAAGAAGCTAAATCTTGACTTTAGAATAGAAATAGACAGATTTACCCGCTAATTTGATCTCTAGATTCATCACCAGCTATACTAAAAACAATCCAGATAGTTTTCATCCGAAAACAGCTCGTTTCAAATCTGAAAACTTGAAAGTTTCAATTTATAGCTTCCGGATAGAAACCAGATCGAAACAAACTTTACCTATCAATTGAGGAGATACCATTATGAAACATGTCGTCATTACCGGAGCGAATCGTGGCATCGGACTCGCCCTGGCTGAACAATACCATCAACAAAACTGTCGCATTACGGCCATCTGCAGGTCATCATCCCCGGGCATTGAACGCGTTGCGGCAAAAGTGATCAGCGGTATCGACGTTACCCAAGACACGGGTATCAGCGCGATCATCGAAGGGCTAAAGGATGAAACCATCGACCTGTTAATTAATAATGCAGGACTGCTGCAAGACGAAGTCCTTGGGACTATCGACTTTGACTCAATCCGCCAGCAGATGGAAATCAATGCCTACGCCCCGCTAAAAGTCACCGAGGCGCTCTTGCCAAAGCTAAAAAAAGGGAGCAAGATTGCGTTAATTACCAGTCGCATGGGATCCATTGCTGACAATACTTCCGGAGGGCGTTATGGCTACCGGGCATCCAAAGCAGCCCTTAATGCTTTTGGTAAATCATTGGCCATGGACCTGAAAGAACAAGAAATCGCTGTTGCGCTGCTACACCCTGGGTACGTAAAAACCAGGATGGTTAATTTTGGTGGCATCATTACCCCGGAAGAATCAGCTGCCGGTTTGATCGCAAGAATTGAACAACTCAACCTGGACAACAGTGGTTCTTTCTGGCACACCAACGGGGAAGAACTCCCCTGGTAAGCTGATACTTTCAATAAGTAGCGCACCTGCCAGCGCTGCTTATCAGTTCTAAATGTCTTTTAAGGAGATCCGTCATGTCTTTACCTGCACACCTGATCTATTTTTCACCGACCGGAACCACCCGCACCATTGTTAAACAGATTGCCAGCGGGCTCAATACCAGCGATGCTATCGACCACGACCTAACCCTACACCAGTCGAATGAGCCGCTTCATGTGACCAACGGTATTGCCATCTTCGGAATACCAGTGTATGCCGGCCGCGTTCCGGAAGACTGCTTGAAACGCTTTGCCAACATCACTGGTGACGGCACCCCCGCAATCCTTGTTGCCCTGTATGGAAATCGTGCCTATGAGGATGCCTTAGTCGAATTACAAGATCTGGTCGAAGAACAAGGCTTCAAAGTAACTGCAGCTGGAGCGTTTATTGGCGAACATAGCTATGCAACATCAGACTATCCGGTGGCACTGAACCGTCCCAACAATGAAGACTGCAATATTGCCGTTCAATTTGGGCGTCAAATCGCAGAAAAACTGCAATCAGCCAGCGATACAAAACCTGCGATTAGCGGCAACCATCCCTACCGCGACCGTGTTACCTTTGGTGGCGTTGCACCAGAAACAACTAACGCAACCTGTACTCTCTGTAATAAATGTGCCGAGGTCTGCCCGGTTAACGTCATAAGTGTCAGCGACAGCGTGCAGACCAATGCCGCCGACTGCATTATCTGCTGTGCTTGCGTCAAAAGCTGTCCCACCGGAGCACGCATTTTTACCGATGAGTATGTTCAAGTCAGAAGAGAAATGTTGCTGAAAAACTGTAGTGAGCCGAAACAGCCCGAATTATTTATTTAGAAGAGAGAATCAATAGATCGCTGATCGGGGTCTATCAATTGACAGGCCCCGGCAAAACATCCTCAGGCGTTGTATCCCTTAACTTTTTCTGGTGCGATAAGACAACAGGTAAAGAGCTATACAACCAGGCCGCTATTAAGGCCGTTAATGGCGCAACTGCGACCAGACCAACACTACCAACCAGGGTACGGAAGATTTCTGCAGCAACCATCTTAAAATTCAAAATCCGCAGCAAAGAGGTGTCCTTGGACACAAACAGCATCAACATGGTCAGGTAACCACCGGAATAAGCCAGCAATAAAGTCGTGGTCATGGTTCCCACCACAGCCCTGCCGACATTCAGACCTGATTTCATGAGTTCCTTCGATGAAATATGTGGACAGGCCTGCTTTACTTCCAGCATTGATGCTGCCACATCCATAGCAATATCCATTGCGGCTCCGGAAGCACCTAAAACAACTGCAGCGTAAAAGATTTCCTGCATATTCAGATTGAAATGGCCGGAAAGTATCAAGGTCGGCGCAAATGGAGCGGTCATACCATTGACTTCCAACAGCTGCCCAAAAATAACCGTAAGCAGTAGAGCAACACCCAGGCCTGCTAACGTACCGATAGTTGCCGCCACAGCCTTACGTGAAATACCACCGACCAGAAAAATAATAATTAAAGTCAGTAAAGTTAATGTCACAGCAGTAAGCAACAACGGGTTCTGCCCGGCCAGTAAGCCTGGCAGCAGAAATTCCCATAAAATGACGACACTGGCAACAAAGCTGAATAACGCTTTCAGCCCAACAGTACCAGCGTAGACCACCAGTAACACAACGAACAGGCCAAACAGGACACCTTCCCAGCGCTGCCGATATTGACTGATGGTTTTCGCATAGCTGATCCCCTCGCTATTAATTTGTGCCGCAATAATCGCAACATCGCCAGGGCTGTATACTTCATCAATCTCCAATGAGCCGATCAAGCCATTATCCGCAATAACAGATTCCCCTTTGTACTGACCTGTGGTCACCGTTATCGTCACGCTCTGACTACCAAGATGTCCGACTCCAGAAGAGATCAGGTCTGAATTATCGACCGCGGTGACGACACCACGTAACTCAACCACATCAGGTTGAGCTGTCTCAGGCGTTGTGGCAGACAACCAATAACCAAAACCACAGATAAGAATCAGAATCAAAAACAGAACTTTGCCAGACATCAATCTCATGATCTTCATAAAAACCCTGCGAGCCGCACCGGTATTTACCAATGCGGCTCATTATAAAAGCAGATGTTTTACAACGATAGAATCCGCCCCATGGCAGATAGACTATTGTTTATTGAGCCATAGCCAGTTGCTTTTCAGTCAGCTGAAAATGAAGGACATCGGCCATGGTTTTAGCGATTTCGGTATTGTCTTTAAAGCCCATGAAGTTCATGGCATCGACACCTACAGCACCCATAGGAATCTGGGTTGCAGTGTGAGCAAAAGTGGTCCATTCAACGTTGGCGCGCTCACTAAGGATATGAGCAACAGCAACCTGAGTTGGAGAATAAGAGCCGTACATAGCAGCATCTTTAGCTCCCGCATCCTGCAGTTTGGCAGCTTCAACAAGACGAGCTTTTTCGCCATCAGTCATATCCGCCAGACCAAAACGCTCAGCAACAGTATTCAGATAGGCGTCAACATCACCGCTATAAACTTTAGCCATCACATCTTCAATCGATGCTTTAGTCGCCTGAACAGCTTCCATTTTCAGAAAATAGTTTTTAGCAAAACCAAGTCCCAGGCCACCTGTTTCATGGTCACCAACGAGAACTATCAAGGTCTCTTCCGGGTGTTGCTGATAAAAATCAAGAGCGACCTTGATTGAATCATCCAAAGCCAGAGTATCGTAAATAGAGCCAGCAACATCATTGGCATGACATGCATGATCGATACGACCAGCTTCAACCATGAAGAAGAATGGAGCATTATGGCTCATCAAAACCTCAATACCCTTAGCGGTCATTTCTGACAAAGCAGGAATGGTGCTATCTTTATCGTTAATGCGATCAAGCTCATAAGGAATATGTGAATAGGTCAAAGCCGCAAACACTTTAGCGTCTTTTTCCGGAGCAAAGTTCTTGAACGCAGTTGAAGATTTTTCGCCAACAAAAGTATGGTAGCCTGAGCTTGCCATTTCTTTGATCAGATCACGATCATCTTTACGTTTAGATTTGAACTCGCCATCTTTTTTTACAAAATGACGGAAACCACCACCAGCAAAGAAATCAACACCGCTATCAGACATATCAGCAGCGATATCATTTTCCGCATTACGTGATTTGTTATGAGACGCAAAAACCGCTGGAGTCGCATGAGTTAAACGTGTTGTCGACACGATCCCGGTCGCCCAGCCCTGCTCTTCTGCAGCTTCAATCAGACTTTTAACATTTTCACCATTAGGCAGCTGGCTGATAACACCATTGTTGGTTTTATAACCGGTTGCCAATGCGGTACCTGCAGCAGCTGAATCGGTCACCAGTGAATCACTGGAATAGGTGGTATTGATTCCTGCAACAGCCATCTGATTCATGGCCAGCTTTAACTTTTTGTCCCCGGCCACCTGCTGAGCATAGTATTCAGCAACCTGACGTTGTGAAGCTCCCAGGCCATCGCCGATAAAATAAAAAACATACTTTGGTGTCGCTGCAAATACTGAACCTGCAGCCATCGACACAAACAGTGTTGAGAGTAAAAAAGCCTTACTTAAACGTTTCATAATTTTAGTTCCTCCTGAATCTGCTACAATTAGAAAGCGAATACCCAAACAGAAATCCCGGTGGGTTTTCGTAGATTAATGAATATGTGCGCTTGTTTTGTTAGATACAGGTTAGAGACTCATGAAAATTCTGTTTCCCTATATTAATGTTCTGACAATCCTGCTAAAATTCCTTGCCTCGCAGTTGACAAAATGGATATTCCCACTATAATTGCGAGTGTTTTGGTTATGAATCTAATCCCAAGGAGTGAAAACAATGAAAAAGTTTGTCTGTACTATCTGCGGCTACGTCCACGAAGGAGAGTGTGCGCCAGAAGAATGTCCTCAGTGTAAAGCACCTGCATCTAAGTTCATCGAGCAAGATGCTTCTGCTGCTCTGGCATGGGCTGACGAACACCGCATCGGTGTCGCCAAAGATGTCGATCCTGAAATTATCGAAGGCTTAAGAATGAACTTTACTGGTGAGTGTACTGAAGTTGGTATGTACCTCGCTATGAGCCGTCAGGCTGACCGCGAAGGTTATCCTGAAGTTGCTGAAGCTTACAAGCGTATTGCTTTTGAAGAAGCTGAGCACGCTGCCAAATTCGCTGAACTGCTCGGCGAATGTGTTGAAGCTGACACCAAAGCTAATCTGCAAGCTCGCGTTGACGCTGAGCATGGCGCCTGTGCTGGTAAAAAAGCTCTGGCTACCCGCGCTAAAGAACTGAACCTTGACGCAATCCATGACACCGTTCATGAAATGTGTAAAGACGAAGCACGCCACGGTGCTGCTTTCGCTGGTCTCCTTAAGCGTTTCTTCAGCTGAGTTGAATGAGCGACTTATGAGCGCTCATACTGCCAGCTGATAAAGCAAATAAAAAACGGCTCTCTTTTGATGGGAGCCGTTTTTTTATCTTCAATGCTGACAGGCTGCCCTGGTATAAATAAAATTATTGACGATAGAGACGTCAGGAAAGTAACCAGCCAATGTACTTCTTCAATTATGACGAACCATTATTCCGGCCACCTTCAGAAGCACGGTCACTCATCTTTCAGATCACCATTGGTTGTTCGCAAAACAGTTGTAAATTTTGCGGCATGTATAAAATGAAGCAGTTCAAATGCCGCACTGAATCCGAGATTTTTGCTGAGATTGAATCGATTCCGCAGCATTACCACGACCATATTCAACGCGTATTCCTTGGCGATGGAGACGGGCTCGTATATCCGTATGAAGGATTAGTCCGAATTCTGGAAAAATTGAATGCAACATTTCCGCGCCTGACCAGAGTCAGTGCCTATGCTTCCCCCAATAGCATGACCACTAAATCATCAGCACAGTTACAACAACTGAAAAAATTAAAGCTGCGCATCCTCTATTTTGGCCTTGAAAGTGGCGATGAAGAAACACTGCAACTGGTGAACAAAGGCTTTTCGCCCGCAAACATGTATGACCAGTGCCATAAGGTGCAAGGTGCCGGGATAAAACTATCGGTCACAGCCATTCTCGGTCTGGCCGGACGGCAGCGCAGCAAACAGCATGCTGTTGCTACGGCAGAATGGATTAATCGTCTGTCGCCACAGTATTTTTCACTGCTGACCATGTTCCGGCGCCACAATGATGATTATTTCACATTGATTGAGCCATTGAGCAACGGTGAAGTACTGCAAGAAGCACTTCTGATCACCCAACACCTGAAGCCACAAAGAACCATTTTACGCTCCAACCATGTTTCTAATATTCTGCATCTGGAAGGAAGCTACCCTAAAGACCGTGAAAAAATCATCGCCCAGGCCGAAAAAGCTCTTGCGATCGGTCAACAAGACCAACAGTGGTTTCAATGTGTCCCCGATTATGAAGAAGAATATTTTTAAAAATAGTCATAAATCAACCTGTGCAGGTTGCGAAAAAGAGTGAAATTCTTCATTATTAAATAGCAACGATTAGAATTCAGGCCTTGATCAGGACGCTTAGAAATCAGCGTCTTTTTTCTTTTTTTAATCATCACCGATTATTGATATAGACCGTCGTAAAACGCATAAGGATTGTATTATGAATGCTGCCAGTCTGTTTGTGAAAGCTCTTGAAAATGAGGGTGTTGAAGTCATTTATGGCGTACCAGGAGAAGAGAACCTGGATTTATTAGATGCTCTACGCCATTCTTCTATTGAACTGGTTTTAACCCGTCATGAGCAAGGAGCGGCTTTCATGGCTGCCACTTATGGCCGCCTAACGGGTAAAGCCGGCGTATGCCTATCAACCCTTGGCCCGGGAGCGACCAACCTGGTAACAGGAGCGGCTTACGCTCAACTTGGTGCCTTCCCAATGTTGATGATTACCGCTCAAAAACCGATTAAATTGAGCAAACAGGGACACTTTCAGATTATCGATATCGTCAGTATGATGGAGCCATTGACCAAATACAACCGTCAGATCGTCAATATCAACCTGATTCCATCCATGATCCGCGAAGCCTTTCGCATGGCTCAGGAAGAACGACCTGGTGCTGTTCATCTTGAACTGCCTGAAGACATCGCCGCTGAATCAGCAACCGATAAAACACCTCCGGTATTCCCATACAGTCAGGTCTATCGTCCCGAAGCAACCGATCGGGTTATCAGCGATGCAGTAGACATGATCAAACAAGCAAAAATGCCATTGCTAATGATCGGTGCCGGCGGTAACCGATATCGTATTATGGAAGCTCTCAATCAATTTGTTGAAACTTCAGGCATTCACTTTTTCACCACTCAGATGGGTAAAGGGGTTATCGACGAAAATCATCCGCTATGTCTAGGTACCGCGGCCTTATCTGACAAAGACTATATCCATTGCGCTATCGACCGAGCCGACCTGGTCATCAATGTCGGTCATGACGTCGTCGAAAAGCCCCCCTTTTTCATGGAACATGGTGGAAAGAAGGTTATTCACGTCAATTTCAAATCTGCGGTAGTTGATAATGTCTATTTCCCACAGCATGAAGTTGTCGGTGATATTGCTTCCAGCGTATCCCGTTTATCAGAGCAAGTTGGCCGTCTTGAACAGGGGTGTGAATATTTTCAAAAAATCAAAGCCCACCTTGATGAACACGTCAAAATGAAATCTGATGCTGCTGATTTTCCTATTAAGCCACAACGTCTTGTCGCTGATGTTCGCAAGGTCATGCCTGATGATGGTGTCATTGCACTTGATAATGGTGTCTACAAAATCTGGTTCGCGCGTAATTATCTGGCTGCCAAGCCTAACACTGTCCTTCTTGACAATGCGCTAGCGACTATGGGAGCTGGCCTGCCGTCGGCAATGGAAGTCGCCAGGCTCTACCCGGACAGGCGGGTTTTGTCGATTAATGGTGACGGTGGCTTCATGATGAACTGTCAAGAGATGGAAACCGCGGTGCGCCTGAAGCTTAACCTGGTCGTTATGGTCCTCAATGACAGTGCTTACGGCATGATCAAGTGGAAGCAATCAGCCATGGGGTTAGAAAACTACGGACTTGATTTCAACAATCCTGACTTTGTCACCTTCGCTCAGAGCTTTGGCGCTAAAGGACATCGTGTTGCGGCGACAGATGAATTGGTTGACCTGCTTGATGAGTGCTTTAACAGTGGCGGAGTCCACCTGGTTGATGTCCCGGTTGACTACTCAGAAAACTATGAGGTGCTCATCGAAGAACTCAGCCATAATGTTTGTCTGATCTGATTGACCAGCCATCTATTTTTTCATCGTATATATCGCGAGTACACAGTTCCAAATAAAAAAAATGACCATTTTGGTCATTTTTTTTATTTGGGGACTATCCCTATCCCGTCAGTCCCTGTATATTAACCAGTCTGATTTAAGTAAAATATCGAAGTTTCGCCATAAATTCCGTTTTCTGGAACAAAAAGCACCATGAAAGGATGCACTTGTAAATGAGTGGTTTATTTTATCTTTTGTCTATTCTCCTGGCCAACGTTCTAGTTCACATGTTTGGCATTGTTACCCTTTTTGGGATCAGCTTTCCAGCAGGTGCTGTTGCCATCGGATTAACCTTTTCAGCGCGGGATCTGGTTCAGGAACGTTACGGAAAATATGGTTGCTGGATCTGGATGCTGGCAGCAGCGCTTCTGACGTTTGCCTTTAATCAGAATATAGCCCTGGCTTCTCTTGCCGCATTTTTGATTGCTGAATTCTGTGACTGGTTATTCTATACCAAAATGCCTGGCAGCGTCGAAAAACGTATGGTTATCAGCAATCTGGTATCAACCCCCCTTGACTCTCTCGTCTTTGTATTATTAGCCTTTGGCCCTGCCTGGCCGGTAATTTGGGGCCAGACATTAATTAAGTTACTGAGCAGTCTACTGATCCTGCCTCTCTTGAAAGAAGGCAAACTACGCTTTAGACGATTACGCCCTGATTTTCAGCAAAGCTAATCGACAAAGCCACGAAACGGGCAGTATGTCACCATGACATTCTGCCCACCCTTTCCCTCAAAAGCTTTTTATTAACACTCTGTCGATAAAATGCCCTTTCTCTACCCCAAATTTTTCAAAAAATTCTTACGAAAAAACAGCTAGATAAGTTTTCCCCACTCAATCTTGCGACTTTTTTATCTTTCTGCTTATTTAATACTGCTATTATTTATATTGTATCTTGCGCTGTTGGGAAGGGAGTGATCGATGAAAAAACTCAATACACCTCATTTTTCACTACGATCCACCAACCTTCCTCAACCCCTTCCGAGCCAAAAGCATTGCACCAATGTTGTCATATTTACCCTGATCTTATTATTCTTGACTTTGCCAACCTTGTGTTTCGGACAAACACAAAAAAAGATCCTTCACATCGATTCTTACCATAGTGATTTTGATTGGAGTCATGACATATCAGCAGGTATTAGAACTATTCTTGAAAGTCGAGATGATATTGAATTTAGAACGTTTTACATGGATACCAAACGCCACCAGTCAATAGACTTTAAACAACAAGCAGCGCTCAAAGCCAAGCATCTGATTGAATCGTGGCGGCCCGATGTTGTCATCGCTTCCGATGATAATGCAGCAAAATATCTCATTGCCCCTTATTATCGAAACAGCAATCTTCCTGTGGTCTTTTGTGGCTTGAACTGGGATGCCTCGGTCTATGGCTTTCCTGCCGATAATATAACAGGCATTATCGAAGTAGCCATGGTAGAGACAACTATCGAAATGCTGCAGCAATATACCTCAGGAGAAAAAATCGGTTATCTGGCATCTGACACTGTGTCAGAAAGAAAAGAATATCAAAACATTGTAGCCCGCTTCGGAGACATTTTTGAGGTTCATTTTGTTCAGACCTTTGACGAGTTGGTACAAGCGTATCGTCAACTTCAACAAACAACCTCAATGACCATTATTCAGGAATGTCGCTCAGTAAAAAATTTCAACCATTTAAAAATGGTTAATCTGGTCAACGAAGAAACATGGATACCAACAGGTGCTATGCAAAAGTATCTTAATGAATACGCCCTCTTAACCGTTTCTAAAAGTGGCCAGGAACAGGGAGAATATGCTGCCCGCACAGCCCTGAAACTTCTCGCTGGTACCCCCGCAGATACTATTCCTGTCGTCGCCAATAAAAAAGCGCAAGTTTACCTCAATATGAGCTTGGCGAATAAAATGGGGATCAAATTTCCCATAGAATTGATAAACCGCTCCCATTTAATCAATACCAAACAGAAAAAACTCCTTTACGTGAACTCCTACCACGAAGGCTACAAATGGAGCGACGATATTGAGAAAGGACTGCTTAAGGCCCTTAAAATTCAAAAAGATGAAGATGGAAATTATGATGAATCAAACAGCTCCGTAACTCTGAAAGTCTTCAGGATGGATAGCAAAAGAAAGACATCTGAAGCCTTTAAAAAGGAGGCGGCACTTAGAGCAAAAGAGATTATCGATGTGTGGCAGCCAGATATCATCGTCGCGAGTGATGACAATGCCGCAAAATATTTTCTCGCTCCGTATGTCGTTAAAACTCAAATTCCAGCTATTTTTTGCGGTATTAATTGGAGTGCCGACAGTTATGCCTTTCCTGCCGATCAGATCACTGGCATGATCGAAATCAACCCAATTATGGACACTCTTTCCTTACTTAGAAATTATGCACAAGGTGAACGCCTTGGTTATTTGGGAGCTAATGTCTATAGCGAAGAAAAGGAAGTTGAACATCTGCAAAAAGCAATGCAGCGTCAATTTAGTGATGGCGCCCTGGTATCTGATTACCAGCAATGGAAAGAAGCTTACCTTCAACTACAAAAAACAGTTGATATGATTCTGATTCTTGATCCTGCTGCGGTTAAAAACTGGAATGAGCATGATGCCAAACAGTTTATCCTGAAGAATACAACCATCCCATCGGGTAGCCTTGCTGACAATGATTCCATCCACTACGCCCTACTCGGAAAAGTTAAGGTTGCAGAAGAACAGGGATGGTGGTCTGGCAATACCGCTTTAAGAATTCTGTCAGGAACCCCAGCAAAGGAAATAGCCGTAACAACAAACAAACACAATAAACTCTTTTTAAATATGAACCTGGCGAAAAAGCTGAATATAACGTTCCCTTTAGAGTTGTTAGACCAAGCCACCCTAATCCAGTAGCTGGACATCTTTATCGATATGATTAAACTGAATTCCATACGGACAAAACTTATTCTTATAGTCAGTTGTGCGTTCTTGATCTCCACTATCAGCATTTTTCTCATCGCTGATAAACAGCTTACGACCATTATCGATTCGAGCCAGAACGAACTTTATCGTCAAAAAATTGAAGTAATCTGGAAAATTCTTGAACAGGAAAATCAAAGCCTGGAAAAAACCGGCCTTGTCGAAGCCTACCGCGATGATTTTCAACGGTCGATCCTAAAAAAGCTGAAAAGTAATTATTATGGTAACAACGATAAGACAATCTATCCATTTATTAACAGTGTTGACGGCAATATTGTCATGCATCCGGTTCTCGCCGAAGGATTTTCTTCTCCTGCCAACAGAATATCAGAAAAATTAGCAGCTGTTGAGGAAGGTGAGTTTGAAGACAGCTATAATGGTCAATTAAGATACTATAAATTCAAAAGATTTTCTCCCTGGCAATGGGTTATTGGCTATTCAGTTCCCCTAGACATAAAATACGCAGACGCCAGAAAATTCCGTGATCTGCTGATCTTGATTATGGGTGGGGTTATTTTAGTCATCCTACTGATTGTCACCTACCTGATTCACCGCTTTACCTCACCTATTGCCAGCTTAACTCAAGCAGCACATACCATAGCAGAAGGTCAACTTGATCAACAGGTGACGATTACCAGCAAAGACGAAATCGGGATTCTAGCCCACAGTTTCAACCGTATGCGCGAAGCAATTCAAGGGACAATTACTGACCTGGAACAAGAAAATACCGACCGCAAAAAAGCGGAAGAAGACCTGGCCCGCGAAAAAGAGTTACTGTCGGTAACCCTGCGTAGTATTGCCGATGCAGTTATCACCACCGATATTCGTGGTCACATCGTCTTAATGAATCGCATGGCAGAACAACTGAGTGGCTGGAATGTGAAAGCAGCCATCGGCCACCCGATTGCTGAAGTCCTGCACATTATCGACCCGGAAACGAATAAACGCCGCACCCATGTTATTGATCATATCGTTGAATCAAGTGACAGATCCCAAGTTTATCCACAATCGCTACTGGTTGCACAAAATGGCGCTAAAAAAACGATTACCAGTAGTATTGCGGCCATTATGGATGACCAGCAGAATCAGGTTGTCGGCGTTGTCATGGTATTCAGAGATATCTCTGAACAACTTAAGCTCGAGCAAGAAATTCAGAAAAACAACAAGCTTGAATCTATTGGCGTTCTTGCTGGCGGCATTGCCCATGATTTCAACAATATCCTGGTTGGAATCCTGGGTAATGTCAATCTGGTACAGATGACCGAGCAGTTATCCGAGAAGGCGCAAAAATGGCTGAATGAAGCAGAACAAGCATCGCTAAAAGCAAAAGATCTGACTCAACAACTACTGACCTTTTCGAAAGGTGGAGAGCCCGTTAAAGAGCAGGTTTCCCTGGAAACAATCGTTACTGAAGCGAGCGACTTTGCCCTGCATGGCCAACAGATTTCCGCAGCATTTGATTTTGCTACAGGACTATGGCAAACCCGAATCGATAAAGCTCAAATCCGCCAGGTTATTGAAAATATCGTGCTTAATGCCAGCCAGGCGATGGAAGGCAGCGGCACCATAGACATTGCCTGCCATAATCTGGTCAGCGATGAAACAACCTCCTCATTTCTCACCAGTGGCCAAGCTTACGTCTGTATATCTATAACAGATAAAGGTACGGGAATTTCAGCAGAGAATCTCGATAAAATATTTGATCCGTTCTTCTCGACCAAAGCCCTGGGAAACGGAATGGGCCTTGCTATTTGCCATTCCATTATTACTAAACATAATGGGCAGATCAAAGTGGCATCAACACCTGGTAGCGGGACAATTTTTCGTATTTATTTACCGGCAATTGAGCCAGATCAAACCAGCGAGACACCAACGACCACCACTCAAGACGTTGACTCCAAAGCAGCGACCATTCTGATTATGGATGATGAAGAGCTCGTCAGAGCAGTCGCAAAAGAGATGCTTGCCCAAATGGGCTGCCAGGTTATGCAAGCAGAAAATGGCGAACAGGCGATCAATCTGTATCAACAACATATGAGGACAGATTCACCTGTAGACCTTATCATCATGGATTTGACCATCCCTGGTGCTATGGGCGGCAAAGAGGCAATAAAGCAGATCCTATCCATCGATCCCAACGCCACAGCCATCGTTTCTAGCGGTTATTCAAATGACCCGATCATGGCCGACTGCCAAAGCTACGGCTTTAAAGATGCCATTGTGAAGCCTTTCAGATACGAAGAGTTGTCCACTGTGGTGAATAGAGTTTTGCAACAAAACACCTAAGATCTGTAACATTTTTTACGACACATGAATTAAATGCCCTTGCCTAATACTCCACTCTCAATTCAAACACTTTGGGATGTCCTGCAATCCAAACATAGGAGTCACTCCCTAAAAAAACATTAAAATCATTGACTTATCGACTTTGCATTTGTTAGGACTACAAACTTCCTAATGACACACCGTCGTGTTAAAAGCCCCCCCCTTATTTTACAAAATACCGAAACTTCAAAAGTTAACGTTGCATAAATGTTTTTGGAACCAGCTTAAGACAATCACGTTTTTTTCAACTGGGGCCAAACCAGCTTAATGTATTTAGTTCAGAATCAAAGTCTAAGGAGTCGAAATGAAGAAACTTCAATCACTAATTATATACCTTTGCCTTATCTCACTAACAGCCTGTAGTACTACTGTCACTGCACCGATGCCGGTTACGGCAACACCGAATGAGGTTGCAGCGTGGAAACTGCAAGTCTATGAAGCTTGCAAAGCAAACAAAAAGGAAAAGGAACTGACCTTTCGGGATAACAAGGCACGACTGTCCTTCAGCACTGTTGGCTACGATAACGAACCTTTCTGGCTAGAGAGTATCAATGCACTCCTAAGTCTGGGGACTCTAGGACTCTATCCATGGTGCCGCGAACTTAAGGTCGTTTCTAATGTCAATTTGAAGGATAACTTTTCCCATAGGGAAATTGGAACTTATACCGGACATACTTTCGGCTGCTATGGCTGGTTAGTATGGTCCAGGACACACAAATATGGCGAAGGATGTGAAGATCTCGCAGAACGAGTTAGTACAAACATCCTCTACGATCTCTATGATCAGGAGGTCTTCAAATAATGAAAAAGAAGTTTCTGTTAATTTTATTATTTGCCTTGCTCTGTTCCTGCACTATGCCGGGAACCTCTAGCCAGTACCAATATCACTTTAAAAGAATCAGCGTCAAAGGGAACCTTGTCCTCGACTACAAAGATAAATCGTATATTTATAATAGTTTTAAAAATGGCAGCCTGCATACCTACGATCAGCAAACCCCGGCCTATAATGTTGTAATTACCCAGATCAGCAGCAAAACGAACTTTAAAGGAGCCGTCTATTCAGGCACTTCGGTATTCAGCTACAAGTTTTTTCCTGACCACAGCTCAAAACCAATCTATTTAGCTAAGGTCACCTGCAGTACCAGCTCCGCCCATATTGATTACTCAGTACGCAAAGCCCACGTTCAAAAAGCTCTGGTTCACAACAACGTTGACCTGTTCATCAAACATTTAAAGAAAAACGGCATTCAGGAAGGGCAAAGCGTCTCATTTAGCACAAATGACAATAGCATTGGCAGTGCATTAACGCTCGTTGCCATGTCCCCTCTTTATGCTGTTGGCTATACCACCGGGGCAGCGCTATACGCAGGGGGTGCGGTGGCCAAAGACCTGAAAGATTCGAATGGAGTGCTGAATACCAGCATGAAAGCGGCCAACAAATCATTGCAGGAAGAACAAAGAAAGCAGGAGCAACGTGATCGGGAACTGGCCCTGGCTATTGCCTCCCAGTCCAGCAGTAAGTCATCGGCAACGTCAAAAGCAGGGTCAAATGCAACGGGATCAGGAATAACCCTTGAGGTTTCAAATAGCTCCCTGTCAGAAGACCCAGAATCATGTAACTACCACCCAGAGGCTCTTAAGCCAATTACCAGCGAAGCAAACATTCGCTATAATTATCAGATTTCCAGAGATTGGGCACAGGCAACTAAAGAGTGTTCTCTTTACCGAGATCCTAAGAGAAAATCTCAAATCATAAAAATTTATCAGGATCAAATAAAAGCTATAAATTCAGATGAAAAACGAAGCATTGAAAATTTCCGGAAAAATAATAGACCCAAAAGCACAAGCCGCCGTCCGACAATGAGTCAGTAACATCCGTTTTTATCCATGGATTTACGTCTATCAGCACAACAAAAAAAGGCCTCTCCGTCCAATCGGACGAAGAGGCCTTTTTGCGATCATACCTAGGAAGATGACCGTACTACAGTTTTCCCCCACCTAAAACCTTGTACAAACTAACAAGGTTGGCCAGATAGGCCTGTTTTACGCTAACGGCTCCCTGTTGAGCAGAAAAGAGAGAACGTTGCGAATCGAGCACGGTAAGGAAATCATCGATACCGTTGTCATAACGCGCCCGCGATAATTCATATGCCTTACTTGATGCTTCCACCAAGGCGTTCTGGGCGTCGAGTTGAGATTGATAGGTGCCACGAGCAGCCAATTGATCTGCTACTTCTCTGAAAGCCGTTTGAATAGCCTGTTCATAATTGGTTGCGGCAATTTTTTCACTCACCTCCGCTACCGCCAGGCTAGCTTTAAGCTTACCCCGGTTAAAAATCGGAATCGTCAGAGACGGAGTGAAGTTCCAGGCATAGCGAGCCCCGGATTTCAATAAACCATCAAGGCTATCACTGGCCAGACCGAAAGAACCTGTCAGACTGATGGTTGGATAGAGAGCCGCACGGGCGGCACCGATATCAGCATTGGCTGCTTTTAACTGATGTTCTGCCATACGGATATCAGGGCGGGCCAGCAATACATCCGATGGCAAACCAACCGGAAGGTTGGCCATAAAACTGATAGAATCAATACTTTCCGTATGATTCAACACATCATCAACAGGAGCCCCGGCCAGATAAACCAGAGCGTTTTTATCCTGCGCAAGCTGACGGGTGTATTGAGCAATTGAAACGCGGGCACTTTCGACCGCAGTTGCCGCCTGAGCAACATCCAACTGAGTAGCAGACCCAACATCAAACTGACGTTTAATAACATCGTAGGTGTGTTGTTGAGTATCGCGTGTTTCCCTAGCCAACTGCAGCAACTTCTGATCGCCCAGATAGCTGAGGTAAGCATTAGCAGTTTCGGCGATCAACGAAATACGAACACTAACCAAAGCTTCCTCGGTGGCCAGGTAGGTCTCAAGGGCCTCCTGATTTAAGCTTCTAACCCGTCCGAAGAAATCTAACTCATATGATGCCAGAGCAATGTTGGCACTCGTACTGGTGTAATAGTAGCCAACGCCACTAGTGCTAGTATCTTCTGGGACTTCGGCCCGAGAAGCGCTGGCATTAGCCGCTATAGTCGGTGTAAGAGCCGTTTTTTGAATGCGATAGGCAGCCTGAGCCTGTTCAATATTTAAAGCCGCAACTTTCAGATCGCGATTATTTTCCAACACCCGTCCGATCAACTGCTTGAGAGGTGCGGACTGAACATAGGTCTCCCAGCTTACGTCACTGGGAACTCCAGCCTCATTTTCCAGGTAAGATTCACCAACCGGCCAGTTTTGCGTTACCGGCATTTCTGGTTGCTGATATTTAGGAATCATAGAACAACCAGCCAGCAAAAAGGCCAGCACCACAACGGATAACGATTTATTCAACATGGCTGACCTCTTTCTCTGCGGCCCTTTGGGCTTTACGCTTTCTGGTCATGGACCATTTTTCAATAATGATAAAGAACATGGGAACAAAAATTATCGCCAGAGTAGTCGACCCGATCATACCGCCGATAACCCCGATACCAATAGCATTCTGACTAGCAGAACCAGCGCCATTAGAAGTAGCCAGTGGGGTAACCCCAAGAATAAATGCCATAGAGGTCATCAGAATTGGCCGTAACCGCTGTTCGGCTGATAGCATGGCCGACACAATAACACTGCGCCCGCTTTCATACAAACTCTTGGCAAATTCGACAATCAGGATAGCGTTTTTAGCAACCAGACCAATGGTCGTCAGCAAGGCAATCTGGAAATAAACGTCGTTGGACAGACCGAAAAATGTCGTTGCTGCGACGGTACCAACGATCCCCAACGGCACAATCAGCATGACTGCGAATGGTATTGTCCAGCTTTCATACAACGCCGCCAGGCACAAGAAAACGATCAGCAGTGAGACTGCGTAAAGCATGGAGGTCTGCGACCCTGCCAGACGTTCCTCGTAAGAAATACCCGTCCATTCGATACCGATGCCAGCAGGAAGCTTCTGAGCCATTTCTTCAATTGCAGCCATAGCAACACCAGAGCTGACTCCTGACGCCGGGGCACCCTGAATTTCCATGGAGGAACGGCCATTATGCCGTTCCAGACGTGGCGAGCCATACTCCCACACCCCACTGACAAAGGACGTAAAGGGAACCATATCTCCTTGAGAATTACGCACATACCAGCGCTCGACATCCTCAGGCAACATGCGGTAAGGAGCATCGCCCTGCATGTAAACCTTCTTGATCCGGCCATCATCGACAAAGTCATTGACATAGGAAGACCCCCAGGCAATGCCTAAGGTATTGGTAATATCAGAGATAGAGACTCCCAAGGCCGAAGCCTTTTCCTGATCGATGTCCAGTTTATATTGTGGAACATCGGACATACCGTTGGGACGTACATTAGTCAGGCGGCTATCCTGAGCAGCCATACCAAGCATCATATTACGTGCCTGTAACAAGGCGTCATGCCCAAGGTTTGCCTGATCGACCAGCTTAAAGTTAAAACCGCTGGCATTACCTAACGCCGGAATCGGTGGTGGAGTAAAGGTATAAACATTGGCATCTTTAACGCCATTCATAATAAACAGGCGAACGAAAGCCCTTTGCGCAATTGCCTGGGCAGTCTGGTCAGGTCGCTGGCGCTCACTCCAATTCTTCAGACGGACAAAACCAAGACCAACATTTTGTCCCTGACCAGCAAAACTGAATCCAGTCGCAGTAAAAATACTTTCGACGTTCTCTTTTTCCTGGGTCAGGAAATATTCTTCCACTAATTTGGCACTTTCCCGCGTCCGCTCTAAAGTTGCTCCTGGCGGTGCCTGAATCATCAGCATCATGATCCCCTGATCTTCATCAGGCAAAAAGGCTGTCGGCAGGCTTCTAAACATATACATCAACCCACCGACAACGATCAGGTAGATAAGGAAAAACATAATAGAACGAGCCGCGACAAAGCCAACACTCTTACGGTAACCGCGCTTACCACTTTCAAAAGTGCGGTTAAACCAGCCAAAGAAACCACGCTTTTTCAGGTTATGCCCTTTTTCGACCGGTTTAAGCATTGTGGCACACAAGGCCGGAGTCAAAATCAAGGCAACCAGAACTGAAAGGGCCATAGCAGAGACGATGGTAATAGAAAACTGACGGTAAATTGCGCCAGTAGAACCACTAAAGAAAGCCATCGGGACAAAAACCGCCGACAGAACCATAGCGATACCAACCAGGGCACCAGTAATCTGATCCATCGATTTTTTAGTGGCCTCTTTCGGTGGCAGGCCTTCTTCACTCATAACCCGTTCCACGTTTTCAACCACAACGATAGCATCATCAACCAAAAGACCGATGGCCAGAACCATGGCAAACATGGTCAGAACGTTAATGGAATAACCAAATGCTGCAAGCACACCAAAAGTCCCCAGCAGAACAACGGGAACGGCAATGGTCGGAATCAGGGTAGCCCGGAAATTCTGCAGGAACAAATACATAACCAAAAAAACCAGAATGATGGCTTCAACCAGAGTCTTGAACACCTCGTGGATCGATAGCTCAACAAATGGAGTCGTGTCGTAAGGAAAAACAACCTGGTAACTCTCTGGCATGTACTGCTGTAATTCTTTAATTCTTTCTTTTACTGCGTCTGCAGTATCAAGAGCGTTGGCTCCAGTACCAAGATAAATCCCCATACCACTGGCTGGTTTGCCGTTGTAGCGGGCAACCCTTGAGTATGACTGGGATCCTAATTCAACCCGGGCAACATCCCGTAAGCGGACCTGAGAACCATCGGTATTAACCTTGAGAAGAATATTCTCAAATTCCTCAACCGTTTCCAGCTTGGACATAGCCTTAATAGAAGCATTGAGTTGTTGTCCGACGACTGCCGGGGCACCACCAAGTTGACCAGCGGTAACCTCTACGTTTTGTGCGCTTACGGCAGATTTAACGTCTGAGGGCATCAGATTGTAGCTGTGCAGTTGCTCAGGGTTAAGCCAAATCCGCATGGAGTGCTGTGCACCAAAAACAGTAACGTCACCAACCCCGTTAATCCGACTGACAGGCTCCGACAGCTTTGATTTCATATAGTCACTGATTTCATATTCAGTAACGTTTTCATCGGTGGAATAAATACCAACGACCATAAGAAAACTGGATGACGACTTCTTAACGTTGACCCCTTGTTGCTGAACAGTTTGGGGCAACAAGCTGGTGACACTACTGACTTTATTCTGGACCTGAACCTGAGCGATATCAGGGTCGGCCTCGGGCTCAAAAGTCAGGGTAATTTGCAGATTACCGTTAGAATCACTAGACGAAGCAAAATAACGCAGATAATCGATACCTGTCAGACTTTGTTCAATAATCTGAGTAACACTATTTTCAAGAACTTCTGCCGATGCGCCAGGGTAAGAAGTACTGACAGTAACACTCGGAGGCGCGATCTCCGGGTACTGTTCAACTGGCAGAGTTTCGATGGCGAACACCCCTCCCAGCATAATAACTATGGCTATGACCCAGGCAAATATGGGTCGTTCAATAAAAAATCTTGGCATTGCTTATATCCTGTCCCTATTGCGCTGGAGTTGTCATTTCAATCGGTTTAACAGTAACACCGGGGCCGATTTTCTGCAGGCCAGCGACAACGACCTTATCACCATCAGCCAAACCAGAATCGACCAGCCACTTATCACCTATCGCACGGGAAACCTTAACCGGACGAGGATTTACTACATTATCAGGACCGACGACCCATACTGTTGTCGCACCACCAGCGCTTCTGACGACAGCCTGCTGAGGAATGGCAATGGCATTATCCAGCTTACTTTGAGCGACACGAGCCTTTACAAATAAACCAGGTAACAGGTAATTATTCGGGTTAGGAAAGAGAATACGAAGTTGCACCATACCGGTGCCTTCATCAACAGTAACATCGGAAAACTGGATCTCTCCCTTGCTGCCATAAGGTTCGTTTTCCCCTTCGATCAGCAACTGGGCATACATCTTTTTAACTTCTTTACTACCATTAAACTGTTTGCGAAGTTTCATGATTTCAGCGCTTGACTGACTGACGTCAACATAAACCTTGCTTAAATTCTGAATGGTTGCCAGAGCCGTAGCCTGATTAGCAGTGACCAAGGCGCCTTTAGTGACTGTCGATTTACCAATCTGACCAGAAATAGGAGCAAAAACCTTGGTGTAATCAAGATTGATCTTTGCTGTCGCCACAGCTGCTTTAGCAACAGCGATATCAGCCTTAGCCTGCTCCAGTAAAGCGAGGGCATCATCGTAATTCTGGCGGCTGACACCACCGACATCAACCAGTTCACGGTACCGAGTTACTTTTGGCTCTACTGCTTTCAGGTTAGCTTCTGCTTTACGTAAATCAGCCAAAGTACTGTCATAAGCCGCCTGATAAGGAGCCGGATCAATCTGGTAAAGTTGCTGTCCTTCTTTAACAAAACTGCCCTCGGTAAAAAGGCGATCAATTATAATTCCGGTTACTTGGGGACGGATCTCTGCGATCTGGTAAGAAGAGGTACGGCCAGGCAGATCTTGGGTTAAATCAACTTCCTGAGCCTTGACTGCAAACACTGTCACTTCAGTTGGTGGCCGCTGGCCAGCTCCTTGCTGCTGAGCCTGGGCTGGAGCAACCTGAGGTTCACCAGCAACAAGGAAATAACCTGTAGCAATCAGGATCAGAAATAGAATCCCGGTCAAAAATTTTGATTTCATGTGAATCTCCTGCTGTTAACAAATGATTTTATTAATAAGGGTTTTTACATCCTGAAGGATTTTTTCTCGATCTATATTTGACTGATCCCTATAATTAAGGGTCGTTAGAGTACCGATTGCCGTACCGTAAACCATTTCAGCCAGGATATAAGAATCGACATTGATGAATTCACCTTTTTCAATTCCTTCCTGGCAAATTTTAGCCAATGGATGCATAAGCATATCAACCCGCTCGCTATAGACAACCTCGGCAGTTTTATTCTGCCAAACAAACCGAAAATAGTTGGCAATACATTCATGAATCGCAAATACCGATTCGATGAAATCATGTAACTTTTTCAGGGGTTCGGTATGACTGTTAAAAATTTGCTGATGTGACTCCCGTAAAGGCTCCAGCACCACGTGATGGACATGATCGAGTAACTCTTCTTTATTCTGAAAATAATTGTAAAGAGTCCCCTTTGAAACACCACATTGCCGTGCAACTTCGTCCATAGTGATTGCAGTATTACTGTGAATCATTTTCAGAATCACCTCGACAATTTCCTGTCGCAGCAATTGATCTAAAATTTCTTTTTTCTTGCGAATTCCAGCCATACTTACCAGATAATCCTTCTCATAAAAGAAGACTGCCCTGATAGCTGGCAGCCTAAAGATTTTTCATCGTCGAAAACCTTAAAGTCATAAAATGACCGTTGGGTCAATTTATGACCAAGTGGTCAATCGTGTCAATAGAGATTCGTCATTTTTTTATTTTTTTCCACGTTAACCATACGTTAACCATGCCTGAGTTATAAATCTAGGCAATACGATTAAACCCTCCATCAGTAAGAGTTTTTTATGACAAGACGCATAATTGATAATATCCCTGTCCTGCTTATGATGCTCCTGTTATCTGGTTGTATATCGGTAAATCAAAATCAGTGGTCCGAACAGGCTAAACAGGAAAACCAAAAGATCCAGAGCTGGTCTCAGCTCGACACAGCACCTGGGGTGACGACAACTATTCTGGGAGACCTGATTCGTTCTCAAGAATTATCGAACCTGGTCACAGAAGCGTTGAGCGCCAACCCAGGGTTACAACAAACCTTGCTGACTCTTAAAATGCGTCAACTTGAGCTCAAACAAAGCCAGGGAGCTAAACAACCAACCATTGAAGCTGGCGCTTCGGTCGGCAAAGAACAGGACAGCGACACCAGTTACAGCGGGTCATTGGGAATTTCGTGGGAGCTTGACCTGTGGCGCAAGTTAAGTGATGAAAGCCAGGCCGCAGCAAAAGATGTGGCGGAGCAACAGGCCACCTACCAGGCGGCCCGGGACACTCTGGCCAGCGAAGTAATGAAAGCGTGGTTGGAGTTGATTGAAACGAAAAAAAGCATCAGCATTCAAAAACAACGGATTGCCGTCCTCGACCAGAACACCAGCTTAATCACGGATCGCTACCGTAACGGTCTAGGTGAACTGAGCGATCTGGACAGTGCCCGGACCTCTATCGCCAGTGCCAAAGCAACCCTGGCGGAATATCAACAGGAACAGGCCTCTTTACAACGATCATTGGCGACACTCCTCGGTCAATCAACCCCCGTCAATATTGAATCAGCGCAGGACTATCCTGCGGTTCTGCTTCCTCTAGTCGATTTGCCAGAGCAAACCCTTCAGCGCCGCCCCGACCTGAAAGCGGCTTACCTGGCTATAGAAGCTGCCGGTCTGCGTACCAGCGTCGCCTATAAAGAGATGCTTCCAAGTATCAGTCTGCAAGCCGCCCTGGAAGATGTCGCCACCTCCCCTTCAGCCCTGCTGCTACAGGATTCTCTCTGGTCGTTGCTGGGCCAATTGACCGCGCCCCTGTATCAGGGTGGACAACTGAAAACCGCTGCCCAGATCGCCGAATTGGAAACAGAACAGGCTTATCAAGCCTACCGCGAAACGCTTCTGACTGCGGTCAATGAAGTTGAAGATGCCATCGCGCTGGAAAAATCCCTTGTGCAACGCCAACAGTATATCGAACAAGCTTTGGCGTCGACCCGTAACACCTTTACTCAATATCAACATAGTTATCGTAATGGCCTGGTCGAACTTCTGGATCTTTTAACCGTCCAGGAACAGACCTATGACCTTGAAGAACAGCTCAACACCATCATATATAACCGGCTGGCCAACCGCATTGACCTTGGTCTGGCCTTAGGCCTTGGAGTTAAATCATGAACAGTCGTCGTCTTCTGCAGTGGCTGCTGCCTATTGTCGCTATCATCCTGCTCGTCCTGCTTGGTGTTTATATTAAGAACCAAATGCAGGCCCAGAACAACCGGCCGGCCATGCAGAAAAGTGAAGAGATCCAACATCCTGACGTCAGTGTTGTAAATGTGAGACCAGGTCAACATTCAACCCATATTGTCGCTTATGGTTCGGCCAAGCCACACTACGAGTTGACGCTGACCGCCCAGGTCAGTGGCCAGATAAAACAACTGGCCAAACAGTTTGAATCGGGGACCTTAATCAAAAAAGGAACAACCATTGTCTGGCTGGAAGATAGCGACTACCTGGCGGTTGTTGCGGCAGCCAAACAGGACTTAAGCGATGCCCAGGTGGCCCTGCTCGAAGAAGAACGTCAGTCTGCCCAGGCTCAGGCTGAATGGCAGGCTTCTGGTTTAACTGGCGAACCTGCGTCCGAACTGGTTCTGCGCAAACCGCAACTAGCGGCAGCGCAGGCCGCTGTAGCCAATGCTGAGGCGGCCTTGAAAAGCGCCCGCAAAGATCTACAGAACACCCGCATCAGTGTCCCCTTCGATGCCCTCATCGTCGAACGCTCTGTCGCCCCTGGTAGCTATTTGCAAAGTGGCAGCGAGGTCGCCACCCTTTATAGTAGCGACCGTAGTGAAATTGAGGTGTCCCTGTCGGCGCGCGATTGGCAACGTCTGCCAGAAAGTAAAGAACTCAACTCCGGAACCTGGCCAGTCATCCTGAGCAACAGTGAAAGTGGCATGGCGTGGCAGGGTCAGGTCCTACGCAGCGAACAACATCTCGATGCCACAACCCGCAAGCGCACCATCGTCATCAGTGTTGACAAACCATTTAAACAAACACCACAACTGTTGCCGGAAACCTTTCTCCAGGCGGATATTCCCGGGCGCACACTGGATAATTTATGGCAGCTACCAACCTCTGCTCTTAGCCAGAAAGGTGAGATCTGGTACGTCCGCTCCGATAATACTCTGGCTTCTTTCAGTGCTGAACCAGTCTTTTCGACCTCAACAGCGATCTATATTGATGTTCCAGAACAATTAGCTGACTCGGAGCAGCAAGTCCTCATCCACCCCCTAAGCAGTTACGTTGTCGGAATGCCGGTCAATCCGGTTGCAGGGGGCAGCGATGAATAGTGTCAGACGAGGCATCATCGCCTGGTTTGCTACCAACCCGGTGGCAGCCAACCTGTTATTGCTGTTGATCATTATCCTCGGCATCATGTCCCTGGAGAATACCCGTAAAGAGGCCTTTCCCAGTCTGGAGCCAGACAGCTTGACTATCTCTGTCAGTTACGACAGTGGTTCGGCCAAGCAGTCCGAAGAAGGACTGGCGATTAAAATTGAAGATCAGCTGGAAGACGTCAACGGGATTAAGTCGATTACCAGTTCATCCACTGGCAGCGGTACGACTGTCACAGTAGAAAAGCAAAGCGACTACGATCTTGATACCCTACTGCGCGACGTAAAAACCAAGGTCGATGCCATTTCGACCTTCCCTGCCGACGCCGATAACCCGGTGATTGAAAAAAGTGAACGAGAAGATCATGCCATCTGGCTGCAGTTGTATGGAGATATAGGTCGTGCCAGCATGCAGCAGCTGGCAGACGAACTGAAAAACGATCTGCTTAACCAGAGCGACATCAGTCGAGTGGTCATTTCCGGCAACCTTGATCCACTAATGGTCATCGAAATCGATGAAGAGCGCCTCCAAGCTTATGGTCTCTCGCTGTCTGATATTGAAGATGCTATAAATCAGGGTTCCTCCACCACCATGACAGCGATCCTCAGTAACAAGCAGCTCTACCTGCAGCTCAAAGCTTCACAACAGGCTTATCAACGCACTGAATTCGCGGCCATTCCAGTTTTGACCACCAGTGACGGCAGTCAGATTCTGCTGGGCGATATTGCCACTATTAAAGATAGCTTTGCTGACGAGGAAGAGGCACTTGCCCGTTTCAATGGTCACGACAGTATTGCCTTGCAGGTCGTCAGCACCGGGCAGGACGATATTTCAAAATCGGTCGCCGCCGCCAAGGAAGTGGTCAAAGAATGGCGTGCTGATGACAAGCTACCATCCGGAGTTGAGTTGGCAAGCTGGTACGACCGCAGCACCATGATTACTGAACGCTTGCAACTGCTGGTTAAGAATGCAATTACCGGTATCGCCATGGTTTTTACCCTTCTGGCTCTATTTCTTAACCTGACCGTCGCCTTCTGGGTTGCCATGGGTCTTCCGTTTATCTTCTTTGGCACTCTCTATTTTATGGGGGATGGATTTGCCGGACTGACCATTAATGAGTTTACCACCTTTGGCTTTATCCTCGCCCTCGGTATTGTCGTCGACGACGCCGTCGTCATCGGCGAAAGTATTTACACCAATCGCTCCCGCTATGGTGATACCATTGAAAATACCATCACCGGTACCCAGCGAGTCGCGGTCCCGACCATGTTTGGTGTCGCTACCACGGTCGCAGCCTTCTTTGCTATTTCCCAGGTCAGTGGTCATCTTGGACAGCTTTATTCTCAGTTTGCCATGGTTGTTGCTATCTGCTTAGTACTTTCCCTGATCGAATCGAAACTGATTTTGCCTTCCCACCTGGCTCATTTGAACACCCAGGTTAAGCGCAGCCGTTTTTTACCCCTGCGCCTTTGGCAGTCGATCCAGTACGGTGCTGACCGCTGCCTGGAGTGGTTTAACCAGCGCATCTATAGGCCGATCATCGATTTGAGCCTGGTGTACCGCTATTTTGTTGCCCTTATCTTTGTCTGTATTTTTGTAGCTGTTATGGCTATGCCTTTTACTGGGGCCGTGCGCATGAGCTTCTTTCCCGAAATTACTGGTGATACTGTCAGCGCTGATTTTTCCATGCTCAACGATGCTAGCTTTGGACAGACCCACGCGGTTTTGAACCTGCTGGAAAAGCAGGCCCGCCAGACTGATGACCAATTACGTCAGGACAGTCAGAGTGGCATCAACAACCTGCAAGTGACTGCCGACAGTGAACAGTCTGGCTCCTTAAGTATTGAACTCGCTGACGATGCACCATATAACATCAACGACTTCGCTCGAACCTGGCGCGAACTGAGCGGCTTGCCTGAAGGGGTAAAATCCCTCAGTATCCGCAGCTCTCGCCACATGGTTGATGCCTTCCGGGTCGAACTAAGAGCCAGCAATAACGATGTCCTGACCAGCGCTGGGGAAGCGTTTAAAGCTGAACTAGCCAAGATTTCTGCCGTCTCAGGTATTGAGGATAATCTCGAACCGGGCCAGCCACAGTTACACCTGGAATTAACCCAACAGGGACGCGCCCTCGGTATTACGACTGATATGCTCGCAGAACAGGTGCTACAGGCCTTCAGTGGTCAGGTTGTACAACGTTTTCAGCGCAACAGTGATGAAGTCGAAGTCAAAGTCCGCTACCCGGATGAACAGCGCCAGACCGCCAATGATGTTCTGGCCGCCAATATCCGCACCGAAGACGGAACGGTTGTGCCCCTGTCTGCTGTCGCCACGGCTACCTTTGGCTACACCCGCGATACTATTACCCG
Source organism: Geopsychrobacteraceae bacterium (assembly GCA_963665685.1). Classification (GTDB taxonomy): domain Bacteria; phylum Desulfobacterota; class Desulfuromonadia; order Desulfuromonadales; family Geopsychrobacteraceae; genus Seleniibacterium. The sequence goes on from OY762430.1 coordinate 2,037,153, forward strand.
TATCGATGGCAAGCGCGCTATTTATATTTCTTCCGATGTTGACAAAGATACTCTCTCGGCAACAGAGCTGGTTGCTCAGCTGAAACGGGACGTGATTCCAAAACTTGAACGACAGTACCCGGGTGTCAGCATCTACTTTGCCGGTGAAGCAGAGCAGCAGGCCGAAACAACCACTTCCATGGAGAAGATGTTTTTACTCGCCATGGTCATCATTTATTTCCTGCTGGCGATTCCGTTAAAATCGTACCTTCAGCCAATCATCATCATGTCCGCCATCCCCTTCGGCATTGTTGGAGCCATTCTTGGACACTGGTTCCATGATCTCTCCCTGGGAATTTTGTCGCTTAATGGCATTATTGCCCTGGCCGGGGTTGTCGTTAATGACAGTTTGTTACTGGTTTCAACCTTCAATGATATCCGCGCAAACGAAGAAAACCTGCATGATGCCATCAGTGAGTCGTGCCGTAGTCGTCTGCGTGCGGTGTTGCTGACCTCGTTTACCACTTTTGCCGGCTTAATGCCACTGCTGTGGGAAACCTCCATGCAAGCCCAGTTTCTAATTCCAGCAGCTGTATCTCTCGCCTACGGTATCTTGTTTGCGACTGCAATCACCCTGGTGCTGATTCCATCTTTGCTCATGATTATGTATGATATTGAAGCACTAATAGCACGCACCAAACGCCTTTACACCACCGACAACCAAAAGGAATCGCCATGTTAAATGTGTTACTGGTTGAAGATGATTTTGACCTGGCCGAGACCGTTATTGATTACCTTGAGCTGGAGGATATTAGCTGTGACTATGCCAGCAACGGTATTGCAGGATTGCAACTGATAGAAAAAAACGCCTACGCGGTGATTCTACTCGATATCAACATGCCCGGTCTTGATGGTTATTCTCTGTGCCAGAAGGTACGCCATGCCGGTATTGAAACACCCGTTCTAATGCTGACCGCACGAGATCAACTGACTGATAAACTCGACGGTTTTGCCGCTGGCACCGACGATTACCTGGTCAAACCATTTGCATTGCAGGAACTGGTCGTGCGGATTCAGGCCTTGGCCAAACGGCGCAGCGGACAAACTCGTATCCTGCGCTATGCCGACCTGGAAATGAACCTGACCGAACACGTCGTCAAACGCTCCGGACAGGAATTGAAACTGTCCCCAACCGGCTGGAAACTGATGGAAACTCTGCTTCGGTCAGCTCCTGAAGCAGTATCCCGGCAGCAGTTAATCGCTACCGTCTGGGGAGAGGATTCTCCCGACAGCGACAGCCTTAAGGTTCACCTGTTCCACCTGCGCAAAGCTCTCGATGCTCCATTTGCGGAGCCATTACTACAAACCATAGCTGGCCATGGTTTTGCAATCAAGAAAGTTGAGACCCAGTAAATGTTAAAGCGACAGATCAGCCTGAAACTTTACGTGACTCTGGTCTTTTTGTTATTGATGGCGATTTTGGTGACTGGCTACAGTTTGCTCAGTGCCCGCTTTTTTGTGCTGGGTATGGATAGTGTCACCTCAGGAACCATGCTCGAAGTGCTCAAGAGCTATGTGCAAACCTTGCCAGAGTCAAAGCGTCACCAACTGAATTCATTCAGCGGTTACCAGATTGCAATGCAATGGGACCAACTGCCTGAAGATATCCGTAACACATTCACACCACCAGAGCTGGATAACACCTTACTTAAATCTCGACCACCTAAGCATTCAGATCATCAGCGTCACGTGTATTTTGTCATGCGCTCTGCAGTTGGTAACCAGAAATACTTTATCTGCCGCACCATGACCCATGCCGATGCTAATCCACTAATCGGCAAACAAGCCCATCAGAGTATGGATTTTCTGATCATTCTCAGCCTCTCTATTGCAGCCCTATTTATCATATTATTATGGCTGCTGCTCAAACAGGTTTCCCATCCGGTGGGCAAACTCGGAAATTGGGCGCGCCAGCTTAACGAAACCAACCTGAATGAACCAACTCCCGATTTTAGCTACCCGGAATTGAATGAATTGGCCACCCTGATTCAGAACAGCCTTTCTTCGGTTCATGAAAGTTTAGAACGAGAACAAAAATTTCTGCGCCATAGCAGCCATGAGCTACGGACTCCCATTGCGGTTATCCGTAACAATATTGAGCTACTCTATAAAATTCAGAAAAAACGGGAAGACACACCAGACCCTCGTCAGGTCCAGGTCGTGGAGAGAATTGATCGCGCCAGTTTGACCATGAAACATTTGACTGAGACACTGCTGTGGCTCAGTCGCGATTCCCTGGATCAACTACCCTGCCAGCGCGTTGATTTAGATCTGCTGATTGAAGAAATCGTCGACGAATTGCGTTATCTGCTCAAAGACAAACCAGTTGGCCTGCGCGTAGAAACAACCCCGACAATCATCCATGCCTCACAAATTCCACTTCGTATTGTATTGAGCAATCTTATTCGCAATGCATTTCAACATTGCATTGCCGGAGATATTGTTATTAAACAACGGCTAAGCCATGTCACGATTACGAATCCGATCACAAACAATTCATCTGCCAATCAAGATCTAGGTTTTGGCTTGGGGCTGCAACTGACCCAACAATTAACAGCAAAAATGGCATGGCCTTATCAGAATTACGTCAAACAGGGAATAAATGTGGTAGAGATCGAATTCAGAGATCAAAGGTAATCACAGCGCATCATGCTGAAAATATAAAAGCAACCCTAAAATTTTCATATTGACTTATCGTCTCAATGTACTAGTATCCTAGTACATGAATACACAACATCACATAAAAGAACTCATCGACTACCTGCTTGCCGTCAAAACTCCTGAAGAGATGGAGAAGGCCCTACGCGCCCTTTTGACCCCGGCAGAATTTGATGACATTGTTAACCGCCTGCAGATCTTCCACATGCTTGAGGCCGGTGAACCGCAGCGTAAAATTGCCGAACACCTGGGTGTTGGTATTGCGACTGTTTCACGCGGAGCCCGAGCCCTCAAAGACTTTCAGGATAAATAATATGACCACCCAACCAAAACCTGAGCGACTGACGCTACCTCGCAAACCGAGTTACGTCACTATTACCGAAGATTGTGATTATTTCGAACTATTTAAAAAGGTCGAAAAACGCTTCGATAACTGCTTTATCCTCGAATCACTAGGGGAAGAAAGTTACGTTGCCCGCCATACATTAATTGGCTTTGACCCGGAGAAGCAGTTTTTCGCCAATGGTAATACGCTGACTATTAGTGAACGTGATGGCAGCAGCACCAGTTACGATAGTGACAATCCGTACTACCTGCTGCGCGATATCATTCCTCAGAATATCCTCTCGCGTAAATATGCTGGTGGGTTAACTGGTTACCTCGCCTATAACGCCATGAGCTATTTCGAACCAACTCTTAAGCTGCAAAGTAATCCTAATTTTGACACCTTCCGCTTTGGCTTGTTTAAAGACGGCCTGATTTACGACAAAATGACCGGCGAGTTGATCTATTTTTATTACGATGAATGCCGTATCGATCTGATCCGCGATCTGCTGAACACTCCCTACCCTGGCAACGGTCCACTGCAGGTGATTCCCGGCAAAGTAGGAATGGATCGAGAAGAACACGCCGCAGCGGTAATGAAAGTCAAACAGGATATTATCGACGGCAAGGTTTTCCAGTGTGAGGTCGGTTTTAAAAGCCATTTCACCCTGGTTGGTGACTGCATCAACGTCTACGAGCGGATGCGCGAGATCAATCCATCTCCACAGATGTTCTATCTAAAATTTGGTGATCAAAAATTGATCAGCGCCAGCCCGGAACTACTGTTCCGCCTGCGTCAGGGAGAAATGGAAACCTTCCCCTTGGCCGGTACGACAAAACGTGGTGCAACCCCCCAGGAAGATGTTGCCTTGGCCCGTGAACTACTGAATGACCCCAAAGAGATCGCCGAGCACAATATGCTGGTTGACCTGCACCGTAACGATATCGGCCGGGTTGCCCGCTTTGGTACTGTTAAGGTCCGTAGTCTGATGGACATAAAGCGCTTCAGTCATGTGCAGCATATCAGTAGTGAGATCGTGGGTATTATTGATGAAAAAGAAGATATGTTCTCGGCCCTGGCCAGTAACTTTCCAGCCGGCACGCTGACTGGCGCACCGAAAATAGAAGCAATGAAAATTATTGACGACCAGGAACCAGATGGCCGTGGTCCTTATGGAGGTGCCGTTGGACATTTCTCCTTTAATGGCGACTGTACATTTGCCATCCCGATCCGCACAATTTTTGCTAATGGTGAAAAAGCTTATGTACAAACCAGCGGTGGTAACGTCTACGACTCAAACCCGGCCGACGAATACCAGGAGATTATCCGTAAATTTGCCGGCACAAAAAAAGCCATGGAACCATTTGTCGTCAAGCAGGAGAAGGAGTCTCTGGCATGAAAGTACTGATCATCGATAACTATGACTCCTTTACCTATAACCTGTATCAGTATATTGGTGAAATTTTATCCGCTGAAAAACTCGCAGGAACGGTGAATGACTTCAGTATTTCTGTAAAGCGCAATAATGAAGTTAGCCTGGCGGACATAGAACCCTTAGCCCCAGACCGGATCATCATTTCCCCCGGGCCTGGTTCACCAGAGGATGAATCCTACTTTGGCGTCTGTGGCGATGTGATCCGTCAACTGGGACCTAAAATACCGCTACTCGGAGTATGCCTGGGAATGCAAGGCATTGTTCATGTGTTTGGCGGTAAAGTTGTCAAAGCCCCTCTCCCCATGCATGGAAAAACCAGCCCAATTGATCATAATGGAAAAGATCTATTTGATGACATTCCTGGCCAACTTGAAATTATGCGTTACCATTCACTCATTGCTGAAGCTGAAAGTTTTCCCCAAGAGCTGCAGATTACTGCTGCGGTCGGAAACTTAGGTAGTAATCAGTTTGACAACCTAAACCTGGTACACGCCGGTGGAGATTTTGAAATAATGGGAGTCAAACACAAACAGTACCCTATCCACGGTATCCAGTTCCACCCGGAATCTTTTGCGACCGAAGGTGGTCGCGAAATTATCCGTAATTTTTTACTGCTCACTGTTTGAAACAGCCTTTCGATCTCCTCCCAAAATAGGCAGGCATTTATAGTGCCTGCCTATTTTTTCCAATCGTCTCCATTAACACCTTGTCGAGTTTCTTTACAAATTGTTACAAAGATAGTCACGCTTCATCAACCTTTGATTATCATTGACAAAAAAAGTTGGCACGGTTTGAGCTAAGAAAGAACAAACCGTTCAAGGAGATGATGATGAAAAAAGTAATTATTTTAACATTAATTTTGTGTGCAGTCCTCACTGGTTATGCCAGCGCAAGCAGAATACACCGTTCCCAGTATACTGCTCCCTTAGTCCTTTCAGCTCCGGTAGCAGCTATACCTGATCCCTATATCGATGACTCATACCCTACTCACGGAGACTCTTCCTGGCAGAATTTAGGAGCAAGTGCGACGGATGCTACAGACGGTGTCCTCTGGAGTACAGATGGTATGACTTGGGGAAATGATATCGTTTATGTTGGCCAGACTGTCACCTTTAAATTCAGCCTGTATAAAGAAACGATCGGCAATCACTTTGCTGATCTATTGAAAGCGTGGATAGATTGGGATTATTCAGGGACATTTACTTCAGATGATGTAACCTTTTTTGGAGAACATGTTGTCAACACAACAGCCCCCTCAACAGATAGAACTAACGAAGTTGCTGATGAGTTTTACTCATTTACATTTTCTACCGAAATCTTAGAAGAATATATTGGCACAACCTCATTGCTCGCACGCGTGACCTGTAGCGAATCGGTCGTCAGTGCGGCCGAACAGATAGATCCAGAGTGGTATTACAATAATTACGAAGATTGGAATACCCAGTTCGGCCTTTCAGAAGACTGGTACAATGAACATTTTTACGCCACTGGTTATTTATGGCAAGGTGAAGTTGAAGAATACCAAATCACTGTGGCTGCAGCTCCCGTCCCAGAACCAGCAACCTTGGTTCTTCTTGGTTGTGGCCTAGTAGGCCTTGGCTGGATGAAACGCAGGGCAAAAAAGTAAAGTCCACTCATCCTGTAAACTTTTCCGACACTACAGGCTGAGTCATTTATATGACTCAGCCTTTTTCATTGAACAAAGTATTTTTCTTCTCCTCTGACCTTCCCTTTCCATTAGCTGCTGATATTCTTTAATCAAAGAGCTTCATTCCACATAAGAAAGGAGAACCTATGACTGATGAACTAGCAGCAAGTTGTGAACGTCCATCCGGGGGGCCGGTTGTGGAACCAGACACCCAGGAAGCAGTTGCAACCGTAACCGCTAGCAAGGAGGTTAGAAAAATGATTATGGTAGGACAAAAAGCCCCGGACTTTGTTGCTCCGGGATACTTGAATGGGCAGTTTTCAAACTATAAACTCTCTGATTACTATGGTGATGGGAAGTGGGCCCTGCTCTGCTTTTACCCGGGTGACTTTACCTTTGTCTGAGCGACCGAAATTTCAGCAGTTGCTGAAAAATATGCAGAATTTCAAAACCTGAATATCAATGTTCTCTCTATGAGTATCGACTCCATGTTCGTTCACAAAATGTGGAATGATGATGAACTGGTAAAAATGATTAAGGCAGATAGTATCCCCTTCCCCATGCTTTCTGATCCTGGCGGTAAAATTGGTACCATTTACGGTGTTTATGATGAAAACGCAGGTGTTGAAACCCGTGGCCGATTCATTATTGACCCTGACGGGGTTGTCCAGGGTTATGAAGTGCTGACCCCACCAGTGGGCCGTAATGTGATGGAATCTCTTCGGCAAGTTCAGGCATTCCAGCTGGTCCGTGCCACAGGTGGTGCAGAAGCAACACCTTCAGGCTGGAAACCGGGCAAAAAAACGCTTAAACCAGGCCCAGAATTGGTCGGTAATGTCTGGAAAGAGTGGTCAACTGACGAAGCGTTTGATTAATCTCTAAGGTTTGCCTTCCGATAAAAGAACCGCCCCAGTCATATGTTACTGACTAGGGCGGTTCTTTTGATGCTCTGTTGTCTTTTATGCCAGTTCTAAATAGCCAGGCCCCTGTTACAAGCTATCATCCGTATCCTCTGTCGCAATATAGCTTTTTATTGGATGATCAGCGGCAGGAAGGGCTTCGACTTCCTCATCAGCTTCAGTCAGATCAAGAACATAGTTGACAAAAGACATGGCATAATCCAGATAAGTATCTATCCCCTCACCACGTTCTGTCTGGACGGTTGCAAAGGTGTCGTATCCATCACGACCAGCTGCAATGTAGTTATTGGTCACGACAACATAAAGGGTTGTATCATCCAGGTCAGAATAGGTTCCGGTAGTGCGATCTTTAAATTCTAAATTACTGACCCGGCTGCCATATTCCTGGGTTGCATCAACATCATAACGCAATGCATAGCAGTAAGGGAAAGAACCGGTTGAACCACCCTGAGCGATATTTTCAATGGCATCTTCCAGGACCTGTTTAATTTCTGAGCCATACATTTCGATTTCAAACAAGGTATTCGCAAAAGGCAACAACGTATAAGCGGTATCATAGGTGATGCTGCCAGCCGGAACACTGATACGCACGCCACCAGCATTTTGAATACTGATATCAGCATTAGGATCCTGGTCATAAAACGCCTTGGCAACAACAGGAGCAATATCACTACCCAGAGGAAGAGTATCATCCTGCCCTGGAACGCGGATATGATTCAGAGCTTCTGCGGCAGTCCCAATCTCTGTTTCACCAAGGGCATCAACCTGAGCAGCATAAGTTTCGATAATCGCAGCAACAGCAGTATCATCGGCAACGACGGTTAATTGAGGGTCGGCAGCCAGAGTTGCTTCTAACGTGGTTAATCCATCACCACTGACCGTGTATTCGGCATCTTCATCATCGGTCCGGATAAAGGTTTCACCAAGTAGCAGGTGTGGAGTCCCTTGACAACTTTTAACGGCATCACCTGCGAAGGTTACGTTCAACTCACCAAGAACTTTACTGTACTCCCAGGCCTGAGCGATACAAACCATTTCACCGTCAGCATTCTGCGCCACGGTTGGGTAGTCGCCTGAGCTGGTTAAACCATAGGAGGAAAAATCCCCCAGTAAAGTATGAGAATCACCATCAATGATGACATCAAGTTCCGGAATCTGAGACGCCAGCGCAATAGAGTTCTGATATCCATAATGACTGAGTAGGACGATTTTATTTACTCCTGCGGCAACAAGGGTCGCAACGGTCTCCTGAACACTGGTAACTTCATCATTAAAAGTGACATCAGCACTCGGCTGAGAAGACTCTTCAGTTTTCCCTGCGATAGTAAGACCGATAATACCAACTTTTTTACCACCGACAGTTTGAATCTTATAAGGCTCATACTTACCAGAGAGCACGTTATCCGCAGGCACTTCAATATTGGCGCTCAACAGGGGAAAATCAAGTAAATCGATAAAATCTGCCAGCCATTCATCACCATCATCAAACTCATGGTTACCGATAGCCATAGCATCAAAACCGATAGCATTCATGACTTCGGCATCTGCCTCACCTTTAAACAATGTGTAATAAAGGGTTCCCTGAACAGCATCACCTGCATGTAACACCAGGGTATTATCATGCTCTGCTTTTAAAGCAGAAATTTCGGCAGCAACCTTAGCCATACCACCCAATTCTGCCTCAGTAGTAACATCGTCTAAAGTGAGATCGATGCTATCCACAGCCAAATGTGAGTGAACATCGTTAACATGAAGAATAGTCATACTTATCTCTTCGTTACTATCGCACTCATCACAATCATCATCTGCACAGCCAGTTAAAAACGTGGTCGCCAAAAGCAGCAATACGATCAATAGTTTTGCAGTGACATCAATAAAACGGGTTGAATGTCTCATTACGTATATCCTCCTCAGTAGAAAAGTAAAAACAGACAACAACCCATTACACGTAAAGCGTTAGACCTTGGTTAACAACAGATTAGCATTAAGATCGTAACTGCCGGACAAACAACCAACAGACGGGAGGCAGGACAAGGAGATAGGCTACACATAGGTAGATAAAGGTAAGCTGGACACCTGCATTATCGGCAACCATACCGATCAGTGGGCCAGTACAGACAAAGACAAGCCGAAAACAAAATGATTGTAACGATAAAATACCAGCACGGTTGGCCGAAGGAATCTGTCGCTGGGCATGATTAAGTAACATTGGACCACGCAACCCACGCATACTGGTTAACAGGTAATAAAAGAGGAAGCCAAACACACTGTTAGTCATTCCCAGTCCTAGATACCCAGCAAGAATAAAGACAGCAAAAACAACAACCATGCGCCCGTCACCGAACTTCAGTTGACAACGATGGCTAACCAGGGCAAAAACCGCAACACTTAAATTGGCTATTGCCCAGATGGGTCCAAACCAGGATACCGGCACACCACAATCTTGCATGTAGGGTTGAATCAACCAAACGGGATAAAATGAGGAAAGATTTAGAACGAGGGATAACAAAATTGTATAGCGCAGATGTTTATTTTCGATAAGAGCATAACGTGTTGATTGCCAGGCTTCAGCGATGTGACTCTTAACCACACCAGAGTCGCGCTGGGGCTCTGTCAAAGTTCGGGTTAATAGATAAGCAAGCAGCCAAACCACCACCTGAATAAAAAATGGCAACAACGGCAAATACGCATACATAACCCCGGCAAAAATGGCGCCACACGCCTCACCTATTTGGCCCAACCCGGTCATGCGCCCCTGATGTCGTGGATAAAAGGCTTCTTCGTCTGTGCCCTTAATACTTTCAAACAACAGAGCGCTATCAGTACCACTGACAAAGGACATGGAAATGCCAAGAAAGATTTCTGCAACCACAACCCCGGCAAAAGAAGTCGCGACCGTGTAAAGCCCCCAACCAATAACACCAAGCAAAGCAGCATAATTGAGCGCCTTACGATAACCAATGCGGTCACTAAGGTAACCTGATGGATACTCCATAACCACCATGGCAACCGCAAAAATACCTTGGAGCAGAAGAATCTGGGTCAGACTCATGCCGATTTGATCCTTCCAGAACAAGGTAATAATAGCCATGGGAAACAGGCTCATCTTCAGGAAAGAAAAAGCGTAGAGTTTTTTGATATTCGCACTAAGCATCGACATCGACTTTACTGTAACCGAAACGAAAGAGAGCTTGCCATTTCAGTCATATCATACTTAACAGTTACTAAAGGAAACAGAATCATGGCTCCTTTGACCATTTATCCCTGTGGATCAAATCAGCTAAATCCAGGCGCGGTAACCAACCAGCACTTTCCAGTTCGGGCTTTTCTTTAAAATGAGAAACATAGCCCAAACACATATAACCGATGATATCGATCTGTTCTGGTATAGCTAAAACATCACGCAAAACCTGATCATGAATGATACTCACCCATCCCATTCCCAGATTTTCCGCCCGCGCTGCTAGCCACAGATTCTGGACTGCGCAAACGGCACTGTACAAATCCATCTCGGGTTTGATCGTCCGGCCGATGACCACAGGTCCGGTGCGCTGACGATTGCAAGTGACACAAATACCAACAGGGGCTTCCTCAATTCCTTCCAATTTAAAGCTGCGGTATTGTTCCCGCCTCGCATCGTCAAACATTGCCACCGACTCAGCATGAGCAACTTCAAAACCAGACTTAAGCGCTTTCTTCGTGGTATCGCTGGTAACCAGAACAAAATCCCATGGTTGCATGAAGCCAACGCTCGGAGCATGGTGGGCTGCAGACAAAATTCGGGTTAAAACATCTTCCGAAACAGGATCAGGTAAAAACTGGCCACGAACATCACGCCGCGCATGAATAATCTTATAAAGAGCATCGCGCTCTGCTGTTGAAATATTCATTATTAACCTTTTGTGTTTTATGTTGTCGCTAAAAGCCTCAAGGAGCAACATATAAATAAAGAGAAACAGACTAGAGGTATCAGAACAAATAGAGGCTGTTTTTGTAACAGAAGAAGAAGGCCCTTGGGGAGGAAAATCTGATATTTTTTTATCAATGGACAGGAATCGTTATTCGCATTGTGGTACCAACATTGACTTGTGAATTAATGTCGATGCGTCCTCCAAACTTATTGATAACACGGTGAGCGAAAGAAAGCCCCTGACCGACTGTAGAACCCGTGAATTTGTCTCGGCACAAGTCATCCAATGAACATCCGTTGAGAGGTGCGGGAAAACCTACACCATTATCAGAAATCAACAAACTAACGGTTTCATCAGTATAGCTAGTCTGAATAAGAACTGATCCATCTAAATGACGTTCCAGCTTCTTTTTTTTCTCCACAGCCTGAATAGAATTAACCAGTAGCCCCATTAAAGCCTGGTTAAATTCTTTTGCATTACAATGAAAATTGGGTAAATCCTCATCGTACTGTTTTTCGACCCGACAGACATCCTGCCATAAATGATGACTGAGAAGAACAATATGATCGATAGATTCATTGAAATTCACTGTTTTTATAGCAGCAGTTTCGGAACCGGCATGTAACTGCAACGCCTCAACTATCTTACTGATGCGCATGACACCTTCATCACTATCCAGCTTCGCTTGGCTCATTTCATCGAGAAAATAATCAATATCATATTCATTTCTTAACGCTGACACCTTATAACACCAACACGAATTTTCGCCTTGGTGTTCATGACTTTTTTCTAAAGAGCTGATTCTCGAAACATAGCCCTTAAAAGTTTTCACACCACTGGCTATAAAATGAAGATTACTGCTGATAAATTGCAGTGGCGTATTAATTTCATGAGCAACACCACTCGACAAAGTACCAATTGATTCCATCTGCTTGGCCTGGGCTAACTCCTGCTCTTGTTGACGCAACAGGGTATAGGTTCGCTCACGCTCCTCGACCTCACCTGCCAGTAATTGATTCAGTTGTTGATTCTTGACCCCGGTCAAAAGATTCTCAAGATTGGTCTTATACATAACTTTGCCGATTTGCAGGAGGGTCAGGCCATAGATCGTCCCGAGGATGCCCAACATGGTATAGGGTAACCCATGGTTAAAAAACAGTCTGACAACAATCGGTAACAGAGTGAGATAAACAAACGGTAAGTCAGCGTATTTCCAAACGCTATACCGAGCAACTGCAGCGGCCGGGGTTGCCGTGAGAGTAATAACCCACACCATCTGCTCAAGAGGTGCTCCCTCGGGCCACAAAAAGATGACAGGTGCAGCATAAGCTAAAGCACTCGCAATAATGGCCCCGAACTGCAATCGAACCCATTTATAAATTGCAGTTCCTTTTGGTTTGGTCTGGTGAAATTTATAAGAAATGGCCCAGCGGCAACAATAAATAAGAATAAAAATGCTGAGCCAGGTAAGCAGGGAAGAATGATCCTCAACCCGCCAGGTCGCGATTACTGCGCAACACGCCACAATAATAGAGCCAAGGTTATGGACCCAGGCCTGAAAAAAAAGTTGATACGCCAGACGTTCGTGTACGGCTAGGATGACCTCTTCAGTTTCATAGACCTCCCACCCCCGCCGTTCGCCCTCTACCAGCTCAAACTCTGCGGAATTAACACTAGCGGAGGAATCGGTTTGTGCTTGCCCATTGGTATTTTTAGACAAAGATAAAGCCTCCAATATGGTTAACAGGAGCTTTTCCGTTAATTGTCTTCAGCAATCTTAATAGTGACTAATTTCCCACTTAAAGGCAAATAGAAAGATGACGCCATTAAGAATTTATTTAGATATGAGCAACTTGATTTCTCCCCCTCTCTTTAGCCTGATAAAGAGCAATATCTGCCCGTCGTAAAATATGGTCAACGGAATCACCCGAACCATAACTACTGACACCAAAGCTTGCTGTTACAGATGGCACACTGGTAAATTGAGCCCGATCAATTGCACTTCGTAATGTCTCGGCAATAGCAACAGCTTTGTCCTGGCAGGTTTCGGGCAACACAACCAGAAACTCTTCTCCTCCCCAACGTCCAACCAGATATGTCTCAGACAACTGCGATGTTAAAATTTGGGCAAGATTTTTGAGAACTTGATCTCCGATCAAGTGACCATGCCTATCATTAATCAATTTAAAATGATCAACATCAACCAGGATAACAGCAACAGCATAATTTCCTACTGAGGCACGTTTAATTTCCTGATCTAGAACCTCATCAAGTTTTAATCGATTTGGAAGCTGAGTTAAAGTATCGGTTCGCACATCAATATAGGCATTTTTTAATGCAAACAGCATATTACGAAAAGCATCAGCAAGTGAGCCGATCTCATCTTTTGTTTCTGAATGAACAGATAATGACTCAGTATGCTGGTCAAAAGAGGACATCATACGATCCAGCGAATCATTTACTTGCTGTTGATCAATGCCCGCAGTTCCTGTTTCTCCAGCCTGAATATTCTGCATAGCCTGTTGCAAAGCACGCACAGGGTCGACAACAAAGTGAATAAGTATTTTATTGAGAAGAAGCCCTAAAAAAATAGATACAGAGAGGATCAAAGCAATAAATAAAGCGATAATTTCCAAAGATTGGTAGTTCAGCGTGGACAAATCATAGCGAATAACCCAAAAGCCAACTTTCTCACCGTAAGCAATAATAGGCGTCAAATAGCTAACGACACTTTTGCCACCCCAACGGGTTTGCTCTACAACAGGAAAGAAAACCCCCGTGGTTAGATTAGAAGTGAGATCAGGCTCATGCTGCTCAGATGAGCTGACAAAAAACTGTCCTGTGTCAGTGTAGGTAGTTATCGCTAGCAAATGGCGGCGGGCACAGAGATCTTTTAAGGTTTGACGCGCTGCGAGGGCTTGGGAGGCAAATATTTCATTACCAACCTGTTCAGCATACTGCTCAGTGAGATCGTTGAGAGATTCTTCAATCTGGGTTAAGGATTCGCTACGTCTGCTTAACTCATAACCACTTAACAGCATGCCAAAAACAATGGCAAGAATCAGTAAAATCACGACAGTCAGCAGGTTAATTTTCCAACGTAGACTTCTATTTTTAAGAATAGATGATCGCATACTCGTTAATGAGGAAGAATAATATCATACAGACTTGGCCGCCCATTGGTAATTTTCATCATGACGACCTGCTTTTGTGGGTCGCCATTTGCATCAAAACTGATCTGTCCGGTCACTCCTGAAAAATCCTGAGTTTTTGCCAACGCATCACGAATTGCATCACTATCACTACTGTCAGCCCGTCGCATAGCTGAAAAGAGTAACATTGCGGCATCGTAGGCCGTTGCCGTAAATTCAGTAACATCATAAACGGCATTATATTGATTAATGAAGGCAATGCTTTCCTGATTATCAAGAGTCTTATACCAATGCGCAGAATAGTATCCCTCGCGAAGATCTTGTCCACCATTGGCATAAAACTGTTTATAGGGCCAGCCATCCCCTCCCAACATAAGTGATTTAATCCCCATGTTCTGAGCCTGGCGAACAATGTAACCACTCTCCGAATGACCCGGTATAAAAAGAATATCAGGTGCCAATTGCCGTACATGATTGAGAACTTCGGCAAAATCAGTCTGATCACGTTTGTAATTTAGAGTCGCAGCGATCCGTCCGCCTTGTTTCTGAAAAGATGAGCCAAAAGCGGAACTCAAACCAAGACTGTAATCACTATTGACATTCTGAATAATTACCGCAGAAACAGCGTGTAACCTCTGTTTTGCAAAGTCGGCTAACGACTGGCCCTGAAAAACATCATCAAAACAAGCGCGAAATATATAATTACCAACCTTAGTCACATCGGGATGGGTTGAATCCGGACTGATCATGGGGATTTTCATTTTTTGCAGATAGGGAGCAATAGCTAACGAATGGGAACTCCAGGACGCTCCGATAACCGCAACAACACCATCTTTTACAGCTTGCTTAGCAGCCAGTTTACTCTGAATCGGAGTGCTATGATTATCATACTCTCGTAATTGAATCATGCGACCATGCAACCCACCTGAGCGATTAAATTTATCAACAGCGAAACGAACCGCTTCAAACAATTCAAGATTATCCTCAGCAGCTTCTCCTGACTTGGCAAAAATAGCACCAATTTTAATGGGATCTAAATTCTCTCCAAAAAGAGGCAAAGGTAAGAATAACAAAACAAACAAGGCAATTTTAGCAATAGACATAGAAGGGACCTTGCAGGATAAAAGAATTAAAAGAAGTAGCAAAAACCAACCATACATTAAAAACAAATAATACTTCTTCTACCTAAAAATGTCTTAAAAGTAAAGATCTGTTAAAAAATCTCAAGTCAAAGACAAGTGGCAAAACGCGCTATGGCTAAAGATGTGAATCACTACGAATACGTAGAAAGCTAGGGAATTTTGGAATTCCAGAAGGGTAGAAACCATAATATTTAAAAGTAACAACAGTTCCCGGTGCAGGGGGATTCTCGCGTTCATATAGATTAAAACCCGAACCAAGGCGAAATTTTATTCCATTATCCAACCTGACCAGTAGAGCCCCCATTCGACCAGTCAACTGTCCCCGTCCTGGAAGTATCTCAAGGACTGTCGCTTCAGCATCCTGAAAGCTCTTTATCTTAAGAATCTGGTTGCTCCGACCAACGTTATATTCAGCTCGTGGATCGCGCACAATCAAACCTTCTCCACCTGCGGTTTCCACTCGATCAAGTTCAATCTGTAACTGCTCTTGACTGGTGACTGGAATCTGCGCAATAACAAACCTATAAGGCGATGGATGGCAGGAAAACCAGTGCTCAACACGCTGAATTCTTTGTGCAAAAGAACCACCTGTTTCAGGCACGTCAAAGATCGCAAACTTCAACTTAAACCAGCCATCATGGGGTTGCTGTTGACGCACAATCGAAACAGTCTGATGAAAAGTATTTCGCCCACCCCACAGTTCTCCTTCGATAGCAAAGGGAGGAAGGTTAGCGATAAATTCTTCAGGAGGGTGAAATGCCTGACCAGATTTAGAGACCAACTTTTCACCAGTCCAGTAAGCACGCACACCATCAAGCTTTTCACTCATCCACCAGCCGCTAACATCTTGATCATGCCAGACTTTTGCCAGCATTAAATCGCTAGAATAAACAGACCACGAAAAAACAAAAAGAAACACACAAAAAAATAACGTTACCCTACGACCCATATCAGCCCCTCCGCTAAAAGAATCACATTATAACGGCCATATCTTGAATATTTCTTACCAAGAAAAAGCTTTTTTGCCTTTCCCCCTTGCATTAAACCACCAATATCGACTAGAAACGTCTCTTTGCAAAAAAAACAGTTCAGGAGAAAAGCAGTGCAGGTTGTATTTGGAATTGATTTTGGAACCAGTAACTCAGCATTATCAGTTTACCGCAATGGACAGGTCGAACTTATTGACGTCGACATGGACAGTCAAAGCAAAAGTCTGATGAGATCAGTCCTCTACTTTAACGAGGACAAAGAGGTTTTTACTGGCGCCGAAGCGATTCAGCAGTACATAGAGGAAGGCGGCTACGGCCGCTTTATGCAGTCGATCAAGACATTTCTCCCCAGCAGCAACTTCACTGGTACAGAAATTTTTGGCAAACGCTATGGTATTGATGACCTCATTGCCATTATCCTGAAACAACTTAAAACACAGGGTGAAAAATACGTCGGTAGCACAGTTGATAGCGTTGTCCTTGGTCGACCTGTCCTTTTTTCTGAGGATAAAGAAAAGGATGACGCCGCTCAGCTATGGTTGGAAAAAGCGGCTAAAAAGGCTGGTTTTAAGAATATTAGCTTTCAGTTTGAGCCTTTGGCAGCAGCACAGACCTATAAGGAAACACTCCCCGCGGGTAAAGAGAAAATTGTTTTTATTGGTGATTTTGGCGGTGGAACATCTGACTTTTCCGTCATTCGCGTAACAGGTGGCACTACGCAAAGTAACGATTTCCGTAATGATGTGCTCGGCCTGGGAGGCGTCTACGTTGCCGGGGATAAGTTTGATTCACAGATTATGTGGGACAAAGTTGCCCGGCACTTCGGTCGCAAAGCCAATTATAAGGCCTTTGCCACCGAAGAATGGACAGAGGTTCCGGGCAGCCTTATTTACACCTTGAGTCAATGGCACCGGATACCTTTGCTGAGAACCCGCCAGAATAGGGAATTGATCCGCATCATCAAACGCACGACAGATAATCCGGGAGCGATTCAGAATCTGGAAAACATTATTGAAGATAACTATGGCTTTTCCCTGTTTCAGGCAATAGAAAAAGCCAAATGCGATCTATCTGCGAAGGAATGTACCAGCATCCGTTTTCAGGAAACCGACCTTGATCTGGATGAGTCCCTAAGTAAGCAGGAGTTTGAAGAGATTAATCAGACCAACTTCAGCAAGATTGAACAATGTATTGATGAGGTTTTGAGTCAATGTGGCCTAGCTGCAGAACAGGTAGACACTGTATCACTAACCGGTGGGACCTCGAAAATTCCTTATATTCAAAATCTGTTCAATAATCGTTTTGGTGGTGATAAAACTGTAAATAACAACGCATTCACCAGCGTTGCTCATGGACTGGGCCTGAGTGTGCCCCTATTAACAGATTAAACTAAACGCCCGTCAGATAGCGACTGGCGGGTACTGTTGATACTAGGGAAGCAATCTTCTTCCCTCCATTTCCTCCTTCAATTCTAAATGGATATAAGCACGATTGTATTCCTGAATCGTGGAAATAAAACCACGCTCAGGACAAATGCAGGCTCGCTATGCCCTTGGCCAGCATGCCGCGGCAATTGCTAAAACTGTCAATTTTTTACCTGATTCAGAAGCAAATGACGTTTTCAATATAGCCCTGTTCAAAAATAAAGATCTTTATATTCACGATGTCAATGCCCCTGACCTGGCCACGTCCCAACCGAATTGGTTCGCTGGCGATATATTCTCTCCAAGCTTTGTCATTCTACCGATCATTATCAATAAAGTGGAAATCGGATTGATCTATGGGGGGCATAAGAAGGCCGGTAATCACTTGACCTTAGAACAACTCAACGCCCTGAAAACATAAAGAAATCCGTCTGCCCTAGCGATTAAACAAGTGTTTTCAGGTCATTAAGATTTACTCGCCACCCCACTCTCTAAACATTAAAACCTTATGTGAGACGGCTAAACTCACTTTTAGCCAATACCACTTCACACCGACAGCCAGGGTGGTGCTGAAGTAACAACGGCAGAACCTGATCAATGTGAACTTCTTTACCGGTTAATTTGCGGCAGTGATCGCACGAACCTGCGCTGGGACTGATTTCAACCCGTTGAATATCAAACTCTTTCCAATCCGCTAACTTTTCCTTCAGTGAAGTTCCATAATAAAGCCAGGAGGAAAATAGATCCTTTCTTTCCAACTGTGCTTTTTGACTGTGGCTTAAACGTAAAGCGGCCAAAGCAGAACTTTTCACCTGAGTATTATCATAGTAGCGTAAAACCTCTTTAACAACGTACCCTTTGGGCTTGATCTTTGTCGTTGCGCTTAGAATCTCTTCAAAAAGCGCTAATAATTGTTTTCTAGTCAGTGCAGTAAGGACCTGTTTGAGATCCTTGCTATGGTAATTGTGCTCAAAGTGATAATAACTGTGCGCTTCAGGCCATTGTTCCAAGCCTGTACTATGAGCAAAGACCCTGTGCCAACGGTTATATAGAGACCACTCAAAACTATCATGCAGATAGTCTTTAGCTTTACTGCGTAGCGGATTTTTTCCTTTGCGATGGACATCATCCGTCGCCTTGATCACCATTCTTTTTTGTAATTCGGTCAGATCGGTACCAATAAGTTCAAAAGGATTTTCGTAAGCGATAGAAGAAGAGGCAGTGTCGCTCTGGAGCAAAGAGGGATAACAGAAGGGGCAGCAACAGGACTGGTCAGAATAGTGATTGTAACACTGCTTACATTTGATAAATGCCATATTCCCTCCGTTAAGAGCGGTTTAGAACCTGGATTTATGATGCTAAGCAAATAGTTTGTAACAGCATAACCGATTTTTTTTGTTATTGCAGCTAGAAAGAAAACTACTGAAAATTAAGTTATTTTTCTTCTATTGACTCCCCCTCTTGTAGTGGATTTTCCAATAGACCCCATCGGATATTCACTTGACAGATAACCATTCGCGTAGTAGTAACACGTTTGTCATTTTCATAACACTAACAGTTTTTCCTATTTCCCGGCAAAGATAACCTCATTGATGTCGTTCGTTGGTTTTACCTGCATCAACCTTGTGCCAGCGGTACGAATGTTCTTAGCAGGTGTAACTTGGCACCGTCATGATTTTTTAAATTATTTCACAGGAGAACAGTACGATGAAAAGTAAGTTACTTGCCTTAGCCTTAACCTGCCTAGCTTTTTCAATTTTGTCATTCCCTGCTTTTGGCCATGAATTTATCCTGGTTCCACAACATTGGGAAAATTATCACACAGGTCAAGATGTTCCATTCAGTCTGCTTTCTGCCCATGTTTTCATGAAAAGCGAGGAATTAGAAAACCCTACCAATGTTACTGCACAGTACCTCGGTAAAAATATTTCAGTTAGAGCAGATCAAGCTTACAAAACGTTTACAGGTACGGTTAAACTCAGCGAACCAGGAGCAGCGCTGCTCCACGGACATCGCCATGGTGAAGTCTGGAGCAAAACACCTAAAGGAGTTGTCAAGGGTGATCGTAGCACTTTAAAAAGTGTTATCTGGGCACGGAATTATGAAAAGTTTTGTAAAACACTTATCCCGGTAGATGGCCAAACTCAAAACTGGGATCAGAAAACCGGAGATACCTTGGAAATCGTCCCCCTAAACAATCCACTTGAATTGAAAACCGGTGACGAACTTGAAGTTCAAATTCTTTACAAAGGGCAGCCGATCTCTCCTGAAGCCGTCACTGCAACTTACGATGGTTTTTCTGACACACCGAATTCTTACGCCTTTTTTACCGAACCATACGGTGAAGGAAAGGCAAAAATTAAAATTTCAGCACCAGGATTCTGGATAGTTAGAGTCCAATATATTGCTGATGAAAAAGGTGCTAATTACGATAAGCATGCTATGCGCGCAATACTCGCTTTCCCGGTGAAGTGACCTATGCAAAAAGCATTATTCTTTGCTATCACCATTCTGCTCGTAAGTTCAGCTGTAGCATACAGTCATGGCGTGACGTTCCAGAGATTAGCAGAACATACTGTCACTGTTCGTTTCAGCTATGCAGACGGCGAACCCATGTCGTATGTAGAAGTAAAAGTTCTAGGTCCGGAGAGCACTCCGGATCTAGAATTTCAAAACGGACGAACAGATGCACGTGGTATCTTCGCGTTTGTTCCCTCGATTCCAGGTAAGTGGATCATTGAAGCCTGGGATAATATGGGTCACAAAAGCCACGTCGAAACAACGATTCAAACAGCAGGAGAAAACCTTAAGAACGGGCAAGCTCAACAACCAGACACCAATGAAGAGTCTTTATCAATAAAAATCCTATTGGGGCTCAGCTTTATTGCGAACCTGGTTTTTCTATGCAAATGCCGACAAAACCAAGGTTCGAACCAATCATAAAAGACAACTCTACCCCAAACATAGCAGGGATTGTCGGGGCAACAAATTTACACCCGTCGCTATTCATGCTATCTTGCAGAATCTTACCTCCAATTATTGTCGTCTTGCTTAATATTTTTATTGATACAGTTCATCTCTATGTTTGATCTTAATAGCCTTAATCCTCAACAACGTGATGCGGTCATCCACCGTGACGGACCCCTACTATTACTTGCGGGCGCAGGTTCGGGGAAAACCCGGGTCATTACTTGCCGTATAGTTCACTTACTGCAATCCGGGGTGCCGGCGCGCAATATCCTGGCGGTAACATTTACCAATAAAGCCGCTCGCGAAATGCGTGAACGAGTTCAGGAAATGATCGGTAAAGATGCCTGCAAAGGGATGATTGTAGCGACCTTTCATGCCCTCTGTGTCAAACTATTGAAAAGTCATATCGACCGCCTTGGTTTCAAGAAAAATTTTTCCATTTATCCGGCGGGGGATCAGCAACGCCTGGTACGCGATTTACTGCGTGAACTGAGTCCCGACAGCAGCACCAAAGACGCCGATCAGGTCCTGTGGAGGATTAGTGCGGCCAAAAATCAATGTTTACTCCCAGAGCAGTATCAGGGCAACGAACGAGACCCTTTTTCTCTGGTTACAGCTCATATTTATCCTCGTTACCAGAAAGCTCTAAAAGCCTTTAATGCTGTTGATTTTGATGATCTACTCCTTTTCGGGGTGCGTCTACTCGATGAGAATGAAGATCTTCTCGACCATTATCGACGGCTGTTCAAATACCAGATGGTTGACGAATACCAAGACACCAACCCGGTTCAGTACCGGTTACTACAGCAACTTGCCGGAGGGCACAACAACCTGTGTGTTGTCGGTGATGATGATCAATCGATCTACGCTTTTCGCGGTGCCGATGTCAGCAATATTCTTGGCTTTGAACACGATTTTCCCGGTACCAAGGTCATCAAACTCGAACAGAACTACCGCTCTAGCGGCAACATTCTTGCTTGTGCCAATGCAGTTATAAAGCAAAATAAAAAGCGTTGTGAAAAAGCACTGTGGACATCAGATGGCGATGGCCCCAAGGTTGAATATCTGTTGTGTGAAGATAGTGAAGATGAAGCACGCATGATTATGGAGCGCATTCATATTGAAATGGCGCGCGGCAATCGACAACTTGGAGACTTTGCCATTCTTTACCGCACCAATACCCAATCGCGAGCATTTGAAGAACAGTTGCTTTATGAAAATATCCCCTTTGTTCTGATTGGCGGACAACAGTTCTTCGAGCGCAAAGAGGTCAAAGATGTCGTCGCCTACCTCAAGGTTATTCTTAACCCCACTGACGAAGTCAATCTACTGCGCATCCTCAATTACCCCAAGCGTGGTATTGGTGAAAGCAGTGTCGATCGCATGATCCGTTATTCTGCGGAACACAATATTTCGCTGTGGAAGGTTCTCCACCGTCCTGAAGAGGTGGGTGACATTAACGCTTCGACCTGTGCTTCGATTCTTGAATTTACTGACTTGATCCGTCGCTACCGACAGCTCTTCAGTAAATCTTTACCTATGGTCGAAACCCTGACGCACTTTCTCAAAGAGGTCAAATTAGCAGAGGAGATATATCGGCAAGAGAAAGATCCGGCAGTGGCAAAACGACGCATCGACAATCAGGAAGAAATTCTCAACAGTCTGGCTTATTATGTTGAGAATGATGAGCTGCCCAGCTTGTCAGGTTTTCTTGACCGCATCTCTTTAAATGATGATGATCGCCCCGGAAAAAATGATAAAGAAAGTAAGCTCAATAGCAATGCGGTCACCATGATGAGCTTACATTCTAGTAAAGGGCTTGAGTTTCCGGTGGTTTTTCTGGCAGGAATGGAGGAAGGATTTCTGCCCCACAAAAAATCGATTTATGAGACCTTCGACATCGACGAGGAACGGCGCCTCTGCTACGTTGGTATTACCCGTGCCCAAAAGCAATTAGTCCTTTTGGGAGCCAGACGCAGACGTAAATATGGCAAACTCGAACAACGTGAACCAAGCCGCTTTTTGAGTGAAATACCCAGCGATCGCCTCCATGCTCCCAATAAGAAACAAGCAGCAGCAAGCACTCCGGAACAAGAAGCGCTAAGCGCCAGCAACTTTTTTAGTAACATGGGAAAAATGTTCGGAGATGACTAATACTGCAATTAAACAGAAAACCCCGCTAACTTGGGTCATGTTAGCGGGGTTTTTATTGTTTGCAAGCCTATGCAGTTTTCGAATAGAAACTAATCCTCGCCAATCTTGATATCAACCACAGCCTGAAAACCAGATTCAGTCTGATTTACTTCTATGGAGCGAATCTTGGTTCCGGCATCGGAAATAAGTAAGCTGACACCCTCGGCAATACGTGCCTTGGTGACCACATCCTTGGCATAGCGGGACAACTTCTTGCTTTCAATCGCAAGATCATCGTCCAAGGCAATGCCGTGGGTCTGACTGGCACTATCCAAAAGTTGATTAACCTCATCTTCAGAAATATACTGTCCGGACAGATCGCGTAACCCACCAACGGTCATTTCATCGGCTTCGGCAAGCTGCTCCTCTAATTGACGTCCAAACTCCAACGCTTCAGCAGGGTTTTCAACCTGTCCGGAAATCGCTTTCAGCAATGCTCCTGCTGCCTTGGCACAAACTTTTGGCGTCTGGCTGACGGATGCCTTCAGAAAATCATCCATCCAATATTTGGTTTTCTGTCCTAGATTATCGACAACAAAGACCTTGGCACTGTCAGCCAGCACTACGGCCCCTTTCTGAATTTTCTCCAGGGGAACCCCCGTGTGCCCAGCAACCTGGTTGACCCCCTGATTATCACTGACTTCAAGATAATTACTGCGGCTTTCGATACGGAATAAGCCAAGGGCCTGCAGCGGGCCATCATCTCCCATGATATTATCAAAAAGAATGACAAGGAACTCTCCGCCACCGATATTAGGATGAGTCGAGGCACTGTAAAGATGACGAGCGATCGCTTCACTTCCTTCGACAAAAGCATCACCATCAGAAAAAATTTGGGCAGAGTAATGGTGAACCAGATTCAGATTCAGATCAGATTCATGATACAGGTGATACTGCTGACCACGCTTTAAAGTCGGCGTTAAAAAACAGTTTAACAGTAACTCATCCAACTCAGCATTTCGTAGGCTTTCCCCCGTGGAAATGGTGATACCCTCTTCATTGAGCTTGTTACCAACTTGATGAACAATAAGTTTACTGACTGTTGCCGCACTAAAATCAAACACGCTAAACCTCCAAACATTTCCTCAAAGACTTTATTGAGGAGCGGGTATTTATCAAAAGGAGGGGAAGTCTAGCGCTGTTTGATTTAGAAATCCAGCCCTATCCGTAAACACTTGCGTGGTTAGAAAGATAGCCTATTAAAAAGGAGCTACATGATATTTTTAACGACACCGCCATCAACCCGTAAAGCCGAGCCATTTGTGGCTGAAGCAAAAGGACTGACGACATAGGTCACCATACTGGCAACCTCTTCAACAGTCGCAAAGCGATCAATCAAAGATGTTGGCCGCTTACTACGAATGAAATTTTTCTCTGCCTCCTCAAATGATATGCCCTGCTCTTCTGCAGCTGCATTTAAGAATGCTTTTGCGCCTTCGGAAAGAGTTGGGCCTGGCAAAACACTATTTACTGTCACACCAGTACCACGTGTCGTCTCCGCAATACCCCTGGCTAGTCCCTGCATCGCTGACTTGGTCACACCATAATGAATCATGTCTTCAGGGATATTAAAGGCCGATTCAGAGGATATAAAAATGACCCGTCCCCAATCTTTTTCAAACATTTTGGGCAATAATGCTTTGGTGATACGAACACCCGACATAACATTGGTCTCCCAAAAGCGCGACCAGTCCTCATCAGGAATATCTAGAAAGTTTTTCTTCTCATAAATACCCACATTATTGATGACAATATCAACATCTCCAATATCACCTAACTGTGCAATCACATCTGCAGCTTGTGAAGCGTCTGCTAAATCTCCGTAAACATATTCAACATCCTTACCAAGACTAGCGGCAACATTACTGATATTGTTTTTATCGCGACCGTGAAGAACGACCTTTGCACCAGTTGCATATAATCCTTTTGCAATACCAAATCCAATCCCTTTTGATGAGCCGGTAATCAGAGCAATTTTATTTGATAAGTCTATTTTCATCTGAAATCCTTTTAGAATTTAAAGCAAATTGCCGGCATCTAAGTAAGATACCGGGCAAAAGACGAATAACTGATTAAGGGCAAAGAAGGAGTTAACAACTTTGGCAAATCAGCGAGTCTTTGCCAGCATGATTAACCATCGCTTTAACATCAGCAGATTGATGCTCAGATGCAAAATACATACTTTCCGCACCATCCTCGAGACCAGCTGCCAGTTTACTTTCGTTGTACTGATAAAATTCAGCAGCCGCTACAGCCTTGGCTGATGGAATAATGTCAGCACCTGCATCACTGTTGACAGCATTTAGATAATCCTGATCATAAACAGCTGAACTTGCTGCTGCGAGTGCCTTTGCGGACGGAGTAACACTCCAGTCTTCATCAAAAGCGAATGCGGAACTTGAAATAGCAACAAGAGTAAATAAAACCAAAACGCTTAGTGCTGTTTTAATGCTTTTCATAATTTTATCTCCTTTGTATTCAAAATTTTTTGTTCGTTTATGTAAAACAAATATAGTAACAATCCATATAGAATAAAAATATTTTATATGAACTATCTGTATAGATATTATCTATAATATTTTCAAATCTCATTTTTCTAAGATCGACTGAAAGTTGACTACTGTAGCCCTTCGAACAATAAATGCTCCTCCTAGTTTTAGGTAAAACTCTGAGTCCATCAGGCCGATAAGAGAAAAGCAAATACAGGGATAAATTTTTGTGAATAGACTATGTACGAGAAGAACAATCAGATTGGGGAATTTGAAATGATGAGATTATATATTTTCATTCCAATAATTCTTAGCATACTGCTGTTGCAACCGGTCAACAGCCATGCGCGCGAAACCTTGTCGCACTACATAAACAAATACCAAAAAGTTAAAATTAGTAAATCGCTGCACCAACGTCTTGATCGCCACCACCACCTCATCAGCTACTTCAGCTCATTGCATTACATCAAACCACGCTACAATATAAATCCCAATTTCCTCAGGGCCCTAATTATTGCGGAATCTTCAGCCAAGCCGAAAGCCATTTCAGATAAAGATGCTCGCGGTCTGACTCAGATCCTTTACTCGACGGGCAAACAAGCGGCAAAAGAATTGGCAGCAACAGGTTATCCTTTTCGCTACGTCAGCCACAAACAACTTAAAAATCTAAAACCTAAAGATCTCTACAATCCTGCAATAAATCTACTCATCGCCTGTTACCTGATTGCCAAATACAATCATCAGTACCAAGGACGAATAGAACTGGTGGTTTCTGCGTGGAATGCAGGGACTGGTTCCATCGTCAACAATAAACCACCACCCTACATTGAAACCCTCGATTTAATTGGAAAGGTCAACGGCTATTATGTTGCCTTGATCAAAGAGGGAAGCCTGTCATCGCAAATGGCCCTGCGTAAAACAAGGAAACGCAGTTAGTTTCTACCCGAAAAGTACCCTTTTTCACCATCTCTGCGTCAATCTGCCCATGCAGAAAATTTTATTACTATTGCCTGCAATAAAGCACCACTGTTGGTTCGGTCCCAAGAATATCCATGGATACAGAGAAGCTGTCACCATTTAAACATTTAATTTCCCGCACGGTCATTTCATCCTGCTGCAAGAGGACTAAATCCCCGGCCAGCTTCCAGGTTAGATCATACCCTTCCTTGGATCCTTCCATGCGCGCGGAGCCATCTTTTTTGAGGATAATCAAATTACTCCCTCCTTCAATGACTCCATTAGTGACAAAAGCGTAAGACTTTTCAGTGTTATAAGCTTTACTCCCTTTATAATCGGCGTGATATTCGCCAACAATATCAGCAGTACAACTATTATTATTGGCAGCAATCTTCTTCGCCTGTGCAGGCTTAACTGCTTCAGCCTTCACAGTGCCGACCTTGACTTCATATGATCCAGCATAAGCAGAAATCACTCCGTAGAGCGGTCGTTTATCACCACGGTCAGCAAAATAAAAATGAAGATTATTCTGATGTTGCCCAACAAGTGTCGCCCCCAACAGCGGTAACACATGGCGATAATTAGCGAGGATCTCGGTTGGGCTGACGCTGGAATCACGCTTGCCATTCTTCTCAATCAGGTAAGAATAGACATCATAGGAGGCTACAGAGACCTTTTCCACATGCTTGCTTTCGCTATACGGAGGCGCGAAATAAACCGTCAGTTCACTTTCACCATAGTGCCGCTCTGCCTCTGTTACTGCATTAGGCAGGGGCTTGATAAAATCAATATCGATCATCATCACTTCATCGCCACCACTTAAGCGATGTAATTCCACCCGCCGATTTTCAGCACGCCCTTCAGCAGTTGAGTTATCTGCAACCGGAACCTGCTCACCAAAACCTTTAGCAACCAGACGTTCTTTTTCGACCCCGCCGACCACTAAAGCGGCAACAACAGAGGCCGCTCTGCGAGAGGACAGATCAAGATTATATTTATCATCCCCCTGACTGTCGGTATGCCCCTGAACCTCCAGCACCAGATCACTATAGTGTTTCAGCAGTGATGCAGCGGCAAGAATAGCCGGGTCAGACTCAGGCTTAAGAGTTGCTTTATCGGTATCAAAATAAACACCCTCCAAGGTCACCTTACCACTTGCCTCAAGCTCTGCTTTAAGCTTATCCGGTGACAAAACCAAAGACTGTTGAAAGGTTTCCTCAGCAATAATCTGCAGCTTCAGGGAACTATCATAAGCCTGCAACCAACCAACAAAATGCTGATTTTCATAGTCGAGGGCAAAGATATAACTCGTTCCATCGTCACCATTCAGAGATATGTCGGCCCCTTCTTTTTTCAGTAACGCAAAATAGTTCTGTGCCGCTCGGTAGCGTAACAGGTTGGCCTTGTTATTTTTTTTCAATTTATATTCTACGGACCAATATTGTCCCTTACCATCAAGGGTCTGTTTACCCGCACGAAAAACTTTTTCTTCATACTTTTTGTACTGCAATCGGCTAATTTCTAGTTCTTCAGCAAAGGGAGCAATGGAAACCAGTGGGACATCACCTACTTTATCTGCAAGCCGGGGTGATAATGGCCAATGGTCCATGTTCAGAGTAAGAAAAGGACGATACGTCGTATTCTTAAGCAATTTCAGGGTAGCTTTTTTGCCATAAGCCTTAAGCTGCATGACATATTCATCTGTACCTGCTTCAAATTCAAGGTAACCATACTTGCCAAAAGAGAAGGAAGGGTTATCCAATTGCTTAAGGATAACTTTTTCCATAGCAGAAAAACGCTCATCACTACTGAGTTTATTGGAAAATTTATAATCTATTTCCCAATATTCACCGTAATGATATGTCTTTAAATCTTTTAGAGCTCCATAGGTATGGTATTTTTCTTTGCTCGATTGTACATTATTAAATTTAAATGATAACGGAACCGTTTTGGCCCAGACACCCCCTAGCTGCGGGGTAAGAGAAAAAACAAATAGAACAAAAAGATAGACTGAACAGCGAATAAACATAGAACCCCTCCAAAATTATCAGCTAGACATACTAAGAATAATAAGAAGCCAGAAGCTTCTAACAATCAGTTTCATGATAAACTACCACATAACTTTTCTTCGCTACATATACAGTATCAAAAAAACAAAGACAGGAGCACAGAGGTGGCGATTCAAACTCTTTCATAACCTGATTTCAACAGCCTCCTAGGTAGATTATCTTATTTGCCATTGACAGCAACCAGAACACTCCCTTACAACGCAAGTAAGTCATATTCAGGATTCAGGTCCTTCGTGTGATCAACAGCAGTATGAAAAAAGGAGTTTTAAAGTATGAAATCACCCCAACAGCGTGACTTTATCGGTTACGGTGCTAATCCGCCCGATCCCCGGTGGCCTAATGGAGCCCGGCTGGCGATCAATTTTGTTATTAACATTGAGGAAGGTTCAGAGCCCTCTATACCAGACGGCGATGATGCCAGCGAAACAGGATTAATTGAAATAGCAGCGGATTCTATTCCCGGCCGCAATCTTGCTGCAGAGACGATGTTCGAGTATGGTTCACGCGTTGGTTTCTGGCGCATTGTCCGTCAATTTGAACAACGCAATCTACCAGCAACGGCCATGGCCTGTGGCCTGGCCTTGGAACGCAGCCCAGAAATTTGTGACTGGCTGAAACAATCCAACTTTGACCTGTGTGCCCATGGCTGGCGCTGGGAGCAGCACCGTTCATTAAGCCGTGAGCAAGAAGCCGAGCGAATAGCCCGCACGGTTAAGGTCATTAAGGAAAAAACAGGTCAAGACCCGGCTGGCTGGTATTGCCGTTACGGACCAAGCATCAATACCCGCGAACTGGTCGTTGAGCACGGTGGCTTTTTATATGACAGCGATGCCTACAACGACGAGCTCCCCTACTGGACAAACGTTAATGGGCAGCCCCATCTGGTACTCCCCTACTCTCTTGCTACCAATGACGCAAAATTTTTGCGCGGTGGCTTAGCGACAGCTGATGACTATTTTACCCTGCTGAAAGATACCGTCGATTTTCTCTGTCAGGAACAAGACGCAAAGATGCTATCGGTAGGATTGCACTTACGGGTCATGGGACATCCAGGAAGAGCCGTAGGATTGGCACGTTTCCTCGACTATGTCGCTGCCCGCGAAGATGTATGGATCTGTACCCGCAGCGATATCGCACGCCACTGGCGCAAGGTTCACCCTTACAACAGCGCTAAATAGGCAGGTTTATTTTGCATTCTGTAGCCCAAATAGCCAGTGTCCGGCGTCCAATAAAGATGTCGGGCACTGTTTGTTGTTAGCTTTAATTAATTTGGTGAGGAAAAAATTTAATGAACAGAGTAGGCTCGGAAAGATCACTCCCCCCAAGGTAACCAGGAAAGTCCAGCGCGCAAGCCATCACGCATTCGTTGCGCCGCCCCCGG
The DNA here is from genome assembly GCA_963665685.1 of Geopsychrobacteraceae bacterium. GTDB lineage: Bacteria > Desulfobacterota > Desulfuromonadia > Desulfuromonadales > Geopsychrobacteraceae > Seleniibacterium. The sequence continues at coordinate 2,066,855 of OY762430.1, forward strand.
ATGATAACCGTACACCCGCAACCCAAAAATATGCAGCATAATACTAGTCGCGCGTTGCTTACTCAAAGTGGCATCATATTCTCTTTCAAGATATCGACAGAATTCAGCCTCAATTGCTAATAATCGGGAAGAAGCGAATTCATGTAATTCACCACCTACCGAAGCCAATTCAAGCTGGGTTTTAACCAGGAAGCAGCTACAGTAATCAGTTCTGGTTGAATCCTCGACAAACTTCTCAAGCAGAGTACAAATTCCCTCTCCAACGCTAGCAGCTGAATCCAGAATGGTACGGATACGAGTGATAGAGTTCTGCGCATAAGTTTCCAACGCTTCTCTGAACAATCCTTCCTTACTACCAAAGGCCAGGTAGATAGACCCTGGCTTTAAGCCGGTGCTTTTAACTACCTGCTGCATCGATGACGCACTGTAACCATGCTGCCAGAATAATGCGATGGATTGATCAACCACCTTATTGCGATCAAATTGCGCTTTTGCCACCGGGACATCACCTCTCTTTGTAGATTTTTGATATCTGCCATTATACACATTCTTGAACGATCATTCAAAATAATTATTGACAAGCACCTTTATAGCACCTAGCTTGAATGAACGTTCAAGTTAGGTGCTATAAAGTCTTCAACAACGAAAACGTTCATCATCACTCCAAGGAGATAGCTATGACCACCTTCGTCAAACACGACCTGGAAACCGCCCCGGAGAAAAGTAAACCATTACTGGAAAAATCATTAAAAGCGACCGGCCGCCTGCCCGGCCTGCATAGTGTTATGGCTGAAGCACCCGGCTTGCTTGAAGGTTACCAGACACTCCATCAATTATTTCAGGAATCATCCTTCAATGCCGAAGAACTCACAGTTGTCTGGCAAACCATCAATGTAGAACATAAATGCACCTATTGCGTACCAGCCCATACTGCCATGGCGAACCTGATGAAAGTTGCCCCTGCCCTTAGTGACGCACTTAGAAACGGGGACCCCATGCCCACGGCCAAGCTGCAGGCGCTCCACGACACCACCCTGGCCATGGTACGTAAACGGGGAGATCTGTCAGAAGAAGATATGGATATCTTCTTCAAGGCTGGTTATGGACAGCGTCAACTACTGGAAATTGTTCTTGGTCTGGCCCAAAAGACCATGAGTAACTATGTAAATCATTTTGCTAAAACACCCATGGAAAAGGTCTATAAAAAATTTGCCTGGCAACCAGCAGAATAAATCAGGAGACCGTTATCGCAACCCTGCCATGTTATCTCGGCGGCGACTGATAATTCCAATGAATAGCCCTCTTAATTGAGGCGGACGACTCCGCACACCATAACCCTTAACCTGAAATATTCATCTTTAATCTTAAAGGAAATCTACATGTCCTGCTCTACATGTTCTGTCGATGTGAATTGTACCTGCACCAACACCAGTTGTCCCGCCTGGGGAGATTGTCGCCAGTGCGTCCCCAGACACCGGGACCGTGGTGAGGTTCCAGGCTGTTTTTTTACTAAAGCAGGAGAAAAAACTTTTGATCGGTCACTGAAGAATTTTCTTCGCGATCAGTCATTTTAAGCGCTCCCAGGTAAAAACTAAAAATGCCGACCAGAATTTCTGGTCGGCATTTTTTCAGAGCAACTGAACACCCACAGCAGGATCAATAAAGACCCACTTTATCTTCAGTCATACTGATGTAAATATTCTTGGCCTGAGAATAATGCTCCAACATCATTTTATGGGTTTCACGGCCGATACCCGACTTTTTATAGCCACCAAACGGGGTATGAGCCGGCAATTGATTGTAGGTATTTACCCACATCCGCCCGGTTTCTACCGCTCTGGCGACCCGCAGCGCACGGTTGATATCTTTGGTCCAGACAGCGCCACCCAGGCCGTACTCACTGTCGTTGGCCATTTTGATGACTTCCTGCTCATCTTTAAATTTGATGACACAGACTACCGGTCCGAAGATTTCTTCCTGGGCGATCCGCATTGAGTTATCAACATCAGCAAACAGCGTCGGTGCCATAAAGGCACCTTTACCCAAGGGGCCATCAGTGATTTTGCTCCCACCAGTTACCAGGCGGGCGCCTTCTTCCTGGCCGATATTGACATAGGACAAAATTTGGTTAAGCTGACCTTCATCAATCTGACACCCCATCATAGTGCCATCTTCCCAAGGCAGACCGACTTTAACCTGCTTGAAGGCTGCCGCCATGTCGGCAACAAATTTGTCATAAATACTTTCCTGGACAAAGACCCGGGAACCGGCGCAGCAGACTTGTCCCTGGTTAAATAGAATACCTATCTGGGTACCTTCGATTGCTTTTTCCCACGGGCAATCTTCAAAATAAATATTAGCCGATTTCCCCCCCAGTTCCAAAGTGGCCGGAATCAATTTTTTGGCTGCAGCATCGGCAATGTTATAGCCTATTTCCGTTGAGCCAGTAAAAGCCAACTTTGAAAAATCAGGATGTTCAAGAACATAATTTCCGGTTGTCGATCCCTTACCGGTCACTACATTCACCACGCCAGGAGGTAGTACCTGGTCAAGCAGTTTAGCGAATTCAAGCATGCTCAAAGAGGTCGTTGATGAGGGCTTCATGACCAGGGTATTGCCTGCAGCTAAGGCCGGAGCAATCTTCCAGGCCGCCATGAGGAAAGGGAAGTTCCAAGGGATAATCTGGCCGACGACACCAATCGGCTCACGCAGGATGATGCTCATGGTGTCTTTGTCGATCATTACCGCCTGCCCTTCCTGGGTGCGGATGGCGCTGGCAAAATAACGGAAATGGTCGCTGGCCAGGGGCACATCAATGGCCCGTGTCTCACGGATCGGTTTACCATTATCCAAGGTTTCAATCATAGCCAGTTTTTCAGCATTTTCATCAATAAGATCAGCTATCTTTAGCAGATATTCGGCACGTTTTTGGGCGCTGACATCTTTCCACTCCGGAAACGCTTTCCAAGCTGCAGCGACAGCGGCATCAACATCTTCTTTGCCGGCATTGGCGCAAGTGGCAAGCAATTCTCCGTCTGCCGGGCAATAGGCCGAAAAGGTTTCTCCTTTAGTCGAATCAACCCATTTTCCTTCAATATACAACTGGTACTTACTATCAATGATTTCTCTCATGGCTAATCCTCCATCTAATTTGATGGACCGTCAGGTCCGGTTTCAGGCAGGTGCAGCCCACACAACATTGGTATCCAAATGCAGATTATGAAAGGAGCAATGGTTGTGCCAGGTAGGATAAAAATAGAGTCTGAAATGGGATAGAGAGAAAAATTAATGAGATTGCAGCAAGTTATAAATTTCTTTCTTTTATAGCACTATTCTAACCGCATCTCCTAAATAGTGTTCCACAATGGAGCATATGTTCAGGTTATGGAGCAAGTGTCACTTTTTCGTGACACCTAATCAAAGAGATAGTCACGTGAAATATCATAGGAGCGCATCTTGCGATAGATGGTATTGCGGGACACGCCGGTGTCTCTAGCAATTTGAGTCACATTGCCATGGTAACTCCGGAGTAAATCGAGGAGTAATTGCCGCTCACGCCCAGCCATGACTTGCTTAAACCCAACATCTGCAGTAACCCCTTGGCTAGGTGTTTCCTTTTCCATGTTCATTGCTTTACTGATTTCCGCTGGCAGGTGCTGGCTCTCCAGGCGTTTTCCTTCGGCCGCATATATCATTTTCTCTACCGTGTTTTCCAGTTCCCGAACGTTACCCGGCCAGTGATAACGGCTGAGAAAATGCCTTACATTGGGAGCCATATCCTGGATTCCGATATTGAGCCGTTGTCCAATTTTATGGCGGAAAAAATCGCACAGCAGCTGCACGTCATCGCCACGATCCCGTAGCGGTGGCACAGCAATCAGCACAACGTTGAGGCGATAGTAAAGATCCTGACGAAAAGTACCCTGTTGAACGGCTTGCAACAAATTGGAGTGGGTAGCGCAAATGACACGGACATCAACAGGAATGACACGGTCACTCCCCAAGCGGGTCACCTGCCTGTCCTGCAGAACGCGTAACAATACGGCCTGTTGATCCAGGGGCATATCGCCAATTTCATCCAACAACAAGGTGCCCCCTGCAGCCATTTCAAACTTACCCGGGCGCCCCTTGGGGTCAGCCCCGGTAAAGGCCCCCGGAGCGTAACCAAACAGTTCGCTGGCAATAAGATCGCGGGGCAAAGCGGCACAATTTAAGGCAAGAAAGGGTCCCTTGCGCCGAGCACTGGCGTTGTGTATAGCCTGGGCGAGCAGTTCTTTCCCGGTGCCACTTTCCCCCAACAGCATCACGTTACTGTTGTTGGTCGCGGCTTTTTTTGCAGCGCTTATAGCCGCGGCAAAACTATTATGTCGACCGACAATATCATGAAAAGTAAAGCGTGCCTGGGCGCCACCAAAGCGGTTGGCCAACTTCTTCATTTTTTGAATAGGGTTAAAGAAAATTACACTACCATTACTCAAAGGACGGACCGTAACCAGGGCATGGACATCTCCCGCTGCCGTATCAAGCATCATTTCCATATCTTTACAGAGTCGATCATGCTGCATGATTGCCGCTACGTCCGAGGCATGACCAAAAATATCGGATAGGGACTGACCGACAACGTTCTCTCCCAGTGTTCTGCTGGCCCTGGGATTAAGCTGGGTAATCACACCGTTACCATCGACCAGCAGGGCACCATCGGACATGGTCTGAAAGATATTGCTCAGGTGTTCATTAAGGGATGTCAGTTCATGATTGCGCCGTTGCACCCGAAACTGGTCGCGAATCGCTTCGGCTGCAGCAGCAACCATTCCCAAAGTATGTTGATGGGCGGCATGGGAAGGCCCGGACATCTGCAGCACACCAATCAATTCACCATTATCAGAACGTACCGGTGCCGCAGAGCAAGTCCAGGAATGGAGTTTCTGACAGTAATGTTCACACCCCGAAACCTGGCAGGGTTGCCCCAAAGCCAATGCAGTGCCGATACCATTAGTACCCCCCTCAACCTCAACCCAGCAAGCCCCCTGAATCAGATTAACCTTGGCGGCAGAACGAAGGGTATCAGTGTCCCCCAGGGTTTCCATGACATAGCCCCGTTCGTCAGCCAGCAGAACAATAAAACCAGAACCTTTGACAAATTCATACAGGTGGGTCATGAAGTGCCGAACAGTCTCAAGATAAAATTTACGGGCATCAAGCAACTGGGTAATTTCTTCTGCGGCCAAAAGCTGATGAGAAACACCGTCATACGGATCGACTCCCGATTGCCGGCAACGTTGCCATGATGCATGAATTTGACTTCTGATCCCCTCGGCGGGAATAGGATTGCCGGTGATAAATGTGTTCCAAATTGCTTCAACATCAGGAATATCTTGATAAGTCATCATTACACTCGCTGAAAGAAATAAAAAGAACGGCTGTGTAGCGCAAAACAACAATCAGAGAATAGCACCTTTTGATCTTAGCAGATTGCCTTTAGAGATGCAGGTAAAAGAAAGGTTAAGACCCGAGAGGCTACAAGTTTCTGTCACGCCCTTGCCCTTAAGGTGCGAAGCGCTTTGAGCCGCCTGTCTCCCACAGTAGCTGCGGAAAAACCCTATCCTATTCCAACTTTCGTCAGTTTTTTAAAAAGAGCTTTCTTTTAATTCGTTTTCTTTCGTCGTTACAAAGAAAATGAATCCGGCTGGCGGGCCGGGACCCGCCGGTTTTGAAGTGAGCTGCTTATCGCTTATATTTCTTAGGAGTTTTATTTTAGCCCCAAAATCATGCTGCTAAGAGCCAAAAAGAGCTATTTAATCGGTGTAAAGCATATCATTTCAAGCCTTTAGCTTGGTCCGACCCCGGAGAGCTACCCCGGAGAGCTACGGCTGGTCCGACCCCGGAGAGCTAAATGTTCAGTTTATTAATCATTGTCTTTCTTGACGGTTTTATATTTTTTCACCACGGCAGTCATTTCCAAAACATCACTTCAAAAAAACAACCTTTGCTCCCGGCAAACGAAACAATATTTGCTATAATTCAAATATCCGACTAAACCACTCAAAAATCATCTCACAACTGGTATCAGAGCATTACCAAAACTGTAACTTCATCACAAGAAAGGAGCTAGGGAACCAAAATATCTAATTTTTTACAACATAACAATAAACGACGTTTTACATTTTTTAAAAAAACATAAAACAAACAAAAAGATATATATTTTCAATTATTTATTAAATTAAACTACCCCTCAAAAACCACCTAAAACGCCACCCATAAACTAAATATTCAAAAAACCGAATTGACAAAAATATAACAGCGTATTATCGTTTTAACATAAAGGGTAAACGATGGTAGAAACCTAACCAAAATAAAGAGTCAGTTTATCTCTGACATCACAGGTGAGGGACGCTATGCCAGGCAGGGACAAAGAATCTTACAATATTAAGTCAGTAGAAAATGCTTTGCTGCTACTGAAGATTCTCGCCACCGAGAGCAGTCAACTAAGTCTTGCCCAGTTAAGTGACAAGCTGGATATGACTAAAGGCAGCCTGTTTCGCTTGATGGCAACCTTTGAAAGCCATGGCTATGTATCACGTAACCTTCAAACTGGTGACTATGAACTGGGCATGAGCGCCTTTGAGATCAGCCAGAAGCTGTTATCAAAAATGGCATTGTTAACCAAAGCAAGACCCGTTATGTCACAGCTTGTTCGCCAGTGCGATGAAGCCATCTACCTGGTTGTGTGCCGTGATCAGGACGTGTTGTTTCTGGACATGGCAGACAACAGCCAAAAGGTTAAAGTTGCACCACTACTCGGTGAACGTTTTCCTGCAACAAACTGTGCGGCCGGTAAAATCTGCCAGGCTTTTGCACCAGAAAAAGACCACCCCCAGGATTGGACCGCACCACAACAAGAAGAGCTCAAGAATTATCGCGAAAAGGGCTACTGCGTTGACCAAAACGGTATCGGTGAAGACAGCACCTGTATTGCTGTGCCGATTTTTAGTGAAGGAGAAATGCTGGCCGGCTGCCTATCGCTGGTTGCCCCCAGCTTCCGCACAACCGAACAACGCATTCACAAGGAACTGCTTCCCGCATTAAAAGCAGCTGCCGATACAATTTCGACGCAGCTGGGATTTAACCCGTATCTTCCGCGAACAGCCAAATAAGATACACCATCGATTCAAGTTGTAGCAGTCACAATGAAAGGAGCATTGCAGACTGAAAGGTTACTAAACTCCAAGCATGGACGAGAAAGAACACACATTTAAGAGGAGGTTATTTATGGATGACAAAGGCGTAGCTTATTGGAAAGCGGTTTTAGCTCTGATCAGAAACATTTTGATCGTATGGTTCGTGGTTTCTTATGTCTTCGGCATTCTACTGGCTCCAGCGCTGAACAGTATCTCCCTTGGTGGCTATCCTCTTGGTTTCTGGTTCGCGCAACAAGGGTCAATCTATATTTTCGTTGCTCTGATTTTCATCTACGCCAAACTGATGGGCAAAATCGACGAAAAATTTGACGTTCACGAAGACTAAGGAGGAGCGAGACTATGGGACTTCAAGCAATGACATATCTCGTTGTCGGGATCACCTTTGCCATCTACATTGGCATTGCCCTGTGGGCCCGTGCGGGAAGCACAAGTGAATTTTACGCTGCTGGTGGTTCGGTCCATCCGGTACTAAACGGTATGGCAACCGGCGCTGATTGGATGTCGGCAGCATCATTTATCTCCATGGCAGGCTTAATCGCCAACATGGGCTGGGGTGGTGGCCTGTTCCTGATGGGTTGGACCGGTGGTTACGTTTTACTTGCCATGCTCCTTGCTCCATACCTGCGTAAATTTGGTAAATTTACGGTTCCACAATTCGTTGGTGATCGTTTTTATTCCAAAGGCGCTAACTTAGTGGCAGTTATCTGTCTGCTGGCGGCATCATTAACTTACATTATCGGCCAGATGACTGGTGTTGGGGTTGCGTTCTCCCGCTTCCTGGGAGTATCAAACGCAACCGGTATTTATATTGGTATGGCGATCGTTTTCATGTATGCCGTTTTTGGTGGCATGAAGGGAATTACCTATACACAGGTCGCTCAGTACTGTGTTCTGATTCTGGCCTACACCATTCCAGCTATCTTTATCTCCATGCAGTTAACCGGTAACCCACTGCCTCAACTTGGCCTTGGTAGCGGTTTTACTGGTACCGATATGAGCCTGCTCGCTAAGCTTGATCATGTTGTTACCGATCTGGGCTTTGGTAAATATACCACTCAGGTACCAGGCAGTATGTTGAATTACTTTGTTTACACTGCATCTCTGATGATCGGTACCGCTGGGTTACCGCACGTTATCATGCGCTTCTTTACCGTACCAACGGTTAAAGATGCCCGCTCATCCGCAGGTTGGGCACTAGTTTTCATCGCTATTCTTTACACCACCGCTCCTGCCGTTGCAGCTATGGCACGCCTGAACCTACATGCTACGGTTAATACCGCAGTTAAATCTGGTGGTGATATTTTTGCTCCGGAAAGCAGTATTGTCGCTAAAGATCGCCCCGACTGGATGCATCGTTGGGAAGTTACCGGTCTGCTGAAATTTGAAGACAAGAATGGTGATGGCCGTATCCAGTACTACAATGATAAATCAAAAGATACAGCCTTCCTGGCCAAAGCAGAAGCTGCCGGTTGGAAAGGGAGTGAGCTGACAGTTAACCGCGATATCATGGTTCTGGCCAACCCTGAAATCGCCTTGCTGCCAAACTGGGTTATTGCCCTGGTTGCAGCTGGTGGTTTAGCTGCTGCGTTGTCGACTGCAGCGGGTCTGTTGCTCGCTATTTCATCGGCAATTTCTCACGACCTGTTCAAAAATATTCTGACTCCTGACATGAGCGAGGCCAGAGAGCTGATGACCGGTAAAATCGCCATGGCATGTTCAATCCTGGTCGCTGGTTACCTGGGTTTAAACCCACCAGGCTTCGCCGCCGGTACTGTTGCCATTGCCTTTGGTCTTGCGGCCAGCTCTATCTTCCCTGCTCTGATGATGGGTATTTTCAGTAAAACCATGAATAAGCAGGGAGCCATTGCCGGTATGCTGTCAGGTCTGGCCATTACCATGATTTACGTCTTCGCCCACAAGGGAATATTCTTTATCAAGGGAACTGAATTCCTCTGGTTGTTCGGCGGTAAAGCCAACTTTTTCTTCGGTATTTCACCGAACGCCTTTGGCGCCATCGGTGCCGTCGTGAACTTCGCTGTGGCCTTTATTGTGAAGAACATGACTCCGGCGGTTCCTGAGCATATCGCTCAAATGGTTGAAGATGTCAGAACTCCACGTGGATCAAAAGCGGTTGATGGTGCCCACTAGGAAACAGCCCTTTTCCACCGTAGCGTTGTCAATTTTCGGAAAAAACCAAAACCTCCCCTGCTGTAACTAGCGGGGGAGGGTCTTAACCAAGGGAGTAAGCTTATGGTTTTTGATGTCAGCATAGCAATGACCTGGATTCTATTTCTAGCCCTGTTCCCTATGGCTTTTTTCTGGCTGAGGCGCAGTTGGCGGATCCTGGTGCATAAAAACTATGCCGAAGTCGCTATCAAACGCGGCCTCCCCCCAGCGAATCCTAAAAAATGGGCCCCTGTTACCGGTCTACTCAACCTGTTTTGCGGAGCTATGGCAATCTGGATTATTGGTGGAGTCGTAACCGCTCAATTCAGTTACGATACCTGGAGTGCTATGGCAGGGTTGACTATCTGGGGAAAAATTATCGCTGATTTCATTATTCGTTCTCAGGCTCACCCCTTTAACTTTGGACAGAAAAAGAAACTGGCTCCACAACCAAAATAAGGAGAGATCTGCAAGCGGTCTGTTCAGAAGAAGTCAGGGATAAAGATTGACTCAGCGGCTATTTTTCTTGAACAATAACTCATAATGGTTAAAGGATGACGAGAACGACCATAAGATGTCCGCCAATCTACTCATGTGAGGTTGCCGATGGATCTGGTAAAAACACTGGCCGAAGCAGAACCCTTCTCCACTTTGCCGGAAAACGTGTGCGCGACACTGAATGAAAGCGCGCAGGTCAAAAAGTTTCCGGCCCACATGCACGTCTTTAAACAACACGACCCCCCTTCGGGTTTTTTATATGTGGTCAAATCAGGCCTGATTGAAATTGTGGTCCAGACTCCGGGCGGAATCGAAATGATTGTTGATTACCGCCGCGACGGCTCATTCTTCGGCGGCACCCCCATTTTTACCGGTGAAGGCTATACCGCAGGAGCACGCACCGCTCAAGAAACTGTCTGCTTCCTGATTCCACAGCAGGCAATAATCGCTATCGCCCGGGATTACCCCCATTTGGCGGAGCATTTCAACAAAGTTATCTACTCCCGAATCCGTGGCCTCTATGCCGAAATGGTCAGCGAGCACAGCCACAACACCCTCGTCCAGGTTGAAGCATATCCATTCAAAAAACGCCTGTCAGAAATTATGAATCCCGATGTTCTCACCTGTTCACCCAGTGCTAGCGCAAAAGAGGTCGCTATCGCTATCACCCGCAATAACTGTGGTGCGGCCATGGTATGCGATGAGGACCATACATTACTCGGGATTATCACCGAGCATGATCTGGTCGCTAAGGTCATTGCTCGTGATGACAGTACTTGTAAGCAGACTTCAGCTGACGCGATTATGACCTCTCCAGCGTACAGCTTGTCTCCAGATACGTTTATGTACGAAGCGGCAACCTTTATGATCGGCAAAAATATTCGCCACTTACCAATTTTAGATCAGGGCGAACTGGTCGGACTGGTCACATTACAGGATTTGATGCGCTTTCGTAGTCAAAAAGCACTCTTGCTGGTGGGTAATATCAGCCAGGCGAACAGCATAGAAGAATTACAAAGAGCCAGGCAAGAAATGGTCAAGGTCGCCCGCGTGCTACTTAGCGAGTCACGTTCACACACCGAAACCATGGAAATTATTTCCTATATTCACCAAAGAATTATCCGTCGCGCCTATGAAATTATCCTGGCCCGTCAAAAGCAGGCCGGTTACACCCTGCCTGACATTAAACACTGCTTTATTATTATGGGTAGTGGAGGACGCAAGGAAATGCTGCTAGGTCCGGATCAGGACAACGGCTTTATTTTTGAAGATTACCCAGATAGTCAACATGCTGAGGTGGACGAATTCTTTGTCCCCTTTGCCGAAAAACTGGTCGAGACCTTGGCGGAATTGGGTTATCCACGCTGCAAAGGGAATGTCATGGCCAGTAATCCACTGTGGCGTGGCCGGCTGCCAGAATGGCAGCGTCGTATTAGCAGCTGGATCAAAGTGCCAGAACCACAACGAGTCCGTTATTCTTCCATTTTTTTCGATTTTATGCCGATAGCCGGAGAAGCGTCCCTATGCCAGGATTTACGTGACATTGTCCATCAATTGATAAAAGCTCACCCGATTTTTCTTTATCACATGATGACTCTCGATTTCAGCCATAAAGTGCCGCTGAACCTGCTCGGCCGCTTTAGCCCTGACCGCTCAGGGAACCATAAAGGGGAACTGTCTCTCAAACAGGCTGGGAGTATCTTTATTGTTGATTGCGTCCGTATGTTTGCTCTTGAACAACAACTGGAAGCAACAACAACCATTGAGCGGTTGGATAAACTGGTCGAATCAGGTATTTTCAGCCATGAATCAGCGGAACATATTAAAGCTGCATTTGAGGCCTTTACCTTTTTACGCCTACGCAATGAAATTGAATTAATCGATAACGGGCAGCCCCCAAGTCACTACCTATCTCCCAAAAAATTGACTAAAAATGAACAGGACCTACTCAAGGAAGCCTTCCGCGTTGCTAGCAAATTGCAGGATTCGACTAAGCATCATTTTTCTAAGATTGTCGGGTGACGCTCACTGACTCTCACTGCGTTTCGCGATTTTAAGAAATGATATTTCAGATTTCAGAAAGTTTTCAGATTGGAAAGAAGGCTACCTCTCCACCGGATACCCCTTACGTGCCCAATCAGAAATACCGTAACGCAAATTATAAATCTTCTTAAAACCATTCTGAATCAGAATCCGTGCGGCAACGGTGCTACGATTGCCCGTTGCACAATAGATAAACAGATCACGCTCCTTATAGGGTTCAAGCTCGGGAAGTTCACGCTGAAGAATTTGCACAGGAACCAGATGCGCCCCTTTAATATGGGCCTGACGATATTCCCCGGGAGTTCGTACATCGAGAATAAATGGCGTGGTATTTTTCAAAATTTCCGCGGCCTCAGCACTGCTGACTGCCTTATACGAAGGAGCACTGTATTCAACCACTTCGAAGGTGCCCTTAACGACTCCTGCCGTAAAAGAAAAGGTTCCGGCCTTGGACATCTTGACATAAGCTTTGCCACCGTCTTTGACCGGAAAAGTCTTTACCTGCCGCAAGCCGGGAATATCAATTTCAAAGGAAGCATCTCCTGCCATTTGTGGTTGAACATAGTCACCACGATAAACAATAAAATAATTATTGCCAGCAGGGTCAAGGGAAAGAATGCGCAAGCCACCCTCAATCGTCCCTGAAATTTCCAATTCCTGAGCAGAAGCAGTTCCCCAAAGAAACAAGCAACAAACCAGCATTATAACACTGACAATAGTACGACACCGGACCACAAACGTCTCCTTTGCAAATAACAAATAACAAATAACAAATAACAAATAACAAATAACAAATAACAAATAACAAATAACAAACATATATATTTCTATATTATCTAATCACAACCAACAAAAGCAACTTTTCATGTGTTGCCGATCCCTTCAAAAGATAGAATCACGTTCTAAAAATAACCACAAGCCTCTTTACAAGTGTCCCATCGGGGATTATCGTTTAAGAGACGTCCCCCTTATTAAACCTAAAAAAGCGACTCTTGTACCCCGCGCAGTTTAAAATGCTGCCAACAGGAGGAAAAACCATGAACCGCGAACAGGAATTGCAACGCTACTGGAAGAAGAATATTAGCTACATTGCCCTCCTGCTGACTATCTGGTTTGTGGTGTCCTACCTCTTCGGCATCATTTTTGTCGATCAACTTGATCAATTTTATATGGCTGGATTCCCCCTCGGCTTTTGGTTTGCTAATCAGGGGTCAGAAATCGTTTTCTGTATTCTGATTATTATTTATGTGCGTTTGCTGAATAAACTGGACCGCCACTACAACGTTTACGAAGACTGACCCGACCCAATTTCAGGGAGATTTATGGCCATGAGTATAACCGCCTGGACCTGGACGATTATCGGCATTACCTTCGCGATCTATATTCTCGTCGCCATTCGTGCCCGAGCTTTCTCCACCGGAGAATTCTATACTGCAGAACGAACCATTCATCCCGTCTTGAATGGTATGGCAACCGGTGCGGACTGGATGTCTGCGGCCTCATTTATCAGCATGGCAGGATTGATTTCATTTTTAGGTCGTGATGGTTCAATGTACCTGATGGGCTGGACGGGTGGCTACGTTCTGCTAGCGATGCTCATTGCTCCATACTTACGCAAATATGGAAAATTCACCGTCCCGGAATTTATTGGTGATCGTTATTACTCGCAAGGAGCCAGGATCGTTGCCCTTTTGTGCGCAATTTTCATTTCTTTCACTTATGTCGCCGGGCAAATGCGTGGCGTTGGCGTTGTCTTTGCCCGATTTCTGAATGTGCCCATCAATACCGGTGTAGCCATTGGCATGTGTATTGTTTTTTTCTATGCCGTCCTGGGCGGAATGAAAGGCATCACCTACACCCAGGTAGCCCAATACTGTGTCCTGATTGTCGCCTACATGATCCCAGCTATTTATATTTCTATCATGCTCACAGGGAATCCGGTTCCGTCTCTTGGTTTTGGTAGCAGCATCACTGCCGAAGGAGCCCAAACTCTTCATAATTCGGCCCTTGAAGGACGGTATTTACTCGAAGCTCTGGACGGTATTCAGCAGGAACTTGGCTTCGCTGCTTACACAACGGGAGAACGCCCTAAACTCGATCTGTTTTTTATTGTCATCGCCCTGATGGTTGGCACCGCAGGTCTGCCGCATGTCATTATTCGCTTTTTTACTGTCCCTAGAATCAAGGATGCCCGCGCTTCTGCCGGCTGGGCTCTGGTGTTTATTGTATTGCTATATACGGCAGCACCTGCCGTTGCAGCCTTTGCTCGTATTAACTTCATTACCACGATTCACAACACAAAATACACAGAAGCGCCTGGTTGGTTTAAAAATTGGGAAGAAACCGGCTTGATCGCCTGGATTGATAAAAACAGTGACGGCATTCTGCAATATGGGCCTGGCGCAGCCATTGTCGGTAAACCAAAGTACAGTGGCTATTCCGGGACTCACGGCGAAAAACTCGTTTCCAACCTGCAAACAGAAAATAACAACGAAATCTATGTTGATCACGACATTATAGTGCTGGCCACCCCCGAAATAGCCAAGCTACCTAACTGGATCGTCGGACTGGTTGCAGCGGGTGGGCTCGCGGCAGCGCTCTCTACCGCAGCGGGCTTGTTGCTGGTAATTTCGGCATCCATATCCCACGACCTGATGAAAGGCGTGCTGATGCCGAGCATGTCAGAAAAAGGCGAACTTCTCTGGGCGCGTTGTGGTGCCGCAGGTGCTGTGGTTGTTGCCGGACTACTCGGTATATTTCCTCCAGGCTTTGTGGCTCAGGTCGTTGCCTTTGCCTTTGGTTTGGCAGCAGCATCATTTTTTCCTGCCATTATCATGGGAATTTTCAGCAAAAAAACCAATGTCTACGGAGCCATGACCGGCATGATTGCCGGCATTGCCTTTACCGCTGGTTATATTATCTATTTCAAACTGATTAATCCTGGAGCCAACAGCGAGCAGCATTGGCTATTTGGTATCTCACCGGAAGGAATCGGCAGCGTCGGGATGATTATTAATTTTATCTTGATGATGATTATTTCGCGGGTCACACCAGAGCCTCCGCAAGAGATTCAGGATCTGGTCAGTAAATTGCGCTACCCGGTAGAAAGAAGTCAGGGCGAAACGAAAATATCCACCCATGCGCGCAAACCTTACTGATTATGCTGCTGTTCATCCAACACCTGGCGCACCACCTGACTTAACTCAACCATACCCAATGGTTTCATACAAAAAGCATTAATGCCCAGGTCTTTTTCTTCGAGCTCTTTCATCTTATTACTGTAGCCAGTGATCAAAATGACTGGCAGAGTTGGATAAATAGACTTGATTTTTCTGATTAAAGAACTTCCTGTCATTCCTGGCATGGTCTGATCTGTCACCAGGAGATCAACGTGTTGATGCTGTTCGACCATAAAATCATAGGCCTGTTCACTGCTCTGAAATGCTGTGACCCGATACCCCAGCTCAGTCAACATCTGCTCAATTAACCCAAGAAGGGTTTGGTCATCATCGACTAATAAAATATATTCTGATCCTTCGGCAATAACTTCTTCGCAAACCAGGGCATTTTCAGCCAAATACTGTTCATCAGCACAAGGAAAATAGAGAAAAAAGGTCGTTCCCTTGCCGGCCTTACTGTCAACCTTAATAAAGCCACCATGCTGTTCAACAATTCCCTTGACCGTCGACAACCCCATTCCAGTACCGCGATCGACCCCCTTGGTGGTAAAGAAGGGATCAAAAATCCGGTCGATAATATGGTGGTCGATCCCACAACCATTATCCTTAACAGCCAGGCAGGCATAGGGCCCAGTATGATGATGATCACCCGCGGGAATGCCATGGTCTTGAAGATCGACAACTTCAATAGCGATTTTCAGTTCACCGTTATCTTTCATAGCGTAGACAGCATTATTGCACAGATTGATCAGAGCTTCCTGAATCTGTCCAGGGTCGGCATGAACTGTCAATTGGGTTAAATCACAACTATATGAAATAGCAACAGAAGCGGGTAAGGTCGATTTAAGCAGACGCATCGTCTCTTTGACAACAAGACACATATCTACCATCCCCAGATCTTTACGATCCTGGTGACTGTAAGTCAGAATCTGCCCGACCAGGTCACGAGAACGCAACACAGCCGTTCTGGCATTATTCAAATACTTTTCTAGAGACTCGGGTTTATCTTGTTTGCGAATTGCCATTTCCAGGTTACCGAGAATAATAGCGAGATTATTATTAAAATTATGGGCAATGCCCCCTGCCATAACACCGACGGCCTCCATTTTGTACTTTTGCCGTAACTGAAGCTCTAATTCTGTGCGCTGATCTTCAATCCCTTTACGGGCAATAATATCCCAAGCTAAATGACCAAACTCGGTTAAGAGTTTGATATCCCGCTGCCCATACGGTGCTTCTTTGTTACCAACGCCTAATATGGCAAAGATTTTATCACCATTAAACAACGGCACTACCAGCTCCCTATGAAGTGGAGCATGCCCTTCAGGCAATCCCTTACGATGATTCAAGCTATAATAATCATTGTGAATAACCGGTTCCCTACACCGTACACAATCGACCCAAACACCAGCCATTGAGAGTGGATAATGAAATTCTTCGGGATCTGCTTTACAAAAATCAGCAAGAGTATTGGTCGACCAGACCTGAAGAGACAAATGTTCCTGGTCACTATTTACAAAATGGAAGAACCCTATTTTGCTGTAAGTCATACTTTCTGCTTCGTCAACAAACTTTTGCAGGAGCTCTTTCTGATTTAACGTCGCAGCAAACTCATTCAAACGTAGCCGAGCAGCAAGTAAAACTTGCTGCATCTTGCGTTCTGAAATATCCTGAAAAAAACTAAGGAGAACGTCTCGTTTACCCAGCTTCAAACGTGTCCCCTTAATCTCAGCATCAAAGATATCACCTGTTTTGGTCACACATTGTTGCTCATGAAGATCGGGGGCATCTTTATTCAGCAGATTGGCAAACCGGGGGGTAACGCCCCCTATTAATGACTGCTGAGGATGTAGAATAGATTGAGGCTGACCTAATATTTCTTCGCAACTCCGTCCAACCAGATCAGCCAAAGCCTGGTTGCACTCGAGCATTTCACCAGTGTGGGCATCAGCCAGTCCAATACCAACATTAGCTTCTTTTATAAGAGTGGCATATTTTTCTTCGGCAAGCCTGCGTGCGGTTAGATCACGAGTAATACTCAATATATATTTTTCGCCATCAATCTCGACAATCCGAGCCGACATTAAGCCGTAAATAGTTAGCCCGTCTTTACTGACAAACTCTGCGGCAAGGTTTTCAACCTTACCCTCTTTTTTAAGCCCATCCACCATTTTAGCGCGGTCGTCAGGGTTAGCCCAGATATTGACCGTTAAGGAAGAATGGCCAATTAACTCTTCGCGGGAATAAGCAGACAACTGCACAAATTGATCATTAACATCGACATAAACACCATCTATAACGCGGGTAATAGCAACAGGTTCAGGAATAGTCGCAAAAACGGTACGAAACTTTTCTTCGCTTTCCTTCAGCTTTTTCTCTGCTCTTTTCCGTTCAGTAATATCACGTGTCGAACCAATCACCTGGATGGGGTCACCCTGCTCATTACGAATATAACGTACAATCGCCTCCGTATGAATGACACTACGATCTCGACAAATCTCTTCAAATTCCAGGTAGCGAACACGGTTATGATGACAACCTTCCAGCCGGTCACGTTTCAGACTTTCGGCAATGTATTCTTTTGCCTTGCGGCAAGATTCCGGGGTCAGAGTTTCTTCCAAGGACAAGCGCATTGCTTCTTCTGGGGTGTAACCACGCAGATTAAACACAGACGGGCTAAAGTAGGAAAATTGCAGTGACGGTAAGTCAAGAACCCAGACAACATCAGTCGCATAGTCAGACAGTAAGCGATACTTTTCTTCATCTCGCTTAAGCTGTTGCAGCAATGCACGCCACTGAGTGATATCGGCAATCATCCATACAACAGCCTGATCATTATTAATCAACTGCCCGGAAATCTGTCCCCAGAAAACGGTACCATCCTTCCTTTTAAACTGATAAGGAACACTGACTTTTTGATTTTTGAGTACTTTTTCGAAAGCCAGTTGACCAAACTCTTGGTACTTTTGAGGAGATAAATGAAAAGTAGAGGCAGACAAACCGATGGGCTCAGAGGGATCCGAGTAGCCAAACATACGACAAAAAGTGTCATTTACACGTACCAGGATGCGATCCTGGTCAACCACAGCGATGGCCAGATGGACATTGTCAAAAAGCGTCTTTTCCAGGTCAGTAATCAGATTAGAATCTGCGCCTGTCTGGTTGTTCGACATAAAACTCTCCCCATCAATTCATTAAGGAACGTCACGAACCCAGGCTTATTAGCAATTCCTAAAGCCACTTGCTGCTATAGTAAAAATAAATATAGTACTTTTTAAATAGTTTACGTAATTTCCATCACTTGTCAATTTTTCAGCAGCTCAAATATAAAAAGGCACGGAATAACACCGTGCCTTTTTAAAAACAAACCTTAACGTCTGTTTTAACAATAATTACTGACAGCCTATAAAAACTATCAGCCTACCTGGATTACAGCAACGCCTTAACCGCGCTAAGAGCAGCGGCGTAATCAGGTTCCGCAGTCACTTCGGGAACCAATTCCAGATAACTGACTTTGTCATTCTGGTCTATAACAATTACCGCACGAGCCAGCAATTTCAGACCACTCAGAAGTAAACCATAATTGAGGCCAAAGGAACGATCCTGATAATCGGACAAGGTCTGAACTTTATCAATACCAGCATTACCGCACCAACGCTTTTGAGCAAAAGGCAGATCAACACTGATGGTATAGACAGCAAGAGAATCTGGAAGCTCTGCAGCATCCTGATTAAAATGTCTGGTCATCGTGTCGCAGACCGGGGTATCAAGAGAAGGAACAACGGTAATCAAGCGGACCTTACCAGCATCTGTAGCCAGGGTGACTGGCTGTAAACCATTGTCCACCACAGTAAAATCAGGTGCAGAATCACCTACCTTAAGTTCGGGACCAAGTAGAGATGCTGGGTTTCCTTTAAAAGTAACAGCGCCTTCGCGCTCTTCATAAGTACTCATTTAAGCCTCCTGTCGAATTATTTTCGCTTAGCGGGATTGCCTGTGAATCCGCGCACCACATTGTTTCTCTAAAAAATGCAGGGCAAATAACAAACTCAAACAGTCACAATTTTAGCGGAGAATTTCAAACTGTCAACACAATTATTACCTTTTTTGTTGTATTTTGAAGAATATTATTCCCTAAGCAATTTTCGAGGAATTAGCCTGTTTCATAACATATCATGCCAAAGGCATTGCGGTGGTGGCCATCAGGCCCGATTTTAGGCCGTCGGCCGGTCAGTCATTTGCTGGCTGCAGCCTTAAGCCAACGACACACGAACACGGACATATAAATAGGGCCATTTTTGACACCTTTTTATGGCTCGATTGTGACAAAAAGGAGTTCGCCTGCAGGGGCGAGTCCCTGCGGTTTTGCTTTAGATGTTGCTTTTGATTGTTTCTTCTTCATCCAACAAAAACTTAAAAACAAGACCTCGGGGTCGCGTCCCCGATCGACGCCATCCTTTTGTCCAGGGCAACAAAAGGATGCAAAAATGCCCGGAAAGGTCAAACACACTGACGATAACTGAATTAGATTACGGTTCATTGTTAGAATCAGAAAGCACCAGCGGCCCAAAATGCTGCGCATTTAATCGGGCTAAAGGCATTAAAACAGTGGGAAAATAGAAGAGGATATAAATCCCCGAAGCATTTGGCGGGGATTTAGCCTGTTTCATGACATATCATGCCAAAGGCATTGCGGTGGTAGCCATCAGGCCAGGTTTTAGGCCGTCGGCCGGCCAGTCATTTGCTGGCTGCAGCTTTAAGCCAACGACACCCGAACCCGGACATATATAAAGGCCATTTTTGCACCCTTTTTGTGGCTCGCCTGTGACAAAAAGAGTGTCGCCTGCAGGGGCGAGTCCCTGCGACTTTTCTTTAGATTTTGCTTTTGATTGTTCCAATAAACTCAATTAAAAAAGCCGCCTCAGAAAATATTCAGAGGCGGCCATAATTTTCTACCCTACCCTTTAGGCGGTGGAACAATCATCACCGTCCGATGACACTTGCGCAGCACCTTCTCAGCCACACTACCAAGGAAAGCATAATGCAGCGCCCCCTTACTGTGGCTACCAAGGATAATCAAATCGACATCCAGACGATCAGCGGTTTTCAGCAGAACCGGAACAGCTTCACCATGATGGACTTCCACCTGCGGGGGATGAATCACCTCTTCTTCCATCAGATCACTTTGTTGCTGAATTATCAACTGTAACTGAGCCTTGGTCTGGGTCACCAATTCAGCCTCATTCTCCTTATTCAGCTTAGCCAACTTATCAGCGCCCATATTCAGGGCCACCATATTCAATACCGCCGGATCGACTGTAGGCATAACATGGAGCACATAAACTTGGGCGTGGAATTTTACCGCTAGCTCCAGTGCATAACGGATGACGCGTGAAGATTCCGCGGTTAAATCATTTCCAACCAGAATTTTTTTAATTTCGACAGGCATAATCACCTCCCGCGATAGCATCTTCTTTGAGACTATCGCTGTGAAAAAGAGTGATAAAAAAGTCCCCGAAGAACATCTCCATCACCCTTAAGTATATCACCTGAATCAGTGAATAGTTCGCTGGTTCACTGATTCAGGTATCTCTATTAGACTTTTTACAACCGAACTTCTCAAGCAGTTGCTAATTTATCCTCTTGCGCTTTGCGCCGCCGTTGCACCACAACAACAAAAGAATAAAGCAGGACCGCAGGGATATACATCATCTCCATCGGCAAACGATGGGTTGGAACCTGAATATTGAGGATTTCCTGATCAAAATCGACGCCTGCTTTTTCTGCCTCACTGGCAAAGACGACATTATCGATAAAAATCCTTCCCTCTTCCTCACGGGTTTCGATTCCGATACCTTCCAACTTTTCGAAACCGCTAGGCTCATCACCAACCGTCAACATAATGGTTTTGGTAAATTCTTTACCACTGAGTTTCTCACCTTTTAACTCAAGGCGTAAAGCGGTACCCGGATCCATCTGACTGACCCATTCTTCCAGTTGAGCGGGCGGTTCTTCGATTAATGGAGGGAAAATTTTATCCCAGACAATACCCGGCCGGAACAGCACTAAAGCAATCAGCAGTAAAGCCACTGTTTCCCACACTTTCGACTTGGTCACAAAGTAGCCTTGGGTGCCGGCAGCAAAAGCAATCATAGCAAAGATTGCCGCAACGACGACAATGACCAGGTGCCACCAGTGATCAATACCGATCATCAGCAACTGGGTATTAAAGATAAACATGAACGGCAAAACCGCTGTTCGGATATCGTAGATAAAACCCTGAATACCTGTCTTGATCGGATCCCCCCCGGATATACCGGCAGCAGCAAATGCCGCTAACCCGACAGGCGGGGTATCATCAGCCAGAATGCCGAAGTAGAAAACGAACAAGTGCACCGCGATGAGCGGCACAATCAAACCATTCTGGGCACCGAGATCTACGATGACCGGAGCCATCAGGGTAGATACAACAATGTAGTTAGCAGTAGTTGGCAGCCCCATACCGAGAATCAGACTGATAATGGCGGTAAAGAGCAGAATCAACATCAGATTACCACCAGAGATAAACTCGACAAATTCGGTCATAACCAGACCGATTCCGGTCAAGGTAACAGTCCCGACAACAATGCCTGCTGCCGATGTTGCAACGCCAATACCGATCATATTGCGCGCACCAGCCACCATGCCGTTAATAAGATCCCAGAAACCGGCAGCGAAAGCATAATCGCTACCACTCGCTTTACGAAAGACACCTTTTAATGGTCTTTGGGTCAGCAGAATGACGATCATCAGAACCGTCGCCCAGTATGCGGATAAGGCCGGAGAAAGACGCTCGACAACCAGGCACCACATAAGGACAACAATAGGAAGGAGAAAATAAAGTCCTGCTTTGGCTGTCTCACCAAACGGTGGCAGCTCTTTAATTTCGTGGCTGGAATCGAGTTCCGGAACCTGACAAGCAACCCACAAAAGACCAAGATAAGCGACAGCCAACAGGGCACAAACAATATAAATAGTAGCACCGCCGGCTACCCCTTTGATCCAACCAAGCCCGTAATAGGTTACCCCTGCCAGAATAATCATAAACAGTAATGTCATGACAAAAGACAAAAGCCGCCTTGGCAATGACCTTGTGATCACCTTTTCCATACCTTCAAGCCCCATTTTACAGGCTTCGAGGTGGACAATGTAAACCAAGGCAATGTAAGAGATAATCGCTGGCAAGAAAGCGTGCTTAATAACTTCGATATAAGAGATCCCGACATACTCAACCATCAGGAATGCTGCAGCACCCATGACAGGGGGCATCAACTGACCATTGGTTGAGCAGGCAACCTCTATAGCACCAGCTTTTTCTGCCTTAAAGCCGACTTTTTTCATTAATGGAATAGTGAAGGTACCGGTGGTAACAACGTTAGCAATCGAAGATCCCGAAACCAGCCCAGTCAGACCGGAAGAGACAACGGCTGCTTTAGCCGGGCCACCTTTCATATGTCCCAGGGCAGCAAAAGAGGTCCGGATAAAATAGTTTCCGGCCCCAGCAGCTTCGAGCAAGGCTCCAAATAAAACAAACATGAAGACCATGCCGGTAGAGACACCGAGAGCGACGCCAAAAACACCTTCTGTACCCAGCCAATAATGGGACATGCCCTTCGCCAAACTAGCACCTTTATGAGCAATGACGCTCGGCATGTACTGTCCACCAAAGGTATAAATGATAAAAATTGTCGCAACCACCATCAGCGGAGGCCCCAGGGCCCGGCGAGTTGCTTCGAGCAGAAGAATCAGACCGATAACAGAGACAACCAGGTCCATCGTGGTTGGATTGCCTGGTCGGTCTGCAAGCTGCCGATAGAATAGAAACAGATAACTGGAACAAAATGCCCCGATGAGTCCGATAATCCAGTCCTGAACCGGAATATAGGTCGTCGGCGAACTTTTAAACGTCGGAAACGCAGTAAAAGATAGAAAGACAGCAAAAGCCAGGTGGATAGCGCGAGCCTCGGTATCATTTAAGACAAAAATATTGAGCAGAAATGGTAATGGAGACGCATACCAGAGCTGAAAAAGAGTCCATATCAACGGGACTGCAAACAAAATCTTTTTCGGGATAGCCCCGGTCGGATTCCGCGCGCCGGATTCAGACTCGACAATCGCTTCGGCACTACTTACATCAGTTTCATTATTCTCTTTGGCCATAACATAAAATCCTCGCGAAGACAGATGTTCAAGCAGATAGCAACCAAACGGATTAACCTTTTGCCAGCATACATTCAGTTTCGCATTAATCTGTTGCAAAAAGGGAAAACAAGAACCCCAGGCGGGGCAGAACAAAACAGGTATCTTTACTTTACAATTTATTCTTGCTCGCTACACAAGCATAGGCCTGGTTAGCAGGGACGACTTCAGGGGCGGATAAACATGAAAATGGGAATGCTCCTTATTGCGTGGAGCATTCCCATAATATTAGAGCACGGTGCCCATATTTATTTCAGGAGACCAACTTCCTTGTAGTACTTGGCAGCACCTGCGTGTAAAGGAGCAGACAGGCCATCTTTGACCATTTCTTCCTTTTTCAAGTTGGCAAAAGCTGGATGCAATTTTTTGAAATCATCAAAGTTTTCGAAAACTGCTTTAACAACATTGTAAATAACGTCTTCAGGAACCTTAGCTGAAGAAACAAAAGTAGCGCCAACACCAAAGGTTTTGGTGTCAGCGTCAGAACCACGATACATACCACCAGGAATAGTCGCGGTACGGTAGTAAGGTCTTTCACTGATCAGCTTGGCAATTTCAGGACCGGCAACATTAACCAGAACAGAATCGCATGAAGTGGTTGCTTCTTTGATAGAACCGTTAGGATGGCCAACAACATAAACCATGGCATCAATCTTGTTATCACACAAAGCGGCAGACTGCTCAGCAGCCTTCAACTCTGAAGCAAGTTTGAAATCATCAATGGTCCATCCCATAGCATTCATGACAACTTCCATAGTGCCACGCTGACCGGAACCTGGGTTACCGACGTTAACACGCTTACCTTTGAGGTCTGCAAAGTTTTTAATCCCTGCATCAGCACGGGCAACAACAGTAAAGGGCTCTGGGTGAACAGAAAAAACAGCACGCAGATCTTTGTTTGCGCCAGCTGATTCAAATTTACTGGTACCGTTATAGGCATGATACTGCCAGTCAGACTGGGCAACGCCCATATCTAACTCACCATTGGCGATAGCGTTCAGGTTGTAAACAGAACCACCGGTACTTTCAACAGAACAACGAATGCCATGTTCTTTTCTGCTTTTATTGACTAAACGGCAAATCGCACCACCGGTAGGATAATAAACACCGGTAACACCGCCGGTACCAATGGTAACAAACTGATTTGCGGCAACAGCCGAAGCAACTGGCACAAAGCTGACAGCAACGACAACAGCCAACAGATACGTAAACATCTTTTTCATAAAGACTCCTCCTCTTCGGTGATAGATGAGAATGCTGTGGTTATGACACACCAAAAACACAGCATCCAATGATGATTCAAACTTAAGTCATTTCCATAACGCTCACTGGCTATTTTGTGCAAAGCCAACAAACTTTATAAGTCTAACGCAAATTTTCTAATGAGCAAGTTTGATACCAGAAAGATCTTAATGAAAAATAGTAATTAAAAATCAGCAGGTTAAGAGTAAAGAAAGAACATTCCAAGGCAGGATTTTTTTTATAACAAAATGACTAGAAACAGAGCAAAAGAAAAAATTATCATTTATTTTCAATAGGTTAAGAAGAATATAACCAAATGAATAATTATAACTTTAGTTATAGGGGTTTTCCAGAACGCAAAAATCAGGAATGTGAGCGTAACCGTTTACTTAATGCAGGCTGTGATATCCCCAACAAACGAGCTGCTACCGACTGATTACCTCCTGAACGCTGCATCGCTTCTTCAATAAGCAGGGCCGCTGATTGCTGTAAGGTCGGCAATTCTTCCAGAGCCGAAAACGGACTTTGACTGGCAACCTGTGATGTTTCTGTCACCGGAGTCTGTGTCCCTTCAATCCGCGTCAGGAAGCTTTTCATCGATAGGGTTTTGCCCTGGTGCAGACTGACCGCATCATTGACCATTGCTTCTAGTTCTCTGATATTACCCGGAAAATGGTAGGTCGACAGCAACACACTGAGTTCTTTCGGTGGAGTCGGTTTTTTCTTACCCAATTTATCTGCTGCAATGTGAAGAAAATGATCCAAAAGTAAGGGCAAATCATCTTTACGCTCGCGCAAAGGCGGCAAATGAACATGATGAGACAACAGGCGATAATAGAGATCGCGTCTGAATTCACCTTTGGTCATTTTATCATCCAGATCAGCGTGGGTTGCCACAACAACACGTGCAGTCATCTGTTTTACCTGGTCACTGCCAATAGGATAATATTCCCCATCCTGTAATAAACGCAGCAGCTTTACCTGGGACGAGGGACTTAAATCACCAATTTCATCCAAAAACAGAGTACCGCCGGCCGCTTTTTCGATCATTCCCGGGCGCGCAAATTCGGCTCCGGTAAAAGCGCCACGCACATGACCAAACAAGGTATCAGCAAACACGCTGTCATCGACCCCGGCAACATTGACCGACACCAGCTCGCCGTCATTGCCACTAAGATCATGAATAGCGCGCGCCACCAACTCTTTACCAACGCCGCTTTCTCCAGTAATCAGAATCGGCTGAGCACTCGGAGCAACGGCTTCGAGATACTGAAAGCGGGCTCGCATTGCTGCATTATTGGTAACAATTGCGGAAAAAGCTTCGGGAGAATCGACCTGTCCTCCCAGCAAACTCTGCCGAATAGCACGGTTTTCGTTTTCCAGCTCAACCATCTTGACGGCACGCCGCACCCCTTCAACCAGACGTCCTTCATCGACCGTTTTGACAAAATAATCAAAAGCACCCAGCCGCATACAATTCACAGCAGTTTCCAGCTGATTGAGACCACTGAGAATGATAATCCGTATATGAGGATAATCGGTCACTATCGATTCCAGCAGCTCTTCGCCTGAAATGTAAGGCATGGTCAGATCAAGCAATATCAAGCCTACGTTATGCTGCGCCAGCAACCCCATAACATTACGACTGTCATGGCACTGAAGTAGATTAGTGATCCCTCCCGGCCCTTCAAGAGTCATACTCAGGCGCCGCAACCAGGGGAGCTCATCATCGACAAGTAAAACGCTGAAATTCGGGTGAAGCTTCCTATCCATGCTGTTCCTGTTCTTCATAAATGGGGAGCAGAATACGTACCCGTAACCCTTCTTGCGGCTGTGAGAAAAATTCCATGCGTCCCTGATGTGCCTTTATTATCCCGTCAGATACGGAAAGTCCTAAACCGGTCCCACCAGTTTCCCGTTTCGTGGTAAAAAAGGGATCGGTAATCCGTTCGAGGGTTTCACTATCGATACCGACACCGCCATCACGAACCTCAAGAACCACCATCCCGGCATGAGGCAAGGTATAGGTGCGCAAATGAATCGCCTGATTCTTGTCGGTCAGAGCCTGGCATGCATTGAGCACTAAATTAACCACAACCTGCTCAATACGATGCCCATTCCCCCGAAACGGGGGTAAACCTATGGCATAATCTACTTTAAAATCATTGGTCGCTTTGCGTAAGGCATTATCCATTAACCGTAATGCCGCGCGCACGACCTCATTCAGATCAACCCGGTCATCAAGCCCAGAATCATTGCGGCGGGAAAATTCTTTTAAATCCTCGACGATCCGCCTGATCCGGTTGGAACTTTCCAGCATTTCCTCCAGCATAACCGGAATCTCTTCCTTCATGCGAGAATAGGGAAACCAGCCAAGTTTAAAATCACCATGTTCCTGTTGATAGCGATCAAGAATCGGCGTCATATCCTGGTAAGCTTTTTCGAGCTGGGGCAAACTCAGCTGAATCAACCCATTGGGATTATTAATTTCATGCGCAACCCCGGCAACCAGAATGCCGAGTGAGGTCATTTTATCAGCATGGAGCAACTGTTTTTGGCGTACTTGTAACTCTTCTGCCGCGCGTTTACGCTCAACAATCTCCCGTTCCAGTTCTTTTGTTCTCAACGCGACTTGCTTCTTCAAGGTGCGCGACCAGAGCACAGAAAAAATCAAGGCCAATAATAGTGGTCCAAGAATGACACCACTGTAACGGATAATCCGTAGCCACGAAATCTGTTCTGGTTGTAAAACACCCAGCCACTTTTCACGGATTTTCCGATATTCTCCTGACTTTTTAAGTAACGCCAGACCTTCATTGAAACGAGCCAGCTTCTCCAGGTTTCCCTTTTTAGCGGCAAAGCCATAATCCTGCGCAACCACTGGCCGTGCTATGGGCAAAATATTATCATAACGCAGTTCGCTGATCAGATATTCACCGGGCAGCTTTGCAACCAGGGCACAATCATGCTGCCCGCGTGCTAGCAAGCGTAACGCTTCGGCAAGGGTTTCAACCATAAACAGATTGGCGGGAATATCGTTATCGACAATGAAATCGTGCATAACGCTCCCTTTCATGACGATCACTTCCTTACCAACCAGATCTTTGACATTTTTTATGGTGACATTCCCCTTACGCACCCAGATCGATTGATGAACCTTGGCATGAGGAATAGAAAAATCGACCTCGTCAAGCCGTTCACTCGTGTGGGCCATCCCCATTAAGACATCGATATCACCAGCATCAAGAGCCTGGCGCATCTGGGACCAGGGCCCGAGCTGAATATTAATCTCCATGCCCATAACCCGGGCAATGGCCTGGGTCAGTTCCACGTTGTAACCGGTCGGCAAACCGGTACTGTCAAGATATTCATAGGGAGGATAATTATAATCTCCCCCAATCCTGACTGGTGGCTCAAGCAGAGCATTCCCTTCCTCAGCACAAACATTCCAGCTGCCCAGAAGCAGGACAATAGTCAGGAAAAGAACGTATCGATAAGTGCGCTTAAAAATGGGCATGCCCTGGTGTCCGTGGGAAAGGGATAACATCGCGAATATTTTCCATCCCGGTGACATACATCAACAAGCGCTCAAACCCTAAGCCAAAGCCCGCGTGGGGGCAACTGCCCCAGCGCCTGATATCGAGATACCAGGCCAGATCATCCGGCTCGATACCGGTTGCGACCATCCGCTGTTTAAGCAGGTCATAACGTTCTTCGCGTTGACTACCGCCAATAATTTCCCCCACCCGCGGCACGAGTAAGTCCATGGCGGCAACAGTCTTTTCATCATCGTTAAGACGCATGTAAAAGGCTTTAATATCCTTGGGGTAATCAGTGACAAACAACGGCCCATTAAACACTTTTTCGGTCAGATAACGCTCATGTTCCGATTGCAAATCATGCCCCCAGACAACCGGGAACTCAAATTTCTGTTGGGCTTTTTCCAGCAAACTAATGGCTTCGGTATAGGTAATCGTGCGAAATTCAGCTTTAGCCAGAGCCTCGAGCTTTTCAATCAGGCCTTTCTCGATGCGATCATTGAAAAAGGCTAGGTCTTCCTGACAGTGTTCAAGAGCATATTTCACCAAATAGCGTAGAAAATCTTCACCTAACTGACAATCATCGCCAAGGTCGGCAAAGGCAATCTCAGGCTCAATCATCCAGAACTCGGCCGCATGACGGCTGGTATTTGAGTTTTCGGCCCGAAAGGTTGGCCCGAAAGTGTAAATATCAGAGAAAGCAGTCGCAAACAGCTCTCCCTGTAGTTGGCCGCTCACAGTCAAGCCGGTCCGTTCGCCGAAAAAGTCCTGTTTCCAGTCAACCTGGCCATTTTGTTGAGGCGGGTTCATCGGATCAAGGGTCGAAACGCGAAACATCTCCCCGGCCCCTTCGCAATCATTGGCGGTAATAATCGGGGTCTGGACATAAATAAAGCCCTGTTCCTGAAAAAACTTGTGCACCGCAAAGGCAAGTTGACTGCGCATTCGAAACACCGCTCCAAAGGTGTTTGAGCGCGGTCTTAAATGAGCGATGGAACGCAGATAATCAAATGAATGGCGCTTCTTCTGCAGCGGATAACTATCATCGGCCTGGCCAACGATTTCAATCGTTAGCGCATGCAGTTCCCACTGCTGACCGGCAGCGGGTGAATCGACCAAGGCTCCACTGACCACCAAACAGGCCCCCGTCCCTACTTTGCTCACCTGTTCATAACCGGGCACATCAGGAGCCAGGACAACTTGCAGAGTGGCAAAACAACTACCATCATTTAAGGCAATAAAAGAAACATCCTTGCCCCGGCGCACGGAACGCACCCAACCACACGCGCAAACGTCGGTACGAGCGTCTTGCGCACTCAATAATTCTTTAATTGATGTTCTATTGGCTCTTTGCATAGTCATCCCCATGAGGTTGTTGCCGAAGCAGTATCAATTAAATAAAACCGGTAGAGATCTCCTGGGACTTTAGATCTATCTTGTTATCCATCATACCGGTTTAGATCTGTCAGAACTCTAAATAGTTTCCATCCGACGATCTTTTATTTATAACAAAAAAGCGGTTATTTCCGAATAGAAACACCGCTATTATCCTAGCAACTCATAAAAACAATAGGGTTAATCAATAAAACGCCCGCCACGGGATTCCAAAAAGTTACCGTAAGCTTTATCCGTTACCAGAATGTGATTCATTAACCACTCACGCATAAATTTTAACAGCTCCGCCGCCATCTTATCCGGATCAGCAGCGGCCTGCTCTTTCTTGAGCCGTAGCGCCTCAAATAATTCTTTATGCTTCGCTAAATGCTCTTCCAGATCGGGATATTGATACTCAGTCAACAGTTTTTCTTCATGCTGAAAATGATCAATCGTATACTGTTCTAGAGCAGCAAGAACGTCGTTAACAACCTCGCTCCCTTTTTTATCACGAATCGCAGTATAGACAATGTTGATTTGTTCAATGAGCTTTTTGTGCTCATTATCCAATACATTTATTCCGGTTGCGTAAACATCTCGCCAGACGATAATGCTCATCACTTTTTCTCCAGACACAGCTTCAAGGATACGACGACCAAAACGTTATATTGCTGCCAGCACAGGTCAGGCGGTTGGATTGAGTGGTAGTACCATCACAAAGCAGGTTCCTTTACCGACATCGGTCCGAACAGTTAGCGACCCACGATGATTCTGACTGATAATGAAATAGGCAATCGACAGGCCCAAGCCGGTGCCACTACCAACATCACGCGTTGAATAAAAGGGATCAAATATACAACGAACTGTTTCGTCGCTCATGCCAGGACCATTATCTTCGATCTCCAGACAAATATTGTCCTGGTCGGGAGCATAGGTCCGCAGCGTAATGCAAGGGTCTTCGCCATGACCACTCAACGCCTGAGCAGCATTTTTTAGCAAGCTGAGAATAACCTGTTGAATCTGACTCGGCTCACACATGAGCTTTGCGGTCGGTTGTAATTCCCGCTGAATTTTTATTTTATGAAAAGCAAACTTATGCCGCATATCATAATCACTGGCCGCTAAATCAAGCGTCCGGTCGATCAGGTCCGGCAAAGAACTTAACGAAAAACCGCTATCACCACGCCGGCTAAAAGACTGGATATTTTCAACAATCTTGGCCGCCCGTCGTCCCGCACTGGAAATGGAATTGAGCATTTTGGTAAAACCGCGCCGTTCGCAATATTCAGCAATAATTTCTATGCTAGTACCCAACTCTTCTGCCACATCACGATTTTTTGCCAACGAAGGAGAAATCCGGTGATTAAGAACCTGAACATTCTGTAACACCGCAGCTAACGGATTGTTTATTTCGTGTGCTAAGCCAGAAGCCAAACTGCCAACCGATTGCATTTTCTCTGAACGCACCATCATATCTTCAAGCTGTACCCGTTCACTAACATCATCAATATGAATAACCGCTCCACGATTTTTGTCATTTGACAGCGGATAGATCAACATATCGTAATAGCGCGGATCATCAACATCATGTCCTTCAGACTTGAGCTTTATCAGTCTTGCGGGCAATAAACTCTTTAACGTTTCACGCAATGGATCCTGGTACACCTCAGCCTTAATCAGACGGAAAGATTGCTCAAAAGGCGTCCCGATAGCTTGGCTGGCAGAAATACCGATATCAAGTTCGGCCCGCTTGTTCCACATAGAAATGTTCATATCAGGGTCTATAGCAATCAACATCGAGGGCATTGAGTCGATAATATTCTGCAAATAAACCTGAAGCTTAATTAACGACTCCTGGGCCGCTTTACGGATCGAAATATCTTGCAAGGTTCCTTCAATATAAAGAATTTCTCCATTCCCATTGCGGACCAGGCGGTTATTTATCGAAGCCCAAAAAGGCTCTCCGTTCTGGCGCACTAACTGGCACTCAAACTGACGAATCTTATTTTTACGATACAAGTGGCTGAGCATATTTTTTCGTGCTTTAGGATCCACATAATGCACGCTGCCAAAATCAAAAACCTTCGAGATCGCCTGATCCCGCGATTCATAACCAAGCATAGCAATGGCTGCCGGGTTGATTTCGAGGATTTTTCCTGAGATAGAGGTCCGAAAAATTCCTTCGTTGGCGTTAGTGAAAATCTCTCTATAGCGCATTTCAGACTCGACCAGAGCGGAGACATTATCCTGAATGTAAATAAGCATCTGGTTAAAAACCTGCTCAAATTCATTCCATTCATCTTCACGCTTTAGAGCCATCGGAGTTTCAAGATCTCCACCCTGAAATTTTTCAATCCGAGAACGAACTAACATCATCGGTGTCTTAATATGTCGTCCCAGAAAATTACCCAGACTGAACCAGGTCAACGCCGCTAATAAAGCGAGTAAAAAAAGAACCAGAATCAAAGTTGAAACAATCGTGTGGTCAATGACCTGACGCGTTTCAATCGTTGCAGAGGCGGCCTGCTGATCCGACAGATCCATCGCCAGCAGAACATCACCTGCCAGACGCTCCAATTTGCGTTCCTGTTCACCAAGCAAGACCATTTCCAATTGATACAAGCGCATCAAGTATTGATAATACTTCAAGCTGCTGATCAGATGCTGGCCAAATTTATTAATTGGAGGTTCGGATGCCGTCAACGTCTGCATGCGCAAAATAAGCTGGTTAAATTGCTGCATTAATGGAGGAGGATCAGCAGCAGAGCTGTTAAGCAGAGTCTCTTTTTTCTCTAAAGCATTGAGTTTCGAAATCTCGAGTAAATTTTCACGGTAACCAGAAATAAGCAGAATCAATTGCTCCAGGTAAGAGATGTCACCACCAGACAAAGCGACTTCGATAATACGTTCGGAAACGATTTCCTGCAGCAACAAGAGCTGCTCATTTATGTCTTGATCCTGTCCCGACGCCAATCAAGCAACACATTAATCCACTCACTCTGACGGAAATAAGAAGTAAATTCGCTTTCCAACTCCTTTATCTGTTCGGCAATCTGCTCATTTTTAACCTGCTTGGAAAGACGCATAAACTCATTGTTCAAGTAGTTATATTCAGCTGTAGTAAAAGCAGGGGCATCATAAAAATTATCGGTAAAAATGCGGATTCGGGTATGCAACAAGCCAAAATCGCGGCTATTACGAGAGTTTTCGACAACTTCAGCGAAACGGGTTGCGACAATACTGTCAATATTTTTACGAACACCGTTCAAAGAATAAAAAAGGACAACGACGATCAGAACAAAAGACACCGCCAGAAGGATTGAAAGTCGTTTCAAACGATCGCGAAGCGAGATAACTTTATACACAGTAAATCCTCACTGCCAGAAAAGGAAAAGTCTCGTTATTCATGGCATTGTCACCAATTTGGTCCCACGCAACACAAGAGGATCAAGCTCAATGTTGAGAGCTGTCAGAGTTTTTACGTTAATCATTCTGGTCCCCCGATAATTTCGGGTCACAGGTATTTTTTCGAGCGATGTACCACGCAACACTTTGAGCATTAAACCTGCGGCACGCTGACCGATTTCTTTACTACTGGTCAGAACTCCACTTAAAGCTCCAGCCTTAACAATATTCACATCAGGGCTTGCTGTTGGACCACGGAAAGCCTGGTTAAGTAATGGAACAAGAGTACGATTATCCAACTGCTGACCTGACGCATCAGTAAGACCTTCCACAGCCAGCAATAATAGCAGGTCAACAGACTCACGGACACCTTCCACCTTTGCAACAGCATCGGCCAAATCATGAGCCCGCAAGAAAGAAACCATACCAGCCTGAGGGTAACTACGCATGACCTGCTGGAACATATATTTGGCGCAAGGAGAATCTTTGGTCAGTATAGCGAATTTTTGAACCGGCCTTGATAGCTGGCTACTAAAAGCAATATTTTCCTCAATGAACAAGTGACGTTGTACACCAGTAACATTGCCTGATGGATACCCATATTTGCTCGCAGGCGCGTAAATGCCAGCAAAAATAACGGGTGTTTTGACTTTATCTTTTAGATAGGGCAATACAAACAAGGTCTGAGCCGCATCATCCACAGCAATCACGCCATCAGGTTTAAGCTGTTGATAAAGAGTATAAGCTTTCTCTGCGCGACGCTCACTGTGGTGCACGGTCAAATAATGATCCAGATAGAAAAAAGTTACGTCACAACCAGGCTTCAAATCCTTTTTGATTTGTTCTGCAACCTCTTTGTCCCAAGGGCTATCATTGCTCCCGCTTAGGACTACCATGACCTTATAGCGCTCAAACGCCAGGCCACTCTGCACTGTGACGACCAAAACCAGGCAACAGAAACATAAAGAAATCAGAATACGCCACATCGCTGACAAATTGGATGCTCCAATCTTTCTCAGTTAACAGATGTTAATATTATTTAAAAGTTAGCATAATCCAACGGCTATTGAAATAGAAAGGTTTAACAATAGAACCTCAGACAATAAAAAAGGGCCCCTAGCGGACCCTTTAGAATTTTTATAGTCTCTTTTACTGTGGAAGAAGGGCATGCTGAAAACATCTTCTCCCACTGAGGTAAAATTATATCAGGAATGCTCACGGGATTTAACAAAGCGCACACCTTCCCACTGTTCCATGGTATGGCCAAGGCGCCATTCGCTGGCAGCTAAATAGGTGAGATGACCTTCCGCATCATGGGCAAGTTGTCCCTGATTCTTTTTCTGGAAGTCATCAAACAACTTACGATCATCACATTCAACCCAGCGAGCAGTGGTATAATCAACCCCTTCATAAACAGCAGCGACATTATATTCGGCTTTCAACCGTTCCATAGTGACATCAAACTGCAGAACACCAACAGCGCCAAGAATAAACTCCGCACCGGTCACTGGTTTAAAGACCTGAACGGCCCCCTCTTCTGCGAGCTGAATTAAACCTTTTTGCAGCTGTTTCGACTTAAGAGGATCCTTCAGGCGCACCCGCCGGAAATGCTCCGGTGCAAAATTAGGGATACCAGTAAATTTAAGCACTTCTTTTTCGCTGAAGGTGTCACCAATTTTAATCGTACCGTGGTTATGCAGACCAATAATATCTCCAGCGAAGGCTTCTTCAACATTGGCACGGTCCTGAGCCATAAAGATGGTCGCATTGGAGAGCGTGACATCTTTTCCCAGGCGATGATGACGAACCTTCATCCCGCGGGTAAACTTCCCGGAACAGATACGCAAAAAAGCAATCCGGTCGCGGTGAGCCGGATCCATGTTGGCCTGAATCTTAAACACAAAACCGGAGAACGGCTCTTCTTCCGGAGCAACCATCCTCTCTGTGGTTTCACGCGGGCCAGGTGCAGGGGCCAGCTCAACAAAGGCATCCAGCATTTCCTGAACACCAAAATTGTTGATGGCACTGCCAAAGAAAACGGGGGTCTGGTTAGCACGTAAATACTCATCCGGATCAAAAGGATTAGCCGCACCTTCAAGCAGTTCAATATCAGCGCGCAACTCATCAGCTTGAGAGCCAAGAATCTCATCCAGCTTGGGATCATCTAAAGAGGCTATTTTAACCGTTTCGGTGGTACGGGCATCGTCACCCGGGCGAAACAGGTTCAACTCTTTACGATACAGATTGTAAACCCCTTTAAACCGTTTCCCCATACCGATCGGCCACGACAGTGGCGCACATTCAATCTGGAGCTTTTCTTCAATATCAGCCAGAACATCAAGAGGGTCCAGCCCCTCACGGTCCAGCTTATTAATAAAAGTCAACACGGGAGTATTACGCATCCGACAGACTTCCATCAATTTTTCGGTTTGCCGTTCGACACCGTTAGCACTATCGATAACCATAAGGGCACTATCAACAGCAGTCAAAACCCGATAAGTATCCTCGGAGAAGTCCTGGTGACCAGGAGTATCAAGCAGATTAACCTCGTAATTACGATAATCAAACTTCATCACCGATGAGGAGACCGAAATGCCCCGCTCCTTTTCAATACTCATCCAGTCACTGGTCGCATGACGACTCGATTTCCGCGCCTTAACGGTCCCGGCCATCTGAATTGCACCACCAAACAGAAGTAACTTTTCCGTCAACGTGGTTTTACCGGCATCAGGGTGACTGATAATACCGAAAGTACGTCTTTTACTGACTTCCTGTTGCTGTTCTTTACTCACTGTTCACGTTCCTTTATTGATTAATTTTATGACCAATCTCAATCAGGTTGCTCCGGTCAAATTTTTAGGTTTTATTTTGATTTTACCCGCCACCGCTTATGCATCCAAAACCACTGCGATACATCTTCGCGAATCGCGCGTTCTATCACATCAGTTAGCTGCTGCGTGTTTCTGGTCACCGCATCGGGGCCATCGTCATTAAGCAGAATCATCGGCTCGATCCACCCACGATAACTATTGTCTGCATTACGCAGGCAAAAAAGTGGCACGACCGGAATCTGGTGTTTCATCGCCATACTGGTAATGGCGCTGGTGGTATACGCCTCACGGCCAAAAAATTGGGTAACGACTGAACCGGGAGGGGAAATATGCTGATCCAGCAATACCGCAACAGCATGCCCATTCTTTAACGCAGTACGAATGTGCCGGGCGCCCTTTTTACTATTTAAAATGGTTGCACCATGCTTTTCCCGTATATCTGCAAAAAAGCGGTCAGCAAAGGGGTTCTTCATCGGTTTGGCAACCACATCACACGGAATCCCAACATTCGGCAGAATATAAGAACCGGCTTCCCAAAACCCCAGGTGCCCTGACAAAAGGATAACACCTTTCCCCAGCTTGAGTGCATCCTGCAGATATTCAAGCCCTTTTACCGAAAAGATATCACGGATCTCCTGCGTTGACATAAGAGGCATACGCAGCATTTCCATACCACTTTTGCCAAAATGCCTGAAGCTCTCCTCAACCTGACGAGCAATCTCCTCGGCACTGGCCCCGGGTAAAGCATTAACCATGTTATCCCTGGCTAACTGGTAACGAGCCTTCATAAGCCGCGAGGCCATCAGACCAAACCAGCTCCCCAATGCCAGCGCTGTTTGACGCGGCAACAGGCGCACAAAAAATGACACGACAAGGAGCAATACATATTCGCTCCTGAACTTTAATGCCTGCTGATAACGATAATATTTAGATTTTCTACGGTTGCGTTTTTTTCCCACAGTTCAACTACCTTTTCAAAATACAAAGCTGTCCACTATAACTCAATCAATCTCCTCGAGGAAAGGAGCTTTTTCAGTTCTCTGCTGACCGGGCAATTATTATCCAGCTTAACGACCAATTTTCTTGACCCTGTAACGCTGGTAAATTTATCCTCTTGGGCTAAGCTTAATGTTATGTCTTAAACAGAATATTTTAAAACCTCAGCAAGGGAGACCTTAAATGGCCGTTTTTGAAGCAAACCACCCCTTAATCAAGCATAAACTTGGACTGATGCGCCAGAATGACATCAGCACAAAAGACTTCCGCGAACTCGCATCCGAAGTTGCCCGTCTGCTTACTTACGAAGCAACAAAGGACATGGAAACCGAACCGGAAACCATCAATGGCTGGTGTGGACCGGTGGAAGTAGAACGCATTAAAGGTAAAAAGATTACCGTCGTACCGATCCTGCGGGCAGGTTTAGGCATGATGGATGGTGTTCTTGACCTGATTCCCAGTGCCAAAGTCAGTGTTGTGGGTTTGTACCGTAACGAAGAAACCCTGGAGCCCGTTACCTATTTTGAAAAACTCACCAGCAGTATGGAAGACCGTACCGCGCTGATTCTGGATCCAATGCTGGCAACCGGCGGATCCTTGCATGCTTGTATTGACATGCTTAAAGCAGCTGGCTGTAAAAGTATCCGCGGGCTTTTTCTGGTTGCTGTTCCGGAAGGAATTAAACGGATTCAGGATGCCCACCCTGATGTTGATATCTATGTCGCATCGGTCGATGAGCGTCTGAACGAAAATGGCTATATTTTACCCGGGTTGGGGGATGCGGGTGACAAAATCTTCGGCACCAAATAAATTTCTGGCAGGAAACAGCTCTTTTCCGCTGTAGCTGCGTCAATCCGCGGGCTTGCTTGTGCGGCGTAAAGTACTACGCCTCCGCGCAACCCCTCGATTTCCTTGCTACAACGAAAAATTTCTTGTTTCCTATCCAGAAATTGAGATGGATTAAACAATTCTATATTTAACACTTAATTTTGGAGAAGATTCCTATGAATCAGGCCCCTGCTCCTACTGATTACAACTTCAGACTGAAAGATTGTTTGCTTGGTGCCCAGATGCTGTTTGTTGCTTTTGGTGCACTGGTTCTTGTTCCTTTGCTGACTGGTCTTGATGCCAATGTAGCCTTGTTTACTGCGGGTCTTGGTACGTTGGTTTTTCAGATTATTACCCGTGGTCGGGTACCGGTTTTTCTGGCGTCCAGCTTTGCTTTTATTGCGCCGATTATTTATGGCGTTAAGCAATGGGGTATTCCCGGCACCCTCTGCGGACTGGTTGCCGCTGGTCTCTTTTACGCGGTGTTGAGTGTTGTTATCCGCACCTTTGGTTCCGGTATTCTGCATCGCCTGTTACCACCCATCGTGACCGGTCCGGTGATTATGGTTATCGGCCTGTACTTAGCACCGGTTGCGATTCATATGGCGTCTGGCCGTACTGGCGATGGTGCGGCCTGGCTGGTGCCACAAAACACCGCCTATATTATTGCTGGCGTAGCGCTGATTGTCACTATTCTGGTTTCGCTGTTAGGCCGTGGCATGTTTAAGCTGATCCCGATCCTCAGTGGAATTGTTGCTGGCTACGTTGTTTCTTTGATTCTCGATATCACTGGTTTTAGTGCTTCTGCCCAGGCCTCTTTTGATCCGGGCGCGTTACAGAACTGGACCGGACCGCAACTAATCTCCTTTCAAAAAGTGACTGAGGCAGCATGGTTTGCCATGCCAAACTTTACTTTCCCAAGCTGGAACCTTGAAGCCATCCTCTATATTCTGCCCATAGCAATTGCCCCGGCAATTGAACACTTTGGTGATGTCATTGCTATCAGCGGTATTGCCGGCAAAGACTATGTGAAAGATCCCGGCATTCAGAACACCATGCTCGGCGACGGTATTGCGACCAGTTTAGCCGGTATGCTCGGCGGACCACCCAACACCACCTATTCCGAGGTTTCTGGTGCCGTGGCCTTAACCCGTTCTTTCAACCCAGCCATCATGACCTGGGCATCGATTACAGCTATTGTGCTGGCCTTCGTCGGCAAACTGGGCGGGTTCCTCAACACCATCCCGGTTCCGGTTATGGGCGGTATCATGGTTCTGCTATTCGGCGCTATTTCCGTTATCGGCATTAACACTCTGGTCAAAGCCCAAACCGACCTGATGGAAGCCCGCAACCTGGCCATCGTCGCCATTATTCTGGTTTTTGGTATCGGCGGCATGACTTTCGATTTAGCCGTGGTTAAACTTGGAGGTATCGGTCTGGCTGGTGTTATTGGTGTCGTGTTGAATCTGATTTTGCCGAAGGGGCATGTTGAGTAACCCGACAGAACTTTCGAGTTAATCAAGAAAAGGCTTGTGAATTGATAACGTTCACAAGCCTTTTTTATTATATTTAAGTCTAAGAAATTCGACTGATTTTGCCTTCAATCAATTTTATATTTGCTTGGCTCACGCCATATTGTTTAGCGAATTCTGGCCATTTGGCAAGAGCGGCTTTTACTATATTGATTATTTCTGAGGCAGGGTCCTTGCTAATGCCAGCTTCCTTGGCAAGCATCATGAGATGTTCAATACCGGGGTTACGTCCTTCACCCATAACCATTGTACTTTGTTCTCCTCGCGGGCCAGATGAAAATGTCAGATCATATGCGGCAGACAGTGTCCACCGCCCACTTTGATCCATCACAAAACTGAAATTTTTACCATGGTCATCACGGTTATGGGATAAAACATTAAACACTGCCAGCTTATACATTTTTTCAACTTCGCGAACATCGCGAGTAAGAAGACTTGTCAGAGCAATTAAGTCCTCATAATCTAATGAAGGATTGCGAAAATCTGCGTGCAATAAACCACAGGCCGTGTGTGTGTGGTAGCGCTGGTTTCCAACTCGATCAAAACGCTTAACAGCAAAATAACCAGGCCCCCTTTGTGCCGGGAAAAGGAGAACTTCCGGCATTACGATACCTGCATCTTTAGCCATCAACGCATAAACATATTCAATAGCACCTGCATCCAATCCATCTTGGGTGTTTGGAAATTTAACCATCCATGGTTCATAATCACCAGGTAATTCGCGTGCGCCACAGATGATCTTAGATCGCTCCTTATTGAAGCCAATCAAAGCTTTTGGTCGTGCTCCTGCTGAAGATCCATTTAGCTCAATGAGACTTTCTAAAACATCATCTGATACACCATCCAATACTGCTTGAGCCTGAAGAGCAAGTTGATCCAGGCTGAGATAGCCGTTCATTTCATCAATACCAAAATCAGGTTCATAAACTAAAGCCCCTAAAGCGTTCTCCCCAATGTACGCAAGCCGATCAAGTGGGGTCACCTCCGAGGGAAAAAGTCCCTGAGAACGTGCAAAACGGTCAAACAGTAAGCGACCCCACCCATCGGGCAAGCTGTCATTAAAAACACCGGGCAAACCTTCAAGATGATTATAGTCAAAATGACTAACGCCCGGTTTAAGCGGCAAATGGACAGGTGAAATTTCCAGACTTGCCTCAATGAATTCTGAGGCATACTGAAAATAAATCTGCTGCTCACGAATTGCCAGACGTCCCACAGGCTTTGTGCCAGCACCAAAGTTAATGCCCACCTTTATTTCTCCAACGGTTTTGATCTTCTGGCTCATTTGTACTTTCCCCTTTTTCGAGGTGGCACACTATCAACCTTTAAGACCTCATCTATGCTATTAAACTCAGCCTCCCTTGCCGCTGTCGCCTCGACGATATCCTCTAAGCCACCAAGTACCATTGCTATTTTCAAAAAAGATTCCAGCGAGATTAAGCCTTTTTGCTCAAATTTTCGGAGCGTGGGTAGTGGAACACCGGAACGCAAAGCGAGACCTTCTTGCGTTAGTTCCATTTGCAACCTGCGCATGCGGACATTTTCAGAAATCTTTTTCTGAGCTTTTTGTGGTGTAATTAGCGATACCATAATATTACAAATCTCCATAATTACGAACTTATTAATATTATAATATTAGTTAATAAAATTTCTGGCAAGTGTTAGTTTAAAGCACGGCGTTAATTGTGAATAATTTTATAATTTAACAGGCATAGAAAAATGAGGACAAACCTCTCCCCCTCTGTTCTTAGATTTTCTTGTTATTGGGGTGTGTCCTGCATTTTAGAGGTAAAAAGAAGCTTTTAAGAAAGAAAATCGTCTTTAAAATCAGGGTTAAATGTTTAAATTCAGTGGATTAGCTTGGTCCGACCCTGATGCAACTGATGCAACTGATGCAAAGAAACCCCTGATACACGCCAAACTCGAAACAATTGTCCAATCCTATAGTTGTCGCAAATGTGTCGACAACTCAAATCTTCTCGATCCGTTTTTAGCCGCCTGTTCGGCGGTTAACTTATGGACGCTTTAAACGGTGTCTATCTTGAATTTCTAAGCCGCCTATTCGGCGGTTAACCTAGGCTTTGGCTCCACCCAACAACGCAAAATTTTCTAAGCCGCCTATTCGGCGGTTAACCAACCCATCACGGCCAGGACACACGATCTTTCTTTCTAAGCCGCCTATTCGGCGGTTAACAGCAAGGACGCCAAGGAGCGCTGCTCATCTCATTTCTAAGCCGCCTATTCGGCGGTTAACTTGGTGGCATTCAGGGTGTTTTTGCTACCAAATTTCTAAGCCGCCTATTCGGCGGTTAACGATCCCTAGAGGCTCGTGAGCAGAACTCTTACTTTCTAAGCCGCCTATTCGGCGGTTAACCCTTCTACCTCCAGCACCCCTGGCCCCGTGAATTTCTAAGCCGCCTATTCGGCGGTTAACGCAAATCCGAAGAGGAAGCCGGTTTAATTATCTTTCTAAGCCGCCTATTCGGCGGTTAACCCACTCAGGTGCTCCATGCTGCGGTTGCTGCATTTCTAAGCCGCCTATTCGGCGGTTAACTTAGCGGGGCATATTGGGCGCGGGTTGATTCTTTTCTAAGCCGCCTATTCGGCGGTTAACCGGTTGTAGCTGGCCGTCGTCGGCAGCAACATTTTCTAAGCCGCCTATTCGGCGGTTAACTTGGTGGGCTGTCCAACGGATTATTGCTGCTTTTTCTAAGCCGCCTATTCGGCGGTTAACCTTTTGCAAATCTTCCAGAATACAGATAGCCTTTTCTAAGCCGCCTATTCGGCGGTTAACGGTCTGTATTTTGCGACCCCCTGTTAGAGCATTTTCTAAGCCGCCTATTCGGCGGTTAACGATCTGGTTATGAGCCGGAAGTTCGCCCAAATTTTCTAAGCCGCCTATTCGGCGGTTAACTTTGCCCGCCCTTATTTAATGGAGAGAGC
Organism: Geopsychrobacteraceae bacterium; assembly: GCA_963665685.1. Lineage (GTDB taxonomy): Bacteria > Desulfobacterota > Desulfuromonadia > Desulfuromonadales > Geopsychrobacteraceae > Seleniibacterium. The sequence goes on from OY762430.1 coordinate 2,108,868, forward strand.
AATTTTCTAAGCCGCCTATTCGGCGGTTAACTTCATCATGAAATCTATGATATTTCACCAAACTTTCTAAGCCGCCTATTCGGCGGTTAACCGCCATCAATTAAGCGGTCAGTGTCCCCGTTTTTTCTAAGCCGCCTATTCGGCGGTTAACATTGACACCAGTACCATAAAGCACAATGCCAATTTCTAAGCCGCCTATTCGGCGGTTAACTGGTTTAAACGATCCATTGCGCCAAGTTTTGCTTTCTAAGCCGCCTATTCGGCGGTTAACTTACCCTCGACACCGCGACCGAGGATTATATTTTTCTAAGCCGCCTATTCGGCGGTTAACTTAGTAATAATGTCACTAGCAAATGTTTCAGTTTTCTAAGCCGCCTATTCGGCGGTTAACGATCTGGGGGAAGCATCCGAGAATGCAGCCCATTTTCTAAGCCGCCTATTCGGCGGTTAACAGGCTGTTGGTCAGGCTGCTGATTAAGCTGTTTTTCTAAGCCGCCTATTCGGCGGTTAACTTGATTAGAGAGCGCGTGTTATGAGCAAAAAGTTTCTAAGCCGCCTATTCGGCGGTTAACGGGAGGAAGCAAAACGGATTTTTAAAGTTTGGTTTCTAAGCCGCCTATTCGGCGGTTAACCGGTTTCGCGGAGCATGTTGTTTATTGCCGCATTTCTAAGCCGCCTATTCGGCGGTTAACGTACTTTATGCGGGTGAGGACGGCTACGGTCATTTCTAAGCCGCCTATTCGGCGGTTAACGCGGTACGTGGGCAACTGATACCCCAACAGCATTTCTAAGCCGCCTATTCGGCGGTTAACAATGATAGAGCCTCGCATGTAACTTTGGTAGTTTTCTAAGCCGCCTATTCGGCGGTTAACTTTTCTGTCAGCCACTCTATTCGTTTAACATTTTTCTAAGCCGCCTATTCGGCGGTTAACTGGGTTTGCACAATACCTCGTCGCTTCTGCGATTTCTAAGCCGCCTATTCGGCGGTTAACATCAAATTGCCGAGGCAGGTGCCGAATATCATTTTCTAAGCCGCCTATTCGGCGGTTAACATTAGTTCCTGGATAACAGCGTTTTGCTCATTTTTCTAAGCCGCCTATTCGGCGGTTAACACGTTATGTGTGATGGTTTGGCATTGACACGTTTTCTAAGCCGCCTATTCGGCGGTTAACTATGTGTCGACCATGCGAGCCAATCCGTATATTTTCTAAGCCGCCTATTCGGCGGTTAACCTGCAAGCCCCATAACAAGTGTTTTACAGGGTTTTCTAAGCCGCCTATTCGGCGGTTAACAGAGGGCTCACCAGGGCAGTAAACGCGCAGTTTTTCTAAGCCGCCTATTCGGCGGTTAACCTTCTGGGGTGCGCTAATCGTAAGCCCTCAATTTTCTAAGCCGCCTATTCGGCGGTTAACTGTAACGTAAATAAAAAAAAATAAGTTGCAACAGTCACTTATAAAAATTTAAAAGAAATAACCAAATATTTTAAGGATTATTGCAACTTACTAAAATTACAAGCTTTTCAAACAGACATATTTTTTTAGGTCAAAACAATGGAACAGTAGCCATACTACTTAGCCCGTAGCAGCAAAAATCTCCGCTTTGATGATTCACCATTGGCTGCTTTTCAATAAAGAGCCGAAAATGCTGACCATTTGTCTGGCTGATCATATTAATAAATGGCAATTTACTCCTCTGTTCTTCATAATCAGCAAAATGAGCCAATGCTTGTTCCAGCGTTTCACCTTTGCGGTTTGCTCTACGCCTGGCCAGCTTTTCTTTGCTACCCCTCATTTTGACATGTTTGAAACAAGCATACTCAGCCACATTTTCCGGAACTGGTGCAATCGGTTTCACATGGACATAATCACTCAGGCGGTCTAGCCATTTCTCGCATTGCAGCTTTGCCAATGATTGTTCATCCACTGCAAACAGCCGCAGCTTTGTCCCAAGCGAAAATTCATCGGCATTATATTCAGGAAAGGAGACTCCTACCGCTGATGAATTCTCAGCAATCTTATTCTCTGCCAAGGCAAGGTGAATTTGCTGATAAAGCTTTTGCCAGATGAAATAGATGGATATCTCCAAGCCTGGTAACAATGTTAATTCGATGAAATATTTCATCCTTCAGAGTCTCCACCAAAGACACCGCCTCTAATCAGGTTGGCCACCACAAATTTTTGTTGATCATCTTCGATGTTTTTACCATTCACCCAACTTTTTATCAGTGTATAGAGGTCATTGTCTTTTGGCCGATAGGCACGCCCGTGTTGAGTAACTGAGCCATAGGGTTCTATTGCAATGGGGACTCTGGCATCGACATCAACAGTATTCGTTTTCCCCTTCCCTTCTACCTTGATCATCATTGTATTTCCGTACCAATTATCAATGGTTCGGATGGCATTACCGATTTTGACATTATGCATGGCGGCTGTGCCATCGAGTTGAAATAACTTTTTCTTCTTCTCCCCCATATTCATTTCCTGGGATGGAAAGACATGTTGTCCTGTACCCAATTTGACGAAAGCATCTACATTCAGAAAGGTAAAACTATTTTCGCTATCGCTGGCGAGGCCTTTACGAATAGCCTCAGCCATTTTTTTTAGGCTCTCATTCCCTTTGTTTTTATCAAAATCTTTCAAAGAAAATTCATAAGCATTGAACGTAAAAACCGTTTCCTCCCCATGAAGACCAACTTGTATCTCCACTTCCTCTGCCCCCACCCGATTGCGCCAAAGAAATCGCCCATTGGCGATGTTATAGGCATATCGAAAAGCAAGATCCTCAATGCTTTTCGACTCTTTAAATTCTTTGACCTTTTTGTTAATAGCTCGGGAAAAATCCGGTTTATTGCAAGCAAAAGGTTCGCCAAGACTACCCATGACACGCAAAGTAAAATTAAGATTCAATGTATCTTTGCCTATTGGCAGATTAGCATCGTCACTATCTGAAGAGACAGGATTCGGAGCCGTCTTTTTTTCATCATCTATCCCATAGGCACTTTGCGTTGACCGGTTTTGGCGCTTTACTATTGGAATATTCTCTCGCTGTTCTTTATCATTCCAATTTACGGCAAACATCAGACCGTCAGAAAACTCCAGTTTGCGTTCGAATGACAGCATGCTGGGCAATTGGATGTTTTTTGCGTTATTACTCATTTTCTCCCTCCTTGAGGTTATTTGTTGTTAAATTAGGAAAAATCATCAGGATCTTCGTAGCTTGTTTCAATAGCAATTTGTCTGCTCTCACCATGGTCCTGAGTGCACAGATACCAGTGCTCTTGATAATCGTAATGCCACAATGACTGCTTTAGTGCTTCTGCATCTCGTATTCGATGAACCCCTTGCCACTCACCAATACTATGGACAGCTTCAACAAAGCAGACATCGGTTTCATTGTCGCGCGTATTAGCCACCTCAGCATTCTTATAAACTGGTGAAATGGCCTTATATCCAATCATGACAGGCACCAGAAAGCCCTGCTTCGGCTTTGGGATATACTCCCAATCCGCATCTATTTTTTCATTCGGGGAACAATAGTCTTTCCATTGTGTGAGCAATTTTTTGTCCGCGTCTTTTTCAGGCATTGACCCAAAATATTCTTTTAAGCTCTCTGGAATTACTTTTTGATCGTAAGGGGGGGCTTTGTGCATCTGCCACTGCCTGAATAGTTGCTGCTTCTGTTCATCTTTCGGATATAATTCAGTCTGTTGTATTAAATGCCGTGTTATTCGGTCCGAGGCAGGTCTTGCCTTCTGTTTTAGGGCAATAAAGTCCAGCCATGCGTCAAACAATTCCGCACCTTCGTTTTGCTGCCGTAATTGCCCGGTATGATCTATAAGGTATGCGGAGCGGTCCTGCAGAATAAAGCCCGGAAGCAACTTTCGAATGAGCAGCCTCAAATTGTTTTTGTTCTGTCCTTCATCAATTCCCAAAAAATCAACACCTCCGATATCAAGAATAGTGCCGCCAGCCAGACGCTGGCGTAAACAACTATCATGGAACCACTTTTTCAGTGTCTCTGCTCGATTTCCGATATTGCCTTCACAGCCGATAAGCAGAGAAACCGTCATATTCATCTTCCCTTCTTCGATGATCGGCGGCGACCCTACCTTGTTTTTTGCATCCTCGCCATATTGGTAGGCCGGATTCTTGGTCTGAACAAATTGATTATAACCGTAGGTATGAACCTGCTGCTGATGCGCAACCACCGCGCACCCGGACAACCGGATATCTAAAAAGTCGGCATGCTTCTCAAGTTTACGCATCAGATTATGGGTAAAACCCAAAAAATGGGTAATGGCTGGGAACCCCCAGGTAAAACCAGAAACAGCATTGGCCCCCTGGACCCTGACCCTGTTGATTAATAGGTATTGACTCATGCAGATTATCCCCTTGCCTGTTGTTTTAACTCGGCTTCTATCGGCTCCATAAACTCGCGCAACGGTGTTTCCAGCAACTTTTTCCAAAGGCGCGTGTGCTCCTTTTGTGGCGTAAATTGTTTATCTTTCCCCCGAAGCCGCCGGTTTAACCACATGGCAAAGTCGGCACGAATCACAGCCTGCCAGTCACAGCCTTGCCTTGCCGATTGAAAAGCGGCATCCATACGATAAGGATCAAGCAGGTATTGGTGCTCTTTTTTAAGTTTGATACCTTGCCTATCCGACCAGCCGGAAGAAAGGTTCTGGATGGATCCAACATAAAATAAAAGTTCATCAATAATAGTATCTATCCATCGTTCCAGGTGCCTCACTCTCTTGGGGTCTTTGATGCTTAAATCCAGTTGTTTGAATCGCAACAAAAAATCACGGAGATAATCGAGCTCTGTGTTAATGGTTGAATTGGAGAAATTATCAAATAGTGATTTTCTATTCACTGGGGGAGCAAGATGGGTTTCCCATGTAGGTGCCTGAGCGGAAAAAAGATATGTCATTCCCCAAGCTGTTTTATCTTTCTTCTCGGCCTTCCATGACCGGCCTTTATTCAACATGGAAATATTTTGAGGTTGTGCTCCACCAAATGTTTGTATGCCCAAGTTCGGAATGTCAACGAATGACTTGTAATGATACTTCGGATTTTTTTTTGCTGAGTCACCGAAACTTTTACAATTCCTAACTTCTTTTCGTTCCTTACCATATTTAAGGTCAGTAATCGTCGTATAAATTTCCTCTGCTAACGAGGAAGGAAACAGCGGAACAATAAGATGGTATTTGATATAATTTGCAGAAGTTTGCTTGCCAGGATTAATTAATGGGTAGTAAATCTGTTTGGCTTTATCAGCAGTATTTATTTCCCTTTGCTCTACAAGATTCTTTAAACCATTTTTCCAATTATCTAATTGATGTTGATCCTTAGAAAAAGAAACCAAAAACTCAAAATCGTCTTCCAAAACCAAGTCAATAATTGTCTTGTGCGATAGTTTCAGTGCTAAAAATCGGGAGATAGTAATTAAGGCTCCATTATTGTGAGCTAGATCAGTTACCAGATTTTTTCTAAAAGAGGATGTTGTAAGGACGGTATCATTTGCTTTTTCAGCTACAAAAATTCCCTCTGACGCAGAAGATCCATGAGTAAACTTTAAGGCATGGGTTGCTTTGATAATTCGATTTCCTTGCGCAATTTTTGTAGCCGCTGTTTTTTCAATCCACTCTCTAATTTCAGTTGATGGAGAGTTTTCTCTTAACTCTTCTAATTCCCGCTGCTTCGTATTCCTTGCTTTTAAAAGACGTTCACGTTTCTTTTCGTCTTTCTCTGCTGCTATGTCGTTTTCTTTTTTATCGACATATTCTCTTGCTTTATAGAGATTGGATTTAGCCACTTTGTATTCGAAAAAATCAATGATAAGTTCATTCCATGTTTCAAACTTCCTACGTTCTTCACGCATTACTCCCTCCCTATATCCTGAAAAATACCCATTCCAGGTTCGTAATTATATTCCTGCTCCCTATTGCCATATTCTGTAAGTCTAACCTCACCAAAACGGCGACTAACTTCCCTTAGTTCCATCCTCAAATCCACTGCCAATTGCTGATAGACAGTCAAAGCATCTTGCTTAAACCAGAAATCAACACCCTCTCCGCACTCATCTTGTTCAACCAAATTGATTCTAGCTAAAGGCTCTCCAAATTCTGGTGGTGAAACTTCCTCGTTTTTCCATTTCCAGATCGGTTCGGAATCTTCAGCATCCAGCCAAAGAAAATAGGCATCATCTTTTTTTGAGTCCCGAAAACGTTGCTGTCGCTGAACTTCACCGCACCAATGCGGATGTTTTTCCCACCATAACCTTGCCCCTGTTTCTTTATTGAACAACCGGCTGTGCAATGCCTTATGCTCCAATCCCACCAAATTTTTATACTTTTTTTCTGGGTCCGGGTTGTACCTCTCTGCTGTTGGAAGTGTGATTCTCTGAAGTGCCGTAATTTGTCGATATTGCTCTTCATCCAGAATCTCTAACAAATCATGTGCTCCCATGGTCAACTCTTTCGATTCAAACCCAGGCCGTTCAAAGCACACTGTCTTACTTGCCAAAGCTTTAAAATTTTTGCTCAACAATAAGATATTGGGAGTATCTGACACCTGATCCCTGTGTCTTAATACCCTGCCCGCAAGTTGAATAATAGAGCGCATGGAGCTGGGTTCAACAATGGCCCAGTCGTAATCGTGATCTCGCCCCACCTCCGCCACCGGTGACGCTAGTACAATAAAAACATGATGTTGTATCTCAGGGTGTCTTTGTATGACATTCTGAATTTCAGGCTGTTGCCAGATGGCCTCCGGTTGTTTTCGATTTAGCAGCCTGTCTAGTTTATTTTCAATGGATGAGCGAATCGCAAGGGGATAGCGGCTATGGTATATACAATAATGAATGCAGGTTGCTTCCGGTGCATTCAGTTTCTGCAACGCTTTTGCAACCGCAACCAAGGGATTGATATTGGCCATACGAATCAACCCCATTGATAGTGTCCTCCCCTCCTGATTTTGACAATTGTTCTGGTGCATACGTATGGCTGCTGCTTGAATGATCTCAGCCATGCTTTCTGCGATGCTTTTATTTTCTTTCTGCTCTACCTTAATGATCTCAGCTTTTCGTTTTGCCGGAAGACCCTGTAAATGCTTGATGCGCCCGCCTACAAATTTTTTGTGTGCATTCGTGAATTCATCCAATTCTTTATATTGGCCGCTATCGCAACCCCATTCATCAAACCACGCACAGGCAATATCACCTGACCACCCTTCTATGTTTGCTTTCGCATATTGTGCCCAGCCGGCTTTATAAGCCTGAAAAAGAGCATAGGCCAAGGCAGGTGGGATGGTTGCAGTTGAAAGCAATACACGACTACCCAACATCCCCGCCCAATGCACCAGGCGACATAATGCGGGCAATTCCTCCAGGCCAAAATCATCAGGTTCATCTAATACCAGGTCGGAGGTTAACAAGCGCAATGTAGCAGGTATTTGTTTCCCGCTTTTAGTACCCTCTGTTGCGGGCATCAAGTGATCAATAGTGCTAACCAGCACAGGCGCCAACAAGAGATCATCCAGGCCATTTTCCTGCTTCGTCCAATCACTCAGGCTGTGCGTTCCCTGAGCGCCTTTGTAGTAAACATACAAATCTGGATCAAGCAGCTCCTCCATTGAGTCACTGCCCATCTCTTCCGTTGTACGGCTCTCATCAGAGGTTTGTTGCTGATTGCTCTGGACTTGTTGATTTTCAAAAAGCTGCTTGATTGCAGTGCCGCCAACAGCAATGGCAAGCTCCTCTTCCGTCAGTTTAAGTTCACTTTGAAATTCTTTACCAGTTTGCAATGTGAGGACACGCAACCCCAAAGCTACACTGAAACGAACTCGTCCGGTTTGCAGCCCTATCGTAGCCATAATCTTGGCATTGGCCCGGGTTTTCCCTTTTCCGGTTGACGCCATATTAATGCCAAAAAAACCCTGGATCAGGGTATCCTTACCAATTTTTTCAACCAGATTTCGGGCCTTGTCTTGCCAGCCAAAAGGTTCTTTTAATCCTTTTGGCACGTTTTCGGTGAGTGTGTCATTTGGAACAAGAGATTCAAGGCTGCCATTTAATCGCCGTAAAGCCAGAGTGATATCGCTTGCATGCTGAGCTACACCAAGCAAGTGTTCATCCAGTTGCTGCTTGTATTGCTCGCAATGTGTATTTGCATAAACTTTATAATTTGGGTTTCGCCATTTCTCCGAACCTGCAGCAAAGGCTTCTTCAAGTGTTAAAGATGAATAGTAGTGGTCAGCCAACATCAAAGCGAGTCGTGATATATGCGTGGTGAAAAGTTGTTTATCCAACCAGTTGGTTTCCGCATTTAGAAAAGGTCGTAATTTGATGCTGGCTTCTGAGGCAAGCATGCAGGCCTTTGATCGCCATTGCATACTTTGGGATGGCAATTTACTAAAAAACCAGTTTTCAGAAATGCGTTTTTTTTGATCATCATCATTGCAGCGGTAAGAGTTCCACAAGGCTGTGAAATTATTATCAAGCCATTGATCCATATATTGCAATTCTGGTGGATTATTTCCCTTCCAGCCTGGGTAAACAGGTAGCCTATGATGTGTCATAATCAGCCATGCCACGAGTCTAGCAAATACTGGCATAGCAGGAAAATGAGGTTCCGCATCTTGATCGATTCCATCCCGGAAATATTGGGAAAAAACGTCTTGTTTAATATCACTTAAAGCAGATAACCACTGGGCATCTGACTGCTCACCAACAAAACTTTGAAATAACCTGAAAGATAACCATTCATGACGATAAGGCTCAAATCTATCGGTTTTTATGTTTGGATTGATTTTTTTCTGAAAAAGTATATTTGCTTTGCCAATGTCATGAAACAAGCCCGCAATAGCTGCTGCATACTGCATAACATCGAATGTTTTCCAATGATGTTTATCTTTATAATGGCCAACGTCCTGTTCTGTACTATTCACCGGCACCACTCCCCGATCATCAAACTTGCGCTTGTTCCCCACCACCCACAACAATTGACTCCTGGAACGGCTTCTAATCCAGTGGCAAGAAACAGCAGTGCTTTTGCTAGCGGTCTGGCGTAACATTTTATAAACAGTCTTAAGCCCTTCTTCAGTAATAACAGTCTGCCAGGTATTATCGCCAATGCGTTCCGCAAAAGCGTCCAGCACCCGGCGAGTTTTCTTGAGGGCGTTCTTTTCACATTGGGAAACAAAGGTGACCATCATAACGGCATATTCTCCTGTGTTTCCTCATATGCCATTAAAGCAGCAGATTTCACATGGTCGAACATACAGTCCAAAGATTTATGATCGCTGAAAGCTCGAAGGCACTGTTGGCGAAACTCCCTTTCGGTTGCGTTTTCTCGTGCACAGATAAATGACCAAGGGAGTATAACCGCATCCTTAACTAAGTCTGCAACATCAAAGACCAGTGCTCCCCGGCGTGTTTTTCCATGCATTACAGCAAATCCATGAGGAATCCCTAGGGCCCAGAGTGTGCTTGCGGCAAGGCCATAGGCAAGATAATTTCCGTGATTTAAAAATATGTTGGCGTTATCCGTAGCTTCACGCTCGCGGACAAAATCTGCCATGTTGGTGTGTTTTGCGGCTATTTTGTATAGATGTTTGGTGAGTTTGGCTTCGATGGTAAGAAGAATAGAAGTTTTTTCGGCTGTTTTTATCTGCTCTACAGTACTCTCAAGAGCGGAACTAATAAGTGGATCTGAGGCATCAAATCCAGCTAACTTCAAATCACGATCTTTACTCCAGACCTTTTTTAAATATTCGATACGGGCCTGCTGCATATTTTTTGCTGCTTGCAGCCTCTTCCCGTCATCAAACCAGAAAGAAAGCCATCCCTGAAGGTATTCGGTAGGTCGATATTCACTTTGAGGTGTCAACCATTCAATTTCGTTACCCATATAGAGAGGGGTGCCACCTCCACCACAAAAACCGATAAGCACTCCTGCCTGAGCTAGCATTCGCACGGCAGCCTGCGTAATCGACGTGCCATTTCCTAAAAGGATAACTGTTGTATTGGCTATGGGAATATTAAAATAGAGGTTTTCCTTTTTTGCCTCTGTCAAATAAAGAACGCGCCCGTCCTTTTGCATGACACGGCAATATTCTAGATAATATAGGTTTGCCCGCTTGGAATACAGAATTGTTTTTAAATCTGACGGAGATAAATCGTCCATTTGTCCCCCTTTGTTAGCTGTCTCCCTTGAGTCTCTTTTCAGATTCTACACTTAATAGCGACAGAATAAGTCACACCTTTCCAACTTTCCTTAAATCAACATCAACTAAGCATACTCCCAAAACCTGACAAGAACCTGATACGACGGAGGATATTGAGAAATAGACGACAGATTGGGAAAAAAGACTGGATCCCAGCTTGAGGCACCCGGGGATGACGGACTTATGAATAACGTAGATCGTGATTCAGTGTGGCAAAGTTGGATATGCACAAGATTTAACTGACGAAGCCCCCTTTACCATGAGGAAAAGGGAGCGTATTTTTTAAATGTGAAACGTAACGACAGCATCTGCCAACGTAAGTTTCTTGACCTTAGTTTGCTGTAGATATCGCTTTTCAGTAGGAATTTCCTCTAGTGCAGCCAGCCCCATAAAACCGAAAAACTTTTTTACGCTGCGTAGGCAGTAACAAGAACTAAGTGTCTCTTCACGGGTTCCATAGGGTGGATCGGGTATCTCGTTCAGAACCTCAGGAAAGGCTTTTAGAAAACGGGCCGCATAGAACGTCTCAGGCTGCCACTGGTCACCATAGCGGTGGAGCAGATAGAGAGAGAAAAGGAACGCGTGTCTGATAAAATCGACTTCGGGATATCCGTCCCAATAACCCCAGTTGTATTCCTTGATATAAGTTCGAAACAATCTTGGGTATATGACTTTCATTCCGGATTCGTTCAGCAACTTGCGGCACTCACGACTAAGGATGAATTTTCCCTTGTACTTGCGGATAAAGCCGGCTAATTCCGCAATAATACGGGTGACGTGAAGTTCAAAAAAATCTTCTTCTTTGTTGATATTCCCGTAGCGGGTTTCTTCTGCATAACCTTCTTCGCCCCAGTAACTAAGAGCTGCTTCACGGCAAAAATTTCTTGGTAGATTACCCTTAGCGGTGGGCTTTAAACCTTGTTCACCAATGCCAGCAACCAGCAGGTTAAATAAGGTGAGGATGGGAGCAGAGGGTTCACTTGTTAGTTGTTCCGGAAAATGAACGAGATCATCTGATGCATAAGGAGAATAAATGAAACTGTGCATCTGATCAGGTGATAGTCCATTAAAATCATCCCGTGCGGTTTGGTTGCGTTTGGCCATGTGTGAAGCAAGAAAACTGTTGGCATCTTCAAGAGATGCAAAATTTTGCTCAGCAAACAACTGATGAAGATCATCGAAAAGATCATTCCTGTTGTCAGTAGAGCCAGCCAACTGGTCATGTTCAAGACAACATTTTTTATATTTTTTGCCACTACCGCAGGGGCATGGATCGTTCCTGTTTATCTTCATTTAAACCTCTCCTAAATGTTCCCGTCAATTCATTGGACTAAAGGGTTACCCCTGGCGCAGATAACGCCGCTCCGGACGGCCGACAACGCCATAGATAAGGTCGGTTTTAAGGAAACCTTCGGTGACAAGAAATTCTAAATAGCGGCGGGCGGTGGAGCGACTGATGCCGACTTGCTGGCCGACTTCTTCGGCGTTTATGTCTGTGACTTCGGGTTGTTCGAAAACTTTACGAACTTTAGCCAGGGTCAGGGGGTCGATACCTTTGGGGATGGTACCACTGGTAGTGCCTTCGCCTGTTTGCTGTGTTCTTAACAGGCGATCGACGTCCTTTTGTTCGAGAGTTGTGCCGCTTTGCAGATGTTGATAGTAGGTTTGGAAATTCTGTAGTGCTTCCTGAAAGCGCGGAAAATGAACCGGTTTGATGATGTAATCGAACACGCCACCGCGCAGGGCTTCTTGCAGCGAGGCAATTTCGCGGGCAGCGGTTATCAAAATAACATCGCAGGGGTGTTCACCGGCGCGCACGCGCCGTAACAATTCAAGGCCATTGCCTTCAGGAAAGAACAGGTCGAGCAGGATCAGGTCGGGTTCCAGAATTTCGATCATTTCTTCGGCATCAGTTATTGTATTGGCAATGCCGACCACTTCAAAACCGGGAATTTTCTGCACAAAGCGGTGATGCAGTTCAGATATTCGCTGGTCGTCTTCAACCACAAGAATACGGATTGTCGTTTCATTCATTGCAATCAACCTGTTCGTTTAGGAATGATGACTGTAAACAGAGCACCGCCAAGTTCGCCATCGGCAAAGGTAATCTGCCCGTCTAAATTATCAACCGCGCGTTTCACCAAAGCCAGCCCGGTACCACGACCACTGCCAGGTTTAGTTGTTACTCCACTTTCGAAGAGATTATCCGCCACAGTAGTGGAAATTCCGACACCGGAGTCTTCCACTTCCATAACCAGGTCGGCGCCTAAATCGGTCAGGAATAATCGGACCAGACCAGACGAGCCTCTTTCACGGACAGCGTCAAAAGCGTTGTCGAGCAGATTCCCCAGAATGGTGACCAGGGTTTCCCGATCCAGCTCGGCAGGCAGATCGGAAAATGAATTTTCGGCATCGAATTCAAAGTCAATTTTTAATTCGCAGGCGCGATTATACTTGCCCAGAATCAATCCGGCAATCACCGGATCAGGAACAGCTTCGGCAAGGTTGCGTACCAACTCCTGGTAACCGCTGGCTTCATTAATGACCAGATCAAGGGCTTCCTGATGGGCGCCCAATTGCAGTAAACCGGCAATGGTATGCATTTTATTGGAATATTCGTGGGTTTGCGCACGCAGCAGTTCGGAATATTCCTGCATATGTGACAATTCCCGGGTCAGGCGATCCAGCTCATCCTTGGGGCGAAAACTGGCGACAGTACCTGCTGACGGCTTTTCCAACGGCAAAACATTTACCAGCATAATCCGGCCTGCCATGATCATTTCCGCGTCAAGAACTTTAACCCCTGCCTCAATGGCCCGGACCAGATCGGAACCAGGGCAGATATCGGCAAGAGCCCGACCTCTTAACTTGCCCTGAAAACGTTCGCCGATATAACTGCGTGCCGCCTGATTGACATAGGTCAGTTGGCCTTGTTCATCGACCGCAATAATACCTTCCCGGATCGCTCCAATAATGGCATTACGTTCATGAAAAAGCGCACCGATCTCATGGATTTCAAGCCCCATAATAGCAGCCTTTAAACCACTGGCAATAACTGTCGCGCCCAGCACCCCAAAAAACAGTACAATGGCGATATAACCGAGAATCTCGAGCTGCTTTTGATGGATCAGTTGATTAATTTGAGTAGCCAGATAACCAACGGCAACAAAACCGATAATCTCATTGCTCCAGTCATAAACCGGAACAATACCCCGCATGGAAGGGCCTAAGGTACCAACGGCTTCAGAGCTGTATTCCTTCCCTTCACGTAATGCCGGCCCAAGGTCACCCCCGACAAACTGTTTACCGATCTTTTCTGGATCGGGATGAGACAGGCGGATTTCATTACGATCACCAACAACGATATACTCAGCCTCAGTTTTGTTGAGCAGGTCCTGGGTAAAACGCTGTAAAGAGTCGGTATCACGCGCCATAATACCAGCCCGGGTCAGGGGATTTTCGGCAACGGCATGGGCAACTTCGAGGGCTTTTTGGGAAATCTGTTCGCGCAATAGTTCTTCAGAAAAATCAGAGAACAGAGCACCAATTAAACTGATGTGGAATATCAGCAGCGCGGTCACCAGCAGACTCAGCTTGGTTTGCAAGCGCCGCGGTAAATAGCGATCGACCAGTAAGTAAAATGAGTTCATTGTCATGACAATACCAACGACACAAAAAGGAGAAACTGACTAACACCTGTAGCGTTTTATTTTAGCAGTGGAGCTGATTTTTGACCCAGCGACAGCAATAGCCGCTTGAGAAGAAAAATAAATCAGGTGACTGTCGCATGAACAATCACTGGAACCAAAACCACGACACATGACCTGCCCAGCACACTCGGACTGCAAGAGCCGGGACCAATCATGTTCCTTGTTATAGCCAACATGAATCCACAAGCGCCGCAATGACGCATGAGCTTTAAAATAATCGATATGCCAATGACGCTTTTCACTTTGTGCCAGGTGATGCTTTAACCGCCCACGTAAACCACCCGAGCCAAAAGCACTACCACAATAGCCATACCAGCCCCGCTTAAAAGTCTGAGGCCCAAATTTCCCAACGGGAATGTCTTGGCCATAAGGCAAAAAATACCACAGCAGGTAGCTGCCAGAATCGGTGGGTAAACGCTGGACAAGACCTGTCATGTTAACAGATTAAAGACGACGTCTTGTGTCTTGGCAAAATTACGATGCCATAATCCCTGCCACCCACAGGCCCTGGCACCCTGAACATTTTCTTCTTTATCATCTATAAACAGCGACCGTTCAGGAGTCAGGTTAAAGCGTTGCTCCGCAATAGCAAAGATTTCTTTGGTCGGTTTCATATGGCCAACTTCAAAAGAAGCCAGCAAGTCATGGCAAATATCGGCTAAACCGTAAGTATCTTGCAGATAGGACCAATGGATGGCACTGGTATTGGAAAGCACATAAACCTGGCATCGAGATTTAAGCGTTCTGGCCAGGTCGAGCATTGGTGTTGCCGGGGTGAAAAGACCTTTCCAACCGGCAAGGAGAACTTCTTCCGATAAGGGATCGGTTAAGCAGGAGTTAACGCGCTGTAGAAATTCAGCATCGTCATAATGGCCATGCTCATAGGCAATCAAGTCGACTTTGGCTACAAAGTCTGCCTCCGAAGAAAAACTGCCCCCACGGCTATTGAGCAGCTTGAAGAAGTTATCATAACTGTAATCAATCAGTACTTTACCAAGATCAAAAACAACAGCATCGATTGCAGACATCAAACAAACTCCTTCAAGAATAGCCCCTCACCCCAGCCCTCTCCCACAGAGGGGAGAGGGAGTAAGCGGCAACATTCCTAACTCCCATCCTTTTATGGTAGGGGTTGGGGAGGGTGAAATATCTTCCACAGATTTTCAGATAGGAAACGAGCAATTTTGCGTTGTGGCTAGGAAATCAAGAGCTTGCGCGGAGGCCATGTGCCCTGTTGTTCCTGAAATATGAATATCAGAGCTTCTCCTGTGCGTCAAGACAAGGCGCAGTCCGTAGTGAATGGCCATTCCCTTTACAAGGGCTGCAACACAGTATTGGCGGACAGGAGAAGCTCCCTTCGGGCGCGATGATAAGCGACCATCTGCTACGTTGCGTTCGTTTGGATTCAGCCTTGCGAGTCCTTCACTCACGCGTCTTGCATCTGGTCGCTTCTTATCGCGCTGATACCATATTTCAGGTACAACAGGGCACTTCATACTTTACGCCGCACAAGCAAAGCCCGCAGATTGACAACGCCACAGCGGAAAAGGGCCGTTTCCGGCTGAAAATCAGCGAATTTTGCGGCATTCCAGATAGAACCGCTTCTCATCCGCCTCACCCATAGAAAAGGTTTTACGCGGTAATGCCCCATCATGAACGATAGTCCGGAACAGATCGCCTTTGGAAATTGATGGCAAGTAGAAACCGGCACCGTCGGCACGGCTACCCAGTTCGGTCACCGGAGCGGTACCATGAATATAATCGACCTTAACCGCAGCATTCGCCGCCAGGTAATCATCCAGAAAGGCCTGCAGGCTTGCAACCGCCAGGGTCAGCTTAGGCTCGGCGATTTGACAGACATTGAACTTTCCGGCAAAAACGGCCACGAAAACATGGCCTGGTAGCGTACTTGCGACCTCTTCAGCGCTGGCGAGATCAGCACAAGGACGCATGGTAACAGGCGTGTCTTGCTGCTCAAGGAAAGTAATCAGGCTTTGCTGCAATGCCTCGCTATCAACATTAAACAGAACGCGGTGGATCGCTTCAAACTCAAGTCCGGCATCGTGCAGATTGACCAGTTCAACTAAGGCATAACGGGCAGGATGATCCATAACATCCTGCGGGTCATTAGCCTCTTCTTTTAGTTTTTCCCAGATCGCTTTAGCTGTTGCAAAGGAATGATTCCCATCCCCCATGGCGTAGAGCATAACATCGTCATTACAATCATAACGTTGGTGGTATGCCGTCGGGTCAGCAAGCTGCTCCAAAGCACTGACAATCTGTTCAATCAGTTTTGGTTGATCAACGCGATAGCCTTTTAAATGGCCACCATCGGCAAGCAGCTCAAAGTCATAAACCGTTTCCAGTTCTTCATTAAACAGAGGCTCAATAACTGTGCGCTCAGGGTCATCAATCAAAACCATAATATGTGGCAGCTCGATAGGAGCGTTCTGACGGACCTTAATGCGGGGAGGCAAACGGTCGAGAATGGTGCCCTCGGTGGCGCGAATGAGACTTTGAGCACCCTTATTATAATCGTACTGCTCCAGGTCTAAAGCAACCATCAACCCTTTGCGTGAAGGGACTTCCGATGTTTTCCGATCGATCAGAATAAAGGCATTATCCTGTTCTTCCAGGCTACCATCGGCAAGATATTGTTCCATGGTTTTGTTAATAGCAGCAATGCGCTGTTCGGCATCATCATCTTCCAGGTAAACTTCTGGAAAAATCATGTTTAATGTTGAAGGCTGATCACCCAATTGTTCAGCCAGGCGCTGCCAATAGGGGCGGTCTGAGGTATATTGATCGCAGGCGATAACCGCCCACTTCTGAATATCGATAGTTTTATTTGGTAAAAGAATTTTAGGTACTTGTAAGCCAACCTTGGAAAAATTCATTAGATCATGTCCTTTTTATTGTTTCACTACGAAAAATTGTCTACCGTATCGGGATCACATTGGTAACATGTTTTTTCGGTCTTGAGAACCGTTTACCGATACAAAAACCTTAAAAATCACCCATTTCAATTATCTTGACATCCCCGTTCCAATTGCCTATAAGCAGCTTACAATTTTAGTTATTGTTTCATTGATGCCATATGTTGAACCTTAACGGTTCTTTGGCCTGCTCCTGCTGAGCAGATGGGAAGTGAGGTGAAAATCCTCCGCGGACCCGCCGCTGTAAACGAGTACAAATCAGACTTCAAGCCACTGGAACCGCTGCTACCGGGAAGGCGTCTGATCTTTCGGCTTTAATATATACCATGTCGAAACCTCGTGAGCCAGAAGACCTGTCATGAAACTTAAAGATTTTTCATCTCCCCGGGTATGGGAGCGTGGCATCGTGTGGTTATTAAAAACGGACAACCCGCACCAAGTCTTTTCAGGTGACGGGTTTTTTTATTGCCTGCGATACCATTCCTTTGGGGGACAAACTTTCAGGAGGAAACATTCCGATGCAAAAATTTCTTTTAACTCTCTGTGCGGTTCTGGCTGCAGTTTGCAGTGTTCAGGCCGAAACATTAACTCTGGACCCGGTGGTGGTCACCGCAACCAGAACAGCAACTCCCCTCAGCCAGGTCGGTAATTCCGTAACCGTCGTTACCGCGGAAGAAATTGAGGAAAAAGGGCAAAGCAAAGTCATTGATGTTCTGCGCAGCGTACCGGGCCTAAATATCACTCAGACTGGCGGCATGGGTGCTTCAGTTGCTATTTACCAGCGCGGGACTGATACCAAGCATACCTTGGTACTGATTGATGGCATTGAATTCCGTGATGCGTCAAGCACTGGCGGTGGAGCAAACCTGGCAAACATCAGTACTGACAACGTTGAACGCATTGAAATTGTGCGTGGCGCTCAAAGCGTTATTTATGGTTCAGATGCCATCGGTGGTGTCATTAACATCATCACCAAAAAAGGCAGCAGTGAACCACATGGTTATGCATCCATCGAACGTGGTGCATATCAAACCACTCAAACCACTGCAGGTATTTCTGGTGGCAGCGACAAAACCCATGCGTCCTTCTCCTATTCACACATCGATTCCCAAGGCTTCTCTTCTTACAATGAAAATGATGGGTTCACTGAAGATGACGGTTATAAAAACACCAATTTCTCATTAAATGTTGGGGTCGATTTCAGTGATACATTCACCATGAACATGAATTTCAGACTGGCCGATTCCGAATACGAATTTGACTCAGGTTATTATGATGCCTTCTGGAATTACACCATGGCAGATACTGACGCAGTCACCGACTCTCTGGAAATTGCTGGAAGAACTGAAGGGGTATGGTCCTTACTAGACGGTAAGTGGACCGTTGTTCTTGGCGCATCTGCTACAGATTCAAACCATACCACCACTGGTACGTACGATAATTACGAATACAATGGTCGTGTTACCAAGCTGGATCTGCAAAACACCATCAAACTGAACGAGCGTCATACTTTCCTGGTCGGCCTTGAAACCGAAAAAGAACAGTACGATACCAGCTTTGGTGATGATGGTGATGTTAACAATAAAGCAGCGTTCGTTCAGGATCAGATTTTCATTAACGACTTTGCTGTTGCTTTGGGCATTCGCCTGGATAACCACGAAGAATTCGGTACAGAAACAACCTGGCGAATCGCACCCGCTTATACAATTGCTGGATCAGGAACAAAATTTAAAGCGTCTTTCGCGACAGGTTTTAAAGCGCCATCTTTGTACCAACTCTATTCTTACTATGGTAATACTGACCTTGACCCGGAAACCAGTACCAGTGTTGACTTTGGCATTGAACAAGCCTTTTTTGATAGTAGTCTGATTGTTGGTGTAACTGTATTCCATAACGATATTGATGATTACATCGGTTACAGCTTTGTGACATCTCAGTACTATAATATCGCTGAACTCACCACCAAAGGGATTGAAACAAGCGTAGACTTTTATCCCTGCGACTTTGCCGACCTTAAACTCGGCTACACTTACACCGACAGTGAAGACGGAGATGGTGTCAGAAAAGCACGTATTCCACTGCATAAAGCGACATTTGACGTAAACCTTTACCCCATTGATGAAGTTTTGCTGAATGTTGGTATTCTTTATGTTGGTGAGCGTTATGATGGAAGTTATTCAGACGAAACCCTCGGTGGCTACACTCTTGTCAACTTGTCCGCTTCATGGCAGTTTGTTGAGAATTTGAAAATTACCGCCCGGGTTGACAACCTGTTCGACAAACAGTACGAAGAAGTGGCCGGTTACGGTACCGCAGGAGCATCTGCGTATCTCGGCCTGAAAGCGAGCTTCTAACGTTTCTGTCCGGAAAGAGCACTTTTTTACCAGCTCGGCGTCAATCTGCGCATTCGCTTGTGCGGCGTAAAGTACTACGCCTCCGCGCGAATACTTGATTTCCTTGATCTGGCAAAAAATTGTATCTTTCCAAATCAGAAACCGTTTACCCGTTTACAGATAACACGTAAACATAACTCCTAAATTTCTGCCCGGGCATAATGCCCGGGCTATTTGGATGCAATCAATGCGAACAACTTTGCTGCACATACTACTTTTACTTCTTGTCGGTGTACCAGCACTGCATGCAGCGACCTTTACTGATGCCACCCAGCGTCAGGTGGAGGTAACGGTTAACCCTCAGCGCATTATCTCTTTAGCGCCAAGTGTCACCGAAATTCTATTTGCTATTGGTGCAGGCGATTCTTTAGTTGCGGTGACCGATTATTCCTATTACCCACCCGAAGCAAAACTGTTACCAAGTGTGGGTAGCTATGCTGACCCCGGACTGGAAAACATTCTTAGCTATCAGCCAGATCTGGTCATTGCAACCCGTTCGATGAATAGCCCCAATCTTATTCATCAACTGGAAAAACTGGGGATTGCGGTATATGTCCTTAATGCGACTTCAGTCTCGGAAACCCTTACATCAATTGCTATTTTAGGTCGGCTTAGTGGTCATGAACAACAGGCGGAGGCCCTTAAACAGGACATAGACAATCGAATAGCCTTCATTCAGCAGACCACCAGCCAACAGGAACCCGTTTCAGTTCTGGCCGCAATTGTGCTACAACCGCTTATGGTGGCGGGTCCGGATACCTTCGTAAACAGTATCATCGAAATTGCCGGTGGCCGTAATGTTGTCGCCAAGGGACCGTCACGTTACCCAACGTGGAACTTTGAGGCGTTATTGACTGCCAATCCGGACTATATTCTGCTCTCTCCTCACCCGGGGCAACCCAACATAGGTGATTTTTTTGCTCCCTGGAAGCAGCTGACTGCAGTTGCCAAGGAACAAATTATCGAAATTAATGCCGACTGGCTTTACCGCCCGGGACCACGTATGATTCTTGGCATCGAAGCGCTGGCAGAAACCCTTCACCCGGAATTAACCATTGAAGCAGTTGGTCAACAACCATAAACCCTGGCTGTGGAAAATCGTCCTGATTCTCTTTCCGCTTCTGGCTATTTTATTTTCCTTACAAGCTGGAAGTATGGACATATCCCTGAGTGATATCCTGCATGTCCTGCAACATGGTATTGGCGATAGCGTTGCTGATACAGTTATCTGGAAAATCCGTTTGCCGCGCATTGCTCTGGCCGCCATGGTTGGTGCGGCTTTAAGTCTATCGGGTGTCACATTTCAGGCGGTATTACGTAACCCTTTAGCCGACCCTTACCTGCTGGGTGTTTCCGGTGGAGCGGCCCTGGGAGCCGTTGCTGCCCTGACCCTTGGTGCACATTCTGCACTGCTGGTCTCTGGAGCAGCCTTTTGCGGGGCACTACTTGCCCTGGCTTCTGTTTACCTGGTGGCCCGCGCTCATACATGTTCATCTCATACCCTTATTTTATCGGGAGTTATGGTCGGCAGTCTGGCGGCAGCATTACTTTTATTTTTGATCTGGCGCGCACCGACCGAAGCAACCCGTCAAGCCATCTTCTGGCTGGCGGGTAATCTGTCCCTGGCTGATCCCCGTTGGATTTCTTACGGTTGGGTCTGGGTCGCCATCTGTTTTGTTCTGCTGTGGTGTCAGGCGATTCATCTCGACCTGCTCACCCAAGGGGAAGAAACCGCCATGGATCTCGGTCTGAACGTTGGCCGTACGCGTTTGATCCTGTTTATTTTGGCCGGGGCGTTAACCGCCTGTGCCGTTGCCCTGGCCGGACTGGTCGGATTTGTTGGCTTGGTTATTCCTCATATTTGTCGCTTACTGTGGGGACCAGCACACCGGACCCTACTCCCCCTTGCGGCCCTGTTTGGTGGTAGCTTTCTTATTCTTGCCGATGCTCTGGCCCGTAGTTTCTATGCTCCGGCAGAAATTCCCGTCGGTGTGGTAACGGCGTTGCTCGGGGCTCCCTTCTTTCTCTACCTCCTACGGCGTAAGGGGGGTGTATGATCAAGGTTCAACAACTCCATTTCTGCTATGCACAAAGATGCCTTTTCTATGATTTGAATCTGCAGATAAATAAAGGAGAAATTGTTTCGATCCTGGGCCCCAATGGTTGTGGCAAATCAACTCTGTTAAAATTATTACGCGGTCAGCTTGAAGGGGATTCAGGAACGGTACTGTGGAATGACCAGCCGGTTAATAAAATTTCTGCGCAAAAAATGGCGACAAAAGTAGCGGTTGTCCCGCAATCAACCCATATCGATTTTCCTTACACGGTCAATGAAATGGTCGCCATGGGGCGTTATCCCCATAGGCGTTCGCTACTTTCAGGGCCATCCTCAACAGACCGCGAAGCAATTCGCCATGCCTTGGTCGTAGCGGATATTCTTGAACTGGGAGACCGGGCCGTCAATCAGTTAAGTGGGGGCGAACTCCAAAGGGTTCTTTTTGCACGTGCCTTGGCCCAGCAATCCGAAGTTCTGTTTCTTGATGAAGCCACCAGCCACTTGGATATTGACCATCGCCTGGAATTAAGTGAACTGTTGGTCAGATTAAACCGCGAACAAGGAACGACTATCGTTCAGATCAGCCATGACCTGGACTTAGCCAGTGCTATTTCTGATCGCATTCTGCTGCTGAACAGAAACGGTCAAATTGCTGGATTTGATACCCCGCAAAAAATCATGACCGCAGAGAACCTGGAAAAGGTTTTCAAAGTGAAGGTTGAGGTTGAACAGAACCCATTAACCGGTACACCTCAAATCATCCCGCTAATAAACACCTCGACACTTCATCTAAACCATTTGAAAGTTCACGTATTTTGCGGCGGAGGTAGTGGTAAAAGCTTATTGCGCAAGCTCCATTTTGGCGCGGCAAAAGTCACCACCGGCCCCTTAAACCACGGCGATTCCGATACCGAAGTCGCAACGGCTCTGAATGTTCAGGTTGTTTACGAAGACCCTTATCAACCTTTCTCCCCGCATTCTATAGAAGAAACCAAAGGGATTTTAGCCACAAGCGAAGTGATCATCATCGCGACCATCTGGTGGGGGCACGGCAATTTCCATTGTTTAGAACTTGCTCACCAAGAATTAACCAAAGGAAAGCAGGTTTTTCTGCTTAATCCTGCTGAAGATCAGGATTTTACTGATGGAGCAGCCTGGAACTGTATTCAGGAGCTGATTAAAGATGGAGGATGCGTCTGTTCCAATGAAGAACAACTGCTAAGCGAGATATCTAACCTAACAAGCTTATAAATTACAGGGTGGAAGCGCTCTAGCACTCCCACCCCAGGAAATCGATCACCTTGGAATCTGTGCAAACTTTGAGCGTGGGGTGCGACTACCGCCAATCTCACACCTGACCTTAAAGCGTTGCAACAAGGCATGCATCTGTTCGGACTGAGCATACAACTGCTCGGCCGTTGCGGCGGATTCTTCTGAGCTGGCCGTGTTCTGTTGGGTGATTTCATCGATTTTGGTTAACCCCTGACTGATCATGGTCAGACTGCTGGCCTGATGTTTACTGGCCTCGGCAATGGAGGTAATCAGTTCTGCGGTTTCGTTGATTCCCTCGACGATCTTGCGGAACCAGTCGGCTGTTAACTCTACCTGCTCCATTCCGGATTCAGTCTTTCCAACTGTCGCTTCAATCAATTCAGCTGTTTCCTGAGCAGCCTTGGCACTGCGCGCGGCCAAATTACGTACTTCTTCGGCGACGACTGAAAATCCCTTCCCGTGCTGGCCTGCTCGTGCAGCCTCTACTGCAGCATTAAGGGCCAACAGGTTGGTTTGAAAAGCAATTTCTTCGATAACGCTGATGATTCGTTTAATGCCCTTACCGGCTTCGTTGATGTCCTGCATAGTATCGACCATCGCTTCAACTTGCTGATTACCACTTTGTGCCGCCTCTTCAGCAGCTTTAGCCTGTTTCTGTGCAGTATTAGCTTTATCTGCATTTTCTTGAGTCTGGCTAATCATCTCGGTCATGGAACTATTGAGCTCTTCCAGTGAAGCAGCAGCATTTGATGCCCGGTGGGACAAATCCTGACTGGTATGAGAAACCTGCTCGCTTCCTGCGGCAACTTCCTTGCCTGCCCCTTGTAACTCGCAAACCAGCGCATTCAGGTCTTCGGCAAGCTTTTTCAGGGCATTACGCGGACGGTCATCGGCATCACGCGGAATAACATCAAAGGTCAAATCCCCGCCGGCAAGACGATTTAACGCTGATAATATTTCGCCCTGCAGACTTTCAGCCAAAGCATCCACACTGGCCGCAACCTGACCGATTTCATCTCCCCTGTTCATCTGTAATTTTTCGACAGCATGCCCTTTTTCAATCTTCATCATTGTTGTACTAATGCGCCGAATCGGTCCGACAATCATTTTACGAATACTAAACCAGCACGCTATCGCCGCCAACACAGCAATAATTGCACCACCAGCAAACAAATAAAATAGACGGTGAACCTTGCTTTTAGCTGTGCTTTCATAAAGACCTACCGCTTTGTTCATTTCCACCAGCAAGGTCACATTGGTCGCCATTATCTGCGTGACAGCTCGTTTCACGGCCTCACTATCAGCATTTGAATTCAAAACCGTCTCCACCTGGGGAGCAAAAGCCTTCCACAGCTGATCGACATGTAGCATTTGTTTTCTGATTACGGGGTGGGTTGTTGGCGGTACCCCCATTTGTTGATTGCCGTTAAGAAGTCCTTCATGGGAAGAACGAAACAGAGCAAAGGTTTTACCCAACGCTTCTTTATTGGCAGAAACGTTTATGCCACTGGCAATTGCCAATGCTTCTTTAGACATTTTTTGAGATAACATGCGCTGGCGGCCAGAAACATTTATCACCGTACTATCATGCTCTTGCCCAGTAAGGACAATAGTACCGATTAAGACAATCGCCAGGGTAACAAGGGTAATAATGATAATGATAGCCATCAGTTTGATGTCGATGCCTAGTTTATGACTCGAACCGTTCATATTGCCTACCTCCCAACTCGGAAAATCAATACTTCGTCATTAAAGAGTAGCAAAAGATTTCCGTATGTCAGCTGGTTGACGAACATCTTCCCCAGATTAATACCATTATTGTCACCATTAAAATTCTAACACTCTACTGGTTTTCTAATCCTTAATGCCTAAGCCGTGGTAAAAACGCCTAAGTAAGGCAAACAGCTATGCGGACTGACTGGATAACTTATTCCCATATTCGAAATATGCACTTTTCAATAGGAACATGCCAATCACAATACTCATCTCAACACTATAGTAGTTTTTATCCAATGATACATTTCACCCTTGACATCATCACGATTTTATTGCGTCATGGCAGCGTTGGCATATGTAAATGAAAACACGCAAAGCGAATTGAAAAGTTATGAATGCTGTCTGGGTTTCCAATTTCGACAAAAAACAGAAAAGAAAACGTCGCAACCGCCGTATCGCTCTTTCTGTGGTACTATTGGTCGTGGTTATGGGGCTTTTTTCCCTACTTCCAGAAGCTCCTGTTGCATCGGTTCCTGATACTGAGATGGTTACCACCCCTGCCCCAGAGCTGACGCCAGAACTACCTATAACACCGGAACCAGTCCCGGAACCTGTTATTCCTGATAATATTTTTGTTCGAGATATCGCTGCTGGCGATACTCTCAGCGCTATCTTCGATAGTTTTCATATCGACCAGCAGACCATGTTGCAGGTATTAGCAGCGGATGAGCAATTGCTTGCCCTTGACGTATTGCGCCCTGGAAATCGGCTGACCTTTACTCTTGATCCGGAAACACGCATCCTGCAAAATATGGAGCTTTACATTCATCCTGGTCTTCAGGTGGTTTATAACCGGGTTGATAGCGACACCTTTGAATTTAACGAAATCGAACACCCAGGGACTTGGGAAGAAAATATTGTCGATGGGGAAATCAACGGCAGCTTCTATCTTTCGGCTTTAGGAGCCGGATTGTCAGAACAGGAAACTGCCAACATTGCAGACTTATTTGATGCCAAGCTGAATTTTAGCCGTGACATGCGTGCCGGCGATCGTTTTCAGGTATTACGCAGCGATCAATATGTTAATGGCATGAAAACCGGGCAGTCTAAAATTCTGGGTATTCGCATTAACGGTTACCGCTATGAACTCGACGCTTTTTTGTTTGAAGATGGCAACTATTACGATCACAATGGAGAAAGTCTGGCCCGTGCATTCCGCCGTTATCCGTTTGCCGGCAATTATCGCATCAGCTCTCCGTTTAATCCACGCCGCCGTCATCCAATTACCGGACGCATCTCTCCACATAACGGAACTGATTTTGCCATGCCATCGGGAACCCGGATTCTCTCCCCTGGTGACGGTGTCGTTACCAGGGTTAAAAACCATCCCTACGCCGGGAAATATGTCGAAATCCAGCATGGTAGTCATTATAAAACGCGCTTTTTACACCTGAGTAAAATTCTGGTCAAACGTGGTCAACATGTCGTCCGTGGGCAAAAAATTGCCCTGTCAGGTAATACCGGTCGCTCCACAGGCCCCCACCTTCACTATGAGATGCACATAAATGGCCGCGTCGTGAATGCGGTTAGGGCCAAAATACCGATGGCTGCGTCAATTCCAAAAGCAAAGCTCCAGCAATTTCAAGCAACCGTCGCGAGCCTCAGCTCTAAAATGGACGGAAAACCTGAGCAGGTCGCTCAAATACCAGCTGCCAATAAAGACATTTAACCTTATCCTTATTGTTATTTAATCCTTTAACGATAGTTGTTAGCTCATTGTATGCCACGGTTACGGCAATTTTTCCCTTGCCTCGCCCCGTAGCTTCCGCTACTATGCCCAGTTTTTACACACCTCAATATCTAGAAATTTTCTCCATATACAAAACAACCTTTTAAAATTATTCTGTTCAGTAAGGAAAACCATGTTGTTACTCTCGAAAAAACAGGATTGGTTCGGGAATACCCGAGCTGACATCCTGGCTGGTTGCGTTGTTGCTCTCGCGCTGATCCCTGAGGCTATTGCCTTTTCTATTATTGCCGGGGTTGACCCCAAGGTTGGCCTTTACGCCTCATTTTGCATTGCGGTTATTACTGCAATCTGTGGTGGCCGGCCGGGAATGATCTCTGCGGCAACAGGTGCCATGGCCTTGCTGATGGGCTCGCTGATCAAAGAGCACGGATTGCAGTATCTTTTGGCAGCGACCATTCTAACCGGTGTTTTTCAAATCATTGCCGGTTACTTAAAACTTGGTGAACTGATGCGGTTTGTGTCACGTGCAGTTGTTACCGGTTTTGTTAACGCCTTAGCGATCCTTATATTTATGGCACAATTGCCAGAATTGACCGCGGTTACCTGGCATGTTTATGCCATGACCGCAGCGGGACTGGTTATCATCTATACCTTTCCACGCTTGAATAAAACCATTCCATCTCCCCTGGTCTGTATTATCATTCTGACGATTGTTTGTTATTTTCTCAAACTTGATATCAGAACCGTTGGAGACATGGGCGAACTGCCTGATTCGCTCCCGGTCTTTCTACTCCCTGATGTGCCACTAAATCTGCAAACATTGAAAATTATTTTCCCATATTCCCTGGCTCTAGCTGTAGTTGGCCTGCTTGAATCATTGATGACCTCGACGATTGTTGATGATCTCACTGATACGGAAAGCGATCGAAATCGCGAGTGTAAAGGACAGGGTCTGGCGAATATCGGTGCGGGATTATTAGGTGGCATGGCTGGCTGTGCCATGATTGGTCAGTCGGTTATCAATGTTAAATCAGGTGGGCGCGGCAGGCTCTCGACCTTGGTAGCAGGGATCATGCTGCTGATTCTGGTGGTCTTTTTAAGTGACCTGGTTTCCATCATACCTATGGCTGCTCTTGTTGCTGTTATGATCATGGTGTCGATCGGTACCTTTAACTGGGAATCTATCCGGGAAGCCCGGCGGCGGCCGCTATCAACCAATATTGTTATTCTAACCACTGTTATCGTCGTCGTCATGACCCATAATCTCGCTTATGGGGTATTAGCTGGTGTCTTGCTGGCAGCTATGTTTTTTGCCAACAAAATTGGTCACTTCATGTATATTCATTCGAAAATTAACGACGCTGCCAACCATCGCTGTTACCATGTCGTCGGCCAGGTGTTTTTTGCTTCGGCCAGTAAATTTGTCGCCGGATTCGATTTTCGTGAGGTACTGGACGAAATTACCATCGATCTGAGCCGTGCTCATTTCTGGGATATTTCCGCTGTTGGCGCCCTGGATAAAACCGTCATCAAATTTCGTCGTAGCGGTATAAAAGTAAATGTCATCGGCCTCAATGAAGCAAGCGAAACAATGATCGATCGCTTTGGCTGTTATGATAAACCGGAAGAACTCGAACGTGTCCTGGGAGGTCACTGATGTTAGTAAATCCAGATGCTATGAATGTTGCCTGTGTCGATGGCAGCCCTTTTACTAACGCCGTGTGCGCTTATGCAGCATGGGCCAGTAAACGAGTCGGTGTAGGTGTTAAGCTGTTGCACACAATTGATGAGCGGCCCGCATCAGCAGGTGATTTAAGTGGGAGTATAGGTCTTGGTGCCAGAGAGCATCTGATGGAAGAACTCGTCAGTCTCGAAGAAAAACGCAGTCGTATTCTGCTGGATGAAGGCAAGGCGATGCTGCAACGGTTAAGTGATGAGCTGGTTGCCTCCGGAAATCCAGCCCCGGTATTACGCCAACGCCGTGGAACATTACAGGAAGCTCTAATCGATTGCGAAGATGAGATTCGCGTGCTGTTCATGGGCATTCGCGGCCATGAGCGCAAAGATCAGGAAAAATTACTGGGTCAACACCTTGAAGGGGTTGCCCGGTCGTTATACAAACCCATCTTTGTCGTTAATCGTGAGTTCTCCGAGCCAAGTCGCGTCATGCTGGCGTTCGACGGCAGTGACGGCTCGAATAAAGCCCTGCAGATGCTGACTGATCGGCCTTTGCTCCAAGGACTACCCTGCCATCTGGTCTATGTTAATCCAACCAGTAAGGTAAAAAACAAAGTTGAGGAAGCTGGCAAACGACTACAGCAGGCAGGCTACAAAGTGACTGCAGCCGAATTGGGAGGTTCTCCGGAAGAGGCATTATGTCGCTACCAGCAGCAGGAAAATATCGATCTAACAGTTATGGGAGCTTTCAGCCATACCAGAATTCGTGATCTGTTGATTGGCAGCTTCACCGTTAAAATGCTTCTGAATACCAAGCAACCATTACTCCTATTACGCTAATTCATGCGGAAACATAAACCGCCTGCCACATTGATATCACATTTTTTACGTGCATATGCAAATATCCCCTTGCTGTAGATGTAGAAAGTGCTATGATAAAGGGGAGTTGAATCTAATTCCACAGCCTGATTCTCAGGCTGTGGAAGACCTACAAGAGGTTCAGTCCCGTAGCTGGCTATGGCAGCCAGCCATTAATGTTCACCCATTTGGGTCGACATGTTTCGGCGGGACCAGCCGGCGGCCAATGATGTCCTCCTCGTAATCTCTTCTTTGTGCTACTGCCTGTTTCATTGAAGAAAGGAGAATGTCACATGAGCCCGATCAAAAAATTCACCCCTTCCATCTGTCGTGAAATCGAAGAGAAAATTGCTGCCGCCCTGGCCCCTATTGCCGATGAGTACGGTGTCAACTTTGATCTTCACAACGCCCGCATGTTCCCCGATGCCACAACTTTTTCAGCCTATAGTCAGTTTACTGTTCAAGAACGGGAAAAAACTGTTGCCAGTGAAAAAGAAGAGGAAGATTTCCTCTGTTACGCAGAAAGCTTTGGCATGCGTTCAGAATGGTTAGGCAAATCATTTCAACGCGGAAACTTTAACTACAAAGTTGTCGGTTTACGTGTCGATGCTCCTACCGAGTGCGCTATTATTGAACGCTCCGACGGTGCCCGTAGCTATGAGAATGGTAAGTTAATTTCACATTATATGGGCTAGCTCCCACCCGAAAAGCGCCCATTTCCAAGCAAAACACTAATTAACAATCACCTCAGCCCATCCCATGGGCTGAGGTTTTCTACAGCCTCCCTGCCCGTTACACCATTCCTGTTCCCATATACTTTAGTTTCCATCCGGAATCCCTAAATTGAAACTATCAAGTTTTCAGATTAGAAACGAGCAATTTTTCGTTGTGGCAAGGAAATCAAGAGCTTGCGCGGAGACGTAGTACTTTACGTCGCACAAGCATGCCCGCAGATTGACACAGCCACGACGGAAAAGGGCCGTTTCTTGATGAAAACTACTTTAATATTCTGCTATTGTTGATAAAACATCATCGTGTAATGACAGGATAATCATGACTCTGGGTAAAAATAAAAAGAGAATACTCCTCGCTGATAGTGTCACCCTGAATGCCGCAACATTAATTGGCACCCTCAAGGATCATTACATTGTCGTAACAGCTCAGGACAAGCGCAGTATCGAGAAACAATTAAATAATCAGCCCATCGATATGATACTGCTTGACACCAACTTTCCGGATGCCAGCGGTATCGATATCTGTAAGCAATTGAAAACAGCCTCAGCGACAGCGGCGCTACCTGTCATTTTTATTACCTCAGATAATCGGGTGACAACAGAGGCAGAAGCATTCAATGCCGGAGCCGATGATTTTATTGCGCGGCCCTTCAACGCTCCAATTGTTTTGGCGCGCTTAAAGAAACAATTTAAACTCAGTGATGCCGTTAAAGAACTCAAACAACTACATCAACTCGCTCTTGATGCCAATCCGAATACCCAACTACCCGGAAACAACAGTATTCTCATTGCCATAGAGCGGGTATTGCAAAAACCTGATCCGGTCTGCATTATTTATGCTGACCTCGATAACTTTAAACCCTACAACGATAGATATGGATTTGCTAAAGGAGACGATGTCATCACCTTTACAGCCAACGTTATCAGGGTTGCTTTACAGCAGTTTAACTGCACGGATGCATTTATTGGCCACATTGGTGGTGACGACTTCGTCTTTATCGTTTCCAGCGACAAATGCCATCAGGTCTGTCAGGAGATCATTCGCCGCATCGAGGCAGGAATTCCACAATTTTACAACGAAACAGACAATCACAATGGCTATGTTATTGCAGAAACACGTTACGGAGAGGAAAAACATCATCCTCTGATCAGTTTAAGTATGGGAGGAGTCGATCTGACCAAACGAGGCTTTAGTAACGTTCTTGAAGTTGTTGATGTTTGCAGTGAAACAAAAAGTGCAGCAAAGAAACAACCCGGGAGCAATCTGCTATTATGTCAACGTCAAAACCGTGAAGAAAAAGATGAGTAAGCGAATTTGCTTCCATCAGGAAACTCTAAATTGAAACTTTCCAGTTTTTAAATTGAAAACGAGTTAATCTTCATGAGGCTTGATGACCAAAGCGTAACCTGTCACCAGAGCTTCGACGACCTTCTTCCTGCCGCTAGTAACCAGGCGCTGAATGGTACCACGTGAAATTCCCATTTGCTCACCAGCCTGAGCCTGAGTTAATCCATCCCGGTCACACAGGGTCATGGCTTCAAGCTCATCAGCTTCAAGCTCTAAGCCTTTCAATTTAGGCATAGGCATGCCGGCCGGCTTAAAAACCAGATCAGACGGACGACGACTGGGGCAACAGGTTCTTGGTTTTCGGGGTCTAGGGGCCATGAAACATATTCCTTGAAAAAATAAAATAAATCACTGATCAACAAATCAGAAAAATTCAAACCAAAATATGGCAGGTTGCCCGATTTTTTGCAACGTATGCCAGTATAAACATCTAAAGTATACCCAGCCGGCAACGATTTTTCCTCATTTTTTACCAACTCCAGATACTCAAAACTGCAGTAAATAATAATTATCCTATCAGCCAAAAGAATTGTGAGTGACAAGAAATAAATTATTGTTTACAATTTTTCTCAGTTTTTATGACATTATTCTTGAGAATAGCGACCAGCACGATACTGGATTATAATCGAAACCTTGCACAATAATAAAATTTATTGATTTTTTTACAATTTTGAAAAAAAATATGGGCTGTTGTTTTCAAGGACGAAAACAGTTCACAGTAATTTCAATGGTCGAGCAAAGACGCCGCCCACAACCGGAAACACAACAACCGGCAGGCGGTTTTTATTTCCCCCCTGCAGCATGATAAAACCGTTTTCTTATCCTATTCAAGGAGGTCTTATGAAACGTATTTCAAGTACCATGCTCACCCTGCTTCTCACCGTCTTACTTGCCCTACCAGCTCTCGCTGCTGATACGATTAAAATTGGCTTTAACTTGCCCCTGACAGGAGATATTCCTGAAGTTGGGGAAGGTTCTAAAAATGCAGCTGAGATGTACCTGGCTGACATTAATGGTGCCGGAGGTCTTGAGGTTGGTGGCAAAAAATATCAGCTCGAATTTGTCTACATGGATAACGAATCCAAAGCAGAATCCGCAGTCAGTGCAGCCCTTAAACTGATTGAGCAGGAAGAAGTTGTCGCCATTATCGGTCCTAACTCTTCTAAGCAGGCTGTTCCTGCCGGTGGTACCTGTAATGACAACCGAGTACCTATGATCTCTCCATGGTCCACCAACCCCGACACCACTAAGGACCGCCCCTGGGTTTTCCGTGCCGCCTTCCTTGACCCCTTCCAGGGCCCGGTTGCTGCCGACTTTGCCGCTAAAAAATTTGGTGCTAAAAAATCAGCGGTTCTGTTTGATATCTCCAATGACTATTCCAAAGGGCTCGCTGAAATTTTTAAAGCTTCCTGGGAGAAAAAAGGTCTTGGCCCTGTCGTTGCGTTTGAATCACACGGTACCAAGGATCAGGACTTCTCAGCTCAGTTGACGACCATCATTGCTGAAAAACCTGATTTTATTTTTGTTCCTGACAACTACAACCAGGTTGCCCTGATTGTTCAACAGGCTCGTGACCTTGGTTACAAAGGTCCATTTATGGGATCTGATGCCTGGGGTACTCCTGACCTGATCAAATTGTGTGGCGACGAATGTTACGGCCAATACTTCTCTACTCATTACGCTGCTGCTGGTGCGAAAGGCGCAACCAAGGTTTTCATTGATCGTTACGTTGAAAAATACGGTTCAGAACCAGCTGACTACGCAGCTTTGACCTGGGACTCTATCGGCCTGCTGGTCGAAGGGATTAAAAACGCCGGTAAAGTTGAACGTAGCCCTCGCAAAATGCGCAAAGCAGTACGTGACGGACTCGCAGCAATCAAATCATTTGATGGCATCACCGGTTCATCTAAATTCGATGCCGAAGGCGACCCGATCAAATGTGCTGTTGTGGTTAAAATTTCTGATCAAGGTCAATTTGTTTTCGAAGAATCTGTTTGCCCTTAACTCTATGTTGGTTTAATTTTGCTCAGGCGGGGGTCGTTCAGGCCCCCGCTTTATTATTCATATATTCCCGGTTACTACACTTCCAGGTTTTACCGTTAACCTTTTAGACGATCAATGACGACTCGCAAGGAAGGACCTCAGTGGATTTCATTTTTCAAAACATTTTGAACGCCCTGCAATGGGGCAGTTTCTATGCCCTCATCGCACTTGGCTATACGTTGGTCTATGGGGTACTCAGGCTGATAAATTTTGCCCATGGCGACATTTTTATGGTTGGGGCCTACATCTCGTTCTTTATTGCCAGTTTTCTGCTTAAACCAGTTATTGGCCTGTCACCAGCTGTGACTTTCGCCTTAACCGTACCATTAACGATGCTGCTAACGGCCTGCGTTGGTGTCACCCTTGAGCGGATTGCTTACCGGCCCCTAAGACGCAAAGGCGCGCATCGCCTCTACGTTGTCATTACCGCCCTGATGTGTGGCCTGATCCTTGAGTATTCTAACCTTGCTGTACTTGGTGCAAGCCGGCTTAAATTTCCTGAATTGATTGAAAAATCGATCTGGCACGTCGGTGGTATCACCATTACCAACCTGAAAGTGCTGGTCATTTTCACTGCCATTATTGTCTTTCTGTTTCTCCAGTGGGTGGTCACCAAAACCCGTATTGGCATGGCAATGCGCGGAATTTCCTACGATAAATTTGCCATTCCGCTAATGGGTATCCCGATGGACAATATCATTGTCTTTACCTTTATTCTCGGATCTGGCTTTGCTGGACTGGCAGGGCTATTGTTTGCCATGAGCTACCCGGTCCTAGAACCCTTCATGGGTATGTTGATCGGCTGGAAGGCTTTTATTGCTGCCGTTGTTGGTGGCATTGGTGATATTAAAGGAGCCTTTGTCGGTGGCTTTCTGCTCGGTTTTATTGAGGTTGGTGTTGTTTCTATCTTTCCATCAACCTATCGCGACCTGTTTGCCTTTACCATTTTGTTGTTGATTTTGTGGATCAAACCGACCGGACTCTTCGGTATGCCACAATCAACCAAAATATAGTTGGGAGAACTCCGATCATGACTAAATATTCTCTCAACCTGTTTCTCGGTATTTTCGCAATAGCTCTACTTTTGCTGGCTCATTTTGGCTTGATCGATGGTTATGTGCAAATTGTCGTCATGACTATCGGCATTAATATCATCATGTCGACCAGCTTAAACCTGGTCAATGGTAACATGGGTGAATTTACCTGTGGCCACGCAGCCTTTATGTGCGTTGGTGCCTATATTTCTTCGATCCTCTCAGTGTTCTGTTTTGGTTCCAAGTTTGGTGATCCCTTGCTCCCTGGTGGCGCTGTTTTTATTGCCTTCCCAATCATTCTGTTGATTGGAGGTTTTGTCGCTGCCCTATCGTCACTGCTCGTCTCTATTCCTTCATTTAAAACCCGCGATGATTATCTTGCCATTATTTCAATTGCTGTAAATTACATGATTATCTCGGCTCTTGAAAATATGGATTTCATTGGTGGATCCCGTGGTTTTCAGGGCATGAAAGATACCGTCTGGGCGATGATCGACATTTTTGACGGCCCATGGATGTTGTTTTGGGTGATCCTGTTCACCACTTTTACCATCTGGGCCATCCGTCGCTTTATCTCATCGACTTATGGCAAAGGGGTTAACGCCATCTGCCAGGACGAAGTTGCAGCAGAAATTATGAGCGTTAACACCAACAAGATCAAAATCGTCAACTTTATGCTGGCTGCCGGGCTGGCTGGTTGTGCTGGTGGCCTATACGCCCACATTATTGGTTACGTTAATCCCCAGTCATTTAATATTCTGAAATCAACAGAAGCTATGGTCATGGTTTACCTGGGCGGTATGGGCTCTCTGTCCGGTGCCATTATTTCCGCGATTCTGTTTACCGGACTACTTGAAATACTCCGCTCTCAGGCGATCATTGATGTTCTGACCTCACCATTGACTTTTGTCTTTCCCGATTGGGAACCCTCCGCAGGAGTTATCAAGTGGGTCGTAATCCCTCTGTTATTGGTTATTGTCATGCAGTTTCGCCCGGAAGGAATTATGGGCAACCGCGAACTGTCAGATATTTTCCCCAAACT
Organism: Geopsychrobacteraceae bacterium; assembly: GCA_963665685.1. GTDB lineage: Bacteria > Desulfobacterota > Desulfuromonadia > Desulfuromonadales > Geopsychrobacteraceae > Seleniibacterium. Next base: position 2,143,660 of record OY762430.1, read on the forward strand.
GAAAAACTTTTACAGGTTTAAATAATGACACAAGCTCAAACCAAAACGCAGACAACTCCGGTTCTGGAAGTTCGCAATATGACCCAGCAGTTTGGGGGGTTACGAGCGGTCTCCGACTTTAATGTCACTCTGAATCCCGGTGAACTTACCGGGCTGATCGGGCCCAACGGAGCAGGAAAGACGACCGTATTCAACCTGGTCAGTGGCTTCTATCAGCCTACAGAAGGGCAAATTCTGGTTAATGGTCATAGCACTGCAGGTCTAAAACCACACAAGGTCACCAGTCTCGGTGTTGCCCGCACGTTTCAGAACATTCGTTTATGGAATGACATGACTGTTCTCGACAATATTCGTGTCGCACAACATTACCAACTCGGCTACGGCTTTTTTGAAAGCATTCTCCGCACCAAGCGCTATAAACAACGGGAAAACGAAATTGCTCAAGAAGCTGAAGAGTTACTTGAGATTTTTGACCTAAAACGGTTTGCGGGTGAGTATCCGAAGAATTTGCCCTACGGTACCCAGCGTAAATTGGAAATTGCTCGTGCTTTATCGAGCCATCCCAAATTACTATTATTGGATGAACCCGCAGCTGGACTGAACTCGGCCGATGTGAAAGATCTGATCAGGCTGGTGCGCTGGATCCATGACACATTCAAAGTCAGTATCTGGATGATCGAACATCATATGGATGTTGTCATGGAATTGTGTAGCCAGATTAAAGTTATCGACTTTGGTGAAACCATTGCTGATGGTAATCCGGATGACATTCGTAATAACCCAGCGGTTATTTCCGCATACCTTGGAGATGATAATATCTGATGCTTCTGCAAGTTGAAAATCTCGAAGTCAAATATGGCAACATTCAGGCCCTGCACGGCGTTAGCTTTCATGTTAATGAAGGGGAAATAGTCACCCTGATTGGTGCTAACGGAGCAGGAAAAACCACCAGTCTTTACACTATTGCCCGCTTGCCGCCACCAGAGGCCCCCCGGGTTGTCGGTGGCGAGATAAAATTCAAAGGGGAGTCGATTTTAAAAACCAAACCCAGCGATGTCGTCAAAGACCTGCACCTTGCCCTATCACCTGAAGGACGGCGTATTTTTGGCAACCTGACCGTTATGGAAAACCTAAAGATCGCCACCTATTCACGTGAAAAAGGTGCTGACCTCGAAGCTGAATATGAGCGTATTTTTAACCTCTTTCCACGCTTGAAAGAACGCCGTGATCAACGCAGTGAATCACTGTCCGGTGGTGAGCAACAAATGCTGGCGGTCGGGCGGGCCCTAATGACAGGCTGTAAAGTTTTATTGCTTGATGAACCAAGTATGGGCCTTGCCCCAGTTTTAAAATATGAGCTTTTTCGTAAACTGAAACAACTTAACGAAGAAGGCATGACTATCTTGCTCGTAGAGCAAAATGCTAATCTCGCTTTGCACCTTGCCCACCGGGGTTACGTACTCGACACCGGAACCATTGTTGCCGAAGGCACCAGTGAAGAGTTACTCGGCAATCCAGAGGTCAAAAAAGCTTACCTTGGCGGTTAATTTTTTATCTCCTACCCGTAAAACTTAGAGACGCAGAAGATATTCAATATTTTCTGCGTCTTTTTTAATCTCCTCTAATTTTCGTTGACCTCTCATCAATAAAAGAATATTGTTAGTTTCTAATCTATTTTTACGATATCTTTCCGTTGAATTTTATCCAAGGGAGTTTCCATGAAAAACCTCTCTCTCAGAACCAAACTCGTTACCGGCTGTATCCTCTTCCCCACTCTTATTCTGCTCGGACTGTTTACCAGTTTTTACCTCCATGAAAAAGACACTGCCATTGAAGAAGTCGTTGAGAAGTCGCGCATTCTTGCCCGCACGGTTGAATCAACCCGCATGGAGATGGAAGACAAATGGAATATGGGCCTGTTTACTGTCGAAGAGATGAAACAATGGGCTGAGCAAGGGGAGCATGACAAAGTATTGGCGGCCGTTCCGGTTGTTTCTGCCTGGAAGTCAGCGATGCGCAAAGCCGAAGAGGGTAATTATATTTTCAAGGTTCCTAAATTTCATCCCCGTAACCCTGAAAACAATCCGAATAACCTTGAGAGCCAGGCTCTCAATAAAATGAAAGAACAACATCTCGAAGAATACTACATTATCGACGATGCAACCCGAAGCGTACACTATTTTAAAGCTGTCTACCTCACTGAAACCTGTCTCTATTGCCATGGTGACCCTAACAAATCACAACAATTCTGGGGCAACAATCGAGGCATAGATCCTACCGGTGCAAAAATGGAAAACTGGAAGAGTGGCGAAATGCATGGTGCCTTTGAGATTATTCACTCTTTAAGTGAAGCTGATGCAGCCCTGGCTTCTACTTTGAGCTGGTCAAGTATAACTCTGATCGTACTCATTGCCTTGTTAGGGATCTCCATCTTCTATTTTGTCACCTTATCTGTTATCCGACCGGTACGGAAGTCAATGAATCTGTTAATTGGTCTGGAACAAGGTGACCTAAGTCGCCGTATTGAGACCAAACGAAACGATGAGGTTGGTATGCTGGCAAAAGCATTAAATCGTTTTGCTGATAATTTACAAGGTGAAGTGCTTGAAGCCTTCAACCGCCTGGCTAAAGGCGACTTCAGTTTTGAAGCTAAAGGACTGATAGCTGAACCACTAAGAAATGCCTGCGGTGGTCTGACTCAAACCATTAAAAATGTCACTGAATCGAGTGAACAGATCACCTCTGGAGCGATTCAGGTCGCCGAAACAAGTTCTTCTTTGGCTAATGGTGCAACGCAGCAAGCCGCTGCGTTAGAAGAAATTTCTGCTTCCATGGTAGAAATGAATGAGCAGACAACCAACAACGCCACCAATGCTACAGCAGCAAATCAGTTATCGGTCGAAGCTCGTGATGCAGCACAAAAAGGTAATGATCAGATGCAATCTATGGTTATTGCCATGAATGAAATTCAAAATTCATCACAAGATATCAGCAAGATCATCAAGGTTATCGATGAAATCGCCTTCCAGACTAACCTACTGGCTCTGAATGCTGCGGTAGAAGCAGCCCGAGCGGGCCAACACGGCAAGGGTTTTGCTGTTGTTGCCGAAGAAGTCCGCAACCTTGCAGCTCGTAGTGCTAAAGCAGCGCAGGAAACAACGGCCTTGATTCAGGGATCGGTAGAAAAAACCAATAATGGCGCTGAAATTGCTGAATCCACTGCGACATCTCTTGCCGAAATAGTTACTGGTGTTACCAAAGTTTCCAGTCTTGTCGCTGAAATTGCTGCTGCCAGCCAGGAACAGTCGCAAGGGATTGCTCAAGTCAACGAAGGTTTGGTCCAACTTAATGATGTTAACCAGAGAGCAACCTCAACCTCTGAAGAGTGTGCTGCAATAGCGGAAGAGCTCTCCGGTCAGACCAATACGTTAATGGAGATGATGACACGCTTCACATTAGCTGGTATGCCTCCTGCCAGCCCCCAGAAAACATTGCATCCTGTGCCTAAAAGGCCTGCTTCAGCAGCAAAGCCAGTATTAAGTCAACAAAAGAGTCCAGGCTCCTCCAAGACGACACCAACAGCTGCCGCACCTGGCGATAACTGGGGTGGAGCCCCTAACAAGAAACCTGTTATCACTCTGGATGATGATGATTTTGGCAAGTACTAACTTTTCACACGATAAATAAGTACCACCCCCAAAAGACCTCGTAGTGACTTCCCTACGAGGTCTTTTGAGTTTATAACTAGGGCCTTTGTGCCATTGTTTACAATTTTAATACTAAATTTCCTCTAATCAGACCTTGATAGTTTGCTAATATTTATTTATTATTCTTTCCTAACTTTTATATTTCATATTTCATGTTTCTTTTTTCGCCATTTCAGGGGTAAACCGATGCGTAAAATGTCTCTCAGAACCAAACTGGTCGCTGGCTGCGTCCTATTCCCAACCCTCATCCTTCTTGGACTCTTTGTTTCTTTTTATGAGCATGAAAAAAACAATGCTATTGAAACAGTTGTTGATAAATCACGCACCCTGGCTCGTACTGTTGAGTCAACCCGCATGGAAATGGAAGAAAAGTGGAAACAGGGCTTGTTTACGATCGAAGATATGAGAAGCTGGGCAGAAAATGGCGAGCACGAGAAAATATTCGCTGCAGTGCCTGTGGTATCAGCCTGGAATACTGCGATGCGCAAAGCAAAAGAAGGTGATTATATCTTCAAAGTACCGAAGTTCCATCCCCGTAATAGCAATAATACTCCAGATCCGTTGGAAACCACTGCCCTCAATACCATGCGTGACAATAATTTAAGTGAGTATTATGAAATAGACGAAGACACGCGCACTGTACATTATTTTAGAGCGGTTTATCTGACCGATAGTTGCCTCTACTGCCATGGCAGTCCAGATAAATCGCAACAATACTGGGGTAATAATAACGGTGTTGATCCGACAGGCGCGACTATGGAGAACTGGAAAACTGGCGAAATGCACGGTGCTTTCGAAATTATCCATTCCCTCAAAGAAGCCGATGCGGCACTGGCTTCAACCGTGACCTGGTCAAGTATGACACTAATCGCACTTCTGATTATTCTGGGGGGATCCCTCGCCATGTTCATTACCCGCGCAGTTATCCGCCCGGTACGTAAATCAATGAATATGCTAATTGGCCTTGAACAAGGAGACCTATCAACCCGTATTGATACCAAACGGACCGATGAAGTTGGCGTTTTGGCACAATCACTGAACCGCTTTGCCGACAATTTGCAGGGTGAAGTTCTTGAAGCTTTTAACCGCCTGGCTGGTGGTGATTTCAGTTTTGAGGCGAAAGGACTTATTGCGAAGCCTCTTAAAAATGCCAGTACCGGTTTAACAACAACAATGCGCACCGTCACAGAAGCCAGTGAACAAATTTCATCTGGAGCTATTCAGGTTGCCGAAACAAGTTCTTCTTTGGCCAATGGTGCAACCCAACAAGCAGCGGCTCTGGAAGAAATCTCAGCATCAATGGTCCAGATGAATGAACAGACAACCAGTAATGCCGCCAATGCAACTGCGGCCAATCAGCTGTCTATTGAAGCCAGAGATGCGGCGCAAAAAGGGAACGAGCAGATGCAATCCATGGTAGTTGCCATGGATGAAATTAAAAACTCGTCACAGGATATCAGCAAAATCATTAAAGTGATTGATGAAATCGCGTTTCAAACCAATCTTCTGGCGTTAAATGCAGCAGTTGAGGCAGCCCGCGCGGGACAACATGGTAAAGGTTTTGCTGTCGTCGCTGAGGAAGTCCGTAACTTGGCGGCTCGGAGTGCTAAAGCGGCCCAAGAGACAACAGCATTAATTCAGGGCTCGGTAGAAAAGACCAATAATGGTGCGGAAATAGCACAGTCAACCGCAACCAGCCTGGCTGAGATCGTCACAGGAGTGACCAAAGTTTCTGATCTGGTCGCCGAAATTGCAGCGGCAAGTCAGGAACAGTCACAGGGCATCGGACAAGTCAATGAAGGGCTGGTACAGCTAAATGACGTGAACCAGAGAGCCACATCAACGTCTGAAGAATGTGCCGCTATTGCTGAGCAGCTTTCTGGCCAGACGACTGAATTGATGGATATGATGGGTCGCTTCACGTTAATCGGCAGAACACCTGCCCTACCCGCAGCGTCAACCAGGACGGTTGCCCCTACGTTAAGCGCGCCAGTCACTCCCGTTCAACAAAAACCCGTACCGACTCAGCCTCTTCCTGAACCGGTATCACCAACAGCGACCAAGGCTGATGATACCTGGGGCAACACACCCGCCAAACCGGTGATTAAGCTTGATGACGATGACTTTGGCAAATACTGAAAAGAAATAATAAAAAGAAACTAATGACATATGCTCCCGCCAATTTATATTGGCGGGAGTTTTTATTTACGCTATACCTGTCATGACAAAATATTCATGATCACATTAGATAATCGGTATCTTCATTATGGAACAGCTTGAAATTCGTGCTGGTCTCAGCATCCCTTTAACAGAAATTTCGTTGACGGCAATTCGCGCCCAAGGTGCAGGCGGACAACATGTCAACAAAACATCCACCGCAATACAATTACGCTTTGATATTCAAGCGTCATCACTGCCGGAAGCAATTAAACAACGTTTGCTGGTAAGCAACGACAGCCGCCTTACTAACAGTGGCGAGTTTATTACTAAATCCCAACAGGCGCGTAGCCAATTGCAAAACCGCGAGCAAGCCTTGCTACAGCTCAAGCTATTCATCATTAATGCGCTGAAAGTTAAAGCCACCAGAAAACCAACAAAGCCAACCAAAGGCTCAAAAACCAAACGGCTTGACAACAAGAAACAGCAAGGCCAGAAAAAGCAGCTCAGACAAAAAATCGACTACTAACAACAAAGGCCTTCGGATTTCCGAAGGCCTTTGTTGTTTTCACTGTCGCTAAAACTGATTACAGATAAGACTCATATTCTGGCTGCCACTGACTAGCCTTAATATGCTCCAGCATATCTGCTGGGCGCTCAATGCTAGCGAGGTTTTCTTTAAAGACCTCTTCAGCAACAGCAACACCGATATGAGCAGATACTTCGCGAATCCGAGACAAGGCAGGATAAATCCGGCCCATTTCCAGATCACTTTCAAGCACTTGTTCCGCCAGAGCTCTGGCCGCCTGTGAGAACATACGATCGGTGACATGTTTCGCTTTGGTAGCAACAACACCTAACCCGATGCCAGGGAAGACGTAAGCATTGTTCCCTTGTCCAGGCACAAATGTTTTACCATCCAGAACATGTGGTGGGAAGGGGCTGCCGCTGGCGAAAACGGCCTTGCCTTTAGACCAGTCATATGCTTCTGCTGCCGAACACTCAGACTTAGACGTTGGATTTGACAAAGAGAAAATGATCGGATGTTCATTAATCTCAGACATGGTCTCAATAACTTCCTGATTAAAAGTCTTAGGAATAGTTGAAACACCGATAATCGCTGTCGGTTTAAGTGCTTTAATAGCATCAAGCAGGGTTTTCTGGTACGGGAAGTCATGAGCATATCTGAGTTTATGCTCTACCAGGTTATCCCGTTCCTTAACGATCAGCCCTTTGGAATCGACAAACCAGCACTTTTTACGTGCTTCTTCGAGGGTATCGCCATCATCCACCATGGCTGACACAATCAGATCGCCAATACCAATGCCAGCTTCACCCGCACCAAGGAACAACACTTTCTGCTCACGCAGGGTCTTTTTAGTGATGCGTAACGCAGACAATAAACCAGCCAAGGTCACCGAAGCTGTTCCCTGCATATCATCGTTAAAAGTACAGATATTATCGCGCCATTGCTCTAATAAACGGAAGGCATTCTGGTTGGCAAAATCTTCAAACTGGACCAGAACATTTGGCCAACGCTCAGTTGCGGAGTTAAGGAATTCAGAAACAAAGTCATCATATTCCTGCCCACGAACACGATGCTGACGGAGACCAAGGTAAAGAGGATCACCCAGATATCCTTCGTTTTCAGTACCAACATCAAGCATTACAGGCAGGCATTGAGCAGGAGAAATACCTGCACAAGCGGTGTACAGAGCCAGTTTTCCAACTGGAATCCCCATGCCACCAGTTCCCTGGTCTCCCAGACCAAGAATTCGTTCGCCATCGGTCACGACGATGACGCGCACATCGCTACTTTCATAATTTTTGAGAATTTCAGCAATATTGCCTTTATCTTTAATAGACAGATAAAGTCCCCGTGGGCGACGAAAAATATGGCCGAATTTCTGGCAGGCCTGACCAACCGTCGGGGTGTACACAATAGGCATCATTTCATCAAGGTTTTCCATCAGGATACGATAAAATAACGTTTCGTTACGATCCTGCAAACTCGCCAAGTGAATGTAGCGTTCAAGGTCCGTCTGCTTGCTACGGTAATTCCCGAGCACTCGTTCAACCTGTTCTTCGATGGTCACAACCTGTGGAGGTAAAAGCCCTTTCAGGCCAAAGGCCTCGCGCTCTTCCTCAGTAAATGCAGTTCCTTTATTCAATAATGGGTCATGAAGTAAAGCAGCACCGGTTGGCATCGATCCGTGACATTGACAATCTCTCTCAGACATAATTTCTCCTTATAGATAGGAAAATAATAAAAAGGGATCCTGCCTGACAAAATTACAGAATCCAAAATATGGAAATCATTCTAGTACAAACCAGATTTTTTGCAAAGAATTCTCAGATTTTGCAGAGATATTTTTTAGTCTGATTAAAAAAGAAGAAAATAATGAAAGATTTGCAGGGAATATAGCGTTATTTGTGTAATATCAGCAATATACCCTGCAAATAAATAGAGGGAAGGACAAGTTTACAACAAATCCTGTTTTACTTTTTCAATTGCCTCGAAATCTTTAGCGGCGTAGGTAATCATGTTTTCCATTGCGATTTGCGCTTTTTGACTGTCTCTGCTTTTTATCGCAGCGACAACCTCACCATGAACCCGTAACGATTTTTTGGCGGCATCGAATTCCATGTAACGTCTGAAGATAGATCCTAATGTACTTTCAATAACTGGTCGTAACGAGCTAACGACCAACTCATTGCCGCATGATTCCAGTATAGCCAAATGAAAACGCATATCTGCTTCAATCTGAGCATCTAGATCTTCTGCTATTTTCATGGCTTCAAAAGCCTGATTGAGTTGCTCAATTTCTTCATCGGAAGCGCGTTCGGCTGCTAAACCGGCAGCCATAGGCTCAATCATACTACGTAATTCAACCAGATCCTTGATGAGATCGATATCCAGATCAGCTTCAATCCGCCATTTCAGCAGGACAGAATCATTTAAGATCCAGTGGGAAGGGTCACAAACGCGGGTGCCAATGCGTGGTCGGACCTGAACTAACCCTTTAGCGTCTAAAAACCTGATCGCCTCTCTGATGACAGTACGGCTGACATCAAATTGTTGGCACAATTCGTCTTCGTTAGGTAATAATGACAGGGGTTCATACTCTCTACGTATAATTTTAAGACTCAGGGTGCGGGCAACCTGCTCATGCAATCTGGTCCGTTGTACCGGACTAGCGATATTTTCCATTGTAGTTCCTATTGCATATTATGCCCGACAATTGATCAGGCACGACATTGAATCAAAACAATCATCATTTCATATTATGTTTTTTGCGTTCAAAACGCCAATATTTTCTTGTAATAAATTTATCAACGGCAGGCTATAACCCTGACAACAGAATCTTAAGTTAACGTATGCGCAAGAGTTAAACACAGCCAAATGATAACGGTTATATGGGTAATATTATTTTTGGCTATACAATTTTTTCTGATTATAAATAGTTTCACTAAATTTCTGCTCAGTTCAGCAGGATAACTGATCTCTCATCGGGAGGGGGCATTTTTTCAAATACTTCCCCTGAACACAAATCGAATATTGGTAAAATTTATATTTTTTAAAACTTGTCATTTTTTTCCATAATCCTTCCACATTCCTGCACTATCTTCCGTATAAACAAAGATCAATCATTTTTCTTTTTTGGAGGATAAACTATGATCCGTCGCTTAATGATCGGACTGACTATTTGCGGTTTCTTAACTACCTCAGCCTATGCTTTTCCTGATGCCCCACCTATGCAGCAAGGATCCATGCCTTGTAATATTCAACAGATGAACCCTCCCCCTATGATGCATGGCCCGGAAATGCCAGGACAAATGGGCATACAGTTATCGACTGAGCAGCAAGAACAAATTAAAGGATTGCAAAGCAGTGCCGAAAATGAATCGAAGCAGCTCTTAGAAAAAGTTCAGCAAGCGCGTGAAACGGTTATGAAAATGGAACAGCAGGGGACATTTGACGAGGATGAGTTCAGAAAAGCCGCTAAGAAAGTTGCAGATATCGATGTTGAGCTGATGGTCCTTAGAGCTAAAACGACTTACAAAATCAGAAATTTACTAACAGAAGAACAGAAAAATCAGATCATTAATGCTGAGTTAAGGTTCCTTTTTAAACCAGAGCCACCAAAAACAGAAAGAATGATGCCTGGTAAGCGACCTGGCCTACAGGGACCACCTCCGGCGCCACAGCATTAAGTTTGAAATTTTTTCGAGCATAGTGAAATAAAGATTTTTCACTGAGACAGCCCTCTCAATCCTCCCTTATTCCATAAGGGGGGGAAGCGAGCTTACGAATAGGGGGGGCGAATAAGATGAACAATGAAATCGTAAAAGAGAGAACGATCTAAACAGGAACTAACTGTAGATAGCCATTTCATGCTTATTGCGGTCATCATCCGGGTCATCTACAGCAACTATCGCGGCAATCTGATCACAGTATTCCTTTGCCATTCCAGCTTCCTGCGCACCATGTAAAACATGCTTTTTGTACCAGTGGTATGGCTTCAGGTTCTCTATCCGCTGTGTCGCCACATACAAAAAAACCTCAAAGGCCTGTCCATTCTCAGCCAAAACTATGGCAGGCTTAGTCAGGTAATGAGCCCCCAACCCTTCATAACCATCTAAAACAATTTTATCGGCAGCAGAAATTCGATACACAACGCCATAGACAGCGTCCTTCTCGCAGTCAGTAAAGACAGCATCACATTTTCCTGAAGCGTCGATCCCGGGTTTAGAAAAGGTTAGCTTGTGACGAACTAAGCGAGCAAGAGCAACATATTCAGCGCCAGGAATGCGCGCCTGAATACGAGGGACCGACATATTTGAGCCATAAGCAAAATAGAGCAAAGGTGATTTTTCCATCGAACGCACTACCCTTCTTGCGGATATTCAGGAGTTGACAACAATAACTGGTAAAAGGCCAGATTTTGCCACTGCGAAAATTTATAGCCAGCATGTTGAATTGTGCCACAGTGGAAAAAACCAAGTTTTTCATGCAAGGCAATACTGGCACTGTTCTTTTCATCAATCCCAGCTATCATGGTGTGATAATCCTGCTCACAGGCTTTCGCAATCAATGCCCGCATTAAAGCTATTCCGACACCTTGCCCACGGTACAGTTTGTTGACATAGACAGAATTCTCAACGGTGTATTTGTAAGCAGGCCACTGGCGAAAGTGCCCATACGATGCAAAACCGGCCAAATCTCCACTGTTAGTCAAACAACCGATTACAGGAAAATTTTCCTGTTCTTTGGCTTCAAACCATGTAGCCATAAAATCCTTGGTTCTGGGTTCGTAGGCATAAAGAGCTGTCGTATTAGCGATCGCTTCATTGAAGATATCGAGTATAGCCTCAGCCTGTTCAGTAAATTTACATGATATAATCTGCATTGCAATCCCGCCCTGCTCTAAGTTAGTCCGCTAATCGCTAACCAGTAATTTTAAACTTGTTCTAATCTTAAAAGTACCCTACATTATCGTTACATTACTTAAATGAATCAATATTATGAAAAATATCTACTACCTCATTGTCGAACAATCAGCACAGCCTCCTGAAGATTTTCAGAGTCTATTGAAGCAACTTGCTGTCAACTTCAAGCTCGATATCTATCAGTGTCGGCAACGCTTACTGGGCAGAGGTCTATCCCTGTTAGCCAAGGGTCCGTTGGACACATTGGAGAAAATAGCTCTTTGTCTGGTTGATTTTAACATTGCTCATTGGCTTATCACACCATCAAAACCTGCATTTGCCCCGCAACGGATTAAATCTCTGCAGAAAAACACCGACAACCTCTCTTTTACCTGTCTTAAAAAAACCGTTTGCTTTCCAAAAGAAGCAAAAGTTCTGGCCATTTTTGCCGATCTGTCCGGAGAACTGGCAACAAAAAGCGTTAAGCACCTGCTAAACAGTCACGCCTACAGGGGGCGCGACAATATCGAGCATATCCAGGATGATAAGGTTTTTCAAACCATTCTCCAAGGCATGCCGGTTCTCGATTTATACCTGCTCAACAAGGACAATTTAATTGTCGATGGCGTAAGAATATTTCCTGGCAAGTTTGACCCCAAAGGCTTAGGTGAGCAGTCTACTTTAAGTAGTCGCCAGAACCTAAAAGCTGTACTTGATGTAATGACCAACGAGTATGCAGCGGAACTGACATTACACACAGATTTTGGTTTAGTGAGCCTACCAGGCTGCAACCTGAATAAAGATAATCCTGAAGATCCCGAGATATTACGTCAGAATCTAAACAGCCTGACCCGCTATGGTTGGTTAATGGCGGATGTCGTTCAGGCCGGCAAAACAAATAAGGAGCAGCGCCAGGAAGATCTGGATCTTACGGCACTATCAACCTCTCTAATGGCAGCAACGGGGACGATAGCAGCAGAACCTCTGGCGAATGAAATCGTTAAAACTATCGCCAGTGAAATCAATGCAGAAGCAGACAAACCCGCTGAGAATGAGACTAAAAAGGAAAGTACCATTGGATTACCTGCACCTCCAACAGGAAACAGTGGACAACGTTGGAACACACCAACATTCTGGTTCGGATCAAGTGGTGGCCTGGTTATCGGACTGATTATTGTAACCCTACAACTTGATCACAGCAACACGCTTAAAGCCCTTATTGCCAAGGCATTTTCCAGTGGCCTTTTGCCCCTGACATTTGCACTGTTCATGCTCTGGTATGGTTTTTACTTTTTACGCATAAAACGGCAGATAGAAAACACCCCAACCAGCAGAGTACGATCCGTCGCCATGGGAATGGTTGAAGTTAAAGGCCAGGCAATCCGCAAGTATGCTCTGGTTTCACCTATGACTCATTGTGCCTGCGCCTATTACAAATTGACTCGCTACCGGCGTGGGAAAAATAATAATTGGGAAGTTTCCAGCGTCGCATCAAGCCACCATGTTCCTTTTTATCTGGAAGATGATACCGGACGGATTGAGATTGATCCCTCTAGCTGTCGGGTTAAAGCTGGTTCGCGCCAGGAAGGGATGCCTGGTCAGGTCGGTTTCTTTCATGTTGATTCTGACAGCAACGAGAAATGGGTTGAAGAAGTCATTGTTGAAGGCACCCTGCTCTATGTTCTTGGCTATGCAGCAATTAAAAAGTCAACGGAACCGACTTTGAATGAACGTAAACAAAAAGCCCTACGAGAGCTAAAACAAAACCCGCATAAACTGAAAAAATATGATACTGATGGCGATGGAAATATCAGCACTGACGAATGGGATAGCGCCCGCAGCGATATTGAGCACCAACTATTTCAGGAGTCTCTCGCCAACAACAGACGAAAAAAACAGGAAGAACATATTGTTATCAGCAAACATAAAGGGCGACCTTTGATCATTTCAGAGACTCATTCTGAGGATCATTTAACGACCCAGTACCAAACCTATAGCTTGATATTGTTTATGCTTGCTGGAGTCATAACCGGATGTGCTATTTATCTCATGCTAAGCAGTTTAGCTTAACATGTATTACAAAGATCTTTTCAAGTCTACTTTGACCAAGGAGTATTGCGATGGCTGGCTGGATCACACTTGGAGTATTACTGTTAATTCTGCTTGGAATCGTTATCTACGTTGTCATTATTTACAACGGCTTTATCGCGCTGAAAAATAATATTAATCAAGACTGGAGCAATATTGACGTTTTATTGAAGCAACGCTTTGATGAACTGCCAAAGCTTATCAAGGTCTGCGAAGGCTACATGCAGCACGAACAGAAAACCCTCGAAGCGGTCGTGAAAGCGCGCTCCATGGTGAACTCAGCCAGCAATGACGAGCAACGCCTTGCCGCTCAAAACATGCTGACCGACACGCTAAAATCGCTCTTCATGGTCGTTGAACGTTATCCTGATTTAAAAGCCGATACAGGCTTCCGTCAGCTCAGCAACAGAGTAACAGAAATTGAAGACCAGATTGCTGACCGCCGTGAACTGTACAATTCTTCGGTGACGATTTACAACACCAGGCTTGAGCAATTCCCCGATGTCATTATTGCTCGGCTGTTTAACTTTCCTGTCCGCGAATTATGGCAGATCGACCCCACTCACCGTCAGGATGTCGAAATTAATTTTCAGCATAGCTAAAATAGAGGTAAATATTGAGAGGTCACCCGTCGAAAAGGTCTCATAACAGGCAATGAGGGCTGTTGCTGAGCAGAGGAAGCGGTATGTAAATCCCGCTAGCAGTCCCATGGACGGGGAGAACAAAGACACCATGACTTTTGCATGATGACAACTCATGTTAAAGATCGCTGATCAACCCGACAGGAAAGCTGAAGTTCCATGGCATTAAATTATTACCGGCTACTCGGCATCCCTCCCGATGCTGATCAACAACGGATAAAGTCAGTTTACCGTAGCCTGGCCAAGCGTTTTCATCCCGATGCGAACCACGGCTCGGAAGCGGCAGCAGAACTTTTCCGGCAGGTCAACCAGGCGTACAAAGTCCTATCTGATCCGGTAGCACGGGCCAAATATGACAAACAGCTTGGCATTGAACACGCACGCCAGGAGAAGGAAAAGCCAGGCAGTACAGCCAAAGCCCGGCTCGATCCTCAACAGAAATTTAATAAATTTTTAAACTCGTTACTCGATGTTCTTATCGGCCCGGAGGATCCTCCTCCCGGGCCTGTCGTCGTTGCGCCTCAGGCTCCAATCAGAAAACCACAACCAAATAAACCGGCGTTCAATACTGTATATAAACAGGCCATGAAAAAAGATTCAGCCACCTATACCCGAGGCCGCGACGGCGTCTACCGCAAACAGCACAATAAACGTCCGGTTCCCGGTAAAGGTAAGTCCGGTTTATAATCGCAACAGCTCATATTAACCGTTCAACGCCTTTTCCAACTGTTCCAAAATTCCTTGTAAACTGGCAGTAAACCCATTTATTTCTGCTTCACACTCAGCCTTAGAACATCCTTCTTTAATGCTTGCTTCAAGGACAGTCGCATGTTCCTTAAGGTCTACTGCACCAATAATTCCCGCCGCACCCTTTACCGTATGAACCAGCAGTATCGCCTCATCGCGGTTATCATTCTCGAGAGCAAAGGTTAAACGTTCGACGGTGCGATTATTTCCAGCCAGGAATTTTTTCAACATTTCCAGATAAACGGCTTCTTTTCCAGCCACCCGGTCCAGCCCCTGAGCGATATCAATACCTTCAACAGCCTTAGGTAAGACTCCCGTCACAAGAGAGCTCTGATCTGTGCCTGCTGTAGTTTTTTGAGAATCAGCCTGCTTAAACCACTTTAAAAGAGTTTCCCATAACTGATTCAATTCAATCGGCTTGCCGACAAAATCGTTCATGCCTGCCTTTAGACATAAGTCGCGATCACTACTAAGAACATTAGCCGTCATTGCAATAATCGGCATATCCCTAAAATCAGGATTTGCCCTGATGGTACGGGTTGCGGCGATACCATCCATAACCGGCATCTGCATATCCATCAACACCAGATCATATTTATTTTCGTGAACCTTCTGCACCGCAATCTCACCGTTATCGGCGGTATCGGCACTAAAGCCCGATTCTCGCAGCATAGCAGTAGCAACCAACTGATTCATCTTGTTGTCTTCAACGACAAGAATTCGTTTGTGAGAAAACTGCTGCAGTTGTTCTTTCAACATATTGCGTTCCTCTTCTTTGTCCAATGACATCTCAATTTCAGTGGTTTTTCCAATTGTAAAAGGCGCTGAGAACCAGACTTTCGTGCCCTGGTGGGGGCGACTTTCAATCCCGATTTCACCCTGCATCAACGTTACCAGGCGATGACAGATTGACAACCCAAGCCCGGAGCCTCCATATTCGCGCGTAATTGACATATCTGCCTGCTGGAAACTTTCAAAAACCACCTGTTGCTGATCAGGGCTCATTCCTATACCAGTATCACTGATGCAAAACTTAAGAACAATCTGCTGATCATCACGTTCCAGCTCTGCGATACTTAGTTTAATCTCGCCCTGGGAAGTAAATTTAACTGCGTTCGAGCCGATATTTAATAATATCTGTCCAATCCGCAGCGGGTCTCCAACTAAGTTATTCGGGATGTTTGAATCGATGGAAAAATTAAATGACAGTGGCTTGCTGTCCATTAACTTCCCAAGGGTCGATGCAAAACGATTAATCACCTCATCAAGACGGAACTCAACATGATCAATATCAATTTTACCCGCTTCAATACGTGAAAAATCGAGCACGCTGTTGATCACACCCAACAAGTGTTCCCCTGAGTTTTCAATATCTTTCAGATATTTTTTTTGTAACTTCAGATCATCGGTTTGCAGGGCCAGGTAGGTCATGCCGATAACAGCATTCATCGGTGTGCGAATTTCGTGGCTCATATTAGCCAAAAACTGGCTTTTTAAACGGTTCGCTGATTCAGCATTAATCTTTGCATCGATCAGGTCTTCAGTCCGCCCTTTCAAGACCTTAACCATCTGACTGAAGTTATGATTCAACTTATCGATTTCGGTGATTCCTGATGGTTCAAAGGTATGGACAGTAAGGCTCTGTCCAACACCTTGAGTTTCATCGCTAAGCTTGGCTATAGGGGCAGCAATAAGAGTTGTCAGTTCCTGTGTTTTACGGATCAGAAACAGAAAGAATAAAATAAAGAAAACCAGCAATCCGCCAGCAGCACCATAGCCGAGGAGGCGACTGAAGCGGTTTAAATCACTAATCGGCTGTAACACTTGTTGATGATCAATAAGAGTAAACAAGCGCCATCCGGTTTCCGGAATAACATCTTGACTGATGATATAATCGACACCGGCTAATGTTATATTACCTATCGCCTGGTTGCGGTTGAAGATCTCCTCTAATTGTTGATTGGTGGTTGCGTCAAAGGCGCTGAAGAGATTGTAATCCTCTGGTTTTTCAATAGTTTCTTTAATATTTTCCTGATAGTCGTGATCTTTCAGTTCACTAAGGCCAAGGATCTCTTCCGCCCGCTGCTGCATCGCCAGAATGGTTCCTTTGTCATCAACCATCATGACCCCAGAGTCCCAGGGCATCTGTAAATTAAGAATATGATTAACAAAAGTTGCTATGGTGACATCGATACCGCTAACTCCTTCGAGAAAATCACCACGGTATATGGGGACAATCACCGACACCATCCAGCCCTGTCCGGCGGGATCAAGATAAGCCCCTGTCCAGACCGGTGAGCGTTCGGGATTGTGCTGTGCATCAGCAAGGTAATAAAAGTTGTAATCCTCCATATGAATAGCTGAGCCATACTGCCCTGGAGCATCAGGCATAAATGGATAGAGACGATTCATGTCATCCCAGGTGTTCAGATAAGCCTGAACAATAACAGGATTAGCTGAGACAATGTCGACCATGAGTGGATCTAGCATTTCACTACAACGGGCCTTACGTAACTCCTTTTCGCCAATTTTGGTCGTACTGGCGTAATAGAGGGAGGCACCACCATTATCAAGACTTTTATAAAATGCCTGATTCTGGTGCACAGCAAATTCGGGCTCATCGTTAGGAAGAAAACAGTAATCAGGATGAGAGAAAAAATCGTTATGGTTGCGTTGTAAGAGCAGCGCTTTTTGCGTTACCGAGCGTAATTGACCATTCAGGATCCGGGCTTCACGAGAAGAGATCTCCTGAATACTGTTTGTCGTTTCAGTAATTTGCAGGGCTTGATTACGCTGAGAGATGTAGAGATTTATTGTAAAATAAGCAAACAGCAGGATAAGCTGCAGGATAAAAGCAGGAATAATAGCACTTTTCAGGTAATGATGATGCATCAACGAGCTGATGCTGCTTTTTTTTATCATGAGTACTCGCCAGCGAAATATTTTCAGACAAACCGAACCGTTCAGCGAAACACGACATGCTATACCATTACGACGTAGTATCTTAACAAATCCTAACAAGTAAATATACTAGTAGATTCCTTTTTATTATTTTTAGTAATTATTTAACGCCTATCTCCATTTGCCCTGAGTAGAAAAATCATTGTATTATGAGCAGATTATATTGATACGTTTTTACCGTCTCAATTTTGCTCATTGTCGAACTTTCAGTTTGTAGTGACCGCTTTCAATAAGAGACGCTTCAATTAATCTAAAGCTAAGAAAGTATTACGTTTAATTTTTGTAGGAGCAATGGTGCATGACTGAAGATATCAGCAAACTGAAAATGTGTGAACTAAAGGCCAAAGGCTTAATGGAAGAGATTGACAAACGTTCAAATCAGCCAACCGTCGTCTGTGGTAAATGCCGGGCAAAGGCGAACGCACCGGAGCATCTCCATAATCCTCGGCCACTACCAGCTAAAAAAACAGATAGCTTCTGGTAAGATTATTTCCACCGACTCCCCTTGTTACTTGACGCTTACAGCGATAATTGGGTAAAACCCGATTCTCAATTAATTTTTTACGTTTAAAAGGATATATAAAATCATGATTAATGCCAGTGATCTTCGTCGTGGTGCTATTTTTCAAATGGACGCAGCACCATGTATTGTTATTGATGTTGCTTTTCAGTCTCCCACAGCCCGTGGAGGCAACACATTGGTCAAAACCAAATATCGCAATCTCATGACCGGCCAGGTTCTAAACAGTTCCTTCAAATCTGGAGACCGCTTTGATGAAGCTGACTTTAACCGTCGTAAAGGTCAATTTCTTTACAGCGATGGCGAAAATGGCGTCTTTATGGATCAGGAATCTTACGAGCAGTATGAGATTGGTGGAGAACTATACGACGCCGTTAAAGGTTACCTGCTTGAAGGGGCTGAAGTCTCCCTTGGCGTTTTTAACGAACAGGTAGTTACCCTCGAAGCACCACAGGTGGTCGAGCTGACTGTCACTGAAACAGCACCTGCCATTAAAAATGCTACCGCAACGGCACAAACCAAAGAAGCAGTCCTGGAAACAGGAATCACTGTTCAGGTGCCAGGCTACCTTGAATCTGGTGAAAAGATCAAAGTGGACACTCGCGAATGTCGCTTCGTTTCCAGAGCCTGAACCAAACACAATGAACCAACGTGAGTTAAATATAGATGCCATTCAAGCACGCTTAGCTGTCCATCAACCACAACAGATCAACGTTGCAGCTAAGCGTCAGGCCGCGGTTGCCCTTATTTTACGTAACGGAAAAACCGAACCGGAGGTGTTGCTGATTCAACGCGCTGAACATGAGGATGACCCATGGTCTGGCGATCTTGGTTTTCCTGGCGGGCGCATTGAAAAATCGGATATTTCACCAAAGGCCGCAGCAGAGCGGGAAACCTGGGAAGAAATCGGTCTGACTTTAGCAGAAAAAGATTTCCTTGGGCAAAGTGATGATATGGCGGCTCTGACCCTGTCGGTACGGATTTCCTGCTTTGTTTATCATCTGGACAAAGAAGTTCCATTTCAACTGAATGAAGAAGTGGTAAACTACTTCTGGGTACCATTTTCAACCCTGCTCAGCCCGGAACGGAACGAATTGATGTATTTCCATCATCGCGGTACCGACCGGCAGCATCCGGTTGTTCATTTGCAAGAATGGAGTACGAAGCCGTTATGGGGAATTACCTATCGGCTTCTCGACTCCTTTTTCAACCTACTCGATCTTTCCTTTCATTATCCGGAAAAGATCGCCTAACCATAGCTAAAAAAGTTTTAGGACTATTCAATGAAAATCTGGGTTGATGCCGATGCCTGTCCAGCGGTTATTAAAGATATTCTCTTCCGCGCGGCCAGTCGCACCGGATTGCCTCTTACTCTGGTGGCCAACCATCAGATGAAAATCCCGCGGGCGGCGAATATCAGCTTTGTTCTTGTTCCAGCGGGATTTGATGTGGCAGACAACGAAATTGTCCGTAGCTTATCTTGCGGAGACCTGGTCATTACTGCAGACATTCCCTTGGCGGCAGAAGTTATCGCTAAAGATGCTATAGCCCTCAACCCCAGAGGCGAACTATACACCACTGAAAATGTCCGGGAACGGCTCAATATGCGTGATTTTTTTGAAACATTGCGCGGCGTTGGTATCGAAGCAGGTGGCCCGGCGGCCTTCTCAAAAAAAGATCGTCAACGCTTTGCCGGGCAATTGGACAAACTCCTGGCGCAGTACAACTAAAAGCCAACTGTCTTCAGAAAGCCATTTGCCATTTCAATATGGCCAATACTCTCCAACCAAAGCCAGGCCTCGATAAGACTCTTTTTATCTCAACAAGCACGCCTTCCCACGATAAAAAAGACGGGCCATCAAGAACCCGTCTTTTTTTATGTAAGTGAGGTATAAGCTCTTAATCTTCCAGCAAAGTCACATCAACCTGGTACACAGCAACAGTACCACTGACTTCGTTCGCTACGAGCACTAATGGGTATCCATTTGGACTATCTTCCGCTGAAACAAATGTTAGACCCTCTGGGCCAAGGTCACCCGCTTCGGTAATAGCAGCTATCACTTCAGCGTCTGTTTCTAGATCTTTAATCCCATCGATATCATAGCTGACATCACGATTATTGGTGTACATGACATAGTCAGGTGCATAAGGGTTGGAAACGTCGTAGACCATTATGCCACCCATACGCTCAAGTCCGATAAAAGCGTAGGTATGACCGTTTATCATACCGACAGTAACACCTTCAGGTTCAGGGCCCTTGTTATCGCTACGGTCATCGCCACTGTTCTCAGCATTGTCATTATTAAAATCTTCACCAAAAATCTGTGCGGTGATAACCTCAAAATCACTACCAGAATCGAACACCTGCTTGCCGGTCTCAGCATCCCAGATTGAAAAAGAACGTGCCCCATAAGCATACAGTTTATCAAAATCTGTTCCGCCATTCATAGCCACAGTAGTAAAATAGGAAAACTTCAGACGACGCAACTGGTTGTCTTCTCCAAAACCGCCGTTTACCTCAAAAAGCCGTTGCCCTTCACTATCGACCAAGGTTACATTCTCGCTGTCATAAAAATCCTTAGCAGAGAATTCATCTATACATAGGGTCTCGCTATCGTCATCAAGATCAGCTGCATCATAAAAGTAGCCAGCAGATTCACAAGTTATCTGGTCACTGACAGGAGCCAGCCAATCCTGACGACTATCACCTTCATTGGCGGTAATCAGGTAGGTCTTACCAGCAACAGTGTAACTGGTAATAGCATCGGGCATATACATACCCATAACCGGCAGGCTTTGAATATTGACTCCATCTTTCTGGCTGGCGTCCATTTGGTTTCCTGGAATACTGTGATTTTTAAAACCAAGACCAAAGATAGAGTCAACACTGGTGTCACTCAGATCAATTACAGCAATGGCATTATTTTCCTGCAACACCACATAAGCCCTGCTACTGTCGGCGCTAACAGTAATATACTCGGGTTCTAGACTCTGAGCAACAGAAGCACCTACACCATCAATGATCATGGTATCAGCGTAGTTGGAAGGAAGATCAGAAACAGAAAAAGATATATTTGTCACTGAATAGTCAGTCACATTAATGACACTCACACTTCCTTCAGGATCATTCACATAACCTTCGTCAGGCTCACCTTCGTTAGCAACAACGATCTTGCTACCATCAGGAGTAAAGGTCAGCATATCCGGTAAAGCACCAGCCTGCACGGCATCAATGTAAGTAAACGTCGTGGCATTAATAATCACCACCCAACCTGCATCTGTTTTTGGGTTAGCTTCAACCGCTACAGCAACCAGGTTGCCACTGAGAGCAACACTATTGACGGCCCCAACCACCTCAACACTGGCTACATCACCATTATCCACTAGCAATTGCTGAATATCGATGGTTTCCTCTAGTACAGGATGAGTCAGGTCGCTGGCATCAAAAACATCTACTTGACCATTATCAGCATTGACCACAAACATCCTTTCATTGTTACCGTCAAAAGTGACTATCTCTGCAGCACTGGCATCAAAACCACGAGAAGCAGTACTGGACAATTGTTGTAAAGAGACAACCTGATCCACTGCGTTAGTCCCGTTATTACCATCATCACCATCGTCAGAGCAGCCGGAAAAAATCAATAACGAAGCACTACATAGAAGCGCAATTAACCAATAAGAGCGTTTCATAAATATCCTCCCCACAAAAGTTTATTTTTAAATTACATAGGGTGCTTCAGGCATATTGCTGTAGTGCAAGGATTACGTGAGGATTTAATGAGCAGGGTAAAATCTATTGAAATTAAAGACACAAAAAATGCCGCTGGATTACTCCAGCGGCATTTTATTACACCTATTATAACTAATCAGGTTTATTTTTTCAGGTAATCATCCATTGCCTGAGCAGCAACTTTACCGTCACCCATAGCGAGGATAACAGTCGCGCCACCACGGACAATATCACCACCGGCGAAAACGCCAGGCATTGAGGTCATCTGATTTTCATCAGCCTCAATGTTACCCCATTTGTTCAGTTTCAGGTCGGGACAGGTGCTGGTCAGCAGTGGGTTAGCTGTCGTACCAATGGACATAATGACGATATCAGCTTCCAGCTCAATTTCACCATTTTCAACCGGAACCGGACGACGACGACCGGACTCATCAGGCTCACCAAGTTCCATTTGCTGCATTTTGACGCTCTTGACCCAACCATCTTCGGTGCCACCGATAGACAGCGGAGAAACGAGGAACATGAACTCAATCCCCTCTTCTTCAGCGTGAGCGATCTCTTCAACCCGGGCGGGCATCTCTTCTTTAGTACGACGATAAGCAAGGATAACGCGTCCTTCGCCCATCCGCTTAGCAGTACGAGCAGCGTCCATAGCGGTGTTACCACCACCGAAGACAACAGTCACAGGACCTTTAGCAACCTTGGTAGTACTGGTACGCTTGTAGGCGTCCATCAGGTTGACACGGGTCAGGTACTCGTTAGAAGAGTAAACACCCTTAAGGTTTTCACCTGGCAGGTTGAGGAAGATCGGCAGACCGGCACCGTTAGCAATGAAACAGGTGTCAAACTCTTCCATGATCTGTGGAATAGTGATGGTCTGGCCAACAATAACGTTGTACTCAAACTTAACACCCAAAGCGCTCAAGTTAGCAACTTCCTGATCAACGATAACTTTTGGCAGACGGAATTCAGGAATACCGTAGCGCAGAACGCCACCACTGGTGTGAAGAGCTTCAAAGACTGTAACATCGTGACCTTTACGGGCCAGCTCACCAGCAGCAGTCAGGCCACCAGGGCCACAACCGATAACAGCAGCTTTTTTGCCTGTTGGAGTGATATCAGGAACCTTCATTTCCATGTTCTGAGCTGCCCAGTCGGCAACAAAACGCTCGAGCCAACCAATAGCAACAGGCTCACCGTTTTTACCACGAACACAGACACCTTCACACTGAGTTTCCTGAGGACAAACACGACCGGTTGTTGCTGGTAGAGCATTATCTTCGCGCAGAATTTCTGCAGCTTCGTCAAAACGACCTTCAGCAACACGGGCGAGGAAATCAGGAATACGCACGCCAACCGGGCAACCAGCAACACAAGGACGAGTCTTACACAACAGACAGCGCTTTGCTTCCTGAACAGCAGCTTCTTCGGCCAGGCCAAGGTTAACTTCGGTAAAGTTTTTAGCCCGTGCTTCGGCATCCTGCTCTGGCATATGAGTACGCTTAATTGCCATACGCTCTTTAGGAGTCAGGTTGTTTTCATTGCCGCCAGTATCCATACGGCAACCGTAGCGGTCATGCTGGTCGTTAACATAGTGCTGCTGACGAGCAGACAATTCTTTAAAGTCAACCAGGTGACCGTCAAACTCAGGACCATCAACACAAGCGAACTTAACTTCATTATTAACGGTAACACGGCAACCACCGCACATACCGGTACCATCAACCATAATCGGGTTAAGGCTGACCATGGTGTGAACACCGTAAGGCTTGGTCTGCTCACAGATAGCGTTCATCATTGGAACTGGACCGATAGCAAAAACAGCATCTGGCTTGCGGGCGTCATCCTCTAGGATTTCTGCCAGTGGAGTGGTAACAAAACCCTTGCTACCTAAAGAACCATCTTCGGTAGTAACGAGCAATTCTTTACTGAAGGCACCCAGTTCTTCGCGCAGAATAACCAGTGGCTCAGTACGGCCACCAATAATGGTAGTGACTTCATTCCCAGCAGCGGCTAAAGCTTTGGCAAGAGGGAAAAGAACGGCAGTACCAACACCACCACCAACACAAACAACTTTACCGAAGTTTTTAATCTCGGTTGCTTTACCTAAAGGACCAGCAACGTCGCGAATGAATTCACCTTCGGTACGGCTGACAATCTTTTTAGTAGCGTCACCAATAGCCTGAACAATAATAGTGATGGTTCCGGCTTCCTGATTTTCATCAGCAATCGTCAACGGGATACGCTCATCCCCTTCATCACAGCGGATGATGACAAACTGACCCGGCTTACGTGCTTTGGCAATCCGGGGTGCTTCGATGACCATGCGGTGAACTTGTGGAGCCAATACTTCGTTTTCTAAAACGCGATACATAAATTCTTCCTCTTGCGTGCCAGTCAGGCAGTCTACAGTTAGCAATGGACATTTTGTTCCAGTGACGCCATGTCACGAAACGAAAACCTTCAATAATTATAAGTCATTACATTGAATTAGATGTAGCAAGGTAAGCTAGGTGGACCCGCCGGTGAAAAGGCATCTTCACAGAATCTCAAACGTATCAAGCGGTAAAAACCGCTCCTCTCTGATCACTCATAAAAAGCCCACCCAGGCTGGCAAACCAGCCTGGATGCGCAAAAAATATCGCAGCAAAAGGCAAACTGTGTGAACCCCGCGATATAGTTCACAGATAAATCAACTCTTAACCGATTTGAAAATCTTTACGGGCAAAAGAGTATTCGAAGTTCATGTGGTCAGTGTAAGTACCTTCGAGAATAGCAACAACGTCCTCGATAAAGACCAGCTCTTCGTTAGTTGGGATAACATAAACTTTGATCGGTGAATCTGGAGTAGTGATCAAAGTTTCAGCTTTACGGGTTCTGGTTTTCGCATTAACTTCTTTGTCCAGAATAATTCCCAGGTGCTCCAGCCCCTCAAGAGCTTTTTCACGAATTGCGCAACCCATTTCACCAACACCAGCGGTGAAAACAACAGCGTCAAGACGGCCAACAGCGGCAAAATAGGAACCGATGTATTTTCTTAAACGATAGCATTCGACGTCGAGAGCCAACTGACAACGAGCATCGCCTTCTTTAGCACCATCTTCAACATCACGACGGTCAGCATATTGACCTGTGATTCCGAGGATACCAGATTGCTTGTTAAGAACACCGTCGATCTCTTTAGCGCTTAAGCCTTCAACCTGCTGAATAAAAGCAGGGATAGCAGGATCGATATCGCCACAACGAGTACCCATAACAGCACCTTCCAATGGAGTCAGGCCCATTGAGGTATCAACACAAACACCATTCTGGATAGCAGCGTGGGAAGCACCATTGCCAATGTGCATGGTAACCAGGTTACAATCTTTAGGATCTTTATCCAACAGGACAGCAGCACGCTTAGAAACATACAGGTGACTGGTACCGTGGAAACCGTAACGACGTACACCATGCTTTTCATACCATTCGAAAGGAACTGGATAGGTATAAGCTTTTTCTGGCATAGTCTGATGGAATGCAGTATCGAAGATAGCAACATGAGGAACGTCAGGAAGAACTGATTTAGCAGCCTCAACACCCGCGATATTTGCTGGGTTGTGAAGAGGTGCTAAATGAGAGAATTCTTTGATTGTGTTCAGAACTTCGTCATCAATCATAACGCTACGGGTAAACTTCTCGCCACCATGAACCAAGCGATGCCCGACAGCCGAAATTTGAGACATATCGGTAACAACACCAACCTCTTTATGAGTCAAAGTCTTGAGAATCAGTTTAACTGCAACAGTATGATCAGGACACTCATATTCTTCACGATACTTATCGCGACCGGTTACTTCGTGAACAATGTAAGAATCACCAATGGTCACACGCTCAACCATACCCTGAGCGACAACTTTTTTCTCATCCCAGTTATAAAGCTGGTACTTAACGGATGAACTTCCGCAATTTAATGCCAAAATATCCATGTACTACTCTCCTCTTGTTATGAACGTAATAGACTCAATAAAAAAGCTAAGCCTTCACACCGTTACCTACCGACAGGAACAGCATGACTATAAAATAACGCTGTAAAGTATGTGACCAACTCACATACCTCAGTCATTTAAAGGTTAAGGCTCCTGCAGCACTTATCTCACATGCCGTCAGCCTGCTCAACAGTCTCCGTTGATCGGACCAGCTTCATAAAAGAAAGAATGATCCGACTGTACCGAAATCCTGACAAGCATCATTGCATGAACGCCTATTAACATCATACGCGAGGTTAATTCGAGCACAGGATGATTGATTTAATCAACAGAAACCTATGGCAGGGACAGGTCAATTCGACTGACCGGTTCAAATTGACGAACAAGTGGTATTGATCCAAAGGTTACCTTTTCCAAAAAACGAAAACGGCGTAAATCATATCCAGAAAAATCACTGTATGGCAATTATTATTTTCACATTTAGAGGCAAAATTATAAAAAATCTCCAAATTTAAGAATCTAAACCAATCTTTTGATTTTTTCGGATAAAATTCGCAACCAAAGGAAAATATTCCTGTGCATTGACCAGCATGATGTCGTTGTGATTGCCATGGTCAAAAATACGGAGTTCTTTTTCTCCCATGGCCCAGTTATAAAGCTGCTTACCATGTTCGACAGCCACAATTCCATCATTCTGGGTATGCAAAACCAGCAAAGGGCCAACATATGAGCCTAGTTTTTGTTGATGATTTAAGTTCTCATTGACGACCTGTTGCAAATGTTCCATTGTGGTCCCCACCTCGCGTGGCGTAATCCGCAACAGCAAGCGCTCGAGAACATCTGCAATACCACTTTCAATGATTAAACCAGCAACATGGGGAAAACGGTAGATCGCTTCAAGAGCAAAGATCGATCCGACGCTGCGTCCAAACACTATCAGCTTTTCTTCTGCAACTCCGAGCTGCTTAACGATGCAGCTCACATCAGCAAGCATCTTTCCCAGTTGGGGCGTACCTGTTGATTGCCCGTAGCCCCGATACTCGGCCAGCAACAGGTTGCATCCTACCTGCTGACAAAAAGCGGGAAAAATATTCAACCAGTCATCAACTATTTCACCATTACCATGAAAATGAAGCAGGGTTGGCCCCTGCTCATTGAACTGATGATAACTGCAGGCAAGTTGAGCATCGCCACAATCTACCCAGTACGGATCAGGAAAACTCCCCCGCAAAGGGAAAAAATAACGTTCTGAGATCAGCTGGTGATTGAGCAGATCGGTATTCATCTAATCCTCCGCTTTAAAGATCATTTCTGTCGCTTCTTTACCTGGTGGAACCATCGGAAATGCATAAGTATCTGGATGGATATCAACATCCAAAACCACGGGCCCGGGATAATCAACTGCCCATTTCAGAGCTTCTTTGAATTCTTCAAGCCCCTTGGCTGACCTGCTTGCAACCCCAAAACCTTTAGCGACAGTGCTAAAGTCGACCTTGGCGTCCAGGTTAGTAGACGCATAACGTGACCCAAGGAAGAGGGTCTGAAACTGACGCACCATACCCAGTTTACCATTATTGAGGATAATACACTTTACCGGGATACCATACTGAGAGCAGGTCGCCAGTTCCTGGCAGTTCATCTGAAAAGCGCCATCACCGTTAATAGCAAAAATGGGCCGTTCAATGTTACCTACCGCGGCACCTAAAGCCGCAGGTAAAGCATAACCCATAGTACCAAGGCCACCACTGGTGATGTATTGACGTGGCTGACTGAATGGATAGTAGTTGGCGACCCACATCTGAGACAGACCGACATCGGATGCGACAACCGGATTCTCACCGGCCACTGCATGCAAAGCCTCCATGATTTCATGCGGCATGAGGTGATCCCGTTCGTGCCGAGGTAGCGGTCCTCGCTCTTTGAATGTATTGATCTCTGCCAACCACTCTTTACGTTCCCGGGGTTCAACCAGGTCTTTCAGGTTAAGCAATGCTTCTGCAGCATCACAAACAATAGGTAGCCCTTCCTGGACAACCTTATGAATACTGGCCGGATCAATATCAAAATGGATGATCTTAGCATTAGGAGCAAACGCTTCTACTTTGCCAGTGACCCGGTCATCAAAACGCGCCCCGATTGCGATCAGGCAATCACATTGACTGACTGCCATATTCGCGTACCAGGCACCGTACATCCCTAACATACCAACTGATAGTGGTGAATCCGGAGCCATCACTCCCATTCCCATGAGGGTGTGCGTCACAGGAATCTGCCCTTTTTGGGCTACTGCACGGAGGAGATCTGCCGATTCCGATTGAACAACACCACCACCAGCATAAATCAGCGGCTTTTTAGCTTTATTTATGATAGAGGCCGCGCGCTTTAATTGCTTAAGGTTTAACTGTGGCCGTTCCTGGTAACCACGGCGGGTTATCTGTTCAGGAATTTCATCCCCTGTCATAGCTGCGATAACGTCACTAGGCAGATCAACGACCACCGGACCTGGTCTTCTGGTGCGGGCAATATAAAAGGCCTCCCGTATAATCCGGGCCAGATCTTTAATATCAGTCACGATATAATTATGTTTACTGATGGGTCGGGTGATGCCAGCAATATCAGCTTCCTGAAAAGCATCGTTACCAATATCCCTGGTTGTTACCTGCCCGGTTAAAGCAACCATGGGAACAGAATCCATGTAGGCAGTCGCAATCCCAGTGACCAGGTTAGTCGCCCCTGGTCCGGAAGTGGTGAGACAGACACCAACTTTACCAGTCGTCCGCGCATATCCATCGGCAGCATGAGCCGCAGCCTGCTCATGCCGTACCAGAATATGGCGAATATCCTGATCATCCATAAGGGCATCATGTAACATTAAGGTTCGTGCCCCCGGATAACCAAAGATGGTATCCACCCCCTCCATTTTCAGGCACTCTAATAAAATCTGTGCACCGTTCTTCATTTGCTTCCTCCTGTTGTCAGCATCAACCTGGAAAATAAAATTCATAACAAGCCAGCGTTCCAACAAAAAAAGACCGCATGAAACTGGCTGTCATGCGGTCCTTTTAAAATAAAAAAGGGAGCGCAGGACAATAACCCGAGCTCCCTCGATAATCGAAGATTGAGCCGAGTCGTCAGTTAACGACGACCACGACTAGTACAAGAATGAATGTTGCGATGTTGTTCAACATGTTGCGATCTCCTTGTGTTTAGAGACAGTTATATAATTTTTTAGATTTTTGTCAACCTGCGAATGTTTAATCTTTAATACTTTTCATTTTATCAGCCTTAATCTGGGTGAAGGAACAAATAATCAGTCATTTTTTTCATCGGCCTGTTCCAATGTAACCAGGGCCTTTTTATAATTTTCTTCCATCACAACAATATGCCGATTCAAAATATCAAGAGCGCGAGACAGATCTCCCTTACCAAAAGCTTCTGCGATCTGGATATGTTCTTCGTAAGAAGGTTTATTGTGGATTTCCAAAGGTTCTGACAAGTGAGCCCTTAAAGCCGATATTTTTCCCGAAGCCATGGCATAAGCCTGTTTGAGATAATGATTGCCACAATAATCAAAAAAGACATCGTGGAATTTTGTATCAGCTGCAGCATAAGCAAGGGGATCATTCTCGTTCTTCGCCAACGCCAGCTGCTTAAGGATCTCATTTAAGGCATTTCGAGCATTCACCAGGTCAAAATTGATGGCCAGGGTCAAAGCCTGTTGCTCAAGAATCAACCGGTATTGAATCAATTCTCCTAAATCTTCAGGGCCAATAGTAAAAACAAAGCTCCCTCGTTGTGGCAAAATAACAATTAAGCCTTCCAACTGCAGCATGGAAAAGGCTTCTCGCACTGGAGTTCTGCTAATGTTCATCGAGGCTGCTATCTGTTCTTCTGACAGCATCTCCCCCAACTTGAAATCCCGCTTGAAAATCATTTTACGAATTGTTTCAGCGACATCGACAACCAAAGACTTTGGTCGTTTTTTTGCTATATTCTTCATCTGCTCAGCAGACAGTATTCTGGCCATGTAATTCCCCATCCTTTCGTGTTTAAACCTACAATATCCTACTAACAGGCCTCATGTCATAAAAAAAATATTCGAAATTTGGAATATCCACTTGTACCTCAGTAGCAATAACCATATACTTGTACCTCAGCTTAAGGAACAGAAAAGGTTCATAATCGTATGCCAGTAATAAACTCTGGCGAATGCAACACAGAAGGAGAAAATCACAATGGAACAAAATCTTGCCGGACAAACTGCTATCGTAACTGGAGGAATCCGTGGAATTGGACTGGGAATTGCCCGTGAACTGAGTGCTCGGGGTTGTCAGGTGGCTCTATGGGATCTGAACAGTGATGCTTTTGATGCAGACACCGCCGGTTTTAAACCCGCACTGGTTCAAAAAGCCAACATTGCCGACCTTACCAGTGTCGAAAATGCTTATCAGGAAACAGTAAAAGCCCTTGGTAAAGTTGATATCCTGGTAAACAATGCGGGTATCAACGGGCCTGTTGTTGAAAGTACCGAGTACCCTCTTGATGCCTGGGATAAAGTTCTTGCTATTAACCTCACCGGCGTTTTTTATTGCTCTCGTACGGTACTGCCAGATATGAAAAAACGGGGCTCAGGCCGTATCGTCAACATTGCTTCTATGGCGGGTAAAGAAGGTGTTCCGGGCATCTCAGCTTATGCGGCAGCTAAAGGTGGAGTTATTGCCTTTACTAAAAGCATTGCCCGCGAACTGGCAACCAGCGGTATCATTGTTAATGCCATTGCCCCAGCCATGACTGAAACCGAACTGTTCGCCCAAATGACAGAAGAACACATTAAAACCATGACGTCTAAAATTCCTATGGGCCGTGCTGTCCAGATTGAAGATGTTGCAAAAATGGCTGCCTTTATTGCCAGTCCAGAATGCAGCTTTACCACCGGTTTTGTGTTTGATGTTTCGGGTGGCCGAGCAGTCTACTAATTAGTTTCGGTCCGGAAATCAGCCTTTTTCACTAGTTCAGCGTCGAATTGAACAAGTCCCTTATTTGTAAACCCACTTCCCCTTACCTACCGTAGGGGGAAGACTTAAAAACTCTTCGCGCAAATATTTAAATACCTAAAATTTGGCAAAATTACGCTTTTCAAAATCAGAAACGTTCGCCTCTGCCTTTTGTCAGTACCATTCACACTTCATCAAGTAACCAATTGCGGAACTTTTCCAGACTACCTCCTTCTACTATGCGATTTTCCGGATAAACCAGATAGTAGGCATTGTCTGTCGTATTTGGGATGGGCGTGACAATTTCGAGCTTTCCGCTGTTCAGCTCTGAAATAATGAGAAATTGTGGAATAAGTGCCAGCCCTAATCCAGCGCAAGCCGCACTGATCAACAGAGAAAAATACTCAAACCTTGACCCATGCATAGCATTGCCCCCAAACAACCCTGCAGAATCGAACCAGGTACGCCAGGCTTCTGACCTTGAACTGAGATGAAGTCGCGGATAGGAAAGAATATCCTCAACCTGTTTAATTGGATGTTGGCGCAACAGTTCAGGCTTGCCGACCATGACAACTTCTTCACTGAACAAAAAATCAGCAACGGCACCGGGCCAATTAGGTTGCCCAAAGTGAATGGCAGCATCGTAGTTAGTGTCTTTGAACATAAACATAACAGAGTGGGCGTGGGCGTTGATGGTGATGCCGGGGTAAAGACTATAAAAATCCGGAAGACGCGGAATCATCCATTGGGAGCAGAGAGATGGTAAAACAGCTAATTCGAGAATATCACGTTCGCCCCCATGAGCCATGATATTAAGCATGTCTTGCTCAAGCTGATCCAGTATCTGAGTGACCTGCTTACTGTAACGCTCACCGGCCCTGGTCAGGGTCACCCGCTTCTTGATGCGATGAAATAATTTTAGCCCCAACTGATCTTCCAGCGTATTGATCTGACGCGAGATAGCACTTTCACTTAATGCCAGCTCAACAGCGGCATTGGTGAAACTCTGGTGTTTGGCTGCCGCCTCAAAAGCAAGCAGGGCACTCCTACTGGGAATAAACCTTCTCATGAATAAAAATCTTCATCGTTGAAAAATAGTATTAATGACACGGAAGTTACCTCTGCACAGATATACGTTTTTTAATCAACTCGTTACGGAACTTTCACTCGCTTTTCCCATAGTCACAAACAAGCTCACCTTAACAACAAAAACTCATCAACTTGTGTATTTATATCGTTTTACAAATATTTTTTCCAGCGCTAAAAAAATATCAATTCATAACCAAAAAAACTTAGATCGACGACTTACTTGCTAGCTAGGCGCCCCTGCCAGGCAGCCTTTTCAAACAGTTTCAACTGAACCATATTTAAGGAGGAAGACAGATGTCTGTTGTTGAGATGAAATCAGAAATTTCGCCCCAAACCGTTACGGCTGAAGCAATTGATAAAATGATCGACCGCTATCAATTTGATGCCGCTGCCAAAGAGATTATTGCCACAGAGAATTTGTTGCCGCTGGGCCTTGTGGCCCGTCTTGAAAAAAATTACCCACAGCATTCAGGATTGATGGAAAGCAAGCCGTTTCTGTTCGATGTCGGCAGCAATTATGTCGGCCTTGAAGGCTTCCGTAAAATGTGCACGATTCTCAAGGAAAACGGCATTGAACTTGACGGGATCAAAGAGCGTGAATTTTACATCGAAGCCTATCGTTTTATGGCCACGAGCCACAGTCTCAACATGATTAACTGGGACGACTATGAAAATGACGGTATTTTTCAGCTCGTCGTTCCTCAACCAGGTATGATTGATCCTGCTGAAGCCAAGTTATACATCGAAGCAAAAACAGCTGAAGAGAAAGCTGCGGTCGTCGCGGCCTACAGCGAAAAGACGAATCCTCATGATGGCAATCAGAAGCTGAACAAACCTTGGTTCATCAACGATCAAGGTGAAGTCGAATTTGTTGAAGGCAGCCAGCACAAATACCCACACTGCCAACTTGTTTTCGACACCACTACCCAGAACTGCTTCTCCTTCTGTACCTACTGTTTTCGCCATGCCCAGGTTCGCGGCGATGAAGACATGTTCTTACAAAAAGAAGTCGAGCAATTTCATGCCTATTTAAAGCAGCATAAAGAGGTTACCGACCTTTTGATTACTGGCGGCGACGGCGGCTTCATGCCACCTGAGCGTTTTGCCGCATACGTTAAACCACTCATCGAAGATCCAGAGTTGGGTCACATCCGTGCGGTACGTATTGGCTCTCGTGCTTTAACCTTTCTGCCAGGTATGATCTTGACCGAGCGCTACAACAAAATGCTCGAACTGTTTGACCTGCTCTATGACAACGGAATTCAGGTCGCCTGGATGTCTCACTTTTCGACCCCACGTGAGGTTCTTAACCCCAGAACCATCGCTGCCATCCGGCGCCTTAAATCTCATGGTGTCATGGTGCGCAGCCAGAGCCCGATCATGAATCACATCAGCTTGTTCTGTGATGAAGAGGGTAAAGTCGATATCGATAAATCAGCCCAAAACTGGATCGACCTCGGTAACGTCCTGGCTATGGTTGGTGTTAACTTTTACTCTATGTACGCTGCCCGCCCTACCGGTGAGCACCATTACTTTGCAGCACCACTCGCTGACATCGAGCGCGTCTTCAGCAAAATATACAACTCTCTGTCGGCAACCCACCGCCCGTCCCGCCACATTTCAATGACCATTTCAGCCGGCAAACTAGCAATTCTTGGCACCTCGATCATCAATGGTGAAAAGTGCTTCGCTCTGCAATTCACCGAAGGTCGAAATATGGAATGGATGAACCGGGTATTCCATGCAAAATATGATGAAACTATTAATAAAATTGACCTTTTAATCCCCTTCGATACTGAGAAATACTTCTATCAGGATGAACTAAAAGAAATCGAAGCAGCTCTTACCGACGCGCTACAGAAAAAACTAGCCAGCTGAGAAGAAGGGATAACAAGATGATCAACAAACAGATTGAATCACCGGCGACAGCGGTTGCCGATATTTTCGATGGAGCCACAGTTATGATTGGTGGTTTCGGTGAGGCGGGTAGCCCAATCGAACTGATTCATGCCCTGATTGATCACGGAGCTAAAGACCTGACCGTTGTCAACAACAATACCGGCAGTGGTCAGGTCGGGCTTGCTGCCCTGATCGAGAACAGGCAGGTACGCAAGATGATCTGCACCTATCCTCGCACCGTTGGATCCATGGTTTTTCCGGAACTTTACCGGAGTGGTCAAATCGAACTAGAGCTGGTTCCACAGGGAACTTTAGCTGAAAGGATCAGAGCCGGTGGCGCTGGGGTTCCGGCCTTTTATACACCGACATCGGTACACACGCCATTAGCCGAAGGCAAAGAAGTACGTTCCTTCGATGGTCGTGACTATGTTTTAGAATATGGCTTGAAAGCTGATTTTACTTTGATCAAGGCCAAAGCCGCAGATCGCCATGGCAATCTGATTTATAACAAAACGGCACGCAACTTTGCACCCGTCATGGCCATGGCTGCGAAAACCACAATTGTACAGGCCCAGAACATTGTCGAGCTTGGCAGTATTGATCCCGAAACTGTCGTTACTCCCGGCCTCTTCGTAGCGCGGGTTGTTCATGTTGCTAATCCAGCCTATGAATCGCAACTGGTGGCTGAAGGAAGGAGATATCCGGCATGATCGAGAAGACTCAAATAGGATGGACACGCCCACAGATGGCCGAACGCGCCGCCCAGGATATCCACGATGGTGCTTATGTGAACCTGGGCATCGGACTTCCCGAGCAAGTGGTTAAGTATATTCCGGAGGGACGAGAAGTTGTCTACCATACAGAGAATGGTCTGCTTGGCATGGGACCTGAGCCAGCAGCTGAAGACATTGATCCCGAACTGATCAATGCCGGGAAAAAACCTGTGACTCTCATGCCTGGAGCATCCTATTTTCACCACGCGGACAGCTTCGCCATGATTCGTGGTCAGCACATTGATATCTGTGTGCTTGGTGCCATGCAGGTTGCTGCCTCCGGAGACCTTGCCAACTGGTCAACAGGAGCACCTGATGCAATTCCGGCCGTTGGTGGTGCCATGGATCTGGTCGCCGGGGTGAAGACCATTTATGTTATTACCCAGCACTGTACCAAAACCGGAGACCCTAAACTGGTGACAGAATGTACCTATCCATTGACGGGTAAAGCGGTTGTCAATCGTATCTATACCGACTTGGCTGTCATTGACATAACTAAAGATGGTTTTGAATTAATCGAACTGGCCCCCGGTGTTGATTTTGACTATGTGCAGGAACGCACGGGAGCGCCACTTCATACCAAAGACAACAGACTCAAGGCCAGCTAGGTCCCATATTTTAAAACCGTCTCGTTACCTTTTAGCTACTGAAAAATGGTAACGAGACAAACATACATAATATCTACTTTTCTATAAGGATTTGGGTGAACTATGTCTACTAAAAGTTCGCAACTATATGAACGTGCCCGCCAGCTAATGCCCGGTGGAGTTAGCCGCAACACCGTCCTGCGCTCTCCCCATCCCCTTTATGCCGAACAGGGCAAAGGGTGTTATGTAACTGACATCGAAGGGACCCAACGAATCGATTTTGCTAATAATATGTGCTCCCTGATTCATGGCCATTGCCACCCTGACGTTGTCAAGGCTGTTTCAGAGCAATTGCAGAGGGGAACGGCCTTCACCTTGGCAACCGAAGTTGAAGTTGATTACGCCGAGCATATGGTCAACCGCAGCGCAAGTTTTGAAAATATTCGCTTTGTTAATTCCGGTACCGAAGCCGTCATGAGCTGCCTTAAAGCGGCCCGAGCCTTTACCGGTCGGCCTAAA
The DNA here is from genome assembly GCA_963665685.1 of Geopsychrobacteraceae bacterium. Taxonomy (GTDB): domain Bacteria; phylum Desulfobacterota; class Desulfuromonadia; order Desulfuromonadales; family Geopsychrobacteraceae; genus Seleniibacterium. The sequence goes on from OY762430.1 coordinate 2,179,470, forward strand.
ATCGCCAAGGTTGAAGGAGCCTATCATGGCCTTTACGATTTTGCTGAAGTCAGCCAAACAGCCAACCCAAGCAACTGGGGTGATGCCGATCACCCAGCCAGTGTCCCTGTTGCCTACGGTACGTCACAATCAACCCTGAACGACGTCGTTGTCATTCCTTTTAACGATAGCGAAAAAGCCGTTGAAATTCTCAATCAACATGCTGAAGAACTAGCTTGTGTTTTGGTTGATCTGATGCCCCACCGCATTGGCATGGTCCCTGCTGATGACGAATTTGTTCAAACCCTGCGCTGCTGGACAGAAAAAAATGGCGTCCTGCTTGTCTGTGACGAGGTCATCACCTTCCGTTCCAACTATGGTGGTGCCCAGGAATGGTACAACGTCCGTCCTGACCTTACCGCTATGGGCAAAATGATTGGTGGTGGGTTTCCGGTCGGAGCCATTGCCGGTCGCAAAGACATTATGGCGGTTATGAACCCTTTGGCAGACAAAGTTCTCTTTCCCCACTCCGGGACCTTCAGCGCTAATCCTATGACTATGGTTGCAGGTCTGATCTCTATGCAGATGTTTGACCGGGAAGCCGTTGAAAGACTTAACTGGCTTGGCGATCTAGCTCGCAAACAAATCAGCGAGGCGATCAGGATTGCAGACGTTCCAGCTTGTGTGGCCGGTGGTGGATCTTTATTGCGGGTTCACATGAAGCCAGAACTTCCCCGTAATTACCGTGAGGCATACGCTAGCCAAGAAGAAGCCCAACTGGTCAAAAAGATGTTGAATCATCTTTTTGACCAAGGATTCATGATGATTAATACCTGTAGTGCTGTCTTATCTACTGCTATGACCGAGAATGAGATTGCCAAGCTTGCCGAAGCCATGCTGTCCGGATTCCGAAAACTTAAAGAAACCTGGCCAGTTAAAAATGCTGCTTAAGGGGGATAATTATTATGCAAGAAGTATTTATCTGTGATGCGATCAGAACACCAGTCGGACGTTATGGCGGTTCTCTTTCGACAGTCCGTACTGACGATCTAGCCGCTATTCCACTTAAAGCCCTGCGTGAACGCAATCCAAAATGTGACTGGAGCCAAGTTGATGACATTATCCTTGGCTGTGCTAACCAGGCGGGCGAGGACAATCGAAATATAGCGCGCATGGCGTCTCTATTGGCCGGTTTTGATTCGTCTGTTTCAGGAAGCACTATAAACAGACTCTGTGGTTCTGGTTTGAATGCTATCGGCAGTGCCGCTCAAGCCATCAAGGCTGGTGAAGCTGAGCTGATGATTGCTGGTGGGGTGGAGAGTATGTCACGCGCTCCTTTTGTCATGGGTAAGGCGGAAAGTGCTTTTTCCAGACAAGCTGAAATTTTTGACACCACCATCGGCTGGCGCTTTATCAACCCCCGCCTTGATGCTGAATACGGGACAGATGTTATGCCCAAAACAGCGGAAAACCTCGCTCAGGAATATGCTGTCAGCCGTGAGGATCAGGATCGTTTTGCCCTGTGGAGCCAGCAGAAAGCGGCAGCAGCACAACAAAGTGGCGCTTTCGAAAACGAGATCGTACCGGTTATCGTTCCACGCCGCAAAGCTGACCCGCTAACTGTCGCCAGCGATGAACATCCTCGTCAGACATCACTTGAACAGCTGGCAAAGCTCAAGGCCATTTTCCCCAACGGCAGCGTCACTGCCGGCAATGCTTCAGGGGTCAATGACGGAGCAGCAGCTGTCGTACTGGCAACCAGGGACGCCGCGGCAAAGCATGGACTGACTCCGAAAGCGCGCATTCTTGGGATGGCAACCGCCGGAGTTCCACCCCGGATCATGGGTATCGGCCCGGTTCCAGCGACCAGGAAACTGCTGGACCGCCTTAAGTTGACCATGGCCGATTTTGATCTTATCGAGCTCAATGAAGCCTTTGCTTCTCAGGCCCTGGCCTGCGCCAGACAGCTCGAACTCGCCGATGACGACCCGCGCATCAATCCGCTGGGTGGTGCCATTGCCCTTGGTCACCCCTTGGGCATGAGTGGCGCCCGTCTAGTGACAACTGCCGTATCACAGTTAAAAATCACCGGCCAACTCGCCCTGTGCACCATGTGTATCGGTGTCGGGCAAGGGATTGCTCTTGCCCTCGAGCGCGTTTAAAAGAAAAAAAACCTATCTTTAACTTTGTCTACCTGCTCCCAACCGTTATTTGACGGCTGAGAGCAGGTCTTTCAAGAAGCTTTTCCAACCAACCCCCTGTCACAAGCTAAAGCTACCCAAACCTGAGTTACTTCGGTTATGATCAAAAAATCAGATCAATTAGCATTACAGATAACCGAATTAAGGAAGGTTTCCTCTATGGAATTCAGAAATTTACGTTACTTTCTCGCCGTTTATGAAGAGCTCAGTCTGACCGGAGCTGCAAAACGCTGCTTTGTCGCCCAGCCATCCATCTCTGCCGCGATACAGCAATTAGAAAGCGAGTTGGATTGTGAACTGTTTATCCGTCATCCCAGAGGAGTTTCACCAACGCGCGCAGGAAATAACCTTTATCCATACGCGCAAAAACTGATAAACGATATTCAATCGTTAAAAGGTCTGTTTCAGGATAAGTCTCCCCAAATTTCAATCCGTATGGCTTTGATGCCCTTTTTATCCGGACAACGTATCAGTCTTATCATTAAAGAAATGCTGGCAATGCTACCTGGACTGGATTTGACCATTGTCGATATCAATGATAGTGCCGATCTACGGATTTTATCCAGCAATATGGTTACGCCCGATGAGACCTTTCACCGCCTGTGGTTGGATAAATATGTCCTCGCGACACCAGTCGACCATCCATTATCAGTATTATCGGAAGTTCCCATGCAGATGCTTAACGGGCTCCCGTTTATCAGTCGTCAGCCTTGCGATATGATAGATGCATGGCAGTTTGCCCTGCAGAAAAACAATATTTCCCTCGATACCAAGGCTACCGTAAAAACAGAAGAGTACGCCCTCGACTTAGTGGCGGCAGGACTTGGAGTATCATTGATTCCAAGCCAGTCTGCTGATAACCGATCAGATATAGTAACTTTTGAAATCAAGGACTTTACTCTGGAGCGGGTTGTTGGTCTGGCCTACGTTAAAGACCACCCCATGCCTGCGGCATTACTGAAAGCGATAGAGCAGGCAAAGCAAAGCTTCAACAGTTCGTATGTTCAGAAACTTTAAAGCGCTGTTACCTGTTGTCAGATTGGAAACGAGAAGATTGACGCCAAGCGAGTGAAAAGGGGCGCTTTCCTTCAATGCCGGCGTAAAGCTAGCGCTATATTAGCGACAAAGATGAGCATGGCACCACACCAGCCAACCAAAGTCAAGGCAGGGTCATTCACTAACAAAGGTCCTAGAATTGCCGCCAACAGAATGCGAGAAGAACTGATAATTGAACCCTCTACTGCTGTGACATATAAAAAACCATAAGTCAGCAGGTATTGTCCGGCAATACCTGCCGCAGCACAGCCAAGGAGAAACGCAAATTCAGATAAATTGGGCAGAAAGAAAGCCTGATGAAAAAACAAAAAGATTAATAACGAACCAAGACCAAACATAAAAAACAGAATGGTTTCCGAGCTATGATAACGCCGGCTGACATTCAAATAGATCATCGACGTTGCCGCCGTCAACCCAGAGCATAACCCCCACAGATTGGCTACCCCAAAATGGAATTCACCCGGAAACAACACCATCCAGATTCCAAGCATAGCGAAAAGGACAATACCTACTGTTTTCGTATCCCGCTGACCGCGCAAAAAAAACCAGGACAGAATGGTCACAAACAGCGGATAGGTCATGTTAAGGATATTAGCCTCAGCTAAAGAGCCAAGTTCAACCGCTTTAAAAAAACATAACACCGCAAAGGCATTGGTCACTGTTCGACCAACCAGGTAATGATAGCGAACCGGCTTTATCCACTGTCGTCGCCACAATAGAGAGATACTAACGACAATGAATCCGACAAAAAAGCGCGCAAAGACAAAATAAGAGGAATCGATATGAACTGATCCCCTGGCCCAGCGGATGATAACCGTAGACAGGTAGAAGCAGAATGCAGATAAAAAGATAGCCAGCCAGCCAAAAATCTGGCGTGATACGGTTGCATCAAAACGGGCCTGACTATCTTTAATATGAGACATAGTGAATATACTCGACCAGTGTCGTGGCTGTTATTGGTATGATCAACAACGCTTCCTCCTGTAGCGGAGGAAGTGTTGTTAAGGCAGGAATACTGGTTATTTGATGTAACCCATCTCTTTGTAGTAACGAGCAGCGCCAGGATGCAGAAGAGATTCAACTCCCTTACCAGCAGACTCAGGTGTCCAGGCAGCAGCAGCTTTATGGACGCTGCGAACGCGATCAGCATTTTCACACAGAGTCTTGGTAATTTTATAAACCAGATCATCACTGATATCAGCGTTAACCATCAAAGTATTTGCCATAGCAAGACTGGTAATATCTTTGTCTTGGCCTTTGTAAGTTCCAGCAGGAATGGTGTATGGCAACAAAGACCATTCTTTCATCAAAGATTGCTGAGCTTCAGCTGGCAAATCAACATAGGTCAGATCCTGAGCCAGAGACATTTCTGTGATACTAGCAGCCGGTACAGAAATATAGGCAAAAACAGTATCAACATGACCATCTTTACTCAGCTCGATGCCTTCACCATGACCAACATGGAAAATTTTTCCGCCAGCATCTTTAATAGAATCATAGCTGATCCCGTAATAATCCATAACTTTACGCCAGATAAATTCATCGGTTGCACCAGGCTTGTTCAGTGCAAGTTTCAGAGGTAACTTTTTCTCACCAATATCGCTGTATGTTGCTAAGTTAGACCGGGTTGTCACCAAGTGCTGGGCAGAAACACCAAAATTGGTAGCAATGATCCGGGTCTTAGGAAATTTTTGCTTGTATGGATCAATACCCTTGTTCGCAGCAACAATAAACGGTGGGAAGCTCATGGTGATTGGCGTAGTGCCCATGCTGCAAGTCGCAACGTTAGAAACCCCGGCACCAGGGACAACGGCCAAAGACAGATCATCTTTCATCTCGGAATTGATGATTTCAGCAAGACCAGAAACGATGGTGTACCAGCCGCCCCCCATCTGCCCGCCAGCAGCTTTCATGATTTCTGCTGAGAATGAAACATTGGCAAATAACAAGCAGCTCAATAACAGAACTCCGGATAAACCAAAAACTTTACGCATGATATGTTCTCCTTTTTATACGTAACGGTTGAAACGTTTGGAAATAGCGATAGTCTCCACTACGTCCGCCAAATAACGATAATTAATAAAGCTTTACTTACGCAGATACTCGCGAACTTTGTCGTCATTGACAGTTACACCAAGTCCTGGCCCATCAGGTATATAGACCTGTCCATCAACAGGTAAAAGACTGTTTTCAACAATATCCCCAGTGATCATTTGTGGCCCCCACAATTCACAACCAAAAGTTAATTCAGGCAGGGTCGCAGCAAATTGCAAATAAGCGGCAGTGCCAAGGCTGGTTTCAATCATACAGCCGATATAGGCTGAAAGGCCGGCAGCGCGGGCCATAAAATATGCCTGTCGGGTCTTCAGAAAGCCACCAAACTTGACCAGTTTATAAGCAAAAATATCAGCAGCATTGTTACGGATCAGATCCATGGCCCCATGCTCACCGGTTAAACTTTCATCCGCCATAATCGGAACAGTTGCCTGACGTCGAATATCGGCAAGGCCCTGCAGATTCCATTTGGGAACCGGCTGTTCAACAAAATCAAGGTTATAGGGTTCCATTTCCCGTATAGCCCGACAAGAAGTCGCTTCATTCCAGCCCTGGTTTACATCGACCCGAATGCTGACGCTATCGCCAAACTGTTCTCTGACAGCCTTAACTCGCGCAACATCTTCCTGCCAGCTATCAGATCCAGCTTTAAGCTTGAAAATACGATACCCTTCATCGAACTTTTTTTGTGCTTCAGCAAGGTCACGATCAAGATCACCACTGGCCAAGGACCAGCTAAGAGGCACAGACTCACGATATCGTCCTGCAAACAAACGTGAAATCGACTGGCCATAATGTTTGCCAATCACGTCAAGCACCGCAAATTCAACTGTTGCTTTCGCAAAATTATGTCCCTGAACACGGGCAAATGCTTTTTCGAGAACAACTTCAAAATCGATAATATTTTGCCCGATTAACTGTGGTGCAATATATTTTTTAATTATGATATCAATTGTTTCCGCACACTCATCAGACCAGGTTGGCCCCTGAAAAGTTGCGGATTCCCCCCAGCCAACTGTCCCGTCTTCGGTTTCCAGACGAAAAACTACATAATTAACTTCTTTTGGAGCTCCCCAAGACATGACATGGGGCCGGATTAAAGGGATATCCAGAATATATGACTGACAATCAACAACCGTTAACGGATGGCTCACTTCAGGTCTCCTTAATAAATAATTCAAAACACGAGATAAAGGTCAAACAACAATAAAATACATAAGGGCCAGACAACCAACCGACAAGCCGGAACGAACAGCCCAATTGAGAGTTTTTCCAAAATATCCGGTCAAGACAATAGCGCCAACAAACACCAGAACAGTCGTCATAGCGACAGTCGTAATAATGCTGGACAACTCCCCCTGTAACAACAACCCAGGATTAAACAAAAACATAAAAGGAACAATAAAACCGACAAAAGCCACACGAGACGCATCAATCGATGTTTTTAGCGGATTGGCCCCGGCAATACTGGCCCCGGCATAAGCACTGACTGCCACTGGCGGTGTAACACTGGCGATGACCGCATAATAGAGAATAAACAAGTGAGGACCAAGACCACTAAAACCTAACTTGTTCAGAATTGGCAGAGCGATAACGGCGGTAACAACATAAGCGGGGACGCAGGGAACCCCCATCCCCATCATCATACAAATTATCATAGTTACAATTGGAGCAAGGTAAATACTCTGCTTAGCAATATCGGATACCATCGATGTCAGCGCCAGACCAATACCTGTATTGATAACGGCTGCAGAGACAATACCGACAGAAGCACAGGCGACGGCAATCATCACCGCACTGCGGCTGCCTTCGGCCAAAGCACCGATAAGGCGCCGGGGGCTTAAATGTTTACTTCGGTCAGGATTGGCAAAACTGAGCAGAAAAGTGGTACAGATACCGACAAACCCGGCTAAAAACGGCGTATAGTGATTCATGATCATGACCAGGATAACAACGATGGGAACGATCAAAAAACAGTTGCGCAGCAAATAGGAGCCAGATTTTATTTCAGCGCGATCTAAACCTTTCAAGCCTCTCTTTTTAGCTTCCAAATGAACCATACAGAAGATGGCAAAGTAGTAAAGAATCGCGCTGACAGCCGCCTGCTTACACACTTCGAAATAGGGTGTTCCTGTCGTCTCAGCAATAATAAAAGCGGCCGCCCCCATAACCGGAGGCATATACTGCCCGCCTGTCGATGATGCCGCTTCAACACCGCCAGCAAAGGACGGTGAATACCCCATGCGCTTCATAAGCGGGATGGTAAAACTACCGGTAGCATAGACGTTGGCAGGCCCGGAACCACTGATAGAACCAAATAAAGCACTGCTGACAACGGCAACTTTCGCCGGTCCACCTTCAGAGCGACCAAACATTGCAGAGGCAAGTTCGATAATGTAATTACCAACACTGGTGTAAATAAGAAACGCTCCAAACATGACAAACAGAAAAACATAAGTGGCGGAAACCCCGGTTACAGAACCATGAATTCCTTCACTGCCCAACAGGAACAATTGCTCGACCACACGCTGATATTCGATAGAGGGATGGCGAAATGGTCCAAAAATTTCCAGGTGCCCAAACAACATATAAAGAATACTACTAAAAACAATGACCGCCAGAGCACGACTGACACAGCGCCTGGTCGCCTCAACAACCAAAAGAATAGCAACGGTCCCAAGAATCAGTTCACTGTTCAAAAGAGGATCAAAATGCTCCATACGCGTGTAAATTCGCTCATGGTCCACGACCACGAACACTTCGGCAGCTAAAGACAGGAGGATAAAAAACCAGTCGTAATAAGATGGTCTATCCTTGGGCGATTTAGCCGTTGCCGGATAGTAGAGAAAGCACAGCGGCAGCATAAATGCGAGGTGAACAGAACGTTGTACAACGGTGACAAATACGCCTGCGATCGCCGTATACAAGTGAAAACATGCACAGGCAACCAAAACACAGGTAATCATATAATTGAGGGGACCTTTAAGTTCTCTCATGGTCAATCCTTCATAGCGGAAACAAATTAACAAAACCAAGCTGAACAACTGTACAGCTCTACCTCAAAATTCTTGATTTTCATTTTTCTCCAGCAAGCTGAATCAGGGCTCCTACAGCCACAGGCTTGACCGGAAAACGAATACTTGCTGGCTTCGAAATAGCCTGATTGACCTGCAAAAAGTCATCAATTATCGGCGTGCAGGTACGTCCCTGACAACGCCCCATGCCAATCCTGGTACCACGCTTTAACAAACTGATCGAATCGAGACCGAGCGCCATAGCACGCCGCACATCACCAATGGTCACATCTTCACAGCGACACAAAATCGTCTCATCGGGAAGATCATCCCAACAACCGGCCGGCACTTCGGCAAGGTTAGCAAGAAAGCGATTAAAGCCAAGCTGTGCCTGGCGATATTTTTTCAGTTTCTCAATCCGCGCTACACTATCAGCAGACTTTGCACCACAGTCCTCAGCAATAACCAGAGCGGCAAGTTCTCCCTCACGCAAAGACTGTTCCCCACCACCGATGCCGGTGAGCTCTCCAGCAGCGTAGATATGCGCATAGGAGGTTTTAAGGCGGTCATCAACAGCGACAATCCAGCCGCCTAAATCAGCCTTATATTCCAGCTCACAACCAGCGCTGGTGGCCAGTTCGGTATTGGCAACAAAGCCCTGACTGATAGCCAGGCTATCGGCACTGACAGCGACTTCACGACCGGGGACAAAGCGTCCATTTGCATCAATAGGAGCATAGACAACTTCTTCGACCTGTCCGTCTCCGCGCGCTTCAACCACGGCATGGCGGGTGAGCATACGACTGCCATGATGCTTGAGAGTCAGCATGTTCTGTCCCCCTTCAGGGAGCTTAGCCAATTGCGGAGGAAAGATTTTGAAAAAGGCCGCCTGCTCCCAGCGCGAAGCGCGATCAAGCAGCAGTGGAACCTGGCCACCACAGCGAACCACCTGACCAGCCATGGTATAAAGAAGGGGCCCAGCCCCAGCGACAACCGTTCTATGCCCGGGCAAAATCCCCGAGCTTTTCATCATGATCTGCGCTGCCCCAAGGGCCATAACCCCGGGTAGAGTCCAACCCTTAAAAGGTAAAAAGCGTTCCCGCGCACCGGTCGCCAGCAGAATGTAATCGGCACTGATCAAGCATGTTTGCCCCTGGCTATTTTCCAGGCACAGATTACGGGCATCAAAAATCCCCAGGATACGGGAGGCCTGGATAAAATGACTATCTACCCCGAATTCGGCCGCCATCTTGTGACCGCTCTTTTTGACGCCATCCTGATAGCCATCGAGAGAGGACTTTTCACTGAACGACTGCTTCCTGATCAGCTGACCTCCGGGCTGAAAATTTTCATCGACAACCAGAAAATTCAAACCAACCTTTTTGAAGACCTGCGCAGCAGCCATACCAGCCAGGCCGGCACCCACAATAACGATATCGTAATGTTCAGATTTCATATGTTTCTATTTCCATATCAGCTTGAACTTCCGTCATACAGGTACGCACATTGGGAACACCATCGATGGTTGCCAGGCATTCATAGCAAACGCCCATACCACACAGCACCCCACGTTCCTGCCCATGCTGACTTTTTCGTAACGTGCGGATGCCAGCAGCCAAAAGAGCGGCATGCACAGATTCCCCCTGATAAGCCTCGACAGTTTTCCCGTTGACATAGATGGTCACTTGCGGGCCACGTTTTTTAGCGATACGAAGATTATCCATAGTGAGCCCCTTAAGCCAAAGCCTGTTGAAAGCGTGATGCAGCAAATTGATCAAGCGGAATAGCTGGTTTATTTTCCCGGATCAATTGGGTAATCAAAGCGCCGGTTATGGCACACAGTGCGATGCCATCTCCTTCATGACCTGCCGCCATCACAAACCCTTCAGCCTGTTCAACAAAACCGAGAATCGGCAAACCGTCAGGGGTGTAAGGTCTAAGTCCAGCCATGGCCCTGACAATTTGAACATTTTTCAGTCCCGGCAGAACCCGGGAAGCATTTTCGCCAATGCGGGCAATGCCTTCTGCTGTCGTATTACGATCAAAACCGACAAACTCACGCGTAGAACCAAGCAGTAAAGATCCGCTTACGGTCTGCTCCAAGGATACGGCACGTGCCCCTTCCGCAGCGAGGCTGGGATCAAACTTAGAGGCTATATAGCTGGCCGATATCATGCAGGTATTAATCATCTTCTCCACTGGAGCGGTAATCAACAATTGCCCCCGGCGTGGTTTAATGGGTAAGCTCAGTCCTATCATCTGGGCAATTTCCGGAGCATAAATACCCGCGGCATTGACGACCAGCGGCGCTGAGATCTGCCGCTTTGTAGTTTTGACCCCGGTCACCTTCCCCTTCTCACACAGGACTGCGGTAACAGGTTCACGCATGAGCAGCGTCGCCCCCAGCTGCTTGGCCCCGAAGGCCAAGCCCAGGTTGAGAGTCAGCGGATTGATCTGGCCATCTATTGGTGAATAAGTCGCACCAATAACAGAATCGGCCAGTGCCGGTTCCATCTCATGGGCCGTCTTGGCATCGAGCAGACAGACATCAAGACCACCAGCACGCTGTTGCTCAACGTATTGTTCCATGGCCAGGTATTCAGCTTCACTTTCGATGGTCACCATCCCACCGGTATTTTCATACTCCATATCGAAAGGGAGCTGACCAACCAGCCCGTCAAAAATCTTCTTACTTTCCATTGCCAACTGGAGATGAATTCCTGGCTTCTTAGACTGACAGATAACCAGGCCATCACAAGCGCCTGAAGTTTCACCTGCAGGTTCATGCTTATCTACCAACACAACAGAGCACCCCGCTTTGCACAGTTGATAGGCAATTGAGGAACCAATAACTCCGGCCCCGATAACAACAACATCCGACATTAGGTTGGCCAAGGACAAACCTCCTGAAAAAAACCTTGTAAATTAGCTCCGGTGCAAGGTTAAAGAAATGACCTATTTTTTACGACTTGGCAGAGCGCTAAGCCTCTCACAGCCTCGCATATAGCATGCCAAATAAATCCCATATATAAAACAAGATAAATTCGAATATTCTGCTATTTTCTGCCCAAAAATGAGAAATAGACAAATTCCTCACCACAAAACTGCACAATTTTCAAGCAGAAGAGCTAATTTTTCATCACAACGAGATAAACAAGCTTAAATGATCATCATTGAAATCCTTACGAGTAAGTAAGGACCGGCTCCGTCGTTGGAGCATAAAGAGAAGTTTAACGAACTTATGTAGGTTAAAAGATTCGTTTACGCCGGCAGTTTCCCCTCCTTAGCAGGGTGGAAAACTGCCGGTCATTATTTTATTGGTGCGATGTCGCCTTTAGCCACGACATAACCGGTGGCGTCGAATCAACTTCAGGCTCGGTTACAACATCAAGGAAGAACGGACCATCGCTGGCAAAAGCTGCATCCAAACCGGCTTGCAACTCTTCTGGTGTGGTAACCTGCATTGACTTTATGCCAAAGCCTTCAGCCACCTTGGCCGGTTTGCCCGGGGTAAAATCAACCGAGTAAAACTTGTTGTTCGCATGCAGAGACTGCAACGCCTTGATCCAGCCAAAGCATGAATTATTAAAATGAATCAACACCGCTGGGGTGTTGAGCCGTGCTAAGGTCTCCAGCTCACCAGCAACCATTCCCAGACTACCATCGCCAAACAGACCCACCAAACGTGCATCGGGTCGCGCTTCATGAGCACCAACCAGGGCTGGGATTGCGTAGCCTAAGCCACCATAGGCACGTGGAATAATGAAGCGAGAACCATTACCACCCAGTTTTAGATAGCGAGTGATGTATGGGGTTGGAGTCCCGGCATCCGATACCACAACAGATGTCTTGGGTAAGCGCTTATTCAATTCAAAAATGACCCGTTGCGGTTTCAGTGGGACATCCTCAGAGTTCAACATCTCTTCAGCTTCAACCCAGAACTTCTCACGCTCAGAATTCAGGTCATCAACCCAGGCCGAAGGTACGCGTGCCTTATCGCGCCCTTTGAGCAAAATCGCCAAATCTCCGCACACCAATTTAGCATCACCGGCGATACTTAATGTATTGCGATAGTTATTTGAGAGCAATTCCGGGTCAAGATCGATCTGCAGAATTTTCCGTTCCTCTTTGTAAGCGGGAAAACTCCACTTCATCGTTGAGACAGACCCCATTTTACAGCCGACATAGAGAACAACATCTGATTCTTCAACAGCACGCAGAGCGTGTGGAATAAAGCCATTGTCGCCGATAACACCGAGCGCTAATTGATGGTCATCCGGCATAATGCCTTGCCCTGAAATCGTGGTGACAACCGGAGCAGCAAGCCATTCAGCAACAGCCTTGATTTCATCAAAAGCCTGAGAGTGATTAGCACCACCACCGGCCACAATAACCGGTCGTTCAGCGGCCATCAAAATATCGGCCAGCTTTTCCAGATCTTCGCGACTGCCCCTGGTGCGATAAGCGGGATAGCTGCAGCAGTTTTCATCAGCAAACAGTTCGCTGTCGTCGTCAAACTCGTAATTAACCACCTCTGTGGGTATCGCCAATTGAATCGCGCCTGGGCGACCACTAGTAGCGATACGGAATGCGCGACGAATCGTTTCAGGAATTTTATCTCCCATTTTCATGAGGCTGGACCATTTGGTGATACTTTTAAACAACCCTTCAGTATCAAGTTCGGTAATCGTCTTCTTTCCTTCACCAGAAAGAGAGTTATCGGAAGTGAGCAAAATAACCGGAATAGACGAAGCATCAGCCTCTGCAACACCTGGAACAGAATAGAGTGCTCCAGCACCACTGGGGCATTCACACACACCCGGCTTATGGGAAAGTCTGGCATAAGCATCGGCCATGAAAGATGCTGAGCGTTCATCTCTGGCCATAATGTGTTTCACCTCGGAAGAGGCATCGTAAAGAGCTTCATATAAAGTAATACTGGTATCGCCAGGAACGCCAAAAATAACATCAACACCCTGAGCTTTCAGCATTTTAACAAGAGCTTGTGCACCATTCATAGCACATCATTCCTTTCTCGAATGACGGTCATCCTCAGACTTATATACGGATGGCCATTCTTTAGTGTGGTACTCAATTTATAAGAAGCGGATTTCACGTGTAAAATATAGATTTTCTAGAGGGGCTATAGGAAATACCTTGAGCCCCGCAATACAGGTAAAATTACCGCTTATATTTCAAACTTGATTCCCTGAGCCAAAGGCAAAGAGGTTCCATAATTAATAGTATTAGTCTGACGCCGCATATAACCTTTCCAGGCATCGGAGCCTGATTCACGTCCGCCTCCGGTTTCCTTTTCCCCCCCAAAAGAACCACCAATTTCAGCACCGGAGGTACCAATATTGACATTGGCAATGCCACAGTCAGAGCCGGCAGCAGAAAGAAATTCCTCAGCCTCTAACAGATTTTCAGTAAAAATGGCCGATGACAATCCTTGGGCTACTGCATTTTGAAGTGCAATCGCCTCACTGACATTACCTTTATATTTGATCAGGTAAAGAATCGGAGCAAAAGTTTCCTGTTGCACGATGTCAAAATGATTCTCTACTTCGGCGATAGCAGGAACGACGTAACAACCTGATTCATACCCATCACCAGTAAGAACATCCCCGCCACAAAGAACTGTGCCACCAGCAACTTTTACCTGATCGAGCGCAGTGGTAAAATCAGTAACCGCCTGGGTATTGATCAGAGGGCCAACATGGTTGCTTTCATCTAATGGATTACCGATCTTCAAACCGGCATACGCTTTGACCAATGACTCTTTAACCTTGTCATAAATGGAATCATGAACAATGAGTCGCCGTGTCGTGGTACAACGCTGACCGGCGGTGCCGACAGCACCAAAGACGATAGCGGGCAGGGCCATATCAAAGTTAGCATGAGGAGTCAGAATGATGGCATTATTACCACCGAGCTCCAGAATGGTTTTCCCAAAACGTTTGGCCACAACCTCGCCACCGTAGCGACCGACCCGGGTTGATCCGGTAATCGAAACCAGTGGGACATTTTTATCAGCTAACAAACGTTCCCCAACCACGTCATCGGCACCAATAATGACGGTGAAGAGACCTTCGGGAAGATCATTATCTTTAATTACTGGAGCTAAAATGTTCTGTACCGCGATGGCGCTCAAAGGAACACGAGGAGAAGGTTTCCACAAGTTGGTATCACCACAGACCGCTGCCAACATCGCGTTCCAGGACCATACGGCCACGGGGAAATTAAATGCTGAAATAATTCCTACCGTACCAAGGGGATGATACTGGTCATACATGCGGTGATCAGGACGCTCTGAAGCCATAGTCGCCCCATAAAGCTGACGCGACTGTCCGACAGCAAAATCACAAATATCGATCATCTCCTGGACTTCCCCTTTTCCTTCCTGCAGAGATTTTCCCATCTCATAAGAAACCAGGGTGCCCAGAGCATCCTTGTACTTACGTAACTGAAGTCCGATTTGCCGCACAATCTCACCACGCTTAGGAGCGGGAACCTTGCGCCAAATTTTGAATGCCTCAATGGTCTTTTGTACGACTGTCTCATAATCTTCAGCGGAAGCTAGATACACGCTAGCTATATGCTTACCATCAACAGGCGAAATAATATCAAGTTCACCTTGATCGGTTGTTTCAAGCCACTTCTGCCCTGTCGATGCAGCATAATTCTTATCTTTGATACCTAACTCTTTTAAAAACTGCATTTCTTACTCCATCTATGGTCGCTGCCCACTATCTGCGAACAGTCTGTAAATTGCTAAATATTGATGATTGAAAATTTACGCGGAGAGTAAAAGAATGTAAAATACAGCTTTTCTAGGCGGGGTATAGAAATTTTCTATATCGTCAACAATGTCCTGATATCATTTATTTTCACTGTACTAAACAGGGGTATTAACGGTTGCATAAATCAATGTCACAACTTATCTGTACCCGTCCTTACGAGTGGTTCGAAATCCATCGCAATGGCATTGTTTTCATGTGTTGCCCAGCCTGGTTGAAAAGACCGATTGGCAATCTACTGGAACAATCTATCGCTGAAATCTGGAATGGCCCACTAGCACGTGAGCTACGAAAAAGCATATTAAACAGCAGTTTCCATAATTGCAGTAGGACGCGCTGTCCTTTTCTTCTGGCAAAACAAGACCCGGTACAGACAATTGCTCAAATTACGTCTAATCAGGTGCAGTCAGCGATACGGGACAAAGAAACAATACTCCCCTATTTGCCGCAGCGGTTAAATCTTTGCTTTGACCACAGTTGCAACTTAAGCTGCCCCAGTTGTCGAGAACAGCATTTAACGATGGAGCCCAAAGAGCAGGACAGGAACAAAGAAATAACCGCCATCATCAAAGAAGAGCTGCTGCCTGTCGCGCAAGAAGTGACGATGAGTGGTTATGGAGATCCCTTTGCCAGTAAAGCCTACCTGGATATTCTTGACGGTCTTAACACCCAGGGAAAAGATGGTGCCAAACTACGCTTACATAGCAATGGCATGTTATGGACTGAGCAACGGTGGAACCGTTTCAGTAACTTGCACCAGCGGGTTACCGCAGCTGAAATATCTGTCGACGCCGCCACCTCTGAAACCTACCAGAAAAATCGTCCTGGGGGGTCCTTCAGCAGGCTACTAACGAACCTGGATTACCTGGCTCAACAACCATTTAATTTAACTCTGAGCATGGTTGTTCAGACGAATAATTTTATGGAGATTCCACTCTTTATTGAACTGGCTCAAAAACATGGCGCCAGAGCCTACTTCAGTCAACTTGTGAACTGGGGAACGTTTAGTAAGACTGAGTTTAGGTCACGAGCCATTCATTTACCGGATCATCCCAGGCACCATCAACTTAGAGAGGTCCTCACTCCCCTGGCAACCATGCGTGCAGTCGATCTCGGTAATCTAAAATCTCTTCTGTCCCCTCTTGAATCTGATTCTAACCTCCGTGGTATAATGTAACGACTTCTTATCCTACCTAAAAATAACATTTTAGCGACAGGAGTTGATAAAATGAGCCGGAAAATAATTACAGGCTTTTTTATACTTACCCTCGCATTGGTTGCCATTGGTCTGCTCACAGCATTTTCCAGTCCCGCAGACCTCACGTCTGAAAAATATCACCTGAAACTCGTTCGTCTCACTACCGGTTTGGAAAACCCCTGGGGAATGGCCTTTTTACCAGATGGTGCTATTTTGATTAGTGAACGTCCTGGTCGCTTGCGCATTCTTAAAAAGGATCAACTATCTGAACCTCTTACAGGATTACCTCCTATTGCCCGGCGTGGCCAGGGAGGGTTACTAGACGTCGTCCTGCATCCCGATTTTGCGACCAATAAACGGGTTTATTTTTCTTATGCCGCTGCGGATAGTAGCGGTATTGGAACTGAAGTTGCTTTTGCCGAGTTAAAAAACACTCAGCTTGAGAACCTCACGGTTATCTTTCGCATGCAACCAAAATCATTTTCGGGGCATCATTTCGGCTCGCGCCTTGTCTTTGATAATCAAAATTATCTTTACATTACCCTTGGAGATCGGGGAGATAAAAAGCGAGCCCAAACACCAGATGATCATGCTGGTTCAGTCATCCGCCTCCATGACGACGGAACGATCCCCAAGGACAACCCTTTTATAAACCAACCAGGCTGGTCCGCTGAAAAATTTGACCTGGGCCACCGTAATATGCAGGGAGCCACGTTACATCCTGAAACTGGGGAGTTGTGGACTCATGAGCATGGGCCACAGGGTGGCGATGAGATCAATATCATCAAACCTGGCCGCAACTATGGGTGGCCGGTCATCACCTACGGTGTCAACTATGGTATCGGAACCAAAATTGGTGAAGGCACCAGCAAAGCGGGAATGGAGCAGCCTCTATACTACTGGGCTCCGTCGATTGCCCCATCGGGTATGACTTTTTACACGGGAGATAAATTCCCTGCCTGGAAAGGTAATCTTCTGGTTGGAGCCTTAAAAGATCAGATGCTGGTCAGGTTGGAATTATCCGGCCAGAAGATTGTGCATGAAGAACGTTTTCTGCAAGGTGAAATCGGTCGCATCAGAGATGTGCAGCAGGGACCGGATGGATATATTTATATTCTGACCGATGAAAAAGATGGCGAATTGTATCGGCTTGAACCTCTGACATAATTGTCAGATTTCAGGTATGGTTGCAGCATCTAAACAAACTTAACCTTATATAAAAAAGTTTAACGGCTTTGTTTAATATGCTCATAAGCATTCAAAGCTGCTTCGCGCGACTTTTTCAACTCAACAATAGGCCGTGGATAGTTTTCTCCCAGAAGAACACCAGAATTTTTCAGGACGCCCTGTGGTGCAAGCCAGGGATTATGTAGGTACTTGTTTGGCAGATCCTTCAGCTCAGGAACAAAACGACGAACATAGAAGCCATCGGGATCAAACTTCTCTCCCTGCGTAACCGGGTTAAAAATACGAAAATAGGGAGCGGCATCAGCTCCGCAACCAGCAACCCACTGCCAGCCAAAACTGTTGCTGGCCAAGTCTGCATCGACCAGGCAATCCCAGAACCACTGCTGTCCTAAGCGCCAATCAACCAGTTGATTTTTCACTAGAAACGATGCAACGATCATACGTACTCGGTTGTGCATGCTACCGGTTTCCCATAATTCTCGCATACCGGCATCAATAATCGGGTAGCCAGTTTGTCCCCATTTCCAGGCGGTAAAGGCCTCCTGATCTTGTGTCCAGGGAAAAGCATTGAACTTTTGATTGAAACATTGCTCTGGAAAGGTTGGAAAATGATAAAGCATGTAATAGGAAAATTCGCGCCAGGCCAGTTCACTTAGAAAGTGATCCAGATCATGCTCACAGTTCTGAGCTAATCCTGCCGCCTGAGTTGCATGCCAGACCTGGTTGGGTGAAATTTCACCAAAATGCAGGTGGGGAGATAAACGTGAAACTTGATCCCGAGCCGGAAAATCGCGCCCTTCCTTATAACCATACAACCCTTCTGCCAGAAAGCGTGCATGGGCCTGACTGGCACCTTCTTCCCCGATAGTCCAGTATTGATCCATCTTTGAATACCAGTCATAACTCGACAACAGATCCAATTGATCGATAGTGAGAGCGTCGACAAAATCGGTAAACAGGGTCAATTCGGGTTGAGGCAACAATTTACGCGGTGCCGGTTGGCTAAGACAGCCTTTACGAAAATAAGGAGTAAAAACTTTATAAGGAGTCCCGTCTTTTTTTAACACCTGCCATGGCTCCCACAACATGGAGCCATTAAAACTCTTAGCCTGACACCCCTTTTCCCCCAGGTGTTCTTTAATAACCGTGTCACGAGCAATCCGCCAAGGTTCGTAGCAGCGGTTCCAGTAAACACCTGAAGCCCCAGTCTCAGCAACAAGTTGAGGAATAATTGAAGCGGCATCACCACTAAAGCAACGTAACTGACCATCCAGGCTACGGTTAAGCGCATTCAGGGAATGATGTAACCACCAGCGACTGGCTCCACCCATGCGCCAGGGACCAGAGCTGAGATCATCGAGGATATAGACAGGCAGTACTTTTCCGGCCTTGGCTGCGGCAACGAGAGCGGGATTATCACTTAACCGCAGATCCTGACGAAACCAAAGAATAATCGGGTTGTCACTCATAGCTCACTCCTTCTGAAAACTCTATGCGCTACCACTCTAGCATGTTTACCAGATTAAAAATCAACCTGTCTCGCTACAGACGATTTTTATCACCACAGCAACTGAGGCATGATATAAGAACAGCGTTACGCATAACCCCAAACATAATCATTGAGTTATTAATGAATAAAAAAACTTTACATGCTGACTTACTACTCCTCTTAACAGCAGCCATCTGGGGCTTCGCTTTTGTCGCCCAACGTGTCGGGATGGACCATGTTGGACCATTCACTTACAATGCCATTCGCTTTGCTATCGGGAGCCTGTCATTGATTCCCCTGATTATCTTTGCAGGTAAAGGGACAAAAAGAGCGCCTGCTGGCGGTAACGGTCGGACCTTAATTGTTGGTGGTGTGTTAGCCGGTGTGGTTTTATTTGCAGGGGCTTCGTTGCAACAAGCAGGTTTGGTTTACACCACAGCCGGAAATGCTGGCTTTATCACCGGACTATATGTCGTCATTGTCCCTATTTTAGGATTATTCTGGCAGCAACGACCCGAATTTGGAACCTGGGTCGGTGCGTTTCTTGCTGTTGCAGGGCTTTACTTTTTAAGCATTACTGACACATTCAGCATCTCATTTGGCGATTTCCTTGTTCTTCTTAGCGCGTTTTTCTGGGCCGGTCATGTTTTGCTCATCGGCTGGCTAGCCCCCAGAATGAATTCCCTGAAACTTGCGTCAGCCCAATTTGCCATCTGCTCGCTGTTCAGTTTTATGGTCGCATTCGCACTTGAACATATGACCATGAGTGGCATATACCAAGCGCTAATTCCTATTCTTTATGGCGGCTTGTTCTCTGTTGGGGTGGCCTATACATTACAGGTAGTTGCCCAGCGTCACGCCCATCCCGCCCACTCAGCTATCCTGCTGAGCCTTGAAGGTGTCTTCGCTGCTCTTGGTGGCTGGCTGCTTCTGGCCGAGACCTTCACCTCCCGCTCTCTGCTCGGTTGCGGGCTTATTCTGGCAGGAATGCTATTTTCAGAACTCTCCAAATACTACCCACCTAAACGTTAATCCTCCCCCCTAAATAATTATTTGATGTTAATGAATTTTTATTGTAAAATCTGTAAGATACTATCATTCAGGAGTTTTTATCAACAACACGAGCAGATCGTCAGTGCAAAAAATTTAAATCCTTAGCGCGTTGCCAAGCAACAATCCTTGAGGGTAATCATATACCCGGACAGGTAGATGAATATGCTGCACCCTAAAATGGCAGATAATATCAACTCATCACTGCTGATGTCCGCCGTCGAGCAGAGCCCTTCCTCCATTATCATTACCGATAAAGACAAACAGATTATTTATGTCAATCGGAAATACACAGAGGTCATGGGTTATCAGCCAGAAGATATTTTGGGCAAACCACCACGTATTTTTTACGATACCGAGCAGATAGACCATAAAGCGATGTGGTCAATCCTGCTATCCGGAAAAGAATGGCGCGGGTCTCTTTTAAATAAAAAGAAAAATGGCGACTCTATCTGGGAACAAGTCGCCATTTCACCCATCGAAAACCTCACTGGTGAGATATCTCACTTCCTGATTATAAAAGAAGATATCACCGACCAAAAACAGACCGAAGAAAAACTCGAGCAAACGTTGGCAGAAGCAACCCAGATGGCGATCAATCTTGAATTTCTTAATGCCGAGCTCAAAAGTACTCAATCAAAGATGATCCAGGGTGAGAAAATGGCTTCTATCGGCCAACTCGCAGCCGGGGTGGCTCACGAAATTAATAATCCAATGGGATTCATTGCCAGCAACCTGAGGAGCTTGAATAAATATATTGATCGAATTACGCAATATATCGAGGAATCCAAGCCAATTATTGAAACATTGGATGAAGAGCATCAACAACAACTCAAGCAGATGCGTAAAAAGGTCAAGCTCGATTATCTCCTGGAAGACAGTAAGGATCTGGTTGATGAATGCCTCGATGGCGCTGATCGGGTGCGTAAAATTGTTCAGAACCTGAAAACTTTCTCCCGTGTTGATCAAACCGGGATGCAGCTAACAGCCCTGAATGAATGTATTGAAAGTACGATAGCTATCGTCTGGAACGAAATAAAATACAAAGCAGAGTTAACCAAAGACTTAGGCGACATTCCCCAGATAGAATGTAATTCACAAGAATTAACTCAGGTCTTCACCAACATTCTGGTCAACGCTGCTCAAGCCATTGAAAAAAACGGGCTTATTACCGTAACCTCTCGCTATGAAGATCCTTATATTATTATTATTATTACTGATAATGGTTGTGGCATGTCAGAAGCGACCCAGCAGAAACTGTTTGAACCCTTCTTCACCACCAAGCCAGTCGGCCAGGGAACCGGGCTCGGTATGAGTATCAGCTATGAAATCATCAAAAACCATGGTGGAGAGATTTCAGTCAATTCAACGGTCGGAGCAGGTACGCAATTTACCATTAAATTACCACTCACACCTCCCGAAGATAGTGAAGAAAATAACATATTTAGTTTTGACAACTTCCCAAGCTCATCAATTTGACAGCTGACCGACTTTCAGGAGCGAGCATGACCGAAGAAGCCACCATCCTCTGCGTTGATGATGAAAAGAATGTCTTAAAAGCATTACGACGTCTTTTTTACGAAGAAAACTACGACATTCTTCTCGCTGAATCAGGTAAAGAGGGGCTTGCTATTCTTGAAGAACACGGCAATGTTGACTTAATTATTTCTGACTACCGCATGCCAGAAATGAACGGTGTCGACTTTCTGCGTGAAGTTTATAAAAAATGCCCCGATACAATCCGCATAGTTCTGTCGGGATATGCCGATACCGCTGCTGTTGTCGAAGCTGTCAACTTAGGCCACATCTATAAATTTATCCCTAAGCCATGGAATGATGAAGAAGTTCTGGCAACGGTCCGTTCCGGCCTTGAGACCAGAGCACTGCGCAAACAGAACGACAGTCTCAGCCAGGAACTGAAAACAAAAAATGAAGAACTTGAAAAACTGAACCAGGAATTACTTTCAGTCAATGAAAATCTTGAAAGCTTGGTTGAAAAACGGACTGAAGAGCTGGAGATCAGACACCATGTATTGCGGGTATCTCAGGCGATCCTGGATGTCCTGCCATTGGTCGTTATTGGCATCGATCCCGATGATATGATCGTCAACTGTAACCGTGAAGCAGACGATCTGTTCAATAATGTCACCTTTGGGATGCTGGGTCAAAATCGTCATACCGCTCTGCCCGAGTCAATAAACGAACTGATTGACATCCTGTTACAACAGATGGACAAAAGCAGAAAAATCATGTTTCGTAAACAAGCTTATCAGTGCCAGATTTGTCAGCTTTCGCCAACCACGGCGCAGGGCTATATTCTGGTAATGATCCCGTTTGACCAATAAAAGCGACAGCTGCGATATCACGTTTCCAACCAGGGAATAACGAAATATTTAAACCTTCTTTTTGGGATGCTGAATTTTTATGGAATTATCTGCGGACCTGACCATTCTTCTCGTTGATGACGAAGTCAACGTCACTAAGGCTCTACGTCGCTTGCTTATGGATTGTGACCAACTGACCATTTTGACAGCATCATCAGGAGCTGAAGGCCTTGATACATTAAGAGAAGAACCAGAGGTTGGTGTCATTATCTCTGATCAGCGTATGCCTGAAATGACTGGGGATGAATTCCTTTTTCAGGCCCGTGAAATCGTTCCTGATGCAGCACGGATCCTATTGACGGGTTATGCCGATATAGAAGCATCTATAGCAGCGGTCAATAAAGGTGGCATCTTTCGTTATTTAACCAAGCCCTGGGATGATGATGTTCTTATTGAGGCGGTCACTGCTGCGGCAGAAAGCTATCTGCTGATCCAGGAAAATAAACGGCTGAATGAACTGGTCAAAAAGCAAAAGCAAGAACTTGAAGAATGGAATCAACGGCTTAAACAGCGTGTTCTTGACCAGACCTCACAGATTCGTGACAAAAGCGATGCTGTGGCCGAAACGAACCAACATTTACGCGAAAGTCTGGCAGCAACAGTTGGCGCTATGTCAGCCATGATCGAATTGCGCCAAAATACCTTACCTGGCCACAGCCATAATGTCGCAACACTTCTTTCTGCCATGACAGAACTTCTCGATCTTTCAGCTGAACAGAGACAGGATATTGTTAATGCCGGCCTCCTCCACGATATCGGTAAAATCGGCACAAGTTCAGCCCTGCTAGCTAAATCATCAAGCGAACTATCAAAAGAGGAGCGCGAAGAATACCGTAACCACGTTATCCGTGGCCAAGCGGTTATTGACCGTGTCCCCACCTTGCGCGAAATCGGTATCATGATCCGTCACCACCATGAAAATTATGATGGATCCGGGTACCCCGATGCATTAAAAGGTGATGATATCCCTTTGGGTGCACGCCTTATTGCTGTTGCTAATAAGTTTGAAAAAGTTTTTCAGCAACAGCTCGACAATAGTGAAGAGAGCATTGAAAAAGCGATTGAACAGCTCAAGCCTTTGTGGGGAACAATTCTTGATCCGGCCCTGAAACAAACATTGATGGCCGGAGCTCATCGTATTTATGGGCAATTGAGTATCACCTCAGATCACCGTGAGCTCTACCTCTCTCCCAAGGAACTTAAAGCAGGGATGAAATTGCTCAGTGACCTGCATACCGGATCAGGCGTCCTGCTGTTGGGTAAAGGAACTATTTTTGATGAAAAAGCGATTGAAGCCATCAGTCGCTGTGCCCTTATCGACCCCTTTGACAAATCGATTCATGTTGTCGTCCAGCCCGAATAGACTCAGGAACATCGCCCAAAATCATCGGGACGCTAAACCAGTGAGACAACCTGTCCACTTCGCATCGATTCATAAACCGCACAGATCAGATCGACTGACCGCTTACCCTCCAGACCATCTATCATTGGGCGCTGATTTTTTTGCACACTTTCAATAAAATCAGCCACTGCCAAACAATGCCCCTGATCACCAATGGCGGTAGGATCGGCGGCACCCCCCATAACAACACGATCTGTTTTGAGGATCTGCTCATCTTCTGGTCTGGAGTCGACAAATTCCCAGCGCACGATACTATCCCCTTCAATACCTATAGTCCCGTTCTCCCCAGAAATTTCAAGCCGGCGAGGAAAGCCCGGCGCACAGCAGGTTGATGCCTCAATCGTGCCGATCGCACCATTTTCAAAGCGGACGAGCGCAGCAAGATTATCTTCGACTTCAATCCGTTCATGACCGTTAAGCCCCTGAAACGCAGAGACACTAACGGGGTCGCCGGCCAAATGTAATAACAGATCAATACTATGGATGCCCTGATTCATGAGACAACCACCACCATCCAGAGCCCAGGTCCCGCGCCAGGCAGCAGAATCATAATATTCCTGGCTACGGAACCAACGCATTTGACAGCTGGCAAACATAATTTTTCCCAGCCGACCACTATCGATCGCTGCTTTTGCCATGCGGATACTGTCATCAAAACGGGCCTGAAACAGGACTCCCAGCTTCACCCCCTGCCGGGCACACGCAACGATCAGATCCTCAGCTCTTTGACTGGTAATTTCCAGCGGTTTCTCACACAAAACGTGTTTGCCGTGCAAAGCGGCCTTTAGAGCTATTTCCAGGTGGGTACCAGATGCTGTAGCGATGGTAACAGCATCAAGATTTTCATCGGCAAGGAACGCATCCAGATCATCATAGGCCGCAATGCCATACTGCGCAGCAAAGGTCTCCGTCTTATCTGCATTACGACCATACACAGAAATAACTTCACCATCCGCAGCAGCCACGATAGCGCGATAATGCACATGAGCAATGGTACCCGGACCGATAATTCCAAAACGTAAGGCCATAGCGTTTTTATCCATAGAAGAGGTTGAAATAGGTTACTCTTATTAGCGTGTTTTATAGTCATTAACAGCTGAGACACTAAGTGATTGCTGTTCCTTTAAAACGACTAGCATCTCATTTAGCTGTTCAGAGTTTGCCTTGGCAACCTGCTGTTCATAACGCGCAGCACAGTCCTGTAAGCGATTCGCACCGACATTACCACACAGGCCTTTCAAGGCATGCAATGCAGTTTTTGCTTCATCACGATTTTCATCTTCCAGGTAGGTGTAAATCTTTACCAGTAAGGTGTCCAAATCGTCAAGAAATGCATCCACAACGACAATTTTGAGATCATTATCATCACCAAGCAGGTTATCGAGAATGGTTGAATCGAAAACCTGCTCGTCACTTTCCGAAAGTGTCACTGAGGATGGTAACCAGCGTTCGATACAGTCAAAAAGCACCGCCGGAACAATTGGCTTTGATACATAATCATCCATTCCTGCCGCAAGGCACAGATCCCGATCCCCGGCCATAGCGTTAGCAGTCATGGCAATGATAGGCAGATCGGTCAACTTGAGCTCACTACGAATATGCTTGGTTGCCGTAAAACCATCCATGTTAGGCATTTGACAATCCATCAGAACCAGATCATAGGAGCTGTTTTTCAACATTTCCAGCGCTTCACAACCATCGTCTGCCACTGCGACCTGGTAACCTTTCTTTTCCAGAATCTTACCAGCGACCAGCTGATTCATTTTTACATCTTCAACCAGGAGAATGGTCCCGGCAGTAGCGCCAGAGGGTTCCTTTTCACTATTTCCCATAATAACTGTTCCTTCTTCCAGACGGCAAAATGCAGCTTCTTCCAAGGGAAGAATAAACCAGAAGCAGGAACCTTCTCCTTCTTTGCTGTCTACCCCTATGCTGCCCCCCATCAGTTCAACCAACTGTTTTGAGATGGCCAGGCCGAGCCCGGTACCGCCATAGCGCCGTGACGTGCTTGAATCAACCTGAGAAAATGACTGAAAAAGGCGGGGACACGCAGCTTCAGGAATACCGATACCAGAATCGCTAACACTGATCTTCAGCTGACGACTATCATTCTTTTCTACCGTAACAACAACGCGGCCTTGGTCGGTAAATTTTATCGCGTTACTTAAAAGATTTATAAAAACCTGCTTAACACGTAATGGATCACCCATAATCTGCAGAGGAACATCATCGTTAATAATTGTGTTAAATGCTAATTTTTTCTCTTCGATCTGGGGACCCAAAATATGACTAACGCCATCGATCACAGAACCCAGATTGAAGCTGATCTTCTCGACCTTTAATTCACCTGCTTCAATTTTTGAGAAATCGAGAATATCGTTAATAATATAGAGTAGATTTTCTGAACTCTCTTTAATAGCGATAGCATAATCTTGCTGCTGCGGATCAAGTTGGCTATCCATTAATAGCCCTGTTATCCCAATCATCGCATTGAGCGGAGTTCTGACTTCATGACTCATATTCGCCAGGAACTGTCCCTTAGCACTTGCTGATCGTTCTGCCTGCTCGCGAGCAACTGCCAGCTCATGAGTTCGTTCTGCGACCAGTTCTTCAAGGCGCTCTCTATGCTGCAGCAGTTCTTGTTCGTTTCCTTCCAGTTTGGCAACCTGATCTTTCAGTTCGCTGTTTACCTTACGTAACATGGTATAGAGTTCAAGGCTTTCAATATGGTTGGCGCAAGCATGCAGCAACAAAGTCAAAAAAGTCAGGTGAGCTTCTTCGTTAAAATCACTGGTGGGAACACCGATAAACATACCCCGAATACGCGATACCGTCGCAATCGAATGCAGAATCAAAGTGGGATGATGAGAGGTCGCTTCAACACGTACTGCTTTATTACGGTTCAGCGCCCAGGCGAAAGTCTGATCATCTATAAGGACATCGATCCATTGCTCAAACTGGGTCCGCACTGTCTCTGGAGTACAGTAAGCAGGATGAAACAATGCGGTTTCTTCATCGACTAAATAAAAACAGAGCTGCTTAAAAGATAGGGCGTTAGTAATTTTAATTGCTGTTTCTTGTAGAATTTGAAGCTTATCAGTGACATGCAGCGAGATAGTGTCAAATGCCATCATGTTGGCGACATAGCTCAATAATTCATGCGCTGCCTGACCTGACAAAGGAGAGGAAGCGATCTTTTTGCCCTTGCTATCTGAGCCTTGTTGCGATGAAAAATTATCCATCTGCACACCTTGTCTTATGACAGAAAAATATTGACAACATCACGAAACATGCGATCAACCTGAACCACCGTCGCCGCAAGGATGCCGGGAGAAAGCCCCTGGGAATCCCAAGCGTTGAGATCGATAGCGGGGTAGCGCTGTGTCATAGCAGGATGATCACTAAAGATATGAGCGAGCAGATTGGCGATATGCAGTAGAGCCACTTCTGTCTGATAGCGCTCTTTTCCCGGCCCATGATGATCACCCATCATTTTGATCAATGCCGGGGCAATATTCCAGCTTTCTCCCAACGTTCTGCCAACATCTCCATGGGTGCACTTCAATAATTGCTGTTCAGCCTGGTTCATTGTCACATCTTGCGCCTTGGCAAAACGCATAACCCGCTCATACTCTTCCGGAATCTGCCGTAGCATGACCAAGCGACCAATATCGTGCAGCAATCCACCGACGAACATGGTTTCTTCAGCAATCCCGACCTTGTAACTACACAAAACCTGGGCAAACAACCCACAGCGGATGGAATGCTTCCAAAATGTTTCCATATCGATCAAATCTTGCGGAATCCGGTTAAACGTCTGCACCACAGAGACCCCAAGAGCCAAAGTTGTCAACTCATTGGTCCCCAACAAGGTGATAGCTCTGGTGATTGAATCGATCTGACCAGGAAAACCATAAAAAGCACTGTTGACCAGCCGTAACAGCTTCAAAGACAGGTTTGAATCTTTACTGACAATATTGGCGACACGGGCGGAAGATGAATGGGGGGAATTAATCGTTTCTACAATCCGGAAATAAACCGAAGGCAGGGTCAATAAATCATCAAGGCCACGGATCAGAAGCTTGGGCTGCTGTTGGCAAACGTCACTATTAACCGGGTCATCACTCTTGATCGCTGGAAACGAAAGCTGTTCTCCATTAGCTAGCTGTTCAGCACAACGCAAAGTCACAAGACGTAGCAACTCAGCCATAAAAGGATGTTCTAAATCATACCCGGCAAAACGCCTCAGCACCAGAGCCCTGGCTTGCTCTATAAATTCCTGGCCGATCGGCTCAGTGGCATCTTCTTTTTCCTGAAAGCTGTCATCGACAATATCAGCTTCGCTGATCCCCCAGGATTTTAACACTTTAAGGTGCTGAGCTTGCAGAGTTACCCCTTTGCCAATAATCAAGCGTCCCTGGCGGGTAAGTAAATCTTCTTTAAGCACCATGCCTGTAGTTAAGTTATCTACAAAAACAATCATCACATCACCTGGTCAGCTCAGAGCCTAAAAAATGTTTTCATTTTGAGTTTACGCTCGGTTCATCCTGATAAATGGCCTGGATGCGCAAAATATCATCGAGTGCATTAATAAAGACATCGACACACGCAGGGTCAAAGTGGGTACCACGCCCTTTCTTCAGGGACTCGAATGCTTCTTCGATCGACCAGGCACTTTTGTATGGACGTTCCGTGGTCAACGCATCAAAGACATCAGCAACCGCACATATACGGCCAACCAGAGGAATTTCTTCACCAACCAGCCCACGTGGATATCCACTACCATCAAATTTTTCATGATGGCTATAAGCAATTTCAGCAGCACACTGCAACAGCTCAGAGGGGCTATCAGCGAGGATACGATAGCCAATTTCGGTATGGGTTTTTATGATATTGAATTCTTCTGAGGTGAGGCGACCAGGCTTTAGTAAAATGGTGTCAGAAATTCCGACCTTACCGACATCGTGCATCGGTGCAGCCATAAAAATGACTTGTTGCTCTTCTTTACTCAGGCCTAAATGTTCGGCAATCATCTGCGAATAATGGGCCATACGCATAATATGAGCGCCGGTTTCCGGGTCACGATGTTCCGCAGCGTTGGCCAGACGCATGATGGTTTCCTGCTCCCGCTCACAGATCTTCTTGGTCGCTTTTTCAATTTCACTTTCGAGTAGGCGCGTTCGATCTTGTAAATCCTTCTGATGCCTTCTCAGCATCATCATATTATTAAATCGCGCTTCAAACTCATAGCGATCGATCGGTTTAGTAAGAAAATCGTTAATCCCTGCTCTTAGAGCCCGGTAGCAGAGCTCTCGCTCATGATCTGCTGTTACCATAACAACCGGGATATCCTGACATCCCTTTAAGGCTCGGAAGGCCTCCAGAAAATCGAGACCGTCCATGTCTGGCATCATGTAGTCAAGAATGACAATATCGGCAACATTTTGCCGGCAATATTCAAGCGCTGCGACAGGTTCGGTAAAACTGTGGATATCAGAATAACCCTGACCACGCACCAGCGATTCCAGCAACAACAGGTTAGTTTTTTGATCATCAACAAGAACAATATTCATATTGGCCACAAATAAGATGAGTATTTATTAAGTATTCAACCTAAGGTAGCAGAAAACAGTCCAGACATCAATAAACTTTAATTTTCAAATTCTCATATTTAGACCGTCTCAATCCTTGTCTGCTCAAATGTATTCACATCAAATTCAGAGGATATCAGGATACTCAATCTGCTCACCAGCCGACGTTGTAATCAGTAATTTTCCATTTTTGTTTTGTACATATTCCGGGACTAAAGGAATTTTTCCTTTGCCTCCCGGTAAATCGATGACGTAATGAGGCGAGGCTAACCCGGATACCGGGCCACGTAAGGACTGGATGATATTTAACCCACTGGCAACCGGGGTGCGGAAGTGAGAGGTACCACTGGTTAAATCCATATGGTGTAAATAATAAGGCCGCACGCGCATTTTTAATAAGCCCCGGAAGAGATCTTTTATCACTTGAGGATCATCATTGACACCGCGCAGCAATACGGTCTGATTACCAAGGACAATGCCAGCATCCGCCAGACGTCCGCATGCTTCAGCAGCTTCCGCGGTTAATTCCTGAGGGTGATTAAAGTGGGTGTTGAGGTAGAGGGGATGATACTTTTTCAACATGGCACAGAGTTTATCGGTAATCCGCTCCGGCAAAGTAACCGGGACCCTGCTACCGATGCGAATAATATCAACATGAGGAATGGCATGAATACGGGCCAGCAAATCTTCCAGTACGGAGTCGGGTAACACCAGCGGGTCACCACCGGAAAAAACAACATCCCGGATAGCCGGGGTTGCGGCTATATAATCGATTCCGTCACGCAGTTCACGAAAGCTGATGGCCATACTGGCACAACCCACTTTGCGTTTCCTGGTGCAAAAACGGCAATAGCCGGCACAACTACCAGAAACCAGGAAGATGGCTCGATCGGGGTAACGATGCACAACAGTAGACACTGGAGCCAGACTTTCTTCTGCCAATGGATCGCTGAGCCCGGCATCGTTTAGTTCCAACAGATCAGGAACACACTGCTTCCAGACAGGATCACCAACTTCGCGAATCAGACGATAATAATAAGGAGTAATACGAAAAGGATAACGTTCTGCTACGGCAGCTATGGTTGAGTAATCGAAATCAAACCGCTCAGCTAACTGATCAACGTGAGTAATACTTTGAGCAAGGCTTTCCTGCCAGGGTTCACGAGCCATGGGTCATTCTCCATCAACGACACGGCCACGTGTCAGCCAGCTACAGGCGATTAAGAGCAGAAACAACAGATCACGCAAAATTGCCATTATCGGGGTTGTCGGGATTTCAGAGTCAGGTTTAAAACAGCCACAATCGATATCAAAACCACGCGCCTGGGCTGATGCCAATGCCGCAATAAAGGTCAGATTAAGAATCAGCAGCACCAGCAGAGCCGGGCGCACGCGTCGATTCAGCAGCAGTAAGATCCCGCATAGTAACTCAAGATAGGGCAAAGTTGCGGCAACCAGGTAATTCCAGGCATAAGGCAGTAACTGATAATTAGCAATCTGCCCGGCAAAGGCAATAACGTCATGCGCTTTGATAAAGCCCGCGTAAATAAAAACTGCGGCCAAAGCCAGGCGGCTACAATGATAAAGAAATTTTATAAACATCAATCAATGCCTTTCCCGGCCAATGGTCTTCCTGCATCTTGCCATTCGGGAAAGCCTCCCTCGTAAACCAGAACATCTGTATAACCCGCTTGCAATAACAGAACGCCCAAGTCAAATGAGTCTGGGCAGCCAAAACCACTGCAGTAGAGAATAAGTGTCTTATCCGCGGGAACACTCTTCTGAAATTCAGCAATGTCTTTTTTAGCTTGCCCTAAAGGCAAAGAGATCGCTCCTTGAAGATGGGCCTTTTCATAGGCTGATGAATTTCTTGCGTCAATAAGCACTGCTCCAGCGGCCAACAACTCATCAATTTCTTCAAGCACAACGGGAAAAGGGAGTAAATCAGCATCACTAACGCTTGACTCTGCTATTTTTCCAGCCGACTCATGGCTTAGAGAAGAGGTGATGTTTTTACCTTCGAAAGCATTGAACACAATAGTAAAATTCACACTAAGACCAACAGCAAAAGCAACGATGGCAAGAATTAACGCCTCAAGGAAAACTCTCCGGAAGTCTCCCCCCAGCCAGAGTCTATTCATCCGGAGACTCCTCGAGGGATTCAGCTAAGCTCTCCAGCATTTTTGCCAGACGGTGATTTTCTTTGACTAACTGATCAATCCGTTTATGACATTCAATGACAACATCATTTAACTCTTCGACCTGCAATGCCTGATGGGAAAACTTAATTTCCAACTCAGTGACACGTTCCTGAAGTTCTTCTTGCATAACAATGACTCCTTTTCATTCTTGCTCAGTTATATAGCTTGCCAAAGCTCATACTGCCAACCGCTTTTTTTTAGTTGATTTACAAACATTAAAAAAATGTGTATTCTTTAATGGCTTTCAGTTTATTCTAGGCCAATTATCCTGAAACTATAACCAACAGCGTTGTGAGGGATTTTGTTGACCAGAACACTTCTAATCATTATCTCTTTGCTCATTTTTTGTCTCAGTCCAGCGCTTGCGGATGATGGCAAAGTTGAGTTAATTGAACAGCTGGGCAAAAAGATTCCTCTTGATCTTGATTTTACTGATTCAAGCGGAACACCAATCAAGTTGTCTGAGTTAGTCGATCGCCCTACCCTTATTGTTCCTGTTTTCTACAACTGCCGTAATGTTTGTAACATGATGCTTGGTGGGCTGTCCTCAGTTCTCCCTGACGTTAAACTTGAGGCTGGCGAATCGTACAATGTGGTCACTTTTAGTTTTGACCCCGAAGAAACACCGGCCATGGCTGCCCACAGCAAACAAACCTTCTTAACCGCAATGCAGGCACCCTACCCTAAAGAAGCCTGGACATTTTTAACCGGGAATCAGGACAATATCCTCAAACTCACCGATTCTGCAGGTTACTATTTTAAAAAAGAAAAGGATGACTTTCTTCATCCTATAGCAGCTTTCGTTGTCACTAAAGATGGTACCATTGTACGCTACCTTATCGGTACCCGCTTTTCACCTATTGATTTGTCTATGGCCCTGCTTGAAGCCAACGAAGGCCGCATTGGCAAGCCTATCCGTAAAGCCCTGCAATTCTGTTTTAGTTACGACCCGGAAGGTCGCCGTTATGTTTTCAACCTGATGCGCATCAGCGGAACCGTCATTCTGTTAACATTGGGGAGCTTTTTGCTTTTTCTTATCCTGAGCGGTAGAAAGAAGAAAAAATGACAAACACAACCCTTCAGAGCACTGGTTTCTATTCTGAAAGCCCACGCCCCGGGATTCTGGGCTGGCTGCTGTCCACCGATCACAAACGTATCGGAATCATGTACCTGATCTGTATCACGGCCATGTTTCTGGTTGCGGTTTGCCTGGGACTGGCAATTCGCCTTGAGCTGATTGCCCCGGGAGTAACGATCATGGGAGCGCAGACCTATAATGCCACCTTTACGGTACATGGCATTATCATGATCTTCCTGTTTATTATTCCCAGCATTCCGGCAGCGTTCGGTAACCTGGTGCTACCAATTCAATTAGGGGCCAGGGACGTGTCGTTCCCCAAACTGAACCTGCTGTCCTGGTATTGCTATATGATCGGTGCTGTCATGGCTGTCATCGCTATTTTCAGTGGTGGAGGTGCTCCCGATACGGGTTGGACCTTTTATGTCCCGTTCAGCACCCAGACCAGCACCAATGTCAACATGGCAGCGCTGGCAGCTTTTATGCTGGGCATGTCCTCCATCTTGACCGGCATCAACTTTGTGACCACCATTCATCGCTTACGTGCAGAAGGGATGACCTGGGGACGCTTGCCACTGTTTGTCTGGACTCTCTATGCCACAGCCTGGATTCAGGTTCTGGCCACGCCAATGCTTGGCATCACCCTAGTTCTGGTTATTTTAGAGCGTATTTTTGGGGCAGGTCTGTTTGATGCTTCACGCGGTGGAGATCCGATTCTGTTCCAGCATCTGTTCTGGATTTATTCCCATCCTGCGGTCTACATCATGATCCTGCCTGGCATGGGTGTGGTTTCAGAAATCATCCCGACCTTTAGCCGCAAACCGCTCTTTGGATATTGGGCTATGGCCTTTTCCAGCCTGGCGATCGCATTTGCCGGATCACTGGTTTGGGCTCATCACATGTACGCCAGTGGCATGAGCGATTTCGCCATTCTGATCTTTTCGTTTTTAACCTTTATTGTCGCCATTCCCAGCGCGATAAAAATCTTCAACTGGGTGTCCACCCTCTACAAAGGATCGATTCAGTTAGCACCGCCCATGTTGCATTCGTTGGCTTTTATCTTCAACTTTGCCATTGGCGGCTTAGGCGGGCTGGCCCTGGGGGCAGCAGCAGCCGATATTCACCTCCATGATACGACCTTTGTCGTCGGACATTTCCATTACACTATGTTTGGTGGTACCGGATTTGCTTTTTTTGCTGCCTTACATTACTGGCTACCTAAATTTACCGGCCGTATGTACAACCACAAAATAGCTGTCATTGCCTGGGCGATCCTATTCGTTGGTTTTAATATTACCTACATGTCAATGCAGGCTGTCGGCATTCAAGGGATGCCACGCCGCTATTATGACTATCTGCCCCAATTTCATACTCTGAACCTGGTCGCCACGATTGGATCTTGGATTCTGGCCGTCGGCTTGATCATGATGTTTGTCAATCTCTTTATCAGCCTGCGTAAAGGCCCCATCGTAGGCAATAATCCATGGGGATCTGCAACCCTGGAATGGCAGGTTCCATCCCCTCCACCCATGGATAATTTCGGCCCTGAAGATCCGGTTGTAACCAAAGGACCATACGATTATAAAGGAGTTGTTGCCGATGAGTATTGAACACCGCGACGATGTCGGCGCCCGCTTTGGAATGTGGCTATTTCTGTATACCGAAGTGATCCTCTTCAGTGGCCTGTTCATTCTTTATGCGGTCTCCCTGTCCAAATTCCCGGTAGAGTATGCGCAAGCCAGCCATAAACTGAACATTTACTTCGGCACCGTCAATACTCTGGTGTTGCTAACCAGCAGTCTCACCATTGCCCTGGCGATTACGGCCATTCAGCGCAATGAATTAAAACGCTGCGTTACCCTCTGTTGGGTGACGATTGCGTTGGCTATCGTCTTTCTGATTAATAAGTTTTTTGAATGGTCAGCAGAAATCAGTCACGGTATTTATCCAGGATCAGAACATCTGGCAGAAATGGGCGCCGGGATTAGCTCCTTTTTTAATCTCTATTATTTTACTGCCGGTCTGCACGGCTTACACGTTATCCTTGGAAGTGGCCTCATTGCTGTCGTAGCCATCCTGATCAGCAAAGGCAAGGTCACTCATGACCGCTATACCTTGTTGGAAAACAGTGCTCTTTACTGGCACTTGGTCGACCTGGTATGGATATTTGTCTTCCCTCTTTACTATTTGATTTTGTGAGGTGAACCATGTCGGAACATAAACATGAACCGGTTCCATACCGGACTTTTATCCTGATCTGGGTCGCTCTGCTGTTTTTAACCGGGGTTACGGTTGCTGTCTCCAGGGTTCATCTTGGAGCACTCAATATTTGGGTAGCGCTCGCTGTCGCTTCGTTCAAATCGAGCCTGGTCATCTTTATTTTCATGCATCTGAAACAGGAAAACCGATTGTTTAAAATCGGGTTGACTATTCTGTTGGTTATTCTGGCTATTTTTATCGGCCTGACCTTTACTGATATTCTTTATCGCTAGGAGTCGCCGTGAATTCATTGACAAATCCAACTGCCCAGGCTGTCGATAATGTTTTAATCTACATTTTCGGTTTTTCCCTCTTGCTCCTGCTGGGGATAACCGCTGTAACGGTTTATTTCGTTATCAAATATCACCATTCAAAATGCCCCGAACCAACGTCAGATGCTCATGGGAGTTGGTGGCTGGAAACGATCTGGACAGTGATCCCGGTGATTATTGTTATGACCATGTTCTGGTACGGCTGGACCAATTATGTCGGCCTGACTGAAGTCCCTAAAGATGCAATGGAAGTCAAAGCGATCGGGCGCATGTGGTCGTGGCAATTTGTATATCCTGATGGTCGTAAGGACACCAAATTATACGTGCCAGTCAACAAACCGGTGAAAGTGCTCTTGACCTCCACCGACGTTATTCACAGCTTCTTTGTACCGGCCTTCCGCATCAAAAAAGACATGGTTCCGGGTATGGATACCTACGTCTGGTTTAAAGCGACAGAACCTGGTAGTTACGATGTTCAATGTACTGAGTACTGTGGTGTTGGGCACGCCGATATGCTCACCACAATTGAAGTTTTACCACAAGAAGAATATGCCCAATGGGCAACCCCTAAACCAGCAGCTAGCACCGAACCACGTGGTCTAACAGTGTTGAACGAACAGGGTTGTACCGGTTGTCATAGTCTAGATGGCAGTGATGGCATTGCCCCCAGCCTGTTTGAACTGGCAGGAACGCCACGCAAACTTGACAAGGATGGTCAAACTGTCGAAATCACAATTGATGAGGACTATCTCAAACGCGCTATCCGCGACCCAAACAGCGAAATTGTCAGTGGCTATGATGCCATGATGCCTGATTACGATGAAGCAACAATCAGTAATGACGATCTTCAGGCTGTTGTTGATTATCTGCTTGGGAAAGTCTCTACACAACCTGCTGGACCTGATGCCACAATGCTGCTAGAAGATAACGGCTGTATTGGCTGTCATTCAACCGATGGCAGTGAAAGTATTGCTCCAACCTTTAAAGGATTGGGCAGCCGTGAAGTGACCATCGAACGTGATGGTCAAGAGATGACAATCAAAGTCGACGCAGAATACCTGCGTAAAGCACTACTCGAACCGAATAGTGAACTGGTCAAAGGCTACACTCCGATGATGCCATCAGCAGACTACTTGAGTTCTGAAGAGATTGATGCGATTATTCAGCATTTGTTAAAACAATAGGAATACAGCTAGCAGAAGGAGTATGTGTGGCCAAAGGTTCGCAGACAAAAGTATTAGTGCTTGAGAAATCTTGTTTTTGGATGCGCGTCAGGTCTCTCAGAGCCTTATTCCGTCTTGAACTATCGATGATGGTGGCACTATCTGCGTTAGCCGGTTACCTGTTTGCGGCAGGCCAATGGGATTGGCATATTCTTTTTGTTACTCTTGGTGTCGGGCTGTTATCTGCCGGTTGCTCAGCTCTTAACCAATGGCAAGAACAGGATCTTGACCGGTCTATGCTGCGCACCCAAAAGCGCCCCTTGCCTGCCGGATTGTTAAGCTCGGCAATGGTTTTGGTGCTCGCTGCTTTTGCTCTGAGTGCTGGAGTACTGTTGCTCAATTCATTACCAGACCAACATTCCCTATTGCTAGGCATGCTTGCAATTATATGGTACAACGCAATTTATACTCCTCTTAAAAGACGTACGCCCTTTGCCGCTATTCCCGGTGCGATATGCGGCGCATTACCACCTCTGATCGGCTGGAGTGCGGCCGGTGGGGAACTACTGACACAACCTGCAATGACTCTTGCCGGGACCCTTTTCATCTGGCAAATCCCCCATACCTGGTTACTGTTATGCCACTACCGGGAGGACTTACAACGTAGCGGTCTACCCAATCTTTTCGAATCGATCTCGACACACCGTCTGTTGCAGATAAATTCCTGCTGGCTGCTTGCTCTTTTGGGTTGTTACCTGCTCTTTCCATTATTCGGTTTTATTCAGCACCAAAGTCTCGTCGTTATCTTTTTAGCGGGTCTAGCGATCCTGACATTGCTCATGGTGCATGCTTATCGTCAATTGGTCACTTCCGGACAAACACTACGAGCATTCCATTTGACCAACATCTCGATGGCCTTACTATTCACAGTGCTTATTATTGATAGTTTCATTTCTTTCTAAAAAAAGAGTTTTTCCTACCATTTCATTGCTGACACTTGCAAAGCTCATTCAGTTCAGGCAATCTCTTTTGTACAGACTTTTTCATTCACAATTGCAGGAGGAGTAGATGCCCTACTTTGCACTCACTATTATTGGCCGGGATCGTCCCGGTATTGTTTCTCAGGTCACAGAAATTCTTTATCGCCTGGGCTTTAATATTGCCGACTCAAGCTGTTCAATCTTAGGTGGTCAGTTCTCAATGATCCTGATCATTTCCAGCCCGGACATAAAAGAAGACAGCGACTTCAAAGAAGAGTTTTCTGCTCTTGAAGAAAATAATCTGTCGGTCTATATCCGGACTCTGAAACCAGGCGGGGAAATCAGCCCTGATATTGAAGGTGATCATTGTATGATCTCGGTCTATGGTTCTGATAAGCCCGGCATTGTCTACCAGGTGGCTAAAGAGCTGGGAGAACATAAAATCAATATTACCGATCTTAATACCAAGTTGATTGGCGAAGAAAAATCACCTGTCTATGTCATGATGCTTGAAGCTACTTTACCAGAGGGAATTGCACTGCAGGATGTCGAAGGCTGGATGAAAGAATTGAAACAACAGCTCAAGGTCGATATTTCAGTCCGTTCGCTGGAGACCATGGAGCTGTAAATGGCTGTCAGGGAAATTCTTGTTTATCCGGATCCACGTCTTAAAGAAGTCTGTAAACCGGTAGAAAACTTCGATGAATCCGTCGCCAGCCTGTTACAGGATCTGGTCGACACCATGGTCGAAGCCGGACACTCCGTTGGTGTAGCAGCCTCACAAATTGGCGATTTACGCCGTGCCGTAGTGGTTGATGTATCCCACAGTAAACTGGGGAAAAAGCAGGAAAATCACGGTTTGATGCAAATGGTCAATCCGGTGATCATTCGGCGCGAAGGGGATCAGGTTGTCAGAGAAGGTTGCATGTCCGTTCCGGACTACACCGGCAACGTCAACCGTGCCGAAGCCATTGTGGTGCAATTTACAGATGAAAACCAGCAGCAGCACGTTATCCGTTGTGAAGGGTTTGAAGCTGTTGCAGTTCAGCATGAACTTGACCACCTCGACGGTTACTTGTTTCTGGATCGCGTTTCAAGTTTGAAAACCGATCTTTTTAGACGCAAGCAGAAAAAATAACCAACTAACAAGTAAAATAGAAACGAGCAATTTTTCGTTGTGGCTAGGAAATCAATGACTTGCGCGGAGATGTAGTAGTTTACGTCACACAAGCAAGTCTGCAGATTGGCAACGCCACAGCGGAAAAGGGCCGTTTCAGCATGACGGCTAACTAGCCATCATCATCCCTTCAAAGACGTCTGGTAATTAGCCAATAAGTCAGCCCCAAAGCTGCAACGACCGCAGCCGTTCCATACAGGTAGTCGGGCGTCAAATTTTCAAAATCAAAGATAATAACCTTACGGGCAATCGCCATAAGTGCTGTCGCCACCACCAAGCGCACCGGTATCACATGGCTGTTCAGATACATGGTGATATTGATAAAAATCTCAATAGCAATCAATACTGCTAAAAAAGCCCCAAACGTTGCAAGGATATCATTGATCTGTAAAAACATGACTGGTGGAGCAACAAGGCGCTGGTACAAGACAAAAACGACATCACCCAGGCCCCATAAAATGACCGCAACCATTAATACAGCAAGAATTTTAACGGCAAAGCGAATAACCCGGTGAAGAATACAGATGGTCGCATCTTCATGTTCTAAATGCAGATCATGCCCCGGTTCATGTTCATGAGTTGTTTTAGGTTCTTCAACCATAACGCAACCTTTCGGCCAGGACCTTATCGATAAGCTCTCTTTATATTTTACCTTTAAACAGCTGGTTAGCAACTTTCGGACCTCATTTCCCCATTTACGATGCAGTTCTTTTTATTCCCCCCTTGTCCCCACCGCTAGGATAAAAGTATGATAGGATTTTATATGTATTGAGGAAATGACTTTTCATCTACTGAGGAAGGGTTAGAATCACTATGTGGGATGAGCAAAACAGCCATTTTGATACGATTGTAATCGGGAGTGGCCCCGGTGGCGAAGGAGCTGCCATTAAACTCGCTAAAGCGGGTAAAAACGTTGCGGTTATTGAGCGCTACCCATTGGTCGGTGGCGGCTGCACTCACCTGGGGACCATTCCAAGTAAAGCCTTAATTCGTGTTATTCAGGATTATACCGGCAAAAAGAACAGTCATTTATTCAGGCGTGTTTATCAGGCCAACAAACTGACCTGTGATGAGCTTATGAACGCAGTTGCTGATGTTATTAACCAGCAAGTCAGTGATCGCCAGGGATTCTATGAACGAAATGATATTCAGGTTCTGGAAGGCAATGCCGTTTTTGTCGATTCTCATACCATCACCATCACCAATCAGCTCGGTCATAGTCACAAATTAACCGCCGATCACTTTGTTATTGCTACCGGATCTCATCCCTACCATCCTGATGATATTGACTTTGACAATAAACGGATTGTCGACAGCGATACTGTTCTGCAAATGCAAGAACTTCCGAGTACCATCACCGTCTACGGTGCTGGAGTTATCGGCTCTGAGTATGCATCAGCATTCAAAGAGATGGGCATTAAGGTCAACCTGATCAATACCCGGGCGCGTATGCTTGAATATCTGGATGAGGAATTCAGTAACGCGCTGAGTTATCACATGCGCGACGTTCAGGGTATTGTTATCCGTCAGAACGAAGAATACGACCGGGTAGAAGTTACCGATGATGGTGTCATTCTCCATTTAAAAACCGGCAAGATTATTAAATCGGATATGCTCCTGTGGGCTAATGGCCGGACCGGAAATTCATTCAATATTGGTCTTGAAGAGTTAGGGATTGAAGTCAATCATCGGGGTAACGTTAAAGTGAACGACGCATTCCAGACTGATCAACCTCATATTTATGCGGTTGGCGATCTGGTCGGTTTTCCCAATCTGGCCAGTGCCGCTTATGATCAGGGGCGTTTTGCTGCGACTCACATTATTGAGGGGCGCTGCGACGCCCAACTGGTCAGTAACATTCCCACCGGAATCTACACGATTCCGGAAATCAGTTGCATCGGCGGTACAGAACAGGAACTAACCGAACAATGCGTCCCCTACGAAGTGGGCCATGCCTTCTTCCGCCATTTGGCGCGTGGGCAAATCAGTGGCCACAAAGCGGGTATGCTGAAACTTCTTTTTCACCGCGAGACCCTGGAGATTCTGGGAATTCATTGCTTTGGTCATAATGCCGCAGAAATACTCCACATTGGTCAAGCGATCATGAGCCAGCCAACGCCTTATAACAACATCAAATACTTTATCAACACCACGTTCAATTACCCAACCATGGCGGAAGCCTACCGGGTTGCAGCCTTGAATGGGTATAATCGGCTTTAATATGAAACTTTCACGTTTTCAGATTGGAAACGAGCAATTTTTCGTTGCGGCAAGAAAATCAAGGGCTTGCGCTTAAGATGTAGTACTTTACGTCGCACAAGCAAGCCCGCAGATTGACACAGCCACGGCGAAAAAGGGCCGTTTCCGGATGAAAACTAGCTGGTATTTCTAAGCTAAAGTAATAACTTCTCAGTAGCAGGCGCTCTTCCTCCTTAAAAAAAACGGCCTCCCTTCACCCTAACAATCATTCTGAATTTTATGTTACACTTCGTGTATGACTGACGCGTCAGTCACATATTATTTTGCCCAAGGAATCTCATGACAAAAGACTCTACAACCAATAAAGACACCCGCAGCCTATTGCTAAATGCCGCTATCGATATGTTTCACGAGAAAGGTTTTCAGAAGACCCGCGTCTCCGACATTGTTGCTGCCGCTAAAGTTGCTCAGGGAACGTTTTATTTATACTTTAAATCGAAAGACGAAATCTTTATGCATATCGCTGCGGACTTTAAGCAGCGATTTACTGGACTGATTGAGAACTCAGATCAACTACTCAGTGGCAATACTTATCAGGAAGTCAGGCAGAGTCTGTTAGTATTTATTCGCCAAATGGTTGAGCTTTATGCTGAGAATACCAAAATGGCCCGCATCCTGTTTTATGAAAGCGGCCAGAGTGACTGTCAGTTCCGCCATACCTGGCAGGAACTCTACTCATCCTTTATCGACCTGGTAAAACGACATCTGGAAGCTCATCGCAACTCTCCCTTTATTACCTTTGAAGATGCTGAAACAGAAGCTGCTTTTCTGGTCGGACTCCTAAGCCGTAGTCTGTTCTACTTTATTGAACAGAAAGAACATATCGACTTTGACACCTTAAGCCGTCGTATGACTGACTTTATTCTAGGTGGCATAAGTAAACAAGGGGCACTGATACCACCAGAAGATGGAACGAAAATATGTTGAAATTTATCTACCAAGTTATTTTAGTCTGTGCTGTGACTGTTTTTTTAGCTGCCTGTCAGAACGATCCACCACAACAGCAGTCCACTCCCCCCATTCCGGTCAAAGTCGCTAAACCTGATCAACGCGAGGTTGAACAAACCATTCCTGTCAGCGGTACCGTGGTTTCCCCTTTTGCTCCAACCCGTTGCTCTTTTTTACTCGCCGGCAAGGTTACCCAAGTGAAATTACGTGAAGGGGAAGCTGTTAAACGGGACAAATTCTAGCCAAACTTGATACGACCGAATACGCAGCAGGACAGGAAGCGGCCAAAGCCAAGCTGGCACAAGCGAAAATTGCTGCAAAACAAGCCTCGGACGAATTGCAGCGCATGAAATTTTTATATGAACGGAAAAGCCTGGCCCGTAATGATTATGAAAAATTTCAAGCTAAGGCTGACGCTGCCCAGGAGCAAGTCAAACAGGCACAAGCCCAGGTCACAATCGCCTATAAACATATGATTGATACGACTCTACAAGCGCCAACCAGTGGTTATATTACCAAGCGCTATATTGAATCTGGCCAGACTGTAGCAGCGGGCATGCCGGCCTTTGAAATTGTTCAGCTTGACCAGGTTGAAATTCTGATCGGTATCCCTGAAACAGACATTCATCAGGTCGCAGTCGGGCAACAGGCTGAAATCACCTGCCCAGCATTACCGGGCAACACATTCAGTGGCCTAGTGAAAGTGATCAATGTCAGTGCTGATTTAAGTACCCACAGCTACATGGCACGTATCGCGGTGGAAAACCCTCAACACTTGCTGCAATTGGGAATGGTAGCAAAAGCTAAGATCGTCACCCAAACGAACCGCCACATAGTGACCTTGCCTGTAACGAGTATCGTCCGCGATCCCCAAGGTGCGACACAGGTTTACATCTATTATTCAGAGCAACAACGGGTTCATGCCAAACGCATCACTGCCGGTAGCCTGTACGATGATCAACTTGAAATTACCAGTGGATTAAACGGTGATGAAACCATCGTTGTCGCAGGCCAGGAAAAATTGCGTGAAGGAGTTAAAGTTGTCCTGGCCAGCCCAGTTCAAAATCAACATGCTGAAGGCGCGCCACAATGAACCTGATCAAAAGCTCATTACGCTACCCGGTTGTTGCGCTATTTT
Organism: Geopsychrobacteraceae bacterium; assembly: GCA_963665685.1. Taxonomy (GTDB): domain Bacteria; phylum Desulfobacterota; class Desulfuromonadia; order Desulfuromonadales; family Geopsychrobacteraceae; genus Seleniibacterium. The sequence goes on from OY762430.1 coordinate 2,222,352, forward strand.
TTGCCGCCCTTTTGTTTCTGGTCGGCATGCATGCCTTTACCACCATGCCAAAAACTGAGGATCCATCGATAACTATTCGGACCGGGCTAATCTTGGCTCAGTACCCAGGTGCCACAGCAGAACAGGTTGAAAAACAAGTCACTAAAACCCTGGAAAGACATATTTTTAAATTCCCCGAGGTCCGTAAAGAAAAGACCTTTTCTACCAGTCGCCATGGGCTGGTGGTCATCAATGTCGAATTAGAAGATAACGTTAAAAACCCAGACTTATTCTGGGCCAAAATGCGGCAAGAAATGAATGAAACTGCGGCCACCGAACTGCCGGATGGTGTACGTGGACCATTGGTAAAGTCAGACTTTGGTGATACCGTTGCCATGCTGGTTGCCGTTCATGGGGAGCGCTACGGTTACCGTGAACTACAAGACTATGTCGACCTGATTCAGGATGAACTGCGCACTATCCGTAATATTGGCAAAATGGCGACCTATGGTAGCCAAAATGAACAGGTCTGGGTGACCAGCAGCAAAGAGCAGATCGCCCAGCATGAAACCAATCCATTACGCATCATTCAAGCCCTGCAACAGCAAAACGTCATCAGTGCAGCAGGATCTATCGATACTCCAAATCTTGATGTTCCGCTACGCATGAAAGGAGCGTTTAACACCGAAGAAGATATTCGTAATCTACTGGTGAACGTCTCCCCATCTGGGCAACCGGTCTATATCCGCGATATCGCTCAGGTGACACGCCGCTACCAGGACCCGACTTTTATGGTCCGCTACAACGGCGAACCATGCATCATGCTGTCGATTGAAATGCAAAAAGGTAAAAATATCGTTCAGCTCGGCGAAAGTATCAGTCAGGTCTTTTCAAATCTTGATAACCAATTGCCACCCGATTTAAAGCTGGACATTGTTGCTGATCAACCAACCGTGGTCAGGGAACGCATCAATGATTTAAGCCATGAGTTCCTGCTTGCTATCGGCTCGGTCATTCTGGTTACGATGCTGCTATTACCGTTTCGTGTCGCCTTGGTTTCGGCCATTGCCATTCCAATTACCCTGGCCACGACTCTTGGTATTATGGATTATTGCGGGATTGCCCTGCACCAGGTTTCGATTGCGGCACTGATTGTTGTGCTGGGGATTATCGTTGATGATGCCATCGTTATCGCCGACAACTATATAGAACTACTTGACCAAAAGGTACCACGGGCAGAGGCCGCCTGGCGTTCAGCCACCGAGGTTGTAGTGCCAGTATTTACCGCAACCATTACGATTATCTGCTCGTTTCTGCCATTGTTAATCCTGACTGGCTCGACCGGTGAATTTATTCAGGCGCTGCCCCTTACCGTAGCAACTGCCCTTAGTGTCTCTTTTATAGTCGCGGTTTTGTTAACCCCTATTCTGTGTCACTTCTTTGTCCGCAAAGGCTTACACGATAAGACGCCAAGCACCGCGAAAAAGCACCTGTCCTTGCTTGACCAGTTGCAAAACAGTTACGCCGTGATCATCAAATTTCTTATGCGCCGCAAACTGGTGGCTTTAATTCTGGCGGTCTTAGCTTTAACCGGCGGTGCTCTGCTCTTTCCCCAGGTCCCGCGCCAATTCTTTCCGACTGCGGAACGCGATCAGTTTGTCATTGATGTCTGGATGCCTCAGGGGAGTCGCATTGAAGCAACCGATGATGCTCTCAAGCGGATTGAAGCTAACCTTGCCACCCATTCCGGTATCGTTGAATATGCCAGCTTCATCGGCCAGAGCGCGCCCCGCTTTTACTACAATGTCAATCCTCAACAGCCTGATGCCGCGTATGGCCAACTGATTGTCAATACCCGCTCCCTCGAAGAAACACCTGACTTGGTCGAAACTTTGAGCAGCGAATTAGCCCGGTTGGTTCCTGAAGCAATGGTTATCGTCAAAGAATTGCAGCAAGGCAATATCATTGAGGCTCCGGTTGAAATTCGTATTGCCGGGCCGAATCTGGAACAGCTGCAAACCTTAGCGGGGGAAGTCCGCGCTATCATCAGTAACATTCCCTACGCTCGCAACGTTCATCATGATTTCTATAACGCAGCAGTAATGGCAGACGTGAGTGTCGATAATGAACTTGCCAATCGACTCGGATTGACCAATGCAGTCGTTGCCCGCACTCTGTATGGTTCGTTCAGCGGCTTGCCAGTCAGTATTTTCTGGGAAGGAGATCGGCCGGTGACCATTCTGCTTAAGCTGGATGCTGAGGATAGAAAGAATTTTAATGATGTCGAAGATGCCTTTGTCACTTCCCGTCTGACCGGAGCTAGCGTACCATTACGTTCTGTCGCCAGCATAACGCCAGAATGGGAAACCGGTCGCATTGTGCGTCGTAATGGTGTGCGCACTATCACGGTGCGAAGCTTTGTCAGCTCAGGGTACTATGCCTCCGAGCTACTGGCCGCTATCCAGCCTCAATTAGACAAGTTAAAATTGCCCAGCGGCTATCAGTTATCTTTTGGTGGTGAAAAATACAATCAGGCTCAAACCCTGCCAAAAATGATCGCCGCCCTCGGGATCAGTCTGCTCGCTATTTTTATCGTCCTGCTATTTCAGTTCCGTAACCTGCTTGAACCCTTGGTCATCATGTGTTCCATTCCTCTCATGCTGCCCGGTGCTGTACTCGGCCTATACATCACCAATAACGCCTTTGGCTTTACCGCTTTTGTCGGCTTGATCAGTTTATGTGGGATTGTCGTGCGTAACGCAATTATTCTGGTCGATTATATCAACGAAAAAATGGCCGCCGGACATACCCTGATTCAGGCCGCCACAGAAGCCGGAGAACGCCGCTTGCGCCCTATCTTTCTGACCACCATGGCAGCCGCTGTCGGTGTCACTCCCATGATTCTTTCAGGTTCCAGCCTCTGGAGTCCGTTAGCCAGTGTTATCGCTATCGGATTGTTCGTTTCCATGTTCTTTACCCTGCTCGTGGTACCGGTTCTTTACGTATTGGTCTGCTCAAAACCGACCAAGAACAAACTCGCAACTAGTGCTATTATTCTGCTGCTGGTCTGCGCTGTACATGGCAATAGTGAAGCGCTGGAAACCAGACAATTATCGTTACCTCAAGCACTTGATTTAGCGATGCAGAACAACAGCCTGATCCAAATCGCTGCCGCCAAAGTCGATGAAAACAGGTACAAAGAAAAAGAGGTTCAAACAGATTATTACCCACACCTGTCCGACGAATTGACCTATTCCTACCTGAGCAACAAGCAGGTGGTTCAGATTCCAGCCGGATCTCTCGGTACAGTTCCGGGACTGGGAGAATTTCCCTCAGACACGGTGAATATCGATCAAGGATCACAAACAACCTTGATTAATTCACTAACACTAAAACAACCATTAACGCAGATCATTAAAATCGGTGATGCTAAAGATATTGCCAGCGCCGAACGCTCTGTGTCAGAAGCCCAGTTAAGTCAAGTCAGAGCGGAAATCAGCTATACCGTTAAGCAACTTTTTTATGGATTGTTATTAGCCCAAAAACAACAACAAGCCGATCAGCTTGCTATCGATACCGCCAATGCCAAGCTACGGGAAGCTGAAGATTCGGTAACAACCGGTGTCGCGCTACCGGTTGTGATAACCAATGCAAAAGTGAAACTCCTGCAGGCCAAACAAGCACTGTTAACCAGTCACATAACAAGCTCAGACCTCTGTGCGGACTTGAGCCGTGTACTCGGCTTGCCTCTTGACAGCGAATACGTGCTCCTTCCGGGGGCCCTTTCAGTTAAAAAAGTCCCGACTCAACAGGATATCATTAACCAGGCCCTCGCCAACAATCCAGCTATCAAAGCAGCCAAAAAGCAGGTGAAAAAAGCCAGTGCTGGAGTAGATGCTGCCAAACACGCATATCTCCCTGATGTTGGCTTGTTCGGCACCTATATCCATCAAGATGGTATTTCCTTTCTGAAAGAAGACATTGGTATGGTTGGCGTGCAAATGACTTGGAATCTGTTTGACTGGGGTAAGAAAAGAGAGATTAAAAATCAACGCCACATGCAGGTATTCCAAGCCAACAGACAGCTTGAAAATGTTCAGCAAATAACCGAGGTCGCCATCAGTAAAGCCTATCGGAAACTTGAACAAACAAAAATGATGATTGAAATCGCCTCAGAGGCTGTCAATTTGCGCAAAGAACTGCTTCGCCAAGGAAATGATCAATTACAAGTCGAAACCATTACGGCTACAGCTCATTTACAATTAAAAACTGATTTAAAAGATGCAGAGATACAGAAATTTAAAGCGCAAATTGCCTATCAACTGGCGCTGGCGGAAATAGAAAAAATATCGGGATTAAATGATTCTTTGTCTTCCAGCTGGTAAAATTTGTCTATCAGCTACTTTTCATTTCTACGCCAAGAGGACATCTTATGTCGGATAACATTCAATCACCGATGGAACAAATAGAACAGCTCAGTGAGGAACTTCGTTCTCATTACGGATCAGGTAAGGATAGTGAGATACGCATTGCAGCCAAACTGATGTTAGTCGCATTGAATCAATTCAAACAATGGGGTGGACCAGAATGGAAAAAACTGGTTTTAGAATATGTTGAAATAGCCCTTCATGATCCTGAAAAATTTGAAAAAATATTGCACTCAAACCGTAGCAATAAAGATAGTAAAGAACGCTATGAACACTGAAACTATTCTTTACAAATCAAACCACCCCTCACATCATGCCTGAACTTTACAATAGTTCCTATCAAACTTGGTAGTGGATAGCACAACAGATAAGAGAGGACAGGATCTATAGATAACTTCAATAAAGTGGAATGCAGGACAACACGCAGCACGAAACTGGTGAGCGCACCTTTAATATTGGAGACTGTTAGAGTTTTTAGCGCGCTTGAACGTGCTGCTGAAGCCATCCCCTGGTGAAGCCAATAATAAGTAAGCAGATTACCACAATAAAACCCGACAAATGTGGCAAAAGCTGTTGCTGTAGCAATGTAAGTGGCCGGATAATTTAAAATATAAAAAAGATAATTCACACAGATTGAAAGCAAGGAAGACAACATCCCCCCACCCATCCAGCTAGAAAAATATTTCGTATTATTTATGGTCAGGATTCTTGCTATCTTCAAAAGATTATGCCTTAAGCTTAGAGATAAGAACATCTAGCACTGGTTGGTTAGATATTGATGAGAAGAGGACTTAAACTTAACATTAAGGAAAAGGCTGAAGAACAAAATTTCGTTTTGTGGCTATGCATAAAAATCAACAATAAATTGATCTCTACGTCTTGGACCTGCACTGATTAATAGAAGTGTGGACGTTATCTGATAATTTGGACACCTGACATACCAGCCATTTTTTCGGCTAATTCCCGCAAATGTAAACGCTGAACAGCCGTAACCATTAATTCTACTGTTTTTGCCATGGCACCAGTTTCAAGGTCAAACTGAAGGCCACAAATAGTATTCATCCCCTGCCCGTTACGCACTGGCACCAGGCGCCGGATTAAACCATTGATAGAAAACTCTCCACAGCCTTCAATATCAACCCGAACCCTGACCACCTGGCCAATATCCAAGGCAGGCTTATCTTCCGGAATCAGAAAACCAACGCCACTGACACTTAGATCTTCGAGCTGGCAATTCGTAAAAGCGGGGCAACCATCGTCACCTAGAATACTGACTTTTGCATCGACAGAAGACAGGACCTTGACACGAAAGCTTCTGAAACCTTTAATGACCCGGCCAATTTTAGGAAAGTTAAATACCAGGCACGGCTTTTTTGTCGCTGACTGCACTTCCCGCAGTGTACAACCTAGCTCTACAGCCTGGGTTCCAGTGTAATACTTAAGCACCGCGGTCTTATAATGACGGATACTGACATTCCCCATTCCCGGAGACAACGGTGAGGTCAGGAAAAAATCACTCTCCTTCAGATAATCTCCAATCTCCAAAGAAGACGTCATGCCACTATTTTCTTTCTTCAATCTTTGATCGAGAGCTTCTGCATCTTCATCTGTAATAAGGGTAAAAAAATCACGCGTCAGATGAGCAATGTCAACCTCAATGAGGTGTTCCTCAAGTAGAGCGGTTTGCAGATATGGTGTGATATTTTCCTTACCGGATAACATCTGAATTTCATCTTCATCAATAGCTTTCTCTGTTTGACTAACGATCTCCTTATGAAAGAAAAAGTCTTTATAAAGTTTCTGATTCACCTCATTTGCAGTATCCGACATTTTTCCCCCTGGCATATCTGTACTGTAAAAAAAAAACGACAAACGGATTAACCGCCGCGGCTACATCTGAAAGCGTAGAAATGGCCGTTTGAAGTTTTATATGACGTTACTCCACTACGTGTGTAGCAAGTAAAGCCCCCCTCCTCTTTCAGGCTCCCCCCTCCTGAAACTCTTACGGCAAAACTAAATAAATCTTCTGTTACTGAAAAAGCGTGATTTTATTGGAAATGGCGTTACAGATTTGAAACACTTTATAAGTTATTATTAATCAAGAAGCAATATATTTCTTCTTTTCTCACATAAATTCACTTTTTTTGTACCCTTAAATATTGAATTATTTACCTGACATAAAACGAATTAAGACATGAACCTCACTAATGAATATAAGGAAAAATATTGTTTTTACTGAATCTAGATCTAAAACAACAAAGATTCCAAATATAGTAATAGTCGCTATCTACACGAGGACATTAAAAACTAAAAAAATGTTGTAAAAACAAAAAAGAGAGAACGGTCACGTCTCTCTTTTTTGTCTAAGTTCACAAAGGATATAACTGTTTGATAAAAGACTAAGTAGGTTATGGGCGGAAATAAACAATATCAGCTTGTCCTCGCTCAACGGTTCGCTGATACTCAATTGCTGGTTTTCCAAAAGCAATAGCGTAACCAAGTAGATAATCTTCAGGAATGCCAAGGCGATTCTGCAAGTCAGGAATCAAATTTTTAAGAGCCCAAACCAGTAAACCATCCCAAACAGTACCGACTCCAATGCTTTGAGCATACAATTCAAAATAACTAAGGGCTATCATGCAGTCTGCTGCAGAACAGGGGCCATCCTTAGGAGCTGCAGCAATAACCAGATGTGGAGCTCCGCGGAACAGCACATCAATCCCTTTATCTAGCCAGGCATTGACAATATCAGCAAAGCGACTCTGACTTTCCGGTAGCTTTCCTGCGGCCACCAACTCAGCCAATGCATTATAAACTTGATCACGAAAAACCCTTAAAGCATCCTTGTTATCAATGACATAAAACCGGACCTGATCAAGGTTGATGCCAGTGGGAGCGTGGCGAGCCACACCAAACATTTGCTGAATCACCGCTTGATCAACATTTTCATCGCGATACTGACGTACTGATCGGCGCCCTTTAATCAGGGTCTCCAATTGTTCCGGGATAGGCAGACTATCTTTAAGTGGCTGGCTCTGTGCGGGACTACGCCCCAGAATTGACAAAGCTCCGGTCGGACAAATAGCCAGGCAATGCTGACAACGCAGACAGCTCCCTTCTCTGTCGTTCGCGATAGCTGGGGAACCTGTTTTTAAATTGATAATTTTAACCGGGCAATCTTTGGCGCATAACCCGCACTTAATGCAAAGATCCTGATCGATAGAGAACTGAAGCATATATATCTCCTGTTTTGTGATTGGATAAAATGAAAAAAACACAACGATCATAGCAGATCTGTAAACTTTGTTTCAGCCGGAATAAGAGCATCGAAGTGACCATAAACTAGTCATCACAACCATCTTCGCTTAAAATTTTAGCAAGAATAAAGTTATCCATCACGCCAAAGGGTTGAGGTTCTCTTTGCGAAGGTAAAATTATCAGCGAAAGTTTGTACTCAGGGCCTCATAAAGATGACCTAAATACTCGGATATATTTCAACTCTGTGCCCACCTAGAGTTTGACCTCTTTTTTTTATGACAAATCGATCAAGCGAGCCTGAAAACTGGCAACTATTTTGCTACTATCCACGTTGATGTAAGTAGCATTATATTTATTGAATGCTCAAATTAGACACTAATCAACCTCAGGAGATTTACAATGAAAAAAAACGTCCGCTTTTTGGTCGTATTACTGACCACTCTGCTCTGCTCTGCGCTCTTTATCTCAACCGCAAGTGCTGAAAAGATTAAAGTTGCAGGCATCTACACTCAGCCAATCCAGCAGAAATGGGATGCCGTGTTGCATAAAGCACTGGTTAAGGCTCAACAGGACGGAACCATTGACTATGTCTATTCAGAAAAAGTGGCGAACACTGATTATATTCGTGTCTTACGCGAGTATGCTGAAAGTGGCGTAAAACTGATTGTTGGTGAAGCTTTTGGTATTTCTCGTGAAGCCAGAAAGGTCGCCAAAGACTACCCCGAGGTGGCCTTTCTAATGGGCGATTCTTTCGGCCCAGAAAAGTCCAATTTTGCGGTTTTTGACAACTATATCCATGAGCCCTGTTTCCTGATGGGAATTCTTGCCGGAAGCATGACCAAATCGGGTAAAATCGGTATGGTTGGTGGTTATCCTATCGGTGAAGTCAATCGTTTGTTCAATGCCTTTATGGCCGGTGCCAAATCAGTCAATCCAGGGGTTGAGTTCAAGGTGTCGTTTATCGGTTCATGGTACGATCCACCAAAAGCTAAAGAGTTTGCTTTCGCCCAGATCGAAGCAGGCGTCGATGTTCTTTATGCTGAACGTGCCGGTGTTGTTGACGCGGCCCGCCAAAAAGGAATCATCGCTTTCGGTAATGTTAACGACATGAATAAAGAAGAGAATGGCACCGACGTTGTTGTTGCTTCGGCACTGTGGAACATGGAAGCTGCGGTTAATCATGCCGTTGAACTGGTTAAAGCTGGCCAGTTTAAAGCTGAAGACTATCGCGAATGGACCATGATGGCCAAAGGTGGCGCCAGCCTTTCTCCTTTCTATGAATTCGACAGCAAAATTCCTGCCGATGCAAAAGCTAAGGTTAAAGCAGCCAAGGACGGCATCCTTAGCGGCGCACTGACTGTTGAAATCAATGACAAAGAACCAAAGTCCACCTTCTAAAAACTGTTTATGCGGGGCAGTCCACAACGGACTGCCCCGCCTGATAAATACCGATCAGAAGTAGCAGGGACATAATTCACAAAACTCTGAAATAATCAAAAATGCCATATATTTTGTTCGAAATAGCGGCTACACATTGCTATTAACAGCAAAATGAGGTTATGACTAGACCGCGGAGGGAGATAAACAAATCAATGGAGATTTGCCATGGCAGAACAACCTGCTTTGCAATTAACAAATATCAGCAAATCGTTTGGTCCCCTTCTGGCCAATGATCAGATCAGCTTAACCCTTAATGCCGGAGAGGTTCTGGCCCTGCTAGGTGAAAATGGTGCAGGCAAGACGACCCTGATGAACATTCTGTTTGGCCATTACCAGGCCGATAGCGGCTCAGTGCGTATCTTTGGCCAGGAACTGCCGCCAGGGAAACCGCGAGCGGCCATCAGCGCCGGTGTCGGTATGGTTCATCAACATTTCACCCTTGCCGACAACCTGACAGTGCTGGAGAACATTACCCTCGGCACTGAATCCCTGCGGGCCAAACGTTCCAAAACTCTGCAGGCAGAACAAAAAATCGCCCACCTGGCCACAACCTACGGACTCGAGGTCAATCCAAGAGCACTTATTCGCGACCTCTCGGTTGGAGAACGCCAGCGGGTTGAAATCCTTAAAGCCCTCTACCGCGATGCCCGCATCCTGATTATGGATGAGCCAACCGCGGTCCTGACCCCACCTGAAGTGACCTCACTGTTTAAAACTCTGAACACCCTGGTCAAGCAAGGTCTTGCGGTTATTTTCATCTCACACAAATTGCGTGAAGTCATGGAAATCAGTCAGCGGGTTGCGGTGTTGCGCCATGGCAAAATTGTCGCCGAGGTCAACACCGCAGATACCACCCGAGAAGAGTTGGCAGAAGCTATGGTTGGCCGCACGGTTCCAAAACCAAAACGTGGCGAATTAGCAGCCGGCAAACCCCTGTTTTCATTCATTGGTGTTGATGTCGACGGAGCTGGAGCTGAAAACAATAAACTGCTTGATAACATCTCCCTCGAAATCCGCGAGCATGAAATTCTGGGTATCGCCGGAGTTTCTGGTAATGGTCAGAATCAGCTGGCCGAACTGCTCTGTGGGCTGCGTCAGCAGAGTGCCGGAACGATTCAGATCGATGGCAAAGGATCGCTAAAACCATCACCTGCAATCATGATCAAGCAAGGCATCGGCAGGATCGTTGAAGACCGCCATGGTCTTGGTCTGATTGGAGACATGTCGGTCACTGAAAACTTATGCGCCGAGGAGTATAAAACAAGCCGCTTTGCCAACTTTGGCCTGCGCCGCTTCAGCGCTATGAAGGAGCAGTCAACGTCCTTAATCAACGATTATGATGTCCGTTGTCAGGGAATTAACGCTCCGGTTCGACAGCTTTCAGGCGGCAATATGCAAAAATTGATTTTAGCCCGGGTTCTGTCTCGCCAACCGCGCATTATTCTGGCTCATCAACCGACCTGGGGGTTAGATGTTGGCGCAACAGCCTACGTTCATGATCAACTTCTTGCAGCCCGCCAGCGTGGTGCAGGAGTCCTGCTGATTTCAGAGGACCTGGACGAATTGCTGCAACTCAGCGATCGTATCCAAGTGCTTTTTCACGGCCAGCTCAGCCCGGCACTGAAAACTGAAGAGGTCACCCTGCAGGAACTTGGACTGCGCATGAGCGGCCAGAACCCGGATCAGAACAGCCACGCGGCCTGAACACTCAGCGGAATTAATCAATTATGTATTTAGAACCAAGAACTAAAATTTCATTATCCCTGACCTTGTTGGCACCGGTTGTCGCCATTTTCGTTTCCCTGGCGATCTGCTCAATCCTGATTGTCTGGGCCGACAGTTCCGTCCTTGAAGCATATTTTCAGCTTTTTAAAGGGGCACTGGGATCACGCTTTGCCATCAGTGAAACCCTGACCCGCTCGACACCATTGATACTGACCGGACTTGCAGCGGCAGTTGCCTTTCGTGCCAAACTCTGGAATATCGGGGGCGAAGGGCAATTTTACGTCGGTGCTTGTGCGGCAACCCTGCTAGGTACCGGCATGCTCGACTGGCCACCCTATCTGCTGATCCCCGCCCTGTTTTGCGCCGGTGCATTGGCTGGTGGAATCTTGCTTTTGATTCCCACTCTGCTGAAAACCCATTTAAAAGTCGATGAGGTTGTTACCACTCTGCTGCTTAACTTTATCGTCCTGTTGTTTGTCAACTACCTGCTGTTTGGTCCGTGGAAAGATCCGATGGCCATGGGTTGGCCACAGGCTGAACCAATTATTGATAACGGTCTGCTCCCCCCACTACTGGCGCGCACCCGGCTCCATTTTGGCTTGATCATTTCTCTAGCCATGGCGGGCTTAACCTGGGGACTGATGAAATTCAGTAACTGGGGGTATGAAATCCGTGCTGTTGGTGCCAACCAGAAAGCGTCTGAGTTTTTCGGAATTCCGGTCAACCGCACCGTTATCCGCACCGCTCTGATCAGTGGTGGCCTGGCCGGTATGGCTGGCGTTGCCGAGCTGTGTGGTTTAAAAGGCTATCTGACCCTGGACCTGTCCCCCGGCTTTGGCTATACCGGCATTGTTATCGCTATGCTGGCGGGCCTGAATCCCATCGGCGTGGTCTTTTCGGCCTTTTTTATCGCCATCGTTTACAATGGTGCAGACTCTATGAGCCGGGCTTTGTCCGTTTCTAACTATATCGCCGATGTTATCACCGCTACTGCTTTAATTACGGTACTGGTTGGCATGCTGCTAACCCGCTATCGTCTGCGCTGGAAATAAGTCATGACCGATTTTTTTGATATGTTACTTACCGCTGGTTTCTGGGTCGCCACCCTGCGCATGGCCACACCACTCATCTTCGGCACCATAGGCGAGCTGATTTGCGAACGTTCCGGGGTGCTTAATCTTGGTATCGAGGGGATTATGACCTTCGGCTCCATGGCCGGTTGGATGTGGGTCTACCAGGGGGGCAGCCTGTGGGGCGGCGTCCTCTTTGCAGCCCTGGTCGGCGGTGTGTTCGGACTGTTACACAGCCTGCTGACGGTATACCTGGGGCTGTCCCAACATGTCTCCGGGCTAGGGATTACCATGCTGGCTTCCGCCCTGTGCTATTTCATCTTCAGGATGATGCTACCCGATGTCACCACCCCGCCGAAGATTGTCCCCTTCGCCAACTGGGCGGTTCCGGGACTATCCAAATTACCAGTGTTCGGCGAAGCACTGTTCATTCAGTCGCCTCTAACCTGGCTGGCCCTGCTGGTGGTTGTGGTCATCAGTTATATTCTTTACCGCACCCCCCTGGGTCTGGCGGTACGTATGGTGGGTGAGAACCCCATGGCCGTTGAAGCCCAGGGGATTAACGTCCATCTGTTGCGCACCGGTGCGGTAATTGTTGGCAGCGGACTGATGGCCGTCGGTGGCTGTTACCTGACCCTGTCCGCCTTTGATGCCTTCTACATCGGCATGGTCAACGGCCGCGGCTGGATCTGCATTGCCCTGGTTGTGTTTGCATCCTGGCAGCCCCTTAAAGCACTGCTCGGTGCGATCCTGTTTGCCACCTTCGATGCCCTGCAGATGCGGATTCAACAACAGGCCACCACTGCGATTCCCTACCAGTTTTACCTCATGGCACCTTACTTCATGAGTATTCTGGCCCTGATTATTATGTCGCGCCGTGCTGCTTATCCCAAAGCACTGCTGATTCCATTCCGCCGTGGTGAGCGTTAGAGGAGAAGGAACATGTTTGATCTAATTATTCGCCAGGCCAACCTCATTGACAAGGACACACCATGCGATATCGCCTGTGCAGACGGACGCATCAAAGTCATCAGTCCTAAACTTGAGGCGACGGCAGCAAAAGAAATTGATGCCAGCGGTTGTCTGGTGGCACCGCCTTTTATCGATATTCATTTCCACATGGACGCGACCCTGTGCCTGCATGACCAGCCACGCCGCAATGAAAGCGGCACCCTGCTAGAAGGGATTGCCCTGTGGGCCGACCTGAAACCGGACCAGACCGCAGAACGGTTGAAACAGCGCGCCCTGCAACTGATCTCCTGGTCCCTGGCGCGCGGCACTCAGGCGATCCGTACCCATGTTGATATCTGCGATCCCTCGCTAATGGCAGTAGAAGTTCTGCTTGAAGTTAAAGAGCAGATGAAACCCTATATCGATATGCAATTGGTGGCCTTCCCTCAGGATGGCTACCTGCGTGATCCCAAGTCCCGAGAACAATTAGCCAGAGCTCTGGATATGGGGGTTGATGTGATCGGGGGTATTCCCCATTTTGAACGCACCATGGCGCAAGGTGCTGAGTCAATTCGCCTGCTGTGCGAGCTGGCTGCTGAGCGAGGTCTGCAGGTAGATATGCACTGTGACGAATCGGACGATCCCCTTTCTCGCCATATTGAAACCCTGGCGGCAGAAACCGTCCGCTGTGGCCTGCAGGGGCGGGTCACCGGTTCCCACCTGACCTCCATGCACTCTATGGACAACTATTATGTCACCAAGCTGCTACCACTGATGGCCGAAGCCCAAATCCACGCGGTCTGCAATCCGCTGGTCAATATGGTGTTGCAGGGGCGCCAGGATACCTACCCAAAACGCCGCGGTCTGACCCGCGTCAAAGAAATGCTGGGTTATGGCATTAATGTCTGCCTGGGGCACGATGATGTGGTTGATCCCTGGTATCCCCTTGGCACTCACGACATGCTGGAAGTTGTCCACATGGGGATTCATGCCCTGCATATGAGTGGCATCAGTGAAATGAAAGAGCTGTTTAACGCCGTAACCAGCAGACCAGCCCAAAACATGGGGCTGACCGATTATGGCATCAAGGAAGGAAATTATGCCGACATGGTGGTGTTGCAAGGAGCTGACCAGATCGAGGCTATCCGTTTGCGCGGCCCGCGCCTGTCCGTAATACGCCGTGGCCAAGTCATTGCCGAAGCGCAACCAGCAGTATCAAATGTTACCCTGTTCGGAAAAATAAACCAGGTCGACTTTTCTTTGTCGTAATTTTACAACCAGAACCACAGATACACTCCATTCACCTGCGTATAAAAAGCTAGTTGTCAATTTGAAAACTCATTGGCAACTAGCCCCTCTATCATCACATTAAGTTTAAACCTCTGAAGCAAACCACAACGAGTCTGAAGATCATATTATCGCAGTAAAATCCTCGGAATTATCATACCTAGAAAAAGTAGATTTCATATATTTCAAAGGAGGTTAGAAGCTTAACCACTCCACACATTAGACATATCAGACATTGACTTATAAACAATCTTTGATTATATTTTTTTAACTAAACGACTTAAATAGCTGTTACTTTGCGTTTTCTAGTAGCAACGACCTATCATTTTCATACTGCATCCTTAAAGGAAAACACATGAAACTGAAAACAAAGATTTCTGGTATGGGTATCACTCTGGTTTTTCTGACAGCCGTTTTGATTGTTAGCGTAACCATTTGGAAGACCTCGATCGTGCAGCGTGAAATTGGCAAGGAGAGGATAGCAACAGCACAAAGTGAAGCGGCCAAAATTACCCGCGATATTTACCTGATGTGTCGCGCTGCCCAAGAATCGATTTTAAAAACCGTTACGTCAAGCCTCAAGGTTGCCAATCAGCTTGTCTCTACAACAGGCGATATCTCTTTTGACAAATCCTCTGCGACGGTCTCCTGGACAGCAATAAACCAATATAACAAACAACAGCTGGCGATTGAATTACCACGCATGAATGTGGGTAACTCATGGTTCGGCCAGAACTCGAACCCACAGATCGTCACACCACTTGTAGATAAGGTTCAAGAACTGGTTGGCGGAACAGCGACAGTTTTCCAGCGCATGAATGAACAAGGAGATATGTTACGGGTTGCGACCAATGTTATTAAAACAGATGGTAAACGCGCAATTGGAACCTATATTCCACGCACCAATCCCGATGGTAAACCTAATCCCGTTATATCGACAGTGCTCAAAGGGGAAACCTTTTACGGTCGCGCCTTTGTTGTAAACGCCTGGTATGTAACTGCCTATGAGCCAATCTGGAATAAAGCTCACGATCAGGTCATTGGTATTCTTTATGTTGGGGTAAAGCAGGAAAGCATTGAAAGCCTGCGTAAAGGGATTATGGATATTGTTGTCGCTAAAACAGGTTATGCTTTTATTCTAGGCGGTAAGGGTAAACAGCAAGGTCGTTATATCATCTCCCAAAAAGGCCAACGTGATGGTGAGGTGATCTGGGAAGCACGCGATTCTACAGGCAATTTATTTGTCCAAAATATTATCAATAAAGCTCTGGCACTTAAGAGCCCTGCCACAGGAGAGGAAATACCTGTCGACTTTGAACGTTATCAGTGGCAGCCCCATGGACACAATGAGCCCGAATGGAAAACTGCAGCGATTGCTTACTTTGAACCTTGGGATTGGGTGATAGGGGCGGGCTACCAAGACAGCGATTTTTTTGCTTCCCAGCAACGTCTCGATTCGGAAATCAATGCCATGTTCTGGCAAACAATCATTATCGGTATTGTCATCATTATCCTGTCACTGTTTATCGGCCTTTATGTCGCAAACGATATTAGCGCCCCGATACTACGCATGATTGACAGCGCACAAAGAATTGCGATTGGCGATCTGTCTCAAAAAATTGGCAGTACCAGTAATAATGAAGTCGGACAATTAGCTCAAGCTCTTGACCAAATGACAGAAAGTCTTAGCTCCCGAGCCAGGCTAGCCGAAGCAATTGCAGACGGTGATCTGACTCACAACGTCATTCTTGCTTCTGAGCACGATAGTCTTGGACGTTCTTTACAAAAAATGACACAGCACTTAAGTGAAGTCATTGCCGAAATCAACACTGCCAGTTTACAGATAGATTCCGGCTCTGGTCAGGTATCTGACTCCGCTCAGGATTTATCACAGGCATCTACCGAACAGGCAGCAGCCATCGAAGAAATTGGTGCCAGCCTGACCGATCTTTCAAGCCGCACCCAGATTAATGCAACCAATGCCGAGCAAGCGAATCATTTGGCTGCAGCAGCTCGCAATTCTGCCGATGAAGGTAACCAACAAATGGAACAAATGGTTATTGCCATGGAGGAAATTAACATTTCTGGCCAGAATATCAGCAAAATCATAAAAACCATTGATGAGATTGCCTTTCAGACAAATCTCCTTGCCCTTAATGCTGCGGTAGAAGCCGCACGCGCCGGACAGCATGGAAAAGGCTTTGCCGTTGTTGCGGAAGAAGTCCGTAACCTGGCTGCTCGAAGTGCCAAAGCAGCCCAGGAAACCGCTGATCTGATTGAGGGCAGTGTGGAGAAAGGGAAAAATGGTAGTGCCATCGCGGAACGCACATCGCAATCATTACAGGAGATTGTCGCCGGAATAAGCAAAACATCTGATCTGATAGCCGAAATCGCAGCGTCCTCTAAAGATCAAGCTGAAGGATTATCTCAAGTCAACGATGGCCTCCAACAGGTCGATGAAATCGTTCAACGTAACACTGCAGGAGCTGAAGAAAGTGCCGCAGCAGCAGAAGAATTATCAAGCCAATCAAGCTACATGCGCCAACTGATAGACCAATTTAGATTAAAGGGATAACCTCACATATCACACAATCTCATTTGCCTGGGAACGTACACTATATGCAAGCAGGTACAATCTCAGGCAAATGATTTCTGAGCCAACATAAGCTCAGAAAACGCCTGAGCTGCAGGGGAAGCACTGCGCTCTTTAAGCCGCACCTGCCATAGCTGCCGTTCAATTCTTAACCCTTCAACATTGAGTTTCTTCACTTCACCATTTTTTAAATGGCTACTGATTGACATATCTGAAACAAAAGCACAGCCAAAGCCAGACAAAACAGCCTGCCTGACCGCTTCATTACTGCCAAGACGAGCAACGATATTCAAACACAATGGGTCAATTCCAGCGCCATTCAGAGCACCCAACAATGCTTGATAGGTACCCGAACCATCTTCGCGGACAATTAATGGCTGTTTCAATAGTTCGTCTCGACTTACTGCCTGACGTTCCGCATATGGACAATCAGCACTGCAAATCAACACCAGTTGGTCTTTAATAATCGGAATAAACTCCAAGCTATCATCTTCAGTGCGTGCTCCTGTTATTGCCAGTTCAACTTTGCCCTCTGTCACAAACCTGAGCACATCTCGGCTATCACCACTTTGCATACTGACCTTAATTCCAGGGTACTGCTGATTAAGCAAAGGCAATAAACGTGGAACCAGGTAGTTAGCGGGAATATTACTCGCGCCCAAGACCAGGCTTGCGTGGTCCAGGCCATGAAAGCTTGACATTGCCTGCTGCAATAATTGACACTCCGCCAAGACACGCCGCGCATATTGAAGAAAAACTTCACCTCCAGCCGTCAGGAAAATTCCTCTACTGGTACGATCCAGTAAACGTGTTTTCATCTCTTTTTCTAAAGCTGCAATATGTTGACTCACTGTTGATTGGGTCAAGGCCATGAGCTCTGCCCCCTTCGAAAAACTTGCCGTTTCTGCGACGGCAACAAACAGCTCTAGTTGTCGGATTGTCATAGCTTATCCCCATTGAAATATTGAATAACTGTTATTAGTTTTATAAAAATTATCCATTTGACTTGTCTGTGTCAATCGCTTAATTGTGTGAACGATTTTACTCTACACCAACTTCCCTTCAGGCAACCATATTTACACGCATATTTAAATGAGGTCTCTAATGAAAAAATCTCTGTTAATTTCTGTTCTCATGTTCTTATCCTTGTGTAGCATGCCATTTGCGGCCCTTGCTTATCAGTACATCTCTCCTGAGGATGTCAAACAAGGCTTAAAAGATAATGCCGCAATGACTCTGGTCGACATTCAGGTCGAAAAAGAATTTAACCAGCACCATATCGATGGTGCTGTTGCCACATATGCCTATCCAGTCAAAAAAGATCATGAACGGGCGCAACTGGAATCAGCTATCAGCACCCTGAAAGAGAATAACGATAAAGTTGTGGTTGTCTGCCCTCGTGGTGGTGGAGGAGCTAAACGTGCGTATGATTACATGCTCAAATCCGGATTACCAGAAGAACGCCTGTTCATTCTGACCAAAGGGCAAGACGGCTGGCCATATCCAGAGATGCTTGCTCCAAGCAAGTAACCCTTACCTAAAAACCAGGCTACTGCTATGAAAGAAGTAGCCTGGTTATAGATGAAATAACCTATGAATTGTCGTAACACCTCGAACAACAGATACATGACTGCGGGCCTCCCTTCTGCATTGACAGAGATTGCTTCCGGCTGTACCAACTGCGGGCTATGCGTTCGAGAATGCAGCTTCCTGCAAAAACACGGCACCCCAAAAGCTATTGCCTACGAATACGAAGCTCTTCAAGACTCAGTACCAACCACAACGTTTGCCTGCCACCTGTGCGGCCTGTGTACCGCGGTTTGTCCACAACCTATAGATCCAGCAAATCTGTTCCTAACCATGCGGCAAGAAGCATTTGCCCATGGTATTGCCGAATTTGGTGAACATTCGGCCTTACGCAGTTACGAGAATATCGGCACATCAAAACGCTTTACCTGGTATGGGTTACCAGATCAGTGCACCACGATTTTTTTTCCTGGGTGTTCCTTAAGTGGCACCAGGGCAAAAACAGTTCAAGAAACATTTTCTTATTTGCAGCAGCAGATTCCAGCGCTGGGAATTGTCCTCGACTGTTGTACAAAACCTTCCCAAGATCTGGGGGATCATAAACATTTTACCAAAATGTTTACGGCCCTGAAAAACAACCTGCTGACCCACGGAGTCACCACTGTTCTAACCGCCTGCCCTAATTGCTATAAGGTTTTTAGTACCTACGCGCCTGAGCTAAAAGTAGAATCAGTCTATACAACATTGAACCGGCTTGAGCTGCCCGAGCAACCACAACATTCTGAATATATTACGGTACATGACCCTTGCGTCGCACGTTTTGATGAATCAAGTCAAACAGCAGTCCGTGAACTGTTGTGGAAACAGGGACTCACTATCAGGGAAATGCCCCACAGTAAAAAACGCACCCTCTGCTGTGGTCAAGGTGGTGGTGTTGGCATGCTCTTTCCAGAGAGTGCTGCGCAATGGAGCCATAAACGTTTAGCCGAAGCAGAACAGCAGCGGATTGTTAATTACTGCGCCAGTTGCACTCAGGTCTTTGCAGCCCAAACCAAAAGTCACCATATTCTCGATTTACTGTTTCAACCAGACGCCACGTTGAGGGGGAAAATTAAAGGGAGCAAAGCCCCTTTAACCTATCTCAACCGTCTGAGACTAAAACGCCACATGCAGCATAACGTACCTGCTGCTGTCAGTTTTACGCGCCAAGACAATGCAGAACGGCAAACGCGAACGGCAGTTGTTGTAAAAAAATCACTCCTTATCTGCGCCATTATCGCGATTATTGTCATCGTGCATAACAGCTTTGTTTAGAGTGGTTGAACAAATAAATTGCAGACAGAGGCTCACTGAAATGGCAAGCAGAACAAAATCAAATGATGCAGTGCGCTCAGGCCTGGTTTACAGATGGCTATATCACGCTTTGCGACTGCTAATGGTGATTGTCTTTCTCTGGTCAGGAATCAGTAAAGGACTTGCCCCTCAGCAGTTTGCCGAAGTGGTCGCCGCCTATGGGCTGCTGCCAGCGACTATGATTGTTCCTGTTGCCATAAGCCTTATTATTTTGGAAATTGCTGCTGCTATCGGGCTATTACTCGAAATACGCGGCAGCCTGACAGCTACGACCATCATGATGGTTCTTTTTCTTGCTGTGCTTGGTTATGGCATCTACCTCGGCCTTGATATCGACTGTGGCTGCTTCGGTCCCAATGATCCTGAACATATTGCTTTTCATGACCTGCGCGGTGCCTTTATTCGCGATATTTTTCTTTTACTTGCCTGCGGTTACCTTTACTGCTGGCGTTATTTCAATCGACTGGCTCCACACTCATGGCTTCGTCCGGGACTGCAGCCCGTCATTACTTTTCAGGAGGATTAATCACTATGAAATCCAGAAACATTATTTTTTCCCTGGCTTTGGCCTGCACCCTGCTATTAACCGCATCCTCAGTTTTTGCCTTGGGCTTTGGCAACAAATTTGAAGCTGAAGTCAAAACCGAAGCAGCCGCCATCAAACTGGTCCGCGAAGTACAACGTGGTGGCTATGATGTTGTATCCACAGACGAGCTGAAAAAATGGCAAGATGATGGCAAAGACATGCTTATTGTTGACACCATGCCCTTTGAAGCCAGTTACAAAAAAGGCCATGTTCCTGCAGCCGTTCAATTTTTATTTCCAATCCCTGACATGACCAGTTGGGACAGCAAAGAGACCGACGGCAAAAGCCAAGCCGACTACGAAAAACTACTCGGTCCCGATAAAGACAAGACTATTGTCGTTTATTGCGGTTTTGTAAAATGTACCCGCAGCCACAACGGCGCTTACTGGGCTAAAAAACTCGGTTACAAAAATGTCTATCGTTATCCTGGCGGCATCTTCGCCTGGAAGGGGGCGGACTTCCCGGTTGAGGAAGTAAAGTAGTTTTTAGCTGGAAACGGCCCTTTTCCGCTGTGGCGGCGTCAATCTGCAATCTCGCTTGTGCGACGTAAAGTACTGCGTCTTAAGCGCAAGATCTTGATTTTCTTGCCACAACGAAAATTTGCTCGTTTCCAATCTAAAAACGAAAGGGTTTTTATTTGTTGATTTAGAACCTAACAGCTCTGGCAAGACCCATTTCGGCTCTGTCAGGGCTGTTTTCATTGACAAAAAGTCTGAATCCTTTTATTCATTAGAACCTAAAGTTTCAAGCGGGGGGGGCCTGCCTGATTTTTTCATGTGTCATTGCGCCTGAAAGCATATCACTCAGTAACAAACCTGCTCCATCCATCAACATACATAAAATCGACACGAGGGGGGGGAACTCATGTCCACAGGAAACGTCCTTATCAACGGCCGTACTGCCGTGCATAAAGGTAGCAACGGAGTTTTAACGACAATTGATGTCTGCAAAACCAAAATCGGCAAGTCAACAGTACCGATCCCTTACACCAATATTGCCCGCAGTGCCGACGCTGCCCAGACCGCCAGCACGGTGTTCGTCAACGGCAACCCTGTCTGCCACAAAAATTCCATTTTTGCCAAAAGCACCGGCGACGAGCCGGGCAACCGTAAAGGAATCAAAAGCGGCACGATTAAGGGCAAAGCCGAATTCATTACCGCCTCTAGTAATGTTTATATTGAAGGAATCGCTGCGGTTCGTCAGGGCGATATGATGGTTAGTAACAACGGTAATACTGCCCCCATGCCCCTATCACAACCAGGAGCGAAGAAGCCGAAGAAGAATGAGCTGGAAGATATTGCTGGGGTGAATGAGAGTGCGTTGACCGATGGTGTGCCGCTGCAAGTAAGTGGTAACTGCTTGCATATTCAGCATGATCTCAGTTCGATAAGCGACCCATGCTATGCTTTCCATTCCGAGGACTTAGAGGACTGATTATGGCTCACTCTAATTCCGAAAACAAAAATATCAATCCGATACCGATATTCGACCTTCTCCATGCCACCGTTTGTCTAGTGGTCATTGGTTACTACCTGCTTAAATTCAGCGGCACGACTACTTTACCCAGAGAAGGTGAAGTCGCTCTTGATGCTTTATTTATCGTTATTATTTCCATCAAATTTTTCAAAACCTTGAATAAAAGCAAGCTGTGTAGTGGAGAGAAACAATGAGTATTGAACTTGATGACAAGCAAGATATTATTGACTTCAATAACACCCTCCCCCTGGCGAGCAACAACGGTGAAAAAAACAGTACCGGATATCGCGCAATCGTCATGGGAGCGCCCGACCAAGGGGAACAGGACATCTACCTAAAGCTTCGAGACGAACAGCACACCTGGAACAACCTGTACCTCGGCCGCTCCCGCATTTTCAAAAAGGATAAATATGAGGATCAGTGGAATGTTATTGTTCCGGTTATCCCCCGGATTTACACAACACCAGATCGTACTGCAACACATGCCGACGTCCCCCGCAAAGGCTGGATTTATATCATTCGCCGCTGCGAAACTCCCGAAGGGAAGATGGTCACCGAGCTGTGGCGCGAATTGAAATCGGATGGGGGCGGTCATTTTACCGATGTTCAGTTGAAGTATCAACGCGGTAACGATCAGCGCCCCGCCACCGGCCAGGCCGGCTTCCGCATCATTGTCCCCTACTGCATCAATAAGCAGGTCCATGAGCTGTGGATCGCCTATTCCGAGGTCCAGTGGAGCTGGGCGCGGATTGAGCAGATGAAAGCCAAAGATCCAACCCTGCGCAATCAACGCATGCAGAAGCTTGACGTCAGCGGCTGCCTGAGCAACTTTGAGGATAATCAACCCGCTCCCCCTGAAGACAACAACCGTGAGGATGATGAATACAACACGCTGGTCAATATGGCTCCCCAAACAGCATTGATTCATCGTCTCGACCTGGCCAATGACAGTGAGAGCCTCATTGCCCCAGAGGGATTTAAAGATCCCATCCCTGTCGTCTATCTGGATGATCCTGTCGGGATTGCCCGTAACCTTGCGGCGCGCCATCAGTTGTGGTGGGATCAGATGGCCACCGACCTTCTCACCCTGAAAAATCAATCCTCCGTCAGTGTCAGTTCTGGCAGCTATCAACCCGGCCGCTGGTTTGAAGCTGCGGCCCTGGCAAATCGTTACTTTTACGGCGATATCTCCCAGATTCTGCCCGCTGGGCTAACAACCGACCAGGAGAAGGCTAATTACCAGAAACAGCTGGCCCAAACAGAAGAGAAATTTGCCGAATACCGGAATAGACTGGATAAAGTTGCTATTGATCAAGCTTTAGGGCGTTATCAGCGCCAGCAGATCCGCGCCAGAATTGTTGCTGCCCGTAAAGACCTGACTACCTTCCTGCAGCACGAACTGTTTAGTGAAACTCCGGAAGATGGCGCCCCGGCGCCGCCCGACCCGGCCTTGATTCAGGCTCTGGATGACTATTTTACCCGGCCACCCCTTGGCCCACGGCATACTTATGAGGTGGTCGAAACCGAAGGGTTGGATGGCAAAAAAGAACGCGGCAAAGTCTGGACCGGCAACTATTATGACGGCTGGAAGGTTGTTGCTTATATCCTGACCGCCCTTGGTCGGCACGAATACCGTCTGGACCACGATCTGGAAGCCCGCCCGGCCGATGGTTGGGCCTGGCGCAAAGAGAGTGAATCATTCAAACTGCTGATGCGCCTCGCCGACCCGGCCGGTGGCAGTAGCCTGCACAGTCGCCTGTTTCCGCAGCAAAGCGGAGCAAGCGAGCTGGACTTTGCGCAGACCAGCTGCCCCACAGCCGATCCACGCTTTAAGACCGATAACTTTAGCCGCTTGCCGGAACTACTAGCCAAAGACGATACTATTTTGCGCGGCATGGAGCTGTTTGCCCATCAGTTTGATGAGGTCATGGCCATGCGCAGCAGTCGTGATGATATCTACAATGCTCAAATTGTCCGGGCACGCTGCGCTATTCTGCGCCTGATCAACGGCGCGCTGGGGCTGGAACTCGCCTGGCAGGACATCAGCATTGACGAAATCATTGCCGCGAATAACGCCAAAGCTGACTCGTCTTCCAAGGCCTGGAGTCTGTTTAAAAATGCCGTATCCTTAACCAGCGGCACTGTAGCAGTGATTAAAGATGATAAGGACTGGACTGGAAATATCCCAGTCAAAACAGCCCAGGGCAATCCCAACCGGATGCAGCAGCTGCTGAGTGGCATCGCCGAATCACGCCGCACCGAATGCTGCCTGACAGGGCTGGCCGGTATGATCAAAACCATCAATTTTATCACCGCCATCAATGCTTTTGTTGCCAATAAAAACGAGGACAAAAACTGGGACAAAGTTGTCACTATGATGAGCAGCTTCTGTAACCTGGGGGAAGCGGTGACGGCTGCAGCAGCGAAAGCATTGCCTAAACCTATAACAGGAACGAATGCTGCGTTGAAAGACACTCTTAAGCGGAGGGCTGTCCAAGTTAATACAGGTAAAGTATTTCAAAGAGCTAATCTCGTCTTCAGCATCGTCGACATGGGGACTACCGCCATCTCCCTGGTTGAAAACATTCGCGAAGGAGATGACGCCGCAGCAGCCGACGCCATGCTACTCGCCGGGGCAACCCTGGGGGTTGTCGGTGGCGTAGCGGAACTGGCCGGGGCCACCTCGGTCGCGCTCTGGTTTGGTTTGAGTGTCTCACTGCCGGTCCTTGGCCTGGCCGGTATTGCGGTGTCGCTGGCCGGTTTTCTGGCCAAAGCCTTTATCTTCAGCGAAGACAATCCCATCGAAATCTGGCTGGCCAATAACCCTTTTACCCTGGTACAGCAACAGATTGAAGGGATGAACTTTCAGCAAAGCAGCGGACCATACCAGGTACAGGAAAATGGCACAATCGTTACCAAGGGGTGTACCATTTACAGTTTTAACCACAACAAGCTGTACGTGGATGAAGATGGCATTCTGGTCGGCGGTCAGTCATCTTACCGCAACAGCGCAGGGAACGCTTTGATCACCCAAAACGCCCAACAGCAGGTCACCATGCATGCGTCTATGTCCAATGGGGTTATTTTCAAGGATCTCGCCATGGGCAAAATCGGTCAACCCTTTGCTCTGCCCCCTGAGCTGGCCAGCAAAATCACAAGAACAAATCAGACCGGTCAACAGCAAGCAGACACATGGGCAAAAGAAACCGACGCCAGAAACTGCCACCCCGGTCGGCCCCAAAAGCTGTCGCGCATTGAAACCTGGCATGAGGTACCGCAAGAATGCTATCTGGCACTGGTCGATGCCCTGTATCGCCCGCGCATCAAGATAGCAACCCATGCCTATAACAACACAGGCCATATTTCCTGCGATATTAATCTGCCCTATTTCATCCCCGGCAAAAGCAAATTGATTGTCCAGAAGACCGAAACCACCTCCACGATCGACTATGGACAACCCGGCGTCAGCCACCATCAGCCAGGGGAAGAAACCATCACCCAGGAAGAGCTTGAGCGGATGGCCATCGGCCCTTGTCACTACCGGATCGAACTGGCCGTACCATCAAACAGCGTCAGCAGCCTGGAGGTCAAGGTCAGGTTTAACGTCTATGGTGAGGACAAGGTATTTCTGCCCTACGAAGAAAAGTTTGATGAGGAGAAGGTTCAAAAATCAGCAACAGATACCAGAAATACCAAGCAAGAAGAACCGCAACCAGACACCAAACCCGTTGAGACATGGCTGGTGGTTTCGGATCATCTGTCGACTATTAAACGTTATAGATGATGGCTTTCATACGTCATAAAGACTACGTAAATACTGATTCCTCCGCATAGAACTATAGATAAAGGTAATTTTTATGTTCCAACCCCCAAGACATCTGTTTACTGCACTGACCTGCACACTGCTTGTGCTATGTCTGTTCGCCTGTGAAAAACCAGATAGCACGAAAACAGGAAACTCACCATCTAATCAGCAGGAAAATGCCTCTCAACCTGCACAGGCAAATACAGATTACAACGTCATTTCGCAGACAACCGTGAACGGGCAGGAGATTCAGTATTATTCAGCACCTTTCCCTTTAGCGGATCTCTCTCTGAAAGATCTGCAGGAACGAGTCAGCGAAAAGGATGCTGCTGCCATGGCAGAGCTAGGCCGGCGCTATGCCAATGGAATTGGAGTTTCACGAAATATTGTTGAAGCTCAAAAACTTTATATCCAAGCTGCAGAAGAAGGCGATATGACAGCGCAGAACGAACTGGCTGGTGCTTATGATTATGGCCTATTTGGTGAAACAGACCCTGAAAAGGCAGTTTATTGGTACCGCAAGGCTGCAGAACAGGGATTCGCTCCTGCTCAGTTTAATCTGGGAGTTGCTTATGAAAATGGTACAGGAATATCAACCAACTTCGAGGAATCCCACAAATGGTATTTAAAAGCTGCAGAGCAAAACTTACCAGCAGCCCAAAATGCACTTGCAAAACAATTTGATACTGGAAGAGGCGTAAAAAGAAATTTTGATAAAGCTATTGAGCTTTATCAAATGGCCGCAGAAAAAAACTTCCCAGAAGCGCAATACAATTTGGCAGTCAGCTATTCTTTTGGAGATGTCGGCTATGAAAATCATGAAAAAGCTTTCAAACTTTATTTGAAAGCAGCTAAAAATGGTTATGCCGGAGCGCAAAGTAACCTTGGTAACTACTATTTATTTGGAAAATGGGTATCAGTTGATTATTCAAAAGCTTTTTATTGGTTTGACTTAGCAGCGAAACAAATGGATACAAATGCCATATTTAACCTTGGGCAAATGTACGAACACGGCCTGCATATAAGTAAGAATTTTATTAAAGGATATGCATTTTATCAACTTGCGATGCAGATTCTACAAAGAAGACCAGACAAAACATTTTCAATAACCGAAGCAGACATCCTCGATTCCATCGCCACCCTTAAAGCCCAAATGAGCGCATCAGAAATCGCCGCTGGCGAAGCTGAAATTCCTAAAGTAATGCAGGA
Organism: Geopsychrobacteraceae bacterium; assembly: GCA_963665685.1. Lineage (GTDB taxonomy): Bacteria > Desulfobacterota > Desulfuromonadia > Desulfuromonadales > Geopsychrobacteraceae > Seleniibacterium. The sequence continues at coordinate 2,249,038 of OY762430.1, forward strand.
GTATGGGATTGTGCTTTAGACACAGGTACAGATTGAAACCTGGCATGAGGTCCCGCAGGAATGCTATCTGGCACTGGTCGATGCCCTGTATCGCCCGCGCGTCAAGATAGCAACCTAGCAACCCATGCCTATAACAACGCTGGCCATATCTCCTGCGATATCAATCTACCCTATTTTATCCCCGGCAAAAGCAAGCTGATCGTTCAGAAGACCGAAACCACCTCCACGATCGACTATGGACAACCCGGCGTCAGCCACCATCAGCCAGGGGAAGAAACCATCACCCAGGAAGAGCTTGCCCAGATGGCCATTGGCCATTGGCCCTTGTCTCTACCGGATCGAACTGGCCGTACCAGCAAACAGCGTCAGTAGCCTGGAGGTCAAGGTCAGGTTTAACGTTTATGGTGAGGACAAAGTGTTTCTGCCCTACGAAGAAAAGTTTAATGGGGAGAAGGTTCAAAAATCAGCAACGGATACCAGCAATAACAAGCAAGAAGAACCGCAACAGGAAAATAAACCCGCGGAGAAATGGCTGGTAGTTTCGGACCATCTGTCGACTATTAAACGTTATCGATGAGAGTAAAAAATTCTTTCACGTTTTCAACGTATTAACAAAAGTCAAACAGTTACCAAAAAATGACCAATATAAAGGTTTATTCATGCTCAACAGATCAAGCTATAAAATAATTACCCTGAGCTTCATTCTGCTAGTTTTTTTCATACCGGCCTGTGATAGGCAAGATACTTCAACCGCATACGAGCTCCCTCAACAGCAGGCAGAAAGCAGCAGCCCTGACGCGGAAAAACCAAACCATTATGATATATCTCAGCCTGCCACTAACGCCCAGGGGATTCAGTACTATTCGACACCATTTCCACTGGAGAACCTATCCCTTGCAGAATTACGAACAAAGAGCACCCAAAAAGATGCTGCAGCTACGGCAGAACTAGGTCGGCGTTATGCCAATGGAATTGGAGTTTCACGAAATATTGTTGAAGCCCAAAAGCTCTATATCCAAGCGGCAGAAGCAGGTGATATGACCGCGCAGAACGAGCTGGCCGGTGCTTATGATTATGGCTTGTTGGGCGCGGTTGATCATGATAAAGCAGTTTATTGGTATCGCAAAGCAGCGGACCAAGGATTTGCTCCTTCACAATTTAACTTAGCGGTAGCATATGCTAATGGAAAAGGAGTTAAACTTGACTTTCAAATATCCCATCAGTGGTATTTAAAAGCTGCTGAAAATAATTTTCCACCCGCACAGGATGCTGTAGCGCGTCAATTCGAGGTTGGTCGAGGAGTGCAAAAAGATCTTCAAATGGCTTTGAAATATTATGCTATGGCGGCTGAAAATAATTATCCTCCAGCACAATATAATTTAGCAGTAAAATACTCTTTGGGAGAAGGAGTTGAACAAAATCAAGAGAAGGCACTAGGCCTTTATCTTAGTTCGGCCAAGCGCGGCTACTCGCTGTCACAGAACAACCTAGGTGTTTGTTACCTCTTGGGTGAAGGGTTAGCAGTTGATTATGCAAAAGCGTATTATTGGTTTGAGCTTGCTGCAAAACAAAGGGTTTCTGATGCAATATTTAATCTGGCCCAGATGTATGAAAATGGTGCATATATACAAAAAAGCTTAGTTAAGGCTTATGCTTATTACCATGTCTCCATCCAAATCCTTCAGGCAATACCTGACGAAACAGCAGCGTTAACAGAATCAACATTCCTCGATTCCATCGCCACCCTTAAAGCCCAAATGAGCGCATCAGAAATCGCCGCTGGCGAAGCTGAAATTCCTAAGGTGATGCAGGAGTATGGGATTGTGCTTTAGATACAGGTACAGATTGAAACCTGGCATGAGGTCACTCAGGAATGCTATCTGGCACTGGTCGATGCCCTGTATCGCCCGCGCGTTAAGATAGCGACCCACGCCTATAACAAGGGGATGTGTTGGGGTGTTGGTGGTCGGACCAAGATAACAAGCTGATATAACTAGTTTTTCATCAAAACAAAGGGGTGTTTTTAGCCTTAAACACCCCTTTTTGACCATAAAATCATGCTCGTAACCATGGAGGGGAAAACACACCACGTGCTCATCGTCATTTCTTGCCAGGTTATGTCTGGCATATGACTCATTGTTGTAACCAGCAATTTTGGTTAAAGTATTGACCTCATCTAAAGAATTGATTCAGGCAATACAATAAAAGATCGATATTTTCTACTCTGGCTTTGTCTTTTTCCAGAATTCCTTTATCATTAACCAATGACAAAGGTGCCATGGATACGAAAATTTATTTTGCTCTGGCCGGTTGGATTTTTGATGTTGACCTGCTCCTGCACGATGATCGCTAAACCTGCACTAGAAAACAGCAAACAAGCAACATACAGAGTTGAGTCTAATGGTTCTTTACTCGCAGAATATGCTCCTGCCTTTATCGTTGAAAATTATCAGCAACTTTATAACCGTATAGGAACACCAACTGCTGCAATTAGCTCTGATGGTCAAGAAGTCATTTCCATCGATCCTGATGTTGCAACCATTTACACCCGCGTCGACACCTTTAAGACATTGCGTGGAAGCTATACTAACCTGCTCTACCGTATCCATTTTGAGCAAGTTCCCAAGGGGCTGATAAAAGGGAAAAATGTTGGGCTGTTGTTTATTATCACTCTCGATCAGGACAATCGCCCTCTGCTATATACCTCCGTCCATACCTGTGGCTGTTATCTTGCTTTTGTACCGACAACAGCGATGCCCGAAGAATTTTATCCGGAGCAATGGCGGGTTGGCAGACAAAAAGTTTACGGTGAGAACTTACCAGCGCGACTTAATATAAAGGGCAATCCTTACACTTTGACACCAACAGTTTTGATTAAAGATTCCAGCCATAGAGTAAAAGATATATTTTTACAAGAGCCAAACGCGAACTATATCCAGTTAAAGACTCAACCATTTAGCGCCCTCGACAACTTGCCTCTGGATTCAGGTGCAACAACTTCCTTTTTTGAAACGACTGGCCCGCGTCAGGGATATGTTAAAGATAGCTATAAACCGTATGAAAAACTTCTTATGGGTTGGTGGGCACTCGACTGGAGAGTTGGAGAAGACAAGAAATTAGGGCAAAGTAAAACCGATGGCACCTGCTTCTACACCAGCCTTAAACCGTGGCGCAGAGAACAATCAGATTTACGCGACTTCACGACTTTCCTTAATTACTGGGGTTGGAAACTCTGAGATAGAATATTAACGTTCCGATCTACATCTCTTGCCTAATATTCTTGATTCACCAGAAACTCATCTTTTAATAATAAATATCAGCCCTTTAACAAAAGACAATAGCAGGCTACAGCTTGCTAATCTTTGGGCACTGTTATATTGTTTTTCTCATAACGTAAAAAATAACCTAAAGGCCAAAGACGTCCTTTTTTGTTAGCATTTATTTTACTTTAATAAACTCAACAAAGCCCTTATCGATGAAGAAGGACTGCCCATGTCTATTCGTGTTGCCTGTACACACCTGACACATTACAAATTTGACCGTATGGTTGGACTGGCCCCCCATGTCCTGCGCCTGCGCCCTGCCCCTCATTGCCGTACCCCGATTCGTGCCTATTCTATGAAGATCCTGCCGGAAGAGCATTTTTTAAACTGGCAACAGGATGCCTTCGGCAATTATCAGGCGCGGCTGGTATTTCCTGAACAAGCGGATGAACTGAAAATTGAAATTGAACTGATTGCAGATATGACCCCATGCAATCCCTTTGATTTCTTTATTGAAGAATCAGCTGAAATGTTTCCGTTTGAATACCAGAAACAGGAGAAATCGGAACTACTGCCCTATTTTCAAAAAATTATGCCTGGTCCACGCTTACAAAAGTGGCTGGACAGTGTTGATCGCAGCGAAAAGAAAACCATCGACTTCCTGGTTGAATTGAATCAGCGCCTGCAACAGGATATTAACTATTCAGTCCGTATGGAGCCCGGGGTACAGAGTTGCGAAACAACTTTGGGGCGTGCCTTAGGCTCTTGCCGCGATTCAGCCTGGTTGCTGGTGCAAATACTGCGTCATTTAGGAATGGCAGCCCGTTTTGTTAGTGGTTACCTGATTCAGTTGACCGCAGATGAAAAATCCCTCGATGGGCCATCGGGCCCGGAAGAAGATTTTACCGACCTGCATGCCTGGACAGAAGTGTACCTGCCTGGTGCCGGCTGGGTTGGTCTGGATCCAACTAGTGGCTTGTTAGCGGGTGAAGGACATATTCCGCTGGCCTGTACCCCGCATCCGATCAGTGCCGCACCTTTGACCGGGGCGACTGATGAGTGTGAGGTCGAATTTTTCCACAGTAATTCGGTCCAACGGATCTTCGAAGATCCACGCGTCACCAAACCTTACAGTGATGAGCAATGGGACCTGATTAATGCCCTTGGGCAAAAAGTAGATGAAGAACTTGTCGAGCAGGATGTTCGTTTGACCATGGGTGGTGAGCCAACCTTTGTATCTATCGATGACATGGAAGGTGCTGAATGGAACACTCGGGCAGACGGTGAGAACAAACGTAAACTGGCTTATGAACTCACCCTGCGTTTGCAGGAAGTTTTTGCCAAGGGTGGCCTGCTACACTTCGGACAAGGAAAATGGTACCCGGGAGAACCATTACCTCGCTGGGCGTATAACTGCTTCTGGCGTACCGACGGTAAACCATTGTGGTTAAAGTCTGAATTATTGGCCGACCTCAACAAAGACTATCAGGTTACCCCAGAGCAAGTCAGAGAGTTCTCTGAGACCCTCTGCGCGAAACTTGACCTTGATAAAAAATACCTGGTTCCCGGTTATGAAGATCCTCTCTATTGGATCTGGAAAGAAGCTTCAATACCGATCAACCTTGATCCGGCCAAAGCAAAACTTAAAGACCCGATGGAAAGACGCACCCTGGCGCGTAACCTGGAACGAGGTCTTGATGAGCCCGTCGGTTATACCCTGCCGATCAAATGGGATTTCCATACTGATGGCTGGAAGAGTAGCCCGTGGGAATTCCGGCGGGAACAGATGTTCCTGATTCCGGGCGATTCTCCGATGGGGATGCGCTTGCCTCTCGACTCACTCCCTTGGGTCGCACCGGAAAAACGTGACGTTGAACATGAACAGAGCCAGTTCCAGAACCTGCCCCCCCTACCGGCTTACGGTATGCCCCATACTGATCGGGTTAGCCACCAAGGTCAAGGGGAAGGCACGATTCCTGATAAGTCCTGGGAAGAAGAACAGGTCGATTATGTCGAAGTTGCCCATACGGCACTTTGTATTGAGGTCCGTAATGGCCGTCTGCACCTGTTTATGCCGCCTCTCTACCATCTGGAACATTACCTGGTACTGCTCAATGCTATCGAAGCGACAGCTGAAGAACTTGAGATTCCTGTCGTCCTGGAAGGTTATGAGCCGCCGCGTGATTACCGTCTGCAACGACTCAACGTCACCCCTGACCCAGGTGTTATCGAGGTCAACATCCACCCGGCAGCGAGCTGGAAAGAGATCGTTGATAACACGACGGTTCTCTATGAACTAGCTCGTGAAACCCGTCTTGGCACCGAAAAGTTTATGCTTGATGGTCGTCATACTGGCACTGGTGGTGGTAACCACATTACTCTGGGCGGCCCGACACCTGCTGACAGTCCGATTCTGCGCCGTCCCGACCTGCTCCGCAGCCTGGTCAGCTACTGGCAAAACCATCCAAGCCTTTCCTACCTGTTTTCAGGTGTTTTTATGGGACCAACCAGTCAGGCGCCACGGATAGATGAAGCACGCGACGATTCCCTTTATGAGCTGGAAATCGCTTTTGAGCAAATGCCCGAAGGTGAAACGGCATTGCCATGGTTAGTTGATCGCCTCTACCGTAACCTGTTGATCGATGTCACTGGCAATACCCACCGGGCTGAATTCTGTATCGACAAGCTCTATTCACCTGACGGGCCCGCCGGTCGACTCGGCTTGCTAGAGTTACGAGCGTTTGAAATGCCCCCTCATGCCCGCATGAGCCTGGTTCAGAACCTGCTGCTGAGGACCCTGCTCGCCTGGTTCTGGAAAGAACCTTATAAGCAGAAACTGGTCCGCTGGGGCACATCATTGCATGATCGCTTCCTGCTTCCTCACTATGTTCATCAAGATCTGCGCGATATCATGAAGGATTTACACCGGGCCGGCTATCCATTTATGCTGGAATGGTTTGATCCATTCTTCGAGTTCCGTTTCCCACGTTATGGAACAGTGCAGATCGATGATATCGAAATGGAACTCCGCTTTGCCATTGAACCATGGCATGTTCTGGGCGAAGAAGTTACCAGCCAGGGGACTTCACGCTATGTCGATTCATCCGTCGAGCGGCTGCAGTTGCACGTTACCGGTCTGACCGAAGAACGTCATGTCATCGTCTGTAACGGGCGCCGTGTACCACTGCGTAAAACCGGTCGTAAAGATGAATATGTCGCCGGTGTTCGCTATCGCGCCTGGCAGCCACCATCAGCCCTGCACCCGACTATCGAGTCCCACTCACCACTGGTATTCGATATTATCGATACCTGGTCAGGTCGTTCTATCGGTGGTTGTACTTATCATGTTGCACATCCGGGGGGACGTAACTATGATGACTTCCCGGTTAATGCGGTAACGGCAGAGTCACGCCGTGGTGCCTTGTTCACGACCACCGAACATACACCTGGGAATCTTCCACAGCGACCCGAATTTTCGAGTCTGGGACAGTTCTTCCCTAACGGCACACCGCCAGGACCGATGGAGCCGCCACAGGAAGAGGCAAATCACGAATTCCCTTATACCCTTGATTTGCGGCGACAGCGCTCCCTTTAGTTTCTGTGAGGAAAGCGCCCTTTTTCACCAGCTCGGCAACAATCAGCGCATTCGCTTGTGCGGCGTAAAGTACTACGTCTAAAGCACGACTGCTTGACTGTCTTGATCTGGCAAAAAATTGCATCTTTCCAAATCAGAAACGAAAACCAAATCGTTGCCATTTGGAAATTCTAAATAGCAACGGTAAAGTTTTTAGATTACAACTTTAGATCCACATTGCCACGAGGCGTTGCCTCGTGGCTGCACATAAGAAAGTGAAAAACTCCCATATGCCGAGCCCACAGCATCCACAACCCGACAGTTTTAGCAGTTGTTTCAGCCAGCCTGATCAAATTTCTGAGATCTGGCAGACGCTGATGCACAATATAAACCGTCAGGGGCATCCACGGATCAAAAAACATTATAAAGAAGCACAACGCCTGCTACGTGAAAATGGTGCCATTCATAATGTTTTTGCGGCTCCGGGGTCTAAGCGTCCGTGGACATTTGACCCGATTCCAATGATTTTCGATCCTGACCAGTGGCAACAGTTGGAAGCCGGTCTGATCCAGCGAGCTAAACTTTTTAATTTACTCCTGGCCGATATCTACGGACCGATGACTTTAATTAAAGAAGGGCTGCTACCACCAGAACTTATCTTTAGTCATAAAGGTTTTCTGTATCCCTGCGTCAACCTGCAAACCAACATCGAACAGCCATTAACCGTTTATTCGGCCAATCTGGCTCAGGGAACCCAAGGCGAATTCTGGGTCATGAGCGATCAGATGCAACCGCCATTAGGCTCCGGTTATGCCTTGGAAACACGCGTTATTATGACGCGTAGTTTTCCCCAACTGTTTGAAAATTTTCAGGTCCATCGCCTGGCCATGTACTTTAAAGCGCTACGTAATGCATTAAATCAACTAGCCCGTCACAACCGGCAAGATCCACACATTGTCTTTTTAACTCCCGGGCCGGAAGATCCCAGTTATTTCGAACATGCTTATTTTGCCTCATATCTTGGTTATCCCTTGGTACAAGGGGGAGATTTAATTGTTCAGGACAGTTGTGTCTGGCTGAAATCGGTTGAAGGATTAAGTCAGGTCGATGTCATTTTACGCCGCCAGGATGGTGATCTTTGTGATCCTCTGGAGCTGCGTGGTGACTCAATCATCGGCATTCCAGGTCTACTCGATGCCGTACGCTGCGGTAACGTCGCTCTCGCCAATCCCATAGGCAGCGGTATTCTGGAAAACCCCGCACTGATGGCTTTTTTACCAGGCCTATGTGAATATTTTTTCAATGAAAAACTACTGCTTCCGTCTATTGCAACCTGGTGGTGCGGACAAAAAGCCGAACGCGAATTTGTCCTTAAGAATCTTGATCGCCTGATTATAAAGCCGATCCATCCCATTCCAGGGTTACCACCAATGATCCCGACGGCAGACAATGCCAGTCAACGTAAACGTTGGCACGATCTGATCAAGCACAATCCTCACCTATTTATTGGCCAGGAACAGGTTCAATTTGGCACCTTTCCGACCTTTGAAAGTGACCATATTGAACCACGCCATGCAGCCCTCACCCTGTATTTGACTGCTCAGGAAAGTTCTTACATAGTCATGCCTGGCGGTTTATCCCGTACTCATCAAGACAGTCAACAGCTCCTGATTCCTGAACCAAGTGGTGGTCAGATCAAGGACACCTGGGTGCTGACCCATGAACCGGATAAGCAGGTCTCCCTGTGGAGCCACAAACAACCTTACGAGTCGATTCAGCCGCTATTCATGCCGCTACCGAGCCGGGCGGCTGAAAACCTGTACTGGGCTGCTCGTTACGCAGAACGTGCCGAGCAGACAGCTCGGATTCTACGCTCAATCCTGATAAAAATGCGCGTTGTCAATGAATCACACGATATCGATGAGCGTATGGGCCTCAACCATTTATTACGCGCGCTAACCCATATCACCCAGACCTATCCTGGTTTTACCGGAGATGATGCCCGACAAAAACTAGACGACCCACGCAAGGAACTGGTCTCTGTTATTCTCGATGAACAACGCGTTGGCAGCCTCCGTTCATCCCTGGTCAGCCTGGGCCGGGCAGCCTTTACTGTCCGCGACCTGCTTCCCGAAGATGCCTGGCGTGCCATTGATGCTATGCGTAGTCACTGGAAACCACGTGTCAGCAAAAACCAGATCGGTAGCAGTCGTCTGCTGGACAGCATTAACAACCTGATTATGCAGTTATCTGCCTTCAGTGGTCTGACTTATGAAAACATGTCGCGGGAACCTACCTGGAACATGCTTAATATTGGACGACGCCTGGAGCGCGCCATCCATTTATCGACCCTGCTCAAAGCGACATTGGTTCCCTGCTATGGAACCACTATGGAAGCCCAGATGCTTGAGATTGTACTCTCCACCTGTAACAGTCTGATCCTTTATCGCCAGCGTTACCGGTCGTTTATGAATCTGGGACCGGCTCTTGAGTTATTGCTGCTCGACGATAATTATCCGCGGGCTCTGGCCTGCCAGCTTCGCCAGCTGCATAAACATATTAGTTCACTGCCAACGGAATCAGGAAACCGTAGCGCTGATAAAGACATGCTCCTGATACAGCAGTCTCTCGACAACCTGAGCCAGACCGATCATAAATATTTGATCAGCCTTAATAGTAGTGATGGACGTTATCCGCTCCTCGAACGCATGCTTAGTGAACAAATTGACAATCTGGAAAAACTTTCAGGCGCTCTCACAGATCACTTTTTTGCTCCGACTCTGCCACCACAGCAGTTTGTCACCATCGGCCGGGAGATGGCGTTATGATCTTTCACATCCGCCATATTACCGAATATCTTTACAGCAGCCCGGTGCAGCACTGTCATAACGCCGCCTGGTTATTACCGCGCTCAACCAATGATCAGGTGTGCCTGAACTCCCAGCTTAAAATCACTCCTGGTCCTGCTGTCCAGCATGAATACAGCGACTATTTTGGTAATCGCAGTGTTCATTTTGCCATGCAGCATGCTCATGAACGACTGGTAATAACCGCTGACAGTGACATTCAAGTTAAACCGGACATGACCAAGTACAGTACCGGCAATCAGGACAGTTGGGAGTACGCCAGAGACTTTTGTCGTTCCAAAGCAATTCTGCACCATGTTGATGTCATTCCTTGCTGCTATGATTCACCAATGATTAAAGCCTCTGGTCGCTTTCGTGACTATGCATTACCCTCATTTCCGGCCAACCGCCCTTTAAGTGATGCCGTCAATGACCTGATGGAGCGAATCTTCACCGATTTTGCCTATGATCCCAATGTCACCGACATTTCTACCCCGTTGTTAGAGGTTTTACAGCAGCGCCGTGGAGTATGCCAGGACTTTGCTCATATTGGCATTGCCTGTTTACGCAGCCTTGGTATCGCCGCACGCTATGTCAGTGGCTATATAGAAACCCTGCCACCACCCGGCCAACAGCGTTTAATTGGTGCCGATGCCTCCCATGCCTGGTTCGCTGCTTACTCCCCATCTGCAGGCTGGCTGGCCTTTGACCCGACTAATAACCAACCGCAGGGCGAGCAGCACATTACCGTCGCCTGGGGACGGGATTTTTCGGATGTATCCCCGGTAAAAGGTGTGGCCCTGGGGGGTGGAACACATCGCGTTAGAGTCTCGGTCGATGTCGCACGTCAACCAGAGAATAATGGTTAAGACCTACCTGCTCCCTAACGTTCAGCTTTACCCACAGAGAGATAACCTCTTCCGCTTTTTTCGTATCGTCAGCATCATCTTTACCGCTCTGCTGACGATACACCTATAATCTGACAGGATAGATCATGGAGTTTAATGATTACAGTAAACCATGGGAACAACTCTCCGAACTGATTGAAAATAACGACCAGAAACAGGTCCTTAAATTTCTCAACAGTATTAATCCAACTGATACCGCGTTAGCGGTTTCACGCCTTGCCCCGGCAACCCAAAGCGCCCTGCTGACCCTGCTTAATCCAGAGCAGGCTGCAGATGTTATTGAAGATATTTCTGACACCCAAGCCGCTGATATTATTGAAGACCTGCAACCGGTACATGCTGCTGCCATCCTTGAAGAGCTGGACAGTGACCATCTCGTCGATTTGCTAGGTGAATTGGATAGTGAAGATGCCGACGCTATTATTTCACTGATGAATCCAGAGGACGCTGCCGAAGCCCGTCAGTTTCTTCAGTATGACGCCGATACAGCCGGCGGTCTGATGATTTCTGAATTTCTCGATTACAACAACTCACAAACCGTAAAGGATGTGCTTGACGATTTTCAGAATAATCGCGACGAATATTCTACCTACAATGTCCAGTACCTGTTTGTAACCGACCAACAGGGGCGTCTTGAAGGTGTTTTACGCATGCGCGATCTGCTTTTTCCACAACATTCGACCAAACTCAGCCAACTGATGATACGCAATCCGTTCAAGGTCAAGGTTGATGACTCTATTGAAGAGCTACGAAATTTTTTCGAAGAACATTACCTCTTTGGCGCCCCGGTTGTTGATCAGGACAATCGCCTTCAGGGAGTTGTATTGCCTGAAGCTGTTGAAGAGGCACGTCAAAAGAGTAGCGTTAACCAGTTTCTCGGTTTATCCGGGATTATCGGTGGTGAAGAGTTTAGAACCATGCCCCTACTGGCCAGATCGGGACGACGTTTATCCTGGTTATCTTTGAATATTGTCCTCAATATCGTTGCCGCTAGTGTCATTGCCATCTATCAGGACACCCTGGCGGCAGCTATTGCGCTGGCCGTATTTCTTCCCATGGTCAGTGACATGAGTGGCTGTTCAGGCAACCAGGCGGTTGCTGTCAGTATGCGAGAACTCTCACTTGGTTTAGTACGTCCGACTGAGCTGTTACGCGTTTTGGGTAAAGAAGCGAGCCTGGGGATTATCAACGGTATCGCTCTGGGTATACTGCTTGGCGCTGTGGCATTTTTTTGGAAAGGGAATCCGTTCTTAGGTGTAGTGGTCGGTGGCGCATTAGCAGTCAACACTGTCATTGCCGTGACTCTTGGAGGGCTCATCCCCCTTGTCCTAAAACGACTTAAACTTGACCCCGCTCTGGTCGCCAGTCCATTACTGACAACCATGACAGACATGTGTGGCTTCTTTCTTGTCTTAAGCTTTGCTGCAATGGTGCTGGACAAATTATAAAACAAAAAAATAGATAGCATTATATTCGTTAGCATGCTATCTATTTTGTCATGATAAAAAATAATAACAGCCAAAACCTTCTTTTTCGTCTGATACTACTGACAAAACGCTGGCGTCAGGTGGTGGATCAGCAATTGATGTCCAGCGGCTTAACCGATGCAACCTGGCGCCCCCTGTTTCATATTTATTTACTGGGCAATGATGTCCGTCAGAAAGATTTAGCTGAATCCATCGGTATAGCCGGCCCCTCTCTGGTACGCTTGCTGGATACATTACTCGCTAAAAAACTGATTAACCGCCGCGAAGATGACCAGGATCGCCGTGTTAAACGGTTAAGTCTGACAGCCAGCGGTGAACAACTCGCGCTTAAATTACAACAAGCTATCAACACGATTGACCAACAATTGCTCTGTGGCCTTTCTGCCCGGGATCTTGAGCAGCTCATTCAATCCACCACCCTTCTTGAGACCAATCTGGATACCATTATCAATCAGGACAAACCGAAATAGCACAGATACAAACTGAATCTATGCAACGTTAGTAAATCCAATGAAACAACCAATATTATCCAAACTGCGTAACCACTGGCAAAGCATCTTTTTTGCTTTGCGAGCAACAACCGCTGCAATTTCATCCGTCGCAACGGCTGAACTTTTTAATCTTGACTGCCCCTACTGGGCAGCATTAACCGCATTGATCGTCATGCAACCGACCCGCGGAATGGTATTGGAAAAAAGCGTCTATCGTCTGGTTGGTACCGGCATAGGATCGCTGGTTGGCCTGCTGATGTTGCTTAACCTCTCCAATCCATTAACTTTAACCCTGACGTTAGCATTATGGTTAGGACTCTGTATTGCGATTAGTTGCTTTTTTCATGGCCTGCGCTCCTACGGCTGTATCATGGCAGGAATTACCTGTGCAATCCTGACTATGAGCGGTAGTCTGCGTGGTGGAGACCTGTATGAAATCGCCTTTTCAAGAGTCGCCTGTATCTGCATCGGAATTATAATAGCGACCTTTATCAGCGCATTTTTCACCCCGAAACGCTCGCTATCGGAAGTCACCAGACATCTGGATCGGTTAGGCTCGGACATCTTAACCTGGCTATCCTGGTTGTTCCGATCCGTTCCGGAAGCAAACAGAGAAAAAATTGAACAGGAACTCCTTTCAAACCTGGTCGAAATAGAAAGTCTGATGGACATAGCCGTTGCCGGAACTTACCATGCACGCCACAAATTAACTGAAACCACTGCCATGTTTTCTGAGTTGATGAACCTGCTCGGTATCGGCTGTATGCTCAGACAGCAGAGGTTAACTGAGGGATGGAATGACCAGCCCAGTTCAACAACACGCAATATGTTTGCCATAAAGCTTGAACAACTGGCAGCCGCCGATACAAGTGATCAGGCCCGACAATACCTGCACGATCTTCACGACCTGTGTCACCGTTTACAGCAGGAACATCCAAGCCTTACGCACACTCTGGATGAAATCCTTACCTCGCTCCATACCATCCTCTATCAACGCCAGGTTCTTTACTATGGCCAACGCCGCTTGTTAGAAGTTAATCGTCATAACAATTGGCGTGAAGGGCTCAGAAGTGCACTGCGGGTGATGATCGTTATATCGTGTGCGGGTATATTCTGGCAAACGACCGGCTGGCATCTCACGCCTCTGTTAATTATGGCACTGTCGATCATGTTGACCCTTTTTGCCAGCAAAGAGCATCCAACAGAATTGCTGAAACATATCTTAACCGGAGCAGTCATTGGGGCATCTGCAGCTATTGTCTGCCGCCTGGCTTTATTGGGAGCCGACTCAGGAGCAACACGTGAATATCTGATTATGGTGCCATTTATTTTTCTGGGTGGCTTTGGCATGACCCATAAAAAGACTGCTATTGCCTCAACAGATGCAACCTTCATCTTTCTGCTGACCCTGCAACCTGGCCTGACAACCGACTTGAAAACCTTTGATTTACTTTTTGGTACAGTGGCTATGCTAGCGGGAATCTCTTGCTCGTGGCTGGCTTATCGATTCTTATTTCCTATAAATCCAGCTATTCGTATGAACAACCTGCTCAATTCAATCAGCCAGGATATTCGTAACCTGGCTCTTGATCGTAACCCGAAGGCGATCACACGAATTGAAGCAAAACTGAGGCATAAAATTATTCGTCTTGTTGCCCTGGCTCAGTATCAGCCAGACAACTATCACTCCTTTGTTAACGGGGGACTAACTGCTCTTTCCGTCATGACGAGCTTTCAACAACTGCGCAAGCAATTTGCAATGTCTGACATACCGGAAACAGCACGTCAGACATTGCAAAAAGCACTCAATACCATAGCTGAATCTCAAGCAGATACAACCGATGTGATCAACATGCTTGAGGAGATCATGGAAACTCAGAAGTTTCAGGGTTATGATCCCAGGCCAAAACAGGAAATCACCGTCTCGTTGCACACAGCAGCTCAGTTACTGGCCGAGAACCTTGTATTTCTAGCTCATAAAAAGTGACGAACAACACCTGCAATAGGGAACAAATGCAAAAAAGCCTGAGAAATGTAATTTCTCAGGCTGAATTCAACAATCATTATGAAGAATAATCGTGCTTCGATTTATGGTTCTTCACAATAGAAGCTATCTGCACTTTCCTCATCCCCACTGGCATATTTAGCAATCTCAGGGTAAGTACACAGAGGACGGGTCCGGGTGGTAGAAGCACCATCTGGCAATTCGGTATTTTCAGCCCGCACGGAAGCTACCACACTGTCAGGAGCAACACCATTTTCAACCCAGTTAATCAGAGCATTGAGACCATCAAACTGGTCAGTTGCAGGACCGGCACCACAGTGATTCATACCCGGAACCAGGAAAACACGACCGTGATTGGAGTCTGAACCAAAATCATTTGTGTACCAGTCAATGGTATCGTCAGAAGAAAAGACACTGTCACCAGTACCGTGGAATACCAGCATCTTACCATCATTAGCCTTCATATCAGCCAAAGTTGGATCAGGCATGGTCATGAACTCAAGGCCAGACTCTTCGAAACCATTGTCCGGGTCAGTTGCGTTTAATTGGGTCAGCGCAGTATCCATATCGAAACTTAAGGCATACTCGTAACCAGTCACACCAGAAGTGAGAAATGACGTCGGTGGGGTGGTAAAGATATAGCCAACAGCGCCTGGATCCAGGTTTGCTGAAGCATAGAACTCCCAGTAGGACCAGTTTGAAGCAGCCATACCTGCATCGTATGGGAAGCTAGCATAAATCTGACCTTCTTCACCTGTTGCACCAGCCATAATATTGTTCATGGCTTCTTTTTGCTCGCTACTTAAACAGGTCCCGTCTCTGCCATCATCGCCACACGTCGCAACATCATCATCCAGGCTGAAAACAGTCTGGCAAGTGACCGTGTCATTAATCATGCCATCAGCAAGACCATCAAGATCATCACATTTGTCGAGTACAGCACTAGCCACCAAAGCCAGCTCTACGTCAGTGAAAGCACCGGTAATATAGTTGGTATCTTCATCAAGAGTCACACCGGTGATATTGGTGTACTGCTGAGCACTGTACATCTGAGAAACAGCAGCCTTGGGCAGATTAAAACCAGGGTTACCAACCAGGAAACCATCATAATCATCAGCATAGCGTGAAGCGGCAACCATGGTATGACGGCCACCATTAGAACAACCGCCAAAGTATGAATAGTCAGGTTGAGAACCGTAAACGGTTTCAATCATCGCCTTGGCCATTGGGGTCAGTTCAGCCACCGCATTATAACCGTAATCGAGACGAGCCTGAGGGTCGAGACCAAAGAAAGGAACGCCAACACTATGGCCGGCATCAGAACTGATAACAGCAAAACCTTTGCTCAGAGCGGTGTGATCAGCACCGTTTGAGAACATAAAACGACCAACAGCAGGATGAACATTTCCGTCGAGACCACCATTGCCTTGATAGTAAAAACGACCATTCCAGGTTACCGGTAAACGCATTTCAAAACCGATAGCATAGCTGGAGCCAAGCACAGGAACACTCACACCTTCACGCTCGTTCATGTAACCGGTAACAACACAATGTTCAGGAGTATTGTAGGTTTCGTCAGAATCATAGACAACGGTCTCATCAGTGACAGATTCGACATCGGTAATAACGACATTTTCATAGCTGAAGGAACTAGCGATGTCTCGACACATCGCCAAGCCTTCATAATCATCCGAATCGTTATCATCCCCACATGACCAGATCAATAGACACAATGGAACAACCAACAGAGACAACAAAAACTTCTTTTTGCGCATGAAAAACCTCCCAGTTATTGTGAACGCCATAAGAAATTTCGATATTTTGACGACACAACGCAAAATACCGGACATAAAAGAGGCCAGTGCGGCCTCACACTTCAAATCATCTGCAGATAAATTTCTCCATCCAAGCTTTATCAAAACGGTATTCTATAGATTCCAAAAGCAACTGTATTCCACATTACTCTGGAGTTTTTGTATAAACTTATTATTTTTGACACCAAGGATACAGGGAGGTCACAACCACTGGATTTCCTTCGTTAAAACACTGAAGAAGAAAGCATTTATCAGAGTCCATAAAAAAATGAAAATATGCGAAGGGAAGAATCAGAACATAATTTTTTTCATGACCAGGAAGAGATTGTCACAAAAATTGTGTCTCAAATTTATGAGTCCTGATAATTCTGAACGCCAGGGTGTGTTACTGCGCTTTCCAGCGCGAAGGGGTTTGTTGCATGAAGCGTTTAAAAACTTTCGTCATATGGGCCTGACTGGAAAATCCGGTTGCGATGGCAATATCAGAAATGGAGCGTTCCGGCTCGGATTTTAACAGCTGAGCCACGCGTTCGACACGCCTTTTCAGAACATATTGATGAGGCGGCATGCCAAAAGAGCTGCGAAACAAAAGGAAAAGATGACTAGGACTGATGTTGATCAGGGCAGCGATTTTATCGACCGAGATCGCCTCCCCCAGTGACGAGTGAATATAGTCGTCAATTTGCCGCTTTTGCCTGACAGACAATTTTTGCCCGCCACTATTCTGCTTACCCTTAAGACTATAGTGAGCATTTAACCAGCCCAAAGCCATCAGCGATAACCCTTCGGCATACATAAGTCCGTTGGGCAAACCTTGCTTAAACTCTGTTGCTAAGGCAAGAAGGGTATCCCGCAGCTGATGGTCGGTTACAGCAAAGCGGGTTTCTATATCAAAACAGTGGACTTGTTCAGGAAGATAACGTTGCAGGACAGATTCAGGCAGGGTGACTTTAAGGCTCGAACCCTCTTCCCCATCCCAGCGACCATGGTCACGTTCGTATGCTGAACCAAGAACATCAAAAGCAGGAGGCGGAGCATCAAGCTCAAGAGTATGGCAACCACTACGATACCAGCGCTTAACGTTCGCATTGACACCGATAATAAGTGTTGGAACCCCGCTATATTGGGGGCCACACTCAGCCCGGGCAGGAACAATAGTCTCTTCAATAACCAATCCCTGCCAATCAGCCGGTAAGCTGAGAACAGGTTGGCCCTGGGCATCTGTGATTGGGGGGCAATGGCTCCCTAAACGGATTTTACCGGTATTGCTCATCGCGACTCCTAAATCCTAACGAGTTGCCATCCTGAAACTTAAATCGCAACTGGTCAGTTTCTGATTTGGAAAGATGCAATTTTTTGCCAGATCAAGGAAAACAAGCATTTGAGCGGAGGCGTAGGACTTTACGCCGCACAAGCAAATACGCAGTTTGACGCCGAACTGGTGAAAAAGGGCACATTCCGGACAGAAACTAACTACAGAAACACAATTCCGCACTAAAGGATACCGTTGAGACATACTCAAGTCAACGCCATTAGCATACACGATACACGGGTTCAGCCTTCCCTGGGTTATCGCGGTGATGTCTATTAACTCTTGTCGCTAGATTCAGCAGTAACGCTATCAGCTAATACATTATTTTCTTCTTCATTGATGCCTTTTTTAAAATTGCGGATCCCTTTACCTAAAGAGCTGCCAACCTGTGGTAATTTCCCGGCACCGAAAAGAACCATGGCAATAACCAGGATGATCAATAATTCTTGTGTTCCCAAACCAAACATATAATTTTCTCCATCAAAAAAAACTGACTGTCACCCTTCCAAGTAGAAGCTTTCTCCAGTGACAGCCAGCATCCCTTACGTATTCAAAAAACACTAAACCTGGATCGGTTTATTTGTCACTCATACCGAAACGGTAAGTGACATAAAAGCGGATATCGTCAAGATCATCATGACGATCTTCTGTAGCAGTATCGCTGACGTCAACCTTCGCATAACGAGCACGAATACTCAGACCATCATACGCGCCAGAGAATTTATACTGAATGCTGAAATCAGTTTCATTGATAGTCGCCGCAGGAGCATCGTAAAGACCGTGCATGACATAGGCACTCAACCCCTTTACACCAACTTTTGCAAAATCATAGGAAAGACGCAGCGCATAAGCATCTTCATCACCACGATCATAAAGAGTACTGGTTGGACCGCCATCACCAGAGTTATGAACCTGCTGAATAATGATTTTACCGTACCCATAGGGGTCGTAAATTGATTGATCACCAGTTTTGGCATAAAAAGCGGTCAGATCAAAACCAAGTGCGCCGACACCGGCATTCAAACCATACTGATAGGTATCAAGCTCACCAGATTCTTCATCACCTTGTGACTTTTGCATAAAATAGGTAGGTGCAGTATGAAAAACCATATTGTCAAATTTTTTGCTGAAGGACGCATTAAACCATGCCTGGTACAGGTTATCAGGCATGTTGAAATACCAGGCCTGAACATTGCTGTTCACGCCATCAACGGGACATTTGTATTTTGCACCAGCAATATAGACATTGTCGTTAAAAGAAACGAACTCTTCATTGAACCAGTTCATGTTGTCTTTTAAGTAAAAACCGCTCAATGTCAAGTTATCAACAGACTTATTCACAACCGACAAACCACGATAAGTACGATGGATCATGCGAATTGGATGAATATTCAAAAACGGGGTATTTAACTCGTGAGCGCCCACTTTAACAGTGGTATCAAAGTAATCTCCCTGAATGTAATATTCCTGCATCCGGGCAATATTTTCATGTCCTGGCGTTGTCAAACCAACATAGGGATTTTTGTCATCCTGATTAACAACATCATTACTGGTTCCGAATGCAACGCCCAGACTGATGCCTTTAAAAGAATCAGTTTTATAATATAAAGCACCACCTAAAGCAGTGTCCTGACTGTCTGTGGCACCACCTTTATAATCACGGGTAAAACTTAAGAGACTGAACTCACCTTTAATTGAACCTTGAGAGAACATCTCTTTCAGGTTGTCTGCGGCCATGGCAGATGCAGACAGACCGAAGACTAATAAACCGACCAATAACAACTTTGCTTTCATTACTTTTTCCTTCCAACTATTTACAATAAAAATAGGCAGTTATACTCTTCCAGAAAAGAACATCTGACCAAAACCCTGCGGGGCCGTATTCAGTCGTCCGTGAAGCCTGACTCTTCCTCACATTTTTTCCGGGAAAGTAAATTTCAAATTTTAAATACGGGTATCTTCCGATACCCGTATTTAAATAGAGCTACTACTTTGATTTAAGGGACATCAAAGGTAAATCTCAGGTGACATGGGGTACAGAAGTTCTCTGATTTCTGATGCTGATGGTGGCAGTAGTTACAGTTGGTTTCGGTACCATAGTGACGGTTATTGTGAGGATTGGTTGGTTTAAGCTCTGCAGTGGCCTCAGCAACATCAGCGGTATCATGGCACTCCAGACATTTGATCATAGCAACCGGCTGGCGCTCTGCCTGATCACCATGACAATCGTTACAGGTCACACCCTGCTGAGCGTGAAACTGATCAAGTTGAACAGCATCCGCAGCCAACGCGCAGGTTGCTCCAAAAAGCAGTGTGAATGCAAAAGCAAACACGAGCATATGTATAGTTGTGGTTTTCATTGTTTCTCCCATTAATTCATGTTTAGTCGCAACAGTAAGAACTGTTCCGTTATTCACATTTCCCAATATGATTTAGTTGCTAGCCATAAAAAGACTATTCAACTAATAAGTTTCTGATTCGGAAAGATGCAATTTTTTGCCAGATCAAGGAAATCAAGCATTTGCGCTTAAGGCGTAGTACTTTACGCCGCACAAGCGAATGCGCAGATTGACGCCGAGCTGGTGAAAAAGGGCGCTTTCCGGGCAGAAACTATAATTTTGCGACGTGCTTCCCTGCCAAGTATCCAAAGGTGTAGCAGCGCCCCAAAGACAAGCCGAAAACAGTCAGCGGATAGTCGACACCACCGTAGAAACCACCACCAAGGTTACCAACGATAAACAGACCGCCAATTGGTTGACCTTCAGCATTCAGCGCCTGATGATTTTCGTTAACGAGCATTCCTGAGGTAATAGCAGAGATACGCATTCTACGGTGGATACCGTAGAAAGGAGCTTTGACAACCGGAAGAAGCTTGCTGGCTGGCTTACCGAAATCATCATCCTTACCGGCTTTGCACAGTTCGTTGTAACGCTTAACACTGGCAACGAAGGTCTTAGGATCGCACTCAAGCTTGACCGCCAACTCTTCCAGGGTGTCAGCTTTGTAGGTATTGGTCTGGGAAGGATACACACCTTTTTTCGGAGATGGATCTTCAGGCATGTAGTGTTTCAATTGCTCGGGAGAATATAATTTACCTGGCCAGTCTTTGGCACCTGTCATGTAGTCGGCGTCAAAAACCTGGGAATAGTGTCCAGCATTTTCAGCATCACGCAGATAGTTGTTCATCAATGACATGGCAACAGTTTCGTTGACAAAACGCTCACCTTTGCGGTTGACAGCCAGAAACGGCATATCACACATAGCAGCTGGGCCAGCATCAAAATCGTGCAGCATCTTGGTATGACCGATGGGCTCAATAACACCACCAGCCCAGTAAGCCATAGCAAAACCATCGCCAGTACGATCCATCTGCTTACGGACGAAGTTTTTCAGGTCAGGAATAAAGAAGTTACACATGTCTTCATTATTCTGATAATCGCCACAGGCGAGGATAACGCCCTTCTTGGCCATATATTTATGAAATTTCCCGTCACGTGACTTAGCGATAACACCAACAACTTTGCCAGACTTATCCTGGATCAGTTGCGTTGCAGGCATATTGTAGAAGAATTTAACACCTTCTTTTTCCGCCGTTTTACCCAAAGCACGCATACCGTCGCCGGTGGTATAAGGCTTTGGTCCGCAATATGAGGTGACAAAATTCAGGTCATACTCAGTAATCCCGTGAATACCATGCTGTGGCCCGGTTCCTTGATCAACGACTTGTCCGCCACCCTTTTTAGTGCGATCGATCATCCAGGAGACCGCCTCGCCGGAGTTATAAGCCCAAGCTCTGATCAGGGCGGGATTACAACGGTGGGCACTATCAGCATTAAGGCGGTTTACCAACGCTTCAATACCAGCCTTATCACTTTTTTTCAGGTCGATACCGGAACCGGTATTGCCCTGGGAAACAATCATGGCCTGCTTTTGAAGGACAGCAACCTTAGCACCGTTTTCAGCAGCAGAAAGAGCTGCCGTGACACCAGAAGCACCAGCTCCGACGACGACAACATCAAAGGTTTTGGTGGTTGCGATATCTTTATCGGCAATAGCTTCCGGCTTAGGCAAAAAGTTGAGAGTTGCACCACCTTCAGCAGTTTGCGCGTATTGGGTACATTCTGTTGCAGCGGCTGCAGCTTCTGCCTTGCTGCCCAGACCAGCCAGAGCCATGGCGCCAACTCCAGCCCCTGCTGCGGCACGCCCCAAAAAGCTTCTGCGTGAAAAACCATTCTGAAGAACACTAGCAGTGTACTGATCTACTGCCTTTTCTTCCTGCGATTTGTCTTTGCTCATTTTTTACTACTCCTTTTCCATAGAAAAAATCGTAACAATCCAAACATCTTTAATGGCGATGACAGATGTTTTGCCACGACAGGTAAAACAATATAATGAAGGTTGCTACTCAGGATCATTCAGTGGCAGAGAGCCCGAAAACAACCTTACCGTATCCAGAAATCCTTCCAAGAGAGACATACTTTCGATAGGCAGAATTTTAGATTATTTCTACTTGAGTTATTCATGATACGTGCCACTTCCAACATATTGATTTTGTGTAGGTTTAGAAGTAACAGATTGACAAGCCCTATCAATCTGATAAATTCTATTATCATTTTGAAAGGACTCCTATGAAGGCTTTAGATCTTGACCTGAAAGAACTTATGTATCGCGTCCCGGACAGTGGCATCATCCACTTCATGGATCAGCGTGTTCTATTATTTGATGCATTATCTCTAGGCTTATTGCGCAAAGAGCTTATTGAATCAGTCGGAACTCACATGGCCCGTGGTATCCTGACCCGTTTTGGTTATGCTCATGGTTGGCGCTCAGCAGAACGATTTCGTCAGGAAGCCCCGGAACTATTCGAAGACAGCTGGGCAGGCCCCCATTTACATGGCCTGCTCGGACTATTAACCCCCCTGACCAATGAAAGGGGATCGGGTCTGAACGGAGAACCCCTTATCCAGGGCAGCTGGAAAGACTCTTACGAAGCAGAACAGCACCTGCTTCATTTTGGCATTGCAGACCAACCAGTCTGCTGGAGCTTAACCGGCTTTGCCAGTGGCTATGTATCCAAAAGAACCGGCCGCGACGTATACTTTGTTGAAACCAATTGTTGTGGAAAAGGGGGTAAAACCTGCGAGATTGAAGCGCGCTACCGGGAAGACTGGCGCGAAGAATTTGCTGATCAGCTGCAATATTACGCCATGGAATCAGCGGATAGTGTTCTGACCAACCTGACTCAAAAACTCAAAGATATCGAAACAAAACTAAAAAAGCGGCAGCAGCAGCTATCGGACCTTAATCACAAGCAGGAGC
Source organism: Geopsychrobacteraceae bacterium (assembly GCA_963665685.1). Taxonomy (GTDB): domain Bacteria; phylum Desulfobacterota; class Desulfuromonadia; order Desulfuromonadales; family Geopsychrobacteraceae; genus Seleniibacterium. The sequence continues at coordinate 2,272,057 of OY762430.1, forward strand.
TTTCTGGTCTTACTTGCCACAGCCCAGCCATGCGTAAAGCGGTTGATACCGCCAGGCAGATAGCCAAGGTAGACGCATCGGTTGTTATCAGTGGAGAAACCGGGGTCGGCAAAGAACGTATTGCGCGTTTGATTCACGACGAGTCCCCAAGAGCCAATAAGCCCTTTATTGCCATAAACTGCGGAGCCGTCACCGAAACATTGCTGGAAAGTGAACTGTTTGGTTATAGTAAAGGAGCCTTTACCGGAGCCTATAAAAATACCGCTGGATTTTTTGAAGCGGTTAAGGGAGGCACTCTGTTTCTTGATGAAATCGGAGAAATTTCACCCGGCATGCAGGTTAAGATATTACGAGTGCTACAGGAGCGTGAAATCCGCCGCGTTGGAGAAAATCGTTCCAGAAATGTCGATTTTCGTATTGTCGCTGCAACCAATCGGAACTTGGCTGACGAGGTTGCCAACGGTAACTTCCGCCAGGATCTTTACTACCGCCTTAAAGTCATAGAATTAAAAATGCCCCCTCTGCGGGAGCGGCGTGAAGACATCATGCCCCTGGCACGTATCTTTCTGGATGAAACAGCTGCGCGCAGCCAACGGAAGATTGAATCGTTCACTCCCAAAGCAGCCGAGCATCTACTCTGCTATCAATGGCCAGGCAATGTGCGGGAACTTCAGAATGTCGTTGAATTCGCCGTTGCTCTAAGCCATGGGGAACGTATTGATCTGGAAGATCTTCCCGAAGAACTGAATCAACCTTGTCAGCCTAAAGTCACAACAGATGAGATTTTACCCCTTGAGGAGGTCGAGAAGCAGTATATCTTATCCGTACTCAATTCCTGTGCCGGAAATAAAAGCAAAACAGCCGAAAACCTGAACATCGGCATTGCGACTCTATACCGCAAGCTCAACAGCTACGGTCTATCGTCGTAGCGAAAATACTGTCAGGTAACAAAAAAGCGCACCCACAATGCAGAAATCGGCATAACCAGCAAGAGCGCAGGAAGCATATTGGCGATGGGAAAAGGCACAATGCTGCAGATCCGAAAGCCAGTAGCCAGCATAATGAGGCCACCAACAGCTGAGAAATCGGCAATCATTGCAGGGGTCGTCATGGGAAAGATTGTCGCTGCCGCTAAAAACAAAATGGTCTGGATAATAAACTGAGGAAAAGCCAGTGTTGCTACCGGAATACCAAGATTAATGGCAAAAATACCCGCAGTGAAAAAATCAAGGAAAGACTTGGCTATCAGCAGAGAAGGATCCCCCGTCATCCCCTCGTTCATGGCGCCAAAAACACCAGTGCCGCTGGCACAAAAAAGCACCAGAATGGCGATAAATTTTTCCATATAATCAGCTTGAGGCAAATCACTAGGCGGCGGCGAAACAAATTTATCGATATAACCACGAACATGCCCGGCTAACTTCTCAATATGTGCCTCAAATCGGGTTAGTTCTCCGATAATTGAACCCAACAAAAAAGCCAGGATAACAGCAGGGATATACTGAACTTTCACAATCATAGCAATACCAAGCCCCATGGATGCGCAACCAAAAATCAGCGGCATTGTCTGACGCAGTGACATCGGCACCTTGTGCCCTAAAAACGCTCCGCCAACACTACCAACAATTACCGCAGCACCATTTATCAATGGACCGATCATGATCTAACTCCTCCAGCATTTCATTGCATTATTCTCACAGCAAGAATATTAGCAAAAATAGGGCTAATTAGTTTCCATCCGAAAACTCTAAATTGAAACTATCAAGTTTTCAAATTGGAAACGAGCAATTTTTCGTTGTGGCAAGCTCGCAGATTGGCACAGCCACGGCGGAAAAGCGCCGTTTTCGGATGAAAACTAATTAGTTTCCATCCGGAAACTCTAAATTGAAACTATCAAGTTTTCAGATTGGAAACGAGCAATTTTTCGTTGTGGTAAGGAAATCAAGGGCTTGTGCGGAGACGTAGTACTTTACGTCGCACAAGCAAGTCCGCAGATTGACACAGCCACGGCGGAAAAGGGCCGTTTCCGGATGAAAACTAATTAAGAAAGATAACTATCCATAACACAGGCTTTGCATCGACACAGTCGGCAAATGACTATTTCCTGATCACAATCAGTCTTTTCACGCCCAAGATTATGGCACGCTTGTATGGCCAGAGTCCCTCATAAGTACAAAACAGGCTCTCATCCCCTTGGCACACAAAATGAAAAGTATAGAGCAGATGAATAAACCAACAACATTAGTTAACAGGCAATGACATTTTTACACTGACAAGACCTTAAGTCCCCCCACAGGAGAACCTCATGGATATCGAAAAGAGAACTGCACTGGTTGAGCAATTCCTTGAAACATTAAGTAAGGCTGAAGACCTTAGCAGCGCCCAGGCGATGGCTCCGGCAGCTGCGTCACTCTTGTCGCAGATTGTCCAGATGCAATCGGCAGCTCCTTACGAAATACTCGACTTCATGCAGATGGAATTATCGGAGATGCTGGGATTCTAGATTGCCCAACACAATTGGGAACGCTCGCCTGTTGAGGCGAGCTTCTGTGTTTCTTCTTTTATCTGTTTCTCTTAAGCCTAACTTTAAATTCAAATTGTTAACCCACCATACTATGCTCAAATAGTAAGTGCAACGCATTAGACTTGTCGTTAAAGGAAGAACTGACCAACTGCCAGAAAGGCTGCTGGCCGGTTACTACCTACACCTGACTGTCGACAGTCAATATCCAAAAGCCGCATTAAGGTCGGCTTTCTTTTGTTGATACTTCATCGTTATCGACACTTTTTTCTGCTGATATTTCTCCTCAACCTGCTGAATTTTCGCTGACTTACCGTCACGCTGAGCATCCCTGAGGTCGGCTCGATATTCATTCAAAGCATCTTCGAGATCACCCTGATATTCCTCTTCCAGCTCTGCCAATTTACCTGCATATTTTGCGCTGGTTCCGGTTGGTGACTGTACGCAATCAGCTCGTAGATGTAGCAGGGATTTTTCAATACCGAATACTTTTGCCATATCATTGTACTGTTTGGCTTCTGCCAGTTCTTTTTCCTTTTCACAAATAGATCTTTTGCAGCCAGTTAAGACAGAACAATCCGGACCCATTAAAGCCTGCGATGAACTAGCTATCAACATTAATATCATGCCCAAAAATGAACTTATAAATTTAATTCTATTTGCCATAGGTAAGCTCCCTATTGAATAGATTATTGCGTGTATCAGTTAGCAATAACTTAGCTAGTTGCCATCCGGAAAGTCAACATAGCAACTAGCCGGTTTCTGATTTGGAAAGATGCAATTTTTTGCCAGATCAAGAAAATCAAGTATTTGCGCTTAAGGCGTAGTACTTTACGCCGCACAAGCGAATGCGCAGATTGACGCCGAGCTGGTGAAAAAGGGCGCTTTCCGGACAGAAACTAGCTATCAGTTCCTCTGACCATAGAACAGGCGATACCGAGCGTACTTAGAAAAGCGAACACAATAAATCCGGTATGCATGGTCTGAATATATTCAGGAATCGTTGTCGTTCCAACTTCGGCCTGGCCCATAAAAACGCTCAGCAACAAGGTAACAATGGTCATGGCACTCAACATACCGATAGTTCGCATCGTAGCCACCAGGCTGGAGGCTATACCGTAGTGACGTGGCTCAACGGAACCCATGATGATGGTCATATTAGGCGATGCAAACAAAGCAAAACCAACTCCCATGATGGAGAGAACCAGAACCACAAACAGCGGCCCCGCGCTACTATTGATAAAAGCAGCAAGGGCTAACCCAATAGAGCAAATGATCATACCTGTGGTGGCAATTTTTGCGGACGAGTACTTATCTGCCATCACACCTGCTAGCGGCGATAATATGGCTTGAATACCAGGCTGGATAATCAGTAACAAACCGGTTGTCTGCGGTGACATTCCTTTGACAACTTGCAGGTATAAAGAGAAGAAGAAGGTTAGCCCGAAGGAAGCAGCGTAATTAATCCAGGTCGCAAGATTACTGAAAGCCAACACACGATTACGTACAATCAGACGCATATCCATGATCGGTGAGGCCTGGTGATATTCGAAAAATGCAAATCCGACCAGCCCGGCGCAGCCCAGCACAGCTAGCAAAGTCGCTCCATGCAGATCCTTCAAGTGGGAAACTCCGACCACCAGGCAAAACAACGATGCCATATAGATCAGCGTTCCGACATAGTCGAATGATGCGCCGGCCGCTTCTCGCCATTCTCCTTTAAGAAAAAGGATTGTCAGACATAAAGCGACCAGTGCAACCGGCACGGCACAGAAGAAAATCCATTGCCAGCCGAGATAAGCAATGACCATTCCAGCCATAGTTGGGCCAGCCGACAAACCTAGATACACGCACGCAACGATAATACCCATGGCACGACCACGGCGTTCCTTAGGAACAACAGCTGAAAGAATAGCAATTGAAGTAGAAATGTTCAGAGATGCTCCTGCCCCCTGCAGAAATCTTAAATAGATAAACATTTCTATCGTTTTAGCAAAAGGTAACAAAGCAGTAGCAAGTGCGAACAATGCAACACCAGTAATGAATATCTTTTTTCTGCCATAGATGTCTGCTATCCGTCCCATAGGTAGTAGAAACAGAGCCAATGCCAGCACATAAACCATTTCGACCAGGCCCAGCGAAACAGCGCTGGCATTATAAAAGCGACCAATGGTAGGCAATGCAACCCCAACAGCGGACATCATAAAGGGAGCAAGAAACTGAACAGCAGCAACAACAATTAAAGTACTTCGCGGAGAAACCTGCTCACTTTTCAAATTGCTATTAACGGCCATAACGTTCTTGCCCGGCGCTGCTGATCATACGATCCATCAATTTAATCACAACAAGCCGCTCCTCTTCACTTAGCACTGCTTCAAAAAGGTTTTCAACCTCTTTAAGTGCAAAGAAAAATTCATGTTTTATTGCATTTCCCTCAGGTGTCACAGAAACCAATTTCTGTCGACGATTGTGAGGATTCTCTCGGCGCTCTACAAGCCCCTTCTTAATAAGAACTTCCACAGTTCTAGCCGTAGCAGCCGGGTCAATTATCAGATCCTTTGATATTTCATCTTGAGTCAGTGGAACAGCACGATGAAATAACTCCGCCAGGCATGCCACCTGACCAGAAGTAAGATCGAGTGGTTTTAATTTTTGGTTTACAAAATAAGTATCTAAACGAAACAACAGCCCGAATCTATACCCTAAAGAAGTACGTGAATTATCCATAAAAGCTCCATAGTTGATATGTCAACAATTGACATATCAACTATGGAGCTTTTAAAAAAATAAATCAATATGAAATAGTATATTTTCAGAGAAAAACAAGCTGAAACAGGGGAATAATTTTTTACGGAAATCAGTAAACATCATAAGTAAGGTGCACCAATGAACAACAACTATCAAGAATCACTGGCACACCTTACAAAAACATTATTCAAACCAGATCCAGACCACCTTCAACCGGGACCGTCTGTCCTGTAACAAAAGAATTTTTCATCAAAAAAATATACACAGCAGCAACCTCTTCAATCGTAGCAGTCCGTCCAAGAGGAATTATTTTTGCAAAATGAGATGCTGTATTCTGCCGCTCCTCTTCAGCCATATGGTCCCAAAGCGGTGTCGGTGTCCAGGTTGGAGCAACAGCATTAACCCGTAGCCTTGGCGCAACCTCAACAGCTAAACCTTTCACCATAGTGGCAATGGCCTCGTTCCCGATAATCGCACCAGATGCCGTATGAGGCTTTCCTCCGGAACCAGCGGTAAAGACCATACTACCACCATCATTTATTGCATTATGGGCAGCCCGTGCGATAGCAAGGTTTGTAAACAATTTTTCCTCAATAGCCTGGCGAATAGTGTCGAAAGGAGCCTCTAAAAAGCCTCCGCCCATAAAGCCACCAGCCATAGAAATTAAATGGTCTACAGCACCGGATTGTTCAAACAATGCCGGAATACTATCGTAATCTGCCGCATCAAAGACATAACCCTCAGGTTCATAGCCAGAACTCTGCAGTTGCCCGATAACAGTTTGTAACTTATCCTGACTACGACTGGTGATAGCAACTTCAGCGCCGCAGTCCAGCAGATTCTTTGCAATCTGCAAACCAAAACCAGAAGCACCACCAATAATTAATACTGATGTTTCTTTCAAGCTAGACATAATTGTTCCTTTCTGCAGCCGAAAAATTAATCAGATACAGTGATAACTTGTGCCGCAGTTTCGGCAACCTGACTATCATTAGGGCCGTGGGCGCCGCTGACTCCAACAGCGCCAATCACATTCCCAGCAACAATAATTGGCACCCCGCCTTCCAAACCAGTCACACCAGGAGTAGACAAAAAGCTAGGTCGACCACTATTGATATATTCTTCAAACTTTTTTGATGGGGCCTTCAGTAACGCAGCAGTACGAGCTTTTTCGATGGCCACAGCAGGCGATACCGCAATAGCATCATCAGCTTTTGCAAAAGCAATCAGATCACCACTTATACCCACCACCGCGACACTGATATTCCAGGAATTTTCGGCGGCTTCCTTCAATGCTGCATGCAGAGCCTTTTGAGCGCTGGCCAAAGATATTTCAAGACGTGTCACTGCTACGGTATCTATCATTTTATTACTCTCCTTAACTCCTCCAGTTGCCCCTACGGGCTTAACCTGAGCATGCAAAGAAGGATTAAAACTGCCGACAAGCATGAGTGCCAATAATGGGATTATGACTTTATTCATTCCTTCAACCTTTCTCATAAACACAGGCATTATTTTCCTTTGTCCAAACATTTGCCTTTGAGTTTGTGTTTAATTTCACTCTTATGATGTTCCTTGCCATGCTTACATCCATGTTTCATCAGTTTCTTTTCTTTTGCTGACCCAACAATTTTTTGCAATAACTGAGCTAGTATTTGCTGCTCAGCATCGGATAAACAAGCAAACAGGTCAGTATCCTGCTGTCTATGAAGGGGAGAAAATGATTCGCTTAAATCTTTCTCCTGATCCAGGGCCATAATCACGAACCCACGCTTATCATCTTCATCGCGTTCACGTTTTATCAATCCACTCCGTTCCAGTTTTTGTAAAACCTCACTCAATGAAGAGGATCGAACATCAAAAATTTCGAGTAATTGCCTCTGCTTAATCGGTCCCTGTTGCTTGATAACAGTATAGACCTTATGCTGTGCATGTTGAGCTTGGTGCGCCTGTGAATGACGCATGCGAGACAACAACTTGGCAACGTGATGTAACAGCACTGTAAGGTGTTGCGTGATATTCAAATCATTCTTTTCTGATGAAATAGGGGACATGGGAACCTTTAAAGTTTCTCAAATTGGCACCCTACCCTATCAGGCGGGTGCCAGTTATTAACAATCAGGCATAACGATAGCTGCTAACGGTACGCCCTAGCCGGCATGAATAGCATGTTTTCGATGGTGTCCTTTAACCCCTCCGACGTGATGCGATTCATGTCCACATTTACTATAATGATGATGGTGGGATTCATGTCCTGCTAGTGATGAATCAGCATAAACACTCTGTTTCCGGTGGTGCTTTTTATGACTATGGTGGCTATCAAAAGCATCCTTGCCATGGTGGCTGTGATGTTTGCCCTTATGATGATGGACAGGTTCCCCTTTAGCATGATGCTGATGACGATGCTCATGAGAAAAATGCCCCTCTAATGGCGATTCTTCATGGAAATGATGAATCCCATGGTGCTTCTTATGCCCATCACGTTTTTCAAAGCCGGATGAATGATGATGTTTGGAGTGTTTTTTCCCATGCAAAGCAAAACTTCTGCCAGAGATCATCTCCCCTTCTTGAGAACCATCAAAAGAATTTGTCTTATGATGGCCTTTTGCATGGTGTGAATGTTTTTTTAAATAATCGCTGTCGTCGGCAAAGAGAATCCCCTTAGAAATTTGTTTTTTAATGAGTTTTTTAATTTTTTTAGACATATTATTTTCCTTTTCTATCATAAAAATGATGATTTTTTTCGTTGACAGTAAAACTATTCCTACAGCCATAGCACCTTTCCTAAATTCCAGTATGACTAAAAGGAACATTAACTAGGAAGGTACCTTTTCTTTTTTGTACAACAGGAATACCCTCTTCGTCAATAGGAAGGTACCTCTTTATTTAGCAAGAAATTAAATTTTTGGATTGATCTGAGCAACTGAACAGTTTTGAGCAAGAGAAATCTTTACATATGGAGATAAAAAGATCTGATATAAAAAGGACTTACATAAAAGAAAAGGACTCTTACCAGAAGAGGGTTGGTGCTGAGCAGAATAAATTTTAATACTTAGGAGTCTAATAGATTCCAGGGCGGTGCCAAGGCACCACCCTGAAATAATGTTCCAGCTTAACGTAAGTTGTAGAAGACGTCTTTGCCGCTGAAAACAGCAGTTGAATCGAGTTCGTCTTCGATACGCAGCAGTTGGTTGTATTTGGCAACGCGGTCACTACGACACAGGGAACCGGTCTTGATCTGACCTGAGTTGGTGGCAACAGCCAGGTCAGCAATGGTGGTGTCTTCGGTTTCACCACTACGGTGGGAAACAACCGCGGTGTAACCAGCACGCTTGGCCATTTCGATCGCTTCCAGGGTCTCGGTCAGGGTCCCGATCTGGTTAACCTTGATCAGAATTGAGTTGGCGATCCCTTTGTCGATGCCTTCTTTGAGGATCTTGGTGTTGGTGACAAACAGGTCATCACCAACGATCTGGATTTTGTCGCCGAGTTTCTCGGTCATCAGTTTCCAGCCATCCCAGTCGTTTTCGGCCAGACCATCTTCGATAGAAATGATCGGGTAGCGAGAGATCAGATCTTCGTACAGAGCAACCATGTCGGCAGCGGTTTTTTCTGGTTGAGCTTCGTTCTCAAGAATATATTTGCCATCTTTGTACAGTTCGGAAGCCGCAACGTCCAGAGCCAGCAGCACGTCTTCACCGGCTTTGTAGCCCGCTGCTTCAATCGCTTCAACAATGACCTGCAGCGCTTCTTCATTGCTCTTCAAGTCGGGAGCGAAACCACCCTCATCACCAACGGCGGTGTTGTAACCTTTGGCAGAGAGAACTTTTTTCAGGTTATGGAAGATCTCAGCACCCATACGCAAAGCTTCTTTAAAGCTGCTTGCACCGGATGGCATGATCATGAATTCCTGAATGTCAACATTGTTGTCAGCATGCTCACCACCATTGAGGATGTTCATCATTGGCAGAGGCAGTTCTTTAGCATTGGCCCCACCAATATACTGGTACAGTGGCAGGCCTGCATCTTCAGCAGCCGCTTTAGCACACGCCAGGGAGACACCGAGCAGGGCATTGGCACCGAGCTTGGTTTTAAAATCAGTTCCATCAAGTTCGAGCAGCTTCTTGTCGATCCCAACCTGGTCACTGGCTTCCCAACCAATCAGTTCTGGGGCGATAATCTCGTTGACATGAGCAACCGCTTTAAGTACGCCCTTGCCGAGGTAACGGCTTTTATCGCCATCGCGAAGTTCAAGCGCTTCACGCTCACCGGTAGACGCGCCACTGGGAAGTCCAGCACGGCCCATGACACCTGATTCCAATGTGACTTCGACTTCGACTGTTGGATTGCCGCGAGAATCGAGGATTTCGCGGGCACGAACACTGATAATTTCACTCATGAGAATTTGTCCTTTTTTAGTTTTTTTAAATCGAAAAATATCAACGCAGAGGCGCAAAGAATCGCAAAGGGCGCAGAGAAAATCTTTTTTTTCTTGTTTTTCAAACCTTAGAATTGGCCTTATCTCAGCGTTCTCTCCATCTCACGCGTCTCTGCGTTGAGATTATTTAAAATGTGCAATCCTGCTGAAATCTTCTACCTTCAGACTCGCTCCACCGACCAGTGCACCGTCAATATTCGGTTGTGCCATCAGCTCATCGACATTGTCCGGTTTGACACTGCCGCCATAAAGGATGCGGATCTGCTCAGCTACGGTGCGGCCATAGAGGGTGCACAGGACGTCACGGATAAACAGATGAACCTCTTCGGCCTGCGCGCTGGTCGCTGTTTTGCCAGTGCCGATGGCCCAGACCGGTTCGTAAGCAATCACCACGTCAAAGACCTGTTGCGGATCGATGCCTTCTAAGGCGACCACGATCTGCTCTTTGAGGATATCGAACATCTTGCCACTTTCACGCTCTTCCAACGTTTCACCAATACAAAGGATTGGTAAGACGCCGGTCGCGAGCAGGGCTTTCATCTTGTCATTGATAAAGGCATCGGTTTCAGCAAACAGCTGACGACGCTCTGAATGGCCGACCAGGCAGTAGCTGCAACCGATATCTTTGAGCTGGCCCGGCGCAATCTCTCCGGTGAATGCACCGCTGTTGGCCGGATAGCAGTTTTGAGCGGCGAGTTTGATATTGCTATTGTTAAGGGATGAGGCAACACTGGTCAGGGCGGTAAAAACTGGTGCGACGACGATATCAACATTATCCAGGTCGCTCATACACGTGCTCAGGCCGGTCGCTAAGTCGTTAGCCTCCTGAAGGGTTTTATTCATTTTCCAGTTGCCGGCAATCATAGGTTTACGCATGGGGGTTCTCCTGTTTTTGAAGGCTGGAATAGAGAATTCAGAAGAGAGAATTCAGCTAAAAAGAAGCTATCTTCCCGCAATTTTTTGTCTTCTATGTTCTGTATTCTGACCTTCTATCTATCTATATTCTGAACTTAAATCTCGTTTAAAGCCGCAACGCCAGGCAGGGTCTTGCCTTCCAGGTATTCCAGGGAGGCACCTCCACCAGTGGAGATGTGAGTCATCTGATCGGCCAGTCCTGCTTTATTGACTGCAGCGACAGAATCCCCGCCGCCAATGACAGAAATGGCATCTGACTGTGCTAACGCTTCGGCAATCGCCATGGTCCCGGTAGCAAAGGCGTCAAACTCAAAGACTCCCATAGGACCATTCCACAGTACGGTGGCGGCTTGCTTTAAGGCGTTCTGGTAGCTGGCGACGGTTTTGGGGCCGATATCGAGGGCCATCCAGTCCTGATCAAAATCGTCGTTGCTGCAGCTTTTATGGTCAGCATCGGCACCAAAGGTGGCGGCAATGATATGATCTTCAGGCAGTAACATGGTGACGCCTTTCGCCTTAGCGGCTTTGAGCAGGTCAGCGGCAATGCTCAGACATTCCTCTTCGACCAGTGACTTGCCAACGGCAATACCCTGAGATTTTAAGAAGGTGTAAGCCATGCCACCACCAATAATCAGGGTGTCAGCTTTTTCCATCAGTTTATCGATGACCTTGATCTTGTCACTGACCTTTGCGCCACCAACGACAGCGACAAAGGGGTGTTTGGGGTCGCCGAGCTGCTGGCCGAGGTACTGCAGTTCTTTTTCCATCAAAAAACCGGCGACAGCGGGTTTGAGGTAGGCGGCCACACCGGTGGTTGAGGCGTGGGCGCGGTGTGCGGTGCCGAAGGCATCGTTGACATACAGGTCGGCCAGGCTCGCTAACGCTTTGGTAAAGTCGGCATCGTTGCTGGTTTCACCACTATGGAAGCGGACATTTTCCAGTAGAACGACGGACCCTTCGGCCATGTCAGCAATAAGAGCTTCGACGTCAGCACCAATACAATCAGGTGCCATGGTCACAGGCTGACCGAGCAGATCGGCCAGGTAAGGAGCGACCGGAGCCAGGCTATAGGCGGGGTTCGGCTCTCCTTTAGGGCGGCCCAGATGAGACGCCAGGATCAGTTTTCCACCTTGAGCGAGAATATGTTGAATGGTTGGCAGGGCCGCCTTGATACGGGTATCGTCGGTGATCGTGGTGCCATCGAGAGGAACATTAAAATCAACTCGGCACAGGACTTTCTTGCCCTGACAGTTGATGTCAGTGAGCGACATTTTACTGAGCATGATGAATTATCCTTGGGTAATTTATATGAAAGAGATGGCCTGGGAAAGGGATGCGGCCATCTCTTTCTAACAGACAGGAGGGTCTGTTATTTTCTGTTCTGGAAACGGCCCTTTTCCGCAATCTCTGCGTCAATCCGCGCTTTTGTTTGTGAGGCGTAAAGTACTACGCCTCCGCACAAAAGCTTGATTTCCTTGACCTTGAGAAAAATTGCTCGTTTCCTGAACAACAAATAGTCCTGTTGTCATTGGAGGTGTGACAGAAACAAGCTTTTTCACTAAAGAAAAGGACCGTTAATATCTCAATTTATTTGGTAACAACCTTGATCAAATCGAGGACTTTGTTGGAATAGCCCCATTCGTTGTCGTACCAGGAGACAACTTTGACGAAGCTGCCGTCAAGTTGAATACCGGCTTTGGCATCGAAAACGGAGGTGCACACTTCACCGCGGAAGTCGGTGGAAACAAGGGCTTCTTCGGTGTAACCAAGAATACCTTTGAGTTCACCTTCTGAGGCTTCCTTCATGGCAGCGCAGATATCTTCGTAAGATGTTTCTTTTTTCAGGGTGACGGTCAGGTCAACGACAGAAACATCGGAGGTTGGAACGCGGAATGCCATACCGGTCAGTTTGCCGTTCAGCTCTGGAATAACTTTACCAACCGCCTTAGCAGCACCGGTTGATGATGGAATGATGTTTTCCAGAATACCACGGCCACCACGCCAGTCTTTCATCGATGGACCATCAACGGTTTTCTGGGTTGCGGTTGCGGCATGAACGGTGGTCATCAGACCTTTGTCGATACCGAATTTGTCATTCAGAACTTTGGCAACCGGAGCCAGGCAGTTGGTGGTACAAGAGGCGTTAGAAACGATGTCCTGACCAGCGTAGCTGTCGGTATTGACACCACAGACGAACATTGGGGTGTCATCTTTTGAAGGAGCAGACAGAACAACTTTTTTGGCACCAGCTTCAATATGTTTACGAGCGGTTTCGTCAGTCAGGAAAAAGCCGGTTGATTCAACCACAACTTCGGCACCAACGTCGTCCCATTTCAGGTTAGCAGGGTCACGCTCAGCAGTGATGCGGATGGTTTTTCCGTTCACAACCAGGGCACCATCTTTAACGTCCACAGTACCAGCGAAGCGGCCATGGACAGAGTCATACTTGAGCATATAAGCGAGGTAATCGACGTCGAGCAGGTCATTGATACCGACCACTTCGATATCGTCACGAGTTGCCGCCGCACGAAACACCATGCGACCGATACGGCCAAAACCATTAATTCCGACTTTTGTTGCCATTGTTTTTTCTCCTTGAGGGTTGATTCAATATTCTGAATTCTATCTACTAAATTCGGTTTGTGTTCTAACTTGAAATCTTATCTGCGCTACCCAAAACCTGCTTATTTTTATCCATTATCATACGAGTCAATTCTTCCCGCGCTGGTCCAAGATATTTACGTGGATCAAATTCAGCCGGTTTCTCACCAAATAATTCCCGAATGATCGCTGTCATTGCCAGCCGCCCATCACTATCAATATTGATTTTACAAACTGCTGATTGTGCTGCCCTGCGGAGTTGTTCGATTGGAATACCAACAGCACTTTCCAGGGAACCACCATATCGGTTGATCAAATCGACATATTCTTTTTTTACCGATGAGGCGCCATGCAGAACAATCGGAAAGGACGGGATAAGCGTTTCTATTTCTTCCAATATGTCAAAGCGTAGCGGTGGCACCTCTTCCCCTGGCTTTAATTTGAATTTATGTGCACCATGGGAGGTGCCAATGGAGATGGCCAGACTATCCACTCCTGTCCCCGCCACAAATGCTTCGACCTCTTGTGGTTGGGTATAATGCGACACTTCGGATGTCACTTCATCTTCCACTCCGGCTAATACCCCTAACTCGCCTTCCACTGTGACTCCTTTGCTATGGGCATACTTAACCACCTCAGTAGTCAGGCGAATATTTTCTTCAAAACTATAGTGGGAGCCATCAAACATGACGGAAGAAAACCCACTATCGATACAATCTTTAGCAAGTTCAAAACTGTCGCCATGATCTAAGTGCAAGGCCACAGGGATCTTACTGCCCATCTTTCTGATCATCGCAATGCCACCTTTGACCAGGTGTGGCAACATATCCTTATCAATATACTTTCTCGCACTCCCGGAAACCTGCAGAATGACCGGTGAAGATGTTTGTGCACAACCACTGAGAATAGCCTGTAGTTGCTCCATATTATTAAAATTATAGGCGGGTACAGCATAGCGGCCGTCCATCGCCTGCTTAAACATGTCACGGGTATTCACTAAACCTAGATCACGATAATCGACACTCGTTTTCATTGAAAAACTCCAACTTCAGAAAATAATGAACATTGGTTAAAGAACGTTATTTAAAATTGAACATAAAGATGAGGAAATATCGATGAAGAGCGTTATCTTAAAACCGCTTTAGGAGGAAGTTCGATATCGGGAGGACATGTTCAATAACTATGTATGATCGGTGCAAGTATGACGAGACTTACCTGCACCGATCCAAGGATTATAACCGGGACAGCTGTACCTGCTTGAGCAGGTCCTGAACCTGGCTTAAAGTTCCTACACTTGTCCCAGGTTGACTGGCTGTCGCCGCACCACAGGCAATACCACGTTGCAGAGATTCAGCCAAAGAACAGCCAGAACTGAGTCCCCACACGGTTCCAGCGACCATTGAGTCACCGGCTCCAATCGGATTACGCTCTACAATTTCGGGACTGGCTGCGACCCAACTACCATTTTCGGTAACCAGCATAGCACCATCTTTTCCCATCGAGATAATGACATTAGCGGGCCCCATGGTCCGAATTGCCTCCCCTGCCGATGCAATCTCTTCAGCAGTCGTTACCGGTAAGCCTGTCAGCACTTCTGCTTCTTCAGCATTGGGCTTAACCAATAACGGTCCAGCAGAACAACTTTGCGTCAAAGCTTCATCACTGGTATCCAGAAAAACATAACCTCCTGCCGCCTGAATTATTTCTGTCAATCGGGCATAAATAGTTGCCGGAACTCCGGGAGGCAAACTACCGGCTAAAACCCACCAATCGTCAGCTATCGCCAATTTTTCAATCTTAGCCACCAGTAATTCCAGATCGGATGCTGATATTTCCGGACCAGGTTCGTTGACTTTGAGGTAATGGCCACCTTCTGGTGTTACGATACTGATATTGGTGCGGGTTTCTCCATCAATCCAGACAAAATCGGTAGCAATACCCAGCTCCTGGAGCTTTTCGTCCAGAAGTTCACCTGACTTTCCGGCCGCAAACCCGAGTGCGGTGCTGGGCACCTGCAAGGATTTTAGCATTCTGGCAACATTAAAACCTTTACCCCCGCAGTCAACCTGGCACTGACTGGCGCGCAGAACCGTATCAAAAACCATGTCTGCGACAGTCAACTCCCGGTCAACCGCCGGATTGAGAGTTACGGTGTAGATCATAACTATCCCTTCCAGTACAACTCAAAAAGGGCTTCTTCGGCCTCAAGGGTCCACATATCATTGCCATCAAGCTTGGAACCGACTTCAGGTAACTTTTCGCGTAACTCATCCAGACCGAGCAGAGGCAAGTCAGGGAATTGAGGAAAAATGATGATCTTTCCGGCATAAGTCCCTTCAATAACCGCACGAATTCCTTCTTTGGCGGCTTTCATTCCGCCAATGGCTCCGACACTGCGTCCCGGAGACAAGGTTCCTTCAGAGACCTGATCCAGCACCAGAGTCTGATCGTCAAGACTTAACCCTGAGGTTCCTGTAAACTGAGCATTATCGGTATAAACCGTACTCAGGTTTAAAGGCGCCATGGTCCCGTTAGGAACGCCGGCAAAGAAAACCAACATACCGTTGGCGTTCATAAAGGTATTTCCTTCGGCCATAACACTGGCGATCGGAACACTGACAACCACGTCATCAGCACCCTTGTGCTCAGTTGCGGCCATAACAAAATCATAAAGAGACTGATCATTGCTCTGAGGATTAAAAATCAGCAGTTCGCAATTGTTGTCTTTAGCCAGAGGAGCGAAACGATCATGCAGGGCCTTAAGACGCTGATCACTAACCTCGGTTGCAATAATTTTGCTTGGTCCGTTCGGCAATTCGATAGCGCGCTGTACGTGCATCTGCCCCATCGGGCCACCAGCGCCAACAAAAACAGCAGTACCACCAGCAGCCAGCTCGCAACGATTACGCTCTTCACCATAAGCAGCAGCAATATCTGGTCCCTGGCAGCCGATAAAAGCAATGTAATCATAGTGCAAACGACCAACATCTGCATCGACTAAACCATCAAGAGGCGTTTTACCAACCAGGTTCAAGGTGCCGCGTCTGGCGATCTGCTGAGCGACAATCCCGACAGTTTCGGCACTGCGTGGATCAAGCATGACAATATCATCAAACCCCTGCCCGCCAGTCAGCTCGGTTGCCAAAGCTGGCATATCCGCAGCAGCAATACCGTTACGGATAATAACTTCTGCCTGGGTCTGCTTTGCCAAAGCTGCTACTGCTTCAGGAACATCGGTCAAAACGATGGTCCCCGGTGCTTCGAGCCCGGCTGAAAAACTGTACTCAGCAGTATCTTCAGAACGGCCCAGAATCCACATTATTCCCCCGTCCTTCGGAGTCAAACGCCGGCGCTGCGTATAAGCAGCAAGAACGCATCCCCAAGGCTCAAGCAACGAAGATTCGGCATAGCCCATAGTATCGCCAACCGGCAGCAAGCAAGCCCCCTCGTCGGTATCCAACATCTCCGGACCAATCAGGTGATATTGAATCAATGCTCCCGGAATCGTATAACCGTAAGCAGTACTCTTGCCATTCTGGTAGATATCCGGCTGCACTGCCAGGCGCTGTCCTGGCTGATACTGGCTCTGTAGCTGTTCCCCAACCTTTACAATAGTCAGGCAGGCTTCGTGCCCAAGCCGGGTTGGTTCTTCTGCAAGATCACGATTATAGAGTTTAGGGTGACTGCCCCCCATGCGAATCAACTTAGTATCGGAAAAACACAACCCAACACTATCAATACGTACCAACATCTGATCTGCTGCGGGTTCAGGAACGGTAAAAGCTTCGGGCTCACTGTTCCGGCCGATATTTTCTTCCCCGGCTCCGTACATATTCCAAGCCCAGTTTTTTTCAGGTAAATCGAATTTTGTTTCGTGATAACGCTTATATTTTGATGTCATGTTTGACTCCTGTTATTCTTAATAGTCTTGTTTCAGAGTAAATCATCGTTGATCTTGTACAGATCCATGATCTCTTTGGAGGTTCCCAGCTGTAAGGCTTTATTCGCCTTTTCCTTCAATTTGCTATATTTAACAGCGCGGATGATATTTTTTGCCGCAGCCACATTAGCCGGACTGACAGACAGTTCAGTGACTCCCAGGCCAACCAGTAAAGTTGCTATATTCGGATTAGCAGCAGCATTGCCGCATACCCCAACCCACTTACCATGCTCCTGTGCGGCCCGGACTGTCATTTCTATCATTTTCAACAGAGCAGGATGATAGCTGTCATCCTCACAACAGAGCTCCGAATGCAAACGATCGATAGCCAGAGTATATTGAGTCAAGTCATTAGAACCGATCGAGAAGAAATCAACCTCTTGAGCCAGATGGTCAGCAATCATGACAGCAGAAGGAACCTCAATCATTATGCCAAGAGGCACCTGTGGAGCAGCAAGCTGAAGACGAACCTGCTCAGCAATTTCTCGCGCTTTGTGCCATTCCCGCAAGCGCCCGATCATCGGAAACATAATGTGAATACCGGTAGCGCCAGTGGTCTCAAGCTGCCATTTAGCAGTTTTATAAATCGCTTCAAGCTGCCGTTTAAAAATATCCTCATACTTAAACGACAATCTGATGCCGCGCATGCCAAGAAAAGGATTATCCTCATGAGGTATATGCATCCATGACACAGGCTTATCGCCACCGATATCGGCCGTACGCACAATTAATTGGCGGCTGCCCAGCACCTCGACAATGGCTTTTAAGCTCTCAAATTGCTCATCGATGGTCGGCTCAGCGGGAGAAGCTTCAAACAGAAATTCGGTACGTAATAAACCAACCCCTTCGCCACCATGTTCGAGAACCTGAGCGGCATCCTCTGGTTTAGCAATATTACAGACCACATCGATGTGATGCCCATCAAGAGTCTCAGCCGGCTTGTGCTTTTGGGCGTCTTCGGCACGGCAAATCTGCTCCCACTGTTCAATCCAACGCTTGCCATTGGCCTGGGTTTCCTGGTCAGGGTCAATATAGACAGATGACGCTTGAGGATCGACGATGACAAGTTCACCATTATCAATCTCTTCAAGGCTGCCATCACCCAAGCCTACCATAGCGGGAATACCAAGGGCCCTGGCCAAAATTGCCATATGACTGTTTGGACCACCCAGTTCCGTGCAAATCCCTCGTACCTTCAGTCCGTTTAGACCAGCAGTCTGTGATGGGGTTAAATCTTTGGCCATCAGAATGAAATCGCTGTCGGGGTAATCGACTGCCGATGCAGCAGGAACCATAAGAGCCAGGACCCGATCGCGCACATCCGCTAAATCGGCAACCCGAGCTTGCAACCGCTCATTTTGCACCGCACTTAATTTATCAATCTGCTTTTCTATGGCCTGATGAAACGACCAGGCAGCGGTTTTTCCGGCGGCAATAAACGCTTTGCTGTCAGCGACCACCAGCTCATCTTTCAGTAACTGCTTTTGTGCTTTTAAGATAGCCGCTTCCTTGGGTGCCTTACTCTGTAAATCTGCTTCCAGTTCATCAAGCTGATGTTCTGCTTCATTCAGAGCCTGGCCGAAACGCTTCGCCTCTTCTTGAGCATCATCAGCAGTTTCAGCAAATTTCATTTGTCCGGCTTGTAAACGAAAAGCCGGAGCCATGGTAATACCGGGAGACGCCGCCGACCCGGTTAAGGTTAAGCGACACTTCACATCAGGCAGTTCTGATAAAACCGTCAGGGGCTGATAGGCAGCATTATCCTGATCATCATCACTGTCCAACCCGTTGTTAATCATCTCAGCCAATATTTGAACAGCCTGCTTTGCCTGAGCACCTTGGGCAGAAACAACCAGCTCATCATCAAAGCTTGCCCCCATCGTTAACAGAGCTGCCATCGATGTGGCATTAGCAGTCTTTTCACCATTGCGGATACGGATATCGGTTCCTGAAAATTCTGCCGCCTTTTCGGCCAGCAAACTCGCCGGGCGAGCATGCATACCCTGACGGTCAACAACCTTTGCATTGGCAATAATCTGATAATCTTCAACAACTTCTGCCTGAGGCGTTACGCTACCGTTCAGGGCCTGCAATATTTCTTCTTTGGCCGTTGTCGTTGCCAGAGTTGCTGCCAACTCCTGATTCATAACGACTTCAGTCAAACGCTGCAATAGACTGAGATGATCGGTTCCTTTAGCAGCGATGCCGACCAGCAATGTGGCAACATCTCCCTTATCATTCCAGGTAATACCCGCTGGAATCTGTACGACACAGACACCTGTTTTAACAACCTGCTGCTTTGCTTCATTAACACCATGGGGAATAGCGACCCCATTGATCAAATAAGTACTGACGGCATCTTCCCGCGCTGCGAGTGGGCCATAGTAATCACCCGAAACAAACCCCAAGGCCGATAATTTTTGAGCGATAAAGGATAATGCCTCTTCTTTACTGGTAAGCTCGGTTTGTAAAAATATCTGACTTGAACTGACCGTAAGCGCGCTCTCCCCGGAATTTGACTGATCCTCATCAACCACTGCCGGAGCAACAGGTTCAGCAACATCTTGCTGCAGAGGTTTTGGTTCTTTTTGTCCGCCGAGAATTTTTTTAAAAAATGACATTACGATTTCCTTTTCAAACATATCTTCTATGTGAGCAGCTGTACGCTATGCCTATCCAGTTACGGCACGCATACGGTCAGTTGTTTTGTGATTAACCCAGCTTTGCCACCAGAGTGTCGTAGAAATTAGCATCCATAAAATTGTCGATACTCAAGTGTTGAGCGCCCGGCAATTTCTTTTGCGCCCGTGGGGTCAACTCGTTTTGAGTGATGACAATGTCCGCATCAGAAAGATCGTTGATAGCCTGATTTTTGACCTCGATATTCAGACCAGCCTTTTTAACCTTATCGCGCAATACCGAAGCTCCCATAGCTGATGACCCCATCCCGGCATCACAGGCAACTACGATCAGACGAACAGCTCCAGCAACAACAGGAGTTTGGCCCTTAGCCTCGGCCTTGCTTGCAGCAACACTTGCCTGAGCCGCTTCAAGATCATCCGTTTCAGATGCATCACGACGAATAATCAGGGCTCCGACTGCGAATGAAACTGCAGCGGAGACAATGATGGAGCACAGGGTCAGGAAAATCCCCATCCCCTTAGTCGACATCAGAGTTAAAGCGAATACGGAACCTGGGGAAGGGGGACCTACCAAAGCATTTCCGGTCATCATGTTGAAGCCGACACCAACCATACCACCAGCAATAACAGCACCGATCAACTTGGGCTTCATCAATACGTATGGGAAATAGATTTCGTGGATACCACCGAAGAAATGGATAATTGCGGCGCCATAAGATGACTTTTGTGCAGTCCCTTTACCAACCAGCATATAAGCAAGTAAAACACCAAGACCAGGCCCCGGATTAGTCTCAATCAGGTAGTAGATTGAAGACCCGACTTTAGCAGCCTGCTCAGCACCAAGCGGTGTAAACACACCATGATTAATGGCGTTATTAAGAAACAGGATTTTTGCCGGTTCAACGATAATTGAAACCAATGGTAGCAGGGACTGATCAACAATCCAGCCAACCCCGGCCGCTAAGGTTTTAGTTAAGGAAGCAACCAGTGGTCCAATCACGACATAAGCGACCAGCGCTGTTATCATCGATAAGATACCAATGGAGAAGTTATTAACCAGCATCTCAAAACCAGGCTTGATCTTACCGTGCACCTGCTTGTCGAATTTGGTGATAGCCAGACCACCAAGAGGACCGGCGATCATGGCGCCCATAAACATAGGGATATCACTACCAACGATAACGCCCATTGTTGTTACGGCCCCGGCAACAGCACCACGCTCCCCACCAACAATTTTACCCCCGGTATAGCCAATCAATAAAGGAAGTAGATAGGTAATAATGGGACCAACTAATGCCGCCAGATTTTCGTTTGGCAGCCAACCCGTTGGAATAAACAGAGCCGTTATGAGCCCCCAGGCGATAAAAGCCCCGATGTTGGGCATGACCATACCACTCAAAAAACGTCCAAAAGATTGGACACCGACCTTCAGCGCGTTAGCCGACATAAACGAACCTCCTGACAACTTGGTTAAGAAATTTCCTTTAATTTTTTAACTTGAAGAAATCACCGACTCGACAAAACCGGTACGGTCAATTGTTTTGTAGGTACGTCATATGCCGAGAAGCGAATCTTCAAACCACCCCATTGTGACTTGAATAATTCAACTGTAATCGATTACAAGTTTTTGTCAATATTATTTTTTAAAAAAAGTTTTATTTTAAATCCTAACAGCAAGAAAGATAATATGTATATAAAGTACTGTTTTTAAACGATATTGATAAAATAAAGGAAAAATAGTTCTTTTTTTTTGCGTATAATTCTAACCATTTAAAAAGTTTTCATAACACTGGTTTATCTATTAATAAATCCCTTAAAGCACCAAATACAGTGACATATCCACCACAAATGACCACTTTCAAAAAAGAAAAGGACCAAAATACTAAAGAACAGACATCTTATCGTTTCCTTTTGGCCTAATGCCTATAAAGATTTTTTACAGCCAGAACGGAATAATATACATTTTCTGTTATTTTTCTATAGTTTGAATGAATCAAGAAACCAATGTCCAAAGAATTGGCAATTGACAAACCCCATGAAATCGTTTACAAAGATTACCGATATTCAGTATTAATTTTAGCGATCGGACCTGTTCATGGTAAAAATCAAGGATGTTGCAGATCTGGCCGAGGTTTCGACGGCTACAGTATCAAGAGTTCTCGCCGACAAGCCAAATGTGCGTCCGGAAGTAAAAGAACGTGTTTTGAATGCGGTCAAGGAGCTGGGTTACCGTCCCAACCGCGTGGCCAGAAGCCTACGTTCTAATAAATCCAATATTATCGGGTTGATCGTTTCTGATATCGAAAATCCGTTTTTCCAACAGGTTAGCCGCGCAGTAGAAGATGTCGCTCTCAGCAGTGGATACAGTGTCATCCTTTGCAATACAGACGAGGACCCACAAAAAGAGATGCGCTACTTGCAATTGCTTTACGATGAAAATGTGGCGGGTGTCATCCTCTCGCCTACCCGTAAGGCAACAGAGGATTTTTCCCGAATTGAAGCGTTGCACATTCCAATGGTTGTCATTGACCGCCACATCAATGGCGGTGGATTTGACAATGTCATAACGGACAACATCCAGTCTGCCCGCACTATTATCAGCCACCTTATTGCGCAGGGCAGAAAACGTATCGGCGGAGTTTTTGGCGTTGGCAGCTCAACCGGCCGCGACCGCCGCGAAGGATATCTTCAGGCATTAAAAGAGCATGGTCTCGAAGCAGATCCGGATCTGATCAAATTCGGCAACCCAAAAGATGCCGATGGTTTTCAGGCCACTAAAGACCTGCTCCAACTTCCAGAACCTCCAGATGCTATCTTTACCAGCAACAGCTTACTGGCTGCAGGCGCGTTACAAGCCCTCAAAGCAAGTAAAATTGTCATTCCCGAAGAAATCGCCTTTGCCAGCTTTGACGAGACACGCTGGGCGTCCCTGACCGACCCTCCGATTACCGTCATTGCCCAGCCAACCTATGAAATCGGGCAGACCGCGGCAAGCATGTTAATTAAACGCATCGAAGATCCTTCGCGTGCAATCCGCGAAGTCACCCTGACAACCAAGCTCATCGTGCGCAAATCGTGTGGAGCAGTCGACCCTTTACAATCAAGCCAGTAACTGAATGGTGACGATTAAATGACCCCTGTAAGGAATAAAACATGTGTGGAATTGTTGGTTATATAGGCCCTCAGGAAGCAACCGGAATCGTCCTCGACGGACTCAGACGACTTGAATATCGCGGCTATGATTCTGCCGGTGTCGCGACCCACCAGAACGGTTCTATAGAAATACGTCGGGCCGAAGGCAAGCTTGCCAATTTGGAAAAAATTTTACGACAGCAGCCTGTCTCAGGTACCTGCGGTATCGGTCATACTCGTTGGGCAACCCATGGTCGGCCATCGGAAACCAATGCTCATCCCCACTATGCTGGCGGCATTGTAGTCGTACATAATGGTATTATCGAAAATTACCTGGAACTAAAAGACACCCTGATTGGCAAAGGGCACTCTTTTAATTCAGAAACAGATACTGAGGTTATCGCCCATCTGGTAGAAGATTATCACCAGCAAGGCAATAATTTTGTCAGCGCAGTACGCAAAGCACTCCACGATGTTCGTGGGGCTTATGCTGTTGCTATCTTGTGCGAACAAGATCCCGATATCATGATCGCGGCAAAATCAGGCTCACCATTAGTCATGGGAAGTAGCGCTGGTGAATACTTTGTTGCTTCAGATATTCCTGCCATGCTGTCACATACCCGTGAAATCACCTTCCTGGAAGACGGGGAAATGGTCATTTTTCGCAATAACCATGCAGAGATCACCGATCTCGAAGGCCAAATTATTGAGAAAACTCCCAAAATCATTACCTGGGACCCAATTATGGCTGAAAAAGGTGGCTACAAGCATTTCATGCTCAAAGAAATTTACGAACAGCCCCGTGCGATTGCGGACACCCTGGCAGGACGACTTCTTGAAGATGAGGGAGATGTCTACCTCGATGGCCTCAATCTGAATGATGTAGATCTGAATAATATTAATAAAATATTTATCGTCGCCTGTGGCACATCCTGGCATGCCGCACTGGTTGGAAAATATCTACTGGAAAAGCACTGCCGAATTCCGGTAGATGTTGATATAGCAAGTGAATTTCGCTATCGCGATCCTATTGTTGATCAACACACCCTGACCCTGCTCCTCAGCCAAAGCGGAGAAACTGCAGACACCCTGGCAGCAATGCGCGAAGCCAAAAACAAAGGGAGCAAAGTTGTTTCGATCTGCAATGTCGTTGAATCTTCAATTCCAAGGGAATGTGACGGCGTCATCTACACCCACGCTGGCCCGGAAATCGGTGTCGCCTCAACCAAGGCATTCACCACTCAACTGATCGCCCTAACCCTGCTGGCTATTCGCCTGGGACGCTGCAGAGCAACCATGTCCTGTGAAAATTCACGTGAATTGATGAGCAACCTGGTAGCACTGCCACGTAAAGTTGAGCAGGCCCTCGACCTGAATGACAGCATAGAACCAATTGCCCGTGAATTTATGACCGCCAGAGATTTTCTCTATCTGGGGCGGGGCAATCAGTTTCCAGCAGCGCTGGAAGGAGCCTTAAAGCTCAAAGAGATTTCTTACATTCACGCCGAGGGCTATCCCGCCGGGGAACTGAAACATGGCCCAATTGCCCTGATAGACGAGCAAATGCCAATTGTCGTACTGGTGCCGGTGAATGAAACCAGCGAAAAAGTTGTATCAAATATGCGCGAAGTTCAGGCACGTGGAGGACGTGTTATTGCAGTGACAAATCAAGCAGGAGAGTCTTTCTGCACCGACACCGATGGCCTTTTAACAGTTCCCGATATCTGCGATGACCTGATGCCCATCCTGACCTCAGTCCCGCTACAATTATTGGCTTACCATATTGCCGTATTAAAAGGAACGGATGTCGACCAACCTCGCAACCTAGCTAAAAGCGTCACCGTCGAATAAGGCGCATTCTCAAATATCGAGGTTAAGAAACTATCAATAAAGCTGAATTAACGCCTTTGCTTACCATGCGAAGGCGTTTTTTAATAATAAATCAGACACGCCCGCCCCTTCTTCTACCCTACTTCAAAAAATCCTCTTTTTTCCATATTGGCTCCACATTCAGAAGCTAAGCTGTCTGCCAATCAGAATTCCACAATAGACATCTACAGGAGCCGAACAATGAAAACCTTAGGGATAAAAACATGTCTCGCATTTTTCATCTTCCTCACAGCATTACCTGTTACAACTTCAGCCTCAGATGACCGCAAAGGTCCACCGCCTGGACCACCACCGGAAGCAATAAAGGCCTGCGAAGGCAACAACGCGGGTGATAAAGTTGAATTTGATGGTCCACGTGGAGAAACCTTTACCGGAATCTGCCGCGAAATTGATGGCCAACTCGCAGCAGCCCCAGAAGGCATGCCACCAGGCGACAGACCAGAGAGGCGCTAAATTAACGGCTAGAGGTGACAGCACCACCTCTAGCTCCTAAACAGATATCACCAAATAACTGTCCACCTTTCGACCAACTGCCAAGTCGATAAATTCTTTACAAAACTTAACTCTCCTTAAAACCACTTTACAGGCGTTTTGCCTATACTCCTGCCCATGCAACCCGTTATGTATTAATTTATCTTTAACGTTATAAGGAGATCAAAATGCCTGCCAAAAATGTCGTTCGTCAATGGATCACTCCCCTCACCATGGGAACCTTTATCGTCAGTGCCGTTACCGGGATACTGTTGCTGTTTCATATCAAATCGGGCTTTATCATCTGGAGCCATGAATGGATCAGCCTGGCGTTCGTAATAGGGACTATTTTCCATTGCGTTATCAATTTTACGCCTCTTAAATACGCTATAGTGCGCCCTAAAGGAGCTATTATTGTCATTGCTTTTATTGCGATTACAACCATTGCACTATTTACTCAGGGACAAGGCAATGAAGACTTTCATGGCCATCGTGGTCGTGGCGGCTACACCAACGACACCGAAGAAACTATAAAAATGACTGTTGCCATGAGCAATCTTCCCCTTAACACTCTGGCGACAGCTACTGGCCACACGCTGATTGAAGTCAGTGATGCCCTGGCAAATGCCAATATTATTATTGAGAGTCAATCACAAACCCTTACGGAACTTGCCGGTATTAATGGCTCAA
This sequence comes from Geopsychrobacteraceae bacterium, assembly GCA_963665685.1. Classification (GTDB taxonomy): domain Bacteria; phylum Desulfobacterota; class Desulfuromonadia; order Desulfuromonadales; family Geopsychrobacteraceae; genus Seleniibacterium. The sequence goes on from OY762430.1 coordinate 2,298,045, forward strand.
ACCCTCAAGACTTACTCAAACTGGTTCTATAAGGCTAATGATTAAGAAATCAACTGTTTAGGAAAGAAAGATACTTACAGAAAAGAAAAATATCAAAATATAAACGGCCGATAAACTTGTAAGCTTATCGGCCGTAAATATTACTAAGTAGAGGCGTTAATGCAATTAGATCTTAGGAATTCCAAATTTTTCTGGATTATTTTTACCCGCACCTGATTCCCAGATCAACCAGGACATCAATGAACGCCAGTCGTTCATAAAGGTACGAGCTTTCTCACCGGTATATCCCATGATTGACAAACCATTTAGCTGAGCGTAATCACGGAATTTAGGGTCTTCAATAGCAACCCGGTAAGCGGTGACTAACTTGTCAATAACTGGTTGAGGGGTGCCCTTTTTAACAAAAACACCGTAGAAGAACCCAGAAGCACGCATAACATCTTTAAATTCTGGGTTAATCTCAGTAATTGGTGGAACCTCTGGAAGGGTGAGGTTTTTGCCATCCTTCATGATAGCTAAGGCACGCAGATCACCATTTTTAACATATTGAACGGCAGCACCGACAGCCAGACCACTAACGTCAAGCTGACCACCAAGCAAAGCGGTAACGAGAGGGCCGTCACCATTGTATGCTACAGAGTTAAATTCTGCACCTTCAACTTTTTTGATCAGCTTAGAAGTAACCCAAGGCTGGCCACCAACACCACTGATACCGATCGACAATTTGCCAGGATTTGCCTTAGCAGCTTTAATCAGATCGTCGTAAGTTTTAATTGGAGAATCCTTTGGCACAACAATAACGGTTGAACCCTGGACAAACAGCATAATTGGATCAAATTCATCATAGCTTAACTCAGAAAGCCCAAGAACTTGGTACAACATTGGGTTTTCGGCATGGAACAGCAGAGTGTAACCATCAGCCTTACCGCGAAAAGCAGCCATAGTAGCAATGGCGCCGGTTGCACCAGTTTTATTAGCGAGAATTACTGACTGACCCAAAGTTTTTTCAGCAAGAGGGGTTACAAGTCGAGATACGGTATCAGTACCACCACCAGCACCCCAGGCAATATAACCGTTAATCGGATGAGATGGATACTCATCTGCACTGGCATTTCCAACCAGCAGTAGCCCTGCCATAACAATCAGTGCAAACCATTTTAAGCTTTTCATGTTTCTTCTCCTTCGACAAATAAAGTTGTGAAACATCCTCACAGTACAATCACCTGACTGTACCAAGCATTAATGATTGAAGGTACGTCGCCGCCTCTTTGCGCGAATACTTCAATTCAATACTTCTTGCAATCAGAATATCGGGCCCAAGCTCACTGGCATCGATATCTTTGTTAATATTTTTAAAAATCGTTTTTTCATTGGACGATTTGAAGGTCTTCAAAAAAACTTCTGGAAAATCTGCAACTAACTTGCGGTAGTAATCTTTGCGCTGCTCATCTTCCAGCAATTGTACGGCAGTTTGTTCACCCTCACCAAACAAGGCACAATGCAATTCCTTACAAGGCTTACGAATATCGTATTCGCGCCCCTCTGCCTTTGCGGTATCATATTCCTTTTCAGCATATTTACCGAACTGTAACATAAGCCGACTGTGAATACGCCGCCACGGATGCAGAGTGTAAACACGAAACCGAACTGTCATGTATAGAGCGATAACAAGAAAGGGGATATACATGATCGTGGCTAGCATACCTGACAGTAGATTGATAGCTAATCCACTTAAAACCAGGGTAATAACCGAAATCCAACCAAAACCACAAAACCAAGCTATTTGCATATCTGCCCTTCCTTGTACCGCTTATTCATTATCAGGACTTCCCAAACAAGCCCCTAATACGTCCCATCAAACCAGGACTTGAGGCAATAGCAGTTGAAAACATAATGATAAGAATGACGATTGGTACCGGATTGCTAACCATACCGACGAAGAAATCACCAGCACTACCATGAGCAAGCTGAACACCTCGGCGGAAGTTCTCATCGACAATTTCGGTTAAGATAACACCTAGAACCAGTGGAGCAACGGGATAGTCATAACGCTTCATGAAGTATCCCAGGATACCGAAACCGATCATCCAGTAAATATCAGTAATGCTGTTCTGGATGGAATAACCACCAACGAAGGTCAGAACAACGATAATAGGAATAATGTAAGGCTTTGGCACTTCGACAATTTTACTGAAGGCACGGATACCAGTCATACCCCAGATATAAAGGAATACGTTAGCAATGAGCAAAGCACCAACAACAAACCAGAAAAATTCAGGCTGTTCCCGCATCAGCATTGGACCAGGACGCAGACCGTGAATAATCAAAGCACCAATCAGAACAGCAGTAACGGAATCACCAGGAATACCAAGAGTCATCATCGGCACAAAAGCACCGCCGATAGCAGCATTTGCTGCAGCTTCAGGAGCGATCAAGCCTTGGTAAGCACCCTGACCAAATGGTTTTGGATAGGGGTTTTTTTCAGTACGTTTGGCATGGTCATATGCCATCAGGGCGGCAATATCACCACCAGTGCCCGGCAACGCACCAACGACAACCCCCATAATTGAACAGCGTACGGTCAGAAACATGTTATCGGCAACGGCGGACCATTCAGGAGTAACCCTTGAGATGCTCTGTTTAACAGCCACAGCTTTAGTCTGCAACTGCATTAAAGTTTCAGAAATACCAAAGGTACCAATCATAACGATAACAAAGTGAATACCACCCAACAGGTTGAGTGTACCGAATGTCATCCGCCCTTGCCCTGTTTCTGGGTCCATTCCGATCAAGCCAACGACAATACCGATAAATGCAGCGATAAGTGCCTTAACCAGACTTCCTTCAGAAAGATTGCCAACCAGGAAGAGAGCCATAAAGGCAAGTAGAAAATAATCCCGCGGCTGAAAAATAAGCGCTAACTCTGAGATGAGAGGAGCAAATAAAGCGAGTACAATTATACCAAGAAAATTACCGATAACCGCCTGTGTTGTTGAAAGCCCCATGGCCTGCCCGGCCATGCCCATTTTAGCTAGGGGATAGCCATCAAAGGTCGACGCAACGGCTGCTGGAGCACCCGGGATATTGAGCAAAATACCGGCACGGGCACCACCATAGACACCCCCCGTATAAATACCTACCATAACCGCCAATGACGGTAACACATCCCAGGAAAACGTAAATGAAATCAACAGCGATACAGCCATTGTGACTGACAGACCGGGGATAGCTCCAACATACAGACCAACCAGAGTACCACCTGCGATCCAACCAATCAGACCAAGACTCATAAAAGGCTGAAGAAAGCCTTCCAAACCAGTATACATAGTTACTTCCTCCAGTGCGATTACGGTAAAACGACTTGAAACATTGTTGAAAAGATCAAATACAATACGCCCAGAACTCCAGCAGAAACCAAAGCTTTCAGCCAAAGTTTTTTCGGTTCAAGCAGGTACATTGTTGAAACCAGAAAAATAAAAGTTGATGGGACGAAATGCAGTGTTTCCAGAATAAAGCCATAAATTGCCAGAGTAACAAGCAGGATGACTACGTCTCGGTGAAACAGATGATGCATCAGATCAGCAAAGGATCCGTCACGGTAACCGCTACGGAAATACTGAATAGCTAAACCCAAGATCATCAAGATAGTACATCCACCAACTAGCTGGGGGATACTTCCCGGCCCTGCACTTTCACCCTGAAAAACACCTTCACTATTGAGCGAATCAATAAAGAGGGCGACAATAATGACGAATAACACCAACATCATCTTGTATTCACCCTTAGGTTTTTCGTGATCAGCGACTACAGAACCATCTTTCGCATGTTCGGTCATGGTAAACCCTTCTCAAAACGTGAAACAGAATTACTCTTCATCCACTCAAACATTCGTGTATCTGAGTGGAACCCTTTCCCCATCTTCCATCATTATAATAACAGATGAAAGCGCTTAAAAATATTGATTCTAAAATATGGTTTTTTAAACCAGATGTCATATCCCCCTTGATAGGACGCCTAAGCTCACAGAAAGAATATTTTTCGAAGCAAAAAATGTCAAGAATTAAAAAAACAGATTTTTCTCACACCAAATCACTTCATATATGTTTGTTGATATAATTTAAAAATTTATTTTTATTGTTTATTTTCAGCCACTTAAAAATCCATAAAAATACAGAACAACGTCTTCTTAAGGCAAATACCCAATTAATATAAACAAAAACACTTAACATTCCGTTAGGCTTTTTAATTGAGATGTCCTACTTAATTTACTTTTATATTGTTTTTATAGTATGATAATTGCCAATCAGCATAACATTTTCATAAAAACAAGAACACTTATCCTTATTTTTTCAATTTTTTTTATAATTTTAAGGACAATTAAATAAAACCAAAAATTTTTTCTTGCAAAAAAATCCCAACAGAAAATACCCTAACTACGTTTTAATCATTTAGTTTACCCCTTTGATTGCATATTTTTTATATTCTGACCTATTCCAGCAGGACATGACATTATGAGAGCAGCGGTACTCGAACGACCAGGCATGATTACAACCAGCGCCACAGTAGAAAAGCCTCAACAAAAAGCAGACGAAGCTTTAATCTCCGTTAGTTTAAGTGGGGTTTGTGGATCTGACCATTCTATCTTTAATGGTAAGTACGATAATCCCTATCCTATTATCCCTGGTCATGAAGCCATCGGAACTATTGAAGCCATCGGCGATCAAGTCTCTAAGTTTAACACCGGAGACAAAGTCATCATTCATCCGAATTACTCTTGCGGAGAATGTGATATGTGCCGCAAAGGGCTAAAAAACATTTGTCGCAATAAGGTGCGTGTCGGGATAGACATTAATGGAGTTTTTGCCGACTATATCGCTGTTCCTGAAAAAGCTCTTTATCACGTACCTGCCACGTTAGCTGATGAGGTTGCCATATTTACCGAACCATTGGCTGTCTGTGCTCATGGCGTTGACATGACCCCCCTGACACAAAACGACAGGGTTCTGGTTTTTGGCGCTGGTGTTATCGGCCAACTGACTCTTCAACTTGCGCGTCAGCATACCGAACAAGTTTACGCCTGCGATCTTATTGATTACCGGTTAGATATCGCACGTCAACTCGGGGCTTGCGAAGGCATCTCTACTCCACAGCGCCTTGCTGAACTCGAAAACAGCTTTGATGTGGTTTATGAAACCAGTGGTGCTAACATTGGCCTGGAACAAGCGGTTAAACTCGCAGCCCCAAATGGAACGGTTATCTTGTTAGGCGTTTCTTCTCAGCCAAGTCCCGTTGCAACCAATATGATCGTCCGCAAAGAATTAAAAATTAAAGGATCAATGATTTATGCAGATGAAATTCCAAACTGTATAGATTTATTGAACCGCCAGGTTATCAACACCAAACCACTACTTTCCAGCACTATCGAACTTAATCAATTACAAGACGTATTGGATAATTTCAATAGCCCTGAACGTCTTAAAACCATAGTCAAAAATTAACAGTTAGCATTAACGCATATGTCCAAAAAGGACTATGCTCACTTACGAACATAGGTGGCCCCATGCAAAAAGCTGCTATCAACGATGTCGAGCAAATGACGACATCAACAAAAAATAATAGTTACCCAACGGTAGATTCAGTCAATAAAGCTCTTGAAATTCTTGACTGTTTCAATCGTCAGGAGACTGATCTATCTTTAAAGCAGCTTTGCGATAAAACAGGTCTGTATAAAAGCAGGGTTCACCGCCTTTGTGCAACTCTTTTGGAATCGGGATATCTTGTTCGTTCCTCTTGGACCAATTATCGCTTAGGGCCCAAGCTGCTGAGCTTGGGCAAAACCTACGAACAAGCCAATTCTTTAAAATCCGTAGCACAAAATCCGATGCGATTCCTCTGCCGGCAAACCGGTGAATCTACTGCCTTATTTATTTTAAACCAAACCAGGTGTATATGTGTCGGCCACGAAGTCAGCGATGCACGATTGGTTTTTACTATCAATGAAGGCGATAGTATGGATCTGGCTTCTACAGCAGCAGGGCGAGTCCTCCTTGCCTATGCACACCCCAATTTCCAGAGTGAAATGCTAGCGAATCCAGAATTGTCGAAAACTGCTAACATCGACATCGAGAAAGAGCTGTATTCTATTCGTAAAAACGGCTATGGTTTTAACGAACAAGAACTTGAAGCAGGAATCTCCGCTCTCGCCGCCCCCGTCTTTAATTATGCAGATAAGGTTATTGCCGCTCTTAGTATTGTTGGCCCTCAACCAAGATTCAGAGGTGGGGAAAAGCAGATATTAATAACAGAGTTATTGAAATCCAGTAAACAGATATCGGGGTTTGTCTGATGGGCGGCCCTTAAGAATACATACCTAGGTTAACCGCTTTAATGCTGTAATAATCAGGTATGTCGACCCTGACGGGAAAATGTCATGACTCCTGAAAACACAGCCCCCTGGTTTGATACACAGTCTGAATCTATTCCAGTCGTTGATTCAGTCAGTTTTGCGTTACAGATTCTCGATTTCTTTTCCGAACAAACAATCGAGTTATCACTGGAAGCCATCAGTCAAAAACTCGGCCTTAACCTAAAACGCACAACAAACCTGTGCCAGACCTTAATATATTGTGGCTACCTGGTAGAACTTTCTGACACCATTTTTCGCCTTGGGCCAAAAGCCCGAAGCATGGGTAAGATTTACGATAAATCGAACCCTTTCAGATCGCTAGTAGCCTTGTATATGAAAGAACTCACGAATACAACCGGGTTATCTACCGGTCTTTATGTTCTGGATCGAGGAAAAGGGCTCTGTATCGCCGGACAGATGGGTGATGCACCATTAGTTTACATAGTTAACAGCGGTGATGAAATTGACCTTTTGGCAACAGCAGCAGGACGAATACTACTTGCTTATTCACTTCCTGAAGCTATCAACCACATAGTAAAGGACGCAATTAAAGAAGGAGCGTCACAAAACCAAGCCTTGGAATTTGATCAAATTCAACATGAACTGATTAATATCCGGCAAAAAGGTTTTGCTATCATCGATCAGGAAAAAACGGACGGAATCTGTTCTGTAGCAACCCCGATACTCAGGAAAGACAATACGGCCCTGGCAGCCCTCGCTCTAATTGGCCCTAGCCATGTATTTAAGGGAGAAGGAGAAAAGGTATTAATTGAAAAGGCTCTTCACATAAATCTAAAAATCAAACAACTGATGGGTAATTGACCACAGCCATGTCGGCCTCTGAGAGTATTCCCCCAGGATGTTAAAGAATACTTTCAAGGCAATACCTGCCTCATTGCTTCTTAACACCCTGCGAGACTAAAAACCTTTCAGATTCAGTCATACTGCGATCTTCCCAAAGTTTTGTGCAATCTGAATTACTCAGATTTCAACTTACAGAGCAACCTATAGAAGGAGATTCATCATGGCAAAAATTCTACTAATGCACGGCATTAACCACGCAATGTTCGGTAAACGTGATCCAAAACACTACGGAACTATCACCCTGGAAGGAATTGAAAATCAAGCGAAAGAATGGGCCAAAGAACTCGGCCACGAGTTAGAGTGCTTTCAAACCGATATTGAAGGCGAAATGGCCATCAAAATTCACGAAGCATTTACTGGCGACATTGACGCCATTGTTGTCAATGCTGGCGCTTGGACCCATTATAGCTATGGACTGCTAGACGCCTTTGGCATTTTCAAAGACAAAGGCCCTATTATCGAGTGCCATATGTCCAATGTCCACGCCCGCGAGCCTTTCCGCCATGTTTCTGTTTTTGCCAGTGTTGTCGCCGGACAGATCTGCGGTTTTAATGTAACTACTTATAAGCTTGGTTTGATTGCAGCAGACGATCTTCTCTCTCAAAAATAACCAACTGACCCGGCTTTCCAACATAATTGGAAAAACAAAAAATGGCGGAGAACTTTAACAGTTTCTCCGCCATTTTTTTCTCAATATCATACCGATATCAACTCAACCTTCCAACATGACTTTTCTTAACTCTTCAGCCTTAAAAGGTTTACTTTCGATAATCTCTTCAACATCATGAGATTTATCTACATATTCAAACATTTTGAACATAAACTGACCCAGCCCTGAGACAATTGTAGTCAATGAAAAATTACGAGGCTGTGCCTGCTGTGAAACGGCTTGCATGGTGCCAACTCCTTTGGATACTACGGTTACCTGAAAGGGACGGAGGTTATCACGTCAGATCCAAAGGAAGGTAATGCCGGCTCAGCAAAGAGGTGTTCGCATATGAGCAACACCTGTCCGAAATACAACAATAGTGTTTTTTAGTTTCAAATCAACAAATCGGGAAATTATACGCTGCCAAAAAGCCAGAAAATTGTGCTAGAAAATTCCCCCCTATTTATTAATAGGGGGGACGCAAGCTTACGAACAGAGGGGTCGATTTAGATTTTTGACAACCCTGGTCATCACGTAGGAAATTACTTATCAAGCCCACCAACACACATATACTTGATCTCAAGGAAATCCTCGATACCGTATTTGGATCCTTCACGGCCACCACCTGATTCTTTGATGCCACCAAATGGTGCTACGGTGGTTGAAATCAGACCGGTGTTGACACCGACGATACCATATTCCAAACCTTCACCAACACGCCAGGTACGACCCAGGTCTTTGGTGTAAAAGTAAGAAGCGAGGCCGAATTCAGTATCATTAGCCATCTGGATGGCTTCAGCTTCGGTCTTGAAACGGAACAGTGGAGCAACCGGGCCAAAGGTTTCTTCTTTAGCAATGCGCATACTGGGGTCGACATTAGCCAGAACGGTTGGTTTAAAGAAGGAACCACCCAGTTCATGACGAGCACCACCGGTGACAACTTTGGCGCCTTTGCCAACGGCGTCAGAGATATGCTCTTCAACGATTTCTAAAGCACCCATGTCAATCAGAGGCCCCTGCTGGGTTTCCCCTTTTAGACCGTCTCCAACCTTCATCTTCTCAACGGCTACGGCCAGCTTTTCAGCGAAGGCATCGTAAACACCATCCTGAACCAGGAAGCGGTTGGTACAAACGCAGGTTTGCCCGGTGTTACGGTACTTGGAGACAATAGCCCCTTCAACGGCATCATCAAGGTCAGCGTCATCAAAAACGATGAATGGTGCATTACCGCCAAGCTCCATGGAGACTTTCTTCATGGTGCCAGCACAGGCCGCTGTCAGGGTCTTACCGACTTCAGTGGAGCCGGTGAAGGTCAGTTTACGAACCACTGGATTACTGGTTAGCTCATCGCCAATAGGACCAGAAGATCCGGTCACAACACTGAACAAACCGGCTGGCAAACCAGCACGTTCACCCAGTTCAGCCAAAGCAAGGGCCGAAAATGGTGTCGCACTGGCAGGTTTCAGTACCATAGCGCAACCAGCAGCAAACGCTGGGGCAGCTTTTCGGGTAATCATGGCTGACGGAAAGTTCCATGGGGTGATTGCTGCACAGACACCAATCGGCTGCTTCAGCACGACAATGCGCTTATCATTCTGGTGAGAAGGAATAATATCACCATAAATACGCTTGCCTTCTTCAGCGAACCACTCGATGAAGGAAGCCGCATAAACGATTTCACCACGAGATTCAGCCAACGGCTTGCCCTGCTCGGCAGTCATCAAAATAGCCAGGTCTTCCTGGTTTTCCAGCAGCAGTTCATACCACTTACGCAGAATAACAGAACGTTCCTGTGCCGTCTTTGCCTGCCATGCGGGCATAGCTTTTTCAGCAGCGGCAATAGCACGCTTGGTTTCTTCGGCACCCATTTTAGGAACAGTACCTAATACTTCACCTGTAGCTGGATTGGTTACGTCTAAAGTCGCGCTACTATCTGCATCGCACCACTGACCGTCAATATAGCATTGCTGACGAAATAGAGATTCGTCAGTTAGTTTGAAGGTACTCAATGTTTCCTCCTGAAGATTCATTTAAATTATTTTTTAATCTACATGCGTATACTCTGTCATAAACATTACTACATTTAGACCAGAATAGAACAGCCTGGGAGCAGATTTTTATTTGTTAGCCAACACGGCGGCAACTGCTTCAGAAAAAGCCTTCATCCCTTGCTCCAATTGTTCGTCAGTCATGACGGTTGGTGGCAGGAAGCGGATAACATTGCCATAAATTCCTGCATTCATACACAAAATGCCACGCTTGAAGCATTCGGTAATGATCGCAGAGACAGCATCTTTGTAAGGTTCCTTGGTCTCTGGATCTTTAACCAGCTCGATTGCAACCATGGCACCAAGACCACGGATATCCCCAATTTGCGGGAATGTTTGCTGCAGATCGACCATGGTAGATTTAATTTTGGCACCGATTTTTTCGGCACGTGCTGGTAAATCTTCCTGTTCCATCAGTTCGATGGTCGCCAAGGCCGAGGCACAAGCGACCGGATTACCACCATAGGTACCACCAATCTGGCCAGCAGTCGGACCATCCATAATTTCAGCTTTGCCGACCACCGCGGACAATGGCATACCGGAACCGATCCCTTTAGCCATGGTGATCAGGTCGGGTTCGACATCAAAGTGCTCGCAGGCAAACATTTTACCGGTACGGGCAAAACCGGACTGAACTTCATCCGCAATCATAACGATGCCATATTTTTCACAGATCTTTTTCAGCCCTTTCAGGAAGCCCTTAGGCGGCACAATAAAACCACCTTCGCCCTGAACCGGTTCAATAATGATCGCCGCAATGCTTTCAGGAGCAACTTCGGAGATAAAAAAGCGCTCAAAGTAATCCAGATGAGCTTGGCAGGTGTCCTCTGCTGATACATGCAACTGGCTGCGGTACGCATTAGGGTAAGGAACCTTATAGGTTTCTGGAGCAAAAGGACCAAATTCATGCTTGTAAGGTTTGACCTTGCTGGTCAGACTCATGGTCATCAAGGTGCGACCGTGAAAACCACCTTCGAATGAGATAACACCTTGACGCTTGGTATAAGCTTTAGCAATTTTTACCGCATTCTCGACTGCTTCAGCACCACTGTTAACGAACATGGCTTTTTTAGGAGAATCACCAGGTGCGATGTGACACAATTTTTCAGCCAGTTCAATGTAGGATTCATACATACCGACCATAAAGCAGGAATGGAGCAGCTTATCGGCTTGTTCCTTAATTTTAGCAACAACGCTCTCCGGACAGTGGCCAGCATTAATAACGCCGATACCACCATAAAAATCGAGATACGTGTTTCCTTCCAGATCCTTGACCTCGGCACCTTTGGCGGACTCGATAATCATCGGATAAAGGGCGGAAATTCCGTTAGCAACGTACTGTTCTTTTTTCTGAATCAGAGCCTGGGTTTTATCTGCTTTTTTCAGCATGATTGTACTCCTTAATAATTAGTATAGTTGTGAAGAATTCTGTGTTCTGTATCAAAATCAGCCAAACACCAGGTTGGGCAGCCAGGTAATGATCTTAGGAAAGAACATACACAGCACCAGAACCGTGAAGTTGACCATGACAAACGGAATAACCGCCTTGTAAATAGTTCCCATGCCGACCGTTGGCGGCGCGATGCCCTTCAGATAGAACAAGGCAAAACCATAGGGTGGAGTTTGAACCGCAATGAGGATATTCAGAATCATCAGCACGCCAAACCAGATCGGGTCATAACCAAGGGAGACGGCAACCGGAGTAAATAGCGGTGCACACATCAGAACGATGATGAATTCATCAATAACAAAACCGAGCAGAATCATGATGATCTGGAACATGATAATGATCATGATCGGGGGTAGATCCAGGCTGCCGGTAAAGTCTGCAACCATGGACTGAACGCCCATCAGCAGGTGGAAATTACTGAATACCGATGCACCCAGGATAATCCACATGGCAACACTGACCAGCATGGAGGTCTGCAGGCTGACAGACATGAACATTTTGACTTTGAAACGTTTAAATACAATTGCCAGCAACACAGCGCCAACAATGCCCAGGGCACCAGATTCGGTCGGTGTGGCGATTCCGGTAATAATACTGCCCAGAACAACAACGATCAGCAGCATGGCAAGGAAACCATCACGGGCAATACGGATTTTTTCCCCCATAGGGCGCTTCAGGTTAGCTGAGTCAGCATCAGAAATTGGTGCTCTGGATGGATCTAGCTTGCAACTGACAACGATATAAGCGATCAACAAGCAGACAGTCAACAATGCAGGCATCAACGCACCAACGAACATACGCCCGATGGAATTGTGGGTCGATGCGGCAAACATGATCATCGGAATACTTGGCGGAATAAGAATCCCCAGCGCACCGCCTGCCATAATGACGCCCAGTGCAAGACGCTCGTTATAACCACGATCAAGCATGGGACCAAGAGCAATACTACCAGAGGTCATAATACCGGCCCCGATAATACCGACCATGGCACCAATCATGGAACAGACGATAACGACACTGATAGCCAATGATCCTTTGACCTTACCGATAACCATCTGGCTGGCATCGAACATAGCGTCACCAATGCCGGAGCGGGTAAAAAACTGGCCCATGAAAATATAGAGGGGAATCGCCAGCAGAATAAAACTGAAATAGGTTGATTCAATTGTGGTCGGAATAACGTTAAAAACGGCATCTCCCCAGGTAAAATAGCCAACACCCATGGCAATACCACCCAAGGCCAGACCAACCGGGGCCCCCAGGATGAAAAATACGGCGATTCCAAGTAACAAGACGCCGGTAAGAGCTTCGATTCCCATGTCTATTCTCCTGCCTTTAACAATTTTTTTCCGGTGACCAGAACATACAGATCACAAATCATGTCTTTACCGAGCTGCAGAATAAACAGACTGCTGGCAACGATGGTCATGATCCAGAAATGAAACATTAACGGTGCCCATTCGCTCTGCCGTCTGATATCAAATTTAAGTGCGTCCTGTAATTTGTCGATACTGACGTACACCATCAGAATCAAGAAAAAGATGGCCAGAGAAAATGAGAGAAGATCAAAAATCCGGCGCGCATTAGGAGACACTTTTTGATAAAAGATATCGACGGTAATATGAGCTCGCTTCTGTTGGGCATATGCTCCCCCAAGGGAGGCGACATAACCGAACAGAAATAGAGACATGTCGAAAGCCCAGACTGTTGGGTGGTTTAGAAAATAACGCGAAAAGACTTCGAAAGAGACGATAATTGCGAGAATCGGCATAAGCGCTGCGGCAGCATAACCACCCATTCTGACAATAAATTCGCTGAGATTACAAAATCCGCGTAATGCTGATGTAAACATGATCTTACCTATAGGAATGCAATAAATACGAGCCCTGCGGAACAGGGCTCGTGGTCAATATCTAACTTGTTGACATCCGGAAACTCTAAATCGCGACTACTCAGTTTTCAGATTGGAAACGAGCAATTTTTCGTTGTGGCAAGGAAATCAAGGACTTGCGCTTAAGACGTAGTACTTTACGTCGCACAAGCAAGCCCGCAGATTGACGCAGCCACAGCGGAAAAGGGCCGTTTCCGGATGAAAACTAGCTTATTGTTCTTTTTTGAGGATATCGATGAGACGCTTGCTGTATGAATCATGCTTGGCATATTCATCCCACAAAGTAGAACCGGCTTGGGTCCAGGCAGCTTTGTCGCCTTCGCTTGGTTCTGGGCTCCACTTGAGTCCTTTAGACTCCATTTCAGCAACAGCTTCAGCTTCCCACTGACGTGATTTTTCCAGCTGAGCTTTTGCGTGACGTCTGGTTGCTTCCCAAACCACTTCTTTCAGATCGTCTGGGAGTTTGTCCCAAGCGCGTTGGTTAACAACAATGGACAATACCTGAGCACCGGCAAGAGGAAGTTTGTACATGTACTTGGCAACCTCAACGTGGTTACCATCGCGGTGGTCGATCATGTTACTACCGATAGAACCATCAATAACGCCGGTGGCGAGGCTGGTGTAGATTTCACTCCAAGCCAGAGAAACCGGTGAAGCACCCAGGTTACGCAGGAATTTACCGTAAGCACCTGGTGCTCTGATTTTCAGACCTTTGAAGTCTTCAATCGAGTTAATCGGCTTTTTAGTCAAAATGTAAACTGGTGGCTGAATGTAAGGTTCAACCCATTTCAAACCATAGGCACCGTAAGCTTCGGTCAGGATTTTATCCCAACCCTGATCATGAAACAGGGAGTACAGCTTATCAGTATCAGCAGTACCACCGGGCAAACCAATCTCAACAATACCAGCAGGTAATTCACCAGCATGCATCGATTGAAATGGTGCAGCCATGGTAATCAGGCCTGATTTTGCAGCACCGAGCAATCCGGAAGCATTGACACCTTCGCCGGAAAACAGAACCTGAACTTTGATGCGGCCATCAGACAATTCTTCAATATCATCAGCCAGGCCTTGGTAAAGCTCACCAAAAGCAGTACCACGACCATACAAGTTAGCGAAGCGCCAGTTAAATTCAGCGGCTGATACCGCAGTTGCTGCCAGCATCAGCACCAGGCTGATCAGGGCGGCACTAAATACAAACTTTCCCTTTGCAGTGTTGAACACCTTAGACATGTTGCTCTCCTCTTATCTGCTTAAGATTATTGCCTTGTCGCTAAACGTAAAAATAGTCGCAGGACAGGCAGTGACTTTCGAAACAGAGAATGACGCTACAGAAATGAAAAATCAGGAATAGACAAATAGGTCATTGCAGGCACAACGTCGGAGAATTCCGACAGGAGCATCCTGTGCTATTAATTTTGCACAAGACACGCGAAACACCGTTGTCTCATGAAGTGTCCGTTTCTTATTGGCCAAGACAAAGAGCAAAGAGCGTTCCAATAACTATAGCCATGTATTTTCAGTATGTTACACAGAAACCCTTAAAAGAAAATGGACTTACGACAACCTGCGTCAACCAGAAAAGGTCAACCAGAGATGACGCGTCAACCAGGGTTGACGCAAAAAAATATGTTAGAATGATTATATAAATTTAAATTTTTGTTTTATAGTTGCCCCAATTTTGCTACCCGTACTTTTGAATTTTGCCTGACACGTAAAGGCTAATATGAAAATTCTATTTTTACATGGTTTAGAATCAGGACCACATGGCAGTAAATACAAAGCACTAAAAGCTGTTTTCAATGATGTCACTGCGCCTGATTGTAGTGGCATATTGGATGAAGATGAGCGTTTACAGGTAATCTGTAACGTTATAGATAAGACAAATGATCCCTACCTGGTGGTGGGATCGAGTATGGGCGGATTGATGGCCATGCTTCTGCAGCAATATCGTCCCCAGCGTGTTGCCGGTATCGTGCTATGCGCCCCTGCCCTTAACCGGCCAGCAGGAAAACAATTGACATATAGTGACTTACCACCACTGACAGTTATTCACGGCGAACAGGATGACCTCATTCCTATTTCCGTCAGTCACCGCTTTGGTGATGATCTGATTACAGTGCAAGACGGTCACCGTTTAACTGACAGTGTTACGGTGATTTTAAAAGCGATTTTTGACCTGCAGCTGAAGCTTGCGGCGTTAAGCGAATTAAATTAATGACATAGCTGATCATTTATATAAACAACTCAACAACTTTTTCTGACTGTATTGAGAAGAAATTCAGAAGCTAATAAATGACGGTCGCAGAGGGATTGATGATAGCCAAAACTTCAAAGCTTTCTGCATTAGTTTCGGCAATGACAGTAGCAACCTGATCACTATCGAGCTGACATCCAGGAAAACTTTTCAACAGTGCGTCATCGATAGCCAGTGGTTCACCTGTTTTAATTTCTGGATCAACACTGGAAGTTATAGTCACTGCGAGTTGCAAAATTTGTGCTGCGCTGGAAAAGTCACTAGCCTGATCTGGTGAATTCTGATAACGGATCGGTTCCCATAATTTAGCGGGTAATTGCCAGCTGGCAAGTAAAGTGGCGCCAAGCTCCTGGCTGGTAAAGCCAAGCTGTTTCTCTTCTATGCGAGTCAACGGTTCACCACTCTGCTCAGCGCTGGCCAAAATCTGCCCTGCTTGTTCTGGCCGGGCAGTATAAAGGAGCAAACGACCAACATCATGTAACAAGCCGGACAGGAACATAGTTTCGGCACTACTATGGTTACACAGCTGAGCCAGTTTTTTGGCGACAAGTCCACAGAAGACGCTGCGTTGCCAGAATACATCGATATCGATCAGATCGGAAGAAAGGCTACCGAAGCAGCGTGCAGAGGAAGAAGCGACAATCAAAGAGCGTAATTCCACCAAACCAATTAAGGTAATCGCACGCGAGATGGTGTCAATCTGCTTGGGGAAATTATAAAAGGCGCTGTTCACCATTTTCAACAGCTGGGCTGACAAGGCAGGATCATGACTGATAACCTCACCAATTTCCTCGATGCTGGCATCAGGATCATCTAACAGTTCACTGGCACGAATAACTGCTTCAGGAAGGGATACTAACTGGCGGACACTTTTGATTATTTCATCTGGTGTCATAATCGATCCTTTGTCATCTGCCCCCTACTCATAAATTCGCGTCCCGCTATTAAATAGCAAGAGTTGAGAGGAGTCCCTTAAGCATAAATAGTTGAAACCCTTGATCCGGCCAAAATCATACAGATGGTCAATAAAATGAGACTTTTCAAGTATAACAGTTTTGGCTTGGAATTTGACGAATAAATTTAGCAGGAGACTATCGCCACAAAAGAACCGTCTCTCTCTTTTAACTTAAGGCTTGTAACACCGGGGCAATCGACTGGTGAATATCTTCACCGATAAAAATCAGGAACCGTTCTCCAGCATCATCTTCTGGTGCGGGGGTTAAAACTTGTGAGCCAGGAACATATTGGTATACAGAAGGACTTTCTTCCCCTTGAAATTGCAAAACACCTTTGATGCGCAGCACCTGTTCCGGAAGATCGGCGACGGCATTAATGAAGGTGTCCCGCTTGATGGCTTTCGGTAATGGCGTCATCACACTACTGATGCCCAGGTCGGTATGCTTAACTCCACTTACTTTCAGATTACTGGCAACCTCAGGGAAAGCCACCTGTCCGACGCCATTGATGCCATACAGCTGCCCAGGAGAGCATTGACCGTAGATCGTTTTATGAATCACAGCAAATGGGTTCAGTTGTTTAAGATTGCCCATGAGTTCACTTAATTGTGCGTCTGATACCCGATCCACCTTATTGATAACAATGGTATCCGCCAAAATTAACTGATCTCTTGCCACCGGGTATTTTTCCAATGGTGCGATTCCCTGAGAGGCATCAAACAATGCCGTAATCGAACAGAAAGCGAGCAGATCTTTCATTTCACAGATTTCACTGATAAAGTTTGCCGGATTGGCTAATCCTGTCGTTTCTAACACGACAAAATCGGGTTGAAAATTGGTCAGAAGATCAGCAAGAGCCAGCTTAAGATTTCCAGCTAAAGTACAACAAACGCAGCCTTCGTCCATTTCGACAACAGCATAATGCTGACCCAACAAACGCGCATCTAATCCTTGGGCACCGATCTCATTCTGAACAATAGCGACATAGGCATTTTTACTCGCCTGATACTCAATAAAATGGTTGAGGAAACTGGTTTTCCCCGCGCCGAGGAAGCCTGTCAACACAATGAGTTTCGGCTTATCACTGATCCCCATGGCATTTTTATCCAGGCTGAAACGCGCTCCGCGTAAATTCATTTTCCACCAGGAAGCATCACGATATGCGGCAGGTTTCTCCGCTGGTGAAGCCCAGTCGAGTTCCAGCTCCGGGAAATCAGAATCAATCGATGATAAACTGCCATCCTCTCCCCAAATTAAATTAAGAGATAGATCTTTAATTCCCGGCAGTTTCTGTTCGACACAACGGCCGTCATTATAATAACAGTAACTTCGCCCTGGTCGATTACGCTGCTGAAGACTGCTGGGCGAAGTGCCTAAACAAAAGCTGAACGACGCTGCTAAATTCTCAAAAAAGGGATAAACCACTTCATAAGCAGCCACATCCTGATCAATTTCCCCTGGGGCCACAACCTGCTGACGCCCATATTGGCCAGAAACCTCGATACCACCAGCACTAATCAGCGTATGACGCTGTGGTGCCAACAGGGTGAGTCCAGTCGTTTGGTATTGTGAGTGATACGCCACCTGCAAGGTTGCAATGCTGAATAATTCCAGAAAATTCTGACTAACCGCGAAGTCACGCACCTGATCAAGGTAATTATCTTTAAATACCTCAAGCCCTGCTGCTACCGAAAATTGCTCAACAACCTCTTCGTCCGGATCAGGAAAATAACAGATACGGAACATGGCTAAACCTTGCTCACCGTTGGCTTGTGAGGATTCGGGATAAAGGGCAAAGACACCAGAAGCTGAAGTGATTTTTACACTCAATGCACCGACTGGTTCCAGGCACTCTTTGACGCCGCGCCAGCCAAGTTGTTGGCGCACACCAGGGATAAAATTCACCCGCATTAATACCGCACGCGGCAGTTCAACCGCTGTTAAGCGAGCATCACGGGTAATGACCGGGGGTAAGAGTGTCGCAATCGGATCGTGCATAGCTCCTCCGCTTCGGAGCTGCAGCAGGTACTGCAGCTCCGGGTGACCTTAAGACATCAGCCAAAAGAAATCTGATCTCCGTTGCCAAGATACACTTTATCTTTGGAACGATGCTTTGCGGTCCCTTCTATAACGTTATAACCAGCAGCAACAAACTTTTTAGCGCATAGCACACCGGTACAGTGGTTACAGCCTATCCGCTCGAAACCATAATTTTTCAGGGAGATGACCAGATCATCATATTTGGGATCCCAATCATCAAACGGAGAGATGTGCAAACCTCCATAGATGCCATGGAAATTATCATTTTCGTATTTAATCTCGTTGTAAGCCGTCTCGGCAAAACGGATAATCCCTTGATGGCAACACCCCGTAACACTGACTAAACCCTTTTCTGCAACATTAAAGTACATCGATTGTTCACCGTAAACGCGGCAGATAATTGGAATACCAAAGACATATGTCGCCATACCCGGAATGTGTTTATTAAGCCCTTTCGGAACCGTGACAACCTGACCCTGGTGACCGGAATCTTTAATGTATTGTAAGCCTTCCGGATAAAATCCTTCCGGAATATAAATGGTAATGGTCGGATCATATTTGAGCGTTACCGGCAATCCCCAAAAATGATCAAAGTGCTCATGAGAAAAGAACAACGCCTCAATCTCGCGGTTCATCAGCATTTTGTCGATACCTTCACGTTTAAAACACTCGTCGGTCCAGGCATAGCCCCAACCAGAGTCGAGTAAAAACTTACGATGCTTGCCGGACATCTCTTCAACATCGACCAAAGCAGCATAGCCACCGGCATTTTCGGGATGAACACAGTTATCAACACAAACTTGCCAGGCTTCATCAATCTTGTCTGGTAACAAGTGCTTGATCTTGGCCATGCCATCTTCATAGCTCCCCTTACCCAAACCCTTACCATTTCCGAATGGTGGCCAGTTATAATCGTATTGGTTGACGAGCAACCCGCCAGCCCCTTTAATATCCGCCATAAGAGTCGCGTTTTCGAACCAGCTGGTCTCACTGATATTGGTCACGGTAACGCTTTTACACACCCCGATATCGGTCATCTTGCGCGCAACCTGCGGGAAATTCTCTTTCCGCATGGGTGAGTAGGAATAAATGCCCATGGCGCCAAGCATACCAAGCCCAACACCCGTAGTCGCACCTTTAAGAAAATCACGCCGCTTCATGTTATCAGCCATATCATCACCTCCGTTCCTACTTGATCAGATCGATAGATGCATAAAAATACGGTAAAGCCCACACGGTGATAAAAAAGAACACCACCCCCATTACAGTACCGGCACTGAGACCAATGCCAAATTGACGGGTCGGTTTGATCTCCTCAATTTGGGCTCGATACTCAGCCTGTTCAGCAGCCAGCTCTTCTTCACTTTTCACCACCAGTTTCCAGCCCGGCCAATTATCCATAAACCAGTGCTGTACCAACATCAGATTCACCAGCCAGATCATCGGAATCATCGGGAACTGTTGGGGATGAGAAATGCCCTTTTGCGTGCCAAGGAACAGGTGTGAGGTTTTGTAATACACAATGTAAAGAAGAATGGCAGCGACAACGGTAATAATAGTACGCACCATGACATTAACCGGCATACTGAACTTGCGCGGCCAGTTACCAAAATAGAAGTTGAGGAACAGGGCTGGCACCAGCATGAAGATAGCCATTTCGCCTACATGCAACCAGCGCCAATCAGGAGCAAAACCACGCCGGGTTCCACGAATCGCTTCACCAAAGGTCAGTTCCTGGGCAAAATAGAAGAAGAAATGCATAGCAAAAGCAATGAGGATGATACCGAAGAAGCAGGCAAAACGACGTCCCCAATCATTTTTGATCAGATTAAAGGGATAGCGCTCCCAGATGGTTTCAACCAGCCAGACCACCACGGTACAGCACATAATCCAGCCGACATGAAAATTACCCGAGACCGTATCAGCGAACTGCTCCCAATAAGGTGGTGCTATAGAGGTGAAGTATTGCCATGGATCATACAGAATACCCATGTGTGGATGCATGGTAACAAAATAGACTAAAGTCGAGAGAAAGAAGGTCATCACCAGAATACTGAAACCTTTAGCAGGTTGCTTCAGTTTCTGCCAGGGAGCTTCTTCAAAAGCAACCACCCAGGCCGGTGACAGCCAGGAAGCAATGGCGGCAAACATCAAGATAGCTAACGATGCATACTCGATAGCAAAAAAGCTGGTTATGCCTGGTAACTTCTCAAGTTGCTCAGGATTAAAATAGGCAAGACCATAATTGCCGAGGAACCCTTCAAAAAAGCCCTTAATCAACACCAGCAGAATAGCAACGGAAACCAGGGTCAACACCACTCCTTTATAGAGCGGATGCGCGTTTTCCAGCCAACTGCGTTTAAAGGGCCAATAGTTGAAAATGTAGACCATCCAGATCATCATAATCAACCACCAGCGACAGTACATATAGCCAACATAGGGCGTATACATACGCATGTAACCACGGGGATCCTGAAAAACCCACCAGGTGGCGTAAAACACAGCAAACAAAGCGACGATACTGACCAGCGCCGGAATCGGCCCTGCCCACCGCTTTTCAAGTTTGCGTTCTTCAAGGAAACCTGCACCATACCGTTCCATACTGACCTCCTCGTCAATTTAGGATATCCCTCGCGGCACCGATCAGATCAACTTGCATTAAAATCTTATGGTTGTGGTTGTTGTAACTTTTCTGCTAATGCGGCAGCCACCGCAGCCTTATCGGTTGGATCTATGCCCAATCGCTCAGCTTCTGCAATAAGGAGTTCTGGAGGTAAATCGGCACCTAAGTGATCATCTGACGCTTCAGAAGGGAGGGTGTCGAAAGGGTGAAGGGCGGTATGCAATTCGCTGGAGAACTGAGCCATTTGCACCAATGCGTGACGAAAAAACTGTTTTCTGCTGAGCTTCTCGGTCATGGTAACTCCTTAGCAGTTCAGTTCATGCTTTGCCGTTACTATTGATGGTGGCAAAACAACGCCTTTCAGTTCAGAAAAAGCGACACAGGTGTTTATGATTTTCTGTTTAACGCAACGTACCGATTCGTCAATATCTCTTTTTTTCAAGGCATTGAAGATCAATACATAATCGGCAAACAATTTCTGCTGCTGCGTATCTTCAAAAGAGACAAAACCAGGAAACATCATGGTTGAACTGACACAGAATGAAGAGACCATTTCCTCGATGATCTGATTATGCGTTCCGGCACCAATGATTTGAAAAAAGATCCGGGCCGATTCCTTAAACTGACGGATGTTTTTAGCAAAAACAGATTTGCTCAGGCTGACGGTACATTCTTCCAGCTGAGTCAACTGGGCGTCAGATATACTCGTCGCGGCAAGGGCGACAACCCCCGGTAAAAACAGATAAGCAGCTTCAAAGCGAGCCATAAGGCGTTCACACGATTCTTCTGCAGGCCCGACATTGGCGCTGGTCATTAAACAAGTGGACTGTAAATAATAGCCACTCCCCTGACGAGCCTCAACCATACCGCGTGTCTCTAACCGCCGCAGTGCCCCACGCAGGGTATTGCGGCTGACATGCAGCTCATTAGCCAGTGTTCTTTCCGCTGGAAGGCGTTCCCCTAACGCCCAATAACCGGCAAAAATCCGCTGTAGAAGCAGGCTTTCAAGCCATTCTTCCTTATTAAAGGAATAGTTATCTTCATCTCTTTCCGAGGCCAACCTACGCATAGTGATCACCCTTATATTGGGTCAGCAAACGAACAACAGCTTAACGAATTTAACCTCGTTTAAATTTTATTTTGGTCGACCAATTTGTCAACAAAAGCATGATTTTTGTGATTTTGGTTCTACCAAATCACCGGCAACTTTTGCGGAAAAAGAATCTTCGGTTGAAAAATTTGCGTTTTAAGCAAAGAAAACAGGAAGAAAAAGTGCTAAAATTATTCACACAACAAAGGGAAATAACTCCCATGGCGACACATTTTCGTTTCATGGCTTATGCTCATATACAAACCTTCAGCTTCTGGATGTTCTATGACGAGCCAGACCCTTGATCTTATCATCTCCACTCTGGATAAAATGAAACTGCTTATGTGGCAGCTCGATTTATCTACCACCAAATACCACCGCCTGAATCAAGGCCCTGAAAGTCTTATCTGTGCTGACAATTGGCGCTTTTTCAGCGATCAGAACTATCGTAAGAAAATTCTCCACCCTGATGACCATGCTGCCCTGGAGCAAGCTTTATCAGACATTGCTCAGCGACGGCCAGTTCAACTTGTTTTTCGGGTTGCCGATAAAGGTAGGATTCTTTGGTTTAAGCTGGTTGGTTGGCCATCGGCTGATACTCGCTACTATGATGGAGCCATCGAGGAGATCAGCTCCCAGATCCAGAGCCTCAAGACCATCTGCGCACCACAACAAGACATCTCCCCCCCGGAAAAGCCTCTGACAGAAAAGAATAAAGTGGCGAGAAAAACAGCCATCGCCATGCTTTGCTGTGACCTGAAAACGCTTTGGACAATCGATGCCATGCTCGAAAGCATCTACGCTCAAAAAGAATTATTCTCTAGCTTAGACGCTGTGATGTATTCAGATATCTATGCGCGCAAGAATAAAGTCTTCGTCTACGCTAAAGGGGAACTCAAAGAACCATTGAACCCTGGCAGCCAATTTGCTTATGCTGGAACCATTGCTGAAAATATTGCCAAAGATCATCTCGATTACCTGATTGTTTCAGATACGCGCCAGAGTATTAAAGCTATTGACTGGATGCTGTTTGTCCCTAAAGGAATTTATTCCTATATTGCTAAAGCCTGTTATGAACGGGGCGCCATGCGTACCGTACTGATATTCTGCTCTAAACAACAAAATCGCTTTTCGGAACATCAACTCGAAGCAATCAGTGCAATTACAGAAGTATTTCATAAGCAATTGAAAAAGATCAGACGCCAGCAGAGCAAAAAACACTAACAACACAGCAACTAATTTCGGGGTGGGATGCCCTTCGATTTATGCAATGACAAAGGAGATATCATGGCAACCATCAGAATCATCCTGTTAACCATTTTCTGCGGTGCTTGGGGAATGATCTTACCTGCATTTGCCAGGCCGCTGGTACCGCTGACGACGTTTAACCAGAACCCTCTGGTTGCCATCTATGGCTTACCTGTAACCACCCCTGGCACATTAGTTTCCTCAGGTCAAACAGAACTTGAACTACGTGTTGATGTAGCCAGCTTATGTAGCTCGTCGCAACATAGTGAGGCCAACATCAACCTTGATGGCGAAACCTATCGTTATGCTTTGGCAGTTAAACGGGGACTCGGCCGCGACTTTGAAATTGGTCTGGAGATTCCTTACATACAACATAGTGCGGGTTTTTTAGATAACTTTATCCGTGAGTGGCATAACACATTTAACCTGCCTCAAGGCGAACGCGACGATGTCGCAGACGACCAGTTCAGCTACAGTTATCACGATAATGACTCTGACTTACTCTTAAGCGATAAAGAAAATGGTCTTGGGGATGTCAGATTTACCGCTGCTTATCGACTGATGGGAGGCCCCGGAGATAAACATCACCTGGCGCTACGCGGTAGCCTGAAATTGCCTACCGGCAATGAAGAAAAATTACTGGGAAGTGGTAGCACCGACCTGGCACTGTGGTTAAGCAGCTCCCATTTCTACCGCCAGGAGACCATCGCCCTGTTTGCCTCTGGAGGCATGTTACTTATGACAGACAGTGACGTACTCTCTGATCAGCAGCGCAACATTGTCGGGTTTGGCAGCCTGGGGCTTGCCTGGCAAGCTTTCTCCGCGGTAGCCTTTAAAGCCCAGCTCGACGGCCATAGCGCCTTCTATGACAGTAGTTTTACAGAACTGAGCGAATCAGTTCAATTGGCTTTTGGCGGCAGCATCGATTTAAGCGCAAAGACCAGTCTCGACCTGGGTGTCAGCGAAGACATTATTGTCGATTCCGCACCAGATGTTGTTTTTCATCTGGCGCTTCGAACTCACTTTTAGTTTTGAGATTGATAACAAACAATCAACGATGTTACTCAAGCCACTGCTTAAAGCGTTCTCGCGGACCACGTGACAAAATCCGATCGAGGTGCTCCTGATCATGTAAAAACAAACAATGTCGAATGGTCGTGTAAGGACCGAAAGAATAGTCCGGGTTGTTGTCCAAAAACTCTTCCCGATATTCTTTCACCTTTTTAATATGATCAACCAATCCCTGGTGCAAATCAGCGCGACTGAAATTTTTGTCCAAACGCAGAATTTCTTGCACAAAGTTATCAACCTTGTAATCCTTAAAATCAAAATCTTTGAAAAAATGGCTGGCCACACGCAGAAAATTAAACGCATTAATCTGTTTACTGCTGACCGTAGTGCCTGTTTTTACCTCATCTACGTTTTGTTGGTCGGTGACCGGAAGCTCTGTTTCCTGCTGTAATAAAGCACTGGTCGCATTGCGAATTTCGATAAATTCACGGTCAGCCAGTTCAAAGAGTGCAGCCAGAACATTGATGCGCCGTTTCAAATCAGCCGGGATTGATTTTTTATATTTGATTTTATGATCAAGAACACTCCAGGCGTCCTGAATTAAAGAACGAATCTGAACCTCAAATTTGATCCCGAACAAGACTCCGTGTTCAGAGGCAGCAGCACTGATTTTTTGGTTATACTCTAAATCCATATGCAGGCCTTTATAGCCAAACATATCGGGATTTTTTTCCTGTACCGAAATTTTATCGGTAATATTAAGAATATCGAACTGGCCACCAAGAGCATCAGCAATGCGAGAGATCTGATCTTCGTAAATACACACAACTCTGATGCCGATCAGATCCGACAGGTAGTCTTTGATTTCGTAAGGCTGCTCATCACTTTCAAGACGGTGTTGGTACTTGCGCTGAAACTTTTTAATACATTCTTCACGCTTTTTAACCCGCCCTTCCACCTTAGTAATTTCGCCAATATCGAATTGTTTTAATAGCAGAACAACAGCACTAATACAGGCATTTTTTGCCTCTTCAAGAATGACACGATTTTCATCGTAAAAAGTACGAAAGTGATGTTTTTCAAGTTCAAAATCTAATGATGCCACTTTAGCACTTCTCCTTTCTAACCCAACACCTGCTCCACCAGAAAACGCGACTAGAAAGTTTCTAATTTAGAATAATGCAACTTTCTTCGTAAGCAAGGAAATCAATCAACTGTATGTATTAGTTTTCAGATTGGAAACGAACAATTTTTTGTTGTGGCTAGGAAATCAAGGGCTTGCGCTTAAGACGTAGTACTTTACGTCGCACAAGCAAGACCGCAGATTGACACAGCCACAACGAAAAAGGGCCGTTTCCGGCTGAAAACTCATCCGTAAATAGCAGCAGACATTACATCTGCTGGGGCTTCCTGCCCTGTCCAGATTTTAAAAGCGATCTTGCCCTGATGATAAAGCTGACTCTGCCCATTGATAATATCACATCCCAAACGCTCGGCGGCTTCAAGCAACCCTGTTTTTAGTGGTGAATAGATAACATCGGCAACCAATTTGAGCTCCGTGTGTAAATAAGATAAATCAAACGGGCTCTGGTCAATGTCCGGCGCCATACCGGCACTGGTTGCATTAATAACGACAGAGCAGTTTGCCAGGGTATCTTTGATGTTCTCATCATAAGGAACCGCTTCGCAACAGGGGAAAACATCGCGATTAATCTGCTCAGCCAGTTCCTCTGCTTTACTCAAAGTTCTATTGGTCAAATAAATTTTAGCCGGTTTACGTGAAGCTAAAACGGCTAAAATTGCCCGGGCAACACCCCCAGCGCCAACGATAAAGTAACGATGATCTTTAATCACCAGGTTGCGATCCTGTTCAAGGCCTGTGACAAACCCTTCTCCATCGGTATTAAACCCCTTAATTTTACCATTTTCAATTTTGACCGCATTAACGGCGCCAATGACTTTGGCCAAAGGGTCGATATCATCAAGGTATTTCAGAATTTCAATTTTATAAGGAAGGGTCACCGACAAACCGGCAAAGTTCATTTTTGCCACACCACGAATGACATCAGCAAAATCGGTGGGAGCAATATTGAGTGGTAAAAAGTAGTAATCAAGTCCCAGACTGGCGAATGCGGCATTCATCATCGCTGGTGACTTGCTGTTAATAACGTTGGAGCCAATAACTCCGGTGAGCTTGGTCGTCGCTGTAATCTGCTTCATGTATTTTATCCCCTCTTTTAGCTTTTTATAAACTCAAAAAATGAAACATCTATTCCATGTCAACAGAGCTCAAAAACAGCAAAGGCCCTGCTACAAACAGGACCTTTGGTAACACAATGGCAAATTGGTTGCCAGATATTATTGGTTAAAACTCACCGCTGTCCTGAATACATGTTAAGCGCTTAACACAATTACAACGCCTCAAATTCAGGACAAAAAGGCCTAATTTCAAAAAGTTAAAGGTGACATCATGTTATAATTAATGAAAAATCAAGGTTTAAACAGCATCTCAGCCGCTTCATAAATTGTTTCTGAAAGAGTTGGATGCGGATGAATCGCTTTGCGCAGGTCCTCAGAGACCGCTGCCATTTCCATAGCAACCACTCCTTCAGCAATCAGCTCGCCTGCTCCTGGACCAGCCACTGCAACGCCCAAAACACGATCTGTTTCGGGATCAACAATCAGCTTGGTCATACCATCATCACGCCCCAGGGTCAGGGTACGGCCATTACCACGCCATGGCATTTTAGTAGTTTTGACCTTGATCTTCTGCTCTCGGGCAGCAGTTTCGGTCAGACCGCACCAGGCAATTTCCGGATCGGTAAAGACTACCGCCGGAATAGCACGCGGATCGAATACCGCCTTATGTCCCGCAGCAACTTCCGCTGCTACATTCGCTTCACCATAGGCTTTATGAGCCAACATCGGTTCCCCAGCAATATCGCCAATGGCAAAGATATGGGTTTCGCCGGTACGCTGTTGACCATCAACCTTGATAAATTTCTTTTCGGTTAATTCTATCGCCGTATTTTCCAAGCCTAGATTTTCGGTATTGGGGCAGCGGCCAATGGAGATAAGCACTTTATCGAAACGCTTATTAATTTGCTCCCCCTTTTTATCTTCCAAGGTGACAGCGACACCATTTTTCTGTTCTTTGAGTTCAACCACTTTGGTCTTAAGGAAAATATCCTCAAACTTTTTGTCCAGACGCCGTTTAAGCACCGATACCAGATCCCGGTCACAACCGGACAATAAACCATCGGTCATTTCAACCACAGACACCTTACTCCCCATGGCGGCATAGGCCGAGCCAAGTTCGAGACCAATATAGCCACCCCCGACAACCAGGAGAGATTTTGGAACATCAGCTAATTCCAGAGCACCAGTAGAATCAATTATTCGTGAGCTGCCAGGCTCAACACCGGGCAACATGATCGGCCGCGAACCAGTAGCAAGAATAGCTTGCTTAAATGTTAACTCACTCGTTTCTCCCGTTACTTTTTTGACCTCAAGAGTGGTAGCATTTTTAAACTTTGCCGTGCCCTGAATATAGGTAATCTGTTTTTGTTTCACCTTGCCACCAAGCCCACCTGTCAGCTTGCCGATGACCTCATTCTTCCAGTCACGAACCCGGTCAATATCAATTTTTGGCTTGGCGAAAGTGACACCAATCTCTTTTGATTCTTCTGCTTCGGAGACCAGCTTGGCAACATGTAACAATGCTTTCGACGGAATACAACCACGGTGCAAGCAGACACCACCAGGATTCTCTTCTGGATCAATCAGAGTCACTGCCAACCCCATTTCAACTGCCTTAAAGGCGGCAGCATAGCCCCCCGGACCAGCACCAATAACAACCATTTCAGCATCGGCATCAGTTAAGGGCGTGGTTGGTACAGCAGCAGGAGAAGCAGCAACAGGTGCAGGCTCTTCTGGAGCAGATGCAGCCTGCGCAGGTTCTTCCTGAACAGTTGCTCCTGACCCTGCAGCGTCCAACACGGCGATAACCGCACCTACCTCAGCCGTGTCACCCTCGCTCACTTTCAGCTCCTTAATGACTCCCGCCTGTGGTGATGGAATAGCAACCACGGCTTTATCCGTTTCAAACTCGATCAGCGATTGATCTTCTTCAACCGTGTCTCCGACCGCAACCAGAACTGAAATAACCGTTCCCGATTTCACCCCATCAGAAACCTCCGGGACAATAACTTCTAAGGACATAACATTCCCCATTTCTTTGGTTCAGGATTTATATTTTTTGAGCCGCGAAGAAATTCTTTTTCAACGCAGAGACGCGGGGATGGAGAGACCGCTGAGAAAATCTTTTTTAGGGTTTTAAAGTCAAAAATAAAAGACATTCTCTACGACCTTTGCCTTCTTGGCGCCTCTGCGTTGAAAAGAAAGGTTTTCTTGGTTCCTTAGGACCTTCGTGGCCATCAGTATTTAAAGCCGCCCCGCTATTTCATCAGTAACTTGATCGGCTCTTCCAGCCCTTCACAAATAAAACGCAGGAAGCGTGCACCATCGGCACCGTCAATGACCCGATGATCATAAGTCAAAGATAAAGGCATCATCATCTTTGGCACAAACTCACTACCATTCCAGATCGGCTCAACCGCAGAGGTAGAAACACCTAGAATAGCGACCTGTGGCGCATAAACAATCGGGGTAAACTTCGTCCCACCGATGCCACCGAGGTTACTGATGGTAAAGGTCCCGCCTTCCATTTCTGCCGGACTAACCTTCCGTTCACGGGTTTTTGCGGCCAGTTCATTCAGATCGGTCGCAATCGTCTCAATGCCCTTACCGGCAACATCCTGAATAACAGGGACCAAAAGCCCGTTCGGTGTATCGACCGCCACACCAATATTGACATAATCTTTTAACACCAGTTCTTTAGCGGCCAGGTCGAGGCTGCTGTTAAACTGAGGAAAGGCCTTCAATGCCGCAGCACAAACCTTGGCCAGAATAGCGGTCATGGTCAGCTTGACGGTCGCGGATTTACTGCCATTATAGGTTTTACGAAAGCCTTCCAGACCATCGATACAAGCTTTGTCGTACTGGGTCACCATAGGGATGGTTGACCAGGCATAACCCATAGCATCAGCAGTCACCTCACGTACTCGTGAAAGTGGTTCAC
The DNA here is from genome assembly GCA_963665685.1 of Geopsychrobacteraceae bacterium. GTDB lineage: Bacteria > Desulfobacterota > Desulfuromonadia > Desulfuromonadales > Geopsychrobacteraceae > Seleniibacterium. Next base: position 2,327,718 of record OY762430.1, read on the forward strand.
GCGTGACAGCACCCCACTTGGTGAAATCAGGCAATGGCCGCTGGGCATGCAGACCACGAAACTCAGCTGCAGAGACAGCATTGACTTTACCACCCTGTAGCTCTTGCATCGATTTTTTAACAAACGCGCGCACATCCTCTTCACTGATACGGCCACCCGGACCACTGCCCTGAACCTGATAAATATCAACACCCAGATCTCGGGCAATACGCCTTACTGATGGTGCTGCCGGGGCAACCAGGTCATCGCGTCTGATACTGGTCAGATCAACACTCGGAGCACTGGTTGGTAATGGTTCGGGTGCAAAAGCCGGTGTTGATGGCTGAGCGGATGGTGGCGCCTGGCTTACTGCTGAAGAGGGTTGTGGTTCGACCACTGGTTCTTCAGCAGGTTTTGCTTCTGGTTCTGTCGCCGTAGAGCTTTGGGCGCCATCAAGAATAGCAATGACAGCTCCAACAGCGGCACTATCGCCTTCCTCAACGCGTAGCTCTTTAACAACACCAGCCTGAGGCGAAGGGATTGCCACTACCGCTTTATCAGTTTCAAATTCAATCAGGGATTGATCCTCCTCAACAGCATCCCCAACAGAAACAAGAACCGAAATAACGGTGCCAGATTTAACGCCGTCGGATACTTCCGGAACAACAATTTCTATAGACATAAATTATCCTCTAGTCCTGATGCGGGTTTAATTTATCGGGATCAATCTTCAGCTCAGCAATCACCTTGGCAACATCTTCAAGAGAGCCATGACCTGATTTTGCCAGGCGATAAAGAGCTGCAACCGTCACGTAACGCGCATCAACCTCAAAGAAATCACGGAGCTCTTCCCGGCCATCACTACGGCCAAAGCCATCAGTTCCAAGGCAATGAATCGGCCCTGGCAACCATTGAGAAATAGTTGCAGGCAAGACCTTCATGTAGTCAGAAGCAGCGATAAAAATCCCCTCTTCCTTCTCTAGTAGTTCCTGCACATAAGGTTTACGTGGTTCCTGATCGGGATGCAGCAGATTCCAACGCTCAGCCTCGACAGCATCTTGATAGATTTCTTTGTAACTGGTCACGCTCCAGACATCAGCAGATACATTATAGTTTTCAGTCAGCATCTTTTGAGCCTTGATCACTTCGTTAAGGATAGAACCACTACCCAGTAAATGGACCTTTTGTTGCCCCTTCTTTTTAGGCGCTTTACTGAAGCGATACATCCCCTTCAACACTCCGGAGCGAACATCTGCACCTTCTGGCATCGCAGGCATCTGATAAGTTTCATTGCCAACCGTCAGGTAATAAATGAGATCTTCCTGATGGCAATACATGCGGTTCAGACCTTCCTGAACAATCAGCGCCAGTTCAAAGGCAAATGCCGGGTCATATGCTTTAACCCGGGTTGGTGCCAGCGCTAGCACATGACTATGACCATCCTGATGCTGTAAGCCTTCGCCAGCCAGGGTGGTACGACCAGCGGTTGCACCAATCAAAAAGCCCCGGGCGCGGCTATCACAGGCTTGCCAGATCTGATCACCAACACGCTGAAAACCGAACATAGAATAGAACGCATAAAATGGAATGGTTTGCACCTGATTATTGGAATATGCGGTACCGGCGGCAATGAAACTGGCCATGGATCCGGCTTCACTTAACCCTTCTTCAAGGATTGCTCCGGTCTTCTTTTCGTTGTAGAACAGGAGACTGCCCTTATCGACTGGTTCGTACAGCTGGCCAGCATGGCTATAGATACCTGCCTGGCGAAAGAGAGATTCCATTCCAAAGGTTCGCGCTTCATCAGGGACAATCGGCACAATCATCTTACCGACCTCATCATCCTTGATCAGCTTTGCCAAAAGATGGACAAAAGCCATCGTTGTCGCTAATTCGCGGTCACCTGAGCCCCCCAGGTATTCGCGTACCAGCCAGTCGGTCTGGCAGGCCATAGGGCGACTACCATCGAAACGGCGTGGCAAACTCCCCCCCAGCGCAAAACGCCGCTCGCGCAGGTATTTCATCTCCGGACTATCTTCATCGGGCTTGTAGAAAGGAGCATGGGCAATATCGTCATCACTGATCGGTATATTAAACCGGGTACGGAACTCTTTTAATTCGGCTTCGTTCAGCTTCTTTTGCGAGTGAGTAATATTTTTGCCCTCTCCCGCTTCGCCAAGACCATAACCTTTAATCGTCTGGGCCAGAATAACTGTGGGTGACCCTTTGTGTTCTACGGCAGCCTTAAAGGCAGCATAGACTTTTTCCGGATCGTGACCACCACGCTTAAAGGCCCCCAGCTGTTCATCACTATAACCTTTGACTAGCTCCAGAGTTTCCGGATATTTACCGAAGAAATCCTTACGAATATGGGCCCCATTATTAGGCGTATAGCGCTGCATTTCACCATCAAGAACCTCATCCATGCGCTGCACGAGCTTGCCGCTTTTATCTGCATCGAGCAAATGGTCCCAATCATGGCTCCACAGCACCTTGATGACGTTCCAGCCAGCACCACGGAAAGCAGCTTCCAGTTCCTGAACAACCTTACCGTTACCCCGTACCGGACCATCGAGCCGTTGCAGGTTACAGTTGATAACAAAGATGAGGTTATCGAGATTTTCTCGTGAAGCGAGGGTAATGGCCCCTAAGGATTCTGGTTCATCCATCTCACCATCACCCAACATCGCCCAAACTTTACGGCCACTACCTTTACGCAAACCACGATCAACCAGGTAATGATTAAAACGCGCCTGATAGATAGCGCTGATAGCCGTCAAGCCCATGGATACGGTAGGGAATTCCCAGAAGTCCGGCATCAGGAAGGGGTGAGGATAAGACGACAAACCCTTTTCGCCACTGAGTTCACGACGGAAGTTTTCCAGATCAGATTCGCTCAAGCGCCCCTCGAGATAAGCGCGGGAATAAACTCCCGGTGCGGCATGGCCCTGGAAATACACCATATCACCAAGGAAATCATCCGTTCGGCCACGCCAGAAGTGATTAAACCCGATCTCCCACAATGTGGCGACCGAAGCAAACGTTGAAATATGGCCACCAATACCTGAAGATTCCCGGTTGGCCCTAACAACCATCGCCATTGCATTCCAGCGAATAATTGACTTTATCCGTCGTTCCAGCTCACGGTTCCCGGGAAATACCGGTTGCTGGTCAAGAGGGATTGAATTTATATAGGGTGTGTTGGCGGTGAAGGGAATACTGACGCCCTGTTCCTGGGCCCTAATCTGCAACTGCCGTAATAACTGTCTGACTCGTTCGGGGCCTTGTTCCTTGAGGACATAATCAAGAGAATCACGCCATTCCTGATTTTCAATTTCATTGAGTTGATTTACATCGTTGTCAGTGATCATCTATGTGCACTCCTTCGTTGCTATGGAAAACCATATGTGATGTTCATAACTTAATATAATACACTAAACCCCTAGCGAAAACATCAAGTACAACAAAAAAATCCTACCCAGCGGGAAATTTGAGACTAATAATTGAGCTGAATCGCGCTTAACTCTGGCCTTTGCAGCAATATTACAGTATGCTTAAAAACTTAAATGAGTCAGCTCTAACCTTTTGCTAATTTAGACAACTTTGTCACTAAACATGAAAGGTTGATACGCCCTACGGATTCGAGAACACTTTTCTGAACCACTTAAAAAGGATCAGGACATTTTTTTATGACCAATGTCAAACTTTCACTGCGCACAACTATTATTGGCATTTTTGTCGTCCTGAACATTGTTGCCGCCAGCGTTATAGGTTTTTTACTCCATTACAATTCAAACGCCTCATCTGCTTTTATGGTTGCACGCCTGCAACAGGGCATTTTCAACCGTATTAATTCCGATATCAGTCAGGTTCTTACCCAGGCTGAAAAGATCAATTTAAGCAACGCCAAGCTGATTACTCATGGCAAATTAGCAATGAATAATCTGGATGGGATTGGACTCCTCTTACGTGAGCAAATACGAATATACGACAACATTTCCAACCTGACTCTTGCTTTTCCTGATGGTGGCCTTGTTGCAGCCGGAAAAAAAATTGCGGATAACAGTCTTTACCTGGCCAGCACACCAGGCCCCCAAAATGGTCCTCTGACTATTTATGATGCTAACAATGAAAATGAAATAGGGCCGTCCGTTTTCAAAAAAGAAAATTTTGACGCTCGGCAACGTCCTTGGTTTATTGCCGCTTTAGAACGCCCCGGGAATGTCTGGACCCCTCCTTACATGCTTCCAACAGATGATGACCAAACCATCTCTGTCAATCTTGCGGTTCGGGACACAAATAAAAAACTACTTGGTGTTCTCTCAACCAACCTGTTTATTGCTCACTTCGACAGCTATCTAAGCGCGCTCGCAAACAAAGAGGGAGGACAAATATATATTGTTGATCAGTCTGGCGAACTGATTGCTTCATCGCTCCCCGCTACCTATCCGGGAGAAAAAAAGCAGATTCAGCTGCAAAACTATATTCTCGAACAAGTTAATATTCCAGCGCAAACCACGGCAAATCGTCTCTCCATAACATTTGAAGACCAGGTTCATCATATTTATACCTGCTCCTTACTTGCAGAAAAAAAACTCGGTTGGTACACAATCATCGAATTTCCTGAAAATTCGTTTATTCCTGAGCTGCGCAACAGTGGTCAGTATGCACTGATCAGTAGTGGTTTGATTCTGGTCCTGACCGCTCTTATTGGCCTGTTTGCTAGCCAGCGCATTACCGTTCCGATTAAAACCCTTGAAAATACCGCCCGCACCATAGCCAAAGGAATCTGGCAACATAACAATATCGACCAAACCGGTATTAAGGAAATCGATAGCCTTGCTGACTCCTTCCAGAATATGTCCACGACCCTGGAACAGATCGTCATAGAGTTTCAGGAAGAAATCAACATGCGTCGGCAAACCGAGGAAGAGTTAAAAAGTAGTGAAGCAGCATTACGAGTAAGTAATGAAGTTCATGAGAAGCTGACCAAAGCTGCTAAAGACGCCATTATCCAGATGAACAGTAAAGGTGAGGTGGTATTTTGGAATCAGGCAGCGACAGCAATATTTGGCTATAGCAAAGGGGAAATTCTCAACAAAAAAGTTCATGCTCTGTTGGCACAACCCAAAGACATGATGCGTTTTCATGATGCTTTTCCAGAGTACCTCGCCATGGGTACTGGCCCCGCAGTTGGTCACACCATAGAATTAAAAGCAGTGCATAAAAACGGACACCTGATTCCTGTGGAACTGTCGCTGTCAACTTTTGTCGATAATTCGGAACGTCAAGCGCTGGCAATCATTCGTGATATCAGTGAACGTAAAACAGCAGAAAGCCATCGCCTAGATCTGGAAGAACAGTTACGCCAGAAGTACAAAATAGAAGCAGTCGGTCTGCTGGCCGGAGGCATCGCCCATAATTTCAACAATAACCTGGCCATTATTCTCGGTAATGTCGAAATGGCAAAACATGAAGGGATCAGCCCTGAAGATAGTGCCATTTTGCTCGATCACGCCTACACAGCAGCACGTCGCTCCAGTGATCTGGTCAAACAGATTATGGCTTACACCCGGGCCGAAAAATTTCAAGCGGGACCAGTTCAGCTGACGATGATCATCAAAGAAACCTTGACCCTGCTCTACTCAACCCTACCGTCATCGGTCAATCTTCAATCCGAATTTTGTCAGAATGCCCAAAAGCTCTTTATTGATGCGGACCTGACCGGGATTCAGGAAATGCTTATCAACCTGTGTAACAATGCAATCCATGCCATGGATGAAAATGGTAATTTGACGGTATCGTTACAAAAAGCAGAACTTCAGGAAGCAGATATCCCAGCTCAATTCTCTTGCCCACCTGGAAGCTATGCCCAGATCTCAGTTCAAGACACTGGAATCGGTATGAGTAAAGAGCTCATGGCTAAAATATTTGACCCGTTTTTCACCACTAAAGATGTTGATCAGGGAACCGGGATGGGCTTGGCAACGGTCATGGGAACAGTGAAAAATTACGGAGGCATGATCAAGGTCGCCAGCACAGTCGGCAGTGGCAGTTGTTTCCACCTCTACTTCCCCCTCGTCGATCTTGGTCTAAACCAGAACACGACCGATAATATTAAAATTTATAAGGGTAGTGGGAAGATTTTACTGATTGACGATGACCCGTTATTAGCTGAAACCAGCAGAAAAATGCTCGACAAGCTTGGTTACCAGGTGCGCATCGAAACCAGTAGCACCAATGCCCTTGAGCATCTTAAAAGAGCACCTTTCACGTATGACGTGATCATAACGGATCAAACGATGCCGGAAATGACAGGAATCGACTTCGCACACAAAGTTGAAGAGCTTAACCCCGCCCTGCCGATTATCTTATGTACCGGCTACAGCAATAAAGTGTCACAAGAAAACTATCAACACCATAATGTCAAAGCCTTTTGCATGAAGCCTTTAACCATGGCAGACATTTCACAGGCAGTAAACGATATTCTTAAGGGTTAGAGAAAAGCAAGAAAACACTCCAGAAAATGCTGTTTAATACAGTAAGTTTTTAGATTAGAAACGAGGATTTTTGCGCAAGGTCAAGGAAGTCAAACCGAGGCGCGGAGGCGTAGTACTTTACGCCGCACAAGCCGAGGTGCAGACTGACGCAGAGATTGCACAAAAAGACCGTTTCTGGCTAAAAACTAATTAAGTATTCGATATGGCCCCGTCTGATAACTCCGGAATTCAACGTCTCCTTCGTGCTTGAGGATCGATTTAAACCGATCCCGGTTCACCGGATGAGCAATCCGTTGAAAAGCTTCATCAATACTGCACCATGCAACGTCAGGTGTTTCTTCACTGGGAGTTAATTGACCTGATGCGTAACGGGCCTGAAAACAAAAAATAATAACCGCAGGATTTGATACTTTAGACCAGATAACAGACAGTTTAGCGTGACTGATTGTTACCCCAGTTTCTTCCAGAACTTCACGACTTAAAGCAAAGATAAGCGTTTCACCTTCTTCAACGCGACCTTGAGGTAACTCCCAACCACGAATGTGATGCTTAACCAATAATAGCTTATCTTCTTCATTCCGAATTAGACAACAAACCACTGCGACATGTTTCGGTTGTTCGCTCAATTGATTCCTCCCTGCCTGTTACTGCTTATACGACTCTGCAATTGTTCATTTTCAGGACTGTTTGGCAACAGGACCCAGAGTTGCCCCTGCTGCTTCATTCTGCCAGCAACGGCTCCAGCATCATGTCCCATTCCCCAGAAAAAATCAGCACGAACCCGCCCCTTAATGGCTCCACCGGTATCCTGGGCAACCATAAGTTTTTCTAAGGGATCATCAGTTCCAGGATAAGTCGTGGCAATAAAAACCGGAGCTCCAAGGGGAATAGTGCGCGGGTCAACCGCTAAACTGCGCTGCGGGGTTAACGGTATGCCAAGCGCCCCCGGAGGATAGAGATAATCACTCGACAGGGCACGGAAGAAGACATAACTGGGGTTTTCAGCCAGCAACTGTGCACCTGCGACAGGGTTCTCCTCAACCCAGCGACGAATATTCTGCATCGACATCTGATCGCGAGTCATGGCGTTACGCTCAAGCAGCAGCTTACCAATGGAACGATACGGATGACCATTCTGATTAGCATAGTTAATCATCACCCGTTCGCCATCCGGCAATTTAATCCGCCCCGATCCCTGAATATGTAAAAAGAATAATTCAACCGGATCTTTCACCCAGAACAGTTCTTGACCAAAAAGAGGACTGTTCTTTACATCGATCTCACCACGGTCAAAATAAGGTACGACACGATTACCTTCGACCCGGCCACGTAAACGATAGTGACTCAGTTCGGGATAAACATCCCCCAAATCAATGATCAATAAATCATCAGGCTGACGGTATAAAGGATAACGATATTCATCGCTGGGAAAGCGGCTACCTTCGAGTTCGGGTCCATAGTAACCGGTAATCAGGCCATCACTAGTGCCATCAGCATTAGTAACCTGATAAGGCTGGAAATGAGATTCGAAGAACTGGCGCGCTTGTTGATCGGAAACAAAGGGAATCTCGCGAGCAGCGTCACATACCTGCTGCCACTGATCTCGGCGACCGATCGCCTTACAACTGGCAACAAAAGCTTTAAAAGCTTCAGCCGAGCGGTCAAGTTGCCACCCCACCACATCATCCCAAGCGACCGGGATTAAAGGCTCAACCTCTTCAACAGAGGGCTCTTCCGGTTCCACCGGTTCGGTAGGCTCAACCGGACCAGGCCCCCGGCCAAGACAACCCGATAAGAAAACAAGCAGACAAAATATCAGAAAATAATTCTTCATTGTGGCTATCCTGCTTAGTTTAACAATAACCCCCCCGCCTTTAGTCCCCCCCTATAAAATAGGGGGGAAGCGAGCTTGCGAGCAGGGGGGTCAGTACTAGCTGACACGAATGCTATCCATCTTAAATGCGAGCAATTTTTCGTTGTGGCCAGGAAAGCGAAGACTTGCGCGGAGACGTAGTACTTTACGTCGCACAAGCAAGTGTGCAGATTGACAACGCCACGACGGAAAAGGGCCGTTTTCAGACATTTTCAGATCAGAAACGAGGATTTTTACGCAAGGTCAAGGAAGTCAAACCGAGGCGCGGAGGCGTAGTACTTTACGCCGCACAAGCCGAGGTGCAGACTGACACAGAGATTGCGTAAAAAAACCGTTTCTGTCCATCGATACATTTTCAGATTGAAAACGAGCAATTTTTCGTTGTGGCTAGGAAATCGAAGACTTGCGCGGAGACGTAGTACTTTACGTCGCACAAGCAAGTGTGCAGATTGACAACGCCACGACGGAAAAGGGCCGTTTTCAACTGAAAATCAATTAGAGCATATCTAATGGATCAACATCAATCGCCAATGTCACCTGTTTTGGCATTCTTTTTTGAAAAACTTCAATACTTGCCAGCACATGGTGCAGTGGCGACCGCTGCTGTGCTTTTAATAATATCTGGTAACGGCTCTTACCCCGCAAGCGTGGCAAAGGACAAGGACTTGGCCCAAGAACTTCTACCTCCGGACTTTGCTGTAAATAACCTCCAAGCTCATCAGCAACATGCTGGACCTGCCCTGCGACGTTACCAGAAAGAATCAGGTTTGCCAGGTGACCACAGGGTGGATAGGCCAACTCTTGACGGAACGGTAACTCCTGCTGGTAAAAGGTCAGGTAATCATGTTGAATTGCGCACAGGAGAGCATAATGATCAGGATTGTAGGTTTGAATATAAACACGACCACCACCGCTATCACGACCAGCCCGCCCGGCAACCTGAGTCAACAAACCAAAGCTGCGCTCTGCGGATCGAAAATCAGGAAAATTCAGAACGCTGTCGGCACCGAGAACCCCAACGGTTGTCACACCAGGAAAATCATGCCCTTTGGCGATCATCTGGGTACCGACTAAAATATCGATATCCCCCGCCATCATCTTTTGGATAATTTTTTCATGAGCCCCTTTACGACTGGTGGTGTCTCGATCCATTCGGCTGACTTTAGCCCCTGGAAATAATTCTGACAGTTCCAGCTCAAGTCGCTCAGTTCCAGCTCCTTGAGGCTTTAAATTACCCCCCTGGCAATGGGGACAAAGATCAGGGACATGGTCACTATAATCACAATAGTGACAGCGTAGTTGGTGATCCCGCTGGTGGTACGTCAAAGTAATATCACAATTGGGACAATGGAAACTGCTGCCACAATCGGGACAGAGTAAAAAGGGGGCGAACCCTCTTCGGTTAAGCAGTAACAACACCTGCTGACGCAATTCCAAGGCGCCCTGAATGGCTTCTATCAGGGTTGGTGCCAAGGCCCCTTCGCCGGGATCTTCCTCTCTCAGATCAATCAACGTGACCTCGGGCAGAGCCCCCTGGTGTACCCGTCCCGGCAAACTCAAAAGGGTCAAGCCATGGTTCTGACTACGATAATAGCTTCCTAAACTGGGTGTCGCACTGCCAAGCAATACCGGGCACTGTTGCTGCTGGCCACGAATCAAAGCCAGATCACGAGCATTGTAGCGATAACCTTCGCCCTGTTTGTAACTGCTGTCATGCTCTTCATCAACAATGATCAGGCCAAGGTTCTGTAGTGGGGCAAATATGGCAGAACGGGCACCAATAACAATCTGTATCTGGTTACGAACAATCCTCCGCCAGGCATCATAGCGTTCTCCATCAGACATACCACTGTGCAGTGCGACAATCGTTACCCCTTTTGCCTCAAAGCGCGCTCTGAAACGTGCGACCAACTGAGGGGTCAGGGATATTTCCGGTACCAGCACCAGCGCCTGGCGCTGTAACGATAAACAGTGATGGACACTGTGTAAATAGACTTCGGTTTTACCACTACCAGTGACGCCATGCAGCAAGTACCCCTTGAATGATTTTTCATCAATAGCACTGACAACATGCTTAACTGCTTCTTGCTGGGCATTATTTAGCTGCGGTGGTTGATCGGCAGTAACCTGCTGGCTTAAAAATGGATCACGGATGCGTTCCTGTTCAAAGATTTCCAGACAACCTAACTCTACTAATCGCTTAAGGACCGGGGAATAATCACTAAAAACTTCACGTATTTCCGATAAAGAAACCTGGCTGCGATCAGCAATATAGGAAAAGATCTCCTGCTGTTTTTTACCGCGCAAAGATTGCTGGTGAGGAACACTCTTATAGACGGATTCAACTAGAATTGCAGGAGCATTTTTATCGCTGCCTAACCCGCCGGGGAGTGCATTACCGATAACCTTCCCGATGGGGTGCAGATAATAATCAGCCGACCAGCGTAACAATTTAAGCAGAGACGCGGGAATCAAAGATTCTTTATCTAACAGGGAACTGACCTGTTTTAAATCAGTACCATCACCAGAATAAATACGGATAATAAATCCGGTTGCACTGCGCCGCCCAAAAGGCACACGCACACGCATCCCTTCACTTGCAGATTCTGCCTGTTCATTATCAAAACGATAGGAAAAGAGCTGCTTTAATGGTGCATTTACAGCAATGTCAGCGATTTTGACAGACAATGAAGAGTCTTCCTTTAGGAACAAATTGAGGTCGGCAAACGAAACTTTACGTGCTTATAAAGTATCAGGATAGCAATCGAGAAACATCAAGTCTTTACCTGATCAGAAAAATAACGCCAATATGCACGGTCATACTATCACTGTTGGGTCACCAATTAACACAATCAAATGTAACAACAGTGTAACATCCCGTTTCAGCTAATCTTTTCCTAACTTTTCCTGCTCATATTCCGCCTGCTTCAAAACAGATGAAACACCAACCTGTGTTCATCCAGAAACTTCAAATCGCAATGGGTAAGTCTTCAGATCAGAAAACTCACTGCGACACAGATAATAACATCAGGAGAGACAGCAATCCTCATGGAAAAAGCGACTTCACATCAGGCTGATAAGACGACTGCTCCCAATGGAAGACAAAATGTGATTGCCTCGGTAACGTTGATCGCTATTGCTGCGACCTTAATCTTGTTTATCCAACAGCTTGATTACCACAGATACTCGAAAGGTATGAAAGGCGCTACCCTCAGTTATGAAACCTGTCGCGTTGTCAGTATTATTGATCAAAAATTAAAAAATAGTACCTACTCCAAACAAATCCAAGTGGGGAGTCAGAGTCTGCAGGTAGAGATGCTCACAGGCAAACATAAGGGCGAAAAGCTACCCGCCCAAAACTATTTAAGCAACTACAACAGCGTTGTGGCCCAGCAAGGACAAAAACTTACTGTTGTTGTGGATGAACTAAAATCGGGTAAATTCCAGATTCGCGTTCATAACTATAACCGAGCACCATACTTATATCTTTTTGCGGCCCTGTTCCTTGTGACGATTATTCTTGTCAGTGGCAAAAAAGGACTGATGTCCTGCCTGAGCCTTATCTATACCTTTGTCTGCATCATCTTTATCTTTCTACCTTTAATCATGCGTGGTTACTCACCAATCTGGGCTGCGATTGCCCTGGTCATTCTGGTAACCTCAGCCAACATGGTCTTTTTGAATGGTGTCAGTAAAAAAACATTGTGTGCCATTAGCGGAACAGCCGGTGGCGTCATGCTTTCAGGGATTATCCTGCTGATCTTCAGCAACCTGGTTCATATTTCTGGCTTTAACCTTGAAGAAGCCGAAAGCCTACTCTTTATTCGGCAGAAGACTGGCCTGGGAGTCGAAAATATTCTTTTTGCCGGAATTTTGATTGCCGCGATGGGAGCCGTCATGGATACCGCTATTTCCATTGTTTCGGCTATTCATGAGCTACACAGTAATCGCCCAGACTTGCAGGCGATGCAGCTTTTTAAAGCAGGGATGAATGTTGGTAAAGACATGATCGGAACCATGTCAAACACCCTCATCCTCGCCTTTACCGGAGCGGCCCTATCAACCGTTGTCATTCTTGATTTCTATTCCGTTCAATATACCCAGCTGATCAATTCTAACCTGGTCGCAATTGAAGTCGCTCAAGCCTTATCCGGAAGTATGGGAATTGTTTTGACCATTCCCCTGACTGCCGCCATCACAGCCACGATGTTAACTAAAAAAATCCTGCCCAACCATAACACCGTGGAGATTTGCCATAACAGATGTAATGCCTATTCACCCGCCCTTAAAGGAGGTCATAAGAATGATGCTAAAACAGGTACTATTTAAACCACTCTTAATTGTGGCTCTTGCCGTCAGTATTCCAACCTTTGGAATCGCAGCAGACAGCACCTATGATGCCTACAATGTGTCCATTCAACCAGGCGTAACGGAAGAATTTTTAAACTTCACCTGGCTTACCACCAATGAACCATTGGAAACAACCGAGCTGATTATCTACGATGCCGACGACGTAGCAACCTCATATGTCGCAACCTGCGAAACCGTCGAGGTCGAGGAAAGTAGCTCCGACGGGTCTCCAACTGGAGCTACGATTGCAGGAGTTGAGGCTCTTGCTGAAGACACTGACGACGACACGACTGATGAAGAAACAACCACAGACGAGGAAGAAGAAACGATTTATTCCTGCAAAGTCAGCTCGGTCAGTGTGACAGCAAGCAGTGAATATTCATATATTATTGGTGATGGTACCGATTACAATGATCGCTCCTCTTTTAATACCCGGGATGCTCAAAACTACAACTTCATCTTTGTTGGTGACCCGCAAATTGGTGCCAGTCGCGATGCAGAGAGCGATGGCGAAGGCTGGGCAACGACAGTCACTGCCGCACTGACCAGTTTCCCCACCACCAGCTTCATCCTTAGTGCCGGTGATCAAGTTGAAAGCTCCACCTCAGATACTCAGTACGATGCCTTTTTGAGTGCGACAGAATTGACGTCGCTACCATTTGCTCCAGCGATTGGTAACCACGACACCAGTGAGCTTTATGCCTATCACTTCAATGTTCCCAATGAATCAGAACTGGGAGCGACCGATGGCGGTGGTGATTACTGGTTTACCTACGGTGACACCCTGTTCATGGTCCTTAACACCAATAACGACAGTGCTCTGTCCCATAGTGAATTCATGACCGAAGCCATTGAAGCCAACGCTGATGTTCGCTGGAAAGTTCTGGTTTTTCACCATTCTATCTACAGTTCAGCCCGTCACGTTGACGATGTCAACGATTTAAGAACCAGCATGTATCCCGTTGTTGATGAGCATGATATCGATATTGTCCTGTCAGGCCATGACCATTTTTATGCGCGCACCTATCATCTCGATGGTGGTGATGTCATTGATGAAGCCAGTTACACCTCAACAGGGCGTGATGGTTCAGAACAAACGACAACCGTTGATTTGATCGGTGATATTGCAACCAAAGGTAACCAGAAGATCATTGGTAAAACTGTTGTTGTCGATCCTGAAGGAACCGTGTTCTTCACCGCAAACTCAGCCAGTGGCAGTAAGTATTATGACTACACTTTCATCGATGGCTATACCAATTATTACCTGGCCAAATATGAACAGATCGAAACCCCGACCTATCTCAATGTCGAAATCAATAACGCTGCTCTGACGGTTTCCTCCTACCGGGTTGATACCGGTGAACTGCTCGATAGCTACACCATCAGCAAGAAAAGAAGCGGGCGACATTCATACGAATAGTGACGCCGATATAAACCGGGGCAACTGCCCTTAGAAATTACCCAACTTTAAATATTTTCACTATTCGTAGAAAGGAAAGATTATGAAGAAATTACTCTGCCTGCTGTTATTCGTACTGCTCACCATTACAGGCTGTGGTGATAATAATGACACTAACGATGATGAAATTGTCGGATTCACCACCGCTATGGTTGATAATGACACCTACTACCTGAGTTATGCAAAAAACAACGAGACAGTTCAAAGTACCGTAGTACTTTCTGGCTCGACCGCTACAGTCAGCGACGAATGGTTTGATGCCGATGGTATTTTCCAATATCACGGCACATATTCCTTCGACCTGGTCTTGAATGATGATGGAACTCTGACCGCGACAAGTTCTACTGACGAAGGCACAGACACACTCACAGAAACCAGTACAGGTTCAGATTATTCTGCCGTTGAGTGGACCTACGGCACCGAAACATGGACCGATAACTGGGCGACAGAAAAACCTGAGGATTGGTATTCCATCGATCAATTCCAAACCACAATGATTGATGACGATACCTATTATGTGACCTATGAAAAAGATATGCAGACCATTCAGGAAATTATCGTTTTTTACTGGTCTGAAGAAGATGGTTACGTGGTCAGCGTCACACAGGATGCCTATGAAGACGAAAGCCTGGAAAGCACCACAACAACGGATTACAATGTCACTTTCAACGATGATGGAACCTTATCAGTTGTTAGCGATGAAATAGTGATAACCTTTACCCTCATCAGTAGCTCAACCGACAGCCTTCTTATTCATGGTGCAGATGAAGACGACACCTTTACCGGTAACGACAACTGGTACTTCGCCAAACCTGACGGATGGCTATAATTTATTAGCAGCTAAACACCTGTTGGGTATTTCTGACGAATATCCAACAGGTTACCTCACCATGTTTTAGACCATTGACTACACCTTTATCTCTGTTACTATTCTAACGTTTTATACCGTAAATCTAATTTGATCTTTTATTAGTTGATTAAAAGGAGAATCCATGGCAGCTAAAAGCTGGTTATGCGTTGTGTGTGGCTATGTTCATGAAGGTGACCAACCGGCAGATACCTGCCCCATTTGTGCCGCGACCTCAGAACATTTTGAACTTGTTGAAACAGCGCAGGAAACAACCAAACCTGCAACCCCTGAGCAGTGGCGCTGCATTAACTGTGAATACATTCATAACGGCGATCAACCGCCAGATGTCTGCCCCATTTGCGCTGTTGGTCCAGATCGTTTTGAAGCAGTTATAAGCTCTCCAGAGCAGGATAGCAGCAATGGCGAAACCGGGACTATTGTCATTGTTGGTGGTGGCATTGCTGGCTTGTCAGCAGCAGAATCTGCCCGCAAAACAGCTCCATCAGCAACTATTATTTTGCTGACCAGAGAAGAGGATCTCCCTTACTACCGACTTAACCTGACTCGTTATTTAGCCGGTGAGATTTCGGTTGAAGCGTTACCTGTGCATCCGGAAAGCTGGTACCGGGAACAGAATATTGACATCCGCTTTGCCACCGAAGTTACAGCTATTAATCCGGAGCAAAAGCAGATCGAGCTCAAAAGTGGTGATACCCTGGCCTATGATCGCCTCGTTATGGCCATGGGAGCCCATCCTTTTGTTCCGCCAATTGCAGGTGTTAACCGCCAGAATATCGTCACCTTACGCACTAAAAAAGATGTCGATCATATCCTCAGAGTCAGTACCAAGGGGAGCAATTGCGTTGTTGTTGGCGGCGGTGTTTTAGGCCTTGAAACAGCTGCAGCCCTAGCACGGAGAGACGTAAAGGTCAGTTTAATTGAAGGATTTTCGTGGCTGTTGCCCCGCCAACTCAATGCAAAAGCCAGCGCGTACCTGGAAAAATCAGCCCAGCAACAAGGCATTAATCTGGTTGCCGGTGCAAGTATCAAACAATTTGATGGTGATGAAGTCGTCCGCAGTGTGGTGCTGGAGTCGGGCCAGGAAATCCCTGCTGACCTGGTGATTATCACCGCCGGGGTTCGTACCAACAGCTACCTGCCACGACTAGCCGGCATCAAAGTTAAAAATGGTGTCGTCGTCGATTCCCATTTGCAAACATCTTTCCCGGATATCTATGCTGCTGGCGATATTGCTGAATATCAATCTATCGCCTATGGCACCTGGTCGCCAGCACAGTTTCAGGGCGCGATTGCCGGCATGAACGCTGCCGGTGGAGACAGCCAATTCGGAGGGATCCCCCGCAGTCACATTCTGAAAGTTCTGGATGTAGATATGATCAGTATGGGACAGGTTCAAGCCGATGACGCCAGCTATAAAACTATTGAAAATATTACTGCTGACACCTATGGGTTACTAGTTTTCCGCGACGCTCGCCTGCAAGGTTGCATCCTGGTTGGAGACACACAGCTGGCACCGAAATTAAAAAAACTGATGGAGTCAGGTGACAACTGCCACGACCTGTTAAAAAACAATCAAACTCCAGAAACCGTTTTTGCCGCCCTGGCCAATTAAAAAAAATCTCGCTTCCCCTCTATCTATTCATAGGGGGAAGCGAGCTTACGAGCAGGGGGGTCGGCGTAGAGAGCTACTACGATAATAAAAAAATGACGCATCCGAGTAAAAACTAAGTAGCATCATTTTCCAGGGGAAGAATGAGTGTCATCGTCGTCCCTTTACCACGTTCACTGTCACACAGAATTTGTCCCTGGTGCTTGTTAACGATAATATCATAAACAATGGCCAGCCCCTGACCACTGCCCTTATTCACATCTTTAGTCGTAAAGAACGGCTCAAAAATCCGGTCACGAACATCATCAGGAATACCAACGCCATCATCACAGATGGAGATCTCGACCTGTTTATCCACTAAGCGCGTTTTGACGGCAATGTGACCATGAACTCCCTCTTGGCCGGTTTCTCCGATGGCATCGGCAGCATTAATGATGAGATTCAGCAAAACCTGGCTGATGGCCCCTGGGTCACATTCGACTACCGGTAAGTCTTTATCCAGATCAATATCAAGAACAGCAGTGTACTTCCAGGCATTTTTGGTGACTACAGCGGCATTATCTATAAGCTGATTCAGGTTAGTTGCAACTTTCCCTCCCTGCCCAGGATGAGCAAATTCTTTCATAGCCGCGACAATCCGTGCCACATGTTCAATACCCGACAAAGAATCGGTTATTGCCGCAGGAATCTCATCATGCAGGAAACCCAGCTCACATCCCTCTATCTGGTTAGTTAAGGCCTTGCCCCATTCTTGGTTTTGCAATAATTCCGGATTATCAAAACCCTGCTGCAAAGTTTCCAGCAGTGGTAACATCGCGTCAAAAGATCCCTGGAAGAAATCGAGGTTATTTTGTATGTACTGAATTGGCGTATTAATTTCATGCGCTATACCAGCAGCTAACTGACCAACAGCTTCCAGTTTTTGAATTTGCAGTAACTGCCCTTGCAAATGACGAATCTGACTGACGTCACGCCATAATGAAACAAAATGAGTAATCTCGTTTTTCATTCCCCTGACAGGTGAGATCGTCATTTCAACTTCATATAAATCGCCATTTTTACGGCGGTTGGTCACCGCTCCAGTCCATACCTGTCCCTGTTTTAGGGTTTCCCACATATCTTTGTAAAAAGCTTCATCCTGAACACCGCTCTTCAACAAGGACGGTTTAGAACCGTAAAGCTCAGCTTGGCTGTAACCTGACATCCTTTCAGCAGCCAGGTTTACAAACTCGATAACCCCATGAATATCTGTGACAACAACACCTTCGGTTGTTTGGCCAAGCACCGTCGCCTGTAACTTCTGGATGGCATCTGCCTTATGACGAGCAGTAACGTCATGGAGAAAGAGGACCCGGTTACCCACTGTACCTAAAGAGCCTCCTGAAGATGCATGATATTCAATGATTAATTCATCATGGCAACCTTGCAGATGCACTGTTCCAACCGGTTTGCTGGCCAATTGATCATTTATAGCGGTACGCAGAGACGCCCGTAAAACTGGCTCTTCAAAACCATATTGCTGGCACCATTGCGATATTAATTGCAGATAGATTGTATTTGCTTGCACCAACTCAAGATCAGCATCGATAACAAGCAGACCACCAGGAACCGTATTCAGAATATTCTGGATAACTTGCTTCTGGTGCTCTGACTCTTGCAGTGCGGCCTTGAGCTCGGAAACATTTTTCGCACCAGCAACCACACCGACCGTTTCCCCCTGTTCATCTTCAACCCTGGCCAGGTTAATTGAGACGGGTAAGCCATTACCGTGGCCAATAGTTAATGTCAGCTCAACATTGCGCAATTCTGTGTTTTCCCGGGTTTCGGGACGAAAAGGAAAATTAAAGTAACCAGCAACCAGTTCGTCTGGTTCATCAAATAATTCCGTGACAGAACGACCAACAAGCTCCTGTTCCGAATAGTTCAATAAAAGACAGGTCTCGCGGTTAACCCTTGTCACCTTCAAGTCAGCATCAACAACAAGGAGGCTATCAAGGAAGTTGGCAATAACCGAATCGGCTTCCTGCCGGGCAGCGCGCGCTTCTCCCATTGCCAGGGATAATTCTTGACTCATGGTATGAAAATTTTGAGTCAAGGTATCAACTTCGTCAATACCGCTAAGAGCAAGTTGTTCAGATTGCAGATTCTCCCCTAATCCCTTGGTCAGGCTTGATAATTTTATGATCGGCAGAGAAATTCGATCGGTCAGCTTGCGTGATGACACCATTAAAAAGGCAAAAAACACCCCATAAAAGATCACCATAACCGCAACGGCAAAGAGCCCGACATTGTTACTCAGCTTTTTAAGTTCAGTAATCGGCGCAAAAACTTTACTGGTTTCAATCAGGGTCATCATTCGCCAACCAGTTTCCTGAACGATTTCCTGACTAACCAGATATTCAGTTCCGTCAATATTTAACGAGCCAATCCGATCACGGGATTGAAAGAGCTGGGCAAACTGATTTCTAAGGGCAGGATGAGGAGTTTTCAGCAGGTTAAAATCCTCCGGTTTTTCAATTGTCTGCATAATGTTTTCAGAATAATCATGAGCTCGAAGTTCTTTCAGCTGAAGAATGTCCTCAACCCGCGGAGGCATAGCGAGAATGGTCCCGGTGCTGTCGACCATGAAGATCGCGGCATTCCACGGGAAATGCAGAGTAAGAATATTCTGCACAAAGGAATCGATGGTAACATCAAGGCCACTGACCCCCTCTAACTTATCACCAGCATAAACCGGAACAATTAGAGAGATCATCCAGCCCTGTCCGGCCGGATCAAGGTAAGCTCCGGTCCAGACCGGCTTACGCTGCGGATTATGTTCTGCGTCAGCATCGTAATAAAAGTTATAGTCTTCCATGTTGATGGCCGGACCATATTGACCCGGCGCATCAGGCATAAAAGGATAGAGCCTGTTCATGTCATCCCAGGTGTTCAGGTAGGCCTGGGTCACAATCGTACTGGTATCAACAATTGAAGCTAACAACGGGTCGAGCATTTCACTACAACGCGCTTTGCGCTGTTCAGCCTCGCCAATCAGTGTTGTCTTAGAATAGTAAAGAGAGCTTCCGCCATTATTGACCGGCTTGAAAAATGCCCCATTAACGTGAGTTTGAAATTGTGGTTCACCATGAGGAAGGTAACAGGCTTCAGGATTGGCGAAAAAAGCCTGATGATCACGCTGCATAATCACTGCGAGATCATTTACCTCCATCAATTGGCGGTTAATGCTGGCGACTTCACGCGATGCAATTTCCCCGATATTGGCAGTCGCTCCATTGAGGAGAGTTGTCCGGTTGCGATCAGAAATATAATAATTAATGCCGAAGTATAACAGCAGTAATGTCAGCTCAATAACGAAGATGGGTATAAGTGAGCTTTTAAGATAGTTGCGGTAGATGAGGGTTTGAATATTTTTATTTTGCATGACCAATCCGATGTTAAGAGACACTGACACGAATGGAGCAAAAATGAGCAACAACTTATTATTGAATCATAATAGCAAGAAATCGTGCATATTACGAGAAAGATTGTCAATATCTAATCTGAAAAACGAGAATCGAATTGTCATTTTTGGTTTGAGCATCCATGACTATCAACATGGCGTAATCTTCATAGATGCTGATGTTACCTGTTGGATTAGAGATTACCCCTTTTTTTCAGATATGCCGCAATACGATCAAGAGCGATACGAATCTCGTTTACTGGACGAGTATAAGAAAAGCGCAAGAAACCCTCCGCCCCGGCACCAAAATCAATCCCCGGTGTAACGGCAACTCCGGTATGTTCGAGGATATCCTTAGCCAATCGCAAAGAATCAGTATCGATATGCCGTGCATCGGCAAGAACGTAGAAAGCACCTTTTGGTTCAAAATGAACTCCAAGCCCAAGCTCCCGTAAACGAGCGACCATCTCTTTGCGCCGTTCGTTATAAACAGCCCTCATTTGGGCGACGTCCTCCTGACATTCGCGTAATGCAGTAATGCCTGCCCGTTGAACAAAATGATTGGCGCAAATCATAAAGTTCTGATGCAACGACTGCAAAGTCCGCATACAGGACAGCGGTGCAATTAAATAGCCTAAGCGCCATCCGGTCATGGCATAAGCCTTAGAAAAACCGCCTAACACAAAAGCATCCGGGGTAAATTCCAAAATACTCCGCTCCTCACCTTCATAGGTCAGGCCATGATAAATTTCATCGGAGATAATCGGGATCGGTAACTCGGCTAACGCAGCCATTTCATCACTCGACAAAACCGATCCGGCAGGATTCGACGGTGAATTAATCAACAGAGCTCGACTCCGGTCAGTCATCAATGCCCTAACCTGCTCCGGCGTCGGTTGAAAACCATTTTCAGCATCGGTCTTCAGCAATACTGGCTTACCACCAGCAAAACTGACAAAACCGGTATAACAGGCATAGCCCGGGTCGGTCAGGATCAGCTCGTCACCACTCTCCAGTAACGCCGAAAACAATAATAGCATCAATGGGCTGGTCCCAGATGACACCACCACCTGCTCAGGGACGATTTCAACTCCGTAATAATCCTGATAATAGCGGCAAATTTCTTGCCGTAGTTCGAGTAAACCCAAGGAGTGAGTATAGGAAGTTGCACCATCCGCCAAAGCCTGTCCGGTCGCCGCCATAATAGCAGGCGGGGTGGTAAAATCGGGCTCACCAATACATAAATAAGTTACATCTCGCCCTTCTGCTTCTAACTCCTTCGCTCTTTCCATAACTTCCATAGCCAGAAAAGGTTTCACATCCCGGGCTTTTTTTGAAATCGGTATATCCATAAAAAGGCTTCCTTCCATTTTTTTCAGCCAGCTTAATCGCCACTTTTTTTGATTGCAACTTCTTTTGCCGCTTACCCCTATCAGTAGACCGATATCAGCGTTATAAAGACCTCTAAGCAGCATTGAAGATAAAATCTTGACGGAATCGATTGCAATGAAAGCAATCTCCAGTTAAAGTGCACAAAAATCAATCAAGATCAAACTTAAACAATGATAACCCTCAGAAAAATAATACTTAATATTTTATTGGCCATATGCATACCATCGTTTCTGTTTGCTGCCGAGCCGGCAACAACAACGAAGGCCGTTCACCTTATTCACGCTCTGGGCTGTAAAGGGTGCCACACCATTCAAGGTGATGGTGGGACTTTAGCGCCAGACCTGACCGATATTGGCAGCCGTCTGACCGCTACCCAAGTGCAACAGCTATTAGTACAGGTGCATCCAGCAGCCAATAACGATAAATTTATGCCCGCATACACGTCCGTATCGGCAGAAGACCTTAAACTTATCAGTCACTATCTGTACCAACTCCGCTAGAAGATAATTAATTATGTCACAAAGAATGACTCTTATTAGTTCACCGTTTTTTATTCCGGAAGCGCGACTTAAACAAGCTGGCAGCTTTCAGGCTCTGTTTGGTAATGACAAACCACTCGCTCTTGAGATTGGTTGCGGCATCGGCGATTTTATTGTGCAGATTGCCAAGCGTCACCCGGAATGGAATTTTATCGCCATCGATATTTTTAACCAAGGCTGCAGACAGACCTGTACCAGGATTGAAGATTCCGGCTTGATGAATATTCTCATGCTGCGCATGGAAGCCCGTTACCTGATGTACCACTACCTGTCTGCCAACAGCCTGGCAGCTATCTATATCAACTGCCCTGATCCCTGGCCAAAGAAAAAACAGCGCAAAAGACGGTTGCTGAACAGTGATTTTCTTGATCTGGCTCTCTACTGCCTGCAGGATGAAGGTGAACTGAATTTTGCCACTGATTTTGTTGATTATGGTGAAACCGGAGCAGAACTGTTAAGCGCTGACGGACGTCTGGCCAACCGCAATGAAACGCCATATACCCATGACTTAACCGGCTATCCGATCTCTAAGTATATGAAACGTTTTCTGGATCTTGGTCAGCCAATATTTTTGTGCCGTTACCGTAAAAAAACGGGCCTTACCTTAACCAAGCCTGAGGTACCCAAGGGTTATCGTTTACGTTGGCCAGGTCGAGACAGCGAATGAGTTGGCTAACACAAGAGTTACCCGGAACCGGGGGACATTACAAAACTACCCCGGAAGATTTTCAGGTTGATGAAATTCCACTCTATGCCCCATGCGGTGAGGGTGAACACCTGTACCTGTGGATCGAAAAAGCGGGCATTTCAACCCGCGGGGTCGTTGACCAGCTGCAAAAAGAGCTAAACATCAAAGAGCGCGATATTGGCTATGCCGGCCTTAAGGATGCTAACGCCCTTACCCGGCAGATGATCTCCATACCAGCATCTTACGCTCACCAACTTGATCAGCTTGAGCTGTATAAGGCCAAGATCATCCACGCCAAACAGCATACCAATAAACTCAGGACCGGTCATCTCGCCGGTAATCGGTTTAAGATTATATTGCGTGAGGTTGTTCCAGATGCGGAGGAGAAGGCTGGTCGTATTTTAGCCCACCTTCAGCAATATGGTGTTCCGAACCTGTTCGGCGAGCAACGTTACGGAGTTCTTGGCAATTCGGGCAAGCTTGGCTTATTACTGTTACGTGGTGACTACCAAGCCTTTTGCAGTGAGCTTATGGGTAACCCGGACCAGATCAGAAACGCTGACTGGAAACAGGCCGCCAGCGCTTACCAGCAAGGGAATTGGCAACTGGCGCTAGAGTCGCTACCACGACGAATGCGCGATGAGCAACGGCTCCTCAAGGCTCTGGTCAAACAAAAAACCTTTCAACAGGCTGCTTTCGCTCTACCAAAATCATTATTGCGACTGTTTTTGTCGGCGGCACAGTCAAGTTTTTTTGATCAGTTCGTTTACGATCGCATGACAACGCTCAATATTCTTCAAAATGGTGACATTGCCTACAAACATGCAAACGGAGCCTGCTTTCGGGTAGCAGATGCTAATGTCGAACAGCCACGCTGCGAAAATTTTGAGATCAGTCCAACAGCCCCGCTGTATGGAACAAAAGTAATGTTAGCAACCGAAAAAACTGGCCAACTGGAAACAGAGCGCCTGAAAGAATGCGCCATAAGTCTGCCAGACTGGCATTTAGATCGCGGACTGACTATGCCAGGGGAACGCCGCCCATTGCGTGTTCCTCTCTTTGATTTTACTCTCAGTTCGACTGATGCCGATTCTCTAACACTACATTTTTCTTTGCCAAAAGGTAGTTATGCCACAAGCGTATTACGTGAGGTTATTAAAGCAGCAAACTAATAAATAAGTAAATTTGCGCGAATGTTTGATGGACAAAAATAGAACAGTATTCTATAGTTTAATAAAAAATCATTTTTCTTGACTGAATTCGTACCTATAGAGCTTGACACTTCCCTCATCCAAGGCTAGAATCGTCGGTCAATATAATGAAAGATCAATAATCCAGAAGGGTATCGAAAAGAAATGGTTAAAAAAGATAAATCAGAATATATCATCCAGGCAGTGTCGCATGCGCTCGACCTGCTGGAGCAATTCCATGGGGATATTGACGAACTTGGCGTTACTGAGCTGAGCAAGCGCTTGAAGCTGCACAAAAATAACGTGTTCAGACTTCTCGCGACTCTGGAGTCCCGTGGCTATATTGAGCAAAACAAAGCGACGGAAAATTACCGGTTAGGCCTGAAAGCTCTTGAACTTGGCCAAACCTTCATTAAACAAATGGGCCTGCTGCGTCAAGCAAAACCTATCCTTGAGAAAATGGTTGAAGACAGCAACGAAACCTCTTACGTTGCCATCTATAAGGATAACTACATTGTTTACCTTGATGTCGTCGAAACCAACCTGACTGTTCGGGTTGTTTCCCGAGTCGGATCCCGTTTACCAGCTTTCTGCACCGCAGCCGGTAAAGTTCATATGGCGCACATGACCGAGGAAGAGCTGGAAGAACTGCTGAGCAAGTCCAAGTTCGAACAGATCACCCCAACCACCATTGCCAGCCCTGAGGCCATGCGCGAAGAACTTATTAAAGTTCGCGAGCAAGGCTATGCTCTTGATGATGAAGAACTGGACCTTGGCGTGCGCTGCATCGCAGCTCCAATTCGCGACTACACTCGTCGTATCGTTGGAGCAATCAGTGTATCTGGCCCAACCATGCGTGTTAGCAACGAGCGCATCGAAAAAGAGCTGGTTCCCATGGTTAAGCAGTCCGCAATCGAACTGTCCACCAGACTGGGCTACCCAGCCTAAGCGGCTCTCGCTAAGAACTGCTCCCAAGGCCCCTGCTTCCAACAGGGGCCTTTTTTATTTTTCTCTACCCTTTACAAAAGGGAGATATATTAGTGAATACAACCTGGTTCGATACAGAAATAGCCCTTGCAGAGCGTAGCGGTGTTTCTCACCCGGAAAACATGCCATACCTTTTAACACCCCACTCTCCTAATGGCCATGCGATTATCTTGACTCATGGCTTTAGCTCCAGCCCAAGGGAAATGCGCGCCTTGGGGAACCTCCTTCATCAACATAATTTTCTGGTCTATGGCCTACGCCTTCCCGGCCATGGAACAACACCTCAAGATCTGGCCAAACAGGATGTAGAAAATTGGCGTCAAACTATTCGGGATGGCTATCAGGCCTTGAGTAAAGAAGGGTTCAAAATAAGCGCTGCGGGAATCAGTACCGGCTCATTACTCACCCTCGATTTAGCCTGCGATGCTAAACTTGAACGGATTGTCTTGCTGGCCCCATTCCTGAAATTGCGTCATTGCCTGGCCGAACACGTTGCCTTGATCAGCCACTTTGTTCGCTACCAGAAAAAGAATATTTCAGAAAAAGAATCTGATTTTTACTACAATCAGCGTCCACTAAAAGGGATTGTTCAAATTAATAAATTACGCTGGAAACTGAAAAGCAGACTCTCTGACATCACAACACCAGCACTCATACTAACCTCGACGGGTGATACAACAATTGCCACTGGCACTGCCGAAGAAATCTACCAAGGCCTTGGCAGCGAGACGAAAGAAATCCATATTTATGGCGACGATGTCCCCCATGGACTCTCAACAGAAAACAATCCTGAACAGCAAGATGTGCTACAGCGCTGCCTGAATTTCTTGACTGACAATACGGAACCCTGAAATCATCTTAATTTGCGAGCTTTTTTACCAGGTCAGCCACCTGTGCTTCTAAATCTTCAAGTGAGCCAGAATTATCAATGAGATAGTCGGCTTTGGCCTTTTTTTCCTCCAGCCCTGCCTGAGCAGAAATACGCTGCAACGCTTCCGCCTCATCAAAACCGTTACGGATCATTAAACGTTTAAGTTGCTCTTGAGGATCTACAAAAACCAGTACGACTTTATCTACCAGACGATCAGCACCGACCTCAAACAGCAAAGCAGCATCATAGACAATCAATTTATCTTCGTCCTGCCTTACCGCAGCAGCAAGACGCTGCTCGGCAATAAGCCTGATGGCTGGATGCATTATGTTGTTCAGATCATGTAAAGCTTCTGGATCATTAAAAACAATTTCACCAAGAATACCTCGATCCAAGTCACCCTCAGTCGTCAGAATATGGCCCCCAAAACGCTCGACCACTGCAGCTAATACCGAACTGCCCCTGGCAACGACTTGGCGAGCTAGCTGGTCTGCATCTACAATGAGCGCACCATGGCGTTCCAGAATTTTTGCCACACTACTTTTACCACTCGCGATATGACCGGTTAAACCCAAAATCACAACGCTTACCTCCCATCAAAATTATATTTTATATAGCAATACAACACTATATTGTATAGGTATATACACACTGTCGCAGGAGCGCGCTTATGACCCCTCATATGCAATGTAAACTTTGCTCATCCAAAACAACCAGTGCGCACTATAAGCTGCATAATACACTATTATTCGCATGTCCAAATTGCGATTTTCATTTTATTGATTATCTTGACACCGCAGAAAAAGCAGAATCCAATCTGACAGAAAAAGGCCGTCAATATATCGCCCTGCGCCAAAACGAAAATCACTTTACCAATATTGAGCGGCTTAATTTCTTAGAGCAAAGCCATCCCCTGGAAGGACAAAAACTTCTCGACGTAGGTGCCGGAATTGGCCGGTTTGTTAAATTGGCCCATGAAGAGTATGGTTGCCAAGCAATCGGCCTCGAACCATCATCATTAAGGCGCCAGTACGCCCAAGAAAATTTCGCCCTGCAGCTCAAGAAAAACTACCTGGAAGAACCTTTCTGGCAAGACCAGTACGAGTCACATTTTGACATCATCACCCTATGGGATGTTATTGAACACGTCAACGACCCTGTGGTAACCCTAAAAGATGCAGTCAAACTATTAAAACCAGGGGGACATATTGCTATTGGCACGCCCAATCGAAGTGTCCTCTCCTATCGGTTGAGCGAAAAGATATACCGCCTCAGTAGGGGGCGCTGCACACTTTTTCTCGATTCTTTTTACAGCGCCACACCTTATGGTCACAAACAGATATTCACTATACCGCAATTAAATTTATTGGTTACCAATTGCAAACTACACACAATCCATTGTCAGTATCACTACATAATTCCATCACGACGCCAAAATAAAATCATTCTCCTCGCTCAAAAACCAACAAGTGATGACTCCCTAGTCTAAAAACAATTACTCGGTTCATTTTTGTTCAGCATTATATTTTACCTGTTGATCTGGAAATTACTGAAAGATATGTGGTAAATATATCCTTGTGTAGGGCTTTCGCCTTCTTTCATTACAAACCGGTCCGTGACTTTAAAACCAAGTTACTGATCCGGACATCATCCACCCACACTCTGGAGAGAGGACCAATTATGAAAATTGACTGGAGCAAACTACCTGATGCCCTTGGACTTCGTGAAGGTTGTTCCCGCAAAGCAATCTGTGGCGAACAGATGTCTGCAGTTCGGGTAAAAACCGCACCGGGATCAGAAATAATGCACCAAACCCACTGGCATGAAAACGAGCAGTTTATCATTGTTATTCAGGGTTCAATTACGGTAACGACAGAGGGGCAAGAGCGTATTTGCGAGGCGGGCGATATGGTTTTCTTCCCTCCTGGGTCACTCCATGGCGTTATCGGTGTTGGCGATAAAGGGGCAGAATATTACGAGATATTCTCTCCAGCCAGAAAGGACCACCTTCCCGGTTGGATTGGCGAGACGAACATTCGCTTTGAAGAGTAAGAAACTTTTAGTTTAAATAACCAATAAACAGGCAGGCTTGAATTTATTTCTAGCCTGCCTGTTTTGTAAGAAAACCCCTATCATCAAGCAGATACACATAGGACAAATCCCAGATTAACGGCGCTTAAAGGTCATTTTTCAACTTTGTTCATCTTTTATTTTTTCTTAACATTAATGAATTCAGGAAACTGTCGGACGTTACATCAATCTGCTGAAAAATCATCTGATCGAACGATATTCCCTAGCCTTTTATCCCCGTAATATTTCTAATAATCTCCCAGCATGGAGATCACGGATCTGAAAATATTCCGCACCCAGCTTAAAGCTAAGCTGAGCTAAAAAGGTATTCGCACTATGACCGGTACCACTGTCAATCAGGACTGTTTTTAATTTTTCTTTACGTATGTCAACAGCAAGGATATCAATCTCCTTATTGACGTCATGCCCAGAGACCAAAGGAACATTAGCTTCTCCATCAGAAAGAATAACTAACAAAGCTTCCAGGCCAGGATCTTTTTGCGTGGCGCTCTGGATAACTTGACGAGCCTTAACCAGTCCATCAGCAAAAGGAGTAGCACCGCCAATATACAATTGGCGTAAACATTGTCGAGCGAGAAGAATACTAGTGGATGGGGGCAACAATACCTCAGCCCGATCACCACGAAAAACCACCAGAGCAACCTGATCACGTCGTTGATAGGCACTCTTTAATAACCCCAAAATAGCACCTTTAGCAGCCCTCATACGGGCAACTGTTCCCTCCCCCATTGAATCCGAGGCATCTACAGCAAAGACAACCAACCCCTTACGCTGCTGACGATGAATTTTTTGGCGCAAATCGTCCTGATGCAGGGTTAATGGCAGAGCCGCCCGACCACCAGTCCGTAGCGTTGCAGCCTGGACAGTAGCGGCAATATCGAGGGGAAATTTCAGCCGTTCACCACGCAGTGGTTGGCTGCGCAAATAGCGTCCGCGCTTGGCATTCTTCAGGTACCGCTGCCGCTGTCCGGCATAGCGCTCCAAGCCCCCATGTTCAGCAAGATCTATAGGAGCCAAGCAGGACTCTTCATCAATATTTATCAGGCGTTCTGAAGTTTTTTTTTAAAAGCCTCAAACAACATATTACCAGCTGCTGCGGGGCCAGGAAATTCGAACTCGCAAAGATAATCACCATAAGCAGCATCGAGATCAGGATAGATAGAGGCTGCTGTCTCTTTGCCAGTATTAATTTTTTCAAAAGCGTCCTTAAGCAGATTTCGCGACTCGTCTGATTTTAGCAGTGCCGACCCCGGCAAACGATGGGGTAACACATACTCTGTAACCTCTTGCAGCTCAAAAACAGAAACCTCACTTTTTTCCATCAAAGCAGCTAAAGCCTTGGCAGCTTTTAGCAGAGCAATATCAGCGCGATGGCCATGAATACCAAGCTCAATCACTAACTCAACGGTTAAATTCATGACCTTGTCTGGAACCCTTATAGAGGCCAACCTCGTCCTGGCCCGACTGATTTCTGCACTGAGAAAATGTTCATGTTCCTGCCAACTATGAATGAAATCTTGTGGCGATTGATCAAATGCAAAACGTCGCCGCAATAATTCCTTGCGTGCAGAACTATCACTCAGCCCCTCGACGGTCACCGTCAAACCGAAACGATCAAGAAACTGAGGACGCAGGTCACCTTCCTCGGGGTTCATGGTTCCAATCAAGATAAAGCGAGCCGGATGAATAACGCATAGTCCCTCGCGTTCGACCCTATTGATTCCAGATGCCGCAGCATCGAGAAGCAAATCGATCAAATGATCCTCAAGCAGATTAACCTCATCAACATAAAGAATTCCGCGGTTAGCAGCAGCGAGTAATCCTGGCTCAAAATGGCGTTCACCTGTGCGCAATGTCTCTTGTAATTCGATGGTACCAACCACCCGATCTTCGGTAGCACCTAGAGGCAATTCCACCAATGGCATGGCAAGTGAACACTCCTCGCCAATCTGCCCCTGTTCATATCTATCGCGACAATCGTTACACATAGAAGCGGGCTGATCCGGAGCACAGTGGTAACAACAACCATCAATGGCGGTCAAAGGTGGTAACAGGGCTGCTAATGAACGTACTGCCGTCGATTTTGCTGTTCCCTTTTGCCCTTTAATCAATACACCGCCAATGGAAGGATCGACGGCATTAAGCAGCAGAGCCGTCTTCATAGCCTCCTGTCCGACGATACCGCTAAATGGAAAGTTCAATATATTCATAGACTTCTCCACATCTTTAAAATATCTTACCTGCCATTATTTCTACCTCAGTATAGATGTAACTGACAAGTATAGCGGACAGATAAAATTTCTGATTGACAAAACATCGATTTAAAAATACAACTTATATATATAAGCTATATGAGCATAGCTTGAAGCTCTGGTACTAAAAATACGGTGTTTAACCCTTTATTCACCCCGGAATATGCTTTCTCAAGGATTCCGGAGCGTAACCATCAGCACCTCACATAACCTATTGAAAAGTGGAGGCGGTAACATGAAGAGAGCACTATTGTTGTTAACCCTGTCAGTATTTTTGCTCACCAGTGTGGCTGGCGCAGCGGATTTTCCATCCAAGCCAATCACCCATATCATTCCTGCTAAGGCTGGCGGCGGTTTTGACCGCTCATCTCGTGCTCTGGCGACTGGCTGGGAAAAAATCCTTGGTCAGCCGGTTAAATTTGAGTACCTGCCCGGAGCATCAGGCAATATTGGCTTTGGTAAATTGATGAGCAAGCCAGCAGATGGCTACACCACCATCATGACTACCATTGCCATGCATGCCATGAACATTAACACTGGCACTGCAAAGCAAAGCTGGGATGATATCGGTTTTATCGGTAACCTGATCACTGACCCTAACGTCCTGCTGGTCAATGTCGATTCCCCTTATAAAACCATCGAAGATTTCATTGCCGCTGGTAAAACTGCCAAGAAACCTTTGACCATTTCGACATCACACCCTAAAGCTGTTTCCACTTTAGCTGCTAAAATCCTTATTGAACTGACCGGGATTAACGCAAAAGTCGTTGCTCTTAATGGTGGTTCAGCAGCACGTAATGCACTGGCGGGTAAGCAGGTTGATGCTTGCATCGGTCCTTACTTCTCAGCGTCTTCCAAAAAAGAATTCATTAAAGCTCTAGCTTCATTCACCAAGAAAAAAGTCTATTCAGGACTGTGGGACATTCCAACTTTAAGCGAGGCAACTGGTAAAGATTTCCCTAACCTGGTTGAGCCATTTGCATTCATGATCAAACGCTCTACAGCGACTGAAAACCCAGAGAACTACAAGAAGATGGTTGCGACTTTCAAGGAAGCTGTCTCTAGCCCGAAAACACTTGAGATCGCCGAAACCCAAGGCATGACACCATTTATTGACTACTGGTCACCTGAAGAGTGTGATGCCTATGTAGCAGACTTCCAGAATGTCTGGAACAAATATAAGCACCTGATGAAATAACAGAACAATTTCTCTGCTGCGGGACAATTTTATCCCGTAGCAGAGACTCGGAGTCCGACCTATGAGTACAAACAAAAAGCAATTCAAGCTTGAAGAAGCAATCATTCCCGGTATTGCGTTGTTATTTGGCGCCGCATATTTCCTGCAGACGACTGATGGCCCGGGAGAAGTTATGCGCTGGCCACAAATCATCGCGGTTATCTGTCTTCTCTTCGTGGTAGCTATAGGAGCAAAGTTTTTCTTTGCATCATCCGAAGAAGGCAGCACAAAACGAACCTTTAAAGTTGAGCCAAAGGCCCTGCTGATTCTGGTTGGCCCGTTGCTCTATACTATCACCATGCCTTACCTGGGATTCGCCTTAGGCAGCTTTCTCTTTTTAAACCTGATGTTTATGATTCTGGGCAGTAAATCCTGGGTTAAAAACATTCTGATTTCACTGTTCCTTTCCGGCGGATTGTATTTTGTTATGGTTAGCCTGATGGAAATGGATCTACCCCGCTTGAACCTCGGTTTTTTTGTTCTCTAGGATAATATTATGGATTTCGACATGATCTTATCAGGCATTGGCCTGTTACTTCAGCCCAGCCACCTGGTCTGGCTACCACTGGGAATGTTCATCGGTCTGATTATCGGTGCTATTCCTGGCTTTAATGACACCAACTTCCTTGCCATGATGTTACCCGTAACGGTCTATATGGGGCCGATGAATGCGGTTGTTTTTATGATGGCATGTTTCTGCGCATCTCAGGCAGCCGGCTCAATTCCTGCTATTTTGCTCAACATTCCTGGCACACCATCAAATGCTCCAACCTGTCTGGAAGGGTTTAAAATGACCCGCCAGGGACAAGCTGGCTACGCCCTTGGTCTGTCCGTCGGCGCATCCACCGTTGGTGGTATCTTATCTGCCCTGGTCGCACTGGTGTTAACTCCGGTTGTTGGTGTCTACGCTCTTAACTTTGGCCCGGCAGAATTATTTATGATGGCCGTCTTCGGTATGACAGCCGTCGGATCTTTGACCGGAAATTCACTTCTTAAAGGTCTCTTTTCATCCGCGTTTGGTCTGTTAGTTGCCTGTGTTGGCACCGAATTTCAAGTTGGTTATACCCGTGCCAGCTTTGGCTTTTTCGAATTATACGAAGGCTTCCCCCTGATCCCGGTTCTGCTTGGTGTATTCGGCTTTAGTGAACTTTTCAGTTTAATTATGGAAAGTAGCCTGGTTGCCGAAGGAACCAAACACCGCAACGGCTTCGGACCAATTTTTGACGGTTTAAAAGGAACCCTGAAACAAAAAACAAATATGATCCGTTCTGGTCTGATCGGCATTCTGGTCGGTTTGATTCCCGGAACGGGCGCGGCGATCGCCACCTGGGTCAGCTATGGTCAAGCAAAGCAGTGGAGTAAAACTCCTGAGAAGTTTGGCACCGGACACGATGAAGGCCTTGTAGCTGCTGATGCTTGTAATAACGGTGTCCCGGGTGGTGCTCTTATTCCAACCGTAACCTTGGGGATTCCGGGTTCCGGAACCACTCTGATTATCATGGCTGCGCTGATGATAAATGGGGTTACTCCTGGTCCTAGCTTTTTCAGCGAACACGCGACAGAAGCTTATGCCATTCTATTTTCCCTGGTTGTCGCCAATGTTCTACTGTTACCAATTGGTGTTGTTGTCGCTCGCTTAGCGACCAATGTTACTGCCATTCCTAACCGTTTCCTGGTACCGATTATTGCCATGTTCTGCCTGGTTGGTGCCTTTGCCTGGAGACAGATGATTTTCGATCTGTATCTTGTTATCATCTTTGGTGTCCTTGGCGCTTTATTGAATCGCTATGGGTATTCTGTTCCAGCGTTCCTGCTGGCAATGTTACTTGGCCCACTGGCCGAAAGAAATCTATATTGGGCCCTCCAGATTGGTGGCGTTGAAAGTTTCCAACGCCCTATCGCTGTAGTTATTCTTATCGCTACCATCGGCATTCTGGTACTGCCAGTATTTCTTAAACGCATGGTTGGTAAAGGGAAGAAAGCCCTTGAAGGTTGACTTTAATTATTGTCCTCAAGTGATCTTCCAGACGTTTCAGGTTGATCGCTTGAGAGGCATTTATTTCCCAGCTCGCTAAAACCAGGAGTACAACATGACTGTTCGCTACATAGACTTCAGTAACAAAACGCCACTTTACGCTCAGGTTGTTGAGGCTATAAAACATAAAATCAGCAGCAACCAATGGACTTTGGGGATGATGATCTCCTCAGAAAACGAATTGGCCAAAGAATTCAATGTATCAGTAGGAACAGTTAAAAAAGCCTTAGGAATATTGGTTCAGGATGGTGTTCTGTACCGTCGTCAAGGGCGGGGAACCTTTGTTGCCAGCCCCGATTTTTCCAAAAGTTTCAGCCGCTTCTTTCGCTATGGACAGGTTGAAAACGGAGCAGAGGAAATTCCGGCCAGTACCTTTCTGTCGCTTGATATTATTCCGGCTGACAGCACCATTTCCCAACAGTTACAAATAAAATTCGGCTGCGACATCATTATGATGAAGAGGATTAGAAGTCTTCAAAACACCCCATTTAGTGTTGAAGAGATCTACCTTCCCTACCAGCGTTTTGCCGGTTTAGAAAAAATGGATCTTAGCCAGGCTTTGCTTTACCCGATCTACAATCAGGAATTTGCTACTCCAATCTTCTGGGCTGATGAATTTCTACAGCCAGAAGTTGCCAATGCTGAGGTTGCTAATCATTTAAACATAGAACCTAATTCACCCGTTATGTGTGTCGAACGAACCGCCTATACTTACGAGGATATTCCCGTTGAGTGGCGTCGCAGTATCGGCCGCGGTGACAGTTTTCGCTATCACATCGTCATTCGTTAAGAGAAGTATGCATCATGAACAATTTGTCCGACTTTAAATTTTTTGACAGTCATTTTCACATTATTGATCCCGCTTTTCCCTTATTTGAGAATCAGGGATTCGTACCGGATTACTACACCGTTGACGAATACCAACAACGTCTAGCTAGCTACCAACTCGCTGGCGGAGCTATTGTCTCGGGTTCTTTTCAGGGGTTAGATCAAACTTACCTGACTGCCACTTTAGAAAAAATGGGACCAACCTATGTTGGAGTGACCCAACTTGATCACAACACCCCAGATGACGAGATTCTCGCCCTCAACAAGGCTGGAGTCCGTGGCACCCGCTTTAATCTGAAACGTGGCGTTGCCGAAAGTCTTGATGATCTGGAAAATTTTGCCAAACGCATTTATGAATTAGCTGGTTGGCACATTGAACTATACATCGATTCAAAAGAACTTGCTGGTCTGAAACAACGCCTGCTCAAATTGCCCAGTGTTTCCATTGCGCATTTCGGGTTATCAGCTGAAGGCTTTCCTGAATTGCTGGCATTAGCTGAAAAAGGTGTTCGCGTCAAAGCAACAGGCTACGGTCGTGTCGATTTTCCTATTGCTCCAGCACTAAAAGATCTGACCTCTGCCAACCCTGACATTCTGATGTTCGGCAGCGACCTGCCCTGCACCAGAACACCTCATCTCTATAGTGATGAGGACTTTATGCTGGTTATCGACACTCTTGGACCCGAGCTGGCCCAAAAAGTTTTCTATGATAACGCCGCAGCGTTTTATAAACCAGCATCTGCTTCACTCTAAAGACTCTGCCTGCCATCTCCAAAGATGGCAGGCAATCCCACCCCTTTTTCTGATTCACCTCATGCTCACAATGTATTAAGCTCTCGTCAAGATATTCCAATCAATCTTTTGGGAGCCATATGTTCAGTAAATTAAAAACTTTAGAAATTGATGGTATCCGGGCTGAGATCAGCTGGAAAAAGATCAAGAATTGTTATATCCGCATTCTGCCACCAGATGGTCGTGTCCATATCAGTGCGCCACAGCGCATGAGCAATAAAGCGGTTAGAGCCCTGTTTGTTGATCGACTCGAATGGATTCGTACCAAGCAGAGAAACCTGCAGCAACAACCCGTTCAACAACCATTGCAATATCTTGATGGCGAAGAGCATTCTTTTTTAGGACAACCATATATCCTGCAGTTACAGCACTCTTACCGAAAGCGTCAACCACTAATTTCAGGAAATAGTCTTATAATGTTTTTAAGAACAGAAGGAACTTGTGAACAACGGGAACAAGTTTTAAGCCAATGGTATCGCCAGGAACTAGAAAAAATCATTCCCCCGTTACTAAAAAAATGGGAACCGATTCTCAAGGTGCAGGCCAATGAATGGCGCATCCGTAAAATGAAAACCCGTTGGGGTACCTGCAATACGGTAGCAAAACGTATCTGGATTAACCTTGAGCTGGCCAAAAGACCGTATGAATGTATTGAATATGTTCTGGTCCATGAACTGATCCACCTTCTAGAACCATCCCACAATAAACGCTTTTATGAACTTATGGATTACTTTCTGCCAGGGTGGCAGAAGCAGAGAAAAATGTTACGTTAGATAGCAATTCGTAAACAATCTTACCTTGCTTTAGATAAATAAAAACACAGTCTCTCAGCTTTGAATCCAACCGCTATGATGATAATGACAACCCACTGCTGTCTCATAGTTTCAAATGAGCGACAACTGCTTGTCGCACAACGATAATTTGGGTTTGGGTGGTGCAAATAGCTCCAGAAAATTGCGCCGCTCGAACAAATTTAACTGTAATAACCGCAACATCTGCTGCATGGAGTGCTGAAGTTTCGACTGAAACTTCAGAAATGCCAGCACCAGATAGGCACACAGAGCAATCCAGAGTTGAGTCATCACAGCATTGAAGGATGTCCCCAGAAAGCTCTTAACTCGCAGATTCTGCTTGATCCATTTGAAGAACAGCTCAATCTGCCAGCGTTCTTTGTACAGGCGAGCGACCGTTGCCGCCGATAGGTCTAGCGCATTGGTCAGAAACTCATAGGTCATGCCGGTCTCATCGTCCAGATAGCGAACCTTGCGATAGGTGCCGTCAATGCCCTTGAGTTTGATCTGCTGATCGCGCAACACCCCAGGGCTTTTACGCCCCCTGCGCAGTGGACCAGGAATCGTGACCGCATTGCTTTTTAGGCGCGTGACGAAAAAGACACCGTCTTCGGTCAACTCTTGATACCAGGAATAATCGGTATAGCCCCGGTCGAACACAACGTAAGATCCTTTGGGCAGATCAAGTTCCCGGCCAACGTTGATTTCATGCTCCTTGCCAGGTGTCATGTTGACAAACGCGGGCAGATAACCGTCGGCATCCAGTCCGATATGAAGCTTTGCCGCTCCTTTACCTTTACGATACTGAGCCCAAGGAAACAGCGACAGCGTCAGATCCACCAGCGAGGCATCGAGCAGGTAGATCTTGCCTTTAAGCTTGAACGCCTTGTTTCTCGGGGCCAGCGACTGG
Source organism: Geopsychrobacteraceae bacterium (assembly GCA_963665685.1). Taxonomy (GTDB): domain Bacteria; phylum Desulfobacterota; class Desulfuromonadia; order Desulfuromonadales; family Geopsychrobacteraceae; genus Seleniibacterium. The sequence goes on from OY762430.1 coordinate 2,364,404, forward strand.
CAACGGTTCATCAACCGGAGAAACAGCGCCTCGTACAGCTTGTGCGGTTGCTGCTCATTGGCTCGGCTTAGTGTTGCCCGGCTGAACGGTTTGATCCCGAGATGGTAGAGCTTTTCAGCTTGGGCAGTCATATTTTCAACAATATCCCGCAGGCTATCGCGGCCGGTCAGTTGTGCCGTCAGCAGAGCAACGAACTGTGTCCAGCGGGAAAACGAGCGGAATTTCTGACCGGCATGATATTTATTTGCCAGAGCCTGAAATTCATGTCTCGGGAAAATTCGTACTATTTGAGATAGAACAGTGCTACAATGCGCCATGGCTTAGAACTCCTTGTTTTTAATGTGTTTTGGCGAATTCATTGTAACACAAGGAGGCTCTAAGCCTTTTATTTTATAGGTCTAACTGTGAGACAGCAGTGAATGACAACCAATAGTTTGCCACATCAAGCATACGGTTAGCATAGCTCCATTCATTATCAAACCAGACCATCAATTTAATCAGATTACTGTTGCTGATCCGTGTTTGGGTACCATCTACGATGGCGGAACGGCTATCGGTATTAAAGTCGACTGACGCGTGGGGTTGCTCACTATAACCAACCAGACCATATAAGGATCCGGCAGCGGCATCAGCAAAAAGAGCATTAATGGTTTCAACCGTCACCGTTTTTTCAACATGAATGGCTAAATCCATCAAGGAGACATTAATGGTCGGAACTCTTAAATGGAGACATTCCATTTTACCGTTAAGATGAGGTAAAAATTTAGCTATCCCCCGAGCGAGGCCAGTTTTTACCGGAATCATTGAATGCATAGCGCTGCGGGTCAAACGCAGATCACTCTGATGATAACGGTCGATAACCGGCTGATCATTCATCGCCGAATGGATTGTGGTACTGACACCGCTGATAATGCCAAATTCCCGGTCTAATAAATCAAGAATGGGAACAACGCAGTTAGTCGTGCATGATGCACTCGAAACCACCGTATGATCAGCGTTAATGACACCATGGTTAAAACCATAGACAATGGTTGCATCAATATCATCCGCCGCTGGCTGGGAAAATAGTAACCGCTTGGCTCCACTTTGCAAATGAACCTCTGCCGTAGCACGATCGGTAAAGCTACCGCTACATTCCAGCACCATGTCGATACCGAGATCCTGCCAGGGGAGTTGCTGCGGGTCTTTACAGTTCAGGGTCTTAATTGCATCCCCATCAACCAGCAACTGTTCCCCGTCATTTTCGACCGTTACCGGGAAACGTCCATGAGTGGTATCGTACTGGGTCAGATAAGTAAGGGTCTCCAGATCCGCCAGCTCATTAATCGCCACAATGGACAAATCATTGAAACGACTGTCTGTATACAGAGCCCTTAGAACACTTTGGCCAATACGACCATACCCATTAATAGCAAGACGATAACTCATGAAGACATCCAATCTGCGTTGCGGTGAAAAAAATGACCTTCCTCGAAATTATGAATCTACCTAATGCTGACGGTGACATTCAACCTAAACTTAATAATTTGTCGCGTTAAACTAAAAAGGAGATCCCACAAAACAGGATCTCCTCTTATATTTAAAGCAGAAATAACCAACCCGAAATTCAACAAGCACAGTTTTTCTGAAAAGTAATTGCCCAGCCTTCAAGATGAAAGAGCAAGCAATTCCGTAAAACACATAAGGTCAGAAACTTACCCTTAAGGCACCCCCCTCAATCCCCCCTATTTCATAAGGGGGACGCGAGTTTACAATCAGCGGGGACTATGTAGATAGCTACCGTTCGGTTGAAAAAGAGCACTTTCCAGACAGAAACTACTTGTTATCCTGACCTTCTGCCTTAGCCTGAACCAAGTCTGAGTTACGACCTGCTTTCAGCACATAGCTGCCACCGCTGCGATCCATCATACCCTGAACCATGCGACCGGTTTCCATAGCTTTGAGCAGATCAACACCGGTATCAACCTTCATTTCGTGAAGCATGTGAATCATGTCTTCGGTAGCGACGTTACCCGCAGCACCAGGGATAAAGTTGCAGCCACCGAAACCAGCAAAAGCACCGTCGAAGGTTGTAATACCAACTTGCAAAGCAGCAACAACACAAGCCAGAGCCATACCACGGGTATTGTGCAGGTGAAGAACCCAGTTAACTTCTGGGAAGGTTTTGACCAGGTAACCACCCATCTCATAAATCTGACGTGGGTCAGCCATACCAGTTGCATCAGACAGAGACAGTTCGGTAATGCCAAGCTCGATGAAACGACGGGTCAGTTTTTCAATCTGGGAAACAGGCAGAGTTCCTTCCCAGGCACAGCCCCAGGCTGAGGACATAGCACCGGAAATTTCAATACCATTTTTGCCTGCAAACTCAACACAAGGAATAAAACCTTCCATCATTTCCAGCGGGCTTTGATTGAAGTTGGCTTTACAGTGAGTCTCACTGGCACTGACAGTCAGTTTAGCCTTGGTCAAACCAGCATCATGAGCACGCTCAAGACCTTTGAGGTTAGGCACCAGAACACGGTACTCAACACCCTCAACACGCTTCATCTTTTTAGCCAGTTCACCAGTGTTAGCCATTTGCGGTACAGCTTTAGGGTGAACGAAAGAACCGATTTCAATAATTTTGACACCCGACTCTACGATGGAATCGAGAATCTCAAGTTTTTGTTCAACGTCGAGAACTTTCTTTTCGTTCTGCAGACCATCACGCATACCAACTTCACAAATTGTGGCCTTCTCTGGCCAAACCATCTCACCGTTCATTATATTCATCCTTTGAAAATTCTGTTCAGTAACAATTATACAGCAAAATATCCATTCTGCTGTTACCTAAATAGGATCATCCTACATCAAGGGATATTAATTCTATCTAGTATGATATTAATTGAAATATTTTTCAATAGACTCTTACCCTGTTTGGCCAAAAAAACGTTAATTTCAGCATGACCATCTACCCCCTCGAAAAGTTTAAAACAAAAAGCTGTCTGGAGACTAGATTCCAGACAGCTCTTTTTGCACTGCAAATAAAAACTCCAAACTCAAATAGATGTAGAGTAAAAATCTCTAACTCTTTTTATGCTGGAGGACCGGATGTTCGGCCACATTAAGCTTTACCGTATCAACGACCAAGCTGTTCACGGCATCTTTAAGTGTTAAATTTGCCGCATAATATTTCTGTTTGTTAAATAGAATTGCCGCCTTTTCTACCTGCCCGGCAACATAGTCAATAGGCAATAAAAATCTGGTGACTGACACACCAAGACCCGTCTCGTGAATCAAAGTATTCGCTTTATCCTGATTTCCAGCCCTCATTTCTTCATTAGCAGCTTTAATTTTCCGGGCATTTTCAGGTGTTACCGCCGAATGTTCGGTCACTGTCAAACCAGCATCAATAGGGACAAACTTTTCATTGTTATAGTGAGGAGGTGAAATAGAGCCACTGCCTTGCTGTTGCAACTTTTGCGAAACAGTTACTGCCAAATGAGGCACCTCACGTCTACTGAGGGTTAAATGTTGTTGTGCTTCCATAATCAGTTTACCCGCTTCTTTCAACTGTCCATCAAGAATCGCTACACGTGCAAATCCGACCTCTTGAATAGCAAGATATCCTTCATGAGAGACCTGGTTTAAAAGTTGTGCTTGTTTTTGTTTATCAGCTGCCAGACCAATACTAACAAACGCCAATAAACTGGTAATTGCCATAAAAATAGGGGTTAAATATCTGGTTGCCATTAATGCTTTCATAGCATTCTCTCTTTAGTTCGATAATAATTCATAGCAGTAAAAACAAACCTCTTCCACAGAAGGAGAGGTCTCGCGGCATTTTTGCACCCGCAAAAACAGCCGCGAGTTTTTTTAATCCCAGCCGACAGCTTCAGGTTCATGCTTGACCAGCATAAAGGAACAAGGCATACGACGAATCAGGTCTTCATTACCGTTTCCGAACAGAAAATGTTCAATGCGCCCTTCTTCCTGGGCTCTTAAGACTATCAGATCAATCTCTTTTTCTTCAGCAATCCTGATAATTTCATTGGTGGGCTCTCCAGACTCGACAAGGATATTAACATCTAAATCGTCTCCACCTTCTTCACTGACGATCAATTCAAGATTGGCCTTAGCATTCCAAATAATTTTTTTGTAATCTTCCTTAATGGAAAAACCGGGGAGATTCCACCCCTTCAATCCAAACGGATTATGAACAACATTTAGAACATAAAGTTCTGCGTTGTGATGACGAGCCAGGGATATCGCCTGGTTCACAGCTTCACGACAAAGTTGAGTCATATCACTGATAACCAGAATTCTTTTAATTTCACTCATGATTTATCTCCTGTTGCTATATTTACGTATTAAACTGGTTAACGTTTCTTCTTTATTGCTTATGACTATAACGGCCTAAGCTTGCAGCAACATTTCGGCAAGATTACAAATTGGTAACTTTGTTAATAGAGGGGTGTAAGCAGCGCGGGCTGTGCTTATAATAGCTTTTATTCGGGAGGCGTTTTGTTAGCACCTGCCACCATCAACCGGAGATGATTATGCGCATTTTACTGATAGAAGATGACTCTGATACAGCAGCGTACCTGGTTAAAGGATTCACTGAGAGCGGTTATGTTGTGAACCATACAGCCAATGGTAAAGAAGGATTATTCATGGCCCTGGATCAGCCTTACGAAGCCATGATTATTGATCGCATGCTCCCTGAAATGGATGGCTTGACTATCATTCGCTCCCTCCGCGCAGCCGGGAACAATACCCCGGTCCTTATTTTAAGCGCTCTGGGTGAGGTCGATGCCCGGGTCCTCGGGTTACGGGCCGGAGGTGACGATTACCTGACCAAACCGTTTGCCTTTTCCGAGCTGCTCGCCCGGGTGGAAGTGCTCTTCAGACGCACCGGAGCCCCTGATGCCCAGACCACGGTCTTAAGTGTCGGACCACTGGAAATGGATCTCCTCGCACGCACCGTAAAACGGGACGGTCAGGCCATCGACCTGCAATTTCGTGAATTCAGCTTACTTGAATACCTCATGCGTCACAGCGGTCAGGTAGTCACAAGGACCATGCTGCTGGAACATGTCTGGGACTATAACTTTGACCCGCAGACTAACGTTATCGATGTCCATATCAGTCGTCTACGCGGAAAAATAGACAAGCAATTCGATCAGCCCCTGCTACATACCGTACGAGGAGCAGGTTATGTCCTTCGTGCTGAATAGCAAACTGCTCCGTAACTCCATTTTCAGACTGGCCATGGTTTATGCCGGTATTTTCAGTCTTTCAGTCATTTTGATCTTTACCTTCATGTACTGGGCCACAGCCGGCTACATGCAACGCCAGACCGAAAACATTATCGCCGGTGAACATGTTGATCTGGTCGAAATCTATGAGCAGTCCGGGTTGCCCTTATTACTCAATGTCATTAACGACCGGATCTTTCAACCATCCAGCACCAGTAGCCTGTATCTGCTCACTGATATCAGCTATAAACCGGTGGTCGGCAATCTGAAAAATTGGCCCAGCCAACAACAGGCCGATACCCCCTGGGTCTCTTTCAACTACCAGCGCAACGGCGTACAACACCAGGGACTGGGGCAGCAGATACTGCTCAACAATGGCTATCACCTGCTGGTTGGGCAGGATACTCATGAACTGCAAAAGCTCCAGCATCTAATCTGGGATGCCATGCTGGGAGGTGTCATCATCACCCTACTGCTGGCCTTGGTAGGTGGTTTTATGATGAGCAAAACGATGATGCATCGCATAGAAGCAATCAACAAAACCTGCCACCGCATTATCGAGGGCGACCTCACCCAGCGCATTGCTACCAGCGGTGGGAACGATGATTTTGACAAACTGATCCACACCCTCAACTGCATGCTCGACCAGATCGAAGAACTGATGCATGGTATCAAGCAGGTCAGCGACAACATCGCCCACGATCTGCGCACTCCCTTAAGCCGCCTGCGTCGTCGTCTGGACATGCTGCGTATTAGCGAACAGGATAAGGAGGTTCAGGAGCTTTTACTTGACCAGGCCATTAATGAGGCCGATGGCCTGCTGGCAACCTTCAAAGCCCTGCTGCGCATCACCGAAGTAGAATCGGGCAGTCGCAAAGCCAACTTTCAAACCCTAGACCTGGTTCCCATTGTGGCCGATCTGGTCGAATTATATGAGCCGTTAGCTCAGGATAAAGAGCAACACCTTAGCTGGCAACAATCACAGACATCCGCAACCCTATACGGAGATCGTGATCTGCTGTTTCAGGCCCTCTCCAATATTATCGACAACGCCATCAAGTACACCCCCGCGTTGGGCAGTATTCAGATCGAGATAAAAACTCAAGGGAATCAGATTGAGCTGAGTATCAGTGATAGCGGCCCCGGCATACCTGAGTCCGAGCAGGAAAAAGTCCTCGAACGCTTTTATCGCCTGGAGCTGAATCGTGCCTCGCCGGGCAACGGACTGGGGCTCAGTCTGGTGGCGGCCATCATCAACCTGCACCAGGGGCAGATTCATTTAACAGATAATCATCCCGGCCTGAGAATTACCCTCTCACTTCCGGTCAACAGCTGAAGCTGAAAAACATTTTAAACCGTAACGGCCATACCGTTGCGGTTATAAGGTCAACCATGAAACACCTCAAACACCTTGTACCCATTATTATTATTGCTCTCTTTAGTACCGCCATCTGGGTTTTGCACCGTTCCATCGCCGAGTTCCACTACCATGAGATTGCCGCATCGGCACGGGCGATTCCGCGCGCAGATCTGCTACTGGCGGTTGGCTTGACCGCGCTCAGCTACCTGGTAATGTCCGCATACGATCTATTGGCAGTACGCTATTTGAAGCTCTCCCTGGAAAAAGGCAAAGTCCTGTTGGCGTCCTTCATTTGTTACTCCTTCAGTAATAACATCGGCCTCTCTATACTGGCCGCCGGCTCATTACGCTACCGTCTTTATTCCTCCTGGGGATTATCGGGTGAAGAGATCACCAAGCTGGTGACCTTTACCATTGTAACTTTCTGGCTGGGGCTGATCAGCATTGGTGGGCTAGTCTTCAGCACTGCCTCATTGCAACTGGGCAAAATTACCTGGCTGGGTTCCTTTTCAGTAACTGCTGTTGGCTGGTGCTTTTTAGCTGTCAGCACGGCCTATCTGGCTTTTTTATTAGTTAGGAAAACTCCGTTTCAACTACGCTCCTGGGAATTTTCAATTCCCAGCCCCAGCATGGGAATCGCGCAAATTATTATCGGTGTTCTCGATTGGGCCCTGGCGGGCAGTGTCCTCTATGTGCTGTTGCCAAATCATCTCGCCCTATCCTTCCAACAGTTGCTGGCCATTTACCTGTTTTCTCAACTGATAGCCCTGATCAGCCATATTCCAGGTGGTCTTGGTGTGTTTGAATCGATGATCCTGATGTTTGCTCCCCAGGGGGATTCAGCAACACTACTCGGCTCACTGGTGCTGTTTCGCGCTATTTACTACCTGCTACCACTGGCCCTCGCCACATCCTTACTGACTTATTCGGAACTGTTCAAGCGCACCAGAACCGTCAGTAAAGCGTTGCGCACCCTGGTCCACTGGAGCACTCTGGTCACCCCTCAACTCCTGGCCCTGACCACCCTGACAGGTGGAGCCGTTTTGCTTTTTTCCGGAGCAACACCGACCATCCCTCACCGTCTACATTGGTTGAATGAGCTGATCCCCCTGCCCCTGGTGCAACTGTCACACTTCCTCGGCAGCCTGGCCGGTGCGGTTCTGCTGCTACTGGCCAGAGGGATTCAGCGCCGCCTTGACGCCGCTTATATTCTAACTATCGCTCTGCTGACTGCGGGTAGTTTGTTATCGCTGATCAAAGGAATCGATTACGAAGAAGCCATCGTTCTTGGGCTGATGGTGGTCGCCCTGCTCCCCTGCCGCCGCTACTTTTATCGTAAATCATCATTATTAGCGGAAGGCTTCTCCCCCCAGTGGATTGTCCTTATTGCCCTGATTTTTATCAGCTCAACCTGGCTGGGGTTCTTCTCCTACCGCCATGTCGCTTATAGCCAACAGCTGTGGTGGGACTTCGCCCTGCATGCTGACGCATCACGCTTTCTACGCGCCGCGGTAGGTGCCGGTATTTTATTGCTGCTGTTTGCTCTGGCCAAAATTTTGCGCCCGGTCCTGCCCGAACCACCTACGACAGATCAAGACGCCCTTGAAAAAGCCAGGACTATTATCAGCAACGCTTCGGGCACGGAAGCCAATCTTGCCCTGCTGGGTGATAAAACCCTGCTCTTTAATCCTGATCAAAATGGCTTTGTCATGTACGCCATACAGGGGAGCAGTTGGATTGCCATGGGCGATCCGGTCGCCCCGGAAAAGGTTTCCCGTGACTTAGCCTGGCAGTTCCGGGAGCTGGTGGAACAGCATGGTGGACAACCGGTTTTTTATGAAGTCGGCCCCGACATGCTCCCCATCTACCTCGATATGGGTTTAAGCCTTTACAAGTTAGGCGAAGAAGCCCGGGTACCGTTAGCGCAGTTCAGCCTGCAGGGTTCAAAGCGCAGTGGCCTGCGTTATACCAAACGCAAACTTGAAAAGGATGGTTGTAGTTTTGAAGTCTGCCCGACCGAGCAGGTTGCTGACCTGATGCCCGCGTTGCAAAACATTTCCGATCAGTGGCTAGGCGTTAAAAACAGTCGGGAAAAGGGTTTCTCCCTCGGCTTTTTCAAACCGGAGTACCTGCTTAATTTTCCGGTCGCCCTGGTGAAACAGAACAACACCATCATCGCCTTTGCCAATCTGTGGCAGAGTGCCGAAAAGCAGGAACTGTCCATCGATCTGATGCGCTACCTTCCCGATGCACCCAACGGCATTATGGAGTACCTGTTTATTGAATTGATGCTATGGGGGCAGCAACAGGGTTATCAATATTTCAGCCTTGGTATGGCACCACTGGCAGGGATGGAGAACCGGCCCTTTGCTCCGTTGTGGCATCGTATCGGCGCCTTGCTATTTCGCCACGGTGAGCACTTCTACAATTTTGAAGGATTGCGTAAATATAAAAACAAGTTTGATCCCGAATGGGAGCCGCGCTACCTTGCATGCCCGGGGGGCTTTGCCCTACCTAAAGTTCTTACCAATACCGCAGCGCTTATCGGTGGAGGGATTAAAGGGATTTTTGGTAAATAAGAGATTATTCTTCCGCTTCAGTTCTTAGAGAAATGTACGTGATTTATTATGAAACTGCTGATCGTCATCGTTGCCAGCCTTACCCTAAGCGTACTAGCACTAGCAATCTACTTTATGCCGATAACGAGTCACCTGGTCCGCTACCTGTACTGGCAGTGGACCACCCCGGTCAGCCATAACGAGGGTGAAGTTTATTCCGACGGCACGAAAATCCATTACCAGGTTTATGGTAGCGGCAAACCGGTTTTGCTGCTGCATGGCGGGCTCAGTAACAAGCTGAGCTGGTATTCACAGCTCCCTCTGCTCGCCGAGCAAAACCTGCAACTGATTCTCCTCGACTCGCGCGGTCATGGTCGTTCTGACTTAGGGAGCAACAACCTCAGTTACCAACTGCTGGCAGACGATGCAACAGCCGTTCTTGATACGTTGCAGATTCAAAAGGTCGCGGTCCTCGGCTGGAGTGATGGTGCCAATACGGCCTTTGTACTAGCCAGTGAGCAACCAGATAGAATCACATGCATCATCTCTATCAGTGGCAACTACAGCCCAGAAGGTCTCACACCTGAAGCACGCCAAGAAAACCAGTGCCCCTTAAGCGGCATCGGGTACTGGGCCTACCGCCCCTGGACCGGAGCCGAAACGAGCTTCAGCCAGTTAGAACAGCAGCTGAAAAGATTATGGAATAAGGGGATCGTAGTATCGGAACAAACCCTCGCCAGCATCGAAACCCCGGTGATGATCATTAGCGGATCAGACGATGTTGTGACCATTGAGCACAGTCAGAAGATGGCAAGCCTGTTGCCACACAGCCAATTACACATTATTGAAAATGGTGGACATGCAACACTCATCACCCATGCTGCGGAGGTGAACGCTTTGATAGTTAGCTTTTTGAAGCAGAAATAAGCGCTGCTATTCCTTGGCCGCCGCCACCACAGATTGTCACCATCCCGGTTTGTTTTCGCGACCGGCGCATTTCATACAAAAGGGTAATCAACCTCATTGTGCCGGTTGCAGCAATCGGATGACCAAGAGAAATTCCAGAGCCATTTATATTAACTTTTGCCTCCATATCCTTTGCGTCTAAGCCCATCAACTTAGCATCAGCGAGAACTTGGGCAGAAAACGCCTCCTGAATTTCAATCAGATCCATATCGGCAATTGTTTGCCCTGCCATTTTCAACGCTTTATTAACAGAAGCAGGCACCGCCGGATAGGTCAGTGCCGGATCTGCTGCTGCAATAGCCCAGGAAGCCAGTTCCCCCAAAGGTTCCAGGCCATACTTTTCAGCCAAATCAGAGCTCATGACGACGACGGCAGCAGCACCATCATTTTCAGTGGAGGAATTTCCTGCGGTACAGATACCACCATCATAAACAACAGGCAAACGGCCCAATTTCTCCATGGAGACATCCGCACGAGGGGTTTCATCGACCGAGAATAATTCCGTTCCCCCCTTTTTAAGGGGAATGGGGACCCCGACAACTTCCTCTTTGAATAATCCTTTTTCAATTGCTGAAATGGCTTTTTCATGGCTTCTTAACGCCCATCTGTCAGCTTCTTCCCGACTGATTCCCTCATTTTTGGCGGCAGCTTCCGCCCAGGTCATCATCGAATTCAGCTCTCCAAAACGTTCTATCGGCTGAGACATAACCCGAGCACGCTGGATCCGGTCGAACAATGGCAGGCCCCACATTGATAGAGCACCATGACCTTTGGGCATTAGTCCCCATTTTTCATCATTCTGTCCCCCGATTCCCCATTTAATATAGTCGCCAGGGATATATAGCTCCGTGCGACTCATGCTTTCGATCCCACCAGCCACAATAACATCTGCATATCCTGATGCGATCTTCATTGCCGCGGTACAAACGCTGTCAAGTCCTGACAAACACCGGCGATCGATAGTTCCTCCGGGAATTTCCACTGGCCAACCAGCGGCAAGCAACGCCATCCTGGCAATATTGACACTCTCTCCGTTTTGATATGCCTGCCCCATAATCACTTCATCAACCTGCTCAGCCTGGATACCAGCCCTTGCGATAACTTCATTAAGAACGATGGCACCTAGTTCGTATGCAGGTATTGAGCGCAAGCTTCCGAGATATTTCCCGATAGGGGTTCTGGCGGCACTGACGATAACTGCTTTTCGCATAAATAGCCCTTTATTCCTCTGGATTTTTGGGTTTCAAGGTACCTTTGATGGTCAGCATGACCCCCACGACAGACATAACCAGGAAAACTAAGGAGATGGGATGAGTAAAAAAGATCGCTAATGAGCCACGGGAAATAAGTAAGCTTTGCCTGAACGAGCTCTCGAGGATTGGCTCCAGAATAAAGGCGATTAATAGCGGCGCAACCGGAAATCCGTTTTTACGCAATAAATAGCCAAGCACCCCAAAGATTAAAGTCATCCAGACATCAAAAAGGTTCTGATTAAAGCCGTACGCGCCGACTACGCAAAACATTAATATGGAGGGAAAAATGTATTTTGCAGGAACCAGAGCAACTTTATATGCGACCTTGATATAAAGCTTAGCAGCTACGAAATTAACCATGTTGGCAAAAAGTAACGTCATAAATATTGCGTAAATGATGTCAAGATTCTCTTTAAACAATAAAGGCCCGGGATGAAGCCCCTGAATCATAAAGGCTCCAAGCAACAGTGCAGCACCAACATCGCCGGGAATACCAAGGGTTAACAGGGGAATCAAATTTGCTCCGGCAACGGCATTATTACCTGCTTCGGCTGCAGCGACCCCTTCTACCGTGCCGTGCCCAAACTGTTCCGGATGCTTTGACATACGTTTAGCCTGAGCATAGCTGGCAAAAGCTGCAATGGATGGCCCGATTCCCGGAATAGCGCCAAGGATCGTTCCAATACAAGACGCCATGCCGATAATTTTTCCGCATGCTTTGATTTCACTTTTTGACAGTTTGTTATCTTCCGGATCATCTGACATCTCAAGAAAATGGGCCTGATTTTGGCTGAACTTTTTTTCCGCATTCAGAAAAAATTCAGAGAGCGCAAACAAACCAATGAGCATCGGCATCAGGGCAATCCCTTCATCCAATTGCGATATCCCAAAGCCAAAACGGCGGGACCCGAGAATAGGATCAAGGCCCACCGTTCCAACCAATAAGCCGATGGCACCCGCCATCAAACCTTTACTCAAGGAAGATCCTGCTACAGCAGTGATTATCAACAAGGAGAAAATGATCAGCCCGGTCATCTCTGCTGGCCCCATTTTCAGTGCTATCAAGGCCAAAGGAGGAGCAATCAGGATCAGGACAATATCGCTGAAACTATCAGCCAGAACCGATGAATATATGGCAACGTTCAAAGCCTTTTTGGCCTGCCCCTTCTTAGCCATTTCATGACCGTCGAGAACTGTTGCTGCAGCGGCAGGAGTACCCGGGGTATTTAACATGATGGCCGGAATAGACCCACCGAAACACCCCCCTTTGTAAGCACCAATCAGCATGCCTATGGAGACAACCGGAGACAGGGAGAAGGTCATGGGTACGATAATGGCGATTGCCATGGTTGCCGTCAGCCCCGGGATCGAGCCCAGGACAACACCGACCACAACGCCCATGGCGGTTGCCAGTAGTACCTGAAATTGAAAAAATAGTTCAAATGCCCGAAGGAAGGTTTCCATAGTGTCCCCTTTTGGACCCTCAGCCTAAATCATGATTCCGGTAGGAAGCATGACCTTTAGGGCCAAGACAAATAAAACATAGATAAAAGGCAGGAGAATCAGCAAAAAAACGAGACAAGCAAGCCATTTACGCACGCCAAAGGACCACAGAAAAAACATCATAGTCAGCGATGTACTGACAAAATATCCGAGGACACCGAGCAACAGGATATACACAGACGAAATAACGACCGTAATAAAACCGCGCCGTAATTGTTCCGGATTTATCAGCTCTTGTGGGAGGTCGTCATTGTTCTTCCGCTGTTCAGTGATACTGGACCAGCACAGGGAGATGGACAAAAGCAGCAACAGTGTCCCCGTGATATAGCAAAACAGGCGGGGTGATAAGGCCACAGGTCCACCCTCGCTGGGAGCGACCTGAAGCGGAATCAGCACGAACAATAGGAAAAGAGAAAAAACTGTAAAAAATATTCCGGCAATTGAATCCCTGTTGATATATGCGGACATCGCACTACTCCACAGGTGGGGTGCGCAAAACAGCACCCCACAAAGAGGTCTTAAATTCTACTTTTTCGCCAGTCCTACCATCTTAACCAGGTCCTGTTTCATTTTGAAATCATCCTGTAGAAAAGCCTTCAATTCTGCACGATTAAGATGATAGGGGAGAAGGTCCATCTTGGCCATGGTACTGGTAAAACTCTTTTCCTTAGTGGCTGCGCTAAACGCATCTTCGATCTTTTTAATGATATCGTCGGGCATTCCTTTGGGCCCCACAATCCCCATACCTGAAACCAGCGCATAATCGTAGCCAATTTCTTTCAGGGTTCTGACATCTGGAAAACTCGGATTACGCTCAACCCCATAAACCGCGAGCAGGCGCAGCTGCCCTGATTTGACATAAGGTTTCCACTCAGTTGCCTGGGAAGATGCAGTCACATGCCCGCCAAGACACGCAGTAACAGCATTTACTCCACCTTTATAAGGGATATGGGTCCAGACGATACCTTCCTTGGCGGCAAGGTATTCCATTACCAGATGCTGTCCTGATCCGGCTCCCGCAGTCGAATAAGTAACCTTGCCAGGATTTTCCTTAGCGTAAGCGATAAATTCTTCAAAGGTCTTCCAGGGACTGTCTGCTGGCACCACCAAACCATGCTGATACAAGCCATAGAGCATAATCGGAGTGAAATCATGCATTGGATCATAGTGGACACTACGAAGCAGCGGAATCCGTGTCAGACCTGCTGTTACCAGGATACCAAGGGTATAGCCATCTGGTTCAGCCTGAGCAATCAACTCATGCATAACGGCAGAGCCGCCACCGGTTTTGTTGGTACAGACAAGTGGTGTGGCAAAATCTTTTTGAGCGAGATTGGCCAACAGACGAGCAGTGACGTCTGTCGTCCCTCCTCCAGAATAAGGAATGTAAAGATTAACCGGTTTGCTTGGATAGTCATCAGCAATAACAGGAGAACAGATCAGACCAGTTAACATAATAACCGAGCACAACAGAATCAGAATTTTTCTGAGCTTCATAGCTTTCTCCTTTGAACAGTTATGGGGGCATCCCCCAGTCATTACACCAAACGTTCCTCCTTCAAGCAGAACTCCAAGTTCTTAAAAATCTGCAGCAAATATTTGTCTCGTGCCTGGCTGACCACAGGCGCAGACAGATCCGAGTAATCGTAAAAGCCCTTACCGCTTTTGACCCCCAGTTCACCCCGATCGATCCTTTCGTACAGAGATCCTGGTTTATTATCGATGGGAGGATCATAAAATTCAGGATCCAGGAGATTTCTTGCGCTCAGGTCAAGTCCTGTGAAGTCATAGCGCTGGATCAACCCCAACAGCATCATTCTGGGGGCAATCGATGCCTTAACTGCCAGATCTAACCCTTCAGCCGTAACATAATTATTATCGAGCAGATAAAAAGCCTCGCGCCCCAAATTTCGTAAAATCCGGTTAATGACAAACCCCGGCAGATAGCGTTCAATCACCAGCGGAATTTTTTTCATCATTTTAAGCAAGTCAAGAGTCAGGCTGACGGTTTCTGCGGAGCTTTCAGCCCCCTTAACGACTTCCACCAGAGGGATGATGTGCGGCGGCGCAAACCAGTGAACAATTAAGCTTTTTTCCAGCAACTGGACAGGAAGTAACTTATAGATGTCCATGGTCGAAGTGTTACTCCAGACAAAGCAATTTTCTCCGGCATATTCTGCAATCTGCTCATAGACGCTCCGTTTGACTTCGCGGTTTTCTGATACAGCCTCAACAACCAGATCAGCGTCCTGAACAGCCTCTGCCAAACTATCAGCGAAAGAAATTCGGGCTGATTCATGGGCCGATTGTTCAGGAGTTGAAAGATCGGCCTCTTCAAGGGTCTTGAAGATGGTTGTTAAAACCTGCTGACACTGTTTCCGTGCATTTTCAGCGAGATCGAATCCGGAAACCTGAAATCCCGCATGAGCAAAGCTCTGCATAATACCGGGGCCCATGGTCCCCAGACCGATGACAGCAATCTTTCTGATCCTGGTAGTTGGCATAGTAGAAACACCCCTTTTAGATCGCAGCATCCAAGCCCAAGTAAAACCTTGCTTCATCAGGAGTCGCCGGTTCCATGCCTAACTCTCGGGCAATGCGCACAATTTTTGCAACCAGCTGGGCATTACTTTGGGCGAGTTCTCCTTTGGCATAATAGATATTGTCTTCCATTCCGACCCTGACATTCCCGCCGAGAAGCAGGCTCTGGGTTGCCAGTGGCATCTGGGCTGAGCCAACACCAGTGCAGTTAAATAGAGTTCCCTCAGGAAGAGTGCGTACAATAGAAAAGAAGGTTCCGGAATCGGCAGGTTCAGCCCCCTGGTAGCGCATGCCAAGAACAACATTGACACAATAAGGGGGAGTCACTTTTTGTTCCTTTATCAAACGCTTTACTTCCGACACCATGGCGTGACTGTACACTTCCATCTCAGGTTTGATACCCCGCCGATTCATTTCACTAACATAGTAATCGATCTCTTCCGGCATATTAGACCACGGGATCCCTTTATACTGCCCCGCCACCCGCATCAAAGTTCCCATATTCAAAGAAGCCATTTCCGGAGCGGCTTTTAAACAGTTGATGCGTTCTTCCTGAGTCAGGTTCGGACCGCCACCAGTGCTGTCCTGAATGATCAGGCTGCATTTACTCCTGATTCTTTCATGGATATCTTCGAAAATACTGACCTCGGCAGAATTAATCCCCTGAGGGTCGCGAGCGTGGATATGGCAGATGGCTGCACCTTCATTAAAACAAGCATAGGCGGAATCAGCAATTTCATCAGGCTGTTCCGGAACGTTGGGATTAAGTGATTTATTGGTAATCGCCCCAGTCTGGGCAACGGTGATAATGAATTTGTTTTTGGGAATCGGACTCGCCATAAGTATCCTCCTTGATTCCAGGGTGATAACATCAAAAAACCAGACTGCAAACGTTTGCAATTATTTTCAACAGAACCCCACTAGACATCACCAATAAACAATCAGGACGGTGGTACCGTTGTTGATTGCCTTACAATCAACTCTGAATCAATGATGACCCGCTTCTCTCTACAGCCCCCTGTTTCTATCTGTTCGATAAGAATCTGCGCTGCTTTATTACCGACAGCCTGCACTTGCGTTCTAATTGCCGTGAGAGGCGGATGATACAGTTCGAAGTTTTCCGAACAGCCAATACCTATCACCGAAATCTGTTCCGGAATTTTTAACCCTCGCCGATAAATCTGCTGGATAGCTCCGGGCGCAACCAAATCATTCATGCAGATAACCGCAGTTGGGGGTTGAGCCAGGTCAAGAAGATCCCCCATCAAGCGAAAGCCGTCCGTTTTAGAAAAATCACTTTCGCAAATGTAATCCTCGTTAATCGGGATATTGTGCTCTTTAAAGAGAGTCCGATACGCTTCTCCACGCTCAGTCGTATAAAGAGAATTCTCCTTACCGGTGATAAACGCAATCCGGCGATGCCCCAGATCGAGTAAATACTTTAGAGCCTGCTTAAAGCTCACGATATTTTCAGAGTTAACACTGGGAACCTCAACCTCTGAACCAACTGCCAACCCAGGTACGGCCACCACTGGAATATGCTGATGAATCACCTCCATCAATAACGGGTCATCGAGCCGATTCGCGACAATCACAACCCCATCTACCAGACGTCGATGGTACATTTCCGTGTAGCTTTGCTGATCACCTAAAGACAGCATCAACTGATAATCTGCCGCATTAGCAATTTGACTGAGCCCCATCAATATGTGGGAATAGTAAGGGTTCTGAAATGCAAACTCCCCAGTCCGTGGGATAATAACGCCAATAACCCCAACCTTCTTTTGCACCAATGCCTGAGCCGAGGAATGCGGAAAGTAATTCATATCCTTTGCCAGCTCGATAATTTTTTTGCGCAATTCCGGGTTTACACCCTTTTTACCATTAAGGGCACGGCTAACTGCTGAATAAGAAGCATTGACCCCAGCGGCTATTTCTTTAATAGTTGTCAAAACAGCATTCTACTCCTTTACGAAAAACTATATCGCAAACGTTTGCGATTACAATTCAACACAAGATTATTTCCTCTTAATTTTCAAATCTTTATCCAGGAGCGTTCCAGATGGATAAAAATTAAAATAAGCCTTCTATGAAGCCCATTATCCTGCAACAGCTACAGCATCTCCTACAATGATTGATATAGTGCATGCTGAAAAAGGCTCAAATCAAGAGACTGAGAAGAACCGAGGTTTGCTGAATTAAATGATTAAAAACATTGGGCCAAGTCTGCTGTTTACTTCAAATAGAACCTAAAGCAGACCTAGCCCCATTTTGTGCTATTTATTTTTAGCAACAACCCAGACCGCGTGGACTATGCCAGGGATATAGCCCAAAATGGTCAGCAAAATGTTGATCCAAAAGTGTTTTCCTAGTCCAACCTGCAGTAAAACACCCAGTGGTGGAAAAATAATTGCGCAAATAATTTTTACGATATCCATATAACGATTCCAAACCTCCGTGAGTCAATTTTCTATATTAAAAGTCAGTTCTTCGGATATGCTTGCATACCGATGCTTAAAGAAGCAACTTTGCACGCAACAAAGCAAGGCCATTTAGACCTTACTTTGTTTATTGAAATTGTTTTTGAGTGCTGCCGCTACTAAGCTGCCAGCCGCCATTTCTAAATTGCAACTATCAAGCTTTATTATTGAAAACAAGCCATTATAGGATGAAAACTACTTAGATCTTTCGTTTTCTACTATAGAATCCTAACCCAGCTAAGCCCGCGCCTAACAGAATAAAGGTCGAAGGTTCAGGAACGGGTGCAGGTTCAACAGGAATATCCGATAGAAGTTCTATCGATAAACTCCCGTCACCATAGCCGATACCAGCATATGCAAATTGGTTGGATCCGGTATTGTAAGACCCGCCGCCGCCAGCAACGCGACCACCATCACCCCCAGAGTAGCCACCACCGCCACCGCCGCCTAAGGAACCATTACCACTGCCACCGCCACCAAAACCGCCATCGGCATAATTAACATATAAATCATTATGACCACCCAGCATCCCTTCAAGCCACGAGCTACCACCATCGCCCCAGACACCATCGGCTGCACCATTTCCGTAGAAACCGGCCCCTCCTGACCCCCATGAACGAGAAGAAACATCGCCACCAAGCCCTAAGTCATCAGTTTTAAGTATTGGAACATAAGTTATCCCTGACCCACTGGCGGTATAAGCATATTCGGTAACCGAAGCATCAGTACCATTTTGACGAACACTTGTGCGAGTTCCGCCGCCACCACCTGCAACCAGTAGTGGATTATCATCAGCATCGACAACAAAGGTGCCACCGCCACCACCGCCGTTTCTGCCGCTACTTTGACCAATCCCCATCTGACCAACAACGATCTGTAGCAGATCTCCGACGACAAAGGTGAATTCTCCTATAATCTGAGCACCCAGACCACCAACATACCCAACATCAGCAGATGCTCCTTGTGCGCCAGTAGCAGTTATGCGATAGCTGCCGGAATAGGGTATCAGCCAGTTCTGTATACCTCCTAAACTTGTGACCAGACCGTCCAACGATGTCCCTGCGTAGGCACTATCCAATGCGCTTTGAGCTGGTCCGTTAGCACCGGTTGCACCACCGGTAGTAAACGTCCAAGACAATGCCCATACATTCGTATTCAAAAGCACAGCAACGAGTGCAACGAGTCCAAACCGTAAAAACGTAGAAATCATTTTATTCATCTGCCTATCTCCTTTTTGCCTAGTGAAGCCCATCAATATGTAACCAATTGTTACATTCAGCAATATACGGGCCAACACATTGTAGTTTCGTAAAAACAAATGGTTACCAATGAGGTAATAATTAGTGTCAAATTCATCGACACGTTTGCAACTTAAATTGAGTATGGCGGTAGTAAAAAAATGAAAAAAATCTTCTGTAAGATTCGTTTTTAAAGAAAAGAAGCTATTTCTTATTTTTTCATAGTAAATACTAATTTTAAACAGAATCATAACAAAAGCTTGACATTAATACCCGCCAATGTTAGAAAATTGTTAGATCCTAATTAACAACACTACATACTACTAGACAGTATATGCAACCTATTATCACCAGGGAAAGTTAGCCTTTAAAAAAAGGAGAAATCAGCCATGAAATCCCTGTCATTACGCTTTCGCATCCTGCTGCCAATTATAGGCCTGATTATTTTAGGTATGGTCATCACCATGACCTTATCAGGTCGGTCAACATCAAATATTGTTAGAGACCTTGTCACTAGCCAAATTGAAGATACCACCCAAGGCCTTTTGACTCAGATCTCTGCCTGGGTTAAAGATCTGCATGCTGATCTTCTGACCCAAACAACAAGTGATATTTTCACTGATCTTGCCACACAGGCCAATCCATCGGATCAAGACATTCAGGCAGTTAACTCTTATATGAAGGCCTTTATTGATCGCTATGGCATTTACGACTCTATTACCTTGATCAACACCCAAGGGAAAGTTATCGCTCATCCAACCCCTAAAGTTGTGGGACTTGATCTTTCTACACGTGAATATTTTAAACAAGCCATGAGCGGAAAATCTTACATTAGCAATGTCCTTAAAAGTAAGGTTACCGGAAGGCCATTGTTCTTTATGGCGGAACCGCTCAAAGTTAACGGGAGAATTGTTGCTGTTCTTACCTCAGCGATAGAACTCAATCAATTTACCAAGAATTTTATTGTCCCAATAAAAATTGGTTCCAAAGGCTATGCATATATGACCGACAAAACTGGCATAGTTTCAGCCCATCCGGATACTGATGCAATACTCAAAACCAACATCAGTGATGAAGATTGGGGGAAAAAAATCCTGTCCGAAAAAAATGGCTTAACGACCTATACCTTCGAAGGGATTGAAAAACTTGCTTGCTTCAGAACGGAACCGATGACAGGCTGGGTTATTGTTACTACAGCAGAGATTAATGATATTTTTAGCGCGACTAATACACTTAAAAAGAACAATGCTATTATCTCATTCATTGCTGTTATTATTGTAGCAATTGCAATTGTCCTATTAATTCGCCCTATTACAAGCTCTTTGAGTAAAGCTATTGCGGTTGCTGAGAAAATTCAGGTTGGCGATTTGTCCACTCGCCTTAATCTTAGCCGTGGAGATGAAATCGGAACTCTGGCAAAAGCTCTTGACACCATGTCTGACAGGCTAGAACAACGATCGGAACTGGCAAAAAATATCGCCCACGGTGACCTTACTAACGAAGTTGTCATTGCCTCTGAGCAAGACGTACTTGGGCAAGCATTAAGCTTGATGACTAACAGGCTTAATGAGATCCTCTCACAAATTAATTCTGCCAGCGAGCAGATCGCATCAGGTTCTAATCAGGTATCCGGTTCAGCTCAGGACCTTTCGCAAGGATCAACAGAACAGGCGTCAGCTATTGAAGAGATCGGAGCGAGTCTTAACGAACTGGTTGGACAAACAAAAGTTAATGCCGAAAATGCAAAAGCTGCGAATCAATTGGCAGCAGGGGCGCGGAATGCGGCTAACGATGGCAGTGATCAAATGCAACAAATGGTTGCTGCGATGGAAGAGATCAATGAGTCAGGTCAAAACATCAGTAAGATCATTAAAACAATTGATGACGTTGCCTTCCAGACTAACCTGTTAGCTCTTAATGCAGCAGTTGAAGCTGCTCGGGCCGGCCAACATGGAAAAGGCTTTGCGGTTGTTGCAGAAGAGGTCAGAAACTTAGCTGCTCGTAGTGCTAAAGCGGCACAGGAAACTGCTGACCTGATCGAAGCAAGTGTGCAAAAAGGTGAAAATGGAACAGAAATCGCTAATCGAACGGCAGCCTCTTTGGCAGACATTGTCAATGGTATTGGCAAAACATCTGACTTAGTTGCGGAAATAGCAATTTCGTCCCAGAATCAGGCAGAAGGCCTGGCTCAGGTCAATGATGGCTTAACTCAGGTAGACCAGGTTATTCAAAATAATACCGCGGGTGCTGAGGAAAGTGCAGCAGCGGCAGAACAACTGTCCAGTCAATCAGCATATTTACATCAGCTGATCGGACAGTTCAAACTCAGACAACAAGGAAGTGATCAACAGCTGCGTATTCCTTCAATTGAGAACTAATTGATTTTACGATTTCAATGATAAAAACAACTTAACCCAGAAAAATCAATCGTTAAGTATTAAGCAATAAGTCCCACTTTCAAGGAAAAAAGAAAGTGGGACTTATTGCTTTCCCTCCTCCTGAAACACCAACAAAAGCCACCCAAGCACAAAAAATCAAACAAGTTTTTTATCTACAATTACAAATAGTTAAAAAAGAAAAGAAACAACTTCCTATTTTTTTATTCTAAAATTTCTTGACACAAAACAATCCCACTGATATCTCTTTAGCAATTCTATTGGTATACCAGTGATACTTCAATGGCGAACTCACTGAAACACAAATAGTCATTTTTATTTCCACACTGACTTAATGTATGAAAGGGAATTTGCTATGGGAAATTCAACATCAACACACGGCTTATGGACCGTCACAGCAACCAAACATCCGGAACTCCAGCCATTGACAGGAACCAGAAAAACAGATGTCGCTATTATTGGCGGGGGCTATACTGGCCTGTCTGCAGCAATTTACCTCGCGGAAGCGGGCACAGATGTGACTCTTCTTGAAGCAAATACTATCGGATTTGGCGGATCTGGGAGGAATGTCGGTCTGATTAACGCTGGTTTATGGCTGTTTCCTGATGATGTTGTCAAATTAGTCGGGCAGCAACATGGTGAACAACTCATAAAAGTTCTGGGAGATTCCCCAGACACTGTTTTTGATCTAATCAATCGTTACAACATTGAATGTGAAGCAGTCCGTGAAGGGACTTTACACTGTGCGGATAGCAAGGCAGGCTTCAAGGCACTGCAACAACGTGAAGAGCAATGGCAAAAACGTGGTGCGCCAGTAACCCTTTTAGACCGCGATAAAGCCATACATATGACGGGGAGCAAAATTTTCCATGGAGCTCTTCTCGATAAACGAGCAGGACGTCTTCAACCATTATCCTACGCTTATGGTCTAGCTCATGGTGCCATCAAATCGGGAGCCCAACTTCATGTCCACTCCCCGGTCACATCATACCGCCGTGTTGGTGATAAATGGCACTTGAAAACACCAGGGGGAGAAGTGGTAGCAAGCAAAGTCATTGTTGCGACACACGGCTACCCCACAGAAGCATTTAAAAATCAGAAAAACTCAATGATTCCTTTTAACTTTTTCCAATACTCGACCCCCCCGCTACCAGAAAAAATTCGTGAGACCATTCTGCCAGGCAGGCAACCTGCGTGGGACACCAATCTGGTTTTGTCTTCTTATGTTATTGACGCTGAAGGGCGCCTCATCATCGGCAGCGTTGGACAAGCCAGAAATGGTGCACAAAAACTGCATAGAAACTGGGTTAAACGTACTATCAATAAAGTTTTTCCACAAGTTGGCGATATCGAACCTGAACATTGTTGGGATGGGGTTATCCGTATGACCACTGACAATATTCCCAAATTCCATGAGCTTGGAAAAAACATGTTCACCGTTACCAGTTACAACGGACGGGGTATCGGACCAGGTTCAGTATTCGGCAAACTTTTAGCAGAGTACGCTCAAACCGAAAACCCTGACTGCATCCCCCTCCCCTTAACTCAGCAGGAAAATTTAGGATCCAGATTCTTCCGTGGCGCATTTTTTGAAACTGGTGGTCGAGCCTACCATTTTGTTCAGCGTCGTATCTAAAACAACAGGATCAACCGGGGGACTATCGATTCCCAAACAATGGATCGCAACAACAGCGAGAAACGTATCCAAACCACTAAAATGTGAAAATATTCAAATACTTTTGTGCCAGCAGCCATAATCCGTGATCGGTATAAAACGAGCATAACCTGGCAACAATGATGTTGCCAGAGAAATGATTAGTCCAGATCGATCATCATGAGATGTACGTTTCATCGTGGTAGGAATATTAAAAGTTCAAACAGAACAACGCATTACATTTAACAAAAATCAAGAGATAAACAGGAGAATATAGCGGATGAATTTTCTAACGGAACTCGGCATTAAAAATAAAAATTTTGGTGCTTCAACTGGCGTCGAATGGAACAAAACAACGGATCAAGGCGAACTTGAAATCATTTCCCCAGTCGATGGAAAACTGATCGCCAGTGTCTACCTTGCGTCAGAGGAAGATTATGAGGATATCACTACCAAATCACATGAAGCATTTCTTCAATGGAGAACAATTCCGGCACCGAAACGTGGCGAAGTCGTCCGTCAAATCGGCATGCAATTGCGCAAATTCAAAGAAGCTCTGGGGACTCTTGTGTCCTATGAAATGGGGAAATCCTTGCAGGAAGGCAAGGGCGAAGTACAAGAAATGATCGATATTTGCGACTTTGCAGTTGGTCAATCTCGCCAGTTATATGGTTTTACTATGGCCTCGGAACGGGAAAACCACCGTATGTACGATCAGTACCATCCGCTTGGAATTGTTGGCACTATTTCAGCGTTTAACTTCCCAGCAGCAGTTTGGTCATGGAATGCAATGATTGCAGCTGTCTGCGGTAATAGCAACTTGTGGAAACCATCCTCAAAGGTGCCTCTTACAGCTATTGCCATTCAAAACATTCTTAAGGATGTCATCATAGAAAATGACCTGCCGGAAGGATTATTCTCCCTTGTCATTGGCCGGGGATCATCTATAGGTGAACGCCTGCTTAACGACAAACGAGTACCATTGATTTCCATAACCGGATCAACCGAAGTTGGTCGCCACGGCGCCGAAGTTATTGCTCGCCGTTTCGGTAAATACATTCTGGAGTTAGGAGGAAATAACGCTATCATCATGACTCCAAACACAGACCTGAAAAAAGCATTGCCAGGTATTGTTTTTGGTTCGGTCGGTACCGCAGGACAACGTTGCACTTCAACCCGCCGTCTAATCATCCACGAATCTATTTACGATCGTGTAAAACAAGCCCTGGTCAAAGCATACAGTGGTCTTAAAATCGGTAACCCACTGGATGAAAATAATCACGTAGGTCCGTTAATTGACACGACTGCTGTCAAAGATTTTGAAAGTGCTTTGGTCAAAGTTAAAAAACAGGGCGGGTCGATCCTGTTTGGCGGAGAGGTATTGGAAGGAAGTGGTTACGAGTCAGGCTGTTATGTCAAGCCAGCCATCGCCGAGGTTGAGAACAGCTATGAAATCGTTCAGGAGGAAACCTTTGCTCCAATCCTGTATCTCATCAAATACAGTGGCGAGGTCGAGGATGCCATTAAGATTCAGAATGATGTAGTCCAAGGGCTATCATCTGCGATCTTCACAGAAAATCTTCTCGAAGCTGAAGCATTCCTTTCTGCAGCTGGTTCTGATTGCGGTATTGCCAATGTCAATATCGGAACGTCTGGCGCCGAGATCGGTGGTGCCTTTGGCGGCGAAAAAGAAACCGGCGGTGGTCGAGAATCTGGTTCTGATGCCTGGAAAGGATATATGCGCCGCCAGACGAACACCATCAATTATGGAAAAACCTTGCCTCTGGCCCAAGGAATCAAGTTCGATATTTAAACCAGAGAACCTCACTATAAATTTAAAACTGAATAAATTGTAATCGATATAAATAAGGCAACGGGGCCGACAGAATTTATCGATGTAAATGTGGCAAAGGGGCTGACAATTCGACAGCCCCTTTTTTTAATTTTGCACAACAAACAGAACATCGTTATTTTTTACTTGAGAGGAAGAGAGTATGAACGTGAAAAACCGACACGAATACAAACCGACACTCCGCCAAGCCCTTATACCCATTGGATTAACTATTATTCTGATGATGTTACAACTCTTTGTCTACGATGATTTTACTCCCCATATTCCTCTTGGTCTGGGAATATTAATTACAGGTATTTTCGGATGGTTCTGGGGATATCGCTGGCAGGATATGGAAGAAGGTTTATGCAACGTCGTTTCAGTTGCCCTCCCTTCACTAGGCATTTTGCTCGTCATCGGAATGATCATTGGAGTCTGGATCCTGTCGGGTACCGTACCTGCACTAATATATTTTGGACTCAAAGTCATCAGCCCCAAATATTTTCTTTTGGCAAGCTGTCTTGTATGTTCAATTATTTCGGTTTCAACGGGAACCTCTTGGGGAACTGTCGGAACCATTGGCCTGGCTTTGGTTGGTATCGGTGAAAGCCTTGGAATTCCCATGGGACTCACCGGCGGTGCGGTAGTTTCCGGGGCTTTTTTTGGTGATAAAATGTCTCCTTTATCAGATACAACCAATCTTGCCCCTTGCGCAGCAGGTACTGATTTGTGGTCACACATAAGGGGCATGCTACCAACAACTATCCCTTCCATGGCAATAGCTCTACTGATCTATGGCATAGTCGGACTTAAATTTACTGCGACCGGAGCCGAACCTGAATCTATAAATATTATTCTTAACGGCATTCAGAGTAATTTTAATATTTCCCTGTGGCTGCTAGTGCCACCTTTATCTGTCATTTTCTTAGCAATGAAACGTATGCCAGCCCTTCCCTCAATTTTTGCTGGTGTCATGGTTGGGGGCATTGTTGCCATGCTGACCCAGGATGCCTCCGTTCATGATGTATTCAATGCGATGCAAAACGGCTACAAAAGCACCAGTGGAATCGCTACGGTCGATAAGCTTCTCAGCAAAGGTGGACTTATGTCGATGACCTGGACTCTTTCATTGATGATGATTGCACTTGGTTTTGGTGGCATTTTAGAGCGCACTCATTGTCTAGAAGTCATCCTGGAAAAAATCATCACCGTTGCCAAAGGCCGCTTTGGACTTGTAACAGCCAGCACCTTTTCTGCAATTGGTACGAGTGCGGTTACCGGCGAAATATACTTATCCATCGCCTTGCCAGCCCGCATGTTTGCGCCAGCATACCGTGGTCGTGGACTGTCCATTACCAATTTGTCACGTTCTGTCGAAGATGGTGCCACCTTGGTATCTCCTCTGATACCGTGGAATGCAGGTGGAGCTTTTGTCGCTGGGACTTTAGGCATTCCAACCTTGGTGTACGCACCCTTCGCATTTGCTTGCTGGCTTGCGCCATTATTTGACCTGCTATGGGCAGCACTTGGGATTTTTGTTCCTGCCGCCAGCAAAACCGAAAAACAACGTTGGATCAATCTAAATGAAAACATTCTTTGCCCAAAAGAAAGTCTGAGTGAACGAGGCATGAATGAAATATTGTCAGATCTCAACGATTCTATGGTCGCATCATCCAAAGAATAACTTGCCAATACCGGCCAGATTGTCACTGTTTGATCTATTGAAGGCCTATTCATAACAATAAAAACAACAAAGCCCCGGAGAATAAGTGACATAAGTTTTGAAGGGGCTTTGTTAATAACACAAATAGCTTCACCTCTCTGTCTTACTTGCTACCACCACACAGTCACATCTAAATCAATTTATACAAGAACAGAAGAAAGGCCTGTATTGTTATGCCTGATCAATAGCTTTGGCGTCACGAATACCTAAAAGCCTTAGAAAAAACTTGCCGAAACAGCGCAGCACAGGTATACCTATGGTATGCTAAATCCGTTTTCCACTTCTATGAAGAAAAATCACCACCTAATAAGAAAAGATACATCTACATGAAAACAGACATTTACAATACAATTAAAGGTCGAATACTCCGTTTAGAATATGCCCCCGGATCCATCCTTAATGAAAAAACACTTACCGAGGAATTTGGAGTCAGCCGTACGCCTTTGCGGAACGTTCTGAATAAACTAGAATCTGACCAGCTCATTCGCGTTCTACCTCGTACTGGAATACTTGTAGCAGAAATCGAATTTCAACAGATTATGAATACGTTTCAGGTCCGTTTAGGCATAGAAGAAATGACCGGATCTCTTGCAGGAGAGCACGCAACAGAAGAACATATCCGCCAATTAAAAAAACTTCTTCCAAAATGTGACAAACTGGTCACCACCCGTAACCCCAAAGACCTCATGAATATTGATCGGGAAGTGAGGTTAATCCTCAATGAAAGCACCAATAACCCGGTATTAAAAAATATATCTACTTCTCTCTATGATCTGACTGTGCGGCTCTGGTGTCTAGTTCTTAATAAAGGGGACTGGCAAGAAGAAGTTAAAGCCGTAAAAGCTGATATCTCCCAGACGTTGGATCGACTAGAAGGGAACCGAGAACAACTTGGAAAACTCCGTCGCGAGCTTCTCGTTCAACACATAGAGCGAATAAAACGCAAATTTCTTGGAGAGTGAAGACCTATTGCATTTCCAAGGATAAACCAAATTTTTTAGTTTCGGATTCATTATCCTCCTCTTATGCAATTGTAAACATAAACTTCCAGTTCTTACTCCTGCTAATCAAATAGGTTGATCTAACCTTTATCAAGACACTTGGCACAGGTTGTTTTCTAAGCCCAAAAGTACGGTCAAAAGAGTTAAGTCCGCTACTAGCGTCCAATGGCAGACTTGACTCTTTTTTCCAAGAAAACCACTTGTAAATTATCACTATCCCCTTTTATGCTTGTAGACTATCTGGGTCATCCAAACCAACAAAATTTTGGGTAATTAACCTGCTTATTTTAAATGTGAATGCTTACCGGATTCCCTAATTGATATGTCCCTGACACGTAAGCCACGTTACACAAGGAGTCCGATCGCACCGCTTATAAATGGCTTGGGAGCATAAGAGAAAATATGAAAAAATATAAGCTGACACTCGTAGGTTTAGTGATATCGGTGACCATGCTCACATACTCATTGCTAACCGGTGTCGATTTATTTGAGAAAGTTGTTCTCCTTCTATATAAATTAGAAGTTTACGAACTCGACGAGTTTATTCTTCCATTTTTCACCTTCTTTCTTTTCGTAATTTTTGATGTTCATAGAAGGCAAAGAGCAAATGCTATCGAACTTGAAAAAGTTAAGATTTATAAAGCTATGCTGAGTTCGGCACACCATGTCTTAAATAATTTTCTTAATCAGATGCAACTATTTAAGTTTGAAGCGGAAAACAATCCCGATTTTGATCCCGAAGTTCTTAAACTTTATGATCAAATAATGAAAGAAGCGTCTATGCAAATACAGGCATTAGGCAGTATTGATAAGATTAACGAGGCAGCGATCCTTGATTCGGTTGCACCTAAACTCAAATCATAAAACAATGCACCTTAGCAGATACCACAAAATAGCGTGACTAACGGCATCGGAAAGCACAAGGACACCTATGAGCAAAGAAAAAATCAAATATGGAATTGGCGATTCATCCTACCGAGCTGCAGGAGAGTTAGAAGGAATAACCAAGCTCGTCAATGCATTCTACGATTTCATGGAGTCACTACCAGAAGCTAAGATTATACGTAAGATGCATAGTGAAAACCTGGACGATACAAGACTAAGGTTTTCCTATTTTTTATCGGGCTGGCTTGGCGGCCCAAAATTATTCTCGCAGAATTTTGGGCCGATTAAAGTCCCTCAGTTCCATAAAGATATGCCGATTGGACGGAGTGAAGCCGAAGCATGGATGCTCTGCATGCAGAAAGCTGTCGATATCCAGCCCTATGAAGAAGACTTCAAAATTTATTTGATGAAGCAGCTACGTGTCCCGCTGGAAAGAATTTTAGCTGTCCGTGAATAAACAACCTGGGCCCCCTGAATCTCAAGAAAAAGGGCCCCTAACGAGCCACTCCCATAGCAATAACTGGCCAGTTCCCTCTTTACCAGGATTTTTGTTGCACGACATCCCCAACTGCAAAAAAAGAATACTCTGATCTTTATCTGAAATTTAATATATGTAAGAAGACACTGGAACATAATTTCATTATGCAGAGGGACACACAAACATGGAACTTCCAAAATTAACTCTGGCAGATCTGGCACGATCTGGTCACGTAACCCGTTGGCATAGTGTGCGAACTTTCCGTGAGCAGACCTTGGCCGAACATCATTACATGGTGTCCAGAATATCTCACACCCTGGCAAAGCGAATATTTGACAAAAATATCGATGACAGCGGCTTACTGAAAATAATGGATTACTCGTTAATGCATGACACCCCCGAATTGCTTACCGGGGACCTACCAAGCCCATTAAAATCACATATCGATGAAGTCTGTGAAGGGAAAAATCCCATCGATGAAATCGAGAGGTCTATCGCGCCCTGGCTGCATAAAATGAAGATGGAGATGAAAGAAAGTAATCCAGAATATTTGACCGTTATCAAACTGGCCGATCTGATCGACGCATTGGTCTTTATTTCTGTAGAGGGGATGGGTCAACATGCAGAAGGTGTCGTAGCAATTTTACGTAATCAGTTTACCAACAAACTAAAAGAAGCCACCAAAATGTTTCCACAATACGATTGGTCATTTGCCCAGCAGGTATGTTCTGAATTGTTGGAAAAGCGAGAAGCAACTAAGTTGGCCTTTGAAATTATTAAATAAAGAAGTGATTAAAGGACCGGGAAAGCTAAAAGCCTTCCATTGCAAAATTCAAAATCCACTTTAAAAGCAGGTGTTGAAAATATGCCTCATTTTATTTAAAACGATAACTCCGCATTAATCTGAAGTTTTTGGGTGTATAAATTTGACTTGAAAAAATCTGCACGATAAAAATCGAAATTAATCACTATAAAGCCCAATACAAACGATCTGGATTATCAACCAAAATTTTATTAAGCATTTTTTTGTCAGGACAGATCGAACTCAGTTTATCAATTAACTTGCCATCATCAGGAATATGACTCCTCATATTTGGATGCGGCCAATCAGTTCCCCACAATACCCGATCAGAAAAAAGATGAATTAACTCCATAGCAACAGCGTTTACATCATTATATGGGGCTCCTTCGCTTGATAATCTTTCAGGGCATGAAACCTTAATCCAAAAATTTTCATTGCTCAAAATATCTGCCAAAGCAAAAAACTCTGGACTGTCAATTCCTTTATCGACAGGCAACCGTCCCATATGATCAATAATAATTGGCACAGGCAATGACAATAAATATTCTTTAATCTCAGGAAGATCTTCCGGCTCTAAGTAAACGACGACATGCCATGGAAATTCGATTATTTTATTAATAATTTTTTTGCGTGCTTCTTCAGGCTGGCATGCATTTAACCGTTTCAAAAAATTAAAGCGCACACCACGAACACCACACTCATGCATTCTTTCAAGCTCCTGGTATGTAATATCCGGATCAACGATAGCAATACCACGATAGTTATCTCCTCCAGCAATAAGGGCATCAAGCATAGCGCTATTATCTGTGCCATGACAGCTTGCCTGAACAATAATACCCCTATCAATTCCTAGAAAATTATGCCTTTGGAAAAGTACCTCTTTAGGGGCATCATACGGTATATAGCAACTGTGTTCAGAATATGGGAATTTTTCACTAGGACCAAAAACATGACAATGAGCATCGCACGCTCTGCGGGGTAGTGTTAAATCAGGCTTCTTAGGATTGGGGTGATATGGCAAATAGCCCTCAGAAACCATAACAAACTCCATTTTCTTTTATAGAGAGGCCAGACAATATAAACAGAATTTGAAAAAGTACGGTACTACCATAATATAATAAAACCCTGCATCGCAATAAGGATGTAGGGCTTTAATTATAATTCAGACCGTTAAAAATAATATGCTTTTATGTCGCACTGTCAAGAGCAGTAAAAGCGGCAGCAAAAGTATGCGATAATTCCTCAATGGCCCGGTCATGGTCGGCAGATGATGCCGCTCCTTCAGTCAGGCGATCAATTCTTTCTCCGTTTACCAGCGTATAATAAAGGGACCCTAGCAAAAAGTGACTTCTCCAAACAATAGAAGTTCTATCTGCCTGAGGAAAGCACTCTACAAAAGCATCTAAAAATGCCTTTGTTGTAACATCGAATTGACCAGCAATAATTTTCTTGGTTTCTTGATGCCCTTGCATCGAGAGCATAGCTCGAATACGAGTAAACCTGGCCCCGCCAGAAATATCATCAGCCTTTGAAGAAAAGGTTGGTATAATATAGGCTCTGACAATTGCTAATAATTTTTCCCTTTGATCACTAATCCTCATAGCTTCGGCCAATAAATCCATTCTTCGCTGATTCATCGGCTGAGTGTATCGATCATAGATTGCTGCTAGCAAAGACTCCTTGGTTTCAAAATAGTAAGTTACGCTCCCTAAACTCACTTGTGCTTTTTTAGCAATTTCCCGCATCGAAACACCATCGTAACCACGCATAGAGAGCAACTCTTCCGCAGCATCTAAAATTAACAAAGATGTATTCTTAGATGCCCTATTAGACTTCTTTGCTGAAGTTAATCCCATTCTAAATCAGGTTCCTCTCCATTTAATGAAATTAAACAATAATGTTGCAGAATAAATTACAATATTTACGACAATAACTCAAACATAGACAAAACCATCCATTAATTTCTTAGCTGTTCGTAATATTGCAGAGCGTTCGACTTCGCCATTTTCATCTAAATAAACAATAATTGTCATCTCTCCACTAGGATGCTCGATGGAAAGAGAACGCTCACTGCCCTCACCACAAGATGCCAGCGCATTAGCACAGCTTTTCTCAATCAAACAAGCTGTCGCAACGCTAACCGCAGCCAAGACACCAATAGCTTTATGGCAACGATGAGGAATGAACGTACGCGTAGAAATAGCTCCTCCCTCGCAAGACCGACTAATCAGAGCCATTTTAGGAACGGTTTTCTGTGTTACATCTCCCAGATTCATCAATGGACCACATTTCAATCTGATTGTTTCTAGGCGAGAACGTAAACTCTGATTAGCATCAAGGATTTCAGGACATTCTCTTCCTGAAATGCCAAGATCAGCAGCACGTATTATAACGCATGGCATGCCGTTATCGATCATGGTCACTCGCACATCATCAATAATATCTACAGCATTACCTGTCGGTAAAAGACTCTGGCATGAAGATCCTGCGATGTCTTGAAATTCTATAGGGATAGGTGCGGAAGTGCCTGGAACGCCATCAATTCTTGTCTGTCCGTTATAGCAAACCTTTCCTCCAGGAGTTGAAACACTTGCAATAGCAACTTGACCCGTATTTTCCATGTATATCTTTACTGAGGTAATATCACCAGCGGCTACAACAATGTTCCTTTCTATAGCAAAAGGGCCAACCCCGGCTAAAATATTCCCACAATTCTGGGAATCACTCACCAAAGCCTTATCCACAGCAACCTGAAGAAACAGGAAATCAACGTCTACCCCCGGACGATTAGAAGGTTTTATGATCGCGACCTTTGATGTCAAAGGATCGCCTCCCCCTATCCCATCTATTTGCCTGGCATCTGGAGAACCCATAACCTTCAAGAGCAGCCGATCCCTCTCTGCCTTGTCTTTTGGTAAATCGTCCTCCAGAAAAAAAACTCCCTTGGAGGTTCCTCCGCGCATCCACATGCAGCGGATTGAATCAGACATATTTAAGACCGTTTTCGGCTAACCTACCACGCATATCATAAATATCGAGGCCAAGTTCTCCTGCCGAAAGACGAATTCTTTTTTCCTCTTCTTTAGCAATTCTCTCTTTGGCTTTAGCAAGAACGTCTTCGGCTTCTTCCCTACGCACCACACAAACTCCATCGTCATCAGCGACAATAATGTCTCCCGGACATACAAGAGCACCTGCACAGACAATAGGAACATTAACATCACCAACTGTTGCTTTAATCGTACCTTGAGCATTAATGGCCTTAGACCAAACCGGAAATCCCATTTCGGTTAAGTCTTTAACATCTCGTACGCCACCATCAATAATTAATCCAACACCGCCATGCGCCAGCATAGAAGTAGCAAGGAGATCTCCAAAATAACCAGCATCTGATGGTGATGTTGTGGCCAATACCAAGATATCCCCTGGATTAATTTGTTCTATAGCTACGTGAACCATCCAATTATCTGCAGGTGGAGCGAGTACTGTCACAGCTGAAGCACCAATTTTGCTGCCTGCAAATATTGGCCTCATGTAAGAAGCAAGTAAACCCTTACGGCCCTGCGCTTCATGTACAGTCGCAACTCCGCAGTTACCAAGTTCTTTAACTATATCACTATCAACTCTATCTATATTTGTCACAACCTGGGGCATAATTTCAGACTCCTTTTCAAAGTTGATCTACGGTCCGAGGAAATACGGATTGAAAACCTTCTGCATATTTGGCATTTCTGCCCCCTGACTGACCGCCAGAATTCCGCCGAAAATGATTCCCTCTATTTTCGGCGACATTTGTATAGTAATGCCAAAGATGTTCTTGCCCTTGCATACACTCAATAGCGGCTCTTTTTTGCTCCCAGACATCAGTAATATCTAGAAAGGTGTCGGGTTTCCATTCCATGCGCTCAGTCTGATGTGGCTCATAAAGATAAAGCTGTGGAGCTCCAAGAACTTTTTCTCCAGGGTTATGACCCCAAGCTTGAGCAATCATACGACACTCAAGAACCATTTTTGTAGTATAGGCGTGATCAGTATTGTATGGGTCATATTGAGAGTGGCTAAGCATAAATTGAGGATCAACAGCACGAATAACATCAACGAGTTGATATTTCGCATCGCGGTCCATTTCAAGAGGATAATCGCCAAGATCAAAAAACTGAATATCTTTTACATTCAAAGCCTTTGCTGCAGCTTCAGCTTCTTTACGCCTTTCCAATTTAACCTTCTCTAACGTCATATCAGGTAGCTTCCAAAGTTTGGCACTTTCCCCCCGTTCACCAAAACTTAAACAAACTACCGTAATATCATATCCTTGTTTTGCATGTAGAGCAATTGCACCACCTGCACGCCATACAAAATCAGCTGAATGAGCACTTACAACCAGTGCTGTTTTGCCTTGTGTTTCGATATCAGACATTTTAATTCTCCATAACATCGAATAGGTTTAAAAACTCGCTAAACATCTATTGTCCCCAAATAAAGCTTCAATTACCCACATCGGAATGCGTTCCCCATTAGGGAAAATAACAAAGCCTGTATAGCCAAACCAAATGCCTCCTATTCAAAAAGAAAGAGCTTAAACTTGAGCCATTAATTGGTTAGCTTTTTATTCTTCAGCCATAAATACCGTACAATAATTTTATTTTAAAACTCAAATGAACACATAAACTGTACATTCGTACGATACAAATAGTCAAGCGTTTTTCCAGCAAAACCAAGAAGTCGTGAATCTAAAATCATTACTGGCTAAGCATTTAATATTAAAAAAATTTCTTATTTAAATTAAAACTAATAAATTGATTGGTACTTCGTTTTGAATTGAGGAATTTCGTTAACGGAAGTCATATCCGTGAATTGTTCATACTTTCAGGTGAAAATCGCCACATAATGTAGGCACATCCTGAAGACAGGACGCTAATAAGTATTGAACTTGTACTGATACTTAATATTGAAATAAGAGCAGTAAACAATATTGGAGCCCCAGAAAAACCGATATCAGAAACAAATCGCCAAACACCCAAGAATTGTCCCTTGCCTTCAGGAGGTGCCAAATCTGCAGAAATGGCCATAGGGACGCCTGTCGCCAGACCACTTCCTAATGCCATAAGAAATGTTCCGCAGGTGAATCCAATAAGGCTAGAAGACAAAGATAAAACAACCAAACCAACAGCCATTGCAAGAGTCGCTGGAATAGCAGCCATCTTCCGCCCGAAACGGTCCATCATAAGCCCGGCAGGAATAAACATTAAAAAATCTATTATCATCGTCAACGAGACTATCCCCCCTATTTCAACAGGCGATAACCCAAAACCATTTCCAAAAAGAGGAATTATCATTGGTTTAATTCCTCTCAAACTTAATAAGCCAATAACACCTACCCCTGAGGTTAAAAATGCTTTTTTATTTGTTCCAAGAACACTGAGAAGGTCGGTACCAGGCAATATTAGATTTTTACTGTTGATAGATTTTCTACAAAACAAAAGAATCCCCAACACAGAACAACAAGCAACCACCGCTACTACCGTAAATGCAACTGGATACCCATGACTTGATGCCACCCACCCTCCAATAAGAGGACCGACAATTCCTCCGATACGTTGCAGGCTGGCCATAAACGCAAGAATTCTGCCACGCTCATGATATGGGCAAGCTTCTCCAACAAAAGATAATCTTGCGACTAGCCAAGCAGAAAGGGCACTACCCGAAATGATCGAACCAATGCAAAACAGTATGGGGTTACTGAATACAGCGAAAAACAGCAACGATAAGGCATTTCCTGCCGTACCAACCCCCATTCCGGCCTTATCACCCGACCTAGAGATTAAAAACCCTACGGGAATATCGGTTAACAACATCCCCATACCACGAACACTGACAACTAAAGCAGCAATAGCCGGGCCGTATCCAAGCTTGAGTACATATAGTGGTATCAAAACTAAAGACGCTTCCATACTGATTGAAAAAAATAGCGTCGGTATAAATATTGGAAATGTAAGTTGTTTATATGTCCGCACAATAGACATAAAAGGACTCTTCGCCTCCTAGGCCAATTTTGAAATTTCACAAAAACAAAAGACTAATCGCTGCAAACTGGGCGGCCCTCGTCTCTAAGAATGCGATCAAATCAATCTTAATCATGCATATTTCTTAATGATGAATTAATTTTGAAGCCATCGGATTAACCATAAAACTAACGGGCCACTTACCTGCTGACTAGACATCAAACACATGCTCTCTCACGATTTTCTACATAAAATAACTTAAGAACGAATACCTCCGGCATTGGCAAATGGTATAAAACCGTCAAATACCGGAGGCATTACAAAAAGGTATGATATTTAATGGTCTACTTTCTTAACATCACGAATTAAGGGCATCACTGCACTTAAAATCGCTAACACCATAAACACTAAAAATACAGGAAGCTTAAAAAGTTGAAGAGGATCATCCCCAAAAAGAACTATCGTTTGATGAAGGTTACGCTCAAGTATCGGGCCAAGGATGACTCCTAGAACAAGAGCAGGCAAAGGAATGTTCATTTTACGCAAAAAATACCCGAATAGGCCTATCCCAAAGGCAGACCCGACATCAAACCAATTATTCCTGACCGAAAACGCACCAACTAATGCACAAACAACGATCAAAGAGCAAAGTACTGGAGTACTAACCCGTGTCAATTTTGCTATATGCTTAGAACTAAATAAACCAAATGCAAGCATGACGATATTGCAGACGAACACGCCCATAAATACCGTATAGACCAAGTCTGCATTTTGCTGAAAAAGCATTGGTCCCGGAATAATTCCATGCATGGTAAGTGCAGCCAGAATTATTACAGCATCAACACTGCCAGGAATACCTAAGGTAAGAGCAGGAACAAGGGACGACAATACAGCAGCATTATTCGCACTATCCGCGGATATAACTCCATCAACATCACCTGCGCCGAAATTATTTGGATTTTTGGATGCTCTCTTAGCTTCGTTGTAAGCAATAAATCCGGCAATAGTTGGCCCCGCGCCCGGCAAAACCCCAACAATTGAACCTATAACAGATGAACGGATAAAATTAACTATATGCTTGGCCCAATCACTTGCACGAAGCAAGAAACTATCGCGCTCCATCACCAACTCTGAAACCTTGGCTTTTGCTCCTCCAAGCTCTTCGATCATTTTAAAAACTTCAGGGAAGGTAAACAGACCAATAAGGACGACGATTACCGGAAAGCCCTCAACCAAATCAGGAGTGACGGCATAACGGATATAACCCGAGGGTGAAAAACCAATGGTACTGAACAGCAATCCCAGCAAACCAGCCATAAGGCCTCTAACCATAGTACCCGCAGACAAGGTCACAATGATCATTAGCCCAAAAAGGGTAAACGAAAACATTTCCGCAGGACCAAACATCAAGGAAAGTTTTGCTAAAGGTGGCGACAAAAACAATAAAGTTAAAGCAGAGATAAATGCACCAAAAGTTGAAGCAACCACCGATGCCCTTAATGCTCTAGTTGCCTTACCCTGCTTAGCAAGAAAGTGCCCATCAAGTGCTGTTGCTGCAGATGCTGCTGTTCCTGGCATATTTAAAACTATCGCAGGAATAGAGCCAGAATAAACTGCAGCATTCCATATCCCCAAAAGAAAAAGGACACCTGCCTCTGCCGGAAAAACAAAGGTCACAGGCAACAAAATAGTCATTGCAGCAGCTGCAGTTAGACCTGGAACAGAGCCAAAAACCATTCCAACGCCAACCCCAAGGATCATGGCCATGATATTTTGTAAATGAAAAGCATTTACAAGCCCTGCTAACATAAATTCAAACATTCACAAACCTCTTCACACAAACACCTACTCAAAAAGAATCAAATTTACGAGAAGTTTTGATTTTCAATACAAAGCTATAAAATTTCCCCGTCGCTAAAATGTCGACGGGGAAGAAATAAATTGATAAAAACTTTTTAAAAAATGATCCCATGAGGTAAGGGAACTTGAAGAAACAAATTAAAAACTAGATAAATAACAAGAGATGTCACTGTCGGCAAAACAACTAGTTTAACAATGCTTCTTTCTTTTAAAAAAAACAAAGACATAAAAATAAAAGCAACTGTAGAAACAAAATATCCAATTATTTGAGCAATAAATATGTAAACAATAATTAAGGAAATATATGAAAATACTTTAAGATTTGGCTTAACAGTATTTTTCTCAATTGACCTAAAAATATTAATAATGCTCAAAACAACTAACATAATAATAATCCCTCTTGGCCACATCCTGTCTCTTTCCGGGAAATTATTACTGACTATAAACATCCATGTACTCGCAATTATTAATAGCAATGAGCCATAAATATTTATATTTTTAATCTTATTAAGCATATCGTAACTTTCTAATGATATTATTTCTTCTTGATGGAGATACCCAAATCATCAAACAACTTACCAAAGCTCTCATATTGCTTAAGGATAAATTTACGAGCATCTTCCGGCTCAAGATAATTATTTGTCAGACCCACCTTTTTAAAACGCTCGTCTAACTCAGGGTCCTCCATTGCAGCCTTAAGAGCTTTAGTGAGCTTTTCTAGCACAGGCTTTGGCGTACCGAGAGGCGCGGCCAAAGTACGGAAGACTCCGACGGCATTGGTGTATCCCAGCTCAGCAAAGGTAGGAACATCTGGAAGAAATGAAGAGCGCTCAGCTGCCGCTGCTGCTAAAATTCTAATGGTTCCAGCATCCTTATGGGGTAAGACTTCATTGATCGGATTAAAAGTATAATCTGTATGCCCGCCAAGAACAGAAGCCAGCTTTGCTGAACCACTTTTGAAACCACCAACAATCTTGACCTTGATACCGGTTTCATTTCTAAAAACAGCATCAGCTACAGACGTACTGGTCCAGCCATCAAGAAATGGGGTTGTGATCTTTCCAGGATTAGCCTTTGCATAATCAACTAAGTCTTTTACTGATTTATAAGGACTATCTCCTTTTACCACTAAGAAGTTAGGAACAAAGGACACCTGCCCAACGTATTCATAACTATCTGGGGTAAATTGCACACCCTCTATAATCCATGGCCCCGTGCATATCCCGGTGCTAACCATGGTTAGCGTATATCCATCCGGCTTAGCCATCATCCCAAGAGTATGACCACTAATCCCTCCGCCACCACCACGATTCTCAACAATAATTTTTTGACCTAAATGCTTTTCAAGAATAGGAGCAAGTGCTCTGGTATTCGTATCAACACCGCCTCCTGCGCCAAAAGGAACAATAATAGTTATAGGCTTTGAAGGAAAACTATCTGCGAAAACGGTCAATGAAGAAAAACAAACCAGAAGTGAAGCAATACCCACGACTAACAACTTACTTACCAGATTACCAAACTTCACGTCGAACCTCCTTGTTTCTGTAAATTTCATTAGCGACTAACCACCCTAAAAGACATCCTCTTTCCCTGCTCACAGACCTCCTTTCGGTTTGAAACATGATTCCAATATACAACAAACAAAAGAGCAGTAACATTTAACCAACCCACATACCGTACGATCGTACATATTTAAGTATCGATTGTCCATCTTTTTTAAGCTATAAACACAAAAAAGACCTTCCAACAAGAGAGGAAAGCCTTTTTATTTTTTTGTCCCGTCATTGGGATAAGTTTCCCTAGAGCAAACCTATTTCAAGGTAACACATCAACAAAAAAAGCCCCAACCACCTGATTTAACAGTGATTGGGGCTTTTTATTCTACGATTTATGGGATACTTAACCCTAGAATGGAATCTCATCATCAGGATTAAAGACCGGATCATCAAAGTCAGCTGGCTTAGATCCACCAAAGCCACCGCTCGGTTTGTTACCACCTTGCTGTGGAGCTCCGCCGCCTTGGGAATAATTCGAACCACCCCCGCCAGAGAACCCTTGACCTCCACCGGAAAAGCCCTGACCGCCACCATAGCCACCGCCTGAACCCTGGTTTTCTTCACGGCTGCCAAGCATCTGCATATTTTCAGCAACAATTTCAGTAATGTAACGCTTGTTACCATCACGATCATCGTAAGAACGGGTCTGGATACGTCCTTCAATGTAAACCTGCTTTCCTTTATGCAGGAACTTGCCACAAATTTCAGCTAGCTGACGCCAGGCAACAATATTGTGCCACTCGGTTTGTTTATTACCTTCTTTATCCTTAAAAGGATTAGTGGTTGCCAACGAAAATGTCGCCACGGCAGCGCCAGATGGCGTATAACGCAATTCAGGATCTTTCCCGAGATTTCCTACTAAAATGACCTTATTAACCGACATATAACCTCCGTATAAACCTATGTAAAATAATACTTTCCATTAAAAATCAGGAATAAAAGCCATCTCTTAACTGCCCTAAGCAATAATCATAAAGCACCAAATGGCTGAACTGATTATCTTACACATTACTATTAAAAAGCGAAAGAACTATTAAAAAAGATACTTCTATTATCGACCTTAATAAGCTTACAGTCAGCGGCTATCTTACCAAAGTTTATATTGATCCTGTTGCCTTTAGCAGAGTGTACCAGCCATAATCAACCTGATACCAATAAAGTATAGATATCCACATAAATTCAGTCCATATGCAGGAGAAAACTCATGGCAAGCTACGAAGGCAACACCTATAAAACCGAATCGGGCCAATGGGGTTGGTATATCAACGAGGATGGCGAACCAATTGCCAACGGGACAGGGTTCAACACACGTAAAGACGCATATGATGCCATGTACGAAGAATTTTGCCGTTGCCAGATGGAAGGGGGTTGCTCGTATTAACCAGGGAAGAGCAGCTCCACTGCGACTTCCCTGCATCAAATCTACCGCTAGACGATTAGCACGTCCCTACTGATCAATTAGTGACCATGCATTTTCCGCAAAGTGCTGACGTAATTATTCAGCGTTGTACTTAAGTCCTCTTTAGCAATCATTACTTCGATTAACTGAAACTTGCCACGCGTCGCCAATGCTTTATCGAGCGCAGCACGCAGTTCTTTTCGGGTTGTTACCCGCTGCCCTTCTCCGCCCAGACTATTGGCCATATCTGAAAGCTTCCAATCGCCCAGATTGTTATATTCCGCTTCGGGTTGAAAAACGGCCAACATTCCCCAGGTTTTATTGTTAAGGACCAGCACAATCGGGTCCCAGCCATAGCGGCTACAGTTGCCCAACTCCATACCGGTCATCTGAAAAGCTCCGTCGCCAAGCAGAATTACAGGCCTTTCTCCGGTTGATGCCTGAATGCCAAGGCCAGCGGGAATGCCAAAGCCCATGCTTGCATAGTAACCAGGAGCCGCAATGGGCGATGGTCGGGTATTGAGTATAGCGAACAGACAATCCCCGATATCAGAAGCGATGGGTACGGGACCCTGGTCAGCAATCAGATCATTTATCACAGCGGCAATATCATCCGGTTTGAGTAAATTATCATCAACAGATAATGAGGGATAATCATCAGCAGGGCGTAAGCTCCGTGCCTGAGCAGAAACATTCGACAGAGGCTCAGCGATTTTGAGCAGTTCATCAACCAAAGCCTCCAACGGGATCTGGGGATAATGATGGTAGCCCATGCGAACATTACGATTTTCAGCATGAATGGCCCGTTGGATATCGATACGACCAGCACTGACACCAAAATTGGTGTCGGACAAAATCACCCCAAGCATGACCAGACAATCAGAGTTCTCCACCGTATCTGCCAGGCTGCAGTCACCAGCATCACCCAAATAAATACCTGCCCGGTAAGGACTATCAACGAGCAAACCACTACCCATAAAACCACAGGCAAAGGGAATCTGTAAGGCAGCAACCAATGCTTCAACTTTCTTCTCGAGCCCAAAGCGACGAACTTCAACACCGACCATAAATAGTGGCTGAGATGCAGACAACAACCGCTTCATGATACTCTCGGCACATTCCCTGACGGCTTCAGGCTCCACTCGCGATGCCGCTAAAAGTGAGACTTCTTCGCATTCAACCTGGGCCATATCGCGCGGGATCTCGATATAAACCGGCCGTGACATTTCCCGGCAATTCTGCAATACACGGGCAATTTTTTCCGGAGCAGTAATAGCATTGTTCAGAACCACCTGGTCACAGGTAATTTCCTGAAAGATGCGGTACTGACTATCGAGGGTTTTGGCCTGATGATGAAGCAGCAAACCGTGATTGGCTTCTGATAAACCCGGAGCACCAGAAATAACAACCACCGGTGATTTTTCTGCATAAGCCTGAGCAATAGCATTAACGACATTCAATGCTCCGGCACCATAGGTCACAGCTGCAATGCCAAGACCACCGGTGAAACGAGCCGCAGCGTCAGCTGCGAAACCCACTGCAGGCTCATGGCTCAAGGTATACAGAGGCAGTATTTTTGAGCGTTCGATAACCTCGAAGTATGGCAGGGCAAAATCCCCTGGAATACCAAAGATTTCACGAGCCCCTGCGGCTTTCAATGCATTTAACAAGGTTTCAGTCAGGTTCATCACATATCCTCCAGTGTTGGTGTTACCTGTTTTCATTTTTGCCCACTTTTGAGACACAGGAAACAATTCAGGATCAGGAGACGCGTTTTTTGTGGTTGCCAATCAGGTGAAACTGCAGATGAATTTAAGCATTGTTAAAAAAGTCGTCAAAATGCCAAAACCAGTTCGCAAATTGGCCCTACTATGGTTAGTATAACGAATTAACTTTACAATAATGAGAGTTAATATTCGGATTCAGGCCACACAGGTCGAAGTAAATCTTTTAAGAATTGCCAAAACTGGCAGTCATAAAAACAACCAAAGAGGATTGTTATGCAAAGTTTTGACATTGTCACATTACGGGTTTTTCTTGCGGTGGCTCGTTTAGGCTCCATCGGTGCCGCAGCACGCCATGAACATATTGCCACCTCGGCAGCATCGAGACGAATCAGTGATTTAGAAGAAGATCTGGATACAGTTTTGATCTCACGTACTCCTGGCGGGGTGAGTTTAACTCCTGCGGGTCACGCATTTTCCCGTCACTGTGAGGAAATACTAAAAAGATATTCGGATGTCAGGGCTGATCTAAAACGTTTTTCCGAAGGCCAGGTCGGTCACTTTCGCATTGCCGCCATCCCCTGTGCTATGCGCGGCTCACTCCCAGATATCATTGCCGAATTTAAACGTACCCATCCAGCAGTCCATGTCACCATTAAGGAGATCTTTTCCAGTGAGGGGCCGCGCTTTTTGCGCGAAGACCTGGCGGACCTGGTCATTATCTATGATACCGGCAATCTCGATGGCTATGAGACGAGGCTCTATAAAGAAGATCCCATCTACGTTATTGGCCGCAAAGATCATCCATTATTTGCCAATCATCCTAAAGGTAAACCGATAAAGTATAAACAAACCCTGGGATACGAGCTTGTCTCATTACATGAGGGCGGTTGGCTTGATGAACTGATTGGTAACGCGAGTCGTAAAGAAGGGGAAATGTTACACTACGACACCAAGGTTATGCGTGTTCATACCATGTTACGCTGCATCGAAGCTGGTCTGGGGTTAGGATTTTTTGGTGCCCATGATTTAGCAGAGATTCTTGAGCAGAAAAATTTAGTCGCCGCCCCCCTGGCTGAAGACTGGGCAGCACGGAATATTGTCTGTGCCTATCCTAAAGGGCAAGCAGAAGCACCGATAATGACATCATTCCTGGATGATCTTTTTGCAGAAGAAGGCAATAAATAAATTTACCATTGAATACATGGAAGAAAGTCGAGAAGAACCTGGTTAAAAACGTCGCTATTCTCTTCATGAGGATTATGGCCAGCATTATCGATAATGACCATTTTTGAGTTCACAATACCAGCATGTAATATGTCAGTCGCGTGAATAAATGCGTGATCATATTCACCCCGCACGATAAGAGTTGGAACTCTGATTTCGCCGAGTCTATCAGTCACCGCAGGCCAGGCAGAAAAGCTATCACTGACATGAATATAGCCAGATAAAGAAGTCTGCAATACTTTTTGGCGTGCTGATTCTTTCAGTGCGGGTGACCGTTTAAAGGCTTCCACCTTAACAGGATTAGTTTGAGCATCGTATTCAAAGGCAGCTGCCAACCCTTGTGTTCTGGCAATTTCATGGAGCTTAAGTTTATAGTCGTTATACCCACAAGCGACATCCCACTGTCCGCTGGATGTATCGACAAGAACCAAGCCACGCAGTCCCTGTGGATGATCAATAGCTAACTGCAACGCAACAAAACCACCCATTGAGTGCCCAACCAGGCAATACCGTGTGATTCCCCGGTTAACTAACAAATGATAGACATCTTCAGCACAC
Organism: Geopsychrobacteraceae bacterium; assembly: GCA_963665685.1. Lineage (GTDB taxonomy): Bacteria > Desulfobacterota > Desulfuromonadia > Desulfuromonadales > Geopsychrobacteraceae > Seleniibacterium. Next base: position 2,408,639 of record OY762430.1, read on the forward strand.
GCTTTAATCGAATATTCTGCCGCGTCAGCAGGAGCAGAAGACCTACCGTGGCCGCGATGATCTATAGCAATATTATGATATTTCTCCCAGGTCATGGGCAGCTGCTGCAACCAATCCTGAGAACTGCCAGTATAGCCATGTAGAAAGACCAGAGTTTCCCCACAACCAACTTCAGCATAATGAAGAGACGCACCTGCGACTTGTATAATTGGCATATTTTTAACCGAAATAGAGAATCCTTAGTCTTGTCGCCAAAGGCTTAATAAGCGCTAAGTCTTCTTAAAACAAAATGTCAGCATTGCAGAGATACAATGCTGACATTTTGAACGACTTCAAATCAAACATTCAACCTTAAGCACCACCACCAACAGTGATCATTCCTTTAGCAACGTCTTTGGTCCCAGCTAAAGTTGGCGGCCAATGCATACAACGAGCATCAGGATCCTGAACCCTTAACTGATCATACGCGCTCGGTAATGTCGCTGCGGCTTCCTCCATTACCTGAGAATATAAAGTCGCACCGGTCGAATCGATGGCTACGACGCAAGCGCCAAATTCAGAAATATCAAACTCCCACACGGCTTCGGCCAGACCGATTTCTTCTTCCCAATACACTTCGTTGACTTTATTGACCTTTTCTGCATAAACACCGGCACAGCCGCCGGTTGCAGCCAGAAATACGGCTCCTTCCTTGACCATGGCATCAACCGTTGGCTTACCCATTCCGCCTTTACCGACAATGGCTTTCACACCATAATCTTTCAGCATTCTTGGCGTTTCATTGGTTAAACGATAACTGGTTGTTGGGCCAGCAGAACATACTTCCCACTCCCCCTGCTCATTTTTTTTGGTGACAGGACCGCAGTGCCAGATAACTGAGCCCTGCAAATCAAAAGGAAGCTTTTCACCTTTATCACCCAATTCAAAAATACGTTCATGAGCTAAGTCACGTGCGGTAAATATGCTGCCATCTAAATATACGACATCACCAACCCGAAGTTCTCTGGCTTGTTCTTCCGTAATAGGTGTTGTTAAGTGATATACTTTACTCATTTCATATCTCCTTATTTATTATGAGTTAGCCATTCTACACGTCCATCTTTGTAGAAACGAACTTTGGCATAACGATTTACCCAGCAACCAAAGGCGATAGCGACAGGATGTGTGGCGATATGACTACCTATATATTCTAAATGAACAGCTAATACGGTCGTATCCCCGCCCAGCCCCATGGTACCAATACCGGTTTCGTTCAATGTCTTATAAAGAACGGATTCAATTTCGGCCATATCCTCTTCAGGGTGCGGAGATCCTACCGGATCCCGATACAAGGCATCAAAAGCCAAGTTCAAAGACTGGTCAGGTGTTCCACCAAGACCAATACCGACAACCGTAGGCGGGCAAGGGATACCACCAGCCATGGCGACGTGATCAAAAACAACCTTTTTAATAGATTCCAGACGAGGAGCTGTAGGAGCTAAAGAATAAACGGAGGAACGGAAGGCGGAGCCTCCACCTCTGAATTGAGACTCTATTTCAATGTAATCTTTACCATAGAGATAATCGTAATAGAAAACGGGGATACCGAAACCGGTGTTGGTTTTCGTATTGAGCTTTGTTAAAGGATGACAGATATTCTGCCGTAACGGAACATCTGCAGTAGCCTCAGCGGTCGCCTTGGTCAACATATCCTCGATGTCAAAATCTAGCCTCGCTTCAGAACCGACACTAATCTTAAATGTTGGAATACCTATATCCTGACAAAGGCTACTCGTTTTGTCTTTTGATAATTCGATATTCTTAAGAATAGTACTCAATTGTTCTTTGGCGGCAGTGACAGTCTCTCTTTTGTATGCACCTTTAATAGATTCGACAACTGATATCGGCAGATCCGTTGAAGCCACGGTTGTCATTGTTGTTGCCAATTTAGCAATTGAATCTCTTAACTCATTTCCCATTGCTTTTCCTCCCTGGGTTCTGTCTAGACAGCGGTCTATTTTCTTCCATGGCGATATCCATTTAGAGACGTGCATGCCAGGGCGAAAATTAGTCGTTTTTCAAATCGCAAACGCATGAATTGCTAGACAAGGTTTCGGATGTCAACTTAGTAATTATTTCTTAAAAGCACAGAGCAATATTTATACAATTTACTTAAACGTATCTTCTTAAATACATTTAAACCATACCTTACCCTATGTCAAGAAAAATACCAAACTAACCATTACGACCATCCAAAAGGTCCTAAAAGCAGTCATTTCTATCGAGCTTGAATTTTACTTTGAGATTGTATTTTCAATGATTTAATAATAAAAACCAGGATTTTTTAGCACGCGCAGGTAGGCCTTAAAAGATAGGGAATATAACTATTTTATCAAGGTATTCTTATTTTGCGATGGACATGTTGTTTATCTAGCACTACCACATTTGTCTCATTTTGAGATAGTTTAAAGATACTTAAAGAGAATCATTTTAAAGGAGTTTATTATGGATACTGTTCATAAAACAAATAGCGTCAACATGAACAACGAAAGTAGCTTTACCCTCGCATCATTAAGCCAACTTCTTGGCAAAGTTGCACACCGAGTATATGATGGCATTATTTTAAGTCGTGAGACTGCGGTTGCAAACGATAGAAGACCGCTTTAATGTCTGCCAGGAAAGCACAAAAACTTGTTCGACGTAAAAATTACCCCTGTCTGTTCATCAGACAGGGGTTCTCTTTTTAATCTTACGACTGTCATTTCTGTTCATGAGCAACAGCTTACTTCCACGAGTAATCAGGATCTTGAACGATACACTTGCCTCCTGTTATCTCGATAATCTCACCATTGACATGCTTTGCCCAATCTGAAGCAAGAAAAACCATTCCCGAAGCAATTTCCGAGGTTTCCCCCAAACGCTGCATAACACTGCTACGGCCTAGAACATTAATGTCTTGCAAATGCCGATTATTGACAACAACCATATCTGTCTTGATCATGCCTGGAGCAACTCCGCATACCCGGATATTTTCACTGGCAAGCTCGGCAGCAAGAACTTTGGTATAAGCAGTGATACTGGCTTTTGTCAGCCCGTAAATACTACGTACTGTCGAGGTAATACGACCGCCAAGAGAAGACGTATTAAGGATAACACCACCACCGCGCTTTTTGAGATAAGGGATAACTTCATTACAACTAGCAATAACGGCTTTGAGATTGATATCCATGACTTTATGCCATTGTTGATCGTCCATAGTCAGGTAACCATACGGATTGCCGACACCAGCATTGTTCACCATGATATCGATGCCACCGTAACGTTTTTCTGTGGCAGCTAAAAGCGCCCTTACTTGCTGAATAGCTGTCATATCAGCAACAACGCCGTACAGGTTGGGATTATTTTGGGCATTGACTTCGTCAATCAGATCCGCTCGGAAATCACAAACCGTGACTTTGCAATCCTCAGCCAAAAAAGCCTCAGCTGCCGCCTTACCAATGCCAGAGGTACCACCAGTAATAATCACAGACTTACCTGTAAGCTTATTATCCATGACTGATCCCCTCCCCTGAAGCTTCCAACATATAACCAGTGCAGTAGGAAGACAAATCAGAAGCCAGAAAAAGTATCGCCCCAGAGACATCCATAACGGTATTTTCCTGTCCTTTAAGATACATTTCATCAGCAACAGCAACAGCATTAACGCGGATTTTTGAGCTGGCGACCTCAGAAGAAAGAGTCTTGGCCATAGATTCAATTCCAGCACTGCAAACTGCGGAAATCGCGTTTTCTGCCGAAGGATTCCGAACACCTGAAGACGTCATAAATATAAGGGAGGCGTCACCTTTAATTTTGAGGAAAGGTATAGAAAGAACAGCAGCTTTCCAACTCACATAAAACATTCGATCAAATACTTCTTGCCATTCCGAGGTCGATATCTGCGTTGCAGGTTTATAATTGAAGGTCACATTCGCGTTTATGACGACAACATCAATACCTGTCTCAAAAGAACTTAAAAAGTGGCCTAAATTATTTTTGTTCTGGATATCGCATTCTTCGGCACTCAGGGTCAAAAGTTCATTCTTTGCCAGAGCATTTAAACGTGCCAAGCGACCTTTATCCTGTCCGCAAGCGTAAACAGAAGCTCCCAACCTGGCAAAAGCAACCGCCACATCTTCTCCTGGCTTGTCATCGCTGCCGATAATGACCACCGTTTTATCAGTAAAAGACCATTTCATTAAATTACCCCTGTCAAGAAGACTCAAGACATTTAAAACTCATTTGTTGCTACATATTAAACAGACAGCCTCAAAATAAAAATTTCAATGGTTAAACATTTTCTCTAACTCATCAGGATCCTTATTGAGATAAAACCTGTGATCCTCCGTCGCACCAAGAACCTTACCAATCAGTAACTGCTCAATAATTTTAGGACGATGGTTTTTCATCAGCCTGATACTTAATCGATCCAGCCCTTCTAAAGGAACGGCAGAGTCTTCATCATGGGCCTGCTTGGCTTTAAGCTCATTTATGATCTGTTTATAAGCATTGACCATGCGAATCTGAGAGATTCTTCTCACAATAATAAAAACAAAACCAAGAGCAATGACGATCAGAATGGTATTCAATACATCTTTCATGTTCGTTCCTGCGCAATAAGATTAAATTACCTATCAATAACTGATACTTTTCCTACCCGGCTATTTTTTACCCAAGACAATACAGAGAGAACTAACAGAGCGATGAACAGTAAGTTAAAATAATACTTGGCTACGCTGACAGAACTCGCCATTTCAACGAGATTATCAGAGATATCAGGATATGAATTTATCATCTTTATCACTGCAGTATTTTCCAAACAATTAAGAGTCCCGATAACGAGCGGAACAAAGGACAAGCGAAATATCCGACTTCCCCTTTTGAAACTTCGGCCGAATAGCCACAGCAACACATGTGTATAAGCGAGAGCAAAAAACACTGCATAAAGAAAATCGAGGGGGATTTGAATACCCAGATAATCAGCCCGTCCCTTTGCCTCAATAGATTCTAAAAAATACGTTACATCTTGTACTGAATAACCTGAGGTAGATTGCTCAAAAGACTGCGTAGTAGGAACTAATGAGACAACTAATGGCTGAGAATAATTTGCCATCAGTAAATAAACCGCAAACATAAGGACAAGTAGAATGATAATTTTCTGCCCGGTAATCCAGCCCTGAAACTTAAGAACCGTCCTGTCAAGATCATTCAGACTGTTGTTTTTGTCTTGGGTATTTTTATCCATGCTCAATTCACACTATGTTGATTAGGTGCTTGGGACAGTAAAAAAAGAGCTTTTTCTGACCGGATTAAATAAATCAAAAATGCCGCCTTCAGTCTTACCAAACCACCTATGTTGGCTTGGTAAGGACTGAAGGTAAATAACGGTTCTCGTTTATGGTCTACCAAGCAAGGCGTAGGGCAGCCAGGTCGCAATGCCCGGAAAGATCATAATAATAATGAGACCAACGATGGAAACTGCGGTATACCAAATAACGGACGAATAAATATCTTTCATGGAAATACCCGGTGGGACAATCGACTTTAGATAAAACAGGTTAAAACCGAATGGAGGCGTCATATAGCCTATTTCCATATTGATAACAAAGAGGATCCCAAACCACAAAGGATCGAATCCATGATGCTCTACAACGGGCGCGAATACCGGGACAGTGATCATCATAATCCCCGCCGGATCCATCAGCATGGCGAGAATAAAGAGCACAACCTGCATGAAGATCATTGCGCCCCACCGTCCGCCGGGAAGCAGCAGCATCAGTTCATGGATGAAATCCGAAGCCCCCATGGCATGATAGGCGGAAGCAAAACAATAAGCTCCGAATAGAATCCACATGACCATACCTGTTGTGCGCATGGTCTTGATAAGGGACACCCGCAAAACTTCCCAGGTTAACTGACGGTGAATAGCCGTCGCGACAAGGGAACCAAATAATCCCATAGCCGCCGCTTCCGTCGGAGTGGTTATTCCAAACAGGATTGAGCCCAACACCATAACAACGATGCCCATCGGCAAAATGACCGACTTAACGGATCTTAACTTTCGCCCCCAATCTCCCCGCTCCTCTTTTGGCAAGGACGGACCAAGACTGGGGTTGATCAGACAGCGGATGCCGATATAGGAGGAGACTAAAAGCAGCATAAGCAAGCCTGGGAAGACTCCTCCCGCAAACAGTCTACCGACGGAAACCCCACTGATCAGGGAGTAAAGGATCATGGTTGTACTAGGAGGAATCAATATCCCCCACCCCCCCCCGACATTGATACATCCGAGGGCAAGCTCTTTATCATACTTGTATTTGAGCATGGAAGGCAGGGCAATGGTTCCCATGGTGACAACGGCAGCACCACTGATTCCGCACATAGCAGAAAATATGGCACAGATAACCACGGTTCCAATAGCCAGACCACCACCAAGGCCTCCGAACCAAACATACATCATGTCGTAAAGGTCCCGAGCCACCCCCGATCGTTCCAATAGCATGGCCATGAAGACAAACAGGGGAATAGCAATGATTGTAAACTTATTCATGTTACCCCAGGTCTGGGCAACGATCATGTAATAGGATTCCGGACCCCAGGTAAAATAGAGGAAGACCATTGAAACGCCACCCAAGGTGAACGCTAAGGGCAACCCCAGAACTAACGCCACGATAAGGGCACCGAAAAACAGAATGGTTAGCATTGTTACACTCATATTGCTTCTCCTGCTTCTGCTTCTGCCTTGTGATGCACTGGCGGTTCAATACCAAATAAAATACAAAAATCGAATATCAGTTTAACAACCCCTTGCAGGAGCAAAAGGGCAGCACCCACGGGTATGGTCAACTTTATGGGCCAAACATACGGATTCCAAACCGATTCAGAAGTCTCCCAGCGAGACATCGATTCCATAGCCATGTCCCATCCCATATAGACCATCATGCCAACAAACAGGAAAAACAGAGTGGATGTGAGAACATCACAGATTGCTCTACCTTTAGGCGATAACGTTGCATGAATGATATCGACATTGACATGCCCGCCAGATCTAAGAATTGCCCCACCAGACAGGACTGCATATACTCCGAAAATCATCTGTGCAAGTTCTCCCTGCCAGACAGTTGGATTATGAAAAACATATCTTCTAACCACCTCGACCAAGAGCAGGCCAAAGATGATGAATAGAAAATACTTCAATATCCGCTCTACCCATTCATTAGTGGTATCAACCACCATGATAAATAACTTTAGAACTCCCATACGAACCCTCTTCTCAAAAGATAACCAAACCATTTAAACAGGTGGCCTTTGCAGTGAAGTCACTCCCCAGCAGCGAACAAGGCCACCACGAAAACAGACAAATCTAAATTTTATGCGGTTCGAAAAGAAGGTGCCCGTTACTTATCTAAATGACCTATTTCAACCAGAAAATTTTTCATTTTATCGACAGCAACTTTACATTCTGGGCAGCGAGCAGCTTCTTCCTCCCAAAATTGCATACCAATCTTGGCAAACTTCTTTTGCTCTTCAGGCTCAACCCAGACAACCTCTACACCTTTGTCTTTAACCGCTTTAGCCAAGGCAATATCTTCCTTAATGGCGTATTGGATCGCGCGGCGGGCATGGAAAGTACTGACCGCTCCGATAAAAGCTTTTTGAATATCGGCAGGCAACTTTTCTAAAGCTTTCTTATTGGTTAAAAAACAGGTTTGACCAGAAATGGTTAAGGTTGGTTTCATGTGGTATTTAGCAACTTCATAAAAGCCCATATTGGTGGCACCTTGGGCAGCACCCCAGTGAGCACCTTCCACAACACCAGTGGACAACGCAGGGTAAATCTCGGAACCAGGCAGGAAGATAGCAGTTGCTCCTAAGCTACCTAAGAACTTAGCCAGACCACCGTAGGATCTAACCTTGGTGCCCTGCAGATCTGCTAAAGTTCTGATTGGCTTTTTGAAGACGGGCTCAGTACCATAGATGTTGTCAGTGTTATAAAGAATGCCGTCTTTTTCACATGCTTTCTGCAGCATCTTTTCAAAACCAAGCTGATCGTGAAAGTAGAGGGCCTCATCAACATTCATAAAGGAATATGGAAGACCTGCGGTAAGAGCTAAAAGAGGTACCCGATTCTGGTAATAACCGCCAACACCGCCACCCATCTGAACCATGCCACGGGCGACCGCATTATAAACCTCTTTACCTGGGACTAATGATCCAGCGGGAAATGGCTCGATGATCAAGCGCCCATCAGTGGCTTCTTTTACATCTTCAATCATCGCCTTTACGCTGTCAGTGTAAGCTGGACTTGATGAGGTAAAATGGGACTGGAATTTCCACTTGTAAACTTTCTTTTCCTCTCCAAAAGCATGTGTCGCAATTACCAGAGACAGTGCCAATACTGCAGCAACTTTGAAGGACTTTGAAAACTTTTTGAAATTTTGTTTCATGTTCTTCTCCTTTATTAAGCTGACAGAAAATTACGCTGATAACAAAGTGGCAAGGCAACCAGCGCCGCAAGATAAACATCCATTTAAATGTATTACTAAAGAGACATTTAAAGCATACTTTGGCTTATGTCAAGGCAAATATCACAATGTTTGATTTTCATTTTATAGTGTCATGCTGATATAAGACGTCTTTGCAATGTTGTCCCCTATCTTTTTTTGCTTTCTAAGACAAATCAAAAAGGCAATAGTACCCTGTAAACCTCTAAGACAAGGCACTATATACAAGAGCGGCCTCATACCTTAAAGTCCTAGAAAAGCATGGTCCATTGGGATTTTTTCAAACTATAAAAGTCAGTCAATCCTCTAGAAAAATGAATAAATCCAAGCTGAAAAACTGCGGATTATGGAATAAATTATTACAGCAATATCCCCACACTTCTTGAATCAATACCTAATCAGCTGAATTAACTATAACTTTATGGATTGTGGAAAAAAGATCCTCAAAAAATTACCTTTAATTGTTTTCTTGACAATACCTTTAGTTGTACCTATCATTTGTTTATCAATAAAACTCAAAACACAGACAACTCATTAAATTTCCATCTTACAAACAAAATGTCACCAGCTGAAACGACCCTCCATAGAAAGCTCGTCAATCTAGCTCTGAGAGGCATTATCAGTACAGTTACAGGTAACTAAAAAGGGGGGAAACTGATTTTACAAAAACGGGTAAAACAAGCGTTCAATACTGCTTTCTGCTAACTGCAGACATCACAAAAAAGAAAATCAAACTGAGGTGAGAGATATGAGCAAAGTAGGTATTACATCCATAGGCACGTATGTTCCGTACTACTACATTTCCCGGACAACGATTGGAAGTGCATGGGCGTCTCGTGGTGCCAAGGGCAACCGTAGTATGGTTAACTTTGACGAAGACAGCGTAACCCTCGCATACGAAGCCGCTGAAGACTGCATGTCAGATCTAAAGCGCGACCAGACTGATGCCCTGTTTTTTGCATCCACCACGGCACCCTACGCGGAAAAGGCCCATTCGGCACTGGTTTCCACCGCATTGGACCTGCGTGATGTGTTTACCGCAGATTTCGCCCAATGTACCAAAGCAGCAACTAGCGCTTTACGGTTGGCTCTCGATTCTTGCTCTGCAGGATCATTTCGCCAGGCATTGGTTACTGCAGCAGACTGCCGTAATGCATACCCAAAAACAGAATTCGAGCAGATGATGGGTGACGCTTCCGCTGCGGTTGCAGTCGGTAGCGAGAACATTATTGCTGAAGTGACCGCTTTTGCAACAACAACTAACGAGATAACGGATACCTGGCGCAATGCCGGAGACAAATATATCAGTTCGGGTGAAGGACGTTTTGTCACCGTCCATGGCTACACAACAGAAATGATCAAAGTGGTCAAAACGGTCTCTGAAAAGGCGGGACTTGAGTTACAGGACATATCCAAATTCGTTTTCACATCCTCCAATATGCGCGATTATAAATCCCTGGCGAAGAAGCTGAAAATTGATCCCGAAAAGCTTCAGGACCCCTATATGGAAGAGATCGGCTACACGGGTACCGCTCAGCCACTCTTTCTACTTTCAGCAGCCCTGCTCAGTGCGAAAGCAGGAGATAAGATCCTTCTTGCGGCTTATGGAAACGGCGCCGATGGCTATATTTTTACCGTTACTGAGGAAGTCAAACGTCTGCAGGGTAACACCATTCAAAAATATCTTGATACCCGGGGTGAAGTCGCCACGTACCAACGGTTTTTATCCTACCGCAACCTGATCGAATCAGATCCAGGTCAGCCTTACAATATAAAGGGTTCAACTTCAGCCGAATGGCGACTTCAGGACACTTTCATTCGCCTTTACGGCAGCACATGTAAAAAGTGTGGCGAGTCAATCTTCCCGATCAACCGGGTTTGCGGAAACTGTATGAGTAAAGACGAATTTGAAACCTTCCGGGCACCAGCACGGACAGTCAAAATTATTACTTATACTCTCGATAACTACGCCGGCCGGTCAGACTTTCCTTTAGTAGGCCATATGATCGCGGAAGATGCACAAGGCACCCGTTACTACCTTGATACGACTGATTTCAGTCGTGAAGATATTGAAATTGGAATGGAAATGGAGTTCACCTTTCGCAAAATCCACAACCTGGCCAACTTTGTCAATTACTACTGGAAACTGAGACCACTTCGCCGTAGCGAGGGAGGAAATAACTAATGGCTGATTCAATTAAAGATAAAGCAGCAATTGTTGGTATGGGATGTACCAAGTTCGGTGAACGTTTTGACAGCAGTCTCTCCGATTTGATTATAGAAGCCGCGTACGAAGCATATGAAGACGCACAGATCGATCCTAAAGATGTGCAGGCTGTCTTTTTCGGTAACGTACGTGCTAACCAGGTAGCTGCCAACCCAGTTGCAGATGCATTAAAACTGCGTGATATCCCGATGATGCGTAACAGCAACTGGTGCTGTTCTGGTCATGTTGCCCTGATCGAAGCATGTATCGCTGTTGCTAACGGTACGTTCGACTGTGTTATGGCCATTGGCGCGGAGAAACTGAAGGATACCGGTTTTGGCGGATTGGGGATTGGCCGTGGTGATACAGCCGTTATGGAACACCGCCGTACTGCCCCTGGTTCCTTTGGTCTCATTGGCCCCCGTTATTTTTCGGAATACGGATTAACCATGGAAGAAGGCCGCAGGATGTTAGCTAAAATTGCAGTTAAAAATCATGACAACGGCTTTCTGACGCCCAAAGCACATTTCCATAAAAAAATTACTGTCGACCAGGTGCTCAATTCGCCAATCATTGCTTTTCCACTGACCCTGTTCGATTGCTGTGGTAACTCAGATGGTGCTGCTGCGGCCATCATCACTCGTGCCGACACGGCTAAAACCATGCGCGACAATCCAATCTATGTCAAAGGATTCGGTATGTCCATGGACAGTGTCATGCCCCATACCCGTCCCCAGTTTGACTGGATGTCATTTCCATCGCTCATCAACTCTTCAAAAATGGCTTACGAAATGGCCGGGATTAAAAACCCCCGTGAAGAGATCGATGTCGCCGAAGTCCACGATTGCTTTTCGGTTACGGAAATGAGCATTTATGAAGACTTTGGGTTCTCCCCCCGCGGCAAATGTATCGAGGATATTGAGAGTGGTTTTTTTGAGCGCAACGGTGGGCTGCCCGTCAATGTTGATGGTGGTCTGAAATGCTTTGGTCACCCGGTTGGAGCTTCCGGTATTCGCATGACGTACGAAATATACCATCAGCTTCAGGGCACTGTTGACAATCCGGAACGCCAAATAAAAGATGCGTCCATCGGTTTGTCTAACACTTTTGGCGGCCCACCTCAATTCAGTTGCGTTTTCATTGCTGGTAACGAAAAAGGCTAGTTTTCTGCCTCAAATACCTCATTTCTGGTCTTGAAACGTACCAGTGAAGGATAAAAACTGATTATTGAAGAGGAGAACACAATGCAACAGGAAAGCGCTTTAGAAGGGATAAAAGTATTAGATTTAGGTCGCGTTATCGCTGCGCCATATGCCGCAGCATTCTTAGCCGATATGGGGGCAGAAGTCATCAAGGTTGAGGTCCCAGGCATTGGTGATGATGCCAGACAATATCTGCCATTAAATGGCTACTTTGCTAACTTTAACCGCAGCAAAAAGGGAATTACTCTTGATTTAAAAAAAGGCAAAGAAATCTTCCTGAAACTGGTAAAAGAAGCGGATGTCCTGATCGAAAATTTTCGCCCGGGTGTCATGGCTAAATTAGGGTTTGGCTACGATGAACTGAAAAAAATCAATCCGGGGTTAATCTACTGTGCCGTTTCAGGTTTTGGCCAGACTGGCCCGATGAGTCAAACCGCTGGTTACGACCCTTTAATCCAGGCTATGAGTGGCATTGTCAGCATCACTGGTCACCCAGGCGAAGAACCGGTCCGCTGCGGAGCACCACTATGCGACATCCTTTCAGCAGTCAATGCTGCGTATGGTGTCGTTTGTGCTCTGCAGTATCGTAGCCGTACAGGCAAAGGGCAAATGATCGATATTGCGATTGTCGACCAAGGCATCTTTGTTCAGGCCAGCACTAATCAATTCTATCTTTCCGAACGCAAAATTCCGCAGCGTCTGGGTAATGGTTATGCTGCAGGAGCACCAGGTGGCTTATACCACGCCAAAGATGGTTATTACATGTTTGCCGGCTCAGGTGATGCCGCCTGGAAAAAAATCTCTGTCGCATGGGGCAAACCAGAATTGGCCGAAGCTCCTGATTACAAAGACAGAACCGCAAGAACGACCAATCGGATCGCCGTTGACAAAATGATGAATGACTGGTCAGCCGATAAAACAGTAGAGGAATGTATTGCCTTTTTCAAAGGTTTAAAGCTGGCTTGTGGCCCAGTCCTAGATGCCGAACAAGTCTACAATGACGAGCACTTCGGTAAAAATGGTGTACGTCAGATGTTCACCTCAGTCAATGTTGACGGTGTTGGCGAAATAGAAATCACCAACCAGGCGGTAAAAATGTCAGAAACCAATCCGGTAGTCAGATGCGCCCCACCGAAACTAGGTCAACATAATTTTGAAGTGCTGGCCGAGCTAGGCTATAGCGAAGCGGAAATCACCGCGTTTAAAGAAGACGGCATCATCTAGTTATAGTTCAAATCAATTGAGGAGGGAGAATGGTTACTCTCCCTCCTCATTTTTAGCCTGAATCAATATGAGGAAAAGCATGTCCAAATCGATCAGTGAAACCCTGGCCACGTATGCGACAGGCCTGAAATTTACCGACTTACCGCCCCAGGTTATCCAGCAAGCAAAGTCCTGTATTCTCGATATTGTCGGCTGTACCTGGGCCGGAGCACACACAGACATGGGTAAAAAGCTGATCGAGCTTGCTGTGATCAATGGGGGCCCTGGCAACACCTCTATAGTTGGCTCAAACTTGAAGACCTCGGCCTGGTCAGGAGGTTTTGCTAACGGCTTTAATGCCAATATTGAATCCCTCGATGACGTCTACGAAGGATCTTATTATCACCCTGGAGCCACTGCCATTTCATCAGCCCTGGCTGTTGCCGAAGCTGAAAACTGCAGCGGAAAAGATCTTATTGTCGCCGTCGTTGCCAGCTATGAGATTGCCATCCGCATTGCCCTGGCAATTAACCCTTCTCACTATGAATACTGGCATACCACCGGTACGGTTGGCACCTTCGCTGCCGCGATTGCCGCAAGTCTTCTGTTAGGACTATCAGAACAACAAATAGTCTGGGCACTGGGAAATGCGGGTACACAGGCGTCAGGATTAGGTCAATATGCTGAAGATGGCGCCATGAGCAAACCGCTGCATCCTGCCAATGCAGTCAAAAACGGTCTGACTGCAGCCTACCTGGCTAAAGCCAACTTTACCGGAGCGAAGCACATCTTTGAAGGCGATAAAGGCTTCGGAGCAGCAACAGCTAAAGAGGTGGATAACCAGCTCTATACCGCAGGTTTAGGAGAACACTATTTAATATTAGAAGTCTCTCCCAAACAACACGCATCCTGCTTTTATACCCACCCAACCATCAATGCCAGTCTAAAACTGCGAGAAACATTACAGGAAAAAATCAACGCCATTGATAAAGTGGTTATTTATACCGATAAAACCTCTGCACAAGTGTCGAGCCGTACCGAAGTTTCAGAAGCTCACCATGGAAAATTCAGTATGGGATTCTGCTTTTCCCTCGGCATGGTTGTGGGCCGAGTCGGCCGCGATGAATTTCTTCCTGAGGCATTAAACAACCCCGAGGTTAGAGAGCTATTTGCCAAAACGAGTGTCGTCGTCGAAACTTCGTTTTCAGAAGGTTTTCCGCGACGCAAGCGTTCTAAAGTTGAAGTTACATTAACGGATGGAACCGTTATCACGGAAAAGATCGATACCAACGGTGGTCATCCTCTAACCTTTACAGAAGTCACCGACAAAGTACGTTACGTCATCGGGATGGATGAGCCAACCCTGAATACATTAACCACAGGCTTAAAGCAGCTTGAAAGTATCACGGGACTGAAAGACTACTGGAAGACCTTTGCAGATATGGATGAGGCCGATTATGACCGATAAGAAGTATGATTTTATTTTACAGGGTGGAACCATTATCGACCCTGTCCAAAATCTCTCAGCAGTCAAAGACCTGGCCGTCAAAAACGGTAAAATAGCAGCTCTCGAAAATAACTTACCGGTCACCGCTGCCAGAAAAGTTTACCCCGTTCAAGGTCAGTACGTCACCCCCGGTTTGATCGACATGCATAACCATGTCAACAACAGAGAAGGAGTTGTCGTCGATGCGCAGGATATTGGTATCTGTTCTGGGGTGACAACCCTTTGTGATGCCGGTGGAGCCGGAGCGGCTCACTTCTATGACAAGCGGCGCTTTGTTTTTGATGGCAACATCTCTGACATGTTCTGCTTTATCAACTTTGGTAAAATTGGCCTGAGCTACTACCACGGTATTCGTGGTGAATATGACATTGATCCAGCTGCGACACAAAATGTTATTGAAAAAAACCGAGATATGATCAAAGGCATTAAATATGTCTGCAATTCCATCTCCGCCAAAGGTATGGGGATGAAAGGTCTTGAATTAGCAAAAAAACTGGCGACGGATGTCAACCTACCACTGGTCATCCATATTGGTGACACAGGAGAACGTCAGACTAACGATTCATTCGAGCGTTATTGTCGTGATGCAGTAAATTTATTAGATCAAGGTGATGTTATCGCTCACTTTATGACCGCACGGCGAGGCGGTTTAGTTCTGCCTGATGGCCATATCTGTCCTGAACTGTTTGCGGCACAAAAAAGAGGCGTCGAGCTCGATTCGAGCCATGGATCAAATCATTTTAATTACACCGTCGCACAAATCTGCCTTGATAATGGTTTATTGCCAACCGTTATTACCTCCGACCTGGCGTTTTCCTCGCTTGCTATCGCTCAAAGTTTGCTAGTGACCATGTCCAAATTTATCAACCTGGGCTTAAGCATAGATCAGGTTATTAAAATGACCACCCAGTCTCCAGCCAGAATTCTCGCTGAAGAAAACACCAGAGGAGCCCTGAGGCTTGGAATGCCAGCAGATATTTCCGTTATGGAAATAATAAACGGAACCTTCTACTTCACCGATAACACACAAATAGTGACTGGCAACCAACTGATTGAACCGCGCAAAGTCTTTAAGAATGGCATTGAGTACCCCTGCTATTCCAAATATCAACTACCCGTAAAAGAAACTCAGGCCATGTAGCAATGAGAGAAAACGGAAAATAAAATGACCACTCCGACCAAAATTACAAACGTAACTGTTGTTGGTTTAGGCTTGATGGGCTTTGGTATTGCCTTAGAATTTGCCCGTTATGGCTATGATGTCAATGGATTTGATATCAGTCTCGAAGCAATAGAACTGGCCAAAACCCGGATTCGAATCGATCTGGACCTCATGGCTGAAGGTGGTTTGATCAGCCAGAATGAAGCAAAGGTTGCCTTTGATCGCATCCATTTTACCACAGCAATGGAAGACGCCACCCAAGGAGCTCAATATGTTATTGAAGCCGCCACCGAAAAACTTAGTTTAAAACAGAGCATTTTCAGCCAACTCGACAGTCTTTGTGCACCTGAGGTTATCCTCGCAACCAATTCGTCCAATTTACTCGTCTCAGATATTTCTGCCCAGACACAATATCCCCACAGGATCCTGGCAACACATTACTATATGCCACCCCACCTTGTCCCTTTAGTTGAAGTCTTTGGTGGTACTGCAACGGAACAGAAATACCTGGATATGACCATAGAGCTGCTAACTAGCCTCAATAAGAAAGCAGTCTTTATAGAAAATGAACAATTCCGTCAAATCGGTAATCTACTACAGGCCGCATTATCAAAAGAGATGCGCAGACTTGTCGACCTGGGTGCTTCGCCCCTGCTTATTGATGATGCGGTCACCTTCGGCTTTGGTCGCCGTTTGCCGTTCCAAGGCTATTTTAAACGCATGGATACAGTAGGTCTGGATAAACGTTTGGAGCGCTATATCGCCTCTGGCGCTGGATCCTGGGCCCTATTGGCCGATAAGGTCGCCCAAAATGAACTGGGGGTCACTACCGGCAAAGGATTTTATGAATGGCCCGGCAATAGCGCCGAACAGGAAGCACGCCGTTTGAATATAGAGCTTGTTAAACTACTTAAGCAGGATATTGCCCAAGGCATTCTATAAGGATGTAACATATCAGGAGGTTTGAAAATGGCTACCTTAATCACAGGAGGCACTGGGTATATTGCTTCTGAAACAGTGAAAGAACTGGTCAAGCGTGGTGAAGACGTTGTTGTTTTTGATATTTTTGTCAACCGTTCGCGCCTGGAAGGTATTGAGGATAAGATCCAGGTCGTACAAGGTGATGTCAGTATTTTCAGCCACGTTCTAAATGTCGTCAAAGACTATAAAATCGATAAAATTTATCATATGGGAGCAATGTTATCTGCAACCTCAGAAGCCAATCCCTGGGCATCCATGCAGGTTAATGTCATGGGCTCCTACCATGTCATGGAAGCGGCTCGCCTTTTTAACGTAGAAAAAGTTTTACTGACCAGTTCCAGAGCCACCTTCGGTTTAGGAATTGATGAAGAAGTCGATGACTGGACCATTCAAAGACCACTCATGTTTTATGGTTGTGGCAAACTTTATGCGGAAGGGATGGGCCGCTGGTACGATACCAAGTTTGGGATCGATTTTCGTGCTTTGCGCTACCCCGCTATGATGGATCCTGGAGTTGCAACTCCAGGCCATTGGGGCCCCCCAATGATTGTCGATGCCCTGCAGGGGAAATCCCATGAGTCTCAGTATGCAACCCCGGAAGCTCGGGTACCGTGGATCTACAGATCTGATGCCGTAAAATCCGCTATCGATTTAATGGATGCCCCTAAAGAAAAATTAAAAACCCAGTGTTACAACGTTGCCAGCGTCCCCAGATCAACCTCAGCAACCGAACTGGCTGAAGTTCTGACCGGAAAGAATCCGGAGTTTAAACTCACCTTTAAAAATGGTTCAGACCCAAGAAAGCGCACGGTCACGAAGCTGTTCAGTGATAAATATGCGCGTCAGGAATGGGGCTGGCAGCCTGAATTCGACAGTGTTGAGGCGATTGTCAATCAGTTTGAACAAGAGCTTAAGGATGCGGGAAAAATCTGATCGAGGAACAACAACCAAGGACTAAGGTGTAAAGAATTAAGCCCTTGGTTGTTAACCTTGAGCACTGTTAACTACTTAATAATATGAATGGTTCCCTCTTTACGTACTGGTGCTGGTGATGGAGTTGCGATCAAACCAATCGCGGCCGATGAACAGATGGTATGTTCTCGGGGAATTCCCAATTCATACAAAAAGGTACGAATATTGGGATCTTCTCTAAGCCAGTGGAGCTGATTAATATAGCAACTCCCCAATCCCAATGAGTGAGCGACTAGAAAAATGTTCTCCAGGGCCAAAGCACAATCCGCCATAGCGTTTTCATAATTGGGCTTATTAGATGCAATAATCAGTGTTGGGGCACCGTGGTAAAAACTGTATTTGTCCCCTTGGCAACGTTTTTTCATAGCATGTTTTCCCGGATAATCATCATCCGGCACCCAATGCTGAAAACCTTCCCGAACCAGCTCATTAAGATGCAACAGCAGCGTCTTATTCTGAATCGCCGTAAACAACCAGCTCTGATTATTGCCGCCGCTCGGTGCCCAGATAGCAGCTTCCAGCAAAGAATCAAGCTGTTCTGCCATAATTTGTTCTGTCCTGAAGCTACGCGTACTGCGGCGCTGATGGATACAGTTAATCACTTCATTACTTAAGTCCATGAATAATCCCATTGGTAATAAGTTTAGTTGACCAGAAGAACAACTCTCTTAACTATAGAAATTTTTTTTATAAAAGCACGCATGATTGTATTATTGACAAAACATTTAAACATATCTAGTATTCATATATCAACAATACTTACATAAAAAAACAAGTTTAAAGACCATCTTACCTATAAGGAATGACCTGAAATTAGCGATTTACTACAATTAAAACGGAAGAAGACCTAACAGCCCTGTAAATCTTTTTGAATGAAAGGATTGATGCACCATGGACGTCAACATGCTGGAGAACCTTACCCGGGTTCAAAAACTGATTAACGATACCGAAAATGAAAAATGGATGGGATTTTATTACGGCCGTTTTTTTACTGGCAGCATTACCTTTGGCGAAGAAAATGTGCAGGGCACTATCTATTTTCGAGATGGTAAAGCTTACGATTTTGAATTAGGAGCGCCCCTAACCGGTATTGATGTTGGTGTTACCGCCAGTGCCGATGGCTGGAACCACTTTAAAGATCGCCGCCGCAGTCTTAATATTGGAGCCAATAAAGGTGCCGCGGCCAAAAGAGGCTGGGACCCAAACCAGGCTCTGACCCAACTAGGTAGCACCCTGCGCCTGCGTCAGGCAGCAGCTCCTCTGGCTTATGCAGCACGCTTGTATTCGTACGCCCGGGAAGATTTACTCCCTGCCAATGACCCGGATATTCCACCCAGAGATGCAGACGTACAAATTCCCGATTGCGATATCCGCGGCTTTTATGTCCGAGTAAACGGCATCAAAATTTATTGTGAAACCAATGATGGACCGGATGATGAGTTAACAATTGCATTTGTTCATACTGCGGGACGTGACAACCGTCAATGGCACGAACTGTGGTCCCTGTTTGGCAACCGTTATAAATTGATTTCTTTTGATATGCCTGGGCATGGAAAAAGCTGGCCGTTAGCAGGGAATAAGGTCATCGAGGAATATCAGGAATTTGGTAATTTCATCTGGGATATCATTACCGCTCTCAATCTGAAAAATGTCATGACCACCGGATGTTCTATGGCCGGCTGTATCATGTACTACCTGGCCCAGAACTTTCCTGTTAAAGCTGCCTGTGTCATGCAGGGGGTAGAAGATACATCAGGAGTCACTGATATGCGGGTCATCGACATGCTGTGGCACCCTCTGGTCAGCTGTCAGCACTCCCACCTAGAGCTGACAGAATCTCTTATTGGTCAGCGCACTAGCCCTTCTCGTCTCGACTTTATCTATTGGGGTGTTCATCAGGAAACCGGCATGGTTAAGCGCGGTGATTACATCGAGTTGATGACCTTCGACGTTAAAGACACGATGGACAAGATTACCTGTCCAGTTTTGATCATTGAAGGTATGGATGATCAGTCTTATACACCATATATGTGTGAGCGTTCCAAAGAACGTCTGACCAACGCCAAACATGTTGAGCTGCACCTGCTACCCGGTTATGGCCACTTTATTGCCATTGAAAGCCCGGAAAGTGTCCATAAGCTGATGACCGACTTTATCGACAACCATGTTTTGACGGTATAGTAAGCTAACCCCCAAGCGCTGCCTGATACCAATCAGGAGGCGCTACATACAAATGGTGGCCCAATGAAAAGAGCATACGCGGATATTCCTGAAGGACAAATGCACTATCGCTACTCCGGACACGGAGAACCATTGATCATGCTGCATATGTCAGGCAGCTCTTCTGACGAGTATGAGCAGGTTGGTAACTTACTTGCCGAACAGTTTAGAATCTACGCCCTTGATATGCTAGCCTTTGGAGAATCCGATGATCCCCCCCGGTTTTATTCCTTTGCCGACCATGCTCAAACAATAATCTCATTTATGGACACACTCGGAATTGACGCCGCTTATTTCTATGGCAGTTTGGTCGGGGCCAATATTGCCGTACATATTGCAACTGATTACTATGAACGCGCCAAAGGGCTGATGCTGGGGCAGCCCTGTTACTATGCTGATCCGGACCATTTCAAAAAATTTCGCCACGCACCAATCTTCTCGCAAATTGAAATTGAAGAGGATGGTAGCCATATGACCGAATATTGGAATCGTTCAGCTAAGTATGGTGAAAGCGCAGCTATTTCCAATGATCGTGCTATCTGCCTTCACAAAGCACGGGATAATGGGGAAACACTTCACTGGGCCCTATGCGAAGATGAAAATTTCAACGCAAGATTAGCCAAAATAAAGATTCCGACGGTCATTCTTAACTACGGCCTTACCGGTAATAGTGACAACCTGAAACAGGCATCAAAACTGATACCCGAAGCGGAATATGAATACCTGAGCAATGCGACCCCTTACGTTGCACGGGCAACACCGGATCGTATAGCCCAGCTGATCATCAAATACTTTGGTCATTGATATGGTCTTTTATGAATAATATTGATACCCATCCAAAGGATCAGAAAAAGCTTTTTTATGGCTGGATTGTTGCCATTGCCGGGTTTCTATTACTGATGTGTTATTCAGGAACGGGCTTCTACACTTTTGCCGTGTTCATGAAACCCCTCGAAGCCGAATTTAGCTGCACGAGGTCGGAAATTGCCCTGACGGTATCCATCTACCTGATCGCTAATGGGCTGTTTGCTCCTTTTCTTGGCCGTATTATCCAGCTTGTTGGCCCCAAAAAAATTATCAGAATTGGTGCTTTTTGTACCAGTGCATGCCTTCTCGCTATCAGTTTTGTCCCTGATCTTTTGACTTTTCAGATACACTATGCCCTATTGGCTATCTGCTTTACAGGGATTGGTTATATTCCCGTCAGCACCCTGGTCGCTAACTGGTTTAAACACTGTAATGGAGCAGGAACAGCCACGGGATTCGTTTACATGGGCATCTCAGCAGGAGGCTTGATCTTTGTTCCCCTTATCGGGCGCCTGAATCAGGCACTGGGCTGGCGTCAGTCATTCGTTTTTCTAGCGATAACAGTTTTAGTCATAACCGTTCCAATAGCATTATTCCTTATAAAAGACCCCCAAATACAAGATGCAACACGAGTCGACAAACAAGCGTCCAAAAATAAAAGTAATAACACTATAGCATCAGGATCAGATCCAGATCTTGAAGAACTGCCTCTGCGTAAAATTTTAAGGTCCAGACCTTTTATCTGGCTCTTTATTACCTTTTTTTTCGGAGCCATGGCCCAGGTTGGAATTCTTCAGCATCAGGTGGCAATGATGTCGGAAAAAGGTGTCCCCTATATCACAGCATCAACCGTCATGGGTCTTGCCTCCGGCATAGGTGGCATTGGCAAAATATTCTTTGGCCGCTTGACTGAATTATTAAAACTAAAATGGGTAGTCGTACTTTGTTACGGTCTGCAAGCTATCGGGGTACTTCTTCTCTATTTTCTCAATACAGGTATTCTGTTATGGGCTTACGCCATCATCTTTGGCTTCGGTATGGGAGGGTTATTAATGTTGCAGCCATTGGCCATGAGGCAATATTTCAGTTTAAACGTTTTCAGTGTTTTAGTGGGCGTCCTGGCTTTTGACCAACTGCTCGGTGGCGCTTGCGGTGCCTTCAGCGCAGGACTGCTCTATGATCACTTTGGTGATTATCAGCTTACGTTACTCATATTTTCTATCTTTTATCTTACCGGTCTCTTTTCAATTTTTATGGCGGGAGAACCGCGGCGCGCTTCGCAAAATTAACCGCAGCGGTCATAAACAACCTGGAAAAGGATTCATTTATGGATAAAACCAAGCAAACGAACAATGACTTTTATACCGCGACCTACCAGGATGCCGATGAATTTACCAGGCGGCTAACACGTGGAGGGCTGAGTGAATTTCCTCCCGCTATTGTTTCTTGCGCCATTACGGGTGGTAACGCAGGCAAGGAGGCGAATCCTAACCTGCCGGAAACCATCGATGAACAGGTTGAACAAACCTATGCAGCTTATGAGGCCGGTGCCTCCATTGTTCATATTCATTGTCGCTGTAAAGATAATCCAGCTATTCAGAGTAAAGATCCAGCGGACTATGAAGAAATAAACCAGCGGATACGCGCGTTTTGTCCAGATATTATAATCAATAATACTGTGGTCGGCGGACGCAAAAGGTTTGGAAATTCCCCTTATGAACTAACGCCGCAATTGCTCTACGCTATTCCTGCTAAAGCGGAAATGGGCAGTGTCGATACCTCAGCGTACACATCCACACATATTCTGCATAAAAGAGAAGCCCCCCTCTTTGGCCGCGACAATGATGAAATCAGTGAACGGACATACGGCATCAGTGATACAGAGGTCGATCAGGTTCTTGAAATGATGAAAGAAAATGGCATCAAACCTGAGTTTGAATGTTTTTCTATGGGCGACTTTCACTATCTGAATCGGCTACTCAAAAAAGGTTATGTTGACCCCTACGGTGGAGCCCATATGGTGCAATTGGTAATGTCCCGTTTTGCTACTTGGCCAACACCGCAATATTTGACCTCTGCCTGTAGTGTTATTCCACCAGGTTCGTTGCTCAGCATTATTGCCCCAGGAGCCATACACTGGCCGATTTTGACGATGGCCCTATGCATGGGCCTGCATGTCCGTACCGGTATGGAAGATAATATTTATATGGCACGTGGGATACTGGCCAACAGTAACGCTGAGCTGGTACAGCGGGTCGTTCGCATTGCTGACGAGGTTGGGCGTAAAGTTGCCACCCCCCTCGAAGCCAGGCAAATGTTGGGTCTCCTAACACCAAGACCATACTGAACATATCACCGCCTATCAGGAGCTAAACCATGGGACGTATCAGCGAACTTACAGGCGAATGCTACCATCACAGGGATCTATCATTTACTATCACCGATATCGATGAAAATCATTTCGTCGCTGCTGGACATTTATCTGACAACAGACCCAAAACCACCTACCGATTCACCGGTAAAGCACGCCCCACGGGTATAATGCATAGCATTGAACTTTTTTTGTTAATCCACAAGGAAGGACTCATTATTGAGGATCTTGAGGTCCTGATTAATGCAGTCCCCCTGCCCGATTGTTACAAAATTGATGCAACCCTGAACCCGATTATTGGTCTGGCAATTAAAAATGGCTTCGGAAAACAAGTACGTGACAGGATCAGTGGTGCTAGCGGCTGCACACATCTGATTCATCTGTTGAATGTCATTGCCCCTGCAATCATGCAAGGCTTTTGGGCCATCCGCGATAAACAACCACGGTCAGGTCCGGTTGAGAATGCCAAGCAGGTCGTTAAAACAGCGAACTATATTAAAAATTCCTGTTTTACCTGGCGGGAAGAAGGAGATGCCTATCAGGAACTCCTGTCATACCATCCCAGGAGCGTAAAAGACGTCGATATTTCAACGTAACGACCTTAATTGACCGCTTGTCCTAATGTCACTATCACAGAAGAAAGGCACACAATGAAGGAACGTGCAAGCATCCCTATCTACCAGAGTATCCGGATGCAAATACACAAGGATATCTCCTCAGGACGCCTGCCAGTGGGTGAAATGATTCCCAGCGAACAGTTATTAGCAAAAAAATATCAAGTCAGTGTCACTACGATAAGAAAAGCGATAGAAAGTCTGACAAAAGAAGGAATTATTGAAAGAAAAAGAGGCCTTGGTAGCTTTGTGCGTAAAAACTTAAGAGAGACAAAAATGTCTTTAAAGGGATCTTTTAACGACATTTTAGCGATTGCCCATAATACCAGTAGCCAGATTATAAAATTTGAGTATGTGTCTCCTGGCAAACAGATTGTTGAGCGTTTAAATTTACCTAGCGGTAGCCAAACCCTGAATTTGGAACGGATTCGATTTAAAGAAGGCGCACCTTTTCTCTATTCAATCAGCTATATCCCCGATGAAATTGCTCAGTATTTCACCAAAAAAGAACTCGAAGAATATACCCTGACTCAACTGATCATGAAAAAATGTGATATTCCCGTCGTCAGAGCTGTCCAGAATTTCAGTGCCACCATAGCCACTATTGAAATGGCCCAAATCCTTGAGGTTCCTGTAGGCTTTCCTTTGCTCGAAATCGAAAGAATTGGCATGACCGAAGACAACCGGCCGGTTAACCTCTTCTATGGCTATTTTCGTAGTGATGTTTATAAATTTACGACAGAATTTGTATTTTAGATGGTTGCTATTCCGGGCGCTTTAACCGGCACACGATATAACCGTCAAAACAGGTAATAAAAAGCGTCTTCCCGTCCGCTTCGCCCCAAGCGAAGTTGGTGGCTTTTTTCGGAATGGAAATAAGCCCTAATTCCTCACCAGCAGGGCGATAAACCGCATACCACCAGTTCGGCATCGTCATCATAAATCGGCTCACTAAAATATGACCTTCAATCCTCCGCTTTCATCCCTAATAGAAAAGGCGGATCCTGGTCAGATCCGCCCCTTCTTATTTCTGTAGATAATGATATTGTCCTATGACTGGCCTGGTTCCTCACGATACAGTGAAGCAACATCAAACTTTTTATTTTTGCTATATGACTTATAAAGATCTGTCGCATAGATAATAAAATTACGCACATATTTAAAATAAATATGTAAGAACAGTCCCAAGTCTGTCAGCAAGGCAAAGAACATATGAAAGACGATGTTCCAATACAATGGATTTGATATCTCACTGGCCACATAGGGCTGAAAACCACGGGTAATAATCTGCCCTAAACCGGTGATCGTCAAAATGGGGTAAACAAGAAACAGCAGGTAAAACCCCCAGGCCTTTTGTGCTGTGTTAAAGCGCACTTTTAAAGGGAGCTCATGCTGGTCAGGATGAGCGATATGCTGGGCAACATCTTTAACCCATTGCACATCCTTTTGTCCCCAGGTTGTCACCTTTTTCAGCATGTCGAGCATGTAACGCTTATCTGCATACCAATACAGCACAGGTAAAAAGACAAACACGATCCCGAGCAAACGGTGAGCCCAACGTAAGAACCCGAGTTCGAAAGCAGGCAGGTAGACACCCCAGTGAGAGAAAGTAATACCAGTAGCCGCCAGCAGTACAATAATTGCCGCCGTAATAAAATGCATAACCGTAGCACCGCGCCTAAACGTTGATGCGTACTCTTTGATATCTTTACTGACTTGAGGACAGGCCTTGATACAGCGATAACAGCTGCGGCATTGTTCCCCAACCAAAGTTTCAAGGTTCATCGAAGTACGTTGATTCTGCAGCAGGACAAAGCCTTGGTTTTCTTTGACAACCGGGCAATTGTCGATACAGTTACCACAGGCCAGGCAGCCCGCGTCACCGAACAGCATCGTCCCTTTTTCAAGCCGGTTATTCCGTTGTATCCCGCTCGAAAACAAGCGCATCCTGGCGACCGGACTTTTGGCTTCTGTTAATATATTGTCGAGCATGATCACTCCTGAACTTAAAGTTAAATGATGCGCTTATCGTTCTGTGATTCGGTGTAAAGAACCTTTAACTCGTCTTCCGGCATAGCCACCAGGCGATCCAGCTCTTCGGCGTATTTTCCATCCTCGATCTCCTTCATACGGGGCGGAATATCGATAAACGCTTTTTTAATATGACGACCATCCAGACGGCGGCAGAGCATGGTATACAGATAAGGAGTCAAACCAACCGGACAGCGCGTTGCACACAGACCACACATTATGCAGCCCACGGTATCAACAGAGATCTTTTCGATTTTCCCCTGAAGCACATCAGACATGTTGCCCATGACATTAATTTCCATAGGGCATGATCTGGTACAGGTGTTACAGCCCATGCATTTGGTAATATCGGGATAAATTTCCAGCATTTGCTCTGCCGTAGGCTCAAGGTCTTCCAATTTATAATTAGCTTTATTCACTGGAAAAAACGGTATCTGAAGAACCTGCATCCCGTCGATAACCTTGGTCTGGCACGCTAATCCGGTAACCGGTTCGATCTGATCTGGCAACCTGTAAACACAAGAGCAAGCACCACAGACACCGCCTCGGCAGCCACTACCACGTACGGTAAACTGGTAGCCGGCATATTCCATCGCTTGCATGATGGTTGCCTCAGTCGGCACTGAATAGCGTTTATTTAAAATGACAATTTCCAATAAATCATTATTAGTTGCGGACATGATCATCAGCTCCTCTGTTATTGATTGTAAACAGGCATCGCTTTATCAAAGCGATAGTCCGGGAACAGCATCGGTGATGTCATTCCGACGTTCAGACCGTTATCACGGACCTTGGCGTTAAAATCATCAATATGAGCCAGGGTCAGTTTGCCCAGCTTGATCTCTGAGGCACAATTTGCAGCATCAAGACCGGCACGTCGACCGAAGACAAAAATATCGGTTAGAGAATTCCCACCGAGGCGGTTTTTGCCATGGACCCCACCAGCCACTTCACCAACTGCATAGAGACCTGGAATCGGCGTCTTACCAAACTCATCTGACAATAACCCGCCATTCTGATAATGCTGAGAGGGGTAAACCAGAATAGGCTCTTCGGAAAAATCGATGCCATATTCCATAAAGCGATGGTAAAGATGCTGGAAGTAACTTTTAATAAAGCCCTTTCCATTACGTAAATCGATAACAGGCGTATCAAGCCAGATACCATGGTTACCAAGGGGAGTCATGATACCATTGCCACGATCTGAAGATTCGCGAATGATGGCCGAGGCAACGCAGTCGCGAGTTTGCAATTCATTAATAAAACGCTCACCATGAACATTAACCAGCTGTGCACCACGAGCCCGTGACGCCTCACTGACTAACAAACCATAAACCTGAGCGGGGAAACAGGTTCCGGTGGGGTGAAACTGGATCGAATCCATACAGAAAAGCTCGGCCCCAGCACGGTAAGACATGACAATACCATCAGCGGTAGCACCATAATGGTTGGTGGTTGGGAAGCCTTGAACATGGATGCGGCCCAAACCACCGGTCGCCATAATGACACTTTTGGCACGAATGACGATGTGTTGCCCGGTTTCTACATCCAGGCAAACGACACCAGCACAGCGACCATTTTCATCCATGATCAATTCAACCGCAGGGCAATGTTCAAGGAGCTCAACTCCCTGACAGAGAGCTTCATCTCGTAAGGTCTGCATAATGGTCATGCCGGTGTAATCACCGACAGCATGACCACGGGGGCGACTATGACCACCAGCGATATGGCGCTTTTTAAAGTTGCCGTCTCGTTCTTTGTAAAAGGGGACTCCCATACGCTCTAACCAATTGATGATCAGAGGGGAATCCTCACACATGGCGCGAACCATGGCTGGACTATTATGGAAACCACCACCACCCATAGTATCGATAAAATGGCGAGCCGGGGAATCCCCCTTTGAGGTACAGGCATTGATCCCACCTTCGGCCATAATCGTATTCGACTCACCAAACCTTAGCTTGGTCACGATCATGACTTTTTCAACATGCTGCTTGGCAAAAATACCTGCAGTAGCCCCCCCGCCGCCGCCACCGACAATCAGCACATCAACATCATGATCAACCTGATCAAGATTGATATCTGCTGTCTTCAAACGACTTTCAGCAGCTAGCAAATTAACCAGCTCGCGTGACGCAGGTTGGCCCTGATTCGGCCCCAAAGGAATCGGTTCTTTGATGCCATCACGGTAATCAGGGTGGCAAGCCTGTAACAAAGCATTCTTCTCATCAATGGACAGAATCGGGATTTCCTGCTCCAGTCGATATTGACGACTGGCTTCAAGCTTCCGCAATGATTCCATCATAATCGGTGGGTACGCCATAAAACACTCCTGTCTGCACTGCATGAGGTGAAAACCTCGTGGTTTTCATCCAAAAGGTTTATTCAAGTTATGTTGCCCAAAAACCGTATATTCTCTGAAGCGTCTCCAGGGAAACTCATTCTTCCAGCGTCTGGGCTGGAATATTCAGAGCGAAAATTCTGTTGTAAATTCGTACATGTCACTCCTGAAGTACCCGTGAAAAGTATAAACGGGTTCTTTCTCGGTACTGAAAACGACACGATTAATCTCCAGCAAAGGGAATCCAAGGGGCACATCAAGTAATTCAGCTGTTAAACTGTTGGCTATGGTGGCATTAAATTCCTGAATAGCTTTACCCAGTGGGACGTCACACTTTTGCGGGATTAACTCAAGCAGAGAGGTTCCCTCAAGATCGATTTTGGTTAAAAATTGGCCAATGGCATTGGGGACATGATTGATGGAGTACATAAAGGGTGTGTCATCTTTATAGCGCACCCGGTCAATTCTAAGAATCGGTGAACCATCATTCACCTGCAACCACGTATTATGTTCAGGAGAGGGATCAACATATTCAAAACGAATGACCTTAACTGCGGTGTTCTGAGCAACATCAAGAAGATCACCAAAAGACCCGCTTAAAGCTACCTTTGCCGATACGACTTTTTTCCCAACAATACTGCCAATTCCCCGCTTACGAACGATAATTCCTTCATTAGATAAGTTTTCAATCGCCTTACGAACCGTTGTTCGACTCGCCCGATATTGCTTCATTAATGCAGTTTCACTCGGAATATGGTCACCAACTTTTAATTTCCCCGAGGAAATATCATTATAAATCTGGGCTCTTATCGCCTGATAGCGTGGCACTTCGTTTCTTTCCCCCATCTGATCATCGATCCTTTCTGTATCGAAGCTTTTCAGTAGTCAGGTCACGGCACCGGTCAGAAAACTTCATATGAAACTGAAAGATCTAATAGAAACACCCTCGTCATAGACAAAACCATTTCTAATACACGCGATTAAACCATTCATAAAAAATTCCCGTTATCAAACGAAAGCAATCTCGAACCGTTTAAATGTATCTTTGTCAATACATTTAAAACATACCTTGTTTGGTGTCAAGGAAAATATACCATGTCGTATCATTTGTCTTACACATTATAAGAATGATTCTGCTAAGCAGCAGATACACTTTGAGACTCTCTCTATTTCCAGCGCAGAAAAATTACACAATGGCCAAGTTGCTAATAAAAGGTTTACAAGGAAGGTCACTAACGAGGAAAACAAAGAACCTAAGCATTTAAATCTAAAAACGTTTGAGGTTCATTTTGCTAAGATCACCGATTTCGCTATCGTAAATGCGCACAAAGTACAGATTAATTTTACGATGGCATGGCTGAAATGACCTCATACGAGAGCGGTTGGAACGTTAAAATATCGTTGAGTTTCAGCTCAAAACCTATGGTCTTGAAAAGGATATGCTGGTTATCAGAGAAAACAGTGAAGAAGAGTACGTGACAGGGGGATATTTTAACCGACCTGGCGGCCATACTGTCCGGTGGATTGGGTGTTGTTTCATCCAGCAATATCAATCCTCAAGATCGGACCAGTCCACCATTGTTTGAGACCACCCATGGCAGCGCTCCTGATATTGCCGGGAAAAATATTGCCGCCCCCAGGGCCATGATGCTAACCGCAGCCAATATGCTCGACTGGATCGGCGAAGAGGATGCCAATGTCGCCGCCAGCGTTTTAAAATTCAGGGCGGCTGTCGAGAGGGATTTAGCTGAGTCCCATAGCGATCCACGCTCAACGACACAGATAAGAGATGCGGTTATTTCACAACTCAGTTAAAAAATAATCCCACTCGGAAATGCAACATTTAACAATTTTGAAAAAAACAGGTAATACAGAATGGTAAGACAGACGCTAAACAATCCGATACTGACTAATTTTCGATTATCTATCATAAAAGCAACAGCTGCTGAGGTAATGATTCCAGCAACAATATAGCCAACCAGATCGTATAGAAAAACAGTCAGCAGGAGAATAGCCCCAACGCCAATGCCCTTTAAAATGAATTCATCATCATATTTCGGCGCTTTTCTTATTGTATTAATGACCCAAATCAAAGACAAAAAGCTGAGTATGATTGAGGAGATTAGAGGAAAAGTCCTTTGATCTGGAAATTCACCGGTCACAGGTATTTGATGCGGAATGACATAGAAAGTAAAAAACAGGGCCGCTAGCATAAAAATGATCGAAAAGATTAATTCCAGCTTTGCATTATTTGTAGCCACAGCGACCTCCTAGCAATAAAAACCACAGCGCTTTTAGAAAACTAAAATTCCCATCTACTCAATCAAAAAAAACACGGCGTCAACCCTGGCCCAAAGCATGAAGAAGCCAGGGTTGAAACCAGAGACAAGGGGTTCAAAACCAGCCTAGGTGCGAAGTGTTCATTGAATTTTTTCAGGTCAAGAAGCCGACAAAGGGCTTACTTAATCCTTCCCATGTCTGTCAACATCTTAAGTGCAAGCTCCTGCATCGGCTCTTTTGTTTTTTGGAAAAACTCATCGCCACCATTATGTAAGACTGGCATGTTAAATTTACCTAGCATCGCAACCAACTTTTCATCATAGGTCGCTTTTTGAAGAGCCTCGACAAGAACGTTTCTTACCTTTTCTGGCATTCCTTTTTTAGCGAAGACGATAATCGGATTATAAAATGCAAGATCCCCATAACCAACCATATCAAGAGTAACAACCCTATCTATTACGGCTGCGGGAACATAAGAATACAAGGTCGGCGTTTGCGCTGGAGTAAAATCTGCTAAAAGACGCATCTGTCCACCCTTAATCATAGGTATCTGACTACCGGTAGCAACCTGACCATTGGTCTGCCCACCCAGTAAAAGCTTGGCCGCTGCAGAACCGCCTTTACAGCCAAGAGGACGCCAGTCAATTCCTTCCAGAAAACCAATATATTCCATAACAAGATGGCCAAAGGTCATGGCTCCGGCAGAGCCCCACTTGGCCTCGCCGGGATGGGCTTTGGCCCAATCAAGATAATCTCGAAAAGTGTGACAGGGAGAATCACTTCTTACGGCAAACCCTGAATGATACATACTGTAGGCATAAAGAGGATCGATGTCCCGCTGACTATCATACGGCAGGTTATAACTATAGGGGCCCGAGATAAGCGTACTGTAGGATCCGATGGCTAGACTGTAGCCATCAGCTGGCTCCCGAGCGACAGTACCAAGAGCCAAGGTTCCACTTGCCCCACCTTTTTCAACAATCTTCACCGGAGTTTTCAGGTGTTGTTCTAAATATTTCCCTACGATTGTTGCACTGGTGCCCGTTGTACCTCCAAGTTTATAGCCGACATAAATAGTTATGGGGCGGCTGGGAAAGTCATCCTGAGCGTAACCTGTACCTGCTACAGATAATATCAAAAGCCCGACCAAAAAAATCCCGATACGAATTAAGTGATGCGCCTTACCTCTCTTCATTTCACACTCTCCCGCGTCAAATTATCCTTAATCAATGTGCCTCCGAATCAGGGCACCCGTTAGCTCATTTTTTAAACAGATATTTTATCGTCAGAAAAACAGGAATCGCCAAAAGCACACACCAAAGACTTATGGATATTTGGCTCGAAAGCAGCACTTCCGATAGATTATTACCTGCTAACAGCAAAGACTCCCTACTCGATCTTTCGAGGATAGGCTCAAGAATAAATGCGATAAGAAGAGGCCCCATCGGAAAGCCAAGACGTTTCAAGGGGAAAGCAAATATGCCAGCTATACACATGACAAATACATCTGTCATACTGTTCTGTACTGCATACGCCCCAGATACACACAATAAAAAAACGGCCGCGAAAAGAAATCGCTTATCAATTTTAAGAATATGAATGATGAGATATTTAAAAACCGAAATAGCTACAGGATAGAGAACGACAGCTCCTATCATTAGGCCTATAAACAAGCCATACAAGACAGAACCATGATCTCTAAAAATGAATGGTCCGGGAGTAATTCCATTCATAATAAGACTTCCATATAAAACAGCGGCCGTAGCACTACCCGGTATCCCAAGGGTCAATAAGGGCACTAAAGCTGGTCCGACAGTACCATTGTTACCAGTTTCGCACGCTATCAAACCCTCTTCACTGCCATGACCAAACAACTCCGGTTTTTTGGACATTTTCTGGGCTGCAGCATAGCAGGTAAATGATGCCGTTGCAGAGCCGAGACCCGGCATAGCGCCGATAACCGCACCTATAACTCCCGACATTATAAACAATTTCCAGTGAGCGAAAAATTCACGCACCGTGAGTTGATCATGGCCTAGGTCGAAGCACTTACCTTGGGCCGCATTAGTGCTGTCAATAGACGATTTATCGAGGACGTTGGAAATGATTTCGGGAATGGCAAAGAGACCGATTAACAAAGGAATTATGCCGATGCCAATAGCCAGTTCAAGAGAATCAAATGTTAAACGCGTACTACCAGCTATGGGATCAACCCCAACAGTTGCCAATATGAAACCTATTAAAGCAGCAATAAACCCTTTAACTTTTTCATTTCCAAGGGTGACAATGATAATTGATAACGCCAGTAACACGAGGGGAATTGTTTCGGCAGGCCCAACCATGAGAGCAAAGGCTGCAAAAAGCGGCGATAAAAACATTAACACGGTTGTCCCCATAACATCCCCAAAGATTGAGGCATATAAGGAAGCGTATAGCGCCCGCTCTGCTTTTCCTTTTTTAGTCAATGCATAACCATCAAAAACTGTGGCAGCAGCCTCCGGGGTGCCTGGAGTCCCGATCAGAACGGCGCTAATTGAACCTCCATAAACCCCTCCTTTATAGATTCCCATCAGCAGAGAAAGTCCCTGTAAAGGTGGGATAAAAAGTGTAAAGGGAGCAGCAAGAGCAACAGCCATAGCAGGAGAAAGTCCAGGCAGCATACCAATAATGACACCGCAATAAACACCGATCAGGATGGCTAACAGATTTTGCCATTGGAGAATTAGATGCAGTCCCTCAAGACAATTATCGAGCATGGGATTCCCTCAGAATCAAATAAAAATTGTATTTCTTTGACTTCGCTTGATAGCTATTCCCAAAAGCCTCTCACCCGATTATCCCTGCCCCTCCTGAGACTTATTAACCCTGAACAAGAACTTTCTCTATTTGACTAATCTGTTCTTTAATCGGATTTTAAATACACGTTTCTCCACCGTTTACATCTAAGGTTGCGCCACTGATGAAAGAGGCCGCATCACTGCACAAAAAACAAATGGATTTAGCTTGTTCTTGCGGATCAGAAACGCGTCTTAAGGCAACATTTTCGAGAATTGTTGCAGCGGAACCATCCTCTTCCCGCTCACGCCAAATCTGCTTATTACGCTTACTGGTAGCACAACGTCCAGGAGCGATAGCGTTAACCCTTATGCCATAGGGACCAAATTCTTTGGCGGCATGTCGCGTAAGGCCAAGAACACCGGCTTTAGCTGCTGAATAATGAGGTCTGGTAAATTCACTACCTCGCCGTCCTGCCTGTGAGGCAACATTGACAATCACCCCCGATTTCCTTGCCACCATGTGCGGAAGAGTCGCCTTCATCATAAGAAAAACACTTTTCAAATTGAGAGTTACAGCCCAATCGAACATTTCTTCGGTAATATCGAGGAGACTAAGAGAATCGACGCTGCCTCCCGCACAGTTAACCACGACATCAATGGTGCCAAATTCTGCTATGACGCTCTCTACCATGGCATTAACCTGTCCCTGGTTGGTAATGTCGCACTCCATACTGTGCATAACACCACCCTTACGACAAATTATGTCGCAGGTTTTCTTTAGTCCAGTACTGTTGATATCACAACCAACAACGCGCCCACCTTCTTTAGCAATCTCAACCGCAGTTGCTTGCCCAATACCGCTGGCAGCACCCGAAATAAGACAAACCTTTCTCTCCAAAAGCATGTTTTCTCCTCGGTGAAATAAACAACGCCGCCTCAATAAAACCAGAACTATTTTCAATTTTGAAATTTGAAATTTAAAAATAGCTGCATGCTATCAATTATTTATCTTGTATCTGACGGCTGAAATCCTCAATTCAGGACGGTGATATACCTGAATATGCCTTTGCTGCGATCTCCTTGTATTCTTCTATATGCTTTTGCAACATGCCTATACTTCCGGTCAGGTTCCGATTTTTCAGCTCATTATAAATTTTAACTTGCCAGAGATGACTCTCCTTCGCCATATCTGGATATTCGCTGTGAATCGCATAAGATAATAATTCCGGAATCGCGCTAATATTATCAATGACGTCAACAAGCAAATAATCGGAAACCGCATTGTATATGAGATGAAAAAAATCGACTGCGGCCTGTCTCTTTTTATCTGGCTCATTCGCAATGATTATTTCAGCCTTATCAAGATGGCTTTTCAGTTGCGCCATAATGCGACCAAAACGATCCCCCTTTATTTTGATCAACTTTTCGAATGCGACATAATCCAGACTAGCTCTCAAATCAATAGCTTCAACAATTTCTTCCCAATCAGGAATCCTGACCCGATACCCCTTCCAATAGTGCTCTTTTTCGACAATATGAAGACGAATTAAATTAGATAGAGCTTCACGCACCGAATTCCGGCTACATCCAAAGAGCTCAGCAAGCTCATTATCGTGCAATCGATCTCCTGGTTTCCATTTACCCAGAATCACTCCCTGCCTGATAAGTTGATAAATGATATCGCTCTTATTACGTTTTTTTCTTTTCTTAATCGTGAAAGATTCGCTGGTCAATTCGCCATTACCAAAATCAAGAAAATCTTCAAGAGGGCCCATAATCTATTTCACCAAAGACAGAAGTAAGAGTTCAATTAATGCCACCATTATCCACGTGTCCTGAAGATAATCAACCAGTTTTTGAAATTTCAAATTAGAAATCCAAACTATCCCCGCCACTTCAAAAAACACCCTAAAGCAATTAGCTAACCGTTATTTTAATGATTTAAAGAAAATAGACAGAGGAGAAAGAAGGACTATAAAAAGATATGTAGCGCTGTGAGTGGTGCAATGAGGACATAAAAATAACTCAATGTTTTATTTCAAAACAAAACAGACATATGAAGAGCAATGGCTTGCCGGATATCCGGCAAGCCACAAAATATCAGACCTGACCTACCATATTGCGAAACTCATCCATAGGGACAGCGCCTTTTTGATGGGTTGCAAACTCTTTAACCTTAGCAAGCAAAACGTCAATTTTATCATCATCAACCGTAAGACCACATTGCCCTAAAGCGTACTCAATCGACTTTTTGCCACTTTTCTTGCCCAGGACAATCTCTCTGGCTCGGCCGACAACTTCTGGATCATAACCTTCGACAGAAGGTGGATAGGCCAACATCTGGGCGACAACCAAACCGCTTTCCCTGGTGAAAGCTAAATCTCCAACAACTGGTTTTTGTAACGCAACCGGGATATTGGTAATGCTTTCAACCAACTTACTTAGCTCGCGTAATTCTGCCATTTTAATGTTGGTTTCAACACCATACAGACCCTTGAGTGCAAGCGCTAACTCAGCAAGATCCCCATTACCTGTTTTTTCTCCTAAACCATTCACCGTAACATGGGCACATTCGGCACCAGCCTTTAATGCCGCTATGGTGCATCCAATAGCCATACCAAAATCATTATGGCAATGGACAGCCACAGGGACATTCACCCAACGTTTCACCTGTTTAGTCAGATGGTACATCGCCTCAGGTGTTGCTACGCCTAAAGTGTCAACAACAACGACTTCATCTGCACCGCATTCATTAACAGCAGTCTGATAGCATTGTTTCAGAAACTCAGGCATGGCTCTGGTCGCATCAACTGCAAAAAACGCAACATATAAGCCCTGCTCTTTTGCAAAAGTAATACTATCTCTAATTCTTTGCAAAATAACTTCTTCACTGACATTCCAGGCCTGCATTTTCTGGGGACTGGTCAGAATTTCACAGACCAGAGACTTTGCTCCTGTCTCAATAACATCTTTGACATCGTTAACGTTGCAACGAGCAAATCCCCAAATTTCTGCCTCTTTAACTTCTGCCACAATGCGCGTTATCGCTTCTTTATCAGCGGGACTACTCGTTGCAAAACCAGCCTCAATGCGATCAACCCCAGCTTTTGCCAGTCCTTTAGCAATAGCTACTTTTTCATCAATACTCATACTGATGCCGACAGTCTGTTCACCATCGCGCAAAGTCGTATCATACATTTTTATCTTGGCAGGCATATCCTTTAATGTTTCCTGCACTTCCGGTAGCGTATTGTAATTACTCAACCAAAAACTTTCATTTTTGTTCATGTCTTTTCCCACCTTTTTCGACTCGTCATAATTGAAAAGCGCCACACCCGAAAAGAACTTTTATTTGTATTTCCTTAAATACATTTATAAAAGATCTTTAAAAGTGTCAACAGAAAAAATATCATACATCTCATCAAAAAATGAAATCACACCTACCCTGCAGACAGATGAAATATCTTTTTCACTTGACAGCAACAATGACAACATTTAAATGTATTTCATGCAATACGTTTTAACAAATCTTAATAACATCTCCAATCCTTCTTTAGCAGGTTGACCGTTGCAGACAGGGCAAAAGCGTCCCATCACTGAATATGGCAGCCGTGCTTTGAAACCAGAGAAAGGACAGAGCAGCATGAAAATTGTCAAAACAGCGGTCGCTGGAACACTTGAATCGAGCGATCTGATGGTCACTATCTCTCCAGGCTACGGAAAACGAGAGATTCAGGTCAAAAGTAAGGTCGGTCCACAATACCTGGACCAAATCCTAACAACCATTAATGCAATGCTGGATGAGTTCCAAGTCTCCGATGCGGTTGTTGATATTGTCGATCAGGGGGCTTTTGATTTCGCCATAAAAGCCCGGCTTGAAGTCGCCATTAAAAGAGGTGCGGAGGTGGAAACATGTTTTCAGGTGTAACCTTATTTGTTCCGGGAATGGCCGCCAGAAGAATGGTGGATGCCGGTTTACTTGGAGCCGACGCAATTATCTTTGATCTGGAAGATGCGGTGGCACAAAATCAAAAAGATGCGGCCCGTATTCTGGTGCGAACATTCGTCAAATCTGGCCTCTGCGATTACAAATGGGGGTTCCGAGTTAACGGACTGCACACCCCACATTATATGGCTGATCTGAAAGAACTCGTCCCTCTCAAACCGGAACTCATCACCTTTCCCATGGTTGAATCAGCTCAAGAAGTTCACCAAATGGCAGATATCCTGACTGAAATTGAGCAAGAACATAACCTCGAACCTGGTAGCACCAAACTGAATGTATCGATTGAAACCCCTAAAGGTTTAATGCACACCTATGAAATTTTAACTGCCAGTGATCGAATCATTTCGGTTGGCTTAGGATCTGAAGACTATGCCGTCTCCCTTGGTACCAAAAGGACTTTTGCCAATGAGGAAATGGACTATGCCAGGAGAAGGCTGATCACCGAAGCGGCAGCGGCAGGAGTCCCAGCTCGGGATATTCCGTTTACTGATGTCAACGATATGGACACCTTACGTAAGGAAACTGTATTTGCTAAAACCCTTGGTTATTCTTCCAAAGTCTGCATAAGTCCGGGGCAAGCCAAAGTTATCCGCGAAGTCTTCCAGCCAACTGAAGCTGAAATCGACCATGCTAGCCGCGTTGTTGCAGCAATGAAAGAAGCTGAAGAGCAGGGACTCGGAGCGGTCGAGTTGGATGGCAAGATGCTGGACGTTCCAGTGCTCTTACAGGCACAGAACATTCTTGAATGGGCAGAAAAAGCTCAAACCCAAAGTTGTGGAGCCTAACATGAGTAAAGTCGTCAAAAGTTTACAGGAAGCAATCCGCCTTTGTGGGCTGGAAGACGGAATGACTATCTCCATAACCCACCACTTGCGCCTCGGAGATCAAGTCACCGGAGAGGTCCTGCGTGCTATTCATGATATGGGCTTGCGTGATATCGGCTTTAATTCCAGCGGTGGTATTCATGGTGAAAATGGTTATTACGCAGCTCAATGCATTGAAGAGGGAGTTATCAGTCGTATCGACGGTGGAGGACTGGGCAGATATGGCATTGCCGAGACCATTCAACGTGGCAAAATGAAAGAAAGAGCCCGCCTAACCACTCATGGCGGCCGCCCGAAATTGTTCAACGATGGTTTCTATACTGCTGATATCGCCTTTATTTATGCCCCGACCTGTGACCATAGAGGAAATTGCAGTGGTCGCTTCGGTGACAGTGCCTTCGGGTCCATGGGCTATGCCTTTACCGATGCCATTCATGCCAAAAAGGTTATCGTTGTCACCGACAACCTTCAAGATGCTCCCATCTATCCCATCTCCATCGACCAGACCCATGTTGATTATGTTATTGAAGTAGGAAAACTTGGCGACCCGAGTAAAATTGCTGGCGCAGCACTGCGCGGAACCCGTGACCCCATCGCGCTACGCATTGCAGAATATGCCGAAAGTGTTCTTGAAGCGTCCGGTTACATTAAAGATGGCCTTAAAATGCAGGCCGGATCAGGGGGTATATCCCTATCGGTCACATCTCTGCTCAGTAAATATATGGAAAAACATCAAATAACGGGAGAATGGGGCATGGGCGGGATCACCAACGCCTTCGTCGAAATGATGAATAAAGGTTTATTTAAAGCCCTTTATGATGTCCAATGTTTTGATACCAGCGCCATTGCTTCATTGGCGAAAAACCCCAACCACATTGAGATCAGTGCTTCTATGTATGCCAATATGGACGCGCCTGGAGGATGCCTGGTCAATGACCTGGATACCGTTATTTTAAGCGCCACTGAAATTGATACTAATTTCAATGTCAATGTCCATACCGATTCATTAGGTCGCTGCATTGCAGGTTCTGGTGGCCACGGAGACACCTCACAAGGAGCCAAATTAAGTATTGTTTGCGCGCCTGCATACCGTTCCCGATTACCCATGATTCTTGATAAAGTCACCTGTATCTCGACCCCGGGGCAATATATCGATGTCTTCGTCTGCCAACTGGGAATTGCTGTTAATACTAACAATAACAAGAATGCTGATCTGCTCTTGCGCTTAAAAGATGCCAAGCTGCCGGTTTTCGATATCCATGATCTGCAAAAAATGATTGAGAAGAAAACCGACAAGCCTAAAGCGATTATCAAAGGGGATAAAATCGTGGCTGATATCTTGTGGCGCGACGGCAGCATCATTGACCATCTCTACACTTTGGGAACATACGACGCCTGAGAGTATCTGGTTTCTTAACTTTCACGGGTCGCAATAGGGGAAGTCTGCTATTAATCAGGCTTCCCTCATGGCTGAAGCAAACCTTGATAAGAGTGAGAATCACCTATGGACAATACGCTAACAACAGCGCACATAAATCTGTCACAGATTCTCAAGGCCAGGGAAGACCGGGCAGAAAAGCAAAAAAGCCTGCTAGGGCAATTTCAAGGCAGCTTAATTTGCTTTACCGTTAATATGCCAGGATCGTTAAAAAGATCGATCGTCAGTAAAACCATATTCCTTGAAGGTCTACGTACCATCATAAAAACAAACGAAGAACTGGGGGTTGTCCCCCTTTATCAAGAGACAAAGAATCTTATTTCAGGTCCCGAAGCCTATATTGTTGTCCCTAAGGAAGCACTGGCATTAAAAAAGAGTTTGACTTTAATCGAAAATAGTCACCACCTGGGGCGGCTCTTCGATATTGACGTTATGGCGCAGGATGGCACACCCATTTCACGCCGAGATATTGGTCAAGCACCACGAAAATGTCTCATTTGCGACCAGAGCGCCCATAACTGTGCCAGAAGCCAAAGCCATCCCCTTAGTGACCTGATGCTTAAGATTGATGAGATAATGGACACCTTCCGAACCTTACCTGAACGTCCATTTATCTAAACTGCACCATGGTCGGTATCAAGCCGGTAGGAGTTAAGTCCCATGGGAGATTTAAAAGAACAAGTTCTTATCCTCTCTTCTCCGCGTGAAAAGGAACGTCTGGAGACCTTTTTAACGCAACAGAATCTTGCCCTTGAGCAAAATATTGACTACGCCATGGTCCTGGTTGACGATGGTCAAATCGTTGCTGCGGGTGCGTTTGCTGGAAACATCCTGAAAGGTATTGCTGTCGCTGAAAAATATAAGGGATATGATTTAGCAGCAAAGGTTATTACCCACCTGATTAATGAGCTGTACAAAAGAGGCATAACCCACCACTTTGTTTTCACCAAGCCTGCCAATAAAGCTATCTTCTCAGAACTTGGTTTTTTTTCTATTGTTGAGAGTGAAAAAGTTATCTTGTTGGAAAATAAAAAAGATGGTGTCAAGCAGTTTATAACCGAGATCATTGCGGAGTCTGGCCCGATAGTTCCTGCCTCCGCAATCGTTGTGAACTGCAATCCGTTTACTCTGGGTCATCAATATTTAATTGAATACGCTGCCAGGCAGTGCGACAAGTTGCACATCTTTGTCGTGTGGGAAGACAAGTCGAGTTTTCCTGCTGAAATACGCTATGACCTGGTCAAAAAAGGTGTGGATCATCTCACCAATGTCTGTGTCCATAAAGGGAAAGACTACATTATTTCAGGCGCAACTTTCCCTTCTTATTTTCTAAAGAAATTTGACGATGTCGTCACAATACAAGCACGACTCGATTTAAAACTGTTCGCCGAACAGATTGCTCAACCATTGAAAATCAACAAACGCTTTGTCGGCGACGAACCATATTGCTTGGTGACATCGGAATACAATAGGACCATGAAAAAGCTCTTGCCAAGCTATGGTATCAGTATAGAAGTCATCCCCCGCTTAAAACACGGAAACCAAGCAATCAGTGCTTCCAGAGTCAGAGAGTTGATTCGTGCTAATGATATTGAAGGAACCAAGACGCTGGTCCCCAAAACAACTTATGACTTTTTGACTTCAAATGTGGCAAAAAACATTATTAATAAAATTCAATCATCAACTCTAAGGCACTAAAAAAAGAGAACAGTATCTAATTGCAAATCTTAGGTCTATAGCGAAAATTCAGTGGTGAATTTGTAGATATCACTTCTGAAATAGCCATAAAAAAGATTGACCGGTAATTCTTTTTTGGCAAAGGTGACACGGTCAATACGCAACAAAGGAAAGCCAAGAGGAATATTAAGATATTCCGCCATTTGATTATCGGCAATGGTTGCGTTAAATTCCTGCATCGCTTTATCAAGGGTCACCTTACATTGGCGCGGAACAAGCTCAAGAAGCGATGTTTTCTCAAGATCCATTTTAGTAAAAAACTGGCCAATGGCATCGGGGAGATAATTGATAGAATACATGAAAGGGGATTTATTCATATAACGGATACGATCTATTCTAAGCACTTGGGAACCATCTTTAAGCTTCAACTGCTTACAGACCTCGGGAGAAGCCTCAACATACTCGAAGCGAACGACCTTCACCATAGTGTTATGAGCGACATCAAGCAGATCATCAAAGGATCCACGTAACTTCACATTGGGAGCAACAACCTTTTTGTTTACGATGCTACCCACACCACGTTTACGGATAATAATTCCTTCTTTGGATAAATGTTCAATTGCTTTTCGTACTGTGGTCCTACTGGCCTGAAACTGTTCCATGAGAGCGGTTTCACTGGGAATCAGTTCTCCAACTTTTATTTTTCCTGAAGAAATATCATTATAAATTTGAGCTCTTATCGTTTGGTACCTAGGGGCTTCCGTTCTTTCTGCCATTAATTTTTGTTCCTTTCACAATTTATCCACCGATGTTGCAATGGCTCAGACGACCCACCTGAAAAGCAGGAAACTCATCTGTTAAATCAGGTACAGCAAAAACAAGATTTTGGCGAGAGAACGGCGTAAATGTCAACAATTCTCTAGCGCTCATCCCGTAGATACTGAAATAACAATTCTTTACTGTAGAAACACATTGAAAAGAATATCAGAATTGAAGAGTTTTTCATTAATACATAAAAACAAATATGACAGTCAATAAGTATCTATAAAAATAATCCATATATTAATGTCTTTAAAAATACTATTAATAGATATATTTAAACATTTATGAGCATATCCTTTGCTTTAGAAAGAGGTATTTTAGGATTGAAACAATACCAAGATTAGATCATTTCCTTAATCAGAAACAAAGCTTTTTCCAGTGCTTGATTGGCATCCTGACTGAGTTGATCACTATGCGCGAAGCGGTTCCCACGTAAAGACAGCAACCAGCCACGGCGCGGCTGAGCATAGAGCTCAGCCGCCAGTGACAAAAGCAGTTCAGGCCCAACCTGGTGGGTGACAGAACTTTCTTTAACGGGACTTTTCAGGGGAGTTAGAAGACACGGCTGAGACTGGTTTCTTTTGACATCAATAAACAGAACCTTGGCAATATCAGGTTGAATAATCTCCTCAACCATCTCTGGCACTAACTGCTGACCGTCTATCAATTGCGCCCTTCCCTCTGGAAGCGACTGGCGCAATTGATCTATCAGGTAAGGACCACTACCATCGTCCCCCCGCAACGTATTTCCGTAACCGATTATTAGCCACTTCATAACCGCTCAAGTTGATGGAGGAGCTGCCCGCCACTGGAATAAACTCCAACCTCCAAAGGCATACGCCCGACCTCATGAGTTGAGCAACTCAGACAGGGGTCATAAGCACGTATGCCATGTTCGATTCGGTTAAGCAAACCTTGATCAAGCCTGTCTGCAGTCACGTAAGCCTTGGCGAGCTGAGTAATGGTTTGGTTCATGGCCAGATTATTCTGCCCGGTGGCGATGATCAGGTTGACCTTGGTCAGCAGACCGCTGTCGTCGACTTCGTAGTGATGAATCAGCGTCCCGCGCGGTGCTTCACTGATGCCGATACCAACATTAGCATTCACCCCGGCTTTACTACGGATGTGGGGATTATCGAGCAGATCTTGCTGAAGTAACACTTCGATATGCTCAAGGGAGCAGAGAATCTCTATCAAACGGGCATAATGGTAAAAGAAGCTGCCGGAAACCGGCTGCCCATTTTTACTGAAATGACGAAACTGCCGCAATTCCCGGTCGGCCTTGGGAGTACCGGCAAAATCACAGACATTAAGCCGTGCCAGCGGACCAACCCGGTACATGCCAGCCTTTTCACCGGCAGGTTGGTAATAAGGAAACTTCAGATAACTCCAGGGTTGCTCTGCTTCCGCTAAATAATCGTAATAGCGTTCGGGTGGAATCGCGTCCTCAACGATTCGACCACTGGCATCCATCATCCTCAGGTTACCGCTATAATGTTCCAGGCTGCCGTCTTCCCCCACCATGCCCAAGTAATAACTGGGAAAATCACCATAATTATCGACCTCATTCCCTAACTGATCGAGAGTATCTTTCATCAGATCAAGGGCCGTTTCCGTGCTTGAGTACATTGCGGGTAGCAATCCAAGAAAATGAGTACGTTGTTCCCTGCTCAGTGTCCGGCGCACCCCCCCGGGAACAGACCAGGCGGGATGAACACTTTTATCACCTAAAGCTTGAATTAACTTTTGACCGAAGGAACGCATACCTATACCAGCCTTGGCCAACTCAGGATGCTTGGCCAGCAAACCGAGCATATTTCGCTCCTGCGGGTCGGCATCCATACCCAAAATAAGATCTGGGCCGGAAAGCAAAAAGAAACTCAGGGCATGACTCTGAACCAACTGGGCATAATTCATTAAACGCCGCAAAGCAATAGCTGGTGGCGGGGTATGAACACCGAGAATCCGGTCTCCCGCCTTACTTGACGCGAGTAGATGGCTGACCGGACAAATACCACAAATACGTGCCGTAATACCCGGCATTTCCCAGAAACTACGGCCGATACAGAATTTTTCAAAACCACGGAATTCAGTAACGTGGAAACGAGCGTCAGCAACCTCGCCATGATCATCGAGAAAAATTGATATTTTTGCATGCCCCTCAATGCGGGTGACGGGCTCAATGGTGATTGTCTGTGACATAAAAGCAACTCCTCAGTTATCCGAAGCGTTTCATTTCGGGGCTTAAATCGACCTCTTCTCCTGCCAGTAAGGCCTTCAATGCGGCCGATATCCGCGCGACATCAGGAGGACAGCCGGGTAAAAACAGATCGACCGGAATGGCCTGATGCAGAGGCAGTGCTTTTTTCAGCAATGGCGGTAAATCGAGAATTTCTTCTACCCCAGCCTGAGTGCGCCCATCCTGATAAACAGCGGTCAGCAGATCATCAACGGGAATTCGGTTGCGCATGCTGGTGACGTTTCCGGTGACAGCGCAATCGCCAAAACTGATAACAGTCTCTGTGTGTTGCCGGATCTTACGCGCCAAGGCGAGGTTTTCCTGATTGGTCACAGC
Source organism: Geopsychrobacteraceae bacterium (assembly GCA_963665685.1). GTDB lineage: Bacteria > Desulfobacterota > Desulfuromonadia > Desulfuromonadales > Geopsychrobacteraceae > Seleniibacterium. The sequence continues at coordinate 2,453,177 of OY762430.1, forward strand.
ACCTTCGACCAGACAGATATCGACATGTTCCGGATACTCTTTCATATCAACTAAAGGACCATAAACCAGATCCAAAGAGGCTGCGAGTTCGATCAAGACTTCATCCAGATCAAGAAAGCTCATATGGCACCCGGAGCAGCCTCCCAGCCAGACTGTCGCTAAGCGTTTTTTAGCAGTCATGTTATTCTCCACTGTCGTGATAAGAGTGCATCAACGGGGCCAGCGTCTTTTTTCGCGGCCATTGATAATACGCGTTAAAAAGCTCGCTTCTTTTTCCATTTCGGCAACTGTCATGCCTTTATAGAACAAAGCTCCGGTCGGGCAGACTTCGATACACTTGCCGCATTCGGTACAGCCAGGGCTGTCTTGCCAGTCACGATCGAGGTCTATAATCACCTGGCTTTTTATGCCGCGATTTTTGACATCCCAGATGTGAGCGCCCTCGACTTCATCACAGACCCGGACACAGCGCAAACAAAGAACACAGCGGTTGTGATCGATGCCAAACTTGTCGTGGCTGATATCCATCTTAAGATCGGGATCCAGATAGTTGTAACGGACATGATCAACACCTAACTCAGCGGCCAGCTTTTGTAACTCGCAATAATGATTGCTGACGCAAACCGAACAGGTGTGGTTGCGTTCGGCCAGGGTCAGTTCCAGAATCATCTTCCGGTAACGATTAATCTTGTCACTGTGGGTAACGATGGTCATGCCTTCTGTCGCTTGTGTTGTACAGGCAGGTAGCAAGCGCGGGCTTCCAGAGACTTCCACCAAGCAGAGTCGACACCCCCCGCGTGCGCTTAATCCTTCCAGGTGACAGAGGGTCGGAATGTTAATCTTCTGTTCCTGGCAAACCTCAAGAATCGTCTGCCCTAGCCGTCCACTACACAAATCACCGTTAATTGTCAGAGTAATAACAGCCATCAGCTCACCTCCGGTTCAGTAACTTGTGCCATTTCTTCCAGGCAGTATCGCTCAGTGCTGTCGAGCTGACAAACCCCGGCCGGACAGTAGCCTTCAACAATATGTGCCAGATATTCATCACGGAAATAACGCAGCGTATTCAAGACCGGGTTCGGGGCCGTCATCCCTAAGCCGCACAAGCTGGTCTCTTTGACTAGCTGACACAATTCTTCAAGCAAGGGCAGATCTTCAGGACAGCCAAGACCACTGGTGATTTTGCAGAGCAGATCATACATTTCAACCGTACCGACCCGACACGGAGTACACTTACCGCAGCTTTCATCAAGACAGAATTCCATGAAGAACTTGGCCACATCAGGCATGCAGCTGGACTGATTCATAACGATCAAACCACCTGATCCCATGATCGAACCAAAGGCATTGAGACTTTCGTAGTCGACCGGAGTATCGATATATTCAGCAGGTATACAGCCACCACTTGGCCCACCCGTCTGGGCAGCCTTAAACACTCCGTCATTCTGCAAGCCACCACCAATATCATAAACAATCTCGCGCAGACTGATGCCCATAGGAACTTCAATCAAACCGGAATTAACCACCTCGCCACACAGAGCAAAGACTTTGGTACCTTTACTGTTTTCGGTGCCGAAAGAAGCAAACCATTGCGCCCCCTTGGCAACAATCGGGGCGATATTGGCAAAGGTCTCAACGTTATTTATCAGGGTAGGAGCACCCCATAAACCACTCTGGGCCGGATAAGGAGGGCGTGGAATCGGTTGCCCGCGACGCCCCATGATAGAGGTCATCAAAGCAGTCTCTTCACCGCAGACAAAAGCACCGGCACCAATGCGCAGATCGATACGAAAATTGAAATTACTGTCCAGAATACGGCTACCAAGCAGACCGCGCCGTTCGGCGTCTTTAATCGCCTTAGCCAGGCGCGCTGCAGCCAGGGGATATTCGCCCCGCACATAAATGTAGCCTTGTTCTGCCCCGACGGCATAACCTGCTATAGCGATTCCTTCAAGCACCCGATGAGGATCCGACTCCATAATAGTCCGATCCATATAGGCGCCGGGGTCACCCTCATCGCCATTGGCGACAACGTATTTACGCTGACCGGGGGCCTTACGCACCAGATTCCATTTAACGCCAGTCGGATAGCCACCACCTCCTCGGCCACGCAGCCCGCTCATGCGGATTTCATTACAGACGTCATCAGGAGTCATCTCATGCAGAGCATGCGCCAGGGCGGCATAACTTCCGGCCGCAATGCCCTGCTCAATTTTCTCCGGATCAATAACTCCATTATTGGCCAGGACAATACGCTCCTGGGCTTTAAAAAACGGCATATCCGCTGCGAGGGGCTCAACGGTCACCGGATCTTTGTTCAAATAGCTCGTAACGATATCAACCGCCTGTTCCGGCGTGACGCGTTCATAGACGGTTTCTTCTTCGTTCACGGCCACACGTAGCAGGGGCCCCCGACTACAAGGCCCCATACAACCGGTAGCTACAACTTCCAGCAGTGCTTCAGCTTTACGTTCAGCAAGCAGATCGTCTAAGGCCTTTTTGACCTGTTCCGCGCCAGCAGACAAACATGGCGTACTGTAACAGACAAATATTCTGATCTCATAAGCATTCTGCCGTTGCCGTTCCTGATCGACAATGGCAGTCAGTTCCACGTGATTCATGAGACCTCCTGTTCACAAACGGTAGAGGCTGTCAGTTTTTCCTTTAATGCAGCGATGGTCGTTTCCGGCGTTTCTTTACCGAAAACTTCACCATCAATAGTCAACATAGGAGCCAGGCTACAGTTGCCCAGGCAGCGCGCGCTTAACAATGTCAACTTGCCGTCAGATGTTGTCGAGCCGCATTTAACATCAAACTCTTGTTCAATACGTTTGACGATTTCTCCGGCACCTTTGACATAACAGGCCGTTCCCATACAGACGACACAGACATGCTCACCCTGAGGATCAAGAGAGAAAAAGTTATAAAAGGTAGCAACGCCATAAACCCAACTGGGGGGCAACTGCAACTGGCGGGATACATAGTCAAGCATGTCTTCATCAAGATGACCAAAAGCCTCTTGCGCACTATGCAAAACTTCAATCAGTGCATCTTGCTGATATTGAAAACGCTTGAGAGATTTGTCGATTAACTGAAATTTGAGTTCATGAGGGTCGGGGGAAGATTTTTTTTCGGCAATGGGCATCGATTCTTTCTCCTGTCATACATTGACATGAATAGAGCAGGTTTTCTAAAGGCAACAACGCCTGAACACCACAGTCCTAAACAAACTGCAGAGTTGAAAACAAACTGATCTCTCTCCATGGCAATTGACAGCGCTCATTGCGCCCGGAAGCAAAGAGAACATTCAAGGCAATGGAAAACCCTTAAAATGTCGGCCCAATGACACCGGCTGCCATAACTAAAAAAAATCGAAGTACCGCATGTGCGGTTCCATACCGAGAATATTACCATATGACGCAAAGACCGCAACTTTCACCAGCATTTTTTTAAATCAGTCAAAGGCTGAAGAATATATTAATATGCATCAATGCAAGCGCTTCCTTTCGGTATAGCAGTAACAAGCCTACCAAGACTAAAAGGACAATTCGGATATGTAAAATGACTCGAGTGCTTCCATTAAACTGTCAAAAGTAAAAATCCCGCTAAAATTTGCTGTCAGCGATGCCAAAGTCCTTACTGGCGGTCAGAAACCACTCGAATGGCTTGAACTATTATTTAATGAAAAACTTAAAATAAAAGATGGATGAATGATCGTTCCAACAACTTTGGGACTCGGCCTGACCCTGAGTGATGAAGCACGAGAAAAAACCAGTGAAAGCTGCGCGTTCAACCAATAACGAACCATGACAGTCCAATTTTCAAACTCTAAAGCCGTTTTTTTTAGAATCAAACATTTGACGACATAATAAATCTGACTATAAGGGACTTGTTACTGGAGTGAATAACGCGTTAAAGTCAAGTTAAGTCCAATATATTCAGCCTTGTGTCATGCCCCCTTCAACACAGGACACACTTGACCATGACTCCTCCAGAAACAAGCATATCCTTTCTCAGTCTAAAAATTCCGAGTGATTTCAAATCCGAATCCATCGAAATTTTAAATCAGATTAACGACAAGGCAAGATATCCGATCCATGATATCTACGGCAGTATTCCAGATTTTCTACCCTCCTCCAGAGCTGCTCATTGTTTACCAAAAATCGATATTGCTATGCTTGGCGACTACCTTAAGCTCTGCCTTAACCAGGGATATACATTCCATTACACAGTTAATGCAATCAATGGCATTAACTGTTCCGAACTAAAACAACTCGACCAGCTTCTCGAAGTCGGAGTTAAACGCTTTACCGTCGCGACTCTTGATTTAGCAAAACATCTTAAGGAGTCAGGAATCATTGCCGATATCTCTGTTGTTGCAAACCTGAACACACCAGAGCAGTTACAACATTTTTTACAGCAACTTGACGGGCCGGTCGGTAACGTTTGCCTGCCTGAACAGCTAAACCGAAATCACACGGCCCTAAAACAGTTTACCAAAACGTTTCCAGACATTAATTTTGAATTAATTGTCAACTCGTTCTGCTATCAAAACTGCCCTCACCTTCAGGATCATTATCGCTTTATCTGTACAACTCAGGCGAATCAAGATGACCCCTTGGAATCCTGGTGTACCCAAAAAAAAATGACTGCCCCCTTTGATCAGCAACTTTCTTACATTTCACCTACACAACTGGACCATATTGCTAACCTCGGTATCAGTAAGGCAAAACTGGCAGGAAGAGAGTTAATAACAGACGCCTCATATGACGTTATCGCCGCTTGGGCATCAGGCGACTATAAAGGAAATGGAAACAAACTATTACTGCTCGGAACCGAGAATTGGTATCAACACTTCCCAGATTGGACCATTTAATTACTCTTTTTCAATCGCTGTAACTTAATAAGTGCGATTAAGAGTTTTGGGGTAGCAACTATTTAATTTCTGTCCTGAAACTCAGTACCACATGCCTGACATTTCAAATTACCCCTTGAATATTATTTGCCCCTCAACTATTATTACCAAATTGGTCACAATTAAAAACATATTGATCCGACATACCACCAACCACTTCCGTTGGATATAAAGGAGTTGGATATGGACCTCTATCAATACGCACAGAGAACTGAACTAAGTGGAGCTAAATTTTACCAGCAGATGGCGAGCCAGGTTTCCAAGGAAGGTCTGAAACGCGCCTTCAGCATGATGGCGTCAGATGAAGAAGCATTGCTTGATAAACTGGCCAGATTCAAAAAACACTATCCAGAAATCAGCGAGATGTCGAGCCATGGTCTGGATGAAGAATCAATTGTTTTTGACAGTCTTTGCGACAACGGCGCTTGCGACCTGCTCGAATCTGACCTGGATGCTTACCAGCTAGCCATGAGGGCAAAAAAGAAGTTAGTTCAGCATTATCAGAATGCAGCTGAACGCGAAGAGGATTCCCACACCAGAAAGATGCTAACCTGGCTGGCGGCCTTTGAACAGCACAAGTTACGTGAAATTGAGCACCTGTATGATTTCACTAATGCCCCTAACATCAGTCTGGAATCAGCCGAATTCAGTAATCTTGACGAGTTTTATAATTTTGGCTATTACGAAGATTTACGTAAAGGTGATCTGGAAATCTGATCCTGCGCAGAAAAACAGAAAAGCCCCTCACAAAGCAGAGGGGCTTTTTCTTTGAACGGAAAATAAACGAAGAAGGCTATTTCTTTTTAACCTCAATGTTAGCCAGTTCCTCAAAATACTGTACCAATCCGGCATGATCAAGGTGATCCTTTTTATCTATTGTCAAAGCTTGCATAACTTCAAGAGCAGAGGCAGCCAGCGGCATAGGAACACCGACATCATGAGAGGTGATCAAAGCATTTTTAAGATCTTTCATATGATGGACAATTCTCATCTCTGCATCAAAGTCGCGCGCTAAAATTTTAGGGACTTTCGCATCAAGGAGATGACTTCCTGCCAACCCACCACGAATGGCCTCAAACACCAATTCAGGGTCAACTCCAGCTTTGGTCGCCAACACAAATGCTTCAGAGATGGCAGTAAGGTTTAACGCTACAATGACCTGATTGGCAAGCTTAGTAATATTACCAGCTCCAATCTCACCACAACGCACTACTGACGCAGCCATAGCTTTCAAAATATCGTAACACTGATCAAATACATCCTGATCACCACCGACCATAATCGATAAGGTTCCATCGATTGCCTTCTTCTGGCCACCACTGACAGGAGCATCCAGCATATCGACATCTCTTTCAGCCAACACTGCAGCAATCTTTTTACTGACCGCTGGCTCTATAGAACTCATATCTATGACAATGCTACCAGCAGAAATGCCCTCAAGAATGCCATCGGTCCCCAGAACGACCTCCTCAACATGAGGTGAGTTCCGCAGCATGATAAAAATGATCTCACATCTTTCTGCGACTGCTTTTGGGCTCATAACGACCTTGGCACCCATTCCGACCAGTTCATCGGTCTTATCAACATCCAGATCCATAACCACCAGGTCATAGCCAGCGTTAATAAGATTTTTACACATTGGCTTCCCCATGATGCCCAATCCGATAAATCCAATTTTCATTAATTCGCTCCTGTTCAGAAATGTCCTATTTGAGATCGAACTTTAAGTTTACACCAATTAAGGTAAGAAGCCTAGTGCTGTAGCTATCCTTGCCTAAAGCTGACATGACAAACCGCTATAAGTAAGAATATAATAACCGGAAGAACCTATACCAAATATTTTTTTCCCAGGTGATTTTTTCAAAGCAAATAAAATTTCAACAGCCCGATTTTAGTCTTTTCTTTTACCCCCCAGACAGGGGCGTTATTATATGTCCTAGCTTAGATCAGGCACTGCCAGTCCTGCCAGGGGTACATAGAGAAGACCCACCAAAAAACAAAGACTCTCTATCTCCTTCCCCCAAAGAGGCTTTGTTGTGTTCTTTTTTCATTAAAACAGCACAAATATTTGACGAAATCACGCTATCCTCCTATCATTGTGTGTTTATACATTCTGGAGGATTTTAGTTTCGTGCTGCGTGCATTCTTTTTTTATCTTATTTTTTTCCCCTGGACACTTATCGCCATCTTGATTTCACTGTGCTGCGCTCTAATTGGTGGTCAGGACAGGGCGCACCATTTTGGTATTAAATGGGGTAAAAGCTGTCTCTGGCTCGCTGGACTCAAGCTTAAAATCAGCGGTGCCGAGAACCTGCCTCCTTGCGGTCCGGTTATTTATGCTTCTAATCATCAAAGTAATTTCGATATTCCAATTTTATACGCAGGCCTGCCAGTTCAATTCCGTTGGCTGGCCAAGAAGGAATTGTTTGATATTCCATTATTTGGAACAGCTATGAAGCAATCAGGCTATATTGCCATTGATCGTTCTAACCGACGCAAATCACTTGAGAGCTTTGAGCAGGCAGTACATAAAATTAAAGGCGGAACGTCAGTTATTATCTTTCCTGAAGGGACCAGGACCAATAATGGCCAAGTCCAGCCTTTCAAAAAAGGGGCCCTGTTACTTGCCGCTAAAGCAGGGGTTCCAGTGGTTCCGATAACGATTAAGGGCAGCTTTCAAGTGCAACCCAAAGGCAGCTTAAAAATCTTTCCTGGGCAGATAGAACTGGTCATTTCAGCACCGTTAGATACGACCGGGATGAAAAGTCGTGACATTGAAACACTTAACAAACAGATTCATGACACCATTGCCCGCAACCTGAAGGAGCCGATTCAACATGACTGAATCCAGCATCGATAAAATTCGCCTGCTACCATTTGGCGGGCTCGGTGAAATCGGCATGAACATGCTGGGGATCGAATACAACGGAAAAATATTGCTGATCGACTGTGGTTTGATGTTTCCCGAAGCCTACATGTTCGGCATTGACCTGGTCCTGCCCGATGTCAGCTTACTTGAACAACGCCAACAAGACATTATCGGGCTGGTGCTAACCCATGGTCATGAAGACCATATCGGAGCGCTCCCCTTTTTGTGGCGCCAGTTGGGTGAACCAACCGTTTATGGTACCAAACTCACTCTCGGCCTGTTGCACAGCAAACTGAAAGAATTTGAGCTTGATCGTGAAATCACCCTGGAGACACTCACCCCCAGAACGCCTCTAACCCTTGGTGAATTTACCATTGAACCCTATCGGGCGGCCCATTCAATTGTTGATGGTATTGGCCTGATCGTCAAAACCCCTGTCGGGCAGATTATCCACACAGGTGATTTTAAAATCGATCCGACTCCGGTAGATGGTCAGAATACAGATCTGGCCAGGCTAGCCGAGGCCGGCGATGAAGGCGTGCTACTGCTGCTGGCCGATTCGACCAACGTTGAAAACGAAGGCTACACCTTATCGGAAAAAACAGTCGGGAAAGTTCTGGATGAACTGATTCCTGCCTGCCCGCAAAGAATTATTGTCGCCACTTTTTCTTCTAACATCCACCGCATCCAGCAAATTGCTGACAGCGCCCTGCGCGCGGGTCGCAAGATCCTCGTTAATGGCCGCAGCATGGTGAATAATATCTCCATCGCCCGTCAACTCGGTTATTTACGCATCGCTGACGAGCAATTTATTGAGCTTCGTGATCTGCGCGAACTACCTCTAGAGCAGGTCCTGATTATCACCACCGGCAGCCAGGGAGAACCATTAAGTGCTCTCATGCGTATTGCCACCGGAGACCATAAAAAGATCGAGCTGGAACAGGGCGACACTGTCATTCTCTCTTCTAAGTTCATTCCTGGTAATGAAAAAGCAATCAGCGACCTGATCAACAATCTCTATCGCCGTGGCGCTGAAGTTTTTTATGAAAAAACCAGCGAAATTCATGTCTCCGGCCACGCTAGTCAGGAAGAGCTTAAACTTATTCACAGCCTGGTAAAACCACGCTACTTTGTTCCTGTTCACGGTGAGTACCGCCACCTGGTCAAACATACTCAGTTAGCGGTTGCTATGGGACTAGCCCCGGAAAACACCATGGTTCTTGAAAATGGTCAAAGCCTGTTATGCGGGCCAGACTATTTCTGTCAGGGAGAACCGTTTGAAACAGGGCGTGTCTTTGTTGACGGCAAAGGAGTTGGTGATGTTGGTACCATGGAACTGCGCGATCGCCGCCACCTTGCCAACCACGGTATGGTCATCGTCATGTTGGCTATCAACCAGTCAACCGGTGAGATCGTTCATGGACCAGATATTTTCACCAAAGGTTTTATCCCGGAGGAATCAGAAGATAGCGACACCCTAATAGAAGATGCCCGGCTGACAGTTTGTGAAGTGCTGGAGGAATTCAGCCTTGAAATTGTTAGTGACTGGGAAGAGCTACGGGTTGAGGTACGCAAAGGCTTACGCCGTCTATTCAACAAACGCATCGCCCGACGGCCATTGATTTTGCCGATGATTATGGAGCTATAAAGTTAGTTTTCATCCGAAAACTCTAAATTGAAACTTTCAAGTTTTCAGATTGGAAACGAGCAGTTTTTCGTTGTGGCAAGGAAATCAAGGGCTTGCGCGGAGACGTAGTACTTTACGTCGCACAAACAAGCCCGCAGATTGACACAGCCACGGCGGAAAAGGGCCGTTTCCGGTCTGGTAGCGGCTGAGAATATCAGCTATGCTCTACCACAGAAATACGATGACCTGCTTTCCTAACCAATGAAAAGTGACTATGAGTAAAAAGAAAGAAATAACCAAACCAGCAACAGACATTCCGGTTGAAAACCATATGCATAAAGAGATCCTCGGGCTGCTATGGCTGGCACTGGGAATTTTTCTGTTTGTTTGTCTACTTAGCTACAGCAGCGAAGATCCTTCTTTTAATAACAATTTGAATCCAAATAAGATCAATAACCTGGTCGGAATCTTTGGTTCTCATCTGTCAGACGTGCTCTACCAGCTATTTGGCCTGACTGCCTTACTATGGCCAGCGGGCTGCCTACACCTGGCTTGGCGCTGGCTTAAATTTCGTGAAGTTCACTTCCGCCTCCCTCGTCTGATTGCATTTTTACTGTTGCAGATTTCACTCGGAGGATTGCTCGCCCTGAAGTTTTCCAACATCAGTATTTTTAGCATCAATCTCGACCAAGCAGGCGGAGTCATTGGTCGCATCCTCGAGGAATTACTGGCCCGTTATTTAAATATAGGTGGCGCAGCCATTGTTCTGGTGGTTTTCTTTCTGGTCGCTCTTATTCTTTCGACCCGCTTCTCTCTGGTTCTGTTTATTGATGGAATTCTGGAACGCTTCGGCCGCCGTCTGGAAATGCGCCAGGAAGCAAAACAGGCGAAAGCAGAATTGCGCAAGCAGGAAAAGAGGCAGATTGAAATTAAAGCACCGACCATTATTGAAGAACCTAAACGCATTACCGAAATAACCGCCCCCAAAGCCAAGAGTAGCAATAAAAAGAAAAACAAAGAGAAGGAACAGCTCAGCCAGGAGACTTTTTCCTTTATCGAAGCCAATGGCACTTACCACATGCCAGCTATTTCCCTGCTTGATCATGATGGTGGCGAACCAAAACCGATTGATCGCGATAGCCTGACCATGGCTGCCCGCATGCTGGAAAAGAAACTGCTCGATTTTGGTGTTGAAGGTGATGTTGTTGAGGTAAAACCAGGCCCTGTCGTCACCATGTACGAATTCGCCCCGGCACCAGGAGTCAAGGTCAATAAAATATCGAATCTCCAGGATGACCTGGCCATGGCGCTACAAGCCGTTTCAATCCGGATTGTTGCCCCGATTCCCGGCCGTGGTGTGGTTGGTATTGAAATCCCGAATAAAGACCGTGAAACCGTTTATCTGAAAGAAATTGTCGATTCTGACGACTTTCAACGCAACGGTGGCAAACTGCCCATGGCCTTGGGTAAGGACATCTTCGGTCAGGTGGTTGTTTCCGATCTGGCCAAAATGCCCCACTTACTGGTTGCCGGTTCCACAGGTAGTGGTAAATCGGTCTCCATCAATACCATGATCCTCTCGCTGCTTTACCGCGGCACCCCCGAAGATGTACGCCTGATCATGATCGACCCGAAAATGCTCGAATTATCGATTTATGAAGGCATTCCTCATCTGCTGCTACCGGTTGTCACCAACCCGAAAAAAGCCTCTCTCGCATTGGCCTGGGCCGTGCGCGAAATGGAGCGCCGCTATAAACTGATGGCCGATAAAGGCGTGCGGAACATAGATGGTTATAACCGTAAGCTGGCTAAAGAATTGAAAGATGCAGAAGATTTACCACCAGCACCAGAAAATGAAGACATCCTTGATGATGGCTTTGACGACATGCCGCTTCCGGAACCAGAACCGGAAGAGGTTCTCGAACATGGCCACCTTCCCTATATTGTCGTTATTGTTGATGAACTTGCCGACCTGATGATGGTTGCCGGGCGTGAAATAGAAGAATCGATCGCGCGTCTTGCCCAGATGGCACGGGCTGCTGGCATTCACCTGATTCTGGCGACCCAACGCCCGAGTGTCGATGTTATTACCGGTCTGATTAAAGCCAACTTTCCGACCCGGATCTCCTTTAAAGTTTTTTCCCGGACCGACTCGCGCACTATTCTTGATTCCATGGGTGCCGAGGCGTTGCTCGGCATGGGGGATATGCTCTTCTTGCCTCCTGGCGTCGGTTATCTGCAACGGGTTCATGGTGCCTTTGTGTCGGAGCTGGAAGTTCAACGAGTGGTTGATTTTCTCTCGAAACAGGGCCAACCGGATTATGACCAATCGATCCTTCAAGCACCTCCTGCGGCCAGTGGTGATAATGGTGAAGAAGAAGAGTATGACGAACGCTGGGACGAAGCCCTTAAAATTGTTACCGATACCCGGCAGGCATCGATTTCTATGCTGCAAAGACGTCTGCGCGTCGGTTACAACCGGGCAGCACGGATGATAGAACGGATGGAAGCGGAAGGAATTGTCGGACCATCCGACGGCAGCGGTAAGCCGCGTGAAGTCCTCGCCCGTAAAATGGAATAATACGACACCCGAACGACTCTAACGAAGCCAACCTGAGGTTGGCTTCGTTTTTTCTTCCAGTCTCTACACCACCTGCCCTCATTCATTAATTTTTTTTCACTCTATTTGATCAGTCCAAGCTCTGCTGACAATTCTCACCATCAATTATAAACACTTTATATTATTGATTTTTCACAGAACGACTCTTCTTTCGAGCGAATACCCGATAAAAAAACTCAGATTTTTCAATAAGTTATTTTAGCTCACATTATGGAATTCTATTGCGCAAGGGCTATACTTAATATATTCTCACATATTATGTGATTTATTTTTCCATATATCAGGTTATAGATATCTCTCTAACGACTGCCACTTCTTTTCATGACAGAGTTATCTATTCTTCTAAACAGATTTGTGTTCGGCAACAAAATCATTGTTGTCCGCCGGGTTAGCCCGGGAAACTTGTCACTATGAACTGCATGGGAGAATTAAGTATGAGAAAGATGTCTGGAAAGTTATGCCTTGCTCTTCTCGTCCTGCTGTGGGCGGGAACAGCCCTCGCCACCGACCATTCGTTTATCGAAGGTCCCATTAACAGTGGTCCGGAAGCCACCAAAGCCTGTCTTGAATGTCATGAAGACGCTGCTGACCACATTATGAAGACTAGCCACTGGACCTGGGATGCCGAACAGGTGATCAATGGCAAAACAGTCAAACGCGGGAAAGTTAACGCTGTTAACAACTTCTGTATTGGCATAAAATCCAACGAACCACGCTGCACAAGCTGTCATATTGGTTATGGTTGGAAAGACGCTAGCTTTGACTTAAGCGATGCCTCCAAGGTCGATTGCCTGGTCTGCCATGACACAACCGGCAGTTATAAAAAAATACCAACCGGAGCCGGTATGCCTGACGAATCTGTTGACCTGCTTTACGTTGCTCGTAATGTTGGTGAAACATCACGTCAGACCTGTGGTACCTGCCACTTCTTTGGTGGCGGTGGTGACGCAGTAAAACATGGTGACCTTGATTCCAGCATGGACTATCCAGATAAAAACATCGATGTTCATATGGACGCCGATGGTATCGACTTCACCTGCTCCAGCTGTCATGAGACTACCGACCACAACATCACCGGTAATGCCATGGTTGTTTCGCCTAAAGGCGATAATCATATCGGTTGTACCGGCTGTCATGGTGACGACGTGCACGGTGAGTCTATCCTCAATGCCCACACCGATACCGTCGCTTGCCAGACCTGTCATATTCCGACCTTCGCCAAGCAGGTTCCAACCAAAACATCCTGGAACTGGTCAACTGCAGGTCAAAATATCAAGGCCCAAAAAGATCAGTACGGCAAACCGAACTACATGAAGAAAAAAGGTCATTTTACCTGGGGTAAAAATATCGTTCCAACTTATGCCTGGTACAATGGAACCGCAGGTGCGTACCAGCTCGGCGATAAGATCGATCCCAATAAGGTCACACCATTAAGTTACCCGATTGGTGAGCGCAGCGACATGGACGCTAAGATCTATCCATTCAAGATCCACACAGGTAAGCAGATTTACGATACCCAGAACATGTACTTCCTCGTACCGAAAGTCTTTGGTAAAGGCGGCTACTGGAAAACCTTTGACTGGAAAGCTGCAGCTGAAAAAGGATCAAAAGCCAATCATATAGACTTCAGTGGTGAATACGACTTTGCTCCAACCGTCATGTACTGGCGCATCAACCACATGGTCTCTCCTAAAGAGCAGGCCCTGGGTTGTCTCGACTGTCACGGTGACAACAGTCGCATGGACTGGCAGCGCCTGGGCTATCAGGGAGATCCGTTGAAAAATACCGATTATGCCCGGAGTAAGTAGGGGTAAGAGAGAATAAAGAATTTAGAATAGAGAAGATAGAAAACACCGCTCTGGCATTGTGGCTGGAGCGGTGTTTTTATAGACCATGCTCGTCAGTTATTTTCGCTAGAAAACCTTAACGCCTCGTTTTTTCTTGTCTCGGCAAATCGCAATGACTATTATGGCGGCACCGATGAACGGTACAATTTTACTACCTAAAGAGATGCTGGCATTTATGAGCGATACGCAGTCCAAACAAGAAACACCGATTCCCAAAAAAAGTTATGATTTGCGTATTTTCCAGGCCTTGAGGAGAATCATCAGGGCTATCGATATTCACTCTCATAAGCTTGCGACCCAGTATAAAATTACTGGTCCGCAGCTTTCATGCTTGCTAGCTCTCGATGAAGAAGGCACCCTGACCAGTGCCAACCTGGCCAAAAAAGTTCACTTAAGCCCCAGCACTGTTGTTGGGATTGTCGATCGCTTGGAAGAAAAAAAATTGGCAACCCGTAAACGTGCGAGTCAGGACCGTCGCCAGGTACATATTTCCATCACTTCTACCGGTAAAGAGCTGTTAGCATCTTCGCCATCTCTGTTAGAAGATTCTTTATCTACCGCCTTAGGGGCATTGCCCGAAACAGAGCAAGTTGCCATGACCATGGCTGTTGAGAAACTGGTAAACCTGCTTGAAGCACAAGATATCGGTGCGGCACCGGTACTCGAAACCGGGTCATTAACCTCCGAGCAGTAATCATATTCAAGAGTGTCTTCCTTTAACGACTAGCCCCAATAGTTAACCTCCATCCTAAAAAAATCTCTTAAAAATATATTAATCAACCCTTCCCTCTCCGGAAGAACCCAATAATTACAATCAATTAAAACTCAACACCTGCACTACTTGACTCACAGGTTCATTTCTGTAAGAATACTTCGTGTTCAAATCATTTTTGCTAAACAAATTATTTACTCACAAATCATCATGACCCACATCATTTTTACTATAACTATGTCTACTATTTTGCTCTGACAAAACTATCTCTTATCAAATTCATATCTATCTTTTTTTCACTCATAACATTTTCCTCATTCTGTATTCACTTTAAACGAAGGACTTGAAAATGAACCACTTTAGTAACACCCAACATCAGATTGCCGAACACCTCAGTCATGAAGACACATTCAATGTTTCGAAATGGACAGACTGGAAGTGGCAGCTGAAAAACTCTGTAACTTCTGTGGATATGGTTGAAAAACTGCTGAATATTCAACTTGATTCGATGGAACGAAAGAAAATTAACCTGACCTTAAAAAAGTTTCCGTTACGTGTAACGCCCTACTATCTGTCACTGATTGACCGGGAAGATTTTCGTAACGACCCCGTTTTTCGGCAGGCTTTTCCAGACCCTCAAGAATTAGAAATTGACAAATGCGACATGGCTGACCCTCTGGCAGAGGATGATGACAGCCCGGTTCCAGGCATTACCCACCGCTACCCTGATCGCGTACTGTTTCATATCAGTAATGTGTGTGCCATGTACTGCCGCCACTGTACCCGTAAACGTAAAGTTGGCGATGTCGACTCCATTCCAGACCGTAACCAGTTACAACAAGGGTTGGAATATATCCGTAACACCCCGGAAATCAGAGATGTTCTTCTTTCTGGTGGTGATCCTCTGATGCTTAATGATGACTATCTTGATTGGCTGCTGTCTGAACTGGATCAGATTGAACATGTCCAGGTGGTACGCATTGGTTCACGAATGCCTGTTGTTTTGCCTTATCGCATTACTGATGAACTGGTTGCCATGCTTAAAAAGCATCATCCTGTGTGGCTCAATACTCACTTTAACCACCCTCGTGAAATGACAAAATCATCACGACTGGCATTGCGCAAATTAGCCGATGCAGGGATCCCGCTTGGCAATCAGTCAGTTCTGCTTGCGGGCATCAATGATTGCCAGCGCATTATTAAAGCCCTGGTTCATAAACTGGTCGCGAACCGCGTGCGTCCCTACTATCTGTATCAGTGTGATTTGTCTGAAGGTCTGTCTCATTTCCGTACCCCGGTTGGTAAAGGGATCGAAATCATGGAAAGCCTTATCGGCCATACCAGTGGTTTTTCTGTTCCAACCTACGTTATTGATGCTCCTGGCGGTGGTGGCAAGATCCCGCTGACCCCTAACTACTTAATTTCCCTGTCTACCAATAAGGTTGTTTTGAGAAACTATGAAGGTGTCATTACCACCTATCAGGAACCTGACAGCTACGAAACGAAATTCTGTGATCGTAAATGTGACAGCTGTGACCTGCAGCTGATGCTTGAAGACAGTTACGAATGTGATGCCACCGGCATCGAAATGCTGCTATCCGATGTCGATAACGCCATTAGCTTAACCCCGGCAGAAAACCAGCGCCTGGAGCGTCGCGATGAATAGTGATCAGCTAGCCCATATCGGTGACTCACTGGTGCAACACGGTCCATCAAGCGACCGTGTTTACCTGATGAAATTAGCCCGGAATGATCATCCTGGCATTATCCCACACTTGAATAAACTTGCTGAAGAACAGGGATACACGAAAATTTTTGCCAAGATTCCAGCCTTTGCCAAGAAGTCATTTGAACAGCATGGCTATCTGGTGGAAGCCGCCATTCCTCAATTTTACCAGGCTAAGGAATCGGCTTATTTTATGGCACGTTATTTTAACCCCAGGCGTAAAAAAGACTCTCAACAAGAGCATATTAATAAGGTTCTTACTGAAGCGAGACTTAAATCCGGCACAACCCCGGCCACGGTAATGCCCAAAGGATTGTTCTGTCGCATCGCGCGTCCTGACGATTGTGAACAGATGGCGCTATTGTACCAGCAGGTTTTCAAAAGTTACCCGTTCCCGATTCATGATCCGGCCTATCTAAAAGAAACCATGGCCGATAACGTTATTTACGCCGGAATCTGGAAAGAAGACCAACTTCTTGCCCTGGCCTCAGCAGAAACGGACCCTCTTGGCAGTAACGCTGAAATGACCGATTTTGCGACGGATCCTGAATGGCAGGGAAAAGGCCTGGCTAACGATCTGATGACCAGGCTGGAGCAGGAGATGACCAGGCATGGGATTGCCACCTGTTACACCATAGCCCGGGCAACCTCCTATGGCATGAATATCTGCTTTGCCAGAAACAGTTATAAATACAGCGGGACCCTGATTAAGAACACCCAGATTTCAGGGGGCCTTGAAAGTATGAACGTCTGGTACAAGCACTTAAGCAAAAAACGATGATGATATCTTTTCAATCTGCATTTCTATGACAAAATCAACTCTAAGCCGAAAGTTTTAACATTCGGCTTTTTCTTTTTTAAACACGCGACATTTTTAACCGGAGAGCATAAACCTCCTTGACATGATAAAAACCTTCATGTTCAATATTAGCTAAGCCAACTTTTCATGAACATTCTATTTATTTTGAACACTTTTCATCGTTATAGGCCACTTTATGCCGCGAAAAGCTCTCTTAGAAGATGAACAGATTATTCGCGAAAGCGTGAAGACTCTTGGTAGTATTCCTGGGGCAAAAACCGAATTCATGGTGCAAAAAGTTGGGGGCCCGTTTGCCGGAGTGTTTAAATTATCGGGTCCCTGGGGGGAAACTTATTACTATATAAAAGTTGTTCCCAAGCTGACTCCGGCACTGACAGACCTGGTTATTCATCAGATTAAAACCTCGCCCACACCACAAAATGCGAATCCGCTACTTGTCAGTCACTACATTTCTCCAAAGCTTGCTGCCAAATTTAAAAGCAGTGGTATTGAATATGCTGATTGTGCAGGAAATCTGTTCCTGAACCAGCTACCTCTTTATGTTCATATTGGCGGCCAGAAACATGCCCCCAAAGCACCAGGAGCTGATCGCTTATTTCGCACTGCTGGACTAAAGCTTATTTATGTTCTGCTGCGCAACCGCTTATCGGTATCAGCAACGTATCGCATGCTTGCCGACGATGCCGGAATTGCCCTCGGTGCAATTGGTAGCCTGCTTGAAGAACTGGAAAAACGTGGCAATATAGCAAGTGATGAGTACCAGACACGCAGCTTGTGTCATATCGAAGAATTATTACAGCGTTGGCAACTCGGTTACATTGAAACATTACGTCCACGTCTGCTCCTGCAGCGCTGTCGACAAACCGCGGGTTTTCTCGTGGAGCATCTTCCCGGTCAGATTCAGTCCTTACCTAACGGTAAAAATATTCTTATCGGTGGAGAACTCGGTGCCAGCATGATGATCAGTGATTTAGCTCCTAGCTCAGCCATACTGTATCTGAATCCTGAAGAACAACTAAAAACCATGCTCCAGTTGCATCTTACCCCCGCAGATGATGGTAATGTCTTACTGATTCAACCATTCGGCCGCCAGTGTCATTGGACCGGACTTCAGCCCGATGGACTAACCTTGGCTGATCCCTTACTGACCTTTGCCGAACTTAAAGGTAACGCCGACAAAGCCGCAGAGAAAATGTACCGACAATATTTGTTGCCGCGTATAGATAGCTAACCAATATATATAAGAGCGTAATTCGCACAAAAATATACCTATTCTGGTAAAAAGAGAGATCTTTCCTTGTTCATATTGTTGGAAACTGTTAAATAAATATACGAAATTATTCTTCAGTTTCCCTCTGGAAATACAGCTTACCACGCGGATGTTTTTCAAGTGGATACTGCGTTCCTTGCCACGTATCAGCAGCACGATTTGGATTAGAATCATGCCCTTCGTTCCAGGAATCACCAAAATTCTCGCCAAAACCGGGTTTCGACTGCTTATTCTTGCTGTTCTGGTCGGTATAGTCGCTGGCTGCGGCGCTTTATTCTTCTACTTTGCGACCAACGGTCTTGAGCACCTTATGCTCGGTAAAGTCGGCAACTTCCACCCTCCCCTTGAAGGTGCCCCGGCCGAACACTTTAATTACTTTATTGACAGCTTAAGTGCTCATTATCGCTGGTGCCTGTTCCTGATCCCTGCCTTGGGCGGTTTATTTTCAGGTTGGCTGGTATATACCTATGCCCCGGAAGCCGAAGGGCATGGTACCGACGGTGCATTGGAAGCTTTTCACCGTAAGGGCGGGGTTATCCGCAGTCGGGTACCGATTGTTAAAACCATTGCATCAATTGTCACAATTGGCACCGGTGGTTCAGCAGGTCGGGAGGGGCCTATTGCCCAAATTGGTGCGGGTTTTGGCTCCTACGTTGCAACCCGCCTGGGCTTGACGGTTAAAGATCGCAGGATTTTACTGCTTGCCGGAATGGCCGCGGGGGTTGGTGCAACCTTCCGTTCTCCTTTGGGAGGCGCTTTATTTGCGGTTGAGGTGCTTTACCGCGATCCTGAGTTTGAGCATGAAGGACTCATTCCATGTATCATTTCATCTATCGTTGCTTACTCCCTGTTTGGTGCGGTTACTGGCTGGACGCCACTGCTGGCAACTCCTGATTTCAGTTTTGAAAATCCATCCGAATTACTTCTCTATCTGCTCCTTGGAGTTGTCTGTGCGCTGTTTGGCGTTTTCTATGTCAAATTCTTCTATGGAGTACGCACTCTCTTCCATAAAATTCCCGTTCCGAATCACTTTAAACCCGCTATTGGCGGTCTTTTGCTTGGCCTTATGGCGCTGTTTATTCCTCAGGTACTTGGCTCCGGCTATGGCTGGGTGCAAGCCGCTCTTTACGGTAAAGTAGCTTTATGGGTCATGTTGCTGATCGCTATCGCCAAAGTTGTCGCGACGAGTCTGACGATCTCTTCCGGCGGCTCTGGTGGTGTTTTCGCTCCCAGCCTGGTTATTGGCGCCATGCTTGGTGGCACATTTGGTGCCACAGCTGAAATTATTTTCCCCGCCCTGGTACAAGACCCGCGCGCCTATGTGCTGGTCGGCATGGCCGGTTTTTTTGCCGGAGTCGCCAACGCCCCCATTGCAACCCTGATTATGGTCAGTGAATTAACCGGCAACTACAGTCTGTTAGCACCTCTCATGCTGGTCTGTGTTGTTGCCATGCTGGTCATGCGGAAAAACACCATTTATGAAAAACAGGTGGCTAACCGTTTCCAATCCCCTGCTCACATGGGCGATTTTGTTATCGATATTCTGGCCGGCATCAAAGTGGGAGATCTCGCTACAAAAGGGGTAAAACCGACGACCATTCCAGAAGAAATGCCCTTACCTGAAATATTGAATCGCATCGCTGCTGCAAAAACCGCCTACTACCCTGTTGTCAACAGAGACAACCACATGACTGGAATCTTCTCTATTAATGATATTCGTCGTATCCTTAATGAAGATATTCCACCCACCCTGGTTATTGCCAACGATATAGCCACGCGTAGTGTCATTACCGCAGCACCAGAGGAACATTTGACTTCGGTTATGAAAAAATTGACTGAGCAGAATCTGGAAGAGATTCCTGTCGTCGACAAACAGAATCCTGGCCTGGTCCTGTATATGTTATCGCGCCGCACCCTTCTTTCTCACTATGCCGAGCAGATGGAAAAGACCAAAGCTGCTTACAGCGAATAAATGGCCGAGAACCCTCACTACCTTTTAGCTGTTGATATCGGTCTGCACACGGGGCTGGCTTTCTTCTCTTCTGATCAGCAACTACTCTGGTATCGTTCGCACCATGTGCCCAACCCAGCTACTCTGAAGAAACTGGTTGCATCTATACTACGCCAACAACCGCGTCCTACTCACCTTTACCTGGAAGGTGGCGGGCAACTAGCGGATATCTGGATTAAAGATGCTCAAAAGCTCGCTATTGCGGTTCGTCAATTACAAGCCCATCATTGGCGTCCGCAATTCTTTTACCAACGTCAACACAACAACCGCAACACTGCTAAAAAAGAAGCCGACACCCTCGCGCGGCAGGTCATCACCGACCTTGGTGGCAAAAAACCAACTTCCTTACGTCACGACGCCGCTGAAGCAGTTCTCATTGGCTTGTTTGCCTTAATTGAATTGGGCTGGATTCCGGAGTGGCCAAACAATTTTCAGCCCATTAAATAACAGTTTCACATTTCATCTTAACAAGATACCAGCCAACCATTAGCCCCAACCAATTAATATTGACAAAATATACGGTTTTTGAGATACTTACATCGAACTTTTCCCTAAGGAGGTCGTTATGGGCCTGAGTATCGAATCCAATGTTTCTGCCTTACAGGCACTCGAAAATAAACAAAATGTTACTGCCAACAACGTTGCTAACAGTGCTACCAAAGAATTTAAAAAATCGACAGCCGAACTGCAAGCGGGACCAAATGGATCAGTAACATCCCGCGTTCAACCTGTTTCAACGCCGGGTGTTATGATCACTGCCGAAGATGGAACCATGCAGGAATTATCGAATGTCGATTTAGGTGAGGAAATGGTTGATATGGTGACAACAACAAACGCTTATAAAGCAAACATAAACGCCATGAAAACCAGTGACGAAATGGAACAAACAGCTCTGGATCTAATTGGCTGAAATTCCTCGTATTTATTTTTGACAATATAAAAAATAGCATTTCAAGGCTCCGGTTAATAACCGGAGCTTTTTATTTTCTGCCTCAAAAAAGAACATTCATTTCTTTTAATCTTTCCTTGACTACCGTCCTACCCTCCGGTATAGTTAGCACCGTTTAATGTTTATTTTGAGGGGTCTTCTCATTTCCAGGAGTGACACATGAAAAACCTAAAAATTGGTGCAAAAATATGGGTTTTGGTTCTCATTATTTGTTTTTTTGCAGGAATCAGTATCTTTACGGGTCGGCAGGCTATAAATATCGTTAAAAACGAAGCACTGGTTCAGGTTGAACAGGTCATGAATCAGGGCTACCAAGAACAACTGAAATCTTTGATTGACAGTACGGCCCTGGCCATGGGAGCAACAATAAAAGGCGAAACCGATAGCCAGGTTATTATAGATAAACTTCGCGCTGTCAATGACCCTATACGCTTTCTAGATAACAAATCTGGCTACTTTTTCATCTACGATTCTTCTGGAGTTTGCATATCACTACCACCCAAAAAGGAGCTACAGGGTAAAAGTTTAATTGGAATGAAAGATGAAAATGGGGTTTATCTGATTAAGGATCTTATCGCCAAAGCCAAGGAAGGTGGAGGTTTTGTGACATATGTGTGGCCCAAACCGCCAACCAATGACGTCGTCAAAAAGCTCAGTTATGCCCGCCTGATCCCAGGCACTAACTATATGATAGGAACCGGGGTCTATATCGATGATATCGATGTCAAAACAACGCTTCTGACAACGACTATGAACAATAAGATTAACCCGATTCTGTTCTGGAGTGGTATTATCCTGATCGGTTTGTTTATCATTCTTGTTGTTCCAACTGTTATTGTTTTAACCCGTCAGCTTGTGCGTCCGCTTCAGCACCTAAAGACAGTTGCAGAAGAATTAGCCCAGGGAAAATTAGCCAAACGTCTTAATTACAAGAGTAAAGATGAAATTGGAGAACTCGCCGCCTCTCTAGACACGATGGCCGGGCAACTCAACAATTATGCGCAACAGACCAGCCGTATTGCTGACGGAGATTTGACCGTTACAATCAAACCAGCATCAGCAGAGGATATTCTTGGCAACGCTCTGCTTAGTATGACCAATGGTTTAAAAGATCTGGTCAGTCAGATCCAGGGAGCCAGCGATCATATTACCTCTGGCAGTCAACAAGTTGCCGGTTCAAGCAACACACTTTCTGAAGGTGCGACGCAATCAGCAGCAGCACTCGAAGAAATTAGCAGCTCAATGAGTGAGATTGGCGGACAGATAAAACAGAGTTCAGACAACGCCAACGAAGCGAACACCCTTTCAGACCAGGCCAAGACATCCGCTGAAGCCGGCAACGAAAAAATGAACCAGATGATTGCCGCCATGACGGACATAAATGACTCTGCTAAAAATATCAGTAAAATCATTAAAGTTATCGATGAAATTGCCTTCCAGACCAATTTACTAGCCCTCAATGCTGCTGTAGAAGCAGCTCGCGCAGGACAACATGGTAAAGGTTTTGCGGTTGTTGCTGAAGAAGTTAGAAATCTTGCTGCTCGCAGTGCTAAAGCGGCCGAAGAGACAACCCAGATGATTCTGGGGTCGGTTGAAAAATCACAGAATGGCACTCAAATCGCTCAGGAAACCTCTGAAGCCCTGTCTATTATTGTCACCAACATCAGCCAAGTCAGTGGCTTGATTGACGATATTGCCATAGCGGCAAAAGAGCAGGCAGAAGGAATTAATCAAATTAACCAAGGGCTAACCCAGATTGACGGAACCATACAGCAAAATACCGCATCGGCTGAAGAGAGTGCTGCCACCAGTCAGGAATTGTCCAGCCAGGCGAATTACCTGCGCGAATTGCTCTACCGCTTTAAAGTTGAAGGACAATCACAACCAGCAGGAGCGATTGGCTATAAGAATTAGAAGCTCAGACTGAGTAAGAAATTACAAGATACAACACAAAAAGCCGTGGGCAATGCCACGGCTTTTTGTTTAAATTTAATATTTAACCGATAGTTTTCAGATTGGAATAGAGCGATTTTTCGTTGTGCCCAGGAAATCAAGGACTTCCATTTACCCCCCTTGAGTCCCCCCTATTTCATAAGGGGGATACGAGTTTATGAGTAGGGAAAGTCTATCAACGCCACAGCGGAAAAGAAACCTTTCCGACTAAAAACTATCAATTTCTGATTTGGAAGGATGCAATTTTTTGCCAGATCAAGGAAATCAAACATTCGCGCGGAGACGTAGTACTTTACGTCGCACAAACGAATGCACAGATTGACGCCGAGCTGGTGAAAAAGGGCGCCTTCCAGGCAGAAATTACTTGGCTGCAGCGCGCGCAGCGGCCAACCACTCATTCCACTGATCCTGATGGCCAGCAATCCACTCCTGAGCGTGACGCTCAACATCTTTTTGTGATTTTTCACCATCTTGCATTTTGGTGTTCTGCTCGTTGATATCAGCCAGTTTGAGGGTAAAAACCTCGAAAAATTTAGCAGCAGCAGGGTTTTTCTTGAGGAACTTTTTATTAGCAACAACACGAATATCACTGACAACAAAACCAGCTTTCAGTGGATCGGTAACGGCACCAGCGATACCACTGACGGTCATACGATCCTCACCGGCCTTCTGAGACTCTTTAGGCATGATCTTAGGAACATTGATCCACATAACATCTTTACCCGGCTTAAGTTTAAAGATGGTCCAGTTTGGTGCCCAGGTATAGAAGAAAATAGGTTTTCCACTATTATAACGAGCAATGGTGTCAGCCATACTGGCAGAATAACCTGCTTTAACCGGATTAATGTATTCATCCAGGTCGTAAACATCAAAATGATGAGTGATAACTTTTTCACAACCCCAGCCTGGAGGGCAGGCAGTCAAATCAGCTTTACCATCGCCATTAGCATCAAATGCTTTCATAACTTCAGGGCGCTTGAAATCGTCAAGAGATTTAATATTGTATTTCTCAACCTCAGCTTTTGATACCAGGTAACCCTGGAGACCACCGGCTTTCACGACATAACCAACTTTTTCAATGCGGTCGGCACCCATTTTAGGGATCTGGCTGTCATGGTTGGGGAACCAACCGTTGGTCCAGTAATCAACGTCACCTAAAGCAACTGACTGATAGAAAAGCGGGTTTTGCAGTTCTTTTGGAGCTTTCACGTCATAACCAAGCTCTTTAAGCCCAGCACGAACAATAGCTTCCTGAAAATAACCAGTATTCCAGGTAGCACGGGCAGGCTGCACTTTTACACCTTTACCCGGTTGATCACTCGAAGCAAAAGCTGGCATAGCCAGGCTAAGCAGCAACATTACCATTAATAAACGTTTCATCATTATCTCCTTATTGTTGAATTTAAAGAAACTTACTTTTTACCAAACCCTTGGGTAATACGATCAAGAACCATAGCGAGCAGAACAATGGATAAACCACCGATAGTCGCCAGGCCAATTTCTAATGTATTCAACCCTTGAACAACAGGGTTCCCTAACCCACCAGCACCAATCATAGCTGCGATAACGACCATAGAAAGAGCCATCATAAGAGTCTGGTTCAATCCTGCCATAATAGATGGCAATGCTAGTGGGAATTGTACTTTGAACAAAACTTGCCGCGAGGTCGCACCGAAAGCAAGGGCAGCCTCTACCAGTTCGGGATGAACCTGACGAATCCCAAGACTGGTTAAACGGATAATTGGCGGCAGAGCAAAAACAATTGTGGCCAAAATACCGGAAACGGTACCGATACTAAAAAGCATGACAACCGGAACCAGATAGACAAAGGCAGGAGTCGTTTGCATGGCATCGAGACAAGGTCTCAGATAGACTTCAAAACGATCACTGCGGCCAGCAAGAATACCTAGCGGGATACCAACCAGGGCACAGAAAAATACCGAACTTATGACCATCGCCAAGGTGATCATCGTCTCTTCCCAAAGACCTAGATAACCGGTCAAAAGAAAAGTCAGCACGGTAAAAACGACCACGCCCTTACTGGCAAACTTCCAGGCTGCAATAGCGAACAGAAGAATAACAACAACTGGCGGCAGAGCGGTCAGGAACCACTCCAGACCGTTCAGACATAACTCAATCGGGACTTTAAGCAGTTGAAAAAAATCACGGTAGTTGAAAACCAGCCAGTTAACAGCGTCCTGAACCCAGCTATCAAGAGGGATTAATTGCTCATCAAAATTTAACCAACTCATAAATTAAACCTTTTGCTCTGTATTAGCAGGAACGTCTTCAGCTGTATCGTTTTCAACTGGTTCATTTCGCTGCAGAGTTCTTAAAAACAGATTTTTCGATACTGAACCGACGTAACGCCCGCTGCTTGAAACGATTGGCAACGGCCAGGCATGGCTCGCGACCTCAGCAAGAATGTCTTGCATAGAATCATCGGCACCGGCAGGAACAACTTCTTCCAGGTAAGCTGATGACAGTTTCTGCGGTTTATCCGGAGTATCAATCAGATCACGCAAAGAATCGGTAGAAACGACCCCAAGAAACTGGCGCTCACTGTCAATGACATAACCGAAGTCACGATCATTTCTGATCAGGCGCTGCAACGCTGCCCGCGGGCTATTCCCTTCGGTTACGACAATGGTCACGTGAGTGTCGGTAGCAATATCACCAGCGGTCAGAATATTGGTTGGATCAACGCCACGGAAAAAGGCCCGGACATAATCGTCAGCAGGATTCTGCAGAATTTCTTCCGGGGTACCAACCTGCACAACGCGACCACCTTCCATAATGGCAATGCGATCACCAATCCGCATCGCCTCGTCAAGATCGTGGGAAATAAAAACGATGGTACGCTTCGCCTTGGCCTGCAGCTTGAGCAGCTCATCCTGCATCTCTGTTCTGATTAAAGGATCAAGAGCCGAAAAGGCCTCATCCATCAGCAGCACATCAGGGTCAACCGCCAAACCACGCGCCAAACCGACCCGCTGTTGCATCCCGCCGGACAACTCATTTGGATAACTGTCTGCCCAGGCTTCCAGACCAACCTGTTCAAGAGCTTTAAGCGCACGTTCTTCACGCACATTTTTGTCCACTCCATCCATTTCAAGACCAAAGGCAGCATTCTGTAACACCGTCATGTGTGGCATCAATGCAAAGGATTGGAACACCATACTCATTTTTTTCCGCCGGACCTTAACCAGACGATCACTATTCATCGATGTCAGTTCTTCTCCATCAATGAAAACCTGTCCGCTAGTCGGCTCAATAAGACGGTTAATCATCCGCACCATGGTCGACTTTCCCGATCCGGAAAGCCCCATAATGACAAAGATTTCGCCCTCGTAGATTTCAAAGCTGGCATCCTGAACACCGATAGTGGTTTCAGTTTTTTCAAAGATTTCGGCCTTTTCCAGCCCCTGCTTAAGCAGTTTCATGGCCTGTTTAGGATTTGGACCAAAAATCTTGAATAAGTTCTTTACTTCGACTTTAACTTTCTTACCCATAAAAACTCCTGATTTTTTCAGCACTTGAATACACGGATAGATTGAAAAAAATAACAGCGTGTGCTGAAAACAATGAGGGGCACGGCTTAAGCGAAGCAAACAGACAAAATAGGGGGAGCAACGACAAACAAGGCCGTGACCCGAAAACAACACGTATTCGTTTGTAATAAGAACAGAGCAACCCGCAACCGGATAAAGCAGGAACTGCAACATCTGGTGCTACTCTGAGAGGAAAGAGTTTCTTCGAAGTACACACTGGGCGAACTTCTCAACGAATCTCTTGCGGGAAGAGACGGGGCACCCTGGCGGGGTGGCGTCTCAATTTGATTTAACCGATTAAATATAACACACTTACAAGCGAGATGAAAGGGGCTCTATGCATCATCGTTGTTGGCGTCGATTTCCTGCTTGATCCGCTTAAATATTTCACGGTAAGCACGTCGATCTTCATGCTCGTGAACAGAGCGCGCCAAGCGGGTAATAACCTTCATATTAATACGTGGAGCAAGCTCCTGTAATTCGTTACAGGCGGCAGTAAAAGTTGCTTCCTGACAGATCCGGTCACGCAATGCCTCGACCTGATGAAACTGCTTACGATCCTGACGCGCCACCTGATCAATGTCATCCAGTTGTCGTAAAAGATCCTCAAAAACGTCTTCACGCTTGCGCAACACCCCAGCCAAATGCTTGATCTGACGGCGTTGCGAACTTCTTCCGGCAGTATCCCGGGCCAAAGTCAATTCCCCCGCTACACTATCGGGTAAAGCGAGCTTATTCACCTGATTGGCTGGCATAGCCACAAGGCGCTCGGCAACCTGCTCGACCTCTTTGGCCTGCTTTTTACGCCGGGTTTTACTGACGTAATCATCTTCGTAAGCGTCAAACTCTTCTGTATCCATATATCATCTCCACAATTTTCAGCAGCAGCCTAGCTTGTTTTCTTTACCAGGTCAATGAGTCTGAAAACAGAAATAATTTTACTTGCAGAATAGCACCTGAAATCTTTGGCAAATCGAAAGAGTCTGCTATGATAGACAAGTTTTTATTTGCAAAGGATGACTATGAACCAGCATGAACTCACCCAATTTATGCAGGCCGTCGTCGCTGGAAAAATCACTATTGAAGATAGCGTCGAACGGCTTAAAACCCTACCATTCGAAGATCTTGGTATTGCTCAGATAGATCATCATCGTGAATTGCGGCAGGGAGCTCCCGAAGTCATTTTCGGTGAAAGCAAAACGATTGATCAACTGCTGATTATTCTCGCCGCGATGGAAAAAAAAGAGCGTAATATTCTAGTTACCCGCGTCAGCGCGGAGAAAGCTGAAACGCTTAAACAGCACTATACCGAGGGCGAGTACGACCCGCTGGCCCGAACCTTCTGCCTGGTCAAACAACCACTTAACCCCAGTGGCAAAGGGAAGGTCCTGGTTATCTGTGCCGGAACATCCGACCTTCCGGTCGCCAGAGAAGCAACCATAACCGCACGGATGCTCGGTAATGAGGTGGAAGAGCTTGTCGATGTTGGCGTTGCTGGTATTCACCGGCTGTTCGCCCGCCAGCAATTATTACGTGATGCAGCGATCCTGATCGTCGTTGCCGGTATGGAAGGAGCGCTCCCTTCCGTCGTTGGTGGCCTGGTCGAAAAACCGGTTATCGCCGTCCCTACTTCGGTTGGTTATGGTGCCGCCTTCGCCGGTGTGGCCGCACTGCTCGGCATGCTGAATTCCTGCGCCAGTGGTCTGACCGTAGTGAATATCGATAATGGCTTTGGTGCTGCCTTCGCTGCCCACAGGATCAACAGGCTTCCCTGATATTACTCCATGAAAGTGTCAAACTTATGAAGACTCTTTATCTTGATACATTTTCCGGTATCTCCGGAGACATGTTCCTTGGTCTGCTCATCGACCTGGGGCTAAAATTAGCAGATCTTGAGCAGGAGTTGGCCAAACTGCCGACCAGTGGCTATCGCCTCGAGGTCGAGCGTGAGAAACGCCACGGCATTGAAGGCTGTCGCTGCCATGTCCACTGTGATGAAGATCACCACCATCGCACCTGGAGCAGCATCGACACCATGCTAAAAGAGAGTGCTCTTGCCCCGGCGGCCCGACAAATGGCGCGCAAGTTCTTCCGCCGCCTGGGGGAAGCAGAGGCAAAGGTCCACGGCATCGCTATCGATGCGGTTCATTTTCATGAAGTCGGAGCCGTTGATGCCATCGTTGATCTAACCGGCGTCGCTATCGGTCTGGACATTCTTGATATTCAGTTACTACGTTGCACCCCCCTGCCCCTGTCACGAGGTATGTCACGTTGCGCCCATGGGGCACTCCCACTACCTGCGCCTGCGACCCTGGAAATCCTGCGCGGTAAACCGATCTGTGACAGTGGCATCGACAAAGAACTGGTCACCCCGACCGGTTCAGCGATCGTTGCTGAATTAGCCGAATTCGGGCCATTACCACCGTTACCATTGGGAGCAACAGGATATGGCGTTGGTGGCTGGGACCTGGACGATCGCCCGAACCTGCTGCGTGGCATTCTCTTCGAAACTCCTGCGGCACTGCCTGAAATCAACAAAGTCCAGGTATTAGAAACCCATATTGATGATAGCACTCCCGAATTGCTCGGCCACCTGATGGAACGCCTGCTCGCTGCGGGAGCACTCGACGCAGGCTACTCACCATTACAGATGAAGAAAAACCGGCCCGGCAACCTGTTGACCGTCGTCTGCGAACCATGCCAGGCTGACCACCTGGCAGAGGTTATTCTGACCGAGAGCAGTGCCATCGGGGTGCGTAGCAGCTTACAGCAGCGTTATCGACTCAATCGCAGCAGTGCGACAATACGCACCGAATTCGGCCCGGCTCGGGTTAAACTTTTATATACTGGCAAGCAGTTTCTGCGCCTCACCGCTGAGTACGACGACTGTCGTGAACTAGCTCGTCAAAGCGGTCAACCACTGCAGCAGATTTATCGTCTGGTCGAAAATACCGCCTATACACAACTTGACCTTCATGGAGGACATCAACATGCCTGAACCTGATCAAACATCATCCAGATTTCGTGGTCTGATTCTGTTTTTGGCCAGTAATGGCGGACTGGGCTATGCACCTGTAGCGTCAGGAACCTTCGGCACCCTGTTGGGCATACCATTTTTCTACTATCTGTCCCACGCCTCCTTTTTCATTCAGTTTCTTACCTTGATCGCGCTGATCTTTTTAAGTTTCTGGGTCTGCGAACAGGCTGGCCATATTTTTCACGAAGCGGATGATGGACGCATCGTTATCGATGAGCTGGTCGGCTATCTGGTAACGACGGCATTTCTCCCCTACAGTTTTGGCACAGCAGTACTGGCATTTATCTGGTTCCGTGTTTTTGACATCCTCAAACCTCCGCCAGTCAGCTGGTTTGATCGGGAAATGAAAAATGGTGCCGGAGTCACCCTCGACGACGTCATGGCAGGCATCTATGCCGCACTAGTGCTACGTATTTGCCTGGCCCTGTTCAGCTAAAATAGAGGAAAACCTCATGTCTAATTACGATATCGCCATCCTCACCACCGGGGATGAACTACTCAACGGTGAAATTGCCGACACCAACACCAGCACGATTGCCGAAATCCTGTCACGCTACGGATTTCGCTTGCGCTGCTCTCTCGCCGTTCCTGATCAGGAAAAAGAGATCATTGCCGCACTCAAGTATCTTGCTGCCCATGTGCCCTATATTATTGTCACCGGTGGATTAGGCTCAACCCGCGATGACCTTACCGCCCGCGCTGCCGCCCGCGCTTTTAATCAGCCCCAGGTAATCAACGAAGTTGCCATGGAGATGGTGCGCAACTGGTTCAGTTCGCGCAATCGCACCATGGAACCAAGCAATGAAAGACAAGCATTATTGCCTCAATGGGCAGTTCCGATCCCCAACAGTATCGGAACGGCTCCCGGCTTTAGTCTACGCCATTTAAACTGTCAGCTATTCTTTTTGCCTGGCGTTCCCAAAGAGATGAAAGCGATGCTCGAACAATCGATCGTGCCATTGCTCGCCCAGGAAGTTCCAGAAGCGCACCCCCTGCAACTGCGGACTTATAAAATTTTTGGATTACCGGAACCACGCATTAACAAAATGATTCCTTACGCAGATCTGCCTACCGGTGTCGAAGTTGCTTTTGGCCTTGACTACCCGCTGGTGCATCTTAAATTGAAAGCCAATGGGGCTGACGCCTGTCAACAGCTGGATACGGCTGAAATGCTGATTCTTAAAGACCTGGGACCACATGTCATGGCCAGGGACGGTGAGACACCAGCTGCACAGGTTGGCGCTATGCTGATCCGCGAAAAGCTGACCCTGTCCCTGGCCGAGTCATGTACTGGCGGCTTGCTTGCCAGCATGTTTACCAGTCAGCCTGGCGCGTCAGCGTTTCTTGAACGGGGTGGTGTCACCTACGCCAATTCAGCGAAAATGGGCTGGCTTGGTGTGCCACAGCACATTCTCGACCGCCACGGAGCGGTCAGCGAAGAATGTGCCCACGCCATGGCGAGTGGTCTCCGCGCCACCAGCAAAACCGACTTAGCTGTGGCGATAACCGGTGTTGCCGGCCCCGATGGCGGCAGTCCACAGAAACCGGTTGGAACCGTTTATATCGCCCTGGCAACGGCAGATAATGTCCATGTCAAACGCTATCAATTCAGTGGCGATCGCAACCAGGTGCAACTGATGAGTGCCTATATGGCCCTGGAATGGATTCGCCGCTTTGTGCTGCAGCTGAGTGTCTGAAAAAAGCCATTACAGAGCGCAGAATTGCCCTCGACAGAAGATTGGAAAACCTTTATGATTCATATCGGAGGGCTCACCAGTCTGACAGCCTGCGGTAGAATGACATAATCTGTCACTCCACTGTGTAGACTGTACCTAAGATTTGATTGCTACCAATACCCACGATTAATTTTAACGCTTTTGCATTATTTTATAGATGCTGGAGGAATATATGTCAGACGAAAATCGTAAACGGGCCCTCGACCTGGCCATGGGGCAGATTGAAAAACAGTTCGGTAAAGGGAGCATTATGCGTCTCGGTTCCGACTATCAAGTCCCTGCCGTTGAAACCATCTCAACCGGGGCTTTAAGCCTTGATTTGGCCTTAGGAGTCGGTGGTATCCCCAAAGGGCGCATCATTGAAATCTTTGGCCCTGAATCATCAGGCAAAACGACCCTGGCCCTGCATATTGTTGCTGAGGTTCAGAAAAAAGGTGGTGTTGCAGCTTTCGTTGATGCTGAACACGCCCTTGATATTCAATATGGACAGCACCTCGGTGTCAAAGCTGACGACCTTCTCGTCAGCCAGCCCGACACCGGTGAACAAGCTCTGGAAATTACTGAGATGCTGGTACGCAGTGGTGCCATTGATATTTTGGTCGTCGACTCCGTTGCTGCCCTGACCCCACGCGCTGAAATTGAAGGCGAAATGGGGGACTCACACATGGGTCTGCAAGCACGCCTTATGTCCCAGGCGCTACGGAAACTGACCGGTATTGTCAGCAAGTCGAACTGTAGTATTATTTTTATCAACCAGATCCGCATGAAAATCGGTGTCATGTTCGGTAACCCAGAAACAACCACCGGCGGTAATGCGCTTAAATTTTATTCTTCCGTACGCCTCGACATCCGGCGTATCGCCTCGCTTAAGCAAGGGCAAGACGTCATTGGTGGCCGGACCAGAGTCAAGGTGGTAAAAAATAAAGTGGCTCCACCATTTAAGCAGGCAGAATTTGATATCATGTATGGAACGGGTATTTCCCGCGAAGGTGACGTCCTTGACCTTGGCGTAGATAATGATATTGTCGAAAAGAGTGGGTCCTGGTTCTCTTATAAAGGGGAACGCGTTGGACAGGGGCGTGAAAATGCCAAGCAGTATCTGCGTGAGCACCCTGAAACGACTGATGAAATAGAAGCAGCCCTGCGTGAACTATATGGTATCGGGGGTGGAAAATCAGTATCAGCAGAGGACACTGAGGAATAGGAATAGGAATAGGAATAGGCTGTAGGCTGTAGGCTGTAGGCTGTAGGCTGTAGGCTGTAGGCTGTAGGCTGTAACGATAGCAGCACTCATTTAACTGTAAAGTACTAATATAGGATGGGATTATGAACCTGAATGATATTCTGGCCATGGCCCTTAAGTCTAATACTTCTGATATTCACATTAAAGCGGGCTTGCCCGCGGTGTTCAGAATTGACGGC
Organism: Geopsychrobacteraceae bacterium; assembly: GCA_963665685.1. Taxonomy (GTDB): domain Bacteria; phylum Desulfobacterota; class Desulfuromonadia; order Desulfuromonadales; family Geopsychrobacteraceae; genus Seleniibacterium. The sequence continues at coordinate 2,486,242 of OY762430.1, forward strand.
ACTCTGAGGCCACTCCCCAAGGCTCCGCGCCTGACAGCAGAAGCGGTGCGCAGTATGTGCGAAGGAATCATGAGTGATCGTCAGCGCGCCACATTTGAAGAGGTTGGTGAAATCGATCTTGCTTATGGTGTGCCAGGCTTGGGCCGTTTTCGGGTTAATGTGTTTTTGCAGCGTAACACGGTCTCTGCTGTATTTCGGGCTATTCCCTTTAAAGTGGCTAGCCTTGACGATCTGCTGATGCCTCAAATCCTGAAAAAGATCGCTCAGGAGCAGCGTGGGCTAGTACTGGTCACCGGAGCTACCGGCTCCGGTAAATCAACCACCTTAGCGGCCATGATTGACCACATCAACAGTCACCGCACCGCTCATATTGTTACGGTTGAGGACCCTATCGAATACCTACACCGCGATCGTAAATGCATTATCAACCAGCGTGAGGTCGGCTTTGATACGGTCGGTTTTGCACCCGCACTAAAAAGTGCTCTCCGCCAGGATCCTGATGTTATTCTGGTTGGTGAGATGCGCGACCTGGAAACCGCAGAAACAGCTCTTGCAGCGGCAGAAACAGGCCACTTGGTGTTGTCCACCCTGCACACTATTGATGCCCCGGAAACAATTTCGCGGATTATCTCCATGTTCCCTCCTCATCAACAAAGGCATATCCGCTTGCAACTGGCCAATGTTCTCAAAGGGGTCATCTCCCAGCGCCTTATTCCGCGTCGCGAAGGCCAGGGTCGGGTTGCTGCTGTTGAGGTCATGATCTCCACCGCGCGGGTGCGAGAACTGATCGACGACCGCGAAAAAACCATTCAGTTAAAAGATGCCATCGCCCAAGGGTATACCACCTACGGCATGCAGTCTTTTGATCAAGCCTTGATGGATCTGGTAAAACGTGAAGTGATCACTTACGAAGAAGCATTACGCCAAAGCTCCAACCCTGATGACTTCAAGCTAAAGTTCTCAGGTATCGACTCGACCTCGGACACTTCCTGGAGTGATTTCGAGCGGGGCAAAGAAGAAGAAGAAAAGTCACCCCCAAATTCCAACGAAGGTATGGACAGTAATGGAAACGTCGAAATCGAACGCTTCTGATCCTTTTACCTCGGCATTGCGGTTGCTCAGCAGCCGGGACTTAAGTGAAGCCGAACTACGCCGCAAACTGGCCAAGTTCGGCTTTTCTACAAGCGATATCGATGGCGCTATCGATAAATGTCACGAGTATCGCTATCTCGATGATCAACGTTATGCCCTGGCACGAGCCCGTAGTCTGGCTCAAAGCGGCAAAGGTGTAGGTCGTAAGATCATGCTTGATTTAAAGCAACGTGGCATTGATGAAGCTACTGCCTGCCAGGCTCTGGACGATATTGCCGCGGAAATCCCTCCTGAACAGGTCATGCGCGACCTGCTCGAACGCCGCTTCAGTCAATTCTCTTACGACCAGGCTAGCGACAAAGAGCGCCGTCGGGTTGTCGGTTATCTACAACGGCGCGGCTTTGCCCTTGATTTAATCTTCACCATCCTACGTGAAACCAGCACTTAAAGAGTAAAGCCTATCTCCATAGCTAATCGGCTCGACCAAATCTGATAAACAGGGACGAAGGTCAAACGCAAGGCTAGCATTTCACTTTTTGTCATCTTCTCGTTTAAAGTTAACAGATCTCTACGAACACTAAAATATACTTACCGATAAAAAACAACTCTGCGAAACAGACCAATTACGCGACAAAAACCTTTTCAATCTAAGCTAATTCTATTATCATCCCATGTTCAACTGCGTTTACTTCATAATTTGAAATGATTTGCTATAGTCTCTGTCCGAAAAACCAGCCTTTTCCGCAATCACAGCGTCAATCAGGACATGAGCCCGTGCAGGCAAAAAAAAGCACTGGCCAATAAGCCCCCTGATTCCTTTAATCTTGCGAAAAATAACCGGTTTTTGCTTCAGAGCTGAACGATGTTGCCATCCACCAAATACGGATGGCCCGAAATCCGTAATAAGAAAGGTCAGCGACCATGCTCACTGGTAATGAAATTCGCGCTCGGTTTCTCAAGTTTTTCGAGGACAAAGGACACACCATTGTGTCATCCTCCTCACTGGTTCCCCACAATGACCCGACCCTGCTTTTCACCAATGCAGGCATGAACCAGTTTAAAGACTGTTTTCTCGGTGCCGAAAAACGTGCCTATGTCCGTGCGACAACCTCGCAAAAATGTGTCCGGGCCGGCGGCAAGCACAACGACCTTGAAAATGTTGGTCGTACCGCCCGTCACCACACTTTCTTTGAAATGCTCGGCAATTTTTCCTTTGGCGATTACTTCAAAAAAGATGCGATTTCCTTTGCCTGGTCGTTCCTGACAGAAGATCTTAAACTGGACAAAAATCGGCTCTATGTTTCGGTTTACACCAATGACGATGAAGCTGCTGATATCTGGCATAATCAAGAAGGGGTACCGCGCGAGCGTATTTTCCGTTTTGAAGAAGACAATTTCTGGCAAATGGGCGACACCGGACCTTGTGGCCCCTGTTCAGAAATCTTTTATGACAACGGTCCGGAAATTGGTTGCGATTCACCCGACTGTACCGTCGGCTGTGACTGCGACCGCTACATGGAAATCTGGAATAACGTTTTCATGCAATTCGATCGTCAGCCCGATGGCGAATTGATTCCACTGCCTAAACCAGCCGTCGATACCGGTATGGGTCTGGAACGAATTACCACTGTTATGCAGGGTGTCCAGTCCAACTACGATACTGATCTGTTGCGTAACATCATCGCCTACATCGAAAAATTATCAGGTAAAAGCTACGGTAAAATCGATGAAGACGATGTTTCTATGCGGGTTATGGCCGACCACAGCCGCGCTACCGCCTACCTGATTGCTGATGGCGTTATGCCTAGTAATGAAGGCCGGGGCTACGTCCTGCGCCGCATCATGCGCCGTGCCATGCGCCACGCGAAAATGCTTGGCTTTGAAGACCCCGTGCTGTACCAAACGGCTATTTACGTTCTCGAATCGATGGCTGATGCATACCCTGAAGAAGCTGGCCGTAAAGACTTTGTCGCTAAGGTCGTTCAGAATGAAGAAGAGCGCTTTATCCAGACCCTTGGTAACGGCCTGAGAATTTTGCAGGACGAAATTGCCGCCCTTTCGGAACAGGGTCAAAAAACCATTCCGGGAGCAACAGTTTTCAAGCTCTACGACACCTACGGATTTCCCCTCGACCTGACCGCTGACATTGTTGAAAAAGACGGCTTTACTCTTGACGAAGAAGGTTTTGAAGCGTGCATGGCTGAACAGCGGGCCAAAGCGCGTGAACACTGGAAGGGCTCTGGTGAAGAGGCCATTTCCGGCATCTACAAAAAACTGGTCGATGACGGTATCAAGACTACTTTCAGCGGTTACGACAAAAAAGAAGACGAAGGTCAAATTGTTGCCATTATCCGTCAAGGCGAGCTGGTCGAAGAAGCTGCCTGTGGCGAAAAAGTCGAAATTGTCACCACCACAACCCCTTGCTACGGAGAATCAGGTGGCCAGGTCGGTGATACTGGCAGCATGACAACCACATCTGCAACAGTAACTATCAGTGACACGAAAAAACCACTACCAGACCTGTTTGTGCATCAGTGTGAAGTGATTACCGGGGCGCTCAAAATCAACGAAACAGCAACCATCAAGGTTGATGACGAACGCCGCCAACGCATCGTTCTTAACCACACCGCAACCCACCTGCTGCAGGCCGCCTTGCAAAAGCACCTTGGCGATCACATTAAGCAGGCCGGTTCTTTGGTTACACCAGAACGGCTCCGCTTCGACTTTACCCACTTTTCTCCGGTCACCACTGCAGAAATCATTGCCATCGAAGAAGAAGTCAACAGCCAAATCCGCGCCAATGCCGAGGTTATGAGCCAGCTGATGAGTGCCGACGAGGCCAAACAGTCGGGAGCCATGGCGCTGTTTGGTGAAAAATACGGCGATGAAGTTCGGGTTATTTCAGTCGGCGATTATAGCAAAGAGCTGTGTGGCGGAACCCATGCTGACGCAGCCGGAGATATCGGCCTGTTCCGTATCTTAAGCGAAGGTGGCATTGCTGCCGGTATTCGCCGCATCGAAGCAGTCACCGGCGAAGCTGCCCTGAACCTGGTTCACCAGCAACAACAGATGGTACAGCGCCTGGCAGACCTGGTCAAAAGTGACCCACAACAACTTGAGATGCGCATTCAGAAAATGGTTGAACATCAGAAGGAGCTGGAGAAAGAAGTCGAACAGCTCAACAGCAAACTTAATGCTGAGCGCAGCAACGAACTCCTTGATCAGTTACAGGATATTGAGGGTGTCAAGCTTCTCGCCGTTAAGGTTCCTGGTGTCGATGGCAAAGGGTTGCGCGAGTTTGCTGATCAGTTACGCGACAAAGTTGGCTCAGGGGTACTGGTACTGGTCGCTGAAAGCGGTGGTAAGGTTGCCTTGCTGGTTGCTGTCACCAAAGACCTTATTGGTAAAGTTAAAGCGGGCGATCTGATTAAACCACTTGCCGCTATCGTTGGTGGCCGCGGTGGGGGCAAACCCGAACTGGCTCAGGCGGGAGGATCCGATACCTCAAAAATAGAAGCACTGCTTGATGCGGCACCAGAACAACTAAAACAATTACTGTAATCATTCACTAATATTTGTTTAACACTAAAATCCTGGTTTGTAATTAACCTGACAAACCAGGATTTTTTCATGAAAATGACAAACCAGCAAAAAAATATCTATTGAGTTGTTATACTTGATTGCAGCCTGACAAGGCTTATTTTTTCCAGGATTTGGAATTTCAACCAAGGTATCAACAGATGATCACTGAGTTACTCAACAACACCAAACGCAAAACCATTCTTATCGTCGATGACGAACCAATTGTCCGGGAACTGTGTGCCAGTGCCCTTTATACCCATAACACCCTACTTGCCGCTGATGGTGAAGAAGCGTTACGAACCCTGGCCAATATTGAGGTCGATCTGATCCTCAGCGATGTTGTTATGCCCAATACTGGCGGGCTAGAACTCCTCAGCAAGGTACGCTCCTTACGCCCCGATCTTGGTTTTATCCTGATGACCGGATATTCTGATAAAGAGCTGATCTTAGAAGCCCTGAAAGAGGGGGCTGATGACTTTATCAATAAACCAATCAATATTCTGCAACTCAGTACAACGGTCAATAAGGCTCTGGAAAAACAAGAAATTCGTGAAGAACTCGCAGCTCTAAAACGTACCGACAAGCTGAAAAATGACTTTCTCGGCCTGATCTCCCATAAGCTGAAAACCCCGGCCACAGCAATTTCCCTGTTTATTGAAAACATTGCCAGCGGCATAGAAAGCCCGGACGATGAAAATTTTCAGCAGATGGTCGCCATGGTGCAGGCAGAAACCCTGCATTTGGAACAATTAATTCAGGATCTGCTTTATTTCAGTGAAGCCACGCTCGAAGACGACAATTGTACTCTGGAAGCGATCAACCTGCGCAAGATTGCCGAGCAGGTTGCAGCAGCGCTAGAACCCATTGCCGCCAGCAGTGGCATTGACTATCACATTAACGTCAGCGACATTCCCGACCAGCCACTGATGCTCAACTCGCAACGCGTCAACTTTGCCATTCGAGCTCTACTTGACAACGCCATTAAGTTTACCCCAGATGGTGGCACCGTTTCCCTAACCGGAGAAATTACAGGCAATTGGGTCAAACTCCAGATTAAGGACACCGGCATCGGCATCCCTAAGCAAGAATTGGTAAAGATTTTCAATAAATTTTACCAGGTCGATCCTGAGCATACCGGCCAAGTCCGTGGTTTTGGTCTCGGATTGTTCTATGCTCGTGAATTTATCCGCAGCATGTCCGGTCAATTGTCCCTGTCGAGTGAACCTCATCAAGGAACAACAGCAACGGTTGAATTTCCCCTGGAACCAATTGCCCCCTAACCCCAGGCATAGAAAGTCTCGTTACAATTTCTCCCTCCCTTAAGCAATTCCTGCCCTAAACTTAGGAATAATCGAATATAAGCTCTTTTTTATCGGTACTTTTTTATGGTATGTTTCGTCTTTCCACCAATCAAAGGGAGTCTAGCTTTGTTTAAAGGAACGACAATCTGTTGTGTCAGGCACCAAGGCAAAGTCGCCTTGGCCGGTGATGGCCAGGTCAGTCTTGGAAATACAGTTATGAAACATGGTGCGCGTAAAATTCGCCGCCTTTACCAGGAACGTGTTGTCGCTGGCTTTGCTGGCAGTACTGCCGACGCGTTTACCCTATTTGAAAAATTTGAAGCAAAATTACAGGAATTCCGCGGAAATCTTCCACGTGCCGCAGTTGCACTGGCAAAAGACTGGCGAACCGATCGGGTTTTACGCCGTCTTGAAGCGTTATTGATTGTAGCCGATAAGGACTCGACACTGGTTATTTCCGGTGCCGGAGATGTCATTGAGCCGGATGATGGCGTTGCCGCCATCGGTTCAGGCGGAAGTTTCGCCCTTGCCGCTGCCCGAGCTCTGGTTGGCGATTCTGACCTTCCGGCAGAAAAAATTGCTGAAAAGGCGCTGCTGATTGCCTCGGAAATTTGTATTTACACTAATGACAATATATCTATTGAGGTTATTTCGTGACCAATTTTACCCCCAGAGAAATTGTTTCCGAATTGGATCGTTACATCATTGGCCAGAATGACGCCAAACGGGCTGTCGCGGTTGCCCTGCGTAACCGTTGGCGGCGCCAACAGGTCCCAGAAGAACTGCGCGATGAGATTGCCCCGAAGAACATCATCATGATTGGTCCCACCGGGGTCGGTAAAACTGAAATCGCCCGTCGTCTGGCAAAACTGGCAGAAGCACCTTTTATCAAGGTTGAAGCGAGCAAGTTTACTGAAGTCGGCTACGTCGGACGCGATGTAGAGAGCATGGTACGTGACCTGCTTGAACTGGCCATCAACATGGTCAAAGAAGAAGAATCACGTAAAATGCAGATCAAGGCCGAAGCTAATGCGGAAGAGAAACTGCTTGATCTGCTGCTACCTGGCGAGGCGGATAATTCTCCGGACAAGCAGGAACAACGTCAGCACACCCGCGATCGCCTGCGTAAACTACTCCGCCTTGGTGAACTGGACGAACGCTTTGTCGAAATAGAAACCCAGGTCAGCAACATGCCCTCCATGGGAGTCTTTACTCCCCAGGGTAATGAAGAGATGGGAATGAACATCAAAGAAATGTTCGGCAACCTGTTTCCCAAAACGACCAAACATAAACGGATCAAGGTCAGTGAAGCGCGTCAGATCCTCATTGAAGAAGAATCTGAAAAACTGGTCGACATGGAAAACGTTGTCACCTTAGCCCGTGAACGAACCGAGCAAAGCGGCATCATCTTTATTGATGAGATCGATAAGATCGCCAGTCGTGAAGGAGCCCACGGACCAGAGGTCTCTCGTGAAGGGGTTCAGCGCGACATTCTGCCGATTGTCGAGGGCAGCACTATCAACACCAAACATGGCGCGGTCAAAACTGACCACATTCTGTTTGTTGCTGCGGGCGCTTTCCATATGGCCAAGCCATCTGACCTTATTCCTGAATTACAGGGTCGCTTTCCGATTCGGGTCGAACTGGACAGCTTAAACGAGGACGATTTCTACCGTATCCTGACCGAACCGACCAACGCCCTGTTGAAGCAGTACAAGGAATTGCTCAAAACCGAAGCAATCAGCCTCAACTTTGACGAAGATGCTATACGCGAACTCGCGCGCATCGCCAAGTTGGTCAACGAGCGCACTGAAAATATCGGTGCCAGAAGGCTGCATACGATTATGGAAAAATTACTTGAGGAGCTCTCGTTTATTGCTCCCGAGCTGACTCAGAAAGAGATCCAGATTACCAGCGAAGAGGTCCGACGACGATTGGCAGACATTAGCCAGAATGAGGATCTATCTCGTTATATATTGTAATCAATTTTCTGTCCCACATAAGGGCAGCAATAAAAGGATCTATACAGATTATGCAAGAATTAATTGGCAAAGCCAACGTGCTGATGGAAGCGCTCCCCTGGATTAAGCGTTTTTACGGGAAAACCATTGTTATCAAATATGGTGGCAACGCCATGGTTGATGAAAAGCTTAAAGAAGGGTTTGCCCGCGATATTATTCTGATGAAATATATCGGCCTTAACCCCGTTGTTGTTCATGGCGGTGGCCCGCAGATTGGCAAAGTCCTGGAAGCGATGAAAATTGAGAGCCGCTTCGTACAAGGTATGCGGGTAACAGATAGTGCCACCATGGATGTCGTCGAAATGGTACTTGGTGGTAAGGTCAATAAAGAGATCGTCGCCAACATTAATCACTATGGCGGCAAAGCCGTTGGCATTACCGGTAAAGATGGCGGTCTGATCCGCGCCCGCAAACTGGAAATGACGGCAGTGAATCCTGATACATTGACCCCGGAAATTCTTGATATCGGCATGGTTGGCGAAGTGGAAAGTGTCGACCCAACCATCATTGCCGCCCTTGAAGACAACAAATTCATTCCGGTTATCGCACCTATTGGCAGCGGTCTTGACGGTGAAACTTACAATATTAATGCCGACCTGGTAGCCGGAAAACTTGCCGGTGCACTGAAGGCGGAAAAACTGATTTTGCTGACTGACATTGAAGGCGTCAAAGACAAAGACGGCCGCCTCATATCGACTATTGATATCCAGCGCGTTCCCGACCTGATCAACGACGAAACCATTTCAGGTGGTATGATTCCTAAAATCAACTGTTGCGTTGATGCTGTTGAAGAAGGAGTCAAAAAAACCCACATTATCGACGGGCGGATGGAACACGCCTGCCTGCTCGAAATTTTTACCGATAAAGGAATCGGTACCGCTGTAGCGAGGTACAACTGATGAGCTCTTCACAAAACTGGATTGATCGGGGACTTACCAACGTCGCCAAAACCTATGGCCGCTATCCTTTAGTCGCCGCAAGTGGTGAAGGCTGCTGGCTGACCGACGTTGACGGCAACAAATATCTCGATTTTCTCGCTGGAGTAGCGGTCAACAATCTGGGCCATTGTCACCCAAAGGTTGTCGCCACGCTACAGGAACAAGTGGCAAAACTGATCCACTGTTCCAATTACTATCATATTCCCAGCCAGATTGAGCTAGCGGAACTGATTTGTGAACACTCCTTCGGTGATCAGGTTTTCTTCTGTAACTCCGGAGCCGAAGCCAATGAGGCCGCTATTAAACTAGCGCGCAAATACAGCACCGAAACCTATTCCAAAGACCGGTACGAAATCATCACTGCCAAGGTATCTTTCCACGGTCGGACATTATGCACTCTTAGTGCAACCGGTCAGGAAAAGATTCAGCTCGGCTTTGCGCCCCTGATTTCCGGTTTTAAATACGTCACTTATGGCGATATCGAAGCGCTCAAGGAATCTATTGGTCCGCAAACCTGCGCCATTATGCTTGAGCCGATTCAGGGTGAAGGCGGTATTAACGTACCACCAGCAGGCTATTTAAAAGCGGTGCGAGAGCTTTGTGACAAACACAACCTATTGTTGATTTTTGATGAGATTCAGGTTGGCGTTGGCCGAACAGGTAGCCTCTTTGCATATCAGCAGGAAGGGATCGAACCAGATATCATGACCCTGGCCAAAGCGCTGGCCGGCGGCCCCCCTATCGGCGCCATGGTATCACGTCACCCTTATATTGATGCCCTTGGCCCCGGGACCCATGGGTCAACCTTTGGTGGCAACCCATTAGTCACAGCCGCAGCCGTCACAACCTTAAAAGTTATGCTTGAGGACGGAGTTCTGGATAATTGCCTGGCCATGGGCGACTACCTGTGCCAGCAACTGGAGACACTGAAGGAAAAATATTCCTTTATTAAAACCATCCGTGGCCGGGGTTTGATTATCGGCATGGAACTGTCCATTGACGGGGGCGACATTGTCACTACCGCCCTGACCCGTGGTTTGCTGATCAACTGCACCATGGGCAACGTGTTACGTTTTGTGCCACCACTGATTGTAACCAGTGAAGAAATTGACCAGATGATCGGGATTCTCGACGGAATCCTGGCCGAAAAATAAAAAGCCGTGCCGGTATCACCGCTAGTGACGCCGGGCGACCGTTAAGGAGAAATTGAATGAACAAAGACTTTCTGTCGATTGCCGACTGTAAGCGGGAAGACCTTGAAGCTATTTTTACCCTTGCTGCTGACCTGAAGAAAAAACAGAAAGCCGGCATCCCCCACAAGATTCTCGAAGGTCAAACCCTGGGGATGATTTTTGAAAAAAGCTCAACCCGAACCCGTATTTCTTTTGAGGTCGGTATGTATCAGCTTGGCGGCCATGCCCTGTTCCTGCATTCCGGTAGTACTCAAATGGGCCGCGGCGAACCAATTAAAGATTCCGCCCGGGTGATGGCGCGCTATTGCGACGGCATTATGATCAGAACCTTCTCCCACCAGGTGGTTGAAGAATTTTCAGAACACAGCTATGTGCCGATTGTTAACGGTCTTACGGACTTGTGCCATCCTTGCCAGGTTATGGCCGACCTGTTTACTGTTACCGAGCATAAAGAGGATTTCAGCAACCTGAAATACTGCTGGATCGGTGATGGCAACAACATGGCCAATAGCTGGATCAATGCCGCCGCCAAATTCGGTTTCGAACTACGCGTTGCCACCCCCAAAGGTTATGAAGCCGACGCTGGTGTCATTGCCGCTGCTCAGGCCGCTGGAGCTAAGCTACTGTTTACCAACGATCCCCGTGAAGCCGCTGACGGTGCCGACGTCCTCAATACCGATGTCTGGGCCAGCATGGGACAGGAACAAGAGCAAATAGAGCGCGAAGCTTCGTTTAAAGGGTTTCAGATCAATAGCGACCTGATGAAAATTGCTGATTCAAAAGCGGTCGTCATGCACTGCCTGCCGGCTCACCGTGACGAAGAGATCACTGACGAGGTCATGGAAGGTCCCCACTCCATCATTATTGATGAAGCAGAAAACCGCCTCCATGTGCAGAAGGCTATTTTGGCGACCTTGATGGCACGCTGATTTATGCACCTGACCTGCCCATACTGTGGTTACAGCAAAACACTCAACAGTGACCAGGTTCCTCACAGCGTGGCTAAGGTCACATGTCCCAAGTGCCAACAGGACTTTCCGTTCGTACCAGAGGACAAAAACGCGCCTGACACGCAGCCACCAGTCGTAACAGAAACTCCGGCCCAGTGGGCAGAGCAACACCCCAAAGCCGGTTTCTGGTTGCGCCTCGTCGCAGCGCTGATCGATATGACAATCGTTCTGGTGCTGCAACTGATCCTTGGGGCAGCACTTGGCTTTAGCGCTGCGCGCCTACTTCCTCAGGACAGCTTTGCAACAATTAACCTGCTGGTTCTGGTCGAAATTTTCACCTACGTGCTTGGTTTTGCCTACTACGTGGCTTTTACCGGCTACTGTGGTCAGACACCAGGAAAAATGGCTCTGCGCCTCAAGGTGATTCGCTGTAACGGAGAAAATATTGGTTATGGTCGTGCAGCAATTCGCGAAATTCCGGCAAAATTTATTGCCGGAATTGTACTCTGCATCGGTTACCTGATGATAGCGTTTGACCGCCAGAAACAAGGACTACACGACCACATGGTGAAAACCTATGTCGTAAAACTATAGCAAGCGAAATTCAGAAGACAAAATTTGGAATCGAGCAGGCGAAATCCAGAAGCTTTTTCCTGCAGACTCCTATATTCTATCTTCTCTATTCAAATCAATACTGTTTCTACACATATTAGGGAGATAAATTATGATTAAAAAAGGACAAGTTAAAAAAGCGGTGCTCGCTTATTCAGGCGGGCTGGATACATCGATTATTCTGAAGTGGTTGATCGAAGAATATGGCTGCGAAGTCGTCGCCTTCTCCGCTGACCTGGGTCAGGGTGAAGAACTTGATCACATTCCGGAAAAAGCCAAGAATACCGGTGCCTGTGCTTGCCATATCCTCGACCTGAAAGAAGAGTTCGCTCGCGACTTCGTCTTCCCAATGTTCCGCGCCAATGCTATTTATGAAGGACGCTACTTCCTTGGCACTTCCATCGCGCGGCCACTGATTTCCAAAGCACAAATGGAAATTGCCGCTAAAGAAGGTGCGGACGCCGTCTCTCACGGTGCCACCGGTAAAGGTAACGACCAGGTTCGTTTTGAGCTCGCCTATTACCACTTTGACCCATCAGTCACCGTTATCGCCCCATGGCGTGAGTGGGATCTCAACAGCCGTACCGCTCTTGAAGCCTACGCTAAAAAGCATGGTATTCCGGTCCCGACCAGCAAAAAGTTCCCTTGGAGTTCCGACCGTAACCTGCTGCACATCTCCTTTGAAGGGGACGTTCTGGAAAACCCATGGGCCGAAGCGCCTGAAGAGATGTATGTCCTTTCTGTCGCTCCGGAAGATGCCCCGGATCAGCCAGAATATGTTGAGATCGAATTTGAAAAAGGTGATGCCGTGGCCATTAACGGCGAACGCATGACACCTGCTCAACTGATGCTGAAGCTGAATGAGATTGGTGGCAAGCATGGTATCGGCCGTGTCGACCTGATGGAAAACCGCTACGTTGGCATGAAGAGCCGTGGTGTTTATGAAACCCCTGGCGGTACCATCCTGGAAGAAGCTCACCGCGCTGTTGAATCGATCACCATGGACCGCGAAGTCATGCACTTGCGCGATTCCCTGATCCCTCGCTACGCAGAAATGGTCTATAACGGTTACTGGTTTGCTCCTGAGCGTATCGCTCTGCAGGCACTAATTGATGACACTCAGAAGACAGTTAACGGTAAAGCACGTATCAAACTGTACAAAGGTCATTGCCGTGTTGTCGGTCGTGATTCTGCAACAGACAGCCTGTTCAACGTTGATTTCGCTACCTTTGAAGCTGACGAAGTCTACAACCAGGCTGATGCCGAAGGCTTTATCAAGCTGAATGCACTACGTTTGCGGATTGCTGCAATGCAGCGTGCAGCCAAGAAGTAATTTTTTCAACGCAGAGACGCAAGAGAATTAGAGATCGCAGAGAAAAGCTTTTGGTAAGGGTTCAAACCAAAAAACAAGAATTTCTCTGCGTCCTTAGCGCTTCTCTGCGCCTCTGCGTTGAAGGTTTTTGTTTTTCATCCGCAGCATATGCTTGAGTTAATTTTTTTTCGCAAAAACATGGAGCAACAATGAGTAAGTTATGGGGTGGTCGCTTTACCCAGCCGACCGATAAATTTGTCGAAGAATTCACCGCGTCGATCGATTTTGATCAGCGCATGTACCGCTACGATATTCAGGGCTCTAAAGCCCATGCTGAAATGCTTGGTCGGCAGGACATTATCACTCCGGCAGAAGCTCAGGAGATCATCGCGGGTCTCGATGCTATTCTGAACGATATTGAAGCGGGTAAAATCGAATTTTCTGTAGCACTGGAAGATATTCACATGAATGTCGAGGCGCGACTGATCGAACGGATTGGTGCCGTCGGTGGAAAACTCCATACTGGTCGTAGCCGGAATGATCAGGTTGCTGTTGATATCCGCCTCTACCTGCGCGATGAAATCGACACCATTCTGACTTACCTCAGCAAACTGGAACAAGCGCTGGTCAGCCAGGCCGAAAACAACCTTGATGTTATTATGCCTGGCTATACCCACTTGCAGACAGCACAGCCAGTGCTTTACAGCCATCACATGCTGGCTTACCGCGAAATGATTGCCCGCGATATCAGCCGCCTGGAAGATTTACGGGTACGCTTTAACGTGCTCCCGCTTGGTGCCGGTGCTCTGGCCGGGACAACCTTCCCGATTGATCGCGAATGGGTCGCTGAAAAGCTCGGTTTCACTGGTGTCACCCGCAACAGTCTCGACAGCGTTTCGGACCGTGACTTTGCCATCGAATTCTGCAGCTTTGCCAGTATTGCCATGATGCACCTGTCACGCCTGTCAGAGGAACTGATCCTCTGGTCAAGTGCTGACTTCAGCTTTATCGAACTTACTGATGCCTTCTGTACCGGCAGCTCGATCATGCCACAGAAGAAAAACCCCGATGTCCCGGAACTGGTACGGGGTAAAACCGGCCGCGTCTATGGTAACCTGATGTCGATGCTCACATTGATGAAATCCTTACCTCTTGCTTACAACAAAGACATGCAGGAAGACAAGGAACCCCTGTTTGACACCATCGATACCATCAAAGGCAGCCTGAAGATTTTCGCTGATATGATCGCCGAAATGAAAGTCAAAGCGGACAATATGCGCATTGCTGCGGCACGTGGCTTTTCTACCGCCACCGACGTTGCCGATTATTGTGTGCGTAAAGGCCTGCCCTTCCGCCAGGCTCACGAAGTTGTCGGTAAAACCGTCCGTTACTGTGTCGAAACCGGTAAAGATATTCCGGAACTGTCCCTGGCGGAATTTCGTGAATTTTCCGATCTTATCGAAGAAGATATTTACGACTTCGTCACCCTCGAAGCATCTGTTAATGCCCGTAAAGCAACCGGTGGTACCGCCCGCGAAGCCGTTGAGCGCGAGCTGGCTCGCCTGAAATAGAAACCACTACCATGCGCCCACCGATCAAACTTATTGCTATAATCATGATAATGGGACTGTTGTTGGTCGCCTGTGGCAAAAAAGGTCCGGTGCGTCCCGTCTCCGGGCCGCTACCGGTAAACAGTGTCACTTCCGGCCAGGAACCATTACCCGCTTGCTGTAACTGATACTGCTCCCTTCGGAACGGATAAAGACACAGATCTTTACTTTCCGGAGGGTGTATGTTAGCAATATTCCCTTATACCTGAAGCTATAGAAGCGTTGATAAGTTCAGGAATTAACCAAGCCCTAAAGGGAGGAAAGAATGTTCCAAGGATCAATGGTCGCCCTGATCACCCCCTTCACTCGTGAAGGAAAATTTGATGAGGACACCTATCGCCAGTTAATCGAGTTCCAGATCGAAAACGGAACTGATGTTATTGTCCCCTGTGGTACAACCGGGGAATCGGCAACCCTTGATTATGAAGAACACGATAAGGTTATCAAGGCCTGTATCGAACAGGTCAATAAACGGATTCCGGTTATGGCCGGCACCGGTTCAAATTCCACCGCAGAAGCGATAGCTATCAGTAATCACGCAAAAGAGATGGGTGCTGATGGTGTCCTGTTGGTGACCCCTTACTATAACAAACCTTCACAAGAAGGCTTGTTTCAAAATTTCAAAGCCATCGCAGAAGCTGTCGCCCTACCCCAGGTTCTCTACAATGTCCCTGGCCGCACTGGCGTGAATATGACCGCAGCAACGACGCTTCGTCTCGCTGAAATTGACAATATTGTCGCCATAAAAGAAGCATCCGGAGATCTGGTCCAGGCCAGTGAAATTATCGCCGCAGCCGGTGATAAAATTGATGTTCTCTCAGGCGATGATTTTCTGACTCTACCGCTGATGGCATGTGGCGGTAAAGGTGTCATTTCGGTCACCGCCAATATTATGCCCGCCGAAGTCAAAGCAATGGTCACAGCAATCAATGAAAACCGTTACGATAACGCCCGCAAACTTCACCTTGAGTTGCTTGATGTGCATCAGGCCATGTTTGTCGAAACCAACCCTGTACCAGTCAAAACGGCAGCAGGATTGATGGGTAAATGCTCTGCTGACGTACGTCTGCCACTAGCAGCCTTGCAGGACTCTTCCCTGGCTAGGCTCAAAGCAACATTAAGCAAGCATAACCTGATTTAACCCGATAACAGACAAAGGATAAGACATGATAAAAGTAGCTGTTATCGGAGCAGCCGGTCGTATGGGTGGACGCCTTATCCATGCCGTTTGCGAAGCTGAAGGATTAACCTTAAGCGGTGCTATCGAACGTACCGGTCACGCACAGGTCGGCATGGACGCCGGACTGATTGCCGGTGTTGGTGAACTTGGTGTCAGCATCAGTGATGATCTGGAAAAAACCATGGAGCAGGCCGATGTCCTCATCGACTTCACCTTTCCGGAAGTCACCCTCAATAATCTTGAGGTGTGCGCCAAGCTGGGTAAAATGGTTGTCAGTGGTTCTACCGGTTTTACTCCTGAGCAAAAAGCCCAGGCAGCCAGGTACGCAGAACAGATCCCGGTCGTACTCGCTCCCAATATGAGCGTGGGCGTCAACGCCTGCTTTAAACTACTCAAAGAGACGGCAAAAATCCTCGGTCCCGACTTTGATGTCGAAGTGGTTGAACTGCACCACAATAAAAAGAAAGACTCCCCATCCGGAACCGCAGTACGTATGGGTGAAGTTGTCGCCGATGCCTTAGGGCGTGACTACAACCAGGTCGCCAATTATCACCGCGAAGGAATGTGCGGTGAACGCAGTAAAGAAGAGATCGGCATGCAAACTGTTAGAGGCGGTGACATCGTCGGTGAACACACGGTTTATTTCATCGGCATGGGTGAACGCATCGAAATCAGTCACCGCGCCATGAGCCGCGACATGTTTGCCCGCGGCGCTGCCCGCGCGTGCCAGTGGCTGCAAAATCAGCAACCTGGTCTTTACGACATGCAGGACGTATTAGAGCTGCGCTAGTGGCCCATGACATAAAATTATATGGCTATCTACTTGGCTCCACGAAACTCGAAAAACGGGGTTCTGGATTTTCCTTGGAAGGGTATTTGTCGCCTGGATGGCGACAATAAAGCCCCAGGGATGGGTTCATGCTGCCCTGGAAAGGAAAATTCTGAATCCCGGGCACCAAGCCAGATCACATTAATTCAAGTAACAAGAATTTAAAGAAAAGGCGGTTTGCATGCAGACCGCCTTTCATCGATAGCACAGATCATGTAGAGGAGAAACTCACAATGGCTAAAATCAATGATAATTATCTCAAACTGAAAGCGGGCTACCTGTTTCCGGAAATCTCCCGCCGCGTCAACGAATTTACCACCGCGAATCCCGACAAGAAGGTTATTCGCCTTGGTATTGGCGATGTCACCCAACCACTTGCCCCAGCAGTACTGAAAGCGTTTCATGATGCTGTCGATGACCTGGCAACCACAGAAAACTTTGCCGGTTATGGTCCAGAGCAGGGTTACTCATGGCTGTCCGAAGTCATTATGGAAAAATGCTACAAGCCCCTCGGTGTTGATCTGAAAGTTAACGAAATTTTCATTTCTGACGGTTCTAAGTGCGATTGCGCTAATATTCTCGACATTTTTGCTATGGACAACGTCGTTGCTATTGGTGACCCGGTTTATCCTGTTTACAATGACACCAACGTTATGGTCGGCCGGACTGGCGAAGCGGATGAAAAAGGTTACTACGAAGGTGTTGTTTATCTTCCCTTCACCGAAGAAAACAACTTTGTCCCTGAACTGCCTAAGGAAAAAGTCGATATCATCTACCTCTGCTTCCCGAACAACCCAACCGGTACAGTAGCAACCAAAGAACAGCTGAAAGTCTGGGTCGATTATGCTCTGGAAAATGATGCCATCATCTTCTTCGACGCAGCTTATGAAGCCTTCATCACTACCCCAGGCATCCCTCACTCCATCTACGAAATCGAGGGCGCTAAAAAGTGTGCTATCGAATTCCGTTCCTTCTCCAAAACTGCAGGCTTCACCGGTGTTCGTTGTGGCCTTGTCGTTGTCCCGGAAGAAGTGACCGGCAGCAAAAAAGATGGTGAGCGTTACTCCCTGAATAAATTGTGGCTGCGCCGCATGACCACCAAGTTCAACGGTACCTCTTACCCGGTTCAGAAAGCTGCTGCAGCTGTTTATTCTGATGAAGGCTGGAAGCAAACCACAGAGATCATTGCTTACTACATGGAAAATGCCCGCATTATCCGTGAAGGTCTGCAGGCTGCAGGTATTACCTGCTATGGTGGCGTTGATTCCCCTTACATCTGGCTGAAGACGCCGGAAGGCATGACCAGCTGGGATTTCTTCGACAAACTCCTGCAAGAATGTAGCGTTGTCGGTACTCCAGGCAGTGGATTTGGTCCCTGCGGCGAAGGCTACTTCCGCCTCTCTGCTTTTGGTGATCGTGACAATGTCACCACCGCAGTAGAACGTATCAAAGCCAAATGGGGTAAATAACGATTCCTTCGTTCGACCAAGCCGATGACACAGAACACTTGTGTCATCAGCGCGGTACTTGTGCTTTACATCAAGGGCGACTGTAATGGTCGCCCTTTTTGTTTATGTTAGGAAAGCGCCCCACCCCTTAGCTACCCCCCTATAAAATTGGAGGGAAGCGAGTTTACGAGCAGGAGGGTCGGTTTTAATTGCTATGTGAAGCTATTACCAATTAAATTTGCATCCCAATGAACAAATCATGGAGTAAAACTATGCTAGATCTCAAACCAGAAGTTGTTGCCCAGCTAGAACGAGTACTCAGTTCGGTTGAAATGCTGTTGCCTAAAGCAACCAAACCGATCGACTGGTCAACCTGCTACGCTGCCAACTGGCGCCGTCATTCTTTCTCCGGCTACTTAGAACCGGTCAAAGTCACTGACAACACCCAACTGGAACAGCTGCTCGGGGTAGAAAAACAAAAAGAGACGATGGTTAACAACACCCGTCAGTTTCTTCAAGGGTTACCAGCTAACAACGCCCTGCTGTGGGGATCACGCGGAACCGGTAAATCCTCTATCGTAAAAGCCCTGTTGAACAAATATGCTGAAGAAGGGTTACGTATTATTCAGGTCGAAAAAGAGGACCTCATCTATATCGCTGAGATTTTTGCTGCGGTCGAAAATGAACCCTATCGCTTTATCATGCTCTGCGACGACCTGACCTTTGAAACCGGCGAGCTCTCCTATAAAATGCTCAAAAGCGCCCTCGACGGCTCCGTCTACTCAGCACCAGAGAACGTGCTTATCTACGTCACCTCCAACCGCCGTTACCTGCTCCCTGAATACGACAGCGACCACCTTGGTGGTAAATATGTTAAAGGGGAATTACAGCAGTCTGAAATTCAAGAAGAGAAAAGCTCCCTGTCTGACCGTTTTGGTCTGTGGGTTCCCTTCCATGTTTTCTCTCAAGATCGTTATCTTGATGCGGTTAAACTCTGTATCGACCGCTGGAGTAAACAACTCGGCCAGGAAATCCCCTGGGATAGTGAACTGGAACAAGCGGCAATTAAATGGACGCACGAAAAAACCAAACGTTGTGGCCGGACGGCTTATCAATTTTCGAAAAACTGGGTTGGGAAGTATTTGTTGAAGTAAAATTGTTGCTGTCTCTTGGGTAAAAGACTAAGAACAAAAGCATATCACCACAGAGGAAACGCTCAATCAAAGGCTTTTTAACAGGGATGAAGGGGATTAATGGGATTTCAAAACCAAGAACAAGAGCAGTTTACCACAGAGCCACAGAGGACACAGAGAAAATCAAAACCGTTATTAGCCGCGGTTAAAATCTATCAAGATCTGTAAGGCAAAAACAAAGCTTGAGGCTGAAGACTTATAATCATCTAATGACAAAGGACAAGTGACCAATGACAATGATTTAACCGATTTTCATAGATTTTAACCGCGGCTAAATAGCCTTTAAGGTTTAATCAGACTCTAAGGTTTTATCCCATTAATCCCCTTCATCCCTGTTATTAGAAAGATTTAGATTGCGGTTTATTTCTGTCCCTCTGCAATAAAAAAAGGCTCCCCAACCAGGGAGCCTTTTTCATTACACCATTTATCTGTATTCAATCTTACAGTTCAATCTGAACCGCTTTAATAAAGCGCGCCTCAACAGCGACAGAAATCTTCTCCAAAGTCGCCTCATCAACCGGTGAATCGACAGAGAAAACAACCATGGCCTCACCCGCTTTTTCGCGCCGACCAAGGCTCATATTACCGATATTGATATTTGCTTCACCAAGAATAGTACCAATCTTACCAATCAAACCAGGGCGATCCTGATAATTGATAACCAGCATATGTTCTTCTGGTTGGAAATCGGTGGTGAAGTTTCTCATTTTAACAATCTTTGGTGTTCCCTCAAATAAGGTACCAGCGATCGTCCGGCGACCTTCAGGGCTCTCAATGGCCAGAGTAATCAAACTGGAAAAGGATTCAGTTTCAGTAGAACGAACAGATTCCACTTCAATACCCATGTTGCGCGCCACCAGACCGGCATTAACCATATTAACGTCTTGGTCGGAACAGTGATTCAACAGAGCAGCCAAACCACAAACACTTAACGGTGCACAATCGAAACGAGCAATCTTACCGTTATAAGTAAAAGTCACCTTGTTGGGGTTTGGTGGTGCCAATTGGCTAATGAAGTTACCCAGAATGGAAACCAGCTGCATATACGGCTTCATGTGCTCCATCTGGTCAGGATCAAAACGCGGAATATTCACCGCGCTGCCCATAGGCTTGCCATCAATATAATTAACAATCTCCTGGCTGACATCAACCGCAACATTCTTTTGCGCTTCAAAAGTGTTGGCTCCCAAGTGCGGTGTCACCAGCATATTGGGATGAGCAATCAGCTTTTTCAGAACCTCGGTGTTCGGTGGTTCTTGACTCCAGACATCAAAAGCGGCACCGATACATTTACCGCTCTCCAGAGCGTTCAGAGTCGCCTCTTCGTTATAAATACCACCACGCGCACAGTTGACAATAATGACACCATCCTTCATGCCTTCAAAATGCTCAGCACGAATCATGTCACGGGTTTCATCAGTCAATGGAGTGTGAACAGTAATAATATCGGAGAAGCGAATGATATCTTCAAAAGGAACCAGCTTAACGCCAAAGTCCTCAGCCCGTTTTTCGGAGATATACGGATCGTAGGTAATGACATCCGCTTCAAAAGCACGTACTCGTCTTGCCACCCGGCCACCAACTTTACCCAGCCCGATGATACCAACAGTCTTGCCTTTCAGCTCACGACCGGTAAAAGGAGCACGGTTCCACTCACCACTCTTCAGGTTCGCGTTGGCAACAGGAACATTACGGCACAAGGACAGCAGAATAGCCATGGTGTGCTCAGCGGCTGAGTTAACATTGCCATACGGAGCGTTAACAACAATAATACCTCGTTTGCTGGCTGCATCGATATCGACATTATCAATACCAACACCGGCACGGGCAACAATTTTCAGGTTGTCGGCGTGACTCAGCAATTCATCATCAACACGGGTACCACTGCGGGTGATGATTGCATCATAAGCACCAATTGTCTGATGCAGTTCCTCCAGAGACATACCTACTTTTTTGTCAACGTGAATACGGGGATCATTAAGCAAAGGAAGAAGACCGTTATCGGAGACCTCATCCGTAATTAAGACTTTCATGTTGTACCTTTCTTAACTTTATCGATACTTTAATGAGAAGAACCTTTGACCGCAGCTATCCAACTCCAAACTTCAATATTGAAAAGTCTGTATCTAACCATGCTTAAACGGATAGTTCCGGATGAAATTTAGTGGGGGCCTGAATATTATGACCTTCAGGTCGACTTGTCAATGCTGGAAACGCCTAGTTTGGAGAAGAAATCAACGTAACATCATCAATATAGACCGTTTTAGGTGAGGTTAGTTTACCAACAAACAAACCGACCTTACGTATCTGCCCTAAATCAAGCTGTCGCAGTTTTGGAGCCTGAGCAATATTTTTCAGCGGAATCTCAACAAGATTCTCTCCCGGCGCAATAACAACAGAATGATTATAACGGTCAGAATAACTATTATCATGCAACTTATCCTCGATGCGCATGTGCAAGGTAAAAGCATCAGCAGGATTAAACACGCTCAACCTGAAGGCGCTAAAACCACGCCAATCAGTTTGGGTACTGCGCAGGGTAATACCAGAGTAACGCTGGGTAGAAAAAACCACCCGTAATGCATGCTGGTCGGACCCGGCCTTTTTTCCAACAACCTGTCGTCCGGCACTTCCACTCCAACGTAAATATTCAAAGGGAGTTTCAAAATCAGCGATGACCGGAAATTGCCGCCAGCTGATAAAATCATCAGCAACAGCTTTCGCAGTAGGAGCCATAAGAATGACACTACAAGCACTAGCCACAACCAACGCCAACCAGGCGTACCAGCAGGAGGCTCGATGACACCAGAAGCAATAGAGCAGGTATCCAAGCACACCGCCGAACAGATCGCTCACAACATCGCTAAAGCTTGGCGAACGCCCAATCTGAGACTGAATCAACTCAGTCAATGCGCCGACACAAAGTGACAATATTATGACCTCTACAGCGGTCTTTATAACTCCACCTCGACGCCAGACCGCATAGCCGTAACCCCAGAGAGCGAAACAGATAATATGGCCAATATCCCACAGCTCTTTGACACTTCTGAGCGGATCAGCGCCCGGACCACCGACAAATAAAAGCAAACCACAGAGGCCGGAAAGAAAGAGCCAAAAGGTTTTCCTAATAACCCTCATTCTCATAAACAATACGCTGTAAGCAATTTCGACAATAAAACTTGTCTATAGCGTGAAAATGTTCTGAATAACCCGATTTTTCTTATATTTAAAGACATGCGAGTATTTATATTTTATTGATTTTTGGTTATTATTGTAAGACAAGTCGCTGAAAGTTGATTTAAATTAGAACAAAAAACAAACTTCGGCATGCAACATGCATTTGTTTAAATTTACTAAATACTAACTGTAATCTAACACTTTTTTCTTTAGTCAGCAATTTGAGTGGGAGGGGCACCCAAACCAAGGAGCGGACAAATGGAAAGTCGAATTAAGTACAATCCTCCAAGACACCACCAGCGTTTTAAAGCAATGAGCAGGGCATTGGTACTCGTTAACTCAGACCCTGAAGCTCTTCCTTTTCACATTATGGACATCAGTGAGGGCGGTCTGTCTTTTCGTTACCTTGGCCCCAAGTTGCGAAGAAAAGCGATTAAAACGATCAGCCTGTATCACGATCGCGAACTCATCGTCGCCGACATCCCGATCAAAGCGATTTCAGACTACCGCCTCAGCGACAATCTGATAACAGTACGGCGCGGCAGTGTTCAATTTGATGACATCGACCCAAACACCCACTCTAAATTAGAACAGTATATTCGCAATTATACTGATGCGCCTCTACCGGTTTGTTGATTCTTGGTTACTGGTCCTTTGTTGGTGAAAATCTTTTTTCACCGCAGAGTGGCAGAGGACACTGAGAAAAGCAATCAAAGGCTTTTTACAGGGATAAAGGGGATGAATAGGATAAGGTCTTTAATCACCTAAACCTTAAAGGCTTTTTGGTCGCGGTTAAGATCTATCAAGATCTGTTAAATCATTGTCATTGGTCACTTGTCCTTTGTCATTAGCTTTAATTACCTAAACCTTAAAAGCTTTTGGGTCGCGGTTAAGATCTGTCAAAATCTGTTATTATGTTTCAAGCCTAAAACCTAAAGCTTAAAGCCTTGGGCCTTACAGACCTTGATAGATTCTGACCGCGGCTAATAACGTTTTTGACCTTCTCCGCGTCCTTTACGCCTTTGCGGTAACTAGCCCTTTCGGCTTTGCCTTTGGTTTTAACATCCCATTTATCCCCTTCATCCCTGTTAAGTGATTTTTTAGGTTCTGGCTTAAAACCTTAACACTGGGTCTTAAATCCCCCCTCCAAATAAAAAAAGAGGCCCCCACAAAAAATGAAGACCTCTCAACACACCTATTAAGTGTAAATTATTTCGACATATCGTATCAACCGTTGTTTCGTTCAAACTCACGCATAAACGCAGCCAGCTTCTCAACCCCGGCAAGTGGCATCGGGTTGTAAATAGACGCTCTGGCACCACCGGCATTACGGTGCCCTTTAAGAGCATACAAACCCTGCTCATTAGCCTCGGCAAGAAACTTCTTATCAAGCTCTTCATTCCCTGTTTTAAAGGAAACATTCATAATTGAACGATGGTCAGGATGAGCGATGCCGTGATAAAAATCGCTACTATCGATGACATCGTACAGCGTCGCAGCTTTTTGCTCGTTCAGTTTTTCAATAGCGCTAATCCCGCCGATACTGTCCAGCCACTCAAGAACCAACTTTATTGCATAAACAGCAAAGGTGTTGGTGGTATTGGTCAAAGAGTTATCTTTGTCGCACTGGGTCAGGTTTAACAGGGTCGGCGTCTTGGGATCAGCCATCCCCAACAGGTCTTCACGGACAATAACCATGGCCATCCCCGAAGGCCCCAGATTTTTCTGTAACCCGGCATAAACAACCCCAAACTGATTATAATCGATCTGCCGCGATAGCAACTCGGATGTCATATCGGCAACCAGAGGAATCGGAATCTTTGGAAACTGATGATAGCGCGTGCCATAAATCGTATTATTACTGGTAATATGCAGATAGGCCGCATCGGGATCAACCATACTGGCATCAATAACAGGAACACGGTCATAGCCGGTATCGGCGCTGCTGATAATCGTTTCCGTCGGATAAAAAATTTCGGCCTCTTTTGCTGCTAACTTAGCAAAGTTGCCAGTTTCAGCATAAAGGCAGCGGCGTGAAGGAACGCGACCAGAAAAGTTAAGGGGTATAGCCGGAAAAACCATGCGCGCCCCACCGTGAACAAACAAAATACGGTAATTATCCGGCACACCAGTTAACTTGCGAAATAACGCCTTAGCCTGCTCAAGAACATCGACAAATTCTTTCGCCCGGTGGCTGATCTCAATAATTGAGACCCCCATGCCCTGATAATCGAGCCATTCCTGCTGAATCTTTTCCATGACCGGGATCGGCAACATTGCTGGTCCGGCGCCAAAATTATAAACCCTATCTGCCATGTCACATACTCCTGCTACATACAATTCTATTCAGACAAACTGAAACTACTTAAAACAGTTCAACGTCAAGACCACCGACTGCTTGTAAACATGCATCCCTTATGAAATAGACAGGGAGCCTTTCTATCAGACTTTCATATGTAAAGTTTACTTTACCACTTTCAACCGACCACGCCCGGATCCATTCCCGGGGGCAGGGCCACTGGTTGGGGGATCAGGCTCAAGGTCAGGACCACCATCTTCTTCATGACCATCACCAAGTTGTGGCAAAGTACCAGTCTGCAGCATCTGCTCAACAGAACCAGCGATGGTAAGGCATTGCTTCATGCACACCCGGTAGGCCGGGCACATGGTACAATCCGCTTCTCCGGCAGCCGCCTTCAGAGAGTGGATCACCAACTGAACACTCTCTTCCTGGGATAACGGAACAAAAAACATATTAACCTCAAAAACACAAGAAGCAGCGCCCGACCACCTATATGCGACCGGACACTGCAAAGTTTTCAGATTGGAAACGAGCAATTTTCCATTGCGGCAACACCGCTTGACGCAGCCACCGCGCAAGAACCATTTCCTACTGAATAAAGTTATGAAGGAGCCATGGTACGATCGGCAACTTCAGCGAATTTTCTCAACTTTTCCATCATAGCGTGAAACTCTTCGGGACGCAAAGACTGCGGCCCGTCACTCGCGGCCTTCTCTGGACAAGGATGAACCTCGACCAGCAGACCATCCGCACCAGCAGCTGCCGCTGCATAACACATGGGAGCAATTAACGAAGCATGCCCGGTGGCATGGGACGGATCGATCATAACCGGTAAGTGAGTCTGCTGTTTTAGCACTGGTACGGCAGAAATATCCAGTGTATTCCGCGTTGCGGTTTCAAAAGTCCTGATCCCGCGCTCACATAGAATCACTCTGCGGTTTCCTTCGGACAACACATATTCAGCACTCATCAAAAATTCCTGGATGGTGGTCGCCATGCCACGTTTGAGCAAAATCGGTTTATCCAGCTGACCAAGCAGCTTTAACAGGGCGAAATTCTGGGTATTACGCGCCCCGACCTGCAATACGTCAGCATACTTAGCCACCAGATCAACATCGCGCGGATTGACCACCTCGGTGACCACCGGCAAGCCGGTCAGATCACGCGCTTCAGCGAGCAGTTTCAACCCCTCTTCTTCCATCCCCTGGAAGCTGTAGGGGCTGGTGCGTGGCTTGAACGCTCCACCACGCAATAGTCGTGCTCCCGACTCTTTTATAGCCGAAGCTGTTTCACAAATCTGCTCGCGACTCTCTACCGCACAGGGTCCCCCGACGACAACAAACTCCTTACCACCAATGGCCAGACCAGGAACAATTTCGATCGCGCTCGGTTCATGTTGTACTTCAAGACTGGCAAGCTTGTAAGGCTTGAGAATCGGCACAACATTTTCAACCCCTGGCATCGACTGAAGAATCTGCAGTTTCTCCTTACCGCGCTCTTCACCAATCGCGCCAATAACATTACGCGTTTCCCCCTGAATCACATGCGGCTGGTAGCCAAGCTCAATGATCTTTTCTTCAACAGCTTTAACTTCACGCGCCCCGACTTCTTTTTTCATTACAATAATCATGTCACTCTCCTTGTCGTCATCGACTTGAAGACAAAAAGGCCACCGGGTCTCCCAGTGGCCTTTTATTCTTTTTTCGTGATAAAAAAAGAAAAACCATGGAAGAAACGGTAAGCCGTTCTGCCATGGTTTTGGGTTACTATCTATAATGTGTACTCTTTTTACACACCCTTCCCCGTGGCAGCCGGCCTGAAAAAGCCGATAAACCAAAAGAAAAAGCTAAAATAAAAAGAGGTAAACAACATAACTGTTAATATCCTTTCAATTAGGAAGAGTCTACACAAGTCACTGCCAACTGACAATAAAAAAATTCTTTGTAAGTTTTTGATTATTTTCTCTTGACTCTAGCACCCCCTTCCGCTATAAACGTGACTCGCTTCGCCCAGATAGCTCAGTCGGTAGAGCAGAGGACTGAAAATCCTCGTGTCGGCAGTTCGATTCTGTCTCTGGGCACCATGCAAAGAAATCAAGGGACCTTGTCACCAGACAAAGTCCCTTTTTCTTTTTCAAATTAAAACAAAACGATGAACACATGGCTGAACGCGGAGAGAATCAAAACCTTTATTTGCCGCGGTCAAAATCTATCAAGGTCTGTAAGGCTAAAACAAAACCAGAGGCCAAAGCCTGAAGGTTTAAAATCTAATGACAAATGACCAGTGACCAATGACAACGATTTAACAGATTTTGACAGATCTTAACCGCGGACAAAAAGCCTTTATGGTTTACGTCTGAAGCTTAAAGCTTTTAACTTAATACTCACAACTGCTTCTACCCCCTTCATCCCTGTTAAAATAGGACTTTGATTTTGCTTTTCCTCAGTGTCCTCTGTGACTCTGTGGTTCAAATAGATTTTCAACAGGCAAGAAAACTAAGACCAGAAAAAACTCTCAACAAAGATGAAGGGGATTAATGGGATTTTAGAATCAAAGGCAAAAAGCACCTTACCACAGAGCCACAGAGAACACAGAGAAGGTCAAAACCTTAAAAATGAACATTGCCGGAGCCCAAAATCTCGATGCTTGAAGCTTTGACCCAAAACAGATTTTGGCAGATTTTCACCGCGGCTAAAAAGCCTTTACGGCTTTAAGAACTTATCCCATCCATCCCCTTTATCCCTGTTAAAATAAAATTTTAAGCTTCATAGCGCACTTCATTACCATCCCTGACATTTCCCACCAAATACTGTCGATATTCTTTACGCTGCCCCCAACATCCCCTACCAGAACCTTATTAATATGTATTTTCAGCTAGTTTCATACCTGGCATTAACATTGCTTGACAAGCAACTGAATATTAATTAAGTTTACACCGTTGATTAAATTTAAACTTTTTTCCGGCCTATAAAGATTCCAATCAAATCTTCTCCGGGATGGGGGTACTACCAATGACTTCAGTAAAAAAATGGCTTTTTTCTTTAGCTATCATCTTACCACTGACTCTTGCCGCAACCAGTGCTTTTGCCTACACCATTGAAGATCACGACTACGTCCTTGTTGGCCATAGTCGTAGTGACGCATACGGAAGCTGGGTAGACACTGCCGGTGCAGCGTCCGTTTATAACACGGACAGCATCGACGTAACTGCCACGGATACCAGCCTCACCTTCAGTATCCTCACCAACTATTCAGGATCTTCAGACTACACCAATAGATACGGTGACACCTACTACGAGTACCTCGCCGACCTCGCAATCGATCTTGATGGTGACGGAACATACGATTTTGGTGTTGTCCTTAGCGACCACAGCACCTGGACACAGGGCGTGGCTCCTTCAGCAGCGCTATCAACCGGCCTTTACAGCGTCAGTTCCTGGCAGACCTCTGCTGACTTCTTTGAAGAAGATGCAGGCACCACAGTTGGCGGTATTGGTTATGGTGAATACTACTGGGACGGCGAAGACTTCAGCACTCCAATCGTTGCTATCGATGAGGCGTCACTGATTGAAAGCCTTATTATCACTCAAACAGATAACCGTGACGGAACCTATACTTACTCCTTCACTATCTCATATGCTGAACTCAGCGACAATTATGCAGCACTATTTGCGGACTTAAGCAACCTGTCAATCTTCTGGGCTACCAACACCAGCGCCAGTGACATCATCATCGACCCGAATCCAGCAGCCCCTGTTCCAGAGCCTGCCACTGTTGCATTGCTCGGTCTCGGTCTTGCCGGTCTGGTCGGCATGCGGAAAAAGTTCAACCGCTAATATTTATTTAGCTGTTCAATAAAATCTAAAGACTTAAAGCCGTGGGTGAAAACCCACGGCTTTTTGTTTATGGGCCATATGCTGAAAACCTTCTTAACAGGGATGAAGTGGATTAATGGGATGTTAAAACCAAAGGCAAGAGCGGTTAAACACAGAGACACTGAGGACACAGAGAAGGTCAAAAACTTTATTAGCCGCGGTCAGAATCTATTAAGATCTGTAAGGCTAAAACAAAACCCAAGGCTGGAGATTCAAGGCTTGCGGTTTAAAAACTAATGACAAATGACCAGTGACTAAGAACCATGACTTAACAGACTTTCATAGATCTTAACCGCGGCTAAAAGCGCCTTTAAGGTTTCAGCTGTTAAAGACCTTATCCCATTCATCCCCTTTATCCCTGTTAAAATAAGACTTTGAAGTTGCCTTTCCTCAGTGTCCTCTGTGACTCTGTGGTGAAATCAAGATTCTCATCAAACAAGAAAACAAAAATCAGAAAAACTTCTCAACAGGGATGAAGGGGATTAATGGGATTTTAAAACCAAAGGCAAAAGCATCTTACCACAGAGACACAGAGACACAGAGAAGGTCAAAATCTTAAAAATGAACATTGCCGGAGGCCAAAATCTCGATGCTTGAAGCTTTGACCAAAAACAGATTTTGGCAGATTTTCACCGCGGCTAAAAAGCCTTTACGGTTTTAAGACCTTATCCCATCCATCCCCTTTATCCCTGTTAAAATAAGACTTTGATGTTGCCTTTCCTCAGTGCTCTCCGTAACCCTATGGTGAGACATAAAATTTAATTCAAAAAATTCCCCTTAAACCAATCCCATATTCCCAAACTATGCCCAGGAATCAAATCGATCCCCAAAGCCGATTTTACCAGGTACAGAATCAACAAGCCGAACAGAGCACTAAAGCATAAAAAACCAAACAGGAACAGAGCATTCACCAAACGGGCAAAAGCCTTCTGTCGCCGACTTAAATTACGCCGTTCACGGCCACACACCAGAACGTAATAATACCGCCACCGCCATACCCCCAACGTACCACGGATATCAACCGCATGCCGCCCCCACTGCCGACCAGATAGAGCGACCTTTAAATTTAGTAACTGTTCATCAGTGAACGAACTCCGGCTATCCTTAGGGAGACGGTCGATCAAACCCTGCACAAAAGGGTCAGCTTTAATATTGGGCACAGGTGTAGGCATAATGGTTTCCGGACATAGGTTGTGGGTTATGATTATCAGGGGTATTTAAATATATATTATGAACATTGTCTAATAGAAAAGGGATGTAATCTACAATTTCAATTTAACGGGGATGGAGGAGAAAAAGGGGATTTAAAATTAAAGACACAATCTATTTACCGCAAAGACGCAAAGGACTCAGAGAAGTTCAAAACCTTTATTGGCCGCGGTTAAAATCTATCAAGGTCTGTAAAGCCAAAACAAAGCCAGAGTCAAAAGCCTGAATGTTTTAAATCTAATGACAAATAACCAGTGACCAATGACAATGATTTAACAGACTTTAACCGCGGCTAAAAAGCCTTTAAGTTTCTACGACCTTATCCCATTCATCCCCTTTATCCCTGTTAAATAAGACCTTGACCTGGCCTTTCCTCAGTGCCCTCTGTGGTGAAATATGATTTAACACCAATGAATATTTTAAGTTTTCAGATGCCACCTAACTACCCTATAATGACAGTAAGAATCGTAAACGAAACCATCAGCCAACCTCATTGAAAAAGGTTTCATGTTGCCTACTCGCGCACAGTTACTGCAGCAATTTATTGCCACCATAACCTCCTCCGTTGAAGAGTGCCTGGCTATTTATCGCTTTGGCTCATGGGACACACCACACCAAAGAGCAGAAAGCGATATCGACCTGGCATTTCTGGCGCCGAGTGCCGTTGATGAATTAGAATGTTGGAATCTGGCTCAACGCTTGGCATCCGTAGCAAACCGCAACGTCGACCTCATTAATCTCTCCACCGCCTCCACGGTCATGCAGATACAGATAATTACCACGGGAGAACGCATTTACTGTTCCGATACTTATCAAGTTGAGCTGTTTGAGGACACCGTTTTTTCAGCCTATGCCCGACTCAATGAAGAAAGAAATCAGATTATTGGGGATATCAAACGACGAGGAGCAGTTTATGACCAATGATGTACTACTCAACAAAGTAGCGATTATTGAACGGTGTCTGGAACGTATTGCCGAAGAATATCTCGGTCACGAAGATGAGTTTGAAACCAACTTCACCCGCCAGGATTCCATTATTCTGAACTTGCAAAGATCCTGCGAAGCGTCTATCGATGCGGCCATGCACCTGGTACGGATTAAAAAGCTCGGCATTCCCCAGGAATCACGCGATGCTTTCACCCTACTCACGGATGCAAACATATTACCTGCCAATCTTTCAGACCGCCTTAAAACCATGGTCGGTTTCCGCAACATCGCCGTCCACGACTACCGTAAATTAAACCTTAAAATTGTCCGCAGCGTTATTGAAACCCGCCTGGATGATTTCCGGGAATTTACTCAAATCCTGCTTAAGCTCTGCTGAGAAGGCCAAAACCTTTATTAGCCGCGGTTAAAATCTATCAAGGTCTGTAAAGCCAAAACAAAGCCAGAGTCAAAAGCCTGAATGTTTAAAATCTAATGACAAATAACCAGTGACCAATGACAATGATTTAACAGATTTTCATAGATTTTCACCGCGGCAAAAAAACCTTTAAGGTTTAGGAAATTAAAGACCTTATCCCATCCATCCCCTTCATCCCTGCTAAATAAGACCTTGACCTGACCTTTCCTCAGTGCCCTCTGTGGTGAGATAAAGATTTTCAACAAAAAAACAAAACCAGAGAAACCTGCTCAACAGGGATAAATGAGATAAAGGGGATTTAAACCTAAAGGCAAAAGCTATTCACCGCAAAGGACACAGAGAGGATCAAAACCTTTATCAGCCGCGGTTAAAATCTATTAAGGCCTGTAAGGCAAAAACAAAGCTTGAGGCCCAAGGCTGGAAGCTTGACGATTCACTGCAAACTGACGGCCTCTCTCCATCAACGTCATCCCCGAGCGACTCTATCGGGGATCCAGCAGTTTTGTTTTTGTTTTGAGGTTGGGACATTACAGTCAAAGGCCATGGATCCCCGATAGAATCCTTCGGGGATGACGGCGTTTTTGAGCTCTGGGGTAAGGCTGGAGATTCAAGGATTGCGGTTTAGAAACTAATGACAAATGACCAGTGACCAATGACCAATGACCAGTGACCAATGACTAAGAACCATGATTTAACAGACTTTCATAGATTTTCACCGCGGCTAAATTGCCTTTAAGGTTTCAAGAAGCCCTTAATGGAGCCCTTCCCCAGCAATAAATTATTACCTCAATATACCAGAATCATAGATGATTTGCTTAAGAAGCGGGATGTCATCACAGCAGGTGCGCCAGATAATGTCAGGATCAACTCCGAAATATTCATGAATAAGAATATTCCGCATCCCCTTCATTTTCTGCCATGGGATACTATTAAATTGTTGCTGAACTTCGGTAGGAACATGGCCTGCAGCTTCACCGATAACTTCAATATTACGGATAACTGCATCTTGAGTCTTTCGATCATTCGTCCACTGAACATAATCAACACCGGCAATATATTCTTCGATCATAGAAATCGCTTCAAGAATATCTTCAATGCGCAAGTACCAGTCTCTAGTGGACACGGACAATATCCTTTAGAATCTGGTCTTTAAGTTGTCGCTTTAATGCATTCATAGTCACCAGGTCAACGGGCCTCTGAACAAGGTTCTCCAAATAGTCTTTAAGATCCAAAAAACTAAATATTCCTGGAACCTGGGTAAAGGTAACAAGTAAATCTAAATCACTTGCAGAACTTTCCGTACCCTTAGAAACAGAGCCAAAAAGCGCCAACGATTCCACACCAAAACGCTTTTGGATTTCAGCAAGATTAGCAGACAGGATTTTAATTGTTTCTTCCTTGTTCATCGGCGACAAACAATTCCTGGTGACAGAGTAAATAGACCGTGTATTTTTTAATAATTGTAGCAGAGCATAATTTTTATTGAAAAGGGAAAAGGATTTTTTTCTTAAGAAGCAGAAACCTGAAAAACCACCTAACAGGTGCGAAGTGGACTAATAGGATTTTAAAACCAAGAACAAAAGCTATTCACCGCAAAGACGCAAAGGACACTGAGAAGGTCAAAAACGTTATTGGCCTGGGTTAAAATCTATCAAGGTCTGTAAAGCTAAAACAAAGTTCGAGGCCCAAGGCTGGGGGCTTGATGATTCACTGCAAAACCGACGACCTCGTTAACCGCCACACCACCGTCATCCCCGAGCGACTCTATCGGGGATCCAGCAGTTTAGTTTTTGTTTTGAGGTTGGGACATTACAGTCAAAGGCATGGATCCCCGATAGAATCCTTCGGGGATGACGGCGTTTTTTGAGCTCTGGGGTAAGGCTGGAGATTCAAAGATTGCGGTTTAGAAACTAATGACAAATGACCAGTGACCAATAACTAAGAACCATGATTTAACAGACTTTCATAGACCTTAACCGCGGCAAAAAAGCCTTTAAGTTTCTATGAATTTAAACCTAAAGACACAAGCTATTCACCGCAAAGACGCAAAAGACATGGAGAAGGTCAAAACCTTTATCAGCCGCGGTTAAAATCTATCAAGATCTGTAAAGCTAAAACAAAGTTCGAGGCCCAAGGCTATGGGCTTGATGATTCACTGCAAAACTTATGGCCCCGCTAACCGACACCACCGTCATCCCCGAGCGACTCTATCGGGGATCCAGCAGTTTAGTTTTTGTTTTGAGGTTGGGACATTACAGTCAAGAGCCATGGATCCCCGATAGAATCCTTCGGGGATGACGGCGTTTTTTGAGCTCTGGGGTAAGGCTGAAGATTCAAGGATTGCGGTTTAGAAACTAATGACAAATAACCAGTGACCAATAACCAATAACAAATGACAAATGACAAATGACCAATGACCAATGACCAATGACCAATGACCAATGACTAAGAACCATGATTTAACAGATTTTGATAGATCTTAATCAGAGATCTTGCTGATTAAATCTCTGCTGCATACAAAGAAGGGCTGTTTTTAAGCTGGGCAATTCTTGCTTGATGACCTGCCAAATAAGCTCAAGCATATGGGCAATGTAAATCTGATCGCGGCTTTTATCGGTCACAATTCCACCGCTTCCTGAAGAACCCGATTACGAATAGCAGGATGTAACGCATCAGGTGTTGTCATATCCACCTTACGACCAAGAAGATCCTCTAAATCTTTAAGCAACCCTCCAAGGGCAAAAGCAGATGAACCG
This sequence comes from Geopsychrobacteraceae bacterium, assembly GCA_963665685.1. GTDB lineage: Bacteria > Desulfobacterota > Desulfuromonadia > Desulfuromonadales > Geopsychrobacteraceae > Seleniibacterium. The sequence goes on from OY762430.1 coordinate 2,520,185, forward strand.
TGGCGCATTTCGACAAGAAAATCGACATCACTTTGCTCTGTAGCTGTTCCAGTCGCCATTGATCCAAACAATTTTATCTGAGTAGCACCACGCCGCCGTGCTAATTCCAGGATCTGCTGCTTGTGAGTTTCGATCAAACGATCCATTCTCGCCTCCGACCAACAAGTAATATTTGCAATGGTAGCATGAATTGGGCGTATGAGCATAATTTTTGCGCTTTAAAGCTAAAGGCAAGAGCGATTTACCACAGAGCCACTGAGAACACAGAGAGGATCAAAACCTTTATCAGCCGCGGTTAAAATCTATCAAGGCCTGTAAGGCCAAAACAAAGCCAGAGGCCAAAGCCTGAATGTTTAAAATCTAATGACCAATGACCAATGACTAAGAACTATGACTTAACAGATTTTCATAGACCTTCACCGCGGCAAAAAAGCCTTTATGGTTTAGGCAATTAAAGACCTTATCCCATCCATCCCCTTCATCCCTGTTAAAAAAGACCTTGACCTGACCTTTCCTCAGTACCCTGTGGTGGATAAAGATTTTCAACAAAAAAAACAAAACCAGAGAAACCTGCTCAACAGGGATAAATGAGATAAAGGGGATTTAAACCTAAAGGCAAAAGCTATTCACCGCAAAGGACACAGAGAAAATCAAAACCGTTATCAGCCGCGGTTAAAATCTAATGACCAATGACCAATGACCAATGACAAATGACAAATGACAAATGACAAATGACCAATGACCAATGACCAATGACAAATGACCAGTGACCAGTGACCAATGACTAAGAACCATGACTTAACAGATTTTCATAGACCTTCACCGCGGCTAAATTGCTTTTAAGGTTTACGTCTGAAGCTTAAAGCTTTTAACTTAAAACTCATAACTGCTTCTACCCCCTTCATCCCTGCCAAAACAAGCCTTTGACTGTGCCCTTCCTCTGCGTTCGCTGTGACTCTGTCGTGAAATATGATCACTACATTGTTATTCACAAAGCTATACCAATTGAAAAAGCATCAATATTAACACTTCACGACACGACACTTAATAAGCTATAAAACAAACAGAATCTGCAATACGCGACGCCCCGAAATACCAAACAAGGAAGAAAACAATCGATTAATTCAAAAGGCTGCCCAATGACAGAAAAACAAAAAAAAACGCCGTCACAAGAAAGTCAAATACTGCTTGAAACATTGCAAAAAGCAGTAACTAATACTCTTGAAAAAAAACGTCGCCTTGGTCAGTATGCTGTGGTTTGGAAAGACGGAAAACCAAGCAGAACAGATAACGAAGAATTGCACCAGGGATGAAAAAATGGCTGTAAGCTGGAGGCTATAAGATTTACTACTCCACCACCGTCATCCCTGCTAAAACAAGCCCTTGATTGTGCCTTTCCTCGGTACCCTCTGTGACTCTGTGATTCAAATAGATTTTCAACAAACCAAGGAAACCAAATCCCCAAAAACCTGCAACAGGGATGAAGGGGATAAATGGGATGTTAAACCAAAAGCAAAAGAGCTAGTTACCACAGAGTCACAGAGAACACCGAGAAGGTCAAAAACTTAAAAAGAACATCGCTAGAGGATTAAAGCTTGATGCTTGAGGCTTTAACCAAAAACAGATCCTGATAGATTTTAACCGCGGCTAAAATGCCTTTAGGGTTTAAATAGACTTGATCGGTTCTTATAGGTTTTCAGGGTCTTATCCCATTCATCCCCTTTATCCCTGTTAAATAAGCCTTTGACTGTGCCCTTCCTCAGCGCTCTCTGTCACTCTGTGATGGATAAAGATTTTCAACAGGGATTTAAAACCCATCATCAAGATTTAAGTCTGAAGCTTAAAACTTTTAACCTAAAACTCACAACTGCTTCTATCCCCCTCATCCCCACCTAACAATCCAAACCTAAGCTCCGCAAGCATTAATCTTAATCCAGTAAATTATTGTACAAAGTTACACCTTTTACATTGACAAGTGACCGTGTAAATAGCATGATGAGCGCTCAAAATTATCAAGTCAAAATGAGAATTCTGATTTAAATAATCCAATACAATTTGTTTTCGGAGGGGAAACAGGAACTGGTGTTATTTTACCAGTGGTCCAGGCTATGGAAGCTATTCTTTTCCGGATTTTGTTCGGTGGAGGGTGGCTTTTTTTATTTTAGGACCCCTCTTCTTTTCAAATCAGCCTTAGCTGAATTAGTGCTATTTCTTTTATATTTCAATTACGAATTAAGAAGTTTGCCATGCAATACGAAACAAAAAGTCGCTCTATCTTAAAAGCAGTCTCTTGGCGCACCTGGGCAACAATGACAACTGCTATTATCGTGTTTATCTTTACTGGTGAATTTACCCTTGCCATTACAGTTGGCCTACTAGAAGTCTTTGCTAAAATGGCCCTCTATTTTTTCCATGAACGCTTATGGCAAAAAATTGGTTTTGGTAAAAAAGAAGTGCCCTCCTTTGTCCTCTGGTTTACTGGACTACCTGCCTCAGGAAAAAAAGCTTTGGCAAATGCCGTTAGCGAAAAACTGCGTAATGAAAAGCTCAAAGTTGAAAGACTTGACAGTCAGGACGTTCGTCCTCTATTTCCAGAAACAGGCTTTACCCCAGAAGAAGTTAACCGGCACGTTAAACGATCAGGGCACCTAAGCGCTATGTTAGAAAAAAATGGTGTTATCGTCGTATCCTCTTTTGTCTCTCCTTACGAAGAAAGCCGTAACTTTGCTAGAGGATTAGCTAAAAACTTCATTGAAGTTTATATGGATACAACAGTCCAAGCCTGTGAAAAGCGGGACAGCAAAGGTCATTATGCCAAAGCCCGCAATGGCGAATATCAATACTTCCCAGGTGTGGACATAGAATACGAAAAACCAAGCAACCCGGAAATCACTATCCCGGTCGACAAACTTTCAATTGAAGAATCTGCGGATATTATTGTGAAGCATTTAAAAAAGCATGTCCTTTATGGGAGTGCTAAAACGCATAAACAAGTTACTGAGAAAACGCTGGAGGCTGAAGGCTGAAGGCTGAAGGCTGAAGGCTGAAGGCTGAATACTAGACGATTTTTGCCTTCCTCTAGTTATTATAGATTTTAAAATTACGAAGATAGGAAATCATGAAATTAACGCACCTGAAACAGCTTGAAGCTGAAAGTATTCACATTATTCGTGAAGTTGTTGCTGAGTTTGAAAATCCGGTGATGCTCTATTCCATCGGAAAAGACTCTTCCGTTATGTTGCACTTGGCTCTCAAAGCTTTTTATCCTGCCAAGCTCCCTTTTCCATTAATGCATGTTGATACGACCTGGAAGTTCCGGGAAATGATCGAGTTTCGTGATCAGATGGCGCAAAAGCATGGTTTTGATCTTCTCGTTTACACCAATCAAGAAGGGGTAAAGCAAGGTATCGGCCCGTTCAGCCATGGCAGTGCTCTTCACACGGATGTGATGAAAACCGAAGCACTTAAACAGGCTCTAGATAAATATAAATTCGATGCTGCTTTTGGTGGTGCACGCCGTGATGAAGAAAAGTCCCGGGCCAAAGAACGCATTTTTTCTTTCCGTACTGATACTCATCGATGGGATCCTAAAAATCAACGCCCGGAACTATGGAATCTTTATAACGCTAAGGTTAATAAAGGTGAAAGTATCCGAGCGTTCCCTTTGTCTAACTGGACGGAACTCGATATCTGGCAGTACATCTATCTGGAAAATATTCCGATTGTTCCTCTTTATTATTCCAAAGAACGTCCCGTGGTTGAACGTGATGGCATGCTGATTATGAAGGATGATGATCGTTTAGTTCTGGAACCGGGTGAAAAAATTGAAATGAAGTCAGTTCGTTTCCGCACCCTTGGTTGTTATCCGCTGACTGGAGCCGTTGAGTCTGAAGCTGCAACATTGCCAGACATTATTCAAGAAATGTTGCTAACCAAAACCAGTGAGCGGCAAGGTCGTTTAATAGATCATGATTCCGCTGGCTCGATGGAAAAAAAGAAGCAGGAAGGGTATTTTTAAGCGGAGCTTAAAAATATCCTTCCTGTTAGCTGTAAGCCGTAAGCTTTAAGTTGTAAGTTTGATTGTCTGGAGGGGGCGATGAACTTTGAGAACCTTGATGTTTGGAAACGTGCTTGTCAACTTTCTGTTGATGTGTACAAAGCTTTAAGTGAACTGCGTGATTACAGTTTTAAGGATCAAATTACCAGATCTTCTTTATCTGTGCCGAGCAACATTGCCGAAGGGATGGTTAAGCCGACAGTAAGGGACAAAATAAAATACTTACATATCGCTAACGGCTCCTGCGCTGAAATGAGAACGCAGATCTACATAGGTTGAAAATAGAGTATATCGATAATACTGCCGGAACTTGTTGGGTTCAGGAAACAAAAGAGCTCAGTTCCATGCTGATGGGGCTGATTAAAAGTTTAAATCAATAAAAATCTTACAGCTTAAAGCTTAGAGCTTACAGCTGTCAAAAACGGAGTTTTTGAATGGCTCACCAGTCAGACATGATCGCTGAAGATATACATGCATACCTGAAAGCACAGGAAGAAAAAGACATGCTGCGGTTTATTACTTGCGGTAGTGTCGATGACGGTAAAAGCACCTTGATAGGGCGTCTCTTATGGGACTCAAAGATGATCTTTGAGGATCAGTTAGCTGCGCTTGAAGCTGATAGTAAACGCGTTGGAACTCAGGGCGAAAACATCGATTACGCGTTGCTCTTAGACGGTCTCCAAGCTGAGCGAGAGCAAGGAATTACCATTGATGTTGCTTACCGCTTTTTTTCGACTGATAAGCGGAAGTTTATCGTTGCCGATACCCCAGGACATGAACAGTATACCCGGAATATGGTGACCGGTGCCTCAACTGCAGGTGTTGCTGTTATTCTTATTGACGCACGTAAAGGTGTACTGACCCAAACGAAACGGCACAGTTATCTGGCCTCACTTGTCGGTATTAAAAATGTTGCTATTGCTGTCAATAAAATGGATCTGGTCGATTACAGTAAAGACCGTTTTGATGCTATTTGTGTAGAGTATGAGACCTTTGCAAAAGACCTTGGTTTTGACGAAATTACCTGTATTCCGTTATCTGCTTTGGAAGGGGATAATGTTTTAGAACGCAGTGCTGTGACTGAGTGGTATAAAGGTCCTACCCTTCTTCACTATCTAGAGACCGTCCAGGTAGCAGACAATACTCAAGATAAGCCGTTTCGTATGCGGGTTCAATGGGTCAATCGTCCCAATCTTGATTTCCGTGGTTTCTGCGGCACCATTGCTTCTGGTTCGGTCAAGCCTGGAGATACTGTGGTCGTTCCATCCTCTGGGCAGTCCAGTAAAGTGGCAAAAGTTGTCACTATGGATGGGGATTTAAATGAAGCTGTTGCAGGGCAGGCTGTAACGATATGCCTTGAAGACGAAATCGATATCAGTCGTGGTGACATGTTGAGTGATCCGGAAAGTCGTCCAGATTTTGCTGATCAATTTGAAGCGAAAGTTGCTTGGCTCCATGAAGATGGGTTGCTACCAGGGCGGAGCTATTTACTTAAGGCTGGATCAGCAACGGCCCCTGCCCAAGTTAGCGAATTAAAACGTAAGGTCAATGTGAATACTTTACAGCTTGAGCCGGGTAAAACTCTCGAAATGAACGAAGTTGGTATTTGTAATATCAGTATTACTAAGGCCATTGCTTTCGATTCCTATCGAGACAATCAGCATACCGGTAACTTTATTCTGATTGACCGCTTTACCAATGCAACTGTTGGTGCTGGTATGATCGAATTTCCTTTGCGTCGAGCCACTAATGTTCATTGGCAGTCTGTCGACATCGATAAGGATAGCCGGGCGAACCTCAAAGGTCAAAAACCACGAGTGCTCTGGTTCACCGGTCTGTCAGGAGCGGGTAAGTCGACGATAGCAAACCTGATCGAGAAAAAACTCCATTCCATGGGCAAACATACCTACCTACTCGATGGTGATAATATTCGCCATGGGCTTAACCGTGACCTTGGTTTTACCTCTGCCGATCGCGTCGAGAATATCCGCCGAATTGCTGAAGTCTCTAAACTGTTTGTCGATGCTGGTATGATCGTGCTGACGGCATTTATTTCACCCTACAAAAGCGAGCGGAGTTTGGCCAGAGAACTTCTGGACGATGGAGAGTTCGTCGAGGTTTTCGTCGATACCCCGATCGAGGTATGTGAAGAGCGTGATGTAAAAGGTCTCTATAAAAAAGCCCGCAACGGTGAATTGAAAAACTTCACCGGCGTCGACTCCGACTACGAAGCACCCGAAAATCCGGAAATTCGCGTGGATGGAACCAGTGCTACAGCAGAAGAACTGGCTGAGCAGATAGTGATCGAATTATTTGGATAAAAACCTTAACTAAACAGGGATGAAGGGGATAAAAGGGATAGAGTCAAAGGCTTTAATAAGAAAATAAATAAGAGCTTAGGTTTCCCTGTTCATCCCCAGCATTCCTGTTTGAACAGATCCTGAACGATATAATAACAGAGGTAAAGGTGGATAAGAGATGGAGGTTAAAGACTTTAATATGAAAACAATTAGAAGTTCAGGCTTTTATCCTGTTTATCCCATTCATCCCTGTTAAATAAATAGTCATTATGCATCAAGGAGGGGGCGGTGTATCTTGAAGAGCTTACGAAACAGGTTTTGGGTGCATGTTTTGAGGTCAGTAATGAGCTTGGAATTGGATTCCTTGAATCGGTATATCAGAAAGCACTAGTTCTGGCTTTAGAAAATAAGAATATCTCAGTTCAAAGCGAAGTCCCTATCAAGGTTTACTTCCGTGACAACTGTGTTGGAGAGTTCTATGCGGATCTACTGGTTGCGAATGAGCTGATCATTGAACTTAAAGCCGTAAAAGGGTTAGCAGTTGAGCACCATGCTCAGGTACTAAATTATCTGCGAGCAACAGGATATCCTGTTGGACTGCTGGTAAATTTTGGTACGAAAAAGCTGGAGTACCGCCGATTTAATAATCGTATTGAAAAGACATGAGTCTATAGTGATTGGGATTGATTCGATCATAAAATCCTATTCATCCCCTTCATCCCTGTTAAAAAAGGTTTTAAAGTGAACTTAAAAGACATAAAAGTAGAAACTATTTGTGACATAGCGCGTCAGGCTGGCGTCGCAATTATGGACATCTACGACGGTGATCACGCCGTCGAATACAAAGACGATAAATCTCCTTTAACCGCTGCCGATAAAGCGTCGCACGAAGTTATCGTGGCAGGCTTGCAAAAGAGTTTTCCAAATATTCCAATTCTTTCTGAAGAAGGAAAAGATATTCCTTATGAAGAACGAAAAGACTGGGATCGATTTTGGTTGGTTGACCCCCTTGACGGTACAAAGGAATTTATTAAACGTAATGGTGAATTTACTGTCAATATCGCCTTGATTGAACATAATCAACCTGTCTTGGGTGTTGTTTATGTTCCGGTGCAGGAAAAATTGTATCTAGGTGTCGTTGGCGAAGGGGCATGGATTCAAGAACAAGGATCAAAGTATCAGGAATCAGGAAGTACCTTTGAACCTGAGACCTCAATTCTTGTCCCTGCCTTTCAACCTATCCAAGTTCGCGTAGGGGACAAAGAAAAAGGCCTCACCGTGGTCATGAGCCGTTCACATCCTTCTCCGGAGCTGAAAGAATACCTCAAGGATATTAACGTAGAGGCAGCATTACCTGTAGGTAGTTCTTTAAAGTTATGTGTGGTTGCGGAAGGTAAAGCTGATTTATATCCACGATTAGGTCCAACCATGGAGTGGGATACTGCCGCTGGGCACGCGGTCGTGTTGGCTGCTGGCGGGACGGTGAAGACACCTCAAGGAGCAGAGCTGCTTTATAACAAAGAAAATTTATTAAATCCGTATTTTATAGTAAAGGTATAGCTTTAATACATAAGGAAATCATCCAGGATTTTCCGAGGGGTATTTGCTTTTAATAACAGGGGCAACAATAAGATTTCAGTGTAATTTGTGTGCAGATGATAGACGCAAAGCATTGCTTCTTGAACTTATAAAATGAGGGAAATATCCCTATTTTGAGGCTCAGCTTCTTTTGATTTTATGTGAATTTACCTTTGTTAATAACTTAATAAACATCGGTCGAAAGTATTTAGATTATGCTATTACTGCCAAGTAGAATAGAGGTAAGGATAATTATAGTAACCTTATCCATAATATTAAGCATTGTAAATGGCGCTTTTTGTTCAGATGTTCCATTAAAAGACATCGTAAGTACCCTTAAACCTACAGGCCATTTCTATCTGGGCATAGCGTCCCATGCTAAGCTCTTGGGAACAAAAACTGAAGCTCTCATAACCAGAGAATTTTCATACGTAACGCCAGCAAATGCTTTTAAACAATCAAAACTTCACCCAGCCCCTAACATTTGGAAGGAGGAAGAACCGAATCTTTGGGTCAGTAAAAGTCGGCAACATAATTTTATAATGAGACTTCATGCACCACTCGGTCCGCAAAGTTCCTCTTGGGCAAAAGAGATAAAAAGAACTCCTGATGAATTAAGAAAAAATCTGAAAGAATATTTGGTTAAAATATATACCAGCTACGCAAGTGATCCAAACGTGCATTGGATTGATGTTATTAATGAAGCTATACTACGTGATGGTTCATGGAATATCGAACGTGGCGAAAACATCAGAGGGTTTAACCCTTGGGGGCAAATTGGAATTGATCAAACAGACCCAATTTGTCCACCATTATATATAAAAGAAGCATTCGAGTTAGCCAATAAATATGCCCCCAATACCAAGCTGATTATTAATCAACACGGGGGTATGGAGCAACCCTTGTGGAATAAGATGAAAAAGTTGGTTTTGTATTTAAGAAAACAAGGTCTCAGGGTCGATGGTATTGGTTGGCAAGCCCATGTTGATGTTGGATGGGAAAAAGTCCCAGGAAATCTGGCAAAACTGGCGAGCCTGATTGACTGGTGTCATGCTAACGACCTTGAATTCCATGTCACTGAAAATAATGTCTGGTTGCGAAAAGAGAATAAAGGCAAATATAGCGAACAGGCAGAAACATTTGCTGCAATAGGTCGGGTTTTATTGAAAAAAAGAGCATCTGGGATAATTGGTTGGAATCTTTGGCATTTAAGAGATAATGAATGCCAGAATAAAAAATGGGAAGCCTGTGTTTTTTTTAATGATTATACGCCTAAGCCAGCATGGCTTGCGATTCGAAACATTTTTGACAATCAAACAGAATGATATGACGACAACGTATCTAAATATTTATACTCGCCACTTAAAAATATAAATTGAACAGGATCTCATTTTGAAACCTACATTTATAGGTATCGGAGCACAGAAATGTGCCTCTAGCTGGATATATAAAGTATTAGAAGATCACCCTCAGGTTGGCGTCAGTAACCCGAAAGAAATTGATTTTTTTAGTAATTATTATATCAACGGTTTCCAGTGGTATGAAAAGCATTTTGCCAGTTTTGGTAATGTTCCACAGCGAGGAGAGATATCTCCTTCTTATTTACACTGTGGACAGGCCCCAGAACGCTTAAAAAGGTATTTACCTGAGGCAAAAATCATTCTGACATTAAGAGATCCAATTGAAAGGGCATTTTCAAATCATCAGCATGAATATCGATTGGGTCATATCAATAATAAGTATATAGACTTTGAAAAAGGGATTGAAAATAACCCTATGTACCTAGAACAATCCTTGTATGCTAAGCATCTCTCGCAATGGTTGTACTACTTTCCTATGGACCAGATCCATGTTGTTTTTCAGGAAAACATAAAACGATTTCACGAATCCGAGGCAAAGAAACTTTATAATTTTCTTGATATTGACAGTGAACACACTTCTTCGTTTTTAAACAAAAAAAGTAATGCCAGTTATGTAGCTAAGAATAAGAAGCTTGATGATTTAATTATTAATACAAGTCATTTCATGCGTAAAAACGGTATGGGCGGAATAATAGAATGCGGACGGAAAATTAAAGTAAATTCAATGATCCAAGGAATTAACCGTACAAAGGCAAGTGAAATAATTCCACAAATTCAGCCCAAAACCGACGCCTATCTTACAGACTACTTTTCAAAAGATGTGTCTGATTTAGCAAAAATTTTAGGAGGAGTTTCTATTCCTTGGGATCGTTGGTTTATCAAAAACAAATGAATGATACCCATAATCGGAAATTAAAACCTTCACCTTTAAGCTAAAAGTCTCGCAGCTTAAAATAGAAAAATATTTATTCTGCTTTTTATGGGCTTATTTAAATAATTTATATACAACTAACACTTTCACGATATTATCTGAGCTTTGTCCATCTTATAATTATGATATATTTTAAAAAACATATTTCTAGAATAAAGCTTTCAACCTTATAAATGTGCGTTATTAACCATTTACCGTAATGAAAATGATTATTTTACAGCTCAAAAAATCTACTTTAGCTATGTCTATATTTGGAGAAATGAAAAATGAAGTTTAAGCATACTATTCCATATTTATATGCTACATCAAACTCAGACCGTTATATTTCATGGCTCAGAAAAAAAGGTTGTCATATTGGAAATAGCTGCCATTTTTTCTCCCCACGGCATACTAATGTCGACTTAACCCGACCATATCTTTTAAAAATGGGAAACAATGTTTTTATAGGAAGGGGGGTAACTATTCTAACTCATGGATATGATTGGGTCGTTTTAAGCAATATCTATAAGCAACCTTTTGGTAGTTGTGGACCTGTTACAATCGGTAATAATGTTTTTGTTGGAAGAAACGCTACTATTTTAAAAGGTGTGAATATTGGAAATAATGTTGTCGTAGGAGCCTGTTCAGTTGTGTGTAAAGATATTCCTGATAATACAGTAGTTGCTGGCAATCCAGCAAAACCCATTGAGGATATTGACACGCTCTACGTTAAATACAAAGCAAGGCAGCTAGATGAAGCTAAAATTCAAGCTAAAATGATTAAAAAAAGGTTACATCGTGATCCTAGGCCCGAAGATTTTTATAAATCGTACTTCTCATTATTTTTTGATAGAGATAGTAGCTCCATTCCAGAAGTTGTGAAAAATCAACTTAAAGGAAATGTTGAAACTTTTATAGCCAGCAAAGCCCAATTCAATTCATTTGAAGAATTTATTAACATTTGTAATTTGGAAGAGGACTGAATCGCTAAGTGATGACACTCCTTGAAATAGAGAAACATAATTACCAATGGTGAATCTCAGTTATAAGATTAAATATTTTTATGCATTAGGGGCAGCTATAGTTCTTGGCATATCAATAGTAAGTAACAATGACATGATTTTAGCGGGTATTGTTGGGTGCTTAGCGGGAATTATATTGCTGGCATATCCTAAACTTACATTTTGGCTCTTGTTAGCTGGTGCCTTTGTTGTTTCTGGATGCCAACAGATGTTCTTTCCTGAGTTAAGTAAACTTAAGTGGATTTTTATCCTCTTATCCTTTTTTCTAGCCGCTGAAAGTCTTATCTATTTTTCTCTCAAAAAGGGAGTAACGTCATATCCAAAGTTTGTGTGGCTAATCATACTCCTCCCAGTAGCCTCTCTGTTATTTTCCGTGTTTTCAGGAGCTGCACCAACAGAAATCATAGCTGGTTTTAAACGCTATTATCAGATGTGGGGCATTTTTACTGCGTTATCTTTACTTCCTTTATTAAATAAGGACATGCTGAATTTGAAAAAATTCATGGCTTTGATACTACTCCTTCAATTGCCATTTTCTCTTTTTGAACTCATTCATTTAGTTCCGATTCGTGAAGCAATGCGATATGCCGACCCTATGCTTGTACCTGTCGACATTATTGCTGGTACTTTTGGAGGTATCATGACTGGCGGCGGAGCAAACAAGGAAATGGTTGCTTTTTTGACTATTGGTCTTGCGGTTATTCTGTCTGCATGGCAGTCCAGATTAATTACCAGCACCCAGTTAATAGTATGGGGAGTATTTTGTATAGTTCCTCATTTTTTAGGGGAAACTAAAATCAGTCTATTTATCCTACCTCTTCCGTTTATCATCGTTTTTTCCAAGAACATTTCTAAGTCTTTTGTGCGAAATATTCTTTTGTTTATGGTCATGATCTCACTTCTATACATAATATTAAGTGTATATGTGCATCTGTATGGGCAAGGGATGGGGGCTGCTGAGTGGATTGACAGTATCTTTAATGCTAATTTCGGTGAAAGTGGGCGGGACGAATATGCATTGAATAGGTTGACGGTACTTCCCTTCTGGCTGTCTGAAAACTTTGGAGATTGGTTGCATTTTCTTTTTGGTCACGGACTCGGCTCTTCATATTCAGGTGAAGGAGGTATGATTGTTGGGTCTGTTCATGCAAAATATCCAACGATGGGTATAGGGATGACCTCACTTGCCGGCATGTTATGGGATACTGGATTAATCGGTACCGGTTTAGTTGTAATAATTCTTTTTAAGGGGTTTACCTGTAGCCGGATGCTCATAAAACATACAATAGATAATTGGGAGAAAGCTTATCTTCAAGGAGTTCAGGTCTCCATAATTGTTTTCGCAATAATGATATTTGCCACTCCATCCTTTACACGCCAGATGGCTTTTCAAGCATTATTTTCTGTCGTTTTTGGGTTTCTTTGTGTTTCTTCGCTTAAACAGAGTAAAAATGGAGGAGAAAAAGTATAGTCATGGAACGTTTATATTATCTTGCAAATAGGTTGTGGGTAAGGAGAGTACCATTTATTCCACGCCTTTTAATGCTGTTGATTCGTGTATTGTGGGGTTCATTCATCCCATATCAAACTCAAATAGGACCAGATGTTTCTTTTGGACACAAAATGGGTATTGTTATCAGCCGAGGGGCACGAATTGGAGCAAGAGTTAAGATTCGCCATCAAGTAACTATCGGCTCTGGTGGTGCTATTTTAGAAGATGACGTTCAGGTAGGAGCTGGAGCAAAAATTTTAGGTAATATTACAGTCGGCAAAGGTGCAAAAATTGGAGCCAATGCAGTTGTCGTCGAAGATGTTCCTCCATATTCAATTGTTGTAGGAATCCCTGCAAAGAAAATTAAAAATTAACCAAACTTTCAGTGAATTATTAAGTTATGTCGAATCAATACAGTACAGAGCGTATTAGAAAAGCAATTTTGCACTTCCTGACCGGTCGGATATTGCAAGCAGGTCTTTCCATGTTTTTTTTGTTTTGGCTTGTCAGGTTGCTCTCAGTTCAGGATTACGGTGTATATGTTTCGATAATTGGGATGGTAGAACTTTCTGTTTCTCTTTTCTCTTTCGGATTATTGGAAGCCGCTCAAAGGTTCATTCCTCAAGTTGCTTCGGCAGGGGACAGAAAAAGTTTACGGAAAATAATGTCTTGGCTTCTCATTCGCAGAGTATTATCACTTGTTGCCGTCAGTTTAGTAATTTATTGGCAATGGCCAAGAATAGCAATGTTTTTGTCTTTTCCAAACGCGCATCATACATCATTGCGATTTGCTAGTTTTTTAGTAACAACAATCGTCCTCTTTCGTTATTTAGCTGAAATACTTGAAGCCTTACTGGAACAGGCCAGAAGCCAATATCTACGAGCAATGGAACCTTTGTTCAAACTTTCTTGTATCCTTTCCATACTCATTTTAAACAATTCGCTGACGGTCAATATCATGGTCAATATTGAGTTGTTATGTAGCGGTCTTTTATGTTGCACTGCCTTTTACGCTGTGTATAAAAGTGCGGCAAACGTAGACAAAAAAAACGATCAGGGGAATACTGCATACCCAACGCATATTGCTTCCTTTTGCTGGCAAATGACGCCGGTGACCATGACAAAGTCTTTGACCAGTGAAGGCTTGGTTCGCCTGGTTATCAGCAGAGTCCTTGGAATAGAAGCTGTTGCAATATACGGTTTTCTGCAAAGATTGCAGGCTATCGTTGCAAGATATTTGCCTTCAATGCTGCTTAGAAATTTAATCCGCCCGGTACTGATATCACAATATCATAATGAAAATAGAACTGAGTCATTGCAATTGTCGACCTCGCTTTTTGTTAAAATCAATCTAATTCTTATAGGTCTTCTGATCAACTTCATTCTTATTTTTCCTGAAGATTTTGTGTCTCTTTTAAGTGGCGGTAAATTTAACGGTGTTGATTTCTTATTATTATTGCTGCTATTTAGCACTGCGATTGCATCGAACAGATTACTAATAGAAATGGTCATGCAGATTGCTAACCTTACTCAACTGCTGCGTAAATTATCATTTATCGCTATTCCAATCTTTTTATGTCTTCTTTTTTGTGCAAAATTTGGCCTTGTTGCAATAACGACAGGACTAATTATGTTTGCAGTTATATGGAATTCACTTGCCATGATTCTGCTTAAAAAAAGGTTAGCAGACTTCACCTTGGATTTCATGGGGATTGGAATTGTTGCGTTAAGTATGGTAGGGCCAGGATTGCTCTCCGGTATTTTAAAATGGTACGGAGTTCCTCCTTATGGTTGTTCTTTTGTTGTACTTATAACTTTTCCGGGCATTTTATTTTTAGGAAAGCCCATCCTTCAGGGTGAGCTTTTATTCCTATTTTCTACATTGGGAATAAAGTGTCCTGAGCCTGTAAACCGATTACTTGTGCGTAATTAATAAATCAACCAACTAAATAAAAGGATTTTTATGTGCAAGGTGCTTTTGTTTGGGCTTGAATTTCAGAATAAAACTATCACAGAGGTTGTCCAAAACCTTATGGATATTGTCCAAGCTAACAAAAAAAAACGACTTTTTTTCATTAATGCTCATTGTGTCAATATTGCCACTCAGGAAAAAAAATACTCGGCATCGTTAAGAAATGCAGAGCTTTTATGCGCTGATGGGTCCGGAATGGCGATAGCATCCCGGCTGGCCAAGAGACCATTTTTAGATAATGTTAACGGAACAGATCTTTTTCCTGTCCTTTGCGAAGCAGCTAAGTCCCGTGAAGTCCGGCTTGGATTTCTTGGCGCAAAACCAGGTGTTGCAAAACAATGTGCACAGCGTATGCAAAAAACATATATGAATCTCGACATTGCCTACTGTAGAGATGGTTATTTTACCACTGAAGAAGAACAGGAAATTGTTGAGGAGATAAATAACTCAGGCATTCAAATATTGCTTGTCGCGCAAGGTGTCCCCAGGCAGGAATTGTTTATAGATAAGTGGTTTAATCAACTAAATCCGAATATTTTGATGGGTGTTGGAGCTTTGTTCGATTTTTACTCAGGGAATATCCCCAGGGCTCCTAAATGGATCCGTTCAATAGGAATGGAGTGGTTTTATCGTTTAATTCTCGAGCCTAAAAGACTTTGGCGTCGATACGTTATAGGAAATGTAATTTTTCTTACGCGCTGTTTCTCTCGAAGAATATTAGGACCCCATATTCTTATAAACAGATCGTTGAATGGAGAATAATAAGTTGTCTGAAAAAATTAAAACCCACTTTGTGATTGCCGGAACAGAGAAAGCAGGTACGACCTCTATTTATACTTATTTTCGTGGCCATCCTCAAATATGTCCCTCTAAAATTAAGGAAACAGATTTTTTTCGTCAAGAAAGTTGCGACTACGAAACGTATTCAAATCTCTTTGAGAATAACTGCAGGAATGAAGCACCTGTTTATATGGAGGCATCTCCAGGCTACCTGTCGGAAGCTGAAAAGGTCAGTAAACAGCTAGCGAATACTATCCCTGATGCAAAAATCCTATTTATTCTGAGAGATCCGGTTGAACGGATGCTCTCGAATTATAAGTTTCACGTTGGAAGATTGAATATTGATCAGAATTTAAACTTTGATGACTATGTAAATAAATGCTTTCTGCATTACGAAAATAAAGAAACACCGGAGAATTTAGGGGTCGGCAAGTGGTATCTACAAAGTCTTGAGCAGGGCTGCTATTGTGATAAATTATCCTATTTTTTAAAAAAAATTGATTCAGTGAACTTGAAAATTATGGCTTTTGATGACTTAAAATCAGATATACATAGTTTTGTAGATAAAATTTGTGAGTTCCTTGATGTTGATAAACAGTATTTCAAAAATTTTCATTTTAAAAAAGAAAATATTACTTTTTCTGGCAATAATAAATGGTTGCACTCCATTGCTTTGAATATCAATGACCAACTTGAAACTCTATGGCGTAGAAATCCTAGGTTGAAACAATTTCTACTAAAAAACTATAAAAAACTAAATGAAAATAAAGGCATCACTTATCCGGTTTCAGAAGAAACGATAACTCGGCTAAACGAATTTTATTACAGAAAAAATAAAGGGCTATCTAATATTGTGGAATCAAACAATTCTTTTCCATGGTTAACTTGACCCCATTTAACTTTGTCCCAATTTTTAATTTTAATAGAGCGGCCAATATTTACTATGAAACTTTTATATCTTACCGAAGATAAATTTCCACCTTTCAGGGCGGATGTTGTCGAACTTTTTGCGAAATCGATGCCTCTATATGGGAACCGAATTGATTGGTTCATGCAGCAAAATGGGAAAGAGAATATATCCGGAATAAAACAAAAATGGCTAGGTAATATCGTTTGGTTGATTCCAAAAATTAAATTAAAGGGAACTCTGGGACGAATTCTTAATACCTTTTTAGTTTTTTTATGTGAATGGTTGGTCATCCCCTTAGCTCTTTGGCAGCGGTATGATGTAATCCAAGTTAGGGATAAACATCTTTCATGTATTCCTGCTATCATTGCAGCAAAATTGTCTGGTGCTAACTTTTGCTTTTGGATGTCTTACCCTTTTCCCGAATCAAGAATCTATCTTGCTAAAAATAATTTAACGTCAAAAAAGTTTTCTTTTTTAGTAAAAGGGTACCTTACATATTATCTTCTTTACCGCTTTATTGTTAAACATGCGGACAAAATTTTTGTTCAAAGTAAACAAATGTATGAGGATGTATGTGCTGCAGGTGTTGCGCCTGAAAAGCTAAGTGTTGTTTTGATGGGAATTAAGTCTAGTCAGGTCAAAAGGACTATTCCTAATAGATATTTGAATACGGATATCCCTGAGCTTCTTTACCTTGGTACTTTGGTTCGAATTAGGCAGCTTGATTTTCTGGTACGGGTTTTAAAAAAGGTTCATAGCCGCTATCCTAGGGCACGTTTGGTTTTCGTTGGTGATGGAGAAAACCCTGAAGACCGTGCACTGATTGAAAATGAAGTAAAGGCTTTACACCTTGAAAACTTTGTTGAATTCACCGGCTTTCTAAAAATGGAAGAAGCGTGGAAACGTGTCGAAAAAACAGATATCTGTTTTTCTCCGTTTTATCCTACTCCCGTATTGCTTTCGACCTCGCCGACCAAGTTGATCGAATATCTAGCCTTAGGCAAAAATGTAGTAGCCAATGAACACCCTGAACAGCAAACTGTGCTTGAAGAAAGTGGTGCAGGAAACTGTGTGCCTTGGGATGAGAATGCATTTGCCCAGGAAATTTTTAGACTGCTTTCAGATCCGCAAAAATCATTTGAAGAAGCATCCAAGGGTCCTGAATATGTCATGAAATACAGGACATACGACACCATCTCAAACCAAGTAAATGAAGCATATAAAGGACTGCTAAATGAGTCGTAAAAAAATAATTCATCTGATTAATGGCGAATTTTATGCGGGAGCAGAGCGTGTGCAGGATATTCTTGCCCTTAATTTGCCCGAATTTGGATATGATGTAAGTTTCGCCTGCTTGAAACCAAGAGATTTTCCAAGGTTACGTACGGCCCAAAATGCCCCAATATTTGACCTTCAAATGAAATCAAAATTGGGATTCAACGTTGCTATAAAATTGGCAGAACTAATAAAAAAGAATAACTTTTCCATAATTCACACACATACACCTAGATCAGCCCTGATTGGCCGAATTGCATCACTACTGTCTAAAACACCGATGGTGCATCATGTTCATAGTCCAACGCTTTATGATACTGAGAATAGATTACGTAATCGTGTAAACATGGTTGCTGAAAAGATATCTATGATTGGCGTTAATAATATGGTCGCAGTATCTGGTAGTTTAAAAAAATACCTAATCAACCAGGGGTATATTGACAACCGAATCACCGTCATTCGAAATGGAGTCCCTTCATTTGAAGCATCTCCTTCCAATAGATCCGCTTCTAAAAATGAATGGGTCATTGGTTGTGTTGGATATTTTCGCCCTAGAAAAGGTTTGGAAATTCTATTAGAAGCTCTAACGGAGCTTTTGAAACAGGGCTACAACGTTAAAATTCATCTTGTTGGCGGGTTCGAAACTTCAGCTTATCAAAAAATAATTAGTAACTACATAGAGCAAAAAAAAGTTGGGCATGCTGTGGTCTTTAGGGGCGCATGCCCAAATAGTGACATCTATCGCGAATTTAGTCAGATGGATATTTTTAGCTTACCTAGCTTGTATGGAGAAGGTCTTCCTATGGTTATTCTTGAAGCAATGGCTGCTGGTTTGCCTGTTATTGCATCCGCAGTTGAAGGTGTTCCTGAAGCAATTACGGATAGTATTGAAGGATTCCTGGTTCAGCCTAATGACTACTTAGCCGTTGTAGAATCCATTAAAAAAATCATATCAGATAAGCACCTTCACCGGAAAATGTGTGATGCTAGTTACCGGAGGCATCAAATTGAATTTTCTGATTCAATTATGGCGTCTAAAATAGCACAAGTTTATGACCGTATTATATGAAATTCATGGATATTTACATTTCTCTTTGTTTCGGCCTTTGTTTCATGAAAAACACAAGGGGTGTTAGTTCCCAGATTGGCCTGCACATAAATTTCTGATTATCTTGATACTCACTTCCTGATTATTTTGTAACGCCCCGGAGAGCAGCTTCAGCTTCCGGGGCGTTCGTGCTTTTGGTTTGATTAGCAAGATTCGTTGTTGAATGAAAGGGGTCAAGTCTGCCCTTAGCTTTTGGTGAAACGACGGGGACAGACACCTGTGGGGCCTCGGTTGTCGCTGAGCATAAATCCCCCTCAGTCCCCCTTTTCCTAAGGGGGAAGTTTAAACCGAAGCAATGAGATGATTATTTATTTCCGGGGACCTTAACCGGATCACCTTTTTTTAGCTTTATTATAAACGCTGTTTTTGTCTCTTTTTCCTATAGCGATTACGAGAACAAAAAGCTCATTGTCAATAACTTCATACACGAGTCGATAGCCACTTGCGCGGAGCTTGATTTTATAGTGATTTTCAAATCCAGAGAGCTTCGAGGAAGGGATATGTGGTTTCTTTAATCTCTCTGCCAGCTTTTTCTTGAACTGAGATTGTATTGTATTGTCAAGTTTTTCCCATTCTTTTAATGCCGTAGGTAAAAACTTGTGTTCTTGGGGGTCGGACCAAGCTAACACATTGATTTATTTTACTAAACGCTCCTTTTGAGACTAAAAAGTAGCCTTAGACGCCCCTTTTTACCGGTAGAGAATAAAAGGACATACACTTTATATTGACGGCTGGGCTTTTCTTTGATAAGACTTGTCAAATAAGTTCGAGAAATGTGCTTGTCTGAATTGGCTGTGCCTTATTGTTAAACAAGACGTGAATTTTTGCTGATATTAAGAGTGTTTATTGATGTGGAGGTTGGAAGATGGCGCTGAACTATGATGCCCTTGATGAGATGAAGAAAAAGTTGGACTCATATCGACCGTTGCCTGCTGCAGTTGTTGGTAACCTTCACGAAGACTTGGTGCTGCGCTGGATCTATAATTCAAACGCCATTGAGGGAAATACTCTGACGCTGAAAGAAACAAAGGTGGCTTTAGAGGGCATTACTATTGGCGGTAAGACAATACGTGAACATTTTGAAGTCATAAATCATCGTCAGGCGATCGGATATGTTGAAAATTTGGTTGCTGCAGGTGAGCCTCTTTCGCAATGGCAGATTAAATCTGTTCATCAATTGATATTGAAAAATATCGATGATGCAAACGCTGGTTCTTATCGAAGTGTGAATGTTGTCATCGCGGGTGCCGAACATGTTCCGCCGGACTTTGTAATTGTTCCTGATGCGATGAGCCGGTTTATTGATTGGTATGTAGGGAGTGCTCAGTCTTTACACCCGGTAGAACGGGCAGCAAGGGTGCATGCAGATTTTGTCAAAATTCATCCTTTTGTAGATGGGAATGGCCGTACCGCACGTTTGCTGATGAACCTTGAGTTGATGAAAAGTGGTTTTCCTGCGGTCGTTTTGCCGGTCGAAAAAAGATTGGAATATTATGAGGCCCTTGATTGTGCCCATACGCAGGACAATTATTCCCCTTTTTTGCAGCTTGTGATTGATGTCGTTGCACTGGGCTTTGAGCCTTATTGGCGTGCTCTGGGAGTGAACCCTGAGCTAGGTTCTCATCCATCTTTTCAGGGCGAATGAAATGGTTATTGCATGTGACCATACCGCGCTATTCTCTGTGGGTCGCGGGTTATCTATGAGAGGAAGTCTGTATGGCGTCTCCCCGTTATAGTCAGATCAGTTTGGAGGATACTTGCTGGTATCATGTGGTGTCGCGATGTGTGCGGCGTGCCTTTTTATGTGGTATCGATAATAACACCGGCCAGAGTTACGAGTACCGGCGTGACTGGGTGGAAAAGCGCATCAAGTATCTTGCCACCATCTTTACCGTCGATATCGCGGCTTACGCTATTATGAATAATCATTATCACCTGGTCGTACGGGTTGATAATGAACGGGTGCAGGATCTGCCAACTGAAGAAGTGATTCGACGTTGGACCTGTCTTTACAAAGGACCGGTTATTGTGCAGCGTTACATGAGTGACCTACGCAAGGAGATGAGTGCTGCGGAGTTGCGCCAGGTTGACATGCTAGCAGATGTGTATCGGCAGCGTTTGTGCGATCTGTCCTGGTTTATGAAGAATCTGAATCAGTATATCTCCTGCCGCGCTAATGCCGAGGATCAGGTCAAGGGGCACTTCTGGGAGAGTCGCTATAAGTGTCAAGCTTTACTCGATGAAAAAGCGGTTCTGGCCGCCATGGCTTATACCGACCTCAATCCTGTGCGTGCTGGCATGGCCGAGGATATTGAGGAAAGTGCGCATACCTCTGCGCGTCAACGGATTCTTGAGTTGAAAACAATTGAGGCCGGGATTTCTTGTACCAGGGGCGCAAAAAATGATGAACTCCGTGCCGATCCTGACGGTACAAAAGACCCCGGTGCCGACGTTGAGGACAATGCTTCGCGCAGCCCCAAGGCACTAGCCATGGACGATGAGGCCAAACAAGCTCCGTTGCTTCAGTTCGACCCCGCCGGCGTGTACAGGGCGTCTATTCCCTTTGCTCTCAGTGATTACCTCGAGATGCTGGGCACGGTTGGGCGGGTCGTGCATCCTGCCCGGCGTGGGTACATATCCGATAAATGCCCTCCTTTGCTTGAAACTTTTAATATGGACCTTGCTGTATTTGTCGAACATTCAAGTCATTTTATTGAGCGTTTCGGAAATCATGTCGGCGATCCGGCCCTGCTGATCGAGTTGGCGGCAAAAAGAAACGTACGCTATCTGCGTGGAATAGCAAGGTCCAGAACCCTGTTCAGTGCGGAGGATGCTGCGGCATAAGCTCTGCCCGTAGCAAAAGGCTAACTGTTCTTGGGGGTTCTTGGGGTGGGACCAAGCTTCAAGCCTAAAGCACCTCTTGACCGGACTTTTTACAGGTGCTATTTTCAGTATAAAAAAGAGGTTTCTTTATGGGTGCCAAATTTTCAGAAGATGTCGTTCCGCTATCGGATATCAAAATTAATCCAGGCAAAATAGTCAAACGTACCAGTGAATCGCACCGCCCTATCCTTTTGACCAGTCGTGGTCGTGGTGTTGCGGTTATGCAGTCAATAGAAGATTACGAACAAGCGGAGGAGGAAAAAGCTTTTATGCGTGCGGTAGTAGAAGGTTTGGCAGACCTGGACCATGAACGTGCTTGCTCTTTAACTGATGTGAAACAACGCCTTGACATCAAATCAAAGCAACAAATAGACATACACTTTATATTGACGGCTGGGCTTTTCTTTGATAAGACTTGTCAAATAAGTTCGAGAAATGTGCTTGTCTGAATTGGCTGTGCCTTATTGTTAAACAAGACGTGAATTTTTTTTGCCGATATCAAGAGTGTTTATTGATGTGGAGGTTGGAAGATGGTGCTGAACTATGATGCCCTTGATGAGATGAAAAAAAAGTTGGACTCATATCGACCGTTGCCTGCTGCAGTTGTTGGTAACCTTCACGAAGACTTAGTGCTGCGCTGGATCTATAATTCAAACGCCATTGAGGGAAATACTCTGACGCTGAAAGAAACAAAGGTGGCTTTGGAGGGCATTACTATTGGCGGCAAGACAATACGTGAACATTTTGAAGTCATAAATCATCGTCAGGCGATCGGATATGTTGAAGATTTGGTTGCTGCAGATGAGCCTCTTTCGCAATGGCAGATTAAATCTGTTCATCAATTGATCTTGAAAAATATCGATGATGCAAACGCTGGTTCTTATCGAAATGTGAATGTTGTCATCGCGGGTGCCGAACATGTTCCGCCAGACTTTGTCATTGTTCCTGATGCGATGAGCCGGTTTATTGATTGGTATGTAGGGAGTGCTCAATCCTTACACCCGGTAGAACGGGCAGCAAGGGTGCATGCAGATTTCGTCAAAATTCATCCTTTTGTAGACGGGAATGGCCGTACCGCACGTTTGCTGATGAACCTTGAGTTGATGAAAAGTGGTTTTCCTGCGGTCGTTTTACCGGTCGAAAAAAAATTGGCATATTATGAGGCCCTTGATTGTGCCCATACGCAGGACAATTATTCCCCTTTTTTGCAGCTTGTGATTGATGTCGTTGCACTGGGTTTTGAGCCTTATTGGCGTGCTCTGGGAGTGAACCCTGAGCTGGGTTCTGATCCATCTTTTCAGGGCGAATGAAATGGTTATTGCATGTGACCATACCGCGCTATCCTCTGTGGGTCGCGGGTTATCTATGAGAGGAAATCAGTATGGCGTCTCCCCGTTATAGTCAGATCAGTCTGGAGGATACTTGCTGGTATCATGTGGTGTCGCGATGTGTGCGGCGTGCCTTTTTATGTGGTATCGATAATAACACCGGCCAGAGTTACGAGTACCGGCGTGACTGGGTGGAAAAGCGCATCAAGTATCTTGCCACCATCTTTACCGTCGATATCGCGGCTTACGCTATTATGAATAATCATTATCACCTGGTCGTACGGGTTGATAATGAACGGGTGCGGGATCTGCCAACTGAAGAAGTGATTCGACGTTGGACCTGTCTTTACAAAGGACCGGTTATTGTGCAGCGCTACATGAGTGACCTACGCAAGGAGATGAGTGCTGCGGAGTTGCGCCAGGTTGACATGCTGGCGGATGTGTATCGGCAGCGTTTGTGCGATCTGTCCTGGTTTATGAAGAATCTGAATCAGTATATCTCCTGCCGCGCTAATGCCGAGGATCAGGTCAAGGGGCACTTCTGGGAGAGTCGCTATAAATGTCAGGCTTTACTCGATGAAAAAGCGGTTCTGGCCGCCATGGCTTATACCGACCTCAATCCTGTGCGTGCTGGCATGGCCGAGGATATTGAGGAGAGTGAGCATACCTCTGCGCGTCAACGTATTCTTGAGTTGAAAACAATTGAGGCCGTGATTTCTTGTACCAGGGGTGCAAAAAATGATGAACTCCGTGCCGATCCTGACGGTACAAAAGACCCCGGTGCCGACGTTGAGGACAATGCTTCGCGCAGCTCCAAGGCACTAGCCATGGACGATGAGGCCAAACAAGCTCCGTTGCTTCAGTTCGACCCCGCCGGCGTGTACAGGGCGTCTATTCCCTTTGCTCTCAGTGATTACCTCGAGATGCTGAACACGGTTGGGCGGGTCGTGCATCCTGCCCGGCGTGGGTACATATCCGACAAATGCCCTCCTTTGCTTGAAACTCTTAATATGGACCTTGCTGTATTTGTCGAACATTCAAGTCATTTTATTGAGCGTTTCGGAAATCATGTCGGCGATCCGGCCCTGCTGATCGAGTTGGCGGCAAAAAGAAACGTACGCTATCTGCGTGGAATAGCAAGGTCCAGAACCCTGTTCAGTGCGGAGGATGCTGCGGCATAAGCTCTGCCCGTAGCAAAAGGCTAACTGTTCTTGGGGGTCGGACCAAGCGAACACATTGATTTATTTCACTAAACCCTCCTTTTGAGACTAAAAAATAGCCTTAGACGCCCCTTTTTACTGGCAAAATGGCCTGCAAAGCTGTTCGCCACAGAGGCACTGAGGGCACAGAGAAGATCAAAAACTTTATTAGCCGCGATTAAAATCTATCAAGATCTGTAAGGCCCAAGGCTTTAGGCTTTAGGCTTTAGGCTTTAGGCTTTAGGCTTTAGGCTTTAGGCTTTAGGCTTTAGGCTTTAGGCTTTAGGCTTTAGGCTTTAGGCTTTAGGCTTTAGGCTTTAGGCTTTAAATAAAATAACAGATTTTCATAGATTTTAACCGCGGCTAAATTGCCTTTGACGTTTTTCGGGATTTTAAAGTTTTATTTCATCCATCCCTGTTAAAAAATAACCTTGATTGAGCCTCTCCTCGGTGCTCTCTGTGACTCTGTATGGGGGCTTGGGGGTCGGACCAAGCCAACACTTTGATTTACAGCACTAAATACCTCTTTCAAACCTAAAAAACTGCCTTAGGTCCCCCTTTTTACCAGAAAAATAATGATTTTAAGCTTTCTTTGCCACTAGAGCTATGCGAGAAAAAGGGTGATTTTTAGGTCTTAATTCTATATCTTTGCCGTTGGTTTTAGATCAGATTTGATCAGCGTCCAAAGAGGTTTTCAGGATTTACTTTCCTGCTCTTCTTTGCGTCTTGAGTGAGCATAGCGAACGGGCGGTACATATTGTTTCACCGCAAAGATGCAAAGGACGCTAAGAAAAACTGATAACCAAAAGCTGTTTAGCAGGGATGAAGGTGATGAAAGGGATAGAGGCTGTTTTAGGCTTTAGGCTTTAGGCTTAAACATTAGATCTGTCTTTAACATCCTATTCATCCCCTTTATCCCTGCAAAATAATGATTTTAGATTGTTTCTATAAATAGAATTGCATAATTACCGAATTAGGAGGGTATTAAACATATGCAAAAAGTCGCTTTAATTACCGGTATCACAGGTCAGGATGGTTCATACCTGGCTGAATTTTTGTTAGAAAAAGGCTATGCCGTTCATGGTATTAAACGCCGCGCATCCTCATTTAACACTGAACGGGTTGATCATATTTACCAGGATCCCCATGTAGAAGACGCCAACTTTCACCTGCACTATGGGGACCTGACCGATACATCCAACCTGACCCGTATTATTCAGGAGATTCAACCAGACGAAATCTACAACCTGGGCGCCATGAGTCACGTAGCTGTATCGTTTGAATCCCCTGAATACACCGCCGATGTCGATGGTATCGGTACCCTGCGTATTCTGGAAGCGATCCGGTTACTCGGCCTGACCAAGAAAACCCGCTTCTATCAGGCGTCAACGTCAGAACTGTACGGTCTGGTGCAAGAGATCCCCCAGAAGGAGACGACCCCCTTCTACCCTCGCTCTCCGTATGCAGCGGCGAAACTTTATGCTTACTGGATTACCGTTAACTTCCGTGAAGCTTATGACATGTACGCTTGTAACGGGATCCTTTTCAACCATGAATCACCCCGCCGTGGCGAAACCTTTGTTACCCGTAAAATCACCCGCGCTGTCGCCAATATTGCCCAAGGGCTGGAAGATTGCCTGTTCCTGGGCAACATGGATTCCCTGCGCGACTGGGGCCATGCCCGTGACTATGTTGAAATGCAGTGGTTGATGCTGCAGCAAGAGACACCGGATGATTTTGTTATTGCCACCGGTGTACAATATTCTGTGCGTCAGTTTGTTGAATTTGCTGCTGCAGAAGTTGGTGTCACTATGCGTTGGGAAGGAACCGGGGTTGATGAAGTCGGCTATGTCGATGCAATTACTGGAGATCAGGCTCCGGCCTTGAAAGTTGGCCAAAAAATCGTCTGTGTCGATCCCCGCTATTTCCGCCCCACAGAAGTTGAAACATTACTGGGTGATCCCACCAAAGCCAAGGAAAAATTGGGCTGGGTACCTAAAACGACCTTGCAGGAAATGGTCAGCGAAATGGTCCAGGCCGACCTTGAAACCGCTAAGCGCACGGCATTGCTTAAAGCGAATGGGTTTGATGTAGCTTTGGCTAAAGAGTAAGGTCACAAACAAAACCTTTTTAACAGGGATGAATGAGATGAAAGGGATGAGATCTTTTTCAAAAGCATAAATCTAAGGCTTTATCTTATTCATCTCCTTTATCCCTGTAACTAATAATATTTTGATCATTGGTTTTTCAAACGGGAGGGGATTAAATGCGTCTGGACGACCTTACTGAACAAATTATTGGTGCGTGTTACGAGGTTAGCAATGAACTTGGTGCTGGGTACCTTGAGGCTGTCTATGAAAAGGCCTTACTGATCGCTTTACACGACAAAGGCTTAGCTGCAACTTCACAGGTTCCCCTTGATGTTATGTTCAGAAACCAGATTGTAGGCAAATATTGTGCAGACATTGTTGTTGAGCATCAGGTTATTGTTGAACTTAAGGCTGCTAGGTCATTAGGCAGTGAACATATTGCTCAAGTTTTGAATTATCTACGTGGAACAGACTTAAAGGTTGGCTTACTGATTAATTTTGGAAGATCAAAAATAGAAATCAGACGTCTTGAAAATCGGCTTTCTTGATCAATGAAGTTAAGTAAATAAGATAAATTGATCTCATCCTGTCCATCCCCTTTATCCCTGCTGAAAAATGATTTGTTTCTACAGGCACAGAGGGCATGTGATTCAAAAGAGGTATTCCCTTGAATAAAAAAACAAAAATC
Source organism: Geopsychrobacteraceae bacterium (assembly GCA_963665685.1). GTDB lineage: Bacteria > Desulfobacterota > Desulfuromonadia > Desulfuromonadales > Geopsychrobacteraceae > Seleniibacterium. Next base: position 2,547,138 of record OY762430.1, read on the forward strand.
TTCATTGCCGGTCACAGAGGTATGGTTGGGTCGGCTTTGGTTCGGCAGTTGGAAAAACAGGACAACTTCGAACTGGTTACCCGCAGCCATGCTGAACTAGATCTTTGTAACCAGGCTGCGGTTCAGGCATTTTTTGCTAGTGAGAAGATTGACCAGGTTTATCTTGCGGCGGCTAAGGTTGGTGGGATTCATGCGAATAATGAATACCCGGCCGAGTTTATTTACCAGAACCTGATGATCGAAGCGAACATTATTGATGCCGCTTATCGGTCTGGCGTAAAGCAGTTGCTGTTTCTTGGCTCTTCCTGCATCTACCCTAAATTGGCTAACCAGCCGATGACCGAAGATCAGTTGCTGACCGGAACGCTGGAACCGACCAACGAACCGTATGCGATTTCGAAAATTGCCGGTATCAAGTTGTGTGAATCGTATAACCGTCAATATGGGGTCGATTACCGTAGCGTTATGCCGACTAACTTGTACGGGACCAATGACAATTTCCACCCGGAAAATAGCCACGTCATCCCTGCCCTGATGCGCCGCTTCCATGAAGCGAAAGAAGCAGGTGCTGCTGAGGTGGTGATCTGGGGTTCTGGAACTCCCATGCGTGAGTTTTTACACGTAGACGATATGGCCGCAGCCAGTATTCATGTTATGAATCTTGATGTTGAAACCTATTCAAGTTGTACCGAGCCAATGCTTTCGCATATTAATGTTGGTACTGGTATCGATTGCACTATCCGCGAAATGGCTGAGACTATGGCTGCGGTGGTCGGGTTTACGGGTGGGCTGACATTCGATGCCAGCAAGCCGGATGGCACGCCACGCAAACTGTTATCCGTCGAGCGACTGAAGAATCTCGGTTGGCAGGCAGAGACTTCCTTGCATGATGGGCTGACCGAAACCTATGCCTGGTTCCTGGAGAATCAGGACCGCTTTAGGGGATGACGGCAAGAGGCAGGGGCAAGAACTAAGTTTTAAGTTTTAAGAATTTAGATTTAAGAGTGCCCCTTTGGTTTGCTGGTTTTATCCTGTTTATCCCTGCTAAAAAGAATTTAAACCTAAAGACACAAGCTATTTACCGCAAAGACGCAAAGGACACGGAGAGGATCAAAAACTTTATTAGCCGCGGTTAAAATCTATCAAGATCTGTAAGGCCCAAGGTTTTAGGTTTTAAAATAGAATAACAGATTTTCATAGATTTTAACCGCGGCAAAATTGCTTTTAAAGTTTACCTCTGAAGCTTAAAGATTTTAACTGAAAACTCACAACTGCTTCTATCCCCTTCATCCCTGTTAATATAGGACTTTGACGTTGCCTTTCCTCTGTGACTCTGTGGTGAAAAAGGTTTTACTTCAAGCCTAAAGCACCTCTTGACCGGACTTTTTACAGGTGCTATTTTCAGTATAAAAAAGAGGTTTCTTTATGGGTGTCAAATTTTCAGAAGATGTCGTTCCGCTATCGGATATCAAAATTAATCCAGGCAAAATAGTCAAACGTACCAGTGAATCGCACCGCCCTATCCTTTTGACCAGTCGTGGTCGTGGTGTTGCGGTTATGCAGTCAATAGAAGATTACGAACAAGCGGAGGAGGAAAAAGCTTTTATGCGTGCGGTAGTAGAAGGTTTGGCAGACCTGGACCATGAACGTGCTTGCTCTTTAACTGATGTGAAACAACGCCTTGACATCAAATAACTAATGCGAGAACATCTCCCTGTTCAATTTACCGAATCCGCGATTCTGGATTTAGAAGATATTCGACTCTACTATAAAGACCGGCAAGTCCCAGAGGTTGGCGAGCGTTTTGTCGTTGAGATCATTACTGCAATTGAGGAACTTCCGGTTTTCCCTGAACGCGGCCGAACGGTTCCGGAGTTCAACCAACCTTCTTTAAGAGAATTAATCCATTCACCTTTTCGTATCGTTTATCACATAGACAAGCAAAGAATATCTATCGTTAGAGTTTGGCGGAGTGAACGGCTTCTGAAGCTTCCTTAGATTTTTAAAAAATTAAAGGACATACACTTTATATTGACGGCTGGGCTTTTCTTTGTCCTGTTTAAAAAATAACAACGCTATTCACCGCAGAGTCACTGAGGACGCAGAGAAGGGCAAAAACGTTATTTGCCGCGGTGAAAAAACCTTAAAGATTTAGGTAATTAAAGACCTTATCCCATTCATCCCCTTTATCCCTGTTAAATAAGACCTTGACCTGGCCTTTCCTCAGTGCCCTCTGTGGTGAAATAAAGATTTTCAACAAAAAACCAAAACCAGAAAAACCCCTAACAGGGATGAACGGGATTAATGGGATGTTAAGCTAAAGGCAAGAGCGGTTTACCACAGAGACACTGAGTGCATGCTATACGGCGTCAATTTTATTTTGCTTTTAGGGAACCAATGAATAATGCCTTACAGGCTTGATCGTTATGTGATATCAATTCAGACTATAACGCATTGCGTTATGATCTACTTCCTGTTAAAATTTAAATACCATGATAAAGTCATTCAAATGCAAAGAGGCCAAGTTGATTTGGGATGGGCAGAGTTCGCGGCGATTACCTCAGAATATTCAAAATGTTGCACGTCGTAAGCTGAGGATGATAAACAACGCACAGTCTCTAGATGACCTCCGCATTCCCCCGGCAAACAGGCTAGAAGCTTTGCGAGGAGATCGTTCAGATCAACATAGTATCCGTATCAATAATCAATATCGCATCTGCTTTATTTGGCTGGATGGCAACGCCTTTGCGATAGAAATTGTTGATTACCATTAGGAGATTGAAAATGCTAACAAACATCCATCCCGGAGAGGTTCTTTTAGAAGAATTCCTTAAACCGATGAAGCTCAGCCAAAATGCTCTTGCCCGGGCCATCGCCGTCCCTCCACGCCGTATCAATGAAATTGTTTTGGGTAAACGCGTGATCACAGCCGATACTGCTGTTCGTCTGGGGCAGTACTTTGGTACCAGTGATAAATTTTGGTTAGGGTTACAGGATGATTACGATCTGGAAGAAGCCAGAAAAAAAATTGATCTTAGTCAGATAGGCAAACATGCCGCAGCCTGAAAGTTGCGGATTTCCGGATTTCGGGGTCTAACCAAGCTAACACACGGATTTATAATGTCAAACTCTCCCTTTTACCGGCAAAATGGCCTATTTAAGAAAAAACAAAGCTATTCACCACAGAGTCACTGAGGACACGGAGAAGATCAAAACCTTTATTAGCCGCGGTCAGAATCTATCAAGGCCTGTAAGGCCCAAGGCTTTAGATCTTAAAATAGAATAACAGATTTTCATAGATTTTAACCGCGGTTAAAATTGCTTTTAAGGTTTATCTCTGAAGCTTATAGCTATTAACTTAAAACTCACAACTGCTTCTATCCCCTTCATCCCTGTTAAAAAATAACCTTGATTGAGCCTCTCCTCAGTGTTCTCTGTGACTCTGTGGTGAGATAAAAATTTTTGTCTCGCGACAATTATGATGGCCGGTTGCCAGTAATGAAAAAACTAAGAAAGAATGAAACGTTTCCTTGCGTACAAAAATCAGTACGGATACAATAGAAGATCATGCAATAAAGGAGATAGTTATGGATACGATGAATTACTCTGTTTTCAGGAGCAATCTGGCGAAAACGCTAGACAAGGTCAATGAGGACCATACCCCGATTCTGATTACACGCCAGAACGGCAAACCTGCGGTGGTGCTCAGCCTCGATGACTTCCATGCCTATGAGGAAACAGCCTACCTGATGGCGAGTCCTAAGAATGCAGTACGCCTTAATGATGCTATTAATGAAATAGAAGCGGGGCAATTCAAGTCTCACGATCTGGATGACGAATGATTCTCGCATGGGCGGAAAACGCCTGGGAGGATTATCTCTACTGGCAGCAGACTGACAAGAAGACATTGAAGAGGATCAACACGTTGATCAAGGATGTTAAGCGTCAGCCGTTTGAAGGGCTTGGTGATCCTGAGCCGTTAAAACACAACTGGTCTGGCTATTGGTCTCGGCGGATAGATCGGGAGCATAGGCTTGTCTACAAGGTAACGGATGATGCAGTTATCATCGCTCAGTGCCGTTACCATTACTGACGAAAAAGCGCTTTACCACAGAGACACTGAGGACACGGAGAAGGTCAAAACCTTTATTAGCCACGGTCAGAATCTATCAAGATCTGTAAGGTTTTAGGTTCTAGATTTTAAATAAAATAACAGACTTTCACAGATTTTAACCGCGGTTAAAATTGCTTTTAAGGTTTACCTTTGAAGCTGAAAAATTTGATTCTGATTATGATATTAACCACTTAAGATGTTTTTATTAACTTAACCATGTATTTTTTTAGTTCTGGTATATCCTGCATTACAGTATCCCATACGGCAGACATATCCACTCCAAAATATTGATGAATCAGGATATCCCTCATTCCGGCCATGTCGCGCCAGGGAACTTCGGGAGAGTTGTTGCGTGTTGCATCAGATAAGTTTTTAGTTGCTTCACCAATGATCTCTAATTGTCGGATAACTCCGTCTTGTATCAAGCGCGTCTGCATGAAGGTGTCATGATTGAGGCCCTGAACATAGAGTTCAATTTGCTCCATTGCTTCGAGAATATGGACCAGGTAGACACGATCATCTCTTTTCATTGGTAGATAATCCGCAGCTCGGACTTGATTTTGTCAATCAGGTGGGGACTGATTGCTGCTTCAGTCAATAGGTCAACTTCTATACCGAGGGCTTCAGATAATTCTCTCTTGATGCGAACCAGGGTCAATAGACTTTTGCGCTCCGTAAAATCTACCAACAGGTCCAGATCACTGTCGGGCTCAGCTTCATCTCTGGCATAGGAGCCAAAGATCCCAACGCGGGAAGCTCCATAGCTTTGCAGAATCGGCAATAGTTTCTCTTCAAGATTTTTAGTGCCCATAGTCAAGCCTCCAATTCCCTTAATAGTACAGGATTGAAGGCACAATTAAAACACATTTACCAGCTAGTTTCTGTCAGGAAAGCGCACTTTTCCTCAGTGTTCTCTGTGACTCTGTGGTTCAAATAGATTTTCAACAAATCAGAACAAAAAACTCAACAGGGGTTTAAACCTAAAGGCAAAAGCTATTCACCGCAAAGACGCAAAGGACACGGAGAAGGTCAAAATCCTTATTGGCCGCGGTCAGAATCTATCAAGATCTGTAAAGCCCAAGGTTTTAGGTTTTAAAATAGAATAACAGATTATCATAGATTTTAACCGCGGCTAAAAAAGACTTTGATTGTGCTTTTCCTCAGTGTTCCCTGTAACTCTGTGGTGAAATAAGATTTTTGTACCCAAGAGCTAATGACAAATACATATTGACCAGCTATTATCCCCCATTATGAAACCTCGACACTTCCAATACCTTCTGTTTACCTGTCTGTTCATCAGCAGTATCTACCTGGCAATTCTCCACGAACGCTACCAACCTGTTGGCCAGCAACTATTAGCACCGTTGGAACTTAGCAAGGATTCCCCCTGGCAACAGCGTGGCAATAAAAAGCAGATCACTATGGAGCGTGATGGTGCACGCCTTGACTCCACAAACCCCAAAGGCACAGTCCAGCTTCAGTACATAGTACCCAACCCCCAACGCTTTCAACTTTTGCGCCTGTCGGCTGATATTCAGACCGAAGGGGTTATACCCGGCACAAAAAGCTGGCATAAGGCACGGTTGGTGTTAAGCAGTTTTGACATCAACAACAAATGGATCTCCCATCCGCACAGTGTTGTTGCTTTAGGTGGCACCAACTTGTGGCAGCATTATGAAAAGACATTTACGGTGCACCCCGAAGCCAATCAACTGCGCGTTTGCGCCCAACTGGTTCATGCGCCTGGGAGTATGTGGGTACGAAAGGTTGAATTGCAGGAAGTTGATATCACACCTCTCTACCACTATGGCCAGTATGTCATTATCTGTGGTTGGCTTTTGTTTCTGTTATGGTTAACCCTCCCCTACGCTAAACAGTGCAGGCATAAGTCGTGGCGGCTTATTGCGCTGTTTATTTTGAGTATCGGTATCAGTGGGGTCATTGCTCCGGCAGCATTAAAATTGATGCTACTTCATCTTTTTCCCGCTCACACTGATAAAATCGGCCACTTTATCTTGTTTACTCTAATCGCTCTGTTTTCGACCTTAATCTGCCGTAAACATGGCTATGTGAAAATATTGACAGACTTGGTAATTCTGGCTGCAGCTACAGAACTGATCCAACTATTTGTCCCCGGCCGCTCGGCTATGGTGAGTGATTGGGTTATTGATACTGGTGGGGTTTTGTTGGGGATGTTATTTGCCGTGGCAATTGATAGATTATTTAAAAGTAGAAGATCGGTGGGACGCTGATCATCTCTGAAAAAGCGTTATCTTTTTGAATATAGAAAAGCAAAATCTTTTTTTGCCGCGGTTAAAATCTATCAAAATCTGTTAAGTCAAAAACTCGGCTAGAGGACGAAGGCTGGAAGCTGGAGGGGTTGAAAAAAAATCAGATTCTTATAGATTTTAACCGCGGCTAATATTTTGCTTGAGGATTTTTCATGAATTCAATGTCAACCCATAACACCTACACCCTACTGGCAAAGTTCCTGACACCGGATAAAACCAGCGAACAAATAAACGCGCTGCGGCAGATGATTATTGATGGGCGGGTATCCTGGCCGGGAGTAGTTTATTGTGCCAATGTGCAGTTGTGTACGCCGTTGTGGTATGTACAGTTGCAACGTGACGGGTTGTTAGCTTTTTTACCGGATGACCTGGTCGCTTATTTGCGCGAACTGCACCAGGCTAATGTTGAGCGGAATAATGATCTACAGCAAGGAATGGCGGAGCTGCTGGAACGGTTTGCTCAGCAACAGATTGTGCCGGTGGTGTTAAAGGGTGCAGCAACCTTTTGTGATGATCTTTATGGTGACCCTGGCGCGCGGGTTATGGGTGATCTGGATATTCTGGTAGCGGACAAGGATGTTGCAACAGCGCAGCAGATTATGCTCGATCTGGGTTACCAGGAGGTTTATGACCAGGGGATGGAACGTGATGGGCTGCCAAGTGACGAACGTCATCATCAGCTACCACGTTACTTAAAACCGAACACGCCGATTGTGATCGAAATCCACTTTAAAGTGTCTTACGGTCAAGCGGGTCGGTCGCTGCCGGTTGATCAGGCCTGGGCCAACAGCATTGCAACAGAGTATCGTAGGATTCCGGTACGCTTACTTAACCCCACTTGGCGCTTATTGCACAACGCTATCCACGCCCTGCTCCCCCACTGTGAATTTATCAGCGGTGATATTTCTTTATTGCAATTGGCTGAATACCGGCACCTGACGGGGCATTATGCTGATGACATCGACTGGTCTATGTTATTACGTCATAGCAAACAGCATCAATTACATAAAGAAATGACCGTTTATCACCAATTAGCCTCTGAACTCCTTGGCGCCAAATCGATTGAAGATACGGTGAGGAACTACACCAAACGCCACATTAAACGGATTATTGAAGTTGGTCTGCAGCATGGCTGCCCCGAACAGACAAAACGCTCTCTTGCGGTTACCTGGTACTATTATTCCCGCTTACCTCTGTGGGTGTGGCGTAATGTTTGTTATATGGAAGGGATACACAATGTCCCGTTGCGGGTTGGGTTTATGCTGAAGAAGGCGCTTAGTGCGCGTAGCCGGGCGAAGATTTAATAAACCAAACCTTATTTAACAGGAATTAAGGGGATTTAAAACTAAAGGCGAAAGCTATTCACCGCAAAGACGCAAAGGACACGGAGAAGGTCAAAAGCTTTATTGGCGGCGGTCAGAATCTATCAAGATCTGCAAGGTTTTAGGTTTTGGGTTTTGGGTTTTAAATAAAATAACAGATTTTCATAGATTTTAACCGCGGCTAAATTGCTTTTAAGGTTTACCTCTGAAGCTTAAAGCATTTAACTTAAAACTCACAACTGCTTCTATCCCATTAATCCCTGCTAAAAAAGACTTTGATTGTGCCTTACCTCAGTGTTCTCTGTGACTCTGTGGTGAAAAAAGATTTTCGACCAGCAACAATTTCTCCGCCTCCTCATAAAAAACTAAAAAATTAAGCACACCATCTACCTTACAAATGCTAGCACCAATAAACAATGTCGAAATACTTAACACTAATGCACGTAACTTATCGTTTAAAAGCTATCATACTGAATAGAAAGCCAATCTTGACTCTTGGCAAGGTTATTGCTTAAATGAATGTAAGCTGATAAGTTAAATCTGATTTTCCTTGCTTTTTACCTTATCAGGGATTATTAATATTATTTCACAGAACATTAGACAACGATACCACTACAGCTTAAAGCTGCATAATGGAGGGTCATATGAAAGAAGAAAAAGAAAACCTACCCGGTGACACAAGCAGACGTGAATTTCTGCGTAAGAGTGTTTATGCCGCCTACGCTACTCCAGTCATTACTGCTCTGCTGGTTAACAAAGCCAGTGCAGTACAGTCTTGGGATCCTAGTAATGGTAGTAATGATCGCCCCTTACCTTTTCCACCACAAGATTAAAAACGTACTGATTCATTAATTTTCCTTTCCCCTCGTTCCTTAAATGGCGTTTATTTCGTTAGGGTCGAGGTGCGTGGAAAATTTAAAAGTTAATATTTTGCAGTTACCACTTCCCCATACTGACCTGCAGACATTGTCCTTTTCGGCTGGGCATGTTTTATTCTGGCCTCCTACTGGACGTGTTTGGGTGTTGAATTCTTCGGCCGCGTTAGCATGGGATTTTTTACAAAAAAAGTTCAAAAAAGAGGCAGCTATCGCTGCCTTTGCTGATTTTTTCGACATCCCTGAAGAATTAGCCGATCAGGGGATGAATACGGCACTGGACTCTTTTGCTGCCGAAGGATTACTGGAGGGTGGCACGCCTCAACCACTGCCAGTGGAACAGACGTGGCCACAACCGCTTGCGACTGAATATAGTTTGCCATCTGTCGCCCAACAGCATTCCCGGCAGATAAATGTGGCTGGTTTAAGAATCGGTTTATATATCGATGATAAAAGCTTAGCTGACTGGTTTAATAATTTACTCAGCCCCTTTGCAGGGGAACAACCAGAAAAGCCAACCAAGATAAATCTGGTGGCAACAGCAAACGAAACAAAACCTGAAACGTTTGATGTTGCTGCTGACAGCACCTTATGGCTGGAGCAAGCACCACGCGACCAGGTCGTTCCGGCGCTGATGACCCTGATATTCATGCATGCCAGCGCACGGCTGAAAACATCTATGCTGCTGCATGCTGCGGTTCTGGTTCGTAACCATACCGCGCTGCTGCTTCCGGCAGAGTCGGGTAGCGGCAAAACGACATTAGCTGCCGAGTTGGCAAGTCGGGGCTGGACATTTTATAGCGACGAATTAGCGGTACTCGACCCCTTAAGTGGTCACATATTACCGCTGGCGCTGCCATTAAGTATCAAATCAGGTTCGGTTGCTGCGCTGCAGCGTAACTATCCACAACTGGCGACCTTACCAGTCTGGAACCGTACCGATGGGAAACAAGTTCGCTTTTTGACCCCTCCCCTGGAGAGTCTGCCAAGGCAACGTTCTGGTGTAAAAGTTTCCAGAATTGTCTTTCCGGCCTTTCACGAGAATGGCGATGACGTGTTGCAACCACTCAGCAAAGGGGACGCGTTACAGCTTTTGGCGCAGACTGGGTCGTCGGATCGGGTTTCAACACTTGAAGATATCAGAGCGATGATAGCCCTGGTGGAAGAAGCTGACTGCCGGCAACTGTTTTTTACTGATTGTCATACTGCAGCAGAAACGCTTGACAGTCTATAAAGCAAAGGTTTCATAAAATATTCTTTAAACGGGTAATGGCGCCCCGCTATAACCTGCAAACACCAGCACCAGGTCAAGGTTAGCTCCATACAATCACGCCATGATCCGGTTCCTGTTGGTGTCCCTGCGTTTTCCCAAATGTAAAAGAATTAAATGTCAATATCGGGCTCATTCACACTGACGACATGAAACAAAACAGGTGTCGAACAGTTTATTATTCAGCACCTGCAGCTAGACAATGACCTTAGTCATTGGGTCACAACAGAAACAACAAAAGCCTTAATGGGAGGGGCATATGGAACGCCACGCGGCACTTTTATCGAAATATTTTTATTTTTCGGTTGATCTTATATTAACCGGCCTGGCTTTTTTTATCGCCTATCAAATAAAAAACACCCACTTTGGTGGGCTATCGTCAGATATTAACTACCCATTTGTATTATTACTATTATTAGTGGTAGGAAGCATTAGCTTCAATGTCTTTTTACTCTACCAACCAGGCCGACACCTTGATCTATTGCGCATTTTTGCCAGTATTGTAAAATCAGTCAGCTTTACGCTGGCTGGAAGCCTGGTTATTCTGTATTTCCTTCATCTGGCACATATCAGCCGCCTACTGCTGATTATTTTTGCTCTGACGACCATTATCCTGCTTTTTTCTGTTCGTATAGCGCGTGTCATTATGCACCGCTGTGGAATTGTTCAAAGCCGCTATCAAAAAGAGATTCTTATTATTGGTAGCCACGAAAGGGCTAAGGATCTTGTTCGTTACCTGCAATCGGTCAATCATTACGCTATCAACATTATCGGTTGTCTTGAGATTGACGCTAAACGCAGCGGGGAAGAAGTCACTTCTGGTGTTCATGTCATAGGTAGCATGGACGATTACCGAACATTATTACTGAACACTGCAGTCGATGAAATTATCTTTGCCATGCCCCTGAAAAAAATAGCTAATGCCGGGGATCAAATTGCTTTTGCTGAGGACCTGGGTATTAATGTCCGTATTCTTCCAGACTGGCAAATTTATCAGCTCCACTACCACCCAAAGATCGCGTCAGTCTTTGTTGAAGACTTTGTTGGCTTACCAACCTTATCACTCACTTCGATTCCACGCCGGGTTGTTGAGCTGACCATGAAAGAAGTGTTCGACCGCCTTTCTGCACTGATTGGCTTGATTGTCCTTAGTCCACTTTTTGTCGCCATTGCCGCAACCATTAAGCTGACCAGTCGTGGTCCGGTCTTTTTCAAGCAACAGCGCTGTGGGTTAAATGGCCGTCTTTTTGATGTCTATAAATTTCGCTCTATGGTCACTAATGCCGAAGAACTGAAAAAAGATCTGGAAGCATTGAACGAAGAGGATGGCCCTGCGTTTAAGATTGCCAAAGATCCACGGGTCACCTGGATTGGCAGTGTCCTGCGTAAAACCAGCCTGGATGAACTGCCTCAGCTGATTAATGTGTTAAAAGGGGATATGAGCCTGGTCGGTCCACGCCCACCACTGCCTTCGGAAGTGCAGCAATACGATGTCTGGCAACGTCGCCGCTTGTCGATGAAGCCGGGGATTACCTGCATTTGGCAAGTAAGCGGCCGCAATTCAGTTGCCTTTGAACAGTGGATGCGCATGGACCTGGAATATATTGATCGTTGGAATTTACTCTTGGATATTAAACTGTTACTGTTGACCGTTCCTGCCGTTGTTTTTGGCACGGGGAGGTGATAGGGGGTTTAGGGTTTAGGGTTTTACTTAAGACTTACAGCTTAAAACTAACAACTTGTCTTTAATCAAAGGTTCTGATGAAAAACTTTTTTGTTATTATTCTGGTAGGGTTGCTTTTATTGGGGGGAATGTCGACATCAGCGGTACTGGCAGCGCCAGGGGCTGGGCAGGATTCAGCGACTGATTCAGAGGTCTCAGCAACAGAGATCTTTGGTATCGGCAAAGGATACGTACACCCGAGCATCAGCTTACAAAGCAAATATGTCGATAATTTTTACAGTAGTGATACGGAAGCAGAAGACGATCTGATTACGACGATCAGCCCTGGCCTTTGGTTGTCCTTACCGGCAACTCAGAATAAGTTCATTCCGCTGACCAGCACTAACGAGGCTCCTGGTGGAAAAGGGATAACCCGCTTCCAAAAGGAAGGTGATATCGGTTTTCAGGGTGCACTGTTTTACCAGGCTGACCTTGCTTACCACACTGATCATCCAGAAAATGATAAAACAAGTCATAACGCTCAGGGACTGTTACAGTATACTTTGGCCGGAGGAATGACCTTTGAGCTGTCCAATGCTTTTTTGAGCAGTTTCGACGATTACGATAATAATAGTGACGCGACAAAAAGTCAGTATGACTCCAATTTAACTAACGCCATAATCTATTATCGTATCAGCCCACTGCTTAAGTTGCGTACCGGATACTCCCTGTATACTCTCGATTATGACGAAAACCTGTACAGCTACCGTAACCGTGAAGACCAGAGTGCTTCCGCTTATGTGATTTACCAGTGGCTGCCCAAAACCGAAGCCTTTTTACAGTATCAATATATCGATAGTGATTTCGATAACCAGTATCGCAGCGATCTGACCGCCCATAACTACTTTATTGGTCTGAAATTCGGTTCACGGGCCAAGATCAATGGTCATCTAAAAGTGGGTTATGGATCTGTAGATGGTAGCCTGGATGGAGTGAAGGATTATTCGACTTACATCGGTGAAGGCGAATTAAGCTATGCGGCCACAGTGCGTGATCGCTTTATCCTCTCCTTATCGAGACTGGTGAATGTATCCTCTTCCAGCGCTTACCTGTCAACCGTTAACAGTCGCATTCAATTCCGCTACCAACGTGTTTTGACTTACAAGGTCAGTGCCTCCATCTTTGCCATGTACCGGAATGAGGATTACCGTGGCGGAAATATTACCACCGAAAGGGAAGATGATACCCTGGCTGGCGGAATTCGGTTTAAATATGCTATGCAGGATTGGCTTTACTGGAACCTGGGTTATACCTATACTGAGCGCGATTCAAACATAGACACCAACGACTATAACTCAAACAGTGTGCTCCTTTCTGCCACTATAGCTTTTTAGGATTTAAATCAGGCTATGCGAATTCTTAAACTCTCCCTGTTGCTAATCTGTCTGCTCTGCATCCTCCCCTCCCTGCTTACCGCAGCCGAAAGCGGTGATTATTTAGTCGGTGATGGCGATGTTATAAAGGTTTCGGTCTACGACAATCCAGACCTTGAGACCGTTGTCCGTATTGATGGCGATGGCAGTATTCAGTTTCCGTTGATCGGCCGGGTACAGCTTGAAGGCTTAACGGTCCCTCAGGTCGCCAAGAAAATTGAAGACTTGCTTGCTGATGGCTACTTAATTTCCCCCCAGGTGGCAGTATTTATTCAGGAATATAGCAGTAAACGGGTTGTGGTTATGGGCCAGGTTAAAAAGCCAGGTGTTTACGAATTGCGCGGCCCAACCACCCTACTGGAATTAATTTCTAAAACTGGTGGCATTCTTGAAGATGCTGGTGACGTCCTGACTATCAATCGTCGCGTTGCAGCCTCTGGTCAGCCACAGGTTGAACAGATTAATCTGCAGCAATTGCTACAACATGCCGATGGTGGACAGAATATTGCCATTCTTGATGGTGACAGTATCTTTATTGCTAAAGCGGGTATGTTTTATGTGACTGGTGAGGTTGAAAAGCCAGGTGCTTACAAGCTGGAAGATGGCACGACGGTGCTGAAAGCTGTCAGTATGGCGGGTGGTTTTACCAAAATTGCGGCAAAAAATCGCATCCGCATTATTCGTATTGTTGATGACGTCGAGAAGCAGATTGAGAAGGTTGCGCTGCAGGAGGCGTTGCAGCCGGATGATGTGGTTGTCATCCCGGAAAGCTTCTTCTAATTTCAGGAACAGAGCTTGTCCTTTTTCGCAATCTCTGCGTTGGTCTGCGAATTCACTTGTGCGACGTAAAGTACTACGTCTCCGCGTGAATCCTTGACCGCCTTGATCTTGCAAAAAATTACGGCGCTCTGATCCTGAAATGTTATTGTTTTAATTTTCAGAATCGGTGCTTGCGCTTTTCGGTAACTTCAGCGTGATCTGCGAATTCACTTGTGCGACGTAAAGTACTACGTCTTAAGCGTGAATCCTTGACCGCCTTGATCTTGCAAAAAATTACGGCGCTCTGATCCTGAAATGTTATTGTTTTAATTTTCAGAATCGGTGCTTGCGCTTTTCGGTAACTTCAGCGTGGTCTGCGATTTCACTTGTGCGACGTAAAGTACTACGTCTTAAGCGTGAATCCTTGACCGCCTTGATCTTGCAAAAAATTACGGCGCTCTGATCCTGAAATGTTATTGTTTTAATTTTCAGAATCGGTGCTTGCGCTTTTCGGTAACTTCAGCGTGGTCTGCGATTTCACTTGTGCGACGTAAAGTACTACGTCTTAAGCGTGAATCCTTGACCGCCTTGACCTTGCCAAAAATTGCGGCGCTCTGCACTTAGATCAACTTTTTTACTTTATTTACTTTTATCCTTATCGTGTTGGTATGACCAACCACTGATCAGCTTGCTAATGGATGGTTTGTATATATGACTGAAGAAGAGATTCATCTCCGCGACTACCTGAAAGTTATTTCCAAGCATAAAGCGCTTATTTTTCTGTTTCTGATAGTCACCATGATCGTGGTGATTTTTGGCACGTTGTCGACCACACCGCAGTACATGGGTACGACCAGCGTTATGATTGAAAAAGCGGCCAGCAACGACCTGACCAGTCGCTATAGCTACAACGCTTATGATCCCGAATTTTATGAAACGCAATTTCAGCTGATCAAGAGTATGGAAGTTTCCAAACGGGTGGTTGAGCTTTTATCGTTGGAAACAACCTATGATAGCTATATGGGAAAAAGTGAGAAGCCTGGAAAAATTGCCCAACTGAAGGATATTGTTAAAGGGTTTAAAAGCAAGCTGCTCGCCTACCTGAAACCAGCTCCTGAAACAGATGGCGAAGGCAGCGCTCTTGAACCATTATCCCGGGCCGATATTCTGGCCGCTCAGATCAATGCTAATATCAGTGTGTCACCGGTTAAAGAAAGTCATATCGTCTCGATCCAGTATGCTTCTCCCAACCCTGAATTTGCTGCCCTGGTCGCAAATACGGTCGCTAAAGCGTACATGGAATTGACCCTTGATATGAAGATGGAGGCGACGCGCCGTACCTTGGCCTGGATGACAGAAAAGGCCGAAGAAGAGCGCCAGAAACTTGATGCCAAAGAAGCTGAATTGCAAAAATATATGCGTTCCAGCGACCTGGTGACCCTGGAAAACCGCCTTGCCGTTATCCCGCAGAAATTGACCGAAATCAGCACTCAACTGGTTCGAGCCCAGAGTAAACGTCAAAAGTTGGAGTCCTTGTACAAAAAGGTCGATCAGGTCGCTAACCAGCCCGAACTGGCTGAATCGATTCTTGGTGTTACCAATGACAATACCCTGCAGACGTTACGCGATCAAATCCTTAAATCGGAACAGAATATTCGCGAACTGGCAACCAAGTACGGTGCTAAACACCCGGTTATGATCAAAGCCAAAGGCGAACTTGAGACTCTGAACAATAAAAAAGAATCTGAAATCAAACGTCTTATTTCGCTGGTTAAGAATGAATATGAGCTGGCCCTTGCTGATGAGCGCAACCTGGAAAAACAATTTTCCCAGTCCAAAGCTGAAGCTCAAAACCTGAATGAAAAATTCCTGCAGTACAATGTTTATAAACGGGAAATGGAAACCAACCGCCAGCTTTATGACAGCCTGTTGATTAAACTGAAGGAACAGACCATTACCGGGGAAACCCAACCGGTTAACCTGTGGATTGTTGAATACGCTAACGCACCACGCGCACCATTTAAGCCAAGAACCATGGTTAACCTGCTGCTTGGTTTTGTTGTTGGTCTGTTTGGTGGCATTGGCCTCGCCTTTTTTGTCGAGTACCTGGACCAGACCGTAAAGTATCCCGAAGAAACTGAGCAGATGCTGAAGCAGCCAATCCTTGGGGTTATTCCAAAGTTAAAAGACAAAGGGCAAAATCCAGACAAGGCGATGCTGACTATGACACGCTCTGGGATTGCAGAAAACTTCCGTTCTCTGCGCACCTCGATTATGTTGTCCAGTTCGAACCAACCGCCGCGTAAAATTCTGGTCACCAGTGTTAATGCCGGAGATGGCAAATCGACCACGGCCTTCAACCTGGCGGTTGCTATTGCTCAATCGGGCAAACAAGTTCTTTTGATCGACTGCGATTTACGTAAGCCACGACTGCATAAGATCCTTGGCACCGATTCAGATAAAGGACTCAGTACCTATTTGGCAGGGCTATCAAAAACCGATATTCTGGCCCGTAACGAGATTGACAACCTGACTTTTATACCAGCAGGGCCGATACCACCGAATCCTTCAGAATTACTTATTTCTGACAATATGGATTACCTGTTTGACCAAATGCTGCAGAAGGTTGATTTTATTGTTTGTGATTCGCCACCATTGCAAGCCGTTGTTGATGCCCGTATTTTGGCTCAAAAATGTGATGGCACGGTACTGGTATTACGTGCTAAAGAAACCACCTTTGATGCTGCCCGGAAATCTTTAAAGCAGCTGGAGGATGTCAATGCACCTGTGCTTGGCTTGATGCTTAACGGCATTGAATTGAAAAAAGATGACTATTACTATGAAAGCTACTATGGCTCTTATAGTGAAAAACCCCAACACAGTTAACAAGGACGGGCATTGATCGATATCCATTGCCATATTCTGCCCGCTATTGATGATGGTCCACCGGCACTAGAACCAGCATTAGCAATGGCGCGCTTAGCGGTTGCAGCAGGCACCAGAAAGATTATTGCGACACCCCACGTGAATGACCATAATCAGGATCGTGCCCTGATCACGACCAGAGTGGCTGAATTTAATACTCATTTACAACAGCACGCTATCGACCTGAAAGTTATCCCTGGTGGTGAAGTTGAATACCATTTGGATGAACAGATTCTCAAGGCCCATTGCCTGGGTAACAGCCGTTACCTGTTACTTGAGTTTCCTTTTAATCATCTACCCAGTGTTGTTGGGAACCTTATTTTCCGGTTGTGCCATGCCGGTCTAAAACCGATTATTGCACATCCGGAGCGTAATGCATCAGTATTGCGCGATCCAAAGATCCTCTCCCCCCTGATTAATCAGGGGGCGCTGATGCAGGTGACCACCGGTAGCCTGGCCGGTTTTTTTGGCCGCTCGGTTAAAAGCTGCGCTCAACACTTATTAAAAAATGACCAAGTTCACTTTTTGGCTTCTGATGGTCACTCCCCCGATAAACGCACCCCGGTTCTAACTGAGGGGTTAAAGGTGGCAGAAAAGCTCATTGGCGGTGATAAAACACGTACCCTGGTTACGACGAACCCTGCCAAAATCATCTCCAACACCCCTTGGTAATATATTTCCTGTCATCTCCTATAAGCCTTTATGTCTGAAGGAAGCAATCCCATGATAAAAAAGCTGTTACTGCTTATCTTTTTCACCTTAATTACCTGCTCATTTTGTTATGCCACTCCGTCTGAAGAGCCTGTCCCCAAAGTAATGACAACAGGGGAAGCCATCGTTCTTGGTGTGGTTGAGGGGCTCACCGAATACCTACCGGTCAGTTCCACCGGACACCTGTTACTGGCAGAAAAGATCATGGGCATCGGGGAAGATCCATCTTTTTCGCCACAACAACAGGAGAGCATCAAAGAAGCGGTAGATGCTTATACCATTTGTATTCAAGCTGGTGCGATTCTGGCTGTGTTATGGCTCTATTTTGGTCGGGTTAAGCAGGCATTTCGCGGCCTGGCCGGGCGCGATGATGAGGGGCGGCGGTTATTAATCAATATTATCGCAGGTTTTATTCCCGCTGCGGTTCTTGGCCTGCTGTTTAATAAGATCATCAAGTCTTATCTGTTTGGTCCCTGGCCAACTGTCGCGGCCTGGTTTTTCGGTGGTGTGGCAATTCTGGTTGTCAGTTGGCGCAATAAAGCCAAAAATAAAGGGGACCGTCAGGGTATGATTCTTGACGATATGCACTGGAAGATGGCACTGATTATCGGTTTTGCCCAGTGTATTGCCATGTGGCCTGGTGTCAGTCGCAGCCTAGTCACCATTGTTGGTGGGGTATTGGTTGGTTTGTCCCTGCAAGCAGCGGTTGAGTTCAGCTTCTTACTTGGCGTGGTGACTCTTGGTGCTGCGACAGCCTATGACACGTTGAAGCATGGCCAGTTAATGCTGCAAACCTTTGATCACTTTGCTTTGGCTTTAGGTGTTGTGGTGGCCTTTTTTGCGGCAGCGGCTTCGATTAAGTGGATGTTGAGTTATCTGCAACGCCATGGCTTGGCTATTTTTGGTTATTACCGGGTTGTGTTGGCGGTAGTTACGGCTGTTTTCTTGTTGAATTAAAACCTTTATTTTAACAGAGATACAGTGGATTAATGGGATAGAAGCTCTAAAACAAAAACCTTAAAGGCACTTTTTGCCGCGGTTAAAATCTATCAGAATCTGTTTTTCGTTAACCCTGAAACCTGGATTTCTTGTTTGTTGAAAACCTTATCTCACACAGAGTCACAGAGAACACTGAGGCAAAAAAAAACAAAGTCTTTTTTACAGGGATGAAGGGGATTCATGGGATAAGACCTTGAGAACCTGTAGTGACTGAGCAAATCTGTTTAAACCTTAAAGGCAATTTTTTGCCGCGGTTAAAATCTATCAAAGTCTGTTTTTTTGTTTTAGACCTCAAGCCTTGAACCTTAACAAACAAGCCGTCATCCCCGAAGGGTTCTATCGGGGATGACGTTGGTGTGCCAGTTAATGAGACCGTAGATTTTACAGTGAATCGTCAAGCTTCCAGGGCCTCAGGCCTTGTTTTAGCCTTACAGCTCTTGATAGATTTTAACAGCGGCTGATAAGCGCTTTTGACCTTCTCTGTGTTCTAACTGACTCTGTGGTAAACAGCCTTTGTCTTAAGCTTTAAATCCCCTTTATCCCATTCATCCCTGTTAATTTTGCTTTTAGATTGACTAAGCAGCCGAAGAAATAATCCTTTGCACATCGAGCAACGTCCTGACCTCCCCTTTCATTTTGGTCATGGCCAGAATATATTCCGCATGCGCCATCATTTCAGGAACAGACTCAACATTCTCTGCCGTTACATCAATAATTTCCGACACTCCTTCAACCATTATCCCCAGGGCAACACTTTCATCACCGACCTCTTTTTCGACGACGATAATAGCGATACGGTCATTTTCTTCTATCGGCTCATAACCAAACCATAAATTCAGGTCAAGTACCGGAATCATGATACCACGTAAGTTCATAACACCACGGATATAGGGTTCTGCCTCCGGAACTTTGATAAGATCCTGATTACTGACTATTTCGCGGATGGTCATAATGCCGATACCGTATTCTTCGCCCGCTGAGGTGGCAAACAGGTACTGGCCTTCTTTACCGATCATCTTCTTGGCCATGCTTTCACCCGTCCGTGCAGCCCGGACCTTGTCAAGGAAGCTTTCTGGTGCGAAGGTGGTTGGCTGATCGGCTGGTGGAATTTTCGCGCACGCTTTATCAGCAAATTGAAGGTCTAAAAATGCGTGAATATCGATAAGGCTACCGACATCCATCTTGTTATGCAGGTACTCCTGCATGGCGTTCAGATCTGACACGATGGGATACAAATCATCGGTCTTGATTCCAGCCGGTTCATTTAATACGTTAAATAACACCTGCTCTTTAAGCCCCAATTCCCCGGTTGGATCGAGAAACTTGACCGCAATCTGGGCTGATTTTTCCGGTTGTTGATCGATAAATTTACCCGCCTGTACCAACAGGTTGACCAGTTCCTGAACGGCATCCGGGTGTTGCTCTATCAATTCCTGACGGAACACGCAGACACAACAGGGATGACCCTCCCAAACTTCACCTGTCAGCATGACCTGTTGCGCATTACCGGCAGCGATCGACTTGGTCCCTAACGGCTCGGCCACCAGGTAACCGCCGGCATCAGGATTACCATTGAGTAATTCCGGCATTTGAATCGGTGGAACGATCTCCAGGTTCATATCGCCACTCGATTTACCGGCAACGCCGGGGTTAAGGCCTAGCTGAGTCAGGTAAGCATGAGAAAGTAAATGATGAACAGATAACTGATGGGGTAAATAGAAGGATTTGCCCTGGAATAGCTCTTTGCCAATCCCCCGGTTCAATTTGTTGCGCACCATAATACTGCCATTTTTGTGCGCCAGCAAAACCAGCTTAATCGGGACACCAAAGCCGAACAGATCCATTGCCATAGGAGCAAGTATCAGTGCTCCATCGGCACTGCCCTCTTCAAGGCTGGCAGCAACCGGATTCCAGCTTTTGTAGCATTGCGTCTGCAAGGTAAAGTGCTTGGGGTGGACCTGACCACTTTCGATCATATCCTTGGCGACGCCAAGAACCAAGTGGTCGGTAATCTGAATATGACCGATATTAAAGACAACTTTACCATCCGCCCCGATCACAGGCTGCCGTGCTTTAACGGTAGAGGCTGAGGTATCGGCGCCACTCATAGCCTCTTCAATTTTGACCATCAAATCGTCTGGGGTGAAGGGTTTGGAAACCACCCCATTACCGCCCGCTTCGTTGGCCAGCATGATCTGTTTTTTTTCGCCCTGGCCGGTGGCCATAATGAAAGGGACATGACTGATAGCGTCCTGGCTACGCACCCATTTGAGCAGATCGAGTCCGGTCAATTGGTTCATATTCCAATCGCTGATAATCAGATCGACCTGCTCTCCCCCTTCGAGCATTTCAATCGCCTGCTCAGCATCGACAGCATCGAGAACAGTTTCAAAACCAAGGGTTTTACGCAGGATACGTCCCTCAATTTTACGAGCGGGTGCGGAATCTTCGACCAGGAGAATACGAATATTCTTATCAACACTCATTCTTTGCTATCCCTTCTTGCCTGTTATGTATAACTATAGTTGTTTTTTTGAGCCACCTAATAGGCTGAAAAACAATGATAAACATATTTTATGAGTAAGAGCTAATTATCATTTCAAGGTTATCATACTTTAACTAAAAATTCCGAATAAAAAATTTTGTTTGGTTATTAGTCATGTGTTCAAATTCTTTTTTTCACTACAGAGTCACAGAGAGCTCAGAGGTAAAACAAATCAAAGTCTTTTTTTACAGGGATGAAGGGGATTAATGGGATAGAAGCTCTAAAGCAAAAACCTTAAAGGCGTTTTTGCCGCGGTTAAAATCTATCAAAATCTGTTTTTTTAACCCTAAAACCTTAATTTCTAGTTTTTGACTTTGACTTACAGATTTTCATAGATTTTAACCGCGGCTTAGTAAGGTTTTGAACTTCTCTGTGTTCTCTGTGGTAAACAGCTTTAGCCTTTAGATTGAAACAGAGCCCAAAAGGTTTTGTTTTTAAATCCCCTTTATCCCATTCATCCCTGTTAAATGATTTTGTAATTGCCCTTAGCCACTAACAACTGATCAATCTCGCGCCACCGGTGCTGATAAAAACACCACCAGTATCTCATTTTGACCTCATTTCATGACGGCTACCGTCTGTGCCAAGCCACCATATATCGTTTTTTCAGCCTGTTAGCGTTATGGCACAGTCTAAGCATACCCATCAGGATAATGAAAAGTGATTTCATTTTTAGTTAATTTTGTGACTCAGGTCACAGATTTTTAAAAAAAAGGCAGGCATGATTACCCTATGCTTGACTTTGAGAATCATTATCAGAAATAAAAAAACAGTATCAACCTGTCATAAAGGAGACATGACCATGCCACAGCAATTAGGACATTTAACCGTAGGCGATCAAGCTACGGTTAGCGGCTTCGAGAAAGGCGCAAGAGAATATCGGGCCAGGCTACTGGCAATGGGACTGACCAAAGGCAGTAAATTGAAAGTCATCCGTATTGCACCGTTAGGCGACCCGATTGAGATCAACGTTCGCGGATTTAATCTTAGCTTGCGCAGAGATGAAGCCGACGCAGTACTGGTTGAAAGGAATTAAGCTTATGAACACGCTAAAAATTGCCGTAGCAGGTAATCCAAACTGTGGCAAAACAACCCTCTTTAACGAATTGACCGGTGCCCGCCAGATGGTTGGCAACTGGCCAGGCGTTACTGTCGACCGCAAAAGCGGTACCTATTCATATGCTGGTCATGATTTTGATGTTGTCGATATCCCCGGTATTTATGCTTTATCTGCGTATTCTGAAGATGAAAAGGTTGCCCGCGATTACCTTATTTCTAAAGATGCCGACCTGATCGTCAATATTGTCGATGCATCGAACTTGGAACGTAATCTGTACCTGACAACGCAGCTCCTTGAACTAAAGGTTCCGCTACTGATAGTTCTTAATAAAATGGATGTGGCAAAAGCCCGCAATATTAATATCAATATTGAAGAGCTTTCCAACCGCCTTGGAGTGCCAGTCATTGCTGTTGCTGCAACCAAAAGACAAGGGATCAAGGAATTCAAGGAAACCGTCCATTCTTACGCGGAAGCATCTAAACCAACCAATACCGGTATTGTCTACCCCGCTCCTGTACAGGAAGCGGCCGGACGCATTGCTGAGGCGATTAGTGAGCTTGCTGAACATTACCAGGTTCCAGCCCATTGGTTGGCTATCAAAATGCTAGAGCAAGACACTGAACTGACCTCCCGCCTGACTCCTGAGCAGAGTCAGTTGTTGCAAACAGAGATCGATTCTCTTGAAACACAGCTTGGTGAAGATGTTGATATCATTATTGCTGACACGCGCTACGGCTTCATCAACTGGCTGACCGAAGAGAGCCTGAAATACGATGGCAAGGTTGGCAGCAACATGACGGAAAAAATTGACAGCATCGTTCTTAACCGGGTGCTGGGTATTCCGATTTTCCTGTTTTTGATGTACCTGACCTTCATGTTTACCATCAATGTTGGTGGCGCTTTTATCGATTTCTTTGATATTGCCGCCGGGGCTATTTTTGTTGATGGTGTCGGTGAACTGCTCACCGCGATTCACGCACCGGACTGGATTATTGGCCTGGTTGCTACCGGTATCGGTGGTGGTATTCAAACTGTTGCTACCTTCATTCCACCAATTGCTTTTATGTTCCTGGCTTTGGCTATTCTTGAAGGTTCGGGCTATATGGCCCGGGCAGCATTTGTTATGGACCGCCTCATGCGTATGCTCGGCCTGCCAGGTAAAGCGTTCGTTCCCATGCTGGTTGGCTTTGGCTGTAATGTTCCAGCCATTATGGCGACCCGGACCCTGGAAACCCAGCGAGACCGGACTCTGGCGATTATGATGAACCCCTTCATGAGCTGTGGTGCACGGCTGCCTGTTTACGCCCTGTTTGCTGCCGCCTTCTTCCCTACTGGCGGGCAGAACATGGTCTTCATGCTTTACCTGGCTGGTATCGGTTTTGCGGTACTGACCGGCCTGGTGCTGAAACATACATTACTGCAAGGAAAAGTGACTCCATTTGTTATGGAGCTACCTCCATACCACGTTCCAACAGTAAAATCGGTAATACTCCGTACCTATGATCGCCTGAAATCGTTTATGTTCAAGGCCACCCGGGTCATTATTCCCATGGTTGCCCTGCTCGCACTTTTAAACACCTTGTCTGTTGATGGAACCATCGGTCATGATGACAGTAACGAATCGATCCTGTCTTCGGTAAGCCGCACCATTACGCCGATTTTTGCACCAATGGGAATCAGTCAGGATAACTGGCCAGCAACGGTTGGTATTTTTACCGGGGTCTTTGCTAAAGAAGCTGTCGTCGGTACCTTGGATGCCATCTACCTGCAAAATGAAACCCAGGAACAGGCAGGGATCGCCCCTGAAGAAGCAGTAGAGGAAGAAGCTTTCAGTCTGACTGCGGCACTCAAGGAAGCGGTTGCAACCATTCCTGAAAACCTGGCAGGTGTTCGTGACACTCTGACCGACCCCCTTGGTCTGAATATTGGTGATACCAGTTCTATTGAGACCGCTGCGGAAGAACAGGAAGTCAGCACCGGAACATTTGGTGCTATGGGTCACCTGTTTGACGGCAAAGTCGGGGCCATTGCTTACCTGCTCTTCATTCTTATGTATTTCCCTTGCGTTGCTGCTATGGCTGCAGTTTACCGCGAAGTTAACAGAAGCTGGACAATCTTTGTTGCAGCCTGGACGACTGGCCTCGCTTATGTTGCAGCAACTTCATTTTATCAGGCCGCAACCTTCTCGGAACATCCCATGTTCTCTGGAGCATGGCTGATGGGTTGCCTGATACTCTGCGTCGTTGTCTTCATGATTATGAGAGCGAAAGGAAAAGAGCGGCAAAGTGTTGGGTTTGCTGTTCCGGTGAAACATTAATAACGAAGAGGCATTCCCTTTTCACGATAAATACAAAATTTGGAGAAAACACAATGACACCAAGTGATGTAAAGCGGTATTTGACAGCACGGAAGGTTGCTCCTTTGAATGATATCGCAACTCATTTTGATCTAAATCCTGATGCCGTACGCGGCCTGCTTGATGTGTGGATCCGCAAAGGTAAAGTCAAGCAGATCTCTGCCGATGCCAGCTGCTGCTCTAAAGGTAGTTGTAGCGGTTGCAGTGAAAGTGGCCACCAGGAAATTTATGAATGGGTTCAGTAACCATTTGCACCATTTTTTGAACCAAAATTAGCAGTAAATAACTACGGCAGTGACAACGTCACTGCCGTTTTTCGTCGATCTATAAAATAAGCGCAGAGAAAATAATTATGAAAAAAAATCACCAGCAATGGCGCCACAGCCATGATTACTTTTATGCTTCAGGGGAAAACGAAAGCAGAACCAACAAGGTCATGCTGCTGACTGCCATCACTATGGTAGCAGAAATTGCCGCGGGAACCCTCTTCGGTTCTATGGCCCTGCTCGCCGACGGCTGGCACATGGGCACCCATGTCGCAGCATTTGCCTTTACCCTGTTTGCCTATCGTTATCAGCGTGAGAATATTAATAATCCTGACTTTACCTTTGGACCAGGAAAAATCACAGTTCTTGGCGGCTTTGCCAGTGCCATAGCTCTGGCCGTTGTGGCCCTGATGATGGCTGTTGAATCAATAGCACGTTTTTTTGCGCCAACGGAAATCGCCTACGGTCAATCGATTCTGGTGGCCAGTATTGGGCTGGCGGTAAATATTATCAGCGCAGTTATCCTCCATGCTGATCACAGCCATGGTCATGAACATCATCATGATCACGGTCATGACCACGGACATGAACATGAGCACCATCATCACGACCACAATTTGAAAGCCGCTTACTTCCATGTTCTGGCTGATGCATTAACCTCGGTTCTGGCTATTGTCGCCTTGATTTTTGGTAGTTGGTTTGGCTGGTGGGTTCTTGACCCATTAATGGGAATCGTCGGGGCCTGTGTCATACTGGTCTGGGCTAAAGGACTTATTAAGGAGAGCAGTTCGATTCTGCTCGACGCCGATATTGATGGAAAGGTTCGTGTCGAGATTGCGCAAATTCTTGAACAAGAAGATGACGTAGAAATAAGTGATCTCCACGTCTGGAAGGTTGGCCCTAACCATCTGGCCGCAATTGTTTCCCTGATTACCCATTCAGCAACATCTGTGGCAGAGTTTCGCCACAAATTAGGCACTATTGATCACCTCGAACACCTCACTATAGAGGTTGTTTATTGTAGAGAAGAGGAGTGTCTACAACAGATCAGTTAGTTTCCGTCCGGAAATAAAAAAAGACTACTACAAGTTTCTGATTCGGAAAGATGCAATTTTTTTCCAGATCAAGGAAATCAAGCATTCGCGCGGAGGCGTAGTACTTTACGCCGCACAAGCGAATGCGCAGATTGACGCCGAGCTGGTGAAAAAGGGCGCTTTCCGGGCAGAAACTACCTAATAGGCGTATGGCTCCTGCTGCCGAAATTCAAACATAAACGGAACCTCTGGCGGGTTGATCGGTTCTATAATTTCGGCCTTAAGGCTATAAGAGGTGTGAACGGCGGTAAAGGATACACCTGGTAAACTGGTTTCATCTTCCTCTGCGCTGGCAATTTCATCAGCCACAAGCACGCCATAGAGATTGACCCACTGCTTATCTGGCAGCTCGGTTTGTGAGGTGACGACATCAAAACCAACAGATACAGCATCGGCGAGACAACAGGTGATGGCAGTGCGCAAAATGACCGGTTGACCAGTCCCTTCAGCCGTCATCAGAACGCCGCGCACCAGGTAGCGTTGCTGGCGTTGTTCATCACTGCCGACCTCGGCAATATCGAACAACTCGCCAAGATTGATGCGCACATATTCCTGACCATTCTTTGTCTCCCGTGGCGCAAACTCCTCTCGAGCATCCGGGTAAGCAGGAACTCCTTGCCCGCCAACGGTCAAGCCTTGCTGACGGTGTTGCACCGGATAAACCATAACCAGGGCAAACAGGATAATAATAGCAACAAAAGATAAAGCCCGTACCAGTTCAAAACGAACCGGCCAACGTAATAAGACCAAACCAAGAAGAATTAAACCACCACCCGTCGTGGCGGAAAGCAGACTAAAACGGGGATTTAGCAACGTCTGATAGAGATTTCCACTGGCAAAAAACAGCAGCATACTCCCCAATAACAGTAATAAACCACCTTCAAAACGATTGATAAGCTGACGAAACATGGTCGGTGTTTGCACTTTAGTTGTCATTATTTACACCCGCCCCAGAATAACACCCATGATGATCGACAAACAGAACACCAAGAATATCGGACCCATAATGAGGCATAAGATGATGCGACGTTTAAAAACCGACGAGAACATGGCGATCAGTTTGAGGTCAACCATGGGACCGATAGCCATAAAAGCCAGCTGCGCCGCAGGGGGGAAGCTGGAGAAAGATGCGGCGACAAAGGCATCGGCTTCCGAGCAAACCGAAAGGACAATGGCCAGGATCATCATGGCGATAATCGCTAATATTTCTGAAGACTCAAAAATATTGAGGACACCTGCAGGGGTGAAGGTTTTAAATAAAGCGGTAATTATTGCGCCGAGTAACAGAAACTTTCCCATACTTAAAAATTCAACCGCAGTATGCTGCAACACCGCAAGGAGGCGTCCCTGCCGATTAGCATGGCTGTGACCATGATCGTGATGATGATCATGACAGCAACTGCAAGAATGCCCAGCATGACCAGAGCTTGGGTTTAATAATAATTCCCCCATTGATGCTCCCGATAGCACCCAACCCATTGCTGCTGCGGCAATAGCAACCATGGCAACACGACCACCAACCATCCATAAGTCACCCCGAAAGGCAACATAGGTCGACACCATAACAATCGGATTAATGACCGGGGCCGCCAGCATATAGGCAATTGCTGTCGCCGGGGGCACCCCCTTACCAAGCATACGCCGCACAATGGGGACAATGCCGCATTCGCAGGTTGGCAACAACATGCCAATAAAGATGCCGAATAATATTCCTTTGAAGGGATTTTTAGGAACCAGTCGGGCAATCAGATCTTCTTCAGCAAAGACTTCGAACAGTGAAGCTAACAGAGATCCAATAAGCAGAAACGGAGCTGCTTCAATAAAGATAGCAACGGTCAAGGACGCAAAAATTTGCAGATTTTCAAACATAGGCTCAAACAGGGCAACTGCGGATAAAGGTAATCAGGAACAAACGTTATAATATAACACTAGCCGTAAATCTCCTACAAACAGCCCCTTTCGTCAATATCTTTTTAGAGCTTCTTATTCAATGACCATTAACCGTATTACTGTAACCGGAAAGAAACAGGCATGCGAAAACGGACATCCTCCGGGGCATGAGCAAATGGTGCAGCTTTCTTGAGGGCTTTTATTACCTGTTGGTCAAGAATGTCATAGCCGCTACTGCTTATGATTTCAATTGCGAAAACCAGGCCATAACGATTCACCTGAAAACCAATTTCAGTCTCTCCCTCCCAGCCTAAGCGTTGTGCGCGCCGAGGATATTTAATTTTATGCATGATCGCGCGCCGGATCGCCGTGTAATTGGCCGTGCGATATTCTGTTGCTTGTGCAGACTCACCACCGCCACCACCCGAACCGACGCTTGCCGTAGTGGTTTTATTTATAGCACCCCTTTCCCTTCCCTCTTTTTCGGTTGTGGAAACGGTATCAACCGGCAAGCCATTAACCTCACCTTGAGTTTGAGTTTGAGTTTGAGTTTGAGTTTGAGTTTGTGGCTGTGGCTGTGGCTGTGGCTGTGGCTGTGGCTGTGGCTGTGGCTGTGGCTGTGGCTGTGGCTGTGGCTGTGGCTGTGGCTGTGGCTGTGGCTGTGGCTGTGGCTGTGGCTGTGGCTGTGGCTGTGGCTGTGGCTGTGGCTGTGGCTGTGGCTGTGGCTGTGGCTGTGGCTGTGGCTGTGGCTGTGGCTGTGGCTGTGGCTGTGGCTGTGGCTGTGGCTGTGGCTGTGGCTGTGGCTGTGGCTGTGGGGTAGATTTCACCTGCTTGTCCGTTTTTTCAACTATAATCGGAACAGGTGGTATAATAACCTGCTGTTCTTTACTAACCACAGCAGGTATAGCAATCTCTTTCGCCTCACTGACAACTGCTTTTTGAGCTGACGTTGTAGTCGACGCCTGACCAGCCGCGGATAATGCAAGCTTATAACTATAGGTGTGTAACGAACCTCCTTGCCCCATTTCGTCGGCAAGGCTCACTTCTGCTAATGTTTCAGTTGGTACCGGAATAAACCACCCACTACATAACACACCGACAAGAAGCAGATGCAATGCCACAGAAATGAGCCCACAACGACCGCTTAAAGGGAATGAGTCCCCCTTGGACGCAATACACCGTGGAGTCAGTGGTGTATCTTCAAATCTCCAGTTTTCCAGGGCTGATAAATTATTGTCCCGGTACATAAACTACAGATCCATCTTTCAGCCGATAGGCGGTTCCCAAGCGTTCGCCCTGTCCGGTTGCCTGCTGCTGTGTTGAGCGCAGCACTTCGATCTTTTTACCTTTCTTGTTAATGATCTCAAGTTGACCATCAGTGCTTTGCTTTAACACAGTCAATTCACTATTTTGGTCAAATAGTTCCGTCATGTGATAGGCCGAAAATACTGACACAATTAATGCAACGATAAAGACCAGGCCAATATCGAATAAGTTAGCGACCCCACTCATAGGATCGTCATCGCTGCTATGGTCACTATAGTCATTGAAGTTAGCAAACCTCTGTTGCCGAAGGTACTTCATGCCGCTTCTGCCTTTTCCTGCCCATGACATTCAATCTGTTCATCAGCCTCAGAGGGATCAAGAGTTGTTGTCGTTGTCACAACCTCGCTGGCGATTTCCATATAACGAACGTCCTCCTGTAACCAGCGTTTACGCACCGTATAGAGCACAAATGCCAGCATGCCGACAGCCATACCAACAACCGTGGTTGTAAAAGCGATGACGAGATCAGCAGACAGGCGCGACATATCCCCCTGGCCTAGTGCAGCCAATCCGGTTCCCATGGGGATAAGAGTTCCGATTAAACCAAGCCCGGGGCCGGTACGCACCATCATCATCAGGCGATCAAGTTTTTTGCTGTACAGCAGGCTATGGTGCTGAAGCAGGTTTTCAACCTCAACATCATGCTGAGTTCCTATAGCAGTATTCAGCTGTTGCAATTCTTTATAATAGATTCGCACCGGCTGACTGAAGTACCCCTTGACACGTCCGCTGGCAAAAAGGGAAGTCACCTGCCCTTTGCCACCTTGCAACCGTAAACGTTCTAGACCGTCAGCAACGAAATACCCCAGTTGCAACAACCCCACCAGAGACAACAGGGCAAGCAGAATGACAACCGGATAAAACAGCGCTGATGAGATCAGGTAAATATAGGTTTTAACCAAGGCAAACATTTATTAGTAACTCCTTTTGATAGCGCGGCTGCGCAGCAGCCAACCACTTATAACAACAGCGGAAATGACCGCTAACATAAGTAACATCTTTGGCGAGAAAAACGCTTGCCCCGATGCGGCAGCAGCTAAACGGTAAATTCGATCAAGCTGGGAAAATTGTGGCACCAGGCAGAGGGATAGAAGAAAATAACCTGCCAAGCCACACATCAACTGCCCTAAAAATTGCTCAGCACGACTCTGGTTTATTTTAAAACGCTGGCAAAAAAAGACCCCACTGATACTTTGAATGACGACAAAAACAGCGGCCAGAGCTCCAATCGCAATAATGGAATGATCAGGATAAAGAGCCATTATAAAAGCGCTTTCCAACAGGATGACCGTGGCGCAAATGGGGCAGGGTAAGCTTAATAGCAACCAGCCCTTGCTGACACCAACCTGAACAGGTCGAGCTCTGACCAACAGCCAGCCGCCCCACCCGGCCATAAGACAGGCACTGATCAGGTGCAGGGTCATACCACTGGCAAACAGTTTCTGCAGTTGGGGGAAATAAGCCAACAGGGAAACCTGTGTCAGTACCAGCCAGCTGACAGGAAACAATGCTCCATAAGCCAACAGGTGCCAGCTAAATAGAGTAGCTTTTCGTGACCGGCCAGGGCTAACCGCCAACAAGTATCCGAGGCCGATACCACTTTTCAGCGCAAAGATACCCAACCCGAAGATCAGGCCCAAAACGAGACTTTTTATTTCCACCTGAACCTCCTAGTCATCCAGCATCTGCCGACGCCGCCACCAGATGCTGCCCGCCAGTAACGCAACAACAATGACCACACTCAAAGACGCCAACCACTGGATGCCAGAAGAGGTCAGCTCTGTCGTTTTATCCTCATTGGTAACCTTCTCCATCTTGTAACCGCTGACATCTTCCGTTTCGGGACCGGTCTGCTGCACTGCCTGAGACTGATCAGTACTGTCATTATTCTGTGTGTTTTGAAGCTGCTCCGGGTTCTGATCTTTATTGAAGCCAGCCTGAAGTTGTTGCTGCAACTGCTGGCGCTCCTGTAATTGTTGCTCCAGTGGTTTCTGAGCCATTTTTTCGATAGCGACTTTAAACTGTTCAACCAGTTCAGGACTCATTACACCAGGAAGGGAGGCAATATTGATGACCATCTGGTTGAGGGCCGGGTTATTACAGGTGTGATCACAACAAGCCACCCCCTGCTTCAGCATGCTGTTGATATAATCACGGGCCAGTTTCTGCTGCACCTGTTCCGGTGGTTGCCAGTAGCCTTTGCGCACTGCTTCGAGCATACGGGCGGTGATCGATTGATAAGCCCAGGGATTGTTCTGATCGAAAAACTCTTTCAGGTTCTGTTGATACTTATCATCAACATAAACCGCATTGATCTGGTCCCAGGTCGAGGTGGCGACATCGGCCGGGGTGGTGACCTGCCAACCCCACAGATATTCAACAAACTTGGCCATTTCGCGCGCACCAGCATAGTTTTCCTGCTTCATGCCGGCAATCCATTGTGGATTGAGGTAACGCTGCTGCAGTTCCTGACCAATAACCCGCTTTAACGGTGCGACCTGAACCTGGCCAGGCCTTTTCTGCAAGGTCACGCGGGTATCGGGCGCTTCTCCCCGGACATTGCGCACGGCCAGGGACAGTCCTCCCAGGTACTGAAACATGTCGTCATTGTCCATGGTGGCATACAGATTAGATGAGATAGAGTGAACAGCAGTATCAACATCTTTCAGGTTTTCAACCAACGCCGCCCGTACTGGAACACCCCACTGCCCATTGCCAATTGCAAAACTACTGCGATTCAGGAACACGGCGGCAATCTCGTCATCCGACTCCCAAATGCCCGAAGCGCCACTCAGCTCTGAGACACCATTACCGTAGGCACCGGGCTTTTCGGTAAATATCCGCATGCGTGACTGGGCTTCTGCTTCAGCAGCAGACATCCCCTGGTCAAAAAGCGCCTGCTTGACTTTGCCACTGTTTTGCGCCAACAGGTTTTCAATATCGGTCTGGAGCATTGCTTTCTGCACTGCATCGTCCAACCATAAAAGCTTATCCGGAAACAGATCACGATACAGACCAGAGGCATTTATCAGCACATCAATGCGCGGACGCCCTAGCTTTTTACCAGGGATTGGCCGCGTTCCTGTCACCCGTCCGGAACTGTCCCACACCGGTTCCATACCGAGCAGAGCAAGAATAGTACTTTCATTGACCCCTTCGTTACGAATGCTCTCCACCGCCCACAGCACCACCGCAACCTTGTTCGGGTAATGGCCCTGCTGCTGCAGTTTCTCCTTGATCAGTTCGTCAGCGGCCTGTTGGCCTAATTTCCACGCTGCTTTACTTGGAATCCGCGCCGAGGAAAAAGCATAAAAGTTTTTTCCGGTAGGCAGAGCATAGGGATTGCGCAAGGGATCGTTCCCTTCACCGGTGGGGATATAACCACCAGCAAGGGCTTTGACCAGATGATCCATTTCACGCTGTGCGGATATGGTCAGGTTTTCTTTAAGCTGCTCTTTATCCAGATCGGGATGGGCCTGGCTGATCACTTCGAGGGTACTGGTAATCCCTTCATCTGAATAAGGAGTACCAAAGGTATGCAAACCAAAGGGCAAAACACCGTCGTCAACTTCATGTAGATAGAGGTCGATGGTTTCAATATCATCAGCGCTTGCCTGCTTAATACCAAGCACTTCACCAATACCGCTGCGTTTCAGCAGCGCATCAATCTGCTCCAGGTACTGGTTAGCGGTCGCACCACCGACACCAGCGTTCAATTCAAAGTTTTCGACCAGATCATGCAGTGTCGCCGTTTCATCATGAAGATCGACATCTTTTAAAGCCGGAGTCAGGTGATCGATAATAACCCCGCGGCCACGCCGTTTGGCCTGAATCCCTTCGCCGACATCATCAACAATATAGGGATAGATATTGGGAATAGCGCCAACCATAATTTCGGGAGGATCTGCGGCCGCCAGACCGGCCTGCTTGCCCGGTAACCATTCATAGGTGGCATGGGTGCCCAGGTGAATCATTGCATCAGCACCAAAGGCGTGCTGTAACCATAGATAGGCGGCAATATACTGATGATGGGGATAAACCGACTGGTCGTGGTAGAGCTTCATGGGATCGTCGCTCCAGCCCCGGGATGGTTCGGGCAGCAACACCAGGTTGCCAAGACGCACCAGGGGGATGACAAAGTTGCCATCCTTGACCATAATCTTGCTCTGTTCGGGTTCCCCCCATTGGTCGAGAACGGGGCGGCGAAAACCCTCGGGAAGGGCATCAAACCACTGCCGGTAGGTTTGCATCGGCAGCATTTCAACCTCGCCACTGGCGAGCATGGCATCAAGCTCACCGGGAGCCCAGGAACCGACATTACGCCCGGTGCGCAGAATCATCTGCCGCACTTTTTCCTCGGTCAGAGTGCCATCACCACGCACCTGGTAACCTTCCTGTTTAAGGCGTTCACTAATGGCGGCAACACTTTTAAAGACATTCAGGTAACTGGCCCCGACGTTCTGCTTGCCCTGACTGTGGTTATAATAGAGCAGCGCCAACTTTTTATCGCTATTTGCTTGATGTTGTAGAGTGATCCAG
Organism: Geopsychrobacteraceae bacterium; assembly: GCA_963665685.1. Taxonomy (GTDB): domain Bacteria; phylum Desulfobacterota; class Desulfuromonadia; order Desulfuromonadales; family Geopsychrobacteraceae; genus Seleniibacterium. The sequence continues at coordinate 2,580,576 of OY762430.1, forward strand.
TTTTTCAGGCGTGGCAGTAGATGGTTCAGGTTTTCTTCAACCAGATCGTAATAGTAAAGCGGCTTGTCAGCCTCCTCTAATACCTGTTTGCGCTTAGCGCTGAGCACGCTTGGCTCAATCGCACCCGTGGTTTCGGGGTTAGCGATGGCCCAGGCCACTTCCATGGGGGCAATACCAACCGGGTCGGCATGCCAATCGTCAAGTTCTGCGCTATAAAGTCGAATCAGGTTAAATACCGGCACATCGAGAGCGCTGATCGCCTGCTTAACGTCATCATTAAGAGCTGACCAGAATTTGAGGGTAAAACTAAGCAGCATGGAAACCGGGGCCTGTCCGTCAGTGCGTTGCAGAAACTGCTTGAACACCTGGTCCGGTCGCCCAAAACAGGGTAGGACATTGAAGCCTTCCTGCTCGAGGCGAGTGATGAGGGTATCGGCCGCTTCGATCTGCCCATCACGCAAGGTGGTGATATAAAAGGTGAGCCCGAGCCATGGACGGTCAGCACGTTCAGGATACTGTTTGGAATACCACTGCTTATAACTGGTGACATCATTGAACAAACCGGAACTGGCCGGATGATGAATAGCACTGGCGGGCATCTCCACCGGCTGCGGATAAGCGAGGGAATTATCGACCGTCTGATGCAGCGCCCGCCGAATCATGCCGGTCACATTTTGCCGTGATAATTGAGAAAAATAGGCGGCAATATCGTCATCGAAAATAAATCCCTGCTGCTGCAACGATTTATCGTCGCGGGAACCACGTAACGCATAAACGGTGCGCCCTGTGACCAGATTGTGCTCGAGCAGGTAGTTAGTTAATTCACTGCTCATAACATCGACCAGGATCACATCGGCCGCACTAACAAACTGAACAGCTTCGGCGCTGTGCTCTAACTCCTGCAATGTCAGGGAACGGACCTCATGTTGAGTCGGCAGATGAAGCTCTGCGACTCCCTGGTAAGCAACAGTACTGTCACCATCAATCACCAGCAAGGCCAGCTTACCGGCATAAACCGGCGTGGTACTTAACACCAGCAGAAAAGCAATTAACAGACGTACCATCAATGTTGCTCCCCGGCAACAATACCGCTGAGCAAGGCATTAAAGGCGCACTTCATCACTTTGGGAAGATCGGCATTGCAATAATCTTTGACATCACTTAGCACAGCGCTGCCTGCCAACTCGCCAGCCAATTGCTCACCCCAGCTGTCAAAAGCGCTGAGATCGCTGATCAAACCCGCTTGATACTGGTCACTCAAGGCCATGGCGGCAGCAATAAAGCCTGCGTAACGATCGTCGAGAAGAACTCCTTCAAGCTTAGCAGCGATAGCCTTAAACTGATGCCGTTCTGGCCAACGATTCTTATTTAAAATGGTCCGGACCGAAAAACCACGATCTTTCAAGCGGGTAAAGATGTTGCGCTGGGGAATAATCCCGTTTTGTTGAAAGACTGCGTCTTTGACACCCTCGTAGACAGCACTGGCAATCAATTCCCCCATTTTACTGTGACCACCGGCATTATCGATGGGACCGCCCTCCCCTTCGACCACGATAATGTTATCGGTTCCGGTGCCGGTGGCCTGGAACAGCTCCCCGGAATAGGAGCTGCGAATGTCGAGGTCCTGCATCGCGGCACTTTTTGCCTCGGTCGCAGAGATGATGGCTCTGGTCATCGCCCGAGGAGAAAGCTGCATGTTACTAAGCAAGATAATGTTGATGGTGCCGGGTTCATAATAACCACCAACATCTCTCGACATGCGCACTGCATTACTCTTCACCCCGGCTGTAACCAGGGCATATACGTCCATATCACGATAACTGGTATGCTTCACCACCAGGTTATCCATATTGGCGCCAGTAAAAAGCATACTGGCATTATCTTCTTTAAGCCCTAGAGAACCAAACAGCTCTTTCCGTCCGGCAGCGAGGCCTTTATGATGCAAAATTCTCCAGGTTGGCGGCGGTGAGTAACTGTTGCCAACGGTGGTGATATTATGGCGCGGACCTTCAAGGGTCGAGATAAGATCGAAGGGACGATTAAATTCCACGACCAGACTTTTGTGAATAAAATCATCAATCCGGCTATGAACGACTTTTGCTTGTTTTATATAGGAAAGAGGAACTTCAAGTTTGCGTTCGGCGATAATTTCATCATCTTCAACCCGCTCGTTTGAATGAGCAAACTCTTCGGCATACATATCACCTGCCAGCCACTTGACGAAATAACCGATATTGGTCCCGGCCCGGCAGGTCAATGCGCAGGGATAGTGAAAGACCTGACGCTCCTTCAGTGCTGTAACAGCATTCCACCCAGACGTTTTTAACAGCGGCTTAAGTGAGCTATTATCATCACCACAACCGTATAAGACCTGGGGATTAAACTGTTGCCATTGATCAAGAGTGACCGGGACAATATTTCCTTGGCTGACAAAATCGGGGGGAATTCCTCCGGCAGCGCGAATGATGTCGTTCTGTAATGAATCGCTACCGGGCGTCATCATTTGGTCCCGCCCCATCATACGCATGACCCGTTTGCGTTTTTCCTGGGGAATTTTTGCAACCTTTTGCTTGATCAATGCTAACTGTCGGCGATTTTCGGCAACCAGCTTAGCTGCTTGCTCCTGCCGATGAAATAAAGCACCAAGGTCAAGCAGGGTTTGAAACGAGCCTTCAATTGAATTGATATCGAGATTAATCAGGGTAACATCTGTTGCGGCAAAAAAGCTGGCGACATCATGTTGCAGGGCAGAATAAAAAATAACTTCCGGATTAAGGGCTTTAATCCGTTCCAGGTTCGGGGCTAAAAAACCGCCAACCCGCTCTTTCCCGGCAACATCCCGGGGGTAATCACTATGGTAGGTCACCCCTATCAGGGGTTCATTAACCCCCAGTTTCAATAGCATTTCCGTCACGGTTGGAACCAATGAGACAACCCGTTCTGGCGCCTTATCAAAGGCAAAATGGTGCCCCGCACCATCAGTGATCCTGATGTCGGCATAAACATTATGGCTGAAGAGCAGAAACATAATAATCAGCCCTCCATATTTCAATTTTTCGCGCTGTGTTCTCATCATTTTGAGACATTATCCCTGACTTAATAAAATGGAAAACAGGCACCTGAATCGGCTAAGAAATTCAGGCGCCTGCAGACGGTTTTCAGAGAGAAGGACTAGTTCCGCTGAAAACCAGATGAAACTCTCTCACGTAAAATAATCATTAAAAGCGAAATTCAAAGGAGGTATAAAAGTTTCTACCTGCCATGGGATAGCCGACAACATATTCGTAATCTTTATCGAGCAGATTATTGACTTCAGCTTTCCACCATAACTCCCCGGCAGAGCACTGGCTTACACGCAGAGCCGTAGACATGTTCACGACACTGAAACCACCTTTGGTCTGTTCTTCTCCTGCCGACCAGTTATATACCTGCTGCTCACCGGTATAGGTCAGCACCAGATTAACGCGGAAGCGCTCAGCAGATACGTTCATCCCCATGGAAAGGGTATCATCAGAAACGTACTGGAGATCTTCCCCGGTTTCACCATCTTCGTAATCAAACAGATGCACAAAGGAGACGTAAGGCTTAACGCTCAGCGACCAATTCAGGGCCTTGCCAATATCGTAAGATACGCGCCCTTCTAAACCGGACATGGTTGCTTCACTGACATTAATGTAGGTATAAATATGACTGCCGGAAACAGTCCCCTGATATTGGCTGACAATTTTATCGCGGTAATCGGTATAAAAGCCGGTCAGACTGATATCACTGGCACCGTCAGCATAGGCAATGCCAGCTTCATAGGTTTTGCTGCGCTCGGGATCAAGATCAGCATTCCCCTCATAAATGTAATAGCCGCCGTAATAAGAGACATCCATTAGAGTTGCCTCTGCGGTTGGCATAACAAACGCTTCACCATAATTCACCATCAGTTTCCAATGGGACCCCAGCAGGTAAACCGCTCCAGCACTGGCGGTAAAGTCAGATTCATCCCGTGAGGTTCCTGCCCCGGAAATGTCATAACCATCGCGGCGTATTCCGGCGGAAAGAATCAGGTTGTCATCAAACCAATAGCTTTTGCCGAGAAGGAAGAAGGCTAAATTGCGGTAATCGCTACGCCCAGAGGAAGTTGCATCAACATCGTAATCGAGCCAATCGCTGCCAAAAGTCAGCCGTAATTTTTCGTAATCGGCCGTCCCCTGTAATTGGGCTCCGCGTTGATCAACCTGAGTTAGGGAATCAGATTTAGAGGTGTAGTGATAATCATTATTATCCTGTCCTAAATAATAACGAGCCTGCCAGGAATAGGTTGCATCGCGGGACGAGCCGTCATAAATAAAATCAACTGAGCGGTTGGTTTTATCAGCGTAATCGTTGTTATCACTATTAGAGCTAAAGCTACTGTAGTTGCCGGTTTCAGCGTCATAGAGATTTCCGATAACGGCAATATGATGCTCTGGGTTGATCTGGTAGCCTAAATTGAGGCTGACATTTACTTGATCATCAATATTAGTGTTTTCATAGGTATCACCAGCAGCGGTTTTATATGAGTTTATATCGCTATGGGAAAAGGCCATGGAAAAGTCGACCTTGCCGCTTTTGGTGGCGAATCCTGCTTTTTCATCAACTCGCTCGTAACTTCCGACACCTAATTCAACAAAGCCTTCGGAATCACTTTTACCTCGCTTGGTTATGATATTGATGACACCACCCATACCAGCAGAGCCATACTGAACTGCACCTGGACCACGAATAATTTCAATCCGTTCAATATTTCTGGTCAAAAATTTGGTCAGGTTACCGGTTCCGGCTCGGCGACCATTTAAGAGCACCAGAATATGCCCCTTTAAATCATTACCGTGGGTATCGGTACGAAAACCACGAATCCCTACCGAAGTATTTCCCGCCGGGTATTTATGCACATGGCCAATACCTTTTTCGGCAAGGAGATCAGCCACATTTTCTGCCGTTGATGCTTCGATTTCTTCATTATCGATAGTGATAATGGTTTGTGGTACTTCTTTCTGCTCTTCAGCGATACGGCTACCAGTCACCACAATATTCTCAAGTGATGTTGTTTCTGTTGCAGCACAAACAGGTCCTGAAAGCATTAAGCTTCCAGTTAAAACAGCATAAAAAAACCAGGACTTCATAAATCTTCATTACCTCCCAAGATGACCCGGGAAATAAAAAATCCCCGGATCGCAATAAAAAACGACCTGGGGATTCCCTGTTTATCCTCAAGTTTCATAAACCAGCCCTTTGCCACGGACATGATTAAATATATATTCAGGCAGGTCTTCTGACTTCCGGATCATCCTACTAACTGCACCTTCCCATTCTTCTGAACAGTGGTCTATCGCAGTGTTTGTCCCCGGTCACAGCGGCGGGCCCGTCCCCGATTTACGCGGGGTTCCCTATTATGCTCGTGATGAGCACCTGAATCTGATGTAAAAAGTGACTTGGCTAAACCTCCATACAAAAAAATCCCCAGATCGCACGCACGACCTGAGGATTCCCTGATTTTATCCACAAGTAAAATAACCAGCTCTTTGCCACGAGCACGGTTCTGGCAATTTTTCAGGTAGGTCTTCTGACTTCCGGATCATCCTAACAACCGCGCCTTCCCGTTCTTATGAACAGTGGCTTAATGCGGTTTTTGTCCCCGATTACAGCGGCGGGCCCGTCCTCGAATTTCACGAGGTTCCCTGTTATGCTCTTACGAGCACCTGAATTGCGTATGTCTATATCTTTGTTTCTTCTTATTTACTCACTTTTGTAGCGTTGTTTTAAACCTCAATTTCACTTCTGTCAACTCAGGTTATTTTATTTGAAGTAATTTCTCGCCAGCAAATAAATGAGTCAACACTCTGATTTTACGTAAGAACCATAGATAATCAGAACATCATCAAAGCATTGAAAAAAACAATCCAGACGACCGCTTTATTAAATATCCATACCGGTAATGAGCAAAAAGGAACCGCTTAACGGTAAAATAGACCTTCCAGGTCTTGTTTTCCCTTTTCAAGAAATGGTATTCCCTTACTGTCTATATCTGTAATTGCCTCTTCAAAACTCACCGTTGCAGTCTTGAAAAACGACCACTTTTACCGATAATAATTGCGTTGTGGTGCTTTTGCACCATCTGAAATGTCCATTCAAAGGTATTTATTATGGAGTTATTGCACAATCCCGTCTTTCTATTATTTATCGTCATATCCACCGGAGAACTTGTTGGCTTTATAAAAGTTAAAACCTTTTCCCTCGGTTCTTCCGCGGTCATTTTCAGTGGCCTGGCTTTTGGCCATTTTGGTTTTACCTTACCAGCGGTTTTTCAGACTCTTGGCCTGGTTTTATTTATCTATTCTGTCGGCCTGCAGGCTGGTCCCGGCTTTTTATCATCATTTAAAAAGCAAGGCCTTAACCTGTCCCTGGGAGCAACTATTATCGTTGTCAGTGGCTTTGTGACCACATTGGTGTGCAGCTGGCTGGCGGACTTTGATGCCGGCATAGCAGCAGGTCTGTTCTCTGGTGCCCTGACCAGTACCCCCGGCCTGGCTGTCGCGGTTGAAGCGATTGCCGACAGCCAGGCTCCGGCCGCCTACGGCCTGACCTACTGCTTTGGTGTATTGGGAGTGATTATTTTTGTGCGTCTGTTGCCAAGGGTGATGAAAATTGATCTGCTGGTTGAAGAACAACAGATGAAAACAGAATTAAACCAGGAACATCCACCGATTATTTACCGCCATGTGGAAGTGACCAACCCAAATATTTTTGGCAAATCGGTGCAGGATTTAGCCCTGAATGATATGACCCATGTCATTCTCACCCGCTTGTTGCGCGCCGGGGCAGAGGAACCGGTGATTGTTTATGGGGATACCATTTTGCAGCAGGGGGATAAGCTACGCCTGGTCGGAGAAGAAGATGCCATCAAAAATGCAGAATTAGTCCTGGGAAAAGTGGTTGAAGAAACTTTAGAATTTACCCAAGGGGCCCTCAGCAAAAAAAACATCATGGTCTCAAAACGCTCAGCGGCAGGCTTTAACATCGCCTCATTAAATCTGAAGTCCTCTTTTGATGTCCAGATTTCCCGCATCACCCGTAACGGTTTTGACCTTGCTCCCGAAAAAAATACTCGCCTGCACTTAGGTGACGTTCTGCATGTTGTTGGTCAGGAACAATCCCTTAAAAATGTTACACGAATCCTTGGTAATGACATTCGGGAAACCTACCGCGCTGATTTGATCCCGATTATTGTCGGTTTACTTATTGGCTTCGTAATCGGCCAAATCCCCCTGTTTATTCCTTACATTGGTCAGTTTAAGCTCGGCCTGTCCGGCGGTGTGTTGCTAGCAGGACTAGTCCTCAGCAGCCTCTACAAAACCGGCCCACTGATCTGGGATATTCCGGCGACAACCAATAGCTTTATTCGCGAACTGGGACTATTGCTGTTTCTGGCCACGGTTGGCACCCGAACCGGGGCAACGATTATGACCACCCTGCAAGAACAGGGATTGGTTCTGTTTTTATCAGGAATCTGTGTGACCCTGCTTCCACTGCTTCTTACCCTGATCATCAGCCGCAAAATTCTTAAAATTCGCTTTTTGCACATGCTCGGCGTCATGACTGGTGGAATGACAAGCACCCCCGGGTTGGCTAGCATCGCCAGTCTGGTTGAAACCCCTTATGCTGCTTCAGCCTACGCCACAGTTTATCCGGTAGCCCTGATTGGTATGATTTTACTGACTAAAGTTCTGGCTTTGATGTTGGGAGGATAAACCATTCAGAAGAGATTATCCATTTTTCGTCTGCCCATAAAGTCATAAATCATGGGCAGACGACCGTCTCCCCCATTGACCAGCCATTGCCCTTCATTGTATTTATTACAAGTTATGTTATTAATATATAGATAGACTGATCTCTCTAATGAGCTATGTTTTGACATAACCTCTTGGTGTCTTTTCGCCTCTATTCAGATCATAAAAATATATCACGGTAAAAACACCTCATTCCTTCTTCTCCTCTAGTTACTGAAAGGATTGCTGTTATGAAAAGGTTATTCCTGTGTCTCTTAGTCAGTGTGTGCTTTCTAACACCATTGACTGTCAGCGCAGCACCTGCTGATAAACCAAACGTCGTCGCTTCTACTACCCAGATCGCCGACTTTGCCCGCCAGATTGCCGGTGACCGGATGAATGTCAGCAGTATTTTGGCCCCGGGGGCTGATCCGCATACCTATCAACCAACCCCAGACGATGTGCAAATGGTTCTTAAAGCGGACCTGTGTCTTGAAAATGGTCTGCACTTGGAAGGTAAGGACTGGATGGGGGCCCTGGCGAAAGATGCCGGGAAGCCCCTGATCACGACCACTAAGGGAGTTACTCCGCTACAGATCAACGAGGGGGATATCAAGGTTGCCGACCCTCATGCCTGGTTCTCACCACGCAATGTCGCTGTTTACGTTAATAATATTATGCGCGCTTTTTCCCAGCTTGATCCTGAGCACAAAAGTGAGTATGAAGCCCGCACCAAATTGTTTTTGCAGCAATTACGGGTCCTTGATGCCTGGATTCGGGAGCAGACCAGCCAGATTCCACCAGAACGCCGGATCCTGGTGACAACTCACGATGCCTTTAATTACTTTTGCAGTGAATATCGCTTTAATGCCAATAATAATTATCTGAGTATTGCACCGGTTGGCTGGTCCACCGGGAGTGAAGTTGGTGGCGGCATGACCCCCGAGCGACACCGACTAGTCGTTGATTCTATCCGTCAGACCGGAGCTCCTGCTATTTTCGTAGAAACCAGCATTAACCCGAAACTGATCCGTGAAATTGCTCGCGATACTGGCATCCGTATTGGCGGAACCCTCTACTCTGATTCAATGGGAGAAGAAGGCACAGCTGGAGAAACCTACATCGGTATGATGCGTGAAAATGTATTGTTGATAGTTGAAGCACTAAAATAGTTTCTGCCAGGTAACAAATCATAAATAATTATGGAGCCATATAAATTATGCGCCTAGTTCTTGTTATTGCCATATGGATTGTCATTGTCGGCGGTGTTTGGTTCTATATTGACCAACGCGATAGTCGCATTATTGATAAAGCGGAAGCACAACAATCCTATCAACAAGTCGTCGATGACTTCACTCTCGAGCTCACACCAACCTTCGGCATTGAATCTGACCCTTTTGCCCTGCAGACAGAGACTGCCGCCAGTGCATTGCTGGTCCGCTTACGCGGCCAGGATATTTACAACAGTGACGCCACTCTGGCGCGTGGAGAAACTTTACGCATTGGTCCACTACATGATTTTGTCAGCGGTAATAATGAGCTGTATCTTGAGGCCAGCCCACCACTAAATGAGAGTTCCATCAGCCACGCCTTACGCGTGAGATTACTGAGGGGAGAAACAGCGGTTCTTGATGAAACCTTATGGGCTGACGCAGGCAGTAAGATTGCCGGGAATCTGCCATTTGTTCTCAAGCAGGAGAAAGACAATCATGACGACCACTGAAAAAATCGCCGTCGAAGTTCGTAACCTGACCGTCAGTTATCAATCGAAGCCAGCACTGCTTGACGTCTCGGTAAAAGTTGAGTCCGATCAGCTGGTTGGCGTCATTGGACCGAATGGTGCCGGTAAATCAACCTTCGTCAAATCGATACTTGGCTTTGTTAAACCGGATGTCGGTGAGGTTTTCATCAACGGTAAAGATGTCCAGCATGCCAAAGGCCAAGTCGCTTATGTTCCCCAGCGCGGTGCTGTTGACTGGGACTTTCCCATAACGGTTAAAGAAGTTGTCCTGATGGGACGTTATCAGCAAATCCCCTGGTACAAGAATCCTGGATCTGAAGATCTGGATATTGCCATGGAAGCCCTGGACATGGTCCGCATGACCGATTTTTCCAAACGCCAAATCGGACAGCTTTCAGGTGGGCAGCAACAACGCGTTTTTTTGGCTCGAGCCCTGGCTCAGGGAGCGGACACCTTACTTCTTGATGAACCGTTTGCCGGGGTCGATGCCGCAACGGAAAGAGCCATTCTCGATGTCCTTGAGCGCGCTAAAAATGCGGGTAAAACCCTCATCGTCGTTCACCACGATCTGGTCACAGCTGCTGAGTATTTCGACAAATTGATTCTGATCAAACAGCGACTTTATGCCTACGGACCTCCCCAAGCCGTATTGCAGGAAGATCTACTCAGTGAAGTCTACGAAGGAAAGCTGAGAATTTTTGCTGATGTTCTGAAACGGGAGAGTGCCTGATGGAATTTTTATACCATGCCCTTGCCGCTCCCCTGCAGGAGACCTACTTCCAAAAGGCTCTGCTGGGTGGCAGTATTGTCGCTATTGTTTCAGCCGTCGTTGGCTGCCTTGTGGTCTTACGCCGTATGGCTTTTTTAGGAGATGCCCTTTCTCATGCCATGATTGCCGGTGTTGCCGGTGGTTACCTGGTTATGAAACTGCTTTTTGGGCTTGAGGCTCATGCCCCGGGCATGCTGCTTGGTTCGTTGTTGGCCGCCATCTTTACCGTTGCTTTAATCGGTTTTGTGTCACGCGTATCGCGGGTAAAGGAAGATACAGCCATCGGCATCATGTACACCGGCATATTTGCCTTAGGCGTCGTCGCTGTCTCCATTTTCCGCCAATATATCCATATTGATCTGATGCATTTTATTATGGGTGATGTTCTGGGCGTTGCCGATAGCGACCTGTGGGTCAGTGCCTTTGTCGCTGCCACGGTCCTGACCATCATTGTTCTGTTCTTCCGCCACTTTCAGATCACCACCTTTGATCCGATTATGGCGGCATCCATTGGCTTGCCGGTTCTGTTCCTTGATTATCTGTTAACAACCTGCGTGTCGATGGTGGTAGTCAGTGCTGTCAGCATGGTTGGTGTCATTCTGGTTGTTGGCCTGCTCATAACTCCCGCAGCCACTGCCTACCTGCTCTCCGACCGCCTCGACCGGATGATGATCCTGTCAGCTATATTCGGTTTTACCAGCGTTATCGGTGGTCTATACCTGTGCGTCTGGCTCGATTCGGCTGGTGGCGGTGCGATTATGCTGTTCTGCACCTTCCAATTTCTGGTCGTGCTCGTTCTGGCACCCCGCTACGGCATGCTGGCCCGCTGGTTACGGCTACGTCGCATGGTCCCACAACCCCTGCTGGAAGATATTTTGACCTCAGTTTACCGTAATGGCCAAGAGGCCACATTGGCCACCATTCGTCAGTATGTTGACAGTGGTAAAAATCTTAAAAAGGCCTTACTGCAGCTTCTCGGTGACGACCTGTTGGTTGCCAGTGGTCACAGTTATCAACTAACGACCTCAGGGGTAAAAGAAGCTGAACAGATTCTACGTGCCCACCGCCTGTGGGAAACCTATTTGCACTCCATTGGGTCGCCAGAACAGGATTGGCACGACAAGGCTCACCATCTTGAGCACGTCCGTGAAGCCGGTATTGTCGATTATCTTGATGATAAACTTGGCAGTCCGGAGCAGGATCCCCACGGAAAAGAGATTCCGGCTAAACCAAACCTTTGATAATCATCGCTTTATAGCCTGTCATTTTAAGTAACTCATTGTTGCTTGTGACAGGCTCTTGTACTAAATTTTACCTGTTTACAGCTTCAGTTTAAAGTTGTCGAAATTCGTAAATATTATCCGTTATGCACAAGTTATTATTAATACTTCTTTTCGTTATTTTCAGTGCTTTACTTTTTCCAGTGGCTCCTATACCAGCTCATCCCCATGTTTTTATCGATAATTACGTAACCTTTAGCTTTGACCATCAAGGGTTAGTCGGAATCAGGCAAAAATGGATTTTTGATGAAATGACCAGCTCCACATTTCTGATGGATTATGATGTGGACCACAATGGCCAGCTTAACAAGGCTGAAGTACAGCAATTAAAGAGTGAAGCGTTTGACAATCTGAAAAACTACGCTTACATGACCTTTGTCACCATCAATAATCAGGCGTTCCCGGTTCAATTCATTAAGGACTTCAAAGCCTATATCAGCCATGACAAACTCACTTATGAGTTTCTTGTTCCTTGTCATGTCACGGCCCAGAATACAGATAAAACTATTGTTCTGAGTATTTACGATGAAGAGTATTTCATCGATTTCAATTACCATTACCAAGAAATTACAACTGAAAACCCGGAAAATTATCAAACCAGTATTGCAACAGCTAAAAACAAACAGATAAGCTTCTATATGGACCAGTTTCATCCTCTAGAAACAACCCTGAAGTTCAGAAAGACCACTAAATAATGTCATTTCGCAACCTGTTACCTCTTGTTGTCATTATCTGCTTAAGCTTGTCTATTTTAGGAAATGCAACTTACAGCAGTGCCTCTCCATTTAATAAAACCACGCCAAAAACGTCATCTACTGTCGAGAAAAGGACAGGACTATCACTACTCGAAACCCTTTACAGCTGGCAGAATCAACTGCGCCAGGAAATCAGCTCAGCGACACGGAAACTGAAAAATGACCATGATGTAAACGCTATTTTTTTCCTGGCAGCATTCAGTTTTCTATACGGCTTAATCCATGCCTTAGGCCCCGGCCACGGTAAAAATATCATTATGTCGTGCCTGTTGATGGAGAAAAGAGCGAGCATATTCAAAAGTATCATTGCCGCTGCCCTGATTGCTTTTGGCGAAATGTTCTCCGCCATTGTTGTTATGCTGGCTGTTTACTTTTTTGCTATTGGTCGCCTTAACCGTTTTACTACTTCAACCACCAGCCTGAACATGGCTATTTATACGGTAATTTTTGCGGTGGGCTGTATCTTATTGCTCATGCGTGTGAACAAGCATATAAGGCCTCGCAAACAACACCTGACATCAGCCCCCAAACAACCGAAGCAAAGTTACTTGATTGCGGTTCTGTTAGGGATTATTCCCTGTCCGGGAATTCTTATTCTGCTCAGTTTTATGTTTACCCTGAAAATGTTTTGGACCGGTATATTTCTCGCTATGATTGCAGCATTCGGTATGGCCATAACCATCTCCTGCTTTGGACTGTTGGTTGTCTTTTTGAAGAAACAGTCTCTGAAAAGAGTGGCTGAAAAACAGCAACGCTTAAAATATGTAGAAGCGACTATGGAGATTGTCGGAGCCTTGATGATTGTAGTGGTCAGTGGATATTTAGTATTTTCCTTTTAGCACATTGCCCCTTACTGACTCTCTTAAATCTAAAGAAAAAAGCCACCAGGACGTTGTTCATGACAACTCTGGTGGCTTTTCTATTATACGCATAGTAATCTTACTATGTTACAATTAGACAACTCTAAAGAGCACTTTTTAAACAGAATCTATTTTCCCGCTAAACCACCGATCAACCCACGAATTGAAGCCTGAAGATCGGCTGGCAACAGAATCGTCTTGGCATTTTCGCTTTCTGCTGATTTCTGAATCGCCTTGATGTAGCTTTCACCGAGAAGATAGCCGATAGCAATCTCTTCATGGCCGGTACCTGCAGATTCAAGCACCAACTGAAGGGCTGTTTTTGACGCTTCGGCTTGAACCTCTTTTGCCTTAGCATCACGCTCGGCAGCAGCTAAGCGGCCATCCGCCTCAAGAATAGCAGCTTCTTTGTCCCCTTCTGCGCGGGTAACGGTAGCGCGCCGTTGGCGCTCGGCAGCGGCCTGGGCTTCCATAGCTTGCTGCATGGTGGGTGATGGGTTGATATCCTGAATCTCGACGCCGCGCAGGTTAATGCCCCAATCGGCCAGGTCATCGGAAATACCAGCCTTCAACTTAGCCTTGATCTGATCGCGGGAGCTTAAGGCATCATCCAGGCGCATTTCACCGATGATGGAACGCAAAGTGGTCTGGACCAGGTTCTGGATGGCCAGATGATAGTTTTCAATACCGTAAACAGCCTTTTCCGGGGACAAAACATTGATAAAGGCAACGGCGTTAACTGCCAGTACGGCATTGTCCAACGAAATACATTCCTGCCGGGCAGTATCGATAATCTGGTCTTTGGTACTAACCTTATAGGAGACGGTATCAATATAAGGAATGATGATATTAAGACCGGGGTTCAAGGTTTTCTGAAATTTTCCCAGCCGCTGAACCACATATTTTGAACCCTGAGGAACCAGACGCACCCCCAGTGCGATGGTGGTGATCACCAGAATTGCAAACACAATAACGACAACTAAACCTGCCATTTAAAACTCCTTTTGTACGAAAAAACAACTTTCACATAAATCATTTATTGTTCAGCGTTACCAACACCCATTGTTGGTTCGACTAACAGTGCATTGCCCAACACATCCTTAACCATGACGGTATCACCGAGCTTAAGAGGAGACTGCGACATGCAGGGCCAGGTATCGGCTCCAAGGAGAGGGACACTGAAACGTACCTCACCACGTTCACCCGTGCCACTTGGTGCTTTAATAATTAAACCGCGCTCGCCAACCACAGCCTCACGCGATAAGCCGGCCTTGGTACGATCTATGGCCATTGGTCTGATCCACTTAAACCAGCCTACAGTGAACAGAATTGAAAAGACAATCCAGCAAAATAGCGCCCAGGTCAAATCTAATTGCACACCGATTAGGGACAGAAGCCCCATGAGCAATGCGGCTAAACCGAACCAAAAAATAGTAAACGACGGAATGAAGATCTCTGCCAGAACAAGGATCATTCCAAATACTAGCCAATGCCAATAAAGAATCTGAAAATGCAAGAATTTCCCTTTCTACCCTTAAACTATAATATACGCATAAAGACAAAAAACCGCTCTCCCGGATTATCACGGAACAGCGGTTATGTACTGTAAAACAGAGACTTCAACAGTTGTACAGACACCCCCCTCTGATGCAATCAACTCTAACATCCTTAAAGTCAATTAGCCAGCGAGTTAGGTTAAATTTATTGCAAAATTAGTCGAAAACTAATTGTAAGGTTTTCTTCCCTCCTCCAAGATACAACAGGCCTTGGTCGGACAGTCTTTACAGGTCACACCATTAAGTTCCAATGCCGACAATCCTTCTTCTATTTCGGTCCATGAGCGCCGACAGTAGATAGCAGGCAAACAGCGTTGTTTAATCTGCTTTTTGATCTGTCTGGCGGTATTATGGTTTAAATAATCGGTACAGCAGATAACCAGGTCCGCTTTTTTGGGAATAACACACTGACTACTACGGGTATTTCTGGCGCTCCAGTGGAGAATATCTTCAGCGCCCCACTCTTTAAGTCGTGGCGTAAATGATTTTATGCGGTCAGCACCAACAATTAGTACGGTCATGATTTTACTCCTTAAAAAAACTTTGGTCCGCCCTGTAACAGGACGGACCATTGCTATTAATCTGCCAGTTCTTTTTCTATGAGATTGCACCAGGTCTTGATTCGTTCTGCGCTTAAGCTACTCTGATTTTCTTCATCCAGAGCTAAACCACAAAACATATCTCCTTCTAGCGCCTCTGATGTTTCGCAGTCATAACCTGCTGCTGGCCATGCACCTATCAGGTTGGCCCCGGCAACTTGCGCTGCGTGACCTAATTTACCGATGGCATCAACAAAAGTATCTGGATACCCCAGTTGATCCCCTAATCCGAAGAGAGCGACCTTTTTGCCGGTCAGAGAGCTTGCTTCTAATTTACCGATGGCACTGTCCCATTCATCCTGAAGGTCCCCTAGTCCCCAGGTTGAACTGCCAAGAATCATAACGTCATAATCTTCAAACGAGGCAACATCAGCAACAGAGAGCACTTCTGCCTGTGAAAATATCGCCCCGATTTTTTCCGCCGCCTGGCGTGTATTCCCTGTCGTACTTCCATATATAATACCCATTTTCATAAATCATCTCCTGTTGATTTTGATTATGGATTTCATTTTACTGGCCTAATAGCTACAGGTCTGTGATCTGTATCACATTAAGCATAAAAGCCAAAAATTACCCGAAATAAGTGAAATGAAGTGAAGAAATAATTTTTTTCAGGAAAAACAACATGGAAAAGTTGGAAGACACAGGCAGCAGAAAAAATTCAAACAAAGCCCAATACTAGAGGGAATAAGAGTTCAATAATTATACTAGTTCATTTTCAATGATCATATTTTTTTATGACCATCCAGAAAATATTAACCACAACGACATTGGCAGTCATCTTCTTCGAGAACATCTTCAAGGAATCCAATATTGGCAATTTTAACAATCCCCCGATGATAGGCGATCCCCTCGCGGTGGAGCAAACGCTGTAAAGATCGGGTAAAGGTTTCGCGTGCGATACCAAGTTCTTGAGCGGTCATCCCGATAGGACGAACATCAACATGCACTGCTCCACAACGAGAACAGTTCACCCCATTTTTGATTTTATGGAGCAGGTACGCAGCGACTTTTGTATCAGCTTTGCAGCAACGCGCAAGGGTACGCATCTCTCTTTCCTGCTCAACCTGACAGGCCATCAACTGAAGTAAATTTTTTTGAAAACTCACTTCATGTTCCAATATGCCGCGAATTTTTTCATTGGGCCAGAAACAAACTTCCGTAGTTCCGGCACTGACCATTTCACCACTACAACCATGCCCTGACACAAACGATGATAAACAGAAAAACTCTCCGGCAGAAACTTTACCCATAATACATTCCTGGCCATCGGGCGCAGAATGAACCATACGGACCTCTCCGGAAATAATCAGGAAAAGACGCTCTGACAATTCTTTGCGGTCAACACGACCAAAGCGACCTTTCAACAACCGTAGTCGACCCGAATCAGCCAGAAGCCGTAGCGAGTTTTCAGAGACGCCCTCCATCAGTTTGGAGTTTTTAAGGGTAGTATAAATTTGATCAGCCATTTAACTATGCAGCTTTCAACAGCAAACGCGGTGCGATTCCGGCAGCCAACCGGTTTGTTACCACACGTCTTTTGTCACAAAAATGTTGATATAATTTCAGGCTCCGGCCAGGAGGTCCATAGATACGCCATAAGCAGCGACCATTCCATGCAGTAGCTTCCCCGTTACAGAACCCTTTAACGTCCTTGGCCGGATAGCCCAGGAAAAAACCAACTTCATCCGGGGTTTCATTCTCTGCAAAACTTTTTACTAAAGAGAGCAGACTGTTTTCCAGAGTGACCGGCATTTGATAACCGCGCTGCCTTAAAAAGGATTGCATCGTTCTGCTTTGCAGTCGTTTCTCTAACAGTTCAGGTCGATACAGTAAAAGGAGGACACCGTGCTCATCGTCCTTGATTGTCAATGCAGACAAAACTGTCCCCGCCAACACATCAGCCCCATATTCATGCCATAAGTTAAAAACGGATCGCCCACATGGCAGAGCACGATTTATAATTCGGATCAGGTTAGCTGGTTTCACACCTGCTACGACTTCAGCAGCAGATGCGACCAAAAATGTTTCCAAACATTCTTGCGGAGCGGGGTAAAAAGCAACAAGATCAACCCAGGTTAAGTCACGCTGCGGCTTTCTCATTTTATGTTGTATGGTTTGCTGTCGTTCGGAGTGGCAACATTTTTGCTGATTATGTTTCATACAAATATCCATAAAGGAAATTGAAATTTATTATCAATAGCTTAAAAAAGCAACCTTTAAAAATCAAGAGGAAAGCAACTTGAGATACACGATTACAACAAGAGAGCAACAAAAAGGCTCTGTTATCAATTTATTGACTGGACGTTAAAAAATTTGCGTTAAAAAAACTGTGACAAAAGTCACACATTCATATTTTTTTGAAATTCGTTTTCATTTATGCCCATATCCAGGATAATTCCATTTATTTCTGGTATTCTCTGACTTCATAAGGTATCAGTGGAGAGAACATTACTTATCAACCTGAAAAGAAAGAAAAAAATGATTACAGCAGGAAGTTATTATCAATTAAAAGTTTTACGCATTGACCACACTGGTGTCTGGCTTGACGGAGATGGCGAAGATATTCTGTTGCCTAAAAAAGAATGTCCGGCTGAGATTGCCCCCGCTATGGAGCTGGAGGTTTTTGTCTATATCGATCGTCAACAGTTGTTGGCAACCCGGAAAAAAGGCTTAGTTCAGGTTGGTGAGTTTGCCATGTTGCAAGTCTCTGCCATTGGTCCCCATGGCGCATTTCTTAATTGGGGTATTGGCAAGGATTTACTTGCTCCTTTCAGTGAGCAAGCCCAGAAAATGCTTGAAGGACGCCGCTATCTGGTCAAAATTATTCTTGATAAGCAACAACGACCCATTGCTACCAGTAAAATTGACCGAATTTTATTATCTGAAAACCGTGATCTGAAGCAAGGTGACGAAGTCGATATTATTGTTTGGGCGTTCACCGATTTGGGTGCCAAAGTTATTGTTAATCACACTTACGAAGGATTAATTTATCAAAGCGACCTGCCGCCTCACCTTAAAAAGGGTGAAGCTGTCACTGGCTACGTGGGTAGAATTCGTGAAGATGGGAAAATTGATATCGTTCTGCACCGCACCGGAGCTGCAGGCCGTGATGATGCCCGCGAAATCCTCCTTGATGCCCTTTATGCCAACGGCTTCCTGCCGTTGCACGACCAAAGCCCTCCCGACTTGATTCGCAGCCGTCTGGGACTGAGCAAAAAGGCCTTCAAAAAAGCATCCGGTATGCTTTACAAGGAAGGTGTGGTTGAGTTGACCCATCAGGGAATTAAACTGAAAAAGTAACCAGTTAGCGGCCAGAGAAGTAAAGAACTTGGCCTAAAGCCACCCCCCTCAATCCCCCCTATTTCATAAGGGGGAAGCGAGTTTACGAGCAGGGGGGTCTGTTCTGATTGACTACGCCATAGCGTAAAAAGACTCTTTCCGGCTAAAACTACCTCTCTTCTAGTGCTTGATGTATCTCAACCGGCAATTCTGGCCGCCCTTTCGCATTCAGGGCGGTTCCGATCAGGTTTGCTTTTAGAATCAGCTTCTTATCGGGCAAAGAATAGATATCCTGCCGGAAGCGGAAGCGTAGCGGTGAAATACGATCCATAATCAATCCGACCATAAATTGCTCGCCACTTAGCAGCGACCGTTTATAATCGATTTCAGCCTTGATGATAATCAGGTTAAATCCCTGTTCAAGAAAATCGGTAAATCCCAGTCCGAGTGATTTCAGATACTCGTGGCGACAATGCTCAAGATAATTCAAATAAGCCGCGTGATTAACGTGTCTGTTCATGTCACATTCATAATCGCGAACTGAAAATTCCAGCACAAATGGATAGTCTTTCATAACCTTCTCCTTCCCTTTGATGGTGCATTCAGCCACAAGCCAGAAGTAAAATCAACTTTTCCGATCAATGCAGGGAATTTTCCATACAGTAATTTTGCGGTAAAAAAAAGGTCTTTATTCTTGACAATATCGGTAGAGATTCATATATTTTTTAATCAAGGAGATGATGAACTATGAAACTTTCTACTAAAAGTCGTTATGGTGTCCGGGCCATGTTTGATATGGCCTATCATGCTGGAAACCTCCCTGCGCAAATCAAAGATATCTCGCGGCGTCAGAACATTTCTCCGCGTTATCTTGAGCAAATTTTTCAGGACCTTAAGAAAGCAGGATTACTGAAAAGTCGCCGCGGCCCACAAGGGGGTTATACTCTTGCGAGACCTGCAGATAAAATTACCGTAAAAGAAGTCATTCTTGCCGCTGAAGGTGAGTTGCTACTGGTCAACTGCATTAAAGGGCTGCGTAAAGATGGTGAGGCTCCTCCTTCATGTGATTTCGATAACCAATGTCTGACCCAGCACATATGGGCAGAAGGCAGTCGTATTCTTGGCGACTACTTTGATTCTATTTCACTGAAAGATCTGTGTGATCGTGGTCAGGAGATGGGCCTGGAAAAAGAACTTGATCACCGTTTTATGTATTTTATCTGATCATGTCTTTAGAACAAAAATACGCCCGCTTGAAAACTTTACTGGTGGAACTGGGCCAGGTTGGCGTGGCCTTTTCGGGTGGGGTCGATTCTACCCTGCTATTAAAGGTTGCCAGTGATACTCTTGGCCCGGAAAAAGTACTGGCGTTGACAGCCGTTGCTCCGATCATTCCGGAATTTGAGATTGCACAAAGCAAGAAACTCGCGCAACAATTCGGGGTTATTCATCGTTTGATTCAAAATCAGGCGCTGGATGACCCCGATTTTGTCAAAAATTCACCGCAGCGCTGTTACCACTGTAAACATGCTATTTTTTCCCGTTTTTTAGCTGAAATGGAGCTATTTGGCTTCTCTACGTTACTGGACGGATCGAATGTCGATGACCTGTCCGACTATCGTCCCGGTCATAAAGCACTCAAGGAATTAGGGATACACTCTCCGTTACTTGAATCTGGATTCTCCAAACAGGATATTCGCGATCTGAGTAAACAGCTGGAACTGCCAACCTGGGATATGCAAGCCCTCCCCTGCCTGGCAACCCGCTTCCCTTACGGAACTCCGATCACTATTGATAAGCTGGAAAGAATCGAGAAATGTGAAACCTGGTTACGAAGCAAAGGATTCGATAATTTTCGTGTCCGCTGCCACGACCAACTGGCACGGATTGAGATTAACCCGGACGCTTTTTCCCGCTTACTGACAGAAAATCTACGCGAAGACCTGGTCGCTGCATTTAAAGCTTTTGGCTTTGATTATATCTCTCTTGATCTTCAGGGTTTCCGCAGTGGTAGCATGGATGAAGTTTTAAAATAACAACTCACCTAAAACCATTAATCTGTACGACCTTAGATACAACAGCATGAATCTCTTATTTTTTTCCCCGTAATATGGTAAAAGCACAGACAGTCCTTAGCCACCTTTAGCTGCAGGAGAACTCATGCCGAGAAGTGGAGCTTTGCTAGCTGTCAGTTTCGTCAGTGGTCTGTTGGGGGGAGTTGGTAAGAGCCTGTTCTTGTGGGCCTGTCACCACTGGGGAGTGTTTACCTTTATTCAGGTCAGACTCACCCCACATTTTGATCTGCCTCACCTCTACCCGGCCATGTTGAGTGGCGGTTTATGGGGGCTGCTTTATTTCCTGTTTATTGGCATCCCGCGTCATCGACGCTATTGGATCCGTAAAGGACTGTGGGTTTCTATTATTCCCACTGCGGTCGCTATCTTTTATCTTTACCCTTCTGTTTACCATCACAGTATTGGCGGTATTAACCTTGGCTGGTTAATGCCTGTGGTTATTTTAGTTGGCAACCTGTGGTGGGGCTTCCTGACCGGGTTCTTTACCCGTTTGCTGTGGGGCCGTTAACATGCTTAAAAATGTTATTATTCTGATCCTGCTATTACTCGTTGCTTCTGGTGCGTGGGCAGAACAACTTCAGGGGCGGGTTTCCTGGGTCTATGATGGCGATACTCTGGAGGTCAGTAACGTTGGCAAGGTTCGACTATTGGGAATAGACACTCCCGAATATAAGGATTCATCACGCGATAGCTTTTATATAAAGCGTTTTGTTATTTCCCGCCCGCACCTACGTACGATCTCGCGTCGTGCGAAACAGTTCAATATTGATCACGCTAAAGGAAAGATAGTTTCTCTTGAATCCGACGCTACGCGCTACGACAAATACGGCCGCCTGCTTGCCTATGTCTACCTTCCAGATCAGCAACTATTAAACCAACTGCTTGTGCAACAAGGCCTGGCAACGGTATTCAGACGCTTTGATTTTAGTATGAAAGACCACTTTTTAGACCTGGAAGCTAACGCCAGAAAGAATCAACTTGGCCTTTGGGCCCGCTAATCCTACTACGGAAACAACCTATGGAAACCTTGACCCATCTTCAGGAATTGATTGATCAGACCGTGTTCGGTATCGATATAGTTCGTTTTATCAGTGCCTGCGCTGTTTTGTTTATTGCCCTTATCGCTAAAAAGGTGATTAGCCACTTTTGTACCAAAACATTTTTTAAGGCAGCACGCAAAACAACCCATGACCTTGATGATAGCTTCCTTAAAAGCCTGAATAAACCTGCTGAACTGCTGGTTATTATCATTGGCCTGTACTGGGCCGTCATCATTTTGCAATTGCCACAAGCCCCAACCGATCTGAATCACCTTGCCCATAATTTGATTAAAGGTCTGTTTGTTCTTGATATGGCCTGGCTCGGCTTTAACCTGGTGACGCTGCTTGAACAATGGATGAACCTGTGGGCCAAACGGACCGAATCGACTCTTGATGATCACCTGGTCCCCTTTGTGCGTAAAAGCCTGCGCGTATTTATTGTGGTCATCGCCTTATTGGTGTTGATTCAAAATCTGGGCTACTCCATCTCTGGTCTGCTGGCATCCCTGGGGCTAGGCGGTTTAGCGGTTGCTTTGGCAGCAAAAGATAGCCTGTCGAATATTTTTGGCTCATTGATGATTATTCTTGATCGCCCGTTCAGTATCGGTGACTGGATCCAGGCCGGTGATATGGAAGGAACTGTAGAGGAGATCGGTTTTCGTTCAACACGCATCAGAACCTTTGCCAAAACGCTGATTACCGTACCCAACAGTGTGTTGATGAATATGTCGGTGAATAACTTCAGCCAAATGCCGAAACGGCGCATAAAAATGACCGTCGGCATTACTTACGCCTCAAGCCCTGCAAAAGTACGCCAGGCGGTTGCAGCAATTCGTACGATGTTGCGCTGCCACCCTGCCATTGATCAGGAGTTTATGCTCGTCAACTTTACCGATTTTGGACCATCATCACTTGATATTATGATCTACTGCTTTACCACCAGCACGGTATGGGGAGAATACCTGGAAGCGCGCGAGGATGTCTGCTTAAAGATCATGGAAGAGTTACAACAGCTCGACCTGGAAATTGCCTTTCCGAGCCAGTCACTTTATCTCCATGAGGTCGCAGAAAAACACCAGCAGGCTTAGAGGTAACAACAATCAGGACTCGGTTTGACCAGCCGTAAGATAAGCATAAACCAATTCTTCAAGTCCCATTTCCTGGGGCTTTTCTTTACGAAACCTGTCAATAATTGGCTCTTCAACGATTTTGGCCGGTGGAGGATCTATATCCGATGTTGGAGGTGACGCAGGGTCCTCGACTTCAGGGGCAGGCGTTCCTTCTGGCATATTAACAACTGCAGCAGGCTCTTTTGCTGGTGGTGCCTGCGCTGCCACAGCTCCAGCTAAAGGAATCCCAAGGGCAAGAATACGCTCATCAAATTCACCATGAGTCAGGCTGCGCAACATACCCTTGTGCTGTTCTTTGGCTAAATCTTCAACCACAGCATCAAGGTTTGAAACCTTAAGAATATCTGCATACACGGTCTTTTTAGACGCAATAATGGTACCGCTATGATAGAGCAGGGTCACCAGATTGGGATTTTTCGGCCCACTGTCTTCGGTCTGGACATGAAACCCGGTACCACGATAGGCCACATTATGATTGAAACCGATAATCATCTACGCCCCCCACTGCTGTGCAAAGTCTTACGCTGTTCCATGATGCATCTTTGTCATTTAACCTAAACTGTTATCGAGCATCTTGATTTGTTGCTTTTTCGATCAAATCTTCAACACTCAACTCATCTTCCGAACCTGAATCATCACCAGAAATGGGTCCCTGTGTCAATGAAAAGTCGACCGTCACCGGTTGATCAATTCGTGCGTGACCTTTCAGGGTTTGGCGGACTTCGCCATTGATGTAGATCTGTAGTTGACGAATGTAAGGGTAGTTTTCATTCAGGGTATCGATCAGACTGTAAATGGTCAGCAATTCTGATAAATCTCCACCAGGATGAAAATCACTCAGGTGGCGGGAAAAATCAATTTTCACCAGATCATTTTCGACACTGACATTGGCAACCCTGGTTTCCTTTGGCAGGACAGCGACCGCTCCTTGCTGAGAACCAGCAATAAGAGCATTCACAACACCTTCAATACAGGCGTCTTCACTATCACAACCAGGGATTTCCTGACTTTCCATAACCAGAGACAAACCATCGGCAGTACTAAAATAGAGTTGGACCAACCGCGGCGGCAGCTGTTCTTCTACCACAGGAGCAACGCTTTGTTTCCTGTGATCCTGCTCGCGCACCAGCCAACTTAACCCATAACCGGCCAAAACACCAATAATGACGACAACCAAAACACTTAGCAGCAACTTTTTCATTTTATTTACCCTATCTGAACTTGCTCAACCCTGGCCAACTGTGTTCCTAAAAAAGCCCGCCCAACCCGTTCAAACCGAGTGGGGACATCGGTAACATAAAAGGATCGCTGCCCACCATGATCAGGGTTAGTCAAGCCCTGCTCTTCAAACAACTGTTTCACCATCTTAGCTGTTTCTTCAGCCGAATCGACCAACATGACGGTTGGTCCCAAAACCTTGCCGAGGGTCTGGCGAAGTAACGGATAATGAGTGCAGCCCAGAACCAGAGTATCAATACGTGCAGCGATTAGTGGTTGCAGGTATTCAACAGCGGTGAGTCTGGCGATTTCGTGATTAGCCCAACCTTCTTCTGCCAAGGGAACAAACAAGGGGCAAGCAGCAGCAAAAATCTCGGCCTCGGGAAGCAGTCCTTTAATCGCCTCTGTATAGCGCCCGCTGTTGATGGTTCCTTCAGTACCGATAACACCGATGCGACGGTTCATGCTGGCAGCAGCGCGTCGGGCCCCCGGTTCAATAACACCAATAACCGGCAGATTAAACCGTTCACGCAATAAAGGCAATGCCACGGCGGAGGCAGTATTACAGGCGACAATCAACAACTTCACCCCCTGCTCGACCAGAAACCCGGCAGCCTCTACCGCATAGCGACGGACCGTTTCAACACTTTTTGTTCCATAAGGAACCCGTGCTGTATCGCCAAGATAAATCAGGTTTTCACGTGGCAGCAGTTGGGCGACTTCTTTAAAAACCGTCAAGCCACCGACACCGGAATCGAAAATACCGATGGAACGATAACGCATATAGATCCAATCACATTCATGGTCGCCAAAGTGCTATATTTCAAATAGCAACGTTAACCATTGAAAGAATTTCGGGAATTCAAGTAAAGCTGACGCCGATAAAGAATCAGATATCAGCGTTATTCTTAACCGACATCAAGGCAGCCATCGTAGTTAAGGCCACATATAAAGTCAAGATTTACGGGCGTTTCAGACTTTCACCAGAGCGGACAATCTGCTACTATTCGCCTCAACCGACCAATCAAGGAGAGACTATGAGTTGGGACTCAGTGATAGAATTTCTCAAACAGTTTCGTACCGACCAGGTCATGATGAAGCTGCAGGAATGGAACGTTGGTGACTTATCAACAAATCCATGGTTTCTTGGTAGCTTTGTGCTGGCTGTATTAATCACCTATTTTATTGGCTGGCGTGCCATTTCCGCGTTTTTGGCCGGTATCGGTGGCTTTGCGCTGGCATTATCATGGACCGTAGCTCAAGGAACAGGAACTGAAGGGATCGAAGGCGGTGGCATTTACATCATTGTTGGTGGTGGGGCTGTCGTCGTTGCTCTGTTTATTTACATCCTCTTTATAAAAAGTGAGTGACAAACTCGCAACTTTTCTTCTGCTTTGGATATGGCATGAAAAAACGTGACATTCTACTCATCATTGGTGCCCTGGCAATCCTGACCTTTTTGTGGATGGCTCCTGAAGAAACCACCCATCCCGTTCCCCATGACGACACCCATGAACGCTTTTATGCGATCGTCAAACAGGATGGCAAGAAGGCTGCTGAAAAATTTTGCGGGGAATGCCACAACGCAGACAATGTCCCTTTTCCGGAAGATCATCCGTCAAAGTTTCGTTGCTTGTTCTGCCACAAGGTCAAATTCTAAATAGTTTCTGTCCGGAAAGTGCCCTTTTTTACCAGCTCGGCGTCAATCTGCGCATTCGCTTGTGCGGCGTAAAGTACTACGCCTCCGCGCAAATACTTAACTTCCTTGACCTGGCAAAAAATTGCATCTTTCCAAATCAGAAACTTGTCATTGCGAAATAGAGTTTCCAGATGGAAGCTAGATAGTATTCTTCCTTAATCCGGCGAGTTTATAAGCCACGAATATAGACATTTTCAGCAGCGCTACGCATCCGATCAGCAAAACCATGCAGCACATCAGCTGAATACGGTTCCATGTCTTGCCAGGCACTGTCCATGGCATGGGCCGGGACAAATTGCTGCAGCACCCATAATGGAACCCCATCAAGCAACTCTGCCATCAAATCGATATCATCAGCAGTAACCAGGGCAGGAATACAGGTGGTACGGAATTCAACTTCGGCACTGGCCTGTTTCAGTAATGCGACGGTTTCACGTAAACCATTGACGGCAAAAGGACGCTGGTGCAACTCGTGGTAACGCGCAGGTGAGGTTTTGATATCAACCGCATAATAATCGACCAGATCAGCTTCCAGCAGTTTTTCTATGACCTGTGGTGTCAAACCATTGGTGTCTAACTTAACATCCAACCCTAATTGCTTAATCTCAGCTAAAAATGCCGGCAGACCAGGATCGATGGTCGGTTCTCCGCCCGACACAACTACGCCATCGACAAAACCTTTTCGTTTTTTCAGGTCTGCCAGCAACTCACCTAGAGGATAATCAGGAAAGGCTTCCGGTTCCATTACCAGCCCGCCATTGTGACAATAAGGGCAACTCAAATTGCAGCCACCAGTAAAAAGCAGCGATGCAACCCGGCCCGGAAAATCAAGCAGACTGGTCCCCTGAAAACCTTTGATAGAAAGCGTTTTCAGCTTTGTGCCTCCTTAGGAGCAACAACATACTCTGAACGATCCTTAAATTCCTCTTTTTTACCTTTATTCCACTGCTGGACGGGACGGAAGAAACCACACACACGTGAATAAACTTCTGTTTTTGCGTCACATTTTGTTGCCATGAATGCTCTCCTTAACAATTATGTTGATATCAGGCCGCTTTTCCTTCGTGATGATGCGGGCAGGAAAAGTGTTCGCCAGAAATATAGCCATGAACCGGACAGATGGTGAATGTCGGGCTCAGGGTAAAATAAGGCAGATGGAAGTTTTCAGCGATCCGCTTTACCAGCAGACGCGCACTGCGCCAATCTTCGAGACGTTCGCCTAAGAAACCATGAAAGACGGTGCCACCGGTATAGCGGGTTTGCAGACCGTCCTGATGGGTGAGGGCTTCGTAAATATCTTCGGTAATACCAACGGGTAACTGAGTTGAGTTGGTGTAGTAAGGCTCATCGGTTCCGGCACTGATAATGTCTGGATAACGCTTGCGATCGCTATTAGCCAGACGGAAGCTGGTCCCTTCAGCCGGGGTGGCCTCAAGGTTATAGAGATGGCCGGTTTGATCCTGGAAGGCTTCCAGTTGGGTGCGCATAAAGTCGAGAGTTTCCTGGGCCAGGGCCTGCCCTTCTTCGCTATCAATCCCCTTGCCAATCAGATTCTGGCAGGCCTCATGCATACCGAGCAAACCGATGGTCGAAAAGTGGTTATCCCAGTAATTGCCACTCCGTTCCCGAATTGCAGCTAAGTAAAATTTACTGAACGGATATAAGCCATCATCGGTAAAACGCTCCAGCTGCTTGCGTTTGATTTCCAACGATTGCTGGGCCAGTTTCATCAAGTCACTGATGCGAGAAAAGAAGTCTTCCTTACTGGTGGCAACATAAGCGGCGCGGGGAAGATTCATGGTGACAACACCAATCGAACCAGTCATGGGATTTGAACCAAACAGACCACCTCCGCGGCGGCGGAGTTCACGGTTATCCAGACGTAAACGACAACACATGGAACGCGCATCTTCCGGGTCCATATCGGAATTAACAAAGTTGCTGAAATAAGGAATACCGTACTTTGCGGTCATTTCCCAAACCGGTAACAGACGATCACTTTCCCAGTCCAGGTCACGAGTGATATTGTAGGTTGGAATCGGAAAAGAAAAAATCCGCCCGGAAGCATCACCTTGCATCATAACCTCGCAGAAGGCGCGATTCAGCAGATCCATCTCATCCTGGAACTCGTCATAGCAACGATCCATCAGCTCACCACCAATAACCACAGCTTCTTTAGCCATATTACCCGGCACCATCATGTCCATGGTGATATTGGTAAACGGTGTCTGGAAGCCGACCCGGGTTGGCACGTTCATGTTAAAGACGAATTCCTGCAGTGACTGCTTGACCTCATCATATGTCAGTTGATCATAAGCAATGAACGGAGCGAGCAAGGTATCGAAATTAGCAAAAGCCTGGGCCCCGGCAGCTTCTCCCTGCAAGGTGTAGAAGAAGTTAACAGCTTGCCCCAAAGCAGTACGGAAATGTTTTGGTGGAGCACTCTGAACTTTTCCGTATGCGCCAGTAAAACCCTTTAACAACAGGTCTTTCAGATCCCAACCACAACAGTAGACAGACAACAGACCCAGGTCATGAATATGAAAATCGCCGTTACGGTGAGCATCGGCAATATCATCAGGATAGATTTTATTGAGCCAGTAATTACTGGTAATATTTGAGGCAATGTGATTATTCAACCCCTGCAACGAATAGCCCATATTGGCGTTTTCGTTGACCCGCCAGTCTTCACGCACCAGGTACGAATCGATAGCATCGATCGATTGCTGCATAAACTCACGCGTACGGCGCATGGTTTCATGCTGCTTACGATAAAGAATAAAAGCCTTGGCCGTCTGCGCATGGCCATTTTCGATCAATATTTTTTCAACCAGATCCTGAACATTCTCGACGCTTGGAGACTGCCCTCCTTTATAGAGGACTTTCAGAATACCAGACACCTGACGAGAGATATCTTCCGCCTTGTCAAAATCACGACCACCAACAGCTTCAACTGCTTTAATAATCGCTTTGGTTATTTTAGGTTCTTCAAAAGGAACAAGACGACCATCTCGTTTACGGATAAATTCTGGCATTAAAAAGCCCCCTTCCTACCAATAAACTGGAGGTTTCAAGAAATAATTTGGGTATAAACTATGTGATATTTTTGCGCCCTGAATCAGGCAAACAACAGTACCAAGGGTAGCATAATTTTTTGGACATACACAAAATAAAAACACTACATCTAGTATTTTTTTAAATAGCCATGACTACATATTGTCGAAGACCTGTGAGTAACCTGTGGACAGAAATTGATAAGTCATAAGAATTTAAAGAGATTCTTCAGAGCTGAAAATATCATTTAAGGTCTTTTATTAAAACAAATGATAGCCGCCTTATGAATTATCAAAGTGAGCAAAACGATTCTCTAACAGAGCTCTGAAACGATCGATAGTGACACAGCGCTTGAGCTTACCTAAATCGCGCTGACAAGAGGGGTAAGTGATAAAATTCAGAACATCTTTAAGTTTCATTAATGCTTGTCGTTCACCACAAAATTTTTCCATATAACCAGGAATCAGAGTATTAATAAATTGATAAACTTCATGCCGCTGTTGCTGTTCAGAAAGACTTTCAGCCTGCTCTTTTCTGATCCGCTTAAATAGCAATGGATCAGTTAATGCGCCACGACCAAGCATCAGGCCTGCGACCGCAGTATCTTCCAGTAACTGCCAGGCCGTTTGCGGAGTATTGATATCACCATTGGCAATAACAGGTAAACTGGTTAGGCTGGCGACTTTCGCAGTGATCTCATGATCGGCATAACCATTATATTTCTGGACAACCGTGCGGGGATGCAGAATTAAAAAATCAACCCCACAATCAGCAAAAACAGGCAACAACGAAAATATCTGCTGAGGATCATCATAGCCAGAGCGACATTTCACGGAAAAGTTACCTTTGATCACCTTACGTAACTGCTGCAACAGCAGAGCCAGGCCGCCGGGATCCCGCAACAGTTCTCCTCCGGTAGCACCACTGGTCATACGCCCGTAAGGACAACCCAGATTCAGGTTCAGGTAGCGACAACCTGCGGCTTCAACACCTTGTGCGGCTTCGGCCAGGGCCTGAGGCTGATTACCGATCAATTGAACAACTAACGGAACCAGCCCGGACGCGCTTGTTATATCGAGCATATCCGCCCGGGTCACTCGTTTACGCGACTGAGAGTTCACCCGCACAAACTCGGTAAAAACAACATCCGGCTGATAATGATCAATAAAGCACTGACGCATGGCACTGTTGGTCAGCCCCTGCATGGGCGCTAACATTAACGGTCGCGTTCCTTGCGCCGAGGGAAAATCCGTCATTTGCCACCTTCCTGCAGCACACGTTTAAGCAATGATTCAAGTCCGTTGACTTTAATTTCGTATATTTCCAGCACCTGCTGTCCCAAGCGTCCTTCAGGCAACTGATTATTTACCAACCAGACAACATAGGGTTCAGGCAGGTCAACAAGACGGCGACCGGCATACTTGCCATAGGGCATTATGGCCATAGCGAGATGTTTCAAATGATTCGGATCTGGGCAAACGGGATGAGGCATTAATATTAGTCCACCATTGCGATGTCTCAGCATAGCTGAGGATTTATTCTTTTTGGCCCTAAGTTAAAAAGGGCAAAGGTCATTGTTTAAATGAAACAGCGACCTTTGCCCGTTCAGCTTTTGCAATCTGTCCGTAGAATGAATATTACTCTTTCACCGCCGTGACCACATAGACGGGATCATACGCTTCAAACATTTTATAGTTGGAGTGTGGGCGGGTTTTCGCAATATTGACGGTGACCACCTCGACCTGATAACCGGCATTGGCAAAGAATTCATTGGCTGCTGTCAGGGTATCAAGAGTAATAGCATTCATAACTACGCGCCCACCGGTAGCCAGGCGCATATCAACGGCACCAAGAATATCCCACAAAAAGCCACCACTACCGCCAATGAAGACCCTTTCAGGGTCAGGTAACTCTTCGAGGCAGGCAGGGGCATCACCTTCGATCAATGTGACATTTCGAGTATTGAACTTTTGCAGATTTTCTTTAATGAACTGGCGGCATTCTTCATTCCGCTCAATGGCAAAAATACGCCCGTTCGGCAGCAAATGATCCGCCTCAATACAAATGGACCCTGAGCCTGCGCCAATATCCCACAAACACATATCATGGCGCAGCTTTAACTTGGCCAGAGTAATGACGCGCACTTCCTCTTTGGTAATCAGCTTCTTGATACTGACAAATTCTTCATCTGGAATGCCGAGGGTTGGCACGTAGAGTTCGGCATCCTCCTCGTATTCTTTGATCAAAATCAACAAATTCAGAGGTGCGATATCTAGTTGGAGCAATTCACGCACATCGGTCACGCGAATGCGTTCATCCTGGGTACCAAGATTTTCACAGACAAAAACCTTGTATCCACTCCGGCCGCGGCTAAGCAGTTCCCTGCCGATCTGACCTGGCTTGGCCGAACTATCGGTCAAAACAACGGCCTTATCATTAGCAACAATGCGATCGACAACCTTCTTAATGCCCCGATCATGGGTTGAGATAAAAACCGTATCATCCCATGGTTCCCTGATCTTGGCGAAAGCATACTGAATTGATGTGACGTTAGGCAGGAACTCAATCAGTTCATCAGGCATATTACGCAGTAAAAAGCGCCCGACACCAAAGAACAGCGGATCCCCGGAAGCAAGAACAACAGCCCGGCCAGAATAATCCTGCAACTGTGACACCATCCCGACCATACTGTCATTATCGATCATCACCTTTTCCCCCTGGTAGTCAGGAAAAAGATCCAATAGACGCTGGGCACCAAACAACAGTTCGCTTTGAGAAATCAGTTCGAGTGCCTGGTGGGTAAACCCTTCATGGCCGGCAATACCTGCTCCGATGACATGAATCGACTTCATGCGTTATCTCCATCATGGATAATAGTGTTCAAAATAGCCTGTTCAATGGCCATGGTAACGCGATATGGCGGAAAAGAAAACCGTTCAGCCATTCAGTTTTTTCACCACCGTGACACCATCAGGATAATAATCGATAATATTATGGCAAGCATAGTCCTGCTCAATATTGAACAGGCTGGTCAATGGTGCGCCAATAGCGTCGAGAAGAATGACCCGGTTGACACCACCATGTGCAGCAATAACGATATTATCACCATAATGTCTGGCGACCAGATCCGCCATAACAGGCCGAATCCTCTGCGCCAACTGCAGTAAGGATTCCCCCTCAGGCGGAGCCACATGAACAATGTCCTTAAGCCGTGCTTGCCAGGTTTCGGGAAAATCCTGCTCTAACTGTCGCCAGGTTAATCCTTCCCAGCAGCCAATGTTCAGCTCACGCAAGGAGGCTAAATACTCGGACTGGGCTTCATGGAGTAAAGCAACCTGGTCGGCCAGATAACGACAGCGTTGTAAATCGCTACTATAAATAGCATTGACCGGAACCTGCCGTAACCGCCCTGCAAGGGCGGCAGACTGCTGCCGGCCATAAGGTGTCAAAGCGATATCAGCCTGCCCGTTATAACGATGCTCTTCGAACCCTTCAACCTGGCCGTGGCGCAGAAGATGGACACGGGTTGGTTTAATCATCGCCATCATCCTCAAAATCTGCTGCCAGGGCATCCTCTATCCGTTCCCAGATATCATCACGCCCTTCTTTTGTCTGAGCAGAGAAAAGGCTGAAAACCTCTTTATCTAAACCAGTAGCAAGAGCAATCTGCTTTAATTGTCGATCACGCTGGGAGCGATTCACCTTATCCAGCTTAGTGACAACCGGAATTGTCGGCACGCCAAACTCTTCCAGCCAATCCAGCATCTGAATATCTTCTTCCCCTGGAATTCGGCGAATGTCCAGGATAAAAACAACTGCGCAAAGATGTTCCCTCATCTCCAGGTAGGTCCTGATCATAGGTCCCCAGGCTTTTTTTACTGCAACAGGGACTTTGGCAAAACCATAGCCAGGTAAATCGACCAGAGAAAAATTAGCATTTACCGCAAAAAAGTTGATCAACTGAGTACGACCTGGAGTTGAGGAGGTGCGCACCAGATTTTTACGATTAAGCAAAACATTTATTAAAGAGCTTTTCCCTACATTACTACGTCCGGCAAAAGCAATTTCGGGATATGAGCTTTGAGGATATTGATCCGGCTTAGTTGCGCTTTTCACAAATTCCGCGGCGGTTATTTTCATTATTTATTCTTTTCTTTGCTACCTGAGAGATTGATAATTTTCAGTTGATAAAAGAGTAGAATAGCAGTCACAGCACAAACTGTCGACCTGATACCATATAACAACGACCGAAAATATAAATTATTAGTGATCTACATTGCGGTGTTCTGTTAATATGTAAGGATTCATATTGAAATTAGAATGTTTCCTCTTTGGCTTTTACCTGACAGGAAACGCTTAACCAGCTAGTTGCACAGCAAGGAGACAAAAATGCTTAGTGAAAAACTCGTCAAAGCAATTAACGACCAGATCCAGTACGAAATCTACTCTGCTTTCACCTACAAAGCAATGCAGGCTTATTTTGAAGTTGAAGATCTCCCCGGTATGGCAAACTGGATGGACGTTCAGTTCCAGGAAGAAATGTCCCACGCTGAAAAAATGTTCCAATTTGTCTGTGAAACCGGCAGTCGCGTCGAATTAAAAGGCATGGATGCCCCTCGCAATGAATACTCTTCCCCTCTCGAAGCCTTTGAAGTTTCTCTGGAACATGAGCAGTCCGTTACTGCCCGTATCAATAACCTGATGGATCTGGCTGTTGAAGAAAAGAACCACGCTGCCCAGATTTTTCTGCAGTGGTTCGTTACTGAGCAAATCGAAGAAGAGGCATCTACCGGACAAATCATCACCAAACTGAAGCGGGTTAAAGAGGATGGCCGCGGTCTGATGATGATCGATAATGAATTAGCATCACGCACCTTTTCCCCAATTTCTTCAGCCGAGTAATCAGCTGTTTTTCTAAATGTCTATTTCATATCCAAGAGAAGGAGGAACAATCCTATGCTTAATGAAACCGAAGTGAACAAAGCTCTGGCCAGCTCAGTACAAACTGAAAAAAATGCGATGAACT
This sequence comes from Geopsychrobacteraceae bacterium, assembly GCA_963665685.1. GTDB lineage: Bacteria > Desulfobacterota > Desulfuromonadia > Desulfuromonadales > Geopsychrobacteraceae > Seleniibacterium. The sequence goes on from OY762430.1 coordinate 2,614,456, forward strand.
TCTATGAACTGGCCGCCAAAGAAATGAAAAATGCTGACGCCATCAAAACGTTTGAGCTGCTGGCTCGTGAAGAACGTGAGCATGCCAAGCACTTCTTTGACAAATGTCTGTGCTCTGACCTGCTGCCTCCTTTTGAAGAATTCATCGCAGCACCACCAGAAAAATCAAGTGATTGGCTCTCTGATCTTGACAAAGCCCTGCTTGAAAATTTTGATGATCGCAAAGCCATGGAACTCGCTATGGACAAGGAACAAAAGCTGGCAGAAAGCCTGCGCGCTATGGCCGCAAAAGTTTCTGATCCTGAAGTTCGTGCTGTTTTCGAAGAAAATGCTAAATCAACTGAAAACCACTTCATCATCATCGAGTCTGAATATGCTCGGTTGATGGGTATGGTGCACGAAACAGATATCGATACATTTGTTCGCGAATAGTCTGTTTTACCTGTAAACAACTCACGGTAACAACAGCACAACTATTAATGCCGGGCGTAAGTTAACGCCCGGCATTTGTGTGCCTACACTGAGCTTAAAAATACAACCGACTCTCTTATCAGGTCGTATCCGCACTGCCCCGTCGCGCCTAAATTCATAAAAAATATGATAAATATTGACTCCCGGCGGCACTTGCCACACTATAGCCGATTGATATTTTCCGGTTTTTTCTCAACCGGTCGGCAAAATGGAGGATTTCATGAAATTTATTACGTCGATTGTGACCTTTATCGACACGCTTAATAGTACCATCGGCAAGGGCGTATCCTGGTTAAGTGGCCTGCTCGTCGTCGTTGTTTGCTATGATGTTTTTACCCGCTATTTCCTGCGTAAAAGTAGTGTTGCGGTTCAAGAGCTGGAGTGGCACATTTTTGCTATTCTATTCCTTGTCGCAGCAGCCTGGGCATTAAAAGAAGATAGCCACGTCCGTGTCGATGTCTTCTATACTCATCTGCCTCCACGGGGTAAAGCATTGATTAACCTGCTGGGCAGTATCCTGTTTTTGCTTCCCTTTGCGCTCCTCATCCTGTGGACCAGTAAAGGGTTCGTGACCATGAGTTATGCCATTCACGAAACCAGTCCGGACCCTGGCGGGCTCCCCTATCGCTTCCTATTAAAAGCCATGGTACCAACCGGCTTTTTCTTAATCTTACTGCAGGGGATCTCTCTTGCTTTGCGCTCTTTTTGTACTCTCATTGGCAAACCGATCAAGAGTCTGAATCCGGTTACTAAGGAGCAGTCTCATGCCTGAATATATGTCGCTCGTTCTGTTTGCTGTTGTTTTTGCCTTACTGCTGTTCGGTTTTCCGGTTGCGTTTACCTTAGGCGGTGTCTCGCTTATTTTCGGGTACTTTACCTTTGGCCTTAATTTCTTCCAGCTTTTGCCACTACGGATCTGGGGGACAATGACCAATTACGTTCTGATTGCCGTTCCCCTGTTTATTTTTATGGGACTGATGCTGGAGAAATCCGGACTGGCTGAAGAGCTGCTCGAAACCATGGCCATGTTATTCGGCCGCGTTCGCGGTGGACTGGCAATCTCTGTTATTGTCGTAGGCGCCGTTCTTGCTGCCTCTACCGGTATTGTCGGTGCTACGGTTGTCACCATGGGGCTACTGTCGCTGCCGACCATGGTCAAACGTGGCTATTCACCTGAGCTGTCGACGGGAACCATTTGTGCGGCCGGTACCCTGGGCCAGATTATTCCGCCGAGTATTGTTTTAGTTTTGCTCGGCAGCGTTATGAATATTTCTATTGGTGATATGTTTGTCGGTGCAGTTATCCCCGGCATTCTTATGGTTGGCCTTTACATTGTCTGGATCCTTATTATCGCCAACCTCCGCCCCGAATCAGCTCCAGCTATGCCCCCCGAAGAACTGGCAGCCTTTCGCGCCAATGGCATGTATCGGCGCATTATCAGAGCGTTCTTGCTACCATTCTTCTTAATTGTTGCCGTCCTGGGTTCTATCTTTGCCGGTATTGCATCACCGACTGAAGCTGCCGCTGTGGGTGCTTTTGGTGCAACCCTGCTGACCATCGGACAAAGAAAATTTACTTTTAAAACTCTGACTGAAGTCATGCACGGCACCACCTCACTCACCTGTATGGTTTTTATCCTACTGGTTGGTGCTGCAGCTTTTGGTCTTGTTTTCCGCGGTATGGGTGGCGATCGTTACATCACCAGTTTGATCATGGATGCCGGGCTAGAGCCCCATCACTTTTTGTTTATCGTCATGCTGGTGATTTTTATCGCTGGTTTTTTTATCGATTTTATTGAAATTACTTTTATCATCGTTCCAGTTGTTGCACCGATATTCCAGCAAATGGGCGTTGACCAATTATGGCTTGGGATTCTCATTGCGTTGAACCTGCAGACATCTTTCCTGACACCGCCATTTGGCTTCAGCCTGTTTTACTTAAAAGGGGTTGCACCGCCAACCATTACCACAGCTCACATATATAAAGGCATATTACCCTTCATTGCCATTCAGATGATTTGTATCCTGATTGTCGTCTTCTGGCCGGAAGCTGTTACCTGGCTACCAAAAGCTATGTCCGGACACTGATTCTGTATCCTTGTAGATAAAAAAATCCCCACAGCTCCTCGCTGCGGGGATTTTTTTATTCAGGCAATATCTGTGTTTAGGCAAACAAGTTGTGATAAGCCACTTCTGAGGCTTTCTGCCAGCCTTGGTACTCTTTCTGGAAAGCACTGAAACTTTCATACACTTTCTTGCTCATAGGATCTTTGCTGACCAGATCTTCGAGAACTTCATGAGAATACTGGCGTAATGTCTCAACAACATCTTTCGGGAACTGCTTTACAATAACGCCTTCTTCTTTAATCATTTTGTTCAGATAATGATTATTCTGAGCTTCAGCCTCGCTCAAGGTCAACATATTAACAGCCATGGCTGCCGCACGAATAATTTCCTGCAGATCTTCAGGCAAAGATTCAAATGCTGCCTTATTGACAAAAGCCTCAACCACGGAACCTGGTTCATGCCAGCCTGGTGCATAGTAATACTTGGCAACTTTGTAAAAGCCCATCTTGTAATCGTTATAAGGGCCGACCCATTCAGTTGCATCGATAACGCCACGTTCAAGGTTAGTATAGATTTCCCCACCAGCAGAAAGAATGGAACTACCACCTGCTTTGGCGAGAACTTTTCCACCTAACCCAGGAATACGCATTTTCAGACCTTTGAAGTCTTCGATACTTTTGATTTCACGATTAAACCAGCCACCCATCTGAACGCCGGTATTACCTGAAGGAAATGGAATCAGGTTAAACTTACTGTAGACTTCTTCCCACAGTTCAAGACCACCACCACTGTATAACCAGGAGTTCATGCCCTGAGCATTAAGACCAAAAGGAACAGCTGAGAAGAACTGTGCAGCTGGGGACTTACCTGCCCAGTAATAAGGAGAAGCATGGCCCATTTCAACCATACCGGCACTTACGGCTTCAAATGCCTGCAGTGGCGGAACCAGTTCTCCACCACCATAGACCTGCACCTTGAGTCGACCACCAGACATTTTTGTGATCATCTCGGCCAGTTTATCAGCCCCCTCTCCAAACAGTGGAAAGTGTGGCGGCCAGGTGGTGACCATTCTCCAGTTATAAGTTTTTTCTGCACGTACGATTGCCGGTGCACCGATCGTTGCCGCTGTGGCGGCTACCGCTGTCGCGGTTGATGCCTTTTTAAGGAAATCACGCCTTTTATTTACTTCCATTTACCTTAATCCTCCCTGGATACCTGTTTAGAATTGTTTAAACAGTCGAAATATCAAACAGAATATAACTCCGTTATGACCGTTGTCAAACCATCTATACAGCTATTACCCATTTTCCAGAGCAGGAAAAGCAACAATAAAGGTCGCTCCACCGCCGGCAGTTTTTTCAACCCAGGCACTACCACCATAAACACGTGCGATTTTAGCCACCGTGGCTAATCCAATTCCAGTACCGGCAATCGTACGGCTATTACTTCCGCGAACAAATGGTTCAAATATCTTCTGAGCTTCTTCCTCTGTAACCCCTGCCCCATGATCGATAATCCGGTAACGCACATAGCCATCCTCAAGATAACCATCGATTTCAATTAGAGAGTGCTCTTTAGCAGCATATTTAATCGCATTAGCAAGTAAATTTCTGAACATATTTGCCACCAACTCTTCTGGTATACGAATATCCGGCAAATCTCCAATCTGAACATCGGCACCACTGTCGATGACTTTATCGGCAAGTTCCAGTAACATTTCATTAGCGATTAAATATACGTCGACTGGTTGATCTGGCTGCTTTAACTGTTCTACCCGAGACAAAGCTAATAGATCTTCCAGCAGATTACGCATTTTCTCTGCGGTCTTTTTAATTTCTGTGACGCTGATCAGACCAATTTCATCCAGGTCCTCGCTGTAGCGTTCGAGCAGTAGATCGGCAAAACCTATCAGTGGTGTTAACGGTGAACGTAAATCATGGGAAACAGTCGACACAAACGCGTCTAACTCCTTATTAGCCTGATGCAAGCGTCGCTCTGTTTTTATCCGCTCGGTAATATCACGGCAAACCGCGAGTTTCTGAGTCGGTGTACTTGTTTGTGGATAGGGGGAATGGATGACTTCAAAGATTCGATCCTTACCAAAGAACGTCTTCTCCTGATGCACAACTTTGCCTGTCAACACCTCAGCCAAGGGACAATCCTGGCATCTGGTCTTTTCATTGTAAATGGCCTGATAACAATATTCGCTATCGATATTTCCAAGCACCTCAATCATGGCCTGATTGACGAACACTAGATGATAATTTTTGTCGCAAATATAGACAGGATCGGTTATTCCATCCAGAACTGCTCGCAAAGCAGCTTTTTCTTTTTCTAATTCTTCGGTACGCGCCGTCACCTTTTTACGTAATAACGACTGTTCACGTTTAAATTCGGTAATTTCAATGAAAGACTCTATGCCGCCAATAATTTGCCCATCGGCATCACGCAACAAATCGATATTTTTACTTAACGTCAGCAGTTCACCATTTTTATGGCGGAAAGAACAAACCTGACCAATCACCGGAAATGACACTGAATCGGAAAATAACGAGCAGGACTTATTACATGGATCACCATGTAGAAAGGAGCATTTTTTAGCGATAGCTTCGCTGCTGGAATAGCCGGTAATTCTTTCAGCAGCCGAATTCCAATAGACAACAGTTTTATCCCTATCAACAAGAAACAGTCCTGTCGGAACTGTTGCTAACAGCTTGTCTAAAGGATATTCGGTAAGAAGATCATTGAGTGCTAAATTCATTACAATTACTCCTGCCCTACAACTATATCTCTCCTCATACAAACTATAGCATTAAAATTTGTCCATGCCTAAAAAAGTACCTTTTATCATGTTCTTGCCACGGTAGCGACACTCACTTTGCATGCACCGCTGGCGAGTAACTCCTTGGCACAACTTGCTGCTGTAGCACCTGTTGTCATAACATCGTCTACCAGTAATACATGTTCACCATTCAGACGGTGCTTTAAATTAAATGCATTTAACAGGTTTTTTTCACGCTCCTGTGCAGTTAAATTGTGCTGAGGTAACGTTGAGCGATTTTTCACTAATAATCTTTGCTCTACCCGACAGGCTAATAACCGCCCTAACTCTTTAGCTAACAGTGCGGCCTGATTGTAGGTACGGTGTTTAAGAGCAGAGCGATGCAAAGGCACAGGGATGATGACATCATAACTTTGATCAGCAGGGAGAACACCAGCAAGGAACAGAGCTAATGAACGATCGAGGTTGACATGCTGATTGAATTTTAACTGACGGACCGCATGACGTAAAGCCCCCTGATAAAGGCCAACGCAATAAACAGCACTGAACTCAGGCGCTAGTCGTACGCAGCGGGAACAAAGATGAGGTTGGGAAACAACTCCAATAAAGGGTTGACGGCAAAGGGAACAGTGGGCACTGGGCAGGGGAACAATTTCTGCTTTACACGTAGTGCACCAGGGTTGAGTCCAGCCGGCCGGTAACGTTTTTTGACATAACGCACAGGCCGGCGGAAAAACAAATTTAACCAGACGTGAAGTAAAAAGCTTAAGCAATTGGAAAGTCCCCCCGTCATTTCCAAGCTAAAAGTTCAAAATATTATCGATAACCTTCGGAATGAAATCTATCAATCATCTAGCAGTGACGCTCCTGTCATTGCTTCAGGTTGCTTAAGACCGAGCAGATCAAGAACCGTTGGAGCCAGGTCGGCGAGAATACCGTCCTTAACCTTTTTGCCTTTGTGATCCTGATCGACAAGAATAAAAGGAACCAGGTTACTGGTATGAGCAGTGTGTGGTTGACCGTTATCACCCATCATTTGCTCACAGTTACCATGATCAGCAGTAATAAGCATTTTTCCACCCGCGTCAAGAATCCCCTCGACAACACGCCCCAAACAGGAATCGACCGTCTGAACCGCCTCTACTGCTGCATCAAGAATACCAGTATGACCAACCATATCGCAATTAGCAAAATTAAGAATGATCACATCATATTCTTGTGAAGCAATACGTTTCAGTACTTCATCGGTAACCTCAAGGGCACTCATTGCAGGCTTCTGATCGTAAGTAGCAACTTCTTTCGGAGAAGGAATAAGGACCCGATCTTCTCCTGGCCACTCTTTTTCGACCCCTCCATTAAAGAAAAAGGTCACATGGGCATATTTTTCAGTTTCAGCAATACGAAGCTGCTTAAGACCATTGTCGGCAAGGACGTCGGCCAGAATTTGAGAATAGGTCTCCGAAGGGAAAGCGATGGGCAAACCAAAGGTTTCATCATATTCGGTCAAACACACATAATCAGCTAATTTAGCCACCTTGTTGCGTTCAAATCCATCAAACGATTCAAACGCCAAGGCCCGGGTAATTTCACGAGCGCGATCGGCCCTGAAATTAAAGAAGATAACAGCATCGTCATCATCAATAGTTCCGGCGGGCGAACCAATGACTGTCGGAGTGACAAATTCATCAGTTTTCCCATCAGCGTAGGCAGCAGCAATAGCATCGGCAGATGATTCAGCCTGATCACCAATACCTTCGGTCATGGCAAGGTATGATTTTTCAACCCGGTCCCAGCGATTATCGCGATCCATAACCCAATAACGGCCGGATATGGTTGCGATGCGACCAAGCCCGATAGAGCTCAGTTCATCTTCCAGCTCTTTAAGGAAATCGACCCCACTCTGTGGAGGGGTATCGCGACCATCAAGGAAAGCATGAACACAAACATCTTTTACACCACAGTCTTTGGCCAACTTGATCAACGCATAAAGATGTTTATTGTGGGAATGAACACCACCATTTGAGAGCAGTCCAAGCAGATGTAATTTTGTCCCTTTTACGGCTGCTTTTTCACAGGCCCCCTTAAGGGCATCGTTAATAAAAAAAGAGCCATCTTCGATGGCCAGGGTAATGCGACTTAAATCCTGATAGATAATCCGCCCGGCACCGATATTCAGGTGACCAACTTCTGAATTTCCCATCTGTCCGTCAGGCAGACCGACAGATTCACCTGACGCTTTAAGCAAACTGTTTGGCCACTCACTGCGTAAGCGGTCCATAACCGGTGTTTCAGCAATACATGCTGCGTTAAAATCACAGCTGGGGCGTACGCCCCAGCCATCTAAAATTACAAGAGCAACAGGCCCTTTTTTCATTCACTAATCCTCCCGGGCACCATGCGGTATCATCTTTGGTTCTTCTACCACGTTGGCGTCCTCAATCTGTTTACGTTCTGGTAGAACCAGTGTATCCCACTTTTGGCATTCAGGGCAACGGTACGACCATTCGGAACAACGAGCGCCACAGGAATCACAGACAAAACCCAACTTCAAGTGGTTATCAATCCCCAGTGCTTTCTGATATTCGCTGACTGCTTCAACAATATTATTGCGACGACGCTGACCTTCTGCCAGCAACAGATGCAATTTGGTAAATTCAATTCCGCGCGACTCAAGGGCTGTCAACAGCTGCATCGCTTCATCGACCATTTCAAGGCGAAGATACAAGCGACCGAGGTAAAGACGTAACAACTGATCTTCTTCATCAGCCTGCATCTGATCCCGGTAAAAACCAAGCAGTGCAGATGGATCTGCGACATGGATGTAAAGTTCTTCCAGGCGTGCCAGGAAGATACTTTTCTTAAGAGCTTTATAGCCATCCTGAAAGACTTTAGCCGCATCGCTTTCCCGGCCAGAAGCCTGATAGGCATCCCCCAAAGTAACACGCGCGGGAGTGAAACTTGCGTTATGCTTGATAATATCTTTACAGGCATCGATGGCGGCATCGAGCTCACCTGCCAGTAATTGTTTCTGAGCTATTTCATAGCGTAACTGATAAAGAACCTGCTTTTCCTGATCAGCTTTAGGGCCAGAAGAGGCCGCTTTAAGAATCCTTTTCTGTAGTGTCAAGGCATCTTCAAGACTGCCGAGCTGAATTTGAATGTCACGCAGAGCACGCATAGCTTTACGGTTATCACTGTCATCGGCCAGCAGTTCTTTATAAACAGCCATAGCTTCCTGCTGACGCCCGGCGGACTCAAAGGTCGCCGCCAATTTAAACAGCACCTCAATCCCTTTAGGGTCAAGCTTGCGAGCTTTTTGCAGTAAACTGATACCGTCTTCTTCGCGGCCTTCCTGCAGGGCGACACTTGCCAAGGCAAGGTAGCCGTCGACACGTTTTGGATCCCGATCGATGACCTTTTGCAGTAAACTTTTCGCCTTTTTCAGATCCCCGGACAGTAACCGGCCAACACCATTGCGATAAACCTGGGTAATCTCTTCAGACTTTTTATTTCTCCGCCCCCGTCGCCAACAACGGAAAGAAAAGAAAAAGGCGCTCAACATATGAACCCCGGTACCAATCAGTAAACCAATCAACAGAATACAGATCAGCATCAAGGCAGTCGGCAGGGTAAAACTTATGTCACTGGTCAGAAAAACCGTCACCTCGCCCGGATTAATTCCCCAGAAAAACAAAAAAATGGAAGCAAATGCAATAAATACCAATACAAACAGAGCACTGATGATCATAACCATCTCCAGACCGACCCGCAACCGGGTTCACAGAAGTGTTTTATTCACCGAACTTTTCGATTTCCACCTTACAGTCAATGCAATAGCGAGAAAAAGGACGAACCTCCATGCGCCGAGGTGAGATTTCTTCTTCACATCTGGCACACAAACCATAGACACCTAAACGGATACGCTCAAGGGCGGCATCAATATCACGGACGCGACCACGCTGAGTTTCACTCAGGTTCATCAGGACTTCCTGATTATAGCTGTTTGACGACATATCACCGATATCGGGAACGCCATCCTTACCCAGGGATTGTGATGCTTCATAGGCTTTTTCTGCCTCCTGCATCACATCTTCCCGCATCTGTAACAGTTGAGCTTTAATCTCTTGCAGTTTTTCTGCTTCCATACGCTAATCACATCCTCCAGCAGTCACTAATCAAATATCAACGATTATGATAGGGTTCATTTTTGATAATCGTACAACACCTGTAGAGTTGTTCGAGCAAAAAGATTCTCGCCATTTGGTGAGTAAAGGTCATGCGGGAAAGCCCGAGCAGATAATCGGCCCGGTGACGAACGTCATCAGATAAGCCGTAAGGCCCTCCAATAACCAGTGTCCAGTCTCGTCCCCCCTGAACCATCTCCCGATCCAGCATCTCTGCAAACTGTTCGGAACCAGGATTTTTACCCCGCTCATCCAGAACAATAGCAAAAGAATTTTCGGGAATCTTCGCCAGAATTCGCTCGCCTTCACGCCGGACCAAGGTCATAGCATCACTTTTTTTCCCACCTTTTTCTTCTTTTAACTCAGTAACATCGGTAGGGAAATAGCGCTTCAGGCGTTTGACAAATTCATCGGCTGCCGATCGCTGCCACGCTTCGGTCAACTTTCCGACACAAACAACGTGCAGCTTCATGGAAGTTATTCTCCCGTGTCTTCCAGTTCGACCTCGGGAGCCTCACTCCAGAGTCCTTCGAGATCGTAAAATTCACGTACCGGGGTTTGAAAGATATGGATCATCACATCACCATAATCGAGCAGCACCCAACGGCCTTCATCAAGACCCTCGGCGGCAAGTGGCAACTGCTGATGCTGATGTTTGAATTCCCCCTTGATATGTTCAGCTAACGCCTGAACCTGACGATCAGAGCGTCCGGAGACGAGTAATATGTAATCGGTCAAGGATGACAGTTCTGCCACGGCAAAAAGTTTAATATCAAAACCCTTCTTGTCGAGAGCATACTGAACTGCAGTAAGCGCTGTTTCTTTGGCTTGCAAATTCTTATCCGTTCTAATCTGAATAGAGTCCGCGATTCTTAATATACTGAATCACACTGTCAGGAACCAATCCCCCTACGGGGCTGGATTCCGTTAATAGCCGTCGCACCTCTGTCGAAGAGACATCGCGGCAGGTGTGAGTAACCGGAATCAACGAAAATCCGGTATCACACTGTATTTTTTTGAAATCGGCATCATAGCAGAAGCGATCGGCGATGGCAACCGGCAGAAATTCATGAACCGTACCAACAAAGCCAGGTCGGGCAGTGACCACAATGTGAGCCAACTCAAACAGACGCTGATATTCTTTCCACAAACTAAGCTCCTGAAACGAATCAAGCCCCATGATAAAATAAAAATCATGATCTGGATATGCTGTTTTCAGACAGCTCAAGGTATCAACGGAATAACTTTTCCCCCCTCGCTGTCCTTCAATATCACATGCGATAAACTGTGGATTATCAGCAACAGCCAGCTGAACCATGGTCAGCCGGTCAGTAAAGGAAACGCCATCAACCAATTCTTTATGCGGTGGCTGGCAAGTCGGGATAAACCAGATTTCATCTAAACCACAAGCCGTATATACCTCTTCAGCAATATGTAGGTGGCCACAATGAATCGGGTTAAACGTCCCCCCCAATATTCCGATACGCATGCTCAGCTCCGCTGATATTTCAGGCCTGAAGGCTCAGATTTAAAACAATTAGTTTTACTGCCGCACCTGGCCATCGCCCAACACGACAAATTTTCTGGTCGTCAGATCTTCCAGTCCCATAGGCCCGAAAGAATGTAATTTTGTTGTCGAAATACCAATCTCCGCCCCTAGCCCTAATTGATTGCCGTCAGAGAAACGGGATGAGGCATTAACCATAACGACACTTGAATTTATCTCACGCACAAAACGTTGTGACAGAGCATAGTCATTCGTAACGATAACCTCGGTATGTAACGAGCCATAAAGCTGAATATGCTCTTTAGCTGCCTCGTAGTTATCGACAATTTTAACCGCCAGAATCAGGTCCAGATATTCCGCCCCCCAATCATCTTCCGTTGCAGGGATCATATCACTCACGATTTCACGACAGGCAGGACAACCCCGCAGCTCAACCCCCGACTGACGCATAGCGGCGGTGATTTGTGGCAGAAAGCTGGCCGCAACATCGCGATGTATCAGCAGCGTTTCCATGGCATTGCAGACACCAGGACGTTGAACCTTGGCATTGATACAAATTTCTTCGGCCATAGCCAAATCGCCAGCAGCATCAACATAGGTATGACACACGCCCTTATAATGCTTAATGACCGGAATACGTGAATTCTCCGACACAAAACGAATAAGACCTTCGCCGCCACGGGGAATAATAAGATCGATATAATCCTCCAGCTTCAAAAGCTCGGTCACAGCTGCCCGGTCACTGGTTGCCACCACCTGTAAAGCTGCCGGAGGCAAATCGAGATCCTGCATGGCTTGCTGCAGAATAGTACCGATAGCACGATTCGAATAAAGAGCCTCTGAACCACCACGCAGAATGACGGCATTACCACTTTTCAGACATAGACCTGCGGCATCGGCAGTAACGTTAGGACGAGATTCGTAAATAATTCCGATAACGCCAAGAGGAATACGCTGGCGCCCCACTTTAATACCGTTAGGCCGTAACCACATGCTGGTGACCTCACCAACCGGATCAGGCAGAGCAGCAACTTCTCGCAAGCCATCAGCCATCCCTTTAATACGCTCGTGAGTCAACGTCAGGCGATCAACCATAGCAGCAGCCATACCATTATTGCGAGCCTGTTCAAGATCTTTTTCGTTCTCCTGCTGCAACTGAGTCTCGGCAGCCTCAAGAGCATCAGCCATAGCCAAAAGCAGCTGATTTTTAACTCCCGAAGACAGATTTGCCATCACATGAGCAGCTTTTTGAGCGGCTTGAGCACAGGCGAGCATTTCTTCACTGATACCCATCAATCAACCTCCTCTTCATCCTCAGCGGTCACGACCAGATCGTCACGACCGATAATTTCATCACGATATTTATAACCAAGAATTGTTTCGATTTCATGACATTGCTTGCCCATGATCTGCAATACTTCAGTCAAAGAATAATTGGTTACACCACGGGCAAACTCATTGCCGTCACGATCGCACAGACGCACTGCATCACCACGCTCGAAACCACCTTCAACGCCACAGACCCCTGACGGTAACAGGCTTTTACCGCCCTTAATGACTGCTCTTTGGCCCCCGTCATCGATTATTAATTTACCCCGTGGTTTTTTAGAAAAGGCGATCCAATGCTTTTTAGCCGTTAATTTTGACTGGGCAGGCAACACATAAGTACCAATATCTTCACCATCAAAAACACGCGCTAAAATATGCTTACTGCGCCCGTTGACAATCAAGGTCCCAACCCCACTTAAAGCGGCCTTTTTAGCAGCCTTCAACTTGGTTCCCATGCCCCCGGTGCCAAGCGCCCCCTTTGATCCACCCCCCAAAGCTTCTATCGATGGGGTGATTCGCTCGACAACAGGAATGAGTTCTGCCTGAGGATTTTCATGTGGATCCTGATCGTATAACCCATCCACATCGGATAAGATAACCAGTAAATCGGCCTCAACCAGATTGGTGACCAAAGCTGAAAGATTATCGTTATCGCCAAAGCGTATTTCCTCAACTACAACAGTATCATTCTCATTAACGATAGGAGTGACACCATATTCCAGCAAAGTCATAACCGTATTGCGCGCATTCAGATAGCGGCGCCGGTTAGAAAGATCGTCACGGGTCAGCAATACCTGGGCAACGTTATAGTTGTGAGACTGAAAGGTTTCCCGATAACCACGAATAATTTTAGTTTGACCGATTGCAGCAGCAGCCTGTTTTTGAGGGATAGTCTGCGGTCGCCCACTAATACCAAGCTCCCCCTTACCAGCAGCCACAGCTCCGGAAGAAACAACAACCACCTCAAGACCGCGATCAAGAAGATGACAAATATCTGCCGACAGAGCATCTATCCGGTCATTTTCGAGACCGTTAGCATCAGAGATAACACCACTACCAATCTTAACGACAACACGCTTCACATGGGAGAGCAAAGCACGGCGCATTAATCCTTGAGAAGCAAAATCATAAGGTAAAGTCATAGGTTATTCCACATCATCGGTGCGCAATTGATCGAGACGACGACCAACTTCTGTGACCAGCTCTTTAAGACCTTCACCGGTCGCAGCCGAAATTTCACAGACATCGAAACCAAGTTCAGCGAACTTAGGTTTAATCTCCTGTGCGGCCTCACGCACTTCGGGAATATCAATTTTAGTCAGGACAACAAGCTGTGGTTTGGCGGCTAGCCCAATATCATACTGTTGCAATTCCTGGTTGATCATTTGAAAGTTTTCAAATGGATCGCCCGACTGAATAAAAGACAAATCGACCAGATGCAGGAATAAGTCGGTACGCTCAACATGCCGTAAAAACCTGGTACCTAGCCCCTGACCATCACTGGCACCGGCAATCAGACCCGGGATATCAGCAATAACCATCGTCTTGAAGCTACCGTAGCGTACAACACCAAGATTTGGCACCAGCGTTGTAAACGGATAGTCTGCAATTTTAGGTTTCGCGGCAGAGACCGCAGAAATAAGCGTAGATTTCCCGGCATTAGGCAAACCGACCAAGCCGACATCTGCAAGTAACTTCAATTCCAGACGCAGCATTTTCACTTCGCCCGGGATGCCAGGCTGTGCATGTCGTGGAGCGCGATTAGTACTGGTAGCAAAACGGGCATTCCCACGACCTCCCTGGCCACCGGCAAGAAACAATATGGGCTCCCCTGTTGCAGTCAGATCCGCCAGCAACTCACCCGTTTCAACGTCGTAGACCAGAGTTCCGGGGGGAACCCGCAATTCAAGGGCAGACCCGCCCTTACCATGCATATTCTTGCCCATCCCAGGAGCACCATTACCTGCTTTAAGATGATGCATATAACGATAATCAAGCAAGGTTGAAAGAGCTTCATCCACGATGAAATAGACATCACCCCCCTTACCGCCATCACCACCATCCGGCCCTCCCTTTGGGACAAATTTTTCACGCCGGAAAGAGACACAACCGCGGCCACCATCACCTGCCTTAACTTCAATTTTTACCTGATCTACGAACTTCATTTTATTTCTTTCAACATGGTTAGCAAATCGGCCTATTCTGCATCAATTGCAGGACCGACAGTTTAAGCTTAACCTTAAGCACCTGCTTGTTTCAATCGCAGGCAATGAAAACATAAAAACCCGGTGACTGATTTTCAGTACCGGGTTTTTATAGACGTTACGAACAGCAAAAATCAGGCAGAGTAAACACTGATCTGCTTGCGGCCCTTAGCTTTGGTCTCGAATTTAACAACACCATCAGCTAATGCAAACAACGTATAGTCTTTACCACAACCAACATTGTTGCCAGGGTGAAAAGTGGTACCACGCTGACGAACCAAGATTGATCCAGCAGTCACTTCCTGACCACCAAAACGCTTGACTCCAAGGCGTTTACCAACGCTATCACGTCCGTTTCTGGAACTACCGGCAGCTTTCTTATGAGCCATGAGTCGCCTCCTTAAGCTTCGATTGCCGCGACTTTGAGTCGGGTAATAGGTTGACGGTGGCCGTATTTTTTACGATTACCTGAGCGCCGCTTGGATTTGAAGACGAGAACTTTCTTGTCTTTTTCCTGAGCAACGATCTGTGCTTTAACCTTAGCACCTGGTACGAGAGGTGTTCCGATTTTAACCTCTGCGCCACCGACCATGAGGACTTGATCGAGCTCGACAGTGTCACCCACTGCGCCGTCGATCATTTCGACCTTTACCAGGTCGCCTTCGGAAACTTTATACTGTTTTCCTCCGGTCTTGATCACCGCATACATGTTTCTATCTCCTATTAAAATAGTTCTTTTAGCAACACAGACATTGCGTTGCAAACGCGCACTGTATCCGTATTGATAATCCCTGTCAACAACAAATTAGGATAAAGCTGTTCAACGCAGAGGTGCGGAGATGGAGAGGACGCCGAGAAAAAACTCTTGTTGAAAATTTTAAAGCAAAACAAAAACAAGACCTTCTCTGCACGCTCATATTTCTTTGCGCCTCTACGTTAAAAAACTTTTCTCCGCGCTTTCGTAGCAAAAAAAGCTAGCGCTGCAGACGATTCAACAGTTTCTGAAAATGATCAGTCACCTGGTCGTCCTTTTTTGCTTTAATCTGCAGACGCCTTACAGCAGAACTCAAAGAAGAAATATCGCGTCCCAACCTTGAACTTAAATTTGTCAGGGTGTCACAACCAGTATACTGAAAGAGCCATGCCATATAGGCCCGTGCTTCAGCGCAATCACGCCGTTTACCAGGAGCAGAGACCTCTTCTTCACTGAGCTTGAAACGTTCAAGCACCTCTTTTATCACCCGCTCAGCACCTATTTGAGGTTGATACTTTTGACGTGATAACTTCATGACCATCTGAACATATTCTTTATCCCCCAGAATACGGGGATCAGAGGCACCTCCACTAAAAAAATTAATGGTTTCTGGCTGCATGATTCCTTCATTAACATAACTGTGAAACTTCATCAGACCACGGATCCCAGTCTCACCAATATGAGCCAGTACCATAGCGCGACTTAGCCAGGGAACCTGCTCTCGTCCACAATAAGCCAGATGACTGGTCCAGGGGCAACGCATCGGATCGCCATTAATACCGCGCGTAACCGGAGCTAAATGAATAGAACGAGCGAGCGGCAACAGGTATTTTTCGGCATCGATCAAGATCGCTTTATAGCGCCCCTGAAACAGATGACCATGACGCCCATGCCGGGCATTAAACCAAGCCGTGTAACGAAAGCCAAGTTGTTGCATAATAGCCGACAATGGCTCTTTGTCGACCTCGATAACCAAACGGATACTGGCCGGAAGCAAACAGTAGGCATGAATTTTATGGCCAAACTTTTCTATCCCTTCCTGCAGTAGCAGCAATAAACGCGTGGCATCACAATCATCATTAAAAACCTGTCCGTCACCGTTGCCCTGCAGAACAACATGATAAATAGCTCCCGGAAAATGTAAACGTGGCTTTCGTGCCATGATCAGCTCCTTGACAATATCAACAATAGCAAGCCTGCCCCCATCAATAGTTGAGACTAGCAAAGATTAGTCGCATTTCAACCTATAAACATTCACTAACAGCAAAGCAGTCAGCAGACATGCAATAAAAAAGGACAGCCGCAGCCGTCCTTTTTTATAAAATATTGTCGTGATGGGCATCACCCCACAGCAATTTCAAATTGCTCAATGTGAAATCCAGGTCGCGAATTAATCGTGACCGAACGTCCGTAAGTTTGCTCCACCTCATCAAGACCATGCCGTTCTTCATCCAGCAGCAATCCAGCTATCTCCGGATGAGCCAGTAACGTTACGCGGCCTGCGGGCAAATCAGACATTTCACGGTGCAGCTCCCGTAGAATTTCATAAATGACCGTCAACTTACCCTTAACATACCCCTTTCCCTCGCAATATGGACAGGGCTCACAGAGGGTTCTGCCGATACTTTCGCGCACCCGCT
This sequence comes from Geopsychrobacteraceae bacterium, assembly GCA_963665685.1. Lineage (GTDB taxonomy): Bacteria > Desulfobacterota > Desulfuromonadia > Desulfuromonadales > Geopsychrobacteraceae > Seleniibacterium. Next base: position 2,631,392 of record OY762430.1, read on the forward strand.
TACGCGTCATCTCCACCAATCCAAGTTCGGAGATTTTAAGAATATTCGTCTTGTTTTTATCCCCTTTAAGAGCGTCTTCAAGCGAGGCGTGAACCTTTTCACGGTGCGCTTCTTTTTCCATATCGATAAAATCGATAATGATTAAGCCCCCGATATTACGCAACCTTAATTGAAAGGCTATCTCTTTAACCGCCTCAAGATTGGTTTTGAGAATGGTATCTTCCAGATTGTGCTTACCGACATAGCGGCCCGTATTGACATCAATCGCAGTGAGCGCTTCAGTCTGTTCAATAATGATGGAACCACCACTCTTTAGCCAGACCTTGCGTCCCAGAGCCCGGGAGATCTCGACCTCTAAACCATAGACATCGAAAATTGGTTCTTGCCCCTGACACAATTCAATAGCGTAATTCAGGCGTGGCATGAAGGTTCTTAAAAAACGTACGATCTTGTTGTATTCTTCAACATTATCGACAACGATCTTGCTGACATCCTCGGTCAGGATATCACGCAGAACCTTACTGGTTACATCCAGATCAGAATGAATTAAAGCTGGCGCCTCAACCTGCTCAAGCCCCCGACTCAGGTTGTCCCACAAACCGACCAGAAATTCCATGTCATGGCGCAAGTCTTCCTTACTTTTTCCTTCTGATACGGTCCGAACAATAAAACCGGTTTCCGGTTCACGTATCTCTTCGACAATCTGTCGCAAACGTTCACGCTCTTCTTCTGTTTCAATCCGTCGTGAAATCCCGACATGATCAACGGTAGGCATATAAACCAGATGACGACCCGGCAGGGAAATATGCGAAGTGATGCGTGCGCCCTTAGTTCCGATAGGCTCTTTAGAAATCTGAACCAGTAATTCCTGCCCCTCTTTGAGTAAATCTTCAATCGGCGGCAAATGAGGCGGCTCAGGCTCAGCCTCCGGATCGAGCAGTTGTTCATCACCATCGATATGGCGCTCAAACTGCTCCATTTCATCCAGAACATCAGCAACATAAAGAAATGCTGCTTTTTCCAGTCCGATATCGACAAATGCGGCCTGCATTCCAGGCAGGACGCGTATAACTTTACCCTTATAGATGTTCCCAACAATCCCCCGCTCGCGATCGCGCTCAATATAGAGTTCTGCGATATGACCGCCTTCCAGCAAAGCCACACGAGTCTCATGGGAGGTGGTACTAATGACCAACTCCTTTGCCATAAACCAGCTCCTGTCAAATATATAAATAAAGATAGAAATTCAAAACTGATGACCGGTTACTACAAGCCCCGGTATTGATGTCACACATTCAGGGTCGGCCATAAGCCAACCAAAAAGGACAGAACTGGTACTTTTTTACCCCGCGTTCCGGCGGACAGATAAAACAGCTTGGCTACAGTTCGACAATGTGCAATGACACCTGCTATGTCAAAGTATAACTAGTTTCTGTCCGGAAAGTACCCTTTTTTACCAGCTCGGCGTCAATCTGCGCATTCGCTTGTGCGGCGTAAAGTACTACGCCTCCGCGCAAATACTTGATTTTCTTGACCTGGCAAAAAATTGCATCTTTCCAAATCGAAAAACTGGTCGTTGCGAATTAGAGATTTCGGATGGCAACTAACGAATCACAAAACAGATGATGGAATATATTGTACTTTTCGTACGCCTTTTTGCCAACCTAAATAGTTTCTATCCGGAAACTCTAAATTAAAACATTCAAGTTTTCAGATTGGAAACGAGCAATTTTTCGTTATGACAAGGAAATCAAGGGCTTGCGCTTAAGACGTAGAACTTTACGCCGCACAAGCGAATGCTTGCCGTCCCGGTAACAACGGAAAATTGTCCGTTCCCACTTAATTTTCGCGACACTTTACGCGCAAAACTGAATATTTAGTGCAGCACTATTCCGGTTTTGCGCACATTCATACGCCGCGCGGTTTCAACGTCGGTCTGTAGCAGATACGCAGTAACGAGCAGCGGACTCCCCTTAACCAACTCAAGAGCCAGTTCTTCCCCATCAAGCGTCAAATTAATAACATCGGGACGCAGATTAACCTGCTCGTCTTTTTTCTTCTTCTTGCGGATAGTGAACACCTCTTCAGCGGCCAGAAACTCGCCGATCCGCTGCTTGAGAAGACCGGGCTCAACCCCGGTAACTGCAATACGATAATGACTCGCGGCAACAGCTGCTGATGGCGAAGGAGCCTTCCAATCGATCTGCTCGGCACTGATTACGTTAAATCCTTCAGGAAGTTGGGCATTGATATCAGCAACCAGAGAGTCGAGCGATACAGGGTAATGAAGCTCCATATCGATCAATTCTGCTTCACTGGCCACCCCCATGGGCAACGCTTCCAGAAATGATATTTTGGGAGCAGGGTGAAACCCTTGTGAGAAACGCACCGGCACTCCAGCACGCCGCACGGCGCGATGAAACATTTTTAAATATTCAAGATGGGCCACCATCCGCCCTCGTCCTAACTTGCTGACCCGCAAACGCACCCGGGTCAGCTCTTCTTCATGCTTAACCTTGCTATCTTCGGAGCCAGCATTTTGCTGGTGCAAGTTACACTCATTGAGAGTGCGCATTTTCAGTTGCTCAAAATCACAGACCCCGCAGCCATGGCATTTATCGCGACAATCAATGGTTGCGGACTCGCTGAGAGCTTTTTGCCATTCGGTCTTAAAAAACGCCCTGTCAAGACCACAATCGATATGGTCCCACGGCAAAATCTCATCAACCCCACGTTCACGAAGATACCATTCGGGAGTCACACCACAATCGCTAAACGCCCGCTGCCACAGCGAGAAATTAAAATGTTCTCGCCAGCCATCAAAACGACACCCCAATTCAACGGCACGTTTAAGCACAGCTCCTAAACGGCGGTCACCACGAGCAAAGACCCCTTCCATAAAGGATAGTTCGGCTTCATGATACTTGAAACGCAATTTCTTTTTCCGCAGCCCGTCACGCAATATGGCCTGACGACGCAGGGTTTCATCCATTCCGATTTGAGCCTGCCACTGAAATGGTGTATGGGGCTTAGGAACAAAAGTAGAGACGGCAACATTAACATCATTACCACCTGTCCCTTTACCGCTATATTTCACCTGTGCCGCTAAATCGATGATCGCCTCAAGGTCCTGATCTTCTTCAGTTGGCAATCCCATCATGAAATAAAGTTTAACCAGCCGCCACCCCAGGCGATATGCATTACCTGTCGTTTCAATCAGATCTTCGGCACTGACCCCCTTATTGATGACTTTACGCAGTCGCTCACTACCAGCTTCGGGAGCAAGGGTAAAACCAGTCTTCCGCACCTTTTTAACCTCTTCCATCAACTCCGGAGTTAATGACCCAACCCGTAAACTGGGTAAAGAGACAGCGACACGATCTTCAGCATGCTCCGTCATCAGTTCCTTGAGAAGTGGCTCGATACAGCTGTAATCGCCACTGGAAAGAGAGAGTAGCGAAACCTCTTCGAAGCCAGAGTTCGCCAGAGCGCTATTAATCAATGAACGAATTGTTTCCGGCGAGCGTTCCCGAACCGGACGATAGACATAACCCGCCTGACAAAAACGACAACCACGGGTGCAGCCACGAGCGATCTCCATGGCAACGCGATTATGCACTGTATCCATAAAAGGAACTAAAGGTTGGGTTGGAAAAGGCGCGCTTTCCAGATCATTCAAAAAGCGTCTGCGAACTGACTTTTTATCACCATGACAGGGTTCAATAGTGGCAATACAACCATCATCAGCATAAGTAACCGTAAAAAAGGACGGAACGTAAAACCCCTCGTTAGCGGCCAAAGCCTCCAATAGCTGCAGCTTGGACCACCCCTCCTTTTTGGCCTGAGCGGCCAGGTTGACTAACTCAACAACCGCTTCCTCGCCATCACCGATCAGAGCGACATCAAAAAAATCACTCAGCGGTTCAGGGTTATAGGCACACGGACCACCAACAACCACCAGAGGAGCATCCTCACCACGGTCAGTCCTTAGTAGCGGAATACCACCAAGATCCAGCATCATCAGCACATTGGTATAGCTCAATTCATATTGCAGCGTAAAACCAACAATATCGAAATCGGCCAACGCCCGCGTCGACTCAAGGGAACACAACGGCCGCCCGTCACTGCGTAAGCGCTCTTCCATATCGGGCCAGGGAGCATACACTCGCTCTGCGGCAACCCTATCGAGCTTATTGAGAATATTGTATAAAATCGGAAAGCCGATATGACTCATACCGACTTCGTAAACATCTGGAAATGCCAATGCCAGGCGAATATCGACTTCACTATCCGGCTTAACTACACTACCCAACTCCCCACCAAGATAACGGGAAGGACGACTCACCTGAGTCAATGCTGACTCATAATAATTTTCTGACATAAGGTTCCGTATATAAAGTTAACAAATGATGCTAGAGAGGTAAAAAGGTGCAAAACTAGCATTCTTTACCCAACGAAGACAAGTGGCATTATGCCACGCATTGAAGCTTGCAGGCTACCCCTTGCCACTCCATAAATCACTATCATAAAATTGCTCGCGAAGGCGCTCTTCAGGGTATTGCCGATAAAACTGCTCTTTTGAAAAATCGTATACGTAGGTATGTAAATATTCTTCGATTATGCTGTAAGCGGCATTTAACTCGCGGATGGTTTCATTCTCGGCATCTGCTCCACGATCAGGATGATATCGCTTCACCAATTTTCGGTAACTATCCCGGATCTCTTGAACCGTCATCCGCTCTGACACCCCTAAGACCTTCAGCGCATTCTGCAATTCTACAAATGTCATAAAGAACCCCTTAAAATTGCCTCCATATGCCAACAAAGGTAGATCATTTCAACTTTTTCTTACATTAGATTGACTTTATATTCTCTCATACATAATATGCGGCCTACAAAAAATACAAAATATGGAGAAAAACGTGCCCAAAAGGTCAAGCCTGATAAGCCGTTTCCCGTGGAAATCCTTTTTTAAAGTTATTTATAGATGTTCAGCTGACAATGCATTACCAACAAATCTTGCAAAAATTCCGAGGTAAAGTTTCTCGCCGCATTTTGGCTACTGTTGCCATATGCGCGATTATTCCCATTGTCACCCTGGTCGGGCTCACCTTCCATAGCACCAAGCACCGGCTGGAAACCGATACAGCCAATCGCCTTCAGCTAGCCAGCAAAAATATTGCCATAGCGCTGATGTCAGAACTAACCTCCGTCGAAATGGAAATACGCAGGATCGCACTGACACACTCTTCAGCTGAAATTCAAGGTATAATCCCCAATGATTCTATACCATTCAGAAAGCAATTACTAAAACGCGCCTGGGTGCTCTCTTCGCCCGAGCAACTGTTCGATCTGCCATACACACCGACAGCAAAAACCCTTAAAAGAATTCAGAGTGGCTCCCCTCAACTTACCATCTTGCCCGGAAAACCTCAAAGCACCCTGCTCCTTTGGATTCCAGTATCATTTCAAGATAAGCAATATAAAACGACTGTCGCTGAAATAAACATCAGCCGGTTGCTTCATCACGCTAAAATGTTTTTACCGGAAGGGGCACGGGTTCTTCTGACCGACAATTACCATCAATACCACCTCTTTGATTCCGACTATCATATCCCCGCCCAACCAGGCTCGACTTCTTATGAAATCGACATTGACAGAGAAAAATTCTTAGCCGGTCATTGGAATTTGTCGCTGGAAGCACTCTACAACTCTGCGCCATGGCATATTATTGTTGCAGAACCAAAAAACCTTCTATTCTCCTCATTACTTGACCTTCAAATCAATACGGCATTAACAGCCTTCGCAACTTTCTGGATTGTCCTTCTCGCCAGTCTTCTACTGATTAAACAAACACTTCAGCCCCTGGACCAATTGCAACAAGCAACAACAAAAATCAGCAGCGGCGATTATAACCTCGACCTCAACATCACGAGCCATAATGAATTTGGAAAATTAGCCACATCATTTACATCGATGGCAGAAAAGATCCAGTCACAGATTAACTATCAACAACAACATACTCAATCGGTACGTGACATTTTTGCATCAACAACAGAAAAACAGATTATCAGAGAGTTTTTCAAAGGCCTTGCCAAAACACTCAAGACCTCATCCGCCAGTCTGGTTACCTATAAAAAAGATATCAATCACCCCGAAACAAAGCGTTGGGTAGCGAACTTCAGCAGCCCTGAAGAGATACATTCTTGCCCAGTTATTGGCATCTCTCCAAATAGCTTTGACTCGTTCTTCAGCACCACAAAACCATACTTAATCTCCGATCAGTACGGATTTCCTTGCCCCATCAAGCTGCCGGACTCCCGTGAGGAATTAAAACTATTTCACTTCTATATCAATATTGACCAACAGCGTGCCGCCATAGTTTCAATTCCAACCCAGGAAACCATTCCCGGCAAAGAAGAGCTAGGCGGCATCAGACAACTAGCAGACCAGTTAGGTATCGCGCTATCCCGGATCAGCATGTTAAAAGAACTCGCTTCTCTAAATATGGGAGTCCTGACGGCATTGGCCCGCACAGTTGACGCCAACAGCCCATGGACCCACGGGCACTCTGAAAGAGTGTGCGAGTATGCTCTGGCCATAGCTCGCGAACTTGAATATTCGGCCGACGATCTTCTCGACCTGCAACGCGCCAGCCTGCTGCACGACCTGGGTAAGATATCCATCCCCTCAGAAGTGCTTAATAAACCTGCCCCCCTGACCCCCGAAGAGAGACTTTTAATGCAGGATCACCCCGCCGAGGGAGATCGCATTATAGAACCGATTGAAGCATTTACGAGTATTCGCCCGATTGTCAGGCAGCACCACGAACGGTGGGATGGCAGTGGCTACCCGGACGGGCTCAAGGGTTACGAGATCTGCCGGGGAGCCCGCATTTTAGCCGTTGCAGATGTCTATGACGCCCTTTACTCCGAACGTCCCTATCGCAGCGGCTGGCCGCAGGAAAAAGTCATCAACTATCTGCGGAAAAATTCCGGCACAGCATTTGACCCTGATATTGTTGAAGCCCTCATTCGCACCCTCAAAAAGCAGGCTGCCGCCTGAACATACAACTGGTTTCAGAAACAGGCCATTGACTGTCACCATTGTTCAGCATAGGATATCGCCTTCATACCAATCAAAGGACATATCAGTGGCTAAGCAAAAAACTATATACAATTGTCAGAATTGCGGTTTCCAGAGCCCAAAATGGATGGGACGCTGCCCTGATTGCCAACAATGGAACACCTTGGTTGAAGAATTACCGATTGCTCAATCAAAACACAGCCATAACCTTGCTGAGCCCGGCAAACCCCTTAAACTTTCCGAAGTCACCAGCCGCGAAGAAGATCGTATCAGCTGTGGGCTCACTGAACTTGACCGAACCTTGGGTGGCGGCGTGGTACCCGGCTCCCTGATACTGGTGGGCGGAGATCCAGGCATTGGCAAATCGACCTTGCTACTGCAAGCATTCGCCAAATTGGCAGAGAATGGGCCAGCACTGTATGTCACTGCAGAAGAATCTGCAAGGCAAGTCAAATTGCGCGCTGAACGGCTTAGTATTCGTATCGATAATCTTTACTTGCTGGCAGAAACCTCATTAGCTCAAATCAAACAGCGCATTAAAGAATTAAAGCCAGCCTTTCTGGTTATTGACTCGATTCAAACTATCTTTTCTGATGCCATAGAATCCGCTCCCGGCAGCGTCAGTCAGGTCAGGGAATGTACCGGGCAGCTCATGCTTCAGGCTAAAGGGGACAATTTGCCGACCTTCTTAGTCGGCCACGTGACCAAAGATGGGGCCATTGCAGGTCCACGTGTGCTCGAACATATGGTCGACACGGTGCTCTATTTTGAAGGCAGCGGTGGTCACCCATATCGTATTCTCAGAGCAGTAAAAAATCGCTTTGGCTCAACCAATGAAATCGGTGTTTTTGAAATGCAAGAACTGGGCTTGCGCGAAGTCCATAACCCCTCAGAGCTATTTTTGGCTGAGCGCCCGGAACAAAGTGCTGGCAGTGCCGTAGTCCCGGCCCTGGAGGGAAGCAGGCCGATTCTGGTTGAACTTCAGGCACTGGTATCGGGAAGCTCATTCGGCACTCCTCAGCGCACCGCTATCGGCATTGACCATAAGCGGGTCGCATTGCTCATCGCTATTCTGGAAAAAAAGGTCGAATTATCATTAGCAGGACAAGATATTTTCTTAAACGTAGCAGGTGGCGTTAAGCTTGATGAACCTGCCGCTGATTTAGCCGCTATTTGTGCTCTCGCTTCGAGTCATTTGAATCGCGTCATCAATCCACATATGGTTATGTTTGGGGAAGTTGGCCTCACAGGCGAAGTCCGGGCTGTGTCGCAACCAGAACTCAGAGTCAAAGAGGCTGCTCGACTGGGCTTTACCCACTGCGTCCTGCCGCAGGGCAACATGAAGAATATCGACGCCCCTGAAAATATAGAATTGCTTCCAATAAAACATGCCAATGAAGCCCTTGACTATATTTTCATGTAACAGAAGCGCAGTTAGCTAATTAAACATTCCTAGACATGCCAACCCACTGAGATAACTTGCACTTCAAGGGATAACGCAAATGACTTATCAATATTGGCAAAATAGTTAAAACCTGCTAGATTCATTTTTCATAATTAAAGCATCTTTTTGCGCAACAGAATTGGCAGGCCATGGAACCTACGACCTTCAAAATACGCAAATCCTTCCTTGTCCCTTTGGGGCTGATCGTCCTACTCAGCCTTATTTTGCTTGTCAGTTCACTCTATCTACACTTACCAACAGCTAAAATCATTATCCTCGGCATGTTCTTTCTGCCTGCATCTGTTTTTTTTGCCGAAAGCATGATCCGTCAAGTCTCTCTATATGAAGACTCTATCCGGGTTAAAAAATTACTCCGCAGCAAACTACTCAATTTTGATGACCTTACTGCCGTTGATACAATCCGGGTCAGAAAACGTGCTTTTTTAAGCTTAAACAGTGAAAATGACTTTCTTATTATCTCTAACAGCTATGAGAACTTTGGGTTATTATTACAAGAGCTTGTTGCTCATCTGCCTGATAATATCGTCAGCGATGAGACCAAACAGTTAGCTGAAAAACCACCCCAAAAGGGCAGTGATATTTTTTCCGTCTGGCTTGCAGTAGCGGTCCTGGCGTTAATTATTTATGTTCAACTTAGAGGCCTTTTCTGACATCTGGCTGATTGTCAGCAGCGCAATACATTTTTTGGGTAAGGATGGCGATATGGATAAAACACAATTGGAAGAATTCGAACAACTGCTTAAAGATCAACTGGCTGCCTTGCATCAAGATGCCGATAGGACGGTGGCGGAGATGACGGAAGAAAACACCAATTTCCCCGATCCAACCGACAGAGCATCGCTAGAATCAGACCGCAACTTTGAATTACGAATCAGGGATCGCGAGCGGAAACTGGCGGCAAAAATCAAACAAGCCCTCGATCGGATCAAAGACGGAACATTCGGCCTATGTGAGAGTTGCGAAGAGGAGATCAGCCCTGAACGTCTGCGTGCTCGGCCAGTCACAACATTATGTATTGACTGTAAAACCGAGCAAGAGCGACAGGAAAAAATCGGCTAACAAAAAAACTTATCGCGCATCAGGCCATGGTGCGCGACGCTCTATACCCTGATACCCCATGGTGATGCAATAGTCACGCAATTTTACCGTTGGGTTAAAAATATCAACCCAGCCATCGCGACGACGGAAACTTTTAATTTTTTCGGTTGCGATCAAAATATCTAGAACATCATTACCAACCCGCCCCCGGTTTCCATCTAAATAAACAACCTCTATTCCATTTACTTGCATATTGGTCTCCTCAAGATATCTGCCTTCGATAACCATCGAGTTATTTTCTTTTCAATTTACCAAACTCACTATTTAGCATAAAGGTAAAAGTGATATTTGCACTCGTGAAGGCATTAAAACTTTACCTCAACCTGGAACTATAGTTGTTTTTTGGTGTATTTCGTAATATTTTGTTTGTTTGCAAAGACGAGAAAAGTTAGACTGCTCGTCTTGACTATTATTTAAAGCTTTTTGCGTGGAGGCATTAATGTTTGGCTTAGGAACTCAAGAACTTCTAATTATCCTGGTGCTGGTCATGATCATTTTTGGAGCCGGGAAGCTACCTCAAGTTGGTGGCGCACTCGGTAAAGGGCTACGCAATTTCAAAAAAGGCATGAACGATTCCAACGAAGAAGAAATCGAAGAAGGTGAAATATCAGAAATTTCTGACAAAAAGAGTAAACAGGACGAAGAAACAAAGAATTCCTGATCTTCCATATACAGAATCACAGGACAATCCCTTTGTTCCTGTGATTCGAATCATGGCAACTACCCACAAGTTTTCCCTGATCACCCCAAAGAGCCATCACAATATTCAATCGATGATAAATCACAGCGCTTGATTTGTATCAAACTTGCGGACTGTGTTATTTCTCAATAAAATCTCGCAAGTCATTACCCGTAAAAAAATGGAGAGTAAAACATGACCAAAGCACTGGGCCTTATTTCCGGAGGCCTTGATAGTAGCCTGGCGGCTATGACCCTCATGCGCCAGGGCATAGATGTCACCGGTATCGCATTCGTTACACCTTTTTTTGATGCCGAAAAAGCGATAGCCTCGGCTAAAGCGCTCAATTTCCCACTGATCGTGGAGAATATTAGCGACATCCACCTGGATGTGCTAAAAGCCCCCAAGTACGGCTACGGACGCAATATGAATCCCTGCATCGATTGCCATGCCCTGATGTTTAAACTGGCAGGGGAACGGATGCATAACGACGGCTTTGACTTCCTCTTTTCCGGCGAAGTTCTTGGCCAACGCCCCATGAGCCAGAACCCTAATGCGTTACGCTCTGTTGCCAAACTTTCAGAATATGCGGATCGCGTACTGCGCCCCTTGAGCGCTAAATTACTACCCGAAACGAGCATGGAAAAAGAAGGACTGGTCGATCGGGAGCAACTTTTAGATATTCAGGGCCGCTCACGCAAACGCCAACAAGCCTACGCAAAAGAATGGGGATATCTCGATTATCCCGCTTCTGCCGGTGGCTGCCTGCTAACCGAGGAAGGCTTTTCTAACCAATTACGCGACTTGCTTGAGCATGACAGCAATGCCAACGTTAATGATGTCGAACTGTTAAAAGCTGGTCGCCAGTTCAGGTTATCAAAACAAGCGAAACTGATTCTTGGACGTAATAAAGCCGACAATGATCGCATTCAAGAACTATCTCAGCCAGGGCACATTGTTATGCGCTGTAAAAACTTTAGTGGCCCTTTAGGTATTTATTGCGGCCCTGCAGATGCGGAAGAACTACTTTCGGCAGCAGCAATTCTGGCCTCATATGGTAAAGGGAAGGACGAAACAGAAGTGGAAGTACTGACCATCCAAGGAGAGACCGAACAAAGTGTTATAGTCAGCCCCATGGCTAGAGAACGGTCACAGGAATTTATTTTGCGCTAAATGGCATAAAGACATGGGCCATTTGAAATCTCAAATTTCATATTCAAAATAGATCAAAAATTCCCCGCCGAAATTCTCGGCGGGGAATTTTATTGTGGATAACCATGGTGGCATCAAAGGCCACCCGTTCCAGGGTCAGTTCCTGGGCAATCTCAATCTTAACCCGGGCACAGGATGATTCGGTCACCGCCTGTGCGGTGCCCCCCAGACACAAAAATACCATGATGAGCAACGTCATCAATCGCATAACAACCCCTCGTTCCTTTATTCTGAAAAAATCGCCAATAACATGTGGTACATCTATTTCAAGGTACGTTTACATTGCGACCTTGCGGTTTTGCGTGGCAGGATCAACGTGTAACCAGAAAAACCTTAAAAGCTTTGAAATAAATTTGTTCTTTAAACCTAGACCTAGCCTCTACTAACGCTACTCATACCTGGTGGGATCTTGGAACACTGTTTGAATGCATAAGTAAGAAAGGAGAAGCCTCCGAGTAACGGACAGCTCATAATGAGCGTAAGGGGCCGAATAAATCGCCCCGAGTCAGACCTAGCAAGGAGGCTTCTATGAAAAGTATTCATTACATTGGCCTGGACGTCCACAAGAAAATCATCGTTTATTGCATCAAGGACTGCAGCGGAGACCTGGTTCGAAAAGGAACGGTCTCAGCAAGCCGTCCTGCCTTGCAGCAGTGGCTGCAGGAGTTGCCCTGTAGTTGGATTGGAGCTCTGGAGGCAACCATGTTCTCGGGCTGGATCTACGACTATCTGAGGCCTCATGCGGTCGATCTTAAGGTTGCGCATCCACAGATGCTCAAAGCCATTACCGCGGCCAAAAAGAAGAATGACCGGGCTGATGCGGAGAAACTCTGTGATCTTTTGCGCGTTGATCTGCTGCCGGAATCCTACATGATGCCATCTGAGCTACGTGAATTGCGCCGCATCTTGCGCTACCGGAACATGATTGTCCGTACGGCAACGCAGATAAAAAACAAGACATCCGGACTGCTGATGGAAGTCGGAGCTCCATACGAGAAACGGCGTCTTCATGGAAAGGCTTACTTTCAGCAATTACTCGAAACGGTGGACGATATCCCTGACTCCGTCAAGGAGCTTCTGGCCCTGAATCGTGGGGGCATTGAGTTCTTTACCAGTATCCAGAAGAGATTAACAAAGTCCCTGAAAGAGCAGCCGTTGATCCGGGAGCGGGTTGAGCATTTGATGAGTATCCCCGGGGTCGGAGAGATCATGGCCCTGACCTGGGTCCTGGAGATTGGGGATCCCGAACGCTTTCAAAATGCCCGTCAATTGATCAGTTACTGTGGCCTCTGCAGCGCTCAACGGGAATCTGCCGGCAAGGAAACGCGTGGGCCGATCTCAAAGCAGCGCAACAAGCACTTGCAGACAAAGCTGATCGAGGCCGCGAAGCTCGCCCCTCAATGGAATAGTGAGCTTGCCGATCTCTACGAAAAGGAACAAAGTCGGGGCAATCGGAACCGGGCAACCCTGTCTGTTGCCCGCAAGCTGGCTGAATTTATGCTTGCCGTCGATCGACGTCGTTCCACCTTTGTCTTAAAGGAGGACGCAATAGCCAGCTAGCGCGGGGCAGATAACTGAACAGATTCTCCTGACACTGATGATTTCCCGTTGTGCCTTGCCATTCTGGGGACTATGCAAGCATGTGCAATGCTGTGCATCCTCTATACTGTTTCGAGGACAACGGGTTGGCCCAAACTCAATCTTCCGAGAAGGGGGAAAATTCCCCGGAGACGGCAAATGGATGTCTGGTCGCGTTTTTTTGCGGACCCAATGAGAGATTTAAAAAATCAGAACGCTGTCAGGACGCTAAACAAAAGGCTCAGAGGCTATTCTGACGTTGAAGGGAAATCTCCGTTTTCCCCTTGACTTTACTTATCATGGATGTCCCCGGAACACTCCCGAAACCGCACCAAATCGCAAAATTTCAAAAACGGCCCCTACTCCCTCTAAGGTAATTTTGCTAGTAAATGTATTTTAGAAGTTATTTATTTTTATCTATACCTCTATTTACTACGAGAAAAAAATATACAAAAACAAATATCCAGTTAAATAAAACAAGGCCCCAAAAGAATAATTTTTTATTTAAATTTCTATTTTTAATTTTCGTTAAATGAACAAAAGATAATACCCAAATAAAAAAACAATTAATTATCAATAAATTCAATAAATAATTATATAGATAAAGATCAATTTTAAAAAAGTAATATAAAGTACATAAAGTTAGATTAATAATAAATAAGTAGAATAAAGTTTTTATTATTTTAGTAATCATTATATATTCCCACAAGTTTTTCCTTGAGTCATATCATTGTAGTTATAATTTTGAGTTATATGACCTTTTACAAACTCCAAATATTTTGAAAATCTCCTAGCGACCTCAGAAACATTTATTTCTCCGTTGATAGTAACAAGGTAAGTTCCAAAACTAATGCCCAGTTTCCAATCTTCTTTAAAAGCATCACTTAACCCAACGTCTCTTCCTATCAAGCCAAGTTCTGGCTTCCAAGGGGCATTTCTGAGCATTTGATCTATAGATTTTCCGGAAAAAGGATCCACAATTCCAGTCATTGGATCAACCTTATAGGGAGTATTCCAACCATCTGCGGTCCTTATATTTTTACCACCTACTCCGTACTTTCCACCTACTGTTAACGAAAGCTCATATGACTCTGAAACATATTTTTCGCCTGCGGAATTGATCCCTTTGCTACCGAAATCAAGCATAGCAGTACCGACAAAAGGGCCATATTTAATGTTTCCACCAACTCTAGAACCGAAGTCCACACCTCCACTAAAAATGGATGTACCCTTAAAACCAAAGATATCAAACATAACAACTCCATCATTTCCAGCATAACGGTATAAATTCACATCGCCTCCAATAAACCCTATAGGACCACTTGGGTATACCGCCCCGTCTCAGGATTATAGGTCCGCTGCCAGTTATAATGCAGCCCGCTCTCTTCATCAAAATACTGCCCCGGAAAGCGCAGGTTGTTATCGATGCTGGAGAGTGGATCAACAGTGGCCTGCCCAAAGGCGGCGTAGCCGGCACTCCAGGCGACGACACCACTGTCTGCTGCGGTCATCCGCTGGGGAGTACCCAGGTGTGATCATTGTGATACCAGTAGAGGCCACTGCCGTCACGCATATAGAGGGGATCGGCCCCCCAATTGCCGCCTGGGTACCAACCATAGCTTTTCAGCCAGTAGCCGCTGGCACTATATTCACCGACCAGCCCTTCATCGGCATAGACATACCAAGTGGTACTTGAGGCTACCTGTTTTTTGATACGGCGGCCGAAAGGATCATAACTGTAATCGGCAACCCGGCCATCAGGAAGATAGATGCGGCTTAAGCGGTTGCGGCTGTTGTATTCGTAGCGGGTGACCTGGGCGCCTACGGTTTTGCGTACTTAGACCTGCTCTGGAAGTTGAAATATTGCTGAGTCTATTTTTCCAGTTGTTGAAACTGTTCAAATTCGAAAATCAGGTTGCAGTTTTCTCCAATGATTCCTTAGAGCATTTTTATGTTCTAACAACATCGGGAGCTCGCCAAGAGCTTGTGGCCATAAGTTACGGGCTTTTTCCAGGGCATCTTCCAGGTGGGGCTTGACTGCTCGCCAAGGAACATCCGCTCTGTTGGCCCACTGTTCAAAGTTGGCCAGTGTAACTGCATACCACTGCTTTGTTTTACCTAGATTGAGCGCATACTGTTTTTCGTTTTCGATATAGACATTGGTTGTGACAATATCGTAGGCAGGAGCAAGACGTGGGGTCCGACCGTCGGAATATCGGTCAGGTCCTGATCGGTAATTTTATTGTGGATGACCATGGTGGCATCAAAGGCCACCCGTTCCAGGGTCAGTTCCTGGGCAATCTCAATCTTGACCCGGGCACAGGATGATTCGGTCACCGCTTGCGCGGCGCCCCCCAGACACAAAAATACCATGATGAGCAACGTCATCAATCGCATAACAACCCCTCGCTTTTTTATTCTGAAAAAATTACCAATTATATGTGTTACATCTGTTTCAAGGTACACATACGTTGCAACCTTGTGGTTTTTCGTAGCAGGGTCAACGTATAACCGGAAAAACCTCTGATAGTTCCTTAGATTTAGCGATTATAAAAATTAAAATATTTAACTGCAGCACTGATAGATTAAAGATATATAAACAATATAAATATTAAAAATTTTATTTAATAAATTTATCAACCAATTTAGCTAACAAAAGAGTTAATAATATTAATATAAAAAATATTATTCCTATTTTTTTAGAAAAATAAAAATAAAAGGCGTAAGAAGCACATGTAAAAAAAGCTCCAATAAAAGCAAATATAATTTGGATACGGCTAAGGTTATATTTTGTACCTTTTTTCATTACTTTATCTCACATAAGCTAAAAATTTACTTAATCACAATTACTATCATTACTACATACCTTAAATATCTTATAATAATTTACGCTTATCAGCATTATTGATATTTATTTAGATCTTATATACTATCCCAGGAACACCGGGCTTTGGAGAGCCACACTTTTTGTAATATTTAATTGTAGCGATCAGCCAAAAAAAGTTACAGCTCGTAGATTAAGCTTTCTTCTCTCACTTTATTGATCACTCTTACCTTGCTGGCATCTATCTCTACCTTGTTAACATCGTAGTGCACGACGAAAGGATCAGGATCACAAGTAAATATTATTTGTTCATCAAATATTTCTTTTTTCTTATTAATCTTTTGCACAACCAACGTGTAGCTATCGAACCTATAGCGATGCAGAACTTGTACTGTTGCATCGCCAATTTTTTTCGATTTAGCTTTAGTCTCATATTTATACCCATCAGTAAAACTATGCTCTAGCTGTAATTGCAAATCAGTCGTAAGGTCTAAATTAAACTGTTTACCAAATCGAGCAAAACCTTCCAAATACTTCCTAGTGAAGTATTGATGGACATCACTTTCAGTGGCAAGCTTATCTATAGAGGTAAACTCTGGCTCAATGCAAACTCTGAAGGCCTTATCGCCTACGACAGACATATCTCTATCATTTCCCTCTTGGAAAACAATCCTATTAAAAAAACCCAAATCTAGCTTGAGCATTTTCACCCAATCAGAAATGAAAAACGTAAGATAGTTCGCCACAAACTGGTATTTAGCCTGCAATAAAGGCTCAAATTTAGTTTCTTCAAGAGTCATATATACTTGAGTTATCTTCATGATTAAGGTCTCACATGATAATCTGGATTTATAAGATTTTCAGGACGTAGCCCATGGGCATTAGCAGCCTCAATATCAAGCGCTCTTTGCCTAGCCCCAGGACCCGCTGGAACTTCTGCGATGATAGTTGTATCAAAATCTTCTTTGCCCCACTTACGCCGCTGCCTTTCAGCACGATACGATTTTCCTTTCTTGCTGATCTTTCCTTGGCTAATGCCGGTTTTTACTACTTGGCCGGTTTTATTGTTACGAATCTCGTATACATGCTGGGCTTTCTGGCTAAATCTGGAATTACCATGTACAACATCATCTCCATGCCGAAGCACGACATGCCCAGCTTCTCCTAGCTCTGCATTAAATCTCTTTAAATACCTAAAGAGTCTACCAAGCTTCTTACCCCCTTTGATAGCATTAAAAAGATACCCGGCCACCGGAATAGCTGCCCCGGCCGAAAGTGCGGCCATGCCATAATCACCTTGCAACAGATACAGCAAGCTATTGGCAAGATCAAAAATCTCACCAAAACCGGGGACCATCCCCAATAGATCGAGGGCATTATGCAGGTCACAAATGGACGCCAGCCCTAACGGATCATACAGATTAATGGGATTCCCGAAGGTATAAAGATAGAGATTGAGCCCGTCTTTAAACGGATCGGTGGTCAGGTAGCGACCGGTATTTGGGTTGTAATAGCGGTTGTAGTTGTAGTGCAGACCGCTTTCTGCATCGTAATACTGCCCCGGAAAGCGCAGGTTATTGTCGATGCTGGAGAGTGGATCAATGGTTGCCTGGCCAAAGGCGGCGTAGCCGGCACTCCAGGCGACGGCACCACTGTCTGCTGCGGTCATTCGCTGGGGAGTACCCAGGTGATCATTGTGATACCAGTAGAGGCCACTGCCGTCACGCATATAGAGGGGATCGGTCCCCCAATTGCCGCCTGGGTACCAACCATAGCTTTTCAGCCAGTAGCCGCTGGCACTATATTCACCGACCAGCCCTTCATCGGCATAGACATACCAAGTGGTGCTAGAGGCTACCTGTTTTTTGATACGGCGGCCGAAAGGATCATAACTGTAATCGGCAACCCGGCCATCAGGAAGATAGATGCGGCTTATGCGGTTGCGGCTGTTGTATTCGTAGCGGGTGACCTGGGCGCCTACGGTTTTGCGTACTTAGACCTGCTCTGGAAGTTGAAATATTGCTGAGTCTATTTTTCCAGTTGTTGAAACTGTTCAAATTCGAAAATCAGGTTGCAGTTTTCTCCAATGATTCCTTAGAGCATTTTTATGTTCTAACAACATCGGGAGCTCGCCAAGAGCTTGTGGCCATAAGTTACGGGCTTTTTCCAGGGCATCTTCCAGGTGGGGCTTGACTGCTCGCCAAGGAACATCCGCTCTGTTGGCCCACTGTTCAAAGTTGGCCAGTGTAACTGCATACCACTGCTTTGTTTTACCTAGATTGAGCGCATACTGTTTTTCGTTTTCGATATAGACATTGGTTGTGACAATATCGTAGGCAGGAGCAAGACGTGGGGTCCGACCGTCGGAATATCGGTCAGGTCCTGATCGGTAATTTTATTGTGGATGACCATGGTGGCATCAAAGGCCACCCGTTCCAGGGTCAGTTCCTGGGCAATCTCAATCTTGACCCGGGCACAGGATGATTCGGTCACCGCTTGCGCGGCGCCCCCCAGACACAAAAATACCATGATGAGCAACGTCATCAATCGCATAACAACCCCTCGCTTTTTTATTCTGAAAAAATTACCAATTATATGTGTTACATCTGTTTCAAGGTACACATACGTTGCAACCTTGTGGTTTTTCGTAGCAGGGTCAACGTTTGACCGGAAAAACCTTAAAAGCTGTGAAATTAATTTGTTCTTTAAACCTAGACCTAGCCTCTATTAACGCTACTCATGCCTGGTGGGTTCTTGGAACACTGTCCCCGGAACACACTCCGAAAAAACAGGCGATCATAAGGATCGCCCCTACGGACAAAACAGAACACCACCTACGCGGTAGGGGCGAATCTTGTATTCGCCTGGTATCAAAGGCGTCACCCCACACATCGCCTCTGCGCCTGTTTCATCCATAAAGCCGGGAACCGGCTATCCGGTTCTGCCCGTGGCTGGGAGTTTTTTCCCCAGCGTCGGGCGGCAACAATCCAGCCGACTGCCACCCACACAATACCGCCGCCCAATCACGGACACATTAAAGAGGGCCCTTTTTGCTTACTTTTTGTGGCTCGATTGTGACAAAAAGTAAGGCGGCGTGCGGGGCCGAGACCCCGCGGTTTTCATGTAACGAGATCAACATCCGGTTCTCGAAACATACGAACTTCGGTCCGCAAAAGGCCAACAGTAGACTTGCCCCCTATCTCTATCCAAATTAAGTTGGAAATAAAAATCTATTCCAACTCAGCAGCTTTCTCTTTAACTAAACTCTGACTGGACTTTAAAAACGATTCATATTCTTCAAGCCAAGAAGATAGCTCTTTTTCAGTAATCTCCATCATTTCGGCAGATGGCCCTTCAGCTAAAATAAGGCCATCTTCACCACAGATATCTGCTTCAAAGAAATAATTGCCATTGCGATTAACAACATCAACGGTTACAGCAATTTCGTCGCCATTCTTATCTTTCATAAATGTAAGATAAGCACGCAGGGGAAAAGCATCATTACTGCTTTTCCCTACATTATGAATAAAATCATCTTTTGAGCTACATACGTACTGAATCAACGAAACAAATAACGACTGCAATCGTACCCATAAAAATTCGGTTAGGTTTTCATTCATAATTATTTATCTCTTATTTTTTTACCTGATCAACAACTGCGCCCATAAGTTCTTGTGTTAAAGGATGTGTGGTACCACTTCCTCTACTATCGATCCAACCTTGCATCTGACTCATGTCTTTAGGATTTATTGAAACATGTCCAGTTTTCGCGTTGTCACAAACTGCACACAATTTGTCGAGCTTTGAAGTATCAATTACTTGGTTTTTTCCTGGCATAGGATTGACGTTACCTGATAGCCCGGTCGTATCTTTGGCACGTGGAGTTAAGTTGGTTGGAGTACCAGAGCCGCCACGGTAAACTAAGTTATCTACGCTCATTGTAACATCATCCAGCTTAGCCGAACAATTATTATGAACCCAAGCCCCTTGTTCACCAACAAAATACGTATGGGTTTCAGCAACCTCGAAATTAAAGGTATCCTGCAGCAGGCTATCAGCGTCAACAACTTCTACGGTTAAAACCTTGCCGGATATTGCGGTAACCTGATCACCGATTTCAAGCTCACCAGCTTTAGTCCACCCCTCCCCAACGACCCAGAAGGGATGCTCACTGGTAACGCCGAAGGTTTCCTGTTCCCCTTCATCATTACTTAAGGTCAGATTCAGAATCTGCTGATCATGGTGACGATAGAGTCGAACGACAGGCTTCCAGCTGGTTTCTCCGCTGCTCTCATCTTTTGATGCAACCAGATCACCAACTTGAATATCTTCTATCGGCTTCAACCCATCTGGCGTATGTATAAGGGTGCCTTTGACAAAGCAGAGGCCACCAACCAGATCGTCAACCTTGTTGGTCATTCCTGTCGGTATATTGTCAACCCGGCTGGTTAAGCGCCTTGTCATTCTTAGCGCTCTACCGAATTTCTTACTGAGCTTTATACCGTTAAAAAGATACCCGGCCACCGGAATAGCTGCCCCAGCCGAAAGTGCGGCCCGGAGTTCCGGGGACAGTTTATTTATTTCAAGTCAAGCCCATAAATAAGTATCCTATCCCCCCGAACTCGCAAAAAGCCAACAGCAGACTTGCCCCCTATCTTCTTCAAGGTACGCATACGTTGCAACCTTGTGATTTTGCGTGGCAGGGTCCGCGTGTGACCGGCAAAACCATAAAGATGATGATCAAAGGACTATTACTTAGATCAAGCCACTGCTGTCTCACAGTTAGACCTATAAAATAAAAGGCTTAGAGCCTCCTTGTGTTACAATGAATTCGCCAAAACACATTAAAAACAAGGAGTTCTAAGCCATGGCGCATTGTAGCACTGTTCTATCTCAAATAGTACGAATTTTCCCGAGACATGAATTTCAGGCTCTGGCAAATAAATATCATGCCGGTCAGAAATTCCGCTCGTTTTCCCGCTGGACACAGTTCGTTGCTCTGCTGACGGCACAACTGACCGGCCGCGATAGCCTGCGGGATATTGTTGAAAATATGACTGCCCAAGCTGAAAAGCTCTACCATCTCGGGATCAAACCGTTCAGCCGGGCAACACTAAGCCGAGCCAATGAGCAGCAACCGCACAAGCTGTACGAGGCGCTGTTTCTCCGGTTGATGAACCGTTGCCAGTCGCTGGCCCCGAGAAACAAGGCGTTCAAGCTTAAAGGCAAGATCTACCTGCTCGATGCCTCGCTGGTGGATCTGACGCTGTCGCTGTTTCCTTGGGCTCAGTATCGTAAAGGTAAAGGAGCGGCAAAGCTTCATATCGGACTGGATGCCGACGGTTATCTGCCCGCGTTTGTCAACATGACACCTGGCAAGGAGCATGAAATCAACGTTGGCCGGGAACTTGATCTGCCCAAAGGATCTTACGTTGTGTTCGACCGGGGCTATACCGATTATTCCTGGTATCAAGAGTTGACCGAAGACGGTGTCTTTTTCGTCACGCGCCTAAAAAGCAATGCGGTCACGATTCCTGGTCCACTGCGCAGGGGGCGTAAAAGCCCTGGGGTGTTGCGCGATCAGCAGATCAAACTCAAGGGCATTGACGGCACCTATCGCAAGGTTCGCTATCTGGACGATGAGACCGGCATGACCTATGAGTTTCTGACCAATGCGCTAGACCTATCGGCGGCAACGGTCGCTCGCCTGTACAAAGAACGCTGGCAGATTGAGCTGTTCTTCAAATGGATCAAGCAGAATCTGCGAGTTAAGAGCTTTCTGGGGACATCCTTCAATGCTGTGATGACTCAACTCTGGATTGCTCTGTGTGCCTATCTGGTGCTGGCATTTCTGAAGTTTCAGTCGAAACTTCAGCACTCCATGCAGCAGATGTTGCGGTTATTACAGTTAAATTTGTTCGAGCGGCGCAATTTTCTGGAGCTATTTGCACCACCCAAACCCAAATTATCGTTGTGCGACAAGCAGTTGTCGCTCATTTGAAACTATGAGACAGCAGTGAGATCAAGCATTTACTATGCATTATTCATAAAACCAATATTGGAATACTATATTATAAATAATCGCTACTACTTGATTATGTATATTATATTTGGTGGTGCATATTCCAAAAAATCATCAATTATTGTTTTTTCAAAATCACTAATAAATACTTCTTTCACTGATTCTATTTGATCACATTCTGTCATTGCTAAAACTATTTTCACAACATTATGAATAGAAAATATTTCGCGAATGATGGATATTAAAATCTTTAGTCTTTCCAAACCAGAGTGAGGTAAATTCATTTTGACATCATTAATATAATCATAAAAATCAATTAAGCACTCAGCATTATTACGGGTATTACTGTCTGATACGTTTATATAAATAATTGAGTCATCATTTAAAGAAGGGAGTAATTCTTTTGGAAAAGAAAAAAGTTCACTCTTATTTATATTTTTTAAGCCCACACCAAATTTCCTTGCTAAAGATTCAAGTTCATTCTCTATAGCGATAGAATTATTAGTTTGAATATATCCATATACACAGTTAGACATTTTATTCTTTCCAATCTCCAATCGGAGTACCATTATTGTTTAATTCTCTATATTTTTCTGCTTCTATTCGTTGACCATTTTCATTAATTGAAAAGCGATGCTCATGCGCTGTTCCTGGCGGTAAGTGACCATGCCCACTTTTTTGCCTATAATCTTCACGTGAAAACCGGTTACCATTCTCATCAAAATATGTAACGGACCTGCTTCCATCTCTTCTCTTTTGATCCCATATAGAATTAGGCTTCCCTGTTTTTCCGCCATTTGGAGGCCTGCTAGGTTTTTGAATATGTGTCGTAAAATCGTCAACCTTAGCCGAACAATTATTATGAACCCAAGCCCCTTGTTCACCAACAAAATACGTATGAGTTTCAGCAACCTCGAAATTAAAGGTATCCTGCAGCAGGCTATCAGCGTCAACAACTTCTACGGTTAAAACCTTGCCGGATATTGCGGTTACTTGATCGCCGATCTCAAGCTCACCAGCTTTAGTCCACCCCTCCCCAACGACCCAGAAGGGATGCTCACTGGTAACGCCGAAGGTTTCCTCGTCTCCTGCTCCACTATTCAGAGTCAGATTCAGAATCTGCTGGTCATGGTGACGATAGAGTCGGACGACAGGCTTCCAGCTGGTTTCTCCGCTGCTCTCATCTTTTGATGCAACCAGATCACCAACTTGAATATCTTCTATCGGCTTCAACCCATCTGGCGTATGTACAAGGGTGCCTTTGACAAAGCAGAGGCCACCAACCAGATCGTCAACCTTGTTGGTCATTCCTGTTGGTATATTGTCTACCCGGCTGGTTAAGCGCCTTGTCATTCTTAGCGCTCTACCGAATTTCTTACTGAGTTTTATACCGTTAAAAAGATACCCGGCCACCGGAATAGCTGCCCCGGCCGAAAGTGCGGCCATGCCATAATCACCTTGCAACAGGTACAGCAAGCTATTGGCAAGATCAAAAATCTCACCAAAACCGGGGACCATCCCCAACAGATCGAGGGCATTATGCAGGTCACAAATGGACGCCAGCCCTAACGGATCATACAGATTAATGGGATTCCCGAAGGTATAAAGATAGAGATTGAGCCCGTCTTTAAACGGATCGGTGGTCAGGTAGCGACCGGTATTTGGGTTGTAATAGCGGTTGTAGTTGTAGTGCAGACCGCTTTCTGCATCGTAATACTGCCCCGGAAAGCGCAGGTTATTGTCGATGCTGGAGAGTGGATCAATGGTTGCCTGGCCAAAGGCGGCGTAGCCGGCACTCCAGGCGACGGCACCACTGTCTGCTGCGGTCATTCGCTGGGGAGTACCCAGGTGATCATTGTGATACCAGTAGAGGCCACTGCCGTCACGCATATAGAGGGGATCGGTCCCCCAATTGCCGCCTGGGTACCAACCATAGCTTTTCAGCCAGTAGCCGCTGGCACTATATTCACCGACCAGCCCTTCATCGGCATAGACATACCAAGTGGTACTTGAGGCTACCTGTTTTTTGATACGGCGGCCGAAAGGATCATAACTGTAATCGGCAACCCGGCCATCAGGCAGGTAGATGCGGCTTAAGCGGTTGCGGCTGTTGTATTCGTAGCGGGTGACCTGGCCGCCTACGGTTTTGCGTACTTAGACCTGCTCTGGAAGTTGAAATATTGCTGAGTCTATTTTTCCAGTTGTTGAAACTGTTCAAATTCGAAAATCAGGTTGCAGTTTTCTCCAATGATTCCTTAGAGCATTTTTATGTTCTAACAACATCGGGAGCTCGCCAAGAGCTTGTGGCCATAAGTTACGGGCTTTTTCCAGGGCATCTTCCAGGTGGGGCTTGACTGCTCGCCAAGGAACATCCGCTCTGTTGGCCCACTGTTCAAAGTTGGCCAGTGTAACTGCATACCACTGCTTTGTTTTACCTAGATTGAGCGCATACTGTTTTTCGTTTTCGATATAGACATTGGTTGTGACAATATCGTAGGCAGGAGCAAGACGTGGGGTCCGACCGTCGGAATAGAGCAGACTCCAATTTTTGAGATGTGCATCGCCGTTAGCCAAGAGAATATTTACCAGCAAGCGCCTGGCAAACTGCTGAACATCTGCGAGACCGTCACCGGAAAAGCGATAGAGAACCTTGGCAATCTGTTCGTAGTTGGCCGAATTGTATTTTTCGTTCGGATACTTCACAAGAACCTGAGCAAAATCCTCCATGTGGATCCGCGTGTCTTCGTCTCTGTCGAAACGCCTGATGGCGAACGCCAGTTTTTCATCGGGAAGATTGATTGGTGGCAAACCGTGAAGCTTGTCCAGCTCAACCAGCGCAATATCAGGAATATTTACGCCCGCCAACGAGGCTAAGGTCATCGCTGTAAATTCATTGACCGGAACGGCTCGGTGGCGAGTAGAAGGCGTTTTGACGATCCAATCACCCAGAGCATCCCCCTTGGACAGGTTATAACGACCATCCAGCTCCCTCATCGAAAACTTCATCTGCACACCGGCAAGAGAGAATTTGTTCTCTTGGGGAGCTTTCTCGAACTTTAGAACCCTGGCTTCTCCATGGGCTCTTAAAACATAGTCTGGTACATTCTCCGGAACCATCGCTTCGGCAACTAGTGCCCCTGGTAAGTCCTCCCCCAGATGGGCGAACATATCGAACTCATTGTCGCCGTGAATCTTGAGGCTCTGCGCCACCAGTTCCCGCAATGCTCCTTCCGGCAACAAATTTGATAACATAGGGTGGAGTTTCTGATGCCTTGTCCAGGACTCGGCAAGCAGCTTTTCCGAATGAGGAAAATCAGGGTGCGTAATCAGGCTCAATGTCGGCCGCAAGTCATCAGCCCTGAACTCCTCAGTAAAAGTCAAAACATTACGACCATCGCGGAATCCAACCAAAAAACCGACCAGATGGCCATGCAGCTTCAACCTGAGAACCCTGACTTCGGTGCCTCCTCCAAACCTAGTCATGATCATCCTCAAGAAGATCCCGCCATGGGTCCTCTGACAAATGACCTCCCTGCCCTATCGCGGGATGACCAATCCTACCTTCCAGAACAGCCACAACGGCCTGCTTCTTTTCCTTCGGAATCAGCATCAATTCGCAGTTCAGCCCCGTCGCGATCAACTCCAAGGTATCGAGCTGCGGGTTCCCTTTAGACTCAAGACGCTGATACTGCTGCCGGGACACCCCGATGCGCATCATCATATCCTTCTGCTTAAGTTTTAGCTCAATACGTCGATTTTTTATCTGCTGCAATAAAGAAACAACCATAGGCAACTCCCGCGACAATCTAAAGAGCAATACATTAGACTCTTTTTTATAAAAAAGAAACTAATATGTTTCTTTAATTATCCAGCTTCAAATTGCCAGGCCTCCAAAGGCCTACTTATCCAGAAAAAAGGGGGCCCTTTGCAACGAACCGCCAAACGCAAAAAAGCCCACAAACACATGGCTTATGGGCTTTCCTGATACTTCTTGAAACGAGATCTGGACGTTTACATCATGCCGCCCATGCCGCCCATGCCGCCCATGCCACCAGGCATTGCTGGCATACCACCGGCATTTTCTTCAGGCTTATCAGCGATCATGGCTTCGGTGGTCAGCATCAGACCAGCTACGGATGCAGCATTTTGCAATGCGCTACGGGTAACTTTAGTTGGATCAATGATACCGAGCTCAAGCATGTCGCAGTACTCGTCATTAGCAGCGTTGAAACCGAATGCATTTTCACCGTTGAGAACTTTGTCAGCAACGATAGCACCTTCAACACCAGCATTTTTAGCAATCTGACGCAGTGGAGCTTCAAGAGCACGCAGAACCAGCTGAACACCGAACTGCTGCTCACCTGGAAGCTCAAGAGCTTTAACAGCAGGCAGACAACGCAGCAGGGCAACACCACCACCAGGGACGATGCCTTCTTCAACAGCAGCGCGGGTTGCGTGCAGAGCATCTTCAACACGAGCTTTCTTTTCTTTCATTTCGGTTTCAGTAGCAGCACCAACTTTAACAACGGCAACACCACCAACCAGCTTAGCAAGACGCTCTTGCAGCTTTTCACGATCGTAATCACTGGAGGTCTCTTCGATCTGACCACGGATCAGTTTAACACGACCTTCGATATCAGCTTCGGCACCAGCACCATCAACGATAGTGGTGTTTTCTTTGTCAACAACAATACGCTTAGCAGTACCAAGCATATCAACAGTTGCATTTTCGAGCTTGAAGCCAACCTCTTCAGAAATCACCTGACCACCGGTCAAGATAGCGATATCTTCGAGCATTGCTTTACGACGATCGCCGAAACCAGGAGCTTTAACAGCACAAACGTTAATGGTACCACGCAGCTTGTTAACAACCAAAGTCGCCAAAGCTTCGCCATCAACATCTTCAGCAATGATCATCAATGGACGACCCTGCTTAGCAACTGGCTCAAGAACGGGGAGAAGATCCTTCATGGTGCTGATCTTCTTGTCGTAGATCAGAATCAATGGATCGTCCATAGCGCATTCCATACGCTCGGCGTCAGAAACAAAGTAAGGTGACAGGTAACCACGGTCAAACTGCATACCTTCAACAGTTTCAAGAGAGGTTTCCATTGACTTAGCTTCTTCAACGGTAATAACACCCTCTTTACCAACTTTTTCCATAGCTTCAGCAATGATGTTACCAATGGTGTCATCGCTGTTAGCAGAGATAGTACCAACCTGAGCAATCTCTTTATGATCCTGAACCGGCTTAGACAGTTCCTGCAATGAAACAACAGCGGCTGCTACAGCTTTGTCAATACCACGCTTGATTTCCATAGGGTTATGACCAGCGGTAACCAGCTTGACACCTTCCTGGTAAATAGCCTGAGCCAGAACAGTAGCAGTAGTAGTACCGTCGCCAGCGACGTCAGAAGTCTTAGAAGCAACTTCTTTAACCAGTTGAGCGCCCATGTTTTCGAACTTGTCTTCCAGTTCGATTTCTTTAGCGACTGAAACACCGTCCTTGGTGATCAACGGAGCACCAAATGATTTTTCAATAACAACATTACGGCCTTTAGGACCGAGAGTAACTTTAACAGCATCAGCCAAAGTGTTTACGCCATCAAGAATCTTGGCGCGAGCTTCTCCGGAAAACAAAATTTCTTTTGCCATGATATAAAACCCCTTAATTTAATAAGTTTTTATCTATGTTTAAAAATTATCAGCGTGCATTCTGCCTTTATCCTCATATGTACAATTTTTGGCTTATGAATAAATTTGAAGCCAGCAAGGAAAAGGACGCAACAAATTACTCTACGATACCGAGGATATCGTCTTCACGCATAATCAGGTATTCACTACCGTCAATTTTAATTTCGCTACCAGCATACTTGCCGAACAGAACACGATCACCCTCTTTAACGTCAAGAGGAAGAACCTTACCTTCAGCAGTTACTTTACCCTTACCGGCTGCAACAACTTTACCTTCTTGCGGCTTTTCCTTAGAAACGGTATCAGGAATAATAATGCCACCTGCAGTTTTAGTTTCCTCTTCAACACGCTCAACGATGATACGATCTTGTAACGGTCTGATGTTCATTCTGAAAATCTCCTTTCACATCCATTAATCTGGCCATTGGCCGTTATAGTTGGTATGTTTGAAAGCTCTAAAAGCATCCGGGTACCGGTTGCTGAGCATTGTTAGCACTCATTGCCTTCGAGTGCTAACAATCAGGCATAATAATAACCATATCGATATTGTCAAGTAATTTTTCCACGACAACCCTCGGCAAGAGCA
The DNA here is from genome assembly GCA_963665685.1 of Geopsychrobacteraceae bacterium. Taxonomy (GTDB): domain Bacteria; phylum Desulfobacterota; class Desulfuromonadia; order Desulfuromonadales; family Geopsychrobacteraceae; genus Seleniibacterium. The sequence continues at coordinate 2,659,636 of OY762430.1, forward strand.
TGCTTTTTAATTACAACAACAGCGTACCAGCCTGACAGCAACCTCTGTTAACAATTTAGACACTCCACACAAATGAAATCATATTGACATTTATAAGACTGTCCGCTATACGTTTATATAACGCTTTTTTATTTTCACTAAATTTCTAGCGGAAACGTCATGGAATTCAATATTGGCCCCAAAATAAAGGTCCTCAGAAAACAACAAAAGTTAACCCTCCAAGACGTTGCGGACGAAACCGGCTTTTCTCCTGCCCTCATTTCTCAGATTGAAAATAACAACGTTTCTCCACCTATAGCAACACTATCCAAAATAGCTCGTTTTTTCGATGTAAAAATGAGCCACTTTTTTGAAGAATCAGACCGTAATGTTCCTTACGAAATTGTTCGCCGCAATGAACGCCGGACCATTGGCCCGGTTATTTCTACCCTGGGAACAGACCACGGTTACACTTACGAGGCACTGTGTTATCATAAGCACAACAAAAAAATGGAACCATTCCTGGTCACCATCAATGAACGTGCTCAGGAAGAGACCCTTTACAGCCATGAAGGGGAAGAATTTCTGTTAATTATTAAAGGAACAGCCGAAATCATACTAGACGACGAACGCTTTATTTTAAATGCAGGCGACGCCATCTATCTTGACTCCTCAGTAAAACACCGCCTCCTCCTTAAAGAAGATCGCCCCATTCAGGTGTTAGCTGTTGTTACACGTTAATAATTTTGCGTAACCGGCTTGATTCAGTAGCTGACCGGCATTCATAATTAGGACGTTTTCTGTTTATAATCCCCGCTGGAAATTTCATTCGTAACCAAACCGTTTGAAAAGACAAAACGCAGAACTGAGAGAAGGACTATTACATTATGAGTATTTTCGAAAAGAAAACGCTTGCCGATTGGGAAGAAAAGGTAAAGAAAGAAAAGAAAACCGACGACCTTTCCAACTTCAAGTGGGAATCACCCGAAGGCATTACCGTTAAGCCATTGTATACCGCTGCTGACACCGAAGGTTTTGAAACTTCTGACACCCTGCCAGGTCTCGAACCATTCGTCCGTGGTCCAATGGCGAGTATGTATGCTGGACGTCCATGGACTGTTCGTCAGTACGCTGGGTTCTCAACCGCTGAGGAATCCAATGCTTTCTACAAGCGTAACCTCGCTGCTGGCCAGCAGGGTCTGTCTGTAGCATTCGACCTGGCAACGCACCGTGGCTACGATTCCGATCACCCACGCGTTGTTGGCGATGTCGGTAAAGCTGGTGTTGCAATCGACTCTGTCGAAGACATGAAGATTCTCTTTGATGGCATTCCACTCGACAAAGTTTCCGTTTCTATGACCATGAACGGTGCTGTTATGCCTATCCTGGCTAACTACATTGTCGCTGCTGAAGAGCAAGGCGTTAAGCCTGAGCAACTTGCTGGTACCATCCAGAACGATATCCTCAAGGAATTCATGGTGCGTAATACTTACATTTACCCACCAACACCTTCCATGAAGATTATCGGCGACATCATGGAATACACCAGCCAGTACATGCCACGTTTCAACTCAATTTCCATCTCCGGTTACCATATTCAGGAAGCTGGCGCCAACGCCGCTCTTGAATTGGCCTTTACCCTGGCTGATGGTCTTGAGTACGCTCGCGCTGCTATGAAGAATGGCCTCGACATCGATGCCTTTGCACCTCGTCTGTCTTTCTTCTTCGCTATGGGCATGAACTTCTTCATGGAAATCTCCAAGCTGCGTGCAGCTCGTTTCCTGTGGGCTAAACTGATCAAACAGTTCAACCCAAAGAACCCAAAATCAACCATGCTACGGACCCACTGTCAGACTTCAGGTTGGTCCCTGACCGAGCAGGATCCTTACAACAACGTTGTGCGGACCACTATCGAAGCTATGGCTGCTGTTCTGGGTGGTACCCAGTCTCTGCACACCAACGCACTTGACGAAGCGATTGCCCTGCCAACTGACCACAGTGCCCGTATCGCTCGTAACACCCAGCTGATCATTCAGGAAGAAACTCAAATCTGTAAAGTCATCGATCCACTCGGCGGTTCTTACTATGTTGAGACCCTGACCAAGCAGCTGATCGACGAAGCACAGAAAATTCTTGATGAAATCGAAGAGCTTGGCGGCATGACCAAAGCTATCGAGTCCGGTATGCCTAAACTGCGTATTGAAGAATCCGCAGCCAAAAAGCAGGCCGCTATCGATTCCGGCCGCGACGTTATCGTTGGTGTTAACAAGTACAAATTGGCAAAAGAAGATCCAATCGAAGTTCTCGACATCGACAACACTGCTGTTCGCGATTCACAGATCAAGCGTCTTACCAAAATGCGCGCTGATCGTGATGAAAAAGCATGCCAGGAAGCTCTGGATGCTATCACCGCTGCTTGCGAAAAAGGCGAAGGCAACCTGCTGGCACTTAGCGTTGATGCAGCTCGCCTGCGTGCTTCTGTTGGTGAAATTTCTGACGCAATGGAAAAAGTTTTCGGCCGTCACCGTGCTGAAATCAAACTTGTTTCAGGAGCATATGGTTCTGTCGTGAATGAAGATACTGATTTCAGTGATCTGACCAAACGTGTTGAAGCATTCGCAACCAGCGAAGGTCGTCGTCCTCGTATTCTGATCGCAAAAATGGGTCAGGACGGTCACGACCGTGGCGCTAAAGTTGTTGCTACTGCTTATGCTGACGCCGGTTTCGACGTTGATGTTAGCCCACTGTTCATGACCCCTGAAGAAACTGCCAAAATGGCCGTTGAAAATGACGTCCATGTCGTTGGCGTTTCCAGTCTTGCAGCGGGTCACAAGACCCTGGTTCCACAACTGCGCGACGAACTGAAAAAACTTGGTGCTGAAGACATCAAGATTGTCTGTGGTGGTGTTATTCCTCACCAGGACTACGATGCTCTGTACGAAGCAGGTGCCGCTAAGATCTTTGGCCCTGGTACTCCGATCATCACTTCAGCAACCCAGACCCTGGATGCTATCGAGGGTAAATAAGCTTAACTAAAAGCATCAACGCAGAGGCGCGGAGAAGATAGAGGATTCGCAGAGAAATTCTCTAGGAAATCCTTTTTCATTTCCGCGCCTTATGCATTTTAAGGTGAAAATCCTTAAGCATTTAGTTGCAAAATCATTATACCAAGACAACGTAAAGATAAAAACCGCTGAGTCCGCTCTGCCTCTCGCTCGTTTTTTTCTGAGTATCAGGATCTCCTCTGCGACACTCTGCACCTTCGCGTCTCTGCGTTGAGAAAATCAGGCGTTATTCTATGTTAACCAATCAACAAATAGCTGACGGTGTGCTATCCGGCAATCTTCGCTCTCTCGCTAAAGCTATCACCCTGATCGAAAGCCGCAATCCCGACCACAATGCCAAAGCAGGCGAACTGCTTGACATTTTAATGCCACACACAGGTAAATCTATACGGGTTGGGATCTCCGGTGTTCCCGGAGTTGGCAAAAGTACTACCATCGAAGCCTTAGGGATGGACCTGCTTAAAAGAGGACTCAAAGTCGCTATCCTTGCTGTTGACCCATCATCACAATTATCCGGCGGCTCTATCCTAGGGGACAAAACCCGTATGGAGCTCCTGGCACGCGAAAAAGATGCCTTTATACGTCCTTCTCCTTCTGGCGATACCCTTGGTGGCGTAGCTCGTAAAACCCGCGAAACGATGATGGTCTGCGAAGCTGCAGGGTATGATGTTATCATTGTCGAAACGGTTGGTGTTGGACAGTCGGAAATCACCGTCGCCTCCATGGTTGACTTTTTCTTACTGCTGCAACTTGCCAATGCTGGTGACGAACTGCAGGGTATCAAAAAAGGGGTCATGGAAATCGCAGATGCGATTGTCATTAATAAAGCCGAAGGCGACAACCGCCCGAAAGCTGAACTTGCCAAAAGCCAATACATTAATGCTTTACACCTGCTAAAACCCAAAAGTCGTCACTGGCAAGTCCCGGCGATGCTATGCAGTGCTTTACACAACCAGGGCATCACTGAAATCTGGGATATGATTGAAGACTTTGTCAAAATCATGAAAGAGCATAATGAATTTGAAGACAAACGTCGCCTGCAAGCTACCGACTGGATGTGGACCATGGTTATGGACGGCCTGAAGGATCAGTTCATGCAGGACAAAAATATTACCGCCATGATCGACCGCGTTCAAACAGGCGTCGCCAGCGGTTCAACATCACCAAGTGTGGCCGCAAGAAGATTATTGGAAGCATTTAAGAGGTACTGATTTTTTTCAACGCAGAGGGGGATAAGTGTTGGAGAGGAGCGCAGAGAAAAGCCAAGGCCTTAACCAATTAAGCGGTATTATTCTCGATTCAGCAATTGAGGTTCATAAAACACTTGGTGGTCCAGGACTACTTGAATCAATTTACGAAGAAGCTCTTACTGTTGAACTACAACTACGTGGTCTTAGCGTAGCAAGACAAACAAAAGTTCCGATTATTTATAAAGGAAGATCAATTAAACAACCATTGTTTGCAGATATGATTGTCGAAGACAAGATCATAATAGAGATCAAAAGTGTTGAAACATACAATCCGGTTTTTGCATCACAACTGCTGACCTACCTGAGACTGTCAAAAAAACACCTTAGGCTGGTCATTAACTTCGGGGAACGTTATATAAAAAATGGCTTTCACCGAGTCGTAAACAACTTACCAGAAACTAATGTACGTAGATGCAACTAAATTATTTTTCTCTGCGTACTCTAAAGTCTCAGCGCCTCTGCGTTGAAAAAAAGGAGCACTAAAGCAATGACTAAAAAAGTAAGCCATATCGGCGTAGCAGTAAAAGACCTTGAGACATCAATTCCTTTCTACCGCGACATGCTTAACATGGAATTTGAAGGAACTGAAGTTGTGGAAGAACAAAAAGTTAAGGTCGCCTTTCTGGTAACTGGCGAAACCCGCATCGAGCTTCTCGAAGCAACCAGCGAAGATTCTCCAATTGCAAAATTCATCGAGAAAAAAGGTGAAGGCGTTCATCACGTTGCTTACGAAGTTGAAGATATCGAAGCAGCTATTGCTGACCAGATGGCTAAAGGCATTCGTATGATCGACGAAAAACCACGCTTGGGCGCTCACAACAACCTGATTGCTTTTATTCACCCAAAAGCAAGCGGCGGCGTTCTGACCGAAATCTGCCAGCCTCAGCACTAATAAAGAATAACAAAGCAAACAGGGCAGGCCACAGCGTCTGCCCTGTTCTTTTTAGAACCCTCTTCTTTGCTGCAGATCAAATCAGATAAGAGTGCCTTAAAAGCAAAACCTTCCTCTCGCTGAGATCGCTAAGAACGCCGAGAATATCTTTTTTAATAGGTAAACCCACTGCTGTCTCATAGTTTCAAATGAGCGACAACTGCTTGTCGCACAACGATAATTTGGGTTTGGGTGGTGCAAATAGCTCCAGAAAATTGCGCCGCTCGAACAAATTTAACTGTAATAACCGCAACATCTGCTGCATGGAGTGCTGAAGTTTCGACTGAAACTTCAGAAATGCCAGCACCAGATAGGCACACAGAGCAATCCAGAGTTGAGTCATCACAGCATTGAAGGATGTCCCCAGAAAGCTCTTAACTCGCAGATTCTGCTTGATCCATTTGAAGAACAGCTCAATCTGCCAGCGTTCTTTGTACAGGCGAGCGACCGTTGCCGCCGATAGGTCTAGCGCATTGGTCAGAAACTCATAGGTCATGCCGGTCTCATCGTCCAGATAGCGAACCTTGCGATAGGTGCCGTCAATGCCCTTGAGTTTGATCTGCTGATCGCGCAACACCCCAGGGCTTTTACGCCCCCTGCGCAGTGGACCAGGAATCGTGACCGCATTGCTTTTTAGGCGCGTGACGAAAAAGACACCGTCTTCGGTCAACTCTTGATACCAGGAATAATCGGTATAGCCCCGGTCGAACACAACGTAAGATCCTTTGGGCAGATCAAGTTCCCGGCCAACGTTGATTTCATGCTCCTTGCCAGGTGTCATGTTGACAAACGCGGGCAGATAACCGTCGGCATCCAGTCCGATATGAAGCTTTGCCGCTCCTTTACCTTTACGATACTGAGCCCAAGGAAACAGCGACAGCGTCAGATCCACCAGCGAGGCATCGAGCAGGTAGATCTTGCCTTTAAGCTTGAACGCCTTGTTTCTCGGGGCCAGCGACTGGCAACGGTTCATCAACCGGAGAAACAGCGCCTCGTACAGCTTGTGCGGTTGCTGCTCATTGGCTCGGCTTAGTGTTGCCCGGCTGAACGGTTTGATCCCGAGATGGTAGAGCTTTTCAGCTTGGGCAGTCATATTTTCAACAATATCCCGCAGGCTATCGCGGCCGGTCAGTTGTGCCGTCAGCAGAGCAACGAACTGTGTCCAGCGGGAAAACGAGCGGAATTTCTGACCGGCATGATATTTATTTGCCAGAGCCTGAAATTCATGTCTCGGGAAAATTCGTACTATTTGAGATAGAACAGTGCTACAATGCGCCATGGCTTAGAACTCCTTGTTTTTAATGTGTTTTGGCGAATTCATTGTAACACAAGGAGGCTCTAAGCCTTTTATTTTATAGGTCTAACTGTGAGACAGCAGTGAGGTAAACCAAAAGAACAGATCTTCCTTTGCGATCTTTGCGGCTCCAGAGAGTGCAACGAACGGGCGAGAGCATCCCTTTTTAAGGCCTCAGCACTCTCTCCCCATGCTCGCCCCTGTCTTGAAATTCCACTCAAAATGCCCCCAACCGAATCCTTATTTTTTTTTAATTTGACTAAAACGATCAAAGCAATATACTAACTGCGTTTTGTCGTACTAGCTTAACATAACCAACCAGGCCTTTACCGTCAGGTGATTATGCGCGATCGATTAAAATTTATAGCAACCCTATTGCTGGCACTTTTGATTTTGCCGGTTACTTGTTTCGCCTTACAAAAAGGAGATGAATTTCCCAAGCTGTCAGGACAAACACTGGAAACCGATAATTTTGACTTTGCACAACTTAAGGGTACCCCCTTCATACTGAAAATAGGCACAACCTGGTGCCCTTCCTGCAAAGAACAAAGTACTACAATTGCTGAAATCGGCAACCTTTTGACAAAACATGGTATTAAGTATGTCGATGTCTATGTTCAGGAACCTGTAGCCGTTGTAAAAAAATCGCTTACCAATTCAAAAATGAAACCAGCTGATTTCGTATTAATTGACCAGGGAGAAATCGCAAAACGCTTCAATATCTATACTATCCCGAGAATGATTATTGTCGATCAGCACTTTAATTTACATAGCGACACAGGACCACTGACGAAAGACGAGCTAACGAGTGAGATCAATCAGTTGCTCGCAGCGCAAAGATAGCAATTATTGGTGTGTTAAATTAAAACACTCCCGCTGTGGTATACAATCCACACAAAGTGTTGCAATGGCACAACAAAAAGAGACTCTAACAATTACAGATGAATAGAAACATTCATTTAAAAATTAACAGTTTTTCAATAACTTGGTCATAAGAAATATAAAACATTATTTCCTGGCACAGTTAATGCTAAACATAAAAATCATTAATTATTGATTTAATTGGGTTGACCGGGGAAAGATCACATTGTACAAGTTCATAGCGTTGTCCATGTTAGCAATTTTACTAATGTCTTTAACCGCATGTGCTGGCACACCGAAGACCATACGCGTTAAGTGCCCGGCCTGTGGTTACGAATTTGATGTTCAGCCTGAAAGCTGAGCATTAACAACAACACAAAGAAAATTAAGTTCACTGAGCAGAGTGAAACAGAGTTTTCAAGCGCCGAATGGTTCGGCAATTTTCTTACCTAGGAGGTAACAAAAAATGAGCAGAATTTTGAAAGTAATGATCGTCCTGCTGGCGATCGCAGCAATGGTAACACCTGTAATGGCAGAAGACCGTCTGAGCATGAGTGGTCAAATGCGTGTTCGTGCTTTCTATGTTGACAATGACACTGACAGCACTGCATCTACTATTGATCAGCGTCTGCGTACCGGCGGTAAATACAGCATCGCTGACGGCGTTAGCGTTACTTTCCGTTTTGACATCACTGAATCTAACTGGGGTAACAGTGTAGACGGTTTCGGTCTGCGTAAAAATGATGAAACCACTACTGGCGCTATCCAGTGGGACCGCGCTCACCTCGACCTCGACTTCGGTAGCTTCAAGCTGCGTGCTGGTCAGCAATTCGCCAGCGTAGGTAACTACACTGTTGACGTTGAAAGCACTGGTTTCCTGGTTACTTCTGGTCCAGTTAAAGCTTTTGTCTTCCTGACTGATGATCAAGGTAGCACTGACGCTGCTGATGATTACGTTTGGGCTCTTAATTATGGTCAAAAAATGGACGCCGTCAAATTTGATGCTTTCGTCGGTGGCCAAAACGGTGATGACGAAGCTGTTTATGTACTTGGTGTGAATGCTAGCGCAGGCTTCGACGCTCTGACTCTGTCTGGTGAATTCGCTTACTTCACTGGCGACGCTTCCGAAGACGTTGACGCTATGGGTACCCAACTGGTCCTGGCAGCTGACTTCGCTGCTACCGAAACCGTTACCGTTGGTGGTAAAGTCCTCTACGCTATGGCTGCTGACAGCGATGGTTCTGAAGTTCAGTACAGTGTCCTGGGTAACGACTTCAACAACTGGAAGCCACTGACCGCTATCCTCGGTAGCATGGCTGGTGAAAAAGGTCTGCACTTCAACCGTCCTTTCAATGCCTTCGGTAACGCTGGTCTTATCGGCCTCAACGGTAACGTTAAAGTTAAAGCCACTGAAGAACTCAGCCTTGCTGGTAGCCTTTCTTACCTGATGCCAGAAGACGATGATGATGCGTTGACTACTGTTGATTCTGCAGTACAAATCGTTCTTGCTTCTTCTTACAAGCTGATGACCAACACCTACCTGGACGCTACTCTGCAGTACACCAGCTGGGATGAAGACAGCGAAGATTCAGACAGCGACAACCAAATTGTTGCTGGTATGGGTCTGTTCGTAAACTTCTAATCCATTTAGAAGCCTAGAACGTTCCATTAAAGCCCGCTGCTTATGCAGCGGGCTTTTTTATTTATTGCCTTTCGTACATCTTTTCATTTTCACAAAAACCAGCTAGAATGCCCTTCATCAAAGAGACCTTCAAACTGTACTGCTTAACCAATTCACACCCATTGCAGGTAAAAAACTAATGAGACATATTTTTGCGACAACTGTAACTCTGATCTTTACCTTCTGTACTTTTTCTTTCGCTCAAACAGAAATTATCAAACAGGATTTTTCGCCTCTCGAAGGTGTTATTATTATGCCAGTCGCGGGTGAATATCTCATTGACCTGGATATCAGCAGTGGCGTAAATGAAGGTGATATTTTTACTCTTATTGAAGAGGGGCAAAAAGTCATTCATCCAGAGACCAAAGAAGTTCTGGGAACGTTAGATCGTCCGGTTGGTTACCTGCAAGTCACACGGGCTAAAAGTGGTTATTCCTATACTAAGCTTATTCAAGCCGCGACCAAACCCGTTAAAGGCGCCAAAGTTAAACGCTTTGAGCAAGTGCCAGCCGTCCTGGATGCAACCGTTCCCCAAACCATCAAAAAACAACTGCTCTCTGCCTTACCACAACTAAGCTGGGGTGCGGACAATGCCATTCTGCATTTCAGCTACATTAATAATAACATTGTTATTAAAGATGAGAATGATCTGACCCTAAAGCAATACCAATTTACTCAGGATTCTTCTGATCCTGTTGTTGCCACCCCAAGCCTTCCAGCTACCACGACTGTAAAGCCTGACCCCTTTTCGATCAAATCGGGGCAAGAGAGCTCTTCAGTTCTCAATTCAACTGTCAATGGAATGCTTGACAGCATCGGTTTAGGAGGAGGAGATTCCCGCCTCAATGCTCCCGGCATCATATATAGTGGCGACCAAAATTCAGATGTCTGGACGAGTACTCCGTTTGGCGGCAAACCTACTGCGGTCACTGTTGGTGACTTCGATAATGATAAGCATCAGGAAATTGCTCTGGTTGCGGACAACACCATTCACATTGTTCGTATCATCGCAGGACAAATTGATAAACTAACTACAGTCAAAGTTAATGCAGCTACGACAATACTTGGCCTTGATTCTATCGACTTGACCGGCGATGGCGTACCCGAAATCATTGTTAATTCTATTAATGATGCCAAAAAGCTTAATTCACAAATTTTACACTTCGAAAATGCAAAATTTACTCGTCTTGGTAAAAAGTCTCCCTGGTTCTTAAGAGCCATGGCAACTTCAGACCATGGCCAGGAACTATACGGCCAACAAATCGGATCATTGGACAAGCCATTTTCAGGACCGATATCCCGTATGGAATGGAGCGACAACCAGGTTAAAAAAAGCATGCCACTAAATTTACCCGCGGGCACACCGATTTTTGCTTTAACCTCTTTTAGGGCTCCAGACGATACCTCATTATTTGCTGCCATTTCCGCTCAAGGCAGTTTAGAAGTTATGTCCCCTATAGGTAAAGGATTATGGAGTTCTGGTGATGATTTTGGTGGCTCTGAAACGGGCTTCAAAACCATGAGTGGTAACAGTAATGAACTAGACCGTGCTTATTGGATACAGCCTAAGATCAGTAAAATATCCGCTAACACCATCCTCGTTCCACAAAATGATGGCTCGCGCTTCCTTGAACACTACCGTAACTACAATCCCAGTCGGATCATTGCGTTTAATTGGGATGGCACAACGCTTAAAGAACAATGGCATACCATCGATCAAAAAGCCTACCTTGCAGACTTGACGATTGCGGATGCTGATAACGATGGAAAACAAGAATTAGTCACCTTGGTGCGCTTTAAAGGAGCTAATATTATTGGCAAGAGCGAGAGCCACCTTGTTCTTTATCAATTGGACAAACACTGATCCCCATCAGGTCTGCTTAGATTTACTATGAATATATTATCCCTCAATCAGGTCTGCCTTGCTTTTGGCGGACCTTTACTACTCGATAAAGTCAACTTGCAGATAGAATCAGGTGACCGGATCTGCCTGTTAGGCCGTAATGGTGCCGGTAAATCTACCCTGCTCCACATTTTAAACGGAGACTTTCCTGCCGACAGCGGTGATATTATTCGCCAGCAGGGTATCCATACAGCGTATGTTCCTCAGGAGTTTCCTAGCGACTGGAATGGGACTATCCTCCATTACCTTGAGGAACAACACACTGACAGTCAAGACACTCTGGCAAGGATTCAAATTGAACAGGCTATCAGCCAGTTGGAGCTCAACCCTGAAGCTCAAGTCACGTCTTTATCTGGTGGACAAAAGAGACGGGTGTTATTAGCGGCAGCTCTAAGCCATGAACCCGACCTGATCCTGCTGGATGAGCCGACCAACCACCTCGATATTGACGCGATTAAATGGCTGGAGACCTTCCTTCTTAAACTGCGTAAAACTTTAATGTTTATTAGTCACGACCGAACTTTTGCCGCCAACTTAGCAACCCGCATTCTTGAGCTAGACCGAGGGCAACTCCACGATTACAAATGTGACTTTTCAACCTATCAGGAACGCCGACAAGACGTTTTACACGCCGAAGAAAAATCATGGGCCCGGTTCGATCAAAAACTGGCTGAAGAAGAAGTCTGGATTCGTAAAGGAATTAAAGCCCGTCGCACCCGGAACATGGGGCGTGTTCGTGATTTACAAAAGATGCGCGAAGAGCGTCGCCAACGCCGCGAACGGACCGGCAAAGTTAAGCTGCAGTTGGATGAAGCGCCACGCAGTGGCCAAATGGTTGCCGAGGCAAAAACTGTTTCTTTTTCTTACGATGACAGTACCACGATCATCGACAATGTTAATTTGCGCATCATGCGTGGTGACCGTATAGGTCTTATTGGTCCCAATGGTACTGGAAAATCAACGCTATTGAAACTGATGACCGGTGAGCTACAACCAACGGCAGGAAAGTTGATTCACGGAACAAACCTACAGGTCGCCTATTTTGACCAAATGCGTGATCAGCTTAACGAAGAAGCCACCGTTAAATACAATATTGCCGAAGACCATGATCAGGTTCTTATTGGAGATAAACCACGCCACGTTTACGGGTACCTGCAAGACTTCCTGTTTACGCCTGATCGCGCCCGGACTCCAGTCAAAGTTTTATCGGGTGGGGAAAAAAATCGCCTGTTATTGGCCAAACTATTCCTGCAACCAGCCAACCTGTTGATCCTGGACGAACCGACCAATGATTTGGATATGGAAACCCTTGATCTGCTCGAAGAACTGGTCGCAGACTATAAAGGGACTGTGCTGCTGGTCAGTCACGACCGTAGCTTTTTGAATAATATTGTTACCAGTTCCCTTATTTTCGCAGGCCAAGGAAAAGTTGAAGAATTTATTGGTGGTTATGATGACTGGCTGGCCATGCAAGAGCCGGAAAAACCTATCAGCAAAGAAAAGAAAGCCAAGCCTGAGCCACCGCGAAAGCAAAAACCGCGCAAACTCTCGTTTAAAGAAAAACGTGAACTTGAGGAATTACCAGAACGGATTGATCAGCTGGAAACCTTACAGGGAGAATTGCATTCTCAACTTGCCGACCCAGAACTTTATAAAGAGGCAGATGGCAGTAAAATTACCGCTCTGAAAGAACAGTTGGAACAGGCTGAAAAAGACCTTGAAGTTGCCTACGCACGCTGGGAAGAGTTGGATCAGATCCCCGAATAATTCGTCTTCGGCAGGATTTCAGATATGAAATTTCAGAGGTCACAGTTGCGGGCGTATGCCATACGCCCCTACGAAATTGCTGAGATTGAGTACCGTAGTTGTAGGGGCGATATGGCAATACATCCTTTCTGCCGTTATTTCATCACCACGCTTACGGATTCAGTTCGGTCCCACAGTCTTTACAGAAACATGCATCGGCATCATGTCCTTCAGCACCACATTCGGGGCAGGCCTGAGTTGAAACGTGGCGATTAAAGGTTAACTCCGAGGTTACAATACCGGTTGGAATCGCAATGATACCGTAACCAACGATCATAACCAACGATGCTATCGCCTGACCAAGACTGGTCTGGGGGGAGATATCACCATAGCCGACCGTGGTCATGGTCACCACGGCCCAATAGATTGAGCGGGGAATACTGGTAAAGCCATACTCTGGTCCTTCGACAATATACATGATCGCCCCAAAGATGACCATCAACAAACTGACGGCAAACATAAACACCAGAATTTTACGCCGACTGGCCCATAGCGCTCGCTGCAAATAGTTTGATTCGCCGACATACTGCACCAGCTTTAAAACCCTGAAGACCCGCAGTAGCCGTAGTATCCGAATCACCATAAAATACTTACCAGCAGGTAAAAACAGACTGACATAGCTGGGCAGAATGGACAATAAATCGATGATGCCGTAGAAACTGCCACTATATTTCAGCGGTCGGCCGATACAACTTAAACGCAACAGGTATTCAACGGTAAAGAGAAGCGTAAAAAACCATTCAAGCAGGAAAAAAACTGAACCGTAACTGACATGTAAAGCAGCGACAGTATCAAGCATGACAACGACAACGCTGATAAGAATACTGAGAATCAGCAGAACATCGAAAAGTTTACCCGCTGGAGTATCTGCCTCGAAGATGATTTCGTGTAATTGTTGGCGGACTGAACCAAGAAGCTTTTGATCTGATTGTTTCATCGCTTACCTTTATCCGGCCTGAGAACGAGGTTTCAGATTGTCCTTTGGCCACCAAGCACTAAGACACCAAGAAGACCTTTAAGAACTCTCAACGCAGAGACGCTAAGATGCGAAGAACGCAGCGAGAAACGGTTCTCTTTTTTTGAGAAAGTCAAAACCTCAGCACCTGGTGAGCGGTTTGATTTTCTCAGCGTGCTCTGGGTCTCTGCGTTGAAATAATCTTGGTATCTTTGTGCCTTCGTGGCTATCATTACCAACTCAACCCCTTACTTCCCTTTACCAAACCATCCAGTTTTCTCAACGTAAGGCTCAACCCGGTTGCGCCCTTTCTTTTTGGCTGAATAAAGAGCCTTATCAGCACGTTCGATCAGTTCATTCTTTTTAAGTCCTTTTTCTTTCACAGAGAAATAAGCAACGCCAAAACTGATGGTCACGTTGTAACTGTCACCTTCATATTCAAATGAATGCTGCTCAATAGCTTCTCTGACTTTATCCATAGCAGCAAGAGCGTCATTCAGTTCTGTTTCAGGCAATACAAAAACAAATTCTTCTCCGCCATAACGCGCCACCAGATCATATTCCCGGGTTAACTCCTGACATAAACCAGCGACTTCTTTCAAAACGAAATCACCTGCTTGATGACCATAGAAATCATTGAACTTTTTAAAATTATCGACATCGGCCAAAACCAGACTTAACCCATGCTGCAAACGCAGACTGCGGCTTAATTCTTTATCGAGAAATTCCTGAAAATAGCGGTGGTTATAAATTTCCGTCAAGCCATCAAGGTTGGCAATTCCTTCCAGATATTGATTTTTTTCTTCCAGATCAGCTGTCAATTTTTCCAGTTGCATTTTGGCCTGAACCAATTCACGGTTCATCTGGTCATAGCTCATATTGAGCAGACTCAGCTCAATATTCGCCTGTTGCAACAACTCGGGAATCGATTGAGTTCCACTGATTTTCAAGCCAAAATATTTGGCCGCATTGGCAACCTCGACATTGGCCTGAGTCAAAATATCATCAATCGCCTTGCCATCGAGATTGAACATTTTCTGAGCGCGTTCTCGAAACGGGGCATGATAAGTGATGGGATGACCTGAATACATCATATTTGAAATCAACGCAGCCAGATGGACAACCTGGGTAACTAGTTTAAGGCTGGCATCATTGCCGGTATATTTTGCCGGCTCATGATGATACATAATCGGTACGGTCAAACTATCTGGAAAACGCCAGTGCTTGGCAGCTTCTCCACCAATATAGGCATGGGTGGCGCCTAGCTCTTCTGCTTCCAACTCGAGCAAGCGTTTTTCACTCCCTTCTGCACGCAGCAGAAGATCATCATACTGTTCTTTAAAAGCGCACGCTAAAATCAATTTTCCCAGGTTCTGTAACAGACTGACGGTAAAGGCTTCTTCAGGATCGATATCGGAAACTTTAGACATGATCAGCTTTGATGCTACCGCTGCCGCCAGAGACTCTTCCCAAAAACCTTCATAGCTAAAACCTCCCCCATGCCGTGGCCGCTCCATGTGTAAAAATGAAAAGGACAACACCAGACTACGGACAGCCCTGGTACCAAGAATGGCAACAGCTTGCTGTATCGTGCCGACTTCATTAGGAAAATTATAAAAAGAAGAATTGACCACCTTCAGAATTTTGGTCGAAAGGGAGACATCCTGAGCAATAAGACGCGATATTTCCAGCGCAGTGGTTTCTTCCTTCGCTGTTATTTCAATCAGCTTGGAAGCAACTGTCGATAAGGTTGGTAACGCCCCTGCATCAATAACCTGTTGGAGCACATCTTCTTTTTTATCCATCAGCAGCCCTTTTCATTTTTAAAGATATGGAATTTTTTGTAATTAAGCGTATAAGAGTAATCAACAAATGAATTTGATCATTGAGTTCAAAAGATCTGCTTATGCAATCTCTGACTGCAACTGTAATTGAAAACCGTCCATCTCTCAAGCCGATAGAGCAGAAATACGTCTCAGGGGGTACGGATAATCTTGCAGCTAAATTGCCTGCTATGTTAAAAAATATAGCTTACATTAACAGATAATCTGGCTTTTTCAGATTTTTACTGACCAAACAGTTCGTCTAACTTTGCTTAGACGACTGTTTGTTTATTAATACCTATTTTACGCTCTGTACCAATATATGCAGCAGCCGATATTCACACAGGAGAAATGCACGTCATGGAACTTAAGATCCTGCCCGTTCCCGAGCAAAAAGAAAAATTTACTGATGAGAGTAGCTTAGCCTTTGGAAAACTGTTTACTGATCGTATGTTTGTTATGGAATATGACAGTGATCAAGGTTGGCACTCAGCGCGTATTGAGCCTTATGGCCCTTTTACTCTCGATCCAGCAGCGATGGTTCTGCACTATTCTCAGGAAATTTTTGAGGGTCTTAAAGCATTCCGCCGCCCCGACGGCAGTATTGCCATGTTCCGTCCAACCGATAACATTGATCGTTTTAATCGCAGTGCACGCCGTATGTGTATGCCGGAAGTTGACGAAAAGTTTTTTATGGATGCCATGCTCGAGCTGGTTCGCCTTGAAGCAGACTGGGTACCACAAAGTATGGGCACCAGCCTTTATATCCGTCCGACCATGATCGCAACCGAAGCCATGTTAGGTGTACGCCCAGCCAACAAATACTTATGTTACATCATCTTGAGCCCGGTTGGAGCTTATTATAAAGGTGGCATTGCACCGGTTAAAATCTGGATTTCGGATCACTATGTTCGTGCAACTGAAGGTGGTACTGGCGAAGCGAAAACAGGCGGCAACTATGCTGCCAGTCTGTATGCAGCCAAGCAAGCATCCGAAGCTGGTTATGATCAGGTTTTGTGGCTTGATGCTAAAGAGAAACGTTACGTTGAAGAGGTTGGTAGCATGAATATGGTCTTCCTCTATGACGGTAAGATTGTTACCTCTCCATTACATGGAACCGTACTTGATGGTATCACTCGCCGTTCGGCCCTTACCTTGCTCAAAGAGATGGGCTATGAGATTGAAGAACGCGCCCTGACCGTTGATGAAGTTATGGAAGGCGCCCAAAATGGTCGCTTAAGCGAAGCATTTGGTACCGGTACTGCTGTTGTTATCTCACCAGTCGGTTCTTTCTGCTATAAAGATCAATGTGTTCAGCTCGGCGATGGCACACCAGGCAAACTGACCATGGATCTCTATAATAAGTTAACTGGCATTCAATATGGCCAGGAACCAGATACCCACAATTGGGTGACAATGCTTTAACCTATGCAGGCCGTTGGCCTGGTAGGATTTCCTATTTGAAATTTCAGATTCCCACCTGCTCCTTAGAGCGGGTGGGGATTCCTTGTAAGCGCTCTAACACCTGCAACTGTTCATTCACGCTTATCGCTTTCTGTCCCCCACCCCATTGTAATAATTCAGCAACCAACTGTTCCGGATTGTCGCTTTCACCCTCTGCACAACGCGTCAACATCTGCCTGGTTCGCAAAGCATCAAACCAGACATGAAAAGCAGCCAGACGTTGTTGTGCAGTAGCATGGTTATTTTGTAGTTTATGCCAGACAGTTGCAAAGTTGAGTTCAGTTAAAAAAGCGACCAGTTCTGCTGACAGCTCATTTCCCAGAGAGATAATCTTTTCGGCGGGGAAATCGATATTATCAGCAATAATTCTCAACCATTGCTTCAGTAGTGAAAACCCCTTAACCCCCACAAACTGATAACATTGAATAGCCTCTTTCACCTGTCGCTGTAATGTCGGTCCAGTTCCAAAAGGCACCCGCGAAGAAAACCGCGCAGCCGGAGCGACAACCGTTCCGTTAATCAATTCAATGCCCGAGGTCTTAGCCAGTTTCTGTAAAAAATAAAAATCTTCGGCCGCTAAGCGGCGATTCATGCCACCAGCTTTTATATATCCATCAGCCAAGCAACAGAAAGCACTGCCAATGGTGTGGTAAGCATAAGGAGACCCTGCTTGAGTAAGACCATACAAATAGCTCCGTAAATAGAGTTCATAAAGACGGATCGCTCGTTCCATTTGGGTATTACTACCAGATTGATGACGAAATGGCAGAACTGCTCCTGAAACTTTACTCGTTTGAAAATGGGATCGAATCGTTGCCAGATAATGCTTATCGACTAATGTATCGCCATCCAGAGATATAAGAATAGGCTTCTGCTCCCAGGCTACCTTGCTTAAACAGAGATCAAAACCAATTTTTCGAGCCAGCCCAACACCATCTTTCGACTCGAACTCAAACCCTTCACTGGTTGCATCCACAATACCAAGATGCAATTGGGGAAAGGGTTGCCCCCTTAACCAACCAAGGGTATGGCGATTATCCTGCTTAAAGCTATTGCTCGCAGTTTTGCGCTGATTAACAACAATACAGATAAGAGTCTCTGCTAACAATTCAGGTGGATTTGCCGCTAAAGAAGCAAGGGTCGCTGGGAGGTGATCCCTTTCAGCACACACCGGAATAACAACAGCAAGGGTAAAATCGCTACGGTCGATCCCAGCGATTTTCCATTTTTTCTCAATTCCATGAGAAAGTAGATATTTTGCTAAACGACGCTCTAACACCGCTGACTAAACCTGACTCAGATTGTACTGATCAACAATGGAACACAACTGCACAAATGGCTCCTGCTCCCCTTCTAGCCAATGGATTGTTAAACCTTTTTTCTCCATCCTGCGAAAAAAGGTTTCTTGTCGTTTAGCAAATTTACCAATGGCCTGAGTCAGTTCCTGCACCATGCCATCTTTCGTTTTCAATCCTTGCAGATACTGGGCAACTAAACGATATTCCAGGCCATAAAACTCAAGTTGCGGCCAAGCAACTCCCTGTTTATGTAAATTTTCGACCTCTTCAATCATCCCCAGCGCTACACGTTCTTGCAAACGATGTGCAATCCGCTGGCGCAATACTGGCCGCGGCCAACGTAAACCGAAGATCAGCGGTTTAATTTCCGGCAACGGTGGTAGGTCTGCGGCGGCATCCTGTTCCCCCAGGGCAATTTCAATTGCTCTAATCAGCCGGGAACGCTCCTCCAGATCGGTCATATTATGTTGGTCTGGCTTCAATTCCAAAAGTTTGTGCCTTAATTGATCATCACTTAATAACTCCAACTCAGCTCTCAAAATTGGGTTTTCAGGGACTTCAACCAACCGATAACCACGCAACACTGCATCGAGATACATCCCCGTACCACCGCATAAAATCGGTATTTTTTTTCGGGCCTGGATATCCTCAATAGCGGTAAAACAATCGCGCTGAAAACGGAACAGGTTATATTCGGTGCCGGGTTCTACAATATCGATCAGATGATATGGAACATCACCATACTCGGCGAGATCCTTACCGCTACCAATATCCATCCCTCGGTAAACCTGGCGCGAATCGGCGGAAATAATTTCGCCGTTAAAATATTTCGCAGCCTTTACGGCAAGGCCGGTTTTACCTCCAGCGGTAGCACCTAAAATGACCATTACATTGTAGTCCTTTGTCATTTGTCCTTTGTCCTTTGTCCTTTGTCACTTGTCCTTTGTCACTTGTCACTTGTCACTTGTCACTTGTCACTTATTGTGTATCTTCATCCGTTGTTATGTAGCCATGATTATAGGTTTTAGCAATGGACCAATGATCAATGACCAATGACAAGTAACAAATTCTTTATTCCTTTGCCCTAATCAGGACATCTGCTATAGTCCGCTTGTTTTTATCAACCTAGCGAAACTAATTACTGATGAATGAACAACAACCTGTGATCCTGACTCGGGATCAACATAACATATCCCGTAAACAGATTGACCCTGACTGCTTAAAAGTCCTTTATCGTCTGCATCGTCATGGTTATAAAGCTTACCTTGTCGGAGGCAGTGTCCGCGATCTGTTGCTTGGTCGTCAACCGAAAGATTTTGATATCGGCACCGATGCGACCCCTAGCCAGGTTCGTAAACTGTTCAGGAATTGTTTTCTGGTTGGCCGCCGCTTTCGACTGGCTCATATCCGCTTTGCCGGAAACAAGGTGATTGAAGTTGCCACGTTTCGCCGCCATCCCACAGAGGATGAATTACCTGCCGACCCGGATGAGCATTTTCATTTTGTACAAAATGTCTTTGGTTCTCCTTACGAAGACGCCCAACGGCGGGATTTCACGATCAATGCGCTGTTCTACAATATTGCTGATTTTTCTGTCATTGATCATGTTGGTGGCTTAAACGATCTCGAAAACAAAACTATTCGCGTCATCGGCGACCCTCTGGTGCGTTTTGTCGAAGATCCTGTGCGCATTTTGCGGACTCTTGAATTTGCCACTCGGCTCGATTTTACTATCCATGAAGATATCTGGCCCGCCATCGCCGCTCACAAAGAGTTACTTGCTACTGCGGCACCCGCACGCATTCGTGAAGAAGTCATGGAATTATTCCGACGTGGTATTTCGGCCTCAGTGCTTAAACAGTGTCGTGACCTTGAACTCCTCCCCCATCTATTGGCTGGTTATCCTGGCACCGATGAAGGGATCAAGCTGCTCGAACAGATTGATCAGCGCACCAGGGCAGGACAACCGCCACGTGAATCATTTGCCATTGCTGCTCTCTACCTGAGACTGTTTATGGATGACTGCCCAGCAACGACTGAGCGTAATCTTGCTGAAGTACTCCACCGGGTCAATGAATTGCTCGCTAGCCATTGTCTCTACTTTAGCATTGCTAGTGGCATTCGTCATGAAGCGCGAGAATTATTAATGGGCTGCTTCCGGCTGGCCCGCGGCCGTGGTTTTCGTGGGGAACGACGTTTTTTACAAAATCCGGCAACTGAAAAAGCTTTTATTCTGTTTCGCCTGTGGGCTCAAGTGCGACCACAACTAACCCCTTTAGTCGAAGAATGGGAACTTGCTCATAAAGACAGTAAAATACCAAACAAACGTAAACATGCCCCACGCCGGCGCCGGCCACGCAAAAAAACGCGGCCAACGGAACAGCCATAAAACAATCTCTTCTGGCACGAAACATCCTCATATAAATACGTACAGCTTATCGCCATAAACACCCCGTAGCGCCATCGAAAAAAACAACCTATAAGATGGCGTTTTTATTATTTCTTCATCCCCTCCAGAGCCTTTCATACTCGACTCAATCCGCAAATAAATAAGGTATAATGTATTTTAATAACGTTTAAAGTCCTGATTAACTGACTCAATTTAACCTTATTAGCCCATTGTAATGAGAGTAGCTTTCTGTTATCTTTTCTTGATTAGTGTTTCTTAGCCTTGAGCGATCCACCCATTTCTCAGGAGCAAATATGAAACTGTACAGCCTGCAAAGTAAGATTGGCGGCACCCTTATCCTGGTTCTGCTTATTGTTCTGGGAATTGGATTTACCGTTATTTCACTTCAATCACGCGACCTGCTGAACCAACAAGCCAACGAATCGATAGAGGCTGTTCACGAGGTTGTCCTCGGCCAGGCCAGAAGCATTTTTGCCAGCCTGGACGTCGGCACACGCGGCTCCCTTGAGCGTGGTGAAATGGATGTTTTCGACGAACTCCTCAGCGGCCTTGGATCGGTACCTGGCGTTATCGAAGTAGGGCTGACAAATCCACAAGGGGTCACAACCTATTCCAGTAGCAGCAACCAGATTGGCAAACCTCAGCCCCAAATCACCATTACCAGCCCCACCTCCCCCATTCAAACAGAAGTAGAGAGCACTGACAGTATTTTCATGGCCGAAGGTCACATGTTTGAAAGTAAATGTCTTGATTGCCATGACGAAGCCATCGAAGGCCATTTAGCCGGTGTACTCTATGTTGAATATAGTACTGCAAAGCTGAATGAAGAGCGGCAGCACAGCGCCACAATTTTGAAAACATCAACCTCTACCAGTCTGACCAGTAATGTTATCGTCGCCCTACTCTGTTTAACGCTAACCTGGCTGGTGCTCTTTTTTATGATGCGCAAAATGATTATAACACCACTACGTGGCATTAATCAGGCATTAACCAGAATCGGCCACGGTCATTTACAACAGCGCCTGGGGTTTAAACAACGAGACATGATCGGACAAACAGCTCAAGCACTTGACAATTTAGCAGATAGCCTGCAACAGGAAATTGTCATGCCTCTTCAACAGCTAGCCCAGAAGGATCTCACCTTTGCTGTTAGCCCCCACGACCAAGAAGATGAACTGCGCCTGGCGATTAAAAAACTTGGCGAAGATCTAGGCAATATGATCAGGGATTTTCAGGTTGCCGGAGAGCAGATCGACATCGGTAGCTCCCAGGTTAGTGATGCAGCTCAGCAACTTTCTGATGGCGCAACACAATCGGCCGCTTCGGTCGAACAGATCAGCAGCTCAATGAGTGAAATGGGCAGCCAAACCAATGCCAGCGCGGATAATGCCCGCCAAGCTAATCAGCTGGCACAAACGGCCCAAAAAGCAGCAGACACTGGGGCAGGACGAATGGCCGATATGATCGAAGCGATGGCTGAAATCGATGAAGCCGGTCAAAATATTGGCAAAATTATCAAAGTTATTGATGAAATCGCTTTTCAAACTAACTTGCTGGCCCTTAATGCGGCTGTCGAAGCGGCCCGTGCTGGGCAACATGGTAAAGGCTTCGCTGTCGTTGCTGAAGAGGTTCGCAACCTTGCTGCACGCAGTGCTAAAGCTGCAGCAGAGACATCTGAATTGATTCAGGGCTCGATCGATAAAACCAGCAACGGCACTCGCATTGCAGAAGGCACAGCGTTAGCTCTTGAAGAAATTGTCACCGCAATCGGTAAAGTCAGCCATCTTATATCAGACATCGCCACCGCCAGTAGCGAACAGGCACTAGGGATCAGTCAGGTCAATCAGGGCCTGCAGCAAATAGATGACGTTATTCAGCGCAATACAGCTAATGCCGAAGAGAGTGCAGCAACCAGCGAAGAACTGTCTAATCAAGCAGCTGAGCTCAGATATCAACTTAGCTTATTCAAAATGAGCAGTTCTGGGACAGCCACGAATACGCCGACTCTGCCTAGTCAAAAAAACCACGGGCAGCAGTAGATATTAAAAGCTACTTAAAGATTGGTTCTTAATCCATATTAAAAACGAATGCCGCGATGGCTATGAATTTAAAACAACAAAACTAAGAAATATATAAATAACTGATTTTTCTAACTTTTTACAAAACTTAATAATTATTAATTTTTTTCAAGTTTTTTTCTTTAATTTTATTTATTTGTTTTATATAATTAAGATCTGTTTTGATTTATATGAAGTCATTCATTCTTAATCTTTCCGTTGAGGATTGGTAATGGGCATACAAATAGACGACGATCAAATTGAAATTATCCAGGAGTTTGTAACTGAAAGCCGTGACATGATTGAGCAGCTTGAACCTGCCATCATTGAATTGGGGCAAAACAGTGATCCTGAGACAATCAACGCCATTTTCCGCTTGTTCCACTCAATGAAAGGAAGTGCTGGCTTTCTTGAGTTTGACCATTTAACCCGGGTTGCCCATGCAGCGGAAAATCTGCTCGACAGGATCCGTAATAACGAGATTGAGCTCATCCCCAATCATGTGACCCTGCTCTGTGAATCATGTGATTTTGCCAAAGAAGCCCTCGACATGATCGAGAGTGACTTTAATGATGACTCAATGGTGTCAGCTGCTGATGAAATTTCGGTAAAACTGCATAAAGCGCTAGATGAAAGCGATGGTGCAGCAGAGCCAGAAGCAGCTCCCGAAAGTGCTCCAGAAGAAACACCTGCAGGCAATGCCGCAACTGAAGACGCCTTCCCGCAAATGGAAATTACCGACGAAATGCGCGTCAGTTTTGTTCAGGAAGGGAATGAACTGTTACAAAATGCTGAGCAAGGGTTGCTCACCTGGGGAGACAACCCCGAAGACAAAGACACCCTGAGCGACATCTTCCGCCATATCCATAGTTTTAAAGGCAATTGCGGCTTTTTTGGCTTTTCCGATTTGGAAAAACTGAGTCATCAGATGGAAAACATTCTTGACCGAGCGAAAGCCGGGTCCGAGCTTGGTACTGACAATCCGTCAAACCAACTACTTGCCAGCCTTGATGTCCTGCAACAAGGTGTTAACAGTATTTCCGATGGCCACAACGATAAAATCGAAAACCTTGAAGAGCATCTGGCTGATCTGAACAAACTCCTGGCACCGCTGCTTGGGGACTTTCTGGTTGAAGAAGGCGTTCAGGAAGAAGCCATATCGAACGCTGTCGAGACGCAGAAAAAACCTGTCGGTGAAATCCTGGTACAGCAAGGAACTGCATCCAAAGAGCAAATTGACAACGCGCTAAAAAAACAGCAAGACACAATAGCCCAGGCCAAAGCAGCAACCAAACCTGCAGCGGCGCGCAATAAAACACCTGCTAAACGACAGGACATACGCGTTGAACTGGGAAAACTCGATAGCTTGATCAACCTGATTGGTGAGTTGGTTATCGCTGAAAATATGTTGATTCACAATCCAGACTTAAAAGGACTGGAGCTGGAGAATTTCAACAAAGCGGGTCAACACATGTCAAAACTAGTGAGGGAATTACAGGAGATGGCCATGACCATCCGTATGATTCCTGTTTCTGGCCTGTTCCGCCGCATGATTCGATTGGTTCATGATATTTCAGCTAAAGCTGGTAAGAAAGTTGATCTACAACTGATTGGCGAAGAAACCGAAATTGACAAAACAGTTATAGAAACAATTACCGACCCTCTCGTCCACCTACTGCGGAACTCCCTTGATCACGGTTTGGAAACACCAGATCAACGCGTTGCTGCAGGCAAAGTTGAAAAGGGGACCATCAAGCTTTCTGCCCGTCATGAAGAGGGGGAAGTCTGGGTCACTATTGAAGATGACGGTCGCGGTCTGAATAAAGATAAAATTCTTGAAAAAGCAATCAGCAAAGGTCTGATCGAAGGCGATGGCTCAGACCTCACCGATAAGCAGATCAATAACCTGATCTTCGCCCCTGGTTTTTCAACGGCAGCGCAGATTACAGATATTTCCGGTCGTGGCGTCGGCATGGATGTCGTCAAGAAAAACCTGGAAAAAATCAAAGGTAAAATCGACGTTACCAGTAACCCTGGTCAAGGCACTAAAATCACCCTACGGATTCCACTGACCCTGGCTATTATTGACGGCATGATCGTGCGCGTTGGCACCACCACTTGCATTGTTCCAACGCTGTCAATTCTTGAAGCCTATCGCCCCGAGATGGATCAGATCACCATCACTCCAGATGGCGATGAGCTGGCCCGGGTGCGGGAAAACTTTTTCCCGATTGTGCGCTTGCACAAGATCCTCGACAAGGAACCGGACTCCACTCATCTTGCTGATGGCATCCTGATTGTCCTTGAATACCAAGAGACACGCTTCTGTCTCTTCCTTGACGAAATTCTAGGACAACAGCAAACCGTTATTAAGGGTCTGTCAGACTTTATTGGCAATGTCCAGGGCGTTTCAGGTTGTACCATTCTTGGAGATGGCGGTATTAGCCTTATCCTTGATGTGGGAAGTCTGATGGAATCAGCCCGTAAACATGATGGATTCGTAGAATAAGACGCTTACGATAAAAGGAGATAACCATGGCAGAAGAAATGACCATGACCGGCCTCGAAAACGAAGATACGCAAAGAGATAAATACCTGACCTTTCATCTGGCTGGTGAAGACTACGGTATTGAAATTCGCTATGTCATTGAGATCATCGGTATTCAGAATATTACTGAAGTTCCGGATATGCCCGCCTTTATCCGTGGCGTTATTAACCTGAGGGGTAAGGTCATTCCGGTTATGGATGTCCGTAATCGCTTTAATTTGGAAGACCGTGATTACGATGACCGAACCTGTATTATCGTTGTTAACGTTGATAGTACAGAAGTTGGGCTGGTCGTGGATGAAGTCAGTGAAGTCGCTGACATTCCGGAAGCCAACGTTGAACCACCACCAAAAACGAATAAAACCTCTGAAAGTAGCTACATTCAAGGTATGGGTAAGATCAATAACGATGTCAAAATCCTGCTCGACGTCCATAAGCTCTTGTATAGCGGAGAAATGATGGAACTCGCAGCAGCTCTTGAAGAACAGTGATTTTCTACCTATGTCAGATGAAATGAAAACAGCTCAATATCAGGGTAGCATGATGGCCATCAGCAATGATGAGTTTGGCAAATTGCGCGACCTGATCCACCAACGTTTCGGCATTAATCTGACGGAACAAAAGCGGTCTTTACTGGTTGGGCGGCTGCAGAAACTCATGCGCAAACTGAACCTGTCCACCTTCTCAGATTATTACAGTTATCTGAAAGAAGACAAAACGGAAGGTGCACTAGGTGAACTGGTCGACCTTATTTCCACCAATCATACTTACTTTAATCGTGAGAAAGATCACTTTGACTATTTTTCACAAACAGCTTTACCTGCAGTTATTGAAAAACTGAAACGTGAAAACCGTAAAGATCTGCGCATTTGGTGTGCTGGTTGCTCTACCGGCGAAGAACCTTACACCCTGTTGATGCTGATGATGGAATACCTTGGTTCTGAATACGCGTCCTGGGATGCAGGTATTTTAGCAACGGATATCTCAGACCGGGCCCTGACCATTGCCAAACGCGGTGCCTATGCAACGGACAGAGTCATGCAGCTGCCAGAACCCTTAAGGCGTAAATATTTTACTGCTGCAGGGCCTGACGAAATGCAGGTTGTCGATAAAATTAAACGGGAGGCGACGTTTAGAAGGTTTAACCTGATGAATACAACGTTTCCATTTAAGAAACCTTTTCAAATGATCTTTTGTCGTAACGTTATGATTTATTTCGATCAGGAAACACGTGAAGCATTAGTTAACCGCTATCATCAGGTGACAGAACCAGAGGGTTACCTGTTTATCGGCCATTCCGAAACTTTGGGCAGAACCCAATCGCTGTATCGCTATCTCAAACCGGCACTCTACCAGAAAGGGAGCAACTGATGGCTCGAAAGGTACGTGTTCTGGTTGTTGACGATTCGGCCTTGGTACGCAATATCCTTAGCCAGGGATTGGCTATGGATTCTGGCATTGAGGTTGTTGGGACAGCATCTGACCCCTATATCGCACGCGATAAAATTGTTGAATTGCAACCTGACGTTCTCACCCTGGATGTGGAAATGCCACGCATGGATGGCGTTGCCTTTTTACGCAAATTAATGCCGCAGTATCCCATTCCAGTCGTTATGGTCAGCTCGCTGACGCAACGGGGTAAGCAAATTACCATGGAGGCTCTTGATGCCGGTGCGGTCGATTTTGTTGCCAAGCCAACCAGCAATGTTTCTTCTGGCCTGAACGCCATGCTGCTGGAGCTACGTTCAAAGGTAAAAATTGCCTCAACCGCCAACGTCTCGCACTGGAAAGGGAAACGACCAGTGGCTCCTCAACGTACAGCATCTGCTGGTTCATCCGCCTTGGCGGAATCAACTGATAAAGTTATTGCCATTGGAGCTTCCACAGGTGGTACTGAGGCAATACGGCGGGTTATTGAAAATTTTCCCGCCTCAACCCCCGGCACTGTCATTGTTCAACATATGCCAGGTGGTTTTACTAAAATGTTTGCCGACCGTCTCAACCAGTTATGCCCAATGCAAGTTAAAGAAGCGGAACACGGAGACCGGGTACGCACCGGCCTCGTCCTGATTGCCCCGGGCGGTAAACAACTTGAAGTCGTTCGCTCTGGTGGATTTTATGAGGTTCGTCTGGGCAATTCTGAAAAAGTCAGCGGTCATTGCCCTTCGGTTGATGTCATGATGCATTCAGTCGCAAAACATGTTGGAGCAAATGCCATTGGAGCCATGCTCACCGGAATGGGTCAGGACGGTGCCAATGGTATGCTCGCTATGCGCGAAGCTGGCGCTCGTTGTATTGCGCAGGACCAGGCGTCATCAGTCGTATTCGGCATGCCTAAAGTTGCTTTCGAAAAGGGTGGTGCAGAACGCTTGGTGCCACTAGACAAGATAGCAACATCACTACTTAACTTACTCACGGAGAAAAAATAAATGGGGCAAGTTATACTTGGAGTTGGGGATTTCGGTTCATCGAACAGTCCGGGGGATGATGTTAAAACTTTCGCCCTGGGTTCCTGCGTTGCCGTTATCTTTATGGATCCGAAGACCAGAACCGTTGGCATGGCTCATGTCGCCCTGCCCGATTCCTCGATAAATAAAGCCAAAGCTGCAGAAAAACCGGGTTATTTTGCCGACACAGCAATTCCCGCGTTGCTTGAACAAATGACAAAATTTGGCTGTGACAAGCGCGGTAGAGGAATGATTGTTAAACTGTGTGGTGGGGCTAATGTCATGGACACCAATGATACCTTTCAGATCGGCAAACGTAATGCACTGGCGATTAAAAAGATTCTTTGGGCTTATGGCATGGGCGCCGTTTCAGAGGATTTGGGAGGCAATTTCAGCCGTACCGTTGCTGTTTCGGTATCAGCTGGACAGATTACGCTCAGTTCACCCGGTAAGCCAAACTGGCAGCTATAGGAGGCGAACATGGTCACAAAATTAACATCTGAAGAGCTACAAAAGATTGTCAGCTCAGTACCGATGCTCTCGTCCAGTGCCAGCCAGTTATTACACATTGCGGCACAACCAGATCACGATCTGATTGAGGTTATCAATCTGGTGAAAACTGACGCCAACCTGACCGCTCGGGTACTGAAAATTGTTAATTCCGCTGCCTTTGCCCTCGTCAATAAGGTCACCTCAATCGACCGTGCTGTCTCCTATTTAGGGGAACGCATTATAGTCAGTATTGCACTCGGCGATTGTGCCGGGAAATTGATGGACAAAGAACTGGTCGGCTATTCAGCTCAGCGTGGCTCACTCTGGAAACATGATCTTCGTTCCGCCATTGCCGCTCGCGAAGTTGTCGTTCAAAGTGGCGCAGATATCAGCCCGGAACTGGCGTTTACTGCTGGCCTGCTACACGATATTGGCAAGGCCTTGATATCCGATTACCTCGCTGATACTGCTCCCGAAGCGGTCAGCATGATTACCGCCGAGGACAGTAGCGACTATCTTGATGCAGAAGAACAATTGGTTGGTTTTGACCATACTCACGCTGGTTTCGAACTAGCCAAAAGCTGGGAACTACCAGACGAACTAAGCGCTGCCATCCGTTATCATCATGATCCAACCCAGGCCGAAGAAGAGTTTCGTGCGCTGGTCTATGCTGTCCACCTTGGTGATGTCATTGCCATGATGGGAGGGTTTGGTACTGGCTCAGACAGCATGCGCTACAAACTGGATCAGAACTATACTGAATATATTAAGCTCAGTCCAAAAACTTTGCCCAGCATTATGCTGGCCGTCGATATGGAATTTGAGAAACTCGAAGCGTCGTTCAATGACCCGGGAGAAAACAACTCATGAAACGAATTATTGTTGCGGATGATTCTGCTACCGCCAGGATGTTTATCAAGCGCTGCTTGCAGATTGTCGGCCTTGGGGATGCAGAAATCATCGAAGCCGAACATGGGAAAGAGGCACTTGCTGCGGCTAAAGCGCAGCCGGTTGATTTATTGCTCACAGACCTCAACATGCCCGTCATGGACGGTGAGACTTTGGTCAAGTGGGTCAAAGCCAGCCCTAAGCTGTGCGAACTTCCTGTCATCGTTATTACCAGTGCGGGTAATCCCGCCAAAGAAGCACAGCTTCTTGCTTTGGGTGCCCATCGGGTTCTCAACAAGCCGGTATCGCCACCAGTAATGATGGATGCCCTCGCTGATTTTCTCGACGATTAGCCGCTAAACAGGAGCCTTTCACAATGACGAATAATAATTTTTATCAGGCGATGATTAATGCCGTAAGTAAAACCCTGGAAAATATGATTTTCCTCGAAGCTATGGCACATTTTGATCGCAGTTATGAAATCCCTGCCGAGGATGCCGTCTGGACATCATTACTGATTTCGGACCCGGTACAAGGCGAATTACGTCTGGTCATGACAGCAGAAGCACTGACCAAATTCACTGACAATATTTTTGGCTTTGAAGTTGATGAAATAACCGATCAGCAGAAAAACGATATTCTCAATGAGCTGCTTAATACGATTGCTGGTCTCTTTATGACCAACCTGCTGACGGCCGAAGAGAAGTATCAACTCGGACTACCAGAGTTAGGTGAAGGTGCGCCACCGGAACCAGATGCAGACACTGTGGTCTGGAAATTAATGAGCAGTGATGAGGATCCTATTTTCATTTATGCCACTGGCGCATCATTAGTAGAACTAAATAAATAAACCATCTTACAATAAAATGTTGAAGGAGATTTCCCATGGGTAAAACAGTCCTTATTGTCGACGATTCTAACACTATGCGTAAAATTGTTTCCCGGGCTCTACGTCAGGCTGGTATCGATTTCAGTACCATTCTTGAAGCAGCTGACGGTCAGGAAGCTCTTGAAGTCCTTAAAGGTAACAGCGTTGACGTCGTTCTCAGCGATATCAATATGCCAAACATGAATGGTCTGGAGTTCCTCAAAGCTAAGGCCGAAGATGATGCTATTAAAAATATCCCCGTTGTCATGATATCAACCGAAACGGGTGCCGATATTATCAACGAAGCCAAGTCTTATGGTGCTAAAGGAGCAATTAAAAAACCATTTACCCCTGATCTCATTAACGAAACCCTTGGGGCGCTGCTCTAAGCCGACCAAACAGTCCCCATAGATCCACGCTATAGCTATATCTTTGGGGACCATTATTTTAGTGAGGAGATGTTTGTGACACATGCCCAACATATAATCGATTCCACCCAGGAAATCTTCTCAAGCATGATCTTTCTTGAAGTGACTCCAGGTGACCCGTTCAAGCGCCAGGATGAGCCGCTGACCAACAGCATTTCCGGGATCATTGGCCTGGCTGGCACCATGAAAGGTTCTTTAGCTATCCATCTTACCAACGATGCGGCTCTGGCTGTTACAACAGCCTTTCTTGGAATGGACGTTGAAGAAATTGATGAAGACGTTAAAGATGCTATTGGTGAGCTGGCCAACATGCTTGGCGGTAGCCTTAAATCGGTTCTCGATCCAAGTGGTAGCGACATTAAATTATCTATGCCGTCTACTGTTTATGGAGAAGAATATTCCATCGACTGTCTTGATGAAGCAGAATCAGTGGCCGTACCTTTTTCTTTTGATGGCCACACCTTTATCGTTGAGTTGCAAATGCGCACTGAAAGCTAGTTTCTGTCTGGAAACGGCCCTTTTCCCCCAGAGACAGGTGCTCCAAGCAGCTCCTGGATCTTTTAAGCTGTTATGAGATAGGAAGATTTACTGATTTTGCAACTTTTGGGAGCCGTATAGTGGAATTTGCTAAAAAAATTACCGAAACAACCGAAGAGATCTTTAGCACCATGATCTTTATGGACATAACAGCCCAAGACACCCTAGAAGCAACTAAAGAGGTTTTGGGTTGTCATGTCTCAGCCATGATCGGCCTGACCGGAGATTTTTCAGCGATGCTGGGAATTCACTGTCCGGAAGCGGTTGGCCTGGCGGTCACTGGTGAAATGCTGGGCATGGAAATCACTGAGATTGATGCTGATGTTAAAGATGCTCTTGGAGAAATCGCCAATATGGTTGCCGGTGGCCTTAAAGAGCGCTTCAGTGCTGAAGACACCAGTCTTGAACTGGCAATACCGACAGCTATCTCAGGAAAATCCTACACGATCTCCGCGCCCTCCGGAAGCAATAGAATTGTTATTCCGTTTCTGGTTGAAGCGGGCACATTCTACATTGAACTAAAATACAGTCTAAATTAATCCGTGCATTCAGAATACTTCTGAATGCACGTCAGAAGTTCTTCGTGATATGATGTCGTCTATCTATTGCGCATGAACGGTTCGATTGTGGATAAGAGGTCATTTTGGATCAACGCGGTATCATTGATGTCATCTGTAAAGCAGCACTCGGCAATCTGGGTAGTGAAGTCAGCACACTACTCGGCCATGACCTTGTGTGCTCCGATATCAAGCTTGAGTCTCTAACCAAACAGCAATTATTCAGCAACCCTGAACGCCCCAAAAGCGCCTTGACCAACATGACTGTCACCGGCGACCGCGAAGGCGACAGTTTCCTTTTCTGCCCCATAGCAACAGCAGCCATCCTGGGTGGTACCTTAATCATGCTACCCGAAGACATGATTCAGGAACATGCCAGTAAAGGCGAACTGGATGGTGAACTGACCGATGCCTTTGGTGAAGTCGCCAATATTATCGCTGGTGTTTTCACCCAGGCTTTTGTCGATAAATATGCCAAGACTCTGCGGTTTGTAAAAAAAACCGTTGAGTCTCTTGTCCCAACCAAGGTTGACCCGGACAGTAACGCCCCATTTCCTCCTGGCAATTATTATGTCGCTGCCTGTCGGATGAAGATGGCCGACCAGGATCTAGGCGTTTTAGAACTGATCGTTCCTCACGCCATTTTTGATCTTGAAGAAGACGCTCCCGAACCTCCAGCCGAGACAGAGCCTGCATCACCAAGTAGTACTGCAGAGCCTGCACCGTCTACACCGGATCCGGAAGAAGTCACCACCAGTGCAGCTGAACCTGGTGAGCCCCCTGCCGAATCACCTGCAGAACAAACTCCGCAAAAGCCTAAAATGTCGTTTGCCGATCAAAAGAAACTGGTTGATGTCGTATTTAAAGCAACTATTTCACAGGTCGGTGAAGAGGTTGGAGCCCTATTGGGGCAACCTCTTAAATGCGATGACCTGAAACTCGAACTGATCAGCAAAGACGATTTTTTCTCGTCTCACTGTATGGACAAAGCCGTCTTCAGTAAAATGAGGGTGACTGGCGATCAGGAAGGTATGGGCTTTTTAGTCGCCCAAATTCCCGATGCAATTATTATGGGCGGCACCCTGATTATGTTGCCCGAAGACCAGATCGAAGAACGCAGCAAGGCAGGAACGCTCGACGGTGAAGTTGAAGATGCTTACGGTGAAATTGCTAACATCATTTCAGGTGGGTTGACTCAGACGTTTCTTGATCGCTATCCACAACAGCTGCGCTTCATCAGAGAAGAATCAGAGATCATTACCCCAACGAAGCTCGACCTGGCTGCTGATGATCCTTGCCCGCCTGGAACATATTATCTAGCTACCTTTGCTATCAGCATGGAAGGGTATGAACTCAACCGCATGTTACTGCTGTTTCCAGCGGCAGTGTTTGCACTTGATGACGTTGCACCACAAAGTGCTGCGACCAAGACGGCAGATGATGGACCGGCTCCAGGAGAATGGGGAGGTCCTCCGGCAGAAGAATCCGCATCACCTGGCGATGGCCCCGCTCCAGGTGAATGGGGAGGTCCTCCTACTGAAGAAAGTACTGAACCACAATCAGCTAGTCTCCAAACCGGGACAGCTGAAACAGCAGCTCCGGCTAGTGGCGCATCACCCCCTGCAGACCTAAAGACTGCGGTTTTAATCATTAGCGATCAACCAGATAATGCTTCGAGTTTTGTCGATATTCTCTCTTCTGCGGGATATAACTGTGAGGTACTTTCTTTTCAGGATGAAATAAAAGAAAAATTTCTTCAATTTCAGGTCCAGGGAATCTTTTTGATTATGACTCAGGTGGGAGAAAAAGGCTTTGCCGCAGCAATTAAACTTCAGTCGGCAGGTCGCCCCTTACCACCGCTTATTTTTGCTGGTCCGGAATGGACACGCAGCGCAGTCTTGCGTGCCGTCAAGTATGGAGCCAAAGATATTCTTCTGACACCAGCCAGCAATGAAGATATCCAGGAAAAGATCACTCAGCATTTAAAAAAGGCCAGTTAATCTGACCTTTTTAAAGAGTAAAACTCAGACTTCCAGCCCCTTCTTTTTGATTTTTTCAATTAGGGTGGTGCGTTTGAGGTTGAGTAGATTGGCCGCTTCTTTTTTGTTCCCCCCGGTCCGTTCCAAAGCCTCCAGAATAAGGCGATCTTCAAAGTCACTGATCAACTGATTAAAATCGAGCCCCTGCTCCGACCACTTAACCTCAGGCGGTTCGACATGAACAGTCGTATGTTCTTCCGATAAACTTTCTGACTCGTCAATCTCAGGCTCACTCACTTCACAACGATATTTTTCTGGTAATTCCTTAATTGAAACCTTTTTACCACGATGCAAAATAACCAGACGCTGCACCAGATTTTCAAGCTCGCGAACATTCCCTGGCCAGTGATATGCCTGTAATGATTTTAATGCGATAGGACCAAGGGACGTACGCCGATCGCCTTTACGGCGGCTAAACCGATCGATGAAACTTTCGATCAAAAGGGCAATGTCATCACGACGTTCCCGTAAAGCTGGGGCCTGCACAGGAATAACCGCTAAACGGTAATACAGATCTTCCCGAAAACGCCCTTCAGCAACCAGGCTTTCCAAATGCTGGTGGGTTGCCGCAATCACCCTGACATCTACTTTCATCGGTTTGACACCACCCACCTGCTCTACTTCACGCTCTTGTAAAACACGCAGAAGCTTAGCTTGCAGCGTTGGCTTCATATCGCCAATTTCGTCAAGAAAAAGAGTTCCACCATCAGCAAACTGGACCCGCCCGATCTTTGACTGCTGCGCTCCGGTAAAAGCGCCTTTTACATAGCCAAAAAGTTCACTTTCAAGCAGTTCATCAGGAATTGCAGCGCAATTAACCGGCACAAAAGCAGAGCCATTACGGGGGCTGTTTTCATGGATAGCTCTGGCAATAAGTTCTTTGCCGGTACCACTTTCCCCCTGAATAAGAACGGTACTATCACCTTCCTCCGCGACGCAGGCAATCAGCTCAAATAGCTCCTGCATTTGTGACGAGCGTCCAATCATTCCGGAAAAAGCCTGCGATGATGCATTTTGCATAATATAAAAGGTCCCGTCTGGTCCGTTTCGGTCAGCAATAATGTACAAATCATATGAAGAGTTGGTTTTATTTGTAACAAAAG
Source organism: Geopsychrobacteraceae bacterium (assembly GCA_963665685.1). GTDB lineage: Bacteria > Desulfobacterota > Desulfuromonadia > Desulfuromonadales > Geopsychrobacteraceae > Seleniibacterium. The sequence continues at coordinate 2,694,320 of OY762430.1, forward strand.
ACAATGAGATATAGATAATATATTTTTTATAATGTGTCAATATTTAGACACATTATAAAAAACAGTGGTTCCTCTTTTTAGCTTTCTCTCTGGCTGCTCAAAAAAGTCGATATTTTGACTAGCATTAAGATTTTACTTTGAAAACATTTAGAGCATTCTAAAGAATAGCGACAGACAGGCAAGTGCGCAATAAGTGGCATTTATATTTTTAGAAAAAATATGCTCACAGGCAGCACGACAAATGGTGAAAATTTGCAGGGAAAGGCAACTATAGAAAAAGCCTGCACCAATACGCGTAATGGGCAGGCTCAATAGGCCATAGTACTTTTACAATTGATCAATAAAACCAAGCAGTTCCTTAGTCTTTTCTTCCATGAGTGCTTGGTCACCCCGTGATTCAACATTCAAGCGAATAACCGGCTCGGTATTAGATTGACGCAGGTTAAAGCGCCAGGAACCCATATCGAGGCTCAGGCCGTCGGTAAAGTCGATATTTTGAGCCTGTGGTTCATAGACTTTTTGTACTTCTTTAAGGACCAGATCTGAATCATTAACGGTGCGATTAATCTCTCCACTGGCAGGAAAGTTTGCCATCATTTCCTCAACCATTGCCGATAGTGGCAAGTTCCGTTGCGACATGAGCTCAACCACCTTCAACCACGGGATCATTCCACTGTCACAGTAAGCGAAATCACGGAAATAGTGATGGGCACTCATTTCACCGCCGTAAATCGCATTTTCACTGCGCATCCGTTCTTTAATAAAAGCATGACCAGTTTTGCTCTGTACTGCGACACCACCACTTTGAGTAACAACATCAATGGTATTCCAGCTTAGACGTGGATCATGAATGATCTTTTCTCCCGGAGAAGCCAGCAAGAAAGCCTGGGCCAGAAGGCCAACGATATAGTAGCCTTCAATAAAATTGCCCTTTTCATCAAACAGAAAACAGCGATCAAAATCACCATCCCAGGCGATACCAAGATCAGCGCCATGCTTGATAACCGCATCTTTGGTGATGGAGCGATTTTCGGGCAGTAATGGATTAGGAATACCATTGGGAAAAGTACCATCCGGTTCATGACAGATTTTAATCATTTCGACGGGAAGAAACTTCTCCAGGGCATCGACAACCGGACCAGCACAACCATTACCGGCATTAACAACCAGCTTTAGCGGCTTAAGTGCAGAGGCGTCTAAGTAACTGAGCAGATGTTGAACATACTGCTCACGCACCGAACGCTGTTCAACCGAACCAGTTCGGGCACCATCACTAAAATCATTAGATTCAGCCAGCTCCTTGATACGACCAAGACCAGTATCACCACTAATTGGCCGTGACCCTTCACGCACCAGTTTCATGCCGTTATAGTCGATGGGATTATGACTGGCAGTGACCATGATGCCACCATCAAGCTCTTCACTGAAGGTTGCGTGATAAACTTCTTCAGTTCCGCACAGGCCAATATCGAGAACGTCAACACCGCCTTCTGTCAAACCTTTAATCAAGGCATCACTTAAGGATTTGCTCGATTCCCGAACATCCTGTCCAACAACTATTTTACCCGGCTTTAATTCTTCAGCATAAGCCCTGCCGATGCGCCAGGCAATATCTTCATTCAGCTGATCAGGTAAACGCCCACGGACGTCATATGCTTTGAAACATGTTATATCCATTTATTCCACCTATTTGGGCTCACGGCCGTAGACATCTTCCAACCGCACGATATCATCTTCACCAAGGTAACTCCCGGATTGCACTTCGATAATTTCCAAAGGAATGCAGCCTGGGTTGGCCAGTCGGTGAACTTCACCAAGGGGGATATAGGTCGATTGATTTTCGGTTAGAGTCAACACCTTCTCACCGCATGTCACCTCGGCTGTACCTTTGACCACAATCCAGTGCTCGGCACGGTGATGGTGCTTTTGTAACGACAGGCTAGCGCCAGGAGTTACGGTGATACGCTTAACCTGATGACGCTCACCCATATCAATACCTTCATAAGCGCCCCAAGGACGATTCACACGACGATGCAACAAAGCTTCGCCACGATCCTGTTCTTTTAATTGTTCAACGATGGCCTTAACATTTTGCACCTGATCACGTTCCGCAACCAAAACGGCATCTGCCGTTTCAACTACTACCAGATCTTTAACACCAACGGTCGCAACCAACCGATTGCTCGCCTGCAGGTAGCAATTATCCGTATCCTTGGTTAAGACATCACCAATAACGACATTCCCCTGATCATCCTGTGGCTTCACATCCCACAGAGCAGACCAGGCACCAATATCATTCCAACCTGCGGCTAAAGGAAACACCAGGGCCTGATCAGTTTTTTCCATTACAGCATAATCGATAGAGTCACTTGGGCAAGCAGCAAAGTCATCTTCTTCAAGACGCATGAAATCGAGATCTGCTTTAACCGACCCCATTGCTTGTTCACAGGCGGCAAGAATATCAGGACGGAAACGACTCAGTTCTTCAAGGTAGCGACTGGCGCGGAACATAAACATCCCACTGTTCCAATAGTAATCGCCACTGGTAAGATATTGCTCAGCAGTTTCCAGATTGGGTTTTTCAACGAATTGGGCAACAGGGTACGCCAGCGAGTCATTCGTTTCAGACAAAGGACGCGTGCGATCAGCACGAATATAACCATAGCCGGTTTCAGGGGCAGTGGGGACAATACCAAAGGTGATCAATTTCCCTTCTGCGGCCTGCTCAGTCGCCAAAGCAACAACGCGCTGAAACTCTTCTACATCAGCAATCAAATGATCTGCAGGCAGAACCAATAAGAGAGGATCTTCATTATTCTGACGGGCATTTAATGCTGCCAGTGCAACCGCAGGAGCAGTATTCCGGCCACATGGCTCAAGAATAATTCCGGCCGGTTCTTGCCCTAACTGACGTACCTGTTCAGCAACCATAAAACGGTGCGCTTCGTTACAAACGATCAACGGAGCGGCAAGATCATCCAAACCAGCGAGGCGAAAAATCGTCTCCTGCAACATGGTCTTGTCACTCGCAAGGGGTAACAATTGCTTAGGATAAAGTTCACGCGACATAGGCCATAATCTGGTCCCCGCCCCACCGGATAGAATCACTGGTAAAATCATCGTTGGTCCTTTATATCGTTTCAAAAGTTTAAAATATTGCTAATTTTTTTTGCTGTTTTGAAATTTAAAAAACGTAATTTTCAGATTGGAAACGAGCAATTTTTCGCAAGGTCAAGGAAATCAAACATTTGAGTGGAGGCGTAGTACTTTACGCCGCACAATCAAATGTGCAGATTGACGCAGAGATTGCGGAAAAGGGCCGTTTCCGGCTAAAAATTAAAAATCGCCCCCGAACAAGTCACGCGTATAAACCTTCTCAGCAACATCCTTAATATCTTCAACCATACGGTTCGCAATAATGACGTCACTAACCTGCTTAAACTCATCCAGATCTTTGATCACTTTTGAATTAAAGAATTCATCAGCATCAAGGACAGGTTCGTAAACAACCACAGGAATCCCTTTAGCCTTAATCCGCTTCATGACACCCTGAATTGCCGAAGCGCGGAAATTATCGGAACCAGCCTTCATAACCAGGCGGTAAACACCAACGGTTTTAGGTTGGCGCTTAATGATCGCATCAGCAACAAAATCTTTTCTGGTTCGGTTGGCATCAACAATAGCGCGAATGAGATTATTCGGGACTTCATCATAATTAGCCAGCAGCTGTTTGGTATCTTTAGGCAAGCAATAACCACCATAACCAAAGGAAGGATTATTATAGTGAGAACCAATACGTGGATCAAGGCCAACACCCTCGATAATCTGCTGGGAGTTCAAGCCGTTGGTTTCAGCATAGCTGTCTAATTCGTTGAAAAAGGCGACCCGCATCGCCAGGTAGGTATTAGCGAATAATTTAATCGCTTCAGCCTCAGTCGATTCTGTCAATAAGACAGAAATATCGTCTTTGATGGCTCCCTGCTTGAGAAGATCCGCAAAGATCTGGCCACGCTCGCTCTGCTCTCCAATAATAATTCGTGATGGATAGAGGTTGTCATAGAGTGCTTTGCCTTCACGTAAAAATTCCGGAGAGAAAAGAACCTGCCCTGTCGCCATACTTTCACGTACTGACTTAGTAAAGCCAACCGGAACCGTTGATTTAATGATCATAGTTGCATTGGGATTAATCTGCTTAACATCAGCAACGACGCTCTCAACACTGGAGGTATTAAAATAATTGGTTTGAGGATCGTAATCAGTTGGAGTGGCAATAATAACGAAATCAGCATTCTTATAAGCATCTTCTTTATCAACAGTTGCCCGCAGATTAAGATCATTATTAGCCAGGTAATCTTCAATTTCCTGATCAACAATGGGAGATTTTTTATTGTTAATCAGCTCGACTTTGTATTCAGCGATATCAAGAGCAACAACTTCATTGTGCTGAGCAAGAAGTACAGCATTGGACAAACCTACATAGCCTGTACCAGCTACGGCAATTTTGTATGATTTCATGTTCAATATACCTGTTCTTTAGAGTAGATGTTCTTTCTTCTGGAAGTTATGTCGGATGATAAGATAGAGATTATTTTAAACCATGTTTAAGCCCTTCACAAAGGGCAGAAAGGAATACTTTAGCATATTTAACAGCAATCTACTGCTGTTTGTTTCCGATAACAATTTTTATAATTCTTCAGTAAACAACGCAACAGCCTTATACCGCTTAAAATTAAGGAAATTGTCTGGAATGATACGGAATATAACAAAAAACGGGAAGGACAATGCCTTCCCGTATAATCTACCAAGGGGATCTTATAATAACCAGTTAGTTTTTTGTGTTAACAGTCACCTGATCTTTAAACTTGGCCAGAGTACTCTTACCGATTCCTTTGACCTCAGTTAATTCCTCAACGGACTTAAACTTATGCTCAGAACGGTAAGCGATAATTTTTTGTGCTGTTTTTTCACCAACCCCCTTTAATTGGGTCAACTCAGCAACAGACGCGGTATTCAGATTGATTTTTTCACCAGCAAAGACAGTTGCTGGAGTTACTGCTAAGAATACAAACAGTACCAGATAGATGCTTAATTTCTTTAAAGACTTCATTTACTTCTCCCTGCGATATAAGTTTCAAACCGAGCCCCCCTCGGAGATTGAGAAACAATAAGGAAATATCTGAATAATAACAAGTATTTTTTTCAAAAAGGTAAAAAGCAGGGAACATACTCCCTATAATCATCCTACTCGGGCTGCTGTCAAAAATATAAATAGATCACTTGCGGGCAGATCTTCAATAACAAAACCTGCTTAAATCAGAGGCCTCAGGCGCTATCAGCAGCTATATACAAATTCGTAGTCAGGAGACCTTAGAAATTTTCTTGAAACCTAAGATTTTATGCCATAGAGTAAATTTATTATTCAAAAATAAAAAAGGATCACAAACAGTGAAAACCCTCGAATTATCAGCATTTGAAAAAGCAGTATCATCTTTTCAGGCGGCCATAATGGACAGCAAGGATCAGGATTTTACCTCTCGTCTGACCCCTAGCCAGAAGAAATTGATCATCTCAGGAGTTATTCAGAATTTTGAGTTTACTTACGAACTCAGCTGGAAATTCATCAAACGTTGGCTTAGCCACAATCTTGGCAGTAGCAATGTCGACGGCACAACTCGCCGGGAACTCTTTCGGCTGGCCGCAGAGAACAAGCTTATCGTCTCGGTAGACGACTGGATGTTCTATCACCAGGCACGTAACCAGACATCACACACCTACAATGAAAATACAGCCCAGGAGATCTGCCAGGCGGCCGAACAATTTCTTCCTTTAGCCCAAGCATTACTCGACCGTTTAAGAGCAAAAAATGATTGACGTCAGAGCAGAACACCTTAAGCTGATCAAAGAGATTCTTTCACACCATATCCCAAATTACGAAGTACGAGCGTTTGGCTCGCGGGTTTCAGGAGGATCCAGACCTTATTCTGATCTGGACTTGGCTCTTGTTGGCAAAGAACAAATAAGTCAAAAACTCTATTACCAACTTAAAAATATTTTCGAAGAATCTACCCTCCCTTTTCGCGTAGACCTTCTCGACTGGCATCGCATTTCAGATGATTTCAGACAAATTATTGAACAAGAATTCCAAATTATTCAAAAAGGAGGCTAACAGCGGTCTTTAGAAAGCCAACGAAATAGCATGCAGATAAGTATATAAAATCCTTGAACTTTAAAACCATCTTAAAGGCTCACTACTTACCACCTACAATGAACCTCACTCTTCGTATCCGTTAGGATTATTGCTCTGCCAATTCCAGCTATCACGCATCATATCATCCAAGCCCCGCTCAGCTTGCCAATTAAGTTCACTATTAGCCAATGCCGGATCAGCATAACATTCAGCAATATCACCCGGGCGTCGTGGTGCAATTTTATAAGGGACAGCTTTTCCTGATGCCGCTTCAAAAGCTTTGACCATTTCAAGCACTGAATAACCGTTACCGGTTCCGAGATTATAGGTAAAGACACCCTTATCATCAGCAATACGCTCCAGAGCTTTTAAATGCCCTATAGACAGGTCAACAACATGAATATAGTCACGCACACCAGTCCCGTCTTTGGTTGCATAGTCATCACCAAACACAGACAGTTGTTCTAAACGCCCGATAGCAACCTGGGTAATGTACGGCAGCAGGTTATTTGGAATACCTTTGGGATCTTCACCAATGCGGCCAGAAATGTGTGCCCCAACGGGATTGAAATAACGCAATAGCACAATTGCCCAGCGTGGATCAGAAGCAGAGAGATCGCCTAAAATTTCTTCGATCATCAACTTGGTCCGCCCGTAGGGATTCGTTGCTGACGTAGGAAAATCCTCACGAATAGGAACACTGACAGGATCCCCATAAACAGTCGCAGAAGAACTGAATACCAACTTAAACACACCGGCGCGACGCATTTCATCCAACAGCACCAACGTCCCGTTGATATTATTATCATAATATTCAAGTGGAATCTGGGTTGACTCACCAACTGCTTTTAGCCCAGCAAAATGAACAACAGAATCGATGTTGTGCGAAGAAAAAATTTCACGCAACCCAGCACCATTACGGATATCAACTTCGTAACAAGGAAATTGTTTTCCGGTTAACTCTTGAATCCGGGCAATAGATTTTTGACTGGCATTACAGAAGTTATCAACAACAACAACTTCATTGCCCGCGTTAAGTAATTCAACAACGGTGTGGCTGCCGATATAACCGGCACCGCCGGTGACGAGAATGGACATGGAACCCCCTAAACGTATTAATAATTGAACGCAGATACCCGCTGATAACTTCGGGTAAAATCTTAGCAAAAAATCTTTTTTTACCGCAAAGACATAAAGTTCGCAGAGAAAGGCGTTACAGGTTTTACTCTACCCCAAGAAAAAACCTTGGATTCTGATTTTCTTCTGCGCTCTCTGCGCCTCTGCGTGAGACCGATTTTGACCTTAGTTAAAACGTATCAACCCGAACTATCGTAGATTTTATTGCGATCCCAACCGCTCCCGCTGATATGACCCATCCTGCACATTACGGCACCATTCCTGATTATCCAGATACCACTGCACCGTTTTCCGGATTCCACTCTCAAAGGTTTCTTGTGGTGCCCAACCCAGTTCACGCTGAATTTTTCCAGCATCTATCGCATAACGCATATCGTGCCCAGGTCTGTCTTGAACATAGGTGATCAGAGCTGAATAGTTATTCAATATTTCACCATCGGCCCCTTTCACACCATTGTCATCAGCAGGAACTAATTCATCCAATATACGACAGATAGTTTTAACGACTTCGATGTTTTGTTTTTCGTTATGGCCGCCAATATTATAGGTTTCCCCAACAACCCCTTTTGTCGCAACTAAAACCAAGGCACGCGCATGATCCTCAACATACAACCAGTCACGAATTTGATTCCCCTTACCGTAAACCGGCAAAGACTTTCCTTCTAACGCATTAAGGATTATCAGCGGAATTAATTTTTCTGGAAAGTGATATGGTCCGTAATTATTAGAACAGTTGGTGACGATGGTAGGTAAACCAAAGGTGCGCTTCCATGCTCTTACCAAATGATCCGAAGCAGCCTTCGATGCTGAATACGGGGAACTTGGCGCATAAGACGTCGATTCTGTAAACAGAGGCAAATCTCCAGTCTGTTCTTCCGGGTGCGGAAGATCTCCGTAAACTTCATCAGTGGAGATATGATGAAAACGGAATGTAGCCTTGCGCTCTTTAGGCAGTGACACGTAATAAGTACGGGCCTGTTCCAAAAGCGTGTAGGTACCAACGACATTGGTCTGGATAAATTCGCCGGGGCCATCAATAGAGCGGTCAACGTGAGATTCAGCGGCCAGATGCATAACGATATCAGGCTGATGGGTAGAAAAAACTCTTTTGAGCTCTGTGGCATCGCAGATATCAACCTGTTCAAATGCATAACGCGGATCAGCGGCATTCTCTTTTAACGATTCAAGGTTTCCCGCGTAGGTTAGCTTATCGACGTTTACCACACTGTGTGCCGTGTCATTAATAATATGGCGTACAACTGCGCTACCAATGAAACCGGCGCCACCCGTGATTAAAATTTTCATATTACCCCCCTTGTAGTACAGCTAAACAGCGCACAAGCGAATCACGCCAATAAGGAATTTCCAGATTCAGGTCATGCTTAATTTTAGATTTGTTCAAAAGGCTATAATGTGGACGTTTAGCTGGGGTCGGATAATCTTTGGTCTCAATCGGACCCACCTGGCAACTGGTATGACTCAAATCAAAGATGGCGGTGGCAAAATCGTACCAACTGCAGACACCTTCATTACTGAAGTGATAAATCTCGGCCGTTTTGGTTTCCAACTGAGGCAAGCTGTCCAAAATAGCTTTGGCTAAATCCCCGGCATAGGTAGGTGTCCCTATCTGATCGAAAATAACCGTCAATTTGCCTCGATTGGCCCCGAGTTTTAGCATGGTTTTAACAAAGTTCTGACCAAATTCCGAATAAAGCCAACTGGTCCTGATAATAGCACCCTTTGCACCAAGGTTTTGGAAAGCCTGCTCTCCCTTAAGCTTAGTGGCGCCATAAACAGACTGTGGAGCAACCTTGTCGGTTTCCACATAAGGTCTGAAGTTTTGCCCATCAAAGACATAATCTGTGCTGACATGGACCAATGTCATATCTTTGTGTTTGGCGATTTTAGCTAAAACTTTAACTGCTTGATAATTGATGGATTCGGCCAATTCCTGATCTGTTTCAGCCTTATCGACCGCAGTATATGCCGCACAGTTAATAATTATATCGAAATGATTTTGATCGAAAAAACTCTCAATAGCACGTTGCGAGGTCAAATCGACCTCCTGAATATCGATATACTCAAAGGCGTACCGTGAATAGTCAGCCGATATCTTCCGAATCGATTGCCCCAATTGCCCATTAGCACCAGTAACAAGGACCTGCTTATGCATAATAATTTTCCTTGTAATCAAATAGATCTTTCAATTCAGCAAGCCGGGGCTGTTTGAGGTCTTTATCCGATAATTTCAGCAATTCGGCAGGAAGTCCCCAATCAATTCCCAAAGCAGGATCATTAAAAGCCAGCCCACGGTCGCACTCTGGTGAGTAATAGTTGTCGACCTTGTAGGCAAAAATAGCCGTTTCACTCAACACGACAAAACCATGAGCGAATCCACGCGGGATAAACAGCTGTCTTTTATCATCACTGCTGAGTTTCACTGCGACATGCTGCCCGAAAGTAGGACTACCCTGCCGTATATCAACAGCAACGTCTAACACTTCACCTTCAATAACCCTAACAAGCTTACTCTGAGAAAATGGCGGCAATTGAAAATGTAACCCTCTTAGAACCCCTTTAGAGGATCTAGATTCATTATCCTGGCAAAAAGGCACCTGATAACCAACAGCTTGTTCAAATTTATCTTGCCGGAAGGTCTCGACAAAGTAACCCCGGTGATCACCATGAACAACTGGCTCAACAAGAATCACTTCCGGTATTACCTGTGGTATAAAGTTCATAATTTACAGCCCTCACCTGCCCGCTTAATAAGGTACTGTCCGTACTGATTCTTTTTTAACGGTTCTGCGAGTTTAAGAAGTTTTTGCCTATTGATATAGCCCATTTCATAAGCAATCTCTTCCAGGCAGGCAACTTTCAAACCTTGTCTGCTCTCTATAGTTTCAATGAATTGAGACGCTGCCAGCAAATTTTCATGGGACCCGGTATCAAGCCAGGCATAGCCACGCCCCATCAGTTCTACTTTCAGTCGGTTCTCATCAAGATACATCTGATTGACAGTAGTAATTTCAAGTTCACCACGAGCAGAAGGTTTAACAGCAGCGGCTTTTTTGACAACATCGTTGGGGTAAAAATACAATCCGGTCACAGCATAATTGGATTTTGGATCCTGTGGCTTTTCTTCCAATGAGATAACGCTGCCTTCGGCATCAAACTCTGCAACGCCATAACTTTCAGGGTTATTCACATGATAACCAAAAACAGTCGCCTGGTCTTTTTTAGCGTTATTGACTGCATTTTTCAGCATCTGCGGCAAATCATGCCCGTAAAATATATTGTCTCCCAACACTAAACAGGCATCATCGTTTCCGACAAAATCTTTGCCTAAGATGAAGGCTTGAGCCAAACCGTCAGGAGAGGGCTGTACGACATACTCAAATGACATCCCTAAATCGGAGCCATCCCCTAATAAACGCTGAAAACTGCTCTGATCTTCTGGTGTTGTTATAATCAAAACATCCACAATTCCAGCCAGCATTAGAACTGACAAGGGGTAGTAGATCATAGGCTTGTCGTAGATTGGGACAAGCTGCTTGGACGTTCCCTTGGTAATTGGGTAAAGACGTGTCCCGGAACCACCGGCTAAAATGATACCTTTCATAGTGCAAATCCTGCTGACTGGGTTGCTTTAACACCTATTTCCAGACAGAAACATACCTATTCTGAATAGAAGCTTATATATAAAGAAATAAGAAGTTCTACATGTCTATCAACGACTGAAAAACCTTAATATGCTCCATTGCGACAAAAAACAACATTGACTGTTTTTATTAAAATCACAATGTCGTACCACAATGACCAATTTTTGACATACCAAGAATCAAGATAAACCCTGCTAGCATAAGTTGTATCATTTCTACCACTGATCTGCCAAAGACCTGTCATCCCAGGCTTTGCCTGAAGATAATAATGAACATCATCTCCATATCTGGCTAATTCATCCTTGACAACAGGTCTCGGTCCAACAAGGCTCATATCACCCTTCAATACGTTAAACAGTTGCGGTAATTCATCTAGACTTGTTTTTCGGAGAAAATGTCCAATGGGTGTAATTCTTGGGTCATTCTTAAGTTTAAAATCAGTTTCCCACTCTTTTTTCGCCTTAGGATCTGATCGCAAGAGCTCTTCGAGAATTTTATCTGCATCAGCAACCATTGTTCTAAACTTATAACAAGGGAATTCTTTACCATTTTGCCCTATTCGGGTATGGGAGAAAAAGGAAGAGGCTCCATCTTTCTTAATTCTCCAGTTGAAAAAGACAAAAAGGGGTGAAAACATAGTTAAAAATAAAACTGAAAAAAATATATCAAAAACCCGCTTAACCATCTTAAGAACAGGTCTGGATAGATTTTTTCGAATTCTCAAAAAAAGCAGTTCATGCCTGAAAAAATGATTTACTTCCATCCCCAATAAGGGTAATCCACGCAAAGCAGGAACAACAGAGACAGACCTCACCTCGCGATTAAGAACCTCCAAAAGCTCAAGATTCTCATTTATTTGCCCAAGTTCGAGTGCAACAACCACGTTATTGCAATCGCGCTTTTTAATGTGCTCAATAACTTTATTGCCAACAAATACAACCGGAATTTTTTCATCTCCTATAATAATAAATTTTTCCTCTATTGGAAAAATGGAGATAAATTCAACAATCTGAAAACCCATTAAAGATTCTCCCTTAAGAGCTTTCGAAGCAGCGATTGCATTACTACCAGATCCAACAATTATTGTTGGAAGCAATAATTCTTGGTTCTTTAGAAGAGTGGATTTTATAAGCAAACGTCCTAAAGGAAGCGAAATCAAACTACATATTGCTGTCACTAAAAAGGGAATTCTATAAGATGGGATATGAATCAGATAAAGAGAGACACCAAGAACAGAGTATAATAGTAAGAGCACCCTATACATTTGGTGTAACTCATCAAGAACAGGCTGCCTTTTAGCATAATGGCCCAAAAAAGCGAATCTAAATGTTATAAGAACTGAAACAGCGCAAAACAACACAGACCACTGGGAAATGAATTTGACAGAGCCTCCTTCCAAGCTAAAAGACAAATAGTAACTGCCCAAAGAGAAGGACAACAGTAATCCGATGAGATCACTTAATAATAAAGCATATTTTAATTTTATCATTTCAAAAGCCCGCAAACGAAATTATATAAAAACGATAAGAATGATTGTTCCAATAGAAAAAAATTTGTATCTATATCCACTGTATTTGTTTTATTTTTTACGAAACCATTTTTACCTTATCTCAAGATAATGCCCTAAATTAATCTCTCAATCCCACTTATTTTATTAATTTTATATCCCCCCCCGAAATACAATTCAAGGTCTGACAAATCTAGATTATTTTTAGTGAATTATCGCTGCTTATAGCTTAATTCCTCCAATTTTTATCTAAAACAAGTTAAATTTTAATCCATAATATCAGACAATAAAGCCCCAATGAAAAAGTTATCATAAACAAAACCCTTTGAGGTTGCTTTTCTTTCAGTATGACTCTGAAGCTTGACCTGATCTATATATTCAGACAATTTTTCAGTAACCTCGGGTTGGTTCCAGCCATAATGACAATGGCCCATTTTCGAGCGAATTAGGATTTCGTCAAGATCACTTCCCTTATCGGTAATTGCATAAACAGGAACACCTGCATCTAATAAGTTAGGAAGTTTTGAAGGAAAGGCACCGCCAGAGGTGCCTTTTTTCTGAGGAATAATTTGAACACATGAACGATAAAGAAGTTCAGGCAATTCTTCAGCAGAAACCAGATCATGAAAATAAATTTTACTTTCGGTGTTCTTTAATGAATCAAACACTGGCCCCCTTGAAAAAATGTGGCACATAACATCATTGCGTATTGAATTAAGACGCTTAAATAACGTTATTAGTTCATCCGGGGCTTGCTTGTCGCCTAAAGCTCCAGAATAGACAATATGCAGGTACTCCCGCGGCATTATCTCTATGAGATTATTGCTTTGACTCTCTGCTGAGAAACGTTCCGAAATAAACGGATATCTCACCCTGCACTTTTCCTTTGGGACCGCATATAAATCTGAAACATTTTTCAACATCCCATTGGACAGAAGAACGAGACGATCACACCGGTTAAAGGTCCTATTTTCAACCATAGAGACAACCCAATTAAACATTTTCTTTACAAGGCCATGCCCACTCAACCCCAAAAGACCTTGAAGATCGTGAACGATACCGATCCTCTTGACAGACTTTGGTAGTATTAAGTCCACGAACAAATAAAAAAAACTCGGAGGGAAAACTGCTATTGCAGTCTTAATCTCCTTCCTATAACGAAAAGAGACAAAGCAGGCATGACACATAAACCAGAATTCAAGTGTCAAACGCCGAAGAATTGCTGGACGTGGATAATGTAAAAAACTTCCACCACGGATAATAGTCATCTTAGGCAACACTTCAAATGATTGGTTAGGCTTCCAATCTGGGTAAAGGGGATGTGAACACCCTACAATCACCTCTTCTCCACTTTTTGTCAGTTCAATTGCTAGTTCGGTGTTATATTTACCGGTAGAAATTAACTCGGGGTAAAAAAATGGGGATAGAAATAGAATTTTTTGAGGCATACATTATTCCTAAAAAGGTTGTTACTGGGATAGCAAGGCGTCAATAGTTGAATTCGATAACATCCTCAAAAAAGATCAATAAACTTTCCGCTTCCATCAATTAGAAGCCAAATGTTAATGTTATGATCAACTTTTTAGTCTTCAAATAGAGAGGAAATCTCTATCAGGTAATCCATCTGTGCGTCACTGATACTTCCAGTAAACTGTCCTGCATCAGTTTCTCCATACATGACCTCGTGGCTTCCAGAACCGACATCTAAGGTAATAGCAGCGCCTACAGTGGTTATTTGACGAATATAGTCCTGCCAATCTTCTATTTCAAACCTAACATCTCGTTGATTCCAATTATGCCCTAAAAAAGTTAACTGATGCCAATTTACTCCAAACACCTCTCTAGTCTCCGGAGTTGGTGAAAGCTCACTACTTCCATGACCTGCTAAATAATCCATAAAATCTGGAAAAATATAATTTTCAGAGTAAGCAAATTGTCCTCCTAGATTAAAAGCCACATAAACATCATTATTTCCAGATTTAGCTGCATTATAATATGCAATTTGATATTCATCATTTATATTTGGATCTGGGTATCCATGGTTAATACCAGCATGGTCAAACCACCATGCATTTATTTTCGCCCCATACGTTTCTGACATCTCTTTTATAATATTTACTATTTTTTCCTTATATATCTCGGTGGGCTCATCTGTTACCATATTCCAGCCTAATTCTTCATTCACTAGGTCATCATATGATTTTAGAGCGAAATAAACTCCTAATTTTATATCATTTTTTGACAGTTCATCAGACAATTCGAATAAAAGGTCTCGATTTGCGCAATAGTTTTCATTTTGTAGGTAGTCCTCCCAATGGTCATTAGGCCAATTGACCCAGCGTGTTTGACCAAAAGTTATAAAAAACCATTTTGCTTTTACCTGAACCAATTGATTAGAAATAGTTTCAATATCATAATTATCAACTAATGTATTTAATACTGTTTCATCCTCATCCTCAAAGGTTATGACGTGTTGAAAAAGTCCATACCCTTGGGAAAACCAATTATTATCAATACTATTATTGACCTCAACAGAATCAGACGAAGAATTAGAGCATCCCCCCATAAAAAAAAACATCACTAAAGAAATTATAATACAAGATGAAATTGACAGTTTTTTCATAGATAGCCTCTTTTGTGTATTTATGACTTATTACAGCTAACATGAATCGATAAATTTATTTTACTCTATATTTCGTTCATTCAGTTCCAGCAGTACCTGATATATTTACAAAGACTTGACATGGCTCCTCAATTAAATAGTGCAAAGGCACTCTCAAAACAACTTAGATTGGAGATAATCCATAAATGAAAAGTTTGAAGGCGAAGGCACTGATCGGAATGAAGACTAAAGACACTCAGGAAACATAAAGCAATCACCTATTTTTATTGCGAGAGACCAAAGGCACTTCAAGAGATATACCTAAATGTCATTCTAACTTCGTCTAGTTATTATAGAAAAATATTTGCAAAACGATATCGTTCTTGCTCAAACACATTTAATTCAGGCGCTTAAAGCATACGCACGAACTCAGACCATCAAAACACATAAAGGTTCAATGAACTATTGTCTCAAGCCCCAACTTTAATGGCAAATTTCCAAGAATATTATACTCGCGAGCTTCACCATTTACGATCGCTCTCATACTTTTGATCGATTAAAAAATCACCAATTTGGCTTTTGAATAGATCAGAGATTCTATCATCAAAATGATTTTTCCAATCTCCAGAACCGCCTTTGCGAAAAAAAGAACTCTTGCTCTTAACCTTGGAAAATTTATTTGCCTCTACTATATCAATAATTTTATCTTGGGGAAGATTGTAAAAATTAACGAGGCGAAGAAATTCTTTTTCATTATCTTTCAATAAATCCTCATATTTTAAAACAATACTTCTCTCTGGATCTCTATTTTCCAACCAATTTACAACCCAATCACGCCACTCCGGCAACAAAGTCTTTCCAAAATGATACAAACCAGCTTTAAGGTCTAAATTCTTATAAATTGGATATTCTGGATGCCAAGGAGTTCTCTGAACATAGCAAACATAACTAACAGCGGCATCACGAAGATCTCTATACATAATACAATACGGAATATGTCTTTCATTCAATAATTTAATATTGTGAGACGACCCATGAGCATGAATCTTAACTAATGCTAGAGACCTGTTTAGACTATCTAAATATTCAGGAGATATATCATAATGATGAGTCCCTCCAAACTTATAATCATGAATAGTAATATGAGGGTCTGGGACAATGGTATAACCAGAAAACCCTGCCAACATGTTTTCAAGCCAAGTTGTACCTGATTTTGGTAATCCAGCAACAAATAAAACATTGTGGGTATAAAGGTTGCCATATGTATGATATGCCTTACGGCTTTTTTTTAAAGCAAAATGATATCTTGGATTTCGATATCCAATTTTTGCAGTACGTAAGATACAGAAAGGCAAATATTTTATTATAGTACGAACGCAAGGACTTAAATTTTCTGCCATTGACACATCACCAATCAGTATAGAATCTTAAAAATAAATAAAAAACGTAATAAACTTCACAATTATTGAATTCACAGTTATTAGGATTAATTACTAGATCCACTCAGATACCGATACATTGAGATAATTTGCTGCCCGGACCTCATCCAAGAAAATTTTAAAACCTGCTGCCTTCCTAGCTCAATAAGCTGGGAACGACGAGAGTTTTCACAGACATTTCGAATTCCTTTAGCGATAGAATCACTGTCATATGGGTCGATCAATATAGCAGCCTGTTCTACAACTTCCGGAATAGATGCAGCATCACTACAAACAACGGGACAATCAAAACACATAGCTTCTAATGGTGGAATGCCAAAACCTTCATAGAGTGAAGGAAAAATTAAAGCAATAGCCCCTTTATACAGGCTAGCTAATTCTTCGTTAGAGACATATCCAAGAACATGTATTTGTTTTCTAAATGCAGATATTTCAATTTTTTGAAGAAGATCACCATGAGCTCGCTTAGGCAAACCAGTTAGGACTAAACTTAGCAAGGGCTTCCCCTCATTTAACAAATAATTATTTCTCAAGGTAAAAGCTTCGAGCAGCCTGTTTAAATTTTTATGTGGATGGGTAGACCCAACAGCAAGAATATAGTCTTTATATTCAACATGTGGCAAAGAAGACTTATTTTTACAAGAAAGGAGATCTGAGTTAGGTGCATTATAAATAACAAAGATATCTTTCTTATAACCAGTATATTTTAGTATTTCTTGCTTTGAAAAATGAGAAACGGTAACAATCGCGGCGGATTTTGCTATAGAGATTCTTGTAAAAATACTTCTTAAAATTTTTTGAGCAGTACCAAATGATTGAGGAACAGCTTTATAATTCATATCATGTAACGTGATGACACTTTTGCATGGAACAAACAGACTAGAAAAATAGTTAAAACTGTGGACGATGTCTAATTTTAACTTTTTAGCTTGTAAAGATATAGAAATATGCTCTCTAAAAAATCGAGTAAAAATGTTATTTCCAGGCCTAAAGATCCTGATAACTTTTATATTTTCAAGTCGACCATTCCAAAAACTAACAGAAGAAGGAGAGCATAGCAAAAAAATCTCAATATCGGAGTTTTCAACTAGCAAATTATCTAATGATAATATCTCACTTACTAATACAGACTGAATTCCGCCAGCTTTATTAGGTGACCAAAATGAAATATCTATTCCTACTTTAATGTTACTTCTCAAACCAAAACCTTATTTTCTAAATTATGTGAAGTTAAATAATTGTTGTCTGACTCGTAGCGAAATAAGTAGATAACAAAACCAGTATATACAATAAAATAGCCAAAAGAGAATATTCCAAAGGGCAAAGAAAGAAGTGCAACAACAAGATATGACAAATATGAATTAAGCAGAACTAATGAGGTTTTGTTCTTATTCATCATAAGCCGCTTATATAGTTTGTATATAGTAATAAAAACCAAGATCATACCGATTAAACCAATATTGGATATAAACCAACCTAACATCGAAGAGGATCTATTACTCCCTATACCAACTCCAAAAAGAGGCGACTTGGTAAAAATTTGAACAGTTATCATTAAATTTTGAAACCTGACTAACGTAGAACTAGTTCTGTCCAAAGTCATCAGTTTCACAAACTGGGAATGAATTGCAATAAAAGCAAACGGAAATAGAAAAATAGCAGGCACCGCGAACCAAATAAATTTTTTCTTAAAAAATTTCCACAATTCTTTACCAGAGTTTAGCATTTCAAATACAACTAATAAAAATAAGCCAGCGATCCCACTTGTTGATCCCGAAAAAAGAATCAGCAGCACATTTAATAGAAAAGCTAAATGATATAGAAACTTTTCTGAGGATCTCTGTGCTGTTAATCTTAAGTAGCGTAAAACACCTATTTGTAATAATAGAAATGAGCTAGTAAAACTTGCTTCACCAGCTAAACTATATATTCTCCGAATTCCCCATAACCCCCTATCCATCAATCTCAAATCTGTCACACCAAAGACTAGTTTATAAATATTAGAGACAGTCTCAAAACTGCCAAAGGTTGAAAAAATTTGGTATAACAGTCCCGAAAGAATAACCACTAAGCCGCCATAAAAATACACAGTTAGTGTTCGCCTGAATGCGGTAACAGTTTTATAATGTGATAGAAAATTTGAGAAAAATATAAAAATAACTAGGTAGATATATTGTGTTAAATTTTGAGTTGAAAATCTCAAAGGTCTTAGATAACTTTCTAACTCTTTATAATCCGCATTAAAATCTATAACTTGAATTTTACCAGACAAAAAAATTGGAACCAATAAAGTTAATCCACAATAGAATAAAATTTCTTTACCATAAAGCCGATACTTTTTGATTCGAAAGCCTGAAGACAAAATACTTTTAAAAAACAAAAGTCCTAACACTGTAGCAACTATTACATAAAAGATTGAAATGCCCCATCTCATATTACTTGGGTTAAAAATATAAAAATTAAAAAAACATGAGAAGAAAGATAGAGCCTCCCTGTACCCAACCCACTTTCTAAGAGTCATTAGAAACAGGAAAAATATAAATATCAGGAATGGGATAAAAACCATTTCAAACCTTAATTTTCCTATTTAAAAATGACCTTAACTTGTTGATTTGTTCTTTATCTAAAAAATGAGAAAGAAGATCACTCATAAATCTCTTCACTACTTTCTTTACATATAATTGCTTTGCAACAAATCTATTTAAACCATAAGAAGTGGAAATTTCATAAACCTCTCGAATTGTCCCATAAAAGAATTTTCTTGAAACACCTCCATCTCTCATATGAGCTTTAATTATAGGGCTATAGACGCCTTTTACTCCTCCCTTATGACACCTTAAAAACCACTCATAATCCATTGCATATTTATACTCTAAACCAAAGCCCCCAAAATCATCATAAACTGTCTTCCTCACCATAACAGTAGGATGATTTAAAAAAGGCATTCGATAATTAATAATCTCAGCATAATGAGACTCACCTTTTTTGGTATAAAGAAAATCTCCACGATCGTCATGAAAAGCTAAATCTCCATAGCAATACCCCGCTTGTGGATTGTTCTCTAACAAATCAACCGAATTAGTGATTTGACAATCTCCTAACCAATCATCGGAATTAATTAACTGAATATATTCCCCATCTGCTAGTGCCAAACCTTTATTAAAGGCGTCACTAATTCCTCTATCTGCTTCCGAGACGACTTTGGTTGCAATCCCATAAGTATCAATTACACTAATAGTATTATCTGAAGAACCACCATCTATTACGATATACTCCAAATTCGGATACGTTTGCTGTTGAATACTTTTTAAAGTATCTTCAATAGTTTGTTCTGAATTAAAACAGATGGTTATAATAGAAACTTTTGGAAAATAGGGGTTCATATAAGAGGTAATCCTTTCTTCAAACGATAACAACTCTTTAAATCCCGAACACCTATTTTCTTTGCAGGGATACCACCGACAATATCATAATCAGCAACATTCTTTGTTACCACCGCACCAGCAGCGACAACTGCACACTTACCGATCCTCACTCCTGGTAAAATAGTGACTCGTGAGCATAGCCATGCATTATCTTCAATAATCACTTTCGAACCGCTAACACAAAAGTCTGAATCATTAATATCATGCTGGAGAGTCCAGATCCAAGCACCACTACTAATGTTGACATCTGCCCCAATATCAAGCCCTTTTCGCCCATCAAGGAGACAATTATGGCCAACGATAGATCGTTCACCAATTGTAATTTTTCCTGGAGATCTAACTTCTACACCTCCATAGATTGTTGCTCCCCTACCAATCTTCATCCCACAAGCTGAGTATATCAATTCACGAAAAAACTGAGATGGAAAATAACGAATATAATTAAGGAATAAGTAAAAAACTCCCCTAATAAACCTCATAACCATGCCCTTCTAACCATTCCTGATATCTATGATTAATTTGAGAAATCTCACTCTCAGACAAATTTTCTTTCCAACTGCCAACAGCTCCTCGGTCAATTGAAAAATGATTATAGTGTAAATAAGAATTTTCATCATAGATATTAAATCTTTTAATTCCTAATTTATTGGCTAAAATCTTAATTCTATCTGTGAATTTAAATTTTTTTCTTTCTTTTGAATTAACCAGACTATCTACGTTTAATTTTTGAGACATTTCCAAAATTTTTTCTTTTGTAAAGTCACACTCTATAAACTTAGCCACTTCTTCAATTGAATACGTAAGATCTTCATATACATTTTCATATTTTTGTAGAAGGACATTACTTGAACTAACTATTTGAGCATAATCATCTAATGCCTCATCAATCATATTAAAACAGTGAGATTGATCACATTTTAATTTTCTTTTTAAAGACAGATAAACGTCTCTTAAATCTCTATATATATACAATGTCTTTACAGCTTCCGTACCATTTCCACTCAAATAGGGCTTATGAGATTTAAGAACCTTGACTCCTTGATGACTGTAAAACCCTTCCGGAACATCATCAGGGTAAAAACCAATTATATAGTTATCAGTTTTCCATGAAATTAATTCTTTGCAAATATTAAATTGAAGTGTTGAGCCAGATCGAATCATTCCATTACATACTATTAACATCAGATTAAACCTTTATTGATTTTATGAAAAAAAGGGAACATAGATAATTGATTTTTTATATTTATTTTTTATATATACTAAAGAGCTAATATTCCATAAAATTAATGTAAGGGATGTTGCCAGCGCGGCACCATATTCTCCATATTTAGGAATAAGAATAAAACAAGAAGAAATATTTACGAAAGCAGAAACAATCACAATATTTTTAAAGGCATGATGACTGCCTGTCATATTCATAAAATGTCCAGTAGGTCCAGAAATTGAGTTAAAAAACTGCCCAATTATCAAAATTAACATTGGTATATAGCCAAATATAAATTCGGGTCCATATAAAGAGAGTACAAATTTACCAAATAAAACTAGCCCTATAAGTATTGGAAGAGTACTCCAGAAAATCAATTTTGACGATTTTTTAGCCAAAGACAATAAATCATCTTTCTTTCCAGAAAAATATAATTCTGAGAATTTTGGTGCAGCCATAGTATTTATAGCTTGCAATATAAAACTAGTGAGAACCGACAATTTTACGGCTATTGAATAATAGCCAACAACTGATTTATTTTCGTAAATACCAAGAATAAGGATGCCAACCTGTGACATAAAAAAAGTTAAAGACGCAGTCATCAACATTGGATATGAAAGGAGTAGTATTTCCTTATTGGAAACTTTTGAAAATGATACGCCTTTATTCGTATTTTCTAAAAAATACTTGTATATAAAAAGCATACCTATTAATGCAGCTACAATCCAAGAAAACAGCTGACTATATACTGGATCACCCTCATTCCTTGAAAAAATTAAAAATCCTACCAATAGAATTAGAAATGATAAGTTCGGAAAAAACAGCATAAATGAAAATAACTTCATTAATTTTAAAGAACGAAGAACTTGCGTCGAAACATCAGTCAACGCTCTGAAAACTAACAAACATCCAATCGGAAGAGCATATTTGATTATTTGATCATAGTTCAAAAAAACAAATGTTTTTTCCGAGAAGAATATTACCAATATCCCAATAACAGCGGATAGGATTACTACTATATATATAATTTTTTTAAAAACATAAAAAGCTGACTCTAGTGAGTACTTTGCTATATGTTCTGGTATCATTCTTAATATTGATATATTTATGCCAAAAACAGCAAATATACATAGAATGGTCATAAGAGTCTGAACTATAGCCAAAATCCCGGTTTCCTTAGCACCGTAAAATCTGGCAACAATAATACTTGCTAACAATGAAAGAACTACAGAAAGAACCCTTGAAATTATTGTAAAAACGGATCCTCTTAATACCTCATAAAAATTAGGATCTTTAACTAGGATTTTCTTCAGCTTCTCGATTTTTTTTAACACAACCATTCCTACATGAGTGGTATTTTTTTAAGAGTTACGGTCTTTTATAGTTTTTACCAATTCTCTATATTACCCTTTTTAGTCACTAACTCTAAAAAATACTCACTCTGCTCAATCTAAGCAGACACAATAAAATATGGGTTTAGTAAGCTTATTTTATTATAGGACAAAGAATTACCCTCTTTTGTTCTTACATTCCCCTGAGCCGCAATCACTACTGCATGTCCCGCTGCAGTATCCCACTCCATAGTTGGACCTAATCGTGGATATAAATCAGCTTTACCTTCCGCAACCACACATAACTTTAAAGAACTACCTACGGGTAATGCTGTCGCTACGTTAATATCCTTGAGATATTCTTCCAGCTCCGGAGAAGGATGAGAGCGACTCATAACGACGGTCAGTCCTTTGTCGTTGTCCGCTTGGCGAACTTGGATAGGTTGAAAGGCAGGTAAAGGGTTCAAGGTTTCAGGTTCAAGAGTACTTCCTGATTCCTGATAACTTGATCCTTGTTCTTGAATCCAAGCTCCTTCACCAACAACCCCTAAATACAATTTTTCCTGCACCGGAACATAAACGACACCTAACACAGGTTGTTGATTTTCAATCAGGGCGATATTGACGGTAAATTCACCATTACGCTTGATAAACTCTTTTGTCCCGTCAAGGGGGTCAACCAACCAAAATCGATCCCAGTCTTTTCGTTCTTCATAAGGAATATCTTTTCCTTCTTCAGAAAGAATTGGAATATTTGGAAATTTTTTTTGCAAACCTGCCATGATAACTTCGTGCGACGCTTTATCGGCAGCTGTTAAAGGAGAGTTATCGTCTTTGTATTCGACGGCGTGATCGCCTTCGTAAATGGCCATGATTGCATCGCCAGCCTGACGGGCGATGTTACAAATAATTTCTACTTTTATGTCTTTATAATTCACTCGAAAACCTTTTTTTAACAGGGATGAAGGGGATGAACTGGATTCAAAATTCACCCCCCTTACAACAAATTTTAGAATCAGAAATTCGTTTCTTTGCGATTTCTAATATCACATCAATCCCTGTAGAACTGATTATTTTCTATACGGTTGTTAAATCGGCGGTACTCTACCTTTTTGGTACCAAAATTTACCAACAATCCAACAGGGTATCCAGTTGCTCGCAGATAGTTTAGTACTTGAGCATGATGTTCAACTGCCAGCCCTTTTACAGCCTTAAGTTCAATGATCAGCTGATTCTCAACCAGTAGATCCGCATAGAACTCTCCAACACAGTTGTCACGGAAATAAACATTGATTGGGACTTCGCTTTGAACTGAGATACTCTTATTTTTTAAAGCCAGAACAAGTGCTTTCTGATAGACAGATTCAAGGAATCCAATTCCAAGCTCATTACTGACCTCAAAACATGCACCCAACACTTGTTTCGTAAGTTCTTCAAGATACACCGCCCCCCTCCTTGATGCATAATGACTATTTAGTTCAACAGGGACACAGGGGATAAACAGGATGAAACCTAAGCTCTTATTTATTCTCTTATTAAAGCCTTTGACTCTATCCCTTTTATCCCCTTCATCACTGTTTAATTAAAGTTTTATCCAAATAACTCAATCACAATTTTCTCAGCGAGCTCTTCTGCTGTAGCACTACCACCATCAATACGAATTTCTGGTTTTTCTGGTGCTTCATAATCGGAATCGACGCCGGTAAAGTTTTTCAGTTCGCCACTGCGGGCTTTTTTATACAGACCTTTTACGTCCCGCTCCTCACAAACTTCAATGGGTGTATCAACGAAGATTTCGACAAATTCTCCGTCTTCAAGAAGTTCTCTGGCCATATCCCGCTCACTGCGGAAAGGAGATATAAAAGCGGTCAGTACAATCATTCCAGCATCGACAAACAGTTTAGAGACTTCGGCAATTCGGCGAATATTCTCGACGCGATCAGCAGAGGTAAACCCAAGGTCACGGTTAAGCCCATGGCGAATATTATCACCATCGAGTAGGTAGGTATGTTTTCCCATAGAATGGAGTTTTTTCTCGACCAGGTTTGCTATTGTCGATTTACCCGCTCCTGACAGGCCGGTAAACCAGAGCACCCGAGGCTTTTGTCCTTTAAGATTCGCGCGGCTCTCTTTATCGATATCAACCGACTGCCAATGAACATTAGTGGCTCGACGCAAAGGAAATTCGATCATACCAGCACCAACAGTTGCATTGGTAAAGCGGTCAATCAGAATAAAGTTACCGGTATGCTGATTGTCTCGATAGGAATCGAAAGCAATGGCCTTAGTAATACTGATATTACAAATACCAACTTCGTTCATTTCGAGAGTTTTACCCGGCTCAAGCTGTAAAGTATTCACATTGACCTTACGTTTTAATTCGCTAACTTGGGCAGGGGCCGTTGCTGATCCAGCCTTAAGTAAATAGCTCCGCCCTGGTAGCAACCCATCTTCATGGAGCCAAGCAACTTTCGCTTCAAATTGATCAGCAAAATCTGGACGACTTTCCGGATCACTCAACATGTCACCACGACTGATATCGATTTCGTCTTCAAGGCATATCGTTACAGCCTGCCCTGCAACAGCTTCATTTAAATCCCCATCCATAGTGACAACTTTTGCCACTTTACTGGACTGCCCAGAGGATGGAACGACCACAGTATCTCCAGGCTTGACCGAACCAGAAGCAATGGTGCCGCAGAAACCACGGAAATCAAGATTGGGACGATTGACCCATTGAACCCGCATACGAAACGGCTTATCTTGAGTATTGTCTGCTACCTGGACGGTCTCTAGATAGTGAAGAAGGGTAGGACCTTTATACCACTCAGTCACAGCACTGCGTTCTAAAACATTATCCCCTTCCAAAGCAGATAACGGAATACAGGTAATTTCGTCAAAACCAAGGTCTTTTGCAAAGGTCTCATACTCTACACAAATAGCATCAAAACGGTCTTTACTGTAATCGACCAGATCCATTTTATTGACAGCAATAGCAACATTTTTAATACCGACAAGTGAGGCCAGATAACTGTGCCGTTTCGTTTGGGTCAGTACACCTTTACGTGCGTCAATAAGAATAACAGCAACACCTGCAGTTGAGGCACCGGTCACCATATTCCGGGTATACTGTTCATGTCCTGGGGTATCGGCAACGATAAACTTCCGCTTATCAGTCGAAAAAAAGCGGTAAGCAACATCAATGGTAATTCCTTGCTCTCGCTCAGCTTGGAGACCGTCTAAGAGCAACGCGTAATCGATGTTTTCGCCCTGAGTTCCAACGCGTTTACTATCAGCTTCAAGCGCAGCTAACTGATCCTCAAAGATCATCTTTGAGTCCCATAAGAGACGCCCTATCAAGGTGCTTTTACCGTCATCGACACTACCGCAAGTAATAAACCGCAGCATGTCTTTTTCTTCCTGTGCTTTCAGGTATGCATGTATATCTTCAGCGATCATGTCTGACTGGTGAGCCATGATAAAATCCTTTTTAAATTCAGATAAACCATAGGGAACACTTAGAAACTCTGTCTACTCGAAAAGAATTCTTCTGCATTTCTCTGTGTTCTCTAGCGAACGTTAGTGAGCGAATGGTTTATTATTTAGAAGTATCCTTCTTGCTTCTTTTTTTCCATCGAGCCAGCGGAGTCATGATCTATTAAACGACCTTGCCGCTCACTGGTTTTGGTTAGCAACATTTCTTGAATGATGTCTGGCAATGTTGCAGCTTCAGACTCAACGGCTCCAGTCAGCGGGTAACAACCAAGGGTGCGAAAACGAACTGACTTCATTTCAATTTTTTCACCAGGCTTCAGAACCAAACGATCATCATCCTTCATGATCAGCATGCCATCACGTTCAACCACGGGACGTTCTTTGGAATAGTAAAGGGGAACAATTGGAATATTTTCTAAATAGATGTACTGCCAGATGTCAAGTTCAGTCCAGTTAGACAAAGGGAACGCTCGGATACTTTCGCCTTTATTAACCTTAGCGTTATAAAGATTCCATAGTTCGGGGCGTTGATTTTTAGGATCCCATCGATGAGTATCAGTACGGAAAGAAAAAATTCGCTCTTTCGCCCGAGACTTTTCTTCATCACGGCGCGCACCACCAAAAGCAGCATCGAATTTATATTTATCTAGAGCCTGTTTAAGAGCTTCAGTTTTCATTACATCCGTGTGAAGAGCACTGCCATGGCTGAATGGGCCGATACCTTGTTTTACCCCTTCTTGATTGGTGTAAACGAGAAGATCAAAACCATGCTTTTGCGCCATCTGATCACGAAACTCAATCATTTCCCGGAACTTCCAGGTCGTATCAACATGCATCAAAGGAAAAGGGAGTTTAGCAGGATAAAAAGCCTTGAGAGCCAAGTGCAACATAACGGAAGAGTCTTTTCCGATGGAATAGAGCATCACCGGATTTTCAAACTCAGCAACAACTTCACGAATAATGTGAATACTTTCAGCCTCGAGCTGTTTCAGGTGTGTTAATTTCATAATATTCCTTTTAAGACAGGTTAAAGGTTTCAACTTTCGGGCTTAACTGTCAGACCTGAAAATTTGTTTCAAACACCTTCTTACCTATATATTAATAATGTTTTTTTTAAGGTAATTGACGATATGCAAAGCCGATTCTTCGACTGTTTGACTGTCTACCGGAATGACAATCTCAGGATTTTTTGGGGCTTCATAAGCGATATCAACACCTGGAAAATATTTATATTCTCCTCTACGTGCCAAAGCATAATGACCTCTATTATCACGTTTTTCGCATGCGTCAACGGTTGTATCCATGTAGACTTCAACGAAGTTATTAGCAACACTACGGGCAAATTCTCGACTTTGCTCATAAGGAGAAACAAATGAAGCAACCACAATTACCCCGTTTTTCTCAAGCATGGAACACAAATGGCCTGAGCGTTTAACATGCCGATTCACTTCATCAGGCGAAAATCCTGTTTCGGGAAACAATGGCCGCACATCCAGACTATCGAGGCGTTCGACTTTAAACTTCTCTTTACGTAGTTGCTCAGTAACGGCATTAGCTATCGCTTTTTTTCCTGAGGCAGGAAGCCCTGTGAACCAAAGAACAAAAGATGGAACTTCCTTCTTACCAAAACCAATTTTCTGCCACAACCGCTCATGAAAGAAATAAAGAGCCATTTTGGCGAAAACTTCAAGCAAACCAACCGTAATAGCCAGGGTAAATTCACCCGTAAAAATAAATACGATAATAGCAGTGGTCATCGTCGCCCAAGTTCTCCAAGATATTGCCTTTAAGATTGAACGACTTTTTGTTTCGTATTGCATACAACTTCTTCCTAAAAAACTGTGAGGAGTAAACCAATGAAACCTATTAATGATAATTATTCATACCAACTTGACATAGTATTAAATGGTCTCTTATGTCTCAAGACATGCCTACACATTGTGCTTTTTTGTGATTTTCATCTGTTGTTTAATCTCATTCCAGAGTCTTCGGTCTTCTACTGACAAACTTTGACTAAACTCTTTAACAAAAGAGAATATTACAGCAAGAAAACCAACAACAAAAGTAACAGAGATTACAATAAGAGCTCGCTTTGGTTTGCTTTTTTTATCTGCTACCATAGCCTTATCAAGAATCTGTATGGCTGAAGTGTTTTTAGCTTCGTTGATTTTTGCGACTTCATATTGCTTAGTCAATAATTCAAAAAGAGCTTCCTGAACTTTGAAATCACGCAACAGTCGAGCATACTTAACTCCCAACTCTGGCACTTCAGAAGTCGCAAGAAAAATACCATCAGAAGTAGCTCTATCTTTAGGAGAACGTTCAAGTTGGGAAATTTGTGACTTAATTTGGTTAATTGCTTCGCGCAATACAACCACCTGTGGATTTTGCTCAGTCTGAGAAGATAGGAGGACTCCAAGTTCTACTTCCTTACTCGCCAACTCACCCTTAAATTGGGCAATCGCTTCGATAATTGCATTTGCTTGCACATCAATACGAATTGCCTTGTTCTTCTCCTGGAAGTTCTTTAATTTATCTTCAGCTTCAACGAGATCCTTTTTCACAACATCAAGTCTTTTTTCTAGAAAAAGACGCTCGCGTCCAGCATTACTAAGGCTTATCTCAACATTAAGCTTTTGCAATTCTTCTATATATGTATTTGCCATTTCTGCAGCACGCTTAGGATCTCTGTCTTCAACAGTGATAAAAAGAATCCCGCTATCCGAATCAACTACAATGCTAACGGCTTTCATGAGAACTTCATAGGTTTTAACGCGATAATTTTGGCGATAAACCCTCTCTAAATCAAACTTATCTATAATTACATCAGAAATGGTACGGCTTTTAAGCATACCTGCATAGAGGTAACCAGATCCCCCACCAGTAGGAATCCCCGCTAAAGAAGCTAGTCCTCCCATACTGCCAAGCATAGAACTCAAATTATTGGTATCATCTTGAGGTGGCAAAATACGTGCAGTAGAAGAGTAGATATTAGGCATCATCAACGAAAGGCCAATAGACAAAACTCCAGCTATAACGCACGAAAAAAAAATCATTCTTTTATGTTTAACAACAACTAAAAAATACTCGAGAAGATTTATCTCATCATCAGCAGGTTGTTGTCCTGTACTAGTCACATTTTTTACGCGTTCAGACATTTAAAACACCTATAAAATTTGTTAAATATTAGATCCAAAAGAGTGCTTAATATATCTATTTAGTGCTAAAAACTAGCAACAGCCGCTGCACCTAAAACCATCTGGTAGAAAATTGTACTGATATCCTTGACCTCTTTCATCCAGTCATACTGCTTGAATTCTTCAGGAACTAAAATCGAATCGCCCGGATAGAGGACCGTATTGTTAAACCCACCGAGATTCCAACGCCAGTGCTCCTTATCCCAGCCAAGGGCATATCCAGACTGTTGCTTACTGACGACAGTGCCATCAGCGCGGACAACAAACATTTCATCCTCATTAGCAGTGGATTTTATCCCGCCAACTTTGCCCAGGTAATAGGCAACGGTTTTACCAGGGACATAACTCATAGATGTAGAATTGTAAACTTCTCCCTGAATGTTAACAGTTTGGGGGTTTTCTGGAATAATCAGCTCATCACCGTCCATCAGCACTATGTCCTGATTAGTCGCTTTAAGTTCATCTAGAGAGTTCAGTGCAATAACCAGACGTCCGGTTGCTGGAGTATTCTTCAAATCTTCAATCAGGGTTTTGCGGTTTGCCAATAGGGTTTCAGCGGATTTTGCTTCTTCAGAACTCATAGCACCAACAGCAATTTCTTGAGCGATCCTGGAAATTTGCTTCTGCTCTTCAGCAATCAGCTTCTCAACCTGTTTGCGCTGAACTTCTTTCAACGACTCCCGACTGAAAATTGCCCCGCGCAAATAAGCATTATTGGTAAAGCC
The DNA here is from genome assembly GCA_963665685.1 of Geopsychrobacteraceae bacterium. GTDB lineage: Bacteria > Desulfobacterota > Desulfuromonadia > Desulfuromonadales > Geopsychrobacteraceae > Seleniibacterium. The sequence goes on from OY762430.1 coordinate 2,724,231, forward strand.
ACCAGCACGTTCTATGACAGAGGACAAGCTTTCCCCTTTTCCGATAGCGTAATCGCCTGGGAAGAGTACTTCACCTTTTACAGAAACCATGTTGCGGTCCTGGTAATCGGGAATAGACCGAACAATCAAATGATCATCAGGCTGCAATTTGATGTCGTGCTGAGGATGCTCCTGTAAGGCATCGGCAAGACTGACTTCGTAACGCTCAACCTTGGTCGATTTGCCATCAGGGATATAGCGGGTGAGCTCAGCCATATCAGTGTACGCACTACGCTTCAAATTGCCTGCAACAGCGACAAGATCGGCAATGGTCATATTATCGAAGAGTCGGTACACACCAGGGCGCAATACAGCTCCTGAAATCAACACTTCGGGTAGCTCTTCCATCTCTTCGCGGGAGAATAGTCGCACCTCATCATATTCCTGAAGAACAATATTATTTGCAAGATCGCCCTTGAGGGCCTGTTCCAGATTGACAGTAAGAATCTCTTCCCGATAAGAAGGGAGAGTCTTACGAACAATCTGGGCCATTTGCGGAAAGTAGTCGGGTAGCAGATTTTCATACGGCAACAACAGGTCAGCCAACCTCATGCCCGGTTCAAGCTGGTATTCTCCGGGCCTGGCGACATAGCCAGCAAGGGAAACATAGCCACCAGTGTCCGTAATGGGCGAAATCTGAACCAGGTCACGATCCTGAAGGTGATAGGCAAGAGTTTGCTGTACCTCTGCGGGCTCGCCTGACAATGATAAGTCGATAACAACCTTACTGTTATGTTTTGACACACGTTGCAAGCGAATTTTCTGCAGATAGGCAGTAGAGATAGTTCCACCAGCCATATCGAGCAGATCACCCAAAGTCTCATCTTTAGCCAATTCGTAAATTGCCGGACGCCGGACGTCTCCGGATATGCCGACCAGAGGGCCAGAAACAGGAATCAGAATAGTATCCCCGGACTGCAGACGGATGTCGCTGCTGTTATCCCCGGATTGAAAGAAATCATAAAAGTCAATAGCGACCAGCTGTTGACCGTTGCGCAGCACCCGAATGTCCCGAAGGCTGCCATTTTTAGAAGGACCACCGGCTGCCGAAAGAACCGTCAGCACACTACTTAATGAACTGACCTGATAGTTCCCCGGAGCATTGACTTCACCGACCAGGAACACATTGATAGAGCGTAGCGAATCGAGGGCGACATTTACCTGGTACTGTTTAAAATACTTGCCAATCTGCTTGTTAATGGTCTCTTTCGCTTCAGAAAAAGTCTGTCCCCAGACATTAATCACCCCAACTTTAGGCAGCACAATTTCTCCATTGCGGTCAACCTCGGCCTGATAGTGTCCTTCAATATTCCCCCAGATATCGATACGCAGGGTATCTCCCGGGCCAAGAACATAATCAGGGCCAACCAGGCCTGCTTCATCGGCCTGAAAATTCTGGGTATTGGCAAAAAACTCAAAGCCAAACTGCTTCAACTCAAACCGTTTAAAAGGGACCTGACCACGAGGAGTTTTTAGCTCCCCCGCGACATTACTAAAATATTGCTCAGCTTCAGAAGGCAGTTGAAACTTACCCAAAGCACCTTGGTTTGTTGGGTAGGCACCTTGGTTTGTTGGGTAGGCACCTTGGTTTGTTGGGTAAGCACCTTGGGTTGTTGGGTAAGCACCTTGGGTTGTTGGGTAAGCACCTTGGTTTATTGGGTAAGCACCTTGGGTTGTTGGGTAAGCACCTTGGGTTGTTGGGTAAGCGCCTTGGGTTGTTGGGTAAGCACCTTGGTTTGTTGGGTAAGCACCTTGGGTTGTTGGGTAAGCACCTTGGGTTGTTGGGTAAGCACCTTGGTTTATTGGGTAAGCACCTTGGGTTGTTGGGTAAGCACCTTGGTTTGTTGGGTAAGCACCCTGCCCGGTAGAGACCCGAGACAAATCAAGAGTAAGCGCATCATCACCAACCGCACGTAACCGCTGGGTGGTCATGCCTGAAGTTGAATACTGAACCTGCTCATAATTAACCGACCTGCTCCCCGCGGATACACTACCGGCCGAACTCTGTGCACTTTGCAAAGCTTGACGCTGCTCAGGTGACAAACTTTGCAACATCTGCTGGTACTCAGCAATTTGACGTTGCTGTTCCGGAGTCAGAGTCTGAACTACCCCCTGGTAGGAAGTGCCCGACGCTATTGCTGCCATGTCCTGAGCAAACGACATCCCTGAACACAGCATAATAAGGAATACAATTAAGGTAACCCGCATCAAAAGCTTTTTTTTCCCATCAATCAACACACCACAACTCCTCGGGATCGAAAAATTACCAATGGCCCCGTAATCCAACGGATATCAAGCTGATATCCTCATTATTGTCAGCAATAAATTTAAAGTTTTCGACTTTACCGTAACTCAGTAAACAGTTGAGAGAATAATTCTCAGCAACCGCCCAGTCCATTTTCAAGAGTCCCTGAACGTACTTTTCACGAACCGGCTGAGCAAAGCCACGCTCCTCGTTATCGAAACCCAGAGTCATCAATAAGGTATCGGTTAAAATTGCCTGGATCTCCAGATAGGTATCTTTAGCTGAGCCCCCTACATGATGTCCTAGCAGCTTTCCTTGGTAGGTATATCCCGACTTAAATATTCCGTGATTATACCAATCTGGAGCCATATTATCTTGTCGACTCAAGTCAGTATGTTCAAAAGTAAAGCTCAACCGCCCGCTTGGCTCTATTTGAGGAAGATAAACTCCAGCCAGCCAACCATGAGCCGCTAGAAAATGATTCGATTCATCTTCACCGCCATATTCACCATAAACTTCAGCATTCCATAAGAAAGGTAAACGCAAACGACCATCGACTGCAGCCACAGAATTACTGGTATCATCTCCTCCAGCGAGGTTTTTCCCACTAAGAATAGTTATAAAATCACTGGCATCAATATCAATTTTCTCACCCTGACCATAATCTTTAGTTCCACCAAAGATCACGCCACGAGAAGCTCCAAGCTCAACCCAAGGTAGCGGCTTAAAGTTGACACGCATACCAGCAAAATATGCTTCAGAAACAACCCGATCCTCTTCAAGCTGACTCCAGAACATATCAATACGGAAAGGGCCGAGATATTTAAAAACCCATGGAAGAAGCGCCGGTGTGGGATTGGTTATGCGAAACATATCCAATGGCTTCGAATTATTAGACAGAACCAGAGTACCATGACGCCCTTGTCCCCACCATAAGGATTGCCGCCCTGCAGAGACCTCAACAGCTCCTAACTGCAGCGCGACACGCCCATCAAGTAAACGGAGATCCGAACCAGAATCTTGACCGCTTTGCACTTGAACAATAGGACGAGCTTCTGCTAACAAATAGTCCCCTAGCCTCGCTTCCCCCTGCACTAATATTTGAGCATTATTCTGACTATAATCAAGACCATAGTTATTATAATTCAGGGCATGCTGACTGGCGATAACTCCAGATCCTGAAATCTCTGATACAGGACCATTCTGATAAATGTAATTAAATTGGACTTCACGTGGTTTTACATACCCATTTGCGACACCAGCGCGAAGATCTGATAAGGTATCGGCAACCTCTTTTTCAAGTCGCCGTATCAGCCCTGCAATAGCAGGAGAAACAGTTTGAAATTGAGATGCACGAGCAGCAGCATCAACCTGGCGAGCGACCTCGTAACGAGTGTAGGGCCTGGCACCTTTAAGCGAAGAATCAACCAACCCTATCCCTGACAGCTTATCCAGGGCGGAATAAACCCAACTGGTCAGCGGCACCTGACTACTAGCAGGAACAGCTAGAGCATTAAAAGGAATCAAACAGAGTAAAATAAATAAAAGAGAGGCTTTTTTTAGATATAAAAACATCACAAATCCATCGAAAAATTAACTTCCCACCAGACAAAACATGATCAACTTCAAGAGGTAACGCTTCCCTCACTGACAAACAAAGATAAATAGTTATCTAACATTTGAAGGATCATACTTGCCCCCTTATGTACAAATACGATGAGATCAAAAAAGACACTTAAGTTACATAAAGAAGTAATCAGTCGCCTAACCTTTAAAAGTTAACTTTATGACCCTAAGCAAAAAGCACCCATGTTGATCCAGGGTGCTTGATATTTGGCGGAGAGGGGGAGATTCGAACTCCCGGTCCCTTGCGGGACAACAGATTTCGAGTCTGTCACCTTCGGCCTCTCGGACACCTCTCCGTTTTTACTTATTTGATTGTTTTCGTGCTTTGTTGCGTTGCCGCAACTGCTTAAAAAAAGCTGTCAATTGGGAACTGCATTCTTCTTGCAAAATTCCTTCTCGAACCTCGACTTTGTGGTTGAAACGCTCGTCTTCAGCGAAGTTATAGATAGAGCCAACTGCGCCAACACGCGGATCCCGACAACCGTAAACCAGATACGGAATCCGGGCCAGAATGATCGCTCCCATACACATAACACAAGGCTCAAGCGTTACATAAAGGGTACAGTTTAGCAACCGCCACGAGTCAAGCTTTTTGGCAGCCTGCCGGATTGCAATCATTTCAGCATGGGTGGTTGGATCGTTGCTGGTCTCACGCAGATTGTGACCGTGCCCGACAATTTCACCATCGCAAACAATGACGGCTCCAATTGGTACTTCAGCAAGCTCTTCGGCAAGGGCAGCTTCTTTTAGCGCCTCTTGCATGTAGAAGCTATCAAGTTCCCTTGTTTCTTCCATTTTACCCACAATTGTCTTTTATCTTTCTGCAGGACTGTGCTTCTAACATGAAAACGTTTTTTTTTCAAGATCAAAGCATCTTCTGAGGCCAATCGGTACAGACAAAGAAGGCACCGAATTTCTTAAAGTTTTGAACATCACAACATTCATTTACAGTCCAGACATTCACTTCTATCTGGTGTTGATTTAAACTATGAATTAATGCTTTATCAGCTATTTTCCAATGAGGATGGTAAGCATCACAATTTAAGCTTTTAAGATATTCGATAAGATCATCAGGGTGAGTGTCTCCAACCAGGGCTGCGGTTGCAAGATTACGATTTTCATGGTGTATTAAACGCAAATAGTCATGATTGAATGAGGATATCAAAACCAAATCTTCAGTATTAGTAGTCTCGATTAACTCTACAAGCCTTTCGACCACCGTTTCACCTAGTGCTGTACTGTTATGATCTTTTATTTCCAGATTGACAGGAAATTGATGTTGCCGACAATACTCCAACGCAGCACGACAACCGAGGATTTTTTGCTCCGCAATGATGTTTAGATTTTGAGAGTTAATTTCTTGAGTCTTAATGGTGCCAAAGGGGTCGCTATCGATAAACCAGCGCCCTGCGTTAAGCTGCTGAAGTTCACTGAAAGAAAACTGGCTAACAAGATTTTCAGTCACATTTTGAAATGAGAGATTTGCAGTTATATCGGTAGTCCGCTCTAGAGTCTCATCATGGAATAGAACAAGTTCACTATCAGCAGTCAACTGAACATCCGTCTCCCACAAGCCTGCGCCACATTGGCGCGCCTGTTCCAGTGCATAAAAGGTATTTTCAGGAGCAATAGATCGTGCTCCACGATGGGCACAGATAAGACCTTTTTGCTTAAAGCGTTGGAAAAATGGTTTCATTTGTCATTTGTCATTTGTCATTTGTCATTTGTCATTTGTCATTTGTCATTTGTCATTTGTCATTTGTCATTTGTCATTTGTCATTTGTCATTTGTCATTTGTCATTTGTCATTTGTCAAAAAAGGATGTTGGTGGTCAGTCATGTCAACATTTATATACCGCACATGACTGACCAGTGACCAAGGACTGAACTTACCGCCCCATCCAACCGCCATCAACAACCATCACTTCACCATGCATGTAATCAGACGCCGCTGAAGATAGAAACACAACCGGTCCGGCGAAATCTTCTGGCACTCCCCAACGGCCTGCGGGGATTCTTTCCAAGATTGCTTTGCTTCTAGCTGGATCATCCTGCAGCGCTTGAGTGTTATCAGTTTTTATATAGCCTGGTGCAATCGCATTGACATTAACGCCCTTCCCGGCCCATTCATTGGCCAGCGCTTTAGTCAACTGACCGATACCACCTTTGCTGGCGGCGTATCCTGGCACAGTAATACCACCTTGAAAGGTGAGTAATGACGCGGTAAAGATAACTTTTCCTGAACCACGCTCAATCATGCCCTTACCTATTTCGCGCGACAACACAAACTGTGAACTCAGGTTGACTTCAATGACCTCATCCCAAATTTCATCTGGGTGCTCGGCTGCCGGAGCTCTTTTAATAGTTCCAGCATTGTTTACCAGGATATCGATAACCGGATGAGCGGCAGTTACAGCGGCAACAAAACTATGTAAGGCTTGACGATCGCTAAAATCACATTGATAAGCCTTAAAGCTGCGACCACAGGCGGTGACTTCTTTTTCGACATCACTGCCGGTTAACTCAAGTGATGCACTGACACCGATAATATCAGCTCCAGCCTTAGCCAGCGCAACAGCCATTCCTTTCCCAATACCACGCTTGCAGCCAGTGACCAGAGCGGTTTTACCCGCGAGAGAAAACATTTCCATAAAATTGACTCCGTTTCTTTAATGGCCACTAAGTCACGAAGACACCTGGAAAATCAAAAACTTTCAACGCAGAGACGCAACGATAGAGAGAGCGCGGAGAAAATCATTTTTATTGAACGCTGATAAAATCGGATAAGGTCAAAGGCTTAACCCCTTATGCTTCGGGCTTTATCTACGTTTATCCGTTTTTATTTTCGTTCGTATAAAGTCTTTTTGATCTTATCTTTTTTTTTAAAACTTTAAAAATGATTTTCTCTGTGTCCTTCGCGTTCCTCTGCGCCTCTGCGTTGAAAAAGGTTTTCTTCGTGCCTTCGTGACTTAGTGGCTCAAGTTCCCAGATTTAGATCTCAATAACCGCCTTAACCACCCCAGTCTCCGGCTTAGTCCAGCTTTCGAAGGTGTCAATGGCCTCATCAAACTGGCAACGATGAGTTACCATTGGATCGGTGTTCACTTTTCCTGCAGCCATACAGTCCATAACCCACTCAAAGTCTTCCTTATTGGCGTTACGACTGGAAAGAAGAGTGGTTTCACGTTTGTGGAATTCCGGATCCGGAAAGGTAATATCTGCGGTGACCAGGCTAACTAAAACGTAGCGACCTGTATGACCAAGTAACAGGAACCCGTCCATCATAGCTTTGGGGTTGCCTGTACAGTCAAAAATAACTGTTGGCATATCACCATTGGTAAATTCAGCTAATTTTTCTTTCGGATCATCAACACCAGCCTGAATGGTATTTTCAAAGCCTAAAGACTCTTTGGCTACCGCCAGACGCTTATCGGAAACATCCATAACGATAACATCGCCACCAGCAACACGGGCGAACTGCATCAAACCAAGACCGATGGGGCCAGCGCCTACAACCAAGACTTTTTCACCGGGGTTAATTTGTGCACGGCGGACAGCGTGTGCACCAATAGCACAACATTCAACCATCGCCAGCTGATCTGGGTTTAACGATTCGCTCTTGATCAGGTTTTCCACTGGCAAAGCCATATATTCACACATACCGCCATCGCTATGAACACCACGCAAGTTAATATTGACACAGCAGTTGGGTTTATTATTACGACACGCTACACAAGTACCACAGCCAATGACCGGAACAATACAAACCTGATCGCCCACAGCCAGGTGAGTGACTCCTTCAGGCAATGACTCAACAACAGCCCCTAATTCGTGTCCCAGCACACGGGGATAGTTGAAAAACGGTTGGTTACCCGCAAAGGCATGAAGGTCGGTGCCACAAATACCAACCCGGGTAATACGCACCAGAGCTTCTCCCTCGCCCGGAGTTGGGACAGGCTGGTCAGACATAACAAATTTACCTGGAGTTTCGCAGGTTAAGGTTTTCATTGTTTCCATATCGGTTATCCTTCTTTGACTATTAATTTTTACGAAAAGGCCTGACAACTTTTGGCCAATAAGGCTTCAAGGCACGAAGAAAATCTTTTTCAACGCAGAGTCGCTAAGAGTGTGAGGACGCAGAGAAAAGCTGAGAATCTTTCTTATTGGACGCTGATAGGGGCAAAGGTTTCCTGCTTTTGTTTTTAAAACCTTCCCAAAGAGGCTTTTCTCAGCGCTCTCTCCATCTCCTGCGCCTCTGCGTTGAAAAAGATTTAAAAAAGAGAGCCGCCGTTATCCAGCGGCTCTCCTGGTGGAACTTTAAATGCTAACCGGAAAACCCGGCAGATTTATTACTTCTGATTGTCCAAGATCAGCTTAATCAAACCATTCTTGTATTTTGCTTCGTACTCATCCTGCAGGTACTTAACTTTTGCTGCAAAAGGAGCGATGTCGGTGATCTCGTTGAATTCACACCAACCTTTATCGGTCATTTCCTTGACCATAGCGCTCTCTTTTTCATTCCACCACTTGCGCTCAAGCTTGCTGGCTTCCAGAGCAATTTCCTTCAGGATAGCAAGGTTCTTGTCGCCCATTTTCTTAGCGGTAACTTTGCTTAAAGCAACCAGGTCAGGAGTCAACAAGTGTTTTGAGTAAGAGAAGTATTTAGACTGCTCGTAAAGCTTGAGGGTATACAGGGTAACCGGGCTGTTTTCCCAACCATCAAGAACGCCCTGCTGCAGAGCTGAATAAACTTCTGACTGACTCATTGGGGTTGCAATAGCACCCAAAGCATTCATAGCTTCGATAACCATTTTAACGCCGATAACACGAACCTTCAGGCCTTTAAGGTCTTCAGGGGTGTTGATTGGACGCTCATTGTTAATGAAACTACGAGCACCACCGTAGAAATAAGTCAAAGGCACAAAACCTTTTTTCTCCAGTGATTTGGCCAAAATGTCACCGGCCTCACCTTGAAGAGACTCAAACAAAGCATCCTCTGACTGGAACAGGAATGGCAGAGCCAGAATGTCCATTTCAGGAACATAAGAAGAGAAGGTACCGGCAAACTGCTGAGCAATATCAACAGTACCCAGAACAACACCTTCAACCATCTCTTTGTTACCACCTAACTGGCTGTTAGGGTAAACATCCATCTTCACTTCACCGTTGGTACGTTTGTCGATTTCCTTACTCATGTACCGTAAAGCCATGGTCATGGGATGGTCTTCTGGCAACGTGTTAGTTGCTTTCAGAGTGATCGGTTTAGCCAAAGCAGCACTCGCGACCATCAGAAACATCAGGGTTAGAACTATCAGCCTCTTCATTGTAGCCTCCTAATCAGGGATTGATGTAGCCCAACATGGTAGGAATCCATGTGGAGAAAAACGGGACAAAAATAACGAGCAATAGAACAACAACCATCGCTGCCAGATATTTCCAGTAACAGCGCATAACTTGATTCAAGGTGATACCGGAAATACCCGAAGCAACAAACAGGGCAATACCAACCGGCGGTGTACATTGGCCAATCGCCATATTAACGATCATGGCAACGCCAAAGTGAATCGGCTCGATACCGATTTTCATAACAATCGGCCAAACAATCGGTACGAGGATAATGATAATTGCCGACGGATCAAGAAATGTTCCCATCAGCAGGAATACAGCGTTCAACATCAGCATGATGACCCATTTTGAGTCGGACAAACCGACAACAAACTGGGCAATCTGACCTGGAATGTTTTCAGCCGTCAGAATCCAGCCAAAACCGGAAGCGGCGGCAACAGTCAGAACAACAACGCCAGTGGTAACAGCCGATTTAACAAAAATACCGGGTAAATCTTTAAAGCTGAGTTCTTTGTAAATGAAGAACCCGACAACAAAAGAATAGAGAGCAGCAACGACCGAAGCTTCTGTCGCGGTAAACATACCACCGACGATACCGCCAACAATAATGACAACTGTCATAATTGCCAAAATAGAATCGGCACAAGAACGAATAAGCTCTTTAAATGAAACCCGTTTTTCAGGTTCAATTTTACGCACTTTACAGTAAACATAGTTTACCAGCATCAAACTGCCACCCATCAAAATACCAGGCAGCACGCCCCCCATAAACAGACCACCAATGGATACACCAGCGGTAACCCCAAGGATAATCATTGGGATTGAGGGAGGAATAATAATTCCGATCGAGCCTGCGGTTGCCATAACCGACGTGGCCATATCAGAACCATAACCTTTTTTCTTCATCGCCGGAATCAGCAAACTACCTACCGCGGCCGTATCAGCAGCCGCAGCACCGGACAGACCGGCAAAGAACATGGCGGCACCAACACTGGTATTGGCAAGGCCACCACGGATGTGACCAACCAAAGCAGATGAGAAATTAACCAGCCGCCGGGAAATCCCTCCCGACTCCATAAAACCACCAGCCAGAATAAAAAACGGAATGGCGATCAAATGATAGTTACCACAAGAGCGGAACAGCTTGAGAACAATTGCAATGCTATCGATATCACTGGCAATAAACATAGCCAGAACTGTTGAAATAACCAGACAAAAGGAGACTGGCATCTGAACAATCAAAAACACGACAAAGAAAATAAATAGGATTGTTGCCATGGATAAAACCTCCCTTTAGTCGACTAATTCAGGCTGAAAATTACCAGTTAAAACCTTGTCCAAAGTATGGACAAACATAAAAGCAGCCGACACCGGAATGGACGCATAAGCCCAGACCATTGAAAAAGGGAGAACATCCATGGTTTGAACAATATTCAATTGTGCAAGGACGGAACCTTTGTAAACCAGAAATGCGGTAAACCAGAGCATCGTCAACCAGACGACATAAAGGACAAACTTGGCAAGTTTCTCAGGGAAATGGTGAATAAAGATATCGACGTTAAAATGAGCCAATTGATCAATAGCAAGGCTGGCACCAATAAAACTGGACCAGACAAACGAATAGGTCAGTAACTCTTCTGACCAGGCGATTGGTGCATGCAGAATAAAACGTGAAAAAATCTGCAAACCTCCACACACCAACATGCCAACAAACAGAACAATCAGGGACCATTTTTCAATTAACTTGACGAAATTATTGACCTTGTCCCATAGCGCTACAACACTTTGCATCCCATACTACTCCTTTATTATGCTCTTGCTTACTCGAAATTCATGAGCCTTTATTGCGACAATAAATCAATGCAAATCTCCAGACAGAGATAATATTTTCCTTGAACGACTACTCTCCTTTCAAATACTTATAAATACTATCAACCAGTGGAATACCATCGCGCCGGTGACGCGCCTCAAGCATAAGCTCAATGTCTCCAGGAACCAAGACTTTTTCTGTTCCGGGAGCCGTTGGCTGAGCATGAATCTGGTCAACCATCGCATCCATCTGGGTCATAAAGTGATCAGCCATTATATACGTGGCAGGATCAATGGCAATCACTGTACTTGCTAATTTACGTTTTTGTTCAAAACCGTCATACATAGCCGTAATCTGCGGACCAAATTGGGCTCCAAGCAAAACTCCGGTCAATACATCGACAACCATGCCAATACCAAAGCCCTTATAACCACCTAATGGGGTTAACCCTTTAACCTGGTAGGGATCTGTCGTTGGGATACCGTTTTCATCCATTCCCCAGCTCTCAGGGATTGACGATTTTTTTTCTCTGGCATGAAGAATTTTCCCATAAGCAACATTACTGGTTGCCATATCGAGAATAACCGGGGGATTATTTTTACAGGGAAAGGAAAAAGCAATCGGGTTGGTTCCAAAATAAGGAGTCGTTCCACCGAAAGGGGTCACACACTTGTCGGTCTGAACAATAGCGATGCCGATCATACCTTGGGCAACCGCCTTTGACACTGCGTAGGAAAGCGCCCCACAATGGCTACTGTTGACCACGCCAACCATCGCGATGCCACTCTCCTTAGCCATATCAACCGCATAATCCATAGCTTCGACAGTTGCAACATGCCCCATACCATCATCAGCATCGAACAATCCGCAACCACTACGCAGTTTACTGAATTTAAAGACAGGATTTTTATTTAAACTACCAGCATTCAACCTTCGCACATAATGTTCCGTACGCATGGCACCATGAGAATGAACTCCACGCAGATCAGCATGCACAAGAACCTCAGCTGTAACCTCAGCATGATCACGATTTAAACCAGCTTTGGCGAGCTTGGCGGTTACCAGTGACTGCAACTCTTCTGCGGCCACGAACACTTCAGCGGGTGATACGACTTTCTCCATCGACTCAGAACCTCATAATTAAATGTTTTCAGGCCACAGAACAATCATTCTTAATCAAAGTAGCGTTTCACAATATAAAACTATGGTGTCAGTTTTTGTCAAGACTATTCTTATAAAGACGTGCTAATCTTCCATTTAACCACCATAGTTTAATTCTTATTTAGCTAATTTTATATTGTTTTTTTTAGACCTAAGACAATGTAATGCTTTTTTAAACTTAGAATGATTGAAAAAACGACACTGTTCCACATTATAAAACCATTTGCCAAAAAATGGAAACCCCGCTATTATTCAGCTACCTTTTTACTTTTCCAACATGGAGGACTTAGTCATGGATATCAGATATGCTGTGCACCCCGATCACGCAGAAGCGATGAACACATTTGAACTGCGCCAGAATTTCCTCATCGAAGATCTCTTCCAGCCTGGCCAGCTTAACCTTACTTATAGCTATAATGATCGCCTCATCGTTGGAGGAGCCTGCCCAACACCCACTCTACCTCTAGAAGTCGATCAAAAAATCATTGGTAGTGACTTCTTCCTGCAGCGTCGTGAGATGGGTATTATCAATGTCGGTGGTCCTGGAGCTATAAGCGTTGACGGCACCACCTACCCGATTGCCTTTAAAGACGGCATTTACATCGGGATGGGAGCAAAAGAGGTTATTTTAACCAGTGACTCTGTCGACAACCCGGCTAAGTTTTACTTAAACAGCTCTCCTGCCCATGCCCATTACCCAACCACACCGGCTCCGTTCAGTGCAGCAACGCCTGTCGAGCTTGGCGATTCAGCAACCAGCAACAGTAGGACGATTCGTAAATACATCCATCCAGACGGCATCAAAAGCTGTCAACTGGTCATGGGGATGACCTCTCTTGACACCGGCAGTGTCTGGAACACCATGCCAACCCATACCCACGAACGCCGCATGGAAGCTTATTTCTATTTTGAGATGGCTGACGATCAAGCGGTTTTCCATCTGATGGGAGCACCAGAGGAGACACGCCATATTGTTATGCGTAACGAGCAGGCGGTTATTTCTCCCTCCTGGTCTATTCATTCTGGTGTTGGTACTGCAAATTATACCTTTATTTGGGGTATGTGCGGTGAAAATCAGCTTTTTGATGATATGGATCATGTGGCGATGCAGGACCTCAAGTAGTTTCTGTATGAAAATCGCTCTTTTGCGCAATCTCTGCGTTAGCCTGCATATTGGTTTGTGCGACGTAAAGTACTACGTCTCCGCACCAATATTTGGCTTCCTTGACCTTGCACAAAATTGCTGATTTTCAATTCAGAAACTTAACTATGATGAAATGAACTCCCTCTCCCGTCACGGGAGAGGATTGATATGAGGGGAAAGCAATGAGAATCACCATAATCGACATGGCTAAAGGTTGACAGAAGCACAGACAGATGCGAATTTAGCAGGTTACTTAAACACTAGAAAGCCGAAGGAAAAAACATGAGTGTTCAATCTCTTGACCGCGCATTTGATATCATTGAACTTTTGTCCCGGGAATCGCGCAGCATCCCCATGACTGAAATTGGTCGCCGTCTCGACTTACATAAAAGTACTGTGCATAGACTTCTTACATCTTTACGTAACCGTGGCTATGTCGAACAAGAAAGCGAAAGTGGCAACTATAAGCTGGGGCTCGGTTTTGTTGAACTGGCCAGCCTCTACCTGAACAGCCTGGAATTAAAAACTGAAGCGAGTCCCTTCATAAACGATCTGGCTAAAACAACCGGTCAAACCGTCTTCCTCGCTATAATGGATCAAACTGATGTGGTCTATATTGACAAAGCAGAAGCCTACAACAGCATGCGCCGTTATACCATTATCGGTAAACGTTTACCCATGTATGTCACCTCGCTAGGCAAAGCAATGCTATCGGGATATACAGATCGGGAAATAGAAGAGCTTTACCCCGACCGAAATATGCCACGCTTTACTGCCAAAACCCTGACCACCTTCGACTCGTTAATGACGGAAATCCGCCAAACACGGGAACGTGGCTGGTCTATTGACGATGAAGAGCGCGAACTCGGAACCCGCTGTATTGGTGCCCCGATCTTTGATTATCGTGACCGGGTTATCGCAGCGGTCAGTGTGGCTTGGGAAATTAAAGCCAACCCTGAATTGTCATGGAAAGACTATGCTCAGTATGTTGTTCGTACAGCAGCCCAAATTTCTGTTAAAATGGGATGTACCAGAAACAAAATGCGCCAACTAGCCAATCCAGCTGTATTTTAAACTCACTAACTTCACCTCACACATTATCCGGATTAACCTTATTGATCCGCACGTACCGGAGGAGATTCATGGAATTCATCGAATTCAGCAATGGCGACAAGATGCCTGCACTAGGTCTTGGCACCTGGAAATCAGCACCTAATGAAGTTTACACAGCCGTTAAGGAAGCGATTAAAATCGGCTACCGTTACATCGATTGCGCTCATATCTATGGCAACGAAGCAGAAGTTGGTAAAGCATTAAGTGAAGCGTTTGCCGAAGGGATTGTCACCCGTGAAGAAATGTGGATCACATCTAAATTATGGAATGATTCCCACTTTCCAGAGGATGTACGTCCTGCCATAGAAACAACGCTGAAAAACCTTCAGCTTGACTATCTTGATCTGTACCTGATGCATTGGCCAGTCGCATTAAAACAGGGCAAGTTCATCCCTGAATCGGCAGAGGACATTCTGCCTTTAAGCGAAATCCCTCTGGCAGTCACCTGGAAAGCAATGGAAGAGGTCTACAATGCTGGCCTTTGCCGTCATCTTGGGGTTTCAAACTTTAACGTGGCAAAACTACAAGATCTACTTGGCAAAGCAGCAATTCGTCCCGAAGCAAACCAGGTTGAAATCCACCCCTATCTGCAACAGCCAGACCTGTTTGAATTCTGCGCCGAAAATGGCATTTTCCTGACGGCTTATTCCCCCCTCGGTTCACCTGACCGCCCGGCACGGATCAAAGAAGAGGGAGAACCAGTGCTGATGGAAGAACCGACTATCGTCGAGATCGCTAAGCGCCTCAACGCTTCTCCAGCCCAGGTTCTTATCCGCTGGGCCATCGATATCGGCACCAATGTTATTCCAAAATCGGTCAACCCGGTACGGCTAGAGCAAAACCTGGCAGCTATTGATGTCAAACTGAGTGAAGACGACATGGCTGCCATTGCCAAACTTGATCGCAATAGACGTTATTACACAGGTAATGCCTGGACGATCCCCGGCAGCCCACACACCTGGGAATCGCTCTGGGAACAATAAACTGATCAAACAAAATATCGGTCGCTAGTTATAGCTGGCGACCGATATTTCTCTTCTCGCATTTCACATAGTAACAGATAATGCCGATTATACCTTTTCTTGCCTTTATATATATTTATTGATATATATCTTAATCATTCTTCTCATCGACCCCTTACTTCACCTTATCAACGTCTTCGGCCACCCCATGCCATAATGGTAACTTGCGCAGGAGGCTACTATGCCAGCACACGAATTCAAATCAGCAGAATTTATCGAACTCCACGATGCCGGAGTGTGCCTGTCCACCCAAGACAACCTTGATGCTTATGGATGGCGGGAATTTCGCGAATATGAAGGAGGTGGATTTTCTATCCTTGGCGAAGATATTTGCCGCCTGGCCCAGATCTTTGGTCTGGATCCAGAACCGATTCTGGCAAAATCAACCCAAGGTGAAATCCAGCGAATTGATCCGGAATGCCTGGAGTTCAGGATTATCAAGAGTCGTCAGGACATAGGGAAAAAGACGGATTCTCGTTACTATGGAGGGATGGAACAGATCAAAAATATCTGGGCCAAAATTGATGCGCCTCAACTGCTGCAATTAAAAGTTGAATTTTTCTCTCCGGCCAATCAAAACGAAGCAACCACGATTAAACACATCAGTTATTCAGGACACTTTTCCGTCTGGTGGAAATAACCCTGCAAACGAATCAGCAAGACTTAACGCTTTTACCGATAGCATCAAAACAGTAAACGATCACTCCAAGCCAAATCAGGAAAAAAGTGATAAAGCTATGGGAATCAAACGACTCCCGATACAAAAATACTCCCAGCACAAAAGCTATACTTGGTGCCAGGTATTGCAATATTCCAATGGTTGATAACTGCAGCTTCCCTGCCGCAGCAGCAAACCAAACTAAAGGCAAACTGGTTGCGACCCCGGCACCGACCAACCAGGCCGAAACCTGCGTCGGCGGCAAAACATTACTCCCCACAAAAAACTGGCGATAGCCCAGATAAATCAAAGCCGGGATAAGTAGAATGATTGTCTCGACAAGCAATCCCGGGATTGGGGCAACAACAGTCTTTTTCCTGAAATAGCCATAAAAGGCAAAAAGAAAGGCAAGAGACAGGGCATACTTTGGTACAGCTCCGTAACTAACGAGAGAATAAATTACACCCGCCAAAGCGAAGCAGACCGCTAACGTCTGTAATCGGCTAAAACGTTCTTTAAGTAACAAAACACCAAGGGCAATATTTACCATTGGGGTGATGTAATAACCAAGACTCGTCTCCACCACGTGACCGGAATTAACGGCAATTATATAGATCAGCCAATTTCCCCCAATCAACAAACTACTCGCCGTCAAACGTGCTAAATCAAGCGGCACACAAAAAATGCTCCTCACCTCTTGCCAGCGCTGCTGCCAACTCACAATCACAATCAAAAACACACATGACCAAACAACCCGATGACAAAGAATCTCGAACGGAGGCTGAGAAGCCATCTGCTTCCAATAAACAGGCAGAAATCCCCAGGCGACAAAAGCAGCCAGGCCAAATAATGTTCCTGATACACGTGACGTCATAATCAGCCCCAGATCAAAGAGTTGTAGACCACTGCACGCACATCATATCAAATGCACTGAATATCTTTTATATGAATTGCCCTTATTTGCATAAAAAAAACCGGCCCAAGGAAATAACCCCCAGGGCCGGTTTTTGTCAAATCGTGCGAATAAAAACATTTATTTTACTGAGAGGTGCCGACTTTTTGCGGTTTCTGCAATGTGCTTAACAAACAATTTAGCAAAAGCATCATTCTCTCCCAGACCATGCAGCACTGGCTGAACATCGTAACCTTCTGCAGTCAAAACTGATTTCCAGGAATCCTCTTCCTCACCAGCCATATCGTTGGTAGCATGGTCACCAGCAACAATCATAAATGGCTTAAGAATGACTTTCTTTTTACCACTGTGCTTTAACAGAGCAACAACATCATCAAGGTTAGGATCACCTTCAACCACGCCAACAATCGTTTTCACTTCAGGGTATTCGGCACGCATCTTCTTTTGCACTTCGGCATAAATACCAGTAGACCAGTGCTCATTACCATGACCCATATAAACCAATGCGGCATCTTCCTTCTTGGCCAGTTCAACATCGGCAGCCAAAGTTTTAATTGCAGCATCGACATCATCATGGTAACTGAACTCATCACCTGGCATACCCAGAGCAGGACGAGCCAGAACAACCTTGTTGAACGGCTTCCAGCGGTTTTTTAAGGTGCGAATAGAATTCATAGCATTCACATAGCTGTTCAGATCATGGGATTGCTCCATAAAGAACATGTGAGTTGGCTGAACAATAATATTTCGGTAACCTTCTTCCTGAAGGTCGCCAAAGGTTGAAATAATATTCTTCACATAAAGAATTTCTTTCGGAATTCCCATCTTCAACCACTTATCAGCCTCTGCCTGACGCTTTTTCCACGCAGAACGGATGATATTAGAAGTAAAGGTGACACGCACTTCTGTTTCAGGATAAGCGGCTTTCACCTGGTCAATAATGTTGGTAATGGCAGGCAGACCAGACGGAACAGTGGTTCCAAAACTAGCAATGACGATAGCAGTCTTTTCCTTTTTTCCCGATTCATGACCGGAAGCAAAAGATGTTCCTGCACACATAAGTACAGCTAGCAACAACAGCAATGAACGCATAGACAAACGACCCATCTTTCCTCCTTAGCGCAAGCTAAATAGCGCTACAAAAATAATCACACAGCCATATAGTTCGTATATAGAAAAATCCCCGAACCAATAGCCGCTATTGATTCGGGGATCCCAGATTTTCCACGAATATATTGATATAGGCTAGCCAGGTCTATATCGGCGTATAATTTTCAGACAGGTCTTCTGACTCCTGGTTCATCCTACTAACTGCGCCTTCCCATCCTTATGGACAGTGACTATATTGCAGCGTTCATCCCCAATTACAGCGGCGGGCCCGTTCCGGACTTACACCGGATTCCCTATTAAGCCTAAAGCAGGCATCTGAAACAATGTGACTGCAGAGATAGAAAAAATAGCTCCATATGTCAATATAAATATCTCAACAGATCTTACAGTAGAATTAACACGTCAATAATTAACCACGACAGGAACGACAAATTTCTTCTATAGTGAGCTTACAGAAATCCAAATAAACACTTCCGGCTTCAGAAAAGCCTATCTACTTAAGAGGAACCACAATATGGACACCATTGAACGTGAGCTTCGCACGCAAATTATCACCAAAGCTGTGTGGATGAATGACTCCGGGCTTAACCAGGGAACATCAGGAAATATATCCGCCCGCTATAATGACGAGATGCTCATTACCCCCAGCGGTATTCCTTATGAAAATCTGCAGCCAGAATCAATTACATCAATGTCAATTAACGCTGACTATGGATCATGGCAAGGCCCCCATAAGCCATCCAGCGAGTGGCGCTTTCACTTAGATATTATGCAAGCCCGCCCCGAAGTTGGCGCGGTGGTGCACACCCATTCTATTTACGCAACCACATTAGCCATGGCCCGCCGCGACATCCCCGCAGCCCATTATATGATCGCCATTTTCGGTGGCGACAATGTGCGCTGCTCCGACTATGCCACCTACGGCACCAAAGAACTCTCAGACTACGCCCTGCAAGCCCTAGAAGGCCGCAATGCCTGCCTGCTTGCCAACCACGGCATGTTGGTTACTGGGCCCAATCTGGACAAAGCCATGTGGCTCGCCCTTGAACTCGAAACATTATGTCGCCAGTATTACCAGGCGCTTCTTATTGGTGGACCGGTTATCTTATCGGATAAAAACATGGCGGACACCATGGAGACAATTTCTTCTTATGGACTGCAAGATAAAAAAGGATAGCCAAAACAACAAAAGCCCTACGGTGTAAGTTACCGTAGGGCTTAGTTTTTAAAATGGCGCGCCGGGGAAGATTCGAACTCCCGGCCTTCTGATCCGTAGTCAGACGCTCTATCCAGCTGAGCTACCGGCGCACGAGAAGCAGAGTTATCGCTCATATTCGTAATATTGTCAACCTTTTTTATTACAAAAAAATGAGCTGTCTGCATTTTTTCTAAAGAGCATATTTGCTTGATGCTCTTTGTAGTAAAACTGGCGGAGAGGCGGGGATTCGAACCCCGGGTGGCATACACCACACTCGCTTAGCAGGCGAGCACCATCGGCCTCTCGGTCACCTCTCCGCATTTCTATCCGCTAATCGTCTTTTTCTGCAATCTCTGCGTCTGCCTGCACATTTGTTTGTGCGGCGTAAAGTGCTACGCCTCCGCTCAAATGCTTAGCATCCTTAATCTTGCAAAAAATTGCTGATTACCAAATTAGAAATTGTAATATTAATTTTTAAAATGGCGGAGGGCCAGGGATTCGAACCCCGGGTGAGTTTCCCCACAATAGTTTTCAAGACTACCGCCTTAAGCCACTCGGCCAGCCCTCCGCATCCGGCAAAATAGATCTTACCGAAAAAGCTTGGGGAATGTAACGAAAAATTTCCTAAAATGCAACCCCTAAGAATAAGTTTTTCTGTAACACCCCAGATTTTTTTTCCAGATGACCACAAATCAACTACTTGGTGATTTTTTCTAAGCCACCCATGTACGGTCTGAGTACTTCCGGAACAACAACCGAACCATCTTCTTGCTGATAATTTTCCAACACCGCCAGCAAAGTCCGGCCAACTGCAAGACCAGAACCATTCAGAGTATGGACGAGTTCAGCCTTTTTCGCACCGTCGCGGCGGAAACGAATAGCGGCACGACGAGCCTGAAAATCACGGAAGTTTGAACAGGAAGAGATCTCCCGGTAACAAGACTGACCAGGCAACCATACTTCCAGATCGAAAGTACGTGCAGCAGAAAAGCCAATATCGCCTGTGCACAAATCAACAACCCGGTATGGCAGCTTTAATAATTGCAAAACCTTCTCTGCATTACCAAGCAGCTTTTCCAATTCAGCATCTGAATCTTCGGGACGAACAAATTTGACCAGCTCAACTTTATTAAATTGGTGCTGACGAATCAAGCCCCGGGTATCACGACCATGAGATCCCGCTTCTTTACGGAAGCATGGTGTATAAGCGGTATATTGCAATGGCAGATCCTGCTCCTGCAGAATTTCGTCGCGGTGTATATTAGTCACCGGAACCTCGGCCGTTGGAATCAAGAATAAATCAACATCCTCGGTGTGAAACAGATCACTTTCAAATTTAGGCAACTGGCCAGTACCAGTCATGCTGGCTCGATTAACCAGAAATGGTGGCAAAGTTTCTTTATAGCCATGTTCAGTCGTATGCAGATCAAGCATAAAGTTGATCAACGCTCGCTCCAAACGAGCACCAGCACCTAAATAAAGCGCAAAACGGGCACCAGACAGCTTGCTGGCTCTTTCAAAGTCCAGAATACCCAGATCTTCACCAACATCCCAATGAGCCTTTGGCTCAAAAGCAAACTCGGGCTTGTCTCCCCAGGTCCGCACCTCGACGTTATCATCTTCAGACTGACCAACAGGAGATAGTTCATGAGGGATATTCGGAACCCCCATTAACAGACCATTGAGCTCCTCTTCAACCTTGCTCAGTTCATCATCAAGTTCTTTAATGCGTGCCGAGACCGTCTTCATCTCGGCTATTTCATTCTGAACCTGACTTTTGTCTTTAGTTTTACCGATCAATGCAGAAACGCGGTTCTTTTCTGCCTTCAGATTTTCTGACTCAGACAACAGATCACGCCGCTGCTGGTCAAGAGCCGTAAAGCCTGACAGATCAACAGAACCACTCCGATTGGATAGCGCCTGCTGAGCTGCATCAAAATTTTCCCGTAAATATCTGATATCGAGCATGATTTATTCCTCCATGCAGATTAAATTAGCAATGAACCAAATTTGATAACACTTCTCCCCCCAAGGGTCAAGGATTGCAGCGGTTATTTCAGGGTACAAAGAGAGAAAAGAACAGATTTTATCCCAGAGCACCCCATCCTGCACCTGCTCCAGAAAATGAGCTTTTCCAACAGGTAAATATGCCTAAAGGAGGGAATGATGTGTGGTAGATGCAAGGCACCCTGCAGGTTTGATCCGCAGGCGTAGCGAAGCTACGTTGAGGAATCAAAGCAATGGGTAACGCAGCAGATGCCGTACAGCATTCACTCCCTGCCCCCATTGACCCACCACTCATGATCATCATCAAACCACCACTTCGACGAATCAGTTTCCCAGATTTCCTCGACCAAAGCTTTAGCTACATCCGTTTTCAAACGATCCTTAGCTGCGGCGTACCACTGGTCTGCATAACGATTCCCTAAATCCTTACGCTCTTTAAGGGACAAAATCATTTCGAGCTGATCAGCGTCATGGGCAACTAGTGCTTCATGACTTTCTTTAGCAATATATTCAAGGGTCGTGTTGCGATAATCATCCCCAAAAGGGAGCTGACTGGCTAAATCTTCAATCGCTTTTTCCTCATCGACCGTAACATATTTTTTATTCACATAATTCATATCGCCGGTGCGTGCTTCGGGAATATCGTGAAACAGGCACAGTTGCAGAACTTTAGCCACATCAGCCTGCTCATCCAATTGTGCCAAAGCATAGCCGATCATCGCGGTACGAAAGCTATGTTCGGCAACGGACTGAGCTCCCGAGCCAAGAAACTGAAACCCGGTGCGTGGTGTGCGCTTAAGCATACCAACTTCAAACAAAAAATTTGCGATGTTCTTCATTAATTTATCTCCATCAGAGTTACTAACCGAACTTCAGCATACCCCGACATTTTTCCCTTTTCAACCAGCCAATCATCATTATCCACAGTCCCTTTTGAAACATTGCCACCCCCCTCCCCATAGGATAGGTTTCAAGTTATAATGAGATATAAAAAATAAATGAATAGTTCCAGCAGCCAGGCAATTTTACTGTCTGCAGAAAGGATTAATCTCATGTCTGAATTTCGTATTGAACAGGATTCTCTTGGCGATATGAAAGTTCTAAATAGTGCTCTGTACGGTGCACAAACCGCACGTGCAATCGACAATTTTCCCGTTTCAGGCCTCACCCTGCCGCGCCCCTTATTACGCGCCTTGGGCCTGCTTAAAAAACATGCGGCGCAAAGCAATGCCAACCTCGATTTACTTGATGACAAACTGGCTCAGGCTATTATTAAGGCGGCAACAGAAGTTGTTAACGGCGACCATGATGAGCATTTTCCGGTCGATATTTTCCAGACCGGGTCGGGAACCAGCAGCAATATGAACACCAACGAGGTTATTGCTAACCGTGCCGCTCAGATTCTGGGGCAGGAGATCGGCAGTAAAGCTGTCCACCCCAATGACCATGTTAACATGGGGCAATCAAGCAACGATGTATTCCCCAGCGCCATCCATATTGCCAGCGCAGAACAGATTCATAAAACATTAGTGCCTGCCTTGAGTGAGCTACACAACGCTCTAGTGGCAAAAGCCGAACAGTTTAAGGATGTCTTAAAGATAGGGCGAACCCACTTGCAGGATGCCACACCGGTAAAGGTTGGCCAGGTGTTTTCAGGTTATGCTCGTCAGGTTGAACTGGCTCGAAACCGTATTGAACTTGCAGCAAAAGACTTGCTTGAGCTCCCCCTAGGCGGCACGGCTGTTGGTACCGGGATTAATACTCATCCCCAGTTTGCAGCGATGACCATTGCAGCAATTGCCAAAGAAACCACTCTCCCCTTTATAGAAGCTGAAAATCACTTCGAAGCACAAGGAGCCAAAGACGCTCTGGTACAGACCAGTGGCAGCATGAAAAGCTGTGCCGTCAGCCTGTTTAAAATCGCCAACGATATCCGTTTTCT
Organism: Geopsychrobacteraceae bacterium; assembly: GCA_963665685.1. Taxonomy (GTDB): domain Bacteria; phylum Desulfobacterota; class Desulfuromonadia; order Desulfuromonadales; family Geopsychrobacteraceae; genus Seleniibacterium. The sequence goes on from OY762430.1 coordinate 2,747,564, forward strand.
CTCCAGCGGTCCTCGCTGTGGTATCGGCGAATTGATTCTACCAGCGGTACAACCCGGCAGTTCTATCATGCCAGGAAAGATTAATCCCGTTATGGCTGAATCGCTCATGCAGGTTTGTGCTCAGGTCATCGGTAATGATTCAACAGTTTCTCTTTCTGGTTTATCAGGTAATTTTGAACTCAATGTCATGATGCCGGTTATTGCTTACAACACGCTACAAAGTATTGAGTTATTGAGTCATGGTGTAAAGGTCTTCACGGAAAAATGTCTAAACGACTTAGAAGCAGATGAACAACGCTGTGGGGATTTACTGGAACAAAGCCTGGCCCTGGTAACCGCACTGGTGCCTGAAATTGGCTATGATCATGCTGCAGCACTGGCAAAAGAAGCCCATAAAACAGGGAAAACATTGCGCGAGCTGGCACTACGGGATGGGATAGATGCTGAACGCTTAGACAAGTTGCTTGATCCAGCGGCAATGACTCATCCGCTTGGGTAGCGTGGTCATTGGTCATTGGTCATTGGTCATTGGTCATTGGTCATTGGTCAAAAAGATTTTGCTTCTGCCCAGTTAAATGCGCAGCATTTTGGGCCGTTGGTGCTTGCTCCGGGTACCAACAAGAAGTAGTCCAACTCAGCTATCGCCAGTGTACTTGATCTTTCCGGGCATTTTTGCGTCCTTTTGTTGCCCTGGACAAAAGGATGGCGTCGATCGGGGACGCGACCCCGAGGTCTTGACTTTGAATTTTAGACTAGATTTTAAAAGAAACAGTCAAAAGAAAGGTCGCAGGGTATCGCCCCTGCAGGCGACGTACTATTTTTCACAATCGAGCTAAAAATAGTAAGCACAAAAAGCCCTGTTTATATGTCCGTGCTCAGAAGTCGTCCGTTTAACACGACCAACAGCAATCGACAGGCCGGCCAGAGATGAACAAGTTCATCAATTGGCCTCAATCATGAAAAGCTCTCGTCATTGGTCATTGGTCATTGGTCATTGGTCATTGGTCATTGGTCATTGGTCATTGGTCATTGGTCATTGGTCATTGGTCATTGGTCATTGGTCATTGGTCAAAAAGATTTTGCTTCTGCCCAGTTAAATGCGCAGCATTTTGGGCCGTTGGTGCTTGTTCCGGGTACCAACAAGCAGTAGTTCAACTCAGCTATCGTCAGTGTACTTGACCTTTCCGGGCATTTTTGCGTCCTTTTGTTGCCCTGGACAAAAGGATGGCGTCGATCGGGGACGCGACCCCGAGATCTTGACTTTGAATTTAAGATTAGATTTTATAAGAAACTAAAAGAAAAGCTCACCAACACCAAATCTTGCAGGTGGTCAATGAATCACCTGCAAAATAGCATCCCCAAACTCCCTCAACTGCCATTTTTTCAACAACCCCAACTCCTCAAGCTCATCACCATTACGCGGTTGACGCTTCGCAATCCCTTCAAGAGTCGCGTTGTTAATTAACACCCCTGGATCAAGCTCAAGCTTGCTGGCCACCTTTTTCCGCCAGTCTTTCAAATGACTAAAGCGCTTCTCCGCCGCAGGATCCTTTGCCTGCCGTGGTTTTCGAGGGTAATGCGGCAACTGATCAGCAGCAACCTCCATCCCCTCAGCAACAGCAGCCAATAATTTGCCGCCATAACGCTGTGCCAAACGTAGCGGCATGCCAGGAATATTTTCAATCTCCTTGCTCCCTTTTGGCATTGCTTTAGACAATTCCAGTAATTGTTTGTTGCCAACAACTTTATAAAGAGGGCAATCACGCCGCTGAGCTTCACTATCACGCCATTGCAGCAAGCTCTCTAAGACCGCAAGCTGCCGGGGCTGTAAAGTACCAGCACCCTTAAAACGTAAAAACTCAGGACCTTCATGAACAGCAAAACGTGCTTTTTCTAGGATTTCAAACTCCTCTTGCACCCAACTCAGCCGCCCTTTTTCCTGTAACTGCCCTTCGAGGATATCCGCTAACTCTTGTAAATAACGCGTATCGCCTGCTGCGTAACTAATCATTCCCTCAGTCAAAGGTCGGATCGTCCAATCTGCCCGCTGATACTTTTTATCCAGTTCCAGATCAAAATATTTACGCAACATATCAGCCAGACCAAAACGTTCTTCACCGACAAACTGGCTGGAGATCATGGTATCGAATAAACCATTAATTTCGATATCAAAGTCACGGGCCAGACAGCGGATATCATAATCTGCAGCATGAAATAATTTGCGCACTTTGCCATCAGCCAATACTGGTTTAAGTGCCGCCAGGTCAGCACCACCAAGGGGGTCAATCAAAACGGTTTTCTCTGCAGTGGTAAACTGCAGTAGACAGACCTGCTCATGATAATGGTGCATAGAGTCGGCTTCGAGATCTACAGCGATAACCGGGAACTTTTCCAGATGGGCTGCAAAATCTACGACTTGTTCAGTTGTGGTCAAAATTGGCGGTAAAGACATTTATTCTCCGTTTAATAATATTTCCAGAACTTTTTTGTGGGCTCCGTGTAAGGCAAGACCCTGTAGTTCTTGCTGCGACAACCAGGAGCCATCCCCCTCACTTACAGTACAATTATCCGTCTGAAGATGATAAATCAGCGATTCCAAACGAAAGTGACTGTAGACATGGCGAATTTGTCCCAGGTAATGCGCTTTTCCTGCTACGGCAAAATCCTGCTGCAGTATGGTGATCTTTTCCTCAGGGTTTTCACTTTCGGATAAACTTAGAGAAGGAAACTCCCACAAGCCTCCTAAAAAACCTTCCGCAAGTCGTCTACGGGATAAAATGTGGTCGTTGTTTTCAAGCAATAAAACAACTTCACGCCGCGTTGGTGTTTTCTTGGTTGGCTGCTTCACCGGCAAATCGCTCTCAATACCGAGTTTGCGTGCCTGGCACAGCATAGCAACTGGACACTGGTCACACTGAGGCCGCCGGGGTGTGCACAGAGTCGCACCAAAATCCATGATCGCCTGAGTATAGTCATGAACGCGTTGCTCAGGAGTCAGCGCTTCTGCCCACAACCATAACTGTTTTTCAGCCCGGCTGGTTCGAGCCGGTTCCTGCCACGCGAACAAACGACACAACACTCTTCTGACATTACCATCGAGAATGGCAGCTCGTTTATCAAACGCCAAAGCAGCAATAGCACCTGCTGTCGAACGCCCTACCCCAGGTAAGCTCTCTAGCTCTTTGGGATCGCCAGGAAAAACACCATCAAAATCCTCAACGACTATTTTTGCTGCAGCATGGAGGTTACGTGCCCGTGAGTAATACCCCAAGCCCGCCCACAAATCAATAACCGCCTCAAGAGGCGCCGCCGCAAGCTGTTCGACGCTGGAAAAATTGCTCAGAAAACGCTGATAGTAATCGATGACTGCTGCAACCGTTGTCTGTTGCAGCATTATTTCAGATAACCAGATGCGATAAGGATCGCGACTGTGGCGCCAGGGCAGATCGCGCCCCTGGCAATCATACCAGGCCAGTAGGCGCGCACTGTAGTCGTCAGGATCAAAAGGAAACTCAGCCAATTTCAACCATGGCGGCAAGAGTAGTTTCCATCTCTTCACGTGTTCCCATGGTTATACGCATACCATGTTGTAGCAATGGATCAGAAAAATAGCGCACGAGGATTTTACGGCCATAAAGGGCATCGTAAACCCGCTTTCCATTACTGTCTGGTGGTTCGGCAAAAACAAAGTTTGCGTGAGAAGGCTCGATTTTATAACCAATTTTACGTAATTCACCACAGAACCAATCACGCGTTTCACGCACCTTGTTGACGGTCATCTGTAGATAATCCTGATCTTTTAACGCCGCCGTTGCAGCAACCAGAGCAAGACGATCAAGGTGATAGTGATCGCGAATCTTATCCAGCGCAGCAATAACCTCTGGCCGTGCTATTGCCAGGCCCAGGCGCATACCAGCCAATGCGTAGCTCTTGGAAAAGGTGCGAGTGACCACAACATTTTCATAATCACGCACCAGATCCATAGCGTTTATATCAGTAAAATCGACATAAGCCTCATCAACAACCAGAATGCCACTGCAGCGCTCAGCAATTTCAACAATATAGTTATTATCAAACATAAAACCAAGAGGTGCGTTGGGGCTGGTCAGGAAGAAAATTTTGCCGTCATACTGATCAGGAAAATCAGCAATTTGACGATCAGCAGTCAAACCGAAGGTTCTGATTTTAGCACCCTGAATTTCAGCTAAGGTTGAATAATAGGAATAAGAAGGATGAATGTACGCTACCTCTTCCCCTTCTCCAGCAAAAGCACGGATCAGGTTATTGAGCAGTTCGTCAGAGCCATTCGCCATAATCACCCATGAGGGATCAAAACCATACAGCTCGGCGGCAGCTAAACGTGCTTCTTTACTTCCGGCATCAGGGTACTTACGCAGGTTTTCCCCTTCGTTAGCGAGTTCAGCAATGATTGCCTCAGCAACCTTTGGCGATGGTGGATAGGGATTTTCGTTGGTATTAAGCTTGATCCAGCCAGCTTCATCCGGCTGATAACCAGGCACATAGCCAGCCATTTCGGCAATATTTTTACGTAACGGTAGCATATATTGTTTCCTTATCTATTATCAATTTTGCCACTAAGACACGAAGGCTGTAAGAAAATCATTTTCAACGCAGAGGCGCAGGAGATGGAGAGTGCGCTAAGAAAAGCTTTTGTAAGGTTTTAAAACAAAAAACAAGATTCTCTCTGAGTCCTTCGCGCTTCTCCGCACCTTTGCGTTGAAAGTTTTTGGTTTTCTTAGAGTCTTCGTGGCTATAAGCAGTCAAAAGTCCTGTAATATCTTATACTCAGTCGTCCTCCGAGCGGGGATGAAGCCTGCTCCACGGACGAGATCAACAATCTCTTTCTGGGTCATGCGGAAAGAGCAGCCCGCGGCAGCGACTACGTTCTCTTCCAGCATGGTCCCACCTAAATCATTAGCTCCAAAAAACAGTGCCACCTGAGCCATACGAGATCCTTGCGTTACCCAGCTACCCTGAATATTATCGACATTATCAAGAATTATACGTGACAAAGCGAGCACTTTCAGATACTCGATCCCGCTGGCCGTTTCACCGCCAAGCTCGGTATTATCGGGCTGGAAGGTCCAGGGAATAAAAGCAGTAAAACCACCTGTGCGTTGCTGAATTTCGCGAATACGGAACAAGTGTTCAACAATATCTTCAGGTTTTTCCCGGCTGCCAAACATCATTGTTGCTGTGGTCCGCATACCAAGGCGATGCGCCTCTTCCATTACTGCCGCCCACTGCCGCCAGCCAATCTTATTGGGAGAAATTTCCTGGCGGACATCGTCGACCAGGACCTCGGCCCCACCACCTGGAACCGAAGCCAACCCTGCGGTTTGTAGACGCTCTAAACATTCTGGCATAGTTAGCCCAGAGAGCCGGGCAATGTGGGTCACTTCTGCCGGTGACAGAGAGTGAATCTGCACCTGGGGGAAGCGCTCACGTAAATTCCGAAACAACTCTTCAAACCATTCGATCTTTAAGGTTGGATGTAAACCACCCTGCATCAAAAGCTGAGTGCCGTCATGATCGACCAGTTCCTGAACCTTAGCATAAATATCATCGTAGCTTAGCAGGTAAGCGTCGCTATCGTCTTCGTTGCGATAAAAAGCACAGAATTTACACTTTGACTCACACACGTTGGAATAATTGACATTGCGATCAACAACAAATGTTACCCGCCCATCAGGATGTTTTTTTTGCCGTATTGCGTCTGCCACTTTTCCCAGCGAAAGCAGATCAACCTCAGTCAGCAACGCCAGCCCATCAGCACGATCAAGGTCCTGCCCATTAGCAATTTTATTTTGAATTTGTGTCGCTAACATCAGTACACCTGCAAAGCATTATAAAGAGTATCACGTTCAACCGGGGTTCTCCCCGCCTTACGAATCAGATCACAAATACCCTGTTTGGCCAACACTTGGGGTGAGTCCGCTCCAGCATCATGGCCGATCTGTTCCTCAATAACGGTACCATCAAGATCATTGACCCCAAAGCACAAAGCAGTTTGAGCAATCTTCAAACCTAACATCACCCAGTAAGCTTTAACATGCTGGAAATTATCCAGATAGATACGACTGATGGCCAAGGTTTTCAAGGCATCGACACCCCCAACCCCTTTGGCGTCTGGTACCCGGTTATTGTCTGGTTGAAAAGCCAGAGGAATAAAAGCCTGGAATCCAGCGGTGCGATCCTGCAGATCACGAATCAGCCGCATATGCTCTACCCGGTCAGCATAGTTCTCCAGATGACCAAACAACATGGTTGCATTGCTGCGTAAGCCACCTTTATGGGCGGCCTCAGTCACTTCTAGCCAGCGCGCACCTGAGATCTTTTCAGCACAGATTTTATCGCGTACTTCCTGTCCGAGAATTTCCGCACCTCCCCCGGGCATTGATCCCAAGCCAGCATTTTTTAGGGCAGCAATGACATCATCAATACTCTTTTCAGAGATCCGTGAGAAGTAGTCGATTTCGACGGCAGTAAAAGCTTTGATGTGCAGATCGGGAGCAACGGCCTTAATCGCTTGCAGCATTTCCAGGTAAAACTCAAACGGCAGGGTCGGATGTAACCCACCTACGGAATGGATTTCTGTAGCCCCGGCAGCAACAGCCTCACGGGTTTTATCCTGGATCTGATCCAGGGCGAGAGTGTAACCACCTTTAGCGCCATCTTCTTTAGCAAAGGCACAGAATTTACACTGATTAACACATAAGTTCGTGTAGTTGATATGGCGATTGACGTTAAAGAAAACCTGATCACCATTTTTCTGTTGATTGATAGCCGCAGCAAGTTCGCCAATGGCGAGTAAGTCATGGGATTCAAACAGCGCCAAAGCATCAGCTTCGCTAATACGCTGCTTAGCTGCGATCTTGTCCTGAAGTTGGTCAAATATAGTCGTCATAGCATTCATTCATATCCATATGGTGGATTTAATCGTTCCGTATTTGTAGTTTCCATGTTTCTGATTTAGAAAGATGCAATTTTTTGCCAGATCAAGAAAACCAAACAATCGCGCGGAGGCGTAGTACTTTACGCCGCACAAGCGAATGTGCAGGTTGACGCCCAGCTGGTGAAAAAGGGCTCTTTCTAAACAGAAACTATGCGCCCCAACGTTTGAACAACGCATGCTCAACGCCAAGAGCATCAAGAGCTTTTCCAACGACAAAATCCACCAGGTCATCAATAGTCTGAGGTTGTTGATAAAAAGCCGGCATAGCCGGTAAAATCTGCGCTCCGGCATCGGTCAGACGCAGTAAATTTTCCAGATGAATCCGGTTAAACGGGGTTTCACGCGGCACCAGCAACAACTGCTTACGTTCTTTAAGAGCAACATCTGCAACCCGTTCCAGTAAATTATCGGACAATCCCGCAGCAATACGACCCGCTGTCCCCATAGAACAAGGGCAGATCACCACCGCATCGGGAGCACTGGAGCCACTGGCAACCGGCGCAAAGAAGTCAGACTGGCTAAAATAGCTCAGGTTACTATTATTACCAAAATAGCTATGAAGTTGACTCCGGCACTGGTGTAGATCATCTGCAAGCTTTAGATCCGTTTCAAAAGCGGTAACCTGCCGACCGGCATTAGTCACCAACACATTCACATGATGCTGAGCGCGCAACAGTTCTGCGATCAAACGCAGACCGTAAATTGATCCGGAAGCTCCGGTTATGCCGACAACGATGTCTTTCATAGTGTCCTTTTTGTTGACCGCGAAGGCATTAAGACAATCTTTTTTCAACGCAGAGGCACAAAGATGGAGAGTTCGCAGAGAAAATCTTTTTTTAATTAACACTGATAAACGCTTGTAAAAAAAAAGAATTTTTGTTTGGGTAAGGTCTAACTCTTATGAATTTAGACTTTATCCGCATTTATTCGTTTTTATCTGCGTTCGCATAAAATCTTTTAAATCTTGTGTTTGACTTTAAACCTTAAAAAGCATTTCCCTGCGTCCTCCGCGTTCCTCTGCGCCTTTGCGTTGAAAAAAGATTTTCTTGGTGCCTTGGTAGCTAAAAACATGAGATCTGAAATCGCGAAGCGCAGCGAGTGTTAAATAATTGCATCTATCAGTGTAAAAGCAAAAATCGTCACACTGATGTAGCCATTCATATTGAAGAATGCCGCATCCAAACGGGACAAATCGTCCGCCTTAACCAGGCGATGTTCGTAAACCAGCATCAAGGCAACAACGATAACACCAACAAAATAGATCCACCCCAGACCACTACCGATCATCAGTAAGAGTAGCAGCGCAACCATTATGGAGTGAAAAATGCGCACCAGTTTGATCGCCTTTTCTTTGCCTAAACGCGACGGAACCGAATGCAGCCCTTTTTTCACATCATAATCATAATCCTGCAAAGCATAAAAAATATCAAATCCGGCCACCCAAAACAAGACCGCCAACCCTAGAGCAATGACCGGCCAACCGAGGTCGCCACGTAAAGCAATCCAGGCTCCGATCGGAGCAATGCCCAGACAGATGCCTAATACGACGTGGGCATAATGGGTAAAGCGCTTGCAGTAGGCATATAGAACGAAAAGTCCAATAACCACGGGAGCTAAAGCGAAACAAAGGGGATTAAGCATCCAGGCTGCAAACAGAAAAACCACCAAGGCAACGGCAATAAAAAGTGATGCTTCTAATATACTGACGGTACCGGCGGGAATATGGCGTTCTGCCGTACGAGGGTTTTCAGCATCAATTTTAGCATCAATCAGTCGGTTCAATCCCATAGCGGCAGTTCGCGCCCCCACCATTGCCAGACAGATCCAGACAATTTGGCCAAAACCGGGCAGACCGTCACTGGCTAATGACGCTAAAACCACCCCCATCAGGGCGAAAGGAAAAGCAAAAATAGTATGGGAGAATTTGATCATCTCCAGTAGAGTCTTAATTTTCGAGTAAAGCTGCTCTTTAGTCATGAATGATACGTCCCTGTTAGTGGCAATACTTTAAAATCAAAATTCAGAATATAGAAGATGGAATTTAGAATATAGGAACGACCTCATGTCTTAAGGCCTTCTGCATTCTAGCTTCGATATTCTGTTTCAAAAAGAAAGGCATAATCTACACCCAGGCTTACGACGCGACAAGCGCTTTTCAATGATTTGTTTCGACTGAAACTCTGCTATGATAGCAACCCATGACAGAGCTACTGCAGAACTATGATTTAATGACCTTATTTATTGTTAGCTTTCTTGCAGCAACCCTGTTGCCACTCGGTTCTGAATGGTTGCTGGTTGCTATGCTATTAAATGGCACCAGCCCTCTCCCATGTGTCGTTGTGGCAACCTGTGGTAATAGTCTTGGCGGTGCTACCAACTATGTGATTGGCCGTGGTGGTGGTGAATGGTTAAACAGAAAACTTTTACATATCAAGCCCCAACGACTGGAACAGGCGCGCAATTGGTTTAATCGTTATGGCAGCTGGACCCTGCTGCTCTCATGGCTGCCAGTGATCGGAGATCCACTGTGCCTGGTCAGTGGCATGCTAAAAACACCGTGGCTACGCTTTATGATATTAGTTGTCTGTGGCAAGGGCCTACGCTACACCGGCTTAATGCTGGCAACTATCGAAATGGGTTCCCTGTAACATATTCACTTGATTTGGATTACAAGCGATGAGACTCTACACACCAGCCTTTGCCGCCCTCTTTCTGGCTAACCTGACCCTGGTTTCAAGCTTTTCCAGTTTCTTTTTGTTCCCTCTTTATATTACCGATTTTGGTGGTGACGATCGGGACATTGGCATCATCATGGGTGCCTTTGCGATGGCCTCTGCCTTTAGTCGTCCCTGGATTGCCGATATGATTGATCGGATCGGTCGCAAGCGCAGTTACACTATCGGCTCTGCTATCATGGTTGCCATGCCCCTGATTCATTTGCTTTTAATGGGGCCAATCGCCGAAAATTATCTTATCCTTCTTTTAGCACGCACCATCCATGGTATTGGCCTCGCGATCTGCTTTACCGCTATCTTTACCTTCATCATTGATCTCATCCCCATTGCGCGCCTTAATGAGGGTATCGGTATCTTTGGCACTTCGGGATTGGTCGGCATGGCCATCGGCCCGATGGTCACCGAACCAATTCTAAGAAACTTTGGCTATTCCGCTTTTTTTATGACAGCCGCCCTTTTCTCTACCATGGCTTTACTGCTGCACTTACCGGTGCATGATCCTTATCAAGAAAACAAGCAGCGACAGACTTCTCAGCCCAGTGCCACGGAACCATCCTTTTTTGCCTTACTCAAAACCCGCAAGCACCTGGTGTGCGGTAGCCTGGCTTTGATCTTTGGGGTTGGCCTGGCAGCCAGCAGTAATTTTATTGCCCCGTTAGCTCAGTCACGATCACTCAGCTATGTATCACTCTATTACCTGGCGTATTCGGTTGCGGCAATTCTGGTTCGGGTCATCGGGGGTAAACTTGGGGATCGTATCGGCGAGAAGCAAATCCTCCCCTGGGGTTTGTTACTGGGAGCATTTGCCCTGCTACTGTGCCCCCTTATCAGCAACAATGCGTTGCTTCTGGTTGTTGGTTTTATCTTTGGTACTGGCCACGGACTACTCTTCCCGGCACTCAACACCATGGCGATCCGTGGGGAACCTTACCACGTACGTGGCAAAGTCACTGGCATCTTTACCGGGGGAATCGACAGTGGTTCTTTTCTTGGTTCAATGATTCTTGGTGTTATCGCCCATAGCGCAGGCTATAATATCCTCTTTATCTGTGCTGGTTTGACCCTGGCCTGCGGCTTATTGATTTTTCGTTTACGCCCTCGCTAAATAGCCATCTCAAAACAGTCTTTATAATGTTGAAACCGTAGTGGTGTTTTTAAGGTGTAGGTGCCAAAACTGTTCTGCTCAATAACAATAACCTCGGCGTTATCGGGGTTCTCAATCGTTTCAAAAAACTCTACCGAATACTTAAAGAAGCGACACAGCAATACACGAATCGCCATTCCGTGGCTAACAATCAAGGCATTATCAGGAAATTCAGGGCGCTGAAAATCACGGTTCATGCTATCCAAAAATAAACACATCCGGGTATAAACGTCACTACCCGACTCGCCATTGGGGACCCGGTAATAAAACTGCCCAAAGCGGTTACGTTCTTCGTTAATGCGAATCAGTTCTTCCGGGCTTGCGAAGTGCCCCCACTCCTGTTCACGAATAAGCGGGTCCTCAACTTTATCGACAATGTGATCCTTAATTTTTTCAGCAATCAAATTATAAGTTAACCGAGTCCGTTTCCAGGGTGACACATAAACTTTCACCTTGCTATGGCCAATGATGTCAGCAATTTGCAAACCGGCAGCTCTTGCCTGCTGCTTCCCCAATTGCGTTAAATCAAGAGCATAGTCAGGCGTATGCTGATAAACTGACAAATCCGCGTTTCCAATTGATTCCCCATGGCGTACTAAAATTATGCGTTTTGGTTTCATCGTTTAATTCTCTCCTTCACAGTTCAAGAATAATTTTTTTCTAACTTTTAATTTTTTAGAAAAGATAACCATCTTGTTAGCAAAAAGTTAGAATTTTTAAGGATTTTCACCCAGAATAAAATCCCGCACTTTTAGTGTATTTAATTGGAAACACTTGGCTTTTACAAAACCAGCCTTGACACTTAATATATTTTAATGTGATAGTACCAACGTTATCGCTACCATATGGAGGAGGTTTATCGTTACCATGAAATCACTATCCTTAAGAAATCGTATTCTACTGCCAATTATTACCCTTATCGTCATTGGCATGGGAACCGCTGCCACACTTTCAACCCGCGCAACATCTAAAATTGTTCAATCTTCAATTACAGAACAATTAGAGCTTCTGACCAATAATATTGCTACCCAGGTCGCTTCTTGGATCAACGACCTCCGGGCCGATCTAACGACGTTATCCGAAGACGCAGTATATTCCGATTGCTTAACAAACCAAGGCCTGGCTGCCGAGTATTTTGTCGAGCAAGCAAATAAAAAGCTGGCGACTTACCAGGAAAGATACAAACTGTACGATTCGCTGGTTCTGGTTAATGCAGAAGGAAAAGCAATAGCATCATCCGATCCAAACTTGGTCGGCAAACTTGATATTCACGACCGCAGCTACTTCAAATCAGCCATCAATGGTACTGAAGCGATTAGCAATACAACAAAAAGCCGTGCCACGGGAAAGCCGATCTTTGTTCTAGCTGAACCTGTAAAGGTATTTGGAAAAATCGAGGGGGTACTTCTAGGTGCGATTGAAATGGCGCGCTTTTCAGAAGAATTCATCCTTCCTATCAAAATCGGTTCAGAAGGTTATGCCTATATGACCGATAAAACCGGTACGGTTTCCGCTCATCCAAACCCTGATATTATTCTAAATCTTAATATCAAGGACACAGATTGGGGAAAACAGATCACCGGGAAACTCAATGGAGTTTTGAACTACGAGTTCGAAGGAATAGAAAAACTGGCCATATTCCGTACCGAACCATCAACCGGGTGGACCATTGTTGCGAGTGCAGCCAAAAACGATATTTTTTCTGCTCTTAACACAGTTAATACCAACAATACGATCATCGGCCTGATTATTGTTGCCATCCTCGCTGTTGTCATCGTTTTTTTAATTCGTCCAATTGTTGCTGCTCTAAATAAAGGGGTTCAATTCGCTCAGGAAATTCAATCAGGCGATCTATCCGGACGGTTACATTTGATTCGTGGCGATGAAATCGGCCAACTCGGTCAAGCATTGGATGCTATGGCTGATAGTCTCCAAAACCGGGCTGAACTTGCGGAAGCAATTGCAGATGGAGACCTTACTCAAAATGTTAATTTGATGTCGGAAAAAGATGTCCTTGGCCGAGCCTTACAAAGTATGAGCCAAAAACTTAACGACATCATTACCCAGATCAATGCAGCCAGTGAACAGATCGATTCTGGTGCCGGTCAGGTTTCTGACTCCGCGCAGGATTTATCGCAGGGAGCAACCCAGCAAGCTGCATCTATTGAAGAAATAAGTGCAAGCTTGAACGAACTCTCCGGTCGTACCAGAGATAATGCTCAAAATGCCCAGGCAGCAAATCAACTGGCGGTTACGGCCCGCGATGCAGCCAATGGTGGTGCATCTCATATGCAAGACATGGTAACAGCCATGGAAGACATTAACGAATCTGGTCAAAACATTAGTAAGATTATTAAAACAATTGATGAAATCGCTTTCCAAACGAACCTGCTTGCTCTCAATGCGGCAGTAGAAGCAGCGCGTGCCGGACAACAGGGTAAAGGCTTTGCGGTTGTCGCAGAAGAAGTACGTAATCTGGCCGCACGGAGCGCCAAAGCAGCCCAAGAAACCGCTGAATTAATTGAAGGAACGGTAGAAAAAGGTAAAAATGGAACCGAAATTGCCAACCGTACTGCTACTGCACTAGAAGAAATCGTCAATGGCATTGGAAAAACAGCGGATCTGGTTGGGGAAATTGCAGCCTCATCAACGGAGCAAGCTGATGGAATCAGCCAAGTCAGCGATGGCATCAACCAGATTGACCAGGTCACCCAGCGTAATACTGCCGGAGCTGAAGAAGGTGCCGCAGCAGCAGAGGAACTTTCCAGTCAATCTGCCTATATGCGCCAGATTTTAAGCCAGTTTAAATTACAGGGACAACCCGGACTGACTCAACGTCCCACCCCAAACACCGTAGCGCCTCCTAAAGCAGTCCTAGCCGCACCACCGGTTGCACCGGCAGCAACTAAAACTGTCGCCCAAAAACCAGCAGTAAGCAAACCTGCTTCAGGGTGGGATGACCTTAAGAGCAATGATAAACCAGTCATTGCCCTTGATGATAACGAATTCGGCAAATATTAATTTAATTGTTTATCCAGAGCAGAGAGCTGCTAGAGCCTCTCTGCTCTGGATACCATAATTTTCCAACCCATAATAATACTATCTAGCGAAAAACTTACCTCCCTTCCTGTTTAATAATGTTTGTCTTTTATAGATTCATACAATGAGTTGAAATAGAGATTTTCGTCGCTACAGAACATTTAAAAGCACCAACATAACAGAATAATAATTTCTTCTAATTTCATAAACTCCTGATTTTTAAATGTATTATGGTAAAATAGAGTAACGACATATGTTTTGTTAGAAAATTATTATTGATTTATTATTTTTTACTAATATAATAATCCTAACTACAGCCACAACGTCCTACTGAGGGGGACAGGCTATTGATACCAACCATATTTCAAAGGGTTCAAATCATGAAAACGTTGTCGCTCCGTTACCGCATTCTTATTCCGTTGATCAGCTTAATAATTTTGGGTATGGCTATTTCAGCCATATTATCAAACCGCTCAACTAGCAGCATCGTCCATACCAATATAACCACCCAATTAGAAGCAACGACAACAGCATTGCAAGCACAAATCAATGCCTGGATCAGTGATCTGCGCTCTGACCTGATTGCCCAAAGCCAGCTCGATGTCATTAAGCAGGCCGCTTTCGGAGACAGTCAGAATAAAACTGACGTTTTACTAACCTCTCAACATATGAAATCCTTTATCAGTAATTACAATGTTTACGCCTCAATGGGATTAATCGACAGTAAAGGGTTAATTATCGCTCACTCCAATCCTAAGGCAATCGGTATTGACCTTAAAACCCGTGGCTATTTTAAGCTTGCCATGCAAGGTAAAGCTAATATTAGTGATGTATTGATCAGCAAAACCACCGGCCGCCCAGTATTTAACATTGTCGAACCAATAACTAACGGTGGTCGCGTTGTCGCTGTCTTCTTCTCCTCTATTGAGTTGTCAAAATTTTCAGATAAATTCATCACTCCGGTAAAAATCGGCGAGCAAGGTTATGCCTATATGACTGATAAAGCGGGTCATGTCTTAGCTCATCCCGATACCGAACAAATTATGAAAACTGATATCAGCAAGTTCCCTTGGGGCAAGAATATTCTTAACCAGAAAAATGGACTGTTAAACTATTCCTATGCCGATATTGATAAGGTTGCCGCCTTCCGCACCGAACCAATTACTGGTTGGACCGTCGTAGCCGGTGCAGCGACCAGCGATATTTTTGGTGAAGTAAACCAACTATTAATAAACAACACTATTATCAATATTGTGATCGTCGTTGCTCTTATAGTGGTGATTATTCTGTTAATAAAGCCAATCACCGCAACATTGAATAGAGGGGTTCTGTTTGCACAACAGATACAAACCGGTAACCTGTCCGGCCGGCTGCAATTTAACCGTAATGATGAAATAGGCAAACTAGGCCATGCCCTCGATAATATGGCAGACAGTTTAGAACAGCGCGCTCAACTCGCCGAAGCCATTGCCGCAGGAGATCTTTCCCATACAGTTACATTAAACTCACAAGAAGACGTTCTCGGTCAGGCACTGAAAAATATGACCGAGAAATTGAATGATATTATTAGCCAGATCAACATAGCCAGTGAACAGATTGACTCCGGTGCTGGTCAAGTTTCTGACTCTGCTCAGGACTTGTCTCAGGGATCGACCGAACAAGCAGCGGCCATAGAAGAAATCAGTGCGAGTCTTAACGAACTGACCAGTCAAACTGGTAATAATGCAGAAAACGCCGAGACCGCTAATCAACTTGCCATGACGGCCCAGAATGCTGCCAATACTGGTAGTTCGCACATGCAAGAAATGATGAGTGCCATGGAAGCGATTAACGCATCAGGACAAAGTATCAGCAAGATTATTAAAACTATTGACGAAATTGCCTTCCAAACCAATCTTCTTGCTCTTAATGCCGCTGTTGAGGCAGCACGTGCAGGTCAACATGGTAAAGGGTTTGCCGTTGTCGCAGAGGAAGTTCGCAACCTGGCGGCACGTAGTGCCAAGGCTGCACGTGAAACAGCAGAGTTGATTGAAGGATCGGTACAAAAGGGAGAAAACGGAACAGAAATTGCCAACCGTACGGCATCTGCTCTGGAAGAAATTGTTAATGGCATCGGCAAAACTGCTGACCTGGTGGGTGAAATCGCAGCATCATCCCGAGAACAAGCAACAGGGATCTCTCAAGTTACTGAAGGTATTAGCCAGATTGATCAAGTTATTCAACGTAACACTGCTGGTGCCGAAGAGGGAGCCGCTGCAGCTGAAGAGCTATCCAGCCAATCCACTTATATGCGCAATATTTTGGCTCAATTTAAACTTAAAGGGCAACAAACAGCCGCATCTGCTTCTTTTCAGCGACAACCAGTGACACCAGCACCTGTTAAGCACCAATCAAGGGTAAAACCAGCAGTCACTGCACCACAAGCCAAGTCACCTGTAACCGGCTGGGAGAATCTGGAACAAGGCCCTAAACCAGTGATAACGCTTGACGATGATGATTTTGGAAAATATTGATACTCGCCAGCTATCAATCAAAACTATAACCTGACAATAAACGCTATCCGTTTTCATGCTTGATCGAAAACGGATAGCAGCACCTACATCCTGAACGTGCCTAAAGCTATCTTGAAATGGTACACAGTTAACAAAATTGCGTGCTATCTCTCTGTTTTTAACGCCTCTTTTTTTAATTTTCTTCAATAATACCTATTGACCTACATTGGCTATATTTAATATTATTAGACCTTCTTCATCATTTTCCTGGTAATTTCTACCACCTATAATCTTTTACTCTGTATCAAAATTCGTTATCCGTTTTCTTTAACAGCCTTAACGAATCCCGATGAATTACCGCACTTTTTAAAGTGCTAACTTTTTAGTTGATCTAGATTGCGGATCCCTATTTCGTCGATTACTATTTAAGGAATCGCTAATCAAGTAAATTTAAACCCATCTGTAAGGAGTCTGTTTTCACCGTAGTAGAAAGACTTAAATACATAAACTGTAACCACACCTGATGGAGGTACCGTACAACATGCGAACATTATCTTTGCGAAACCGTATCCTGCTTCCTATCATCGCTCTCATCATCATCGGCATGGGCATTTCTGCCTTTTTATCCGCACGTGGTACTTCAAACGTGGTGCAGAACATTATTACCAATCAACTTGAAACCCTGACCCAGAACTTATCAACCCAGGTATCGAGCTGGATATCTGATCTGCGCGCCGATCTGAACAGTCACTCCAAAACAGACATATACCGAACCGTCTTGACCAATCAGAGAAATAACAGTCAGGATACAATTGATCAGGCCAGTCAGAAGCTAAGAGAATTTATCGATAATTACGGTATGTACGACTCAATCGTTCTCTTTAATCAAAGAGGGATCGCAGTCGCGGCGTCTAATCGTAGTTTGATTGGTAAGCTCGACATCCATGACCGTGACTATTTTCAGCGCGCCATGCAAGGAGAACAAATTATTAGCGATGCCCTCAAAAGTCGGGCAACCGGTGAGCCGATTTTTGTTATTGGAACCCCAATGGTCATTCAAGGCCAGGTAAAGGGATTATTGTTGGCAGGTATCGAAATGACCAAGTTTGCTGAGGAGTTTATTTTACCACTCAAAATTGGTGAAGAAGGCTACGCTTATATGGCCGATAAGAGGGGGATGGTCTCAGCTCACCCGGATGTAAACGCTATTCTCAGCCTGGACATAAGTAAAACAGACTGGGGGCGTCACATTATTGATAGCAAAAATGGCATGTCAGTCTACACCTATGACGGTATTGAGAAAATGGTTTTCTTCCGAACCGAACCGACCACCGGTTGGATCATTGTTGCCGGAGCAGCGACCCACGATATCTTTGGTCCCCTCCAGCGGATTAACCGCAATAATACCCTTATTGGCTTTGCCATTGTGGTTATCTTGGCGGTCGTTATTATCTTTTTGATCAGGCCAATTATAAATGTCCTTAAAAAAGGAGTATTTTTCGCTCAGCAAATTCAAACCGGGGATTTAAGTGGCCGATTGCATTTGGCCCGTAGCGATGAAATCGGCCAATTAGGGACTGCTCTTGACAGTATGGCAGACAGCTTACAACAACGCGCTGAACTTGCCGAAGCCATTGCCGATGGCGACCTGACCCACGATATTACCCTCACTTCAGAAAAGGATGTCCTGGGTGCTGCTTTAAGTAGAATGTGCGAAAAGCTCAACGATATTATCAGCCAGATAAATGCCGCCGGAGAACAGATCGATTCAGGGTCAAGCCAGGTTTCTGATTCGGCTCAAGACCTTTCTAAAGGAGCAACTGAGCAAGCAGCTGCCATTGAAGAAATCAGTGCTAGTCTCAATGAACTCTCGGGGCGAACTCAGCACAATGCGGAAAATGCGCAGGCGGCAAATCAACTTGCCAATAGTGCTCAGCAAGCAGCAAATAGCGGCAGCTCTCATATGCATGAAATGGTTGCGGCCATGCAGGACATTAATGACTCGGGACAAAATATCAGTAAAATTATAAAAACAATAGATGAGATAGCCTTCCAAACCAACCTGTTAGCACTCAACGCCGCCGTTGAAGCAGCCCGTGCTGGTCAGCATGGAAAGGGTTTTGCGGTTGTCGCTGAAGAAGTTCGAAACCTTGCTGCCCGCAGTGCCAAAGCTGCCAGTGAAACCGCAGAATTGATTGAAGGAACAGTCCAAAAAGGTGAAAACGGGACACAAATAGCAAACCGCACTGCCGAAGCACTGGAAGAAATCGTTACGGGCATTGGCAAAACGGCTGACCTGATCGGTGAAATAGCAGCATCATCTAGCGAACAGGCCGAAGGAATTGCTCAAATAAGTGATGGAATCAGTCAGGTCGACCAAGTCACTCAGCGCAACACCGCTGGTGCAGAAGAAGGAGCGGCAGCAGCCGAGGAACTCTCCAGTCAATCAGCTTATATGCGCGATATTTTGGGCCACTTTCGACTAAAAGGGCTACAACATAACCAGTCAGCGGTAGCTAAAAAACAACCACAACGAGCACCTCAAACTAAGTCAAAACCGGCTGCATACAAGACAAATCCAGCCACAATCAATACCAAAGCCACCATATCCGACTCCACCTCATCAGGCTGGGATGAAATGGCAAAGACCAAAAAGCCTGTTATCGCTTTAGATGATGATGACTTTGGCAAATATTAAAAAAGTGGCAATCAGCTTGCGGGTGTCAACAGATCCCGCAAGCTACGTTTCTTCTTCCATATCACATTAACTTCTTAACAGCTCTGTCAATGCAGAAAAGCCTTTGGTAGAAACTGAAATTATCCTTTCTATACCAAATAAAAACCAAAAATCATTCTTCTCAAGAAAAAGAGTCTTGCCAAAAACTTTTCCTTAATTATAATGTACCAATGTTTTTTATGTAATGAATTGCCTCCAATTGAATGTCATCTATCTGCATTCCCGCTACTAATACGTTTTCATCCGGGAACTGCCCTTTTTGCTGTGGCTGTATCAATCTACAGACGTACCCGTACGCCAAACTAGGGACTAACGTCTTAAGCTCACGTCATTGATATCTTTACCGCAACCCAAAATCGCTCGTTTCCTATCTGAAAACATATCTGCTGCTATTTGGTCGCTCTAGATGGCAACTAACGACTTTCGGGAGGAACTCTATGAAATCGCTTTCGCTTCGCAATCGTATTCTTTTACCCATCATTACTCTGATCCTGCTCGGGATGATTTCAGCTACGGTTATATCAACCCAAAAAACCTCAAACATCATTCATGATTCGGTTATCAACCAATTGGAAACTATCACCAAAAACCTGACCAGCCAGATCTCTGTGTGGGTGCAGGATGTACAACAAGATCTAAAAACTCAAAGCGAAAATACGCTGTTGATTGATGCACTTTCCCAATCAGCTATCTCGGCTAAGACCCGTGATACTGCTTCGGCCTACCTAAATAAACTGACAAAGAGATACAACAATTATGATTCCCTGACCCTAATCAACTACGCGGGCAAAGTGGTCGCCCATCCCGATCCATCTGTTATCGGCCTTGATCTTTCGTCACGAGATTATTTTAAAAACGCTATCCAGGGGCAGACCAGTATCAGCAATGTGATTAAAAATAAAGTCACCGGCTTGCCTGTTTTTATCGTCGCTGAGCCAATCAAAAACGGCGGAAAAACTATTGGGGTGCTGACTGCAGCAATCCAACTTGCAACCTTTTCTGAAAATTTTATTCTCCCGATTAAGGTTGGCCAGCACGGGTACGCTTACATGATGGACAAAACAGCTACCGTGTCTGCCCATCCCAATCCCAAATACATTCTTTCTAGCTCCGAACTTGGTAAAAAAATCACTGCGCGCAAGAATGGTACCATGACCTACGAATACGACGGTCTGGAAAAACTGGTAGTATTCCGAACCGATCCGGTCACCGGCTGGGTCATTGCAGTGGGAGCTTCCACCGATGATATTTTTTCCGCCATTGATGAACTCATCGTTAACAACAGCATCGTCGCAGCTATCGTTGTTATCGCTTTAATCATTTTTTTGGTAATACTGCTACGACCTATTATCAATGCTTTGAACAAAGGAATAGTCTTCGCCAAACAAATTCAGACCGGAGACCTGTCAGGTCGTCTGGGATTAACCCGTGGCGATGAAATCGGCCAACTCGCTACCGCGCTTGATACCATGGCAAATAGTTTGCAACAGCGTGCTGAGCTAGCCGAAGCCATAGCCAACGGCGACCTTTCTCAGGAGGTCCCATTGTCCTCAGATAAAGATGTTCTTGGCCATGCATTACAAAACATGACTATCAAACTCAATGATACGATCAGCCAAATCAATGCGGCGAGTGAACAAATAGATTCCGGCGCCGGCCAGGTATCAGATTCAGCTCAGGACCTCTCCCAGGGTGCAACCCAACAAGCAGCAGCCATTGAAGAGATCAGTGCCAGCCTTAATGAACTGTCGGGTCGAACCCAGGAAAACGCTGGTAATGCCCAATCGGCCAACCAGCTGGCCATCACTGCTCGAGATGCGGCTCATGGAGGAAGCACCCACATGCAGGAAATGGTCGCAGCGATGCAGGACATTAACGAATCGGGACAAAACATTAGTAAGATCATCAAGACTATTGACGAGATCGCTTTTCAGACCAACCTGCTAGCTCTGAATGCTGCCGTTGAAGCAGCTCGCGCAGGACAACACGGCAAAGGCTTCGCCGTCGTTGCAGAAGAAGTACGTAATTTAGCCGCGCGCAGCGCCAAGGCGGCCAGAGAAACGGCTGAATTAATTGAAGGATCGGTGCAAAAAGGTGAAAATGGTACCCAGATAGCGAATCGTACCGCATCAGCACTGGAAGAGATTGTCAACAGTATCGGAAAAACAGCTGACCTAGTTGGCGAAATTGCAGCTTCATCCCGCGAACAGGCTGACGGTATCTCGCAAGTTAGTGATGGCATTAACCAGATTGACCAAGTCACCCAACGTAACACCGCCGGAGCCGAAGAGGGTGCAGCAGCAGCCGAAGAGCTCTCCGGCCAATCAACTTATATGCGCGAGATATTAGCTCAATTTCAGCTGAAACAAACTCTGCCAAAACTAGCGGAAACCAGAGGAACACATTTCTCTGAGATCCAACCGATCAGCCATAATCGTGCCGCATGAATACCCCGTTAAGGATTAACGCACAATATTTAACAACCAGACAGCCCTATAGCTGTCTGGTTGTTAAAATCCTCACAAAACAATCGTTCAGCTAGGAAATCTCACGCTTACCGTAAATCAACCAATAAAATACCGGAATCACAATCAAGGTGAAAGCTGTTGAGGCAAACACACCAAAAATTATCGACCACGCTAAACCTGAAAAAATCGGATCAAGAGTAATAATCCAGTTACCCAGCAGTGCGGCACCGGCAGTCAGCAATATTGGCCGTAACCGCACCGCGCCACTCTCTATCAAAGCATCCTGAAGGGGTAATCCCCGCTTTTGCCCGTGATGGATGAAATCGATGAGGATAATCGAATTCCGTACCACGATTCCGGCCAGAGCAATCATCCCGATCATCGCTGTAGCGGTAAAGAAAACCGGCGTATCGTAACCACCAACCGGATTATTCGCGATAACGTTCAACAGCCAGAAGCCCGGCATTATACCGATCATAGTTAACGGAATAGCTGCCATAATAATCAGCGGCATAACGTAAGATCCGGTTTCCACCAATAACAGCAGGTAAATAAGCACCATCGCGGCCCCAAAGGCGATGCCCAGATCGCGGAACACATCGATGGTGATGTTCCACTCCCCTTCCCCGCTCCAAACCACCGAAGTTCCCGCAGGCAATGGATTGTCATTGAAATGGTTCTGCAGATTCAGAATAGCATTGACTGGACTTTTCCCTGCCATCTCACCAAAGACATAGCTGACCCGCTTGAGGTTTTTATGATAAATGGTTGGGTCCAGAGTCTGCTCAACAAAGGTACCCAATTCAGAGAGATGGATCAAATTACCTTGTTGACCACGCAGTTGGACATTGTCCAACGCTGCCAATGAGGAACGTTTATCAAGAGGCAAACGGAGAATAATCGGCAACGGATTACGCTCGCTAGCGACATGCAAAGTACCAACCTGGGCCC
The DNA here is from genome assembly GCA_963665685.1 of Geopsychrobacteraceae bacterium. Taxonomy (GTDB): domain Bacteria; phylum Desulfobacterota; class Desulfuromonadia; order Desulfuromonadales; family Geopsychrobacteraceae; genus Seleniibacterium. The sequence continues at coordinate 2,770,106 of OY762430.1, forward strand.
CTGACATAGCAATTTGCAGTGTTTTAGCTAACTCTGCCGTAGATACTTCTGCCAGAGAGAGCTTATCCCGATCGGGGACAAACTGTAGTTGGCGCTGCGGATATTCGATGCTGGTATCGACATCCACGACCTTGTCTTCTACAGTCATGCGCTTGCGAATAATCTCAGCAGCAGCCAATTGGCCGGCATAATCGATACCATCATCGGCATAGACCTCGGCCGTCAGGGTAGAGATAACCGGTGGGCCTGGCGGGAGCTCAACAATCTTCAGCAACGCCCCATGGTTGTGAGCAATGGCAGTCAAATCATCACGCAAGCGTAGAGTGAGTTCATGGCTCTGCTCAGCACGCTCTCCTTTGGGGACAATATTGACCCGTATATCAGCCAGGTTGGCGCCCTGACGCATATAATAATGGCGCACCATACCATTGAAATCGACCGCACTTGAGGTACCGACATAGGCTTCGAAATCGGTTACCTCGTTCACCGTTGCCAGATAGTCTTCCAGATCACGAACGACACCATCCGTCTCTTCCAGGCTGGCTCCTTCCGGCAGATCTATAACCAGTTGAAACTCATTCTTGTTATCAAACGGCAACATCTTTAACGGCACCAGGTTAAGCGCTGGCATCGCAACCGAAATTAAAAACAGCCCGACAACAACCAGCACCAGCAACCAAGCCAGACCGCGGTGGGCGATAAAAGGCATCAGAATTTTTTTATAGATGCGATAGGTTTTAGTCTCTTCCAGGATGAAGGTTTCTTCTTCCCCTTTCCCATACTCCCCCTTTAAGACGTGATAAGTCATCCACGGTGTCACCGTAAAAGCAACCAGCAGCGACATAACCATAGTCAGCGGCAGGTTCACCGCCATGGGGCGCATATATGGTCCCATCATACCGGTAATAAACAACATGGGTAAAAAGGAGAGAATAACTGCCAGAGTAGCCACAATAACGGGTGGCCGGACTTCATCAACAGCCGTCAGCACTGCTTCGCGCGGTGGTTCTTTTTTCATCTTGAAATGACGATAAATATTTTCGACGTCAACAATGGGGTCATCAACCAGCAACCCAAGCGCCAGAACCAGAGCAAACAGAGTGACGCGATTAATAGTGTAGCCAAACCAGTAATTCACCAGCAGAGTTAGTGAATAAATTATCGGTATTGAAACTGCGACAATGAGCGCTTCACGCCACCCTAAGGCAAATAATACCAGGGCCAGTACGGTCACAATGGCGATAACCAGATGGGTGATCAGTTCATTCACTTTGTGGTTAGCGGTTTCGCCATAATTGCGGGTTACCCGCACCTGAATATCATCAGGAATGACATCGCCCTGTAAAGAATGCAGTTTGGCAATAACATCTTCTGCGACACTGACCGCATTGGTCCCTTTCTTTTTGGATACCGCAATATGAACAGCCTGATACTCCCTGTCGCGATCGGCACCCTCTTCGGCTGGTCCAAAACGTAACCGGGTGTAGCTAACCGGCTCTGCCATACCATCGCTGACCTGAGCGACATCACTTAAATAGACTGGTGCATTGTCATTAACGGCAATAATCAGGTCACTGACCTGTTGCGCAGAATTAAGAAAGCCACCCCCACGCACTAAAACTTCTTTGTTATTATGCTGAAAACTACCGGAGGCAAGTTCCAGATTGGCGCCATCCAAAGCGCGTTGCACGGTGAGAATGTCAAGTTGCCGCGCGGCCAATGCTGCCGGATCAAGGGCGATTTTAATCTGCCTTGGCCGGCCACCAATAACCTCAGTTTTTGAGGTATCTTTAACTGCCTGGAGGCGATCTACTGTCTCTTCAGCAACCCGCCGCAACATATGATCGGATTGTGTCTCGGAGTACAGGGTCAGGTTAACAATCGGCACATCATCCACTTCAACCGGCCTGATCACCCATCCTGTCACCCCCGGTGGCACAATATCCATGTGGGTCGATATTTTATTATGCAATTTTACCAGCGAAGCGATTCGATCTTCACCAACATAAAAACGCACTGTGACAATAGCGAGATCAGGTCGTGACATGGAATAGACGTATTCAACACCATCAACCTGCCAGAGGAGTTTTTCCAGCCGGGTGGATACCAGCTTTTCCACTTCAGCAGCACTTGCTCCTGGCATATGCACATAGACATCGGCCAGCGGCACGACAATCTGTGGCTCTTCCTCGCGGGGGGTCAGGGTCAATGCCGCGATCCCGGCCAGAACCGCCAACAAAATCAGGATGACTGAAAGGTTTCCTTCGAGAAAGTGATCAACAATCCTGGTTGCAAAGGTATGTTTTTTATCACTCACGATGCTCACTCCACACGCGCGCCGTTACGGGCACGATTGATTTCAGCACTGACAATACGGTCCCCAGCTTCAATACCCGAAAGGACTTCCTGACGGTCACCAAAGTTACGACCCAGGCGAACCAGGCGGAATTTACAAATCTGATTCTCAACCAGAAAGACCCCGGTCAATTGCCCACGCATAGTGATAGCCGTTTCCGGAATCAGCAGTAATTCCTCCGAAGGAAGGGTTCTACGTGCCCGGGCAAAAATACCAGTAGGGACGTCTTTGGCAGCAGCCAGTTCAATAATCACGTCATAACTGCGGCTAGCAGGGTCACTGCCACCCTGTACACGGAGGACTTTACCATCGAGAGTTTTCTGCAGCGATGGCAACTCAACCGACATAACCGTTCCAACCTTAATCTGTCCGAGCAACCGTTCCGGAACCTTGACCCGGGCCTGGCGTTCACCTTCGCGATCAATAACTAATAGTGGTGTTCCCGGTAATACCGTCGCCCCCTGCTTAATTGCGACACTAATCACCTGACCAGCAAAAGGAGCAACAACCCGGTTATAGCTGTTTTGCTGCAGCACCCGGTCGCGCTCAGCTTTGCCACGCTCAACCTCTGCCTCGGCAGCAGCCAACTGTTGTTTGGCCATATTCAATTCAGCACTGATCTGATCATACTCCTGCGGGGTGACCGCCTGAGCCTTCAATAGTTGTTCATAACGAGCAGCCGTCTGCTGGGCCAAGGTGAGTTTTGCTTTGGCCGAATCCATCTGGCGTGAGGCCACGTCTATTGCAGCTTCAGTCGCCCGTAACTGTTCCTGAGCAGAGTTATCACTGATTTCTAATAACAGTTGGTTGGCTTTGACCTGGTTCCCTTCCCGTACTGCGAGGTTGGTGACCTTACCACTGCTACGTGAGATCAAACGCGCCTGGTCCCGACTTTCTACTGAACCGACAAACTGTTCTGAGCCGTACTGTTTCACGGTTTCAACAACCATCGTCGGCAGTTTCAAAACTGGCCCGCTAGTGGCTTCAGTACGACCGGGAGTAATCTCTTCACCGCACCCGGTTAATACGAAAACCAGCACCGTCAGGAGAAATATCTGTTTCATCATGACACCCCTTCCCTTATTTCAAAATCAGCTCGGTAAAGGTACCGAGGATATAATGTTGCTGGGCAAGACTCTGGATTAACTGTACTTTGGCCGTGACCAGATCAGCCCGGCTCTTTTCCACCCGAGACTGGGCAGTAAGAAGCTGAGATAAAGGAGTTAACCCATTACGATAACGACTAGCCAAAAGCTGATAACTCTCTTCTGCTGCGGCATAACCACTTTGACTTGCGGTCAACTGCAATTGCGCCGTTTCGGTATTCAGACGCGCCCGCGCAATATCGAACTGGGCTTGATCCAAAGCCTGACGATAACGTGCTTTAGCAGCCCGCTCACTGGCAGTGGCCCGATTGGTCGCATGCTTGCGACTGAAACCATCAAACAATTCCCAAGTTAATTGGGCATTGACCATCCAGCTGTCTGCTCCATCAGATAAAGGAAAATCACGGTCGTGCATCGACCAGGAGGCCCCGGCATTCAACCGGGGTAGCCAGGCGGCTTTACTTTGCTGACGAGCGAGAACCGTTTCTTGGCTTTGTAATTTAAGAGCTTCTAAATCACCCCGCTGTAGATTCTGTTCAGCAGCAGGAGGAGCAATCAGATGAACATCAAGAGGAGCAGCGATATCGACCTGCTGATCACCCATGCCCATTTCTAGAGCCAACTTGCGCTGGGCCAGAACCAAGGCATTCTCAGCACTGATCTGCAGGCGTCTGCTTTCTGCCAGATGCACACTGGCGGTTAAGGTATCAGCCTTTAGACCGGTTCCCGCACGTTCTTTTTCCGCTGCTAAACGATGAATTTCCTGGGCTTCGCGCACCGAACTTGAGACCCAGTCAATAACCGACATGCTACGCTGGACATCAAGGTAGGCTGAAAACACCCGCCACGCGACCTGATCACGCACGGCACGTTCACCAGCGCTGGCCGCCTGAGCAGACACTTCGGCGCGCTTTACACCATAACGAATATCGGGATTATAAATGGGCTGGAGCAACTGCAAGCGAGTTTCAAAATCATGACGATCGGGTGGGTTATTATAGATATCAGCCGACTGACTTAATTCAAGCCGTTCCTGATTAAGCCAGATAAACAACGAACTCCCCGGCTCATTGGTCCAGACAAACCTTTCACTCAACGTCACCCGGGGTAAATTTTGGGACTTAGCCTCAGCCACCCCTGCCAGTGCCGCTTCACTCTCCGCTTGTGCTGCCAAAAAGGCTGGCTGCTTTGCTACCCCTAGTTTGACCGCTTCACTCAAAGTGTATGATGTTGCACAGAATCCAGAATAGGGAATAGAGAAGAGGACCAAAAACAGTATCAACCTGTACATTCATAAACCTCCAGATGAAATAAAAGCGCCAAGGAAATTATTATATATGATTTTCTGAATGTCTAGTTCTTTTTACCTTTTTTGTGAAAAGATAATTTCAAATATAATACATAATATTACCGTAAAAATGGGGCGGATATTATTTTTGCGAGATTAAAATACACCTAAGAGGCTGTCGGACTTTACATGAATTTGCTGTAAAATCATCTAAGCGGACCACATTTCCGACCCTTTTCAAGAAATCGCTGCGGCTATTCGCCTTCAGCTGGTCGAAAATCAGTTCTCGACCAGCTGATTTTTCGCAACGATCCGTAAAGTCTGGCAGTCTCCTGGAATTACCTTATTCGCTAATCATTCCCCAACAATTAGCCAACCTTTTCCTAACACTTTTAGCGTCATATCTCTTCTCTTCAACCTGTTCTTCAGGAAATGACTTACATTCAATTATTTGGGAGGAAATGTTGACTACGCCCTGAATCTGAATGGCGTTACAGTTGGCAGCAACGGGCTGATCATGATCAAAAACGTCAACGAATATAATGATGTCGTCAGCGCCGATACAACCATCATCAATGAACCGCTGATTGTCACCTATGTTGACGATGACGAGCACGAAGATGGTTTACTTGAACATGATGCTGTTACCTACGCACTGCTAAAAACAACATCGACCCTGACCATTGATGACGACCTTGATACTAACGATGATGGTGTCATCGACTTTCCCTCAGATGCGGTTATCATCGATTCTGTCGGTTCGCTGAATGGTGATGATGGTATCGTTTACGGCGGTATTATTCTGTCACAGTCAGCCAGCGACCCTGATGCAGCCACCCGTTTTTACGATAACCTGACAGCTAATTCTCTGGCAGCATGGGCTAATGGTGACATTTACGAAGATCCGGCCAAAAGCGATGAAGAGATGGCTGAAGAAGTTCTCTACGACACATTGGAAGCCAGCTCCAATCTGCCACCTAATGCCAAGCTGACCCCTGGTAATCAGAACTTTAAACAAGCTCCCTTTGTACTGCTGAATGAAATTGTCGTCAGTGGTGATAAATACATTGAACTTCTCTCCAACGCATCACAAAGCCTGGCATCCATCTACCTGGTCAATATTAGCGGTGACGAAGGTATCGCCTCTGTCAGCCTCGACTTAAGTAGCTACAGTGCCAAAGAAGCAGGTTTGACTCTGATTAAAGATAGTTCTGTCAGCTTTACAGCCGGCTCAGCTCTGACTGCTATCGATGCGGATCTGACCAACCTGACCACCAGCGATTCGTCCCTCATTCTGATTTATTCACCACAACAAGCCATTGCCAGCGGTGATGATCTGGATACCGACAATGACGGTACGCTCGACCTTGATGATGCCGCTGTTATCCTTGACAACTTCGGTTGGGGCACATCTCCTTACTCTGATGTTATTGCCGCTAACAGCGGTTATACCATCGAAGCAGCAACCCGCTATAAAGATAACCGCATGGCATCATTAAGTGTCTGGACCTACGGCACCCTGGATGATGAACTGTATGACGCAGCAGCCTCTAAAAATGTTCCTACCGAAGGGTATATTACCATGGGCAATGTTAATATTGCCCAAGAGACCTCTCTGCTGGTCAAGCCAGTGCTGGAAACCGAACGCTCTACCATCAGCGACCCCGATGCTGATGACATTGCTATCTGGATTCATCCTACCGATGTCAGCAAAAGCTTTATCATTGGTACTCAGAAAAACGCTGGTTACTCAATTTACGCTGTTAATGGCGCAACCCTGATCGATGCTCTGCCAGAAGAAAACCGCTACAACAACGTTGATGTTATGTATGGCTTTCAACTCGCTGGTGAAACTATCGATATAGCCCTGTTCACCGATCGCAATAATGATAAGTTCGCCATTTACAAAATCAGTGAAGATGCGCCCTACATTACCGATATTACCGACTACTCCAGTGACTACCTTTTTGATCACGAAGAATTGGGCGAAGACACAGCCTACGGTGAAGGTGTTTACAAAAGCCCTGTTTCAGGAAAATTCTATGCCTTTGCCACCCAGAACGACACCTGGAACGTTGCTCAGTTTGAATTGGTAGCCAATGATACTGAAGGAACAATCGGTTGGACTAAAGTGCGCGATATCACCCTCGAAGGAGGAGATGATGACGAGCATGCAGAAGGTATTGTCGTTGATCAGGAGTACGGTAAAGCTTACATTGCCCAGGAAGGGGTCGGCATTTATACGATTGACGCCGAGCCTGGCGACACTCCGGTTGATCTTGCCCTTGATGAAGACGATATGATCGCTGAAGAAGGCGACGATAATCTGGTTGCCGACCTGGAAGGAATGACCATCTACTATAAAAACGATGGCGCCGGTTATGTGTTTATTTCCAGCCAGGGCAATATTGTCTACGGTGTTTATGACCGTACAGACAACGGTACGGACAACAACTACCTGACCTCCTTTGCTATTGTCGACGATATGGAAGGTATCGACGGAACCCAACACACTGACAGTATTGATGTCACTAATATTGCCATCAGTGATGAGTTTCCATACGGTGCTTTTATCGCTCAGGATGGTACCGATACCAGCACCGATCCTGATGATGTTGGTACTAACTTCAAGTGGGTACAGTGGGAAGACATCGCTACAGGATTAGGCGATACCAGCTTTAGCTCCGATTACGATCCAAGAAACCCAACGAATAGACGCCCATAAACCAGAGAAAGACATGAATAACAAAACCCTCTTCAGAAATACTGAAGAGGGTTTTGTTGTTTTCATAGTCAAAAAATCAGACAATAAACAATCAATTTCATTGTAAAAAATCGGCAGGACAGTTAGTCTAGACTAATCTTCATCCTTATGTCATTCATATCATCTGCTCTTGAATCTCAATTAAGGAACATTCTGGTGAAACCTGCTAATGAAGTCAGTCAACCACAGAACCGCGATCAAAAACCTAGCTACGAGGAGTTAGTTGAAAGGGTTAAATATCTTGAAGAACGCGAAGCTAGATATAAATCCTTGGCAGATAACACTTCTGATCTCTTTTATCGTACTGACAAAGAAGGCCAAATTATCTACTTGTCGAAATCGGCCTATGCCCTGTCAGGCTATACCCATAAAGAAAGTCTTGGCCTTAATATGGCCAAAGATATTTACCAGGTTCCTGAAGAACGGGATATATTTATTGAACTGCTGCAAAAACATGGCAGAGTCAAAGATTTTGAAGCACGTCTGAAACGAAAAGATGGCTCTACCTGGTGGGCCATGACCAATGCGCACCTTTATCATGATGAAAATGGAAACGTTGCTGGTGTTGAGGGAGTTACCCGCGATATTACTGCGCGCAAAATGGCCGAAAACAAACTACGTGACAATGAACATACATTCAAAACAATATTCAAAACCAGCCCCGATGCCATTACCCTGACCCGCATTTCTGATGGTCGCTATATCGATACAAATGACAGTTTCATGCGTATTATGGGCTATCAGCCTGAAGATATTATCGGTAAGACCGCACTGGAACTGAACATATGGAAAAACAATGAAGACCGATACCTCATGGTCGAACAGTTATTAAAGAATAACTTTATTGAAAACCTTGAAGCCGAATTTCTGACCAAGCAAGGAAACATTAAACATGGCCTGATGTCAGCAAGTCTCATAGAGATTGCCAGTGAACAGATTATTTTAGCAGTTACTCGTGATATGACAGATCGAAAACAAGCCGAAGAGGATATCGCCTTCATGGACTTTGCAATTGATCATATTCACGAAGGTGTTTTCCTTACCGACAAAACAGGCTCCATTAACTATGTCAATAATGAAGCATGCAGAGAACTTGGTTATAGTAAAAACGAACTTACCGGTATGTCTATCTGGGATATTGACCACAGTTTCAGCCCTGCGCGCTGGTCCGAATTCTGGAATGAGTTTATCAGTAAAAAGGCCATGAAACTTGAAACAAACCACTGCCGCAAAGATGGTTCCATTTTCCCTATTTTGGTCAACGCAAACTACCTTGAATATAATGGCAACGCCTTTAATTTAGGATTAGTCACCAACATAACTGAAAACAAGAAGATAGAAGAACAACGACAGCGGCTTGAAGAGCAGATGATGCAGGCCCAGAAGCTTGAAAGCCTTGAGGTACTCGCTGGCGGAGTCGCTCACGATTTCAATAACCTGTTGGCCGCAATTATGGGTCATTCTGAATTAACCAAACGTCGTCTGCCGCCCGGCTCGGCAGCCATAGAGAATTTACATCAGATTGAAAAAGCAGCTGAGCGAGCAGCTGATTTAGCCAAACAGATGCTCGCTTACTCGGGTCGTGGCAAATTTGTACTTGAAACCCTCGATCTCAATTTTTTACTAGAAGAGATGTTGCATATGTTGCAAGTTTCTATCTCTAAGAAAATTGGGTTACGGTTACAATCATACAAATCACTTCCAACCGTTAATGTCGATGCGACCCAGATTCGCCAGATTGTTATGAATCTCGTGATCAATGCAGCAGAAGCCATTGGCGACAGTAGTGGCACAATTTCTATTACAACCGGACTTGTTGACTGTGATTCAAACTATCTGCGTAATGCATGGCTAAATGAAATGATTCCGGATGGTCTGTATGTCTATCTTGAAGTTGCCGACACGGGCTGCGGCATGACAGAGGATACTCTGGCTAAAATATTTGATCCTTTCTTCACCACCAAATTTACCGGCCGTGGCCTTGGCATGTCAGCTGTTCTTGGCATCGTTAGAGGCCATAAGGGAGCGATTAAAGTCTACAGCGAACCTGGCAAAGGAACATCGTTTAAGATCTTGCTACCGGCATCAGAACAATCTGCTGAACTCTTTGATGAAGAAATTAAAGATGACAACTGGATCGGTTCAGGAAAAGTTCTTCTCGCTGATGATGAAGAGAACGCCAGAAATGTTGGAATTGAAATGTTAAAGGAACTTGGTTTTCATCCCATGACTGCAGCTGATGGCCAAGAGGCTCTTGATATTTATTGCTCACACCCAGATATAGACGTAGTCATGCTTGATTTAACCATGCCGAAAATGGATGGCGAACAATGCTTTCGGGAACTGAAAAAAATTAACCCTGCAGTCAAAGTCATTATTTCCAGTGGCTACAACGAATTTGAAGTATCGCAAAAGTTTGTCGGTAAGAACATTGCTGCTTTCGTACAAAAACCCTATAAATACGCCACTCTGAAAGACGCTATCAGAACTTTGATAGAAGCCAAAGAAACCGATACAGAGTTGTAACCCAAAAACGTTCCCTGCTGCTGGTTAATTACCGACACCAAGAATTGCTTTGATCTCCGCGATCAATTTCGGCACGACTGCAGCCACCGCAGGTGAAATGGTTCTGGTATGCTCCATCTGTTCAACCTGAACCCCAAAAAGAATCACTTCTTTTAACGTTGCCATGCTATCAGCCAATTGCAACAAGCCGATAAGATCACCGCTGTGCAGGTCTAGAGCAGGTTTGTCTGCCGGACCACTGAGCAATTGCTTTTTCGTCAAGCGAATAACCGTTCCCGGGGGACATCCCATCTCGATAGCATCGATCACAATAAACTGCTCAACATCAGTCAATAACGAAATCAGACTGGCGCCACCACTGCCGCCATCAATAAGATCAACATCTGTGGGAAAATTCTGCTTTTCAAGCTCACTGATCACCCGGCAACCAATGCCGTCATCACCGCGTAGCAGATTGCCAATTCCAATAATCCGCCACCTATACAAAAGACACCTGCAAGGCATGGGTAGAACAACTGATACAGGGGTCATAAGACCTGATCAGCATCTGCAGATAATGAGACATTTCGGCTCGTGGCAAACCGAGCAACTGCGGCACCAAAGCCTTAAGATCATTCTCTATATTGGCCAGATTCTGCCCGGTCGGAATCAGGCAATTCGCCATGGCAATACGCCCGCCCTGATCATAGCGATAATGATGAATCAAAGTGCCACGCGGAGCTTCAATAGCAGCTATCCCCTCACCAAACCCCTGTGGTGCCGGTAACGGATCATCACGAACCCCTTCTAATAGTAAGCGATCAATCAAATGAATCGAAGCTTCAAAACAGTTGACCACTTCAACCAGACGCACTTTCATCATGATAAAAGGATTGACATCATCACGGCTTAAAGCCAGTGCTTCTGCTACAGCTTTGGCCATCGGGGACAGTTCTTCACCGACATTTTTATAGCGTGCCAAAGGGCCAACCATGTAACTATCAGCCAAAGCACGAGCAAACTTGGCCGTTGAGTATGGCACCAGAAATTCTTCGATCAACGATTCATATTCAGAAATGTCACCCGAGATCCCGGCACTTGAATATAATTGTCCCGACAACAAGGGATAGACGTCATCTTCCTTGAGACAAAGATACTCGGTTGGCCGCTCAAAATCTGGATATTCAAAGCCGCTAAACAGATCAACCATATGTTCAAGGGTAGGGAAAATAGCAACCAGCTCTTTACGCAGATGTTGCAAATCGGTCGCCTCTGGCAGGCGGGCAAAGCCACCCAGACAGGGCGTTACCGGGTGAATAGCGCGACCACCGATCAACAGACAGATATCGCTGGCCAACTTTTTTAACCGTAAAGCTCTGGTCACCAGATCGCGCTGACTTTGAGCTAACGCCAAAATACTGCGAACCCCCAGGTAATCAGGCATAGCCATAAAAACCAACTGGAGCAGATGGCTTTGCAATATTTCACCGTAGGCCAGCAGACGCCGCAGAGCAAGGGTCTGATTACTCACTTCAATACCCAGAGCGTGCTCAGTCGCCGCCAGAGACACCAGAGTATGAGAATTAGAGCAGATTCCGCAGATACGGGCGACAATCGGAGCCACATCGGTAAAATGTTGCCCTTTCAGAAAACTTTCAAAAAAGCGTGGGGTTTCGATAATTTCAAGGCGACACTCCTTCAGTTTGCCCTGATTAAGATCGACAACCAGATTGGCGTGCCCTTCAATACGGGTCAGTTGTTTGATTTCTAATTTCATGAATCTTTGCCGAAATCGAAGTTGAACGTCCTGAATTCCTGTAAGACATCATCAAGGGTCAAGCCATGGTCATACAAGATTTGATTAAAAGGAGAAATACGCGGATTATCCATCGGCCCGCGACAGCCACGACAGCGATCGCCGGCATCAATACAAACAGCCTGACAACCGGCCCTGGTTACCGGCCCCAGACAAACCTCGCCACGCTCGAAGGTACAGGGGATTTCAGCTAACTTACATTCTACACACAGGGAATAGCCAGGTAATTCCTGTTCCTTATCAAGCAACAAACTTTGCAGTAAAGAAAGAAATTCTGCTGGAATAACCGGGCATCCGGGTAAGCGGTAATCTACGCTGATATAGGCACTCAGTGGTTGTGGTTCACCAGGGAGCAGATGCTTTGCCAGGGTTCCGTAAACTTCCTGACATAACTGCTTTTCAGGAATCGACCGGCGTAAGGCATTAACTCCAGCCATGTCAGCGCAGGCGCCCAGGGCAACAACCGTATCACTTTGCTTACGAATGCGCCGCAAGCGTTCTACTTCTTCTGGAGTACAAATACTTCCTTCGACAAAAGCGATATCGATAGCCTGCCCTGGCATAGCGTCGAGAATCTGCCGGAACTCGACCACATCCACCAGTTCGAGGACTTCCATAAACTGGTCAGCCAAATTAAGGATACTCAGCTGACAGCCTTCACAACCAGTAAAATCAAAAAATCCGATTTTCTTCTTCATAGGCTCAATCTATGACAAAGGAATAAGACCCGTCAGCGCTCAATCGCTTCACGTAAATGCTGTACCCGATCATAAGAAAAGATCGGTCCACATTCACATACCCTGACGTCATTAATCTGGCAGCGGCCACATTTCCCAAGGCCACACTTCATATGTCGCTCCAGATTTAAAAACACCTGCTCCTGTTTAAAACCAAGGCGAAATAACATGGGGTTAGTAAAGCGATACATGCCAGCAGGCCCGGAAACTGCTGCCCATGTGCGCTCCGGATTTAATTCGAGATCACGCAGCAGCATGGTGATATCGCCTGTCATCCCATACCAGGCAGGGTCAGCCTCCTGGACAATATAGCGACAATCAATCTCGGTTGATCCCTGCCATTTTTCCAGATCTTCGCGAAACAGAAAAGATGAAAAGTGCTGCGCTCCATACAACAACTGCAGACGGCCAAAGTGTTGCCGGTTAGCAAGGATGGTTAATAACAGTGAGCGTAAGGTGATCAGGCCACGGCCACCGGCAACCAACAGGATATCATGCCCTTTAAGACTGGCAATGGGAAAGCCACGCCCAAAAGGACCACGGACCCCAATAATATCACCAGCTTTTAAGCGATGCAGGGCCTTGGTCAAACTGCCTGCTTCACGCACGACAATCTCGACGTACATGCCATTTTCCGAAGGTGAAGCAATGGTAAAAGGCGCCTCACCAAGACCAAATATGGAAACCTGTAAAAACATCCCTGGATCAAATGCAACTGATTCCGGAAGGCGCAAACGAAACAGCTTATCCCCTTTGGTCAATGACTCAACGGCAATGATCTCGGCCAATTGGGGATGATATTCCTGGCCTGGCTGGCTATCAATTTCGGGAAAGGCCTTTTCTTGATGCAGATCATTAAGAACCGTAACTGGATTTATGCGTCGTAGACACTCTCTGACGCAACGCCCACAACCAACACACGCCAAACGCTTGTTTTGCTCCCACAGGTAGCGATACTTACGAAAGAAACGATGACGCTGCCGATCGGCCTGACTACTGCGAAATTCCATACCACCCGAAACCTGGGTAAAATTATCCAGTTGGCAGGAATCCCAGACCCGCACCCGCGCACCACTTTCAAGGTTCAGATCAAGCTTATCTTTAACATTAAAACAGTAACAGGTCGGGCAAACCAGGCTACAGATACCGCACCCCAGGCAGTCCTTGCCCAATTTATCCCAAATCGCATGATCATAACTATCGGAGAGAATGGATGCTAAAGAGTCTGCCGGAAAATGTAGATTCTGTTGTGTTTCTTTTGCCTTCGGCTGAAGAGCGGAGACCGCTTCCCCAAGAGCAATCTCTGGAGCATGCCTGGTGACCAGGTCCCAACCTCGCCGGGTTCCACCTTGCAACAGATAGCCCCCTTCGCAACGATGCAGAAACAGATCAAAACCACCTTTGGGCTGATCGGTGTCGAGACTGGTACAAAAGCAGTACTGGTCAGGGGTACAATCGACACCGACAATAAGAGTCACCTCCCGTTTGGCTCGGTAAGCACTATCGGCCTCGCCTTCAAACAAGCAATCATCCAGAACTTTAATCGCCTGAATATCGCAAGGATGGACACCAAAAAGCACCCGGGGCTGAGCCGCTTTTTCAGGCTCCAGCAAGACTTTATTACCAACCTGAAAATTAAAAAGTTTATCCCAGTTAGGAAAAAGATATTTTTTAGGAGAATGAACGTGAGGGGGAAAGTCCAGAGTCAGCAATGCAGGGTCTTCGACCGGTCCAAGAGCCAATCGACCAGCCTTTTCCTGCACCCCGACAACTTCATAAGAGTAGGTCAATGAGCGAACAAAGTGCTCCAGCATAACCTGACTGACATAACGCCACGGCTCTTTTTCATGCTCAACTTTTTCGCTGACTTCGGCCATAAACAACAATTTACTTTGGAAAATAGCCACCTTCTCTCAATCCCCCCTATAAAATATAGGGGGGGAAGAGGGGCGTTTTCAGATTGAGAACGATCAGTTTTCTGGTTCAAGAATTGGTAAATAAGTTACACCGATTTTATACAGCAGTACACCAAAAGCGACAAAAGCCAGAGTAATTGAAACTTCACCGACGGTCGGGAAGTAATTCCAGCCATTACCGGGATCAACACCGATCAGGAAAACATTAAAACGGTTCAGCACGACACCAAGAATGACCGATGTCGCACAACAGAACAGTTTGAACGGACTGTTTCGCACACTCTCCCGCTTGAACATGAAATAAGGGATTGCAAACAGACAGAACTCGATCAGAAAAGAATAACCCTGAATACTACCATCAAAAGCGCTGGCCAAAACCCCACGATAAGCCAGGTCACCAATTCTCAGTAGTAGATATGTGCCTAAAAAGTAAGGAATAAATTCGGCAATACCTGCCAGTAATTTTGATTCATCTTTCGTGCGAAAAAAGACCCGTGCCAAAGACGCCTCAAAAATAACCATGGGCAAACCGACACTGACAGCTGAGGTTAAAAACAACAGTGGAGACAGAGGGGTAAACCATAACTCATGAACTTTATAAGGTGCAATGAGCATCAGTGTACCGAGGGAAGATTGATGGCCAAAAGACAACACAACCCCGGCAATAATAAAAAATGCCATGATGCGGCGTAAAATGCGATCGCCTTTGTCCATAAAAAATTCAGCAGGTCTGTTCAGACCGTTAAACGGAATCATGAAATTAACCTTACCACGGTACTCTTCAAACACTGCCGGCAGGTTTTCAATCGCCAGAACAGTCAGGTAAAGCATGACGCACCAGGCAACCTCGAACAGAACCGAGGTGCCATTCCAAAACACCAGGGCGTGCCAGATATTATAGTACTTTCCCAAATCAAAGGTGACACCAAGGCCGACCAAAAAATAGCCGATAAAAGCGGTCAGAGTCGCAGGTCGTAGCAAAGCATGGTATTTTTCATGACCAAAAATCTCAACAATTGCCGCTGTAGTAAAGCCACCTGCAGCTAAAGCAACACCGCAGGCAACATCAAAAGCAATCCAGATTCCCCAAGGAAAACCTGGATTCAGGTTGGTCACCGAGGCAAAACCATGAAAGAAACGGAAATAAGCAAAATAAAAACCTGCACCGATAAAAAACAGTAACATCCAGGTGTTAAAGGTAAAAAACTTGCCTCGTAAGGCACTTGCATGATGACTACTCATCTTGTCCTCCCTGCTCTTCTTTCCGATCTTTGCGCCGCTGGTTATAAACCATAATGCCACCGAGAATAGTGTAAACAGCGATAGGTGGGATGAAGTACTGGAAGATCCGGTGCTGAATACTTTCAGTTAAACCTGATACCGGGCGATAAGCAAAATCACCCAGCCCAAGTGACGCAAAGGCAACCTTCTTACTACTTAAATACAGCACGTCAGTGCCACCAACTTCACTTTCACCATAGATATGGTCTTCATAAAGACCGGGATTTTCCTCGATCCGCTGCCGCGCAATCTTAATAAGGTCCTGACGTTTACCAAAGACGATGGCACCAGCTGGGCAGGCATCAGAACAAGCCGTTGGCTTTCCTTTTGCGACCCGATTTTCACTACACAGTGTACATTTTTTGATCGTTGGAATCGCCTTGCTCCACTCAAACTGCGGTACATTGTAAGGACATGCAACCATACAGTAGCGACAGCCCATGCATTTGTCGGCGTCATACTGAACCGAACCATCTGCCGTTTTCTGCAATGCACCAACAATACAGGCAGAAACACAGGCGGGATCGACACAGTGCATACACTGACGTTTGATGAAGGTGGCATTGCCATCGTCATCTTTATACATTTTGACTAGAGTGTAGGTATTTTCTGATAATTCGCGAGGAGTATCATAAATAGTAGTTCCTTCACTATGATCGGGAGCCAAACCATTTTCTTTTTTACAAGCGACCTGACAAGCTTTACAACCAATGCAGCGGGTTGTGTCATTGAGCATGCCGTACCATTCAGGATCAGCCTGTGGCCGCGGATGCTCTGCTTGTGCAACCGCCGGGTCGGTCGCCGAGCAGATAGCAGCCCCCCCGGCAGCGCTCAACTTAAAGAACTTTCTCCGTGAGATATCCATTTCCTACCCCCTTTTATCCTGATCTTTCTTATCCTTGCCACCTAATGCCGCCTTGGCACCAACAGCACCTACAGCCAGACCAGCGATACCAGCATAAGCGGGGCCAAAACCTGCTTCTTTATGATGATCGGTAAAAATCGGGGGATAAGCAGCTGGTGGAGTAACATCTTTTATCGGCACAGGAGTTGCCAGGGACTGGGTATAGGGGAATTCTGGCTCAACACAACCGATGCAGGGATGACCACTTTCAATACACCAGTTGGTCCCACCGTTCCACTCTTTCTGGGCACAACTCGAATGGGTCACCGGACCTTTACAACCTAATTTGTACAAGCAATAAGGATCAGAGGCTTTCTCAGCAAAACGACCAGCGTCAAAATGGCCTCGTAAAGGACAATTATCGTGAATCAAGGTGCCATAATAAGCCACTGGTCTGGCATGTTCATCAACCTTAACGTTCTTGGGTCCATCCAACAGCAGTGAAGCAACCGTACCGATAAACCAATCGGGGTGAGCTGCACAGCCAGGCAAGTTTATCGTTGGTGTAGTGATACCATGCTCTTTGAATACCTCAAGAACCCCTTTAGCTCCGGTAGGATTCGGCTCGGCAGAGACAACACCACCAAACGCAGCACAACTACCGATGGCAATAACAGCTTTGGCCTTCTTACCCATACGCAACACATGCTCCAGAGCCGGAATACCATGACCATTTTTTTCACCAACTTCACACGCAGTACCGCCATCTTTTGTCGCTATAGCGCCTTCTACAACCAGCAGAAACGGTTTTGCTTCGGTATCATACATAGCTTGCATGGCTAAATCGCCAGAAGCAGCCATAACAGTTGGATGAAAGGCCAACTCGGTATGATGACCAGGCACGATCTGGCCTAACAGGACATCCTGAATCCGTGGCGACAAAGCGTTCAGCAATGAAACGCTACAACCACTGCAGGCTCCGGCAGCTAACCAGATAATTGGAGTTTCTTCTAAAGCATCCGCAAAGGCTTTGCGCAATAACGGGTTATCGAACAGACTCATCCCGAAAACAGCAGCCGCTCCAGCAGATCCTTTTAAAAATTTACGACGACTCGGTTCCATAGTTCTCTCCTTGAAGGCTAAGCGCCTCCATCACGTGTTCAATTTCATCGACGACCAGGCGTACTGCTTGCGGCACAACCTGTCGTACTTCATCACATAATCCGATTCCCAGGGCAGTTGAAGAGGGCTGAACTCCGATCACAACAGTCTCTTGCGGTTTGCAATCGACCAATTCGCCAAGCTTAAGGGTTTCCAGCAGACCAACCTGATGCAGGGAGTTCATGGGGAGCACACCGCTTTCGACCTGTTCAGGGCTGAAACGATACAGGGTGCCGGGATCTTTCCCACCCCTGACCGCATCCAGAACAATCAATTTGCGGCGGCGATTAAAAATCTCCATGAGGTCGATAGCCGACGTTCCGGCATCGAACAACTCAACCTGCTCAGGTAAGTCTTCATCTTCAAGCGCGCGCAGGACAGCATCAGCAAAGCCATCATCGCTTCTGAGAATATTACCGACGCCCATAACCAGCACAGGTGGCCGTAGCTCCTCATATGTGACAGACATTACTGAGGTCCGACGACGAAACGGCCCAGGTCCTGACCTTTAGGGTCGACCACGTGCACAGCACATGACAAGCAGGGATCGTATGAGCGGACAATACGCACTAATTCAAAGGGGTTATTTTTATCTTTGACAGATGTACCCATCAGAGATTGTTCGATAGGACCAGGCTGACCGGCAGAATCCATCGGTCCGGCGTTCCAGGTTGTTGGCACAACCGCCTGGTAATTTTTGGTCTTACCTTCTTCGACCACGATCCAGTGTCCCAGGGCACCACGGGGTGCTTCGTGCAAGCCCATTCCCTTACTGGTCACATTGAGGTTGAAGTCGGTAAATGATGGTCCACCAGGCTGTAGCTCCATGGCCCAGTCACGTAGTTTGCCTGCCACAATGCGGGTTTCAATAGCACGTGCTGCATGACGACCAAGAACAGAGAAGAGCGCAGGGGCCGAAGCGTTGAACTTACCGAGGACGGAATTGACCATGGTCTGAACCTGCTGGTCACCAGAGACATAACTCGCCAGCATCCGGGCGAGTGGACCAACCTCCATGACTTCACCACTGTAACGTGGCGCTTTACACCAGCTGTATGCACCAGCTTTTTCATGGTCAGCCTCAGTAACACCTTCATAAGGATGACGGATACCGGAATCGACGTAATAGCTATTCTGAACGTCCTCGGTAATCGCCAGGGGATCAACCCGTTCCAGTTTAAGCGTGCTACCGCGGACAATGCCTTGAGGCAGATAGCGGTTACGTTTAATCAGATCAGGATCGCTGTCGAGATCAAAAGCACCGAAAGACATGAATTGCTGACAACCGGTACCGATGGTGAAATAGTCACTGTAGCGCGCAGCCACCATCAGAACATCGGGGATGTAACAAGAATCGATAAAATCGATCAGTTGGTCAACTTTGGCCACAAATTGGGTAATTTTGTCCCGCGTCGGAGCGGTAGACACACCACCGGCAACAATTGACATATTATGCGGCATCTTGCCGCCGAACACAGCTACTGTCTCATGCGCCAGACGCCTCATGTTCAGCGCCTCGACGTAATGGGATACAGCAGCGATATTTTCAGCTTTACTTAGACGATAATCACCCTCGTAACGCGGTACGAACGGCCCTAAGTGGCCGCGACTGATAAAATCCTGAACTTTTTTGAGTGTGGGGTCGCTCCCACTGTAATCAGCAACAGCAGTTACATCGACATAATCAAGAGCAGCCAATTGGTAAAAGTGAAGAATATGCGATTGCACGTAATTTGCGCCCTGAATCAGGTTACGTAAAATACGGCCATTATTGGTAATGCTGCCGTTGACACCATAGGCTTCATCAAGAGCGTAAGCCGCGGCAAGACCATGAGAGGTCGGGCACACGCCACAGATGCGTTGCATAATACGAGCTGAATCACGGGGATCTCTACCGAGCAAAATATTTTCCAGGCCGCGATAAAGCATCCCTGAGCTTTTTGCTTCTTTAACAACGCCTCCTTCCAGCGTTGCTTCAATTTTGAGGTGGCCTTCAATACGGGAAATGGGGTCGATGGTAATTTTTGTTGCCATGAAATTTCTCTCCTGATCTCACGAAAATGTCAAAACAACAACCTCTCCACAGCTCTTTTCTACGTCGTCTCCTTTCTGAACATACGGTAACAATGTGGACAGATCGCACAAATTGAAATACTAGCCGTCAGGATCAAGAAGCGTGCCAACATGTAAATAAAATGGCACAATAGGCACTATTTCCCACCTAACCGGCACTATTATTGAGACAACAGGAGATTCTAAAATGATAACTACAAGGGTACAGGATTTTCAAAGAATGGATCATCTTGACCCAAAAGTGTTTCAAAACGACCCATTCTTTATGTTTTAAATAAACCAGGACAGGATAGAATAACGATGAAAATTATTTTTTATCTATTTTCTGAATACCATATTGCTGCAATTTTCGATCGAGAGTCTTACGCGAGATATGTAAAATGTTGGCGGTATTCATTTTATGGTAACCAGATTGCTGATAAACCTGCTCAATATACAACCGCTCTAATTCTTCCAGAGACATCAGTTCGGTAGGCATTTTAAAGTCAAAAGAGCCTTTCGAATCAAGCGAAGCAGGCAGATCAGAGACCTGTATCGGATTGCCATCGGCAAGCAATGATGCCATTTCCAACACATTCTGCAATTCGCGCACATTGCCAGGCCAGTCATATTCTGACAACAACTTAATAGCGTCAGCATCCATCTCGGCAGCGGCACCATTTAAGCGACCAACAAAGTAACGCGCCAACAAAGGGATATCCTCACGCCGCTCACGCAACGGTGGTAACTTCAGAGTGGCAACATTAATCCGATAGTAGAGATCCTGGCGAAAGCGACCAGCGGCAACCTCTTCCTCAAGATTCTTATTGGTCGCAGCAACGAAGCGGACATCAGCATGCTTAACCTGGGTCGAACCAACCGGCATATACTCTTTCTCTTGTAATACCCGCAGCAGCTTAGCCTGCAAAGCAGCACTTAAATCACCCACCTCATCAAGAAAAAGTGTCCCCCGGTGGGCCTCTTGCACCAGACCACTCGAATTAGCAATGGCTCCCGTGAAGGCACCCTTAACATGGCCGAATAGTTGACTTTCGAGCAAAGTATCAGTCAGAGCAGCACAGTTAATTGTCATAAACCGATGTTCGCGCCTGGGACTGGAATAGTGAATGGTCGAAGCAATCAATTCTTTGCCGGTACCACTCTCCCCTAGAACCAAGACACTGGCATCACTGTTAGCCACCTTTAGAGCCAGCGCATAAACCTGCTCAAACGCTTTACTTTTAAAAACGATCTGCCCCGGATCAAAACGTTCCTTTAATGCGGCCCTTAAAGACTGGTTTTCTTTCTCAAGACTACTCCGCTCCAGGGCGTGGTCCATAATCACTGACAATTCATCATTAATAAACGGCTTCAGCAAGTATTCGTGAGCCCCGGCCTGAAGGGCTCCAATCGCTTTACGCACGGTCGCTAACGCACTGGTGATGACGATTTTTGTCTTTGGGTAAAGATGAACAAGACGCTTGATCAACTCATTAACAGGCATTCCCGGCAACTGATCATCGACAAAAATCAGATCAGGATATTCGGCATTATGCCCTTCATGAAGGTCGATCAGCTGTTCGGCACTGGTATAGATAAAAACCTGATGCCCTGAAGCACCTAACCAGCTAGTCAGATATTGCTGAACCTGTTCGCTGCTGTCGCAAACATAGATAGTCCCCTGCGCCATGACAGATATAACCTCTCTCGCATTGTATCATTTTGTCCATTACATAAAACCGGCATAAAAAAGGAGCCGGTATAAAATAAAAATCAGGTTACAGCTTTCAACTGTTGCATAATTATGATTTCCAGACAATAACTATATATTGATGACCACATAGAGAAAATCTCGGGACTGATTTTTGCATAGTCTATGTCACCTGACGACTTTCAACACTGTACTTGTCTACCGTAGGAGCTTTAACTTTTATGCATGAAGTCGGAATCACTACCAATCTTATTGAAATCGCGGAAACACATGCCCGCGAGGCAGGCTTCACGCGTATCCTGTCCATCAATGTTGATATTGGAGATATGTCAGGAGTTATTCCCGAAGCGGTTGAATTCTGTTTTGAAGCCGTCAGCAATGAGACAATGGCAAAAGGAGCAACACTCGTTATCAACCGAATAGCCGGACGGATGAAGTGCGAAGAATGTCAGCACGCTTTTCCGGCCGACAATCTGACCTTCGAATGCCCTGAATGCGGCAGTTTTATACTGACGACATTGCAGGGCAATGAATTGCGAATTACAGAAATGGAGATTGAGTAATGTGTATTGAATGCGGTTGCGGAGAAACAGATCATCATGCTCACGACCACGATCATAGCCATGACCATGGTCATCATCACGATCACAAACCAACCACACTGAAAATCGGCGAGGACCTGCTGGCTAAAAATAATCGTCTGGCAGCAATGAACCGTGAATTGTTCAAAAGCAGCCAATTATTTGTTCTCAACCTGGTCAGTTCCCCCGGTTCAGGTAAAACCACTTTATTGGAAAAAACCATTACGGCATTACAGGACAAACTTAAAATTGCCGTCCTTGAAGGAGATCAGCAAACCAGTAATGATGCTGACCGGATTGCCGCCACGAAGGCTCCCGTAAAGCAGATCAATACTGGTGCCGGTTGTCATCTGGATGCTCATATGATCAGTCATGGAATCGAAGATTTTGACCTTAAAGCAACCGATATTCTGATGATAGAAAATGTTGGTAACCTGGTTTGTCCCGCCTCCTTTGATCTTGGCGAAAATCACAAGGTCGCTGTCCTTTCGGTGACCGAAGGGGAAGATAAACCGCTCAAATATCCACATATGTTTAAAGCGGCCGATATTATGCTGATCAACAAAATAGACCTGCTCCCCTATGTCGATTTTGATATCAATAAATGTAAGGACTTTGCTCGTCAGGTCAATCCCAACATCCAGATTTTTGAGCTGTCCTGCCGCAGTGGTGAAGGCTTTTCTACCTGGCTGGAATGGCTGAAAAAACAGGCCTCGTAAAAACCCAACCAAGGGTGCAGGAACAATAGGAATCGTAATTGTCTACGCCTATGCTACACGGACGTATTGCCATACACCCTACGGGGCAGCCGGTTTGCAGGGGACAGATATAGGTAATTTCCAAAAGATTTGTAGGGGCGTATGACGATACGCCGTAAGATTGTATCAAAACGACACATTGCAACATTTTTGAACCAAAAAAGGATGATTCATGTGCCTTGCCATACCAATGGAAGTCAAAGAGATTCAACTCGACACGGCAATCTGTGAAATTGATGGCGTTCGCCGCGAAGCGAGCCTGATGATGATTGACGATGTCAATGTCGGTGATTTTGTCCTGATTCATGCTGGCTTCGCGATTGAAAAGCTGGATGCCGAAGAAGCCGAAAAAACATTACAGCTATTTCGGGAAATAGCGTCCGTCGATCTCAATGAGGGCGAGGCATGAATCCGCAGGCAGCATTCCGCGATCCACAGGTGGCAAAACAGTTACTTGAACGGATAAAACACACTGTCGCTGAACGCACAACCCCTGTGACCCTCATGGAGGTATGCGGCACTCACACCATGGCGATTCATCAACATGGTCTCAGGGGGATATTACCAGCTGGCGTTAAGCTGATATCTGGCCCAGGCTGCCCGGTCTGTGTCACCCCCATCGACTATGCTGATCATGCATTGGCCTTAAGTCGCTTGCCCGATACCATTATTACCACCTTTGGTGACATGATGCGGGTACCCGGCTCAGAAGCAAGCCTGCTGGAAGAAAAAGCTCGCGGTGGCGACATCCGTATTGTTTACTCGCCCCTCGATGCCGTGACCCTGGCCAGCAAAACCCCAGAAAAACAAATTATTTTTTTAGGTGTGGGGTTTGAAACCACCACTCCCACCATTGCCGGTTCAATAATCCAGGCTCAAAAAATGGGCGTGAAGAATTTCAGTGTTTTGTGCGCCCATAAAACCATGCCAGGACCAATGCAAGCCCTGACCATCGACCCGGAGCTACAGGTTGACGGCTATTTATGTCCGGCCCACGTCAGCGCCGTCATTGGTGCCAATGCCTATCAACCTTTAGCCCGGGATAATCACGTCCCCTGCGTCGTTACCGGTTTTGAACCTCTCGATATTCTTCAGGGGATCGACATGCTGACCAGACAAATCATGGCCGGGATCGCCAAGGTTGAAAATCAATATAGCCGCTACGTTAAAACCGAAGGAAACCGACGCGCCCAGGAACTGCTGGAAACTGTCTTTGAGCCCTGCGATGCAACCTGGCGTGGACTGGGAGTCATTCCTGCCAGCGGATTAAAGATCCGTCCCGGCTTTGCTGATTTTGATGCTGGTAAGCGTTTTAACGTTACGGTGCCGCCAGCCAAAGAACCTGCTGGCTGCTGCTGTGGAGAGATACTGAAAGGCAAAATGGCTCCCCGCGACTGTCCACTGTTTGGCACCCGTTGCACTCCGGAAAAACCGGTGGGGGCATGTATGGTATCGAGCGAAGGGACGTGTGCGGCAGAATATAAATATGGAATATAAAACGGCCCTTTTTCGCCGTGGCGTTGTCAATCTACGGACTTGCTTGTGCGACGTAAAGTACTACGTCTTAAGCGCAAGGCCTTGATTTCCTAGCCACAACGAAAAATTGCTCGTTTCTATTCTCAAATTACTGAAATTTCAAATTTGAGATTTCGAGAAATCTTTATAGAAAGTAATCCTAGATGAACGACGACATCATTCTTCTTGGCCATGGTAGTGGCGGCAAACTGAGCCATCAACTCCTTGATGAGCTGATCATTCCTACTCTTTCCGGTGTGGCTCCCAAAGACCAGAACGATGCAGCTTTGCTAAGCTACACAGGAGAGCGACTGGCCTTTACGACTGACTCTTATGTGGTTGATCCGATTTTTTTTCCGGGTGGCAACATCGGTGACCTGGCTATTCATGGTACTGTTAATGATCTGGCCATGATCGGTGCCAAACCGCTCGCTATCAGTGTCGGGCTGATTCTGGAAGAAGGTCTGCGCAAAGAAGATTTACGCCGTATTTTAGTCAGCATGAAGAATGCCGCGGAAAAAGCCGGAGCTAATATTGTTACTGGTGATACTAAGGTCGTCCCGCGCGGCAAAGGTGATAAAATTTTTATCAACACCTCTGGGATCGGGACTTTTTCACATGATTTCAATCTTAGCGGCAACCAGGCTAAGCCGGGCGACAAAATCCTCATCAATGGCACTATTGGTGACCACGGCATGGCCATTCTCACGACCCGTGAAGGACTGGAGCTTGAAAGTGACATCACCACTGACAGTGCAGCCCTGAACCATCTGACCGATGCTCTGCTGAGTCAACTTGGCCCAGAGATCCGGGCCTTTCGTGATCCGACCCGCGGTGGAGTGGCAACGACATTAAAAGAAATTGCCCTGCAATCGGGCGTTGATATTGTTTTAGATGAATCTGCTCAACCGGTGCGTAGCAACGTCGCCGGTGTCTGTGCCATCCTTGGCATGGATCCGTTATTTGTCGCCAATGAAGGAAAAATGCTGGCCATTGTTGCCCCCGAATACGCCGATCAGGCCTTGGCTATCATGCAGCAACACCCTGAAGGCAAAGAGGCGGCCATTATTGGTGAAGTCACTCAAACCTCTTCAGGCAAAGTTTTCATGAAAACGACCCTGGGAGGCTTACGCGCTATCGATATGTTGGCGGGAGAACAACTTCCCAGAATCTGCTGATTTATGGTGACAAGTATGGCGCTAAGCAGAATCAGAATTGATATTGAAGGAGTCGTCCAGGGGGTCGGCTTTCGCCCGTTTGTTTATCGCATTGCACAGGCTTGTCAACTGACCGGCTGGGTACTCAACAACAGTCAGGGAGTACAGATTGAAGTTGAAGGAACGCCAGTCGCTCAAAAAACCTTTCTCGACCAGCTACACCATGAACTGCCACCACTGGCAACAATCACCAACACAACCCTCACTAACATTCCTGTCCAACAGGAAGAAACCTTTACCATTCGCCACAGTGAAATTGTTGCCGATCACAATATTCAGGTAGCGGCAGACAGTTATGTTTGCCCTGACTGCCTGGCCGAACTGTTTGATCCCCAGGATCGCCGTTATGGCTACCCCTTTATCAACTGCACGAACTGCGGGCCACGTTACAGCATAGTCACCACCATTCCCTACGACCGGCCCAATACCACCATGGCCTTATTTGCCATGTGCCCTGCCTGCCAGGCAGAGTATGACGATCCCCTGTCGAGACGTTTTCATGCTCAGCCTAATGCGTGCCCCGTATGCGGACCACAACTGAGCTTTTATGATCAAACCGGCACACTTGTCGATGGCGACCCGCTAGAACAAACTATCAGCCATTTAAAAGCAGGAAAGATTGTCGCTATTAAGGGGTTGGGCGGCTATCACCTGGCTGTCGATGCCAGTCAGAACCATGCTGTGGCTCGTTTGCGTGAGCGCAAAGCGCGGGACGAAAAACCGTTCGCGCTGATGAGTCTAGACTGTCAACAGATTGAGAGCTATGCAAAACTCAGTCACGAAGAGCAACCACTGCTTGAAAGTCCGCAACGCCCCATTGTCCTGTTGGAAAAAAGAAATAATGACCTTATAGATCCACTGGTAGCCCCCAATAATAACTATTATGGCACCATGCTCCCCGCGACACCGCTTCATTATCTGCTGCTTAAACACTTTCCGGCTTTGGTTATGACCAGTGGCAATATCAGCGATGAACCGATTGCCTTCACTGATAATGATGCCCGGCTGCGACTGGCAAAGATTGCGGACTACCGCCTGGGACATGACCGCAGTATTCATATCCGTACTGATGATTCCATCGCCCGGATCATGGCCGATAAACCGTTGCTGCTCCGTCGTTCGCGCGGCTATGTTCCGGGTAGCCTGCCACTGCCCAATCAGCAACCTAATGTCCTCGCTGTTGGTGCCGAACTGAAAAACACCTTTTGCCTGACTCGCAGGGATCGGGCTTTTCTAAGTCAACACATTGGTGACCTTAAAAATACTGAGACCTACCATTCCTTCTGTGCCGGAATTAGTCATTTACAACAGGTCCTGGAATGGCAACCCGATGTCATTGCTCACGATCTCCATCCAGACTATCTCTCTACTGAATATGCCCGTGAGCAAAAAGATATTCCCAGTATTGCCATTCAGCATCACCATGCTCATATGGCCAGTTGCATGGTAGAAAACAATATTGATGAACCCTGTATCGGTATTATTTTTGACGGTATCGGTTATGGTTGTGACGGGCATATCTGGGGAGGGGAATTTCTCTATGGAGATTATGAAAGCTACCGCCGGGTCGGCCATTTCAGTTACCTGCCTATGCCGGGCGGTGATCAGGCCACCAAAGAACCGTATCGCATGGCATTAAGCCTGCTTCAGCATAGCTATGGTCGCCGATTACCACAGCTGGCGCTACTCGATCAAATTCCACCGCAAGAATTGAAACTTTTGCAACAGATGATCGCCAAACGCCTGAATAGTCCACTAACCAGTAGCTGCGGCCGCCTGTTTGATGCAGTAGCAGCGCTGACGGGTATTCGGCACGTTGCTCACTATGAAGGGCAAGCAGCCCTGGAACTTGAAATGGCTATCGATGCAACCAGCGATCCCACACCCTACCCTTATCAAATCAGGTTAGAAGAGGATCAATTCATCTTCGATCCGGCACTATTAGCCAGAGCAATTGTTGCAGACCTGCAAAGCTCTGTACCAAAGGGGATTATCAGTGCCCGCTTTCACCAGACCCTGGCAACCATGAGTGTCGACATATGCATGCGTTTACGCAGCACGACCGGTTGCCATAAGGTCGTTCTGTCAGGCGGCGTATTCCAGAACCGATTCCTCACCGAAACAACCATCAAGTTGCTCTTAAAAGAAGGCTTCACCCCTCTGACTCACAGCCTTGTCCCTCCCAATGATGGCGGTCTCGCCCTCGGACAAGCAGTGATTGCCGGTCGCCTTTCAAATTAACGACAATACAGAAAAAGGGTCGTTTTTCATGGAACCTACAATCCAGGAAACGAGCAATTTTTCGTTGTGACTAGGAAATCAAGAGCTTGCGCGGAGGCGTAGTACTTTACGCCGCACAAGCAAGCTTGCAGATTGACAACGTCACAGCGGAAAAGGGCCGTTTCATCCTCAAGTTATAATCCAGGAAACGAGCAATTTTTTCTTGTGGCTAGGAAATCAAGGCCGCGCGCGGAGGCGTAGTACTTTACGCCGCACAAGCAAGGCCGTAGATTGACAACGCCACAGGGAAAAAGGGCCGTTTCATGCGGCAGCGTCGTCCATCTGCTCCAATAACTGATTCCCAAATAATAAAATAGCATCCTTCATCACTTGCGCAGCCCTGTCTCCATCGCGCTGGCGAAAGGCTTCCAACAAAGCTTTATGGTGCTCAACTCCTGCCTTTAAACGACCCGACAGCATCAATTCAGAAAAATGAAGACGATTAAACTTCTGCTCCATTTGCGTTAATAGTTCGACTAGCTTGAGATTTCCCCCTTCATGCAAAAACAAGCGGTGAAACTCCCGACACAAATCACTATATCCCGTACAATCCCGCTCCTCAGCCATTTTGGCCATATTTTGATTAATTTCTTCGAGCCGATCCAAGGCGGAGTCACTCATATTTTCAGCTGCCATTTGAGCAGCATGACTTTCTAACAAACTTTTTATATCGTAATATTCTTTGACATCAAGGGGGGACAACGGGGCAACAACAACCCCTTTACGCGGAATAACCTTCACATAACCATCTGCTTCGAGTTGCCGCAGAGCTTCACGCACCGGGGTGCGACTGACTCCGAACTGTTCAGCCAGAACTTGCTCGACGATTTTCTGATTTGGTTTAAGTTGACCGGTTCTGATCGCTTCGCGGATAGTATTGAGAATTTTCTCCCGCAGCGTCAACCCGATATCATCTATACATTCTTCACCACTGTGTAAATCTAAAACCAGCATAAATACCTCCACCTCTCAAGCCAATGAATCATCCCGATTAAAAATCAAGTTCAGATTAAATAATTTCATTTTGAGTAAAACGAAGACATTATTGTTATTTTGACACTCACATATTAACCGACACGTGAGTTTACTCTTCGAATTTTACTTTTGGCCTGAAGAGTTTGCAGTTTTCGTACCTGAATATTCAATAGATAAGAAAGATGAAAGTTTTATGACTTGGTTTATCTGCAACGGGAAGGTAATTCTTAGCGCAGTATCTGCCTATGAATCAAAATGATTTACCAACCTGTCATTTAATCAATAAAGATGAGTCAGCAATATCGACAAAGCTGGATTTAGTGCAAAAGCACAGGACATAGTCGTTAAACCATGCCCTGTTGTCCCAATTTGACGCGGATTTTTCTTAACCTGAGAACAGTCAATCTCCTTCACTACAAGGGTGAGAACTGAAATGTTTGTCCGCCAATAGCCGCTTCATACATTAATCCACCTTTGATATGTACAAAAATAGCCATACCATTCAGATAACCAGCATTGGTCTGTCCGGTTTTTGAGGAACTTGCGCTGGCACTTGCCGTAACACCATCGGTACCTGCCTTAGCTTGAGCCCCGGCAGTAATAACAACTGCAGAAGCACTGGCATCGAATGCAAATTGTCCCCGGGTAAAACGGTCATAGGCCTCTTTATCTTTAAAAAAGATCATTTCACTAAAAGCTTGGCCACCCAATTGAAAACCAATTGTCGCTTTGGCAAGCGTAGAGGTTCCGGTAACCTGTCCCTGCCGAAAGACGGTCCCTTTACCATATGATGCTCCAATGACAAACCCGCCTTTACCGACAATCGGAAAAACAGCATAGCCATAAGATGAATTGAAAAATGGCTTCACTGCCGGAGAATTAGCAAAAGTGTTAATTGTCTCCTGATAGTCACTGGCCTGAACCGTTGTACCAAAACAGCCCAAAAACACCATAAGAAGAACGAATGTTTCAATCCATAAGCCTCGCTTCATCGACAACTCCCGTTTATTTAATGATTTAATGAAATTTTAATTTCTGCTAACCAAACCGTGTTTTCAATAATGCGCCAATACAAGCTCGCCTTCTTAACCTTAAGAAAGAACAAAAGTATTATATATTACAAACCATCTTTATACAGAAAACTATTTCTGAACCACTTCGAAAGTTGATAGAATCGCTCCGCTAAAAATCAAAAATTTCTTGAAACTTTGATAAAACATATTTATCTTAGAGCGCAAGAATAATATTTTCTTAATGTTTCCACTCTAACTTTTTAGCCTGATAGATCATCTGGAAAAGGAGAACCTATGAGATTCACCAAACTGTCTGTATTTGCCTGTGTTACCTTATTACTTGTCACTATGGTTGGCTGTGCTGGTCCTAAAATTGCCAGCCCGGACCAATTGACCGCTCCGGAGCCTATTCATGGAAATACTGGTAAATACATGTGTCCGTATACCTCTGACGATGTTCTTGCCGAATGGGTCGATAACTCACTGAAAGCCAGTGCCGCAGGTAGCATTGGTGGTGCGGTTGGCGCCTATGCCGGTGCCAAGGCCCTTGAGCAAGTTCCTTTTGTCGGTGCATTTATTGGTCAAAAAGTTGGTAATAAGCTTGCTAAAGAAGCTGCAATCAAAGCTGCTGGCGGCCGTGAAGTTATCACTAATAGTTCTGATCTGTCTTTTAATAATTTGAATGATTTGGCAATTTTTATGTATGTCAAATATTCGACTAACGAACATTACCAGTCTGCCCTAAAAGCAGCATACGGCATTTATCCTGAATTTAAACAACAATATTCTTCCGCTCTTTATAGAGCATCTGCCGCTGTACGCTAATTTGTGCTAACCTGTTTTTAATATTCATTCTAGCCGCAGATCAAAAGAATTTGTCTTCTGATCTGCGGCTCTAACCAATTAGGGGGAACCTAATAATGAAAAACTTTTTACTCCTCTCCTCCCTGGCCTTTTTGTTATTACAACTCTCAGCCTGTGCTCCGACTGTCGGTGTTAACAATACTGCCGGAAGGGCAACTGTCTACGAAGATCCATCAACCGTTGGTAAAGTCGCTGGCATTGGTATGGAATCACAGGATATCATGGGTATGACTGATCAGATGACCCGTGACATGCTCTCCAACCCCACCCTTGCTGGTCGCAGCCCAGCACCACGAATTATTATCGACTCTGAATACTTCACCAACGAAAGCAGCTCCAGAATTAACAAAAATATGATTACCGATCGCCTGCGTATCGGTCTCAACCGAGCTGCCAATGGTCGCATGTTATTTGTTGGCCGTCATTATTCTGACATGGTCGCCAAAGAGCGTGATCTGAAACGCCAGGGCCAAGTCACCACGGGCACTATCGGTACTGCCAAGGCCCAAGCCGGCGCTGACTTCCGCCTGGGTGGGCGCATCACCTCTTCTGACGCAGTACAAAGCAGTGGTTTGGCCTCACGTTATCAGCTTATCACCTTTGAGATGGTAGATCTGGAGACTGGCATTATCGTTTGGAGCGGCATGTATGAATTCAAGAAGACGGCTCAAGATGACATCATCTATCGTTAAGCCAATACACCTGCTACTTTTCCTATTCATCGTATTTACCCTTGGTGGCTGTGCCAGTAAACCTAAACCTATTCAGGTCGATCCGGCACAGCTTCAGTCATATCTGAGAGATAAACCTGCGGCACTACATTCGACCTATGCCAAGGTACTCAAAGAAGGAAAACGTAACCAGGTCTTAAATCTTGTCGATTCGGCCATTGCCGCTATTCGTATTGGTGAGTACAAACTAGCAGCACACACTCTTGATCAGGCGCTTACCGATATTGAAGCCGTCTACGCCAATAATGAGACTGCGACCCAAGCAAGAAGCCTGTGGTATGAAGAAGGTGGCAAAGACTTCAAAGGCGAGCCCTATGAACGGGTCATGACATATTATTACCGTGGTCTGCTCTACATGATTGAGGGTGATTACGAAAATGCCCGCGCCTGCTTTAAAACTGGAACCATTCAGGATGCATTTGCGGAAGAGTCACAGTATCAGTGTGACTTTGCCCTGATGTATTTTCTTGAAGGCTGGTGCTCTCAATTGCTTGGTGACATGCAACTTGCCACCGAAGCTTATGCTGAAGTTTCCAAACTCAGACCCGATTTCGTTCCACCCTCACCTCAAGACAACCTGCTTGCCGTTATTGAAACTGGTTCTTCACCGCGTAAAGTTGCTGATGGTGTCGGACACGCCGAGTTAAAATATCGACGCGGAAAAAATATTCAAGAACATCGTGCTTGGTTATCAGTCAATGGTCAATTGGCACGCGCTTATCCGATAGAAGATATCTTCTATCAAGCAGCAACCCGAGGCGGCCGAGGCATTGATAAAATTCTTGAGGGACAAGCTGTTTTCTTAAAACAGGGAATGGATATAGGGACGACCCTGACCGATATTTCTTCTACAACAATTCTTGCATCAACCCTGCTGAACAGCTCTGGAAATATGGCTGAGGTCGGGGCTGTTATTGGTGGTGTCGGTGGCATTGTCACCCTGGTTGCAATTAATGCCAAACCTCATGCAGATACTCGTTATCTACATAACCTGCCAGATATGGTGCATATTTTTAGCACCAGCATTCCTCAAGCAACACCTATCGACGTGTCATTTTCAGGTGGTGACGATCAACAGAGTATACTTTATACGGCTCCAACGACTCCGATTGAGGATCCGAAAGGTAATTATCTGTTATGGTCCAAGTCAAAATGATCTTTAAATGAGCAGAGGATTTATTATGAAAATCACAATCTATTTATTCCTTCTTTTTTCACTTCTGCTATCCGGCTGTGCTCAACAAATTAATGAAGGGGCATCTGCTGGTATGCGAGTTCAGGATGACAGAGCTCCGGGCGCAACAATACGGATGAACTCAGTTAATATTCTGGACAACAGCCTGCAAAAGTGGACAAAAAACACCAAGCTGTCAAAGATTGCCGTCGAGTCGACCAACAGTAGACGGACAGCAACCGGAACCCTGGAAGCCTGGTCTGTTTTGCGTAACCGTACCGACTTTCCACTGCAGATTGAAGGCCGCATCACTTTCTTTGACAAATACGAAAGACCGGTTGAAGCTGCCAGTGTCTGGAAAAGAGTCATGCTCCCGGCCAAATCGATCGGAACTTATAGTGAATTTTCCACCGCCACTGATGCAGTTGCCTACTACGTCATAGAGATTAGGGAAGGACGATGAAAAAATTAATTCCTGTAGCTATTATTGCTGCTGTTCTAAGTACTGGATGTACCCAGTATCTTGAACAGCCCACCCCGGCCGGGGCGGTACCTCCTCCAGTTCCATCAGCTCAGTATCGGGTTGAAGACGGTGTTCGTAATGCTTACTCCGCTGAGGTTCTTGAAACTTCCGATTTGCAAGCGGAAACAGTTCTGGCTGACTTTATCAAATCCTACCAAAAAGCTGGCAGCCCCAAAATTGTTGTCTTTTTCAATCGTCAGTTATCGGAAGACACTAAAGACTGGACCAGCAACCGCAGGCTGCTCATCGATAATCTCGCTGCTTTGAATGTTGATGTGACATCGTCAAAGTATGGTGGGGATAAATCCATTAACGCCGCCAGTCATGACACAAGAACTGTCAGCGTTCAGACAAAAACCAATAACAGCTCGCAAGTTCGTCTGGTTGATGACTGGGCATGGGAATTCGAGGACAATTTTCTTAATGAATTTCTTAAGGCCGGTGTAAACATCGTAGACAGAAATACGATTATCAGGCTGAGTGGCTTCGACATCAGCGACAACATGTCCGATAAATTTGTTGAAACTCAGGCGCTTAAAAATTACAGCGATCTCTTTCTGGAGATTTTGTTCACTAAAGCTAATCGCGCTAAGGGTTATAATATCAGTGTAAAACTGAAAGATGTTAACACTGGTGAGCTCATCGCGTTGACGACCCTGAACAATACGTCCGATTCTGATGAGACTGAAACAGTTGAGTACGTTGCCACCAGTCGTGGCTTTCAACCCCGTAAAAAAGCCACAAAGTCTGGTACAGTCATGGCTTTAAGGTTGATGAAAAACATCACCAATAAGTGGAACTAAGCCTTACCACCAACGGCTGCCACCCTCACGTACTGGATGGCAGCCGTTTTATTTTGTTTATTTATAATTTAAATTCAGCCCAAATCGGGCAATGATCAGACGGCTTTTCCATTCCGCGTAACTCGTAATCAATCCCGGTTGCGACACACACATCATTTAACGGTTTGGTGGCCAGAATCAAGTCGATTCGCAGACCGCGCTTTGGTTCTTTATCAAACCCTTTGGAGCGATAGTCAAACCAGCTGAAGCAATCGTCCACATCCGGATTTGCTGCGCGATAGGTATCGATCAACCCCCAGCCCAGTAATTTTTGCAACCATTCACGTTCCTCAGGTAAGAAACTACATTTTCCGGTCTTTAACCAGCGCTTCCGATTATCTTCCCCAATACCGATATCGCTATCCTGTGGTGAAATATTCATATCACCCATGACCACCACCAGGTCATCTGGACTCGAGTGGGTTTCAATATAATTTTGCAGGTTTGCGTAAAAATTCATTTTATTGGGGAATTTTTCCGGATGCGAACGACTCTCCCCTTGGGGAAAGTAGCCATTTAAAACTTTCAGAGTGCGTCCATCGGGTAATGGATAGGTCGTAATCAGCATCCGACGCTGATGTTTTGGATCCTCTTCGGGAAATCCTTTTTCAATCGTTGCAGGTTCCTGACGTGAGAATGTTGCAACCCCGTAATGAGCTTTTTGACCGTGATGGATCATGTGATAACCAAGCTTGGCCAAACCCTCATGCGGGAACTCACTATCATGAACTTTTATTTCCTGCAATCCGATAATATCCGGGGAATGTTGTTCGACCAGTGCTTCAAGTTGATGAAATCTGGCGCGAATGCCGTTTATATTAAATGATACAATTTTCACTATTATCTCCTTGTTTGTGTAGCATTTTTCATCGCCACGCATTACCAAGTGATCGACTTTATTCTTTTAGCGACATAAAAAGCCGATTATTTCTTCCATAAATGCCTGACCATAGCGTTGTAACTTTGTCTGACCGACCCCATTAATTTTTAGCAGGGCATCTTTATCCGTCGGTAATACAGCTGCCATTTCAGCCAATGTCGCATCACCAAACACAACATATGGTGGCACGCCATCACGATCAGCAATCTCTTTGCGCAGCACTTTGAGCTGATTGAAGAGAGCCATATCATATTCAAGCCCGACAATTTTCTTTTCGGCCTTTTTCTTCCGACCTGGCTTATTGCGCGGCAGTGTCAGCTCCAGACACATTTCTCCTCGGAGTAAAGGGCGTGCAGCTTCAGTCAACTTTAACACCGAATAGTTGGCAATATCCTGATCAAGGTAGCCATAATGGATTAACTGGCGTAACAGATGGTTCCAGTGATCATTACTTTTCTCGCGACCAATGCCATAGGTAGAAAGCTGGTCATGACGTAAATCGAGAATACGTTGATTCTTGGAACCACGTAAAACTTCCACAACGTGACCAATACCAAAACGCTGATCGACCCGAAACACACAGGATAACGCTTTGCGTGCATCTTCGGTCGCATCGTAGCGCTCGGGTGGATTTAAACAGGTATCACAGTTGCCACAATCTTTTTCCAGAGTTTCGCCAAAATAGCCTAACAAAGCCCGGCGACGGCAGATCCCTGCTTCAGCATAAGCGACCATAGCGTTTAACTTGTGTATTTCAATGCGATTCTGCTCAGCATTATTCCCACGCTCAATCAGCCCCCTGCTTATGGCAATATCTCCGTAACCAAACAACAGTAATGCTTCAGCAGGTAAACCGTCACGTCCGGCGCGACCGGTTTCCTGGTAATAACTCTCTATATTGCGCGGCAGATCATAATGAACAACATAACGTACATTTGGTTTATCTATCCCCATACCGAATGCAACAGTCGCAACCACGACCTCA
Source organism: Geopsychrobacteraceae bacterium (assembly GCA_963665685.1). Lineage (GTDB taxonomy): Bacteria > Desulfobacterota > Desulfuromonadia > Desulfuromonadales > Geopsychrobacteraceae > Seleniibacterium. The sequence goes on from OY762430.1 coordinate 2,805,981, forward strand.
ATGTTATCACGCAGAAACTCCTCCTGAACCCTTTTCCGCTCTAATGGAGGTAAACCCGCATGGTAAGCAGCAGCGCGCCAGCCATCAAGACAGAGCTTTTCGGCTACTTCTTCGACCCGTTTTCGGCTTAAGCAATAAACGATTCCCGCCTCATTGGTATGTTGGTCAAGAAAGGCTGATAATTGTTGATAAGGCTTACTTTTATCGAGAACCGAATAACGGATATTTGGGCGGTCGAAACCGGCCACAACTTGGTATGCATCGCGTAAACGCAACTGCTGAACAATATCATTACGCGTCTGTTTTTCCGCTGTTGCAGTTAAGGCGATCATCGGCACCTGCGGAAAGCTATCGCGTAAGCTACCTAGCTCAACATACTCGGGACGAAAATCATGCCCCCAGTGCGAAACGCAATGCGCTTCATCAATAGCGAACAAAGCGATGTCGACAGTTCTAAGCCGCGCCATAAACTCACCACTTAAAAGTCGTTCCGGAGCAATATATAACAGATCAAGTTCACCAGCGTGAAAACGAGCCAGCACGCGACGCGCTTCATCTGCCCCCAAGGTAGAATTATAACAAGCAGCAGCAACGCCATTCGCGACCAGGCTATCGACCTGATCTTTCATCAGTGAAATCAACGGAGAAACAACAATAGCCGTACCACTTAAATGAAGAGCGGGAACCTGATAACAAAGGGACTTCCCTCCCCCTGTTGGCATCAGGACAAAACAATCCTGGCCAGCAATCAATGCCTGGATAATATCTTCCTGGTATGGTCGATAACTTTGATAGCCAAAGACATTCTGTAGCGTTTGCTGGATCGATTCTTGTTGACCTGCTATAGCACTAGCTTCTGTAACCATGATTCAAAACGGGTAATAACCCTGCTCCCCTGAGCGTTTGGAAATAAGATTTGCAATAGTATGAGACTCAGTCACTAAGGGACCGATATCTATACCACTCGCATCAATAACCGTGCGCTGCTGATTGCGGTAGATATTTACTTTGCTGAGACGATTTATAACATACCACCAACTTTGCTCTAAAGAGGTAGGATTAATATTTTCATCAACAATAACTATAAGTTTAGCGCGCTGTAACGGCCCATTCTTCCACAATGCATTGATCAGATTCTTTACATCAGCCCTACAGATGTACTTCACACTAATAATCGTTACCCCGTGAAAAATCGTTGTAACAGGCATAAACACATTCTGAATCATGTCAAACTGGTGCTTAAGTAGTGCCCGGATCCAGATCTCGTTTACCTTTGCCAACCAGACATTCTCGCTTGGCGGAGGACCTACAACGGTAAAGGGTATAAGCGGATTTTCTTTGTGCCGTACGGCTGACACCTGCATATAGGGGCAATCATTACGTGATACGTAAGCTCCAGTGTGATTGCCAAATGGACCTTCATGACCGATATGCTCGGGGTTAAAAGTACCGGCAATGATGAGTTCAGCACTTTCAGGTATCTCAAAGGGTAATCCATCAATACGAACCAGCGGGAAATCCTCATTGAAAAAATATCGACAAAAATCGAGTTCATCAACACAGTCGGGCAAAGGAGCTGCTGCTGCCCACATCAAAAGGGGGTCACATCCCAAAACAAGGCAGACAGGTAAATCCTCGCCCAATTGTGCAGCCATATTTAAATGTTGTTGCGCTCCTGAAGATGGTGACAAATTAATAGCCAGAGTCTGATCATCGATAACCTGAACACGGTAGAGACCAATATTCTGCTGTCCAGTTAGGGGATGACGAGTCAAAGTTAAAGCGAGCGAAAAGTAGGGTTTCTCTTCTTCAGGCCAACTTTTTAATGCCGGAATGTCACTTAAAGGACTTGAGAAGGGATATTGATCGGTCAGTTTTAATAACGAATGGAGAGAAGAAGAAGATAAAATCCCGGCTTCTAAACTGATTTCAGATTGGCTCAGCCAGATATTAATTTTATCTTCGAAATCGCCAAGAGATTCAGACCGGAGAATGGAAGCCATTCTTTTTTCGCTGCCAAACAGGTTTGACACGGCAGAAAACTTTCCTGGCCATGGTTGATTAAACAGGAGAGCTTTACCACCATTATTATTGGCAAATTCACGCCGACTGATTGCCGCTAGTTCCTGATCAGTAGCAACAGGAGCCTGAATTTCTGTTAAATCCTCAAGAATAGCGCATTTTTGTAGATAGTCAGCTAATCGCATAGCGCTATTCTAGTCGATTTAAGAGGAATAAAAAAGCCCTCCAATTACAAATTGGAGGGCCTTAAACAATCTTATCGAGACAAATTACAATCCAGCCAATTTAGCTAACTGCATCAATGTTCCGGGAACTATTCCCAAGTACAAAACCCCGACAATTGAAATGATAATGGATACCACTGTCGGCATATTAAACTTAACCCAGGCAAAATCCTCTTGTGGATCCTTGAAGTACATTTGCACCATGATCCGTAGGTAGTAATAGAGGGAGACTGCTGAGTTTAAAACACCCAGTACTGCTAACCAGATATAACCAGCCTTGATCGCACCAGCAAAGATATAAAACTTTCCGGTGAAGCCTGCTGTTGGTGGCAAGCCCATCAGGCTGAAGAGGAAAATACACAGCGCAATGCCTAAAAATGGCTTTTTATATCCCAGACCGGCAATACCGTCGAGGGTAAGGTTCTCTTCACCTTTTTTACCGATCAGAACCAATACCGCAAAAGCACCGACATTCATAAAGGTATAAACAAGCATGTAGAACATAATCGCTGACAGACCAACTGTATTCCAGGCAACCATACCTACTAGAGCATAACCGGCATGAGAAATAGAAGAATATGCCAGCATGCGTTTGATATCTTTTTGTGATAAGGCAATAAAGTTACCAAAGGTCATGGTCAATACTGCAAGCAGCCAGAACAGTGCTGTCAGCTCACTTTCCATACCATCAAGGCCGATAATAGCGACGCGAATAAGGGCAGCAAAAGCAGCGGCCTTTGGCCCGGCACTCATAAAACCGGTAATCGGAGTTGGCGCACCTTGATATACATCAGGAGTCCACATATGGAACGGAGCAGCGGCAACCTTGAACAGAAAACCAACCAGCAGCAACAAACCACCAGCTATGAACAGCATGTTGGTTGCAGCATCGGGATTCATTCTGACATAAGCAGCGATCCCCTGTAGTTTAGTCGTACCGGTCACTCCGTACAACAGAGCGACACCGTAGAGCAGGAACCCAGTTGAAAATGCACCTAAAAAGAAATACTTCAGACCTGACTCATTGCTACTCAGTTTATCCCTGAAGAAACCAGCCAAAATGTACAGAGAGACTGACAGAACCTCTAGACCGAGGAAAATGGTCATCAGATCAGTACCAGATACCATCCACATAGCACCTGCGGTAGTAAACAGGATCAGTGGATAATATTCACCAACCGGGAAATTCTCGCGCTTGAGATAATTATCTGACATAAGAATAGTCAGGCCGGCAGCAAGAATACAGATCATACTGAAAAAGGTCGCAAAGTTATCCAGCAGTACACTGCCAGCGAATCCTTCTTGCGGATTGTTCCAACCAGCCATGGTGATCATGCCGGTAATGATAAGGGCCACAATGCTTAACCACGCGACATGGGATGTCTTCCCACGCGGAGAGAACACTGAGATCAGCAGCAGAATCATACCAAAGGCACTCAGCACCAATGATGGCATGATAGCCTGCAAATTGACATTCTGGATGGCTTCTTGAACCAGATTTTCCATCGAACAGCTCCTCCGAACCAGTGGTTATTCTATCAATACGATGTAATATTTTCAATCGTGGCCACAGCAGGTTGCTCAACTTCAAGCACAGCAACCTGACGGTTATTCATTTGCTTGAGAGCTTCTTCCATAGCCGGATTCATTTTATCAAAGAAGGTGTTTGGATAGAGACCAATCCAGAACACAAACAGTAACAATGGCAGCATGATAGCGACCTCACGGACATTCAAGTCCTTGAGGTTTTCATTAGCAGGGTTGGTCACTTTACCAAACATAACCCGCTGGTACATCCACAGCATATAGACCGCGGCAAGAATAACACCGGTCGTTGCAAAAACAGCGTACCAACGCAGGCCCCCCTGGAAAGCACCCATCAGGGCAAGGAACTCGCCAACAAAACCGTTAGTGCCTGGTAAGCCGACGGATGAGAAGGTAACAATCATAAAGATAGTGGCAAAAATTGGCATTTTATGCGCCAAACCACCAAATTCAGTAATCAAACGGGTATGACGACGCTCGTAAATAAAACCAACGATAAGGAACAATGCGCCAGTTGAAATACCGTGGTTGATCATCTGAATCATGCCACCAGCTAAACCCTGAAGGTTCATAGCAAAGACACCCAGCATGACAAAGCCAAGGTGAGCAACAGATGAATAGGCAACCAGCTTCTTAACATCTTCCTGCATCATGGCAACAAGTGAACCGTAGATAATTCCGACGACGCAGAGGAAGGCCAGGAATGGAATAAAGGTCGGCAGTGCCTCGGGGAACAGTGGCATGGCGAACCGCACATAGCCATAGGTTCCCATCTTCAACAGAACTGCAGCAAGAATAACGGACCCGGCAGTTGGCGCCTCAGTGTGAGCATCTGGCAACCAGGTGTGGAGTGGAAACATAGGAACCTTGATCGCAAAGCTGAAACCAAAGGCCAGAAAGAGCCAGAATTGAGCGTAATAAGGAATATTGAGCTTATAGAAATCCTGGACACTAAAGCCGTTGATAGCGACACCGCTCTTAACACCGTAGTAATAGACGAAGATGATTGCCACCAGCATCAACAAAGAACCGACGGCCGTGTAGATAAAAAATTTAACCGCTGCATAAATCCGGTTTTTCCCACCCCAGATGCCGATCAGGAAGTACATCGGAATCAGCATCAATTCCCAGAAGACGTAAAAGAGGAAGAGATCAAGGGAAACAAACGCACCGAGCATACCCGTTTCAAGCAGTAGCAACATGGCCATAAAACCTTTACTGCTCTTTTCAACTGCAGTCCAGGTCGACAGCACTGCTATCGGCATAATGAAGGTCGTCAACATAACCAGCCACAGGCTGATGCCGTCTACACCGACATTATAATTCATCTGGAAGAAATCCCCGATATTGATCCACTCATGAAATTCACGATAATGCATGGCCCCGGAGGTCGTAAAAACCTTATCGAAAGCCAGGGGGAGACTCACAACAAAAGTAACAATCGTTACTGCAAAGGTGAATCCTTTAAGCAACCCGTCGTTATCCCTTGGGATAAGGAGAAGGATCACCATTCCCAATAACGGGAGGAAAGTCATAATACTGAGAAGATTATCAGCCATGTGGAATCGCTCCTTAAAGCTTTATCGTATTCGCTGGCAAACTAATGCAACAATCAACCGAAAATGTAATAGCCGACGATCAGGACTACGCCGACCACCATGGCCATTGCGTAATTATACAAATAACCGGACTGGGTATAACGTAAACCGGCACCAATACCCTTAATAACATAGGCGCAGCCGTTAACGATGCCATCAACGACACGAACATCAATACCACGCCATAAAAACAGACCAATCTGCTTACATGGGTTAACAAATACGAAGTCATAGAGTTCGTCGATATACCATTTATTGAAAACAACCTTATAAGCACAGCTGAATTTTTCAGTAATTTTGGCAGGCAGAGAGGTGTTTTTAATGTACATGTACCAGGCGATAAAAATACCAACTACAGCGATGATGACAGATATGGCCATAAGCAGATATTCAGTAGCATGAGCGCCATGAGCTTCAATATGATGCAGATGCTGACTATGTTCAAATACCGGGGCCAGGAAATGCTCAAAGTGGTTGCTGCCACCAAGAATAGCAGGGACGCCAACATAACCACCGACAAGAGCCAGGAAACCAAGAACCATCAAAGGAATAGTAATGGTCAGTGGTGACTCAGGAATGTGATCTTTGGCCCGTGCATCGGTTTTCTGTTCCCCAAAGAAGGTCATGAAAACCAAACGGAACATGTAGAAAGCCGTCATACCAGCTGCTGCAGCACCAATTATCCACAGGAACCAATGACCGCGTGTCGAACCAAAGGACCACCACAGAATCTCATCTTTGGAGAAGAAGCCTGAGAACAATGGAATACCGGAGATAGCAATAGTTGAAACCAGGAACGTAATAAAGGTGATCGGCATCTTTTTCCGCAGCCCACCCATGTTACGCATATCCTGAGGATCATCATGCAGATGAGCGTGATGATAAGCATGGTGCATACCATGGATAACTGAACCAGAGCCAAGGAACAAACAAGCTTTAAAGAAAGCGTGAGTCATCAAGTGGAAAATACCAGCGGAAAAAGCACCGACCCCCATAGCCAGGAACATGTATCCCAACTGGGATACAGTCGAGTAAGCGAGAACCCGCTTAATATCATTTTGTGCAAGACCGATGGTTGCAGCAAAGAAGGCGGTTAGTGCACCGACAACAGCAATCGTCATCATCGTGGCCGGAGCCATGGCAAAAAGAATGTTCATCCGGCCGATCATGTAAACACCGGCGGTAACCATGGTCGCAGCATGGATTAATGCTGAAACCGGGGTAGGACCTTCCATCGCATCGGGCAACCAGGTATAGAGTGGAATCTGAGCTGATTTACCCGTTGCTCCAAGGAAGAAGCACAAGGTCACAACCGTAACCAACAATCCACCAGACTGAAGTAAATGGGCATTTTCGGTGATCTCAACAAAGTTGATAGTCCAGACACCTTTATCACCGAGGGCCCAGAACAGCGTGAACAAACCACACAGGAAACCGAAATCACCAACCCGGTTAACCACAAAAGCTTTTTTCGCGGCATCGCCTGCACTCTTCTTTTCGAAGTAATAACCAATGAGCAGGTAAGAACAGAGACCGACGCCCTCCCAACCGACAAACATGACCAGAGCGTTGCCACCCAGAACCAGCATCAGCATTGAGAAAGCGAATAGATTGAGATAACTGAAGAAGCGGAAGAAACCAACTTCACCATGCATGTACCCGATCGAGTACAAATGAATCAAGGTACCGACACCGGTAACAACCATGATCATAACTGCTGACAAGGGATCGAGTAGAAACTCCCAGTTAACCTGTAGATCACCAAGAGAGATCCACGAAGCCATGACAACCTGGTGCGTTTTTTCGCTGTCATGAAGCAAAGTAAAGAAGTTTTGTGCGGCAACCAGAAATGACAACAACATCATCACTGTTGCAATGCCACCAATGACTGCTTCTTTTTTAATGCGTTTGCCCAACAAGCCGTTGATGATCGAACCGACCAGCGGGAAGAATGGGATGAGCCACAGATTACTGTACATCAAACTCTCCTATTAGCTGAAACACCCGTAATAGTGGGAAATTACCACTTAAGGACTTTAAAATCATCGACTTCAACCGATTCCTTATTACGGAAGAAAGCGATTATTAAAGCCAGACCTACAGCTGCTTCAGCAGCAGCAACCGTCATTACAAAAAATACAAATATCTGACCGTCAAGATTGCCGACATGACGTGACAGGGCAATAAAGGTCAGGTTTACCGAGTTGAGCATAACTTCGATACACATGAAGATAACAATGGCGTTTTTGCGGGTTAATACGCCAAAAGTTCCAATGGCGAATAATATCGCACTCAACATCAGGTAGTGATTTACGGTAATCATCTTGAATCTCCCAAGCCAAGTCTCAATTAAACATTACGTTTAGAGAGGATTACGGCACCAATAATAGCAACCAGCAGCAGGATAGACGCGATCTCAAATGGCAGCAGGAAATCGACAAACAACGCCTTTCCAATCAGCTCGGTATGACCGAATTGGTTGATAACATCAGAAGTAATTGGACCACCGGTTGCTGTTGCCTCACCACTGCGCAAAAACCCGACAGTGACCAGCAACATCAGCACCCCCAGGACACCTCCGGCTGGAAGGGCATGGGTATAGCGGCTCTTGGTTGCCAAACCAAGGTTGAGCAACATGATAACAAAGACGATTAACACCATGATTGCACCGGCATAAACCATTATCTGTATAGCTGCCATAAATGGTGCTTCCAGCATAATGTAAAGAACCGCCAGACAGATAAATGTCGTTACCAGGTTCAATGCACTGTTGACAGGGTTACGACACTTAGTAACGAAAAAGGCCGAAACAATCGCAACAAAAGCAGTTAGATAAAAAAGAAAAGCTTCCATAATAATGAGGCTCCTTGTTACGACTTGAGTAAACGTTCTTTGTCGAACATGAAATCATCCCGTTTATAGTTTGCCAGTTCGTAAGCGCTCGTCATTTCGATCGCCTCAACCGGACAAGCCTCAACACAATACCCGCAGAAGATACAGCGCAGCATGTCGATTTCATAAACCTTGGGATACTTCTCGCCTTTTTCATTCTCCGCCGACTCGACCGTTATACATTTGGCCGGGCAAACCGTCGGGCAAAGGTAGCAGGCAACACATTTTTCCCGATGCTGGGTTGGAACAAGGCGATGCAGCCCACGGAAACGCGGAGACATCTCCAGCTTCTGCTTAGGGTATTCAACCGTAGTGGTATTTCCCGGTAACAGATGCTTCAGTGTGATACTCAAGCCTTTGGCAAACTCTTTAAACATAGCTATCCTCTACACAACGATGTTTACTGCCAGAGCAGAATGGCAAACCCGGTAAAGACAATATTTGCAATTGCCAGGGGCAACATAACTTTCCAACCAATATACATAAGCTGATCATAACGCAGACGTGGTAAGGTCGCGCGAATCCAGATAAAGAAGAACATGAAGGCAAAGATCTTGACCAGGAAGTTGATCCAGCCCCAGAAAGGGCCGCCCCAACCACCCAGGAACAGCGTTGCTCCAATGGCTGAAACAGTGATCATATTGGCATATTCAGCCATGAAAAAGAGCGCATATTTCATGGAGGAATACTCGGTACAGAAACCAGATACCAATTCCGTTTCTGCCTCTGGAAGGTCGAATGGAGTCCGGTTAACTTCGGCCATAGAGCCGACAACAAACAGACAGAAAGCCAGAGGCTGGGTAAATACGTACCAGTCTGGTATCCAGCTTAAGGCACTGATTCCCCAGAGAGGACCCTGTTGAGCAAAAACGATGCCGCGCATACTAAGAGTTTCAGACAGCATGAAGACTGAAATGATCGACAGTCCAGCAGCCAATTCATACGAAATCATCTGAGCTGAGGAGCGAATACCACCAAGCAGTGAATATTTACTGTTGGAAGCAAGACCCGCCAGAACGATTCCGTATACGCCCAGTCCTGCCATAGCAAGAATGAACAGGACACCGATATTCAAATCAGCAATCTGTAGCGGTACCGTATAGAGCGTTCCATCATAAGTAAACAGAAAGTCGGCTCCAAAAGGGATGACGCAGATGGCCACGAATGCTGGTGCCAAAATCATCATTGGCGCCAAAATAAATGCGAACCAATGTGCTTCGGCAGGAATGATATCTTCCTTGAAGAACAGCTTTAAACCATCAGCTATTGGTTGCAACAACCCTTTTGGACCGGTCATCGTCGGCCCCATCCGGGTTTGCATTCCACCAATGATTTTTCGTTCTGCGTAGGTTGCATAGGCGACGATAAGCAGCATCACAACAAATGCTACAGCGATTTTGATCAACATAGCCGCGGTATACAAGTAGGGAGTATCCGAGAGTGTCAGAACTTCTGGCGTCATGACCATCCTCTTCCTTCATCTGTCTATGGCATTGCTGCCGATTTCAGCCGACCCGAAGAGCCGGCAACTCCAAAAAGAAAATTATAGCTTTACCGGTTCAACAGGTATGGCAGGTTGTCCGGTATAGATATCATTCAGTCCCAGAGAGCCAAAATGGTACGGAGCAAACAACACACCTTTTGGCAAACGTCTATCTACTTTGACTTTCGCTTTAATCTCTCCACCATCAGCTTTCAGTTTAAGCATATCGCCATCGGCTAACTGAAGCTCTTGCGCATCTTCTCGCCCAAGCTCAATATACGGTTCGGAGACAACAGCAAGCGGCCCTTTAGCATGGGTCGATACAGTACCACTGTGGTACAGAGCGCTACCAACCAACAACTGATATTTTCCAGTTAGCTTGTCGCCACCAGCAACAGGAACCAGCTTACGGGTAACCGGTTCAAGCGTTTCACCACCCCAGACATAACCTTGGGCACCGATATCAGTAAGCTTGATACCACTGTAAGCTGGAACTTCAGCACACAGAGCAGCAAATGCTTCAGCAGGTGACGCAGGTGCAGAAGCCCCGAGTAGAGATAGTATTTCCTGGAAGATAGCGAAATCGGTTTTTACTTCACCAGGTGATTTAATTCCGGCACGTAAGCATTGAATACGCCGCTCAGCGTTGGTAAAGGTCCCATCCTTTTCAGCGAAAGATGCTGCCGGCAGTACGACATCAGCCTTTTGGGCAGTTTCGTTCAGGAACATATCCTGAACAACCAGGAACGGGACGGTTAACGCTTTGTCGACCAAAGTTTTATCCGGATAGGAAACCATCATATCTTCACCAACAACATACAAGGTCCGGATATCACCACTAGCCGCAGCGTTTAATAGTGCCTGGGCACCAAGACCTTCAGCTCCGGGCATAATACCAAGATCGATAGCACCCTGACTGTTGGCTTTCTCACCGCACAAGTAAAGACCTGAACCAGGCCGCCCGGCAATGCCGGTCAGCAGAGCAAGGTTCGCTGCTGCAGCACCAAGCTGCTTACTGTAAGCAGTATATGGCAGGCCATAAGCAAGAAGAATCGCGGCATTTTCTGCGTTGGCTAGTTCACGGGCAGTCTGTTTGATTGCTTCAGCATCGACACCAACAGCCTTAGCTACCTTGGCAGGGGTAAAGTTTTTAAGCGCTTTTTTAAGATCTTCCAGACCCTCAAGACCTTCGGACTTGACCAGTTTTTCGCTGATAATGACCTGACATAAAGCATTCAGAACATCGAGTTCCATTCCTGGTTTGTGGAGCAGAGTCCGTGCATGAGGGAGACGGTCAAGCTTACCCTTTTTATCAGCAATAACTGACAATTGAGCATTATTACGCCGAATCGCCTGGTTAACAACCATACCGAAAACGGGATGAGTTTCATAAAAATCAGAACGGATTGCTAAGATAGCATTGCAATTCTCAACTTGTGGGAATGTAGCGGTCGAGGCAGCAACTCCGATGGCCTCCTGCAGCCCCTCAGTTACCCCTTTGTAGCATTCACCACCAGAGTGATCGAGGTTTTGGGTTCCCAGTTCCCTGGCAACATTTTTAGCCAGGAATAATTCTTCGTTACTCAGCCGTGCGCCGGTAATAATACCAACATCTTTTTGGGCTGATTTCAGGTTTGCAACGACAGCATCAAGAGCCTCTTGCCATGATGCTTCCTGAAGCTCACCGTTAATCTTGATCAGTGGCTTGGTAAGACGCTCCTTACTGTTGACATAAGAATAACCAAAGCGTCCACGGACGCAGAGATTGCCGTCGTTGACACCTGTTTTGTCGTTAAAGCGGATCGTCTCAACTTCGTTATCTTTAACCCCGAGAGTAACCGTACAACCATTACCGCAATAGCCACAAACGGAGTCAACTTCATTAAGCTGCCAAGGGCGTGCTTTAAACTTAAACGGCCGGGGTAAAATAGCACCGACTGGACATAAGGACACACATTGACCACAAAATTCGCAATTCAGGCCACGGTCAAAGGCAGTGGCAATTTTGGTCTCAAAACCACGATTTATAAAGGAATATGAGCCATACCCAACCACCTCATCACAAACCCGTACACATTTTCCGCAGAGCACACAACGGTTCATGTTACGTTCAATCAGTGGGTTTACTTCGTCCTTGGGCAGGTCGAATTTTTCACCTTCAAAGCGGTTGGTGACAACCTCATACTCATAAGTAAGATCCTGCAAATCACATTCACCACCCTTATCACAAACCGGGCAGTCAACCACATGATTGACCAGCAAGAACTCGAGTACCGTTTTACGAACTTTACTAATTTCGTCCGACATGGTCGTTACGACCATACCTTCCGTAACCGGAGTCGTACAGGACGGAATCAGACGCCCTTTCATTTGCTCTACTTCAACAAGACAGATACGACACGCACCGTAAGGAAGCAACTTTTTGGCATAACACAGAACCGGAATATAAATTCCGTTCTCTTTCGCCGCCTCATAGATTGTAGACGTCTTGCTGGTAGTGATCTGTTTTCCGTCAATCGTCAGGTTAACCATCTTGACCTCGTATAGCTTAAGCAGTGTATGCGTTTACTCAATAGCCATAAAGCGGCAGGCATCATAGCAGGATGTACAGCGGGTACATTTATCCAGATCGATCGTAGCAACCTGGCCTTTTTCCCAAGAGATTGCATCAACCGGACAAACCCTTGGGCACATGCCGCATTTTTTACATTTATCTTCGATAACCTTGAAGTGAAGCAGCGGCTTACAAGAGTGGGAAGGACATTCCTTCTGCTTGATATGCGCTTCATATTCATGGCGGAAATAACGAATTGTTGAGAGAACTGGATTTGGTGCTGTCTGGCCCAGACCACACAGAGAACTTTTCTTGATGTCGTAGGCCATATCCTGAAGCAGTTCGATATCCCCTTCTTGGCCTTCACCAGCACAGATTCGCTCAAGAATTTCAAGCATGATCTTCAGACCGATACGACAAGGGATACACTTGCCACATGACTCAACCCGGGTAAAGTTCAGGAAGAAACGGGCAATATCAACCATACAGGTGGTCTCATCCATAACAACCAGACCACCGGACCCCATCATGGCACCAGCTTTGATCAGTGAATCATAATCGACTTCGGCATCAAGAGCCTCTGCAGGTAAACACCCGCCAGAAGGGCCACCAGCCTGTACTGCTTTAAATTTACGATTATTGAGAATACCGCCACAAACATCGTAAATAACTTCTTTCATCGTGGTACCAGCAGGGACCTCTACCAGACCGGTATGCTTGACTTTACCAGTCAATGCAAAGATCTTAGTTCCCTTGGTGCCTTCAGTACCGATAGATGAATACCAATCAGCGCCGTTATAAAAGATATAAGCAACGTTAGCGTAGGTTTCAACGTTATTAATGTTGGTCGGTTTACCCCACAAACCTTTCACAGCGGGGAAAGGTGGACGCGGACGAGACATTCCACGCTGCCCCTCGATGGAAGCCATCAAAGCCGTTTCCTCACCGCAAACAAAGGCACCAGCACCAGCCTTAATGCGCATATCAAGTTTGAAACCAAGACCCATGCAGTTTTCACCGAGGATACCCTTTTCATAACAGGTATCGATGGCCATCTGCAGACGTTTGATAGCAAGAGGATATTCTGCACGGACGTAGACATATGCAAAGCTACATCCAATCGCATAGGCTCCGATCATCATCCCTTCAATCAAACCATAGGGGTCCCCTTCAAGGATGGAACGGTCCATAAAAGCTCCCGGATCGCCCTCATCAGCATTACAGATAAGATATTTTTCGGTACCTGCTGAAGCCCTGGCAAAGGTCCATTTCATGCCGGTCGGAAAGCCACCGCCTCCACGGCCCCGCAGTCCAGATTTTTTAACCTCAGCGATAACCTCATCAGGCGACATGGTGACCGCCTTCTTGATCCCCTCAAAGCCATTATGACCGAGAAAATCATCAAGACTCTCAGCATCGATGGTGCCACAGCGTGAGAAAATGATACGTTGCTGTTTTTCAAGAAATTTATGGTAATAAGGCCCGGCAACCTTCTTTTCAACCGGTCCCTCACCCAGGATGTGTTCTTCAACGATCTGCGGAACCAATTCAGGAGTGACAAAATCGTAAGTCACCGCCTCCTGGTTGGGCATACAGACGTCAACAAGAACATCGTTGGCACATAAACCACGACAACCTGTACCATTAATATCGCAGGCATCGCCGATTTTCCCAGCAACTCCATGCTTTTCAAATTCAGCTTCAAAAGCTTTTACAACCTCGGCGGCACCGGAAGCCAAGCCACCCGTTCCTGTACACACCAGAATTTTCAAATTTTCAGCAGTTTCGGACATAAAACATTCCTTGCTATCGGCGTATGGTAACGACCTGGATCAGTCCATTTCCTTATACTTTGCGATGACCTCGTCCATTTTCTGAACCGTCATACTGCCATAAGTTGCATCGTTGACCATAATAACCGGAGCCATACCACAGGCACCGATACAGGCAACGTACTCAGCAGTAAACTTTAAATCTGGAGTCGTTTCAGCATGAGCAACTCCGAGACGATCCTTGATCGTATCTCCGATACGACCAGCACCTTTAACGTGACAAGCAGTTCCCATGCACACGCGCATGATATATTTTCCCCGTGGCTTGAGATGAAACTGGGCATAAAAGGTTAGTACCCCGTAAATCTGACTGGGATAGACATTCAGGCGTTCAGCAGCCAAAAAGACTGTCTCTTCCGGGACATACCCATAAGCCTCCTGAATTCCTTGCAGTACAGGCATCAGGTTACCATGCATATCCAGGTATTTATCGATGACCTCATTGGCAGCGGTCAAATCGACTTCCTGCTCCTGCTCTTCCACTTGCGCGGTGTTTTCAGTCATAACGTCCTCTTACACTACTAACAAATAATTAACGGTCAATTTCACCGAGCACGATATCAAGAGTACCGATGACAGCAATAACATCGGCCAGTAAACGTCCTTCGACCATTTGCGGCAACGCCTGCAAGTTAACAAAGGATGGTGGTCGAATTCTCATCCGGTATGGATGGGCTGAACCATCTGAGACCAGATAGTAACCAAGTTCCCCCTTAGGAGCTTCGACACCCTGATAGATCTCACCAGGCTCAGGCTTAAATCCTTCAGTAATAATTTTAAAGTGATGAATTAAACCTTCGATGGAATTAACCACATCTTTTTTAGGGGGTAGAACAACTTTAGGACAATCGGCCAAAATCGGACCGGTTTTGAGTTTATCGAGAGCCTGCAGAATAATACGGCTCGCCTGACGCATTTCATCAAGACGCACCTTGTAACGTGCGAAGGTATCTCCTTCATCCCGAACCGGTACCTCAAAATCATAATCGTCATAACCACTGTAAGGATTATCGCGGCGCAAATCCCAATCGACGCCAGAACCACGTAATGCAGGCCCAGTAATACCGATATCAATTGCGGCTTCAGCACTGATATGACCAACATCAATGGTCCGCTTTTGCCAGATTTTGTTACCAGTCAAAAGGCCTTCATACTCATCAATATGAGCAGGCATTGATTCGGCAAATTCACGAATTTCCTGATCCAATCCATCCGGCAAGTCAGCAGAAAGGCCGCCGACCCGGAAATAACTGGAAGTCATCCGGGCACCGGACACCTTCTCATAGATATCCATGACATGCTCACGCTCACGGAAACAATAAAGAAAAACTGTCATCGCACCAATATCCAGGGCATGACAGGCCAGCCACACCAGGTGACTTTTAAGGCGAGTCAGTTCGGCCATAATGACGCGGATACGCTGAGCACGTTCAGGGATTTGATCGGTAATTCCAAGCAGCTTCTCAACAGCCAGAACATAACCGAGGTTATTACTCATAGGAGCAAGATAATCGAGACGGTCAGTCAGAGGAATGACCTGATGGTAAGTACGATGCTCAGAAAGCTTCTCAACACCACGGTGCAAGAAACCGATATGGGGGGTTGCTTTTTTTACGATTTCGCCATCGAGCTCAAGGATCAACTGAAGCACACCATGCGTAGAGGGATGCTGGGGCCCCATGTTGATTGTCATTGTTTCGGTGGTATTTGCTGCCATTTTATGCCTCGTCCTGAGAAGGATTATCTATAAAACGTTATGAGAGCCGGCCTTTGTATGGTTCACGATCGGGCCCCTGAACCGGGTAGTCCTTGCGCAATGGATGCCCTTCCCAGTCAACAGGCATCAAAATACGTCGTGGATCCGGGTGATTGTTAAAAACGATTCCCATCAGATCCCAGACTTCACGCTCCAACCAGTTGGCAGTACCCCAGACACCTGACACGGTATCGATGGTTGCATCCGCTTCTTCTAACGGAGCCTTAATCCGAAAACGCTCTTTGGTAGCGATATTGTAAAGGTTGTAGACCACCATAAAGCGAGGCGCCTGCCCCATATAATCGACGGAACACAGATCGCAGAGAAGATTGTAGCCACACTCTGACTTCATAAAGGTACAAATATCAACAATCTGCCCCTTGTTAACCGTCACAGTTGTTTCTCCTCGGAACTCAACGACATCAATAATCTGATTAGAGAACCGGGATTTTAATTTTTCAACAATCATTTGATCGCTCATTGATTTTCCCTGTCATACTTTGCCTTCTCAGGCATCATGGATAACGTCACCAACGCCGATAGCCGCACCAAAGGTATTCCGCTCCCTCTTAATTTTCTCCTGGAGTTTCATCAACCCGTAGAGAAGACCTTCCGGCCGTGGCGGGCAGCCCGGGATATAAACATCAACAGGCAACGCCTCATCAATACCTTGCACAGTGCTATAAGTATCGAAAATACCACCGGAGGAAGCACAGGCTCCCATTGCAATGACATAGCGAGGCTCCGGCATCTGCTCATAGACCGTCTTGATAACTGGAAGCATCTTTTTGGTAACCGTCCCGGCAATAATAATAACGTCTGCCTGACGCGGCGAAGCACGAAACAGAATACCCATCCGGTCAAGGTCAAAACGTGCCGCACCGGTAGCCATCATTTCGATAGCGCAACAAGCCAGACCAAAAGTCATTGGCCACATAGAACTTGCACGTGACCAGTTAACCAGTTTATCCAGACTTGTCGTGATAAACCCGCTACCAAGCGTCTTGGGTTGATCTACTCCCATTCCAGAGCTCCTTTTTTCCACACGTAAATAAAGCCGACAAGAAGAATGATGATGAATACTCCCATCTCGATGAAACCGAACATTCCCAAACGCTTGAACAGAACTGCCCAAGGATAAAGAAATACCGCTTCAATATCGAACAGGATGAAGAGCATTGCGATGATGTAGAACTTGATTGAGAAGCGCTCTTGCGCTGAGCCGATGAGAGGCATCCCACACTCGTAAGGAGCCAGCTTGACTTCACTCGGTTTTTTGACCCCGATGAGCCGGGACATTATGACAGATCCGGCTGCAAAAGCGAAAGCGATGCCGATAACAACCAAAATCGGCAAATAAGTATCCAGCATAAAACTGCTCCTTCCAACTGAAGAAAAAAATCCTTCTTGCCTAGGTCAAATCATTAAATAGAACATGTCACAGCGTGTGGAAATTAGGACACTTTCAGGCACTGTGTCAAGGAAAAAATACAGTATACAGTATGCAATTAACCCGACTAAATCAGTAGAGATTTAATGGAAAATTACAAAAGTTTTAAACCCTTAGACAAGCCTAAAAACCGTAATATGCCTATTATTGACTATATTAAAAATGTGCTTCACAGATAAGTAACGGCGTTTTATTTCAATAAATTAAATAACAAAAAATTTGCCAGGACGAGCAGCAAATATGCAATTGATTTTCAACTGCAAAATAAACTCTCTCAGAAAGAACAATCTTACCCCGAACAGAAGGATAATTTCACCTTCTGTCAGAATAAGATATGGATGTATTTTACACTTGAAGGAATGAATTTCCCCCAAAAAAGAATTATAATTTTTTAAGAAACCTTGCTAATCAGTATTTTCATGGCTTCGCGGTCAAATTGAAAAGCCTTGCGACAGTATTCACAGGTCACTTCAACAACCTCTTGCTCAGTCATCAGTGATGTCAGCTCTTCTTTTCCTAAACTCATCAGCATGGCCTCAATTTGAGTTTGCTGGCAAGGACAGAAAAAACTCAGTGGAGTTTCTTCCTGAACGACAAAATCGACCTCGCCAAACAACTTTTCAGCAATACTCAGTGGCGTCATCCCTTCTCTTAACATAGTCGTTACCGGGGGAAGCGCGTTCAACCGCTCAATCAGCCGATCCACCTGGCCAGCATCACCAGGAGGCAAAGCCTGAACCAGAAAGCCACCGGCACAAGCAACGGCTCCTTGCTGATCGAGTTCAACGCCCAGCCCCAGTGAGGAAGGAACCTGTTCAGAACTTGTCAGATACCAGGCAATATCCTCAGCGACCTCACTCGTTTGCAGTTGGACCATACTCTGATAAGGACTCTTCAGCCCCAAATCTTTCCAGACATGTAAAAAACCTGCCTTACCTATTGCTCCAGCAACATCAAAGCGATCATCCTTGGGTGGCAGCCCGGCAACCGGCTGTACAATTGTGCCGCGCACCCGACCATTGGCATCGGCTTCGACACTCAATTTACGTAACGGGCCATTCCCTTCCATCATTAGCGCCAAACGCTGATTTCCCTTTAACAAGCAACCAAGAATTGCTGCGCCTGAAATCAGTCTTCCAAGAGCAACAGTTGCGGTAAAATCTGTTTGCTGAGCGGTAGTAATTTCACTAACAAGACGGGTCGTGTCAGCAACCACACCACGTAACAATCCATCTTTGCTTACAACTCTAACCAGATGGTCTTTCATATATTCAGGTCCTCGAACTTTCTATTTCACGTCCAGATAAAATTTATTGGCGCAACCGATAACCGCTACCAATCATATATGCCGCCCGACCGAACAATAACCCGGCCATCACCAAACTAACACTAAAAGCTACACTGAAACTGGTGTCACCAACACCAAGAATGGCATGCCTGAAGCCATCAATCAGGTAAAATAACGGATTCAGGTGTGATAACTGATTCCACGGCGCAGGTAAAATGGAAATGGGATAAAAAACCCCGCCAAGATAAATCAGTGGCGAGATCAGAAAATTGGTAAACATTGCCAAGGTGTCAAAGTTATGGGCATAAATCGCAGCAATCAGGCCAAATTGAGCAAACATGAAGCTAGCAATCATAGCCATCGCAATAGCCAACAGGGGATGCGCCCAAGGCAACGAAGCAAAAAAGGTCGAAATAAACCAGACAACAGTTCCAACCAACATTCCCCGAATCATCGCCGCTAAGGTATAAGCGAGGATAAATTGTGGCGGACTGACCGGGGCAACCAACAAATCAACAATCCCACCAAGATAGCGCGACACAAACAGTGACGACGACGTATTGGCAAAGGAATTATTGATAACACCCATAATAATCAACCCGGGAATAACAAACTGAGCGTAACTGAACCCCTCCAGAACACTTAGTCGTTGACCAAGGGTCGCCCCAAAAACAAATAAGTATAAAGAGGCGGTTACAATAGGAGTTAAAATGGTTTGTCGGGCAACGCGCCAGAAACGCAGAACTTCCTTGCGAAACAAGGTATAAAATGGCAGCCAGCCATAAAAGTCAGGCGATTTCATTGGCCACCTCCATTACTGTTTCCCGTCAATTTAATAAAAACATCTTCCAGGCCACTCTGGTCAGTTTCAAAATCTCGTACCGCCAGGTTGCTGCGACTAATAACATTCAACAGCTCACCAGCACTCTCTCCTTTAGGCAGAGAGAGCAACAATTCAATTCTGTCATCTTTAAGCTGTGGCGAATATGGACTAAAAGCGTCTGGGATAGCCTCTATAGGGGACTCAAACCATAAACGCACCTGACGATTGGACAATTTGCGAACCAATTCGTGAGTACGTTCCAGAGCGACAACATCACCATGATTCATAATAGCAATCCGGTCACACATTTCTTCTGCTTCTTCAAGATAATGAGTCGTCAGCAAAATCGAGGTTCCGTTGCGATTGATTTCACGCACAAAATCCCACAGACTGTGGCGCAACTCAACATCCACACCTGCGGTTGGCTCATCCAGAATCAACAGTCGCGGCCTATGAATAAGAGCTTTGGCGATCATAAAGCGACGCTTCATACCGCCTGAAAGCTTAATCATTGTCTTGTCGAGGTGTGGTCCCAGGTCGAGACGTTCGATTAATAACTTTCGCCATTGTTCATCATCACGAACACCATAAAAGCCTGAGTGGAGTTTTAATGCCTGACCGATGGTAAAAAAATTATCGGTGACAATTTCCTGGTGAACCACCCCCAGCAATCTTCTCGTATGACGATAATCCCGCTTATTGTCATACCCAAAAGCAGAAATGGTTCCGGAATCGATCCGACAAACACCCGCAATCATATTAATTGTGGTACTCTTTCCAGCACCATTAGGGCCAAGCAGACCAAAAATCTCTCCCTCTTTAATAGAGAAACTGATTTCTTTGACTGCATCTTTTCCGTCAAATGTTTTTTTAATATTTTTTATTGTTAAAGCATCCATGGCGCGACTATACAGCCAGACAAGTAAGCTGGCAAGGTATGAAAACTGATCTTTTGGGGTTCGCAATTAAGGTCATCTTGACTTAACTGACAACCGCGGTGAAACTATAAGGATAACGTGATTATTTACTGTGAGTCTACTATGAGATACCTCAAAACTATGCGTTCAGCTTTCATTGCTGCCAGCTACAATCTGATTATGAATGGTACAGAACGTCGCTGCCTCAGCCATTGGCGCCGCGAGCTCCTGGCCAATGCCCATGGAGACGTGCTTGAAATTGGCGCAGGTACCGGACTCAACGTTCCCTATTACGCCACCACAACCAAGCAGCTGACCTTGAGTGAGCCTGATCAGCACATGCGTAAAAAACTCAGCTTGAATATTAAAAAGCAGAACCATTCTGCCCGGATTACCGCCTGGCCTGCTGAGCAAATCAGCATGCCAGACAATAGCTATGACACCATCGTTTCAACGTTAGTTCTTTGCTCAGTAGCTTGCCAGATGAGTAGTCTAAAAGAGATAAAGCGCTTACTTAAACCGGGCGGGCAATTGATTTTCATGGAACATGTCATCTCCAATAAGCCAAGTGTCCTTCGTTGGCAGAAACTCCTTGAGCCGACCTGGAGCCTGTGTGCAGGTGACTGCCGTCTGACCAGAGACACTAAAAACGCCATCGAAGCGGCCGGTTTTCAGTTGGAATCATTAACTGAAGCACCAATGCGCGGCACCCCAGCCTTTGTCAGCCGCACTATTCGTGGTATCGCCCGTAAACCTTTAGCAACAATAGAGTTATAAATATGATCGATCTGACCACCCCAGCTTTACTATTCCCGGCCATTTCTTTGTTACTTCTGGCCTACACCAACCGTTTCCTGGTGCTTGCCCAGTTGATCCGCCAACTGCACAACCAGCGCGACGGCATCACCTGCACCAAGCTGCGCCAGATCAGCAATCTGCGCTTACGCCTGATTCTGGTTAAAGCCATGCAGGGGCTTGGGGTTTTAAGTTTTCTACTGTGCGTCCTGACCATGCTGTTGATTTTCATCAAAATGGTCGTCATTGCCGAATGGATATTTGCCATCAGCATCTGTCTGCTGGCCCTGTCTCTGCTCTGTTCTCTGCTGGAAATTGCTATCAGTACCAAAGCGATTGAGATTGAACTGGAGGATCTGGAGAGTATGGTGGAGGAGAAGAAAGAGTAGAAAGTTCTGCATAAGATTCAATTTAATGGTATTCCCTCCTATTTACCCTTGGAAACAGATCAACTACATGATTTTTAATGAGTTTCTGTTTCCCTTTAAGGGCTTGACAGATATCAGTTATTTCTCCTAAAACAATACCCTATTCTTGTTTTGCTGATCATCCCCCCTAGGATTATCGGCTCCGCAATTCTTTTTTGACCCAATATCTTGATTCCTCTTGCTAAGGTTAATAGTTATTCACATGTCTTTTCAGTCCAAATTTTCTGCATTCATTATCTCTCTATCGTTAATCCTGATAACCGCACCGTCTTTGTTCGCCCAGAATTCGACGGAAATTACCTTTTGGGAAACAGTTCGGGACAATGGCAGTCCTGAAATGATTCAACTCTATCTCGACAAATATCCCCAAGGTGATTTTGCTGATCTCGCCAAAATGATGCTGAAACAGCAAGGCGTAAAGACTCAGGCTGCGAACCATAAGGGAAAGCAGACAGATCAGGCTCTATCCAAAACAGATCTGGCATTAAGAGCTGTTGCCGAATGTAACCGCTTAGCTACGCATCGACTTGAGAAAAATATCAAGATCGAACCAACAAGCATGGAAGTACTTAAAGCTAATTCAGCAGAGGCAATCAAGTCTTGCCGACAAGCGGTCAAATATAGGGGATCTGGGCGTGACCATTACCATCTGTATCGTGCTTATGTTGCTATTGAGGATTATACCTCAGCTCTTCCCCAATTAGAGGCGGCAGCCCAACTCGGACTCCCGCTTGCTCAATATTGGTTAGCTGAAAATTATATCGGGGGATACATTGGTATCACAAAAGATCGCAGGAAGGGCCTTGAGTTGCATCGTCAATATGCAAAAGCTGGTAATTCATTGTCTGCTGCGGCTGCTGGAGTCACAATGTACCAGGATGCAAAAACGGATGATGACTATGAGGCCGCACTGCCATTTTTGCGCCAGGGAGAAAAAGCTGGTGAGCCGGATGTTTATTTCCCCTTGGGTTACATGTCTAAAACGGGCAAAGGCCTTGAAAGAGATCTTTTAAAAGGTCACGATTACTACATAAAGGCAATCCAAAATAAAGGATATGGCTTTAAGACTGCGGCCAAAAATCTCGCTAATCGAGCTATCCTCTGTCTCGAAAATGATGGAATCATTCACGGCACGATTAATGAGATCGTAACTATAAAGGAACTGCAAGAGACAACTAAAGTATTCAATTCCTACCGCCACAGTGAAGAGGATGATGATCGTTATATCAAATTGCTGCTAATGTCCTACTTTCGTTTAAGTTTATTTAATGCTGAACAAACGCTTGGGTACAGCTATACGGCTGAAGATCGCAAAATCACCAGAGAATTGATTAATAATGCCAAGCGTAAGCTCCCTGCTCTGTTATTAAAACGGCAAGAGAATAAGCGAAAAACATCTCCAACTGTCAGCCCTATGACTAAAGCCGATTTTTCCTCGCAGCTTACAGAGGTCATAGATAAGCTTGAGCCCTATATGCTTAAATATAGTAAAAGAAGGGATACTGAAGAAGCAATCAAGGCCATAGCGCCAAATGAGAAGCCCGTCAGGATTGCATCTAAATATTGCGTTCAACGCGATGGTGAATGGAACTCCGGAATCTTTACAATAACAGTCAAAAATAAATGTAGTCTTCCCATTTATATCCAGGTTGATGGGAGTATCACGCAAGGAAGCAGGACTTTCGACCAGGTGAATAAAACAGTTCAATTAGCTGGCGGTCAGCGTAAAGCGTTCAGTCTTTCAAGAAGTGGTGTCAGCGGAAAACTGACAGGGCATGCTAGCTCGATTGCCTGCTTTGTCGCCCAAGGAAAGCCAAAGAGTGATGAGCAGGGCTACTATTCCTGTGATGATGATAGTTTTGACTTTGACCAGCATATGCTTGAAAAGCTGGAACTAGGCGGGATCATCAAGCGCGAAACAGCACAATTGATGAAACTTGGGATCTGATTGGGGGAAAAATAAACTGTCAACTTCAAAAGGGCAGGTTCAAATGAACCTGCCCCTTTCTAACAACTAATACGCCATACCTTACCTGCTGTAAATCATAAATTCTCGAATAAAATTTCCTGCTCATTCAATAATAATTTATCCCCCTTGATTTCAGCATGGTGAACCAATTTATCCCCATTAACCTGAAACACCCCGGTTTGCATCGCAGGCATTAAAGGTTGAACCAGCTGCTGTCCGTTAGGCACCAGGCCCTGAGCTAGACTGACATGGGATTCGAAAGTAAAAATATCAGTCACCGACTGTGGCACCTCTAACAAAATCATAAAGTCAACCAAAGTCATATCTTTTTTAAGACCGATTGCCAGATCACCGGTAGCCTGACCTTGCGGCAAGACAACATTCACATCGGTCACTTTGATCTCCAGATCTTTTTTAAGAAATTTTTCAAGGTTAGATGCCAGTTGCATTCCTGCAATCCTCATCTTTTGATCAAAAGCCTGCTTTGCCTCCCAAGGATCCTGTGGCATAGAGTCCATATCTGCCATCATTTCAGCCATCACCCTACTGTACTCTTGATAAAATTCATTCAATTCAGTCACATCGAGATTATTGACAGCAAAACCGGCCCGGAAATCCTTAACGTCAGCCTCAGCGGCAACAAAGCGAGAAGCGCTATAATCGGTCGCAACAGACAAACTATTTTTCGTGTCATTAAAATCTACATCAGAAGCAACCTTAGCATCCTCAATAGATATCTTTGTGCCATCATCTGGGTTCGATATAGAGACGCGATCAATGGAAAACTGGCTTGTTCCAGCCATAATTATACTTGAAACAACAGTGTTGTCTGCTGACAGCTTAAGGCCTTCTACACTCAGGATATCAGTAACAGAAAATCCAGCAAAATTCCCGGTGGTTTTTATTTCTTTGAGAGATGGATCTGAGCTGAAGGTCAACTGTCCTTCTTTGACATGGAATAACAGCTTATCTTCAATAGGAACATCAAAAGCATCGGTGGTAAACTTACTCGTTAAACCGCTGAAAATTGAATACTCTCCGGTCATAGAGAAGGGATCTTTTCCCGCCAGCGTTTCATTAATAAAGTTGCTGTACCAGTCATTTTTAGCAAAACTAGCTTGATAAGTAACGCCGGTTAAACCATGTGTGGCATCTTCGGTCAGGATAATTGGTTCAAGATCAGCAAAAAATTGATACTTGGGCAGAGTGATAGACCATTCAATATGAGAAGAGCGATAACCGCGCTGATAGCTGGTAATCTCCACTTGCGGCTGAAATGGCTGGTTCGCATACCGTTCGGCATAACTTGCCATTTGCTCAGTCTGTGTTTTCTCCATCATCAAACCAGTAACAAAAGGTGCAGCGGCAACGACAATGACGATAAGAACAACAATTCCAATAACTAATTTTTTCAACAACCCCTCCTTAATGTGAGTATTGCGTGAGTTTGCTTATTGACCCCAATGGCAAAAAACGACTCTGACACTATTTAGACTATTCATATACCAGACGATAAAGCGAACCTTAATTAACATATTACAAGGTACACCTCTATTAAATTTTTCTGCATTTCTTATAGCTTATCCACCTGAGTATATATAAAAGAGGTTTGTTTTGTTATTCCGTCTGTTGAGGTCGGGTTAAATATCAATTATTCTGAGCTGAGTAATAATATAAATTTTATAAGGCGGCATAAATGAGAAGATTTATTTCAGTTATGTTCTTGTCGGTGCTTTTAGGAGTAATAATGGCGACAACTGCGATGGCTATGAGTGAGCTGGAAAAGCGGGTTTTACCCCTGCTCGAAGAGCATCATGGTCAGACCGGTGCTTATGTATTGGAAAAAGGAGAAGAAGCCCTGTTGGCCAGAGCGTGGCTGGCTGATCATGCAACCACCAGTATTAATGTGCAGTACTTTATCTGGAGCTCAGATAATATCGGTATTTTAGCTGCAGAAAACCTGTTACGTGCCGCCGAACGAGGGGTCAAGGTTCGGGTTCTGGTTGATGATCTTATGATTGACGCTCAGGATCAATTTTTACTGGCTCTTGTTGCCCACCCTAATGTTGCTATCAAAATTTATAATCCGCAGCATAAAGTGGGTGTTACAACAGCAAGGCGAGTATGGAATATTTTTTCTGATTTTCGCGCCAGCAATCAGCGCATGCACGACAAAACTTTTGTAGTCGACGATATGGTAGCGATTGTCGGTGGTCGCAATATGGCCGGCGAATATTTTGACTATAACCAGAAATATAATTTCAGGGATCGCGACATGCTGCTTATCGGCAGTGCCGCTTATGATATTAACTTAAGCTTTGAACGCTTTTGGAATAGCGACCTGTCACAACCTGTTGAGACACTTCTGGCCGATGTTGACCCCCCTGATAGCGATCTGATTAAGCAAACCTATGACGATTTACATCAATATGCACTAAATGAAGAGAACTTTGCACCCGAGGTACATCAGGCCCTCGATAACCTGGCTGAGCAATTTACTTATCTGATCGATCACCTGGTCTGGGACAAGGTGCGCTTTATCAGTGATCTGCCCGGCAAAAATTCTGGTGAGCAGGGTCTAGCTGGTGGCGGAGCAACAACCAGCGCCCTGACCGAAGCCTTAAGCCTGGCTCAGCATCAGGTCACTATTCAATCTCCCTACCTGGTCATGCCAGAAGGTGGTCTCGAACTGTTTGCCGATTTAGTCAAGCGTGGTGTCAAAGTGCGTATCAGTACTAATTCGCTGTTATCGACCGATAACCTTCAGGCGTTCAGCGGCTACAGCAAACAGCGCAAAGACCTACTGGCTGCCGGGATTGAAATCTACGAATTCAAACCCGCACCAGCCATTCAGAAGACACTGATTGAACGTTATGCTCTACTAGAAAAAAAGGCCCCCATCTTTACTCTGCATGCCAAAACTCTGATCATTGATAATGAACAGCTCTTTATTGGGACCTTCAACCTTGATCCGCGTTCGGCGAACCTGAATACCGAGGTTGGTATTATTGTCACAAACAGTCAATTAGCGACCCAGGTTGAACAGGCGATTGAGGTTGATATGCAAGCTGAAAACAGTTGGCACAGTAAGAACGACAATCCAAATCGCTTTGCGCCACTAGGAAAACGAATGAAACTGTGGTTTTGGAAACGCTTTCCCCTGGAAAAAATTCTTTAAGCTTATTTTGTATAAGTAGCATACATTTTTTGTACATAAATAAGTTGGCCTGTTTGTCGGAAGGATGTCGCTATACTACGTAAGCCCTGAATTAAAGAGGAAATTTTCACTTATTATTAATTGGCACAGGCTCTGCTTAATAGATGGTCATTCAAAATTTACGGAGGTACGTATGAGTCATCACATAGCATTGCCAAAATCGTTTTCCTGGTTAAATCTGACCCAATTTTTTGGGGCCTTGAATGATAATCTGCTTAAATTGTTGATTATCTTTTTCCTCATTGCCCTCAAAGGGCCAGAACACGCTACCACCGTGGCGGCAACCACGGGAGCGCTGTTTGTCGTACCGTTTCTGCTCTTTTCTCCCATAGCCGGAGCCTTGGCCGATAAGCTGAGTAAAAAGACGATTATACTGACCACAAAGATCATGGAAGTCGGTATCGGGCTATTGGGTATCAGTGCTTTTGCGTTGTCGAGTGAAATAGGTCTATATGCGGTCATGTTCCTTATGGCGACCCAGAGCGCCCTGTTCGGGCCCTCAAAATATGGTATTGTGCCCGAGCTAGTCGAGCGTGAACAGTTATCAAAAGCGAATAGTCTGCTCGAAGCATTTACCTATATCGCCATTATCATCGGCTCTGCTTTAGCCCCTGTGCTGGTTCAGATCAGCGCCAATAATTATCGTCTGGCAGCTCAATCATGCATTCTTTTTTCTCTACTTGGCCTTATTGCCAGCTGGAAAATTGACAAGACCACTCCAGCAGACCCACAACGTTCCCTGTCAGCAAATATATTTGCTGAGGTTAAGGATTCCCTGGCTGCACTTAAAGGGGATAAATATCTGCTGGCAGCTATTCTGGGCTCTGCTTACTTTCTTTTTCTTGGTGCATTTGCCCAGATCAATCTGATTCCCTTTGGAATGCAGATCCATCAGCTAAGTCAGGAGCACGCTGGTTATCTATTTCTGGTGTCGGCTCTGGGGATCGGTATTGGTTCAACTCTGGCTGGACGCTTATCTGGCCGAAACGTCGAGTTTGGTGTCGTTCCATTAGGGGCATTGGGACTAGCGGTCTGTTCGACCGGCCTGTTTGTTCTGCCTGTCTCTCTGCCTGTTCACGCTATTTTGATTTTGTTCTTCGGCATCAGTGCCGGCCTGTTCCTGGTGCCCCTGCATGCTTTTGTTCAGCTACGTGCCCCGCGTGAAAAACTCGGCCGTATTCTGGCGGCTGGCAGCTTTTTAAGCTGGTGTGGAGTATTGCTGGCTTCGGCGTTGTCGGCCTTTTTAGACAGTGCCCTTGGGCTGTCGGCAGCGCAGGCCTTTTTCGTACTGGGCCTGCTGACTTTTGTATTGACCCTGATTACCCTGTGGATGCTACCCGATTTCCTACTGCGCTTCATCACCCTGTTGACCATGCGGGTCATATACCGCCTGCGCGTGGTTGGGGCAGAAAATATCCCGAGCGAAGGACCGGCACTACTGGTTCCTAATCATGCCTCCTGGATTGATGCCTTGCTCCTTTTGGCCACTCAGCAGCGGCGGATCCGCTTTATCATGCATCAGGATGTTTATAATCGACGTTTACTGAACCCCCTATTTCGCCTGATGGGCGTTATTCCCGTGGCGCCAAGTGGTTCTAAACGGCAAATGGTCGAGTTTATCCGCGCTTCACGTCAGGCTCTTGATGATGGCTATCTAGTTTGTATTTTCGCTGAGGGGATGATCACTCGCAACGGCATGCTGCATCAGTTCCAGGGTGGACTGGAAACTATTCTTAAAGGGAGTGACCATCCAATTATTCCGGTTTACCTTGGTGGCGCCTGGGGGACTATTTTCAGTTATGCTCATGGCAAGCCCTTCAGCAAGCTGCCAACCAGTTTCCCCTATACCATTTCAATTCATTTTGGAGCACCATTGCCAAGCAACAGTAAGTCTGCCGCTGTGCAGCAGGCTGTTGCAGAACTGAGCTATGATTATTTTTCTGCCCAGCAGGAACACCGCACTTCTCTTATCGCTATGTTTGTCTCCAGTGCGCGCAGTAATTGGCAGCGCCAGGCCATAAGTGACAGTAGCGGTAAATCTTTAAGTTACGGTAAGACCCTGTGCGCCACTCTGGCCCTGGCGGACCAACTACAGAAGCAACTCGGTAGCGAGGAAATGGTTGGCTTGTTGCTCCCATCATCCGTTGGCGGGGCTCTGACCAATCTGGCTGTTCCCCTGCTTGGTAAGGTTCCGGCCAATATTAACTATACGGCCTCGCCTGAAGCTGTGCAGTCCGCCATTAACCAGTGTCAGCTTAAGACGATGGTGACCAGTCGCAAATTCATGGAACATTTTCCGGCCTTGCCGCTACCTGATCAGGTGTTGTATGTCGAAGATCTGCTTCAACCCCTAAGTAAAATGGAGCAGCTTAAACTTTATCTGCGCGCCCGCTTCATGCCTGGCACGATGCTCCTTTCCGGGCCGCTTAAGCGGGGTTCTGCCCTGGCTACGGTCATCTTTTCCTCCGGCAGTACCGGAGAACCCAAAGGGGTGCAGCTCAGTCAGCACAATATTATTTCCAATGTCGAAGCGATTCGGTCGGTTGCTGCGATTGAACCCCAGGATAATGTCTGCAGTGCCCTGCCCTTTTTTCATGCTCTTGGCTATACCGCGACCCTGTGGTTACCATTGTTAAGCGGCTTTTCCGCCTGTTACCATGTTAACCCCATGGAAGCTGCGGCCATCACCAAGCTGGTACGCAAGCATAAATCGACCCTGATGCTGACAACGCCAACATTTTTGTCCGCCTATATGCGTAGAGCTAAGCCGGAAGATTTTTCCACCCTGCGTCTGGTCGTTACCGGGGCGGAGAAGCTTAAGGAACAGGTTGCCGACAACTTTAATGATAAGTATGGCATTCGTCCTCTGGAAGGTTATGGCGCAACCGAACTGGCGCCGTTGATCACTCTGAGCCTGCCTAACTTTAACCGTAATGATGTAAAGCAGACCGGCCATAAAAGAGGCAGTGTTGGCAGGCCGATTCCTGGTGTTGTTCTGCGCATCGTTGATCCTGATACCCATATTCCGCTGGCCCAGGGGGAGTCGGGTCTGATTTTAGTAAAAGGACCGAATCTGATGACTGGCTATCTGCAGCGGCCCGATAAGACTGCGGAAGCTATTCGTGATAGTTGGTACATCACAGGAGATATCGGCTTTATTGACAGTGACGGCTTTCTGCATATTACCGATCGCCTGGCCCGCTACAGTAAAATTGGCGGTGAGATGGTTCCCCACATTAAGGTCGAAGAGGTTTTCTATAATGCTTTGGCATTGGCGGGAAACACGTTAGCGGTTACCTCAGTGCCTGATCCTAAAAAGGGGGAGAAGTTGGTCGTTCTTTATACTGCGGAAGCAGGAGATTTGGCAGAACTGCAACGGGTCAATCGCGAAGCCGACCTGCCCAATCTGTGGCGACCTTCGCCGGATAATTTTATCCAGGTGGAAGAGTTGCCACAGCTTGGAACCGGCAAGCTCGATTTGCAGGGACTGCGTCGCTTAGCAGCTGAAGCAGGCTGATCCGTTATTAATTTTGAATATATTTTTTAACCGTGCGCCGGTCCAGCTTGGAGCGGCGTGCGACTTCCTCATAGGTCCCATATTTCGCATAGAGTCCCTGGCAGTAGCGCGTCATCAATTGCTGAGCATCAAGACTATCCAGAAGGCTTTCAGCGCTTTCTTCACTAACTGTCGCAGCACAGGGATCACCATGATAGCTACCATTTAACAAAATCCTTCTGACTGCCTGCTCAAGTTCTCTGACGTTACCGGGCCAGCTGTAATCTGGGGCTAAATCATTCGCTAAAGTTTCTTTTATCAGCGTTAAGGTCGTCACATCGGCGCTACCGAGCATTCTCATCAGTAAGTGTTCCAGCAAACTGCCAAGGGAGGACTTGTCCTCACTGAGCTGTTGGCGCAAAGGTGGCACTTCAATAACGTCTGAACAGAGTCGGTAGTAAAAATCATCGCGAAAATTTCCGGTGCGCCGCAGCTCGGCCAGCGAGCGATTGGTTGCAGCGACAATGCGCCCTCGGAAACGTTTACTGTCGTGGCTGCCTACCGGGCAGAAAGCACGCTCCTGAAGGACTTTAAGCAGTTTGATCTGCACCGGTACAGAGACATCGCCAATTTCATCAAGAAAGATGGTTCCATAGGGCACACAGCGGGAAAAAATGCCCATATGACTGTCTATAGCCCCGGTGAAAGCCCCTTTTTTATGACCAAACAGTTCCGATTCAATCAGACTTTCGGGAAATTGGGATAGATTGATAGCAATAAAATTGCGCGTGAAACTTTCCGCAAACCTGCCGGTCTTTTCGTTGAAGGGAATAAAGCCCGATCTGCCAATTGCTGTTGCGGCCGCCCCCTTGCCAGTCCCGGTTTCCCCGAGCAACAGGGTTGAAAAATCTTCCATCCGGTCCCACAGCTTTTGCTCGTAGCGATGTGAATTGAAAGTAAAAATATTATTCCACAGCGCACAACGTAGCTTGCACATAGCAGGGCTCTGCCCGACCATTTTATCAATAAAGAAAAAAGCGCGCCGCAGTTGATAAAAGAAGGCCAAATAATGACGCGCCTCCTGAGCTTTAAAGCCATATTCGCGCAATTTTGCCAGCAACTCTCCAGAGAAAGGTACCGGGCATGGTTCGTCGCCCTGCTTGACCTGCAGCAGAATCAGCTCATCAAAATCATCCATGTAGTGGTGGTACTGGCTAAACAGTAGCGCAAGACCAATACACTCGCGGTCTTCATCAGCAAATAGTGCCAGGTTAGCTTTTCCGCCCCGCTCTAAGACTTTAACCTTATCAGCGACAGCAGAAGTGGCGGCGTGAAGCAGGTCGCGGCCGGACAGTTGCGTCATTCCTGCTAATTGTTGATCCAATTCCGTGCGTTTTTCACTGAATGGATTACAAAAAGCGGTCTCACTGACCAATTCAAAAAAACGGCGCTCTTCTGTGGATAATCTCAAATACTTAGCCATACATAAAATGTATAGCAACTGTTCATTTAATGCCATATCAAAAATCAAAGGGCAACTCTAAAAATATTTAGTAACCAAAAATTATTACTATTTACAATAAGTTATAGATTTTCAAAAAGATGGCACACCTCCTGCGACAAATAATTGAAAATTCAAACAGGAGGAAAAATATGAAATCAATCAAGCGTTGGACAACAGGAATCTTTTCACGAGTCGATTGGGCTGTCAGTCAAATTGAGAATCAGGAAGCATTGATCAATAGTGCGCTGAAAGAATCGCGCGAGGCAGTAGCCAAAGCTAAGGTGCAGATGGCTCGTGTCAGACAGGATGGGGTGCGCCTCGAGCAAGCTTTGCAAACCGAAGAAGATAGCGTATCAAGGTGGCGGATGCGAGCAGTTCAATGTGGTAAAAGCCATGAAGCACGTGCTTTGGAATGTCTCAAACGCAGTAAGCTGGCAATGGTTCAGCGTGATCGCCTGGCAGGGCGCGTTCAGGAACATCGCCAGGTCGAAGAGCAGCTGGCTAAAGATGTTGCCGCCCTGGAAGGGCGTTTTGCCGAACTACTCGAAAAGCGCAATCTGCTCCGCGTACGTCAGTCACGAGCCGATGCGATGACCAGCATCCAAGCCTGTAATTCTGAATCGGGAGCAGAAGTTGATGAGATTTTTGAGCGCTGGGAAATTCGCGTTACCGAAAAAGAATTAGGAACCGAGGCAGTCGTCAATGTCGATCCCCTGGAGGAATCATTTTCCATGGCGGAATCAGAAGCTGAGCTACAAGACGAGTTACAGCAATTGCTTGGTGAGCAGAATTCATAGTTGATTCGAGGAGGTGCTGGTGATGAAAAATCGTGAAGACGAGCTTATGTTTGAAGTTGAAGTTCTCGATCCTGAAGAGTCTTCTTCTGTTACTACGGAAAGTAAAAAATGGTTAAACGGGCAGTCCATTTTGCGCCTGCTACGCAGTGTCGGTGCGCTGATTGTTGTGGTGTCAGCAGCGACCTTTTTATTTAAGCACTGGACGCCAGGAAGTGATCTGCAGCGTTACCTGTTCCTCCTCGGATTTACCGCCATCCTGTCGGCGGGAGGCTTATTCTGTGGTTTATTCCTAAAAGAGAGTAAGGGGGCCCGTACCCTGCTGGGATTAACCCTTGCAGTAACACCGATTAACTTTGCCGTCATGTCCGCTTTACTATATTCCCGCTTCTCCTGGGACGGACCTTTTACCAGGCTCCCGGAATACGCAACGTGGGTCGCGTCAAGCTCCACTATGGCCATGGCCGCTACCGTCGGTGGTGTTGCGCTTCTTGCCCCTTTGGCACATTTCTCTTTCATGGCACTGGCCCGCAAACATGCCAAACTCTTTTCCGTCATCTTTCTCATGACCAATGGAGCCTTATTGCTCCCGACCCGGCAGCCCAATACCATAGCTCTGGTTTTTCTGGCCTTAGTGATATGTCTGGTGGTTAGTGAGGTGCGTTATTTTACCAAAGAGATGACGTTGCGCACCCCTGATGGGTTTCTTAGCAGGGGAATCCTGTGGGTTCCGGCACTTATTATCGCCGGACGAAGCTGTTACTTCTATGCTCCAAGCCAACTGTTCGGCTCTGTTGTTTTGGCTGGTCTGGCTTGTCTAAGTTTTTTGATGCTGCCGCAACTCACAACCAAGGAAAGATGGCAAAAAGCGTTTCAGGGCTGCGGTGCTGCCCTGGCCGGAATAGCCTGGCTTAATACCGCCGAAGTGTTCTTCCATAGTTCTTTTATCAGTTATCGCTATGAATTCTTGGCCGCACTCCTTCCCCTGGCCAGCTTGCTATTGCTTTTAGGCCGGTATGCAGAAGGAAACGGCAATACTTACCGGAGACTGGCAGCAATAATAGCTGTTGGCGGTGGCCTCATAAATCTGATGGTCTATCCCGGTTTTGCCATGGGGCTAATCTGCCTGGCGCTAGCAGCTATCACTGTTGTTGCCGGTTATGTACTTGAGCAGAAGATCATATTCGCCAGCGGTATTTTAGGTTGCCTGGTGGCCATCGGTTATCAGTTTAAAATTCTTTTCAGTCATTTCTCTCTGGGCAGCTGGAGCAGTTTGATGGTTGTAGGTGTTCTTATTATTGTCAGTGCCTCAGTTATAGAACGGCATAGCGGAAAGCTGAGGGAAAAGCTGGTACAGGGACATAGCAATTTCAAGGGCTGGGGAAAATAAACAGAATTTAGACAAAAAAAGTCCGTGGCCAGGAGGGGACCACGGACTAAAAGTTTTGAGAGGTTTCTCGAAAGATATCTACTACGTTATAGCCGTTCCGCCTGCCACAACAAAACGTCTATGGCTTATTTATAACTTTATAGGTTATCTTTGTCAACAATAATTTTGAAAATCTTTTTCATTTTCTTTTGGAAAAAAATAAAGAACCGTTAAGCCTTAATCAACTAGCTTATCCAGCTCAGCTAAAATCTCTTTTTGCTCACGAATCTGGTCATGGTAATAGTTCCAGACAAAGTAGCTCTGCAAACCAAGTATCGTCAGACCAACAACAAAAATAGCCCAAAAATTTTCTTTTAGAGAATCGGTTAAATGATAAAACGCGTAGAAACCACCAAGGTAACCGAAATGAGGCAATGCGGTGCCTGGCTTTTTGTCTCCGGACATCTGCGTCAAGACCATGATTAAGGCAGAAAAAGCATAAACCACTAGCGCCCAATTGATCATATTGGGGGATGGTCCGTCTCCCAACAGAGCACGCATATCAGCACTTAAAGAAGGCAGGAAATCAAAGTTCCGATAAGCCCCCATGCTGAGCAGCGTAAACAGAGCAAGTAACCAGAGTCCTGAGCTGGCCAGCAGCTCAAATTTCTTAATCTTGTTCTGAACCTGTTTGCGGAGCGGATTTATGTCCGGAAAAGTCTCTTCTTCCGGCGGCAGCCTCGTCGGTTCGCTCATTGACCTCTCCGTCTGGCGCATTGAGTGTCTGTAAATCTTGCCAGGCCTGATCGCGTTGTTTCACCAGGGCGCGAAAATCTCTGTTGATCTGTCCCAGCTTGTGATCTGCCGGGGGTAATTCTGCTTCAGCAACCCCTGACACCGCCTGCCCCAGGTTATATGCAAGGCGAAGAATGGGCTGAAACAGGTTAACACGCAATAGTGCAGCAACTCCCCCAACTGTCAGAAATAAAACCATAACACTAAAAGCAACCATTCTGCTACGCAGTAATGAGAGGGTATCTTCCAGATTCTCACTCGATATGCCAATACTTAAAAAGCCGAGGATCGGTTCATTTTCGCTATGAAAATGACATGCTGTGGTCGAACACTTCGGTTCATTGAGAATCGGCATGGTCACAGCAATAAAACCATCATCATGATTGACATTAAAGCGCACCTTATCACGCTCTGGCTGATTGCTTCTCATTAGATTACGCGACCAATCATCCACCAGGGGGGCAAAGGAAGTATCGCTAACAGGTTGCTCCAGGTCGGCATACTTAGGGTCCCCACTCTGATCGTAAATCCGGACCCGCTCAACAGCTTCCAGGGTATCAACATTGGCAAGGATATTACGCAATGAATCACGGTCGTCTTCCATCATGGCATAGTGGGTTGACTTATAAACGGTAACGACCAGATCATCGACATGACGTACAGCCTCTTCAGTCATATCTGATTTAATGAAGGAGTAAAGCAATAGGCAGCCAAAAACAACGAACCCGGTCACCGCTATGGTGACGGGTACAATGGCCCTGGCAATGAGATTATCAAACATAGGCGCCTCTTCATCCGCCAGCAGGGTTTCTCCAGGAAACCCCGCTGGCCAAATATCAGGCTCGTGCTGAAGCTTCGTCCTGAGCCAAATCTGGTGTAGCGGCAGGAGCTGCTACTTTTGCAGTCGCTGGTTCCGATCTCAATTGATAAAGAATCGGCAAACGATTGAGAATAAAACGATACGTCGCTATGTAGATGGCAAAGATCGTCACGCTGATGATGATCTCCAGGATATGCGGTATCTCCTGATAAAGATTCCAGTTAAAGGTGATCAACGCTGTATTGAGACGATTTAACACAATACCTAAAACTGTAAACAATGCTCCTAACCGGCATAAGCCAACCAGACGATGATGAATCCCGATCGACATAATAACGAGCGGCAGAATAACACCAAAGCCAATTTCAACCAGCCACCAGGCTCCCCAGCCCGTTGCCAGATAGGCCCACTCATTATCATGGGCTACGGCAATAAACTTAATAAACAGGTAAGTGATCAAGCCCATAGCTGCACCCTTTGCCAGGGCAATAGTGATGCGGTCAAGGTTATCGATAAAACGATCATCACAACGCCAGCGCATAGTGTAGTAAACAATAGTGCTGACGGTAATGACCATGCACAAGCCACCGGGGATGGAGGAGGTGAAAAAGTGAATCCATTGAAATGAAGCCGAATACCACAACGGATGCACCTTGCCTGGCGCGTAGACAAATAATGCGCCCAGGGCTCCCTGGTGAAGCGTTGACAGAATGATCCCTGCCACGGTCAAACCGACCGTCCCCTTACGGACAAACTCATAGCCACGGCGAAAGCCAATCCACTCGAAAAAGGCGGTGGAAACCTCGGCAACCTGAACCGACAGGTAAGTAGCAACATGCCAGCCAACCAAAAAGAGCACTGCCGCCGGTCCCCAAGAGTATACCATGGGATAAGCCAAACGCCAGGGCTGGCCCAGATCAACCAGCAGATAAACAACCGCAAAGAAATAACCGAGTAAACCGTTAAGCAAAGCAAGCCGTTCTATTGGCTCAAAATCATGTCGCCCAAAAATTTCTACCGTTGTGCCAAGCATAAAGCCCGACGCCGACAAGGGCACCATACAAAACAAGCCAAAACCAAGGAACAGACCCCACGGGTAATCGTAAGAGCTATGAGTTACCGCCCCTAAACCAAAAACATAGCGGTATAGAATGACCGGAATACCAATAACAAAGATTATCGCCAGCAACCAGTTAAACTTGTTGCGAACAAACTGCGCCAGGTACTGATCTAAAGTCAGCCCAAGAAGGAGTTTTTCCATCAGGGTCCATTTTTGACCATCCGGCTTCACATCTGCGTCGTGAGGCTTAACACCATAATTCGCTAGCTTTTTCATAGTTTCTAGCCCTCCTGCCCGTGCT
This sequence comes from Geopsychrobacteraceae bacterium, assembly GCA_963665685.1. Lineage (GTDB taxonomy): Bacteria > Desulfobacterota > Desulfuromonadia > Desulfuromonadales > Geopsychrobacteraceae > Seleniibacterium. Next base: position 2,842,913 of record OY762430.1, read on the forward strand.
GATGATCATCATGATCGTGAGACTTCTTGCCTTTGGTCGACAACAGATGGAACCCGGTAAACAGAGCCGGCCAGATCGACAGCACCATTGGTACGATAGCGAGAAAATCTTTGACGTTATTGATGATCGGTTCTTTAGGCAGAGTGCCATTAAAACCAACCTCTTCAAAAGGAACACCTGACAGGTAGATCCAACCCGTGCCACCCACTTCTTTTTCACCGTAAACCTGGTCCACATACTTGCCTGGATTTTTGCGAATTCGTTCATGGGCAATTTTGAGCAGGTCTTTGCGCTTACCGAAGGTCATGACCTGTTGAGGGCAACTTTCAACGCATGCTGGTGGACGCCCCTCTTTTAGCCGGGTGTCGTAGCAGAAAATACACTTTTTGATTACCGGATTAAGAGCTGAACTATAGGTATAAGCCGGTATTCCAAATGGGCAGGCGATCATACAGTTACGACAACCAACACACACCTTGGAATTATAAATAACCGCACCCTCCGGAGTCTTTGTATAGGCATTTACAAAGCAAGAGGTCAGACAAGCCGGTTCATTACAGTGGTTACACTGAATTTTACGATAGACCGGCTCCTTCTGAGGCGGGTCATAGCGATTCACAACTGTGTATGCTTTTTCTGTGGTGCGCCGCTTCTGTCCATGATGCAGTTGATCAAAGACAGAATAATCATCAAATGGCTGGTCTGGAGCGGGTAAATTCTGTTCCTGGTTACAGGCCGCCTCACAGGTGCGACAACCAACACAGCGGGTCAAGTCAACAAGGACTCCCATACCGTCTGGAAAGCCTTCAAAGGACCCTGCGGCGTGGGCTTTTTTCGCTGGGGTCATCACCACGGCAGCACCACCTGCCATACTGCCAGCCAGGAATTTTCTTCGTGATATTTTACTCATCTGTATCTCTCCTTATAGCAAGCAGTCAATCAGTGGCCATGGCCATCAGTAGGCGAGGTTTCCGGAGCAAATTTTCCCGAGTGGTAAAACTTATCACCTGCTTCAGTCTTAGCATGACAATCTTCGCAACCAACCGGTCCACCGACTTCACGGTGACAACCCAGACAATTCAGATGGTACGCAGCCTTGAGGTTGGGTTGATCGTCGTGATAGACAAACTCTGGGCCAGCATCTTTCGTGCTATTAGCTGGTCCGCTGTGACAATCCTGACAAGCAACAGTATCCATGTCTTCTTCACCCTGGTGGCATTTCAGACAGTAGCTGTTCACCGGTTCGGTACCCGTTGTATGGTGGTGACAGGTCGAGCAATCTTCGGCAACCTCGACATGCATCGCGTGATCAAAAATAACCGGTTCATACAGGTCAGCAAGAGCGTCCAGCTCAACTTCATCTGGGAAATCATCCATAGCAAAGCCACTTGCGGCAAACAGTAGAACCGTAAAGAAAACCAGTGTGACTGCTAACGGTTGTATTCCTGGCAGTTTCATCATCTTCTCCTCATTTGCATCTCGGCCTCTCGAAGTACGAGACCTCTCAAGTCTATTAAACATCCCCTGGCGCTCAGCTATTCATCTTTGTCGCTGTGGATATAGCGATAGAAAATCGGGAACAGAGTAAACAGTAACAAGCAGATCAAGTACTCCAGCCCTTTGATGTACGTGTAGAAATCGACCACGGTATAAATCTGTTCCACCTGCCCAACATTCATGAAGAAATCAATCATCACACCACCTCATGGCGACAAGGCGATTACCTGCATGAAGGTAATCGACGTTAGTTTGCTCCTTCTGGCAACAATCCGGCTGAGATTGCCTCTACTTCTGAAGGCAATGCGGATGTTCGGGATACTTATATGTGCAGAGGGTATGCCATTTTTTGAATATATTGAGGAAGATCTGTAACTCAGCAGATTCACATTATTTTTTGTCGGAATAAAAATAAGGACTAAAAAGGAAATAATTTAAGGGGGTGTATAATAGAAAAATACAGTTATTTTTGTGAATATTAGCGTGTTTCTTGGCTAAAAATACCTAACTCATTGAAATTATAAATAAGCAGATAGAAATGCATGGCTTTTTCAGGCGTACAAAAAAAATATCGCGCTTTTCACTGTATTGAATATTTATTTCATACAATCAGCATATTTCTACGTTAGAATATATCTATGTAAGGTATTTTTTCACTGTTTCATCCTGCAATTTAACGGTCAAAGGCAGGCAACAACGTCCAGCAATTCCTTGACGGATGCAATCACCGCCTTTACTATGAAGTCGGCTTGAAATTTGCTTTATAATTGTCTGACCTATCCTGCTTTCGTTCTTTTACGTCGCTAATACAGTTATTTTCTTCTGTCGTACAGAGTATCTGAGCGAAACCAACTTAAAGAGAAGCAGATTATGAGTGATACAGCCAGCCACAAAATTCTCGTTATCGACGATGAAGCCGTTATCAGAGAAGGACTGCGCCAAAGCCTGACGCTTGAAGGTTATCAGGTTGAGGTTGCTGCTAACGGTAAAATCGGTATGGAAAAACTGCAGAAATGCGACTTCAGTGTTGTGATCAGCGACCTGAAAATGCCGATCATGAGCGGTATCGATGTGCTGAAAACTATCCAGGTGCTCCAGCCAAATGTACCGGTCATCATCATAACCGGCTTTGCAACGGTTGATTCTGCCGTTGATGCCATGAAAAATGGCGCTTTTGAATATCTCACCAAGCCATTTTTACCGGATCAAATTCTTGAAAAAGTCACCGCCGCGATAAAAAAGCGAATTCTTAATCTGGAAGCAGCTCAGATTAATACCCCACACAGCGAAACAATTTTATCTGATTCCTTTATTGGTAAAAGCCCTGCGATGCAAAAAGTCTTTCGCCGGGTGACGCAGGTTGCCCCAACCAACAGTACGGTGCTGATTACCGGTGAAAGTGGAACCGGAAAAGAACTTGTCGCGCGAGCGGTTCATCAGCACAGCCCGCGCAAAGATCAGGCTTTTGTTGCCGTTGATTGTAATTCTTTGCCAGAAAACCTGCTTGAAAGTGAGCTATTCGGCCATGTTAAAGGATCATTTACCGGAGCAACTCAATCTAAGCCCGGCCTGTTTATGGTCGCCAGCGGTGGCACTCTTTTTCTGGATGAAATCGCCAATTTAAGTATGGCAACACAAGCCAAACTGCTACGGGTTCTGCAACAACGGGAAGTGACCCCCATTGGCGGTACCAAGGCAACGGCTATCGATATTCGGCTGATCGCAGCCACCAATCGCAGTCTGGAAAAGATGGTTGCCGCCGGTGATTTTCGTGACGATCTTTATTTTCGCCTCAATATCATTCCTATTGACCTTCCGCCATTGCGTGATCGCAGTGGTGATGTCCCATTACTGATCGGTTATTTTCTGAAAAAATTTGCTGAGGAGATCGGGAAGGACATTAAAGGATTATCTGCCGATGCCCATCTGGCTCTGCATGATTATCCATTTCCTGGTAATGTGCGTGAACTCGAAAATATTATTGAACGTGCGGTTGTTCTAAGTCAGGGGGAGTTGATCCAAAGCGACTGCCTGGAGCTTCCTGGTTCAGCAAAAGAGGAACAGGAGACTCACGAAATTACCGCCCCACTGACTTCTGAAGAACTCAAAGAAATTAAACGTAAAGTCAGGGAGCAAGCGGTTGAACCGGTTGAAAAGGCCTTCGTTTATGCCGCCCTTGAACGGAATAATTGGAATGTGACCAAAGCAGCGGAAGAAACCGGTATGCTCAGACCTAACTTTCAGGCGCTACTGAAGAAACTCGGCATTTCTGTCAAAGATCACACGTCTTGATCCTTGCCCTTTCAAGCGCATCAAACGTACTTAGTCAGGATAAACCAGCAGGCTCAGTCAGCTTTCTTTATCATAAAGAATATCGCCCTCTTTAACCGGCAGACAGATGGTAAAATGGGTCCACTGCCCCTCTTCACTTTTAACATCGATACGCCCGCCATGATTACGGATAATGCCATAAGTCACCGACAGTCCAAGACCAAAGCCTTTATCTGACTTGGTCGAAAAGAAAGGATCGAAAATACTCCCGATATTTTCTTTACTGACACCCAGACCGGTGTCTCTTATCTGCACACATACCGAACGCCCTCCCTGGTTCAATGAGGTTTTAATCGTCAGTGTGCCACCATGGACCATGGCCTGCCCGGCATTGATAAACATATTAAAGAAGACCTGCTGAAATTGATCGGCATCAATAGACAGCTCAGGGAGATCAGCATCAAGATAGCATTCAACGTTAATATTCTGAAAAATAGCCTGCTGCGAAACCAGGTCTAAAGAATGTTTGATGACACGATTAATCGCTTCTGGTTTCTTTTCAGGAATTGACTCACGAGCAAATTCAAGCAAGCCACGCACAATTTTAGCGCAACGATTGGTTTCGGAAACAATAATATCCAGATTCTCCTTAACCTGGTCGGGCAAATCTTTACTTTTTGACGACAGTGAAGCAAACATCAAAATACCGGTCAAAGGATTGTTGATTTCGTGCGCGATACCCGCGACCAACTCCCCCATTGACGCTAGCTTGGCGGAGCGCAATAACTGATCCTGCATGGCGTGAATCTCTTCAGTCCGCTCTTCAACTTTGTGCTCCAGCGTGCTCCCCCACTCTTTAAGCTCAGACTGAGCCTGAGCCAGATTATCTGCCATCTCATTAAATGAATGGCCCAAGCGCCCGATTTCATCATTGCCAGGTTTTTTAATCCTGGCCATTAAGTCCCCCTGAGACAGGGCCTGAGTCTGCTCCAGGATGCCCTGAATCGGATTACAAATATAAACTCGCGTTAGCAAATAGTGACATAAGGATAAAATCAACAGCATCACAAAAGTAGAAACAATGACATCCTTATGGTGCGAATGAGCCAACTGGACCATTGGCTCCAAGGATACTGCGACGTCAAGCACACCGATTTTTTTATCCTGTGGTGAATGAAAATGACAGGCCGCATTCGAGCAATTAGGCTCATTATAAATTGCCCGTGTCACATTCAAATATTGATGACCATGGTCATCACTAAAAGTGCGACTACGAGACTCAATAGGAGCATCTAGTAAAGCTTTACTCCCCTCTACATGACAGAACACACAACTATCTGCTGTTTCCGGCAACCGGGTGCCAATTTCATTAGGCATGCTGCTAAAGCTGATAACGCCCTCTTTACCAAGGATACGAATGCGGGAAATGCGTGGCGCCCTGGCGGTTTCAACCATGGTCATTTGCAGCTGATTACGGTCATTTTCGAGCATCATATGGTAGGTGTCGCGCAGAATCATCTCGAGCAGAACATCCGTATCCACCTTCGCCTCTTCAAGAAAGACACCCTGAACTTTAGTGATATGAAGAAAAGCTGAACCAGACATGACAAGCAACAACACAACACTCGAAATTACTGTATATTTAATGGCTAACCGCACACGCATAATATCGACCCAACCCCCTGATACAGATAAAAACGTCCTTTCAGCCTGTAGACGCACAGAGTGTTGGTCCTGACTCTGTTGTGCCACAGGCTATTCCTCTTCAACCTGAATGACATACACTGATTATGCCAACAAATTCGGGAAACAAAACATTTATTGTTCTATGAGGTCGGCATTGCCTTTTCAGGCTGCCTGAAGTATAAAAACGGCCTGACCTTCGTTATCATCAAAAGTTCATTAAGCTATGCCCCACTGTTACGGGAAGATAGCTTGTATTTGGAAGCGAGAGTTCTGCAATGGGATACAAGACACTGCGGCAAGCCATAAACGATCTTGAACAAAGTGGCCAGCTGATCACAATTGATCAACCTATTGACCCTAACCTGCTTGCTGGTGCGATTCAGCGCCGTGTTTATCAAAGCCAGGGACCTGCCCTGCTATTTACCAACCTTAACGGCTGTAAATTTCCGGCAGTTGCTAACCTGTTCGGAACCTTAGCCAGAACCCGCTACCTGTTTCGCGATACCTTGCGTCAGGTCGAAACCCTGGTCAATTTAAAACTCGACCCGAAAACACTGCTAAAATCTCCTGGGGCGATCCTATCAGCTCCGACAGCAGCGTGGCACCTGTTACCCAAACAGGTCAAAAAAGCTCCTATTCTTAGTCATCAGACAACTATAAGTGAGCTACCTCAGATAAAAAGCTGGCCCGATGATGGTGGCCCTTTTATTACTTTGCCACAGGTGTATAGCGAAAGTATTCATAAACCAGGGCTGAGATCATCCAATTTGGGAATGTATCGTGTCCAAATGGGTGGAAATCGCTACCTTCCTGACCGCGAGGTTGGCCTTCACTATCAGATTCACCGTGGTATTGGCCTCCATCACCAACAAGCTCTGCAGCAGGGTAAACCTTTTCGCGTTAATATTTTTGTCGGTGGGCCTCCCAGTCTGACTGTAGCAGCAGTCATGCCGCTACCTGAGGGGATGCCGGAACTTGCCTTTGCCGGGCTGCTAGGCGGCCATCGTATGCCGATGGTTCACTATGACAAATTTCTACCGATGCCGGCTGAGGCAGACTTTGTTATCTGTGGAATTATTGATCCAACCCAGCAGAAACCGGAAGGCCCCTTTGGTGATCATCTCGGCTATTACAGCCTTGCTCATGATTTTCCTGTCCTACGGGTGGAGCGTGTTTATCATCGCCCTGATGCCATCTGGCCATTCACCACCGTGGGTCGTCCGCCTCAGGAAGATACCAGTTTTGGTGCCTTCATCCACGAACTTACTGGTGCCCTGATTCCGGATGTTCTGCCCGGTATAAAAGCTGTCCATGCCGTTGATGCTGCCGGTGTTCACCCCCTGCTGCTTGCCATCGGCAGTGAACGATACACGCCTTACACAAAACGCGAACGCCCTCAGGAATTACTGACTCAAGCGAATGCGATTTTGGGCCAGGGACAGTTATCACTGGCAAAATACCTGTTCATCTGTGCCGAAGAAGATGATCAAACTCTCGACGTACATAATGTTGAAGCTTTTTTTGAACATATCCTGACCCGCGTCGACTGGCACCGTGACCTGCATTTCCAAACCTGCACGACCATTGACACCCTCGATTACAGTGGGCACGGTCTCAACCAGGGCTCTAAAGTTGTCATTGCTGCCGTCGGTCCAAAACGGTTTAAACTACCAACATCCATACCAACGGATCTAAAGCTGCCTCGCAGCTTCAAAAATCCACGCATCGCCATGCCTGGCGTGCTACTTATTGAAGGCCCTGCCTGTCAGACCTATACGCCTGGTGCAGACAAGGATCTTATCCGCTTCTGTAAGTATTTTGATCAGACGGCTCCAATCAACAATTTTCCGCTGATTATCGTTGTTGATGATAGTCATTTTTGTGCTGCGACTCTCAATAATTGGGTTTGGACAACCTTTACCCGCTCTAATCCAGCTGCAGATATTTATGGGATCGATAGCTTTACGGCGGCGAAACACTGGGGTTGCAAAGGGTCACTGATCATTGATGCACGTCAAAAACCTCACCATGCTCCAGCATTAATCGATGACCCGGAGATAGAAAAACAGGTTGACCAGCTTGCCACAGCAGGTGGTCCCTTACATGGAATCATATAAATGGAGTAGCAAATGTTAAAAACTCAGCCACGTAACACCTTTATACCAGCCCTTGTGCAAGCGGTCGGCAACACCCCTCTGGTGGATATCTCCAGCCTGGTGAATAAACCCGGTGTCCGCCTGCTCGCCAAGCTAGAAGGCAGCAACCCCGGAGGTTCAGTCAAAGATCGTCCTGCTCTTTACATGATTGAAAAAGCCGAAGAAAGTGGCGAGTTGACCAAAGACAAAATTATTCTTGAACCGACCAGTGGCAATACCGGCATTGCCATCGCCATGATCGGTGCAGCAAAGGGCTATCGGGTAAAGTTAGTTATGCCTGCCTGTGTCAGCACTGAGCGACGCGGCATTCTGGAAGCATACGGTGCCGAAACGGTTCTCTCCCCAGGCTGCCAGATGACCGATGGAGCTATCAACCTGGCTCATAAGATTCTAGCTGAAGACCCTGACCGCTACTACATGCCAAATCAGTACAGCAACCCCAACAACCCCTTGGCTCACTACGAAACAACAGGACCAGAAATCATGGATCAATGTGATGGCGATATCGATTATTTTGTCGCCGGCATGGGAACCTCTGGGACTTTAATGGGAATGTGTCGCTACTTTGCTGATTACGCGCCAACCGTCAAAGTTATTGGTGTTGAACCAGGACTTGGTCACAAAATTCAGGGACTGAAAAATATGCAGGAAGCGATTGTCCCGGCAATCTACGACCAAAAGATGCTGAGTGAAAAAATCCTTATCGCTGATGACATTGCCTATGAAACCACTCGCCAGCTAGCCTTAAAAATGGGCCTGTTTGCTGGCATGTCAAGTGGAGCTGCCGTAGCTGGAGCCCTGCAGATTGCTGAAAATATTGATCAGGGAACCATCGTTGCCCTGCTACCAGATCGTGGAGATCGCTACTTAAGTACAAATCTATTCCGCTCTGCCTGCGCCGAATGTCCGCCATGATCAATAAGCTACCAGAACTGCTTCAGCGCCAGGCAGAACGATTACTCGATGAATTCTGCCTGGCCGCTGCCAACGACAAATATCAGCCGCGTATCGTGCGTTTTCGCATTGATGGCTGCAGCGTGTTCCTGTTTGAAGTCCGCCGCCATCGCAACGACCCTGATAAGCACACCGAAATAGGCATGGCCAGGCTACGTTATACGCTCGAACTGAACCAGTGGACCCTCCATTATCAGGATGATGATCGCTGGAAGCTTTATCTGAATAGTCAACCTACCCTTGAAGTCGGGCGTTTATTGCAAACAATAAAAGAGGATCCATTCGGCTATTTCTGGCAGGACGAACCTTAAAACGCACGCTTCGTCACTTCTTTTTCAATAAAAACACACCCAGAAAGATAAAAGCAGTAGCGAGATAATCGAGCATAGAGATCGGTTCACCAACAATAAATGAACCTATCAACAAGGCCACCACTGGAGGAAGATATGTAACAGAGGAAGCGGCCACTGCTCCCATACTGTCGACCAGATAATAGTAGATTATATAGGCAAATCCGGTACCCAACAGCCCCAGACCAATAATCAAGGCAGTGGCAGCTCCGCCATCATTAAAGACACGGCCCATACCCTCAAAGGAAGTAAATAGCGTCAATAGCAATAAGCCTATTGTCAATTGGTAGGTTGCCAGGGCAACGGCAGGTATATGGAGAGGAATGATAAATTTTCGGGCATAAACAAAAGAGGATCCAACACTTAAAGATCCTGCCAACATATAAAATATTCCTTCCAGGCTAGTCCAAGACAGATCACTTCCACTTGGTCTAGCAATAGCTAACACACCCAAAAAGCCGATTGCTATGCCTAATAACCTGGTCCGCGTCGCCTTTTCCTCAGCAATAAAAACCAACGCCAGAAGAAACGAAAAGAGAGGCACAGCACCGCTGACAGCACCAGCAACCCCGGATAACAGTAGTGACGTCCCCTTGGCAAAGGCACAGAAATAAAGGGCTGTAGCCAGAATTCCCATGACCAGAAAGTGCCCGATATGACGCGCATGAGCCCACTTCAGAGCGCCCCTGGAATAAGCCAGGAGAGCAACAGGAATAACCCCGAATAACACTCGCAAAAAAACTATTTGAACGGGAGAGATAAAACGAACTGCCATTTTCATATAAATGAAACAGCTTCCCCAGATAATTCCCAGCAGACAAAAAGCAACAACAGAAATGTAACTACCGACCTTTACTTTACCGATAACTGGCTGAAGACAGGACTTAGTCATAGGAAATACCAAAATTGACAGGATTGTAGAGGTTGGTCATTGGTCATTGAATTTTGCACCTCGAACCTCAAGCATCAGGCCTTATTTCAGCGCTTACAAATCAAATAAACACCGACCAACAACAATAAAATTCCAAGGATACGGCGCAGGTCAAAAGGGATCTCACGCATGCCAAACAAACCGTAATGATCCATAACGACTCCGGCGGCTAGCTGCGAAACAATAGTCAAAGCCAGCACCGCTGTTGTTCCGATACGCGGCACACCAACAATTGTCATGGTGACAAAAAAAGCACCAAACAAACCACCGCTCAATTGCCACCACTGTGCCTCGCTGGCACGACGTAGACTCCCGCCACTGGCAAGAAATGAGGTTATCAAAAGAATTGCTGTTCCTACCGCAAAAGAGATGGTTGCCGCTTCCAGGAAACCAGTTTTCTCAGCCAAGCGGGCATTAATAGATGGCTGCACGGCGACAGCTACGCCACCGGCAACCATAAGGATAATTAGCAGTAAGTTAGACATAAATGTTCAGCCTTAAAAGGAATAAAGCAGCCTATGGCTGACGCTGTCTCACCAATTTAGAGATAGCTTTAAACTCATCCCCTTTGGCAACTCTTACCAGCTGAAATAAAGCAGTCTCAGTTGTAGTAATAACAGCACCTGCTTGCTCTGCCAAAGACAAAGCATTTTCGTAATCACTGACAAAGCGTGAAGCGACAGCATCCCTGACCAGATGAACAATATAGCCACGATCAAGCAGATCAAACACGGTCTGCAAAACACAGACATGGGTCTCCATACCGGTAACGACAATCTGCTTAGCTCCGCATTTTTCTAGGGCAGCAAGGAAATCAGGTTCTCCACAGCAACTAAACGATACCTTGGCGACAGCACTATCAGTAATAGCCTCATTTAGTGCCGTAACAGTATGTCCCAACCCTTGTGGGTACTGTTCTGTCGCTAGTACAGGTCGCTTAACCGCAGCAAATCCCTGCTGCAATAGTTCGGTATTCTGCAGTAAAGGCTCACATAGTTCCTTATTCATTGCCGGGACCAGTTTTTCCTGAATATCTATGATCAATAGTGCAGTATCTTCTGCATTCAACCAAAACTTCTCTTTCATACTCATTTTCTATCCTTTTTACTTTTTGGTTTAGCGTCAATCACGCAGGATGACAAAGGCGTGAATCAAGCATCAAGATACCAGCGTCCTGACCTTTTCACAACTCACCATTCTTATTCATAAAAATGGAGAATAATTCCAGTGCCTACTAGCAAAAATAAGTCAGATGCGGTTACGTAAAATCCTCATAACCAGAACACCGAGTATCGACAGTACCAAGCCAACACAAACAAGCAAATAGCCCATACTGTCAGCACTGCCCAGGCCCCACATATCTTTTGTCTTTAACAGAAAGATAAAAACGATTCCGGTGAATGTTGCTATTCCACCAACAACATAAACAGCAATCGCTAAAATTGAAAAAACAATATCTTTATCAACCATAAATATGCCTCTTGGCAAAGAGCTCATCTCAATTTATCAATGCTAACAGATAATTTGAGTTCCCTGCAAAAAAAGGGGTTGCCGAACGGCAACCCCTTTCGGATTGAGCAAAGACGACACTACTTAGAAATGATGTCCGCCCACGGTGAAGGCGTAAATCATCAGAGCAAGTAAGATGATACCAATCAGTACAGCGGTAAAACCAAATCCTTTAATAATAAAGTCGTAAGCAATACTGCTTGGTTTATCCTTCTCATACTGCTCAAGGATACCTTCTTCTTCATAGCGCTTCCACTGATCGCCCCGCTCTTCAATAAACTCTTCTTTAGGCAGTTCACCATTAAAGATAACGAAATCCATCGGGAACTTTTCTGGCCGCCCATGAGTGTTGAAGAAGTGAACGGTAAAGATAAATCCGGTTGCCAGCAACGCCTCATCCGAATGGATAATGGTTGCCACATTAAAAATCCAGCCCGGCAGGAAACTACCGAAGAATTCCGGGAACCAGAGCATTAAACCGGAACCGCCAATGGCAAACATACCCCAGAAAACAGCGATAAAGTCGAATTTCTCCCAGTACGTCCAGCGATCAAAAGTCGGCTTTGGTCCTAGGAACAGGAACCAACGCACCATATTGGTGACATCCTGAATATCACGCAGGTTTGGACAGAGAGATTCAGGACCAAACAGACGCTGGAAGAACTCTGCAGGATACTGCAGTTTGTAAAAGAGGAACTTGGCACTCATAAACAACGCGGAGGCAAAGTAAACAAAGGTAATCACCGCACCAACCCGGTGCAGGAATGCTGCATTAGCAGAGCCACCATACATATTCATCATGACCACAGCCCACTGCTGATCGGCAAATTTCAGTGGCAGACCAGTCAACGACAGGAGCAGGAAGCTGATAATAACGAGTAAATGCAAGAAAATATGAATCGGCTGAAAACGGCGATAAATCTTATGCGGGTCTTTGATCACATGATGATGGCCAGCAATCAACGCCCGCTTCTTTTCGCGATTTTCGACAAAACCACGGAACAACCACAACAGGGTGTGAATCCAGAATACCAGGAAAGTACCGACCAGAAGAATAGTCATACTGACGTAGGTATAGTAGAGAATTGGATAATTCTCTTTATCAGTCATTTTTCCATGGGAATAGAACTTAACGAACTGGGCGGATGAATTTTCGTGGCACTTTGCACAGGTTTTCACCAGATTTTCGCCATGAATACTTGAATTGGCGTCATCCTTTGGCAAAACAGCATGTGAGGTATGGCAATCGGCACAACCGGCGACCTTTTCAGGAAAACCAAGGGCAAAGTTTTTACCATGATAACTTTCCAGGTAGGTCTCGACAGCGATGGTTGTAATACCATTATTTTCCATCATTTCTTCATCGCCATGGCAGTCTAAACAGACACTGGTATGAAACGCCCTTACTTCTGGATCGTTGGCATCGCCAAGCTCTTTGATTTCATGCAGGTTATGACAATCGATACAAGAGGCAGAGTCCATATTGCCATCGGCAACCGCCTGACCGTGAACAGACGTTGCGTAATCCTCATGGGACTCATCATGACATTCAGAACACTTGGCTACAGCGATATTTTTATCGCCTTCCCAAGCTTGCTGACTGTGAATTTCGGAGTGACAAATGGTACAGCTGATCTCATTGAGTTGGTGGACACTGGCATAATGTTGCTCGGTCTCTTCTTTATGGCAGCGAACACACTTCACCGGTTCCGGCATGAGTTCACCTTCCATATGCTTATCAATATCGATCAGATCGGTATGACAAGCAACACAACCATTAGCTCCATGTACTGAATTGCTGAACTCCTCGGCCGAAGTGACATCGTCATGACATTCCAGACACGTCTCAGGAGACGCAACGACCCCCTCGGCCAGTGCTTGAGAAGCGCAGAGAAAAAGCGCTAACAGCAGTGAACAAAAAAGAAACTTTCGCATGAACATACTCCTTGAGAACAGGTTTGCAATTCCCTGTATGCCAATCCAATGCATTTATCAGGAAGGACAACATACAGTGGTCGAAAAAACAACAACCAGAGAGGTGGCAGGTCCTCATTTAATTAGTTTTTATCCGGAAACGACCCTTTTCCGCCGCGACTGTGTCAAGCTGCGGATTTGCTTGTACGACGTAAAGAGCTTCGTATTTAATGCAAAACCGTTGTTTTCTTGGCACAATGGAAAATTACTCATTCCCAATCTAAAAACTTAACAGGTAACGTGATTTTTTCGTGAGATTAAATTACATATAGATTTTAGAATACATGCCGCGACAGTAACCTCATCCCGGAATTAATGCAACTAAAAATCTCTTTTAAGAATATCAGAAAAACTAATAACTGACTGAAATACACGGATATTTTTATTTTTCTGAGCATTTTAAACTGTATACAATATACAAAAAAGGACGGTATCACCGGATACCGTCCTTGGTATTTCTTTTTTTACTGGACTTATTAGTGAGTCAACAGTTCGACAACCTGCTCAGTGAACGGGTTAGCAAACAGAATAATCATGGCAACAACGAAAACGTAGATTGCCAGAGACTCGATCATAGCCAGACCGATCATCATTGTGGTCAGGATTTTACCGGAAGCACCGGGATTACGAGCAACACCTTCACAGGCGCTCTTGATAGCCATACCCTGACCAAGACCAGTACCGATAGAACCGATACCCATACCCAAACCAGCAGCAAGAACACACCAAGTAAAAAATTCCATAATACCTTCTCCTTTGTACACACCTCGTTTGATTGTTCCCATCTTCATATGGGACTTGCCTTACACCCCTGTGCAAAGCGGTAGAATTTATTTAGTTTCTATCCGATAACTCTAAATTGAAACTTTCAAGTTTTCAGATTGGAAACGAGCAATTTTTCGTTGTGGCAAGGAAATCAAGGGCTTGTGCGGAGACGTAGTACTTTACGTCGCACAAACAAGCCCGCAGATTGACACAGCCACAGCGGAAAAGGGCCGTTTCCGGATGAAAACTATTCAACGGCCGTCATTTAAAATTAATAACCGTAAATTTTGTAATTCGATCAGACTTAATGTGCCTCTTCAAGCGCACCGGCAATATAGATCATCGCTAACAATGTGAAGACAAAGGTCTGAATAAAAGCGACCAGAACACCCATCAACATCATTGGAATTGGCAGGAACAAGGGCACCAAAGCAAAGAAAATCATCAGGACGATTTCGTGGCCATACATGTTTCCGAACAGACGTAAAGTCAATGACAATGGACGGGCCAGGTGACCAATGATCTCAATAATAAACATCAGTGGCGCCAACCAGATGATCGGCCCCATGAAATGCTTAAGGTAAGCAACACCATGCTTTTTAAAACCAATAATATGCGTCATAGCAAAAACAATCAGAGCCAGAGCAGCATTGGTATTGAGATTTGCAGTAGGCGGATAAAAACCGGGAATCAGTGCGATCAGGTTGCTGACCAGAATAAACAGGGCAAAAGTTGCGATCAGCGGGAAAAATGCTCTCCCCTCTTCACCCATGGTTTCGTCAATCAAACCTTCAACACCGGTAACAATTGTTTCCATGAAGTTCTGCATTCCCGAAGGAATCAGACTGATTGAACGCGAAGCGAGAAAAGCAACGGCAATAAGCACAATCATAACAAACCAAGCGTACATGACATGCTCGCCGATATGAATGTGTAGCTGCTGCTCAAGCCATTGAAGAAATAAAAATGGGTGGGTCATTGCCTTCTCCTGTTCGAATATCAATACATTAATAAAGACGTTTCAACGTTGTTATCAATACATTCACGACGACTACAGACAGTCCAACCGAAAGAGCCAATGGACTGAGCCCGCCCCGTACCAACAGTAAATAAATGGCACAGGCAACAAACAGCAGGCGAAACATATAATTGAACTGAAACCCCTTCTGGGCAGAACGTTGCGGATCACCCAACAACCTCACCAGGGATTTGCCAAGCATACGGTAATTTAAGATTGCCAGAACGCCACCAGCGAGAACAGCCAATGAAATTCTTAAATCCCACCACAACAGACTGAGCAGAAGCAGAACAACAAGTATGAACCAATTGCGACGGGCCATTTCAGCCAGTAACAAATCATCCCTGTCCGTCATCCGCATCTTCCTGCTGCTCCTGACGACGTAGTTCACGCTTAGTCAGGATAAACACATTACGAAAGCCCGAAACGACACCGAAACCCAACATAATCAGGGTAAAAATCGGTTTGGTATCAAACCACAGATCAAGATAGTGCCCCATCGCCAAACCAATCAATATGGCTGCAACCAGAGATATTCCTACACTGGACAGGAACCCCAGGCTTTTAAATAATTGGCGTCGTTCTTCGCTCATCTTAATCGCAACTTCGAATAGGCATTTTTTATAGAGCCTTCAAAGCGCATTCAATTAGCACAATCAAGGCTCAAAGTCAATTGCTTTGTCTGCATACAATAAAAATACAAAACCTATAAAAACTTATAATTTTAAATATTTACACTTTAAACACTGTATAAAGTATACAATTTTCTTGCACTTTTATTAAGTCAATTGCCTGAAAACTGTCTCTGCTGCGGCAATGGTTTTGTCAAGATCTTCCTGGCTATGAGCAATACTCATAAAGCCAGCTTCAAATTGCGATGGGGCCAGATTGATACCCTGATCGAGCATTCCCCGGAAATAACGACTGAACAGTTCCGTATCACTATTAACGGCATCAGCAAACGAATTAACCGGGCCAGCACAGAAGAAAGTACAGAACATTGCTCCAACACGCTGGAAGCAGGTTTGTACGTTACTTGCGGAAGTTACCTGTAATAAGCCTTTTTCCAGATAAGTAGCTTTTTCTTCAAGTTGCTGATAAAAACCTTCTTCTTTGATCAGTGACAGAGTGGCGATACCAGCACTCATTGCCAGGGGGTTACCAGACAAAGTCCCTGCTTGATACACACCACCTTCTGGAGAAAGGCTTTCCATAATCTCCCGCTTACCACCAAAAGCGCCGACAGGCAGGCCACCACCAATAATTTTACCCAGTGTGACCAGGTCACCCTGAATGCCAAAGCGCTCCTGAGCACCACCAAAAGCGACCCGGAAGCCGGTCATAACTTCATCAATGATCAGCACGATTCCTTCAGCGGTACAGAGTTCGCGTAAACCTTCAAGAAAGCCTGTAGCAGGCGGCACACAGCCCATATTGCCCGCGATGGGCTCAAGGATAATGCAGGCAATCTCACCTTTATTGGCAGCAACCAGGCCTTTAACATCTTCAAGGTCATTGTAGTTGGCGGTCAGGGTATATTTAGCAAAATCAGCAGGAACACCCGGAGAGGTTGGCACACCAAAAGTTGCAGCACCACTACCAGCCTTCACCAGTAATGAATCAGCATGACCATGGTAGCAACCATCAAATTTAAGAATCTTATCACGGCCGGTGTAGCCACGGGCCAGACGGATAGCGCTCATAGTCGCTTCGGTTCCGGAAGACACCATCCGTACTTTTTCAATGTTGGGATAAGCCTCAATAACCAGTTCAGCCAGAACGGTTTCACGGGCGGTAGGAGCACCAAAAGAAGCTCCGCTAAGAGCGGTTTCACGTATCGCTTCTACAACTTTTGGGTGACAATGACCTAATATCATTGGCCCCCATGAACCGACATAATCAATATACTCGTTACCGTCGGCATCATAGATCTTAGAGCCAGCGGCTTTTTCAATAAAAATCGGATTAATTCCAACCGACTTAAACGCCCGTACCGGGCTGTTAACGCCCCCGGGAATAACATTTTTGGCAGCATTAAACAAAGCTTCCGATTGCTGATGATTCATAATTTATTTCTCCCTGAGAAGAGCGCTTCAATACCGCGGAAATTTAGGTATGTACGACGATATGTTTACACCTTGGATTCGTTAACACAGGCGCTTATAGGGTGTCAAGAAATCAACCAAAGTTAAGGCAAATAAGGATTCACCTTATATTTTATACAAAAGAATAGTGTTTTATTGCGTCAAACACACAAATTCGAATACTATGACCAAATTTCGTTACAAAGTTTTTCTTTTTTGCCTTTAGTAAGCTTTTTATGAAAGGGACCTCATGTTTATGCGCAATAAATCTCTACTTTTGCTCACAGCGCTGCTGCTTTTATGGTGCGGGCAGTCCTTTGCTTCCGGCTTTTCGATTATTGAACAATCCGTTTCCGGTCTCGGTGTTTCTTTTGCTGGTGGTGCTGCCAGCGCAGACGACCCAAGCACTGTCTACTTTAACCCTGCCGGCATGATGCTACTTGAAGGGCAACAGGCAACTGTGGGTGTTCATTATATAATACCTTCGGTGAAATTCAAATCTGAGCAGGCTACCAATTTCCTTGGAGCTGATCTCGGATCCAACAATAGCGGGCAGGCAGGCATCGATAAAATTGTGCCTAACTTCTATTACACTAATAAGGTTTCAGAAAAGTTTGCTTTTGGGTTAGGAATTAATGCCCCGTTTGGCCTGGCAACCGAATATGACGACACTTGGGTTGGTCGCTATCATGCCATTGAGTCTGATGTCATGACGATTAATATCAATCCAGCGGTAGCTTTTGCAGTCACAGATAAACTCAGCATTGGGATCGGGCTTAATGCAATGTACATGAAAGCAACCCTTTCAAGTATGGTCGATGGTGGTGTCGCTTATTACCAGGCAACGACTGACCCAAGCCATATTAGTGATACTGACTATGACATCCTGGCAACCAATGAGGGTGATGACTGGGGTTTCGGATACAATTTTGGCATTATGTATCAATTCAGCGACGATACTCGTATCGGTGTTTCTTATCGATCAGAAGTAAAACAAAAGCTTGAGGGAGAAGTTGAAGCAGATATTCCAACAACGATGGCAGCATTTTCCTCTGCATTTGAAACCCAAAATATTATCGGGAGAATCACCCTTCCACAGTCGGCATCATTGAGCGCTTACCACCAAATCAATGACAAGCTTGCAATTATGGCCGATATCACCTGGACAGGATGGAGTTCCTTTGACGAATTAACCATTGAATTCGATGATACCTTCGGTGGCAAATCCAGTACAACAACAACTGAAAACTGGGATGACACCTGGCGCTATTCTATCGGCGCGACTTACCAGGCTACAGAGGCCTTAATGCTAAGACTTGGCACTGCCTACGATCAGACGCCAATTTCCGATGCCTACCGTACGCCACGAATTCCGGGTGAGGACCGCATATGGCTGAGCTTAGGAGCCGGATACAATATTCTTGACAACCTTGTTCTTGATGCGGGCTACGTTCACCTGTTTGTTGACGATTCAAAAATGGCAAAGTACACAACCACTGATTCTGAGTCAGAAGATTACTTCCGTGGTACGGTCGTTGGAGAATATGAAAATGCTGTCGACATCTTCAGCATTCAGTTAACTTATAATTTTTAGCAGATCTGGCAAAATCGGATGAGATTTCAGATCTGAAATCTCAAATTTCGCGGCCTCGCACGGTTTCCCTTGTTTCCGGTAACCGTGTGGGGCTAAACTCCTGTTCATGATTCCTCACCAACACACCATAGATACCCCCTACTTCGTCGGCGCGGTCCATTGTTACAGCACAGAAGTCGATGGGGAACTCGTCCTTATGGATACCGGACCGCCAACCCTTGCGGCCACAGAATATCTGCGTTCAAACCTTGATCTAAGTAAACTGAAACATGTTATAGTCACTCATTGCCACCTTGATCATTTTGGTCTTGCTCATTGGCTAGAAAAAGAAACTGATGCGACAATTTACTTACCTTTTCGCGATGCACTACGCTTCCAAAATCAGGAGCGTCGCCGCGACCTTCTCCATGACATTCTCCATCAGATCGGTTTCGATGAAGATTTTGTGGTCCGCTTTTTAGGGCGTGAAAGCGTTAATGAAATTGGCATCAGCGAGCCAATAAACTATCAGATTATCGAGGAAAGCGACCTGGCAGAAAAGCTTGGCATTACTCCTCTTTCATGTCCTGGACATTCCCAAAGTGACCTGGTTCTGCAGGGTGAAAATTGGGCCGTTAGTGGCGATGTCCTATTGACAGGCATATTTCAGACACCACTTTTAGATGTCGACCTGTTATCCGGGCAGCGCTTTAAAAACTATCATGCCTACTGCAATAGCCTGATCAAACTGGCAACCCTCAGGGAGAAACAGATTCTTCCCGGTCATCGCTACAATATTGAGAGTGTCGATACCTGTTTACTGTTTTATCTCAATAAACTATTGGAACGCGCCGGGCGGGTTAAAGAACTACCATGGAGCATGAATGCCGTTGAAACACTCTGTAATCTGCTCGGTGACAAACTTAAGTCACCTTTCATCAGCTACCTGAAAGCATCAGAAATTCTTTTTCTGCGTGATTTTCTTGCCGAACCCGAGCTATTATGTCAGGCAACACAAAGTATTGGATTGTACTCTCACTTAGCAGACAGCTTTACAGCATTTCTTCCCACGACTGAATAACTGTTAATCGCATAACAGCTCACCCTCTCTTTCGGAGGTACTTGTGCCCGTTGTTATTCTGAATCACTGTAGCAGCTGTGGAGCCTGCGTCGCCAGTTGCCAACCAGGCGCCTTATCTCTGGAGCCAACAGACAATGATGGCTGTGGTCGTAAAAAAGCCGTTGTCAGTTTTGCCCTGTGCTTAAGTTGCGGGGCCTGTATTCTGGCCTGCCGCCTGAATGCTATTGAGTTTGCCTCGGGCCTTTCTAAGTCCAAATCATAGTTCAAACCAGACTTTAAACATCCTTTAAAAGCACAACTTTCTTTCCACACCGAAAGACTATTCAGTGCCAGTCCGGTACTGACACCAGATAAAAACGGCATAAATATGAACACCCAGAACAATCCTGTTTCAAAACGCTCTCAAATAGCATCCCTATTGGTTTTATCCAGCGTCCTCGCCATTGGCATTGGTCAGTCCATGACATTTTCATTGCTAGCCCCTCTAGGCCGTGAAATTGGCCTAAAAGAAATCCAGGTTGGCATTATTATCAGTGGTTCTGCCATTACCTACACCATGATGAGTCCAATCTGGGGCCGAACCTGTGACCGGGTTGGCCGCAAACCGATTCTACTCCTTGGTCTGGCTGGATATGTTGGAGGCTGTAGCACCTTTGCCACCATGTTTCTATTAGGATTTAAAGGCTACCTTTCCGGCCTGGCTCTATTTGCACTTATTATGGTCAGTCGCGTCCTGATGGCATCACTCATGTCTGCTGCACCGAGTGCCGCAGCAGGCTATATAGCAGATACAACCAGTAAGGAGCAGCGCGTTGCGGGCATGGGCCGCCTTGGTGCTGCACGTACTCTCGGTGCAATTTTAGGCCCGGCACTCAGTGGCATCCTGGTATTTTTTGGTCTTTTGGCACCACTATACATTGCCGCGACCATTACCTTGTTAGCACTGATTATCATTGCAATGACGCTGAAAGAACCCGCTCGCAGCCAACACCAGGCAAAAAAGAATAAAAAACTGCAGTGGCTTGATAAGCGTTACCGCGCTTATGTGCTGACTGGATTCTTTACCTTCATCGCCTTTTCTATGATGACCCAGACCATGGGTTTCTATTTTCAGGATCAATTTGCCCTTGATGCTCAAAAAACCGCCCAAGTCCTTGGCACCGCTATGATGATCTCTGCCCTGATGTCCTTTTTTTCTCAATCATTTTTAGTCAATCGCCTAGCGTTGAAACCGCAACAACTGATTTTTTGTGGGTTACCCTTACTTGCGGTTGGCTATGCACTGCTACCATTTTTGAATAGTATTCCCCTCGTTTTTGCCGTTTCTGGCGCACAAGGTCTAGGATTAGGACTAGTCGCTCCCGCATTTACCGGAGGTGCATCGCTGGCCGTATCAAGCGAAGAGCAGGGAGCCATCGGTGGAATTATTGCTTCCTGTCCAGCGGCAGGATTTATCCTCGGTCCGATTATCGGCACCAGTCTTTACCAGCTGGCCCAGCCGCTTCCTTATCTCTGCGCTTGCGTACTCATGGTTGTGCTTATAATCTATCTCCGCTTCTCAGGATTTAAGACTCAAGACGGACAAGAGTGTAAAAATTAACCTCAAAGAATCAATTTTCTTTTTTAATCTGCTGAGTTGCATTAAACTGGTTGCCACTGAGAGATAAATTATTCCCCAGCTGCATTTTTTTGAGCAGTATGATCTATGCAGCATTGCAATGTAAGTGACTGTTATGATCCCTCAACAACATACTCTTGAAACCCCCTATCTGGTTGGCGCTGTACATTGTTACAGCATTGAAATTAATGGTGAACTGGTTCTGTTCGATAGTGGCCCTCCGCTCGATAGTGCTAAACAATACCTGCAGCACAATCTACCACTGGAACGGCTTAAACATGTGGTCATGACCCACTGTCATGTCGAGCATTACGGCCTGGCCGATTGGCTCAGCCAGGAAACAGATGCAACCATCTATGTTCCCTATCGCGACCATATTCGCATCAGTCGTCATCAAGAAAACATGGCGCATATTTTTTCCATGTTGTCCGATATCGGCTTTACCGATGCATTACTCAATAAGTTCCAACAAGAGATCGACACCCCCGGACTGATTTATCCCGATCCACCACGAGACTATAAAATCATTCAGGCAGAACTCCCCCCCGAACTGGGAATCGATATCATTCCTTGCCCGGGACATTCGCAAAGTGACTTGGCGCTATGCCATGATAACTGGGCGGTGACCGGTGATATCCTGCTCCGCAATATATTTCAAACCCCTTTACTGGAGTGGGATTTCTACACCAACGAACGCTTTCGCAATTACTACGCTTATTGCCATAGCCTTCACAATATGGCCTCGTTACGTGGCAAAACCATTCTTCCCGGCCACCGCTTTAATATCGATAGCGTCGACAGTTGCATGCTCTTTTACTTGAACAAGCTGCTTGATCGCGCCAGTTTATTAGTCGACTTTCCTCTTGAAGCAAAAACTGCCGATATTCTGGATAAAATTATCGGCATCAATTACGACTTTGCTTTTGCCAGCTATGCCAAAGCGTCGGAGATTATTTTCTTACGGGATTTTCTGGCCGAACCGGAGAAGTTACGCCAAGCGACTGAAGGGATAGGATTGTTTGCGCTAATTGCCGACAAATATCATCAATTGTGCGGCCTTCTGCAGCGTAAAGCATCCTGACATTATAAAAAAAGCGGGCAGCATTTTATGCTGTCCGCTTTTTTCATTTGTTCTACGTTACTGAAGACTAATTATCAATTCCCGGCCATGATTGCAGCAACGTCAGCTTTAACATCGCCAACCGGTTTTATATCAAAGTTTTCGACCAGAACCTTAGCAACATTAGGCGACAGGAAGGCCGGAAGAGTCGGTCCAAGACGAATATGCTTCACGCCGAGATAGAGAAGAGCCAAAAGCACTACGACCGCTTTCTGCTCGTACCAGGCAATATCATAAGAAATCGGCAGGTCGTTGATATCATCCAATTCAAAAACTTCTTTGAGTTTCAGAGCAATGTAGGCCAGCGAGTAGGAATCATTACACTGGCCAGCGTCGAGAACCCGCGGGATACCACCGATATCACCAAGATTCAATTTATTGTAGCGGTACTTGGCGCATCCTGCGGTCAGAATAACACTATCATTTGGCAATGCTTCGGCGACATCAGTAAAGTAGCTGCGACTGGTATGACGACCGTCGCACCCGGCCATGACGACAAAGCGCTTAATGGCACCGCTTTTGACCGCATCAACAACCTTATCAGCCAGTGCCATAACTTGGGCATGGGCAAAGCCACCAACGATTTTCCCCGTTTCTATCTCGGTTGGCGGAGCACAGGTTTTAGCTTGGGCAATAATTGCGGAGAAGTCTTTGCTGCCACCGTCAGCGCGCTCGCCAATATGTTTTGCTCCTGGCCAGCCAGCCATCCCAGTGGTATAGATTCGGTCACGGTAGGCATCTTTGACCGGAGTAATACAGTTAGTGGTCATCAGAATCGGACCATTAAATGAAGCGAATTCTTTGTCCTGCTGCCACCAGGCGTTACCATAGTTACCGACAAAATGATCATATTTCTTAAACGCCGGATAATAGTGGGCAGGAAGCATTTCGCTATGAGTGTAAACGTCCACTCCGGTACCTTCGGTCTGCTTGAGCAGTTCTTCCATATCTTTCAGGTCATGACCAGAGATTAAAATTCCCGGCTTAGTCCCGACACCGATGTTAACCTCGGTAATTTCAGGATTACCATAAGCAGAGGTATTCGCTTCATCGAGCAATGCCATTGTCGTTACTGCAAGTTCGCCGCACTTCATAACCTGGGCAATCATATCTTCAACACTAAGATCCTGGGTAGTCGAAACCAGGGCGTCGATCATATACTGATAAATTTCGGTCTTTTCATGGCCCAGCATAGCAGCATGATCAGCGTAAGCAGCCATTCCTTTGAGACCATAAATCAACAGCTCTCGCAGAGAGCGGACATCTTCATTAGTTTGAGAAAGGACACCAACCGTCACAGCCTTGGCAGCGAAATCAGCTTCCGCACCGTTCCAGTTGACAGCGTCTTCAGTGCTGGTAAAACCGAGTTCAGCCTTCAACGCATCACGTTTGGCAAAAGACTCTTTAATCAAGCCTGTAATACGAGCGTTGTCGAAATTGGCGTTGGTAATTGTCGCGAATAACGCTTGCGCGATAAAGATGCCGATACTGCTATCGAGCTTATCTTGTTTGTTCGCTTCATCAGCAACTATTGCGAGCCCTTTTAAAGAGAAAACCAACAGATCCTGAAGGTTTGCAGTATCTTCCTTTTTACCGCAAGCGCCAGCGATGGTACATCCGGTTCCTTTGGCCGCTTCCTGACATTGAAAACAAAACATGCTCATCTAATAGCTCCTTTTTATTTCGAGTTATAGGTCCTGACTTTAACTGTATCCTCAATTCATGAGGTAGCAAGCAACGTGGGGCAATAATCTCACAACTTTCTTTTTAAAAAATTGATCCAGGTCAATTTATAACTTTTTTTGTAAACTTTTGATCAGGATCAATTTTTTCTCTTCGGTACTGCTTTAGATTAATGTCAATAAGATCAGAACTAGTGAATTAGCGATGAAAAAGAGGGGCGAATGTCATTCGTTACCAAAAGGTTTAGATTATTTCACCCGACAGAGCAAACGTTTACAAACTCCATAAATGCATTAAAAGGATAATTTTATGCGATTTCTTACAGTATCCGGGCCACCATCGTCCGGAAAAACTTCCGTCATTCTGCGCACGATAGAAGCATTACAGGCCCGCCAGCGCAAAATTGGTGTGGTTAAATTCGACTGTTTGTTGACCGATGACGACAAACGCTATGCAGACAAAGGAGTATTGGTTCAAAAAGGGCTTTCCGGTGCTCTTTGCCCGGATCATTACTTTGTCAGCAATATCGAAGCTTGTGTGGCCTGGGGCCATGAGAACGGCTGTGAATATCTGATTAGTGAAAGCGCCGGGTTATGTAATCGCTGCTCGCCACATATCAAAGAAATTACTGCGGTCTGTGTTATCGACAATTTGAGCGGCATCAACACCCCGCGCAAAATTGGTCCGATGCTCAAATCAGCTGACATCGTAGTAATTACCAAGGGGGATATCGTCTCTCAGGCCGAACGCGAAGTTTTCGCATCACGCGTCAAACAGGTCAACCCTGGTGCCATAATTATGCATGTCAACGGCATCACTGGACAAGGCGCCTTTGAATTGACCAGCCTGTTTGAAAACGCCTCAGATATTGAGACCCTTAAAGGCAAAACTCTGCGATTTTCCATGCCGTCTGCTCTGTGCTCCTATTGTCTTGGTGAGACCCGCATCGGTGAAGAACATCAGACTGGCAATGTTAGAAAGATGGATATTTAATATGACTGACACTACTATTTACAATCAGCCTTTATCACAGGTCCTGGAAGAACATCCTTATATCGAAGATTTCCTAAGCTCCTTTGGTCTAAAAATCATGCCCACCGGAGTCAGCTTACAGAAATATCTAGATAGCCTTAACCCGGATGACCTACAAGACCTCGGCATCAGTGACGAACAGCTCAGGTCAACCCTGAATGATTTTCTCACTGGCATGCTGGCGATTCAGCATCCGATGGACAAGGTTGAATCGTTAACCATTGTTGGGGGGCATAGCAAATCAGGGGAAGCGGAAAATCTGGAGTTTACTCTTCGCCCGGGTGATGTTGTCTGCATTGTCGGCCCGACAGGCTCAGGGAAAAGTCGTCTGCTTGCCGATATCGAATGGGTGGCCCAGGGCGATACGCCGACCGGACGTAAAATACGCATCAACGATCAGGTTCCTGATGGCAAATGGCGCTTTTCTACCGAGCATAAACTGGTTGCTCAACTGTCACAAAACATGAATTTTGTCATGGATCTGTCGGCGGAGGAATTTATCCGTATGCATGCTGAAAGCCGTCTTATCCCCGACGTCGAACAGAAGGTTCAGCAGATTCTGGAACAAGCCAATCAATTGGCGGGGGAACAATTCTCACCCGACACACCTGTCACCTCGTTAAGTGGAGGACAATCCCGGGCGCTGATGATTGCCGATATGGCCTTTTTAAGCCAATCTCCAATCGCCTTGATTGATGAAATTGAAAATGCCGGTATTGATCGTAAAAAAGCTCTGGAGCTACTCGTCCGCGAAGAGAAGATTATCCTTATGGCCACCCATGACCCGATCCTGGCACTTATGGGAGACCGCAGGCTAGTGATTAAAAATGGTGGTATCGCCAAGATCATCGAGTCGAGCGACGCCGAACGAACCAACCTTGCCGCACTGGAAGAACTGGATAACAAATTGCTCGCCCTGCGGAACAGAATCCGCCTGGGTGAGACCCTTGAGAAAATTTAAGAAAAACACGAGGGACAAAAAAACTTTAGTGATGCATAAA
Source organism: Geopsychrobacteraceae bacterium (assembly GCA_963665685.1). GTDB lineage: Bacteria > Desulfobacterota > Desulfuromonadia > Desulfuromonadales > Geopsychrobacteraceae > Seleniibacterium. Next base: position 2,869,216 of record OY762430.1, read on the forward strand.
TTTAAATGAACTGGTCAACCTTCAGAAAAATATAAGCCCCGACAGTATAACTATCGGGGCTTATGTGTCTGACCTTATTTTAATACAAGCCTTAGATCGGACCAGTACTCATAACCGGACTGACCTCTTCAATCTTGCCGGTCTTGATCCGCATGTTATAGATATCTTCAATATCCTTATACATCTGGAACAGCTGGAAGAAGCCATGCCAATGGGTGTAGTCAGGACCGTTCATAGCTGTACCGTGACGGGCGCGACGGCCGGCATGGTGCCAGAAGTAGTAGGACAGCTCCAGGAATGGATCTTTCCAAGGATCAGCTTTGAGCAGACCTTTGGCTTTCAGATCTTTATTCATTTCTACAATCTTGTCCCAGTAGCTGTTGTACAGGTTAACAGTATTGTCGAGCATCTGACGCTGACCTTCGACATGGGTCTCACCATGACAGTTAGCACAAACCTGCTTCATCAGAGCTTCGCCCTTTTCACCGTCGCCACGTTCACCGGAGCGAACCACACTGCGTTTATGCACCAGGTCATACTTGAGACGCTCGTTGACATTATGAGTTGTCTTCAGATCCCCAATCCCACTCATATGACAGGTCGCACAGGTTGGTGCGGTATAATCACCTGGTTCCCATTCATCTTTCGGGCTATCCCACTTCCATTCTTCACCGTGGGCGGCAAACATCTGACCATGCTTACTCTCTTCGTAAATTTCAATATCAGGATGATCAGGACCTAAGTGACAGCTAGCACAAGCTTCTGGCTTACGGGCTTCGGCTTTTGAGAACGCATGACGGGTATGGCAGACAGTACAGTTACCAACACCGCCATCAGGATAACGATGACCGACACCTGCTGGCCAGGTTCCGTTGATTGGCTTATTGTCTGCACCCAGCTCAACTTCACCACCATGGCACATCTGGCAACCGGCTTCTTTGCTGGCGCGATTCTGTGGATCCATAGGGTCGATACCGATGAATTCTCCACCTTCAAAGTGATGCATCAACTTGATCATCGCTTTGTTTTCCACGACAGCTTTACTGGAAAGTGTCGCATGGCCACTCTTCAGGAACTGCTCAACTTCTTCAGCATGACACTGAGCACAGGTCTTACTGGAAACCATTGGCGAAATATAGGTTTCCGTACCTTTTAACCCTTCACATTGAGAAGCCATTGGCGATGACTTTTCAACATTGTGGCAGTCATAACAGGACACACCTTCCTTGGCCATGACGCCTTCTGCCCAACCAGCAACGATCCCTGGTGTTTTAGCTGCGTGGCACGTTATACAAGCCGCTGCATCTTTAGACATACCTTTGGTGAGTTCAGCAGTGTCCATAGCGAATGATGCTGAACCAATCAGCATAACCACGCCAATAACCAGACTGAACACCAGACAACATTTCAACCTCATGATTGACCTCCTTTATCTGTGGCAGACAAGTAACCTTCCTTAACCTACAATATTAAATACAACTCTCGTGCCAACTGAATTACCAATTATTTCTAGCTACATATGCTTTTATGAATACAATGGATGTTACCGAAAAGTAGCTTTTTCTCGCCCCTTTGTGTTACCGTTTGGTAGCATTCAGACAGGATATAGAGATTCTACCTTTTACTTGTTTCTGGCAGGTGGTATGCAACTCAAAACTAAATTCATTCTGTTGATCGCCTTAATCGTATGCCTTTCGTACGGCATCACCTTTTACCGGACAGCCACATTTCAGGAAGAGCTGGTTGTTGAACAAGCGACCATGCAGGCCAAAATGTTGTTCCACCAGATTCGCTTGACGCGCCAATGGATTGCTGACCATAACGGGCTCTTCCTAATCAAAGAACCTGGTGTTGAAGCCAACCCTTTTCTAGAAGACAATGAGATTCAAGACAGCCACGGCAACTGGCTGGTCCGCCGTAATCCCGCCATGGTCACCAGAGAATTATCCCTTTATGCCGCCAAAGAAGGCATGGGCCAGTTTAATGTCACCAGCTTAAAACCGGTGAACCCTCTTAATGCTCCCGATAAATTTGAACGCCGGACCCTGCATGAATTTGAAAACGGCAAACAGGAAGCTATCGAGATTGAGAAAGTAGCCGACAGCTATCGCCTGCGTTACATGGCTCCACTACCAGTAGATGAGCGTTGCTTGAGCTGTCATGGTCAACAAGGCTATAAAATCGGTGATATCCGCGGTGGTATGAATGTCACCATTCCGATGGACTGGGCCTACGCTAAAATTCGTGCGAACAACTATTCTTTACTGAAAATTGCGTTAATCACTATCCTTTTGGTTTCCCTTGGCATTGCATTTCTGTTCAGCAGTCTGGTCAGTCGCCGGTTGAAAAAACTGTCCACGGCAATGGGCCAATATCCGCAACAACCCTTTATCCATGCAGTCACCCCTGGCCACAAAAACGATGAAATTGCTGTTCTCGACCATAACTTTTATGAGCTGTGTCAACGCTTGGAAGCATCTCAGGAAGAACTGGATAAAACCCGTGAACAGGTCTTCCGTAACGAAAAGCAAGCGGCTTTAGGGCGAATGGTTGCTGGCATTTCCCATGAAATTAACAACCCCCTTGGTGGCATGCACAACTGTTTGCAAATATTGGCCAAGAACCAAGATAAGCCAGAGGCTGTGCAGCGTTATGTGACATTGCTCGGACAGGGTGTGACCCGTATTAAACAAACTGTTCAGCAATTACTCAACATTGGTCGGCCCGAGCCGCTTATTATCAAAACAGATGATATCGACAGAGTCATCAAAGACTGTGTTGATCTTTCCTGTATGGGCCACCGCAACATCACCGTCACTTTTGATCTGAATGTCAGCCAGGAGATTACCACCGGCATCGAAGCGATCAGGCAGGTCATTCTTAACCTGGCGGGCAATGCGGTTCAGGCTATTGGTTTTCAAGCAGGAAACCTGAAAATTATCAGCAAACTTCGCAACAACACGCTACGCATACGAATTATTGATGATGGACCGGGAATTCCAACGCAAAATCTTGATAAAATATTCGAACCCTTCTTCACTACTAAAGAGGTAGGTGAAGGGACAGGTCTTGGTTTATCGGTATCACACGCTTTGATTCATCAGCTTGGTGGCGACTTACGAGCAACCAATAACACCGACGGTGGAGCCTGCTTTCTGCTCGATATTCCCGTGGTAATCCAATCAGAGGACAACTTATGACCCCACAGATCCTTGTTGCCGAAGATGACGACATTATGCGCATTACTGTCTGTGATCACTTGAGTAGTTTGAACTTTCGGGTATCAGAAGCGCATAACGGTAAAGATGCCCTGAACCTGGTTAACAGTAACCATTATGATCTGATTATTTCTGATATTCGCATGCCGGGAATGGATGGACAGAAGCTCCTCAGCGCAATCAAACAACTCTGCCCTAAAACCGAGGTGATCATGATGACAGCCCATGGCAGTACCGATCATGCTATTGATTGTCTGAAAAATGGTGCTGCTGATTATATCCTGAAACCATTTGATCTGGATGATCTGACCTGTCGTGTTGAACGGATTCTGAATATGCAACAGATCAAGGCTCGCTGCGCCTCACTTGAGAGTGGCACAACAAAGCGTTATCCACTCATTGGCACCAGCGTTGCGATGCAACAGGTACTAAGCCTGATCAGCCAAGTGTCCCAAACCGATGCGACGGTTTTGATTCAAGGTGAAAGTGGTACTGGCAAGGAACTCGTTGCAGCAGCCATTCATGATGAAAGCCGCCGTAAGGATAAAGCTTACATCAGAGTCAACTGTGCTGCCATTCCAGCGGGACTGCTTGAATCTGAACTGTTCGGCCATGAAAAAGGCGCCTTTACCGGTGCAGACAAAACTATGGTCGGAAAATTTGAGCTCGCGGATCAGGGAACAATCCTTCTCGATGAAATTGGTGACATGCCCTTCGATCTGCAAGTAAAACTGCTTCGGGTGTTACAGGAACAAGAGATCGAACGCGTCGGGGGTAAAAAACCGCTTAAAATTAATGTCCGGGTCCTGTGCGCGACGGCAAAAGATTTAGCGAAGGCAGTGCATAACGGTCAATTTCGCGAAGATTTATTTTACCGCCTGCAGGTTATCCCGATTACCGTTCCGCCCCTGCGCCAACGGCAAGAGGACATTCCTGCCTTAACTGAGTTTTATCTAGCTAAATTTGGTCATGAGCGTGGTATAAAATTCTCGCTTTCACAAGAGGCTTCTGACGCGTTCACAAATTATTCCTTTCCCGGCAATGTGCGTGAATTGCGTAACCTGTTAGAACGCTTGACCGTTTTAGCTCCAGCTCCGCGAATAGAGCTCTGGAACCTACCGCTTGAATTGCGTGGAGAAATCCCTGAAGATCATGAGGAAGAAGAGCTTAACCTGGCGACGGCTGTTGCCAACACTGAAAAGCGATGTATACTGAGTGCGCTTAAAAATACCAACGGAAATAAAACTGAAGCAGCAGAACTCCTTGGAATCAGTCGTAAAAACCTGTGGGAAAAGATGAAGTCATATCACCTTTAGACACACTCATTCCACTTTTGAAACCGGTGTAGGAAATCCATGTCTAACATCCTGGAAATATCTGAACTGCGTAAAAACTATGGTTCATTTACTGCTGTCGATGGCATCAGTCTGAACGTTAATAAGGGGGAATGTTTCGGTTTACTTGGCCCCAACGGGGCAGGGAAAACCACCACCATTCGCATGCTCTACGGCTTTACCCCACGCACCAGCGGCACTCTGAAACTCTTCGGTCTGAATATTGACGATAACCTGCGCGACATCAAAGCGCGCATCGGTATCTGCCAGCAGGAAGATTCCCTCGACCCGGATATGAACCTGCGCAACAACCTGATTGGTTTTGCCCGTTACTTTTCCATTTCGCGCAAAGAAGCTCAGGCTCGTGCCGATGAACTCCTCGATTTTTTTTCGTTGGAAAATCGCGCTAAAGACGATGTGCGGATTCTCTCTGGAGGGCTAAAACGCCGCCTGATGCTGGCCCGCGCCTTAATCAATAACCCTGAGTTAATCATTCTCGATGAGCCAACCACAGGACTTGATCCGCAAAGCCGACAGCTCCTTTGGGACAAGCTTGCCGCTCTTAAAGAACAGGGCTTAACCATTTTACTCACCACCCATTACATGGAAGAAGCGGAACGCTTGTGTGACCGCATGGTCATTGTCGATCATGGCCAAATTCTGATTGAAGGACAACCACGTGAGCTGATTCGTAATGAAATTGGTCGCGAAGTACTTGAAATTAATGAACCAGATGAACAGATCCGTGCATTTCTGCAGCAGCACAATGCTAAAACTGAAGATCTAGGAAAACGTCTGTTGGTTTACCTGGATAACGGCAACGACCTGTTTTTACAATTAACCCGGGATATCCGTAGTGAAGGCTGCACCTTACGCCCCGCTTCACTGGAGGATCTTTTCTTAAAACTGACCGGACGGGAGCTACGCGAATGACCTGGCCAAAACCTTCCCAATTCAGCCGCCGCACCTTCAGAGTCTGGCAACGCAACTTTGACGTCTACCGAAAAAACTGGAAAGTTTCCTTTATTCCCCCGCTGATGGAACCAGTTTTCTATATCCTCGCTTTCGGCATGGGGCTGTCGGTCATGGTCGGTGATTTTGAGGTCAATGGCCAGACCGTCGGTTATACCCGGTTTATCGCCCCGGCCCTGATTGCCGTTGCCATTATGTACAACGCCTTTTTCGAGACAACCTACAACTCGTTTGTGCGTATGTATTACCAGAAAACTTTCGATGCCCTGCTTGCGACACCACTGAACCTGGAAGAAATTATTCTGGGTGAACTTCTGTGGGCCGCCACCAAAGCAGTCATTGCGTCTACTCTGATGGCCATTATGCTGACCCTGTTTGGCCTGCTGTCCTATCCGGGAGCCTTACTGCTACCACTACTTGCCCTACTCGGTGGGCTCTTTTTTGCATCCTTGGGAATGATCTGTACCGCCCTGATTCCAACGATAGACCTCTTCAACCTGCCAATCTTTCTTGGCATCACCCCCATGTTCCTGTTCAGCGGCACCTTCTTCCCCCTGCAAAACCTCCCAACCTGGGCCCAAGGAATCGCCTGGTGCCTACCCTTGACCCACCTGGTTAACCTGGTGCGCAGTTGTACCCTACATATGTGGACAGGAAGTTTATGGTTGAGTGTGTTTTATATCGGAGTTGCGGCGTTGATTATGCTGCCTTTATCGATTGCTTTGATGGTGAGAAGAATTATTAAATAAGCTGTCCTTGGTCCTTGGTCCTTGGTCCTTGGTCCTTGGTCCTTGGTCCTTGGTCCTTGGTCCTTGGTCCTTGGTCCTTGGTCCTTGGTCCTTGGTCCTTGGTCCTTGGTCCTTGGTCCTAAAGATTTTGCCTTAAGCCCAGTTAAATGCGAAGCATTTTGGGCCGTCCGTGCAACCACACAGCAACAACAAGCAGTAGTCCACCCCGACTTTCGTCAGTGTCCTTGACCTTTCCGGGCATTTTTGCATACTTATATGTTGATAACCGTTGTTTTCTATAGCTAACATCAGTTCCGGGGACGCCCGGTAAAAGGGATGAGAAACCTGTTTTGCATACGAGGCTTCGAGCCTGAAAAAAAGATCAGTCTCATCTCTTTCGTTCCAATATACCGAACAGTATCTGAGGCCTTCGCTAGACGAAGAAGCCTGAATATGTAAGGCTGGTTGGAGCATTTGTCCCACGGAATTTCTATCAGTAGTCATGGAGAAAAAGCAATGGTTTTAGGTATTGATGTTGGTAAACAAAAACTTGCTATCGCAACACTTTCTAACGGCAAATACAAAACTAAAACGATTACCAACAATCAGGCTGGTTTTGATACGCTCTGGCAATGGCTACAGCGGTTTGATTCCTTACCTGAGCATGTTTGCCTTGAAGCTACAGGAGCATATGGCGAGGCTATCGCCACGTTCTTATATGATCAAGGACTCATTGTTAGTATCGTCAATCCTGCTCGGACAAAAGGTTTTTCTCAGAGCGAAGGGTTACGTACAAAAACCGATAAGGTTGATGCGAAACTGATAGCTTTATTCTGTCAAAGCAAACGAGAAACTCTTCAGCAATGGCATCCCGCACCACTAGAACAGCGAGAACTACGTGATTTGACACGACGTCTTGATGCTTTGAAAGTTATGCGAACTCAGGAGTTGAACCGGTTCAATGAAAAGCTGTCGGACATTGTCGTTCGCAACCTGACAGAGCATATCCAATATCTGGACAAACAGATCAAAGAGCTGGAGCAGAAAATAAAAGATCATATCGACCGTCATCCCGATTTGCGGCAAAAAAGTGACCTTTTAAACAGCATTCCAGGTATTGCAGATATAACTGGAGCAAGCCTTTTATCCGAGTTGCACTTTGAGCAGTTTTCTAATGCTCGTCAGGCGGCAGCTTATGCAGGCTTGACACCATCTGATCGTGAATCAGGTACCAGCGTTAAAGGACGGCCGAAGTTATCAAAGGTTGGCAGTCGCAGGATTCGAAAAATGCTGTACATGCCGGCATTATCTTCAATTCGTTGTAATCCTATCTTAAGTGAGTTTGCCAACCGACTAAGGTTAAATGGAAAGAAAGGCAAAGTCATCGTGGCTGCAGTTATGAGAAAAATGATCCATATTGCCTTTGGTGTATTGAAATCAGGAGTGCCTTTCAATGCAAATTATCAGGCGGATTTTTCTTGACGGTTATCACAGTATCTTTTGTTGCCCTGGACAAAAGTATGGCGTCGATCGGGGACGCGACCCCGAGGTCTTGACGTTGAATTTAAGATTAGATTTTATAAGAAACAGTCAAAAGAAGAGTCGCAGGGTCTCGCCCCTGCAGGCGACGTACTATTTTTCACAATCGAGCTAAAAATAGTAAGCACAAAAAGCCCTGTTTATATGTCCGTGCTCAAACGTCATCCGTTCAAAATTACCAACAGCAATCGACCAGCCGGCCAGAGATGAACAAGTTCATCAATTGGCCTCAACCATGAAAATCCTTGAACCTTGAACCTTGAACCTTGAACCTTGAACCTAAAGATTTTGACCCTGCCCAGTTAAATGCGCAGCATTTTGGGCCGCCCGTGCTACCTTCAGGTAACAACAAGAAGTAGTCCAACCCAACTGTCGTCAGTGTACTTGACCTTTCCGGGCACTTTTGCTTACTTTTGTTGCCCTGGACAAAAGTATGGCGTCGATCGGGGACGCGACTCCGAGGTCTTGTTCTTGTTTTTGATAGATTGACATGAAACATTCAAAAGAAAGGTCGCAGGGTTTCGCCCCTGCAGGCGACATCCTTTTTGTCACAATCGAGCCACAAAAAGAATGGAGTCGCGGTAGGAACACCGGTTTCCCGGTGCCCCCCGCACAGATCCCGGCGTGCGGAATTACCGCACCGGGCTCCTGCCTCAGGTCAGACGCAGAGGCGTTGACTCGGGTATGGGTGACACACTCTTGTCCGGGGTATCCACCTATCCAACCAGACTAGCATTCGCTTCCATGTCAATTTTCTTCTTCTTTGACTGCGTCTACGCAATGCCCGTAACCAGGCACGTCTGATTTGAGTACGAAAAGCATTCAGTGCTTCAATGTTGCCAGGTACTCCGAAGTAATTGAAGTGGCCCTGGACCACCCAGCGCAGCCAGCTACCCTGTTCCGCTATCGGACAATGTCGCTTGCGTTTCAGGGTGCTACGAACGTCTTTGATCTTGTCGCGTAGACGTTTCCTGATGGTTTTGCGCTGCACTGTGAACCTTCCGTCCTTTCTTCTCCACCCGCAAAAGTGAGTAAATCCGAGGAAATCGAATGTCTCCGGTTTGCCCAAGCCTCGGCTCTTACGAGCCTTGGCGGCAAATCGGCCGAATTCGATGAGTCGGGTTTTCTCCGGATGTAACTTCAGCCCGAACTTGTTCAATCTCTGACTCAGTTCGATCTGAAACAACCGTGCGGCGGATGGGTATTGGAACCCCATGACGAAATCATCGCAATAACGCACGATGTAAGCTTCGCCGCATGTCTGGCCTTTTCGCCATTTGTTTACCCACAGATCCAGCACATAGTGCAGATAAATATTCGCCAACAGTGGCGAGATCACTGCTCCCTGAGGTGTCCCCACCTCTGTTTTGGACCACTTGCCGTCTTCGGAGACTCCTGCCCGCAAAAATTTGCGGATCAAACGAAGAACTCTTCTGTCGGCAATGCGGTGCTCCACAAACTTCATCAGCCAGTCGTGATTGAGACTATCGAAGAAGCCTTGGAGGTCCGCATCCAGAACCCAACTCACCTTGCGCTGCGTGATCGCGACATAGATGGCATCCAGAGCATTATGCTGGTTTCGTCCGGGGCGGGCCCCGTAACTGAAGCCGAGGAAGTCCTCTTCGTAGATGGGTTGGAGAACTTCCACCAACGCCTGCTGGACGATCTTGTCTTCCAGGGAGGCTATCCCGATGGGACGATTCTTTCCATCCCGCTTCGGTAGCCAAATTCGTTTACTCGGTTTGGCACGATAGCTCCCCCTGTGTATTTGGTCATGAAGTATGCTCAGGCGTTGTTGCAACCCCTCGCCGTACTCCTGCCATGTCACCTTATCTACTCCCGCGGCCGCCTTGGGATTGAGCTTACGATAGGCGGTATCGAGTAATTCTTCGGTGATATGGTGCAGCAGATTGGTGAACCGCAGGGTCTTGTCCCGTTTCGCTGCTTCTCGTATCCGGTCCAGTCCGCTCGTCGCTGCTTCCGAACCCAGTGTTTCGGTCGCGGTCGTCTGAACAGGATTTCCCTTGGCCGAAGGACTTTTCTCAACGAACTCCGCCGGTCGTTCACCTAATGGTTCCAGTTGTCTTCCTTTGTTCGTTCGTTTCATCGATACTATTCCTTCGTCCGACTTCCGGTTTCGTACATGTCGGGCGTTCAGCCTTACGCCTTTCCCGACCGGACCGATGCGCTGGATGAACGCCCGGCCGATTCCCGGATCTCCCGGCTTCCGCGCATAGACCTTGCGTACATGCCCTGGTTCTCTGACTCCGCGGGTCCGGTGACGTTACTTGCGATAGCGCAACGCACCGTACGGCCTTCCCCACCCTTTTACAAGGTCGGCAACCCGGAGGGGTGATTTCGGAGCTCAATAGCCTGGCCTGCACGCCCCCTGTCAACGCTTCGCCGCCCCCCTTGCGAGAGGCCGACGCATGACTCGGGGTCATGGTTGGTCGCTAGTCTTTACCATGTGGAGGACTTTCACCTCCTGATCCATGCCGGCTTTTGCCGGCGCTTTCAAAAGGGCCCTCTTTATGTGTCCGTGCTCGAGCGTCGTTATTTTTCAGGATTCTAATAGCAATCGACTAGCCGGCCTACGGCCAAGATCACGCCTGATGGCCAGAACCGCAATGCCTGCGGCATAATATTTATGAAACAAGTATGATCCCCGATAAAGTCACTCGGGGATGACGATGGGTGCGCTACTTTGCCAACAAATCCCCCGTCGTCGTACACACCAACTTGCCATGAACCACACCACGGGTCCCGATCAACTCATCGGCAATCTTCTTAACCGCAGCAGCAGTCCCTTTAACCACTACAACTTCAAGACAGAAATGAGCGTCCAGGTGAATATGTAACGTGCTAACGATATCATCGGTATGAGAATGCTGATGGTCAGTCAGTTTAGCAGCCAATTCACGGGTATGATGATCATAAACAATCGTCACCGTACCAACCACCTGCTCATCCTCATTGCCCCAGGAATCTTCAACTAAAGCATGCCGCACCAGATCACGCACTGCTTCGGAACGGTTCGAATAGCCTTTTTGCTGAATCAGTTCATCAAACTGACTCAACAACTTTCCATCCATAGAAACACCAAAACGGGACAGTTCAGCCATTTAATATCTCCTCTATGCTAAAAACGAGCTCAATCTACTCTAAAAAATAGCTATTGCCCTCAATGACGCCAAAGCGATGCTACAATAAAGTCACCCTCTTGAGCTACTCCAACGGTAAGAGGTACCATATATTTAAAAACAGGAAAACTTCTACCATAATTCAAATGAAGGAGGTCACATGTTCATTGCGAAAAGGCTGCTCATTTTCAGTAGTCTTATTCTACTATTATTTTCTTTAAGTGCCTGTAGTACCCGTGGGCTCAATGATAAATATCTTGGTGCCACAGAACAACGCTTACTGACCATAAGTATCGATAAACTGATGAAAGAGCTTCCGGAGAAAGATTTTCTGGCTCTACGCGGTAAAAAAGTTTATGTCGAGAGTCACTTCGTAGAAGAGAACTCAACCACCCATTATGCTGAAAAACGCTTTGATGCTGAGTTAAAAGAACGCTTTTTGCTTAGCCTTACAGAAGATACTAACCAAGCCGATGTGATTTTAGAAGTTTTCTTTGTTGCGTTAGGAACAGACCAGGACAGTTTTGGCTTTGCAACTCCTGAATTTGTTATCCCTGGCGCAGCTACGACCGTTAGCATCGACCTGATCTCACTCCATATGTTCCATGGCATATCCGAGCTTTACTATTACGCCATAGATCAGCACAGTGGCGCTATTAAACGTGGGGACCGGGTTAAAGCAACCGCCCGGACCGATAAGCTGGCACTGCCTATTATTTCTATTCCGATCAACACTCTGGAATAATTTATTTCTCCGCTCTGGGTTCGTTTTTATCAGCAGAACCCAGAGGGGATAAAACCTTGGGACTTGCCGAACTTTTCAAATCATAGCGTTCAGGAATCTTCGCGGGGATTACCAGTTTTTTAAAGAGTAGAATGTTTCCTGTTTTCTTCTCAGTGTTTTCCTTTTCAGCCCGCTTTTCCTGCGACGGTTGCGAATCCTGCTCTGAAAGGTCACTACCTACACCAGAGCGGGCCGGTACAACAATTGCCCACAGCGCAATGATTATACAGATAAGATAAGCTGGCCATTTTCTATCACTGATAATCATTACAATATCCTGCCCTGGTCGTTGCTAAGAGCGTTCAGGGTAAAGGCCAGGCAACTGAACCTGTGACGACTTATTTTCTTTAAGCTGGCGCCAACGCTGTAGTTCTTCGGCCATAGCGTCTCCTTGCCAAGCGATATCTTTGTGAGTGTACAGTGCTTCTGAAAGCTGCTCTATCTCTCTCGTCAGTTCCGGGTCCAGATGTCCGGCCAGGCGTTCTAAATTATGGCCAATCTCCGGCCAGCGACACCGCCCCCATTCCAAAAGAGCCTGACGGCTGGCCTGTGGATTATGCTGCCGCAATATTTTCATTAACTGCTTAAAGGCATCCTTTTCTCGCCCTGCGGCCTGATTTTGAGCTGCATCTTGTAGGTCCTGCTGAGCTTGATGTTGATGGCGACTCTGGCGCCACCACAACGCGAGGGTTATCAACCAGCAAGCAGCCAACGCGGCACTCACCCATAACCAGGGAGAGTGGCCCTGGTCAGGAACAGCAACCGTTGAATTTTTAACCTCAACCTGGGGAGAGGTAGAAGCCGGTGCCTGCTGTTGTTGCGGAGACACTGGAACCTGTGGCTGCACCGCTGGTGGTTGTTGCGCTACAGTGCCAGGAGCAGCCGGGGCAACCGTCACGCTCATGGCGGGAATCTTGGCGACCTGCCACTGTTGACTCGTTACATCGTACCAGTCCAGATCAAAACCAGGCAGCTTCATTGTTCCCGCTTCGGTCGGTACCACGGCGATTTTTTGCTGTAAAGTTCCAATGCGCCCACTGTCGTCATTGCTATCAGCGCGCACTGGCTGATCAGGATAACTCTTCCAGTGACTTGGCAAGGGAAGCTTCAGATCGGGCAGATGGGCAGCGGGAAGCCCCTTCACCTGCAGGGTTAAGGTTCTCGTTACCGGCTCACCAACCCGGAACTTTGGTGCTTGTTGTTGCCAACTGTCAGACACCGTCACCGCAGTCGCAGGTAGCCAGAGGCGACCATTTTGATCGGCAGGTTGCCCTTGGACTTTGACCGTTAATGGTGCTGAGAAACGTCGCAATGTCCGGGTTCGTGAAGAAAATGAACTGAAACCACCATTATCCGGGACTTGGGCCTGCAAAGTAAGGCGAGGAATGGTTAGTTCCCCTGCTTCATTAGGAAATAGAGCGTAACGACGTTCAATGGCTTTATAAAGATAACCATCGCGACGGGTTTCAAAACTGCGGTCTTCACCAAGCTGCTCAATGTCGGTGTCTACTCCTTGAGGCTCAATATTATCAAGCCCCGCCCCAGCCAGGTGGACCCGGTGCAAAACGCGAATGGTCAGCAGAACCTGTTGGCCAACCATAACGGTCTGTGGTTGCACCTCTGTTTCAAGGCGGACCTCGTCTCCTCTAGTAGCGGTCGCCTGTTGCTCACTGACCTGAATCGTTACAGGCATGGAACAGTCTTGGCCAAAGCAGATGGCAGGGATATCAACCGTACCGCTGGTTTTCGGCATCAGGGTTAAACTGACCACCCTGGAGCGACTGATATTGCCATTGATAATCTGGGTCTGGCTACGGCTAGACTGATTGAGAATATCCCAATTCTTTTTTACCACACTTAAATCAGGATCATCATCTGGCTTACCATCAACACGCAGTTGCAGGTTCAGGCTCTCTCCCAGGCCAATACGGTCACGATCGGCAACAGCATTTACCTGCGCAGCATAGATTGGCTGGTTAATAAGACAGAGTAGTATTAACAAAGAGAAAATATATTTTACCATGACCGTTCACCCTCCTGGTCATCTTGCGGGTACCTGTAACGATACTGATATTGGAATTTACGCTTTAGCAACCCCCCGGGATCATCAGGAATACGTCTTAACCACTGCTGCAGTTCCGGATCTTCAGGCTGCTCTTCATCATCTTCTTCAGTCTGGGCAACCTGGGCTTTTTGTTGTTCACCTTCTTCTTGCTGCTGATCAGTGTTTGCTGACAGGTTCTGCTCCTGATCCGTTTGCTTATCGTCTTCTTGCTGGCTCTGTCCTGCTTGTTGATCGGCCTGAGCCTGCTCAGCTTGTTGCTGACCAGACTGTTGCTGCTGTTGAGACTGATTTTGCTGTTGCTGCTCAGCTTCCTGATCTTGTCCTTGGCCTGAGTTCTGTTGTTGGTCGCTATTATCAGCCTGGGACTGTTGGTTGTTCTGTTCCTTCTGTTGCTGTTGATCGGAATTCTGCCCTTGTTGGTTTTGCTTATCCTGCTGGCCTTGCTGATTTTGCTGCTGTTCTTGCTGTTGCTTCAGAGCCTGCTCCACCAGGTCACGATTAGCTTTGGCATCTTCAGATTCGGGATCGAGCTTTAATGCTTGGTCATAAGCTTTTAAGGCATCCTGCAGCTTACCGTTCTTGGCCAGCATATTGCCACGGTTATACCAGTCATCAGCCGCTTCGGGTTCGGGTGCTGCACCCAATGCAGCTTCGTAATCACCAGCCTGATAATGGCTGCCAGCCTGCCAACGCGGATCAGTAAACTGTTTTGCGGCAGACTGATAATCACCCTGCTGAAAGTGTTCATAGGCCTGCTGTTGGTCGTTATGCCACAGTTCCGACCAGTCAAAAGCCTGAGCGGATGGAGGTAACAGTAACAGCAGTGGAAAAATTAGCAGCCAACCACGTCTGAAACCACATAACACTAGCAATGCCAAAGGCCATACCAGCCAGACACCAGCATCTTGCCATAGATCACCGGTACGCTTATTGTCCTGCTCGGCCTGATCAAGACGCCTGCTATCTAAATCACTCAGAAGAGCTTTAAAATCACTATCATCAATCGCCAAACGACGATAAGCACCGCCACCGGCAGCGGCTAATTCACGCAGACCTGCTTCATTAAGCCGCGGCAACACCATATTTCCTTGGCGATCTTTGAGAAAACCACCACTACTTTGGGGAATCGGCGCCCCGGCAGGTGTGGCAACTCCTATGATATTCAGTGTGAGGCCCTGTTGGGGCAATTCAGCAGCCGCAGCCATGCTTTCTTCGGGACGATCTTCATCGGTAATTAACAGTACCGACGCACTGGTTAAGCCAGACTGCTCCATGAGTTGCTTGGCTAATCTAAAAACACGCTCTGGACGGCTCCCCTGAACCGGCATCATGTCAGGAGCAAGACTTCCCAGCAGAGCCCTGATTGTCCGGGTATCATCAGTCAGTGGCGTCACAGTAAAGGCGTCTCGGGTAAAAGCGATCAGAGCAGTCTGCCCCTCGCGCCGCTGACGCAAGATATCCTCAATTTTAAGCCGTGCCCGAACCAGGCGAGACGGCTTTAAGTCCTGCGCTAGCATAGATCGGGAAACATCCATGGCGATAATTAAGGCCGATTGTTGACGCAGTACCGGTGCCTGTTGTTTTTGCCAGGTCGGCCCAGCCAGAGCGGTTACTGCCAGAAATGCCCCCAGGACAAGAAAAGCGAGCGGCCAATTGGCCCGCCGGGTCGATTTACCAATCAATAAATGAGGCAACAATGCAGGATCACAAATCTCCTGCCAGCTTCGGCTATGCAACCGCCGCTGCCACAATACCCAGAGCAACACCATCAATGGGATCAGAGCAGCAAACCACCACGGGCGTAAAAAATGAAATTCGCTCATTTACGCCTCCTGACAGCAGGGACTAAATCCCGCAAAAAAAGTATCACCGCTCCCGCTAACGCCATGCCCAAAGGCCAATAAAACAGATCGCTTACCGGGCGGTAGACATCTTGTTCTCGCTCTGCTGGTTCAAGCTGATCCAGTAACTGATAAATATCTTCCAGTTCCTTAGTATTATGAGCCCGGAAATAACGCCCCCCGGTTTGTTCCGCAATAGCGGTCAAGGTTTTCTCATCCAGATCAGCAGACGGGTTCACAGTCTGGGAAAAGAAAAACCTTTTGACTTCCATTTCGTCAGCACCAATACCAATAGTGTAAATTTTAAGGCCCTGCTCTGCAGCGAGTTCTGCCGCTTTTAAAGGGGACAATTGGCCAGCCGTATTTGCGCCATCGGTCATCAGAATTAAAACCCGGTCCTTAGCTTTATCCGCCACGGTTCGTTTTAACGCAAGACCAATGGCATCACCTATAGCAGTCTGTTTACCCGCCATGCCGATTGAGGCTTCTATAAGCAAGTATTTCACTGTCTCCAGGTCAAAGGTCAAAGGGGCCTGAACGTATGGCCGATCCGCAAATAGAATCAAACCAATACGATCGCCAATGCGGCGCTCAATAAAAGGCACAGCGATTTTTTTAAGCGCTGCGATCCGTTCTACTGCTTTACCGCCCAGTTCAAAATCGGCCGTCTCCATACTGCCAGAAAGATCAACGGCCAGCATCAGGTCACGCCCGGACACAGGAAAATCGACCGGATCTCCCAGCCACTGGGGACGCGCACAGGAAACGACCAGCAATAGCCAGCACAGCAGCACCAGCAGTTTATGCAGCTTCGAACGCACGGCCTGACTTTGTTCGTGACGAGCAACACCAAAGCGGGTTAACTGAGGCACCCATAAAGCAGCTTCTTCAGCAGCCAGTGCTGGTGGTGCAAAACGGTAGATTAAATACGGTAACGGCAAGAGCAGAAAAGCCCAGGGCCAGGCAAAATGGATCATTTTACCCTCCTGGGAGTTGGTAATTTTTTCAACCAGCGGCGACACAAAGTTAACAGTTCCTGGCGATCATATTCTGGTTGACGTTGATAGGGACCAACGCCAAGGATTTTACCTGGTCCAGAGGTAAATGCAGCGTCTTCTTTCCAGCAGTCATCAAGAAACATCAACCACTCTTTCCCTTGTAATCCAGCGCAATCAGAGGCTGGAAAAGCCACCAATGCAGTCCGCCGTAGTAAGGTCGATAAGGTGGCGAGAAATTCTATATCGTTACAATCAGATTGTTGCAGTTGCTCCAACTCTTTAAGAGCAGCACGACGAAACCCTGAACGGCGCTGGTACTTGATCAGCAACCAAACGCTAAGTAATAACAGCAGCACAATTGCCAGCAGCAACCACCAACCAGGCGCCGGGGGCCAGAAACCGGGAGGATCAGGGAGATGCAAAGGGCGTAAATGTAATGAGTCCGCACCTGGCGTAGGCATGTTAGCGGGCATCGGTTCCCCCTTTAGGCATGAGTACCTGGAGTGGATCAACATCCGTTTGCGCCATAACCAAGCGAATCCGATAGGATTTGCAAAACTGGTCGATACGCTGTTTTTTGCTGGTAAAGTGCTGGTGATATTCTTGCCGCACCAAGTGGCGGTCAGTAACGATGGTCAAATCGCTGCGCCCATCACTAAGACGATAATTCCCACCCTGGGGGAGTTCCACTTCGAGAGGATCGTAAACAAAATAGAGCACCACCTCAGCCTGACGGGTCAACACCGCAAGATGTCGCTCAACCGCTTCATCCCACTGGGTAAAATCGCTGAACAGATGCACCTGGCTACCGGGCCGCACGACCCGCAATAAGCGCTGTACCGTCTCAGCCAACCGTTGGCGTGGTTCAAACGGCTGATGGGCTGGGCGCTGCCATGAAGAATTGGCCACCATGGCGCGTAACAAGCGCAAGACACCACGGTGACCTCCGAGCGGACGCAACTCGGTACGATCATCTTCAGAAAAGAGAAAACCACCGACACGATCTCCACGGGTTAGAGCATTCCACGCCAGAATAGCAGTTAATTGAGAAGCCAAAACGGCCTTAAAGCAGCCACGCGTGGCAAAAAACATAGGACGCCGATAATCGAGGGCAAACAAGACCGGTTGCTCGCGCTCTTCATGAAACAACTTGGTATGAACTTTCCCCCGCCGCGCCGTCACACGCCAGTCGATAGCGCGCACGTCATCTCCGGGCTGGTAGGCACGGACCTCGGCAAACTCCATACCACGCCCCCGAAAACGGGAACGATGCCCTCCACTTAGCATGGCTTTGGCCGCAGTATTGGGACCACCCCCTACTGCCGGAGTCGCCCGCAATGCCATTAATTCAGTTAAAGTAATGGCGACCGGTGATGATGGTTTTGCTGTTTTCACGCTTTTACGCTCACTTCGTTCGCGATTTCAGATTTGAAATTTCAGATCTCAGAATTATGTCGGTGCCTTGGTTGCTTAATTTTCAACGCAGAGGCGCCGAGGCAGAGAGTGCGCAGAGAATCATGGCCACAAAGGCACCAAGACACTAAGAAAAGCCTATTCAACACAGCGTTTTTGTGACGCTGAGGGCGCAAAGAAAATCTCTGTGTTAAGATTTAAACCAAAAAACCTTGAAGTTTTTTGCGCCTTGGTGTCTTGGTGGTTATATGGTTCTCTGCGTCTTCGCGTCTTCGCGTCTCTGCGTTAAAATAGGCCTTTGATTTTCTTCGTGCCTTAGTGTCTTCGTGGCTAAATTTATGATTAAGGCACTGGAATTCTGGCCAACAACTCACTAATCACCCGCTCACGACTAACTCCTTCAGCTTCGGCCTCGTAACTGAGCAGCAAACGATGACGCAGTACCCCAAAGGCCAACTGCTGAATATCTTCCGGAGTAACAAAATCACGCCCGGCCAGCCAGGCCCTGGAACGAGCGCAGCGATCAAGAGCAATAGTTGCCCGTGGGCTGGCCCCGTAGGTTAGCCAATCGGCTAATTCGGTACCCCATTGTTGCGGTTGGCGTGTCGCCAGAATCAGCTGCACCAGATACTCTTCGAGATTCTCTGCCAGGTGAATGTTCAGCACCTGTTGCCGCGCCTGTTGCAATTCAGTACCGGTAATCTTGGCGAAATCTGCTGGTACAGTCGCCATGGCGGCTTCACCACGGGCCAATTGTAAAATCTGCTTTTCAACCGCAGCATCAGGGTAATCAACCCGGACATGCAACAGGAAACGATCTAACTGAGCTTCTGGTAAAGGATATGTCCCTTCTTGTTCGATGGGATTTTGAGTCGCCATAACCAGAAACGGATCGGCCAACTGATAGCTGGTTTGGCCAACGGTGATCTGTCGTTCAGCCATCGCTTCCAACAATGCTGACTGGACCTTGGCCGGTGCCCGGTTAATCTCATCGGCCAAAATCAGGTTGTGAAAAAGCGGTCCACGCTGAAAGACAAAGCTGTTGTCCTGGGGGCGAAAGATCTCGGTCCCGGTCAGGTCAGCTGGTAACAGGTCGGGAGTAAACTGTACGCGATGAAAGCTGCCCTCAAGGAAGGCTCCAAGTTGCCGAATTGCCCTGGTCTTAGCCAGGCCGGGAGCTCCTTCAACCAGCAGGTGACCATCAGCCAGCAAAGTAATAAGCAGACTTTCTATCAATTGTGGCTGACCGATAATCTGCTGCTCCAGATGGGTCGCCAGAGCGGCAAAGCGCTGTTGCACAGAATCCATATCAATTATTCCTTTTGAGTTTCCTATTAATGACCGGAACGGAAGCTACTCCGTTCCGGTCTCACATTTATAGATCCGGCTGCCTGCCCTTTAAAACAGCCGGAAAACAGGCCATGGTAAAGGAGGTTAATTCGTGTCTTCGGCAGCGGGGGCAGCCTGTGTTTTTTTGCTAACAATCTGGGGCGCAATGAAGTCCGCCCGTTTCAGGTTACTTATTTCATTCCACAGGGTCGGGGCAATCTCATAAACCGGGCCCGAATCATTGGCACGCAGCAGAGCATAATCATCTTTTTCTGACTTGGCAAACTTATAGCTGATAGTTTTTCCTGAAGTCAGGGTCAGAGATACCGGAATCGTGGTCATCGTGTCGATGCTCTTATCGATCGCTACATCACGGATCTGCAACCGAGCAAGATCTTCTACCAGCTTAGAGACCTTTTCACCATTGACCTGTTCACCATCTCGCAAATCTGCAGGTTGCAGCTTAGCGCCATTTTGAACCAATGCAAATGATGGGAATTCAACACCTTCTACTCGCTTTGTATCGACCTGAAAGTGTTGTTTGTCAAGCCAATCGGACCGTTTCAGGCTTGCTTCATAAGTACTGAAAGGAATGTCAAAAACTTCATTTTCTCCCGCTATCCGGGCATGAACTTTACGAAAGCCCGGAGAGGAACCAAGTAACAATGTTACTAAATCGGTATCACCATGACGCAATACTAATTTCCGTTCAAAATGGTCATCTGCTACGCTAAAACGTTCATACGAGGCTTCACTTTTAGCAACTGGCCAGGAACGTTTTATACGCAAAATTTTATTCAATAATTCGTTAATCTTTGCGGACGCAACAGGAAGCTCTTGAAAATCAGGAAAGACCCAACCTGAAGATTCTTTTTTTAACTGTAGGTTTGCATCCCCACTGCTGATCAAAATCTCAGAGACTTGCTGTAAATCAACATCGACTAATTGTTGATCGCCTTGATTTTGAGCTGAAGACTGTCCGGTATAGTAGATACCAGCTCCTACCCCTAACTGGATGATCAGGATAACCGTCAGAATAGTTAATGTTCGTTTCATGACTTAAGCCCTCCTTTCCAGCAAATACTGATAGTGCCGACGCGTCCGTTGTTGTAACAGGCGCTGAATGACATAAACCAGAACCAGCCCAAATAACGCCAAACCATAATTGGCATATTCTAGTGTCATGCGACTACTAAGGTTTAAAGGGATCAGGGTGCGGGCATAATGCCCCCGGCCACGAATGCTGAGCAGTCCTTGATCTTCAGTGACCCAGTCAAGGCTGTTATTGACTAACTGCACACCACCTAAATCTTCATTGCCTGACACACTGGAAGCAATCTGCAAAGTTTGATCACTGATAAAATCAGCCGAAGAAAACAGGACAATCCTGGCTGACTCCGGCGACCGGTCAATGACACTGCTAACCACCTGGGGAGTAGTCTTAGACGTTTCTTCACTACTGCTACGGTTATCAGCACTCGCTTTATCATCCTTCTGATCCAGCAACGGTGACGGTTTACCTGCAAAGTAGGAATCAAAACGTCCTTGCACTGCAACACCAAGCAGCTGCTCTTTACGTTCTGCACTCGGAGTAAAACCCTGCTCTCCACTAGCGGTTACTTTAGGCAGTAAATTCTCTTCCTTAGAAGTCCAGGCAAGGTCTGAACTCTTTAACAACCAGTTCACCTGATGATTTTTTTCCACCCCATCTGCCACCAGAATAGGAGCGGCCCAGTTAAACATAAGGTGACTTAAGCCAGCGGTCACTGGTAACTGATCGTTCAACCTGTCACCGCGTAAATCAATAAAGTAGGGATACGGAATCATGCGCAGTTCCTGAACGGTAAAACCACCAACGTTACGCTGTACCGGAATCGGGAAAGGCTGATTCTGTTCATCAAGAACTAACTCAGGAGCCATACTTAAGCCATTATGCTTAAGCCAGTCGAAAACTTTTGAATCTTGCTTAGTCGCGGTCAAGTTGGAGCGCGTCAAGCTGACCTTGAAGGGGGATGTTGCCAGCATGACAGTGCCCCCCTTCATCAGGAACTGATCAATGGCAAACAAACCTTTGTCACTGAGATTCTCAGGATCCGCCACAACCAGCACATCGGTTTCTTCAGGCAAAACGCCACTATTTAAATCGACATTTCGCACATTATAATTCTGCGCCAGCTGCTTGCTCAGGACATTAAACTGCTTACTGTCCTGACTCATGCCATACTGGGCCATATAAGGGTTTGGTGGTGGAGGAACTGCGAGAGCAATAGTTTTCAAATACCCTGCGGAGAAGCGTTTAAGAGCAGCATCCAGATTACGTTTAAGCCCCTCTTTGCTAAAATCCTTCGGCAACTGTACAGACACCGTCTGTTGACCATCATCGAGGGTCAGATAAAAATAGAATCGTTGCGGGTCGAGCAAACCTGCCTGCATTGGCCGAAAACCATATTTCTGTTCCAGCTCCTTCGCCAAAGCACCATGATCAGCCTGAGGGTCGAGTATTTTCAGACTCAATTTACCCCCGGATGAGGTTTCTAACTCCTGGCCGAGATCCTTTACCTGTTGTTTAAAATTCTGCAAAAATTCAGGCAATTGATTGTCTGCTGAAACATAAGCATTCCAGGTCATAGGGCGAGCCAGCCCGGCCAGCAGATCGCCACCTCCCTGAAAACTACTCATAACCCGTTTGATACTGCGGGTCAGCTGATATTCAGGGTTGTTCAGTTCAACATCAAGCTGCCGTTCCCCCTGTTGCTTGATCTCAATCAAGTCCCTGAAATTAAGCACCTGATACTCATCACCGTACTGGATCAGAATTTGAAAATATGAATTAACCAGAGCCGATTGATAGCGATCAGCCACCTGAAAAGGAACCGGCTTGATTCCATATTTTTCATTTGCTTCCGCTTCAAGATCCGGGTGCTGCTGCGGATCGATAAATTCAGCTTTGACATTGCCGTGACCGGCAAGCTGATACTCGCGAATCAGATCACGTAACCGCGGGACCAGGGGGGCCAGCAACGGATGTGTCTTAGCACTGAAATAGCCACGAATTAACAACGGCTCCTGCAATTGTGCCAGGTATTGACGAGTCGCTGGTGATATGGAATAGATCTTTCCTTCGGTCAGATCTACCCGGGCAGCACCAATCTGCTGTAGCCACAAATGCCCAGCCAGAAGATTGGCGATCAACAACAAAGTCAGCGCACCATGCAGGCGGTGATTGGTGCGTCGTCCTATCGCAGCCGTGTCCCAACGCAACCGCTTTAAACTGAACAGAGTCAAGGCAAAGAAAACGCCAACCAGGCTCAGGTAATAATAAAGATCACGGGCATCAATAACCCCACGGGTAATCGACTCAAAACGTGAACCGCTGCCCAACAGTTTCAATATTTCTGAACCACGATTCCCCAAAAAGCTGGTCAGCAGATCACTGCCCAGCAGATAAAACAGACCGCAGACCATTACTGTTCCGATAAGGCTGACAATCTGGTTATCGCTACGGGCACTTAAAAACAAGCCAATGGCAATATACGCAGCCCCCAGGAACAGGGCTGCCAGATAGCCACCCCACACCGGTCCCCAGTCAAGAGGTCCAATCATCGATACGGTCACCGGTAGCGGTAAGGTCAGCACCAGGGCCAGAGCGACCAGAGCCATGGCAGCGAAAAATTTTCCCAACAGATATTCAAGCGGTTTTACTGGTAGGGTCAAAAGATACTCAAGGGTCCCCATCCGCCGTTCTTCACTCCACATGCGCATAGTCAAAGCCGCGACCAGGAAAATCAGCAGCAGCGGCATCCATTCGAAGAGCGGTCGAACATCAGCGATATTGCGGGAAAAAAAGGCTTCAGCCCAGAAAAAGACAAAAAGACTTAAAACTAAAAACGCGCCAAGAAAAATATATGCGACCGGTGAGGCAAAGAAGCTGGCCAGCTCTTTGCGAGCAACCTGCAGGGTATTACGCAGCATCAGCAACCTCCTCAACCTGTTCAGAAATCTCCTGAAAGACTTTTTCGAGCGTGCGCTCTTCACGACGCAACTCGTACAACTGCCACCCTTGTGCCACTACAGCTGCAGCAATTACGGGTGCTATATTGGTATTATCTTCATGAGCTGACAGACGATACTGCGCCAGACCGTTTCCAGTGGTCACCACTTCAACAGCAGCAACCGGGCCAAAGCTGACAAGATGGCTGGTGACACTGTCAACCGCACCGCTGCATTTCAGCAGCAACTCACGTCCTCTGGTCAGTTCCTCAAGATTGGCATCAAGTGCCAGGCGCCCTTTGCGCAGGATCAGCACCCGGTCACAGACCGCTTCGACCTCCTGTAAAATATGGGTCGAGACGATAACCGTCGCATGTTGCCCCAGATCACCAATCAATTGCCGCATATGTCCAATCTGAGCGGGATCAAGGCCGTTGGTTGGTTCATCAAGAATAATAATTTCCGGGTTATTTAATAGTGCCTGGGCGACCCCGACCCGCTGCCGATAGCCACGCGACAAGGTGGAGATGGCTGCCGTAGCCTTCTCTTCCAGTTCGGTCTGGCCAATGACCTGCACCAGGGCACGGTCAAGATCCTTGCCGGACAAACCGCGCAATGATGCGGCATAAGCCAGAAAATCGATCACCCTCATATCTGGGTAAACAGGACAGTTTTCAGGCAAATAACCGATTTTTTCCTGTGCTTTCAACGGCTCAGGATTCCATAGATTTTCACCATCAATTTTTATATTTCCTTGACTCGGTTCAAGATAGCCTGTCAGCATTTTCATAATAGTTGATTTACCCGCCCCGTTATGACCGAGAAGACCAACAATTTCTCCTCGTTCAATAGAAAACGAGACGTCTCTGACAGCTTTAAAATCTCCGTAGCAGCGACTAATCTGTTGCACTTGAATCATGTTGTTACCTCTTTTCATCATCAACGAATAATTTTTGCTTAGTCCAAAATCATTATTTGATTTGAAAACCAGTGACTTATTAACAAAAGCCACAGTTCACTCTGTCATCGAGTGACAAGAGAGCTCTTAGGTTTGACATATTTTTTATGGTAATTTGGCTGAAACAATCAGAAATGGTACAAAGGTGGGGGCCTGATAAAGTGGCAACAATCAATACGTGGTGGCAGAAATAAAAAGCTAAAAATGAGAAATATTTGCGGTAAGGGTTCACCGCTGGCAGGGTGTCCAATTTTTCTGACAACAGAGGTTAAATCAATAGGATAACCGGGATGAACAGAGGGAGTGGCAACTTCAACCTCTTCAAGGACCGACCAGGTAGAATTATCGAAACCATGCCAATGACTGTTTTCAATGTTTAGCGCAGGCATCTGCAGGATCAAAAAACAGACCAACGCACTTAACATGATTATATATTTTGAAGAGATTTTTTTGTCCATCAGTCAGATCTCTAACATCATTGTCATTATTATTGAATATGAATAGTTACCACTTGAGGTTTTCAGCTGAAAACATCATGAGATCATTTCATGCTCGGCAAGAATATATAATTATTTCACTTCCGTAAATGAGACTTAACACGAACAGTAACTGTACATTTGCACACTTGCACGAATAAGAGGGGAGTTCCATCATGACCAGAACTATTTCTTTTTCTACGCTCATAGCAACTTTTCTATTTTTTATTCTTAGCGTAAATCCTGTTTTTGCCGCAGAAAAAGAAGAGTTTTCTGCCTGGCTTAACAAGTTGAAAACGGAAGCTCTCAATAAAGGAATATCAGCAACTGTTTTTGACCAAGCATTTGCTGATGTAGCACTGCGGCCCCGCGTGATTTCCCTCGACCGAAAACAACCGGAACTGAAACAAACAAGAAGCCAATATTTAACCGCCCGCGTCACCAGCAGACGTATCAATGAAGGCAAAACCATGCTCAAGCGCTATCCCACCTGGCTTGGTCGGGTTGAAAAGCAATACCAGGTACCGCGCCAGTACATTGTTGCCTTATGGGGAATTGAAACAAACTACGGCCGCTATACAGGTGGTTTTCCGGTCATTTCTTCACTAACCACCCTGGCTTACGACGGCCGACGTAGTGCTTACTTTCGCAAAGAGCTGCATCATGTGTTGTGGCTACTTGAACATAAAAAAATCAAACTTGACTTGCTCAAAGGTTCTTGGGCCGGCGCTATGGGCCAGTGTCAGTTTATGCCTTCTTCTTTCCGCCGTTTTGCTGTCAATGCTGATGGAGGCTATACCGATATTTGGAGTTCTATTCCAGATGTTTTTGCTTCGACTGCCAATTATCTAAAGCAGTCGGGTTGGCAGCCGAACCAACCATGGGGGCAAAAAGTCGAGCTCCCAAAAAACTTTGATTCTTCCCTTGCCGGCCTCAACCATCCCCTGCCACTGTCAGAATGGCGCAAACTAAAGATAAAACCAGTCGCTAACCGATTTTTGGGCGGAGACCTCGAAAAAGCCTCCCTGCTCATAGATCCAGCCGGTGGACCAGCCTATCTTGTTTTTAATAACTTTCATGTTTTGCTTAAATGGAACCGCTCTTCTTCTTTTGCCATTGCGGTGGGAACGTTGGCTGATAGTTTCTAATCGAAAGCAGTGTGGTTAAATTCCAATATAAATAGGCTGATGCAACGATTATAATGCATCAGCCTAAGGTAATTAAAGATCGCCCCTATGGCCAGGAAGCTGACTATTTATCAATAAAAATTAGGGACATAAAGTTCCGGAGGTAACACTGCCCGTTCATACTCTGGATTAAAGACTCGCTCTGGCAAATCGATTTCCTCGTGAATAACAGGCTCATAAGGAATCTGTTCCAGCAAGTGGCGAATACAATTGAGGCGCGCCCGCTTTTTATCGTTTCCTTCGACAATGTACCAGGGTGCTTCAGGAATGTTGGTCCTGTTAAAGGTCTCCTCTTTGGCCTTAGTGTAATCCTCCCAACGTACCCGGGACTGTAAATCCATAGGGCTCAGTTTCCACTGTTTCAGGGGATCATGAATGCGCATTAAAAAGCGCAGTTGTTGCTCTTCATCGGTTACCGAGAACCAATATTTAATGACCCGGATTCCTGATCGTACTAACATCCGTTCAAATTCGGGAACATCAAGGAAGAACTGCTCAACCTGTTCTTCACTGGCAAAGCCCATTACCCGTTCTACACCGGAACGGTTATACCAGGAACGATCAAACAGGACTATTTCGCCGGCCGATGGAAGGTGCGGCACAAAGCGTTGAAAATACCATTGTGTCAGCTCTTTTTCTGTTGGTTTGGGCAGCGCGACAACCCGACAGACACGTGGATTCAAACGTTGGGTGATCCGCTTAATGACGCCCCCTTTACCAGCAGCGTCACGACCTTCAAAAATGACAACAATTTTCTGCCCGGTATGTTCAACCCAATCATGTAGTTTGATCAACTCAGCCTGCAAAGCCAGAAGTTCTTTAAAATATGTGTGTCGATCCATACTGGGTGGACGTTTATTCTTATATATTCTGCGCAAAGCCATTGATAAACCTGGCTCTGAAACTTCAAGTTCGTAACCTTCATCAATTTCATCTGCCAACTCAGACTGTAGCCAGTCCATAGCATCAATATAATCATCTTCAAACATGTGGTAATCCTACCTGTCTCCCTTATCTTTAAAACCCTTATAAATATTAAGCTTATTAATATCTCAGTGAATTGTGTGTTTTTTGTTAGCGTAGCGAAATAACTAGAGAGAGGTACTGTAATAGACGATATTTAGAATTAACTAATTACAGAAAACCCTCACAAACAACTAACAAAAGTCCTGCTGAATTAGACGCTTATTTAAAGAGTAAGGAGTCTGTCTTAGAGTATGAAAGTGAAGGAAAAAATTTAACATTAGCCAGAAAGACGCAACCATAGCGCAACACCCGTCCTCGGCCTAGGAAGCATTAAGACACCAGGTTAGAAACTGGTAGATTAGAAATATATTCTTTCAGTGTTCCCAGAACCTATGGAAGGTCACGGGACTGATAACGATCAGACTGTCTATTGGGAATATTTTTTAGCAACAAACCAATAAGAAACGCCAAAGGCCCCAGTAAACCAGCTAAAATCAAAAGACTCAGGTCCTCACGCTTTTTTCTTTTCGGCCATTGCAAAAAAACAAAAAGAGCAATAATCCCGGACAAATACCAACAAAAGAAAATTAGATATTCCATAGCTGCCTCCTTTTGATATATACAATGATATACTTTGTATATACATTTTTCAACCCCTCGGAAAAACTTTCAGTACCTTTATTGAATTTTTTCGTTAATATTTTGAGCAACCAGCTTTAGTGCGTATTGATTGAACAATGGAGTTTTTATGCCTACTATAAATGAACAACCAGCCACCCTGACCTGGGTCCGCGGCTCTGAAGAGCTAAACGAAGAGGTTTTGGACACTATTGCGGATTTGATCAGAGCAAGAGAAAAAAAGACCCTGGTGACGCGATTAAGAAAATGGCCAGTCACCGATCTGGTTGAGCTGTTTCATGAGCTACCCCTGAAACGCGCCCGCAAACTGTTCAAATGGATGCCCGACAAGGTTAACGCTCTTATTCTGGCAGAACTCAGCACCGACTTTCGTACTGCCTTGATGGCAGAAGTCCCCCTGGCTCGCGTCGCACTTCTGCTCGACAGTCTCGATTCAGAAGATATTATTGAAATTCTCGATGACTTCCCCGAAGGTGTCATCGCCCAGATGCTTCCCCACCTGAAAGCCCGTAAGGAAGTGGAGATCAATCTCGCTTATCCGAAAGAAACTGCGGGTAACATCATGAGTAGTAAATATGTAGCGGTCCCCACATCACAAACGGTTCAGCAGACGATAAAAGACGTCCGCACAAAAGCGACCGGCATCGAAAAACTGTATGCGGTTTTTATTGTCGACGACCAACATCGGCCGATTGGGTATTTAAAATTACGGGATCTGCTGGTTGCCACTCCGGATACCCGTGTCGATACAATTATGCGTGGCGACCTGATCACGATTCATCCGGAAGTCGACCAGGAAGTTGCCGCTCAATTAGCGGAGCGTTATGAATTATCAGTCCTTCCTGTGGTTAATGCCGCTGGAAAATTAATCGGCCGTATCACAGCAGATCGTTTGCAACAGGTTTTTCAGGAAGAAGCAGATGAGGACATGAAACTGATGAGCGGCGTTGCGGCCGATTCACGCTCGGATGAATCGATTGTCCGCATTGTCCGTGGCCGCCTGCCCTGGCTGATCTCCGGCTTAATCGGTGCCAGCATTGCTGCGGCCGTCGTTGGCTCGTTTAAAAACGAACTTGAGCAGGCCGCCATTCTTGCCAGCTTTATCCCTATTGTTATGGCTATGGCTGGTAATGCCGGGATTCAAGCTTCAACCGTCTCAGTACAAGGGATTACGGCGGGGTCACTTCAAATCGGTGACCTTGGTTGGCGAGTAGGCAAAGAGGTCGTTGGTGGATTTTTCAATGGTGCAGCAGTAGCCAGCATTCTTTCATTACTGGTTATTGGAGCAACCTGGATTATCGATATCGATGCCGCACCACAACTAGCATTGGCGGCGGGAATATCACTGGTTGCAGTGACCATGGTCGCGGCTATGATCGGCGCAATGGTTCCCTTGATTCTAGATTATTTCAGTATCGATCCTGCCCTTGCGACAGGTGTGTTCATTACCACCAGCAATGACATTCTTAGTGTATTAGTCTTTTTTCTTCTGGTGACGAATATCTATTTTACCTGACAGACAACCAACAGATATCTTTCATAGCGGTAAATGTCTAACACAATCATTATCATTTTCTCGTCGGTTGTTAATTTTCAGTTTGGATAATTGCTGAAATTTCTACATCAATTATCTAAAACGAAAGTTAACAACCATGCGCATTCTTGTAATTTATGATGGCAAAGCCGGTCATTTAAGTCAGGCCCTTGGAGCTGCCCAGTTAATTGAAGACAGATTGCGTGGGCCTGTTGTTATTGACCAAATGATTGCCAAAACACGTCTAAAACTGCTTAATAGATTCATTGATCGCCTGGCTATGCTTCCTGCTAGAGAAGCAAAAAAGCTGGTCTCCTACTGCTATGCCTGGGCGCAACCACAAGAGAAGCCTGATTTAATTATCTCCTTTGGCGGTAATGTTATTGCTCTTAATATGGCCTTAACCAAACTCTGGGACTGCCATAATCTTGCTATTGGAAAGCTCTATTCCTTTAATCAGAAACAATTCGATGCTCATATCACTATGCGCGGAGAAAAAGCTCACCCTAAAGTGATTTCCACCCAGGTCGCCTTATGTAAAATCAAGCAACGAGATTGCCAGGCCAAAGGAGACAAATTACTGCAATCATTACCTGAAGGTCAGTATTGGGGCATGCTGATCGGAGGCGATGGTTCAGGTTATCATTATCAGGACAGCGATTGGCATCATTTAGGTTCAGCAATGCAACAGCTCAGCCAGCAACATGGAATCAAATGGTTACTGACAACCTCCCGCCGCAGTGGCATAAAAGCAGAACAGATCCTGATGCAGTATCTTGATGAAACAACGTGTGCCAAGGCTTATCTCAACTCCCAGCCAGAACCCTATTCCCTTGAAGCAATCCTAGGTGGTTGTGAGCAGATATTCTGTAGCGAAGACAGTTTGTCAATGGTTACTGAAGCAGTCGCGGTTAACAAACCAGTGACAACACTACTTCCAGCCCAGGTAAAACATAAAACGACCCACCAGAAAGCGGTGCATTATCTCGCTGAGACACGCTTAATTACACGTTATAAAATTACCAACTTAAAACAATTTTCTCCCCAACCACTTGAGCCGCTTAAGACTTACTCATCACATCTTGACGATATTTTTGCTCAGCTTCTGACACTTCTTGAAGACCTGGAGCAAGAGCATTCCAACTATTCCTCCTGGCATTATCAGCATTCATTGCCTTAACCAAATCACCTTTAATTGTTTTTTCCTTCCACATAAATTCATCATTAAATGAACATTTAGATCAATCTCCTTGACAAGTCTCCGTTTAGTGACTCATGTTGTATCACTATCTGGTGACGAATCAACCTATTAGGAGTATGACCTTTATGGTGCGCAATAAAGAGCAGACCAAAGGAAAAATTTTGCTGGCTGTGGGGCAACTGTTGGCCCGTGATGGATTTACCAAACTGGGCATAAATGCCATAGCGCGGGAAGCCGGAGTCGACAAGGTGCTCATCTATCGCTACTTTGGTGGCCTCCCAGGACTCTTAACAGCATTCGCAGAATCGACTGATTTCTGGCCACCAGCAAGCGAGGTTGTCGCCACTCCAGAACCTAATACCGATCAACTTGGTACCGTTATCGGTGAGGTTTTAGTCAACCTCGCTAAAGCGCTACGAAAGCGTCCATTAACAGCAGAAATTCTTGCGTGGGAAATGGTTGAACAGAACGAGTTAACCGATATTCTCGCTGAACTGCGTGAACAATGGATTCTTGATCTCCTTGAAACATACACTTTCCATAGCGACCAACCGCAAGCTGATCTACCCGCCCTTACTGCTCTTATGGCAGCTGCAATCCATTATCTGGTTATCCGCAGCCGTTCTACACCAGTCTTTAATATGGTCGAAATCGATACTGACAGGGGGTGGGAACGCCTGGAAACGATGATCCGTAATCTGAGTAAGAGTTATTTTCTTGTTTCAGCATGTAATTAAGCCTTTTTTTGCTGCAAATTTACAGATATTCGTTATCATATTTCCCCATGAAATCAGACACTCCAAAATTCGCCTATCCAGATGTTACCGGCGTCCTGCTTGCAGGAGGTAAAAGCCGTCGTATGGGTCAAGATAAAGCCGGCCTGGTACTCGCTGGGCAAACCCTTGCGGACCGTATGTTAGATTGGCTCGGTAGCCATTTTTCCCAGCTTTTGATTGCCGGTGATCGTCCCGATCTGGCGCGCCCAGAAGTCGATTATTTTCCTGACATTTATACCGGTAGTTCTCTTGGTGGCTTACATAATGGTTTGTTACACGCCCGGACCGACTGGATTTTCGCGGTTGCCTGTGACATGCCGTTTCCAGACACACAGCTACTGACTCCAATGTTGGAACAACGTGATAATTCAGCAGCAGTCGTTCTTAAGACCCCAAGTGGATATGAACCTCTTTTTGCGCTATACCACAAACGTTGCCTCCCGGTTCTGGAACAATTACTCAAAGAGAAAAAGTTCAGAATTCATGGTTTCTTTGATCAGATTGAGGTGAAGGCTTTAAATCCAACCGAATTCGTTCCAAACTGGCATAAATCGTTAAGT
This sequence comes from Geopsychrobacteraceae bacterium, assembly GCA_963665685.1. Classification (GTDB taxonomy): domain Bacteria; phylum Desulfobacterota; class Desulfuromonadia; order Desulfuromonadales; family Geopsychrobacteraceae; genus Seleniibacterium. Next base: position 2,900,864 of record OY762430.1, read on the forward strand.
AATCTGAATACACCGGAAGATTTTAACCAAGTACAACAAGAGCAAAACTAATCACCCAACCAACAGTGATTAAGGATAAGGGGGAACAGCAGTGATCAGCTATGAAGAAGCGATCGATCTGGTATTAAAAAACATTGATCCTTTAGACGCCATCAAATTGCCATTAGATGATGCAGTCGGAAAAGTTCTGGCTGAGAACGTTCCTGCTAAATTTGATCTCCCGACGACCGATAATTCGGCGGTCGATGGCTACGCTTTTGCCCACGGTACAATACCAGGCAATCACACACTGAAAGTCACGGGAGTTGTCCCTGCCGGCCACCAATATCCACACGTAGTCGCTACCGCTCAAAGTGTACGCATTATGACTGGTGCACCACTGCCTAAAGGCTGCGATACCGTTGTCCCGTTAGAAGACATCACGATTAAAAATGATGTCATTGAATTGAAACATGTCCCTGCCGAAGGAAGTAATGTCCGCTTTCGTGGAGAAGAGATAAAAGCTGGAGCGACAGTTCTCAGCGCGGGCTCAGTCCTGACAGCAGGATCGATAGGACTGCTTGCCTCAGCAGGTAGATCCAGGGTCAGTGTCCACCCGGCACCTCGGGTTGCCGTCCTGTCAAACGGTGACGAACTGGTTGAACTTGGTGAAATCCCAGGTGCTGGCAAAATCATCAATTCCAATGCTTACATGCTGGCCGCACGTTTGAAGGAAGATGGATTTCAACCAGAACGACTTGGCATTGCCCGTGATTGCCGCGATAATCTCGAAAGCTGCTTACGCAAAGGCATGGCCTGCGACGTTCTTATTTCCAGTGGTGGCACATCGATTGGTGATCGCGATTTTGTCCAGGAGACACTGAATCGCCTTGGCTTTGAAAAGATCTTCTGGAAAGTTGCTATTAAACCTGGCAAACCGGTCTTATTTGGCCGGATTGGCAAAATGCCCGTATTCGGACTGCCCGGAAATCCGGCCTCAACAGCCATAACTTATGAGCTATTAACCCGCCCGGCCCTACGTAAACTGGCCGGACACGCCAATCCATTACCCCCGCGTAGTCAGGTTCGCCTGCTGGCGCCAATCCATGCGAACGCCGATAATCAACAATTCATCTGGGGAAAATTACTCATTCAAAATGGCAGCATCGGCTTTCAACCCAACAAAAATGGATCCATAGGCCAAAATCGCAGCCTCCATGGTGCCCAGGCAATATTACCTGTGCCGGAGTACTGTAACGGATTTAAATCTGGAGATCTGGTTGAAGTCATAATGCTACGGTTACCTTTTCAACTTGAGTAGTCGTAGAATTTTCCTAAAGGAGATAACTCTCCCTTGAATATTCCTTAAGCAGGCGCGCTATGACTACGATTAATCTCGGGAGCTTGTGAACCCTGTCTAAACCTTGAACCTGAATATCCTTTGCCAGTAGCGAATGAGCAAAATAAGCAGCAGCATTCTCTGAGGTAAGAACAAAAGGAGGTTTTCCTTCTTGAGCTAAAATATAACTCATAATCAGGGTAGCGGTTCGATGGTTCCCTTCAATGTAAAGTTGTGGCTGAGCGAGAATATGAACATAAGCGGTAGCCGCTCGGCGCCAGACGTTTACCGTAAAATGTTTTTTAAGCATGGCGACCATAGCATCAATATCACCACTCTGACGTTCATAAAAGCGCTCGTAAGTTGCTTCTATATGCTGTTTATTCTCGTGCCTGACTAATTGATTTGAACCACATAAGACAAGGTTATTTAGTTCCAACAGACGACTTGTATTCCCAGGTTCATAAAGCTCTATACCTTGCTCCAGGAGATAATCAATAAAAACATATCCTTCCATCAAGTTAAGGCGACACTCGTCAGTTATTTCAGGACGCGAAAAATTTCTCTCGTTTACAATCAAAGTAAACTTGTTTTGAACATCCGTTAACGCTGTATTAATGGCCTGCAAATCGAAACGCACTGTTTTCATGAAGATACTTCTTTATAGAGTAGCCTAAAAAGAAGAGCTTCTAATCGGAAGCTCTTCTTTTATTGAGTGACATATGCCAGATAACTTTTTGTCTGCCCGTCAGCAAAGAGCCCCTAATCAGCTGAATTCACCGGCAACATAGCGTCTGGTCAAATCATCAACCGGATCCTCAAAGACCTGTTTTGTTTCACCCATTTCAACCAAGCGTCCGACACGTTCCCCCTGAGAAACATCAACACCGAAAAAAGCTGTTGTGTCCGCAACCCTGACTGCCTGTTGCATATTATGAGTAACCAGGGCAACGGTATAGCGATCCTTCAGTTCAAGCATTAACTCCTCAACCTGTCTGGTTGCAATAGGATCAAGAGCAGAGCAAGGTTCGTCCATCAATAAAACATCCGGTTCAGTTGCAATGGCCCGGGCAATACATAACCTCTGCTGCTGACCACCGGAAAGGGATAGTCCGCTCTTATCGAGCTTATCCTTAACTTCAGTCCACAAGGCAGCGCCCTTAAGAGCCTTTTCAACACACTCATCACGATTACCATTATAGCGGTTGAGCTTAAGCCCAAAGGCAACATTATCGTAAATACTCATGGAAAAAGGATTGGGTTGCTGAAAAACCATACCGATATAACGCCGCACCAAAACCGGATCGACACTCTTGGCATAAATATCTTTGCCATGGTAATGCACATGCCCCTCGATGCGGAAACCGGGAATCAGGTCATTCATGCGATTCAAACTGCGCAACACGGTACTTTTACCGCATCCGGAAGGTCCGATGAAACCGGTGATTTTCCCCTTTTCAATAGGCACGTAACTATCGCGTACCGCGTTATAACTGCCATAAAAAACTTTATTCAGATTACAGTCGATGACAACATCCCCTACTGGGGTAAATGCTACTGCATTTGTCTCTAATTTTTCTGCTGCTACACCCATAATAATGACCTCTCAGTCGGGTCGAAACCTTAGTGTTTGGAACGCCCTAAAATACGAGCGGTGATATTGAAAACCAGAACAATCAAAACGAGCACAAGAGATGCCGCCCAGGCCAGCTGAATCTGATTGTCAAACGGCATCGCCGAAAAGTTATAAATCAGAATAGACAGCGATGCTGTCGGCTCCATTAGCTGTTCCATGTAATAGTTGCTGAACAACGCAGTGAATAATAGTGGTGCAGATTCACCGGCTGCTCCAGCGACAGCAAGTAAAACTCCGGTCAGAATTCCTGAGAATCCAGTCGGAAGGACAATCTTCCAGATGACCTGTGTGCGGGTGCACCCCATACCATATGCCGCATTGGTCATTTTCTCCGGAACCTGCTTCATCGCTTCTTCTGCAGCCAAAAGTACCGTCGGCAACATGAGTACCGCCAAAGCAACACCACCTGCCAGAGCGGAGTAACCAAACGAGATAACTAGGATCGCATAAGTAAAAACACCCGCCAAAATCGACGGAAATCCAGTCAGGGTCTTAGCCACAAAACGGGCGGTGTTCGCCAACTTGCTGGACGGATCAAGTATTGCCAGGTAAATAGCGGCCAAGAGCCCAAAAGGGACGCTGATCAGAGTCGCAATAGCCACCATAATCAATGTTCCGATTATGGCATTGCCGAAACCACCCCCCATATCAAAACCTGCCGGCGGTAAAGCCGTAAGAGCCTCCCAATCGAGCCGGGCGCCACCTTCCATCAGCAGCATGTAAATAACTGAAAACAGTGGCACACTGCCGATCAGAGCAATAGCCCAGGTTAGCCAGTTCAACATGCAATTGAACATGGCACGCCGTTCAAACAATTGCTGTTCGAGACGCGGTGCTTCTTTACTGGTAACAGTTGATACATTTGAGATATTCATGATTTCCCCTCAAATTTACGCATAGCAAACTGCTGAATCAGCAGACCAACAACATTGACGCAAAAGGTAATTAGTAGCAGCACTAAAGCGGCATACATCAATGCCTGAACCTCAACAGCTCCTGCTTCAGGAAAGCTTGACGCTAACAATGACGCTAAAGTGTTGGCTGGGGCAAACAGGCTGATATTAATCTGATTACTGTTGCCGATCAGCATAGCCAAAGCCATGGTTTCACCAAGAGCGCGTCCAAAAGCGAGAACCAGGGCCGCAAGTACGCCAGATGATGCGGTCGGCAGCATAACTTTAAGAATCGCTTCCCAACGCGTTGCCCCCATTCCATAAGCTGCTTCCTTAACTTTATAAGGAATCCGCTTGAGCGCATCGACAGTCAGAGCCGCTACTGTCGGCAGAATCATAATCGACAGAACCAACGCCGCTGGCGCTAAGCCAGGACCACTTAAATCAGTATTGAAGAACGGAATAAAACCAAGGTGAGCATGGAACCAGTTTGCGATAGGTCTGAGCAACGGGATCAGGACATAAATGCCCCACAAACCATAAACAACAGAAGGAATAGCAGCTAATAGCTCGACAATGGTGCGAAACACATTAGCCAACCGCGGCCCGATAAAATCCTGGGTCAGGAAAATCGCAATGGTGATACCGACAAACCCGCCAATAATCAAAGCCAGCAGTGAACTGTAAAGCGTCCCCCAGATTTCCGGTAAAACACCAAATTCTTCTTTAACCCCATCCCAGGTCGTACCAGTAATAAAACCTAGGCCATTGTGAGAAATAGCCGGAGCAGCATCGACAAAAAGCTGCCACAAAATAAATGCCAACAGAGCAATCACGAGCCCGGCAGCAGCCATGCACAAGCCACGGAACAGGGTATCCCACTGATAATCTGTTTGGCTTGGCGGTCTTGAAACAGAGCTCTGTGTATCTATGTTGCTGAAAGGATTTTCTGCCATCTATAAATCCCCAATCTAAAGAGCAATCCAACGGTCTGTCATATGAGACAAACCGTTGGAGCAGATATAAAAGAACCTACTTAAGTAACTAAGTAACTGTCCTGCATCATAATTGAACTGCGGACACGCATTCGAGATTGGAAACTAGTTGATCATCTTGGCAGTTTCACGCACCAGGTTAACAACATTTTGTGGCAAAGGTATGTAACCCATAGCATCAGATTGCTGCTGACCTTTGGTCAGGCAGTACTCAATCAGGTCACGGGCAGCTTTGGCTTTTTCTGGTGACTGCTGCTCAGGAAAGATCATCCAGGTGAAGGTTGCAATCGGATAAGCATCAGCACCAGCTGGGTTGTAGATCCAGGCACGCAGATCTGGAACTTTAGAACCGGGCAAGTTGCCTTTAGGGAATTCAGCACTGGCCAAGGCGGCAGAACCTGATTCTGCGCTTGGTTTAACATAGTGCCCACTCTTGTTTTCGAGCAAAGCCGTTGGAGATTTAGTCAATTTGGCATAACCATACTCGATATAACCGATAGAGCCTGGAGTCTGCTTGACAGTGGCGGTGATACCATCATTTTTGGGAGCTTTAACAAAGTGGGTAGAAGCAGGCCACTGAGGAGCCTTACCCTGACCAACAGAGTTTTTAAATTTATCATTGATTGCGCTTAAGTGACCGGTAAATACGAAAGTAGTACCGGAGGAATCGGAGCGAACAACAACGGTAATGTCACGGTTAGGAAGTTTCACACCAGGGTTGGCAGCAGCAATTTGCGGATCGTTCCACTTGGTAATGTCACCCGTGAAAATCTGAGGGTAAACAGACTGAGGTAATTTCAGTTCTTTAACACCATCAAGATTGTAGGTCAGGACAATTTCACCAGCTGTCATAGGCAGCAAAACGGCACCACTTTTAACTTTGCCAATTTCCTTATCATTCATAGCCGCATCACTGCCAGCAAAGTCGACGACCTGGTTCTGATAATCACGGATACCGGCACCACTACCCTTGGCCTGGTAATCAACGCGGACACCATCTGTTGATTTGCTGTAGTCACGGAACCACTTTGAGTAAAGAGGAAAGGGAAAACTTGCACCTGATCCCTGCAAAGTCACCCCGGCAAATGCACAGGTAGCACCAAAAATCAGGCTACATCCAATAATACTTCCCGCCAAAACTTTCATCAGCTTCATCGGTCAATCTCCTTATGAAATAAAATGTTATGATTCTTTGAAGCGTTTTTAGCCTTTTAATTTGCTTGATAAATTAGGGGGAAGTTAGTTTTTAATGAGTTTCACACAGAAGTTTATGAGTTTTACAACCGAGAGTTTTACCGAAAAGCAATTGACCTTGACTACACATACAACATATTAAGATATAACAATAATTTACAGACAACCCAACAGCTGTTGAAAACCAACACCCAGCAAAAAATGGAAAATGGCTTAAAATGGTTGAGAAGCTGGAGAGGGGAATATAGCATCGATCTTATCAAATAAAGTTAGTAACAATATTCTTTCTCCCTTATTGCATTCTTTACCAATAATTTCTAACATTACGAGAAACAATATAATTTTTTGTTATTACAGAACTTTTCCTGACAACGTAAGGTTGACGCATGCTCTTCTCCCCAAGGAAGAAACAACAGCTTTATTTTAAATATTCAATGCTATGCGGTAGCCTTATTATTCTACTTATCAGCAGCTGTTCCCCACACCATTACCACGAGCAAACAGACAAACGGGTTGCCGCCATTATTGCTGCTAAGCAGCGTGAGGGGCTCGGTCAGGCACAACCATTCACTATTTCAGCGGCAGAGATACAGCTGCGCCAGCAATTGTTACAGGGCCAAAATTTACCGATATCGGGTCCGGCATCACTCGGCAGTAAGTACCTTACAACTCCCAAACATTGGCCGGAACAACCTTCTCCTGAACCAGCAACAGCAACAACGCAAAACCTGCCTTTAGCTCTTGATCTTGTCACCGCCATGCAAGTGGCCGCCCACCATAGTCGAGAATATCAAGCAGCCAAAGAGAAGCTATTTCGCAGTGCCCTCGCTCTTGATTATCAGCATAATGCTTTCAGCACTTTGGCAAATGGCCAACTAGAAGGGGAATACCTGCAGGATCGTAGTGGCCAGACAACTGAAGGGACGCGAGGTTCAGTCTCCGGTGGGGTCACCCGCTTGTTGAAATCAGGGATCAGCCTGACAACTCAGCTTGGCTTTGATCTAGTACGTATGCTGCAACCCGGTAATGATGCCTCAAGTGCTCTGAATGCCGATGCCTCCATCACTATTCCCCTGCTGCGTGGCTCAGGTCGTCATATTGCCGCTGAGCCATTGACCCAGGCCGAGCGTGATACTCTGTACGCGGTGTGGACCTTTGAACGTTATAAGCAGGAATTCGCGGTGAGCATTATGGCGAATTATCTGGGAGTACTACAGGCTGAAGACCAGCTCTACAATCAAGAACAGAATTATAAAGGACTGGTCATCTCTACCCGGCGGGCGAAACGTTTGGCCCAAGCAGGGAAGTTACCCCAGATTCAGGTTGACCAGGCCCTGCAAAATGAGCTACGTGCCCGGGAACGTTGGATTACTGCACGTGCTTCACTCGCCTCTGCCCACGATGAATTTAAACTACTGCTCGGACTTCCTCCCGATGCTACCATGGTCCTGGACCGCAGTGAGCTGAATCAGCTCGAAACCGATATCCGCCAACGTCTCAAATTATTGTTCAGCCCGTTTCCTGAAGAACAGGCCCTGGCAGCCGATAGCCCGGTGAAGCTGATTGAACCCGACCCTACTCTTGCCGGTCCCCTTGAACTTGATTATGCGACGGCCAGTCATATTGCCCTGGTTGAACGCCTTGACCTTAAACTCGTTACTGAGCAGGTCAGCGATGCCCAGCGTCAGGTTGTTATAGCGGCGGATGCACTGCGTCCGGAACTGACACTGTTTGGTTCGGTCGCGACCGGCACCAGTCGTTCCATTGCTGCACTGCAATCCGACAACAGTAACCGGCTCAATTTTGATGAAGGAACCTATCAGGCCTTACTCACTCTTGATCTACCTTTTGATCGTACCACCGAGGCTATCGCCTATCGCGACAGTTTTATTACCCTTGAAGAGGCCGTCAGGGCGGTACAGGAATTAGAAGACGAGATTAAATTGGAAGTCCGCGATAACTTACGCCAACTGGAAGAAACCCGCAGTAGCTTACGAATTCAGGATCTGGCTGTAAAGCTTGCCGCACGCCGAGTCCGTGGAGCTCAGTTGCAACTACAGGCTGGCCGGGCTGAGATGCGTGACCTGCTCGATGCTCAGGAAGCCTTACTCAGTGCCAAAAACGCCTTGACCTCAGCCATGGTCAATTACCGCCTGGCAGAACTGACCCTGCAACGCGATCTTGGCGTTTTAAAAGTTGACAATAATGGCCTGTGGCAAGAAGCCACTTTGAAAAAGGCAAATTCATGACTTCAGCAACCCGGAAAAATTCAATTTTTAAATATATCCTTAGCGCAATTATTCTGATTGTGGTCATCTTTTTAGGCTGGCGGCTACTTCGCCCCCCTGAAAATAGCGCACCGTCATTTCAAAATCAGCCGACTTTTACTTTAGAACCTGGCCCGTTGACCATTGATGTTGTCGAGGCAGGAACCATTAGACCCCGTGAGCAGATCATTATTAAAAGCGAGGTGGAAGGTTCAGCGGTTATCCTTTTTCTAGTTGACGAAGGCACTCAGGTTAAACAAGGCGACCTGCTAGTTGAACTGGATGCCAGCCAGTTGATAGACCAGCGGGCCAGTCAGCAAATTCAGGTCATCAATGCCGAAGCGACCCATGTTAATGCACGTGAAAACCTGGCAGTGGTCAAAAGTCAGGCTCAAGCTGATGTCGATCAGGCCGAACTCGATTTGCGCTTTGCCCGGCAGGATCTTGTCCAGTACCGGGAAGGTGAATTTCCCAAACTGAAAAAAGAAGCGGAAGTTGCCATTACCCTGGCCGAAGAAACGCTAACCAATGCCAGCAATACTTACGCTTGGTCAGAAAAATTATTTGCTGAAAAATATCTCTCCGAGGCTGAGCTAAAACAGGATGAGTTGAGTCGCCAGAAAGCGCGTATCGATCTGGAATTAGCCAAAGATGAACTCATGCTTCTGACCCAGTTTACCTATACGCGTAAAATGGCTGAACTTGAAAGTGCTGCCAGCCAGGCGGTTATGGCGTTGGAAAGAATTCGCCGTAAATCGGCGGCTGACATTGTTCAGGCCGAAGCAAAACTTAAAGCCAGCGAAGCAGAACTGCGTCAGCAGCGGAGTCAGTTTGACCGAATTGAGAAGCAGATCAGCAAAACAAAAATATATGCGCCTATGGATGGCACCGTTATCTATGCGACCAGCACCCGGATGAGCTGGCGTAGTAATTCTGAGCCCCTCGATGAAGGCCAGGCAGTCCGTGAGCGTCAGGAGCTCATCTACCTGCCGACCACAGCGTCATACAACGCAGAAATTAAGGTTCATGAATCGAGCCTGGAAAAAATTCGTACCGGGTTGCCCGTACAGATTTTTGTTGATGCCCTACCCGGCCGATCATTTACCGGTAAAGTTACTTTCATTGCGCCACTGCCCGATGCAACCAGTATGTTCATGAACCCCGACCTGAAGGTTTACAATACCGTCATCGAAATCGATGGTAGCGGTTCTGATCTGCGTAACGGTATGAGTTGTCGTGCCGAAATCCTGATTCAACGCTTTGCCAATACTCTGTATGTTCCCATGCAGTCAGTCCTGCGCGTAGCTGGACAACCAACTGTCTACGTGGCGAAGGAAGGCACTTTTCAACCACAAACGGTGACCACCGGCCTGGATAATAACCGCATGATCCAGATAACTTCGGGTCTTTCTGATGGAGATGAGGTTTTACTTACCCCACCTTTGGCTAGTGCTGAGAAGCAGGATAGTTCTAATCCTGAAAACAGCTCAAAAGAGCCAGTGCCACAAGGCAAAGATTCCGGTAAAGACGAGCGCCCCGGAGGTGGAAAAAAACCATGATGGCCTCACAGGATTCCGGAACCGAACCAGCAACTGCGGAAGCGACACTCGACCAGATATCCCGTATTTACACCATGGGAACCAATCAGGTTCACGCTTTGGATGATGTCAGTATCGCTTTTGACAAAGGTTCATTCTGGGCCATTCTAGGCTCCAGCGGATCAGGAAAAAGTACCTTGCTGAACGTGCTTGGCTGCCTCGATCGCCCGACCAGTGGCCGTTACCTTCTGCGTGGCGAGAATGTCAGCAACTTGAACGACGATCAACTCAGCGATATTCGTTTGCGCTCCATCGGTTTTATCTTTCAGAGCTTTAACCTGTTACCTCAGTCGACTGTGGCCGAGAACATTGCCCTGCCCTTGTACTATCAAGGTTGGGAACCGGATCAAAGTCGCGCTCGCGCGCATGAATTGGCGACCCGTGTCGGCCTTGAACACCGTCTGCACCACCGTCCGATGGAACTCTCCGGTGGTCAGCAACAACGGGTTGCCATTGCCCGTGCCCTGGCTAATGACCCGGCTATCCTGCTCGCCGATGAACCCACCGGCAACCTGGATTCCAGCTCCGGGCAAGAGATTATGAACCTGTTGACAGAACTCAACCAGCAGGGAAAAACCATCCTTATGGTAACCCATGAGGCCGATATTGCTGCCTACGCAACGCGCCATCTGCATATGAAAGATGGCCGCATTGAAAAAATTATTTAAAGGATTACCATGCTGAGCCAAGGCTATTACATCCGTGAAATTAAGCTTGGCATCAAAAACCTGATGCAACATAAGTTACGTTCAGCCTTAACCATGCTGGGCATGGTTTTCGGTGTTGGTAGTGTCATCGCCATGTTAGCTGTTGGTGAAGGAGCAAGCCAAGAAGCCCTTAACCAGATCCGTCGCCTGGGCAGCAATAATATTATCATCTCTACCCATAAGCCGGTTGAGCAGCAAAGTCAGGTAACAACCCGTTCTTTTATCAATATCTTCGGGCTTTTATACGCTGATGAACAACGCATTTCTGAGACCTTGCCCCATGTTAAACGCACCGTTCCGGTTAAAATTAATCGTCAGGTCAGCCGGCTGGGAGAGCAGGCCATGGACCTGCGCGTCCTCGGCACAACTCCAGAGTGGTTTGAACTGGTAAAACGGCCGCTTATTGCTGGCCGTACATTAAATACGACCGATATTGAAAATTATGCTAATACTGTCGTTCTGACCGAATATGGCAGTCGTCGCCTGCTGGTCAATACAGCGACCATTGGTCAACAGGTCAAACTTGGTAGTGATTATTTTGAAGTGGTCGGCATCGTTCAGAGTGACAGCGGTCAAGGTAGTGGTGTTCAAGTTCCCGACCAGCAGATTGATGCATATATCCCTATTAACGTTATGCGTAGTCACTTTGGCGATATGATTACCCAACGCACTGCTGGCAGTCGCAGTCGTGAATTGGTGGAGTTGCACCAGATTATCGTTGAAGTGGACGATATCAATCATGTTGAGGCAACTGCCGCTGCCATTACCGCCATGTTGCAGTATTTTCATAAAAAAGAAGATTACAGTGTCGCGGTCCCTCTGGCACTTTTGCAACAGGCCGAAGCAACCAAAAGAACCTTCAATATCGTACTCGGCTCAATTGCCGGAATCAGTCTGCTGGTTGGCGGCATCGGCATTATGAATATCATGCTGGCTGCGGTCACCGAGCGCACCCGCGAAATCGGTATTCGTCGCGCTATCGGGGCGAAACGTAAGCAAATTATCAAACAGTTTCTGATTGAAACTGTCGTTCTGTCAACCACCGGAGGACTGACCGGAATCGCCGTTGGACTGTTGATTCCCTGGTTGATTACCTGGCTAGCGGGCATGCCAACCCTGGTGACACCAGTCAGCCTTTTGCTTTCCCTTGGAATCAGCATGGTTATCGGCATTGTCTTCGGTCTATATCCTGCCGTTCGGGCTGCCCGCCTCGACCCGATTGAGGCTCTTCGTCACGAGTAAAAAAGGCCCTTATCAAGCTAGTTAGATAGCTATTGTTTGTGAGGCTTCAAAGATAAATATTTGACACGAAGGCCCTTGCTGATTTATATAGAAGGACTGTTATAACGGGTGCTGAACTTCTACAAGCACTTCGGGAACGCCCAGTCCTAGCAAAACTTTACTGGCATAAATCCCTTTACATTCAGATAAAACCCACATTCGACACAGGTCATAGAGACATCCTGAGTCGCATGCATTGGCACATTGGCGTGTACGACCTATAGTTGCGCGCTGGCTACCAGGCTGCCAATGCTGGATCCGTTAAGGTCTCTCCAGCCACGGGACAGAACAGCACTAACCGGTCTCCCCGGTGCAGCTTTTTTGTGCAGCTGTTGTTCTCCCCAGAACCCAGGAACAGACTATGAAGAAACACATGAGTATGCCGCCCGCCCAGGGCCTGTACGATCCGGCCAATGAGCACGACAACTGTGGAGTCGGCTTTGTTGCCAACATCAAAGGTAAAAAAAGCCACAGTATTGTTGAACGTGGCATTGATATTCTATGTAACCTGACCCACCGTGGTGCCGTTGGCGCGGACCCGCTTGATGGTGATGGTGCCGGTCTGATGATCCAGATGCCCGATGCTTTTTACCGCGACATCTGTGAGTTCGATTTACCACCAGTCGGCGAATATGGTGCTGGTATTATTTTCTTGCCTCAGAATGATACCAACCGTGAAGCCTGCATAGAAACTCTTAATCGTCAGATTACCCGTGCTGGCTTAAGCCTGCTGGGTTGGCGTGATATAGCAACTGATAGTTCCAATATTGGCCGCAATGCGCGTTCTGTTGAACCTCGCGTCATGCAGGTTTTTGTCGGCCTTGGTAATGTTGAACTGTCTCAGTTCGAGTTGACTTTATACTTAGCCCGTAAACGGGCCGAAAACGCGATCCGTAACGATGAGCTCGCAGGTGAAGAGATGTTTTATGTCAACTCCCTGTCAAGCCGCGTTATCCTTTACAAAGGGATGTTACTGTCCGAACAGTTGAACACCTTCTTCCCTGAACTCGGGGACGAACGGGTGGTCAGTGCCATCGCTTTTGTTCACCAGCGCTACAGTACCAACACCTTCCCGACCTGGGATCTGGCGCAACCATTCCGTTATGTGGCACACAATGGCGAAATTAACACTCTGCGCGGCAACATCAACCGGATGAAAGCCCGTACTGCCCTGTTCGCCCACATGGACCTGGCAGAAGGGGTTGCTGATCTTGATCCGGTCATTATCGAAGGTAGTTCAGATACCGCATGTTTAGATAATGCCCTTGAACTCCTGGTTGTTACCGGTCGTAGCCTGGCGCATTCCCTGGCGATGATGGTTCCTGAAGCCTGGGCATCTAAAGCGAGCCTACACCCTCATATCAAAGGCTTCTTCGAATACCACGCAACCATGATGGAACCTTGGGATGGCCCAGCCAACATCGTTGCCTGTGACGGTAAGCAGGTTGTTGCTATTCTCGACCGTAACGGTCTGCGCCCAGCCCGTTACTGGATGACTACTGATGATGAAATCATCTATGCCTCTGAAGCTGGTGTTCTTGATGTTCCACCAGAAAAAATCTTGCGTAAAGAGCGTCTTGCTCCAGGTAAGATGATCATGGTTGATGTCGAAAAAGGCATCTTCAAAGAAGATCAGGAGATCAAACAGGAACTGGCTACCGAGCATCCTTATTCAGCCTGGGTCAGCGAATACCTGATTCGTCTGGAAGACCTGCCTGCACCAGCAACCAAGAAAGTTCCAAGCTACGGTGAACTGCGCCGCACCCAAGGCAGCTTCGGTTATACCCTGGAAGAGATGAAAGTCATCATGGCACCAATGGCCTTAAACGGTCAGGAACCAGTTGGCTCTATGGGTACCGATACCCCTACTGCGGTTCTGTCAGACAGAAGCAAACTGATTTACTGGTACTTTAAGCAACTCTTCGCTCAGATTACCAACCCGCCAATCGATCCATTGCGGGAAGAGATTGTTATGAGTCTGACCCAATATCTCGGGCCTGCTCGTAACATTCTGATGCCAGGACCAGAACACTGCCAGATGCTCGAGATCGATCATCCGATTATCACCAATGATGTTCTTGAACAGCTGCGTCACAGTGACCTGGAAAATTTCCGTGGCACCACCCTGAGCACTCTGTTTGATGCCAGCTATGGTCCAGACGGTCTTGAACGCCGCATGGAAGAACTGTTTATTGAAGCTGAAGCGGCTGTTGACAGTGGCCGTACCATTGTCGTTCTTTCTGACCGTGGTGTTAATGCTGAAAAAGCACCGATCCCAGCCCTGTTGGCTCTCGCCGGTATCCACCACCATCTGATCCGGGTCGGCAAACGGAGTCAGTGTTCACTCATCGTTGAAACCGGTGAAGCGCGTGAAGTTCATCACTTTGCACTACTCGTCGGCTTTGGCGCTGCAGCCATCAACCCATACCTGGCTTTTGAGACTCTGCAGGATATGGTTAATCAAGGCATGCTACCTGGCCAAGATGGTAATGATCAAGCTGATGAGAGCACCGATATCATCAACAAGTATATCGATAACTTCATCAAGGCGACCGGTAAAGGTCTGCTCAAGGTCTTCTCAAAAATGGGAATCAGCACCCTGCAGAGCTACTGTGCTGCCCAGATTTTTGAAATTATCGGCCTGAATGAAGAATTCACCAGCAAGTATTTCCCTGGCACCTCAAGCCGTATCGGCGGTGCTGGCATTAAGGAAATCGCCACTGAGAGCCTGATGCGCCATAACGTTGCCTTTGCTGATCTGGTTGACAGTAACCGTGACCTCGACCGTGGTTCTGAATACTCATGGCGTCGTGATGGCGAAGTGCACCTGATGAACCCGGAAGTTATCGCCCTGCTGCAACATGCTGTACGTTCCGGCAGCCGTGAAGATTTCCGTAAGTTTTCAGATCAGGTTGACAATCAAAGCGAAAAACAGTTCACCCTGCGTGGCCTGTTCAAGTTCAACAAGCTCAACGAATCAGTCCCTCTCGATGAAGTTGAGCCGGTCAGTGAAATCGTTAAGCGCTTCTGTACCGGTGCAATGAGTATGGGTTCCATCTCAGCCGAAGCCCATGAGACCCTGGCTATCGCCATGAACAAGATCGGTGGCAAGTCAAACACTGGTGAAGGTGGCGAGGATCCAAAACGCTTTACACCTGACGCTAACGGTGACCTGCGTCGTAGTTCCATCAAGCAGATTGCTTCAGGCCGTTTCGGGGTTACCCCCCACTACCTGGTGAATGCTGACGAGCTGCAGATCAAGATTGCTCAAGGAGCCAAGCCGGGTGAAGGTGGTCAGTTGCCAGGTCATAAGGTTAGTGATTACATCGGTGGGCTGCGCTACAGTGTTCCGGGCGTTACCCTGATTTCTCCTCCGCCACACCACGATATTTACTCCATCGAGGATATGGCCCAGCTGATCTTTGACCTGAAGAACTGTAACCCTAAAGCGGATATTACCGTCAAACTGGTTTCCGAAGTTGGTGTCGGTACTGTCGCCGCCGGGGTCAGCAAAGGACACGCAGAGCGCGTTATCATCTCTGGTTACGATGGTGGTACCGGTGCTTCACCAGTTTCTTCCATCAAACACGCTGGTGTCCCTTGGGAAATTGGTTTGGCAGAAACTCAGCAAACCCTGGTCCTCAATGACCTGCGGGGCCGGATCGTTGTTCAGACTGATGGTCAGTTGAGAACCGCACGTGACGTTGTCATTGCTGCCCTGCTCGGTGCTGAAGAATATGCTTTTGCTACCGTTGCCCTGGTTACTGTCGGCTGTATCATGATGCGTAAGTGTCACCTCAATACTTGCCCGGTTGGTGTTGCGACTCAGGATGCTGCATTACGTGGCAAGTTTGCCGGTAAACCAGAACATGTTATCAATTACTTCAACTTCCTCGCCGAGGAAATTCGTGAGTTGATGGCCGAGCTTGGTTTCCGCAGCCTGGACGAAATGATTGGTCAAACTCAGTATCTGCAGATGGATGACGCCATCAAGCACTGGAAGAACCAGGGGCTTGACTACTCACGGATTCTGACCAAACCACAGGTTGATGAGAATGTCGCTATTCGCCGTATTCAAGATCAAGACCATGGTCTGGACAAGCAGCTTGATCATCGTTTGATCAATCTTGCTGCACCAGCGTTGGAGCGAAAAGATCCCGTCACTATTGAGCTGGAAATCAAAAACTCCAACCGGACCTTCGGTACCATGTTGTCCGGTATGGTGGCCTCAATGCATGGTCGTGAAGGACTGCCAGCAGATACTATCAATGTTAAGCTGACCGGTATCGCCGGACAGAGTTTTGGTGCCTTCCTGGCTCCTGGTATCAACCTGCACCTGGTTGGTGAAGCCAATGACTATGTCGGTAAGGGTATGGCTGGTGGCCGTATCAGTATTCGCCCGGACGAAAAAGCCAGCTTCAAATGGTGTGACAACTCCATCGTCGGCAATACTGTCCTTTACGGAGCGACAGGTGGTGAAGCATTCTTCGCCGGTAAAGCCGGGGAGCGCTTCTGTGTCCGTAACTCAGGTGTTACTGCAGTCGTCGAAGGTACCGGTGACCATGGTTGCGAATACATGACTGGTGGTCGCGTCATCTGTCTGGGTCGTACCGGCCGTAACTTCGCCGCTGGTATGTCTGGTGGTCTCGCCTATGTGCTGGATGATGACAACCGTTTCAGACGGCGTTGTAACCCTGCGATGGTCGACATTGAACAAATGGCTGCAGATGATGACGATGTCGCTTACCTGAAGCAGACCATCACAACTCACTATGAGTTGACCGGATCTCCGAAAGCAGCGGAAATCCTTGCCGATTGGAGCAACTACGTGACACGTTTTGTACGTGTCTTCCCTCATGAATACCGCCGGGTGCTGAACGAAATGGCCGCGGCAGAAACAGCAAAGGAGGCCGTCCATGGGTGATCCTCGCGGCTTTATGAAATATGGACGTCAGGACAAAACGATTCAACCTGTCCATGACCGTCTCAAGCATCATGAAGAACATTACAACTACCCCAGTGAAGAGGAAGTCAAAACTCAGGCCTCACGCTGTATGGACTGTGGTGTCCCATTTTGTATGACAGGTTGCCCACTGGGCAACCTGATCCCTGAATGGAATGATCTGGTCTACCGGGGGCAGTGGCGTCAAGCCCTGCAGGCCCTTCAGGCAACCAATAACTTTCCTGAATTTACTGGTCGTGTTTGCCCGGCACCATGTGAAACAGCATGCGTTCTGGGGATCATTGAGCCTGCCGTCAGCATTAAGCTGCACGAAGTCTCAATTGTCGATAAGGCCTTTGAGCAAGGCTGGATTGTTCCTCAGCCACCGGTATCCAGAAGTGGTAAGAAAGTTGCCATTATTGGTGGTGGCCCTGCCGGCCTGGCCTGTGCTCAACAGCTTAATCGTGCTGGTCACAAAGTCACTGTTTACGAAAAAAGTGACCGTGGTGGTGGTTTGCTGATGTACGGTATCCCTCACTACAAGCTGCGTAAGGAAAAAGTCCAGCGCCGCATCGATCTGCTCGAAGCAGAAGGAATCGAATTCTGCTTCAATAGCGAAGTTGGCAACACGGTTCAATTCAGTGACCTTAAAGCCAATAATGATGCTGTGGTCGTTGCTACTGGCGCAGAGGAGCCTCGTGACCTTCCCGTAGAAGGCCGCGATCTCGACGGTATCCACTTTGCGATGGAATTTCTGCCCCAACAGAACAAAGCGAACTGGGGCGATTTCAACACTGCTGAGCTCCATCCCAAAAAGCAACCTATCAATGCTCAAGGCAAGCGAGTAATTGTCATCGGTGGTGGTGATACTGGTTCTGACTGTATCGGAACCTCAATTCGTCAAGGAGCAACCAGCGTCGTCAACTTTGAGTTGTTAGGCCAGTCTCCATTGGAACGGGCCGAAGACAACCCATGGCCACAATGGTCAAAAATCCTGCGCGTCAGTTCTTCTATGGAAGAAATGCAGGTTATGGGTGGCGATGTTCACTATGAAATCATGACGACCCGCTTTGTTGGTAGTGGCCGTAAGGTAACCGGCCTGGAAACTGTTGCCGTTGACTGGTCTTCAGGCAAGCCTGAAAAAGTTGCCGGTAGCGAAAAGGTCTGGAAATGTGATCTGGTTCTGCTTGCCATGGGCTTTTTAGGACCACGTTCCGGTCTGGTTCAGGAGATCGGCTGCGATACTGACCCCCGTTCTAACATTCTCACCGATGCCAAAACCCGGATGAGTTCAGTTGACGGTGTCTTTGCTGCTGGGGACTGTCGCCGCGGTCAGAGCTTGGTCGTCTGGGCCATCGCTGAAGGGCGTGAAGTTGCTCGTTGTGTCGATGAGTACCTGATGGAAAAACCAAGTCTGTTACCAAAAGTCAGACTGGAAACATTCCAGTACTAAAAGACACTAATAGATTGTCTTCTTCAGCCCCGGTTACGCCAAGTAACCGGGGCTGTTTTTGTTAAGCTGCTTATCTATTTTTCCTTTAAACCATTAACACCGTCACTGATTGTCGTAAAAGAAAAACTCGCTTGTTAATTGACATCACTTCCTTTTAAAAGCGACCAGACCTACTAAAAACAGTATAATAGTTTTGCCAATTAACTATTTCTGGATTGTCCGTCTAGAGGAGTAAATGATGAGTATAGTCGATGACCTGCTGCAAGACATGCCGCTACCAAAGATGTACCGCGCTCGCCAGATATTTAATAATACTGCAATTGACGATATACATGCTGTTATTGTCCAGCAGTTTCGACAACCAGCAATTGAGAATAGCATCAAAGCAGGCCAGCGCGTCGCTATCGCAGTTGGCAGCCGCGGCATGAATCGTCTGGTAGAACTGGTAGCTACAACAGTCAGTGAGTTGAAGCAACGTGGTGCTGAACCGTTTGTTGTCCCTGCTATGGGGAGTCACGGTGGAGCAACGGCAGAAGGCCAACGACATGTCCTTGAAGAACTTGGTGTGACAGAAGCTAGCGTCGGGTGCCCGATCGTCTCATCTATGGAAACAGTTGAACTCGGTAAAATGGACAATGGACTGCCTGTTCTGATTGATAAACAAGCCATGCAGGCTGATGGTATTATCATTATCAATCGAATTAAACCACACACCAGTTTCAGCGGTCCCCTCGAAAGTGGCCTGGTTAAAATGCTCTCCATTGGCCTCGGCAAACAACAGGGAGCCGATTCCTGTCATGCCATGGGTTTTGGTCATATGGCTGTCAACATTGTTGAAATGGCTAAGATCAAAATAACCAAAGCCCCTATTCTGTTTGGCCTTGCAACCATCGAAAATGCCTACGATAAAATTGCCAAAATCAGGCTTATTCCGGCTGAAGACATCGTTGAGGAAGAACGTCAACTGTTAATCGAAGCCAAAGCCAGCATGCCCCGCATTCTGTTTAATCCTCTCGACATTCTCGTTGTTGATGAAATGGGAAAACAGTTCTCCGGAACCGGAACCGACCCCAACATCACTGGTCGCGCGGCGACTCCCTACCTTGATCTAAAACAACAAATCACCAAAATGGCCGTCCTCGATTTAAGCGCCACCAGCCATGGTAATGCCACAGGGGTAGGCTTAGCCGATATCTGTACCAAGCGCCTGGTCGATAAGATTGATTTTGATGCGACCTATGCCAATCACATTACCTCAACCGTGCTGACCCACGGCAAGATCCCCGTTACCATGAAGAATGACCTGCGTACCCTGCAACTGGCCATGAAGACCTCAAACTGTCTTGATTTCTCTACCTTGCGCGCGGTGCGTTTACCCAATACCCTACAGGTTGAGAATATTTTGATCTCGGAAGGATTGCTAGAAGAGGCAAAGGGGAATCCGAATATTGAGGTGACTGATATTGTGCATAAGTGGAACTTTGATGAGGAGGGGAATTTGACCGATATCGGGAGTTGGTCTTAGTATATGGACCATCAAACTTGATAAGCTATGGATTCCCGATAGAATTCTTCGGAAATGACGGTAACAGATAGAGTTGTCATCCCCGAGTGATTCTACCGGGGATCCAGCCTGTTTCATGAATATTATGCCTTAAGCATTTGCGGTTGAGGCCAATTGATGAACTTGTTCATCTCTGGCCGGCTTGTCGATTGCTGTTAGCATTCTTCAACGGACGACATTCGAGTACGGACATATAGAAAGGGCCTTTTTTGCATCCTTTTGGTGGCTCGATTGTGACAAAAAGGATGTCGCCTGCAGGGGCGAGACCCTGCGACTCTTCTTTTGACTGTTTCTTCTAAAATCTAACCTTAAATTCAACATCAAGACCTCGGGGACGCGCCCCCGAACTGCGCCTTCCTTTTCTCCAGGGCAACAAAAGGAAGCAAAAGTGCCCAGAAAGGTCAAGTACACTGACGAAAGTTGGGGTGAACTACTGCTTGTTTTTGCTGTGTGGTAGCACAGGCGGCCCAAAATGCTTCGCATTTAATTGGGCAGAGGCAAAATCTTGAGGACTAAGGACCAAGGACGAGAGTTTTTTATGGTTGAGGCCAATTGATGAGCTTGCTCATCTCTGGCCGGTCGGTCGATTGCTGTTGCTAATGTTGAACGGACGACGTCTGAGTACGGACATATAAAGAGGGCCTTTTTTGCATCCTTTTAGTGGCTCGATTGTGACAAAAAGGATGTCGCCTGCAGGGGCGAGACCCTGCGACCTTTCTTTTGACTGTTTCTTCTAAAATCTAACCTTAAATTCAACATCAAGACCTCGGGGACGCGCCCCCGAACTGCGCCTTCCTTTTCTCCAGGGCAACAAAAGGAAGCAAAAGTGCCCGGAAAGGTCAAGCACACTGACGAAAGTTGGGGTGAACTACTGCTTGTTTTTGCTGTGTGGTAGCACAGGCGGCCCAAAATGCTTCGCATTTAACTGGGCAGAGGCAAAATCTTGAGGACCAATGACCAATGACCAATGACCAATGACCAATGACCAATGACAAATTCTACAGCCTAGAATTAAAGTTATGCTATAACTGAATTCTCACCAACACAAACCAATTTCAGGAGGGAATAATGAATTGTCACGAGGTCGATTACAATATTATCGGTAACGACATGCAGATGGTTCAGGTTGAACTTGATCCGCGAGAAACGGTGATTGCAGAAGCCGGTGCCATGACCTATATGGAAGAAGGTATTAGCTTTGAAGCCCGTATGGGCGATGGCTCAGAAGCAGATAGCGGTCTGTTTGGAAAACTGTTAGGTGCAGGTAAACGTGCCCTGACCGGTGAATCCATCTTCATGACCCACTTTACCAACCAGGGAACAGGTAAAGCCCATGTTGCTTTCGCCGCCCCCTACCCCGGCCAGATTATTCCCATCGATATGGCAACAATCCCTGGACGTGAAGTTCTGTGCCAGAAAGATGCATTCCTATGTGCAGCCTATGGTACTAAGGTCGGGATTGCCTTTCAGCGCCGCTTAGGTACCGGTTTCTTTGGCGGTGAAGGCTTTATTCTTCAACGCTTAAATGGTGATGGTCTCGCCTTTATTCATGCCGGTGGGTCTATTATTGAACGTGAACTGAATGGAGAAACATTACGCGTCGACACTGGTTGCCTGGTTGGTTTTGAATCGGGCATCGACTACAACATCGAACGGGCTGGTAACCTTAAAAGTATGTTCTTTGGTGGTGAAGGATTATTTTTAGCCACCTTGCGTGGACGTGGCAAAGTCTGGTTACAGACCCTACCGTTCAGTCGCTTGGCTGACCGGGTTATTCAGCATGCGCCAAGCGCTGGTGGTAGTGATAAGGGGGAAGGATCGTTACTTGGTGGTATTGGCCGAATGCTTGATGGAAATTGATAGCTATAAATAACGAACCCCGCCGCAATTCGTCGGGGTTTACACCGATATCATGCCATAGGCATGTTCGGTTGAGGCCAATTGATGAGCTTGCTCATCTCTGGCCGGTCGGTCGATTGCTGTTAGCATCCTTCAACGGACGACATTCGAGTACGGACATATAGAAAGGGCCTTTTTTGCATCCTTTTTGTGGCTTGATTGTGACAAAAAGGATGTCGCCTGCAGGGGCGAGACCCTGCGACTCTTCTTTTGACTGTTTCTTCTAAAATCTAACCTTAAATATAGATCCGACAGCTACAGGTATGAATGTAGCTGTCGGATTGATAAAGCTATCAATATTTACCAAACTCATCATCGTCCAAAGCGATAACCGGTTTCTTCGGTTTATCGAGCTCATCCCATCCTGATGCCGCTGGTGTAGGTGTTGGTGCGGGTGATTTTGGAGCAGGAGCCGCCATTTTTTGTACTGGCTTTGCAACAGGTTTCTTATTTTCTGCCCTAGGTGAAGGCGCTGGCCCACGGCTTTGTGGTGGTGCAAGCCTGGTATTTTGTCCACGTAAACGGAATTGAGCAAGAATCTGGCGCATATAAGAGGACTGACTGGACAACTCTTCAGCTGCAGCAGCGCCCTCTTCGGCACCAGCCGTATTACGCTGAGTGACTTGATCAATCTGAGTTACGCCTTCATTCACCTGTTTGATACCATCAGATTGCTCTTGTGAGGAGACTGCAATCTCACCAATTAAATCAGCAGTTTTACCAATACCACTTACAATCTCATCTAGTGCTGCCGCGGTACGATTGGCAATCTCGGTGCCATTTTCGCCTTTTTGCACTGTTCCTTCAATCAATTCAGCCGTTTCACTTGCCGCCTTGGCACTACGTGCCGCCAGGTTGCGAACTTCCTCTGCAACAACAGCAAAACCTTTGCCATGTTGACCAGCTCGGGCGGCTTCAACGGCAGCATTTAATGCTAACAAGTTGGTTTGGAAAGCTATCTCATCAATCGTCTTGATGATCTTACTGATATTTTGCCCAGATTCGTTAATATCTTCCATCGCAGCAACCATCTCCTGCATTTGCTGACTACCTCCATTAGCGGCATCACGAGCAGTAATAGCTAACTGATTAGCAGTTTGAGCATTGACAGCATTTTCCTGGGTCCGACCGGCAAGCTCATTAAGGCTTGCACCTATTTCTTCTATCGAAGCAGCCTGCTCTGTCGCGCCCTGGGAAAGATCTTGAGCAGAATCAGAAACCTGTCCTGCTCCGGAATCAATCTGTTCACTGGCCGTATTGACCTGACTGATAATATTATTAAGATTATCAGTCATATTACGCAATGCAGCGCCAAGAACATCTTTTTCAGATGCCAACGTCACATCCTGAGTCAAATCCCCCTCTGCAATAGCTTCTGCCAGTTCAGCGCGCTGCTGAAGTGAATCGGCCATGGTGTCTAAAGCATTTCCGAGTACACCTATTTCATCACCTCGGACAAGTTTAAGACGACCTGACAAATCCCCTTTTTGGATTTCCTGAGCAAACACGACGCCCTTATTCAAAGCGGTTGAGATTGATCGAATCGGTAAAATACAGATGATAACGAGTATAATCGCTAAAGGTAACTGTATAGTTGCCAGCAAACTCATAACCTCACTACTGTTACGTGACAGAATAGAGGTTTTTTGGGCGACAGCAAGTTGCCATGGGGTATTTTCCAGTTTAATTGTTTGCAAGGCGTATTCTTCACCATCTATTTCAAAAAGGCCCTTCTGCCCACCTTTGCCAGCTTTAAGCATGGTAGCCAGTTCAGTCGCAAATGGTGAACCGTCCTGAGAGATATTTTTCAGTAATTGATTACCTTTTAATAAATTACTTTCACTGACAATTTTTCCATCATCTTCAACAATCACAATACTGGCATCAAGGGCCTTTTCCTGTTCAGCAACCAATTTACTGAAAAAGCCCAAGGTGACATCAATGGTCGAAACACCCCACAATGAACCATCGTCATAAACCGCCATAGCACAGTTTGTACGCGCCTCGGTACTCGCTCCATCTTTATAAGCTTTCGCCCAGGCGCAGGTTCCCTTTGGTGCCCTCTGACCATCCTTATGCCAAGGCTGAGTATAGTAATCAGGAGCCTCGGCTGAATTCCAGTAAGTGTTAACAATTAAACTACCGCTTGAATTACGATGAAAAAAGGAACTGGCTCGCTTCACACCTGGTTCACGCTTATTAGGTAATGGCCAGACGCCGCCACCAAAAACCAATTGCTTACCGTATTGATCAACCATATTTGGAAGAGCGACATCAACCTGGTCATTGGGTAATTGGGGAATGGTTTGAGTAATGGCTTTTTGCTGCGCCTCGACTCCAGCTAAGGTTCTTTGAATTTCAACTGCAATCTGTCCGGCAGCGAGATTCAACAACCGCTCTTCAGTTGTCGTCAACTTTGGCTTAACAAAATAGCTGATCCCAAATGCTGTGATCAATGCGACGACAACAACAAAAGTTAGCAAAAGAGCGGTGTAGCGAGAACGGATGGTAGTAAAACGAAATGACATATGATCTTCTCCTTAGGTATTAAGATCATCGACCTCACGAGCAAAAAGAACTTTCATTCTTAACATAAGCTAACCAAAACCATATCGTTAAAACATTATTTTATCAACTCTTTTTATTTACTATTACTAATTATTGACACCTAAGCTTATCCCAGTTTAACAAAAAAAAACGGACATCGCCTTTGATGTCCGAAAAATAAAAGAATCCTGGAAGAAATATCTGAAGACGGAGCAACGTCTGGCAGATCTTTAGAAGTTCACTCTTAAGAAGAGTCCTACCTTTTCGCTATTCGAACCGTTATATATTTTATAAACATCGATGTCAACGATTTAATAGCAAGCCTTACCGACCATTAGCCAATGTAATAAATAACCTTCTCTCTTATCTACCCCCCACCCCCTTGTTTTATCGTTCTATTTCTATTGCATTTTTAAACAACTTCGGATAAATACACTCATTCCTTACCGACTGAATCATCCATTGGTTCAGTAAGTACTCTGTAACTTAAGATATTGTCTGCTACTTACTTTTATGCGTGCGTTAATGGTGTTCTGATTTCCGCCTGACAGCCTGGGCGACCTGTTGAAATCACACCCTTCCAAAGTACCTGAGTAGAGACACTGCGCTACCACTTAAACACTCATATGCCAGTTCATTCCATATGCCGTGTTGGGTTATCTCGTCACCATAGTGCGATCTTCTAATCATCAGAGTACTGGTTTCCGTCCGGAAACAACCATCTTCACTTTAAACAACATATTTCGGGTTGGCTAATTATATTCAGCCCATAGTTTGGAGGTCTCCTATGACCACTTCTCTGGCTTTATCCAGACATGACGCTGTCATTGACCGTAATCGTCAAGAATACAGCGCTATTTATGATGAACTCCCTTTTGTTGGTGCCAATGCAGCCATTAGCAGTATGCAATTGCGTGAACAGCTGCTGGCTGAAATAGCCCGTTCCGGCCACAGTAGTAACAATGGCTCGAAGATATATTCTGGCGAATTATCCCCTGGCTGCAAAAAATGTAGTGAAGGGGTTTGGTCATGCCTGTTTATCAATGGCAAATGCAACCGGAGCTGTTTCTACTGCCCCACCAGTCAGGATGATATTGGTTTACCTACCACCAATAATGTCACCTTTCGCTCACCGGCCGATTATGTTGCCTATCTGGAACAGTTCAACTTCTCAGGCATGAGCTTATCTGGCGGCGAACCAACCCTGACGCCGGGCCGCTGCACAGCATTTTTGAATGCGGCCAAGAAAAAATTGGGAGGCTCGCTACATACTTGGTTTTATACCAATGGCAGTTTGATTGACCGGGATCTATTACTGCGTTTACGCGACGCAGGTCTGGATGAAATCCGTTTTGACATCGGCGCTCTTGACTATTGCTTGGACAAAGCAGCTCTGGCTGTGGATATTATTCCGACGGTAACGGTCGAAATACCGGCCATCCCTGAAAAGCTGGAGCTGCTAAAAGAAAAGATTATACAGATGGCAGATCTTGGTATGAAACATCTCAACCTTCACCAATTACGCCTGACCAATTATAATTCTAAACGCCTCAAAGGCCGTCCTTACACCTATCTGCATGGTGAGAAGGTTACCGTTCTGGAATCAGAGTTAATTGCCCTCGAATTGATTCGTTTCGGCCTGGAACAAAAGATCCACCTAGGTATAAATTATTGTTCCTTTGTCTATAAAAACCGCTACCAAAGAGCTGCTGCCCGTCCGCGTGCTGCGGCGCTGTTTCAACAACCATGGGAGGTTGTTACAGCAGCAGGATACCTCAGGAGCTTACAGTTACAAGGAGAGCCTGCGGCCTTAAAAAGATCGATCGATCAATTGGAAAAGCACGATCCAATGAAAAATTTCTGGCAGGTATCACGCAAACAGGACCAGTTAAATTTTGCCCCTCAGCTTGCTGACTATATAGCTGTAGAAGGCTGTAATTTATACGTAACATACAGTGAGACACCTGTTCGGCAGAACATGTCTTACCGCAGT
The DNA here is from genome assembly GCA_963665685.1 of Geopsychrobacteraceae bacterium. Lineage (GTDB taxonomy): Bacteria > Desulfobacterota > Desulfuromonadia > Desulfuromonadales > Geopsychrobacteraceae > Seleniibacterium. Next base: position 2,927,151 of record OY762430.1, read on the forward strand.
CCGTTCAAGGAGATCAAACTGCCTAGTGGGCGCAAAATTTGTGGTGAAAAAGTTCAAATTAAACATATGACCCTTACCTCACCTGAGGCAACTATTTTTCTTGATTGGATAAATAACAACCATGGGACCGAGCGATTACTGCAAAACAGCAATCTTAGCTCTTTAGCAGACTACGAACAGCTTAGCCCAGGGTTACAGGAATATTTTTAAACAGAGAGCAAAACTTCCTCCTTTTTCCCGTAAAAAGGAGGAGGACAAGCTTTTTCCGGCCATTAGATTCAACGTCATTATACGCATTCTATGCTCTTTGTAACTTCCCCTGATTATAACTAATCTAAGTCTGACCTCTCTTTACCACATCCAGAAAACAGTTACATTTCTAATGTTTTCAAAAGCTTTTTAGCCTAAACTAATATGTAACAATAATTGAAAAGTGCAACTAACTGAAAAGGAAAACAAACTATGCTCAATCTTATCTCTGCCCGCGTGGGCAAAAGGAAGGCGTTATTTTTCACCCTTCTCATTACCCTCTCTTTATTCTCCTGGGGATGTTCCGGCTCATCAAACAGTGATACGGATAACTCAGACAGCAACAACACCTCCACCCCTGAAAACACTACAGTAACAACAGACAATGCCCGTTATCTCGGCATTAACCTATTTGTCAGTCAAACCGACTATGCCCAGGACCGGATGTTTGTCGATGTTATGAAGATGGCCCGCGACTGGTTTACCATCGACAGCGATTTTACCGTTCAAGCCCCCGTCGATAGCCAAGGCTGGCCGACAACAGATGCTAAAATCATTATGTGGGCAGGCATCGACAACATGCATGGGACCTACTATCTAGAAGGTGATGCCAATGCAGCGCCAACAATTAATATCGGTTATACCAACGCGGCAACCATTTCACAGTTCAGCTACGATGCAACAAACCAGAAGTTCAGTGCCTTACTTCAGTTTACCGATGCTGCTGAGAGTGCTCTCAACCTGCAGTTCACCAACACCAACGGAGGAGTCCGTAATCTTAAGCTGATTCGCCCTAGTGTGCCTGGGAGTGAAGAACCCTATAGTAGCGAGGAGACCTTCACCACCGAAGTTAAGGCGCTGGTCGACAAATTCAACCTGGTCCGGTTTATGTGGTCTGTCGATGGCTGGAATGGCCCCTGGCAGGTCGACTGGTCTGATCGCGTTGATCCTGACTACTGTTCATTCAGTCGTAATTCCGGAGCAACTATCAATGACACCAACATTAACTGGGCTGGTACCGGAATGGCCTGGGAATATGCTATTCAGTTTGCCAATGAAACTGGCAAAGATGTCTGGATTAATATGCCCGTTGGTGCATCTGATGATTATATTCGCCAATTGGCTCAGCTGTGGAAGGATAACTACACAGTTTCTGATGGCAAAATTTATTGGGAATATTCCAATGAAGCGACTTGGGATATGACTGGGCAAATCCAGACCTACCTCCTCAACCTTGCCCTGGCCGCAGCTGATGCAGGCGATCCGGTTGGCTACGATGGTGATAGTGACCTGAATGTCTTAAAAAATCGCTACTATGCCCAACGCTCTATGCAGATGAGTAAAATCTGGCGTGAAGTATGGGGTGATGATGCCATGATGACCCGTATTCGGCCTGTGCATGGTGGCTTTACCAGTAACGAGATCCAACTCACTGCCGGCTTGGCCTTTCTTCATGATTACTATAATAATGCTGCTGGGGCCTATGTGACAGACCCTCACCCGGTTAATTATTACTTTTATGGAACCGGGGCCCACTACTATGTTGGTGACGACCCTGATGTTGATAACAGTACTAACTTAACGCGTGGCACAATGGATAAAATTCCAGGTGATGGCTACTCTGAAATTGAGAATGAAGAAGCCTTTGTAGAATATGAAGGCTGCCTGGCCAAAATGTATGGCTTAAAAAGACTTGCTTATGAAGGTGGCGTCTGGACTGACAATGAAGATTACCTGCTACCCCGCATCACTGAAGCTATGATCCGTTATCAACAGTTGTGGGATAAATACGATAGTGGTTGTTTGACCTACTATGTCACGACAGGCGGTGAAGACAACGGTACCGCCCTCGGCTTTACCATGAGTGCCCTCGACCTCGACACGCCAAAATTCAGAGCTCTAGATCAACTGATCAGTACACCAAAAACTACTGTTACAGCTGGTAAACTCGCCCCTTGTCAGATTCATGGTGCTGATTACAGTGTCAAAGGCCCCTGGGATATTCCCGAACCAGCAGGCCTGGAAACAACGGGGACAAACCAGCTTAATGCGCCCTATCATAGAAGTTCCGGCTATATATTTCGCACCGACAGCAGTCGTGACTATACGATTAGTCTTAACGGAGTATTCAATAATGCCGACCTTGAGATCATGATTGATGGTGTCGTTATAGTTCGGGAGCTCGTCAGTAGCAATCCGACTTATACGTTGAGCCTGGAGCCAGGACTTCATGGTATGAGAATAAGTAATTATAACACCGATTACGGTCAACTTGATACGATTGATATTCAGTAAATATCTCTGACCAGGCACCCTGCCTCAAGCAGGGTGCACTCCTGCAACCCATGATATCAGGATTAAAACATTGCTCCCTGTTGAAATCGGTTATCATTTTCCATAGAATGTGCTCCTGGTCACAGATTTTTATCTTGTAAGCGGTATTATCTAGACCAGTCAATCGTTATCCGGAACGTCCTCAGTTTTCGTCTCTTAGCCTTGAAGACAAGCCAAAATGGTTGATGGACGTTCTCAACAATAGGAAAAAGGAGCTTAAATGAATCAACAAACACAGCTGGGCATTTCGATTAAATACGAGTCAGGTACCATTTTCCGAGGCGCACGCCCGGTTGAAGACATCATTACAGAGTTCAGCGAAAAACAGATCCCTCACGTCGCTGTTGATCCTGCTAATCAAAAATATGGCAGTTGGGACATTGTCATCGCATTTGAAAACCAGGATAATTTTGAGAAGTACTCAACAGGGGAATTAACCATTCCAGGAGAATGGCTCGGCATGACGCAAACAAAAGAGCAAAAAGTTAATCCACTTAAGGCATCGAAAAGAGCGGCGGGTAAATAGCCGATATATAAACTCAAAGGGCTGGTTATCTTGGTTTAGGCAGCCAGCCCTTCTCTTTGCTATTTTGAAGGAGATGATAAAGCGTGATCTGTTATCTACCAACCACTATTCGCATAGCTATGAGTGGCAGACCTAAAAAACGTCTTGTTCCCCGCTGCCAGAGACGGCAGGAACCAGGTTCTGGACGCTCGGCTATACCTGACTGGGGAATCCCCTCAGATAAAATTACCGTTCATTCTTCGGTACTCATTCCCAGAGAATAAAAAAATTTCTAGAGTAGTAAAAAACAAGGCCCTGCTTCTTAAAAAGTCAGGGCCTTGTTTTTTAACTTTGATTACGTTCTATTTTCCAGTTTTTGCCCGGCAAGCGCAAGTGACACACCGTCCAGCACAATGACACCCTCCTGAGGCATGATTCTTGTGAGCGTGCCTGACCTTATCAGAACCTGGGCTCAGCGATTTCAGATCAGTATTAGTCAATTTGGCCATGTGATTTTTAGACATAGAGGAACCCCCGTTAGAATATTTGGTTATGTTTCAACTGCTCTCACTATTTTGAAAACCGTTTTCAATAACATTAAAGACATTCTACATACGGATCTGTGACGATTGTCACTTTCGTAAATTTTCTCGAAAGTAATCACTTAATATTGGAGCTAATAAGTTTCTATTTTGGAATACTGTTACTCCACCGTCAAACCATAAGAACGGAACAGGTTGGCAACTTCTTCAACTTCGTCAAGAGAGGGCTCCCTGGTTTCAGACAAACGGTACGGCAGAGCATATTCTTCCCACTTCCACTCCCCCATTTTGTGAAAAGGCAACACATCAACCTTTTCAACCGTTCCCAGATCAACGGCCCATTTAGCGAGTTTATGCAGACAGTGGCCACGATCATTTAATATCGGAACCAGCACATAACGCAGGATCATAGGCTTTTTCTGAGTCGATAAATATTCGGCAAAAGCGAGGGTTCGCGTATTTGATTCACCAGTGATGATCTGGTGCATACTGGCATTAATACTTTTGATATCGAGCAAGAACAGGTCGGTCGCGTCAACAATTCTCTTGATCGCTGGAGTCAATGCCACAAAACCACTAGTATCAATAACACAATGAATACCTTCGGCCTGGCACAGGGTCAGGAGTGCCTCTAAAAAGAGCGGCTGACTTAATGGTTCTCCGCCACTGAAGGTGACCCCACCACCGGAGGCACGCATGAAATTCTTATACTTACGAATTTCATCAAACACTTCACCAGCACTTTTTTGCTCACCACCCTGAAATTCCCAGGTTTCCGGATTGTGGCAATATAAGCACCGCAGTGGACAGCCTTGCAGGAAAACAACGAAACGTAATCCCGGGCCATCAACGGTACCACAGCTCTCATAAGCACTGATGCGTCCTTGCACCAGCCGCGCTTCTTCAACGGTCATAATTTCTTTCTCACGTATATTAAAACATACAAAAAGCCCCGCATTAACCGCTCCCGAATGAAGGATCAGTCAATGCGGGGAGATTCAGCATTACATTAAAAACATAGCATATAAGTAGATATTCCCTCTCCCCAGAGAGGAGAGAGAAATAAAGTCCCCCCTATTTTATAGGGGGAAGCGAGCTTACGAGCAGGGGTTAAGGTCTAAAGTCTTTCGTGGAACGTCCGTGAAATAACATCCAACTGCTGCTCACGGGTCAAACGGGTAAAGTTAACCGCGTAACCGGAAACCCGAATGGTCAGTTGTGGGTACAGCTCAGGATGTTCCATAGCATCTTTAAGCAAATTGCAGTCAAAAACATTAACGTTGATGTGATGACCTGTTTCAGCAAAGTAGCCATCGAGCAAACCACTCAAATTCTGCACCCGTACCTGATCCGTTTTACCCAATGCCTTTGGTACGATGGAAAAGGTATAAGAGATACCATCTTCTGAGTGAGCATACGGCAGCTTGGCAACAGAAGCCATAGAGGCAACGGAACCATTACGATCACGCCCATGCATCGGGTTTGCTCCCGGAGCAAAGGGCTCACCGGCTTTACGACCATCAGGAGTGTTACCTGTCTTCTTGCCATAAACAACGTTGGAGGTGATGGTCAAAATTGACATGGTCTGTTCGGAGTCACGGTAAGACTTGTGCTTACGCAACTCATCCATAAAACCTTCAACCAGACTGCAGGCGATGCTGTCAACACGATCATCATTATTACCATAGGCCGGGTAATCACCCTCAATGGCATAGTCAACAGCGAGGCCGGAATCATCGCGAATAACCTTGACCTTAGCGTGTTTCATTGCTGAAAAAGCATCGGCAACGATAGACAAACCAGCGATACCACCAGCCAGAGTACGGTGAACCTTGGCATTGTGCAGAGCCATCTGCAGACGCTCATAGGCATATTTGTCATGCATGTAATGAATAACGTTCAGGGTGTTGACGTAGAGTCCGGCTAACCAGGCCTGAGTCTGCTTGAACTTAGCCATAACCTCGTCAAAATCGAGGTATTCAGTAGTAATAGGCTCAGCGACTGGGCCGACCTGCTTACCGCTCTTCTCATCGCGACCACCATTGATGGCATAAAGCAATGCTTTAGCGAGGTTACAGCGGGCACCAAAGAACTGCATCTGCTTACCGATGGGCATGGCTGAAACGCAGCAGGCAATACCGTAATCATCACCAAATTTAGGCCGCATGAGATCATCATTCTCATACTGGATGGTGCTGGTATCGATGGAAACCTTGGAACAGAAATTTTTGAAGTTTTGTGGCAACTGCTCAGACCAGAGGACGGTCAGGTTTGGTTCTGGAGCGGGACCAATATTGTAAACGGTATGCAGGAAACGCATGCTGGTTTTGGTGCACAATGGGCGACCGTCAACACCGACACCACCAATCGACTCAGTCACCCAGGTAGGATCACCAGAGAACAGCTCGTCGTATGCGGGAGTACGCAGGAAACGAATCATGCGCAGCTTCATAACAAAGTGATCGATGAATTCCTGGGCGTCACTTTCCGTAATAGCACCGGCGGCAAGATCACGCTCAATGTAAATATCAAAAAAGGTAGAAACCCGGCCCAAAGACATGGCAGCACCATTTTGTTCTTTAGTTGCTGCCAGGTAAGCCAGGTAGGTCCACTGAATTGCTTCCTGAGCGGTTTCTGCCGGACGACCCAGGTCAAAGCCATAAGATGCGCCCATAGTCTTTAGTTCTTCCAGAGAGCGTAGTTGCTCAGCGAATTCCTCGCGCTGACGCATAATCTCTTCGCTCATGGCAAAACCATTGGTGTCGGCTTTTTGTTGTTTTTTATCAGCAATCAGAAAATCGAGACCATAGAGGGCAACGCGACGATAATCGCCGATAATGCGACCACGACCGTATGCATCAGGCAGTCCCGTCATAATTCCGGCAGAACGTGCTGCCAGCATTTCCGGGGTATAGACATCGAAAACACCATCATTATGGGTTTTACGATATTTGGAGTAAAATTCGTTCAGCTTTTCATCAAACTTGAAACCATAGGCCTCAAGTCCGGTTTCCACCATACGACGGCCACCATTAGGCATGATAGCTCGCTTGAGAGGAGCCTCGGTCTGGAGACCGACAATTTTTTCCAGAGGTTGATCAATATATCCAGGAGCATGCGAAACAATGGTCGATGGCATATCGCTATCGGCATCAAGAACACCTTTCGCGCGCTCGACTTTATTCAGCTCAGAAACATTATCCCATAATTCTTTTGTGGCTTCGGTAGGAGCAGCTAAAAACTCAGCATCCCCTTCGTAAGGTGCATAATTCTTTTGGATAAAATCGCGGACATCTACTGCTTGTTTCCAGTTCTCGCCCTGAAAACCCTTCCATGCTTGTTCAAATGCCATGTTCTTGTTGTTCTCCTCTGGTTGTTCCATACCGAAATCGAGTTATCCTCTTTGTTGTGGCAACCCTGTCTTCGGCCTGTCAAAAATGTCATTCCAATTATTACTTAAAAAGCGGCCGGACTATAGCCGATAACCGCTTTCACCGCAAGTGCAAGAATCACATTTTTCCCTTTTTTTTCAATACAATAAGTCACTTCAACCAAAGTGATATAGCAGAAACATAGTTTTGATTTTTAGCTCAAAAATAAGGTAAAAATCGCCCTTATTTTAGCTCTGTTTTTTATCATTCTAAACAAGCTGTTGAAATTCACAATAATCCCAGATATCTGATTTTATCTGGGCTGGAGCGGATTGTGTTCTACCAAAACTGATATTCTACTTATTTTATAGAACAGAGAATTAATTTTGATGATTTCCTTTTCTCTCCATCAAATTTCTCGGTTTAACCACCAATAAATTCCGCCAACAAAAAAACCTCCCCCAACAATGTTCCCCAGGGTTACCCAGAGCAGATTGTAGAGCATTCCGATCATATGCACTGGTGAATTAGGGGCTAACAGAACCATGGAAAAGGTGCCCATATTGGCGATGGAGTGTTCAAAACCAAGGAACAGAAAGATAAAGATAATAAGTACAATTGAGGCAAATTTAGCTATTTCTTCTTTTAGGTGAAGGGCAACCCAAACCGCCAAACAAACAACCCAGTTGGCAAGAATTCCCTTAAAAAAGAGTGGACGAATAGCTTGCACTACTTTGTGATGTGCACCATGAAAGATGGCATGGTCTGCCGGCAAGGCATCGAGAGCACCTGTCCCCCATAGCAAAAAGGCAAAAAGAAAGGCCCCGGCCAGGTTACCTAAATAGCATAAACTCCAGAGTTTGGCCGTCTGCTGCCAGCTCGTGACTCTGAACAACGAACCATTGGTCAAGTACATGGCGTTACTGGTAAACAGCTCTGATCCGGTGACAATAATAATGTAAAGACCAATGCCAAAAAAGAGGGATGCGATAAAACTACCAAAACCGGTTGAAACCAGACCATTTTTTAATTGCCAATAAAGATAGCAAATTAACGACAGGTATAATCCCGCCATTACTGACCGCACCATATATGCCAATGGCTGAGTTTCCAGAAGTTTAACTTTCTTTTGCGCTGAAGCTTTTACCGTTGCGATGGCCTGTTTTTCCATTGTTACTGTCCTGTTCCTTGTTACTGTTTTCTTATCCGTAGGGGATAAAATCTAATGAAGTTTTTGTACCTGAGGGTCCGAAGTGGTTAATTCCTGAAGAGAAATAAAATCCGGCCTTTTTAGCCCATGTTCTCGTTTGATACAAGAGAAGAAATTATTTCCTGACTTTCAGCAACTGGTATCATAAGCGGTGTTCTTAGGCTTTCGTCTTGTAAAGAGACAGGGTCGACATTAATAAGTTCAATTAGGTTGAGCTGGTATGTTAGAATTCGGGTTAATGACTTTTTAACCCAAGCCATTTGATATTCTAATTTTTCGCGGAGGAGACATGGTAGCCGAAGAGATCGGAACGACACTAAGTCAGCATATTATCGAAACCCAGAGAAACTTTCCCCAGGCAAGTGGAAGGTTCACCCGTATCTTTAATGAAATGGCTACCTGTGGCAAAATAATCACCAGCTATGTCCGTCGGGCCGGCATTGTCGATATTACCGGCAAACGGGGTACCACAAATGTTCAGGGGGAAGAACAAGCCAAGCTCGATGTCATCGCCCACAATATTTTTGTCAACCGACTGCTCGAAACCGGCCTTGTCGCTGGAGTGAATTCAGAAGAGAGTGATGAGTTTATAGAAGCGGATGAAGAGTATTCCCGCAATGCCAATTACGTCCTCGCCACTGATCCGCTCGATGGTTCATCAAATATCGATGTAAACGTCTCTGTCGGCACTATCTTTTCATTGTTAAAGCGTAAATCCCCTCTCGGTGAACGCTGCACTAAAGAAGACTTCCTGCAAAAAGGAAGTGAGCAGATAGCAGCAGGCTATATTCTTTACGGCTCCAGTACTACTTTTACCTATACCTCTGGGCATGGGGCTTTTTCTTTTACCCTTGATCCAACGGTTGGTGAATATCTTCTTTCCGACTCAAAAATGACTATTTCCGAACAGGGAAATATCTACTCGGTCAATGAAGGAAATAAAAAGTATTGGGACCATGGGATTCAAGAACTGATCGCTTACTTTCAGGGCAACCATGCTGATAACGATAAGCCCTACACCGGCCGCTATATCGGCTCCCTGATTGCCGATGTTCACCGCAATATCTTAAAAGGTGGCATCTATCTCTACCCGCGAGCGACCAAAAATGGAACGACCGATAATGGCAAATTGCGCCTGCTTTACGAAGCGAACCCTCTGGCGTTTGTCATTGAACAAGCAGGCGGCCTAGCGACTGATGGCAAACAAAGAATCCTGGATATTGAGCCGACTCACTTACATCAGCGGGTTCCCCTATATATTGGCAGTAAAAGAGAAGTCGAACTGGTGAGCAAATTCATTTAAAATCCTTAAGTTTTACCATAACGAAAAAACTAAGGTATGAGCATATAAACAGTATATAGTTTTAGTGGTTACCCATTTTCTAAGAGAGAAGGTAGCCTGCCCCCCATACAAACAATCATCTGAAAGAGGCTGTTCATGTATTATGTTATCCGTTGCGTCGATAAAGCCGACTCCCTACAAATCCGTCAAGACAACCGCCCGGCGCATATCGAATATCTGAAAAGCAATCTCGACATTCTCCACGCTGCTGGCCCCGTGCTGAATGCGGCAGAACAAATGTGTGGTTCTGTCATTATCCTGGATGTCGCTGACCTAGCAGCAGCGGAAGCATTTGCTGCGGGAGACCCCTATGCACAAGCGGGCCTGTTTGAAAGTGTTACCATTGACCGCTGGAACAAGGTACTGCCTTAACAGCATCCGTTACAGCAGCTATTAAGCACACAAGGACAGGGCGTTTTTCATCATTTAAAACGCCCTGTTTATTTTTCTGGGAGATTGTCGGGCTTTACGGATCGTCGCGAAAAATCAGCTGGTCGGGAATATGGTCCGATCAGATGATTTTGCAGCAGATTCATGTAAAGTCCGGCAGTCTCCTAACTGCTGCAAATAAGCATCCTTATCTTTGGTAACAAAATTATCATAGCACCATTCTTCATCACTCAGCTCATGAATATCAGTTGAAACCAGAACATACACCTGAGCGTTCACCTTCCTTTTATCTCCCGTTACGACAACAACATCTTTACGTTCATATTGATCGCCCTCATAGCGATCTAAAAGGAAAAGCGTTTCAGCAGCAACCTGCTGGCATAGCCGCCCCCTGACAGTGCCCGAAGAATCAGGCCAGATTCCTGGATACATTTCACCAACGAGCCTGTAACAACGATATTCAGGTAGAATAGCAGCCTCTCCGGAAAGATCACTCCCGCAAACCTTTTGGGCAATGTCTGTATCAAGCAACGTTCCATAGATAAATAAATTCATACTCAACTCCCTAATTGATATACAGAAATGAAATCAATTCTAACAATTAAGCTAGTTAGCCCCTATTAATCTTTTACAAAACCAAAACATCACTTAACAAATCACTAATAATCTAAACATTAGCTATCACCAAGCATTATCTTAAGATAGATAAGTTCTTCAAGTTTTCAGTTAGTTACCTTTTCTTGACCAAACCTTAGTGGTTTATCGTTGACACATTCTCCACATACAAAAAGTATTTCATCCGCTAATAATCACCTAATAGGTTATCAATTCACACCTAACCTCCGTAAATAAAAATCACCTTCGTTTATGACATGAAAGGAACGTTTTGCGGTTCAACTAACACTCACAGCAAAATTAACTTTTAGAGGAGGTAAATGTGAGCAGACGCGGCATTCGTAGAAAGATGTTCAAGTCGCTGGTGTTAACACCATTATTGGCAGCCCTGCTACTGGCAGGCTGTAGCGACAATGATGACAACGACAGCAGCAGTAACAATGAAACAGGGGTTATGAGCTTTTCTTCTGTCTCTACTCCGGTATCAGACGCTGATAAGCGCGCTATCCTGGCGGCAGATTCTGTTACTTTAGACGGCACCAGCTACAGCATTGGCTTTAACACATTGATGCGCAGTGGTGATGTTATCGGTGAAGAAACCTTCGGGCTGATCCGTAACTACCAAGGCGCTCCTGTCCTGCAGGAAGATGGTTCCGAATTCATTTCCAACTCGACAGACTTCACTTCTCTACTTCATCTGGGTGATAAAATTTATAGCGTGACCCATTTTGAAAGTCAGCCAGGCGGTATGTACCTGACCGAATTAGAGCAGGCCGATGATGGTACTCTTACTGCTGTCTCCACCCGCAGCATCGACTTCTCTACATGGGGCGGTCTGTGGACTCCATGTGCCGGCAGTGTCACCCCCTGGAATACCCATCTTGGCTCCGAAGAATACGAGCCAAATGCCCGCACTTATGAACTTGCTACCAGCAAGGACGACATCGGGTCTTATTTTGGGAGCATGTCCAACTACTTTGATGTCCCCTTCTACTCTGACAGCGTGACCGCCGATGATATCAAAGCAGTCGTTAATCCTTACGCCTACGGCTTCCCTACCGAAGTCACCGTTCAGGAAAATGGCAGCTACAGCGTAACCAAACATTATGCCATCGGTCGTATGGCCATCGAGCTCGCCTATGTCATGCCTGACCAGAAAACTGTCTACATTTCTGATGACGGCACCAATGTCGGCTTTTTCATGTTTATTGCTGATACAGCTGGCGACCTGAGCCAGGGCACCCTGTACGCTGCTCAACTAAATCAAACCGCCGCAACTGATGGTGGCTCATTTGATATTACCTGGGTCGACCTTGGCCATGCTGATTTCGATACCATTAAAACCGCTATTGATGCCGGCACCACCTTCAGTGACATCTTCGACACAGCTGAACCTGCCGAAGATAACAGCTGTGCTGACGGTTATACATCCATCAATACCACCTGGGGACAGGAATGTCTTGCCGTTAAAGACGGTATGGAAACCATCGCCTCCCGGCTTGAGTCCCGCCGCTATGCTGCTATGCTGGGCGCAACAACCGAACTGCGTAAAGAAGAAGGCATCACCTTCGATCCTGATGGCATGAACCTTTATGTCGCCATGAGTGAAGTCGCCAAAGGCATGACAGCCGCTTCAAGCAATGATACCGGAGGTCCAGACCATGTTCAACTGGAACAGAACAAGTGTGGTACCGTCTATCAATTAGCCGTTGGTACCGCAACCGGCATTTCCAGTAACTATGTTGCAACCACCATGACCGGTCTGGTCAGTGGTACCCCAACTACCTACGCAACAGGGAGCGATTACGAAGGAAACACCTGTGACGTTGATGGCATTGCCAATCCCGATAACATCACCTTTATCCCTGGTTATAATACCCTGATCATCGGTGAGGACACCGGTAGTGGTCACCAGAACGATTTGATCTGGGCTTACAGTCTGGCCAATGATGAACTGACCCGTATTCAGACCACTCCTTACGGTTCAGAAACAACGTCACCTTATATTTATCCAAGTCTTAACGGTTTCGGTTACCTGATGAGTGTTATTCAGCACCCTTATGGTGAATCTGACTCTGACAAGCTGAGCGATTCTTCTGACGCTATGGCTTACGTCGGCTATATCGGTCCCTTCCCTGCCCTGGGCGATGAAGGACCAAGCAGCGTCGACAACACCCGTGGTCGCGCAGGTATGACCGCACTTAACTTCATGGATGTTCCGGCCCCAACCATCGACAGCGAAAAGCGTCAAGCCTGGGGCACACCATCGGTTTCTGTAGATGGTGACGGTAGCGCCATCGGTTACAACACCATCATGCGCAGTGGCGACGAGCTGGGTAGTTCAACCTTTGGTCTGCTTCTTGATCAGGACGGTAACCCCATTACCGGTACTGACGGTTCTGATACTGTTGCTAACAGTAACGACTTTGCCTCCCTGCTAGACCTGGATAGCAGCCTTTACATGGTATCCCACTTTGAAAGTCGTCCAGGGGCCATGTACCTGACTACGCTAAGTCAAGAAGAAGATGGCATGCTGACGGCTACCGCGACTGAGAATATCGACTTCTCTGATTGGGGCGGCCTGTGGGTCCCATGTGCTGGTAGCGTAACCCCCTGGACCACTCACTTAGGTTCAGAAGAATATGAGCCGGATGCCCGTGCTTTTGAAGATGCAACTGCAATCAGTGAGCTTGGTGGGAGCTTTGAGCAGATGGCCCGCTACTTCGGTGTTGATCCTGACACTGCAACTCTGGCTGAAGTTCAGGCCGTCCTTGATCCTTATAAATACGGCTACCCAACTGAAATCAGCGTGGCAAATGATGGCACTCCAACCGTTAACAAACATTATGCCATGGGACGTATGGCTATCGAATTATCCTATGTCATGCCAGACAGTAAAACCGCCTACATCTCTGACGATGGAACCAACGTCGGTTTCTTCATGTTTGTTGCTGATACCGCCGGGGACTTAAGTGCTGGTACTCTTTACGCCGCTCAGTTAACCCAGACTGACGCAACTGACGGTGGTTCTTTCACCATCAACTGGATCGACCTGGGTCATGCAACGACCGCCGAAATAGCGACCCACATTGCTGCAGGGACTTCTTTCAGCGATATTTTTGACGCCGTTGATCCTGCCGATGACAACAGCTGTGCTGACGGCTATACCTCAATTAACACCACCTGGGGACAGGAATGTCTCACGGTAAAAACAGGTATGGAAACTGCGGCTTCCAGGCTTGAAACCCGCCGCTATGCAGCAATGCTCGGTGCAACTACCGAACTGCGTAAAGAAGAAGGTATCACCTTTGATCCTGATGGCATGAATCTGTATGTCGCCATGAGTGAAGTTGCTAAAGGGATGACGACAGGATCAAGCAACGATACCGGTGGCCCGGATCATGTTCAACTGGAGCAAAATAAATGCGGTACCGTATATGAGCTTGCGGTAGGTAGCGTTGATGGAATTTCCAGCGCGTACGTAGCCACCACCATGACTGGCCTGGTCAGCGGGACACCAACCAGCTATTCAGATGACAGCGTCTACGCTGGCAACACCTGTGATATCAACGGTATCTCCAACCCGGACAACATCACCTTTATTCCCGGTTACCGTACCCTGGTTATTGGTGAAGATACCGGCAGTGGCCATCAGAACGATGCCATCTGGGCCTACAACCTTGATAAGGACGAACTGACCCGTATTCAGACCACTCCTTACGGTTCAGAAACAACATCTCCTTACTTCTACCCCAACATCGGTGGCCACGGCTACCTGATGAGTGTTATCCAGCACCCTTACGGCGAGTCTGATTCTGATCAGCTTGAAGACTCTGCTGATGCCGCTGGATACACCGGTTTTGTCGGACCTTTCCCGGCCATGGATGGTGGTGAATAAACCCATTTAACATTTCAATTACATGTTTTTGGGGGGAGCTTCTGAGCTCCCCCCTTTTCCCGTTTTTGGGACAGGAGCTCAGTTATGAAAAGATTGTTCATTTGCCTGATCTTAATGCTGGCGTTAAATGCCTGCGATGACTCTGATAGCACAAGCTCATCTACTGAACAGGAAACGAGTGGTGGCATCAGCTATACGACCACCAACCTGAAAAGTAAAAATCTGGTTAATCCAGCCCCCTACATTGTACCCCAATGCTATACCGTGACCCAGCCCGAGGAAAATGGACCAACCTATAATCCCTGCTACACCTGCCACACCGCATCAATCCCGCCCAATTATGTTGATGACTTTGACCTGCAGCTTGAATACAGCTTTCCGGCAGCAATCCTGACTAATCCCTGGTCCAACCTGTTTGTCGATCGGACCGAAGCGGTTGCTGCCATCAGTGATGACGACATTATCGACTATATCCGCACTGATAATTATTTTGCTGATAACGGGGACATTATTCTGGCCGAAAAGCTCAATAACCTGGCGACTGACTGGGACTTTGACGAAGATGGTGTCTGGGACGGCTATACTCCCGATTGTTACTACAATTTTGACGCTGAAGGGTTTGATCAGCACGACGGGGAATACACCGGCTGGCGCGCCTTTGCCTATGCTTCTTTCCCCAGTACTTTCTGGCCGACCAACGGATCCATTAACGATGTGTTGATACGCCTTGGTGACAGTTTTCAACAGGATGAAGATGGCAATTTTGACCTGACCATCTACAAAATCAACCTCGCTATTGTTGAATCTCTGGTCAGCCGCCGCGATGTCCTGCTACCTGAAGAGGTTAACGAAGCCGACTATGGTGTTGACCTTGACCGTAATGGTGAACTTGGCAGCGCCTTTAAAATTACTTACGACTGGGCTCCCACCGATGGACGCAACATGAATTATGTCGGTCTGGCCGAAAGCGAACGGGAAGCGGGCCATGTTCATTTGGCAGCAGGTCTATTTCCAGAAGGAACGGCCTTTTTACATACTGTTCGCTATGTTGATATCGATGACACCAGCGGAACAACAAAACTCGCTCCACGCATTAAAGAATTACGCTATGCGGTTAAAAGAACCTGGCAGACCTATTCTGATCTGCTTCAGGCTGCTTTAGAAGAAGTCAAAGAGAATGATGATTTTCCGGACCGTACCCGTCAGCTGATCGGTAATGTCGAGCAGGGCATGAACAACGACCAAGGCTGGCTCTACCAGGGTTTCATTGAAGATGCCAGTGGTGATTTACGACCCCAGACCTATGAAGAAACTGCCTTCTGTATCGGTTGTCATAGCGGCATCGGTGCCACCGTCGATGGTGTTTTTTCTTTCCCACGCAAGCTCGCGGCTGACCGTACCGAGCGCCAGGGCTGGTATCACTGGAGTCAGATCAATCGTGAAGGAACCGTCGAACCAAAAATCAATATTACTGGCGCAGGGACCCAATACGAATACAGTTTTTACCTGATGTACAACGGTGCTGGTGACGAATTCCGCAATAACAGCCAGGTTATCGACACCTTTTTTGATAGCGAAGGAAATATCGATAGTGACCTGCTACAGGACTTGCATGATGATGTTTCTATCCTGCTCTACCCCAGCAGAGAACGTGCCCTGACCGCGGCTAAAGCTTATAAAGTTATTGTCGAAGCACAAAGTTACGTTTATGGTCGC
The DNA here is from genome assembly GCA_963665685.1 of Geopsychrobacteraceae bacterium. Classification (GTDB taxonomy): domain Bacteria; phylum Desulfobacterota; class Desulfuromonadia; order Desulfuromonadales; family Geopsychrobacteraceae; genus Seleniibacterium. The sequence continues at coordinate 2,943,323 of OY762430.1, forward strand.
GATGCGACCGTGACAGCTCCGGAGAATGTGCATAAAACCATAACCGAAGGCCAGGTCACAGGAATTGAGACGGCAACCAACAAAGATAAGTTCATCAATGCTATTGGCCCGGTTCGCACTCTCTTTTATGATGACGCCCTAACCATTGATAGTGAAGAAATGGAAACACTGACTGGTGGACACGGGTCAACCCCCGATTCAACTCGCTATCAGATTGATGAAAACGGTTTTATTTATCCAGCTTCGTACAGTCTTGCCGGTGCGGATTACGGTTTCAGTTTTCCAGAGCGCCTGCCATTACCGACCCGAATGCTGGTTCCCAACGGCTCGATTAGTAGCTGCTATCGTTGCCACCGCCTCCCCTCACCGATGCCGAGCGGTCATCCTGACCCTGACCCAGCCATTGTCTTACCTGACAGCTACGGTTCAGAATCCTATACTCTCACTCAGCTGACCAGTGACACAGCACAAGACACCATGCCTGTTGTCAGCCCTGCAGGGAATCTTATTTCCTGGATCAGCACGAGATCAGGATCAGAACAGATCTGGCTGATGAATAATGATGGAAGTAACCAGCACCGTCTGACTAACGACAATAGTAATATTCAGGGCTGGCAACACTTTAGTCCCGACGGTAGCACCATTGCCTTCTGGGAATTTAATCCCGACACCGCAACCCATATGCTTCAGATCGCCGACCTGGAAGGAAACGTCACCACCCTTGACAGTGGTACAGCCACCATAGAACGCCCTGTCTTCACTCCCGACGGGAACTACCTCGCTTATGCCAAACAGGTCGACAGCAATTGGGATGTTTGGATGATTGCCATTGATGGCAGTGTCAGCTACCAGCTTACCAGTGCTGAAGACATGGAGTCGAGCCCCTGGTTCAATGCTGACGGCACCATGGCCTACAAGGTGGCGCCATCAGGTGAGTACGGTTTAACAGTGGAACGGTTTATGACCTTTGAGAATGGTTATGACAATCCGACTATTTACACCTGGGAAGGACCTCATTCAGTCCAGTTAAGCGATATGGCCGGTGCTACCATCTCGTTTACCGCTGAAGCAATCAGCGATACCAGCGGCAAAGATCGCGTCAGCTACCTGGCCGTACTCGCTGACCTGACTCTTGAAGATGGAACAGCCACGGCTGAAAACCTGCGCCTGATTTCTAAATCAGCTACTTTGGGAGATCGGGGCATTATGTTCTCCCCGGATCAGTCCAAAGCTGTATTCTGGTCTCTGAATCAGGATGGCAGGGCCGGATTATGGTTGTACGATCTGGATACTGACACCAGCAGACAATTGACAACAGAAGGGTTTGATTTTGAACCAGTCTGGTCCACCGATGGTAATAGCATAATATTCACCTCCAGCCGCAGTAACAACCAGTATGATATCTGGAAACTAGAATTATAAAAGAGGTAAGAACAACCAGTCAGCCTGAACCTTTTGGGCTGACTGGTTTACTACCTTAAATATCGAGTTCTTCAGGCAGCTCACCGTCAGGAGCAAACCACTCGTTCTCAATAAACTCTTCAGAAGTAATATCGCTGACGTTGCGTTTAAGATATTTCCCTTCAGCGCTGACGGCGACACTACCATCTGGCAAATAGAGCTCTCCGGTACCGGCAAAACGGCGGCCGCTCTCGCGGGTGATGCGAGCGACAGCTTTAAGTTCAACACCTAAGGGAACAGGTTTACGATATTTAACCTGCAAATCCATCGTTACTCCAAACGTTTCTTGGTCATGATGAATCATAATCGCCCGACCGATAACTTCATCTAGCAAAGCCGCACTCACTCCACCATGGGCTATACCCGGATAACTTTGATGCTCTTCGCGGGGGGTAAATATGGCGATCAATTCATTCTCTTCCGTTTCATAAAAGCGGGTTTGCAAGCCGAATTGATTTTCAACTCCACAAACCATGCAATAACGGGAGATATGCTGTCCCTTGCTTACTCTGTATGTCATGCCGACCTCTGATTTCTAAAGATTCATATCCTATGTATATAACCTGAATCCGTGGGTACCCGACAGCGAATAGCGCAAATCATTGGCCAGTCTAATGATTGAAAACACAACAACGAACCTATGGGTGCGTCTTATATTTTTTTAAACCTGATTCAGGCCAAGCACCTACTCTCTTCATCCACTGGTTTCCTAAGTATAATGAAGAACAATATCAGAAAATGACTGCTTTTTTCGATTATTTCGGTATCGATAATTCTGTCATACCAGTCAAGCAAACTCGACAGCCAGTTTTTTCTATATCATTTATGCGCAAGGAATCATCTTTTCTAAAAAAATAAATTAATATTTTATCTCCATCTCAAAAGAGAAAAACTGTGTAGGAACACAGAATTATCTAATCGTAGGATGTATACATAAATACGTATTACCGATATCTACCATAAAATCCTATCCAACTGTTTTTTCGAGACTTTATAAATACAAAATATTTATATTGTGAACAGAATGACATCTATGAAAAAGCGATTGACCATAAAATATCAGCTAGTAGGATGTAAAAAAATAAGGCGTATTTCCGCCATTTTAAAACAGCTTTTGGCGAATTTCTAACAATAAAAAAGTTTGACAAAAAACCTGCTCTCCGTTAAAAAAACGTGGTCTTACCATTTTATACTTTCCGATTGACTGGAGCATATTTAACATGGTTTCTCTGCTACTCATTTTGATCAGTGCCGTTTTCGTGAACAACTTTGTTCTCGCCCGGTTCCTAGGAATCTGTCCTTTCCTTGGTGTTTCCAAAAAAGTTGAAACTGCAATCGGTATGGGCATGGCGGTTATTTTCGTCATGACCGTAGCCTCGGTGGTCACCTGGTTCATCCAGTATTTCATCCTGATCCCGTTCGGCATCGAATATTTGCAGACAATTGCCTTCATTCTGGTTATTGCCTCGCTTGTTCAGCTCGTAGAGATGGTCATCCAAAAAACCAGCCCGGTTCTTTACCAGTCCCTCGGCATCTTTCTGCCTCTGATTACTACTAACTGTGCAGTACTCGGGGTTGCCGTTCTGAATATCCAGAAGTCCTACAATTTCATCGAGTCCCTGGTTTTTGCCATCGGTGCAGGCCTTGGTTTTACCCTCGCCATGGTACTGTTTGCCGGACTACGTGAGCGTATTGAACTGTGCCCGGTTCCAAAAAGCTTTCGCGGCACTGCCATTGCCATGGTCACAGCGGGTCTGTTATCGCTGGCGTTCATGGGTTTTGCCGGTCTGGTTAAAGGTTAATTTAGTCAATCATTTCATTATACATGCAGACTCCAACAGCAATTCTGTTATTGCTTGAAGAGCTGCGGTTTGTTTGAGAGGAATTCATGCTCACAGCAATTCTTTGTCTTGGTGGAATCGGACTGATCGCGTCAGCAACGCTTGGTCTCGCATCGAAAAAATTTGCCGTTGAAGTAGATCCCCGTGAAGCGGCTATTCTCGAAAGCCTTCCTGGCGCAAACTGTGGTGCCTGTGGCGAGCCAGGCTGTTCTGGCTATGCTAAAGGTGTTGCAGAAGGTCGTCTGGCTCCTAACCTGTGTACCCCGGGTGGTAGCGAAACAGTCACAGCAATCGCTGACATTCTTGGTGTTGAAGCGGTTACAGCTGACCCTGTAGTCGCTGTGGTCAAGTGTCAGGGTGACAACAGTAAAGCAACCAGCAAATTCAAATACCTGGGAATGTACGACTGCAATGCGGCTCAAAAGCTGGCTGACGGCCCGAAAACCTGTCCAAGCGGTTGTCTTGGTCTTGGTTCTTGTGCCAAAGCTTGTCCTTTCGGTGCTATTGAAATGACCGAGCAGGGCTTAGCGGTTATCGACCGTGAGAAATGTACCGGTTGTGAAAAATGTGTCGCCGTCTGTCCACGTAATGTTATTTCCATGGCTCCCAAAGCTGTCACCACTCATGTTCTGTGTAACAGTCATGATAAAGGTGGCGTTGTCCGCAAATACTGTGAAGTAGGCTGTATCGGTTGTAACATCTGCAAAAAGACTGTTCCCGAAGCTTACGTCATTGAAAGCTTCCTCGCGACCGTGGTTTACGAACAAGCCGAGGGAGCCGAAACTGCTATTGAAAAATGTCCGATGAAATGTATCCGCGATTTCAGCACCGGCTATCCGGAAGGCAGCAGCTTCACTGCTCCTAACGCTCCGGCCAAGCAGGAAACAGCAGCATAAAAAGGATTGAAACAGGTATGAATCTCAAAACTTTTGCGGGTGGACTTCATCCGCCAGACAGCAAGCATTATTCCGCTCATAAGGCGATTGAGAACTGCCCTCTGCCAGAAGAGCTGATTATCCCCGCTGCCCAGCATATCGGTGCTCCTGCCGAAATCTGTGTTGCCGTTGGTGATCAAGTCAAAAAAGGCACAGTTATCGCCAATCCAAAAGGTTTCGTTTCGGTACCGATCCACGCCTCTACTTCAGGTGAGGTTATTGCCGTTGAACCGCGTCTACACCCAACTGGACGTATGCTGCCATCCGTAGTTATTAAACCTGATGGCCAGGATGAATGGGATCCGGCATTGACAGGTAATGATCCAGACCAACTGGATGCAGATGCATTGAAAAAATTGATCTGTGCAGCAGGTATCGTTGGCCTTGGTGGTGCAACCTTCCCGGCCCACGTCAAACTTTCTCCACCAGCTGACAAACCGATCGACACCTTGATTCTTAATGGGGTCGAATGTGAACCTTTCCTGACTGCTGACCATCGCCTCATGCTGGAACAGAGTGAACGCATGATTGATGGCATCAAAATTCTGCTTAAAGTTCTTGGCATCAGCAAAGCGGTTATCGGCATCGAAAACAATAAACCTGATGCTATTGAAAAACTGACCGCTGAATGTGCTCCTCACGGTATTGAAGTCCAGGCTCTCGAAGTCAAATACCCACAGGGTGCTGAAAAGCAGCTGATCGATGCTATAACCGGTCGCCAGGTTCCATCTGGTGGATTACCGATGGATTGTGGTGTTGTGGTTCAGAATGTTGGTACTGCAGCAGCTATCAGTGACGCGATTCGCCTTGGTCACCCATTGGTTGAGCGAATTGCCACCGTAACTGGTCCAGCCGTTGTCGAACCAAAAAATCTGAAAATCGCCATTGGGACACCACTGTCACACATGGTCGAATTCTGTGGTGGGCTTAACTGCGAACCAGGCAAGATTATCATGGGTGGACCAATGATGGGTCAGACCCAGATTTCCCTTGATGCTCCTGCTGTACGCGGTACCTCTGGAGTATTGATCTTTGGTGTAGACCAAATCGACACCAAACCAGCTGGCCCTTGTATCCGCTGTGGTCGCTGCATTAGCGTTTGTCCGATACATCTGCAACCGACCTCTATCGCGACCTATGCACGCCTAGATCTCGTTGATGAAGCCGAGCAGTTCAATGCACTTGATTGTATCGAGTGTGGTTGCTGTACTTACATTTGCCCGGCCTCTTTACCGTTGGTTCAATCGATCCGTCACATCAAGGGCGGTATCATGGCCAAGAGAAGGAAGTCCTGACGTGGAAAATCAGCTTTATTTATCATCTTCACCTCATGTTCACAGTCCGGAAACGACTGATAAGATCATGCGGCTGGTTATTTATGCCCTGCTGCCTGCGGTTGTCGTTTCTCTGTACTTTTTTGGTTTGCCTGCCCTGAAGACATTGTTGATCTGTACTCTTGGTGCTATCGCCTTTGAAGCGCTGAGCTGCAAGATCATGAAACAGCCGCTGACCATCGCGGATGGTTCAGGCGCCTTGACCGGGATTCTTCTGGCTCTTAACATGCCAGCATCAAGTCCCTGGTGGATGTCACTATTTGGCGCTGCCATCGCTATTGTCATTGGTAAAATGATTTATGGTGGACTCGGTTACAATCCATTTAACCCTGCACTTGTGGCCCGGGTTGTGCTACTGATTTCCTTCCCGGTTCAGATGACCTCATGGACAGCTCCTGCGCCGTTAAGTAGTGGTCTTGATGCAGTTACGGCAGCAACGCCACTGGGTGAAATGAAAACCGCAGTCATGCTGACCGGTAAGCTTCCCGAGTTGGCAACCAGCGGCTTCGGTGACTACTTTATCGGTAGCATGGGTGGCTGTCTGGGCGAGGTTTCTGCCATTGCCCTGCTGCTGGGCGGACTCTTCCTGATTTTCAAAAAGGTTATAAGCTGGCATATTCCAGTGAGCTTCCTCGGTACGGTGATCGTATTCGGCGGCATCTTCTGGTTAGTCGATTCAAGCAAATACCCGAACCCACTGTTCCACCTGATTACCGGTGGTCTGCTCCTCGGTGCCTTCTTTATGGCGACCGATATGGTTACCTCACCGGTTACCTACCGCGGCATGCTTATTTTTGGCTGTGGTTGTGGTGTGCTCACCGTACTTATTCGTCTGTTCGGCGGTTATCCAGAGGGTGTCTCCTTTGCCATCCTGTTGATGAACGCTGTTACCCCACTCATTGATCGTTACAGCCGCCCGAAAATTTATGGGCAGGTTGAGACAAAAGCCTAAGGCGGAGGAGACTAGATTATGAAAGATATCAGCCGCCTGCTTGTTGCCCTGACTCTGATTGCTGCTTGTGCCGGATTCGTCCTGTCACTGGTTGAAGGAGTCACTCGTGAACCGATCAAAGAACAACGTCGCATGCAAATGGTTAAAGCACTGAGTGCTGTTCTGCCAGAATTCGACAACAGCCCAGATACTGACACCGTTGTTCTTGAAAACGGTGTTGATAAAAAAGGCAACCCGGTTCAGGTCACCTTTTACCGTGCACGCAAAGCGAAAGAACTTGTTGGTACAGCGTTCAAAGTTATCGCTGGTGACGGTTACAGTGGCAACATCGAGGTTATGGTCGGTCTTAAGCCAGACCAAACCCTCAACGCTATCGAAATTCTGACTCATGCTGAAACTCCCGGCCTTGGTAGCCGCATTGAAGAAGCATGGTTTAAGGATCAATACAAAAACAAAGGCCTCGATAACGCCGACTGGCGCGTTAAAAAAGATGGTGGTGAGTTTGACCAGATTTCTGGTGCAACTATTTCACCACGTGCGGTGACCGGCGCGGTCAAAAGCGGGCTCGAATTTTACAAGTCTCACGAACAAGAGATTGTCGCCCAAGGAGTCAGCCAATGAATCTGATTCAAGAATTTAGCAAAGGCCTCTGGAAAGAAAATGCCGTCTTCAAATTGTTACTCGGCATGTGTCCCGTTCTGGCTGTTACAACCAGTGCTGAAAATGCATTAGGTATGGGGTTCGCAACAACTTTCGTTCTGGTTTGTTCTAACATCGTTGTCTCCCTGCTGCGGAAACTGATCCCTTCCAAGGTACGGATTCCGGCATTTATCATCATTATTGCCTCATTCGTTACCGTCGTTCAGCTGTCCATGGAAGCCTGGGTCTATGACCTTTACCAAGCTCTGGGTATTTTTATTCCGCTGATCGTTGTTAACTGTCTGATACTTGGCCGTGCTGAAGCCTTCGCTTCTAAAAACGGCACTATCAAATCAGTATTTGACGGTCTGGGCATGGGACTCGGTTTTACCTTGGGTCTATTCATTCTCGGTTCTGTCCGTGAACTGTTTGGCGCCGGCTCCATCCTCGGTTTCAGTATCTTCGGATCAAGCTATCCACCAATCCTGCTGATGATCTTGCCACCAGGTGCATTTATTACCCTGGGCTTGCTATTAGCCGGTATGAATAAACTGGAATCTAAGTAATTCTTTTCCAGATATTAGTCGCTAAAAAAAAGGCGCTGCCCCTGATTGGGGCAGCGCCTTTTTCATTTAATTCCAGAAACTTCCAAAATATGGAAGTTTCTGGTATTCCATCCTCCCTATTTACTACGTACCTTAGCTATTTCTGCATTAAAAGCACTTAAAGTAGAATCCTTTTTTTCATCAGCGTCTCCTTAATCGGTAAAGAATTATTCAATATTTTTCTGTCGTACTGGTGAAAGGATAAGCCCTTTCACCAGCAAGCCTGAATTAAATAAATTGCAAGTTTTACCAACCCAAATTAATAACGACTGACGGGAAGCCCAACACAATACGTGGCCCAGAATAAACCGGAACAGCAACCGTTTCGTATTTATGAACGACCTTCTTTTTAACCACCACTGGCCGTTGGTGCTCCCGATTTTTATATTTGGCCGCAACGTGATGATTCTTGTAGCGACGTTCTTCATGATGTTTTACCTGGCGATGATTATGTTTAGTCACTCCGTGGCGACTATCTTCGTAGCTACGTTTTTGTTCGTAGCGCTGATTGTTTGTATGGCGATTATCATCTCCTCTAAACCCAGCTTGAGCACTTGCCAACATAGGAAGAGTTAATAACGCTGAAATCATAATAATCGTTCCAATAATTCGTTTCATGAGTGCCTCCTTTAAACTTTGATTAATTTCTTTTCTGTTGTCTTGCTGCGTTGACAACACCATATCGAAATCAAACGCCTGTTTCATTCGACATCGTTACGAATTCCACCGGATGTCGGGTCGACATTATGTATTTTCAGTAAGTTAGAAAGGCAAAAGAGATGGGATGTCGAGTCATATAAAGACGAATTTTGGTCCATGAAATTGCCATAAAGGGATGAATTCAAATAAAATACTCTCTTTTCGTTACCAAATTTTATCCTTATCTATTTGATCCAAAAAAAATTCCACTTACCTAATTGTCACGTCTTCCTCATCAAAGCTTAACGGATAAATCCGAACCTCACCTTCTCATTAAACAACTCTTTGTACTTGTAAAGTGGTTACTATGATTCACCAGAAATCCATGTTCTATTTTCGCCTTCTTTTACCAGGGCTCATATTTTTAGCCCTGTTCACTTACCTTCCTTTAGCGCGATCTTTTATCGATTCTCTTTATGATTTTCGTATGACGGGAAGTGGTGGAAGTTTTGTTGGTTTAGAAAATTATCAACGTCTTTTTGCCGACAGTAAATTTATTGCCGCACTGATAAATAATCTGATTTACATCGCAGGAACAGTTATTCCAGGAATGGCGCTGGCTTTAGCCTTAGCTCTCATGCTGAAGGCAAATACCCGCATTAATCGTTGGCTTCGGGCTGCTTTTTTCTTTCCGACTATTGTTCCCCTGGTTGCAGCGGCGTCCCTTTGGTCTTTTATCTTTTTGCCAGGAGTCGGCCTGTTTGATTATTACCTTGGGCACTGGCTAGGAGGTTATCACAATTTCCTTGGTAACCAGAACACCGCCCTGGCCGCTCTAATCGTCATCAGCATCTGGAAGTTTGCCGGTTATTACATGATCTTTTTTCTGGCCGGGCTGCAGGCGATACCGGATGACGCCATGGAAGCGGCGCACCTTGAAGGAGCATCACAGTGGCACTGTTTCTGGCATATCACTCTGCCATTGTTACGACCAAGCATAACCTTTATTGCTATCGTCTCAGTTGTTTATGCCGTCACACAGATCGACCATGTCGTCATTATGACCAATGGTGGGCCAGTGAATTCGACTACCGTTGTCCTTCACTATATTCAAGCAACGGCCATGGAAACCCAGGACCTTGGCAAAGCATCAGCTGCGACCTTTTTAACCGTTGCCGTGCTGTTTTCTATTTCTTGGCTGAATCTTAAAGTGATTGATCGGGGTACCCACTATGAACGTTAAAACCACCTGCAATCAACAACCGGTGATATTAGGAACCAACATCTTTAGCTCAGGCTGGGAAAAAATCAGAAAAACCGGTAAAACTTTTTCTTTGATCGCATTTTTTTGTGCCTGTCTTGCCGTATTGTGGCTTAGTCCATTTTTATGGATGATTGCAGCGTCCCTGCGTCCAGATTCTGTCGGGCCAGATGTCGGCTCGCTTATTCCCCAGTTACCTTTGTCAGTCAGCTATTTTCAAGATGCTTGGTATTCAGCCGATTGGCCGAGCCTTTATCTCAACACTCTGTTGTTCACCATCGGAAATCTAGCGATACAATTAATCATTATCATTCTAGCCGGATATGCTTTTGCCTTTGGTCAATTCAAAGGACGTGATCTCCTGTTTCAACTGTTTTTGATGCAACTGATGCTGGTTCCTGTCGTTTTGATGGTGCCTAATATGTTGACCCTGAAAACCTTTGGTCTGCTGGATACTCTGGTCGGAGTCATGGCTCCTTACTTTGCCTCAGCCTTCGGCGTATTTCTGGTGCGCCAGGCACTACGTGGTATTCCCAAAGAAATGGAAGAAGCCGCCCTGGTAGAAGGTGCAAACTTCTTCCAATTATTACGCTTTGTCATTATTCCCGCCATCTGGCCTACCCTACTTGCTTTTTCCATCATCTCTATTACCGCACACTGGAACGAATATCTGTGGCCACTAATGGTGTTAAACAACCCGGACCTTCAGGTTCTGACCATCGGCCTGGTCAGCTTTGCCATGGGTGCGGAAGCCGGCTCTGAATGGGGCCTTATTGCGGCGGGAACCCTGATGGTCTGCTTACCATTAATGATCGCCTTCCTGCTGTTCCAGAAACAATTCATCAATAGTTTCGGCTTTACCGAATATAAGTAACTTTTCGAAGGATAAATAACCATGTTACTGGCTCAAATATCTGATCTTCATGTCCTTCCCAATGGACAGAAGCTTTATGACTTTATCGACACCAATTCGCTCTTAGCACGTCACATTGCTTATCTGAACAATCTTCAGGAACGTCCCGATGCTGTGGTTATAACTGGCGATATCACCAATTTCGGTACGCCGGATGCTTATCGCATGGCTCGTCAACTACTCTGCCAGATCGACTACCCGACCTACCTGATCCCTGGCAATCACGACTGTAACTCCGAACTGCTCTCCTTGCTTAGTAAGGATTATCCATACCTGGGAAACGACCCTCATGCCATCCATTACTGTGTAGACGACCTGCCCGTGCGCCTTATCTGCATCGATTCAAGTGTTGAGGGAAAATTATATGGACACATCGGTGAACAACGCCTGACCTGGCTTGAAGAACGCTTAAAGGAACAACCGGATAAACCAACAGCTATTTTCACTCACCATCACCCAATACCGAGTGGTTGCCATCATATGGACCTGATCTGTTGTCAGGATGGTGAAAAGTTGCTTGAGCTATTGGCCGGTTTTCCGCAGGTTAGACACCTGTTTTGTGGCCATACCCACCGTTCCATCATTCAGCAACATGAGCAATTATTGATTGTTACGGCTCCGGGAACTGCTCATCAGGTCCCCTTCAACACCACTGATCCAGCCGGTTTTTATAGCCTCGAACCACCTGCAATGCTGATGCATCGCTACACCAAAGAAACCGGAATGGTAAGTTATCATGCCTCATTGGCTCCCTTTGACGGTCCATTCCGCTTTGATTGCGTCGAAAGGACTCACCGTGGCTAGTGTTCAGCTATCAAGTATTAATAAGTATTTCAACGATGGTAATCAGGCACTAAAAGACATCAACCTGCAAATCAAGGATGGCGAATTTGTCATTTTTGTTGGTCCTTCAGGTTCTGGTAAATCAACCCTGTTGCGTACTCTTGCTGGCCTGGAACAGGTCAGTAGCGGCACCATTACCGTCGCAGATCAAGATGTTACCAACTGCTCTCCCCGCGAGCGTGAAGTGGCCATGGTGTTCCAAAACTATGCCCTTTACCCCCATATGACCGTCGCTAAAAACATCACCTTTGGTATGCGCGTCCGCAAGGAGAGTAAAGAAGCACAACAAGACGCCCTTAAGCGGGTTATCAGCATGCTGCAGTTAGATGGGCTGCTAGAACGAAAACCACGTCAATTATCTGGTGGCCAGCGGCAACGGGTCGCCATGGCGCGAGCGATTGTCCGTAATCCAAAAATATTCCTGATGGATGAACCACTGTCTAACCTTGATGCCAAGTTGCGCAATGAGGTGCGCCTGTCGATTATGGATCTGCAAAAAGAGCTGTCCTGCACCATGGTCTATGTCACCCATGATCAGATCGAGGCTATGACTATGGCTGACCGGGTCGTGGTTCTTAATAAAGGACAGATACAGCAGGTAGGCACCCCCCAAGAGCTCTATCATTATCCAAATAACCAATTTACTGCTGGCTTCATCGGTACCCCGGCCATGAATTTTTTGCCTCTAAAACGCAACGGTCACAGTTTTATGCTTCCCGGTGGTACGGCACTGCAACTCAATGAGCAATTAACCCGACAATTGGATAACCATGAAACAGTGACCTTAGGGTTGCGGCCTGAGCATCTTTTCACCACCAGTAACGACTGTCGGGCATTCCAGAACCAGCAGACCTGCACTTTGCCCCAGGTCAACCTGAAAACAACCATTACCAATCTGGAAATGTTGGGTAGCGAATTCCTTATTCATACCGACCTGGACCATAACAATTTGAAATTCCGTCATAAAAACAACCAGACTCTGCCAGACAAACAAGCGCAGACTGAACTTCATTTTTCCCTGGCCAATTGTCATTTCTTTGATCAACAAAGCGGCCACAGACTCAACTAAAAAAATCCTAGAAAGGCTATTCTGATGAAAAAACTTGTCTCCCTCCTGGTCGCCACTGCGGTACTTCTGGGTGGCTCCATCGCGGCTTTTGCAGCCACTGAAATCGATTTTATGTTTCCTGCCCCGGTGCAGGGCAAGCTCAGTGTTGAAATGAACAAAATCATTCGGGAATATAATAAGTCCCAGAATGACGTCAAAGTTCGCGGTATTTTCACCGGCAATTACGACACCACCAAGGTTAAAGCTGAAGCAGCTGCAAAAGCAGGGAACCCACCTGCCCTGGTGATTATGATGGCCAACCTGACAACAGACCTGGCCATTAATGATCTGTTACTGCCAATTCAGGAAATTACCCGCTTTGGTAATGTTGATGCACAGAAATTTTTAACCGAAAACTACTGGGACGCTCTGCATAAAAATGCCATGTTTAATGGCCAGGTGTATGCCATCCCATTCCATAACTCGACTCCGGTTCTTTACTACAACAAGACCCTTTTAAAGCAGAATGGGTTTGATAATCCACCTCAAAGCTGGGACGAAATCGTCACCGTTGCCAAAGCCCTGAGTAAACCAGAGGAAGATCGTTGGGGCATCATGTTGCCATCCGTTAATACCGATTACTGCGGCTGGATCCTCTCTTCTTTGGTTATGGCTAATGGCGGTAAATACTACAACACCGATTACCCTGGTGAGGTTTATTACACCGCCCCATCAACGGTGGGCGCTATGACCTTCTGGCGTGATCTGGTTTTCAAGCATCATGTTATGCCAGAAGGCGTCCTTAACCCCAACGTCATCAGCTCCAGCTTTTTCTCCGGTAAACTCGGTATGGCTTTTCTGTCTACCGGTGCTCTTGGTTTTATGCGTGACAACTCAAAAGATTTCGAATTGGGTGTTGCCTTTATGCCTGAACACCTCAAGCGTGGCGTTATTATTGGTGGCGCATCTCTGGTTAGCTTTAAAGGGATTAATGACGAGCAGAAACAAGCTGCCTGGAAATTTATGGAATACTTGACCAGCCCGGAAATGGCCGGTCGCTGGAGCCGCTTCACCGGCTACTTTGCACCACGTAAACAAGCCTATGATCTGCCAGAAATGAAAGAGTATCTGGCCAAGGATCAAAATGCCGCCGTTGCTCTTAGTCAGCTGAAATACGCCAACCCATGGTATTCAACCTACGAAACAGTTGCCGTACGTAAAGCGATGGAAAACCAGATGGCTGCCCTTTTGAACGATGAAAATCTGACTCCGGCTGCTGCCGCAGAAATTGCTCAGAAAGAAGCCGATGAACTGATGGCTCCTTATGTTAGCAAAACAACTTTAACCCTACCTTAAACCTAAGAAACCCGCCGACTGTATTGACAGAAGGCGGGTTTCTCTTAAGCAATTGCCCGCTAAAAAAACTAAACTTAAAACCTTACTTCACTATCTGGAAACATGCTTGCTAACTTTTTAGCGCGATAAGAAAAAATTTCATCAAGCTTGCCTTTCACCCACAGTTGCTCAACAACCAAGCCTAAAGGACCGAAAGGGAGATGATAATGAACCCGATCAGTCATGCGGGTACGATTCTGGGCCAAAGGCGTTATTTCATGAAAATGATACCACAGCTTATACGGCCCGTAACGCTGCTCATCAACGAACGAAACACCTTCATTAATATGTTTAATCTCCGTCACCCAGCGCTGGTTGCCAAGCATTGGCAAACCAATTTTATATTCGATGATCAAACCGTTATGCATCCGTTCCGGAGGGTTGGAAACGATCTCAAACTTCAGGTCAGGTGGAGTCAACACGTTAAGATTTTGCGGTGTGGCAATAAATGTCCACAGTTCTTCAGCACTAATGCCCAGGTCGATAGTTCGTTCTAAGGTATTCATGAGCACCTCCACATCAAACTAATTTAAAATCTGTCGCGCCAGATCCTCTCCACTGCGCCAGGCATGAGCCACTGAACGCCCCAGGCACCAGTCGCCGCAAATACCCAGGTTGCAATCAGCATCCCATAGCGAAGCTTGCCCCAGAGGTTGTTTGGTAAATCCATAACGCCAGCGATGACTGAAAAGGATGGAACCATTTTGATCCTCGCCAACAGCGTTAAAAAAGTGATCGCGCAATTGCGGACCAGTCTCTTCAGGTGTTTGTTCCAGATGTTCCTGTGACCAGGCAGCACTGGCCTGCAAAACATACACACCATTATTATTCCGACCCGCTTTAGCGCTATTATAAACGACCCGCCGCAAAGCAGGATGAAGCCCAATCATGACATCCGGCTTATCACTTAGAGCCGCATCAAGTTGTAATGCCGTCACCCAGCAAGGTTCCATCTCGACATTTTTAACCAACTGATAAAAGGAGCCGTGATTACGGACTAAGGGTAAAACCTGGGGTGCAGGAACAGCTATGACAACCAGATCCCAACCATCTCCAATTCGACTATCACCATCATTATAAAGCAACCATTGGTCAGCTTGTCTTTCCAGATGAGCGATTCGGGTCGATGGCTGAAAAGCTAAATTGCCCAGCAATGCTCTGGTAACGGCACTGGTGCGCGGGACACCAATACAACTGATTAACTCGCTACCATCCGGGTGCCCCTGAATGTGAGTGTCCCAATTTTCGAGCGCTGCGGCTGCACCATGTTGGCGCAGAAAGGCCAGGCAGGCAGGATCATCAAGGGAAAGATAGGGCGTGCCATGATCAATCCAGCCACCAGCATAGGAACGACTGGACAGGCGCCCACCAGTCCCCTTACTTTTGTCGAGGACGGTAACGTTATGACCCGCCGCTGCCAACAAGCGGGCAACCGTTAACCCGGCCAGACCGGCACCAATGACCGCAGTCTTCATCATCAGCCTCCGTCACCTTCAGCATTAATCCGCTCCAGACACTCGGCCCGTACCCCTTCAAGTGCTGCAATCGTTGCCTCCTGCGAGGAGTCCCCAACCACACCGCGTCCGGTCCAGTCATTACCATAACGGACATAGAGTGAGCGCAATTCTTCATCGACCTGCTGTAGGACCGCTTGCGGGTTTTGAGCTATTTGATCGCTGAAAAAGCCATAAACATTGGTAACTGTGTCATCATATTTCTGTTCTAAAAAATCCAAAGTATTATCCTTTCTTTACCACCATTAACAAAGCCAATAGCAGGCATACGACGGAGCCATACCCAGACCAGCTCTGATTGAGCAATAACAGATAGAAAGCTAAAGCGACAAAAAAGATCAACCAGAGAAAGCGGCGCCCATATGCGGTCAACCGTTGCAGCAGATAATCGCGATCACTGGGGGCCATCCGCACGGTTAATTCTCCCTGTTCGGCCAGTTCAATCACTTTACGGGTTTTAATCAGGGTTAACGGTAATTGCATTGCTTCTTTACGCAATTGCGGCAGCAAACTTTCACCATCACCTAATGCTTTGGTCAGATTGTCTTTCAGAATTGGCAGAATATCTTTTATGCCATTAAAGTTTTCGATGTATTGCGTGCCCAGACCTTCAATCAACGAACTGACACGCATGACATAAATGACATCCTGGGGCAGTTTAAAAGGTTGATCATGCAGCACCTCCAACACTCCAAAGGCGAGATCTTGCATACTACTGGCTGCCAGGTGATCACTATCAAAGATAGTAAACAGGCTTTCAGCAATATCGACCAATTGTTCCTGGGGAGCCTGTTCAGTCAAAATCCCCATGCGCCTTACGGCACTGATCAGCATTTCAAAATTATGTTCGTAAGCCGCTTTAACCGCGTAAATCATCGCCTGCCGAATATTGGATGGAATGCGGCTGACCATGCCAAAATCGAGCAGAACTAACTCACCAGCCTGATTAACCAACAAATTCCCAGGGTGAGGGTCAGCATGAAAATAGCCTTTAACCAGCATCTGCTCGGTGTAAAACAACACCAGTTTTTCCATCAATAAGGAGAACTCAATACCCATCTCCTTGATAGCCGCTACATTATCAACGCGAATCCCCTCTTCAAAACTCATCACCAGGGCCAGGTCATTACTTAAATCTGAGTAGGCCGAGGGAAAACGTATACCCCGGTCAGCATAAACCTGGCTGAAATGTTCCAGGTTCGCCAGTTCATGCTGCATGCTGACTTCCTCAACAATCATCTGGCTGAAAGCACGTAAAACAGCTTCGATGGAATGGCGGGTCTGGTCACTGAATAAAGGTTTGAATAACCATTGAAACAGGCTGAGGAGAAAGATATCGATGCGGACAATCAGCTGAATATTAGCGCGCAGCAGTTTGACCGCAACCACATCACCATTGGCCAACACCGCACGATGTACTTGCCCGATAGAGGCACTGGCCAGGGCCTCGTCATCAAATTCGGTAAACACCCCAACTTGTGGGAAAGCGCGCTTAAAAATACGCTGCTGCTGGGCTTTGGTCATAGCGGGCATACGGTCGTGCAACTGGCGTAGTTGCGCAACATAATCGGCGTCAAAAAAATCAGCCCTGGTTGCTAGAACCTGCGCCAGCTTTAAAAAGCTCGACCCCAGGCTACGGACACAACCGACCAGTTGCTCTGGTGACAAAGGCGTCCAGAATAACCACCGCTGCCGCCGTTTAAACAGCAAAAATACCGTGACCAGAAACCGAAAAACCAGGTAACACCGATACGGATTGCACTGCTTAAATATGAGCCATAACCCGTAGAACAATTATTTCTCCAGATCTTTACGTAATTGTTCCAGATCATCCTTGGTGGCCAGGTTCAAATCACTGACAACCTCTTTTAAAAGATCACGCAGCATGTCACGTAACCCCTCTTTTTCCTGTTCTCCGCGCTGGGCCATTTCATCAAAAAAATCGCGTGCCGTCTCTTCTGCCTTATCAGCAGCTTCTTTGAATTCTTCACGGTTTTTTTCAACTTTATCTTTGACCGCCATAGCACTACCTAGCGCCACATAAAAAAGTTGTTCCAATCGTTTATCCATTGTGAGTCTCCTTTTCTATCAATATATGACGAGTTTTGAAGCATGATATTTGACTTTTCATATCAATTATTTTATACAATAGTTCATTGCTTACTATTTTGTCTAGGACAATTATGCTATCTATCCAACAACTCAGTCAAGAACTGGATATCGGTGTCGATACCTTGCGTGCCTGGGAGCGCCGTTATGGTTTTCCAACTCCGGAACGTGACTACCGTGGTCATCGTATCTATTCTAGTGATCAGCTAGAAGAGCTGAGGATCGTCAAAAAACTTCAGAATCACGGCCTGCGACCCAGTGCTATTTTTGCCCTGTCCCCTGCTCAAAGAAAAGCAGAGCTAAGCCAAATGTCAACGCCATCAGGTTCGGAAATATCTGAATTTGACCAGTTCATTATGGCAACACCAGACGTTATTCGCGCTACCTTAAAAAAACAGTTTCAAACCTTAGCTCTGAATCAATTGATTCAGGACCATCTATTGCCACTGATCGTGGCACTTGATCACGGCTGGGTGAGTAACAAAATTTCCATTGCTCAGGAACACCTGATTTCCGATATTTTGATTTCCCTGTTAAGCCAGCAGCTACAAGAAAATCAACCCAAAGAGTCTGCTGCACACTTACTGTTTCTGACCATTAATGGCGAACGCCACAAATTGGGCCTGTACCTGTCCGCAGCCATGTTTCAGCAATGTGGCGTCACCTGTACTCTGATTCATGAAGACCTCCCCATTACCGAAATCCCAGTGCTGTGCCAGCAAATGCCAGCCACCGGAGTTGCCTTGTCATTCAGCCAAAATTATCAAGCCAGCCAAGCCCGCAAAGACTTAGCAACCCTGCGCCAGATATTACCGGCGGATAAAGTGATTATTGCTGGTGGGCATGCGGTGCGGAAAAAGTTTTTGTTGCCAGGTGTGTTGCTATGTGCGGAGTTAAAGGAGATTGGGGAGTTGTGTCGAAAGGAATTTGGGGGAATTTAAAATTTCATTATAATGCGCTTAGCCCTTTTGCTTTTGACTCTAAGCATTGGCCTTAAGCCCAGTTAAATGCGAAGCATTTTGGGCCGCCCGTGTTCCCACCAGAAAACAACAAGAAGCAGTCCACCCCAGCTATCGTCAGTGTACTTAACCTTTAAGGGCACTTTTGCTTCCTTTTGTTGCCCTGGAGAAAAGGAAGGCGTCGATCGGGGACGCGACCCCGAGGTCTTGATTGTAAATTTAAGGTTAGATTTTAGAAGAAACAATCAAAAGAAAGATCGCAGGGTCTCGCCCCTGCAGGCGACATCCTTTTTGTCACAATCGAGCCACCAAAAGGATGCAGTCGCGGTAGGAACACCGGTTACCCGGTGTCCCCCGCACAGATCCCGGCGTGCGGAATTACCGCACCGGGCTCCTGCCTCAGGTCAGACGCAGAGGCGTTGACTCGGGTATGGGTGACACACTCTTGTCCGGGGTATCCACCTATCCAACCAGACTAGCATTCGCTTCCATGTCAATTTTCTTCCTCTTTGACTGCGTCTACGCAATGCCCGTAACCAGGCACGTCTGATTTGAGTACGAAAAGCATTCAGTGCTTCAATGTTGCCAGGTACTCCGAAGTAATTGAAGTGACCCTGGACCACCCAGCGCAGCCAGCTACCCTGTTCCGCTATCGGACAATGTCGCTTGCGTTTCAGGATGCTACAAACGTCTTTGATCTTGTCGCGTAGACGTTTCCTGATGGTTTTACGCTGCACTGTGAACCTTCCGTCCTTTCTTCTCCTCCCGCAAAAGTGAGTAAATCCGAGGAAATCGAATGTTTCCGGTTTGCCCAAGCCTCGGTTCTTACGAGCCTTGGCGGCAAATCGGCCGAATTCGATGAGTCGGGTTTTCTCCGGATGTAACTTCAGCCCGAACTTGTTCAATCTCTGACTCAATTCGATCTGAAACAACCGTGCGGCGGATGGGTGTTGGAACCCCATGACGAAATCATCGCAATAGCGCACGATGTAAACTTCGCCGCGTGTCTGGCCTTTTCGCCATTTGTTTACCCACAGATCCAGCACATAGTGCAGATAAATATTCGCCAACAGTGGCGAGATTACTGCTCCCTGAGGTGTCCCCACCTCTGTTTTGGACCACTTGCCGTCTTCGGAGACTCCTGCCCGCAAAAATTTGCGGATCAAACGAAGAACTCTTCTGTCGGCAATGCGGTGCTCCATAAACTTCATCAGCCAGTCGTGATTGAGACTGTCGAAGAAGCCTTGGAGGTCCGCATCCAGAACCCAACTCACCTTGCGCTGCGTGATCGCGACATAGATGGCATCCAGAGCATTATGCTGGTTTCGTCCGGGGCGTGCCCCGTAACTGAAGCCGAGGAAGTCCTCTTCGTAGATGGGTTGGAGAACTTCCACCAACGCTTGCTGGACGATCTTGTCTTCCAGGGAGGCTATCCCGATGGGACGATTCTTTCCATCCCGCTTCGGTAGCCAAATTCGTTTACTCGGTTTGGCACGATAGCTCCCCCTGTGTATTTGGTCATGAAGTATGCTCAGGCGTTGTTGCAACCCCTCGCCGTACTCCTGCCATGTCACCTTATCTACTCCCTCGGCCGCCTTGGGATTGAGCTTACGATAGGCGGTATCGAGTAATTCTTCGGTGATATGGTGCAGCAGATTGGTGAACTGCAGGGTCTTGTCCCGTTTCGCTGCTTCTCGTATCCGGTCCAGTCCGCTCGTCGCTGCTTCCGAACCCAGTGTTTCGGTCGCGGTCGTCTGAACAGGATTTCCCTTGGCCGAAGGACTTTTCTCAACGAACTCCGCCAGTCGTTCACCTAATGTTTCCAGTTGTCTTCCTTTGTTCGTTCGTTTCATCGATACTATTCCTTCGTCCGACTTCCGGTTTCGTACATGTCGGGCGTTCAGCCTTACGCCTTTCCCGACCGGACCGATGCGCTGGATGAACGCCCGGCCGATTCCCGGATCTCCCGGCTTCCGCGCACAGACCTTGCGCACATGCCCTGGTTCTCTGACTCCGCGGGTCCGGTGACGTTACTTGCGATAGCGCAACGCACCATACGGCCTTCCCCACCCTTTTACAAGGTCGGCAACCCGGAGGGGTGATTTCGGAGCTCAATAGCCTGGCCTGCACGCCCCCTGTCAACGCTTCGCCGCCCCCCTTGCGAGAGGCCGACGCATGACTCGGGGTCATGGCTGGTCGCTAGTCTTTACCATGTGGAGGACTTTCACCTCCTGATCCATGCCGGCTTTTGCCGGCGCTTTCAAAAAGGCCCTCTCTATATGTCCGTGCTCGAATGTCGTCCGTTTAAAACTACCAACAGCAATCGACAAGCCGGCCAGAGATGAACAAGTTCATCAAATGGCCTCAACCATGAAAGGCTAAAATCATGAGTCCCCTACTATAAGCCCTTGTCTTTGACCCTGTTCCCTGCCCTTGCCTCTGCCCAGTTAAATACGAAGTATTTTGGGCCGCCAGTGCTACCACACAGCAACAACATATGTAGTCCAACTCAGCTTTCGTCAGTGTACTTGACCTTTCCGGGCACTTTTGCTTCCTTTTGTTGCCCTGGAGAAAAGGAAGGCGTCGATCGGGGACGCGACCCCGAGGTCTTGACCTCAGAATTTAAGATTAGATTTTAGAAGAAACTGTCAAAAGAAAGGTCGCAGGGTCTCGCCCCTGCAGGCGACGTACTATTTTTCACAAGCGAGCTAAAAATAGTAAGCACAAAAAGCCCTTTTTATATGTCCGTACTCAGACGTCGTCCGTTTAACATTACCAACAGCAATCGACAGGCCGGCCAGAGATGAACAAGTTCATCAATTGGCCTCAACCATGAAAAGCTTTCGTCCTTGGTCCTTGGTCCTTGGTCCTTGGTCCTTGGTCCTCAAGATTTTGTCTTAAGCCCAGTTAAATGCGAAGCATTTTGGGCCGCCAGTGCTACCACCAGAAAACAACAAGCAGTAGTCCACCCCAACTTTCGTCAGTGTACTTGACCTTTCCGGGCAATTTTGCTTCCTTTTGTTGCCCTGGAGAAAAGGAAGGCGTCGATCGGGGACGCGACCCCGAGGTCTTGACTCTGATCTTGAATTTAAGGTTAGATTTTAGAAGAAACAAACTGGATCCCCGATACAAACCTTCGGGGATGACAACCTTTATATACCCATCATTCCCGAAGGGTTCTATCGGGAATCCACATGAACTTCACTCCTTACAAAAACACCATAGATTCCCACCCAAAACTATGCGATAAATGAGATAAATTTAGCTATTAATCAGGATTTCTTCTCTGCACCCAACAAATGCAACCCTTACACGCCCCCCCCCCTCAATCCCCCTATAAAATAGGGGGGAAGCGAGTTTACGAGCAGGGGGGTCTAAACAGATAGATGTCACCAAAGCGGAAAAAAACTATTTCAGAATAAAAACTAACAAGGAGACACGCTCATGAACAAGATTTGTATCTACGGAGCAGGAGCAGTCGGTGGTTTTATCGCTGCCATGCTGGCCCGTTCCGGTTGCAGCATCAATGCCGTTGATCGTGGTCCAACCCTGGAAGCACTGCAGCAGCATGGCCTCAGACTAGAACTGGAAGAAGAAACCTTCAGCGTTCCAGTCAATGCCACCAGTGACCCGGAACAGTTGGGAGTACAAGATCTGGTCATTGTCGCAGTCAAAAGCCAGGTCATGCAGGCTGTCGCCCCCGGCATAGCTAAGCTCATCGGCCCAGAAACCATCGTCTTAACAGCTATGAACGGTGTTCCCTGGTGGTTTTTCTCTGGCTTTGGCGGCCAGTATTCCGGTCTGCAGCTTGAATCTGTCGATCCGGGCGGACAAATTGCTAAAAACATTCCTACCCATAATGTTATTGGTGGCGTTGTTCATGGTAGCTTCGCCCTTAACGAACCCGGCTTTGTACGCAATGTCTTCGGCAGAAAACTGATTTTAGGTGAACCGAATGGTCGTATGTCCGCACGTTTAAAAGAGCTTTCCGATCTACTCACCAAAGCAGGTCTTGAAATCGAAATGTCCAACGCTATTCAGCGCGATATCTGGTTTAAACTCTGGGGCAATATGACCATGAACCCCATGTCTGCTATTACCGGTGCCACCTGCGACCGCATTCTTGATGATGATCTGGTCCGCGCCTTCTGCAATCGCGTTATGACCGAAGCATCAGTTATCGGTGGCAAAATTGGTTGTCCAATCGATCAGACCCCTGAGCAGCGCAATGCCCTAACCCGCAAGCTAGGAGCATTTAAAACATCGATGCTACAAGATGTTGAAGGTGGTCGCTCTGTAGAACTTGATGCCTTAGTCAGTTCGGTCCGGGAAATCGGCCAGAAAATAGGCGTTGATACTCCAGATATGGACTCCCTGTTAGGTATAGCGCGCTTGCATGCCAGAGTACGCAATCTTTACTGAAACAAACTTGCCATTAAACAAGTCCGGGACAGATACCACATAAAATGTCCCGGATACGTTCACATCCCTCCCCCCAGACTATGGACAAAACCATTCTGGGACAATTAGTATCGCTACCTGTAAATTCTGTCCCTACCCCTATATAACCCTATAGTTTTCAGCATGTTAGAACATGGCACAATCCTTGATGTTCTTTTCCTCTAAGATCATTCAAGCTGTTTGATTTTAACTGAAAAGGAGGGAATAATGAGCCAACAGGATTTATTCAAATACCCTGAATTTAATTTTAAGAACAAGGTTGCTATTGTTACCGGTGGAACAACCGGACTCGGTTTCGCCATCACCAGAACCCTGACTCACTTTGGAGCATCAGTTATGATCGCCAGCTATGTTCCTGATGAATGTGAAGAAGCCAAAAAACAATTACACGCTATGGATTGCCATGTTGACGCCATGGTCGTCGATGTCACCTCTCAAGAACAGGTCGACAAGCTGATAGCAGCAACGGTTAAGACATTTGGCAAACTCGATATGCTCGTAGCCAATGCGGGTATTGGCGGCAAAACCGTTCCCCTGCTGGAACAGACAGAACAAGATTGGGACCGCGTTCTTGCTACCAATCTCAAAGGTGTTTTTCTTTGTGGTCAGGCTGCAGCTAAACAGATGATCCGGCAAAATAGCGGTGGAAAAATCGTCAATACTGCATCTGTCGCGGCATTTATGGGCACCAAAAATGTTGCTCCCTATGGCGCATCAAAAGCTGGTGTTATTAACCTGACTAAAACCATGGCCCATGAATGGGCCAGGTACAATATCAATGTCAATGCCGTCTGTCCCGGCTACGTCATGACCGACATTAATCGTGCCATTCTCAGCGATCCTGAAACAGCTAAACACTTAACTAAAAAGATTCCATTACGACGCTTTGGCACACCTGCAGAGATTGCTGGAGCCGTTGCGTTTCTTTGTTCCGAATCAGCCGGCTTTATTACTGGTTCAGCAATCACAGCAGACGGTGGCACAACCATAGGAGGATGACGAGAGGACAATTACTTTCAGACTGATCGCTATTATACGATAAGTACGCTGGCCAACCAGCAGCCAAGTAGATCGTTAAATGCAATGTAATGAAATTTCAATGATGAAAACTCATACCGCCAAGGGATTTTACAATGCTTAATTTGCTCGGTTTCATTCTCGCATTTTATTGCCTGATCCATTTCACTTGGAAAGGATTTAACATTTATGTTGTATCGCTGATCAGTTCTGCTTTTGTCATTATTTTTAATCAACTGCCAATCATGGATAGTTTCAGTTCCGCCTATATGCCTGCGATGGCCGGCTTCTTCCAAAAATATTTTCTCATGTTTATCCTCGGTTCAATCATGGGCCGTATGTACGTTGAATCAGGTGCAGGAGTTTCAATTGCCCGCACCATTATGAAAACACTCAGCCATCAAAATGCATCCCAGACCAATAAAAACCTGACCGTCATTATGACCGTCATGATAACCGGTGGCCTGCTCGGCTATGGTGGTGTCAATGTTGTCGCCATTCCGGTAGCCCTTTATCCGTTAATTCTTAGTCTGATGGATGAAGCTGGTATTCCCAAAAAACATGTTATTGGACTGTGCCTGTCATCATTAGCAACATTCGCTATGACTGGCCCAGGCACTCCCCAGATTCAAAACATCATTCCCAGCACCATCCTGGGCACCAGCCCGACAGCTGGATTAATCCCTGGCATCATCGGCTGTTTTTTTATTATTGTTGGAAACACCTTGTACCTGAACTGGCAATTTAATCATGATATTAATAATGGTGAAACCTTCCAATACGGTCGCCATGACATCATCTTCGATGAAACCAATGGCTTACTTAATTTCTGGCTTTCTATTTCTCCATTAGCCCTGATTTTTATCCTGTTTAATGGTTTCTCAATTGACATTACACCTGCACTAACCGCGGGAACCCTGCTCAGTATCGTTCTTTTTGCCAAACCTGCAGGCTATATTGATGGTATCAAAAAAGCATGCTCCGATGGGGCCATGTTTGCTGCTGTTGCGACCCTGAACATTGGAGCTTTGGCCGGATTTGGAGCCGTCATCAAAACCGCTCCCCTATTTTTAACCGCTCTCCACTATGTCGCCGAAACCTCAGGAAACCCTCTCGTCATTTCGACCATTGCAACCGCTTTTGGCGCAGGATTAACCGGATCCGCCTCTGGCGGGCTGACCGTCTCCCTTCCGGTCATTGCCCCCTTATTTGCCGGAAAAGTTAATCCTGAAGCATTACATCGCTGCGTGTCTATGGTTGCTTCAAGCCTTGATACTCTTCCATTTAATGGTGGTTTTCTCATGTTCCTCGCATTAACCGGCTTAACTCACAGTCAGGCATACAAAACAGTTTTTATGACAACCGTCGTCATGACAACTCTGGGCGCTACTATTTGCTTAATGATCTGTCTGCTATTTCCAGCTTTAATCTGACTGTTGCGCCCCCAAAAATCTTGATACAAGGAGCCTAAATGAAAAAGCTATCTGGTCAAACCGCCTTAATTACCGGTGCTGCACGTGGTTTAGGACGGGACTGTGCTCTTCACCTCGCTTCACTCGGGGCTAATGTCGGTGTCATTGACATCGATCTTGAGTCATTTAAAGATTTCCCGGGAGAAGCAGAACTATTAACGGCTGAAAATGTAATTGAAGAGTTGCGTGCCCTTGGAATTAACGCTTACGGTGTTCAAGCCGACGTTGGTAACCGAGAACAGTTATTCTCTGCAGTAGAGGAAATTAGCGAACAGTTGGGCCCAATAACAATTTGTGTCGCCAACGCTGGAGGTGGCATGGGGCCTCCTGATGGCAATAAAGCAACGCTGATGGACTGGGATATGTACCATAGCGTTATCGACCGTAATATCCATGGTACCGTTTATACCTGTAATGCTGTCGCTCCAAAGATGAAGCAACTCAAAAAAGGGAAAATTGTTACAGTTTCTTCGGTAGGAGGTCTGATGGCCAACAGTGATGGGGCTTATTCCCATTATGCTATTTCTAAAGCTGCAATTATTCATTACACCCATTATCTGGCTCAGGAACTTGGTTGCTATGGCATTAACGCCAATTGTATTGCTCCTGGGTTTATGGGAACAGGTCGTCTGTTAGCACAGTATAAAATTGCCGGAGAAGAGACCTTTTTAAGCCGCACCGCCATCAAACGCTTTGGGTACCCTAGCGATTACTCAAAGGCCATCGAATTCCTTGTTACTGATCAATCAGATTATGTCAATGGTCACACTCTTGAGGTCAGTGGCGGGGTCTCCGGCCGCATGCGTGTGGATTGACCCTGCCCTTGCTAGCCAAACAAAAAGCCCAGAACGCATTCTGGGCTTTTGTTTGACTAGAATAACCTGCTTTCAGCTGAAAGCTATTTACGCCATTGGCGTGGTGTATCTTCATGCTTACCATTAGGATTAAAGAAACCGGAATCTCCACTCTCGTCTTCATACTCAATGTAAACGACTGCATCGGTTTCGGCAGCCATCTTTTTCGCTTCATTGGCAATTTTCATAGAAGAAGTCAACGTCACTTTTTTTTCGCCGTCAATAACAACTGAATAATTCATAAAAATCTCCTTTTACAAAACGTTATACAATATTGGCAATGTCCTACATGGTTTCTGTTCATACCCATCAATACAGATCAAAAAATTGACGCCGGCCTGCCCTCCGGCGTCCTCATAACAAGATGGGCGAAAGATCAATCCCTGCGGATTGATGGAAAAATTTACTTATTTACCGGCTGGGGAAGCAGACCCAACCGACACATCATTCATTGACTTATGCCGTTTATCGAGAAAGCGATATACAAAAGTCAGGATAATGCCGGCAATACTGGCCAGCATGGCAATGTAGAAAGCCTGAGTATAGTTACCGTTGTTGGCAATTGAGACCTGGGCCGCCAGGCGTGGACCAATGAACGCAGCGACACCCATACCAACAAAGGTTACCCCATAGTTAACGCCAACTTTTTTAACTCCATAATTTTCGGCAATCATGGATGGGAAGATCGCCTGTAAACCACCAAAAACGGCGCCG
The DNA here is from genome assembly GCA_963665685.1 of Geopsychrobacteraceae bacterium. Classification (GTDB taxonomy): domain Bacteria; phylum Desulfobacterota; class Desulfuromonadia; order Desulfuromonadales; family Geopsychrobacteraceae; genus Seleniibacterium. Next base: position 2,970,289 of record OY762430.1, read on the forward strand.
ACACCAGCACCAGCGATGGCAAAACCCATAATAGAAGAAGTACTGGTAACCACCATCAAGACAACAGCAGCCAGGACATACATAATGGTTAGCGTATTGTAGCGACCGATTTTATCGGAAAGAGAACCAAAGCCGATGCGTCCGCATAAGTTAAACAACGCAATGGCACTGACATAAAGAGCGGCAACCTGAGGAGTCAGCCCATACATTTTTTGGCAAATAGGAGAAGCATGAGCAATGATCATCATTCCTGACAAGGTTCCGGCAATAAACATGAAAAATATAATCCACCAGCGCACATCCTGAACCATTTCAATCCAGTTTTTATCATCCCCCCCAGCATTACTGACCTGCATAGGAGGAGTCCAACCTTCAGGAACATAACCCGCTGGCGCTCTCTTAATAACCAGAGTGCAAAGCAGAATCACCACAAAGAAAGTCGCTCCCATGAACTTGAAAGCATTTAATACACCGTAATTGATGATAAGATTACTAGCTACCGGAGCCGCAATTATTGCTCCAGCTCCGTAACCAGCAGCCTGTAAACCGGTTGCCAAACCACGCTTGTCGGGAAAAAATTTAACTGTGTTATTGATATTTCCAGTGTAGATAAAGCCAGCGCCAATGCCTGCCATAAGTGAAAATGCTATATACAGCATTGCCGGGGTTGAAACGAAACCGACCAGACAGAAACCACCACCAAAAAGAATTCCTCCCAGCACGACATTAAACCGAGCGCCCTTGCGGTCAACCAGAATACCAGCGCAGATCATAACGATCGGGCCAGTGACAAAGGTGATAGTAAAAGCCATGGCAACAGTTGCTGAATCCCAGCCAAAATGCTGCCCCAAAGGCATAGCAAAAACGCTCCACGCATACTGAGACCCGATGCAGAGATTTGCCAGTATTGTTGCTGCTAGAATTGCCCAACGATTGTACGTCCGCTCCATATTGACTCCTCCGTAAATGTTTTGTTGAGGATCACTATTCGAACTTACTACCAGCGCTCATAATGCTGCACGAGTAGCAATATTCGCGTTATGAATATTTGTTGGTTAAGCCAGGGGCAGGTCCGCCTGCCCCTGACAACATGCTCGTTAATTACTTAGGAGCAAACAGCACCATTTTAGGCTTGGTTTCCATTTTCTTTGCCAGCTCACTAATAGGTCCGTAGTACATAACCTGGGCCTGACAGTGATGAACACAAGTCGGTAATTTGTCTTTTGCTACGCGGTCTTCGCACAGATCACAAAGACTGGTTGGGATTGGCAGATTGGTCCACTCCCATTTGCCATCGTATTGTTTACGTGGGCCATCTTGCAAAAGATGGATACCGTACTGATCTTTAGGCATTTCATGCTCTTTGATGCAAGCAACCTCACAGGAGTGACAACCAGTACAGAATTCGTAATCGATTAATAAGCCATAGCGGCCTTCATTAGCTTTTGACATATTTGAAACCTCCTAGTTCACAGACCTGCTCACCTGGCATAATTTTGCTGTTCTCCTCGGTTGCTTTGTAAATTCTACACAGCAAGCCTTTATTAGGAGCACCATAACCGGTAGGACCGTTCTGGCACTGAGCAGTCAGGTTGTTACTGTTGGAACTGAACACCCCGAACAAGCTTGGCTCGGCACCTGGTTCTTCCGGGAACCACCAGCCATGCTCGGCTGAAATAACACGCGGATCCATGGTCGGTGCAATCTTGGCTTTTTGACGGGCGCGGCCACGTTTGGACTCCATCCACACCCAATCACCTTCGGAAATACCGTATTTCTCGGCAGTGTCAGGATGCATGGTTACGAGCGGATCAGGGTGGAATTGACGCATGGTTTTTTGCTGACGATGCTCAGAATGGAAAAATTCCCAAGAGCGGTTTCCACAGGTCAGAATCAATGGATACTCTTTGTAGAGCTCCGGTGTTGAATATGGACTCTCTGGCGGCTCTTCATGATATGGCAGTGGGTTGATATCCCAGTCTTCGAAGAGGCTGATGTAGAGCTGGATCTTTCCATCAACAGTATTGAAGCCGGGCTCACGGTCACGCCGCAACAGGCCTTTTTCATACTTACGATAGTTCCACTCTGGGAACATGTAGCCTTTTTCCTGCAGTTCATTAAAAGTGACATTTGCTTTACCGCGCTCACGGTATTGCTTGCCTGACCACTCAACAATCATCTTGCCTTCGTACTTCTCTTTGTCGCAGCCGAACTTCCAGGTCAACCAATCCTGAACCGTTTCCCATGGGAATGCTTCTGGGTGGAGGCGCTTACCAAGGTCAAGGACGATCTGCTCATCAGACTTGGCTTCGTGATACTGCATAACTTTGGAAATGGCTCGCAGTGGGGTAAACCACTGACGGAAGCTGTCCCGCTCAAGGCTCATACCAGCAGGCAACACGATATCAGCACAGGCCACAGCTGTCGGGGTCATGAACAGATCGACAACAACGTTAAAGTCAACCTTTTGCAGGGCATCATAAACACGTGGTGCTTCAGAAGCCATGTTAGCAATTGGGTTGGTGGTCTGCAGCCACAGCATACGAACTGGATAGGGTTCGCCAGATTCGATCGCACGCAGAATAGAGTCGCCATGAGCAGTTGAAGAGATACCGTACATCTTCATTGGGAAATCTTCGATACCCAGACGTTTCTGGATCAGCTCTGGTTTGACCCAACTCAAACCACAGTTGTAGCCATCGTCAACGTTGTACCAGCTCTTGGCGATAACGTTACCACCAGGGACATCAACGTTGCCGGTAATGGTCCACAAGGCAGTAACTGCGGCAGCAGCCGGAATACCGGTAATCTGCTGGTCAATAGCCAGACCCCACTGAATACCTGAGGGTTTGTTGCAAGCATAGGTCCGGGCAGCTTCAATAATCAGTTTTTCAGGAACCCAGGTTACTTCAGCAACTTTTTCAGGTGGATACTGTTGTGCCCGCTCTCTGAGGTCGTCAAAACCAGCGGTCCACTGTTCAACGAATTCTTTATCGTAAAGCTCTTCTTCGATAATTACGTTGAGCATTCCCAGAGCCAGGGCCGCATCGGTTCCAGGACGCAACTGCAACCAGATTTCAGCTTTTGACGCCAACCAGGTTAACTTTGGATCGACAACGATCAGTTTGGTTCCCTTACGCATCAAGTCAGTTAACCAGTGACCGAAGAAACCGTCAGCATTGGAAACAACGGTGTTGTTACCCCAGACAACAACATACTTAGGCACTTCAAACTCAGGATCATCGTAACGTGCTTCCTGATGCTGAGCGCAGTCAAGAACGAAGAAATCACTCTGCATAACCGCCTGCTGAGCGGCACGTGGCAGGTAACAAGCATCACCAGCAAGGAAACCAAGAGCGTAGTTAGGACTACCAAAAACAGCATAGGTCAGCATTGGAACCTGCCAGATGATATTTCGGCCAGTACCTTCCATACCGACGATTGACTCTGGACCGTAATCTTTCCAGATGGCTCTGACTTTTTCTTCGATGATGTCATAAGCCTGATCCCAGGAGATCCGCTCCCATTTATTTTCGCCACGCTCGCCAACCCTCTTTAAAGGCCACTTAAGGCGATCTTCGTGGTTAACCGCTTCGGGAAGATTAAGACAACGCATACACAAGCGACCCTGGTTATAAGGACTAGAGGCATCACCTTCAACCTTTACCAGTTTGTTATCTTTGGTGTAATACAGAATACCGCAGGCGTTATGGCAGCCAGGACCAGACCATTGGTGTGAGCGACTTACAGTTAAATCGCCCTCCTTCCATTGCCATGTTTGTTCAGACATATTTCCTCCATGTGGTTATGAAAATAGATACCTAAAACCGGTTAAAACAACCTTGCTCAGAAAAGCTTCACCTCCTCTTACGCTGAATTGTTCAAACTTTCCTCTCGAAGCAACATCCTTCAAAGTTCATTTCATTGGCATGTAGCTGGTAATTAACAACTGATGTCATCCACTGCAGTGAGATTCCAACCCTATCGACACGTATTAATAGCAGATACCATGCCATATCGTAACTTACTGTATTTACGTAGTATTTTTTGGTTTTGGGACAGATGGGACAAGGCATGAAATTTTGTGTCCCAGATTGGTCAAAAGAAAAATTACTAATCAAAAATGGTCTAAATAAAAAAGCAGGGCGAAAGCCCTGCTTCAGAAAAATACTCATCTGTCATAAAATTTTATACTGCTTTAATCAATAACACCCTTACCGGCCAAATTAGCAATTTCACGATCACTGTAATCAAGTAATTCCCGCAAAATTCGTTCGGTGTCCTGACCTAATGCTGGAGCACCACGCCAAACTTTGCCAGGCGTTTCAGATAGTTTTGGATGAATACCAAAAGCCTCAACCTCACGACCCAGGGTCTGATCTTCATATTTCAGAAAATCATTGCGCAAATGCCAGTGCTCATCGTTGTAAGCCTCTTCTGTTGTCCTGACAACACCAAGACCAATTTTGTATTCTTTACAGATTTCAGATGCTTCATCTGCAGTATGTTCCATGAAGAACTTTTTAAACATCTCATGTAACTCGCGCCCCAGAGGACTATTGATCGCCTCTGTCGTTCCACCGGCAGCTTCGTAGGAATACTTTTCAGCATCAATATTAAACGCTTTGAGAACTTTATAATATGCCCCGGCACCAAAGGAACCAAGGTTAACAAAACGACCATCTTTACATTCAAAAACTCCACCAGGCTGAAAGACCGGATGATGAACACCGATACGCTCTTTTAACACACCCAGATTACACCAGGCAGAGTAGCAATCATCGAGAACACGCATCCAGGACTCACCAAGAGTCGATTCGACAATCTGGCCTTTTCCTGTTTTATGGCGATGATTATAAGCAGCCAGAATACCGTTTACTGCCATCATAGCGCAGATAAAATCACCAACCGCCTGAGTGGCAAATGTCGGGGGACGGTCAGGGAAACCCTGCAATATAGCAAAGCCCGACTCTGACTGACCGATTGGGTCGTAAGAGGGACGGTTGAGTTCTGATGGCAGGCCACCAAAACGAGGGGTTCCATAACCATTAATATGAGCAATGATCAGCTTAGGATTCACTTCAAGTAACATTTCATCAGAAAGTCCCAGCTTTTCGATCCAGACCATATTTTCGATCCAGACATCAACATTCTTGATCAGGGATAAAAAGATTTCCCGCGATTCTTCAACTTTCATATTTGTTTCCAGGGCAAAGCTTAATTTATTACGGGCATTCTGGGTCCAGGCGCAGCTGATCGACTTGTCACCATCGACAATTTGTGGCTTTTGATGACGAGCGGGATCGCCCAATGTTTTGGGCCGTTCCAAAGCAATAACTTCAGCACCAAAATCGCTCAGCATTGTCGCTGTAAAAGGTGCGGCAACAACCGTTCCGTTTAGTAGCACACGCATGCCACTTAAAGGACCATAGGTTGGAGCAAAAAGAGGTGCAGGTTTGTATTCGAGCCTTTCCCATCTGTCCATTTCGAACTCCTTTTATGAATAGTTCAGTTCATGAGGTAATTATTCTCTGACGCAAGGCTGATCATCATCTGAGCCATGCCTGACCCGCGCCATAGAACACAATTGCTCACACTCTCGACCGACATACTGGCAATAACCAACATCAGGCGAGCGTACCGGTTGTCCTGATAAAGGTTCCAGATCTTGACCACAACGAATACACTTTGTCAGAGCAACCGGATTCAACCGCTGACAATTCTGACATCTACGTGCTGCAGGCTGCTCCAACCAGGCAGGGTGACATTCTGGACATTCGGGATTACAACCAACACAATGCTGGCACATACGCAGTCTACCTTTGCTTAGTCATCAGATATTTTTCATGTCGGATTAATTATTATCTTCAACACATGAGCAACTTATATACCATTATGTAAATAGCTGATTTTACAGGGACAGATTAATGAGTGGGACAGTTTAACGAGGGATTGAAGCGGGTCGTCCCAAAATGAAAACTTCCCGCTACAAAGGATTAAAACAAGTGAATTGCTGCTGGAAAAAATCACTTTTAACAGCAGCAATCAATATGCAAACGCGCTATGAAGAGTCCTTGGAACAATCTATCAAAAGGGAAAACTATGCCTTAGACATGCTGGCACAATCGCCGGCGCGGAAGAGTCGAACGGTAATAAAGAAAAGGGAAGTATTGCAGCTGACTAACGTTTTCACCCCGTTCAATATTATCCGAAGATAATTTCCGTAGGGCCTTTTTATCTATCTTCAAAATGGCTGTGCGAGGCAGTTGATCAATAAATTCAAACAGAGTCGGAACCTTATAAGCAGCCAGGTATTGACGACAATGACGGTTCAACTCTGCAGTAGTGAGTGTTTTGCCCTGCTTCATGACAATAAAAGCTTTTACAGTCTCAGTTCTGACCGGATCGGCAACTCCGATAATTGCCGCTTCAGCGATATCAGGATGATTATTAAGAACATTTTCAACCTCGGAGCTGAACACTTTAAACCCACTGCAGATAATCATATCCTTTTTTCGGTCGACAATATAAATAAAACCATCTTTATCCATATAGCCAATGTCGCCGGAATACCACCAACCATGACGAAAAGCGTTGTTAGTTTCTTCCGGTTTTTGCCAATATCCGCTAATAATTTGCGGCCCTTTAAAGCATAATTCACCGATTGATCCTAATGGCATTTCTTCGTTACCTGTTGCAAGGTCGACAACTTTACAGTCCGTATTCGGGTATGGAATTCCAACACTGCCAATTTTTCGATACCGTACCGGATTACAAGAAACAGCCATGGTTGTCTCCGTAGCACCATAACCTTCGATGATCGGAACCCCGGAAACCTGCTCAAAATGTTTCATAACAACAACAGGTAAAGGCGAAGAACCACAACCAACGTGCTGAATTTTCGAAACCTTGGATGACGCCAGCTGATCATGGCAGGACAAGCCAATAATTTGTCGTGGCACCGCTGGCCAGACATTCGGCTCGTAGGTATTTATCGCCTTCAGAATAGAATCGCAATCGATATTGTCAGGGAGAATAATGCTGCCGCCAAGAAAAATGTTCGCATTTAAAGTCGTCTGAAAACCATGGATATGGTACATAGGAGTCGTAGCCAACACCCGGTACCGCTCAACTTCTGTCGTTACACGGCACATTTCGATCCAACATAAACCAACAGCGTTGAGATTTCTGGTACTGATACAACACCCTTTACTACTACCAGTCGTTCCACCGGTATAAATGATCAGCACAGGTTCTTCAATATCCCACGGGAAATCCTTAATGTCTCCAGCCCCAATGCAGACTGCATCTGCAAATAAATAACTGCTTTGTGAATCTGCAGGCTTATCACCAACAATCAATACACCCTCTAAAGCAGTTTTCCCTCTTTGGAAAACAGGTGCAATTTTTTCATAATCTTCCGCACGGCAGATTACTTGCCGCGCACCGCTGTCCTGATATTGATACTCCAGTTCAAATTCGGTGTAACGAGGATTGGTTAAAACAGCAATAATCCCTACCTTGAGGCAGGCCAACGATGAAATGATAAATTCTGCAGAATTGGGAAGAGAGATTGCGACTCTGTCACCCGCGACAAGCCCCTGCCCTAGAAAATAATTTGCTAAGCGCGTTGCCGCTTCATTGATTTCGCCATAACTCCAGGAACGTTCCCGACTTATAATAAAAGGATCGTCATGACGTTGTCTGACCACATCAGAAAAGCGTTTATTTAATAACTGAATTGAAAAGTCTGTAAACAGTTTAGGTTGCTGATCGTACTTATCCATCCAAGGTCTAACCTGCATGATCTTACTCCCAGCTTAGTTTCAATACTACAGAATGATTTCGTACTCCTTAATTTTCCTGTATATCGTCGACTTACTTATGCCAAGAGCTTTTGCTGCCGCCCTGACATGATTATTCGTATCATCCAACGCCTTGCGAATAACCATCTTTTCCATATCTTTCATCGACAATTGGCTCTCATCAGGAGGGATTTCGCTTTCTGCTATCATTGGTACTGATGATTCACATTCAACACTTTCTGTTGTCGTCAACTCGCGCCCCCTACTGGTAACCTCCACCGGTAGATGGTGTGACTGAATCGAATCGCCATCACACATACAAAAAGCATAAGCGATGACATTCTGCAGCTGACGCACATTGCCGGGCCAGTGATACTGAAGCAAATAATATTTGACGGCATTACTTAAAACCGGCCGCGTCATATTATAGTTTTGAGCCGTCTGGCTCAAAAAGAAATCCGCTAATTCAATAACATCGGAACCACGCATCCGTAATGGACTGATATGAACGGTAAAAACGGATAAACGGTAGTACAAATCTTCACGGAAGGTCTTTTCTTCAACCAGCGCTGTTAAATTCTTGTTTGTCGCTGCAACCAGTTTGAAATCAACCGGAATATAACGACTACCGCCAACCCGCATCACCAGTTTATCTTCCAATACGCGTAGCAACACCGCTTGCAATTCAAGAGGCATATCGCCTATTTCATCGAGGAACAGGGTTCCACCATTAGCCATTTCAATTTTGCCCGGTTTCCCTTTGCGCTCGGCCCCGGTAAAAGCCCCGGCTTCATAACCGAACAGTTCACTTTCAATCAAAGAAGCCGGAATAGCTGCACAGTTAATGGCAATAAACGGCCCGTCAGAGCGCCCCTCATTATGGATTGATTGAGCAAAAACTTCTTTACCCGTGCCGCTTTCCCCTTGCAGCAGAATATTGTTGTCAAAACGGGAAAATTTACGGGCCAGCAGAATCGTTTCCTGCGTTTTATCCGAAGAGCCAACAATGCGGCTGAATGTGTAACTTTTCGGGTGATAGCGATTATTTTTCACCTCTAATACAGCGCCATCATTTTTAAAAAAGAGTGCATATCCAATTTGTGCCGAGGAATAACTGATTTTTTGAACGGAGATTAATTCAACTTTTTGACTACCATAAGAAAGAGCCGTTGCTTTATTCAACTGGGTATTACCGGAGCGCACAATCCCTTCCAGCACACTGCTTTTATCGAAAAAGCCCAGAATATCCTGACCTTCAAGATCTTTTCTGAATAGTGTGCGCGCTTTGGCATTCGAGGTAATAACACAACCACACTGATTAATAACCACAACCGGATCACTGTCCGTCGATAATGCCACCCCCAACAGCGCTTTTTTTTCTGATAGTTGAAATTCCTTTTGAATCGCACTGGCAATGGTTGCAACCAGTCCCAACGTTTGGGAACTTTGACTGTGTAGATATGAGCTGGAAATATTTAATGTTCCTTCCAACCCACCACAAGCATTAAAGACCGGTGCCGAGGAACAGCTGATATGTTTAAAAATTTGACTGAAGTGCTCTGGCCCACAGACCTGGATCGGCTCCTTACGCTGAATACAGACACAGTGGGCACAGGTCCCTGTCGTCTGTTCAGACCAGATAGAACCTGGCTGTAACCAGAATTTATTCTTTTTTAGAGTATTTGAAATTCGTAGGATAACCCCTTCATGGTCGGTCAAAACCATGTAACACCCCATATCAAACAACATTTTTTCAAACTGGCAAAAGTAGGGGTCAGCAACTTCCAGAAAAAACGCTTTCTCTTCCAAACGTTCTGCAAAGTCATCGTCACTGAGCATTGGAGGGTAATTAAAATTGAAAGGATCCAGACCGCTTTCAAAACTACGGGTCCACGACTCCATAATTTCAGGTCTGATTAAATCGATATCGGAAGGTTTTGCTGTTTTCTCCATGACGCTGACTTTAACGTCACGAAGTTGTTGGATAAGATTCTGTTCCTGATCGTTGATTTTGTTCACAACGATCGTAGAAAGATTGGTACGGATCGGGCTTAAATGTTCTTCCAAATCGCTCATTCAAATCCCCCTTGACCAAATATTAGACGAATGGGAAACAGTATTATATATCGATTATGTATCTATCTCAAAGCGAGTAATCACTCAAAATAACGCACTTATTACTGTATTTACAGGCAATTAATCTTGCGTCCATTAGTAAGCAATAGCATCTATACCTCAGCTATTTGAACCGTTAATTAAAACGCAATTTTCATACCATCCGCCAACTAACTGTTAAATAATCACTTTTTTCTCAAGTGGGACAAAAATCATTGATTGTGGGGCACGTTTGTCCCAGTCTGGGACAAATTTTAATACCATCTGCTCTTGAACCATAACAGATCAATTGATGGAAAAGTTTGTCTTCGCACCATTGACAACCATTTTGGTTATATTTTATAAATAAATATAGTTCTTCTCATATGTAATGAGAATTGAAGATGTATCATCAAACCATAAACAAAAGGACACTTTAGTGATGGCACAAGAATTCAAGCCGAAAGTTTATATGAAAGATACGTGTCCATTCTGCTTTAAGTTTTTGCTTTTTTTGACCGAAATCGGTGTATTGGATCAATTCGAAATCATCACTGCCCACAGTGATAACGAAGCAGAAATGGACAAATACCGCACCTTTTTGTTGGAGAAAACAGGCAAACAGGCATCATTTCCAACAGTAGAGACTGAACCCGGGAATTTTATGGCCGAATCAGGGGATCTGATTACCTACTATGCGCAGCAGTATGGTATCGATCCTGACAAATTAGAGGCCCTGCCTTACTACATTGCGGGACCATTTAAAGCTCAAATTGAGTTGTTTAAGGAAAATAGAGCTCTTAAAGAAAAGTATGCGGCCTGATCAGGCGATGACGAGTTCGACTTTATTGTATGAAAGGACATATATGAGTTATTTAATTCTTCCGGTAGTTGTGGCTGGTATTGCCTACACCTACAGTGCCCTTCTTCATGTCAACAATAGCAAGGTGCTGCTTGCGAAGGTGCGCAGAGATGGGCATAAAAGTTCACGGATCAGATAGTTACTGCTAATAACATGACAATTCCTTAAAGCCTCAGCACACATGTGCTGAGGCTTTTTAATTGTCCCTGCTCTTGCCTCTGCTTTGCTCTTGTTCTTGTTCTTGCCTCTGATTTTGACCTTGCCCTTGCCTTAAGCCCAGTTAAATGCGAAGCATTTTGGGCCGTAGGTGCTCCCACCTGAAAATAACCAGAGGTAGTCAATCTAAGCTATCGTCAGTGTACTTGAACTTCAGCGCTTTCTTTTGGTTGCGTTTTCTTTAGCGCTTGAAAGAAAATGAACCCGGCTGTCGGGCCGGGACCCGACGACCTTGATCCCGATCTTGACCTTGAATCTAAGATTAGATTTAAAAAGAAACCGTCAAAAGAAGAGTCGCAGGGTCTCGCCCCTGCAGGCGACGTACTATTTTTCACAATCGAGCTAAAAATAGTAAGCACAAAAAGCCCTGTTTATATGTCCGTGCTCAAACGTCGTCCGTTTAAAACTACCAACAGCAATCGACAGGCCGGCCAGAGATGAACAAGTTCATCAATTGGCCTCAATCAAATTTATAATTGGAATTATTGCCCTTGCCTTAAGCCCAGTTAAATGCGAAGCATTTTGGGCCGCTGGTGCTACCATCCAATAACAACAAGATAGTAGTCCAATCCAGCTTTCGTCAGTGTACTTGACCTTGCAGGGCAATTTTGCATACTTATATGTTGATAACCGTTGTTTTCTATAGCTAACATCAGTTCCGGGGACGCCCGGTAAAAGGGATGAGAAACCTGTTTTGCATACGAGGCTTCGAGCCTGAAAAAAAGATCAGTCTCATCTCTTTCGTTCCAATATACCGAACAGTATCTGAGGCCTTCGCTAGACGAAGAAGCCTGAATATGTAAGGCTGGTTGGAGCATTTGTCCCACGGAATTTCTATCAGTAGTCATGGAGAAAAAGCAATGGTTTTAGGTATTGATGTTGGTAAACAAAAACTTGCTATCGCAACACTTTCTAACGGCAAATACAAAACTAAAACGATTACCAACAATCAGGCTGGTTTTGATACGCTCTGGCAATGGCTACAGCGGTTTGATTCCTTACCTGAGCATGTTTGCCTTGAAGCTACAGGAGCATATGGCGAGGCTATCGCCACGTTCTTATATGATCAAGGACTCATTGTTAGTATCGTCAATCCTGCTCGGACAAAAGGTTTTTCTCAGAGCGAAGGGTTACGTACAAAAACCGATAAGGTTGATGCGAAACTGATAGCTTTATTCTGTCAAAGCAAACGAGAAACTCTTCAGCAATGGCATCCCGCACCACTAGAACAGCGAGAACTACGTGATTTGACACGACGTCTTGATGCTTTGAAAGTTATGCGAACTCAGGAGTTGAACCGGTTCAATGAAAAGCTGTCGGACATTGTCGTTCGCAACCTGACAGAGCATATCCAATATCTGGACAAACAGATCAAAGAGCTGGAGCAGAAAATAAAAGATCATATCGACCGTCATCCCGATTTGCGGCAAAAAAGTGACCTTTTAAACAGCATTCCAGGTATTGCAGATATAACTGGAGCAAGCCTTTTATCCGAGTTGCACTTTGAGCAGTTTTCTAATGCTCGTCAGGCGGCAGCTTATGCAGGCTTGACACCATCTGATCGTGAATCAGGTACCAGCGTTAAAGGACGGCCGAAGTTATCAAAGGTTGGCAGTCGCAGGATTCGAAAAATGCTGTACATGCCGGCATTATCTTCAATTCGTTGTAATCCTATCTTAAGTGAGTTTGCCAACCGACTAAGGTTAAATGGAAAGAAAGGCAAAGTCATCGTGGCTGCAGTTATGAGAAAAATGATCCATATTGCCTTTGGTGTATTGAAATCAGGAGTGCCTTTCAATGCAAATTATCAGGCGGATTTTTCTTGACGGTTATCACAGTATCTTTTATTGCCCTGGACAAAAGTATGGCGTCGATCGGGGACGCGACCCCGAGGTCTTGACCTTGAATTTAATATTAGATTTTAGAAGGAACTGTCAAACCCACATAAATAACGCCATGGTTCAATCCGTCACAATTTTTAACTAAAATCCCCATTGACCTGAACACACAAATCCCTAAAAAATAACAATGATAATAAACATCACTTAAAAACGATATGTATTCACCTGAGATGGGACAATCTTTGTTATGAATAACACCCAGATTCCTGCGAACCCAAAATACTTTTTCCGTTGTTTCGCCACAATAATTCTACTGCTGCTCCTCTCTGCCTGCGGAGGTGGTAGTAGCTCCTCCTCTGAATCCGGTGAAGCCGTAACCTATACTGTTTCTGGATCCATCACCGCCTCAGATGATATTGCCTTTGACAGCGACACCAATGATCCCGATGCAAATTACAGCAGTAATGACACTTTTACTGCCGCGCAAGAAATCTCTGCTCCAATCACCGTTGGTGGCTACGTAAACCGTGCGGGCTCGGGACCATCGGGACGATCTTACAGTAGTGGCGATACCAAAGACTTTTACCAAGTGGTTCTTTCCGCAGATCAAGTCATTTCTCTGCAGTTTTCCACCAGCAGTCGTGCCAACCTGGATCTTTATGTCTACGACAGTAATTATGATATCTACGATACCTCTACGGGTACCCGTAACAGTACTGAAGCAATTCAGGTCAATGATGATGATATTTATTTTATTGAAGTCAGAGCCTCCTCAGGTGCAGCCATTTATACACTAGAGGTCGGACAGAGCTCTTATTCCCCCACTGCTAGTCAGCTACATTTCAGTGATGATTTTGTACCCGGTGAATTGATCGTTAATTACAGCGATTCCAACGTTGCCATGTCTGCATCCAGCTCGCCAGCCAGCCTTGGCCTTGAAACCAAAGCAGGAGCTCCAGGTCGGCCAATGCGCCTGAGCATTAAAAGTAGCACTGACCGTAACTCCATGTTTAACCGCCTGGGTGTGCAACGTTCGGCAGCTTCTTTATCCAGCGGTATAACCAACTCCACTGCTCAGGAGCGTCTTGATACCATCTCCCTGGTTCAAACCTTACGTTCCCGTAGTGACATAGAGAGTGCCGATCTTAACTACCGCCGTTACAGCACCGCAGTCCCCAATGACTATTATTACTCAACGAATCAAACCTGGAATTCAGAAATGATCGGCCTGCCCGAAGCGTGGGACACCACCACCGGCTCTGACGATGTCATCGTTGCCGTTGTTGATACCGGCGTTCTGTTTGATCACCCCGATTTGGAAGGTCGTTTACTGGACGGTTATGATTTCATCAAAGACACCAGCTCATCCAATGATGGTGATGGTATTGATGATGACCCCTCTGATCCAGGCGATAGCACCATTGCCGGCGAAAGTTCCTTTCATGGCACCCAAATAGCAGGAATTATTGCCGCCAATACCAATAACAGCATTGGTGTCGCCGGCATCAACTGGAGTGGTAAAATCATGCCTCTGCGTACTTTAGGGCTTGATGGCGGAACCAGTTACGACATTATGCAGGCAGTCCGCTATGCTGCGGGACTCAGTAACGATTCGGGCGAAGTCCCGGACACCCCTGCTGATATCATTAACCTCAGCCTTGGTGGGACTGGTTATTCTGAAAGTGAACAAGCCTTGTATTCCCAGGTTCAAAGTGCCGGAATTATCGTTGTTGCTGCCGCAGGGAACTATGGCAGCAGTGTCCAGACCTACCCTGCCGCATACGATGGCGTATTTTCTGTCAGTGCTGTCGATGCCAATGGAGACTTAGCCTCCTATTCCAGCTATGGATCAACCATCGATGTCGCTGCTCCTGGTGGTGATGATTTCGATTACGTATACAGCACCAATGGCGATGACAGCAGCGGCACTATCGAAACAATTTATGCTGGAATGCAGGGAACATCTGTTGCTACCCCTCATGTCAGTGGTGTGGCCGCCTTAGTCAAAGCCTTACGCCCCGACTTAACCAGCGATGATTTTGATGCCCTGCTGCGCAACAATTTGATAACAACTGATTTAGGAGATAGCGGTCGCGATGATGAATATGGCTATGGCTTAATCGATGCCGCCAGCGCAGTCAGTTGGGCTGCGTCGACCAGCAGTACCATACCAACCACCCTGATTACCGATCCCGGCTCACTCGTTTTTGGCACCTCAAGTTTTTCTTTAACCATCGAACTCTCCGCTAGTGGCAGTGAAGATGTCGGCTCACTCAGTTTTTCCACCAGCGAAGTCTGGCTAACCATAACCGCCACTGACATCGATTCCGAAGGTCTAGGAACTTATTCGGTAACTGTCGACCGTAGCGACCTGACACCCGGTAGCTATTCCGGCACTATCACTTTCACATCAAGCGAATCTGACATTGCAGCGGTCGATGTCAGCGTCTCCATGCTAGTCGCCAGTACGTCAACCAGTATCGATGGTGGTTACCATCACATTTACCTGCTCGATCCGGAAACGGAAGAGATAGAATATGAAACCAGCGGGGAGTTCAGTGCCGGTGAGTTGGCTTATTCTTTCAGTGAAGTTAGTACCGGAACTTACCTGATTTATGCCGGAACCGATGTTGATAATGATGGCACAATTACCGACGAAGGGGAGTCAATCGGAGCCTATTTATCGACCAGTTTTTTGCAATCGTTCTCTGTTAGTGAGGATGTAGAGGGGCTTGATTTCAGTGTTGAGTTCAGTGATATCTGGCATTGGTTTGAATAGCACTATCTGAACGTTTATGGATGAACGATTGTTTTTTATGAACATAGAGTACTTATTTTTCATAAATTATTGCCTCTTATCGTAAATCTTTTCGTATGCGAAATTTAAAAAAGAGGCATTTGGTACGCGACTGACACCACCTGGTGACAAGTACAAGATGACAACAATTGCTTTCGTCAATGCCTTTGATCTTAACGCCTTTGTCTCTGCCCAGTTAAATGCGAAGCATTTTGGGCCGCTGGTGCTACCAAGCAATAACAAAAAGAGGTAGTCCTACACAGCTTTCGTCAGTGTACTTGACCTTCAGCGCTTTCTTTTGGTTACGTTTTCTTTAGCGCTTGAAAGAAAATGAACCCGGCTGTCGGGCCGGGACCCGACGACTTTGATTTTGAAGTTAAGATTTGATTTTAAAAGAAATAGTCAAATGAAAGGTCGCAGGGTCTCGCCCCTGCAGGCGACGTACTATTTTTCACAATCGAGCTAAAAATAGTAAGCACAAAAAGCCCTTTTTATTTGTCCGTGCTCATACGTCGTCCGTTCAACATGACCAACAGCAATCGACAAGCCGGCCAGAGATGAACAAGTTCATCAATTGGCCTCAATCATGAAAAGCTCTCGTCCTTGGTCCTTGGTCCTTGGTCCTTGGTCCTTGGTCCTTGGTCCTTGGTCCTTGGTCCTCAAGATTTTGCCTCTGCCCAGTTAAATGCGAAGCATTTTGGGCCGTTTGTGCTACCACACAGCAACAACAAGCAGCAGTCCACCCCTGCTTTCGTCAGTGTACTTGACCTTTCCGGGCACTTTTGCTTCCTTTTCTTGCCCTGGAGAAAAGGAAGGCGGCGATCGGGGACGCGACCCCGAGGTCTTGACCTCAGAATTTAAGATTAGATTCTAGAAGAAACAGTCAAAAGAAAGATCGCAGGGCCTTGCCCCTGCAGGCGCGTTACCTTTTGACATAGAGCGAGCCTCAAAAGGTAACCGAAAAAGGCTCGCTCTATGTGTCCGTGTTCATGCATCGTTATGCTTCAGGATTCTGCCAGCAATTAACTAGCCGGCCGATGGCCAAGATCGCGCCTGATGGCCAGAACCGTAATGCCTGCGGCATGTAATTAATGAAATGGAACCCGACGACTTAAATCCTGATCTTGGTGAAAAATTTCACGCACAAATTTGTGCGTCACCCAAAAGTGACTCCCCCTCCCCCCCCTTGTATTTTCGCCACCAACAAAGGAAAATAACAGTTACCACAACAAACCCAGGAGAAAGTACATGACCGCAGAATTCAAACCTAAATTATATGTCCGGGCAACCTGCCCTTTTTGTATCAAACTGGAGAACTTTTTTACCGACAAAGGCGCATACGACAAAATTGAAATCATCGAATGCGATGACAAACTCGACTACTACCGTACCTTCCTGACAGAAAAACTAGGCACCCAAGCCACCTTTCCAACCATGGAAATAGCTCCCGACCAATTTATGAAGGATTCAGGCGCACTCATGGATTACTACGCCGATAAATTCTAATAGAATGAAGCCCCTGCACAAAAATCGTTCATTGCAGGGGCCTTAAACATCATCTTATTTATTTTGAGAATGGTAAACACGACTGACATGCACCAGACTGATTAACTTCAACACTGGTTTAATAAGCAATTGAGCACTACCAACAATAAACAGCCAGGTTCCGCTCTGCTCTAAGGAGTCACTTAAAAAGAAAAAGCTACCAATTAAAAACCACACGGCGATCAATGCATCATTACAGGCACCTAAAGCCTCGTAACGCCGTTGAATGGTGATATGTTCCTGCCCCAGGTCCAACTCAAAAATAGGATTACGCTGCTTGTTCATTAACAGTAGCTATTCCAAACCCAAAATGTAATCCCACTCCGCCTTACTCACCGGCATAATCGACAGGCGGTTCCCTTTACGCACCAGCGGCATATTCTCCAAGGCATCATGCTCTTTGAGTTCGGCCAAAGAAATAACCCGCTGGGTATGACGGATATATTTAATATCAACCATTATCCAGCGTGGCTTGTTAGGATCACTCTTTTCATCAAAATACTTACTATTGGGGTCAAAAGCAGTAAAATCGGGGTAGCCTTCTTTAACCACCTCCATAACACCAACAATGCCTGGGGTATCGCAGTTGGAATGGTAAAAGAACACCTGATCACCAATCTTCATATCGTCACGCATCATGTTACGGGCCTGATAATTCCGCACCCCGTCCCAGTGTTCGGTCTGGTTTGGCATATTTTCAAGATCGTCAATGCTGAAAGCATTCGGTTCTGATTTCATCAACCAGTAATTCATTCGGGGTCTCCTTTTGCTTCATTTTAAAATTTGAAACCAACATTCTTCATCAATGTACATGGTTATCAACATATTTAGCAAACAGGACAAATAAATACTATGCTCTGTCCAATGGACTAAGAACTCCCTGCCCCCCACGGTTAAGTACATGGGTGTAGATCATTGTTGTTCTGATATCTGCATGTCCTAACAGCTCTTGAACAGTGCGAATATCATAGCCATCTTCCAGAAGGTGAGTCGCAAAGCTATGACGCAACGAATGGCAGCTCGCGGCCTTTTTAATACCAGCAGTACGTACAGCTTTTTTTACCTTACTTTGTAAAACAGTTTCATGAAGATGATGCCGCCGCCACGCTTCCGAGCGCGGATCCTTTGAAATTTTTTCTGCCGGAAACAGATATTGCCACCTCTTTTCCTTGCCAGCCTGGGGATATTTGCGGGCTAAAGCATCGGGCATATATACGGAGCCATAACCATTTTCAAGATCGTGATTATGCAATTGATAAACATACTCAATCTGACGATTTAATGGCTCTATCACCCTTTGTGGCAACATAGAACGACGGTCCTTATTGCCTTTACCACTACGAATTATGATCTGATTGTAATCAAAATCAACATCCTTAACCCGTAGCCGTAAGCACTCCATTAAGCGTAAACCTGAACCATACAACAAAGCCCCCATCAACCAATGCGCACCAGTCAAACCCGACAACAAACGTGTAACTTCATCTCGGCTTAGTACAACTGGGAGTTTTTTGGGCTTTTTGGCACGAACAATCTGATCGAGTTCATCCAATTCGATATTAAGAACGTGCTTATAAAGAAAAACCAAAGCATTTAATGCCTGGTTCTGTGTCGAAGCAGCAACATTCTTACGTGTTGCCAAATAGGTTAAATAGGCACTGACATGGTCAGCCCCAAGATCTTTCGGGTGGCGCTTATTATGGAAAATAATAAAGCGAGTTATCCAGTCAATATAAGCTTTTTCAGTACGCAGGCTGTAATGACGCAAACGGATCTCATTGCGCACCAAATCCAGTAAACGCGGTTGACTCATGGCCCCTCCTCCATTGTCAAATTTGTGGTTTTTATTCTACACTTTCTTATGGTAATTAAAACTGTATATCACGCAAGCTAATTTTTCAGAAATATGTCAGATTTATTTGATATTATTATGAAATAGAAAATTTTGACAAGAGCCAGCTGTGTTATAACACAGCTAATATCACGTATATTACATGTTATGTGGACATATGATTAATCCAAAAATACCTACAATCAATACCATCGAGCAACGCTATATTGACCTACTTGAATTGCTTGAAACAATCACCGAAGAGAGTGACATAGTTGTTCAAACAAAAGCGGGGGCTCTGGCGGCATCAATACGAACATTAGCAGATCACCTTGATCTGCAGTGCAGGGTCAGCCTGGAAAATAAGTTTACCTTACAGAAAAAGGTAAGGTCATTAAGAGCACTTGAGGAGTCATTAGATTTCAAATTGTCTGCCTCTACCAAGAAGATAAAAGAATCGGTAACTTCTTCTTTTGAATTGTTTAAACAAACATTGAAGAACACATAACAATCGCATTAACCGGATGGAACAGGGCTAGGCGAAAGTCGCAAGAAGTCTACTAATTTGAAACGCATCACCGCCACCGGTTATGCAGAACCGTTATAAGGATACAAAATGGGATACTTCGTCAGAGTACTAGCATTAAAAGATGAATGTATATCTTTTGAAGAAATTAGAGACCATCTTTCTAAACTTGATAGGTCGTTTAGTGTCGAGATTGAAGATGGAGAGACCGACCAATGGAATCAAATCCTGCTACTTCACAATGATCAAACACCCATAGCAGTAATCGAGCGGAACCCAACAAATGAAGAACTTGGAGAAGAGGAGATCCAAGAATTCTTAGAAGAAATTGAAGGCAGTAAACCTGATTCTGCCGTGAAGTGGCTATATGGATTCCTGCCTAAAGTAAAGGCCATATTTGCATTTCAAGTCCTCAATGGTGCAGACATTAACAATGGGTGGGAGGCTATCCAGGAAATTAAAAGTCTAATATGGAATAAGCTCGGGGGAATTTTCCAGGCAGATCATGAAGGTTTCTCAAACGAGGATGGTTATCACATCCTGTGGCAATTTTCTGATTCTGTTACAGGAACTTGGTGTATGGCTGTTAAGAAGACTTTTGGAGGTTGGGCAAATTTCGAAATGGACCTTGGCAACCCTGACCACAGGAAAGATTTTCTCAAAGGTAAGGTCCCTAAAAATGCTAAAATATTAAAAACCTTATAACAAAACACTCCAGTGGATTTGCTGAGGTCGGAGGTATTTTGAAACATAGGGGTGCTAATAATTTCCTACATTAATCGAAATTATTGCTAATCAATCCGCAAACCACTGAGTTCAACGTTATGATCGAAGGCATTACTCAATGGAAGTGACATACTGCAAATCATGCAATTTGGTTCTCGACGGCCTAATAGACATTCATGCTGTTCCGAGGGATGCTTGTCCGAATTGTGGTGCTACTTCAAGAATTTATGATGCCGAACTATCTGAATCGGTTGTAGTACACGAAAAATGGAAATTTAGAAACAAACGTCCCGGAGTAAAAAAAGCAGTATGGGAAGTAACCATTGGTGACGATCTTCATCGCGACACTCAAAAATGGAACCACCTAGAAATGCATATCGACCGGGAAAATAATGCATATTTTAAGAAAGTTGTAGATCCTGAAACGGGAGAAGTGCTCCGCTATTGTGAAGAGCCCCTCTCTGATCATCAAGACCGAGGAAGCGCTAAACATAAGAAATCATAACAATTTAATAAACGCGGACGGAAAATTGCTGCGCAGCTACTCGAATAGTTCGGTGGTACTCGTAAGTTCGCGCCGCCGCCGGTTATCCAAACCGTTAGAAATCGAAGAGAATGTATCTCTACGCCCTAGTTATTATCGCAGTAGCCACTGTTGCGATTAAGAAAATACCCAAATGGGACTTACGTTGGGCACCTATGATCGTAATGGCAAAAGGAGTCTTAATTTTCACCTGTGGAATCCTTTTATTGGCATTATCAAAAGACTTTGTTAGCACAGCGTTTTCCCAGTTATTAAACGCTACGAGCATTGTATGCTTCGTAATTGGCTTCGCTATAATTGCTTACGGTTTTGTAATTGGTACTCGGGTTGTATTTGGGGCTACAGATCTTAAACGCGAAGTTGACCCTGGCTACGAACTTGGAGATATCCTGTGTCCTCATTGTCAAAAAGTTCAAATGCGCAAAGACTCAAAAGTGGTTAAGTGTCCAAATTGTAAAAAGAAAACGAAGGTGGAAGATTTCTAACCATCGCATCAACCGGATGGAACAGGCCTAGGCGAAATTCGCAAGATATCTACTAAACTGAAACGTATGACCGCCACCGGTTATGCAGAACGTTAACCAGATGGGCAGTATGTTTACAGAAAATAATTTTAGATACGGACATCTTCAATTTAGAGTTGATGGAAAACCGCCTTCTGTTAACGGGAAGGGTCATTTAAAAAAAGATATAAAAAATACGATCCAAGCCATTACAAAGTCCTCAGAATACATAATTACAGGAAATTGCCATGTTGCAATAGATTATAGATGCAACCATTTAGCAAGAAGAAAGAATCCTGGATTTTATGACATGGACAACATCGTTAAGCCAATTCTTGATGGGCTATGCGGAGTTAATGGTCTGATAATCGATGATATGTTATTCAATAGAGTAATAGTAAATTGGCAGGATACAGAAAAAGACGACCATTTTGATATTGAGATAGAATATGCAATTCTAATGTTCCACAAAAAATCAGAACTTATATACATAAAGTCAAACTCTGGATGGTGCCTACCTGCAAACAAAAGCAATATAAAAAATGAGCTTCCTGTAATAAAAAAACAACTTGAAGAATGGGATTCCGTAAATACCATTGACGACTATTACAATGCAACATATACAACGCCAATATTAGAATTTATATACCATTCAAAGATTCAAGATAAAGGATTTGATATTATCTCTGCCTAACCATGGTGCCATAGCGTGGTTAACAATCAAATCAACCGGACGGAATATAGCTCTGCAAATATTCGAATACTTCGGTGGTACTCGCAAGTTCGCGTCGCCGCCGGTTATCCAACCGTTAGGCCATCAAATGTTGAAAAGGATTTTCCCTAAAATTCTATGTTTTGTATTTGGTGCAGTCGTGGGGTTCCTGATTGTGAAAATTGGCCCTACGTACGATCCAAGGGGTCGATTTCTGGCTTCAATCATAACCAAGGAAAACGGAGCGTTCTTAACCCAGCTACTCGGGAGTCCAAAACTATCCGATTCTGTCTTTATCGGGGCCTATCATCTATTGGCATTTGCACCAACCTTGATAGTTGCTGGCATCATCATCGGTGTGGCTTGCACAAAAATTAAGAATAAAAGACTTCTGGCCTATTCAGTTCTTACATGGCCTGCGCTTCTTACACTGGCAGGCAGTTTTCAGATTCGAAGCATTGCTGCTCCTGGTTCAAAAATGGACCTAGCTGTTGGGCAGTACTTTTCAAACTACTTCGGAGATAACACGTTTAAACTGTTCATTATTTTTGTGTCGTTTTATATTTATATGACAATTTCATTTGTTATTTTCAATAAATTCAAGGCAGGGCCTAACCACAGAATTAACGCGGACGGAAAATAGCTCTGCAAATATACGAATATTGCGGTGATACACGCAGGTTCGCGTCGCCGCCGGTTATCCAAGCCGTTATGTGGACATATGATTAATCCAAAAATACCTACAATCAATACCATCGAGCAACGCTATATTGACCTACTTGAATTGCTTGAAACAATCACCGAAGAGAGTGACATAGTTGTTCAAACAAAAGCGGGGGCTCTGGCGGCATCAATACGAACATTAGCTGATCACCTTGATCTGCAGTGCAGGGTCAGCCTGGAAAATAAGTTTACCTTACAGAAAAAGGTAAGGTCATTAAGAGCACTTGAGGAGTCATTAGATTTCAAATTGTCTGCCTCTACCAAGAAGATAAAAGAATCGGTAACTTCTTCTTTTGAATTGTTTAAACAAACATTGAAGAACACATAACAATCGCATTAACCGGATGGAACAGGGCTAGGCGAAAGTCGCAAGAAGTCTACTAATTTGAAACGCATCACCGCCACCGGTTATGCAGAACCGTTATTTTAAAAAAAATGAGAACACCGATGATGTTCAAATCAAAAATAGTAAATTCTAGCCTAGGACTTATCCTAGGATGTTTCCTGCTAGTAAGCTGTTCAACAAAAGGTCCTCTATTTACCGAAGATTCCCCTTCTTCATTTATTTTGTCGGGATCAAAATACGAGGTAATTATAAGGGACAATCGAGAACAAACCGAAGATCGTGAAATACTTGTTCCAATATTAACGTGGCCTGGCGATTCAGACCAAGTAAGCCCCCAAAATACGGCACCACTTATTGAGTCTTTTCATAAGGTAGCAAGTAAATATATTGAACCATTAGGGCCTTCATTACTTTTTGAAATTGTAATTGCCGAAGGTCTACAGTCGTTTAAGAACCCTGGCCTTGGTGAGTCTGAATATGTATCGTTTCAGTTAGAAATGAATGTTATTGATCCGAAAACTAAGGCATTAAGATTTTCGAGTTCAGGATTATCTTGGGGACATAGGTGGTCTTTAGACGCATCACCAAATAGAATTAATAAAATGTACATTAAAGCCTTTGAGAAAGCATTGGTTCAAGCCTTTAAAAGTCTAAAAAATAACAATACAATTAACCGGATGGAACAATCGTAGCCGACATTCGCAAGGTGTCTACTAAGTTGTAGCTGCGCTTCGCCACCGGTTATCCAACCGTTATGTGGACATATGATTAATCCAAAAATACCTACAATCAATACCATCGAGCAACGCTATATTGACCTACTTGAATTGCTTGAAACAATCACCGAAGAGAGTGACATAGTTGTTCAAACAAAAGCGGGGGCTCTGGTGGCATCAATACGAACATTAGCTGATCACCTTGATCTGCAGTGCAGGGTCAGCCTGGAAAATAAGTTTACCTTACAGAAAAAGGTAAGGTCATTAAGAGCACTTGAGGAGTCATTAGATTTCAAATTGTCTGCCTCTACCAAGAAGATAAAAGAATCGGTAACTTCTTCTTTTGAATTGTTTAAACAAACATTGAAGAACACATAACAATCGCATTAACCGGATGGAACAGGGCTAGGCGAAAGTCGCAAGAAGTCTACTAATTTGAAACGCATCACCGCCACCGGTTATGCAGAACCGTTAAGCGCGGATGAACGGCAGATCATTGATTAAGCAGCTAAACGTAAATATTTAATATAAAAATGAGGGGTTTGACGATTGTTTTTAAATATGCTAAATGCGAAGCTGCCTCGTGTTAGCAAGCATAACAAGTTCATGCGGACAAACACGAGGCAGCTTCGTATGGCATGGAACAATCCCCCACCTCTGATTTGGCTAAAAATCAACACCAGATGCACCAAGGACACGTCGCAGCGAGCGCCTAACTTGTCGCTCAAGCGGACGGCTGTAATATTCTACTAATACGTATAAGCCGGTGATCTCTGTAACTTACTATCGCCGCCGCTTAGCTTAAACCGTTAGCCTTAAAGAGAAATCATGTGGAAATCATACAGCATGCAGTAAAAAAACTAGCAAACTCGATGAGGATCTATGTGGAGACGCATGTCGATTTTCATAGACTTAAGCTTATCGACAAAGAAGAAGCAATTGACAACTTAGATCGCGCGTTTGAGTCAAAACTTGAAGCCTTTCATAGCCTTTACGATGTGTCCAAAGATCATCTCGACTACTTCGCCAATGGCGATACAGCATCCTTGATTCTCATGCGCAATGCGATCCATCATCGTGATCACTTGCTGTTTAAGAGTTGGAATCAGGAAATGGCGCTAGATGATAAATACAAAAACCATCTTGGAGCCGAGTTCCTCATGGTTGACTACCCAGTTTTAGAATCTCCATGCAAAATGAGATATTTCTATAAAATTGAGGACTTCTATCTCCGTTTAGATGAAAAACTAAAGTCACCATACTTAGAGAAAAAGATGGGGTTATCTAAACGTAAAAAACTTCTTGGTCAGATTGAATCAGATCTTTGTTTTTCTGATATACGCAAACACGCAGAATCCAAAAGATATCCTATCAACCAAGTCTATATAAACGTGATGCCAATTTTTATTTCCGCTACATGCCGAGTCTTCAGTGCACTCAAGAAGGACGGAGTACAGTTTGTCGGTTTTGATGCAGAAGTATACGAGGAGCCATTCACCAATGAACTTGAAGTAAACTTCAAAAAGTTCACGCACATGCCTCTGCGTATAAATTAATGGCTAACAATACAATTAAGCCGATGGCGGATAGCTCTGCGGTTATCGTAAAGGTTTCTACCAGCCCGTAAAGCTTCTGCCCCACGGCTTATCAAGACCGTTAGCCCTTGAGGATTTTGAGATGAAAAAACTTACCTTACTTGCAATTGCAATATTATTCCTCGCTGGCTGCTCAACTGTTACGCCATCGGTAACGCTGCCATCTCAAGACCTATCAGCGCTTCCCTCAGAGGGAGCAACAAAGATTGTATTTTTCAATACCAGTAATCCAGTTTTGTACGGCGATGGTTCTTGGAAAATCGGGATAAAAATTGACGGCAAGGGAATCGAAAATCTACATCTCAAGCGTTACGCTCAGATATTCCTAACTCCAGGAAACTACAAACTTGAACTAAGCCACAAAGACTTATTCACATTCAGAGATGAGTACGATATTACAATAGGAAAACAACCTGCGTATTTCGAAGTTTATAATGGTTTAGTTTCAACAAAGTATAAAATACACTCAGAATTACCAGACAATTTTAGGGGATTTGTAGGGGGTCGGACCAAGATAAAATATTGATATAACTAAACTTTCATCAAAAAAAAGGCGTTTTTTTAGCCTTAAACGCCCTTTTTTGACCATAAAATCATGCTCGTAACCATGGAGGGGGAAAACCATGCCACGTGCTCATCGTCATTTCTTGCCAGGTTATGTCTGGCATATTACTCACCGTTGTCACAAACAGGAATTTCTGCTGAAGTTTTCCCGGGATCGTAACAATTGGCTCAAGTGGTTGTTTGAAGCAAAAAAGCGCTACGGACTTTGCATTCTGAACTACATTGTCACGTCAAACCATATCCATCTACTCGTTATGGATAACGGGAAGAACGAAATCCCACAAAGCTTGCAATTGACAGCCGGTCGTGCTGCCCAAGATTACAACAAGCGTAAAGGAAGAAAAGGAGCGTTCTGGGAAGATCGTTATCATGCAACAGCGATTGCTACGGATGACCATCTCGCCCGTTGTTTAACCTACATCGATTTGAATATGGTTCGTGCTGGAGTGGTCACAAATCCTAAAGACTGGGCTGAGTCGGGCTTTGCTGAATTATATAACCAAAGGAAACGCTACCAGCTGACTGACACCCTAACCCTTTTGACACTCTTCGGGATCAAAAATATACATGAACTACGAGAACAAAGAATATCGTGGGTAGAAGACCAAGTGAAAACTGAGAACATGCAACGAGAGCCTCGCTGGTCCGAGGCGTTGGCCGTTGGGTGTGAGGATTATGTTGCTGTGTTGAAAGACAAACTGGGCTATGCCGTCAGTAAAAGGAAAATCGAAGAATCTTCTGTGGGCTTTGTTCTTAAAGAGGATGAGGCCATTTATACCCTAAAATGAGCCTTCTAAGCGTAAAAAAGGCACCTAAAATCGCAGTTTTTTTCATATTTATAATAAGTTAGCTTGGTCCGACCCCGAAGATCATCATTGAAGAGCAACTAACAATCGCATAACTGGCTGGAACAGCACTAGCCGACATTCGCAAGGTGTCTACTAAGCTTTAACCTCGCTCCGCCACTGGTTATACAACTTGCCAAAATACGAGCGATAGAATAGTATCACTTTAGTGATACTTTTAAGTATTCTTTGGAGGAACCCTTTATGAAAGTAGAATTAGTCACGTCGCTTAAACGGCAGGCGACAAAAATTCTTGCTGATTTACGTGAAACAAAAGAACCTGTTTTAATTACAGAACATGGCATTCCATCAGCTTATCTCGTTGATGTTAGTGATTATGAGTTTATGCAAAATCGTTTATCAATCCTTGAAGGTATAGCACGGGGAGAGCGCGCGATCGCTGACGGTAAGGTATTTAGTCACTCAGAAGCCAAAGATAAAATGTCAAAATGGCTGAAGTAATTTGGACAGAACCAGCATTATCAGATTTAAATGATATTGCTGAATATATCGCGCTAGCAAATGTTATAGTAGCTAAACAGCTTGTCCAATCGATCTTTTCAAAAGTAAAACACCTGGAAACGTTTCCTGAATCCGGGCGTATTCCTCCAGAACTTGAGCATTTGAGTTATCGTGAAGTTGTCGCGAGCCCTTGCCGAATTTTTTATAAACAGGAAAAGAATCAGGTATTCATATTATACGTCATGCGAGAAGAACGGGATTTACGTAAGTTTTTATTAAATAAAGAAAACGGCTAACAAAGCGTATTAACACAACCGGAAAATAGCTGCGTATATATTCGATCGCTTTGGTGTTATACACTATTTAGCGTCACCACCTCTTTTCTTCACATCCTGATCAGTAAAGCATACAAGATATGAATAAAATCTTAACATTAGGCCCACGAGGGACGTTCTCTGATGCAGCAACCTCGAAATACACTGAGACTTTGGGAGGAACATGGCAGGTGGAGTATTTCCCCTCCATAGGCAGTGCATTAAAGGCCATTGGAAAAACATGTGAAATTGGTGTCCTTCCCATCGAAAACTTTTCAGAAGGGTTTATTCCTTTGGTACTTGATCAGCTCGTGACTGCAGATTTAAGCATTGTTGGTGAAATTATGCTGCCAGTTCAATTTTGCCTCGTCAGCATGGCCAGTGATCTGTCAAAAATTGATCAGTTGTTTGTTCAATTTGTTGCAAAAGGACAGTGCAGTGAATTTATTGATTCGCTGGGTAAAATTGACATTGTCACAACTGAAAGCAATATAGAATCATTAAATCTTGCCCGAACTACAGTGGGAAATAATGCCGCTATCGTGCCTTTAGGCTCCTTCAAATCTGATGATTTTCCGCGAGTAGTTGAAAACATCAATGATTTTAAAAACAACCAGACTCGATTTCTGGCTTTATCGAACAGTACGAGAACCACACAACAGATTGAAGGCGGGGAATACAAAACCAGTATTGTAGTGTTGGACGACAAAGATCGGCCCGGCTTACTTGGTGATATATTGAACTCATTTTCCAAGAGATCCATCAATCTAACCTCCATCATCTCCCGACCAACCTGCAGGGAGTTTGGAAAATACCATTTTTTCATCGATTTTGATGGTCGAGTGCAAGACCCTGACATTTGCGCTGCACTAAAAGAAATTGAAACGATCAATAAAGTTAAGCTTCTTGGCTCTTACCCAAAAGCTAAACTTGCAGAATAAAGTAAACGGGTTATCTAGTTCGCTCAGGTGAACATGGCGGGATAAAATTGGGAGAGATTGTCGAAAATGAGATCGAGAATGTTGGAACTCTTGTGTTTGTTTATTTCCGTGATCCTGAAGGGAACATCATAGAGATACAATCCTGGAAATAATGACAGAGGATAATTACTATTAATTGCTGCTCAGAAGACGTCTATGTTGTCAAAAGATGCTACCAATAAGAAAGCTATCAACGGTATAAGCGGTTCAAACAGAAAGGGCATTTGGTTTGGCTTAGGGGCTTCGACACTTTCAGGCCTACTCTTATCTGCGACCATGCCTGGTTACCTGAACTTGGGGCTTGTCGGCTGGATTGCATTGGTTCCAATGTTGTTGGCCATTCAACTATTGCCGGACGTGCGTCCTCGTTTACTTGCTCTACCCTTTGCACTGGTTTGGACTGTTGCTGTCCACAATTGGTACACAAGTATTTTTAACCCAATCCTGGGTTATCTCCTGATGATTGGTGCTGGTGCCTGGTACTCAAGCATTATTTCATTGGGCGTGAGGCTGCAAAGAAGATTGCCCGACGGGTTTAGATTAGTCGCATTACCTGCTATCTGGTCCGCTCTCGAATTTAGCAAATTCATTGCGCCTGTAGTCAAAGACTGGTGGTTTGTACTTCTGTCCAAAAGCCAATGGGGATTCCCGGCCGGGTTACAAATTTTGAGTATCACTGGTTTCCCCGGGCTTAGTTTTTTACTCATGCTCTCCAATCTGTCCATTGCTTTTTTGCTAAGCACGTATTGGCATAAGCGCAAAATAGATTGGCCAAGCCTGTACACCCTGGCTTTGGTAGCGGCCGTTCTGGCATGGGGTGCTATGATCATTCCTACACCCCCAGAAAACACTTTTAACGTTGCGTCCACCGTTGATCTGGCCAATGGTCCTGATATTCAGTCGCTTAGTAACTTGCCAACTGAAAAGGAGGGCTATTACGCAGATACTCCTGAAATGTCCCAGGCAATCTTCGCTGTGAATGCGACCCTGACTCGTAAAGTTGCTAATCAAAAACCGGCGTTTGTCGTTTGGCCAGAAAACGAATTTGCCAGCGTTGAAGATCATAGCTATACAAACCAGCTGAGCACATTAGCCCGGGAGACAGGAGCTTATATCGTCACCGATATGGTTTGGCGGTCGCCAACCGGTATGCATGATACAGCTTTCATGGTTTCTCCGGACGGAAACGAAGCCGGACGACGGGCTAAAACACACCTCTTCTCTGGCGAAAGGAATTTTGGGGTTGTCCCTGGCTCATCTGCGTTCACCGTATTTAAAACGCCAAATGGTAAAGTTGGCTTGGGTGTTTGCTATGACTATCACTTTTTAGATGTTATACAAGGCCTGGCCCGCAATGGTGCGAACATTATACTTATGCCCACAGATGATGACATGCACCAGAACGGCTTGTTTCCTTATTATCATGCGACAGATGGTGTCTTCCGCGCGGTGGAACACCGGGTCTCCTTCGCCAGTGCTGCGACTAATGGTGTGGCGATTATCGTTGACCCCTATGGGCGTATCATGGCTAAAAGCGGCGTGAATGAAAAAAGCGTTATTACTGCACCAGTTTTCACCCTGCCTGACAGAACGCTTTACACTCGTTTTGGGGATTGGTTTGGTTGGTTGACAATATCGGTAACAGCGATACTTGTGGTTATAGCATTTTGTCCAAAAGTCGGTCGCCTATTCA
Source organism: Geopsychrobacteraceae bacterium (assembly GCA_963665685.1). GTDB lineage: Bacteria > Desulfobacterota > Desulfuromonadia > Desulfuromonadales > Geopsychrobacteraceae > Seleniibacterium. The sequence continues at coordinate 3,000,529 of OY762430.1, forward strand.
GGCATGAAAAGCCAGCATGATAATGCTTATTAAGGACATTATCATGCTGGCTTTTATGATTCTAATCAGAAGCCACAGGGACGTTGTTTAAATGTTGAATAAAATACCTTTTACACTAAAATAGCCCTATGCCAAGAGTTGCCCGAATCGATATTCCCGGCTTATATCAACACGTCATTGTTCGCGGCGTTAATCGTTGTGATATCTTTTACGATGATGATGACCGGCACAGATTTCTTGACAGCCTTTCCCGCCTTTTACAACAAACTGACACCGATTGTTTTGCCTGGACGTTGATGAGCAACCATGTTCATCTTTTGCTTCGCCCTCGGAACACACGCTTGTCATCATTAATGCGCCGTCTGCTGACCGGCTATGCTCTCTACTTCAACCGGCGCCATAACAGGTCTGGTCACCTTTTTCAAAATCGTTATAAATCTATTGTTTGCGATGAAGATGTCTACCTGCTTGAGCTGATTCGCTATATTCACCTTAATCCTCTACGTGTTGGCCTGGTAGCAGATATTGCTGATCTGGACAATTATCCCTGGACCGGTCATGCTGCCATTATGGGCAACGATAAACGTGAAAGACAGATTATTGATGAAGTACTTATGTATTTTTCAGAGAACCAAACCAGAGCAGTAGAGCTCTATCAGCATTTTGTTTCCGATGGCGTTGATCAGGGTAAACGCAAAGATCTGACCAGCAGTGAAAAAAGGCAGACGGACAATAATGATCAATACGATGAACGCATCCTGGGGAATGATGATTTTATTCAAGCTATCAAAACGCAACAAGCTTCCGGGGCCAATAATCCACCTCCTGAACTTGCGGAAATCATCAGTACAGTTTGCCGCTATTATTCCGTTGACCCCGGGCTACTGCGCCAGCGAATAAAAACAGCAAATGTCAGCAGGGTAAGAAGTGTTGTGTGCTATTTTGCGGTGCGATTGTTTGGCTATAATGGGGTTACAACAGGTGCACACCTTGGCCTTGGACGATCTGCGGTTAGTATTGCAGCCGGCCGAGGGGAAAAGGTGGTAAAAGAGGATAGTGCGCTTGCATATTTATTTAACATTTAAACAGCGTCCCTTTACCCCAATAAAAAAACATAATTTCCCCTTAACCTGATTTATGTGCTAACAGAAAACCTACCATCGCAATTAACCGATAGTATTTTCTTTTCCCCCAGGAGCCCCCATGCTATTACCAAAAGACCTGTTCAACACGATCGTCACCCATACCCCGCTGATTGCTATTGACTTGATAGTTGAAAACCCAAGGGGTGAAATTTTACTTGGTAAACGCTTAAACCGCCCTGCCCTTGGAAACTGGTTTGTCCCTGGTGGCCGGGTTCTTAAGGATGAAACTCTGGATGAGGCTTTTTGCCGACTGACTGAGGTTGAGCTTGGCATAAAGATACAGCGTAAAGATGCGATATTCCATGGTGTTTATGAACATCTTTATACTGACAGTTTCTGCGACAAAAACGTTTCGACCCACTACGTGGTACTCGCTCACCGGTTACCACCCCTTGAACTTAATGATCTACCCTGCGAGCAGCATGGAGAATACCGTTGGTTTGATGTCGATACATTATTGGCTGATGATCTGGTGCATGACAATACGAAGGCTTATTTTTAACAAATCTATCACCTTTAGCCGTTTATCTGTGCATATGAGGCATGCTTGTGAACAATGACAAAACTGGCTTTACATTTTGCAGGCTAAAAATTCCTTTCATCATCGTTTTAACCTTTTGGATCATTGCCAGTACTCTATGGCACAGCACTGGAAACGTCTTCTATCTGTTTAATTTTGGCTATATTGGTACTGCCGTTGGTTTGGGAATTGGATTCTATTCGTACCTACCCTCACGAAAGAAACCGACCGGAAGAAGAATGACTCAACTGCTTATTGGCGTATACATGTTGGGCTTTCTGGGGCTCTTTAAGCATGAGAATATGCAACTTGAAGGATTCTTTTTCTATCTGCTCTCCGGTTATTTTTCTGGTTCTGTTATTCATTATTCTATAGCCAAGATCTTTGGTCCGGTTCTGTTTGGTCGAAGCTTTTGCGGCTGGGCGTGCTGGACTGCTATGGTTCTCGATCTGCTTCCATATAAAAGAAACAAGGCAGGGAGACTCTCCGTTAAAGTCGAACGTTTTCGCTACTTTCACTTTATCTTAAGTTTTTTAGTGGTTCTGGTTGCCTGGTTTATCTTTCACTACCGCCCTGAACCTTCAGGTGATGCAGCCCTAACCTGGCTGATTGGTGGGAACGCCCTCTATTTCATCTCAGCGTTTATACTGGCTTTTGCACTGCGTGATAACCGAGCCTTTTGCAAATACCTGTGCCCGATTACTGTTATACTAAAGGCAACATCACGATTTTCTTTACTTAAAATTGAAGGAATACAGGATAGCTGCACCACATGTGGCGCATGCAATGCTTCTTGTCCAATGGACATCAACATTATGAACTACGTGCTCAACGGAGAAAGAATCCTTTCCAGCGAATGTGTTTTCTGTTTGACTTGTACCAGTGTATGTCCCGAGACAATACTTACTGGCAGCTTTAAGGTTGATATAGGTGGAAAAGAGCGGATTAAGCGCCGTAAAAGCACAGATTAATGCTCATCAGGCACCACACAGGGGGGAATAAATGCCAACCATTAAATTTTCAGATTCATTACAACGTGAATATGAACAATTGTTTAACACCTGTACAATCCGACCGGAGCGAATGGCTGCGGTTGATCAGACGGTTGCTCAACTGCAAGCCAACCAAATGCGCTATCAGGCAGTTGCTGATGCGTTGGAAATCCCCTGGAGCTTTGTGGCCGTCATTCACAACATGGAGTCCAGCCTCAAATTTAACCGCCATCTGCATAATGGTGACCCGCTGACTTCCCGTACCCGTCAGGTTCCGCAAGGTCGTCCCAAAACCGGAAAACCTCCTTTTTCCTGGGAGGAAAGTGCTCGCGATGCACTGCGTTTAAAGCGGCTTGGCCCACACACAAACTGGAGTCTGGCTGGTACTCTTTATCAGCTTGAACGCTACAATGGATGGGGCTATCGACTTTATCACCAACATGTTCTCTCGCCCTACCTGTGGGGATTTTCCCATCATTATAACAGCGGTAAATATATTGCGGATGGCACCTGGTCCGATACTGCGGTCTCCAGACAGTGTGGTGCGGCGGTCTTACTACGCCGTTTGGCGGAAATTGAACAGATTGAGTTTACCGATCAACCGGCTCCACAACCCGACACCAAACCATTGATTGTTGGCTATTCAATGCATACCCCAAAGGATCCAGCCATAGTGGCGCATGGTAAAAACCTGCAAAATTGGCTTAATACCTACCCTGGTATTTTCGTTAAAGTTGATGGAGCCCCGGGCAAGCGAACTTCGGATGCTTATAAGAAAGTGACGGGGTTCTTTCTTCCCGGTGATCCACGTCACTAGTTTTCAGCTGGAAACGGTCCTTTTCCGCCGTGGCTGCGTCAATCTGCGGAATTGCTTGTGTGACGTAAAGTACTACGTCTCCGCACAATCCCTTAATTTTCTTGCCACAACGAAAAATTCCTCGTTTCCAATCTGAAAACTTCGTTGTTGGAATTTTAACTTCAGGGTGGCAGTAACCTAGTTTTCAGCTGGAAACGGTCCTTTTCCGCCGTGGCTGCGTCAATCTGCGGGATTGCTTGTGCGACGAAAACCACCAAAACATACAAAAACTGCCGCTTCCCCTCGTCTTCTGACCACAAAGCAAAATCCCACTGTCAAAAAACCTGTACCTGATATAAGCTCTTCGTTTAGATAATAGTCGACCTGATTAGTAGGATTCTATTTTAAAAATAAGGGGTTATCCTGACAAAAGACTTGTCTGTCATACCAAAAAGTGATAATACCTGTCGTTCGTTTACATAGGGCAGTGTTGCCTTGTTCATTTTCAATGACGGTGAGTCGTAACTGCTTATTTGTGAAGTCCTTTTATATTTGCTTGTTCCTTCCTAAAATGATTACCACGAATCTTTTTCATAGAGCACTTCAGACAGCCTTATAACTCAGGTATTCATGATATTTGTGTAAACGCGACTAAAATACTGCGTCTATTTTTCATAGTACGCACTTAAATATTTAGAAACCACAGGGGACTGCCACGTAATGTCTACCCCCTGTAACAATAAAAGCTGCACGTTAACGTGCAAACAATGCAAACATTTTTTTTTAATCGAGGAAAAGGAGTTTTGTCCATGTCTCACGATGCATCTCAAGGTAACCCGGCGGTTGTCGGTCTGGCTGGTTTTGGTATTACTACTCTGTTGCTGCAATTCCACAATGTTGGTTGGTGCGAAATTGGTCCTATTGTTGCCTTGGCATTCATTTACGGTGGCCTTGCTCAGCTGATCGCAGGTTTCCAGGAATTTAAATGTGGTAACAATTTTGGTTACAGCGCTTTTGTTTCTTATGGTGCATTCTGGATCGGTCTGGGTATTATCTTCCTGCTCAATCACTTCAACATTTACCGTTCCAGCGGTACTGATGTTGGTTGGTACCTGGTCGCCTTTACTGTTTACACTGCTATTATGTGGATTCCTTCCATGCGCATCAGCGGTGCTATGGGCCTGACCTTTACCCTGCTGTTGATCGGCTTTATTCTGCTTGACCTGGCCCACTTCGGTCACCACGAACTGACTGTTGTTGCCGGTTACGAATTGATGGCTTGTGCAGCCACTGCTTTGTACATGATGGCCAGCGCAATTTATGCCCAGATTTTCGGTCGTAATGTTCTGCCTTTAGGAAAACCTTGGATCAAGGGTTGATTGTCCGGGCCTAAGCCAGTAAAATTATAGGAGTTCCCCAAAATCCTAGTGGAGGAAGCCTATGAGAAAAAGTCTGATCGTTCTGTTCTGTCTTGTTGTTGGTTTATTCTCTTACACTGCGTTTGCTGCTGAATCAGCAACCAAGGAAGAATGTGTCATCAAGAGTCACGAAGCTGCAGCACTGATCAATACCCAAGGTGTTGATGCTGCAATTAAAGCTCTTTCAGACACCAAAGGTCCATTTGTATGGAAAGATTCTTATGTCTTTCTGATGGATCTAAACGGCAAAATGTTGGCTCATCCGTTTCAACCGGAGCTGACCAAGATGGATCATGTGCTACTTATGACCGATCCGACCGATAAAGCCATGTTTGTTCACTTTGTTAATATTGCCCGTAAAGCCGGGCAAGGTTGGGTTGAATATATGTGGCCCAAACCGGGGAAATCTTCTCCGTCAAAGAAACTGACCTACATTTATAAAGTTCCTGGCCACGATCTGTTGGTAGGAGCGGGGTTGTATGTCGGTGGTATGATTTATTAGATAAATAGAACCAATCAAAATCCCCGCTATGGAATCCATAGCGGGGATTTTTTATTTCCAGCTCAGGCAGTTATTATTGATCACAATCCGCTGAGTAGACTTCAAACAGAGGTGTCGCTCCTGCTGATGTGGCTTGTGTATATTTAAAGAAACACTCTTGATTCCTTACTTCCCCGTCCCCATCTAAATCATAGCCAATCCAGGTTTCATCGATATTTCCTGATTCGGTTTCGAGAATTAAATGGTCAGACATGGTCACCCATTTCTGAATATCGGTATTATCAAGATGCTCATATTTAAGCCGTGTTTCAAAGGTACCGTCGCCATCAACATCTACATCGAGCAAATCCGTACGACCGGAAACCTCCTGGCTATCAATCCCGGTAAGTCCCTTGGCTCGTACCAGAATATCAGCAGAGCGGACACTGCTTCTAACCTGCTGTAAGACGCTGATACGCGCTTCTGCACTCATACCAATAAATTTAGGCACTGCGACAGCCCCTAAAATACCAAGAATGGTGATGACTACAACCAATTCGATGAGGGTGAAACCTTGTTGTGATGCTTTAAATGAAACAAGTTCTTGATCAACCACGTATCCCTCCTAGATTAACATTTGTTTAATTTAACAACTAAATTACATTACAGAATAAAGCAAAGCAAGATTTTGTTGGCAGTTATTAATTTTTAATGACCATAATTTGTACGTTTTGGTCCTTGGTCCTTGGTCCTTGGTCCTTGGTCCTTGGTCCTTGGTCCTTGGTCCTTGGTCCTTGGTCCTTGGTCCTTGGTCCTTGGTCCTTGGTCCTAAAGATTTTGCCTTAAGCCCAGTTAAATGCGAAGCATTTTGGGCCACCCGTGCTACCACACAGCAACAACAAGTAGTAGTCCACCCCAGCTTTCGTCAGTGTACTTGACCTTTCCGGGCACTTTTGCTTCCTTTTCTTGCCCTGGAGAAAAGGAAGGCGTCGATCGGGGACGCGACCCCGAGGTCTTGATCTTGAATTTGAATTTAAGATGAGCTTTTAGGAGAAACAGTCAAAAGAAGAGTCGCAGGGTCTCGCCCCTGCAGGCGACGTACTATTTTTCACAATCGAGCTAAAAATAGTAAGCACAAAAAGCCCTGTTTATATGTCCGTATTCAAACGTCATCCGTGTAAAATTACCAACAGCAATCGACAAGCCGGCCAGAGATGAACAAGTTCATCAATTGGCCTCAATCAAATTTATAATTGGAATTATAGCCCTTGCCTTAAGCCCAGTTAAATGCGAAGCATTTTGGGCCGCCCGTGCAACCTTCAGGTAACAACAAACAGTAGTCCACCCCAACCTTCGTCAGTGTACTTGATCTTTCCGGGCTTTTTTGCGTACTTTTGTTGCCCTGGACAAAAGGATGGCATCGATCGGGGACGCGACCCCGAGGTCTTAATCTTGATGTTTGGTTAGATTGGAATTTAAACAGACAGGAATACACCTTCGGAAATGACAACCTGATATACTTGTCATTCCCGAAGTATCGAAATCAATCTAATTTACAACGTTCACCGGTTCACCACCAACAAAAGCCCCAACATTCTCAGCAATCAACTCAATCAACCGCTGCCTGGTCTCAAGCCTGCGCCAGCCAATGTGGGGAGTCATAATCACATTGCTCATAGAAAATAAAGGATTATCCAAGGCCGGTGGTTCCGGGTCCTGAACATCGAGTCCAGCACCAGCGATGCGACCACTTTGCAATGCATCAATCAAATCTGCTTCGTTGATAATTGGTCCACGGGCCGTATTAATGATAAACGCTCCAGGTTTACATAAACTGAGCTTGTCACGATTAATCAGATGATGAGTTTCGCTGTTTAAAGGGCAGTGCAGACTGATAAAATCACTACGCTGTAATAACTCATCAACTGTAACACTAGAAACATTGCTATCTTCCCAGTTCCGTTCGCTACGGCTTGAAATAAGAACATTCATACCTAATGCTAATGCAACCTTCATAACTTCTTGACCGATAGCACCACTACCACCTATCAGCCCCAGGGTTTTCCCACCTAATTCCATATGCGGCACCATTAACCGTTTGGTGAAGTTATCGAAATTCCCCGTGCTGATCATCTTTTGCTGCTGAGGCAATGAAGCGCTTAAATTCAGAATAAAAGTGATGACCAGGTGGGCAACTGCGTCGGTGCTGTAACTTGGAATATTACAGACAGAAATCCCTTTTTCACGAGCTTTATCAATAGCGATGTTATTAAAGCCGGTTCCTGCTTCGCAGATCATTTCAACACTGTCAGGAAACTGAGCAATAATTTCTGCACTAACCGGCATTTCTTTGGTAATGACAATATTTTGCCCTGCGACACGTTCCAGGATTTCATTTTCATTGGTCGCGGAGAAACTGCTACAAGTGACAATTTTTTCCAAAGAATCTAACTTCAATTGTTTATCAAAATCAATTTTATCGATGTTCAAAAAGACAGCTTTCTTCATAGCAGTTTCACCTTTCAGTGCTTTGTGAGAAAAAAATATTTATAGACTGCGAGAATAACAAAGAATTTTTATGGTTCAAGTATTTTTAATTCTGGCCCGCTGATGACCATTGAAACAGGTTAATGAATTTGCAATATGCACTGACACTCATATTGCGCTATGATTCGCCAACCTAAATAAAAACTACCTATTCATGATCGGGGGGGATTATGACTCAGCTATCTATACGTTACTTTATTCTTGTCTGCAGTTGCCTGCTCTGTATGTTGTCATCCGCCGCAGCAAACCAGGAACAAGCTGCCATTAAAGCCGCTGAACATTTTCTTTTTTTGATTGATAACGGTCATTACGACCAAAGCTGGGATGAAGCTGCTACTTTTTTTAAGCAGCAGGTTCCAAAAAAACAGTGGATCAGGCAACTTAAAGCTCTGCGTCCGGCACTTGGCCGACTGATCAACAGAACAGTAAAATACAAAAATAGCGCGCAAAAGCTTCACGGTGCCCCTGACGGCGATTATCTCGTTATTCAGTATTCAACATCATTTACAGATAAAAAAGAAGCAATGGAGTCAGTCACTCCTGTTTTAGAAGATGATGGATGCTGGCGCGTTGTAGGCTATTATATTCGCTAATCAGTTTCTGTCCGGAAAGGGCACTTTCCGGATGGTACTACTCATTACCAGCGAGGATAATTTGAAATGGAAATCTCATTAGATAACACCCGAAAAAAAGTAATTATCGAAGAACTCCAAAGTTATTATCGTGCTGAACATGATGAGCTGATAGGGGATTTAAAAGCAGAGATGCTCGTCGAATTTTTTATCTCCAAACTCGGCCCACAAATTTACAATCAGGCAATTTCTGATGCCTACAGTTTTATTCAGGACAAATTGATCGACTTGGAAAGCGTTCTTTATATCCCAGAATAATAACCATCACCACCAGCCTTTTTTCCCTCTCTTGCCGTTGAAATACAATAATTTCTTTGCATAATCGCCTAAAATTGGCTTTTATGGTAAAAAACAGCTATCAACCAGAAAGGACCTTTTCCTTGTCTGACCAGCTTATCAAAAAAATTATGCCCCTGGGGTTCAACTGGGAAACTAGCGACCCGTTTCTGTTCTGTGCCCATCATAACGACCATTACCCAGCAGGAAATGCAAATGCTGGCCCCAATGCGTCACTAACTGGCAGGGCTCTCGGTTATGACTTTACCCTACAAAATGGCTGGCGCATGTATCACGGAACCCGTGTGCCTGGTTTTCCCGTCCACCCTCATCGCGGCTTTGAAACTGTCACTATTGTTCTGAATGGATTTGTCGATCATTCAGACTCACACGGTGCTGCTGGACGCTATGGTAACGGGGATGTGCAGTGGATGACCGCTGGCTCTGGTCTACAACATGCAGAAATGTTTCCTCTCCTCAATCAAGATAAAGATAATCCCCTGGAATTATTTCAAGTTTGGCTGAACCTGCCCCGGGAAAAAAAGTTTGCTGATCCCTATTACGCCATGTTCTGGGCTGAAGATATCCCTTGCGCTCACATTTTTGACAGCAACAACAAAAAGGTTTCCGTCAAAATTATTGCTGGACAATTGGGTGAGTCAAAAGCCATACAACCCGGCCCTGACTCATGGGCGTTTGACCCTGATAATGACGTCTCCATCTGGCTCATTAACCTTGAAGCTGGTGCCAGTTGGACGCTACCTGCAGCAACAGCTGAGGTCAATCGCTCCCTATATTTTTACCGTGGTGATAGTTTGAGAATTGCAGATACAGACATAAAGCCTTATCATTTCGCTCAATTACAGGGAGATATGGATGCCCTGGTGGAAAATGGTGATGGTGGTGAAAGTTATCTGCTGTTGCTGCAAGGTCGTCCTATTAAAGAGCCTGTCGCGCAGCATGGTCCATTTGTCATGAATACCACTGAGGAGATACGCCAAGCTATTGAGGACTATCAGCAGACCCAGTTTGGCGGCTGGCCTTGGCCAGATCCGGAACAGGTTCATCCGCTGGATAAGCGAAGGTTTGCCCGTTATGCAGATGGTCGTGAAGAAGATAAGTAGTGAACGTCAAAAACGTTCATTTACATATAATTTACACAAAGCATCGTAGCACAAACCCAAAGGGACAATTATGACAAAAAATCAGCAGATCCTTTATCTTTCGCATGGTGGCGGACCTCTTCCCTTGTTAGGCGATGAAGGTCACAAGGATATGGTTGCTACCCTGCAGCAAATTGCGACCAAGATTCCTAAACCAACTGCCATCCTGTTGATCAGTGCCCACTGGGAAGCAAACGTACCAACGATTACCGCGGCGCCCAATCCCGCGCTTATTTATGATTATTATGGCTTTCCGCCCGAATCTTACGAGATTACCTATCCGGCACCAGGGAATCCTGAGCTGGCCCGAAATGTTCATGCCCAACTCAAAAAAAATGGGTTTCATGCCGAACTGCACTATCAACGCGGCTTTGACCACGGCATGTTTGTTCCGCTTAAAATTATGTATCCTGAGGCTGATATCCCCTGTGTTCAATTGTCATTGGTTAAGGGACTCGATGCTGAAGAACACTTGAAAATCGGCCAAGCGTTAAAAGGGTTGGACGATGAAAACTTGTTGATTATCGGTTCCGGCTTTTCGTTCCATAATATGCGCGCTTTTTTTGCCCCGGATACTACAGAAACCAAAACAGCCACCTCAGCTTTTGACACCTGGCTACAGGAATCCTGCTGTTCTCCTGCTTTTAATGAAATGGATCGGTTCAAATTGTTAACTGATTGGGAACAAGCGCCATCTGCCCGCTACTGTCACCCCCGTGAAGAGCATCTTCTTCCTCTCCATGTCTGCTGTGGTATGGCTGGTCAACCTTGTACGGAACATTTTGGGTTGGACATCATTGGTAAGAAGTCGAGTATGTTCCTCTGGTCCATTTAGTTTCGGCCTGGAAACGGCCCTTTTCCGCTGTGGCGGTGTCAATCTGCGGGCTTGCTTGTGCGACGTAAAGTACTACGTCTCCGCGCAAGCCCTTGATTTCCTTGCCACAACGAAAAATTTCTCGTTTCCAATCTGAAAATTTGAGAGTTGCAATTTAGGGCCTCCAGGTACCAACTATTTAGAAGAATAAATCTATTATGCGTGAAACTTCTGAGTTCTACTTTTTCTGGCACCATCAGTTTGGTCAATGGACCTTAAGAACCATGACTGACCCTGATGGGGTTAATTTTAACTGTTGTGAACAGTATATGATGTACAAAAAAGCGTGCCTGTTTAAGGATCTGGACAGTGCCACTGCGATCCTGGCAGAAAAAGAACCGGCCCGTCAACAGCAGCTTGGTCGTACTATCAAAGGATTTAACTCACAACGGTGGGACGCTCATAAAACAGGTATTGTCTGGTATGGTAATTTTTTAAAGTTCAGCCAACATGAAGATTTACGCCAACGACTGCTCGCTACTGGTAACAAAACTCTGGCCGAAGCATCCCCAGATGATCTGATCTGGGGGGTTGGATTTGCCGCTGAAGACGATAATATTCTTGATCCTGCCAACTGGACAGGTCAAAATCTCCTTGGAAAAATTCTTATGTCAGTACGGGATACTCTCCGCCTGACCCAAGCCTGATCGCCCAAAAGCACAGCCTCATATTTACTCAAGTAAGGTTACGAGCAGTACCCATCATGAAAACAACCATCTCATTTCGCCTGAAAATTTATCTGACTATTTTTGCCATCTTGATGATCATTGCCATTGCTGGCTTTATGATTTTTGAACAGATGTCACTGACTGATGCCGTCTATTTTTCTATCGTTACTATGGCGACAGTTGGCTATGGTGATATTCACCCCCAAACCGATATCGGTAAGATTCTGACCATGATTATTATCGTCGGTGGTGTCGGTACCTTTTTAGGAGTTGTGGCCAGCATCACTGACCTGTTTGTCAATCGTCGGGAAGAAAGTCTGCGGCAACAGAAGATCGACATGATGGCAGGGTTGTTTTTCAGTGAGATGGGTAACGACTTGCTAAAAGAATTTTCGACCCTGGACCCTGAGCTGCACCTGCTTAACCAACAACTTTTAATTGACGAGCATTGGACCCTGCGGGAATTTGACCAGGTAAAAAGAGATATTTCTGCCCGGCACTTGCACATTGACGCACGCCATAGTGACTTTGCAGCGCTGCTGGAAACCTTACAAAATCGTTCCGATCTGCTTTTGAGGTTACTGGAAAACCCTTATATTCAGGAGCATGAAAATTTCACCGACCTGCTTAGAGCTTTGTTTCATCTGCGTGATGAGCTGCTGCATCGACCAGATTTGCAGAATATTATCCAAAGTGACCGTAAACATCTCGAAGGAGATATTGCCAGAGTATATAACCTACTGGTTATCGAATGGTTACATTACGTCCGCTATCTAAAAAACAATTATCAGTTTCTCTTTTCTCTGGCTATGCGCAGCAATCCATTTGACCCCGCTGCAAGTATTGCTGTTAAAGAACAGTAAAGGACCAAACAATGAAAAAAACATGGTTTCCACGTAAAAAAATGGGTTTCGGTTGGGGGTTCCCCAACACTTGGCAAGGGCTACTCGTATTACTTGGGTACTTTGCCCTGGCCATGGGGGGTGTGAAATTGATGACTATCAATCCTTCTTTCGTACCCCTGTTTTTTCTATATTTAATTGTGATTACCGCGTTACTCTTTTTTATCTGCTGGAAAACCGGTGAAAAACCTGAAGGCTATAAACCACATCAGGAAGAAGACAATCAATAATATAAAAAATGATTTTAAGGTTGTACCGACCTGAGGTTGCTGTTACAACAAACTGAGGTATCACTATAACAATAGAGCAGCAGCAACCTTTTTAGCTGCATAGTAAAATCTTTTGGTTGGGGGCAATGAGCGTTATTGAGATCTAAAATGATGACATACTTAAATAACCTGATCTGGTTATGCCTTTTGACCTGCCTTGTTACACCTGCTTATGGTGAAAAAATCCCTGAGACTTTGACTCTTCATACTCAATACGAGTTTCCTCCCTATGTCACCCGGGATCAGGACCAACGCCTGGACGGGCATTCGATAGCCGTTGTCAAATGTGTCGCTGAACAACTTGGGATTGATTTAAAACTCCATAGTTATCCCTGGCCACGGGCCCAACAACATGTCCAGAATGGCACTGGCGATGGTTTCTTCCCAGCGTCTCAAAATCCTCGTCGCGATCAGTTTGCCACCCTCTCAGCTCCCGTATCCCCTCAACGCTGGTACTGGTACTTGCCGAAAAATAGTTCTTTAGATCCTGGCTCTCCAGAGTTTTTAAAAACAGCCAAGGTCGGAGCTCGTTTAGGGTCTAACATGTACCATTGGCTGAAAAATAATCATTACCAGCTAACCTATTATACCAGTAACTGGGAGACTCTTGTCCGCGCATTACGCGATCATCGCGTTGAGGCCATTCTTGCCAATGACGCCACCACCGACCCGATCCTGAATGAATTACAGCTGACCGGTGCATACCGTAAAGAACTTTGTCTCAATATGCCTTTAGGGGTGTATTTCAGCCACCGCCTGCTGAAAAAATATCCCCACTTTCTGGATCTCTTTAACGCTGAAATCTCCTCCTGCCAGCGACCGCTACAACAGTATTAATATCACCCGACTTTCCCCACAGTTAGGTCTGTGCTGTGCAGCTTAACGCTGAGTTGGTAAAAAAAGTGCGCTTTTCGGACTGAAACTTATTATGTTAAACTTTTATAAACGCGACAACGGATAGGGACATGTCTCAATTTTTTAGCCTCTGGATTAAATTATTTTTTGTCCTGACGCCATTTTTCGGCCTCACCATGTTTTTGAGCATGACCGAAGGTTACGAAAATGCCAAACGGCGCAAACTCGCTCTCTCTGTAGCGGTAGCAGTTGCTATCAGTTGTATGATTCTGCTTTTTGCAGGACGCCAGATTTTTTCCGTTTTTGGCATTACTCTCGATGCATTCCGTATTGGAGCGGGGGTCTTGCTGATGCTGTCGGGAATCAACCTGGTCAATGGCAAAGCGACGTCACCCGTCAGCGTCAGTAGTGACGATGTTGCGGTTGTTCCATTAGCGATTCCGATCTTTGTTGGTCCAGCGACCGTTGGTACGCTTCTGGTACTCGGCGCTGAATTAAAGACATTTAGTAGCAAGGTCATCGGTTCCGCAGCATTACTCAGTGCTGTCGCTTGTATTGGCGGTGTTCTCCTCGCAAGTTCATTCATTAAAAGATGCCTTGGTTCACGCGGTATTATTATCTTAAGCAAGCTGACGGGTTTAATTCTGGCGGCGTTATCTGCCCAAATGATCATGAGTGGTATTCAGGGATTTCTATCCCTCTAAAGCGAAGAGAATATTTAAATATCATCAAGAGAAAGAATATTATGTTTCCACCATTTGTTCGTAAAATTATGATTCTTGCTGCCTTTACCGCTGCTGTCTTTAATTTTTACCAGGGGAGCGAAAACGGTTTTGTCTACCTGTGTATGGGTGCGTTATTGCTTTATTTTGATCTTCGTTGCGGCTCTATTCTGCTTGCTTACAGTGCCTTTCGACGCCAGGACTTTGCTCTGGTCCGCCGTCTGATTGAAGGAACAACCAAGCCTGAATGGTTACGGCCACCAAGTAAATCCTGTTATTATTTTCTTAAAGGCATTCTGGCTACTGTTGATGAAGACTACCAAGCCGCTAAAACCAACTATCTGCAGGCCGCTAACAAACATTTACGCCCCAAACATCTGCAATGCCTGACCTACTGCGCTCTGACCGATATGTCTTTGCACTTAGAAGAATATGACGATGCTGAAAAATATCTCGCTCTGGCAAAAAAGGCTCCCGATCAGCCAGATGTTGAACAGATGATCACCGAACTGGAAAAACGCATGGTTGCGGTTAACTGTAACCACACTGAACCTTAATCAACAGCGGGAATTTCCTCTACAAATTCAAAGCGCGGTACCATCTTTCCAGCGACCTCCTTATGGTCAAAAAACATAGCGATAGGTCTGACCCACAGTCCATGATCAGCATACAACGGACGATACAGAACCATTTCTTCTTCAGTTTCTGAATGCCTGACAGTTCCCAACACCTGGTATTCATTTCCTTTAAAATGACGATACTTTCCTAGTTTCAGTTGTTTCATGCCTGCTTATCTCTTTCTTGTGACCTGAATCAGGAGTTAAATTTACTTTACTTTGTCATGCCTCTGTTTGCACAATAGTGATCATGAAAAACGCGCGCGACACATTTAAACCTCAACAGTCTGCCTTCATATTATTTTTAGTGCTGTTAGGGGGAATTAGCCTCCTATCCGGCAATGCCCGGCACTTTCATAATCTTTCTATTCTGGGGATTGCCGTAACTTTATCTCTGGCATTGATCTTTCTTGCGACCTTGCTGTGGCTAGCACTGAAAAAACGCTTGGACAATCAACAATCAACCTACCTGCGTATTTACCAGCAGCAGTTACAGGATAAACTTAATTTTGTCCTTGGCCGGAATGGTTCATTAACTGATCGCCAGGGCCATTCTCTGCCCCGCTCAGAATACCAGCAATCTAAAACAAAGCAGAAAGAAGACCACTGACTTTTAACCCTTTATGCTGCTGATTTTTTCTTGAGCCGCCCCAGTGAACAACCGATCCCGACAATACATAAACCACTAAAAACCAGCAGGGCCAAATGCATACTTTGCAAAAAGGCTGGCTGTGTTTCCGCAGTCACTTCCTGACCGTGCATCATGATGGAAAAAACCAGGGTGATGATCATCATACTCGACACCATCCCCAGCGTCCGCATACTTGCATTTAAACCTGAGGCAACACCAAGGTAACGCGGCTCTACACTGCCCATAATCATACTGGTATTGGGCGATGAAAACAGAGCAAAACCAAGCCCCATAAAAACCAGTAACAGTAATACCTGTGGCAATGATGACGTTGCCGATAAAAACGATGCGACACCAAGCCCGGCTGCACAAAAAGTCATTCCGGTAGTGGCCACCAATGACGCTGGCAGACGATCAGATAAACGCCCGCATAACGGAGAGAACAAAGTCTGTATAATCGGCTGGGCAATCAGAATTGTTCCCGCCTGTTGCGGTTCCATCCCTTTAACATACTGAAGGTAAAGGCTCATAAAAAAAGTCACACCGAATGTTGCCGCGTAATTGAACAAGGCCGCTAGGTTGCTTAAGGCAAAAACCCGGTTTTCACTCAGTAATTTGATATTCAGTAACGGATAGCGGGTTCTGCGTTCCTGAACGATGAACAGTAGTAACCCGATATTAGCAATAATAGCCAGGCCCCAGGCCCACCAGCCACGACTTAAATTCGCCACTCCCCAAACCAACAGCATGATCGAAAAACCATAGATAAGTGCGCCACTAAGATCAAAAGGCTCTCCTTCAGCCGGAGACCATTCGCTTTTAATCTTGAAACAGGTCACTAACCAGGTCAGCAGACCTAACGGAATAAGCAAGTAAAACAGGGAGCGCCAACCAAACCAGGCAACCAGATAACCTCCAATGAAGGGACCACAGGAAATACCGGCATAAACACTGGCGACCGCAATGCCTAATGCTTTTCCGCGCTGTTCAGCAGGAAAAACCGAAACTACGATGGCCATGGTCGTCGCCAGCACCATCGACCCGCCAAACCCCTGCAGAAAGCGCATAACAATAACACCTTCAATCGACCAGGCTTGGGAGATGGCCGCACCAGTAAAGGTAAACACTAACAGACCGGTCTGAAAAATACGCCGCCGACCGTGGATATCACCAAAACGCCCCATCGCCAGCAAAAAGATTGCTGAAGAAAGGGCGTACGTGGTTTCAACCAAACCTAACTGCATTGCTGTGGCGGAAAATTCACGCCCCATCACCGGTAGAGCAACCCCTACCGATGACATCATGAAAGGCATTAAGAAGTGAGCGACACAAACCGAGAACAGAATGGCGCCGCGAGCAGACTCATCCTCCTGATTCATTTTTTCTTTTTCCGCTCTTTTTTCTGCTGACTGGCTTTTAACAGATCACCCAAAGTTCCCATACCGGAAGAAGCAGGCTTATCGGTGTAGCTGGTGTCCAGTTCTTCTTCAACATTTGCTCCTGCCTTGGCCAGACTGATGCGATGCTCTTCCTTATCAATCTTCTCAATGACAACGGTCAAACTCTGGCCGACTTCAACGACATCTTGCGGATGACGGACACGCTGACCACTTTCAGCCAGTTTGGAAATGTGCAGCAGGCCGTCGATCCCTTCTTCCAGGGTGACAAAGGCCCCAAACTGTGCAAGACGACTGACTTTACCTGGATACTGGCCACCAACCTTGTAGATTGAGCCAACTTTACTCCATGGATCAGCCAGGGTATCGCGCAAACTGAAGGAAAACTTGTTATTTTCCCAATCGATCTTTTTGATGGCGATCTCCAGCTCCTGACCAACCTGCAGCACGTCATTGACATCATCAATACGGCCATAGCTGATTTCAGAGATGGGTAGTAAACCTTCGATGCCACCAATATCAACAAAAGCACCAAAGTTGAGAATATTGGTGACTTGACCTTTAACAATCATCCCTTCTTTTAAAGTCTGACGTAAACTTTCACGCTGTTGCTGACGTTCTTCGTCAAGCAACTGACGATGGGAAACGACAATATTGCGCCCCCGTTCACTGAACTGGGTAATCTTAAATGACAGAGTCGTACCGATCAGATCAGCAGGCTCGCCCTGACGGATACCTGTTTGGGAAAAGGGACAAAAGGCGCGAACGTTACCTGCCAGCTTGACCTCAAAGCCGCCTTTGATCTCTTTTTCGATCCGTCCTTCCACAGGAATACCACTTTGGAATGCGTTCTCCAGCTGCTCCGTACCAGAACCACCTCCGCCAACCTTAGTGGTAAAGCGTAATTCACCGCCGCTGCGTGACAGGAAGAAAACGGAAATTTTATCCCCGACCTGATACTGTAGTTCTTCATCGCTGCCGAGTAATTCAGCGGTTGCCAGAACACCCTCGCCTTTTTGGCCAACATCAAGAAAACTCCAGTCTTTACCAATCTGAAGCAATGTACCCTCAATTTTCTGACCCGGCTCCAAATTCTGACTGACACCTGAGAGGCTGGCTTCAAACATGGCAGCAAAATCTTCCTCTTCGTTCAGTTCTTCATCTTTAAAATCGTCGTTCATTCCTTATCCTTTTAGTTTTATTTAATCTGAACCAACTTGGTTTCATGTTCGATCTGAAAACAGCCTGATCTTACTTCCTATTTTTTCTTAATAACAATGGTTGCACGGTAAAAACAGCCAGCCTAGCCCTTTTTTCCATCAGAGTAAATTGTATTGTAACCAGTAGGAGCAGAATCGCAAATGCCAGGGAACGGATTTGTTTTTTTATTTGGAGATGTTATCTTTGGATTAGCTTTACTCAACCACGGAAGGAGTCGCCATGAAACCCACTAGCTGGCTGGAGAGCTTAAACTGTGCAATTGAAGGTATCCTCTGGGCTGCACGAGGCGAACGCCATGTTCGCTATCATTTATTTGCCGCCTTGGCCGTAGTCTTCCTGGCGTTATTTTTCCGTGTTTCAGTGATGGAATTTTTTCTTCTGGTCCTGGCCGCAGTACTGGTTTTGTTTGCTGAATTAATCAATACCGCTATTGAGGCGATCGTTGACCTGGTCACCGAGGACTATCACGAACTGGCCAAACGAGCCAAAGACGTCGCTGCCGGGGCAGTCCTGGTCACCAGTGTCGGAGCCATTATTCTTGGCTACCTTGTCCTTTCGGGCCACATTTTTCCTCTATTTGACTCTGAACCAACATTGATCAAAGAACCGCAAGGTACAGTCCCTGTCGGCTCATTACTGATCGTCGTCATTTTGGTGATTCTATTTAAATCGCGCTTTAATCATGGTACCCCATTACACGGTGGTATGCCTAGCGGACATGCGGCCATTGCTTTCTCGATTGCCATGTCGACCATATTGATGAGCCATAGTATCATTATCGGACTGTTGGTCTCGATTCTGGCTCTGCTGGTGAGTCAAAGTCGTTTACTCATGAAAATCCACACTCCACGTGAGGTCTTTCTTGGTGCGTTATTGGGTACCATTGTTACTTTACTGGCACATCTTATTTTTAGCTGATCAATTACGATCAAATGAAACAGTCTGCGAGATTAGCTTACCTTGCGCAGTACCAGCTAGTAGGCTAACCTTTTTTACCGAATGATTCCTTTTGCTGTTGATCTTCTTTGGGGGAAGGACCTGATCATGAGCACCTATTCACAAGTCATTGCCCTCTCCTTTTTCTTCAGTTCTCTTGTCTTGATTTGCCCAACAGAGTGTGGTGCTGCCTTAGCAGATGAGCTTCTTACTCCTGAAGAACAACTGTTTTTACATGAGCACCCAAATATAAGTATCGGTTTCGATCCCGAATTCGCTCCTTTTGAATTTATTGATGATGATGGTGAAATCAAAGGAATTGCCCTTGATTACGTTAATCTTCTTAATCAACGCCTGGGTACCAACATGCAGGTCGTTAAAGGGCTTTCATGGCAAGACGCTATCAATGCCATAAAGAATAAACAACTCGATGTTCTTCCTTGTGTCGGTAAAACTGACGAACGTTCTTCTTATTTACAGTTCAGCACCCCCTATCTTGATTATTATCGCGTCATTATTACCCGCACCCAACACCCCTTTATCAGTGGCTTACAAGACTTAACCGGAGAGGTTATAGCCGTTCAGGCTCATTCCTCACATGCCGGATATATCCATGAGCAAACATCTTTCCCAGTCGCTGAATTTATAACGCTGCAAGAAGCATTACTTGCTCTTTCCAGTGGTAAAGTTGATGCTTTTGTCGGCAATGTCACGTCGTCAAGTTACTGGATTCGTAAACTAAATCTGAACAATGTCAAGATAGCAGCTCCTGTTTCTCACCAGGTTTACAACCTTCATTTTGCCGTTCGTAACGATTGGCCAGAGCTGATATCGATTATCAACAAAGGTCTTGCCAGTATAAGTTATGAGGAAAAAAATGCGCTTGCCAGACGCTGGATCAATATCGAATATAAACCAGGCATTTCAAAACAGACTTTTGTTATATCACTGCTACAGGTTGGTACCGCTGCGGGTCTAATTGTTGCGATTATTCTTTACTGGGCGTGGCGGTTAAAAAAAGAAATTCACCAGCGCAAACTTTCTCAAAAAGCGTTAAAAAGACACGTCACATTTGAACATTTCAGCGCGGAGCTATCATCTCAATTTATTATCAATTCTGCTACCGAACTTGATAAAGGGGTCAATTCGGCCCTCGCTAAACTTGGCCAATTATTGGCGGTCGATGCCTGCTATATCTATCTATTAGATCCTTCGCGCGACATGTTCTGCTGTGACTATCGCTGGGATAACGGGCTCCTGAACCAACCCCAAAGTGGACTTTACCATTTCAAAGCGGACCAGATTAAATGGTGGAATGAAGAACTTTCTCAACATCGAGAAGTTATCCTTAACACTCCAGATCAGATCCCTGAGCGAGCCCAGGCAGAAAAAGCCTTATTTAAGGATATGGGTGTCGCTTCTATGGTCAATGTCCCGTTGCTATATCGTAATAACCTTATTGGCATGCTTGGTATCAGCAGCAGCGCACAACGCAACTGGAAAAATTTTGAACTTGATCATTTACGTCAGATCAGTGCCACCCTGACCTATGCGTTTCAACGCCATAGAATGGAACAAGAACTTCAAACCGCTATTAAAGACGCCCAAACGGCAAATCATATTAAAAGCGCTTTCCTCGCCAGTATGTCTCATGAATTAAGAACTCCTCTTAATTCAATTATCGGCTTTCTTGGTCTGGTCGAAAGCGAATTAGCGGGCCCCCTTAATTTTGAGCAGAAAAAACAGTTACGCATGGCCAGTGGTAGCGCACAACATCTGCTTAATCTGGTCAATGATGTTCTTGATATTTCAAAAATAGAAGCCGGTGAACTCAGAGTTGAATCTGAACAATTCGACATTATAGAACTGCTGACAACAACCTGCGAAAACCTAATGCCTCTCGCACAAAAGAAAAATCTTTCCCTTCAATTTTCAAGGACTATAAACACTTTATCACTGACAAGTGACAAACGCCGCATTCAACAAATACTCATTAATATAATTAATAATGCTATTAAATTTACCGAAGCCGGTGATATAATTGTTTCTTGCCAACAAACCGATTGCGATTTTGAAATCAGTGTTCAGGATACCGGTATCGGCATTGCGGAGGAAGACCTGGATACAATTTTTGAACCGTTCAGGCAAGTCGATAGCGGGACAGAAAGACGCTACGAAGGAACCGGGTTAGGCCTTTCTATCTGCCTAAAATTACTTACATTACTTGGTGGTGACATGGAGGTTAACAGCAGCTTGGGAAAAGGTAGTTGTTTTGTTATACGCTTACCTCTACCTGCACAGGATTCGGTATGAACACAACGGTACTGATTATTGAAGACAACGAACAAAATATGTACCTGACCACCTTTCTTCTGGAAAAACATGGCTTCAAAATTGACCAAGCGCGCTCAGGTGCAGCTGGCATTAAAACTGCCGGCGAGATTTTTCCAGATTTAATTTTACTCGATATCCAACTGCCTGGTATGGATGGCTACCAGGTAGCCAATACTTTGAAACAGGATCCCCAGCTTAACCATATTCCTATTGTTGCTGTTACTTCTTACGCCATGGCTGGTGATCGTGAAAAAATTCTAGCTGCTGGATGCAATGGCTACATTGAAAAACCGATTGACCCCTATAACTTTGTTAATCAGATAAGTGAATTCCTCGCTTGATAACGAGAGGCAGAACATGATCACAATTCTTATTGTTGATGATGATCACCAAGCACAGACAATTCTGATGACTCTATTTAGCAGTCAGAATTATGCCGTTGTCACAGCGGATAACGGTCGTCAGGGGCTGGAACAGGTTAAAAAAAGAAAACCCGACCTGATTATTTCCGACATTATGATGCCAGAGATGAATGGCTTTCGCTTTTGCCGCGAACTAAAGCAGCAACCAGAGTTCACTGATATTCCTTTTATTTTTTACTCAGCAACGTTTGTTGGCCAAGATGATCAGAAGCTTGCTTTAAATCTTGGCGCCGATCGCTTTGTTATTAAACCAAAAGATAATCTGCAATTCCTGCAGATTGTGCAAAATGTTCTGGAAGAATATCAGCGTGGCCAATTCCATCCGGATCAGTTTCAAAATCCTCAGGCAGATGAGCTTCTTGATCTTTATGAAAAGAGTCTTAGTCATAAACTTGAGGAAACTGTTAAACGCCTCCAACAACAACAATATGCTCTGACCTTATCGGAAAAACATTTAAAAGAAGCGCAGGAGATTGCCCACCTGGGGCATTGGGAGTATGGATTAAAAACAGAGACCATGCTCTGGTCTGATCAGATCTTTCGTATCCTCGGTCATGCCCCCCAAGCTTTCACCCCCAGCCTTGAAATTTTCTACCAATATGTTCATGAAGAGGACCTTGAAGACCTGCGCGCAGCATTCAGAAAAGCCTTGGAAAACAAAATGGCTTTTCATAAGGAATTTCGCCTTCAACATAGCAAAGGCCCTTGCTATGTTCATGTCCGCACCCAGGTTCAATGCGATAATTTGGGCAATGCTGTTTACGTGATTGGTACATTACAGGATATTACCGAACAGAAGCTAGCAGCGCTGGACCAGCAACGTTTGCAAAATGAACTTTTCCAAGTGCAAAAGATGGAATCCCTTGGTCGTTTGGCCAGTGGTATTTCACATGATTTTAATAACTTACTTGGTATTATTAACGGACATCTGCACCAAGCGCAAAAAAAGATCGCCCCCGATCATCAGGCCCACAGCAACCTTAAACAGATACAAGAAGCAAGCCAGCGTGCTTCTGATCTGATCAACCAAATCTTATCTTATGGCCGTTGTGAGCTAGCTGATTTAAAGCCTTTAGCAATAGCTGACTGTCTTAAAAATAATCTCGAATTACTAAAACCGATTCTTCCGGCAGACATTACCTTGCACACAGATATCAGCAACAACGTTGACTCTCTAATGATACTGGCAGATGAGACTCAACTTCAGCAAATCATCCTGAATCTCTGTAAAAATGCTATTCAGGCAATGCGAGAAAAAGGAACATTGACAACCAGCTTACGTGCTGTAAATCGAAATAGAAACCAACTTCCGAAAAGCGGCAATGTTCAACCTGGCCAGTATGTGGAAATCTGTTGTTCCGATACCGGCTGCGGTATGACAACAGAGATAATAAACAAAATATTTGACCCATTTTTTACCACCAAAAAAAATGGGACCGGCATGGGCTTGTCGGTCATTCACAATTTAGTCAACGCTCACCATGGTTTTATTACTGTCGACTCAGAACTTGATAAAGGAACAACCTTTCACGTTTTCCTCCCCCGCTACCTTGATAATAAAAGCTGATAAAGACAGCTCCCCAGATAGCCAGCTGCATGTCAGTATCGCGTCTAGGTCTATTAGACCATTGATAGCGCCAGCCCATTCGCTAATGAAAGGAGCTCTTCACTCTCTTCGAGACCGGTAATAAAGCGTCCCCGGATACCACTTAAACCAACCTGAGCACCAACCAGAGCTCCAGTCAGCATGGCCCGGGCCTGATTCTGGCCACCGCCGTTGATCGCATGAAGAACTGCACTTTCAAAATCATCTTTAAAACGTGCGGACAAATAATAGACAGCCGGTAATTGATGATAAATCGCGCATGGCATGCCATAGACCAGTGACACTTTCCAGGCGGGTTCGATGCGTACATCCGGATCCTGGGCCGCCTGAGCAACATTTGAAGGGGTCAGTAAGGCGTCGGGAGATGAGAAGGTGCCGCTCTTTAAAGGATGCTCACCTGGCTGCGGCGGTTGCAGATTACCACTGGTGACGGCATGGAATGGTAAAAAACCTTCTTTGACAAGACGCATCAGACGACCAGACAATTTGTCATCCAATTCTCGCCCTTCGACCAGTTGACCAAGAACCGCACCATAAGCAACGGTCATTGCCACTACCGACTCATCGACCTGACTTAAAACCGTATTGGCCGTAATTGCCCTGGCCAGATCACCAGGTTCACTGGCATAGCGAACAGCAATAGCTAAGGTTCGTTCAATCGCCTCGGTTGTATCGGCATTGCCTCCGGTTTTATTCCAGGGTAAACGTTGCTGAACCCGCTTTTTCCACATTTCACGGATCGATTGGCTGGTATAGCCACCAGGACCTGCCGCTGGTTGGCCATTAAGTAAAGGAAAAAAATCATTATCCAAACGGCGGCAAAAATCGGCCTGACTATAGTCTCCTTTAGCAACCAGAGATTCTACCATCATTTTAAGAATGTAACCGGGCTGTGAGAGTTGCCCTGCCTTCAAATCGGCATGATAATGACCCGGCTGCGGGTCGCTATAATCAGTAATCCAGGTGCCATATTTTTCCTGCAACTCTGCAAGGTCATAATACCAATGGGGTCCTACGGCTAATGCCTCTCCGATAAAAGCCCCCATAATGGCTCCTTGTGCACGTTCAGCAATGGGTAAGTCGCTCATGAACCATCCTTTCTTTAAAATATAAAATTGCCATAAATCTGTCAGCATCTCCCTTGGCACCAGATCAATGTTAACGTGTAATGCTTTTGTTTTGCTAGGGATAGCCATAATTTTATCTTTTTTTTCGGCACTTCATAAGCACGCCTTGGTCTTAAAACAGAGCACTATCCTAACCAGCAAGAGGCCCTGTTTTACTTATTAAGTTAATAAGAGTTCCTCAGCTCAGGCAGTTTCTTCAGTACCAAAGCTGAAAATGTCCCGATAACAGGATTGCGACAACAATCACTAAAGACAGCTTGAAACCAAAGATCCAGTAAAACTGGTCTCATCAAGTAAGCCAGGGGGTCGAGATTTAAAGGATAGATACAATAAATACGCAGGCTCTTCCACTACCAGCAGGGCTTCCCGGCTGGCATTTATATAAATTTATTGACTTTCAAATAAAACCATGTATCCTCTTAGATAGTATAAATGTACCACTATAAAGGACTGTCGTGGCCGATAAAGCCTACGGTTCTAAACCCTCAACCCAAGTAACTAGGAGAAAAAAATGCTAGGTGTCCGTCTGTTATTGATTACCGCTCTTTTTTTCAGTTTTTCATTTCCAGGATCTTTATTTGCTAAAGATTTTCCTGCGAAACCTCTCCAAGGGGTTATTATGTGGGGAGCCGGTGGGGCTATGGATAATGTCTCAAGAGCTATAACTCCTAATGTTGAGCCACATTTAGACCAAGAAGTTATCCTAGTAAATAAGCCCGGTGGAACAGGCGCGATTGCTACTCAGTTTGTATTCAGTAGAAGAGCGGATGGTTATACTCTTCTCTATGGCGCAGAAAACCCTCAACTCTACGGTGTTCTTGGCCTTTCTAAACTTGACTATAAAGATTTTTACCCGGTGAATATTCTGGCACGTGGACTTACTGTAGTATTGGTAAAAGACGACAGTCCTTGGAAAAGCCTTCAAGAACTTGTCAATGACGCCAAAGCAAAACCAAGTCAACTCAAAATGGGTACCACTGGTCCAGGTGGCGTACCATTTGTTGTTGGTAAGCTGATTGATACAGTTACCGGCATAAAAACACTCTCGGTTCCTTTTAAAGGTGAAGGCCCAGGCATTACTGCCCTATTAGGAGGTCATGTTGACTTTATCCCTACCGGGCTTGCTGCCGCCAGTGAACACATTCGCTCTGGTAGAGTACGTGCTTTAGCAGTGGTTGATTCAGATCCTTTGACTTTGAATGACAAAGTTATTCCACCCATTACTGAGGACTTTGACGCCTTTAAAAAGTATGTTCCCTGGGGACCTTTTTATGGCGTGTTCTGCAAAAATGAAGTTCCAGACACCACCAAAGAAGTTTTGGTTAACGCCTTCAAGAAGGGTGCTGATTCTGAGCGCTTTAACGAGTTTTTAAAGGCGAATGAACTGGTCTTGATGAATATCAGTGGTGCTGAAGCCAGTGAGTATGTCAAGAAATGGCAGTCAATTACGACCTGGTTGTTACACAGTGCTGATGCGACCAAAGTCTCTCCGGCTGAATTTGGAATTCCTAAGCCTTAAATTTATTGATTACTTATTAAAGGCACCGTTTTATGTTTTAAAAACGGTGCCTTTTTTGTAAAGAGGGTCTAAGCGATATGAGTCATGATAAAGTTAAAAAGCTCCGCGCTGGGGAGCATTATTTCGATATTTTAGTTCTCGCTTGCAGCGTTTTTCTTTTAATCATCGCTTATCAAATCTCAGGATTTGCTATCAGTGGTCCGGGTACGTTTCCCATGTTATCTACAGCAGTCATGGTTTTTTCTACACTGTTTGTAATATGGGGAAACTGGCGCAAAAAACGTATAAATAAAGAAGGCTTCCTAAGCGAATGTCGTCAGGCACTGCAAGAGGTTTTCACACCAACATTTGTCATATATACAATTATTACTATTGTCTACGTAGCTTTAATCGAGCCTCTTCATTTTCTTCCTGCGTCCTTTATATTTTTAATAGTATCCATGATTGTTCTAAGAGGAAGTAGTCCTTTGAAAGCTCTGCTTATCACGACTGGGACGTTGACATTTATTTATGTCATCTTCTTGTATTTCTTTAAAGTCCTTCTCCCATAAGTGACAGAGGTAAATTATGACTGGATCCGCTATTTCTTACTTTTTTATGGGGTGGACTGACATTTCACTTCTTCTTTTAACTGCTCTTGGCACCTTTGCCGGGATTTATGTTGGTGCTATTCCCGGACTGTCGGTCACTATGGCAGTCTCCATATTGATTTCATTTACATTTTCCTGGGACGTCAACTCTGCCTTGTCATTGATGGTAGGTGTATATATGGGAGGCGTCTATGGGGGGTCACGTTCTGCCATTTTACTTAATATTCCTGGAGCTCCTTCGTCTATTTCAACAAGTTTCGACGGTTTTCCTCTTGCCCAGCGCGGCGAAGCAGGGCAAGCGATTGGGATAAGTACAATTATTTCAGGAATCGGTGGTTTTATCGGTATCGCTGTTTTGGGCATCGCTGCTCCTACTGTGGCCGAATTCGCCCTTCAATTTGCCCCGCGGGATTATCTACTACTGGCGTTGATGGGCCTGCTACTCGTAGGTAGTCTGTCTGGGGAATCGATGGCAAAAGGTATTTTCGCGGGCGCATTAGGTGTAACCCTGGGCATGGTCGGCATGGATCCTATGACAGCTGAAGGTCGTTTTACTTTCGGTTCCGTAAACCTTCTTGGAGGCATCCATTTTGTTATTGCCATGATTGGTTTATTTGGCTTGGCTGAGGCTCTTTATCAACTCCATTCCCTTGGCCTGAAACCGGTTAAACAGGATGTTTCCAAAATCATACCATCATGGAATGTCATTTTAAAATACTTACCACTAGCAATTCGGACTTCTCTTATCGGCGTCATTATTGGTGCGTTACCCGGCACCGGTGGTGATATTGCTTCATTGATGGCCTATGATCATGCCAAACGATCAACAAAAAATCCCTCACGCCCTTTTGGTGAAGGTGCTTATGAGGGTTTGATTGCCCCTGAGTCTGCCAACAACTCTGCTGTTGGTGGTGCCTATATCCCGATGCTGACATTGGGAATTCCAGGAGATGCTGTTACCGCTGTTTTTATTGGCGCATTGTTTATTCATGGTCTCAAGCCCGGGCCAATGCTTATGGTCGATACCCCATACATGTTTTGGTTTATGGTCGGTAACCTAGTCCTGGCAAACATTTTCATGGTCGCTTTTGGTCTGACGGGGATCAAGATTTTTGCCAAGCTGGTCGAAATCAAAAAAGGAGTTCTCATTCCTGTCATTATAGTCCTCTCAGTTGTTGGTACCTATTCCATTAATAACAATATGATCGATGTCTATTGGATGGTGGGGTTTGGAATTATCGGTTACTTGCTGAAAATGTTTGGTTACCAGGTAGCTCCAGTAATACTAGGGATTATTCTTGGTCCGTTAATGGATAATTCCTATCGTCAAGCAATGTTATCTTTAAACAACAATGTTGGCCTGTTCTTTTGGGATCTAGTACGTAACCCACTGACTTGTGTTTTAACATTGGTCGTTCTATTTATGATTGTTAGCAATACTCCCCTTGGAGATTTCATGAAGAGGAAGCTTAAGAAGTCCGAAGGGTAAAACCCAAGTGTTGATCTTTTTCCATTTTTACCAAGCTTATAAAATTTCGCTAAGGGATAACTTATATGGAACAAGCTCGATTAGGCATTATTGGTGGAGGTTGGATTTCTACCAAACATATCGAAGCTGCCAAAAAAATAAGTAACGGAAAGCTAGTTGCACTTTGTGATGTTGACGTCTCCAGGAAAACTGTTGCTGATCAAGCAGACATTCTTTTTTTTTCCGACTACAAGGAAATGCTGGCACAAGCAGATATCGATGGCGTGATTGATGCCACCCCTAACCATCTGCATGTCGTTATTGTTAAAGAATGTGCGAAACATGGAATTCATGTTTTAACAGAGAAGCCTATTTCCGCAACTCTCAAAGAGGGAAAAGATTTTGTCGATATCATCAACCAAAGTAATATCCATGCACTGATAGGCCATCATCGCCGCCATTATCCTCTAGTCAAAAGAGCACGTGAAATTGTCAGAGCTGGTGAGCTAGGAAAATTAATCGGAATATCAATTATTTGGGCTCTCATGAAAGGTGATGACTATTTTATCCCCGCTTGGCACTCTTTACCAGGCGGGGGGCCAGTCATGTGTAACCTGATTCATGAGATTGATAACCTGCGCTACGTTTGTGGGGATGTTAGTGAGGTGACAGCTACTACTAAACGACTTGTGCGTACAGGAAAGGTTGAAGATACAATCGCAATGAGTTTTGAAATGACAAATGGGGCGATGGGGACGGCTATTGTTTCTGATACTACACCATCGCCTTGGTCTTATGAACTCACCTCTGGAGAAAATTCCGAATTCTTTAAGACCGACCAAAATTGCTATCACTTTTTGGGTTCTCAGGCGTCACTTTCTTTTCCGAGTATGCAACTTTGGAGTCATGCACACGGCAGTAGGAAAGGATGGTGGGAACCACTGACGGTCCGCTCAGAGGAAGTTCCCTATTCATCTCCATTTGTTGCCCAACTTGAACATTTTTGTCGTGTCATACACGGATCTGAAGAACCTGTTGTTAATGCAAACGATGCATTATTGACTTTGGCAACAACCTTGGCAATTTTGGAGTCCAGTGAAAAACGCCGACCAATAAAACCTAATGAACTTTTAGCCACAAGCTGAAATACTGATAATGTTAAAATCGTCCTGGTAAAATACTAAAAATCATATAACAACAGTACGCTGACCGTCCTATTATCACCATGTCAATGGCGGAACAAAGCGACTAGCCCCCTAATAAGTGGCACTGATACCTCCTTACACCCAGTATTTTTTTCAATTATTAATCCTTACTTCATCTTGAAACGAAACTTCTGCGCATATATAGGATTTATGGAAAACTACCCACCCCGTTAAAAGAACTCACTCTTGACAAATTTCCTTAAAACCTTGAGGGTTGAATCGCGAGGTATTTATTTATGGGTATAGATCGTAGAAATTTTCTTAAAATGACAGGGTTGACCCTTGTCAGTTTACCGTATGCTGGAAATTTGCTTGCCGAAGAGCAGCTTGCCATTACACATGCTACACACTATGGAGCATTCAAAGGATTAGTGACAAACGGTAAACTGATAGGAGTAGAGCCTTATCCCCATCATCGACACTCAAACATTCTATTGCAGCAGATGGTCAGCAGGCTGTATGCCAGCAATCGGATTGATGCACCTTACATCCGCAAAAGTTATCTTGATAATCGTGGTAATCCCGAACGAAGAGGCAAAGACTCTTTTGTTAAAGTCAGTTGGGATACTGCGCTAGAACTTACCGCAGAAGCATTAGTACGCTCAAAAGAAAAATATGGTAACGAATCTATCTTTCGTACCACTAATAGCACCTGGGCCCAAGCCGGGCTAGTGAATCGGTCGGGATCACTTCAGGGTCG
The DNA here is from genome assembly GCA_963665685.1 of Geopsychrobacteraceae bacterium. Classification (GTDB taxonomy): domain Bacteria; phylum Desulfobacterota; class Desulfuromonadia; order Desulfuromonadales; family Geopsychrobacteraceae; genus Seleniibacterium. The sequence goes on from OY762430.1 coordinate 3,030,562, forward strand.
CTTTCTTGGCTATTTCGGAGGGTTTTCCGATTCGGTCGGCGATTACTCTACTGGTGCCGCTCAACATCTCCTCCCCCATGTACTTGGCAGTATGGAAGTTTATGGCCTGCAGACCACACGGAAAGTCATTGAAAAGCACACTGAAATGATGTTGATCTGGGGTGCCGACCCAATGAAGACGAATCATATCGATAATCAGGTGCCTGATCATGACATGGACGACTGGTTTTATCGGTTTAAAAAAGCCGGTATGCGAATCGTATGTATTGATCCAATTCGAACAGAAAGCGCTGAAAAAATAGCCTCTAGCTGGCTACCGATTGTTCCGAATACCGACGTGGCGATGATCCTGGGTATGTGTTACGTACTGCTCACTGAAAATTTATATGACCAAAAATTTTTAGATAATTATACCGTTGGTTTTGACTATTTTCGACGCTATTTACTCGGCAAGCAAGACGAAACACCGAAAACTCCGGAATGGGCCGCTTCTATCTGCGGGATTTCGGCAGATACGATCAGGGAATTAACTAGAGCCGCTGCTTCCAAGCGAACATTACTTGCTGCCGGATGGGCCTGTCAACGCACTCAGCATGGGGAACAGGTGCACTGGAGTCTGGTCTCGCTGGCATCTATGCTGGGCCAAATTGGTTTACCGGGAGGAGGTTTCTCCTTCAACCTGCATTACTGTGGAGCGGGCTCACCCGGAAGTGATGCCCATATGCCGGTTGGTGTTCCTCAGGGGCGTAATCCAGTAAATACTTTTATCCCGACTTCCCGACTCGGGGATATGCTTCTTAATCCGGGAAAAACCATTAATTACAATGGTCGAAAAATTACCTTTCCGAATGTTCGTCTTGTGTATACGGCAGGAGTGACTCCGATTGGCCATCAACCAGATGTAAATAATGTGATTCGTGGTTTCCGGCAGATGGATGCGGTGATTACCCATGAGCCATGGTGGACTCCAACAGCAAGAATGTCTGATATCGTATTGCCAACCACGACAACAATGGAACGTAATGATATCGCTTATGGTGGCACCTATAGTCGCACACGAATCTGGGCTATGAAGCAATTAGTGCAACCTCTATTTGCAGCCAAAGATGATTTCTGGATTTTTCAACAGCTGGCTAAAAAGTTCGGTTTCGAAGATAAGTTCACCAAAAACCGTACACCAATGGAGTGGGTAAAATGGAGTTATTCCCGCAGTGGCGCACAATTACCATTTGATACTTTCTGGAAAAAAGGTGTTGTAACCTTTGATGTACCGGAAACCAATAAGGAATACACCCGCTATGCAAACTTTCGTGAAGACCCGGAAGCTCATCGGCTGAGAACCCCTTCCGGCAAGATTGAACTCTATTCCGAGAAAGTTGCTTCTTTCGGATATCGTGATTGCCTGGGTCATGCTAGCTGGATGCCACCACAGGAGTGGTTGGGGAGCGCTCTTGCGAAAAGGCATCGATACCATCTGCTGAGTCCACACCCCCGATATCGCTTGCATTCCCAGTTGGATAACACTGATTTGCGTCATCAGTATAAAATCAAGGGACGAGAACCAATGCGGATTCACCCTCAAGATGCCAAACAGTTGGGTCTGAACAGTGGTGATCTGGCAGAAATTTTTAATGATCGGGGACGTATTGTCGTGGGAGTTCAGATCACGGATACCATACGACCGGGCGTTATTGCTGTTGAAGAGGGGGCATGGTACTTCGCTGATACGGAAACACCGGAGCGTTGTCTCTCCGGCCAGGTAAACGTTCTGACGTCTTCGAGACCTTCCTCCAGTTTAGGCCAGGCAACCACGGCAAATTCCTGTTTAGTATCTATTCGAAAAATAGAGGATGCTGCGGAAAACTTGACCTATCTACCACCGAAGAGAGACTGAAGACATTGTTAATTCGGTTGATCTGTTTTTTCCTACTTTTCTGTGCACCTGCCATAGTCTATGGGAAGGTCATGTATATCTATAAAACCTCCGTGATCAGAGATGATAAAGGGTTGGAAATATTAACCCTTTTTCCGGGGACACCAGTCATAATTGACAGTGAAGAGAATGATGAATCCGTTTCGATTCGATTGGAGGGTGAATATGTGGACGGGGTGTTGTACTACAGTGCTAAAAAGCAGTTTGCCATGGGGACCACTCAGTACCCAAAAACCGTGTATACCGGTATCATCAAAAAAGAAGCGTTAGCTGAGACCTTGGAGATTGCTCTTCAGAAAGAGGAGGAACTGTATTTTGAGCGATGTAGTACTTGTCACACAGCAGGAAACCCAGAGCGATATACTCAAAGTGAATGGTTGGGAATCCTTGATTCTATGCAGGTCCATGCGGGGCTGAACAACTCCGATATTGATCTCATACATCGCTATCTTTCAGCCTTTTCTAAGGACACTCCTCTACCAATTGTAAATCATCACGATATGGAACAACCTTTTTCTGGCGATCCTGCACAATGACAAATCGTGACCAGAGTTCCCGCCCCTTTTTGTGATTCGATATCCATACTCCAGCCGAGATATGAACATAACCGTTGCACGATGGAGAGTCCAAAACCAAATCCTTTAGAATTCAATGGTCCTCTATTGCCCCGAATTGCTGACAGAATCTCCTCTTCAATTCCCATCCCGGAGTCTTTTACACTGATGCATGCATTGTTTATAGTTATGGCAATTTGGCCTTCCTGGGTATAAAGCAGAGCATTACGCAACAGATTACTGATAAGAATAGAAAGAATTTGCGGAGCGACCGGCATTTTATTATCCGTATGTTTTTCGATAACAATATCGATTTCTCGATTGCGAATCAGGTAGGCATGAGACTCGATCACCTCCTGCACGACCTCATGGGGAAAGCACTCACCTGTTACTAGCTCTCGCTCCTGCCTTGAAAGCCACAGAAATGACTGAATCAGATGTTCCATATTGCTGGAGGCTCGGTCGATACGGCCAAGTAGTTTCTGATCATGTTCATTTTGTGTTGCCGGAGATTTTTTCAATAATTCTAATGCACCTCTGGTTGTGGTGACTGGCGTACGTAATTCATGGCTGGCATCCCGTGCAAATGCTTTTTCACGCTCTAAAGAAGATTGCATTTCTTCGATGGCATGTTCCAGAGTCTGCGCTAATAGCCCGATTTCATCGTTTTGAAAACCGCTGGAAAAATTTTCTGGAAAGACATTATCTTCTTTACTTTTTCTTACGATTCCAACCAATCGTACTACTGGAGAAATAGATTTATGAGCCGTCATTAAGCCTAAAAACAAACCAAACAGTCCTACTGGCAGAATTGTCACAACCAGTACCCTGCGTAACATTACGGTGTGCTCTCTGTTGGAATCAATGGTGGTAACGTTATAAAGCAGGTAAAATCGTTCTCCGTCGGGAAGTTCCCGAATGGCAATGTGATAACGTTGCTTTTCATTGGTGCGTTTATATTCCCCGGGCTCCAGCTCGTATAATTCGCTTCCCGCCCATTTCGGCAACAATTCCTCTCCGTAATACAGTGTCATGTAAGGTGAAGAGGGAATCGGCAACTCAGTTCCGGTTAACATGGGAGAACTCCTCATTTCCTTCATGCCACGGATGTATTGCTCCGCTTCTAGGACTAAACGTTTCTTTAACGAGTATTCTTCCGCAACCCGGGTGGCAAAAAAAATGGACCCAACCATCAGTACGGCGAGAATCAAACTGTAAAGTGAAAATACCAGGATAATTCGCCAGCGAAGGCTGGTAGGTATTAATTTCATGATTCTGGGCCCTGCTGAACCTTATAACCTTTTCCGCGCAGGACAACAAAAGACTTGGTATTAAATGGTTTGTCGGCTAATAAACGAAGAGTGTACCAGTGAGATTTGAGTGCGTTGGTTTCTGGGGGCACATTACCCCAGATAGCGTACTCCAGCTCTGAGCGGCTGACAACGTCTGGATAATCGAGCATTAACTTTTTCACAATTTGATTACACACAGGCGGAAGGTTAATTTCTTTTCCTGCACGTAATAAAATTCCATTTTTCATATCGTATTCCAGCTCTCCCACTTTTAAATTTCTTTCCATGTCAAGGTGTCCGCGACGGGCAATGGCATCGATTCGGACTCTGAGTTCAGGAAGTTCGAATGGTTTCGGAAGATAATCATCGGTGCCAGCCTCAAAACCGGCGAGTTTGTCATGCAGCTGAGCTCTCGCCGTCAACATGATAATGGAGGTGTCAAGTTTCAGATCTTCACGGATCTTTTTACATACGTCAAAACCATCAATACCAGGAAGCCCAACATCAAGAATGACCACTTCATAACGAGCGGAACTAAGCAATTTCAGGGCAGCTTCGCCATTCATAGCGTAATCCATCGTGTAACCAGTATCTTCCATGTAATCAATGATATTTTCAGCCAAATCAAGATCGTCTTCTACCAATAAAACCCTCATTGCCTACATCCCTTTCTTTGTTTTTACTGCCAACAGGTCTAGATCAATGCCCCGAAGTTATGAAACGGTCCCCTCTTAAATGCCAGCATAATATGAAAGATTGATACATTTAAAGCAGCTTTATTTTAAAAAAAACAGGGCGCTAAAAGTAAATAAAGTCATCCATGCTCTCCGTTCTGGTGCAAATCAGTATTAGTGAAGTGATCAGGATTTCTGCTGTCTGCTGAATAATGTAAAGCAGTTTTAAAAAAGGACCAGACTTCCAGGAAAGAGGTCCTTCCTTCACCTTTCTTTTACCTTGCGTATGCTACTTGTCTGACAATTGTATCCATAGAGTTACGATCTCGCAAAATTGATACGCTAGGAAAATCATAATTTCCCAGGGATCTTTTCGGGATTTTTTTGATGCTGAACGTTATCTGCCACTTTCATTCAGCGCATTTATTTAATTCTGTTGGAAAGGAGTAAGTATGACTAGGTGGTTATTCTGCATTTTGCTGGTTCTTTTTCCTTGCATCGTTGCAAATGCCGCGAATCTGGAATATGCGGATTATACGACCCCTGATTGGTGGTCTGAGCATATTGCGGTAAGAAATCCAGAAGGTTCAGGACCTGGATTGGGATTATTTGGGGGGACACTGAAATCGAGTGTGAAAACCAAATATCGCTTGAGATCAAATGAATATGCACATGATCAGGATTTTTATCAGTATTTGCGTACCCGCTTGAATGGAGCAACTCTCGGCGATGGAAGTGTTTCTGGCGGAATATTCTTTCGTGTTGCAAAAGATATTGACGGAAACAATGGCAATGACTGGAGCAGCAACAATTTTTACTATTACACCGATGCCATAGATGCACAGGAGCATGATCAGGACTGGTCAACTCGCCTTTATTATGGCTACCTCAAGTTTTCTGATGTTATTGAGGGCACTGAACTCACACTGGGCCGAACTTATGTCGACCACCTTCAGTCCTTTAAGCTCGATGGCGCTGATTTACAAGTTGATATTAGCGAGGACTTTTTTAAGGTATTTGCTTATGCCGGTGTTCCCGTTAGTCATTATGTCGATACAGATGGCGATTATATTGCTGGCGGCGGAGTAGTCTTACAGCTGACCGACAACCTGAAGGTAAGGACTGAATATACGGCATCAGATGCACTCGATGTTAAGGCAAATGCTTTCAAGATAAGAGCGGATCAGAGCTACGACCTCGGTTTATTGTTTGGTGAGTACACAAACATTGAAGGTGCCAACCATTACAAACTGGGCACTATAACTCGTTATGCCCCAACCAAGACAACCATTTCTTTTTCCTTTGAACAAATGCTGAATGCATTTGCAAGCGGTGACGCATCCTTTGTTCTCAGCCCTTTAACTGCCCCCCTTAGCCCCTATAACGAATATGTCAAGGCTCGTCTCAAGGTCCAGCAAGGAATCACAGAACATGTCTTGACTGGTCTGGGATTTGAGCAAAAAGACTGCACCGGATCAGAATCAGGATCAAATCGTGATTACATCAGACTGTTCGCCAATATCGATCTTATCGGTTTAGTTAGTGAGGATACTTACATCTCCCTGAACGCTGATTATTGGAACGTTGATGATTCAAATAAGCAAATCGTGTTTGGAGGCCAGGTCAGTTACGTGTTGTCTGAGCAGACCGATATCTGGCTGGGGACCAGCTTTGAACGCTATCAGTATGATGCTGACACAAATTCACTACGGGACTGGGTACGGACTTATTACCTGGGAGGAGCCAGGCGCTTTTCAGAGCGAGCATCTGCAACACTTGATCTAAGTTATGAGGATAGTGAAATTCTTGGCAGAGATGCGGATGATTTTGCGGATTCTCTGGCGATCGAACTACTAATTAGCTTTGCATTCTAAGTGGAGTAAAAGATGAGAGCCTATATTCCAATTATATTGATCCTTTTCGTATTTACCGGTAGCACCGCGTTGAGCTATGAGGTGAGCAAACCAGAAAGTCACGATGCCTCCTGGACTCAAATACACGGTGAAGCAGCAAACGCTGACTTGAGCTCATGTTTGGAATGCCATGAAGATCGACAGGGTTGTATTGAATGTCATGAAGATGTTGTTCCGCGCAATCACAATGGCTCCTGGAAAAGGAAATTACATGGGATTAAAGCGCAATGGGATCGAGCAAGTTGCCTCGTTTGCCACCAAGAAGACAGTTGTGTCGAATGTCATAAAGTCAGTACTCCTTTCAGCCATAGACCTGGTTGGGGTGGATTGGATGACACCCAGAACCGTCATTGTGGAAGCTGTCATTATCCGGTACAGGAGACCAATTGCTCCACCTGCCATGAGACAGCTCATGCACCTAATTCGTTTTAACTTAAAAAATCAGTTTAAGGAGTACATTTATGAGTAAGATAAGTGATTTCCTGACCGAGCAAAAGATATCGCGTCGTAATGTTTTAAAAGGAATGTCAGCTGCGGCAGCTACAGCAACATTAGCAGGTTGTGGCGGAGGTAGCGGTGCCAAAGATTATTTTGAAGCAAGTGATGGCACAATTTCGCCAGTATTGCCGGAAGGTGTTGTGGTTAAAGGTGGAACCCCCCATAACTGCGGCGGACGTTGTGCAAGTACCTACTACGTTGATGAAGGTGTCATCAAGCGGATTGTCACCGATGAAGATAATGAGGATAAAAGTTTCGATGAGGGAAACGATCCTCAGCGGCGCTCCTGTGTTCGTTGTCACTCCAGAAGGGAATGGTTTTATCGTGCCGATCGTTTGACCAAGCCTCTTAAGCAGACCGGTGAACGAGGTGACGTTAATGGCTTCGTAGAAATATCCTGGGAACAGGCTGGCGAAGAAATTGGCGCAAAACTGCTGGAACTTAAAAATGCATATGGGGATGATACTCTTATTTACGATGGTTATGCATCGGGCGACAGTACCGACTGGTGCCGGGGAGCAACCCGTCGCCTGGCAATGATGCTTGGGGCCCGCCTGGCAACGCGCAATGACTATAGCTGGCCGGCAATCGAACATGTTCCTACAGTCATGACTGGTGAATGGGTTATGCTCGGAAACAGTAAGTCTGATGTATTTAATGCCGAGCAGATTGTTATGTGGAGTTATAACGGAACTGAAGCAGTTCTTGGAAATAATTCGAGTTGGTACTGGACTCAGGCCAAAGAAAAGGGCATCGGCATTTATTCCGTCGATTCACGCGTTTCAATGACCTCGGCAACATTGGCTGATCAGTTGATGTGCCCAGTCCCCGGGACTGACGGGGCCTTGATTATGGCCATGATGTATCACCTTATCGACGGGACTTGGGATACTGATGGCAGCTTAAAGGCGAATCCCCTTCTTTCAGTACAAGATATTGAAAACATAGATAAATATATCCACGGATTTTTTGACAATAGTGTGGTTGGTGTTTATCACAGCGAAACCGAATTCCCGGGAATAGATACTTATAAAGCTATTCCCGCCGGTGGATCCTTAAGTGCGTTGATTATGGGCACTGATTCCCGCCTGACTAATGCGGTGTACCCAGGGACCACAGTTGCTCTGAATAATGGAATCTCCATTTACCCAGAGACAATAGGCTACGATGTCAATGGCCCCGAAGACTTCTATGAAACAGATCCCCTGTATGGACAAACAACAAATATCTACGGTCAGCAAAGTAAATCACCTGAATGGGCCGAGAAAATTACTGGAGTACCTGCTGCACAAATAAGAGAGTTGGCTGAACTTGTGCTGCAGAATAAATGTACCATGATTGTCAGTACTGGATTTCAGCGCAACACAGAATCGGAAGGACCTGTCTGGTTGCTGAGGATATTATCTGTTCTGACTGGAAACTTTGGAGCACCTGGAGCCAGTTGCGGGATGCTTGACTGGTCGTATATCAGTGGTCCCGGGCACAAAATGTATGATGGCACAGGTATTTCAGGTTGGGGAATGGCTGATATCAGCGACGGGAACTACGATTCTTTAAAACGCACAGTCCCTTCATATAATACCGGTACTGTCGGATCTATTCCGGTCTTTACCTGGCTAGATGCCGTAGAAAATGGGGGGACCGGTACATCGCGCTGGAATGACGGACAGATTAAGGCGTTGAAACAACCCCTGAAAGCGATCCTGAATTTCGGTGGCAATACTATTCTTAATCAGCACGGTGATGTCGGTTTGACGGAGAATATTCTGGCCGACAAATCTCTGTGTGAGCTGGTCGTAACTTGTGATCATTTTATGACCAATTCAGCACTGTGGTCTGATTACGTGCTGCCTGGAGCCATGCAAATGGAAAAGAATGGTGGTCCGACCGGATGGCATAGTGAAGAGATCATCTGTGTGCAAAAAGTAATGGATCCACCTGGGGATGCCCTTCATGAATACGAAATCGGTGCATGGATAGCCAAAGGAATGGGAATGGAAGCTTCATATCGTTTGGCTGGTGATCCCGAGCAGCAGGTTGCTGATAACTGGAATGCCAAATATGAAGCTGGTGATTACACGGTTGATTATGATACCTGGAAAGAACAGGGGATTTATAAACAACCGGCTGTCAGCGTCATTCCGCACCAGGCATTTAAAACCTCACCAGCATCCAGTCCTCTAAGTACACCGACCGGAAAATTTGAGGCATATTGCCTGAATATGATGGAAGACTATCAGGCACGCGGCAATGAAAATATAGATACGACCGGGACTCTTGCCAATGGCGGGACGATTGCCGATGCAGAACATCCGGAAGGCACAAATGTCATGCGCTATGTTTATCCGGTTCCATTGTACATCCCTCTTATTGAGGGGCGTCACGCTATCGATAGTGTCGATGCCGCAGATGCTCTCGCTCACCCTGATCCAAGTGGCAGTGCTGGCAAGGGTTATACCTTCAATCTCCACACTTGGCATATGATGTATCGTTCTCATTCAACTTTAAACAAAGTGGCCTATTTGAATGAACTTTACAAACAAGATAGTGACGGGCGGAAAACTTTTATCCCTTCAGATAATACGACCCTTAATACATGGGAAAATGATGTATACGAGCCGGTGTGGATCAATTCCGACCATAGCAGCGAACTGGGAATTCAAGATGGTGACGTTGTTAAAATCGCTAACGACAGAGGAGCGATCTATGCTTCTGTCGTTCTGACTCAGACAGTTCCGAAACATTACCTTTGTATTGGACAGGGAGGCTGGCGTCAACTCGATGAAAATGGCGTTGATATTGGAGGTTGTGCCAACACATTGACCCAGGCCCGCCCTTCAAGAATTTGTCGGGGAATGACATCTGCTACTGATGCTAAAGTCAAGATTACTAAAGTCTAGTCAGAGGAGGAACTGAGATGGCTGATCAAAATGCATTTTATTTTTATCAAAATAGATGTTCTGGCTGTGGGGCATGTCAGGTTGCTTGCAAGGACTGGAACGACGTGAAACCAGGACAGGCAAGTTGGCGCAAAGTAACCCGTCAGGAGTCTGGAAGTTTTCCCGATACCACAATTTATAACCTGAGTCTCGCTTGTAACCATTGTAGTAGTCCAGTTTGTGTTTCTGTGTGTCCTATGGGAGCGATATTTAAAAGGGAAAAAGATGGTGTTGTCATTGTTGACCGATCTGTGTGTATTGCTTGTAAGCAATGCTTGAGCAGTTGCCCATTTGGCGCGCCCCAATTTGGGGACGCTGAGAGTGAACCGGAAAAACAGCCCGAATGGAAAGTCGATCACCCAATGCAAAAATGCACTATGTGTTGGGACCGTCTGGAGTTGGGCAAAGATCCGGCCTGTGTTGCAGCATGCCCGCAAAGAGCCTTGGAATTCGGTTTAAAAACTGCTCTTTTGGAAAAATACACTGATGCCGAAACGAGTGTTGTTGGTTTTCCCGATGCGGAACTGGACCCATCTGGCAATAAGTTAGACGAACCGACAGATCCTTCTATTTTATTCAGAAGTAAGTAATTCCAACTGTCATCGTGCAGGGTTAAAAGAATGGTTCCCTGCACGATGACTTATATAGGAATAGTATGAGGATTAGCAGTTCAAACATACACACGATAAAAAATAGCGCAATGGCTCACTACGCAAAGCGCTATGCCGGCATTGATAAAGCATTTTGTGATGCTGTAGCTGGTCAAGGGCTTCAATTCGGCCCTGATCGTAGCGAGGAAAGTGAGCAGCTGTTAAACAGAATAATGAAAGCAGGTGTCCAGATTCGAAATGTAGGAAAAAGTCTTTTTCTGAACTCGATATCACCAGCTTGTCATGATTGTCGGACCGGTTTAGGGGCGAATACCTTTATCCTGTCTCTGAATTGTAATCGAGATTGTTTTTTCTGCTCAAACAGAAATCAACTTGACGCTGAATACGCCAAAGACCAGGTGAATGACGTCATTAGTGACTTTGAAGATTTCCGTCGTACGTCTAAACAGGTCAATTCTGTTGCCCTTACCGGAGGCGAACCCCTTCTTTATCCTCAGCAATGCATTCAGTTCTATCACCATGTCAAGCAGGTCGATAACTTCATTCACACTCGCCTATATACTAATGGGGACTTGTTAAAACCAGAAGTTCTTCAGGGGTTAGCGGGACAGCTTGATGAAATCAGAGTCAGTACCAGGCTTGAAAACGGATCATTTGATATTCACACATTTATTGAGCAACTACGCTTATGTCAGGACTATGTTCCCCAGGTTACGGTAGAAATGCCAGTGCTACCGGGGAGTGAAGAACAGATGATGAGATTGTTGGATGACCTGAATTCACTGAATATTTTTAGTGTCAATCTGCTTGAGTTTCTATTCCCCTGGCAACAACAAGAAGAATATTTCAAGCGAGGCTATCGGATTAAACACAATCCTTACCGTGTCCTGTATCGCTACGATTACGCTGGTGGACTCCCGGTCGATGGTAGTGAAATTGCTATTCTGAAATGTCTTCTCTACGCAGCAGAACGCCAGTTTTCTATCGGCATTCATTACTGCTCACTGGAAAATAAATTAACCAGTCAGGTTTATGGACAAAATAATAGCGTGCGCGTGTCAGCGCTAGAAACTTGGTCTCAGGAAGACTTCTTTATAAAAACGGTAAAAGTTTTTGGAAAAGATGTAGAAATTGCCAAACGTATTTTTGCTCAAAACCACGTTCCCCAAGAACGAATATTCGTAGGCGAAAACTATTTAGAATTTAGCCTTGCAGATATTAGTTTGTTAGCGAAAAGCAGTATAGAAGAATGCTGCATTTCCTATCAAATTGTAGAATCAGATGGTCAGGAAAAATACCTGCGTGAGATCCAACTGGACAAAGTTTCACCTAGCGATTATGTCCAAAGATAAACAAGGTTAGAGGTTATGTCAGACAATTCATCACTGGAATTTCAAGGACTTATGTCCGGCCGTTACGTTATTTACAGCCTCTTGGCAGACGTCTATTTAAAACCTCCCGTCGTGCGGAAAATATGTAAAATCAGGGACATCGGAAAAACTATGATGGCGGAAAGTGAATTAAATATCGATCCTGAATTTGTTAAGGCGATGTGTGATTTAGATGCCTGGTATTGTCGTCATAATAACGAGTTGGATAATAATGAATTACAAACAACCCTGGCACGTGAATATACTCAGCTTTTTTCGGTTGGTAAATTTTCAATTCCGGATAATGCATCGGCCTATTTATCGCCTCAGAAATTAATTAAACGTAAACCCTGGGAGCAGGTTCGCTCTTTTTACCGAAATTTTGGAGTTTCCACCCCCGCTCAGCAAAAATTTCTTGATGACAGTATTGGTATGGAGTTGACTTTCATGAGTATTTTAGCTGAACGCGCTGCAATGACGGATAATAAGGCAGAGCAAGAGGAGTTGGTCAACGGGCAATTTCAATTTTTGGTAGAACATCTTCTTCTCTGGGTTGATCAGCTCTGCCAAGCGGTGAAAAACAATAGCGATACACAAGGTGTTTTTTCCTCTTTAACCATCTTAATGAGGTCTTTTCTTGAGTTTGATATGGTTTGTCTGGATCAACTAAGAAACAGAGGACCTGCGTAAATTATGCTTTGGAATAACTTGCTGAATATGGGTCGACATATTGATTCGATGTCTTGTGGTATCAATATCACGGCAGACCACTGTGTCAGGTTGTACCACAAGGATGCAGACTGTTCTCTATGTTCTTCTGCCTGCCCCTCCCAAGCTATTGTTATCGGCCGCCCTGGAACAGGCCTGAAAATTAAGCAGGATATCTGCCTCGGATGTGAAAAATGTGTGGGAGCATGTCCCCAAGGCGTTTTTCGCCGTAGTGGTATGTCAGCACATGAGTTCAGCAGCTTTCTCCTTGATAGCTCCAGGCAAGGCTCCTTGACTGTTAAATGCCGGCAGTATGCACGAAAAGCGGCAGTCTCAATTGAATGTTTAGCCAGCTTGCATATCCTTGATCTGCTCTTTTTGCTTGGCTCTGGTGTGGAAGCTATAACTTTATTCCGGGGCAACTGTTCCGACTGTGTTTTTGCAAAAAATGGTCAGAACATTGATGACATGGTAGCAGCACTACAGGAATTTGTTAGCTATATTAATGGAGCAAAGATCTACGTACATACATCTTTGCAGAAATTGACTATTTCAGTCGATTCTTACCCTGTAGCACTCTCCAGGACAGCGGATGATCTTCTCGTTAGCAGAAGAGAAGCCTTCAACTATTTTCGTCAACGAGTAACAAAGACTTTTGCCAATACTCTGGATATCGTTGATTCTGCTCATAGCAGTTCTGTTTCCATAGAAAAACAACGAGCTGTTTCTGGACGTAAACTATTATTTCAAGGGATCTTGGCAGGATTAAAATCTCATTTGACTGATGTCATCCCTGTAATTAACGGTATCCCTGCTGCTGAAATAAAATGTACAGAGCAGACATGTTGTCATTGTGGTCTATGTGCCAGATTATGTCCATCGGGCGCGGTGGAATGTTTGCCAGACATGCCACCAGCCATAAATGCTGAAAAATGCTCAGGATGTGGTATTTGTCAGTTAGCATGCCGTACCGACAGTCTTAAATTAACTGGATTTTGGCGAAAAAAATTATAATTGAAATGGTTTTATCCATTTGATCTGCATGATTATTGAACTTAAAACTTGTGAATACTCTTAAAAATGGAACTTTTTGACAGATAAAGAAGGGAACACGCTATGTTTGGACTTGGAACTCAGGAATTACTTATCATTTTGGCCCTTATTCTGATCGTGTTTGGTGCCGGAAAATTGCCTCAGGTTGCGGGTTCTCTAGGAAAAGGGATCCGTAACTTTAAGAAAAGCGTCAACGATGAAGTGGAATGGGATAGCAACGATTCCTCTCATAGTTAAGCAAGAAACCTGTATTGTCATTCGACTGTACTCTGTTTTCTGAATGCACTCTTAACATCGTACTGATCAAGCAATGGTGAGTAGATCTTGTTATTAAAGGGGATTCATGCCGCGCATTGAAAAAACAAACAGGTCTGTACCCATACTGACAGATTCTTGTGGCAGAAAGATCAACTATCTTAGACTTTCCATCACGGATCGTTGTAATTTTCATTGCCATTATTGCATGCCTGCAGAAAGCGGGCATAACACCCAAGTTATCGATAGTCTTTCCCTTGAAGAGCTTGAGACTTTAGCTCAAATCGCTGTAGATCTCGGTATTGAAAAAATCAGGATAACTGGTGGAGAACCTTTGTTACGCCCCGGAGTGGTCGACTTTCTTGCACGCCTTGGGCGATTGCCAGGGCTACGGCACCTAGGGTTGACAACCAATGGCGTTTTTCTGTCATCCGTCGCTGACGAGCTTAAAAATGCTGGTGTTCACAGTATCAATGTAAGCCTTGATTCGCTTAATCCTCATACTTTTGCCAGTATTACTCGTAATCGATCCCTGCTAAAAGTTTTGGCCGGAATAGATGCCGCAATTGATGCGAAGATTAAGGTAAAAATAAATACGGTTCCGATGCGTGGAATTAACGACAGCGAAATATTCGAACTGGTCGATTATGCTTGTAAACGAAAAATTTCACTCCGCTTTATTGAATATATGCCTGTTTACAAGCCGGCTGACTGGCAAAAAAAAATCATTTTAGGGAACGAACTTCTTGCCCATATCAGTAAACAGTTTGATCTGATTCCATTGCCACGTTCACCTCTTTCTGGCCCGGCACAAAATTTTCAAATTTCAGGTACGGAAACGAATATTGGTATTATCTCACCAGTTTTTGGTCATATTTGCGGTGACTGTAATCGGATTCGAATAACCGCAAATGCACGAGCACGTGGCTGCCTTTTCTCTGATCAAGAAATTAATTTGCGCCCTCTGTTAAAAATGACGGATAAAGAAAACCTGATTACTGCTTTTAAAACTGTCATTGAAAGTAAACCAGACAAACATCAACTGCTTGATCCGAACTTCGAACATAAAGCTTTTAATATGTCGACTATAGGCGGTTAAGTAAATTGAAATTCTGGGTCAGAACCACATACCGTTGTTATCGATCCTTGCCAATTACGGTTGTCTAAAGTAGGAAAATCTGACCGGAAATGAGCGCCCCGGCTTTCCGTTCGCATCCGCGCAGCAGATAAAATAAGGCGCCCGACTGTCAACTTATTTTTAACTTCCCACCAAAGCCGTGAGGTCGTTGCAGAAGCAAGCAAATCGAAACGTGTCTGTAGTAACTCAACGGCACGAAGCCCTATTTCAAGACCAGTACCATGCCGAACCACTCCTGCATGTTGCCACAGAACGGTTATCAATTCGGTATTGATTTCTTTTAGAGCCTCCAGATCAGGCTTTTTCGAAACGGTTTCAACTGAATAGAGCTGAGACGGCGGGCCACTATTATCAACACCAGAGGCCGCCGCTTTTCCAGCAATGCGACCAAACACAACCGCTTCCAACAAACCATTCCCTCCTAACCGGTTTGCGCCATGAATTCCCCCGGTCACTTCGCCACACGCATAAAGCCCTGGTACTGTCGTTTCCCCATTGGAATTGATTGCCACACCTCCCATTAAAAAGTGAACTGATAAACCAACGATAATATGCTTACGATGCAGATCATAACCATGGCGAGAAAATTTACTCCACAAATCCCCATAGCGAGAACGGGCTGTTGCCTCTGGAATACTGGTCAAATCAAGGAATACTCCACCGTTAACGCCCCTTTCTGCAATTATTTCAGAATAAATAGCCTGGCTCATAACATCACGACCAGCTTTTTTCTCCCCTTCCGGAAAATAATCCTTCAGAAAGGCATGGCCATCCTTATTGCGAAAAACCGCCCCATCGACAAAGAGCGTCGTAGGAATAACCTGTTTAAGAGGAATGACCCCCATAGCCGGAAAAAACTGTATAAATTCGAGGTCACGTAACAGCGCTCCGGCTCTCCATGCCAAAGCCAACCCATCTCCGGTAATCTCTCTTGTGTTATCAGTCTGCTGATATAAACGCCCACAACCACCACTGGCGAGAATGACCGAATTAGCCCTGACCTGGATGAAACTACCATCGCGCTTGAGAATAAGTGCGCCAGAAACGGCACCCTCATCCATTAATAGTTCAACCGCCATGCCCCATTCCATAAACGGAATAGCTAGCTGCTGTAACCGGTTCAACAATGGTAGTAACAAGGCTTGCCCTTTAACCAGAACAGGCCATCCTTTGTTAACGCAGCCTACGGTTCTGGCAACACTATGTCCTGGTGTCATATGCAAAAGTAGCTCACCATCTTGTGCAAAAAATTCGACCCCCGATTCTTTGAGAAATCGAATAGCTGGTTCAGCCGAATCGCCAAGAGTTTTGACGAGCTCAATATCGGCAATACTACCACCACCAGAAAAAGTATCATTGATAAAACAATTAAGACCTTCTTCAGTCGTTGGCACTGTTGTGATATTGCCAGCCGTAACAATTGAATTGCCACTGCGTCCCGGCTTCTGCTTACTGACAAGAAGAACTTCTTTTCCTGCATTTTTAGCTTCAATTGCCGCACAAAGCCCTGCAAGCCCACCACCAAGGACTAAAACGTCTGTATCGATCAAATCCATTAAATATTAAAATCCATTTTTTTTATCAGATAGAAGATTAGTAAAAAAAAGTTTTTCACACGCAAGCTTTTATAATGCTGGCGGCCCAGACTCAAGGGCATCAGAATGAGTAACAACCGCCTCGTCACCCGGCTTGGGACTAACATCGGCCAACTGTAACTCCCCGTAAGATAGATTCTGCTGTAAACCTGATAAACTAAACCGGCTTGATGCATTCCACAGCATCCATCCTGAACTACCACTGGCATCACTGGCATTGATCTGGGCATGAATATCTGTGGCACGGTAAGAACGACGATCGAAAGCATAATCCCGAAAAGCTTGCAACCAGGGTCGGAAGCGGACGGGATCAAGACCACTGAGCTTGACCGCCCGGTTTAGAGAATGGGCAATCACTTCATAGTTATGCTTGACCGGTATCTTATATCCGGGAATACCATGAGGAAAACCGGACGGATAGAGCATTGGCGATAGATAATCGACATAATTACCCATATCAACCAATCTTTGACCAATTTTTTGATCTTTTGGCTTCCAACAAATGTAACCAAATATATTCGCTGCAGTCATGACCGGATAAGGAGCAAGACGTTTTTTCACCTGATTTAGAAACAGATTAATAGCAGCAACCCGGTTTTCACCGGTATTTGCTTTACTGAAAAGCAAATCTGAGCGAGCAGGAAAGCGGATATAGTCGAACTGAATCTCATCAAACCCAAGTCCGGCGACCTCTTCTGCCACATCAATATTATAATCTCTGACCTGTTGCAGGAACGGATCGGTCCAGGCAATCTCTTCACGATCGGTCCAAACCTCTCCGGCCGGGTCTTTTATCGCTAGATCAGGCCGCTTCATTGCCAGCTTACTATCCTTGAACACAGCAATTCTGGCGATGGTATATATGCCATGTTGTTTTAAATCGGCCAGAAACTGCGAAAGATCTTTCAAGGTTCGAGCCCGCAATGCTCCAATTTTACGTGGCACAGGTAAATGACTGGTATAAGCAATGTCACCACGTGTTGACTTTATGTCGATCACTAACGCATTCATACCAGTTTGTTCTAATAATTCCAGTATCTTATCACGACGATCACGACTATCAGCAGCCCAGTAAGAGAGATATAATGCTTTAGGTATAATTGGTTGAAGATCAATATGAAGTGGCGCCATATCCTGCACCTGGACAGGCTGGTAACCAGGTTTACGGACAATCAGCGTCCCGGAATCGCTGGTGACAGAAAAAGAACCGTCTGTCTGACTGGAGTTCTGGTCCCCTTCGGTCCAGATACTGACGTTGGCAAGTCGCGTACCGCTTACAGCGTCATAAACATGACCAAACAGCGGCTCTGACTCCGCGCTACAAAGCGCCCAGCTGAGAAGAACCAGCAACCATGCCCAGACAACTCTTGCCATACCATTCCTTACCGTAAAGAGGTGATAATGACAAACTGATTATAAACTATTTTTAATAAACAAGAAACAATTAAGTTCTCTGTAAATATTTCTGTGCCCCCTGCAGTAAATGCTGGGTCAAGAGTTCAAGTGCCGGTGCGGCAATGTTCCACCGATGCCAATAAAGCCTGACAGCAACTACGGCACCACCGATAAATTCCCGGATTCGCTCCTCGTGTAATAGTTTCTTAGCCTGCCAATCTGGCAGCATGCCATAGCAAGTACCTGCAGCGATTAATTGTAAATACTGATTGGGAGCAGGAATATAGTTTACCGGACAAATTACTCTGTCGGGGGTGACATACTTCTCCATAAACAGTTGGTGCAGACCATCACTGCGGTTAAAGAGTACTGCAGGAGCAACTTCCAGAGCCTCAAGTGTCAGCCCATTAGGAAACCAGCGCTCTATAAATTCTTTTGTCGCCACCATCCGGTAGGTCATTTCACCTAACTGATCCACGCGACACCCCGCCATGGCTCGTGGTTCGGTACTGATACAACCGATAACATCTCCATCTTTCAGGTAACGATGTGTTTCTTCCTGATCGGCAACGCGTAAATCGAGCAACAAGCGACCCTCTTTAAGCAGTGGCAAGACCGCATCAAGAAACCAATAATCAAGGCTGTCAGCGTTGATACCTAATGCGATTTGCTGAGGCTTGTCTGCAGCGGTTCCGTTTAAGGCCTGGTGAAGACCAGATTCCAGCATCTGCACCTGTTGATAATGTTTGAGCAGAACCTTCCCCGCCTCAGTTGGCTGTGGTGGTGTCATGCGCGTCAACAGCAGCTGACCACACTGATCTTCCAGCTGACGGACGCGTTGCGAAATTGCCGACTGGGTTAAAAAAAGCACTTTCGCCGCACGCTCAAAACCACCCTCTTGGACGACCATCGCTAAAGCTGTGAGTAATTTATAATCAATCATATTTTTATATTAGCAAAGCTAATGATATAGAAAAATAATTAATTTTACTTTCAAAGAACTCCCTTTTAACCTGTCAATTCTCAGGGGCATGAAGCTACAAAGCCTTTTTTAACGCAGAGCCCCAGAGACGGACGAAGGACGCAGAGAAATTCTTCTTTCATGGTTAAAAACCAAAACAGAACCTTCTCTCTATTCTCAATGCCTTAGCGACTCTGCTTTGCAAGCTTTAAGGAGAAATTTATGATCTGGACCTATTTACAAGGCATCGGCGTTGGTGGCGGGTTGATCATCGCTATCGGGGCGCAAAATGCTTTTGTTCTGGCCCAGGGAATCAGGCGCAATTATCCGCTACAGACCGCCGTAGTATGCAGCCTGTGTGACGCCTCCCTGATCCTGCTCGGGGTCAGCGGAGTCGGTGCCATTCTCACCACCAACGATCTGTTAAGACAGGGAGCCACCTGGCTGGGTGTGGCTTTTCTCCTCTGGTATGGAGCCCGTTCGCTGCGTTCTGCTATCAGGGGTGGTAATCTGGCTCATCTGGAAAATGGCGTGATGACTCGCTCGCGACTCTTTATCACTACCCTGGCTCTGACTCTGCTGAATCCCCACGTTTATGTCGATACCATCCTCTTACTCGGCAGTTTAGGTGGCAGATTACCTGTTGAGCAACGATATGTCTTTGCCGCCGGAGCAATGAGCGCCTCGGTGCTCTGGTTTTTCACGTTAAGTCTTGGTGCTGGATTTTTAGCCCCACTGTTTCGTCGCCCAGTCGCCTGGCGCTATCTTGACAGTTTAGTTTGCCTGACCATGTGGGGAATTGCGGTATCGTTGCTATGGTCATAAAACTAATCAACAATAAGACCAATAGACATAAATACCCCGGCTGATAACCAACCGGGGAAATACGTCAAACGATATATCCATCTTCAATTTGAATCGAGCGTTGGGCCAGATCGGCATAGGCAGGATCGTGGGTGACCATGATAATCGTCATCCCTTCACGGTTTAGTTCGGTCAGTAAATCCATAATCTGCACACCAGTCTTTTTATCCAGACTACCCGTCGGTTCATCGGCAAACAGTACGCGAGACGACTTAACCAAGGCCCGGGAAATAGCGACACGCTGCTGCTCACCCCCGGAAAGCTGACCGGGCAGACGATCGGTTTTGTTGGCGAGTCCTACCCTAGCCAGACAATTATCGGCTTTGGCGATAATCTGCTTATCGATGCCCCGCAGTGATTTCATATACGGCAATAGGACATTTTCCAGCACGGTCAGATAAGGCAGTAAGTGGTGAAACTGAAATACGATGGAAAAGTCTGATTGACGCAATCGATTCAGACGTTTAGCAGGTGCGCTACATAAATTTTCATCATAATAGAGCAACTCCCCTTCATCCGCACCAACCAGAGTCGATAAGACATTGAGTAAGGTACTTTTTCCCGACCCGGAACGCCCGACAATGGAAACGAATTCTCCCTGGGCAATATCGACTGACACTCCTTTTAAAACCGGAACGGTCTGACCATCGGTCAAAAAACTTTTACTGATATTTTTTGCTGATATCATCACATTCCTCCTGTCATAAAGCGACCAGAACCCGCGAAGGCTCGATACAGGCTCCTTTTAAAGCCGGATAACTGGCGGCAAGGACAGTTATTATGGTAAACACCAGCATTGAGGCAAGCAGGTGAAATAGTGAGAATGCCGGCACAATTCCAGCAGCCAGATTAAGGTATTCAAGCACATAAAAGCTGGCTCCGAAACCAGTAAAATAGCCGACAAGTCCGACCAGACCACCAACCAGACCGGCCTCTATACAAAAAATGGTAAAGACCTGACATTTGCCATAGCCGAGGGAGCGGAGAATACCAATATCCTTTTTACGTTCATTGACGGCCGAGAGCATGGAAAGGCCAACCATGCAGACTGCGGTAATCAGAATAATCAGACTAACAACCAGTGCCAGCTCTTGAACAAAGTGCACCGAAGCCATGCGCTGAACGACAACATGGCGCAAAGCACTGACCTTGGCTCCTGGCAGTGACGCCTGAATCTGGCCGACGATGTCTTCTATGGGACAGCCGGAACACAGAGCGGACACTTCAATAAAGCTGGTTCCATCGCTGCGCCCGAGTAATTGCTGTAAACGTGGCAGAGCCATAAAAATGACCCCATCATCCTCGGAACCGGTTTCATAGAGAATCGCCGCTACGGTAAACGGATGGTCAAACAGTGACACTTGATCGCCGATGTTAAGGCCCAGTTGTTTTGCAGCCTGACTACCGACCAGAACCTCTGACTCTTGCCCACTGAAGCTTCCGTTGGTCGCCCAGTAGCTTTTGATTCTCTGTTCCTGTTCCCAATTGATACCAACCACAGCTGCAGCGCTGTCGTTAATACTAGCTAAAGATACCAGTTTCGGGGCAACGGCGCTGATCCTGTCGTTTAATGCAATACTTCTGATCCTTGCGACAGTCTCTTCTTCTGGCAGATTCTGCACATCAAAAAGCATGTCCCCCATATGAAAACCACCGTAACTTAAACTGAGCATTTCCGTCTTGGGGGAAATAACAATATTGGCCCCAAAAGCAGTCAGCTTTTTCTCGAGACTTTCTCCCACAACACGAGAAACCTCAAACAAGGTCACAATTGACATAACGCCCATGCTGAACACAAATAACAGCAATAAGGTTTTTGCTGGCTTGCGCCGCATGTTGCGCATGGGAATAGTCAGAATATTCATCCGGACCTCCTAAAAATAACGGCTTCCAGGTGCAATATCCTGCTCTTTTATCACCAGTTGTTCACCCACCACCTGACGTGCCAGGGGTGCCGGATTACAGCCCCCTTTGACAACATTGACCCGATTACTATGGAAACGTTGGCCACAGTTATTGCAGACCATATAATCGCCATCCTGACTGTAACCTTTCTTCTCAGGATAACAGACATCGCAAGCATCAAAAGCAGCTCTCATAATGCCATCAGGACTTTTGATGACAAAAAATTTAATCTCGCGATTGTTCTTTTTATAAACGTAATAGTGAGCCTCGCCATCGTCGATATCGGCTAAGTCAATTTTCACTTCCCCATCCTTGACTTGAACCGTTTCATATTGACTGAAAAGACTCCAACCAGCAAAACTTGAAAGAGAAAATAAAGTCACCAAAAGGAGACTTAGAGCCACTGCCAGAAAGGTTGATTTATACATACAGCTATCCTTATCTTAAATATTTGGTTTAGTTTGCATGCCAACAAACGCATGGACTCATCCCGTTAAACGCTTAGATTCGCAGAGTCGCAAACAGAATATTGCAGAGTGCACACAGGAAAACGATTGTCGAAAAATGAATGTCCAGACAACTCGCTAATGAAGATAAGAACAGTGCAACTTATAGATGGGAGGTGAAGTATCTGGTTCCGGCGGATAAACCTCTGTTAGCCGCTGAAATATCGGTTTATAAGTGATGACCGGAGCATCAACAGGGAGGGCCAGGAACTGATCCGTGGATACGGAAGACTGCAGCAATGATTCATGGCTGGTTTTATTGTGGCCACACAAAGAACCACCAGAGCAAGGAGCAGAGACCGGTTTGTGATGATTCATCCCCTCTTCTGCAGACATCCCGTGGGCACAGCAAGCGGGCTTAACCTGAACTGACGAATGATGCGGGCAATCGGACGCACAGCGATCAGTAGCGGACGCCAGCCCTGCAGCACTCAACATCATCACAAGGAGCAGAGCTGTTATTTTATGCAATGCTGCCAGCACCTATGTACCCCTGAAGCAGTTATAGCCGATTACAAATCATAACGAAAAAACCCTTTACTAGCATCAAAGTAAAGAATGTTTCCACATTGAGTCAATATTTTTTATTGTTTCGATCAAGTTTAACGACAATAGATTCCCTTTACTTCCCCTGATAGCAAGGTTTACACTTGCGCTTTTCAGGCACAGATTTTCTTACAGTGATCACAGCACAGCGAGGGCTTTATGAATAAATCGTCTCACCCATTTGATAAACTTACGCCCGACTTTGTGATGGATGCGGTTGAATCCCTCGGCTATCGCTGTGATTACCGGATTCTGACGCTTAATAGTTATGAGAATCGCGTTTATCAGGTTGGCATTGAGGATGAAAACCCGCTGATCGCCAAATTTTACCGCCCTGACCGTTGGAATAAATACCAATTGCTTGAAGAGCAACAATTTATTGACGAGCTGGCTCATCAAGAGCTTCCCGTTGTTGCCCCCCTGAAGAATGGCGAGGGAAAAAGCATCCACCAGTTCCGCGGCTTCTATTTTACCCTGTCACCGCGCCGTGGCGGTCATTCTCCGGAACTGGCCAACCTTGAACACCTGCAGATTATCGGCCGCTTGCTGGGCCGTATCCATAATATTGGCCAGCAACGCCCGTTTCGTCATCGTCCAACACTAACACCACAAAGCTTTGGCCATGAGTCTGTTACCTATTTGCTCGAAAGTGATAAGATTCCTGGCGATTACCGGGCTGCATATGAATCTCTGACACATGATTTGCTGGCTCTGATCGATGCTCGTTTTGCGGCTGTACAGATCCGCAATATCCGGGTACATGGTGATTGCCACTGCGGCAACATGCTATGGCGCGATGATGCTCCCCACTTTGTTGACTTTGACGATACCCGCATGGCCCCAGCCATTCAGGATATATGGATGCTGCTGTCGGGTCGCGAAGACCAGCAACGCCAGCAATTGGATAAGATTTTAGAAGGGTATTACCAATTCTGCGATTTCGATACCACTGAACTGCAACTGATCGAACCATTGCGCACCCTGCGCATAATTAACTATAGTGCCTGGCTGGCCCGGCGCTGGGATGACCCTGCGTTTCCACGGACCTTCCCATGGTTTAACAGTGTGCAGTATTGGGGCGAACATATTCTGGAACTGCGTGAACAAATGGCGGCTTTACAAGAATCCCCTTTAAGCCAGTATTAACCCTTAAGGATAGCTATCTTTTCAGTAACAACGGACTCCACTGCTTTTTGAGCAGCACTGATAGCGGGAAGAGTATCAGCTTTATCCTCGGCTAATGTAAGACGCATGGCAGAAAGCCAGGCCTGCCGTAACTCAGTGGAGAAATTCACCTTTCTCACCCCCAGGGAAACTGCCTTTTGCAGTGCTGCCTCCGAAACTCCGGAAGCACCGTGCAACACAAGCGGAATAGCGGTTTTTTCGGCAATCTCTTCCAACCTGGGAAAATCGAGCTTTGGATCCCCCTGATAAGGGCCATGAACTGTGCCGACTGAAACAGCCAGAGCATCGACTCCTGTTTGCTGGACAAAATAAGCGGCTTCTGCCGGATCGGTAAAACTTGCATCAGCATCAGCAACGACGACATCCCCTTCACTGCCCGACAAGCGTCCCAGCTCTGACTCAACCGTCACGCCCATGGCATGAGCAGCGGCAACCACCTGTGCCACCAGAGCAATATTTTCATCAATCGGATGGTGAGATGCGTCAATCATTACGGAGGAAAAGCCATTACGCAAACACATCATAATCTGCTCCCAGCTTTTGCCGTGATCAACTTGCAATACCACTGGAATCTTGGACCGAACAGCAAGATCGGCTAAAAAATGACTGGCGACTTCGCACCCGGCATAGTCAAGAAAAGGCCACTGAGCCTGTAGAACAACCGGAAAATCTGCGCTTTGCGCAGCTGCAACAATAGCTGGTGCCATTTCCCAGCACGTGACGTTAAAAGCCCCCAAAGCACCCTTTTGTGCAGCGGCAATTGCCATAGCTTCCTGCAGGTTGATCAGACTCATCCAGTATCCTTTCAGGTATTGTCCTTATGTGGTTTACAATGCCTCAATCTCTTTAACGAATGAAATATCCTATTGATAATAATGCGATTTTTTAAAAATTAAAAGGGGAATAAAAGGACCGGTTCGACTCTCAAATTATCTATAAAGGTTAGTAATCAACCACAAAGCTGCCATACCAATAACTATTGTCAATAAAACATTGCGTGACCGCCAGGCAACCATGGCTGCTACCAATCCTGCTAATAATCGGGGATTGGTCAATGAAAAAGAGGCCGATGAAGAGAAAACAAATGCTGGTAATGCCAGGGCAGCGAGCACTGAAGCAGGAACAAACTTTAGAAGCTGCTCAATTTCAGGACGCACCTTGCCACGCCCGAATAGCCAAATAAAGGAAAAACGCAGCATGAAGGTCCCTATGCCAATAACAATCATCATGCCCCATAACTGCACATTTTCTTCAGCCATGCTGCCGCCTCCTGCTCACCAGGTACCCAGAACCGATACCAGCTAGCGTCGCAATAAACAAACCTAGATTATAGGGTAAAGAATGACAAGCCAGAGCAAGGGAACCTGCAACCAGAGCAGCAACCAATGATGCTTTATCTTTAATAGCAGGAAACAGTAAGGCAAGAAAAGTCAATGGGATAGCGAAATCCAGTCCCCATGTTTTCGGGATCTGAGTCCCAAGGAAAACTCCTGCCATAGTCCCTATATGCCAGGTAGCCCACATGGTTAATGCCCCTCCCAGATAATACCAATGCTTGAATTCTTTGCATTGATGATCAAAAGCTGAAATAGAGATAGCAAAAGACTGATCAGTTATTAGATATGCAAGGCTGCCACGCCAGGTTAATGGTAAATGCTGAAAGTGAGGCGCTAAAGAAGCACTATAGACACAGAAACGTAAATTGATAACTAAGGCCGTTAAAATAATGACAAATGTAGAGGCATGATGACCGATAAGATCAACAATCGCCAATTGAGCAGCACCAGCAAAAACCAAGTGTGCCATGCCCAAAGCAGCAACCTTTGACAGACCGACTCCCACGGCGGATAACCCTGCGATGACGGCAAAGGGCAAAGCGCCAAAAATTAGCGGAACCATAGCCCTGGCGCCATCGATAAAAGCAGTTTTTGGCGACGACATATGGTACTACCCCCCTGCGCTATCAGACTGATTAAGGACGCTTTATAAACGTGCACTCCACTTGGATATCAAGCGGAGTGCAAGAACAATTAAGGCTCGAACTATAAATAAAAATTTTAGTTCACGGTATTAATCACTTCACCATCTTTAAAAGATGCCAGATTATCTACTGCAGTGTTCAATAGACGCGCCCGTGCTTCGAGTGGAGCCCAGGCAATATGTGGTGTAATGAAGCAATTTGGTGCCTGTAACAAAACATTATCCCCTTTGATCGGCTCGGTTGACACAACATCGACACCGGCAGCTTTCACCTTTCCTGATTTAAGCGCTGCGGCCAAATCTTGTTCAACAATCAGAGGACCGCGAGAGGTGTTGATGATAATGACACCATCTTTCATTTTGGCAATAGAATTTTCGTTGATCATACCTTCTGTCGTTTCAAACAGTGGGCAATGTAATGAGATAACGTCAGATTCAGCATAGAGAGTATCAAGATCAACGTACTTAATGCCGTTGCTTTCAAGCTCTTTATTTGGATAAGCGTCATAAGCCAATACATTCATGCTGAACCCTTGGGCAATCTTAGCCGCTTGTTGGCCAATGCGACCAAAGCCAACAAAACCAATGGTTTTATCAGCAAGCTCAATCAGGGGATGATTCCAGAAGCAGAAATCGGGACAACTTTCCCAGTCCCCCTTATAGACCGCACTGCTATGATCCTGAACATGGTGACAAATTTCCAGCAACAGAGCAAAAACAAACTGAGATACGGCAGTGGTTCCATAAGTAGGAATATTAGTAACAGGAATTCCCTTTTCTTTGGCCGCGGCAACATCGACAACATTGTAACCTGTGGCCAGAACGCCAACATATTTAATGCTTGGACACGCGTCAAATGTCTCCTTGGTTAAGGGAGTTTTGTTGGTAATAACTGCTTCAGCATCAGCAATTCTACTTACAATATCCTGGGGCTCAGTGCGATCGTAACAAGTTACATCACCCAATTTTTCAAACCCTTCCCAGCTCAAATCACCTGGGTTTAAGGTGTAACCATCTAAAATAACAATTTTCATCTTTAAAAACTCCTTATCCTTCTTAGGTAATTTCTATCCGGGAACTCTAAATTGAAACTTTTAAGTTTTCAGATTGGAAACGAGCAATTTTTCGTTGTGGCTAGGAAATCAAGGGCTTGCGCTTAAGACGTAGTACTTTACGTCGCACAAGCAAGCCCGCAGATTGACACAGCCACGGCGGAAAAGGGCCGTTTCCAGATGAAAACTAGTTAAGAGAGAATCAACTGACTAGCTTCCGCTACAATATTTTCAACAGTGATGCCATTCTTATTCATCAGGAACTCATATTGCGCCGACTCCCCGAACTGATCCTGAATACCAATCCGTTTAACAATCCCCTTGCCTTTTTCAGCAACAACCTCACACACTGCACTACCAAGGCCGTTAAGGATGTTATGATCCTCAACAGTAACAATTTTACCGATTTCATCAATAGCTTTATTGACCGCATCAATGTCAAGGGGTTTGATAGTATGCATATCAAGAACCCGTACGGTATGTCCCTGTTTTTCCAGTTCAGCAGCCGCCGTCATGGCCAGGTTGACCGTGTCACCATTAGCGATCAGGGCCACGTCCTTTCCTTCTTTAAGCTGATTAGCTTTGCCTATGGTCAGCTCTACCCCCTCATCATATAGTGAAGGCATGGGATTTTTAGTAAAGCGTAAATAGACCGGACCGACATACTCTGCCGCAGCTTTAACCAGCTTCTTAGCCGAGTTGAAATCAGCTGGCATAATAATCGTCATGTTGGGCAGAGTACGCAGTACCCCCATATCTTCACTTCCCTGATGACTAGCACCATCGGTTCCGGGAGTTAGACCACCGTGCGAACAGGCGATCTTGACATTCAGACCTGGGTAGCAGATTTCTTGACGAATCTGCTCACACATGCGCATGCTGCCAAATACAGCATAGGTGGTTACGAAGGGTATCTTACCAGTTGTCGCCAGGCCGGCACCGACTCCAGCAGCATTCTGCTCGGCAATTCCGACATTAACGTGTTGATCCGGCAGCTGTTGCGAAAAGGGAATCGTCATACAGGGCTTGGCGATATCAGCATCGACAACAAAAATATCCTTATTGGCTTTACCCAGTTCAAGGATTGCTTCACCGTATGCTTCTCTGGTTGGTCTTGCTTCCATTTTTAAGCCTCCTCAATCTCTTTCATGGCCAGAGCATATTGTTCATCGTTGGGAGCTCCCCCATGCCAGGCAACGACATCTTCCATGTAAGAGACGCCTTTCCCTTTTACCGTATGGCCGACAATAACCTTTGGTATCTGATTGTTGTTATTCCGATTTGCTTCAAAAGCAGCAACGATCTCTTCCATATTGTGCCCGTCAATTGCCTGGACATCGCAGCCAAAGGCTTTGAATTTAGCTTCAAAGTCGCCACTCGGCATGATTTCTTCGCAGGTACCATCATTCTGCAAGCGGTTGGCATCGACAATAATGGTCAGGTTATCGAGCTTATACTTCACCGCGCACATCACTGCTTCCCAGATTTGACCTTCCTGTGTTTCGCCATCCCCAATCATAGAAAAAACGCGATAATCACGACCATCGCGTTTTGCGGCAATAGCCATACCAACAGCGGTTGACAGCCCTTGGCCAAGAGATCCCGTACTGATATCAATACCGGGACATTTTTTCATGCATGGATGCCCCTGCAGAATGGAGC
Source organism: Geopsychrobacteraceae bacterium (assembly GCA_963665685.1). Taxonomy (GTDB): domain Bacteria; phylum Desulfobacterota; class Desulfuromonadia; order Desulfuromonadales; family Geopsychrobacteraceae; genus Seleniibacterium. Next base: position 3,059,151 of record OY762430.1, read on the forward strand.
CCTGCTTACGTAACGTCTTGGTCGTTTCCATAGGAAAATATCCGCGCATAGCCAAAGCGGAATACAGGATCGGACAAACATGCCCTTTCGACAGAATAAAACGATCGCGATCGGCCCATTGAGGTTCTTCGGGACGTAAATTGAGTTCATTAAAATAGAGCGCTGCGATAAAATCGGCAGCGGAGAATGAACCGCCGGGATGCCCTTCCTGAGCTGTGTAAATCATAGTCAGAGCAGTTTTTCTTAACTCTTTGGCTCTGCTTTTAAGAGCAGTTATTTTTTCCTGATTTGTCACAATAGCCTCCATCTTCTGGCTGAGGATAAAGTTGTCCTGCCTTAGTGCTTAAAACACACCGATTGTGAAATATCTCTAAGGGGAGAATTACGCGAGGCAGGAAACTGCGGGGTCAGATTCTACACCTGTTGCAGGGCTAGAGTAGAATCCAAGCTACAGCCACCTTACTGCAGTGACTGTAGCTTCCCCATTAGGTTGAAACTTAATATATAGTAAAGGCCGGGACATAACTGATCAGACCCAGGATGATCAGTGCGAATACATAGAACGGCACTAACTCCTTAACAATCGTCCCAATCGACACCTTCGCTATGGTTGACGAGATGAACAGGCAGGTACCAACCGGCGGAGTATAGAGACCGATTGCCAGGTTGACGACCATCATCAGACCCAACTGAACCAGGTCAAGACCGATCGCGTTGGCAATACCGACAAACAACGGTCCAAGCAAAAGGACAGCAGCAGGCAAATCAAGGAAGGTACCAACAATCAGCATGATAATATTCAGGGCTAAAATGACCATCCATGGTTCACTCAGTGAGGAGGTCAACCAGATTGTCAGGTTCTGCGGCACCTGCTCAGCGGTCAAAATCCACTGGATAACCGAAGAGCCCATGATGATAAGCATAACGGCACCAGTCATGACACCGGTTTCAAGAATCGCATGGTAGAAAGTCTTCCAGGTCATATCTCTATAAACTACAGTCGCGATGAATAGTGAATATGCACAGGCAAGGACGCTGACTTCCGTCGGGGTAGCGATACCAAAACGTAATGTAACAATGATCATGACCGGCATGATAAGAGCCGGCATAGCATGCATTGCTTCTTTTTTAAATGATTTCCAACCACCTTCAATTTCAGCTTTCGGCATGCCGCGCAGGGTCGCAATCCCCCAGGCCAGACCTAGCATCCCGAAACCGATCATACAGCCGGGGAGAATACCGGCAATAAACAGGTCGATGATCGAGACGTTTGAAACCAGACCAAAAAGGATTAACGGGATAGATGGCGGAATCAAAACAGCAATGGTCGATGCTGCAGAATTGACGGCACCGGCAAAACCTAGAGGGATACCGTTATCTCTCTGGACCGGAATCATGGCGTTACCTAAAGCTGAGGCATCGGCAACCGCAGAACCAGAAACACCACCAAACATGACTGAGCCAACAATGGTGACATGTGCCAACCCACCGCGCATACGGCCAACCATAAGTTTTGCAAAGTTAACCAGATGCTGTCCAAACTGGCCCGACATCATCAGGCTACCGGCCAGAATGAAGAAGGGGATGGCCAGCATCGGGAAGCTCTGGGTCGGAGTGTAAAGCCGTTGCGCAATAACCGCCAGAGGCTTTCCGGCAACCATCAGAACTGCAGCGGAGGAACCAAGCATTGAGTAAGCCACCGGCACTGAAAGCAGCAGCAACAGCGGAAAGAGCCAAACTATTATCATTCCCATAAAACTATCTCCTTACGATCCTGAATGGTCGTAATTTCAAATCTTTAATCGATGCAGCAAGCAACCAAAGGGCCATGACTCAGGCCACAGCCCTTTTTGAAACGTGTCCCGGCAAAAGCTGAACACTAACTCAACTGTACTGAGCAGAGGTTGATTCGCTCTTTTCGCCTAATGCAGTACGGATAGCATAAAGAGCTGCGATAATTGCTATCGCATAAAAACAGTAAAGAATGCTGATATAGCCATACATCTGAGGGATGTGTGTCTCCGGCAGACGACTGAATTTAGCTGCTCTGACAATCGGCATGGAAGTGTAAGCGACAACTGAGCTAATCACAGCAGTTGCAACATAAACGGCAATGACGATGACACGCCGGATCACCTCTGGGACAACATCAACCAAGACAGAGACAGCAATATTTGCTCCCCTGGCGCTAGCCATCACTGCCCCCCCGGCAACCAGCCAGGGGAGAAGAATGTGGTGCATTTCGTAAGCCCAGGTAATACCTTCAGAGAAAATGTAACGCAGAAGGACATTAACCAATAGAGCAACAAACATAGTAACCAGTGTTCCACAGACAATGACAATTCCGGTCATATCGATAATGCTGGTCACTTTTTTACAAATTCCGATCATTGGAGCACATCCGCCTTCGTTAATATTAGTTTGCTGCTGCGGATTTGCGCAGGGTATCGATGAAGCTTCCATATTTCTCCCCATATTTTGCGTAGACAGACTCTGTTGCGTTCTGGAATACTTTTTTGTCGACAGACTTGAATTGAGCGCCTTCGTTTTCCATAATTTTCTTCAGGCTAATACTATCGACATAAGAACGACCACGCTGATACCAGCCTGCCTGCTTTGCAGAACTTACGACACAAGCTTGTTCTTTAGAAGATAATGACTGCCACCACATGAGGCTGGCAACGACTGGAGTACTTTCATACTTGTGGTCAGTCATGGTGATGTATGGAGTAATAGTGTGAATTTTAGCTGAGTAGATGTTAGTCAGAGGATTTTCCTGACCTTCAAAAGTACCAGCCTGCAGAGCGGTTGGCAATTCTGACCACGCCAGTGGTGCTGGAGTCGCTCCTAAAGCTTTGAAAATATCGGTGGTAACTTCATCTGGTGGAGTACGGATCATCATTCCTTTGATCGCATCAAGAGAATCAACGAATTTTTTGGTATGGGTTGTCTGACGGAAACCGTTATCCCAGAAGGTGATAATTTTCAGCCCTGCTTCATTCGCTTTTTTATCAAGCAGCTGGCCAATTTCTCCGTCAAGAACGTTCCAGACGTTGGGCAGATCCTTAAACAGGAAAGGCAGGCCAAGCATACCGATCTCCGGAATGATCTGAGCCAGTGGGCCTTGAGAGTTAGCTGACATCTGAATAATACCAGCCTGAGCGGAAGTTAACATCTCTGAATCGTCGCCCATGGTTGCCGAAGGAGCAACTTTTACATCCATATCTGGGGAGCAAGCAGTAACCAGCTGACCGAACATTTCAGCAGCGTCATAACGGGGATTGCCTGGGTTTGCACCATGGCCAAAGACCAGTTCACCTGCCTGGACTGTTGAGACCAGCATCACAGCCGCAACTGTAACAGTAGTAATTACGCGAAACATTCTCTTCATCAAGACTCTCCTTTCAAAGGGAAAACATGCTACTTTCGTACATTGACGGTTAGTAAACCAACGATTCACAATTTCGGGTCAGGACCAAGCTAACAACTTCATTTGCCTCACAAAATCCAACTACTCAAAAAACTGTTTATGGACAGATCCCTTTCTCAAAAATATCTTTTTAACCAACTATAGAAACTTTAATTATCCCTTTACTATCAAATACTTAAATATGAAAACTTAAATAAAACAGCTATCTATTTCTGGAGAAACTACCACCTTGACTACCACCGGTCAAACGAATTAAAATGGCAAATAGGTGAGGTCAATTCATCTAAAAATCATTATAAATTTCCGTCAGAATTTTTATCCTAAAAATTTCCTGATGCGACAATTTCTGATAAAACTATATTCGTATTTACAGATAAAGATCCTACAGGTAAAATGATGAGCCCCCCGAAGATAAGCTATTGATATACCTAAAATATTGATCTAATTATCAATTAGAAAAACAACAAAAAAAGCAGAGAGGCAAAGTATCATGCTTAAACGAAACAGTACAGAAAACTCTGTTCTCTTTCTTAACGAATATATTCTCTTTCACTGACACTAGCAAAAATATAAGCTTACAAGCGTTACATCCCGGATCGTTTTATAGAAACTTTACTCTGTTTACAATTTGAACATCGCACACGTGTTTATCGACACTAATCAGGAGCGCCACTGGCCCCTCCCAACTAAAGAGCAGTTAAATGAGCAACAGCCGCTTAGCACTTAAAGCTATACAGGCCTTTGAAGCCGCCGCCCGACATGAATCTTTCGGCCTCGCCGCTGAAGAACTGTTTGTAACACCATCAGCTATCAGCCATCAGATTAAGCAGCTTGAAAGCGACATCGGCATACGCCTGTTTCACCGCGTTCACCGCGCTGTTGTCCTGACAGACGCCGGGCGCCGTTACGCCGAAGAGGTCTCCGCTGCCTTTCACCGTATCGAAGTTGCCACCCGTGAACTGGGCAGAACATCAAAAAGTAACATCGTTACCCTGAATTCATCACCGAGCTTTGCGACCCAATGGCTAATGCCGAGGATTGCGCGCTTCAGTGCTGAACATCCAGATATTGATGTTCGCCTGAACACATCATCCACCATTACCGAGGCCATTTCGGAAACAGTTGACGTTGATATCCGCTATGGCATCCGGCAAATTAATCCAGCTGGGATTGTAGCTATACCGTTCCCACAGGAAACCATTGTCCCCCTGTGCTCCCCTAAACTAATGGAAGGGGAACACCCGATCAAAGAACCAGAAGACCTGAAACATCATACACTCATCCATAGTGAACATTGTCTTATTCGCTGGCGGGACTGGATCAATCATAATGGCGGTGTAGATCTTGATCTCGCCCGCGGGCATAGATTTAACCGCTCTTTTATGGCGATAAGCTCGGCCATTGACGGGCTCGGGGTATGCCTTGATAGCCTCTTGCTGGTCCAACGAGAGTTAAAAGAGGGCAGGCTCATTGCTCCCTTTGGCACCGACGGGATCAAGGTCCATGGCTACACCTGCAACATCAAAAAATCTCGCATCGAATTGCCACAGATCAATTCTTTCCGGGAATGGCTGTTTGCAGAACTCGAACACGACACATTCTAGTCAGAAAACAGATCACTATGGAAAAATGCCCTTGTCACAGTGGAATGCCGTTACAGAACTGTTGCCAACCTATAATCAGCGGTACAAACAAGCAAGCGACTCCGGACCAATTGGCACGGGCCAGGTATACAGCTCACGTCACAAATAACTTCTTTTTTCTACAGGCCAGTCACACTGCTAAGGAAAGGGAGAGCATTGATTGGGAGGATTATCAAACTGAAGCAAAAACGCTTGAATGGCTATGTTTTGATCTGATCAAAAGCCATAGCAACGCTAACACTGCTAGCGCTACAGCGGTGGTCACTGTCAAACAACAGAGTTTCGTCTATCGCTATCAAGAAACCAGTTGTTATGTCAGAGAAGAAAGCGGATGGTATTTCAGTGACAGCTATATTGAAGATATGAAAAAAATCTGCCCTTGTGACAAAAGCCATTGTCTGGGTTGTTACTGAGATTCTGTTACAACACAGAGAAAAGCGCTTAATAGGTTAGACCCTAAAGAACAAGTCCTCTTCTCAACCTCAGCGCCTCTGCGTTGAAAAAAATCACAGCCGCTTGCCAAATATCAGATACAACAAAGCCTGCCACCCTGAGGTAGCAGGCCTTAATATCAGCAATCAGAAGGTTAAAACCTGAATCAGGCGTTATACCATTCTTTAACCTGACGGATGATTGCCGTTGTAGAGATACCATATTTATCGTGCAAGGTTGGCAATGCACCGGCTAATGGGAACTCATCTGGCAATGAAATCTGACGGAAAGTCGGTGTTACACCGGCCCGTAGCAGTTCTGCCGCTATAGTCATTCCCAAACCACCCATAATAGTATGGTTTTCCGCTGTTACAACCAGGCGACCTGGCTTGCTACACGCAGCCAGGATAGTTTCAACATCCAAAGGCTTAATCGTTGGGCAGTGCAAAACAGCGGCCTTAATACCATCTTCAGCCAGCTTTTTAGCAGCCTCCAGGGTACGCATAGTCAACAGTCCGGTTGAAATAAATAAGACATCATCCCCTTCAACCAGGAACTTCGCCTTACCAATTTCAAATTTATAATCATATTCTTCCAGAACAACTGGCACCTGGCCACGCAGCAGACGCATATAAACAGGACCATCATGTTCGATCATTGCTGGCACAGCCTGCTCAATATCGACTGCATCACATGGATCGATGACAACCATGTTCGGGATCGTTGCAAACATGCCGGTATCTTCAACGGCACAGTGGCTTGGGCCGTAACCAGTGGTCAGACCAGGTAAAGCACAGCAGATTTTAACGTTGAGATGATCTTCAACAATCGCCTGATGGATAAAATCGAAGGCACGGCGTGAAGCAAAAGCACCATAAGTCGTGACAAATGGCATCAACTTCTGGTGAGCGACACCAGCGGCAGCTCCCATAAGTAACTGCTCTGCCATTCCCATTTGAAAGAAACGGTCTGGATAGGTATCGCGGAAAATGTGCAGATCGGTATACTTAGCCAGGTCAGCTGACATTCCGACAATATCTTTACGATCGCGGGCAGCGGCAACCAGAGCATGACCAAAAGGAGCCGGTCTGGTTTGCTGATCAGCATCTGCGATGGATGCGATCATCGCAGATGTTTTCAAACGTACTTTCTTTTCCCCGTTACTCATGCGTTCCTCCCATCTTCAAGCTGCTGCAATGCAATCTGCCACTCATGCTCATCAACCCGGATAAAGTGGTTCTTTTCACGTTCTTCAAGGAATTTGACACCTTTACCCATCAAGGTATCGCAGATGATCATACGGGGTCGCGCTTCTGTGCAATTACGAGCATTATCAAAAGCGGTAATCACCTGTTCCATGTCGTTGCCATCGATCCGCTGAGTGTACCACCCGAACGCTTCGCACTTTTCCTTTAGCGGCTCAAATGCCATAATTTCGCTGGATGGGCCATCTGCCTGCTGATTGTTGACATCAACAATCGCGATCATGTTGTCTAATTTATGGTGAGAAGCTGACTGCATTGCTTCCCAGACCGAACCTTCGTCAAGCTCACCATCTGAAAAGAGAGTGTAAACAAAAGCTGGATTATTGTTATATTTCATACCCAAAGCGTGACCAACAGCGATTGGTAAGCCTTGACCAAGAGAGCCGCCGGACATTTCCATACCAGGTGTATAGCTGGCCATACCAGACATAGGCAAACGGCTGCCATCACCACCATAGGTTTCAAGTTCTTCCAGTGGAATGATACCGGCTTCCAATAAGGCCGCATACAAGCCAATAGCAAAGTGACCATTGGACAGCAGGAATAGATCACGACCATCCCACTCAGGATCTTCTGCTTTATAGTTAAGTGCCCGGAAATAGCTGACTGCCAGAATATCGGCAACGTCAAGCGCCTGGCCGATGTAGCCCTGCCCCTGCACCTCTCCCATGAGCAGCGCTTTCCGCCTGATGTTATAGGCACGCTCCTCTAATTCTTTACGTACAGACTCTTCAATCTGACTCATAATACTTACTCCTTGAATAGATTCGGCTATCATCGGACAGATACGAATAGGTCGTACTCGCCATGACACGCCACTAACTTAACCGGTATCTCCCAAAACTGCTGTTTTGAATCTGAGCTCTGCCTGGGTTGCCAGCCATGCTTTCTGGTCCAGCACCAATACTTGTAAAACAAACTGTTTTTTACTCTGGTAGAAATATCAACCTAAGCAGAGTGACGTCAAACGAATTAAACTGCCCGATAATTGAGTTGAATTCATCTGTAATTTCTTTTGTAAATCCAATAACGTCAGCTATTTTGTAACGCCTCAGCGATACTTTATGACCGTGTGAACCTTCACCAGATTGGTACTTCCTGCTTCTACTACCGGGCTCCCCATGGTAATGACTGTTACATCTCCAGATTGAACAACTTCGGCTTGCAACGCAGCTTTTTCTACCGCAACAATTTGCTGTTCGGTTGCTTCCTGATTTTCGACACAAATCGCCCTCACCCCGGAATACAATGCCATACGGCGCTTAACCGCAGCATTGGGAGTCATGGCATAAATAGGTCGGTTAGGCCGATACTTAGACACCAAAGCAGCAGTACTTCCGGTTTGGGTAAAGGCGAAAATCGCGCGGGCGTCGACATATTCGGCAATCTGACAGGCTCCTTGACCGATGGCCTCGGTCAAATCTGCGCTAGCAGAAGACAGAGGAGCGCTACGTCCCAGATACTCTTCACTGTTTTCAACATCGCGCGCGACATGATCCATCACCTGAACAGCTTCCACCGGATATTTACCGGCAGCTGTTTCGCCAGACAGCATGATGGCATCAGTACCATCCAGAATGGCGTTAGCAACATCAGACACCTCGGCCCGGGTTGGTCGTGGATTTGAGATCATGCTTTCAAGCATCTGCGTCGCGGTAATGACAGGCTTACCAGCAGCATTGCATTTCTGAATAATCATCTTCTGAATCAATGGTACCTTTTCCGGACTGATTTCTACCCCTAGATCACCACGCGCTACCATCACCGCATCTGTGACCTCCAGGATTTCATCAAAGGCATCAACGGCCTCCGGCTTCTCTATCTTAGACACAATCATCGGGGCAAATTTTTTCGCCGCCAAAATATCTTTCAGGTGCTGCACATCTGCGGCCTTACGCACAAATGACAAGGCAATAAAGTCAACTTTCTGAGCTATACAAAATTCAAGATCCTCTAAATCTTTTTCGGTCATAGCCGGAGCTGAAACCTTGACCCCAGGAAGGTTAATCCCTTTACGATCTTTAAGCTTTCCGCCTGTAACAACACGACACTTTACGTCTTGCCCATCAGTGCCCAGCACGACCAGGTCCATCAGTCCGTCATCCAGCAGAATGCGATCTCCCGCTTTGACATCAGTCGGCAGATTTTCGTAAATGGTTGGTATCGTAGTACCCTCACCAGCTACCGTGCTTGTTGTAACAACTACCTCGGTACCGTTAACCAGTTCCATAAAGCCACCCTTCATCAGACCAGTTCTGATTTTAGGTCCTTGCAGATCACCAAGGATGGCGACATTACTCGCCTTTTCAGCAGCTACTTTCCGGATGCGCTCAATCAAGGCAAGCTTATCCTGATGGTCACCATGGGAGAAATTGAGACGAAAAACATTAACCCCGGCATCAATCAGAGCACTGAGTTGCCCCTCACCATCACTGGCCGGTCCGAGGGTAGAAACAATCTTGGTACGACGAAACATAGAAAAACACTCCTTGTAGTCAAATTTTCAAATCAGGAAAAACGCAGCAAAGCGGCAACATTACGAGCTGACAGTCTGAGGTTGTTACGCGCTTCGACAAGAGCATCTTCAAGGTGGCAGGGCCCTGGCACAACGCTGAAAACTGCATCGATGCCATGTTCATAAACAGCTTCAACCCCGGCACCAAGACTGCCAGCAAGGCCAATCACCGGGACTTTGTATTCTCTGGCAACTTTAGCGACTCCGATCGGAGCCTTACCAAAAACCGTCTGGCCGTCCATGCGTCCCTCGCCAGTAATGACCAGATCTGCTCCCTGAACGGCATCCGAGAGTTTGATTGCCTCGACAACGATAGCAACTCCTGGTCGCAGATCAGCATTCATAAAAGCAAGCAAAGCAGCACCCATACCTCCTGCGGCACCGGCACCAGAAGTGTTTTCAACATCCAAACCTAAATCACGACGAATTAACTCTGCAAAATGACCTAGGTTACGATCCAGCACTTCGATCATCGCTTCAGTTGCCCCTTTCTGAGGCCCGAATATGGCCGAAGCACCACGGCTGCCCGTTAAAGGGTTATCAACATCACAGGCAACCTGAATACGACAATCTTTTAAGCGTGCATCAAGGCGACTGATATCGATCTTTTTCAACCCTTCAAGGGCACTACCACCATTGCCGATCTGCTTGTTGTCCCTATCAAGCAACTGCGCACCAAGAGCCTGTAACATGCCGCTGCCACCATCATTGGTCGCACTACCACCAATACCGATAATCAGATCCCTGACCCCTTCATCAAGAGCATGACGAATCAGTTCACCAGTACCATAACTTGTTGTAATTAATGGATTGCGCTGCTCAACCGGGACCAGGTCCAGACCGCTTGCAGCAGCCATTTCGATCACAGCAGTAGCGCCGTTACCACAGCGCCCATAGAAGGAATCGACGTCATGACCAAGTGGCCCGGTCACACGCTGATGGACAACGTCTCCCCCTGTTGCAGCCACCAATGCAGCAACGGTCCCCTCACCTCCATCAGCGATAGGGAGTTTGATGTAATCAGCAGCTGGATAAATAGCGCGAAAGCCTGCCTCAATTTGATCAGCGACTTCCATGGAACTTAAACTTTCTTTAAATGAGTCTGGTGCAATGACGATCTTTTTTAAGTGATTCATAACATCCATCCTGTTGGTCAATTTCAACTGTCCGGCTTCCGCTTACAACGGATAGACCTTGTCAGCCCAAAATTGTTATTGGCCATCTAAAACAATGTAATAGAAGCGATCATTAACCAGGGCTATTGATGACGTCAAACGAATTATAGAGAGGAATAGTTGACTTAAATTCACATAAGCTACGAAGGAATTTTACTTATTTTGATTTGAAGGGGGGGCACTGATATAAATAAACAGCGCTATCGGAAGGCAAAACATTGATAAAAACAAAATGTTTTCAGAGAGTGGGTTTGGCCTTGAACTTGAATAAAAAAATCCCCTGGCGGGGAGAAGCCGACAGGGGTAAAACGTGAGCGAGGTCACGTGTAAAAATTATGCTGTTAGGACTTTTACAGCGCTCGCTTTGCCACGCGCACACCCCTTTGATAGCATTAATTTTCCGGTGACTTCAAACGAATTAAAAAGATCTGTAGTTTAGTTTTTCTCACCTCAACTTAATCACGAATTTTTTATTTCTTCATTACCGTCGGCATAAAACAATAGCAGTCATAAATGATAAATTGGCCATCAGCCCGACTTAATATAGTTTCGGAGTTGGTTGATCATAAATTCTTTTTCTTCAATAGTAGCCTTTACCAGGTCACCAATTGAGATCATTCCGACCAGTTCGCCGCCATCAATAACCGGTAAATGGCGATAACGGGATTCGGTCATCAGTGCCATACATTCTTCAATACTGTTGTTCGGATGAGTAAACTCCACCGTCTTACTCATAATGTTACCAACCGGAGTATCTAACGAAGAGATCCCCTTTAAAACAATCTTGCGGGCATAATCCCGTTCCGACATAATACCGACAACAGTTCCGTGATTATCGAGAACGACGACCGCCCCAACATTGATTTCCGCCATTTTTTCTAAGGCGTTAAAAACAGTTTCAGTCGGGGAAACGGTTAAAACATCACTTCCTTTTTCCTGTAAAATATCCTTAACAGTCTGCTTCATAGTGTACCTCCTGGCAGAAAAGCGACAGTATTCTAGAAGTTTAACTAATCGCTACGGGTTGTCAATTACCCCAGGAAAGTTACTCTAAAAGGGAATTATAGTGACTTCTGTACTGCCAATAACTGATTAACCTCTGCCATGGTCGGCATAGCGCTTTGGGCACCTGCTTTTGTAACTGCCAGCGCAGCAACTGCATTAGCATAAATAATGGCATCATCAACCTTTTTGCCACTCAATAAAGCTTGGGTAAAACCGGCATTAAAGGAGTCACCAGCTGCGACCGTATCGACCACATCCACCTTAAAGCCAGGACACGACCTGAAGCCTTGCTCATCAAGAACAAAAGACCCGCGCTCACCCGCCTTAATAATGACACAAGCCACACCACGTTGGCGCAAGACCCGTGCTGCGCTCTCAATACCCGCGTCCGTAGTTGTATCTTCGTTGGTCAAAAAGGCGGCTTCGGTTTCATTGGGAGTGATATAGTCTACCAATTGATAAAGCTCTTCAGGCAACTCACATGCCGGCGCGGGGTCAAGAATAACAGGGACCTTCTCGGCTTGTGCCAAGCGGGCTGCACAAAGCACTGACGATAAAGGGATTTCAAGCTGTAACAGCAATGCCGATGCCGCTTCAATAACATGTCTCTGGCTAGTGACAACTTGGGCTGTGACTTGTTCGTTAGCACCTGCAACGATACAGATGGTATTTTGTCCGTCGCCATCAACTTGAATCAATGCGGTGCCTGTCGGCGTTCCGGCTAAGACCAAGAGAGAGTCGGTACCGATCCCTTCAGCAGCAAAAACCTGCCGATACTGCTCAGCAAAAACATCGTCCCCAACCGCTCCGACCATAGTGACATCGGCCCCCAGACGTGCCAGAGCAACCGCCTGGTTCCCCCCCTTTCCCCCTGGGAGCATATCAAATGCGTGGCCACGAATTGTTTCACCGGGCTGAGGAAAATTCTCTACCCTGACAATCAGATCCATGTTGAGGCTACCAACGACACAAACTTTTTGCTTCATAAGCTCACCACTCCATCTCAGCAACAGGTCCAGATAGTTTCTTACTCTTATTTTGTCAGGAGTTGAACCTGTTTGCCAACCTCTTTCATTACCAGGTCAGGAACTTCGACATTGTCCTTGATAAAATCGAACAGAATGGCCTTGTTTTTAGTAGTCGCAGGAACATCGATATCACTAATACACGACGGAGCACCGATATCCTTAAGCAATAATACCAACTCTGCGATCTCTGCTTGGGAACAACCATTTATTGCCATCTGCAAAGCGAGCCCCGATGAGACAATTTCACCATGGAGATATTTTTGGCGCTGTTCTGGATATTGACGGGTGACACAATAATAGATGGCATGGGCAACCGCCAATTGCCGGCCACCGGTTACCAGTGATGAAATCATTCCAGTATGTAATAGGTTAAGACTAAACAGATCAGACGCTTCTTTCGTTAGACTACCTTTCTCAAGGTCAGCCATGGCCTGACGCCCAATTTGTAAATAATTACGAAAAGTGAAATCGGCAATTTTCACCCCTAGCCTTGTGGTCACGTTATCGGTCCAGCTCGGTGAATAAGCACCACTAAAAGTCAGTTCAGGCCACTTACCTAAAGCATCGATCATACCGGATCGGTTTAAATGAGGAGGACAAGATAAAGCCAGGATATCATCATCAACAATAACCGCAGCGACATCTTCATCAGCATACTGAGCCTTATCCAAAGAACCGTCATTATGGTAGTGGATACATAATGCAACGCACGCAGCACAGGTGGCAGCAGATGTCGGAACAGTGACAATCCGCAGCTGATTGATATGCGCTGCCCATTTAGAGGCATCCATACAGCGACCACCACCAACGGCAATGACAACATCAGCACCAAAATCTTTAATGCCTTTAGTTATTTTAAGAGTGTTGTCTTCTCCACAATAGCCACTAAAAGGATAGCGAAAATATTCAATATCATACCGTTTCAGACTGGCAATGATCTTGTCACCAACAATGCCCCACGAGGTATCACCTGCGACAACAATAGCTTTATGGCCAAAGTAACCTGTTTCTCTACCAACGTACTCGATTGCTCCCGAAGCCTGCAAATAGCGGCCGGAACCTAAAAATATCGGAGCACTCATACTGTCCTCCATACACAACGCGCACCTCGAGTGCAGTTGTGCCCAAATTGGTGGAGATCACATTCCTCTTCATGCTTCGCTTATAGTTAAAGAAAGCCGGTCAATTTGGGTAACATCATGACCAATGAAGGGAAAAACGTGATCAGAAGAATATCGATTAAGGCCAGGACCAAAAATGGCATGATTGCTTTGACAATCCGCTCGAACTTTTCATCACCAACTGCAGACGTTGCATAAAGAACAACACCAACCGGGGGAGTGATCAATCCGACTGTCAGATTGGTAATCATCACCATGGCAAAGTGCACAGGATGCACACCGACCTTGTACATAATGGGTGCCAGAATCGGTGCAAACAACACAATTGCGGCACCAATTTCCATCCACATACCAATGACAATGAGGATAACGTTAATCATTAGCAGCAGAATATAAGGGTTACTAGATATAGACAGCATGAACCCGGCAATTTTGGTTGGAATATTTTCAATTCCCAAGGCCCAGCTGAACACACTTGACAGGGAAATAATCAGAACCAGATTGGCTGATGTTTTTCCGGCAATCCACAGACTCTGGGGAATATCTCGCCAGGTGACTTTACGCGTAATAAACATGCCAACGACCAGGGCATATACGACCGCAACAGCAGCAGCTTCAGTTGGGGTAACTATACCGCCGACAATACCAAACAGAATGATTCCCGGCATCATAATGGCGACCAGCCCATCTTTTAAAATCGAGCGTATCTCCTGCTTGCTGTAACGATATTCATCCTTCTTTAGACCTAATTTTTTGGCGCGAAAAAAAATATAGAAAACCTGGCCAAAAGCAATCAGTAAACCAGGAATAACCCCGGCCATAAATAAAGCACCGATTGAAATACTCATAATGCCGCCATAGATAACAATAATATTACTGGGCGGGATCAACGGACTTTGGATCGATGAGGCTGCGGTTATGGCACAGGCCAGATCTTTACGATAGCCATTATCCTTCATGGCCTGAATCTCGATATAACCAAGACCAGCGATATCGGATAATGCGGCACCTGAGATACTGCCAAATATGGTACTGGCTAAAATGTTGACATAGGCCAGGCCACCGGTGAAACGGCCGACAAAAATCTTCACAAAATCGAATAGACGCTTCGATATTTCAGCCTTGACCATAATTTCTGCCGCCAGAACAAACAGGGGAATGGCTAAGAGGATGAAGGAATCCACACCGGCAAACATCCGTAGCGGAATAACCGTCAGGTTACTTGGATTGGTAATGATAATGTAAATAACTGAGGTCAGGCCAATAGCAAAAGCAATTGGTAAGCCGATAAGAATACAGACAAATAACAGTACGGTGGCAATGCTGAATTCAAACATATCAGGCCCCCTTGTCCAGAAGATCGGCCAGAAAAACCCGCACAGTCTGCAAAATCATAAGCCCAAGACCGATAATAATCGACACCTGAACATAGAACATGCGAATACCTAAAGCCGGTGTCAGTTGTCGCATAGCAATTCGCGGTATGACTTTGTAGGCATAGTAGAGAAGAAAAATCAAAAAACAGAAGGTCACAGCGTGGGTAAACAATTTGACCAGTCTTAATTTGGCTGGTGACAGCTTATTGATGAAAAAATCAACAAACATGTTTTCCTGCCTTTTGACCAGGGAGCTACCGGCTAAAAAGGCACCCCACACCAACAGATAACGCGACAGTTCCTCTGTCCAGGTCAGCGGGTTGGCAAAAAAGTAACGGAATACCACCTGTGCAACAACAACACAGGTCATGGCACCGACAATAACAATACATAAGACTTTGATAAGGCTATCCAGTTTATCAAGGAGTCCGAGAATACATAAGGCAACTGCCCTCATAACACCTTCCTTAAATCTGTGTGGTGGCAGTATGACACCACCACACACTGGATGAATAATATCGTTCGCTCTTCTTGGTAATACCGGTAAAACGGTTAATTTAATCTTGCCTTGGTCACCTTTTCACTCTCAATGAGAATCTGCTCAACATAATCTTTGTTGATGTTCTTCTTCAGATATTCCACTACCGGCTTTTGTGCCACCTTGAAGGAGTCAAGCTCGGCTGGAGTTGGCTTGTAAACTTCGATACCCGGATCATCAATCAAAGCCTGCAAGGCCAGTGAATCTGCAACACGGACGACACCACGTGCAGCAAGAGTCGCTTTAACAGAGGCTTCATCTACAGCTTTACGATGTTCTTTCGATAATCCTTGGTAGAAGTCTTCGCCGATAACCAAAAAGGCTGGTCCTAAGATGTGGCCATCGAGAGTGTAATACTTTTGAACTTCCTGAATGGAACCAAGCATGGTTGTCAGCGGTGAGTTTTCCTGACCATCGACAACACCGGTCTGCAGTGAAGTATAAAGTTCGGTCCAGGCAATCGGTGTTGGTGCACCACCCAGGGCTTTAACAATTTCCATATGAGATGGGATTTCCATGGTTCTGATCTTCAGCCCCTTCATATCAGCAGCGGTTTTAACCTGGCGCTTGCTGTTACTGAAGTTTCTGAAACCACCATTTTCAAAGGTAGAAATAATTCTTAGACCTGATTTTTTTGCCATGTCGTCGAAAAATCCCTGCATGAATTTACCATCCATCAGGGTGTAATAATCGAGGGCATCAGCGAACAGGTATGGAATCGAAAAAACCTGGATATCACGGTAAAAGTTGGCAATTGGGCCATCAGAGGGACCGGCCATCTGAATATTACCAATCAGTATCTGTTCTAGGTTGGAACGGTGATCACCGAGGGA
Source organism: Geopsychrobacteraceae bacterium (assembly GCA_963665685.1). Classification (GTDB taxonomy): domain Bacteria; phylum Desulfobacterota; class Desulfuromonadia; order Desulfuromonadales; family Geopsychrobacteraceae; genus Seleniibacterium. The sequence continues at coordinate 3,075,512 of OY762430.1, forward strand.
GCCCCCGGCAAAGATTTCAACACTGACTTCACCCTGAGTACTGGCTTCAACAGCATTTTTAAAGGTAAGCATGGCCGCATAGGTTGGAAATGGCAGAGCATAATCACCAACCTTGGTCATGGTTGCATCAGGATAACCGATTTTTATCGTTACCTTACTTGCCAGAGCCGGTCCCGCAGCTAACAGACAGAAAAAAAATAATGCCAGATAAATCGCTTTTAAACCTTTCATGTACTGACCTCCCCTTTGAGAATGATGGTTCATGCCCACAAACTTCAGCAAATGAAACAATAAAACTGCAATTCTGGTTCCGTAGTTGTACCTATTTCTAATGAGATTTTCTACTTTTTTTACCATTTATGGTTCAGTGCCCTTTGCTGTACACTGAACCATTTAGTTTCCTGTTATGGCTTTTCAACCAGATCTGGGTAGACTTGATAGAGATACTTTTGCAGGACCTTTTTATCCTCTGAGCACATCTCTTTGGTTGGCAGACGTGGTAAACCAAAATCCTCACCCATCAACCGTAAGGCCTCTTTGAAAACGGCCAACCAATGAGGTGACGCATTTTGACCTACGCGCTCATACATAAAGTAGTAAGCAATTGGTTGGAGTCTTTTCCAGATTTCCTGTGCTTTACTTAAATCATTATCCTTATCAATGGCATTAAACAGATCAACAGCCAGATCAGGAATGATGTTTGGTAAACCGGACAGCCAACCATCACCACCGACACAGAAAGCTTCTAATGGCGAATAATCGTGACCATAAAGTGTCGAGACCTTATCGCCACATAAGTATTTAATATAGTTAACCCGCATCGGATCGCCATGAGCTGCCTTGATTGAGTTCACAACGCCTTCATCGGCCAACAATTTTACCTGCTCTGGATCCAATTCAAACCCAGCGAACCATGGATTGTTATAGACCATAAGTGGCATATCCACAGCCTTTGAAACCGCCCTTAAGTGATCTAATGCATCCGGAATGGTTGGGCTGTAATAATAGGGTAACAGAACCATCAACCCGTCAGCGCCTGCATCAATCGCCCCTTTGGCTAGCTTGACAGCTAAATCAGTTGAATAATGAATAATTCCAGCAATGACAGGAACACGGCCGTTAGACTGCTCGACAGCAGCTTTAATAACCGTCAACCTTTCCTCATCATTCATAGCAGCACCTTCACCAGTACTTCCGGCTGGTGAAATTCCGTGCACACCTTTTTGGATCAACCATTCTGCATATGCCTTCTGTCCTGCGATATCGACACTGCCATCTTTATTGAATATTGAAAGCATTGCCGGACAAATACCCCTGAACTGACTCATAATTCCTCCTTAGAAATGTGAGACTGACATCCAACATGTTGCGTTCTGCATACCGAAAGATAGCAACTTGTATTTCAGTTGTCAACATGCAACATGTTGCACTCTGGAAATGAATGGAGTATTATTAAGGAGATTTAAAACCAGCACCAAGATTGGAGTTTAATAAATGCCGCTGAAACAGCAAGATACAGAAAAAATACAGATTCCTCTGTTAGGAGATGAATGCTATCGCCGGATTAAACACGATATATTAACCGGCCAATTAGCCTGGGGAGAAAAACTAAACGTCATTCAACTGGCAAGCCAATATGGTATCAGTCGCTCACCTGTCGTGAAAGCCATCGACCGCCTAGCAATGGAAGGACTGATCAAAATCGTTCCCAATAAAGGCAGTTTTGTTCTTATACCCTCGGCTCAAGACATAACTGAAGCGACTGAAGTCAGGAAAATGATAGAAACATCTCTCTGTCTGTTAGCCTTTGAAAAAAACCGAAATGATCTCATTACTGATCTGACGCAATTAAACTTAGCGATGGAAAAGCGGTTGCAAAACCCTAAAGAACTAAGCTACGAAGAATACTTGGAAAATGACCGCGATTTTCATTTTACTATCTGCCGCTATGCCGAGAACCAACGGCTAACCCAGATCTACAACTCTATTCGCTGCCAGATAGAATTATTCCGCATTCATACCTTTGGGGATAAAAATATTAAACTAGCGATAGAAAAACATATATTGATCGTCCAAAAATTAGCGGATCACGATATTGACGGGGCCGTTTCTGCCATGCATCAACATATTAAGGAAGTCGAAGAAGAAACTCAGCAGTCGCTGCTACTGGTGCAAGACAAATACACTTATCAGTAATTTGTAACCGCCTTCTGATAATACCAGAAGGCGGTTATATCTGGATTATCTAACCATCAACTCATTATCCTTGAGCATCTGTAGATCATCATCAAGATTACGCCCTGACGTAGTCAGATAATTTCCGACCATCATGCCACTGGCTCCAGCCATAAATATCGCTGCTTGAAAATCGCGCAGGTTTACACCGCGTCCACCACACACGGTGATTTTCTTTTCAGGCATCAGATACCGGTACAAGCAGACAATGCGTAAGCAGTCCATAGGAGTCAATAGATGTTGCCCGGCGAGAGGGGTTCCATCGACTGGATTGAGGAAATTAAGCGGTATTGAATCAACATCCAGCTCTCTTAAGGTGGCCCCCATCTCATAACGTTGCTCGCGTGATTCACCAAGGCCAAAGATACCACCAGAGCAAACGGTCATCCCTGACGCCTTGGCAACTCTGACCGTTTCAACATCATCTTCATAATCGTGAGTGGTACAGATTTCCGGGAAAAATGAACGGGCTGTTTCAAGATTATGATGATAAGTCCCGCAGCCAGCGTCATAGAGCGCCTTGGCACTTTCAGCACTAATTAAACCGATGGACGCGGATGGAACAACACGGGTCTCACGGCGAATATCACGAATAGCTTCAAGCAATTGATCAAACTCAGCGCCAGGCTCAATACGGGTGCCACTGGTGACAATGCCATAACAACCACTGCCATTCTCCTGAGCAGCTAATGCTCCGTTCAGAAGTTCTTCGCGCGATTTTAATGGATAGGTTTGTACATCGACCTGGTGATGGCTCGATTGAGCACAAAAACTGCAGTTTTCTGCACACGATCCTGATTTGGCATTGATGATCGAACACAGGTCGATTCGCTCACCCAGGTATTTTTCTTTCAGTTGCTGAGCCCCTGCCATAAATGCTGTCAGCATTGAGCCGCGGGCAGTGAGAATCTGCATCGCTTCATCACAGGAAAGAAGTTTTCCGGAACGTACCCGTTCGACAAATATTTCGGCTATTTTCAGCATGGTTAGAGACTCCTATATGTTTTTTAACCGGCACATTAGGCCATTCAGACCCCCTTGTCAACCAGTTATGTCTTTACGGTTGACAAGTCGGTTTTGTCTATGCGAGTGTCGCGTCACAAGTTGTAAACCAAAAAGAAAGATTAGGCTAACTAACCATGATACAGCAAACCGATTTAGCATTTGACCGCGATCATCTTTGGCACCCGTACACATCGATGACCTCCCCCCTGCCCGTTTATGGTGTTGAACAGGCAAATGGTTGTCAACTGCAACTGAATGATGGCCGCTGGCTTATCGATGGCATGTCATCATGGTGGGCAGCCATCCACGGCTACAATCACCCGCTCTTAAATAAAGCAGTTTACCAGCAAACGGGAAAAATGGCCCATGTCATGTTTGGGGGACTCACCCATAAGCCTGCCATAGAACTGGGAAAACGTCTCGTCAATATCACCCCGCCAGGTCTTGATTGCTGCTTTTTATGTGATTCTGGTTCTATTTCGGTTGAAGTTGCCATGAAAATGGCAATTCAGTATCAACTTGGTCATGGTCGCCCCCAAAAGGGACGCTTTCTCACCGTGCGCAACGGTTACCATGGCGATACCTTTGGCGCCATGTCAGTATGCGATCCCGTTGGTGGCATGCACCAACATTTCAGTACCACGTTAGCGCAACAATTCTTTGCTCCGGCACCACGAAGCCGTTTTAATGACAGTTATGATCCAAGAGACACGGACGAACTCGCAGCAATTCTAACCCAACATGCAGATGAAATTGCCGCTATCATCATTGAACCGATCGTTCAGGGTGCTGGCGGTATGCGCTTTTATCATCCCAACTACCTCAAAGCACTCAGAACCTTATGTGATGAGCACCAGGTGCTGCTGATTTTCGATGAAATTGCCACCGGTTTTGGACGTAGCGGCAAGCTCTTTGCGGCCGAACATGCCGCTATCAGCCCGGATATCATGTGCGTTGGTAAAGCATTGACCGGCGGCTACATGACATTGGCTGCTACCCTGGCCAGCCGCGCCGTTGCTGAAGCGGTTTCCGATAGCGAGCATGGTCCCGGTGTTTTTATGCACGGGCCCACGTTTATGGCCAATCCCCTCGCCTGTGCTGTCGCCTGTGCCAGTATCGACCTGCTTGCTGACGGTACCTGGCAGCAACAGGTTCAAGCCATTCAGGCTGACCTTGAATCGGGACTTGCACCAGCCCGTGATATTGATGGCGTAAATGATGTCCGTTGCCTTGGTGCGATCGGAGTTATCGAACTGGAAAAGCCGGTCAACATGGCCCGCATTCAACAACGCTTTGTCGACCACGGCGTATGGGTTCGCCCTTTCGGTAAATTAGTTTATTGCATGCCGCCCTTTGTCATCAGCCGGATTGAACTACAAACACTCACTGCGGCGATGATCAGCTGCGTTAAAGAGGAGTGCCAGCTATGAGCCCCTTCCCCGAACGTTTTTTCGTCACCGGGACCGATACAGATGTTGGTAAAACCCTGGTCAGTACCTTATTGATGCTTGCCTTGCAATGTCGCTATCTGAAACCGATACAGAGCGGCGATGAAGACGGCACCGACACATTGCGGGTAAAACAACTTAGTGGCTTAAGTGCTGAGCGCTTTCTATCCGAGCATTATGTCACCCGCACCCCGGCCTCACCTCACCTGTCTGCACGAATCGATGGTATTTCGATTAATGTCGATGACATTTGTTATCAGATTTGCGAAATTCCAGGCCCACTGCTGATAGAAGGAGCTGGCGGCCTATATGTTCCTCTTAATGATAAAGATTTCGTTCTGGATTTAATGCAACGCTTGGCTCTACCCGTCGTCCTGATCGCCCGCAGTGGTTTGGGCACTATTAATCACACCCTACTCAGTATTCAGGCACTGCGTCAGGCAAACCTAGAAATTCATGGCGTTATCATGAATGGCCCCCTGAACCCGGAAAACCGTCACGCCATTGAAGCTTTCGGTCAAACCAGAGTTGTGGCTGAAGTTCCCCAGTTAGCCGATTTATCGCTACCCAGCTTACAATGTTGTGCCGATCAGCTCTTTAGTGGAGCTACAGTATGAACGGGATTCTAAGTCGTATTGAAAAGCAACTGAACACCATCAGTAGTGATGGACGTTTACGCCAGCTGCCAGAAATTGACAACGGTAAACAGAAATATCTGCAAATGGGTGGTAAACGACTGCTTAATCTGGCCTCAAACGATTATCTGGGTTTGAGTAGTTCAACCCGCCTGGCAGCGGCCGCCCGTGATGCCATATCAATCTATGGAACATCGAGCGGGGCATCGCGCCTGGTAACCGGTAATAATCGCCTTTACACTGAGCTAGAGCAGGAATTGGCAACATTTAAAGATCAACAAGCGGCGCTGGTTTTTAACAGTGGCTACACCACCAATCTGTGCCTTTTGACCGCACTGGCTGACCGCCATACCCTGGTCTTTTCCGATCGTCTGAATCACGCTAGTATCATTGATGGTATCAGCCTGTCGGGAGCAAAACATATCCGTTACCGGCATAATGATATGGAGCACCTGGCCACCCTGTTAGAAAAGCATCGTGACCATGAAGCCAAGCTGATCATCACCGACAGCGTCTTCAGTATGGATGGAGACCTCGCAGACCTGCACACCCTGGTTAAATTAAAACAAACCTACGACTGTTTACTGGTTATTGATGAAGCCCATGCCAGTGGTATCTTTGGTGACGGCCGCGGGCTTGCCCACCAACTAGGAGTTGCAGCAGAGATTGACCTGCATATGGGCACCTTTAGTAAGGCGCTCGGTTCCTTTGGTGGGTATGTAGCGGGCCAACAACTGCTCATTGACTATCTTATCAATACTGGCCGGGCCCTGATTTACACCACCGGTTTACCGCCAGCAACAGTCGCTGCCAACCTTGCCGCTCTACGTCATATCCGCAGAAACCCTGACCAGGGGCAGAAGTTACTCACGATGGCCAAAAACCTGGTTGGCCAGCTAAATCAGCATGGAATAAATACTGGTCCAACTGAATCACATATCATTCCCCTGATTATCGGGGATAATACACGCACCATTCAAATCCAACAGCACCTGCATGACTCAGGTATTCACGTTGGCGCCATTCGGCCACCCACGGTACCCCAAGGCACAGCCCGTCTACGCCTGGCCTTAAGAGCGGATTTGACCAGCGACGAAATATCCCAGTTGACCACAACCCTGATCGAGGTTTTATGTCCATAACCTTCATTTCAGGCTGGAGTGGCCTACCCTGTCTCCATCCCTCCGTGGCGGCACGAACAAGCTTCATTGTGCCCTTTTATAGCCACACCGTAAGCGAGATAAATGGCGCCCTGAATAAAGGTGGAGACCTGCTGATCGCCTGGTCAACGGGAGCTCACCTGGCCCTAAACCAGCTTTCACTTATCAGTGACAAGTTTTCGGAAGTTATTCTTATTGCACCATTTCTTGATTTTAAATCCAGTGTTCCAACACGGATTATTAAACGTATGCGCAGCCGCCTGCTACGTGAACCGGAAGCAACCGTCAATGATTTCTGGCAGAGGTGTGGCGCGACCCAACGTTGCCCAACCCTCACGGAACCACAAGTTGGGCAACTGGCAGCAGGGCTTGAGTTTTTGATAACATCAAAAATTCACCCCTCAGACTGCCATACTGAGCTGACATTAGTGCACTGCAATCAGGACCGGGTCGTAACCCCAGAAACATTTGATGACGTTGCCCACGCCCTACCCCAAGCAAAAATTCTCAGTTGCACCGGACCACATATGCTGCCAGAAGCAGAATTATTAAGGATAATGACCTATGTTAGCGGTACAACATTCCTTTGATCGCGCTGCCGAGAGCTACCGGCAGGCTGCAGGCGTACAAGAAGAGATTGCCGGCAATCTGGTGGAAATGATTGATCTGGATCATTGTCAGACTGCTCTAGAGGTCGGTTGCGGTGACGGTTTATTTACCGAAAAGCTGATAGAACGGGTCGCTATTGATACTCTGGTCTGCCTTGATCTGGCCCATAATTTTCTGCGCCGGCTCCCCGCTACAACTGAAGCCTTGCCGGTTCAGGCCAATGCTGAACAGTTGCCGATTAAAGCTCACAGTATCGACTTGCTGACCAGCTCTTCTTGCTTGCAGTGGTTTACTCAACCTGAGCGTTCACTTCCCGCGCTGCTCAACTGCCTGCGCCCCGGTGGGTCCTTTTATTTTTCTGTATTTTGCCGCGGAACATTTTGTGAAATGGAACAGATCAGCGGATCCAGTGGCTTTGGCCAGGTAAAAAAGCTCCCTGAAGCCGCAGATCTGCTGGAAATTCTTACCCAGAGCACAGCCACCAACGTCACCATGAAAACGGAAAACCTCAAGCGCTATTATCCAGATGTCATGACCTTTCTTCGCAGCCAGAAAGCTACTGGTGCCGGACAAACTGAAACAAAAAAAATGGCGGGAAAAAACTCATTACAACGCTTTATCAAAGCTTATGAGGATCACTTTCTAACCGGGGATGGTATCAGGGTGAGTTATAATATTGCCTATTTTCATGGCACCTACCGGTAAAAAACCGTAATTCCCCCATTTAATATCTTTCACCATCAGAAGAAACTCCGCTTTTCCTGCCTTATATCGACAATAAAAAGAACAAACTGATCTATCTTTTCTTTGAACAAATCTGAACCTTCAACGTCATCCCCTCCTATACAGTCGCTCTACCCAATGGCTCAAAATGGGTCAATCAGCATTGCCTTTCCAGCGGCTTCAAACGCTTGAATTATCTTAAGAGGTGTCAGATTTATCGTAACGATTCACATGAAATCAATTCATCAATTGGACGTTTTTATTCGTTTGCGGCAAGGAAGCCAAGCGAATAATCTATTGCCAACTCACTGAACGAGACGTCGTTCTGAAACCAAGCTGAAGCGACGATTCATAGCTTGATGCATATATATTATCGCTGTCTGAAATACCAAGCTTGCAGCGAGAGATCGCTCAACACTCACACCAGAAAGGATCCATAATGTCAAATTATCAAACCGGAGTTGGCCAACGTACTGCAGTTGTCACAGGGTGTGCCTCTCCACGCGGAATTGGTTTTGCCGTAGCACGTAAATATGCTCAAGAAGGTTGGGCGGTTGCAATGCTCGATATCGATGAAGCTGCTTTGAAGGTTGCTGCAGAGAAAGTGAAATCCGAGTTCGGTCAACCAGTCCTTGCCATGCACTGTAACATTGTCGACAAGGATTCCATCGATGCAGTGGCCAAGACCGTCAAGGAATCAGATATGCCTGCCGTTGGTGCCGTTGCCAACGTAGCCGGTATCCCTTCCCCATCGTCTTTCCTGGAACTTTCCCTGGAAGAATGGAACCGGGTCTACGCCGTCAACTGTACCGGTTCGTTCCTCGTCTGTCAGGCTTTTATTCCACAGATGATAGAAGGCGGCTACGGCCGCATCGTCAATATGTCCTCTGTCACCGCACAGCACGGCGGAGGGGTCTTTTCTAAAACGTCCTACGCTGCAGCAAAAGCAGGCGTTATCGGCCTGACCAGAGGCCTGGCCCGTGAGTTTGCAGAATTTGGTATCACCGCAAATGCAATCAGCCCAGGTGTCGTCGATACCGACATCCGTACAGGTACAACACCTGAAAATGAGGCCAAACTGGCCGAAGCCGTCCCGATGAAACGCCAGTGCAAACCTCAGGAGATCGCAGCACTGTACGTATGGCTGTCCAGTGAAGATGCCGGATATATCACCGGAACGACTCAGAATATCAACGGCGCAGCGTACATAGCATAATAACCAACTCAAGACCCGAACAACTCGGTCGCCGGCCGGAAAATGTCAAACAGCTGAACCGTCCAGAACGGTTACTTACGATGACCCGGTCGGTGCTCTGAGAGATAGCAAGCTGTGCTTACCAAGTTGCGCACAAAGGGTCGATTTCATCCCTGGCTCCAGATTCAACAATAAAGCTCGGCAGGCACAGATGGCTCCGAGCTTTTTTATTTTAAATCACTATTATCCGGTTAATAACTGAAGAAATCCAGCTGGTTACTATCAGAGTCAGAAAAAGCGCTCCTTCCTGTAAATTTTACCCATCATCCTAGTTTTATTACCAAAATTTGTTAATCTATAAAAATGAACAGGTTATTTACTTAAGTGTTGCTATGGAAACATTGCCCTTTAAAAAGGCCTTGCACATGAGAACACAATGCAAATTTTTAATTTCTCTTCTACTTTTCTTACCGTTGATTACGGTTGGATTGTCTTTCGCCGCGGACGATGAGATCCGCCCCGAAGTTCTGGTGGTCATGAGCTATCACGAGTCCTACCCCTGGTGCCGTGAAATCAAAGTGGAAATTGACAGAATCCTGTCAGGTTCATATCAGATTCACTATTTTTATTTGAACACCAAGAATGAGTATGAGCAGGGGGAACATAAAGCCAGGGAAGCTTTTGATCTTTTTCAGCAAATCAAACCAGCTGGAGTGATCGCTGTCGACGATAATGCCCAGTCCATGTTCGTGGTTCCTTACCTGAAAGACAAAGTTAAAACACCAGTTATGTTCTGCGGGGTTAATGACATACCTGAAAAATATGGTTATCCGGCCACCAATGTATCGGGAATTCTGGAACGGTCGCACATCGCTGAAACAATTGCCTATGCTCAGCAATTGGTACCGACATTGAAAACCGTCTGTTTTATGGGTAAAAACTCTCCATCGATTTGGGCCATCCGCGAAATCGTGTTAGCTGAACATGATAACTATTCTGCAGAATTCATCGACTTCAAAATGCCAATCACTAAGGGCGATGTGTTATCGATGGTCGAGGAACTAAAACCAAGCTGCGATATGCTCTTTATGGAAACTATGGGGGGAATCATCGATAGTGACGGCCGCCCTATGGGAGAGAGAGAAGCTACCTCCCTCGTTGCTGCGACCTTTGCCAAACCGTTGATCGGCAGCAACCTGTATTCAATCCGTCACGGAGCGTTGTGTGCGGTAGTTAAAACAGGTCAAGAACAGGGCGTTACGGCCGCCAGAATGCTCCTTAGAGCCATGCAGGGGACTCCTCTCGACCAGATTCCTATTGAGGTAAACAAGTATGGCAAACGTTACATCAACGTCACCGTTATGAAAAGAATGGGCATAAAAATCAAACCTATTCTGCTACAAGGCGCAGAGCTTATCCGAACGGAGGACTAAGTTCGATCAGAAGACAACTGCAGCCGAAATGCCGCTGTGAGCTATGACCTGGACACCAATATCCGAGATCCCCATCACCGAATATTTAAAAGGCAAACAGATTATCAATGAGACGGTCATAGACTTAGGCCTTAAGCCTGAACCAATTATCCTTAAAGACGCCAAACTGGTACAGACGGAGCCATAGGAGATCATCACTTCATGAGCAATTCAGCAGATATAAAATCCTGTAAACCACGCTTCCGAAAATTCTCCGATCTGCGTATCCGTACCAAGTTACTCGCTATAATGATGTTAATTATCACCGTTTATTTAGCAATTGTCGTAACGGTGAGTATTTCTTTTCGGCGCATCGAAAAAGTACTGGACGGTGTCATCAGCCACGACGTGAACAATGTCATAACCAACGCATTAACCGAACAGGAGCTGTCGGCCATTGTTGCTGATCTCCGCCTGGTATTGAATACCTTTTTCGAACAAGAACCCTATCTCGAATATGAAGGTCATCGGTTACTTGAAGCAAGCCGCCTGCTCGCCGCTAATGTGCAGGATCACGAACTGAGACCCCCGCTGGAGAATTTCATCGTAGCGATCGAGTCGCTGTTAACTCAGTGCCACACGGTGAACACCGCTATAGCGTTATTGCACGAGGCAGAAAACCACATTGTTTTAGCTTTTGATCATCTCGATGAAACGATCGCTGACAAACTGATAGAAGCGACCTTTATCGGTGATGATGTCAGCATCCTGCAACAACTGTCAGTGCTTGCTGCCAGCTATCGCCAGAGTTTTTTGGAAATTGGCAAACTCCATGCTGAACGTTGGCCAGGAGACTATTATACCCCTCTTGATTCAGAAACTAATCTTCTGCTTGGCGCCATCGCCGAACTCGATTTCCGTTTACGGACCCTGATGGCCAGCGATGAAGAGATCACTGGCCAGGGGAAAAACATCGTAAGCCTGCTGCATACATATAAAAACCGGATTCTGGCGCTGAATCACAGTATGGTTGAACTAAAAAAGAGCAAACTTGCTATAGAAGACAAAAAACTGCAGATATCCAAAGTCCTTCAAAAGTTTGATAGTAATATGGTCCAGGCGATTAAAACAGCTAGGATCAAAACAGTAGACACCTTCAGGATGGCCGAGATAACCCTGATCATTGTCTCGTTAGCACTTATTGTTGCTTTGGTTTTACTGACCTCGCTCTTTTTTAGAAACATTATCAAGAAACCGATGGACAATATTTGCTCTGGGCTTGACGCATTTAGGCACAATAACCTTGACGCGCGTATCGATCTTAAGCGCAATGATGAATGGTTACTGATCGAAGACGCCTTAAATACTATGGCAAGTGAGCTTTCTAGCTCCTATACGGATCTTCAAAAAGCTCAAAGCTTTGTTTCTAATATCATCAATTCCATGCCATCAATCCTGGTGGGAGTCGACAGTGAGGGGCGTGTTACCCAGTGGAACCTGCGAGCTGAGCAGATCACCGGAACGCCGGCTCAAAAAGCCCGCTTCCAACCCCTGAACGAGGTATTGCCCAGTTTAGGGCATGAAATGGACCGTATCAAAACCGCAATAAAAAACCGCCAGGTCGTTAAAGAAAGTAAAGTCCTTCGCGCTGATCGCGCCGAACGCAGCTACGAAGACGTCACTATTTATCCTCTGATCACCAATGGTGTTTCCGGGGCGGTAATTCGGGTCGATGATGTGACCGAGTTAGTGGAACGTGAAGAGCAGGATAAACTGATGCAGAAGCATCTGGAACAAACCCAACGGCTGGAAAGCTTAGGGGTCCTGGCAGGAGGGATAGCCCACGATTTCAATAATCTTCTGATGTCCATTCTTGGTCATGCGGATATTGCATTACTCAAACTTCCCCAGCTTTCATCAGCACGTGAAAACCTGGAGAACATAAAAACCACGTCTTTGCGTGCGGCCGATCTTTGCAAACAGATACTCGCCTACTCGGGTCAGGGTAAAGTTGTAGAAGAAGAACTTTCAATCAACTATTTAGTTCATGAAATGATACAGATGATTCAAACCTCTATATCGAAAAACTGCCATCTGGACCTTAAATTGGATGAACAGCTCCCGATGATGGTTGGTGATTACTCGCAGATGCAGCAGATTCTGATGAATTTTGTTATCAATGCCTCTGACGCTTTCGACGGCAGCACTGGTAACATTACCATCGCAACGACCAGTATGCAGTTTTCATATAATGATTTTAGCGATGATTTTGTCATTAAACCGCCGAGCCCCGGGAATTTCGTCATCCTTGAGGTTTCTGATAACGGCCCCGGCATGGACAAGGAAACATTAGATCGTATTTTTGAACCTTTTTTCACCACCAAATTTACCGGCCGCGGGCTTGGTCTTTCTGCTGTTCTTGGTATCGTTAAATCCCATAATGGCGGTCTTCGTGTGAATTCTACGCCTGACCAAGGAACAACTTTCACGGTATTTTTTCCTGCATCTACGACCAATCGTACTGAAGATCCTGCACAGATGGAAAAAGTTGAGACAATGAACGTTCAGCTTGCCAGTAAAGTACTCCTGGTTGACGATGAAGAAATGGTCCTTGATGTGTGCAAAAATCTATTGGAGATCGTTGGAGCTGAAGTCCTCACTGCCCGTGATGGTATTGAGGCAATAGAGGTCTACAAGGAAAATCAAAACGACATCGATTTAGTTATTCTCGACCTGACTATGCCTAAGATGGATGGCAAAGAAGCTTTTCGAATCTTGCGTCAGTTAAATCCTGAAGCAAAAATAGTACTTGCCAGTGGTTATGCGGAAGAAACACTCGTGACTCAGCTAGGTGGCGAAGAGCCATCTGGTGTTCTTAGTAAACCCTACAGCATTGACAATTTAACAAAAATGCTGTCTGAAATGTTGGCGTAAAAAACAGAAACCTAGCCATAATGGCTGGCCACTTGTTATTTCTACATAAGCATAATAAGATCATATTTTTTCAGGTGCCATTTAAGAAACTTTTAAACGCTTCACGAAATTTTCCGCTTCGGGAACCCACTGGATACTGCAATGGATTTCAATACAATTTTATACGCTTTTGGCCTGACTCTCTTTGCTGGCCTGGCAACCGGTGTCGGTAGTGCCCTGGCCTTTTTTACCCGCCGGACCAATACTCGCTTTCTCTCCCTTGCGCTCGGCTTTTCGGCCGGAGTCATGATTTATGTTTCCTTTGTTGAGATCTTGAGTAAAGCCAGGGATGAATTAACGGCCAGTCATGGTGATGTGCTGGGATCATGGCTTACCGTGGGAGCTTTTTTTGGCGGCATTGCTCTGATTGCCCTGATTGACGCGTTGGTCCCCAATTACGAAAACCCCCATGAACTCCATTCCATCGAAGAGATTGATCAAGGGCTGGAAAACCTGCCTAACAACAGCGCTCATGATTTTAACAAACTCAAAAGGATGGGCCTGTTCACCGCTTTGGCTATAGGCATCCACAACTTTCCGGAGGGTTTGGCGACTTTTACCGCAGCACTGACCGACCCGAACCTGGGCATCGCCATTGCTGTAGCTGTCGCCCTGCATAATATTCCTGAAGGGATTGCGGTCTCAGTACCCATCTACTACGCCACTGGCAGTCGCCGCCGCGCCTTTACCCTTTCTTTTCTTTCCGGATTAGCGGAACCGATCGGTGCTGGAGTGGGCTATCTTCTGCTGCTGCCCTTTTTCACCCCCACTATTTTCGGCATCCTGTTCGCCGTTGTTGCTGGAATTATGGTCTTTATCTCTTTTGATGAGCTACTCCCATCAGCCGAAGAATTTGGTGAACATCACCTGACTATTATCGGTCTGATTACCGGAATGGCACTGATGGCTATCAGCCTGTTGATGTTTCTTTAGAAATTTGACAGGAACTTCTTTTTCTTGACCTTTTGAGGAATTAACCAACATAATATCAAATCTTACCATGATGAGTCTGCTCGTTCTGACAGATACAATTCATTTTAGTTGTCATCCATTCTCAACGGAGTAAAACCGGCCAGGTTTCGGGTTGAAAGGGCAATGTCAGCGTGACAAAATACTTTAAAGCTCTAATTATCATTTTTTTACTAATTGGCCTGGCACTTATCATCTACTGGTTTACCGGTGCGAAAACACCTCAATCCACATTAAAAAAAACAAAAACACCGCAGGTGGTCGCCGTTGAAATCAGTCCGGTATTACAACAATCTATTGAATTAAAAAGAACCTTCAGCGGAGCCCTTGAGCCTCACGCTGAATTTATCGTTGCTCCCAAAATTACCGGCCGAATAATCCAACTCAATGTCAATATCGGCGACTTCGTTGATCGCAATCAGGTTGTCGCCAGGCTCGACAACGATGAATATATTCAGGCGGTAACCCGCTCACAAGCAGACTTAGCTGTGGCTAAGGCCAATCTGGAAGAAGCACAAAGTGCCTTAACTATTGCCGAGCGCGAATTAGCCAGGGTTGGTACCCTACGCAAACGGGGCGTTGCATCGGAATCACAATATGACACCGCCAAAGCTAACCAATTAACTAAACAAGTTGGCCTCAATACCGCCCATGCTCAACGTGTACATGCCCAGGCCGCCTTGGATACGGCCAATTTGCACCTTAGCTATACCAAGATCACCGCGGGCTGGAGTGGTGGCCAAAATAGCCGTGTCGTTGCCGAACGTTTTGTTGATGAAGGAGAGCTGGTTGCCGTGAACAGCCCCCTATTACGCATTGTCGAACTCGACCCTATCATTGGCGTCATTTATGTCAGTGAACGAGATTATGCATTAATAAAACCCGGCCAGGCAGTCACGCTTCATACCGATGGCTATCCTGAGCAAACGTTCAACGGCAAAATTGAGCGTATCGCACCAGTCTTTAATGAAGCGACCCGTCAGGCTCGCGTTGAATTAACTATTGATAATTCCAATCTGATTCTAAAGCCTGGTATGTTTATTCGCGCTAGTGCCATCCTCGACCGCCGCGCAAAAACTACAGTTATTCCAGAATCGGCCCTGACCAAAAGAGGTAACCAGACCGGTGTTTTTGTCGTCAGCAACGATGGCAACAAAGTTCATTGGCAACCTGTTCAAACGGGTATTGCAGCAGGAGATCAGGTTGAAATTATCGGTGGCTCTGTGAGCGGCCAGGTCGTTACCCTTGGTCAGCAGTTACTCAAAGACGGTTCCGTCATTACAGTTCCATCACCTGCGGCAGCGACCGGTAACAGCCGATGAAACTATCAAGTTTCAGTGTTCATCGTCCGGTTCTGACTACGATGGCCACCCTGATCATTGTTCTCATTGGTCTGTTTTCTTTAAGTCGCCTTAAAATTGATCTGCTCCCCGACATTGAACTTCCCAGCCTGACGATTCGTACTCAGTACGAAGGCGCCAGTCCCGAAGTCATGGAGCGACTGGTTACCCAGGTTATTGAAGAGATAGTTGCTGTTGTTCCCGGCGTTGAGGACATTGTCTCAGAATCTTCCGAAGGGAACAGTACCGTCAGGGTCAGTTTTGGCTGGGGAACGGATATCGACACCGCGGCGATAGACGTGCAGTCAAAGCTGGAAGATGAAATCAACGAATTGCCGGACAATGTGGTTCGTCCACGGGTAAGTAAATTTGACATCGCCAGTTTTCCGGTTGTTATTTTAGGGATTTCAAGTCCACTCGACCCGGTCGACGTCACTACACTGGTTGATGACCAGGTGCGCAACCGTTTGGCCAGAATACCTGGAGTTGCACAGGTCGACCTGTTTGGCGAGTTCAACCGTGAAGTGCGTATCGAACTTGATCCTGACCGGATTAAAGCTCTGGCTCTGCCTTTTGACCAAATTATTCAAGCCCTGCGCAATGCCAATCTCGATCTGCCAGCCGGTAAAATAGAACAAGGCCGTTTTGAGGTTTCCCTACGTGCTGCTGCTGAGTTTGATTCTCTTGAACAGATTCGCAATACCGTTGTCTATCGCAACTCCGGAGCAGCGGTTACTCTGGGGCAGATTGCGGAAGTAAAGGATACCTACGAGAAGCTACAACGCATCGTCCGGGTTAACGGAGAGCTTGGACTGCGCGCGGGTATCCGTAAGCAAGCGAGTGCCAACACTGTCGAAGTCGCCAATGCTATTCTGACCGAAATCGACGAAATCAATCGCAATATTCCGCAGATCCATCTTGTGCCGGTCATCAATCAGGGCAATTTTATCGAACGCTCCATCGCCAATGTCGCCCAATCGGTCATGTACGGTGGCTTGTTTGCTATCTTGGTACTACTCTTCTTTCTGCGTAACTTGCGTACCACCCTGGTCATTTCACTATCCATTCCGATTTCGGTTATCGCGACCTTTGCCTTAATATACTTTAATGGCTCAACCCTTAACCTGATGACCCTCGGTGGCCTCGCCCTTGGTGTTGGTATGATGGTTGACAGCTCCGTGGTCGTGCTGGAGAATATCTTCCGTCGCCAACAGGAAAATAGTGAACATTCTGAACAGGCTGCCATCAATGGAGCCAGCGAAGTTGGCAGCGCCATTATTGCCAGTACCATCACGACTCTGGTTATCTTCCTGCCCCTGATTTTTGTCCGTGGTGTTGCTGGCATTCTTTTCCAGGAATTATCTTTTGTTATTATTTTTGCCCTGGTTTGTTCATTACTGGTTTCCCTCAGTTTGTTGCCCATGCTCGCTTCAAAATTACTGAAAAACGAAGAACAGGGAAAAATCAGGCGCAGCAGCCTGACACTGCGCCTTGTCGACTGGACAGATAAACAACTGACAGCTGTCGATAACAGTTATCGAAACCTGTTGCTACTGGTTCTTAACCACAAGTCCATCACCATCCTCACAGCTCTTTTACTGTTGCTTGCCAGCCTCTTTCTAATGCCATTGGTTGGCTCTGAGTTTCTACCTCCCAGTGATGAGGGAGAAGTCCGCATCACCGGCGAAATGGAACTCGGCACCCGACTCGATCTTCTTGACCGCCAAGCAAATAAGCTTGAAAACCTGGTTAAACAGGCCGTACCAGAAGCAGCTTCTATCGTGACCAGTGTTGGCTCTTCTGGCTGGCGCCCGAAGGATGCTGCAACCGCTGAAATTCGCATAGCCTTGATACCAGCAGCGCAACGGCAGCGCTCAAACAGCGATATTGCCAAAGATCTGCGCCTTAAACTAAGCGGACAAATTGCTGGTATGGCAATTCGCACCCGGGCTCCACAAGGCCAATTCCTGTTACAAAGACTCCTTGGTAGCGATAATGGGCTTGCGGTTGAAATCAGAGGCTTCGATCTTAAAACCCTGGATCTTCTCGCGGCTCAGGTTACTTCCAGTATTTCTTCTATTGCCGGTATCAGTGATATTCAATACAGCCAACTAGCAGGAATCCCACAGGAAAATATTCAGGTTGACCGCCATAAAGTCGCCGATCTGGGACTCAGCATCCGTGCTGTCAGCGAAGTGCTTGAAACGGCCATTGCCGGCCGCAAAGCTGGAGAGTTTCGCCATAATGGCAATTCCTATCGAATTTTCGTGCAACTTAAAGATGCCGAGAAGCGCACCATTGATGAAGTTCTTGACCTGACATTGACCTCTTCCAGTGGTAATCAGGTAGCCTTACGCAACATGGTCACTTCCACCAGGGACATGGGCCCCATAGTCATTAACCGCAAAGGTCAACAACGCCTGATAACCATTGAAGTCAACGTTGCAGACCGTGATCTTGGGTCTGTTGCTGCGGATCTACAAAATGTTCTTGACCAAATACCCCGACCTGCCAGCTATGACCTGACCGTTTCCGGTCAATACGAAGAACAGCAAAAGGCATTTTCCGAACTGGTGGTCTCATTGATTCTGGCTTTGCTTCTGGTCTACATGGTGCTGGCCTGCCAGTATGAATCGTTACGTGATCCCCTGGTGGTCATGGTTTCGGTCCCCATGGCAATTATCGGGGTACTGGTTACGCTTGTCGCAACCGACACAACCATGAACCTCCAGTCCTTTATTGGCTGTATTATGCTCGGCGGCATTGTGGTTAATAATGCTATTCTTCTCGTTGATCAGACTGGCCAACTTGTCCGCAGCGGAATGGCAGTTAAAGCGGCTGCAGCAGAAGCTGGCCGCCGCCGGCTGCGCCCCATTTTAATGACAACCTCAACAACCATGCTCGCCTTACTACCGCTTGCGCTCGGACTCGGAGAAGGAGCAGATGCCCAGGCACCACTAGCGCGTGTCGTTATCGGTGGCCTGGCAGGTTCGACCCTGATTACCCTGTTACTGGTTCCGGTGATTTACCTGGTGTTTCATCCCCATCAGAAAGGACAAACCGAGTGACGGCTCCCTTATACATCCTCTATTTCATCCTATCCTTGCTGATTTGCGCCTGCGTACCAACTAACCACTGGCAACCAACGGAGGATCGTACCCTTACCGACCCTTTACCCCCGCAACTAACAACATCACGACAAAGTCAGCCGTCCACCTCGGCAAGTCAAATAGAACCACCAGATTTCAGTAACCTTTCCATTGAAAAAGCAATCATGCTTGCGCTAACTCATAATCAGGAATTACGGGTCGAAGAATTAACGCCTCAGATTACCGCAACCTTTGAACAACTTGAACGCGGCAACTTTGATGCTGAAATTTTTGCTGAAAGCCAAGTAGGTCGAGAAGATTCTGTTGAACCTGGTGATGATAGTATTATCCGTAGCGACAATAGCAACATAAGCGTCGGAATGAGGAAATTTAACCCGACAGGAACAACTCTTGAGTTATCTTTAAGCCAAATCCGTAACAATGATAGTGACGATGACGAAGAGCAGGTTGCCCGTCTTGGTCTTACCGTCACACAGGCATTACTACGCGGCTTTGGGCCGGCAGTTAACCTCGTAGTCGTTGAACAGGCCCATACGCAAACGCTGGCCAGCAAAGATCAGCTCCGTGGTTTCAGTGAAACCTTGTTGGCAGAGACAGAAACGGCCTATTGGAACTACGTCCTCGCGCTGGAAGAGATTGCTATTTTTCAGGCATCCCTTGATGTCGTACGCAAACAACGTAAAGACATTGAGAGCCGTATTGAGGTTGGGATTCTCCCCGAAATTGAAGTTGCTGCGGCCAAAGCTGAAGAGGCTTTAAGGATTCAGGCGTTATTGGATGCGCGCAGTCACAGCGAAGCCACCAGATTACGCTTGATTAGCTTTATGACACCAGATCCGGATAATTATCGCATTAAAAAGGTCATTCCCAGTAGTGATCCACGCTTATCGCCTATCCCTTTGAACGATCTTGATGAGCGCTTAGCATTAGCGGAAGAAAAGCGGGCGGATCTAAGAGAAGCCACCCGTTTAGTTGAGGTCAACCAATTGGAAACAATTGTCACCCGGAACGGACTATTACCACGTCTTGACTTATTTATTACCCTTGGTAAAAGTGGCTACGCAGATAGTTTTAGCGATTCTTTCCGCAATATGAGCCATGAAGGTTATGATTTAAGTGCCGGGCTCAGCCTCAGTTATAAGCTTGGCAACAGACCCGCAAAAGTGCAGCATAGAGCAGCACAGCTTAATCACCAGCAGGCTCGGATGGCTGTTCAGAATTTACGCCATCTGGCTCATCTCGATGTCCATATGGCCTATAATGAAGTCGAACAGATCAGGCAACAAATAGAAGCGACTCGCACAACGCGCCACTTCCAGGAACAATCATTTCAGGCGGAACAGGAACGCTTCAACGTTGGTAGCAGTACAGCCTTACTTGTCGCTCAAGCACAACGAGATCTCCTTGAAGCTCGTATTGCCGAGATAGAAGCCATAGTCAATTACCGCATTGCTCTGGTAAATCTTTATCTAGCCGAAGGAAGTTTGCTTGAACGGCGGGGTGTCAACTTGAATTAAGAGCCAGACAGGTAACGACTCACACACCCGCAAAAGAGGTATCATGATGAATTATGTCTATCTTAACGGTGATTTTATCAACAGTAGTGAAGCGACGGTCTCTGTTTTTGACCAGGGCTTTCTTTATGGTGATGGTATTTTTGAAAGCTTTCGCTCGCACAACGGCAAGATATATCAGTTTGATCAACACTATCAACGCCTCCTGCAATCAGCCCAGGCTCTGGCATACCCCATTCATCTGAGTCAAGAGGAGCTGGAAAAAATCCTTTATGACTTGCAACAGCGCAATGAAATAAAAAACGCCTACTTTCGTATCACTATTACCCGTGGTCCCGGGCAAATTGGCTTTAAACGCAATATGTCCGGTGAACTAACCTGGCTGATCATGGCGCGTGAATTTGAGGGATTCAGCACGACTCACTATCAACAAGGCATCAGCCTCAGCGTCGCTCAAACCCGCCGTAATGCCCCTGAAGCGATCAGCCCGAAAATTAAATCGATCAGTAATCTGAACAGCTTGCTCGGAAAACTCGAAGCTAAAGCAGCAGGAGCCTTTGAAGTCATTATGTTGAACAACAAGGACCATATCTGTGAGGGAGCTTCTTCAAACATATTCTGGACTAAGGGGCACTGGGTCTTCACCCCCGATGTTTCCACCGGATTGCTTGAAGGCGTCACCCGCGCAACAATTATGCGCCTGTGCGAGCAGAACCTGAATTTACGTGTCATAACGGGAGAGTTTAAACTTCAGGATCTTAAATTTTCTGATGAGGTCTTCATTACTTCGACCTCTCTTGAAGTTATGCCAGTGGTCAAGGTTGATGATTTTATTATTAACCAAGGCCAGTTAGGACCGATTGCAGCCAAATTACGCTTGGCAATGCACCAGGAAATTGAAAATTTTTGTCACTAAAAAGCACCCTTTCTTTAACAAAAAGGGTGCCTCTTAAAAATTAAATCGCGGTATTGCTGATCATTCTCATCTGGCTCAGCTAGTCAGTGATTTTACTTCTGCACATTTAGGGCAGAGAATATGAATAATTTTCTGATCAACCCAGGAAGAACCCCGCTGTACCAATGGTACATCTCTTTCGATGACATGATCCATACACAGGGCCATTCCGCAAACCGCACATACGGCAACAGCTTCTGAAGTTTTTTCACTTTTTGCACAGACGTAGCATTTCATCAATTCACACCCTTTCTGGAGAAAGCAAACAGAGTTTATCTGTTTGCGTTGGCTTTATGCCAGAATTTTGGAAAAGTAAAATCAACAGCCATAACTCATCAACAACGATATACATGTTTAAACAAACAGTATTCTAGAACGAAAACTATCATGTTCTATCATTTATTTGCAACAAAATTATGTTCGCTTTCGAAAATATCAGGCCCTATAAGTTCGGAACCGAGCCAAAACTTTTAGAAAGCTTCTATATTATTTAACATTTTCTCCAGAATCAGATTTTTGTGACAGAAAAAACATCTTTGCAACCAGGTTATTGATGAATTTTCACTGATCTTTTATAGTCTGCTATTCAATATAACTTTTACGGTAAGGATTATCCGTGTTTCTAAATATATTATGTGTTTCATCAACGTTGATGATTCAGGCTACAAGCGATGATTGATATTCTGCTTATTCAACCCCCTGCACTTAAACCGGCTGAACCACCACTTGCTCTGGCGGTTCTTCTTGCGCACTTGCGCAATAAAGATATCGTCTGCCGTGCCATTGATGCGAACTTAGAAGCATATCTCTACCTGCTCGATAAAGCACCACAGGTCGCGGCCAATAGTAATCAGTCGGACACCAACCTGCAACGTGCCATTAAGCACCGGGATACATCGCTGGAACTACTGCAAGGTGGTTCTGGAAGTGATAATTTTGGTCGCTACAACACCGCAGTACGTTACCTTAACCGCCTGCTTGCAGTCTGGAACTCTAGCGCTGAAAAGTTAACTCTTGGTGATTATCAACACAACTCTCTTTCTCCTTTTGTTCCGGACGATCTAAAGCTATTGGTCGCAGGACAGGAAAATACTCTCTTCCAAACCTATTTTACTGAGGAATTGTTACCGCAGATAAAAGCCCTTCAACCACGAATTATTGGCCTTTCAATAAACTACCTTCACCAGGCATTACCTGCATTTGAACTGGCTGGTATTCTCAAACGCGAATGTCCACAGATTCAGCTGGTGGCTGGCGGCGGGTTAATAACCTCATGGAAAGAAACCCTCGGACAGCTTAATCTTGATTTACCCCCTTTTGATAAACTCATCTTTGGTCCTGCAGAGGCGGCGTTAACAGCCCTGGCCAAAGGAACGATTACGACCGCGACCATATCTGATCCCAGCACTATTACCTTTGTTCCAGACTTCAGCTTTGCCAACATTGCTGCATATCTCTCCCCTCAGGCGATTTTACCACTGACCGCTTCGCGCGGGTGTTACTGGCGTCAGTGCTTATTCTGCCCGGAAGCGGCCAGCCCGGTTCACCCTTATTGCAGCTTTCCGCAAGCAGACCTGCCTAAAGAGATGCAGCGCTTAGCTCATGAGCATAAGGTTAATTATATTCAGCTGACGGACAATGCTGTTCCAGTCAATATGCTCAAGTCTCTTGTCGAAAACCAACAGCAACTGGAAGGGATTCACTGGTTCGGATTTGTTCGCTTTGAAAAAGCTCTCGAAGATTTGGATTTTGTTAAGAAGTTAGCCAAAAGTGGCTGTCGTATGCTGCAATTAGGTCTAGAATCAGGTTCTCAAGAAGTTCTCGAGCGCCTGCAAAAAGGGATCAAACTAACATCCGTTGAAAAGATCCTTGCCAATCTAGCTGCTACAGGTATTGCAACCTTTGTTTATATTATGCTTGGTACGCCAGGTGAAACTGAGGAAGATGCCGAACTCACACTCAAATTTCTTGAAACCCATGCGGACCAGATCGGCTTTTTGAATATTTCTATCATGAATATGCCACGCGCATCAGGCTTGCTCGATAGACCAGAGCAATATGGTATTTGCGATACAGAATCGGTAGCTAATGACACTCCTTTAGCTCTTTACCAACGCTTTAACAGTACCAGCGCGTGGAACCGGGCAACCGCTCGCCGTTTTCTTAATCAGCGGTTGCTTGGATCACCTAGCATACGTGCCATCGTCAACCGTACTCCGCCCCTGTTTACATCAAATCATGCGGTATTTTTCGCCGGGGACGTTGTTCAGCAAAAAAAATAATAAATTAGAAAAAAATCACTTACGAGGATTTTTTATTTTTTCTATAGTGGCGCGAAATTTTTACCCACGGAGGAAATAATGCCAACCAATAAACGAGAAAGTTTTATCTTTACCACCCTCATGTGCGCCTTTATGGTCTTTTGCATGAGTATTTACAACATCGGGTTTTATACCGACGGAATCTCTCTTGAAACCGTTAAAATCGCCTGGCTGGGATTTCCCCTGGCATTCGGTGTTGCATTGATACTCGACTGGTTTCTGGTTTCCAAAATTGCCAAAGGAATTGCTTTTAAACTTGCGGGTGAGAACAAATCGCCCCTGGTTCTCATTCCTTTGATTTCGACCGGTATGGTTTGTGGTATGGTCCTGACTATGTCGATGTTTGGTGCTCTCTGTCATGGAGGCTTAACCGACCAGACGATCAACCTGTGGCTGAGCCTGATCCCGAAAAATTTTGTTGTCGCTCTGCCGCTACAGCTTCTTATCGCCGGACCTCTGGTGCGCTTTGTGTTTCGTAAAGCGTTCCCGGTCGGTGTCATTTCCTGCTGAAATTAGAAAATCCCCTGTTTTCCTTCCAATATGAGAACAGGGGATTAAAGCCACCAATGATCAACTTACCCAGCTAACAAACGAGCACGAAAACGTCGTCCTTTGAGCTGACCATCATTCAGCAGACGTAACGCAGTTTTCGCTACGTCACGTTCAACGGCAACAAAAGACCAGTTTGGAAAAAGATTTATTTTACCAACCTGGTTGCCGGTAATCCGCCCACCTGCGGTCAATGCTCCCAGAATATCCCCCGGCCGCAATTTATTGCGCTTACCTCCATCAATTTGCAAGGTTACCATGTCCGGTTCGACAATCGGTTTGCTCAACACACTGTCAGGAGGCAACGGCTCAGCGTTAAAATTCTGATCAAGCAGTCGGGCAAGGCGTTCAACCTTAAAGGTTTCTTTACTGCTGAAAAGGGAACAGGCCACTCCTTGGCTTCCCGCCCGACCGGTACGTCCGATGCGGTGGATATGAACCTCTGGATCACGAGCCAGATGGTAGTTAATGACCGCATCAAGGTCTTCAATATCAAGACCACGAGCGGCAACATCGGTCGCCACCAGCACGGCAATACTGCCATTGGCAAAACGGACCAGGGCCTGATCACGGTCACGCTGCTCCAGATCACCATGAATAGCCAGAGCACTGAATCCATAGGAAGCGAGGAAGTCAGCAACCAGTTGAGCATCTCGTTTGGTGTTGCAGAAAACTACCGCTGAATCAGGATCATGATGATGAAGTAGCAACCGTAAGGCTTCCTTACGCTGCAGTTGCTCCGAGTCTTCTTCGACCTGGTAAAAATGCTGCTGGATAATATTTCCGGCATGGGTCGCATCAACTTTAACAAGCTGCGGATTTACCAGAACCCGTTCAGCAATTGCGGCGATTTCTTTGGGAAAAGTCGCGCTGAACAATAATGTCTGACGACGCTCTGGCGCCTTGGCAATAATTGCATCAAGTTCATCCTGAAAGCCCATATCGAGCATCCTGTCCGCTTCATCAAGAACCAACACTTGCAGGTTTTGTAATTGTAAGGAGCCACGTCGGACATGCTCATCAACCCGTCCCGGAGTCCCGACAATAATATGCGCACCATGCTCAAGAGAGCTAAGCTGCGGTCCGAAAGGCATCCCGCCACATAGCGACAGTACCTTAATGTTATGAATAGCGCGCGCCAGCTTGCGAACTTCCTGAGCAACTTGTTCTGCCAGTTCCCGGGTCGGACACAGCACCAACGCTTGCACGCGAAAAAATTTGACATTCAGTCGCTGTAACAACCCCAAACCAAACGCAGCCGTCTTTCCTGAACCGGTTTTCCCCTGCCCGATTACATCTTGCCCCGCCAGAATAACCGGGAGGCTTTGCGCCTGGATGGGCGTCATGGTCGTATAGCCGATATCGGTCAGGGTAGTTAAAAGTTCGGCTTTTAATTTCAGCGTTGAAAAATCGGTTTCGTTCACGTTATGGGTCCTGTTGCTTAGCTAAGGGGAGTCTGACTTTGAAATGCAGTAAAGGAAGGTTGTCTTTTTATCATACCCTATGCTTCAGGCCAATCTAAGAGCCAATGCATAAGAATTATTTTTGCGTTCAATTTTTCCATTTAATCGATATTAGATTGTTGGCATTCGGAATGAAATACCGATATGTAACTTTTTAGAGATCAACAGGAACAATAAATCCAACCAGAACAAAGATTATACAGCTAAAGATTCAAACAGAATCAAAAACCTGGAGGGTGTCAAATTTTCCACATTCAGCTTTCTGAATCCATACTTCTGAACTTCTTCCGTTAATAATTGCGGTGATAAACGCCAGTGGAGAGGAGCATTTGGAGCAGCCCCGGAATTATCTTTCTCAATAATAGCCAAACGACCACCGGGACGTAGGACTCGCTGCAACTCGGCAAACAAAATGTGCCAGCGCTCTGTCAGACCGGGCATGTGCAATACGGAAGAGAGCAGAGCACTATCAACCGATTGATCAGCCATAGGCAATGGGTCACCCAAATCTGCGACTTGGCTGACAATGTTGGCTTTTCCTGCGCTGATAATTTTATGCTGGAGGTATTCAATCATTTTCGGGTCACGGTCCAGGGCGAAAACCCGACCGACCTCTCCTACTTTTTCAGCAGCAAGCAATGCATATTCACCAGGCCCGCAACCAGCATCGAGAAAATAGTGACCTGCCTTTATACCAAGATGGTTAAATATCACATCAGCAAACTGAGCACCGTAATTACAGGAGGCACTATTATTGCCATCAAGGAGTTCAAGACGATTTCTATTAGCACTACACATAGACCTGGCCTTATTGATTATCGAGCTTACTGAGATCCCAGCGATATAACCACCCCGCGGAACTCAACCCGGTCAACTCATCTCCGTTTCGCAATAATTTTGAAATATTACCACGATGGCCGGAAAAACGATGAACAATCTCTTTACTCTCCAGATCATAAACATAGACATCATTCTGTAATGCATTGACTTCACTAAAAACCAGATAATGATCATAAAAAACCATCTGATAAATATCAGTCTGTTTTGTCATATCAATCGAGTCCTGCAACAATTCGCTATATTCAATTCGAACAGGAAACAGAGTTTCGACCATACGCGTTTCGCCGCTTTTCGGGTCGAATATCAGTAACCCACTCATATCACGAGAAAAATAAAGTTTCCCTTGCCGATTCTCAGCACTGGCATTCAGACTTGTGCCAACGACATACTGCCACTCCTGCTCGTAAGAAATGGTATTAATCTGGCGCAAAAATTGACCATCTGAAAGATTATAGATATTGATAAAACCACGCCAATTGGCAGCATAGATCTCATTTTGATAGACCAATACGGAATTGACTCGATTCATGTCAAAGTAGTCGTGAATCTCAGTTATATTTGCGGGGTAGTTTTCCTTTTCATCAATCTGATAAAGGAATTTGCCGGCTTGGTAAACCGCAATGCAATCCCCTTCACCATAGGCAATAAGATAATCTCCAACAGTTTCAAGGCCAAAAACACTCCCAGTAAAGCCAGTCAACGGAGCACTCTGCTCCAGAGTGTTAAGACTTTCCTTATCAAGCTGTAACAGGCGCGCATCACTGGTGCCGATGATCAGGCGCTTACCATAGGTGGTAATACCCCTATAGGTCGAAAGGGTATCATTTTCATAACTTAACTGATGCTGCTCGATAAAGTTCAAGGTCTCTTTATCATAAACCTCTATAAATTCACCTATAACCGCCTCGTTGTCACTAGATCGTGACAAATTATTGGCGGCTCGGGTCAGCACATAATAGTGGCTATCATCCTCGGCCATGCGCCAAGTACTGTTGTGTTTCAGCTTTACGGCCTTAATCAATCCGCTGTTGCTAGCAAGAACCTTGGGTTTAAGGCGCCGCTGAAGTTTTAGATTTTCTGCTGGAAACTGGCGATTTTCTGGAGGATCCAAAAACAGGGCAATGCGTCTGGTCGGATTCTCTTCGACATCAACATAGAGGCGAAAGGAAAATTCAACGTGAGCATAGTATTCATGCTCTGCATCAATCTCTTGCTGAACAATCAGTTCATGGTCAGCACGCCCGTAAACGCCGGAAACAGGTAATTCAAAAACTTGCTCCTGAGCACTAGTTACCCCAACCTGTTGCTCATCAATATAGATAGGTAGCCCTTCAACTTCACAGCTTATAAGCAAGGTTCCATAGTGATCACGCCCCGCCCAAAAATCATTTTCCCAGGTAAAGGCGATATAAATGATAACAGCGGCAATCAATCCATAACAAAAGTAGCGTTTCATCCGTGCCCCAACTAATAAAAGCTTGCTTAACTTAAATTTTGTTTTTGTAACCATGATTAAATACATCAAAAATAAAAAAGTAGCCACCCGGGGATCCCGAATGGCTACTTTTTATAGGCAGGAAGGTTTTGGTGACAGAATATTTCTGTCTGAACCTACATGAACCATGAATAAAGCTAATATATCAATTTAAGCCTTTTCATCACTGCTGAAGCGCAGGGTCTTTTTATAGTTGACGAGGTGGGCTTTTTCTAAAGCCGACATATAGGTTACAAAATGATCAAGTGCTTTAACAAATTTAGCAGTCATGAGAATCTCCTTTATAGATTTTGTTGTGTTGCTAAGTTAAGGAGAGACTATCATGACAATTTTTAATAGTGGTAGTGTTGGCTCGCTAATGCCGACTTCACGTTTCGGCAAGAGGTGTTGTCTGAAGTTAGTACAGTAATTTTAAATATGCAGAGCAAACTCATCTTTTTGCCCATATTCCCGGCTCAGGTCATCAACCAATTCCAGCATCAGGTCTCTGCGCACCGACGATTTACGCCAGTAAAGACCTATGGTTCTGGTTGGCCCACCACCTTCGAGGGACACATAGTGCAATTGTGGATTTTTTTCTGCTACGCATTGCGGTACCAAAGAAATAGCGCGCTGCATGCTGATCATCTGCAGTAGGGTTTCCATGGAGCTGGCGCGAAAATTAAGAACTTCACCGATACCGCTACGTGAACAATAGTCAAGAGCTTGCCCACGCAGACAGTGGCCATCCTCTAGCAGCAATAATTTTTCCGCAGCGAGTTCTTGTGGGGTAATTTGGTCCCGCTCAGCCCAGGCATGGCGTTTTGACACACCGATAAAAAATTCTTCGGTAAAAATTTCACCATACTCCAGATCATCTTCCTTGATCGGCAGAGCAAGAAAAGCAGCATCCAGATCCCCTGCTAACAAACGTTGCACCAGAATTCCGGTTTTTTCTTCGATCAGATTAATCTGCAGTTGCGGGTAACTGTCAACCAGATGGTCGATGATATGCGGAAAGAAGTATGGTGCCAGTGTTGGAAACGCACCCAATGATAATGGTCCACCGTAAGGATTGTGCCAGTTGCGCGCCAAAGCTTCGATCTCTTCGACCTGCTGCACAACTTTTTTAGCTCGAGCAACAACCTCTTTGCCACAGGGAGTAAAGAAAAAGCCTTTGGGGCTACGCTCCAGCAGCACCACCCCCAGTTCGTCTTCAACCTTTTTAATCTGAATACTCAAGGCCGGCTGACTGACAAAGCACTCTTCTGCGGCAAGGCGAAAGCTACCGTGCTTTTCTAACGCAATAAGATATTTAAATGTCTGTAGATTCATACTGCCTTATATCATAAATAAAATTTATCGATCCAGTAAAATCAATAAATTTTACAAAATCAAGTCAGTCAGGCATTCTTGCACCGTACTCAACACAGTGAACCAACACAAAACATGAATTAACTAGTTGCTATCCGATAACTTTACATCGCAACTACCCGTTTCTGATTTGGAAAGATGCAATTTTTTGCCAGGTCAAGGAAATCAACTATTTGCGCGGAGGAGGAGTACTTTACGCCGCACAAGCGAATACGCAGATTGACGCCGAGCTGGTGAAAAAGGGCACTTTCCGGACAAAAACTAACTAACAAGGAGGAAACACCAATGCAAACTATCATCAATTCCCAACTTCCCGAGTTTAAAGTTCAGGCCTTCCAAAATGACGAGTTCATTGAAGTGACCAACGAAGACCTTAAAGGTAAATGGTCCATCCTGTTCTTTTACCCCGCTGACTTTACTTTTGTCTGCCCAACGGAGCTTGGTGATATTGCCGATAAATATGAAGAGCTGAAAGGGATTAACACCGAAGTTTACTCCGTCAGCACCGATACTCACTTTGTTCACAAAGCATGGTGGGATACTTCGGAGACTATTAAGAAGATTAAATTCCCGATGCTTGCTGACCCAACAGGTGTTCTGTCCCGCGCTCTTGGTACCTATATTGAAGAAGAAGGTCTTGCTTACCGTGCCACCTTCGTTGTTGACCCTGAAGGTGTGATCAAGGTTGCAGAATATAGTGATAACTCTGTCGGCCGTAACGCTGAGGAGATTGTCCGTAAGGTTCAGGCTTCACAATTTGTTGCCGAAAATGAAGGTGAGGTTTGCCCTGCTAAATGGAAGCCAGGCGCAGAAACGCTGAAGCCAGGTCTATCTTTAGTCGGCAAAATCTGATTTCTGACTTCCAGATCAGTATTTAATTTTTTATACATCGGTAAAATTTCCGGGTGCTTAGGCACCCGGACTGCCAAATTTGATTTATATTTAAGGGGATGACCATGTTAGATCAAGCGACTTTAGATCAGTTAAAAGGGGTCTTTGCAGACCTTTCGAGTGACTACCGGTTTGTAACCGAGGTTGTCAATCATCCGGCTCAGGCTGAGTTGCTTGAGATGTTGAATGATGTGGCATCTGCCTCGGCAAAAATAACCGTTGCTGAACAACCGGTCGAAGGACTCAAATTTCAGATTAAAAAAGATGATAATTTACTGCCGATTACCTTTCGGGGCATTCCGGGCGGACATGAATTTACGACTTTAATTCTGGCCCTTATCAACGCTGACGGTAAAGGTAAGTGGCCGGATGAAACCATACAAGGCCGAATCAAAGCCCTCAAGGGTCCGATTCGCTTGACCAGTTATGTCTCTACCAGTTGTGTCAACTGCCCTGACGTTGTTCAGGCTCTTAACCAGATGGCCTTATTGCATGCCGACTTTGAGCATGAAATCGTCGAGGGAACCTATTTTCAGGACGAGATTGACGCCAAAGGAATTCAGGGCGTGCCAGCAGTCTTTGCCGGTGATACTCGCCTTTCCGTCGGTAAAGCGGGACTGACCGAACTACTGGAAAAACTAGAGGAGACATACGGTCATGAAGAAATTAACGTTAGTAGCGAAGTTAAAGAATACGATGTGGTTGTTATTGGTGGCGGCCCGGGTGGAGTTGCTGCGGCAATCTATACTGCGCGTAAGGGCTTAAAAACAGCCATTGTTGCCGAAAAGATTGGTGGCCAGGTTAACGAAACCAAAGGGATAGAGAACCTGATTTCAATTCCCTATACCGAAGGCCCTCAATTAGCTGCAAATCTGTTCAGCCACTTAGATGAGTATCCGATCGAAATTCTCGAGCACCGCCGCGTTGAAGAGATTGAAAACGGCCCACGCAAAACTCTTTATATGAAGGGTGGCGAAGTGATTACCACCGGGGCACTGATTATTTCCACCGGGGCAAAATGGCGCCAGTTGAATATACCTGGTGAGAAGACCAATATGGGTCGTGGTGTTGCTTACTGCCCTCATTGCGATGGTCCTTTTTACAAAGATAAGCCAGTTGCGGTTATCGGTGGTGGTAACTCAGGTGTCGAAGCGGCTATTGACTTGGCCGGAATTTGCTCCCATGTCACAGTTGTTGAGTATGCAAATCAACTCAACGCTGATAACGTTTTGATCAATAAACTTAATTCTTTGAGCAATACTAAGGTTATCACCGGTACCGCTGCCGGACGTATTTTGGATAATGATGCAAAAGTCACCGGCATTGAACTCATTACCCGAGAGACCGATGCCGTAGAAACTGTCAATGTTGATGGTATCTTCGTCCAGATAGGACTGGACCCGAACAGTGCTCCGTTTGCTGATCTCGTGGAGCTCAACCAACGTGGTGAAATCGTTGTCGATGCGCACTGCCGAACCGAAGTAACCGGCGTTTACGCCGCCGGGGACGTCACAGACGTTCCGTATAAACAGATCATTATCGCCATGGGCGAAGGTGCTAAAGCAGGATTAAGCGCCTTTGAAGATTTTGCTCGTGGGAACATTGAAACACTTGCACAATAGTTCAATACTAAATTTTTCTTACCTCCTAAACAAAAACCCCGGGCACTGCTAGCCGGGGTTTTTATTATCAACTTCTTTTTTTCCGCTCTTCTTCCCGTATCCGTGCTGCTTTAATATCTGCAACCCGTTTCTTTTTACGTTCTTCTGCTGCGGCATAGCGTTCTTTTTGTAGATCTGTTTCACAGATCAAAGGTGGTATCTGGCGAGGCTTCTGATCCTGATCCAGCGAGACGAAGGTCAGGTATGCGGTAGCCGTATGTCTGATTTCACCTGTCAGGACATCCTCAGCCTCGACCCGGGCACCGATCTCCATGGAACTTGTCCCCACGTAGTTTATACTGGCTCTAATACGCAGAATGTTACCAATATAGACCGGTGAATGAAAATCGAGTCGGTCAAGAGATGCCGTAACCGCATTACCACCGGTATGGCGCATAGCCACCATAGCCGCAGTATTATCAACCAGTTTCATGATGCAACCACCATGAACATTACCGGCCAGGTTGGCGTCGTTATCCATCATCTGTTGGGCAATGGTGATGCTACTTGCCGAAACAGTCTTTGGCTCCATGTTATGTTCTATATAATTATCGATCGGCCGAACTTGCTTACCATTAAGATTTTTGACTGAGTTCATAATGTCTCCTTTTGCGCTCCCCAGGATACTACCTAGCGATACATAAATATTACAAAATAGGATACTATAGCTCAGTTTAAAATACGAGCCCCTTGCTATAAATTTGTCTTATTATTTTCCTGCTTGTGGCAATTTCCAACCTTTACGGATCGCAAACCAGCGGATCAAAAACACAACAATACCTGCAACCAGAAGATTTATCCCTCTGACCACCCCTAAAACATCGCAAAGACAAAAGACAACGCCACCGACAAGACATGCAGAGGCATAGATCTCACGGGTTAGAACCAAGGGAATTTCCTGACGTAACAGATCCCGGACCATTCCCCCGGCAGTCGCAGTCATGGCCCCCATCATGACCGCACCAGGGTAACCTAGGCCGTGTTCAAGGGCCACGGAAGTACCGATAACAGTAAAGGTACTCAGGCCTAAAGCATCCATCAGTAATAGAACCCGCTGACCGCGAGTGACCAGTTTATGAAAATAAAAGGCCAGTAACGATCCAGCCAGTGCCAAAGCAAGATAAGAATAATCACTGAAGATAAATGGGGGAACGCGACCGATAAGGACATCCCTCAAGGTTCCACCACCAACTGCGGTCACCATCCCCAGGACAATGACACCATACAGATCCATCTTTTTATAAACGCCTGCAAGGGCTCCACTGATGGCAAAGGCAAAGGTTCCAAGTAAATCGAGGCTATAGAGAAGAGACATCTAAACTCCTGAAATTTATTATGTCACTATGTAGTTACTTTGCGTTTTGAATAAGTAAAGCCTTAGTCAACTCGGTATAAGGAGCGGCTTTTTCTGCTTGTTTCAAACGCTTGATAACAGCGCCACAGATGGCATCGATTTCTAATGGCCGCCCCATCTCCAGATCGACCAGCATCGATGTTTTAATCGCATCGAAATTACGGATCAGCTGGAACATTTCATCAACATCCTGCTGCGCGACAGCCACGCCATCAACCTGAGCGGCCTGTGCCGTCTCCTGCATGATGCCATAGATGATGGGACCAAACTTTGGATGATGAGTTAATTTTTTGGTGTCCAGCCCCGTCAACGCTGAAAGGGGGTTGACACCGTTATTGATTAATAATTTACGCCATAATTCATATTGAATATCAGCGGTCACTGTCGTCGGAATAGAGGCCTGGTTAAACACCTCACCAAGTTTTACTAATTGTTCCACAACAGAAGGATTCTCCTTTGCATTCGGCCAGGCCCCCATAATAATCTGAGCTGGTCCACGGGCTTCAATAACCCCCGGTGCTGTCGCATGTCCCCCAATTCTTACTGCTAAACCACCAATAACCCGCTGTGGATCAATGGCTGTAGCAAGCAATGGTTCGTTATCAACGCCATTCTGTAGCGATATAACCAAAGCCTTGCCGTTATTCAACCATGAACTGGCTTCCTGTAACAATGACTCGGTCCCGGTTGCCTTTATCGTAATTAAAATAGCTGCAAAATCATCGGCATGATAATTCTTCATTAATTCAGAAACAGATACCGCCTGAACCTGGTCATTAAATTCCAAACTTTCATGTTTTATTTTTAAGCCCTGCTCGCGCATGACTCGCAGATGCTCACCCCGTGCAACCAGAACAACATCATGTCCTGCCTGTTGTAAACGCGCGCCATAATAGCCACCGATACCACCTGCTCCATAGATTAAAAACTTCATCGTGAACTCCTGCAATCAGCTAATTTTATATAAATTTTTATTTTCAATCCAATTATATTGATTTTTGAATCTATTTTGCGTTAATGTGCATTTACACAAAATATAAGGAGGATTTCTCTACCATGAACATCTACAAGAACCAGACCAATAAACCCCTAGCCCAATTTATCACCGATTTTACCGCTAACGTGACCACGCGCGGTTTTCTGATCCATAACGCTGACAAGATGAGCATGGCCGCCATCTTTGGCCATCATAACATTGCTTCTCCCGACGGATTCGATCTGCATATGCTGCAACTCTGCAAACCGGAAAAAGCATCAAAAAGCTTATTTAAAAATCCAGAGCGCAGTGTACTTATGCCTAAATTTGTTATGCTCTTTACTAAAGAGGGGAAAACGCAGATCCGTTTTCTTTATTATTCCCAAGACGCTGTCCGCAGTATACTTGACGATGAGGAATTTCCTCAATCTCTGGATGAGTCATACAAAGCCATTATCGCCATGATCGAAGACAGCATGCTGCTTGAAATGAAGGAGGCCTGTTGATGCCATGTGGACTTTTCTCGGTAAAATAAATAAAAATCTGATCATCGCCATTCCAATCATGTTGGTTGCTGGCTTTATTTTTGGCGTTATCGTTAAAGCCGGTTTTCTAAAAAGCCTGATTCTTCCCTTCACCTTCCTGATGGTCTATCCGATGATGGTTACCCTGAAGATCAAACAGGTTCTTGAAGGTGGCGATGGTAAAGCTCAGCTTTACACCCAACTGATTAATTTCGCCATTATTCCTTTTGTTGCCTACGGTGCCGGAAAACTATTTTTTCCCGACACCCCTTACATGGCCTTAGGTTTGCTATTGGCAGCGTTGGTTCCGACCAGCGGTATGACCATCTCCTGGACCGGTTTTGCCGGGGGAAACCTTGCAGCAGCGGTTAAAATGACCGTTGTTGGACTGATTCTTGGTTCCCTAGCGACCCCGTTTTATATTCAGGCCCTGATGGGAGCGACCGTAGAAGTCAGCCTGGCGAAAGTATTTCAGCAGATTATTCTGATTGTCTTTTTGCCCATGTTGTTTGGCTTTATTACCCAAAGATTATTGGTTAAACGCTACGGACAAAAAGAATTTCAAACCAAAATCGGGCCACGCTTTCCTGGGCTGTCAACCATTGGCGTTCTCGGTATTGTTTTTATTGCCATGGCCCTGAAAGCACCATCTATCGCAGCTCACCCTGAGCAGCTGATTGGAATCTTGATTCCTTTAGTACTACTTTATGCCTTTAACTATTTACTCAGTACCTTTGTCGGCCGGGCCCTACTACCCCGTGGCGATGCCATAGCCCTGGTCTACGGAACGGTTATGCGTAATCTTTCCATTGCCTTGGCCGTTGCTATTAACGCCTTCGGTGCCGCCGGTTCAGATGCGGCATTAGTTATTGCCCTGGCGTATGTTATTCAGGTGCAGTCGGCGGCCTGGTATGTGAAATTGACTGATCGGATTTTTGGCGGCAAAGAGGCTGCTGGGCAAACGGTATAACTAAACTCCTATCATTAATGGTCGGTGGCTTCCCTGGCCACCGACCTCTTTATTTACCCTTCAAAAATCTAACTCCCTAACTTTAAATAACCTTTCACTAATAAAATATTAATCTCGTTAAACTTTATTGAGAAAAAAGAACTATAAAGAATTTTTTATTAAATAGATTTTATTTTACACTATTTTATGATACTACCGTCCTATTGTTGATTTTTCTTAATATTTATTGATACGCCTCGGAGTCAGAAATGAAATTATTTAACAAGATTTTTATTCCTATCGTTTCGTCGATCATTTTTGTTTCTATCTTTATTGGTTATCGGACCTACCACGATACTTCGACTATCGTTCATGATGACATCGACAACCAATTGCAAATGCAAAAAGATAAAAATCGTCAATTGGCACGCGAAAAGTTAAGCGGGATTATCCACAGTACTGATTTGAGTTCTAAACTTTTAGTTGAGGAATCATCAATCCTGGCATCTCTCGATTTTGTAAAAGAAGCCTATCGTTCTGCTCTGACTGGTAATATTGACGATGCAAATGACACAACTGTCACTGCCGCACGTAATCGTTTAAAGGAGCAATTCCGAAGTATCGCGGACAACTATAAACTGAACTCTGGCAAAGATCGAATGAGTGCTCATTTTCATCTGCTTAATAACCGCTCTTTTGCCAGGACATGGCGCCATGGTTGGCAACGTAAAGAGAATGGTGTCAAAGTTGATGTCTCAGATGATTTATCTGGTTTCCGGTCTATGGTCGTCGACATCAATAAAAATAAACGTTCTCTTGCTGGAATAGAATTAGGAGTTGGCGGTTTTGTTATTCGTGGTATCGCACCAATTAAAGATGAAAATAACCGACACCTCGGCTCCATAGAAACCTATACATCTTTCAACAATCTCATTAAAAGTATAAGCTTGCCAGAGACAATGAATATCACTTTGGTCATGCCCTCTTCGCAACTGGATATTGCTAAATCACTCAATGATCCCGCTAAATTTCCTATAATAGATAACAAATGGGTACCTGTCTGTTGCTCAACAACAGGAATTCTCTCAAAACTCTATGATTCAAGGGAGTTTGATAACGCATTTTCTAACTCTCAATATGAATTCAGCACCCCCGAATTTGAAATCTACACCCAGCAGATTACTGATTATTCAGGCAAAGCTATTGGTATGCTTGTACTTTCTCAAGACCTTTTCGCCTGGAACAACTTTATTGCCCAGACACGTCTTGATGGCGAAAAAAAGGTACGAACAGAATTAGCATCAATCATTGGTATTCAATCATGTGTGTTGTTGTTACTCGGAGGTATTGCTTTTTACCTGGCCCGTTACATAAGCCGTTCGGTGGCTCACATAGTTAATATGCTCAAAGGGCTTGAAAAGGGAGATCTTGACCATCGTGTTGAAGTTACAGGTAAGGATGAAATTGCAACCCTCGGTCATGAAATAAATAATTTTGCCGATAATCTTCGTGATGAAGTTATTACTGCGTTTAATCGCTTAGCGGAAGGGGACCTGACCTTTGAAGCCCATGGTCTGATCAAAGAACCGTTACATAAAGCAAATTCATCCCTTTCAGAAGTTATGCGCCTGGTTCAGGAGGGTAGTGCCCAGATTGCTTCAAGCAGTATGGAAATTGCTGATTCGAGCGTAACACTGGCCGAAGGAGCAACGAAACAAGCCAGCAGTATGGAAGAAATTTCTGCATCATTGGGCTCAATGTCATCACAAACAAGTCAAAATGCGCTGAATACCAAGCAAGTTAAACTATTAATTAATGACACTTCTGACCTGGCAACAACTGGAAATCAGCAGATGGAAGAGATGATTAAAGCGATGACAGAAATGAACGTTGCCAGTGAAAACATTGCTAAAATTATTAAGGTTATTGATGAGATCGCTTTCCAGACCAACTTATTGGCCTTAAATGCCGCCGTCGAGGCCGCACGGGCTGGTCACCATGGCAAAGGCTTTGCTGTTGTCGCTGAAGAGGTTCGTAATCTTGCCGGACGCAGTGCCAAAGCCGCCAGCGAAACTGAGGAGCTGATCAGGAGTTCGGTAGATAAAACTCATAAAGGATCAGCAATTGCAACCGATACTGCAGAATCCCTGAAACAGATGTTAGGTAGTATCGAACAGGTACAAACCTATATTGCCGATATTGCTGAATCGAGCCAGGAGCAAGCGTCTGGCATTAAGCAAATTAACACCGGCCTCGATCTGCTTGATGAAGTTACTCAGTCTAATACTGCCGGGGCAGAAACCAGTGCCGCTGTCGCCGAGCAACTGTCCAGTCAGGCGGAACAGATGCGCCAAATGTTGCAGAAGTTTAAAGTTGAGGTAACAGCAAAACCCCTAGCGACCCCAAAAACTAACGGATACTTGCAGGCAAGCTAATAACTTTTTGCTCAAATATAAAACGGCTGAGCCAATCCAGGATTGGTCAGCCGTTTTATGTTCTATTCATTTAAACGTAAAATTTATTGCAACGCACCCAGACTCTCCGCCAATATCCCCAGCCCTTCATCAAGCTGTTCCTCCGGAATCGTCAATGGGGCAAGAAGGCGGATCGTGTTGCCGTATATTCCACACGACAATAAGATCAACCCACGCTGCAAAGCCTCACCAACCAAAGCCTTGGCTTTATCGGCATCAGGTACATGTCCATGGCGATCCTTACGTAGTTCAAAGGCAATCATGGAACCAAGCCCGCGGATATTACCGATATGATCCGGAAAGCTCTCCCCCAACTCCCTCAGGGTAGCCAGCATGTTCTCCCCCAGAAGATTGCTTCTGGCACACAAATCCTGCTCGTCAATGATATCAAGAACGGCATGGGCTGCGGCACAACCGAGTGGACTCCCACCATAGGTTCCCCCTAAGCCACCAGGATCGGGAGCATCCATAATCTGACTCCTACCCACGACACCGGAAATGGGAACACCTCCACCAAGGGCTTTTGCTATCGTCATCAAATCAGGTTCGATATCAAAATATTCGGTGGCAAACATACGACCAGTACGGGCAAAGCCGGTCTGGACTTCGTCACAGATCAACATGATTCCATGTTGATCACACAGGTTACGCAGCGCCGTCATCAATTCTTGCGGTGCAATGTAAAAGCCGCCTTCTCCCTGCACTGGCTCGATTATAATCGCGGCGACTTTTTCAGCTTCGACATCAGCTTTAAATAATCGTTCCAGAGCAGCCAGACTGTCTGCAACAGAAACCCCATAATGCTTAATCGGAAAAGGCAGGTGATAAATATCAGCCGGAAATGGCCCGAAACCGGTTTTATAAGGAACAAC
Source organism: Geopsychrobacteraceae bacterium (assembly GCA_963665685.1). GTDB lineage: Bacteria > Desulfobacterota > Desulfuromonadia > Desulfuromonadales > Geopsychrobacteraceae > Seleniibacterium. The sequence goes on from OY762430.1 coordinate 3,114,517, forward strand.
CTTACCGGTCATGCCCATGGTCAACAGGGAACGGCCATGAAAAGCACCAGAAAAGGCAATAACAGCCGGTCGCCCGGTATGATTTCGGGCTATTTTAATCGCATTTTCGACCGCCTCTGCGCCGGTGGTCATAAAGATCGTCTTGGCGTCTTTGATGGGTGCCAGCTCATTGATCCGCTCAGCCAGACTTACATAGGTCTGGTAAGGAACGACTTGAAATGCTGTATGGATAAAGGTCTGAGCCTGCGTGGCAACAGCGGCGGCTACCTGGGGATGACAGTGCCCGGTATTACAGACCGCAATACCAGCAGCAAAATCGAGATAACGCTTTCCTTCAACATCCCACAGTTCTGCATTTGCTGCCCGCTCGACAAAGATCGGGGTTGCGGAAGCAACTCCTCTCGGCACAGCCGCCTGACGCCGTTGTAAAATGTGGCTGTTTGTTGTCATGGTAAATCCCTTTCTGCTTGAATTCAGTGGTACAAAAACTTATTGATTTATTGATTCAATAATGGTCGCTATGCCCTGCCCGCCACCAACACAAGCGGTGGCACAGCCATACTTTTCACCTGAGGTTTGCAGTGCCCGCGCCAGGGTGCCAACCAAGCGCACCCCCGTCGCACCAAGGGGATGCCCCAAAGCCAGGGCACCGCCATTGACATTAACCCGATCCATGGCCAAACCCAATTTATCCGCAGCATTCAAAACCACAACGCTAAACGCCTCATTGATCTCCCACAGATCAATATCTGTAGCGGATAACCCCGCCCTTTCAAGTGCTTTGAGAGAAGCAGGTACCGGACCGTCCCCCATCATTTCCGGAGGCACACCGGCGCAACCAGTAGCAATAATCCGTGCCATGGGGGTCACTCCCCTTCTTTTCGCTTCAGTTTCACTCATTAGAACCATGGCCGCCGCACCGGCATTCAGGGGAGAACTATTGCCGGCAGTAATAACGCCATCCTCCTTAAACACGGGCTTCAGATTTGCCAGGGAGGCGCTATCGGTTCCACCCCGAATACTTAAATCGGCACTAACTCTGAGCGGTTTGCCAGCCTCATCAAGACCGCTAAGAGGGATTATTTCAGCGCTGAAAAAACCATCGCTGGCAGCCAGTGCCGCCCGCTGATGTGATGATACAGCAAACGCATCCAGCTCTTTCCGCCCGTAACCACCACGGCTAGCCAACAGTTCAGCGGTTAACCCCATATTCAGACCCGTCGCCATATCCCATTCAGGGTGCTCGGTCAGCAAAGCTTTATTGACTTTCATAAACCCCTGCTTAAACAAGCTTGGCCCAACCGGAACCCTGGTCATCTGCTCCATTCCGGCAGCAATAACGATGTCGGCCTGGCCACTGGCGATTTCAGCAAAAGCGGTATGAATGCCCGCCATTCCGGAGCCACACTGCATATCGATAAAATGGCTTGGCACCCGGGCCGACAAGCCGGCCAGCAGAGAACTGGTGCGCCCACCAAAAGTCCACTGTTCGCCAACCCCAAGAGCACAGCCAACGAGAAATTTATCGGCATCCCCGCAACTGATAGCGCCACGACCAAGCACCTCGGGCATAATGGCGGCAAGCAGTTCTTCTCCAGTTAATTCACCAAAGGGGTCTTTTTCAGGTTCTTTGGGACGACTTCGACTGAACGGTGTGCGGCCATAGGCAGCAATGACAATATTCTCCATAAAAAATGCTCCTATTCCTTCAGACCACACCATGCGGCTAGAAACAGCGCGTAACTTCTAGCTGTATGCAGGACGCTTTCGATTTCGACACATTCATCGGCACCATGAATTGAATGAGCGACCGGGCCAAAACAGGTCCCTTGACTGCGCCCATAGTGATGAAAAGCACGCAGGTCAGTGGTACAGGTCGAGATATATTCCTGCGCCGGTTTGCCGGTCAGGCTTTGATGACAATCACTCAAAACCTGTAGAGCCGGTGTTGCAGCTGGAATAATATGGCCATCAGAGCGGAACCCGTAGAAACTGACTTCGGGTTGGAACTCCTTTAACCACTCATCATTTTTTGCTGCTGCCGTGATCGTAGCTTTGATCCGCTCAGCTATCTGCTCAAATGACGTCCCGGGAAAGTAGGATAAGCGGCCATGCAGTTCAGCACTGGCCGGCACGGTTGAAGGCCAGTCTCCGGCTGAAAAAATTCCGATATTCAAGTTGATGGGGTGTTTAACATCCCGATAAACATCCGGAACGTTCTCTTCATTCAGCTCACTTTCCAGCTGTCTTAACGCCTGGATCAGCGGATAGGCCTTTTCAATAGCATTGGTCCCTGCCGGTGCTGACAAAACATGAACAGGCTTACCTTTGATGGCAATCTTAAACCACAAAACACCGACCTGGGCGGTATAGAGCGTTGGCCCGAACGGCTCAGGAATCAGCACGGCATCAGCATCATAGCCTGCGGCAAGACAGCTGAGCGCACCATTACCACAACACTCCTCATCAACAACCGTTTCGATAGTCACCGGCGCATTCAGACCAAACCCGGCAGCATCAATCGCTTTCACCGCATAGGTCATAGCGACGACACCCGACTTCATATCGCCGCTGCCCCGACCATACAGCCAGCCGTCTTTGATTACCGGATCAAAGGGATCGCGGCTCCAACCTTTAGCTTCGGCACTGACGACATCAAGATGTCCGTTAAACAAAGCGCTCCGTCCTCCCTCACCATCGGCAGCCCTGACCGCAACGAGATTGTCAATCCCGGTATAATCCCAAGGCACCGGAGCATAGCCGGGATGGGAAGCAAGCGCCTCTTTATTCACCGGGACACGCTGTGGCTGATAGCCCAAAGACTTAAGTTGAGCCTCCATCAGCGCCACGGCACCGGCCTGATTGCCGAGCGTACTGTCCTTGGCGACTAACTGCTGGGTAAAGCCAACAATATCGTCGCTATAAAAATTGACCGTATCGATAATGCGTTGCTGTTGTTGGGTTAAACTCATAAAACCTCCGGTAGTGCGCGTGTTACTAAACCTGTCGAACTCAGAAGGTAGGTTATCTACCAATGACTAAGGCTAGGCTTAGGACTTTCCATTGGAAGGGTGCCTGTCGCCCGGATGGCGACAGACAAGCCCCATGGATGGGTGCAAGCGTCCCTGGAAATGGAAAGTTCTAAGTTCTGCTATTCTCACTTGAGCGAACGAGATAACCAGTAACATTAAAAAACTGGTAAATCTCCTGGTGTAATATTTAATGGTGCCGCAGTCTTAGCGATGACCTCATCACTGCTCACCCCTTCTGCCAGTTCAGTCAGCCATAAACCCTCCGGCCTGACCTCAATCACCGCCAGATCACTGATAATTGTCGCGACACAACCAGGTGCAGTCAGTGGCAAGGTGCATTCGGGCAAGATTTTCGGGGCTCCACTTTTGGCTACGTGGGTTGTCAGCACAACGACTCGCTGGGCTTTCTGAGCTAACTCCATACCGCCCCCGATGCCGGGGGTCATTTTGCCGGGAATGATCCAGTTAGCAAGATCCCCGCGCTGCGACACTTCTAAAGCCCCCAAAAAGGCAATATCGATGCGGCCGCCACGAATCATGGCAAAAGACATGGCCGTATCAAAAAAGCTGCCGCCAGGCTGCACCGTGGTATAAGCCGCTCCGGCATCTATGACACGGGGGTCTTCCTGCCCCGCTGCAGCCCGTGCACCCATACCCAACAGGCCGTTTTCAGACTGCACCAGCACACCACTTTCGGGCCCCAGATAATCAAGCAGCAGGGTCGGAATGCCGATTCCCAGGTTCACAATCTGACCAGCACTGATTTCTTGCGCCGCACGTTTTGCTATGCGTGTTTTATAATGCATGATGTTTAAGTACTCCGTATTCTGGCCCCTGCTCTGCCACAACCACCAAACGATCAACAAACGCGGCTGGCAAGTGAACCTGATCGGGCGGGATTTCTCCGGGAGCAACGATTTCGTCCACTTCGACAATCACCTGGCGCGCTGCCATAGCCATCACCAGGCAAAAATTCTGACTGGTACCATGAAAAACCAGATTCCCGAACTCATCCGCTGTAGTGGCATGAATCAGGGCAACATCTCCCCCCAGAGCGGGCTCAATCAGATATTCTTTGCCATTAATCTTAGTGCGCTCTTTATTCTGGTTAGCATCAAGATGCAGTCCGATATCTGACAGAATCCCTCCCAGACCGGTTCCGGCTGCACGCAGTTTTTCCGCCAAAATCCCCTGCGGATAAATATCGACCTGCAAACGTCCTTCGACCATCATGGTTGTGGCGATGGGGTTTAAACCGATGTGTGAAGCAATCATTTTATCGACCTGCCCTGCTTCGAGTAACGGCGCTACCCCCAGCCCGGGTTCGCTGGCGTCATTTTTTACCAACGTCAGGTGGTTAACTCCTGAGGTATGAACCTGTTTAAGCAGAGTATTTGGCGTTCCCGGCTGACCAAAGCCACCAATTAGCAGGGTCTGTCCCGACCGAATATCACCACAGGCCTGCTCTAAGCTGCAACGTTTAGATTTCATCATGGGCTACATCCATCAGGAACTTTTTGGTCCGTTCATTCTGGGGATTTTTAAACATTTCCGCCGGTGCTCCTTCTTCGACAATAAATCCTTCGTCCATAAACACCACCCGATCGGCCACCCGGTTGGCAAAACCCATCTCATGGGTGACAACCAGCATCGTCATTCCCTCTTTGGCCAGTTCTTCCATAACCCGCAGAACTTCACCGACCAATTCCGGGTCAAGAGCAGAGGTTGCCTCATCAAACAGCATCACGTCAGGGTTCATAGCCAATGCCCGGGCAATGGCGACACGTTGCTTCTGCCCTCCTGATAGTGTGCCGGGGTAAGCATCAGCCTTATCGGCAATGCCAACTTTTTCGAGCAACTCGCGCCCTTTGCGCTCTGCATCCTCTTTGGCTTCTTTGAGCACTTGAACCAGAGCCTCAATGACATTCTCCATGACCGTCATATGGGGAAACAGGTTGAACTGCTGGAAAACCATCCCGACCCGGGTGCGAATACGATTCAGATGCTGTTGAAACGATCTTTTTCCCAGCGACTTATCGTTCAGTAACACCCCTTCAATATAGATTTCTCCCGAAGTCGGTACTTCGAGATGATTAATACAGCGCAGCAAGGTGCTTTTACCCGAACCACTTGGGCCGATAATGGCAACCACTTCTGACTGATTGACGTTAAAATGGATGTTTTTAAGCACCTCATGGCTGCCGAAAGATTTTTTCAGGTTATGGACCTCGACCATCTTCATGTTCTGCTGTTTCACATCACTCATAGCTTATCTCCGCTCCACGGCTATCTTCTTTTCCAGACGGCCCAGTAAAAAGCTGGTCGCGGTTGTCAACACGGCATAGAGCACTGCGGCCATCAGATACATTTCAAAAGGCTTGTAGGTCGAACCGATCAGGCGCTGCGCAGTCAAGGTCAGCTCAACCAGGGTAATGGTTGAAACCAGAGAGGTATCCTTGACCAGAATGACAAAGTTATTGCCCAGGGCTGGAATCGCCAGGCGGATCGCCTGCGGTAGTATGATCCGCCGCATAGCCAGAGCTGACGGCATGCCCAGGCTGCGCGCTGCTTCCATCTGACCTGCAGGAACCGCGATAATGCCACCGCGAATGGTTTCGGCATTATAAGCCCCGGTATTAATCGCCAGGGCCAACACCCCCGACATAAACGGCCCCAGGTCGACACCAATCTGTGGCAAACCGAAATAGATCAGAAAAAGCTGCACCAGCAGTGGCGTGGAGCGGATAATCCAGACATAAAAGGCGCCGAGACTGCGCACGACAATATTATTCGACAGCTTCAGCAGAGCGGCGATCAGGCCGATGATAAATCCGAACAGAAGTGATATCAGTGAAATTTTCAGGGTCAGTACCGCCCCCTGAACCAGAAACGGGAAATAATGAACGATAATCCCCCAGTCCAACATGCTCAACCTCCCCGTACGTCATCAATAAAGGACCAAATAAGAGCAGCCTGACCCAAGCGTCAACAGCGAGGACAGGCTGCAGTGGTAACAGCTATTACTAATAATTAACGTACGTCGATGCCGAGCCATTTCATGCTGATCGCCTTGTAGGTTCCATCAGCTTTCATGGCACTTAGAGCATCATTAATGGCTTTTTTCAGTTCCGGGTTCCCCTGGTTAAGGGCGATACCCATCTTTTCTTCGTAGAGCAATCCACCGACCAATTTAAGGGGTGCACCCTTCTCTTTAATGGCCAGGGCACCAACAATTTTGTCGGTGACAAAAGCACTGATACGACCATTGGCCGCTTCCAGAACCATATCGGGAACGCCCTTATAGGTGCGCACATCAGCACCTTCAATATTGGCCCGCACCCACTCTTCGTAGGTGGTGCCAAGAGTCACGCCGACTTTCTTACCTTTCAGATCAGCCAATGCTGTAATCGGGGAGTCTTTTTTGACGAAAATCTGCGCTCCACTACGATAGTAAGGGTCAGAAAAATCGATGGTTTCGAGCCGTTTAGGTGTTATCGCCATACTGCCACAGATAAGGTCGTATTTCTTTGCCAGCAAGCCTCCAATAATGCCATCCCACGCTGTGGTAACCGGAACACCTTTAACACCAATACGTTTGGCGATTTCCTTACCGATTTCAACATCAAAACCGGTCACTTCGTTATTGGCATCCACAAAATTAAATGGTGGGTACTGACCAGTTAATGCATAGCTGAGTTCGCCATCCTTTTTCAATGAGCCGGCCACAGCACTGACGGCTGGGATTGCTAACGTTAATACGACCAAGGCGATAATGAGCTTTTTCAATTTTTCCTCCCGCGTTGAATTTATTGTCCTGAGTAAGATAATGTTCCCAATTGAATTGTCGTCTGAGCCAGGGCCCGGTCGAGCAATTCGAGCAATTTTTCGATTTCATCTTTGGTTATTGATAGTGGTGGTGCAATCATGACGTGATCTCCGGACAGGCCGTTAATCGGTCGCCGCGGATAGATCACCAAGCCCCCGGCAAAGGCGTGGTCGGTTAAAATATTATTGACGTTCAGCTCGGCCGGAAAGGGATCCCTGGTTTTGCGGTCGCGGACCAGCTCAATGGCCATAAGCAACCCTTTACCCCGCACATCACCAATGATGTCGTACTGTTTTTTCAGCTTCAGTAATCCCGATCTGAGCAGTTTGCCCATGCGCACGCTATTTTGAATTAACTTCTGATCTTCTATGGTGTTAACAACCTCAAGTGCTACCGCACAGCCCATGGGGTTTCCTGCCAGGGTATGACCATGGGCAAAGGAACCCTTATCGAGCATTTCTTCAACAATGGACTCCTTAACCAGAATGCCCCCCATGGGGTAGTACCCTGATGTCAGGCCTTTCGCCATAACGACAATATCTGCATCGATGTCCCAGTGCTGATAAGCAAACATTTCCCCGGTACGGCCGAAACCGGTCATGACTTCATCAAGAATGATGAGAATTCCGTACTTATGACAAATATCCTCAACGATACGGAAATATTCATCCGGTGCCACTATTGCACCGGTACTGGCTCCCCCGATCGGCTCAAAAACAAAAGCGGCGATACTGTCGGGGTCCTGTTCTTGAATAATCCGTTCCAGGTATTGGGCGCAGTAAACCCCACAGGACGGATACTTCTTGTTAAATGCACAGCGGTAACAATAGGGGGCCGGCACTTTCGGGTGTGACATCAGCATCGGCCGGTACGGAACTTCGAGTTGGGCTGAAGAGGTCAAAGACAAAGCACCAAGGGTTGAACCATGGTAGGACGGATTGCGGCTGATAAAATTATACCGAGACCGCTCTCCCTTATTATAAAAATATTGGCGGGCCAGTTTTAACGCTGATTCAACCGCCTCGGAACCACTCGAAACAAAAAAAGAACGGTTCAGGCCGGGGCTTGAAATCTCCGCCAATTTAGCCGCCAGGCGATGGGCAGGTTCATTTTCAAATTGAGTTCGGTAGGCAAAAAAAGTGCGTCGCGATTGTTCCGCTATCGCTTGCAGAATAGTGGTACAGCCATGCCCGATATTGCAATTGATCGCACTTGAGCAACCATCCAGGTAGGCTTTGCCGTCGGTATCGTAAAGGTAACAACCTTCAGCGTAATCGATAAAGGGCAGCTCTTTACGACTCTGATAAAAAAGATAATTGGTTTGAAAATCTTGTTCACCCATACTTCACCTATCCATTTTCAGCAGTTTCAACACCAAAACAGGAAAAACACCGGGAAGGCGATTAAAACTACTGAAACGATTGATTGTGACCAGCTTGGCGCCGTTGCCAACGGTAAGAAATGACAAGGAACGTTATCGTGATGACAAAGGTGTAATGTTGCATAACTTGTCAGCAACGATACATTTGACTTAAGACTATTTTTACGATTATCGTAAATGAATTACTTTATTAGTATATGAACTCAAATTTTAGCTGTCAACCGCAGGCCATAGAATCAAGAGCTTTGGTAGCGACTGAGAAGCCGTATGATTTCTGCTTTAAATACTTGTCAGGTTTGGATAAATCTGAATAATAGCGGTGTTCTGATCGGTTAACGTGACATGCTTATGATTATTTTCAGGAATGTAGAATGACCAAACGCTCTAACGACTATTTCGCTAAAACCCTCGAAAAAGGCATAAAGATTCTGAATCTTTTTGATGAAAGCAATCCAGCCTGGAGCCAGACAGCGATTGCTGAAAAAATCGGTATGAACATGACCTCGACTTACCGCCTGGTCAATACCTTCATTGAAATGGGCTACTTAACCAAGGATCCCAAAACCAAACAGCTACGCCTTGGCCCCATGGCGGCCGTCCTTGGAAACAAGCTATTAAGTGGTTTCGATGTGCATGAGTTGGTCAGAGACAAAATTGATGCGGTGTCCGCGCGCTATCAGATCAGCGTTGAGTTTTACCTGTTTCAGAATGACACCTTAATTCAGATCCATAAACGTGAAACGCTGAATACGCTGACCTATCATCAGGATCTGATCAGCAGTTCCTTATATTACACGGCTTCTGGTAAGGCTGTTTTGAGCGCACTGGATGATGAACGGCGGGAAGAGTTAATCAAGAATCAGCCTTTTACCACGCTGACCGAGAAAACCATCACTGATGCAGATTCGTTACGACGCGACCTGAAGGCAGCGCAAAGGCGCGGTTATGCCATTAATGATGGCGAATATATTAAAGGCTTAATCGCTATTGCCACACCGGTCATCAGTACTGGTGGTAAGCCCATCGGAGCCGTCTGTTTTACCTCGACAACCTTAAACTTTGAGCTGGATGAGCTTGAAAAGCAGCATTCCGCGCTACTTAGTGCGTTGGCAAAAGAGTTGGCGGGGTTGATTGGCCAGCGTTATAGCTAAAAGCTCTTGTCTGAGATCATTACCCACTCTTTCCAGTCTGCCCCATTTTTAATCTGGACTTATTGGATGTATGTCCTGGCAAGTCGGCTTCTGATATGATTCAAAGTGCATAGAAGGTATGAGATGGAATCCAAGCATAAAGGTTTACTTTATATTTCTCTAGCTTTGGTTGCCGCAGCAACAATAACGATTATTACCAAAATGGCCATTTTACACGGTGGAGATCCGACAAAAATATTGCTCCTTAGGTTTATTATTGTTGTGCTGTTTTTGATGGGCTATATGAGGATCAAACATATTTCCTGGAGGACGAGTAGAAAGAATTTTTATGGCCTGATCGGTTTAGGATTTGCCTATGTGAATGTCTCCCTTCTGTTCTTTTTGTCTATGAAATATATTTCCCCCTCTCTGGGCAGCTTGATTCTCTACACCTATCCGATGCTGGTTTCTATTCTGTCTGCAATTATATTAAAAGAGCAGTTCACCCTGGCAAAAATGACAGCTCTATTATTCTCTTTAAGCGGTTGTCTGCTGGTTATTGGAACCGATTTGACTGCAGTTGACTATCGAGGTGTTTTATTAGCGTTTTTAACAGCTGTTTTTTTCAGTATTTATATCGTTGGCAATAAAAAAATATTGAATAGTGTCGAACCGATTGTGTCGTTGGCGTATATGGCCGCTTTTTCGGTTGTATTCTTTGCTCTTAAATCTATCTGGGATGGTACATTGAGTTTTCAATATTCCACTGTCGACGTTATTTCGGCTCTGCTTCTGGCGATTATCCCAACCTTGATAGGGATAATCGCTCTGTTTAAAGCCTTGGAGATTCTTGGCGCTTCAAAATCGGCAATCATCTCTTCTTTTGAGCCTGTTGTGACCCTGTTACTCGCTTACGTGCTGATTGGAGACCGCATAACTCTTGTTCAATTAGCTGGAGGGGCATTTATCCTGACCAGTGTCTTCATCGTACAAAGGGGAGAAGTGTCTGAAGCAGAGATAGTGGTTGGGCAGGCGGAGTAAACGATTTTTGATCGATTTTTCGACAAATCAGGGTCTTGCTAACAAGAAGTGACAGTAATAGAAGACAGTATACAACAATGTAATGCCCCCGAAAAATAAGTTCACATGGTTGGGCTCAAATTCCTGCCAACAGCATTTCCGGTTCTGACCGCTAGAATTGACCATACAGGGATGTTACCTGCTAAAGCTCTACATTACAGTTTTATCTATAATGATTTCCCCTCACAAAAAAAGCCGAATCCACGAACATAATTATCGAGGATCCGGCTGGTTTTACATATTCAAGAGCTTGCAGATATTAACGCAACAACTTCCAGGTTGTCCCTTCGCGACTATCAAGAAGTTCAATCCCCTGCTCTGCCAGGGCATCACGAATCTCATCTGACTTGGCAAAGTCTTTATCCTGACGCGCCTGTAAACGGGCTGCAATTTGTGCTTCGATTTCTTCTGCAGTAATGTCCAGTTTAGCAAGGCCAGCCAGCTTGACCTTTTCAAGCCATGCTGCCGGTTCTGACAGAAACAGTCCGAGAACTTCGTGACCAAGACGTAGAATTGTGGCATGCAGATCCCGCACCTGGGCGACCAGATCGGCCTTTTTGGCAAACTTTTTGGTCATAATCAAACGGTTTAAGGTACGAACACCTTCAAACAGGTGAGCAATGGCCTGAGCGGTGTTGAAATCATCATCCATCGCCTCGCAGAACTTTTGTTCCAGTTGCGCGCCCTCGGTACTTTCTTCCGTCGATTCAGGAGCATTAGCCACGGCTTTGCTGGCCGCTTCTAATGCTTCATAAAAACGACTGAGACCAGTTTGAGCTTCCATCAGATTCTGATCAGAAAAATCGATAGGTGAACGATATTGAGAGGTCAAAATGAAGAAGCGTACAACTTCGGCATCGTAGGTTTTGAGAATATCGCGAATAGTGAAGAAGTTTCCAAGAGACTTACTCATTTTCTCTTGATTGACGTTGACAAAACCATTGTGCAGCCAGTACTTGGCAAACGGCTTACCACTGGCACCTTCACTTTGGGCAATCTCATTTTCGTGGTGAGGGAAGATCAAGTCACGCCCGCCACCATGGATATCAAAGCTATCACCAAGTAGTGACGAACTCATGGCTGAACATTCAATATGCCAGCCTGGACGCCCTTCCCCCCAAGGGGATTCCCAGCTTGGTTCACCTGGTTTAGCAGCTTTCCAAAGGGCAAAATCCATCGGATTACGCTTTTGTTCCCCTGGCGTAATACGCGCCCCGGCTTTCATTTCATCCATATTGCGCTTGGACAGTTTCAAATAGCTGTCAAACTTTTCAACGCTATAATAAACATCCCCACCTGAAGCGTAGGCCATGTCTTTATCAATCAGCTTCTGGCAGATGCCAATAATTTCTTCGATATAGGCGGTGGCTTTTGGCTCGTGAGTTGGGCGCTCAATACCTAGAGCATCCATATCAGTATAGAACTCATCGATAAACTGCTCTGAAAGCTCCTTACTAGTGATGCCCCGTTCGTTGGCGCGATTGATGATCTTGTCATCAACGTCGGTAAAGTTACGGACATAGGTTGTGTCAAAACCACTGAATTTAAAATAGCGGTAAATGACATCAAAAACGATATTCGCCCGCGCATGACCGATATGACAAAAATCGTAAACCGTCACACCGCACACATACATCCCAACCTTACCGGGAACTATAGGCCGAAAATCTTCTTTTTTACCGCTGAGGGTATTGTAAACACGTAAACTCATAGGGTCTCCCTATATCTAAATTACAATGGCTAGTAATAACTACTATAAAACGAGCAGTTTTTCGCGAGGTCAAGGAAATCAAACATTTGAGCGCAGGCGTAGTTTTTTAAGCCGCATAAACAAATGTACAGATTGACGCAGAGATTGCGGAAAAGGACCGTTTCATTTCACCTTGGCCCAGGTATCACGCAATGTCACCGCGCGGTTAAATACCGGTGCACCTGCTGCGGAATCCTTATTGTCGGCAGTAAAATAACCGACTCGTTCGAACTGGAAGGTCTCACCCGGCTTGGCTTCAGACAAACTTGGTTCAGCCAAAGCTTCAGTTACTAACAGTGACTCAGGATTCAGTGCATCGAGATAATTATCTGCTTTATCAGGATTTTCCTGATTAAACAGACGGTCATAAATCCGTACCGGCACCTTAACAGCATGTGGAGCTGAAACCCAATGGATAATCCCCTTCACCTTACGTCCTTCAGGATTTTTACCCAGAGTATTCAGATCCGCGCTACATTTCAGCTCAATAACTTTACCGCTCTCATCCTTGATGTATTCGTCGCATTTAATAATGTAAGAATTACGCAAGCGAACTTCCCGATCAGGACCAAGGCGGAAATATTTTTTTGGTGATGGTGGATTTTCCATGAAATCATCACGATCAATCCACAGCTCGTTGCTCATGGGCACCACCCGGCTACCAAGCTCAGGCTGCTGAGGATGATTAGGGGCATCGAGCATCTCAACCTGATCATAGTTGGTAATCGTCACCTTAATCGGATCAAGCACAGCCATACGGCGGAACGCGGTCGTATTAAGCTCTTCGCGAACACAATCTTCAAGGACCGAAAGATCGATCCAGTTGGAGCTACGGCCGATGCCAATCCGCTCACAGAAGCTACGGATCGCAGCAGCCGGATAACCACGACGGCGCATACCGGAGACAGTCGGCATACGTGGATCATCCCAACCGGCGACAAACTTCTCGTTGACCAGTTGCAGCAGTTTACGCTTACTCATAACTGTATAACTAAGGTTCAGACGAGCAAACTCAATCTGCTGAGGAGCAAAAATACCCAATTCCTTGATAAACCACTCATACAGAGGGCGATGATCTTCAAATTCCAGGGTACAAATGGAATGAGTCACCCCTTCAATGGAATCTTCCTGACCATGGGCAAAGTCGTACATAGGATAGATACACCATTTGTCCCCGGTACGATGATGATGAGCATGCATAATACGGTACATGGCAGGGTCACGCAGGTTCATATTGGGTGATGCCATGTCGATTTTGGCGCGCAGAATATGGCTGCCCTCTGGGCATTCGCCATTCTTCATCTTTTCGAACAGTTCAAGATTTTCTTCGACACTGCGGTCACGGTAAGGGCTGTTTTTACCAGGTTCTGTGAGCGTCCCGCGATTGGTGCGCATCTCTTCGGCATTCTGACTATCAACATAGGCCTTACCTGCTTTGATTAACTGAATCGCCCAGTCATAAAGCTGATCAAAATAATCTGAGGCAAAGTAAAGGTGCTCTCCCCAGTCAAAGCCTAACCAGCTGACATCCTCTTTAATCGCCTCGACGTACTCATCCTCTTCTTTACTTGGGTTGGTATCATCAAAACGTAAGTGGCAACGCCCTTTATATTCGCTAGCCAAGCCAAAGTTGAGACAGATACTTTTGGCGTGACCAATATGCAGATAACCATTCGGCTCAGGCGGAAAGCGGGTGATAACCTGATCACGTTTACCGCTGGCCAGATCTTCATTGATAATGGTACGAATAAAATTTGAGCTGACTGGTGTTTCTGTTGCACTCATAAACCACGACTCCCGCGTCTATATTAGTTGGTTTCCATCCGGAAACTCTAAATTGAACCTTATTTTTCTATCTTTGTTAATAATACGACTGCTTCTGCAGCAATACCTTCTCCCCGGCCACAAAAGCCAAGTTTTTCAGTAGTTGTTGCTTTCACATTAACCTGTGTTTGGCTGCAACCACAATCAGAACTGATATTCGCTTTCATTGCTGCAATATGATCCGCAAGTTTAGGCTTCTGACAGATCAACGTCGCATCAAGATTACCAATAGCATAACCATGTTGCTGCATCTGTGCGATAACCCGTTGCAATAAAATGCGGCTATCGATTCCTTTAAACGCCTCATCGTTATCGGGAAAGTGCTTACCGATATCGCCTAAGGCTAAAGCACCGAGGATTGCATCGCAAATCGCATGCAACAGCACATCAGCATCCGAATGGCCTAATAATCCAAGGTCATAAGGGATTTCTACCCCACCAAGGATCAGGGGCCGGTCTGCAACCAAGCGGTGAACATCATAACCATGACCGATGCGCATCATGCCGATTCCTTTCTTACACTGTCAAGCAAAGCCTTAGCAATAACAAGATCTTCTGGTGTTGTCACCTTGATATTACGATAATCCCCTGTGACCATATGCACAGGAGTTCCGGCGTTTTCAAGCAGCGAGGCATCATCAGTACCACGAAAATCACTGGCCTCAGCTTGCTCAAAAGCATGCCTCAACAACTCAAACTGTGCTCCCTGAGGAGTCTGTGCCTGCCACAATGTCTGCCGCTCAGGCGATGCCGTAATAATCCCGTCAGCTACAACTTTAATAGTGTCTTTAACCGGAACACCAACAATACACGCTCCTTTTTGCCTGATGCACTGGAGTACTTCTGCTATCAGATCACCATCAAACAGGGGGCGAGCACCATCGTGGATTAAAACCGGCCGCTGCCCCTCAGTATAGCCATCTTCAGCCAGAGCTGCCAGTCCGTTAGCGACCGAATCCTGACGTTCAGTACCGCCAGCAACCAATCTTTTGACCTTTTGATAACCAAAGGGGGACAAAATCTGCTCTTGGCAATATGCAAAATCGGCAACTGGGACGATAGGATAAATAGCTTCAACCAAGGGATGAGCATCAAAAATAGACAGGGTATGAGCAAGAATCGGCCGACCGGCAAGCTCCAGATATTGCTTGCTGACGCTACTACCCATTCGGCTTCCCATTCCCGCTGCAGGAATAAGGACAGCTGCTTTCATCGGCAAACCTTCATAGTAAAAACAGTGCAGAAAAAACGCCTACAAAAAGAAAAGACCGGGTGCAGGACCCGGTCTATTTCTTTTCAATCATATGAACAGCGGCCTGTTAGTGGAAAATATTTTCCAGACGCTGAACAACCTGATCTTCCTTGGCACCCTCAGCCAGAGCAACTTCGGTGACAAGCAGCTTACGCGCCTGTTCAAGAACCTTTTTTTCACCATATGACAGCTCTTTTTCAGAGCTTATCTGGTAAAGATCGCGTAGCACCTGAGCAACCTCAAGAAGATCACCGGTCTTTAGCTTATCATTGTACTCACGCTGTCGGCGGCTCCATGATGCGATTTTACCATTGCAACATGGCTCAGCCAGAGCATCAAATACACCAGTGATACATGTCTGATCAATCAACCGACGCAGTCCGACTGAATTGGCATTGCCGACCGGAACCATAATTTTCATGTCCGTATCGACAATTCTCAGAATGTAAAAATTTTGAGTTTGTCCTGCAAACTCACGACTTTCGATATCCTCTATTACTCCAACTCCCTGAGTTGGATAAACGGCCATATCCCCTACTTTAAACAAAACTAAACTCCTTTTGCTAGACCTATCAATACTATCACAAGGCCTCCACCCCGTCAATCACCCATAAAGGACTTAACTTACTGATTCATATAAGAAATCGCGTTTAACCATTGCTTAGGCTTTTAATGTGTTATGATTTTCCGCAAAATTATCAATGACTTTGCAGTTATCGCAGGCTTTTCAACGAAACTTCATAAAGGGCTGCAAGCTGCAGAGGAACCTTTATAAAGGAGATTCTGACAATGAAAATTGGAGTTATCGGTGCTGGTGCTGTGGGACTGTTTTTTGGTTCCTTACTGCAACGCAACGGTCAGGATATGCATTATCTTTTACGTAGCGACTATGATGCTATCAGCAATAATGGCCTTAATGTTTATTCTATCAATGGTGATTTTCACCTTGAGAACCTCAATGTTTACCGGAAAGCCAGTGCTATTGGTGAAGTCGATCTGGTCATGGTTGCGTTAAAAACCGTGTCAAATCACAATATGGTCGATCTGGTCAAACCATTAGTCGGACCCAATACCCTCATTCTTACGCTGCAGAACGGTATCGGTAACGAAGAAATTCTTGCTGAAGCCTTTGGTAGTGACAATATTCTTGGTGGTATTACCTATCTAGGCGCGGCGCGTAAAGAGCCTGGTAGTGTTTATCACACCAATATGGGAAAAATTGACCTGGGAGAGTTTGATCGCCCTCCCAGCGAACGCTGTGAAACCCTGGCGACCATGTTTAGCGAGGCGGGTATCCCCTGCAAGGTTATTAACGATTTACGCCGTAAACGCTGGGAAAAACTGTGTTGGAATATACCCTTTAATGGCCTTGCCGCATTATTGAATCAGGATACAGCGCAACTGCTGGCCGATGCAGGAATGAAAGAATTAATTTACAAGCTGATTGTCGAAATTACCACAGCGGCTAATGCTCAGGATATTCTTAAACCCCTCGACGGAGACAGCTTTGCCAACAACCTGATTGGCTATACAGAAAAGTTAACCCCTTATCGCCCCAGTATGCTGGTCGATCGTGATGCCGGCAGAGCGATGGAAACCGAATCAATCCTGGGTGTTCCACTGCAACAAGGCAGAGATAAGGGGATTGAGATGGTTCATGTAGATATGCTGTATAGATTATTGGTAGCAATTGACAAGTAGTTAGTTTCTGTCCAGAAACCGGTAGCTACTATTTCAGAGTGCCCGGATGGCAAGTGTTTGAGGAAGTTCATTTCAGTAACCCTCTCCTTAGGGAGAGGGTCCCAATCCTTAGTCACGTACTCCAAATAACCGCTTAGGTACCACAGTTCCCACGACAAATAACAAACAGGCCGCCACAACGATCGACGGACCGGTCGGAGTATCCCAGAACATTGAACCCGTTAGTCCACCACAAACGGACAGACAACCGATAACACTGGCCAGGACAGCCATAATTTCCGGGCTGCGAGAGAACCTGCGGGCGGTGGCTGCAGGAACAATCAGCAGAGAGGTCACTAACAGTAGCCCTACAACCTTCATCATGATGGCTACAGTTAATGCAATCAGAGCCAAAAACAGCCAGTTGATACGATCAACCGGAATCCCTTCAACGCGGGCCAGATCTTCATGAATAGTAATAGCCAGCAGCGGCTTCCAGAGCCATAATAATCCAGCTAGCGCCAAGCCTCCCCCGGCAAATATCCAGGCCAGATCGGTTTGTCCGATGGCCAGAATATCACCAAACAAATAAGACACCAGATCAACGCGAACATCTTCCATAAAGGCGAGAGCTACCAAACCGAGGGATAAAGAACCATGAGCTAAAATTCCGAGCATTGTATCGCTGGCAATATTGCGCTGCTTTGAACTCAGAAAAAGGATCAAGGCTAATAGCTGACAGATAACCAAAATGCCGACTGTTAAATTGATATGCAGCATAAACCCCAGCGCTACCCCCAGCAAAGCTGAGTGAGCTAAGGTCTCACCAAAATAAGCCAATCTGCGCCAGACAACAAAAGAACCAAAAGGCCCTGCGATTAATGCAACACCCAATCCCCCTACCAATGCGCGCAGCAGAAAATCATCAAATATCATTGTATTCTCCTGTCACAGTGAGTGCAGTGGTCATGATGGTGATTCTGATCATGAACATAAACAGCCAGGTTATTAACTGCCAAGGGACCAAATAGTTCAGCATAGGCGGGATGAGAAGTGACAGCTTCAGGGGTTCCGCTGCAACAAATGTGGCGATTCAGACAAAGAACCTGATCCGTCGCAGCCATAACCAAGTGTAGGTCATGGGAAACCATCAACACAGCACAATCGTACTGATCACGAATACCGGCTATCAATTGATACAGCTCAACCTGACCATGAACGTCAACGCCCTGGACTGGTTCATCCAGAACCAGTAAATCAGGCTGCCGGACCAGAGCTCGTGCGAGAAGAACCCGTTGTAATTCACCACCGGACAGAACTTTCATTTCAGATTCATAAACATGTTCAGCACCAACATCCGCAAGTAATTGACGCGCCTGACACTGATCATTTTTACAGGCTAAGGCCAAAAATCTTTTAACTGTCAGTGGAAAAGTCGGATCAAGCTGAAGCTTCTGTGGCATATAACCAATTGTCAGCCCGCTGGCACGTGTCACTTTTCCATGCTGTGGTTGCAGTAGCCCCAGAGCAACCCTAAGTAAGGTTGTTTTTCCCGCACCATTGGGGCCAATAATGGTCATGACCTCACCACGTTTTACCTGGAAACTGACATTTTCCAGCAGCAGACGCCCGTTGCGGCTGAAATTTATATCGTTAATAGTCAATAAAGGATCCTGATGAGGACTCATGAGGAAGGCTCTTCTTTCTTTTGGCAGCGAGGGCATAACCCCATTATTTCAACCGTATGCTGACGCACACTGAAACCATGCTCGATAGCACTGGCCGCAATAGCATTATTTATGTCTGGATCATCCAATTCGGCATAACTTTTACAGGATTCACAGATAAAAAACTGTCCTTCATGGGGATGATGAGGTTGAACACAACCAACGTAAGCATTCAGAGATGCAATTCGATGGACCAGGCCGATCTCAAGCAGAAAATCAAGGGCTCGGTAAACAGTTGGCGGTGCTGCCCGACCATCTTGTTGAAGTAATTCCAATACCTCGTATGCTCCAATGGGCCGATGATGAAGCCAGACCAACTCAAACACCCGCCGCCGTAATGCGGTAAAACGCTGTCCACGCTGCTGGCAAACTTTTTCCGCTTTGCCCATAGCCTCTGCGATACAGGATTCGTGGTCGTGATCTTCGTTAATAAAATGTAGGGATTTTTTTTTAGCCATAGCTATTTAATATTTTCTCTATATTGACCTTGCTTTTGTTATATTATAACATTTCAGAAGTTAACCTATTTATCATAAGTGAATCTTAGGAGAAACACAAATGAAGAGATCCCTGTTTGGATTGTTACTACTTATTATGGCCATGCCTTCATTGGCTATGGCCAAGGCTGCTCCCAATGTTGTGGTCAGCCTTAAACCTATTCACTCACTAGTTGCTGGTGTCATGGCTGGAGTTGGTGAACCGGAATTGTTAGTTAAAGGGGCGGCATCCCCCCATGGCTATGTGTTACGACCTTCTGAAGCCAGACTATTGTCCAAAGCTGATTTAATTATTCGTGTTGGTAGTGGGCTTGAAGGTTTTATGGATAAACCGCTGGCAACCCTTGGCCATGACGCTGACAAGCTCGATCTGGCAATGGTCCTTAAAGACAAGCTGTTACCGGCCCGTGAAGGTGGTGACTGGGAAAAACATGAACATCACCATGATCATGATGCGAATCATGATGATCATGACGAAGCAGAACATCACAATGACGCCGATCACGATGATCACCACGAAGCAGAACATCACAATGACGCCGATCACGATGATCACCACGAAGCGGAACATCACAATGACGCCGATCATGACCACGATGATCATGATGCTTTATCTCACTTCGACCAACATATTTGGCTCAGTCCAGTGCTGGCTAAGGAAATCGTCAAGGTCACAGCAACACAACTTGCCCACCTTGACCCGCAGCATGCAGAACAGTATCGCAGCAATAGCGATAAGGTCTTAGCACGTCTGGATAAGTTAGACCAACAGCTGAAAAAAGAATTACAACCTGTCAGTAAAACTCCATACGTCGTCTTTCATGCTGCTTACCAATATTTTGAGGTCGCTTATAGCCTGAACCCAGTCGGATCAATTACCATCGACCCGGAACGTCGGCCTGGTGCGAAAAGAGTTAAGGAAATTCGTGATAAAATTGCCCGCACTCACGCTAAATGCGTATTTAGCGAGCCACAATTTGAATCACGTCTGATTGCCACCCTGATTGAAGGAACCCAAGCCACTACCGGTATTCTTGATCCCCTTGGTGCAGACTTAAAAGCAGGGCCAGATGCTTATTTTACTCTGATGGAAAAGATGGGGCATAACCTTTACCAAGGACTGACTAAGTAGTTTTCATCCAGAAACTTAAATCACAACTGATCAGTTTCTGATTCATCTTTGCTCAAAAAGAACCCCCGAATGGTCATCACACCGTCCGGGGGTTCTTTTTGTTTTTGGAATTATAGCTTATAGATTTAACATCAGTTACCAAGCTGCTCCATCTCAAGCAGTAGGGTCACCCCTTCTTCAACATAAGGGTCTTCAGCAATCTGAGCATCAAGGTCTTGTTCTTCTTTATCATCACCGTCATCCTCAGCCATCATACCAAGGTGCGGTGCATCCTTTTCCTCAGCTCTTAATTTTTCACGTTCAGCCAACATATCCTCAAGACGCAATGACTGTAAGGTCTCTTCGCGTCTTTTCTTGGCACTGTTCACATCACTGACAATCTTTTGAAAATCTTCGCTCTTATCGACTCTGGCGGCGCTATCTTTGCGTAATTGATCCAGGTGCCCAACGGCTGGCTTCCAGATCGAATAACGGGCTGACTCAATGTGGTCCCAGGGCAATGCGTTATCAAGATACTTTTCACCACTTTCCAGGCCATCAAGGCGCGATGGCAGAACAACGTCCGGCATAACCCCTTTTTCCTGAGTTGATTCCCCACTGATGCGATAAAATTTCTGAATAGTGACTTTGACCGCTCCCAGCGGCATATATTTGTCCATACCACGCATATTGACAAAACGATCCAGGTCAAGAAGCGCCTGTACGGTTCCCTTGCCATGGGTATGTTCATCACCAACAATTAATGCTCTTTTGTAATCCTGCAATGCACCAGCAAAGATTTCTGAAGCAGAAGCACTGAAACGGTTGACCAACACAATCATTGGACCGTCATACTCGACATCAGAATCATCATCACGCATGACCCTGATAGCGCCACGGCCATTGCGAATCTGTACTACTGGTCCACGCTCGATAAACAAACCTGTGGTGCTGACGGCGTCGGATAGAGAGCCCCCACCATTGTTACGCAGATCGATAATAAGACCAGAGATGTTTTCCTTATTGAGTTTTTTCAATTCCGTGCGTAAATCATCGGTAACATTACGGTCGGTCTTCCCACTGTAATCACGATAAAATGAAGGGATTTTCACATAACCAAACTTTTCTTTGCTCTCAGGATCGGTCACTGTTGTTCCCTTAACAAAGGTCTCTTCAATTTCGACGACGTCACGAATAATCGGAATCACCAGTCTGCGACCATCCGGCTTTTTAACGCTCAGACGGACTTCTGTACCTTTTTTACCCCGAATTAAAGCAACAGCATCACGAATTCTGGTATCAGTGATATCGACCGGCTCATCGCTGCCTTCGGCAACTTTGAGAATAATATCATCGGCATCGAGTTGCCCCTGTTTTGCAGCGGCGCTACCGGGAATGACACGCACGACTTTGATATAGCCATCTTCTTCGCGCAAGGTCGCACCAATTCCTTCCAGCGAACCACTCATCTGGATATCAAAATCTTCTTTTGACGTTGGCGGCATATAACTGGTATGGGGATCATATGCTCTGGCAATAGCGTTTAAATAACGGTCGTAATGATCCTGCTCCGATTCTTCCAACATACGTTTGAGCAGGTTACGCGTTGTTTTGCCAACTTTTTCACGTGCTTGTTGTAATAACTCCTGCTCCTGTTTTTTATCGACTGGCAGCAGAGCTCCGCTATCATCAGTGCCGATATCATCTTCCCGCAAACTTATATAACGACTCAAAATCTGAAACTTAAGAACTTTGCGCCACCGTTCACGCAACGTTGCAAAATCAGCAGCAAAATCAATTTTTTTCGGATCACTTTCAATCTGCTCGGCAACTGTGGGGTCAAGCTTCTGGGCCAATAACTCGTCGAGCATAGTTTGCACTTGCTCAATCCGTTTATCGAGAAGCTCGCGCCCAAGTAGTGGTAACTCCACCCGACCACGCCTGATGGCATCATCAATCTGGTCATAATATTGATGCAAAGCGTCGACATCTTCTTGCAGCAAAAAACGTTTTTGGAAATCAAGCTGCTTTAAATAAAGATCGTAAGCCGCCTCAGAAAGAGCATCGTCGGCCGACTTTTGAGTGTAATGTTTACTGCCCAGCTGCTGTTGCAGCATATGCCCAATTAACCGCGCCCGGTTGATATCAAAGGGATCGGTCTCTTTACTGAGCGCCTGAAAAGGCATTGTCAGCAACAGGGAAATCAGAACCAACCTGCCGAAGAACCTAAACTTAAAAGACATAAAAAATCCTTAAATAACGAATAGTATTGATTTAAAGAATATTAACATAATGTACCCCTGTCACTATAGGGTTCGCAAGCGAGAATATTAAAAAAGGCTTTTATGGCAACATTCTGCCTTCAATAAGAGGAAAATAATTGAATACCTGATAAACTATTAGCAAGCTTCAATCCTGATACAAAATAAATGAACAGTAAGGGTTGGATAAAGCTTTTGATAAAAAAAGAAACAGGATCAGAATTTCTTTCAGACCCTCGGTGGAGAAGTTCCAAAGGAGTTGATATATGACAGACCAACGCCATTATCAAAGAATCGGTTTTCGCACGGAAGCCTCAATTATGACCACTGAGACCACTTATTCCTGCCGCCTGGTTGACCTTGCTCTGCAGGGAGCACTGTTTCAATGTGATCAAGACTCCCCATTGACCATTGGCCAGAAAGTACGTTTACACATTTATCTGCCAGATACAGATATCAGCCTCAACTTCACTGCAGAACTGATTCATAAACATGAAAGGTTTTGCGGCTTTTTATTCCTGACCGAAGACGTTGAGACCCTGGTTCATCTACGCCGACTACTTGAACTGAACATCGGTGATAACGAAAAAACCGATCAGGAGTTTGCCCACTGGTTGGGACAGGACCCCAGTTCCTGATATTCCCACTCAACTGCTAATAAATTATTTCTCAAATATGTTCTGTTGTTATTGATCAGTCTGCCGCAAAAACCAACGCTGACCTTTGCTAGTCAAACGATAGCGTTGAGTCGGGCTGCGCGGTGAATCGGGCTGCGTGCGCTCAAGCCAGCCCTCTTTTAAAGCAGGATTAAGGTAGTTACTCCGAAATGTAGGACGGTGAGACAATCCCAAAATCTGCATCAGCTCGCTAGCACCCAATTCTTCTGTTCCGATAGCCTGAATGATCGCGCTTACTTGGTCGGTTACTTGATCGGCTACTTGGTCGATTGATACCGCCTCACGTACGGCATCATACAATGCATTCAGCATAAATTCGATAAAAGGCGTAGCACTCGCCTGCTGATCCGCCATTGCAAGAACTCGGTAATAGTCATCCTGGCAATCGCGAATTACGGTCTCCACTGGCAAGTAGGCAAGTAATGGCTTCCATCGACTGAGAATCAAAGTTTGCCATAATCGCCCCATGCGCCCGTTCCCATCAGCAAAGGGGTGAATAAACTCAAATTCGTAGTGAAAAATACAACTGGTCACCAGCGGGTGCTCATTAGTATTCTTAAGCCAATCAAGAAGATCAGCTATAAGCTGAGGGACTCGCTCAGCCGGTGGAGCCATGTGAATCAACTGTTCACCCCGAAAGATACCGACACCTCCAGAACGATATCGACCAGGGTTATCAACAAGACCTGCCATTAACAATTCATGTGCTTTCAGCAGATCACCCTCAATACTAGTACTCCAACCATCCATAGCTTCATACGTGGCAAAAGCATTTCGTACTTCTTGAATCTCACGGGGAGCCCCTAAAATTCGTTTACCTTCTAAAACCGCAGTAACCTGTTCTAATGTGAGAGTATTATTTTCAATAGCCAATGAGGCCTGGATTGTACGAATACGATTCTCACGACGTAAACGTGGCGTCAGACTCTGTTCTGCTAACACACTATAGCGACCGATGACTTCACTGATCTCAGCAATAAGATTTAATAAAGCTGGCGTTATCGTATAAGGCGGCTGGTAAATCATTTCCCCTCTCGTGAAATCATAATTACTAAAAGAGTTTAACTCTTAAACGGTATAAAGATATGCTAACACTGTCAAAACATACATTTAAGGTTCTTTTTTATGAATACTATAAAGGTATTCGTTTTTTCTTACAGTAACTGCGTAACACCATTTCTGCTTGATTCATACGACTAAGGCGCATGTTCTTGGCCTTGACCTGCTGTACATCTTCCAGGGGCACCTGGGTCTGGCGAATTTCCCGCTGTACCAATTGTAGATTAGCCAGAATAATCTTCATATCTGCTGGGGTATATTTTTTTAATACCGGTGGAGACAGAATGAAGAACCCGGCCGCCACATCCTGAGCCATTTTTTTTGGACTTCCTGATATTGCCATCGATTAAAACTCCTTGAAAACACGCCATAAACACCCATAAGCGAGTCTATTTACTTGCTTTTTCATGCGACCTGTGAGATCAATCCCAGCCATGAAAATATCCGAACACAGCAAAGGCTTACTTCTCACCTTCAGCGCGGTACTGATTCTCAGTCCCGATGCTCTGCTGGTGCGTTTGATTCATACGGAAATCTGGACCCTGCTGTTCTGGCGCTGCCTGCTTACCGGACTGATGATGATCAGCTTTCTAGCTTTTCGCTATCGCAGCAATCTCCTTAAAGCCATAATTGATACCGGTCGTCCCGGCCTGCTATCAGCACTGACCATCACCTGTGGATCATTGCTGTTTGTCAATTCGTTAAAACAAACCAGTGCCGCTAATACCCTGATTATTTTAGCTGCGACACCCGTTGTTAGCAGTTTACTCAGTGCAATTTTTCTGAAAGAAAAAATTTCCCGGGCAACCTGGTTTGCTATCACCGTCTGCTTTGGTGGAATTTTATTGATATTTTCCGGTAGCTTGCACAATGGCTTGTTATTGGGAGACCTGTTTGCCCTGGGGGCAACCACCATGTGGGGCAGTAATATTGTCATTATCCGCAGCGGTAAAAATGTCAATATGATCCCGGCCAATGCTATCGGCAATTTAGCAGTTGCCCCTATCGCCCTTTTTATGGGTGCAATGCCCTTTCAGGTTGCCAGTCCAGATGCAGCTTTACTGCTATTTTCCGGTGGGCTGGTTCTGCCCCTCTCCTTTGCCATGATCACCCTTGGACCACGCTACCTGCAGGCTCCCGAAGTCAGCCTGATTCTGCTGACCGAAACGGTTGTCGGCCCTATCTGGGTCTGGTTGGCCCTGGGCGAAATTCCCCACTCCCACTCAATCATCGCCGGAGCCCTCATCGTAACCACCTTGGTTTCCCACACTCTGTGGTCACTCCATCATCAATACCGTTCCGTTGCTAAAGCTTAAACCCAGTTACAATAACCAGACGATAATTATTTTGTCACAGTTTGTTGCAGCCCCGTGGCGTTGATAAGTGCTTGAAAATCGTCTGGCAAAGGCGCCTTAACATGGATCATTTCACGACTATGGGGATGAGCAAAGCGTAACTCACAGGCGTGTAACAGCAAACGCTGACAACCAAACTGTTCCCTAAAAAAACGATTATGCCGCCCTTCACCATAGGTTGTATCCCCAATCATGGGATGAAAAATGTGCTTACAGTGACGTCTGAGCTGATGCCTGCGACCCGTTTTAGGTAAAAGTTCCATGAGGGCATAACGACTCTGAGGATAACGCCCGACAGCAAACGGGAGTTCGCAGCGAGCCAGGGTATGAAAGCCCGTTACCGCAGAACGCGCAATAGCATCGTCAGCCTGTGAACCATAATCTGGGCCATCGGTTAAGGGATAATCGATAACACCTTGCTCTTCTGGCCAGCCTCTAACCACGGCAACATAGCGTTTATAGACCTGATGAGTCACAAATTCAGCCGAAACCTTACCTGCGACCTCTTTGCTAAGAGCAAACAGCAACACCCCTGACGTTGGTTTATCGAGGCGATGAACCGGGTAAACCCGTTGTTTTATCTGATTTCTGAGTATCTGAACGGCAAAGCGGGTTTCATGACGATCGATCATGGTCCGGTGCACCAACAAGCCACTCGGCTTGTTGACTGCCACCAGATTGTCATCCTGGTAGAGAATTTCAAGCTGTTCCTTCATTATTTTTTACCTTTTGTGCTATCTACTTGGCTCCTCTAAATTCCAAAAACACAGGGTTCAGGATTTTCCTTGGAAGGGTATTTGTCGCCTGGATAGCGACAATAAAGCCCCAGGGATGGGTTCATGCTGCCCTGGAAAGGAAAATTCTGAATCCCGGTCGCCTAGTGGAATAAACAGGATAACCAGATACCCTTTATTTAACTTGATCGCAGTATCCGCCCACAAATCCGAAGTTGCAATAACAAACAACCTTGACCAAATTAAAGCAGTGCCCTAAGCTTGCGGCTTTGGAACTTTTTCCATGTCAGCTTATAGGGTTCTCGTTCGCAGTCAAGATGCGAAGCTCCACGCTTTACGTCCTGACAACTAAACAATTATTATCACGCCAAACAACCCCTATAAGCCTATGTTATTTTAGTGGGCCTCCCCCACTTTTGGGAGTTATTCACTTGACCGATCTGCTGCAATATATCTTTTCTGGCCTCACCAGTGGTGCCATCTATGCCCTGATAGCCCTTGGCTTTTGTGTCGTTAACAATACCATGGGTATTCTTAACTTCATTCAGGTTGACTTTGTTTCCCTCGGCGGAATGCTGATGTTTTCTGCCCTGTTTGCCATTGGCCTGCCAATGATTCCTGGCCTGCTTCTGGCTGTTGCAGGGGTCGCTATTATCGCCATGCTGGTTGAACGTTTCGGCCTGCGCCCGGCACGTTCTGACAATCATACGGTCCTGGTTTTTCTGACTGTTGGTCTGTCCATTATTCTGCGTGGGATTATCAAGCTGGTCTGGGGCAAAAACCGTATGGCTCTGCCTCCCCTCACCCCTGACGTTCCGGTTGAAATTTTCGGTGCCAGTGTTCTACCCCAGGCACTGTGGATTTTATTACTAACCTTTATTGCTATTGTCCTGCTGACCTGGTTCTTCTATCGCACCCCCCTCGGTTTATCGATGCGTGCGGTCGCGTCCAACCCGACCGCGGCCTCTATCGTCGGTATCCCCGCTGGTCGTATCCGCCTGACCAGTTATGCCATTGCTGGCGCGTTAGGTGGCTTAGCCGGAGTTCTGGTCACCCCGATTACCACGCTAAGTTACGATGTTGGCGTTCTTCTCGGGTTAAAGGGCTTTGCCGCGGCTATTCTGGGTGGTTTCGGCTCATTCCCGGGCGCAGTTATCGGTGGCCTGGCCCTGGGTCTGCTGGAATCATTATCAGCTGGATACTTCTCCAGTGCCTACAAAGATGTTGTTGCTTTTATAGTTCTGGTTCTGGTCCTTTTTGTTAAACCAACCGGGCTTCTCGGTAAGGAATAAACTGATGACAGATAAAGCTACGATTGAACTGCTCATGGGAAATGAAGCAATCGGCCAGGGGCTGATTGAAGCAGGCTGCCAGGTTGCAGCCGCTTATCCTGGAACGCCTTCAACAGAAATTTTGCAAGCGATCATCGATCGGCAAGATAATGCCATTGAACCGCTCCATATTGAGTGGTCGGTCAATGAAAAGGTCGCCTTTGAAGTCGCTTTGGCCGCCAGCTATACCGGGAAACGTTCAGTTGCGGTGATGAAGCAGGTGGGCCTGAACGTCGCAGCAGATCCCTTCATGCGTACAGCATACCTGGGTGTTAAAGGGGGCATGCTGACGGTTGTCGCTGACGATCCTGGTCCCCACAGCTCTCAGAATGAACAGGACACCCGCCTGTTCTGTCTGCAGGGACGAGTTCCGGTTATCGATCCAGCCAGTCCGGCAGAAGCGAAAGAGCTGATTGAACCAGCCTATGCCCTGTCCGAAAAGTATGAAATGAATATCGTCCTGCGCCCAACCACACGAATCTGCCATTCACGCCAGAACGCCGCGGTGCAGATTCCGCAAAAACTGGAACGTCAGGCTGATTTCAAAAAAGATCCAACCCGTTGGGCGGCAACACCAGCCTTCTTGCCAGCCCTGCATCGCAAACTTAACGAGAATCTGGAAAAAATTGCCGTTGAGCCCGCTTGGCAGCCTAAATTCACACCAGGAAACAGTAGCCATCTCAAAACGGCTCTGGTTGCCTCCGGAATTGTTTATGGCCACTTAGTGGACCTGTTAGAAGAACTTGGCCTGAGCGATCAAATCGACCTTTACCAAGTACTCATGCCTTACCCACTTAATCCCGACTTCAGCCAGCGTCTGAAAGCTAACTACGAACGGATCCTGGTTCTCGAAGAGACCTACCCGGTTATTGAGTTGCAACTTGCCCATCCAGGTGCTGCCGGCAAACAGACCGGCGCGGTTCCACGCGAAGGGGAACTGACTCCTGATGTGATTTATGAAGCCTTGGCGGCATTTTTGAACCTTGACCCACCAGCGGAGAAACCACTGGAACGCCGCGGCCAAAGACCTTCTCTTTGCCCTGGTTGCCCTCACCGCTCAGCCTTTTACAGCATCAAGAAAAGCTTCCCTAATGGCATCTTTCCTTCTGATATCGGCTGTTACACTCTGGGAATGAATCTTGGAGCTGTCAATACCGTCCATTGTATGGGTGCGTGTATCAGTCAGGGGGCAGGCTTTTTTCAAGCTTACCAACAAGAAGGAGAGGATTTCCCGACCATTGTTGTCAGTATCGGTGATTCAACCTTCTTCCATAGTGGTATCCCCGCCCTGATCAATGCCGTTATTCAGCAAGCACGCATCATTGTTGTTATTCTCGATAATGCCACTACCGCCATGACTGGCGGACAACCAGTTCCCCACATGGGCCTGGCTGCCGGAAACAAACCGACCAAGGCGATTGCAATTGAACCTTTAGTCAAAGCCAGTGGGGTAGAATTTTTGGAATGCTGCGATCCTTACGATCAAGCTGGCTTTGAAACCCTGCTCAAACAAGCTGATGATTATATCCGTAGCCCCCAAGGTGGTGTCGCGGTACTGATTTCGCGCCATGGCTGCATTATGACACCCGGGGTACGTAAAAATCAGGAAAGCTCACACATTGCCATTCTCGACAATTGCATCGGCTGCGGTAAATGTGTCGGAGCCTTTGAATGCCCGGCCTTGTCCATGGACAAAGAGAAAAAGATTGCCGTTGTCGACCACGACCGTTGTATCGGCTGTGGCTGCTGTATCCCGGTTTGTCCCGTTAATGCCATTGTCAAGGAGGAGCAGTCATGAAACAACAGATCATCGTCAGTGGTATTGGTGGACAAGGAGTTTTATTTTTAACCCGGGTGATTGCCCAGGTTGCGGTTGAACGCAGCATTCCCGTACTCACCGCTGAAACCCACGGCATGGCACAGCGCGGTGGTACTGTCCTTTCTACGATTAAAGTCGGTGAGTTTGCCAGCCCGCTGATCCGCACCGGACAGGCTGATTTAGGCCTGCTCTTGTGGGATACCAATCTGGAAGTTCACCGCACTTTGCTTAAAACAGACGGAACCATCCTGATTAATTCCACCAAAGACGGCGAAGGTATTCGCTTTGATGCGGCAGCACTGGCACGTGACCTGGGAAATGCGGTATTGCTGAACCTGATCCTCCTTGGCCGGGCCGTTAAGGAAGGGGTTGTCTTCTGTAGTGCCGAAGAATGTGAACAGGCCATCCGCAAACTCGCTCCGGCTAAATTTGTCGAACAGAATATTGAAGCATTCCGGGTCGGAATGAAAACATCATAATAATTTCAGATCTGAAATCTCAGATTTGAAATAGCTCAACGCAATCAGCGTGAGCGATAAAGACAATATCAGAAAACAACAGGAATAAAGCATGACCAGCAAACAGAAACTTTTTTATTTCCTCTACCTGCACCGGACCGGGCTGAGCGTTACCGCACTATCCCTGGTGCTGTTGTTGTTTCCGCTGGTTGAAGATAATCCTTACACTTTGGGCCTGACCAATCTGATCGCTATCAATGCCATTATCGTCCTTGGACTTAATCTGTTTATCGGCTACACCGGACAGATTTCTCTAGGTCATGCGGCCTTTTTTGGTCTTGGGGCTTATGGGTCAGGGATTGCTACCGTCATTTTTGAGTTACCGCCCTGGCCTGCCATGCTGCTGGTTGCTGCTATTGTCGCCATAATTGCCTTGCTGATCGGCATACCAGCCCTGCGTTTATCGGGACATTACCTGGCTATGGCGACTCTGGGTATGAACTTTGTCTTTCATATCATGCTCATCCAATGGGACGAAGTTACCGGCGGCCCGAGCGGTTTTTCTGGTATTCCGTATCTATCCTTCGGCTCTTTTGAATTTTATGATGAGGTGCGCCTTCATTACCTGATCTGGGGGATAACAATGATCTTTTTACTGCTGTGCCTGAACCTTGTCCGCAGTGGTGTTGGTCGCGGTATGGCCGCCCTGGCGGGTGATGAAATTGCCGCTGCCGCACTCGGTGTCGATACCCGGGCGACCAAGATCAAGGTCTTTGTCCTGTCTGCAATTATGGCCTCTATTGCCGGCAGTCTATACGCTCATACCTATTCTTTTGTCAGTCCCGACTCGTTCGATATCTTTGCCGCGACCGATTTTGCCATTATGGTCGTTATTGGTGGTATGGGTTCGATCTGGGGATCATTACTGGGAGCCGCCTTTATGACCATGCTCCCGGAATGGATGGATCTGTTTGAAACCTATAAAGATTTTGTCCATGGCGGAATTCTGGTTCTGGTTCTGATGTTCCTGCCCCAAGGACTGGTTACTGGACTCATCGATCTGGCTAAAACACGCCTGACGTTACGGAGGCAAAAAAATGCTGCAGCTAAATAACGTCAGTAAAAATTTTGGTGGCCTGCCAGCGCTAAGCGACGTCTCTTTTAATGTTCCGGAAGGCAAACTGACCGCCTTAATCGGCCCCAACGGAGCGGGCAAAAGTACCCTGATCAACTGTATTACTGGTGTGTTAAAACCGACCAGTGGTTCTATTCGTTTTCTTAAGCAGGACATAACTGGGCTCCCTC
Source organism: Geopsychrobacteraceae bacterium (assembly GCA_963665685.1). Lineage (GTDB taxonomy): Bacteria > Desulfobacterota > Desulfuromonadia > Desulfuromonadales > Geopsychrobacteraceae > Seleniibacterium. The sequence continues at coordinate 3,145,806 of OY762430.1, forward strand.
CCCACGTTATCAGCCGGGCGGGTATTGCGCGCACGTTCCAGAATCTGAAGATTTTCCCCCGCATGAATGTGCTGGAAAATGTCCAGACTGGCCTGACCTGCGAAGGCGGCCGCAGTATGGTGATGGCAATGTTGAGACTTCCTTACCTGCGTCATCGCGAACGCCAGCTCAAATTACGCGCGCTGGAAGCTCTTGATCGCTTTGCTCTGAATGATAAGGCTAATTGGCCCGCCGGAGTGCTGGCTTATGGGGATAAAAAGCGCGTCGAACTGGCCCGGGCTACGGTTGGGAACCCGCATATGCTGTTACTGGATGAACCTGTCGCCGGGCTTAATGCTGAAGAAACGGCTGCGGTAGGCGAGCAGTTGCGGTTATTGCGGAGTAACGGCCACACCATGTTACTGGTTGAGCATGACATGGATCTGGTCATGGAGCTGGCCGATCAGGTGGTCGTTTTAGATAGTGGAAAGTGCATTGCGACCGGCACGCCGGAAGAAGTGCGGCGCAATCCCTTGGTTCTGGAAGCCTATCTGGGACGGATGGATGCTACGGCTTAATACGCTGCGCGATTTCAAATTTGAAATTTCAGATCTTTCTTAGCGACTTCGTGACTTACAGCCATGTTTTTTAGGCCACGAAGCAAAGAAAACTTAAAATCCTCAACGCAGAGTCGCAGGGAGGCGCAAAGGGCGCAGAGAAGATCTTGCTTGTTGGTTTTAAACCTTTACAAATAGTCTTTTCTTTGTGTCTTTGCGCCTTGGTGGCTTGGTGGCTAAATAATGATTTTCTCAGCGCTCTCTCCACCTCATGCGCCTCTGCGTTGAAAAAAGTCTTCACAGTAAAAAACAGGAATGAAAACGATGCTGAAAATATCTAACCTTACTGCTCATTACGGCGCCGCCCAGGCCCTTTTTGGTGTTGACCTTGAAATTGGCAAGGGAGAAACCATCGCGTTGGTTGGTGCTAATGGCGCTGGTAAGAGTACCCTGCTTAAGTGTCTGATGGGGCTGGTTAAGCCAACTGGCGGAACCATAACCCTCAATGGTAAAGAGGTTACTGCCAGTAGCCCGGCTAAAATGGTGCGCCTCGGTCTGGCCCTTTCGCCTGAAGGTCGTGAAGTCTTTGGTCATTTGAGTGTGCTGGAAAATCTACGCCTTGGTGCGATTCCGCTTAAACTGTCAAAAGCGATCGAAAGTGAGCGGATTCAAGAGGTCTTTGAGCGTTTTCCTAAATTAGACGAGCGACGCGAGCAGCAAGCAGGAACCCTGTCTGGTGGTGAGCAACAGATGCTGGCCATGGGACGCGCCATGATGGCCAAACCGGAGATTCTGCTGCTCGACGAACCAAGCCTCGGCCTGGCTCCTTTAATAACCGATGAAATTTTTGCTATCATCCGGCAACTGGCCCGTGCCGGTACCACCATTCTTATCGTCGAGCAGAACGCTGCCCGCGCGTTATCGGCCTCCGATAAGGCCTACCTGCTTGCAAACGGTAAAATTATCGAAAAAGGGGAAAGTTCGCACCTTCTTAACGATCCCATTTTACGCTCCGCGTTCCTTGGTGCCGCCAGCAGTGAAAACGCTGCGGCCAGTCGTCTTGGAGCTGCCGGCCTGACTAATATTCGTCTGGAGAAACCTGCCATGCAACAGCAAAACTTTATGCCGAATTTTACCAGTGAAGAAGAATTACATGACCATCAGCTTAAAGGGCTGAAATGGACTGTTAAACATGCCTACGAAGGATCGAGTGTCTATCGGGAAAAGCTTGATGCTGCCAGCGTAACCCCAGACAGTATCACCAGCCTGGACGATTTACAGAAACTCCCCTTTACCAGCGCCGATGACCTGCGCGATGGTTACCCCTTTCCGCTCCGGGCGGTTCCGTTTGAGCAAATTGTGCGTATCCATGCGTCTTCCGGAACCACAGGCAAGCGCAAGGTTCTCTCTTATACCCAAAAAGACCTTGATGACTGGACCGATTTTTTCGCCCGCTGTTACCAGATGGCCGGGGTCACCCCCCTTGATCGGGTCCAGATTGCCGTCGGTTATGGTGTTTGGACTGCAGGTATGGGCTTTCAGCTTGGCTGCGAAAAGATTGGTGCATTGGCTGTGCCCATCGGGCCAGGTAATATCGATCTGCAGATTCAGTTTTTACTCGATTTCCAATCGACTGTCTTTTGCTCCACAGCCTCCATGGCGCTACTGATGGCCGAAGAGATTCATAAGCGTGGTATTGCTGATAAAATCGCGGTTAAAAAGATTATTTATGGCTCGGAACGCTCCAGTCGTTCCATGCGTCAAAAAATTTCAGAATTGTTCGGCGGAGCAGAGCTGTTTGATATTACCGGCCTGACCGAACTTTATGGCCCCGGTACCGGTATCGAATGCCCTGAACATGATTGCATCCATTATTGGGGTGATTATTATATTCTGGAAATTCTTGATCCCGAAACTCTCAAGCCTGTCCCAGAAGGGGAATGGGGGGAAATGGTCGTGACTTCGTTGTGTAAAGAAGGCGCTCCCCTGATCCGCTACCGCACCCATGATATTACCCGCATTATCCCTGGGCGCTGTAGCTGTGGCAGTATTCTCCCCCGCCATTCGCGTATTAAAGGACGCAGTGACGATACAATCAAATTCAGAGGTGTCAATATTTATCCAAGTAGTATTGATACCATCCTGTCGGCGGTACCAGGTATCGGCTCTGAATATCAGATTCACCTCACGCGTGATAACGCTGGTCGCGATCATATGCGCCTGGTGGTCGAACGGGGCGAAGGGGTTGATTCAGGAAGAACACCGGAGCTGGTGCATGAAATCGGTCATCAGGTAAAAAAACAACTACTGGTTTCGGTTGCCACAGAACTGGTTGATTATGCCACCCTGCCCCGCTCAGAAAAAAAGAGTCAGCGTGTGTTCGATAATCGCATTGAAGACGAAATAGTCTGAATAATTATTAACCACCAGAGGATATTTCATACTCACCGATAACTGGCGGTATTGTTTAAATGACAATACCGCCACTGTTTACTCTCCTGTTACCAGTCAGATTCTACCACTCCGATCAAAAAAACTTTACTTTATCAACTAATAGGCATAGGTTTTGCTCACTCTACGGATAATATATTTACTACCAAAAGGAATATTTCTTCTTTTGGTTATATTAATAAAGAAACTTGTGTAATTTCAGTATCTTTTGATTTTTTATGAAATAATTGGTTGAAACGTAATTTGAGAGAAGTGTGTCATTATGAAAAAAAGAGTTATCAATCCGGAAGAAAAAATCGATCAGGTCATTAAAACAGCCCGCCGGCTATTCCTCGAAAAAGGCTTCCACGCCGTCACTATTCCCGATATTGTCAAAGAATCGGGTGTCAGTGTTGGTGCCATCTACCTGCACTTTACTAACAAGGAACGCCTGGCAACAATTGTTTACGAAAAAACCAATCAGAAATTCATGGCCTATCTCGATGACAAATTGCAAGATCTTCCTAGTGGAGAGCAGGCAATCCGTGAAGCATTCTACCGTACTGCTGAGTTGATTTTCGAATTAACCGAAACCGATCCAGAAATTATCAACTATCTGCTCGCCAGTCGGCAGAACAATTCACCAGGAGCCTGTCCGTTTCATTCCACGGTGTTTTTTCAGCGCCTTAAAAAACAGGTCAGTGAAGGCATTGCCAATGGTGAAATCCGCCCGGGCAACCACTTTTTAAGTGCTTCTTCCTACTGTGGCGTTATTTTACAAGCGGTTGAACTGCGCCTGAATGGCCAGCTGATTCAACCACTGCCTGAAATTGCCAATGAAGTCTTTGAGCACGCCTGGTCCAGCATCAAAGCAGCTTGAGTTAAGTCACCAAGTATTCAGCCTGCGTTAATGCAGGCTGAAGCGATTACTGCGCTGCAACAAAGCGAGTAAAACGCCGATAGAGCTCTGCTGCTTCAGGAGTTTCACGTACTGCACTGATAAGCTGCTGTGGGTCCTCCCCTCTTGTGCATAAAGAGTCAGCTTGCTGCTCAATATAAGAGGTCATAATTGCGCTGCTATATTCGGGGTGAAACTGAACCCCCCAGGCACAATCACCCAAGCGAAAAGCATGGTTAGGCTCAAAATCATTTTCTGCTAACCTGACCGCACTGGCCGGCAAGGTCAAAACGGACTGGGAATGGGTTGTATGCGCATAAAATTCAGCCGGCAGGTCATGACAGAGCGGGTCATTATCACTACTGGGCAAACGTTTGACTATTGCAGTACCAATTTCCTGCCCCAGGGGATGGTAACCAACTTCCCCACCGGTTGCCTGTGCCAATAATTGATGACCGTAACAGACCCCCAGAAACGGAACATTGTGCTCAACCAATTCCATAATCCAATGCTCAAGCTGAACACTCCATAACAAGCGATCGGTCACCATTTCATGAGCACCGGTCACTGTGACACCGGCGCATTCCTGCCAGGAAGGTAAGTCACCCATTTTCTTGACATCAATCACTTCAACAGGAAGATCTGTAGGACCAAGAGCGGTTACTGTCCAGTCGTCAAAATCCCCAAATTGTTTCTGGGTCGCCGGAAATGTGGTTCCGGTCTTCACAATATATAGCTTTTTCATCAGGTAACTCTCTGTCGTTCTATTCTTTAGCTATTGGAGGATATGCCTAACGCTTCCAACGTTTCTCCAGATAACCTTTACTACCCTCGGCCAGCGCCTTGCGAACATCATCAACACTGCAGGAAAAAATCAGTTCCCGGCCCATAATACTACCGGCATAAGCTAACTTATTACGCGTCGGTTCCAGTTTACATTTGCTGGCATGAGGTCCGTCACCAACCAGCACCCAAATAGTTTCTAGGCTGATATTTGTTATTGTTACTTCGATAATCTGGCCTGACTCTGTTTCAACTTTAATTTTTTCGTCTTTTTTCATGGCCGGCTCCGTGGGAAGGTTTGAGGTTCAAAATATGTTGGCATTAAATTATCCAGTTAACAATGTCTATTTAGTTTAAGACCTTATTTTTTATCCTCTCAGTGACTTTTCTGATCTGTTTAATAGTGCTACAATTATTACGATTTCAGTCTTATTTCCTGTCACGCTGTTGTGATGTACGCCCTTTGCAATGAAGCTTCTTTGTCTTATCCCCCTACTGTTTTGATCTTATTTCATTTTTTGAAAAGGAGCCCGGCATGACAACAACGAATAATATTCCGAGTAAAGATCGCATCGCTGTACATCAGGCGGGGCATGCGGTTGCCCAAGCCTTAGTTGGTCGGGGTCAGTTCACTGTGTCCCATGTCTCTATAAGTAACGGACATGATACCAGTTGGCGAGGTGTTCCCGCCGTAGGAGACGTCTCCATTGACCGTGAAACAATGTTGGGTCTGTATGAGTACGGTTTAGTCACCTTGGCCGGTATTGCTGCAGAGGAGCGCTACCAACAAGTGACTGAACCCGAAGAAGAACCTTTGGTCGCCATCAGCGATTTAGCTGACTGGCAACAAGCAGCGCAGGTTCTTGAAACCGAAGCACGTATTCGCATGGTCAGCATGAATATCATGCAGAAATTACAGGGGTGGTTTGCAACCCCCCAAGTCTGGCAGGTCGTTGAAGAATTATCAAAAGAATTGCTCGAAAAAGATTCCGTCGAAGGAGCACAACTGAAAACGATCCTCGCACCTCTTCTGCAGGAATAAATTGTAAACGTTCAGATCTGACCTGACCTGACAGACACTGTCAGATTTTATCGATTTCAAAAAAAACTATGCCGATTCAAATGTCCTTAGATGATGTGAAAAAAGAGTTTTGACCTGACATTTGAAATCGATAGTGCCAGGGTTCCTATTGCCTTACCGAAGCCTCATAATTCCTAAGTTGTGAAATTCTGGACAAGGCTATCTGGCCTCTTCAGAGCATTCAGAAAAGCAAGGCGCTAAAATAAAAAATTGAACTGGGGCATCGCAAGCTTAACACGTCCGAAGATATGTTAAATTCCTGCCATGCCCCTTCTAGTTTAGAATGATTTCAACCTAATTTCTAATATAGACAGAAGAAGCTTAACTGCGTTTATGATACTGTTTTTTTCTTATCATTTGCAGTAAAGTTCCTGTTGATATGCCCTTTGATCATCTCAATGAAATCAGCCTTCTGATCCCCACGGTAAACAAGAGACGACGATATTTCACTGGCTATAATTGCAGCAATATATTTGGGTGGCAACTTCTGTAGCCGTCCCCGGTAGCGGGGGCGCTCCCGAATAAATTTTGGCATGTGAGCGAGCAATACCTTTTTCATCTGCGGATCTTCGGACGCTTCCCCGTTCGCTTGGAAAAATTCAAACAGTCTGGAATAGTTGGCATTAATTTCCTGGCTGATCTCAGCTGATATCTCAGTAATTAGCTTATTCCCACCACTTTGCTGAAGGCGTTTAAATATTAATCGGGCTTCGTCTTCTGCACGCTTTTCCAATATACTCAGGACATCTGCGACATAGAGCTCCTTGTTAGTTATAAATTCTTTTTCGCTCATTAACAAATTGGCCATAATTTCATAAGAAGAGGAGATGACACCACATTTGTTTGCAGATGAATCCCTGAGAATGACAATTCCCTTTTTCTGCAACAGATCTCTGGCCTCCGGTGTAATAAACGAGTTTGCCCCTTCAACAATAGCCCGCATTGATGGTTGATCTTCTGAATCGAAAAAATCCTGATAATTGGTCACATCTACAGTTTCCGGACGGCCACCTGCCGGAATAAACAAATCAGCCTTAACAGTAAAAAGCAACCGATTGAAGTCCCGGTAAAACTCGTCAACAGTGATCCATTCTTCGGAAAGCCCTTTGGGTGAGCAGGTCAATTTCCGGTATAATTCTCTTAAGCCTTCAGTTTTTCTCTGATTGCGATAAAGTATGTAGCCGCCAGGATGGAGTGCTTCTGCATCATAAGCCTCAATATCTTGTTGCAGCAGAATCTGTTTCAAGGCCACAGAATCTGCCCCCTGCGGGTCATATAAGGCGCCTGTTCCATCTATAATCAAGTTAATTCTAACGGCAGGGCAGCGCTCAAGAAGAAGATGCATTGCATTCCCGGCAACATCTCCACCTGGGCCTCCGGTAAATTTAACTGTGAACATATCCCGGTGAACATCAATTCCAAGATGTTCCATGGTTATCTCGGCAAATTTCACAACTCCGGCAGACGTTACGCCATATTCTTTATGATTGATTCCAATACGTTTGCTCGACATCACGCCGATGCCCAGTAAATAACCTCTTCGTACCGATTGCGTAGCAATCCTCTCGACCATGGTATCGTGCATATTTTCATCAGGACCGAGTTCGATAGGTTCGTCCTGGCCATAGTAATCGATAACTCGACCATCTTTTGCCTTTCCGTTCTCAGTAATAAAAATATCGAAGAAGGCATTGATAAAACCATACTGAACTTTGTGCAGACGTCGCGTAACCAACTCACGATCTTTAAGATCCGCAGCATCAAGGAGGACCACCATTTTGGAACCTCCCTCATAGATATCTTTATTTTTTAGGTGCTGAGTGTGGGCAAGCACAAAGGTCTCCCGGAAAATCGTGTTGGCATTACTGATATAGTCATCCCAGCCATGAGCAAGAACGGTTCGCCAGCCTCCACGCGCAATATCTGAAAAACCAATATGATGGCCACAGCCATGACGGCCAAAAAAGAAAGTGACTCGATAAGGTCGATCGGCAGGAAGATCAGCATAGCAGTCTGCACCCAATTCATCGATGTATTCTGGGTGTAGCCGGAAAGCAAGAGCCTGCTTTTCAGGAACAAAAAAATTCGTTTTCAGGGTTCTGTTAATAAACAACAGAGCGCATCTGAAAACGGTACGACGAATATCATCCAAATAGCGATGTCCAGAATTATATTCTTCAATGGACTGCTTAATCTGTGCGTAAAATTCTAGATACCTATCTTGCTTTAACTGAGCTAATGCAGGGTCAAAACGTAATTCGAACAACTTTATCAGCTCATTTGTCATTTCAGGTTGCGAAAGAAATGTTCTTTCCACATCGTCAAAGCTGAACCTTTCCGGCTGATTATGAGCCAGGTTCGTGTGGCAAAAGGCAATAATGGCGTTCACCAGAGAGGCTTCCTCCCCGGTCATCAGCCCTTTGTTGACGTAGGTTTTGTAGGTTGGTTTCGACGTTGACAGGATCTGGGTATTATAAAGCTCCGAGCGCAGGTTTTGATAAAGAGGAGACTCGCTATCTGACAAATCAGCATAGGCAGAACTGACATAAAAAGTACCCAAAAAATAAGGTGTCATTCCATTACTGATGGTCAAACAATATGCTCTTCTGACACCAACTCTCAACCGACTGAAAACTTCCATAACCTGAGTTAAAAAATCAAATTGTGGGGGGTTTTCAGTCGCAAACATGATCCGGTATTCACCTCTGCCGGCATCATCTTCAGACAATTCGACATCAAAGCAGATTCCACTTTGCTGGCTACTGAGATAATACATCCATACAGCTTGTGCAGTTCTCTTTGCAGGTGAGATTCTTACGTAATTTTCATTATTCAACCACAAAAGATTCAGCAGTTCAGGTAATTGTTTGAGGTCAAATTGCGGGTAAAATTCTTTTAGCGCATCAGCGACTGCAAATTGAATCTCTTTAGGGATATTGACCCGTTTTGTTGCGGCGATTTCCTCGTGCTTTTTACGGTCGAATTCAAAGCGTTGGACCTCAAGCTTATCCGTGCAGAATGGTAAAGCTTCGTAAGATTGAGTAAACTGGGCATAAGACACCTCCCTTTCACTTAAGCCACTTAAGGTCTCATACAATGATCCGGGCTGATTTCGTTTGGCAAGAATAAGGCGATCTTCACGATCGGCCAGAACCAATCGCTGTTCCTGCTGAAGCTGATTCAATCTTAGTGCTAATGACGCCACAGCCTCGGGCTCATCCTGCATAGTAATCTCAAAATATGGCCTCATGTTCTTCAACAGCCACCGCAAATTTTCCTTTGCCCCATGGCAAGACTCTCCAACCACCTGTAACACTTCGTTCTCTAACTTGATTTTGACCATTTAATTCTGTTCCTTTCGTACATCAACGTAAGGTCTAATTAAGAGCCCAATGGGCCATTACCAATCAGCATCTCTCCTCAGATCAAATCAACCAGCCACAGGAATAAACAAGATAAGTATTTTCCAGGCACCTCATTATTTTTGGAAACCATCGCCAATATTCAATTTTCTCGTCTCGGCCAACATAGCCATTGGCACAAAGTCTTCATTTGCTTGTTGACTTCAAATGCCAAACGATGATACCACCTTGTCATTCCAGCGAAGTATTACTAAAGTTTTTGTTAAATACAACTGTTATTTCGGTATTTTGTAATTTTTTAAACTTCATCCAAAACACAAGCTGTTTCAAACAGATATACACAGAAGGGCCCAACGTCGTTTCACTGAAGCGACATCAGAATAGTTTTTCGTTTGTTCAAAGGTTGCTTAATCGCTCAATGGTGAGCCAATTCATGTCTAGGAACAGACACAAGAGGAGAATCATGAACGTACTTAACAATGCAGCAGTAAACGTCCCTTTTCCGGAAAACGAATCAAATCTGACATACGCCCCAGGCACCCCAGAGCGGTCTCAACTTAAGGCCGCTCTTGAAGAATTGAAATCAAAACAAATAGATGTCCCCCTAATCGTTGGCGGTAAAGAAATCCGCACCGGAGACATGGCAAAGATAAGCTGCCCACACGACCATTCAATTTCACTGGGGACCTATCATAAAGCTGGCCCTAAAGAAGTTCAGATGGCAATTGATGCTGCCATGGCAGCCAAACCGGTCTGGGAAAGCCTGCGCTGGGAAGAGCGCGCGGCAATTTTTCTCAAAGCAGCTGACTTGTTGGCAGGTCCTTATCGCTTCCTGATGAATGCAGCAACCATGTTGAACATCAGCAAAACTCCCTTCCAGGCAGAAATCGATTCAGCCTGTGAGTTGATAGACTTCCTGCGCTTTAATGTCTATTTCGCTCAGCAGATTTATGCTGAACAACCTATGCATAATTCCCGCTATACATGGAATTATGTGCAACATCGCCCCATGGAAGGTTTTATTTTTGCGGTTGCCCCATTTAACTTTACAGCCATCGCCGGCAACCTGCCAACAGCACCTGCTATCATGGGAAATACCGTAGTCTGGAAGCCTGCTTCTTCCGCCGTTTATGCCCCGTACTATTTTATGAAACTACTCCAGGAGGCAGGCCTGCCTGATGGTGTAATCAACTTTGTACCTGGGTCAGGAAGTAACGTGGGTGATACGGTTCTTAATAGTCCCGACTTTGCAGGTATTCATTTTACCGGCAGCACCGGCGTATTTCAGAGCATGTGGAAAACGATTGGCAACAATCTGGCTGAAAACAGATACAAAACATACCCACGGATCGTTGGAGAAACTGGCGGAAAGGATTTTATCTTTGCCCATAAATCTGCAGAGGTTAAAGCATTGGCTACGGCTATTGTCCGTGGAGCTTTTGAATATCAAGGACAAAAATGTTCCGCAGCCTCCCGCGCCTATATTCCGTTGTCATTATGGGAAGCCGTTATGGCAGAAGTTAAATTACAAGTTAACCGTATAAAGATGGGGGATGTCTGCAACTTTGAAAATTTCTTTAATGCCGTTATTGATCGTTCGGCATTCAGAACAATCACAACCTATATTGATTTGGCAAAGATTGCTGATGACGCTGATATCTTTATCGGAGGGGAATACGATGACAGTAAGGGCTGGTTCATCGAACCAACAGTTATTACCACAACGAATCCAAAATTCAAAACCATGCAAGAGGAGATCTTTGGGCCGGTAATGACAGTCTTTTGCTATGATGACGACGATTACGAGGCGACTTTGGAGCTGTGTGATCAAACCAGTGAATACAGCCTGACCGGAGCTCTGTTTGCTCAGGACCGAACGGCCATCAGCTTCGGCATGACAAAACTGGTAAACGCTTCAGGTAATTTCTACATCAATGACAAACCAACTGGTGCAGTTGTCGGCCAGCAACCTTTTGGTGGAGGCCGAGCGTCAGGAACTAACGATAAAGCAGGAAGTAAACAGAATTTGATGCGTTGGGTCTCGGTACGTACAGTAAAGGAAAACTTTGTACCACCAACAAGCTTTGAGTATCCGTTTATGAATGCCGAATAATTACTAACACCACTTTCTTCCTGGTCATTAGACGGCCAGGAAGAAAGTGTCCGACACACATATTTGCTACCATCATTATCTGTAAACGACCACCCTTAAAACCTTTTTGACTTTCCATGGCAAAAGTGATAAATCACTGCAATACATATTAAATCCTATAAAAATATCATAAAAATTCCAAAGGCATCAAATGCTTCCTACTATTGCAGACAAAGCCTACAGCTCAGCCCCACTTTTTCAGGCTCTTCGCGATCGAATTGTCTCTGGAGAATATCCACCTGGAACCCTTTTGTCCGAGAAGGAACTGACTCATGAATTCAATGTCAGTCGCACCCCTTATCGGGAAGCGTTAAAGCAACTAGAAAACATCAGGCTCGTTAAAGTTGTGCCTCGCTTTGGAACCTTTGTCAGTGAAATTAATATTCAGGAAGTTCTCCATGCCTATGAAGTTCGCATTGGCATTGAATCAAAAGCGGCAGAATTTGCGGCACTAAGGAGAACCAGTGAGGATCTTGCAGAGTTCAGACAGATTATTGATCAATGTATCCATCTGTCACACAATGAAAATATTGTGAATGGCAGTTACGTTGACGAGGATCTGCACCATTTCATCTGCAAAGCAGCAAAAAATCCCATCCTCATTGATACTGTTTTCAATTTACGCCTTAGCTGTGCAAGAATTTGGACCTCATTCTGGTGGAAGAGCTATAATTTTGAACAACTAATTGCCGATTGGGAAAATATCTATCAGGCAGTAAAAAATCAAAACATGTCAGATGCTTCCACTTTCATGGCTGCCCACCTGCAGGATTCTATCAACGCAATTAAGCATAATATTTTTGGTCCTCAAAAGATGGAAGGTCTACGGATCGATTAAAACTTTACTCATATAGCGACATCACAACTTTTGCTAGCTGCCCTAATCTTGCTTCTTTTTAAAACAGTTTAATCAGAAAGATAATTTTGATGAATAAAAAAGACAGGGTCACCCACCTGAGTGACCCTGCAATAACATGGAGAGAGTCAGTCATTATCTCCTTTAATTTTTGTAGCCTAGTACCTTCGCATCTTCCTGGTAGCCCAATTCCACCAGGACGGAACCATAAATATCCAAGAATTCTTTTCCTTCTGGAGACTTTTCGCCCATTTCACGTACAACTTTATGTCCAACAGCCCTAGCTTTAGCCTGTTCAACGTTACTCCACTTGACAATTTTTATATTCGGCATCGCTTTCCATTTTTCACGAGCGATAATTTCCCGATTATAAACCATTGCGGACAGATAACGGATACGATCTCTCGCCGCAAACACAATATCCTTATACTTCTGCGGTAAGGAATTCCAACTATCCGTATTCACAACAAGGGGAAAATATTCACATGTACCGTTTTGGAAGGCCGGATCCAGAACATATTTCGCAACCTCGTTGAATCCCATCCGCATATTTTCATCCCAGAAAGTAAATTCTGCGGCCTCGATACTCTTAGTTTGCAAAGCTGTATAAATATCAGGAGCAGATAGAGAAACGGTTGTTGCACCGAGTGCTTTGTAGAATTGTCCACCGATACCTGAAGTTCTGATTCTTAAACCTTTAATCTGCTCAACAGATTCGATTGGCACAACGGACATTAATTGTTCATACAAAGGGCTAACCATCGCATGCCCAAGATAAGTCAGACCATGCTTGGCATAAAGTTTTTTAAACCAGGGCTCAAGTTTCTCGACCAGATAGGCCCCCTCAGCGTAAGTGCTTAAAGGAGATCCCGGTTGGGTTGTCAAATAGAAAAGAGGATCTTTCCCCGGCCAATATGCGCTGTAAACCATTCCGGCATTGACCATCCCGTTTGCCAGGTTATCAAATGTTTCAAACACCGGAAAAAGAACCCCTGCAGGGTAGGATTTAATCGCAAATTCACCATCGGAGAGCGTCCGGACAGTCTCACTGAAGACCTCAGCTATACGCTGTTGCTCTGTTCCTGGCATGGCATGGGTGACAAGCCTCCAATTAACCTCAGCGGCAAAAGCAGTCTGAGCCGCCAGCAATAAACAAACTAAAGATAAAAGAATCGCTAATTGTTTTTTCATGATTTTTATATTCCCTTTTTTGAAATGAACCTGCCTCATAAGTTTAACGTTCCATAGTTCACCTAACGCCCTTGAAATGGGCGCTTTTCAAGCGGACATCCTCCTTTCTCTAAATCAAATATCTTTTATGTCTTAGCCTCTCGCTAACCTAGGAGATAGCGGGGTAACCACAAAATGATGTCTGGAAAAATGAAAATGATCACGACACAGACAGCCTGCAAAATCAGAAGAGGCACACTGGCCTTATAAATATCGACAATATCAATGTCTGGAGGTGTACAGCCTTTGAGGTAAAACAAACTGAAGCCGAATGGTGGTGAGATATAAGCGCTTTGTAATATGACGTTTATGACGAGACCGACCCAGAGTGGTTCGAAGCCCATCTTGGCCAGAATAGGTGCGATTATGGGCACAGCAAGGAAAATCACGGCACCCGGCTCAAGGAACATTCCCAGAATGAAAACAAAGAGTGCCGCCACGATAAATACCATGACAGGACCACCCGGCATATTCATAGCGAAGTTGGCAACCATGGCATTACCTCCGAGACCAGAGAAAACTGATCCGAAAGCACCTGCCCCAATCATCATAAAGCCAACCATTGCCGTAACAGTCAGGGTTTCATAACAAGAAGAATATACAATTTCCCAGGAGATCCTTTTATTCGCAATACCAATAAAAATTGCACCTGCAGCACCAAATGCTGCGGCTTCGGTTGGACTTGCGATCCCTAAGAGAATCGTCCCAAGAACAAGAATAATCAGCAACCCAGGGAAAAATACGGTTTTTAACGAAATGAATTTTTCTTTCCAGGAAACACGCTCTTCAACAGGTAATGCCGGGGCAAAAGATTTATCAAAAAAACCACGAACAACGATATATATAATATATATCATCGCAAGCAGGACCCCAGCAGAGATCCCACCAGCAAATAGTCCCCCAATAGAGACCCCGGTAACCGCACCATAAAGGATCATGTTGGTACTAGGAGGAATTAATTGCCCCAAGGTCCCCCCCCCAAGAACAGCTCCCATTGCCATGCGGCGATTATAACCGTGCCTGAGCATCTGCGGTAATCCGATCAGGCCAAGTCCGATAACCCCTGCAGCAACAACTCCGGAAACAGCACCTAACACGGCCCCCACAAGTATGGTTGCGATGGCAAGTCCCCCCTGTAACGGACCAGACCATTTGTAAAAGGTGTCATAAAGATCTTCGACTACATCGGTTTTCTGAAGGATATAGGCCATGAATATAAAAAGCGGCACAGCGATAATGACAAAATTATTCATTGTGCCCCATGACGTTGATACCAGGACATTTAGAGCTCCCGCCCCCCAAAGGGAATACGAAAAAATAATTGCAACGGCCGCAAGGGCAAACGCGATAGGCACACCAGCAACCAGTAATGGAAAAAGTGCCAAAAACATATAAAGTGGAGTCATTTCACCAAACATTATCTTCTCCTGTAGGGTTATTTAACTGTCTGCGCTGCCGGTGGCTTTACTGCGAACTTGTCGCACCAGATTGGAGATGGATTGCCATGCAATGAAGGCACAGGAGATAGGAATCACCCAACGAAACCACCATACATACGGGTTAAATGTGGTCTGCAAAATAGAGCGTTCCCCCATAAGGGTGGCTCGCCAAGCACTAGGCACGCTGACAGAAATCAAAACTAAAGCAACAAACAAAATCACAGATTCGGAAAAGATCGCTTGAATCCTCTGTCCCTTGGGAGGCAGGTAATTATTTATGATATCGACAGCCACATGTCCTTTTTCAAGATGACAGTAGGCTGCACCTAACATAAAAAAAGATCCGAAAAGAAAGATCGACATCTCAAAAGTCCAGGATGGAGGGGCCTTAAAAAAATATGATTTCAAAGCGCTGTACACAATAATTGCTATTAAAGGCAGGATTAGAAGCGAAACCAACTTTCCTATGCGTCTCATACTCTCCCTCACTGAAGTGGAGTACAGAACCCGCACTCAATGCAGATTCCGTGTTTAGGTAAAATTGCGAAATAAAGACCATTTGTGCTTTCAACTACATCCCCCCCCTGTAATGTTCATCTGGAAAAGAGTCTTTAGAGCCTCTTAGACCAACACCGCTGATAAAAACTGACCTCCTCTCCTTTAAAAAATTGCAAACCATAACAAACGGACAATACTGAAAAAAACGTAAAAACGCGTAAATATTTGTTTTTTATGTTAAATATTAATGATGTTTCTATGATCATCCTAGTTAAGTTGCTTGTAAATACCACCCTATCCGTACTTTTGTCAACACCCTAAACATTCGACTTCGGTATCTGCTGAGCCACCACATTGGGATACTTCAGAAAAATCACCTTAAAATGACGAAATGACTGAAATGCTAAACTAAGGAGTAAATAGGCGGTTATTAGCTTGGCCAAATCCAGGGACAGGCCGAGAATAAAGAGGGAAGGATCTGCTGATGGATTTTTAATATCGCTAAGTGTTAAAGAAGCTGACTATTTTTATCAATTGGCGTTAAATCATTTTGACATAACTGGAATGCAATGCTAAATCTTGCGGCATTAAACGTATCAAGCTTCCGATGGGATAACACCTGTGGCTACAAATATTGCTGACAAAACTTATAGTGCAACGCCCTTATTCCAGGCATTAAGAGACAGAATTGTTTCCGGAGAGTACCCACCGGGGACCCTGCTATCTGAAAAAGAGCTTACCCAGGAATTCAACGTCAGCAGAACACCATATCGTGAGGCTCTTAAACAACTTGAAGCGTTAAAACTCATAAAAGTCGTACCCCGCTTTGGAACCTATGTCAGTGAAGTAGATATTAACGAGGTCCTGCACGCCTATGAAGTTAGAGTCGGACTTGAAGCAATGGCCGCTTCCCTTGCTGCAGAAAGAAGAAGCGAGGAAGAATTAATACAGTTTGAGCAATTGCTGGCAGACTGCAAAAGACTGTTGCGAGAAGATCCTTTAAAACATGGAAGTAAAGCAGACATCCAGCTCCACGAGTTAATTTTAACAACAGCACGCAACCCTATATTAATCGAGATGATTGACAGGCTTCGCCCTATATGCTCCCGGATTTGGACATCCACGTGGCGAGAGAATTACGATTTTGAGAATCTCATCAAGCTTTGGGAGGAAATCTACCGGAGCGTTAAAGAGCAAGATCGAGAAGCAGCTGGTCTGGCCATGGCACGCCACGTAAAAGACTCTGTTGATTCTTTAAAAAACAATATCTTTCGACGCTAGAATAAAATCGTTTATCCTTCGTTTACTGCCCAATAGACGGGTTCTCAATGGGCACGAACTTGCCTTTTCGGGTATAGAAGTAAGCTTTTCTACTATTTCCCTGTAAAATTTCTTCAGTTGACAAGAACATAAATTCATCTATCCTGCCTAACCATACATAAAACATTTTTCTAACATTTATCTTATTTTTCAGCATTCTTCAGTTCGGACCTCATTAAAACACAAAGAGATGAATATTCCATAGAATTTTTGATAGATGAGACCAATTCATTTACACATTACTAAAATCACAATACTTATATTCCTGTTAATTTCAATTCCATTGCAACTACCAGGGATAGAACTCACTCTTGAGAACCAAATCAATTCGGCCGTTTTGCGCGTTGGGTCGCAGCAAACATATCCACCAATTGAATTTAAAAATCACCAAACCGGAGAAATGCAGGGACTTTCAACCGACCTGTTAACGGAAGTTGCAAACGCCTTAATTTAAGAATTGAGTGGGTCCAGGTCGATTACGGAGCATTAATAACCGGTCTTATAGCTGGCCGTTTTGACATTGCATCGGGTGGCCTAAGTGATCAACCTGAACGCCGGAAAAAAATTGATTTCGTCAATTACCTTAATGTAGGAACCGGAATTCTGGTCAGGAAACCTGATATCTCCAAATACCAATCGTTGGAAGATTTTTCGGGAAAAAGTGTTGCTTTTAGCCTGGGAGCAACAAAAATTGCCACACTGGTCAACAAAGTATCGAACGACTTAGAGCGTAAAGGAAAACCGCCAATAACCATAGTAACACTGCCTAACACCTCAGATGGACTCATGCAATTAAACCTCCATCGAGTTGAAGGTTATCTCAACGAAACGGCAATGTTGGCATATTTGATTAAGAATATCCCTGATCGCTACGCCATGGTTGGCAATGGTAAATATACCCTGACCCCTCTACTTTCATCATGGGGATTTAATAAAGATAACAAGCTATTGAGAGACTCGGTACATTCTGAGCTACAGAAAATGTTTATAGATGGTACTTATTTTCGGATTTTAAAAAAATGGAATTTACTTGAAGGACAACTTAAAGGCATTACGATCAATGGTCAGCTATAATCTTATTATATTTAGGTAATCTATTCTCTTACCAATCACTATTCATATAGAAAGAAAACATGCGAGAACGAGTACATACGGATCTGCTTATTTCTCTACGAAAAAATTTATTATCTTTTAGTCTTGGAATCTGTGTACTGGCGGGCCTACTTTTTTTGGTCTGGGCTATAATCAAATCAAAACTGATCAATTTAGAGATTATCTTCCATTATCTTTTTAGCAAGGAAATTATTATTGGAGCTACAAACGCTTTATTGCTAGGAACATTAGCTTTAATGATTTCAGCAGCTTTAGGCCTGTTCATCGCGATAGCCCGCCTTAGCCAAAATCTTATTCTGTCTTATTTGGGACGAGGATACATCTATTTTTTCCGTAGTGTTCCGATGTTAATTCAGATTATCTTCTGGTTTAATGCTTTTCCAATTATGTTCCCGCAAATTTCCCTACAGGTTCCCTTTAGCAACACACTCTTTGAGATAAAGACAATTGAAATTATCACTCCGTTTCTTGCCGCTCTAATAGGTATCAGTCTCGCCGAATCAGCGTACATGGCAGAAATTTTTCGTGGTGGAATTAACGCAATCAATAAGGGACAAACTGATGCCGCCAAAGCTCTCGGCATGTCAAAACATCAAATCATTTTAAAAATCATCATGCCCCAAGTCTGCCGAATAGTTCTACCAAGCACTGGAAATGAATTTATCACCCTTATTAAGGGAACTTCTCTGGCAATGACTATCGGTTATCTTGAAATTCTAAGAGTTGTTACAAATACTTACTCAGTAACATTCGAAGTCATAGAATTACTATGTGTAGCGGCTATTTGGTATTTATTTTTGGCCGCGTTAGTCTCTTTGCTTCAACGATACCTTGAAAAGCGTTTTCCTTCAAACCTGTGGTAAAAAGAAAATATTCGCAATCACTTGGCTTTGAATCCACCCCTCTTCCTGAGTGCAACAAGCAGCTCTTAACTTTTAAGCGCAACCTTCCTACGGAGCATAAAGATTTTCAAAATATAGGCATATATGAAAATCAATGCCTCACCCTTGGGGAGTAGGCTCTGCTGGATTCAATGTAGCTTTGTTAGATCCTTTACAATGTCAAAAATCGCAAATTCCATTTTGGTAGACTGATTAAAAACCGAATCTGCAATTTTCATAAATAGGGATATATGACACGCATATCCCCCCTCTGGAATTGCGATAAACAGAGAGGGGACGGTCTCGCATCAGTGGATGGTCTTTTTTATGGCGACCATTCGCCGATAAATTGTGGACACGGAAACATTGAATTTTTCTGCAAGATCCTCTTTGCTGAGAACGTCTTCTTTGATCCATGAGGCTAACGACTCTTCTTCCATTTTCGTCAGCTTGGGTTTGCGACCAAACTTGACCCCGGCTGCAATGGCCCTCTTTTTCCCTTCATTGATTCGTTCGTTGATCAGTTCCCGCTCGAACTCACCAATCACCGCCAGCACGTGAAAAATCAATCGCCCGGTTGGTGTAGATGTGTCTAATTCCTGATCAAGAACCTGCAGATCGCAATTCTTGTCCTGAAGAGTCTGAGTGATCTGCATCAGATCATGAACAGATCTTGCCAATCGATCAAGTTTAGTGACCACGAAAACATCACCGTTACGGACGTAGACCAGGGCTTCATTAAGTGCTGGCCTGACTGTTCCTCTACGGCCGGAAACTTTTTCCTGGAAGACTCGATCGCAATCAGCAAGCCGATCTAACTGAAGCCCCAAATCTTGCCCTCCGGTGCTGACACGCGCGTAACCAACTTTTTGTCCAACAATCATGATACTACCTCCTTCCTGCCAGCTATAATTATGGCCAATATTGACAATTGGCAAAGATTGCCATAGTCTTATTTTAACAATAATGAGGAGACCGATATGGCAACTATGAACATTTCACTACCGGATCAAATGAAAAATTGGGTTGAAGAATGTGTCCAAAGTGGACGCTATGCAAACGCTTCGGATTATGTGCGCGATCTGATCAGGCGGGACCACATACAATTGGAGCAATTGAGGCAAGCTTTGATAGATGGAGAAAAATCTGGTCCCTCAACAGGCCTAGATATTGATGCCTTTATTGCCGACAAAAAGAAATCCCTGTCATTATGAAACAAGTTATTCTGACCCCCAAAGCAAAGACTGATTTGAGTCAGATATGGGATTACACACTTGCAGAATGGGGACTTGAACAGGCAGAAAAGTATGTTCGTGAGCTATGGGCTGCGATGCAGGCTCACGCCGAAGATTCGTCAACCTCAACGAATATTAGCGATGTAAGGAGGGGCTACCGAAAAGCCAGATCTGGGTCACATGTATTCTTTTTTAAACTGACCGATTCGGGAATTGATGTCATTCGAATACTGCATCAGCGGATGGATTTTGAGCGACACCTTTAAACCCCAAAGACCCGGACTCACTCCTTTCCCGGGTTTTTCTTTTTCATAAATCCAAATATCTACTTTTTAACTTCAATTACCTGATCGGGGCCGTGATTTATGACAGGATATTTGGCAGGAAAATCTTGATCGGTTGTCCCTTCCATAAGTCAGGAAAACAATTATGAAACGGTAAAATTCGGGATCGACCCAAATCTGCTGACATTTGAAACCAATCTCAAAAAGGACGTTTTGGAAATTGATTCATTTGACTAAAGGAAACTAAAACGTTACCATGCGCATACAGTGCGCATGGAGGATATTTATGGGAAATACAGATCGCAAACAATCAGCAAATCTTAGCATTAGAGGTGATCTTCTGAAACGTGCTAAACAGAATAACATCAATTTGTCCAAAACCTTGGAAGAAAGATTGGAGCAGATACTCAAAGACCATGATAGGGAAGAATGGTTGAAGAGCAATCGGGAAGCAATCGATGTTGCCAATGATTATGTTGAGCGTCATGGGCTTTGGAGTGAAGAATTGAGACAATTTTAATGGCCAAATTCGATATTTACAGTACAACATCTGGCAATGCAGACTATCTGGTAGACCTTCAGGATGATCTTATAGACATGCTTTCAACGCGAGTAGTTGCTCCTTTGGTTGCTGCTGAAGAAGTAAGCAAGAGGATGAAAATTCTGAATCCAATAATTCAAATTGAAGGTCAAGACTTTATCCTTATGACCCATCTGCTGGCAGCAATTCCTGCCAGAATCTTAAAAAAGAAAGTTGGGTCAGCAACATTCCAACGTGACAAAATTATTGCATCTCTTGATTTTCTCTTTACCGGTATTTAAGTTTATCAAATAAAATTCAAGTATAGGTAGTTTTGAAATCAATATTGATATCGAAGGTAAGACCTGATTTGACATTTCTCTTTAAAACCCCGTCTGGGCAGATTCTCTCTTCATGTTATGATAACATTTGCTTTTATCTTCTTTTGTGGCAATACTTTGGCAGTTAGCAGCGTATTTTATTGATTATTTCTGAAATGTTTTCTAACGAAAGGGAGTCTTTATGAAGCGTCTTATTGTCTGTCTTCTCTGCCTTCTGCTGGCAGCACCTGCTGCTATGGCAGCTGATACCATCAAACTGGGAGCCTTTTTTGATTTATCCGGTCGCGCCTCCTTTATTGGAACCCCGACCAAACTTGTTGCCGAGATGGTCGTCGACAAAATCAACTCTGAAGGTGGTATCAACGGTAAAATGCTCGAACTTGAAATTGGTGATACCGAAGGTAACCCTGCCAAAGCGGCCTCTATTGCTAAAAAGTTTATCTACAAAGACAAGGTCGTTGCGATTATTGGCCCAACCCTGACCGACACCGGCATGAACGTCAAAAAAATTGCTGATAGAGCTAAACTTCCTGTCGTTATGACTGTTGGTGGAGATCCAGTTATCATGGGTGGTAAGTTTGGTTCCTTCGAATGGATTTTTAAATCTCCACAGCGTTCAAAAACTGCTGTTGAGCGCATGTTCATCTACCTTAAAGAGAAACAGCTTACCAAAGTTGCCCTGCTCGCCGGGACGGACGGATTTGGTAAAGACGGTGCCCGCTGGATGAAAAAATTGGCTCCAGAGTACGGCATAAAGCTGATTGCCGAGGAATCCTTCGGTAACCGCGACACCGATATGACAGCCCAGTTAACTAAGGTAAAAAACAGTAATCCCCAAGCGATTATCGCCTGGACCACTGGCCCTGCCGGTTCCATTATTGCTAAAAACAAGGTCCAGCTCGGGATTGATCTACCTCTGTTCCAGTGTCACGGCCTGCCTGACCCTAAATACATTGAACTGGCCGGTACTGCCAGCGAAGGTGATCGCATGCCTTCAACCAAACTAATGGTTGCTGACGAACTGGCTGATACTGACCCACAAAAACCGGTTATTCAGGAATTTGTCAAACTCTACAAAGAAAAAGGTTATGACAAGCAATTCCCCATTAACACCCATTCTGGCTATGCATGGGATGCCATTATGGTGATTGCTAATGCGATTAAAAAAGTGGGTACCGATGCGGAAGCGCTGCGTAGTGAGATTGAGAACACTAAAAACTATGTCGGTATTTCCGGAACCTACAATCTGACCCCGGAAGATCATAACGGACTCGATACCAGCTCTATGGTTATGGTGCAGGTCAAAAACGGAAAATTTGTGCTGGCCGACTGATTAGATTGCCAGGAGAAGAAATAAAAATCCCGAAGCACTCTAGCTGCTTCGGGATTTTTATTGGCATCAGAATTTAAAAATTAAACAAATGACTTTGGCCTTACCTTAAACGAACCTGCCCTTCCCTGCTAACCCTGATTTTTGGCAACAGTCTGCCTATATCAAGGATAACATCAACCTGAAAAGACACCTTTTCCCTGGGCTTAAGCATCAGATCCTGAAATAAATTAAAGGTTCCAAGCAGGTCTGGCTTCCCCTGCAATGTAATGTCTCCAGATCCATACGCAGCTATTACCGGTAGATCATTGCTGACGCCACTGAATACGTCATGCCCTTCGAGTTCAATCTGGTAAGAGATACCAATCAGCTTCAACGCGATACTATTGGGATTACTAATATGAAGACCCACTTCAAAGGTTGGCACAATACTGCTACCTGGAATCACATCAAAGTTTGCAACTGTTACCGTTGGTGTTTTAATGACAGAGATCAACCCTGCACACCCAACCATGAATAGCAGTGCACCAAGCACGATTAACACGCGCAGTTTTCGCATAAACAATCTCCTGCAAAGAAAGCCATTAATAGGCTTTGCGTAACCTTATTTCAAGCCGCTCCGCAAGCCATGAACAACTGTAGGTCAGAATGAAATAAAGTAAGGTGACCGTCAGCCAGACCTCAAAAGTTAAATAGGTCGCCGCCATCAATTCCATCCCCTGGAAGGTCAACTCTTGAATAGAAATAACCGACACGATCGCTGAATCTTTGATGGTTGAAATTGCCTGACCAGCCAATGGTGGTATCATACGTTGAAAAGCCTGGGGTAAAATAATATGACGCAACAGTTGCCAACGCTTCATTCCCAGGGCTCTGGCCGCCTGCCACTGGCCAGCTTCGATACTGTTAATACCTGCCCGCACGATTTCAGCAATATATGCCGCCTCAAACAGAGCCAGGGTAAAGACTGCGGCAATAAAGGGTTCAATCTGATCAGGACCGGCGAGGAACCATAAACTACTCTGCTGTATCCACGCTGGTGCCTGCTCCAGATGTTCACCCAGCGCGAGCAGAGGAAGGATCTGGTCACTGATAAAGTAATAAAAAATAAAGACCAGTACCAACGGGGGAAGATTACGTAACAATGTCACATATGTCCCCCCAACCAAGCGGTTAAACAGATGTTGGCTGATGCGTAATAAACCACTCAACAGTCCAAGGGGCAGAGCCAGTAACAGACTCCAGAAACTGAGCCGAATCGTTGTCAGCAGTCCTTGAATAAGCAAGTTTGCAACCCAACCATTATCATCATCATAACGAAACAGATACTGGGGAATAACCGACCAGTTCCATTGGTATTCAAGACTGTGCGTGACCCGGTAAACAAGAAATGCAACCGCTCCGATGACCAAAATCAATAAAATGGTGTCGATTGGTTTCCAGCGTATGGATGGTGAGTTTTGCAATACTATTGTTCCATTCTTAGCCACTAAGACACCAAGGCACGAAGAAAACCGTTAAAAACATTGTATCTTCTTAGTGTCTTTGTGCCTTAGTGGCTGATTATGCTTCTTACTGCCCCCTTGGGGACAAATCACTCGACCTGGTCTTTCCAGTCCTGGGTGGTAAACCAATAATCGTAACGTTCCTGCAGCCAGTTATCTGATGTTCTGACACTGATCCAGTTATTCAGGAAGTTGAGGAAATCAACATCCCCTTTACGAATAGCAAAACCGATCGGCTCTTTGGTAAAGGTTTTACCTGAAAGCGGAAGGAACAATTTACTATCATACTTCAAGGTCTGAAATTCAGGAAATGGTTGAGAGGACACCATAGCTGCCGCGCGGTTATTAAGGACTTCCTGCAACGCCTGCCCTTCATCATCAAACAGACGTAACTGAGCTTTAGGTAGATATTTTTTTGCAGCAGTGGCAGCAGTGGTACCAATCCGGGCAACAATGGTCACATCAGCATCATTAAAGGCTTCTAGCCCCATTCGCCCAGCGGCCAGTTTTTTACTGGCGACGATAGACATACCAGAATACTCGTATGGTGAGCTGAAGTTGACCTTCAGGTTACGCGCTGGTGTGATGCCCATACCACCAATAATAATATCGAACTTGCCAGTCAACAGAGCCGGAATAATACCAGACCATTTGGTTGGTACAAATTCGGCCTCAACACCCATATCCTCAGCGAGCTTTTTAGCGACCTCAATCTCGAAACCAGTGTACCCTCCTTTTTTATCCTTCATGGCCCAGGGAACAAAGGTTGAAAATCCGATTCTCAGCTTATTTTTGGCAACCACCTGACTCAAAGTACTCTCTTGGCGCACATCGGCAGCAAAGGCCGGAAGGGTGATTAAAACCAGCAACAAACATGCTAGTAGCGATTTCATTTTCATAACAAGCTCCTTAATATGGGGTTTATGTTTTGTCAGTGACTAACCAATATTCCAAATATTTTACCAGAAATGACAAAAACATGGTGACAACCAGATAAATTGCCGCAACGGTAAACCAAATTTCAAAGGTCAAAAATGTTTCAGCAATAATCTGTTGCCCCTGCATAGTTAAATCATAAATTGCAATCGTCGAAACTAAGGCGGAATCTTTAACCAGTGAAATCCCCTGGCTCGTCAGGGGCGGTATCATCTGCCGTAAAGCCTGGGGGAGAATAATATGACGATAGGTTTGAGCGCGGGTTAGACCGAGCGAGGCGGAAGCTTCCCACTGCCCAGCGGGAATCGCCAGAATTCCGGCACGGATAATTTCCGACGCGTAGGCCCCTTCAAATAAACTCAGGGCGATAACAGCTGATGAAAAACGACCGAGATCTAATATCGGGGCAAAAACAAAATAAAGAACGAAAATCTGAATCAGAAGCGGGGTATTACGGATAAGCTCAAGATAAACACGGGAAATCAAACGCGCCATAACAGAATCGGACAAGCGCATTAATGCCGTACACAGTCCTATGATCAGGGATAGTCCTAAACTGACCAGACTGATTTCAAGTGTTAACCATAATCCTTTTAGCAGTGGGCCAGCCTGAAAATGATCACCAGAGGTCGTAAAAAGATAACGGCTAACCCGGTTCCACTGCCAATTATAGCCAAGATTTTCAGCTCCATGGACGAGAAGCCAGACACCAGCAGACAACACCACACAAAAGGCAATAATCTGCAGAGCCTTATTGAAGAGTTGGTGCTGTAGATGGCGCAAAGGCAAGATGACAGGCTCCTGTAGAAATAATGATGCGAGCTATGATTTTTGTTTCAGAAGGTACTGCTGATGGTACTCTTCAGCCCGCCAGAAGGTCATTGCAGGCACAATTTCGGTAACGATCGGATCAGAAAAAGCACCAGAGGAATCGAGGCTGGCTTTGGATTGCTCAGCAATCTGTTGTTGCTGCTCAGAATGATAAAAAATTGCGGAACGATACTGGGACCCTAAATCCCAGCCCTGACGATTCAGAGTTGTTGGGTTATGCTTGCGCCAGAATAGCTCCAGAAGCTGTTCAAAACTGACTATTGCCGGGTCAAACTCAATATCAACAACCTCGGCATGACCACTTTCGTCGCTGCAAACAATTTGATAGGTGGGATTATCGACATGCCCGCCCATATAACCGACAGCGGTATTGACCACACCAGGAATAACCCGAAAAGCGTCCTCTACGCCCCAGAAACACCCTGCGGCAAATGTTGCTCGTTCCATGTGGCCTCCTTTCTTTGCCTAAAAACCATGATAAGAACTTCAAGCTCTTCAGGCAAGCCCTGCCACGTAGATCGTTTAGTGTAACTGTAGGATCAACAGATTAATCATACCAATAAAGAAACCGAGCAGCGCACCAAACAGGTTAATATACTTAAACTGCTCCTTCATAATCCCCATCAGCAGCCCCTCAACCTGCATCAAATCAAGACTGTTGACTTTATCTTCCACCATCTGTTTGATGTTCAGGGTATCGACCAGCTTGGGAGCTTCTTTACGCAGCATTTCCTCTACCAGCTGACAACTACCGACTTCAAGTTCCTGGCGTACATCACCAGGCAAACGTGCAGACAAACGCCCTAAGGGGCGGCGGTAAATCCAGTCCTCACTCTGCTCAACCAGAACAGCTTTAAATGCCGCCTGCGCTTTGGGTGAACGGATGACTTCAAGCAGTTTATCCGCCAGATAATCGCGTCCCCGTTGCAGACCCTGCTCCGGTAATACCGCACTCGCCAGATTTTCAAAAGAGCGATCTTTGATCCGGTCTATGGCACTTTCAGTTAAAATAATAGCAGAATCAACCGTGCGCCGCGATTGTAGCGTCGTTACCACCTGATTGCGGGCAAACTGACGTACACCTCTGATTTTTTCGTAAGGCATTTTTTCAATATAACTGGCCAGACTACGATCAAGAAGCAGATCAGCCCGCTCCCGCAGCATGGTTGCCAACTGCTGTTGCGTCTTTTCCTGCTTAAGCCATGATGCCAATTCGTCCCCGGCTTTATCAAGAAAATCAGGGATCTTTCCATAAATTTTATCAAGGTCAATAAAACCACTCAATAAGCCCGCTAAGCCACCGAGAGAATCAAGGAAACTATCGATTGCCTTTTTACCTTTGGAGACCAATTGACCGCGAAACTCAGGGTCGTAAAGCATCCCGCCAAATTTTTCGGCTAGTGGAGGTAATTCTTTCTCCAGTTGGGAGAGAAGCGCCTCAACCAGATCATCAGGTAACAGTTCCCGCAGGGATTGATCGCTGGTCAGTAAGCGTTCCGTTTTACGATCGACATAATTGCCGACCATCTCGGCCGTTTTAGGACTTTGAATAAAACCGCTCAATCGCTCATCAAGATGTTTCTGCACCGTGACATAACGATCAGGAGTTAAAAAGCTGGCCAGATCACGGGCTAAGATCTGATTGCCTTGCTGTTCCAGGTAATGGCGAAATTTGGCTTCAAACCCTTGACTGGTCAAGTAGTCAAAAATGATCTTGACTGTTTTGCCTTGTAAAATAGTGACAAATTCACGAAAACGGACCCGAAAACGATCAGGAACCAAACTTTCCAATGGGCCAAGCTGACGGTCGAGCAACAACCCCATTTTATCGGTAACCGCTAGACGCAACTCGCGCTGAATCGATTCACGCCCAAATGCCTGACCAACATCACCAGCGGTCAGTAGATGCTGACCGACCATATCCCCCATTTTCGCTGCCAGCTCGCCCCGTTTACCTGGAATAATACCAGGCGTCAGCGGTACTCTGATGCCAAACAAACGCCAGGCTCGCAACGGGCGAAACAACATGCGGATGGCAACATAATTGGTGACATAACCAATAACTGCCCCCAACAAAGGTGGGAGCAGATAAGGTAAATAATGCTGAAAGTCAGATATGATCGTATTCATTGTTAATTTACGTGAATAATGAGTTTTTCTTCTTGTTCCGACAAACCATAATTACCCCCCACGCAGAACAAAATTTCTGATTTGGAAAAAGAAATTGGAAGGGTGAAATTTTTCGCAAGGTCAAGGAAGTCAAGCATCTGTGCGGAGGCGTAGTACTTTACGCCGCACAAACAGATGTGAAGACTGACGCAGAGATTGCGGAAAAGGGCACCCTTCCGAGCGGAATTATTGGTCCATTTCGATATGCGAATGATCCCCGATATTCATCTTTCTTGGAGCACTACCCAGGGTAACAGAATCACCCAGCAAAGAATTATCCATAACCAGGTAACTAACCTTATTATCGCTGTTGATGATCGATTCACTGATAATGCTATGTTCGATTTCACTTCCGGCAGCGATGGAAACATTCGGTCCGATAATCGAATTTTTAACCACTGCACCAGCCTCAACATAGACCGGCTCGATCAACACACAATCTTTAATATCACCATTAACCTGATGGCGACCTTTAAGCAGGAAGCGGTTGGTTTCGAGCAGAGTTTCCGGCTTACCACAATCGAGCCAGGCATCAATTTCCGGAGCCTTGAACTTTAATCCGGAACCAATCATACGCATGAAAACTGCTGGCAGGTAATACTCCCCTTTTACGGTTTCCCCGGCGGCAATAGTATCTTCAATTGCCTGAATAAAACCGGCACCATCCTTCATGTAATATAGACCAACTTGAGCCAGGCGGGAAATTGGCGTATCGGGCTTTTCAACCATATCAACAATGTAACCATCCTTGATGACATTGACGCCGAAACGCTGATAATCTTCAACTTCCTTGGAATAGATCAAGCCATCAGCCTGATCACACAGGGTTGGAATGGTGGTAAGATCGGTCACGAAAATGGTGTCGTTAAAAACAACCAACAGATCATCACCCTGTTTAACTGATGGAGCAGCCAATGCGACAGCATGGGCAGGTCCGAGACGTTCCTGTTGAACATAATAGCTACAATTCAGTTCAGGAAATTTTTTGGCCATAAAATCTTCAATCTGCTGACCATTCTCATCAGTAATAAAAATATATTCTTCTACGTTAGCGGCTTGAAGACGTTCAATAATGTGCTCAAGAACGGTTTTCCCGGCGACGCTGACCAGGGACTTTGCTTTGGTATGAGTGTGGGGACGTAAACGTGTGCCTTTACCGGCAACAGGCAATACTGCTTTCATAAACCCTCCTTATGAGTCTTTAACGGAATAAGATCGGTTTTTAAACCCTTCAATGTATTTTAGTTTCTCTTGTAACCCCGTAAATGCGCGGTGTTTCCCCAATGCATTTAACAAAAAACAACTGGCTAAGCCATTAAAAATTCCACTAATTAGTGCAAACAATAGAAAAAACGGGAACAACATCCAGATTCCCGGATGACGAATAACGACGAGCCAGGCAATTAACATCTGGCCAACCACATGCCCTAAAGCACCAAGGACTGACACTCCTACTGGTCCGATACGATTGCGGCCTAAGCTAAAACCAAGGCTCATCATAGCACAGGCAAGGAGACCACCACCAAGGGAGAGCAGAAATCCGGGACTGAAGAGACGCCCGAGTAACAGGCTCCCCAGAATAACACGACAAATAGTGATTAGCCACAGGGCCCGAACACCATAGCAGTATAAAGCGGTGAGACCTAAAATATTAGCGAAGCCAAGCCGAAACCAGGGTACTGGATTAGGGAGGAGATATTCGAGAGTGTTAAGACCAATAGCCAAGGCGACAAACAAAGCCATAAAGACTCGCTGGCGCACCGCATCGAGTTCGGCTTGATCAACGGCTGATAAAGTCATGACTCGTTTCCTTAGCCGCGTGTTTATCTTCGATCTGAATCACCAGCTCATTCGGGGCACAGGCGACGACATCCCCATCCTGGTGAATTTCTCCCATGCGAATACAAATTTTGTTTGGGCAGACAGAAGAAACAACCCGTGCCTTATGATCTTTAATTTCGAGCACAGTAATACCGATAGCACCCTGCAGTTCGACCGTTCGATCCTGATCCAGCGGAGCGACATAAATAATATCCTCACCATGGGAGACAACAACTTGGGCTCCTGCCTTGTTGTGCCATGGCAATACCAGGGCAACAATGGCCAAAGTCGCAACAATAACAACGATCAACCGATCAAGGATGGTCAGGTAGCGTAACCAGGTCAAAGCTTTTTGCATCAGGGCAATCCGCTGGTTTTAGTCAGAGTTCCGTCACTGGCAACAATTAAACCCTCGACAGATTGCTCTTTTTCGAGCAATTGTAAGCCACGCTTCGGCCCCAGAACAAAAGCTGCTGTCGCCAGGGCATCTGCCGTAGCAGCGTCATCCGCAACCACAGTCACACTTTGACACAATCGCGCTGGTGCTCCGGTTGCAGGATCAAAAATATGATGATAGCGAACCCCGCCCCGTTCGAAAAAGCGTTCATAATCACCAGAAGTGACAACTGCCCGATTGACGATGGACAAGGTGGTCAGCACCGCACCTTGCTGACGTGGATGCTGAATACCGATGCGCCACGGCTTTCCAGCATGATCACCGATAAGACTGATATCACCCCCGGCGTTAACCGCTGCAGAGGTAATACCACGCTTGCGTAAAAGATTTACAGCGCGATCCACGGCATACCCTTTGGCGATTCCACCTAAATCCACCTGCAGAGCGGGATCTCTTTTGCTGACCAGTTGCCCGGTGACCTGTAAAGCGTCAGGTCCGATATTTTTGATCGCCTGTTCTCTTTCTGTCTGAGTCGGGATATAGGGGTGATCACTGTTAATCGCCCATAACTCTTTAAGCCGCCCCAGAGTCAGGTCAAAAGCACCATCACTTATATGAGCGATATGCTGGCCAGCCCGAATAAGATCAGCGGTTTCCTGACTAACCTGCAATGCCTGCCGTGCGCGCGACAGCTGACTGACCTCACTATCTTCAACATGGCGTGACATCAGTTCTTCTATACGGGTCATTTCCGCAAAAGCGGCATTAACAGCCTGATTGGCCTGCTGCTGAGGCTGATCGTAAATGGTGATTTCAACCAAGGTTCCCATAATTAAAGCGGTACGAGAAACGGGTTCAGCAACACCACTGAAACGAAACCAGCCAGCGACAGCCAGAATAACGATGAAAACAATCAGCAGCCCAGATTTTTTAACCATGCGGAACTACTCCTCGAGCATTTCCCCGATAAGATCATACTCTGAAGAATCGGTAATTTTCAGCTCGACATAGTCACCAACGTTGGCAAAGCCAGAGGTAATCAGATAATGGCCGTCAATATCAGGGGCCTGACGCACACTGCGCCCCTTAAGCAACAGATCAGTTTCTTCGCTGTAACCTTCCACCAGCACGGTTTCAACTTTGCCGATAAGTTCACGGTTTTTGGCAAAAGAGACCCGGGCCTGTGATTTCATCAGCCGGTTAAGGCGACTCTTTTTGGTCTGAGCCGGAACCTGGTCAGGGAATTCTGCCGCTGGTGTTCCTTCTTCCCGCGAATAACGAAAAACGCCAACCCGCTCAAAATGTCCTTCTTCAACAAAGGTCTGTAACTTGTCGAACTGTTCACGTGTCTCGCCAGGAAAACCGACAATAAAAGATGTCCGCAAGGTCAAATCGGGAATCCGCTCACGCATCCGTTGTAGCAGTGCACGGGTATCCTGTTCACTAAGGCGGCGATTCATCTGCTTGAGCATGGTGTCATCAATATGCTGAAGAGGTAAATCAAGGTAGTTACAGATTTTATCTTCCGTAGCCATCAGTTCGATCAGTTCATCACTGACCCCTTCTGGGTAGGCATACAACAGCCGCAGCCAGACCAGATCATCAATTTTAACCAGTTCGCGTAACAGCTGTTCCAACGTAGCGCCATCTTCGCGATCACGTCCGTAAGCGGTAAGATCCTGGGCGATCAAATTGATTTCAGTAACTCCATCAGCCACCAGCTGTTCGACTTCCGTCACTACCGAAACAATACTGCGTGAACGCAGGTCACCACGTAGTTTAGGAATAATGCAATAGGAACAACGATTAGAACAGCCTTCAGCGATTTTGACGTAACTGGTGTAAAGAGGAGAAGAATTGACTCGTTTGGTCATATGATCGTAAAGATATTCAGGCTCGCCAACCTCAACCGCTGAACCATCGTGATCAAAGTAGCGATCGATCAACTCTACGATGCGCGCCCCCTCAGAAATACCGATAAAAAGATCGACCTCAGGTAACTGATCCTGAAGTTGCTCTTTATAACGCTGCGGCAGACAACCAGACACGATCAGCATTTTACACTGCCCATCGTCCTTATAATCGGCGACTTCAAGAATTGTATCGACCGATTCTTCTTTAGCGTCGTTGATAAAGGAACAGGTATTAACGACGATAATATCTGCCTGACTTTCATCGACAATAATTTCAAACCGCTCGGCTGGTAACTGACCAAGCATCACTTCTGCATCGACCAGATTTTTGGGGCACCCAAGACTGACCAGACTGATTTTCAATTTTTCCACGTAATATGCCTTGCTGTTAAATTTCTTATGATCTCATATTTTCAAACTGCAACTCGATACCCATATCTTTTCCTTTAAGAGTCTGGATAACGGCCTGCAGATCATCAATTTTTTTACCGGAAACACGCACCTGATCTTCCATAATCTGCGCCTGTACCTTAAGCTTGGAGTCCTTTATCGCTTTGACAATCTCTTTCCCTTTTTCTTTACTGATCCCTTGGACAATAGCAGCCCGGACTCTGACAGCGCCACCAGAAGCGGGTTCTTCTTTGCCATAATCAAAGCATTTCGGTGACACATTGCGGCGCACCAGCTTGCCGATCAGAATATCTTTGATAGCCTGTAACTTATAGTCGTCGGCAGCCAGAATACGTAAACTGTCATTTTCCAATTCGACCTCATTGGTCGTCCCTTTAAAGTCATAACGCTGGCCAATCTCTTTAACCGCCTGGTTCACGGCATTATCGACTTCCTGCATATCAACTTTGGACACAATGTCAAAACTGGGCATTTGTATTTACTCCTTATGTTAAATTTCATAGAAAACTAAGTAGTGGAAGAATCGAAGTTTATACCACAAAACTCGTCACGAAAAAATGCCCGTCAAGGAAAACCGGAGAAAATCGTTAAAGCTATTAAAAATTAAGTTGTTCGGTCGGGGTCAGAACTTCAACATCTGCCGGTTTTTCGAACGCAAACAATGAATTTTTAAGCCCTGGATTGATGGTGATATGACTGAATTCTATCGCGGTACTGTTTCCCTGTACGTCACTGACCGTGGTCAGCAACAAAGGAAACTCAGTAGCTTTACGCCCTTGCTGGTAATTTTCTACTGCACCTTTAGCCACCACGACAGTCATGGCTGAAAACTGAGGCGAAGGTTGGTGCGGAATCAGATTTAAACAGTAATTTCCTGCCTGATCAAGCAGTGGGTTAGCTGCTTTAATGGTAAAGTCTCGGGCCAGGTCACCTAAATTGGTCAGAAATGTGACCGGATTCTGCCCTTGCTGCTCAACCTGACTGATATCGCTTTCAATCACCTGCCGGTTTTCAGGCAGGTAGACCCACATCATCTGGCCATCCGATATAATCTCCTGGATTGCTGGCTTGGTATAACTCCAGCGAAACAGTGCTGAAGACTCTTTCTTTTCAACATTATTGATAAATTTAAAACTGACTGTCCCCAGCCCTTTCTGTTCCCGATCAATTGATGCAATGTGAGAGCGCTGAGTAAAATCTGCCTGAAAATCCTCAATCCGTCCTGCCGCCGGCGTTGCCATTGAAAAAGGGGCCTGTAATGCAGCCACAACATCATTGACCGTCGCAGTATCTCCCCAAGCTGTAGATACCGTCATCAATACCATTATTATAAACAAACTGATTCGTTTCATAGCTCTATATTTCCCTCTTACTAAGACTTCAATAGCCGATATGATCAGTCACACACACTGATGCTTATTATTTGCATTTCTTTGAAAGGACAGAATCTTAACAGATTTAATCAACCGGGAACAGAGCAAGACAAACTTGAAACGTTGCCTCATCTATCGAGGCGGTAATATCGTTAAATATCACTTTGCCCGGACCGGTTGGTAACTCAGCTAATTTGGTTGGTGGATTTAACCGGCAACGTAGTGCTAGCTGTTGATCACATTCTATGACCAGTCCGGAAGTTATAATATTACCCAGTTCCTGAAGCGCTGATAAGGCCAGCTTTGATAAGGGAAAAGACTGTTGGCTACCAAGCATACGACCACTGAGATAAAGACTTGCGGCGAAGGGGAAGAGAATAATGAGCTGGCCGTCTAAGTCACCTGAAACTAAAAAGGAAACAACCGTATCTGTTGCTGGCAAAGGATCTTTGTAAACCCGTCCGGGATGATCAGGATCGATGCTAAGGGAGCACCCGACCAGGCTTTCAATATTTTCCAGAACCGGTGGTAAAAGCTGCTGTAGCAAAATACTCCCTTGCGTCAGCTGTTCTGCGCCAGCATTCATATTCAGCTCCTGACCGTTTCAAGCAGAGTCTGCAGATCGAGGACAAAAACAATATGTCCATCCCCCAACATGGTTGCACCACTACACCCCTTAAGCTTGTCAAAAGGAGAGGCTAAGCGTTGTACGAAAACTTCCCGCTGCCCGATCAAAGCATCGACGACCAAGCCAATGCGACGCCCCATAACCTCGGTGACAACAACGGGTAACGGTTCTTTGATAGGCCCCTGGGGATAATTGAGTATTTTTCGTAATGACAATAACGACACAACCTGACCTTTATATTCGATGACACGCTTGCGGCCACTACGCTGAATCTGATCTCTGGTTATTTCCAGAGTCTGAACAATACGACTGATGGGTAAGGCGAGCGAATCATCAGCCACCGATACCAATAAAACCCGGGCAATCGCCAAGGACAATGGCAACTTCATGATGAAACGGGTTCCAATCCCGGGTTCCGATACGATCTCCAAAATGCCGCCGATCTGTTCGACCGCCGTTTTTACGACATCCATACCGACTCCCCGGCCCGAGGTTCCGGTAATTTTATCAGCGGTCGAAAAGCCCGGTAAACAGATCAGCTGCATAACATCATAATCACGCATCGACTGTAGCTGCTGCTCGCTTATTAGACCGCGCTCCAAGGCTCTGTTCTTGACCTTTTGGATATCAATACCACAGCCATCATCAGCTACTTCGACCGTGACCAGGTCCCGTTCGCGACCAGCTTTTACCGTTATGGTTCCTTGTTCGGTAATCCCATGATCAATAGCATTACGGACCAGATGAATGAGTGGATCGGTTAACTCTTCAACAATGGCTCGATCAATTTCAATCGTTGCTCCAACTAAATTTAAATGGATTTCCTTACCACTTGTCCTGGCCAGATCCCGCACCGTTCTGGCAACCCGGATAAAAATATTTTCCAGGGACAGCATACGAACCTGTAGCACCTGATGGTGAAGGTTTTTAACCAACCGGGTCAATTGTCCGACCCCCTCATCAACATCATTCCAGCAACGATTTTTGACCGCATTCTGAAGATGATAACGCGTCGTAATCAATTCTCCGGTCAGGTTAATAAAATTATCCAGCAGTTCGGTGTTCACACGCACCGTAACACCGGAACCTTTTTTCACCGCTGATACTACCGGTGCAGGAGCAGGAAAGGCCGCAGGAAAACTGAGATCCTCAATTTCGCTATAAGACGCAAAATAAGCACTGATCTGTTCAGGAGACTGTTCGGTTTCAAAGCGCACGTAAAGCTCTTTACACCCATCCTCCCCGGTCAATAATTCTTTATCTGATGGCTTTGACTCACATACGTGCCCGATTCCCTGTAACGTTTTCAGGATGACCAGCAAGCGCGCTGCAGGTGCCGGCGTTGAAGAGGTAAGCAGAATACGTATCACCAGAGTTGGTTCATCAAGCTCAATCTCGATCAGTTCGGCGCTTTCTTCCTGCTGTCCCGGCTCGCTTTGTTGTGACTGTCCACCAGTAGCCGAAATAAAAGAACTGACATCACGTTCCGTTCCACCACTACGAATATCACTCAACAGACCATCAAAGAAATCGACGCCACTAAGAACCAGATCAATCTGTTCCGGCCCGATATGCCCCTCCTGGCGACACACATCAAGCGTATCTTCAAGAAAATGAGCCAGATTTGCTGTTTGCGTAAAGCCCATGGTCCCTGCCATCCCCTTGATGGAATGGGCATTACGAAATAAAGCGTCAATCGCACCACCATCTGCAGGATCGGTTTCCAAG
This sequence comes from Geopsychrobacteraceae bacterium, assembly GCA_963665685.1. GTDB lineage: Bacteria > Desulfobacterota > Desulfuromonadia > Desulfuromonadales > Geopsychrobacteraceae > Seleniibacterium. The sequence continues at coordinate 3,181,807 of OY762430.1, forward strand.
CTGATAAGCGTAGCAGTCATTTGCTGAACATGATCGCTCGCTTCGGCAAGAAACATTTCTCTGAATTTGGCCATATCCATAGTATTATTTTTTCACCGGAAAGAGCCTACTGGGTAATCACCCGCTCAGCAATTTCAATAACCTGCTCACTTTTAAATGGCTTGACGATAAAATCTTTGGCGCCAGCAGAGATCGCATCCATAATCAGATTTTTCTGGCCTAACGCACTGCAGACAATAACCTTAGCCTGACCATCGAAATGAATAATATTTTTTAACGCTTCAATCCCCCCGGTGCCAGGCATGACAATATCCATGGTCACCAGATCGGGTTGCATAATTTTGTATTCTGCTAAAGCTTCTTCGCCGCTTTCAGCGGTGCTGACCACCTGCCAGCCGGCCGTTTCAAAAATGTCCTGCAATAGTTCACGCATAAACAATGCATCATCGACGATTAAAACTCGCTTAACCATGTAAACCTCCATGCTGCGAACAGAGTTGATCTATCCTGGTGTGCAGCTTCTCCAGATCAAACAGATTGATCATCCCCATAGGAGAACTGATGACCTCTTTAATATATGGCGTCTCTCCATCATGCTCGAGATGCTTCATTTTATTGATGTTAAGAGTAATAATCGCTTTTATCTGATCGATGGCCAAAGCAATGGGACCATGCTCATTAGTTAAGACAATAAAACGCTGACAGAGATTATGATCCGAAAAACCCAACAACGCAGACAAGCTGATCAGGGGCACAATACGACCATGGAAACCGATGACTCCTTTAATGATTTCCGGAGCTGCGGGAAAAGGAAAAATCGATTCGTTTTCGACCACCTCTTGAATATCGGTGACCTCAAGGGCATAGTTTTCCAGCCCGAGACGGAATGGCAATAGCTGTGTCATATCCCATCCTGAGTCTGATCTTGTTCTGGATTCTGCCCAACCCCGAGATTAAAACGACTCACCGATGTCAGCAGATCTTCAGCCAGCTTGGACAAACGCTGTGAGGCAAAAGTCATTTCTTCCATTGAGGCGGTCTGTTCTTCGGTCGCCGCAGAGACCTCCTCGGTCGAAGCCGCATTATCCTCTGTCACACGGGCAATCTCTTCAATAGCTGCGACAATGGCCTGGGCTCCTTCGCTTTGCTTTTCGGTTAAATCACGGATCGATACCGCTTTAACCTGGGCCGCTTCAGCTTTACTGATAATCGCCTTAAAAGCGTTCCCGGTAACATCGACCGCTTCCCGACCCGCGTCGATAGCCTTAACACTCTCAGCCATTGAATTCTGAACCTTAAGGCTCTGTTCACGGGTTCCTTCGATCAACCGGGTAATTTCACCCGCTGAAGTGCTGGTACTATCGGCCAGCTTACTGACCTCTTCAGCGACCACGGCAAACCCATGCCCGTATTCCCCGGCCCGGGCAGCCTCAATGGTTGCATTTAATGCTAAAAGGTTGGTTTTTTGGGCAATACTGGTAATCACGTCAATGATGGTGCCGATCTTCTGAACCTGATCATTAAAGGATGAAATCAGACTGGCATTCTCTTCGATACGCCCCAGTACCTGCTTGAGGTTTTCCAGAGCGGTAACTGTCATCTCCCCCCCCTGGCGGGCTGAGATTGTGGTTTCTTCTGAGGAGGTCAATAATTTACCCGCCGAACCAGCAACCAGATCGATCTGCTCAGCCATTTCCCGTATGACCCGTGAAGCGCGCTCCACCATCTCGGCTTGAGTTTCCGCGCCCTGACTGATCTGTTCAATGGATCCAGCTACCTCATGCGCTGTCGCCGTCATCTCCTCGGTTGTTGTTGCCAGTGCCAATGATGACTCATTCACGTTCACGGAGCTGGACCGAATCTGCCCGACCAGGTTACGCAAACTGTTGACCACCAGGTTTAACGAATTAGCCAGATCTTCTGTTTCATCGCTAAACATACTTTTAGGTAAGCGTACCTTGCGGCTCAGATCACCGTCGCCAAGGCGCTCAGCGGCTGTTGTTAAAGCCCTGATGCGCAGGGTAAATTTTTTGGAAAACAGCCAACCAAAAATTAACCCGACCAGCAAGGCACCAACGATGGTAATCCACTGGTAGGTCCATTCCGGCAAATCCATTTTCGGCACCAACAGATTAAGCAAAACCACTGATGCCACCACAACGATAAAACCGATGACAAATTTATAGCTGATTTCAACCCGCATTTTCATTTCTCCTTACGATGACTCCCCACCTGTCACCTGAGTGATAAAACCTTCGTGCTACCGCTTCATACCATTTTAAACCTGCTGACTTGCTACACAACTCGTCAGTTTTTGACACATTGATATATCCGTTCAGCTGCATCAATGCATTGAAACAAGCCACGACAATCCGGAGCCAGGGTTTCAGCCCGGCCAAGCATCAGGTAACCACCCGGAGACAGTGCCGATGCTAAAGTTTCAAGAATCTTTTGTTGCTGATCACGCGAAAAATAGATCAATAGATTACGGCACAAAATAATATCAGCTCGATAAAAGGGATCTTCTGCCACTATGTCGTGACGAAAAAACCGTACTGCCTGGCGTAACTCTTTCGTCACCCGGTATTCCGTGCCAGACAGAGTAAAGTTATGCGCTAACTGATCGGGACTGACATTGGCAAGTTGAGATAAACAATAACTTCCCCGCCTCGCCATTTTTATTGCTGCAGCACTGATATCAGTGCCAATGATAGCAATCTGGCCTGGTTGCTGCTGTAATTTCTGACATACAAGAGCAAGAGAATAAGCCTCTTCACCACGAGCGCAACCGACACTCCACACCCTTAACTTAGCCGTTTCTCTGCTCGCCTCCGCAAGCAGAGAAGGCAAGATTTTTTTTTCCAACGCACGAAAAGCACTCGGATTTCTGAAAAATGACGAAACGTGAATACTTAAGGCTTGCAACAACTGCTGCTGTTCAGTACGACTTTCTGCTAACCACTGCAGGTAGGCCTGTCCATCGGTTTGACGGATGGCCCGCATGCGTGCAGCGATGCGGCGCTTAATGGCGTTGACCTTATAGCCATCGAGCTGAAATTGTTGTTGCCCCTCAAGGATACTGGCAATCTGCTGATACAATTCATCACTGATTGCAGCACCGGTAAAAGGTTGGTTAGCTCCCCTTTGGGGTCTATCAGCCAAAGTGATCAAAACCCTTTTGTCCACACCGATAAAGATCTCCCCCGGCAGTCATCACTCTAAGACCAGGCTCCATGCTGACCACGCCGATACGGGTTATCTGAGGCGAAAAACCGGTCTGTCGGTCCAGATCTTTCAGTGGCGAAGTAAACACCAGTTCGTAGTCTTCCCCCCCGCTTAAAGCCAGATCGATTAAGCTGCTGTTCAGTTTGAGCTCTGAGCGAAATGGTGCCGATAAGGGAATGCGCTCCAATTCAATATCAGCTCCCACTCCAGAAGCTTCAAGAATATGGCCCAGGTCTGCCAATAAACCATCAGAAACATCCAGCATTGCCGTTGCCCACCCTCCGCGAGAGAGTTTTTCCGCCAGTCCTACCCGGGGCTCAGGGGTATGAAAGCGACTGGCAAAAGTCGCTTCTGTTATTTCGCCCTGCTGTAATTTTCTAAGTGCAACAGCACTGTCTCCTAAAGTGCCGGAAACATATATGGCGTCGCCATAACTGGCTCCGCTGCGATAAATGGCATCACCACTGTTAACCTGCCCCTGAACGGTCACCGATATCAGCAAGGGACCTGGTGAACCACAGCTGTCACCTCCGGCAAGCACCGCTCCATGTAGTTCTGCTTCGGCGACAAAACCAGAGACAAAATCCTTGATGTCACTGTCATCAATATCTTTTGGTCTTCCAACCCCCAGAAACAAAGATTGTGGTGTTCCCCCCATAGCTGCTATATCACTGATATTTACAGCTGCTGATTTACGCCCCAAATCATAAAAAGTAGTCCACTCCCGTTTGAAATGAACCCCTTCGATCAACAAATCGGAACTGGTCAGTAGATCTTTGCCAGCAACCTGTGGCTGAACCGCACAATCATCTCCTATACCAAGGGTCAAATGGCGTCCCTGCCCGGCCACCTGATGGATCCATCTGATCAGATCAAACTCGCCTAAATTATCTTTGGTCATCTTTTCCATATAGTTTTTTTACCATTTATTAATGTTTAGACTTTAATTATTATTTTTCTTTCACCTTTTGTCAAGAAAAGCACGCCTGTCACAAAAAAAGCCGGACTTAAAGCCCGGCTTCATAAAATATAAAAAATTTCTGTTTTTGTTCTTTACACCGATAACTTACCGGCAACAAATAAGATTAAATCTTTGGCCCTGCTGCAGTGTAGTCAAAATCTGCATTATCAAGGATGTATTTTTTAAAGTTATCAACAAACATACCTGCAAGTTTGCGAGCCGTCGCATCAAAGGCATCGGTATCTGTCCAGGCCAATCGTGGATTAAGTAACTGCGCATCAACTCCTGGCAGGCTCTTTGGAATATTCAAGCCAAAGAAATTGGTCTGCTCAAATTCGACATCGTTGATGCTGCCATCGAGAATAGCATTAATACAAGCCCTGGTTGCTTTGATACTCATACGCTTACCAACTCCATAACCACCACCGGCCCAGCCAGTATTCACCAGATAAGCGTTGACCTGATACTGCTCCATTTTTTCGCCCAACAGCTTGGCGTACTCAGTGGGGTGCAGAGGCAGGAAAGCCTCACCGAAACAGGCTGAGAATGTCGCCTGTGGCTCAGTAACACCACGTTCGGTACCGGCAACTTTAGCAGTATAGCCGGACAGGAAGTAATACATGGCCTGTTCTTTGGAAAGCTTTGAGACCGGTGGTAAAACCCCAAAGGCATCACAGGTCAAAAAGATGATATTACGTGGGTGACCAGCTTTAAGTGATGGTTCATGATTCTCTATATGGTGGATAGGGTACGAAACTCGGGTGTTTTCAGTCTTACTGTTATCACTGAAATCAACAACGCCCTTATCATCATAAACAACATTTTCGAGCAAGGCATCACGGCGAATGGCCCCAAATATTTCCGGCTCACTTTCAGGAGACAGATCGATACACTTAGCATAACAGCCACCTTCAAAATTGAAGATACCCTCTTCGTCCCAACCATGTTCGTCATCACCGATCAGTTTCCGCTCAGCATCAGTCGAGAGAGTTGTTTTCCCTGTTCCGGAAAGACCGAAGAAGAGACAAACATCACCATCTTTGCCCACATTAGCACTACAGTGCATGGAGAGAATATTTTCCAGTGGCAACCAGTAGTTCATCATCGTAAAGATACCTTTTTTCATCTCACCGCCATACCAGGTACCACCAATGATTGCTACATTGCGTTCAATATTAAAAATAACGAAAACATCTGAATTCAAGCCCATTTCTTGCCATTTAGGATTGGTTAATCCGGCGGCGTTGTAAACAGTAAAATCAGGCTGGAACTGACCTAATTCACTCTCTTCAGGGCGAATAAACATATTTTTAACAAAATGAGACTGCCAGGCGTATTCGGTAATAAAACGTACTTCTTTACGCGTCTGAGGATTAGATCCACAATATCCATCAGTTACATAAATATCCTTACCTGACAGATAGGTAATAACTTCGGCATAAAGCTCATCAAAAATCTCACTCGACACAGGTTGATTAATATTACCCCAGGCAACCTGTTCAGCTGATGGTGCTTGTTTGACAAAATATTTATCCTTAGGTGATCTACCGGTAAATTTTCCGGTATCAACCATCATGGTCCCGGTATCCGATAAACCTCCCTCTTTATTGGTGGTTTCACGATCAAAAAGTTCATCATAGGTCAAATTATGATAAACCTGACCTACGGCCCTTAAACCAAGTGTCTGTGCATCTAAGTTACTCATGTCCTTCTCCCCGTACGGTGCGCTGAAATACAATAACAATTACCTTCTAAACGACTAATTTTTGCTGCCTCACATACAGCTTTTCTCCGTAAATGGAGACTTATAGCTTAATCCCAAATTTGAGACAACCGCTAAATCCCTGGTTTTACGATATAATTTATTATACAAACAGAAAAATAAATATGATGATTAAGCGTTTACCCCCGTTTTAAAATCATGTTATTTTAAAACGATAACCATAACTTAAATTGTTAAAGGTATTGCTTATGAAAGTTTTTGTTACTGGCGGCAGTGGTTTTGTAGGCCGTGAACTCATCAGACAACTACTTGCGCAAGGGCATCATGTAAGAGCGTTAGTCAGAGATTCTGAGAGTTTAAAAGATTTGTCAGCCATTGAAACTGTCATTGGCGACACAACCAAGCCAGAAACTCTGGCCAACCAAATGACTGGCTGCGATGCCGTAATTCATCTGGTTGGAATCATTCGTGAAATAGCATCTAAACAGGTAACCTTTGAGCGTTTACATACCGAATCGACAAGAAACATCGTCACTGCGGCTAAAGAGCAGGGTATTAAACGCTATGTGCACATGAGCGCCAATGGCACCAGAATAAATGCTATCACGAAATATCACAAAACCAAGTGGCAAGCAGAAGAAATAGTAAAAAATTCGGGCTTGGATTGGACTATATTCAGACCATCCCTGATATTTGGTCCCAACGATGAGTTTATCAATATGCTAGCCAAAATGATTAAAATACTACCGGTGATTCCTGTGTTTGGAGATGGTAAATATGCCATTCAACCCGTGCATGTTCACGATGTTGTCAGCAGCTTCAGCGCAGCATTACAGCGCCCTGAAACGGTCGGCCAGACCTACCATTGCTGTGGCCCAGAAGCTTTCAGCTATGACGAACTGCTCGACGCTATTGGTGCGGCACTGGGCAAAAAAAATCCCGTCTGCAAAATTCACCAACCTCTCTGGCTGATAAAACCGATTGTATCGGCTTTTGAGTCTTTACCTTTATTTCCGATTACCCGGGATCAATTGACCATGCTTGTTGAGGGAAATACCTGTACTGACTGCAGCTGGGCGGAAGAGTTTGGCCTTGAGACTATACCCCTGAGGTCATCCATTAAGGATTATCTAAACACCTGATATCGGTCTTAACGCCGCTCTCATGGCATTCGCATAACATAAAAAAGCCTTCAATCTTTATAAGAATGAAGGCTTTTTTATTATATTTTCAGCAGCTGATATACTGAACTTTATAGATCCAAATTATTGTAACGGGAAGGCGTGTTTTTTTCTTCTCCGCCATTAATGCGGGTAATACTTTCCAGCAGTACTTTGCCACCAATGGCAGCTGTTTTCTTGACTAACTCTTCAGCCGCACGGCCATCACGCTGGCGAAATGCTTCCAGTAACTTATCATGTTCATCTACAGAGAAATCCATGCGCCCCGGAACCGAGAGAGATGCGATCCGCAAGCGGTTAAATTTCATTCCAAGCTGCTGAATCATTTCAAATAGCTTGCTGTTATCGGCAGCTTTAATAAAGGTATCGTGAAATTCATTATGAATACGAAAAAAACTTTTCACGTCACCATCAGCTGCCAACTGCCGCAAACGCTCATTGATCGCTTCAAGCTTTTCCAATTCTTTTTCTGTCAGCTTGTCAGTTGCTAATTCAGCAGCATACCCTTCAAGAATGCTTTTAATCGCATAAAACTCTTCAACATCCCGTTCAGATAAAGCAGCAACAACAGCTCCTTTACGAGGAATAACCGTCAAATAGCCTTCCGACTCCAATTGACGAAACGCTTCCCGAATTGGTGTACGACTAATGCCAAAGCGTTCAGCAAGTTCAGGCTCCGCGACTTTCTCGCCAGGCTTAAGATTCCCCTTGAGAATAGCTTCGCGAATCGTTTCGAGAATTTTCTCACGTAAAGTCTGATGTCGTTCTATTTGTTTGCTCTTCAATTCCTCTCTCCCGTAAACAATTTAGTGAATTGTATACAGTATACATATGATGTCAATTGTTTTTTCTGCTTTAAAACAATGAATCTACGCAATTTATTGTTTTTTTCTGCTGTACTGTCTATCATCGGCAAAACCGCCCGGAGAAATGTTATGGAGTCAGTAAAAAATATCCGCTTTTCCCTGCTTACGCTGTTCTTTTTAATCGGTGGCGGAACGGCCGGATATGTCCTTATCGAAGGCTGGACAGTTTTTGAATCCCTCTACATGACAACCATTACTCTGGCTACTGTCGGCTACAGTGAAGTTCATGAACTATCACCAGCAGGTAAGGTTTTCACTATTGTTCTGATTATCTTTGGCGTCGGAACCATCGCCTATACCTTGGGTTCGATGATTCAATTTATGGTCGAAGGTCAATTGCTCCAGATTCTGGGGAGGAAAAAAGTGGAAAAAGAAATTAGCCGCCTCAATAATCATTACATCATTTGTGGTTTTGGCCGCATTGGTCGTCTTATCTGCCAGCAGTTTACTAAAAAACCACAACCCTTTATTGTTGTTGAAAATAATAGTGAGCGCTGCCAAGAGTTGGATGAAGATGGCTACTTGTACATCGAGGGGGATGCCACTCAGGATCAGGTTCTGGAAAAAGCGGGTATCAGCCGGGCCAAAGGACTTATCTCGGTTGTCACTTCTGATTCGGAAAATGTCTTTATTGTCCTGACGGCACGGGGTATGAACGCTAATTTATATATTCTTGCCCGCGCCAGTGATGATAGTTCGGAAGTTAAACTGCTACGCGCCGGAGCAAATAAAGTTGTTTCTCCCTATACCATGGGGGCTAATCGCATGGCACAGGCTGTTCTGCGGCCATCTGTTGTCGATTTCATCGACATTGCTACCGGACAAAATAATATTGAATTACAACTGGAAGAAATTCCCGTCGCGGCGACATCCGAACTGGTTGGTCAAAATTTAATGAATAGTGGTATTCGCCGTGAACTTGGCCTGATTATCGTCGGGATCAAAAAAGCGGACAATATGATTTTTAACCCCGCTGCAACCACGGGTATCGTAGCGGGTGACATCCTGATTGCTCTTGGAGAATCTCAGGATATAAAAAGGCTGGAATTGATTGCAGCCAGAAAGACATTATGACTTCAAAACTTTTTATTCACGTACCCCTGTCGCAGCTCCGTCGCCATCTGCCATTGCTCACAGCTCAACAATTACAACCTGAAATTGCCTGTCATGACGTCAACCTCGACACCCTTGACCTTCATGCCCTTCAAGATATCGCTGATGAGCTGCATGATAATGGCCTGTTAACCACTCTGCATGCGCCTTTTTCCGGCTTTAGCTGCGGCTCTGAGCGGCCCTCTATCAAAGCGAGCTCGCAGCGTATCGTTGACCAGACCCTGGAACTTGCCAGGCAGATGAAAGCGTGCCGGATTGTTTTTCATCCGGGTCTCGATTATGGCAGTAGTCACAAGCGGCAACAACAATGGCTGGAAGCTTCTATCCCTTTCTGGCGTCAATATCTTGCCGAGGCTCAAGAACAGGGAACCGTGCTGTGTATTGAGAACATCTGGGAAACACACTTTGAATACCAACTATTATTATTGCAGGAACTGGCTTCTGACTGGTTTGGCCATGTCTTTGATATTGGTCATTACCATCTTTTTTCCAAGCCTTCACTGAGCGAATGGCTAAGCAATATCGGCCCCTATATCCGCCACCTGCATATCCATGATAATTGCCGCCGCAGTGATGACCACCTGGTCCTTGGAGACGGTAACGCCCCCCTTGAAGAGCTCTACCAATGGTTAAACATTCAAGCCGAAATGCCAACTGTAACTCTGGAGAATCGTCGCCTTGATGAATCACTTCTGTCACTGCGCTACCTGCGTCAACACCAACCTGATCTGATCGCTAAATTATCGGCCTGATCAGGTTGGATTACCGATTTCAGGGTGCATAAACTGATACAGAAAAAGCCTGATATATCCGAGCTCCACAATGTAAAGGCCCAGGCAAACCGTGATAAGAAGAGGAAATAGTAGCATCATATCTGTGCTACAGGCGGCAAACAGGACAAAACCACCACGGTAACCTAAATGTTTCCAGGTCGCGTCAGGGCTCTTTCCTGCCATCCAGGCGGACCCTTTAAGCACCACCACAGAAAAACTATAAAGGAAAAAAATAACACAGATATGAATCATCTCTGGCGGCCGTCCCAACAACTGCCGCCAGCTAGCGGGAAGAGTAAGGGATGAATACCATTGATTGAGTAAATATATCGCCACAAACAGGGCTAAAAAGACCATCACTTCACATAATTTACAGGTCCAGAGTTTGTTCAGTTTAGCAATCTGTTGACCATCTTCTTTTATCATTTCCCTACTCCCGATAAAGCTGCCGGTATCAGTGAACTACATGCTTCTGCCAGTCCGGATGTTCCCGGGTAATATCCGGGTGAGGTTTAGGAGAGATGATCACCTCCTCTTCCTCCCAACCTGTCCACATGGCTTTAATATGCTCAGTTGGTGTATGACCCAGTGTTGCCAGGTAAATATGGGTTGGGATAAATGCCGTCAAACAGCAGGCCAGAATAAAATGAAAGCTGACCAATAACCTGAGTCCACCGAGCATAATAATCAAGCTCCGCAATGGTTCCACATTGGTCAATAAGATACCGGACAGGCTGACCAGTGGCACCAGTACGAACATAATGGCCAGATACGCCGATTTCTGCAGTGGGTTAAATTTATTCTGTGGCGTTGGATGATGAGGATTTTCCCAGCCCAGGAAATAGGTTAGAAAATAGAATTTGATCTGCCGGACTATACCATTTTTTAGTTCATCCAGCTTGGGAACATAAACTGAAGCCATCGTGCGGGCAATAAACAGGTAGTAAAAAAACCACAGGGTAAACGACAGTGCCACGACATAGCCAGCGGTATGATGTAACCTGACGGCAGCACTGTAACTACCGAGCCAGGCCATATATTCCGGATAGCGAATCTGTGCCCCTGACACAACCAGAGTAATTATTCCTAAGGCGTTGAGCCAATGCCATATCCGCACTGGAGTCGGTTGAAGATAAATACGCTTTATTTCTGTCATGATTCATCCTTTCCGTGACGTCTGCGGTTACGGGTTAAGAGACGGAACGTTCCATGTCCAACCGGAAGAATAAAACCGCTGGCAATGATCATCAGGCCAAACATGTCGAGGGAAGCATTTCTGGTAACTCCGGTGATATAAAGATTGCGATGCGCGTTTAATACAGCTTGTACCGCTTCCTGTTCCACGGGAAATATACCCACCTGCTCTTGCGCTACCGGCAAGGTAATATAACCACTCGGTACGCTTTTGCTTCCTGCAGCATGACAAAAGGTGCAGTCGAAACGATTATCAAAGGTGGTCAGATGATGGGAAACCTCGGCAGGTACAAGCGTCACCTGTAAACGTAAGTTCTGATCCTCAGCACTATCCTGGAGGGATTTGAGCTCAGCCCGTGAAATCAGCCCATCGTCATCCTTGTCAATCCATGACAAACCAGAAACACCGCCCTCTTCCAGCAGATCAGACATGACCATTGGCCGAGATGTTTTTGCCAGGCCCGCCGCTTGCTTCTTTTCAAAGCTCAAAGCGACCTGGTACCCTGAGGTTACGGTATGACACGTGACACAGGGCAGTTTTGCCAAATGAAGTGACGCATGTGGTAACCAGCGCTGATGATAATTCAGATTCTGTTTTTCCGCGTGGCATTCTAAGCAGCTGTGATTCCCACTCTCAACACTCTGCCAGCCAACAGACCGGGTCTGATGGGGATTATGACACTCTTGGCAAGTAGCATTTTGACCGTGAACACTGGCTTGGTACTCTTCCTCGATAGCGTCATGGCACATTTGACAGCGTGTCGTAGTAATGACCTCAGTATCCGGATGATCATCAGAAACGCTCTCATGGCATCCTAAACAACCGATTTCAGCATGGGAAGAACGCTGAAAACTGGCGGGGCCAATAACATACTCCTCACTGACCATATCCTTGTCAGCATGACAATCAAGACATTCATCTGCCCGGGCCACTTGACCGTATACCAAGGTTAGAACAATATAAGTGGCGATCAGCATAATGCTGAGGAATTTGTTCTTCTCTTTTTCCATATCACTGCCCTCCCTATGGATGAAAAATCCCCCTGCAATCGCCTGTACGGCTATTCCCTTTCTTTTAGCGGTGTTTTACTGGTACCGTTTTTGTCTCTTGCCGTTTACCAAAAATTCCCTTAATCAATGCAAATACCATCGCCAGAACCGGCAGCAATTGCAATAAAATGATCAAGCCACATGCGGCCAGGAATAAATAGACCAGAACCATTCCGCCGCCCTCGCGCTGCCCTGCTTCAGCAGCCCAGCTATAGGCAGGAAAGAACAGCACAACAGAACATGCATAACGCAATAAAGTATTCATGAGCATTCCTCTCTGGTTTTAATGACCTTTTCTTCGTCATTTATTTTCACGCTGGTTGGATGCCTTCGGTAGCACATTCAACAACTGCCCGTAATTCTTCATTATCTTCCTGGTTATGTGGTTTTAACGCATGATAGAAAATGCCATCCTCACGAATTCGGCGCAGGGTTGCCAAGGAGCTGTCGTCGGAAATCAGAATGATTTTCAGGTTGCGGTTACATTTGCGCATAAGGGCAATAACATCGATGGAAGAAATCTTCTCTTCAAAGGAATCGCCAAGGATGACTATCGGCTCCTGCTTTTGCACAATCTTTGCTATGGCATAAGCCGCTGAACCAGTCACGTCGACGGCGAAGTGTGAATCTTTGAAAAATTCCGCTAATCGGCGACGCGCTTTCTCATCTTTATCTGCTATTAATATTTTGCGTGCCTTCATGTCTCTCCCCCATCAAAAACTTTTACTGTTGTTGATGCTTTTTTCCGCTTCAGGCTTCATCATAATTGCAACCAGATTGATGCACCGAAGCACCGCTGGAATAGCCTGATAGCCAAATAGCAAGCCCAGAAACAGAACAAACATCTTCATCATTAAACTGATCGGCATTCCCCAACTCTGTTCCAGCATCCAGATCGCCGTACAGGTTGCTGAACAGATGATCAATACATACATGATTTTAGCTTTCATCCATTGTCCTCCCTGTTTGAGCATTGCTGATTTGAATAGCAACCCACATACCAAATTTTTTCATCTTTTTACTTTTGTCTTAATATGCTGATTTTATTATTTTTATTTTCGTCTTCAAAAATCTGACTCAGTTTGAGGGCTTACTTATGTTTAAAGTTTTTCCTGCCAGACAGGAATTTTCTCCTGCCGCAGGAATCCAGGTAAACCTTCGCAACGCTTCAGAGCCCCCGTTTTTGTTCCGCGAGTTGGCCACGGGTCGCCAACCTGATTTTAATCGGGAGGTCTTTACTGAACAGGGTTGGCTTTTCACCTGCACTATAAATCGATTGTTCCAGGGTATTGATCAGCTCTCTGATATTTCCTGGCCAGTGATACATCTCCAGTTGAGCCAGGTACTCATGACTCATCTGCTTCAGCGGCTTAGCGCTTCTAGCGCAGATAAGAGGGATAAAATGACGAGCCAGCAATGGAATGTCTGTCTTGCGTTTTTGTAAAGGAGGAATAGAGATATAGCATTGAGCCAGTTGTTCTTTAAGATCGCTTCTAAACTGTCCTTTTTCAACCTGTTGACCCAGATCTCTATTCGTGCTGCTGATAATTCGGCACTTTTGATCGCCGCCATCGGTTACCAGCTGCTGCCAAAATTCGCCCTGCCCGGCCAGATCAAAGTCTTCAAGGTTACCGATAAACAGTGTCCCTGCAGCTGCTTGTTTAAGGTATTTTTTAACCTCGCCTTGGTGGACTAAATCAGCTGCCTGAACCCTGATAAAAGGCTTATCTCTTCGCTTGCTTAAGCTATGGATAAAAGTCGCCAGAAAATGTTTGCCTACTCCGGTCTCACCTTCCAGGACCACATTTTCCGTTTCGTCAGCCAGTTCCCTAACTAAGCCAGCGATTGTCCTTATCTGGGCACTATTTCCGATCAGTTCCAAGCGCTGACCAGCATGTTGGACTATGCTACTTTTTAACCCTATATGTAACCTGTTCTCTTCTATTTTCAGATCGATATCTTCATGGTCAATGCCGGGTAAATCACATTCAATTTTCAGACTGGTCAACCAGCGAATCATGTCATCGATGTGCTGAGCCTTCGTCAGCAGACAGTCAACGACCCTATTGAGCCCATTAATGGATAAATCGTTCATAGCAGCCTCCCCAGGTTAGTCTCAGACGTTCAGAGACAATTAAGCATCTGCTATGCCAACCGATGCATTAGGAATAAGCACAATAATATTAGAGGACTAAGCGATTTATCTAGGTAGTGGAAACAAACCAGGCCGGGGTAATTTCCTGTGGGACAGGAATTTTTCTGTTATTTTCGTTTAAGTTGATATTTTTTGAGTAATGCGTACAGTCGTGATTGCGATAAATCAGCCCGGCGACATGCCTCTGGAATATCATTTTGGACCAATTCCAACAACTTCAGCAGGTACTTTTTTTCTGCTTGAGCGATAGCAATTTCCCGATATTCCTGCAGAGTTGGTAAATCGGTATCAGCGCTTGGGATGGTTTCTTTTTCTGGGGAATCTGTTTCCAGCTGTGCCCGACGGACCTGGGCATAAATATGATTAGGAAGGTGTTTCGGGTATAAAGTTGTATCCTGGCTAGCTACCGCTAAAGTACGTTCCACGGTATTCACCAGTTCTCTGACATTTCCTGGCCAGAGATAGCAGTTTAAAACACTGATAAAGTCTGGTGAAAACTCTTTATGTTTTAAGCCATAACGATTACTGAATTGAGCAACATAGTGCCTGATTAAAAGTTCAATATCCTCTTTGCGTTCACGTAATGGTGGTAGTTCAACAATAATAGATCTGATTCGATAGAGAAGGTCGCTGCGAAAACGCCCTTCTTCCACCATTGCGTCCAGATTTCTGTTGGTTGCAGCGATGAGGCGAAATTCACTTTGACATTCGCGATGACTGCCCAAAGGGCGAAAGCGATGCTCCTGTAAAACCCGCAAAAATGATTTTTGCAAAGAAAGGGGTAATTCACCTATTTCATCCAGAAATAAAGTGCCTTTATTGGCCTGTAGTACTAACCCTTGCTGCGCCTTATCAGCCCCGGTAAAGGCACCTTTTTCATGCCCGAACAATAAGCTTTCAACCAGGGTCTCGGGCAAAGACGTGCAATCAACCACCACAAAAGGAGCATTCCGACGCTGACTGTTGTTGTGAATTGCCTGAGCAAACAGTTCCTTGCCTGTCCCGGTTTCACCGTAAAGGAACACATTGGCATCGCTTGCTGCAGACTGCGAAATCAACTCGAGGCATTCATTTAAACGATGACTGTTACCAATAATTCCGGTTCTTTTCAGGGGGCTTTTTTTGCTGTTCCTGGCGACATCCTTTTTTTCCTGGCGATACTGTAATGCTCTTTCCAGCGAAAGTGATATTTCCTTAATTGAAAAACCTTTCTCTATGTAATCCCATGCGCCACTTTTTATGGCCAGTTCAGCACCATGAGGATCACCGTATCCAGTCATAATAATAACTTCAGGACGGGACGGGAAGCCTTCCAATTTTTCTAAAATATCAAGGCCATTACCATCCGGCATTTTTACATCAAGAAAGATAATGTCAAAAACATCGTGCTGAGCTTTTAGCAACGCATCGCCAAGGGTTATGGCCATTTTGGCGCTATGCCCTTTTCGCTCAATCAGGGTGCCAAGAGTTTCACACATCATTTCATCGTCATCGACGATTAGAATTTTGGCCATGAAAATTCCCTGTCTTTATGATCGATCCGTCATAATCCGATCAATAGTCCTTACTCTTTTCATCTTTTATATTTAAATAGCCAGAAACCTGTGCGTCCAGATCTGTCTTTCTATCAAACCTATTAAGACAATGCTGAAAACAGCTGTCGGCTAGTCTGATTCATCACGTCCTGTATGGCATTTTTTAATTCCTGCTTTTCTACTGGTTTCATTAAAACTCTACTGATGCCCGCCTTATTGAATTGTTCGTTTTCTATAGACAAATCAATATCCGTGGCCGCTCCGGTACACAGTATAATCGGCAACTGCAGATGTTGTTTACGCACTTGCCGGGCGAGAGAAAGGCCTGTCATATGGGGCATAGTCTGATCGGTAATCAGCAGGTCAAAATGCCGGCCAGGGTCAGCAAGCAAAGACAAGGCTATTAAAGGGTCACTGGCAATCTCTACTGAGTGGCCAGATCTTTCCAACATTAGTTTTATTCCTTCACAGTAATCGGCCTCATCATCAACAAAAAGAAGTCGCCCCAGAATAGCAGGGGTAGCCTCATTCGAACTTTCCTGTTTCAGGTTTTCTGCCCCAATCTGAGGAAGGTAAATAACAAATGTAGTGCCAACGTCAACGATGCTGTTCACACTGATATAGCCACCATGGTTTTTTATGATGCCATGCGCTATAGCTAAACCAAGCCCGGTCCCTTTGCCCTGCTCCTTGGTAGAGAAAAAAGGATCGAATATTCGTTCAAGATCATCTCTGGCAATACCATGACCACTATCGGCCACCGTTAATTTCAGGTAACGACCTTGCTCAAGCCCCTGAAAACGGCCCTGATCCGCATTGGTTATTGATGCTTCTGACAAACTGATATCAAGAATGCCGCCACGCGCACGCATAGCATCATCAGCATTGGTGCACAGATTCATTATGACTTGATGGATCTGCGTCGGGTCAGCTACTATCCAACTGTTTTCGACCTCTACGTCCTGCCTTATATCAATTGTTGCCGGAAGCATTGGCCGCAACATGCTGGTGCATTCTTTTATAATATCAGCAAGCTCAACCGGCTTTTTGGGCTGTTCACTTTTGCGGCTAAAAGTCAGAAACTGCTTCACCAGATGTTTACCCCGTAATCCTGCTTTATGGACCAGCTCAAGTGATCTTTTGGTTGTTCCTGGCTCTGAAACATCTTCGAGGCACATTTCAATATTAGTCAGAACAATCGCCAGAATATTATTAAAGTCATGAGCGATACCACCAGACAGGGTTGCTAAAGCTTCCATCTTTTGAGCCTGGCGTAATTGTCGTTCCAGATCGAGTTCATGTGTCACATCCCGAATCATGGCAACATAACGGACAACGTCCCCATTCTTTGCAAACACTGGCGCTATACGAGCATCAATATCATAATAACTGCCATCTCTTTTCTTATTGATAAAATGCCCTGATATGGTGGTATTTTCCTTAAAGACCTTCAGCACTGTCTGGTAAAAATCTGGATTGCGCTGTGAACACTCAAAATCATCAATAGACACGCCAATCCCCTCTTCGGCTGGAATACCACACAATTCAGTAAAGCGCGGGTTAATATATTGAATGACTCCTTTTTCATTGAAGGTGATAATACCATCGGAGGCCTGATCCATAACGGTCGCCAGCATTAGTCGTTCGGCAACCTCTTTTTCCTGTGCCATTTTGGTTTTAAGTGCGGTGACACCATAAGAGAGGTCATCAGCTAATTCTGCAAGTAAATCTGTTTCCTCCTGATCAAACGCATTTCTCTTCTCATCGTAGATGACTAAAGCTGCGAACGGTTCATTATCTACCTTGAGAGGTAATGCAATACAGGACTGAAATCCGGCCTTTAATACCGCTTGTCGCCATGGTTCATAGGGCAATTCTGGCACCAGATTTTGAAAAATACTGATGGTATTGTTTCTGATACAAATTCCTGCCGGACCCTGCCCCAGGGTATTTTCCGCCCAACTCACCTGAAGATGCTCAAAAAAATCACCACATTCTCCCCAATGTGCGGCATGGACAACTGATTTGTTACTGTCGTGCTGACGTAAGGCAACCCAAGCCATTTTATGACCACCAACTTCAACACATATGCGACAGATTCCCATCATCAATTGCTGTTCGTTGTCTGTCCTGGTCAGAGCTTTGGTACACTCACTGAAACTTTTTAGGGAACGATTTATTTTTTGAAAAGATTCTTCAGATTTACTACGAGCATGATCCCAGTAACGTAATAACCAATAGAGCAAACCTGTGGTAAAAAAAATGAAAAACCAATGGGTTGGGCCTGCGTCACTCGCAGCCAGTTCTGACTTATTTAACAGGAGGGCAAAAAATTGATGAGAAAACAGAGTCCAGATTGCACTTAAAATAAAATATGCCAGTGCAATCATGAAGCTAGAATAGCTGATGGATTTTATTTTATAGGCCATAGGCTTTTTATTCCATCACATTGAAAATCGTCAGTCGAAATGACGACGGTTTCACACTATTAAAAAACAACTCTGTTTATTTAGCTACAATATATAAATAATTCTTTTTCCTTGTCTGTCAACTGTTACAATTTCCTTCTTCAAGCATAAATAAAAAAACCCTCTATTAAGAGGGCTTTTTTATTTTATTCATTTAATAATTTACTGATTGCGACTGGCAACCTGAATCCGTATTAAAGCGCGCTGCAACGCTGCCTCCATAACGGCATGTTTTTTGTCATCACTCGCCATAGTTTTAAGAGCATCTTCTGCCCGACCCAAGGCGGCTTTAGCTCGATTCAGATCGATTTCATCAGCTTTTTCGGCAGTATCCACCAATACTGTGACGGTTTCTTCTTCAACTTCAAGATATCCCCAATTCACGGCAACATGGTAGGATTCGCTCCCTTTTTTATAAGTCAGCTCACCAACCTTCAAGGTTGTCAAAAGAGGTGTATGGCCAGGTAGAATACCTAACTCACCAATTAAACCAGGAGCTGTCAACTCATCAACATCTTCCGAGAGAACCTTTTTATAAGGTGTCACCATTTCCAGTTTTAGTTTTTCTGCCATCGGGACAATGTCCTTTTTCGTGGAAAATCAACCTATATCAGGCGGCTGCCATCGTATTGGCTTTTTCGATCGCCTCTTCAATCGTACCAACCATATAGAAAGCTTGCTCTGGCAACGCATCATGTTTGCCATCAACAATCTCACGGAAGCCTCTAATGGTATCTTTCAGCTCGACATACTTACCTGGTGAACCGGTAAATACTTCGGCAACATGGAACGGTTGAGATAAGAAACGTTGAATTTTACGCGCTCTGGCAACAACGAGCTTATCTTCTTCAGACAATTCATCCATCCCCAAAATAGCAATGATATCCTGAAGATCTTTGTAGCGCTGAAGAATATATTGTACATCACGGGCAACTTGATAATGTTCCTCACCAATAACCTGGGGATCAAGAATTCGGCTGGTTGAATCCAATGGGTCAACAGCAGGATAAATACCAAGCTCAGCAATCTGCCGTGATAAAACCGTCGTTGCATCAAGGTGAGCAAAGGCCGTTGCAGGAGCCGGGTCAGTCAAGTCATCGGCAGGGACATAGATAGCCTGAACCGATGTGATAGAGCCCTTATCTGTGGTGGTAATCCGTTCCTGTAATTCACCCATCTCGGTGGACAGGGTTGGCTGATAACCAACGGCTGAAGGAATCCGGCCTAGCAGAGCGGAAACCTCAGAACCGGCCTGGGTAAAGCGGAAAATATTATCAACAAACAGAAGGACGTCCTGACCTTCTTCATCACGGAAATATTCTGCAACGGTCAAAGCAGACAAAGCAACACGGGCACGAGCTCCCGGAGGCTCATTCATCTGGCCATAAATAAGAGCGGCTTTATCGAGAACGCCGGACTCTTTCATTTCTTCCCATAGGTCATTCCCTTCACGGGTACGTTCACCAACACCAGCGAAGACAGAGAAGCCACCATGCTGTTGCGCAACATTGTTGATTAACTCCATAATCAGAACGGTTTTGCCAACACCAGCACCACCGAACAGACCAATTTTTCCACCCCGGGAATAAGGGGCAAGCAAATCAACAACTTTTATTCCGGTTTCAAATGATTCTACTTTAGTTGACTGATTGATAAATTCCGGAGCCGGGCGGTGAATTCCCCAGGCAGTTTCAGCCTCAACCGGCCCTGCCTCATCAACAGGCTCGCCAACAACATTGAGAATCCGGCCAAGAGTTTTATGTCCTACCGGCATCAGGATCTGGTCACCAGTATCAAGAACTTCCTGACCACGAACTAAACCATCCGTTGAATCCATAGCTATGGTTCTGACAGTATTTTCGCCAAGGTGCTGAGCGACCTCACAAACCAGATTCCATTCTTCGTCACCGAGAGATGGGTTGGTCATTTTCACTGCAAAATAAACCTCCGGCAATTTGCCGGGCTCGAACTCGACGTCAACAACAGGACCGATGACCTGTGTGATCTTTCCTTTATTCATAACGAAACCTCTCCTTCTTATTCATAACGAATAAGACTAATTCAGACTGTATATGTTATCTCGCTATTATTTTATCGATTCGGCGCCGGAGATAATCTCCATAAGTTCAGTGGTAATTGCTGCCTGACGCGCCCTGTTGTATTGCAGCGTTAACTTACCTATCATCTCAGAAGCATTGCGGCTGGCACTATCCATTGCTGACATCCGCGCTCCCTGTTCTGAAGCATTCGATTCAAGCAATCCACGGAACAATTGCACTTCAACCATTTTAGGCAACAGTTGTGCAAGAACTTCGCCGCGGTTTGGCTCGTAAATATAGTCAATACCGTTATCCTCCTGCTCATTTTCAGCAGGTTGAATCGGCAAGATCTGCTCCAGTGTAACGTTCTGAACAATGGCACTCTGAAAAGCATTATACAGCAGAAAAACTGCATCATATTTTTCTTCTATGTATTGTTCCGTAACCTCATCAGCTATCAGCTGAGCCGTTTTATAGGTCGCATCGGTGGTAATATTTTCATATACCTTAACGATCTTTTCCCCCATACGACTTTTTAGAAAATCGCGCCCTTTGCGGCCGATAATCATCAGATCAAGCTCTTCATACTCGTAATCGTTATGCCTGATAAAACGCTCTGCTTCCTTTGAAACATTGGCATTAAAACCACCGCATAATCCACGATCCGCTGTCATAAGAATAACGAGGGCGCGGTTTTTGCCACGATGATTCAACAGTGGATGTGCATCTGAATCTTCCCTGGCGGCAAGATTTGACATGACATCATGCAATTTTTCGGCATAAGGACGAGCATTAACTGCTGCTTCCTGTGCTCGGCGCAGCTTAGCCGCAGCGACCATTTTCATCGCCTTGGTAATCTGCTGGGTATTTTTTACCGAGCCTATCCGTTTTTTTATGTCTTTCAGACTGGCCATCTGTTCAACCTTTTAGATATCAGGCTACGAACTGCGCTTTAAATTCATCCAGGGCGGCTTTAATCTTGGCTTCCATATCTTTATCTATGGCATTCTTTTCAGCCAGATCATTAATCAGACTACTGTAGCGACTCTCCATGAAGGCCAGCATCTCTTTTTCATAGCGCTGGACCGCTGTGGTTGGATAATCATCAACATAGCCGTTCGTCGCCGCAAAGATTGACAGCACCTGGACAGCAACTGGCATGGGTTGATATTGACCCTGCTTCAAGATCTCAACCAGTCGGGCACCACGATTTAATTGCGCCTGGGTAGCAGCATCAAGGTCTGAACCAAACTGGGCAAAAGCCGCCATCTCACGATACTGGGCCAAGGCAAGACGCAAGGTACCAGCAACTTGTTTCATTGCTTTGACCTGAGCGGAACCACCAACCCGTGAAACGGACAAACCAACGTTGATGGCTGGTCTTACCCCTGAATAAAAGAGGTCCGTTTCCAGGAAGATCTGACCATCAGTGATCGAGATAACATTGGTCGGAATGTAAGCTGAAACGTCACCGGCCTGGGTTTCTATAATTGGAAGTGCTGTCAGGGAACCTGCCCCTTCTGCATCACTCAATTTAGCAGCACGTTCGAGCAACCGACTATGCAGGTAGAAAACGTCACCCGGGAATGCTTCGCGGCCTGGTGGACGACGCAATAGTAGAGAAAGCTGTCTATAGGCTACAGCCTGCTTGGATAGATCATCATAAATAATCAAAGCATGACGACCATTATCACGGAAAAACTCGCCCATGGTGACACCAGTATATGGTGAAATAAACTGTAGCGGAGCAGGGTCAGATGCTGTCGCTGAAACAACAATGGTGTAGTCCATTGCACCATGGGAACGTAATTTATCAACAACCTGGGCAACTGTTGATCTTTTTTGGCCGATAGCGACGTAAATACAGACGACACCATTGCCTTTCTGGTTGATAATAGTATCAACAGCAACCGCAGTTTTACCAGTTTGACGGTCACCTATGATCAATTCACGCTGCCCACGACCAATTGGAACCATTGAATCGATAGCTTTCAGACCTGTTTGCATCGGCTCATGAACCGATTTACGTGAAACGATTCCTGGCGCCTTAATTTCAACCTGGCTGTAGGTTTCAGTTTCAACTTCGCCCTTACCATCGATTGGGATACCAATACCGTTAACCACTCGGCCGACCAATGCATCACCGACCGGGACCTGAACAATCTGCTCGGTCCTTTTAACGACATCGCCCTCTTTGATATGCTCAGCATCACCTAGAATAGCGGCACCGACATTATCTTCCTCCAGGTTCAGGACCATCCCCATAATACCGCCCGGGAATTCAAGTAACTCTCCAGACATAGCCTTATCAAGACCATGGATCCGTGCGATACCGTCACCTACCGAGATTATGGTGCCTGTCTCGCTGACCTCAACCTCGCGGCCAAAGTCTTCAATTTGCTTTTTGATTATCGCACTGATTTCTTCCGCTCTGATTTCCATAATATTTAATCACCCCTTTGCTAAGGTATCTGCAATCCGTTTCAGCTGGGTCTTAACACTGCCATCAAAAAGTTTTCCATCCATCTCGGCCTGTAAACCACCGATGAGGCTTTCATCTTTATTAATATTAAGAATTATCTTCTTACCCGTTTGTTTTTCCAGTCCGGCTTTAATTTCTTCGGCCTTAGCGTCTGGAAGATCGTGGGCGGAAGTGATCTGCGCACGAATTACACCTGAATGTTCATCCGCAAAGCGACAGAAATTTTCCTTTATTTCCGGAAGACATGTGATACGTCCTCTTTCAACCAGAAGATCAAGGAAGGTTTTCATACCTTCACTCAATTTTCCCAACTCACAT
Source organism: Geopsychrobacteraceae bacterium (assembly GCA_963665685.1). Classification (GTDB taxonomy): domain Bacteria; phylum Desulfobacterota; class Desulfuromonadia; order Desulfuromonadales; family Geopsychrobacteraceae; genus Seleniibacterium. Next base: position 3,204,890 of record OY762430.1, read on the forward strand.
AAATCATTCATTATTGCGAGTTTTTTCTGAACGTTAAAGGTTGGGCTATCAAGCAACAAACGCAGAAGGTCATTCTCTTTCATGACCGCAGCTATGCCTGAAAGCTCTTCTGTATACTGATCAATCGCTTTTTGCTCTTCAGCAATACTGATCAGTGCCTTAGCATATCGTATAGCAACTGCACCGTGACTCAATGTAACTCTCCCACTTTTTTCACATATTCATCAATTAAGCGAGCGTCATCTTCTTTATTGAAATTCTTCTTCAGAAGTTCTTCAGCCAAATCAACTGATAATTGAACCGCCTCACGTTGTAATTGCTCTTTTGCTTTAGCAATTTCCAGGTTAACCGCAGCTTCAGCATCTTTTTCTATTTGTGCAGCTGTTATCTTGGCATTTTCGATTATCTTTTGCTTTTCAAGCTCACCTTCACGTCGAATAGCATCACTGATCTCTGCTATCTCTTCGGTAGCCTGCGTGAGTTTGCGATCATACTCGGCAAATTTAGCTTCGGCCTCTTCTTTGGCCTGCTTTGCATCCGCAAGGTTTTTCTCAATATCCTTGGTTCTTTTACTCAGACCATTTTTCAATGGTTTAGCAAGGAAATACCACAGTATCCCAACAACAATTGCAAAATTTAAGACTCTATAAAGGAAATCTTTCAGTAGAACACCGCTATCAACTGCATGCTCACCACCGGACGCAAAAGCAACTCCAAGAGGGATTATGAAGAGTAGTAACGTTAACAGAATGATTCTGGTCTTCTTGAACAGCATCATAGAAATCGTCCTTATCAAAGTTAAGCTAGGTTTCGCCCTAAAATTTTTGTCGCAATTTCGTTGGCCATTCCAGTAGCATTCTCTTTTAGACTTTCGCTTGCTACTGCTGCTTGATCACTTACCTTTTCTTTGATCGAAGCAATTCGCTCAGAAGCTTTACTGTTTGCATCAACCAAAATTTGTTTTTCCTGCTCAAGCGCTAATTTTTTCAATGCTTCACGCTCTGTAGCGGCAACAGTTTTGGCATCCTGCAGTTGTTTTTGGTAGGCTTCCATTTTGACATCGATATCTGCCTGCAAATCTTTTGCAGTCTTCTTGGCAGACTCAATAGTATGAGATCGTTCTTTGAGAATTTTCTGTAGGGGTTTGTATAAAATTTTATTGAGGACAAACAGAAGGACGAGAAAATTTACCATCTGCAACCCGAGGGTCCAGTCTACACTTATCACCTAGTTTACCTCTCTTCATGAAACTACAGTTTTGTATACTGTATACAATAAAAATCAAAATAAACGGGGACACAGGCTTGGAATGGCTTTGGTAACACTTTTTCTATTTTTTTGTCAACCCTGCTTTTCAAAGTAAACAAAATAATTGGTATTTTTTTGTTGAATCTTTTCTTTTAAGTCCCTGTTACTTCCCTTGTGCCAGTGGCCTGCTTTAATAGTTTTATTCGGTTTATTTACAAACATTATTTTTTAATAATCAAGAGTACTTCGGTTGGCTATTTCTGTAAAGCTTAGTTGAGCCGTTAACTAATACTGTACATTGTTTGTTGATAAATTTTTATCTGGTAAAAAGCAATTTCTAATTTTTAGGGCGTTAAAGTTTGCTATATATATTTTAACCTTGCAATCATATAGCTTTTCACTTTTTATTTGGCGTGGAACAGTCAATTTAATTAACTACTGTTGAAAACCCATCATTTCTAAAATACGTTCGAGTTCTACCTGGTCACCATAATTGATTTCGATTTTCCCCCCCTTACCTTTCGGTGCTAATTTTACCTGGGTTGAAAAATGCTGCTGCAGGTTTTGTTCTAATTGCATGGCATCAGGATCAAGGTGCTTTTTTTTCGGTTCTGGCTTATTGGTTCCTGAGACGAGGAAATTTTTAATCTTTTTTACCAGTTTTTCTGTATCCCGTACAGATAACTTTTTAGCTATGACTTGATTGGCTGCCTCTAAAATATCTTCTTGATCATCCAGGGATAATAATGCCCTTGCGTGTCCCATACTTAATTTATTGGCCTGTAAATCATTTTTAATTTTGTCCGGTAAACGTAATAGTCGTAATGAATTAGCAACCGTTGAACGTTCTTTACCTACCCTTTTAGCGACTTCCTCCTGAACCAGATCGAAATTGTCCATCAGGTATCTGTAGGCACTAGCCTCTTCTAATGGATTAAGATCCTCACGCTGTATATTTTCTATCAAGGCCATCTCTAAGGCCCAATCTTCACTGACATCCTGGATAACAACCGGGACCCTGTCTAACTGGGCTTTTTGCGCAGCTCGCCAACGTCTTTCACCGGCAATAATCTGATATTGTTCACCCTGTTGTCTGACAACAATTGGTTGAATAATTCCTTTTTCTTTAATGGATGAAACAAGCTCAGCCATTTTTTTATCGTCAAATGTTTTTCTTGGCTGTTGTGAATGGGGTTTAAGTTCTTCTATCGGACAAAGAAAATATTTTTTTCCACCTTCTTGGGCAGCCGAACTTAATAACGCTCCAATCCCTTTTCCCAGCGCAGGTCTTTTAGGCTTTGTCATCTGTTATGCTCCTGCCACTATTTCATGAGCTAAATCCATGTATGCCTTAGCACCTTTGGAACTGATATCATACATAAGAACTGGTTGTCCGTAACTTGGTGCCTCTGATAAACGTACATTTCTTGGGATAACAGCGGTAAAGACCTTTTCTCCAAAGTGACTTCGCATTTCATCACTCACTTGATGGCACAAATTATTTCGACCATCAAACATGGTCAATAGTATTCCATCTATTTTTAATTGTGGATTTAATTCTTGTTGGACAATGCGTATTGTTTGCATTAATTGCCCTAAACCCTCCATTGCATAAAATTCACATTGCAACGGTACCAAAACAGTATCAGCCGCGGTTAAAGCATTAACGGTTAGTAGGCCTAAAGAAGGAGGGCAATCGATGATAACAAATTCATAATCATCACTGATCGCGGTGATGGCTTTTTTTAATTTTTTTTCTCGGTCGGAATGACCTATTAATTCGATTTCTGCACCGATTAGATTGGTGTTTGAAGGAACGACTGTCAGATAATCCAGTTCTGTCGATTGCATCACATCTGAGATCGTAGATTCTTCCAACAAAACATCATAAATTGTTGAAATAACTTCAGTTTTATCTATACCAAGACCGCTGCAGGCATTTGCTTGAGGATCCATATCTAATAGTATAGTTTTTTTCTCAGCGGCGGCGAGTGAGGCAGCTAAATTTACTGCTGTTGTCGTTTTACCTACCCCACCTTTCTGATTGGCTATCGCAATTATTTTAGCCATTTTTTTACTCCTCATAGGCTATTTAGCTTTCTAAAATTTGGAAGATATCATAGATATCTTTTATTTTATAGTATCTAATATGAGGAGTAGCCTAAATATAGGCTGTTTTACTTATTTTTTGCTTTTTTTATTCTCATTTTTTACTAAATTTTTATTTTTTGTAATTTTTACCCAAAAAACTTAAATGGTCGCTGGTTGTGTTCAACTACTTAGATAGAATAATTATATTTCGGGTAGAATTTGACTTGGGCAAGCTATAGTTAATACTCATATACTCTTTTATATTATGAACATCTTTTTTATTTTTAACATCTTCCAGTTCTTTTTGACCTTCCGGTCCTTTCATAGCTATCAGTTTTTTTGAAACTAATGGCTCAGCTAAATTTATAAAATTTTCTAAAGATGAAAAAGCTCTACATATTGCCATATCATAACGAGTTTTCTTTTCTGACTGTATATTTTCTACTCGCCCTAAATATACTTCTAAATTTTTTAAATTCAATTTCCTTTTAATATTTTTTTGGAAATTAGCTTTTTTCCCCACACTTTCTACTGACAACACTTTAATTTGAGGACATACAAGTGCTATCAATATTCCAGGTAGCCCTGCCCCACTACCGACATCAATTATTGAAGATATCTCTTTAAGATGTGGGATAACGTTTAGACAATCTATAATGTGTTTTTCATATATTTCATCAACAGATGTAATCGCTGTTAAGTTAATACTTTTATTCCATTTTAACAATTCAGATATATATAGTGATATAGCTTCTTCGTGGTCTGAATTTAGATTGACGCCACTTTTATTTAATGTCTCTTTAATTTTTTTTAGCATTTTTGTTTTTGCGAATGAAAATGTTTATTATAGCGATAGCTGCTGGCGTCACCCCTTGAATTCTACCTGCTTGACCAATACTTATCGGTTTTATTTTATTTAATTTTTCTACCACTTCAGCAGACAAATTAGGGATTTCACTATAATCGAGGCTTTCTGATAGCAATATATCTTCTTGATCTCTAAATTTATCGACCTGTTCTAATTGCCTCTTTATATACCCTTCATATTTAATTGCAATTTCTGCCTGTTCTAATGCTTCCCTACTATATTTAGTCAATTCAGTGAATACAGAGGCGATATTTTCTATATTTATTTCTGGCCTGCGTAGCAAAATATCTAAACCTAAACCTGAATTTAATTTTTCCAAATTTAATTGTGCTACCTTATCCTCCTGAGATGAAGTTATTTGATTTTCACACAAATAATCATTAATTTTTTCCACCTCATTTTGCTTATTTAAAAATTTATTCCACCTCTCATTACTAACTAAACCTATTTTTCTTCCTATTTCAGTTAATCTTTGATCAGCATTATCTTCTCGAAGAAGCAATCTGTACTCTGATCTTGATGTAAACATTCTATAAGGATCAGTTGTTGGTTGGGTAACTAGGTCATCAATCATAACACCAATATAAGCCTGATCCCTTCCTAGAATAAGAGGATCATTTGATTGACATAACCTTGCTGCATTTATACCAGCTATTAATCCTTGGGCTGCTGCTTCTTCATAGCCAGACGTTCCATTTATTTGACCAGCATTAAATAAGCCTTGTACTTCCTTTGTTTCTAAAGATCGTTTTAACTGTAATGGTTCTACAAAATCATACTCAATAGCGTAGCCAGGCCTCATTATTTCAACATTTTCAAAACCTGTCATCGACCTGAAATACTGTAATTGAACATCCGCTGGCAATGAAGTGGAAAGACCACTTGGATACATTTCACAACTTCTTCGCCCTTCAGGTTCCAAGAAAGATTGATGACTAACTTTCTCTGGAAAGCGTACAATTTTATCTTCAATAGAAGGACAATATCTGGGACCAATCCCTTCTATAATCCCTGCATATAAAGGAGATTTATCTAAATTGCTACGAATTATGTCATGGGTCTTTTCATTGGTAACAGCTATATAACAACAAACCTGATCTCTATTAATTTCCTTATTCATAAAAGAAAATGGTTTTATATATGCATCACCATGCTGTTTTTCCAACTTACTATAGTCAATTGAGTTTGAGGCTAATCTTGCTGGTGTTCCTGTTTTAAGTCGCCCTACTTCAAAACCAAGTGAACGTAACGAATCTGATAAGTTCTCTGATGAAGGTTCACCTGCCCGACCTCCTGAATAATGGTTTAATCCAACATGGATTAAGCCTTTCATAAATGTACCGGATGTAATTACTATGGTATCTGAATCGTACTCTATACCTTCCCTGGTTTTAAGTCCGGTCACTTTATAATTTTGGGTTTTTAATTCTGTAACCATCCCCTGCTTTAAATCAAGGTTATTCTGATTTTCTAAAACCCATTTCATCCTTGCACTATAGGCCATTCGATCAGCTTGCGCTCGGGATGCGCGCACTGCAGGTCCCTTACGCGTATTTAAGCGACGAAATTGAATACCTGTCTCGTCGATATTCAATCCCATCTCTCCACCAAGGGCATCTATTTCATGAACAAGATGACCTTTTGCTAGGCCACCTATAGAAGGATTGCACGACATTTGGGCAATAGTGTCTAGTCCAATCGTTAATAGTAATGTTTTACATCCCATACGTGCTGAAGCTAATGCAGCTTCACAACCTGCATGCCCTGCCCCAACTACAATTACCTGGTATTTCTTTCCGTAACTACTCATATACTATGTTCCACGTGAAACATTTATTTACCTATGCAGAAGCCTGAAAAAATATCGTCTAATAAATCTTCAGTACTAATTTCCCCAGTCACTAGACCGAAACATGAAAGAATCTCCCTTATTTCAAAAGCGAGAAATTCTAGAGAGGAACCTTTAAGCAAAACATCTATAGAATTATTAATATATCTCGATGCTTTAATAAGTGTATCATAATGCCTTTTTTCAGTAAGCATAACTGAATCAGTATTAATATAATCCCGATCTACAAAAAGGGAATAAATTTTATCCTCTAATGATTTTATGTCACATTGAGATTTAGAGGAGATGGTAATAAAATCATTAAAACAGGAACTGTCCGCATTAGGGGTAAGATCACCTTTTGTAAAAACCACGAGGTGAGGATACGACCTGCACTTATTCAGAATGTATTGATCCTGATCATCTATAGGAGTAGATGAATCAAGTAGAATTAAAATCAAATCTGCTGTTTTAAGTTTTTCTTCCGCCCTTAAGATTCCCTGCTGTTCCACAGGATCATCAGAATCACGAAGACCAGCGGTATCGAAAAGCCGCACAGCTATATCCTGAATGACTATACCATCCTCTAGAATGTCGCGTGTGGTACCAGCTATATCAGTAACAATCGCACGGTCTTCTCTTAGTAAAGCATTGAGCAAAGAGCTCTTACCAACATTAGGCTTACCAACCAGAACAACATTAATGCCTTCATGAAGAACGCGTCCGATCTGGAAGCTACTAAGAAGTTCTTGAATATCGTCATTAATAGTCATTAGTTGAGAACGAATCTGGTGTAAATCCTCACTTGGTAAATCTTCTTCTGGAAAATCAATCCATGCCTCGATAAAAACAAGATGCCTTTTAATCGTTTCCACAAAACTATGAATTTGTTGACTCAAAGCACCTTCTACCTGAGCAAGGGCAACCTTACGGGAACCTTCAGTGCTTGAGGATATAAGGTGACTAACGGCTTCTGCTTGAGACAGATCGATCCGACCATTATTAAAGGCACGATAGGTGAATTCACCAGGGTCGGCTAAACGCAGACCTTCTCTAAGAAAGGTATCAATGACGAGATTGACGATATAACGACTACCGTGACAATGTATTTCAACAACATCTTCAGCAGTGTAAGAATGAGGACCAGCCATATAAACGGCCATAACCTCATCAAGAAATTCACCGTCTATATTATGGAGTTGACCGTAATATAGACGGTGACTAGAAAAATCTGAGATATTTTTATGAGGCTTAAAAAACCTTTGTAGTAATTCTAAGGATTTATCGCCAGATATTCTGACGATAGCAATACCTGCATTACCAACTGCGGTTGCTGGTGCAATAATGGTGTCCTTAGAATTCATAGCATCAATCAGCCTGACGACGAATCAGATATTGTTGAAGGATAGTAAGAAGATTGTTGATAAGCCAGTAAATAACTAATCCTGCCGGAAAGTTTAAAAACATAAAGGTAAAAACCACAGGCATAATCAACATGATTTTTTCTTGCGTAGGATCCATGTTAGTTGGTGTCATCTTTTGCTGCAAGAACATGGTAACACCCATAACAAGCGGAGTGATGTAATAAGGGTCTTTAGCAGACAAATCAGTAATCCAGAGCATGAAAGGTGCATGACGCAGTTCGATAGAACCAAGCAGTACCCGATAAAGTGCAAAGAAAACAGGAATCTGAATGAGCATAGGAAGACACCCGCCCATAGGATTGACCTTATTTTCCTTATAAAACTTCATCATTTCCTGATTCAAACGTTGCTTATCTGAGCCGAACTTTTCACGTAAGCGCTTCATTTCAGGTTGCAGTTTCTGCATACCCTTCATAGATTTGTAGCTTTTTTGTGTCAAAGGCCAGAAAATCAGTTTGATACATATAGTCAAAAATATGATTGAAAAACCATAATTACCAGTGAAACCATAGAAGAACTTCAGTACGACCATAAGGGGTTTGGCAAGAGGATGAAAAAATCCATAATGAATAATTTCTTCAAACTGGTTGCCACTAACTGCCAAATCATCGACAGTCTTTGGACCAACATATGCCTGATAGGAGAAAGAGGCATTTTGCCCGGCAGCTAATTTAACATTTTTAGATGCGAACTCATTATGGACATATTGGCCATCTTTAGAAATAGTAACTTTGGCATTTAAATCATCAGGTTTAACAGAAAAAATAAAATATTTAGTTGTAAAACCAGACCAGACAATATTGTCCTTGTGAATTTTGGATGACTCATCAAGGTCCTTCACCTTATCCTCTATTAACTCATTACCGTCATAGCTGACAGGCCCCTCAAATGTATACATTTGGCCGCCATCGGAGTCATAAAAAGTATTCAGGTTTAGAAACATCGAGCCCGACAAATTGTTACCTGTATTATTATAAACATTTACTGTAACAGAAAAATCGTAGGTAGCTTTATTGAATGTATAAATTTTCTCGTAAACAACATTATTATAGTTGGTAGTAAACTTAATATTGGTATCACCATTAACGTTAACTAAAGGACCAGAATCACTAACATAATTAATATTACCTGGTAATGAAATGCCATTGTTACCATAAGTCATAAAAGAATTATGCTTATTTTCTTCACTGTTAAAAAGGTAAAGAAAGCCACTACCTTCTTCATTGCTCTCCTTATAATTTAAAAGATCAACACTCTTAATTGAGGCACCACGACTACTTAGAACCATCTCAAAAACGTCATTCACAATTTTAATTTGAGATTCAGGAGTACTGTTATCTATTTCAGGAATAACAATATTGGGAGCAGCGGCAACATCAGAGCTGTCAGTAGCAACTGATTCAGACTCAGCCTGGACTTCAACAGATTCGACCGGTTGTTGTGGAGGCTTAGGAGCAAAAAACATGCTATAGCCCGACCACAACAAGACAATAAGAGCAATAGCCAAAATAGTTCTGTTGTTATTTTCCATTATTTTTATCCTGATTATTAAAATGGGGAACAGGGTCAAAACCACCCTGATGATATGGATGACATTTAATTAAACGCCGAATAGTTAACAAACCACCTTTAATCACACCAAATTGTATAAGAGCTTCCTTGGCATATTGTGAACAGGTGGGATAAAAGCGACAACTGGCAGGGAGTAAAGGTGAAATAAGATAGCGATAAGTGTCGATAAAAACTATTAACAAAGATTTAAACATCTTTATTTCTTCAAAAAAAGTCTATCAAGCTCAGAAAATATAGTAACAGAACTCAAATGAGAAATACTCTTTTTAACTATTACTGAGTAATCATATATATCAATAACATCTCTATGAGTTCGAAAATACTGGCGAATCAGCCTTTTACTTCTATTCCTGTTAACAGCGTTGCCAGTTTTTTTACTAGCAGTAATGCCCAACCGAGAAAAAGGAATATCCGAAGCCGCTTTAACCAGAATAAAATGGGGTGTAGTAGATTTACACCCCATTTTTCTTACTGACTTGAATTCCCAGGATTTTCTAAGCCGAAATCGACTGGGAAAGACATTATTCATACTACTTTTGAGTAATAGTAGCAGACAATGACTTACGGCCACGTGCACGACGACGATTCAAAACCTGACGACCGTTTTTGGTTTGCATCCGTTTTCTAAAGCCATGGGTACGCTTACGCTTAATGCGACTTGGCTGATAAGTACGTTTAGACATATTCGAAACTCCTCTATTCTGGGTTCTGACAAAGTCCTACTTTAGATCATAAAAATAGATGCAAGTCAATAATAAATAACAATAAAAAATGACTGGCAGATATTTTTATAAACCTTTATAGTTATCAACCTATAGAAATACAATTATTAAACAAATCACCTAAAAATCATTTATATTCAGCTATTTATCAATTTTAATACCTGTTAATAACTTGTGGAACTCGTATGAAAATTCTCTGGAAAAAGGTACTTGAGAGATTACCGGACAAAATAAGTACCCAAAATATTAAAACCTGGATCGAGCCAGTCAGACCGATATCCCTCAATAACTCTACTCTCAAGCTTGAGGTCCCAAACAAATTTATTAAAGACTGGATTAAAGATAACTACAAAAAAATAATTTGTGAAACGATCTTTGAAATTACCGGGGAAGAAATAAAACTCGATATAAATATTAATAAAGCAATCAAAAAAAGTGTTGAAATAGAGCCACAAGTTCAAGTTAAAGAGGTAATTAGCAAGCCTGAAATAACTAAAACTGAAACAAAAAAAGAAGATTTGGAATTTTCAAATCTCAATCCATCTTATACCTTTGATAGTTTTGTATCTGGTCCATCTAATCAATTTGCCCACGCAGCAGCTCAGGCTGTATCAAATAACCCTGCGACAACTTATAATCCGCTATTTATATACGGTGGAGTAGGTTTGGGAAAAACTCATATAATCCATGCAATAGGAAATGAGATACTTAAAAATAATAGTGCGATGAAAGTTTGTTATTATTCATCAGAAAAATTTACTAATGAATTAATAAACTCATTACGTCATGCAAAAATGGATGACTTTCGCAATAAATTTCGTTCAATCGATATATTATTAATAGATGATATTCAATTTATTGCTGGTAAGAAAAGTACCCAAGAAGAATTCTTCCATACATTTAATGCTCTGTATGAATCACATAAACAAATTGTTGTTACTTCAGATAAATTTCCTAAAGAAATACCTGACTTGGAAGAACGATTAAGATCAAGATTTGAATGGGGTTTAATAGCAGATATACAGTCTCCTGATACAGAAACAAAGCAAGCCATATTAAAAATGAAAGCCGATCAAAATAAAATAGATATTCCTGAAGATGTTTCTTATTTTCTCGCAAATTCGATTACAAGTAATGTTCGCGAGTTAGAAGGTTATTTGATTCGAGTAGGCGCATATGCAAGCTTAACATCAACTCCAATCAATCTTGATATGGCTAAAAATATTCTTAAAGACATTATCGTCGAAAATAGCCGCGAGATAACAATTGAAAAGATTCAAAAAACAGTTGCAGAAAGTTTTCAGATAAAAACATCCGAGTTGAAATCCTCAAAACGTTTAAAAAACCTTGTTTTTCCTCGACAAATAGCAATGTACATATGTCGAAAAATGACCGATTTATCGTATCCCGAGATAGGTGCAAAGTTTGGTGGTAAAGATCACTCAACAATTATTCACGCCATTAAAAAAATTGAGAAGAAGATAGAAGAAGACATGCATTCAAGGATGATGATTGAAAAGCTTATGGAAAAGTTGAATACTTAACCGTGGATATCCCAGTGAATATTGGGGATAAGTGTAAGACCTATTGAAAAATAAACAGGTTAGTTAATAAACCGAGTGATTTATCCACAAATAAAAATAGTTTATTTTCGTTGATATTTCAGAAACTTATAAAAATATCAACGTTTAAACAAGCACTACTATTACTACTAAAATAAATATTAATAATATATATAGTATATAGTTATCTGTTGATGGAGGCATTATGAATTTTGAAATCAGTAAAGAAGACTTCTTGAAAGCTCTGACTAAAGTTCAAGGGATAATTGAGAAACGCCACACCATACCAATTTTGGCTAACGTCTTATTAGAGACAAAAGACGACCAATTACTGATAACAGCAACAGATTTGGAAATCGGCCTAAAAGCAAAATTTCCCTGCTCAGTATTAGAGCAGGGAAAAGTAACTGTTTCCGCAAAAAAATTATTCGAAATTATAAAGGAGCTGCCCAATTCTACGATACAGTTCAGTTCTAAAAATAATTTCTGGGTAGAGATTAAATGCGAAAAGTCAATTTTTAATTTGGTAGGTTTGTCTCCCGAGGATTTTCCCCGTTTTCCAGAAATAACCGAAGACCTAACCAGAATAGACAGTACAAATTTTATCGATATGATCGATAAAACTATATTTTCTGTATCTAATGATGAAACCAAATTTAATCTGACAGGTATATTTATCCAGCAAAACACAGATTTAAATAGATTAACCTTTGTTTCAACAGATGGTCACAGACTATCAATGATAACCAGAGAGACATCATCTAAATTGTCAGATAAATTTGATAATGGTTTCATTCTTCCAAAAAAGGGAATATTCGAAATAAGAAAACTTATAGAGAATACAGATGAAGCGATAGAGGTTGGTATAAAAGATAACAATTTTGTTATTCGTTATCTCGAGACACTACTCGTTATGCGAATGGTCGATGGAGACTTTCCCGATTACAAAAGGGTCATACCAGAAAAAACTGAAAACTTTGCTCTGATAAACAAAGATGAATTCCTTCACTCACTAAAGCGAATATCAATATTATCCAGTGAGAAATCTAAAGGTGTAAAAATAAGTTTAACACAGAATAATATTGTTCTAAGTTCAAGTAATCCTGAATTAGGTGATGCTAAAGAAGAAATAGATACTGTTTACAAAGGATCAGATATTTCCATCGGATTCAACGCAAAATACATTATTGATATACTTCAGGTTATAAAATCAGATAACGTTATTTTCTATTTGAAAGATAACATCTCACCAGGCCGTATAAGCCCAGAAAATGATGAAGATCATTTATCAGTTATTATGCCAATGAGATTGTAGCGTGGATGATTATAAAGAAGCTTTTACTAAAGAACTTTCGGAACATAGATAGTATTAATCTAGATTTCCATGAAAAATTAAACTATTTCGTTGGCGATAATGCACAGGGGAAAACTAATATTATTGAAAGTATCCATTACTGTTCTTTTTTAAAAAGTTTTCGTAATAAGAATAACCTGGACTTAATACAGAATGGATTTGATTCTTTTTTTTTAGAGCTCATTGTAAAAAATAAGCTAACAGAAGATAATTTAAAAATTTATTTTAATAAAAGAAAAGAAAGAAAAATACAATTAAATCATAAAAGACCGAATGGTAATGAATTTTTCGATAAATTATGTTCGATAATATATTATCCGGACGAAATAAATTATTTAATATTATATCCTCAATATAGAAGAAACTATATTGATCGGTCACTTTTTTTACTCGATAAAAATTATATTAATATTATTTATAAGTATAAAAAAATTTTAAAAAATAGAAATAATTTATTAAAAGACCAAAGGTACGATAAAGAATTAGATTTTGTCTGGCTAGATAGTTTAATTAATGAATCTATTAAAATTATTGTAAAAAGAAATAATTATATAGACTCTATTAATAAGGTTCTAAAAAAAGAAAATACCCATAATGAATCTTATGAAATAAACTACAAAATTTATAACTTTGAAAATTTATATGATTTTCTTTATGAAAAAATAACCAAAAACTTAGATAGGGATCTGAAATTTGGTTATACATCATTTGGTCCCCATAGTGATGATTTTATATTTAAAATCAACACAGAAGATATAAGAAGATACTCTTCAGAAGGTCAAAAAAAATCATTCATATTAAAGCTTAAAAAAGCGCAAATGTGTCATTATTATAATCTCAATAAAGATTATCCGGTTTTAATAATAGATGATATTGCGAATGAGCTTGATAAAAGGCGAAAACATGATTATTTATCAGACCTGATTGAAAATTCAGGCCAGGTTTTTATAACAACAACTGAGTTTGATAATGATTATGATACAGATTATAGTCTGTTCAGGGTAGCCAACGGAAAAGTTATCTATTGAATTAAGAGGTAATATGTCAGAAGAAAAAAATTATGGTGCTGATAGTATACAAGTTCTAGAAGGTTTAGAAGCTGTTCGTAAACGTCCTGCCATGTATATCGGATCAACAGCTGCTCAAGGTTTACATCATCTTGTCTACGAAGTTGTTGATAATTCAATAGATGAAGCATTAGCTGGATACTGTGATGAAGTTAAAATCACCATTCATGCTGATAATTCAGTTACTGTTGTCGATAACGGCCGCGGCATACCGGTTGAATTTCATGAAAAACAGCAAAAATCCGCTGCTGAAGTTGTTATGACCGTTTTACATGCCGGTGGTAAATTTGACGATAAAGGTGAAGGTGCCTACAAAGTTTCTGGCGGGCTTCACGGTGTTGGTGTTTCTGTTGTCAATGCCCTATCTACCAAGGTCGATCTAGAAATTCGCCGCGATGGTAAAGTTCACAAACAAAGCTACCTAAAAGGGATCCCAACCGGCCGGTTAACGGTTGATGGTGAAACTATTAAGCGGGGAACTAAAATCACCTTTTGGCCTGATCCTGATATCTTTGATACCCTTGAGTTTTCTTTTGAGACTTTATCTACCAGACTTAGAGAGCTTGCCTTTCTTAATGCCGGGGTAAAAATCTCGATTACTGATGATCGTAGTGAAAAGGTCAATGAGTTTATTTACGAAGGCGGGATAAAATCGTTTGTCGAATATCTAAACCGCGCTAAAAGCTGTTTGCACACGCCCCCCATCTATTTTCACGGCGAGAAAGACGGTGTTGAACTTGAAATAGCTATTCAGTACAACGATAGTTATGATGAAAAAATCTTCAGCTTTGCCAATAATATCAACACTCACGAAGGTGGCACCCATTTAAGTGGTTTCAGGGCGGCTTTAACCAGAACCATGAATTCTTATGCCGGCAACAATAACTTGCTTAAAAATGTAAAAGTATCTATTTCTGGCGATGATTTACGAGAAGGTATAGCTGCTGTTATTTCAGTTAAACTCCCCGATCCTCAGTTTGAGGGGCAGACCAAAACCAAGCTTGGAAACTCAGAAATTAAAGGTTTTGTTGAGAGTTTAATGAATGAAAAATTGGCGACTTTTCTAGAAGAGAATCCCCAGGTCGCTAAACGGATTCTGGAAAAAGGTATTGAAGCAGCAAGAGCTCGTGAAGCAGCACGTAAGGCTCGTGACCTCACCCGTAGAAAAGGTGCTCTTGATGGTTTATCCTTACCAGGGAAATTAGCAGACTGTCAGGAAAAAGATCCAGGCCTGTGTGAAATATACCTGGTCGAGGGCGATTCTGCTGGTGGTAGTGCCAAGCAAGGACGCGATCGAAAGTTCCAGGCCATATTGCCTCTTAAAGGGAAAATCCTGAATGTTGAAAAAGCCCGATTTGATAAATTATTAACATCAAACGAGATTCGTACCCTCATTACCGCTATGGGGACAAGTATTGGTAAAGATGATTTTGATGTAAATAAATTACGTTATCATCGTATCATTATTATGACTGATGCCGATGTTGATGGTTCACACATTCGTACCCTTTTATTGACATTTTTCTTTAGACAAATGCCGGAAATCGTCGAGCGAGGTCATCTCTATATTGCTCAGCCACCTTTGTATAAGGTCAAAAAAGGTAAAAGAGAAATCTACCTAAAAGATGACGATGCACTGCTCGATTATCTGCTTGATAATGGTACTGATGGACTGACCCTAGAAATGGAAAAAGGGCAGAAATTTCTGCGCGGTAAACAAATTATCCCGACACTTAAAAATATTATTAACTATAATCGTCATTTTGAAAAAATTGTTAATAAGGGGGTTCCTGCAGAGATTCTTAAGATTTTCGTTAAGGGAAAAATTAAAAACGGTTTTGCCGATAAAGAAAACCTTGAGCCATTAGCTGAGCAGTTGAAAAGTATTGAACCGAATGCCAAGTATAAGGTCATGGAAGATCCAGATCGTATTCTTGTTAATCTGGGCAATATTCATGCTCGTATTGATCGTCAGATCGTCGAAATTTTATCATCCCATGAATACAAATTGCTTCTCCAGTCGTATCGATTGGTAGAAGATATCTGTCTGAATGATGTTATTATCATGACAACAGAAAATGGTGAAGACAATGAGATTACAGATCGTCAGGAATTGCTCGATACTATTCTGGTAAGAGCTAAAAAAGGTCAATATATTCAGCGTTATAAAGGTCTTGGTGAAATGAACCCCGACCAGCTGTGGGAAACAACTATGGATCCTGAAAAACGGATTTTACTGCAAGTAACAATTGAAGATGCAGTCCGGGCTGATGAGATATTCACAGTTCTTATGGGAGACCAGGTTGAACCTAGACGTGAATTCATCGAGATGAATGCACTTAATGTTGCTAATCTCGACGTTTAATGTGTGACTATAGCTTCCATATTGGAAGTTGGAGGTATTAATGCTCTCAGAAGAGAATAAAGTTACAGTCAATATTGAAGATGAAATGCGTAAATCCTACATGGATTACGCTATGAGTGTTATTGTCGGGCGTGCTTTACCTGATATCAGGGATGGTTTAAAGCCAGTTCACAGGCGTATCCTTTACGCCATGTATGATCTTAATAACGATTATAATAAGCCTTATAAGAAATCAGCCCGTGTCGTTGGTGATGTTATCGGTAAGTATCATCCTCATGGCGACAGTGCTGTTTACGATACGATTGTTCGTTTAGCTCAAGATTTTTCCATGCGCCATCCATTAGTTGACGGACAGGGTAACTTTGGTTCGATCGATGGTGACTCTGCTGCTGCTATGCGATATACCGAAATTCGCATGGATCGTTTAGCACATGAATTGCTGGCGGATATTGATAAAGAAACAGTTGATTTCGGTCCAAACTACGACGACTCTCTTGAAGAACCGTTGGTTTTACCCTGTAAATTTCCTAATTTATTGGTCAATGGGTCTGAAGGTATCGCCGTTGGTATGGCAACAAAAATACCACCGCATAACCTTGGTGAAGTCATCGATGGTCTGGTAGCAATTATTGATGATCCACACATTGGCCCTGAAGAGTTACTGGTTAAAATTCCTGGTCCCGATTTTCCTACTGGCGGTTTTATTAATGGTCGTGAAGGTATTCATGAAGCCTATAACACTGGCCGTGGAATCGTACAAATGCGTGCTCGTGCCCTGGTTGAGGTCGACAAACGCAGTGGCAGGGAATCGATTATAGTTACTGAAATTCCATTCCAGGTCAATAAAGCCCGCTTAATAGAAAAAATTGCTGACCTGGTCAAAAATAAGAAGATTGAAGGTATTTCAGATCTTCGTGATGAATCTGACCGCGATGGTATGCGAATTGTTATCGAGTTGAAAAAAGATATGGTTCCTGGAGTCATTCTTAATCAGCTTTATAAAATGACCGCAATGCAGTCATCCTTCGGCATCATTATGTTGGCGATTGTCAGTGGGCAGCCAAAGATTCTTTCTCTGCGTGAAGTACTTGATAGTTTTATCGATCACCGCCGGGAGATTGTTACCAGACGCTGTATTTTTGAACTGAAAAAGGCTGAAGCACGAGCCCATATTCTGCATGGTCTTAAGTTAGCCCTGGAAAACCTTGATGAGGTTATTCAGATCATTAAAAACAGCGCGACTCCAGCAGAAGCAAAGAAGAACTTGATCAGCCGCTTCGCTTTTAGTGAAATTCAAGCCCAGGCAATTCTTGATATGAGATTGCACCGGCTGACCGGCCTTGAGCAGAATAAAATTCTTGAAGAATTGGAACAAATTCTGGCGCAAATTGCGCGCTTAAAAGAGATTCTTGCCAGTGAAGTTGAGATTTTAAAGATCATTAAAACTGAACTGATTGAGGTCAAAGAGAAATTTGCTAATCCACGCCGCACGGAAATTATCGATAGATCTGCAGATTTGACTCTTGAAGATATGATCGTCGAGGAGGATATGGTTGTCACTGTCACTCATGGTGGCTACATAAAGCGTAATGCCGTATCTCTCTATCGTGCTCAACGTCGAGGAGGCAAAGGCAAAACTGGAATAAGACCTAAAGAAGAGGATTTTGTTGAAAGCCTGTTTATTGCTTCAACTCACTCTTACGTTTTGATTTTTACCAACCTTGGAAAAGTTTACTGGTTGAAGGTTCATGAGATTCCTCAGGGGGGTCGGGCATCACGAGGTAAAGCGATTGTAAATCTGCTCAAATTAGCACCAGAAGAAAAAGTAACAACCATTCTTCCGGTCAAAGAATTTGAAGAAGATAAATACATCGTCACTGCTACCGTAAAAGGGATTATCAAAAAGACCGATCTGATGGCCTATTCTAATCCTCGCGCCGGTGGTATTATTGCCCTGACGATAGATGAGGGTGATAGTCTGATTGCCGCACGCTTAACAGATGGTAAACGGGATCTGCTGCTGGCGACCCGCAATGGTAAGTCGATTCGTTTCCCTGAAACTGATGTTCGGGCTATGGGACGTCCTGCCCGTGGTGTGCGAGCTATGACTCTGGATGCTGATGATGAAATTATCGGTCTACAGTCGATTACCGATAACACATCATTAGCACTTGTAACCATAACGGAAAATGGTTATGGAAAGAGAACAGATATCGGTGAATATCGTTCTCAGAGTCGTGGTGGTAAAGGTATTATCACCATTAAAACCAGCGAACGAAATGGTAAAGTTGTCGATATAAAAATGGTCAGTGAAGATTCAGACCTGATGTTTATTACCAATCGGGGTAAATTGCTGCGTACCCAGGTTAATAATATCCGCTCCATCGGCAGAAATACTCAAGGTGTCCGTATGATGGTTCTTGAGGATGATGAGTTCATTGTTTCTGTTGCCAGATTAGCTGAAAAAGAAGCCTCTGATGACAATGAACCAATTGAAGATGAACTCGAATCAGGACTTGGAATACCAGGAGATGAAGAAGAATAAGTCATTAAAAAAAAAATATTTTTACTAGTTTTAATACTTATTTCTTCTGTTTCTTTTTATCAGTATCGAAACTATGCAGAAATTCATCGGCCTGAGCGTCTTCTCGCTCAGGCTACTTTGCTGGAAAATAATGCTCAATTTGATCAAGCTCTGGATATTTATACGGAAATTATTTCCAACTACTCAGATTTATCCCAAGCTGAAACTGCACTTTTTCAGTCAGCGCTTATTTGGCAAAATGTAAAACATAATACTACTAAAGCATTATTACATTATTTACGCCTCGAATACGATTATCCCACGACACAATACCTTTACCAAGCCAGAAAAGAAGCGGCCTGGATTGTAAAATATTCAATAGCTGATTATTCCCGCGCGATCGGTTATTATCAGCATCTATATGACATGAAAGCGACAAATCATCAGGATAGAGATCAATTTTTATATGAAATTGCTGATTGTTACATCCGTCTAAAAAATTACAGTCAGGCTCTGATAGAGTTAGAATATTTGCTTTTGCAGCATCCACAAAGTAAGTTGAGACCTGGTATCCTCTATCAATGTGGAAAATTATCTCTGTTAGAAAACAGGCCTGAGCAAAGTCGGATGTTCTGGTTACAGATTGTCGATGAATTCCCTGCTACCTCATATGCTGAGGATGCAGAGTTTAGTCTGGCAAGGTTAGAAGAAGAAAATTTCAATTATAATGAGGCATTAAAAGCATATGAAGCTTTACAAAAATCCTCTCATAATAATTTGATAAAAAGCAAGATAGAGCATCTTAAGCAACGTATAACTGAAAAAAATAGGATGATTGAATGACACAGGAATATGCAGTTATAGGGGCGGGAAGTTGGGGAACCACGTTAGCTAACCTGCTGGCTAAAAAGGGTAACAAGGTTCATCTATGGTGCTATGAAACAGATCTCGTCGCTATGATAAAGCAGACCGGGATAAATAAAACTTATCTGCCTGATATAAAACTATCGGAAAATTTATTTGTTACAAATGATATTTCGGCAGCAGTAAAAGATAAAAAGTTTGTTCTCTTTGTCACCCCTTCACAGGTAACCCGGACTGTATTAACCCAGGCACTTCCATTTCTCGATTCTCAAGCGATTATTGCCTCTGCTTCTAAAGGAATTGAGAATGATAGCCTGATGTTACTTTCACAAGTTTTTGATCAGCTATTACCTGCGCACCTTCAGACTAATTTAGCTTTTTTATCTGGCCCCTCTTTTGCTCGTGAAGTCAGTCAGGATATGCCTACTGCCGTGGTTGCTGCAGCCCAGCAGGACAGTGTCGCCCTGCAGGTTCAAAAAATATTCAGTACCGATACTTTCCGCGTTTATACTCATACCGATATCATCGGTGTCGAATTAGGTGGAGCAATGAAGAATGTTATTGCTCTTGCAGCCGGTGTCGCTGACGGGCTTGGCTTTGGTTACAATACCCGTGCTGCTCTTATTACCCGTGGTCTCGCGGAGATGACACGTTTAGGCGTTAAATTGGGAGGAAAAGCTGAAACTTTTGCTGGTCTTGCTGGTATGGGAGATCTCGTTTTGACTTGTACCGGAGATTTGTCCAGAAACAGAACGGTTGGTATCGAACTTGGTAAAGGCCGTAAGCTGGATGAGATTATTGGTGGTATGAAAATGATCGCTGAGGGGGTAAAAACAACTTTATCTGCCTATCAACTGGCAAATAAAGAGGGTGTAGAACTGCCTATTATCGAACAAATGTATGCCATCCTCTATGAGAATAAAGATCCTCGTCGCGCTGTAAGTGATTTAATGATGAGAGATTTAAAAGCTGAATAATAATTTATCAGGATCGGGTGATCTGGAACCGATCAGAAATGAGTATTGTCATGCGCATAATTGTATTGGTCTGCCTGTTCTTCCTAATTCATCTCACCAGTGCTTTTGCGGCTCCTAAAGTAGAGATGAAAACAAGTGCAGGTTCTATTGTTATAGAACTCAATCAAGAAGCGGCTCCTGAAACTGTGGCTAATTTTCTCAATTATGTAAACAGCGGATTTTATGATGGCACAATCTTTCATCGTGTTATTAAGGGTTTTATGATTCAGGGTGGTGGTTTCGATCGTTCTGAAAAGAAAAAGAAGACCGCTGAACCAATAACTAATGAAGCGACCAATGGTTTAAAAAACCTAAAAGGAACCATTGCAATGGCCAGAACGCCGCAAGTAAACAGTGCGACAAGCCAGTTTTTTATTAATCTGGTCGATAACCATTTTCTTGATCACCGAGATATGACTTCTCGTGGCTATGGTTATGCTGTTTTTGGTCAAGTTGTGGCCGGGATGGATGTTGTTGACAAGATTGGCAGGGTCAAAACTTACGCCAAAAATCGTCTTTTTAACGATTATCCTCAGACTCAGATTGTCATTGAATCGGTAAAGTTGTTAGACTGACCAACTGACGTGATCGAAATGAGTTTTTTCGCCGTGAGTCAAAACCTTCTTGTGATCTTTAACAACGGTTTAACATGTTGCCAATAATAGACTGAAGGTTGAAAGATATAAGAATCAAAAAGGCTCACATCAACTATTAGACCTGGTTGTTATCCAAAAAGGGAGCAGGATGACGACGTTCCGGATCATGAGTTATCACATAAACGGAATGCAATCCATTGCGGGTGTTATCAAGCCCGAAATGTATGCACAGGTGATTAAGCCGCTGAATGTCGATATTGTCATGCTGCAGGGGCTTAGCTCTCATTTTGGCATCACCTCTGCTGAGCATTTAGCAACGATGACCGGAATGCTCGAATTTTCTCCGGTCAATGAAGGTGGATGCTCATTCCTGTCTCGCTTTCCCCTATCAAATATACAAACGGTTCCCCTCGGATACGGAGCACGCTGTCTAAGGGCCGATCTAGATCATGATGAGGGTAGGGTCCATCTGTTTAATATTTGTCTTGGCTGGGACATCTGGCAGCGTTTTGAACAGGTTAAAGTTTTATTGAGTGACCAGGTTCTCAATAATCCTTCCTTACCATGCGGAACCATTATCGGTGGCGATTTTGGTTTACCTTTCTGGGAATGTGGTGAGTTTGATCGCGCTCAACAATTCAAACGGGTTGGAAAGCCTTTTATTCACGCAAATTATCCGGCCCAGTTTCCATTATGGGGTCGAGATAGAATATATTTACGTGGACCCCTACGCCTGTTGGCAACAAAGATTATTAAAACTAAAGAAACCAAATCTGCTTCAGTCCATCTTCCGATAATTGCCGATATAAAAACTCAAGATACACGGACCTATCTAAAAATTCAAAATAAGGCCCCCTTAGGAACAAAACAGCCCAATCCCATCTGTGGATAAAGCTGTTAACTTGTGGATAAGTGGTGCTGTCGGGAATAATAAGAACATCATAAAAAATGTTAGAAAAAACTTTTAAAAGCCAAAACCAGGTATTATAATGCCTTAATTATTTGGTTTTGTATTTAATATTCTATAGATCCACTCCCTGAAGTGCTTATTTAATTTATAGTAGAGGTTGTTTGTGTTTGTAATTGATCAACACATTGGAAATTACCCTATAAAGCGCGTTCTTACACCTGAAGGAGATATCCAAAGATATTTATCCGAGGACCCTTTCTTTAATAGTTCAATAACGTTAAATATTCTCGATATACGATCCTTTTCTCAAGAACAAAAGCATCAACTTTTCAGTGTTTTACAAAAGTTATTTCTGCTTGAAAATCAGGCTATTTCACCCGTTTTCGATTCTGGATTCGAAGCAGATTATATTTTTTATACTAACGGACGTGACCAGAAAATTTCTTTATTAGACAAACTTGAGTCTGCAATATCATTTGAGGAATGTCTGTACACCATAAAAAATATTGCTATAGCATTACGCATGGCAGCTGAAAAAAATTTGACGCATGGTCTTATTAGGATAGACGATATTTATTTTAATAAAGGCAATCAGCCTTTTATCGAAAATTTTGGAGTAAAACATTATTTTTCAGCGATTAAAAATAATATAAATACGGTTTATTCAATAAAAGACAGTCTTTCTGATATTGATAAAATAATTTCAAAAATAAGAGAAAAATTCTCAGAAAAAGAAAAAAATAACAAAGATTATGATAAAAAATTAAATGATTTATCTAAATATTTAATAAATGATTCAAAAAATATTAGTAAAGAATTTGATAATTTAGAAAATAAAATAGATTCAATACTATCAATACCAAGTCATAGCATTATACCAACATCTAATTTAGAGCAAGATTCTTTTAATATAAATAATAGGGAGGATGTCCTTCCTTTTATAAGAAGCGTTATTGAAGAAAGAAATAAATTAAAGGTTCTATTAGTAGAAGAGAAAAAAAAATGTGAAAATATTAGTAATAACAATATTAAAAACATTGAAAAAATAGAATTTATTAAAAATAGCTTTAAGAATGAAAATATAAAAAGAAATAGGAATAATAAAAAAATAATTTATATTTCAGTCGTATTAAGTTTTTTATTTGGCTTTTTTATCTGCTTTACCTATATGAATAATTTTAAAACTAATAAAGTTGAAAAATTAACGACTAGAAAAAATCCTATTTCAGCTCCAAAAGTAGAAAATAATTTGCTTAGTAAAAATATACCAGAAGAAGAATTACCTGTTGCTAAAGAAGTAAATAATAATTCTCATATTGTATTTCAACCTGAACAGAATAATAAGACTGAGATACAAAATATTAATAAAAAAAATTTCCAGATAGATGAGAAAGTAACTCCGCCTATAGTAAAAAAAGCAGAAGTTACCTGGTGGCCAGAGGGACAAGAATTTGAAACTGATAGTGGGTCTTCAGTTTCTAATTCGGAGATAGAAATTTTTGAGACGGATACTATTTTTTCACAAATTTTAAATTGGTCTGCAGCTTGGGAAAAGCAGGATATTGAGGGTTATTTAAGCTTCTACAGTAAAAACTTTAGTCCTGGCGGAGGAAAAAGCCTGGCTGAATGGAAAAAAATTAGACGCTTACGGTTACAGCGTCCTGACTGGATAAAGATTGCTATTCAAGATATTGATATTACCAGAATAACTGCTGAAAAGATTCAAGTTGAGTTTCAGCAGATCTATCAATCTAATTCATATCGGGATGAAGCTAAGAAAGTTATGGCTATGGAACTAACCGATGGTCATTGGTTAATTGAGTCCGAAAAGTCATTATAATAAAAACTATTCAATTTTTTGATATAAAGCATGAAAAGCAAAAAGCTCCGTGACATCACGGAGCTTTTTATGGTCTACCCTCAAAACGAATTATAGTGCAGTCAGCATATTAGTGCTGACATTCATAAAATAATATAAAGTTAAACTTTGTTTACGTTAGCTGATTGAGGCCCTTTTTCGCCTTGAATAACATCAAATGTTACCCGGTCACCTTCGGCCAATGATTTGAAACCTTCAGCTTGAATTGCTGAAAAGTGCACAAATACATCAGGACCATTGTCTTGCTCAATAAAACCGAAACCTTTAGAGTCATTAAACCACTTAACTGTACCTTCTGCCATGCTTTTACTCCTTATGCTTTTCCGAGGGCAACCGAGACACGATACTTTCGCTTCTAGCATAAGACCGATTTAAAAACAATGTTATTTTTTTGAATCAGCATAATAAATGGTAAAATATGCGTAAAAGCGTAGAGAATAAATATATTTTTCCACTGCTGTCTCACAGTTAGACCTATAAAATAAAAGGCTTAGAGCCTCCTTGTGTTACAATGAATTCGCCAAAACACATTAAAAACAAGGAGTTCTAAGCCATGGCGCATTGTAGCACTGTTCTATCTCAAATAGTACGAATTTTCCCGAGACATGAATTTCAGGCTCTGGCAAATAAATATCATGCCGGTCAGAAATTCCGCTCGTTTTCCCGCTGGACACAGTTCGTTGCTCTGCTGACGGCACAACTGACCGGCCGCGATAGCCTGCGGGATATTGTTGAAAATATGACTGCCCAAGCTGAAAAGCTCTACCATCTCGGGATCAAACCGTTCAGCCGGGCAACACTAAGCCGAGCCAATGAGCAGCAACCGCACAAGCTGTACGAGGCGCTGTTTCTCCGGTTGATGAACCGTTGCCAGTCGCTGGCCCCGAGAAACAAGGCGTTCAAGCTTAAAGGCAAGATCTACCTGCTCGATGCCTCGCTGGTGGATCTGACGCTGTCGCTGTTTCCTTGGGCTCAGTATCGTAAAGGTAAAGGAGCGGCAAAGCTTCATATCGGACTGGATGCCGACGGTTATCTGCCCGCGTTTGTCAACATGACACCTGGCAAGGAGCATGAAATCAACGTTGGCCGGGAACTTGATCTGCCCAAAGGATCTTACGTTGTGTTCGACCGGGGCTATACCGATTATTCCTGGTATCAAGAGTTGACCGAAGACGGTGTCTTTTTCGTCACGCGCCTAAAAAGCAATGCGGTCACGATTCCTGGTCCACTGCGCAGGGGGCGTAAAAGCCCTGGGGTGTTGCGCGATCAGCAGATCAAACTCAAGGGCATTGACGGCACCTATCGCAAGGTTCGCTATCTGGACGATGAGACCGGCATGACCTATGAGTTTCTGACCAATGCGCTAGACCTATCGGCGGCAACGGTCGCTCGCCTGTACAAAGAACGCTGGCAGATTGAGCTGTTCTTCAAATGGATCAAGCAGAATCTGCGAGTTAAGAGCTTTCTGGGGACATCCTTCAATGCTGTGATGACTCAACTCTGGATTGCTCTGTGTGCCTATCTGGTGCTGGCATTTCTGAAGTTTCAGTCGAAACTTCAGCACTCCATGCAGCAGATGTTGCGGTTATTACAGTTAAATTTGTTCGAGCGGCGCAATTTTCTGGAGCTATTTGCACCACCCAAACCCAAATTATCGTTGTGCGACAAGCAGTTGTCGCTCATTTGAAACTATGAGACAGCAGTGATATTTTTCGTATTTCTCATAAAAAACTAACAATTATCAACGATCTTCTTTTATCTTTCTAAATAAGGAAAACAAAGAGGAAATTATGACCGAAAGTAAAAAGACAGTTTTGGTTGTTGAAGATGAAGAAGACATTCTTGCTCTGCTTCATTTTAATCTCATCAAAGCTGGTTACGATGTTGTTTGTGCCACCTGCGGAGAAGAAGGTTTAGACAGTGTTAGTAAACATAAACCTGATCTGGTTTTACTCGACCTTATGTTGCCAGGCATAGACGGATTAGAAATTTGTCGCCGTTTACGCAGTCAGGAAAGCACTAAGGACACTCCTATTATCATGTTGACCGCTAAGGGTGAAGAAAGTGATGTTGTTAAAGGCCTTGAACTGGGTGCCGACGATTATGTCACCAAGCCATTTAGTATTAAAGTTCTGCTCGCCAGAGTAAATACGGTGATTCGCCGTCGTACTCATCCGGAAGAAGAAACTGAACCTGATGAAATCGTTTTTGATCAATTGATGATTCATCGCGGACGCAATTTGGTTCAGGTAGCTGGCCAGAATATTGATTTAACCTACACGGAATTTCGCGTTTTAGTTGCTTTGGCAACTCGTCCGGGATGGGTTTTTACCCGTTATCAGATTGTCAATGCCGTGCGTGGAGAAGACTACGCTGTCACTGATAGAGCTGTTGATGTTCAGATTGCCGGTTTGCGGAAAAAGCTTGGTTCCTGTGGTCATTACATTGAGACGGTGCGTGGTGTTGGTTATCGTTTCAAGGAGGCGGCATGAAAGCAAAACGGCTGGTATGGCAACTCTATCCTACCTACATTCTGTTAAGTCTTTTAGTTCTGTTCGGTCTGGGCTGGTATGTGTCTACCGCATTGCGAACCTTTCACTATGAACAGACTGCGGCGGATCTGAAAGCACGCGCTCAGTTAGTACGGGAACAATTCCAAAATGATTTCAGCCCTTCTGCTGATAAACAACTGAGACAGCAGATAAAAAATCTTGGTCAGAGTTCAAATACCCGAATTACCATTATTTTAAAGGATGGCGTGGTTATCGCGGACTCTGATGAAGATGTCACCAAAATGGAAAATCACAGTCAAAGGCCAGAAATAGTCGCTGCTCTGGCTAATGACTATGGACAATCGATTCGATTTAGTCGCACATTAGGACAGACTTTAATGTATGTGGCTATTCCGTTTTCTCAACATAAACAGAATTTGGGAACGGTTCGAACGGCTATCTCTATATCGGACATAGATGACACTCTCGGAAAAATCAGACAGCGGCTTTTTATTGCTGGTTTCATTATTGTTCTTCTTGCCGTGCCGGTGTCATGGTGGTTATCCCGGCGTATCAGTCGCCCGCTTGAGGTGATGACAAGTGCTGCCCAACGCTTTTCACAAGGTGAACTGGAAAAGCCCTTATCAGTCACCGGTTCGCTGGAAACCCGGCGCCTGGCAAATGCGATGAATCATATGGCGACAGATCTGGCTGATCTGATCCATCGCGAAGTTGAACAACGGGGTGAAATAGAAGCTATTCTTGGCTGTATGGTCGAAGGTATTATTGCTGTTGATAACGAAGAGCGCGTCATCCGCATGAATTCAGCCACGGCGCAATTGTTTGGTATCAGCACCAACTTTGAGCCCGGGCGGCCGATTCAAGAGGTCATTCGTAATTCTGAGCTGCAGCGTTTTATCCGTCGTTCTTTAAATCTGCAGGAGCCGCTTGAGGAGGAACTGACCCTGCTTGATACCGAAAAACGTTATCTGCATGCCCAGGCTGCACCTTTAACCGGTAAGCTTGACGAACGTATTGGTGTGTTGATCGTACTGCATGATCTGACGCGCTTACGTCAACTTGAATCGGTACGACGTGATTTTGTTGCTAATGTATCCCATGAGTTGAAAACACCCATCACAGCTATTCGTGGCGCGGTCGAAACCCTGCTGGATGAAGATGATATTGATGAAACCAGTCAACGTTTTCTGGATATCGTTTTTAAGCAGAGTGAGCGATTAAATGCTTTAGTCGAGGATTTACTCGACTTATCACGCATTGAACAAGGGGTTACTGAAGGGGGATGGGAACTTCAGCCGGGTAAGGTCAAGCCTCTTCTTGAAGGGGCTCGTAATGCTTGTGAATCGATGATTTCGCAACAGGAGATAAAGCTTGAAATTATTTGTCCTGACAGTATTCAGGCACGAATGAATCAAAGCCTCCTTGAGCAGGCGATCATTAACCTTCTCAGTAATGCGGTCAAATACAGTCCTACTGGTAGTCAGGTTATTATGGAAGCGATTGAGGATGCCAGTCAGGTGCTAATTCAGGTCAAAGATTCAGGTTGTGGCATTGCTGAAGAACATCTACCACGCTTATTTGAGCGTTTTTATCGCATCGATCTGGCTCGTAGCAGATCTCTTGGTGGTACAGGTTTAGGTTTGGCAATTGTTAAGCATATTGCCTTAGCCCATCAGGGGAATGTGTTTGTCGACAGTAGTGTAGGTAAAGGAAGCACATTTACCATCGCCTTACCTAAAAAATAACCCTGATTCAAAGTTATACGAAATATAAAGAAAAACCCCTTTTACCACTCGGAAAAAGGGGTTTTTCTTTGATTTTTCAACAAAAATCACTGGGCAACTATCGTTTTCTGACAGAAATGGTTTAGAATTAAAAATGTTGCCAAGAGCATTTCTATCTGCACTTGGCAATAGAATCAAATACTGTTTGTAAGGTTGCCTGGATCAACGATGAGTTCGGGGCGTTAAACGAATATCATGATTTCCGTCGATTCAGGTTTGCAACCAGACTTTTTTCTAGAGGAGAGAAGAATGGCGGGAAATTCGTTTAAATCACAAAAAGCTCTTCATGTTTCAGGACAGGTCTATCAGTATCATAGCCTTAAAGCCGCTGCTGAAGCCGGGCTTAACGGGCTGGATAAACTCCCTTTCACTATCAAAGTTCTGCTGGAAAATCTATTGCGCAAAGAAGATGGCGCTAATGTTACCGAGCAGGATATTAAAGCAGTCGCAGCGTGGCAACCCCAACAACAGCAGGACAGTGAAATATCCTTTAGCCCGGCACGGGTTCTGATGCAGGACTTTACCGGGGTTCCGGCGATTGTTGATCTTGCTGCCATGCGCGATGCGGTCGCCAGAAATGGTGGTGATCCGTCAGCAATTAATCCCCAGATTCCAGTTGATTTGGTCATTGATCATTCGGTTATGGTCGACCAATTTGGGAATGCCAGCGCTTTTGCAGCTAACGTCGACAAAGAGATGGAGCGTAATCGTGAACGCTACGCCTTTTTACGTTGGGGACAGAAAGCCTTCGACAATTTTCGCGTTGTTCCTCCC
Organism: Geopsychrobacteraceae bacterium; assembly: GCA_963665685.1. Taxonomy (GTDB): domain Bacteria; phylum Desulfobacterota; class Desulfuromonadia; order Desulfuromonadales; family Geopsychrobacteraceae; genus Seleniibacterium. Next base: position 3,233,851 of record OY762430.1, read on the forward strand.
GGCACAGGTATCTGTCATCAGGTAAACCTTGAGTACCTGGCTAAAGCGGTTTGGAGCTCTGAGAAAAACGGAGAAAATTGGGCGTATCCCGACACCCTGGTTGGAACCGACAGTCATACCACAATGATTAATGGTCTTGGAGTTCTTGGCTGGGGGGTTGGTGGTATTGAAGCCGAAGCAGCCATGCTTGGTCAGCCCATTTCCATGCTCGTTCCAGAAGTCGTCGGTTTCCGCTTAACAGGTGCTTTAAGTGAAGGTGTGACAGCGACTGACCTGGTCTTAACCGTAACGCAAATGCTGCGTCAACATGGCGTTGTTGGTAAATTTGTCGAATTCTTTGGTGCCGGACTTTCTCAATTACCACTGGCTGATCGGGCAACAATTGCCAATATGGCACCGGAATATGGTGCGACTTGCGGTTTCTTTCCGATCGATCAGATAACCCTCGATTATATGGCCTTATCTGGTCGTAGCCAGGAAACTATCGACCTGGTTGAAGCTTATTGTAAAGAGCAGGGGCTCTGGCGTACTGATAACCTCGCCGATCCTTCCTACAGTTCAGTTTTAGAGCTTGATCTCGGCAGTGTTACACCGAGCCTGGCAGGTCCTAAACGTCCACAGGATCGGGTTCTTTTAGAAGATATGCGTACTGCGACAGAAGATGTCTTACCTGAACAGGATCGCGAAAAGGGAATCGCTATTGCTGGCAGTCAAGATGAATTAAATCATGGTGATGTGGTTATCGCAGCAATCACCTCGTGTACCAATACGTCAAATCCTGCGGTTATGATGGCTGCTGGTCTGGTGGCCAAAAAGGCGGTAGAGAAAGGGTTAAAACAGAAATCCTGGGTTAAGACATCCCTCGCTCCTGGTTCAAAGGTTGTCACCGATTATCTGGCTAAAGCAGGGCTACAAAGCTACCTGGATAACCTTGGTTTTAATATCGTCGGTTATGGTTGTACTACTTGTATCGGCAATTCGGGTCCACTGACCGGCGCTATTGCTGATGCTATAGATGCTGGAGACCTGAGCGTCTGTTCTGTTCTTTCCGGTAATCGTAATTTTGAAGGACGCATTCACGCTCAAACCAAGGCTAATTGGCTCGCTTCACCACCTCTTGTCGTCGCTTTTGCCCTGGCTGGAACAACCCGAATCGATCTTACCAGCGAACCACTTGGTCACGATCAGTCTGGTCAGCCAGTCTACCTGAAGGATATCTGGCCTAGTAATGCAGAAGTGGCTGACATGGTAGCGTTAGTTAATGCCCAGATGTTCCAGAAGGAATATGCCGAAGTATTTAGTGGCGATGAAACGTGGCAGAATCTTCCTGTGCCAGAGGGACTTACTTATGCCTGGGAAGAAAATTCAACCTATATCCGCCTCCCTTCTTTCTTTGATGAGTTGAAAATCAACGCTACCTACCCTGGTTTTGAACAAGCGCAAATGCTTGCTTTACTCGGGGACTCCATCACCACCGACCACATTTCTCCCGCTGGAGCGATTAAGGCCACCAGTCCAGCAGGTCAGTATCTGGGGAAAAATGGTGTGGCTGAGAGTGACTTTAACTCCTATGGTTCACGGCGTGGTAATCACGAAGTCATGATGCGTGGCACATTTGCTAATATTCGGTTGCGCAATAAAATGTTACCCGGAACTGAAGGCGGTGTGACCAAGTATCTAAAAACTGGTGAAGAGATGAGCATTTATGATGCCTCATATCTTTATCAGCAGGACGCTGTGCCCCTGGTTGTTGTCGCAGGAAAAGAGTACGGTACGGGGTCCAGCCGGGACTGGGCCGCGAAAGGAACTTTACTGTTAGGTGTAAAAGCAGTCCTGACGGAAAGCTATGAACGGATTCACCGTTCTAACCTGGTGGGGATGGGAATTTTACCTCTGCAATTTGAAAATGGTATGTCTGCTGAGAGTTTGGGACTTGATGGCAGTGAAACTTTGAGTCTTGATCCGGTCACCAATCTAAAGGCTAAGCAGGTTTTAACTCTAACCTTAACGAAAGCGGACGGCAAGCAACAGCAGATTGAGGTGCTCTGTCGTTTAGATACTGATCAGGAGGTTACCTATTTCCGCCATGGTGGAATTCTGAATTATGTGCTGATGTCTCTTATGAAATAGTCCTGAAAGTGTTGCAAATAGCGGCTCAGCCAGCTTGAATTACAACTTTCTTAAAAAACAGGCAGGGCAATTTCCTTGTCCTGCCCTGCCTGTTATGTGGAGTGCGTTTCCTGATTATCTCATTTATTTATTTTCTGTTAAATCAAACCACCTCATATTGCGAATCAGCTAACCAGCGCTATAATCGAAGCAGAGCTATCAATAATTTATTTTACATAGTTGGAGAACGATTATGAATATGACAGCGATTAAAGAAGTAGCTAAAGAACGTGGTGTAAAAGCAGGACGTTTGAAAAAAGTTGATCTAGTACGCGAGATTCAAAGTTCCGAAGGTAATCCGCAGTGTTTCTGCACCGGTTTCGCCGATCAGTGTGGTCAGCCGGAATGTCTCTGGCGTTCAGACTGCTCCTGAGTTTCTGCCCGGAAAGAGCCCTTTTTCACCAGCTCTACGTTAATCTGCGGGCTTGCTTGTGCGGCGTAAAGTACTACGTCTTAAGCGCAAGCCCTTGATTTCCTTGCCACAACGAAAAATTGCATTTTTCCGAATCAGAAACTATTTATTAAACTTCGATAGCTGTAATCTTGAGAGTTTCATCGCTCACTTGCCAGCGAATGTTGTAGCCAGCAAGGTTTACGCCATATTCACGTTCGTCTTGGCTGTTGCGGCGGTAGGCCGGACGAGGGTCAAGGCTGAGTGTTTCGCGGATCATTGCGTCCAGCTCGGGTGTGTCGTGGTGGAGTGCGTCTAACTGAGTCTGGGCTTGCGGACTGTATTCGACTTTCAGTAACGGTTCGGGAGCCTGGGGGGCGAAACCACTGATGGCGTCCGGAAAGCTGTCGGCATATTCGATGTAAGGTTTAATGTCGACGATGGGGGTCCCATCAATCAGGTCAGCTCCTTCTACTTCTAAATAGATATCCCCTTCCTGATCATGGACGGCAAGCAGTTTAACGGCAGAAAGACCAATGGGATTAGGGCGAAATGGTGACCTTGAGGCATAAACACCAACCCGTCGATTGCCACCTAAACGTGGCGGCCGAACAGTTGGCTGCCACCCTTTTTGCCAATTATAATGGAAAATAAATAACAGCCAGAGATGACTATAGTCAGTTAAACCACGTACCGCTTCAGGACTGGAAAATTCGGGTAAAAAGACAATTCTGGTACGTACTGAAGGTGCTAGTCCTGATTGTCTTGGGGTTCCGAATTTTTCTTTATAAGGACTTTCTACTGTGGCTATTGGAGTTAATAAATAGTCAGTCATAAATTCAATCTTTTTGCTGTAACCTTGGCACGACGGCTGCTAACCCAGACTCCACTAAAGACCATGGCACAGGCAAGCCATTGAACCGGGTTGAGTCGTTCGTTAAGGATTAAAAGTCCCAGGATAACACTAAATACTGGTATCAGGTTAATGAATCCGGCGGCATGGCTGGCAGGGACTTTGCTGACGCCATAGTTAAAACAAGCATAAGCTAGTAAGGTTACAAATGTACCCAGGTAAATAATCGCATAAGCTGGTGTTCCCTCCCAGCTAACCGGAATACCAACGTTGGGTAGCAGTAAAAAAGGACCAAAGAACAGGCTGCCCAAAAATGCTTGAAAAGCGGTCAGAAACAGAGGGGGATAATTATTACTGAGATATTTAAGCGCAATGGTGTAGCCCGCAGCACAAACCATCGCCAGAAATTCACAGAAGTTTCCGAGTAGCGGATTGGGAGCCGCAATATTTTCAGATCCGCTTAAACTTAACCAAGCTGCTCCGATAATAGCAATAAAGAAACCAGTAATAGTTTGTCTGGATATTTTTTCTTGCAGGATAAGCCAGGCAAGCACTGCTACTAATAATGGAAACATAGCAGCGATCATACCCGCTTGTGATGCACTGGTTAACTGCATCGCCTTGGCCTCGAAAAGAAAGTAGAGGCAAGGCTCACAAAGCGCCATAATCAGTAGATATTTAATATCTTTTTTACGCCAGTTCAGGTGGCGGAAGGATGGATAGAAAACCAGCAGGCATAAAGAAGCGATAAACATGCGACCAAAGATAACCTGCATCGGGTGATAGCCACGAAAAGCAATTTTCAAGGCTACGAAAGAACTGGCCCAAAGTATAGAGGCCAGAATTAAACTCAGTGTCGGCAGGATATGGCTGTTTTTTGAAGTCATCTTTGAGCTCCATAAGTAAACAGAAAACAGGCTGCTGTAATGTGCTAATGACAGCAGCCCGGTAAAGATAATCCTGTTTATATATAGAGGCCAGAAAAAACGACCTGTGGATAACTATGTTGAAAAGTGGGAAAACAGCTTGTCTAACGTGGAAAAGCCAATAAAAAACTACAACTTTCCTGATTCAGGTTCTCTCCCAGGGTCAAACTCCCTGCCATCGACTGGGCTAGAGTTCTGGCCATGTAGAGCCCTAAACCAGAACCGATGGTTTGCTCTGCATGTTTTTTACCACGATAAAATTTTTCAAAAATCTTGTCACGATCCTGTTCCGGAATACCGGGACCATCATCACTAATACGAAAATAAAGCTGGTCGTCCTCTTCGGTAATGGTGACCTGTACCCGACCGTCGAGCAACGAATACTTCAGAGCATTTTCTATCAGGCTGGCAAGGATAATCTTAAGGCCGATAGGATGCAGCTCAACCTCAATATTCTCTGGTGCTGAAAAGAGCAGCTGACACGCTTTCTGCTCAGCAAGGGGTTGAAACAGCTTATAGAGTTCATCAAGCAGTTCCTGCAACTGAAATTGCTCAGGCTGAAGTTGACTCTGACCATCTTCAACCTGGCGGATCAACAGATAGTGTTCAGCCAGACTACCAAGATAATGGGAACTGTTGGAGATCTGTTCAATAAACTGATCCCCTTCAACAAACATCAGGGCATGTTGTTCGTTTAAATGATCGGCCATGCCAGAAATAACCGTTAGTTGATTACGCAGTTCATGAAACAGCGCGTGTTGCCAGTTATCCTGTAATTGTTGCCATTTCTGCATGGTTTCAAGTTTCCGGGTCAAGCAGCGGTGTTCACGATGCCGTTTGATCAATTGCCTGGTTTGCAGGATAACTTCTTTAACCGTATAAGGTTTAGGCAGGTAGAGGTCAGCACCGAGGTCATAACCCTTGAGCTTGTCATTTTCGGAACTCAATGCACTCAACATAATAACCGGGGTTTCCCTGATGCGTTGATCATGGTGGGCACGAACCATACGGCAGATTTCCCAACCGTTGAGCAGGGGTAGCATAATATCGAGCAGAATCAGATCGGGGTGTTCGCGCCCGATAATACGACAAGCTTCAAGGCCATCGCTGGCTTTAAGCACACTGAAGCCCTGGCGCTGAAGGTTAAATTCCAGAATCTCAGCGAGAGATTCTTCATCTTCAACAATCAGTACCTGTCCTGGTGATTGGTTGGCAATAAATGATTCTGGTTGAATATTTGGAATCTGATTAGTGGTGTTTTCTATTGCTAAGGTGTCGACCTGGACCATATCTCCCCCTTGAGTGAAAGGTCATGATATTTTTCCACCCTAAACTATTCATATATTATTATAAAGACATGAGAGAAATGTTGGGATTGTGTAAGTAAGCAGTTGTTTTTTATAAGACTCCGGTAGTTTTGAATATATTCTCAGATTGGAAACACATTAACAGAATCCTAGCACGAGCACATTGAAATCTAACCGAGCCACAATCAGGTCATAACAGTTTTCCGTTTAAATTGGCAAAATTTATGCTCAGGAGAATCGTTATGGCAGAAAATTTTAATCAGATTACACCGTTTTTGTTGACCAGACCAACAGGTGGTTTAGGTTCCAGGTTACGGAAAAAAATTTATGGTGCAGTTGAGCTTGCTACAGGATTAAAGCGTTGTCAGCAGCTCTATGAACAAATTCCTCAGCACCAGAATTTAACCGATTTTTCTGCTCAGGCTCTGGAAAAAATGGCCGTTGACTATAAAATATCGGCTGAGGGCTTAAAGAGGATCCCTCGATCCGGTGCTTGTGTCCTGGTCGCGAATCACCCTTATGGTGGTATTGAAGGGATGGTTCTATTCCATATTCTCAGCCAGATTCGCCCCGATTTCAAAGTAATGGGAAATTTTCTTCTGGGGCGGGTACCACAGTTGCGATCACATCTTATTGAAGTTGATCCGTTTGGTGGTGCGAATGCAGCGCGCAGTAATATTTCGCCACTGCGGCAGGCACGTCAATTACTCCGTGATGGGGGATTACTGGTGATTTTCCCAGCTGGGGAAGTATCATCATGGCAGTCCTGGCAAGCAGGCGTAGTGGATCCCGACTGGAGTGTTAATGTCGGGCGTTTGATCCGCTCTAGTAAGGCTCCAGTTTTACCCGTCTATTTTCCAGGCCATAATGGCCCTTTGTTCCAATTAGCAGGTCTGGCTCATTCTCGTCTACGGACCTTGCTGTTACCACGCATGTTACTGAATCGTCAGCAGCGAACCTTACAGCCGGTCATCGGGAACCCGGTTCCGGCCAAGCGCTGCCTCGCTCTAACAGATGATCAGCAATTGATTGATTACCTGCGCTTGCGTACTTACTCTCTCGGACTTGATGTGCCGAAACAAAATGGTTCGCAAACCAATGAAAAGACTGCAATTGTAACTAATAGTGCCCTTGCCCCTATCGAACCAGTGCCGGTTGAATTACTCCAGCAGGATTTGGCAGCTTTACCTGAGCAGCAGCATCTGGTCGATAGTGGCGAATATTCAGTCTATTATGCCAGCGCGGAACAACTTCCCCACCTTCTGGTTGAAATCGGTCGCTTGCGAGAAGAAACTTTCCGGCAGGTCGGAGAAGGAACCGGCAATGCTGTTGATCTTGATGATTTTGATCGTCACTACCATCACCTGTTTGTCTGGAACCGTGACAAAAACGAGATCGTCGGTGCCTATCGCATTGGTCAGGTTGATCGTTTGCTGGCCGCTGGTGGTATTACCGCACTCTACAGTTCGTCATTGTTTGAATTTAAGCCCCAACTCCATCAGGCGCTTGAACAGGGTCTTGAGTTAGGTCGGTCCTTTGTGCGAGTCGAATATCAACGTTCTTATGCGCCACTGTTACTGTTGTGGAAGGGGATTGGTCATTACCTGCTACTTTATCCTCACTATCGCTACCTGTTCGGTCCGGTCAGTATTTCACGTGATTACGGTGAGGTTTCACGCCGGTTGATGACCTCGACGTTAACTCGTCATTACCTGGTTGATGAATTATCACGTCTGGTCAGGCCGCGTTTGCCGGTTTCTGTAAAGCCGATGAAGGTACCAGGTTTCAGTCGTAACTTATGTGATCAGTTACTACAGGATGTAGACGATATTTCTGCCTTGGTGGCTGATCTTGAGCAGGACAATAAGGGCATACCGGTCTTGCTGCGTCACTATATTGGCCTTGGTGGTAAGTTACTGGCATTTAACCTTGACCCAGATTTCAGCGATGTAATCGATGGTTTGCTGCTGGTTGATTTACCCAATGCGGATAAAAAACAGCTACAGCGTTACATGGGGCGTGAAGGGTATAGGTTCTATGCAGAACAACATCAGGATACTGATCCGCTTGATCATGCTGCTGCGTGACCGTAATAACCTAATTTTTATTTTTTTAAGGCTGCCTCAAAAGGGCAGCTTTTTTTATATAATCTAAAAGCAACTAAACGAGTTTTCTTATACTAGTAAAAAGGTAGGAAATAATGTATAGTTTTTGAAAATAAAACACAACCTAATTTCCGAGGAATAGGCGAGTAATGAAAACACGTACAGGGAAACTGACGATAGTCATTTTTATTGTGGCTCTGATAGTCGCATTTGTAGCACTCGATCTCCATCGCTACCTGACCCTTGATTATCTGAAAAGTCAGCAACAGGCCTTTGACACCTATTACCAGGGCCATAAGCTGTCTTCATTACTTATCTATTTTTGCCTCTATATACTGGTAACCGCCTTGTCATTACCGGGAGCTGCGGTTTTAACCTTAGCTGGTGCAGGGCTGTTCGGTTTCTGGTTGGCTCTACTCGTTGTCAGTTTTGCCAGCAGTATCGGTGCAACCGGCGCTTTTCTCGTCTCCCGCTTTCTGCTGCATGATTGGGTGCAAAACAAATTTGGTAACCGCCTTAAAGCGATCAATAGTGGGGTTGAAAAAGAGGGCGCTTTTTATTTGTTCTCGTTACGCTTGGTACCGATTTTTCCATTCTTCGTCATCAATCTGGTCATGGGCCTGACACCCCTTAAAGTTGGTCTTTACTATATAGTCAGTCAAATTGGTATGTTGCCGGGAACTATCGTTTATGTCAATGCCGGCACTCAGCTCGGTCAGCTGGAGAGTGCCGCCGGCATCCTCTCCCCTGCTCTATTACTTTCTTTTGCTTTACTGGGGATCTTTCCTCTTGTTGCTAAACGGCTATTAAACCTGGTTCAAGCACGTAAAGTTTATGCCGGTTACAAGCGTCCGTCTCGCTATGATTATAATCTGATTGTCATTGGCGCCGGAAGTGCCGGTTTGGTCAGTGCTTATATTGCGACAGCAGTAAAGGCAAAGGTTGCCTTGATTGAAAAGGCCGATATGGGAGGGGATTGCTTAAACAGTGGCTGTGTACCCAGTAAAGCACTGATCAGAAGCGCCAAAGTGCTCGCTCAGTCTAAAAAAGCTGCTGATTTTGGATTAGATATCGTGGCTGGAAAAGCCGACTTTCCACGCATCATGCAGCGGGTTAAAGAAAAAATCGCCCGTATTGCTCCTCATGATTCGGTTGAACGCTATCAGAAACTAGGTGCCGAGGTCATTAAAGGAGAGGCGCGAGTCACTTCCCCCTGGACGGTAGAGGTCAATGGTACAACCTTGACGACCCGCAGTATTATTATTGCCAGTGGTGGCAGCCCTTTCATTCCGCCTCTTGAGGGAATAGAGAATGTTCCCTACCTGACCTCGGAAAATCTCTGGCAGTTGACAGAGCTGCCTCAGCGCCTTGTCGTTCTGGGTGGTGGTCCTATCGGTTGTGAATTAAGCCAGGCTTTCAGTCGCCTTGGCTCACAGGTTAGCTTGGTAGAAATGAGTCCACAACTGCTTGGTAAAGAAGATGATGAGGTCAGCGTCTTTACCGAGGAACTGTTTAAAGGCGCAGGTATAAATGTTTTAACGGGTCATAAAGCTCTGGCGGTAAAGATCGTTGAAGGGCAGCAACAGCTGGTGTGTCAGGCAGGTGACAGCCAGATCACCATTCCGTTTGATCAGATCCTTGTCGCTGTTGGTCGAACTGCCAATGTCAAAGGTTTTGGCCTCGAAGAGTTAGGTATCGAACTTAATAAAGAGGGAACCGTTGCTAGCGACCCCTTTTTACGGACTCGTTTCCCTAACATTTTTTGTGCCGGTGATGTTGCAGGACCCTATCAATTTACCCATACCGCTTCCCATCAGGCCTGGTATGCAGCGGTTAATGCCCTATTTGGTCAGGTATGGAAATTTAAAGCCGATTATCGAGTCATTCCCTGGTGTACCTTCACCGATCCTGAAATAGCCCGGGTCGGTATTAATGAACATGAAGCTAAGCAACAGGGCATAGCCTATGAGGTTACCCGTTATGATCTGGAGGATCTTGATCGTGCTATTACTGAAAATGCAGAGCAGGGTTGGGTAAAAATTATGACCCGGCCAGGGAGTGACAAAATCCTTGGGGTTACCATCGTTGGTGCTCATGCCGGGGATGTTCTGGCAGAGTTTGTTCTGGCTATGAAGCATGGCCTCGGTTTAAATAAGGTACTGGGAACCATCCATAGTTATCCGACTTTTGCTGAAATGAACAAGATGGCAGCAGGACAATGGAAAAAAGCTCATGCTCCACAACAGCTGTTAAGCTGGGTAGCAAAGTATCATCGCTGGCGCCGAGGGTAATGGCTGCCAGCGAAAACCGGCAGCCTAATGATTAGAAAAGACCGTCAAATTACAGTGGGCTTAACGTTTTTTATTCCGTTGTTCACCACTTGGCTTGATTTTGCGTTTACGTAAACGCTGGGCAAGGGTCACCCGCTTCTGAGCCAGTTTAATCTGCTTCTCCTGACAGCCTTCACTACCTTTGCGGGCGTTGGGATTAACCAGGCGATAACTACCGTCATTTTCCAGTTCCCAGGCATTCACCCGGTCACTGAGTTGAAGGTCAAAAATTTCTCGTAGCTGGTCACGGATCGTTTGACTGGATACCGGGATCAGGGTTTCGACCCGGTATTCCAGATTGCGGCGCATGGCATCAGCCGACCCCAGCAGAAATTCCTCGTCACCACCATTACGAAAATAATAGATACGCGCATGTTCCAGAAAGCGACCAAGAATAGAAACAACGCGAATATTCTCCGATAAATTGGGTATATTGGGACGAATCCGGCAGCTGTCGCGGATTAACAATTCGACTTTAACCCCGGCTTGAGAGGCGCGGTACAGCGCTTTGACAATATCGGGATCCTCAAGAGCATTCATTTTGAAACGGATTAACCCCGGATTCTTACTCGAATGAACGGATATTTCCCGGTCGATCTTTTCAATCAATGCTCTTTTTAACTGTTTTGGTGCCGGGATCAGGGTGTTGTAGTGGCGCTTTGGGGTAAAACCGGTGGTCAGATAATTAAATAGTTCGGTGGCATCCCGGCCGACAGCCTTATTGTAAATCAGGAGGCCAAGGTCACTGTAGAGGCGCGCTGTGACCGGATGATAATTGCCGGTGCCGACATGAACATAGCGACGCAATCCTTTAAAATCCTGTCGAATCACCAGAATAACCTTGGCATGGGTTTTCAGGCCAACCACTCCATAGGTGACATGAATACCTGCTTCTTCCATGCGTGTTGCCAGCTTGATATTTGACTGTTCATCAAAACTGGCTTTTAACTCAACAACGACGGCAACTTGCTTACCGTTACGAGCGGCCTGAATCAGGTAGTTAACAATACCGCTGGATGGGTCGGTACGGTACAGGGTCATCTTGATCCCGAGGACCTTGGGGTCTGTTGCTGCTTCATGCAGAAATCTTTCTACTGAGGAAGAAAAAGATTCATAGGGGTGCTGCAGCAGAATCTCTTTCTGGTCCCGAATGGTATGAAAAATACTGCGATCAGCCGGTAGTAGCGGATGATCGACGGGATGATGGGGTTTATCTTTTAACTCGGGCAGATCAAGGTGGTAGATTTCCCACAGGTCACGCAGGCCCAGAATATCGGATGAGACAAAGACATCGGTTTCTTCGTCCAGGCCAAGTTCCGAAGCTAGACGACCACGGTATAGAGGATCGATATGAGGCAGTACCTGGAAACGCACAATCGGTGCAACCCGGCGATGTTGCAAGGTTGATTCAATCATTTCCAACAGATCGTCAGCATGTTCCTCTTCTTTACTGGTATTGGCATTGCGGGTCACCCGGAACAGTTCACAGCGGATAATCTCCATATCGGGAAACAACAGGTCAAGGTTGTGCTGCAGCACCTCTTCGAGGGGCACAAAACAATAACCAGGGCGTGGAATGCGTTGAAAGCGCTTCGCTCCAGCTCCTACCGGAACCTTGACTCGGGCCAGTTCCGTCGTTGTTTCTCCGGGATAACGCACCACCACCAGAAGGTTTAAAGACAGGTTGGAAATAAATGGAAAGGGATGAGCCGGGTCAACTGCCTGGGGTGTTACCAGTGGAAAAATATCGTCGTAAAAATGATCACGAATAACGCTTTGCTCATCTTTTGAAAGTTGCTCGTAATTTAAAAATTCAATACTTTTCTTTTTCAAGGCAGAGAAAAGATCGCGAGTGACCTTTTCTCTATGGGGCTGGATTGCGTTGATAGCGGCAAAACATTCATCCAGTTGCTGGCGTGGCGTACGGCCATCGACGGTCGTATCGCTGACACCTGCAGCGAGCTGTTGTTTAATACCACCAACCCGCTTCATAATAAATTCATCCATGTTGGAGCCGTAAATGGCCATAAACTTAACGCGTTCCAGTAGCGGCAGCTTTGCGTTTGAGGCCTGATGCAAAACTCGTTCGTTAAATTTAAGCCAGCTTAACTCGCGGTTGAAAAACAGCGAGGGATCGTCGAAATCAATCTCTGTATTTGTTTGAGCGGTCATAAGCTGTGAAGACCCTTCTTTTTGATCGTGATGGGAACAGTTCGCAACGTGGTTCATTATTACCCCTAATAAAATCAACAAAATTCGCTCTAAAAAATCTTATTATTCTGCGCTTGAATTGTGAGGATTTTATTAGGATTAAAAACAAAAAAACAATAAAGCTCCACAGTGCGTGAGCCCTTGCAAGGCTTTATTATTCTTGATATTTTACCAGAAATTTATGGTTTTTCAGGGGGGATGGCTTAAAAAGAATTTTTGGGGAGATAAGTTGTTTATTACGATTTAACCTTTTTAACTTTGCAGACATCCCCTTTTTTAGCAGCAAAAGCACCACATTTTTTGCATTTAACTTTGGCGTCTTTCTTTTTAACTTTTGATTTTCCTTTAAGACAGCTCATATTGATCTCGCTTAATTGTATTTGTGAATTAATGTTGGTATATCTAAGAAGAACTATAAAAAGATAACCTGAACAGTATTCTTTTGGCAAGACCTTCTCTCCTGATATGGAATGGTAATGGAAGAATTCAATCACAAACGTTTGGCAGCTATTGATATCGGTACGAACTCTATTCGTTGTATTGTGGCAGAAACTGACGAATTAGGTGGTTTTCGGGTTCTTGACGATGAAAAGGCAGCAGTTCGTCTGGGGGAAGGGCTTAATGACACGGGGCGCATCTCGCATCTCGCAATAGAACGCGCTCTTGATGCTTTACAGCGCATGGCTAAAATTAGCGCTGGCCTCAATGCTGAAGTTGCAGCTGTTGTAGCTACGAGTGCGGTGCGTAAGGCGAGCAATGGGCAAGAGTTTGTCGCCGCGGTTAAAGCGCAGACCGGGCTTGAAATAGCGGTCATTTCCGGTGAGCAGGAAGCTGACCTGGCCATGCTCAGTGTGCGCAATAATTTCGCGATGGAGCAGCAGCGTTTTGGTATGGCTGATATCGGTGGCGGCAGTGTTGAAATCGTTTCGGCCAGTGGCCGCCATGTGGAAGATGTTTGTTCCCTTGAATTAGGTGCGGTTTTTCTTACCGAAAAGTTTATTCATAGCGATCCTCCTGCTGAAGAAGAGCTTAAAAAGTTACGTAAATTCGTACGTAAAACCCTTAAACAGAATAAGGTCGGAGATGGTCTGCCGGTCTCCTGTTTAATTGGTTCTGGTGGTACTATAACCAATATCGGCAGTATGGTCATGGCCATGCGCGAAGAAAAATATGGTACCGTTCATCGTTATGAGGTCATCCATTCGGAAATTATCCATCTTATTGCGATGCTATCGCGGCGTAGCCATAAAGAACGTCAGGCGACCGCCGGACTGAATCCTGAACGGGCGGATATCATTCTGGCCGGAATGATTCTAACCGATGAAATGATGCGGCGCATGCGTACCAACCAATTACGTATTAATGCGCAAGGGATTCGGGAAGGACTTATTCTACGAAGTATGCAGGAGCGTGACCTGATACCCGATCCGGGCACTGGGCGTGACTGGCGAGAATCGATTATAGAATTTGCCCGCTCGTGCCGTTTTGACGAGCAGCATTCGACCCAGGTCAGTCGCTTGGCGAGTAGAATCTTTTCTGAACTAGCAGAACCTTTTGGCTTAAACACCCGCCATGAACAGATGCTTGAGGCTGCTGCCCTGTTGCACGATATTGGCTATTTTATTAGCTATGATAGCCATCATAAGCATTCCTATCATTTAATCAGGCACGCAAATCTATTCGGTTTTACCCCCCGCGAACGTGAGTTGATTGCCAATCTTGCCCGTTATCACCGAAAAGGAAAGCCGAAAAAACAGCATGAAAATTTTGCTCCATTAAGTCCCGATGATCAACTTTTAGTGCGTCGTTTAGGTGGAATTTTAAGGCTTGCTGATGGGTTGGATCGGCGTCGTAACAGTCAGGTTAAAGATCTGACGTGCCAACTGGATGACGGCGTTTTTCAAATTCATCTAAGCGGGGCAAAAGATCTTTCCGTAGAGGTTTATGGAGCTGAAAGTAAGGGGAATCTTTTTACCTCTGCCTTTAACTGTCGCCTGGATGTCGATGTTGTGGAAAAAACATGCAACGCTTAACCCTAATCAGACATGCAAAATCGGACTGGAGCAATCCTGATCTAACCGATTTTGACCGGCCTCTGAATAACCGGGGTAAAAAAGCGGCTCCTTTAATGGGCCACTATCTGGCGGAGAACCGATTTGTTCCAGACTGCCTGATCAGCAGCCCGGCTAAACGGGCGCGTAAGACTGTACGCCTTATTGCTGACGAGATCGATATTGATAAATCGACGATCAGTTATCAAGAACAGATATACCATGCGAAAGTTGGCGATTTAATCACTCTTGTCAAAGATTTTTCCGGTTGCGCAGCCCCTGCCCTCATTGGTCATAATCCCGCTATAAGTGAACTGGGACAATGGCTCTGCCCCGCAGCTCCGGGCTGGTTAAAAACCTGTGCCGTACTGATTCTTGACCTTGCCATCGAAGATTGGTCCGAACTGCACCCTGCCTGCGGCACAATTGTCGTGTATACTTATCCCAAGCAGCTATCCAAAAATAGTTAGTTTTCAATTAATAGCCTGAACTTTTTTTCTCAATCCCCCTTATTTTATAGGGGGGAAGCGAGCTTGCGAGCAGGGGGGGCTGCTTAGATTTAATACTGTGCTGGCTAAAAAGAACGTTTTCCTAATAGAAACGGATCCGTATCTATTCTGATATTAAAAAAACGACATCTGCATCAGCGAAAGGAGTGTTGTATGGGAAAGTCCCACAGCAAAAAAGAACTCCGTAAGTATGATCGTGAAACCCGTGAACGTGTTGCCCCACCGCGTACCATAAGTAACAAAGACTATGAAAAAGCACTGGCAAAATTGCAGATTGAACTGGTTAAGTTACAGGAATGGATCAAAGCGAAAAAATTAAAAGTCGTAGTTATTTTCGAAGGGCGTGATGCAGCTGGAAAAGGGGGCTCTATCAAGCGGATTACCGAATGTCTTAATCCGCGGGTCGTCAAGGTTGTCGCCCTGCCTGCGCCAACGGAGCGGGAACGCAGCCAGTGGTATTTCCAACGCTATGTTCAGCATCTGCCAGCCGCTGGAGAGATGGTTCTGTTTGATCGCAGTTGGTACAACCGTGCCGGGGTCGAGCGGGTCATGGGGTTTTGCACCGATGCTGAATATAGTGAATTTATGCGCTCCTGCCCTGAGTTCGAACGGATGCTGGTACGAAGTGGTATTGTCGTTATCAAGTACTGGTTTTCCATCTGTAATGAAGAACAGGAAAAACGTTTTCAAGCCCGTATTAATCACCCCACCAAACGCTGGAAACTCAGTCCTATGGATCTCGAATCACGGGCCCGCTGGAGTGAATATTCCATGGCCAAAGACCAGATGTTTTCCCATACCGATATTAAACAGGCGCCCTGGTATGTTGTCGATGGCGATGTTAAAAAGCGCGCGAGGCTCAATGTTATCAGTCACCTGTTAAGTCTGTTTGATTATGAGGATCTGACTCCTGATCCGATTGAGTTACCACCTCGGCCACCGGAAATCGGTTATGTCCGGCCACCGTTATCAGATCAGACGTTTATTCCAGAGGTTTACTGATCGTTATTACTGATAAGTGTAATGAAGATCTGAACCCGCGACACGGCCAGTTTGAGTTTCATTGTCGATAAGTTCAACAATAGTGTCGGGCCAGCCGGGCGGGCCGCTGGGGCCTTCATAGCGGATAAATAAGCCATCAGAACGGCGTAGCCAGTAGTGACAGCTCCAGAAAACAGCTTTAAAGCCTGGTAGCTGAATCTTCAATTTTATGGCTGTGGTCAGCTGTCCATCCACCTCCAGCTCCTCTACACCTGCTGGAATGACGCGTAGTTTATGGACGTCAAGATTATCTGGCCGAATGCTCCAGAACTCTTTGGTACCAATATTCGGGTTGGTGTATTGCTGTAAGGAGACCGACAACGCCTGATACCAGGGGGAATCATCGATGGTTACCGTTTTATTCAGCTTTTTGCCTTTAAAAGTTCCCCGCATAATCAGTTCGTTATCGTGGCGTGAAACGAGTAAGTCGGTATTGACCACAGGATCTTTAACACTCCATGAACGGGTTGCCAGTTCTTGATTAATGCGCGTGACATCACGTTCCTGCTTGATATCGGTTATCAGCCTGATTTCGTGACTACGTTCCAGGCGCCAGTTAAACAAATGAACCTCTTTGCCGGTTGCTTTGCGATACAGATGTTGCTCTGAAGAAACACTATAGGCCTGGCTTGGTACCATGAACAGGCCGCATAGTAAAAATGCACAACTACTATTAATAAATGACATATTGAGCTCCTGTCAGAAAATAAGGAGCTATAATAAGAGCTGATTGTCAGGAAATGATGAGGATCGTTTTTTTTACTTGATATGGCTAACAGAGTATTGAAATTGATAGCTAAAAAAGATATACAATGTATATACGTTATCTATATTACTAACTCCTTCAAAAAACCTGAATCATTCACTGCTTCAGGTCATAATAGTGATTATGACGATACAACGTGACTGGCAATTGCCTGCAAAGATTGCTCTATCTGAGTTTGAAAAGCTGCTTCCTGATCAGTTTCATCTGGAAAAAAAGGATCAACAGGAGGCTGATTTTACTCTTCTTGATGACTATGATTGGTCGGTCTGGAGTGGTGGGCAACTGCTGCTGCGTAGTGCTGACCAGAAAATATTGCTGTACCAGGATAATGGTGCGCTGGTTGCTGCTGATACGGCTGCGACGAGTGCCCGTTTCTGGTGGGAGCTACCGGCAGGAAAGCTGGCTGTTGAGCTGGAAAAAATAGTACTTTTACGTGCCTTTCTGGCTAAATATCATTTCACTAGAAAAGAGCAACTGATCGCTATCCTTAATGGCGATGATAAGACCGTCTGTCGCTTGAAATTATTACAGTTAAAGATCGCGGATCAGGGTGAATGCTGCTTTATGGCATTAACAGGGTTACGTGGTTACGAAGCAGAAACGGAACTCATTACTTCTGCCTGGCAAGAGCTGACAAGTGCTGATATTCCGCCACTGACTCTGAAAGAACAGCTATTGCAGGCAGGTTTAACTGTAGACCAGCCGGTTGTGAAGCCAACTTTTGATTTAGAGGCGCAAGAACCGGTTGAGCCCGCTTTGCTGCGCATGATCGCGCGCCTGCTCGATATCGCCCGGTCTCAGGAAGTGGGGATGCTGGCCGATATCGATAGTGAATTTGTTCATCAATATCGGGTCAATATACGCAAAGCGCGTTCACTGGTGAGTTTGTTTAAAAAAGTATTTTCTCAGGATCAATACCGGGCTTTGAACAATGCGCTGAAAAATCTCGGTAAAAGAACCAATACGTTACGTGATTTAGATGTTTTTTTACTCGATTATGCAACCTATCAGCAGATGTTGCCAGAAAACCTCCATCCTGGACTTAAGCAGCTTGCCGAACGATTGCGCCGCCGCCGGCGTACAGCCTTTAAGCGCGTTTGTAAAGAAATACAGGACACGGCTTATGGTGCCGACGTAAGTGCTCTGGTTAACCTCCTTGAGGAGGATCCTGCGTATGCGACAGCGCGGGCTCAACAGCCGGTCAAACAGTTGGTGGCGGGTAAAATAACCAAGCAGTATGCGCGTATTGTCAAAGACGGGGCACAGATCGATGACGCGACTCCCGATCAGGCGGTACATGATTTACGTATCGAATGTAAAAAGCTGCGCTACCTGCTGGAATTGTTTGTCGAATTATTTTCTGCTGGCCAAATCAAAAAACTGATTAAACAACTGAAGCTGCTGCAGGATAATCTGGGTCGCTTTAACGATTTTGCGGTGCAGCGCGAGTTTCTTGGTCATCTTGCTGATGTCCGCCAGATCAGCTCCGAGCAACTGGCGACTATAAACGGGCTCCAGGCGGTTCTTTTTGATCGTCAACGTCAGGAGCGTGGTTACGTTGTTGCCAATATCAGTTCTTTCAGTGCCGCGGATGTTCAGCAGGTATTTGAGCAAAACTTTACTCTCACCACACAGGAGTCGGAGCAGGAATGAAGATACTGGCGTTCTATTCTATCAAAGGTGGCGTTGGTAAAACCGCATCAGCTGTGAATATTGCCTATTGGGCAGCACAGTCCGGTTATCGTACGCTACTGCTCGACCTGGATTCACAGGGAGCTTCTTCCTATTATTTCCGTGTTCAGTCGGTTGCCAGCAAGAATTGGGGCAAGCGCTTTTTTAAAGCTTACGAACAGATTTTTAAGCAAATTAAAGCGAGTGATTTCGATAATCTGGATATTATTCCTGCGCATTTAAGTTTTCGTAATTTCGATGTCTTATTACAGGAGTTAGGAGCGCGCAAAAAACTGCTTAAGCAGATGCTCGATGGGTTAAAAAAGGAGTACGATCTGGTTATTCTCGATTGCCCTCCAACCATCAGCCAATTAGCAGAAAATATCTTTAATGCTGCTGATATGGTCTTGGTTCCGGTCATTCCCACCACCCTTTCGCAGCGAACATTCAGCCAGCTGCGGGAATTTTTCAAGGATGAGGAATATAGCCGCAAAAAACTGGTACCATTTTTTACTATGGTCGATGGTCGTAAACAGTTGCATAAAGATACCGCTTTAACCATGCGCAAGGACTATAAACGTTTTCTGCGCAACGCTATCCCCTATTCCGCAGATGTGGAAAAAATGGGCATCCATCGTTCCCCTATAGACATTTATGCTCCCGCTCGCCAGGCTAATCGCGCTTATCAGGCCCTGTGGCATGAAATCGCCGGTTTATTAAGAGAAGGAAAATCATGAAGCATGTTGAAATCGAGCGTAAGTTTTTACTTCGCTCAGTCCCGCAAGAACTTATTGCCAAAACAGAAGGTGAATCGATTCGCCAGGGCTATCTCCTTAGTGGCGACAGTGAATTACGGATCAGGGAACGGGCCGGTATTTGTACCATGACGGTTAAAAGGGGGGCTGGTCTGGAACGCTTTGAGCAGGAGTGTGTCATTCCCCAGCAACAATTCGAGATGCTCTGGCCGCTGACCGAAGGACAACGGATCGATAAAGTACGCTATGCCGTTCCCCGTGGAACATTGATTTATGAAATCGATATATTTAACGGAGATCTGTCCCCACTACAGATCCTTGAAATTGAATTTAACAGCGTTGAAGCGAGCCAGGAATTCATTGCTCCTGATTATGTTGAAAAAGAAGTCACAGATAACAAAGCCTATAAAAATGCTGCTCTGGCATTAAAGGGTCTGCCAGCAGGGAGCTGAACGTATGGGCGATGACAAAAAAAGTAAGAAGAAAAATAAAAAAGACAGCCAACTGCTGATCCGTATTAACAGTGATGAGCGCCAGGAATTTTTATCGCTATGTGAAGATCTCGATACCAGTGCTGCCAGAGAAATTCGTCGCTTTATCAGAGGTTTTATCCAGGAACATAACAACTAGGAGATAGTAATGGGAACACCACTTGAAAAGGTTACAGGTATTGGACCGGCTAGCGCAAAGTTGCTTATGGAAAGTGGTATTAGCAGTGCAGAGGATCTAGCTGCCAGACAGGTCGAGGAGATTGCCGCCGTACGTGGATTCAGTTCGATTCGAGCCGCCCAGGTTTTAGCTGCTGCACGAGAGCTATTTGTATTAAAACCGGTTGATCCTGAGCCTGAACCTGTAGCGATACCTGAAGTAGAGCTGGATACGCCTCAGGAGGTCACAGAAGAAAAGGTCAAAAAGGCTAAAGAGAAAACAAAAGAAAAAACGAAAAATAAAAAGAGTAAAGACAAGAAAGTTAAAAAGAAGGATTCGAAGGGTAAGAAAAAAGAGCCGAAAGCTCCTAAAAAAGATAAGAAAAAGACAGATAAAAAGAAGAGTAAAAAAGGGAAAAAATAGTTTTTATTTGTAAAAAATCTGGATCTGACCTGCACGCAATGCCTTGAGAGCAGCGTCTATATCGAAGGGGTTTTCTGGTTTGGACATGTGCCATTCCTTTCGTTCAGTAAATAATAGCGAAATGACACAGAATTTTGATCATTACCGTCATGAGAGATAAGAAGCATAAATCCTCTTGGTGCCAAAGTGACACATGAATTGACATTCTGCAATGGCCATGACATACTTTTTATGTGCCATTTGGACACTGAATGGAGGTTTTATGGCGACTTTGTTACCCCGTATCACTGCGCGTGTTGACGTAGAT
This sequence comes from Geopsychrobacteraceae bacterium, assembly GCA_963665685.1. Taxonomy (GTDB): domain Bacteria; phylum Desulfobacterota; class Desulfuromonadia; order Desulfuromonadales; family Geopsychrobacteraceae; genus Seleniibacterium. The sequence continues at coordinate 3,254,314 of OY762430.1, forward strand.
ACTCAAGAATTATTATCTCAAGCCGCAGCCATAGCAGGCATGTCTAGTGTTAACTCTTTTGTTCTTAGTGCCGCTGTTGAAAAAGCAAAACAAATTATGGAAAAAGAGCGAGCACTGAAACTTAGCCAGCAAGATGCCATGATGCTCATAAATGCGCTTGATGAGCCTGCTAGTCCTAATCCTCAGTTGCAACAAGCTGCGTCTCGCTATAAGGACAAATCTCGATAATGGTGACGGTCCCGCTAGACAAAGCTAAACACGATCGTCTCCGATTTGATTGTGGCATTGTCACGCTAAATAATTACTTCAGGTTAATGGCGAGCCAGCAGGCAAAGAAAGACAATACACGCACGTTTGTCCTTGAAGATGAAAGTTATAGTGAGCATGTCATCGGCTTTTATAGCTTAACCATGGCACCTATTGACTTAACAGCACTACCAGAAAAACTACAAAAGAAACATCATAATGCTAGTTCCGGAGGATTGATTGCTCGGCTGGCCGTTGATCAACGCTACAAAGGAAAAGGTTATGGCGAGTGGTTGCTTGTTGATGCTCTTCAAAGGTTGCTGATGGCAAGTGATTCAGTCGCCTTTCCCCTCGTCATCGTTGATGCTAAAGATGGAGCCAAGAGCTTCTACGAGAAATATGGATTTGTTCCATTTCAAGAGACTGAAAACAAATTGTTTATCACCATAGCAAACCTGCGACTTAGTATTGGAAAATGACGAGTTAGTGTAACGACTCTTTCGCTTTTTCGGCAGCGCCCGTCTTCAGCTAGTACTGTATCCGCTTCCATTCATTGCTCAAAATCCTGCTCCTTGAGTAGGTCCATATTCAGATACTTCTTCTGCCCCTATTTGGTTCCGGCAATATGTCGTAGTCTTGCTGCACACATTATTAAAGCCGAATGGCCATCAGGGATAACCCTGGTTCGACGCCTGATCCCCTTCATAATCTGCTCAAAAGCATTATTGGTACGAATCCAGCTATGATGACGATAAAGCAAGCTCTGTCAGGTCAGATCTGAATTTTTACATTTTATTCTTTGCTTTTCACAGTGCTGGCATGGGTTAGGTGATAAATACGCCTCAGTTTTACAGACTCCAATATATATATGTTATAATATATATGTCTGTTTCCCGAAAAGGAGGTATCTTATGCCTCGACTCGCACTAGCGCTTTTTCTTTTATTGAGTTTCTATTCCCCCATCAAGGCAGCGACTTATCAATGCCCTAATCTGCCTTTTGTCACGATTGTCAGTACCGATAATACCGATCATTCATTTATCTGTGCAACGGCAGCGAAGACATTCACTTTTCTGGAAGGTTTTAACCTTTTCCACCCTCGGCCTTTGACCATTAAGCTCGTGAACGAACCGATTAAGAGTGTGATGGGAGAAGTTTATGGCAGTTATGACCCGTATCAACACGAGATTTCTCTGATGCACTTTAACGCCATTAACAACCAAGCCAAAGTGTATTCTCTGCTCTCTGAAACGTTTGATCGGGAAGAGTATGCCGGCATCATTGCCCATGAATTAACCCATGCTATGGTTCAGCATTTATTGGAGATATCGCCTTCCGCTATGGCTCATGAATATGTCATTGCCCAGGAATATCTCGCCTATTCGACCCAGGTTGCGGTCATGTCCAAGCAACGTCAGCAACAGATTGCAAACAGATTGAAGGTTGAGGCGTGGCAATCGGGGCACATGATCAATGCTTTTTATATGGCTTTTTCACCCGATAAATTTGCCATCAAATCATACCTGCATTTAGTTGGTATGGATGATCCGCAACCATTTATTACCGCTTTGCTAAAGACATCCGGATTAGAGATGTATGTGCCTTAACGGTATGGGAAAGCACTTTTTAGTAGACCTTTAGACTCCCTTTCAATGAACCAAATCACGGGCAAATTTTTGCGAGTGATTTGGTTATCTTTACTCACAAACACCTAACTTGATCATTTTAATAAGATTGAATATTGTTAATCTTCGTGGGAGGGGATATTGCTGACCTGAAATTTACCCATCATAAAATTTTCCAAAAGAGAGATGGCTGATGGCGACAATTACTAATGGCATAAAAGTGTCTCACGATTTATTTGGAAAAAAGGATAATGCGTCAGCCTTGAAAAGCCAGACCCGCTATTTGCAAATTGCTCTCTCCTTGGCATTTGTCCTGGTGGTTACCATCAGTTGGGGGATGACCCTGAGCCAACTCAGTGAAAATCGACGCTTCATTGTACAGGGTTTAAGCCGCCAGCAGGCCAATCTGACCGCAATCATTGCAGAGAATCTCTATCAGGTTATTGATCAAAATCAGGCTATAGGTTTAGTTGCCCAAGGTTGGATGCGAAATCACAACCAGAACCAACCATCGGAAATTAAACATTTTATTTACAGTGAGCAGGCTTTTAACCGGATTGCCCTATATGACCTTGATGGGCAACAGATTTATCAGACCTTGCCTGATTTTCAAAATGTTGTCACTGCTACAGATATAAAAAAATATGGTGCTCATTTCGCTGATAATGCGAACGTTAGTGCCAGAATTTTAGTCTCTGGCAAAGGGGGCGGTACCGATTGGCAACTACCTATCATCTTTCCACTTAAATCGGGAAACCAGCTTCAAGGTGTTATGTTGCTGGAAATGAACCTCGGTTACCTGTTGAACTTTCTGCAGGGTTTGGATATTGGCCACAGCGGGAAAATCGCCATTTTTAGTGAGCAAGGTGATATTTTGGCCCGCTATGAAAATTATGGTTTGGCAAAAACCGATCTGTATGCAGCCAAGCCGGATTATCGAAATGTCCCTGATAGTGACCATCCGGTTCAGTTTACTTATAGTCATGAAACCAGCAAGTACCAGGTTGCGGTGCGTAAGGTGCGCAACTACCCGGTTGTTATCTCATTAAGTCAAAGGATGGATGAAACTCTCCAGGAATACAACAGCTACCGTTATCGCATTCTACTGGGTATGGTCATTTTAAGTGTTTTTGGTAGTGCTGGCTTTGTTCTGTTGCTCAGATTTCTCAATCAGACAGATCAGTATCTTGCCTCTTTAAAAATTTCTGCTGAAGAGAAGAAAATCTTGCTGGCTAAATTGGAGGATGAGCATAAAAATGCGGTTGATGCGGCCTCTTTTGATGCCCTGACGGGTCTTTATAATCGGCGCTTATTTGTTTCCCTGGCTAAACAGAATCTTTATGCTGCAAAGCGCAATAATGGCAGTTATGGCCTTCTATTTATTGATCTCGATCGGTTTAAAACCATCAATGACACCTTGGGACACAGAATCGGTGATCTGTTGCTTCAAGAGGTGGCAGACCGTTTGCTCAAAACGGTACGTAAAAGCGACATTGTGGCACGTTTTGGCGGGGATGAATTTGTCATTCTGCTGACCGAAATGCCGTCTTTGACAGATATCTCTCTCGTTGCTGAAAAGATTATCGCGACAATTTCTAAAACCTGCTTTCTTGATGGTGAAGAATTGACGGTCAGTCCTAGTATTGGCATTGCCATTTTCCCTCGTGATGGCCTGGAACTTGAAGAGCTGATCCGTAATGCGGATGCTGCCATGTATGTCTCGAAAAAATCGGGACGTGGGCGTTACAGTTATTTTGATGGTAGCCTTAACAATAATTCTTCCATTCAAAGATTTGAACTTGAGCAAGGGGTTGGACGTGCCGTTGAACATGATGAATTTGTCCTTCATTTTCAACCCAAAGTCAGACTGGAAGACTCCCGGGTTATTGGTTTCGAAGCTCTGATTCGCTGGCAGCACCCACATCATAATCTCCTCTATCCCAATGATTTTATCGAGTGTATCGAAGAGAGTGGCAATATTTCTAAACTTGGCGCTTGGGTGGTCGAAGCTGCTTGTCGGCAACAGGTCAAGTGGCGGGCTCTTGGCTTAAAAACAGTTCCTGTGGCGGTTAACGTATCGCCGACCGAAATAAAAGAAAAAGATTATGCGGAGAACTTTCTTGCCATGCTGGAAAAATATCAGCTGGCAGCGAGTGATATTGAAATAGAAATTACCGAGAGCGCTATCTTTGAAGATAAGCAGGCTTCTCACGATAATTTGGAACGTCTGGCCGCAGCCGGTGTGACTATTTCACTTGACGATTTTGGTAATGGTTTCTCCAGCCTCAGTCATATTCGTTCGTTACCGATAAGTACTTTAAAAATTGATCGCAGCTTTATTAATGATATGCAGAAAAGCCGCAATGATAACGCTATTGTTACCTCGACCATTGCCTTAGCTAAAAAACTGAAAATGACAGTTGTTGCCGAGGGGATTGAAAGGCATGATCAGTTGATTTATCTTAAATTAGCTGGCTGTGATCAGGTTCAGGGATACTTTTTCAGCCGTCCGGTTGACGAAGAACAGGCCCGTGATTTTTTACGTAAACCAGTCAGGAATGTAAATGATGAATAAGTGCGTTGTCGTTATCTTGGCAATGGTGTTGGTAATAAGTCTCTTGCGATTGCCTACTCCTGTGGCAGCAGAAGAAAATGGTAATGAAGCTAGAGCTCTTTATTTTTCTGTAATTCCGAAAAAAAACCTCGATCAGCAGATTGCAGAGTTGCGCCCTTTACTCGATCTGCTTGAACAGCGGTTAAACAGGTCGATTGTCATTATCAAGCCGCAGTCTTATCAATCGGTTATCGAAGGGTTGGTTTCGCAATCGATCGATTTTGCTGTTCTCGGCCCGGCGTCGTATGCCTATGCTCGGGTGCGGGATCAGAACATTGACGCCTTTGCCTCATTCATGATGAATAATGGTTATACTACGCCCAGCGGGGAATATTATAATTCTGTTCTTGTTGCCAGAAGTGATTCCGGATACAGCAAAATCAGCGATTTACGATCTAAAATTATTGCTATGACCGATCCAGCCAGCACTTCTGGTTCTGTTATTCCTAATCAGGAATTCAGTCATTTGATAGGCCAATCATTAACGTCATTTTTCGCTAAACAGATCTATACCGGTTCCCACGACCGTTCCGTTGATGCCGTTATAACCGGTAAGGTAGATGCGGCTTTTGTTGCCAGCTCCCGCCTTGATGATGAGATCAGAAATAATCATGTCAAGTTTGATGAGCTGCATGTTCTGTGGACATCACAACCGATTCACTACGATCCCTTTGTTTTTGGTGGTAGCGTGGATGAGCAACTACGAAAAGATATTCGCGCGGTATTTTTCTCTCAGCATCCCAGTTTGAACAGAATGTATCAAGGGATGCAGGTCAAAGGACTGGTCGCGGTAGAAAATAGTGATTATCAACCCATTCACGACATCGTTGCTAAACAGTTGGCAAAAAATAATTGAATTCACATCCCCTGCTTATACAACCATAACTTCATAGCGCTTTTCTCACCCGTATTCAAATTTAACTTCACGGGAGAAAGCTATGATAAAGCATCAGTTCACCAGGCGCGAATTTATAAAAACCACCGTAATTGCCGCTTCCGGAATTGCCATTATCGGTTTGTCTGGTTGTGGGGATGACAATGATCATTCCTCCAGTCTAAAATATTTCCCCCAGTCAGTCATGTCTGGAGATCCGAAACAAGACAGCATTATCCTCTGGACGCGGGTTGCTGATAGTCAGGCATCAGGTGATCTTAACCTGACCGTCGATGTTGCAACCGACGAATCATTATCTGCAAAAGTTGTTGATGGCGTGACGGTGGTCGCTGAAGAAACCCATGACCATTGTGTTAAGGTCAAAGTAACAGGTTTAACAGCAGGGCAAATTTACTACTATCGTTTCCGTTACTCAAAAGATGGTAAACAATATGCGAGCGCCATTGGTCGAACCAAAACAGCCCCAAGCGCTGATACTGATGTAACAGTCAAATATGCTTTCCTTAGCTGTCAGGATTATATCGGCAAATATTACAATACCCTGGCCTGGTTGGTAGAAAATGATCCCGACGGAGAGCTCGATTTTATCGTTTACCTGGGGGATTACATCTACGAAACCAGTGGTGATCCAACCTTTCAAAGCGCTGACAATAAGCGTACCATAACCTTTTCCGATACCAGTGGCGCGATTGAACTGACTGCCAGTGACGGCACAATCTACTATGGTGCTTCTAGTCTAAGCAATTACCGGGATCTGTATAAAACCTACCGCTCTGACAGCCAGTTACAGCAGCTACAGGAACTTTATCCGGTCATCGGTATCTGGGATGATCATGAGTACACTGATGATTGCCATAGTGATACCGCGACGTACTTCAACGGTTTGAATGATAGTATTGACGAACATAATACTGCACGACGACAGCGCGCTGAGCAGGTCTGGTACGAGTATATGCCGGTAGATACTTCAAGCAGCACCGATACAGGGGCTTTTACCACCGAAGAGGATCAGATTTTTGGTGGCAGTAACAGCCAGGGGATCTACCGTGATTTCCGTTTTGGTCACCATCTTCATTTAGCCCTCACCGATTATCGCAGTTTTCGGCCCGATCATTTAATTCCAGAAGATGCTTTTCCTGGTAGTGTCGTTCTTGATAAAGATGCTCTGATTACAGTTTTTGATGTTCAGACCGGTGGTTATGGTGCAACGGCATACGAAGGCTACAAAGAGTCGTTTGGCCCATATATCAATATTGATGATGACAGCTGGTCAGCTTATAAAGAGGTTCTGATCGGAGTTTTAACTCAGGCTTATGTCAGTGATGGTCTTGATGCCAGTAGTGCTGCGACTAAGGCCACTAGTGACGTTAGTGGCAATATCAGTGCCTATGTCTTTAACCTGTTGATTACCCAGTACAACACTGCAACCGGGTCTTCATTGCCGATTATTGATGACGAGACTTATAACGCTCTGGATCGTGGTATAGCTTATCTGCACTTTGGTAAAGGTGAAAACTTCAGTGAATTTGGTTCCCGCTATGGAACAGTAAAAGCAACCTACGATCTATATGCTGCTTATCGTGTCATTGTTGCGGCACAGTCGGATGGACTCGATTTAACCGATAGTACCCAGGCTGCAACGGCAGCAGTGTTGGCAGAGAATGTATTTGACAGCACCACCACCGCTAGCGAGGGAACAACACCTCAGTTTAATTGGTTAAAAAATATCGTCAGTAGCTCTGATGCCACTTATCTATGTGTCGGCAGTTCCGTATCGACAATCTCCCTGCTATGGGATTTAAGTGCTCAGACCGCACTACCTGCGGATTATCAGAATATCTTTTATGCCAACGTCGACCATTGGGATGGCTTTCCCAATATGCGCGACGTTTTGATAGGCATGCTAAAAGAGCGGGGCAACTCCTTTATCATTGCTGGTGATATTCACTCCTCCTTTGTAGCCGAACACAAGGATGACGGAGATACTAATGCCGTTGCCGATTTTACCGGAACCTCTGTGACCTCAACGACTTTTAACGGATTTTTGCGTCAGGCTCTGCCAGCAATAACGTCTAGCTTTACGGAAGAACAGCAGTCTCTGGCAGAAGATCTGCTGGTCACAAACCTGGATGCGACGTTGCTCAGTGGCTTTGATAAAATGAAATTTGCCAATACAACCAGCAATGGTTTTGTCCTGGTGACAGTTTCTGCTGACCAGGTTCAGGCCGATTATCATTTGATCAGTGAAGAGGAAGTCACGACCAACTATTATGATGATGTTTCGACTCTGGAAAGTAAGTTTACTCAGCAGAGTTTTATTTTTAATGGTTCTGAAGTGGTCGTGAATTAGTCAAAAGAAGTCGAGCTGATTTACCTTTAATGCTGAAAGCCCACCCCGTAAGAGAGGGTGGGCTTTCTTGTAGCGCCTAAAAGGAGGTGGGTCGATCAGTGGAGCTGCTGATCAGATATGTGTTGCAGACGGTGCCTGGACAAGTTGATGCCAGTTTTCCAGGCGGTGAGAGTTTGGAGCAATACGGCCATTGAAATAGTGGCAAGCACGATAGTAGAGCAGGTCTTCTCGCCACAGTTTGAAAAAAGTGCGGTCTTTGGCCAGGCGTTTAGCCAGGTATAGTGGTCTCTGGCGGAGGTCCAGAAGCGGTGAAAACAGCTCGGACGGATCGCGAAAGCATTCCCAATCGCACTGGCGACAATCTGCCCGGTCAGCTTTTCTTGATAAATCGAGGTGGCAAAAATCACCCAGGTTTTCTTCACCACGGTAGCCGCAGGGATAGGTTAAGCCCTTCTGGCTATCGACAAAGAAATAATCGATACCACCACGGCAACCGGTGACAAACTCGGTATTTCCCCGGTACTGCTGTATTAAGGTATGGATGCTGCTGCGGGGGGTGAAGATCCGCAGTTTGTTGCGATGGCTCGGAATCACATCGGACAGGGCCTGAAACAGGGCAATTTTTTCCGCAGTCGAAAAATAAACGATCCGGTCGCTGGCGGTAGCTGCATAGACTGCTGCATCGTCAGACTGCTGAGAATCGCTATGCATCGGGTAACAGACGTTAGCGATGGTAAAGCCAAGATTATGGACAAAGTGGTAGAAACGATCAAAGCCATGATAAAAATCGTCATAATCAAGGCCGTCATGGTCTTTACTGGCGCCGGCAAAATTGCGGTTAAGCCCCAGGTTGGCGGAAAGAAAAATGCCTCGTTCAGCAAAAATAGGCAGCGCTTTTTCAATGCCACGTATAACGCCCGGTAAGCCGCGCATCTGTTCGTGGGTGGCGATATCGGCAGAATCTATACTGACCCAGATATTACGAATTGGTGTCGCTGCTAACTGGTCCGCCAGGCGCTTAATCCGCTCACTGAAATCGGCATGTTCAGCGTTACGGAATAAAAAGCCATTGGTGCCGGTGCGGATATACTTAATGCCGTTTTCACCAGCATAAGTAGCTAATTGGCAAATCTGATCAACAAACAGAAATGGTTCACCACCGGTAAAGGATAAGGCCGAGACACCCTTAGCCGCAGCGCTGCGGATAATTTTTTTTACCCGTACTTTATCAAGAGTAGCACGGTCAAATTTGTTACTGACGCGCATACCGCACTGCGGGCAGCTGGCATTACACTGGTCGGTGTATTGAATAACCAACTGGCCGGGGAGACGATTTTTTAGCACCAGTTGCTGACCAATGCGTAGCGAAGCTGCGAAATTTTCCAGCATAGCCATCTCGTTAATGCACCATCATATTAGACGCGAGTTTAAGGATTCGCTTTAATGATGGATGCTGATGCCGCTGCTGGCGTGGTTCATCAGTGGTGACCATGTCGTGCAGGATGTTGTCCCAGCTATAGTGTTGTTCGACCCGCTGACGTGCAGCCTTGCCCATGCTGCTACAGCGCCCGCCATCACTGGCCTGGTCGGTTAACAAATCACTGATCATATTGACCCAGGGTTCACTGCTTTCAACGCTTAATGCATAGCCCGTTTCCCCATGGACGATAATCTCTTTTGGTCCTCCGACATTAGACACCAGGGCCGGAATACCGCAAGCCTGTGCTTCAAGAACGACCATACCAAAAGTCTCTGTTGTACTCGGAAACACGAACAAATCAAATTGGTTGTAGAGTTCAGGGAGTTCATTGTACTCCACCCGGCCTAAGAAATTGACTTCCGGCATATCGCTGCAGCTCTCCTGCAGATCTTCCAGGTATGGGCCACTGCCGGCAAATGTCAGACTGACATCGGGATGGAGCACGCGTACCTGACGATACACATCAATTAGAAAATCGAGGTTTTTGTCTTTTGAGATACGACCGACATAGAGCAAGCGGGAACGCCAGGTCTCAGATTTATCTGGTTTCGGCAGTGGTTTAAAATGTTCACTGCGCAGGCCACGGCGGAACAGTTCCATATGGCGATGACGATAGCCACGCTCTTTAAGTAAATCGATATATTCCTGGGTAGGTACCAGCAGAGTATCAAATTGATTGAAGAACCATTTGCTGTAGGATTCGATCATATTCGAAATGGCTGGTTCGGCGACGATCGCTGCTGATTCTTCGGTAAAATCGGTATGGTAAATACCTTTAATCGTGGTCCCTAACATCCGGCCCATAAACATTCCTGATAGCCCAACGGGGCCAGGGGTCGAAATGTAGATTTCATCAGGGTTGTAGTCGTACACCATTTTCAGCATCCGCAATACGGAAGGCACATTGATTTTCAATTCCTCGTAATGAGGTAGTTGGAAAGTATAGAGGGGTGGAATCGCCAGGGTGGTCAGCGGCAGCTTATTGTCTAGTTGGCTATCGCTGAGACTCGACATGATCCGGATATCGTAACCTTTTTCTTCGGCCAGGTTGCCGATGGTCTGCAGGGTCATGGAAACCCCGTTCAGGTCGGTCAGGGTGTCGGTCAGCCACAGAATCCGTTTACTCCGTTCGGTATTGTGCTTGCCCAGGGTATCTTCTAATTGATTGATGACTTCACGGTCGCCAAACATGTGGCGGAAGGCCGAGAAGAATGGTACCGATAGAAAGATTCCAGGAATACTGGAAGACAGCCCCTGAATAATACTGATGATATCCATTTCATCAATATTGGTGTTAAGAGATTCCAGCAGGGAGCGGAAATACTGGTCGGAAATATTGCTGATGCAGTCGTAAAGTAGATTCAAACGCGCATCGATATCATCATTATCGAGGGCCCGACTGGTTTCGATCAGCTGGACAATGTTTTGGTAAATGGCATTGTTTTTCTGCGACTTCATGCGGTTCAGGCGCAAGCGGTCTTTGAAGCTGAGGCGCTTATCGCTGAACAGGTAGCGGGTCATATCACTTAATGTTGAGTGAGAAAAAGCGGTGCTCTTATGCTGCGAGAAATCAAAGGCAATTTTGTAGATGGCAAAGGTCAAGCCCTGGAAATCATTCTGGCGGCCCTGGGGTTCCATACGCTGATTCTTCAGCTGCTCAAGAAACTGGTCAGGACTCTTGGCCTCTGTTTTGGTATAGGTTTTAGCAATGAAAAAACCAGCGTGATCATCGGATCCACCAGTGAGTCCTTTACGCCATGGTAAGGGGCCCCAGGGTTCGATGTTATGTTTCTGCTGGAGGCGTTCAATATCCTCAGCGGTTAATTCGGACAACACTTTACTTAAGACATTGTTATTTAAAACACTGCGGCTGCCGTTACGCCCCTCAAAGTTATTAAACAGCAGAATCAGTTTTTCCAAATGATCAAGAGTCAGCTTGCCGTTGACGGAATAGGTGGCGTGGGCGACGACGCAGGCCAGATCTTCCTTCATCAGGTAATCGCGTAACTTATAAATATTCAGACGTTTTTTCTGGATTTTAACGAACTGTTCCCGGTTAAGGCCATAAATAAGCACGTGGACCTTGCAGTTATCTTCAGGAAAATAAGCTGTAGACTCAACCCCGGTAAAGCAGTGCTTGGGGTGCTTTTTGACCAGCTCCATAGACGCTTTGATGCGGTTATGGTCGGTGACCGTAACAAAGTCCATCCCCCGCTTGCGGGCCATTTTGTAGATAGTGTCAGGGTCCGTGTAGGACTCAGAAGCCCCAAGGCGTTGCAGGAACCATTCTGAGGGGTGGTTGGAATATTTGGAATGTACGTGCAGGTCGGCTAATGCCATCTCTTTCTCTCCGTCTTCTCTATATCGTTTTCGCTCTATTGTGGACGGCAAGATTAGATGGGGATGAGGGGTTTGTGAGGAAATTGTTTGAAATGTTGTAGTAAACTAACAAAAGCGCAATAAATTAATAAGGTTTAAAAATTAAGCATTTTCTTATTTTATGGTAAATAATACTTTTTAAGATTGATATTCATAACTATTTATTTACTGTAAAATCAGATATAGCCAGTTTGGGGAGATATAATGAAACAATCTGAAGTTGTTATTGTTGGTCATAATGAAAATATGGAACATGAGCAACAATTGGTAAATTGGCTGTGGAAAACTAGAAAAATATCAGGAGCATACGATAATTATTCATTGCGATCCGTCGGTTTTTCTGATGGTAAATCCTGTGATTATCCATACTTAATTAATACGGCGCTAAATGCAGAGGGATGCTCTCGAATAGAGACTTTGACTGATCCGTTAAACCCAGCTTATCCAAACTTAGCTTCTTATCTGAGTAGGCATGGCCATAAGGTTAAAATAATAAAGTCTTTTCAGGATGGAAAAGATAGGTTACGTCAATTTGTAGCTCTAAGACCGACAGCTGTTGTAATAACGACTATGTTTTATGAGCTTTGGGATAACGAGCCATTAAGAGAGATTGTCGATTTTATCAGGCAGCTTGATCCTGAGGTTCCTATTGTTCTTGGTGGTCCCAAAATTTATCGCTATTGTAAACTCAATCCAGATGAGAACCAGCAAAACCTCTATTTTCAAAAATTAGGTGCTGATATCTATGTGATTGAAGAAAAAGGACTTGAAACTCTGGCTTTGGTGGCAGATGTCCTTAAGAGTGGGACCCTGGGGTCTCTTTTAAATGTTGGCAATTTAGCAATAAAAGGACCTGATGGTTATTTTACCCAGACTAAAAAATGTGAAGAAGTTACCAATTTAGCTGATCATGTCATTGATTGGAAACAATTTTCAACAGATATAACCTGTCGCACTGGCTATTTGCAAACCACCCGGGGGTGCCATTTTAGGTGTCGTTTTTGTAATTATCCTAAGTTTTTTTCCTCAATGGAATCCAAACCATTGGAATTTATAAAGAAAGAAATGTGTGATCTGCGTGACCTAGGAATTGGATTACTCTTTTTTACCGATGATTCTTTCAATATTCCTTTGCCACACTTCAAAGCTATTTTAAAAATGATGATAAAGGAAAAATTTAATTTTAACTGGAGTAGTTTTATTAGGGCCTCTAACCTGGATCAGGAAGCAATTGAATTGATGGCAGAATCCGGAGCTCTTAGCGTGTTTTTAGGTTTGGAATCGGGTGATCAGAAGATTCTTGATAATATGAATAAAGCTGCAGTGCTGAGCAATTATGCAAAGAGTATTGATGGATTAAACCTGGCAGGAATTTTGTCTTTCGCAAGCCTCATAGTTGGTTTTCCAGGGGAAAGTAGAAGTTCTGTTATGAATACAGTTTCTTTTATGGAAGATCATCCTACGACTTTTTATGATGTCAATTTTTATTATCATGACAAGTTGGCAGATGTTAATGCTATGACCGCTGAGTATGGCATAACTGGAGAGCAGTGTAGCTGGAAACATAAAAGTATGACATGGCAGGAAGCTATCCAATGGAAAGAATACATGATTGATAATATCCAAGGTTCAATTTACGCTCCGAAACTTTGTTTTTTTATACCGATGATGCTTCAGGAAGGCTACTCTCTCGATCTAATAAAGCAATTGATTGTTTATTTAAACAAGATGATGCGGACAAGTCGTATGAGTGTAACGTCTATAGAACAAAAAAATGTCGTTGAATATTTGAGAAATAATATTCGCGATTCAATATATATTTAGTCTGTAATTTATGTTTCAACCACCGGAATAGATTTAAATTATCTATGATGAATTCAACAAACGATAAGAGTCTTAGCGATATTTTAATGAGTCATGCTGAGCATACTCCAACCCGAACAGCTTTTACTTTTCTAGTTGATACCTGTCAAGTAAAGGAAACAATTTCTTTTTTTGAACTGGATATGACAGCTAGGAAAATCTCACTATTCCTGACGGCTAATGGTTTTAATCGTCAGCCGCTTATGTTGTTATTGGATAATCCTGTTCATTTTGCCTGTGCCTTTTTGGGTTGTATCTATGCTGGAGTAACAGCTGTTCCTGCACCTGTCCCCCAATTTGGAAAATCTTGGTCAAGACTTGATTCCATTGCATATGATGCTGGTATTGAAGTAATCATTACTGATCGTCAGGTTTTCCAGTCGGTTCGGGAGAAAGAGTCGTTTAAGCAATCATCTGTAAGTGCTTGCAGGTGGTTGACATTACAGGAATGTGATTGTGTCGATGAAACGCTTTGGCGCAGAAGCGATAAGAGTAATGGCAAACCTGCATTTCTCCAATATACTTCTGGAAGTACCGGAAAACCCAAAGGGGTCATGGTGAGTGAGCAGAATATTTTAGCCAATGTCAGTGCTATAGCAACCTACTTTGGTGCATCAGCCAATTCTGTTCATGTTTCTTGGTTGCCTTTGTTTCATGACATGGGGCTTGTTGGGCACATTATCCATCCAGTCTTTATTGGTTGTCATAGCGTTATTATGAAACCTTTGGATTTCATAAAAAGACCGGTACGTTGGTTAAAAGCTATTTCTGATTATCAGGGAACTTTATCAGGGGCTCCTAATTTTGCTTATGAACTCTGTTTGTCGCGAATTAAAGAGCATGAAAGTACTGAACTGGATTTAAGCTCTTGGTGTTCTGCTTATATTGGTGCTGAGCCAGTAAGGTTAAAAACCCTGGATAAATTTTATCAACGATTTAAGTCTGCAGGGTTTCAGAAAAAATCTCTTTTACCTCTGTATGGATTATCGGAGAGTACCCTGATGGTTTCAGGTGTGGAGCCGAATGTGGGAATAGCTACCCATAAACCAATGAATAGTAGTAAGAAAAGTCTTTCAAGCTCAAACTTAAACATACAGAATGAGTTGGTCAGTTGTGGTATCCCAATAGGGGATCAGAAGGTTACCATTGTTGAGCCTGTGAGTTGTACGGTGTTGCCTGAAGGAAAAATTGGCGAGGTCTGGCTGACAGGGAGTAATCTGGCAATGGGATATTGGCGTAATGAAAAAGAGACAAATAGGGTTTTTAAGGCGCAGTTGAAAGGAAAGACCTCAAAGCAGTATTTTCGAACAGGAGATCTTGGTTTTATACGCGAAGGTGAATTATATATCACTGGACGGATAAAGGATGTTCTTATTATTAAGGGTGAAAATTTTGCTGCAACAGATCTTGAATTGACAGCCGAACAAAGCCATCCGGATATTATTAATGGCGGAAGTGCAGCCTTTTCGGTTTTTGTTGATGGAGAAGAAAAAGCTGTGCTGATTTGTGAAATAGAAAAAGGGCTTTGCCTGGCTGGCAAAGATGTCATTGTTGCTATGGTTTGTGATTCTTTTTCTTCTGAGTTTGGCTTTCTTCCCTTTGATGTCGTTTTTGTTAAACCCCATGCATTACCCAGAACGACCAGTGGAAAGATTATGCGTCAGAATGTACGGGCTGATTATTTAGACGGTTTTTGGACCCAAGACGAGAAAACTTCTTATTACAGTTTGGCAAAAAATCGAAAATATCATCAAATAACAGGAGAAATCTGTGGCTAAAACACAGCAGGAATTAGCAAAACAACTCTACCGAATTCCATGGACTGCTTATAATAACGCCAATGGTTGGATTGAGCCGACAACCCATTGTCAACTTAGATGTCCAGGATGTTTTAGAGGAGTTTGTGAGGCAGATCACCGAGCAGAACATGTTGATTTGGCAGAATTGAAGAAACAAATTACTTTTTTCATTGAAAAACGCAATGTTCAGAATATTTCCATCGGAGGTGGTGAGCCATTACTTTATCCGCATTTAACCGAGTTGATTGAGCATATTACCTCACTTGGGATTAATAGTTTCTTGTTTACTAATGCCGTTCTTTTGGATGAACAAAAGCTTAATGAACTTAAGCAGGCAGGCCTTAATAAGGTGTGCATCCATATTGATAAATTTCAGCAGCGTGATGGTATAGCTGACGAACATAGTGCGAATCGCCTTAGAGCTGAATATTGTGATCTGTTTCGCCGTGTCGGTGGTATCAAGCTTGGTTTTATCATGTCCGTTTCTAGCCGCAATATGGATGATGTTGAAATCCTCGCTCCATTTTTTATTGAGAATTCGGATATTGTGGATTTAGTTACTTTTACTGTTTATAAAGAAAATCTTCCAGGAAAAACACTAAAACACAATTTAACCTACGCATATGAAGACTTGATTAATCGAGTCGAGAAAGCATTTGATCTGGAGTATTGTGCTTACATTGGTAAGATCTTGAATCAGGATATTGCTTGGATGTATGCAGCAACTTTGTATCGTAATGGAAAAAAGAAAGGCTCCTTTTCTCCTGAAGCATTCCGAAATATCCAGGAAACCCATCTCAAAGAACGAGGTCGTTATTTGTTTGAGCCGACAGATTATTGGTCTAAAACCCTGACAGAAAAGAAAATTTATCGTCAGTCGGTTATTTTGATTGATGGCCCTGACCTGACTCCGGAGGGCTGGAATCTTTGCGATGGGTGTCCCGATTCCATGTATATCGATGGTAAGCTGGTGCCTTCTTGTTTGCTGGAACGGATTAAAAATGGAGAAAATATTCTGACTAGGTAGATACAGAATCTATTTAATATTTTTTATAATGATGTAAAGGAATAATAAATGGTTACTCTGGAAGAGATTAAACAGTTTATAAAAAAATTTGTAGCACAGACCCTTAACATTGACAGTCAATCAATCAATGAAGATCTGGCTATAGATGCTAGTTACGGTTTTGAATCGATGGATGCCTTATCTTTGGGAGCAGAATTGGAGGACTGGCTTCATATCGATTTGGATGTCAGTTTGTTTTTTGAGCATAGAACGGTTAATGAATTGGCCGCTACGGTCATGAAGCAAGTGGTGGAATAAACCACATGCCCTATTATATCGGTATTTCCAATGGAGCGCATGATCCTGCCATCGCGATTGTAAGCCCAAATGGCGAATTACTATTTGCAGAAGCTCTCGAGCGTTTCTTTCAACAAAAGAGAGCCTGGGATATTGCTTCTGACCATTGGCAACTGCTTGAACAAATTATCCCAGAATATTGTGATCCTGAGGCTGAATTTGTCTTAGCTTCATCGTGGTCATCTTTGTCATTTACGGGCAAGGATTTTCTACCTTCATCTGCCAGTAGCAATCCTAGTGATGCCCTTTCCGGGCAACACCCTGATCGAAACATCTCTCCTTTTCTGCAGCCTGAATCAGAGATTCAATGGCTTGCTTATTCTCAAGCGCAGGCGTTTCAAAGTTGTGGACAATTATTAAAGAATTTGCTGTGGCACAGATATGGCAACAAGCAATTAAGTTTCAGGCAGTACGATCATCACCTATGTCACGCAGCTATGGCTTGTTACAGCTCCAATTTTAACGATGCTCTATGCCTTATCGTCGACGGCGAAGGCGAAATTGGTGCGGCAACTGCTTTTGAATATCGAAATGGTCAACTTCAGCGATTGCAAAGGTCTTGGGGACCAGGTAGTTTGGGGGCCTTTTATTCTAAAATTACAGAGTTATGTGGTTTTAATTGGAGAAAGGGAGATGAGGGAAAGATCATGGGCCTAGCCGCTTATGGTCAACGAAATGACCTTTTTATCGGTATTATGGATAAAATGCTGGGCATTGATGGTTGTCGTATTATTTTTCCTAAAACTTCCGTGCTAAATAGCTTGTTACAAAGTTTGCAAGCTGAGATTGCCGGAGAAAAAATGATGAATCCTGAAGTTGTTGCTGACCTGGCTTTTGCAGGGCAGTTTGTTTTTGAACAAAAAATGACAGCATTAATAAATAATCTATACGGAAAAGGAAATTCGACGAATCTGGTTTTGGGGGGTGGTTGTGCTTTAAATTCCGCTTTTAATGGAAAGATTCTCAGTTGTACCTCTTTTCAGGATATTCATGTCCCTTGTGCGCCAGGAGATGACGGGAATGCCGTTGGCGCCGCATTACTAGCCTATAAGTCAGATCACCCGTCAGGTACATCCTGCTCAAGTTGGAGGTCGGCTTTTCTTGGTTCCCCAATGAAGGCTAAATCTTTTGACAGGCTGGTTCGTTTTTACCCATCACAATATATTGGGCACTATCCTGGTACAGTTCATCAGGAGGTTGCTCGTTGTTTGGCCGAGGGAAAGATTGTTGGCTGGGTTCAGGGCCGAGCAGAGTTTGGTCCGCGAGCCCTGGGGAATCGTTCAATACTAGCGGACCCAAGAGCTTGCGGAATGAAAGATTTAATTAATAATAAGGTGAAATTCAGAGAAGGTTTTAGACCGTTTGCACCGGCAGTATTGGAAGAGTACGTTGATGAATGGTTTGATAGAGCAACTGTCAGTCCTTACATGTCCTTTACTGCCCGTTGGAAAAATAACTCCCTTGCAAAAATACCAGCAGTTGTTCATCGGGATAATACAGGCAGACTGCAAACTGTCTCCCGCGCTAATAATATTAAATATTATGATCTCATCTCTGCCTTTTATGAGATTACTGGTGTCCCCATTGTTTTGAATACTAGTTTTAATATTATGGGAAAGCCAATTATTCACAGTATTGAAGATGCCGTGGCCGTGTTATTCACAACCGGTTTGGATTGTTTGTGCATCGGAGATTATCTGATTTCTAAAAATAACAACTAGCATGCTTTTTCATACTATTAACTTTATATGTATGTTTTTGCCTATTAGTTTAACAGGCTATTATTTTCTGGGAAGAAAGGGCGGCTTGGATGCACGAGTATGGTTAATCGTAATCTCTTGTCTCTTTTATTTTCTGGGAACAAGGGCAAATCTATTTCTATTATTGCTGTCAATTTGTTTAAATTTCTGCCTTGGAACATGTTTAGAAAAGAACTCTGATCAAAAACTTAGAAAAATTATTTTATCATTAGGAATTTTTCTAAATTTAGGAATATTGATTTTTTATAAAAGCTATTCACTGTTTGAGGTAGATTCTGTTGCAAACTACAAAACTGCTTTTACTGACAGTTTTGTTCCTTTAGGCTTGTCTTTTTTTTCTCTTCAACAGATCGCTTATTTAATAGATCTTTATCGGAAAGATATTTTTAAAGAAACTTTTCTAAACTACGCACTATTCGTCGGTTTTTTCCCCCAGCTAATAGCTGGACCCATCGTTCGTTTTCAGGAAATTGTCCCACAATTGAAGAACCCTAAGACATATGTTTTTCAATATGAAAATTTGGCTATCGGGTTGACAATTTTTATTTTGGGAGCTAGTAAAAAAATAATTTGCTCCAACCGTGCAGGAATTGTTGCAAATGGTATATTCAACGGTGTTTCTCAGGGGGCTATCCCAACGATGGCAGAGGCGTGGGTTGGTGCTTTTGCTTTTACCCTCCAACTCTACTTTGATTTTTCATCATATTCAGACATGGCGGTTGGAGTTGCTCGAATGTTTGGCATTAAGTTGCCTATCAATTTTAATTCACCGTTTAGGGCACGGGGAATAATGGAAGGATTTACACGTTGGCACATTACTCTTTATCGTTATTTCAGTGATTATTTGGTACGCCCTTTATTGTCTTTACTGATTAAAATACCTTTGAAAAAGAAAATATCCAAGACACGTTTTGCTGTCAGCGTTAGTACATTTATAATGCTGATTCTTTCTGGTTTGTGGCATGGGTTTTCTTTTAATTTTTTTCTTTGGGGGCTGCTTAATGCGACAATGGCAGTCGGTTTTTATCTGTGGAAGGAATACACTAGAGGAGCAAGCATCAAAATTAAACCACCGCATCCTTTAGTGGTTAGATTAAAATCGGGGCTTCTCATAGCAGGAATTTTATGTATAGGGATCTGTTTCAGGGCTCAATCTTTAGAGGAAATAAAAGCAATAATCTTGTCTATGGTAGGCATGAATGGAATCTCTTTAAGTCCAATATTTTATGATTATTTAAGTTGGATAAATTCATCTTTAATTAGTTTTGATGGTTTTTTTCTAAATAGATTTGTAGCAGGTGAGTTGATGGGATGTTTTCGCTTATTAATAATTCCGATAATTGTTATTTTATTTATGCCTAATGTCTACGAATTTCTTTATCACTATGAACCCGCTTTAGGAACAGAACGACTTTTGAAAATAAATCAAAAATTAACCTGGACTCCAAATAAAGTTTGGGCGTTTTTTATGGCTCTTATCTCTTTTATAACAATTATTTATTCTTTTAATGCTGACTATACTATAAGTATGTTTGAATATTTTAGATTTTAATCTATGTATAAATTTAAGAGATATTTAAAAAATTATTTTTTGTTCTTGGTAAGTTTATTTATAATTCTTATAATTTTTACAATATTAGTTGATCCTTATGGCGATTTCAATATAGTTAACATTGATAGATTTAATAAAATAAAAACTAGGAAATATAGTGATAAATCTAATTGGATAAAGACAACCAAAAAAAATATTGTAAGTAATAAGTATGAAACTATATTTTTAGGCAGTTCACGGGTTTTAAGAGGGTTGAATCCTGATTTTTTGCCAGAATCAAATAAGGGTTATAATGCAGCATATAGCGGCGCAAACTTTTATGACTTTGAGCTGTTTAAAAATGAGTTAGAGAAATCAAATGTCAAAAGAATAATATGGGGAATTGATTTTGGAGAGGGGATTATAGATGGCAGAGTAACAAATCAGGAAAAAAGTACTTTTATATTATTAAAGTTAGAAAATATTATTTCTAGCCAAAGTCTTTATGATTCAGTAGTAACCGTTTTTGATAATATTTTTTTAACCAAACATGGATTACTAAAAATAGATAATGGTTTTTTAGTTACGGAAGAAAATAAATCTAAAATAAACTATGCACATCATTTTAATATTGTTGAAGATAGATTTAAAAGAAGGTTAAATCGGATAAAAAGTATTAATTATAATTCAATCATAAAAAAAGAACTGTCATTTGTTGAATGGCTTGTGAAACTTTCTAAAGAAAATAATATTGATATATATATTTATATTTCTCCTGTGCATAGAAAGATATTAGATTTAGTGGTAGATAGCTCTTTTTTTGAAGATTATAAAGCCTGGATTAAATTATTAAGTAAGACTATATATGCTACAAATTCTCCTCAAAATAGTGTCGAATTATGGGATTTTAGTGGATATAACAGCATAACAAAGGAAGCTGTCCCGACTATTAACCATAATTTCCCGATGAAATGGTACATTGATCCGAGCCACTATAGAGAAACAGTTGGAAATATGATTTTAGAAATACTGTTCAATTTAAACAAAATTGAAGTTCCTACAGATTTTGGAGTGAAACTGAATTTAGATAATGTAGATAATCATATTGAAAAGATGTATCTTCGATACAGAAAATAGATTCTGCTTTAACTTATAGAATCATTGCAGAGTTGTTTTTAAATTAGAGGTTAAGCACTTTTAAGAGATGTAATATTCCATACCTCCCTCTCCCCATGCTTCGGACTATACTGCCGCTTCAACCAAGAACTCAGCCCATCCAACCCTGGAAACAACACCCGCTCAGAAATATTGGCCTGGTCCAGTTTGTCGCGGATTTCCCATTTTAGTGGCGCGGGGATAATAATGCGTCGCCACAAATGGGGTTGGTGGACGAGCCAGTCGTCCAGGGCGCTGTTGGAGCGGGGCATGATGGAGAACAGGGCGTACTGATTGGTGATGCGATCATCGATGGACGGGGGCTCGACAAACAGGGTGAAGTCGGTTTGTGAGCTGGCAGCCAGGTCGTTAAGGCTGGTCAGGGTTTCAGATAGCATTTCAACGGTGAATACATTAGCACCCTCTTCTTCCAGTTTATCAGCCAGATCTGGTGGCAGTAATTGGTGGGTTTTCTGGTAGTTGACCACCCAAATGGCACCATCACTGTCGTAACGGTCAATATTGGCTGTGGCAAAATGAAGGGCTACATATGGTGAATAGGTCCAGTCGAGCAAGCGTGTGGGGAGCCCGTAATGCTGGGCGACGGCCAGCCAGTGCCAGACGGAATCCTGTTCAACCAGATTACCCCGCGCATATTTTTTAAAGTTACGCAGCAGGTGGCGTTCCAGGTTCTGGTAGGGGCCGCCCAGGCGGATCAAGGTCGTTTCGAGAGTATATTCACTGTCCGATAGGCCACGGTAGGCGTAACGAGAACGAAAACGGCCGATATCATCGTTCCAGGAGTCCTCAAATAGTTCTTCCTGTAAATGGGCCCAGCTGGTGACGCGAATATCTTGAATATGATCAGTCATAATTTACAGCAACTCACAAGCAGCATTAGCCAGGGCCGAACGTTCACCTTTGTGCAATTGAATATGGCCGGCTAAGGGATTATTACGAAAGCGTTCAACAACATAGGTGAGTCCGTTACTTGAGGCATCAACATAGGGATTATCGATCTGTTCAGGGTCGCCGGTCAGGACAATTTTACTCCCCTCCCCGGCTCGGGTGATGATGGTTTTGACTTCATGGGGGGTGAGGTTTTGAGCTTCATCAACGATCATATACTGACGGGGAATAGAGCGTCCGCGGATGTAGGTCAACGGTTCAACCGAAATAATTCCCATCTCTTTTAGTTCCTGATGCCGTCTTTGCCCTTTACCTTTGCTCCTGCCATCATTGAGCAACAGATCCAGGTTATCATTGATCGGTTGCATCCAGGGGGCCAGTTTCTCCTCGACATCACCCGGCAGAAAACCAAGATCTCGCCCCATGGGAAATACCGGCCGTGACACCAGTAAGCGCGAATACAGGTTGGCTTCGGTCACCATTTGTAAACCAGCTGCCAAAGCCATCAGGGTTTTACCGGTACCGGCTTGTCCGACCAGGGTGACAAGGTGAATATCGGGGTGACTCAGCAATTCAAAGGCGAATTTCTGTTCCAGGTTGCGCGGGGTGATACCCCAGAAACCATCACCAGGAAGGGTTTGCAACGGAACCAGAGCCTGATAACCGGCATCGTAACGGGCGATCCCTTTTTGATTATCATTATCGAGGGCGTTAAGGGTCACACAAGTATTGGGGGCCAACTGGGCAGAAAATCTACTCAACTTCTGGTGATGAAAAAACAGATCGATCTGTTCACTGCTCAGGTCAAGCTGTTCTACACCACTGAACAGGGTATCAAAGGAGACTTTATCTGTTTCATAGTCCTCTGCTGTCAGGCCAACAGCATGGGCTTTGATGCGTAAATTGATATCTTTTGTGACGAGCACGGCTGCATTTTGAGTGCGTTGTTTCTCTTGCAGGGCGATGGCCAGAATCTGATGGTCTACACATGGGTTGCGCAGTTCGTGTGGAAGCTGGTCCAGACAGTTATTGCGGGTGACCACCACTCGCAAGCGGCCACCATTGGCAAGTTCGACCCCGCCATTGGTCAACACCCCTTGTTTGCGTAATCGGTCGAGATCACGAGACACCTGTCTGGCGTTGCGGCCATTTTCACTGGCATCTTTTTTGAAGCGATCAAGCTCTTCAATAACGGGCAGGGGGAGGATGACTTCATTATCCTCAAAGGAAAACAGGGAATTGGCATCGTGAAGCAGAACATTGGTGTCGAGAAGAAATGATTTTTTCGTCAATGGTAGCCTCCTGAAATGAATTTCAGTCAGCTTGGCAAGCAATTGTTAAGAAATGATATGGGCTATGTAAGATTCCGGCTAACAGATTGCTGACAGTGTAAACATGAAAATCAAATATATGCGAGGCATGCTGGTGCAGCTTAAATCAAAGGAGTGGCCTTACTACTATGTCGCGCACTATACAATCTCTCATTCCCGCTGATCTTTCTTTACCGGCTGATCTGGAAAGTTGTTTTGCTGCTTTAGAACTGGGAACAGATCGTTCCTCAACAATGTGTCTGCCCTTTTGTGGTGATGATGTCACTGCAGGGAGCGAAAGTGAACTTCAGGCTGTTGTTATCGGCAGCAAAGATCAGGCTGATCTCCCTCAGGAAATAGAAACCTCACGTTTCTTTGCCAATTTACAGCGTCGTACCCGCAGTGGTGAAGCACCAGAACATACAGTGACTGCCCTGACCGAGTTTTTAGCGGCTAATAAGCAGATGGTGTGGGAAAATAGCTGGGTACGCTTTCCCCGGCGCTGCTTGTCGCGCTATGCGGAAAAAGTTTTTCAGCTTGATTTATGTGCTGATAAACAAAACCCCCAAGCTGGTCAGCGCAGTGATGCTGAACGCTTTCAGTTGCAGGGGGACAATGGTGAGCCGCTGCTACGGGTTCCGGTCAGCTATCTGCTTAAGCTGGCATTGGCTGATCTGATTGGTAATCAGGCCTTGCCTAAAGCGTTGCAAGCGATTGGTGAGGATCTGTTAGAGCATTTCTTAAGTGATAACACCTCACCTGAAACATTCTCCTTTCACGTTGCAAAACTGACCCCACAAAATGGCATGGGGCAAGCTTTGGCCAAAGAGACTGCCAAGCGGTTTTTATTTACTCAGCTACTGGTTCACTACGCCAATGTTAATTTCGGTCTGCTTGAAAGTGGTCAGCAGGCACTGATCTACTTTGCTCCCCATCCTCCGTTGCGGCAGAAGGCTCTCAATGAGATGGTGCCCGATGCCTTTTACCGTCAGTTATTCATGAGCCCGTGTCTGTCGGGCTGGAACCAGGGGGAAGGAAAGCACAGTTACATGGAACTGTGCCATCAGGTGCTAAGCCGCAGTCAGCTCAATGCTGTGGCAAAGCTGCGTGAAGCTGGCATCATTACTAACAATCTGGTGGTGTTGCCTAATGTATCCAACACAAGCCTGTCGAATAATGGGGTACATATCAGCCTCGGTAGCCAAAAACTGACGCGGGCCTGCCAGAGTATGAACGGTTTTGGGCCAGCGCAGGAAAAATTTGTCGGTGATCTGGCGTGTAAAATCATGGAACATTTTTTACCGCTATTTGCCACCACTTATAGTGCGGCACCCTATCGACTTGATTTTTCTGATTTTCACCCTGAAAAGGCCCTCGGTTTCTTACCCCACCAACTCGACTTTACCCATCTACGCATGTTGTGGCGGCGCTGGAAAAAGAAAGCCAGTTTGTCGTTCTTTGGCCATTCCCTGACCCCTTTTGGCCCGCCCCGCTTTGACCGTTTACTAAGCCGCAGTTTCTCCATGCATGGTGATCTGGTGCCCGATTTTCGTTTGCTGGATTACCCGGTCTGCTTTTTAAGTACCGATCAGAGTCCAGCCTATAACGGGCGCTTGGGTAATCAGGACCAACTGAAAGAGGATCTGGCTGACATGGGGGTGTTTGACCGTCAAATGTCCCTTTACCAGTTTTTTAAACTGCGTGAGTTCAACACCATGGGCTTCAGTGGTTTTGAAGGTCGCCATTACAGTCTGTTTCCCGATTTTGAGCGGGATATGGCTGCTGCAACCAATTTGCAGGTGTTGATCACTGCCCTGGCGTTTCGTTATATGGCCCAGGGGCAGGTGCGTCATCGCTTTATCCCGGATACCCCTTTTGCCGAAAGTGAACGACGGCAGATCTTTTTTGCGAAAGCAATCGGTATTCCGACTTTTTATGTTCTTAAAAATACCCGCAACCGATTTTTGTTACGCATTCTTAAATGCACTGGTCGCATCAGAGCCAGCCGTCGTTACCCTGGTTACCTGCGTGTTTATCATCAGGATTATTGTAAGGGGTTGATTGCGCTATTACGTCAGGATGCAGGTGACTTGATCGAAGAATTTGGCTTTGGTGAGCTGATCAATGATCTCTGGTTACGGCTTGATCAACCGGCAGAATATGCCGCTTCTGGCCGTCTTATTGCTGGCATTACAGGCGATAACAGTAAAAATCCATTAAAGCGTGATGCGCGGGAATTTAACCAGGAGGCAGAACGTTATTATCGTCAGGACTTGCGGAAGCAGCATCTGCAGCAAGCTTACACCATTATGCAGCAGGATCTGGCCCAGATGGACAAGACTGTTACCGTTGCTGATCAGCGCTGCCGGGACATGCTGCGCGAACTTATGCAGGAGAAAAGTGTTCAGGCGTTTACCACGGCGGTGCAAGCCGATACCTTTGCTGATCGCCTGGGACGACAGCCTTTAAATCGGCTGCTGAAGCTGTTGCTGTTGATCGAATATCGTGATCGTCAGCCACAAGACAGTAGCTATTGTTCACAACAGGATATTTATGGAACTGACACATCAATATATCGACCGGACCAGCGGGCGTGTCTGTAACGAACCTCTTTTTGGTGACCGCATCGTACGTTGGCTATATCACCCCTTGCGTGAAAATGCGCCAGGACTTTTCCGGATAATAACCGGACCACGTACCTCTGCGTTACTTGGTTTGCTCAATTATGATCTTGCTCTTTCAAGTCGAATTTGTGGCAATAGCAGTTTTTTGCGCGAAGTTGGTGGTGAACTGAGTGAGTGCCTTGATCCTCCGCATACTCTTAATACGGCGCGTAAGGTCTTTGAGCGTAAAATTCGCTATTGGAGTTGCCGTGCTTTGCCTATGGAGGCAGAAGCTATTGTGTCGCCCGCCGATGCTCGGGTTATCGTCGGTTCATTGGCACAGCATCAACAGTTTGAAATCAAGGGCAAGTTTTTCAGTGTTAATGAATTACTGGGGACGGATAGTCCTTGGTTAAAGACATTTTATGACGGAGATTTTGCCATCTTTCGTCTTACACCCGATAAATATCATTATAACCATCTCCCAGTTTCTGGCCAGATTATTGATATTTATGATGTTGATGGGGTTTTTCATTCTTGTAATCCTCAGGCGATGGTGACCGAAGTCACGCCATTATCTAAAAATCGCCGGGTTGTCACCATTATTGATACCGATGTACCTGGTGGTAGCCAGGTTGGCAAAGTTGCCATGCTTGAGATCGTGGCGCTGATGATTGGCGATATTGTGCAGTGTTACAGCGCCGAACGATATGACAATCCTCAGCCACTAAGTAAGGGAATGTTTGTCGTTAAAGGGGCGCCTAAAAGCCTTTATCGTCCCGGCAGCAGTACCGATGTGGTTATGTTTGAAAAAGGCCGCGTTCGCTTTGCTGACGATTTAATCAATAATCAGCAGCGCCGTGATGTCAGCAGTCGTTTCTGTTTTGGGTTCAAGCAACCCTTAGTTGAAACCGATATTCAA
The DNA here is from genome assembly GCA_963665685.1 of Geopsychrobacteraceae bacterium. GTDB lineage: Bacteria > Desulfobacterota > Desulfuromonadia > Desulfuromonadales > Geopsychrobacteraceae > Seleniibacterium. The sequence goes on from OY762430.1 coordinate 3,281,118, forward strand.
GTACGGTCATTACTTGCCTGGCCCAACTCTTTCCTCAAGGAGGAACATTGTCATGAATGAATTATTTGTCGGCATTCTCACTCTGTTGTTTGGTGCCATGCTGTTCTGGGGTTTTAGAGTTTTGCCACGTGATGGCTGGCAGATGTTAGCGACGCTACCGTTAAAAGCGCTTGGTAATGGCCAATGGCAAGGAGTCAACTTGACCTGGTATGGATTATTGACAGCGAATGCCTACTTGGTTGCTTTGACGCTGCTGCTGATTTTGCTCGGCGCCGCCCGGGTCCCCCTAAGTGGAGTCATGCTGGTAGCGGCATTTGTCCTGTCAGTGTGTGTGCCGGCATCACGCCTGGTGGCGAGAATCGTTGAAGGGAAGGCTCATACCTTCACTGTTGGTGGGGCCGTTTTCGTTGGTATCCTGGTTGCTCCCTGGATTGTTGTCCTGGTCAGTTGGCTGACCGGGCAGTCTCTGCCTGTGGCAACCGTTTTAGCTGCTATTGCCATTGCCTATGCCTTTGGTGAAGGTTTGGGACGTTTAGGTTGCATCAGTTTTGGTTGCTGCTATGGTAAACCGGTTAAAGATTGCAGTGGCAAACTCCAGCATCTGTTCCGGCGCTGGCACTTTGCTTTTCATGGTGAAACGCGTAAAATCGCTTATGCCAGCGATCTTGAAGGAGAGCCGGTTGTACCCGTACAAGCGCTGACAGCACTATTGTATGTTGGCTGTGGTTTAATCGCCGTGGAACTGTTTCTTTATGGCTATAGCGCCAGTGCTTTTGTTCTGGTTCTTCTGGTGACCCAGCTATGGCGGGTTTTTTCAGAGTTTTTACGCGCGGATTTTCGTGGTGAACGGAAATTTTCTATTTATCAATGGATGGGACTGATCGCTATTCCTTATGCGTTGGCAGTCAGTTATTATTTTTATACCATCGAAAAGCTGGTAGAAATACCGGACCTTGCAATCGGTTTAAGCGAAATCTGGCAACCAGGAGCACTGCTGTTTTTACAGCTGATCTGGATTATACTGTTTGCATACACGGGACGTAGCAGTGTGACCGGGGCAAATTTGAGCTTTCATATTTACCGCGATCGCATATGAAAATCAAAAGACTTCAACGCAACAGGCGCAGAGAGAACACAGAAAAGACCTCGGTTTTCATAGGTTTTAAACCCTTAAAAAGATTTTCTCTGCGAACTCTTTGACTTTGCGTCTCTGCGTTGAAAAAATAATGAGTTGTCATGACCTGGTTCAAAAAGCAAATAAATGCCCTCGCGGTGCTGATTAAAGACCTGCTGTCCCAAGGGTTGACAAAACGTCAGGTGGCGCTGGCATTAGTCGTTGGTATCAGCATTGGTTGTATGCCGCTGGTGTGGGGGACCAGTCTTTTGTGTATTATTGCCGCTTATCTATTACGCCTTAATCAGGTCTTGGTGCAGTTGGCCAATTACTTGGTTTATCCGTTGCAAATTATTCTGTTTATTCCCTTCTTAAAAGCGGGAGGGTGGTTGTTTATTTCTGATACTCGTCTAAAGGTTTCTATGACGGGGGCTTTTGCTCTGCTCAAATCTTCCCCCAGCGATTTTTTTCAGGCCTTCTGGCTGCTTAATTTACAGGGGTTAGCTGTCTGGCTCCTTACCTTACCCCTGGTGGCAGGAATTTTATATGTTGCTATTTCCAGGCATCTCGATTCTGACCCGTCCTGAATTTTTTTAGCGATCCATTCCTAATGTCTCGTTGTTTTCACTAGAGATTTATCCTTTTTAGCTATTCATTAAAATCGGCGTTATTGACATATTTTGTGGGCATATAAACAGCCCTCCAATAATTAACCTTACTAAAATAGTGTAAAAATGAAAATCATACTTGACTAAAATGATATTAAATATTATTTTGATTAAACATTACAAAAAAGGTGATCAATAAAACCCTTATATATAAACATAATAGCAAACTAAGGAGCCGCTATGAGTCAGGTTTATCAGGATAATTCATTGTCAATAGGAAACACCCCGCTAGTGCGTCTTAATCGTATTGTTCCGGAAGGTGGAGCCACTGTTCTTGCTAAAGTCGAAGGACGTAATCCCGCCTACAGTGTAAAATGCCGGATTGGTGCCAATATGATCTGGGACGCTGAAAAGAAAGGTTTGTTGGGGCCTGGCAAAGAACTGATTGAACCGACCAGTGGTAACACCGGCATTGCCCTCGCTTTTGCTGCTGCCGCACGCGGTATTCCGATTACCTTGACCATGCCAGAAACCATGAGTCTTGAGCGCCGTAAGGTTCTGCAGGTCTTTGGCGCCAAGCTTGAATTGACTCCAGGCAACAAGGGTATGGGAGGTGCTATTGCTCGTGCTGAGGAGATTGCTCAGTCCGATCCGGATCGTTACGTGTTGCTGCATCAGTTCAATAACCCGGCAAATCCCGAAGTTCATGAGAAAACCACTGGACCGGAAATCTGGGACGCAACGGACGGCAAGGTGGATGTTTTAATTAGTGGTGTCGGTACAGGGGGCACAATTACCGGTATTTCCCGCTATTTTGAACAGGTGCGCGGTCAGCAGTTGCATTCTGTTGCGGTTGAGCCTGCTGAAAGCCCGGTTATTTCGCAACATATTAAAGGTGAATCCCTCACCCCTGGTCCCCATAAAATTCAGGGTATCGGGGCTGGATTTATTCCCGCAACTTTGGATGTCAGCCTGGTTGATCAGGTCGAGCAAGTCACCAGTGAGGAAGCAATCGCAACCGCTCGTAAGTTGGCCCTCGAAGAAGGTATTCTTGCTGGTATCAGTTGTGGTGCTGCCGTCGCAGCAGCGCTGCGCCTGGCTGCTCAGGATGCATACCAAGGGAAGACGATTGTCGTTGTGCTACCCGATTCTGGTGAACGTTATTTGAGTTCACCTTTATTTGCCGATATTAAGGCGTAAAAAATCAAGGATCGGGCGTATGCCATACGCCCGATATTTATACAAGCTCAATGGAGAGATCAGTGAATTACCACCTTAGTACCAAATTGGCACAACTCGGCAACCATAGCGATCCTGCGACCGGGGCAATCAGCTGCGCCATTACTCCCAGTGCGACTTATCGTCATCCTGGTGTCGGACAGTCAACCGGTTATGATTACAGTCGCAGTGGTAATCCCACTCGGCAGATTCTAGAAGAAGGCTTGGCTGAGCTTGAAAATGGCGCCCAGGGGCTGGCCTTTTCATCTGGCATGGCGGCACTGACAACTCTCTTTCTCTATTTTAAAAGCGGTGATCACCTGATTGTCTCGCAAGACCTGTACGGTGGCACCTACCGGGTGCTTGATGGTATTTTCAAGCGCTATGGTTTGTATGTTTCTTATGTCGATGCGACTGATTTAACCTCAATTAGCGCTGCGATTACTGAAAATACCCGTGGTGTCCTGGTCGAATCTCCAGGAAATCCACTCCTGGGAATTGTTGATTTAGTATCCTTAGCTCAAGTCTGTCGTAATCACCAATTGCTCTTGATGGTTGATAATACCTTTTTAACCCCGTTACTTCAGCGTCCTCTCGATCTTGGCGCTGATGTCGTTATCCATTCGGCGACAAAGTTTATGGGGGGACATAATGATTTATGTGCCGGGGTTCTGGTAACACGCGAACCGGAGCTGGGAGAAGAGCTATATTTTCTGCAAAACAGTACCGGTGCGGTATTATCCCCCCAGGACAGTTGGTTGCTGATCCGTAGTCTTAAGACTTTGCCGCTACGTCTTGAACGCCAATGTCAAACGGCTGAGCAATTGGCAACCTGGCTGGATCAGCATGAGGCTATTCAGCGGGTCTATTATCCCGGTTTAGCGAGTCACCCAGGCCATGATCTGATTGGTCAGCAAGCAAGTGGTTATGGGGCAATGCTTAGTTTTCGCGTTGACACCCCGGAGCGCGCCCACAAAGCATTAGAGTCGATTCGTTTAATTTCATTTGCAGAAAGTCTTGGCGGTGTTGAATCTTTATTGACCCTTCCCGCCGTTCAGACCCATGGTGACATTCCCGAAGCCGAACGGTTACGGCTTGGGATTGATGAGTGTTTATTACGTTTATCGGTAGGTATCGAAGACATACGTGATTTACAGGCTGATTTAGCTCAAGCTCTGCTTTAGGCAGGGCTTAAGCGACCTGGCAAAAAGGGCTGCTGGCCAATACAGTGGTTTCAAAGCGATGCTGTTCACGGGCCAGTAAATTGATAATTTTATGTTTAAGGGCGTAGTCACTGCTTTCCAGTATTAACTTCATACACGCCCAGGCTAACGATCTTTCCGGTTCGTCGCCTGTATGTGGACCGAAGGCACGCTTTCCATTCAAAGACACTTCCGCATCATATTTCAACATATCACTCAGTAAAAATTCGTTGTCAAAAGCATCCAGAACCTGAGGCAATCGGACCTCGTCTTTGTCGGTGCTGTGAATTTCTATCGGAGTTTTTTCGAGAATTTCCAATAGCTCACGTACAGCTTCACGCGGCATTTCATTGATAATTGCTGTCTCTAAATGATCGAATTCCTTCATAAACAGTGACCTTTCTTTAATTCATTGACGTAGTGACGGTCATTTATCTGCTTATTTGATGTGGACTTAACAAGAATAGAGTTAGAAATACGTTAATGCAAAAAGAGCGGTGATCTCAAAAAAATATTTTGGAAAAAGGAAATCCTGACCTGATGCTCATATATCCCTAACAAATGACATGCAAATTTCCCCCCGCTGTAAATGAAAGCAGCTTTACCAAAATTGTTAACCAGCCACAAAGTGACTGGTTTCTTGGAGTTCTTACATAACGCTAACATTATCCTAACAATTGACGGCCAGATTGTTAGCGCTGTAAGGCAAGAAAAAATTATTCGTTTACTAAAAGGAGATTTCTTATCATGAAACTGCGTATGCCATCTGTCGCCAAGGGATTGGCTCTGGGCCTGACCCTGTTGACTGTTTCAGCGGGCTCGCTTTTTGCTAGTCCAATCAAGGTTGATGTCAACCTGACTGATTATGTAAAAGTACAGGGTGTTGCCGGTAACCTGAGCAGTGTTGGTTCCGATACCCTTAACAATATGATGACCTTCTGGGCTGAAGGGTTCCGTAAAAAATATCCCAACGTTAATATTCAGATTGAAGGTAAAGGTTCCAGTACTGCTCCTCCAGCTCTGATCGAAGGCACCAGCCAGCTTGGGCCTATGTCACGTAAAATGAAGAGCAAGGAAGTTCAGGCTTTTGAAAGTAAGTACGGCTTCAAACCAACCACCATCGGTGTTGCTCTTGATGCTTTGGCTGTCTTTACCAACAAAGATAACCCAATTAAAGAACTGTCCATGACTCAGGTCGATTCTATCTTTTCTAAAACCCAGAAACGTGGTGGCGACAACGTCACTGTTTGGGGTCAGCTTGGTCTTTCCGGCGAGTGGAGCAACAAGCCAATCAGCCTCTACGGTCGTAACTCTGCCTCCGGTACTTACGGTTTCTTCAAAAGCACCAGCTTGAAAAAAGGTGACTACAAAGACACTGTTAAGGAACAGCCAGGTAATGCTTCTGTTGTTCTTGGTGTTACCGAAGATAAAGCTGGTATCGGTTACTCCGGTATGGGTTATGTGACCTCTGGTGTTCACGCTCTGCCTCTGTCTGCTAAAGACGGTGAGAAGGCTTACATTCCTAACTACGAAAACGTTCTTAACGGCAAGTACCCATTAGGTCGTATGCTCTATGTTAACGTTGTTAAAGAGCCAAACAAGCCTATGCCTGCAGTTGTTAAAGAATTCCTGAAATACGTTCTGTCAAAAGAAGGTCAGGAAGTTGTCGTCAAAGATGGCTTCTTGCCACTGCCTGCTAAAGTTGCTGCAAAGCAATTGGAATTGCTTGATTAATCCTTGCCACGGCAACTTATTAATTACCTGCTGAACTCTTCAAGCCCTGCCCCTTTAATTGGGCAGGGCTTGTTGTCGTGTTAAGAGGAAGTGAAGAAATCTATGAACCCTGCCTTTTTAAAACGTGTTAAGCGTCAGGACAGTCTGGCGAAATGGGCTATTACCGTTGGCGGAATGGCGATCATCTTCTGCGTTATTCTGATTTTGATCCTGATTGCCAAAGTATCTTTACCTTTGTTTTATTCGCCAGATGCTGAACTGCAAGACAGTTTTACTTTGGCGGAAAAAGTTCCTGCTGAGCATGTCTTGGCTGTAGGAATGGATGAATATCGTGAGACCGGCTACGTCATTGATGATCAGGGTATTGCTCATTTCTTTAATGTCCATGACGGCTCAAAACTCGATAATATTCAATTGAAAAGTGCCGATGGTAGCAGCGCCTTGCGCTCTGTTGACCGCTTTGGTCGTTTGAATCATGTGCTGCTCTGGGATGATGGGAGTACCACGGTTGAACAGATAAAATTCTTCCCTTTCTTTGATGAACACAACGATAACAAGCGCAGTATTCGCCACAAAATTGATCACCGGGCAGAATTTCCTGCTCAGGCTAAACCGCAAATGGTTCAGGCTCGGGTCACCGATGAAGGGCGTAAAGTTCTGGTTGTTTTGCTGCAGGATGGCAATCTTGATTTAACCATCACCGAGCAGGAAGAATCTCTGTTTGGCGATGCTGAAGAAACCACTGAAACTTATACCCTTGATCTTCCTGCTCAAGGCAAGATTTTGAGTTTAGCCATGAATTACAACGGCACCAAGCTTTTTGCCGGAACTGATCAGGGCGAAATCCTTCATTATAACCTTGAAGATATCGAAGAGCCCGTATTACAGGAAATGGTTCAGGCTTTTGCCGATAAGCGAAAAATTACTGCCTTGAATATGGTTTATGGCGGTGTTTCGTTAGCTGTTGGCGATAGTCACGGCGAAGTTACTACCTGGTTTGATGTGCGTGATCAGGACAGTGGCTGGAAACTGACCCGTATTCATGATTTAGAAGGCCATAGTGCCGCGGTCGAGGCAGTACTGCCCACCCTGCATGATAAATCGGTCATCAGTATTGCTAACGGTGGCCTGCAGATCAGCCATATGACCAGTGAACGGCTGCTGGTCCGTCTTGATGAACAACAACATCTCAAACGGTTTGCCATGTCAATCCGCGGTAATGGGTTGATTGGTCTGACCGATGAAGGGCAAATATACACCTGGAAGCTTGATATTCCCCATCCGGAAATCAGCTTTAAGACTCTTTTTGGCAAGGTCTGGTACGAAGGCTATCCGCAGCCTGAATATGTCTGGCAGTCATCTGCTGGCTCTGATGACTATGAGCCTAAATTCAGCCTGACACCATTGATCTTCGGGACCCTTAAAGGGACCTTTTATGCCATGCTGTTTGCTCTGCCGCTGGCTATTTTTGGTGCCATCTATACCAGTCAGTTTGCCCGGCCTAAATTCAAAGGGGTGATTAAACCTGCTGTTGAGGTCATGGCCGCAGTTCCAACTGTTATCATCGGTTTTTTGGCAGCCCTATGGTTAGCACCGCTGATTGAACGTTCCCTTGGTTCTATGTTTCTCAGCCTGATCATGGTGCCAGCGGCACTGATGATCAGTATCGCACTGTGGCAAGCGATGCGTAAGGTCGAAACCCTGAAGCGAGTTGAACGAGGGTACGAATTTTTGGCTATTGCGCCAGTGGTGATGATCGCTGTTGCAGTCGCTGTTGTGCTTGGTCCCTGGCTGGAACATTTCCTGTTTGCCGGAGACCTGAAGCAGTGGCTGTTTTCAGAGGCTGGCGTCCGCTACGATCCACGTAATTGTATTATTATCGCTTTTGCCATGGGCTTTGCGGTTATTCCGATTATCTTCACCATTGCTGAAGATTCCCTGTCCAATGTGCCGCCTGCACTCAAAGCAGCATCTCTTGCCCTGGGGGCCAGCCGCTGGCAAACCGTATGGCGGGTTATTTTACCTTCTGCCAGTCCTGGTATTTTTGCCGGTACCATGATCGGATTTGGGCGTGCCGTTGGTGAAACCATGATCGTTCTTATGGCTACCGGAAATACAGCGATAATGGATTTAAGTATCTTTAACGGTATGCGGCCTCTGTCTGCCAATATTGCCGTCGAAATTCCAGAAGCTCCGGTCGATGGTTCTTTGTACCGTATTCTGTTTTTATCGGCCGTTATCCTGTTTTTGATGACCTTTGTCGTCAATACCATTGCAGAAATTGTTCGTCAGCGTCTGCGCGCTAAATATGGCCGTTTTTAGGATTTAAGATGAAAAAAACTAAAGAGATGAATAAATATTGGCGTGTCGGTGAGCCGATGGTGTGGCTTTCAGGAGCGGCCTTGTCGATTACCCTGCTAAGTGCAATTGTGCTGTTGATTGTTATCATGGTGAACGGTTTGGGAGTTTTCTGGCCATCCGATTTACAACAGATTGAGCTTAAAGATGGAACTCATCTGGCTGGTAAATTAGTCCAAACGACTCCCACGGCAGACGAAACCGGTTTACGCCGCCAGTATAAGATCGCTAACCGCGATCTGTATGGCCTCGATTTCCGCTGGGTTGACGAAGCACAGATCGTAGCCGAAGATCTCCCTAAAGACCTTTTTGCACTGGAGCGGATGGAGCATGGTGATTTTTATGGTTATCTGAAAGGACTGACCCTGGAGAGTGGTGAACCACAGGATCCTACCCTAGAGTCATTTGAGAATCTTCTTATCGCTATTCATAACGAATTGGACCAACTTTCCGAACTTGAAGATCGTCTTAAAGAAGCGAGCTATCGTACTGAAGCGATCCGTTTAAAACTGCTAAAGCTTGATTACAATAAGGTTCCTCAATCTGATAGTGAATATCAGGAACTGGTGAATGAAAAGGCTGGCCTGGAAAATGAATTTTCCGAATTGATCGCTGTTCAGACCAGTAGAATGGAGAAAATTCGTCAGGCCAAAGCTCTATTCGCTGATGCCAATGGGCGTGAACAAACCATCGTCCTTGCCGATGTGGTTCAGATTTATGCTCCGAATCGTATGGCGACCATGGCCAAGGTTGGCTTTTATGCCAAAAAGATTATCGAACTTTTTGTCGATGAACCGCGTGAATCGAACACTGAGGGTGGCTTGTTTCCGGCCATATTCGGTACTGTCATGCTGATCTTTATTATGAGCCTGTTTAGCTTTCCTCTAGGTGTTATCGCCGCAGTTTACCTGCGTGAATATGCCAAGGATGGCCTGATGGTTCGCATCGTTAGAATTGCGGTGAATAATCTGGCCGGCATTCCATCCATCGTTTACGGTATTTTTGGTCTTGGTTTTTTCATTTATGGCATCGGCCATAGCATCGATACCCTGTTTTTCCCCGAGCGCTTACCGACTCCAACCTTTGGTACCGGTGGTCTGTTGTGGGCCAGTTTAACGTTGGCGCTGTTGACTGTCCCAGTTGTTATCGTGTCCACAGAGGAAGCATTAGGCGCCATTCCTGCTGAGATGCGAGCCGGTTCTTACGCTCTTGGGGCAACCAAATTTCAGACTTTGGTAAGGATCTTATTACCGATGGCGTCACCCGGTATTTTAACCGGATTAATCCTTGCTATGGCTCGGGCCGCTGGCGAGGTCGCACCGCTGATGATAACCGGGGTTGTTAAATTGGCACCGGCATTACCGATTGACGGTAACTTTCCTTTTGTTCATCTCGATCGGAAGTTTATGCACCTTGGCTTTCATATTTACGACATTGGTTTCCAATCACCAAATGTTGAGGCTGCAAAACCGATGGTTTTTGTTACCACTTTGTTACTGGTAATGATTGTGTTGATCATGAGCAGTATTGCCATCCGCTTACGTAACAAGATGAAGAAGCGGTATACTTTTGGTACCTTCTAAAGATCTGGAAACAATAAAAAGTATAAAGATTAGATTTAGGGTAAAAGCAAACCCATTATGGAGAACGTTTAAATATGAGTGATTTAAAAATTGAAAAACCCATAGTCGAGGTCAATAACCTGCGGTTTTTCTATCCTGGTGATGCCCGTGCCTTGCATGGCATAGATATCAGTTTTGCCGAAAAACAGGTCACCGCACTGATCGGACCATCAGGCTGCGGTAAGAGTACCTTACTGCGCTGTTTTAACCGCATGAATGATCTGATTGACGGGAGTCGGGTTGAAGGGGAAATTATTCTCGACGGTGAAAATATTTATGATCGCAATACCGATATCATCGAGCTGCGCCGCCGCGTCGGGATGGTTTTTCAGAAATCGAATCCTTTCCCTAAGTCGATTTATGAAAATGTTATCTACGGTTTACGTATTGCCGGTGAAAACAGTAAAGAATTGCTCGATGAACGGGTTGAGCAAAGTCTAAAAGGTGCCGCTTTATGGGACGAGGTCAAAGATCGTCTGAACGAAAGTGCTCTAGGTCTCTCTGGTGGCCAGATGCAGCGCCTCTGTATTGCCCGGGCAATTGCGGTTAATCCGCGCGTTATCCTGATGGATGAGCCCTGTAGTGCTCTCGATCCAAAATCGACTGCCAGAGTCGAGGAATTGATTGGTGAGTTACGGGAAAACTTCACCATCATTATCGTTACTCACAATATGCAGCAGGCGGCTCGTGTGTCTGACTATACTGCCTTTTTGTTTGAAGGCAACCTTATTGAATACGGTCTGACTGAGGAGCTTTTCGTTAAGCCTCGCAATAAGCAGACTGAAGATTATATTACCGGTCGTTTCGGTTAGAAAGGATAGTAACCATGGCTGTTCTAATTCAGTCTGATCTGGAAAATCTAAAAAGGCGCCTGTTGATTTTAAGTGCAGAGGTTGAAGAACGGGTTCAGCATTCTGTGCTGGCATTGTTAAATGGTGATGTCGACCTTGCTGAACAGGTCAAAAATGGCGATGATCGTATCGATAGTCTTGAGATCGAACTCGAGGAAGAATGTCTCAAGGTCCTTGCCCTGCACCAACCGGTAGCCAATGATCTGCGTTTTATTGTCTCAGTGTTGAAAATTAACAACGACCTTGAGCGTGTTGCTGATTTTACCGTCAATCTTGCTGAGCGCGCTATTGACCTTAAACGGTTGAATCCCGGTGAATGTCCGTTTGATATTAAGAGCATGGCAAGTCGGGTTAAAATTATGTTGCGTTCCGCTCTTGACTCTTTGATGAACCAGGATTCCGTATTAGCACGGGCGACTATTAAAATGGATGATGAGGTCGATCGCACTCATAGTGAAAACTATGAAAAGGTAAAAAAAGTCATCCTTGCGCAACCGCAACGCTTGGATGAACTGGTTTATTACCTGTCAATTTCCCGTTATCTTGAACGTATGGGGGATTTGGCGACTAATATCGCAGAGGATGTTGTTTACCAGATTGAGGGACAAATTATTCGTCACAGTGGGATGCAGATTTAATCTGTCTATTACAACTCCATAATATAAAAATGAAAAATTGAAAAGGTTTCTGTAGAGGTGATTACGGGAGCCTTTTTTTTTGAAAAAATCTTTTTAATTAATGAGTTAGCCCGATTTGCTCATCATGCCCTAATATTCTCCATTATAATGCTCTGCGAGTTCAATTATATTGTGGAGGATTTTGATGAACATTGCATCACGTTTAACTTTAGGATTTGGGGTTGTTATTGTTCTAACCCTGCTGCTGTACACTGTTTTTAATCGGGGAACAGATGAAATTCGCCTGGCACATCATCAAACCGGGATTGCTTTAAAAGGAGCAACCGAAGCGAACCAACAAGCCAGTTTAGTTGATAACAGCTTAAAAGAGCTGGAAATACTACGTTCTGATCTGAAAATTGCTCTGGCTGAGGTCCAGGGCCAAATGTTGATCAATGGCGATAGTCTTGACTTTGGTATTCTTGAGCAGCAACAGCGCAGTCGTTTCGATAGCTGGCAAACTGAGTTCGCTCCCAAAATTAATTCACTTGTCCAGGTTGACGAAACATGGCAAGAGAAGATAACCGACGCCTATGACCAGGCATTAACAGTGGCGGCACAAGTTAAAGAGAATTGGGTTCCTTACCATGAGGGGTTGTCAAAAGGGATTGACGATCTTAAGCGCACCTTGCTCAACTGGAATCTTAAAGTTGCCAATATGATATTTGTTCAGAGTTCATTGGGCGAACTTATTTATGAAGATATTGCCGATACTCCAATTCAGGAATTCATAACCAGCGATTTATATGTCAAATACTCCTCTGAAGTTCCTCTGTTAAAAGAGTCTCTTGATAATACTATGGCCGCAAATCAAGCTCTGTATAAGGGGGTTGATCAACTCGATACTATGGCTATGTTTGGCCAGTGGGAAAAAGCTCGCCTTTATTATCGTGATACTTTTCCGATGAATATTAAATCGATCATTGTCGACCTGGATAAGGTCAGAACTTTAGAGAATTCAATTTTAAGACAGCATGCTAAGGCGGGTAACCTGCTTAATAACGATTTGATTCCATTGGTTGCCACCATCGATTCAACTCTATCCGCCATTATTGCAGAATTAAAACAGCAGCAACAGGAAACCCGCCTGGCGGTTGCCCAAGCCGCTGACCAGGTTCTGGCCGGAAACAAGAGTGTTGCTGGTCAGTTAAACCGGGTCGACCAGTTAAGCACCCTGTTGCTGATTTTGGTTATTGTCGTTGGGGTTGTCAGCTCAATATTGGCGATCCGTTCCATTGTTAAACCGACTAAAAAGATCGTTGCTATGCTTGAAGGGATGAGCGAAGGCAAGCTCGATGAGCGACTCAAATTTACCCGTAAAGACGAATTCGGACGAATGGGAACGGTTCTGGATCAATTTGCCGATAATCTTAAAAATGAAATTCTGCTCGCCTTTGAGCATTTAGGTCAGGGGGATTTTACCTTTAACGCTGATGGTTTGATAAAAGAGCCTTTACAAGTGGTGAATAAATCATTGGCAGGTTTTGTCGGGGAGATCCAGCATACCGGAACAACGGTTTTTCAAGGTGCAGAAAAAATATCCAGCTCAAATCGTGAAATATCCAACGGAGCTAATCAACAAACGGTGGCATTAAATACTTTTTCTGCGACTATGGGGAATATCTCTCAGCGGGCTGAGAATAATAATCGTGGTGCGGAAAATGCCCATAGACTCCTGGATGAATTGAGTGGAGAAGCAAACAAGAGTTACGCTGAGATGAATGATGTTGTTGATTCTATGCACGAGATCGATGCTGTGGGGCTTGATATCGGAAAGATTATGAAAGTAATCGATGGGATCGCTTTTCAGACCAATTTGCTGGCCCTCAATGCTGCGGTAGAGGCAGCCAGGGCCGGACAGCATGGTAAAGGGTTTGCAGTCGTTGCAGAGGAAGTGCGTAGTTTGGCCAATAGTAGTAGTGAGGCCGCAGGTGAAATCGCTCGTCTTATTGAAGGGTCACAACAAAAAATTGCCAGCGGTGTTGAACGTGCTAACCAAACTTCGGCAACATTACAGGGAATGACGGCAAAGGTCGAAGAAATCGCAACACTTGCGGCAAATATTGCTTCTGCCTCTCATGAGCAGGTTGCAGAAATAAGTGAGTTAAGAGAAGCTTTGGCCCAGATCGGCCAAATAACCTCTATGAATGAGCAAGTATCGGTTTCGACGGCCTCAGAAGCTCAGACCTTGGCAGAATATGCCGGTAAGTTACAACAGTTGCTTGAGCAATTTAATTTTGAAGATGAATTGCTGAGGGAAATAGAGACTGTCGGTGATGAGATGGTCAGTTACAATGACATACCATTAGCCCTTCAATACAAATGACATCAAATAATATATTGAACAGCAAAAAGCCTGGTCTCACTTGATCAGGCTTTTTGTTTTGGCAGGACGAAAAGGTTCAGATTTGCTGTCAGTACAGACAGCAGTTTGGACGGTAATTAGCAGGACGTGAAAAATCGCTGGCAATCGCTTTAAATTGCTGATGGCAAGAAAGAAAAGCAGACACTACAACCGGGTCAAAATGCCGTCCTGATTCTTCTTCGATTATTGCTTTTGCTTTGTTATGGCTCCAAATTTTTTTATAGGGACGTTCACTTGTAAAGGCGTCATATACATCGGCAAGGGCAACAATACGGGCACTAAGAGGGATAGCAGCTCCCTCAATGTTGCTATTATAGCCGCTGCCATCATATTTCTCATGATGGTAAAGGGCTATTTCAGCCGCAAGTTTCAAATAGTGAGCATCTGGATAATTTCTATATGCTGACAAGAGCATCCTGGAGCCGGCGTTCACATGTTCATGTAGGCGAAAACGTTCCTCAGTCGATAATGGACCCGCTTTGCACAACATATCATCAGGTAAATAGATTTTCCCAATATCGTGTAGCAGACTGGCAGGCACAATCTCCTCAATATAGTCAGGAGTGATAAGAGGAGACGCCTTGGTCAGGTACAGCTGTCTGACGAGAAGGTGGGTGTAGAGCGCAACCTTGGTGCCATGGTTTGCAGTGCCGGGAGCGCTGTTTTCTGCCAGGTTAGCAAGGGATAAAAAGGTCTGGTTGCCTGCTGGTGAGATATTTTGTTTTAAAAATGATGGTGGTTTGATGCTTGGCCAATTGTTGTCTCGGCATTTTAACTGATTAAACAGATGTTTCGGTAACATGCTTCATTCTTGACAATCTCCCCCTCGTCTTCTGCTAGAATAATTCTTCTTGAGCAATAAACTCAGAAAAATCCATATTGGTGAGATTTCTAAATGAGTTATGTTAGCGTTGAGTGAGGATTGTAAGAGTTGAAAATTTGTAAAAATAGCGTTTAAAAGGTGGCAAAGGAAAAGGTGTAATAAGCACAGGTTATGTTTTGGTCTGGTTTTTCGCTGTGGTTTGGTTAACCTGGCCCCCCCTGCTCGTAAACTCGCTTCCCCCCTATTTTATAGGGGGGATTTAAGAAGTAGAGATTACATTTCCAAACGGAAGAAGTCACGTGCTTTAAGTTTCTTTTCATCGCTCATTCGGGTTGGTGCCGTATGCGGTGCGAAGACCTCGTAATAGGCATCCTTATTGTCGTCTGCCAGCAGTAATCCGGTTTTAGTATCGATGGCATGGAACTCAATTGAATCAGGAATTTTGAAATCTTCAACCGGATACTGTTTGACCGCTTCACTCATAAATTCAACCCAGGCTGGTGCCGCCGCGCGTGAACCTGTTTCACTTTTTCCTAACGGGCGTTCCTGATCGTAGCCGACCCAGGACACGCAGGCCAATTGCGGGGTAAAGCCGATGTACCAAGCATCTTTTAGGTCATTAGTCGTGCCGGTTTTACCAGCCGAAGGGCGTTTAATCGCCTTGGCGCGCCAGCCGGTACCTTCACGGACGACGCTCTCCATGACATTGGTGATCAGATAAGCTGTCTCTGGGGAAATGACGCGTTGTGGTGGTTTGCGGATCAGGTGCTGATCGGCACCCATCCCAGTCGCAAAATCGGCGGGATCGATCGATTCCAGGATCCGTCCATCACGGTCTTTGATCCGGGTAATATAAGTTGGTGGAATCAGAATACCGCCATTGGCAAAGACCGTATAGGCAGTCAACATTTCCATTGGGGTTACAGCTGTTGAACCCAGCGCCATGGATAGGTCCCGTTGTAGAGGTGTTTCTACGCCAAGTTTTTGGATGTAGTTCGCCGCATAGTTCACACCGATATCTTCAAGAATCTTAATCGTGACAACATTACGCGAATGAGCTAACGCCTGGCGGAAAGTTGTCGGGCCATAAAACTTTTCTTCGTAGTTTTTCGGTTTCCATTCTTCAATTTCGCCAGTTTGAACTTTTTTATTCTCATAGATCAAAGGGGTATCAAGGATAATACTGGCCGGGGTATAGCCACGGTCAAGAGCGGCTGCATAAATAAGTGGTTTTATCGCCGAGCCAGGTAGCCGCTTGGCCTGAATAGCGCGGTTAAACTGACTCTTGCTAAAATCGTAACCACCAACGATGGCTTTAACCTGACCGCTGAAAGGATCGATAGCGACCAGGGCCGCTTGAGCCAGGGGCTCCTGCTCCAAGGAGAGAGCAATCGGATTACTGGCAAGATCAATGGCTTTAACATCGATTACAGAGCCTACAGGTAAGACGGTTTTGCGGCCTTTATCTGCATTGCCTAGAGGTTCTGCAGTTGCACTGGCGACCTCAATAGTGCCTGCCCACTTGCTTTCTTTGCGGGAAATATGGGCGGTCTTATCACCAATCTTACAGATGATGCTGTCTGCGGTACTGCCAGTGACAATGGCCTGGCTGTAGCTCCCTTCAATAAGCGGTTCGCTACTGAAATCCTCAATCTGCTGACGCAGAAATTCTTCCTGCTGAGTGTCGTTCAGAATGGTTGTAACCGGTCTGAATCCCTGGCGCTTATCATGATTGCGTAGATTATGTTTGACCGCCTGGCGAGCGACTTCCTGCATTTTAAGGTTAATACTGGTTTCGACCTGAAGTCCACCAGTATAGAGCATCTCTTCGCCAAAGCGCTCTTCCAGATAACGACGGACCTGTTCGTTAAAGTATGCTGTAACATCGAGAAGATGGTTAAGGCGTGGTTTGATTTTGACCTTTTCCACTGCAGCCTGATCACGTTCTTCCGGGGTTATAAACCCTTCTTTGACCATGCGGCCAAGGACGTATTTCTGACGCTCCATGGCACGTTCATAGTGCTTATAGGGTGAATAGCGGCTTGGTGCCTGTGGTAAACCGGCCAGAATTGCGCTCTCTGCCAGGGTCAGCTGATCGACATTTTTATCAAAATAGTTTTCTGCTGCAGCCTCAACACCATAAGCCCGATGACCGAGGTAAATCTGGTTTAAATAAAGATAGAGGATTTCCTGTTTGGTCAGCGCCTGCTCCATACGCCAGGCCAGGATCGCCTCTTTGAATTTACGGGTGAAGGTCCGCTCAGAGGTCAATAGCAGTTTCTTGGCTACCTGCTGAGTAATGGTACTGCCCCCTTGAGCGATGCCACCTGCTTTGAGGTTTTTTAGGGCAGCGCGACCAATAGAAACGAAGTCGATCCCTTTATGTTTGAAAAAGCTTGAATCCTCCGCAGCAACAAAGGCCTGAACCAGAGTCTTGGGCATTTTTTCAAAGGGCACAAGAATTCTGCGCTCTTTGGAGTACTCGGCAATAATCGTCCCGTCATCAGCGTAAACGCGGGTAATCAAGGGTGGTTTGTAGTCGGACAGGGAATTAACATCCGGCAGGGTGCTGGAGACATAAAAGTAGGCACCAACCAGTAATGCCACTCCAAGCAGAGGAGCACAGAGGGTAGCGAAGAGAAAATATTTTAATAACCGTTTCATGGTAAAAATGACCTGCGAAAGCAAAAAGGCTTCTCATTTGGTGTTCAGGGGAAGCGTAAAAATATATAAGTGGCGACCTGCTGTTTTATAACATGGTGAGTCTTTAGCGGGCAACAACTAGTCCGAAAACCAATAGAAATGCATCCATTTGTTATGCTTTCGAATGGAATTGGGAAAGTTGGTCAAAAACAACGCAAATGTAGTATGATAGGAACAATAGCAACATGATGTAGCATTAAGCATTGCGCTGCCCTTGACCAATATGGATGAAGAGCCTATGCTCCGGCTTTATTTGAGCGGGAGAAGGTCTTTGTTGACCAGATTATATACCTTAAGAACGAAAGAGAGTTTAAGATGAAAAAAGCCGTTGTGCTCTACAGTGGAGGGCTTGATTCGACAACCTGTATGGCGATTGCCAAAGCCGATGGGTTTGAGCCGTATGCCCTAAGTTTTGCATATGGTCAGCGCCATACCGTTGAGTTAGAAAAAGCGCGCGAATATGCTCCGCTGATCGGTGCGAAAGATCATTTGGTCGTCGATGTTGATCTGCGTTCCATGGGGGGCAGCGCTCTGACCGCTGATATTGATGTTCCTAAGGACGGGGTGGTTGAAAACGAAATTCCGATCACCTATGTTCCGGCCCGTAATACTATTTTTCTCTCTTTTGCCTTGGGGTGGGCCGAAGTTCTTGGTGCCTCTGATATCTATATCGGGGTGAATGCCCTGGATTATTCGGGTTATCCTGATTGTCGTCCGGAGTTTATTGCCGCCTATCAGACCATGGCCAATCTGGCCACTAAGGCAGGTGTCGAAGGACAGCCTTATCAGATTCATACTCCATTGATCGATCTGACCAAAGCTCAGACGATTGCTCGTGGACTTGAACTGGGAGTCGATTATGGCCTGACTCACTCCTGTTATGATCCAACCCCGGAAGGTTTATGCTGTGGATTATGTGATTCCTGCCGTTTGCGCCTGAAAGGTTTTGCCGAATTGGGTAAAACTGATCCGGTTGCTTATGTTGAGCGTTAACGGAGGTTGAGCATGGCATCTATGCCCGATATGCAGCAGAGTCGTGATAACCGCAATATCGCTATCGACAAGGTGGGGGTGAAAGATATCGGTTATCCGATTGTGGTCCAGGATAAACACCGTGAGCGTCAGCATACGGTGGCCAGGGTCAATATGTACGTCGATTTGCCGGAGCATTTTAAAGGCACTCATATGAGCCGCTTTATTGAAGTGCTTAATCTTTACCGCGGTGAAATCAGTATTGAAAACCTGGAAACGGTACTGGCCGAAATGAAACAACGACTAGGAGCCAGTAAAGCGCATCTTGAGCTGACCTTTCCCTATTTTATTGAAAAGACAGCTCCTGTTTCTCAGGCCCGTAGTCTCCTTGAATACGAGTGTCGCATGGTTGGTACTTTGGGAGAGGACTACGACTTCATTCTTGAAGCTCGTATTCCTGTTACATCGTTGTGCCCCTGTTCCAAGGAGATCAGTGATCGTGGTGCCCACAATCAACGCAGTATAGTCACTGTTCAAATCCGTTATGCTGAGCATATCTGGTTGGAAGATCTGATTTCCTGGGTGGAAGAATGTGCCAGCTGTCAGGTTTATGCCCTGTTAAAGCGGGAAGACGAAAAGGCGGTGACAGAGCGGGCTTATGATAATCCCATGTTTGTTGAAGATATGGTTCGTGCTGTGACGGAAAAATTGAGCAGTATCAACAATATTGTCTGGTTCAGCATTGAATGTGAAAATTTTGAATCAATCCATAATCATTCAGCTTATGCCATGATCGAGCGCTGTGGATAAACCTGTTGACATTGTGGATAACTTGCGTTGTGCCCGGCAACATTCAGATGTATTGGCAATTTTTGCCAAGCAGCCGTTACCGGGTAAAGTCAAAACGCGCCTATGCCCACCGTTAAGCCCGAAGGAAGCAGCCGCTTTTTATGAGCAGGCGTTGCAGGAGGTGGTTGCTCGCAGTATGTTGCTGGAACAGTGTGATCTGGTTATTTGTTATGCGGGTGAACAGGAATGGTTTAGCGTTAACTATCCCGAATTAAAATTGTTGCCCCAGCATGGGGCCGACCTGGGAGAACGCATGGAACAGGGGTTGGCAGATTTATTTTCTGCCGGGTATCAGCGCGCTGTTCTGATTGGGAGTGATCTTCCCGACCTCCCCCTGAAAGAGGTTGCCCAGGCTTTTGAGCTACTTCATGATGTTGATGTGGTTTATGGTCCGGCCCGCGATGGTGGTTACTACTTGGTCGGCGAGTCAACCCACTGCCCGGATCTGTTTCGCAATATTCCCTGGAGTACCGAGGTTGTACTTGAAGAGAGTTTGCGTAAGGCAGCAACGGTGGGAATGTTTACCGCGCGCTTACCGGTGTATGAAGATCTGGATGATATCAGTGCAGTACAAAAATTTCTTGAGCGTAGTCCCGAAAGTGATACCGCTATTTACCTGCGTGAGCATCTGAAGCATCATTTTCAGATTGAAGAATAGTTTATAACTAATTGAAAACTTTCAAGTTTTCAGATTAGAGACTAGGCTAGTTGTCATCCGGAAACTTAAATCGCAACTGGTCAGTTTCTGATTTGGAAAGATGCAATTTTTTGCCAGATCAAGGAAAACAAGCATTTGCGCTTAAGGCGTAGTACTTTACGCCGCATAAGCAAATGCGCAGATTGACGCCGAGCTGGTGAAAAAGGGCGCTTTCCGGACAGAAACTAGACTAGCTTGACAGTGAGCTCCTGGTTCAGGATAATCGCTGTGATATTTTCATTAAAATTGTTTTCCTCTAGCGGTTACTTTTAGCAGGGAAAAAACATGATCATATCCTGATAACAGGATACCTGACAGATTGTGCAACGGGACAGAGCTGTTTATCGTTGTACAGGATCAAATCTACGCCAGTTAAAAAAGGCGCGATCAAAGGAGTAAGCAGTTGCTGGAACTCGTCTATAACGCTGGACCGGTGGTTAAACTGGTTCTGCTCATCCTCGTTTATTTTTCTCTCGTATCTTGGGGTATCATTTTTTATAAGGTTTCCGTTATTCAACGGGCCATCAAAGACTCTGACCGGTTTCTCGATTTTTTCTGGACTAAGAAGCGTTTCGACGTGGTTGGCCAGGGAGTCAAAGAGTTTAGTGCTTCCCCGATTGCCAATCTGTTTCGTGAGGGCTATCACGAAATGCTTCAGATGAAAAAGAAAAGCCCTGAAAATGGAGCTTCGCAAGGTGATTTTTCGGCTAAAATGGATGTCACGGAAATGGTTGGTCGAGCATTACGTCGGGCAACTACCCAAGAGACCCATCGCTTGGAAAAGTATCTGACCTTTCTGGCAACCGCTGGCTCGACAGCGCCATTTATCGGTCTGTTTGGTACCGTCTGGGGGATTATGGATGCTTTCCATGGTATCGGGCAAACCGGTAGTGCGTCTCTTGCTGTTGTTGCTCCTGGTATTTCAGAGGCGTTAATTGCGACCGCTATTGGTCTGGCTGCAGCCATTCCTGCCGTTATGGGGTATAACCATTTTCTTAATAAGGTTAACGTTCTGATTGGTGAAATGGATAACTTCAGCCAGGAATTCCTTAATATTGTTGAACGTATGGAGCGGGGTAAATAGATGGACGTCGGACGCCCCTCTTCAGGTCGGCATAGCAGTCTATCGCAAATTAATGTGACGCCGCTGGTCGATGTTATGCTGGTGCTGTTAATTATCTTTATGGTTACGGCACCAATGCTGGACCAAGGTGTTGAAGTTGATTTGCCAGAAGTTGCTGAAGCTCCCGGGTTACCGCAGGATCAAGAACCTTTGATTATTACTCTGGATCAAAGTGGCACGGTCATGATCGCTAAAGCCACCGTGGATGATTTGAATAAGCTCGGCGAGGTTATTGATCAGGCGTTAAAAGGTAAGCCTGATCGCGAAGTGTTTCTGGAAGCAGATCAGAAGGTTCCATATGGACGTGTGGTGCAGGTGATGGCAGCAGTTAAAAAAGCTGGTGTCGAATCTCTCGGCATGGTGACCCGGATGCCGGAGGAATAGCGACAGCCCCATGGAATCATCCCGTAAACAACGCTGGCAACAGCTGCAGGCTACTTTTGAGCCGGGCTTTAAACAGATGCTGCTGGTGTCATTTTTACTGCATTTGCTGGTCCCGATTCTCTACTTTACCCCACTGTTTCCAAAGCAGGCTGCTGAAAAACCGCCAGTTTATAAGGTCAACCTGGTGAATAAACCAGTGCTGAATCCACAAGCCGGCCGCCCTGAAGCGGTGCAAGGGAAGGCGACGTCGGCAAGCAAAGCTGCGCCTAAACCCAAACCGTTACCCGCTGCCAAGCCAATTCCTCCAGCTCCCAAGCCCAAACCGGCGGCAAAGCCAAAGCCGATTCCGAAACCGACTCCGAAACCACAGGCCAAGCCGACACCAAAGCCAACGCCCAAGCCTGAGCCGGCAGCGGTAAAACCTAAACCAGCGCCTAAGCCGGCCCCGAAACCACAACCAAAACCGCAGGCGAAACCGGCCGTTTCCAAAGCGGAAGATAATGCTCGGCAAAAAACTCTTGAACGGTTGTTAGCCGCTAAAAAAGAGCGGGAAGCGGAAGCTGCACGCCAGGCAACTTTGGCACGCTTGAGGGCTGCTGCAGCGGCTGAAAGTGCCAAAATTGAATCGCCGGTGACTAATGCTCCAGTTGGTATGCTCGATGGTACTGGTGATGAAGCTGGGGTTAGTGCGGTTGCGTTTGTACAGGAATATATTCAACAAAATTGGAGTTATTCCAAGTATATGGCCAGTGGTAGTCCAGAAGCCGAGGTTAAGGTGTCCTACGATAAAAGTGGCACTTTTCTCAGCTATGATTTTATTCAGAAATCAGGTGATAAGAACTTTGATGACTCGCTGATGCGGGCCATTGCCAAGTCGCGGCAGTTACCGCAACCGCTGCCCAAAGCGATGACCTTCGAAATCGTTTTTAACCTCAAGGAGATGTTGGACAAACCATGAAATATTTCAAGGCTGGCCTGATCGCCCTTTTCGTTTTTGTTATCTGTTCACCCGTTCTGGCTGCACGTATTGAGATCAGCTCGCCTGGCGAACAGACGATTGCTCTTGCGCTAACCCGGCTGGTGCCATTAAATCGGGTCCATCCCGGCGTTGCTGAAGAATTTGACAAGGTTCTTCAGGGGGACCTCGACCTCTCCGGATTATTTGATATGGTCTCTCCAGCAGCTTTTTTGAGCGATGCCACAAAGCTGGGATTGAAAAGGACGGATATCGATTTCAGTCAGTGGCGAATGCTTGGTACCGAAGCTCTTATCAAAGGGGCGTACAGCGTTAACGCAGGTAAAGTGACGATTGAACTACGTCTTTACGATACCATTACTCAGCGTTTGCTCAGTGGGCGCCGCTATATTGGCCAACTGAATGATATTCGTAAAATCGCCCATACGTTTGCTGATCAGGTGCTACTCAGTCTGACCGGTGAAAGAGGCCCGTTTTCAACTAAAATTGCTTATATCTCTAAGCGAACCGGTAAAAAAGAGATGTATCTTATGGATGTCGATGGCCACGGGGTGATCCGCCTGACCGATCATCGCTCTATTGTTCTTAATCCCGATTTCTCACCGACCCGAAAAGAATTGATCTTCACTTCTTACCGGAATGGCAATCCGGACCTTTATCGCAAAGAAATCTATACCGGGCGTGAATCACGCGTGTCGCTACAGAGTGGTTTGAACATTGGCGGTCGTTACAGCCCTGACGGACGAGAAATTGCCCTGACGCTGTCGAAAGATAAAAACTCCGAGTTATATCTGATCGGTACGGACGGAACGATCCACCAGCGGTTAACCAACCATTTTGGGATTGATGTTGATCCTTCCTGGAGCCCTAAAGGGGATCGGATCGCTTTTGTCTCTGACCGGCGTGGTAATCCGAATATTTTTATCGTCAATGTTTTCAGCCGTGATGTAACCCGTTTGACCTTTCAAGGCAAATATAATGCGACCCCGGCCTGGAGTCCTAAAGGTGACCGCATTGCTTTTTCCCGCCTCGATGATGACGGTTTTAATATTTATACCATTCGGGAAGATGGTACCGATGAACGTCAGGTGACCTTTGGCAGCGGTAATAAAGAGCATCCACGCTGGAGTCCCGATGGTCGTTTCATGACCTATTCGCTGGATAATGGCGCGGGGAGTAAATCGATCTGGATTATGCGTGCCGATGGCACCGGAGCACGGAAAATTTCCCCTCCTGGTGGTAGCGCTAGCCATCCGGCCTGGTCAGGACGTTGGTAAAATAAAAACCTTAATAAAAGCCAATGTAACTCACTGATATGTAAAAGATCTTAAAAAGTTCAGGCTTTTGGATTTAAGTCAGAAAAAACATGATTTCAACGGTACTGCGGTGTTGTTTTTGTGCCCGGCTTCTGTATAATGGCCTGAATTGTAAAGTGAACCGAACCATAAAATTTGATCGCGTATGCGAAAGGAGTGGAATATTATGAAAAAAATGACCATTACCCGTCTGGTGGTGATGCTCTTCGCCTTGACTTTGATTGCTTCCGGTTGTGCTAAAAAGCCCGCTGCAGATGACAGCATGGCTCAGGATAGTGCTACTGTTCAGATTGATCAACAACAGGCTTCCGGTATTGTCGAGCAAAATGTTTCCGATAGCGCTGTCGACGACGCTGCTGCTCGTGCTGCTGCCGAGCGCGCTGCCGCTGATGCTGCTATGGCTGCCGAGCAAGCTGCCAAAAGTGGTCTGCAACGTATTCACTTCGATTTTGATCAGTATGTCCTGACCGAAGAAGCAAAAGCTATTCTGGTCAGCAACGCTGCCCTGCTCTCTTCTGCTCCCGGTGTAAAAATCCAGATTGAAGGGCACTGCGATGAGCGTGGCTCTGACGAGTACAACCTGGCGTTGGGCGAAAAACGTGCTTTGGCAACCAAGAACTTCCTGGTTTCTTTAGGTGTCGCAGATAGCCGCATGAGCGTTATTTCTTACGGTGAAGAGATGCCTCTTGATCCATCCGGAACCAAAGATGCCTGGTATCAGAATCGTCGGGCCGAGTTCAAGATCAAGCGTTAATTCTTACTATCAATCAAACTGGGCCGCTCATTTACCAAAAATGTGCGGCCCTTTTTGTTTGTAGCTAAACAAATCATTTTTACCCTTCTGTAAGGAGGCTCACAATGCGCATTGTGCTGTTACTTGCAAGTTTATTGATGCTGGCTGGCTGTTTACCACCGACTCAGGATCAGCTTCGTATGCAAATGGATCTGGCCGAGATGAAACGGCGCCTGGGTCAGCTTGAAGTCAAAAATGTAGAAACCGCTCAGAGTGAAGTTGCCGGTGGCGATAGCCTGCAACGGCAAATGGCAGAATTGACCGCGGGGCTTGATAATCTACGGGTTGAGTTTCAGTCAGTATACGGACGCATGGATGATCTGGCGCAGGAAAGCCAGGGTGCCCGTGATGAGATGCAGCTGATCAAAGAAGATATGGGGTTGCAACTGACCTCGTTGGAAAACCGTGTCAGCGAAATGGAAAAGACGTTGGAAAGTAAGCCGTCTGTTAATCCGGCGCCTCTCTCACCTGAACCAGAACAACCCAAACCTGAACCTGTAGAGGTAACTCCTCAGCAACTGTATGACCAGGCCCTTGGCTTTATTCGCACCGATAAAGATTTTAAAGGCGGGCGGACGCTGCTGGAAGAGTTTATCAGCAAGTACCCCGACCACCAGCTGTATGTCAACGCACTCTATTGGATCGGTGAGTCATACTATGGTGATAAAGAATACGAAATGGCCATTTTACAATTTCAGGATGTCATCAGTAAATACGGTCAGCATTCGAAAGCACCAGCAGCCATGCTAAAGCAGGCGTTGGCATTTAATGCCCTGGGAGATAGCGGCAATGCGACTACGACGATGAAGAAATTAGTCGAAACCTATCCTGGCACTGCGCAGGCTGCTTCTGCCAAAAAGTACCTGGACAAAATATGATATAATCTCAATCTGAGTGATAAAAAAGGGCCGTATCTTTAGCTGAAGATATGGCCCTTTTTTAATCGTCAAGATCAAGGCGGCGGAATGCGGCCAGGACATCGTTCTGACTCAAAATGCCAAGTAGTTTTTTAGGTTCTTCCGGATCAACAATGGGGAAATAGCTGATGTTGCGTTTTTTCTGCATGGTCTTCAGGGCTTCACGTAACGGAGTATCGGGAGCCATGGTATGCGCCTGGGGTGTGACCAGATCGCGAGCCACTAATAAGCCTGACAGTGACTGATCGAACAACAGGTTACGAATTTCGGTGTAGTTGATAATGCCAATAAAATTATTATTGTCATCAATGACCGGAAAGCGGTCATAGCGACTGTGGGCAATAACGCGTAACAGTTCGTTAAAATGGGTACCGTGATGGACGGTTTCAACGTTGTGGCGCATGATGTGCTTAACCAGAATATCCCCCGGATCATGGAGCTTATGCCCGGCTGGCAGGCCAAGATTGGTACGAAAGTGATTGGCAATATCGTGCAACCCTTCAATACCACTACGTGGAGCGCGTTTGCGCAGTAGAGCCAATAGTGGTACCTCACCGGCTTTAACCAGGCCATGACGAACCGCTAGCGGACCGATCAGTTCAAAGATAACCACCGAGCCAAGGACGATAGTTTCGACCAGTTTGCCTCCTTCGGGCCAGATCTTGGCCAGGGTTGAGGCTAATCCTATCGCCATTCCAGCCTGAGCCAGTAAAGTCATACCGCCCCAGAGTTGTTCACGTTCACCAAAACGGCCCAGACGGGCACCCAGATAGGCTCCGCCAAGTTTGCCCAGAGTGCGGGCGAGAACATAGGTCACACCGAGCAGGCCAATATGACTGAGGGATTCGATATGCAGGTTGGCACCCGCCAGGACAAAGAAAACCACGTAGAGGGGATAGTCGACCTCGTTAAGGGATTTGACCAGGCGGTGCCAGCGAGGGGAGCTGTCGGCAAGGACAATCCCCAGCACCAGGCAGGATAGCAATGGTTCTAATCCCAGGTGACGGCTGATAACCGCAACACTGGTAACGCCCCCAAGCAGAAGAATCTTATGCTCACTGGGCAGTTCTAAGCTTTGGGCAATAAAGGACATCAATAGTCCGGCCAGACCGCCAATAATAATGGGAACGACCAGTTGATAGAGAATGCTAATTAAACAGCCGCCTGGGGCAACCAGCAGTTGCACGGCGATGGAAAACAGGAAGACTGAAATAAGATTATTCAGGCTGACAAGGGTCAGGATTGCGCTGGTCACAGGCCCTTCAGCTTCATATTCCCGTACCACCATGAGAGTGGCTGCTGGAGCGGTGGCAATACTGATGGTGCCAGTAAAAAGGGCAAATAATAATGATGAGGAAAGCAGCGTCAGCCCTGTGATGGCATGCTGAACAATCAGCTCATTAACAACGAACACACTCACGCTGACGAAAAGACCGGTTCCGAGGGCTTCGGAGAGGGAGAAAAAGGCGATACGCTGCTTCCAACGGCGCAGGTTTTCGGTGCGTAATTGGCTGCCAATATTCATCAGAATAAGAGCCAGAGCGACATCAGAGATCAGTCGTAACTCGTTTAATGCATAATGGGTCACCAGTGATGGCAGGTGACAAAGGTGAGTGAAGGATGGGCCGGTGATAAGCCCCGCAAGTAGATATCCGGTCACTCGCGGTATACGGCATAGGGTCGCTAAGCGACCACCGATCAGGGCACTGACCAGGATGACAGCAAGGGCTGTAAATATTTGCATCGCTTCGGAAGGCATGCAGGTGCTCCGCAAAAAAGTATAGATTGATCTTGACGTTCTAGTCGCTATTTGAAAAAGTCAATTTTAACAGGTTTATCAGTTTTAGCGCTAACTATAACTGCTATTCAAATTTGAAATCTTTTATAGGGCTCGTTACAGCTTAAGCTTATTTTACGAAGAAGGAATGTTTCATGCCTATAGAAAATCCTTCAGTCATTGTCACCTGCATTGGTAGTGGAGATGCCTTTGGCAGCGGTGGTCGTTTACAGAGTTGCTACCATATTCACGCAATTAACCAGCAATTTCTGCTTGATTGCGGTGGCTCCGCCCTGATTGGCTTGCAACGTTGCGGGTTATCTGCGGCGGATATAGATACCGTCATCATCAGTCATTTGCACGGTGATCATTTTGGTGGTATTCCGTATTTAATGCTCGATGGGAAGTATGGATCCAAACGGAGTAAATTATTAACTTTGATCGGCCCGCCAGGGCTACAACAGGCGGTTGAGCAGCTAGCGTCAGTTCTTTATCCTGGTACTTTCGACAATCCCCTGGATTTTAAAGTCAAGTATATTGAATTAGCTGAAATGAGGAGTGTAACAGGAAGCGCTTATCAACTTCAGCCGCTACGTGTTCGACATGGCCATAGTGAACATGTTTATGGAATTCGTTTGCAGGTTGCCGATCGACTCATTGCTTACAGTGGCGATACCGAATGGAATGATAATTTACCGTTATTGGCGACCGGCAGTGACCTGTTTATCGCCGAATGTTGCGGTTACGACCAGCCCTTGCCGTCACACCTGGATTACCGGACTTTGCTCGACCGGCGGGCTGAACTGGAATGTCGCAGACTGGTCCTGACGCATATGGGGCCGGAAGTGCTGAAACACCTTGATACACTTGAACTGGAATATCTGAATGACGGCGATGTTCTGTATATTTAACGCCCGCGATTCATGTATATTAAAAAAAATGCTGTTTAATCCTGAACGGTTACGCTTTCTTCTTGAACCTTAGAGAATTATAAGGCAATCTGTAGAACATGCCTAAACAAGCCTTCAGTGCCATCGAACATAATCTCTCCGTATTTCTTGGCGGAGCAAAGGTTTCTTTAAACGAGCTGGAAAAGTGTGATCCTCCCAAGTCTGGTGAATTGAAGGGGGATATCTCTGTTCTGCTTGAGTTTGAAGGGATCGATTACCTGTTTCAAGCCAAGCGTAACGAGCTGAGCTTTACTGAGACCGAGCGGAGTTTTGTCGGCGAACTGTTAACGGCATTTCAGGGACTGTTTTCTGGCTTTTCTGCTGAAGGTTATGCCGCTCATTTCCGTACTGCGTTAATGACATCTCTGACCGATATTGCTGTTGCCAGGTTGATTCGTGGTGACCGTAAGGAAGTTTTCTGGCCGACGCAAAGTTTGATTCAGTTGTTTAAAAACCTCTCCTATCAACGCTATGAAGGTGCTCCGGCAACAGCAGGATTTCTGGTTTACCGGACTCATCTTGACGATTTTTTAAACGTTCTTAAAAAGACGCGTTACAACTGGATTGATCTGGGAGAAGATCGGCGGAGGATTACCCCGGATTTCTTCCGTAATCCCCTCTCCTACCGGTTTGTCGATGGTTACCAGGGGTTGTATGTCAGTGATATTCAGATGAATGTTAAAGGAACAATGCGGACGAGTGCACCGGGATTCTCGGACAATATTGAGCAACTGGCAAATCGCGAGATTGTTTCTTTGTTGCCCAAGGCAGGTGACGGTGCTTTTGCCATCTATGTCAATCGGGGTTCAGAAGTTGAGGTCGTTCTTGATAGTGACAAATTGCTCCTGTGGCGCAAAGGGATCTGGGGAATTTATGATCCTGACATTGTTCGCGAATTTCTTAAAGGGAAGCTGGAAAAGCGCTCCATAGAGCATTTGGTCTGGGCTATTTATGCCCTGTCGAAAGCGCGGCACGGAACAGTCATTTTAGTTGCTAATGATGACACTGATCTTGATGCCTTGGTCAAAGGGTCTGTTGGTGGTCGTGATCCGTTAACCAGAGCCCTGATCCGTCACGTCCGGGGACGAAAACTTGGTTCATTGAAACGCTCTGGTGAACTAAGCCGGATTCTTTCTTCCGATGGTTTGACGGTGATTAATCGCCATGGTGAACTGGTCGATACCGGGGTTATTATCGATACCTCCAGGGTCAGTGATCTGATTACCGGTGGTGGGCGTACAACCGCAGCATCTGCAGCATCTCACTTTGGTCATGTCATTAAGGTGTCAGAGGATGGTCCGGTCGACTTTTTTGCCAATGGGCAGAGTATTTATCGTTTTGATTAGACGACTGATTTGGGCTGCTGATAGATATTGAGGATATTGTCGATATCGGTACGCATGATCAGAAACAGTTCGACCAATTTTGGATCAAAAATTTTGCCGCAATTGTCATTGATATAGTCAATCGTCTGTTCTTCGCTCCAGGCATTTTTGTAGTGGCGTTTCTGGCGTAATGCATCGTAGATATCAGCCAGACAAGTAATGCGCCCAAAAATATGGATATCCTCACCACTTAACCCCAGAGGGTAGCCCTGGCCATCCCAGCGTTCATGATGCTGGGCAGCGATGATCGCTCCGGCCTGGATAATCGGTTGTTCCGAGTTGCTCAGCATCTGGCTGCCGATAGTCGTGTGGGTTTTGATCAAGTCAAATTCTTCAGTTGTTAAACGTCCTGCCTTGTTAAGGATGGCGTCAGGAATACCAATTTTTCCAACATCATGTAGTGGTGAAGCCATTCTTAGTTTTTCCGCATCTTCGCGAGATAGCCCGTAGCTTAAGGCTAGTAAGCGTGAAATATACGCGACCCGACGCACATGATTCCCGGTTTCCTGTGAGCGGGTTTCAATCATATCGCCTAATTTTACCGCGAGTTCCTTTTGCGTTTCTATTAACTGCAGGTTCAAGCGTTGAATGGCATCGGTTTTCTGTTCAACCAGAAGTTCCAGATGTTCCTGGTAAAGGCGATTTTGGTGAATCAATACGGCTTTTTCTTCCACCATTTTAACTTTATGTAACAGCAGGTTAGTATCTTTAATCGGTTTAGCGATAAAATCCCAGGCGCCTTCCGAAATGGTTTGAATTGCTTCGCTGATTAAACCGACACCGGAGATAATAAGTTTGGGAATGTCAGGATGACTGGCAGCAATGGTAGAAAGCAGTTCGTGTCCGGACATAATTGGCATATGCAGATCAAGAATGATCAGATCCGGTTCCAGACTGTAAAACTTTTCCAGGCCTTCCTGTCCATTGTGAGCTATTGCTGTTTCATAGCCATAATCTTCGAAAAAAGCCGAGAGGTTTTCACAGATTGACAGTTCATCATCAACCAGAAGAATCCTGTTGATCTGAAAGGGCTGAGCCCAGGATTCTTGCCTCATCGTTCTATTCCCCCCGCGGTAGTTTGATGGTAAAAGTTGTGCCCTGGTTCAGACCTGAATCAACAAGGAATTTCCCCTGGTGCCGTTTAACAACAATAAAGTAGGCGACCGATAATCCAAGACCAGTACCGACACCGACATCTTTGGTGGTAAAAAATGGTTCAAAAATCCGTAATTTAATGGCGTCGGGAATACCGGGACCGTTATCTGTAAAGGTAATTATAACATGATCCTCAGTTGCTGTGGTCTTGATCCTGATTTCAGGAGTTAATTCGGACTGAGGACAGGCTGTAAGCGCCTGGCAGGAATTTTTAAGCAGGTTGAAAAAAACCTGTTCAATTTCAACGCGATTGACCCGAATATCAGGCAGATCGGCAGGAATATCCTGATGGATTATGGTTTGTCTGAAGTTGAATTTTTTCTTTAAGTCGTAGTCGTTCCAGGCCATTTCAAGGGCGTCATCAATGAGTTTCTGCATCGAGCAGAGTTCACGTTCCGAGGCCGTGGTGCCGGTAAAGTTCAGCATATTTTGAATGATTCCAGCACTACGTTCTACTGCACTGGCGATATTATCGAGAAAAGATGGAATCCCGCGTTGGCTCAGATAATTTTGCAGGTTGTCCAGATCGATACCAAGTTCGGCCGCGACTTTTTGATTTGCCGGTAAGGAGTTGGACAGACGTCGCCGTGCATTTTGTGCTGCCTGACTGATTATACTAAGGGGATTATTTATTTCATGAGCCATACCTGCAGCCAGGCCACCGATAGACATCATCTTCTCCGTTTGAACCATCATCTCTTCAAAATGCACCTGATTGGTAATGTCGTCAATGCGAATAACCAATTGCAGCGGATCATTGGTTGACAGAGGGTAAGCAGAAATACTGATGTGTGAGCAATTGTTTTTCTCCCGTAGTGGCAGGCTATGCTGGAATGTCTGACGATTCTGGCAACTTTGTATGATCTCAGTGATATAGCTATCTAAATAAGGGAGTAACTCGATAATTGGCGTGCCGATTGCCTGATCAGGGTTGATCGCAGTTTTTTCACTGGCGTATTTATTCCAGTGAATGACGGTTCCGCTATTGTCAATTGCAGCAATGATGGATGGCATGGCATCGATAATGTTGCAGAGCTGATCGCGGTATTCGCGGGCTTCAAGTTCAAGCTGCTGGCGTTCTTCGAGCATCAGGTTCGCCGACAAGGCTAACTGTTTAAACTCTTTAAAGTAGAGACTGTTGGGGTCAAGGGGAATATGGTCGCGTGTGCAGCGGTCGAGAAAGGTTTGAAAACTGTTAAAGCTTTGTGCCACGACCTGTTTCTGCTTGTTCGATACCAACCAGCCAATAGCAATAAAAATGACCAGGGTTGCCGTTAACGTCCCTAATTTATAGGTCATGGCATGTTTTTGAGCTTTGAGCATGGTTGCTATTTCTTTATCCAGCTGGGCAACAGACGCACCCGTCCCAACATACCATTCCCAGTCCGGAACCGGAGCGACATAACTGATTTTTGGTGCCGGTTTCTCCCCTTCTAACGCAGGCATCAAATATTCAAAATAACCACCGCCCTGCTGGGCCAGTTTAATCAGTTCCTGAACAATTTTAACCCCGTTGCTGTCAGTGACATGAAGCATATTCTTCCCTTTAGCGGGATAAGTCAGGCTGACACCATCATAGGTCGTGACAAAGATATATGAATTATTCTCAAAGCGGAGCTTCTCGATAAGTTCGATCACGTTATGTTGGGTTGACGCGACCAGATCATCGACGTATTCCCCTGTTCCGATCATCCAGTTCAGGGGCTTAAAGTATTTTACATAAGAGATTTTTGGGCATCCTTTGGAGCCTGACTCTCCAGGCTTAGGCCAGCTATAAGCGTAGCTTCCTTCCTCTTTGTCATGGGCAATATCGATCATCTTTTTGATCGCATTATGATGTTCAGGATTATCGAAACTGCTGAGATTTTTATTCTCGATGGCCGGTTTCGGGGGATACAATTCAACGGTTCCATTAAGGTTAACAGCAAAAAAGTAACCTTTACCGTCGTTGTAACGCAGGTTACGCAAAGTAGACAGGATGAGCCCTTTAACCATCTCTGGAGGATAATTTCTGCTGTGTTTTTGGTAGAGTTCATTAGCCATAGCGTAGGCTTCTGAAGTGCGCTTCTGGGCTTTTGATACGGCATTGTCAGTAATCAGGCG
Organism: Geopsychrobacteraceae bacterium; assembly: GCA_963665685.1. Classification (GTDB taxonomy): domain Bacteria; phylum Desulfobacterota; class Desulfuromonadia; order Desulfuromonadales; family Geopsychrobacteraceae; genus Seleniibacterium. Next base: position 3,313,790 of record OY762430.1, read on the forward strand.
CTGTTCGTGTGTAATCAGATCAAGGGCAAGCTGAACATGTTCTTTTTGGGTTCTGCGTTGCAAATGTTGGGTTTGCTGAATGAGCAGGTCGGTTTCATGCTGAAGTTGGAGAAAGCTGCTGATTATCCAGAAAGACCCAATAATGACAATCGAAATAGTCATTCCCAATAGCAGGCGTACATAGAAACTGCGGGTCAGGCTATGGTAGGTCATAGCAGAATCTCCGGGGCATAAAAGCGCAATGCATGACAACCTTTCATAAAGAGCCTTGATTTTCTATTAAGGATTATAAAAGTTTATCATTGATTGTATTCTTTTTTTGATAACGACTGAAAATAAGTTGCAGAAAGTAGCCTGAAACGTATTGAATTTATACTTTTGGCTAAAAGAATAAACTCAGCAGAATCGATGCCAAATTATCGAAATTTTAAAAGATTAATGTAATTAAAGGGTTAGGGATACGCCAGGAATCCGGGAAAAAACAAGATAGCAACCTGAGTTGCAAAAGGGTTTTAATTTTTTCTGTTAAGTATATAAATTTTAACCGGAAATTACATAAACAACTTAAGCTGTTTGTGTAACCTGAGTTGATGGTCTTTTGAGAGAGAAGAGTCAGGCTCGAACAGGTTTCTCTGATAAGAACGGCCGTGTTCAGAGAAACCTGTTCCGATGGTACGAGTCTCAGTGCTTGGCTGGTGCTGTTCCGTGCTGTGAACGACGGCTGATTGCCTTCGTCATGCCGAATAGTGCTAACAGCGCAGGGACAAGTTGGGCCACAATAATCAACGCACAGAAACCGACAAATAGTAGCACTAAAAGTCCGCTATTGTAGGTTTTGCTGGTATCAACAGCAAAGGCAGGATTGGCGAGAAAAATGAGTGCTAATGCGGTTACGAACTGTTTCATAACAATCTCCTTAAAACCTTAGTGGTGAGTAATTTCTTTGTGATCACGTCCCAGGACGCCACGCAGCATACCGATAAGCATCAATGTTGCTGGTACCAGTTGAAATACAATAATCAGGGCAAAAAAGCCGATAAACAACGATAGGAGCAGACTTCCTTCTCCAGCATTGCTGGTTGATGATGCAAAGGCAGAAGTCGAGAAAATAGCCAAAGCGATAAGAGCATTACGTAACATTTTTTTCATGGTGTCCTCCTTTACAGCGTTAAGCTGTGAATATTTTCAATGTTTGATCTCTAGTAAGAGCAGACACCATGCCAAGTTATAAAAAAGTTATTTAAGTTACTGATAATACATGAGGTAAGAAGGGTGCTTGAGGGTTTTTAGGGATTTGTAGCTGTATTATTCCTTCATACAGTAGATAGATAAAAATATCGCTAATTCAATCGCTTGAATCAGCTAAGCTGTTGATAATATTTAGTTATTTATATGTATGAAGAAAATAATTAACGGCAAGGAGAAGAATATATTTTTAATTCTTATATTTCATGCGCAGATTACCGGCTTAAAGTGAAGAGCGTCGTTCCATGACTGCTTCAATAAGCAGGCCGGTAGGAATGCCAAGGGCGAGGGTAATCGCTGCGCGGCCGAGAGTAAATGGCCAGCCGAGAAAGCCGCTTTCCACCGGTAACATTTGCAGTTTCACAGCGTAACTGGTCAGGACAATGGCGATGACTGCCCAACGTGCACCTTGACGGCGAATTTCCATCAGTAAAGGAAAGACCAGGTAAGCAGGACCAATCAGTAAAGTACCGCAGAAGGTTGCCAAAAGCAGACTTTTCAAGCCACTCTCTCTGCCAAGCAGGCGCACAATCAGATCACGACTAATCCACACCTGTAACAGACCAATTAAGCCAAAGACAGAAAGAATGAGCAGCAGCACCGAGCCAAAAATTGTCATGGTCGTATGCACTGCGGCCATGGCACGTTCCGGTTGCATAACAAAGGCGCCCAGATACAGAGCGGCGGTCAGGCATAATAGCCAGTGGGAACGGAATAAACGTAACATCATAATAAAAGCCCCAACAGCAGACCTGCGACCATGGCGGCAATAAAACTGATCCCATTGCGTAACAGGGCAAAACGTAGACTGAAGATAGACGCTTCAAAAGGTAGCGTTATAATGCCGATTGAAATCCAACTGAAAATAAAAGCAGCTACTGCCGGAGGCCAGGCTCCGGATACTAAGAGTGTTTGCGCGAGAGGATAGGCTGCTAGAGGAGGACCGATAGATACAGCGCCAACAATCGTACTGATCAACAGAGCTGTTAATCCTTCGGTCTGACTGAAAAAGGCAGATATTGTTGCGGGTGAAACAAATTCCTGAAATAGACCAATAAGGCCGAAAATGGCAAGCAGAAAAGGAACCATCTTTACTAGCGATTTACGGACAATTTTTAGTGATTGTTTGGTTTTTTCACGCTGCTTGAAGGACAGCAAAAGATAACAGCTACTGATAATGACCAGATAAATAAGACCAATTTTAACCATATATTTTATCGACCAGGCTAAAGAATAAAAGGGGCAACGGTTAATGCTATCTGCACGATAGCATTAATCCTGCATTGAAGGCGAGGTCTGCTGACGAACATATTCGAAGGCAACAATGGATGAGGCAATGCTGACGTTAAGGCTTTGCACGCTACCGAATTGGGGAATACTGAGAGAATGAATCGTCGGGTAACTAGCTGGGTCAAAATTAAAGCCAAATTCTTCATGGCCAAAAATGAAAGCTGCTTTAGTTGGGAATTCACAGTTGCTCAAGTCTTGATCGGCTTCAGGTGATAAGCGGAAAAACGTATAACCGTCGGCGGTGAGCTGTTCGTAGCAGGAAGCGAATTCTTCATGGAAGACGGCGGGCACTTTACGAAAAGAGCCTTTGGCCGGGGCCGGGTCGAAGGGACCAATATTAATCAGGTGGACTGCTGCTGCTCCAAATGCTTCAGCGCTGCGAAAAATTTTTGGGACATTAAAGCCAGGCTTTAAATGATCAAGGACCAGAATAAACTCATGCTGTCCCGGTTTGGCGAGAATATTTTTGCGGCGTTCTTTTTCGTAACGCAGTAGCGCATTACGTTCGTGTCGGTTGGCCATAATTGTTCCACAGATTAAGAGAAAAATAGCAGTTCCAGAATTTTTAAGGCTGAATAATACCTGTTACGGGCAATGAAGTCTAATTATTGATGCCTAAATTAATAAAAATACATTGACCATGATAACTAGATAAATCGCGCTTTAAAAATGGATTCTGTTCATTTAAGATCGATGTTCAAAAAGTAGGGTTCAATAAGTATCGTTTGCAGTCAATTGTTTTGCCTTTTTGTCATTATTCGATTTGAATTTTACTCTCAACAGTGTAGGCCGTCATTTTTCAGGTTCTCCCTTAAAAAGAAACAAAAAAATATTGAGTGGACGGTTTATCAATGGTAGCCAGAAATGGTATTTTATACCTATACAATCAATATTAAAAAGTTGAGCCGAACAGGCTTTTCAAGGAGCAATATATGAGTGACGATAAAGATAAAAAAGAGATTGAAGAGTTAAAAGAGAAACTCTTCTCCACTAAAAAATCGACCTGGAAAGATATTGGTGAGGCTGGCGAAAAAGAGATTATGTCTTTTGCCGAAGGCTATAAAGATTTTCTTGATGCCGCAAAGACCGAGCGGGAAGCCGCACGCTATATCGAAAAAGCGGCTCAGGACGCTGGGTATGTAAAAATTGAAGACGCTGGTCCTGACGATAATAAACTGATTCTTGGCTTTGATAAGGTCAGTTGTATTCTTGCTGATATTGGTAACCGCAGCACACTGAGCAAGGGTTTTCATATTTTAGGAGCCCATATCGACACGCCCCGGATCGACCTGAAAGGGAATCCTCTTTATGAAAGTGAGAATATGGCTTATTTCAAAACTCACTATTATGGAGGAATCAAAAAATATCAGTGGGTGACCCGCCCTCTGGCTATGCATGGTGTGGTCATTTTAAGTGATGGAACAGAAAAGCAGATTGTTATCGGCGAGGACGAAGCTGATCCGGTCTTTACCATCAATGATCTTTTACCTCACCTTGGTAAAGATCAAATGAACAAGCAAGCCAGCGTGGTTATTGAAGGCGAGCAGCTGAATATTCTGACTGGATCAATTCCCTATGAGTATAGTGACGATAAAGACCATGTAAAGCTGGCGGTTATGAAACTGCTGTACGATAGCTATGGCATTACAGAAGGTGATTTTATCTCTGCTGAGCTCCAACTGGTACCGGCTGGTAAAGCGCGGGACGTGGGGCTGGATCGCAGCTTTGTAGGTGGCTATGGACAGGATGACAGAATCTGTTCCTATGCGGCGATGAAGGCTATTTTTGCTGCTGAGAACACCCAGACCAATCGTTTGGCGGTTTTCTTTGATAAGGAAGAGATTGGCTCAAAGGGAAATGCTGGTGCCGATTCTAATCTTATGGAACGGGCTATTAGCGCTATTATGCAGCATGTTGGCCAGGGTGATTATCCGCATGTTCTTGCTGCATTGTCTTCCTCTAAAGTTATATCAGCCGACGTTAACGCCGGGATCGATCCTGAATGGGCCAATGTGAATGATAGCCTCAATGCCGGGAAGATTGGCTATGGCGTCTGCCTGACAAAATTTACCGGCGCGCGGGGTAAATCCGGTTCCAATGAGGCCCATGCAGAGTTTACTGCTGCAGTCAGAGGCGCGTTTGAGAAAGGTGGTGTTTTGTTTCAAAACGCCGAACTGGGAAAGGTTGACCAGGGCGGTGGTGGTACCATTGCCATGTTCCTGGCTTTCTTTGGTATGGATGTAATTGATTGTGGGCCAGCGGTACTTTCCATGCACGCCCCGTTTGAGATCGCGTCTAAAGGGGACCTGTTCCATACCTATAAGGCCTATAAAGCTTTTTACGAATTCTTATAATTAGCCATAGATTTTTCCTGGTCGGAACATTGGTCAGGAAAACCTTTATGAATTGAATAAATTTACCCTGGGCCAAAAATTTTCAGCCCAGGGTAAAATTTAGCAGGCACTGTAGAACCTTACTGTTTTATCGATTGATTTTTATCTGTAGTAACAATGGTTCAAACAGATTGTGCTGATACAGGTAATGACTCAGGTCAAATTGGGTATCCTGTAACCGTTTGCTGAGCTGATGTTCCATCTCTAACCATACTTGATATATCAGGTTACCACTCAGACCAAAACCGCACTCTTCCAGCATAGTCAAAACCAGGTCACTTTCCAGGTCACTGGCCAGTTCCTGGGGGGCCGCAAGGTAGTGAGTAGGATAATTTACAATGTCGCGGTCAAGACTGCTTAAAAATGCTTCTTTTTCAAGGGGGTGTAAGGTCGAGAAATCGACACCACACCAGGCGCTGGGACGGGTTGATAATAATGCTCTGCAGCTTAGCGGACGTGTCGTATAGACAGAGCAGCTCTGACCATCCGTATCAAGAAAGATACAACCACCAATGGTTGTACGGTAGGAGCGTAAAAAGTCGACCAGCGTCGTACTTTCTTTGGCGACTGCTACAATGCGAGGCACCATTGCAACGGTCTGTGCTTGTTGTTCGGGAGACAGCTGCTGAGCAATCGCTACTGCTTCTGGAAAGCTACAATTAACTACCAGGCTACAGCAGTTGGAGCACCCTTTTTGGCAGTAAATCCGTTGCTGATCCGGTAACTTTACCGAATGGATAAGCTGTTCAAGCCGTTGTTGTTTCGCTGCTAGTTGCATTGTTTGCATCAGTTCACTTGATTGACCGGCTGGCCGTTTTTAAAGGCTGCTACGTTTTCAACGATAATATCCATCAGGCGTTTGCGCGCCTCTTTGGTCGCCCATGCCATATGCGGGGTAATAAAGGTGTTAGGGGCCGCGATCAGCGGATGGTCCGGTTCGGGAGGTTCAAGATCGAGAACGTCGGCAGCGTAACCACCAAGGTAGCCTTCTTCCAGGGCTTCGATAACCGCCTCTTCATCAATCAATTGACCACGACCGGTATTGATCAGTACCGCGCCATGTTTAATCCGCGCTAAGCGTGCGGTGTTGACCAAGTGTTTGGTTCCGTCGGTTAAAGGGCAGTGCAGACTGATGATATGGCAGCGGGAGAAAAGCTCGTCGATATCAGTAAACTCAACGCCTTCTTCATTATTATAGCGTTCGGGATGGGCGGTACTGGCAAGAACTTTGAGACCAAATGCATTGGCAATGTTTTTCACCTGGCGACCAACCTGACCAAAGCCGACAATCCCCAGGGTTTTATCAGCTAGTTCATAAAGCGGGCGGTCATGGAAACTAAAGTCCGGGCAGGCATTCCAGGCTCCTTTTCGAACCCGGTCAGCGTGGTGACCCACCTGTTGAGTCATTTCCAGTAACAGAGCAAAAACCATTTGTGAGACCGATGAGGTTCCATAACCGGGAGCATTGGTAACAAGAATATTGGCCTGGCGTGCGGCATCAAGATCGACAACATTATAATCCGTTGCCAATATGCCGATATATTTTAATTGTGGTAGCTTTTCGATGGTTTCGGAAGAAATGATTGTTTTATTGGTGAGGACAACGTCTGCGTCCTGACAGCGTGCGATTATCTGATCTTCAGGTGTGCGTGGATAAATAGCACATTGCCCGAGCATTTTTAAGGGGGCCCAATCTAAATCACCCGGATTCAGGGTATGGCCATCCAAAACGACAATTTTCATGAAGATTCCTTCTTTCTGGCCGGTTGGCCAAAGAGAGCCGATAATTCCTGACGTTCTTCACTGGTTACCAGATCAACAGGTTCAGGCGTGGCATAACAGGTGCGATTACGCCCTTCCTGCTTGGCCTGGTAAAGAAATTTATCGGCCTTTTCTATCAGTTCTTCTTGTTGAACTGAGCTGTTAAGCTGGTAGGTCGCAATACCCGCGCTCACGGTCAGGGGGATGGGTTGCTCGTCGTAAGGCAGTGGTGAACTGTCGATCATGGTACGAATGCGTTCGGCAACCTGAACACTTGCTTGAGTCCCTGTATCGGGAAGGATAATGGCAAATTCTTCACCACCATAGCGGCATGGAATATCGAGGCGCCGCACGGTTTGTTGAATAATTGTCGCGACATGTTTCAGGGCTTTATTGCCAGTTTCGTGGCCCCAGGTATCATTGACCTTTTTAAAATGATCAATATCGAGCATGATCAATGAGGTTGGTTGCCCACTGCGTTGAGTCCTCTCAAGTTCCTGCGACAGGGCTTGAGAGAAATGACGATAATTTGCCAGTTCGGTTAATGGGTCAGTACGTATTTCAGCTGCCAGACGTTCGACTTGTGCGCGTAGTGAATCGACTTCAGCGGCTATCGAACAATTATCGATGCCAGCCGGACATTGTTGGGAAGGTGTTGTTGCTGGTGTGTTTTGTTTTGCTGAAGTCATGATTTTAATCGGTAGGGAAAGGCAGGCTATTCAATAAAGTAACCGGCAACGCGCCAGTTTCCTTCTTGAGTCAAGATCAGGGTTACAGTCTCTTTAACGTCAGCTTTATTGCTGAATGAAGACGCATATGAATAAACCATGTATTCCCCTGCCGGGACTCCTTCTTTCGCTTCTTTGGTATAGGTATAATTGGTTTGGGTGCGTTCTTGTAGCGCTCCGGCCGCTGTTCTGACTGCAGCAAGTTGCTCCTGCCATTGTTGTAACGGAACCGTCTCTTGCAGGTAAGCAGCACAGCTGTGCCAGCTTTGCTGGTATTGTTGCTGATCGACCAGGGTTAGAAATTCGTAAGCTGCAGAACCAGAGGCATCCAGTCGTTGTTGATCCGGTTTGCGGACGTAGCTTGGATAGAAAATGATCACTAACGCAAGTAACGCCAGAAAAATATGGATGCGGTACTTTCGAGCCAGCACGTTGTGTCTCCTGTTAAAGGGTGCGCGTCAATCAACCTTATCCATGATTAAACTAGTTTTCATCCGGAAACGGCTCTTTTCCGCCGTGGCTGTGTCAATCTGCGGGCTTGAAAGTTTCAATTTAGAGTTTCCAGATGGACACTAAACTATAATATAGTCGGGAATAACAAGTAGAGCAACCCGCTTCTTGCGGTTGGATGTTACAAATAAAGGATAACCAGACAGATTCAGGCATTAGGAGAGTGAAGAAAAATAACAATCTTCTTCACTCTCTTTTATGCTCTAGCTGATTCAGCAGTGGCATTTGGCTTGCTGAGGTGTATACAATTTATTCCAGCTCTTTATCGTAGTTGAAGCTACTGGTATCGGGCGGATCATAGCCGCGCCGCAACCCGTCAAGAACCTGCTTACCACGCGGACTAAACGGGCCAATATGGGACAGATCGATAATAAAGCGGTGGCAGCCAAAAGACTCTAATTCTTGGAGATGACTGATAAAAGAGAAGTCCGTACCACTTTGCAGCCAGGTGAGTCCCTGGCGGTTATTGACGGAGAAAACATCTCCACGGTCTGATACAACCGGGTTATCAGAACGGACATTTTTGATTTTAATCCGTGAGGTCAGCAGCGGGACACTGGCATAAACAGTCAGGGCCGTTGGAATAGGTAAGTCGCGTTGTAAAATAGCGCTCAGATTTGGGCGATCATCCTCAATATAGAGTTCTGCCTGATTAATACCCAGTTCAGCAAAGGCGCAAATAGCCTGACTGTTAAGAGAAAAGAGGCGGAAACTGCTGTGGAGGTTGACCTCTTCAATTTTGTCAAACAGCGGAAAATGACTAATATTATTAAGCCGGAAATGTTTAAAGCCAGCCTGAATCAGCTGGCGGATCGCTTTTTGGGTATCGCGCCATTCCTGATCGAAAAGAATAAATGGAATATCCCAGATAACCTGGTTCGCTTTACGGATCAGTTTGCCAGCGCTCTGCAGATTGCGTCCGGTCAAGGGCATGAGAATGTCATCGACCTGTGGATCAGACAGAATGCCTTGATCGCGGGTATCTGCAAGCTGAATACTGATATGGCGTCCCTGCTCTACGGTTGTTTTTCCAGGGAGCAGGCTTTGCAGCGCTTGTTGTACATTCCCCTGCCCGTTTTTACCCTGCTGAGGGGGATGCTGTTCATGGAGCTGGCTATAAAAGTCGCGGCGGATCTGTTTAAGCTGCTTAGGTGGAATAACGATTTGCGGTAGCGAACCGCAAGTTAAGTTTTTCAGGCTGAACGGTTCAGAACCGGTAACACTGAAAGTTCGCTCAAGAATCTCTGCGTTCAGAGGATTTTTTTCGGCTGCAAAACTGTCGATGGTAAAGTGAAAGCTAAGTCCTGGCTCGACTGATGTGACCTGAATATCGATCTGCTCAGGACTGACCTCAATATGTAGATCAATCTTTTCCGGCGCAGGAGTAGCGGTGGAAAGTTTGCGTCGGCAGGCATTTTCACTCATAGCGAAAGAGCCGCTGGCTGAGACCAGGTAAACACTGTCGCCGGTTTTAAACTGGTTGGTAAAGGTCGATGGAACACTGACAAAATTGCCGGTTGTGACTTTATTAACGCTGCGTTTGCCAAGCAGCAACTGGCGAATAGTAAACGCTGTGCCACTCTTGTCACTTGCAGGTTGAATGCGTAACCGATCGCCAATATGAAGATTCGCTTTGGTTTTAAAGCTGATTTCGCCACCGCGCACTTTGCTGATTTCACCAAGGAAGCGACCGGTAGCCCCTTTACGTGAAGAAATAGCCATATCTGGTGGTTGCGTTCCAGCTAAAAAGCCCTTGGTTGGCTGGCGGCCAAAGCTTTCTTTGAGTAACTGTTTCGACTGTTTGACAATAGCTGGGCGCTGCTGGTCCGTGGCATCAAGCACGCGGCGATAGGCGCTGACAACTTTGTGCACATACTCAGCACTTTTCATCCGTCCTTCAATTTTTAAACTGCAGATACCTGCTTGTTGCAATTCTGGTAATACGTCGATAGCAGACAGATCGTTGGGTGAAAAGTAGTAGCCTTCACTGTTGCGGTAGCGGTGATTACGCCGGCAGGGTTGAGCGCAGCGCCCACGGTTGCCGCTTTTGCCACTCAAAAAGGATGAAAAATAGCATTGCCCGCTGAATGAGAAGCAGAGTGCACCATGAATAAAATGCTCCAGCTCAAGACTGGTCTGCTTTCTGATTTCAGCGATTTCCGCCAGGGTCAGTTCGCGAGCCAGCACCGCACGAGTGAAGCCGAGGCGCTCCAGCATTTTGACCCCGGCAGCATTATGGACCGTCATTTGGGTTGAGGCGTGGACCTCAAGGCCGGGAAAATGATCTTTGACAATTTTCCAGACCGCCAGATCCTGAATGATTAATGCGTCGACCCCGATCGCTTCAAGGGCCGCGACTGTTTCAATTAAGCGTGGCAGCTCATGCTCTTTTATCAGAGTATTCAGAGTGACGTAGAGGCATTTACCGCGGGCTTGTAAATACCAGGTCATCTTCTCAATATCAGCCAGGGAAAAGTTTTTTGCTTTAGCCCGGGCAGAGAATTCCTTCATGCCAATATAGATGGCATCAGCGCCGGCATCGACAGCGGCAAAAAAAGCTTCCAGACTGCCGGCAGGAGCTAAAAGTTCGGTTGGTTTGTTCTTATTATCTAACAATGATGGTCCTGTAAAAATAGTGCCAGGCAAGTGGCGATCTTAAAGCGGAAAAGATCGCCAGCGGCCAAGGGAAGTATGCTGATTATTTACCAATAATCTTTTCAACCATTTGCGGATTAAAGCCATTAATATGTTGGCCTTCAATCCAGTATTGGGGCGTTCCGGTGACGCCAACTTTCGTCGCCATATCACGATGAATTTCAAGCAAGCCATTATCCTCAAATTCTGGTAGTGGGTCATGATCAAAGGCGCCACTGAAAACTTCTTCATACGCTTCGGCCTGATTTTCAGCAGAGAGAATGTAGCGGGCCTTCGCTTCAGCTTTAGGGTGTAGACGCGTAAGAGGAAAGAGGAAGACGTAGCGCGTTATATCATCGCGGCCAGCAAAGTAAGCAGACCCTTTGCGGCAAAAAGGGCAATCCGGGTCGGTGACTTCAATGACCTTATGCGGGCCATTACCAATTTTGATGGCCTTGTCGAGCTGAAAGATATCAACTTTTTCCGCCATGAGTCGGCTGAGTGTTTCGCGGGTCAGATTTTTGCGATCAGCAGACCAGATCTCACCAAAGATCAGATGACCTGTTGCCGGTGAAAAATAAACAACTTCGCTGCCCTGTTTGCCTTGGGCAATAATTTCAAATATACCGGTCAACGGTGTTGGGTTGATCTGCTCATAGTTCAGACCGGGGTAATATTTGTTCAGTGCTTTTGCTACCTCTGGTGATGCTGATTGAGAATCCGCAGCGGCAAAAGAGGGGGTTGCAAAGCAGAGCAGAGCAAAGAGCAGGATAAAAAGACGATAAAAATTAAGCATGTTAAAACTCCTGGTGTAGAAACTTCAGTTAGAGCAGCAGCATACACCAGTCATCATCAGGCTGAAACCCCTGTTCTTTGCTTTGCCAATAGAATTTAGCCTACTGGTTAAGTCTGTTAAGCGTTTCAGCCTTCTTTTACTCCAAGTTTACGCAAGATGGTGATCATCGGGCACCAGTCAGTAAAGGCACTCTGAAACAGGTTGAGGCCGACAAAGGCGGTAAAATAAAGCCAATTTACCGAATGATATTGGGCTAAAAGAACACTAAGCATGATGAAAAAACCAGCGATTAAACGTAAATAGCGATTGACAGTCATGATGAACTCCTTTTTTTAATTTTATTGTATATGGAAAATCATATATAATCAATCCAATGGCAGCATAAAGCTGGACTAGTTGTCATCCGGAAACTTAAATCTTGCTGTTATAACCGAGAATCTTCAGCGGCGGCTTCTCCCCGGATCGCTAACGATAAAAACAGTCAGATGAAGCGTAAACTCTTTATTGATAATAACTTTGTTCCTCTGGTTTGCAATCGTTAGTGATAAAATTAAATCACAGTTACAGTGTTACTGTTGTACGATGAATAGACTGAAATTATGTTGAGTTTTGGCAGAAAACCAACATTTGCGGAGCGATGTATGTGTCAGTTGTCCGTAGCAGACAGAAGGAGATGCTTAAATGAACAATAAATTTTATATACGAGACGTGCTCATTGTCGTGTTGTTATTGCTTTTTTCTGTTCCTGCTTATGCCGGTTGGCGGCAACAGGATGGGAATCAGCAGTTAAAGAAAGAAGATCCGCGTCAACTTGAGCAAAAGTCTTCCACTGGTTTTCGGGCTGACACCCGTTCCGCTCCCCAATACCAGACCAAGCCAGGCTATAAGATTGATAACTCCAATTTCCGGCAATCACAGAAAAAGCCAGTTTTTCAACTTGATAAACACCATGATCACCGTCGTTATTACCCTGTCCAGGGAAGCTGGGTAGCGGCATTACCTCCTGGTTACCGAAGTGTATCCTGGCATGGTACCAGCTATTATTTTTCTACCGGTAGTTGGTATCTGTCTTCACATGGCGGTTACTATGTGGCTTTGCCACCAATCGGACTCCTTGTCCCGTTTTTGCCCTCTTTTTATACGACTATCTGGGTTGGCGCAGTTCCTTACTATTACGCTGGCGGTGTTTATTACGTATGGGAGCCACAACAAAAAGCTTATCGCATTACCGATTTGCCAGCTCAGGATGTGGTTGCTGAGCAATCGCTGTTGCCCCGTCGTTTGTTTATTTATCCTCTCCAGGGGCAAAGTGAACAGCTGCAGGCCAGTGACCGTTATGAATGTCATCAATGGGCGAAGAGTCAGGCCGATTTTGATCCAACCTTGCCGGTGGCTGACATACCAGCAGCAGAAATCAGTCGTCGGGGTGAAGATTATAATCGCGCCATGAAGGCTTGCCTTGTGGCACGTGGCTACAGTGTCGAATGATGATGATTTAGTGGTATCAACTTATTTCGGGATGAAAATTCAGATTGGGCAAAGGATGATCAGCAATGGAATAAGGACGAGACCGATCATCGTCGAATAGGAGACTACGGCGGCAGCGAGATCGCCATCGAGATCCTCCATTGACGCATAAGTAAGTGTCAGGATGCCTGCTGGAGCGGATGACAAAAGCAGTACCATGGTTCTGACCAGCCCCTGGAGGTCAAACACCAGAATACAGGCCACGCCGATGGTCAGACCTCCCAAAATACGTAAAATAATGGCAGAAATTATCTGCTTCGGGCGTTCAATACGGGTTTCGAAGTAGATCCCGAGAGGAATCATCATTAAAGGTGTCACCAGACCACTGAGAATATCGATAAATTGCCCTGCAACCTGAGGTAACTCCAGTTGGTAAATGTTTAGTAGTAATGCAACAACGAGAGCAATTAACGGGGGTGATGAGATAAATTTTTTAGCCAGAACCGCAACGCTTTGATCGTTGCCATGCCCATAACGACAGGCATTGATGTAGACAAATGAAAAGACCACTGAGGCATGTCCGAAGTCAAAAAGACTGGCAATGGCCATCCCTTGCGGGCCGTAGACTGAGAGAGCAAAAGGATATAAAAAGCCGGTATTCATAATGACCGCACCAATAATAAAAGCTCCCAGTGTTTTGGTTGGCAGTTGCATACGGCGGCCAATTATCCAGGCCAGCCAATAGACCCCAAAATCGATCAGGGCAGCAGAAACAGGAATGGCAATGAGTTCAAGAGACAGATCAAGGTGAGGTACGGAACGTAGGAAAAGTGCCGGCGCGGCGACATAAAAAAACAGTTTAAGGAACTGGTCTGCCGCAGCTTTGTTAAAAATGCCAGTTCTGCGCAATAAGACACCGAGAGCAAAAGTGAGCAAGACTGGCGCAATTTTAATAAAAATAGCAGACATCTGTCCTCTCTTGGAACTGGCACAAAGATATTTTAAGGGGCATCCAGCACAGACGGGTTAAGGTTCGGCTGGCCCATTGATTCTCAGCGGTTTTGGTTCTATTTTCTCGCCCTGATGAGAAACTAGCACTAAATGACAACAATGCAAATAAATGGTGATGTGAAGAGAAAAAAATAAAAAAACTTTTTCAGGCACGATGTAGTGAACTGTTTAATACTTGTTCTTAGTCGGATTAATTTGGCAACGTGAATAGGGGGACTTTTAATGGTCGGAGAGCAAGTTACTGAAAAAATATGGTCACAATAAATTTTTCTGGGTGGCGGTAATGTAGCATATTTGCAGAGGAAATAGTTATATTGGAAATACCAATAAGATATTGTATATATATTGATATGGAAAATTTAATATTGACAAGCAATGAAAAAAGAAGTATATATTAGCCATGTCTTTTTTAAAGACATGGCTCCGTTAGCCTCCCCCCCCTCCAGGCTAATGGAGCCTTTTTTTATTCTTCTTCCTTCAGTTGTTTAAGCATTGCCTGGGTAAAGTTTTTTGCCCGTCCTCCCGGAGCCATCATGCCATACGCCATGGCTTCATTTAACTCCTCATCACTGGCACCATGTTCCTTCGCGACCGCGAAGTGCTTTTTCATTCAATCGGGGCAGTGTACCGCGACCGCACAGGCTACTCTGATTAACTCTTTTGTTTTCATATCGAGAACTTCAGAATACTCAAAGTCAAAAAACTTTTTGCGTATTTTCATGACCTTTCCTTTCTTAAAGCGGTGAGTCTTGTTTGGCAACGTGCAGGGCGACATTGTGCTCTTGCAGACAGTTAATGATTTCCTGAGGTGGTTGTTTATCGCAGAAAAGGGCTGTAATTTGGGAAAGGTGGCCAAGACGCACAACCGCGTTGCGACCAAATTTAGAATGATCTGTGGCCAGAAATATTTTGCGTGAATTTTCCATAATAGCCTGAGCTACTCTAACTTCATGGTAGTCAAAATCGAGCAGCGTGCCATCCTCTTCAATTGCAGACACACCAATAATGCCGTAATCCACTTTGAACTGACGAATAAAGTCGATGGTTGCTTCTCCAGTAACGCCCCGGTCTCGGCTTCGTACTACTCCGCCGGCGATGATGACCTCACTTGTCGGATTGCTGCTCAGTATTGTTGCGACATTCAGGTCATTAGTAATAACGCGCAGGCCTTCATGTTGACGCAATGCCCTGGCAACCTCTTCTGTTGTTGTTCCAATATCAATAAAGACGGACGCGCGATTAGGAATTTGCGCTGCAACTTCTTGGGCAATACGCTGTTTTTCTGCCAGTAATAAAACCTTTCTGGTTTCATAAGCGACATTTTCGACACTGGAATTCATGCCCACTCCACCATGAAAACGACGGACAACTCCATGCTCACAAAGTTCGTTGATATCTCTACGGATGGTTTGTGGGGTTACGGAAAAATGCTGAGCCATTTCTTCTACGGCAGCAAAACCCTGTTGTTGAACCAGGTCAACAATCTGCTTCTGGCGCTTATTCAAACTCAGATCCGATTTGTTTGTTGCCATGATGCCTCCTCATTGCAATCGCTTTATGTTGTAAAGCGCACATGATCATTGGTCAAAGTAAATAAAATGTACCATATTTGCCTTTAAGTGAACATATTATTGTTTTTCCTGTTCTTTTCCGAAACTTAAAGAAGGTGTTGGGTAGGATTGTTACTCCATATATGGGCATTGGGGCGGTAAAATGTTCAGTTTGAAGAGATTTAAATTCGAAAACGAACGTTTATGCGAAAAATATTTTCGAAATAGAACATATTTGTGTTGCAACAGAAAGGATAATCGTGCTAGCTTCGCTTTAGAATAGTGTTTGGTTGGAAATGAACCTTGCAAAAGCGGTTAAATGACACCATATTAGGCCGCGCTTTATGACCGCTAAAAGTCTCTCTGTATCAGATATATAGGGCTTTTTGTCGAGATTTTAGAATTTATTATTTCTTCTGACAGGGTTTTATTGTCGGGTGTTCGGCAGCGAACATTTTTAAGAAAATAATTTAAGTATCGTTATTTTTACCAGTATTTCTGCCAAAGGAGGTCACCGCACACAAATAAGTCAACTGAATATGCACGGGTAGCGCTTGATTTTGAGAGGTTGTTAAAATTTGAAAATTTCAAGGAGTGTAAAATGAGTATCTTTATCGGAGAATTAATCGGTACAGCCATTCTGATTTTGCTTGGTGGCGGAGTTGTTGCGAACGTCCTTCTGGAAAACTCCAAAGGGCAAAATTCAGGCTGGATAGTTATTACGGCGGGATGGGGTTTTGCCGTTGCTATAGCAGTTTATGTTGCTGGCTGGATGAGCGGTGCTCATTTAAATCCGGCTGTCACCGTTGGTTTTCTGGTGCTCGGAAACATTACCGGAGGTGAAGCGCTTATTTACTTCGCGGGTGAGTTTGCCGGAGCATTTGTCGGCGCCATTTTGGTTTGGCTGACCTATCTGCCACACTGGAATAAAACAGAATGTGCTGATTTGAAACTCGCAGTATTCAGTACTGGACCCGCTATCCGTAATACTTTCGGTAACCTTGTTTGTGAAATAATCGGTACCGCTATGCTGATGGTTGGTATCCTCGGTATCTTTAACGAAAACAACGGTATCGGTGGAGGCTTCGGTCCCTACGCAGTTGGTATTCTTGTTTTCAGTCTTGGTTTATCCCTCGGTGGTCCTACCGGTTATGCCATTAATCCGGCTCGCGATTTGGGGCCACGTATTGCTCACGCTATTTTGCCAATCCCGGGTAAACGAGATTCTGACTGGTCTTATGCCTGGATTCCAGTTGTCGGACCGGTTATTGGTGGAGCTGTTGGTGCTCTGCTTTACAAGAGTGTCGTCGCTTTTATGTAAGCCTTCCGTATCTTTGAATTAAACTTCAATTATAAAAAGGAGATTTATCATGCCAAAGTATGTTGCCGCAATCGATCAGGGTACCACCAGTTCACGTTGTATGATTTTTAACCACGCAGGTGAGCCAGTTTCTTCATCTCAATTGGAGCATGAGCAGATTTATCCTAAGCCCGGCTGGGTTGAACATGATGCCATCGAAATCTGGTCCAGAACCAAAGATGTTATCCACGATTGTATGGAAAAAGCAGGTCTTATTGCTAGCGATATTGCCGCTGTCGGCATCACCAATCAACGGGAAACAGCTGTTGTCTGGGATAAGAAAACCGGCCAGCCATACTACAATGCGATTGTTTGGCAAGATACCCGTACCGATAAAATTTGTGACGAACTAGGCGGCGAAATTGGTCAGGAACGTTACCGTGAGCAGACAGGTTTGCCACTGGCGACCTACTTCTCCGGTCCTAAAATCAAGTGGTTGCTCGATAACGTTGAAGGCTTGCGCGCTGCTGCTGAGCGTGGTGATGCCATTTTCGGTAACATGGACACCTGGATTATCTGGAAACTGACCGGTGGTGTAAACGGTGGTTCTCATATCACTGACGTGACCAATGCTTCTCGTACCATGTTGATGGATCTTGAAGGAACCAAATGGAACGATGACATCCTGGCTGAAATGGGTATTCCAAAGCAGATGATGCCAGAAATTCGCCCTTCAAGTGATCCTGAGTTCTATGGATACACCAAGGAAAATGGTCCATTTGGCGGTAAGATTCCTGTTTGTGGTGACTTGGGTGACCAGCAGGCTGCTACCGTTGGCCAGACATGTTTCGGTGTTGGTGAAGCGAAAAACACGTACGGTACCGGATGCTTTATGCTGCTCAACACTGGTACTGAGATTGTTCAGTCTAAAAACGGCTTGTTGACGACACCTTGCTACAAGTTTGGTAGTGAAAAAACCGTCTACGCTCTCGAAGGTTCAATCGCTATTGCCGGTGCCGTTGTTCAGTGGTTGCGTGATCAGATGCGCCTTATTAATACCGCAGCTGATGTCGAAAACCTGGCCCGTATGGTTGAAGATAATGGTGATATGTATTTTGTTCCCGCCTTCTCCGGTCTTTTCGCTCCTTACTGGAAGAGCGATGCCCGTGGTTGTATCGTCGGTATGACTCGTTACTTGACCCGTGGTCACTTCGCTCGTGCCGCTCTCGAGGCCGTTGCCTATCAGACCCGAGAAGTTCTGGATGCTATGGAAGCTGATTCCGGTGTTAAGCTCAGCGCTCTTAAAGTTGATGGCGGTATGGTTGCCAATGAGCTGCTGATGCAGTACCAGGCTGATGTTCTCGGTGTGCCGGTTACCCGTCCTGTTGTTGCTGAAAGTACCGCATTAGGTGCTGCCTATGCTGCTGGTCTGGCCGTAGGTTTCTGGAAAGACACCGAAGAAATGAAGAAAAACTGGGGTGTTGATAAAACCTGGCAACCTTCTATTGACGACACTGCCCGAGTTAAAAATTACGGCAAATGGAAAAAGGCCGTTACTCGTACTTTTGACTGGATTGAAGACTAAGCGATCCAGCACACAGTTATCCCCCTTTGGAAAGTCAGGCCAAAGGGGGATAAACCATCGAGCCAACAAGGTCTCGATCCTCACTCTTGTTATCGCCCTGTCCTTACTCTCCCCTGGACAGGGCCTTTTTTATACATTCCAGAAAATTTCTAAGTAGTATCTATCCGGAAACTCTAATTTGAAACTTTCAAGTTTTCAGATTGGAAATGAGCAATTTTTCGTTGTGGCAAGGAAATCAAGGGCTTGCGCGGAGACGTAGTACTTTACGTCGCACAAGCAAGCCCGCAGATTGACACAGGCACGGCGGAAAAGGGCCGTTTCCGGATGAAAACTAAGTAAAAAATCTCCACGCTCATCAAAGCCAAACATTTCCTGTTAAAATAAAACTCTTTTAATAGAAGTCGGGTTGTTTGTAATATACTCAAATTAACCGATCAATCACCGCAGGTGAGATACATAGCTTTTTTTTATTGATTAATTTGAGGTTACTTGATGACACCGATCAAATTTGGTACCTCCGGCTGGCGCGGAATTTTTGCTGAGGAATTTACTTTACCGAAAGTCAGGGCTCTGATTCAGGCCATTGCTGATCACTTGCACGCTGAAGAAATTGCAGCACAGGGTGTGGTCGTTGGCTATGACGCCCGTTTTATGGGCCGGGAACTCGCAGTTGAGACAGCTCAAATTCTGGCAGCTGCAGATATTAAGGTTTTTCTCTGTCAACGCGATACCCCCACTCCGGTTATTGCCCATGAACTGCTCCGGCGTCGTGCTGCTGGAGCCATCAATGTCACTGCTAGCCATAACCCTTATAACTACAACGGGATTAAATTCAGCGCTGCTTCTGGTGGTATGGCATTACCCGAAACGACGGATGATATTGAACTTCGGGCGAATGCAATCCTGCGCCAACAAGACTGGCACCAGATGGCCATCGCTGAGGCACGTGAACAAGGACTGGTGGAAGATATTGATCCACGTGCCGCTTATTTTGCGGCACTAAGCAAATTAGTCGATCTGAAAGCTATTGCAACTGCCGGGTTGCGAGTAGCCATTAATCCTCTTTATGGCGCTGGTAGGGGTTATCTGGACCAACTTCTGGAAGATGCTGGAGTTGCTATTTGTTCCATGAATACCCATCTTGACCCCTATTTTGGTGGTCACCCACCAGAGCCAGCAGAAATGTACATGGCCGATTTTATCAGCCTGATTCGCGATGATGATGACATTTGTCTGGGGCTGGCAACTGATGGTGATGCCGATCGCTTTGGCATTGTTGATAGTGATGGAACATTTATTACGGCAAACTATATTTTACCTCTACTGTTTGATTACCTGATTCGTCGTCGGGGGCTTAAAGGAGATGCTGCTAGAGGATTGTCGACCTCACAACTTATTGATTCCGTAGCTAAATACCATGGTTATAACGTTTTGGAGACACCGGTTGGCTTCAAATATATTGCTGATTACATTACACAGGGACGTATTCTGATCGGTGGTGAAGAAAGCGCCGGGTTGAGTATCAGGGGACATGTTCCTGAAAAAGATGGCATTCTGGCCTGTCTTTTAGTGGCAGAAATGGTCGCTGTAGAAGGGCGCACCCTACAGGAACTGCTTAAAGATCTTTATCAACGGGTTGGAGAACTTTATTCCCGGCGTATCAATCTATCGTTGTCGGTTGAGGT
Organism: Geopsychrobacteraceae bacterium; assembly: GCA_963665685.1. Classification (GTDB taxonomy): domain Bacteria; phylum Desulfobacterota; class Desulfuromonadia; order Desulfuromonadales; family Geopsychrobacteraceae; genus Seleniibacterium. Next base: position 3,333,745 of record OY762430.1, read on the forward strand.
AGAGGAACAGTTTGATGACAAGCTTGCCAATCCTCCTTCTCATCTGGCAGGTCAGGAAATTATTAACGCCAGTGGTGGCAAATATCTATTTGCTAACGGATCCTGGATGTTATTCCGGCGTTCAGGCACGGAACCTGTTGTGCGGTTATGTGCTGAGGCATCAACCCTTGAGGCTCTTGATGCTTTAGTTCTTGCGGGGCGACAGTTTATTCAAACCTGATCTTTACGCCCAATGTGAAGTATCTGGTTTTCCATGTGATATTCCAGATAGGATGAAAGACGTCATGAGTAAAAAAAGGGTTAACGAGGCATTACCGCAGGAGAAAATAAGCGTCGATCTGTTTGCACCAGATATCAGTCCTTACGAAGAGGCTGCATTCAAAAGCGCTTTTTCCACTGCACTGACAAAAGCTCAGATGGCAGAGATTGCTGAGCCCTGTTCTTCTTATCCTCAGGTTAAACATGTTCTGGCGACTCATTGGCATCCGGAATGGATTCCGATGAAGCTGATCAAGAAAAGAGTTAACGCATCATTTCCCAAAATGAAAGATGCCCTGATCATACCTACTCAGCATAATCAGTTGTTGAGCTACGATGACAAATATTCTGGAGTTGAAGTCGATTGTTACTCGCCTGAATTTGATCAGAAGGTTCAGTTACTGATTCATTGTCATAATAAGCAACTGAAAAAAGCGGGTATGTTTAAGGAGATGATCAAGCACACCTTCTCCTATCGTTCCTCCCAACTTTTTGAGCTGATCGATTCCATGGCGGAAAAAAAGTATCTGCATCGTGTGGAAGAGGCGGCTAAACGAACCGGGGTGTCGGATACGATTATCAAATTCGTAAAAATTCAGAGTAAAAAATTCAAGCACTTTTTCTATCAGTTTGAGAGCGATATTAATCCGCTCATGTACAAAAATAAACTGTTACGCAATTACCTTGATCAATTGCGTCCTTATACAACGGCAGAAACGATTCGCCACGCTCAGATCCTTGTGCGTGAGGTCAAGGTCATTGTTAAGGCTCACTTTGATATGAGTTATTTTTATCATACGCGCGATATCATTGCCGAAGCACGGTCATTTAATGCCGGGATAGTTGTCCCCCACCCCGAACAGTTCTGGCCGGTACTGTTAGCTGATTACGATATTGATGGGATAGAGGTCTGGAATCCGCAGTCTCATCAATTCACCAAATTCCTAATAGAAACCTTACATCGGCAGAATAAAACCAGAAAAAAGCATGGCCGTGATCTGCTTGTTTTTATGGGTGATGATTGTCATTTAGGTGAGAAGACCCGTGAACCACATTTTCGTGATGCAGAAAAAAGTGGTCGCCAGATTGGTTATCAGCCCGCTTGGGATGATATGGAAATACGTAAAAGTTTAATCCTTGGTCATTTTAGTAGAAAATCGGTCATAAAAGAGTATCGCAGCAGACTTTCATAAGTGAATCTGTCAGGCTGGTAGATAGATGCTAACCTGAAAGTCTAGATCGCAACTGCTAAGTTTTCAGATTGGAAACGAACATGAAAAAAAATAATGAGTTTACCTTTGAGTCACTACAGGATTGTGAGTCGATCATAAAGTATCTTGAAGCTCTTAGTGAGGGATTTAAAAACCATAAAATTGTTTTTGGTGCTGAAGGAGAAACCTTTGCCATGTTTCCCGATGGTTTACTCGATTTTGAAATTAGCGCAAAAACCAAAAATAACCGGAGCAAAATGACCATCACCTGTTCATGGAAGTCTGAAGATCACGCAGATGAAGAGGGTTGCCTGAGTATAAAAAGTGATAAGTAGATGACCGATCTGGAATTATTAGAGAATAATTTTGCCTTCATGCTGCTTCAGGTTGTCAGGCAGGTAACGGATGTTCACAAGCTTTTGCAACATAAGAAGAATCGTCACCTCGCAGAAAAAATTCTGGAGCGGGATGATAGCATTAACAACCTCAACAGTGCGATCGAAACTCAGGCGAATGCTTTACTGGCAGCAGCGAGTTCTCCGGCGAAATTTTTACAGGACTACGTTCATGCTGTGCATACAGCAGCGCATAATCTTGAAAGTATCGCCGATTTTTGTGTCGATATTGCCGCTCAGACCAAACATTTCCAGTCGCTTAAGAAATTACAGAAATATCACTACAGATCAGCGCTGCAAATTATTCTGAAGGCTCTGCATCTGGTTGAAAAGGCCTTCAGAGAAAAAGATCTGGCGTTAGCGGTGAAAATTTGTACCAGCGAAAGAAAGCTCGATCGAATCTACAGTAAGACCCTTAAATCCGTACTTAAAAAAATTTCAAAGGGGAATAAATCCCATGAATATTTAACCATCCTGTTTGTCTTTCAGTATCTGCAGCGGATGGGTGATTGTCTACTTAATATTGGAGAAGAAGTTTTAACCCTGATTTTTGGCGAAAAGCTGAAATATACCCAATACCAGGCGCTGAGTAAAAATCTCTTTGGGGAGAAAAAAATAGCGAAGGCAAAAATCGCTATCGAATCGGTAGGCGAAACGAAGTCTGGCTGTTTGGTGCGTAAAGTCAGAACGAGAAGCGCAAAGGGAAAAAAGCAATTTCTGATTTTTAAAGAAGGCAAGTCACAAAAAATAATCAAAGAGCATAACAATCTTAAGGCGTGGCACAAACTAAAACCTGGCATCGTACCAAAGCTGGTCGGTTTTCGCGCTGGCAAGATCAACAGCTCAATGGTTGTAAGTTACCTTCATGGTCAGAACCTTCACGACATTCTGTTGACGGAAAATATTGATCAGTTAGAGGATGTCTTCACGGTTTTAGCAAATGATCTTAATCGGGTCTGGAAGGTGGCCAAACTTGATAAACCGTATAAAGCCCACTTTTTAAAGCAGCTGACCCAGCGTCTGGACGATGTTTTTGCCACCCACCCAGAATTTAATCTGCCGCCGCGTTATATCAATACCCTTAAATTGCCAGGTTTATATGACATGTTGGAGCAGGCTTGTGCTGTGGAAGAGCAGTTGAGCGCGCCTTTTTGTCATTTTATCCATGGTGATTTCAATCTCGATAATATTCTTTTTGATGCACATAACAGCCGGATAAATTTTATCGATGTGTATCGCTCACGTGAATACGATTACGTTCAGGATATTTCCGTTTTTCTGGTCTCCTGTTTCCGGATTAAAAGCTACGATAAAGCGGTGCGCAAACGGATTGAATGGTTGATCAATGCGTTTCTGAAATTCAGCCGTGGCTATGCACGTAGACAGCATGATGAAACCTTTGAGGCCCGTCTGGCCTTAGGCATTATTCGCTCATTGATTACATCGACTCGCTTTGAAATGGACTCTGATTTTGCCTTAATGATGTTTACTAAAGCAATTTACCTCTTGGAAATGCTCACCTCATGGTCAGGTGAACTGGCAGCGTTCAAGTTTGATAATAACATATTATCCTATGATAATTTTACGGCACGAATCAGGTGAATTTCTAATGTTGAGCATGGAATATCAGGCTTTGGTCATGATTGAATTTTGAATAGGAAAAGTATGAAGAAAATAGCTGTTGTCGGGACTGAAAAATGGTCGTGTCAGGTTCTGGTTGATGAATTAAAAAGAATGACCGGGTTTGGCCTGCTGATTAAAATGGAGCGTGTTGTTGCTGATTTTAATCAGCAAAAAGTATGGTTTGAAGATATCGATTTAACCACTCTTGATGCCATCATTATAAAAAAAATCAGTAATACCTATGATCCATGTAATATCGATCAGTTAGAACTCTTGCGTTATCTTGAGTCTCGTGGGGTTAGAATTTTCTCTAAACCTGAAGCAGTTATCCGTTTACTTGATCGCCTCAGTTGTACGACTACTTTACAGCAAGGGCAGATTCCAATGCCCCCGACGGTGATTACCCAGTGTCCAGAACGAGCCCAACAGGCGGTTAAGGAATTTGGTAAAGCCATTTTAAAGCCCCTTTGGACTTCTAAGGCCCGGGGAATGGAAGTATTAACCGCTGAAGATCCACATTTGCCAGCTAAACTGGAAAAATATCAGCAGCAATATGGCTCGGTTTTATACCTTCAGCAGATGTTGAATATTACCTCGCAGGATTATGGAGTGGTATTTTTAGGGGGCCAATATCTTGCGACCTATGCCCGGGTGAAACAGGACCAAAATATTTGGAACACAACTACCAAATCAGGGGGGAAGTATGAGCCCTACGAGCCATCGCAACAAATTATCGATCTGGCTTATAAGGCCCAAAGTCTTTTTGATCTCGATTTTACCTGTGTTGATATGGTCGAGGTAGAAGGACAGGTTTATGTTTTTGAAGTATCTGCTTTTGGTGGGTTTAAAGGCTTACTTGAAGCCAATAATATCAATGCCGCCCAGCTGTATAGCCAATTTGTTTTAGAACAACTGAATGTTCCGCCAACTCTGATGTCCATGGAGCATGAGTTACTCAAGCGTTATGCACTTCCGGGTCAGTTGATGATCAAGCAAGCAGATACGATGATTCAGGTCAACTGCAGCAACTTAAGGCTGCAAGAAAAGCTTGGTGATTATTATAAGTCATTTATTCATCATGGGGCTGATTTGCCTGATATTGTTGTTAATGCCTACGATGGTCAGTACCCATCCTGGTCTCTCGACTTTATTCCTCATCAGCGACCCGCGGGGAAAGATCCAAAGGAGTCAACCTGCGACCTGGTCGATGGCCGGGTTGTCTATAAGAATAAAACTGGCTTGGTTATGGCTTTTGGCAACCAGCGTAATTTTGTTTGTGGTGACTGCCTCACCAATGACAACCAGGTGATTAACTTTATCAACAATCGCTTTATTGAAGCTCGACTTCGCTCCGGTGCATTACTCTTTCATTCTGCAGCACTGACCAGTGGCTCTAAAGGGATTGCTCTTTCTGGCGTTGCCGGGGCGGGGAAGTCGACACTGGCTCTTTATCTGATGGGCAAAGGCTGTACTTTTGTCAGTAACGATCGGTTGTTGGTTCAGGAAGATAATGGTCAGGTCACGATGGCTGGAGTTGCTAAACATCCACGTATTAATCCCGGTACGATTCTCGCCAGACCAGAGCTCACACATCTTCTTTCTGAGGGTAAAAAGAATTTTTATCAGTCCTTGCCACAAGAAGAATTGTGGGATTATGAAGATAAATACGATGCACTGATCGAGGATTGTTACGGTGAAGATAAATTTTGTCTTAGTGGGTCCCTCAATGCCTTAGCCATTTTAAATTGGAGTCACTGTAACGAACCTCTGAAAATTACCAAAATTTCGGTTGCCGAGCGACCAGACCTGGTTTCCACCTATAAAAAATCGCCGGGGGTCTTTTACTGGCCGGAGGACGCCAAACTGACTGAACTCAATAGCGATAGTCGCTATTACTCGGTATTGGATAAGATCGAAGTATTTGAAGTGACTGGTGGGGTTGATTTTAACGCTGCTGCAGATTGGTTTAAAGACTACCTGGAAAAATAACAGCACTCTTTGTCGCCGACTTCTGATTGATTCAAAACTATTGCTTTTAGGGGGCTCACTATGACCTTTGAACTTTTCCTGTTCAGTTTAAAACCATCAGGCGAAGAGCTTTCAGATTCTGAAAAGCGTATTGGTCAGAGAGTCGGATCCTTTCTCGCAGCACAGGGGACACAAGTAGAAAACGTTTTGTTCCATGATACTCCCTTCTGTAAAGAGCTAGCCCACAAGTTGGTTAAGGCGATGGGGTGTGGTGTTGCAATTGCTTCTTCTTGTAACATGACAAATCCTGATGCTGTTGGCAAAATCATAACCGATAATGCCAGTCATGAGCATCCCTATAGGTTGCTATGTATTGCCTCAGAACCGGAAATGAGGCTGGTATGGAAATACTTTTTTCCTCAGCAAGAGTATGAGTTCTCCCCACGCTCTCTTATTCAGTTGAGTTATAAACAGTTAGAAAATAATCGTGATTGCTGGTCAATCGACTCTGTATTGCGACATTCTCAACTGCCCACTAAGTTCCCTTTTCCTGCTCCTAATGGCCCTGAGCAGCGAAAAAGGCCTGCCTATTACTACTTTCAATCTGCAGTTATTCCATTTCGACGCACCGCTGATGGTATCGACGTTTTGCTTATTGGCTCAAGCAAACGCAAACACCTGGTGATACCAAAAGGTATCCATGAGCCAGGTTTCAGTGCCCAGGAATCTGCTGCCAAAGAAGCGTTTGAGGAGGCAGGTATTCGCGGGCCGGTTTCCCCTAACGCTATTGGGTCCTATGAGTATGAAAAATGGGGAGCGACCTGTAGCGTTACTGTTTATGCTCAGGAGGTGACAGAATTGCTTCCGGAACAGCAATGGCAGGAAAGTCATCGCGGTAGAGAGTGGATCCATTCGCACCGGGCGGTACATATGGTTAAAGAGCCAAATCTGGCACTACTGATAGAAAAACTAGATGATTTTTTGTTACATGGATGAGGCTTGCAAATCTGTGGGGAGGTATATGCTCCGGCAGCAGGAAAATACCTGCTGCCAGATTTTGTCAGACGTGAAGATCAGAGGTATGGCTATGCCTCTGCGTCATCGCTGAAGCGCAAGGTGGTTTTATAATTAACGAGGTGAGCTTTTTCCAAAGCAGAAGTATAAGTTACGAAATAGTTGAGAGCTTTGAGTACTTTTGCAGCCATGACAATCTCCTTTTCTGTATTTGTTTAAGTTGAAAAGAGCTTATCATGACAATTTTGGTCATAGGTAGTGCTGGTTTGAGAACAGCCCTATCTGATTTCAGCAAGGCGGAGCTCCAAAAAGCAACAAGGCCTGCAGAGATGTTCTGCAGGCCTTGTTGTTTAAGCAAGTAAACCGTTGGGTTGAGAATTATTCAATAACAACCAGCAGCTCACCTTTTTTAACATTGTCACCAACATCACACTTGATCTCTTTGATCTTACCAGTGGTTGGTGCTTTCAATGCATTTTCCATTTTCATGGCTTCAAGAACAACAATGGTGTCGCCAGCGTTGATGTCATCACCAACAGCTTTTTCAAAGCGCAGGATCAGGCCAGGCATTGGTGCGGCAATACCGTTGCCATCTGCAGCTTCAATAGCGGCTTCTTTTTTCTTGGCAACTGGAGCTTTGCGAGCGGATGAACCACCTTTGCGGCCAAACTGACCAACGGGACGAATAACCGGAGATACACCCTCTTCGTCAACTTCAATCTGGAAGTACTCATTATCGACGTAAACGTTGAAGGTTCTGACATTCTCGCTTTTTTCAGGTGCTTCTGGTTTTTCCATCAGTTTACCGGCTTTAGCTTTTTCAATATCGCTCATCACCTTGAGACCTTCCTCAAGGGTGCGGCCTTTTAGCTCTTCCGGCATAGGCTCAACGTTGTGCTTGTACTTGAGGAATTTCTTACCGGTAACCGGGTAAATGGCATAAAGGACCTGATCATCAATGTCTTTGGCCAAGTCGCCAATTTCAGCATTGGATGCCTCAAGTTCCGGCTCAAGGATTTCCGCAGGGCGACAGCTGATTGGCTCACTGCCACGAGGGTAATCGATAAGAGCCTTTTTCTGCACTTCTGGATCAATTGGAATCGCAGTTTTACCATAGAGACCGAAGCACAGGTCTTTAACCTGGGCTGTGATCATCTTATAGCGCTCTTCCGGAGTGTCAAACAGGACGTTGTTAACGGTCTGGATACCAACAATCTGGCTGGTTGGGGTGACCAATGGAATCTGACCAAGCTCTTTACGTACGCGTGGCAATTCTTCGAAGACTTTAGGTAGCTTATCCAGAGCGTCCATTTCACGCAGCTGGTTGATCAGGTTAGACAGCATGCCACCCGGGGTCTGGTGCAGCAGAACGTTGATGTCGATGGTGGACAGCTTGGTATCGTCAAGGAGGTGACGATATTTTGGTGCAATATCACGCTCGATAATTTCATTGATGGCAGCAAGGGCATTGATATCAAAACCAGTGTCACGATCAGTACCAAGCAGAGCCATAACCAATGGTTCAATTGGAGGATGAGAGGTACGGTTTGCATATGGAGCCATACAGGTATCAATAATATCAACACCAGCTTCAATTGCCTTCATCTGGGTCATGGCACCCATACCGGAAGTACAGTGGGTATGGAGGTGTAACAGGACGTTTGGAACCGCTTCTTTGATAGCCCGGATCAGTTTAAAAGCATCGTAAGGAGCAATCAGTCCAGCCATATCTTTGATAGCAATAGAGTCTGCACCCAAATCTTCGAGGGCTTTAGCTTTATCAACAAAGTAATCCAAGCTGTAAACCTGACCGCCCATGCGTGGTTCAGTCATGGTGTAACAGATACAACCCTGAAAGTGTTTACCGGCAGCTTTGATGGCTGGAACGACGGTGCTGAAGTTACGGTAATCGTTCAGAGCATCAAAAGTACGGAACACATCCATACCGTTTTCAGCGGCACGCTCAACAAACGCTTTGGCAACGTCATCAGCATAGTTACGATAACCAACCAGATTCTGACCGCGCAACAGCATGGAAAATGGGGTTTTGGGCATATATTTTTTCAGGGTGCGCAGACGCTCCCAAGGATCTTCGCCCAGAAACCGGTGCATAACATCGAAGGTTGCACCGCCCCAGGTTTCGATAGCCCAGAAACCGATGTTATCCAGCATTTCTGCTATTGGAATCATATCTTCAGTACGGCCGCGGGTAGCAAACAGAGACTGATGTCCGTCACGCAGGGTGACATCCATAACTTTAATTGGGTTAGCGGCAGCAGGACGATCTTGGCCGTAGTTCATGTCAGTAAGGTTTAATTGACAGTGGTCACTCATTTTTATTATTGCCCTTCTCTATATTCTGATGTCCGGAAACGTCCCTGCTCAAGTTTTCCTAACCTGACATTTGGGCCATCCGAAGCAAAAATGTTGTCTTAAGAATGCTCAGCGGTAAGCGGCGAACTTCATGACACTGCGCTGCAGAACCATTTTACGCTGTTGGATCTGCCCCATGCGGCCGGCACGATTCCAGGCTTGGGTCCGGGCAATATCAAGTTGTTCTTTTTCAGAATCAAGGTACGCGGATACGGCTGCCATTGCTGCTGCAAGTTTTTTGTTTGTGTCCATGGTGATCTTCCTTTTGTTGAGTGTTTAAGTGCTGTGATGATTTTAGTCGTTAATGTCTGGGTTGTTATCTCTGCCGCCCGCAGGTCAAACAGCCCCGGGCTTTTACCCGATCACGGTTAACACTCTCTCGTTATATTTTTGACAATTACATGTCCATGGATGAGCAAGATGTTGAAATCATCAGTAATGGTCACAACATCTTGCTGACATTTATAAAAACCTCTTACAGAGGAATATTGCCGTGCTTCTTAGCTGGGCGTTGTTCACGCTTGTTGCATAGAATTTCTAATGCATCAATCAGGCGAGCACGTGTCTGTGCTGGTTCGATAACCGCATCAACATGACCACGAGCTGCTGAACAGTAAGGATTAGCGAATTGAGTTTCGTACTCTTCCTTGCATTTCTGTTTTTCAGCGACAGGATCCTCGGCAGCATCAATACGTTTTTTGTAGATGATATTTGCAGCGCCATCAGCACCCATAACGGCGATTTCAGCGGTTGGCCAGGCAAAGGCCATATCGTTACCAAGGTCTTTTGCATTCATGGCCAGATAAGAACCGCCGTAATCTTTACGGACTGACAGGAGCAGTTTCGGAACTGTTGCTTCAGAGTAACTCCAGAGCAGTTTTGAACCATGGTTAATGATTCCGGACCATTCCTGGTTGGTGCCTGGCAGGTAGCCTGGAACATCAGCGATGGTCAGCAATGGAATATTGAAGGCATCACACATGCGGATAAAGCGGCTGGCTTTGTTGGATGCTTCAATGTTGAGGCAACCGGCCATAACCATCGGCTGATTGGCGATGATGCCAACACTGCGGCCATTAAGGCGAGCAAAGGCGACAATAATATTAGTGGCGTAATGCTCATGAGGCTCAAAGAATTCGCCATCATCGACAATGTGGCTGATCAGCTCTTTCATGTCGTAGGCAGCACTGGGGCTGTCAGGAATGATGGTATTGAGCTCGGGAATAATACGGGCTGGATCATCGTCGGTCGGGTAAATAGGTGCTTCTTCCATATTATTGGAAGGCAGGTAAGACAATAACACCTTCATCTGCTCGATACAGTCGGCATCATCTTCGCAGGCAAAGTGGGCAACGCCACTTTTAGTGTTGTGAGTCATGGCACCGCCGAGTTCTTCCATGGTGACTTCTTCGCCAAGAACGGCCTTAATGACGGCTGGACCAGTGATAAACATATGACTGGTTTTCTTAACCATGAAGATGTAGTCGGTCATGGCTGGCGAGTAGACAGCGCCACCGGCAGCGGAACCCATGATTGCGGAGATCTGCGGAATAACACCAGAACTCAGGGCGTTACGGCGGAAAACCTGGCCATAGCCAGACAAGGAGTCGACGCCTTCCTGAATCCGGGCGCCGCCGGAATCGTTTAGGCCGATAATGGGGCAGCCCGCTTTTTCAGCTAGATCCATGACTTTGCAGATTTTAGAGGCATGCATTTCACCCAGGCTACCAGCGCGAGCGGTAAAATCTTGAGCAAAGGCGAAAACGGGACGACCATTAACATAGCCATGTCCGGTAACAACGCCATCAGCAGGAACATCAACCTTTTCCATACCGAAATTAGTGCAGCGATGCTCAACAAACATGTCAAGTTCGCGGAATGTACCTTCATCAAATAAAAGATTGAGGCGTTCGCGTGCGGTGAGTTTTCCTTTGGCCTTGTGCTTTGCAATTGCTGCTTCGCCACCCATCTGAAGAACTTTGGCTTCTTTTTCCTTCAGTAACGCGATGGCATCTTCTGTCCTGCCCATCTTCACTCCTTATGCGTTTTGCGCGGTTGAGTTGTCTACAAATAAAACATGGCACAGATTGCGATGCTTTATGCCGACGACAACATAAATCGATGACCTAAATATTAATAATCAATCTGCCTTGTGCAAAGATTCGCGACTAAAATGGTACGATCTTTGAGGTAATAACTATGGCAGTTTGTTTATCAATGCTTAAAAAGGTTTCGCCTGATACCAGACCTCTCTCAGGTCAGACTGGTAATTACTTATGATGCAGAATCAAAGTCGATTCACATTTGTCTTTCGATTCCCGCCCGGAAAACAAAACAGACTCTCCGCTCAAATAAAGAGCAATCACATAGAGATAATGAATAGATGCCAACTTTTACACATGACATTTAAATATGGCTAGCAGCGGAACGCTGTAAGCCGAATATTACATAAAATAATAAATAAAAATTCTTCTGTTAAAGAACAATATGAAAGCATGCTAGCAGGTTCTTTTAAAAACTGCAATATCAGAAATTGGTAAAACCAATATTTTTTTACATTTATGCTTAAAATTATAAAAGAGCCGTTAGAAAGCAAGGAAGCTTTTAATTAATAACAGTTTTTTGCTTAAATCAAAACGTTGTTATCTGCACCTATTGACAATGTTTTAATTTGGCCTTACCAGTTGGTAACAGGTTTAGGTGCTTTCTAAAAAAATTATATCAAGGGATTCAGGGCGGTGCCAAGGTACCGCCCTGAAATAATGTTCCAAATTAACGTAAGTTGTAGAAGACATCTTTACCGCTGAAAACAGCAGTTGAATCGAGTTCGTCTTCGATACGCAGCAGTTGGTTGTACTTGGCAACGCGGTCACTACGACACAGAGAGCCGGTCTTGATCTGACCTGAGTTGGTGGCAACAGCCAGGTCAGCAATGGTGGTGTCTTCGGTTTCACCACTACGGTGGGAAACAACCGCGGTGTAACCGGCACGCTTGGCCATTTCAATCGCTTCCAGGGTCTCGGTCAGGGTCCCGATCTGGTTAACCTTGATCAGAATCGAGTTGGCGATCCCTTTGTCGATGCCTTCTTTGAGGATCTTGGTGTTGGTGACAAACAGGTCATCACCAACGATCTGGATCTTGTCACCGAGTTTCTCGGTCATCAGTTTCCAGCCATCCCAGTCGTTTTCGGCCAGACCATCTTCGATAGAAATGATCGGGTAGCGAGAAATCAGATCTTCGTACAGAGCAACGATGTCGGCAGCGGTTTTTTCTGGTTGAGCTTCGTTCTCAAGAATATATTTGCCATCTTTGTACAGTTCAGAAGCCGCAACGTCCAGAGCCAGCAGCACGTCTTCACCCGCTTTGTAACCGGCTGCTTCAATCGCTTCAACGATGACTTGCAGCGCTTCTTCATTGCTCTTCAAGTCGGGAGCGAAACCACCCTCATCACCAACGGCGGTGTTGTAACCTTTGGCAGAGAGAACTTTTTTCAGGTTGTGGAAGATCTCAGCACCCATACGTAAAGCTTCTTTAAAGCTTGACGCACCGGAAGGCATGATCATGAATTCCTGAATGTCAACATTGTTGTCAGCATGCTCACCGCCATTGAGGATGTTCATCATTGGCAGAGGCAGTTCTTTAGCATTGGCCCCACCAATATACTGGTACAGTGGCAGGCCTGCATCTTCAGCAGCCGCTTTAGCACACGCCAGGGAGGCACCGAGCAGGGCATTGGCACCGAGCTTGGTTTTAAAATCAGTTCCATCAAGTTCGAGCAGCTTCTTGTCGATACCGACCTGATCGCTGGCTTCCCAACCAATCAGTTCTGGGGCGATAATCTCGTTGACATGGTCTACTGCTTTAAGTACACCTTTGCCGAGGTAACGGCTTTTATCGCCATCGCGAAGTTCAAGCGCTTCACGCTCACCGGTGGAAGCGCCACTGGGAAGTCCAGCACGGCCCATGACACCTGATTCCAATGCTACTTCGACTTCGACTGTTGGATTGCCGCGGGAATCGAGGATTTCGCGGGCACGAACACTGATAATTTCACTCATGAGAATTTGTCCTTTTTTAGTTTGTTTGCCACTAAGGCACAAAGACACGAAGAAAACCGATTTTCAACGCAGAGTCGCAAAGAAGCGCAAAGGGCGCAGAGACATTCAATTATTTTGGATTTAAAAATACAATCAAGGTTCTCTCTGCCATCTTTTCCTTCTTTGCGACTGTTGCGTTGGACGCTTTTGACTGTCTTCGTGTCTTTGTGCCTTAGTGGCTGATTAAAAAGTCTGTGCTTACTTAAAATGTGCAATCCTGCTGAAATCTTCCACCTTCAGACTCGCTCCACCGACCAGTGCACCGTCAATATTCGGTTGTGCCATCAGCTCATCGACATTGTCCGGTTTGACACTGCCGCCATAAAGGATGCGGATCTGCTCAGCTACGGTGCGGCCATAGAGGGTGCACAGGACGTCACGGATAAACAGATGAACCTCTTCTGCCTGTGCGCTGGTCGCTGTTTTGCCAGTGCCGATGGCCCAGACCGGTTCGTAAGCAATCACCACTTCAAAGACCTGTTGCGGATCGATGCCCTCCAGGGCAACCACGATCTGCTCTTTGAGGATGTCGAACATCTTGCCACTTTCACGCTCTTCCAACGTTTCACCAATACAAAGGATTGGCAAGACGCCGGTCGCGAGCAGGGCTTTCATCTTGTCATTGATAAAGGCATCGGTTTCAGCAAACAGCTGACGACGCTCTGAATGGCCGACCAGGCAGTAGCTACAGCCGATATCTTTGAGCTGGCCCGGAGCAATCTCGCCGGTGAATGCACCGCTGTCGGCCGGATAGCAGTTTTGAGCGGCGAGTTTGATATTGCTATTGTTAAGGGATGAGGCAACACTGGTCAGGGCGGTAAAAACTGGTGCGACGACGATATCAACATTATCCAGGTCGCTCATACACGTGCTCAGGCCGGTCGCTAAGTCGTTAGCCTCCTGAAGGGTTTTATTCATTTTCCAGTTGCCGGCAATCATAGGTTTACGCATGGGGGTTCTCCTGTTTTTGAAGGCTGGAATAGAGAATTCAGAAGAGAGAATTCAGCTAAAAAGAAGCTATCTTCCCGCAATTTTTTGTCTTCTATGTTCTGTATTCTGACCTTCTATCTATCTATATTCTGAACTTAAATCTCGTTTAAAGCCGCAACGCCAGGCAGGGTCTTGCCTTCCAGGTATTCCAGGGAGGCACCTCCACCAGTGGAGATGTGAGTCATCTGATCGGCCAGTCCTGCTTTATTGACTGCAGCGACAGAATCCCCGCCGCCAATGACAGAAATGGCATCTGACTGTGCTAACGCTTCGGCAATCGCCATGGTCCCGGTAGCAAAGGCGTCAAACTCAAAGACTCCCATAGGACCATTCCACAGTACGGTGGCGGCTTGCTTTAAGGCGTTCTGGTAGCTGGCGACGGTTTTGGGGCCGATATCGAGGGCCATCCAGTCCTGATCAAAATCGTCGTTGCTGCAGCTTTTATGGTCAGCATCGGCACCAAAGGTGGCGGCAATGATATGATCTTCAGGCAGTAACATGGTGACGCCTTTCGCCTTAGCGGCTTTGAGCAGGTCAGCGGCAATGCTCAGACATTCCTCTTCGACCAGTGACTTGCCAACGGCAATACCCTGAGATTTTAAGAAGGTGTAAGCCATGCCACCACCAATAATCAGGGTGTCAGCTTTTTCCATCAGTTTATCGATGACCTTGATCTTGTCACTGACCTTTGCGCCACCAACGACAGCGACAAAGGGGTGTTTGGGGTCGCCGAGCTGCTGGCCGAGGTACTGCAGTTCTTTTTCCATCAAAAAACCGGCGACAGCGGGTTTGAGGTAGGCGGCCACACCGGTGGTTGAGGCGTGGGCGCGGTGTGCGGTGCCGAAGGCATCGTTGACATACAGGTCGGCCAGGCTCGCTAACGCTTTGGTAAAGTCGGCATCGTTGCTGGTTTCACCACTATGGAAGCGGACATTTTCCAGTAGAACGACGGACCCTTCGGCCATGTCAGCAATAAGAGCTTCGACGTCAGCACCAATACAATCAGGTGCCATGGTCACAGGCTGACCGAGCAGATCGGCCAGGTAAGGAGCGACCGGAGCCAGGCTATAGGCGGGGTTCGGCTCTCCTTTAGGGCGGCCCAGATGAGACGCCAGGATCAGTTTTCCACCTTGAGCGAGAATATGTTGAATGGTTGGCAGGGCCGCCTTGATACGGGTATCGTCGGTGATCGTGGTGCCATCGAGAGGAACATTAAAATCAACTCGGCACAGGACTTTCTTGCCCTGACAGTTGATGTCAGTGAGCGACATTTTACTGAGCATGATGAATTATCCTTGGGTAATTTATATGAAAGAGATGGCCTGGGAAAGGGATGCGGCCATCTCTTTCTAACAGACAGGAGGGTCTGTTATTTTCTGTTCTGGAAACGGCCCTTTTCCGCAATCTCTGCGTCAATCCGCGCTTTTGTTTGTGAGGCGTAAAGTACTACGCCTCCGCACAAAAGCTTGATTTCCTTGACCTTGAGAAAAATTGCTCGTTTCCTGAACAACAAATAGTCCTGTTGTCATTGGAGGTGTGACAGAAACAAGCTTTTTCACTAAAGAAAAGGACCGTTAATATCTCAATTTATTTGGTAACAACCTTGATCAAATCGAGGACTTTGTTGGAATAGCCCCATTCGTTGTCGTACCAGGAGACAACTTTGACGAAGCTGCCGTCAAGTTGAATACCGGCTTTGGCATCGAAAACGGAGGTGCACACTTCACCGCGGAAGTCGGTGGAAACAAGGGCTTCTTCGGTGTAACCAAGAATACCTTTGAGTTCACCTTCTGAGGCTTCCTTCATGGCAGCGCAGATATCTTCGTAAGATGTTTCTTTTTTCAGGGTGACGGTCAGGTCAACGACAGAAACATCGGAGGTTGGAACGCGGAATGCCATACCGGTCAGTTTGCCGTTCAGCTCTGGAATAACTTTACCAACCGCCTTAGCAGCACCGGTTGATGATGGAATGATGTTTTCCAGAATACCACGGCCACCACGCCAGTCTTTCATCGATGGACCATCAACGGTTTTCTGGGTTGCGGTTGCGGCATGAACGGTGGTCATCAGACCTTTGTCGATACCGAATTTGTCATTCAGAACTTTGGCAACCGGAGCCAGGCAGTTGGTGGTACAAGAGGCGTTAGAAACGATGTCCTGACCAGCGTAGCTGTCGGTATTGACACCACAGACGAACATTGGGGTGTCATCTTTTGAAGGAGCAGACAGAACAACTTTTTTGGCACCAGCTTCAATATGTTTACGAGCGGTTTCGTCAGTCAGGAAAAAGCCGGTTGATTCAACCACAACTTCGGCACCAACGTCGTCCCATTTCAGGTTAGCAGGGTCACGCTCAGCAGTGATGCGGATGGTTTTTCCGTTCACAACCAGGGCACCATCTTTAACGTCCACAGTACCAGCGAAGCGGCCATGGACAGAGTCATACTTGAGCATATAAGCGAGGTAATCGACGTCGAGCAGGTCATTGATACCGACCACTTCGATATCGTCACGAGTTGCCGCCGCACGAAACACCATGCGACCGATACGGCCAAAACCATTAATTCCGACTTTTGTTGCCATTGTTTTTTCTCCTTGAGGGTTAATGCTATCTATCTTTGCTGATTGTTCCGTTTATGTTTTCAACGCTGAGACGCAAAGAAGCGCGAAGGTCGCCGAGAAAATCTTTTTTTTAGGGTTTAGGATCAAAACTAAGATTTTTTCGTGCCTTCGTGCCTTCGTGCCTTGGTGGCAAAGAAAAAGTTTTTCTCTGCGATCTCTCTAACTCCCGCTTCTCTGCGTTGAAAAATAGATTTTCCTCGTGGTTACCAAAATACTGTTCTCAGCTTAACTGATGCACCTTCATCAGGTTGGTTGGGCAGGATTCAGCTGAAGGGCTGCCCATGGTAATAACAGCGACATCTCCTGCCTTCAGAACGCCAGCATCTTTTGCTGTTTCACAGGCCATCTGAATCTGGGTTTCGGTACTACCGGTACTGTTGGTTAAGAATGCCTGAACTGCAGCGTAAAGAGCGAGGCGACGTTGTACCTGAGGAGATGGAGTCACTGCAAAGATTGGCAGTGCGGGACGATACTTTGACGCCAGGGCTGCAGTCGTTCCACTTTGGGTAAAGGCGACGATGGCTTTGGCATCAATGTTTTCTGCCAGACGGCAGGCAGCCTGACTGATCCCTTCGGAATAGCATCCGCTCCCTGTGGTCGTTGCCAGTGGCTGGAACAATTTACTGCGCAGCTCCGGGTCAACCTCAACATCCAGGGCGACGCGTGCCATCAGGGATACGGCCTGGGCAGGATATTTTCCTGCTGCTGTTTCAGCAGATAGCATGACGGCATCAGTACCATCTAGAATCGCATTAGCGACATCAGAGACTTCGGCCCGGGTAGGACGCGGATTATCGATCATGCTTTCGAGCATCTGGGTGGCAGTGATGACCGGTTTGCCCGCTTGATTGCATTTGCGAATAATCTGTTTCTGGATCAGTGGTACTTGTTCGGCATTCATTTCCACACCGAGGTCACCACGAGCGACCATGACACCATCAGTGACTTCGAGAATGGCGTCGAAATGATCGACAGCCTGAGGTTTTTCAATTTTAGAAATAACCGGAATGTCAGCACCGGCAGCGGCGATGATCTCTTTTAATTCCGTGACATCACTGGCTTGACGGACAAATGACAAGGCAATGTAATCAACCTGCTCAGCGATGCAGAATTGTAGATCTTTTTTATCTTTTTCTGTCAGGCATGGCGCTGCTACTGCCGCACCGGGAAGGTTGATACCCTTACGGTCTTTAAGGGTGCCACCAAATTTAACCTGACATTTAACGTCTTCGGCAGTGGTAGAAATAACGCTGAGTTCCATCAGGCCGTCATCAAGAAGAATCCGTTCACCGGCACTGACACATTGAGGTAATTCTGGGTAGCAGGTTGGAATCAGGCCATTTTCACCAATAATATCGCGATTGGTAATGGTGACTTCTTCACCTGGAACCAGGGGCATAGCACTGTCTTTAAGCTGACCGACGCGAATTTTTGGACCCTGTAGGTCACCAAGGATAGCAATCGGCTTGGCTAGCTGCTCTGAAACAGTGCGGATACGACTGATAATAGCGCGTTTGTCAGCGTGGTCACCGTGGGAGAAGTTAAGACGAAAAACATTAGCTCCATTAAGGATCAGTTCTTTCAGCATCTCTTCAGATGAACTGGCAGGTCCGAGAGTAGCGACAATTTTGGTGCGTCGAAACATGGTATTTTTATTCCTTATATTGGGATGACTGTTCGTGCCCAGTTAAAAACGCGGGCACGAATAATGATTGGTGTTTCGATTGTTACAGGGCGACAGACAGACGCTCGTCGACAAGTTGTTGCTCGGCTTGACAGCGGTCGCTGTCCCAGCCCAACTTTTCAGCCATCAGCTCAATAACCCGTGGAGCTGCTGAGGCTGCAGCAGATTTGTCGATCAGTGACAGAGGCAGTCTTCTGGTTAGAACATCAATAGCGCGAATGGCATATTCATGAGCAGTTGCATAGACGACTTCAGCTTCAATATAAGGGTGTCCTTTGTGCAGACGGTTGGCGTACCCTTCTTTGGCAATATCAGCAACCATGGTCGCCCGATCACCATAAGCTTCATTAAGGTTCTGAGCGATATCGGTTGCGAGGCTGTAGTTCTTCACCAGGGTTTTGTCACCTTGTTTATCGAATTTTTCACCGCCAACAACTGCAGTATGGTTGGTCTGACAGGGGCGAGCAGTCGCCAGGCTGAAAGCTTTAACTGCCTGATTGATGGTGTCTTCCGCCATGCGGCGGTAGCTGGTCCATTTGCCGCCAACAATCGTCAACAGGCCACCCGGGCTTAAAGAGATAACATGGTCGCGAACCAGGTTGGAGGTATCAGCGGCTTTTGGATCGGCAACCAGAGGTCTGAGGCCTGACCAGCATGATTTAATATCGTCGCGGGTTACCTTGATGTCGAAGTAGAGGCTGACATGGCGTAATAGGTATTCAATTTCTTGTTCAGTTGTTTTGGGGTGCTCAGTAATTTCTGCCGGATCATCAGTCGTACCGATGAGAGCATGTCCCTGCCATGGCAGAACAAACAGAACCCGGCCATCTTCGGTTTTAGGAATCATCAAGCCGTTTTCTGGTGGTGCAAAGCGTTTATCGAGCACCAGGTGTACCCCTGAGCTGGCTGAAATAATCGGCTGGACATTTGGATCGTCCATTTTACGGACATTGTCGCCAAAGGGGCCGGTTGCATTGATGATACCCTTGGCTTTAATTTGCCACTCTTCACCGCTGATTTGGTCTTTCACATTGACGCTGCTGATTTTGTCATTGGTTTTGTTAAGGCTGGTGACTTCAATGTGATTACCAATGGCTGCACCATGTTTTTCAGCTGTCATAGATAGGGCGACTGCCATGCGGGCATCATTGAATTGCCCATCATAATAAAGAACACCAGCTTTAAGTCCCTTGGCTTTAACCGAAGGGAAACGCTTGAGGATTTCGCCACGACTGAGGAATTTACTGTGTCCGATGTTCCATTTGCCTGACAGGATATCGTAAAGCTTGAGCCCGGCGAATACCTGAGGAACGTCGATCCAGCGATATAGCGGTGTTACGAAAGCGATGGGATGAGATAAGTGGGGTGCGTTTTTTAGTAAAACGCCACGCTCATGCAATCCCTCTTTGACCAGGTCATATTGTGCTTTGTCAAGGCGTTTGACGGCCTTTTCAAGGTAGCGAACTCCACCGTGGACCAGTTTGGTGCTACGTGAGCTGGTTCCTTCAGCGATGTCATTCTTTTCCAGCAGCGCAACTTTAAGTCCGCGACTGGCAGCATCAACGGCAATGCCGCAACCGGTAGCACCGCCACCGATAATTACCAGGTCAAAAGTTTCACCGCCCTGCAGGGCCTTTAGCGTCTGTTCTCTGGTCATAATGAAAAACCTCGTTTGCAAAAGTGATAAGGTCAAAGTGGAAAGGAAACAATGTTTATGTTCGAAAACGATCATAAAAAAGTTTCAAAATGTTTGCAAGCGAAAAAATACAAACAAAAACGAAAATCCTGATGTTTTTTTTATTAGATCGAGAAAAATATAAATCATATTTATGAAAAATAGATATTTATGGGCACTGGAATGGTGGGATAAGAAAGATTTTAAGGACTCTTTTAGGTGGTTAAAAAGAAAATTTGCTTGATAGGATTTTCGCACCCGAACATTTTTGCCATGCAACGTTTTGGACCGTTTCGGTAAGGAAGCTTTAGCTTTAGAACGCTGCTATTTTAAAAAATCAGCAGTGATTTAAGGGCCATTACAACCGGCAGAGGATACCATTTTCAGAGACAACTGATTGATTTTATGACTGAAAAATTAAATCCTGGGCAATGTAGGTTTTTTGACAGAAGCAAAATAAAAAAGCGGTGCAACCTATTGTCACACCGCTTAACAGAATAAGTACTATCGCTTACAGCTTACAGCTTACAGCTTACAGCTTACAGCTTACAGCTTACAGCTTACAGCTTACAGCGTTCTTACCAACGCCCACCTTTGTTACTGTGTTTGCCACCACGGTTTCCATCACAGTTTTTAGCTGCCATACGCTTACCAGAGAATTGTTGGTTTCCTGCTGGCATGAGGGTTTTGGCTTTTTCCTGCTGTTCTGGAGTCAACACGGCATTAATTTTTTGCTGCAGAGTGGCACGTTGAACCATCATATCTGTTTTCATATCAGCCTGTTTTTGGGCTTCAGTGCGAAATGCATTCTCATCAAATGTAGGTGCTGTACGTAGGGCAGCAAGCATATCGCGGCTAGCTTGCATTTTAGTTCGTAAAGTTTGCTGTTGTTCGAATTGTTGATCGAACAAAGTCGTTAACTTGGACTGTTGATCGGCTGTCAGGTTTAACATGTAAGTCATACGCTCAATGCGCTGCTTGGTCATCGCCTGATGCTGTTCCAGGGTAACTGCTGCAGGGCCTTGGCCTCTCATACCCTGAGCTGTACAATTAGCGCTACAGTTTTTACCGCCGCCCCAGGCGAAAACACTTGAACTGGTTACGAGTAATGCAATCAGAATGGTTGGGACAATGATTTTTGTTTTCATGGGTTCACTCCTATTCTCTATCTGTTTGGGTGTTGTTAACTTTTTGATGATGCAACTATAACGAACAGAATCTGAAGTGTGGGTTAAGAGGTGTAAAGTTTTGTAAAGTAGAAAATGGGTCTGAAAATCCTTTACATTTCTTTACAGCGGTAGAATCAGGAATTGGGTAAGATATAAAAAACAATATTTATATGTGGAGAAGCGTGCATGCAAAAAATCCTGGTGATCGATGACGATACTGAGTTATGTGAATTATTAACCGATTATCTTGGCAGTGAAGGTTTTCAGGTCAGCTCAGTGCATAATGGGAGTGACGGTGCTGAAAAAGCGGTTACTGAAGAGCATGACCTAGTGGTTCTGGATGTTATGTTGCCAGGGATGAATGGTTTTGATGTGCTGCGTAAAGTTCGTGAGCAAAGTAAAGTTCCGGTTATCATGTTAACTGCACGAGGCGAGGATATTGATCGTATTGTGGGGCTCGAGTTAGGCGCTGACGATTATTTATCCAAACCATTTAACCCCCGTGAGCTGGTAGCCAGAATTCGAGCAATAGCTCGTCGCACCGAAGATAGTAAGGGGCCTTCGGCTGATACCGGTGTCACAAGTGAGATAAATGTTGGTGATGTGAGTCTGTGTACGAGTAACCGCAGTGTTAAGCGACAAAATGAGTTAGTTGATCTCACTTCGGTTGAATTCAGTCTTTTACATCAACTGCTACAACATGCCGGCCAGGTTCTTAGTCGTGAAGATTTGGTTAAAGAGGTCCTCGGGCGTCAACTTTCTGCTTACGATCGCAGTATTGATGTACATATGAGTGCCCTGCGTCGCAAGTTAGGACATTATGATGGCGATCAGGAGCGTATCCGCACCGTACGTGGTGTTGGGTATCTCTATTGTCTTCCGGAGGCACAATCCTGATGCGCAGTCTGTTCTGGAAAATTTTCTGTTATTTTCTCTTGATTATTATCCTCATTGTCTCAGTAGGGATCACCCTGACTCTATTGCGTGACCAGGAGTTTCCTCCGCTTGCTCACCAAAGTTTTGCCCGTCAGGCGATTGCTGAGTATGGTCGTAATGTTGTTGCCGCACACACCCAGGGTGGGGATAAAAGCGTTGATCAATACATTGACAGAGTAAGGAGAAAGTCAGGGATAGAGCTGACTGTGATCGATCAGGATGGTCGTTCTTTGTCGAGTCGGAGAGCGCCGCGCCGCATGCGTCATATGCTTGATCGTGCCATGGGTAGCGGCGAGATTGTCAGACCAATGATGGGGAATCGCAATGCTGTTGCCGGGATATTTACCGCTGCTGATGGTAGTCGCTTTTTGGTATCAGTTGCATTGCCCGAACAACCGAAACCAAAAGAGCTGATCAGTGCATTAACCCATGGTTTTCTAGGTTGGAAATTACTGGTTTTACTCGCTATTACCGCGGTCGTATGCTGGATATTGGCACGCTCCCTGACCTCACCGATCAAACGCTTGCGCAAGGCTACCTGTCGTTTCGCCGATGGCGATCTGACCACCCGTATTGGCAATGAGATTAAAGGTGGTAATGAATTTGCCGAACTGGCGCGAGATTTTGATGATATGGCGATTAAAATTGAAGATCTGGTAGGTTCACAGCAACGTTTACTCAGAGACATCAGTCATGAGCTGCGTTCACCTTTAGCTCGGCTGAGTATTGCCCTTGAACTGGCGCGTAAGCAACAAACAAATGGCGATGATAAAGCTCTAAACCGCATTGAACTTGAAACGGAACGGATGAATGAAATGATCGGGCAGTTGCTGAGCCTGACCCGGCTTGAAAGTGATATGCAGGGCTTGCAGAAGAGTACCTTCGATCTTGCAGCTTTGCTGGAGCGTTTGGTTCATGATGCTGATTTTGAAGCCGCGGCCAAAGAGAGTCAGGTGGTCTTTAAAGGGCAGTCGACATTGCGCTGGAATGGTCATGAAGAATTACTGGCCCGGGCGCTCGAAAATGTGATGCGTAATGCGGTTAAGTATACCTCTGCAAATAGCGAGGTAGAGGTCGTTCTGCACGTCACGGCAGATCATATCCTGATACAGGTTCTCGATGCGGGGCCTGGTGTGCCCGAGGAGGCCCTGGAGAAATTATTTATTCCTTTCTTTCGGGTTGCCGATGATCGTGATCGTAAAAGTGGCGGAACCGGGATTGGCTTAGCTATTGCTGAGCGTGCCGTCAAGCTTCATGGTGGAATGATCAAAGCAGAAAATCGTTCTGAGGGGGGGCTGAAAATTGAGATCAACCTTCCTTTTAAGGTATAAAATATATATATTGATTTAAATATAAATATCGGTTACCTTAACAGAGTGAGAGAGACGGAGCTTTTATGACTGACATGTTATATTTAATCGGGTTCATCGTTTTCTGGTATGTTTTAAACCGCTGGATTCTACCCCGCATGGGAGTTCAGACCTGAATGTCTGATGCCTGTGAACTTCCGCGTGACGGAAAGAAAAAGAACAATCAGGAAACAACGGAGAAAGTGGACGAGACGAAGTCGTAACAACAATGGCCCTGCTGTAATCAGCAGGGCCATTGTTGTATGATTTTCTTCATGTGAACAAGATGGAGTGATAGTTAGTTTTCATCCGGAAATGGCCCTTTTCCGACGTGGCTGTGCCAATCTGCGGGCTTGCTTGTGCGACGTAAAGTACTACGTCTTAAGCGCAAGCCCTTGATTTCCTTGCCACAGCGAATAATTGCTCGTTTCTAATCTGAAAACTTGAAAATTTCAATTTAGAGTTTCCGGATAGAAACTAGTTAAAAATCGGGGAGGCAATAAGCGAACATGTTTAATCTCGTCGGTTATTGTACCTGAAACCGCGGTATTCGTTTTTTGCTACTACTTTAGTAAATAATCAAGACGAGTCATCTCAGCGAATGAAGGGACACACGCAATTGAACCATCAAAGTCCGCCAGTTTCCTTGTCTTTTAAACTGTTTTGATCGCCGCAGAATAAACAAAATTATTTCCACGAAATAGAGTTGCATGAATTTATGCTCACAGATCCTCAGTTTTAAATTCACTGTAGCCTTCATAGAAATAGCTCACATCAATCCCCTTCATAAACAACGCGCGATCATTAATTTTATCGGTAAGAGCCTGTTTAAGTAACATTTTGATTTCAATGTCTTTGACAACGCTGCGTTGCATGGCTGACAGGTATTCCTCTTTATCTACCCGATTCCAGTCAATGACTTGTCTGAGCTCTTTTTTAAGGATGAGGTCAAGCCATATTCGTGTTGCCCGCCCATTACCCTCACGAAATGGGTGGGCAATATTCATCTCAACATATTTTTCGATGATTTCATCAAAATTGGTCTGGGGCATAGAATCAATATAGGTAAGGGAGGGGTTCAGGTACATAACCGGGGCAAATCTGAACTCGCCTTTGGCAATATTCACATCACGGATCTGACCGGCAAATTCATAAATATCGTCGAACAAATACTTATGAATAAATGAAAGCCCAGCGAAAGTACCAACCTCAACTTTAGCAATATCGCCAGAGTCAAAAAGCTCCTTGGCTTTTGCTTTGCTGATTTTTTCTTCGACCTTGGCCAGTTCAACCTGACTAGTGATGTTGAGTTTATTGTTTAAAGTCATATCATGCCTCTATAGTGAGCCTAAGAAAGATAAATAATCATACCATGTTATCCTGGTCAAGGTTTCACTGGGAGAAGAGTAATTTATGATAAAGGCTTTAAGTGTGGCTTATCGGTATGTCGAGCATTGAGTATTCAGGAAATTTCCAGGGCAGACACATAGATCTGCCCCGACATTGTTTTTAGGAATTGCGGAAGGAAGAATATTTTTCTACTTACATTTCATCGCAAATGTGGGTATTTCCATCATCCGCCATATCTTCATCTTCACTCTCATCCATGAATGCATCACCTTCGACCTTTTCCATGCAGGTATTGATCGCTTTCAGGACTGGATCGTTAGCGAGCTTTTTTTGATACTCAAGAATGGTCCGTTCGGCTTCGTCACGTTTACCGCTTGAGCAGAGTGCTTCAAGCTTGGTTGCTAAGGCGATGCTTTGCTGCTGGTATTCTTGCAGGCGGGTTTGATCAATTTCCTTCATGCAACCAGCCATCTGGACAAATTGCTGCATGTTTTGTTGCATACTCTGCTGCATTTCAAGGGCTTGTTGCATCTCTTCAGACATATCTTGGGCGAGCAGGGTTGATGGTAAAGCCAGGATTAAAAGTAGAATCAATCGTTTCATCTGAAATGTCCCCTCTGAAAATAAGTTTATAATTAGATTTATCATTGCGATAAATATTTAAACAAAAACAAATCATTTTGCAACATAGATTAGTGGGGTTAGAGGTAGGGAGAAAATAGTTTGCAGAACGAATCGCGTAAGCGCAACGGCATTGAACGGCGATCAACGTCTTCTAGCGTAACTTCTCGCGCAGCGAGACGACAGGCATCAAAATGATCGATCAGTTCAGCTAAAGTATCCTGGGCATAAATTTCGACGTTAAATTCAAAGTTAAGGCGCAGGCTGCGCGGATCGAGATTCGCTGAACCGACCAGGGCATATTCATCGTCAATCAGTAACAGTTTGCTGTGAACAAAAGGTGGCGGCTGAAAATAGATGTGGGTTTTTAGTTCCAGCAGCTCAAACAGGTAGGCATTGGATGCCCAGGCGACATAAGGGAGATTATTTTGTTCCGGCAGTAAAATTTCGACCTGAACTCCTCGCAGAGAGGCCGAATTGATAGCAGCAATCTGAGCCCGAGTGGGGATAAAGTAAGGGGTCATGATGCGGATATGATGTTTTGCACAGGATAAAGCACCAATAAAAATATCATTGAGCTTTTCATGCTGCTCATTAGGGCCAGCGCTGATACCACGACAACATGCTTCGCCTACAGGAGTTATGGGAGGCCATTCTTTCGGTTTGCGTTTTTCATTAGTAGCAAAGTGCCAGTCTTCCATAAACGCATCACGCAATTGACCAAGGATAGGCCCTTCCAGCTTAAAATGGATGTCGATGACACGGTCGGGAGCGCCACTGGCTGCCAGATGTTTTTTACGAATGTTCATGCCACCGGTAAAGCAGCAGGAGCTATCAACAATTAACAGTTTACGGTGGTTGCGCAGATTAAAATAGAAACTCTGTTGCAGGGTTAAGGGTAAGAACGATGCTGATTTAACTGCGGTGTTGCGAAACAAATGGCGGATTTTACGTAATGAATAAAGCTCACCATAAGCATCGATCAAAACCCGTACATCAACACCCCGCTGAGCAGCGGCAATGAGTGCGGTCGCAAATTGGTTACCGGTTCTATCGGCCTTAAAGATATAACTACTTAAAAAGACGCTTTGCTTCGCCTGATTGATGGCGTCGAGCATGGCAGGAAATGCTTGTTCACCATTATGAAGCACCTTGATGCGGTTGCCATAGCGTAATGGCCGACGGGTGACAAAATCACTGAGATTGATCAGCGCTGTCGCTGTGGGAGTTGTGGGGAAATGAGCGATGTCGTCAGGTTTTGGCGGTTGGTCGACATGCAGCCAGTGCATCCCCTGCCCCTGTTTCTGAAGTTCCCGGGCACGGGTTCGAATACGGTTAACCCCAAGTAGCCAATAGAGCAATGCTCCTGCTCCTGGCAGAGCCAGACAAGTGACAATCCAACCCAGAGCTGCCCGGGGATCGCGCTTGGTCAGCAGTGCGTGTCCCGCCGACAGTAGGGAAAAAATCCACAGGCAAGCCAGCAGTAGTGGCAGCATGAAACCTCCGCATTGAAGTAGCGCAATGAGCAGCCGGGTTCTTTTTAGTGCAGGTGACTTTAGAACAATGAGGTCAGCGCTCAAGGGAAAAAGGACTTACGACTCTCTTAAAGAAGATTATCAGGTTTGACCGGTACTGTCTATTCGGCTGAATAAGGATTGAATGAATAATTTTGCCGGGTTGAAAGGTTAAATCAGGCAGGTGAAGGGGAATTAAAAAAGGCTGCACTTAATAGTTAGAGCAGCCTTTAACTGTAACGGCTAGCGTAAGGATGTTCCGCAGCGGGGACAGGTCAGAACGGTATTGGTGGATACTTTGTCACCGCAGGTCGGACAATTAAACCAGTGCCGACAATGGCGGCATTGTTGTTCAGATAGTCCCTGTTTCTTTTTACATTTAGGGCAGCGGCGGTACATTTTACGGTTTTTCAGGTAGTCTTCAAAAAATAAGCCACAGCGTGGGCACTCCTTTGCACCCGGTTTAATATGTGCTTCACATCCTGGTATCGGACATTTAAAAACAGTTTTACAGCTGTTACACCAGTAGTCCCCCTTGAGTGGTTCACCACATGTCGGACATTTTTTTGTTGCCATTGCATGCTCCATGAATCGTTTCTGGCTAAATAATATTGCGATCTAAAGTTCTATCATAGTAGAGAAAATGCAGCTTGCCAAGGGACAAGAATTTTATCTCGCAGCGAAGGTTCTTGTTAGAGTAGAAAGTCGCGTATTTGCAGCGACTTTCTATTTTTATAGCTAGTTGAGAAGGGGGCTATAGATCAAGTAGAGCTTGTGACTACTCAGCAAGCTCTGGCAAAAAAGACAGGTCAACAATGTAATTTTTTGGGTTATTACTATCTATAAAAACCTTAATACTGTCAGTCTTGATATAGTCAGATGGGTCAAACCAGATGTTATCGCTGAGGAAAACATGGATCTTTCCTGACGCAGGGTTTTGCCACTGAGAAATTATGCGGTATGGATGCTGACCGTTGGCGGAATAAGACTCGTTCAGTTCGACATTACAAATCTGTGGATTGATAGGAGTTCCCATTGTTTTCAATTGTGCGTTGCGGCGTTTATTGCGCATTCCAAAAAATGCTAAACCTGCTCCGATAAAGAAGAAAACACTACCCATAATGCCAAAAATAATGCTGCCAAACCAAAGAGAGAAAAAACTATTAATCCGGGCATCCTCAATATTGTCTGGGCGATAAAGAACCTCGACCCTTTCACCGACATCATAGCTTGGTGGTTTGCTGCCGGTGGAAGACATAAATTGTATCTGTCGCCCGTCGGGGGCAATAAAGGCAACAACCGGGTAATAGGTATAGGAATCTTCGGAGCGGCGCTGGACATTTTTAATAACTTGGCCTTCGGTAAGCTGAGCTTCAGCGGTAAAGTCGAGGGTACTTTGGGTGATAAAATATGTACCGATCAGCATGCCAATACCAATAAGAGAAAATAATATAGAAATTAGCTTAGTAACCTTCATTTACATTGTCCTTCTGGTGGTTTCTTATGGTGAAAACGGAGGTAATATTTCCTCTATTTTTTTGTTGGTAATGGTTTGTCAGTATTGATTACGCAGCGAACTGTGAACCCTATGATATCTTCATCAAGATCTTTACCGCCTTTTCCTCTTGCAACTGTAGTGCTATCAGGAACACCACCTCCCCCTCGTAAAACTTTTACCGAACCTGTCTCGGGTCCTTGAGGGTTCTTCTTAGGAGAGTGGGAATAATAATCTTTTGCATACCAGTCTTTAACCCATTCAGAAGCATTTCCACTTAAATCGTAAAAACCAAGGGGGCTTGGAGGAAATTGGCCAATTTCTATGGGGAAACGGATAGATGGAGGGAAGTTGACACCTCGTTCAATTTTTCCAGTATTAGTAGCAAAGACGACAGTTTTTCCCCGATTTCTAGCGGCGTATTCCCACTGGGCTTCTGTTGGCAAAGCGAAAGGGAGTCCTGTTTGCTTGCCAAGCCATTGGCAATAGTTTCGGGCTCCATTCCAACTAATACCAACAGGCCGTTGAGGGCTATATACATCATCAAACCTGCGCGCACTTTTATTGGTAAGGGGAGTGTCTGAGAAATTGCTGTAAACGTCATAGTCAGCAAAGGGGACCTCATAAGCACCCATGTAAAAACTGTCAATGGTCACCCTATGTACAGGAACATTACGATCAGACCCGAAATACTGTGTCCACGCATCCTTTCCAAGAGCATCGACGAAAGGTTGCCCGGGATCACCCATCATAAAACTGCCCCCTTCAACAAAGATCATTTGTTTTAGCGTTTTGTCGATAAGGGCTTCAACCACTGGTGTTTTTGCGGACTGGGCAGAGACTCCTGTGCATGAGATAACGCAAAGAAGTAAGCATATAAGGCTGAAATTTTTCATAGTTGGTTGTTGAACTATCAGATTGCCAAATACTCTATTTTTTTATTGGTAGTGGTTTGTCCGTATTGATGACGCAGCGGAAGCCCATCCCGGGATAGTTTTCATTCAAGTGACGAGAGCCTCTACGGGCAACTGTAGTACTATCTGGTACACCTCCACCTCCTCTGGCCACCTTTTTTAAACCAGTTTCAGGACCTTGTGGATTATTTTCAGGTGAATAGGAATAATAATCTTTTTCATACCAGTCGTTGACCCATTCGTAAGCATTGCCACTAAGATCATAAAAACCGAGAGGATTAGGTGGAAATTTTCCACTCTCTATGGGGTACCTGGTAGAAGACGGAAAGTTAACTCCTTGCTCAATTTTGCCATTGTCAGTGGCAAAGACGACAGTCTTGCCACGATTTCTTGCTGCAAATTCCCATTGTGCTTCCGAGGGTAATGAAAAAGGCAAGCCAGTTTCCTCGGCTAGCCATTGGCAATAGTTGCGGGCACTATACCAACTGACTCCCACAGGCCTTTGGGGGCTATAGATATAAGCAAGCTTTCGAATGTTCTTGCCGACAATGGGAGTTTTGGTTGCATAGCTGTAAATATCATAGTCAATATAAGGCACCTCATAAGCCCCCATGTAGTAACTATCGAGGATCACCTTATGAACAGGTATATTGTCTTCAGCGGTGAAGTATTGCCTAAATGCATCTCCACCAAGGATGTCAGCAAAAGGTTGTCCGGGATCTCCCATCATAAAACTGCCCCCTTCAACAAAGATCATTTGTTTTAGCGTTTTGTCGATAAGGTTTTGTACTTCTGGTGGAGTGCCTGATTGTGCAGAAGTATTGGAACAGGAGACCAGAAATAATAAAATCATACACTTTAAAGCCATATTCATTTGTTTTTTCCTTTTATTTAGGCGATGTCTGCAAGGCCATTATTTCTGATTACAGCGGTATTGATTTGGGCTTGTTGGGGTAGACTATTTTTATTACGGTTGAGCCATAGTCTTAACTTTCTGAAATCATACTCAATAGCATCTAGGCCATCGATAACTTTATAGATTTCTTTTTCTCCTGTTTGCCAGCGATTATCGTCTACTTTCTTTCCTGTCTCAGTGCAGTGACACATTACTTCAACATATTCGTGCCATGTCTGAATGGTTCTCATAATTTTGAGAATGGCGAGTTCCTGTTTAAGTTCAAATGATTTCCAGCTTGTTGGGCAAAGGTGGTAAAGGAGTCGGCCTTTACTTTCTGGAGGGAGAAAACTAACATCGAGATTCCCATAAAGAATTTCTTTTGCTAGTACCGATGCTTCTTCTTGATCTTTGATGTTTTGCTCTAGAAGAGAAAGTTGTATGTCAATGAAGTTTTTCATACTATCAATAGCATCAGCTCCCCCCTGATATATCTGGACCAACGCTTCCTTGGTCATTGCTATATAGGTAACAATCGTGTTGTAGGAATTAAAAGCCTCTTCACTCAAAATATCCACAAAATGAAAATCCTCATTTTTCAACTGGTGGTACACAAAGGTACAAAAATCAACGATAGTGTCAGCCCCAATGGTATAGACAAATTCACCTCCCGCTCCACCTCCCCAGCAGGCAAAGGCCTTGGCTCGGGCGACGAACTTTCCATTGAAGTAGGTGATGTAAAAGTTGAATTCAGCACCAGCACCGAAGGAGACATTGCCTCCACAGCCAACACCCATAATGGAAGTCCAGTTGTTTTCATTTTCTGGATTTTGCCATTCAAAGGCACCGGTGAGTTGGCCTGTGGCTTTCAGGCCGACAAAGGCTTCGCCTCCGACACCGGCGATAGATTCATCAGAACTGCTGCTGTTTTTGGTTGCTCCACGGGCTTGTACTTTGCCGTCTTCTACCTCAAAGTAAAGGCCTCCACTGGCTTGAAAGCTGGCACCCGAAAAACCTGCTACTGACATAGACACATGGCTTCTAACGTGACCAAAGTCGAAATTGTAGACTTTTCCGGTGTGGGGACCGTGCTCAACCGTGTGCTCGAAGGTCATGTGGAATCCTTCAGCGCTGGGGCCGTACAGGTCGGTGCCAATTTTTCCTTCGGCGATTGCAAATGATGCGTTCGTCTCTGATTTGATGCCGAAAGTTTTATCTTTTAATGAAAAGTTACTTTTGGTCGATGATCCATAGCTGTACCTTAAGATCTGAGCCCCTTTGCTGGTATCATATAGCCGATCAGGTGGAAGGTCTTCTTGATTGCCAAGAAGGTCATCCAGTTTTCTGTTGATACCTTCGGCCCAGCTATTTAATGAACCGGCATGAGGGTCTACTTTAAAGAAGGTATATTCAATAGTGGCTTGGGTCGATAAGCATTCTTCCTTGAATTTTTTATAGTCGAACTTGCCATCTTTAATAATGCGTTTTTTCTCAACCTCACTGGTCACTTGATAGCTACGGGTGTGGTTTTTCATTTTATCACTGGTGACATAGGTGTATTTTTTTCCGCGAAAGCCAATGACTTCGGTCAGTGTACTGGTTTCTCCACAGGCATCTACCAGTGGTTGCATGGTGGCATCGAATTCACCTTTAGCCTTGCTAATCTGTTCATCGTCTTTGCTTTGATAGGCTTGCTCCAAATTGCTTATGACATGATCAAAAGGTTCAATCTCTTTCAGCAGTGCTTGATATTGGGCTTGATCAAATAAGTAGAATGTCCTGGTTTCTGGCTCGTAAAAGATTTCACCGATTTTGATTTCTTCTGGTTTGATGGTGATTTTAACCGAATGAGATATGCCATTCTCCGTCACCGCTCCAATGGTGTATTCACCATAATCAAGACCACTGATCTGATCTTGCCAGGGAATGTTTTCCCCTTTGGTCGTTTGTTGTACTGAGTTTTTCTTGCGTGTTTCATCTTTAAAAAATTCACGCCAGTCGACCTGATAGGTGCTGCTTTGGGAGACTAAGCCCTTGATATGAATGGTAAAGGGGCCTTCTGGGTTGTCGTAGCTTAATGCTTTGTCGCGACCGACGCGTAAAAAATCATGGTTGACCGGCTCGAGAATAGTTATTCGATCCGGATGCTTTACTGGCGGTTCTGGTACGTAGCTTTCTTTGATGTATTCGGGTTTTAATGGTGGTCCTCCTCCTGAAAGCTTCGGTGATGCAGGTTTTTCACGAAAGACAAAATAGGCTTGGCTGGGTATCACCTGTCTGAGAGAAGAGACCTTATCGAAGCTTTTACTATTTTTTACGATAATAGTGGTTTTAGCCTCGGGATTATTTTTGGCATATTCTGGATTCGCCAGAATCCATGCAGACCAATGTGGTTTAAGCAGTTTTTTAATCGCCTGCGGCATGGTTTCGGTGTCGATACCCCGCCAAGGTTTGACGACAACTTCCCTATTCTGAGCGGTTTGTTGATGGTAGGTTTTACTTAAAGAAACGCGGTCGGCGTTTTTCAACGCCGAATATGATTCATCTGACACTGGAGCCCCCTCCGTCGATGTTTTATGAAAATACGAAATTGCTATCTTAATGATTCAGTCAAAAAAAGCAAGGGAGAGTAACAATTGAGGAGAAGTGTCAAAACTTTGGCAATCCAGATGACTTGAGGATTGATCGAGAACTCTTTTTTTAGACAGAAAAAGTCGCCCTGGTAGGCGACTTTTTAGGTATATCTATATGAAAAGAAGTGCTTTTTCTAGTTCTTATGGTGTGAGTTTGGCGGTTAACGTTGGTTCGTCGCGCTTCATCACGAACAGATAGCTTTCTTTCAACTTTTTGGTAAAGAAAGTCCCTAACCACAATGGGCTCCACACTAAACCGGCCATCAGCCAGCCTTTAAGTGCGCCGGAATCGACTTTGTCCGCTTTAATTGTCATAGCAATTTCTTCGTAACCTTGGCGCTTAACCTGAATGTCATGTTTTTTTCCGGAGCTGAGGTGATAATCGTAATGAAGTGGAGTCTGGCCGATTTCTTTACCGTCAATCAGCACCATGGCGCCTGGTGGTTCGGAATGGATCATAGCTTGTTTGGATGAGCAGGCGCTTAAAAATAGCAGCGCAACGAGCAGGGCAATAAATCTGTATTTGGCACGACTTTTCATTTAGTGACTCCATTTGAAAAAGGATTCGATGCCTAAAAAGTCTGCAAAGGCTATGCCTGTATGTGGGCCGAAAATATAATTTTATTTTATTGCTGTTGCTTGAAAAAAAGCGACCATAATTAGAGAGGTTTAGGTGTTGTGAATGAGATTATGATACCCTGGTTAGAGACTCTTCATTAGCCTTACTGTATTGTTTTTGCGCCGGTTTTTGTCAAACTGTGCAGATATTGCATCAATCTCGCTTGTTTGAGACCGGGAGTATTTTCCCGGTCTCAAATGGTGATTTTAACTTTTAGCGGAGGGCAGGTATTGACGTAAATAGCGTCCGGTATGTGATGTTTCACAGGCGGCGACATCTTCGGGCGTGCCTGATACGACGATTAAACCACCATTGCGTCCCCCTTCAGGGCCAAGGTCAATGATATGGTCCGCAGTTTTGATAACATCGAGATTATGTTCGATAACGACAACCGTGTTACCCGTTTCAACCAGTCGGTTCAGCACTTCAAGCAACTTATGAATATCGGCAAAATGAAGCCCGGTGGTCGGTTCATCAAGAATATAGATGGTTTTACCGGTTGCTCTTTTTCCCAGCTCTCGGGCGAGTTTAACCCGCTGGGCTTCGCCGCCTGACAGTGTTGTTGCACTCTGGCCAAGTTTAATGTAGCCCAAACCAACATCCCTGATAGTTTGCAGTTTATTGCTGATTTTTGGAATGTTCTCTAGGAATTTACTGGCTTGGTTGACGGTCATATCGAGCACTTCGGCAATGCTTTTGCCCTTGTATTTAACTTCCAGTGTTTCACGGTTGTAGCGCGCCCCTTTACAGACTTCGCACTGGACATAGACATCGGGCAGAAAATGCATTTCTATTTTGATGATACCGTCTCCACTACAGGCTTCGCAGCGGCCTCCTTTAACATTAAAGGAGAAGCGCCCTGCTTTATAGCCACGAATTTTTGCTTCTGGAAGCTGGGCGAACAGTTCACGGACGTCGGTAAAAACGCCGGTATAGGTCGCTGGATTGGAGCGTGGTGTACGGCCGATGGGAGACTGATCGATATCAATAACCTTATCGAGTTGTTCGAGGCCAATAATCTCTTTGACTGGCCCGGCTTTTTCGCGGGTGCGGTGCAGACGTTGGGCAAGAGATTTATACAGAGTTTCAATAACCAGAGATGATTTCCCCGAACCGGAGACGCCAGTAAAACAGGTCAGAACACCCAAAGGTACACGGACATCGACATTGCGTAGATTATTTGCTTCTGCACCACGAATTTCAAGCCAGCGGTCTGATGTACGACGTTGGTCTGGAACCTCGATTTTACGTTTACCTGACAGGTATTCGCCAGTCAGAGAGCCGTTGACTTGCATGACTTCTTCGGGGGTGCCCTGAGCAACGACTTTGCCGCCATGAACACCGGCAGCAGGCCCCATATCGATAACATGATCGGCCGCAGCGATGGTTTCCTCGTCATGTTCGACCACCAGTACGGTATTGCCCAGATCACGCAGCCGTTTCAGGGTTGTCAGTAAGCGTTGGTTATCGCGCTGGTGTAAGCCGATGGATGGTTCGTCAAGTATATAGAGAACTCCAGTAAGTGATGACCCGATCTGAGTTGCCAGACGAATCCGTTGCCCTTCTCCGCCGCTTAAGGTGCCGGCGCTACGGTCGAGTGTCAGATAATCAAGACCGACATGCGATAAGAAAGATAACCGCTCACGAATCTCTTTAAGAATCCGCCGGGCGATTTCCATCTCTTTAGGGGGAAGTTGAAGTTCCGCGAAGAATGCTTCTGCTTCTGCGATCGACATGCCTGTGGTCTGTTGAATATTTTTATCACCCACGGTGACATGTAACGCCTCTGGACGCAGGCGGGCTCCACCGCAAGTTTGGCATGGAATGACGCTCATAAAGCGTTCGAGGTTTTCACGCACACTGTCAGAATCGGTTTCGTGGTAGCGGCGTTCCAGGTTAGGAATAACCCCTTCAAAAGCTTTATCATAAAAATGGCGACGCTCACCCTGATCATAGAAAAAGCGGATCTCTTCATCGCCAGAACCATACAGAATGATCTTCTGCACTTTTTCAGGAATTTTATTAAAGGGGGTGCGCAGGTCAAAATCGTAATGCATGGCGATAGCTTCGAGTAGCGACTGATAATAGTAGCCGGTACGGGTGTCCCACGGGACGATTGCCCCTTCACGTAACGACAGATCAGGGTTTGGAACCACCTGCTCACGATCAAAAAACATGCGGGTACCAAGTCCGCTACAGTCAGGGCAGGCGCCATGTGGATTATTGAACGAAAACATGCGTGGTGTGACTTCGGGGTAGGATAGTCCGCAGTCGATACAAGCATGTTTGGCAGAAAAGAGTTTGCTCTCGCCATCAGGGATTTCGATCCTTACTAGACCATCCGCCAGACGTAGAGCGGTTTCAATGGAATCAGCAAGCCGCGAAGTGATATCTGGTTTAATGACCAGCCGGTCGACGACCACTTCAAGGGTGTGTTTTTTCTGTTTATCTAATTCAATTTTTTCACCCAGTTCATGCATGGTACCGTCGATGCGAATGCGGACAAAACCATCAGCCTGCAGTTGCGCCATCTCCTTGCGGTATTCACCTTTGCGTTCACGGACAATAGGCGCCATGATCATCAGCCTGGTTTTTTCTGGCATTTGCATGACCTGGTCAACCATTTGTTCTACCGTTTGTGAGCTGATTTTTTCACCGCAGCGGTGACACAGAATTTCGCCGACCCGGGCATACAATAGGCGCAGATAGTCGTAAATTTCGGTGACCGTACCGACGGTTGAACGGGGATTTTTCGAGGTCGTTTTTTGTTCTATAGAAATCGCTGGCGAGAGACCGTCAATCTGGTCGACATCTGGTTTTTCCATCTGCTCAAGAAACTGACGCGCATAGGCCGAAAGGCTTTCAACATAGCGGCGTTGACCTTCAGCGTAGATGGTGTCAAATGCCAGGGTACTTTTGCCTGATCCGGATACTCCGGTAATGATCACCAGTTGGTCGCGGGGAATGTCAATATCGACATTTTGCAGATTGTGTTCACGGGCGCCGCGGATTTGTATCTTATCAATCATGATGGACTCTTTTTCTGTGCTGATGTTACAGGCTAAGCTGGATGCATGCTGATGGCCATATGATCGGCCATTTTCAGCGCAGCAATCAGGCTGGCACAATTTGCTGAGCCAGTACCGGCAAGGTTATAGGCAGTGCCATGGTCAACACTGGTGCGGACAATCGGCAAGCCAAGAGTGACATTAACCGCATCATCAAAGTGAAGCAGTTTCAGTGGAATCAGACCCTGGTCATGATACATACAGATAACCGCATCATAGTCACCTTTGGCAGCGAAATAAAATAAGGTGTCAGCACTATGGGGGCCATCAGCATCAATCCCTTCAGCTTTAACCGCATCAATAGCCGGGGTGATTAAACGTGCTTCTTCATCACCAAACAGACCATTTTCCCCGGCGTGAGGATTAAGTGCTAATACTGCAAGGCGTGGGTTAGCAATGCCAAATTGTTGTTTCAGGCTCGTTGCAGTAATACGGATAGTCGTACTGATTTCGTCAGTAGTCAGGGCTTGTGGAACATCTGAATAGGCCAGATGGGTAGTGACCAGGCAAACTTTAAGTTTTGTGCCGGCCAGCATCATGACGACTTTTTCCGTATTGCAGCGCTGTGCCAGCAGCTCAGTATGGCCAGGAAAATGGTAGCCCGCGTTATTGATAGCTGCTTTGTTAATTGGTGCAGTGACAATTCCGGCAGCCTGACCCGCCAGACATTGGGCTGTTGCGTATTCAATATAATCAGCCATTGCTTTGCCACAGTCGTTGTCGGGATGACCATAGCTCAGGCTGGCAGTATCAAGCTTGGAGGTACTGTGCACGACAATTTTTCTCTTGCCTAAGGTAATAATATAACGGTCTGCACCAAGCTGTTCAGTGTTGAGATCGGTGCTAAAAATCCTGGCCGCGTGTTCTAAAACACCAATATCGCCGACGATCTGCAGCGGATGTCTCAGGTTGGCTGGAAAGTCTTCAAGAATTGTTTTTATAATCAGTTCCGGGCCGACTCCGGTCGGGTCACCCATGGTTATCAGCAGCGGTTCCATGTTTTTCCTGTATAGAGCCTGAAGTCATGAATGGTTCAAATGTGGTTCCATGCCCTATTCACTAAGTCAGGTGAAATGAAATTTAATAGATTACTATAGCGGAAATAGATTGCAGGAAACAAGGTTGAAGGTCAAAAAGACTTTCGGACCGTAAAATGAAAGGAATGGGAATAATGACTAACTTGATGAATTGTTGTCTTTACTAAAAGATGCAAGTAATTGATGTCCTTCGAGCAGAGTTACAGCGAACTGGGCGGTTTTGTAACCGGGTAACTCACTATGTTGGGAATGAATTCTTACGGCCAGTTTTTCTGCCAGTTGCTGTGGGGTCGCCGGAAGGAGCAACAGTAACCCGCGCCCCGGCACATGGCAAAGTAGATCTGATGATCTAATTTGTGATCCAATACTGATACTTAACTCTTGCCATAGCTGGGAGGTATTGTCGCCCGCTGGTGCGATTAAAAGAATAGATAATGGATGACCTGTAAGTGTTGAGTGGGCTAGCTCATGCTCTAACAGCTGTTTGAAGGTTGTTTCAGTATAGACAGATCCTCTGTTTGGATGACTTGAAAGAGGAACTTTAAGCGATTGTGCCGCTGGTGGTGAATAACTTGAAACTGCATGAACCAGGCGGTTTTGAATCTCTTGCGGATCCTGTCCCAGGTTCAGATAAATACTATCAACCGGAATCAGACCGGCTTGTGCCGGTTCCTCCGTGTTACTAATGAAGCAGACCGGGCAGCCTTTACGATCGGCAATCAGCAATATGCGGGCAATATCCCGATGGGGACGTGGGGCCTGGGCAGGTTCTTGGGCGTAAAGAATAACGTCCATGTGATGCAGCAGTAACAGCTGATCGAGAGTATCACTGTCTGGGCAGTGATGGTAACGCATGTTTAAACCGGTTTTTTCAAGCGTTTCGACAATGTCTTTAAATTGCTGCTGTTGTTTAGCTACAATAGCGGCGGTCCACTCCATAACCCCTCCATCAGTTTCACCTTGCATTAGATTACTTTACCATATCAGCGCCGGAAAAGATGGTAGTAATATGGGATGACAAGGTTCCGCTGAATTATTTCTTTCTGGCTAGTATCCATCCTGAAAACTGGTTAGATTCTGATGTCAATATGGGCAGAAGCGCGCAGATCCTTTTCCCATTCCTGGTAGCGAACCTGGATTTTTTCTTCGCGCAGCTTTTGTTCGATGGAACCTTTCACCCGGTCGAACAGGTGGATGTCGCCGGGGCTCCGGTCGGCGACCTGGAACAGGTGGAGGTAGCCATTAAAGTCAACAGCTTCTGATACTTCCCCTTTTTTCAGTGGCGCAAGAATTTCCTGCAGTTGAGGGGCAAGGTCTGTTTCTACCATTTCACCCATGTCAACACCATCAGCGTTGTCCTGCTGCCCTGCCAGCACTGTTTCAAAATCAGTCCCGTCAAGGAGCAACTGACGGGTCACTTCAATCTGCTTAAGCAGCTGTTCACGTTCTTCCTGGCTTACATCGGCAGGTACGGTGTAAGCGATATGACGGACATGAATGGTCGGTTTTACCCGGTATTCTTCAATATGGTCGCGAAAGTAATCGCGAATTTCGCCACTAGTGACCATGGCTTTACTATTGATCTCACGGCCCATCAATTTATATTGCAGAATTTCCGCTTTAATTTTTTCGCGGTATTCGGCCATGGTCATGCCTTGTCTGCTCAGAGCATTAACCAGGGCATCTTCTGTCAAATCATTTTTGCGGCGGACGTCGTCAATAGCGGCAGTTAGCTCAGAGTCAGATACGCGCAGACCATATTCTTTAATCTTTTGTTCCATCAGCAAATCGTTGATCAGTTTATCAAGAGATTGCTGTTTGACCTGTTCAAATTGAGCTGCAGTCAATTGATTTTGATTCGTCATCTGAGCAAGGTTGTTTTGAACCGCCTGATCAAGCTGATAGCTGGTAATAATATCGTCGTTAACGACAGCGATAATACGACTGAGAGTTTTTGCCGTTCCTGGAGACGCACACAAACAGAGGCCTAGCAGAGCACAGATGAAATAACGCATCATTGACGTTCCTTCTAACTAAAGTAATGTTGATTATTGTTTAGAGGCAGGTTCTAATAACTGCCAATTAACATTTATCACGGTTGATTCCCGGCTTTTTTCCAACCATTGATGAAAAATTTCTTCTTCCTGATGCTGCCTCAGTAGTTGGTAAATTTCTTCTTTTACTATTACGTAAGGTCGCATACCTGCTTTGTGTCGTTGTTCGACAAGAAACAGGTGATAGCCATAAGGGCTTTTAATCGGATCACTGACCTTTTTAAGAGGCAGTCTAAAAATAGCATCATCAAATTCTTTTGGTAACATCCCTTGTGCAAAGTAGCCAAGGTTGCCACCGTTTTCACGATCGGGAGACAATGAATACCGCTGAGCTAAGGTTGCAAAGTCGCCACCATCGCGCACTAGTTGTCGTACTTTCAGGGCCTCTTCCCGAGAGGCAAATAGCATCTGCCGTGCTTGAACTTCTAGGGGACGGCGGAAATCTTCTTTATGCTGGCGATAATAATCTTCCAACTGTGCTGTGCTAATAGCGGGTTGTTGGGCGACAAGAGCAGCAGTGACTTCAGCTGTTAACAGTCGTTGTCTGAGGGCCGCCAGCCAGCCAGTGCGTGATTTATTCTGCTTATGCAGAAATTGAGTAAATTCTTCTTCACTATACTGGCCCCGGACATCCGCCCAGGCTGCATCCAGTTCGTCTGGAGATATATCTATATTACGCCTGGCCGCCTCAGCAGCGATCAGTTCCCGGTCGATCAATTCCTGCACTAACCGGGTCTTTACCCGTAAACGGTCAGGAACAGGGAGGATTTCCAGGTCAGGATAAGTTGTGGCAACGACATTTTCAAAATGCTCAAGACTGATCTGGCGGATACCGATTTCAAGCAGCAAGGTTTCGGGGGCTGCCAGAGCCGATTGGTACGCACCTAAGTAGAGTAAGAATAAAAGACCAGTCGCAAATATTTTCACTGTTTAAACCATCCACGAAAAAACAGAAAATCAAGCTATCATAGTCAGAAAAAATGTTGCAATTCTTTTCTAACGCTGTTGATCAGCTCTTCTTGTGGCAGGCGACCTAAGTGAATGCTGAGACGGAAATCTGCTCCCAGACGGTATTTGTCTGGCTGCTCAGTAATCAATGTTCTGATCAGATCTGGAGAAATTGTCGTTGCCGCATGAAACAGCAGGGTCAGGCGCTGACCATCATACTCTAATAATTCAATATACAGGCGCTTAAGAATAATCCGCAAACGCATAATTCCGATCAGCAGTTGTCCTGCTTCTGGTAACTCGCCGTAGCGATCACGCAGTTCCTCAACCAGGTCAAACAGTTGTTCATCCTCTTCAGCTGCAGCCATACGCTGGTAAAATTGCAGTCGTTGATTAGGATCCGGGAGATAGTTTTCTGCCAGGAATGCCGATAATCCGAGTCTGATTTCCGGATCGATACGATCGGTGTGTTCCTGGCCCCGCAGGCGACTGATGGTTTCTTCCAGCAGTTCGGTATAAAGTTCAAAACCGATAGCTGCAATTGGGCCGGATTGCTTACCGCCTAACAAGTCCCCAGCGCCACGTAATTCAAGGTCGTGGCTGGCAATGCGGAAGCCGGCGCCCAGTTCGGTGAGTTCCTGGAGAATTTTTAATCGCTCGCGAGCATCTCTGGTCAGTGATGCCTCACCGGGGATAAGGAGATAAGCATAGGCACGGCGGTCACTGCGGCCAACCCGGCCACGCAACTGATACAGCTGGGACAGGCCAAAACAGTCGGCTCGATTGACGATAATGGTATTAGCGGTAGGAATATCAAGGCCATTCTCGATGATGGTAGAGGCAACGAGCAGGTTACTACGCCCTTCAATGAAATCGAGCATAACTTTCTCCAGCTCTTTTTCACTCATCTGGCCATGGCCAACCGATACTTTCGCTTCCGGAACCAGCTGGCGCAGTTGATCAGCCATAGCATCGATAGTCTGGACCCGATTATGAACAAAATAAACCTGACCGCCACGGCGGAGTTCGCGTAAGATGGCTTGGCGCAGCAATTCATCATCAAAACGGGTGACATAAGTACGAATCGCCAGTCGGTCAACGGGGGCTGTTTCTATAACCGATAGGTCGCGCAAACCGGCCATACTCATATGGAGGGTACGTGGAATCGGAGTCGCACTGAGGGTGAGAATGTCGACCTCAGCTCGTAATTGCTTCAGTTTTTCCTTATGGCTGACACCAAAGCGTTGCTCCTCATCGACAATTAACAGACCCAGGTCTTTAAAGCGTACATCACGCTGCAGCAGGCGATGAGTGCCGATAACAATGTCAACTTTGCCAGCTGCGGCTGCTTCTAAAGTCGCTTTATTTTCAGCCGGTGAACGGAAACGCGAAACCATTTCGACCCGAATCGGAAAATCTTCCAGCCGCTGGCGGAATCCTTCCCAGTGTTGACGGGCAAGAACCGTAGTCGGAACCAATACCGCAACCTGTTTGTTATCGAGAACGGCTTTGACCGCAGCACGCAGCGCTACCTCAGTTTTTCCGTAGCCCACGTCACCACAGATAAGGCGATCCATCGGTTTTTCCGACTGCATATCCTTGAGGGTGTCCTGAATAGCCTGTAGTTGGTCGGTAGTTTCTTCATAAGGAAAGGTGGCTTCAAATTCCTGAAACAATTGATCTGGAGGAGAAAAGGCAAACCCTTGGCGCAATTCTCGTTTAGCATAAAGTTCAAGTAATTGGCGGGCCAGCTCTTCAACTGCAGCACGAGCTTTAAGACGGGCTTTTTCCCAGCCTTGACCACCCATTTTGTCAAGCTTGGGCGTGTAGCCTTCACCGCCAACATATTTCTGGATTTTTTCAATCCGCTCAATCGGCAGGTAAAGTTTGTCATTCCCGGCGTATTCCAGGTGCAGGAAATCCCCTTCAAGAGCACCAGTAACCAGATGAGTCAAGCCGAGGTAACGGCCGATACCATGGTCAGTATGAACAATAAAATCGCCATCACGCAGTTCTGCCAGGCTTGCCATAAGCTGTCTGGCCCGTTGGCGGCCAGTTTTTTTGCGGCGGTGACTGCGCGGCCCGAAAATATCTTCATCGCTGATAACATTCAGCTTTTCCTGAGGAAGGAAAAAGCCGCCATGGATAGGGCCCACAGTCAGGTGGACAGAGCCTGGCTGCATCTTAGCGGCTGAAAAGCCGGTTTCTACTGATAATTTGATGTTGTGGGCTGCCAGTAGCTGCTGAAGCCGTTCAGCCTGGCTGCGTTGATAACAGACCAGCAGCGTTTTCAGCTTGTCGCTGCGGTTTTTATCGAGTTGCTGCAGTAATGGTTCCAGGCCATCCAGATCCTGTTGTGGTTTTGCTTTTAAGGCTGCATTACCATGACAGCTGAAGTGAAAACGTTGTCGTTGATCGTCAAGTTGTAAGACCTGCAGCCCCGAAATTTCCAGGCGCCCCGATTTTTGGGTTAAAGTGCTGACTTCTGAGGGTTCAAGATAGAGATCACCACGCTTAACGTGAATGGTTCCATTGCTTTTTAAGCGCGCTTCGCCATCTCGAACTTCACGGTGGAAACGGTCCATTTCCTGCTCAATTGCAGGAGGATCGATGACGACAATCTTGCTCTTGCCCAGAAACTCTTCAATTGAGTCAAGGGCGGTATAGTTGAGAGGGAGTAGAAAGCTGCGGCCCGGGGCTAGAATGCCCTCGCGCACTTCAGTCATGATGGTTTCC
Organism: Geopsychrobacteraceae bacterium; assembly: GCA_963665685.1. Lineage (GTDB taxonomy): Bacteria > Desulfobacterota > Desulfuromonadia > Desulfuromonadales > Geopsychrobacteraceae > Seleniibacterium. The sequence goes on from OY762430.1 coordinate 3,376,994, forward strand.
CGGTCACTACGGGTAATGGCCAGCTCATCACAACGTAATTTGAGTTTTTCCGCAAAGGTGTCAAGAAACGGCCCATGGAGAATCATTTCTCGGGCAGGTATTAATTCCAGCTGGTCAAGCGTGTGAGCTTCACTGCGCTGGTTTTCCGGGTTAAATGGACGCATTTTTTCGATAAAATCGCCATAAAAATCGATACGGATCGGTTGTTCGGCAGCGGGAGGGAAAATATCGATAATATCGCCACGCACAGCAAAGTTACCCCGTTCTTCAACCAAAGGAACCGGTTGATAGCCCAGCTGCATAAAATTTTCCAGTAACTGATCGCGGGGATATTCCTCTTCCAGAATAAGCTGAATAGAAACGCTTTCCAGCACCTGTCGGGGAATGGTTTTCTGCATTAAAGAACGGATAGGAACAACAACTGCCTTTAGCTGTTCACTGACCAGTGCTGACAGCGCCGCCATCCGGTTTGCTTCCAGCTCAGGATGGGGTGATAGCGGATCGTAAGGATTCAGTTCCCAGTGGGGTAAAAGGGCAACATGTTCCGGGCGACGATAAAAAAATTTAAGCTCATCGACCAGCCGCCGTCCCTGTTCCTGATCTTCGCAAATAATAACCAAAGGAGTGGGGCTATCCTGTAATAAACCAGACAGTACATAGGCTAAAGCAGAACCATGGAGGCCAAGAACTTCCAATGCCTCAGGGTGTTGGCGAAGTCCGTCATTTAAACTGGAAACAGTTGCATGGCGGATATTCTGTAATTCACTATCCATAAATCGATCCACATCGAAAAAGCGAAAGGGTGCACCAACGGTACACCCTCTTTAACATTTATAAAAAAAATAGAGCAAATTTTTGATCAGGAAACGAGCAATTTTTTATCAGATCAAGGAAAGCAAGCAGGAGCGCGGAGGCGTAGCACTTTACACCGCACAAGCCCCTGCGCAGCTTGACGCAGAGCTGGTGAAAAAGGGCTGTTTCTGGACAAAAATTCAGTCGCGCGGTGCTGCCAGCATACGCTCCAAACTCCCCTTGGCTTTCAAGCGCACATCTTCAGGCACAGTCACGACCGGAGCCATGTTCTGCAGGCATTCCAGTACATCTTCCAGCGAAGTCAGTTTCATATTCGGGCACACCAGGCCTCTGCTGGGCAGAATAAATTCTTTGTCCGGATTTTCTTTTTTCAGGCGCCAGAGAATCCCATCCTCAGTGCCAACAATGAATTTTTTAGCGGAACTCTTTTTGGCAAACTCATACATGCCACTGGTTGAGCAGATATAATCGGCCAGTTCCAGTAAGTCGGGACGGCACTCCGGGTGCACCATGAACAGGGCATCAGGGTTATCTGCTTTGGTCTTAATAACTTCTTCTGTTTTCAGGCGATCATGGGTCGGGCAGTAGCCTTCCCACAGAATACATTCTTTGTCTGGTACATGTTTAGCCATGTATGCGCCGAGGTTACGATCTGGTACCAGCAGCAGTTTTTTGCTTTCTACAGAGCGTGCTACGCTAATCGCATTGGAGCTGGTGCAACAGATGTCACTTTCCGCTTTAACGGCGGCAGAAGAGTTAACATATGTCACTACTGTCGCATCCGGGTGTTGTTGTTTCAGTTCCCGTAGTCCCTCAGCAGTGACCATATCGGCCATAGGGCAGCCAGCATCTCGACGTGGTAGCAGGATAGTTTTTTCAGGAGCCAGAATAGCAGCGCTTTCTGCCATAAAGTGTACACCACAAAAAACAATAACCGATTTATCGGTTTTGGCAGCTTCCATGGATAGAGCCAGGGAGTCGCCGGTAATATCTGCGATTTCCTGAATTTCGTCGCGTTGATAATTATGGGCAATCAGCAGGGCATCTTTTTCAACGGCAAGTTGTTTAATCTGCTGCTTGATTTCGTTTTGCGTCATTACTCACTCTCACTTGGTGTAACACTTTGAGTTTGCACCAGAAAATATATATCTTGATAGTGAAAACCCGGGTTAATGGCTAACGTCATGCCAGTAAAAACAAAAGCGAGTCCGGATGGTAGACCAAACCCCCTGATATGTCAATCTTTTGCCCCTTTCGAGGGCGCTTGACAGGGGGATTTTATGGGGCTATTCTCGCCGGGATAAACTCACCGGCAGGTACGGCTTTTCAAGCATACTGCCGGGTTTCGTTACCTTATATAAGTTGAATAATTTCATTTAAGTGCTCAGTATTTATCGAGTACCAGAGGATGGAGAATAAAGATGTTTGGTATAGGCATGTCTGAGATGATGCTGATCGCCGCCTTGGCGTTAATTGTCATCGGCCCCAAAAAACTCCCTGGATTGGCCCGTTCTCTGGGGCGTGGTTTTGCTGAATTTAAACGCGCAACAAATGAATTGAAAAGCACCTTTGAGATGGAAATGAAAGCTGATCAGGAACGTGCCAATAAAAGTCAGGAAAAAGCTCCTCAAGAGGACATTGTCACGGATCGCTTTGGCGATCTTCCCGAGGCTCCCCAGACTTCTGTAGAACAACCTGATACCACGGTTGCTGAACAACGCGAGCCTGTATCTGACGCTGGTGAGGAGCAAAAAACGCATGTCTGAGGGAATGGCTTTAACTGAACATCTTGGCGAATTACGCAAACGATTAGTGATTGCTGCCGGCGCCTGGCTGGTTGCTTTTCTTGCTTGCTATTCTTACGGCGAGATTATTTTCTCCTATGTGGCTGATCCGGTTCGCTCTGCTCTGCCAGAGGGGAGTTCGCTGGTCTTTATTAATGCGACAGAACCTTTTTTCACCATTCTTAAAGTATCTGCTCTGGCCGGTCTGGTTGTGGCTTTTCCGATTATCATCTGGCAGACATGGAACTTTGTTGCACCGGGACTATATGCCCATGAAAAGCGTATGGTTATCCCGTTTGTGCTGTTCAGTTCGCTCTGTTTCGGAACCGGTACCTATTTTGGCTTTACCCTTGTTTTTCCCATGGTTTTTACCTTTTTAGTGACTTATGGGACGAGTGTCGGTGGTGTGCAGGCGATGCTTTCCATGGGGGCCTATTTGACGCTGGCGACTCGCTTGTTGCTTGCTTTTGGACTGGTTTTCGAGCTGCCAATTGTGATTTTCTTTCTCGCTCGAATGGGGATTGTTGATTACAAATGGTTAGGGCGTAACCGCAAATATGCCCTACTGATTGCTTTTATTACCGGTGCCGTATTGACTCCCCCGGATATTTTTTCCCAGGCTTCAATTGCGCTACCTTTCATCATCCTTTATGAAGTGGGGATAATTGTTGCCCGTTTGTTCGGTAAGAAAAAAGTCGTCAGCACAGAAGATGAAGACGAATCCTGATCCTATCCACAAATTAAATATTTAAATTCTAAAGCCCAGTTTTTTGCTGGGCTTTTTTTCGGCATGGCTCCTGCTTGACAAAAGCTGATGTGAATTTCAAGATAAGCCCTCACCTTGGCTAAGGATGATAAACTAACATGCGTTTGACGATTAAAATTACCTTTGCTGTGTTGCTTGGCGTCGCACTCATTTTTTCTGCTTACAGCTATCTGTCCATTCAACGCGAACGTGATCAGCTCAAAAAGAACCTCAGCCGAGAGGCTCGCCACATTGGCGAAAGTTTACGGGTTATTGTAACTGAGCTGTGGCAGCAACGGGGCGAAGATGAAGCGTTAGCTTTTTTGCAACGTGCTAATCGTGGTTATACGCATACTCTGGTGCGTTGGGTTTGGATTTACGAAGAAACGCCAGCGAAATATCGCCCCAGAGTGCCTATTGACCAGCTTGACGATCTGCGCGATGAAGAGACCCTTTCATTATTGGCCGGCTCTGAAGATGGACGTGATTTTCTCCTGACTTACTTGCCCTTATTAACCTCAGATGGCCGCATTGGTGCTATTGAATTGTCGGAATCGATGGATGAAATGCATGACTATGTGCAGGAGAGTCTCCGGCGTTCGGCTATGGTGATTGGTGCCTCCATCGTTTCTGGATTGTTGTTTATGGGGGTGCTGGGTAGTATCTGGATTGATCGTCCCATGCGTAAGATCAAAGCCCAGGCAGAACGGATCGGCACCGGCGACTTTACCACCAGTATCGATTTTGCCGGTAAAGGGGAAATTGCGGAACTCTCTTCCACCATTGAACGCATGCGTGGTCAATTGGCGCTGGCGCGTGAAGCAGAAAAAATCGCCAATGACGAAAAAATTGCGGCATTAGAAAAGCTACGTCACACCGAACGATTGGCGACTTTGGGTCAATTGTCAGCCGGTATGGCACACGAATTAGGAACACCACTTAACGTTATTAGTGGCCGGGCTAAACTGATTCGCAGTCAGGGGATGCAACCGGAAGATATTGATCGCTCTGCCCGTATTATTGGCGAACAGGCTGAACGGATGACAGAAATCATGCGTCAGTTACTCAGCTTTGCCCGGCGGGGTGAATCGCGCAAACAGAATATAGATGTCAACGGTTTACTTCATGTTGTGGAACCGCTGCTCGAACCGATCGCACATAAAAATAAAGTGACTATGGCGTTAAATGCTGCACCTCAAGCACTGCAGGTCGAGGTTGACCCTGGCCAGCTACAGCAGGTTTTACTTAACTTGATGCTGAATGGTATTCAGGCGATGCCTGAAGGCGGTGAATTAGTTGTCTCCTGCCTTTTGGATCAGGACGTACAGGTGCCGGAGAATATTGAACATAAGGCTCAGCAGTGGGCCTGCTTGCAGGTCTGTGACCAAGGGATCGGAATCGATGCTGATACCTTAAGCCATATTTTTGACCCCTTTTTCACCACCAAAGATGTTGGCCAGGGGACTGGATTGGGACTTTCCATTGCTTATGGTATTGTTGAAGAGCATGGTGGCTGGATCAGTGTGACAAGTGAGCCTGATCAAGGCAGCTGCTTCAGCGTCTATCTACCGCGTGTCGCGACAACCGAAACAGTGTGAGGATAATGGATAAGCAAGTCGGTAAAATACTTGTTCTGGACGATGATCGGGCTCTGTGTGAATTGTTAGAAGAGGATCTTGGTCGGCGAGGTCACCAGGTTTTCAGCGCTTTGAACGTCAGTGCGGCCAAAGAACTTCTTCATCAGCAAGATATGGATCTGGTTTTGACTGACCTGAATATGCCAGGTGTTAACGGGATCGATTTCTGTGCCGAGCTGCATGAAAACCGCCCCGATCTACCGGTTGTTATTATGACCGCGTTCGGCAGCCTTGAAACTGCGATAGCAGCACTGCGCGCTGGTGCCTACGATTTTGTTACCAAGCCGGTTGATCTTGATTTGTTGTCGATCTCGCTGGGGCGGGCGTTACAGCATCGCTATTTGCAGGAACGCGTACGTTTGCTTGATGAGCAGGTGCGGCGCCAGCAGCCTGATGATGAATTGATGGGAGAAAGCTCATCACTGATGGATATTAAAGAGCAGATCGTCCGTATCGCCGATCTTGATACGTCGGTTCTGATCAGTGGTGAGAGTGGTACCGGAAAAGAGCTGGTAGCCCGGGCTCTGCATCGCCAAAGCCGTCGCAATGAAGGGCCTTTTGTGGCGATAAACTGCGCCGCATTGCCGGAAAGTTTGCTCGAAAGTGAACTGTTCGGCCATGTCCGCGGAGCTTTTACCGATGCACGTGAGAGCCGTAAAGGGTTGTTTGTTGAAGCCTCTGGTGGAACATTGTTGCTTGATGAGATTGGGGAGATGCCCCTTGCTTTACAGCCAAAGTTATTGCGGGTGCTGGAAGACCATAAGGTCCGTCCGTTAGGAGGCAGCCAGGAAATTGACTGTAATGTCCGCGTTCTGGCAGCCAGCCATCGGGATTTAAGCGAGGCGGTCAGTAACGGTAGTTTTCGAAATGATCTTTATTACCGCCTCAATGTTATTCAGCTTGAGCTACCGCCGTTACGCCAACGTGGTAATGATATCCTGCTACTGGCGCAAAAATTTATTAATGAGCTCAGTCAGCGCTTCAATAAATCGGTAACCGGATTGTCGCAACCGGCCGCCGCATGTTTACTGGCTTATCACTGGCCTGGAAATATCCGGGAACTGCGTAATGTGGTTGAACGTGCCTTGGCTTTGACTCTGCATGATCAGCTGACAGTCGAGGACTTGCCAGAACAGGTTCGACATCCTAGTGGAACGACGCCGCTTCCTCATAGCCTCGTTGATCCTGGTAATATCCTGCCTTTAGACGAAATGGAACGGCGCTATATTCACCAAGTCCTAGAACAGCTTGATGGCAATCGCACCCTGGCAGCAAAATTATTAGGTGTTGATCGCAAAACTCTCTATCGCAAATTAAAAGAAGAATAGGCATTAGCACGCATTTCAATCGTTTTCTTCTGGTCGACTCGAATAATTTCCGTCTTTTGTGTTAACTTAATATGAGGATAGTAATTTCCTTTTACGTCTGTTGTCACTTACTTCACAGTGAATGACAGACCTCAAGTTCAAAAACGGAGGCTTAATCATGGCAATGTCAGAATTTGAAAAAAATAAACGTAAGCTTGCGCGCGATTATCAGAAAATCTTACAAGATGCCGAAGCTTTGATTTCCAGCCTGCCAGGGGAACTAGACGATAAAGCTAAAGAGGCTAAAGAAAAGCTTCTTGATACTCTTGATCAAGTGAAAGAACAAGCCAAAGACAACTACGATGCTGTTGAAGATAAGGTTCAGGAGCAGGTTCAAAAGACCGATAAGCTGGTTAGAGATTATCCTTATCATGCCGCTGGTATTTCTATGGGAGTTGGTTTGTTGTTCGGTTTATTGCTGAAACGGGGCCGTTAGAGTGACTGTAAAAAGTCTGGTGCGCGAGTTTGGTCAGGGTTTTATGGCCCTTGCCGTTAATCGCCTGGAGCTGTTTGGTATTGAACTAAGGGAAGAGCAAGAACGCTTTCTAAAGCTATTACTGGTTGGCTTGTTAAGTATTTTGTTGTTAGCTGGAGCTGTTGTTCTTTTTCTTGTCGCATTATTGTTGTTTGTCGAACCCTCTCTGCGGCCATGGGTTAGCTTGGCTTGTGGTGCTTTTTTTCTTCTTTGTGCCGTGATCTGTTGGTTTTTACTGCAGAAATCACTTGCTTCTGGTGATGCGCCATTTGTTGTTACGCGCCAAGAACTAAAAAAAGATTGTGGGATTAGCTGATGGCAAACCGTAAACGTGACAAACGTAAGGCAGAGTTAATATTGGCTGGTGAGCTGCTACGCTACGATATGAAATTACAAGTTTTCATGATTCGTGATGGTTTTCAGACCGGCTTGCAGTTGGTCAGTGTTGTTAGGAACTTTTTCGCTCGAAGATAAACACTTATTTCCTTCCTCAACCTTTCCTTCCCCAATGGGGCATTTTGCCCCATTGGGGTTTTTTGCCCCAAATTTTTACCCACCTGAAGGCTCATTTTCCTCGCTTTTCCTTGGCATAAGCTTTGCTCTATAAAAAATAAAAGAATTTTTTATGGAGATAATCCGATGGAAGCACTCAAGCTCGAAACACACCCACATATTTTACTTGCAGAAGACGATACCGAGTTGCGTGAACTGCTCGTATTTGTACTGGCACGCGCTGGTTACCGGGTCACTATTTGTGGTAACGGACTACAACTGCTGGAAACTTTGGAAAGTGCTGATGATATCGATCTGGTTATCAGTGATATTCGCATGCCGGCTTTAACCGGCCTGGAAGTTCTGGAAAGCCAGGTTGATAAGGTCAGGCGGCCACCATTCATCTGTATGACAGCGTTCGGCGATGCCGACACTCACCAGGCGGCACGTCAGTTTGGAGCTGCTGCAACGATAGATAAGCCGTTTGATTTGGATAAGTTACTCGAGCTGGTGAACGATCTTTATCTCCATAAACAAGAGAACAATTTGTCGACAAGGAGTAGATCATGAAAATCACTAAGCGTCTGTTTTTATTCCTCACCATCAGCTGTCTGACGGTCGCTTTAAATGCCGGAGCCTTTGTAGCTCCGGCGGCTGCTCAGGATGCAGGAATCGAAAGTCTCAGAGAATCAGGAAAGGCCTTCCGCAGTGTTGCCAAGCAGGTTTCACCGGCGATTGCCTTTATCCAGGTTGAAAAAGAAGTGACCCAGAAATCGGTGCAAAATCCTTTTGAAGGAACGCCTTTCGGGGATGAATTTATGCGTCGTTTTTTTGGCCAGCAATATCAGCGCTCCCCTCAGAATACCCCTAAGCGGCGTGCTAGCGGACAGGGATCAGGCTTCCTTATCTCTGATGATGGTTACATTATGACCAATAATCATGTTGTTGGCGGGGCCGACAAAGTGACTGTGCAATTGCTCGATGGGCGAGAATATGATGCCAAAATTATCGGCACCGATCCCCCGACTGATGTTGCCTTGATCAAGATTGATGCCGATGAAAAGCTCCCCTATCTCAAGTTGGGTAACTCCGATCAGTTAGAAGTAGGTGATTGGGTGCTGGCTTTTGGTAATCCTTTTGGCCTTTCTCATACCCTGACGGCAGGTATTGTCAGTGCTAAAGGCCGCAGTGGGATTGGTCTGAATGACTATGAAAACTTTATTCAGACTGATGCTGCGATTAACCCCGGAAATTCTGGAGGCCCGCTAGTCAACCTTGATGGCGAAGTAGTTGGCATGAATACTGCTATATTTAGTCGTAGCGGTGGTTACATGGGTATCGGTTTTGCCATTCCAATAAACATGGCGGAAAGAATCCGGACCCAGCTCATTGAAAATGGCAGTGTTCAGCGAGGTCGGATTGGAGTTTATATTCAGGATCTTGACAAGGATCTGGCCGAATCTTTCGGAATTGATCAGCGTAGTGGAATTCTGATCGCTCAAGTTATGGATGATTCACCAGCCCAGAAGGCTGGCTTAAAGCAGGGCGATATCGTTCTGGAATTAAATGGTGACAAGGTTTCCAAAGTTGCTAACTTCCGCAACCGGGTTTCTCTAACGAAACCAGGCACCAAGGTCAAGCTACTGATTTTACGTGATGGTAAAAAGCAGACGATTAAGGTTGAAGTTGGTGCTTTGGAAGACAACCCTAAAACCGCTGCTGCCGGTCGTACCGACCAACTGCCAGAACTGGGAATGACACTACAAAAATTAACGCCTGAGCTGGCTGAACAGCTTGGTTACGAAAATGCCAAAGGTGTGGTGGTAACCGCTGTAGAGGATGATTCATTGGCTGCCAGGGCAGGTATTCAACGCGGCGATTTGATTGAAGAGATTAATCGAACTGTAGTCAGCAGCCCGAATCAAGTAAAGCAGTTGATTGCCAAGAGTAAAAAGAAAACAATCTTACTATTGGTACGGCAGGGTGACGCAAGTCGTTACCTGGCCTTGAAACTGGATTAAATAAAGGAACAACGCGAAGTCATGCGTCGCCCTGCTCAGCGGCGCTTGACTCATAACATAGATTTGAACGTTACCTCCTACGTTCATATTGGGGAATCAGCAGGATTCCCCTTTTTTTTATGTTTTTTCGTAATTTTCCTTTTTCCAGAAACGACCAGTAGAGGGGGTTATTCTACCTGATAAGATTTTTTTACTGCAATGATGATGTGATTGTTTTATACCTGTTGGTGCTATTCCCATTACTTGTGATTTGTATTTAGTTGCCATGCGAAAGCAAAAGCTTTGGAACTATCATGTTTTTTTTGACAGGAACAGAGCTACTTTCGGTGAAAATTATGTTAACACTTACAGGAGTCGATATTATGAAATGGAAGCTACTTCTCGGTCTGGTTATTCTTGTGCCAGTACTGACATTTGCAATTCAGAACAACCACCCTGTTGATGTCACTTTTGCTGAATGGCATTATCAGGTTTCCTTGGCTATCTTGGTCTATGGTGCCCTTCTGCTAGGTATTGTTCTTGGGATGTTATTGATATTTACCAGTCGCCTCAAAAAGAAAAGAAAGCAGAAACGTCTTGATGCCGAAGCAAAAAAGAAGGATGCTCAGGTCGCTGAGGTGAGCCAGGCTGTCGATATGGAAGTTAATACCGAAATAGCCAGTGACCCAGCTGAAAAAGCTTGAGGACCCCTCAGTCAGCAGCAATAAACGTACTAAATAAATGCCAAGGCTCTATCCGTCTTGGCATTTTTTATTTTTCAGTTCTAGTCGGTTGTGATTGTTAACCGAGGGCAACATCAAGCATCATCATAATGGTAAAACCAAGCATCACACCGAAGGTTGCCTGGTCCGTATAATCCCCCTGCTGTGATTCAGGGATGACTTCCTCTACAACAACGAAGATCATCGCTCCAGCGGCAAAGGCCAGGGCGAAAGGGAGAATTGGGCGGGCATAAGCAACCATGGCGGCCCCAATGACCCCGGCGACAATTTCGACCATTCCTGAAAACTGTCCGATCATAAAACTGCGATGTCGTGACAATCCTTCGCGGCGTAGTGGTACTGACACAGCCAGTCCTTCCGGAAAGTTCTGAATACCAATACCCATAGCCAAGGCCGCAGCGCCGGCGAACGAGGCTTCAGGAAACCCTGCCGCAGATGCACCAAAGGCAACCCCGACTGCCAGCCCTTCCGGAATGTTGTGCATGGTGATAGCCAGAACCAGCAGGGTGCTGCGGTGCCAGGTTGTCTGTAGCCCTTCGGCATCCTGCTCGGGAAAATTGAGGTGCAGGTGCGGCAGAAATTTGTCGATCAGGCGCAGAAATCCACCACCACACATAAAGCCGAAAGCAACGGTCAGCCAGGGTGGGAGCCACTGCCCTTCAGCCATTTCCAAGGCTGGCGCCAGCAACGACCAAAAACTCGCGGCAATCATCACCCCGGCAGCAAAGCCGAGCATGGTGTCCAGCATTTTACGGCTTGGGGTTTGCTGCAGATAAACGACAGCAGCTCCTAAAGCGGTCATGGCCCAGGTAAACAGGGTTGCCCAGAAGGCTTGCCACATGGGGTGCATGGATAAAAAAGATTCAGTCACGGGAAACTCCATGGAAGTAAAGGGGCGCAATGAATAATCAATTTATGCAAATACCAAATGATAATGGTAAGGATTGGTAATGTATAGAGCCTTAAACGCATAAATATAAATTAGTGCTGCAAGATATGGTAAACTTTTCCTTTGTAACATCTTTATAGCGATAACAAGGAGATGAGGATTATGGCAAAAACTGTATTAATTACCGGGGCTACATCCGGTTTTGGTAAAGCTTGTGCTGAATACTTTGCTGAAAAGGGGTGGCAGTTAATTCTGACTGGACGTCGCACTGAACGATTAGAGCTGTTAGAGCAACAGCTTGGTCATTCTGTCAGTAAAATTATAACTCTCGATGTGCGTGATCGTGCAGCAGTAGAGGCGGCCTTCAGTGATTTGGGGGATGTTGATTTACTACTCAATAATGCTGGGTTGGCATTGGGGCTGGAACCTTCTTGGGAGGTTAACCTGGATGATTGGGATACTATGGTTGATACCAACATCAAGGGGTTAACATACTGTACCAGAGCTTTGTTACCGCACATGGTTAAACGCAATAGTGGGCACATCATCAACATCGGTTCGGTTGCTGCAAACTGGCCCTACCCTGGCGGGAATGTGTATGGCGGGACTAAAGCATTTGTGCAACAGTTCAGTCGCAATTTAAGAGCTGATCTGATTGGTCATGATGTCAGGGTAACCGTTATCGAGCCAGGCATGGCCGAGAGTGAATTTTCCAATATAAGGTTTAAAGGTGATAACGATAAGGCGGCTAAAGTCTACGAGGGAACCAGATCGTTAACGCCTAGAGATATTGCTGAAATTGTCTATTGGACGACCGAAAGACCTGCTCATGTCAATGTAAATACCTTGGAAGTTATGTGTATTGATCAAGCGTGGAATCCTTTTGCGGTGCATCGCAAAGAAAGCTAATGCGTCAGGTTTCTTAAAACCTAACCCCCCTGCTCGCAAGCTCGCTTCCCCCCTATAAAATAGGGGGGATTTAAACTTTACGACCTGTGGTTTTCTGCAATCATTTAACCTGACTCCTGACTCCTGACTCCTGACTCCTGACTCCTGACTCCTGACTCCTGACTCCTGACTCCTGACTCCTGACTCCTGACTCCTGACTCCTGACTCCTGACTCCTGACTCCTGACTCCTGACTCCTGACTCCTGACTCCCCTCAAAACAGCTGACTATGAACGATTTTTGCTAACTCCTGGGCGGGGGTGAAGTCTGCTTTACGCTGGAGGCATTTCTGACAATCATCAAGAGCTTTGGTATAGAGTTCCATTTCGTAATAGGTCTGGGCCCGTCCCCAGAACCCTTCGTACTGTTGCGGAGCCATATCGATAGCGCGGTTGTAGTTATCGAGTGACTGCTCAAGCTTTCCCAATACGCGACAGGCTAGGCCACGATTAGTCCAGGCACGCATGTTGTCTTCGTTAAAGTCAATTGCCTTGGAAAAATCATCAAGCCCCTTTTGATATTGAGCCAAAGCAAACAGGGCCATACCACGATGGTTATAAACCAGAGAGCGAACCGGTTGGTCGAGTTTCATACGTAATAAATTACTGTAAATCTCGATAGCCTCCTGGAATTGATTGTTGCTATGTGCTTCTAAAGCGGCGAGCATCATTCGTTCCAGTTTCATCGATGTTAAGTCATTGTCAAGAATGTCATCATTGTCTGGAGGGAGTTTAAGGTCAGGTAATTGTTCAATCTCAATGCTATTGCAGACACAGGTTTTCGCTTCAACGCTTTGGCGGCGCTTAAGACCGCGGCGGCGAATCTCTTTTTGATGATCACGAATTTCCTGGAAAATCAGATCCGATAAAGTCAGCGAGGCATTCAGTGATGCTAATTTGCGACGGATGGTGTGATTCGGCATATCGATGTCCGATTTGTACACCAGCTCATGCTCAACTTCAGCCCAAGCTTCTTGCAAAATGGTGCGAAGTTGTATTTCGCATACATCTGAGGTAAAGGGGAGGCGTTTTTTCACATCTAACGCAGGTGTTTGAATCATGATATGAACTGAATCGTAGCCAAATTCCCGAAATGAGTGCTGTTCTCCTTTATGCTCCATTTCCAGAATGGTGCAATTCTGTTTAATAAGCGTCTCAATTTTATCCAGATCTTCCAGAAACGGGCAGACGATTCTGATACCGAGTAAGTCATTTATAGTAATAGGTTCGGGCATTTTTTTAAGTCGATTAATCTTTTCACAGAAGTTATCAAACCCTTTAACCCGGTATTTGATGGTGGCACCTAAGCCAGCACTGTCGAGGAGTTTTTTCAGGTGTTGTTGAAGGTTAGTCAGCATCTGATCGTAGGCTGGGTAAAGCTGAACATACAGTTGGGCCGTTTGAACACGATCGGGAATGCCGGGTTGTAATGGCTTGCCGGTCATATAAATACCTCACCAGTCTGATTACAAATATCACAGCAGTAAAATTTAAGTTGCTGTTTTGGAAAGATGCAATTTTTTACCAGGTTAAGGAAATCAAGCATTTGCAAGGAGACGTAGTAACACGCAAATGCGCCGATTGACGCTGGACTGGTGAAAAAGCGCGCTTTCCGGTCAGAGAGTAATTATACCTGTTACATTGGTAGATTTGTATCATTTTATTTATAAGTAGTTGATTTTGTGTAAAGATTTTTGATTTAATAACCGATATGATAGATAGGAGTGACAAAAATCAAGCGACAACTGTTACAAAGTTAACCGGGTCATATAGGTCTTGTGACAACATGGAAACGGATGTCCACGTTTTCAAACGTAATCCACGGAAGGATTAAGCTATGGCAGATTTAAAAGTTGGTGGCATTCACGCCTATAGAAACTTTGAGGTTGAGGCAACACCACCGTATCCTGACATCGATCCTCACCAGAATGAAGAAAAACCACCCGTCAGTCCTTATCCTGAAAATGAAAATCGGGATGATTCAAGCCGGCGTCGTTTTGGAGCGATGCGGCGTTTGATTGATGCGCTGCGTAAAACCAATCGGATTATTCGGGTCGATTTCCCCACCGCCGAAACAGAGTTAAGCGACATTGGCCGGGAAATAGCAGAAGACCGCTTGCTCGAATTATTATTGAGCTATAAAATTCCTCTGCAGGAACTCGAATCTGTCGTTATTAATATGAAGAAACAGCTGGAACAACCATTGTTGCGTACGGAAACAAGGCTCTCAGAAGAGCATAATTTCTTACCAGTATTTGCTCCTGGCCTGCTGGAAGGAGTGTTGTCTTTTCAGAAGATTCCTCTGGCGCCACTATCCACCAATCAACAGGTTATGCAACACCTTGAACAGAACGATTTTTACAGCAGTTTCAGTCAGCGGATCGGCATCGATATTTACCGCCTTAAAGAATGGCCTGACACTCATTTCCTGAATATCAATCTATTGGTAGCAGTCGGTGAAGTTGATGAAGAAGGGCGCCGAGTTTTGTTGTATCAGCGTCCTGATGGTGACTATGCACTTTATGCCGATAAGCAGATCGATTTGTCGATTTAGGTTGTCTTCTGAGACGGTTTTTTTGGCGCTGTATCGAGATCAATATGTTGCGCTTGAAAATTTAATAACAGATTGATTTTGTGTATTTAATCTTTCTTCGGTCTGAAATCAAAAAGTTGCCACCTTGCAGCTGCTTCTCGATTGTCAATCCTGTCCTTGTCGTTTATAATTACCCGCGAAATAACAACAAAATATCAATTCTGTTGTGTTCTTATCGTATCAATTTATCCAGGAGTCAGTAACAATGCAAATGTTGGATCTAGTCAGTAAAAATAGATCATATCGTCGTTTTTTTCAGGATCATTCGGTCAGTACTGCTGATCTGCGTGACCTTGTCGAATTAGCCCGTTTATCTGCAAGTGGTGCAAATTTTCAGCCCCTCAAATATATTCTGTCTAATACTGAAGAACTGAATGAAAAAATCTTTTCTACTCTGGGGTGGGCAGGCTACCTGAAAGAGTGGAGTGGTCCGGAAGAAGGTGAAAAGCCAAGTGCTTACATTGTGCAGGTACATGACCGTGAAGTCTGTAAAACCTATGCATGTGACCACGGCATTGCGGCACAGAGTATGTTGCTTGGAGCCGTTGAAAAGGGTTTAGGTGGATGTATTTTTGCTAATATCAAGCGTGATCAATTAGCTAAAGCGCTTGGGCTTGGCGAGCAATACGAAATTTTACAGGTGATTGCCGTCGGTAAACCGAAGGAAGATGTGCGTATCGTGCCGATTGGTGAGGATGGCAGTATTCGCTATTACCGTGATGATGCCGGTGTTCATTATGTTCCCAAGCGTTCGCTTGACGATCTGATTATTTCTTAAGCAGTTTAAGCCCCCTTCGCAACCAGTTGCGAAGGGGGTTTTGTCTTTACAGGGCTTTGACCAGACCACCATCGACCAGTACTGATTGACCAGTGATGTAAGTGTTGGCTTCAGAACACAAGAAAGCTGATAATTTACCGTACTCGGCTGGCTCACCATAACGACCGAGTGGAATGGTTTTGAAGGTGTTTTCCTGTAGTTGCTCAACAGAAACACCAGCTTTTTTGGCCCGAATAGCATCCAGTTCATCAATACGGGCAGTACCAATACGGCCAGGTGCGATTACGTTAACTAAAATACCGTCTTTGCCCAACTCCTGAGAGAGGGTCTTAGCCAGGCCGACAACGCCAGCGCGGAAGGTGTTGGACAGGATCAGGTTGTCCAGAACCGCTTTGATCGAAGATGAAGTAGAGCACAGAATGCGGCCGCCACCGGCTGCACGCATGTGAGGCAATACCTCGCGGACAGCACGAATATAAGACAGCAGAGTTAATTCATAGGCTTTTTGCCAGGTTTCGTCATCAAACGCATCGAAAGTACCAGCTGGGGGACCACCGGTGTTGTTAACGAGAGCATAAACGCCACCAAATTTTTCTACCGTTGTGCTGACCAAGGTTTTGATATCTTCAGCTTTGGTGATGTCGCCAACAAAGTAATCAGGTTCGTTACCTGTTTCTGCCTTAATCTGCGCCTGAGCTTCTTTGAGCTGATCTTCAAAGGGGCTGAAGAGCATAACTTTTGCTTGTTCGCGGGCAAATTCGCAAGCAACAGCTTGTCCAAGGCCGGAGCTGGACGCCATAACGATGACGCCTTTGTCTTTTAATCCTAAATCCATGATAGTTCTCCTTATTTTGTGTTATGGCATTACTTGCCGTGTTTCTTGTCAATTACTGGACATTCCAGGGGTGCAAAACCATCAATCTGGCAGGCGACCTTATCGCCATGTTTGATATGAACGGCACGCGGAGTTCCGGTCGAAATAATATCTCCCGGGTACATCTTCATCACTTTGCTATGGAACGAGACCAGGAAGTCGGGCGGGAAGGTCATGTTGGACACGACATTCTGAGCATGAACTTCACCGTTGTGAATGGTGGCGACGTTCAGCTGCATGACATCTTCGATTTCATCAGGGGTAACCAGTTGGGGACCGAAGGCGAAGAAGCTTTCAAAGCTTTTGCAGACAGTCAAATAGCGGGGGTTTTTGCGCAGAATATCTTCTGCTGTCATATCGATGATCGTCGTAAATCCGGCGACGACGCTGAGCCAGTTTTCCGGTTCCACATCGATACATTCCTTACCAAAAATAACGCCAAGCTCTGCTTCAGCAGTGGTGCCATCAGACTGTAGAGGGATTTTGATGGTATCGCCAGGGCCGATAACCGCTGTATCTGGTTTGAAGAAGCTGGCAGGAATGCCACTTGGGGCTTTTTCCGCGAGATCGGCAGCATGGTCAACATAGTTCAGGCCGATACCAAAGATCTTTCTAGGATGATGGTACAGAGGGCCGAATTCGGCGTCTTGCAATGCAATAGCCTCGCTGGATAGTTCCTTAAGTTTCTCTTTGCCTTCCGCTTTATACCAGGCGTTGAGACTATCGAGCTGATCATGCTGGAGAATAGACAGAATATCGGTCAGCCAGGTCGTGTTCAGCTTCTGATTTATCGATGCCAGGGTAATAACTTGCTCATCTTGAATGATGGCAGCGGTTTCAACCCCTTTGATTTTGATGGTTGCTAATCTCATAGAATCTCCTTGTTAACCGTTTTAACGATTGTTTCTGTGTCTGTTGTCGCAGCTGCGTGATGTGGCAATCTGCTCAATGTTCTAACCCTTAAGCCTGTGACTCATTCTCTTAATCGGGAAACGGGTGTAACCCATCGATGAGATTAAGGGCCTTAAGCTTTAAATTGAGAGCTTCTTCGTGGTTAGAGAAGCTGTGCATGGAAGCGATCATCTCTTGGAGATGCTGTTCATGCTGGCGATATAGATCCTCTGCTTCGGCCACCGAGATTTCTGTGAAATAGATTTCTTCTCCGGGAAGAATCCGTCCCAGACGGCCTAAATCAATAGAAATAACGGTTCCAATTTTGGCGTAGCCACCAGTGACCTGATGATCATTAAATAGAATGATCGGTTGACCATTACCGGGAACCTGAATAGCGCCAGTGGCAATACCATCGGAGGCGATGTTGAAACCTTTGTCGTTGTGTTTTAACTCTGGCCCCTCCAGGCGCAGCCCCATACGGTCAGAACTGCTTGAGATCTGGTAGGGGGAATTAAAGAAGGTTGTAATGGCTGCACTGCTAAAATAATCATCCTGCGGGCCAAGAACGACACGAATAGAATGGTCTTTATATTTGGGGATTGGCCGATGCAGTAATTTTTCCGTTGTCGGAGCGGGGCGATCAAGCTTTAAGGGCAGAATATCGCCGGCTTTAAGAGCCCGGCCTTCAAAGCCACCGAGCTGGCCAAGCATGAAGGTCGAATGGCTGCCCATAACTTCAGGCAGATCAAAGCCCCCTTCTACTGCCAATACGGCACCAAAGGTTTCGCTAAACGGAGCGACTTTGAAAATCGTTCCCTGTGGCAGAGTAACGCTCTGCCAGGCGGCAATATAATAGTTTTCCGGCTCTATAATATGCAGGCGACCGACGGTACCAGTCAGCACCACGCGCACGGCATCAGCCAGAACTTCGAGGGTTGGCCCCTGCAGAGAGATCTCAAGACCGGCACAGCCGGGAGTATTATTCACTAAAGCATTGCCAAGACGCAGAGCATCAGGGTCACGTACTCCGGAAACCGGGATGGCCATATCCTGGTAACCGGGGCGGCCTAAGTCCTGAACCGTGGTACAAACGCCCGGTTTGATTACGCGTAGTGCGGGCTGGTTCATATTTTTACCTCTACCGCGTCAAGCTGATAACTGTTAGTGGCAACCTGTTGCTCTATTTTCAGCAGCTGTGCTGTCGAAATTGGAGTGAAGCAGATGCTGTCCCCAGGGCGAAACGGGGATGGTGGCAGGTTGCGAATATCAAATAAGGGGGCCGGAGTTTTGCCGATAACGTTCCAGCCACCAGGCGAAGCGATGGAATGAACAACTGCCATCCCTTGAGCTGTGGCTACAGCGCCGACATTCAGTTTGGTGCGGGGATTATTACGGCGCGAAAGAACCCGGTATTCCACTGGCAGGTCACCAAGGTAAAGATAACCCAGGGTAAAGCCAACCATGTAGACGAACAGTTCGGTCCCGGTGAAAACATCGAGAACTTGTTGCCGTGACTGTTTCAGGGTTGTCGAAATTTCCTCTAAATCCCAGGCAAATTCCTCATCAAAACAAACGGGTAGCTGCCATTTGCGTGGTTTTAGAATTACCTCGCCAGGGGTATCGAGAAGATTTTTAACTGCTTCAATTAGTTTCTGCTGACGAATTGTCAGGGGATCGTAATGAATTAGCAGGGCGCGATAGCTCGGTACACTTTCAATGACGCCAGCAATGTTAGCCTGAGTCAAAGCTTGTTTAAGTTTCAGCACCTGAAGACACAATTCACGACTGATGGTTTCACCAAACTGAACGCTAAAGGCGGTATCACCACAGGGCAGAAATCTGACCTCATAGGGGGTGTTATTATCGTGGCTGACTTGGGTAGAGACTGCCATGATCTTAGACCTCGTTGGTGTCACTGCTGAAGGGTAACTCACCGGTTTTGAACATGGTGATCAGGGTATCGACCAGAGCTAAAACAAAGGTCAGCAGGCCAAGAATCATAAAGCATTGGGGAATCCACAAGGGGATCGGAATGATTCCGGCGGAGACATCCTGATATTCCCAAGAATCCCAGGCTAAAGAGATGCTGAAACGAACGGCATAGCACATCAGTACCAGTACAACAGCAACGGAAATCGCTTCAATAACAAACAGGGCTTTCGCCGATTTAATCCGCGATAGCAGCAGGTTGACGCGAATATGTTCACCTTTTTGAAAGGTATAGGCGGCGGCAAAAAAGGTGGTGGCAACCAGCAGATAACCGGTGATGGTGTCGTATGAAGGAATCAGTAGTCCAGGTGATGAGCCAAAGCAGAGTTCCCAGGCTTTGTTGACCGTGTTAAATAGTACCTGAATAAAAACGACGGAACAGATCAGGCACAGCGCGGTACAGGAGATATAGGTGCTGAGCTGATAATAACGGTTTAAGGCTGTGCGTATCATAGTAATCTCTTTTCTTTGCCAACTTTGGTTGTCCCGCATCTGCCGCTAAAGGCAGATGCGGTGACCAGTGTTACTTACTGCTTTCGTAGTTCTTCAGGATTTCAGCGCCTTCGGCACCAGTTTGCTCTTTCCACTCGGCAGCCATTTCATGGCCGACCTTAGTCAGGCCGCTCATGATGGTTTCAAGACCTTCAGTATGAACCGTCATTTTGCTCTTCTTCAACTCTTCCAGCTTGGTGATATTCTCTTCTTTGCTCAGCTCCCAGCCACGCTTTTCGGCGATAGCCGCTTGTTCAAGAACAATCTTCTGGGTTGCTTTGTCCAATTTGCGCCAGGCGCGCTTGTTAACAACGACGATATTTTTTGGTACCCAGGCTTTAACATCATAGTAGTTGCTGACATAGTCCCAAGAGCGGCTGTTTACACCGGTAGAAGGAGAGGTCATCATCGCTTCGACACGACCAGTCGTAAATGCCTGAGGAAGATCGGGAACTTCGATTTGAACCGGAATCATGCCCAGCTTGCTGGCCAGCTGGTGTTGCAATGGGTTGTTGGCGCGGAATTTGACGCCACGCAGGTCATCAACGCTATTGATCTCTTTGTTTACGTAAAGAGCTTGTGGTGGCCATGGTACGGAGAACAGAGGAACCATATTCTGCTTGTCGAGAAGTTTTGCGACAGCATCCTTTTGAGCGGCCCACATTTTTTCGGCATCAGCATAGCTGGTGGCGACGAAAGGCACGGAATCGAGACCGAAAATACCATTTTCGTTGGCCAGCAGTGAAAGGAAGAATTCGCCAATTTGGACCTGGCCACTACGGACCGCATTTTTGATCTCGCTGTGTTTAAACAGGGAACCGGCAGAATGAACCTGAATGGTGAATTTACCGTCGGTGGCTTTAGCGACATCATCGGCAAATTGGCGAATGTTAACGGTATGGAAAGTTTTATCTGGATAAGGGGTCGGCATATCCCAACTGGCAGCCCATAACGGGCTGGTTAGCAGTAGAACGCTTAACAGACTGATGATCGTTGTTTTGATGACTTGCATTATTTTTCTCCTTGTAGGCTTGATGCTGCCGATTGATCTGTTTTGGCAGCGTAAGTTTGGGCACAAGACCGCTTTTTGTTTTTATTGCTGTTGGTCAAGAAGCTGTCTGATTTGTCCGATCTGGCGTGCTCCGGCGGCTGAGTCGCCATGAACACAGAGAGCATCGATCGGAAATTCCAGTGTTTTTCCAGTTAAGGAAATAATTGTGCCTGTACTGCAAAGGGTTCTGACCCGTTCCAGAATCTGCTCAGCAGTGAGCAGAGCATCGCTGTAACGGCGGTTACGCAGACTTCCGTCATCTTCGTAGGAGCGGTCAGCAAAAGCTTCCCAAAGCAGCTCAACGCCATAGTTGTCGGCAAGTTTTTGGTGGTGTTGCCAATTAGGGGTGGCTTGAACCATCAGTTTCATTTCTGGTCCAAAGGCCGCTGTTGCCTTAATGACACCACCAAGAAGGTCGTCATTGACCATCATTGTGTTGTACAGCGCCCCGTGGGGCTTAATATAGGAAAGGCTGGTTCCGGCAGCGAGGCAGAACCCCTGCAACGCTCCAGCCTGGTAAATCACCATCTGGCAAACTTCTTCCGGGCTTATATCCATATTGCGACGGCCAAAGCCCTGTAGATCCGGGTAGGATGGGTGGGCACCGATCATGACATTGTGTTGCATCGCAGCTGCTACGGTTTTAGCCATGATATTCGCGTCACCGGCATGGAAACCACAGGCGACGTTAGCCATATGAATATGAGGAATGACATCCAGGTCTTGACCTAAAGAGTAGTTGCCGAAGCTTTCACCTAAATCGCAATTGAGTTTCATCGTTTCATCCTTTATCTGTCATCAGCTTAGTTCATCATTTTTGCCGGTAGCCAAGTGGCGAGTTCGGGGAACGCGACCAGAATAATCAGCATGAGAGCCATCAGGAGGAAAAATGGCGTCGCGGCTCGCGCAATGTAGAGAATGTCCTTACCTGTCATCGCTTGCAGAACAAAAAGGTTAAAACCGACCGGTGGCGTAATCTGGGCCATTTCGACAACGACAACCAGGAATATTCCAAACCAGAGGGTATTGATACCGACTGCTTCGACCATAGGCATAATGACGGAAGTGGTCAGGACGACGACGGAGATGCCGTCAAGAAACAGGCCCATAAGGATAAAGAAGATCGATAAGGCCGCCAGCATGGCATAGGGTGACAGGTTCAGGGTTGTGATCCAGGTCGCCAGTTGCCGCGGCAAACCGGTAAAGCCCATAGCAACGGTCAGGAATGATGCGCCGGCAATGATAAAACTGATCATGCAGGAGGTGACAACCGCACCACGCAACGATTCAATAAAATTGACTTTGCTTAAGGTGCCACTGACTTTTGATAGTATCAGTGACAGGACGACACCAACAGCAGCGGCATCGGTCGGCGAGGCCAGACCTGCATACATGGAACCGATGACCCCAAGAACGAGTAGGAAAATAGGGATCAGCCGACGACTACGGTAGATTTTTTCCTTCAGGGAAAGCTCCCCTTCCGCTGGTGGAATCTGGCCCGGATGAAGAATCGACCAGAGGATGACATAGCCAACAAACAATGAAATCAGTAACGTACCAGGGAGAACACCGGCTATAAACAGGCGTGAAATCGACTGATCGGTGGCAACCCCGTAAACAATAAGAATGATAGATGGGGGAATAAGAAAACCGAGTGTGGCTGAGCCCGCCAGGGTGCCGATGGCGAGTTTTTCCGGATAACCGCGTTTTTTAAGTTCGGGAACCGTCATTTTACCAACCGTTAATGCCGTTGCTGCCGAAGATCCAGAGACCGCGGCAAACATCCCGCAGCCGAAAATATTGACATGGGTCAGGCGGCCGGGAAGTTTTTGCAACCAGGGAGAAAGACCACTGAACAGATCCTCAGCCAGGCGGGTACGGAAGAGAATTTCACCCATCCAGATAAACAGTGGTAGCGCGGCAAGGGTCCATTCATGGCTGTTTCCCCACAGGGTCGTCGCCAGCACGTCACCGACCGGTGCCCCGGTGAAAAAGAATAGCGCCGAAAAACCTACAAGAAAAAGGGAAAACGCAACCCATACGCCCAGCCCGAGAAGGCTGATGAGTATGGTTAAAAGGATAAAAGCGATCAAAAATACCGACATTGTCAATGGTCCTTGTTTTTAATGGCCGGAGAAAAACAGTTCATGTCTGTCGGCCGGGACATCATTGTCGTGAGTATTACGGGCCTCCGGTGTTAATACCTGATACTGGGCAGGGCTCATGCTGACCAGATCTTGCGAACTTTGTTCGTTTATCATCCTCTGTGATACTGAACAGAGGGCGATGAACCGGGAACAACCTGCACCATTGTAGGTTGCTCCCAAACTGCGTCAGGCTTAGGCCTGACGTAGTTTGTCCAGGGCTTCTTTAATCCGCCCCACGGCAATCTCAAGGTTTTCATAAGAGTTGGCGTAAGAAATACGTAAACAGCCTTCACCAGATTCTCCAAAAGCTGAGCCAGGAACAACGGCAACACCCGCTTCATGGAGGAAGTACATAGCCATCTCATGGGACGTTTTACCTAGTTCTTCAATATTGACGAACATGTAAAAAGCGCCCTCAGGGTGGATCGGTTTGAGTCCAGGAATCTCTTTGAGAGCATTGTAAAAATAATCACGACGGCGATTGAACTCAGCAACCATGTCGTCGGCTGGTTGTTGCGGACCGCTTAGAGCGGCGACACCACCGTATTGGGCAAAGGTGGTCGCACAGGCGATGGTGTTCTGATGGACGCGGATCATGGCATCGGCAACCGGGCGGTCAGCAACGGCATAACCAAGGCGCCAGCCGGTCATAGAAAAGATTTTTGACATGCCATTAATAATAATGGTGCGTTCGCGCATTCCTGGGAAAGAAGCAATACTGACATGCTCAGCCTTGCCGTAGATGATGCGTTCATAAATTTCATCTGAAAGCACATAAAGATCGTTGTCGATTGCCAGTTGGGCTAATTGCTCCAGAGTTTCTTTAGGGTAGACAACGCCGGTCGGATTATGTGGCGTATTGATGATCAACATCCGTGTTTTGGGGGTGATCAGGCTTTTGATTGTGTCGATGTTGGGGACAAAGCCATCTTCAAAAGTCATCGCATAAGGAACCGGTGTTGCCTGGGCCATGGTTGCGCAAGGATAGTAAGCGACCCAGCTGGGGTCAGGGATCAGGACTTCGTCGCCAGCATTGAGGACAGACATCATAGCGATAAAGACAGCTTCGTTAGCGCCGGCGGTGACAATGATCTCTTTAGGATCATAGGTCAGACCGTTGTCATGCTTAAGCTTATTGACGATGGCATCAGCTAATTCCGGAATACCATAGTTAGAACTGTAGTGAACCTGTCCCTCGGCCAGTGCTTTAGCTGCGGCATCTTTAATGTGCGCTGGGGTGTCAAAATCGGGGCGGCCAATTTCCAGGCGGATGATGCTACGACCTTCTTTTTCAAGCCGGTTAACTTCTTCAAGTATTTTGCGGATTCCGGAAAAGGGAATGCCGTCCATTCTGTCTGCAATTTGCATGATTTTTTACATCCTTTAGCAAGGTAAAAAGAGTTACTGAATCATTTCCAGCAGGCGTTCCTTGCCTTCCAGAATGTGATTTTCAAACGCTTCAGCCGTTTCTTTAGGGCGACCTTCAGCAATAAAGTTAATCAACTCAAGATGCTCCTGGTTAGAGATGCTGAGCATACCGGGATTGCTCATCTCGCGGCGTAGATAAAGAGAGAGTTTGCGTTCAAGCCCGCGGTTGATTGTAATCAGAGGCTGGTTTCCCGTAGCCTCAAACAGAAGCGCATGAAACTCTTCATTGATGCTGTAATAGCCCGAGACATCAGCCTGTTTAATCATTTTGTCCATCTGGATTTGCATTTTTCGCAAATTCTGAATCTGTTCTAGAGATACCCGGAAAGGAAGAATTTTACCGGCGGTATAAGCCAAGCCGCCGCGCACATCGTAACAGTCAAGAGCTTCCTTGGTTGTCAGACTGGAAACAAAAGCTCCACGATTAGGAATGATTTCGACCAAACCTTCAAAGCGCAGGGCATTCAGAACTTCACGAACCGGACCACGGGAAATTTCCAATTCGTCGGCGAGGGCCTTTTCATTAATTTTCCCACCTGGTGGAATTTCTCCAGAGAAGATTCTTTTTTCTATTAAGCGCTGAATTTCTGCCGTTCGTTCCGGTCCTCCAGCGGGAATGTTTTGTTTATCTTTACTCATTTTTTCCTCCCTAGAAAAAATGTATTCAATCTTTATTAGATTGTCAACAATCTGATCAAGAAAAAAATAAATGAAATAAAAAATGCATAAAAATTAGACAGTGATTCTTTGTTTGCATAAAATTTGGTCTCTTTTTCCAAGGGAGAAAAGTTTTATCTATTTGAAAAAGAAGAAAAAATAAATATAGGTAAATTGAATAAAGGAATTGACTTTAATTTTACGAGAATGATAAAAAAAATGCATAAAGAAAATCAATTGATAAATTTATTGCAAAAGCAAAGATGCGAATTGCGTTATAAGGGCAAAGAAGCCAGTAGAGAAGCTGTTTGAAGCCGTGCTTTAGACAGCTAACGATAGTGCTTTGTAGCATCACTAACGATATTTGTTTCGGAGGCTTGGCAATGAAAGTACTCACAGGTTTGATACCAATTTTCTCCCCCTTTCACTCCTTTAGTCCCAAGTTTTTCCCCTAATTAAATATCCAGATAATAACTAGGCAACCTTCTGTTAGCGGTTGGCTCCATTGTGTTGTCGCGCTGTTCAGGCGATGACACGCACTGGATGGGTGGTTTTATTGTCTGACATTGCTGAGTAGCTAGATGAATAAACGCACAAAATAAATATCTAAAGCTAAGAAGAGGTCGTTATGAAAATTGATAAAATAGATATATTCCAGCTCGATATCCCATATATAAGGGCTTTTAAAACCGCATCCACGACACATTTGGTGCGTGGTGTTGTATTGGTCAGACTGGGCTCAGAGGGAGTCTTTGGCTGGGGAGAGTCTTCTGTCGGTAAAAATCCTCACTATAGTGCTGAATACGCAGATGGTGTTTTTTCTCTTTGTCGGGACGTATTGACGCCATTGGTTCTCGGCGAATCTGTCAGTAGTGGGGAAGAGCTAACGGCACGTTTTTCCGCCATCAAAGGGAATTTTTGTGCCAAGGCGGCTTTTGACCATGCTTTTTGGGATTTATCAGCACGCCTGAACGGTAAATCGCTAACACAGCAGGTCGGTGCTGCCGAGACTGATGTTGTGGCTGGGGCAGATTTGGGGGTCGAAGATTCGCTTGAGATCCTTCTGGATCTGGTGAAAGAACAAGTAGATGTCGGTATTCCCAGGATAAAGTTGAAATGTTGTCCAGGTTGGGATATCGAACCGATAAAAGCAGTTCGTCAGGCTTATCCCGATCTTGCTATTCACGTAGATTGTAATAGTGGTTATCGGATTAAGGACATTGAATTGTTTAAACGGTTGGATGACTACGGTTTGGCGATGATTGAACAACCTTTGCAACATGATGACCTGATTGACCATGCCAAATTGCAGCAGGCAATAACAACGCCAATCTGTTTGGATGAGACTGTGGTCTCTCCGACTAAGGCTCTTCAGGCCGCAGAAATTGGCGCCTGCCGCTGGATTAACATCAAGCCTCCACGTGTCGGGGGGCTGACAAATTCCCTCGAGGTTCTCAGTATTTGTAAAAAACATGGCATTAAGACATGGGTCGGTTCAATGTTTGAAACATCCATTGGGCAGGCATTATGTATCGCTTTACAGCGGGCCGGAGCGAATGACTATCCTATGGATCTGTTTGATTCTCACCTCCTCTATGGTCTTGATGTCGGTGAAGGTCTTAAGGTTTTACCGGGTGGAAAAGCCGTGGTTCCTGCTGCCCCCGGGATCGGCTTTGATCCACAAATTGAAAAAATAGAACCGCTCTGCGTCAATAAATTTTCTACAGCAGTTAAATAGATTATTAACCAAAGAGATTGCTCTGGTATCGGTTCTGGTTAAATGTGGTCAATTGATATTTTATTGTTAACAATAATTATGATTATGGATTTTATGAAATGAAAAATGCATAAACTATAATCATCAATTAAATTTTTGCATAAAATAAAAGCGCCTTTACCTTATAGATGAAAATTTTATCTAACTGAAAAATAAAAAGAAAATAAATTTTAAAACTTTTACAAAATGGGTTGACTTTATTTTGCTGCTAATGATAAAAAAATTGCATAAACAAAATCGATTGATTTTTTTATTGCAGCCGCAAAGATGCGAATTGCGTTAGATGGGCAGAGAAGCCAATTTGTTTGCTATCGAAAATAAGTTTTTTCGATGGTCTCTTATGGTTCGGAACACTAACTGACAACTTTTGTTTTTGAGGTCTGACAATGAACATCAAAACTCCTGGAAAAAAACTCGTATTTTTTCTTCTTCTTACCTGCTTCGTTATTATGAATGTGGCTATTGCCGAAGCAGGAACCGTTAAACTCAAATATTCTGATCACGATCCACCAAATGGCATGCGGACTGGTTTTGTCGAAAACGTCTGGTTGCCAGAAATTCAGAACCAGCTTGGTGACAAGGTTAAGATCCAATCGTTCATGGGTGGTTCTTTGATGGGGTCCAAAGAGATTCTTAAGGGCATCGGTGATGGCATCGCTCAGATGGGTTACGTCTATCCTGGTCACTACCCTGGTCAGATGGTTGCTCACTCTATCTTCAAGCTGTTCCCACGTGGACCACAGAAGTTTGAAGATATCGTCTGGTTCTACCGCACAGCGTACAAAGAAGTACCTGCTTTTGAGGCTGAACTGAAAAAAGCGAATGTCAAAACCCTGCTGTTTACTGCGGGGCTGCCTGGTGCTTTTACCGGTAAGAATCCTCTGAACAGCCTTGATGATATCAGTGGCGACAAGTGGCGCGCTGGCGATAAATGGGGTCTGCGCTTCCTGGAAAATGCTGGTGCGACTCCTGTCTCTGTTCCTTGGGGTGATGTCTATATGTCTCTTCAGACTGGTGCTATCGATGGTTGTTTTACCAATTACGATGGTCTGCATATGATGAAGTTTGACGAAGTTGCACCCAATATGCTCGTTTCTAAAGCTCTTTGGTACGGTATTCCTTTTGTTCACCTGGTTAATCGCACCACCTTTGAAAAACTACCTCAAGATGTTCAGGATGGCATTCTCAAAGCCACGGAAATCGCTGAAGATAAATTTGCCAAAGTCTACGCTGATGCTTTTGATCAGATCAAAAAAGAGCAGGAAGCTGCCGGTATCAAAGTTACGGTTATGTCTGATGACGATATCTCTAAATGGGAAAATGCTCCTCAATTAGCTAAATTGCAGGCGACCTGGGTTGAAGAAGCTGAAGCCGCTGGTCTGAAAAATGCAGCTGAGGTTATGGCCAAAGTAAAAGAAATTCATAAGCGCGCCATGGCTCGCTAAGAACCTTCGACTACTCCATGTCAGTCCGCAGCCGGTGGGCTGACATGGATACTCTCTACGCAACAGATAAACACAAGAAACAACGGGTGAACCTTATGTCTTCGCTAATTTCCAAATTAAATCAATATATGGCTGCTTTTTGCGGTTGGTTAATGATCGGCATGATGCTGTTGCTGGTTGCTGATATTATTTTCCGCGGCGTTGGTAAACCGCTACAGGGGATGGCCCAGCTCTCTGTTTTTGTCATGATTATTGTTATTTATCTGGGGCTGGCTCGCTGCGAGCAGCACCGCGAACATGTAAATCTTGAATTATTGACCAATCTTCTGCCTTCGGCCGGTCGACGATTATTTGCCATTATTGCCCAGTTGCTGGCAGTGGTAACCATTGCCCTGCTGCTCTATGCCGTTTTTCAGAATGCCGTCGATTCCTACACTGCAAATGAGGCCATGGAAGGGACTATGGAATTGCGTATCTGGCCGGTGAAAGCCTTAATGGTTGTCGGACTGGTCGGATTCCTTATGCAGGGAGCAAGTCATCTGGTTGACCTGGTCAAAGGGAAGAAAAAACACTGATTTCCTTGTCCTTTATTAGTACCCGTTATTGTCTGGTAGAAAATCTCCATTTTACTTTCAGACACCTTTAAGTATGAACCTTCTTCACGTTTTTGAAATGATTTTATAGGTCGCTATTATGGATTTTTTAACTGCCGGAATACTCTGTATATTTTTATTGCTTCTGCTGATGGGGTGCGGGCTGCAGATCGGTCTGTCCTTTATTCTCAGTGGTATCGTTGTCAGCACCCTAATGCTCGGTTTTGACAGTTCTTTATCTCTGCTCGGGCAGGCGGCCTATTTCTCTATAGCCACTCCAACCTGGGCTTCGATTCCTCTGTTTGTTCTAATGGGGGCTTTTGCTGCCGGTGGTGGTCTGGCCCGGCGTGCTTATACCGGTGTCTTTGCCATGAGCCAGGGTTTGAAAGGTTCTCTTGGTATAGCGACCTGTTTCAGCTGTGCTGCTTTTGGTGCCGTATCCGGTTCTTCTATTGCGACCACGGCAATTTTCGGCAAGATGGCCCTGCCAGAAATGAATCGTCTTAATTATAACAAATCATTTTCTGCTGGATGTATTGCTTCAGCGGGTACCTTCGCTTCGATGATTCCACCAAGTATGATGATGATTATTTATGCCCTGTTTACTCAGCAGTCGGTTGGTAAGTTGTTTGCAGCCGGGGTTGTTCCGGGGCTAATGACTGCTGTTGCGTATGTCTCCATGATCCTGTTTATGGTCAAGCGCAACCCTACGCTAGCCCCCGACCCGGCAGATAAGCGCATGGATCGGGCCGAACGGTTAAAGACCGCGACCCAGATCTGGCCGGTGGCAATTATTGCCATGGTGGTTTTGGGGGGTATTTACAGCGGTTGGTTCACGCCGACCGAAGCTGCTGCTGCCGGTTCTCTGATTACCCTGTTTTTCGGCTGGATGCTCAAACATTTCCGCAAAATTGATGAGTTGACCCTAGCCATGAAAGAATCCGCAAATACGACAGCAATGCTGTTTCTAATAAATATTGGCGCCCTTTTTTACAGCCGTATACTAGCTGTTACCCGCCTTCCTACTGAATTGACCATGATGCTGCAGAATCTTGATGTTCCTCGTTTCGTAATTTTGCTTGGCATTCTGGCCGTTATGTTTTTGCTGGGAATGATCATGGTTCCGGTCGGCATTTACGCTTTGACCTTGCCCATCGTTTTTCCCATGCTCAATGCTCTTGGTTATGATCCCATCTGGTTTGGTGTTATTGCCCTTAAGTTGACCGAAATCGGTTCCATTACACCACCTGTCGGGTTGAACGTTTTTGCCATGAAGGGGGTCATCCCACGGGAGATGAAAATCTCCATTGAAGATATCTTCAAAGGGGTGTGGCCATTTTGTATCTGTGACCTGATTGTTCTTGGTCTGTTAATACTGTTCCCCCAATTGTCTCTCTGGCTTCCTAATCTGTTGTTAGGTTGAGCTTAAATAAACGAAGGAGTTTCACATGTCTTCATATAAAGTTGAATTGTTGGTTAAAGGTGATCTGGTTCTTCCCGAACGGGTGCTCAAAGATGCTTGTGTTGGTGTCAATGATGGCAAAATTGTGGGTATTTATGCTGCTGCTGACGCTCCGGAGGCAGACGAAACCGTTGATGCCAGTGGTAAGTTAGTGTTCCCCGGGATGGTTGATGCACATGTTCATTCCTACAGTAATATGCATGAGCAGTTCGAAAATTCCACTGCCGCTGCCGCTGCTGGGGGCGTGACCACTATTATAGAAATGCCCTACGATGCCGTTGCTCCAGTTTCAACACCAGAAGTTTACGAAGAAAAGATTGAATGGATTAAAGAAAAGGCCAAGGTTGATGTTGCTTTGCTCGCTACTTTGAAAAAGGAAGGTAACGTTGAGGCGATTACTCCATTGGCCGAATTAGGTGCTTGCGGTTTCAAGCTCAGCGCGTTTGAGACTGATTCCTTCCGCTTTCCGCGCATCGATGACAATGTCCTGCTTGAAGTATTGCCTGAATTGGCCAAGACGGGGCTGACTGTCGGTTTTCATGCCGAAAATGATGTCATTATTGAAGCTTTGATTGCCCAGTATAAAAAAGAAGGTAAGAGTTACCCTAAAGCTCATTGCGAAACGCGTCCGGTTATCTCAGAAAGCTTGGCGGTAGGCAAGCTGCTTGAATTCGCTTACTGGACCGGTGTTGCTCTGCACATCTACCATGCGTCCCATCCACGTTGTCTCGATCTCATCGACTGGTACAAGGCTCAGGGAGTGAATGTCACCGTTGAAACTTGCCCCCACTACCTGCTGCTGAACGAAGATGATATGGCCGAAAAAAAAGCTTTTGCCAAGATCAATCCACCAATGCGCAGCAAGGATGCTGTCGAGGGGATGTGGCAGGCTTTGTTTGATGGACGGATCGACTGGATTGCTTCTGATCATGCCCCATGGCCGCTAGAGAAAAAATCGGATGAGGTCATCTTTAATAATGGTTCAGGAGCTCCTGGGGTTGAGTCTATTTTGCCGTTGCTTTACAGCGAAGGTGTGGCTAAGCGTGGTCTCGACGTTGTCCGCCTGGCCGAACTTTTGGCGCTGAAACCGGCTGAACGTTTTAAGCTCGCTCATCGTAAAGGCGCTATTACCGTCGGTGGTGATGCGGACTTTGCTATTCTTGATCCGGCCAAACAATGGACCTTTGAGGCGGCTAAGACCCAATCTTCAGCCAAGTGGTCACCTTATGAAGGGATGACTGTGACTGGCAAGGTGGAGCGCACCATTCTGCGTGGCAAAACAATCTTTGCTGACGAAAAGGTATTAGCTCAGGGTGGGGATGGCGAATACGTCGCGGCAGTATAAATTTGGATGAGACCGGTGGCAGCCAAACGGCTGTCGCCTGGTTTTGAATAAGTTGACGGACTTCGCGTTAATGCGGAGTACAGAAAGATATTGATATGCAGCAGTTAAAAATCAATCAGGATAGACTCTGGAACGACCTTATGGAGCTCGGTAAGATTGGTGTGCAGCCAGGTGGTGGGATCACTCGTACCGCTTTATCTATTGAAGATGAGCAAGCGCGCCACTGGTTTATTAACAAGATGGAAGAGGCTGGTTTAGAGGTTCGTGTCGATGGTATCCTTAATGTTATCGGTACGCTCAAAGCTGATTCCGCTGATAGCAAACCGGCCATTGCTGCCGGCTCGCACCTTGATACGGTTCCTAATGGCGGGCGTTTTGATGGCGCTTATGGTGTCTTGGCCGCTTTAGAATGTGCGCGGACCCTTAAAGAAAGTGGTGTTTCCCTCCCCTGTGATCTGGAAGTTATCAGTTTCTGTGATGAAGAAGCAGCTCATAATGCCGGTACTGTTGGCAGTCGGGCCATGATGGGGTTGTTGCAGGAGGGCGAACTGTTAAAGGCAAAAAATGAAGGTGCGGACCCTTTTCTTACCCACCTTCAGACCCTTGGATATGATGCGAACAAAGTTGCCGATGCGCAGCGCGATCCAAACGAGCTGTCAGCCTTTCTCGAAATCCATATAGAGCAGGGTCAGCGACTGGAAAATGAACAGGTCGAAATCGGAGTGGTCACAGCTATTGTTGGTGTTTACCGCTATATCGTCACTGTGCATGGTGAAGCGGCTCACGCCGGGACAACCCCAATGCACCTGCGCAAAGATGCCTTAGTAGCGGCTGCACCAGTATTTACTTTATTACCTGAGTGGACTAAAGAGCAGAATCCTGAAATGGTCGGGACCATCGGCCAGGTGACTGTCGCGCCGGGAGCAAGCAATGTGGTTCCTGAACAGTGTCGTTTTTTTGTTGAATTGCGCTCTCAACACCCTGAAGATATGCAAGCCGTTCGTGATCGCTTACTCGCTTATGCCGGGGAGCGCGACGGTTGGACCATAGAGACAATCTACGAAAAGGACAGTGTCCTGCTCAATGATGAGTTGATTGAACAAATTACCCAGGCAGCGCAGCAGCAACAGCTTTCCTATATTCAAATGCCGAGTGGCGCAGGACATGATGCCCAGTCATTTGCGCCTTTTGTACCGACCGGGATGATCTTTGTCCCTTGTCGTGACGGTATCAGTCATAATCCTGCTGAATCAATTACCAAGCAGGAGGCTGGTCAGGGATGTCAGCTGTTGTTAGAAAGTCTGCAACGTGTCGCTGCCAGCAACATGTAAAGGATAGATCAGCTGATGATGGATCACCCCAAAAACCGTTTTGCAGAGAAGATCAGTAAAAACTCTGACAGCTTTACACCCAGCGATCGCATGATTGCTGATTATCTGCTGCGAGTTTACCCTTTGGGACTACTGCAAAATGCTGCTGAAATTGCTGAAGAGCTCACCATTACAGCATCTACGGTCACCCGTTTTTTTCCTAAAATCGGTTATGACAATATCAAGGGTGCACGGGCTGACTTTCGTGAAGATATTCGTTTTCTGATCAATTCACCGATGGATCGGGTCAGAAATGTCCGTCAGCGCGAAGAGAAAAACGATCTGTTTAATCAGACTTTGCAGCAGGATCTGGAAAATATTCAGGATACTATGCGTTCAGTTAATGGTGAGACTGTAGAACGTTTTATGTCCCTGCTCGATGATCATCGCCGGGTGGTTTTTATCCTCGGCACGCGCAAAGAGGTTTCCCTGGCTCATTATTTTGCCTATCAGATGAGCAGTTTTCGTAGTGATACGCGGGAATTGACGACTGCTAATCTGGTTGATGAACTGGCTAATATTCAACCCGATGATCTGCTGGTTGTCTTTGATTTTCGGCGTTACTCACGCAATCATCTTAAGGCCTGTCAGTATGCCAAAGATGCTGGTGCCAAGATTGTTGTTTTTGGTGACTCCCCCATTGTGCCAACCGGAACGCTGGCCGATTGCCTGTTTCTTGTCAGTACGACTGGTTTGTCCGCTTTTGATTCCTATACCGCTGGAGTGACCTTAATCAATGCACTGTTCTCAATGATGGTTAAACGGCATTCTCTAGCGTTAGAAACAAAATATGACCGTCTCGAAGCTCTTTACCAGCGCTTCGATGTCTTTCTTTATCAGAAAGACAGCGGTCCTGGCGGAAATGGATAATATGAACAACGCACAGGTCAGAGTTGGTTTTCTCGGTACCGGAGTCATGGGGGAACCCATGGCGGCGTGTCTGCTGCGTCGCGGTTTCTCTGTCAGTGTCTGGAACCGCACGGCAGATAAGTGCCAATCTCTTCAAGAGCAGGGTGCCCAACTTATGAGCTCCCCGGCAGAAGTTGCGGCTGTTGCTGACATTATTATTTTATGTCTGAGCGATGCCGCTGCTATTGATGAGGTTTTATTTGGCGCAGAGGGCGTTGTTAATGCTCCGGCCGATCAGCTAAGAGACCTGCTGATTATTGATATGAGTACCGTTAGTCCGGCAGCGAGCCGAGAGTGTAGTGAGAAACTGGCTGGCCATGGCATCGCCATGCTAGACGCGCCTGTCAGTGGTAGTCGGGAAGGTGCCTGTCAGGGGACCCTGTCGATTATGGTTGGTGGACCGAGTGAGTATTTCGATCAGGTTCGTCCTCTGCTTGCTGCCATGGGGACAACTCTGGTTCATGTTGGTGAGCGCTGTGGTGACGGGCAGACCGTCAAACTCGTCAATCAACTTCTGGCGTCCGGGCACACTCTGATTATGAGTGAAGCATTACTGTTTGCTCAAGCTGGTGGTGTTGATCTGGAAAAAACGCTGGAAGCAGTGAGTGCTGGTGCGGCAGGCAGCTGGATGTTGTCCAACCGTGGCCCTCAGGTCATTCGGCGTGATTTCAGTCCCGCTTTTAGTATCGATTTGCAAATTAAAAGCCTGGAGGCCGTTCTGACCGTTGGTAGTGGTAACGGTGCGCCACTGCCGACAACAGCACAACTGTATCAATATTATCGTTCCCTGCAGGCCCAAGGCTTGGGTGGGGAAGGACATCATGCTGTTATTAAGGCTCTTGAAGGGTTGGCCGGTTTTCAGGTTGGGCCGATCTCTCCATCAGAGTCGGACAGTGATAAAGAGAGTCAATAAATCATTATGGCAAAGTTAGGTATTCTGATTCTTGGCCAAACACCACGTGCCGATATGGCTGCGTTGTTCAGTGAATATATTCCCAATGCTGAACTGTTACAGGCCGGAGGCCTTGATGGCTTAACAACAGAAGAGATTGATGCGCTGGTGACCGATAAGCCGGAGTACCCCTTATTTGTTATTTTAGCTGATGGCAGCACCCGGGAAATCGCTATGGGAAAATTGATTCCCTTGCTGGAGCAGAAGGCAAAAGCGTTAGCTGCATCTGGTGCTGAGGTCATCGTGCTCATGTGCGCAGGGAATTTCCCCCTGCTCGATTCTCCGGTGCCGATTATTTATCCGGGTAAGGTGGTGCCAGCAGTTGTCGAAGGGATCAGCAGCCAGAAGCGTATTGCGATTGTTACGCCTAATGCCGGACAACTTGAACCGGCTTTGAACAATTGGCGGCAGCGCGGTTTTTCTGTTTATGGTGCTTATGCTGCTCCTATCGATGACGAGGCGCTGAAAGTTGCAGCTGAAAATTTGCGTAAACCAGGGCTTGATCTCGTTGTTCTCGATTGCATGGG
The DNA here is from genome assembly GCA_963665685.1 of Geopsychrobacteraceae bacterium. GTDB lineage: Bacteria > Desulfobacterota > Desulfuromonadia > Desulfuromonadales > Geopsychrobacteraceae > Seleniibacterium. The sequence goes on from OY762430.1 coordinate 3,412,168, forward strand.
GTTTGCTCCTAAGGCTGTTGAGACCTTTCGAGCTGTTTTTGATTTACCCGTTGTTTGCCCGCGGCGTCTAGTTGCTCGTATTACTGCAGAAATGCTTGGTTGTTAATATCTCTACGGTCATAAACTGGCCATTAAAACGTATAAAAAAGAGGAGTTATAAATGGAACTGAAAGGTATTTACCCTATCGTCCCGACCCCGTTTTTAGATGATGGTGCTGTTGACTATGCCAGCATTGAACGTCTCATCGATGCCATGGCGGCCAAAAAGGTTCATGGTCTGGCGATTATGGGTGCGCTGGGAGAAGGGCCAAAGATGACCGATGCTGAGCGGACTGAGATCATCAAGCTCTATCGGAAGCAAATGCCATCCGATATGCATCTGGTTGTTGGGACCCGTGCTCCGGCAACCGATCCAGCGAAATTGCAGGCAGAAAAAGCTCGTGACCTGGGCGCCGATGCTCTATTGCTTGGACCCCACGGTATTCAGAAGGATAAGCCCCTACTTGAATACTATCAGCAAGTTTCTGATGCGGCAAAAATCCCTTGTGTTATTCATGATTACCCAGCCGTAACCGGCATTACAATGTCGGTAGAGCTGATTACCAAAATGTTTGCTACTGCTGAATATGTAAAGTACATCAAGCTTGAAGATCCACCGACCGGCATGAAGATGCAAGCGTTGCAAAAAACCGTTGGTGAAGAGTTAAAAGTCTTTGGTGCTTTGGGCGGTAACTACGCTTTGGAAGAGCTGCAACTGGGGGCCGTTGGTATTATGACCGGCTTTGTTTATGCTGAGTTACTGGTTCAGCTTTATAATCATTCTCTGGCTGGTGAGTGGGATGCTGCGAAGCAACTGTTTTATGACTTTTTGCCGCTGACCCGTTGGGAGTTTCAGCCTGGTGTGGGCATCTCACTGCGCAAGCATCTGCTTAAGCGTATGGGCATTTTCTCTGGAACCAAAGTACGCCATCCAGGAGTAGAGGCCGACACCGTCACGGTTGATCAGATGGTGCAGATTGTTGATTTTCTAAATAGCAAAGGGTACCAGTTGTCAGTTTAATAGCCATTGAACTGTGTATGACCTCATCTTTGAGGCTTCCCGATCCCATCGTTTAGTGATTTGTTCATGTTTAGCTGCGGCGAATACCTGCCGCAGCTTATCGATTCCCAGTTGAAAACCATTCTTCCGGTTATCTTCCTTTGTCGGTATAGGACTGACAGTAAAATCGGGTCGCTTGTTATCCTGTTTCATCACGCATTACCGCAATCAAATATTCCAAAATAGAACAAAACAAGAAAATTTTATTGTCTGATAGGATAATTTCTAGGGGATTTGATTATTCCTATGTTAATCTATCGGATCGTTATAGGGAAAATCTGGGAGAATTATGATCTGATTCATTATTTTAAGCGAGGGCGCATGGCAAAAACAACAGAAAAAATACAGGCTGCAGTGCCTTTAGTTGATACAGTACTTAAAGCACTTGAAATTCTCGATTGTTTCACCACTCATGAAAATGAACTGTCTTTAAATCAATTATGTGAGCGATCAGGATTATATAAAAGTCGTGTCCACAGGCTGTGCGGAACCTTAATAAAAGCGGGTTACTTATCACGTATCTCAAGAACCCATTATAGTCTGGGGCCAAAACTGATGGTTTTGGGTAAGGTCTACGAGAAGAGTAATTCGCTCAAGTCGGTCGCATCTCCGATTATGAAGAGGTTGTCTTTGGAAACAGGTGAATCGACGGCTTTGTTCGCTCTTGATGGCGCTAAAGGAATCTGTATGGCGCGTGAAATGGGCTCTTCGCGGCTGGTTTTTTCCATTAACGAAGGGGATACCATGGAATTGACCTATACTGCCGCGGGCCGAGTACTGCTGGCTTATAATGCCTCTGAATTCGTGGATAAGACCGTGGTTAAAGCGAACCAGACCCAGGATAAAACTATCGATCCTGATCAATTTAGACAAGAGCTCGAAAATATTCGCCAAAGTGGTTACTGCGTTGATGATCAGCAGAGCGAAGAGGGGCTTGCTGCTATTGCGGCGCCGATTTTTGATTATGAGAATAAGGTTACAGCTGCTTTGGTCGTTGTGGGGCCGGCCTTCCGCTTTTCTGCAGATAGGCGTCAGGTTCAGCTGGAAAAACTCCTTACTGCCAGTCATGAAATATCACGTCTAATGGGGGATTCCTGATACGAGTTTCTATTCAGGCCCTCCCCTTCATGTAAGTTCGATTTCCCCCTTTATGATTAGGGGGAATCATAGAACAAATTCTTGGATCCCTGCCTTTTTATATCAATCCTCACGTAAAAAACGCGCGGGTTTTTGACCCAGTGCTTTCCAGGTACCTGCCAGGCCCAAAAGCAGTGTTGTTATGACGGCAATAGCGAGGGTTACGCCTATAACCGTAGGGGCGACCCGATAACTTGCTTCCAGTGGTCCTTTAAGGATGGCCAGTGCAGCGACAGAGCCAGCGATTAGGCTGACGATCCCTGCCCAAAAACCTAGAATAGTGAATTCCGCAGCAAATGCGAGCACCACATCTTTTCGCGTTGCGCCACACACTTTAAGAATAACAGCATCACGGATACGACGATGCTGATCAGCAGAAACGGCACCAGTCAACACCAGGAGCCCACTGATAAGAGCTACCGCAGCCACCCCTTTAAAGACCCAACTGATCCGTTGTAAGGTTGTCGCGACGTTAGCCAGTATTTCACGCACTGAAAGTGCTGATACATTGGTAAATCTATCAGTGACCTCACGGTAGATCTGTGTTTCTATATCTGGTTGTAGTTGGGCTGCAGCAATATAAGTCTGGGGTGCATGCTCAAGAATTCCCGGTGCAAAAATCAAAGCAAAATTAAGTCTTAGATTTGACCAGTCTACTTCGCGAATATTGGCAATTTTAGCGGTTATAGAACGGCCCAGGATATTGACTGTCAGGCTATCGTTGATGGTGACATTAAAGCCGCGGGCTAAATCGGCGGTCAATGAAATCAGCGGTTCACCCTGGTAATCTTCTGGCCACCACTTGCCGGCTGTTACCACTGTGTCTGGGGGCATATTGCTCTGGTAACTAAGATAACGGTCACCGCGCACTGCCCAGCTGACATCTGGAGCAATTGTAGCTTGAGCAACCGGAATATTTTTAATGGCAGTGATCCGGCCACGCAGGGTTGGTGAAGCGTGAAGGGCATTGCCTGCGGGGAGATCCTTGAATATTTCTCTAAAGCCCGTAATCTGGTCAGGCTGAATATCGAAGAAAAAATAGGCCGGAGCATCTTTGGGTAGCGTTTCGCTGACCATATCGTTCAGGTTGGTTTGGATCTGGGCGATCATAACCAGAACAGTAAGCCCGATACCGAGGGAGAACAGAATGCCCCCGGCTGGTGATCCGGGCCGCACGATATTGGCTTTGGCCAGGCGCAGTGGGGTATAGCGACTGTGCGGTAATTTGCCCGTTGCCCAGATAGTGACCTTGGCGAGTAATCTAAACAGGATAAAACAGACGGCACAGCCACTAAGAAACCAGACTGCCAGCATGTGGTCAGGGCTGGTTACAATTGCCAGACCAGCAAGTGCTATGGCACTTATAAGTGTTGCAACCAAAGTCGTTCGGCCTGGTTTGATTCGATCGAGACCAGTGTAACCGCGAAACAAGGTGGCGGGAGACACTTGGCCAGCCTTGGCCAACTCTTGTAAAGAAAATAACAGGGCAATAAGCAGACCATAAAGCATCGCCAATAACCAGATTTCAGGATAAAATCCAAGGTCCATGGGTAAGGGGAAGTTACTGCCGTAGAATTTTACCACTAGCCACGGCAACATAGCACCTAACAACAGTCCGCTTAATGATCCGACTGCACCAATGACCAATATCTGCAAAAGGTAGGTGGTGAAAATAATGGAACGGGTTGCTCCGAGGCATTTAAGGGTCGCAATGTTATGTATCTTAGCTCCTAAATAACCGCGGACCGCACCGGTCACCCCTAACCCTCCAACCAATAATGAGCACAGGCCTAACAGAGTCAGGTTTGTTTCCATGCGGTCGAGGAAATTACGCACCCGCGGTGCCGCTTCTTGCCAGGTTCTGATCCGCCAACCTGCTTCAGGAAAGCGTTTTTCCAGTTGGTCTTTAAATGCCAGCGTTTGTGTTTTGTCGGGTAGTTTCAGGCGGTAGTCGTACTTAAGCAGGCTGCCTGGTTGGATCAGGCCAGTTGCGGCTAGATTATCATCGGCAATCATAAGGCGTGGACCGAGGTTAAATGCGCGAATACTTCGGTCCGGTTCCGTTTCGATAACGGCGCTGATCAAAAAACTTTGCTCACCAATCTCGACCTTATCGCCAATATTGACTTGAAAACGTTGTAAAAATGATTTTTCGACAATAGCTTGTTTACCGCTAAGCGCCTCTTTTAAGGTTTTCTGATCACTAAGGGTTACCGCTCCGTAAAGTGGGTACATGGAATCGACACTTTTTAATTCGATCAATCCACGCGCCCCGGAGTGGGGAAAGCGTGCCATGGTGCGAAGTTCTTTAACCAGGCTGACCGCTCCATGTTGCTGAAGGAACTCAAGCTGTTCGCTACTTAATGGGCGATGGTTCAAAGAGATTTCCAGATCGCCACCGAGTAAGGCACCGGCGTCATTTAGCAAACCCTTTCGCGCTGCGGCACTAAAATGGCCGATGGCGGATATGGCAAAGATACCAAGAAAGATGCAGGTCAGAAAGACACCAAAGCCACGCAACCCGTGGCGCAATTCACGACGCATCAGAGAAAAAGATTGGCGTAGTATAATAGAATTCATAGGCTGACCTGCAGGGTGACATCTTCAAGACGCCCATCAGCCATACGGACACTTCTTGCGCAGCGGCTGGCAAGACGATTGTCATGAGTAATCAATACCAGAGTTGTGCCCTGCTCTTGTTGTAACTTAAAAAGTAGTTCCATGACCATTTCGCCGGTCTCCTGATCCAGATTGCCAGTTGGCTCATCAGCCAGAATAAGAGGTGGGTTGGCGACAAAGGCGCGGGCCAGGGCAACGCGCTGCTGTTCGCCACCAGAAAGCTGTCCGGGATAATGTTTGGCGCGTTTTTCAAGCCCGGTTGCTTGCAGTGCGGCCAATGCGCGTTGCTGAACATCTTCTCCGTGCGAAAACTCCAACGGCAACGCCACATTTTCAAGTGCAGTCATGGTTGGAATCAGGTGAAATGATTGAAAAACAATGCCGATATGCTGACGGCGAAACCTAGCTAGTTCATCTTCTGTCAGACCGTTTAACTTGGTTCCGGCTATGACGATATCACCGCCACTGACCTGTTCAAGTCCGGCTAGCGCCATGAGCAAAGTTGTTTTGCCTGCTCCGGAAGGGCCAACAATACTTAAGGTTTCACCTGGTTTGATGTGCAGATCAATTCCACGCAGGATATTGACCCGTCCGGCGCCACCTTCTAAACTTAAGTGAAGATTCGAAATATCAATAAGGGATGATTCCATGAAAACTCCTCTTCGTTTATTACTTATCGTCATTATAATGCTTTTGGGTGTCCAGATGGGATATGCACAAGAAAAAAAGATCATATTAGCTTTTGGTGACAGTCTCACCGCTGGTTATGGCTTAGCTAGGGAAGACGCTTTTCCGGTTGTTCTTGAGGCCGCATTGCAGGCACGAGGGCATCAGGTTCGAATTATTAACGCCGGTGTTTCCGGTGATACCAGTGCTGGCGGTGTGAGTCGTATCGATTGGAGTCTGGCTGATAAGCCTGATGTGGTGATTGTTGAGTTGGGAGCTAATGATGCTTTGCGAGGGCTTGATCCTGAACTAACCAGGAAAAATCTGATAACGATTATAACCAAAGCGCGGGAAGCCGGGGCAAAAGTGTTATTGGCAGGCATGAAGGCGCCACGTAGCCTTGGGGCTGATTATGTCAGTCGTTTCGACCCTATCTATCCACAGATTGCCAGTGAGTTGGCCGTTCCTCTGTATCCTTTTTTTCTTGAGGATGTCGCCGGCCATCCAGACCTGAATCAGGCTGATGGCATTCATCCCAGAGCGCAAGGGATTGGTATTATCGTGGAGAATATCCTCCCTTATGTCGAGGATATTCTCCAGCAAGAATAAGGCGATTAGGACAATTGCAATTTTAGAGTTTGTAGAAAGGTTAATAGCTGGTCCGGCAGTGGACAGCTGATATCGATCTGCTCGCCATTAAAGGGGTTAGTAAAGGCTAGCCGGCTACAATGCAGGAATAAGCGCGGTAATGCTTCCGGACAGGGGCCGCGGTAGCGCTGATCACCATACAGGGGATGGCCGATCTCCGCAAATTGGCGGCGAATCTGATGCTGGCGTCCGGTTTCTAATCGTACTTCTAATAAAGATGCAGTTTTATTTGTGGAAATTGTCTGGTAGTGACTGACTGCTTGTTTGATTTTTCCTTTAGCTTCTAGGTCTGAAATTAATGTCCCTTTTTTGTCAACTTTCCCAGCTACTAAAGCTAGATAGACTTTTGTCACTTCACCGCTCATAAAAAGCTTGCCCATTTCAGAACAGCTTTTCCTTCCTTTGCCAAACAAGACCGGACCAGAGGTTTCAAGGTCGAGTCTTTGGATCGGACTGACCTGAAAATTCTCTTTACGTAAAGAAAAATAGTCCCCTATTTGATCGGTCAGATTGATCTTTTCGTGCCCTTTTGAAGCATGTATTGCGAGCCCGGAGGGCTTGTTAACAATGATGATTTCACGGTTCTCAAAAAGAATTTCAGGCGCAGTAAACCTCTCACCTGAATCTTTCAACAGCTCAAGAATACGTTCACTTTCAGGTAAGTGTATACAATCGCCTGGTTCAACCAGATCACCACTTTTGAGTGACTGGTCAGCTTTTTTGATGCGTCCTTTTTTTAGTAGTTGGTGCAAGTATCCTGCTGGAGCATTAGGGATGGTTCTGGTTAGAAACTCATCAATGGTTATCGCAGGTGAATTTTTTGAAACAGTCAAGTTGGGCATGTATTAATCGCTCCGTAATAGGGCCTTTTAAAGGCAAAAAGAATCAGCTTTGTAAATACTTTTAAACCAATGGTCTATTCTGTAAAACATAAAATAATATAACTTATTGATTTTTCGACGCTTTTTTGAAAATTTTGCTTGAAATGAAGCGCCGATAATGTATACTTCATGGCATATGAAACATGTGAAGAATACCTTCATATAGAACAAAGGAGATCAGTTATGAAGTGTCCAGTATGTCACAGTCTTGATCAGAACGAAATGGATCTGCAATCAGACCAGTTTAAAGAAGACATTTTTGAATGCCATCATTGCGGAGCCGTTTGGGCTGTGAATCATGACCTGGTTGAAATGGTTAATGATCCCCAGGCAGAATCCTTCCTTGCTGCAACAACTGAATCAGTAGAAAGCGATGATTATAGCTTCGTCGCTGCTTAATTCAGTTTTTTATAGATGCATCTATATTCGAGGCCATCGGTTAAATCCGGTGGCCTTTTTCTTTTTTTGACCACTTCTTGTGTTTTATCTGACGACCTCTGAAAAACGGGTGCTTTTCATTGGGCTCTATGTGATACAGTTCCTCGTGTTTGACTAAATATAGTCGATCGACTAAATTTCAGGGTAGTCATTTAGATGGAGGGATTAATGGCTCAGTATCAGACGAGTCTGAAAACTCGGCAGGCATTGATAAAAGCAACCGGAGAACTCGCTGCTGAACGCGGCTTTAATTCCGTGTCTATTCGTGCCATTGCAACCCGGGCACGGCAGAATATTGGCAGTATTCATTATCACTTTGGTTCCAAGCAGAAATTGTTTGCTGCTGTTGTTGATGAAGTCGCCGAGCGCTGGCGCGCAGTTCAGTTGGATAAGGCTTTTTCCTCTCTTGATTTAAGCCAGCCGCAAGGTCAGGCCTGTGCTGTTGCAACGATCATCAGACGCCAGGCCGATTTGTTGTTTGATCCTACTATTCCCGAGTGGCATTGCCGGGTTATTTACCAGTTGATGCAATCCCCTGATGCTTTGAATGAAACTTTCCGTGATGCCGTCGCGGATCCTGAATTGCGTCAGATCGAAGCGCTTATCCGAACTATAGCACCGCAGTTCAGTGATGCCGAGGTGCAGATCCATCTCTACGTTCTTATCGCTCCTTTGCTACTCCATGCTGATTATCGTAAAGCTTTGCTGAGGAAAATGGCCAAGCCAAGCTATGATCAGGAGTATATTGACAAGCTGGTCGCTATTTGTGTTGATCAGGCTCTACGCCAGTTTGGTTTACCAGCTTCTATTTGATTAGCTGATTAAAAATTTGGATACCGCCATGAATGAAATGATCGATTTACGTAGTGACACGGTTTCGCAGCCAACTGCGCTGATGCGACAGGCGATGGCTAATGCTAACGTTGGTGATGATGTCTATGGTGAAGACCCGACCGTGAACCGCCTTGAAGCTTTAGCTGCTGAAATGTTCGGGCAAGAGGCGGGGTTGTTTGTTACCAGTGGCACCCAGGGAAATCTGATCGCGATGCTGACCCATTGTGGTCGTGGTGACGAAGTGATTCTGGGTGATAAGGCGCATATCTTTGTTTACGAGCAGGGAGGTCTGGCTACTCTTGGCGGGATTGTCCCTCACACCGTACCTGTTCAGGGCGATGGAACCTTAGCTCTTTCAGATATCGAGCGTGCCATCAGAGTTGATAATATTCATTTTCCCCGTAGCCGGGTGATTGCTCTTGAAAATACTCAGGGGACTGTTGGTGGTGTACCTTTAAGTCCTGAATATGTACGGAAGGTTGCTGATTTAGCTCATAGGAATGGTTTGAAATTACATATTGATGGTGCGCGCATTTTTAATGCCGCGACCCATTTTGATGTGTCTGCCCAAACCATAATGGCCGGAGCGGACAGTTTATGTTGCTGTTTATCGAAAGGGCTGTGCGCGCCGGTTGGTTCGGTACTGGTCGGGTCGCAAGATTTTATTGCTGCGGCAAGACGCCAGCGTAAATTGCTTGGCGGTGGCATGCGTCAGGCTGGCATTCTTGCTGCTGCTGGTCTTGTAGCTCTTGAATCTATGTCCCAACGGCTACATGAAGATCATGCCAATGCTGCCTATCTGGCCGAGCGGATCAGTGAAATCCCCCATTTAAACTTGGTGAGTCAGCATACCAGTTTCACCTTTTTTGAGCTGGATGAGGCTGCGAATATGACACCAGAACAATTTTCGCAGCGTTTACTTGAACAAGGGGTTTTATTACGCCCGTATCATGGCAACGACCGTAAGTTTCGTGCGGTGATGCACTATTGGATTGGTCGTGACCAGATTGATGCCGTTATCGCAGCAATGAAGACCATATTAGCGTAGTAAGAAAGAGGTCATTTGTATTCGCTCAATTTAATACCTAAAATGTCATGATTCTGACCTGACAGATCCTTTATCCTACCTTTGTTAACAGAAACTCTTTCCAGCAAAACCGACTTCCGGTAAATTACAAAGTTTATCCCCATACTAGTTTTTGTTTGGGGAGCGTCTTTATTTTTCCAAACAGGTTTTTTTATAATGCCAGAAAAGAACATACAACAATACCTTGGCCGTCAGACCCTTTTGGCTGGAGCAGTGAATGCCGGTAAAACGACGCGTACAGAAGCCGCTGTTCAGCAGTTTCTTGCTGCTGGTTACGGCGCTCGAATAGTCATTTTAGATCTGGCACCGGATCCGGTAAAAGGCATAGGTGGTAAGCTTTGGAGCGATAGATTAACCAGCGTTGAATACCTGACTGACACAATTCATGCGCCGCGACTGATGGGGAAAGATAATGCCCATACCTTAGCGTTAGCGAAGGAAAATACTGAAACTATTCAGGGTTTATTCAAGCAGGCTGAGTCTACAGATAAGGACATTCTTATTCTTAACGATGTCACCCTTTATCTGCAGGCAGGGGAATTTGAACTGTTGTGCAAATTTTTGGACCGGTTTTCGACTAAGTTTATTAATGCATATTATGGGACGTCTTTTGATGATTCTGATCTGAGTCGCCGGGAAAGGGAGCTCACCGAAGCTTTGATGAAAATGAGTGATGAGGTCATAGCCCTTTGAGCTTAGAAGGCATATTTTATATTGGTTTCGGATCAAATTAGTTCGGCCCCCCACCTGCTCGCAAGCTCGCTTCCCCCCTCTAAAATAAGGGGGATTAAGAAGAGGGATCAGGGTAAAAAAAGCGGTAACGACAAATGTGAAGGAGAAGAGAATGAGGAAAAAGTATTTATTGGTTCTGGGGTTATGTCTGGTAGGGGGATTCTTCTTAGCGTCTGTGGCATGTGCTCAATATAATTCTGTCGTCGTCAATGGCAAAACGATGACTGATCGCCAAAAGCAGGAGTATGCGCAACTCTATGGCACACCTCCAGTGCCGGGAAATTACTGGTACGATTCTAAAACGGGTTGGTTCGGTATTATCGGGGGGCCGCCGATGGGAGCTTTAAAGCCAGGCTTCAACTGGGGGCCAATTCCTGAGAATGCTTCTAATGGTAATTCTGGCGTTTATATTAATGGTCGCCATTTATCTCAGATGGAGGTTCAGTTTTATGCTACCCGTTACGGTTTTCAGATGCCACCCGGACGCTATTGGATGGATGCTCAAGGCAATGCTGGTGTAGAGGGAGGCAAGCAGCCTGCTGCTAAGGCGGAGCAGCGGCAAGCTAAAGTTCAGCAACCACCACAAGCCCAGGCAAGTAAATCGCGTCAGAAAGTGCCTGCAGGTGCTGGCGGTGATCAGCGGTTGGTGGGGCGTTACCGTGGCTCATCCGATACGGTAAACGGCTTTACAACCCACATCGACTGGCAGTTTAATGCCGATGGAACCGTATTCCAGGGCGCCTTGGGTGTCGTTAATATGGAAATCAACAAAACACGGGCTAGTGGTTTGACGGATCGTGATGTTGATCAGGGAGTGTGGAAAACGTCGAATGGACGTTTGCAGATTCAGTGGCAGGATGGTAGTCAGACCGATGTTAAATACAGTTTCTATGATAATAAGCTGGTTTTTCGTAATGTGCGGACGAACAAATTAATCAATTATTTTCCGCGTATTCGCTAAATCAGAGTTGTCAAACAGGAACAACCGAGGTTCAAGTTCAAGCTAAAAGGAGGATACATGGCAGGTTATTGGCTGGTGCGGGCATCCGCAGCCAAAGATACAGAGGCACAACAGGAATACAGTAAGCGCTGGCAACCGATTGCTAAAAAATTTCAGGCTCAGGTTATCGCCGGGCGTGATCGTCATCAGCAGTGCGAAGGTGAACCGAGTGAACGGGTTCTGGTGGTTAAATTCCCTAGTTATGATCTGGCGGTGCAGTGTTATGAAAGTGCCGAGTATCAGGAAGCAGCGAAATACGCTCAACAGGCTTATGATAGAGAATTGGTCATTGTTGAAGGTGTGGCCGAATAAGAGCCTTGTATTTATTAAGTTAAAGTAAATAAAAGGAGGTCCCCCATGGGAGTTATCCAGATCGAAAATAATGGTACCGAAATCGCATCAACAAACTATTGGAAAGACTCACTCGCTAAAGAGGGTTTTCTTTATCTGTCTTTCTATGATGGTGTTGGTCGGCTCCTGGTGCCACCAGATTACAGTGATGTCCTCGGTGATATGACCTGGGGTGCAAAACGAGCCATATTGACCAAGGGGCTGTGGCATGGCCAGGAAGCGTATGAGATTATGTTTGAAGGGCGTAAGGATGAACCTTTTGCGGCGTACATCAAACTCAAGCATATTGATCAGCCGATGATGGCAGATGACCAACATAAAGAATTCACCCTGACTGTCTGGACCAGAGAAGGAAAGATGGGTGACGTTCCCGCCTGGTATCGCGAAGGTAGTGAATTACCTAGCCTTGCTCCTTACCAAAATTAATCGGCTAAGTAGCATTATAAATTGAGGCGGCCCCTTTTTGCCGGGGCGCTTCAATTTTCTAGCTGCTCACCTGCCAGGCGGCCAAGGGTTATAATGGCGGCCTCTACACATGAGTTCCAGCAGGCAGCATTCAAACGGATGCAATTGCTGAACTTTCCTTCTAATGAAAACAGATGTCCTGGGGCAATACTGATACCGCAGGTGCGGGCTGCTTCATAAAGACGTAACGCATTAATCTGGTGCGGCATTTCGACCCACAACAGGAACCCTCCTTGGGGCCTGGAAACTCGTGTTCCCGCGGGAAAGTGACGACTAATGGCATCGGCCATCAATGGTACCATGCGGGCATAATGGCGGCACAGAGTGCGCAGATGATGTTCGTAACCACCTGTCGCGAGAAATTCACCAATGGCCAGTTGGGTCGGGCTGGCAGTGGCCACCCCGGAAATCATTTTACCATGTTCAATCCGCTCCTGGTAACGGCCAGCGGCAATCCAGCCGACCCGGTAGCCAGGTGCCAGGGTTTTGCTGAATGAAGAGCAGAGTAGGACGTTACCGGAGGTATCGAACGATTTTGCAACCGAAGGGCGTTTGCCACTTAAAGGCAAGTCGCCGTAGATATCATCTTCAATCAATGGGACCTGATGCTTAGTTAGCAAAGCGACCAGCTTTTGTTTGTCTTCATCTGCCATCAGGCTACCTAAGGGGTTATTGAAGTTAGGTATAACCAGACATGCTTTTACGTCTCCCTGGTTACTGGTCAGAGCGTAATCCAGGGCTTCTAAACTGATACCACCACGGGGCGAGGCGGGAATTTCCAGCGCTTTTAAACCTAATTCTGCAATTAATTGAATAAAGTTAAAATAAAAGGGGGTCTCAATGGCAACCGTATCGCCAGGCTTGCATAAAGCTCTTAGAGCAAGGCTGACGGCTTCCACGCAACCAGAAGTGATAACGATTTCATCTGGTGACAGGGCGCAACTGCTCTCCAGCGTACGTTGGGCAATCTGCTGGCGCAGGCGTAAGTTACCGGGGGGGAGTTCATATGATACTGCTTGCAAGGGATGCAGGCGGGCAGCGCGAGCCAGCATGCGGTTGAGCTTAGTTGTGGGCAGGAGCTCCGCATTCGGGTTAGCAATGCCAAGTTGAAGAAGATTGGGATTAAGTAAGTCGCGCATGACCAGACCGTAAACATTATTGATGGTCACAGCTGCCGGGCGGTCTAAAGCTGGACGATCAACTATTGGTTCGCTAGGCAGGTTCAGTTGTTGGGCACGGACGTAATAACCTGATTGAGGCCGTGCTTCGATAAATTGCCTGTCTTCTAATTGACTGTACGCTTCTTTAACCGTGTTAATACTGACCTGTAGCTGTTTACTTAAGGAGCGGATGGAAGGAACCTTCTCTCCTGGCCTGAGAGTGCCCTGCTTAATCAGGTAACAAATACGGTTAGCAACCTGCTCGTACAGCGGTGCATCAATACTGGTCTGGGTACTATGAATGCTCATAATAAATCCCCTTTATTAGGTCTGTTTCTGTAACTGTTGTAACAATGGATCAGGATCGATGACAGGCACAGTTGCTGATTTAGTTGTTGGGTACAGTTAGTGAGAAATGGTTCTGTGATGGTTACAATAGTTTGGTACTGTATCTGGCGCAATAACAGAAAATAAATTGTAATAGCAGTACATCCGCTTGAAAGGAGGAGGTGCCATGCAACTGTTATTACAAAAAGACGAAATTATTGAAGTTGGAGACAAACAACGGGGTGTACAGATTATCTGTCATGCCGGATTGTGCTGGGTGACTATTGCTGGTGACGAGCGTGATTTTTTGCTGCGTGGCGGTAAAAAACTGGAAATCTTCACTCAGGGTGAGGTCTGTATTTCTGCCTTGGATGAGGCCAGGGTTCAGCTTATCCCTGCTCCTGAAAAGTTATCATGGCGGCAAAAACTAGCTTTTGGCCGGCTGTTATGGACAAAGAAAAAGGCCCTTCCCTACTAGAGGGAAGAGCCCGGTTTTCTCTTTTAGGCTTACGCTGATTATTCGATATTGCGTAGATATTTGTAGTAATCAGAATCGGTAGAGATAATCAGCTTACCGTTTTTGGTGATGGTCTTTTTGTAGGACTCTAGGGTTCTCAGGAAGTTGTAAAACTCTTTGTCCTGATTATAGGCATCAGCATAGATCGCTGCGGCCTGAGCATCGGCATCACCGCGAATCTCAAGGGCTTTACGATAGGCTTCGGAGCTGATCTCTTTCAGCTCACGTTCCATCTGACCGAGAATTTCGGCTTTCTCCCCTTCCCCCTCAGAGCGATACTGAGCGGCAACTTTTTTACGTTCGTTGATCATCCGTTCGTAAACACGGGTCCGAACCTGTTCTACGTAATTAATACGTTTGATCTGAACGTCGAGGAGTTCAATGCCATATTCGGGGGTGCTGGCACTCGCCTTGGTCAGAATGTTTTTGAGAATCTCTTCCCGGCCAAGCATGTCTTCAGCTTTAATCTGTTGGCCTTCAATTTCAAATTCTTCGTTACCATCAGCTTTGTAGTCATTACCACGGACCAATTCGACCAGCAAATGGCCAGAAACGGCATCGCGGACGACGGAGTCGATAATGTCATCCAGGCGGCTTTGGGCACCGCGCTCAGTCGCAACTGTTTTTAGGAATTGAAGGGGATCAACAATGCGCCAGCGGGCCGTGGTATCAATCCAGATAAAGCGTTTATCCTTGGTCGGAATCTGGTTAGGATCACCATCCCATTTCAAAATACGGCTCTCAAAGCGGCGTACATCCTGAACAAAGGGCAGTTTAAAATGGATGCCAGAGGGGATAATCCCACTGACCGGTTTACCAAACTGGGTGACGATAGCTTGTTCAGCTTCATTAACGACGTATAGTCCGCCTTGAGCAAGCAGCAGCACGATGACAACGATGATAATTATAAATCCGTTTTTCATTTGGCTGCTCCTTCCAGGGCTTTACGCAGTGGCAGTAAGGGTAGAATGCCACTATTGGTATTGTCCATGATGAAGGTTTCATCAAGCTTAGGCATAATCTGTTCCATGGTTTCAATATAGATACGTCGTCGTGTGACTTCAGGTGCTTTTTTATATTCGGTCAACAGCGCAACAAAGCGATTGGTTTCACCGCGGGCTTTATTGATCCGCTCCACTTTATAACCTTCGGCTTCCTGGATCGCACTTTTGGCTTGGCCACGAGCTTTCGGAACCTCGCGATTAAACTGTTCGCGGGCCTGGAAAATGAGACTTTCCTTCTGCTGCTCCGCTTCGTTAACCTCGTTGAAGGCATCTTTAACCGGGTCTGGCGGGTTAACATCCTGAAATTTAACGGTAACAATACGGACCCCGATATCGTACTGGTTTAAAGTGCTCTGCAGGTCATTCTGAATGGTACTGGCCAGAGCTGCCCGTTCGGTAGTCAGAACCTGGGTTACGTTGGCATTACCGATAACTTTACGCACCATCGCCTCAGAAATATCGCGGATTGTTCCAACCGGATCCTTGATTTTGAAGATGTATTTAAACGGATCAGATATCTGGAACTGAACAATCCATTCAACATCACTGACGTTGAGGTCTCCGGTCAGGGTCAAAGATTCCTCTTCCAGACCACGTTTGCTGAAGGATGAACGCACACCAGGGTTTACGGTGCGATAACCAAACTCCTCTTTCAAAACACGGCCAGTTGGCACCAGGTACACCTGATCAATGCCAAAGGGCAGCTTAATGTGTAAGCCTGGTTCAGCAAAACCGGAAAACTTACCAAAACGCAGTACGACACCGGTTTCTTCAGTATCGACCTTGTACATGCCGGTATAAACACTGACTAAAACGGCTAAGACAACGATGATGGCGAGAAGGGGTAAAAATGTTTTACCCGGCTTGTTGAACTTGTTTTTGATCTGGTTGGTAATATCGATCACCTTTTTTTCCAGATCATCCCCGTTAGGGCCTTGTCCCCAATCCTGCATGATTCTCCTTAATCCTTTTAATTGCGGGTTGAAAGAAAAAGACATTCAATCTTTATTTATAACAGATTTTATCAAGATAAGGCAGTCTTCTCGGGAGAATATTCTTCTCCAAGGTTGGAGGATTTGTTTCGATAGGAGTATGATTTAAAAAAATGACAGCTGAAGTGATGTAGAAGGCAGGAGCTATGCATTGCCTCAGCTTATAGCAAAGGAGTTTTTGCCAATGAACGTTATTGTCGATTTATGTGTCGTGCCCATGGGAGTGGGCGTTTCTGTTTCAAAATATGTTGCCATGTGCCAGGACGTTCTTGAATCTGCTGGCTTAAAGAACAGTTTGCACGCTTACGGGACAAATATTGAAGGCTCGTACGATGAGGTCTTTGCGGCTATCAAAAAGTGTCACGAAGTGATTCACGAAGCTGGTGCCCCGCGTATCACCACAACCATCAAAATGGGTAGCAGGGTCGATCGTGAGCAGACTATGGCGGATAAAGTTCGCAGTGTTGAGGAAAAGTTAGGGAAATAATGAAGTGACCTTTTTCCTCCGTTGTTACGTAGAAAAAAGCTCTTTCTAATAATTTTTTATAAAAGTATGGTTAAAACCCTATAGAAATAGAGACATATGATAGTTTTATAGGGTTTTAACCATATGGAATATTTTTTAGGTTAATGAAAAATTGCAATAAATAATGAACTTGCACGAAGTTTGAAGGAGGCTTTATGAAAAGGCCTGCGAATGAAAAATACAGGAAATGCACAGTGATTTATTGAGCAGAATTGATGCCGGGACAATATCGATTGCTGAAGCATCTAGGCTGATGCGCAAAATTTTAGGTATGAACCGTAAAGACTATGCGGAAAAAATTCTCAAGATCAGCCATGATGCATTACAAGCCGTTGAAACTGAAAAGGGGAATCCAACCTTAAAAACCCTTCAGGCCATTGCTAAACCTTTTGGGCTTAAGGTTGGCTTTGTACGCAAAAAGGGTTCTTTTAATCAAAAATAAACTGGGCCTGGGGTGAGGCGTAGAATTGGTAATTGGCTCGCCCTTCGCGCTTGGCTTTGTACATGGCGATATCGGCGTGTTTAAGTAATTCCTGGCTTGTTGATGCGTCGTCGGGGTAAATGGCAATACCGATGCTTGAACTGATTTCCTGGCGGAAGTCACCTTCCTTTATTTCGTGTTTCAAAGAAGCGCTAACGCGCTTAGCTGTTGTTTCAATCAGATCGATGGTTTCTACTTCTTCAAGCAGGATCAAAAATTCGTCGCCACCCATGCGGGCAACAGTATCGCTTTCGCGCACACAGCTGCGCAGCCGCTCGCTGGCCAGAATCAGGACTCGGTCACCATAATCATGGCCCAAGTTATCGTTAATCGCTTTAAAGTGATCCAGATCAAGAAAAAACAGCGCCACTTGGCGGTGACTACGGCGGGCTTTGCTCAGCGCCTGGTTAAGGCGATCTTCAAATAACAGGCGATTAGGCAGACCGGTCAAGGCGTCATGGTGGGCCAGATGTAGCAGGCGTTTTTCGTTTTCATTGAGCAGCTCTTCGACCTGCATTCGCTCGGTAATATCTCTGACGACTTCAATAATGGCGTAAATGTCTCCTTCAGGGTTAAATAGAGGCGAGGCGGTAATTTCACAGATTCGCTTCTCGCCCTGATCGTTGTAATGGTGATGGATCATGGTGACTGGTTCACCCGTTGCTAAAACTTCTTCAAGGGGGCAAGGGTGATCTTTGCCGCCGCATGGTGTATCTGAATTGTGAGAAATGTTGTGGCATCTATAGTTTTGACCAGAATTATCTTTATTGAGCAGGCGGGCAGTTTGATTCATCTGCAAAATTTTATGATTACGTGAAATAACCATCAACGGGTCAGAAACACCATCAATAACGGCCTGTAGAAACTCAGTGTGAGCGGTAACTTGCTGTTCTGCTTGTTTGCGTTGACTGATGTCGTGAACAATAGAGCAGAGTAGAGTGCGTCCGCCAGCCTGAATGGGCGAGCTGTAGACTTCGACAGGGCAGCGTTCGCCGGTTGATTTTTGGTGGGTAAATTCAAAGCGTCTCTGTTTACTGTTGCGAGCTTTTTCAAGGGCTGCAGCGAGCTCTTCTGGAGTCAGGTTGTTGAGCTGAGAAATTTTCATCGCTTGAAGTTGTTCGCGACTGTACTGGTAAAAGTTGCAGGCGGCACTATTGGCATCGATAATATTGCCGTTGTCTGGATCAATGAAAAACATCACGGAATGGGAATTGTCGAAAAACACCTTGTATTGTTGTTGCCGCTCAAAAAGCTCCTTTTCAATTTTTTCACGAGCGGCCAATTGTTGTTCCAGTAAGTGGTTTTTTTCGGCCAGCTCCAGGGTTCGTCTTTTGATCTGGGCTCGGGTAAGAAAAGTAATGACCGTCAGTAAAACGAATAATAGCAGCACACCATAAATGGCTGGCCATAACCAGGACGGCCAACGGTTGCGAAGCTCTTCGCTCAGCCATTTGTCGATCAGTTGGTAGTAGATAGAGTTTGGATTTTTTTTCCACTGATGGAGCAGCCGAGAAAAATCCTGGTTAAGAGTTGCTGGTGCCAGGCGAGAAAAAGCGGGCCTGGCCTGAATGGGATGAATCAAAATTGAGGTTGGTACAAGGTTGAATGTTTGTCTATTTTTTAATCCAAAGATGCGTCCTGCCATGGCGGCATCTGCTTGCCCGTTGGTGACCAGCTCAAAAGCTTCGGCGTAACTGGAAACAGGAATCAGTTCGATGGCAATATCGAATTGGCGGGCGATATTCTGCAGACCATGTTCGCCTTGCAGGTAAACGTCTCCACTGAGAACGGCTACTTTTTTCTGGTTCAAATCCAGAATCGACTTCAGTTCAAAGTCGGGTAGGGTAAAAATCTGTCCCCAGCTGCTTAAAACAACTTCATTGCTGAAATTAAAACGACGGGAACGTTCTTCTGTGTAAGCGATGCCAGGGAGGATATCGACCTCACCAGCCTCAAGTAGATTGAGACATCGTTGCCAGTTACAGGGAACGTAACTGATAGACCAGTTCAGTTCTTTTGAAATATGGGAGAAAAGATCGGGGAAAAAACCGTCGGGATGACCTTTGTCATCAAAAAACGAGGTCGGCGGGCTCTGGTCCAGAGCAATGCGCACACTTGTTCCTGCCCAGGCGGGTGCAACAAAGATCAGCCATAAAAATAAGATAAGACCAGATAGCTTCACAAGCCCCCCCTTGGGAATGAAAAGATACGGTTTTTTTCATGCTATGTGGTATGGGTTAAAAAGACAAGTTAGTTTCTGTCCGGAACGTGCCCTTTTTTACCTGCTCGGCGTCAATCAGCGCATTGGTTTGTGCGGTGTAAGGCATGACAGGGCCCATTGCCTCCGCGCAAATGCTTGATTTCCTTGATCTGGAAAAAAATTTCATCTTTGGCGAATAGCAACAGGTTATAAAATGGTTACTTTCTGATTTGTAAGCATATCGCGTCCTGATAGAGCTTTAATACTTATTCAGGTTGGCCAGTTCTTCTTTCAGCTTGAGGTAACTGTTCAGCCGCTGTTCACTTAGGTCCCCCTTATCTATCGCTTGTTTAACTGCGCAACCTGGTTCCGACTGGTGACCGCAGTTGCTGAATTTACACTGGCAGGCGAGTTCGTCAATATCGGTAAACGATTCACTTAAGTCCTCTTCGTCTCCCCATAAGTGCAATTCGCGCATGCCTGGGTTATCCATCAGAATCCCGCCATCATCAAGCAAGAATAACTCGCGATGAGTGGTGGTGTGGCGTCCTTTGCCATCAGAGGAACTGACCTCAGCTGTCTTTTGCTTTTCAATCCCCAGCAGGGCATTAACGATGGTCGATTTGCCTACCCCAGAAGAACCAAGGAGGGCAATCGTCTGGCCTGGTTTCAGATAACTTTTAAGGGTGGTGATTTCATCGGAGTTACGGGCCATACACAAGTGAACGGGAGCCTCACCGGCAATTTCCTCGACCTGGGAACGGCACATCTCCGGGTTTTCACATAAATCTTTTTTGTTTAACAGGATAACCGCTTCACTACCGCTGCTGCCAACCAGGGTCAGGTAACGTTCGATGCGGCGCAGGTTAAAGTCCTGGTCAAGGCCACTGACGATAAATATCAGGTCGATGTTCGCAGCTATAACCTGTTGCTCGGTGCGTTCGCGGCCTTTGGTTTTGCGGCGGCCAGGTAAATTACGTGAAAAGGAGTTACGGCGCTCCAACAGCGCATGAATAAGACCACGCTGGCCAGGTTGGGGCTCAATGACCACCCAATCGCCAACGACAGGTAGATCGACTCTGCCAGTGGCCTTGTGGCGAATTTTTCCGGCAAAGCGGACGGTCAATTCACCCTGCTCAGACCAGACTTTATAATAGTTTTTTTCTCCACGGATAACCCGAGCAGGGATAAATTTAGCCTTTTGCCAGGCTTTATACTGTTTGGAAAAATATTTATTCCAGCCCCAGTTTTCTAAGTTCATGCGTTTTCCTTGTGACGCTTGCCTGGCAGGTTGAAGAGACCCAGGCCGCTGCAGATCATGAGCCCGCCGAGTAAATGGTGACTCTGTAAATGTTCACCAAGTATAGCGATAGCGAGCAATGCTGCAAAGAGCGGAATCAGATTTATATAAAGTCCAGCGCGATTAGCACCCAGTTCCCGGATACCACGGTTCCAGTACAGGTAAGCTAAAATTGATGGAAAAATGCCCAGGTAAAGGAAGCTGAAGATGACCGGGCTGCTGAGTTGGTAGCTCGCGTTTGTCTGGTGTTCCCACAAGTAAAAGGGGAGTAATAATGCCGCACCGCTGGTAAAGGTTGAGAAGAGAAAGCTGAGCGGGTGGATTTTTGGTGCTTTGCGTAACAGGGCAGAGTAGAAGGCATAAAAGATGACGGCCAGTAACATCAACAGGTCCCCCTTGACAAACTCCAGTTGGATCAACCGTTGGATGTTTCCCTGTATGACAACGTAACCAGTACCGCAAATACATAAGAACACGGCAAAAATTTGAGTTTTAGAGACTCTTTCATTAAACATGAAAAAGCTGATAAGCAGGATGATGGCTGGCATAACCGCTTGCATTAAAGTGATATTGAGCACCGTAGTCGAATGCGCTGCACTGTAGAGTAAGGTATTAAATGAGGTAATACCCAAAAATCCAAGCAGGACGATTGTGCGCCAGTGGTCTCTGATCCGGGGCCAATCATGCTTCAAGTGGCGGATCGAAAAGGGGAACAGGATGGTCAATGCAATAACCCAGCGCCAGAATGATAAGGTGATTGGCGGAACCAGGTCCGCTACACCGCGGGCCAAGACCGAGTTGCCGGCCCAGAACAGGGGCGGAAGAATCATTAAAAAATAGATATGGAGGGCAGGTCTGGCAGGCATGGTTCCTCAGCAGGGTGAAAAGCGCGACAGGAGGACGGGCACAGCAGTTTCAACCCGCAATATTCTTTCCCCCAAGGATAGCGAGGTGAAGTTCAGTTCCTGAAAACGGTCAATCTCGTAGTCGATAAAGCCACCTTCCGGACCAATAGCAAGAACGCTGGGCGTTGTCACCCGGGCCGGAAAGGGTGAGCGGCCAACAGGGTGAGCAACCAGGTTTGTTTTGCCCGCGCAGATAGTCGGCAGTTCGTCTTCGATAAAGGGTTTAAAGCGATCCCGCAGGTAGATGTCAGGCAGGAGTGTATCGCGTGCTTGCTCTAAACCTAGCAGTAGATGCTCTTGTAATTTCTCGGGGGTCAGGAGGGGACTTTTCCAATAACTTTTATCCACCCGATAGCTGTTGATCAGATAAATCTCTTTAACCCCAAGTGATGTCACCGCTTGAAGAACCCGTTTAAGCATCTTAGGTCGGGGGAGTGCCAGTAATAGGGTAACGTTAAGCGGGGTTGGAGGCAGTTGATCAAGAACAACGCGCAGGTTGACACTATGGTCAGTTATTTTTTCGACCGTCGCAAAGCCCATTTTACCATCGAGCAGTCCAACGCGTAACTGGTCTCCCTGCTGGGCTCGGTGGACACTACGAATATGGTCGAAGCGGCGATCAGCAAGATAAGCAAGATCCGTTTCAGTAAAATCACCTTCCTGCAGCAGGATCAGGTTCATAATAGAAATCTTTCAATAATGACGCAAACTGTGGCGCATGACAGACCGATCAGCAAAACCCAAAGACCATTACGGATCAGGGTGTATTTACGGGTCAGGCGTTGACTTCCCAGGTAGTAAATCTCATGCAGGTAGGCATCGTATAGTTTGTCTCGGTCAGTGATCGCCTCTTTAAACTGATGCTTGAATTCTTCTTCACTCAGTTCGCTGAAGGAGCGAAAGTAAAAAAGATTGGTGGTGTCACTGATGTGAAGTGGCGGAATGATAGCCAGAATGGAAAATATTACCGCGAGCAAACCGGTTCCCGCCAATAACAGAGTGGCGATAATGCCAAGCTTGTCATATTGGGTCAGAGAAATGGTGCTGACCAGGGATGAGGCGGTCATGATCATGCCAGCTTTTGAATCGGCCAGCTTATTCAATTCAACATGTTTACTTAAATTCGCCCGCAATGCATTGCTGGCCAGTAAACGTGGAATGAGTGGTTCTGTATTGTTTGTGTTGGTGCTCAAATGAATTCCCCTTGCTAAAAAGAGCAGATTATAGCGTGGGGGGAGTCTGGTGTAAATCGCTCAAAGGTTGCTAATGTCATACTAAATTGTCAGGTCGTGATGATAATTGTTGCCACAAGCTGTCCGCGTCTTTCCGTAAGCGGTTTTTATCAGGTAGAATATTATCAGGTAGTAGAGAATATGTAGCCCCGATAGTAATCGATTTTTAAAAACTATGGAGGGGATTATGGTTAAAATTATAAAAAGTTCATTGACGCCGGCATTCGACTGGTTAGTGCTTACTCAGTTTTTTGGCACTCTAAGTGGTATTTGTCTGAGAGTGTTAATTATCTTCTTTTTAATAGCTGATAGTAGGCCCGATCAGACCCTCCCGGTTGGGTTGATTGTGGGGGCTCTGCTCGTGGTGCCATTCTTGCTGGTTCCTCCCCTTGGGGGCGCTTTAGCAGAAAAATTCAGTAAGCAGAAGATCATTCTGACAGTCAAGTTCCTGGAAATTACTTCAGGTGCTTTTGCATGGTGGGCTTTTTCGGTGTCGAGTGGGATCGGGCTATACATTGTGATGTTCTTGCTGACGACTCTGAGTGCCTTGTTTGGGCCTGCAAAGTATGGAATTGTTCCGGAGCTAGTAAAGCGCGAGCAATTATCGTATGCCAACAGTCTGCTCGCATCGCTGACCTATCTCGCCATTGTTCTGGGTTCCGTCAGCGCCGCACTATTGGTTCAAATCGGTACGGCTGATTATCCCCTGGCAACCTTGTTCTGTCTTTTGTTTGCTCTGCTCAGCTTTATAACAAGTTGGAAGATCGGTATCACGTTGCCAGTGGATAGCGCCCGTTCTCTGACGTTGAATATCGTTACCGAAGTCAAGTTATCGCTGCTGGCGGTTAAGGGTGATAAGTATCTTATTGCGGCAATTCTGGGTTCTGCTTACTTTCTGTTTCTTTGCGCTTTTGCCCAGATAAATCTTATTCCTTTTGGTGTGCAGGTCGATCAGCTCAGTCAGGAGCAGGCGGGGTATCTGGTGCTGTTGTCGGCTCTGGGAGTATGTTTTGGTTCTTTTCTGACCGGGCGCTTATCGGGGCGTAATATTGAGTTTGGTGCCGTCCCCATTGGTACTTTTGGCTTAGCTGTTAGTGCTATTGCATTATTTTTAGCTCCCGCTTATCTACCCATTCATGCTGTATTAACAATGCTTTTTGGCATCTGTGCCGGACTTTTTCTGGTGCCCTTACAGGCTTTTTTGCAATGGCGCTCACCACGGCAAAAACTTGGGCGAATTTTGGCTGTCGCTAGTCTGTTGAGTTGGTGTGGTGTGTTTCTTGCGATTGCTCTGTCCCTTGTCTGGCATTTTGTGATCGGTTTGTCAGTCACCCATGCCTTTTTGTTTCTTGGCTTATTAACCTTCGCCTTGACCATGGTTTCGCTGTGGATGTTGCCGGATTTCCTGCTGCGTTTTCTGGCCTTGGGAACCATGCGTTTTATGTATCGTTTAAATATTGTCGGGGCGGAGAATGTCCCCCTCAATGGTCCTGCCCTGCTGGTATCAAATCATGCCTCGTGGGTCGATGCCTTGCTGCTGTTGGCGACTCAGCAACGTCGTATCCGTTTTGTTCTGCATCGGGATGTTTATAACAATCGCTGGCTGAAGCCACTGTTTCGTTTGATGGGTGTTATTCCGGTGGCTGCAGATGCTTCAAAAAGCCAACTGGCAGAGTTTGTTAAAGAGTCACAGCAGGCGTTGCAGGATGGTTTCCTGGTCTGTATTTTTGCTGAAGGGATGATTACTCGTAACGGTATGCTCCATCAATTTCAGGGTGGGTTGGAAGCGATTCTTAAAGATACCGATTATCCTGTGATTCCGGTTTATTTAGGAGGGGCTTGGGGCACCATATTCAGTTACGCTCATGGTAAGCCGTTCAGTAAACTGCCAACCAGCTTTCCTTACAGGATCTCGATTCATTTTGGTATCCCGTTACCAAGCCATAGTAAAGCGGTAGATGTCCAGCAGGCTGTGGCTGAATTAAATTATGATTATTTTGTTGCTCAGCAGGAACGCCGGACTTCGCTTATCGATATGTTTATCTCCAGTGCACGCAGTAATTGGTACCGGAAGGCTTTAAGTGACAGCAGCGATAAAAACTTGAGTTACGGGAAGACTCTGTGTGCGACCCTGATTCTTGCCGACAAATTGTCCCGGAGCCTGGGGGATGAGGAGAAGGTTGGCCTGTTATTGCCCTCATCGGTGGGCGGTGCATTAGCCAATCTGGCGGTTTCCATGTTAAGGAAAATTCCGGTTAATCTGAACTACACGGCGTCACCTGCAGCGGTGCAGTCTGCTCTAGATCAGTGTCAGATAAAGAGCGTATTGACCAGTCGTAAATTTATAGAACGTTTTAGTTATTTACCGTTGCCGGAACAGGTCCTGTATGTTGAGGATTTTTTACAGCCTTTGACGCTTATTGAGAAATTGAAACTCTTGCTGCGTGCCCGCTTTATGCCCGTTGGTATGTTGCTGCCTGGCCCGCGCAAACAGGGGGAGGTTATTGCTACGGTGATTTTTTCATCTGGTAGTACCGGGGACCCGAAAGGGGTTTTGCTTAGTCAGCATAATATTATTTCGAATATCGAAGCGATCAGGACCATTGCCGCAATTTCCCCGCGTGACAATATCTGTAGCGCCCTGCCCTTTTTTCATTCTCTCGGCTTTACAGCGACTTTGTGGTTACCTCTGCTGAGTGGTTTTTCGGCTTGTTACCATGTGAATCCCATGGAGTCCGCGGCTGTTACTAAACTGGTGCGTAAGCATAGATCCACTCTGTTGCTGACAACGCCAACATTTCTCGCCGCCTATATGCGCCGGGCAAAGTCGGATGATTTTTCTTCTCTGCGGCTGGTGGTGACCGGGGCTGAAAAGCTTAAAGATCAAGTTGCTGATCATTTCACTGACAAATTTGGTATCCGTCCTTTGGAAGGTTACGGTGCGACCGAACTTGCGCCTCTGGTTACCTTGAGTCTGCCCAATATCCGGCGTAAGAAAGTTGAACAAGCAGGAAATAAAGGTGGCAGTGTCGGCCGTCCCATCCCCGGTGTGGTACTGCGTGTTGTTGATCCTGATAAGCGAACTCCTCTGCCCCAGGGAGAGACGGGATTGATCTTGGTAAAAGGCCCCAATCTGATGGTTGGTTACCTGGGGCGGCCTGATAAAACAGCAGAGGTTATTCGTGATGGCTGGTATGTCACGGGGGATATTGGCTTTGTTGATCATGATGGCTTTTTGCATGTGACCGATCGCCTCGCCCGGTTCAGTAAAATTGCCGGTGAGATGGTGCCTCACATTAAAGTCGAAGAGCTTTTTTACAGTGCCCTATCACTGCCTGAAAACAGTTTGGCAGTAACCTCATTGCCAGATGATAAAAAAGGTGAGCAGCTGGTTGTTTTATATACTGCCGAAGCTGGAGAACTTAGCGATTTGCAACAAGTCAGTCGTCGTGCCGATGTGCCGAACCTGTGGCGACCTCAAGCTAATAACTTTATAAAAGTTGAAGAGCTGCCGCTGCTTGGCACCGGTAAGCTTGATCTGCAAGGATTGCGTCGTCTTGCTGAGGAGTATTGTTGATATCCAGATAAAAGTGAAACTCAGGCATAATCCAATTCCTGGATTGTGCCTGAGCAGGAAATAAAGACGATAAATTATTCAGAAGAAAGATCTGCCTGCCAGTAAATATCTGCTTTGCCATAATCATTACACAGTCTGGCCCAGACAAAACAGAGGTCGGACAAGCGATTGACAAACTTCAAGCAGAGGGGATTGATCTCTTCTTGTTCAGCAAGGGTCACCATTTCCCGCTCGCAGCGGCGGGTAACAGTACGGGCCAGGTGCAGGTTGGCAGCAGCTCTTGTGCCTCCGGGTAAAATGAAATTGGCAGCCGGTTGCAATAATTCCCTGGCTTCTTCCAGCCAGCTTTCGATACGGTCAATCTGGCTTTGTTTTATATGGGGTACCTGGCTATAGGTCTCACTGTCGATCGGTGTGGCCAGTTCGCTGCCAAGGTTGAAAAGCTCATTTTGCAGCTGGAGTAGGTTGGTGGCAATTTCATCAGGAAGCGGTTCGCAGCGGATAATGCCAAGGATAGAGTTGAGTTCGTCGATTGATCCATAAGTGTTAACGCGTTGCGATCCTTTTGATACCCGGTCACCGCTGACCAGGCTGGTTTGGCCCTGGTCTCCGCCACGGGTCATTATTTTATCAAGCTTTGGCATGTTGATTCTCTCCATCGATACGAAAATATAGTGTTGACGATAATCCTGACCTAAAAGGTTGGTATTTGTCCAGATCCAGAGAAAGAAAATTTGCCGAGAGATTTTTTTCGCATATTTGCAAAACTTGCTGTGGATATATTTTATTTTGCAAAACAGCGTTATTTTAATATGTTTTTTACTAATTATTCCTTTAAAATAGTAAGTAATAGTAAGTAGATAGCAATAATAACATTATTATGAAAAAATAACATATAGAAAATTGAATAAATTGTCTTTTGCAGATCTGCGAAAAATAGCCTGATTTCACCATTTCCTTTATTTTCTGATCAAATTCGAATATCCCCCTGAATTTACATAGGTAAATAGCTTTTTTTTCGATTGGTATGCGGTTTGCCTTATCTGTTGATGAGTTTATCACAGTGATAAGGAGGTCAGCATGGCGATATGTCCGTTTTTTGATAACGAAAAAACTTATTGTGATGTCGGTGAAGATTATATCTCTCCTTATGATGTTGTTGCCATGTCCCACTACTGTTCTGGCCGTTTTCATGATTGTGAACGTTTTGAAAGATTGCAAGAACGCTATCCGCAGATTGATGCAACTATTCAGCAACCTGAAGCAGTCTCTGGCAAAACTACTAGCCACCAACGCCAGCCTGTTGAGCTGAAATTCCGTAATAAATGGCCGCTGGCCTATCGCTTGAAATATGCAACAGCTTATCGTCCATTGACTATTCATCAGAGAGAGGAGAGTTCTGTTATGCAATCAACTGAAATTAAAAATCGGGGAGTTCAGGTTTTACTTGCCGGGCTGGGGATAAACCTGGCGCTGGGGATTTTATATACCTGGAGCATTTTTAAAGGCGCTATTGCGGATTCTATCACAGTTGGTGGTGCGGGCAATTTTAATTGGGACGCTGCCAGTGTTAATGATCCTTACGCGGTGGCCTGCCTTGCTTTTGCGGCAGCTATGATTCTGGCTGGTAAATGTCAGGATAAATTTGGTCCCAAGGTCACCTGTATTATTGGTGGGCTGCTGGTTGGCCTTGGTTTTACCTGGATTTCCCAAACAACCAATTATTGGGCCTGGGTGGTTGGTTTTGGTGTGTTTGCCGGCGGTGGTATCGGATTTGGTTATTCTGCGGCGACCCCTCCGGCCCTCAAATGGTTTTCACCCGCAAAAACGGGTTTAATCGCTGGTATTGTTGTTTCCGGTTTTGGCCTTGCCTCCGTGTATATCGCACCGCTCGCCAAATACCTGTTGGCTGAATATGGTCTGCAACAAGCCATGCTATTTTTTGGCATTGCCTTCGCCGTTGTTGTTTGCAGTCTGGCACTGTTTATCACCAATCCTCCTCAGGGCTTTGTTCCTGATGGGCAGCAGGTATCATCAACGGCAAAGAAGAGCAATGACAGTGTTGAACTGTCACCATTGCAGTTATTCAAAAACGGCCGTTTTTATGCTCTGTGGTTGTGTTACTTCATTGGTGCCGGAGCCGGTTTGATGGTGATCGGCAGTGCCAAGGGATTAGCTAAGGCATCAATGGGTGAAATGGCTTTTCTGGTGGTGGTGATTATGTCGGTGGGTAATGCCGCAGGGCGCCTGGTTGCTGGGGTTGTGTCAGATAAAATCGGTCGTGCGACAACCTTGACCATGGTGCTGGTATTTCAGGCTTTACTGATGTTTGCAGCCATTCCAGTGTTGGGAAGCGATAGTAGCCATCCAGTGCTGGTGGCTTTACTGGTAACCGCCATGGTGTTTAATTACGGGACCAACCTGTCGCTATTCCCCTCCTTTGCTAAAGATGCCTGGGGTATGAAACACTTTGGTATGAATTACGGCATTCTTTTTTCGGCCTGGGGCGTTGGCGCTTTTGTGCTGGTGCGGGTTTCGGAAATGCTTAAAGTCAAGACCGGAAGTATGGATTCCTCCTTTATTGTCGCTGCAGTGTTACTGTTGGTCGGTGCGATGATGGCCATGTCGTTACGGCCTAAAAAAGTGCTGGCACCTGTCGCCGAACAGAGCGGTGTTGTGGCTGAAGAAGATCTCATTGTTGAGCAGACTAACGGTTAAAAACAGCGGCTGGCCGGGGTCATGGCATCATTGCTGCCCGGCCAGCTTTAAGGAGAATTTCAATGGCTGCGTCGATGGTTTCGGAAGGGCCGGAAAGGTTTCCGGGGTTAGGCTTGCTAGCTTTGGCGACGACTCTGGCTGTTTATATTTTAAGTCAGTTGGAGGGTTGGCAACCGCCTTTGTTGTTAACTGCTGCCATCCTGGTAACAGGGGGGAGCGTACAGTTACTGGTTGGGCTGCGCAGTCAGATGACTGGTCAGGTGCGTTCTGCTGTTACCCTATTGCCTCTTGGTATATTCTGGTTGTCATTGATCAGTTACCAGGTTTTTCCTCAATTGGGATTTGGTCATCGTCCTGGCTCAATTGCCATGTTTTCTTTCTTGAGTTTATGGGGGCTGTTTATGGCTCTTCTGTTCCTGGGGAGCTTCAGGCAGAGTCTGGCGGTGCAGATTCTGTATGGCACCATGATGTTTTCTTTTCTTGCCCTGGCCATGGATAATCTGCGCCAGGATCAGGTGTTTTTGATGATTGGCTGTGGGATAGGAGTGGGCGCTTCTCTGGTCGCTATTTATATGTTTGCTGCCCAACTGCTGCACTATATCTGTGGGCGGGATATTTTACCTTTAGGGGAAGAGAGGGGCGATTAATTGTTGTGGCCTGATCTTTTATTTTCTGGGAGGGATCGGGATAGCTGATTGATAAAAAGATAAGAATGGACTAATATTCAAGAATAAGCGCTATTTTGCCATGGAGGTATAATGGATCTAGGTCGGCAGATGACATTACTGGGGCTAATTACCTTGGCCTACTATGCTTCTTTATTTGCATCAGGAGTTGTCTCTGCCGATGTGATGCCGCAATTTGCTGTGTCTGCCATCATTTTTCTTTCTTCTGGCCGCTTAATGCGTAAAGTTAGACCGGCCAAACTAAAAGAGAAAGATGATGATCAAAACAAAAAAAAGCCACCTAAAGAACATGACTGGGGGCTTTACACTCAGATCCTGAACTGGGTTATGGCGCTTGGCATTATTGCTATTCTTGGCCTCTGGGTGTTGAAACCTGTCGGAGTCCCCTTGAGCGAATTTCTTCCCTGGTAACGTATCAAATCTGTACTAACGCTAAATTTAACCGGATATATCCTCTTTGCGCAGGCCATATTTCTTCAGTTTTCGGTAGATGGTCGCCATGTTCATATTGGCTCGTTTAGCAGCTTCTTCAACATTTCCTGACGCGGAATTGAGTAGCTGCTTCAGGTAGTCTATTTCGAAACGTGCCAGGGCCTGATTGTAATCATCCGCTGTTTGTGGGGTTGTTTCGATCTCGATAAATTGAGCGAGAGTATCAAGACTGATGCACGGGCCATTTTCAATGGTGATGCATGCTTCAATCACATTTTTAAGCTGGCGAATATTTCCTGGCCATGAATATTCACTGGCGGCTAGTTGTGCTTCTGCGGATAAGCCTTTTATTGTCGTATTGAACTTTTTGTTTTGACGCGCAATAAAATGAGCTGCCAGCAGAGGAATGTCGGTTTTACGCTGCCGTAATGCTGGTAAATGAAGATTGATTACATTGAGTCGGTAGAAGAAATCTTCGCGAAAGGTACCGCTTTGAACTTCCAGTTCCAGGTCAGAATTGGTTGCCGAAATTAGCCGCACATCGACCCGTGTCGGAGTGGTATCACCAATGCGGAGGAATTCCTGCTCCTGTAGAAAGCGTAGCAGGGTTTTTTGCACCACCAGCGGCAGATTCCCTATTTCATCAAGGAATAATGTCCCGCCATTGGCGGCTTGTAGCAGCCCTTCTTTATCTGTGGCTGCTCCGGTGAAAGCCCCTTTTTTGTGGCCGAACAGTTCACTCTCCAGCACCGAATCGGGGATAGCACCACAATTAATCGCAATAAAGGGTTTTTCACGGCGTGGCGAGTTGTAGTGGATCGCCTGGGCAATCAGCTCTTTTCCTGTCCCTGATTCTCCGGTAATCAGCACCGAAGTATCACGAATGGCGACCTTCTTCACCTTTTCAAGCAGCTGTTGCAGGATGGTTGAGGCGCCAATAATGGCATCAAAGTTAAATTTTCCGGCAAGCTTTTCTTTTAATTGCTGATTTTCATTAAGCAGATCATTGTGGTTTAAGGCATTGCGTACCCGGTAGAGCAATTCGTCCGGTTCAAATGGTTTGGTCAGCATATCATAGGCGCCCTTGCGTAGCGCCTGAATCGACATGTCGACGGTGGCAAAAGCAGTGATCATGATCACCGGGATGCCTGGTTCACTGTCTTTGATCTGTTGCAGCACCTCAAGGCCATCAATGCCGGGCATTTTTATGTCACAGATGACCAGGTCCCAGGTGCCGGGGCGGAACAGTTCAACGGCTTCAATCGGATCGGTAAAGGTTCGCACTGCATGCCCTTCGTCCATCAGTACAGCGGACATCATGCGGCACAAACCTTCTTCGTTATCGATGACCAGAATTTTTTTTGCTGACATGGGTGTGCTCTTCGTTCTGTTTACTTGATCAGTTATTAACCACGATTGTTTTTGCTACTCAGTATTCTTCACGTTGCAAGGGGAGTTTAATCGTCACCGTTGTCCCCTGCCCTTTGACTGAGTCAATGCTGATTTCTCCCTGGTGCATATCGATAATTTGTTTGGTAATCGCCAATCCAAGACCGGTACCACGTGCTTTGGTGGTAAAAAATGGTTCAAATATCTTATCGATATCCTGCTTATCAATACCAGCACCCGAATCACTGAAGGTTATGGCAATGGTCTGTGCATCTACGCCACTGGTTTTCACTCTGATTTCACCACCATCCGGAGTCGCTGCTCCAGCGTTTAGCAACAGGTTAATGGCGACCTGGCGCAGTTGGTCGCCGTCAGCCATGATATGGGGTAAATCCTGCTGCAGGTTTTGAATGATGGCTACGTGGTACAGGTCGGTATGATTGCTGGCAAAATCGATTATCTGGCGTAACAGCTTGTTGATGTCGGTACTCTCCAGGGCCGGTTTTGGTGTGCGGGCATAACTGAGCAGGTCCTGTACGATTTTTTTACAGCGTTTACTTTCCCGTTTAATGTCATGAATGTAGCTGTAGTTGGGGTCGTCTTCAGGGATCTTTTTTTCCAGATATCCGGCATAACCGAGAATCACCCCAAGGGGGTTATTAATCTCATGGGCAACTCCGGAAGAAAGGACACCCAATGACGCCATTTTTCCTTGTTGGGCAAGAGCAGCTTCCATCTCCTTATTTTTGCGTAACATGCGGGTCATGCGGTTAAAAGAAATAGCCAGTTCGCCAAGTTCATCGCGACTGGTCACCTGCATCTGTTCATTCAATCGACCTTGTTTCACTTTGCGGATAACAGCAATCATGCTGTGAATCGGTTCGGTCAACATCCTCGCTGCAAGATAGACCAGTCCTGCAGTCAGCAAGCCAATCAGTAACGGCAGGATCAGAACATAAACTGTGATACGCTTTTTAAGCGTGTTGGCGGGTTGGTAAAATTCATCTTCATAACTGCTGACCGCAACGATCCAATCCCACGGTTCAAAATAACGATAACGGACAATTTTCATGCGGGGAGAGCTTTCCCCTTTATTCAGCCATGGGTAACGAATCCAGCCATCCTTCTGGGCGATCATCTCTGCAACAAAGGGGTGGCCTTGGTTATCCTTTGCTGTCAGCAGGTTTTGTCCTTCGGCATCTGGATGGATCATCAGGGTTCCATCACCAGACAGACAGTAGATATAACCGGTGGTTCCGACCTTTTTGCTTTTGATCTGGGCGGCCAGAGTGTCTAATGCCTGTTGTTCAAAGGCCGGGTCAGCATAGGTTTCATCCAGGTAGCCACCGGCCGCAACAATCCAGTCCCATTTAGGGCAATAGCGAAATGCGACAATTTTATTGCGATAGTGCGTATCGCCCAATTGGGGATTACGCCAGGGATAAATGGTGTACAGAACATCCTCAGGATTAGCGGCTAGTGCCTTGGTGACCATGTCGCGAATAAAGTAACGTCCGTTTTCATCTTGGTAAGAGAGAATATTCTCACCTTCAAGAACTGGATGAACCGTTAGGTCACCGCTAGTTGTCAGGGCAAACAAGTATCCGCTGCTGCCGATACTGACCTGTTTAAAGCTGTTTTTAGCAGCTTGTTGGGCTGTATGCAGGTCAATAATGCCATTTTTTAAATGCTGTTGTTGTTGATTGATCAGGTTGTAGGCCAGGTTGACGAGAGATTTCATCTCTTGTTGCACGATTTTCTTTTTATCTTCGCGGTAAACTTGAAATTGACGGTGATGCCCGTCGAGCAGATCGAGAGTAAAGCTGGCCATATGATCCAGGTCTGCTTTACTGGCGGTTGTCAGTCCCTGGTAGGCTTTGTCGGTCGCAATATAGCCAATTACGGCTCCAATTAAAAAAATAGGGATAACAACCAGTGGCAGAATAACCACGAGCATCTTTGAACGAATCTTGAGGTTCTGCAACAAAGCTATTTTCATTGATAGCCCTCGGTCAAAAGGTTGCTTTAACTATTTTATAACATGGGTTTATTTCTAAGGAAAGAGTTGGTTAAGACTTTTAAGGGGGATGCTTGAGGCGCTACAGAGTCACACCGGCTAGAACAGGTGTGACTCTGGTTAGATCATCTTCTACGTTGTCAAAACGTAGCGTATCTTGGTGACAAAGATGCTTGAGCTAATGCTCACTCTGGTTGTCAGAACCATATTTAAGCTGACAATACTCCAGGCGCGACAGATAGAGATCCAGAAAGATCTCGTTGGCACGCTGGATCATACGTTCGTTATGCTCCTGAAAGACTTTGTCAAAATTTCCTTTGATCTGCATAAACTGTTCATTACTCAGGTCTGATGGCAGTTGGATCGTCATTTCCGGGGGCTCCCCGGTAAAATGCTTTTCCAGCATTTTTTCGACTTCACCTTTAAGACATTGCAAAACCTGAGGGTTGAGGTGAGAGAGGTTGCTGCTTACGGCTTCGTTGACGATATCTTTAATCGACTTTTTGTCTTTTGCGAAGGGTAATATTTTAGCTGACATAACCTATCCAGAAAAAAATTAAATATTTACGTAATTTCATTTGCCTGACTTGTCTATAGGATAAAGGATAGCTGGGTTCAGATCATAGGGGGGAGGCAAAAAAAAAATGCCATTTCCGCAAGAAAATGGCATTTTAATTTGCTGCTCAAGAGTCGTTTATTCTTTGAAACGTATAAAAAAATACTCTTAATCAGCGGGTTAGAGCTATTCTTGAACAATGAAAATTAATCAGTTGATTTCCAGATTAAAATCTCAGCATCAGCCCGGCAAACGGGCCACTGATTTCTGTCGAGACATAAAAATCATCATCATCAATTTCTAAATCAAGATAGCGATAACCAGCATAGATACCAAGCAGCGGCAATGGTGAAAACTCGATTTGTGCCTCTGCATCCATAAAATGAGCATCAGCATAGCCCATATAGCCAACCCGGCCACTGATCCCGACAAAATCTGCCAAGGCAACACGGGCGCGTGCTCCAACGGTTGGAATTGGCAGCAATACTGATTCGGACACAGTGGTATTGGTACCATTCTCTTTAATAGAAAAATCAGCATCAGCAATTTTTGCCGCGATTTCCAAGCCTAACTGTACCCGTGTCGGGAGGTCATCTACATTGACAAAGTAGTAGGTGTAGCCGATGTCGTAAATGTCGAGGGTAAGATCACTGTGAACTTTAGTTCCGACGGTAAAGGTCTGATCGTCAATAACCAGGGTCTCGCTTAGAGTGCCTGTGCCGGAAAAGTTGATGGGTAAATAGTTCAGGGAAAGACGTCCGTTGCCCCACTGCAGAGCAATTTCACCGGTAAAATCGTTACTGTCATCCAGACCCAGATCATCCTGAATATCGACTTTATCACCGATACCACCTATCTCTCCTGCGATAGAACCCTCTGGTGTCAGGAGTTGATAACCTGCTTTGATTGATACCAGTTCATCGGCATAAAGCTGGCTGCTTGCTAGGAAAAATCCTGCAATGAATAATAAAACCCGTAATTTACTTCCCATTTGTGACTCCTTGAATGAGGTGAGATGTTTTTTTGAAATGGAGATTAGCATAGCTAAATAATTATGTCAGCTCTCATATAAGTTACTGAAATGTTACTATAGTACTAAAAAAAGGTAACTTATTGTTATGGGCAAGACATGGAGAAAGGCAATGTTAAACACAAAAATAAGATTAATAGGGTTTAAATTCCTATAGAAAAGAAGTATATTGGCCTACCTTAATAAAAATTGATTTGATGATACATCTATTTTGGGGAGATAGAAAAAATGAAAAACGTCATTATTTTATTGTTGTGCATGGGGCTATTCCCTCTTTCAGCATCAGCTCTGGATACCTACTTTGCATCACCGCGTGCTATGGGCATGGGGGGCGCTAATGTCGCGTCGGTAAAAGATACCAGTGCTCAGTATTATAATCCGGCTGCTTTTGGTTTTATGGGCGATCCAGATGATGAGAACGCTGATAAGTACGGTGTCGATATCGGTTTAGATGGAGGATATCGCTTACACAGTGACTTTGCACAATATGTCGATGACCTGAACGATATTGATCTTGATGCGTTAGAGGATGGCATCGATAGCGAGCAGGAATTGCAGGATCTGACCAAGCTCGCAGAAGCCCTTGATGCTGTTGATGAAGATAAAACCGGCATTACTGCTGATGGCGCTGCTGCTCTTGGTATCAGGGCGGGGCGGTTTGCTATTGGAGTACGTTCTTATGCCGCCGCTTCTGGGCGGGTTGTGAGTGTCGATACCGTGAACCTGGGGATTGATGCTGATATTGATGACCTTAACAGCGATATTGAGAGCGTTGATATTGATGGCTATGACACCTCAACCTACGAGGTTTCCGTTTTAACAGAAGCTCAGGTCGCAGCTTTGAGCGATGCTGGTTATTCTGATGAGGCCATCAAGCGGATCGATTATGTTGCTGCTGATCAGGACCTAGCCTCTTCTTCTCTGGCAGGGGTGGTCGATATTCTTGCTGATGTGGCTGATAGCAGTAGCAGTGATGAGACGAGTGAGACCTCCTTATCTGACAACACCACCACTATTGAGCTAGATGGGATCAGTATTGTTGAAGTCCCCATCAGTTATGGTTACCGGGTTACTCCTCATATTGCTGTTGGCGGTAACTTTAAGGTTATGCGCGGCAGAGTTTATAAGAACCAGGTGTCAATTTTTGAAGATGATGCCGGTGATGCGTTATCTGAGACTGATGAGCATTTTGAGGAGACAACGACCTTCGGTATCGACCTTGGCGTTATGGCCCACTATGGCGATTTTTCACTGGGGCTGATGGGCCGGAATCTTAATTCCCCTAAATTTGATGGCTTCAGTAAAAATGTCACTCTTGAAAATGGCGATGAAATCACCTTAGATGCTGATGATGTAACCCTTGATCCACAAGTTACAGCAGGGGTGGCCTGGATGCCAATCGATACCTTTACTCTGGAAGCTAACCTCGACCTGCTTGAGGGGGAGACCGTCTTTCCCGGCTATGATACCCAGAACCTTTCTTTAGGGCTTGAATGGAATGCTTTCCATATTGTTGCCTTGCGTCTCGGTGCTTACAAGAACTTAGCGA
Organism: Geopsychrobacteraceae bacterium; assembly: GCA_963665685.1. Lineage (GTDB taxonomy): Bacteria > Desulfobacterota > Desulfuromonadia > Desulfuromonadales > Geopsychrobacteraceae > Seleniibacterium. The sequence continues at coordinate 3,448,723 of OY762430.1, forward strand.
ATGATGATGTCGATTTAGTTTATACTGCAGGTTTAGGCTTGAATCTGTGGTTGGCCAGGTTGGACATTGCTGGGGCGTATGCCGCTGACAGTTATGAGTATGATGGCGAAGACGTTCCGCAGGAAGCTAAAATAGCTGCTGCATTGAGCGTTAATTTTTAACGAATTTTTCTGGCCGGACCCACCTGCTTGAAAGCTTGTCTCCCCCCTATTTCATAGGGGGGATTTTTCTTTTAATTAATCTTTTTTCGTCCTTTTGGCGCCCTGCGTCTGCGCTGACGTTGTTCCTCTACCGGGGCGGGAGAGACCTCTCCTGCCGGGGTCTTAGGTTTGGTCGGGGCGACTTTGATACGACGATCACCGATCAAGGTGTCATCCAGAATATTAAGCGCCTCACGATTTTCTTTTTCGCTCGCCATTTTAATAAAGGCAATGCCTTTAAAATTTCCTTTACTGTCATCCAGCATAAAGATAGAGCGAACCGTACCGCAGGTGGAAAAGATTTGTCTTAGCTCTTCTTCGGTTATTTCATAGGGTAGCTCAGAAACGAACAGTTCTTTTAGTTTTCCTTTTGATTTCATGGATTTTCCGTCGCCTTTTCAAACGCACTATCGGTTTCATTGGGTCTTTCAAGACTGATACGACCAAGTTTTCCGCCCCGCAGTTCGCGGAGTAAAACTTCTGCAGCCCGATAACGATCAACATCTCCACCACTGACCAGACAGCCACGTTTACGACCAATGGTGTCAAGGATATCAAGGGGTTTTTCTGGGATCGTGTCGAGTTTATAGCGTTCGGCCAGTACTGTCCGATATTTTTGGGCCAGGTATTCGGCAGCCAGCATGGCAATTTCTACCGAATCATAAGCATCGTCACCAATGGCACCACTGGCAGCTAATCGACAGGCTCCTGCCATGCTGTCAAGAATAGGCCACAGGATACCCGGTGTATCGGAAAGTAGGATTCCATTGCGCAGATCGATCTGCTGAGGGCAGGTGGTAATGGCTGGCTTGTCACCAACGCGAGCGATCTTTTTTCCGGCCAGAGTGTTAATCAGGGTCGATTTCCCGACGTTAGGAATACCGACAATGAGAACGCGTAAGGGTTTTCCTGACTGGACGCGTTGTGGCAACATTTTACGACATAGCTTGGGAATAAGTCCGACATCACGCCGATTTTTAGCTTCAAGAGACAAGGCTTTTACCTCTTGTTGCTGTTCAAAATGTTTAATCCAGTTTTTGGTAATATTCGGATCTGCCAGATCCGCTTTGTTCAAAATTTTCAGACACGGCTTTGCTGCACGCAAGCGCTCAAGTAGTGGGTTGGCACTACTGACTGGTAACCGGGCATCGAGAACCTCAATAACCAGGTCAATTTTGGGCATCATCTCTGAAATTTGGGCCCGGGCCTTTTTCATATGGCCCGGATACCATTCGATAATCATAAAAATCTCATTCTTTTTTAAAAAATGTAGCCATTAAGACAAAAAGTCACTAAGAAAACCGAAAAGTCTTTCAACGCAAAGCCGCTAAGACGCAGAGAAAATCTTTTTGGGGTAAAAACCGATCTATCAAAAAGATTATACCCTAGAAGTGTTGCTCTTTCTTGGGTTGCGTCTTTGGTACTAAAATAGCTTTTCTCTGCGAACTCTTAAACTTTGCGTCTCTGCGTTGAAGGTTTTTAACTTCGCATTTTTTGTATCATGACCAAATCAGCAAGCACCAGTGCGGTCATGGTTTCGACAATCGGTATCGCCCTGGGAACAACACAGGGGTCGTGCCGGCCCTTGGCTTCAAGAATGGCATCCTCACCATCATAGGTGACGGTTTCCTGGGCCTGACCGATGGTTGCTGGTGGCTTAAAAGCAATGCGGAAGTAAACTGGTTCGCCATTGGAAATACCACCCTGAACACCGCCACTATAGTTGGTGGTGGTACCAAGGCGGCCATCGCGCTGAATAAAAGGATCGTTGTGGGCAGAACCACGCATCGCTGCGCCAGCGAAACCGGAACCAATTTCAAAACCTTTGGTGGCTGGAATGGACAGCATCGCGTGGGCCAGTTTGGCTTCGAGACGGTCGAAAACCGGTTCGCCAAGGCCTGCAGGTAAGTTACGGCAGACACAGGTAATAACGCCGCCAATAGAATCTTTCGCTTCGCGGGCAGCAACAATCTCTTCGGTCATTTTTGCTGCTGCAGCACTATCGGGGCAGCGAATATCATTCTCATCAATTTGAGCACGGGTAATGGTGTTCATATCAATGTCTGTCGCTTGATGCTGACCGACACCACTGACCCAGGCGACGATTTCAATGCCATGCTTTTCTCGCAGATATTTTTCAGCCAGGGCTCCAGCAGCAACGCGGCCAATTGTCTCTCTGGCGCTGGAGCGTCCACCACCACTTGATGCGTGAATGCCATATTTGGCGCGGTAAGTATAATCGGCATGAGAAGGGCGTGGAATCTGACTCATTGAGCCGTAATCACCAGGACGCTGGTCTTTGTTCTTGACCAGCATGCCAATGGGAGTGCCAAGGGTTAAACCATTTTCGACGCCGGACAGAATTTGAACCTGGTCAGCTTCGTTGCGCTCGGTTCCAAGTTTGTTTCCGCCCGGACGGCGACGATCAAGCTGGGTTTGAATATCTTCCGGACTCAGGGCCATGCGTGGCGGGACGCCATCAACGACAACCCCAACCCCGGCGCAGTGAGATTCACCAAAAGTGCTTATACTAAAAAAACGACCAAAGCTGCTCGACATTGTTTCCTCTATAGTTATTGTAAGTTGTGACGTAGGGGGATATTTTTCTGTTATCGCTTGTTAAGTGAAAGTTATATAGGATAACAAAAAAATAGATTGGAAGCTATGTATTCAGGAAGAATTCAGCGGGAAAGTCCCAGAAGAGCTGGATGTGTTCCTCTGGGACAACGATCTCTCTGGAATTAAATTAATTCATTGGCCCGCTGTAGGGCAGGGTCAATCTCAGAAAATATATTCTGTTGACCGATCATATTGAGAAAGCCGGTTTTTTTCATGACTTCCAAAGGCTGGTCGTGAACACCGGAAAGAATTATTTTGGTACCATTGCGAAACGATCTTTTACAGACATACTCTAAGGCCTGAAGTCCTGTTGCATCAAGAGTTGAGACATGTCTCATTCTCAGGATTAGGACTTTGGGAGAATTTCCTGTGCGGATAAGAGCATTCTTGAATTTTTCCGCAGCACCAAAGAAAAACGGGCCGTTAATAGCAAAAACTTCAACTCCTTGGGGAATCGAACGTCTTTTAAGGCTGCCGGGATCTTCCTCTGTGAGATCTTCTTCGCTAAAATCATCTTCTACTTCTCTGGAAATAAAACCAACCTGAGTCACACTGGCCATACGCTGCATAAATAGCAGGGCCGCCAGGACAATACCAACCTGAATGGCAACGGTGAGGTCAACAAATACTGTCAGCCCGAAGGTGGAAAGTAACACCAGAACGTCTCCACGAGGACTGTTTAATAATTTACAAAAGAGGCGTGCTTCGCTCATATTCCATGCGACGACAGCAAGGATTCCGGCTAATGTTGGCATTGGAATCATGACCGCCCATTTGCCGAAAAATAGCAATATCAACATCAAGGTTACTGCGTGTACCATGCCGGCAATCGGGGTGCGCCCCCCATTTTTAATATTGGTTGCTGTTCGTGCTATGGCCCCTGTTGCAGGAATACCTCCAAATAGCGGGGATACCAGGTTTGCTGCTCCTTGAGCAATGAGTTCCATGTTGCTGCGGTGGCGTCCTTCTATCATACCGTCGGCGACCACAGCTGAGAGAAGTGATTCGATCCCCGCGAGAATGGCAATGGTTAATGCTGGTGAAAATAAGCGGGTTAATTCATGCCATTCAGGAAACTCTGGAAGATGGGGAAGAGGCAGAGTGTTTGGAACCTCACCAAAACGAGCGCCTATTGTCGCGACTGGTATGTCGAAGAAAGCAACGATGATTGTTGTCAATATTATTGCTACGAGTGAACCGGGGATTTTATTGGTGACTCTTGGCCATAACCAGATAATAGCCACGGTTGCTATACTGAGGCACGTTGCAGGCCATGATAGCTGGGATATGTTTTTGGCATAAGATATCATCTTCAGGTGAAACTCTGTCGGGACATGTTCTATCTGCAGACCGAGCAAGTCTTTTATCTGCCCAACAAAGATAATGAGTGCTATTCCTGTGGTAAAACCGACCGTAACCGGGTAAGGAATGAATTTAATGATCCCGCCAAGGCGAGCTAACCCCATCACGATAAGAAGGCCACCAGCAAGGAATGTTGCGATGGCCAGACCATTGTAGCCAAATTCTTGAATGATCTGAAAAACAATAACGATGAATGCTCCGGTCGGTCCTCCTATCTGAACACGACTACCGCTTAGAGCAGAGATAATAAAGCCAGCGACGACGGCAGTGAATATGCCTTGCTCAGGTTTGACACCTGAGGCGATGCCGAAGGCAATGGCGAGAGGCAGAGCAACGATTCCAACAATGATTCCGGCCATAAGATCATTGATAAACTGAGTGCGCGAATAGCCTTCCTTCAAGCTACTATAAAGCTTGGGAATAAAAATTGATTGGGGCATAATTGTCCTCGGTAATTACGGTCTGAGAAGTCCGTCGGCAGCGAGGGCGTTCATGTCCATGTGTCGGCGGTAAAAGCCGGGCAGGGCCAACTAGATGGGTCTTGTCCAACAAAAAAAGGTAATTCTGAAACTATTAAAACAAAATTTCAACTAATAATTCCCTTTTTTGTGTGGAAATAGACATGTCAGCTACTTTTACACTTCCTAAGGTTATTAAATGGTCCGAGTCTATTGAATTTTCATGGATTGAAAAAACTCTGACGGGACGATCACATTGTGGAAAGATTATGGTAGAATCCGAATGGATTGGAGGTACTTTTCATGGCAGATGTTTCTCGTTTCATAAATGGTATCATTAATTTTCAGCAGGAACATTTTGGTAAAAATGCTGAATTGGCTCAGGAGCAGATGGCCGGGCAGAAACCACAGGCCCTGTTAATTGGCTGTTGTGATTCCCGTGTTGATCCTGCCTTAATGACTGATTGCGCTCCTGGTGAATTATTCATTCTGCGAAATATTGCTAATCTGGTTCCCCCTTATTTAAAGAACGACGATTATCACGGGGTGAGTTCTTCGATTGAATATGCTGTTTGTATTCTTGAAGTTTCCGATATTATCGTTCTGGGACATTCAGGCTGTGGTGGCATTGAGGCTCTTATGGCTTCTGCCGAGGGGGACGATATCGGTGAGTTTATTGGAACCTGGGTCAATATCGCTGCACCCGCACGTGATAAAGTCCTGGCCGAAATGGCCGATCAGCCAAAAGAAAAACAACGCTGTGCCTGTGAAAAGGAAGCGATATTAGTGTCGCTAAAAAACCTGATGACATTCCCGTGGGTCAAGGAGCGGGTTGCTCAGGGGCAATTAAGTCTGCATGGCTGGTATTATGATATCCGTAACGGTCGTCTAAAGTATTATAATCAGCTGACAGGAGCTTTTGACACCTTGGTCGATCGCTACTCACCGGCAAAAGAAACATCGCCGTGAGACACTGGTCACGGCGATGTTCTATGACTATGTGATGGTGTTTAATTCAGCGGGTAATTTCTACGATGCGATTACGTTTAAAACCAAGTAGATATAAATCTTTTATCGCCTCACCAAAATTATCAAATCCGGTTGCACTGCTAATGCCGCGAAATTCTCCCAAGTTCATTAATTTAAGGCGCAGTTCATCACGATTGGTTACCGCAGGATCATCAATGCTGCGTAATAAAATATTTGCAGCCTCAAAAGCCTGAGCCTCGAGTATCGATGGTTGCTCTCCATAGGTCTGGTAGTACAGTTCGTTAAAGCGTTGCACTTCAGGAGTGCTCGACGCGGAGAAGAAAGCATCTACAAAGACAGCGTCCTTTAAAAAACGTCCGGCTCGTTCCGCTAACTCTGGTGAGTTCCAGCCATTAATGCCGAGGAGCATGGTATCTTTAATGCCGTAAAACATGAGCTGGGGAGCAATCAAACCGATTCGATCTGCAAAGTCGGGGATAAAAAGGGCATGAAATGGAGGCTGGGGGTATTCTAATTCCGGGAGTTCCTCCTCTTGACCATCTTCTGTAAGGGGGACCGGGATGGGGCGTTCTCCGCTACTCCATAACAACTGCTCAATCGGTTTCTTGAAGTCGGTACTGTCTTCACTGTAGCTGACGACATCAACAATCTCTCCACCGGCGTTGATCACTTCCTGAGTAAATAAACTGGTCATTTGCTGACCGAGGCGATTTTCTGGTTGTAGCACGGAGAAAGAGATGATGCCTTGACTCATAGCATACGCGACTAAGGTTTTGACCTGTTGCTGAGCAGTGAGGGTGTCACGGAAGATAAAATGACCGAGTTCGGGAAGTGCCTCTCCCTGGGCCAAGGTCAGCAACGGAACCATCTCCTGCTGGGCACGCCGTGCGGCAGCATCCGCATTAACAGAGAGAAGTGGACCAATAATGGCCATGACTTTGTCATCGTCAGATAAACTGCTGATAATTTGGGCTGGGTTTACCCCTTCGGTCGCTGAGTCGCGGTAAATAAAACGGATTGGCAGGCGTGTTTTGTTGTGTTCCTGAAGGGCGAGTTCAAGACCGTTTTTCACCAGTTTGGCATACGATTCATAGTCACCGGACAAAGGCAGAATAACCCCGATGCTGTCACGACTTAACCAATTGTCCTGGTTGGTTCTGGAGAGTAATGCCTGGGCTTCCTGCCAATAAGGAAAGGTGACAGGGGTAGCAAAAATACGTTCAAGATAGCTGCGTGCCTGATCCGGTTGTTGCCGGACCATAGCCCTTCTTGCCAGTTGCAACAGGGCGTCTTGCCCCAGGGCGCTGCCTTGCCACATAAATGCGGCTTCATTGAGCTCGCTAACACTTAAACTGCTCTGCATGAGGTCATGGCTGCGCGCAAGAGTAGATGCTGGCTGCGGGTCAATGGCTGCCTGTTGATTGAGGTAAAAAAGTGCCTGCAGATAGTTATGGCTGGCAATGGCTCCAGAGGTTAACGCCGAAAGAAGAGCGATGCGATCCTGATGAGAAAAGGTTTTGTTAATAAGGGGTTTGAGCAGCACCATACCAGCGCTGAGCTGATCATTAGCAAGCAGGCAGCGGCCGGTCAATAATGCGGCTTCTGGGCTACGCTCCCGGGCCGGAATTTGATTTAGATAAAGCAGTGCATCACGAAAATTCTGCTGATCAACAAAAATTCTGGCAATCAGGGTAGCTGCCCGGTTGGTTTCTGCCTTAGATGTATCCTGACGGATAATATTGCGCAGAACCGAGAGAGCCTGATTATTTTTACCCTCCTGGTAGAGTTGGCGCCCCAGTTCAAGCTGCCGTGACAATCCCGGTTCTGCCGCAGTAGTGGCAAGCGGGAAAGTGAGCATAGAGACGAGTAAAAAAACTATGAGGCGCTTCATGCCAACTCCATGTATTTCAAGAGGATCTGTTGTTAATCGAACAGTTCCTTGACTTTATCAAAGAAGCTTTTACCTTGAGGATGAATATCTTCACCACTTTCTTTGGCAAATTCTTCAAGTAGTTCGCGTTGTTTTGCATTAAGTTTAGTCGGAACTTCAACTTTCAGAACAACAAGTTGATCGCCGCGACCGTAGCCTTGCAGAGAAACGATCCCTTTTCCTGTCAGCTTCAGGACTTTTCCACTCTGGGTACCGGCAGGAACTTTCATATTAACCCTACCTTCAAGGGTCGGGACTTCTAGCTCACAGCCAAGTGCTGCCTGAACAAAGGAAATAGGGATTTCACAGATGATGTTCTGCCCTTCCCGCTCAAAAATCGGGTGCGATTCAACGTTAATAACAACGTATAAGTCTCCAGGAGGACCGCCATGTGTTCCGGTTTCCCCTTCACTATTCAGCTTCAGGCGGGTACCAGTTTCAACCCCGGCTGGAACTTTGAGTGATAAAGACCGTTTCTTCTTGATTGTTCCGGTACCACGGCAATCAGGGCAAGGATCTTTAATGATCTTGCCTTCACCATGGCAATCGGGACATGGCCGCTGCATAGTAAAGAAGCCTTGCTGGTAACGGACCTGGCCAGCTCCACGACAGGTCGAGCAGGTCTGAGCTTCAGTGCCGGGACGCGCACCACTGCCGTGGCATGTGTCGCAGCTTTGGCTGCGTGGCAATTGAAGTTTTTTATCGGTACCAAAAGCCGCTTCTTCAAAGCTGATAGTCAGATTGTACCGCAGGTCATCACCACGCTGTCCGCGGCTGCCACGTCTTGATCCGCCACCGAAGATATCACCGAAAATATCACCAAAGATGTCTTCAAAACCACCGCCGCCAAAATCAAAGCCGCCGCCAGAAAAGCCACCATTACCGTTTACCCCGGCATGGCCAAATTGATCATAATTGGCACGCTTCTGGGAATCGGACAGAACTGAATAGGCTTCGGTCAGTTCCTTGAATTTATCTTCTGCTGCTTTATCGCCGGGATTTTTGTCGGGATGATACTGAATCGCAAGACGTCGGTAAGCTTTTTTAATTTCTGTTTCGCTCGCATTACGGTTGACGCCTAATATTTCGTAGTAATCACGTTTAGCCAAAATAACAATCCTGCGTGGTTAACCAACCAGTACCGCGAAAAGCGATACTGGTCTGTTGGTTGTTAACAAATTACTTCTTCTCGTCGACGTCTTCAAATTCGGCATCGACAACATCATCAGCAGGCTGGCTTTCACCACCTGCAGCTGCACCTTCAGCTCCTTCTTCGTTCTGAGCCTGAGCATACATCATTTCGGCCAGTTTGTGCGAAGCTTGAGCTAATGCTTCCGTTTTCTTTTTGATGTCTTCTGGATCATTGCCTTCACAGGCTTTTTTCAACTCGTCGAGAGCATCCTGAATTTGTTGCTTGGTTGCGCTATCGAGTTTCTCACCATGTTCGCTGAGTGATTTTTCAGTGGTGTAGGTCAGGCCGTCAGCCTGGTTGCGTGCTTCAATCAGTTCACGCTTCTGCTTGTCTTCGCCAGCATGAGTTTCGGCGTCTTTAACCATTCTTTCAATTTCTTCATCGGACAGACCGCTAGAAGCTGTGATCTGAATGGATTGCTCTTTACCAGTGCCGAGGTCTTTTGCGGAAACATGGAGAATACCGTTGGCGTCAATATCGAATGTAACTTCAATCTGAGGTACACCGCGTGGTGCCGCAGGAATGCCAACCAGCTCAAAGTTACCGATGGTCTTGTTGTCTGCAGACATTTCGCGTTCACCTTGAAGAACGTGAACAGAAACGGCTGGCTGATTGTCAGCAGCAGTAGAGAAGACCTGGCTCTTTTTGCATGGGACGGTGGTGTTTTTCTCGATCAGCTTAGTCATAACGCCACCGAGGGTCTCAATACCGAGAGACAGTGGAGTGACGTCGAGCAGCAGAACGTCTTTAACATCACCAGTCAAAACACCACCCTGGATCGCTGCGCCGATAGCAACAACTTCATCGGGGTTAACGCCTTTGCTTGGTGCTTTGCCAAAAATTTCTTTAACGCGATCCTGTACTGCAGGCATACGGGTCATACCGCCAACAAGGATAACTTCGTCGATTTCGCTGGCTGCCAAGCCAGCATCTTTCAGAGCTGTCTGACATGGCGCAACAAGTTTTGCCAGCAGTTCGCTACAGATGCTTTCCAGTTTTGAACGGGAAAGCTTCATGTTCAGGTGTTTAGGACCTGATTGATCAGCAGTAATAAATGGCAGGTTGATATCTGTTTCCATTGAAGAAGACAGCTCACATTTGGCTTTTTCAGCAGCTTCTTTAAGACGCTGGAGAGCCATTTTGTCACCGCGCAGGTCAATTCCCTGCTCTTTTTTAAATTCGTCAGCAACATAATCGATAATGCGCTGATCGAAGTCTTCACCACCAAGGAAAGTATCACCGTTGGTAGCTTTAACTTCGAAAACACCATCACCAAGGTCAAGGATCGAAACGTCAAAAGTACCACCGCCAAGGTCAAAAACAGCGATAGTCATCTCATCTTTTTTATCCAGACCATAAGCCAATGATGCAGCAGTTGGCTCGTTAATGATACGCAGGACGTTCAGGCCGGAAATTTTACCGGCGTCCTTGGTAGCCTGACGCTGGCTGTCATTAAAGTACGCAGGTACGGTAATAACGGCATCAGTAACTTTTTCTCCCAGGTAATCTTCTGCAGTTTGCTTCATTTTTTGCAGAATCATTGCTGAAATTTCCGGGGCACTATACTGTTTATCGCGACACTGAACCCAGGCATCACCATTGTCAGCTTCCATAATTTTAAATGGGCTGATTTCAAGGTCTTTTTGAACCGCTTCTGAAGTGAATTTACGGCCAATAAGACGTTTGATGGCGAACAGTGTGTTCTCCGGGTTGGTAACCGCCTGACGTTTTGCCTGCTGGCCAACGAGGCGCTCTTCACTCTCGGTAAAAGCCACCATAGAAGGGGTGGTTCTAGCACCTTCCGAGTTGGCAATAACGACTGGTTCGCCACCTTCCATAACAGCGACACAAGAGTTGGTGGTTCCCAAGTCAATCCCAATAACTTTACCCATGATGTATATCCTCCTTTTATCTTATTAATTTTGAGAATTTATTCTTCGCTATTTTGATCTTCTGTAGCGGAGTCTTCAACTTTTTCAGCAGCTGCAGGCTGAGCAGGAGCTTTCGCGACCATGACAAAGGCGGGACGCAACAGCCGCTCATTGAGCTGGTAACCTTTTTGTAACTGTTGGACAACGGTGTTGACCGGCTGGTCTGCACTTTCCAATTGGCCCATGGCCTGATGTAAGGCCGGGTCAAATGGTTGCCCCATTGATTCGATCGGCTTAACACCAAATCGGTCGAGAACCTGGCTGAACTGAGTCAAGGTCATCTGGACACCTTCGACCAGACCATTATCAGCCTGCTCGGCATGCTCAACAGCACGCTCAAGGTTATCGATGACGGGCAGGATTTCACGCAGAATATTTTCGTTGGCAAACTTAGCCAGATCTTCCTTTTCCCGCTGGGTTCTTTTGCGCAGGTTATCCATGTCAGCCAACGTTCTCATATACTGTTCTTTATGAGTTTTGGCTTCTTCCTGAGCCTGAGCAAGTTCGTTCTGCAGCTGTTCTTCTGCTGAAACAATTTCGGGCTCTATGGTTTGATCCTGCTCTGCTTGTTCAGAATCGGTGTCTTCATTCTGAACGAGTTCAGGTTCTTGTTTTTCTTTATTTTTTCCCACCTTCTTTACTCCTTTTAGTTTACTGAACATTTATTCAATTTCGCGTTCCAGAACACGGCTGACCAATTGAGCGGTAAAATCGACGATGGGAATAACCTGAGAGTAATCCATGCGAACTGGACCGATAACTCCCAGCGTTCCAATGGCGCCTTTCTGGTTGGAAAAATTTGAGGTAATCAGGCTGTAACCTTCTAAATCGACACAAGCACTTTCACTGCCGATAAATATTTGCACGCCTTGAGCATCCTGACTACGATCGAGAAGGTCGATCAACATTTTTTTGCTTTCAAGGGTCTGGATCAATCGTTTCATCTGCTGAGGCGAAGAAAATTCGGGTTGCTCGAGCATGAGGGACGCACCAGAGACATAAATCTGATTCTCGACTTCATCCTGCAAAGCGGCACATGAGAGGCTTAATGCCTGTTTCCGTAAGCGATCGTAAAGGACGCGCTCTTCAGTTAATTCTGCACTCAGCTTTTTTCTGACTTCCTGAATGGACAGTCCGTTGAGTTCCTTGTTCAAGTAGTTACTGATCTGTTCCAACTGTCTGTCATCAAGGCTTTTATCTGCCTCAATAATTTTGTTCTGTACTAATCCTGATTCAGAAACATAGATAACCAGCAGACGGCCTTGTGACAGGCGAACAAATTCGATCTGTCGGAACACTGTTGAAGAGAATTTGGGTGCCATGACCAGCCCGGTATACTGGGACAGTCCTGACATAACCCGGCCGACTTCCTGCATGATGTCTTCGAGCTTCATACCACTGAAGCGATAGCTATTACGCAGACGGCTTTTTTCTGCTTTAGACAGATCACGAATCTGTAACAGAGAATCGATATAATATTGAAAACCCTGGGTCGTAGGAATTCTTCCTGCAGAAGTGTGCGGTGAACACAAAAAGCCCATCTCTTCAAGATCGGCCATGACATTGCGCACTGTTGCTGGCGACAGATTAAAATCGTGCCGGCGAGTTATTGCCCTGCTTCCGATTGGTTCTGCGGAAGAGATATAATCTTCAACAATTGCTTCCAGGATGTTCTGGCTGCGTTCATTTAGCTCCTCAGCCATGCGTTTCTCCACCTATTGAACAAATGCCTTGCAGGCCGTCGAAAACCTAATTGCGCCGCCATAGTTGACGGCATGTTGTTTTCATGCTCCTGCACAGGTCCTTATGTTAATGTTAGCACTCGACACTGTTGAGTGCTAACATCGCAGCCTATCAATGCAATAGTAAGTTGTCAAGGTTTATGGAATAGCAAAAAGTGGGATTTTTAAATGATTTGCTAAAGAAATTCACTGATCAGATGATCGTAGATCAACCAACCATCAAGTTTAAAGCGGATTTTTTTGGGGTCTTCGATCAAATATTTTTGACAGCGTCGCAGAGCCTGGCTAAAAACCTGCGTTACATCCGCATTGAAAATCTGATTAAATTCTTTTATATCCAAACCATCTGAAGTTCTCAGGCGCAGGTAACAGTATTCACTCATCGCGGCCTGTTGGTCAAAGGTCTCAAGGATTTCTGCCGGGTTTATATTTTTAAGGAGATCGTTAGCGACCTGTTTTATGTCGGTAGGAACAGACCAGCGTCGCCCCCATTGACGTTGATCAAATCCATGAGCGCCACAGCCTGCAGCCAGACAACTTTTCCGTTGCCAATAAATCTGGTTATGGCGGCAACGTTTTCCCGGTCGGGAAAAATTCGAGATTTCATAATGCTCATAGCCATAACTCAACATTAACTGATGAATCTGGCGATATTGTTTCTCGTACATTTCGTCACTGCACGGGACAATTTCACCTGTGGAGACTTGAGCCGCAAAAGGTGTTCCTGGCTCATACGATAAACCGTAGAGGGATAAATGCTCAGGAGTTAATTCCAATAAGCTTTTTACTTCTTTCGCATTCTCTTCCAGCGACTGTCCGGGAAGGGCAAAAATAAGGTCGAGGCTGATATTGTCAAAACCGGCCTGACGCGCATAATTGTAACTGTTAAGTGCTTCATCTCTATCGTGGATACGCCCTAGAAACTGTAAATTGTTGTTATTGAGAGATTGAACTCCGAATGACAGCCGGTTGATACCTGCTTGCCGATAACCTTGAAGTTTGGTTAAGGAGATTGTTCCGGGGTTCGCTTCAAGAGTAATTTCAGCATGCGATGCTATACCGAAATAGCTATCCAATTGAGAGAGAATTTGGGTGACCTGGGATGGTGATAACAACGATGGCGTTCCACCACCAAAAAAGATCGTGGTGAGTTGCTGAGATTCAGGATATTCAGCAGCTAAAACATGAATATGCTGTTGCAGAAGGTTAACATATTCAGAGATCTGGTTGTCGCTGCCTGGTTGCGAATAAAAGTCACAATAAGGACATTTTTGCGAACAGTATGGAATATGCAGGTATATAGAGCTCATAACGATGCCCCCTGATTAATTCAGGGGGCTTTTGTTCTATTTAAAATACAACATGGATATAACGGCAAGAAATGCTACCGCAAGGAATACCCCTGCTCCGATCGGATAAGCATTTAATGATGTGCGTTGATTGATCGATTTCTTACGTTTTTCCAAGGCCGTGGAATCGCCACTGGTCTCGGCTTTCAAGGCTGCTAAATGACTTTGAATACTTCGCGATGGGTCTTCAAAAAAGACGGATAGCAGTTGTGGAATTTTTTGCATGAATATTTTGTCGCCAAAGGAATTAATGCTGTTAAAAATTTTGTCACACCCATAGTAAAACAGGCGACCGCCTTTACGAAATACCCAGTCGCTATCGATATTGACTGCGCGAATCTCCGCGGGGTAGATGGCTGACAGCATCAGCAGGGCGAAGGCCAAAGCACCAAACATTAATAATTGTAGCTGACCGACAACGTGATCGGCTGTATATGGTACATAGTCAACGGCATAGGGTAAAAGGTTGTATAACGGTTTCGGAAAGATTCCGACACCAACGCAGAATACTGAGGCGATGACCATGGCCAGGGTCATGTTCCAGGGTGCTTCTTTGGGGCGTAGACCAGAGTCATGACCGAAAAAGATAAAAAACGGAACTTTAATGCCGGCGTGGTGGAAAACACCGGCCGAGGCAAACATTAGAATCAGCCAGACGATGGTCAGGTGCTCATGACCTGCAGCACTGACTATCATAGATTTACTGACAAATCCGGAAAAGAGGGGAAAAGCACTAATTGATGCGGCCCCGATAATACAGCAAATACAGGTTATCGGCATGTATTTGTACAGGCCACCTAAGTCGGTACATTTGATTTTTCCTGTCCGGTAAAGGACTGCACCAGCACTCATAAAGAGTAGACCTTTATACAGAATGTGGGCAAAGGCATGAGCGACTGCACCATTGATTGCCAAAGGTGTGCCGATGCCGATACCGACCATCATAAAACCAACCTGATTGATAAGGCTGTACGACAGAACACTGCGGATATCATTTTCGAGAACAGCATAAAAAATCGGTACAAAGGTCATAATCGCACCGAGCAAGATCAGAACATCGGTGCCCGGAAAGGTGCGCGCCATGATGTAAACAGCGCTTTTGGTCGTAAAAGCACTCAGGAAAACAGCTCCCGAGTAAGATGCTGCCGGATAGGCATCTTTCAGCCAGGAGTGTAGCGGCGGAATGGCAGCGTTAACCGCAATGCCAATAAATATCAGCCAGCTGGACACACCGGTCAAGCCAACGAAGTCAACCTCCAGAGAGCCAGTTTCCTGTAGCCTGAGAATAATTCCGGCTAGCAGGAAGAGTCCTCCCGCGAGGTGAATAAGGACATAACGAAAGGCTGCGCTGCGGGCAATATTGTCGCGTGCTGCAAGAATGACAAAAGTAGACGCAATCGCCATTAATTCCCAGAACACATAAAGGGTGAAAAAATCACCGGCAAAGGTGACCCCCAGAGCGCTACCGGCATAGACCAGGGCAGATGACTGTTCGAGACGATCATCGTTTTGAAACGCAAATAGTACGGCCAGAATGCTGACGATTGAAAAAATCAGCCCGAATACCCGGTTAAGGCGATCAACTTTTAAAAAGGTCAGATCCTGATCAAACAAAGAATAATGCCAGGCTGTTCCTTCTGGTAGAAAAAAAACTGTGATCAGAGCAAGTATTGGTGCAGCCAGTAGTACTGCTTTACGCAATCCTTTGGGTAAAAATGGACCTATGGCGGCTGCCGCCAGAAAATAGAGCGCCGGTGGCAGGTTACTTATCATAGTAATCCTCGTCTCTCATGATGAAGATGCGTAGAACTTTTGCCAGCAAAACCAGAAGCACGCAGGAGATAAAGCCATAAACTGCTGAAAAACTAGGGACACCGTCAAAACCAAAGACAGTATGTTTTTCTATAAACAGATCCAGAACCACAAGAACAACGAGACTGGCATAGAACAATCTCAGGAACAGGATCAAATGACTTTTTTTATCAAACCAGCCTTTTTTTTCTTCCATCAGTGTCCTCCACCGTGGGGCAGAACGCCGCAAAAAGCCAGAATCAAATAGATTGTGCTAAGGGCGAATACAATATTAAATGCGGTGCGGTAGCCAGGCCAAGGATCATGACCGAGCTCAACAATCTCGCCTTGTTCATTTTTTTTAACGGTATCTGACATAGAATCAACCTCCAATAGCCAGTTGTGCCAGTGTCAGGAACGTGTCATGACAGAAAAACAGCAGGACAGACACAGTAGCTGTTACACAGATAGGAATGAGACAGAATATCGGTGCTTCTTTGCGCCCTGGTTCCGTTTCCGGAGGGAGCGGATTAATAAAGGCGCGATAAACAATGGGAAGGAAATACGCGGCATTAAGTAATGAGCTGCCTAATAAGACGACGAGTAGAATATATTGCTGTCCGGATGCTGCACCGGTCAGGAGCATCCATTTGCTGATAAATCCACCTAAAGGCGGCAGTCCGATAATGCTCATCGATCCAAGGAAAAAGGCAAAGAAGGTGATCGGCATTTTGCGGCCAAGGCCATCAAGTTGACTGATATATTTTTTGCCCGCAGCAACGTAAATAGCACCAGCACAGAAGAACAGGGTGATCTTGCCAAAGGCATGCATGGCAATATGTAGAATGCCACCTGTCATTCCTGCTGCGGTCAGCATTCCCGCTCCCAGAATCATATAGGACAATTGCCCGATAGTTGAGTAGGCAAGGCGACGTTTCAGATTGTCCTGCGTCAGGGCAATCAATGACGCAACCAGTAGGGTGATCGATGCCAGAGAGGTAATAATCCAGCCCAGATCTGCCTGCTGTAATGTTTCCGGACCGATAATGTGGAAAATAATCCGCAGGATTGAGAATACACCGACTTTAACAACTGCAACACCATGTAAGAAGGAGCTGACAGGTGTTGGTGCGACCATCGCTGCCGGTAGCCAACCATGGAAGGGCATTAAGCCTGCCTTGGCAAACCCGAACAGGAACATGACCAGAATCAGGGCCAGCAGTTGTGGACTGGCTCCGCTTTGGCCTAAAATGCCCCCGCTGGTAAAGTCAAGTGTTCCGGCCTGGGTGTAAACCAGAATCATAGCTGGTAAGGCCAGCCCGATTGAGGTGCCCAGAATATAGGTCAGATATTTACGACCTGATTTTTTCGCTTCCTCGTTCTGCTCATGGGTAACCAAGGGATAGGTTGATAGTGAGAGCATCTCATAGAAGAGATACATGGTCAGTAAGTTTGCTGAGAATGCAACCCCTAATGTCGCTGAGATAGCAACGGCAAATGAAGCGAAATAGCGGGTCTGGGCATGCTCATTAAGAGTGCGCATGTAGCCGATGGAGTAAACGGAGGTAAAAAACCACAGAATTGAAGCGACTAAGGCAAAGAACATCCCCATGGCATCGACACGCAAGGCAATCGGCACCCCTTTTATTACTTCAGCAAGTGTCAATTCAAAGCCTCCGCCTGCCAGTACTTTTGGCAGCAGCGAGGCAACGATAACCACTTTGCCGAGGGCGATCAGCAGGGTCCAGCTTTCACGCAGGTTCGGGCGCCGGTTCGATAACATGATGGGGATCGACCCGATCAGCGAGATTAAGATGGCCATCAGAGGCCAGATCGAAATTTGATAATTCATAATAAACGTTGCCCTGTCTTCAACTTATTACAGCAGATGATGTCGCGAATATTAACAAGCCTGGTTACAGGTTTAAAATGTCACCGGAACTGCAAATTTAATAATAGATTCAACCAGTGGCCCCGAATAAAAGCCAATAACAACGAGTAAGATTGCAGAAATCCATAGCGGAATACGCATGCTCAAAGGAGCCTCGTCATATTTTTCAATGCCATGGTGCTGTCCTGGCCGGAAGAAATAGCCGACTTCAATAATGCGAAAAAAGAGGATCGCATTAACCAGCGAGCTGAACAGTAGCGCCACAACATAACCCCATTGACCAGCTTCTATTCCACCTAACAACAGATACCATTTACTGAAGAAACCAGCGGTTGGCGGAACACCGATCATGGAGAAGGCTCCGAGTGTAAATGCCGCCATGGTTATAGGCATTTTTCGGTACACTCCTTTTAAGGTATTAAATTCCAGGTTGCCGAGTTTGTAGAGTAGTGCCGCCGAAGAAAGGAACAGGCAGAGGGTCATCAGCGCATCGTTGACAATGTGCAGAATCGCTCCGGTCATGCCTGTGTTATTGGCCAGCCATACACCGCCAACCATATAACCAACCTCTGCAACAATAATGTAGGTCAGCATCCGTTTCAGATTTCGTTGCGCCAGTGCCATACTGGAACCACAGACAATGGCGATGGTTGCCAGCCAGACCACCCCGTTCTGGACCAACGGATGATCAAAAAAGAGGTAATCAACAGAAAAGACTGAAAACATAATCCTGATCATCAGGTAAATGGTGACCTTGGTCATCAAGGGGGCCGAAATCAGGGCCGTTCCTGTTGGTGCCAGAGAGTAGGCGTTAGGTAGCCAGCCGTGCAGTGGGAAAAGAGCCATTTTGACCCACAGGCCAACCAGAATAAAAGCTAACGCGGTCGCAATGGCTTTACCTCCGTCGGTGTGAATCAGTATATTGGCAATATCGGCCATGTTAAGGCTGCCGGTCATGATATAAAGATATCCGACTCCCAGCAGGTAGAAACAGGCTCCGAGAGAACCCATAATAATGTAATTGAAACTGGCAAGCGGGGCGCGTCCCTGGCCCATGGCAATCAGTCCATAGGTTGTAATTGAAGTGATTTCCAATAGCACGTAAAGGTTAAATGCATCTCCGGTCAGAATCAGACCGTAAAGACCCGCGATGAAGATCAGATAAAGAGTAAAAAACATATACTCTTTATCTGGCAGTTCCTGAAAAACAGATTTCAATGCAGACATGCTGGCAAGCAGGGCAGATACCGATACCAGAAGCAACATGACGGCAGAGAGATGATCAATGACCAGTTCAATGCCATAGGGTGCTTTCCAGCTGCCGACGGTATAGTTAAAAGCGCCATTAGTCATGACCTGGGCCAGAACACATATTGACATCAGCATAGAGAGGGCCAGGCTGCCGAGCGTTAAAGGCGCTATCCAGATTTTGTTCAGACGCCCTAACAAATTGACAAAAAATGCTGTCAGAAGCGGTGCGGCCAAGACGAAGAGAGGTATGTTCGATGCACTCATTTTCCGAGCTTCTCCAGAATTTCTCCCTCTTCGAGGGTCCCGTATTCACGATAAATGCGTTGTAATATGGCCAGGGCAACGCCAGTAACACTGACAGAAACAACGATAGCAGTCAGCATGAGGACATGAGGTAGCGGGTTGACAACTGACGCCACATCGACGCCATGTTTGAGAACCTCATACTTATCAAGAATTGGAATACGTGCCCCTTGTTTAACTCCGGCGGAAACAAACATCAGGATGATGGCTGTTTGAAAAATATTCATTCCAATCAGCTTTTTGACCAGATTCTTTTTGCCGATCATGGCATAGAAGCCGATCATCATCAGAGCGACGTAAATCCAGTAGTTGAATTTGGCCATGAAAATTTCTATACCCATGATTATAGCCCCTCTTCCATTTCACCTTTAGAGCCAAGGGTCCAGAATAACGCTGCCATAATGCTCATAACAGCTAAGCCGACCCCAACTTCAACAACAAAAATACCAAAAGAGCGCCATTCTACAGGGCCAAGTGGAATGATCGCATCCAAAGCACTGTAATCCAGGAACATGCCTCCGAACAATGCACACAGGGCTGCGGTTCCGGTGAAGATAAGCGCGCCTATATTGCCGAAGATTCCATTGGTGGTCTCAGACATATATTGCATGGAAAACTTTTGATCAAAAGCAAGAGCCAAAGTGACGAAGGAAGCACCAAGGATAACCCCACCCTGGAATCCGCCACCTGGGCTATAGTGACCATGAACGATAACGTATAGACCGAAGAGCTGAATGAAAGGTACCAGCATACGGGCGGCAGTCTGAATGATGAGACTTTCACCAAGCTTTTGTCGACGTGTTCTTTCCTGTAGTAATTTCATGGAGTTCTCCGCCGGTTAATCATTTTTTTTCTTTTTTCGTAAAACACTCATGACGGCCATCCCTGCACAATAAATAACAACCGTTTCAAACATAGTGTCGTAACCACGGTAATCACCGAGAACCGCCGTCACAATATTGGGTACGTGCGTTTCATGGACAGCTTCTTCAAGGAAATACGCCGACAGATGCTGAGAAGCCGGCGAATTCGGATCCCCAAAAGCAGGAAAGTCCATGGTGCCGTAGAGCAGCACCACACCGGTAACAAACGTTGCAAGCAGTGCGAGAGCTTTCAATCCTTACTCCTTCTTGTGGTATTTAAAATAGCGGCAATAAAGAGCACGGTACTGATACCTGCGCCGACCGTTGCCTCAGTAAAGGCAACATCAACGGCCCCCATTTCAGCCCACAGCAGACACATAAAGAAACTGTAGACACCAAAAATAATGGTGGCACTGAGCAGATCCTTGACCGTAATGGCCGCGATTGCACACACAACAACAAGCAATAGAATCAGTAAGTCAAGAGCCCAGATCATAGTTATCTCTTCTTTTTGGCCCAGGGAGTAATACCAATAACCAGGGCCGTTTTGGTTATTGCATGGGTTGCCGTCGGGCTGGCAACGTAAATAAATACAGCTATCAGTAGAATTTTTAAGGCGACTAAGACATTAGCAAAACTAAGGTCTTGTAACTGATATATCGCCGCAGCAATAATAATCAGAACGGCTGCCAGTGAGTCGGATTTGCCGGCGGCATGAAGGCGGCTGTAAAAATCAGGAAAACGAAGGACGCCAATAACACCGATGGTGAAAAAGAACAGACCGGCAATCAGAAAAATAATAATAATAGTATTCATGAACTCTCTCCTGATGAGGCAGATTGCTGGTCATCGTGAGGGCGTGCTTCACGGTCAAGATATTCATTCAGGACTTCGTCAGCTCTTTTCTTGCGCAAGAAATATCTGGTTGCCCCCAGAGTTGCGATAAAGTTCAGTAGTGCATAGGCGATGGCAATGTCGACAAACATCGCCAGGTCACCCATGAGGATACCGATTAGTAACAGCAGGGTCGTTGTCTTCGTGCCAATAATATTACCGCCAAGAATACGGTCCAGTACTGTTGGCCCGGCAATCAGGCGATACATGCTTAACAACATAAGAAATATTAACCAGACGCTGGCATAAAGGATGATGTTTTCAAGCATTGTTTTCTATCTCCAGTGCTCTGGCTACACGTTGTTCCATTTCACCGGGAAGGGAAGCGGCAGCTTTTTGGGTCAGTGCATAGACAGCGATCTGGTCTTCAAAAATATTGACGGTAATGGTGCCTGGCGTAAGCGTGATCGATTGTGCCAAAGCGACCTTCGAAATTGGCCTTTTCAGAATTGTTTCAAACCGGAACAAGTGAGGATCAATTTTATCGAGCATGCGTGGATGAAGCACGATATAGGTGATTTCTAAATTGGCGATAATAATCTGGCCCAGCAGGTAGGGCAGGTAACGGAACATGCGCAATAGCTCAGGAATCCATGATTTGCCTGCTTCAGGAAATAGCAGGTTGCTGCTGAATATAGAAACGATCAGGCAGCAGATAATTCCCAAGGTAAAGTGGAACGGATCAAACATTCCAGACATGATGATCCAGAAGATCAACATGATGACAAATGTGGCGATTTTGGCCTTCATGACATACAACTCCAGTGCTGCTACCAGTCTGTCTGGGGTTAATAAACATACTTAAAAAAATTATGTATTTTATTACCTGAGCAAAAGCCCGTGGGGCTTCATGGCAGGTAGATCCGTCTGGTCAGCGATGGATAACCAGAGGATTAAAGACTTCGTTGTAAATGTTCTCTTTGATACTTTGCTGAAGTCGCAGGTCATAATGCGATCTTCATCTCTCCGTTACATAAAACAACAATACATTAGAGGGGAACTGGTGAATCAATGAAACAAACTTTTCTCGCAATGTGAAAAGCTGTTTAACTAATATCATTAAATTAAAAATTGTCTACCATGGACAAGATTAAACCGTCAATAAAATCCCATATAACGAACCAAAATTCTTCTTACATTGGCATAATGGGCGGAATATTTCCTCACTAGCAGGCATAACTGCTATAGACTCCATATGTGGTGTATTATTCCGATAAATCGATTTTTGTACAACCTTTTTCTAAGGAATTGCTCATGATAGTAGCTAAAATAGGTAATCAAAGCATAAATAGTGCCAGCATTTATATGCTGAAAACAAAACCTTGTTCTGGTTTTAAAATAGCTATCAAATCAAATATTTAAAGAAAGGGTCAGTTTAATTCACGGTAATATTTCGTAAAATGGTGGTGGCGTAATCTAACGAGGAAGTGGTAAAAAAATATTCAAAAATGGATCAGAGTGCTCATTATTAAATCAGATTTGATGTGCGATATTGAGGATTTAAATTTCTCATAATTGAATTTATGTTTGGATTGGTTCTGCGCAGGTTGATCCTGCTTAGGTGAAAAGGGGGCCTTTCCGAACAGAAACTACTTAGCCAGTGGCTGGGCCGACTCCCGAAAACGCTTGGGAATTTGTTCTATGCTGTCGGCAAATTGAAGGTCTCCCTGAGCATCAACGTAGAGGAATCGCTGCGCTTCTTGTTTGACTTTTGTGGCCGCTGATTTAGAAATAACCTTGGCAATGGTATCGGGAGAACTGTTTTTTTTCGTTGGAGCAGACACTTTGTCAGCTTTTTTAAGGGCTGATAACGGTTGTTCAGCTACGCCATTGACGAGATTTCCAAGGCGCTGACGAAAGCTCACATAAAATTTTTGGGTGTGAGCAAGTCCGGGAGTTGTTAATGGGAATGATATCATTAGCTGATCGAAGCTAAGCATCAGGGCTAGGACAACAACCAACCATAAAACATATCTGAATATTTTAAACATTGTGGCTCCCGGTAATACGTTGTGGCAGGAATAAATTTTATAGAGTGAATAGTGATGCCGATGAACCATAGCTGGCATCGCAGGCATCTTACCTGTGTGGTCAGGGAAACTCAAGTTATGTAAAGATGTGCTGAAGGTTTTCTTTTCCCAGTAAATATGCAAGAATACGCATTCGTCAAAATTCCATTCAAGGAGCATGGGTGATGAGTGAAACACAATATGATGTGATTATTATAGGTGGTGGTCCGGCCGGCATGACTGCTGGACTTTATGCGTCCCGCGCAATGCTAAAATCATTAATGCTTGAAAAAATGATTATGGGTGGCCAGATGATGACAACTACCCTGGTAGAAAACTGGCCTGGATTTCCAGGTGGTATCGAAGGCCCTGAACTGATGATGCGCTTTCAGGAACATTGCGTGGAGTTCGGTTTAGAGACCGGTTACGGTTCCGTTGATAAGATCATTGACAATGGAAATTCTAAAACTCTGATTGTCGATGGCAAAGAGATGACCTGCAAGGCGGTTATCATTTCGACGGGCGTTATACCCCGTAAGCTTGGTCTTGAAGAAGAGGCTGGCCTGGTCGGACGCGGTGTCTCCTATTGTGCCACCTGTGATGGTGCTTTTTTCCGTAATGTTCCCATCGCTGTTGTCGGTGGTGGTGATACCGCAGCAGAAGAGGCGCTTTATCTGACCCGTTTTGCCAGTAAAGTCTATCTGATCCATCGTCGCGATAAATTACGGGCGACAAAAATTCTCCAGGATCGGGTCATGGCTAATGAAAAGATTGAAGTTGTCTGGGACTCGGTTGTCGAGGGCTTGCTTTCCGATAAGTCAGGGCTTAATGGTGCCACGCTAAAAAATACTAAGACCGGTGAAACCAGCCAGCTTGATGTTCAGGGCATGTTTGTCGCCGTTGGTGTGACTCCAACGACTGATTTTGTCGGCGATATTCTGGATCGGACTCCAGAAGGTTATATTATCGCTGGCGAGGATACCGAAACCAATGTACCCGGTATTTTTGCTGCCGGAGACTGTCGTACGACGGTACTTAAGCAGGTCTCTACGGCTGTTGGTGATGGAGCGGTTGCAGCTCTTCAGGCTGAAAAGTATATTGATGAGCTTGAGCATCTGGGTAAGGAAAAGAAATAAAACACTCAAAAGTAGTGCAGAATTTAATAATCTGTTTTATCACAGGCAAAACCAGGGGGGGATATGCTTGCGAAGGTCTGTTCTGGTGCCCTGATCGGTATCGACGCTTACCCGGTAGAGGTAGAAGTCGATATTGCTCAAGGGCTACCACAATTCTCTACCGTCGGATTACCTGAAGGCGCGGTCAAAGAAAGCAAAGATCGTGTTAAATCCGCTATCAAAAATTCCGGTTACGATTTTCCCGCGCGTCGGATCACAATAAATCTTGCTCCTGCCGATATTCGTAAAGATGGTGCAGCTTTTGATTTACCTATCGCCGTTGGTTTGTTATGCGCGACAGGTGTCGTTGATAAAGACAAATTGTCGCGTTTTGCCCTGCTTGGTGAGCTCTCACTTGATGGCCGGGTGAAACCGGTACGTGGCGTTTTAGCGGTTGCCGTTGCGGCACGTAAATGGGGTATTGACGCACTGATTCTGCCGCGTGAAAATGCCGAAGAAGGTGCCGTAGTCGCTGGTCCTACTGTTTATGCCGTTAGTGATCTGTCTGAGGTTATTGGGTTGATTAACGGTGAATGTGAGCTGGCTGCCTATCAGTTGGACACAGAACATGATCTATTCAATGACGTGCAGGATGGCGAAGATTTTTACGAGGTAAGAGGGCAAGAGCACGTTAAGCGTGCTTTGGAAGTTGC
Source organism: Geopsychrobacteraceae bacterium (assembly GCA_963665685.1). Classification (GTDB taxonomy): domain Bacteria; phylum Desulfobacterota; class Desulfuromonadia; order Desulfuromonadales; family Geopsychrobacteraceae; genus Seleniibacterium. Next base: position 3,473,326 of record OY762430.1, read on the forward strand.
CGCGGCCGGAAGCCATAATATTTTAATGAGTGGCCCGCCCGGTAGTGGTAAGACTATGCTTGCCCGCCGTTTGCCAACTATCTTACCGGCATTTTCATTTGAAGAAGCCCTCGAGACGACTAAAATTCATTCGGTGGCAGGATTTCTGGCTCATAACCATGCCTTGCTACAGCAACGCCCGTTCCGTTCTCCGCACCATACCATTTCTGACGCTGGTTTGATTGGTGGTGGTAGCTATCCCCGCCCTGGGGAAGTATCTTTAGCTCATAGGGGAATTTTATTCTTAGACGAATTTCCCGAATTCAAAAAGAATGTTCTGGAAATGCTGCGCCAGCCCCTTGAGGACGGCCAGGTTTCGATCAGTCGGGCGGCGCTAAGCTTAACCTATCCCGCTGATTTTATGCTCGTCGCTGCCATGAACCCATGTCCGTGTGGATTTTTAGGCGATAGTCAGCATGACTGTACCTGTACTCCCGCCATGGTGCAACGCTACCGAAATAGGCTGTCTGGTCCTTTGCTGGATCGTATCGATCTCCATGTCGAAGTCCCCCGTGTCTCCCACAAAGATTTAACCGATCTCAGCCCGGCAGAACCAAGCGCCACGATTCGTGAGCGGGTTAACCAGGCCCGCGAAATGCAACGTCAGAGGTTGTCAGACTTTGGCCTCCATGCCAATAGCCAGATGCAAGCCCGCCATATTCGCAAGTTCTGTAAGTTGGATAAGCAGGGCGATCAGCTCCTTGAGCAGGTCACCGATAAAATGGGCTTATCGGCCCGTAGTTTCACTCGTATTCTCAAGCTGGCCAGGACCATTGCTGATTTGGCCGGTAGTGATGAGATTAAAACCTCACATTTAGGTGAGGCGATTCAATACCGGGGGCTTGATCGCAAAACAGGGTAGTTGGTTAACTCTGGAGCCGAATATCCACTGCTAGAAACAGATGAACTATTCATGTGATTCGAATTGTCGATATGTGCCAGAAACTGTAGAGGCTGAGCCAGTTGTAGTCATGATGTCGTCACGTTTGTAGTTGACAACAGCCTTATTTCCTACCGCCACGCAGGTAAAGGGACTCTGCCAGGTGATCAGCCCCTTTGATCAGACGCACCATTAATGGAATCAGCAGAATATGCAGATGCAGAAGAGATCTAATTCCGGTGGGGATTTCAACGCCGCGTAAACGTTGGGCGTCGCGGATTTCGTTGACCAGGGGTTTGATAAACAGGGCATAGTTGACCGCACCGTAGGTGATAAAGGCGAAACGCTCAGGGCAGCCGCAGGAGCGCAGCAGCACGTAGAGAGAGACATCAGGGAAAAAAGCCAGAAAGAGTTGCAGACAGAGGCTGGTGCCGGTCAGTAACAGCACGGTCTGCAAACCGGTCTGCCATTGCCCCAGCAAGGCATAAAGCGCCAGAATAAAGGTAAAGGAGGGGAGTAGAAAGGTCAGGTAGATCTTGAGTGAACGGCGATTACGCACCAGCAGCGTTAGCAGTAACGCCGGAATCAATGCATATGAGGTTTGTGGGCGCACAAACTGTACGACCATCAGTACTAATGAGATTAAGCCTAATATTTTATAGCGCATTGTTCGCTTCTTCCACATGGTAATTGATCAGTTGTAGCCCGGCGCTATTGAGGTCGTCGAGAAAGGTTTGACTGTGACTAGTAAACAGAATTGTGCCGCCGCCTTGCAGATAGTCAGCAAAGATCATCGCCAGTTGACTGCGACTGTGTTGATCCATACCGGCATCCGGTTCGTCCAGGATCAGAATCTGCGGCTTAAGCAGCAACGCCGAAGCGAGCTGACATTTTTTCTGTTCGCCATGGCTTAAGGTAAAGGGATTGCGCTCAAGACAATGTTCAATGGCAAACAAGCGGCAGATCTGGACGAAGAAATCATGATCAAAACAGTCGAGGCGGTGGGCGGCAAAAGCGATCTCATCTTCAACTGTAGCGCAGAAGAATTGCGAATCTGGTGCTTGTAGCACCACCCCGAGGATGGTCGCCAGTTCGGCCCGTTTGTAACTGCTTAAAGGACGCCCCTTCAGGTCGATATTACCGCGACAGCTCAACAAGCCACAGAGCATTTTCAGTAGCGTCGTTTTGCCGCTGCCAACACTGCCATTAATATGGACAAGGTGACCTGCGGACACACTCAGATCGGTATAGGAGAGGTCGCAGGGGTAGTCCTGTGGCGTCTGCAGCCCCCGTAGAGAAAACATGTCCCCTTCGCGACCCTGACCGGCAATCTGCCAGTTGAGCTTTTCTGGATCCTGACGCCTTGCTGATTTATTACTGACTGGAACGACTGTAACCGGACGAATCACCGCTTTCAGTTGGGCGGGCAGGATATGCTCAACCAGGAGAATAGTCCGCCCCTGGGAATGGAGATCGAGTAACAGCTCGGCCAGCAGTTTACGCTTGGGGGCAGAGAGCTGAGCGAAGCATTCATCGAGTAACAAAATGCGCGGGTGGCAGCACAGGTAGGCGATGAGCAGCACCAGTTGTTGCTGTCCACCGGAAAGCTTTTGCGGGTGTCTATCGACCAAGTCGGCAATACCGAAATAGTCGAGTAGGCGCTCTGCTTCGGCCGTGTCTGCCTGGGGAGAAAAGCTGATTTCTTCCCATACGCTACGACAAAATAAGCGCGAAGCCGCCCAAGGGCCAGTCAGGCAGATGTCGGGAATCTCTGCCTCACCCGGAATCTCTTGGCCACGAAAAACAACCCGGCCACTGATGTGACCGGGGTAAATATCGGGAATCAAACCGGCGAGCAGGCGTAACACACTGGTTTTACCTGCTCCGTTTGGTCCTGTCAGGTGAACAAAATCCCCCTCTTGCACAGCGAGGGAAAAATCTGCAAAGACCTGTTCTTTATGCGCGAACGAGAGCTTTTGTATCGATAACACGGGCTTTCTCCAGGGCGTTGATGACTGCCAGGGCGAGCAAACTACCCGCTGCGGAACTGAGTAAAAAGCTAGGCAGCAGGGCCATAATGCCAATCTCTTTACCCATCAATCCGGGAGCGATCAACAGGGAACCGACCACAGGGCCGACTAACCCGGTACCAACAATCTCACCGGCTGCAGCGGCCCAGGTTTTACCCGTAAGACGAAAGGCCAGGCCGGAAAAACAGGCGCCGATCATACTACCGGGAAAAGCGAGCAGAGTTCCGACCCCCAAAGCATTACGAATAATAGACACTCCGGTAGCGGCTCCGACATTCCACCAGGTGCCAACCAGTACGGCCAGGAAAACATTGACAAAGTGCTGAGTTGGATTGATTTTGGCAATGCCAACCGGAATACTGGTAAAGGGTGCCAGGGCGATAGCCAAGGCCATAAAAACAATCAGATACGCAGTGCGTTTCACATTTTTTTTCATTGATGTTCTCCTCCTTTGAGACCAAAGACAACAGCCAAAACGGCAGATACGATCAGTGCCCCGAGGAAGGAAATAAACATATCCGCAGGTAACCCTGACCAGGAATTGAAGTCCGGTTTGGGAAAAAACAGGGCACCCAGGATAATACCGATAAATCCAGAGATAAGAGCCTGAGCACCAGAGATCTTGTTATTAAACAGACCGAACAGTAATGGAAAAGCAAACGCTGAGCAAATTAAATCGGCAAGCAGGAAAAGATAGAGGACTGAGCCACCACGGCTGCCGAACAGAGCTGCCAGCACGCCGATAACGATGGTCAGCATTTTTGCCCGACCGAGAATGGCTGGATTCTCTTCATCAAGGCCATTCCATGAGCTGATCGTACTAACCATACCGTTGAGCAGGGTGTCAATACTGCTCAGCGCCAAAACAAAAGCGAGTAGAACCAGTACGACAGTAAAAATGGGTGATAACAGGCTCAATAGACTGAACATGCCAAGTGAAGGTGCCGCGGCATCCAGAGTTCCGGCACTGCGGGCAAAGATACCGAAAAAGCCAGCCAGAAAGATCAAAGGGATAACGATAATGCCACCAAGCAAGAAGGCTTTTTTCTGTGAGGCGGAACTGTCGACACTGTAGACGCGTTGCCAGAAGCCCTGATGAAAAAGATTGCTGGTGGTGACACCGATAAACAGCACAACGCCGAATTTCCAACCCGGCATAAACGACAGGCTGAGCAGTTCAGGGGCGTTCTGTTGAACCTGTCCGATCACCGGTCCGTTAGTCGCCAGGGCAGCAACCACAGCGGCAGCAAAAGCAAGCAGCAGCGGCACCAGGACATAAAGTTGAATCTTATCGGTTTTAATTGAGGCGCCCAGACCACCACGAAAGACATAGGCAAAGACCAGTAAGGTAACGCCCGAGCAGCCAACAATCAGCGGCGTGCCCAGGGTCAGAGATAAGACCTGGCCGATGGCGGTCAACTCGGCGGTCAGGAAGGTGCCCATATAAAAGAGCATGATGGCTCCGGTCAGCAGCGCTGTACGCTTGCCGAAACGGGCAGCGACATAATCGCTTAACCCGTAACCGTGGGGAATCAGCTTAACCAGCAGAGGGCCGAAGAGGGCAAGCAGAAACAGCGGCATCGCCTGGCCCAGAGCATAACCGCTAAGGCCGGTAATGCCAGCCCAGCTACCGGTTTCACCGGGGCTAAAGAGAATCCAGGCACCGAGTACAGAAGCGGCCAGACTGAAGCCGGCTACGGCCGGTGAGGCCTTACCACGGTGGGTAATATAGTCATCGATAGAAGCGGCTTTATTTTTAAAACCGACCAAAACAAAAAATAGACTGAGGACGGCCATGCCGCCGAGGCTGACAGATAGGATCATCGCTTTTCTCCTTGGACAAAACCTTGTGCAGTAACATTCACAGTATTGCTCATGTTTAAAATGAACGTTGCTGGTCTGAGTTCAAGATCGATTGTCCCGGCGACAAAAGCGCTGGTGACCCGATTGGTCAACCTATAAATGTGCGATTTGTTTTTTTGTAGGGGTTTTGCATTGTCGCGGAACATAAAAGATCTCCTTTGTCATCAGGAGGTCCCAGTCCGGTCACAGACATACTGCCACTAGAGAGACGGCGGTATGAAAAGAGGAAAAGCTCTCATGCTTCCTGCGCTGACATTACTCAGGTCAGGTTCTAAGGGTCTGTTCTCAGCCGGTCTTTTTATATAAAGACAAGCACCCCTGATGATGACGTCGATATTTACACAACTTTGATGGTTTTGTCAAAGGGGAGGGGGAATTAGTATTTATCTTCTAAGGAGTAAAAGGTGGACAGGCTATTTCCCCGCTTCTTGAGAGCTTGACGGTAAACCGGTTAATTGCTTAACTGTTAAAATCTTAAAAAGATTCTTCCTGTCGTCCTTTTTGATATTTCTATATTAGGTGTGGTTATTTATGAAAAGTATCGCTCAGAGTGTTGGCCTTATTTTTACGCTTATTTTGCTCATATTCGTTTCTCAAAGTGCCTTTGCTGCAAGTTTTGATTGTAGCAAAGCGACCACCCGGGTTGAAAAATTAATCTGCGAGAATCCTTCTCTGGCGCAGCAGGACACCGAGTTAGGGCAGCTGTATAAGGCAGTTTTTGAACAGAGTCGTCTGCCCGGTAATATAAAAAATGCCCAGCGACAATGGCTAAAAGAACGTAATCGTTGTTCTTCAGTCGATTGCTTGACGGATCAATATCAGCAGCGGCAAGCGTCTTTGCGCGAGCTGCTGGTTAAAATGCAGTATCGTGGCCAACCTTTAAAAATAGTTTCAGCGGTGGAACAAAGCTATGACAACGCCTCCGCGATTGCGGTACGTTTTTCTGTGCCACTCGATAAAAATACCGATTTTAAGCAATTCTTGGAACTAACCGTCGACGCTGAACCTCAACCTGCGGAGAATTGGATTCTTAGTGAAGATGGTCTGTTGGCTATCTTCCCCTTTGTTGAGTCCAAAACAGAATATGCATTAAACGTTAAACCTGGCTTGCGGGCCATAAACGGTGCCAAACAAGTTGACCTGTATAGCACTAAAATTACTACCCGGCGTAATGACCCAAGTGCGTCTTTTGCTGGTCGTGGCGCGGTGATGAGTAACAAGTTGAAGCGCGCTCTACCTGTAACGACCCTCAATGTTGATGCTGTTGATGTTGATATTTTCCGAATTGACCCACAGGCGATTCCTGCCTGGAGTTACTTTAATACTAATAAACAGCGCGAATATTATGAATTTACCTCCTTTGCCAAACAGAATCCCCTGGTTTACAGCGGTCGCTTTCCTATTGAGCAGCGGCGTAATCAGCGTGGTACCCAGAACCTCGACCTGTCATCAATAGCAGCCCTTGATCAACCGGGTGCATACCTGGCAGTGTTGCGTGTGCCGGGGAACTACACCTACAGCTACGATACCAACTTTTTTACCGTCAGCGATATTGGTTTACAGGTGCGACGCCATCGTCAGCATCTGGTGGTTTTCAGTCGTTCTATTGCTTCGGGAGAGAATCTTGAAGCCGTCGAAATCTCTCTGTACCAGAAGGATAAACTGGTTGCCCAGGTTGAGACCGATGACAATGGGATTGCTGAATTTAATGACTGGTTTGCGGATAATACTGTCCTCGTTGCTCGCCAGGGTAAGCAGATCAGTATGCTGCGGTTTGATCAGCCTCTTGATCTGTCTGGAATCCGTAATAGTGTCAGTCGTCATTTGCCACGCCAGGTTTATGCTTGGGGTCCGCGCAATTTGTACCGCCCGGGAGAGACGCTAACCACTTACGCTTTGCTGCGTGATTATGATGGGCGCCAGGTGCGGACTATTCCGTTGCATGTCGATCTGATTGATGGCAGTGGCACTAAGGTCAAAACCGTCACCGTTAATGCTGGCAAAGAAGGCACCTACGCAGTCAGTTACGATTTACCTCGTGATGCGAAAACCGGCACCTGGAAATTGATTTACCGCCAGCCTGGTGACGAAGAAATTGTTCATCAATATAAATTTGCCGTGGAAGATTTTCTGCCAGAACGGATGAGTTTGACTCTGCTTGACGGGCAGGATGATGTCCAGCACCTGGTTTATGGTGATGGCCAGTTGGCGATTCCTGTTCAGGGTGATTATCTCTATGGTGCTCCTGCTTCGGGGAATAAAGCTGATGGGTTTATTGGGGTCGAGTTGGAACGTCATCCCTTTGAGCAGTGGGAAACTTTCTCCTTTGGTATTGCTGATCAAAAAATTAAACGTAGCCACATCAATCTGGATGAGTTGATTTTAAATCAGCAAGGCAAGGGACAGTGGCAGATTCCTCTTGAGCCATGGCAGGATATTGCTTCGCCACTGGCTTTAACCGTCACCGCCAGCTTGTATGAAAGTGGCGGGCGTCCGGTCACGCGGAGTTCGACCGTCACCAGGGTCAAAGGGGCTCAGTTAGTTGGTATCGAACCTCAATTCTCAGAGAATCCCGAAAATGATAGCAGACCGGAATTTAAGCTGATCATTACCGATGCCAAAGGAACCTTACAGGCGGGGAATGGTTATCGTTACGTGTTGGTACGTGAGGATCGTAACTACTACTGGACCTACGATGAATACTCCGGTTGGGAATGGCATTATGATCCGATGGAATACGAGGCCTTTTCCGGTTCGGTAAAATTTGATGGAGCTCAGGCGACGCGTATAGCGACCCCGGTACAGTGGGGCAATTATCGTCTTGAAGTCTATTCCCCCAAGAACCAACTGTTATCCAGTTATCGTTTCCGTACCTCCTGGTATTGGTGGGGGAACAGTGCCGAAAGTAGTGGGCTCAAACCTGATCAGGTGCGGATGACATTCCGTGACAGCAGCTATCAGCAAGGCCAAACCGCGCACTTATTGTTAACACCACCGACTGATGGTCTGGCAACGATTACGGTTGAAACCAATGATGAAATCCTGTGGCTCAGTCAGCAGCAGGTGATCTCAGCGGGGAGCGAAATAGAAATCCCTGTCTCGCCAGACTGGTTCCGCCACGATACCTACGTTACGGCAACCGTTATGGCTCCCGGTGATATGAAGCATTCTGTGGCACCAAAACGGGCATTTGGTTTTATCAACCTGCCTCTGAAACGTAAGGACGCTGATTTAACGGTAACAATAACGGCTCCTGAACGGGTTGAGTCCCGGCGTGATGTTGCGGCCCAGGTGACCATTTCTGCTCCTGGTGGCGTGCCAGATAATACTTATGTCACGCTTGCCGCTGTCGATGTTGGTGTGCTTAATATTACCCGCTATAAAACACCCGATCCGGGGGCCTATTTTTATGCGCCTCGCCGCTATGATGTCGACTACTATGACATTTATGGGCGGATTATCGAAAATGCTGGTTACGACTATGTTCAGCAGCGTTTTGGTGGCGATTTTGTCGAAAGCGATGCCGAACTGGCCCGGGGAGGCAAACGCCCCGATAACGATGTGAAAATCATGTCATGGCAGAGTGCGCCGGTCAAAGTCGATGCCGCTGGTCTGGCAACCTTTAATGTTCCTGTCCCTGAATTTAACGGTCGCGTACGCTGGATGGCAGTCGCTTATTCTGATAAGGCTTACGGCTCGGCCCAGGCCGAAACTCGTGTCGCCGATAAGGTTGTGGTGCAATTATCTAAGCCACGCTTCCTGGCTCCTGGGGATAAAGCAGAGCTTAGTCTTGATCTCAGTAATCAAAGTGACGGTTTGCTCAATCTCAATCTTGCTTTTAGTGCTGGTGGTACTTTGTCAGCTACAGCTTTAGAGCAGCAAATCGCCTTGGCTCAGAATGAAAAGCAGACGTTAAAATTTACCGTCGCAGCAACCTCTTTAGGGCGTGGAACCCTGCAACTGAAGATTATTAGTGATGATGGTGAAGCAGGTGCGCTGAGCCACGACTGGTTTATCGATGTACGCAGTGCTTATCCTGCTGTGACCCGCAAGGAACAGATGATCATTGGTCCAGATTCAAGCTGGACACCCGCTGTCGCTATTGATGATCTGATTGATGAAAGTGTTCAGGCACGACTGGTATTGTCCCTTAAACCGCCTATTGATATCAGTAGTCATTTCCAGGCGTTGCTGCATTATCCCTATGGTTGCACTGAACAGACGGTCAGTTCTGGTTACCCATGGGTGTTAGTTACACCTGAAAGAGCCCAACAAATGGGACTGTTGGCAGATATTGAAAAGCAATTTGAGCAGCCCTATACCAATCAGTTTCGAAAAGAGCAGATTGAAAAGGCTGTGGCACGCCTCTTATCCCGTCAGGTCAGCAGCGGTGGTTTTGGTTATTGGTCCGCAGATACCGAAAACTATTGGCTGACGGCTTATGTTACAGATTTTCTGACCGCGGCCCAGGCCGCCGGGGCCAGGGTTCCGGGGGGCGTTCTGAAAAAGGCGCTAACCCGCTTGCAGCGTTATGTGAAAGGGCAGGTTTCTGTCGTTTATCGCTATAGTGACAATAGGGATTATTATAGTTTTGCGACCCGTAGTTATGCTGCGTATGTATTAGCCAAAGCAAAGCAACTAAGCTTATCTGACCTACGCCGCTTTTATGCTCAGATTAAGGATCAGGATCTGTCTCAGTCGCTGTTACCGTGGGTTCAGTTGGCTTCTGCATTTGAATTAGCTGGCGATAGTAGGCGTGCTATCGACTGTTACGCGAAAGCAGCTGGGTTGGTCGCTAATGATAAGCGCTACTATGGTACCTATGGTAGTCCACTGCGTGACCTGGCATTAAGCTATACGCTTATGGCGAATGCTGGTTATAGACAGAATAAATTCTTGTTACAGTTGTTTGAAGAAACCAAGGAGCAACCCTGGTTAAGTACCCAGGAACGCAATGCTCTGTTCCAAGCTGCTGTTGCTGCCGGGCAAGATGATGATCAGCTTCTTGAAGCGCTCCTCAATCTTGGTGGCGAGCAGGTTTCTATTTCTCGCAAGAGTGATTTTAAGGCGCTTTTTTCGGCACCTCAATTGACCGGATTGGATTCGATCCAGGCTAAAAACACGCAGCTTTATGGAATGCTTGAAATTGTCGGCGAGTATCGTCAGCCACCAGAGTCCTATAGTGCTGGTCTGCATATTGAGCGTGACTTCTTTAACCTGAATGGTGAGCCAATCACCCTTGATCAACTACAATCGGGTGATCTCGTTATTGTCCGTCTAAAGGCAGGGGCTGACCAGCGGACTCCCGATGCATTGCTGGTCGATTTACTCCCTGCAGGCTTTGAGCTCGAAAACCAAAATCTGGCGGGTAGTAGTGTCGATCTGGCAAGCTTGTCGGTGGATGGCCAAAGTCTTGCTGATTGGCAACAACAGGCTGGGGTCACCCACGTAGAGTATCGTGATGATCGTTTTATTGCTGCGGTTCCCTTAACACAACATCAATCGGCAACCCTGTATTATCTGGTGCGGGCGGTTACCCCCGGTACTTATAATGTTCCCCCTTCCTATATTGAAGATATGTACCGTCCTGCACGACAAGCACTGGGCTCTGCACCACAACAACTGACTATTCTTCCCTAGCAGGTGTGATGCTCAAGCTAATATCTTTTGTCATGCCCAGAACCCGGCGCAGTAAACTATGCGCCGGTATTCTGGGCAGTTTGATTTTAATTATACTGTGCTGGTTGTTGTTAAATCTGATTGCCCCGGCAGATTTAACCGCCCGTCAACCTGCCCAGGTGGTTGTTGATCAACATGGCCAATTGTTACGTGCTTTTGCCGACCCAAATGGTGTCTGGCGTTATCATGTCAGCATCGATCAGGTTTCTCCTTACTATTTAGACTCTCTATTCACCTACGAAGACCGCTGGTTTTATCATCATTGGGGCGTCAATCCTCTCGCTTTGGGGCGGGCTGCCTGGCAACGGCTCCGCCATGGCGAAATTATTTCGGGCGGCTCGACTTTGACCATGCAGGTTGCCCGTATCCGCTATGGTTTAAAAGGGGGCTGGGCAGATAAGTTGCACCAGCTGTTGCTTGCCTTACAGTTGGAATGGCGCTACAGCAAACAGGAAATACTCGAATATTACCTGAATCATGCTCCCTTTGGCGGAACTCTTGAAGGGGTTGAAGCGGCCAGTCGCAGCTATTTTGGTTATCCTGCGGCTCAGTTGACCAGGGCTCAGGCGGCATTGTTAGCAGTATTACCCCAGGCTCCCAGTCGTAATCGACCAGATCGTTATCCGCAACGAGCCGAGCATGAACGCAACAAGGTCCTGGATCGTTTGGTCACTTTCGGCAAGCTCAGTATCGATCAGGCTGCCGATGCCAAGCTCGAGGCGGTTGTCGCAACACCGCCAAAGGCGCCGATAATTGCTCCTTTACTGGCACGCAGACTTCACCAGTTATTGCCTGACCAACCTGTTATCGCAACCTTTCTGAATCACGATCTTCAGGTTTCTTTAGAAGAGATCGCCCGTAATAGTCTGCATTATCTTCCGGAACGGAGTTCAGTCGCTATTCTGGCCATGGAGCATGGCAGTGGCCGTGTGGTCGGTTATGTTGGCTCGGCTGATTTTGCTGACCAGCAGCGCTTTGGCCATGTGGATATGGTTACTGCCTGGCGTTCCCCTGGTTCAACCCTGAAGCCATTTATTTTCGGTTTAGCTATGGATGAAGGCCTTGTTCACAGTGAAAGCCTGCTGCTGAATGTCCCACTGGCTTTTGGTGATTATCGGCCAGTGAATTTCACCCATGGTTATTCCGGCCCCGTGAGTGTTCGTACCACGCTTCAACAGTCTCTCAATATCCCCTCAGTTCAAATTCTTGAACGTCTCGAGCCGGGACATTTCTATGCCCGTATGCAAACCGCAGGAGCCGATTTACACTTGCCTCCTGGCGCTCGTCCGAGTCTGGCTTTAGCCCTTGGTGGGGTGGCGACCGATCTTGAACATCTGGTGCGTCTCTACAGTGCCCTTGCCCATGGCGGGGAAACGCTCAAGCCGCGTTTGACCAGTGCTGACCCAGAAGTGCGTGAACCATTGCTCAGCGCGGGAAGCGCCTGGATTATTCGTACCCTGCTCAGTCAGTCGCATGACCGTCAGAGGAGACATTCTTCTTTCGCCGTTAAAACCGGAACCAGTTATGGTAACCGTGACACCTGGGCCGTTGGGGTGACGGCTCATCATACCCTGGGGGTGTGGGTTGGTAGCCCCGATAATGCAGCTATGGTTGGCCATTTCGGTAGTGTTACAGCAGTGCCAATTGCACAAGCAGTTGCGGCCTTATTGCCGCAAACCAGTTACCAGTTACCGCCTCAGCCTCAAACCGTAACCCGCCAGACTATATGCTGGCCGGGTGGTCAGCCTGCCCCATCGTCATTATGTGATGAAGAGCATCAGGCCTGGATTCTCGACGGAATGATGCCGCGAACCTTTATGGGAACGGTTGCTACCATTCCCTTAATCCCTGATGCTCAGCTCAACCTGCACGTTGCTAAGGGCAGTGGTTTACGCGCTCCTTTGGGATGTCTTAATGAAACTGATGAACTACAGGTGCCAATCTGGCCTGCAGCGGTACAGAATTGGTTGCCTGATCAATGGCGCAACAGAACACGGATTCCAGCCCTGGATCCACGTTGTCAGATTGATGATGGCTTATTACCTGATGTGCCATTGCGGATCAGTGGTATTCAGGATGGTGACCGGATTAAAGTCCATGCCAGTACCAACCAAAGTCCAGCGATTAACGTTACTGCTGTAGGTGGTCAGCCAGAGTGGTTCTGGTTTTTAAATGGGGAACTACTGCCCGAGAATGGTCCGCGATTAAAGTTGCCATTACCTGTGCCGGGACACTATGAATTGATTGTGGCAGATCAATCCGGAGCGAGTGATCGTATCCGTTTTGTTGTTGAACCCTGATAATTTTCAAGATGAGAAGAAATGTTTCATACTAAGATGCGACCTGAGTTTTGTTCTCAGGTCGCAAAATTTTCGTATTGCAATCAGCAATTTTCAGATTTGGATCTCTACCTGAGCTCTTCCAGCTCAACATCAATCTGAACATCTGGATAAAGTTTTTTTATTGCTTTTTCAATTCTTAACCGGTGCGCCCAGATAAACGCCATGGGTGTATTGGGGTTTTCTTTCTGGTGGAGATGTATTGTGCCATCGCTGCTTATGGTCTGCAATTCGATCGAGCCGCCATCTCCTTCAATTCCTGGTCTGAAACGGTCGATGATTTCATTGATCTGCTGTTCCATAAAAAAACTCCTTTGCAAAAGATGAAATGACAGTCTTGCTGTCGATGAGTTTCAGCTGAAATTGTTTCTATTGGCACTTTGTGTGCACGAGTACCAATCCAAACATGTGCAGCAGAGGCTGCCATATCTGTGCCAAATACTATGTTGAATTGCATCCCAGAATCAGCCAATGGAGGAGATACTATGGATTTCAATCATTTTGATGAACGTGGCAATGCTGTCATGGTCGATGTCAGCCCAAAACAAAGAACCTTACGGACAGCAATTGCGGAAGCCTCGGTTTATATGTCGGAGAAGGTGCTTGACGCAATTCAGGACGGTGGTATCGCAAAAGGAGACGTTTTTGGTACAGCGCGGTTGGCAGGGATTATGGCGGCCAAGAAAACGCCTGAACTTATTCCGTTATCTCACCCTTTATCTCTCCATGCCATCAGTGTTGATTTTGAGCAAGATTTTGACCTGAACAAAGTCCAGATTAAGTGCACTGTCCGCGCTTATGAACGCACCGGGGTTGAAATGGAAGCAATGACCGGGGCCAGCGTAGCGGCCTTGACGATTTATGATATGTGCAAAGGGAGTGATAAATCGATCAGTATCAGCGATGTGCGCTTACTCTATAAGGAAGGGGGGAAAAGTGGTGTCTTTAAGCGAGGGGAGACATTATGAAACGCTTTAAGGCGGCGGTACTGACCCTGAGTGATAAAGGTGCGCGGGGTGAACGGGTGGATGAAAGTGGCCCGGCACTGACTGCCTGGTTGGCAGGTTACGGAGTGCAAACGGTACGAACTTTGATTCTTCCTGATCAGCAAGACCTGATAGAGGACGTCCTTAAGGATTGGTCTGACCGTGAGCTTGCCGAGCTGATTTTAACCACGGGTGGAACCGGCGTTGCACCGCGCGATGTTACTCCCGAAGCCACCATGGAGGTCGTCGAACGCGTGATTCCGGGGATTAGTGAACTGATGCGTTTAAGCAGCCTGGAAGCAACCCCCATGGCTGCTCTTTCGCGTGCTGTAGCTGGTACGCGCAAGCAATCATTGATCATAAACCTGCCTGGCAGCCCCAAGGCCGCCCTGGAGAATCTGGCCGCTGTATGGCCGGTTATCGACCATGGAATTGCTAAAATGTGTGGGGATCCAGAGGATTGTGGGGGGCGCTTCAGCTGGTAGTTTCCGTTTGGAAACGGCCCTTTTCCGTTGTGGCGTTGTCAACCTACGGGCTTGCTTGTGCGGCGTAAAGTACTACGCCTCCGCGCAAGTCCTTGGTTTCCTAGCCACAACGAAAAATTGCTCGTTTCAAATAAAAATAAAAGGGAGCGTCTTTCCATTCTCACTGCGAAACTATAATGAGCTGGGCCGTCTCAAATTGAGACGGCCCTATTTTTATGTCGCAAAACGGTACTGGGTGAGGTCAAAGGAGGACCGATGACAAAAAGGAATGTGACTACATTGGCTTAGCTGGGCTATTAATCGATTTGAACAGCTACTTCTAGTGAGTGGCATGATCCTTGCCAAGTTACATAGATGATTCAAACAGGGTTAGTTCGTATCCACTCTGAAAACTTAATTGCAGCGAGTTGCGGAGAGAGTGATTTGTCAGGTTTATCAATTCATCACATTTTTGCCAAAAAGAAGTGCCGTTCAAAACGAAAAAAGGGCAGTGGCAGTAATGGCCGCGCTCTGGTGTTTGGTAACTTGTGCTTGGCTCCTGACGAGACAGGTTCTGATGCTCTTAAAAGTATGACAGGCGTGATTCTGGCCGGTGGTCATTCGACACGTATGGGACAAAATAAAGCGCTGTTGAAGATTGGAGATACGACTCTTATCAAGCGAGTGTTTACGATTCTGGAGCCTCTTTTTAAAGAGGTGATTGTCGTGACAAACAATCCTGATGATTTTACCGATTTGCCCTGCCGAAAAATTAGTGACAGCCCTCTTGGTGTTGGCGTGCCATCAGCCCTTTACGCAGCTTTAGAGGCAAGCAGGACTGAGCGTATTTGTGTTGTTCCTTGTGATGCTCCTTTCTTGAGTGCTGGGTTGCTTTCTTTGATGGGCCAGATTGATGCCGATTATGATGTCTTGCTTCCTGTGTCTGCGACGGGGATTAAGCCTTTACATGCCATTTATTCACGCTCATGCCGAACTGTTTTGAAACAGCTTTTCGCTCAGGGAAGCAGTGATCTGGACTCCTTCCTTGGGGCAGTCAGATGCTATTACCTGAGTCCTGCTGAGTATCAGGACATTGCTGATGCTGAACTGTCTTTTTGTGGTCTTGATCTGCCCGGAGAGTATGCTGCGTTGATAACAAGTTATGGCGCTGAAAGCGGGGCTAATGATGGCTAAGGATTTTGACAACATGAAGGAGAAAGCGACGGACTCTCTGCCTGCATTAGACTTTTTTGCTGATGAATGTAAAGGCTGCAAGCTTTGTTATGCAGAATGTTCGGTTTTGAATGGGCTGGGTATGAGCCCGGTTCAGCTTGCCAGACTGGTCGCTGGTGATCAGGACGTTCCTGAAAATATTATCAGCCTGGTGCAGCAATGTTCTTTATGCGGTCTGTGCAGCAGCCATTGTCCGTTTGCCCTTAACCCGGGGGACCTGATGCAGACGGCGCGTCAAAGTCTGATTGCTAGTGACGCTGTGACAGCAGACACCTATCTACCGATGTTAGTCGATCAGGAGCACCACTTTTTTTCTTTATTTCGCAATACCTGGAAGATTGATTACAGCGATCTGAAACAGGAGCATTGTTCAACATTATTCTTCCCAGGCTGCAGTCTATCTAGTTTCTCTCCGGAATTGACCCGTTCGGTGTATGGCTGGTTACAGCAGCAGGACAGTACGATTGGTTTTAGCGCTGCCTGTTGTGGGTTGCCCCTTGCAAATATTGGTCTTGCTGAACGGTGTTGCAATCACGTTGCTAAGTTAGGTCAGGAATTTAGTGCAGCTGGTGTAAAGCGGATTATCAGTGCTTGCCCGAACTGTTTCTATCATTTGCAGGGACAGTTTCCCGGTGTTGAAGTGGTGTCACTATATCCTCTTTTAGTTGACGCTGGATTTCAATTACCGGCGGGATTGAAAACTACGATTCACGATTCTTGTCCGGATCGTTATACCGGTCTGGTTGGTGAGGCGATGCGTTCTATGCTGGCGAGTACTGAACTTACCGAAATGGAGCATCATGGCAAACAAACGATCTGCTGTGGCTCGGGTGGCATTGTTTCTATGGTTGCCCCCGAAGTGAGTCAGCAGCGTGCCGAACTGCGGATCGATGAAATCCGTGCCACTAAAGCAGATCTGTGTGTCAGTACTTGTATGGCGTGTGTCAAACGACTCCATGGTGAAGAAGACGATAGTCCGGAAGTCGTTCACCTGCTGGAACTGGTTTTTGACCATAAGCTTGATCATGTTCAGTTACAGCAGCGCCTGGAAGGGATGTGGCAGGGAGAACCTGGCCAGCGCAACCTTGAGTTGTTAAGTGGGGGTGGTGAAATAGCAAACGCGAGGGACGAAAGGACCGAAAAGGCATGACGACTGTACCGAATCTTGAAATGACTCCTGAGAGCCAGAAAACCAACTGTCGGTTATGCAGTTATTTATGTGGTCTGGAAGCAACGATAACCGACGGACAGATAATAGACCTTAAGCCTGACCCTACTCGTTACCCCTACGACGCTTCTATTGTATTGGGTTGCCGAAGATTTCATAGCAATCTTGAGTTCCTGAATCATCCTAAGCGGGTCAATTATCCTTTAAAACGTGTTGGTAAACGAGGTAGTGGTCATTGGGAGCGGGTCAGTTGGGAAGAAGCCTTAGATGATATTGCCGAGCGTCTGACAGGGCTAAAAAAGGAGTATGGGGCCGAAACGCTGGCGACAGCTATTGGTGGGCCGCATACCACATTCTGGCCGTTGCATCGTTTCATGAATTTGTTTGGTAGCCCCAACAATGTGGGGATCGGGCAGATTTGCTGGAATCCGTCGATCTGGGTAAATAGCCTGACTTTTGGCTGGCCGCTGGAAAATGAGATTGACCCTGATAACACCGAATGTGCAATTTTGTGGGGTGTTAATCCAGCCGAGTCGGATAATTCATTATTCTGGCGGCAGGTTTTGGCCTACAGCAAAACAGGCCGACCGCTGATTGTTATCGATCCCCGTAAAACCAGAACTGCTGCCCTTGCTACTCATTGGGTTGCTCCACGGCCGGGAAGTGATGCGGCCCTGGCTTTAGGGCTCTTACATGTTGTAATCCGTGAAGGATGGTATGACGCTGATTTTGTATCGACCTGGTGCCATGGTTTCGAACAGCTTAAAAGTCATATCAGTCAGTATTCTCCGGAAAACGTAGCGCGTATAACTGGTCTTGAGGTGGAGCAGATTATCACTATCGCTCGTTGTTATGCTACGGCGCGGCCTGCAAGTATCTTCCATGGTCGCGGCATCGATCAGATCGGCCACAACAGCATGCAAGTCCATCGGGCGATTGCCAGCCTGAAGGGTATTACCGCCAATATCGATTTGCCCGGGGCTTGTCATTTGTCGGGAATGCCGGAGTATGTCCCTGAGATCGATCTTGAACTGACCGATAAATTATCGGTTGAACAGCGTGCTAAGCAACTTGGACGTCAGCAGCTGATGCTCCAGACTTATGCCAGTTATGAACGGCTGACCCGTCAGACATTGAAACATGGCAAGCGCTTGCCAGCACGTTATTTAACCTCTGCCCAGCCAAATCTGGTCTGGCGGGCCATGCTCGAAAACGATCCCTATCCTGTGCGGGCTCTGGTGGTTAGTGGCAGTAACCCCCTTATTTGTCAGGCCGATACCAAACTGATCCATGAAGCACTTAAAAGCCTCGATCTGCTTGTTGCTTTGGAGTTGTTTCCTAATTCTGTCAGCGCTCTGGCGGATTATGTCTTACCGATGGCGGGTAGTCTCGAACGGCCGGTGTTACAGACCAATGCCGGGGTGGCTAATATCGCGTATGGCGGTCCGCAGGGAATAAAACCACTCTTTGATCGACGCACCGACTTTGCCTTCTGGCGTGACCTTGGCATTCGTTGCGGTCAGAATCGCGACTGGCCATGGCGGAATTTTACGGCCAGCCTCGATGACATCGTCAAACCACTCGGCATGGATTGGGAGACCTTCTGTGACAAAGGCTTGTATGCTCCTGCTCCTGAATATCTCAAGTTTGAGCAGGAAGAGAATGGTCAGCCACGTGGTTTCGCGACTTTCAGTGGCAAAATTGAACTATTCTCTGAATTGTTGCAGGAGTTTGGAGCTGATCCTCTGCCATTGCATAAACCATTGTCACAACAGACTGAAGAATTTCCCCTGGTTATGGTCACTGGAGGTCGCAAGCAACCTTACTGGGCCTCTTCTTTCCGCCAGTTGGATAGTCTTAAGAAGGTACCGAGCCGTCCTGAAGCAGAGATCAGTCAGCAAACTGCTGAGGAGCTGGACCTCGTTGATGGTCAGGTAGTCTGGGTCGAAACTGAGCGCGGTCAAGCCAGATTTCATCTACGTATTATCGACATGCGTGCTGGTGTAGTGAATGTCGATTATGGCTGGTGGTATCCAGAGCAGGAATTGTGTGGTGATGATCCAGGGGGGATGTTGAAGGCTAATGCCAATCTGCTGACTAATGCCGATTTTGATAAATCAGATCCGTTACTGGGACAGTGGAAATACAACGATCTTCCCTGTCGCATCGTCCCGGTTTTAAATGAAGAACAGTATCAGGAAGCCGTTTCAATAACTGATAGTGTTTCCAACTGAGAGTAATAAGGAGTCTAAGCGTATGAGCACTCAAAAACATGCATTGATATTTTTTACCAAGGTGCCAACCCCGGGATTGACAAAGACACGTTTAACCAAGGAGCACGGTGGTATATTTACTCCCGAAGAAGCTGCCGATTTATATCGTGCCGTTATGCTCGATACTGCCGAAGTTGGTTTTCGGGCTTTAGAAATGCTACAGAAAGAAGTAACCAATAATAATGGTCACGATGTCTATGATTTCATTGTCTGTGCAACTCCTGAAGAAGACCATTCCCGTCTCAAAGAGATTTTTGAGGAGATAGACAGTAACATCCCGTTGCATTTTATTGCCGATAAAGGCTCGAACTTTAATGAACACTTCAATGACAGTTACCAGCAGCTTTGGGCTAAAGGATACACGAGTGCGGTTGCCATTGGCGGTGATCAACCACAAATGCCTACCGCGAATATCATTAAAGCATTTAACTGGTTGAAAAACTTTTCCAGTGATTATGAAGGGTTGGGTCTGGTTCATTGTCCTTGCCAGGCATGTGGTGTTTCATTAGTTGGAATGACCAAAGATACTCCTATGGATTTTGAAGGTGTCTTCTACAATGCGGATGGTGTTTCGGCACTGGATGCCATCATTAATATTTGTGAAAATAAAGGAATTCCTGTAGCTGCACTAGAAACCGTTGCCGATATCGACAACGTTGAAGACCTGGCTCACGCTTTAAGCCTGGCCCATTCACAGCAGTATACAGCTCGCTACCAGTCTGATGTTATCGTTCCGGAACGTTTCCTGGCCTGGGCTGAAGAGGTTGGCTTGCAGGTTTCTACCCCACCAAACACTGATCATGATCCACGGGAGTTAATCGATGCCTGAAGTTAAGGTTGATAGAGTACGCTGCACCGGTTGCGGTATGTGTGTCAATTTCTGTCCGGTTGATGTTTTTGAAATGCAGAAATTAAATCCTGCCACAGCTATGGTGGCCGAACCAATTCGCAGCTCAGAATGCTGGGCCTGTGATACGTGTGTCGGTCAATGTCCAGTTAATGCCATTACCATTATCGAAAGTCGTGAAGAGGCGGCAGAGCGGGCTGAGGCAATTAAGCCAACCGCACCGGCCTTGCCAGAAGCAGAACGGGAGCGCTATCAGGAGTGGCAGAAAATTCTGATGGAAACCTTAAAATTACGTTGGAATCCTGTTGCTATTTCACTTATTAAGCAAGATCAGCCTCTTCCTGATGTGCCGATCCCAAGGGTCAAGCTTAGGTTTTGTCAATCTTTGATGATGGCTCGGCGTGGAAAATCGGTGATGATGCCGGCACAGTGCCACGCCTGTCCAGATGGTACCCATATTCTGGGGTTAACCGAGATACCACCAAAGTTGGCTAGTGGTGAAATGTATATCCATTTCCGTAAGCTCGATTCCATGGAAGCTGCCAAGCAGATGATTAAAGAGCGGCCGCAGCTGCCATCACGCTCAACCAAAGCGAGTCTGGTTGCTCCGCTTGAGGCTGCTGCTGTTACGCCAGATGTTATTGCCATTATAGCCCAGCCGGAACAGATTATGTGGCTCTGTATGAGTGCCGCCTATTGCACCGGTGAGCGGTTTAATTTTCAGGCCTGTGGCTACAATGCGCAATGTGTTGAGACAACCTTAATTCCTTATACCAGCCAACGGTTCAATATCTCTTTCGGTTGTTACGGTTGTCGGGCCAGTTCTGATGTGAGCGATGACTTAATGTTCATGGGCATTCCGACCGCACAAATGCCGGATCTTATTAAAGGTCTTCAGAAGCTGGGATCAAAAGCGATAGGTGATTCACGCAATAAGATATATCTGCCGCCGAACATCTGATTTGTTGCTATTTTGAAAGCAATATTAAGTCTTCTCCTCATTTTTTAATAAAATTGGGAGGGTGTCAGGGATTAATCCTGAATGAATATATTATTGACCGCATGAAGAAATTTTTCATGCGGTTTTTTATTATTGCTGGATTAATAGCTCAGTGAATACAATTACTTATAAATTTTTCATTAACAAATGGAATATTTATGCTAAAATTTCTCCGTTCAATTTGCATGGTGTAAATTGAAGAACGACTAAATGTTAAGGAGAAAACTAAATGAAAACGTTGAGTAAGTCGTTGGGTGTTGCAATTCTGGCCGGAGCTTGTGTTATGTCACTTTCTCTGGGAGGTTGTAGCAGTAAGGAAGAGTCACCAAGTGTGACAGATCATCAACCAATTGAGGACAGTCGTACAGAGTCAGTGGAGAAATCTGTACAACCAGTTGCCGAAGCGGCCGAAGAGGTTGCAGAGAAAATCGAAGGGGGAGTCGAACACGTGGAGGATGTCGTTGCTGAAACTGCACAAGCAGCTCAGGACGCAGGGGAAGAAGTCGTTAACCAGGTACAAAAAGAAACTCAAGAAGTTGTTGATAGTGTGGCAAAGGTAAAAAGTGAGGTCTCATCTGGTGTAGAAAGCCATAATTAATAATAGCCTCACCTATAAATGACCATAAGGCTCACCTTGTCTTTTTCGATAGGGTGAGCCTTTTTAGTAATATGTTAACGAAGCCCTAGCATTAATGATAAATAATCCTTGATATGGTTTAAAAATGTTACCTATTGGGTTATAGTTGTTTTATGGCTTGGTCAATGATTGACCAATGAGCTGATTTTTTCTGACAGTTATGACGCCACCATTTTCACTTTCTCTTTAAAACTGCCCTTTTGAATCGACTCTTTTGCCACATTCAAAATATATAACGCTACATGGAGTTTATAGATATGGTTGAGTCAATTGCAATGTATATGGCCCGTTTGTTAACAGAAGCGGGTATTGAAAGAATCTGGGGAATTACAGGTGATTCCCTGAATGGGTTTAGCGACAGTCTGACAAAATTAGACAAAATAAAATGGCTTGGAACCCGGCATGAAGAAACAGCTGCTTTCGCTGCAGGTGCAGATGCCGCTATTACAGGTAAATTGGCAGTCTGCGCTGGTTCATGTGGACCTGGAAATCTACACTTGATTAATGGTTTGTATGACTGCCAGCGTAATCATGTTCCAGTGCTGGCCATCGCCAGTCACATCCCTTCTAACGAAATCGGCAGTCATTATTTTCAAGAAACTCATCCACAAGAATTATTTAAAGAGTGTAGTGTCTACTGTGAGATGATTTCTAACCCACAGCAAATGCCCTATGTTTTGCACACGGCAATGCGACAGGCAATCCTTAAAAAAGGGGTAGCTGTCGTCATTATCTCTGGTGATACTATGCTTCAGTCAATGCCGGCTGAAACGCCAGTAAAATGGCAAGAGCCCCAATTGCCAGTCGTGGTTCCTCCGCAAGATTCCCTTGTTCAATTAGCTGATCAGCTTAATGACGCTAAACGTATCACTCTTTTATGTGGCGCTGGCTGTGAAGATGCTATGCCGCAGGTTCTTGAATTGGCAGGGCGCTTAAAGTCACCTATTGTTCATGCCTTGCGCGGTAAAGAGTGGGTTGAGCCGAATAACCCTTATGATGTTGGCATGACCGGTCTGATTGGGTTTGCTTCGGGTTATCACGCTATGCGCGAAACAGAGTTGCTGCTAGTATTAGGATCTGCCTTTCCTTATCGCGAGTTTTATCCAGACAATGCCAAGATTATTCAGATTGATGTGAATTCAGAGGCTCTTGGAGTGCATGCCCAGATTGATGCTGGCTTGATTGGTGACATAAAGAATACTGTCTTAAGCTTATTGCCACATATCGAAGAGCATACTGACAGCAGCTTTCTTGATAAGGCATTAGAACATTATCGTGACTCCCGTAAGGGGTTGGACGACCTTGCCAGCGGAAAATCATCCAGTGAAATTATCCATCCTCAGTATCTAACCCGGTTGCTCAGTGAAAAAGCGAGTGATGATGCTGTTTTTACCTGCGATGTCGGAACCCCAACCGTTTGGGCAGCCCGTTATATTGCTATGAATGGTAAACGGCGGCTGCTTGGATCGTTTAATCATGGTTCCATGGCTAATGCCATGCCTCAAGCGATTGGTGCTCAGGCGATTGATCCGCAACGTCAAGTTATTGCCATGTGTGGTGACGGTGGTTTCTCTATGTTGATGGGGGACATTTTGACCATTCGCCAGCATAAACTACCGGTTAAAATGGTTGTTTATAACAATCGCTCTCTGGGGTTTGTGGCCATTGAGATGAAGGCTGGTGGCTATATCAGTGATAGTACCGATCTTGAAAACCCTGACTTCGCAGCCATTGCCAAGGCCATGGGGATTAAATCTATCAGGGTTGATGACCCTAAAGAACTGGATGCTGCAGTCGAAGAACTTCTCAATTGTGAAGGTCCGGCGTTATTGGATGTGTCCACCGCCAAACAAGAATTGAGTATGCCACCAAAAATCAGCATGACTCACGCTAAAGGGTTTGGCCTTTACATGTTACGGGCGATAATTAATGGTAAAGGTGACGAACTGGTTGAACTGGCAAAAGAAAATATTCTGCGCTGATAAGAAACATTAAACAGGGGTGAGGGGAATATCCCTCATTCTTGTTCACGTGGTAGTTTTATAAACGACGGAGAAAAGTTTGAAATATTTTAAAAAATTCCGAGTCGACCCGGGTCAAGATGTCAGGTTGGATAAGATTGATCCTGATGAAAAAGGCCACTTTAAAAACAAAAAGCATGCATTGATCGAAATTGAAGAAGAAGTCGAAAAAATGCGTGAATTACAGTATCGGATGTATGCGGAAGGCAAACATTCATTACTTATTTGTCTCCAGGGGCGCGATGCTGCTGGTAAAGACGGGACGATCAACCACGTGCTGTGGGCTATGAATCCTCAGGGTTGTTCTGTGCATGGTTTTAAGGTGCCAACAGCGGAAGAGGCCAGTCACGATTTTTTATGGCGCTATCATCAACATACGCCAGCTAAAGGGCAGGTCACTGTTTTTAACCGTTCTCATTATGAAGATGTCCTGGTTGTTCGGGTCCATAATCTGGTGGCTGAAGATGTCTGGTCTAAACGCTATAAGCAAATTAACCATTTTGAAAAACAGCTCGCTGAAAATGGCACTCATATTCTCAAGTTTTATCTGCATATAGACGCGGACGAACAATTGGAACGATTTAAATCGCGTATTGATGACCCATCAAAACACTGGAAGATCAGTGACAGCGATTATGCTGAACGTCCTTATTGGGATGACTACACCCAAGCTTTTGAAGCGGCTTTAAGTCAATGTAGTACTGATCATGCCCCCTGGTTTGTTATTCCTGCTAATCGCAAGTGGTACCGCAATCTGGTTATCTCTAAAATTATCAACGAATATCTGGAATCATTACAGATGGAGTTTCCTGAACCAAAGGTCGATATTGCTGAGATCAGACAGAAATATCATGAGATCGTCCGGCAGGAGGAAAGGTAAAAAAGGCATCAAGCTAGTGGTAAACTATCAATCCAGTCAGGTACGTCTCTTTTACTCCATTTTGCAAATCCCATTTTCTCGCCAATGTAAAAACGCCGGTATGCTGTGACTGGATCTCCTAGGACCTTGTATTTGTCGGGCATAGCCTGGGCGAATTCGGTCAATCCAATGGCAGGAAAGCGGCACTCTTGAATTTTATCTAACACCGCGATCGATTTATGGTCGCAATCTTTATCGAAACGGAAACGATATTCTCTATTCAGAGCCAGTGCCAAATCTTTAAGCCAGAGAAAGTTGTCATAAGATTCCTCAACCCACAGAACACAGGGATGCTTGCTATGGGTTGATTTATAGGGAGTAGAAAAGCCTTTTTTGTTCAGTGCGGTACAGAGCATCTGAACGCTTTCAAGAATCATTTTTATGACATGTTGATCACAGTGATAGCGAGCGCAGGATTCTAAGTCGTTGTCCAGTACGAAAATATTCATAAGGTTATGCTACAATCGCTTAGTTGATAAAAGTGGTTGTTAATAATAATTCAATATTCAGTAGTTTACTCTAATCAATTATGTGGGTGATAGTTTTATGGTAATTTTTTTACTTACGCTTTGCTGTGAAATTAAATAAACGCAAAAACAGTATGTTATGAAAAATAGCTTAAATAGCTCTTGTCCCTGTTCGGTAGCATCGTTATATTGACGCCAATATCCAATCACCAAGGACTCATTTCACCGTTCAGCCTATCAATTTGAAAGTCGAGAAATTTTTGAAAACAACAGCTGTAGAAATAAAAGGAAGTATCGTCACTGTTTTTGCGCTGCAGGTAAACAGCACAAATCAAGAACTATTGGCAGACCAAATAACCGAAAAGATCACTAAGGGGGCAGCTTTTATGGCCAAAGCCCCGGTGCTTATTGATGTGAATAACCTGACCGTTGAGCAACAGGATGATCTTGATCTGGTGGCACTCTTAATTTTGCTACGCAATCTTGATGTTGTTCCGGTGGCTATTCGCGGTGCGGAAGCCAGGTTAGCCAAGCTTGCTACTGAAAATAATATCGGCATTCTTGCCCCGGGAAAAAAACAAAAGGGTCAAGATCAAGAGCCTGAAATTGAGGCTGAAGATGTTGTTGATCAAAAAGATGAGCCAGAACAGAAACCCTCTGTTTCGGTAAAAAATGAGGGGAGTAGCTACAAAACTAAAGTCATTACTCAGCCAGTTCGTTCCGGGCAACGGGTCTTTTCGCCGGGTGATCTGATCATCCTTTCCTCTGTCAATGCTGGTGCTGAAGTTCTGGCCCGGGGTAATATCCACGTATATGGTGCTTTGCGTGGTCGTGCTATGGCAGGGATAGAAGGTGATGATGATGTGCGTATTTTCTGTAGCCAATGTAATCCTGAACTTATTGCCGTTGCAGGCGATTACATGGTCAATGAATCCTTGGATAGCAATGTCGTTAATCAAAGTGTCATGGTCACCCGTAATGCAGATGGCCTGATTTTCAGTCCTCTGCCAAATAGTGGCCAAAAATAATATAGCTTTGCTGTTGCAAAGGGTGCGACAGCGGCTCAGGTATTAAGGGGAAGCCCGCTTGAGTAAATGAAAACGTGGTTAAATAAGTACAAGTACAGTGTTTAAAGGAGGAAGTACCTTGGCTAAAGTCGTTGTTGTTACGTCCGGAAAGGGCGGGGTTGGTAAAACAACCACCAGTGCGGCCTATGCGTCGGCGCTGGCTTTAAAGGGATATAAAACTGTCGTCATCGATTTTGATGTCGGCTTGCGTAATCTGGATCTGATCATGGGCTGTGAACGGCGCGTGGTTTATGATCTGCTTAATGTTATTCATGGTGAAGGGTCACTTAATCAGGCCTTAATCAAAGACAAACGGGTCGAGGAGCTCTACATTCTACCTGCCTCGCAAACCCGTGATAAAGAAGCTCTGACTATCGAGGGTGTCGGTAAAGTTATAGATGAACTGAAAGAACGTTTTGATTATATCGTCTGTGATTCCCCAGCGGGTATCGAAAAGGGTGCTGTTGCCGCCATGTACTACGCTGATGAAGCACTGGTAGTGACCAACCCGGAAGTTTCCTCGGTACGTGACTCCGATCGTATTATCGGTATGCTGGCCAGCAAAACTAAAAAGGCTCAGCAGGGAGAAGAAGTTAAAGCCCACCTGGTGGTCACTCGCTATGATCCAGTGCGGGTTCAAAAAGGGGAAATGCTCAGTGTTTTTGATGTTCAGGAAATTCTGGCGATTCCTTTGCTTGGGGTTATTCCCGAATCAAAATCGGTATTGAGTGCATCCAACTCAGGAGTTCCGGTAACACTCGACGAAGAGAGTGATGCTGGTGGTGCTTATTTTGATACCGTGGACAGGTTCTTGGGGGAAGAACGTGAATATCGCTTCATGGATGCCCCCAAAACCGGATTCTTCTCTCGCATCTTTGGTAAATGATATGAGTTTCTTAGATTTTTTCCGGTCGAATAAAGCGGGTTCAGCGTCATTGGCAAAAGAGCGGTTGCAGATCATCGTTGCCCACGAACGTGGTCGCGCTGGCGCTCCAGACTTTTTACCCCAACTTCAGCAGGAAATTCTTGCTGTGGTGCGTAAATATGTTGAGATCAGTGAGGAACAGATCAAGTTATCCGTTGATAAGCGGGATGATTGTGAAGTCCTTGAGCTGAACATTTCTATGGCTGATTTTGAGAAGAAATAGAATATAAAGCACAAACTATATCAGTCAAACCATAATTCCCCTGGGGTCTAGCTATTTATTTTGCTAGACCCTATTTTTATATCCTGTCTTTGAACTCTTCGGCCTTTTCTGGCTTGTTAAGATATTTTTTCATGTTGTTACGAATATTCAGAAATTTGTCAGAAGTCATTGATATTGTTTCTGGCAGTTGATTAATCTATCTAATAGACAAAGGGATTGTAGATGAAATTATTGAAATTTATGTTGGTGTTGATGTTGTTGCTACAGGCAGGTTGTGCCAATGTTACGGGCAATAAATCGCAGTATAATGTTGGCAGCGTTTATGAAAACTCGATAAAGCTCGGCATGAAGTCAATACCTCTACCAGAAGGGACATGGACTGTTATTGCTACAGATGTAGTAAATAATTTTCGTATTATCGGTTTGTTAAAAGAACAAAAAGATAATTTGTTCAGTTGTATCTGGATTTCAGTCGAATCACCTTATAAAGAAGCAAAATATGGGTATTCTCCTAGTAAAAATTTAGATAGAAAAAATATGCTGTATGTTGTTAATAACGAAAACCGAAGCGGTGAAGCTCAGGACGGGTGGTATATTAACCATATCATCAGTTCTTTTAGTCCTTCTGAATATTATCAGGTTTATCGTGATGCATCAGCCTATATAAAAGCAAAAGGGTATCGAATTTCATCAAATATGGTTCAAGTCACTCATCGGTTAACAGGTCGATTTCAAAAAGAAAAATATTTAAATGTCAGGTATTACTACAATCCTGAAGCCGAGGGGATTCCGACGGCAAGTTTTGATAACTGGTCTACATCTGACTGGCATGTCATGCGCATTGATCAATTCCCAGAAAAGGTTGCTTTTGTAGAAGCTCTCAAAAAAGAACATACCGCCCTTCATGAAAAGATCAAATTGGGGTTCGGGTTCAAATAAAAAAATTACACTGATCTAAGCGATTTAAAATAAGTATATTGAACGACTTTCTATTTTTTCTTTTCCCCAGCCTTTTGCTACTGACGTATGCCTGGAGGCTGGGAATGCTTATAGCATCATACCTGGTTCAACCTTACAAATACTGGCTGTAATAGACCTTTGCGGGCTTTTTCTGCTAGCGCTGATTGTGGAAAATCTTCGATACAGCGTTGATAATATTGGTAAGCTCCTTCGTACAATTGCAAATTTTCAAGCAGCCGTGCGCACTGAAAGAGCGATTTCTCAAGAACGTTGGCTGCTGTTGCTTCATTTTGGCATACCTGTTCAAGGCACTGGACTGCTGATTCCAGGTCTCCCGCGCGGTTAAATAGTTGGGCCAGGCGGTACATGCTGGTTGAGTCCAGTCCTCTAAAGTATTTCTGATAATATTCATGGTAAACCAGCATGGCCTGCTCCGCATCGCTCTGAACCAGCTTGGGAATGACTTGCTGATAGAGTTGGTCGGCTTCCTCACTGGCTGAAAACTTAGATCTAAGGCGAGCCAAAAGAAGTAAGGCTTCACAGTTCTCAGGATCATTTTTCAACAGCAGGCGCAATGATTCTTCTCCCTTTTCCGTTGTTCCAGAACCGATAGCATTATTAACGGCCTGATTACCAAGCTCGATGTGGCGTTCGGTGATGGCATCTTTATTAACCTTGAACAGTAATGCCAACAGGGCGCCACTAATAATACCACCAATATGAGACCAGTGACCGATGATAGATTGATTAGTGCCCTGTAGTTGCCCCAGGCCACCACTTAAGTCAGCAAGGAAAAACAGACCGATGATAATCAGGGAATTGAGCTTCACCTTGATGCTGAGGGGGAGAATAAAGGATAGCAGGCCAAGAATCGGTAGAGGGAAGACCATAGTTTTAAAGTAACAGCGTACGGCAAAAACTCCCATGAGCCCGGCAATTGCTCCGGAAGCGCCCAGGCTATGTGCCGGTGCCTTTGTTAGCAGGCATGTTAACCAATACAGCAAGTGCCCGCCCATTCCTCCAATCAGGTAAAAAACAAGAAATAATTGGGCGCCAATTCGGCGTTCAACCATGGTCCCCACCGCCCACAAGAAAAGCATATTTCCCCATAAGTGGGCTTGATTGGCGTGCAAGAACAGCGCAGAAAACAGACTTAAAGGAATATTTATCGCAGTTGGCTTGTAAGGTAGAAAGATGAGGTTGTTGTCGATGAAATGCTCTGGGACATTGGTTTCAAACAAGTAAAAAATCAGAATATTGATTGCAATCAGGCTATAGGTTGCTATGGGCACGTATTGTTGTTTGCGTTCTTCCTGCCCATACATGACAGGCATCAGGGTGACATGTCCACGCAGCAGGGCGAAAGATGACTGTCCGGTGACACTCGCTTGCATATGTAGATATAGAAAGAAGAGCACAGGGAATAGCAGCAAGAACAGGCTCAGCCAGTCATACAGGAAGTGCTTCACAAACAGGATTAAAACGATGGTCAGGACTGCTTTGAGAATGAACAGTTGCTCTGGATGTTGATCAAAATAGCTTTCTTCGGGTGTTGCTGATCTTGCAGCCGAATTAATTGACTGTTCCTGTTTGCGGGCCTGCGCTGCTTCATAGCGGGCAAAGATGACTCCACAATGCAAGCATGACTCGCCTTGCTGGTTTCCGCTATGGCATTTAGGGCAGGTGCGAGCTTCTGGTGTTGGGGCCGGTTCAATTTTCGATTTTTGATCGGCATTCTCTGAGACAGCGACATTATTTTTGCACGAAACCGCTCTGATATCACATAATACGCCGATATTATCGAAAAAGTCCTTATAACGCTGAGCTTTGTCATAAGGCAGATCTTTTTTAAGAATGGCTTGCTGGCCAGCCAAGAGCTTGTCGATGGTTGCTTGAGGATACTTACATTTGACACGCAAGCTGTTGTCTATTTCTGTAGGTTCAATATCAAAAGCCATGTCACCACTGTAGATGACATTGAAAAGCTGGTCATTCATTCTTTCCCCCTCTGAAAGAATCATTTTTCTAATTTTCTTATGGTGAAAGAAGCAATATAACTAAGGAGTTATTGATTAGACAAGAGGAATTAGCCGACCTGGAGAATGATTGTTTATCGTTGTTATCCATAAGAGTTATCACGGGTAGCTTATGAAGCGGGAATTGTGGTTCTATAGTCAGTTATAAAGGTACACATAAACTGCTTAATCATGCTAGGACAGCCTATGAATATTGAACTGAAAATCGCTGAAATCTCAGAAATTGATGATATCCTGAAATTGCACTCCAAATATCAGATAGATTCCATCAAACAAGAAGATAAGGCTGATGGTTTTGTTACAACCGCTTTTACTAAAGAGCCGATGTTTGCCTTTATGATGGCAGGTTTGTCTGACTTCGAATATGAGGGTCAGATCCTGACAGTTGAGAATTCCTACCAGTACGGACCTGTCTGTATTGATAAGAGTGTCCGCGGCAGCGGCGTTCTGGAACAGATTTTTGCCTTTGCAAAACAGCACATGGCACAGCGTTTTCAGTTTCTGGTGACCTTTGTGAATACCATGAACGAAAGGTCCTATCAGGCCCACAAAAGAAAGCTGGGTCTTCATGTGGTGCAGCAGTTTGATTATAACGGCAAGCGTTATTATGAAATGGTTTGTAATACCGCCAACTCAGAGTGTTGTTGATGCCGCGACTGCTACGGTAAAATAGCTGAACCACCGGTTCTCCCCCTTTAATCTATTTGCGAAAGAAGAGGTTAACTCTATGAGCGAAAAGAATACCCTGTACATTCTCTGGACCAATGACAACCCGATTACCGCTGAAAAGATGGTGTTCATGTATGGCATCAATTCCAAACTGCGTGAGTGGTGGGAGAACGTAACGATTATCATCTGGGGAGCAACGGCGCAGCTGGTTGCAGAAGATAGTGATATTCAGGATCTCGTTGCGGGTGCTTTGAATGCAGGTGTGCATGTAACCGCATGTAAAGCTTGTGCTGATCAAATAGGTGTTGGTGATAAGCTGAAAGCACTCGGTGTTGAGGTTAAGTATTGGGGTGAACCACTTACAAAACTATTGAAAGATAATGAGGTATTATTGTCCATTTAAAAGGTTGTCGAGGACTTATCAATGCAGCACTACTTTTATTTTGTGCAAATGCAAAAAACTCTTTCCCTAAGCTCCTGACAATGGTATCTCTAAAGCGTTATTGGTATCGTTATTTTATTTTGGACTAACAAGGAGTCTGTCATGTTTATAACCGATTCAACCATCGAACGCTGGATTGAGGAGGATGTTCCCGGTCTCGACCTGACTTCGCATTTATTGGGGGTGGAAAAGGTTGAGGCGACAATTACCTTCAGTGCGCGTAATGAAACAGCCTTGTGTGGTGTGGAAGAAGCTGCCGCAGTGTTTCGTAAGTTAGGAGCACGGGTCGAGTTGTTGCAATGCGATGGTGCCATTGTACAGAAAGGAACGGAAATCCTGCGTGCTTTTGGCAACGGGGGGATGATTCATGCCGGTTGGCGCGTTGCCTTGAACCTGATTGAATATGCGTCGGGAATTGCGACGCGGACCTCCAAAATGGTGCAACAGGCACGTCAGCATGGTGATGTCCTCGTCTGTGGTACCCGCAAAGCATTTCCCGGTGGCCGCAAGATCTCCCAAAAAGCTCTGATGGCTGGTGGTGGCGTTCCTCATCGTCTTGGTTTGGGTGAAACAGTGCTGATCTTTCCTCATCACTATAATCTCATTGGCCTTGATAATTTTTTAAAAAAAATGCCGGAAATTAAACGCGCAGCGCGGGAAAAGAAGATCGGTATTGAAGTCGAAAGTTTAGAACAGGCAGAGCTGATGGCTAGCCATGGCGCGGATATCATCCAGTTGGATAAGTGCTCCGCAGCTATAGCGGCAGAAGTTGTTAGCGTGCTACGGCCCCGCTACCCGAATCTGGTTATTGGTGCCGCTGGCGGTGTCAATGCTGACAATGCAGCAGAGTACGCGGCGACCGGCGTTGATATGCTGGTGACCTCGTGGATGTATTTCGGTAAGCCAGCCGATATCAAGGCTGTTATTGAAAGATAATCAATTTCGCTATTTATTTATGGCGATGAAGTAAATAGCGTACATAGTAATAATTAAAAGTCCTTCTCGGTAATCCGGGTGGGACTTTTCTTTTTTCTCAATATAATAAGTTTTGTGCAAATACCCACTTGACTCTTTTTTGATTTCGTTATACCTATCATTATTATAATAAAAATAACGAAAGGAATAGCGAATGAGATTCTTGGTTCTTATCTTAATCATCAGCACTAGTGTTACGAGTGCCCAGGCCGATGTGCTGCGGACTGCTGCGGGGGCTGGCTACAAAAAAATTGTTGAGCAGTGGGCAACTCTTTACGAAGAGACCACCGGAAATAAGGCCGAGCGTATCTACGGTAACATG
Organism: Geopsychrobacteraceae bacterium; assembly: GCA_963665685.1. Taxonomy (GTDB): domain Bacteria; phylum Desulfobacterota; class Desulfuromonadia; order Desulfuromonadales; family Geopsychrobacteraceae; genus Seleniibacterium. The sequence continues at coordinate 3,505,790 of OY762430.1, forward strand.
GGGCAGGTTACTGCACAGGTGAAACAGGGCGGGGGGATCTGCCTCGTTGTCGGTGATAAGTCTTATCTGTCGAGAGCTGATCTGCCGATTGTATCCTTTGTTCACCTCGGTCAGGGGCGACCGGTACTGGTCACCCGTAAAGGGCTAATGGTCTCTTCTGTTGCTGATCTGGAAAAGCCTGAATATGCCAGGATTTCAGCTCCTGATTATGAAAAGGCTATCTATGGTCGGGCTGCTTATCAGGTTCTGAGACTGAAGCAGTACCAGGGGATTGCCGACAAGGTCATAGCGGTTGGAACCGTACCTCGCAGTGGTGCTTATGCCATCACTGGTGAAGTTGATGCAGCCTTTGTCAATATGAGCTTTGCTTTAGCCAACCAGGATAAGTTTGGCAGCATGTGTGAGCTGACCGAAGGGTTTGCGCCGATTGAAATTGTCGCCGGGATTATTAGCGGGTGCGAAGAGCAGGCCGAGGTTAATGTGTTTGTCAGCCTGTTCAACAGTGATTCAATGCAGGCCCAAAGGATCGCGGCCGGATTATGACTTCTGTTCTTGGCGATTGGTGGCAAGTTTACAGTTCTGATGTCGTCCTCTTCTCCCTGGGATTGACGGCAAGAATTTGTATTTATGCCTTGCTGTTACACCTGCTTATTGGTCTTCCCATGGCCTGGTATCTGTCAGGTAAGCATACGCCTTTACGTGGGGCTCTTGAAAGTCTGCTGACCTTTCCTCTTATTTTTCCACCCATCGCCACCGGCTATCTGTTTTTAGTTCTGCTGGGGCGGATGAGTTTGTTAGGACGTTTATCTGATCAGTTGTTTGGGGTAGAGATTGTCTTCTCGTTTCCCGGTATTGTCATTGCGGCTTTTGTCGCTGGCTTGCCCCTGGTCGTTAAACCGATTCAGGCCGCTATTCGCTCTTTTGGTGACGATCTTATTTTAGCGTCATATACCTTGGGGCGCAGTCGGTTTGCTACATTTCTGCGTATTACTCTGCCAAGTGTGCAGCGCAGTATCATCTCCGGTTTGCTATTAGGTATGGGACGTTCGTTAGGCGAAGTTGGTATTACGCTGATGCTTGGGGGGAATATTATCGGTAAGACCAACACCCTCTCTCTGGAAGTCTTTAATGCTGTCTACGATGGTGATTTTGATCGTGCCAGTGCCCTGTGTCTGTTGTTATTTGTTATTTCCCTTTTGCTATTTTCAGCACTGCAACGTTTATCACTTCAAAGTAGTAGTTGACAGCAAGGTTGTGCAGGATTGTGGATAACTTTGTTGAAAATAAGAAAATCACCTTTCTATTAACCTACTGTACTACCCTAAAAGTTTGTTAAGTGTTTGAAAAATACATTGATTGATTAAGGTTTAAGGTTTTGTCAGTTATTCACAGGGTGGTGAAGGCAGGAGAAAATGTAAAGGATATCAAGGAGATATGTAGGAGAAAATGCGCATTGTGTATGGTCAGATTTGATTGCAGCAGATTTGTTTTAAACCGTCCGTGACACCGCTAACGAACAAATTCGAGTAAAGCAGAAAGATCAGATTCAGGACCGACGCAAAATGAGACGTGTGTAGCAATTTGGTTCAGAATGCAACGGGAAAATTCTATCTCAGCAGACAGTGATTTTTAACGATTTTAAGAAAATGAGCAAAGACGCCCATTTCTTGGGGGTTTTTGTGAGGTTTAGCGAAATGGCACTCTATTTGCTATTGATGCTTAGCATGAATATTTGTTGTCCGGTAATCATTACCGGAATGTGATGTGTACGTGGGATGTTGGTGAAGAAGTATCTCAAAGTCGGTTCGAGGTCCGCCGGACCGGTTTTGGGAACCGTTGGTCGTGACAGCTTGCTCAAGCCTCTACTACTACAACTACGCCATGGTGGGTTAAGTGAGCTGTTACGCCAATTTTATGTCAACGGATTGTGGATAACGCAATCAACAATGCTATCAATAAGGAGATCGCTATGTGTTTTCGTCCTGGTGGAGTTGAAAAGCCGCAAGAATGCCCAAAATGTGGTAAGAAACTTGTTGCCTTAGGTGGTGTTAAGCAAAAGGTTTGCCCTTTCTGCAAAACCCCTCTGGATCAAGAAGAAGGCAAGTAAGTTTTTTCGAACAATTTTATTCATGCAATTGTTTGAAGTGAACCACCCCGCAAGTGCAGGGTGGTTTTTTTAATTTTTCTGCCGGAAACGGCCCTTTTCCGCTGTGGCGTTGTCAATCTGCGGGCTTGTTTGTGCGGCGTAAAGTGCTACGCCTCCGCACAAGCTCTTGATTTCCTAGCCACAACGAAAAATTGCTCGTTTCCGATCTGAAAAATATTTTTATTTTTCACGTTTTGGAAAACTTCTTACCCCGTATTGCGAATACCGGCTGCGATCCCTGCTATGGTGATCATCATGGCCTGGGTCAGAGGGTTGTGATCATCGGCTGGTGGTTGTTGTCTGAAGCGTTTCAGCAGGATAATTTGCATCATATGTAGTGGTGCCAGGTATGATTCGCGGCGCCGAATCGAGGCCAGGTTCCAGGGGGCATCATGCATCAAGCCATCGCGACCAGAGAATTCAAGCAAGAAGTGAAGATCTTGCTTAAACTGGTCACGTAATTCAGTTCCAATCGGCTGTAATTCCTCTTCGACCAAATGTTTTTCATACATTGCGGAAATATTGCAGTCGGCCTTGGTCAGCACCATTTCGAGCATGCTCAATCTGCTTCGAAAGAAGGGCCACTTTTCGGTCATTTCTTTAATTATGTCACCCTGTCCAGCATCAGCCTGTTCCTTAATCGCTTGAGCTGCACCAAGCCAGGCTGGTAAAACCAGGCGGTTCTGAGCCCAGGCGAAAATCCATGGAATAGCTCGCAGACTGCCGATGCTATTATCCTTTTTACGTTTCGATGGCCGACTTCCCAGGGGCAGGTGGGCCAGTTCTTGTTCTGGCGTAGCCTGGCGGAAATAACGGACAAAATCTTTATTATCGCGCACGAACGAACGGTAATGACCACAAGCGCTTACAGACAGTTTGTCCATGAGAGTGCGCCATTCTGCCTGTGGCTGTGGTGGTGGCATAACCAGAGCTTCGAGAATTGCATCAGCATACATGGCCAGACTTTTCTGGGCGACTTTTGTGGTGCCAAACTTCATGCGGATGGTTTCGCCCTGTTCGGTGACGCGGAAACCACCTTTCAGGGAGCCTGGTGGTTGCGATAAAATAGCCGAGTGGGCCGGGCCGCCCCCACGACCAATGGTGCCACCACGGCCATGGAACAAGGTGAGTTTGACTCCCTGGCGCGCACACAAGGCAACCAGTTTTTCCATCGCCTCGTATTGAGCCCAGGCAGCAGAGAGTACCCCGGCATCCTTGGCTGAATCGGAATAACCAACCATGACGTATTGTTGTTTACCCATATAGGCTTTGTATTCAGGGCAATTGAAAAGGTCGGAGACAACGCGTTCCGCTTCGTTCAGGTCGTCCAAAGTTTCAAATAGTGGTGCAATTGGAATTTTAAACGGAACACCTGCGGCTTTAAGCAGAAGTTGTACCGCCAGAACATCACTGACTTCGCTGGCCATTGAAATGATATAAATGCCAACCGCTTCCTGATCCTGCTTGGCCAGAAGGCGCATCGTATCAATGACTTCTTGAGTTTCAGCACTTGGTTCCCAGTCAATAGGCAGGATGCTGCGGTTGTTCTTTAACTCTTCTTTTAGAAACGCGACTTTTTTCTTTTCATCCCACTTAAGATAATCGCCAAGGCCTAATGCTTCGGTAATTTCGGCAATGGCTTTGGCATGGAATTCGGAATCCTGACGAAAATCGAGGCGAACCAGGAAAATGCCAAAGCAACGAGCACGGATCAAGGTATCCAGAAGACGACCATTGGCAATGGTGCTCATGTTGCATTCACACATGGAGCGGTAGCACAGTTCAAGCGGTTCTAGAAGCTGACGATTACTGCTGATGACTTTGTCTTCGTCCCATTCACCCGTGAACATGAGCTTTTCCAGCTCAGTTCGGCTGTCGGTAAGAAGGGAACGTAATTCTTTAAGCAAATGTCGGTATGGTTCAGCGACTTGCCCGGTGACCTTAAGTAGCTCTGGGCTGGCGTTCCACATTGACAGTTCATCGATTAATGCTTTTACGTCACTTAAGAAGAGTTCAGCAGCCTGCCAGCGGGCACGCAAGGTAACCGAACGTGTCATCTTTGCGGTGACGAAGGGGTTGCCGTCGCGGTCCCCGCCCATCCAGGATGAAAAGCGGATGGGGCAAAATTCTGGTGGTAGTTCGATTTCAAGCTGGTCATGAATTTTATTTTTAAGCCCTTTGACAAAGCGTGGTACCGCATTCCACAAGGGCTGTTCGATGACCGCAAAGCCCCATTTAGCTTCATCCAACGGAGTAGGGCGCTGGGGGCGGATTTCATTGGAGTACCAACTTTGAGTAAATAAATCTTCCAGGCGTCTGGTGGTCGCCCGGTTGCTGGTCCCGAATGGTTTTTCCCGCAGGCAATGATTAATTTCGTTGTACTTTTTGATCATGCTGCGGCGCAGCACTTCAGTAGGGTGGGCAGTCAGGACCAGATCGATATGCAGGTCTTCAATCGCTTCGCGGATGCGAACCGGGTCAATGCCACTATTTTTCAGACGAATAATTAAGCCTGGATCATCTTTACTTTCGCTGGCAATAAGCGCTTCTCCTTCTGGCGTATTGAAAAATTCCTGTTCTGCAATGTTGGCGAGATTAAGAAATTTTGAAAAGCCTCTGGCAAAGATAAGCAGGTCTTCATCGCTGCACGCTTCGAGTTTCTGTAACAATTTTTCGTAGCCTGCCATTTCTCCAGTGCGGGACGATTTCCCCAACTCGCGTATCTCTTCTATTTTTTCAACCATCTCAGGTGTTTTGTCGCTGGCGATCGTCTGGCCGAGCAATGCTCCGAGTTGTTGTATCTCCTGATGGAGTGTATCTGGTGATTTAAACATGTAATGTGTCCTTGAAGTAGAAAAGAGCAAAGATTGTTCTTATAGCAGTAAATAGAATGTTTATTCTTTTACTTATAGCAACTCTGTTAGGGAATAACAAGATTGGGAAAATCTCTCAATATGTGGAACTGTAAGGGGAGAGAAAGATGATACAGTCAGATTAAATATACATTTAATTTTTTACTGCATCAGTGGTCAATCAACATCGGCACCAACGGCAAGCAGTTTAGCAACGATTTCGGCATGACCATTTTGCGCTGCGAGGGTTAAAGGAGTGCGGTAATTATCGATGTAGCAATTGATGTTAGCTCCGGCAGCAATCAGGTGTTCGACAATAGGTAGATAGCCATTTTGGGCGGACACAATTAACGCTGTTACTCCACCTTCTGCTTTCATATTCACATTGGCACCGGCGTTGATTAAGGTAGCAACGATCTCAGTATGACCATTTTGGGCTGCCATAATAAGGGCGGTTGAACCAACATCGTTAGGGATGTTGACATCTGCTTTAGCGGTAATCAGTTGGCTGACAATAGCGCTATGACCGTTTTGTGCTGCGACAAGCAAAGCGGTAATACCACCAAAGGCTTGGGTATTGGTTTTTGCCTGTGCGGCAAGGAGCATAGCAACAATCTGATTATGGCCATTCTGAGCGGCCAGCATTAACGCTGTATACCCACCACCTGCTTGATTATTTACATCAGCACCAGCTGTAATTAATTGTTTAACGACATCGGTATGGCCATTTTCTGCCGCGAAAAGGATGGCCGTTTCTCCAATGTAGTTGCGACTGTTAATATCAACATCAGCTGAAATGCACTCTACAACTTCCTGAAGGTCGCCATAGTTAGCTGCACGCCACAGATCCTCATTCATGCAATCTGTCGCCGGTGCGCAAGGTATAAAAAGCGCCAGCAGCAGAATGGTGGTGAGTAATGTCGAACGAAGCAGCTCTTTCAATGAAAAATTCCTCTATAGCAAATAACGTGACTGTTAAAGGTGATATTTGGGAAATAAAGTGATGACTGGAAGAGTATAATATATCTTGATTAAAACTGGTTAGAAAAACGTAATAGGCTCTGGGTGAATGAGTTTTTTAAGAAGCCGTCATGAGTCTTACTTACTGGATTCATTCCCTGCAGAGGCAACAATCGCCGCATCGCTGGAAAGAACTTTTTCTATCAAGATCTCCATGGCTCGTCTGCTGTGAAAGAGGAAAAGTAAATATAGATAAAAACTATATAGATATGTGATTTAAAATATTTTCAATCTATATAGAATGATACTAAGGTTGTCACATAGAGATTGGTTACAACAATCAACAAACATCACGTATCTTTTACATAATAGGAGTTCTCTCATGTTAAAAAAACTTTTTTCCGCATTTGTAGCTGTTGATTCTTCCGCTAACCCTATTGTTGAGCAAGCATATAGTATCGATCCTGCTCACTCACAGATTCACTTTACCATTCCTCACCTGGTTGCCTTTAAGGTGCGGGGTAATTTTACCGATTTCACCGGTTCGTTAGTCGCTGATGCCGATGCAAAACAGCTGGTTTCTGCCGAAGCAACCATTCAGGCTACTTCTATTAATACACGTGTTGATCAGCGTGATGACCATTTACGCAGTGCTGACTTTTTTGAAGTTGAAAAGTTTCCTGAGCTGTCATTTAAAAGTAAAAAGGTCAGTGGTAGTGCAGACAATATTTCGGTCGTAGGTGATCTGACCATCAAAGGTGTTACTAAGGAGATCACTTTAAAAGGCAAATTTTCCGGAACTGCAGTCGACCCTTGGGGGAATAAGCGTGTCGGTTTTGAAGCCCGTGGTGAGGTTGATCGTAAAGAGTTTGGTCTGGTTTATAACCAGGTCCTGGAGACCGGTGGCGTGCTGATTGGCGATAAAGTCATCCTCGCCCTCGAAGTTGAAGCAATTGCCCAATAATTAACGATTCTGCACACCTCCTTCACCTGAAGGGGGTGTGCTGATAATCGCTAGCCCGTAATCTTGATGTTTATCAAGATTAATCGTGTAATTTTAAAGATAAAATCAGGCAGGTTGGCGCATGATGTAATGTCTTAAGAATTATTGATTTTTCAAAGTAGTAGCTCTTTAAATAATTTCTCCAAGAACTCAATCACCAAGCTCGACATTTTTTAGAATTTCAAGATTATCGTGCAGATGTTCTTCCATGGCATCTTTGGCATCTTTGGAGTTACGTGCTCTAATGGCATCAACGACAAGTTGATGGGTAATGGGTGCACGTGCTGTCAGTGCAGGAACTGTGACTTGTGAATAGAGGCTGATTCCTTGGTGAATGAAAGGGATGAGTTTATGGACGACCTGGTTTCCTGAACACTGAGCAATTTTCGTATGAAATTCAATATCCTTTTCAGCAAACGCAACCGATTCTTTCCTGATTAGCTCAGTTGTCTGATCACATAACAGCTGTAATTCATCGACGTCTTTTGCCGTAGAGTTGAGCGCCGCACATTCAGCCAGGCGGGGCTCTATCATGAGTCGAATATCGCAAAGGTCAAGCGCCAACTTTTTTTTATCGGCTATAAAGCGAAATCCAAAAGGGTCCTCAATCAGCCCGGGAAGGTCGCAAACGTAGGTACCGCTGCCGCGAATAATATTTAAAACATTTCGGGATTCCAATCGCTTAATAGCTTCGCGGACAGTACTTCTCCCAACTTTTAGTTGATTTGCCAAGTCATGTTCATTGGGGAGTTTTTCACCCGGTTTGATTTTCTGGTCGATGATCATCCGCTCTATATTTTCAACAACACGGTCGGTGAGCGAGAGGTTGTCAATGCTGGAAAATTGTTGTTGGGTTTTTGCTGTCACAGTGTTTCGTCCTTAAATCAAAGTAGCCATCTCAAACAAACGATTATTTATTCTATCACAAAGAATAAACCTCTGAACCGAAAAAAACAATAATGCAGCAATCGAAACATCTGATGACATGATTAATTGCTTTGAGTGATTATTTTCAATAAAGGCAAGTTTATATTTTTGATTTTAAATCATGAGAATAAATTATCATGTAATATCAGATAATTAATGCCATTTATCTGTTTTTTAAATCAGGCTTTTGAAATTTATTTGACTTTTAATTCCATATATAAGATTCTGTGTCGGAAGAAATGCAGTCAGGTTGTCTGATGTCTTTTTGCTCGGCTTTAATTTTCAAGTGGTCTTCTTTTTCCTGGCTTTGGCTGTATTTTATTTCTGATTAGTTTAGGCAGAGTGCTCTCGGAAGCATCTCCTTCTTGGCCGGTAGCTAGCATTATACGTAAAGAGAAATGGTCCAGAATTATTCGAGAAGATTAAGGAAAGCAACGTTTTTAAATAATAGTTAAAAGGCTGAAAGGCATAAAAAGTGTTGGAATTCGATAAAGACGTGACTATCAGAAACGGCTATTTAAGCGATTGTCCAATACGTGCTTTGGTCGGAAAACTGTTCGAAAAGAATATAGCATATCAAATCAACGCTACACCTCTGTTCCCAAATTCCCATGTCATAGAAAAATCTGTTTTTAGCCACATAGCACAAAGCCCGAATTCCAAAATAAGTAACAAAATTTCAAAAATACAATTTTGGTCAATGGATATCTTACGGAAGCTAACCTAAGGGAGATTTTAACATGAAGGCAAGGCAAATGTATGGTCTGGTTCTTTCACTTTCAATGGTGTTGATTTTAGCTACTAATCTTGTTGCAGCGGATTTTACAATCAATGCTGGCATCGGCCTCAATGATAAATCTGCTCAATTTAAGTCTCTGGAATATTTTAAAGAGCTTGTCGAAAAAAATAGTCAACAACGCATTGCTGTTAATCTCTATCACTCTAGTCAATTAGGCGATGACAGAGAGATGATGGAGGCCTTACAGATGGGGGTTCAGGAAATGACCTGTCCTTCAACTGCACCAATAGCTCCTTTTGTAAATGGTTTTAAAGTCTTCGATTTGCCATTTCTTTTTCCGACCCCTCAGTCAGCTGACTATGTCTTGGATGGTCCTGTTGGCCAAAGTCTCCTTAAGCAATTAAACGAAATTGGTATTGTTGGCCTTGCTTTCTGGGAAAATGGTTATCGCCAATTGACCAATAGTGCAAAAGCCGTCGCTAGCCCAGCAGATGTTAAAGGCCTGAAAGTCCGGACCATGGAAAACCCAATGCATTTGGCTGCCTGGAGAAAATTAGGCGCTAACCCCACCCCAATGGCTTTTGGTGAACTCTTTTCTGCCATGCAACAAGGCGTTGTCGATGGTCAGGAAAACCCATGGGGAACCATCTATTTGCAAAAGTTTTTTGAAGTTCAGAAGTTTGCTACTGATACGGGCCACGTTTACTCTCCCTTTGTCCTTATGATCTCAAAGAAGTTTTATGACAAGTTGCCTGAAGATTTGCAAAAGGTTGTTTACGATGCAGCTCAAAAAGCTAAGGTTCAAAATCGTGAATCAAACCGCAAAATGAATGCTGATTACCTGGAAGATCTGAAAAAGGTGATGACAGTCACAATCCTGACTCCAGAGCAAAAAGCAGCTTTCCAGAAAGCCGTACAGCCTGTTTATGCCCAATTCGAAAAAGAAATTGGTGTTGAACTGGTTAAAGATGTTCAAAAGCAAGTCAAAAAGTTTCAAGAAAAATAAATAGATTTAAATTTAATTATCCATTGACCAAATAAATTTATTTAGTGTCTGAAATTTTTATCAATTTAGAAGATCAAAGTAGGCGCTTATTATGGGTGAAAAGCTAATCGGTATTATTTCTAATTGTTATAAAAATGCATTAATACTAATGACGTCATCAATGTTTTTAATCGTCGGAAGTAATGTATTTTGTCGATTTTTCTTAAATAGCTCAATTGGATGGGCTGATGAAATGTCACGATTTATATTTATATGGATCTCATTTCTTGGAGCGGTATGGGCTTATGTCGAATCTGAGCATGTTGGCCTTAATTTTCTTGTTTCAAAAATACCATCCAGAAAAATTCAACTATTAGTCGCTCTCATTTCAGAATTTCTCATATTATTGGTCTGCATAATTATCGCCTATTACGGCTACATTGTGGCAAATTCTGCAACCAATGTTTCTCCAGCGTTATATCTTCCTATGAAATATATATACGCTGTCGTTCCTGTTAGTGGACTTATGTTGGTCTTAATCTGTCTTGCTAAAATAAAAAAGAATTTCAATCTTTTTATGAACGCAAAATAGCGATAAACAGGCTGAATTTTCTTTAGGAGTACCCAATGGCTCTTTGGCTTTTTTTAGGAACGTTATTTACCTTTGTTTTGATTGGAACGCCTGTTGTTTTTTGCCTGGGCTTGTCAAATATCGCGATTATTCAACTGATGGATCTGCCTTTCATGGTGCTGCCATCAAAAATGATCTCAGGAATGAACAGTTTTCCCCTTCTGGCGATACCCTTTTTTATGTTTGTTGGCGAGGTTATGAACAGGGGCGGGATCGCGCAGCGGTTGGTCGCTTTTGCAGATGCCATTATCGGCCATATTACAGGTGGCTTAGGCCACGTCAATATTTTAGCCAGTATGTTTTTTGGTGGTATTTCAGGGTCTGCAATTGCTGATACTGCGGCTATTGGGGGGCTATTAGTTCCACCGATGATCAAGCAAAAATACCCTGCAGATTTTTCTGCAGCGGTTACCGCCTCTTCCGCCGTTATCGGTATTATTATTCCACCAAGTATTCCTTTTATTCTTTACGGTATTATTACCGGAACTTCTATCGCCAAGTTATTTTTAGCTGGCATCGTTCCTGGCATTCTTGTTGGTGTCGCTTTAATGGTTGCTACTTACTTTTCAGCCAAAAAACATGGCTATGGTCAACTTGCTAAAGAGGAACCAGTTAAACAGTTTAATCTGAGCCGTTTGTGGCAAACGTTTAAAGGTGCGTGGCTTGCATTAACTATCCCTGTATTAGTAGTTGGGGGCATTTTAGGGGGTATTTTTACTGCGACCGAAGCTGGCGTTGTTGCCGCATTTGTTGCGTTACTACTGGGACTCTTCGCCTATCGTGAGATTACCCTAAAAGATTTGCCAGCAATCCTGTTGGAAACGGCAAAGACAACCGCAATTGTCCTGTTCCTATGTGGGATGGCCATGGTAACTGCATGGTTGCTAACCATGGCAAGAGTTCCCTTTACCCTATCTGCTTTTCTAACCTCTTTTACGACCAATCCCATTGCGGTTTTGCTGATTGCAAACGTATTGCTGTTTTTAGTTGGGTTCGTCATGGATCTGACCCCGGCAATGCTTATTTTAGCTCCAATACTGTTACCCGTTATGAAATCAGTCGGCATTGACCCTGTTTACTTTGGTGTCATTATGTCGATAAACCTCGGCATTGGCCTGATTACCCCACCGGTTGGGACCGTTCTTTATGTCGCAACCGGAGTGGCCAACATATCATTGGAAGATCTTGTTAAATCAATAATGCCCTTTCTCTTCACTCTGCTAGCAGTGATGGGGCTACTCATTGTTTTTCCAGACATCGTCATGTTTGTCCCAAATCATTTTGGATGAGAAGCGAATGCCTTATCTGGAGCTCTCTAGAATAAAACTGCCGTCAATTCTATTTATTTAAGAGGAACGTTTAACATGAATAAATTATCCGGATTAGATCCCGAAACAGCCTATATGCAGGTTGCTCCTGCACAGTACATAAATCAGGAAGATATACTGAAAAAAGCTGGTGATTATATTATTGAGTGGGGGACAAGAGCGCTGATCTCGGGTGGAGAAAAAGGCCTTAAGTCAGTCGAAGGTGACTTGCTAGAGGCACTTGATCAAAAAGGTATTTATTGGGAGAAGCATATTTTTCATGGCGAAGTCGCCAGGTCAAATATTGAAGTTATTAAAAGAAACGCACGTGCAATGCAGGCCGACGTGATTATCGGTGTCGGTGGTGGTAAAGCGATAGATGCTGCTAAAGCCGCATCTGAGGACTTAGGTCTTCCGGTGGTGACTATTCCAACCGTTGCTGCAACCTGTGCCGCCGCTTCACCACTTGCCGTCATGTATACGGAAGAAGGGACCTTTGATTACGATTACTTCATGACTCAAAATCCACAACTGGTCATGGTTGATCCCAAGGTTATTGCCAACGCACCATCTAAATATCTCTTGTCTGGTATCTTGGACTCCTTTGCTAAATGGTATGAAGGGAAAGCTGTTGAAAGTGGTATTTCAGATCCAAACTTAGAGACCGTTATGGCCATGAGTTTAGCTAGTGTCCTCTACGAAAAATTGCGCCAGAACGCGATAGTGGCCTTTTCCAACTCAGAAGAGAATAAAGTTTCAACAGAATTAAAGGAAACCGTTGATATCATTATTTATCTTACTGCAATTATCCAGTCGGTTGGTAAAAATACATCGCGGGGAGCAGCGGCACATGCCATTCACAATGGCGTCACAGTTATTCCAGAATCTCATGACGTTTTACATGGTCTAAAGGTAGGCTATGGCATTGTCGTTCAGCTCTATCTTGAAAATAAACCTCAAGACTATATTGATGACGTTGTCGATTTCTTTGGCAAGCTAGGGTTAACGCCTTCATTAAAAGGTTTGGGAATGCCATATTCTGACGATAACCTCAAGAAGGTTGCAGCTAAGACCATGAACGATACTCTTATGTTGAGGATGCCTGAAAAGATCAGCCAGGAAATGTTGATTGAAGCCATGAAAAAGGCCGAAGAGTATTTTGACTGATACGGAAAAACGAGTTGTTTAAGTAGTAACAATCGTGAAAAAGAGAGGCTTGGCGGTACGCAAAGCCTCTCTTTTTTATATGTAAAAATCTGGATCTGACCTAACAGAAAATATCTGGAAGTTGTGTTTCAAATGTAGAATTCCGATTTTTGAATGCAGAGTATTATCAAAATCTCTTGTCGTAGCATAACAACCGTGATACCGTTATTCCATGATTATCTCATTCAAAGACAAAGCAACTGAAGATATATTCAACGGTATTTCTTCCAAGGAGGCACGCAAATCCTGTCCCAAATTGCTTTGGAAGGTGGCCACGCGTAAGCTAGATCAGCTCGACTCGGTAACCACATTGGATGAGTTGAGAGTTCCACCGGGCAATCGCCTTGAAGCGTTAAGCGGTGATCGCAAGGAGCAGCACAGCATCCGGATCAATGATCAATACCGGATCTGCTTTATCTGGTCGGATGCTGGACCAGATCAAGTGGAGATAACCGATTATCATTAAGGGGTTTATTATGGTACGCATTCCAACAAACAGGCCGCCAACTCATCCCGGAGAAATGCTTCGTGAGGAGTTTTTGCAGCCGATGTCAATCACCCAAAAAGATTTGGCCGCTGCCATTCATGTACCTTTCCAGCGTGTCAACGAATTAATCAACCAGAAACGTGGCGTTACTCCGAGCACAGCTTTGCGCCTGGCTAAGTTTTTCGGCATGAGCGCTGATTTTTGGCTAAATTTGCAGATGCGCTGGGATCTCTATAAGGCCCGTCAGACTGAAGAAAAAGAACTTGAATCTATTCAGGATTATCAACACCAACAAAGGGCTTAGAAGTCCCTCTAGCGTGTTTCAAGCAGAATTCCCTGGATTTTCAGGGGGGGTACCCTCTGTCAAACCTTAGGACATATGAGGTTTCGGTAAGGCAATAGGAGCCCTGGCGCTATCGATTTCAAATGTCAGGTCAAAACTTTTTTTTCACATCGTTTAAGGACATTTGAATCGGTATGGAATACCTCTGTCCTCTTCTCCCTTATCAGGTTAGACTCTCTTCCTGTCCTTTTATAGTTGTTTTCCTCCCTATCCACCTGGTGAAACCATGAATATTAAAGAATTTTCTAAGCTTGCAGGTATCTCCGCCTATACCCTGCGTTATTATGAAAAGATTGGTATCTTCAAGCAGATCAATCGCAATCGCTCCGGATTTAGCCAAATACACCATTGAATTTCCTTTTGGTGATATTTACCAACGCCCCGGTTTAGATTTAAAAAGCCGCGAAATAGCAATCGTTGCAGCACTGACCGCTTTAGGAAGCTGTCTGCCGCAGTTAAATGTGCATATTCATGGTGCGCTTAATGTCGGCTGCCAACCTGAAGAGATTGTGGAGGTTATTATTCAAATGGCTGTATATGCCGGATTTCCTGCGGCCCTGAATGCTATGTTTGTTGCAAAGGAAGTTTTTCTAAGTAGAGGTGTTTTGGCTTCATAGGCATGTTGTAGAAAAAGGGGAAGTGTTCCGAGTTTTTTTCAAGGACAAAACACCCTTTTGTTTTTATTAAACTGATGTGATATCAGATTGTTAGCTTGATCCGATGCATCCTTTCCATACAATAGGGGTATTGCCATAATGGTAAAATTTGTTTCATATTTTTTGATCGCTGTTGGTCTAGTCGTCATGACTCTGGGTTTTGGTCAAGCTGCTAGGTTTGAGGCAAATCCAGGAAGTGATGATAATTGGGCATTAATATTACTAGGCTTGGGGCTTATAGCATGTGGCCCTATAATTCTATATTTTTTCGACAAAAAAGGAGAACCCCAAATCCCAATACGAAACCATGTTAAAATTTGCCCAAAATGCGAAACGGTATATGAACATATTTACGATGAACATGTACCATGCTCTAAATGTAAAATAGAATTAGAGCAACTACATGGTTTTTATGATAGGTATCCAGAAAAAAGATAGGTATGGGGGTAGCATAAAGGGGTCAGATCTACACATCCCACAATACTAAAGAGTTCCAGGGACAGCATAAACAACTAATAAGACCTTACATTCAATAACCTTTATTACTCCTATCTGGGTCGGACCAAGCTAATCTTCTATAAAATCACATGAATTTTTAATTTTAAGAGCCATTTAAGCGTGAAAAATCCTTTTAAAATTAACAATTACTTTGTCTTTCTAGTAGGTTATCTCGGTCCGACCCCGAAAGGGAGAGATACAAGCCGGGAATATCGATTCGGGCAACTCTTGGTATAGGGCTAGTGAAGCGTAAAAGGAAATCTATTCAACATTTGAACAACGTCCCTTAGGCATTCCCCCAGAGCGATAACATCGTACCAATTCCAGGTACCAGTAAGATGAAAAATCTCGAATCAAATGCTGATGCGGTAAACGTCAGTTTAAACCAAGAAGATTTACAGGAGCTCTCAACTCTTTTGACTTCAACAAAAGTGACAGGTGAAAGATATACCGTCGAGGGAATGAAAGGCGTGAATGTGTAAAGCTACCCAGAATATGAAGATTATCCAGCACCAGTAACAAGGAGAACATTATGCAAATGGAAATGACGGCACATATAATAGGTGTTGCAGGAAAATCAGATCAACTGAAAGCCGAGATACAGGAACTGGTGGAAAAAACGGTACAGGAAACAGGGTGCCTCGAATTCAAAGTCTTTCAAGATACCGATGATATCAACCACTTCGTCCTCTGGGAGATCTTCGAGAACCAGGAGGCGCTCACCCGACACCTTCAAAAGGAGTATACGAAAAAATACTTTAATTGCGGCTTACTAGAGGAGACAAAGGTGACAAAACATCATCAGATATGCTAGCAAAGCGTTCTTGCCACAAATGCCCCCGCCAATCATGGCGGAAATTGATATGCCGGAAAGACTATCAGGCAACAAGGCTTTGTCAAAGATCTATATACTGTCCTTGGAACTCCATGGCTTTCCTTCCATGGTTACGAGCATGATTTTATGGTCAAAAAGGGGTGTTTAAGGCTGAAAGCACCCCTTCATTTTGATTGAAAGTCAGTGATATCAAATTGTTAGCTTGGTCCGACCCCAAACCACATACGATATCAAATTGTTAGCTTGGTCCGACCCCAAACCACAAAATAATCCTCTTCAGTTCCTGTTCTTCTCAATTCTCTGCAGTGTCTTAACCTGATATCTTCTGGAATTTAAATATCTGTTAGTTTTTTAACTATCTGATATTCAGTGATTTTTCCTTGATTGTATGGTTTTGATCGTAACAATTATGTTAAGATCTGTATCTAAGATAGCGCTTTCGAGGGAGGTCCTATGACTTCAAGCATTGCGGGAGTATCTGCTGCACAAAATTATCCCCTGGCTAGAGGCTATGCAACGTCAATGTCGGGTGTGCGGGGCAGCCTCAACCAGCAGGAAAAAACCGGACAAGCTGCACTTACGCTGATTAGTTCGGCTGCAGTCCCTATTGATCCAAACATTGGTCAGAATATTGATATCTACGCCTAAAGGCGTCTCTGCTTATAGCTGTGTTTTATCGATTATGGTCCTTATTCTTAAGTAATAAAATCCATCTATTCCTTTCTGTTTTGCTAGGCTAGGTGACTTTTTGGTTCCGTCCTTTTATGCTATAATGCAAAATTATATTACATATATTTAGAAATAATGGAGAATCCATGTATTCGGGAACATTTACGTCGCCAGCCGGACCGTCATTCAGTCAAACCGTTCCATCCTTTGCCGTTCGCAGTACGATGCTACCCATCACTCAGGGACCAGTCGATCCGGCAATTTTTCTTGCTGCAGCTATTGCCTTTGGTTCTAATCTAGCGGCTTTGAAAAATGGTAAAGGCTCTCTTGGTCACTCACTAGCCAATAGCCTTGTCAAGGGAACATGTGCAACCATTATCCTGAAAAATATGCCCACCCGAACTTTTGTCCAGACAAGTGCTGCGGTCGCTACCCTTGTAGGTACGGGATTTGCGATTGATTCAATTATGAAAAAAGACTTTTAACGACCAGGTTTTTCCACCGCTGTGGGTAGAGTTTACTCCCAGACTAAAAGAGACAGGGATGCCCTTGGGGAAGATTAAGGAATATGCTCAGCTAAGCGACCAGGGGGATGGCACAGCAGGCTCGCGGATGGAACTATTAGTGAACCATGCGACTGCCCTGGACTTTATGGATCATTCAAAGTCCCATTTATCAGGGGCGTTTTGCCCGCTGTCCACGTGCTGCTCCTCCCATGGCCAGCTTGATGGTCGGGAAATGCCGCTTTCTTTCCTGGCGCAGAAAGCTGAAAATAGCCGTGCCGACAACGGTTAAGCCAATAAGAGCATAGCTTACGGGGTGATAGGTATCAACAGCCCCACAGCCGATAGCGGCCGCGGTCAGAGCGATGATGACTCTGTCGTACCAGGAACTGGTAACCAGAACACAGGTAAAATAGTATGTGCAGATACCGGTCACAATAAATAAAATCAGACTCAGAAAGAGGATGCCCGGAAAATCCAGGTTGGACGGGGAAGAAAAAGAACCCTCAGGATTAAGGACGACCATAGAGATAACAGCGTGGATAGCGCCGACAAAAGCGATAATTCTGATTACCGTGGGGCGATGCAACATGGCGGACCTTATCTTGGTATGAAGCGGGGGCATAAGCTGGCGTTTCCCCAGGGTTAAGACATAGAACCCTCCTTAAAAGGGAGGAAGAATGCGGTAAAACTCTTAAAGGTTTTTAAGGGGCGGTTACATTTCGTCTATTTTACCTGTCCACCCAGCGTATGCCAAGAAAATCTCCGATCTATGCGATAAACACATTATCGTTTACTGGTATCTGTGAGGTAAGGTTCGAGCAATTCAAGGTTAAATTCATCGTGTTCCATGGGCGAAGATCGCATTATAAGCAGAGAGTACGGAATGTCATTTAAATCATAAATACGATAGCATCACTTTTCAGCTTAAACTCAAGGAAGGAAGGAGTTAAATTCCGGGCATTAAATAGTTGCAGTTGGATATCCTCACCAAATCACTCAGCACGGAAATAACCGCCAAACAGTCTTTTTTGACGATGAGGATAAATCTACATACCTGAAGCTTCTGGCAAAAAACTCACAACGCTTTGATTTCAAGATCTGGGCCTATTGCCTGATGGACAACCATATTCATCTTTTAGCTGTCCCTGAAAAAGAAAATTCCCTCGCCCGTGGCATTGGGCTAACTAATCAGATTTATACACAATATCTTAATCGTAAAATCAACCAGTCCAGCCGTATCTGGCAAAACCGCTTCTTTTCATGCATGGTGGAGTAAGACCAGTATCTATGGACCGTTTCGTTACATTGAAAGAAATCCTGTCAATGCAAATATGGTCCGAAAGGCACAAGATTATCAGTGGACAAGTGCGGTAGCCCATATTACTGACAAGCAAGACGATTTATTAGATATGACTCTCAGGCCACGCAATCCTGGGAGACCAAAGAAAACTGGGTAGTGTCCATTGTTTTTCACGCGATTGAGCAGAAATATTCTGAGATTTTTAGCTAGTTTCTGTTCTGAAAATGTCCCTGATTTCTACTTTTCTTGAGGAAGAGGATTCGTCTATTTGACCGCAATTGTATTACCAAATACCGCAAGAATAACAAAAATTCTTCCAAATCAACGCTATCAACGTTAAATTACCTGAAAATATAATTAATTGTCGTAATGCTCTATTCCGCATTTATTTTTGATCTTTAAGTGTTCATCTGGTTCATAATCAATCTGGAGGCACAATGATTCCCCGACAACGGTTGGCTGCAGGCTGTCTGCTTTCTGGAGTTCCCTGTATCCCTAATGGCTATCAGTTTATTCAGCAAGGTACGCTGATCTCTCTTGGTTGGGGACTTATGGTGGCAGGGAGTACGCTGACGCTACTTGGGGCGTATCTGTTATTTGTTGTTCCTGCCAAACCCGTCGCACCTGCGGAAATGAAACAGACAAGGGCTAAAGCGCCCAGCACCAGTGGGCGGAAGAAGCCCAAAAAGAGCAAAGGCAAGAAGTGATGCAATTATTTGATACGGTTTCACTCAAATTTTTCAGTGCGGTCTGCAAAGAAAAAAATATTGCCCATGCTGCGGCCAAGCAAGCCACAGTTCCGTCTGCTATAAGCAAGCGGATAAGCACCATGGAACGTGATCTGGGTACCCCATTGTTATTACGGGGTTCACGAGGGGTGGAACCGACCCCGGCAGGTATGGTTCTGTGGCGTTATGCGGATGAAATTCTTGGGCTGATGGAAGAAATGCATAAGGAACTGAGCGCTTTCAGTGAAGACGTGCGTGGTAAAGTCCGGGTGTGTGGCTCTTATTCCTCGGTTATGAAACTGCTAGCCAGGGATATTGGTCATTTTATGCGCTTGTATGCCCAGGTTCAGGTCGAAATTATCGAGAAAGTCACCTTCGATGTGATTGATGAAGTTGAAAAAGGTGAGGCAGATATCGGTGTTTGCTGGGAAGCTGCCGATACCGACAATAGACTCCAGGTTCTTCCTTATCGGCATGATGATCTGGATTTACTGGTGCCTGCTTCTCATCCTCTGGCCAATCGAGAAAGTGTAACTTCGGCAGATATTATTGATTACGATGTGGTCGATCTGTTTCCTGGTAGTCTGGTTTCCCAGCGCCTGGAAGAAGAGGCGATTAAGGTTGGCAAAACCTATAAATGCCGTTTCCAGGTGTCGAGTATTGAAAACGCCTGCCGGGCTGTGTCGGACCACTTGGGTATTACCCTGATTCCTCGTGGAGAGCCGCTACCCTATGAGGGTCTGGTAACCGTTCCGGTCGAAGATGACTGGACCCACCGCATGTTTATGATCTGCGCTAAGGATTTTGAGAAATTGTCGGTTCCGGCACTGTTGCTGGTGGAAAGTTTATCCGCTAGTGCGGGTTCTGATGCGCTGGGAGTTAACGAGAAGTAGTTATTCATCCGAAAATGGTTTCTTTCCGGATGAAAACAATCGCTTTTTATAAACCCATACTGGTTCTTCCATAACTGCCGCGGGAATGCTCTGCTTTGACATTCTGGAAAAAGACAGAATAGATAAATGCTCTCAGGCTGGTAGCGGTTGCTGCGGGTTGTTTTGTTGTTGATAATGTTTCTGTCGTCATGTTTCGTTCCTTGATCTTGCGAAAAATAATTGTTTTCGGTCGCATAATTTATTTGGCCAGCCTCCTAAGATTCAGGAGGTAGGCAAATAAATTTTTTCTCTCTCACGTATCAATATAAAAAATCTTACCAAATCATTTGTCTGTAGCGCTTTATGCTGCTGACAGGGGTAAGAAAAAAAGAGGGTGCCTTCCCTATGAGGAAAGCACCCGATGTCAGACTCAACTCTTCTAATACTCTGTTTTCTCTAGACTTTACCGGACGCGCTGCAATCTGCCGCCTTGCAAGGCGCGGAACTTCAGAGAGTGCGGATCACCTATGTGATCAGGTCAAAAAGGATAAATAAAATGGAAAACTTTTGTGTGTCCTGGCAATGGGCAACAATGAATATATACGTGGGTACAATAAAAAGAACAAGTGGTGATAATTCAACCTTGTTATTCCATTTAGAGACGGCATTGTTAGGCATGGCAGGCGTGACGAAATGGAATGTCTGAGGGGGAATAACGAGCCTTGACGATAGTTCAAAAGAAGTGAATCGTCAGAGCTCGTTGAGTATGACAGAATTATTTAGCGGTATTTTCTTGTAAACGCTTTGATTCGGCTTCTATTGCAGATTGAAGCTCACCGATGTGTTCTTGAATACGGGATGAGCCAATCTGTCCACCTTTAGCCATCAGAGTCGGCATTTTTTGAATGGTTTTTTTGCCAACATCTGTGGCGTAAAAAGCATTGATCTCTTTGAGCTCAGACGCTGAAAATTCTGCGGCGTACATTTTTAGCAGGTCTGGTTTCAAGCTGTCATAGCTCATGTAGGTAGCAAGGAACGTCTTAATAATCTCTTTAAATGGGACCAACCCCGGGTTCTGCTGGAGTTGAACTCTAAGCATCTGATCCATCGATCTCTCTAAAAGTTGTTCCATGCCCATGGTATCTAATAATTTTTCTGCTTCTTTCTCCGAAGCTGAGTCTGCAACGGCAAGGGTAGGTAGAAGAAGAATGAGACCAAAAATTAGTAACTTTGAAATTTTCATTATTGCTCCAATGGTTAGTAAGAATCCGGTCAATCCGGACAGGAAATATCTCTATAAGAGAATGTTAGCGGCAAGCTTAAAGCAGGGAATAAGGATCTGCTATTGTTCGCCGGTGAAGGCGACAATGCTATCACAGTGTATGGCGGCTGTATTTAAAAAGGGAATGCCAAAACTGGGTTCGGTTAAGATCAGCGGTAATTCAGTACAGCCTAAGATAAGACCATCAATCTCATCTTCTGCTATCATTCTTTTAATGACTGCAAGCAATTCATTACGGGTTGAATCCTTAAAAATACCCAGTTCAATCTCTGAAAATATACGCTGATGAATTAAATGTTGCTCTTCAGTTGAGGGAACGGCCATCGCAATGCCCTGGGCTTGAAATGGCTTTTGGTAGAAGTCACTCGCCATGGTTAACTGTGTCCCTAGCAAACCGACCTTTTTAAGTCCCATTTCTTTAGCTTTATTGCAAGTTGCTTCAACAATACTTAATAAAGGAATGGGAGATTTTTTACTGAGTGGCTCAAAAACAATATGTGGAGTGTTGGAAGCAATGACAGCAAAATCGGCCCCGGCACATTGTAATGCGTAGATTTTGTCAAGTAACAAGGTTGTCAATTGGTCCCACTGCTTGGCGTCGATTAATTCAAGAAAGGTATTGAATCGAACACTGAAGATGATGATTTCGGGATAGGCCAGACCAGAGTGCTTGGCATTGTAAGCTGCGATGATTTCGCGGTAATAATCCGCTGTCGATTCAGGGCCCAACCCCCCGATGATGCCTATGGTTTTCATTGTTTTGCCTTTTTGTGCTGGAAAAATTATTTTATGTTTAAGGTACAGAGAAATGAAAAGGGTGGCAAGTAGGCAACAATTTTAATGGGATTATTTGAAATGGCCAGAATCGGAAAGTCTCAAGCCGCTTTTGGAGAACTGTGGTATCTTAGATCATGCAATAGGTATTAATCGACCTATTTACAAACACTTCTAATGTTTGCGTTAGCTCGTCCATGAAGGGGGGGTATGTTTCTGACACATATTGCAGCCTTATTCGGAATTAACAATACTGGCAAATTTGCCGATGGCGGTCACAACTTTTTGTGCATCATCGCCAATGACCCTCATGGCATCAGAGGCTTGTTCGGCGACCTTAATCCCTTCGGTAAACTGGCTCTGGCTGGTCGCAACACGATCAACAGCTCGCTTTGATAAATCAATATTCTGTTCGATAACGCCTTTAATATCGTCAGTTGCTTTTCTTGCCCGTCCCGCCAGGTTACGGACTTCTTCGGCAACGACTGCAAAGCCTTTACCCGCTTGCCCTGCACGTGCCGCTTCAACAGCAGCATTTAGTGCCAGAAGATTTGTTTGATCGGCAACACTTTCAATCAGTTCAAGGATTGAAGATATCTGTTCCGAAAGATCATTTAGTCGCGTAATGTCTGCACTGACGTGATCAAGGTCTTGGGCGATACCCTTAACGGCATGGACGGTTTTATTCACCGCATCTCCGCCAGTTTCGGCGCTATGCGCGGTTTTAGCAGCGATCTCCATCGCCATTTTTGCGGTTGTGGATTCCTCTATTTGACGGTTAACGATGTCAGTAACGTCTGATGCATATTTTATTATCCCATAGATATTTCCATCTGAATCTTTCAGGGGGTTATACGTTGCTCGCAACCAGACCGTTTGATTTTGACTGTTAATCCGCTTATAGCGCCCCTCAAGATACCGACCGCTTTTAAGATGTTGCCAAAAATTAGCATACTCAGGCGATGAACTATATTCAGGGGGGCAAAAGATACGGTGGTGTTTACCGATGATTTCACTTTCACGATACCCCATGGTCCTGGAAAAGTTACTATTGGCGGAGAGAATTTCCCCGTTCAGGTTAAATCTGATAACAGCCATGGAGCGATCAAGAGCTTCAAGCTCACTCTTGTGCGCACTTTCACTATTGGTCTGGTGGGTAATATCGGTGGCAATTTTAGTGATTTTAGTCACCTTTCCAGCCTTATCTTTAACCGGAATATAGGTCGCTTCAAGCCAGATTTCTTCTTGGTTTTTACTTATTCTTTTACAGCGATCACTAAAGCTTTTTCCCTCAGCAAGATCTTTCCATAAGATTTGATAGGCGGAGCTATTAACGAACTCTGATGGACATAGCTGGCGATGGTGTTGGCCAGTAAGTTCCGGTTCTGAGTAACCGGTTAAATGAGTAAATTTAGGGCTGGCAGAAAGGATTATGCCAGCGGGAGAAAATTCAATGACGGCCATGCTTTGGAACAAAGCTTTGCGGAAGTGTTCAGCTTCAATTGAGTTAGCGGGCGTTTCAGCTGGTGTCTTTTTCTTGAACCCTAGCATGGCAAACTCCGTATACGCTTGATCTGTGTTGATAAGGGCAGTGACTTTCATTTTACCAGAAGAATTCAAGAGAGATAGGATGAGCAAGAAATTTTTGTTGTCATCAAAGAGGATTTTTAAGAATGGCACTCTGTTGGGAGGGCTGAAGAATCTGGCTGACACAAGAGTAAAGGTACCCTATTGACGAATTAATTTAAACTGGAGGGCGTATTGGTATTGCTGCGCTTAGCCGCTACTCCACTGCTAATTTCGCACTCAGATCGGTTAATGTTTCGCGTACCGAAGCAAAGGTATATTCATCGTCAGGGTCGGGTGGCTGCCCTTCTTTTTCAAAGTGGGGACGTTCCTGATACATTTCACCCCAGCGCACATCAACCTGGCGCACAAATTCTTTAAGTTGGTATTCACTGGCAAGAATAGAGGCGATTAGCTCAGTCAATATTGGGAAAGGATTTTGTGGATCAACAGCATCCGGATAGACAGCCGTGCGAACCCTGCGCTTAAGAATGTCTTTGAGTGCTCCAGAGGGATCTGAGGTATTGACGTTGATCCATTCCTGCAGGGTTTTACTTGCCTGTTCCTGCGGAGATATGGGCGAAGCGCCTTTCATCAAACCTTTTCCAGCGCGACCAATCGCACCGCTAATACTGAATTTGGTTTGTCCACGCAGTTCTTTTTCTATCTGTTTTTCGGTCTTTTTATCCATCCTTGCCCTAATTTCTTTCCGTGATTATCTCAGCTAGAACCTGAAATGTGGCTCCATTATCTGGTAAATTCCTGAAGATCAAAAATAATCCACTTTCTCTTTTGTGACCTGGTGAGGATAGCGATTGAAACTTTGAATTTAGTAGTTAGATTTGGATGCTCGCAAAAAAATAAAGTATTTTCCGCTTGTTGTAAACATTTATGACGGTAGAGTATTAGCTTGATTTAATTGTGTTTATTGTTTATATTTTTTATAAAGTTTAAGAAAAAATTGTGTTTTGTTAGCAAAGATTATCCATCAGGAATAAGTCAACAACACCCTTTCCCTTTCCCTTTCCCTTTCCCTTACCCGAACTATATGAGAACTCTTAAATCCTTATTTTTAATACTGTTAAGCTCCCTATTCATAACCGGTTGTGCAGGTAGCGTAGCCACCTCAAATAAAACTACGAAGCTGCCAGATAATGTCTATGAAAACATTGGTGCTAACAAACGCGCCCAAGCCGAGCTCGAAAGAATAGCAGAAGCCCTTGTTGATAAAGTAGAAACCTCGACCAGAACGATTTATAAGGAGGGGGAAGGCTCTTACGGTGAAAATACCTACGATGTCGGCCAATTTATTATTTCTGAATACAGCATAGAAAAATACTTTGCCGAAACAGAACCTTATCGTTCCCTTGGCTACAAGGCCGTTTCAATAGAGACTGTTCAGAAACTGGTCGCAGCAATTAAGAAATACTGCTCTCACATATATTGGGTTAGTGAACGTTTGCAATTTCCTGAAAATATAAAAATGCGGCCTGATGGTCGCTTTCCTGCGGTATCAAACTTTTTGTTTTTAGGCCTAGGCGGAAGTTCCTGTAGGAACGCGCAGTATATAAGGCTTGATTATTATGGTGAAAATCCAAGCCAGAGTGATCTGAAAATTAAATTTATCCGTGGTAAGACCAGTCGAAAAGACGCATTCTTCTTACACCATAAGCGTTCAGACATATTTAATGAGATGCGGGAATGTAAGAAGCGGGTCAAAAAAGAATATTATAATTCACCACTGGATTCGATATATAAAGATTTAACCCCAGGGGAAAGGCGTTATCATGTTCCGATTTAGCCTTTATTCGGAAACGGCCCTTTTCCACTGTGGCTGCGTCAACCTGCGGCCTTACTTGTGCGATTTAAAGTGCTGCGTCTTCGCACAAACCCTTGATGTCCTCGCCACAACGAAAAATTGCTCGTTTCCAATTTGAAAACTTAGCCGTTGTGATTAAGAGTTTCCGGATGGCGACTCTCTAAGGTTACCAATATGAAATGTCGAGTATACCTGTATGAAACTTATTAAATTATTCTTTTTAATACTTATTGTTGCTTTTATGTCAACTGGATGTGCAGTTAAACCTATTTACAAAGGGTATGAGTTTGTCAGCCAGCAAGAAGTTGAAGAAGTCGCAAAACTGTTTGTGACAAAGCTGGATCGTCAATCCCGCGGGCATAGCTCGGATATACATGGCAAGCAAGAATACTCTGCCTCTGAATTTCTGCTTAAATATTACCAGCCTTTTTATTCCTCAAAGGAGTATAAATATTTAACGCGGGCATCTGGAGAGAAGTTACTTGAAGCGATTATTGACTATACTTCAGATACTTATTTTATTTCCGATGGGTTGGATTATTCTTACTGGCAGCACTATGAAAAAGGCAAATTTTACTCAATCCCACGGCGGCATGTTGTCATGTGGTTAGGGGATGGTGTCAATGTGATTAAAATAGATTACGGTGGTCATAGGGAGCTTTTTGTTTCGTTTGAGCAGCGAGTTTTGTCTGGGACTTTTGGATATCACTACGAGCCCCCTGAGAGTCTGTACCAGCGTATTGCTAAAGAGAAACAACAGGTACTTGCCAAGTTGCAAAAGGAAGATCACCGAAATGCATTTGACGGTAACCTTGCTAAAGAGATGAGAATCAGAAGAGAAGAATGGGATGCGAATTATAAAAGACGCAGACGTGCCGAAAGTGCGGCCGCTATTGCTGGCGGTTTAAGTAGAGGCGTCTCTAATGCCTCTACTCAGTATCAAAAAATTGAACGCAATATTGCTGCTGCGGTACCTTCTTCCTCTCCTTCGCCTTCTGGAAACTCTTCAGGTTTTACGCGCTCTGCCACCCGTTCGGCTGATAAAAGTCAAAACAATAGTGGTAAAGGCTTTCAGGAGTTAGTCTGGTATAGCTTTGATACTAAGGAACACAAATCTGAGGTTGGAACTCCAGGAACAGCAGGTTATCGGAACACAGGGGTGGCTTCTATAGTTCACTGTAGCGGAGATGATGCTAATGGTGGTCGAGAGAAGGTTCAGTTTTATATCATGAAAAATATTTGGCTATGCGATAAGGACTATCAACCTAATGCACCGCAGCGGAAAAGCCTTGCAGATATTAAAAGAGATATAAAAGCGCAAACCAAAAGATACCTGAATATGACATGTTCAGGGCTCTAGTCAGTTGTTATTCCGAAACGGCAATTTTTTTGATCTTCAGGAGTTAGCTACCAAACTCCTGAAGATCAAAGACAATCCGTTCCCCTCCGCGTACCTGGTTTCTTAATCGGGCGAGTTTTTCATCAAGTAGTGCCAATTGTGAAAGCCCGGCCCTTTCTTCTTCACTGGTTTCAATGATTGCAACGATTCCACCGTTGCGGATAACGAGGCGGCGATCACCGGATAAAGCAAGTAAGGGATCGTGGGTCGCCATAAGAACCATCTTCTCTTTTTTGACCAGCAGCTCCAGGGCCCGCAGGCGATCGACCCCGGCATTTTCAATTTCATCGATGAGTACAATGGGTGACGCACTCAGGCAGGCGACATCGGCGATCATTAAGGCACGGGATTGGCCACCGGAAAGGGCGGTAACGGGCGTTTCCAGGGTAAAGGGTTCACCGGCCAGATCAACTGCAGTGGTGAAAATCTGCTCAACGCGGTCAGCAATGTCATTTACCAGACGGCTTTCAGCGTGCATGGTAATGAATTCACGCACACTCAGATCCATAACAAAATTCATATTCTGGGACAACTGAGCGATCAACTGTTGTTCCCCTGACAGACGTAGCTGCTCGTCAGGAACCTCATCATCAATCAATACCTGACGACCAGAAGGGGTGTCTTTTTGGGCCAGACATTCAATGTCTGCGAGCAGACGGCTTTTACCGGAACCGGTAGGGCCAACAACACAGACTACTTCACCTGCTCGTAGAACAAGGTCTTGTTTTTCGGCCTCACCACTTTTATCAAAGCCAGCTTTGATAGTTATAGAGCGAATATCAGCTTGATCCTGTTGCTGGAGTTTTTCCATTTGAATGAGAAAGTCAAGACACTGCTGAATCAGCGTTTCCTGATCAAGAGCATAGTCACTCAAATGTTCAGCGGTTTGCATTTTCAGCAGGGCGCCAAGGGGTAATTCTGGATCATCTACGCTAATTGCCAAAGCAGTCAGAAAGTCATCAAGATAGGGGCGCTCGGCAAGTAATTGGCGTAATGGCTGATTAAGTAATTCTGGATGGTTCATGAGAAATCCATGGTCTTGATATTACCGATCTGACAATCGGGGCCGATGCGGGTTTCACCCAGGCAGTAAGAACAGAGTGCTGCTGGCATGGTAAAGCGCAGGCGCATGTCGATAAGGCTTGTTGTCTCATTGGCCTGCAGCAGATGACGTTGCAGTAACAGATTGCCCTGGCCAGTTAGCCCGTTTACCGGGAGCACCGCGGCGTGCGGATTGACCTGGCGTACGCGAAAGGCGAACACCTCGCGCTCGGCCTGGGAGACGATATCCCCTTTAGTGAGAACGACCACGTCGGAGTTTTTCAGCATCGGCCCAATCTTGCGTGGAGTATGGACACCGCTTAAGTGATCAATGACACACAAAGCCAATACATCTTTGATGTGAGGAGAGCACCGATTGCAAAGCCCGGCACTTTCGCTAATGAGTATATCAAAGTTTTGGCTTAGGCCCCACTGCACTCCTTGTTCGATGTTGGAAATAAAGAAGTGGTCTGGGCACAAGCCACCAGCCAGGCCGGTTTTAACTGTGACCCCGGCTTTGCTATAGCGCAGGTGGTCGTCACTGGTCAGGCAGTCAAACTTGATGACGCCAACTTTCATACCGGCGGCAACCAAAGGTTCGACAGTGCGTAAAATAATCGATGTTTTGCCGCACGACGGAGGGCCGGCAACAGTGATTAATTTCATTCTCAAGATGCCTTTTTCAGAGATTCTTTTACCAGTGGTAAAAAGACCTCGTCGATGTCTGCGTTAACACTCATGAGATCTTGCTGACGTAGAAAATCCCAACCGAGCCAGCGCAGGGGTTTATCCTGAACTTCTCCTTGAACACTGGCGTGAGGGACAGGAAAACGAGCTCCGATGAGGGCTTCGGCAAGTTGCGGTCCGCTGACATAATCAAGAATTGGTTTCAATTCATCAATACGGGACGATTTTACCTGTAAGGTAACCGGGCTGGCAAGGGCACCATCATCTGGCCAGATAATCTGAATACGTTCTTGCTTTTTAACCCGGTGGGCGAAAAATTCCGGCATAACATAGATAGCGCCCGGGGCACCACTGTCAATCTGTTTGACCATCTGGGCCGGGTGCAAGCCGCGTAGCACGTTACCGGCCAGTTTTTTCAGTCCTTCTTCGCCGTGGTCCTGATAGACGGGCAGTAAGACCGCATGGCAGAAGAATTGATCGCTACCGCGTAAGGTCACACTGCTTTGCCACATGGGTTCAAGCAGGTCCTGCCAACTGGTTGGCAGGGGACGATCACCAACTTCATCCAGGTTAGCTACCATAACCAGTGGATTGATACCAAGGACTGAATATTCATTTTTCGGATCAAGAATGCCGGCTTTAGTAAAGGCTGAACCTGCTTCAGGAGAACCGTAGCCACACAGGGAACCATCGGCAACAAATTTATTGTAGAAGCTGTGGCCGTAAAAAGAGTTGAAGTCGGCAGAAATAATAATATCCGGAAGTTCTTCTGCTTTTTCGACTGTTTTAACATACGAATAATAGGAGAGTTCCTGATTGACGTTACCTTCGACAGCGTAAGTAATGTGGAGGTTTTGCTCTTCTTTTAACTTTTCGAGAAAACTGGTAATGGCGCGGCCAAAAGGAACTTTGATACCACATGGCATCAACGCTAACAGGGTCAGGTCGCCCTGGCGGTCGTAGGCTTCGAGACTTGGTGCTTCTAGGGTTTCATCCAGGTCAATTGCTTCCTGAAGTAGCCGTAGAAAACTACTTTCATCCATATTGCGGCTACGCAGTGCTGTTGCCAGAGTCAAAAACGGGGCAAGCAGGCGTTGGCCGTCTTCACCAACCAGGGCGGCAAGACCATGAGCTTCGAAAACCGGTTTGGTTTCCGGATAATAATTAAGAATGTCGGCGATCTTAAGATCTGTACCGAGGGATGGCTTCATAAGGTGTCTCCTGATCAATTATTGAAACAACGGCGGGACGCGTCACTGCGTTTCGCGATTTCAGATTTGAACTTTTAGTTTTCAAATCTTTATGTCAACAAAGGTACGAAGAAAGGCAATTTAACGCAGAGACGCTAAGGTGGAGAGGTCGCAGAGAAAAACATGTTTTTGGATTTAACTTTAAAAAGAGGCTTTCTCTGCGACCTCTCAATCTCTTGCGTCTTTGCGTTAAAAAAGATTATCTTAATGCCTTCAAGACTAAATAAAATATGTGCAAATAGGGTCACTTAATCCAAATAGTGCCTGTTTTATAATCAGTTTTACCCCAGTCCTGTCACTAAAAGTTCATCGAGACCGCTTTGACCAGCAGGAAAATGGACTTTCCTGGCTGAAGCCCTAAACGATGAGCCGATGCTTTTGATATACGTGCTGCAAGCGGTATGCCGACATCGGCGTGGACGAGGACGCTGCGTGATGTTGATTCTTCAAGTTTGACAATCGTACCGGAAAAAATGTTCCGGGTGCTGATTTGACTTGGCTGTTCGAGGGAGACAGTGACATCAGAAGCACGAATCGCGGCACGTACTTTTTTTCCGGTAGGACGTTTTTCTGTCAGGATGAAGACATGGCCGCCCGGGAAGGCGGCTTTAACAACACCAAAAGAATCATTGTAATCGGCAATATCGCATTCAAAAACTGATAGGTATTCCCCTTCAGTGTCTGTGGTTCCCAACCCCTGATATTCTCCCGTTGGTTTGCCGAAACTTTTAATCCGCCCTTTTTCAATTCGGATTAATTCATCACTTAAGCGCAGAATTTCACGCCGTGAATGGGTGACGTAAAAAATAGGGACTTTGAAATGCTCGGGCAAGCGGGCAATGTAAGGGAGTAGTTCATCTTTACGCTGAGGATCCAGTGAGGCAAGAGGTTCATCCATTAACAGAATTTCGGGACGCATCAACAGGGCTCTGCCGATAGCAACACGTTGCTTTTCACCACCAGAAAGTTTGCCTGGCATACGTGATAACAGATGGTCAATTCCCAGGAGTTCAGCAATTTCTTCAAGGCGCGAGGCATCACTATGGCTACCATAAAGAAGATTTTTGGTCACACTCATGTGGGGGAAGAGGCGGCCGTCCTGAAAAATATATCCGCAGCGCCGCTTCTGGATTGGGCAGTCGATGTTCTGATCGGAATCAAACAGCAGGCGGTCATTAATAAAAATTCGGCCTGAATCGGGTTTAGTCAGGCCAGCGATCATGCTGATAATGGTTGTTTTTCCTGATCCGGAAGGCCCGGCAAGGACGGTAATACCATTGGTTCCTGAGGTAAAGTCAACATCGATATCAAAAGTGCCGAAATTCTTTTTCAGTTTTACGTCGATCATCCACTGATTCTCCTGGCTGCACGGCGAGCGATAACTTCAGAACAGGCCAGGGCCGTCACTGAAATAATGATGGCGATAATACACAGGCGCGCTGCCATCATCTCTCCATCGGGAGTTTGGGTGAAGGTATATAGCGCCAAAGGAAGGGTTTGAGTTTCGCCGGGGATGTTAGACACAAACGTGATTGTGGCACCAAATTCACCGAGGCTGCGAGCAAAAGCAAGGACACTGCCAGTAATAATACCGGGTACTGATAGTGGCAGCGTTACCGTCAGAAATATCTTTAAACGGCCCGCACCTAGTGTGCGAGCCGCTGCTTCTAGCCCTGTGTCAACTGCTTCAATCGATAAGCGGATGGCCCTGACCATGAGCGGAAAGCTCATCACCAGTGATGCCAGTACGGCACCTTTCCAGTTAAAAGCAAATTTTAACCCGAGTTGCTCAAACAGATGGCCTACAGTTGTATTCCGGCCCAGAACGATAATCAACAGGTAGCCGGTAACAACGGGTGGTACGACTAATGGCAGATGAATCGCAGCATCAATCAGGGTTTTCCCTTTAAACTCACAACGTGCGAGCATTAAAGCACAAAGTACTGCCGGGATGAGGCCCATGGCGACAGCCCATAGCGCAACCCGAAGGCTTAGCCAGATTGCATCAATTTCTTCAGGTGATAATGTCATTGAGTTACAAATCCATATTTTTCAAGAATGTTCTTTGCTTGTTCTGATTTCAAAAAGCTAAGGAACTGATCAGTTTCCTTAGAGGTTTTATCCTTTATAGCACAAACCGGGTATTGAATAGGAGTATGGGACTCGGCGGGAAAGGTAAACGCAATACGAGATGTCTTGGCTTGCAGTGCGTCGGTTTTGTAAACAATGCCGAAATCCGCCTGCTGAGTATCGACAGCATTCAGAGCGATTCTGACTGTTGAATATTGGGCACTTTTTGATTTAACGCTATCCCACAAGCCATAAAAATCGAGTGCTTCTTTGGCGTACATACCAGCTGGGACATGTTTGTGATCGCCCATGGCCAGGTACCCATCGCCAAGCTCTTGAGGTAAACGGTGAATATCTTCGATGTGGGTATCATTTCCCGGCGCGGCAATCAGCACCAGAGCATTGGCAGCCATGATGCTATCGGTGCCATTTGCAACCACTCCTTTTTCTGCCAGCCATTTATACCATTTGACATTTGCCGAAATGAAAATGTTCGCATCCGCTCCTGCAGCAATCTGTCTTGCCAGGGTAGAACTTGAGGCAAATGACGTGCGGTAGGTTGCATTGGTTTCGTTTGTTTGCTGATAACTACTGATCAGTTCCTTCACCACATTGGTTGTTGAGGCTGCAGCAAAGACATAAATCTTTTCAGCAGCATAGACCGGTGAAACTAGCCCCAGGGTCAACAGAGATAGTAAGGCAATAGATTTAATTTTGATAAGCATGATTGACTCCATTTCAAAAGATGTAATATCGATATTCCAAAAGGTATAACGATAGAAATAGCGATGTCAATAGAGAAATCTCTATTACTGTATATGGTACTTATCTATGGTGAGCTTTGTATAGTCTTACAGGAGTTTGTAACATTATGATTAAAATCAAAATAATGAGAGATGACTAAGTAGCTGTTTATAATACGAAAGACCTATTGTGCCAAATGTGTCAATTGTGTAAATTTAATACTTGTTCTCATTAGAAAATGAGATATAGCGAGGGGGCGCTGTACTTGTTTTGCTATTTTTCTATGGCCTGACAGCGTTTTTCTCCTCGGAGACCGGTTAAATTTTGCATAGGAGAAAAAAATGAAAAAACTGGTGTTGATTTGTGCTGTGTTGCTGGTAAGTGTCGGTTGGGCTTTTGCTCAAGGTCCTGCTGTTTCGGGAATTAACGGAAAAGTTGAAGGAGTGCTAGGAAACGCTGATGGTGAAACCGCCAAGGTTTTAGGCGGTAGTGTTACTGTGCCACTCGGACCTTCATTCGGTTTGCAACTTGATGGTGCGCTGGGCAACATTGACGAGGATCTCTATGGTATGGGATTTCATTTGTTTACCCGTGATCCGGGAAAATATCTGCTTGGTATTACTGGTTTAACCGCAGATCTGGATGGTTTTGACGTTCATCGCATCGGGGTTGAGGGCGAGTATTATCTGCAAAAATTCACTATTGTCGGTATTGCCGGCCAGCAGTTTGGTGATACTGATGACAATCTCCATATGAATATCGACCTGCGCTATTACCCGATCGATAACCTGATGATTTCGACTGGTGGTAGTCTGGCTGATAAGCAGCAGGGAAAACTTCACTTGGGCGCTGAATATCAGGTTGTTAAAGGTTTTGCAGTCTATGCAGATCTGGCCATGGGTGAGAACGATTACGACCACGCTCTGTTTGGTGTTAAATACTACTTTGGCCAGGAGAAAACTCTTATCAAGCGCCACCGCGAAGATGATCCCGATAACAACATTGTTTATGGTCTGTTAAGCGGTTATGAAAAAGCAAGTCGTTCAGCTTCTGAAGATGATTATGAAGTACCTGAAGATACCGATGAAACTGTTATCGAAGTACCGGTAGAAGAAGTGATTGTCATTGATGGAGAGACTGATCTTACCTAAATCGTTTCTGACTTGATAGCATATTAATTACTCTATCAGGTTTTCAGGGAAACTATCTGGTATATAAATAAGCCCTTGGGTTAAGACCAAGGGCTTATTTATTTTCTATTTTTACTGCTGAATAAATTACTTAAGCAGCATAACGCTCTGCGCTTTAAACAGCGCAGTAACTGTATCCTCTTCTTGTAGATCCATAGAATCGATACTGCCTGCCGTCATAATGACATAAATTGCCTGACCACCTGGAAGGCTTATTTCAACTTCCGCTGAGACACCGGAGGTTGTGATCCGGCTGACTCTACCGAACAGTCTATTCCGTGCACTCACTGCCAGATTGCGGCCATCTCCTTTTAATAGTGAGATGGAACTTTCATTGACTAACGCGTAAACACGATTGCCTTGTTCTAGCTCGAGCCGTTTGACACTGTCTTTGGTAATAACTGCTGCAAGCATATCATCACCACGTAATTTAAGACCGATAGTGGCATTTACATCGCCAGAGACGATCGATTGAATATGGCAACTGAATAGATTTTTGGTACTGGCCAGAAAAAAGCTCATGCCAGTGCGATTCTGGTTTTCAATCAGCTCGAGAGTGCGGTCCTGAGCTTCAACCATATCGTAAAAAGAGGTAATCAACTCACGAGCATAGGCCGTGATGGTAGATCCTCCACCTTTACGACCCCCGGTTACTTTCATTACCAGCGGCTCATCGGCGACGTTATTCATTTTATCGATAGCATCCCAAGCTGCTTTATAGCTGATTCCAACCTCTTTAGCAGCTTTAGACATTGAGCCAGTTTCATCTATTTTCTCAAGTAATTTTATACGTTTGGCATCAAAGGTACTATTTTCATTTTTGAGCCAAAGTTTAACTTCGGTTGACATGCGGTCTCCAACAATCTTGCTGTGCGGGAATTATGAGCTGATTCAGGTCAGGCAGAAAGAGATAAAATATCACTTAAACACATACAATCCTAACAACTTTTGCATAAAGGTAAGCTCTAAGTGAAGTGTTTGTTAATGCTTTAAACTTAAGCGAGGTCTTTATTGCAGAATCAAGTTGTTGAAAAATGTCAGCGTGATCTCTTTATCATCGATGGTGTCGCTCCCTTTTTTGCTCCTTTTGTTGATGGTTCTAGACAGAATTGGTCGAAAGCTCCTTTATCTCGTCTCCAGAAACATGGAACGATTACAGAGGAGCTAAGCAAACTCGTTTGTAGTGAGTTGGATCAATATTGCCGGGCAGTTTCTACTATTGGCTATAATGCGATTACCTTTGATGATCTCGCCCATTTAACCCTGTTCGATTTTTATCCATACTTGTTAAGCCGTACTGTTCATTCCTATCAAAAACTGTTTAAAAAGGTCTTTGCCATTGCAAAAAGCTATGGTTTACAAATTTTTATCACCACAGACCTGATGTTTTTTAATGATCATATCGCCGCTCATGTTAAAGGGCGAAAAAGCGATCAAAAATTACGGGCCTTGTTTATAGAGGCGGTTGAACGATTATACGATTTGTTTCCTGAGGTAGATGGGATTGTCACACGCATTGGCGAGGCCGATGGTCACGATGTCGATTCTTTATTTATTAGTGAACTGCAAATTCGAACACCAAAACAATGCAATCAGTGGTTAAAAGACATTTTGCAAAGTTGTGAGTACCATCACAAGCAATTGATTTTCCGTACTTGGGGCCTCGGGGCTTACCGCATTGGTGATCTGATCTGGAACGAAAAAACAGAGCGTTCTGCTTTTTGTGGTATCCATTCTGCTAATTTTATTGTGTCACGTAAATTTGGCGGAGCCGATTTTTTCCGCTTTTTACCCTTAAGTGACCGAATTTTAAATTCATCTCAACCACAAATTATCGAATTACAGGCGCGGCGGGAGTACGAAGGATTTGGGACTTTTCCTGCTTATGTCGGAAGACAATATGAAAAGTTCAGAGATGAATTGCAGGAGTGCTCATCGCTACGTGGAATATGCGTTTGGTGTCAGACAGGTGGCTGGTCTCATTTTGATCGCTTATCTTTTCTGCAGATCTCTTCTCCCTGGAATGAACTGAATGCCATCGCTGCTTATCAGCTGTTTAGTTCTAATCAATCAGCGCAACAGATACTGAGTGCTTTCTGCCAACAGCGCTGGCCACAGGTTGGTCAGAAACAACTACTGGAACTTGTGAATCTCTTTGATCAACTGATTGATGAGCTGTGGTATTTTAAGCCGTTTGCCGAAAAATCCCTCTGGTTCAGGCGCTTGCGGGTGCCGCCACTCCTATGGATTTTCTGGGATACCATCATAGTAAACCGTGCGTTGCGTCTGGTTGTGCGTACCTACGTCGATGAACCTGGGGCGGTGAAAGAACGGGATCGTCAACAGCGCGAACAAATTCGTCGTTTGCGTGTACTGATCAATGAGGTTGGTGTTGAAAGAGAAGGTTTACTGTTAGGGGCAGATACTCTGCGAATGCTCTATACCCTGCGACGCTTCTACCTGGGCAAAGGTGGGGCCAAGCGCGAGAAAAAAATTCACGCTCGTTTGGAAAAATACCGTCATAAGCATCCGCAAGGATTCTTGGTTGAATGCGATTTTGCTCCTTTTCATATCCGTTGGGTCACTGCCGGTCTTCTTTTTGGTTTGCTGCTACGCCAGCGGGCACGTTACCGCTGGTTTGACCGTCTTGTTTTGGTGCCAATGACAGGTTGGATGTACCCTTTATTAAAGCGTTGGCAGCGCCATCGTATTCCTGAATTAGCAGAGCGTCAGGCTTTAGGGCTAGAATTGTTTTTTCGCTGATATTTTATAAAAGGTTCAAATTATTTCAAGAGGTTAGCAATATGGGCAAGACAGGAGCAACTGGTCTGAACAGAGTCATTAATGCTGCCGGTTATTCTGTTAAAGGATTGCGGGCGGCTTTCGTTCATGAAGCCGCTTTTCGGCAGGAAGTCTGCCTGGCTGTCCTATTATGGATTGTGGCATTTATGCTCAACGTTTCGACTGTGGAAAGGGTTATTATGTTGACCACAGTTATGCTGGTGTTGATTGTTGAACTGTGTAATTCAGCTATTGAAGCCATAGTTGACAGGATCGGTAGTGAATACCATGAGTTGTCGGGTCGTGCGAAAGATATCGGTTCTGCAGCTGTCTTGTTAAGCCTTCTTCTGGTAATGATCAGCTGGGGCCTGATTTTGTTTCCTCTCTTTTTCTCCTGATCTTTCATCATCCTTTTTCTTACCTCCTGAGTAGCCGCTATCCCTTCTCTCTGAACAGTTATTGTTGTATGAATAGGAGACTGTCAGATTTTATTGATCGTTGCGTTAATAATTGTGGCGATTCTAAGGCTTTCTTTTCAGTGGCGTTAGAAAAAATCGACCAGGATAAGCCGGATCTCGTCGTCATGGATATTATGCTTTCAGGACCTACCAACGGGCTCGAGGCCGCAGCCCAAATCCGCCAGAGCTATAATCTGCCCATCATCTTTGTTTCGGCCATAACCAATAGTTTGGAGGAATTAAAATCAGAGGACAAAAGTGTTATTCACTTTGTGCAGAAACCATATACAGAGAAAAGTCTGCCAACAGCGATTAAATATATTTTTGAGTAGGGGATAAATACGTCTGTTGATTGGTTATGGGAAATGCTTTTTACCAATTTTGTACTTTGGCAAAAAAATCTTTTGATTCAGTTATATGCTTGGCCATAACCTGTGCCGCTGCCGCATCCTGACCATCGGTCATTAACCTTAATATGAGCTGATGCTCTTCGGTAGTGGTCATTGCGGGACTAGCAATGTTGAGGTGGTCGAAACGGCGGGCAATGTGAATCATATCTCCCATGGCATGCAATGTTTTATAGAGCAGTGCATTCTCACTAAATAATGCAATCAGATCATGAAACATCGCATCAAAATTACGCGCCTCTTTTAAATTTCCTGATTTAATGGCCAAGTCATAGCCATCAATAGTTTCTTGTATTTTGGATATCCTCTCTGGATTCAGTTGCGAGGTTGTGAGTTTGACCGAAAGAACCTCGAGGGATTCACGTAATGTATACAGGTCAAAAATATCTTTATTGCTGAAAGAGCGCACTCGAAATCCACGGTTAGGCAACGATTCCAGTAAGCCCGCTTCTGTTAATCTGACTAAAGCTTCACGCACCGGTGTACGACTGATCTTGAATCTTTCAGCGACTTCCTTATCGGAAACCCTCACCCCAGGGGGAAGTTGGAAATCAAGAATTTCAGCTCTTAATTCATCAAAGACCTTTGATGTAAGGTCACTTCTAGATGCCATAAATACCTGCCATAACTTTGAGAAGAATACCTTTCACTAATAAGTTTCACGGAAGCTTCTCTGTTTAAGACGAGTTTAGTGCTCCAGAAAAGGGGATCTTTCCAGAACTTGACTCAATGCGCTAGTCGGAAATTTTTAACACAAAGTGGTAACAGAGGCTGCTTCATTAATCCATCAAAAAAGCTGTGCAGCCATCATTTCCTTATTCTTTGGTAGCACTTTTGACCGCGAGAAGAAAGAATAAAAACATTAATGTCGACACAATTTGATTATAAAATCGTAGATATTTATATGGAACAGGTTAGGTTATTTTCTTTTAGGGATAGGGTAATATATTAAAATTACAAGGTAATTAACGGTTTTATCCGATGTTTTAGGCTTTTTGGGAAAATAGTAAAAAGTTTAAATATGCCATCTTGACTCAGTTTGTTGAATGTGAGTATATTTATTTTGTCGACATTTTTGACGACAAAATGTCTGTCAAAAGGCTACATCAAGGTGACTGTCCGTAGAGATTAAAGCCGTAGTTCTGTTTTGCGGATTTCGGGAAGGTGTGGCCAATAGCGCTCATATTTTCTGTGTTTCTATTCCAGGCTCAGCGTCGAGCAATAAATATCTGAACTAAAATTCGATGGAGAAAGTTAATCCAACTGTATTGGCGGTTATACTGTCAATAATAAGACAACTTCTATAGTGGA
Source organism: Geopsychrobacteraceae bacterium (assembly GCA_963665685.1). GTDB lineage: Bacteria > Desulfobacterota > Desulfuromonadia > Desulfuromonadales > Geopsychrobacteraceae > Seleniibacterium. The sequence goes on from OY762430.1 coordinate 3,544,219, forward strand.
GATTGGTAATGAAAAAATCAGTAGCTAAGTATTTAGGGTTATGTTCCTTTTTATGTCTGTTAGTAGTGGCTCAACCATTTGCTGTGCAAGCGAAGACAACTTTGAAAATTGCTCATGCTTCTAGTGAAGACAGCTTGATCCATAACGCTATGCTGCACTTTAAAAAAGAGATAGAAGCTAATGCTGGTGGCACAGTTGTTAAAATTTATCCCAATGGGCAATTGGGAGATGAAGGTCCTATTGCTGATGGTGTCGGTGCTGGTGCTATCGATATTGGTCTGGGTGGTGTTATTGATGCCATAGATCCTAAGTTAGGCGTTATTACCCTGCCATTTTTGTTTGATGATTTCGCCAATGTTCATACTGTCCTTGATGGTCCATTTGGTAAGAAATTGTTGGCTATGGGGCAGGATAAAGGATTTCATCTGCTCGGCTTCCTCGATTCTGGATTCCGGAATTTCTCTAATAACCAGCATCCCATTGTCACCCCTGAGGATATGCAGGGTCTGAAGCTTCGTTGCCCACCAAATCCGGTTATTCTCGCAACGATTAAACAACTTGGTGCCTTACCCCAATCTATTCCTTTTGGTGAAGTCTACACCGCATTGCAATCAAATGTTGTCGATGGCGCAGAACCTGAACTACGCGATTTTGATGATCAAAAGTGGTACGAAGTGCAGAAGTACGTCACTATCGCTAATTATCTGTGGACCCCAAATTACTGGTTTATGAATAAGGCCAAGTATGACGCTCTTAAGCCTGAGGTGAAAAGTGCTATTGATGCTGCTGTTGTCAGTACCACCGCATGGTATCGGGGTCAGTTAGCCAGTATCTATGACAAAATTATCGCCAATGCAAAGGCCAAAGGGGTGAAAGTTAATAGTATTGACCCTAAGCCTTTCAAAGCCCTTGTTGGTCCGGTTTATGAGAAGTTCGCCAAGGAATATGGCAACGACTTGTTAGCAGAGGTCCAAAATGCTGCTGAGGCAGCAAGGAAATAACCTATGAAAAATCTAGGTCAGCCGCAGCAAAAGCTGCGGCTGTTAATAAAAAGAAGCGAATTAGTAGTAGGTACGATCGGTGTTCTGTTTTTTATCGTGCTGCTGGTCGCAACCGGGTTGGGAACCATCTCTCGCTACTTCAATTTGGGTGGCTTTGAATGGTCATTTGAAATCGCTGGGGCTTCTTTTATCTGGGTTACTTTTCTGGGGGCGGCTCTGGCTGAGTTGCGGGGGGAAAATGCGGGTTTTGATTTGTTGGACAGTTATGCGTCTGACCGCGTAAAAGAAATCCTGAAGAAAGTAAGAGCCTTACTTTTACTGGTCGTGGGAGTGGTGTTTTTGAAAAGTTCCCTGGCTATGTTTGGCCAATCGGCAGCAAACCCAACGGCGATTTTACGCTGGCCATTGGGAACCCAGATCGCGGCCCTTGTGGTTGGGTCTTTAGGCATTGTGGCAGTTGCTCTGGTACGGCTTATATTTAGAAACAGAGAAAAACAATGACAATATCAGTGTTAATAATAGCTTTTCTGGTCACCTTGCTTATCGGTGTTCCAGTCGTCTGGTCGTTGGGGCTATCCGCCATAGCTGTTTTGTATTTGACCGACTTAAGTTTGCCTTCTGCCTGGTTATCGCAACAACTATTTCGGGGTGCTGACTCATTAATTTTGGCTTCTGTCCCTTTGTTTTTATTTGCGGGGAGTCTGATGAATGAGGGCGGCCTGATGCGCAGAATCATGGTCCTGGCTGAAGATATTTTTGGCTGCATGCATGGTGGTCTGGGGTTGGTCAATGTTGCCACGGCTATGGTTTATGGTGGTGTCAGTGGTTCAGCGACTGCCGATACCGGTGCCGTTGCTTCGATTCTGGTGCCAGCCATGGAAGAACGCGGCTACCCTAAGGCGTTTGCAGCTGCCGTAACTGCGGCCAGTGGCACTTTAGGGATTATTATTCCCCCTTCAGTCATTCTGATTCTATATGGGGTTATTACCAATACCTCCATCGGTGGTTTGTTTGTTGCTGGTTTTATCCCTGGTACCGTTATTGGTGTCGCCTTCATGATCACCGCTTATCTTTCCGGTCGTTTTCGGGGTTTTCCTAAGCTCGATAAACGTCCTAAGGCCAAAGACTTTTTTGCTCACTTGCTCGATGCTTTGCCTGCGTTGATTATGCCGATCGTTGTTATTGGGTCAATGGTCGGAGGCATTGCAACCGCAACTGAAGCTGCAGCTGTTGCTGTTGTTTACTCTTTTATTGTCGGCATCCTTGTTTATCGGGAATTATCGCTCAAAGCGCTGCCGAAATTGGCTTTTGAAACGGTGGTGGTCACCGGTGCTATTATGATCATCCTTGCCGCAGCAACACCCTTTTCGTGGATTCTGACCATAGAGCAGGTACCAACCATGACCGTGGATCTGGTCAAGACCATGTCTCTCTCTCCAGAAATGACCATCGTCTGTTTGGTTTTGCTGTTGCTGTTCGTTGGTTTATGGATGGATTTGGGGCCAGCTTTGATTATTCTTGCTCCAATTATCAAGCCCCTTGGTTTAACTGCTGGCTTAGGGTCTTTCCAGTTGGGAATGATTGTTACTGTTGCCCTTGGTATCGGCTTATTTACACCGCCTGTAGGGACGAACATATTTGTTGTCTGTAATGTCGCTCGCCTCTCCATATCTTCAATAATGAAAGAATTAGTCCCCTATTGGTTAACAGGAATTCTCTGTCTCGTCATTATTACCGTTTTCCCTTCCTTAACTGAATGGTTACCACGGGTGATGGGGTTTTAGTGAGCTGATGACATCCTGTAGCAGGGTCTGATTCCTCTTTTATAAAAAGATTATATTGCTATGAAAACTCAATTAAATCATATCGAAACACAACCTGTTGTTCCCATGGGCATTTCCAGCAATGCGCGCAAAATGCCAGATCTTGATAGCCAGCCGTTTATCGTTGAAAGTTCTGCGGGGGCATACATCAACACCATAGATAACAAAGCGGTTATCGATTACACCATGGGAATGGGGGTGACCGTGTTGGGGCATGCTCCAGGTACGGTCATGATGGCGATGAAAGCAGCTATTGATAAAGGTCCTATGCCGGGGTTTTCCCATGCGACAGAAGAAGCAGCCGGAGCTGCTCTAACAGCTAATACCGGTTCCTTGTGCCATGCTACATTTGTTAATTCCGGTAGTGAGGCAGTGCATCTTGCCAGTCGCCTGGCACGCCACGTGACTGGCAAGCCTCTGGTCGCAAAAGTTGCTGCCGGTTACGATGGTTGGTATGACGATGTCTCCCTGGGTACCTGCGGTTCGGCTGAGGCTGGCTGGCAAGGGGCGCGGCCTGTTTCCAACCATGGTATTACCCTGTTGCGCTATAACGATTTGGCCGATGCCGAAGCGCTTTTCAAAGAACGTGATGATATTGCTGCTATCTTGGTTGAACCACTTTTAGCTAATGCTGGATGTATAGAAGCTCAAGCCGATTATCTGAAGCAATTGTCAGAATTGGCACATCGCAACAATGCCCTGGTTATAGCTGATGAAGTGCTGGCTGGTTTTCGCTTACATCCTGGATTGACTAGCCATAAACTTGGTTTTGAGCCTGATATCGTCACCGTTGGTAAAGCTATTGGTAGTGGTTTTCCTGTTGCTGCTGTGCTTGGTACTAGCGAGGTATTTAAGCCCTTTTTCAGCCAGGACTTAGGGCGCGCCGGAACTTATAATGGTAGCCCCCTGGCAGCGGCTGCTGTTATAGCCACGATGAAAGAAGTCAATGGGGGGGATTATGCCCGCCTGCTTGGCTTAGGCAAAAAACTGCGAGAAGGGTTGGTAGATTGCTTTGCCAAAGAAGATATTGCCGTTTCTACCTCCGGTTTTGACAGCGTTTTTACCATGTGGTTTTCTGCTACTCCACCCACTAGCTATGAGCAGGCGCTTCCTTTAGCTCAAGATGACCGTGCGCGTAAGCTGCATTTAGAACTGCGCCGCCATGGTGTGTTAACCATGCCTTTTCCTTGGGGACGATTTTTTGTCTCTTTTGCCCACAATGAAGAGATTATAGATCAGACCTTAGCTGCTTTTGCTAAAGTTGCTGCGAACGCAAAAAAGTTTATCTGAGAAAGTTGATCTTCATAATGTTATTAAGCCTTGGTCGATTAAGACCGGGGCTTTTTACTGGTGCCGCAACTGGTTAGTATTCCTGCTTTCACGAAAGACGTTCTTGAAATATTTCAACTTTATCTTTAAGCAGACTGATAAATGCTTTGACCTGTGGTGAGGTGTAGGCGTTTTTGCGCCGGACAATACCAAAATGACGGGCGGGAAAATAATGGGTTATGGGGAATGCGCGCAGAATACTTTTGTCTTCTTCAGACAAGGCAAATTCATCGACAATCGAGACCCCGAAGCCTGCTGATGTGAAATTTTTGATCAGCTCCATGTGATTCAGTTCCAGAACAATATTCAGTTTAAGATCTTCTTGCAAAAAGCGATTATTGATGAGTTTCATCAGACTGCCGCCTCGTTGTGAAAAGGCCAAAAATGGCATTTCCGATATCGCTTTTAAATCGGGTAATTCGGAGATAGCAAAAGGGCCGTCTGGCGGGGCAATGAGGAATAATTTGGCCGAAAACAGGTGTTCACAATCAAGATCCTTTTTAATATCATCAGTACAGGCAATACCAAAATCACATTCGGCAGACTCAACTTTTTGAATAATTTGTGAGGTTGAATTGACCCCAAGACGGAACTGAATAGCTGGATGGGCCTGATAAAATTCGGCTGCAGCGGAAGACAAAAAATACTTGAGAACCGTATGGTAGGTGTAGATGTTAATTTCACCTTTCAGGTTCTGGCTGGTGTTGGTAAAGGTGTCCTGGCAGTCCTGAATTATTTCAAATATTGAAATGGCTTTTTCCAGCAGGTACTCACCATCTGGCGTCAGCTGTTGTTTACCTTTACTGCGGTCAAACAGGGTAATGCCAAAAAATTCCTCAAGGCATTTAATCTGATAACTGAGGGTTGGTTGATTGCGGCGCATTTTGGCACTTGCGGAAGACATGCTGCCTGTCTGTACCGTGTAATAAAAGCCTCTCAGCCACTGAATCAGATCACCACCAAGCTCAGGTATCATAAATTACCTCATTTCATTAATTAAAAGGGCTGAGCAAAATGTTCCGTCAGTATCGCCGATGCTGCCAGTAAGAGGGGGATGGCAGCATCAGTAAAACAGAACAAGTTTGTCAGCCCTACTTTAAACTTAGGACGTGGCTGTTTTCAACTTAAAGAATGGCGCGCTGGTTACGCAGTTCCTGCTGAATAGCCTTGGTATCATAGATCGGTTTACCTTGACTTAAGGCCGCTGCAACCCCAGCAGCATGGCCAGTAACAAAGGCCGTACCCATAACGCGAATAGAGCCAAAGGCATTTCTGTCGCAGGAAACAATTCTCCCTGCGCCCCACAAATTGTAAATATTGAGTGATTTGAGGGTGCGTATGGGAATGTCGTAATAAGTTCTGTCGTGGATCTGGGTATAACGACTCGGTTCATTAATGCTGGCATGAATCTCGATTGGCCATGATCCGCGACCGATCGTGTCATCAACCTTACGTCCTTCAAGAACATCATCCTTGGTCAGTATGTACTCTCCGAGTAAATGGCGTGATTCGCGTATGCCAAGTTTGGGACCAGTGCTGACAAGGAAAGCTTTTTCACAACCGGGAATAAATTTTCGGAACGCATCTAAATAGGCCCAACATTGTTTGCGGGTAAAGATTCCTGCCTCGGTCAAATGCTTTGCTGACAAATCGTGCAGTTGTTGACTGGATAAAACAACAACAAAGTCATTAGAAACCGGCATGCGTCTGATATAACCTGTTTCTTTGGTAAATGGACCAATGCCACTCTCTTTACCCTTAGCGATAGCTTGTTCAACATCGTGCTTAGTGACATTGATATGGTCTGGAACGCCACCAATACGCATGACCAGGGTAGCAATCTGCAAGTTGACATTTTCGTAGCTTAGCATCTGGGCATGAGCCATATGGGCCAGGTTCGCTTCGCCGGAGGCATCAACAAATGCTTTTGCTTCAATAATGAAAGGTCCTTCGTCATCAATACATTCTATCGCTTCGATGGAGTTTTCGCGGACAAAACATTTGGTGACCAGAGTGTCGAGCAAAATATCGCTGCTGGTCGCGGTCAGACATTCATCAAGAGCGTACTTGGCTGATTCGGGATCGATAGGGAGCAGGACATTCCCAGCAGGAGAAACGACCGGGGTGTGGTCCGCCCCAATGGCGGCCAGATTGTCGAGAAACGAATCGACCAAACCGCCAGCGATACGGGTCTGTGATCCATCCTGAGTATAAAACCCGCAGTAGGAGGGAATATTACAGTTGGTGGCCTGCCCACCAAGGCAGGAACTGCGTTCAATCAGAACGGCTGTGAACCCGGCATTAGCAGCACCAGCCACAGCACTCACACCGGCGGATCCGCCGCCGATAACGGCTACATCATATTGGTATCTTCTTGTAATCACGAACATTATTCCTTTTCAGATCGAGGATAAACCGGTGGCGTAAAGAGCTTGTGGTGTTTATCTCGAGTATCAGTTTCTCAGTTACTAAGGTGGCAATGTGCAATCAGCGTCTGAACAGTTTCTGTTTGAACTTTTTCATAAAGGTAAATTGTTCAAGTACCTGGTATAGAGCAAAAGCGAGTAAGCCTAGGGCTAGTGGATGGTGCATCAGGTCAGTAAAAAAGCCGATATCAGCCATCATTGAGGCACGCCGGAATTCAGAGTCACCGATAGGGCCGAGCACCATACCAATAATTAAAGGCGCGACAGGATAGTTGGAACATTTGAACAGGTAGCCGATAATCCCCATGACCAGCATCAGCAGGACGTCTTCAACAGAGCTGTTGAGTGAATAAGCACCAACGACACACAGGGCTGATACTACTGGCATTAAGACTTCCTTTTTTATGGAAGCAACCAGGCGCGGGAAATATTTGGATGCAAACAGGCCGACAAACAGAAAGATTATATTTGCCAGTAATAACAGCACAACAATCAGCCAGAACAGATCTGGCCGTTCTTCCATCATCATCGGTCCCGGACGCATGCCATGAATCATGAAGGCGCCGATCATAACGGCGGTAACCGCATCACCAGGGACACCGAGGGTCAGCATGGTTGTCAGTGCGCCACCAATCGCGGCATTATTTGAAGATTCCGGGGCAACAACACCCTCATAGGCGCCTTCACCAAACGGCCGTGACGGGTTCTTGGTAGAACGTTTTGCCGAATCGTAGGCCAGTAAGGCTGCTATTGCACCCCCTTCACCAGGTAATGCCCCGATCCAGGACCCAATCAGGGATGATTTAAAGATCAGGGGTAACGTTTTGCGCACCGCTTTAAGGTCTGGAAACAGGGAAATGTTTTCATTGCACTGGATCACTTCAGATTTTTGACCCATTTTCTTGAATTGATGAAAGACCTCGGACATACCGAAGAAGCCGATCAGACAGGGGACCAGACCAAGCCCTGATTGCAGAAACTCAGATCCGAAAGTAAAGCGGCCAATGCCGTAGATGGGGTCAAGGCCAACGCATGAGATAACAAAACCGATCAGTGCGGTGAGCATGGCTTTGAGGAAAGCACTTCCTTTGCCCATATTGCTGACTGATATAAGCCCCAGAATCACCAGTGCCACATATTCAAAAGGGCTGAACGATAAAGCCACTTTGGTCAGCAAAGGAGCAAAGATCGCCAGGAACAATATGCCGATCAGACCACCAATAAATGATCCGATCCGCGCAAAGCCCATAGCCGATCCGGCTTGTCCCATTTTGGCCAGTGGGTATCCGTCAAAACCGGTAACAACTGCGGCCGGAGCTCCCGGTATATTGAGTAGGATGGCAGACAGTGATCCGGCGAAAACACCACTACAGTAAACACCGATAATCATGGCCAGGGCATGCTCAACGTGCCAGCTGAAGGTGACTGATACCAGAATAGCGGTCGCCATGGTGACAGACAGACCAGGCAAGGCACCTACTAGCAGTCCGCTGATACTACCAAGAAAAAGCAGACCGATGATCGATGGATCCATTGCTAACGAGAAAGCATCTAAAAACATGTGAAACTCCAGGCTTAACCTTAATGACGATATATTTCTTATTGTTGAAGCAAACGAACTTTTGAGCGCTGACTTTTATTGTTAAGGCAGTGAAATCATAAGCAATTTACTAAAGAGTAAATAGATAACCAGAACTGTTGCTATGGATATCGCTGCAATACTGATGGTTACCTTTTTTTTGAAGATTCCCATCATGATGATCAGGAAGACGATGGTGGATGGAATAAAATGAAATTTAGGTAGCGCGGCAACATATCCAAACAGAATAAGAATCGGGAGAATGATGCCATGATCTTCAGGTAGTTTTTCCGGCAGATGAAAACGTTTTGAGCGCAAAAAAGTTTTTAATTGCAATATGAGTAGAGCCACAGCGCAAAGACAGATGGCAATACCTGATAACAGGGGAAAAAGACCTGGGCTTAATGATCTTGGACCAAAAAGGGGCAGGCTGTTAGCATGGAAAATAACAAATACTCCGATGCCGAGCATAACCAGGGTAATCAGGCCTTCTAAAAGGTTTAAGCTGTCCTTTTTCACGGTGTTCCTCATATTTTCTTGCTGGTGTTAATATTATACTTAAGTGAGACTGATTCTTTTTGTATAAAGCCCGAATCACTATGATCCGGGCTTTATAAATTTATTTATGGTTTGGCAATGCCAAATTTTTCTGGAGAGTTAGCAGCAGCGCCAGCATCATACAGCAGCCAGGCAGCCAGCGATTCCCAGGATGAAATAAATTTGGTCAGTTCCTCGCCCTGCATACCAGCATCTTCTGCATAGATATCTGCGGTCACTTTTTTCCAGCGGGGATCTACCATGATTTCACTGGCAGCTTTTTTCAATGTTGCTACGACAGCATCGGGAGTGCCTTTTTTAACTTGAAGGGAGTAAAATGGTCCCCAAGGTAAATATTTTGCAAAGTCAGGCTGTGATTTTACGATTGGTGGAATTTCGTCAAGGCCTTCAATCTGATGAAGAGAGAAGGTTGCCAGGACTTTCATTTTTCCTGCCCGATAAGGGTCAATAACGCTACCAAGCAGATTAAATACCACGTCAACATGCCCACCGAGCAGGGCAATATTTACTTTGCCGCCACCACCAAAAGGAATAGTTTTCAGTTTAATGCCGGCAGCCTCAGCAAACAGTAGCGCCGCGATATGGCCAGTCGTTCCAGGACCCGCATAACCTGCAGTGACTTTACCCGGGTTTGCTTTTGCATAGGTAATCAATTCTTCAATGGTATTCCAGGGAGCGTCAGCATTAACGGTAACCGTTGGCGTTAATCTGCCCAGCATCATAATCGGAGTGAAATCACTAAAGCTTTTTTCAGACAAGCCCATGGTACGAAAAACTGCAGGGGTTTCTGCTGATGCCAGAACAGTCTGTCCATCGGCTGGTTTACTTAAGGTAAATGAGGTGCCAACAGCGCCGGAAGCTCCCGATTTATTGACAACAATAATCGATTGTCCCAGTTTTTCTTCCAGCATAGGGGCGATGGAGCGGGCGATCGTATCTGTTGATCCACCAGGGCCAAAGGGAACAATTAACGAAACAGGGCTAGTGGGATACTGCGCTGATGCTGTTGCTAGAGAGATGAGGCAGAACATTGATGACAAGGCCATCAGGCTGATAGTTTTACGACAAACACTTTTTAAGCTCATTGGTTCCTCCAGGTTCGATGGTTAATCATTCATACTGGTTTGCACCGATACTATTAAAGGTGCCATTGAATATTGATTCCGTAGCAGGTCTAGAACGATAGTTGATTCATGTTTCCAAATCAAATCGATAATATAGTTGTTAGATATCAAAAATATCGATACCTTGATTTTGTCATTTGAAATAAGTCTTATTCGCTGTAAAAATGTTATAATTAATATTAAAAACTTCGATACTTAAAAATAAAATTATTGATTTGATTGGGCGTGATAGTTCAACTATCGTTCTATAAACTTGTTTTTGGATCGTTGTTTGGTTACGGCCATGTGAAGATTCTTCCCCTTGCTATTTTTGGATATAAGAGAAAAGACAATGAAAGCAGCTATATTGGATAAAGTCGGTCAGGTAAGTTATGGAGATGTTGTCAAGCCTAATATTAAAGATAATGAGGTTCTGATAGCGGTAACTTTTGCTGGCATTTGTGGTTCAGACAATTCTTTGTTTCACGGTAAGTATGATAATCCTTTTCCTATTATTCCGGGGCATGAGGCTGTTGGGGTTATCGAACAAACCGGAGTTTCTGTTACCAAGTTCAAAATTGGTCAGAGAGTCGTCATTCACCCTAATTACTCATGTGGTGAATGTGATATGTGCCGTAAAGGCTTGAAAAATATCTGCCGTAATAAGATCAGGGTTGGTCTCGATATTGATGGTGTTTTTGCCGAATTTATCGCTGTACCTGAACAGGCTGTTTATGCTCTGCCAGATTCTTTGCCGGATGATGTGGCCGTTTTCGCCGAACCTTTGGCTGTCAGCGCCCATGGTGTGCAATTGGCTGATATTTCTGACCAGGATAAAGTTCTTGTTTTTGGTGCTGGAGTTATCGGTCAACTGGCTCTTCAATGCGCGCTTCAACATACTCCAGATGTCGCTGCTTGTGACCTTGTTGAGACCCGGCTCGACATTGCTAAACAGTTAGGTGCAAGTAAGGTGTTTTCAAATCAGCAGCAACTGGCTTCATGTCATAACCATTTTGATGTTGTCTTTGAGACCAGCGGAGCCAACTCTGCTTTGGAGCAGGCTGTTCAATTGGCCGCACCCGGTGGAACAATAATACTACTTGGTGTGCCTGCCCAGCCAAGCCCGGTTGCAACTAACATGATTGTACGCAAAGAGCTGACTATTAAAGGTTCTATGATCTATACCGATGAAATTCCTACCTGTGTTGAGTTACTGGATCAGGGGCAAATCAAGACTGAACTGCTCAAGTCAGATGTCATTTTATTAACGGAACTACAGCAGGCGCTGACGAACTTTAACGATCCGAATCGTTTAAAAACCTTGATAAAAATTTGATCCATAAACGGAGAAATATTTATGCAAACTGTAATGGTAAAAAATGTGACCTTCGGTGCCGGTGTGCCGAAAATCTGTGTTCCCATCGTTGCTGAAAGTAAAGCCGCCATTATTGAAGAAGCCAAGAGTTTTAAAGATATTGCTGTTGATGTCGTTGAGTGGCGAGTCGACTGGTTTGAAGGTGTAGAGGACTCCGCCCTGGTCATTGATGTTTTAAAAGAATTAGGGCCGGCTCTGGGAGATATTCCATTGTTGTTCACCTTCAGAACCAAAGCAGAAGGAGGCAATCATGTCATGTCGTCCGAAAAGTATCAGCAGCTTAATCGTGATGTTATTGCCAGTGGGCTGATTGATCTGGTCGATGTCGAGATTTTTATTGGTGATGACATTGTCACCGATTTGATTGCCGCTGCGCATCAGAAAGGTTTGAAAGTCGTCGGTTCCAATCATGATTTCGATAAGACGCCAGCACAGGACGATATTATCTATCGCTTGCGTAAAATGCAGGATATGGGGGCAGATATTCCTAAGATTGCTGTAATGCCTCAATCTCCGCGCGATGTCCTGACTCTGCTCGATGCAACTTTGACTATGCAGGAGTGCTATGCTGACCGGCCGATTATTACCATGTCGATGGCGGGGCAAGGCATGATCAGTCGTCTGGCAGGTGAAGTTTTTGGCTCCTGTCTGACTTTTGGTGCTGCCAAGAAGGCTTCGGCTCCAGGTCAGATTGGTGTTAATGATCTTAATGAGACCTTGCAACTGATTCACCGCAGCTCTTCTTAAGCAGAACAGTAAAAGTTCTTTTATAGCGCCTCAGGTTATTTTTTCTGAGGCGTTTTTTTTGTACTAAGTCAAAGTAGAATTCATCTTTTAAAATAATTTACTTCCCACCTTTGCATCAACAGCAGGTGATACAAACGTCGCTTCGCCGCTTTCCGCTTTCGGATACTGCACGCCTAGAACCAATACTTCAGATGTAACCGGACCCATCTGTTTGGGACCAAAATTTAATACGGCCATGACACGCCGACCAATGACCTCTTCCAGGGGGTGTTGGGTAAAACGGCCATAACTGGTGCGGGTGCCGTATTTGCCGAAATCAATAGTCATCTTATAGGTTGTTTTAGGGGTGCTGGTTTCGAGTTCTGCGGCGGTAATGATTCCCAGCCTGATATCGAGGAGCTCGAATGAATCGGTGAAGGATGTTAGGGGTTTGATGTCTTTGCTCATTTGTATTTTCCTTGGAATATAGTAAATGTCTCTGTTTTAGCTTAACGGTGTTTAGATCCTCTGAGACAGTTAGCCCCCCCCTTGCTCCCAAGCTCGCTTCTCACCAGTTTCTGATTCGGAAAAATGGCGATTTCCGGTCAGAAATCAGCTAATGCAGCAAAGCCAGAGTCACAGGTAATGACACAAACGATATAGCACTTTGCAGGGTGATGATGGAGGCCATGGTGACATAGTCACCACCTAGCTGCCGCGACAAAATAAAGGCGGATGGAGCCGTTGGTACAGCAAAGAGGATGACGGCAACCGTGGTTATGGTAGCGTTTAGGCCGAAACTGGTGGCAAGGGTAAAGGCTGTTAAGGGTCTGATAATAAATTGCATGGCGCTGGTAACGGCCAGGGGCCATAATTGATGGTTGAAATTAGTAAAACGATAAGCCGCACCAACAGCCATGAGGCCAATGGGCAGGGCCGCTTTGCCAACCAGCGCGAAGGTTCCGTCTAAAGCACTGGTTAGACCAATGCCAGTAATATTTAGAGTTCCACCGATAACACAGCCAAGAATTAAAGGATTGGTAATCAGGCTGCGCAGAAAACCTTTCATACTGAAGCGCGTGGTCGAGATGGTTAAAGAAAAGGCTGAGATACACAGCAGGTTAATCAGCGGAATCATAAAGCCAGCCCCAAGAGCGGTGAGTAGCAGCCCTTTGCTGCCGAACATGGCTTCGGCAACAGCTAAAGCAATATAGGTATTGAATCTGACCCCACCCTGAAAGACCGATGTAAAAAGTGGACCGCCCCGGTCGCGTTTGAAAACCCACCACAAGCTCATCAGCACAGCACTGACAAGCACAGTCCCCTGAACCGTTAGTAGCATCTGTTGCCAGGGCAGGTTACTGATATCTTTGTTGGCGAGACTGGAGATCAGCAGTGCTGGCATGAGCATGAAATAGGTCATTTTTTCTGCGGACTGCCAGAATTCATCAGTTAAAAATCCGCTTCTTTTGGTCACAAAACCACAGATGATCAAAATGAAAACAGGAATTAGGGCATTGCTAACGGTAGCCATAAAAGCCTTTTAGGTCGCTGTTGTGAGGATTTATTTGATCCAGTCACATTTGGGGCCGACAATAATCATGCTGTTGGCTAAGTTGCTCTGGACTTTTTCCAGGGTACTGCCAAACAATTTTTCCCGCACCCGGTTTTTACCATAGGCACCCATGATAACCAGGCTGTTGTGATGGATATCATAGAGGGATTGGAGAATTTCTTCCTGATCCCAGAAGGTCCAATGCAAGCTATTTATCTGCGTTTCTGTAAAGCCTTGCTGGGCCAGCTGCTGTTCAAGCTCTGGCCGCTTGCCCTGGCTGAAGACCTGTAAAGGAAAGCCGCTACGCTTTTGTACTTCTAAGGCTAATCGCAGTGCTCCCGCAGCATTATCTGACCCACCGTAAAGAACGGCGATGCTATTCCATGGTTTATAAACCGGGGCAGGAATAAAAATGGGAATATGCGCTGTCTGGACAATTCTACGGACTTTTGAGCCAATCATACCCAAGGAAATTTTTCGGGTGTCGTCGCTCATCGAGCGAGGACAGGTCATCATGGCAAAATTTGTAGGCAGATCCGGAAGATTGCTGGCACTTTTCCCTTTAGGCTTGACTGCTTTGTAGGGGAGCTGGAATTCCTGCAGGGTTTGTTTGATATGGTCCTGCGCCGAGTCGGGATCGTTAAGATAGCTGTTGTCTAGGTCAACCTGGAGAATATCGGTTCCAAAATAGAGCAAAAAACTTTTGAATTCAGGTCGATAGATCGACAGAGGTAAGTTTAGTTGGGTACAGGTATATGCAGACTGCAAAAGGGTCTCGCGGCCAAACGGAGTATTGCGAAAGATATGTAAGAGTGGCTGTTTCATGGTAGCTCCAAGGGTATGATGAAAAGAGAATCATAACGCTACCAGAGGTCACTTGCAAATGACCATTTTGTAATGTGTTGTCCGTTGAAAAAAGTAAATGATCCAGCCTCTGTTGCCAGAGGCTGGATACCATTTGTTGTAAAAAGTAAAATTTTAGTTAAAGTTTCGGTCCATTATGCTTGAAAACTCCTTTCGTAAAGAGGTTTTAAAGACTTAGAAATCAGGGCGATAGTTGCGGCGAACAGAGCAGATCTGCCTGATCTGAAGGCTGCCCACATGAGGAACAAACGTAGGCCGCTTCCTGCTCCATTTCTGCACACATCTGGTCAAAACTTTCACTATGGTTACAATATTCTTCTTTGCCACTGACGGCTTCAACATCACATAGCTGAGACTTGTCTTCAGTGACGACCCCACAAGTACCGCATTTGTAAAGATCACTCATTTGATAACTCCTGTGGAAAAGTGTTTTCAATTCGTTTCTGTTTAGAAAGTGCTTATGCTCGATATCCTTTATTCGATTAAAAAAGTGCATCTTTCAAAATCAGAAGCGTATTAGTTGCAATGCAACGGTTTTGGATTGCAATTAATTATTACCAAATTGGTAATTAATTATCACTGTATTCCTCTTTCTAATTTCTTGCAAGGGGGTAAGTAAAATAATTTATCTAAAAAATTGGTTTAGCTGTCGCTCCAAGACAGAAAAGAGCATACAATTTATATTGTTTAGGGTAATAACAGAGCAACTGTCACTCATTTGTAACGACAAGTTTTTTGATAGCCCTTTAACCGCACAATTGACCCTTTTACAGTGGTGGACTGCTATGGATACTATGCTATTTTCCGGACAAACTCAGATTCAAGTCCGGGCTTTGTTTGTTGCTGAACGCTTGTTACTGAAAGACTTTGAAAAAGCCCAGTTTCTGGCTAAAAAACCTCTTTTGCTAACAGCAGGTGGTAGCGGTTGCGCAGCACTTTTTCGCTATGGTGTGGTTGTTACGTTTGGTCTAACGGCGATTGAGGAAACAGCATTACTCGATAGTCTAAAGCCATATGCCGATGACATGTTTGACGCTTTTACTGCTGAGGAAGTGATGCTCTCGACCATTTTTCAAGGCGATGAGAAGGTTGAAGACGGAGTGATCCTGTTGCATGATTTCTGTGTTGAGCGCCTGCAACTTATTGCTGAGGTGTTGGCCCGAAGTATTGTTCTAGAACGCTATGAAGCAGGAGTGGCAAAAACGTTTCAGCGTATTGAGCCACTTGCCGAGGCGCTACAACAATCAGGTCGGCCTGGTTCAAAAGGGCGTGACCTGTTACGTCATATTGGTGATGCGCTGTTTATTCAGGGGCGCATGGTCGGCCGGGTCGAAATTATTGAAAAGCCTGATTTGTTGTGGAATTATCCCGAGCACCAACGGCTCTATGAACATTTGACCGATGAGTATGAACTCAGTGAACGGCATAATATTCTCGAGCGTAAGCTCGATTTGATATCCCGTACTGCAGAGACATTATTAGGGATGCTGCAAAATAAGCGCAGCCTCAGGGTTGAGTGGTATATTACCATTTTGATTGTGTTCGAGATCCTGTTAACTCTTTATGAAATGTTTATTGCTCATACAGTCTCCTGACGAGAGAGGTATTTATGGTTTGTGAATTATCCCCGGAAGCCCTACGTGTTCTGGGTTGCCTGATAGAAAAAGAAATGGCGACACCAGAATATTATCCATTGACTCTTAATGCGCTGGTCAATGCCTGCAATCAGAAATCGAACCGTGAGCCGGTTATGGCTCTGGGTGACGATGATGTGGTGGCTGCGCTGGAAGAATTGCGTAGTGAACAGCTCAGTTATAAATCGTCAGAAGGAGTACGGGCGGTGCGCTATTGTCACAATCTGACAGGCGCGTTGAAGGTCAGTGAGGAAGAACAGGCGCTACTGGCCGTGCTATTTTTACGTGGACCGCAAACCGTGGGCGAATTGCGAACCCGCAGCGAACGGTTGTATCCCTTTGCCGATTTAGCTGCAGTAGAAACTGTCCTGAATCAATTGCAGGAGAATGAAGAACCTCTGGTTGTTCAATTGCCCAGACAACCAGGACGCAAGGAGCACCGCTATGGACATCTGCTTGGTGGTGAGGTCGCAATTGAAGATAACCCTGCACCGGCCTTTGAACCGGGTGTCAGTCGCCAGGATCGGGTAGCACAATTGGAAGCCGATGTCGCTGAACTGAAAACCGAACTGGCAGAATTGAAGGAGTTGTTCAGCCAATTCCGTGCTCAATTTGAATGATAGAACAAAGGATATAGTATGAGCGCGGGCGTATGCCATACGCCCCTACGAAGAAGGGCTGACTCTGCAGCGGGTCTGGTGTTTAGCTGATTGCCAGCATTACCCCGTAGGGGCGTATGGCAATACGCCTGCTTCTGTATATTCTGGCTCAGGAACATGGCGTGACAGCTCTTTAAGCAGGGTGCGCAGGCGCAAAATGGTCATCGTCAATTCTTTGGCATCGCGCTTGCGCGGGTGACTGCGCTGAATAGTAACTTCATTAAACAGGCTCGCCGGTGGTGGTCCCATAATCAAAACCCGATCAGCCAGGTAAGCTGCTTCTTCAACACTGTGGGTAACAAAGAGAACCGTCTGCCGTTTTTGCGAGCAGATGCTGAGTAGCTGATCCTGCAGGCGTTCACGCGTTTCAGCATCCAGAGCACTGAATGGTTCATCCATAAGAAGCAGGCGTGGTTGCAGGGCCAGCACGCGAGCTAATGCAACCCGTTGTTTCATGCCACCGGAAAGCTGGTGCGGGTAGGAATGCTGCGAACAGTGGAGATCGACCAGCTGTAAAGCGGCATCAATACGCTGTTGATGTTCCGTCTTTTTAATGCCGGTTGCTTTCAATCCCAGTTCAATGTTGCGCCGGATATTAAGCCACGGAAATAGCGTTGCTTCCTGAAAGACAACTCCTCTGTCCGGGCCCGGGGCGGAGACCTGCTGGTGGGCAAACTCAATATGCCCCTTATCGGGCAGCATAAATCCGGCAATTAAATTAAGCAGGGTCGACTTACCACAGCCACTCGGGCCAAGGATACAGACGAACTCCCCCTCCTTAATATCGAACGAAATATTCTCAATGGCTGCGGGTGGTGTGGCCAGTAGTGGCTGAGGATAGCTTTTACTGACGTTCGCTATCTTAATCAACATAGTCACATCTCTCTCTTTAGGCCCCAAAGTTCAATAGTGCGCTTCTCCAACGGAATAAATATCAAACGTTCAACGATCAAGCCGATGCCACAGATAATGGCAATACAGACAAAAGCTCCGGAATAGTCGAGGGTCCAGCGTGACTGAATAATCGCGTAGCCAAGGCCGGTACCACTGCCAACAATCATTTCTGCCGCAACCAGAACTCGCCAACTGTTACCAAGTCCAATGCGTAGGCCACTTAAAATGTGGGGCAGTGCCCCCGGAACCAGAACATTTATAAACAGCATGCGGTTGTTCAGACCCAGCATACGAGCCGCCCGAATGTACATTTCATCCACTCGTTTGACGCCTCCCGCTACATTGATTGCTACCGGAGCAAAGGCGGTGACGGCAATCATGAATAGGGTTGCACCGTCGCCAATTCCGAAAATGAGAATGGCAACGGGAATCCAGGCTAGTCCTGGTATTAGCTGCAAGATTTGGACCGTTGGCATAAGCAGGCGTTCAATGCTTAACCAGCGACCGCAGGCCAGGCCGATACCGATGCCTGTTCCGCCTCCAATGATAAAGCCACCAATCCAACGTTGCAGGCTGTCCAGGGTATGGGTGTAGATAGAGTGATCAAGAAACTGTCGACCGAGCAGCATCCGCCATAGTTTAGTGAGTGTTTCCAATGGGGTGGGAAAGAACACCCCACGTAACCAGGTTACCGTCAGAGCCAGGGCTTCCCAGAGGAATAGCACCAATAGTAGAGCGGCCACACTGTAAAGGACACCACGCCATGTTTGGGTCAAAGCATGGCGCTTGTTGATCGAGATGGCTTGGTTTTCCATATCAGCTCTGTTTTCCGGGCATTAACGGACATTGTTTGCCTGCGCAGTGGTCAGCAGCGCGATACTGTTCGCAACTGAGATCGGCCTGTGCCAAAATGGGAACAGTCAATAATTCCCGGGAGATAACTTCGGTTTCCTTCATGGCAGTCCAGCATTCGCGTTGACAGCAGCGGGCGAATGGCATGGCTGCAATACGGTCAGCTACCCGGATAACAATTTTTTGTACGGTCTGACGCAAGTTACCATCAAAAGGAGTAGCTCCCAGAATAACTGAAAACGCAATACCAACCCCTTGGGCGGCACCATCAACACCAAAAAAGGAGCAGGATGCACCGGGGATCAGAGCACCACGGGCGATACCGGTAATAATCTGTTCATCGGTGACATCGCCACCATTATTGCGGTAGGCGGCAAGCAGAATTCCGGGCACCATGGGATGGTGGTGCGGGCCATGAGTTGGAAAGTCCGGGTGAGCGCGTAACTCTTTAAATATATTAATGACGTCTTTCTCTTTAGTGGTCAGACACACTTTTTTGATAATATCAGCAGCAGCATGGATATGGCACTGGTCGCAGACGAAATGGCCATCTTCACAACAGCTTTCCACCCGCTCTTCTTTGCCACAGTACTGACAACTGAGGACTTCAGGTTCTGAAAGAATCTTGAGCGGTTGCCCGCAAATCATACAGCCCGATTTGTGGGCTCCGGTTATTTCCGGGCGGGAATTGTCGTCCATCATGCTCAGGTCGGGCAGGCAGCAGCAACTCATCTCCTGTTCCAGGTTGGTGACTTGACCTTTGGCATCCAGGGCCATGACATCTTCGCCCAGTTTGAGTTTGGCCGAGAGGGGAACCGTAGTGGTCTGGCCGCGTTGAATCATCTGTCCATCATCAGTCATTACGGCAGCAAAGGGCCCGCGGTAGATCAGAGTTGATTCTTTTTGTGGCCCCGGCTTGAATGCCTGATAGGTGAGTGAATAGAAGGGGTAACCTTTGACCTCACGGTATAAGAAGCGTTTGACGACACGGATATCACGGAAACCGAAATCGTCCAGAATGCCGAACAGATCACGTTCGTGCATAGCTCCACCGATACATTCACCACGTAATTTTTCGTTAATCTGAATATGGAGAGGAATTTCACTGTTTTTGATGATATCGGAAATAAAAATGCGGCCACCCGGTTTCAGAATACGATAGATTTCCCGGAAAGTCTGGCGTTTATCAATGGACAAATTAATGACACAGTTGGAAATGACTACGTCACATTCATTTTCGGGTAACGGAATATCTTCCAGAAATCCTTTTTTAAATTCGACGTTAGCGTAACCAAGGTTGGTTGCAACTTGCTCAGCTGCTTTGCGGGCCCGTGCCAGCATGGTGTCAGACATGTCAATCCCGTAAGCACGGCCATTTTTACCCGCCTGACGACCGGCGATAAAGCATTCAACGCCTGTTCCGGACCCGAGATCGACCAGAGTCTCGCCGCTTTCCAGACCACAGTCCATAACCGGACTACCGCAGCCATAGCTGCGGACCCGGGCACTCTCCGGAATGTGATCGATCAACTCGGTATCGTAGTGAACCGGATTGACAATATCTTCGTTAACTTCCTCAGCCGCTTCTGAGTAAAAAGAACGGACCGAGGTTCTGCCATCCCGGTCAGCCAGGGACAGCACACAGTTGGAATGGGTCAAGCAGACTTCGGAACCGCTTTCATCACATTCTTCAATCCGTTCACCCATACGTGTTAACAGGCCAATCTCTGGTCGCGTTTCGCTCTCTTGCGCTTCGCGGCTGATCAGGTAGAGGGCTAATTGCCGATAAAGAGGAAGATAGGGGTCTTCACCAACAAAGTGACCGCTGTAAATATAGCTATGATCGATATCGCCACCACCGATAATAAAGCGCAGGGGATCATCGCTTAAACTTTGGCAATCCACCACTGATAAAGACCTGATCTTTTGCATGATAGGGCTGTTGTGCCAGACCTCTTCAAGCCCCTGGTCAATATGGCCGCAACATAATTTCTCTTCATAAACGGTAGCAGGTGACGGGTAAATTTTCCCGTTTGGACCAATGGTCATGCTTTCCCAACAGGAGTTGCCTAAATCCATACGGATGCCGGGAAAATTAAAGACCTGGGTTTTCATGATGTCAAAGTTATCGATTGTGATTCCCAATTGTTGAGCACGTTCGTAGGCGGCACAAGCCTGGGTAAAAATTGTCTCTGGATTGGCAAACAGCGGTTCAGCAGCTTTTCCTTTCAAAAATAGCCACATAAAGTGCAGGTTCGCAACACCATGTTGAGCTGCGAATTCGGTCACTTTAGTCATTTCATGGACATTGTTACTGTTGATCGACATGGATAAGGTGGTGGCAATTTGCAGCGCGGCCAGTTTTTTTAGCGTAGTTTCCAATTCAGAAAAGCTGCCCGGACCACGCAGATCCTCATGGTTCTGACACATGCCATCGATGCTGATCTGAAAATGAAGGCGGGTAAGATCCTGCTTGGTCAGCCACCCTTTAATCGTGTGTAAAGCACGACCATTGGTCAGAATAACAATATGGCAATCGGGGTCTTCCAGTATATGCGAACAGATTTCTGTAAAGCGTGGGTAAATCAGTGGTTCTCCACCGGTAAAGTAAAAGATGCGGCAGCCCAGGTCATGAGCCTGATTCACGGCAGCAAATAGCTCGTCATATGATAATTCAGAAGCGTCTCCATCGCCAGAAGCGAACAGACAATGCCGACAGCGCATGTTGCAGCGGTTGGTGATATGGAACCAGCACTCTTTCAGGTCGGTCAGTTGTTTAATTTCAGCGCGTCTGACCAGAGGTTTTTGGGCCAGGTTCGGAAAGCGATCGACCAGACGTTCAAAGGCAAACTGCTGAGCTTGTGAGCCAGAGCAAGAGAGCTTGGCCTGGTATTTTTGAATATAGTCACAGGTGGTAGGACTGGGAACGAACCAATCTGGCTTTATGGGATCGACATAAATGGTCGTGTCTTGAAAATTTAACGGCTGATAATTATGCAGGCTCATAGTTTGGGTCTCGCTTTTCTGTAATATGGATGCCAGGTTCTTGCTTATTGCAATGGGTGACTGGCAATGTAGGCAGAAAACTTTGGAATCCGGTCAATTTTACCAAGGGTTTCCAGAAACTCAGCGGTCATGTTCAGGCTCTTTTCGTCCTGTGCTGTAAAGCCAATTCCCCAGTTCAGTTGATAGGTACACTGTTGTTGCTGTTGCTCCGGTAATCCAATGGCAGCGGCTGCCGCAGTAACGGTTTCCTGATGATGGTCATGCATGAAGGTTACGGCTTTTTCGAGGGTCTTGAGGAGAGAGTCAATTTCTGCCTGACGCTCTTTGACGACATCTTTTTTTGCTGCGACAACCAGAGGGAAAGAACTACCCAAAGCGCTGAAGTCTGTCAGTTCATGAACCTTATCGCCACAGGCCGCTTCAACATTACTAGGCCATGGCTCGCTACCAGCCATAGCATCGATCTGACCACTTTGCATGGCTTGAGGCATATCAAGAGGACTTAACGAAACGAACTTGATCCTTTTGGGATTAACGCCGACATGCTCACACCATGCTAAAAAAGCACCATAGGTGCTCGAGCCCATTTGTACTCCGACTCTTGCTCCTTCTAACTGATGGATATCGGTCAGTTGGGGGGTGGCAATAACGCGGTGCATTTTGTCCCCACCACCGTAACGGGCAAGTAGTTCAACATTAGGACTGCGTGATGCCGCAATCAGAAATGGTGCGTCTCCCATAGCGGCGACATCAGCTGCACCCGTCATCAGGCTTTCAGCAGCCATGATGCCACCTGTTACCAGCTTTATTTCAACATTAAGGCCTTGTTTGGCAAACAGATTTTGAGCACGGGCAATAATAAAGGGCTCGTAGCACACCTTGTTGGAATAGACTAAACGCAACGGTTTATCTGCTGAGGCTTGACCGGGAATGCTGATCATGGTCAATAGGATGAGGGTAAATGATAAGGTAATGAATCTGACTTTCATGGTGTCTTCCTTTATTAATAATTGATCCGTTCAGGCTCAGGCAACGATTGCGTCATAGCGATAGGTCGGATCTGGACGGCCTGGTTGCAGGCAGTTCCAGCTTTCAGCACTCAAGCTAAGATGACTTGTGGTTTCGGAAATGACCTGGCGAACTTCCTGTTCCAACTGTTGTGGAGAGGTCTCAACTCTGGCATTAAGGGTCAGGGTAGTCTGCGCTTTAGCTGATATTGCTCCCCGGATCTTTGGCTTTTTCTCACTTCCGGTCAGATTAATAATCAACGATTCATCATCATTTTCTGCAATCAGTTTGACATGACCGATAGCCATTTTCTGGAGTGCTAAGCGTTGTTGAAGTTTCTCCATAATTGTGGTGGCAATAACCTGCCAGTCACCATGGTCAGTATAGGTCAAGCGGGTATTCAGCCAGCCGAGGACAGCTTCTCCTTCGGCGTAAGTATCGTAGTCAACTTCAGCGAGTTTGGTTCCAGCATCGTTACGGGCAAGCACAGCTGTTAACCAGTCTTGTAAACCTGTTCCTGATTCACTGCTGATAGAGAATAGATCGGTCGCGGGGAATGCCTTAGTAATGTCTTGGTGCAATGATGCCAATTCAGAAGGGGGTAACAGATCCCTTTTACTGATCGCAATGAGGTCAGCTTCTTCGAGCTGCTTACGATAGATATAGGCGGCACTTGCATGCAATCCGGCAGTTCCCCCGGAAATGATATCCTGCAGTTTGAATGGGTCAGCAAGAACTGTCAGCGGACTGATAGTCAGTTCTCCTGCTAGCTTATCTTTTAGGGGCTGAATGATGGTGGCAGACAAATCGGTACAGCTTCCAACGGGTTCTGCTATCAGGATATCAGCATCAAATGATTCTTTCAGTTTGTCTATTGCTGCGAGTAGGCCATTGAAATTACAGCAAAAACAGCTTCCGCTGACTTCGCTGACACCAACACCAGCGCGTGACAATAGATTGGTATCGACCAGGTCGGGGGCCTGATCATTGGTTATCAAGCCGACTTTATGTCCTTGCTGGGCTAATTTTTGAGCTGCTTCCCATAATAGGGTTGTCTTGCCTGCACCGAGAAAGCCGCCTACTAAAATGAGTCGTGTGGTCATGTTGAGACTCCTGTTATTTACCGCAGCTGTTTTGGCAGCTGTCAGAATCTGAGAGGTTGGTCATTGCTGGTTCCAGCAGATGGATAAAGAATAGAGCTGCAGTCAGGCCTCCACAGATTGGTGCTGCAATATAGACAAAGAAAAAACCACCAATCTGGTCTGGGAATGCTGCGCTTCCCCAACCGGCAAACCAGGATACCAAACGTGGTCCAAAATCACGTGCCGGATTAAGACCTGCTTGGGTTAAAGGAGCAATCAGGCAGATAATCATAGCAACGGTTAAGCCGATAAAAACCGGAGCCAAGGCATCGTCAGGGCGGCCAACGTTACAACCTTCGGTCAAGGCAAAGACCATTAGTACTAACAGGAAGGTACCAAAGCCTTCAGCGGCCATTGCCAGGGGCATTGAGACGACGGCAGAGGTTCCCGGGTTGGGATAGTATTCGCCAAAGATCATGGCGATTTTAATCGATTCCTGAGATCCTCTGATGATGCCGGTGCTGGCTTCGAAGGCTGCAATGGAGGGGGAAAAGAGGACATATATGATCGTTCCAGCGAGTAATGCACCGCAGAACTGGCCACATAGATAAATGGGTAATTTTTTGGGCAGCATCCGTTTTCCCAGCACCATAGACAGGCTAACGGCCGGGTTAAGATGGGCGCAGGATAAATGACGGGTTAAATAGATCGCCAGGCTGACGCTTATTCCCCAGACCAAGGCAACCTGAAGTAAGCCCTGTAGGGCACCAAAAAGGACCGAGATGGCTACTGAGCCACAGCCAAACAACACCAATACGAATGTTCCGAGCATTTCGCCCAGAAATTCACGTGAACAAATCATAACTAGAAACCCTCACAAAATGCCCACCAATAGCATTTTTCAACGGCAAAGCCGCCGCTGAATTTTATGCATTTTCTGGTATGGCAATAAATAGAGTATTTTTACGGCTGGTAGAGAATATTCAGCAGTGGCAGAGCTGATTATTTTTAAAACTGGGACCGTAAAAAATGAATTAAACTTAGAATGAGAGGTCTGTTTGTGGTGGAGGTAAACAGTGGTAACGTGGGTCAGGAAGACGATCACGAAGAAACTGAACCGTACAAGTAGGAATATTCTTAGCTCGGCCTAGAGCT
Source organism: Geopsychrobacteraceae bacterium (assembly GCA_963665685.1). GTDB lineage: Bacteria > Desulfobacterota > Desulfuromonadia > Desulfuromonadales > Geopsychrobacteraceae > Seleniibacterium. Next base: position 3,568,848 of record OY762430.1, read on the forward strand.
TTAAGCCAGAGCCGGACAATTTGGATCAGTAATGTTGCTATTTGGCGTGCATCAGCAGCGTGATCAATATCGCGACGATATTTAAGGAGATGGTACCGGCAGGTACTCTTTTCAAGGCGCTGGGTGAGTTGCTCAAAAAGGTTTTGGTGTCGCCATGGCAGGTTATTGAAGTGTTTGATGTCCTGCTTGTTCAATCCGGCAAGATAGAAGCCGCCATCGTGAGTTGGTCCGACAACAACATCATCAGTCTGGAGGGCACTGAGGATATCTGTGCTCTGCAGGTCTGGGATGTCACCACCAACAGCGACAACCCGATCATAACCAAGAGCGAAGGTGTCTTGCAGAGCATTAATAAAGCGGCTATTAAAGTCATTGCCACGCTCAGGTAGGTAATGCGCCTCACCAAATTGTGGCGCATTACCACCATGAACAACGACAATATCGGTCTGTTTGAACTGTTTAAGTAGACCAAAAGTCCGGTACTGTAAGGCCAGATGAACCGAATGGTCCATCTGTTTACCAAAGCCAAGGTATTTCCGCTCTTTACGAAACTCCTGAATAAAAAGCAGAAGCGCCTGGCGGGTTATGGTTTTGTCGGTACCGAACATAAGAAAACCTGGTTAGAGGATGTAATTAAAAATAAAAGATAGCAGCACTTGCCCCTTATTCCATGCTGTTGGCAGCTTGGCCAAGGTCAACTTTAGCGCCCGATGGCATCTTTGGCATATCTCTTGGGCCCATGTTATTCAGGTCGACTGCAACGACGTCTATCTGAATTTTCTTGGCAGGCTTATCCCATTTGATATTGATATCGATGCTGGCACGGGTATCGTCATTTTCCATGCGGATTTCACCATCTTCACCGTTAACGAGAATTTTTTGAGCAAAACTTTCGATCAAGCGGAACACTTCAACATAGCTGACACCGCTGTTGTTGAGTTTCTCTACGGTTTCTTTATCCATGGCAATGTTGACTTCGTTGTCTTCAAATTTTGTTTTGAACATCTGCTCTACATTCCTTTCCTGCATGAATCATTAATAAAAAACGTCAGGCGTGTGCCTTTAGTTTAGCCTCCAACCTGGGACATGATGAAATTGTTATGTTCATACCCTTCGGTTGACATGGCATGGCGTTCTGGTTTTTTGAGAACCAAGTCCTGCAACAGGTAAGCGACTGAAGCGCGGTCGCCCTTTTTCAGCCATGGGTTAAGATCAACCTCATGGTTGGAAAACAGGCAGCCCTTGGCTTTACCCTGGGAGGTAATTCTGATGCGATTACACTGGCCGCAGAAGTGGCCTGAAATAGCGGTAATGATACCGATAGTTCCCCGTGCTCCCGGAATACGGAAGTCTTTGGATGGGCCTGCGTAGGCGCCTTTGTCAACTTCTTCAAGTGGGTAGCGGGTAGCAATCAGATCAAGGATTTCCTGACCGGAAATCCAGTTGTCTTGCCAGCCTTTCTTTTTCAGGGTTGGCATATATTCAATAAAGCGAATGGAGTGGCCATGGGTACGTGTCATTTCAACAAAATCAAGGATTTCATCATCATTGATACCCCGCATGGCAACGATGTTGAGTTTTGGAGCTGGAAAGCCAACTTTGATCGCTTCTTCAAGTCCATCAAGGACATTTTTCAGCTTTCCGCCACGGGTAATTTTTTCAAATTTGTCCGCTTTGAGAGAGTCCAGGCTCACATTGAGACGCTGAACCCCAGAAAAATACAGATCGCGTGCCATTTTGGGAAGCAGCAGGCCGTTGGTCGAAATTGCCAGGTGATGAAGGCCTGGGATACCGGAGAGTTGTGAAAGAAAGGGTACCAGGTTCTGGCGAACCAGAGGTTCGCCACCGGTAATGCGAATTTTTTCAATACCGAGGCTGACAGCAGTCTCTGAAATGATTTTTAATTCTTCGTAAGAGAGAACGTCCTCATGCATACATGAGTGTACGCCCCCTTCAGGCATGCAATAAAAGCAGCGCAGATTGCAACGATCGGTTATTGACAGGCGAAGATAGTTGATCTGGCGTCCGAAAGAATCAATAAGTTGCATGATGTCCCTCACTATCAGCGTAGGGCCGATCCGTCAACGGTGACTGGTCAGCGTTAAATTATTGAAAACAAGTACTAATCAAGCTCTTCTTCCAACTGTGGTTCAAGGAGGTTTCCTCCCAATAGACAGGCCTTTTCCACATATTCACCTAAACCGTAATACGCTCTTTCACAAGCACTGCTTACCAGGGGATTAACTTTTTTAGCGTTAGGGAGTCCGTTATCTCCCAACACATTTTCATCGGCTTTGACATCCATTATTTGTCCTATGAACTGGGTGTGTGAGCCTATTTCTAATACGTGAAGCAAGGAGCATTCCATAATTAACGGAAATTCTTCGACATAAGGGGCATTAACGACTCTGCTGCGTACAGGGGTCAGTCCAGAGGTGGAAAATTTATCATGAGAAATACCGGAAACCATGCCGACATAGTCGGTCTCGATCAGGTATTCCCGTGATGGAACGCTAATGGTAAAGGCTTCATGTTCCATAATGTTAGAATATGTCGCACGGGTTTTCTTTAAAGCAATAGAAATGCAAGGGGGGGTCGTGCAGCAAATGGCCCCCCAAGAGATAACCATTATATTGGGCTGCTCATTATTACCGTAGCTGCCAACGACCCAGACCGGTGAGGGGATCGCCAGGGCTTCCGGTCCTAAGGACATTTTCATTTTCATACCCTTTCCTAGGTTACAGCTTAAGTTGCATGCCGTCATGAGCTAATTGCACGTGTGGATATGGTGCAATGACTTGCTGTAACTCTGCTGTTGTCATTGCCTGACTGTAGTGAATAGCCAGGTGGGTCAATATTGTCGAATCAGCGCCAATCTCTTGCCCGAGGCTGATGGCCTGGTCAATGGACATATGGCTGTTTGGAAACCAATTTTCACCGGTAAAGGTGGCATCACAAATAAACCAGTCTAAATCCTGAATCAGCTGTTTTACTTCTGTCTCGAGGTTGGCTGTGTCCGGGAAATAAGCCAGCTTTTTACTGGTTGTTTTCACCACAAAGCCGGCTGTTTCAACACTGTGGATTGCTGGTAACGGAGTTATCGTCAGTTCTTCCAATTGGTAAGGTGTGCCGAACTGCCATGGAGTAATAGCAAAAATATCACTCAGCCCCGGAAATGCAGCAGCAAACTCCTGGACTGCACTGGGGGGTAGATACAGTTTAATTGGTTGCTTTTTAACCAGTTTGACAAAGTATTCCAGTTCTCCAATACCACCGAAATGGTCGTAGTGCCAATGGGTCATGAAAATCGTATCAATATTGTTGATCTGCTCCCGAATGAGTTGGGTTCTTAAGTCGGGTGATGTATCGATCAGAATATTTTGTGATGTTGTCTGTAGTAGCGCGCCACTGCGAGTTCGTACGGCATTGGGGTTGCTTCGCGCTTCTTGACAGCCACAACAGTCACAGAAGAATGATGGTACTCCTGGTCCGGCACTTGATCCGAGTAGGGTAAATCTGGCACTCATAGTATCTGTCCGCTGTAAGTCATGGCTACGCCATGACATTCGTCAACATCGGGACAGGTCTCACATTGGTCGATAAATGGTGGAACCAAGTCGCTGAACTGGCATTGCGTCAGGCCATTTTTAATATAAAAAGCACGACTCTTTCCTCGCGCAACAGTGGTCAGGCGGTATGGTTGGTCCGGATTAAACCTCGCATCATTGCAGCAAGTCCATGGTTGCTCTACGATCTGCTTCATGAGGGTACTGCCAATGCCGCGGCTACGTTCGTGCTGACGTACTGCAATCGTCAGCAGGTGAAAATAGTTTACATCCATCTGAAAGATGAGTCCGCCACCGCAGACCCCTTCTTCGTCAACAATGACAACATGATCTTCAATATCGCTGACCAGATCCATGTCGCTTGCCTGTAAAATAGCCTGGAGATCTTTTTCATCATCATTTGTCGCTAATCTGACCTGGTAGGCCATGGTCAACTCCTGATTCTTAGTGACTTTCCGATCTGAATTTGTTCAGTCTTAAGCGAATGTATAGGTGTTTCTTTGTTGTGTCGATGTAGAGCAAAAAAGGTGCCACGAACGAAGGCATAATGCTAGATCAGGTTCTGAAATTTGCTAAATTCAGACAATAAATTCTCGGGTAACCCTTTGAAATTTAACTAACAGATAGGCGTGATGTATAGGGATGATGGTATGAAGTTATTTTTTGATGCTCAGGGAATTAAAAAGATCGAAATTTTATGTTCGAATACATATTTAATAAGTCCGTTGAGTATTTTGTGGTTTCATCTTTTGGCTCGTTTGTGAATAGCGTCGAAGGGCTCTTGGGTTGTGTTATTTTGAGAATGGTTGTGAGTGATTGTGTCATTTTGAAACTAGTTGCAGGACGAAGGCTTTCCCTACCCTGGATCTCTGGACAAATCGTGTTTGTTTTTCAAATGATATTGACTATGACGGGCTTTTTATTCTAACTTAACAAGTAATGAGTATCGCCTAAGTGCCAATCTGTATTGTAGTTTTCGACAGAAAATCAGACTGTTACTTTCTTTTTATGGTAAGTTCTATTGTTTATGTTACAATCATCCTCCTCATAGGTTTTGATATTAAATGAAATATCGTTTGAAGAAAAGTTTACCCGATTTAACTTTAGTTGAAGTCTTTTTTGTTTGATTTCGAATGGATTATGAAACTGGAGAAGGACGGCTTTTCGGGCTTAAAGCTTGCAGCCTTGAATTGAAATGACGGCGTTTAGAAAATGTAACAGCATGACCAGATCCAAGGCACTTCAATGTAGAAGGAGGACTGCACATGGATTTAAAAGAGCAGATCTCAGATATTCTGGGAGCGCAGGTTCTTTTTGCCAGAGCTAGCAGAGAAAAACTGACCAAAGAGCGTTGGCAGGCAATTCTTCGCTGTAAAGAAGACTTCTTCAGTAATCGTATGGAAGATCCCAGCAAAAACCCCTGTATGGATCAGGAGGTAGCTGCATCGTGGATGCGTTCCAGGCGATTGGGAGTTAATCCTTACAAAGTTTCCACGATTCCGAGTGAAGATAAATTATCTAAAGTCAGGGATAAGCATCGCCAGCTAATAGATATTGCAAGTAAGCTTATTCAACCTTTCAAAAGTCAGATGGTCGACTGTGGCTATCTGTTTTACCTTTTTGACCGTTCTGGTCTTATTCTCCTTCATGAGGGGGTTTGGGCTGAAGATCCTGAAATCTCAGCGACTGGATCCCGTATTGGCATCCTTGCTGATGAGCAAAGTCAAGGAACCTCTGCTCATGAACTGTGTATTCGCCTTAAACGCCCGGTACAGCTATTGGGCCCGGAAAATTATTGTATCCCTTTACAGAATCGTATTGCTTCTGCAGCTCCGGTTATTGATGCCAACGGAGAAGTCAATGCTGCGCTGGTCATTTTAAGCCCGCCTTTGATTGACTCTCTTGAGGATGACAACATTAACCATCTTTACATGCATACTCTCGGATTGATTTCCTCCCTGGCCGTTGCTGTTGAAACACAGCTTAAGTGTATTAAGGCTGGAAATGAGTATGAGGAAGCGTGTCGCGATATTGACCGTCTGACTGGTGACTTGCAAAGTGCCAGGGATAAAATGGTCAGTGTCCATAAAACGTTGACGGCATCATTTGCCTTTATTGATGAGGGGATGGTCGCGGTCGACAAGCGCGGTAAAATTTTGCAGATCAACAATGAGGCCATTCGTATCTTTAAGGTGCGTCCTGAGGAAGCAGGGAATAGGAATATTCGTGAGTTTCTTGGGGCTGAGTCGATGATCATGCGGCGTGCTCAGAAAGGCGAGAATTTTACTCTTGAAGAATGCGTAAAGGTTGGAAGTAATAAAGCCAAGGCTTATCGTATCTCAGCCCGTCCGGTGATGAATCAGTATACCAAGGACCTGGACGTTGTCATTCTTAAGTTTATCAACTGTGAAAAGCTCGCAACCCAGATGAATAATCGTTCTGGCCGTTCTGCGACCTATACATTTACCGATATTCAGGGGGAAAGCCCTGAAATAAAAACTGCTATTACGCAGGCCAAGCGATTTGCGATCTCGCCGGAGAATATTCTCCTTATTGGTGAGAGTGGTACCGGTAAAGAACTTTTTGCCCATTCCATTCATAATACCTACCGCGCTGAAGGCCCGTTTATGGCGGTCAACTGTGCTGCTTTGCCACGAGAGCTGGTTGGTAGTGAACTGTTCGGTTATGAAGGTGGTAGTTTTACTGGTGCCGAGCGCTGTGGTAAGGCGGGTAAAATTGAATTGGCGCACGGTGGGACTTTGTTCCTTGACGAGATTGGTGATATGCCCCTTGAGCACCAGGCTATATTGCTGAGAACGTTGCAGGACAAGAAGGTTATGAGGATCGGTGGGAACCGTTATAAAGACGTTGATTTCCGGCTGTTGGCTGCGACTAATAAGGATTTAATGAAGATGGTAGAGGAGGGGACTTTTCGTGAGGACCTGTACTACCGGATTTCGGTCTTGACCGTTTATATACCTTCTTTGCGCGAACGCCACAAAGACGTTTCGCTGCTCGGTAAGTCGTTTATTGATGCTTATTGTCAAAAGCAAGGCTGGGATGTGCCTGAGATCAGTTCGGAAGTTGAGCGGATTATGAGCGAATATCGCTGGCCAGGTAATGTGCGTCAGTTGCAGAATGCTATGCATCATGCCATAAACACGGTAACTGGTAGCGTCATTGAGCCGCATAATCTGCCGCGCTATATTCTGATGGATTCAAGTCCGGTTAAGGCTGAAGAGATTTCCAGTTTCAGCGGCTTTGGTAGTGAGAATCTATGCCTGAAAAATATTGAAAAGGCTGCTATCGAAGCAGCGCTTCTGCGCGCCAATAATTGTATTCCTACGGCGGCAGAAATGGTCGGTTTGAGTCGTTCTACTCTCTACCGGAAATTGAAAGAATATAAGATAGAGGTGGTCTGATCCTTTCTGCTCTCTTATCGAGAATATATCCTGAAGCGACCCTGATGAAATGACGTCATGGGTCGTTTTTTTTAGAATGACAAGGTCTCAAAATGAAACTCTGATCGCAAAAAAAGATTCTTTTCGTGGTTAAATAAGTTCCCTTTTTATGCATGTTGGGCTTTGTTGCAGGTCTTTCTAATCGTGTTTTATCTCCCTTTTTCCCTTGCCTCTTCTGTACTTCCTTAACGTTATAAGCTGTCTTGGAAAACCGGATTAAAAATCTTTGGCCTGCAAGTTGCAAAATAGCATGCCGGCACCGTTCTGTAGGTAAATAAACAGCGGTATTGACCTATGTAATGGCAATTAGTCAGACCCAAGAGTACTGGGCAGGAAATTTTTATGCTGTCAGGTTCTATGGTCAGCATGGAAAGATCTTTTAAATAAGAACCTGGATGACCTGAAGAGAGGAACTATGAGTACACAAGTGGATTTGAATCAAGAAGGCGTAGAGATAAAGAAATCAGCCTGCTATTTCTGTCACCAGAATTGCGGCGTTTTGGCCTACGTCAAAGACAACGAAGTTCTGAAGATTGAAGGCGATCCCGAATTTCCAACCAACCAGGGGGGTCTGTGCTGTCGTGGTAATGTTGCGCTGAAGCACCTGAACCACCCTGATCGGGTTAATTATCCGCTTAAGCGTGTTGGTAAGCGTGGTGAAGGAAAATGGGAGCAGATTCCATGGGATCAGGCAATTTCAGAGATCGCAGCCAAGCTTTCCTCCATTCGTGAAGAGTTTGGAGCTGAAGCTGTAGCAACTGCAGGCGGAACCCAGCGGACCGATGACTGGGCCCGGCGGCGGTTCATGAATCTGTTCGGTAGCCCGAATGGTTTCCATAATGCGCATTTGTGCTGGATTCCGACCTTCATGGTTGAGACTGCTATTTACGGCTGGTGTCCTTTCGATCTCGATATCGGTCAGAGCCGCTGTATCGTTCTGTGGGGACAAAACCCGGGAGCCTCTGGTATGCCTGAGGCGCACCACATTACAGAACTGCAGGAAAAGGGCCTGAAAGTTATTGTTATCGACCCTCGTTTTACTGAGTCCGCAGCTAAAGCAGACTTATGGTTACCTCTGCGTCCTGGTTCTGACCTTGCTCTGGCATTGGCCTGGATACACGTCATCATTTACGAAGGCCTGATGGATCAGGAATTCGTTATGGAGAATTGCGAAGGTTTTGAAGAATTAGCCGCTCACGTTGTTGATTTCGATCCTGAATGGGCTGCAGAGAGAACCTGGCTGACTCCAGAGCAAATTCGTGCTGGTGCTCATATGTATGCGATGAACAAGCCAGGTAATATTCAGTGGGGTACTTCCGTTGATCAGATCGGTCGTCCTGCTGGTGCTACGATGCATGCTCGTGCGCTACTGCGTGCCCTGACAGGTAACCTTGATTGTCCTGGTGCTGACCTCCTGACCGGTCCTTCACAGGATTACCTGACCGATGAAGAGCTGGAAGGAAATCATTTCCTGCCACAGGAACAGCGCGATAAGCAGATCGGTTCCGATAAATTTAAATTGGTTACCTGGCCTGGTTACAGCAAAATCTGTGAATTAACCAAGAAGACCTGGGGTAAGGTTCCAACTGCTGAGTGGATGTGTGAAGCGCACCCACCAAGTGTCTTCAGGGCCATTGTTAATAGCGATCCCTACCCTGTCAAAGCGTTGATGATCGCTGCTACCAATCCGCTGGCTTCCTACGGTGAAACACCGGTGGTCCTTGAGGCTCTGCGTAAAGTCGATTTTATGGTTGCATGTGATTATTGGGTCACTCCTTCAGCGATGTTTGCTGATTACGTTATGCCGATAGCTGGTGCTCTTGAGCGACCTATTATTACCAACAGCTATGGCTGTGCTGACTTTATGCTCGGTTCTCAGCGTGCTATTCAGCCGATGTTTGAGCGTCGTAACGACTTCAACTTCTGGCGTGATCTGGGTATTGCTATTGGCCAAACTGAAGAAGAATGGCCATGGAAAACCGTTGAAGAAGCCTACTATAGTGCTATTGAAGGTATTGGCCACCCGGTTACAACCTGGGATGAATTTGTTGAAAACGTTCGTTTCCATTTCCCAGAACGTGAATACTACAAATATAAGCGCCAGGGTTTCGCAACACCTTCAGGGAAGGTCGAACTCTATTCAAGTACCCTGAAAGAGCTTGGCTACTCTCCACTGCCAGAGTATGTCGGTCCAACTGAGAATGAGATCGATCATCCTGAGCTAGCAGAAAAATATCCACTCGTTCTGACCACCGGTGGTGGCTTTATGCCATTCCACCACTCCGAGCATTACCAGATAAAAGATATGCGTTTTATTAAGCATACTCCTTATCTGGATATCAATACTCGTACTGCTCAGGAAATGGGTATTGAAGAAGGTGATTGGCTGTGGGTTGAAACGGCTCGCGGAAGGATGAAGCAGCGTGCCAACCTGACCGAAGCTATCCATCCTAAAGTTATCTTTACCCAGCGTTGCTGGTGGTACCCAGAAAAAGACATGCGCGATATTCCTTTGGGTGGCGAGCTTGGTGGTGCGCTCGATTCCAACGGTAATATGTTAACCAGTACTGCTGATGAGCACTGTGATCCGTATAGTGGATCCTGGGCAAACCGCGGTCTTCTGTGTCGTGTTTATAAGGTTGACAGCAAGGAGGTAAATTAAAATGGCTCGTTACGTAATTGTCATGGATACACGGAGCTGTATCGGTTGTCACTCCTGTACCGTCGCCTGTAAGGTTCACAATGAATTGCCAACCGACATGGTCTATAACCCGGTTGTCGAGGATGGTCCACATGGAACATTCCCTAACTTGCATTCACGCTTTTTGCCACTGATTTGTATGCACTGTGACAATTCACCATGTGTTGATGCGTGTCCTACGGGTGCTTCAATCCAGCGTGAAGACGGTATTGTGCATGTTGAAGATAAAAAATGTGTTGGCTGTTTGTCTTGTGTTATGGCCTGTCCTTATGGTGCTCGTTTCCATAACCATGAAACCGGTGCAGTAAATAAATGTAACTTCTGTATGGATCGTGTCGATCAAGGTCAGGTTCCTCATTGTGTTGCGACCTGCCACCAGAAGGCACGGATCTTTGGGGATATCGAAGATCCTAACAGCGAAGTTTATAAACTGATTAAAGAAAATCAGTACATTCAGATGCTGCCTGAACTCGATACCCAGCCAGCTGTTTATTACATTATTTAAGTAAGGAGATAGACGATGAGCGAGAAACATCAAACTTGGGGCTGGATGCTAGCCGTCGATTTCTTCTTTGCAGGAATGGGCGGTGCCATGCTGGTCATTGCCGGGTTGACGGATCTTTTCGTTGGTAAGGGAATGACATCCCTGTTCGGAAATATCGTTGGACCGTTATGTATGTGTGTCGGATGTGGTTTTCTGATTCTTGAACTTGGCCGTCCACTGCAGGCGTGGCGGGTTTTTATGAATCCTAAAGCGATTTTGACTTTTGGTGCCTGGATGATGACTTTTGCGATTATTTCAGGTTTTGTGTACGCCACATTTGGTATCGACTGGGGCTTGTTCTTCTGGCGCGACTGGGGTTTCTTGAGAGGTCTGCTTGCCATTGTTAATGTCGTGACCGGTTTGGTTGTGGCAACCTATCCAGGTGTTCTTCTGGCTCGTCATAAGGGCCGCCCATTCTGGACTGGCCCAGGCATTATGGCACTTTTCCTGTTGTCATCATTGGTAACTGGTATGGCTGGCCATTATATCTGTGGCTTGATCGTTTCTGCACCGGTCTCTGAACAAGTGTGGGAGGCTATGCCTGGAATTATGGCTGCTATGCTGTTCGCCCAGGCGGTTTTGTGGATCGGCTACTTGTGGATTAAGCAGACTGGTACTACTGAGGTCGAAAAGGCTGCCGTACAGCGTTGGATTACAGGTGATATGGCATCAGGGTTTAAGATTTCATTCCTGGTTCTCGGTACCGTTGTGCCTTTGCTATTGACCATTATTCCGTTCACAATTAGTGCTGCCCTTGGTTCCCTTTTTGTTCTTTTTGGTGGTGTGACAATGCGGATGTTGACGGTTCAGAGTGGTCATGATCGTACTTTCATGCCTGGTGAACTGAAGTATCGCGGACGTTTGCCAAAAGGCGAAGAAGAGTTCATGAAGAAAGCTTGGTTGTAATCTTTCCATTTTAATGTTGATCGCGTTGCCGGACCTCTTCTCTCCTCTTATCCGGCAACGCACCTTTTTCTGTTCCCATCTGGGAATACCTCTTTTCCGCTGTGGCAGTGTCAATCAGCGGTCTTGCTTGTGAGATGTTTGACACAGCTCTTTTTCGCAAGCCTCTGATACTTTTGCCACAACACAATTTGTTCGTTGCTGCAGTTCTTGTTCTGCAGTTGTGGCCCGGATTTTCCGGGACAATCATTTTATTTAAGCAGATTTCTGCTTTTTCTCTTCAAGGAAGTTGTCGTTATGTCAATAGCAGTGGTTACTCAAACGTCAACAGTCGCAAAGGTTCTCGAAACAACCCAAAGCGTATGTCCAGAATGTCTGCAGGTTCTGCCTGCTCAGATAGTTGCCAGGGATAACGCTGTCTATATGGATAAGCAGTGTCCTGAGCATGGTCAATACTCGACCTATTTATGGCCAGATGAAGAACATTATTTATGGCTTAAAAATTTTAAATTTCCACATACAGCACCTGCTAAGACTCAAGCGAGCAATTTGTCATGTCCTGATGCATGTGGTTTATGTGGTCAGCATAAACACCACCCGCGACTGGTCGAGATTGAATTGACCCAACGCTGTAATTTACGTTGTCCCGTTTGCTTTATGGCTGCTGACGGTAACCAAAGTGCCATCGATACTGACCTTTCTCTTGCCGTGATTGAGGAACAGTTACGCAGTATTCTTGAGCAAAGTGGGCCTGATACCAGTATTCAATTGACTGGCGGTGAGCCAACTGTGCGTGCGGATTTACCGGAAATTGTCCGGTTGTGTCGCAAGATTGGTTTCAGTGCCATAGAAATAAATACCAACGGCGTGGTTATTAGCCGTAAACCAGCTTTCCTTCAGGAGCTTATCGATGCTGGAATCACTGGTATCTATATGCAATTTGACGGCTTGACTGATGATGTGTTTCGTAAAGTCCGGGGCGCAAACCTGATTAAGCTTAAATTGCAAGCGATTGAAAATTGTCGTAAGGCTGGTATTCAGGTTGTTTTAGCCATGGCGGTCATCAGTGGGACTAATGAGCAGCAGATGGGCGATGTTCTGAAGTTTGCCCTTGAAAATCGTGATGTTATTGCTGGGGTAGCTTATCAGCCAGCATTTGGTTCCGGACGCTTTGATGTCCATGATAATCCGCCGTTGACGATGGGGGATGTTATTTTCAAGTTAGCTGAGCAGAGTGACGGAATTGTTGAGCCTTATGACTTCTGGCCGACCGGATGTTCTCATCCGTTATGTGATTCTACGACCTATGTGGTGCGCACTCCAGAGGGTTTCCAGCCAGTTAGTAAGAAAATATCAGTGGCTGAATATCTTGAACATTTTGATCCTTCAAGCCCTCAGGGTTCGGTTATGCCGGATATCGCTGCGCGCATGTATCCCGATATCGAGCCCGGAGTCTCCATTTTAATCATGAATTATATGGATGCCGATAGCATGGATCTTGAGCGATTGCAGCAATGCAGTATGACGGTTGCTGGTCCGGATGGAAGGTTAGTTCCTTTCTGTTCGTATCAGCTTACGAATTGTCATGGGGAAAAGCATTTAACCTTTTAATGTTGAAATGACCTTTCTTATTGCCAGGGCTGATTAAAATTAATTGGCCCTGGCCTCTTTTCGGCTTGCTCTGTTTTGCCTTCTGTTCGTAACCCCATTTTTAAATCTGCATAAAGACAACTGAGTAGCGTGGTTCAGCATTGATAACGTTGTTTATCTTCCCTTTTGTATGACAAGCAAAGTCTGCCTGCCATCCGGCTGTAATTTGCCATTAAATCATTGTTGTGCGCGACACTGTTATTCTTAATATAGCGAAAGGTTAATGTTTTTAGCTCAATAAAATAAAGCTTGATCTATTGAAAAGCAAACTCTTCTTGAATCTTCAGGAATAGTCCTAAAATGATAACTGGTTTTAAAATAAGAAATCAATAAAACCAGTACTTTATCCCTTTTTATGCGAAATTGTCGGGAAAAATATATCCCAAAAAGAGATTTTAAAGCTCAGAAATAGAAAAGAAAAAAATCAAGGCAAAACAGGTATTTACGCTATTCTCGATAAGAATTTATAATTGGCACATAAGTAGCATTTGTATAACCCGTCAAAAGAGAGGACACAATGCGTACGAAACTGTTGCCTGCCAGGTAACGTAAAAACAAACGGTATTCGTATTGGCTTGTGGCTTCGTTTTTTTCTTCGTAATTCATAAAAGCATAAAGGAGGTGCGAAAGAGATAAAACCCTGCGGATTGTTTTTGTGTATTCACATTCGAGAATGAAAGGATGGGTAATTCAATGGCAATGGAAGATCGAATGAAGAAAGAATGGAAAACAGAAAATGAGGATGGCTCCGTTACAGTAAGAACTTGTGGCTGGTCACCTCCAGGAGATCACCCTGTTGGCTGCGGTATGAAGTTGACTGTTAAGGGTGGCAAGCTTATCGACGTTGAAGGCGACGAAGAGCATCCTATTACTAACGGACGTCTTTGCGTAAGATGTCTGACTCTCCCTGAGTACGTTCATCACCCTTCACGTATCACTACCCCGATGAAACGTAAACTGGAAGATCGTGGTAAAAACAAGTGGACCAAGATCTCTTGGGATGAAGCTTGGGATATCATTGTTCCAAAAATCAAAGAATACAAAGAGAAGCATGGTGCTGAGTCTATCATCGTTTTCGGTGGTACTGGTCGTCAGGCATGTCTCTACTACTATCCTCTCGGGTTTGCTTCAATCGGTACCCCGAACGTTTGTTACCCACTGAGTGGTTGGTCATGCTACGGCCCACGCTGTGCTATTACCGATTACATCCTCGGTGCTGGTTACCCAGAAATCGATTACGCTGGTTACTTTGAAAAGCGTTTCGACGATCCAGGTTTCAAACTTCCTGAGTTGATCGTTGAATGGGGTAAAAACGCTCTTTATTCAAACCCAGACGGTTTCTTCGGTCACGCTCTTATCGATATGATGAAGCGTGGTACTCAGATGATCCACATCGACCCACGTATGACCTGGCTCGGTACCCGTTGTGCTGAAGTATGTCAGCTGCGTCCTGGTACTGACTCCGCTCTCGCGTTGGCTTTCCTTAACGTCATCATCAATGAAGAACTTTACGACAAAGACTTCACTGAAAACTGGTGTTACGGTTTTGAAGAGCTGCAAGAACGTGTTCAGGAATACCCACCAGCAGTCGTTGCCGGAATCACCTGGGTCCCTGAAGACCAGATCATCCGCTGTGCTCGTATGATCGCTAAAGCTAAGCCTTGTTCTATCCAATGGGGTCTGGCTACTGACGAGAACCCTAACGGTGTTCAAATGGGTCATGCCATCCTGTCTCTTGCCGCTATTACCGGTAACCTTGACACCCCCGGTGGTATTACACTTGGTCCTCCAGCTGCTCTGCTTGGTAAATGGCGTGTTGAGACTCGTCGTAACCTGTCTGATGAGCTTTGGGACAAGCGTATTGGTGCTAAAGAATGGCCTGCACTCAGTACTGCATTGGCTACTACTCACCCTGACGAAACTCTTGACACCCTCGAAAGTGGCAAGCCTTATCGTCTGCGCATGGGTTGGTTCAACAGCTCTAACTTTATTACTCCTACCTGTGCTGTTCAGTGTGACCGTTGGTATCACGCTCTGAAGACCCTGGAATTCAACGTTGTTCAGGACTGCTTCATGACACCAACCGCTATGGCTTTTGGTGATGTCTTCCTGCCATTGCCTACCTTCGCTGAGCACAATGGTGTTGTTATCACTCACTTCGGCCGTAACTCAGTTACTCTTGGTCCTATCAACCAGGCACTGCGTGTTGGCGATACCCGTTCCGATATCGAAGTTTGTATCGAACTTGGTAAAAAACTGCACCCAGATATGTGGGAATGTGAAGATGTTGAAGACTTCTTCACTCAGCAGCTTCAGCCAGAATTGGGCGTTGACTTCAACGGTCTGAGAGAAATGGGTGTTTACACTCCTAAGTACACCTACAAGAAGTATGAAAAAGGTCTTCTCCGTGGTGACGGCGAGCCTGGTTTCAACACTGTTACCGGTCTTGTTGAGCTTTCTTCAACTCTGTTCGAAGCTTGGGGCGACGATGCTCTCCCATACTTCAAAGAGCCACCATACAGCCCAATCAGCACTCCAGAATTGTGGAAAGAGTATCCATTGGTCCTGACCACTGGTGCACGTAAAGTTACTTCTTTCCACTCCGAGCACCGTCAGATCGCAACCCTGCGCGAGATCGATCCTGATCCAGTCGTAGAATTGCACCCAGATACAGCAGCTGATCTCGGCATTAAAGAGAACGACTGGGTATTGCTCGAAAATATGTTCGGTAAAGCTAAGTTGCGGGCAAAAGTGACTCCTACTATCCATCCTAAAGTTGTTCACGCAACTCACGGTTGGTGGTTCCCTGAGCAAGACGGCGAAGAGCCTAACTTGTTCGGTGTATGGCAGTCCAACGTCAACAACATGGTGCCTCATAAGCATATCGGTAAGCTTGGTTTCGGTGCTCCGCTCAAGCAAATGATCTGTAAGGCATCCAGACTGCAGAACTTCGACGACGTCGTAATTACTGCGTAAGTAAAAGTCTGCTTGCAATTGATTGGCTGGTTCCGGGCCTTGCAGAGCTCGGTCCGGACCGGCAACGCTTGAGGGAACGGAATCTGATTCCGATCCGAAAACTATGATGATTGGAGGAACAAAATGTCCAAAAACGGATTATTGATTAATTACCAATGGTGTACTGGCTGCCACAGCTGTGAGGTTGCATGTAAAAACCATCTCAAGCTGCCAATTGGCAAGTGGGGCATCAAGCTTGTGGAAAATGGTCCTTGGGAAGTAACCCCAGGAAAATTTGAGTGGGATTACGTTGCTATCCCAACTCAGCTTTGTGACCTGTGTGCTGACCGTGTTGCTGAAGGTAAAAAGCCTTCTTGTGTACACCACTGTCTGTCACAGTGCATGGAGTACGGTACTCTGGAAGAATTGGCTCAAAAAGCCGCTGAAATGGGTCCAAAAACTACTATTTTCGTTCCTTAATTGGAATGTATAACCTGGAAACCTCCCCGGAGGTTTCCAGGCTTTGTTTGTCAGTGGCAGGATTATAATCAGTGTTAGTGCGTCGGTGATGCTGTGGCTTAAAGGATAGTTCTGATAAGTAAATTACTCGACCGGAGTGTGCCATTTTTAACAGGGATCTTGTTCGTCAGTCTCCAACTTATCTAATTTCTGGCGCTGACAAGGATTAGCACACATCTCGCCAACATATAGGCACATGGCCGGTTCTGAAATTTAATGCTCAGGTAATGGTTGTCTACATTTCCTGAATTTTCAGTTTCATTCAATTTAAAGCCTACAGTTTTGTTTGTTATTGCTTTTGTTATGAACTTAATTCAATTAGAAGAAGTGCCAAGCATTGATAGAGATTCATGCTCCTGAACTGATAAAAATGATTTTGTATTTGTGAAATAATCATTTGTTATTAGATACAAAATCAATATTCTATTTGATGTAGTGATGCTTTTTTGCAAATAACTTAATCATCAACAACAAATAGTTATTTAACAAAAAGGAGATTAAAAATGTCAGAAAACAAACCTAAAAAAATTAAAAAGCCTATCGATCCACTCGCAGCTAAACCAGGTCAAAACTATGGTTCAACTAAATTTAAGCCATCTAAAGAATATGATGGTGGAAATATTACTTTTAAAGAAGAAGATAAAAAGTAATTAGTTGAAAAGTTCCTTGAGGATGCAATTCCCTGCCTGAGTTAACTGTAATTATTTGGAATAATAATTTATAGGTTTCAGGCAGGACTTTTTTCCTCACATTAAACTTTCAATAAGTATTTAATCGTTTTTTATAATTAAAGAATCAAGATCTGCCCATTTTGATTCTTTCAATGTAATTGCATATGTATTGTTTTTGAGGAGTTTTGCATGTTCCTGTGTCTTGCTGCTTCTCATTTACCAAGTTGCAAGACTTTTTTATTTTATTGTATTTGAATGCTCAGCTCTGGACTATCAACTCTAGACAAGAGGACAGAAAGATGTCAGATCAAAATTATAATCGTTGGCTGATTCTGGTCGCTGCGGTCATCATCAATCTCTGTATCGGTACCCTTTATGCGTGGAGCGTCTTTGCAAAGCCTTTAGGTGCTTTGTTTGGTTGGGCTCCTGCAGCTTTAGGCCTGGCTTTCTCTATTAACCATGGTCTCAGCCCGGTCGCTATGATCGGTGGTGGTTTCATTCAGGATAAACTCGGTTCCAAATCGACTATTATTGTCGGTGGTTTGATGTTCACCATTGGTCTTGTTCTAACTGGTTTCAATTCCGGTGCTATCGGTACATTGTATCTGACGTACAGTACTATCGCTGGTATCGGTGGCGGTGTTGTCTATGCAGGTACGGTGGCCAATACTGTTAAGTTCTTCCCTGATAAGCGTGGTTTAGCTGCCGGTATCTGCTCTGCTGGTTACGGTTGTGGTGCCATGGTTATGGCTCCTATCGCTGCTAAGCTGATTACAGCTTATGGTATTCTCGCTTGTTTCCAGATTCTTGGTACTGCTTTCTTCATTATCATTGCGGTTTGTCTGACCGTTACCAAACGTGCACCTGCTGGGTATACCCCAGAAGGCTGGACTCCTCCGGCTACCTCCGCAGCCAAGCCTGCTGGCAATGATGAAGTTTGGACTAAGATGATCAGTGAAGGCATTTGGTGGGTTATTCTTGTCATGCTCTATTGTGGCGCCATGTCAGGACTTATGGTTCTCGCGCATGCTTCACCCATTGGCCAGTTGATGTTCAATCTAACACCAATTAAGGCAGCTTTCTTTGTCAGTGTTATCACCTTGGCAAATGCCATCGGCCGGATCGGTTTTGGTGGTCTGTCCGACAAGATCGGTCGTTCCAATACCATGATGATCATGTATGTTGTTTCTGCCGTATCTATGCTTAATTTGACCTTTACTGGTTC
The DNA here is from genome assembly GCA_963665685.1 of Geopsychrobacteraceae bacterium. Classification (GTDB taxonomy): domain Bacteria; phylum Desulfobacterota; class Desulfuromonadia; order Desulfuromonadales; family Geopsychrobacteraceae; genus Seleniibacterium. The sequence continues at coordinate 3,587,043 of OY762430.1, forward strand.
AATCGCTGGTTTTGTTGCTTCCGGTGTCGGTGTTGGTGCCGTTTTCGGTGGTTTCATGGGGCTTATGCCGTCCATCATTAGTGAACGCTATGGTATGAAAAACTTTGGTGTTAACTATGGTGTTACTTTTATCGGTTTCAGTCTTGCAGCACTCTCCGGTCCATTGTTAGCTGGTAAAGTTCGTGCAGCTACTGGTGATTATAATCAAGCTTTCTGGATCGCTCTTGGTGTGAATGTTGTTGGCTTGGTTGCTGCGGCTATTTTCCGTGCTATGGATAAACGTTCAACCGAAAGTTATCCTGCTGCTGCAAAGGTTGCAAAATCATAATAGGTTGGCTCTCTACTACGTTAGGATGTGAGCCTTTTTTCGAATAAGCAAATATCTGACATTTAAGTAAAAGAGTCAGTCAGTCTGGCTCTTTTACTATTTTTTACTACGGTACCCAGGGAACGATTCGGGTACCGTAAGATCGGTTGGTTTGTTTATGCGTGAAAGATTCTTATCTGAGACATTACAGTTAATGAACGAGCAGGGCTTGAGTTTTACTCTTGCCCAGCTCGCTTCTCAATTGGCGGTCAGTAAAAGAAAAATTTACGAACTGTTTGACTCTAAAGACGCGCTGGTTGGTGCTGTCCTGGATGAGATTTTGAACGATTTAAAACAACAGGTCGCATTCATCTCTGCTCAGCAAAAAATTAGTGCGACAGATAAATTAAAAGCGCTGATGATGACCTCGCCAAAAGCTCTTGGACCTTTAAGTTCCAGAGCGATTGTCGATATTAAACGGCAACTGCCAGATGAGTGGCAGCGCTATGAAGATTTTTTTGAAGATCGCTGGCAACGAGTTGCTGATATCTTGCAACAAGGTGCAATGGCAGGCATTTTTCGCAATGTAAATATGAAGGTGCTATGGAGAATCTACCGAGGCTCCATAAATGAACTCGGTGATTACCAATTTTTGACCCAAAGTAATAGCACCTTTCAAAGTACCATGGAGCAAACCGTAGATATTTTAATCTATGGTGTCTTCGCTGATGCTGCCGGGAGAGAATTTGCATGTTAACCAACTGTATGACAGAACCTTTTACGTCGCAGTGATCAGGTTTTTTTGGAAACCTATTAAATTTAGAATAAAGTGCCCGTCGCAATGATGCGACAAATTAACATCGTTTCATGATCCGTTTTTCAATCTCAAGGAGATTACATGATGGTCAAGACAATTGATGTAAATGAGGTATTTGACGAACTTCCCTTTTCTGCTTACCAGATCGGCATTTGTGTCCTCTGTTTTATTGTTGTTTTTTTTGATGGTTTCGATCTGACTGTTATTGGTGTTGCTATTCCCGGAATGATGGCCCACCTGAATGTCTCACCCGCTGAAATAGGCGCAGCTGTTAGTGCCGGTCAATTAGGTCCAATGATTGGTGCTGTTGTTTTAGGTATGGTGGCAGATAAATATGGTCGTAAGAAGACCATGTTCTTTTCTGCCCTGGTATTTGGCTTTTTCACCTATATGACAGTTCATATTACCAGCAGTACAGAACTTGGTGTCTATCGATTTCTGGCAGGTCTGGGTATGGGTGGCGTTATTCCTAATGCGCTTGCGTTTGGTAGTGAATACGCTCCTTCCCGTTTACGCGCAGGTCTGTCCCTTTATATGTGGGGGGGAATGCCAACTGGTGCGATGATCGCTGCTTTCTCAGCTTCTTATTTACTTCCGCATTGGGGTTGGCAATCGGTTTTTTATGTTGGTGGTATTGCACCGATTGTAATCGCTTTTATCGTTCTACTCATTTTGCCTGAATCATTAAGCCATTTGGTAAAAAGCGGTAAGCAAGACAAGGCGAAGGGGATTGTTCAAAAAATCGATAAAGAGTCAAGTATTGACCTTGCTTCCGTTGAACTAAGTGTCGAAGAAGAGAAAGATGGTAAAAAGAAGAGTGGTGGAATCAAAGCGATGTTCTCTGGGGAATACGCGAAGACCACAACGTTGCTATGGGTGTTATTCTTCCTGAGCTTTTATCTGTTATGGATCCTCTTTTCCTGGGTTCCTAAATTGCTTAAAGATGCAGGGGCTACAACACAAGAATTCAGCATTGGTTTTGCTTTTATTCATCTGGGCTCCGTTATCGCCTGTCTGTGTATTGGCCGCTGTATGTCAAAGTTTAACAAGCTTAACGTTGTTAAAATCCTCTTCCTGGGTGCATTTATAGCGTTAAATGCATTTGGCTATTTTGCCTCTTCTCCTGCTTTTGTCATTATTCTTATCGTGTCAATTTTTACCGGTATGCTGGTTAATGGTGGCAACTCATCTTTAATGGGTTTGGCCTCAGCGGTGTATCCTGCCGAAATGCGCGGTAGTGGTATAGGCTTTGCCTATGGTATCGGGAAGATAGGAACATTAGTCGCACCACTAGTTGGTGGACTATGTTTGCAAGCAGGATGGGGTGTTCAGAAAATGTGTACTGTGAATAGTATTGGAGCACTTATTATTTTCGGTATCGTCATAATGCTGCAAAATTATATGCGTACAACATCTGGCGGAGAAGTTTAATTTAGTATCATGCGATAAAGCCTACTGCTCGTAACTATTAAGAAAAGTCCCGAACTAACTAAAAGATCGGGACTTTTTTTGCTCTAAATATAGGGAAAAAGATTGACTTAATTTGATATTTTTAATAAATTGATATTGCCTAATCAATGAAACCCATCCTTTTCATTCCTAATACGGCTCGATGTATTCGTGCATCTAGTGTCAAAAGCAAGAATCCGGGGAAAATTACTCAATAACATTATGTGATTATCGCAAAGCGGTAAGGATCATAATCGTATTTATTTTGAATCAATTATGTCTGTAGGAAAAATTAGAGAAAGTTTTGATTTTTCAATATTAAGAAAACTTTATGTATTGATTCAGTAAACAAAATTAGCCGGAGAGGATTGAACGGAATGAAAATCAGAATGAACTTGCGAAATAGAATATTAATCCCAACTACAGCAATAATGATTATTGGGATGTTGGTCACAGCTGTTATCTCATATGAAAATTCTAAAGAAGCAATCACCTTGATCGTTAAGGAGAGTATGATTGCGACTATCGATGCTTCAACCAAACAGATTGATGCCTGGGTGACAGATATTGTGTCAGATTTATCTTCCTGGTCAAATAGCTCCGAAATTATCAAGGTCTTGCAAGATGAAGGTAATTCAGGTCCCGCTAATGCCATTATGCAGACATTGAAAAAAAACTATTCAACATATGAAAATCTCGGGGTCTTAAATAAAGAAGGTCTTCTGGTTGCTGGTAGCGAAGTAGCTATAGTCGGTAAGTTAAATCTTAAAACACGGGAATATTTTCAAAATGCTATGGCAGGGAAAGTATCTATCTCGAAACCTGTGGCCAGTAAGTCTTCCGGGAATCCTATTTTTGTCGTCGCCATTCCTGTGAAAGACCAAGGAGCTGTAGTTGGGGCTATTTTTGCAGCTGTAGACCTGTCGGGATTTTCAGAAGTATTCATTGACCCATTAAAAATCGGTCAAGAAGGATATGGATTTGTAACCGATAAGGATGGTGTATTGATTGCACATCCTGATAAAAAGCGCATTTTAAAGGTAAATACCAGGGACTATTCTATTGGCAAAGAAATGATGAAAACCCAGAATGCGGGTAAGGTTGTTTCTTATGAGCTTAATGGTGAGCAAAAAATACTCCTATTTGGCATTGAAAAATATACCGGGTGGACAATAGGGGTGACTGCATCTCCCGAGGATATCTATGCTTCTGTTATAACGGTCCGCAATGTCAACTTGTATAGTACTGTCACATTGGTAGTTATTGTTGCATTGTGTCTATTTCTATTGATAGCGCCAATAGTGAAGACGCTGAAAAAGGGTGTGCAGTTTGCAATTGCAGTTAAGGAAGGTGATATCTCTCAGCGTCTTGAATTAAATCGTGATGACGAGTTGGGTGATCTGAGTAGCGCACTTGATGAAATGGCAGAAGGAATGAGGAAGCGCGCTGAATTGGTTGAAAAAGTTGCTCAGGGCGATTTGACTGTTCACGTTCAATTATCCTCAGATAAAGATACTTTAGGTCGTGCTCTTGAGTCGATGTTATTGAACCTGAATCAGATGATGGCAGAAGTTTCAATGGCGAGTGAGCGGGTTAATGCTGGAAGTTCAGAGATTGCAGGGGCATCCCAGTCATTGTCACAAGGTGGCTCAGAATCCGCCGCATCTCTTGAAGAGATTACTTCATCAGTAACGCAGATGGCTGCTCAAAGTACCTCAAATGCAGAAAATGCTCGCCAAGCACGAGAGCTGTCCTCTAGTGCTCAAAAATATGCCGGGGAAGGCAATTCCAGAATGCAAGAAATGGTTTCGGCAATGAGTAAAATTCAAGAGTCGAGCCAGAATATTTCTAAAATTATCAAAACCATAGATGAGATAGCCTTTCAAACCAATTTGCTCGCATTGAACGCTGCAGTCGAAGCTGCACGAGCTGGACAGCATGGTAAAGGATTCGCAGTTGTTGCAGAAGAAGTTAGAAACCTTGCAGCCAGAAGTGCCAAAGCTGCACGTGAAACAGCAGAATTAATTGAGGGTTCGGCTAGCTTGACAACTGAAGGGGCCACTATCGCTGGTCAAACTGCGGAAGAATTAGAAAATATTGTTGCTGAGGTTAATAAAGTCACTGATCTGGTGGCAGAAATATCGATTGTTTCTGAAGAGCAAGCTGAAGGAGTTCGTCAGGTAAATATCGGCCTTGAGCAGATCGATCGCGTGACACAGCAAAATATGGCCATGGCTGAAGAAAGTGCCGCCTCTGCTGAAGAACTGTCTGGGCAAGCAGAAATGTTACAGGAACTGGTTAAGCGCTTTCAACTGGAAAAAGCTGGTGCCGGCGCTGAGAAACCTCTAGCTCTAATGTAATTTTCTAATTGAATAAAGGGCCGACTTGATATAACCAGTCGGCCCTTTGTAATTTCCCATCACATAGTTTTAGTCATAGTAAAATCAAATTGCATTTCTGGTTAGTAAGCAGTTAATCTGATACCCGTCTCAATCTGAGATAATAAGAACCCATTATGAGAAAGTTACCCAAAAATAGCTGAAATCATATTGATATTCAGGTAATTTGATTTTTTCTAAACAATGTTTTTTCTCTATTTTTTAACCTGCTAGAAAGAAGTGAGCACCAACCCTCACGGTAGTATTTATTGGCACAGTTATCGCTTGGTATTTAAACTGAATCGTATGTAGAAAAGATGCAATGGTGGCATCGACAAACCGTTAGTGGTTGTCATGAAGACAGGAGATGATGAACATGATCAAGGTACCTTTGGCAGAAGCAGAAGGGCAGGTTTTAGGATATGACATCACCGTGGTAGATGTTGAAAAAGGGATCAAGGGAGTCGCCTTCAGTCGTGGCCATATTATACAAAAAGAGGACCTTGACGTTCTGGCAAGCATTGGAAAGCAGAATATATACGTCTGGGAGGGGAATGAGGTCGAGGTTCATGAGAACGAAGCCGCTTGTAGCCTAGCCCCTCTTATTGCCGGCGAAAATATTCGCTTTGACCCTGAACCTAAAGAGGGAAAAATTGGTTTTTATGCAACCTGTCCGGGTATCTTTCATGTTGACCCTGAACGCCTTGAACGGATTAATCGTTTGGCAATTCCTTCGTTGCCAACAATTCATACTAATTTTCCGGTGACTGATGGTAAGCAAGTCGCAGCTTTTCGGATTATCCCTTTAACCTGCCCACGCGATGTTTTTGATCAGATTAAAGAAGAACTCAGTGAACCATTATTAAGTGTCAAACCATATAAAGTGAAGACTGCTTCGATTCTGGTTACGGGTAGTGAAGTTTACAGTGGCAAAATTAAAGATGGATTTACGCCAAAATTGACCAAGAAAATGAAATCATTTGGTATTGAGGTGACAGTCGCTGAAATCTTGCCGGATAATGAAGAAGCCATCAGTAGCGCGATTAAGGCAGCTCTTGAAAAAAGTGATCTGCTGATGATTACCGGAGGGACGTCAGTTGATCCGGACGATGTCACGACCCAGGCCATGGCAACAGCAGGGATCGAATTCTCCCAAAAGGGTAACCCGATACAGCCGGGTAACAATTTCACTATTGGTTATCTTGATGGTAAAACGGTTTGCGCTATCCCCGCAGCGGCATTAGTTTTTGCCGCCACTGCTTTCGATATTTTTATCCCTAAAATTATTGCCGGTGAAGTCATCTCTCCAGAGGAGATCGCTGCATCTGGCCATGGTGGTTTATGTCACTTCTGTAACGTTTGTCATTATCCCATCTGTCCATTCGGGAGGAGTTAAATATTATGGCTGCCAATGTGGAAAGCCTCAGTTATCCAGATGCTCTGACTCAGTTGCTTAATGCGGTGAAACCGGTTGAAACAACAACCCTCGAAATTAGTGAAACCTTTGGGCATGTTCTGGCGACGACGGTCAAAACACCGCGTTCTTTTCCCGATACAATGCGCAGTGCTGTTGATGGTTATGCCCTTGGCTCGCTCGATACGTCTTCATTTACTTTGCTTGACACTTTGGCTGCAGAGGATTTGCCGCGTTGTGAACTCAGCGGTGCCAATGCCGTTGCAGTAATGACTGGAGCGACTGTGCCGGAAGGATCAAAGGCGGTTATTCGTGTTGAAAGTACAGCATTAAAAGATCAAGTGATGACGACTGAAGAAACGCCTTCACTTGGGGAAAATATTAATCAGATTGGTGAAGAGTTCGGGAAGGGAGAATTGGTCCTTCCTGCTGGTGTGCGTTTAGATGCTGTTCGTCACAGTGTCCTGTGCTACCTCGGTTTGGATAAGGTCAAGGTTTATCGCCGGCCACGGGTTGGCGTGCTGATTACCGGAAATGAGTTGCTAAAGCCCGGTCAGCCTCATCGTCCTGGAATGGTATATGAAAGCAACAGTTACGTTCTTAGCAATATCCTGCGTCAATTAGGAATGGATGTTGTGGTGCGTGGCCCCGTAGAGGATAGCCCGGAGGTCATTGCCAAGGTGCTTGATCAGTTAGCCTGGCAAAATGATTTAGTCGTAACTTCTGGTGGCGTTTCGATGGGAAAATTCGACTTTATCAGACCATTGTTGCAGCAAAGTGGTTTTGAATTGCTGGTTGATCGAACCAGAATTAAACCGGGCCGGCCAATGCTGGTTGCTAGCCGTGGTGGCAAATTATTTTTTGGTATGCCTGGTTATCCAGCGGCCTTTTTGACTAATATTATGGCTTATCTGGTTCCCGTATTGAGAAAGTTGAGTGGCTTGGAAGCAACTCATCCCCAGGGAGTTATTGCCAAACTGGCAGAACCTGCTAAGGGGCGGGAAAAGCGCTGGGATTTTGTTCGGGTTAAACTACAAAAAGAGGGGGCATGTTTAATGGCGACGCCGGTTAAAAAGCAGATGACATCACAATACATCAGTATGGCCCATGCCGATGGTTTGATTGTCCTTGATAATACTTGCGGTGGTTTGGAGGCTGGAAGCGAGGTCAAGGTTATGGATTTCGCTTCGTCTTTAAGCTAAATACAGAGAACATATAGGAGCTATCATGAATATGCAGGAACAGATTAATACGTGGAAGCAAGATCCTGAATTTATCAAAAATGTCGGTATGATCCTTTGTCATAATGGCATTGTGCGCGGAACCAGCCGTGGTGATAAAAAAGAAGTCGTCGGCGTTCGGGTGACTCCTGACCATGCAAAAATTGAAGCCATTCGCGCTGAGTTTGAAAATAATGCCCCTGGTATTTATCGTGTTGCGGTTGAGGCGTTTGGTGGTGATTTAAAGCCTGGAGATGACTTGCTGTATATTCTTGTCGCTGGCGATATCAGGGAAAATGTCAAAGCAGCGTTGTCTGAATTACTTGATCGCATCAAATCTGAAGCAGTCTCAAAAGAAGAGCTGCTGGCTGCCGAAGCGTAGGCGGGTTTTATTTATGCCTAAAGCGATATCTTTTGTTGCCCGACTGTCTGGTACTGGAAAGACGACTCTGGTCGAAGCGATCATCAGAATTTTGTCTGAACGTGGTTATCGTGTTGGTGCGATTAAGCATGATGCTCATGATTTTGAGATTGATAAACCAGGTAAAGATAGTTATCGCTTTACAGCTGCCGGTGCAGCTACAATGATACTTGCTTCTAAAGAGAAAACCGCTGTTGTTCAGCAGAATCTTGAGTTGCCAAGGCTTGAGGTTCTGCTGGAACAGTACTGTTCAGGTGTGGATCTGGTTGTTGTTGAAGGCTTTAAGGATAGTAGCCTGCCGAAAATCGAAGTACATCGCCATGCCCATTGCCCTCCGCAGACCTTGGCAAGTGAAGGAAACCACCGGAATATTATTGCCATTGTCAGTGATGCCCCCTGTGCCACCGAATTGCCCATGCTCGATCTTAACGATCCGCAGCAGGTTGTTGATTTCATTCTGAAGTACTTGAGCTTGCCCCAACCTTTGTGAAAATCTTTTTTTAACGCAGAGACGCGAAGGACGCAAAGTGTCGCAGAGAAATCCCTGGGGTTGGTTTTAAGCCTTAATAATCTTTGCGTTCTCGATAATTCTCCGCGCCTCTGTGTTAAAAAAACTGGCCGTACAATTTTTTAATTTATCGCAGGATTTTACCTGCGCACAATTTCAGCTTTCAGTTTGATCTGTAATTTCTCAATTTTCCGGTACAGTGTACTGCGTGAAATGCCCAGCTGTTTAGCAGCCATACTCATGTTGTAGTCCGCTGCCCGGATTGCTTCTTCGATGCGAACCTGCTCACTGATAGCAGTTCCAGAGTCAGGTGGCGTCGTTTGGTTGGGCATTTTACTGCGTGTTGGCGCGACGCTTTTAGTAAGAGCTGCTGGAAGATGACTAAGGCGAATAATGTTCTGATCAAGAGACAGGTAGAATGCGCGTTCCAAGGTAATGGTCAGCTCATGTATGTTACCGGGCCAGGAGTATTTCATCAGAGTAGTGACCGTTTCTGCCGCAAGCTGTTTGTGGCAGTTGTTTTTATTGTTCAGCTGTTTGAGGATGTGTGAGCAAAGTTCAGGGAGGTCATCACTGAACTCACGTAAAGCTGGCAAGGTGATGGTAAAAGTTGCCAGATGGTTGAATAGGTCGCTTAAAAAAGTACCGTTAAACGCAATTTCTTGCAGAAGATCTCTGGTTGTTGTCGATAGAATACGAATTTCAAGTGGTCTTAATTGTTCTTCGCCATTGCGCTGGAATTGTCCGTTCTGCAGGGCGTCGAGGAGCTTCTTCTGAATGGTTAAGGGCAGTTCGCAAATATTTTTAAGTAGTAACGTTCCACGATTGGCAAGTTCAAGTGCCCCAGGTGTTTTACTGGCAGGGTCGCCAAAAAGTTGCTGATGCAATTCCTCTTCGCTGTAGCCGGAACACGCCTGTTCGATGAACGGTTCACTCGCTAAGTTACTTCCCTGGTGAATCGCTTTGGCAAAAAGGCTTTTTCCACACCCTTTCTCTCCTTCGAGCAAAACATTCGAGCGGGTTTTTGAGGCCACTTCTGCAACCCTTACTTTTTCGATCAAAATAGGATTTTTGCCAATAATTCTGGTGAATGGATTGAGGCGATGGCTGTTGCTGGTGTTAGGAACGCCGGTCGCTTTAGAATCACTGAATGGTTGGGGAGGTATCGGGCCAGCTGATTCCCAGACAACATCAATCGTCCCGTTAGATTTGATTTTTCCGATCCGTGACCACAGCCACAGGTGCTGGTTTTGGGGGTCGACAATAAGTTTTCCCTGTGGTGCTTCGAGGGTTTGATGCTGGAGTCGTTGTCGTAATGCCTGGGTACGTTCTTGATGATCTGAAATTGCTAAAAGCTGGGAGTCATAAGCTTGCTCTAAAAGCCGGACCGCATCATAGGCAAACTCCATAGCGCCATTTATCGTTGTTTCTCCAAAGCGTGAATAGTAGCTACTAATAAAACGCTGATTTTCTGCATTATTTAAAGCCTGGAAGTAGCCACTGGTGCAATAGTGACCTTCAGCTGCATCTGCACCGATGGCAGAAATCTCCCGCTCTGAAGTGATTGGGCTGATAATGGGTGCCTTAAATCCGGCCTGGTGGTATTGACGATAGAAATCAACAACGCTGGAGCCAACCAGGTTAGAAACAATAACCACGGGTTTGTCACTCATAAACAGTGGAGCTGCCTGGGTAAGAAAATTACCGAAATCGGAATGTCCCAAGGGGAAGTATTGTTCGTGAATGATCATTTCTGGATCAATCCGTTCTACCCATTGGCGAACCTGCTGATTCGCTGAACGAGGATAGACATAATCTGAGCCAAGCAGAATAAAGCGACTGGCCAGGTTAGCGACCACCCAACTTAAAATAGATTCGACTTGCTGATTAGGTACCGCTCCCAAATAAAAGACCTGGGGGTGAGACTCAAGCCCTTCATAGTTGTTAGGGTAGAGAAGCAGTCCGCCGGTCTCTTCGAGAACCGGTAGTACTGCTTTACGGCAGGCAGATGTCCAGCAGCCAATCAACAGGTCGACCTGGTCTTTGGTGAGTAGTTTATGTGCTTTTTCCGCGGCAACTTGAGGGTTTGATTGAATGTCCTCAATAATAGCTTTAAAGCGAAGTGGGCCACGATTGTTAGCTTCGTCAATCCCGAGCAAGCTTGCCTGCAATTGTCCTTCCTCAACGATGGAGGTCGTTCCTGTTGTTGAAAAAATCAGGCCAATTTTTACGGGACGGGTGTCGCTTTCTTTCATAGTACTACTCCTGATTAACTGTTTGGCTGGTTAATAAAAATACAAAAACCTGCCTTCATGCAAAAAAAATAAGCAAAAATTACATAAAAAGGGAATGACCCAAAAAAGAGAAATGGGACATGTGTGTCAGTCTGCAAGCGATGAGACGCCCCCTTTTTAGCGCCTCTGTCATTTTATGTTTTTCTTAGAGTCTTTCTGTATCTATCTGTAATATAGCAAGACTTGGGCCATTAATATTTAAGCTGTGGCAGCAGATTGTTTTAATGGTGTTGGCACAGCTGTTGCTCATATATGAAACCACTGTCTCAGTGAAACACTATCTTTATTTTTGTGAGACAGGTGTCTCATTCTGGATGGGTGGTAAATATCATTCAGGATGAGTCAGTGATTCTGATACCGGAAAGATCAGAGCAATGGCGCTCACATCGACCCGAAGAGGGTTGGCGTGGGCTTTTTTTTTAAAATGCCTGCTGGAGCAGGCAAAAGTTCGAGCATAACTAACCATTAAAAGGAGAAAAGGTGTGATGAAGAGATTCACTAAGGGATTAATTCTGGTACTGCTGGTTCTCGTAACTGTTTGCAGCCAACAGGTATTAGCTGCAGACACTATTAAAGTTGGTGTCCTGCATTCATTGTCAGGAACCATGGCTATCAGTGAAACAACTCTTAAAGATACCATACTAATGCTGGTTGACGACCTGAATAAAAATGGTGGTCTGCTGGGTAAAAAGGTTGAAGCTGTCGTTGTTGACCCGGCTTCAGACTGGCCACTCTTTGCTGAAAAAGCCCGTGAGCTGATTGAAAAAGATAAAGTTGATGTTGTCTTTGGTTGCTGGACTTCTGTTTCTCGTAAATCGGTTCTGCCGGTTTTTGAAGAGCTGAACAGTCTGCTCTTTTACCCGGTTCAGTATGAAGGTGAAGAGAGCTCACGCAACGTCTTCTACACTGGTGCTGCACCAAACCAGCAAGCCATTCCCGCTGTTGATTACCTGATGAGTGAAGATGGCGGTGCCGCCAAGCGTTGGATCCTGCTCGGTACTGACTATGTTTATCCTCGTACCACTAATAAAATTTTGCGTTCTTACCTCCACTCCAAAGGGGTGAAAGACGCTGACATCATGGAAAACTACACTCCATTTGGTCATTCCGACTGGCAGACCATTGTTGCCGACGTTAAGAAATTTGCTTCTGCTGGTAAAAAGACTGCCGTCGTTTCAACTATCAATGGTGATGCCAACGTTCCTTTCTACAAAGAATTGGCCAACCAGGGCATTAGTGCTGAAGAAATTCCGGTTGTTGCTTTCTCTGTTGGTGAGGAAGAACTTGCTGGTCTCGATACCGAGCCTCTCGTCGGTCACCTGACCGCCTGGAACTACTTCATGTCAGTTGATACTCCTGAGAATGCTGAATTTATCAAGAAGTGGCATGCCTTTATTAAAGATGACAAGCGGGTAACCAACGATCCAATGGAAGCACACTACATCGGTTTCAATATGTGGGTTCAAGCTGTTCAGCAGGCTGGCACCACCAACGTTGATGCCGTCCGTCAGGCTATGTACGGTCAAAAAGTTAAAAACCTTACTGGCGGTGTTGCTGTGATGAATACTAATCATCACCTGTCCAAGCCAGTGCTGATTGGTGAAATTCAGGCAGATGGTCAGATGGATACAGTATGGAATACTGATGTTGTTGTTGGTGATGCCTGGAGTGATTTCATCCCAGAAAGTGCTAAGTTGACCGCAGACTGGACTTTCCCTTGGGTTTGCGGTAACTGCGAGAAGCCGGTTTATACTGAAAAATAAAAGCGGATTTGAACGCAATAAGATAGCAAATGAAAGTTGTCTGAAGGGGAGCCTTCTCGCTCCCCTTCTTAACTAGTCTTGATAAATTGGTTAGCCAACATGTCTCAAATACCAAATATGATCAGAATATTGATGTGCTGCTGGGTGGTACTACTGTTGACCAGCTCTTATGTCTGTGCGGATTTTACTGCTCAGGTGAGTGCTTTGGCCGAGGGGAGCTACAGTAAGAAAGGTGATGCCGTCGAAGCCCTGGCGGAAACTGGTGATGACCGGGCTGTTCCCATTCTTGAGGCGATGCTCGATGGTAACCTGTATACCAGGAAGAGTGACGACCGGGTGGTTATCGGCACTGCTCAGGGGCAGATTATCGTTCTGATCGATCCGTTGACAATGGCTGAGTTAGAGCAGTTGCCCAAGAGTAAACTTAAAAAGGTCCGGGTTAACAATCGCCTGCGGGGTGTGTTGCGGGGAGCTATCGGAGGCCTGAGCCTGATGAGTAAGGACCCCTCTCGTCGTCTTGAGTCAATTGATGCACTGTTCAAAACACGCTCACCGGAAATGCTGCCATTGTTGCAGAAAGCTTATGAGCGTGAAGAGGTTGCCAAAATTAAAGATCAGCTTGAATTAACCATCGCTGCGATCAAGCTGTTTTCTGCTACAGAAAAGGAGCAACGAATTGCTGCAATTGATGTTCTGGCGGAAAATCCGAATCCCGAAATTAAAAACCTGCTGTTACAGCTAACGGTGCTCAATGATGAAGGGAAACCGATTGAGAGTGATAGCGATGTTTACAATGCCGCTAAAAAAGCAGTTCAGAAAATTGAACTCAGCTTGTCCTTCTGGAATGGTATCGGGCATCTGTTTCGTGGCTTGAGCCTTGGTTCGGTATTGCTCCTTGCTGCTATCGGTCTGGCGATCACCTTTGGGGTCATGGGTGTTATCAATATGGCCCATGGTGAAATGGTCATGATCGGCGCTTATACCACCTACATGGTTCAGCAACTGTTCCATAATTATTTTCCTGGCGCTATTGACTGGGCGCTGATTCTTGCTATCCCAGCAGCCTTTCTGGTCGCCGGATTGGTCGGCATTGTTATTGAGCGCGGGGTTATTCGTTTCCTCTATGGCCGCAGCCTTGAGACTTTGTTGGCCACCTGGGGAGTGAGCCTGATCTTGCAGCAATTAGTGCGCAGTATTTTTGGCCCTACCAATCAGGAAGTCAGTAACCCGTCCTGGATGAGTGGCGCCTTTGCTTTTGATAGCGGTCTGGTTCTCACTTATAACCGGATATGGATTATTTTTTTCAGTTTAGTTGTATTGGGCGCAATAGGATTGCTGTTGCGGCGTAGTTATTTCGGTTTGCAGATGCGCGCGGTCACTCAAAACCGACGTATGGCTCAGTCTATGGGAACGCGGACCGGGCGGGTTGATGCTTTGACCTTTGGTCTTGGCTCTGGCATCGCTGGTATGGCTGGGGTTGCTTTAAGTCAGATTGATAACGTCAGTCCAAACCTGGGCCAATCCTATATTATCGATTCTTTCATGGTTGTTGTTTTTGGTGGCGTTGGAAATTTATGGGGAACCTTGATCGGTGCATTTAGCCTTGGTCTTGGCAATAAATTCCTTGAACCCTATGCCGGTGCTGTATTGGGTAAAATTCTGATTCTGGTGTTAATTATCCTGTTTATTCAAAAACGTCCCCGAGGCTTGTTTGCCCTCAAAGGGCGTGCAGTGGAGAATTGATCATGGCGCTAGCGAACAATACTTCAAAGTTGCTGCGTTCTGATCGTGGCGGGCTGATTCTTCTAGGTTTTCTGGCTCTTCTCGCAGTGGTTGTACCGGTCTGTAATCTGCTCGTCCCTGAAGGATCCGCATTGCATATACCGACTTACCTGGTCAGTTTATGTGGCAAATATCTGACCTTTGCGCTGTTGGCACTGAGTGTTGACCTCATCTGGGGGTTCTGTGGCATTTTGAGTCTCGGACATGGGGCCTTTTTTGCCTTGGGTGGTTATGCCATGGGCATGTACCTGATGCGTCAGATTGGTGAGCGTGGTGTTTATGGCAATCCAATTCTGCCCGACTTTATGGTCTTTTTGAACTGGCAGGAACTGCCCTGGTACTGGTACGGCTTTGACAACTTTTTCTTTGCCATGGTCATGGTTATGCTGGTGCCTGGTCTACTGGCTTTCGTATTTGGCTGGTTTGCCTTCCGCTCAAGGGTTACCGGCGTCTACTTATCGATTATCAGTCAGGCTATGACCTATGCTTTATTGCTGGCTTTTTTCCGTAACGATATGGGCTTTGGCGGCAATAATGGTTTGACCGATTTTAAAGACATTCTCGGTTATAATCTTCAGGCGGATGGCACCCGTATGGCGCTGTTTGTTGCTTCGGTATTGGCATTGGCTCTGTGCTATATCATCTGTCGTTTAATTGTTAATTCACGTTTAGGCCGGGTTTTAATTGCGGTTCGTGATGCGGAAAGTCGCATCCGCTTCCTTGGTTACCGGGTCGAAAAGTACAAGCTATTTGTCTTCGTTGCTTCCGGTGTTATGGCTGGTATTGCCGGTGCTCTTTACGTACCACAGGTTGGCATTATCAACCCCGGTGAATTTGCTCCCGCCAACTCCATTGAAATCGTAATCTGGGTTGCTGTCGGGGGGCGTGGCACCTTGTTTGGTGCAGCCTTGGGCGCATTGTTGGTCAACTACGGTAAGACTTACTTTACCGGCGCATTGCCCGATATGTGGCTCTATGCTCTGGGGGGATTATTTATCGTTGCGACTTTATTCTTACCTCGGGGGGTGGTCGGCTTGTTCGATCGCTTTGGCAAAAAGAAGGTGAATGGGCAGGATGCTGAAAGTGATACCTCTGTTCAGGAAGAAGGAGGACGCTGATGGAAGCGAGTATGATTTTGAAAAAGCCCGATTTTGAGGCCATTGGCGATACGATCCTTTATCTTGACGGGGTTACTGTTTCTTTTGATGGTTTCAAGGCTTTGAATGATCTGAGCTTTTATGTCAAAACCGGAAAAATGCGGGCGATAATCGGGCCTAATGGCGCTGGAAAAACGACCATGATGGATGTTATTACCGGCAAAACGAGGCCAGATCGTGGTCGGGTTGTTTATCGTAATAATATTGATCTAACCCGTCTTGATGAAGCTGAGGTAGCCAATCTTGGCATTGGCCGTAAATTTCAGAAACCGACGGTGTTTGAAACTCTAACTGTTTTTGCTAATCTGGAATTGGCCCTGGCTGGTCAGCGCGGTGTTTTTGAGTCGCTGCTGTTTAAGCTTAAAGGGGCGCAACGTGATCGTATTGATGAAGTATTGCAGACGATTGCTCTGATAGAGCACAGCCATAAGATGGCGGGTGATCTTTCGCATGGTCAGAAACAGTGGCTTGAAATTGGTATGTTGCTCATGCAAGAACCTGAGCTGCTACTTGTCGATGAACCGGTTGCAGGAATGACAGACGCCGAAACGGAACAGACGGCCATTCTGTTAAAAGGAATTGCCGAAAAAGAACAACGCTCTGTTGTGGTCGTTGAGCATGACATGGATTTTGTCCGTGCTCTTGATTGCCGGGTCACAGTCATGCACGAAGGGAGTGTTCTTGCTGAAGGCTCTCTCGACAAGGTACAGAACGACGAACGCGTTATCGAAGTTTATCTGGGGCGTTAATCATGCTGAAAGTAAAAAATATTGATCTCTATTATGGTGCTAGCCAGGCGCTTAAAAGTGTCAGTTGTGAAGCGAATATTGGTGAAGTGACTTGTGTATTAGGGCGTAACGGTGTTGGTAAAACCAGTTTGATGCGTGGTGTTGTTGGTCAGCATGCCGTGCGTAATGGTCAGATTCTTTGGGAAGATCACGATATCACTAAAATGGCTCCTTATGAACGGGCGGCCAAAGGAATTGCTTTTGTTCCCCAGGGACGGGAAATTTTCCCTCTGTTAACGGTCGAAGAAAATCTGCGCACCGGGTTCGCCTGTGTACCCCGTTCATTACGCCATATTCAGGATGAAATATTTGAACTGTTTCCGGTTTTAAAAGAAATGTTGGGCCGTCGTGGTGGTGATTTGTCCGGTGGTCAGCAACAGCAGCTTGCTATAGCTCGTGCTTTAGTGACACGCCCCCGTCTGCTCGTTCTGGATGAACCAACCGAAGGGATTCAGCCATCAATTATCAAGGATATCGGTCGGGTTATTCGGCTGCTTGCTGATCGTGGTGATATGGCTATTCTCCTGGTTGAACAGTACTTCGATTTCGCTCAGGAACTGGCCGATACTTATGTGGTTATGGACCGCGGTGAAGTTGTTATGGCGGGTAAAAAACAGGAGCTGAACGCACAAGATGTCCGTAGTTACCTCACCGTCTAAAACGGCACAGCAGCAAGCGCAGCGCGCTATCGATGTTCATGGTGTGGCAGAAATTGGTTTTTCCTGCAAAGAAGGTCAGACCCGGCTGCACCATTTGTATCAAAGTGATCCGTTACGCGTGCTGTTTCCACAGCCTGCTAATGCTGATATTCCGGTCGCAGTTATCTCCTCGACGGCCGGCGGTTTGGTTGGCGGTGATCGGCTCGATATTCAGCTGGATGTTGGCGCCGATTGTGCCGCTATGGCGACGGTACAGGCGGCTGAAAAAGTCTATCGTTCCAGTGGTCCTGACAGCCATATTGATGTTGAGTTGAAGGCCAATAGTAATAGCTGGCTTGAATGGCTACCGCAGGAGACAATTGTTTTCGAACAGGCGCGGTTGCGGCGTAAAACCAAGGTCACCATGGCCGCTGATGCCAAACTGTTAGCCGGTGAAATGCTGGTCTTGGGCCGTCTTGCGGGGGGAGAGCAGTTCAGTGAAGGACTGCTTCGCGATGCTTGGGAAGTACGGGTCGACGAACGCCTGGTCTGGGCCGATGCATTGCTGCTCGATCAGGACATTGCCCGTGTCCTTGACAGTCCGGCCGGATTTGCCGGGCAACGCGCTTGCGCGACAGCAATCTATGTCGCTCCTGATGCCGCTGAACAGCTTGAAACGGCACGCGAGCTGCTGGGCATGCCGGAAGGCTTGAAAGTAGGGACGAGCTACCTGGATGGCTTACTGCTGATGCGCTGGCTGGGAAAAGACCCATTATTGCTACGGCAACACTATGGTCGTTTTTGGGCAGCGTTCAGACATGTGGTTGGTGGGTTTCCGGAGAAGTTGCCCCGTTTGTGGCAGATTTAGTTTTTAGCCACCAAGGCACGCACTAGCTAAAGAATTTTTTTAACGCAAAGACGCTGAGAATCGAGAGGGCGCAGAGCAAGTCTTAACATCTTAAAAAAGATTTTCTCAGCGATCTCTTTACCTCCCGCACCTCTGCATTGAAGAATATAAGAAAGAGATATTCAGCTTTTATCTGAGATCTGAAATTTCAAATCTGAAATCGCGAACAGCGTAAGCGAACAGGAGAGCATCAGTGAATTTAAGTCCGAGAGAAAAAGACAAATTGTTGGTGGCCATGGCAGCGGTTGTCGCCAGACGTCGGCTGGAACGTGGGGTCAAGCTGAATTACCCGGAAGCGATTGCGCTGATCACTGATTATGTTGTTGAGGGCGCACGCGATGGTAAAACGGTGGCCGAATTGATGTGTGACGGGGGAACGGTCATAAGCCGTGATCAGGTCATGGACGGGGTGGCGGAAATGATTCATGATGTTCAGGTCGAAGCGACCTTTCCTGACGGCACCAAGCTGGTGACCGTCCATAACCCGATCCGTTAGGAGGCCGATGATGATACCAGGTGAAGTGATGACCCAGGCTGGCACCATTGAGTTGAATAGCGGCCGCGAAACCTTATCTTTGACCGTCGCGAACACCGGGGATCGCCCGGTTCAGGTCGGTTCGCACTATCATTTTTATGAAACCAATGCCGCTTTACAGTTTGAACGCGAGCAAGCGCGTGGTTTTCGTCTTGATATTCCTGCCGGAACCGCAGTGCGTTTTGAGCCGGGTCAAAGTCGCGAGGTTCAATTAGTCAAAATTGCCGGATCGAGAACTATTTATGGGTTTAAACGGTCTGGTTAACGGAAAGCTGGAGGCTTAACAATGGCATATCAGATTGAACGCGCAGAATACGCAGCCATGTTTGGCCCTACTGTCGGTGATAAGGTCCGGTTGGCCGATACCAACCTGATTATCGAAGTGGAAGAAGATCGCACCTGTTACGGTGATGAAGTCAAATTTGGTGGTGGCAAGGTTATCCGTGACGGTATGGGGCAATCCCAAGTCGGTCGTGCTGATGGTGCCGTCGATACTGTTATTACCAATGCACTGATTATCGATACCTGGGGGATTATCAAGGCGGACGTTGGCATCAAGGATGGTCGCATCTGTGGTATCGGCAAGGCTGGTAATCCTGATACTCAACAGGGAGTCGATATTATTATCGGGCCTGGAACTGAGGCAATCGCTGGTGAAGGGCGGATTCTGACCGCTGGCGGCATCGATTCCCATATCCATTTCATTTGCCCTCAGCAGGTTGATGATGCCCTTTATTCAGGGGTAACGACTATGCTTGGTGGTGGTACTGGCCCTGCAGAAGGAACCAATGCGACAACTTGTACACCCGGTGCCTGGCACCTGGGACGCATGCTGCAGGCAGCCGAAGGTTTGCCGATTAACCTTGGCTTCTTTGGTAAGGGTAACGCGACTTTGCCATTGTCGTTAGAAGAGCAGGTTCGCGCCGGTGCCTGTGGTTTGAAACTGCATGAAGACTGGGGTACGACTCCTGCTGCTATCGACAACTGTCTGAATGTTGCCGATAAGTTCGATGTCCAGGTCGCTATTCATACCGATACGTTAAATGAATCGGGTTTTGTCGAAACCACGGCAGCCGCGTTTAAAGACCGGGTCATTCATACTTTCCATACCGAAGGTGCCGGTGGTGGTCATGCTCCCGATATCATCAAACTGTGCGGACTGGCGAACGTATTGCCGTCATCGACTAATCCTACCCGGCCATTTACCGTGAATACCCTCGATGAACACCTCGACATGCTGATGGTTTGTCACCATCTCGATAGTCGGATTCAGGAAGATGTCGCTTTCGCTGAAAGTCGTATCCGCCGGGAAACCATTGCCGCCGAAGATATTCTTCATGACCTGGGTGCTTTCTCGATCATCGCCTCTGACAGTCAGGCTATGGGACGTATCGGTGAGGTCATTATCCGTACTTGGCAGACGGCCGACAAGATGAAGCAACAGCGTGGCTCTTTGCCAGAGGATGGCTCCGAAAATGATAACTTCCGGGTCAAGCGCTACATTGCCAAGTACACCATAAACCCTGCTATTACTCACGGAATCGCTGATTATGTGGGATCGATTGAAGTTGGGAAGCTCGCTGACCTGGTGTTGTGGAAACCAATGTTCTTTGGGGTCAAGCCCGATATTGTGTTGAAATCAGGAACCATTGCCGCCGCCGCCATGGGTGATCCTAATGCTTCGATTCCGACCCCACAGCCAGTACATTATCGGCCTATGTTCGGTAGCTTCGGCCGTTCCTTGCAGGCGAGTTCAGTGACCTTTGTCTCCCAGGCTGGATTCGATGCTGGTATCGGTCAGCAATTGGGGCTGAATAAGCCGCTGCTGGCAGTCAGGAACACCCGTAATATTGGTAAAAAGGATCTGCTGCTAAATAGCTATCTGCCAAAAATCGAGGTAGATCCAGAAACCTACGAGGTGCGGGCTGATGGTCAGCTCTTGACTTGTCAACCAGCAACGGTAGTGCCACTGGCGCAGCGGTATTTCCTGTTCTGATAGGTCGCTGAGAATTGTTCCTTCTCTCTGAGGGAGAAGGTGCCCGAAGGGCGGATGAGGGGGCTTTCTGTTTTGTAATATCACCCTCCCCCAGCCCCTCCCATCAAGGGAGGGGAGCTCAAAGTGCTCCCTCTCCCCTCGTGGGAGAGGGCTGGGGTGAGGGGGCATTCGACATGCTGACAGAAGATTGAAGCTAATCACATCGTTATATGAAAGATTTTGCCATGAGACGTGCTATTCAATATTATTTACCTCACACTTGGAAGGGTTGCCATAGTGCAACCCTGACCCTTATTTATGATGATCGGCACAAGCGTCGTATTCGTTTGAACGACGACAGTGGCGAGTCATTTCTGCTCGATCTTCCCCATGCGACCCGGCTTGATGACGGTGGCGCATTGCAACTTGAGGATGGCAGTTTTATTAAGATTTGTGCCGCGGTCGAAGAAGTTATCGACATCACCTGCCAGTCTCCGGTTCACACTGCTAAAGTCGCCTGGCATGTTGGCAATCGCCATGCTCCGGTGCAGGTCCTTGATGCGACCCATTTACGGATTGCTGCTGATCATGTTTTAGGACAGATGCTTGAAGGATTAGGTGCCCAGCTGACACCAAATCAGGCCCCTTTTGCTCCTGAAGGTGGCGCTTACAGTAGTGGCCATGGTCACGACCATAATCACGGTGAACACAGTCATAACCATGATCACGAGCATAAGCATGACCATAGCCATGAGCATGCCCACTGATTTGCCTTTGCAGGGTGTTTCCCTGCTTCGGTTGATGACCTGGTTGTCGCCATCATTCCCGGTTGGAGCTTATACCTATTCCCATGGCGTCGAATATGCCGTGGAAGTTGGCCTGGTAAAAGATGAAGGAAGCCTTACTGCCTGGCTGGAAACAGTTCTCTTATATGGCGCGGCACAGACTGATGCCGTGTTATTTGCTCGTGCTTATGAAGCAGCAGTGGCCGATGATCAGGATCAACTCTGGGCTCTGTTTGAACTAGCAGATGTCATGCGCGGTAGTAAGGAAATGGCCCTGGAAAGCAGTGCTCAAGGCGCAGCTTTCTGGCAAATGCTGACCAAGGTCTGGCCCGATGAGCGGCTTAACCCGTGGCACCAGCGTTTGCAGCAGGAACAGCGCAAACCTGCTTATCCTCTTGCGGTTGCATTAGCGGCTGCTTATAGCTCTATCCCTTTGGACGCAGCCTTAAACGCTTATTTGCACGCGACAGCTGTTAACCTGATCTCCGCTGGAGTACGCCTGGTCCCCCTGGGACAAACAGCGGGGCAGAAGACGACGGCTGCGTTGGAAGAGGTTATTCTAAAAGCCGCAACCAAAGCATTACACACTGACATTAACGATATCGGTGCCGCGACACCGATGGTTGACTGGACCTCTATCAGTCACGAAACCCAATATACGAGGTTATTCAGATCATGAGTTCTCCATTACGCGTTGGTATTGGCGGCCCGGTTGGGTCAGGAAAAACTGCTTTGCTCGATGCATTGTGCAAGGCCATGCGCGAAAAATACCAGATCGCCGCAATTACCAATGATATCTATACCAGTGAAGATTATCAGTTTCTGGTCCGTTCCGAAGCCCTGACCGCTGATCGCATCCGCGGCGTTGAAACCGGCGGCTGCCCCCATACTGCCATTCGTGAAGATGCTTCCATCAATCTGGCCGCAGTCGATGAGCTATGTACTGAATTCCCTGATCTGGAAGTGGTTTTTATCGAGTCGGGCGGCGATAATCTGGCCGCGACCTTTTCACCTGAGTTAGCTGACCTATGTATCTATGTTATTGACGTCTCTGCCGGGGACAAAATCCCGCGTAAAGGCGGCCCGGGTATCACCCGCTCCGATCTGCTGGTCATCAACAAAACCGATCTTGCACCACTGGTTGGCGCTGATCTGGATGTTATGGATCGCGACAGCAAAAAAATGCGCGGCGAGCGCCCCTTTGTTTTTTCAAACCTAAAAGCAGGGGAAGGGTTAGAGGCGATTATTGACTTTATTGCAGATAAAGGTGGGTTGGTCTGATTGAAATTTTTTTCAACGCAGAGATGCGAAGGACGCAAAGTGTCGCAGAGAAATACCTGGGGTTAGTTTTAAACCTCAAAATGCTCTGCATTCTCATTTTCCTCTGCGCCTCTGCGTTGAAGTCTTTTTTTAAGTGTCTTTATCCTTTCAGGCTCATTACTTAGCCAGTAAAATCCCCATAAATTCAATATTTTATTTGTAATCTCCCCTTATCATTTCTAATATAGACCACGCCTGTTAGCAGTCTGTTTATTCTCCTTACTTCATCAACAAGGGCAGCGCTATGGTCAACCAGAATCCGGAACAGAAAGCTCGCGATGAAATAGATGCCCTGCTTACCAAGGCGGGCTGGGTGGTGCAGGACAAGAGTAAAATCGACTTTTCTGCCGCGCAAGGGGTGGCTATCCGCGAATATCAGACCGCTGTGGGGCCGGCTGATTATGTTCTGTTTGTTGATAAGCAGGCCGTCGGAGTCATTGAGGCCAAGCCGGAGAGCTGGGGGGAGAAGATCACCACCGTCGAAGAACAATCGGCCGGTTACGCGAATGCCGCCCTCAAGTGGGTCAATAACAGTGAGCCGTTGCGTTTTATCTATGAAAGCACCGGTGTTATTACCCGCTTTACCGATGGCATCGATCCCCACCCTCGCTCGCGTGAGCTGTTCAATTTTCACCGCCCGGTAACCCTGGCCAAAGAACTGACCGAGAAGAAAAGCCTGCGTGACCGGCTGCAGGATCTGCCGGAATTAAAAACCGACGGTCTGCGCGATTGCCAGATTACTGCTATTACCAAGCTGGAAGCTTCCCTCAAACAGGATAAGCCCCGCGCCCTGGTGCAGATGGCCACCGGCTCCGGCAAAACCTTTACCGCCATCACTGCCAGCTACCGGCTGCTGAAAGAACCGGTCAGCGCCAAGCGCATTCTGTTTCTGGTCGATACCAAGAACCTGGGGGAACAGGCCGAGCAGGAGTTCATGAGCTTCGTTCCCAACGACGATAACCGCAAGTTTACCGAGCTCTACAATGTTCAGCGTCTGAAAAGTCAGTACATCGCCAACGATGCCCAGGTCTGCATCAGCACCATTCAGCGCATGTATTCCATTTTAAAAGATGAACCGCTGGATGAAGCGTTGGAAGAACAGAACCCGGCCGAACAGTACACCCGGCCAAAAGAGCCGCTCCCTGTTGTTTATAACGAGAAGATTCCGCCGGAGTATTTTGATGTCATTATCATCGACGAATGTCACCGCTCTATCTACAACCTGTGGCGGCAGGTACTGGAATATTTTGATGCCTACCTGGTCGGCCTGACCGCGACACCGGACAATCGCACCTATGGTTTCTTCCGCAAAAACGTCGTTAGCGAGTACGACCACGAAAAAGCCGTGGCCGATGGCGTCAATGTCGGTAACGAGATCTTTGTCATCGAAACGGAAAAGACCAAAGAAGGCGGCACCATCGCCGCCAAACAGCAGGTCGAACGGCGTGAACGCACCACCCGCCGCAAGCGCTGGGAAACTCAGGACGAAGACGAAAACTACAGTGGCAAACAGCTCGACCGCGATATCGTCAACCCCGATCAGATCCGCACCGTTATCCGTACCTTCAAAGACGCTTTGCCGACCATCTTCCCCGGCCGCAAGGAAGTTCCCAAAACGCTGATCTTCGCCAAGACCGACAGCCACGCTGATGACATCATCCAGACCGTGCGCGAGGAGTTCGGCGAGGGGAACCAGTTCTGCAAAAAGGTCACCTATCGCGTCGCCAACGACAAGCTGGATGCCTCAGGCAAAATCATCGAAAAGGGGGAAGATCCCAAGTCGGTGCTGGCCCAGCTGCGTAACGATTACTATCCGCGCATCGCCGTGACTGTGGATATGATCGCCACCGGCACCGATGTCAAAGCGCTGGAATGCCTGCTCTTCATGCGCGATGTCAAAAGCAAGAACTACTTCGAGCAGATGAAGGGGCGTGGTACCCGCACCCTGGATAAAGACAGTCTGCAGAAAGTTACCCCATCGGCCCCGAGTGCCAAAACCCACTATGTCATTGTCGATGCCATCGGTGTCACCCGTTCAGTCAAAACCGCCAGCCAGCCTCTGATCACTCAACCGAGTGTGTCGCTGAAAGATCTGGCCATGGGGGTGATGATGGGAGCCAGCGACAGTGATACGGTCTCATCCCTGGCCGGGCGGCTAGCGCGACTGAACAAACAGCTGGATGACAAAGAACGTGAGCAGGTCGCCAATAAGGCCGGGAAACCACTACAGAGTATTGTCTCCGGTCTGTTCTCTGCCATTGACGGTGACCGGGTTGAACAGCTGGCGTTAGAGCTGACCAGCCTGCCCGTCGGCAGCGACCCCGGCGAAACCGCCCGGAATCAGGCGCAGCAACAGCTGGTCAGTCAGGCGGCCAATGTCTTTAACGGTGAACTGATCGAGCTGCTCGACACCATCCGTCGTAGTAAAGAGCAGACCATCGTCCATGATGACCTCGATACCCTGCTGAAAGCCGAATGGGCTGGCGAAACCGAAGAGAACGCCAAAATTCTGGTCAAAGAGTTTTCCGACTATTTACAGGAACAAGCCCTTGAAATTGATGCTCTGACCATCTATTTTCAGACCCCCGCACGGCGTAGCGAGGTCACTTATCGACAGATTAAAGACTTGCTCGAAAAGCTAAAAACAGAACGCCCCAAGTTGGCACCGTTGCGTATCTGGCAGGCTTATGCGCACCTGGATAATTACCGGGGGGATAACCCCTTAAGTGAACTGACAGCATTGGTCGCCCTGATTCGCCGCGTTTGTGGTATAGATAGCCAGCTTAAAACCTTTGGCGCAACGGTGAGAAAGAATTTTCAGGACTGGATTATGAAGTACCACGCCGGTGGCAGTGACAAGTTCAATGACAAGCAAATGGCCTGGCTGCACGCCATTCGTGATCATATTGCTAGCTCGTTTCATCTTGAACAGGACGATTTGGATATGGCTCCGTTTGACGCGCAAGGTGGTCTGGGACGAATGTATCAACTGTTTGGCGATAAGATGAGTTGGGTTATGGAAGAGCTAAATAGAGAGTTGGTAGCTTGATGGTCGAAAAAATACCGGAAAGCTGGAGTTTTTGTTCTCTTGGGGAGGCGTTATTTGTCAACCCTAAGGCAGATAAAAATTGGATAGCCGAAGAAACTTCAGTGTCGTTTGTTCCCATGCCAGCAGTTGATGCTGAGTCTGGAAGAATTGATGTGTCGGAAACCAAATCTTTCTGTGAAGTTAAAAAGGGATATACCGCATTTTTAGAAAGAGACGTTCTTTTCGCTAAGATTACCCCTTGTATGGAAAACGGAAAAATGGCCGTGGTACCGAGGTTGATGAACGGCTTGGGCTTCGGTTCAACTGAATTCCATGTGCTGCGTACGCCCCAGTCCTTATTGCCGGAGTATGTTTATTATTTTGTTTCATCAAAATGGTTTCGAGTTGAAGCAGAACACAATATGACTGGCGCTGTGGGACAACGGCGTGTTCCAACCACATATTTGGAATCAGCTCAATTTCCACTCCCTCCCCACAACGAACAAAAACGCATCGTCGCCAAAATTGAAGAACTGTTTTCAGAGTTGGATAACGGCATTGCCGCTCTAAAAACCGTCCGCGAACAGCTCAAGGTCTACCGTCAGGCGGTGCTCAAGCAGGCCTTTGAAGGCAAACTCACCGCCACCTGGCGGGAAGAGAATGCCGATAAATTGGAACCCCCCGAACAGCTTCTTGCCCGTATTCAGCAGGAACGCGAAGCCCGTTACCAGCAGCAACTGGCCGAGTGGAAGGTTGCGGTCAAAGAGTGGGAAGCGCAGGGGAAGTATGGGAAGAAGCCGGGGAAGCCGAAAGAGCCTACCCAATTAACTCTTAATAATTCAGATTTGCCACAGGGTTGGTTGTCGGTCTCTCTGGACTGCTTGCTAACAATTGATAAAAAGCCCATGACGACGGGGCCATTTGGAACCGCACTCAAAAAATCAGAGCATCAATCAGAAGGTATTCCTGTTCTGGGAATTGAAAACATAGGCAATGGAAAGTTTGTGCCTGGAAATAAGATATTCGTTACTGCCGAAAAATCCGAAGAATTATCGTCGTTTAAGGTGCATCCGGGGGAAATTGTAATTTCTCGTTCGGGAACTGTTGGTGAAATTTGTGAGGTTCCAAGAGATGTTACAAATGCTTTAATTTCAACAAATTTGCTTAGAGTGGCTTTAGACAATACTGTGGTAATGAGTCCTTATTTTGTTCTGATGTTTCAAGGCGGGGGTGTTAAAAGCCAAGTAAAAGACCTATGCAAAGGTTCCTCACGTGAGTTTTTAAACCAGTCAATTCTAAATTCAATTCGGTACCCTCTTTGCGGAATAGAAGAGCAAAATGTTCTTTTAGAGTATTTGGAAGAAACTTTTTCGAATATTGAACGGCAGGAAAAAGAACTTTCTTGGTCGCTACAAAAAGCCGAAACCCTCCGCCAATCCATCCTGAAAAAAGCCTTCTCCGGCCAGCTGGTCCCGCAAGATCCCAATGACGAACCGGCCAGCGCCTTGCTGGCACGCATCAAAGCCGAAAAAGCGGCTGTCCAGGCGCAGGCAAAGCCAGCGGCTGGAAAACGTGGGCGTAAGAAGAAGGAGGTCTGCCAATGAATGCTGAAGAGCGGTTAACTCAACTTCTGAACCAGTCGGGAGAAAACGAAGTTGTTGAGTTTAAAGAGGCGAAAAAGCAGTACAGCTTTGACAAGCTGGGAAAGTATTTTTCTGCTTTGAGCAATGAGGCCAACCTCTGTAACCAAAAGAGCGCCTGGTTGGTATTTGGAGTGAAAGATAATCAAACGGTCGTTGGA
Organism: Geopsychrobacteraceae bacterium; assembly: GCA_963665685.1. Classification (GTDB taxonomy): domain Bacteria; phylum Desulfobacterota; class Desulfuromonadia; order Desulfuromonadales; family Geopsychrobacteraceae; genus Seleniibacterium. The sequence goes on from OY762430.1 coordinate 3,614,330, forward strand.
ACCAGCTTTCGCACTCAACCCAAGGATCTGCAATCCCTTAAAAGAGAAATTGCAGAAAAAACCTCTAATCGTTTTACCTTCATTGCTATTCATGAAGTACCGCATGAGCAAGGGCGTGTCTTGATGTTTGAAATTCCAGCTGCGCCGCAAGGGATGCCCGTTGCTTGGGACAGTCATTATTATGGGCGAGATGGTGAATCGTTAGGAGCCCTGAATCTGGAAGAGATTGAGCGTATCCGGATGCAGAACCGCGCTTATGATTGGAGTGCCGGGATATTGTCTGGGGCCTCTCTCGATGATCTGGATCCTGTAGCTATTGCGCAGGCGAGAGAGAAATATGCCAAGAAGAATCCGAAATTGGCAGAGGATTTGCTCCAGTGGGATACTGTAACCTTTCTGAATAAAGCCAGGTTGACGATCAACGGTCGAATTACCCACACTGCAATACTTCTGCTTGGTAAGCCTGAAGCAGCTCATTGGTTGAATCCTGCCTCGGCAACGATCTCCTGGATTTTAAAAGATCGTGATGGATTGGAGCGGGATTACGAACACTTCACTTGTCCTCTGTTACTGAATGTGGAGGATGTTTTTCACAAAATTCGTAATCTTAAATATCGCTATATGAAAGATGGGACCTTGTTTCCTGAAGAAGTTGATCAGTATGACCCTTATATTATTCGCGAAGCCCTAAATAATGCGATAGCTCATCAGGATTATGAGTTGGGCGGTAAGGTGACGTTGGTCGAATTTGAAGATGGGCGACTCTGTTTCAGTAATCTTGGCGTATTTATCCCTGGCACTGTGGAATCGGTGATTCGTGCCGATGCCCCGGAAAGCCGTTATCGAAATCGTTTTCTGGCCGATGCGATGGTGAATCTAAACATGATCGATACCATTGGCAGCGGTATCCGCAAGATGTTTGTCATTCAGAAAAACCGCTTCTTTCCGCTACCGGAGTACAATCTGGCCAATCAGCGGGTAGAGGTGAGTATCGCCGGGCGCGTGCTGGATATGGCCTATGCCCGCAAATTGGCACAACTGCCGGATTTATCATTGGAAGATATTGTGCTGCTGGATCGGGTTCAGAAGCATAAGCCGCTGACTGATGAGCAAGCCAGATATCTCAAAGGAAAAGGCTTTATAGAAGGGCGTAAACCCAATTATCACATCTCAGCGCAATTGGCTCAGGACAGTGGTGACAAGGCAGAATACATCCGTCATCGTGCTTTTGATGATCAGCACTACAAGCAACTCATTATTGAATATCTGGAAAAGTTTAAAATTGCTAGACGAGCAGATATTGACCGGTTGCTTTTAGATAAACTTCCTGATGTTTTAGATGGAAAGCAGAAGAAAACAAAGGTAAGAAATTTGTTGCAGGCTCTGAAAAAAGAGGGATTGATCGAACCGACTGGAAAATCCTGGCGAATGTCTAAACGGGATTAGCTTTAGACATTTCTAGACATTTGAGATGCTAGTCTTTTCGTTTCAAAATTTGTTTGATGATTGTTTGATAAAAATGACTTTTAATATTTGTTTCATAATGAAAGGTAAGCAATATCGATAGTTTGCCAATTTCCATTTATTTGATTTTGGTGTCAAAATAAGTAGAAAAGGTCTTTTTTAAGAGAGCTTTTCAAATGTCTAAATGAGGTCTGGTTTAGACATTTTAAGATATTTTAGAGATTTGAGAAGCCATTCTTCCGGCTTCTGAATTTGTTTGACGGTTGTTTGCTTGGTGGGACTATTTTTGACTGTCATTTTTTTGTAAGTCTAGTGAAATCAGTCTATTAGCCTTTTTAATTTGTTTGATGGTTGTTTGATTTTGTCACTGAAAGCTCAGGGTTTGGCGTTTGTCTAGCAGCCATAAGGAAAGACAATTTTAGACGAAGCTAGACGAACGAATGATTTATTTCTGTTTATCGGGGCTCGATTTAACCGAGGGACGCTCGACCGGTGTGCCGAAAATCCTGCGGGTGATGCGTGCCAATGGCTCGCCAGTGCCGGTTTTTGAATCGGATGAAGACCGCAGTTATTTCCTGATTCGGTTGCCGGTGCATGAGGGTTTTGAGCAGCAGGAAGATGTTACCCCGGAAGTCACCCCGGAAGTCACCCCGGAAGTCACCCCCGAAGTCACCCCGGAAGTCACCCCCGAAGTCACCCCCGAAGTCACCCCCGAAGTCGGGAGATTGATAGCCGTGATGCAGGGTGAGATGAGCAGATCAGAATTGATGGAGGTACTCGGCCTAAAAGATGAAAAACATTTCAGAGAACAATATCAACAGGTGGCGGTTTCTCTTGGCGCCATTGAAATGACGATCCCCGATAAACCGCAAAGCCGCTTGCAAAAATATCGCTTAACCACATTCGGCAAGCAGTTGCTCGCCGCGAAAGATAAAAACTGATGAATACCTCTTCCATTGTTTCCCGTGTCTGGAGCTTCTGTACCACCCTGCGCGATGACGGCGTCGGTTATGGTGATTACCTGGAGCAGTTGACTTACCTGATCTTCCTGAAAATGGCCGATGAATATTCCCGGCCGCCGTACAGCCGTAATGTCGGTATTCCGGCTGAATACAGCTGGCAAACCCTGTGCAGTAAAAAGGGGGCAGAGCTGGAGGTGTTGTATGTCGAACTGCTGCGCGAATTAGGCAAGCAGAGCGGCATGCTCGGGCAGATCTTCACCAAGGCCCAGAACAAAATTCAAGACCCGGCCAAGTTGTATCGCCTGATCGACATGATCAACAGCACCAGCTGGCTGATTATGGGGGCCGATGTTAAAGGGGATATCTACGAAGGGCTGCTGGAGCGCAACGCCGAGGATACCAAGTCGGGTGCCGGGCAGTACTTCACTCCGCGAGCACTAATTCGTGCCATGGTTGAATGTGTGCGCCCGGAGCCGGGCAAAACTATTGCTGACCCCTCCTGCGGGACCGGTGGTTTCTTCCTGGCGGCTTATGACTTTCTGACCAGTGCGGAGAATTATCGGCTGGATAAGGAGCAGAAGCAGTTTCTTAAGCACAGCACCTTTTACGGCAACGAGATTGTCGCCAACACCCGTCGTTTGTGCCTGATGAACATGTTTCTGCATAATATCGGTGAAATCGACGGTGAAAGTCTGATTTCACCGAATGATGCCCTGGTTGCCCAGAGCAGTGTCAGCGTTGATTACGTGTTGGCTAATCCTCCCTTTGGCAAGAAGAGCTCCATGAGCTTTACCAACGAGGAAGGGGAACAGGAGACCGAAGAGCTGACCTACAACCGCCAGGATTTCTGGGCGACCACTTCGAACAAGCAGCTCAATTTTGTCCAGCATATCCGCAGCATGCTGAAAACCACCGGCAAGGCCGCCGTCGTGGTGCCGGACAATGTCCTGTTTGAAGGGGGCGCGGGGGAAACCGTGCGCAAAAAGCTGCTGGAAAATACCAACCTGCACACCATTCTGCGTTTGCCGACTGGCATCTTTTATGCGCAGGGGGTGAAGGCCAATGTGCTGTTTTTCGATAACCATCCGGCCAGCCCAGAGCCCTGGACCAAAGACGTCTGGTTTTACGATTACCGCACCAATATCCACCACACCTTGAAGAAAAAGCCGCTGCGCTTTGACGATCTGCAAGATTTTATCGCCTGTTACCAGCCGCAGGCTCTCCATGAACGGCGGGAAACCTGGAACGCCGAAACTAATCCGGACGGGCGCTGGCGCAAGTATGTTTATGAGGAAGTGATTGCCCGCGATAAAACCAGCCTGGATATTTTCTGGCTGAAAGATAAGAGCTTAACTGATTTGAATAATCTGCCCGAGCCGGAAGAGCTGGCCGAAGAGATTATTGAAAATCTGGAGGCGGGGGTGTCCAGTTTTCGTGCGGTGTTAGCTAGATTAGAGAAATAGCGCAGCACTTTTAGCCGAATCGGTTAAACTTACAGGTATCGAACAACTTTTAACCCTTCCCTCGATATTCGATCATTGCCGTTATTGGCTCACCCTGTCATCTCTGACAGCAGCAAGGGAGCTGCCTATGTCCGAAGGATCAATTTTTTTCCTGCCCGTCAAGGATTATTGTCATCGTGAATTGATTACCTGTCAGACTGATGACAGTGTTGTTGCTGCAGCCCAAGTGATGAGAGATAGAAAGATTTCAAGCCTGGTTGTGTGTGATAATAGGAAAAAGCCTATTGGTGTAATGACTGACCGCGATCTGCGTAGTAAGGTTGTTGCCGCTGGACATGACCCTTCGACATTGCAGGTGGCGGATGTTATGACCTCTCCCGTCATATCTGTACGTGAAGAAGATACTCTGTTTGAAGTCCTTTATTGTATGTCGCGCCACCGTATTCACCGTGTGGGTGTGGTTGATGCAAACGATTCGTTGGTGGGTATTATCAATGAGTCCGATATCGTTCGCTTGCAGGACCGTTCACCGCAACGTCTTCTTCGCGCGATTGATGAAGCTCAATCGATTGCTGAACTCAAAACTATCCATGGTGAAAGTGATCAGCTGATTGTTTTCCTTTACCATAGTGGTATTCAAGCGCAGCAGTTGGTGCGGCTTATTGCACTGGTGAATGATCAACTTTCGGACAAACTTATCACCTTGCTGAAACAGCGGCGGTTTACCAGTTTGGGAAGCCACAGTGCTTTTTTGGTTTTGGGTAGTGAAGGACGCCGCGAACAGACGCTTAAAACCGATCAGGATAATGCCATTATTTACGCAAATGATATCCCGTCAGAAGAGCTCCTTCTCATAGAAGAATTTTCCGAGCAGGTTATTGCTGCACTTATTGAAATTGGCGTACCTGAATGCCCGGGGGGAATTATGGCCCGTAACCCTTTCTGGCGACGCTCGCTAGCGGAGTGGCAGCATGCTATCGATGGCTGGATTGCCGCACCAAGCAGTGAGAATATCCTCAACTTCAGTATGTTTTCTGATATGCGCAGCTTGTGTGGCAATGTCACGCTGGAACATGAATTGCGTGCTCACATCATTCAACGCGCTGAGGAAAATACTATTTTTCTGGCGCGCATGGCGGCTAATGTCTGCCGTTTTAACCCTCCTTTAGGGATGTTTGGACGGATTAAAACCGACAAAAATCCTAAGTATGCAGGTCAGCTCGATTTAAAAAAAGCAGGGATTTTTGCTCTGACCGAAGGGGTCAAAACCCTCGCTTTAAGCCATGGGATCATGGGAGGAAGCACTCATGACAAGCTAGAACTGATGCGTGAACGCGGGCATTTAACAGCGCAGCAATTTGACGATATTGATGCCAGCTTTAACCTGCTGATGTTCTTACGTATCCGTGGTCAGGTCGATGCCATGACGAATGCCCGCGATATCAGTAATCATATTTATCCTGGTGCACTTAATCGTATTGAACAGGGACGCTTGCGCCAGGCACTTGAGGTGGTGAAGTCATTTCAAAGCTTTTTGAAGCAGGCTTTTCAGCTCGATATGCTCAGAAATTAACTGTAAAAAAGGTATTTGACCTGATAAACAATAAAAGATAATGGCGCATCCTTGATTGCCGGATGCAGTTTCAAAACTACCTATTTTTGAAAGACGTTGAAATGGCGGCGCTCCCCCGTAACCAACAGGCAAACGCACAATTTTTTTACATCTCTTATCTTCTTTATTCCCATTTATATGATGGGTCAGGAACAAACGTAAGTCCAGCGTAATCGCCACTAAAATCGTCATACTTGTTAGCAATAACCAACCAGCCTCCTGGAACTTTAGCACGGAAGACACCTTCCATTCTTTTTGTATCACTATTGACTTGCTCCCAATGGACTGATGGGGCGATATTTTTTGCTGAAACTTCATCTGGATTTATTGTTTTATAAACAAAAAAGTAGCAAGCAACTAAACCAACAATAATAAATATTCCCCAATTTCTAATCATTATTTCCTCTCATAGTTAAAGTAAATATAGCGAACTAAGCCCTACCAGACCTTTGTCTAAGTGTTAAGCGCCACAACATCGATTACGGAACAACGCTTAGCAAAGTTGTTGTCATGAAATTTAATTGCTCCTTGTAGTGGAGTCCAGCCAAAGCCGTGTTTGGCAGGTATTTCTTCCAAAGTGGTTTCTGAATATACAAGCAATCTAAAAATTCCATTACCTCTGCAATTAATAGCCGCATGTAAGGGGCTTTCTGCGCGTGGGACACCTTTATCAGTTCTTCTCATACTAACATGCGTTTTCGTTTTTTTTAGCATTAATTTATCGTAGAGCTCCAATCAATGTGAAGAAAAGCCGCATTAAAAGCAGTTTCACAATTTAGGATTTATGACGTGCCCGTAGGAAACTCACGACTTCGGGCCTACCGTCGTCAAATGTCCTTTCAAAAGTCTTTTCAAATATCTAAGGATAATTGAACGGGTCTACAGCTATTTTAGATCCAGATTTTTACAAATTAACTTACCCTTTAATGTTAATCAGTGGGCGAATACGGTGAAGGACGCGGACCATACCCTTTTGCAACGCCATAACCTCATCAATATCCTTATAAGCAAAAGGCGCTTCGTCCAGGGTGCATTGATCAACTTTGGCAGTAATGCCCGCCATACTGTCTTTAAATAATTTAAGGTTGATATCCCGTTTAGCTGCTTTGCGGCTCATGACTCTGCCAGCACCGTGGGAACTGGACCAGAGTGCTGCGGGGTTTCCTTTCCCTTCGACAATGAATGAGCCGTCACGCATGTTGCCGGGGATAACTCCACGCATCCCTGCTTCGGCATGAGTTGCTCCCTTGCGGTGAATCCACAAGCCATCTTTATATTCAGCATGATTATGATTGCTATTAATCAGCTGTTCCCAGTTCGCTTGCCCCGGGCAAAATTCCTGAATTGTGGTGATAACCCGCTGGATTATCTCTTTGCGATTGGCCAGGGCAAAGTACAGACAGAATGAAAGGTCTTTTATGTAGGCCTGACCATTTGGCTCCTTGACGTTGAAACCAAAGTGTCCTTGGCGGGTCTTTCCTCCTGCGGCAAGTTTCATATAGTGGTTGGCAACCGAATGGCCGAGATTACGTGAGCCGGAATGGATGATGATCCAGATTTGATTGTCTTCAGAGTAGCCAATTTCTATAAAATGGTTGCCAGATCCAAGCGAACCGAGCTGTTTCAGACCGTTTTTTTGGAATAGGTGCTCAAGAGTAGTGGTGCGTGAATTTGACTGATCAGACCACGGACTGGCATGGCGATTATGGTTAAAACCCGTCGGGATCTTACGGTAGATTGCTGCAAATATCTTTTTCGCTGCGTTTTTAATATCGCTTTTGTTGAAGCTCGTCGGCACAGCGCACATACCACAGCCGATGTCATAGCCAACCCATGACGGGAGAATGACTCCGTCGGTAGCGATAACGGCTCCGATCGGTAGGGTGTAGCCGGTGTGGGCATCCGGCATCAGGGCGCCACGAACGCTGTACTCTTGTGTTAAAGCGCTGTAGAATTGGTCAAGAGCCTGCTGCTCGATGTTTTTGCCGTAAATTTTATGAGGTTTCACAGCTATCCTTTCAGGGTTTTACCTTATGACCAGTTTATCTTCACCCTTTGTCATTAGCAATGTCCGCTTGTTCTTATTATTTCGGGTATTGTTCAATACACGTTTTTACTATCCTATCTTTTCCATTCTGTTTCTTGATTTTGGTCTGACTCTTTCACAGTTTGCCATTCTTAACGCCATTTGGGCCGCAACAATTGTTATTTGTGAAGTGCCTTCCGGGGCACTGGCGGATATTATCGGGCGGCGTAATTTGCTGGTTCTCGCTGGTGGCCTGATGGTGATAGAAATTGCTCTGTGGGCTTTTGTGCCTGTGGGGAATGTGACGCTGTTGTTTTGGGTCTTTGCCCTTAACAGAGTTCTTAGCGGCATGGCTGAGGCCGCTGCAAGTGGCGCCGACGAAGCTCTTGCCTACGATAGTTTAGCCCAGTTCGGAATGAGTGCTGACTGGGGACGGGTTCTGGAGCGGTTGGGGCAGTTACAAGCCGCTGGCTTTGTCGTTGCGATGACGCTAGGTGGAGTGATGTATGATCCTGAGCTGTTAACCCGAATATTTGCGTATCTGGGAGCGGGATTAGATATCTCTAAACAGCTGACTCTGCGCTTGCCTATTTATTGTACTTTGGCAACCGCAATATTGACCTTACTGACCACCTTAAAGATGAAGGAAGTTGGCTCAACGCGTCATAAGCAAGAAGCTTTTTGGCAGACCAGCCGTGATGCTCTGAATCTGGTTTGGGGAGCCGGTTGCTGGATCTTTAAAACGCCTGTGGTAATTGGGTTGATCCTATTTGGCCTGCTCTACGACAGCGTTGTACGCATGTTGTTGACTATGGCCAGTCAATATTATCGGGTCATAGATATTCCGGAGTCCTGGTTTGGTGTTCTCGGTTCTTTCATGGCCTTATTCGGTTTTGTTGTGCCAGTTCTGGCTCGGTATCTAACCGCACGTTACAATTTGCTGGTAAACCTGTTGCTAACAGCTATGATTATTCTTATTGGTTTAGTCGGGATTAGCTGCGTATGGCCCATATGGGGGATTGCACCAGCGTTGATTCTTTTTACCTCCATGCATTTGACCAGCTTTTTCCTCAGTTTTTATTTGAATAAAGCGGCCAGCTCCCAGCAGCGAGCAACAGTGTTAAGTTTCAAGGGCTTGTTTTTAAATGTTGGTTATGGAATTATTGGCCTTCTTTATGGCGTATTACTTGCGTTTCTCCGTCACGCCAATGCTGAATCTCCATTGGGAGAGACGGCACTGAAAAATGCTATTTTTATTCAATCGCTGCCATGGTTTTTAGGTTATTTTTTCCTGGTCGCTGTTATTTTATTGTTTGTGTTTGCGCGTATCCTGGTAACAGAACCTCCGCAAACCTTTAGTTGATGGATTGTAGGTTGGAGAGCTTATGTGGTATGGCGCGACTCAGATCGGTATTTACGAGATCGATATGGATCATCAGAATATCGATACGATGTTGGAAATGTGTTTGACGGGACATGTTCCGGAGACGGTCCTTAAAAATACCATTATAGGGCTGATTCGTCACCTTAAACACGAAGAGAAGGTTATTGCTGAAATGGGTTATGAATTTCCTGCTGATCACCGGATTGAGCATCAACAGATGGCGGAATATTGTCTTGCGCTTCAGGGTGAGTGGGAAGCAAAAAAAATAACCGGTAAAGAATTAGCTGAAGCGCTTCGAGTCAAATTGTTGTTACATGTGACAGAATTTGATCTCAAATTGAAAAATTTATAAATGTTTATTTAAACTGGTGTCACCAGGTGTTCTATGCAGCCCTTCCGATTATTCACAGCGATAATTAAAAATACTTTAACCATACTTATCCTGATTGGGCTATTTTCTTGTACAACCTCCTATCGGCCTGAGGTGAATTCCACCGCTGGTGCAATGTCCCCAGCTGGTGATCCGATTGCGGCTTTGCTTACCCCATCGCAAGATTCTGTCGCCAATGTAAAGAAACCACTAACAACGATTGGTTATGCCATTCAAGTAGGTGCTTTTGCCCAGCAGGAAAATGCTGTTCGCTTTGAGCAGAAGTTAAAAACTTTGGGGTTGGATGCGTTTTCTTACCTTGATGATTCGGGCCTATATAAAGTCCGCTTTGGTGACCACGGCCAGTATCAGGCCGCTAGAGACGAAGCTGAACGGCTCCAGGGGCAAGGTATCATTGGACGTTTTTTTATTGTTCTGCCGCAGGATTATGCCATTGCCAAAACAACACCTGCAAATCTGGGTGGCTTACGCTTTGAGCTGGTCAAAACCGCTAAACGTTTTATTGGTGTCCCGTATCGCTGGGGTGGGGAAGATAGTAAAAATGGTTTTGACTGTAGCGGTTTGACCATGGTCAGCTACCGGCTTAACGGTCTTAAGTTGCCGCGTAATTCGCGCGCCCAATACCGGGCGGGGCAAGCGGTAAAAAAGAGAGATCTACGCCAGGGCGATCTGGTCTTCTTTGCTACCAAAGGTGGAACTCGGGTAACTCATGTGGGAATGTACGTCGGTGATGGTAAGTTTATTCACGCGCCCCGTACCGGCAAAACTATTCGTATCTCAAGTCTTTCGAGTAAATATTTCCGTCGGACGTATGTCGGCGGTCGAACCTACCTTTAGTTTCTGACCAGAAATCGCCCTTTTCCGCAATCTCTGCGTCAGCCTGCACAGTCGCTTGTGCGGCGTAAAGTACTACGCCTCCGCGCTCCCGTTTGGCTTCCTTGACCTTGCACAAAATTGCTGATTTCTGAATCAGAAACGGGCTAAGCAACTATCTTAGTTTTTGTGCGGAAACAGCTTTATTCGTAATTTCTGTGTCAATTGAGCGCATGGGTTTGTTGCGTGTCGCCTTATTCTTTTGCCAGCCAGCGCTTCACTGTATTTCGGTCTATCTGCAATTCCGTTGCGGTGCGTGATATGTTTTCGTCATATTTTTCGTATGTACTTTTGACGGCGGTTCTGATGATCTCATTGAGACTTTGCGATTCAACCTGCTTGTCCGAAGAGTCAGAACTGATGGAAGATAGAAGAGCTTTGCTGACCAGCTCCTGATCCTTGATTTCCTGCAGACATGCATACTTCTCGGCCAGGTTTTCAAGTTCTCGAACATTGCCTGGCCATGGGTAGTGCTGTAGGCGGCTAAGAATCTTGGGAGCCGGAGGGGGAATGGTAACCCCATATTTGTCCTCATACTGACGGATGTAATGATGAAATAAATGGCTGATATCTTCCCCGCGTTCCTTTAGTGGAAGAATATATAAATCGAGGACGTTGAGCCGGAAATAGAGATCGGCACGTAATCTCCCCTCTGCTACTTCCGTAACCGGATTGCGATTGGTTGCGGCGATAATCCTAACATTTATAGGAATTATTTTATTGTCGCCAATACGCATGATCTCATGGGCTTGAAGCGCTCTAAGCAGTTTTGATTGAAGGTAGATGTCCATTTCGGTGATTTCGTCAAGAAAGAGACTACCACCGTGGGCCAATTCGAAAAGCCCGGTCTTTCCGGAGCGAAGAGCTCCAGTAAAGGCTCCAGGGGCGTAGCCAAATAATTCGCTTTCCAGCAAAGACCCGGATAGTGCGGCACAGTTTACCGCGACAAACGGACCATCTGCGATCGGGCTGGCATTATGAATGCTCTGGGCAAAGAGTTCCTTTCCGGTTCCGGTTTCTCCTTGGAGCATGATGTTGCTGGTGGTTTTACTGAATTCTGTTGCAATTTTGATCAGTTGTTTCATTTCCGTGCAATGATGGATAATATCGCTGAAAACGTATTTCGCATAAAAGCCTTTATCCTGCAGTTTTTTCCTAATGATATTGCCTGCTTCCTGAATGTATTCGACCTGTTGGAAGCGGATAACTGCGGAACTTTCTGAATCCTGGGGGGTGATGACAACGTAATCGGCAGCGAAGCGTTTGTCGTTATAAGGAATAACGATATTTTTTACGGTTTTCTTGTTGAGTGCAGCGTTGATCAATTCTTCAGCATGGAAAAAAACATGGAATTGTTGACCAATGAGTTGTGAGCGACTTTTGTTCAGTAGTGAGCAGCTACGGTGGTTTGCTTCTTCGATGATGCCTTCGTTGTTAACCAGAAGAGCGCCTTCTTTGGTGCAATCGAGAACCGCGGCCAGCTTTTCAGCGTTGGCAATATGTTTTTTCAGGTTGTTGAGGACCAGAACTCCCCGTTCAAAGGCATCAACGATAGTTTCCATACTCGACTCAATCAGATGAAAATTGATGGAGTACTGTTCTGCTGCTTTAACCGATACTGCATCACCAATGACAATATCCGGTTGCCATTGGGTCACGCGATCAAAAAGGTCTTCGATTCGTTCATTGTCTTTAATTTCAAATGTTTTATGTTGTTTCTTCAGGATGTCGCAGACCGGTTGGGCAAGGTTGATAAAAGGTCGAAATCCAACGATGGCGATACGAGTCTGCGGGTTGGTATTGCTTTGGATGAAGGACAGAAGCTGAAAGTAGGAAGCTCCGACTTCAATGACGTCAATTCCTAACTCTTCCCTGATGAGGCGGGCGGTGCCGCCGCGGCTGATTATGATATGAGCTCCCTCATCTAGAGCCTGCCGAGCAGCAGTAACTCCATCACCAAGGTCGCCGAGAAAGGTTCTGGCTGGGTAGCCATTGGTGTCAATAATGCTTTGTGCCTTGGTTTGAATAAGTTCATACGGTGCAATAAAGGCCAGTTCCATATGCGCTCCAGCGGGACTGTAAGTTGGTTCTCTGTGGCTATGTTTGGGAAGTGAAACATATTAAAACACAGTGGTGAGATTTGCACCATTGAATAGTGAAAAATTCACAACTCAATAAGGCGGCTGGGGCGTGTTAGTTGTGTAACTCCGTGTGAAATTAGTAGGTTGTCGATTTGGCACTGTGTTTGCTAGTGATGGATTCCCGAATTTAGAAAAAATATTTTTTGGGGTTATCTCAGCATCGTTAACTTTGGTAACAGGTGAATTCCGTCGATTTTCTCAGAAAAGGATCGGTTTAAATGAAAGTTTCAAAAGATCTATGGCTTGGCTTGCTTTGTCTCCTAATTAGTGCTGTTGGTGCTGTCATGGTCCACGATCTTTCAGCAGGAGGGGTCAAGACGGAGTTGGGCCCGGCATTTTTCCCCTGGCTGATGGTAGGTGGTATAGCCTTCTTTTCTGTGCTGTTATTGGTTCGGGCGGTGCTGTTAGGTGGCTCAAAGGATGCGCAGGGTGATGCCGATAGCGGCTTCAGTCTCAAATTACTCGGGAAATTGGCATTTTTCGTGGTCTTTATGCTTATTTACGCCGCTGTTTACGTTGAAGTCGGCTTTCTCATCTCTACGGCGGTGTTCTTTATCGTTGCCATGCTGGTGTTGGGAGAAAGGCGAATCGTTCATGTTGCGGTTATTCCGGTTTGCGTGATCGTCAGCGTCTATCTGATTTTTACCAAGATTATGCAGGTTTATATCCCCTGAATAATAAATTCTGGTGAGCTTTATTTTGGTGCGAAGTTGCTTGGGGTTGATCTTTCTTCCCTGTGTTTGTAGGTGCGGTGCTTTTCAACTTATTTCAAAGGAGAAAACATGATGAAGCGTTTGAGTTTGTTATTGGTAGCCCTGTTCGTTGCTGTCACATCGGTCTCTTATGTGTGCGCAGCTGATTATCCAGCACGCCCGGTGCAGATTGTCGTCCCTTATTCCGCCGGTGGCGGTACTGATGTATCAACCCGCGTAATGGCCGATGTTATTAAGAAGTATCTTGGCAGCACTATGGTTGTTCTCGATAAACCGGGCGGTGGCGGCTCCATCGGTACCAGTTTTGTCGCTCACAGCAAGCCCGATGGCTATACCCTGGGTATGGGTGCACAAGGCCCCTTGGCCATGCTGCCCCATTTTGGCGGTATCGATTATAACAAAGACAGCTACGATTTTATTGCTCTGCAGGCCCGTAACCTGATGGCGATTGCTGTTGGTAAGGACAGCCCGATCACCGATGGTAAGTCATTTGTTGAGTATGCAAAAGCAAACCCCGGGAAAGTGACTGTCGGCATGTCGGGCGCCGCTGGTGCCAGCCGCATCGCTACTGAAGGTTTTGCCGCAAAGGCCGGTATTGAATTAAAGGCCATGCCGTTTAAAGGCAGCGCCCCGGCAGTTACCGCTTGTGTCGGTGGCCATATCATGGCAGTCACTGCCAGCCCGGCAGAACTGGTTAATCACGCTAACGCCGGAAATGTCAAAATTCTTTTCGTTATGGAAGAAAAGCGTCTTGAGATGCTGCCGGAGGTTCCGACGACCAAGGAAATTGGTGTCGATTTCCAATGGGCTTCATGGAAAGGCATCATTGCTCCTAAGGGGTTGCCGGCAGATGTAAAAGCTAAACTGGCTGATGCTCTTGATAAAACTTTCAAGGATCCTGAGTATCTTGAAAAGATGAAAAATCTTGGTGAGTTTGTTGATTACCGCGATGGTGCTGCTTATCAGGCTCTGGTCAACAACGATTCTAAAATCGCCGAAGGTGTTATTCGTTCCCTCGGTATGTACGGTATGAACGACAAGAAAAAATAATGTGTTACCTGTAAAAAACCAGGGTTCCTTGAACGGGAACCCTGGCCAGGATACAGATGTTTTTGGGGAAATATTTCAATTTATTCGAAGAAATAAGGTGTAGCCATGGACTACTTACAATATATTCTGCCAGTTTTTGCCCCGACCGTTTTGTGGTCCATTGCGATAGGAACTTTTGGTGGAATTCTCATCGGTGCAATGCCGGGTTTGACCGCGACCATGGGGGTAGCCCTGCTTATTCCGCTGACCTTCGGGATGGAGCCGGTTCAAGGGCTGAATATGCTCATTGGTATCTATATCGGTGCAATTTATGGCGGTTGTATCTCGTCCATTCTGCTGAAAACACCGGGGACGCCTTCGGCTGCGGCAACGGTTCTTGATGGATATCCGCTGGCTCAGAAGGGTGGTGCCGGCAAGGCCCTTGGTATGGCGACCATTTCTTCATTCGTCGGGGGTATTATAAGTACGGTGATTCTTATCGGACTGGCTCCTCAGCTGGCCAAGATTGCCCTCAAGTTCGGTCCATCTGAATATTTTGCTCTGGCGGTGTTCGGATTGACCATCATTGCCAGTTTGTCTTCCGATATGATCAAGGGGATCATTGCCGGATTGCTGGGGATGTTCCTGGCTTGCTTCGGAGCTGACCCGATCAGCGGGGGGATGCGTTTTACCTTTGGGTTGACCGGTTTTGCTTCAGGTTTTGCTTTTATCCCGGCGCTGATCGGTTTGTTTGCGATTTCGGAAGTTTTTGTTCAACTGGAAAATATTTTTGAGGACCGGGTCAAGGATATTAAAATTTCCGGGCTCTGGCCTGACAAGCAGGAAATGAAGGAAAGTGCGGGGACAATCCTCCGGGGCTCTCTGATCGGCACATTTGTTGGCATTATCCCGGGAACCGGATCTGGGACCGCGTCATGGATCAGCTATAACGAAGCGCGGCGCATGTCAAAGACTCCTGAGAAGTTTGGTACTGGTTATATCGTTGGTGTGGCCGCTACCGAGAGTGCCAATAACGCCGTATGTGGCGGAGCCTTGGTTCCCCTGCTTGCCTTGGGGATTCCCGGTGACGTGGTCACGGCGGTTCTGATGGGTGGTCTCATGATTCAGGGGTTGGCTCCCGGACCGATGCTGTTTATATCAAATCCCGGGGTTGTTGTCGGGCTTTTCACCGGTTCTTTTGTTGCCAATATTTTCATGTTCATCATCGGTATGGCCGGGATCCGATATTTCGCTAAAATTTTGCAGGTTCCGAAGAAAATATTAACCATGTCGATCGTGGTGTTCTGTTTCATAGGTTCCTATGCCATCAACATGAATACCTTCGATCTCTACACCATGATCGGCTTCGGAGTCCTCGGTTACTTCATGCAGAAGTACAATTTCTCTCACGCTGCGCTGTGTATTGCCATGATTCTGGGCCCACTCGCAGAGTCGAATCTGCGCTTAGGTTTACTGAAAGTTGATAATGATCTGGTGGCATTCTGTTCCAGCCCGATAACCGGCATCTTCCTGCTGTTGTCCTTTCTGTCTTTAGTGTGGCCGTTTGTCAAGGATGTACGGATGAAGCTTGCGGCAAAGCGCTATCAGGGACAGGGATAACGTTGAGGTGAAAGATCTGTGCGTGATCGTAGGACCTTGGACAAAGAGATACAGCTATGAACAAGATTGCCATAATTGCAGATGATCAGACCGGTGCCGGAGATTCAGGAATTCATTTTGCCCGGGCAGGTAAAGCAATGGCACTGATGCTTGATTATGAGTGCGCTGAAGGGCAGCTGAAGAATTTCAATCGAGTAGCGATATCAACAGATACACGTTTCTTCGATAACAATATTGCGGCACAGAAGGTGGCGCAGGTGATAGTGCACTGCCAGAAGGCGGGTTTTACCGATTTTTTCAAGAAGATCGATTCGACCATGCGCGGTAATACCGGCAGTGAAGTCGCAGCTGCCATCATGGCATCAAAGAGTCATGCTGCACTGATCTGCCCGGCGATTCCAAGGCTGGGGCGGACCTGTGTGGATGGTATGATTCTTGTTGATGGACAGCCTCTTGCGGATTCGAATATGGGGCAGGACCCATTTCATCCATTGACAACTTCGAACATGGCTGAACTGTTGTCCAGTCAGACCGACTTTAAGTCTGTTCACCTTTCTTTGGCAGAAATTCGAGGGCCACAGGCCGCATTAGCCGCCAGGGTAACGCAACTTATGAAAGCAGGTTATCAACTTCTTATTGCCGATGCAGAAGAACAGGATGATCTGACTCGTTTGGCCGCGTTGCTGGCTGTTACCCCAAAGCTTTTGCCCGTTGGTGCTGCCGGTCTGGCGGAAGCGATTGCCACGAGGTTGATGACTCAGAATGATGTCGTCCCGAATGATAACTTGACCGGAAGAATGCTGGCTGTTGTCGGTAGTTTAACAGAAATATCACGTATTCAGGTCGATTTTGCCAGACAGCAGGGTGCTCTGCAGGTACTTGAGCTTGATGTCACTGCTGCCAAAACCGACCTTGATGCCGAAATGTCACGATTGTTGGACGAGGTCAAGCGGTCAGGGAGGCGGCACTTGCTCTTGCGAACAAAATTACCTGAGCGGCTTAGTGGGCCTCCTATGGATGATGGAGAGCTCGTCGCTGATTTCCTTGGCCAGACAGCCAAGGCCATTTGTAAGGCCATCTTTTGCCCTGTAGTTTTTGCCACTGGTGGCAGTACCAGTGTCGGCGTCGCTAGAGCGTTGGGGATTAAGGTGGTGACACTCAGACAGGAATTGTTGCCTGGTGTTGTCTTGGGAGAGTGTCAGGCTCCTGGGCTGGGAGTGCATTGGTTTATTACTAAAGCGGGTGGGTTTGGTAATGAACAGACACTTAAAAAACTGACGGATTTATTTCCATTGCACGTAGAGGATGATCAATCATCATGAATAATAGACCAGTATTAGGGATCACTATGGGGGATCCGGCCGGAATCGGTCCGGAAATCGTTATTAAGGCGCTGCTTGAGGAAGATCTGTATAAGCTTTGTATTCCTTTGGTTATCGCTGATCCCGGAATCATGACCATGGCCTTAAACGATGTAGTTAAGGCTGATCTCAAGCTTAACATAGTTGAAAACCCGAAAGCTGCACAGGGTAGCTACGGGACCATCGATATTTTGCCTTTACAGGGCTTGGATCTTGGTGATTTCTCCTATGGTCGGTTGAGCGCTCAATGTGGTGAAGCGGCGTTTCGCTCCGTAACAACAGCGATCAAGCTCGCAATGTCCGGAGACATTGATGGAACGGTAACGGCACCACTGAACAAAGAGGCGATGAATCAGGCCGGGCATCATTACGACGGGCATACTGAGATTTATGCCAAATTTACCGGGACCGATAAATACTCGATGATGCTTGCAGATGGTCATCTGCGGGTTGTTCACGTCACGACACACATGCCATTAGCCAAGGTCAGCGAAAAGTTGACCATCGAGAGGATTCTCGATGTGATCCGACTTGGCAATAATGCCTGTATGCAGCTGGGTATTCAGCACCCACGCATCGGTGTCTCCGGTTTTAATCCCCATGCTGGCGAGAACGGGCTGTTTGGGACGGAAGAGCAGACAGCTATAAAACCTGCTATCGAGGTTGCCTGCAGCGAGGGTATCGACGCGCAGGGGCCATATCCACCAGACACAGTGTTCTGTAAAGCTGCCGGTGGTGGCTTTGATCTGGTAGTCGCCATGTATCACGATCAGGGGCATATACCACTGAAGATGCAAAGCTTTATTTATGATGATACGACCGGTACCTGGTCGGGAATGACGGGGGTCAATGTAACGCTTGGCTTGCCGATAGTCAGGGCTTCGGTTGATCATGGTACCGCTTTTGAAAATGCCGGAAAGAATGTTGCCAGCGCTCAGAGCATGATTAATGCTATCGAGTACGGGGCCATGATGGCAAAAGGACGCAAGTCTTGAACCCTCATTGAACAGGAGTTAGATATGATTCGCCAATTTAAAAGCCTGCTACCTTCACGTGTTGATTTTGGAACGGGTAAGGTTCAGGGGCTCGTTGATATGGTCCAGGGTAAAACTGTTTTGCTGTTAAGTGATCAGGGCCTGAAAAAATGCGGAATCACGGGGCGGATTCACGCTCTTTGTGAGGATGCAGCGCTCTCTGTCCAGGAATTTGCCAACGTACCGCCGGAGCCGACCGAGGATGAAGTTAATCTGGTTGTCAGTTCATTGGCCGACCTGTCTATCGACGTCATTGTTGCCGTCGGTGGCGGCAGCGTCATGGACACAGCCAAGCTGGTGTCGGTTATGGTCGGTGCTGGTTCGACCCTGGAGCAGATGTTCTCTGGACAACTGCCGACCGAGCGTAAAGCTGAACTGATTATGATTCCGACCACGGCAGGGACCGGTTCGGAGGGAACGCCTAATGCCATCGTATTTCGGCCGTCTCTCAACCTGAAGGTGGGGATTGTTTGTGATGTCTTTATGCCGGATAAGGTTATTCTCGATCCTGAATTGTTAACCGGACTGCCAGCAGCGATTACTGCTGCGACCGGTATGGATGCCCTGTGTCATGCGCTGGAATGCTACATCTGCAATAAAGCTAATCTGCTTAGCGATATGATGGCTGTCGAGGCAACGCGCTTGATTTTTAAAAGCCTCAGACGTTGTGTCGCCGACGGCAGCGACCTGGAAGCGCGCGCGGACGTGCTGTTTGCTGCCTTTCTGGGAGGGGCCTGTATCGCATCTTCGGGAACCAACGGGGTCCATGCCCTGTCTTATCCTTTGGGTGGTCGCTATCGCATTGCTCACGGTATTTCCAATGCCATTTTGCTGGCGCCAGTATTTGCGTTCAATAAGGATTGCTGCCAGGACAAATTGGCTGCCATCGCCCACCTGACCGGTGCGGATGTCACCGACAAGACGACAGAAGAAAAGGCGGACATTCTCGTTCAGGCGCTATACCAGCTCAGTCGTGATCTGGATATACCGGAAACCATGACGGCCCTTGGGGTTCCTGCTGAAGATCTTGAATCAATTGTTGATTCTGCCCTGCAGGTAAAACGGTTGCTCGACAACAATCCGAAACCGCTGAGCCGTGACGACATCCGCTCAATCTATCAAACTATTATTTGATTTCTTACGGAGGATACCATGAAAGAAATTCTACCCTTTGTCGCCCTTGTTACCTGTTTTGATGATAATGAAAACATTGACTACGCTGCAATTCGCAAGCAGGTGCGGCGCCAGGTCAGCGCTGGCAATAATTTGCTGGTCTGTGGTACCAATGGCGATTTTACTGCCCTGACTTTTCAAGAGAAAGTCAGAGTGTGCGCTGAAGTCGTTGAAGAAGTTGGCGGTAAGGTAAAGGTGTTTGCCAATGCCGGTACTCCTTCCACTTATGAGACGGTATTGCTCGGTAAGGAGCTGGTATCTGTCGGTGTTGATGCGCTGGCTGTGATTACCCCATATTTTATCAGCTGCACCCAGGAAGGCCTGATAAACCATTTCAGCAAGGTCGCGGATAGTGTTGATAAACCGACCTATCTGTACGATATCCCGGCGCGGACTCAGAATCACATCGAACCCGCAACCGCGGCTAAACTCGCTGAGCACGGTAACATCCTCGGTATCAAAGACAGCGGTGGCAGTAAAGATTCTATTGACGAGTATCTCGATGTTGCCAACAAGCGTGATGACTTTGATGTTCTGTCCGGCCCTGATTCACTGATCTACTATTCATTGTCAAATGGCGCCCAGGGTTGTATCTCAGGCCTTGGTAATGTCATGCCGGCCACAGTGAATGCTATTTGCAAAGAGTTTGAAAAGGGAAATCTAGAAGCTGCCCAGGCAGAGCAGGAGAAGTTTGCCCAGTTGCGCGTCGATCTGTATGGCCTCGGATTCCCTCCGGCGATGGTCAAGCGTGCACTCTATCTGATGGACAGCAGCGTCGGTGCCAGCCGCCAGCCAGCTTTGTTGTCTAACCCCGAACTGGATGCCAAGATTCAGGCGATTCTTGATAAGCATAACATCACCGAGTAAATCCAGGAGCTGATATGAAGACAGTTATAGTATCGACCTCACCTGCGTTTGGGACCATTGGTAAGGTGCCTGGTGCAATTGCTGACAATGGTTGGCAGATGCATCGTTGCATCGATACCAGCAAGCCCTATGGCGGAGCAGGTCCGTATCTGGCAGATATGGATATTATGGTCGTCGGCCTGATCGGTGCGGATGCCGAGCTGATCAGCCAGGCGCCGAAGCTTAAAGCAATCCTCAAGCATGGTGTCGGTGTCGACAATATTGATCTCCCGGCTGCAACCAAGCGTGGAATTCCGGTTCTGAACGCCCCGGGGAGTAATGCCAACGCTGTTGCCGAACTGGCTATCGGGTGCATGTTCTCCCTGGCCCGGCGCATCCCCATGGTGCATAAGGTGGTGCAGGAAGGGGGCTGGCAGCGTCATGTCGGGACCGAAATCGAGGGAAAAACTCTTGGTATAGTTGGGCTTGGCAACATCGGCAAGATCCTGGCACGCAAGGCCAGGACGCTGGGAATGAAAGTGGTTGCTACCGATCTTTATCAGGATCAGGAGTTTGCTGCAGCGCATCAGGTTGACTATCTTCCCCTTGAAGACCTTCTGAAGCAGTCAGATTATGTGTCATTACATATTTTCGGTGGCAAAGAGAATACCAATCTTATCAATGCTGAACGGTTGGCGCTGATGAAGCCTAACGCCTATCTGATGAACTTTGCACGAGGGGAAATTGTTGACCTTGATGCCCTTGCCAAGGCGCTCGATGCCGGTCACCTGACTGGGGCGGCTATCGATGCTTACATTGAAGAGCCTCCGGATACCCGTCATCCGATCTTCAAGCATCCCAATGTTGTATTTACCCCTCATTCCGGGGCCGACACGACTGAATCGGTCGAGCGCATGGGCTTGATGAATGTCGGCGATATCGAGCTGATTCTTAAGGGCGAGCGTTCTCCGCGGATGCTTAATCCAGAGGTTTTTGAAAAGTAGCTGCCAGGGGTGGAAACATGCCGGAATACCGCTATACAAAGCTAGTTGAACACATTCAATTGCCTAAAGTCGCGCTACTGAGGCAGCATTTTGCCGCCGATGAGGTTGCTGATCCTGCGGCACTGATGGCGGAGGTTTTGAATGCTTCACCATGTATTGAACAGGTTAAACCTGGCATGTCCATTGCGGTTACCGTTGGCAGCAGGGGGCTGGCCAGTTTGCCGGTACTGGTACGGGCCCTGATCAATGAGCTGCGTGGAAGAGGAGCCCATCCTTTTGTTGTCCCCGCCATGGGGAGCCATGGTGGGGCAACAGCTGAGGGGCAGCTCGAAATTCTTCATCATCTGGGAGTGATAGAAGAGAGTATTGGTTGCCCGATTCATTCCAGTATGGAAACGGTAGAATTGGGGCTTCTGGAAAATGGGATGTCGGTTCAGATCGATAAACTGGCTTACGAAGCTGACGGCATTATTCTTTTTAACCGCATCAAACCGCACAGTGCTTTTCGTTACAAAAACGAAAGTGGCCTGGCAAAAATGTTAACCATCGGCTTGGGGAACCAGTCAGGAGCTGATAATTGTCATGCCTGGGGATTTCATTACGTCGGACCATTTGTTGTTGAAATGGCGCGCATGAAATTGGAGAAGTGCAAAATCCTCTTTGGCGTAGGCACTCTTGAAAACGCTTATGACCGACTTGCTAAAATTGTTGTTCTGCCACCGGAAGGAATGATAGAGCGAGAACGGGACTACCTCGCTGAGGCGATGCGCAATATGCCGCGCTTGCCCATTGGTCCCCTTGAAGGGCCTTTAGCATCAGGACCCTTGGATGTTTTAGTGGTCGATAACGTCGGTAAAGAATTTTCCGGCAGCGGTATGGATACCAACATTACCGGCCGCCCGTCAACGACCGCCATCAGTGGGGGGCCGACGGTGTCGAGAATTGTTGTTCTTGATGTCACCGATAAAAGTGACGGTAATGCGACCGGAGTTGCCCGTGCCGACGTGATTACTGATAAGCTGTTTAATAAATTCAACCGTGAAACAGTTTATGCCAATTCCCTGACCTCGGGAGTTCTGTCTGCCGCGGCTATTCCTCTGGCCATGCCTGACGATCGTAGTGCTCTTCAGGCTGCGGTTAAAACCTGCTGCTCGCATACACCAGATGCGATCAGTCTTATCCGCATTCCTAACACTCTACACCTGGAATATATTTATGTATCTGAATGTCTGTTGCCCGAACTGCGTAACAGGCCGGGAATTGAAGTGCTGACTGAACCGGCAGCTATGACCTTTAGTGCTGCCGGTGATCTGATGGACCCCTGGCCCTGATCAGAGGCGGCGAATCGCCAAGGATAAAAGGCTGCGGATTCAGGTCTTTGTCTGGGTTGATGCACGGACCACAAACCGGGAATTAAAGGTGATATCTCGAGGTAGTGGTTTTTCTTGATCGGCATCCCAGGCGGTGATGATTTCGTCCAGCAGGTTGATAGAGGCCTGGCCGATTTCTCTGGTCGGGTAGATATTGGCAGAGATTTGTGGCTGGATGAGTTCAGCGTACTGGAGTTCGTCGAGGCCAGCGAAGGACGCCAGGGCAATGTCTTCAGGTATGCTTAGATTTTTTTCCAGCAGTGCCTTGACCGCACCGAGCGCCATCATCGGGTTAACAGCGTAGATGGCTTCGGGCAGAGGGTGGTTATTCAATAATTGATGTGTGGCCTGATATCCTCCTTCAAAATTGATCGGAGCGCTGGCGCTGATAACCGCTTCGGGATCAAGCCCTCTTTCGCTGAAGGCACGATGAATACCTTCCACGCGATCATTTGAGTTCATCATGTTGGTATGCCCGGTGATACAGTAAATCTGTCGTCTGCCGGTATCTAATAGATGAGAAACGACCGCATAACTCCCCTGGACATCATTAGCCCGTACGCAAGAAAGAACCCCGTCAGGACTGCGTCGCGAGACAAGGACCAGCGGGGTATTCTGATTGACTGTATAAATATGATCCCATTGTTGGGAGACCGGAAGCAGAAGGATGCCGTCGACACGCCTGGCATTGAGAAGGTTCAGATATTCCTTTTCTTTATCAGTGTTTTCGTCGGTCAGACAGAGCATGATGTTGTAGCCCAACTCATTTGCCCTTTTTTCAATGCTGTCGACAAGTCCGGCAAAAAAAGGAGCACGGAAGTATGGCATGACCAAGCCGATGATCTTTGACTGTTGTCTGACCATGCTTTGGGCGATGGCGCTTGGGCGATAGTTCATTTTCTCAATCGCCTGTATGACGGCTTTGCGGGTGGTGGCTTTAACGTAACCGCTGTTGTTCATCACCCTGGACACAGTTGAGATCGATACTCCTGCTTCTTTGGCGATGTCTTTGATGGAAATCATAGCTGCCTATTTACCGAAGAAAAAATCTGGAATAACCATGACGATCTCAGGGACGAAGGTGAAAACAACTAACGCTATTCCTAAGGCTAAGACGTATGGCATGGAAACCCTGGCGATACGTTCAAAGGGTACGTTACTGACGCTGGACAATACATACAACACCATTCCGACCGGCGGAGTCAATAAGCCAATCATTAGATTCAGGATCATAATGATGCCAAAATGAACTGGATCGATACCAAGAGATGTTGTGATAGGTAGCAGAATAGGGACCAGAATCATGATGGCCGCAGTCGGTTCCATGAAAAAACCGATGACGAGCAGAAAGATATTGATCATGATCAGGGCAAAATATTTATTCGGGAAGATCTGTATAAAGGTCGCAGCGAGTTCCTGAGGAACTTGAGAAATGGTCAGGACCAACCCGAAAAGTGAAGCTGCCGCAACAATAAAGAAGACGCTGGTCGTGATGTCAAGAGTTTCTCTGACCAGGCGAGGCAGCTCCAGAAGGTTTAGGCTGCCGTAAACCAGGCCAACGAAAATAGAGTAAAAGACCGCAATAATCGCAGCTTCAGTCGGTGTGAATACACCTGAGATGATTCCACCGAGAATAATCACCGGAGCCAACAGAGCGAGAAAGGCACTCCTGAAGGATTTCCAGATGGCGATAAGAGGGGCCTGAAGTCGTTTGGTGTAGCCGGCCTTCTTGCATTTGAAATAGACCATAATCGCCAGCATCATTGCCATAATAAAGCCGGGAAGAATGCCTGCCGCAAAGAGTTTCCCAGTCGAAACGCTACCGGTTACAGCGTAAATAACAGCTGGAATGCTCGGTGGAATGATTGGGCCAACAATGGATGAAGCCCCAGTGATGGCAAGGCTGAAGTCTTCATCGTAGCCCCCTTCTTTCATGGCTTTGAGTTCGATGGCTCCCAGCCCTCCCGCATCGGCAATGGCAGCACCGGACATGCCGGAGAATATCAGGCTGGCAAGAATGTTGGCATGGGCCAGTCCTCCGGTCAGGTGTCCGACCACATGGTCGGCAAAGGAGAAAATCTTCTCGGTAATTCCAGCGGAATTCATAATGTTGCCGGCAAAGATAAAAAAGGGAACGGCAATCAGGGGGAAAGAATCGACCCCTATCGCCAGCCGCTGTACGGCCATGATCAGGTTGATGTCGTTGGCGAGCATATAGGCCATCGAACCGGCAAATAAGCTGTAGGCGATCGGGACGCGCAGGCAGATTAACAAGAAGAAAATAGCGAAGGTCAGCAACATGACATTATCCCTTTGGTGCAGGTATGAGCAGGCTTTTCATCAGGCTCAGTGTCGAAAGCAGAAGGTTGGCCGAAGAAAGGGCAAAGCCAACAGGTAAGGAGATGTAGACGATTCCCATACTGATCTGCATCGCCGAAGATTCGATATTCATCTGCATCCTGACAAAGTCAAGCGTAGGGGAGAAGAGGATGACCATGAAGTACACCATGAGTGCCTGGGTCAGGATGGTAGTCAGTTGCTGGACAGAGGCCGGCATCTTGTTGAAAAAAAATTCCATTTTAATGTGAACATCACGACGCAAGCCGTAATTGATGCCAAAAAAGGTAATCCAGACCAACAGATAGCGGGAAAGCTCTTCTGTCCAGATCAGCGGTGAGTTGAGAAAATAGCGAAAAATGATCTGCAGAAACAGAACAATGGCAATAGTGCTGAAACAGACAACCAGAAAGGTGTCTTCGATTTTAGTAAGAATATGCCCGGTTTTTTTCAGTATGTTCAAAGGTTCGGCAAGGCTGCTGCTCATGGGATTCCTCATATCCATTTAATCAGATGACATCAAAAAGGCGTAGCATATCCTCATTGTGGCAGTTGAAGGATTTACTACGCCTTTATTAAACCAGAATCTTATTTAACCGCACGGACTTTTCCTAGCAGCCCCTTGCCCCATTCTTTTTCATAAGAATCAAGCAACGGCTGCGCGGCCTTCATGAAAGCTTCTTTGTCCGGTTCGATGATTGTCATGCCAAATTCCTGACCAAGCTTACCGAGATATTCATCTTCAAGTTTGAAAGCATAGTCATTGCCCCAGGCCATTGCTTCTGTCGCTGCTGCAGAGATGACTTTTTGAGTTTCCGTCGGTAATTTTGAAAAGAAGGAATCTTTTGTCCAGACCATAACACCGGCAATAATGTGACCGGTTTTGATCATGTACTTCTGGACCTCGTAAAACTTCATGTTGACAATGGTTGCTGGCGGATTTTCCTGACCGTCAACGGCACCCTGCTGCAGGGCCAGGTAAACCTCGGAGAAAGCCATCGGTGTCGGGTTGGCGCCCATGGCTTTAACGGTTTCAACATAAAGCGGCTGGTCGGGACAGCGCAGTTTTGCCCCGGCAAATTCTGCTGGAGTTTTTGCCGCCAGCTTTCCGGTGGTGACATTTCTGGTGCCGTAATAAAGGAAGCCCAATGAGCGCACACCCGATTTTTGGGTTAGCTGGGCAATGACATCTTGTCCGGCCTGGCTGGAATAGAAGTTCAGTAAGTGTTCCCGATCACGGTAGACAAATGGCGCCTCAAAGATTTTCATTGCTTTGACGCGTTTGGCCCATTCCGCGGTGCCGGCCAGAGTGAAGTCGATGGTTCCCATCTCAACACCATCAATAATGTCCTTTTCATTCCCTAATTGAGAGGCAGGAAAGACGTCAATAATTACTGAACCATTGCTTTTTTCTTTGACCAGATCGGCAAATTTAGTGGCTGTTTTTCCAAGGGGAGAGTCTGGCGGCTGAATCGTGGCAAGGCGGTAGTGCGCAGTTTTGGCCATGGCTGGGGTTGCCAACGCAAACGCAAGAACAAGAAGTGTTGATATTGACATAAACAGTCGGTTTGCTTTCATGCTTCTCCTCCCTTGGATGGGTTTGAATTTAATATGAAAACGTTTCTATATGGGGTGCTCATTTGTAACATTGTTATTTTTCAGGGTCAATCAAAAATAATTTGTTTTTTAATGTAATATTTTCCTAACTACACGAAAAAATTATAGAAAATATTTTACTCTATTTTTTGGTTGTTTCAATAAAAAAATATGGTAACCTTTTCACAAAAATGGAGGAGAGGATGAATCGATCAATAGATAGCTGTCTCATTACCGGAGGGCTGGTTTTTGATAGCCGGATTAAAAAATTATCCCGTAATGATGTTCTGGTTGAGGCTGGAAATGTCGTCGCCGTCGGCAAAAATATGGCCGGGGCGGATGGCGTTTTACGGTTAAATGCTGCCGGAAAACTGGTTCTGCCTGGCTTGATCGATTTTCACCTGCATTGTTTTCATGCCGGCCAACTGTTGAGTATCAATGCGGATGAGCTGGCGCCTCATGCGGGGACAACGACTTTTGTCGATGCCGGCAGTTGTGGCGCCATTAACTTTTCCGCTTTTCGCGAGTTCGTCATCGGGGCGGCCAGAGCCAATATTCTTGCCTTTCTCAATATTTCGGCTGTCGGGCAACATGCTCTGGGAATACGCGGTATCAATACCACTGAATATGCAGATGAACGCTTTCTCCATGTTGACTCCGCAGTGGAAACGATTGAGAAAAATCGCCAGCACATTGTCGGCGTCAAGGTACGGATGTGCCCGGGCAATAAGTCGCTAAAGCCGTTAGAAGCGGCTTGTCAGGCGGCGGCACTGACCAATATGCCGGTCATGGTGCATGTTGATGAGAATACGGTTCCGCTCCGTACTGTGCTTGAGCACTTGCGTGCCGGCGATATCGTCACCCACATGTATCACGGTGGTAAGGATACGATCCTTGGCAACGATGGGCAGGTCAGGGCAGATGTTATCGAAGCCCGAAGCAAAGGCGTTTTGTTCGATGTTGGCCTGGACCGGATGCACTCAAATTTTACTGTTATCCAGGCGGCTTTGGCACAAGGTTTTTATCCCGATTTTATCAGTACCGATTTGACCACATGTAATCGCCATATTGTCAGGGACATGCCGACGACTATCTCCAAGTTTGTTGCCCTTGGTCTTTCTCTTGAAGAGGCTCTGTATCGTTCAACACTGTCCCCTGCAGGTAAGTTGGGACGCCACCAGGTTGGCGGAGAAATTCGGCCGGGAGCCGTCGCTGATTTGGGTATTTTTGAACTTGAACAGGGCGAGTTTCGATATCAGGACACTTCGGGGAATTCGGTTGTTGGCAATTGTCACCTTACTGCAGTGACGACGCTGATAAAGGGACAGGTCGCGACTAAAACTGACATCCAGCAAAATAATCCGAGTTTTTTAATCGGTTAGGGAAGCGTTTAGCCGTTGGCTTGACGTCCATCATCTGCATACCTATTGAGGAGGAATGACCATGCAACACCGCACAACCGTTTTACGTGTAATCTTTGTGGCGATTTTTTGTGTTTTTCTTGGGACCTCAAGCGCTTATAGCAAAGGGGTCACCATAAGTGCTGCCCATGCTGATTCTGAGCAAAGCGTTTTTCATAAGGCTATGCTGAAATTCAAGGAAGTAGCTGAGGCAAAATCGGGTGGCGAGGTCACAGTGGAAGTTTTTCCGAGTGGGCAGCTGGGCTCTCTGCGTGAAATGGTAGAAGGTATTCAGATGGGCACGATCGATGTCGCTAGCGCAGCAAGCTCGGTCCTGGCTAACTTTTGTCCGGAGGTCGGGGTTTACGATCTGCCATTTTTGCTTGACGGCTTTGACCATGCTTACCGTACTCTGGATGGTGCTGTTGGCCAGAAGCTTGGTGAAAAGTTAGCTGCCAACAATATGAAGGTGCTCGGTTGGTGGCCCTTGGGGTTCCGTAATATGACGACCAACGGCAAGCAACCAATCGCCTCTATCGAGGATTTTAAAGGTTTGCGGATCAGAACCATGGCCAGTCCGATTTATCAGGAAATGTTACGCCCCCTGGGAGTCGATCCGGTTCCGATGGGGTGGGGCGAAGTTTTTACCGCTTTGCAACAAGGTGTTGTCGATGGCCAGGAAAATCCTTACATCAACATTCTTGATGCCAAGATCTACGAGGTAAATAACACAATTGTCGTCACCGAACACACTTTCAGTCCCGCTGCTATGCTGATGTCCGGACAACTGTGGGAGAGCCTCTCAAAAGAACAGCAAGATGCTGTCTCTGCTGCGGCCAAGGCAGCCACCGAAGTAGCACGTCAGGAATGTGAACAACGTAACAGTCGTGCCAAAGAGATTCTTGAAAAAGAAAAAGGCATGAAGATCATCGCTATGGATAAAGCCCCCCTGCGTGAGAAAACCAAGGGCGTTTACGCGGCTCATCCTGAATTTTCAGAATTGGTCAAACTGGTAGAGCAAAGCAGATAAGCAGATGTCGATGTGATCTTTTTGTCCAGGTACAATGCGCCTTGACATATTGTACCTGGACGGTATTGGCCCTTAACTGACATGTTCTGTCCTAAAACGCGTTCGCGTAAAGAGATTTCTTATGATGCATTCTGTCGAGTCTTGTCTAGGGCGGATCAGTGACGCGCTCTATGCAGTGCAGAAGATCGTCCTGTTGTTTCTCGTTTCGGTGATTACGGTAATTAACATTGCCCAGATTGCCGGAAGATACGTTTTTCATTTCAGTCTGCCCTGGTCAGAGCAGCTAAGTGTCCTGCTTTTTATTGTCATCATCATGCTGGGGGGGAGTCTCTCAATCCGGACCAACTCTGAAATACGTATTGCTTTTTTTAATTTCAAAAGCCGGATTGCCCAAAGCTACATGGCCGCTGCAGTAGACCTGGTTTCATTTGTGACCATCATCTTCTTTGTCAACAGCTCAATCAGCTTCTTTAAGCATTCACTGCGCTTTAAACAGGTCGTCTCTTCTCTGCAAATCAGCTATTCCTACATTTTTGCATTTTTAATCATTGGTTTTGTGCTGATGGGGATGGAAAAGCTGTTCAACCTGATACGTACCATCATCAATATTAAAAACCTTAAGCAATAGTAGGCTGCTATGGATCCCGTTACGATTCTTTTTATTGTTTTTGTTGTGACATTGGTACTGGGGGTGCCGATCGTCTGGTCGATTGGTTTGTCGAGTGTCTGTGCTCTGATGACCATGGGGCGTGTTCCGGTGAGTTTTCTGGCTCAGCGTATGTTTACCGGGGCCGAGCGTTATACCCTGCTGGCGATCTTCTTTTTTATGCTGGCTGGCGCAATCATGCAGCATGGTGGCATTTCACGCCGTCTGGTCGATCTGGCCAAGTCTCTGGCCGGGCATGTCTCCGGTGGTTTATCAATTGTGACCATTGTCACCTGCGTTTTCTTTGGTGCTTTATCTGGGTCGTCCATCGCCACGACAGCGGCCATTGGTGCCATGCTTTATCCTGAACTTGTTAAGTCTGGTTATCCTAAAGGGTATTCAGCTTCCCTGCCTGTTTTGGGGGGGACGCTGGGGATTGTTATTCCGCCAAGTATTGTATTTATTGTCTATGGAACGACCGTCAATACCTCTGTTTCCAAGCTGCTGATTTCTGGAATCGGTCCCGGCATATTGGCCGGCACCATGTTGTGTCTTTATGCTTACATTTACGCACGGGTGAAAAAATTCCCCCACTCCAACTCGTTTTCTCTGGAATCGTTGAAGCATTCGTTTCGCAACTCATTCTGGGCTCTGCTGATGCCGATCATTATTCTGGGGGGGATCTATACCGGTGTCTTTACCCCAACCGAATCAGCTGCGGTAGCCGTTGTTTATGGATTGGTCGTTTCTGCGTTTATTTATCGGGAACTTAAGTGGCAAACTCTGCTGACTATTACCATTGACTGTGTCAAGGGTACTGCCAATATTATGTTGCTGATTATGGTGGCTACCGTTTTTGGCTGGATTTTGACCCGCAATAATGTACCGGTCATGTTCACTAATTTTATCGCTTCCTTTATCCATAACGGATTCATGTTCATTATCTTCATGAATCTGTTGTTGCTTATTCTTGGCATGATCATGGATTCGGGTGCTATTATTCTGATCGTGGCACCGCTTATCTACCCCATTGCCATGTCCTATGGCATCGACCCGGTTCATTTGGGTTGTATCGTCGTCTTCAACTTGGCCGTCGGGCAAGCTACCCCGCCGTTCGGAAACTGTCTGTTTGCTGCGACCACGGTCACCGAAGAAAGCATCGTGAGCCTCAGTAAAAGTTGTATCCCCGGTGTCCTGATTCTGTTTTTGTCAGTTCTGTTAACCTCGTTTATTCCCGCCATTTCCATGGGATTAATCTGGTTGATGGAATGATATCTGAAGCTGTAGGTGGCCGGTGGTGAATAGTGTCAGGCACTTACACTCGTTGATCGCCGTTTGCCCACGGAGCAGAAAGAAAGGTGTATTATGCGTTATGACCTGATTATCGAAAATGGCCGTGTGATAGACTTTACAACCCGCACCGAGCGCCAGGAAACCCTTTACATTGTCGATGGAAAAATCGTTTCGCCGCCGCCTGCAGGGCTGCAGGTGAACGCTGTGCAACACATTGATGCGACCGATAAGTTGGTACTACCAGGGTTCATTGATGAACATGCGCACTACAACTATGAAGGCAATAACGTTGGCGTTAACGCAGATATTCTGTCACCGGCAAGCGGTGTTACAACCGTTGTCGATGCCGGAACGGCGGGTTGGGCTAATTATGAGTTGTTTCATAAGGCGACCATTATTCGTTCGGTAACCAGAATTCTTTCATATCTGCATGTTTCGACCTATGGCAATCATAGCTTCTGTGACCCGGAAGAAAACCATGATCCGCGTAATTTCAACGAGCAGAAGATTATTGCTCTGTTTGAAAAGTATCCAGAAACTCTCCGTGGTCTGAAGGTCAGAATGTGCCGGGAAACAACGACTGGACTTGGTCTGGCTCCCCTTGAAAAAGCCATTGAAATCGCAGAAAAAATTCGAGATCGGGGTATCTTCTGTCCCGTTGTTGCGCATTTTTCTGAATTGCCGGAGGACTCTTCATTGGAAGGGATTCTGCAATTGTTACGTCAGGGGGATGTCTTTGCCCATGTTTTTCAGAATAAAGGGGAAACGATCTTTGACAACCAGATGAAAGTAAAAAATTGTGTCTGGAAAGCCAAAGAAAAAGGGGTCCTTTTTGACAACTGCCACGGCCGGATTCACTGGTCTCTGGCGGGAATTTCAGCTGCTGTCCAGGACGGGTTCCTGCCTGACTTGATCAGCTCTGATGTGATACGCGAAAGTACTTTTGTCTACCCTGGGTTTTCGCTGCTTCATGCAATGAATGCCTGCTACGCAGCCGGAATGGATCTTGTCGATATCTTCGCGCGGGTGACAGTCAATGCTGCTGCAGCACTCGGTAAAAGTAACGAAATCGGATCGCTGGCTGTTGGCAGAAGCGCAGATATCGTTGTGGTGGATATGATGCCGACACAGAAGAGGATTTATGACCGTTTCAATGATGAAATTATGGCTAAGGAATTGATCGTTCCATTACTGACTATTCGTAACGGAGAGATTGTTTTCAGGCAGATGTTTTTTTAATTTCCTGCATCAAAGAGCGTCTTTATCTCTGCAGAGGTATTCCCACTCTTTGATGTCACGGACTCATGGTCAAAGCAAACAGAGGTCCCAAGGCATTCCCCTTGAGACCTTTGTTTACTGGCAATCATTTAAGATATTTTCAACCCAGCGCCTGATTCACAATCTCCCGTGCTTCAGCTTGAATCTGAGCCAGGTGCTCTGCACCTTTAAAGCTTTCAGCGTAAATTTTATAGACATCTTCAGTTCCGGATGGGCGGGCAGCAAACCAGCCATGTTCGGTGCAGACTTTCAATCCACCGATGGCCGCACCATTGGCCGGTGCGTGGGTGAGTTTAGCGGTGATTGGATCACCGGCCAGAGTTTCTGCGTTGACCTGTTCTGCCGACAGGGCTGCAAGTTTGGCTTTTTCCTCTCGGTTTGCCGAGGCGTCAACCCGGGCGTAGATGGGGTCGCCATATTCAGCGACCAGATCCTGATAATGCTGGCCAGGGTCTTTGCCTGTTACCGCTAGAATTTCACAGGCGAGCAGGGACAGGATAATCCCGTCTTTATCAGTGCTCCAGGCGCTGCCATCTTTACGCAGGAACGATGCTCCGGCCGATTCCTCACCACCAAAGCCATAAGAACCATCGACCAGACCATTTACAAACCACTTAAAGCCAACCGGTACTTCCTTAAGCTTACGTCCCAAGGCGGTAGCAACACGGTCAATCATTGATGAACTGACCAAGGTCTTACCGATGGCCGCATCAGGGTTCCAGTTGCTGCGGTTGGCAAACAGATAGTTAATGGCAACAGCCAGGTAGTGGTTTGGATTCATCAGGCCAACTGATTTAGTGACGATGCCGTGACGGTCATAGTCCGGGTCATTACCAAAGGCAATATCAAACTCATCTTTCAATGCGACCAAACTGGCCATGGCGTAGGGGGATGAGCAATCCATGCGGACTTTACCATCGTGATCAACCGTCATAAAACTGAAGGTGTAATCGACGGCAGCATTGCGTAAGGTAATGTCCAGCCCATAGCGTTCAGCAATCGGTTGCCAGTAACGGAGCCCGGAGCCTCCCATGGCATCCGCACAAATTTTGAGGTTAGCCTTTTTAATGGCAGCCATGTCGATGACGTTTTCAAGATCGTTGACATAAGGGGTAATGAAGTCATATGAAACAGTGGTATCAGCATTTACCGCGGCACTGTAATCAAGAACCTTAACCTCTTTAATATCATCAGCTAGTAAGGCATTTGCCCGGTCTGCAATCCAGCCCGTGGCGTCAGTATCTGCGGGCCCACCATGTGGCGGATTGTATTTGAAGCCACCATTGTCTGGAGGATTATGTGAAGGAGTAATGACCACCCCGTCGGCCAGTTCTGATGAACGGTCTTTGTTGTAGGTCAGGATAGCGTGGGAGATGACAGGTGTTGGTGTATAACCACCATCCTTATCGACCATAACAGTGACGCCATTGGCCGCGAAAACCTGTAGTGCCGTTTTTTCTGCCGGAGTCGACAGGGCATGGGTGTCTTTTCCCATAAATAATGGCCCCGTAATTCCTTGAGTGGCGCGATATTCACAGATTGCCTGACTAATCGCCAGAATGTGTCGCTGAGTAAAGCTGGTTTTTAACGAGGAGCCGCGGTGGCCGGAAGTGCCAAAAGCGACCTTCTGGTCTGGATTTGATACATCTGGTAAGCTTTCGTAATAAAGACTGATCAATTCTGCAATATCGGTCAACGCTTCAGTCTTGACCGGTTTTCCCGCATCGGGATGTATAGCCATACTGCCCTCCTGTTATGGATTAATAACCAATTTATATTTTTATAGAATGGTGTTGAGTTGTTTACTTTTGAAAAGACACTATCAGTGTGCAGCAATCCTGCGGTAACGTCAAATAATTGGAACAGGAATTGTTCGGATAGTTTTAAAGTAAAGTGTGATTTAGAATTTAACCCGACACTTCAACCCTGCAGGCAATGTCATTTTGGGGTTAGGCATTTCCAGCCTGACTCCGAATGTGCCGCTAGCAGCGTCAAGAACGCGGTCGACGATAACGACCGTTGCCTTGTGAGTTCCGCCGATCGGCTCATCCAGAGTGACTTTGGCATTATCTCCAGGTTTGATTGAACCAAAATAAGCTTGTGGGACAACGAGTTCAATATTAAGGGGATTGATCTGGGCAACGACCAGGAACGGTTCTTCACCAACATATTCCCCTGGGGCACCGCGGCGCTCAATGACCACTCCGTCAATAGTGCTGATAACGGTACGCATGGCCAGTTGTTGCTGGGCTTCTTCAAGCTGTAGTTTGGCCAATTGAATTTCAGTGGCTAGTTCATCTTTATCATGGATAGAAATCAGCTGTTTCTTGTACAGCTCTGCGTTGCGCATCTCTTTACGCTGGCCAAAATTCACTTTTGCCGCAGCAACCTTGACAGCAGCTTCTTCAACACCTGATCGCAGGTGAGCTAGAATATCCCCCTGGTGAACGAATGAACCACGTTCTACATTCACGCTCGCTAAAATACCGTCAACCTGGCTACTGAATTCAACTGTTTCATGCGGTTCAACCAGTCCTTCAAGCTCTGGAACGGGTGGTGCCGCCAGAGATGTCTTGGTTATCATCAGTAAGATAATAAAAAGTGATAGCTTTTTCATTTTTCCTCTCTATTCCAGGCGTCCTGAAAAGGACAGCAGGCTTCCCTGAGTCTGATCACGACGGAACAATTCTTTACGGATAACGGCATGATAACGTTCGATATGTGATTGAGCAAGATTTATAGCCAGTCCACCAAGAAGGTTGCGTAATGGTGGACACAAGTTGGCTATAGAAGCTAATAAACGGGCTTTATAGCCGCAGCGAGCAGGATCAAGAAGAGCATCTTCCAGACTGAAGAAACCTTCATAGCTACCGGGATCTCCCTGGCGGCCACAACGACCAGCTAGTTGACGGTCGATACGGGCCGCTTCGTGGCGTTCTGTGGTAATAACATGCAGGCCGCCAAGCTTTTTTATGCCGGCACCCAGTTTAATATCAGTACCGCGGCCAGCCATATTGGTAGCAATAGTCACCATAGCTGCTTGTCCTGCCTGCTCAACAATGGCTGCTTCACTGGCATCCTGTTTCGCATTGAGAACCTGATGGGGGATGCCGGCCTCTCTTGCCAAGCGGGATAAATGTTCGGATGCTGCGACCGAGCGTGTACCGATGAGAACTGGTCGTTTACGGTTGTGCAGCTGGCTAACGCGCTTGATGATATTCTGCCATTTATCTTCTTCATGGCTAAAAATATGATTAGGTAATGACTTACGGATGATCGGTCGATGGGGAGTTACTCTGATGGTCTGGAGACGGTAGACTGACCATAATTCACCAGTGATCTCACGGGCCGTTCCGGTCATGCCAGCAAGATGAAGATAGCGGCGGAAAAACCTTTGAAAGCTGATTTTTGCTAATGCTTCGCGCTGTTGACTCAGTTCACAGCCCTCTTTCATTTCGAGTAGCTGGTGAAGCCCCTGTTCCCACGAGCGGTCGGCCATAACCCGTCCGGTAAATTCATCAATTATTTGAATTTTTCCATCCCGGATCAGGTATTGTTCGTCGCGATGATAGAAATGTACGGCCTGTAGTGCCTGGTGGATGGTGGATTCACGGCGTACCTGGCCATTCCAGAGAGGCCCGAACTCATGACAAAGGCGAGATATTTTTTCTTTACCACTATCCAGGAGAAGTGCTTGTCTCAGCCCCTGGTCGAGGATGAAATCTTCGTTTTGTTCTAACTGTCCAGCAATAAAAAGAGCCTGTTCATAAAATGCTTGTTCTTCGTTGCTGCCCTGACCTCCGGAAATGATTAATGGGGTGCGGGCTTCATCAATAAGAATGCTGTCAGCTTCATCAACCAGCGCAAAATGGAGTCCGCGCATCAGTAATCGCTGGCTACGGGGTGAGTCCTTATAGAGGCTTTCCGCTTCAAGATGTAGTGAGTCGAGTTTGTGGCCGAGGGTCAGTCGGTCACGCAGGTAGTCAAAAACCAGTTCTTTATTGGTGGCGTAAACAATATCGCAGGCATATGCCGCTTTACGCTGTTGATGATTCTGGCCGTGGATAATTTGGCCGGTTGTCAGTCCAAGAGCCTGGTAAAGGGGGGTCAGTTGCTCGGCATCACGCTGTGTCAGGTAATCATTGACACTGATCACATGAACTGGAACTCCTGCTAGAGCCATGGTTGCAGCCGTCAGCGAGGCAGTCAAAGTCTTGCCTTCACCCGTTTCCATTTCGGCAACCATGCCCTGCAACATAATTAGACCACCACTCAGCTGACTGCGGTAGTGATACATGCCTAGCTGGCGTTTAGCCTGTTCGCGGACAATGGCAAATGTCTCTATGATCAGGACTTCATTGAAGCCCTGCTGACGTAGTTGGGTTTGCACCACGATACGCTGCTGATCAAGTTCCTGTGAGGTTAGGTCAACAAGGTTCTGCCCGTACTGTTCAATCCTGTCGAGCATTCGTTTGTGTGAGCGGGTGGAGCTGAACACCCTTTTAAGGGGGCCAAGCCACTGGTGGGCTAGGTGCTCCAGACGGGTATCGATCTGATCCGGTCGTTCAGGGCGGATAGCATAACTCACTGGCTGAGGGCTTGGTGGTAAGTGTAACGCCATAATTATAATCAGACTGCAAAGCGCTTGAGCAGTGTCTGGCGAATCGTGCGGAACCAGCGCATGGCCAAAGGCTCAGGCGTGTGGATAAAACGAACATAGACCCGTTCGTCAATATTGTGGGTCAGTCCTGGCGGCATGGCGATGGCAAACTGAAATAGCCGTTCAATGGCCAGCGGTTTGTCTGGCTGGCGTGGATCAAGCGCAAATGGGCCGCCACCTTCAAGACTTAAGGCGATACTGGGTAGCTCCTGGCTGGCTGCGGGAATTTCACGCAGAATCCGGGTGCTAAAGACCTGGTTGACACTTTCAGTCAGCCGTCCCTCGACTTTTTGGGTATCTGCACGAACTTGATCAATATCCTGTTGCCCAACCAAGGCGCGAATTTGCATATTGTCAGCATTTAAAATATAACCCACTGGAGTCCCACGTTTAATAAAACGGCCGGGTAGATCGCTGGCATCGGGAATAACAAAGATCCCGTTGCTCCGGCTGTGGAGAGTTAGCGCCTGAAGACGTTCTTCAGTGTTTTTCAGTTCGGCGTCAATCTGACTGAGCTCTTCTTTTAGCAGTTCTGCCTGAGTTCTGTCCGTGATCAGGCTGATATTGTAGCGGGCCTCAAATTCTTTACGCCGTGCCCGAAGGATTTCAATCGCTGCGCTAAGTAGTGGATCATGGCAACGTATCAGGGGCGTTCCGGATGAGACTTGTGAGCCATTGGGTATTAGAATTTCGCTGACAAAACCATCTGCAGCCGCATGCACCCGGGCGTTGTCTGGAGCCCAGCTGATCCCTTCACAAACGGTTGAATAGGGAACAGGGACGAAGCCAATAATCCCCGCTATGCAGAGAGCTGGAATGATCGTTGTCACAAGAATTCGAATTCGTTTTCTGCGCATTTCAACGTCCCTGATAAGATAGTTAAATAATTTCCACAGCGGAATGACCACCATCATCACAATAATCCAGATCGCTAGCAGAATACCAAACAGGAAAAATTTCCCGGCAATAAAGAGGATAATCTTAAGAGTGATGATGATGCGGTAGGTAAAAGATGCAAGCGCATAGATAACCAACCAACGCTTTTCACCTAGACCTGCAGCAGGGTTATCGATTTTCTTTACCCCAAGTAAATAGCGCTTAAATAGATACCCCAGGTAGCGGCTACTGCGCTGCCCAAGGTTAGGTATTTCCAGTAGATCGGTCAAGACGTAGTACGCGTCAAAGCGCAGTAGCGGGTTACCGTTAAACAGCAGTGTCGACACTCCGGCAATAAGTAGAATGTTAAAGGTTGCAGCTCTTAATGCTCCCGGTTCAAGATTTATCCACAGCAATAGCGCCAGAGCTGCGATGCCAAGTTCGATCATGATACCTGCAGCGCTAACCAGCATTCGTTGGGATTTATGGCGGAAGGCCAAAGATGAAGTCGCGTCGACATAAGGAATAGGGATAAAGACAAGTAGCATAACACCCATTTCATGCACTTCCCCACCCCATTTTTTAACCATATAAGCATGGCCAAATTCATGAAAAACTTTCAGTAACGGATAAATGAGGCTGAGCAGAACCAGGTTTTCCAAGCCAAATAATTTATCGCTCAGGTTGTTGGTCAGATCAGTCCAATGGCTGGCCGCAGTAAAAATACTAAAAATAATCAGGCCCGCCCAGAGGATGAACATGGGCATACTCAGGAACGGTCGCACCAGAAAGAGCGTCTTCTCCAGAAAACGATCAGGATCCAGCAGGGGAAAGCGCACTGCCATGGGGGACAGCAAGGGGGTGAGCAAGCGGCTGCGCCGACTTTGCTGTAAACGCTTCTGTAAATCAGAAAAGTCTGGCAGGACCGATGTTTGCAAAAGATCGTTGCGGTGTAATTGGGAAATGAGGGCGATCACTTCATCCTGGGTCGGCATATGATCACCCAAACGCTCACAGGCGGTCTGCCAAATTTGGGCAAGCGTGTGGCGACCATCCATCAGGCCAATCAGTTGGTAAGCTTCCGGCGAAAAACGATGATGGCGGCCGGTAAAGCGATCCTGGATGATATACCAGTCTTGGTTGCGATAACGATGCTGATAAATCTGTACATGGCTGCGCAGCCGCAGTTTAAGCGGTGCAACACGGTACCAGGACTGACTGAAAAGAGCTTCACTCATAAACGTAGACCTTTTCAGCCCCTAAAGTGACCAGTTCCATAAGGTAAGTTTGAGCCATTCAACAAAATTGCGTGACCAGATAGAGATCAACTTGCGTTCGTCAACAGTAATTTTAGCAACACCCTCCATGCCCGGTCGCAGGCTGGTATCGATATGCTCAAGTTTTGCTTCGACTCGAAAATAGTTGCGTCCATCGGCGGCTGTTGTGATCGGGGTAATTTTTTCCAAGGTGAAGTCATAGCGATTGTCGGGCAGAGCAGCCAGAACCAAGGTTCCTGTCTGGCCGATATGGGTATCAGCAATGCGGCGTTCATCAACTTTAACAATCAGCCGGTAACTATCAAGCGGGGTGATTTCAAAGAGCACGTCGCCCTGATTAACTGCACTACCAAGGCGCTGACTTAGATCCCCACTGACAATGAGACCGTCAAAAGGGGCTTTCATCTGAGTACGTGACAGCCGTGCTTCGAGCAAGGCAAGTTCTGCCGCGGTCTGTTCGAGCTGCGCTGTAATGACCAGGCTCTGAGAGCGATCGTGTTTGGCTGCAGCTTCTTGACGTTGACGTTCCAGCTGGCGGGATTGACTGACCTTGGCTAATTTCTGCAGTCGTAAATCTCGGTCATCCAGGCTGCAGAGGAGTTCACCCTTTGTTACTAAATCACCAGCCTGGCGGTCTGCAGAGTCTATATATCCATCAAAAGGGACAACGACAGCGCGACGAATAGCTCCTTCGAGGATAGCGTCGGCCGTTAAACGATAGGTTCCTGTCGCTTGATTAAAAAACAGCACAAGGGCGGCGAGAATGAAAAAGATCAGTTTGCGGGTCAGATGTTTTGGGCCAAAAAAATTCTCCAGTTGGCGACGGCCTGCTTGCCAGATAGTGACCGGTAGGGATTGTTCGAGTTGGCGCTGGCGGTCGAGAGACGGACCCGCCAAGGTTGCGATGGCATTAAGAAATTCAAGATCTCCCTGGGTAAAAGGACTGGCGGCCTCACGTTCACAGGTCAGTACACCGATATAGTGCCCTTGATAATAGAGCGGAATGGACAGGATTGCAGCCATCGCCTGTTGTCTGGAAAGGGTCTCATGTTCGCGACAGATCAGAATGTCATTATTTATAGCTGGAAAGGCGACCTCGCGGTTCTGTTGAAGCGCTTCTTCCATGACGCGCTCGATGGTGGTTGTCAGATTCATTTTGGGGCTGATTTCAGCACTATGAGATACTGCGGCAAGTTTAATATGATGGTTACGCAGAAAGCCGATGCTGACCCGCTCGCAGCGACAAGCGACAGCGAGTTCAGTAACGAATGCAATGGCTGCTTCATCGAACTGTTGTTTGCTTAATGTTGTCGCTAACAGGTCGACGGCAGTTTTCAGCCTTAACAGGTGGGCTTGGTCCCTTTCTACCTGTTGTCTGCGCAGCAGCAATTCCAGCCAGGCAGAACCCCACTGCAATTGTTCCATAGCTGTCTGCAGAGATTGTTCTGCCGCGGTGGCGAGTTCAATCGCAATGATAGCTTGAACCTGATCATCTATGAGAATCGGGTAAGCCATGGCAACGTGATCTGAATTGTTCAGTTCCGCGAGCAGGCCGCATTGTTCGGCTAAGACATTGGTGACAATATCAGTCAGCGTCGCTGGGTTTTGACCCTCTTGAGGCCAGACTGCAACTGGTACTGGTTGTCCTTGCGTGTCGATATTGATGAGCAGTCCCTGAACACATCCGGCTAATTTCTGGCATTGCAGGGCCAACCAGCTTTGGTGATAATCGTGATCGTTATCAGCGGCATTAAAAATTGACCACAGGTCAGTTTCGGGGGGAGTATTTACAGACGTGGTTTCCATATCACTTAAACCTGATAATTGCTAACATAGGGAAAAATTTACTAATGTTGCTGATATCTGCCAAACGAACAATTTTTTTATAGTGGTAAGCAAACCCACAGATTGACTTAACCACGCTAGAAAAGGGTCATTGCCAAGAAGAAATATATTTAAACATGTCTTGGTCGTAGAAAGGGAAAATTTTTCTATTGTAACCGTTTTGTGACCAGGCTTGATTCGATAAGTGCATTAATCTTGCATTCTAGTCATTATGGCTAGCTGTTATTTAGGCTGAGAACTTTCAAACAGGATGTCTGAATGAGTTTAGTAAGCAAAAGTATGAAGTCTTGGCTGTTACTGTTTATGGCCATACTGTTACTTCTAACCATAGCCAATCTCGCTAGTGCATTTGATCAGGATGTTTCATTTCCTTCCTCAAAGAGTTTATATCGATCAATTGTTCCCTACGCTGAGATCTACCGGGATCCGACTAGGTCAATTGATTATCCAGCGATCACCAGAGAGAAGTTTACTCATGCGACAGATTTTCTCAATTTTGGTTATAGCGATGATGCGATCTGGTTGCGCTTGACCCTTGAGCAGAAAGATTTTCCTGAGGCGCCCTGGTTAATTCAGTTTGGTATTCCTTACCTTGATCATATTGATAGTTATCAGATATTTCAGGGGGAGCTTCATCATTTTGTCAAAGGGCGGGGTGTTTCCTTAAGAACCACTCCGTATCCGCATCGTGATTCGCTTATTCCGGTTTATTTTGATCAGGGGAAAGCGACCATATATCTGAAAATACGTTCTCGGGATGGTACCAGTATAAATGCGATGCTGATGGCGGAAGGTGAATTTTACCAGCGGGATCGAAGATTGCAGGTATTTATCGGCATTTATATCGGGCTGATGCTGGCCATGGCCTTTTATAATTTTTTCATGTTTATGACTATGCATGATAAGCGCTATGGCTTTTATGTTCTTTTTACCCTGGCAATTCTGTTGAACGTAACGGCTCAGTATGAGTTATTGCATGAATATGTCTTTTTTGGCACTCCTTGGTTAAATTTACGCTTAACTCATATTACCAGCTTTCTAACCGGTTTGACCGCAGCAGAAATGGTCAGGAGTTTTCTGCAGAGTAAGGAAACCATGCCGTTTTTTAATCGCCTGGTGCTTGGTTTGCATTTTTGTAACGTGATGATATTTATCTACGCCTTGCTTGCCGCTTCACCAACGACTTTGTGGTTTTACTTGCAAACCTTAATCTTTCTTGGACTTGTGATTGGGGGAGGAAT
The DNA here is from genome assembly GCA_963665685.1 of Geopsychrobacteraceae bacterium. Classification (GTDB taxonomy): domain Bacteria; phylum Desulfobacterota; class Desulfuromonadia; order Desulfuromonadales; family Geopsychrobacteraceae; genus Seleniibacterium. The sequence goes on from OY762430.1 coordinate 3,656,275, forward strand.
TCGCGCTTTTTGTATTGGTGACGATGTTTTTGCTAAATCTTTTCTGGCTGCCTTCGGTTTATTTATTGTTGGCTTGTTTCTGCTTGGCGCCAGGCGCTTTGGCTGGTTTCCACCTAATCCTTTTGTCAATTACACCTTTATGGCAGGGTCGGCAGTAGAAACGATGGTGCTCTCATTTGTGCTGGCCCAACGGATTAATTTATTACGAGAGCAGAAGCAGGTTGCGCAAACCCAGCTGATAGAGCAGATAAGTGAAAGTAACAGTCGCCTTGAAGATATGAAGCGGGGTCTCGAGAAAAAAGTTAAGGTTCGCACTCGTAAATTAACGAAATCTTTAGCAGAGAAGGACCTGCTCTTGAAAGAGGTGCATCATCGGGTTAAAAACAATCTGGCCGTTATTGTCAGCCTGCTCGGATTTCAGGTTATGGATGCAGCTCCAGGTTCTCCTGTCGGTCAGGCATTAAAGGCGGGACAAAATCGTATTCGTTCTATGGCATTAGTGCATGACCTACTTTGTAAAGGGGAAGATCTGAGCGCGATTGACGCGCAAGATTATTTTCAGCAACTGTCTGGTTATTTGCTGTCTTCTTTCGGCGGTCCTGATCAAGAAATTACGATTGCTTGTACTGTTGATAAAGTGCAACTGCCAATGGATGTGCTGGTCGCCTGTGGTCTGGTTGCTACAGAATTGCTGTCCAATGCTATGAAGCATGCTTTTTCTGATTCCACCAGTGGTCATATTGACATGAGTCTGAAACAGTGTGATGTCGGCCTGGTTTTGATGGTTGCCGATAATGGTTGTGGTTTAGGCACTGCTCATCAGGAAAATTTAGGAATGCGTTTTGTTCGAATGATGGCAGAGCAGTTAAATGGTCATCTGGATGTGAGTGTCATGTCCGGGACCCGCTGGCAGTTATCGTTTCCTGTGCCGAAGGAGGGGATGTAAATGAAAAGTCGCGTGTTGATCGTTGAAGATGAATTATTGATCGCCAACTACATACGTGATGTTCTTGAACGGGAAGGTTATCCCGTGGTTGGGATCGGGCGTGATTATGATCAGGCCATGGCTCTATTTAAGCAACATCGACCGCATCTTGTATGCATGGATATTGGTATAAAAGGTGACTCCGACGGTATTGCTCTGGCGGAAGAGCTCCGTCAGATAAATTCTTTTTCTTTGATTTACCTGACTGCTTATGGTGACCGCACTAATGTTCAGAGAGCTCAGAAAACCGGGCCTTTCGGGTTCCTGGTCAAGCCGGTAAGCGATCAGACAATATTAGCGACGGTGGCAACTGCGCTGGTCAATGATCCGCAGTTACAGTTGGAACTAGAACCGGATTTGTTCGAGGTCAGTTGTGCAGACAAGAGAGCTGTCATCGATTGCCACGGTGGTTTCATCAATTATTCTGATGCGACTGTACACTTGACCCCTAAAGAGAGCCAATTGCTTGCGACCTTGTTGAATCATTCCGGTGAACTTGTCCCTTTTCGTAAAGTTAAGGCAGCTGTATGGCCAGATTGTAGTGTCAGCGACACCTCTTTGAAAACTTTGGTCTGGCGTCTGCGAAGTAAACTTCCTGATCGTGAGCTAATCAAAACTATTTCCGGTTTTGGCTATACGATGGCATGTGAGGTGAAAATGCTTAACCGGTCTTAATCTTTCTCTTGGATCTTCCTGTATTTCCTCTTCTATTTGTAACCGAAATGTGACTCTTGCTGTGATAATATTAATCAGTTAATGGGTTGAGAAGTCCCTTTGTATCGTTATGCTGACATTTGGCCTCATATAAAACTGTCACAAACCTTTGAATTATCATATGAAAGCTATAGGTGATTAAATGAAAGCCTGTGCCTCTGGACTGGTAACTATTTTATTCCGCATGACCTGTGTCTTGTTTTTGATCGCTGCAGCTTCCCCTCACGCTGGTTATGCTGCTGGATTGATGGATGTTTACGATCTGGCGGTAAAAAATGATCCGCTGTTGCAAGGCGCTCATTATCAGCACCTTGCCAAAAATGAAGAAGAACGACAAGCTTTGGCCGGTTTGTTGCCCACCGTTAGTGCTTTTGGCACTTATACAAAAACTCACCAGAAAATTAAAGACAGTGAGAACGACGTCTATGACTCTGGATCGACTGAATATGATACCAAGGTCTACGGGCTGTCTTTGACTCAGCCACTATTTCGCTGGGATAGCATTGTTAACTATAAGCAGTCACAGCTTAAAACTGTTCAGGCAGAGCTGGAATATCATGTTTTTGAGATTGACCTGATGGTACGTGTCGCTGGCCTGTATCTGGATATTCTTAGTGCTCGTAACCAATTGACCTCGATTGCTGCAGAACAGACGGCTGTTGAGAAGCATTATGAGCTGGCAACTAACAGACAACAGATGGGGCTGGTGCCAATTACCGATCTGCATGATGCCAAAGCACGGCTGGCGTCTGTGCAGGCTAAATATCTTGAAGCTGAAAACCAACTTGATGATGCAGTCTATGCCCTTACCGAGGTGACCGGCGAAACCCTCAGCGATCTTGCTGAGCTGGAAGAAACGATGCCTCGCCTGGTCCCTGATCCACAAAATGTTGATACCTGGATTGAGTCGGGGCTAAAGCATAATCCGGCGTTGTTGTTAAAGCGTTCGGCTGTCAAGCTGGCGACCAAGGAAGTCAGCAAGCGTAAGAGCGCCCATATGCCAACCCTTGATCTGGTTGGCAGTTATAGTGATGAAGATACAGAAGGTTCTCTGTTTGGTGGTGGTAGTGAGGTTGCCGATCTGGAATTGGCGCTGGAATTGAAGATTCCTCTGTATTCAGGTGGTGGGGCAAGTTCTAAGGTTCGCCAGGCCCGCCAGTATCTTAATTATGCCAAAGCCGAGCTGACACGGCAGGAGCGCCAGGTGCGGCGTGAAGTGCGTGCATCTTATCTGGGAGTCATCACTGCGGTCAGTAAACTCGAAGCATTGGAACAGTCCTTGGTTGCCAGCCGTTCGGCCCTGGAGGCAAAACAGGAAGGTTTTAATTCTGGTCTTTATACCAGCCTGGCAGTTCTTGATGCTGAGCGTGATCTTGCCATTATAAACATCGAATATGGGCAGGCACGTTACGATTACCTGTTGAACTGCCTCAAGCTGGAGCAAGCTGCCGGAAGCCTGGAGCTTGATGATCTTGTCAAAGCCGACAAGCTGTTTAAGTAATTTCGTCATTACCAGTTAATTAATCGCATCAAGATCCATATATCAGAAGGGGGAGTTGTCATGCTGAGACGACTACGCCGTAAATTATCCAGAAAAAATGCTACCAGTTCTATTGAAAGCCGGAGAAAAATCCAGTTTGAAGCATTAGAACCACGAATTCTTCTCTCTGCGGATTTAGGTATTAGTGATGTGGATGATCATGATAATGGCCACGTTGCCGCGGTCCTTGATCAGTCTGTCGACGCTCTTGAACAAAATGATGTTGAGAGCGAGCAAGAGATTTCAACTGCAAGTGATGATGCTTCTGATCAACGTAATGAATTGGTCATCATTGATGGTAGCGTTAATAACTACCAGTCCCTTATTAATGAACTGCAGGCTTCAGCAACCTGCGACACCAGTTATGAAATCAGACTTCTCGATGCAACTGATAATGGTATTGATCAGATCAGCTCTATTCTGAGTGACTACAATAATATCGATGCGGTCCATATCATCAGCCATGGTGACAGTGGCAGTTTAAGTCTTGGCAGTACCCTCCTTGATAGTGACAATCTGACTGATTACAGAGAACCCTTAAGCCAATGGCAAGAGAGCCTGTGTACCGATGGTGATATTCTGCTTTATGGTTGTGATGTTGGTGCAGGTCATGAAGGTCTCGAGTTTGTCACGTCATTAGCTGATATGACCGGTGTCGATGTTGCTGCCTCTGATGATGCGACCGGTAATACCGCTTTGGCAGGTGACTGGGATCTAGAGACCAGCAACGGAACGATAGAAACGGCCACTCTGCAGCTAACTGACTATCAGTCATTATTGACTGAAGTGACCGGCAGTAACTTTACTGATGAGCTGATTATTGATGATAATGGCATCAATGCTGATGGCATCATGCGTTACAGTGTCGATGGTGGAAGCAGTTGGACTGAGCTGGATACCCGTAGTGGCAGTGACCTGATCGTTGACCTGGGTGCGGGGGATGACAGTGTTACGATTCAAGGTTTTGACAGTGCTTTCAGTGGGGTTCTTGATATCACTGGTGGTGCGGGGGATGACAGCGTCTCTGTTGGTGCTGGTGTTACCATCAATGCTTCTCAGATTAATATTTCCAGTGAAGAAATTACCATCAACACAGGAGCTACTCTGGATGCTACGGTGGCCGGTTCAGGGGATGGCTCCCTGACTCTGACCGCTGAGGCTGATGGGGCAGGATTGCTCGGGAGTGCTCTGAGGGATCTGGCAACGGCTGCTTTTGGTGATGATGGTGTCGGCGAGGTTATTGCTGATTATGTCGATGATATTGGTTTGCCCTTCGATTATGTTCCTGCCCAAAGCTCAATTTCTATCAGCGGTGCAACTCTTAACGCAGAAAATATTGCGATTACCGCGACCTCGACTATTGATGAGCAGGCGCTTGATATTCCCTTTTCGCTGAAGGTTCTGGTTGAAAATGCCGGGGCAGAAATTACGGTAGCCAACAGTGACCTGACGGCAGAAGCAGGCGATCTATCCATAAGTGCGACTTCAACAGTAACTGCCAATAATGTTGCTGAATCCCTCGGCACACCATTGGTTGATGCCGCAGGAAGTGCCAGTATTGTTATTAGTTCTGTCCAAGCCAATGTCAGTGACAGCTCCTTAAGCGCCACTGTAGGTGATGTTGAGGTCAGCGCTACAAACACGACAACGGTGACCAGCGTTGCTGATGGAACGGTCGGAGGTATGACTGCTGCTGGTGGCGTTGCTGCTGTTAGTGTGGTGGTGACCGATAGTTTGGCCGCTCTCGAAGGAACCGATGTCGATGCATCTGACAATCTGACTATTTCGGCATCGTCAAGCAATACTGTGGTGACAACGGCAGTATCAACTCCTGGTGGCTCTGATGGTGATGGTGGTCTGCTCGGTTCACTCCTTGGTACCGGCAGTATGAGCACCGGCAGCAGTGATGGAACCTCAACGACCAATCCGGTGTCAGTGGCTGGGGCTGCTGCTATTTCAGTTTTAACTCAAAGTACCGATGCTCACCTGATCGGGAGTGGCAATAGCATTGCATCAAGTGGTGATGTCAGCGTCAGTACTGAAAGCTCAAGTAGCGTGACCACCAAGGCTGATGCCAGTTCGACCAATACCCCTTCGGCAACCGTTGGTGGCGGCATTGCTGCAGCGGGTAATGTCGTGGTGACGACGAATGATGCTTACATTTCTGGTTCCGTTACTTTTACTGGTGCGAGTTCGGTCACTGTCAGTGCCGGGATGCCGACCGATGGGAGTTATCTGTCGAGTGCTACCGCGCTCTCCGGGGCCAGCTCAGGAGCCTTTGGTGGCGCTGGTGCTGTTGCTCTGAATGTGGCTACGAATAATACCCATGCCAGCATTTTAACCGGTAGTCAATTAAACCTTGGTGCTGCTGATTTATCCCTGACAACCCAAAATACAACCAGTAACAGTGCGACTGCGACAGGAACCCAAAGTGCCAGTTCCGGCTTTGGTGTTGGTGGTTCGTTAGCTTTAAATATTGGTGTCAATAGCAGTATCGCCGATATTGACGCTAGTGCTTTGCTGACTGGGATTGGTGACTTAAATCTCAGTGCTGATGGTAGCCATACCATGGCGACAACTGCTGAAGCTGGAGCCGGTGGTGATGCTGCTATCAGTCCAGCCTTAGCATTAAGTGTTGCTGCCAATGAGACGGCAGCGTTATTGCCGGAAGGTGAGTCTCTGGCACTGGTTGGCGGGTTGGTTCTTTCCGCGACCCATAGCAGTTCCCAGACCACTAAAGGAAAAGCTGATGCTGCCGGTGAAAGTGCCGGGTTTGGTGTTGGCCTTGGTCTGTCTATCGGGGTTGAAAATGTTACCGCCAGCCTTGATCGTGATGTTACTTCGACTGCTGGTGATGCAGAAATAACTGCTTTATCCATGGTCGATGTAACCACTACGGCAAACGCAAGTTCTGCCGGGGAAAGCGGTTCTTCAGATTCAGACACGGCAGATGACAGCAACGCTGACAGCCAGGTTTCTGAACAGATGAATGTCGCAACCGGGCGGAGTGAATTGAATGGTACCAGCTTACCGGACACACCAACCGCCCAAACCAGTAGCGGTTCCTTGAATATTGCTGGCGCGTTAGCTGCTAACGCGGTGATCTCAAACAGTAGTGCAGAAGTCACCGAGGACACCAGTCTGATTCTTAACGATGGCAGCGTAACCGTCAGCACCGAAAATGATACTGATGCTTCAGCAGTAGCCGATGCCAGTGCTGTGGGTAGTGGGAATTCGACCATAGGAACAGCGACCTCAACCACAACGGATAGCAGCCTGACCAGTGGTCTTTCTCTGACCTTCAGTGATAACGCCAGTGCCGATTGCCGTGATACCTTGACCCGCACTAGTGGTAGCTGGAGTGCTGATGGTTTTGCGGCTGGTGATACCTTGACCATCGCTGATGGGAGCGACAGCCTCAATGGAACCTATACTATCGCCGCTATTTCCAGTGATGGGCTAACCCTGACCTTGACCGAGAGTGCTGAGCTCAGTAGTGAAACGGTCGGTGATGCCGGTAGCCTTACCCTTACTCGAAATGACAGCGACAGTATCACTCTGAGTGGCGAACTAACCGCTGCTGATAACAGTGCCAATGGTCACGATACGCTGACGCGCTCCCTCGGTAGCTGGGATTATGTCACTGGTGATGCCATCGTCATTACTGGCACCAGCGGCAATAACGTGACCGCCACGGTTGAGAGTGTCTCCACTGATGGAAAAACTCTGATTTTTACTGACGCAGCAAGTTTCAGTAACGAAGCCATCTCATCCGGAACAGTTGTGCTAAGCAAAGATGGCACTGCGATTTCTTTGACCTGTTCCGGTGTTGGCCTGAGTTTTCAAGACAATAGCACCGGAGTCGATACCATTGTCCTGACCGGGGCCAGCTGGACTACCAAAGGCTATGCCGTTGGTGACACGATTATCATAACCGGCTCCGCCAGCAACGATGGCACCTATACCGTCAGTGCCATTTCTACTGATGGATCTATACTGTCGCTGTCAGAAGCGGATAGTCTAACCACTGAAAGCGCTGCGGATGGTGTCAATATCACTCGCCTGATTGCCGGGCAATTGAACGGCAGTGTGGCTGTGACCTTTACCGCTGTTGACGACAGTAACGACACAATCAGTCGTTCTAGTGGTAGCTGGGTCGACGATGGTTTTGCCGTTGGCGATTCAATTACTGTCAGTGGCAGCAGCAACAATGACAATACTTATGTCATCAAAGCGATCAGTGCTGATGGTCAGACCCTGACCCTGGCAAATGGTTATTATCTGACCAGCGAAAGCAATGTCAGTTCTGTTCAGGTGACGCTCAACAGTCATGCCGAAAGTGCCGTCTATAGCGGTACTTTTGACGAAGATCTCGATCTGGTTCACGACAATAGCAGCAACGATACCCTGGTGCGTTATGATGATGGTAGTTGGATAGATGATGGTTTTGCTGTTGGTGATACCATTGCGGTAACAACCAGTAACGGTAGCGTCAAAACCTATACGGTTGCCGGAGTTTCTGAGGTGACCCTGACTTTGGCGACAACGGCTGACATCAGTGGTTTGACGGTGACCGATATCACCTCTATTAAGCGTGCCACCAGCACCGAAGCAAGTGCTGGAGCAGGTGTCGGCATTGGTGTTGCTGGGGCTATTAACTTAGCGACAGTGACAAATTCTGCAACCGTTGCAGGAACGATCGAGAGCGATGGTTTGACCGTTGCGGCAACGATGGATAGCCGCGATAGTGCTGACTCTCAGCATAGTCTGGTGGCAAAAGCGATCTCCGGAGCCGGGGCTTCTGATGTTGGCGTCGCTGGTTCCTTGGCGACTAATATCGGTATTACCAGTAGCACGGCGTTAGTGACCGAAAATGCCAGCATTGATGTCGGTGATGATGACAATGCTGGTGACATCAGTCTTAATGCAGCAAACAAGAGTAATGTAGCCGTCACGGCTACTTCAAGCCAGACGTCATCTGATAATGCTGAAGACACCACAAAGAAGAGTGTTGGTGGCGGAGCGTCAGCAGCACTTAATATTGGTGTCAATACTGCCACCGCAAAGATAGCTGGTGCCGCCAGTGTCCTGCATGCCAATGATCTCAGTCTGACCGCTAGCGGTGAGCATACTGCAGTGACTACGGCTGAAGCCGGTTCTAGTGGTAGCACCTCGGGTAGTGGGGCGGTGGCCCTTGATGTTGGTGTGAATGTTACCAGTGCAACTCTGCCTGAGGGTGATGCTCTCAATATTGATGGTGATTTGACGTTACAGGCCGACCATAGCGGATCATCAACCACAACAGGGACCGCAGCAACTGATAGCAGTTCAGTCGGTTTTGCTGTGGGGCTGGCTCTCAATGTTGAAGTTGATAGTGCCAGAGCCATTCTTGATCGCGATGTGACGTCGAATGATGGTGATGTCATCATTCATGCTCATACCTTAAGTGATAGTTCTGCTTCATCTACTGCCGGAGTCAACGGCGCCGATAATTCAGATGACTCGGTTGCCTCAGACAGCAGCTCTCAGGAACAGATAACTCAGGAAATGGATTTCGCTACCAATCAGAGCGCTCTGGATGGTGTTGATACTCCGACTCTTGATGAGGATGCAACCCAGACCAGTGATGGTGGGGTCAGTGTTGGTGCTGCGGTGTCGGCCAATATTGCGGTTTCTGAATCAACCGCTGAAGTTACCGAAGGAACGGTTTTAGTCACTGGCGGCAGTCTGACTCTTTCAGCGGCAAATGATAGTGATGCAGCGGCAACGGCGAATGGCAGTGCCGTGGGCAAGGGTTCAATTACCACCACGACAACGACAGCGACGGTACCAACTACGGTCACCGGGGGGGTAACGCTTACTTTTACCGACAATAGCGCTGTTACGACTGACACGCGTGATACCATCAGCCGTTCTAGTGGTAGCTGGAGCACCGATGGTTTTGCTGTTGGTGACACCATTGTTGTCAGTGGTTCCGGGAGTTACGACGGAACCTATACCATTAATGAAATATCTGCCGATGGCAGCACCGTTTACCTGGCGACAACCAGCACTGACGATATCATCCAGAGTGGATCTGTTTCGGGTTCTGATTTACTGGTTAAAACTCAGGTGACTGCCGGCAACACCGCGGTTAGCCTGGCCGGTGGCCCTGACCTGACCTTTGCTGCTAACGGGAGTGAGGCGGCGACTCTGACCCGTTCCAGTGGTAGCTGGATAACCGACGGCTACGAAGCAGGGGCGGTCATTGTCGTTAATGGCGCGACCAAGGATGAAAACAACGGCACCTTTACCATCACCGATATTTCCCTTGATGGTCGGGTTCTGATTCTTGCCGACGCAACTTTTGCGACCACTAATGAAACCGCAAGTGGTTCGGCCCTTCGTATTGCCGCTTTAGTCGGTGGTCAGCTTAACGGCAACGCAACGTTGACCTTTAGTGATAGCGGTGTGGTTGGCGATACGATCACACGCTCTAGTGGTAGCTGGTTCGCGGATGGCTTTAGTGTTGGGTCTGCAATTACCGTAACTGGGACAACTGCCAATAACAATAGTTATGTGATTGCCAATATTTCTGATGATGGGACCACTCTGACTCTTGCTGAAGGTTACTTTTTAACTAATGAAGCGGATGTCAGCGGTGTAACGGTAACCCAAACAGAGCGTGATGCGGTTCTTTATACCGGAGCCACCGATTCACTGGAGTATCATGCCAGTACCAGTGCCGCTGACTGGATTACCCGCTATGAGGGCAGCTGGATTGCTGATGGCTTTACGATTGGTGACAGCATTAGTGTCGATCTTGAGGATGGTAGCAGTAAAACCTTTACCGTGACTGATATCAGTGAACTCAGTCTGACCTTAGGCAGCAGTGACGATGTTACCGGTCTGACAGCGGCTAATACGGTTGCTATCATGCTCGCAGATGATGCTGACACGACCAGTACCAGCGAGACCGCTGGTGTTGGTATCGGTGTGGCGGTTGCTGTCAACAGTGCAACGGTCGTGAATCAGGCATTATTATCCGGCCAGGTTACCGCGACCGACGGCGCCACCATTGAAGCGGTAATGGATGAGCGTGGTGATGCCACCGAGGCGACCAGTACGGATGTTGAACATACTTTTGCCGCTGAAGCTGTTTCCGGTGCCAGTGCCGGAGATGTTGGTGTCGCCGGTGCTTTTGCCGCTAATGTTGGTGTGAGCATCAGTAATGCATTGATTACCAGCACCGGCAACCTTATTGCTGGTGAAAGTGGCAGTGAAGGCGATGTCAGTCTCAAGGCGGAGAACAACAGTAATACCAGTGTCGTTGCCAGCGGCCTTGAATCGAGCCTGAGCAAAGGCTCGACCGACGGAGCAGCCTCAGAGTCGACCACTGCTAAATCGGGATCAGTTGGTGTGGGTGGTTCGTTTGCTATAAACGTTGGTGTGAATACCGCTACCGCTCAGATCGCCAGTGCTGCCGATGTTATTTATGCTGATGACTTGAGCCTGGTTGCCGCTGGAGCTCATAGTTCGACAGTAAAATCTGAGGCTGGAGCTGGTGGTGATATCGGCGTGGCTGGTGCCATTGCTTTAGATGTCGGGGTCAATACCACGACGGCCAAATTGCCGGATGGCGACGATCTGATCATTGCCGGTGGCTTGACTCTGCAAGCCGATCATAGTGGTTCCGCTACAACAACAGCCAATGCTGATGCCGCGGGCGACTCGGTTGGTTTTGGTGTTGCCCTGGCCTTGACCACTGAAGTCGATGTGACCAGTGCGATTCTGGATCGCGATGTGACCTCAGCTTCAGGTGATAGCGTTATTCATGCCCACTCCCTGTCTGATTCTTCGACCACCGCAACAGCAAGTTCAAAAGGGGCTGAAACCAGCGATTCTGATTCCGAAACTGCACCAGAAGAGACCACGGCGGACGAACAGGTCGATAAAGAGAAGAGCTTTCTTAGCTCTAAAACCAGTGATACCGGAACAACCCTGCCGACAACCACGTCCACTTCGGCCAGTAATAGTGGTGGCACCAGCGTTTCTATTGGCGCCGCTGCTGCTGTCAATATTGATGTCTCAACCTCGATTGCTGAAATCACTGAAGGAACAACCTTAACTGCCGAAGCAGGTGATGTGACCCTGTCAGCGGCAAATGACACTGATGCTGCTGCGACCGCAGATGCCAGTGCCGTGGGGAAAAATACCAAATCCTCTTCATCTTCCACCGCAACCGATGTAGTAGTCGATGGTGGTATTACCCTGACCTTTGCCGATAATGCGGCTAATACGACCTCGCCTAACGATACCATTACCCGCTCTTCCGGTAGTTGGACAGCTGATGGTTTTGCCGTTGGCAATGCCATCACTGTGGCTGGAACCTCAAATAACAATACGAGTGCGACTACAACTTATACGATTACGGCTATCTCCACCGATGGCCTGGTTCTGACCCTGGCTGCAGCAGATAGCCTTAGTGCGGAAGAAGCCTCCGGAGCGGCGGTCAAGGTTGCAAAGGTAACTACGACCGTAGATACAGCAACGGCAACCACCAGTGGCGGGCCGGACTTCATCTTCAGTGATAATGGTAGCGACGCCAATGATACCATTACCTTAACCAGTGGCAACTGGAGTACTTCTGGCTTCTCTGCCGGAGATACTATCTCTGTTCAGGGCACCGGCAATGAGAGCCTTGACGGTAAGAACTTTACCATCCAGTCCATCTCCCTTGATGGGCGGGTGCTGGTTTTAAGTAGTGCTGACAATCTGGTCAGTGTGACCGCATCCGGTTCGGCACTGAAGGTTTGCCAAATCACCAAAGGGGAGATGAGTGGTAGTCCGCAGTTGACCTTTAAGGATAACGGTAGTGCAGACACTGATAATTTCAGTGGTGATACCATTGCCCGGTCAACAGGAAGCTGGATTGACGATGGCTTCACCGTTGGTGGCACTATTACCGTCAGCGGAGCAAAAAGCACCGATGGCAGCACCTCGAATGACGGGACCTACGTAATCAGCGCTATTTCCAGCGATGGAAAAACTCTGACGTTGGCCACTGATGACACCATTGCCGCCCTGACCTTAAGTGATACGTCAGCTGTTGCTGTCAGCATGGTCAGTCGTAGTGGTGGTAGCTTAACCCTGGTCGATGGTCAGTTTATCAATTTTGTTCATAATGAAGATTCTGCTGATCAATTGACTCGTTCGGCAACGGGGAGCTGGCTTGCCGATGGTTTTGCTGTTGGTGATACCATTGTTGTCAGTGGCAGTACCAGCAATGATGATACCTACACCATCGCTGCTATTTCCGGTGATGGAAAAACCATCACTCTGGTCGAAGACGATACCCTGATCAAAGAAGATATCGCTAAAGGCGATGCCCTGAAGGTCACCGTCGAGGGGAGCAGTTCCTCTTCTGCAAAGAGTGATGAGATCGGTATCGGGGTTGCAGTAGGAATTAATACTGCAGTTGTTGTCAATGAAGCGCGGGTCAATGGCGATATCGTCATGACGCCTGATCCAGAGGGGACCGATGCTAAAGGCTTAACCATTGAAGCGCTTATGGATAGCCGCGACAGTGACGGCACCAGCACCTTTGGTGCGACCGCCATTTCCGGAGCCAGCGGGGGTGATGTCGGTATTGCCGGTGCTTTTGCCCTGAATGTTTCGGTTACCGATAGCGCGGCCTATATCGATGGTGGTTCGACGGTATCTTTGGGCAGTGGCGATAACAATGGTGATCTGACCATCAGTAGCGCTAACAAAACCTCGGCAACGGTCAAAGCGACTGCTGACGGAAAAGCTGCACCAACAGCATCTAACGATGAAAGTACCAGTGTTGGTGTGGGTGGTTCGTTAGCCGTCAATGTTGCGGTCAATATCGCCCGCAGTGAAATTGAACTTAATAGTGAGCTGACAGGGGCTGGTGGCGTCAGTTTAAGCGCCGAAGGTGACCACACGGTTAGCACCACAACGGAGGCGGGCTCTGCCGGTGATGTCGCTGTTAGTCCTTCTATAGCGACCAGTGTTGTGGTGAATGAAACAACGGCGGTCATTGCTGGCGGTAACACTATTGATATGGCAGGCGATCTGACCCTTAAGGCGGATCACAGTGGTGATACGACCACCTCGGCGACTGCTGATGCTGCTGGCAGTAAGGCTGCCGTCGGAGTCAGCATGGCCGCTACCGTTGTTGTCGATCGTGCTGAAGCGAGTATCAACCGAGATATGACGCTCAGTTCCGGAGCTGTTGAGTTGGGAGCAACGACTCTTTCGAACAGTAGCTCTACCGCTAAAGGGAGCGCATCGGGAGGAAGCGCTTCCGGATCGAGTGACTCAGCTGATAACAGTGCCGATACCAAAATAGCGGCCGAAACCGACAGTGCTGCAAAATACTCCGATAAAGCTGAAACCGAAGTTAATAAGAGTAAAGACAAACAGGGGAAGAGCAGTACCAGTGATGGTTCGGTCAGTGTTGGTGCGGCCCTGGCTGCGAATGTGGCTATTTCAGAATCGACCGCACTGATTGCTGGTGGTGTCAGTGTCAGCGCCGTTGCTGGTAGTGTTGCTCTGAATGCTGCCAATGATACCGACGCCGCTGCCAGTGCAGATGGGAGTGCGACCAGCAGCGATATTGGTGTCGGGGCTGCCGTTGCGGTGAATACTGCTGTGGCAACCAATCAAGCCTTAATTATGGGTGATGTTACCGCAGTTGGGGTCAGTGCTAAGGCCCTTATGGCGGATGGAGATAGCGATTCAACCAGCACCCATACCACCAGCGCAACATCCGTTTCCGGTGCCGGGGCCAAATCGGTTGGAGTGGCAGGCTCTGCGGCTATCGATGTCACCGTTATGACCAGTCATGCGGCGATTTCTGCCAATTCAGAGGTAGATGCTGGCAGCGGCGATGTTGCCATTGAGACCGCGAATACCACAGCCAGTTCAACTTCCGCCAGTTCCAATGCCACGGTCAGTGGTGGCTCTGATGATTCAACTTCCGTTGGTGTTGGCGCTTCCTTTGCTGCCGATATAGCAGTGAATACAAGCCTGGCTGAAATTGAAGATGGGGCCAATGTTGATAATAGTGCTGATCTGACTATTAAAGCTGCCGCTGATCATAGCTTGAAAACCGAAGTCTCCGCCGGATCAGCAGGTGATGTTTCGGTTAGCCCGGCGGTGGCTTTGAATGTTGGCGTCAACACCACCATCGCCCGGCTTGGAACTACGGAGCAGGATGATACGACCAGTACCAGCGGTACCGGTAATGTTGCTATCAGCGCTGAGCATAAAGCGGTCTTCGAAACCAGTGGCGATGCTGAAGCTGCCGGCGATAAGGTCGGAGTGGGTGTCACCGTAGCTGCCGGTGTCGGGGTTGATACTGTCATTGCCGGTCTTTATCGTGACCTCGATACCAGTGCTGCCAGTGAAGGTGATATCAGTGTTTCGGCTAGCTCGACGGTGGATAACAAGGTCGAAGTAACAGCCGGGGCCAAGGGCGCCAGCAACAAAAGCAACAAGAGTGCTGATGACGCTGCGAACAGTAAGTTGACCGGTGATAGCAATGTCACCAATGTCAATATTACAGATGAGAATCTGACTGATGATGATGGCGCGCTAAAATTACCATCAGCTTCAGATCAGGTGGCAACAGCGGGTGAAACCTCAGAAGAACAAACCGGGAAACTTGGTGACGATCAGAAAACTGGTAGTAATAGTGTTGGCGTTGCCGCTGCAGTTGGCATTGCCGCCAGTGTCACGACGACAGTGGCCACTATTGACTCCGGTCTTACGATTGATGCTGCGGGTAGCGTGACGGTTGCCGCCGAAAATGAGACCGATGGTAGCGTTAAAGCCCTGGGTACAGCAATTTCTAAAAAGATCGATACCAGTGTTGCTGCGGCCGTATCTCTTAACGCTGTGGTGGCGACAACAACTGCATCCATAGGTAGTGGCACCGTGGTAACCGCCGACGGAGTTGTGGTGACGGCCGGAACTGCAGAAGGTGAGTCGAGCGATCTCATTACCTGGGGTATGGCAGGTGCTGGTGGTAGCGATTATGGCCTGGCTGGTTCTGTCGCGGTAAATGTAGGTGTCCTGACGACAAGCGCCACCATTGGTGACGGTGCGGTTATTACCTCCAGTGGCACAGATGGTAGTGTCCGGGTTATCGGCAACACGGATGTTGGCGTGCAAAGCCTGGCTGGTGGTTTTGGTATTGGTGGTGAGGCAGGTGTCGGTGTTGCTGCTGCAGTCAATGCGGTGGTGGCAACAACGACAGCAAATATTGCTGATAACGTCCATGTTGATGCGGATAAAGCCATTGAGGTTGAGGCCTCCGCAGTGGTAGGGCCCTCTACCGAACTAGAAATTTTTAACACAGAACTCGACCTGAGTCTGGTTGAAGGCCTCCTGCCTATGGCCATTGCGGCTGGTGGTGGGATCAGTACCGGAACCGATTCTGATGGCGAAGGGGACGAGGCAACTGAGATATCCGTTGGTGGTGCTTTGGTTGTCAATGCTCTGGTGCTGACGACAACGGCAAGTCTTGGTCAGAATGTTGAGGTTAATCAGAATGCTAGCGGTTCCTCCGACCAAACCCTTTCTATTTCTACTTCTAATGATACGCGTATCACCGGCGGCGCTTTTGGTCTGGCTGGTGGTGGTGAATATTCCTTTGGAATCGGGGTCGGCGTAAATGTTGTTGTTGACAGCAGTAACGCCTTTATCGGTCAAGGTAGCACCGTGGATGCCGGTGGTGATGTCTCCATCAGTTCGGTAAGCAACGATGAACTGGTCTTTTTAGTAGGTTCTTTTGCTTTGTCGACCGATACCGAAGGCGGTATTGGTGCCGCCGGTACTTTGGCGGTTTATGTATTGACCAATGATACCGATGCTTACATCGCTAGTAGTGCTACACAGCTCACAGATGTTGATACCACTGGTCATCTGACCATCAGCGCAACCAGCACTTCTGATATTTACCAGCTGGCCGGGTCGGTTGCCGGTTCAGCCGGTGATGCGGGAATTGGGGTATCGGCAGCCCTGGTGGTTCATGTTGGCAGTGTTGATGCTACTATCGAAACCGGTGCCGTCATCAGCAGTAACGATCTGAATATCATTGCCAGCAGTGATAACTATATTCTCAATACTGCTGTTGGTGGTGCCGGGGCTAAGGATACTGCTGCAGGTGCTGCGATTACTGTTAATAATCAGAATCTGGATGTAGATGCTCTTATTAAGACTGATGTTAATGTTACCGCAGCAGGAAATGTCAAACTTGATGCCGACAGCAGTGCCGAGATAAACAGCATCGCCTTTGGTGGTGCTGGCGCAGGCGAAAATGCTGGTGGTGGTGCTGCCGCTGTAAATGTTGTGACCAACAGTGTTGATGCGCTAATCGACACAGCAACAATTGTCGCTGCCGGTAGCTTAAGTCTGACGGCTAACTCTTCACCGGTTATCCGCGCTTTAAGTGCTGGTGTCTCAGGAGCAGGTAAGGTCGCGATTTCTGTTTCAGCGATGGGGAATGTCATTTTTGATACGGTGACAGCACGCATCAGTGGTTCAACTATTTATGCCACGGACGGGGTGACTGTCAGCGCAGAAAATGCCTCACCCCTGGAACTACCCGAGTGGCTGTTAAGCTCCGATCAACAATCGCAGGTTAACTCGGCACTAGAGGGCTCGCCAGTTGATCTCGACACAAATATTGTTGCTCTTAACGTCAGCGTGGCTGGTTCCGGTGAGACTGCGGTCGGTGGCGCTCTGATGGGAAATCTTGTTACCAATATTACCACCAGTGAAATAAGCGCATCGACTGTTAATGCTGGTGTGGCTGCTGATGATTCAGTGACCAATGAGGCCGCAGATATAAATATCAGTAGTTTGTCTGATACAGGTATTCTCGCCTTGAGTGTTGGCGTCGCGGCATCCGGCAAGGATTCTGTTCAGCTTAGTGGTTTCGGTAATGCGATTCTTTGCGTTACCGACGCTCTGGTCGATAACGTATCAACCCTGGCAAGCGGTAATGACATCGCCTTGTCTGCTCAGGATGAATCACAGATCCGCTCGGTTGCTTTAAGTGTGTCTGGTTCTGGCAGTAATGCTGTCGGGGTATTGATTGGTGCCAATGTTATTACCAGCAATGTCGATGCGGTTATTTCTGGTTCAACCGTTACTAGTGGCGGGGCTTTGAGCCTGAATGCCCTTAATAATTCTGATATTCTCAGTTTTACTGGTGGTGTAGCGGCATCGGGAGTAAATTCGGTGATGACCTCTCTGTCTGCCAATATCGTGATTACCACTATTCGTGCTGCTATTGATGATAATAGTGGTATCCGTAGTAGCGTGATTGATGCTGGTGATGCGATTGCTCTGAGCGCAACCGATACCTCGAGTATCGACGCCTTATCCTTTGGTGTTTCGGGTACCGGTGGTACCGCTGTCGGTATTGCTGCCTCAACCAATAATATTATCAATATTGTTGAGGCAGAGGTTGAAGGTTCGGAAGTAACAGGTGATTCTTCCATGGCCGTTACTGCTAATTCGTCGGCCGGAATTCATGCCCTGGCTCTGGGGGTTGCAGGTTCCACGGGGAGTGTTGCTGTTCAGGTCACCGCCTTGGGGAATGTCGTTGTTGGTGCGACAAAAGCTATTATCAGCGGCTCTACGGTTAACTTGGCCGGGGGCTTAACACTTAAGGCCAACAGTGATGACCCTAACCTGCTTTCTGGTTGGTTGCTTCCCGCTACTTACACCGCTGCTGTTGATAAAATTCTGGAAGAGACTCCCCTTGAGCTGGATGCGAATATTCTGGCGATCAATATCAGTGTTTCAGCTTCTAGTTCTGTGGCTGTCAACTCGGCCTTGACCGGTAATGTGGTCACCAACAGTGTGGTTACTGAGATCACTGATTCTGAAGTTGACTCCGACAGTGGTGATATTATTCTCGACAGTGATACTGATGCAGGGATTCTCTCCCTGACGGTGGGCGTTGCTGGTTCGGGGGCAGTATCTGTCGATGCCAGTGGTTTTGGTAATGTTATCGCCAATTCTACCAAAGCGTTGATTACCGAACAGGCTGATGTCGATGCCGCCGGTGCGGTAAAGCTAAGTGCTGATGATAGCTCGCTCATTCGCACTGCTGGTATCAGTGTGTCTGCCTCTGGCACCGTCGCGGTTGGTGCCCTGATTGGGGCTAACGTTATCAGTAACCGCGTGATCAGTGAAATCGCTGGTTCTGAAGTCGTCAGCGGTTCAACCCTGGATGTGACCGCAGCCAATACCTCCAATATTCTTTCCTTAACGACGGGTGTGTCTGCCTCTGGTACGGGTGCGGTGATGGTTTCCCTGTCGGGTAATGTGATCAGTAATACGACCTCAGCCGCAATCGTTGATAGTGGTGGTTTGACCCAGACCCTCAGCTCAACTAGCGACTACCAGGGGAGCATTATCCTGGATAGTATCGATTTGGATGCTGATGCCATCAGTGTAACGGCTGATGCTGAGCTTGAAACCGGTGATGCTTTCATCTATCGCCGCAGTGGTGGTGAAACCATTGGTGGGTTGGATGACGGCACGACCTATTATGTTATTAATACCGATATTGAGGATGGCGTGGTCCAACTGGCGACAACCCGCGCTGAAGCCCTGGCTGGCAATGCTATCGATTTGTATACGGTTGCGGATGGCAGCCGTCTGGTCACCGGGGATGCGACCGAAATAGCGGTGACTGCTGATCTTGTTGATGATGAGAGCAATGCTATCCAGTTAGCGAATGATTATGGCTTAGCAACCGGTGATACGCTGGTCTATAACCGTAACGGGGGCGAGGCTATCGGTGGTCTGAATGATGGCGTCACCTATTATGTTATTGCCGGTGCTGGTGGAGCTATTCAGTTAGCGACCAGCAGTGAAGATGCCGCCAATGGAGATGCCATCGAAATCGGTGTCGCCGATACGACCAGCCTGCTTGCAGCGGTTGGAGGGGCTCAGGTTTCCTTCTCCCTGGTCAGCGATATTGATGCTGTTAACGATCGTATTTATGTCTCCTCAGTGGATGATCTTCAAACCGGCGATGCGCTGACCTATAGCAGTGGCAGTGGTATTGATGTCGAGGGTCTGGAAGATGGCGTCACCTATTACGTTATTGTCGATGCCGATAGTGGAACGATCCAGCTAGCAGCGACCCGGGCCGATGCTTTGTCTGGTAGTGCCATTGATCTCAGTGAAACCGCAGTTATCGGCAGCACTATCGATGCTGGTGGTTCCGTTGCCCTGGCAGCAGATGATAATTCGGAAGTGAATAGTATCGCCATTGGTGTCGCGGGTAGCGGTGGTGGTGCTGCAGGTGTTGCCCTAGCGACTAATGTCATTGCCAACAGTACCGAAACGCTGATCAGCAATACCCAGCTAGACACTGGTGGTAGTCTGTCAATCGATTCGACCTCTGCTTCTATCATCCGTACCGTTGCTGTTGGTGTGGCTGGTTCTGGTGGTTTTGCTGTCCAGGTGACGGCTCTGGGGAATGTGGTCGCTAATAGTACCGCTGCGTCAATAAATGGCTCGACGGTATCTGCTCAAGGGGATATTGCGTTGACAGCAACCGAAGAATCCCCAAGTATGATCGCTTTGCTTGATGTGATCAGTAGCTACTTCCTTGATGCTGAGACGTTGAGCGGTTTGAATGATGCTCTGTCTGGCAGCCCACTTGATCCAACCGCCAACATTCTATCTCTTAATGTCAGTGTCGCTGCATCGAGTAGCGTTTCTGTTAACAGTGCCTTTACCGGTAATGTTATTGCCAATTCGGTGCTGACCCGGATTGCAGATTCAGAGGTAACCTCCAGCGCCGGCGATATTCTGCTGACGACGACCTCAAGTGCAGGAATCCTGGCTTTAACCGTAGGGGTTGCCGCTTCTGGTGGTGTCTCGGTAGATGCCAGTGGCTTTGGTAATGTGATCACTAATCGCGTCAGAGCGCTGATCAGTGGTGGTTCGGATGTTACGACCGGGGCCGCTGATGGAACCATTACTCTTACTGCCACGGATGTGTCACAGATCCGTTCTGCTGGTGTCAGTGTTTCTGGCTCAGGTGCTGTCGCCGTTGGTGCTCTGATCGGAGCTAATGTAATTACCAACAGCGTGATTGCTGAAATATCCGGTTCCACGGTAGATAGTGGCTCAACACTAGCGTTAAGTGCTGAAAATGATGCCAATATTCTCGGTTTGACTGTCGGTGTCGCTGGTTCCGGCGCCGTGTCCGGGTTGTTGTCATTGTCAGGTAACGTTATTACCAACACCACCCGTGCTGCTATCAGCAGTGAGGAAGATGAAGAGGGGACCGATTCCGAAATTAATGCTGGTGGTGACGTCAGTCTGACCGCTACGGACAGTTCGTCCATCAACAGTATTGCCGTTGGGGTTTCTGCCTCTGGTGCCGCTGCTGGTGGTGCTGCTGCAGCGGCTAATGTCATCGTCAATACCACCGAAACCGAGATCAGTGGTACGACATTGACCACCGATGGCGCTTTGAGTCTCGATTCCATCTCTGGGTCAATTATCAGAACGGTTGCAGTGGGTGTGTCCGGTTCCGGTGCCGCAGCGGCACAGTTGACCGTTCTTGGTAACTCAATTGCTAACCGCACCTCGGCCTTGATCAGTGATTCAACGGTAACAAGTGATGGGGATATCGACCTGTCGGCGACAGAAAAGATGCCTGATGATTTAGGCGCTCTGATCGATACCATTGGCGGGTATTTCTCCAAAACTGACGCCGATACCAGTGATGACGGGGACGGCAAGTCGAGTTACGACCGCTTGAGCGAAGCTATTAAAGGTTCAGCAATCGATCCTAATGCCAATATTCTGTCTCTCAATGTCAGTGTCGCAGGCAGTGGCGCTGTTTCGGTCAATGGTGCCTTTACCGGGAATACCATTACCAATAATACCAGCACCATTATTGATAGCTCGACGGTGACCTCAAGTGCAGGCCATCTTTCTTTAGACACTGATTCTTCTTCGGGAATTGTCGCGTTGACTGTTGGTGTGGCCGCTTCTGGTGCCGTATCTGTTGATGCAACCGGTTTTGGTAATGTGATCAGTAATAATATTGAGGCATTGATCAGTGGCAGTTCCGAAATTGATGCCGCTGACTATGTTGAACTTAACGCCGAAGATGTCTCTCAGATTCGCTCTGCAGCTGTCAGCGTATCAGGTTCAGGGGCAGTTGCTGTCGGGGCATTGATCGGAGCCAACGTCATTGCTAATGATATTGTCGCCGAAATTATCGGTTCGAGTGTCGTTACTGGCTCAACTCTTGATCTGACCGCTCTCAATGACAGTAATGTCCTCGGTGTCACGGTTGGGGTGGCTGCTTCAGGCATTGCCGCTGGTCTTTTGTCGTTGACCGGTAATGTGATCAACAATACCACCGTTGCTGGTATTGTCGATAGCAGTGGTTCTCGCCAGAGCCTGAGTTCCAGTGATGGAGCCCAGGGTAATTTCATTATTTCTGATGCTATTGATACCATTAATGACACCATCACTCTTGGCAGCAACCATGGCTTTGAGACTGGTGATGCGGTTATCTACTATCGTGGCGGTGATAACGTCGTTGGTGGTCTGGATGATGGAACCACTTATTACGCCATTGTTAACGAAGACGGAACCATACAGCTAGCCGCCAGCAGAGAGGCTGCTGTTGCTGGACAAACAGTTGATTTTTACGCTGTTGATACCAGCAGCTCGATTGTCGCTGAAGATAACTCAACTGTGACTTTTGATGCACCTGCTGACGTTGATGCCGATACTAATACGATTGTCCTTGGCAGTGGCCATGGCTTGTCGACTGGTGACGCCATTATTTATAACCGTGCTCAGGGTGAGTCTATTGTCGGGTTAACCGATGGTACGACCTACTATGTGATCACGATGGGTGATGGCACTATCCAGTTGGCTGCCAGCAGTGATGATGCCGCCGATGGCACGGCCATCGATCTTGGTAGCGGTGCTACTGATAGTACGTTGGCCGCCAAAGCGGGGACAACCGTATCGTTTGCCCTGGCTGATCAGGTCGATGCTGCTAGTAACTCTATCCTGCTAGAGGCTGATCACGGCTTTACCACTGGTGATACGCTGACGTATAGCAGCGGAGGTGGTCTGGATATCGCCGGATTGGTCGATGGCGAAAGCTATTATGTTATAACCGCTAGCGACCCTGAGCTAGACGGGACCATTCAATTGGCCACCAGTCTGGCCGATGCCTTGAATGGCATCGCTGTCGACCTTAGCGACACCAGTGTTGATGCTGCTGTGGTTAACGCCAGTGGGTCAGTTTCTTTGGCAGCAAGCGACTCTTCTGACATTAATACTGTTGCCATCGGTGTATCTGGTAGCGGTGGTGGTGCTGCAGGAGCGGCGATTGCCAGCAACGTTATCGCTAATACCACAGTAACGGAAGTCAGGGGCACCATTCTAGAAACAGAAGGTGATTTGACCCTGGATGCTACAACGGGAGCCGTTATTCGCACACTGGCTATAGGTGTTTCCGGTTCCGGTGGATTTTCTGCCCAGGCAACGGTGTTGGGTAATGCGATCAGTAATGATACCGCTGCTTTGATCGATGATGCGACGGTTGCCGCTGGCGGGGACGTGCTTCTAACTGCAAGCGATGAAGCTCCAGGTCTGCTGGAACTCGATATTATCGGTGACCTGACGTCTTACATCATCGATGACTCCATGTCAGATAAAATTAATACGGCCCTGAATAATACTCCTTTCGATGCAACTGCTAACATTCTATCCCTTAATGTTAGTGTCGCTGGTTCTGGTGCCGCAGCTATAAACGGTGCTTTTACCGGAAATATCATTGCTAACGAGGTGACCACCGCCATCGACGGTTCATTGGTGTTGAGTGGAGCGACAGCGTCAGCAACTTATAATGCCGATGATGGCCTTGACCGGGATGATTTTGATCTGACTGGTGATGGTTCCCTGGCGCTGACCAGTATTTCCAGCGCGGGTATTCTATCCGGCACCATTGGTGTTGCTGCGGCAGGCGGTTTTGCTATGGATGCGACTGGCTTCGGGAATATTATTGCTAACGATGTTACCGCAACGATTGCAGCAGCAGAAGTGGCTGCTGCCGGAAATGTTGTTCTGGATGCGAGTGATGATTCCATGATTCGCTCTTTGGGGCTTGGTTTTGCCGGGTCAGGAACCGGTGCCGTGTCGATTGTTGTCGGTGCTAACGTGATCAATAATCTGATTACTGCTCAGATTGCTGGTAGTGATTTAACCACAGGAGCAGCTGAAGACGGTGACCTTTCTCATGTCGGGGTTCGGGCTACCGCAGAGTCAAATGCAGATATCCTCAGTTTTGGTGGTGGAGCTGCAATTACAGGGTTTACCGGAATTCAAGCGACCGCAGTCGCTAATGTTGTAACGAATGCTGTGGTGGCTTCCATTGGTGATTATTTGACAGTACGCGATTATCTGTTGTTTACAGAGCAGAGCACTGCCGATTCCAGTGTGACCAGTGCTGGCTCGGTACTTCTTTCGGCTGTCGATGCTGCAACGATTGATGCCCTGGGCTTTGGGGTTGCTGGTTCGGTAGGTGGCGGTGCGGTTGGTGTGGTCATGGCCAGTAACGTGATTGCTAATAGTGTCAGCACGGCTATTCGTGGTGCCAATGTCACAAGTGACGAAGATGTCGATTTGACCACCGAATCATCTTCAATCATTCGCACCTTAACTTTTGGTGTTTCGGCAACTTGCGATGTTGCCATGACTGTTACCATACTGGGTAACAGTGTCACCAATACTGCCAGTGCCATCATTGATGATGCCACCATCACCGCAGATGGCGATATTCGTCTTTATGCTGCAGACATGGCACCAAGTGCTATTCCTGACTGGTTGGTGCCAGGCATTTATAGTGATGATATCTCCACAGCGTTAGAAGACAGTCCTATTGATATCGACAGTAATATCCTCTCTTTAACTATCGGTATCTCCGGATCGGGCGCAGCGGCAATAAATGGCATCTTTACCGGAAACCAGATCAGTAACAATGTCATTACCGCGGTTAATAATTCCACTTTAAGTGCTGGTCGCAATGATGATGGTACTATCAGTAATGGCGATGCTGATGTCACGCTGTACTCGGAATCGAAGGCTTCTATCATCTCTGCGACAGTTGGTGTTGCTGCGTCAGCCGGGTTTGCCCTCGACACCACAGGCTTTGGTAATATCATTGGCAATGATGTCAGGGCGATAATTGTTAATTCCCAGGTATCCGCCGGTGACAGCATTGTGCTCGACGCCATGGATAAATCAACTATTCGTTCCCTGGGACTGGGCATTGCCACCTCAGGTGTCGGGGCCGTTTCGATTCTGGTTGGGGCGAATGTTATTACTAATCTGGTCAGTGCACAGGTTGCTGGATCCGATCTGGTTGCAGGTAGTGGTACGGTCGGTGACACTACTTCTGTGGGAGTATCTTTAACCGCAGAGGAGAATGCTGATATTCTTAGCTTCGCCGGTGGCGTGGCGGCAAGCGGGGCAACCGGAATTCAGGCCTCAGCCGTTGCCAATGTGGTTAGCAATACTGTTGTGGCTTCGTTGGGAAATTATTTGACTGTGCGAGAAGATCTTGCCTTCACAGAACACAACACTTCGGACTCCAGCGTAACCAGTGATGGTTCGGTATTGTTAGCAGCGACCGATTCTTCAACCATTGATGCATTGGGCTTTGGTGTTGGCGCTTCCGCCGGCGGTGGTGCTGCCGCCTTTGTGTTGGCCAGTAATGTTATTAGCAATACAATCGGCACTGCTGTTCGTGGAGCAACGCTTGAAACAGAGAAAGAGCTTAATTTAGCTTCTGAATCTTCGTCAATAATCCGCACTCTTGCTTTAGGGGTATCTGCTTCCAGTGATCTCAGCTTAACGGTATCGGTTCTCGGTAATGAAATTACCAATGCAGTAACAGCAGAGATTGAGCAAGCGACGGTATCGGCCAAAGATGGTATCAGTCTCTATGCTGCTGACATTGCACCAATATCTATTCCCGACTGGCTGGTGGGAGGTTATGCAAATGAAATCGATACTGCTTTAGAGGACGCTGGAGATGTCGTAGATTTAAATAATAATATTCTTTCCCTCAATGTCTGCATCTCCGGTTCCGGGGCTATTGCTTTGGCTGGGGTAGCGACCGGGAATGTTATTAACAATCTGGTTGGAACAAATGTTTCCGACTCTACTATTCGAGCAGGCGTTTTTGAAGATGATACGGTTTCTAACGATACGGCTGATGTTAAGCTGACGAGTGAATCAAGTGCGGGAATTATTACTGCAACTATCGGGGTTGGCGCCTCGGGTATTGCCGCGGCGAGTGCGGTCGCTTTTGGTAATAATATTCATAATTCAATCAGCTCTTTGATTGAGGAGGATTCCACCGTTTTGGCAGGTCATTCTGTTGTCCTGTCTGCGGTGGACAGTTCTGCCATCAGCGCACTGGGCTTGAGTATTTCTGCTTCTGGTGGGGCGAGTTTCAGTGTGGTGACCGGTGCCAATGTCATCAGTAACACGATCTCGACATTGATTTCTGGGAGTGATGTGACTGCTCATGGTGAATTGTCGCTCAACGCTGAGTCGAAGGCCGATATCCTGAGCTATGTCGGTGGTGTAGCCGTATCCGGCATCGCTGCAGGTCAGGTTTCATACAGTCTTAACGCCATAACGAATAGTGTTACTGCCGGGGTGACCGATGAGAAGACCAGTGTCGAAGAAGACGGCGAGATGGTTGAGGTCAGTGATCCTTCGGTTGTTACTGTTACTGGTAATGTTGATATCTCCGCTACTGACAGCTCTACGATTAACGCACTGGCCGTAGGTGTTTCTGCCTCTAATGGCGGTGCCGCAGGTGCTGCTATCGCCGAAAATCTTATCGGCAATAATGTTACGGCGACGATCTCCTCTTCCACGCTTGAGTCAATTGCTGGCTTTGTAACTGTGAATGCGGAAACCCTTGCCGTTATTCGCAGTCTGGCTGCTGGTATTTCTGCCTCTAGCTCCTTATCTGTCCAGGGTTCTGAGTCGAAAAATCAACTGGCCAATACTGTTGCCGCTACTATTAACGACTCAATCGTCTCAGCACATGGCGCAGTAACTGTCAGCGCTGGTGATGGTGATCCTGGCGATGCCGGTGATTTTCTTAACGACAATAGTACCCTTTCTGAAGATGAGCTTAGTGATATCAACGATACTCTTGGCGAATCTGAAGAAGATTCAAATGCGGATCTGCAGGCTAACATCATCTCCATGGCCGTGAGTATTGCCGCATCAGGGGGGCTTGCCGCCTGCGGTGCTATTTCCGATAACACCATCGATAACAGTATAGAATCAACCATTTCAAATTCACAGGTCACGTCCAACGATGCATCCGGATCTATTCTGGTTACTGCCGATTCTGCAGCCAAAATAGCCTCTCTCGCGTTTGGAGCGGGGATCAGTACGGTTGGTTCTTATAGTGCATCAAAAACCAATAATACCATCGGTAATACAGTTGAAGCTGCGGTTGAAAGTGGCTCGGTGCTCGCCTCAGAAGGCAATGTCAGCATCACTGCTGATGAAATTAATCAGATCGACACCCTTGGCTTCAGCCTGGCAGCAGCGGCCGGTGGAGCCAAGGGTGCGGTCGAGGTAAATAGCACCATAACCTCTGACGTCTCGGCTTCTGTCAGTGGCGCAGAGACCAGGCTTGATCAGGCCGATGCTGTTGTGGTTAGTGCGACCAGTAACAGCACCATTTGGGGGGCAAGTCTTGGCGTTAATGCTGCTGCAGTTGCTGCGGGGACTTCTGCGGTAACCGCAACGATTGGTGGCAGCACCCAGGCATACATTGGTGACGATGTTCAGGTTGGGCAGAGCGACGGTTCCAATGTTGATTCTTTAGCGATTTCAGCAACATTTAATGCTGATGTGAGCGCAGATGTTACCGCTATGGCAGCGGGAATTGTCGGGGGAAGTATCAACCAGGCGGCAGTCATTGTTGACCCAACGGTCAAGGCTTATATTGGCGACGCCGACGTGACTATTCAAGGGCTGGTCGATGTTTCCGCAACAAAGAATGTTGTTATCTCTGCAAACTCTACGGGTGTCAACGTCGGCGCTTTGGCAGCCTTTGGTGCTTCAGTAGCGAGTGCCCAAAGTCATGGCATCACCAGTGCTTATGTCGGTGGTACGCTTGAAAACAGTTCAGACGTGACAATTGCTGCGACCACTGTTGAGGATATCAGTGCGACAACGATCTCTGGTGCTGGAGGTACTGTTGCCGGAAGTGGTTCAATGCCGACTGTTGTAGCAGCCTCTCAAACCAGTGCCGGCATTTCAGCTCAAGCCGATATCACTTCGAGCGGGGCGCTAACAATTACTGCCAGCGATACCCCTCATATCAGTGCCGAAGCGGTTGGCATAAGTGCTGGTGGCTTAGCTGTCGGAGCTTCTGTTGCCAATGCCAGTTTGAATTCAAGTGTCCTTGCTGAAATTGGGTTCAACAGTGCTATTACTGCTGCGAGCTTGAGTCTGAGCAGTAGTCAGTCCAATACTGATGATAACGACTCCGTTTATGCTCATGCCTCCGGGTCCAGTGGCGGTTTAGTTGGCGTCACGGGAACTGCCGCAACAGCGGAAAATAACAGCTTTGTCAGTGCTGCTGTTCAGGAAAATACGCAATTGACAATTAGTGGTGCAACCACAGTGACCAGTGTTCTGGACAGTTCTCAATCAGCGTTTGCTGACGGCTATGCCGGTGGCTTACTTGCGGCTGGGGGCAACGGTGCCAACGCAACTTCTGCGACCACTGTCAGAGCCGCTTTAGGTGACGGGGTAAATCTGACTGGCGCCAGCTTGAACGTTTCAGCCACTGGAACCGATACAAACCTGGCCGATGCGGTATCCGGAACCGGTGGTATTGCCGCTGTGTCAGCGTCAAGTGCAACAACAACGAGCAATAATACCACCAGTGCCAGCGTTGGTAGTGGGGTGTTAGCCAACACCATCAACGTCACGGATATAGATGTTCTTGCTGAGCACGTTGCTGAGTTTAATGCCACAACCGACAGCTCTTCGGGTGGGGTTATCGATGCTTCCGGTGCAGAGATTGAAAACAGTGTTGATACGTCAGTAACGACAACTATTGGAGAAGGCACGGTTTTTAATGCCGAGCAGTTTGATGCCAGCGCAACAAATGAGGTTCTGAAAGACTGGTTAAGTGATGGCAGTTATAACCTGATTGCCGCTTCAGGTGGGGTGGGTACCGCTCCAGCGGGATCCAGCACGACAAATATAAGTAACGTTGCTGGCGTCTATATTGAAGATGACGTTGAGATGAACATCAACAGTAGCAATAGTGAGCTGGGCGATATTAATTTAGACGCTCATACAAATGTTATCGCGAAAGATAAAGTTAAAATTGATACCGGTGGCGCTGTGGCAACGGCACTGGTGGAATCTTACATTTATAATAATATCAATACTGCCGAGGTCGAAATCGGGGCTGCAGAGCTGGTTACTTCGGAAAGTCTCAATGTTGCCGCCTGGTCCGATGTTGATATTGAGGCTCAGGCCGCCGCCAAAACTTATGGTCTGGCTGGCTATGCCCAGGGGGACACTGGGGCAGCGACTCTGGTTGAGAACAGTATTGTCATCGGTAGTGAAGCGGCAATTGAAAGTAGTAGTGATATCAACTTGATCGCTGGTGGCAATAATGCTGGTGAAAGTAACACCATCAATGTCACTGCGCAGACCGATCTGTGGAACAAGAGCGCTTTGCCTATCAGCTCTAATCCTGGTGCGACGGCAATCATTAATCAGGAAAATCAGATTACTGTGGCAGAGAATGCCTACCTGGGCAGCGTTGAAGATATCAACCTGACAACCCAGGGTGGCTCCCACAGCGCATCCGGCTACTGGAGCTATCAGGATCTCTACCTCGGCCTGGCCGAAGATATCGCCAATGGTATTATTTCCCTTTTTGGTGGCAGTGGCGATAGCGTTTCTTTAAAGGAGACGGGAGGGTCCTCCAACGATAATATCCTTTCCGGAACCCAGATTGACGGCACTTTAGAGGCTGGTCTCGGTAATCAGCAATTCCTGTTGATCGATGAAGAAATTACCGCTGCAAACAATGCTGAGTTGACCGGTGATTCTACGCTGACATTTATCAGTTCTGTTGATTCTGACAGTATCAGTCGCAGCAGCGGTAGCTGGATTAGCGATGGTTTTGTCCAATATCAGTATATTACTATTTCTGATAGTGATGGTAATGACGGTACCTATCTTATTACTGAAGTTACTGCCTTAACCTTGACCCTTTCAGAACAAACCACTCTTGCCGGCAGTGTTACTGCTGATGCTGATATTGTTATTCAAAATGGTGTATTGCAGGGAAGTAATATTCTTACTTTTAATGCTGAAAATGATTCTGTTATTCGCAGTGTGGCTGATGATAGCGACGAAATAGGTAGCTGGAAAAGGGATGGCTTTGCCACCGGGGACACTATTCTGATTCTGGGAACCGAAAAAAATGATGGTTATTATACGATTGATGGAATTTCCGTCGATGGCGCCATTCTGTATCTTGCTGAAAACGTTGCAGATGAGACTGGGGTCGATGATGCGAATGTTGAATGTTCCGAATTGGGGACAGTGCTAAGTGACCCGGGCTTAAGTTTCTCTGGTAGCACTATTACCCGTGCGTACGGTAGTTGGGTTGATGAAGGGTTTGTTGCTGGGCAAATTATAGAAATAACCGGTTCTAGCGACAATGATAGTTACTACACCATTAGTAGTGTTACTGACGAGGAACTGACTTTGGTGGAAAGCCTTGCCGCAGAATCGTCTGATGAAGGTGTTGAAATCACGGCGAGTACTCTGAAAAAAATCACTTTGGCTAGTGATGTGAAGCTTACTTTCTCTAAAGATGATAACTCTGTGACACGTTCGACCGGTGGCTGGACAGATTTAACGGTTGGGGATCTGATTAAGATTAGTGATGCTGGAACGAATAATGGCTACTATCTGATCTCTTCTATTTCAGGAGGGGTACTGACTTTTGATGCTGAAACAACAATCAGTGTCGCAGCTAGCGATGTTTCTGACGTTACCGTAGAGCGCAATTCTGCTGATAACGTTGGCGATTTCTTCAGTGTTATTTTTACTGCTAATGATAGTGCTGCCGATACCATCACCCTCTCTTCCGGAAGTTGGGGTATTGAGGCTGGTCAGGTTCTTTTCATTGCCGGGGCTGGTGATAATAATGGTTATGTCACTGTTGCCGAAGTCAGTGGTACTACCGTGACGTTAATTGATACCGATTCCCTGACTGCCGCGACCATAACAAGTGGTGTGAGTTTCACCAGCTATAGTTCAACGGCTCTTGATATTGATTACAGCTCCCTCAATTTCGACCACGTTGCTGATCAGCGTGACAGCATCAGTCGCGATACCGGCAGTTGGGTTGATGATGGTTTTGCGGTAGGTCAATCGATTGAGATCACCAACAGTGGCAGTAATGATGGCAGCTACCTGATTGATGAAATAGATGGTCAGACGATCTACCTTGATGCTCTTTACGATCTTACCGGGGACACTGTTTCAGTTGCGGATAGTGGAATGACCATTACCTGTTATCAGCCTTGTGATATTAATATCGCTGAAACGATTATGAAACCAGATGGTTATGGCTCTTTGACCTTTACTTCTATTACCGGTAGTTACGATACTATTACTCGCGCCAACGGTAGTTGGGCAGATGATGGCTTCCTAGAAGGTCAGACGATTACTGTTGCCGGATCGACGGTGAATGCTGGGGAATACCGTATTGCTGAAATTGATGGTGATACTCTCTATCTTTTCGTCCTTGATACGGTTGTTAACGAAACAGGAGTTACCAATGTGACTGTTACCGGAGCGGGGATCAGTTCCGGCATTGAAATGCCGACTCTGGTAACCGAAGATCTGGCGGTCAGTGTGGTAAGTCAGATCGAAGAGCTACGGAACCTTCTTATTGCCCATTCGGGTGATGTCGATGCCTGTGCAGCGTATGAGGTTCAACTGGAGGCACTGATGTCACAAGGACAAGAAATAGGTGTTGTTGACGAAGAAGGCAATGTTATTTCTTCTGCTTCTGAATATCTTGTTACCTATATTGTCTTGCCGGATATTGAAGCGGGTTCTGGTGACATTAATGTTATAGGAGATTACCTGGCTGGTAGTGGAACCTTAATAGCCTCTGGTGATACCAGCGTGGTAATCAAAAACGACAGCCCCTATTATTTGAGTGTTAACGATATTTATATTCAGTCTTCTCAGGGTGGAACGATTAACTTTAACGATTTAGAAGTCGATTCAAATGCCTCAATTAACGGGGATTACAATTATTATAATCTTCCTGCTAATTTTAGTTTGAGTGCCTCGTTTGCTTCGCTCATCAGTTCTGGCAGTGATGATGAAACCTTGATCAGCATATCAAGTACTTTCGATCCGGAAGATGCAGCGCAGGCCGAATATTCATCCGCCGCGGCACCAGATATTTATGTTTACGGAACCTTGTCCAATTTAAGTGGCACAATCAGCATCAGTAATAGTGAGGGGAGTATCATTGTTAACTACGATGATTCTGCAGACAGTGCCGTTATCAGCGCGAAGACTATCGATATTGATTCTGGTCGCGATTTTGTTCTGACCTCGAATAGCTATTTTCATGTCGGTGGTGACCCTTCTGGCTCCCTCAGTATTGATGAAGATAGTGGTGAGTTGTCTGGTGATGTTGACGATGCCGATGATACCAATCAGATTACAGCCGATAATATTTTTATCAGTGCTCGTTATTTAAATTTGAATGGTACGCTACAAAGTGGCCGGGAAGATTATAGCGTGACTATTACCGCAGCGATGGAAGCATTAATCGATGCGCATCTTGAAGGAGAAAATAAAGATGAAAATCTGACATTGCTGACTGATTCTGATAACCGGATTGTGGCCTATTACGACTCTAAAGCAAAGCAGATTACTATTAACTCCTTTGCTGTCGAAGGTGGGAATATGGTGCTAGCCGGGCAAATTATCAATACCGATGATGCGGCTAGTCTCAAAGTAGTTGATGGTTATGGCCATATCACCATTAACAATTATTCTTCTTACGATATCGTTTTGAATCAACTCGATACCGGTGACGATATCGAAGGGACGATCAGGATTCTTGATACCACCAATCGGGATGATAACATCGTACTGGTAGAAACCATTTATACCCGTAGTGGCGATGACGTCAGTGTTGAGGAGATTACAACAAGAAGTACCGAAAACGGCGAAGAAACCGTATTAACAACCTCCTCGACAACGACATCCTACGCCGATACCCGTACCTTGATCGATGGCTATCAGCCCTATGAAGGACAATATTATGTTTACGTAATCGGCTACGGCCAGATCCGAAAGATCGTTGAAGAATATGTTACTGCCAGTTTCTGGGGATTTGACGCTTTAGCGGCTGATCCAGGACAACTACCTGAATCCGTAACGATTACTGACACAGGAAAATATGAGGTTACCGCGAGTGGTAACTATGTCATGTCAGAATCTGATCTGACCAGTGCCAATGGGTGGTCATACGATAATAGCGATGGGACATATAAAAAAGAAGACAGGGTTGAGCTAAAAGATGACAGGGTTTTGCTAACAGATGACGCGGGCAAACCTCAGGTGACGAATTATACAACATCGAGTGGTTGGTGGATTTTTAAAACAATCTATTATCATACCAAAGCGACTTATACACAGTCTCAGATGACATATTACGAGGTCAGTGTCAAAGCCGATTATGGCGTTGACATCGAGTTTATCGGCTACGATGAAGGTTTGGTCACAGTTAACTCAGCCGCGAACGTGATTATCAACGGTTCCATCCTCAACACCAGTGGCGATACGGCAATAACCACCGATGGAGCTATTAGTGTGACGGACGAGGCTGCTGTTGTTGAAGGTGAAAATATCACCCTGACAGCTGTAAACGGTATTGGCAGCAGTGACAGCCAATTGTCCATCGACTTGCAAGGTGGTTCTTTAGAGGCGACGACAACCAGTGGTGACGTAATGATTACCGAGATTGACGGTGACGTTGTTGTCACTGAAGTCAGCACCGGCGCGGGTGATGTTACCCTGATCGCTGATGGCAGTTTGACCGGTGCCGATAGTGACAGTTTGATCAGTGGCAACAGCATTACCCTGGCGGCTGAACATGGCACTCTTGATATCAGTATCGATAGTGGTAGTGGTGATGAAGATCGTGTCAATGTCTGGGCGCTGGAAGATATTACTCTGACCGAGACCGATGGCGACCTGCATGTCGAAAATATTACGTCTAAACGGGGTGATGTCGACCTGACTGTAACCGATGGTGATCTTCTTGATTTTAACGATGTTGCCATCGAAGACCAGCGTACAGTTGATCAGTTGTCGCAGCTGTGGAGTGATATGGCCCTGACCGAGACTGCTGCAGATAATGCCTTAGCAGAAAATATCGCGGCCTATGAGGGACTGAAAACCCGCGAATATCAGAGCTACTGGAATTATCGTAATCAGCAGGATGATCCTGGCGTCTATGATGAAACCTTTAGTGTTACTTTGAGTGATGAAGAGCACACTTATTACGTTGATGTTCTGGGTTGGACTGATGATGCGGTCGCTGCCCTGGAACAGCAGCGTACCGATGAATACCATGCTCTTCATGCCACCTGGGGCAGCTTGGGTGACACCTATAATACCGATTTTGAGTACCAGGTTGTGGTTGATAGCGATGAGTACAATGAACTGGCCGAGGGCTACTCCTGGAGTGACTCAGAGCTGGAAAACACCATTGGTGCCAGCACCTTCCGCGCCAAGACCGATACAGAAACCTCCATTGAAGAAGCAAATATCACCGCCAACAATATCACGATTACTGCCAATAATGGTGGGGTCGGAGCGGTCACTGGAACTTTGACCATTGATTTGAGTAAAGGGTTAAGAGAACTTTCCGATAAAGACAAGGTGTTGATGGCAGCAGCAGAGAGTGACGATATGCTCTTCCTTAACGCCGCTGGTGATGCGATAGACCCACTGAATACGGATGAAACGGCCACGACATTAGTGATCACTTTGCATGATGACGTCGATGTCAGAAACAGTGGGACTGTAAATATTACTGCTGGTGAGCATATCTATCTGGGTAGCGAAAGGGATGTCACCGTTGATAATATCAGCGCTGGTGATGAGGTGCGGATCAAGGTCAGTGGCAGTCTTCTCAGTTCCTCGGCTGACAGCCTTATCAGTGGTTCTGGTGACAATCTGATTATTGAAGCTGGTCAGGGCTCTTTGGGGTCTGCAGCAGATGCGCTCCGTATTGATCTGGACGACGGAACAAACCTAACCGCACGTGCTTTGAATGACATCTATGTGACTGAGGTTTCTGGTGATCTTAATATCGATACCATTTATTCGGAAGCCGGTAGCGCAACCTTGGTTGCCGAGGCTGGATCTATTCTGGATGGAAATAATGACACCTTGTGGAACATTCAGGTCGCCGGAAACCTGACCTTAATCGCTTCTGGTGATGTCGGTCGCATAGACAATGCCCTGGAAAGTAATGTCAGCAATACCAGTATTTACAACGTGACATCCGGCGGCGATGTGGTTTTAACCGAATTAGCAGGTGATATGCTGGTTGGGGTTATTGATGCTTCATCCGGGGATGTCAACCTGACTGCAGCTGTTTCGATTCTGGATGCAGGTGGTGAAGCCAACGGTTTCGACAGTAACCCGGATGCCGACATTATTGCCGATTCGATTACCCTGGCCGCCATGCTGGGTTCCCTTGGTGCGGCAGGGGATGATCTCGATATTAACAGTGCTATTCTTGGTGCAGGAACCTTGACCGCAAGCAGCCGCGAAAATGCATATCTGGTCGAAACTGACGGCGATCTTTATCTTAATACCATTCAAACCGAAGCCGAGAGTATTGCCTTTATCGTTGGTGCTGTGGGAATTTTCAACGCTAACAGCAGTGGTGGCGCTAATGTTATCTCTGGTTCAACACGCCTTTATGCTGCTGCGAATATCGGTACCGAAGACAAACGCATAAGTACGATTGTTGGCAACCTTGAAGGATACTCAGCGGGCGGATCTGTCTGGTTATATAATAGTGGTCATCTAACCATCGGTGGCGTCAGTGCGGCTGAGGGGCTTAAAGCTGACGGAGGCGATATCAACATTGTTGCCAGCAGTCCGATTACCATTGATGAGAGTGTCAGCGGGCTTACTGCAACCTTTACCGCAAGTGAAGATGATAATGACGGTACTATCGATACCGATGATGATCTGGTTGTTGGTTCCAGTGAAAATACTGTAACCGTAACGGCAACCGCCGGGGATTTGGTCTTCTATGCCGGTGACGATTTTGCCCTGCTCCCTACGGCCCAGTTAATAGCCAGTGGCAATATCATTATCAATACTGATTACAATAATGCCGATGCCTCTGGAAGTATTGTTTCTATCGCTGGAGATATTGATGCTGCCAGTGTGGTGATTAATACCGATAGCGATGCCGACCAGATCATTATCACTCATCTGGCTGAATCAGTTCCGACTGCTATAAACCTCGGTGGCGGTGATGATGTCGTCTTCCTTGGCAGCGAAGCCAGCATTGATATTAACAGTGGTGGTGTCGTTGATGATTTCTTATCGCAAGTCAGTATTGACGGTGGTAGTGGTGAGGATCTTCTCAGTATCGATCAGTCAGGTGCAGAGACAGCTTCTGATGTGATTATGACAGATTCAACCGTCACTGGTTTAGGTAGTGGCTTCACCTTTACCGGTTTCGAAGCTGTTGAGGTTGGTCTGGGTAGCGCTAACGACAATGTGACTGTCTCAGACAGCATCGCTGGTGAAACCACGCTTACCACAGGTGCTGGAGACGATGCGGTTGTTGTCGAAGGTAGTCAGGGCACATTGAATGTCAATGCTGAAGAAGGTGCTGATGAGCTGATAGTGCGCGCCAATGCCGGCACTGTCAACCTGTCCGGCGGTGCTGATGATGATTCGATTCATATTGGTAATACTGCTAACACCGTTAATGACGTGACCGGATTAGTCACTGTGACGGGTGGCGAAGGTGCTGATAGTTTAACCATCGATGACAGTGGCGATACCGGTGACAACACCGGAGTGGTCAATGCTGACAGCATTACCGGTTTCGGTATGGGTGACGGTGTGGCTTACAGCACGATAGAAACGGTCGCCGTAGCGTTAGGCAGTGGTTCAGACAGTGTCACCGTCAGCGATACTATTTCCGGGACGACAACTATCAGCGGAAATGCTGGTGATGACACCGTTGAAATCAACAATAGTCACGGCACCTTGAATGTGACTGGGAATGCCGGAGCCGATGAGTTGATTGTTCGCACCAATGCTGGCGCGATTAATCTGGATGGTGGAACGGATGATGATACAGTTCTTATCGGTAGCACCGCCAGCCTCGTCAATTATGTGACCGGATTAGTCACTGTGACGGGTGGCGAAGGTGCTGATCGTTTGACCCTCGATGACAGTGGCGATAGCAGTGATAACACCGGTGTGGTCAACGCTGACAGTATTACCGGCTTCGGTATGGGTGATGGTGTGGCTTACAACACGATAGAAACGGTCGCCGTAGCGTTAGGCAGTGGTTCAGACGGTGTCACCGTAAGCGATACTATTTCCGGGACAACAACTATCAGCGGAAATGCCGGTGATGACATCGTTGAAATCAACAATAGTCACGGCACCTTGAATGTGACTGGGAATGCCGGTTCCGATGAGCTGATCGTCCGTGCCAACGTTGGCGCCATCAATCTGGATGGCGGAACAGATGATGATAGTGTTCTGGTCGGCAGCACAGCAAATACTCTGAATGAAGTGGCTGGGCTGGTTAGCGTAACAGGGGGAGATGGTTCTGATAGTCTGACCCTTGATGACAGCGGCGATGCAACAGATAACACAGGCATTATTAACGCTGATAGTATCACTGGCTTTGGCATGGATAGCGGTGTCGCCTACAGTGGCCTTGAAGATGTTACTGTCGATCTGGGCAGTGGATCTGATGATATCTCTATCAACGATACCATCAGCGGAAATACAACTGTCAATGCTCATGATGGTGCTGACAGTGTCGAAATCAACAATAGTCATGGCACTCTTAGTGTTAGCAGTGAATCAGGTGCTGATGAGCTGATTGTGCGTGGCAATATAGGACTTATCAATCTCGATGCAGGCGCTGATGATGACAGCATCCTGATAGGCAATGCCGATAATACAGTCAATGATGTTGCTGGCTTGGTTAATATCGCAGGTGGTACTGGTTCAGACAGTCTGGTCATTGATGACAGCGGTGATGATACCGACAATACCGGTATTGTGAACTCCGACAGCATTACCGGTTTCGGCATGGGAAGTGGTGTGACCTACGGAACGATTGAGGATGTCACTGTTGAGCTGGGCAGTGGATCGGATAGTGTTACCGTTAACGACACGATTGATGGAACAACAACCATCAGCGGCCATGATGGAGCTGACCGCGTTGAAATCAACAACAGTCACGGTATTTTGAATGTTACCGGGGATGGTGGATCCGATGACCTGATCGTTCGGGGCAATGTTGGTGCGATCAACCTGGATGGCGGGGTAGATGATGATACGATACATATTGGCAGTATTAATAACACCCTGAATGATGCGGCCGGACTCATCTCTGTGACTGGTGGAGAGGGTTCCGATATTCTGGCTCTCGATGATACTGGTGAAACCACCGATAACACAGGTGTAATCAACGCTGACAGCATTACTGGTTTCGGTCTGGGCGACGGTGTTGACTATAGTCAAATCGAAATTGTTACGGTCGATTTAGGTAGTGGTTCCGATAATGTCACTGTCAACGATACGATTAACGGAGCGACAACCATTAGCGGTCATGCTGGTGGCGATAGTATCGAAATCAATAATAGTCATGGCATACTCAATGTTGCCGGAGGTTCTGGTGACGATGACCTGATTGTTCGCGCCAATGTTGGGGCAATTTCTCTGGATGGTGGTACGGATGACGATAGCATCCATATCGGTAACCTGGACGGAACGGTCAATACTATCTCAGGACCGGTATCCGTTTCAGGTGGTGATGGCGAAGATCGCCTGGCTATCGATGATAGCGGAGAAAGTTCGGATAGTAGCGTAACCCTCACAAACAGTACTGTGACCGGTATTGGCTTGGGAGAGCATGTTTCTTACTCAGAAGTCGAAAACCTCGCCATCGAAATGGGTTCTGGTGACGATACAATCAATGCACAAAGTACTGAGGCTGGTACATCAACCATAATCAGTGCCAATGACGGCAACGATCTCTTTAACGTCAGCTCTGATGCCCCCGCTAATAATGGCACCCTTGATGATCTCAATGGTCACCTCCATCTGGATGGTGGTGATGGAACCAACACCATGAATATCAGTGACCGGGGTAATACCAGCGGGCGTACTGTCACCATGACGGAAAACAGTATTGAAGGTATTGGTGACAGCCTTGGTGGTTCACTCAGTTATGAAACCAGTGGTACTTTCGGTGGTGGTTTTAATATCAGTCTTGGTAGTGGTGCCGATGACGTAACTGTGACCGGGGCACAGGCTGATAGTGTGACAACCCTGCGCTTTGGTGACGGTGATGACCAGATCATTTTCCACAATGAAAGTAGCATTGAAGATGGCACTGTCGTTGTCTTTGGCGAGGCTGGCGATGACACTATTGATGCGCAAGAGTGGGATAGTGCCCTGCTGTTAAGTGGTGATGATGGCGGTGTGACCTATGAAGGGGAAGAATTGGCCGCCAATATCAGAGAGTTCAGTAACGGTCTTGGTACTACCGCTGGAAATGATACTCTTATCGGGGGCAGCGCTGCCGATGTTATCATCGGAGGTCTTGGTGCTGATACCCTGGCAGGAAGTGGTGGTAACGATATTCTTCTCGGGGATTCCGGTTTTGTATCCTTTAACAACTCTGCTAAGGTTACCGCAGTTGAAACCACTCAGTTCTTTGCTGGTGGTTCAGACACTCTGGATGGCGGGCGTGGCAACGATATTATGCTTGGTGGATATCGTAAGGATACCTTCATCGGCAGTTTGTCAGAAGATATTATGCTTGGGGAGTATGGCAGAGTTTCGTTATCCGATGGCCACGTAGAGAATATTGTTTCCGTCCCTACCAGTAGTCAGGACCTTATTTCCAGAGTTCAGGAAGAACTTTACACTGTTGCTCCCGCACCTCTACCAGAAGGCCCTGTCCAAGGTACCTTCCCTGAGGAAGGTGCCCAAGAAATGCCAGAGGAATTCAGGACACCTGAGCGCCAGGTCTATAACCAGACAACACCCCATCATCATGGCACTACCGCTGTCGGTTCTAAGGCGCCAGAAGTAAAAGAAAGAGAAGAATTACAGAAAAATATTAATCAGGATGATAACTCTCAGTCAAAAGAGGATCTGGGCACGGTTGAGATTGATTCCGTTCCGGGGCAGGATAAAAAAGAGAAAGCGGTTATTAAGTCTGCAACCCAAAAGGCAATCCACCTGGAACAGACAGAAATACCTGAGACAGAAACAGAATTAAAACAGCTTGGTGCAGTGGTAGCAGGTTTCTCAAGCTGGGGTGTCCTTTCAGGTAGACGTAAAGAGACAGAAAAGAAAATTACTCAACAAGCGATTGATCAATTGACGGCACCACAAAAACGTAGTTGGCGTTGGCAGGATGGTCAGCTGAAAAAAGAAAAGAAAGGTTCCTGCAGTTGGGACAAGCCACTGGTAAACCGTGTTGGTTTCAGTCGTTTGCCTGCAGAAAACACAGAGAAGAGTGAGTTAGCAACAGAAGAATCTTAATTATTCGGAATATGGGGCGATAGCCTCTTATATTCATTGCCAAAGGAGGAAAGATAATGTCTAAAGAAGAAACAGCAACGCCACAAGATCAGCAAGTTCCAGCAGAAAACCAAAATCAGACTACTATCCGCTGGGATGGTTCTAAAATGCGCAATACGTACGCAAATGTATGTAATGTCTCCAGTACTCGTGAAGAGGTCACACTGCTGTTTGGGACCAATCAAAACTGGCATGCTGGTCAGAAAGAACTGACTGTTGAACTGTCAGATCGCATTACCCTGAATCCATATGCTGCAAAGCGTATGGCTCTATTGATGATGAACACCATGAATGAATATGAAAAGCGTTTTGGCGAACTTCAGCTTGAAGTACCTGTAAAGAAAGAGGATTAATTTATTTTTTTCTTTAATTTTTGATAAGAGAGTTTGTGAAGAGTTGTCGGCAGATTTTTTTTGTCGGTTATTCTGGAGAAAATTATCAATTATTTTGATTTTAATTACTAAAAGGAAGTGTCATTCAGATTTTTGTCAGATTCTGTCTGTATGATAGGTACCAATTGATAAGAAAAAAACCTATCTCCATAAAATGGTGGTGGTTCCAAGGTTGTCGAGGGGGGAGCTTTGGAGCCATCACTGGAGACCTTTCCAGCTCTGAACATCCCGATAACGCATACCAAATAGATCTTTTCTCAATTATTGTCGATCAGAAAAAACTGAGATAATCACGTTCAGGAAACCCCAATTCGAAGGAAGCATTTTTTCATAGAAAAATAAAATAAAAAAGGCTCCAAAATCGCGGAGGGGGGAGCAATCTTGGAGCCTTTATAGTGGGTGAAAATTCAGCCCCCTATGTTTCTATTAACATATTCCTTTACTTGAACATATTCAATCGTTTTTTCTCATTAAACGATGATTTTGGCGGAGGTACATGGGAATCGAACCCACCAGGGACGGGATACGCCCCCCATCGGTTTTGAAGACCGTGAGCCTCACCAGAGAACTGACTACCTCCGTACAAATTGCAATATCTGAATTCTACGAGGATTTGTAGATTTTCTCAATAGCGAAAATAAAAGGTATCCATTTCTTTAATAGTCTAATCAGGAGCTAAAAAAATTTGACCTTAATATATTCACCACTTGTGACGGTTTCTGTGCCCTCATCCAAGACGGTATAAGCATTAGCTGCAGCAAGGGTACTTAATACCCCGGTATTTTGATTTCCGGCACTGGTGGCACGCAATTCTCCTGCTTCGTTGTGAGCGACTTGCAAGCGGAAGACTTGGCTGGTCCCGGCTTTTTTCGTAAGGGAAGAAATTAATTTGGCCTGATAATCCGGCCGAAGAATATGTTTATGTCCCATCATTTTTAATAATGCTGGTCTCACCAGAAGTTCAAATAAGGTCATGGTAGCAACCGGATTGCCAGGTAAGGCAAATACGGGAATCCCGTTGCAAAGGCCAAAAGCGACAGGTTTACCGGGACGAATTGCAACTTTCCAGAACTTTTCTTGATAGCCAAAATCACTCAGAACCTCACGCACCAAATCACGATCACCGGCTGATACCCCTGCTGAAGAGATCAGCATATCGGCGTTAAGACCCTCTGAAATCTTCTCACGCAGGCTATCTTTATTATCCTGAGCAATGCCGAGTAATATTGGTGTTGCGTTGATCTCTTTCAGGGCGATTGCAAGACCAGGAGAGTTGCTGTTTACCACGCCTCCCGGAAGTAGCGGTTCGCCCACTTCCTGTAGTTCGTCTCCTGTCGCCAAGATTGCAACGCGTGGTTGGCGTGTGGTTGGAATATGGGTGAATTGCAGGGCCGCAAGAAGATTAATCATACCGGGTGTCAGCAGTTCTCCCGCGCCGACAATGTTTTGGCCATATTTGACATCTTCACCCATCAGACGAACATTTGCCCCTAGGTCAACAGGTTTTTGAATGGTAACGCTATGTTCTCCATACTGACAATTTTCTATCGGCACAACAGTATCGGCGCCTTGTGGGATTGGAGCTCCCGTCATGATTTTACACATGGTTCCTGGTTTCAGTTTAACTTCAGTGGAACTGCCCGCTGGTATGAACCCACTCAGAGGAAGGGTTTGTGTTTTCTTGATATCCGCAAAGGAAAACGCAAAGCCATCCATTGCTGAATTAGTAAAAGAGGGTAACTGATTGGGTGCCTGCAGGTCCGTTAATGCTGCACGGCCAGTTGCGTTTATCAGAGGTAATTGTTGTCTGGGTAATACAGATATATGTTCAAGCACCAGTTGATGTGCTTGTTGAATCGATATGGGCATAAATTCTCCTGTAAATAATCTGCCTATAATTTATCAGATTTTTACTGCAGCTTTCTACCCTGATGGAATGGATTTCCGGTAAGAAATTTAAATACAAAGATCCGGATATGGAATAAGGCTATCCGGATCTCTATATTGAACGTACAAAGTTATAACGCTTAAAAGTCAAAAAGTGATTAATTTTTACTTTATATGATGGTGACGGCATCGCCAGGTCGTAAAATTCCTTCTTTCAAAACTTTGGCAAATATACCTTCCTTGGGCATGACACAATCACCTGCTTGATAATAAATCGCGCAGCGGTTATGGCACTCTTTACCGATCTGAGTTACTTCGAGTAATGATTCTCCAACCTGAAGTTGTGTCCCGATGGGCAACTTAGGTAGGTCGATTCCTTCGGTCGTCAGGTTTTCTGCAAAATCGCCATTGTCAACATCGAGCCCAAGAGCACGCATTTTATCGATACTCTCTTTGGCGAGCAGGCTGATCTGACGATGCCAGTCTCCAGCGTGGGCATCGCCTACGATGCCATGGTTTTCGCGTAATGTCACCTCTGTGACCGGAGTCTTTCTTTCGCCCTTGTTCTTACTCATACATACGGCAAGTAGTTGTTGTGGCATATCACATTCCTCCTGTTGGTTAGATCCTTTCAAACCGATTAGGCCAGTTTCCCAATGGAAACACAAAGCACATATGAAGTGATTTTTTATAATTTAGTACTGTTGTCGGTAAACATAAAGGAAATTGTTTATCAGGGTTGTAGGGAATGCTTGATTCACTGGTTTGAGGTTCTTTTATTCATGGGATCGTTGCAAATCGTACTTTTTATGTAAATAAATCACTAAAATAAGATGGACAATTGTTTCTTCTTAAAAGTTCGTTACACTTAGTGAGAGAGAGTTAATTTCAAGATGTAAATATCGGAGGTTCGTGTGGTATTTGGGGTATTGATTATGGTTCTCAAAAGTACGTTAACTATCCGAACTAAAATTGAAAATAGCAGCATAAGGAAGTCTTATGGGGATATGAATATTTCAAATAATCTATATTTCTAAATATATAGTTAAAAAACTGTTGTATTGAAATGTTTCCAATGATAGAGAGAAAGAGATATTTGAATATTTATATCAAAGAAAGTATGGGAGCGCACTGGT
This sequence comes from Geopsychrobacteraceae bacterium, assembly GCA_963665685.1. GTDB lineage: Bacteria > Desulfobacterota > Desulfuromonadia > Desulfuromonadales > Geopsychrobacteraceae > Seleniibacterium. The sequence goes on from OY762430.1 coordinate 3,699,943, forward strand.
ATCCTGGAGTCCATAACCTTTTGTATCTTGCTGGATCTTTGATGTGTCAGTGGCGTTTCGATTTCAACCGATTAGCTATGGCTAGGCGATAGAAATCGAGCCTTACTGGCGCACCAAATCTCTGCGCAATATTACAAAATCCTATGAACTTCAGGATACAAAAGGTGTGGATAAATTTCTAGCAGAAGGAGTTTGATGATGTGGAAAAAAGTTTTGTTGGTTGGACTGATTCTCAGCGCTTTTTGTGTCACTAGTGTTATTGCCGTTGAGGGTGGTAACTCGCGTAAAGGGAAGCACCTCTATAAAAAGAACTGTAAATCCTGCCATAGTGCTGGTGCCGAAGGTGGTGACCTGACTCCTATGTCAAAAACCATGCGTCAGTGGGATCGCTTCTTTAAAAAAGGTGAGCATCCCGGCGATCTGTTCGATAAAACCTCTAAAAAAGACCTCAAAGATATTAACCAGTTTTTATACGACAAAGCGGCCGATTCCCCTTCTCCTGAAACATGCGGATAAACGTTTTAATATGGTTGGAGGGCTAATGTAACTACTGTCTTCCAATGAGCAGGATGAAAGGGAGGAGTCCTTTTGTTCTGTAGAAAGAATATTCACTTTTAATCTTCTTTGGGAGGACGTTCGCATGAAAAAGTTGATTTTTGCTGTGCTCAGCTTGTTATTGGTCATGCCTGCTACCGTCATGGCACAACCAACGATTGAGGAGTTGCAAAAACAGATCGCCGATATTATGGAGGAGATCGATGATCTGAGTGATCGTATGAATAAGCCAGAAATGCACTCTGTGCTTGACCGGATTAATTTTTATGGCGACCTGCGTGCCACAGCAGATAGCCTGCATTATCAGGATGTGACTTATAATCCGGGTATTTTGGTTGATTTTGATGATTTTGGTGCCAAAGTCATGGCTGGAACTTTCGGAGATATGACTGACGCAACTTCACCTATTGGGCAGATGTTGGCTCAATATCCTGATTTAGCCGCTGCGTTTGCTTCTGGTCAGTTGTCAGGAGTTATGCCCTTTGCTATGTCATCAGGGCCTCAAACTTCTGATATCAATAATGACATCATGTATACCACCCGCTTACGTCTCGGAATGAAAGCAAAAGTTGCCAGTAATATGGACTTTGCTGGTCGTTTGACCATGTATAAGAACTGGGGTGACACCACTGGATCGAAAGTATTTGATTCCTGGAACGCTTTCACCATGGACGGTACCGATGGAGGTAGCACCACTGGCGATTGGTTACGTGTTGAGCGCGCCTACTTTGATTGGAAGAATATCGGTGGTAGTAATTTTTATCTGTCAATCGGACGGCGTCCATCAACCTATGGCCCACCAAGCCAATATCGTGAAAATGAATTGCGTGGCGGTACCCCAACCGGTCATTTGGTGCACTTCAATTTTGACGGAGTCACAGTGGGTTACAAGCTGAGTGAAATTACCGGTATTGAAGGCCAAACGTTGCGTTTCTGTTATGGTCAAGGATTTGAATCCGAATGGGGAAACGGAACCCTGTTTAATGATGATTTAACCAGTAACTTAGAAGATACTCACCTTGGTGGTTTGAACATGGATGTCTACAATGATGGTCAAACCTTTATTCAGGCAACTTTATTCCGTGCTCAGGATGTTGTTGATGGATTCAAGGGTACAATTGCCTTCCCAACTCAGTATGCAGCGTTATTTGCTCCAACTATGTATTCTGATTTGCAGAAATTTCCAACCTTTAACTTTGAAGTTCGTTACACACCTACGACAGTTATTGGTGATATCAATCTTGCTGCTTTGGGCTTTACCCGTGAGGAAGATAACGGTTTTACCTGGTTTGGTTCATTGGCTATGACTCAATTGGTACCAAACGGTAAGGCGGGTATGTTTGGTGGTATGGGAACCGACGCTGTGTACGAAGCAACATTAAGCGCTGATGGTACTGAAATTTATATGGAACCTGTTCGCGCTGAAAATGATGATACCCAGGAAGGTTACGGCGTTTATGTTGGTATCCAGATTCCGGCGCCAATGGGTAAGCTCGGTCTCGAATACAACTATGGATCTGAATACTGGACACCATTTACCCAGGCTCAGGATGATCTGCTCGGCAGTAAATTGGCTACACGTGGTCATGTCGGTGAAATTTACTACATTTTTGATATTAACAATAATGCCTTTATCAAGGTCGGTGGTCTTTACTACGACTATGAATACACCGGTAGTGGATCTCCTGTCGGTAAACCACAGAAGATTGAAGATATCAAAGATGGCAGTGCTTATTCGCTGATGCCGGTTGTTGATACCGCTTATGATCTGTATGCAAAAATGACAATTAAGTTCTAATTATGATGCGGCCAGGCCGCTTGAGCTGGGAGAGACAAAGATGTCTCTCCCTCTTTTTTAATCAGATATATCTATTTTTATGCATATTTGAATGTAAAGAACGGTGGTTGATCAAACCGATCATCTGCTTGATCGGTAACGTGGAGCCACTCTCAGAAAGGTGGATATGGTGAAGAGATATCTCATTCTTATGTTTCTGGTGCTGATGGCAACATCAGTTTCAGCTTTTGAGCATGCTAAAATGTTTAAAGGTGAATACCATGATGCTTCTGAAATAACTGCCAAATGTATTAAATGTCACAAAGGGACGACCAAGCATTTTATGCAAACTGCTCATTGGACCTGGTCACGCGATGTGGAACTGAATGGCAAAACTATTAAGTTGGGTAAAGTTAACGCGATCAATAATTTCTGCACTACGACCTCGAGTAACCGGGTGCATTGTAGTGAATGCCACGCAGGTTATGGCTGGTCGGAAGAAAAGTTTGATTTTACCGATGCAACGCGCATTGATTGTTTAATTTGTCATGATACGACTGGTACTTATCATAAAGATGGTGACAATTCCGGGTGGCCTAAAGAAGAGGTGAATCTAGCAACAGTAGCCAGAAATGTTGGTAAACCGGTGCGTCAGAACTGTACCTCCTGCCATGCTCTTGGTGGCGGTGGTAATAATGCGAAACATGGGGATATCGGCTTGGTTCTTGATTATCCCGATCGCAATGTCGATGTCCATATGGACGCAGATGGTAATGATTTCCAGTGCCAGACCTGTCATGAAACTGAAAAACATAATATTCCTGGTGGCAACATGGCAACCTCCCCGGATGGCTACAATTCATTTGGTTGTGACAAGTGTCATGGCGAAGATCCCCATGATGAGTCGTTACTGAATACTCATGCTGAGCGGGTTTCTTGTCAGACTTGCCATATTCCGGTTTACGCTAAGGAAGATCCAACTCAGATGGATTGGGACTGGTCAACCGTCGGCCTTGATGAAGCACCGGATGGTGTCGATGGTAAGATTGTTCGTTACAAAAAATCGACCGGCACTCAAACCTGGAAAACCGATCAGATCCCTTCTTATGCCTGGTTCAATGGTAAGTCTGGTATTCATCGGGTCGGTGAAAAGATGGATCCAGCTAAGGTGACTAAAATGACCTGGCCACTTGGCGATATCAATGATGAAACGGCTAAAATTCATCCGTTTAAAATTCATACCGGTAAGCAGGTTTATGATGCCAAAAATAACTACTTCATCACCAATCATATTTATGGTGAAGATGGCTTGTGGACTACCTTCAACTGGGAAAAATCGATAGCAATCGGTATGAAAGTCAGCCGCTTGCCTTATAGCGGTGAATATGGCTTTGCTCCGACAGAAATGTACTGGCGCCTTGATCATATGGTTGCACCTAAGGAACAAGCGCTAAACTGTCTCGATTGCCATGGCGATAACGGCAGAATGGATTGGACTGCCCTGGGTTACAAAGGCGATCCATTAACCAACAGATAGAGAAAAAGATTAAAGAAAAATCTGCTTAATAAATACAAAAGCGATCCCCAAAAAAGGATCGCTTTTGTTTTATGAGCCTAAAGCGTTTTATCTCATCTGTAATTCTTGCTTTTCCAAAGCAAGCATCTGGTCACGTAGATCAGCTGCACGTTCAAAGTCGAGATCGGCCGCTGCTTCAAGCATTTGTGCTTTCACGGTTGCAATCTGCTTTTTAAGGTCGTCTGGTGAAATATATTCAGCCTTATCTTCGGCAACTTTTGGTAGATCGGTATAGTCTTTACTGGACAGGTCTTCCAGGATTGACCGCAGCGACTTTTTGACCGACTGCGGGGTAATGTTATGTTCTTTGTTATAAGCGAGCTGCTTAGTACGACGGCGTTCAGTTTCATCAATACACGCTTGCATCGATTTGGTAATGCGATCCGCATACATAATGACTCGACCGTCGACATTTCGGGCCGCCCGGCCACAGGTCTGAATCAGTGAGCGTTCACTGCGCAAAAAGCCTTCTTTGTCTGCATCAAGAATAGCGACTAGAGAAACTTCAGGGATGTCCAGGCCCTCACGTAACAGGTTAATACCAACCAGCACATCAATCTCTCCCTCGCGCAGGGAGCGGATAATCTGCATCCGCTCAACCGTGTCGATGTCGGAGTGCAAGTAGTTAACCTTTATGTTCAGTTCTTTCAAGTAGCCCGTCAGGTCTTCTGCCATCCGTTTCGTCAGGGTCGTGGCGAGAATGCGTTGCTTTTTCTCAATGGTTTCTCGGATTTCTCCAATCAGATCATCCACCTGTTCTGTTGCGGGTCGAATCTCAATAGGTGGATCGACCAGGCCGGTGGGACGGATAACCTGCTCAACAAAGACCCCTTCGGCTTTTTCCATTTCAAAGTCAGCTGGTGTAGCAGACACATAAACGGTCTGTGGTTGACGCTCTTCAAATTCTTCGAACATCAAGGGGCGGTTGTCGAGTGCCGAGGGGAGACGAAAACCGAAATTGACCAGGGTTTCCTTACGCGATCGGTCACCGCGATACATAGCGCCTACCTGACTGACGCTGACATGGCTTTCATCGATAAACATCAAGGCATCATCTGGCAGATAGGAGAGCAGTGTAGCGGGAGCCATGCCTGGCTTACGACCATCGAGAAAGCGGGAATAGTTTTCAATTCCCTGGCAATAGCCCATCTCCTCGATCATCTCGATGTCAAACAGAGTCCGTTGTTCAATCCGCTGAGCTTCCAGCAGCATCTTATTATCTTGAAAATGTTGGATTCTGCCCTGGAGTTCATCCTGAATTTCTTTAATCGCACGTTCCAGGGTCGGCTTAGTGGCAACATAGTGGCTGGCGGGGAAAATTGCCGTGCGATCAAGGCGATCAATGACCTGTCCGCGTAACGGATCAATTTCACTGATGGCGTCAATTTCATCGCCAAAAAATTCTATCCGCAGGGCACGTTTTTCCTCATAGGCTGGAAAAACTTCAACACTGTCCCCACGGACGCGGAAGGTTCCACGGTGAAAGTCGATATCATTACGCTCATACTGAATCTCGACCAGATTACGTAAAAAAGCATTACGGTCAAGTTCCATACCGGTTTGCAGATTCACCAGCATACCGTAATAGGCTTCCGGAGAACCGAGTCCATAAATACAGCTGACTGAGGCGACGATCAGAACATCCCGGCGCGACAAAAGGGAGCGAGTGGCGCTGTGGCGTAGCTTATCAATTTCTTCATTGATAGAGCTGTCTTTTTCAATAAAGGTATCGGTGGATGGAACATAGGCCTCAGGCTGGTAATAGTCGTAATAGCTGACAAAATATTCAACGGCATTGTTGGGAAAGAGCTCTTTAAACTCACCGTAGAGCTGTGCTGCGAGCGTTTTGTTGTGGGCTAAGACAAGGGTCGGTCTTTGTAATTGGTTAACAACGTTAGCCATGGTAAAGGTTTTTCCTGAACCAGTAACACCAAGCAATACCTGGTGCCTGTCTCCACGCTCTATGCCCTCACAAAGTTCTTTAATCGCCTCGGGTTGGTCCCCACGTGGTTCATACTCAGATTTTAATTCGAATTGCGCCATGATTGAATTCACTTAAAATTAATAGAAATAGTACTTGTCACAGGTCGCAGAGCATGTTTGACTCCCCACCTGAAGAAGATAATTAAGAACCTCATTCAAGATTGAATATAAGGAGAATAAAGGATGACACCGGAAAAAAGCAAATTTCCCTACAGTATCTTATGGAATATTGGTTTGATTACTGTTGGTGCCTTCATTCAATCTATTGCCCTTAAAGGGATTGCAACGCCACAAAACTTTGTGCCTGGAGGCATTTTTGGCGTGTCATCGTTACTTTATTATCGGACTGGTTGGCTCGATCCCGGGATTTTTTATCTACTGTTTAATATCCCCCTGTTTATCCTGGGGTACTTGTTTATTTCCCGTCGTTTTCTTTGTTACAGTGGTTTGGCAATGTTGTTGCTGACCTTTTTTTACTCGGTTCTTGATATTCGTTTCGCCATTACCAACCAATTGTATGCTGCGTTGGTTTTTGGCGTCATTATTGGGGCCGGTGGTGGTACGGTATTGCGTTCCCTGGGATCAAACGGTGGACTCGATGTTATCGCCATTATTCTGTTTCAGAAATTTAATTTCGGGGTTGGTAAAACCTACCTGGGTTTTAACATACTGCTCTTTTCTTTAAGTTTTGCCAGCCTCGATAACGATCTGGTTATTGCCTCAATGATTGCCATGTTCGTCACCTCTTTGACCGTTGAATATGTGTTGTCCATGTTCAACCAGAGAAAGTTGACATTTATCATTTCTTCTCAGCCAGAGCAGGTTGCGGACCAGATCATGGATAAATTAAAGATTGGTACAACTATGTTGCCAGCGGTTGGTGCCTATCATAAGCAGAATCGGACTGTGTTAATGGTCGTTATAAATAACATTCAACTGAAACGGCTCGAAGAAATTGTGTTTACCGAGGATGAACATGCTCTTTTCATTGTTGAGAACACGTTTAATGTTCTAGGCTCGACCTTTTCACGGCGAAAACTTTATTAAATTATCCTTTGCGGAAAATGTTCGGTAATATTTTAAAACTGTTAGCGCAAGAAAATTAAATTCAGGTGTAGAGTATTGTTTTTAAAATCGTCTCATAAGATAATTTGATTATAATATTTCTATGCTTGAATGTGTGCTTTAACAGAAAGAATGGTTCATGAAACAGATTAAACCGAAGAATGCGACTAGAAAAAATCCCTACTTTCTACGTTTTTTGACTCAATTTGAAAAGTTTGCCAAACGTTTGCGTCCCGATCTGATTGATGAGTAATTGAGCTTCGGTCTTTAACGCCTAACGATCAGATGACATAATAGTCACTCTGCTTGTTATTAGTTTAAATTTTTCGTAGCTTAACTTTTGCTGATCTTCCTCCCAGTACCAAAATGAGTGAAAATTTCATTTTATGGCGGGCATTTCAGGAACTAGTAGTGCCGGATCGAGGCGCGTTTGGAACCAGTTAATGCGCCAGTCCAGGTGTGGCCCGGTGACGCGTCCTGTTGCACCGACTTCGGCGATCGCCTGTCCTTGTTTTACTTGTTCCCCTTCGCTGACCAGTATTTTACTGAGGTGGAGAAAGGTTGAGGACAGGCCGAGCCCGTGGTCGATGATCAAGGTCTGACCAGAATAAAACATGCCTGCATGAGCCAGCGTCACAATTCCACCAGCAGGAGCTTTTATCAGAGTTCCGGATGGGGCTGCGATGTCGATGCCAAAATGAGGTCGGCGTGGCTCCCCATTGAAAATGCGTTGACTACCATAAATACCACTGATGCGTCCGGTAAGAGGCCAGATGAAGCTATCGTTGTAATTGTTTTGAGTAGATAAATGGTTTCGGGCAGTCTTGACCAGCGTGGCCTCTGCACTAATCCGCTTAAGTTGCTCGGCAGAAGGATGCATCATCTGCTTGCTGATCCCATTGATACGCTCAATTTGATAGTTTCGCTGCTGTATAGAAATCTTCTGTTCTGTGATATTTCCGTGCGGATCGGTGACGGTCAGTTGATGTTCCAGAGCGGCATCGCGACCAAAACCGATGATAAAATGTCCTGTAGCTGAAATGATTACTGGTTTCTGATTAAGCATGACCTGGTTGTGCGGGGACGTATGGCCTTTTAATAATCCTCCTTGAACAAAGGGTCCCGTCAGGGGGATCGCCGCACTGTGGACACTGGTTAGGAAGCTGGTCACCACTAGCAGCAGTGACAACAGAACATTTCTTATTGCTCCTTTTTTCATACTTTCTCGATTAGTGATCATATTAAAACTGCTTAGCCTGCACCTGGTACTAATTATTTGGCACTGATACTGAATTCCACTCTGCTAGCTGGCCCTTCATCAGGTTTTTTATAGATATCGTTCTTTTTCAAGAACAGGCGCGGTTTAAGCTCTGGTTTTAATACCTCTAATTCATCGCGAACGGTCATTGCACGTTGTTGTGCTAGCTGTGACAGTTGTTCATCACCGGCGATAATATTACTAAGCAACAGTTTTTCCATCTCTTCAACTGGTAATTCTTTTAAGGTCCCGAGGTTGGTTCTTGGCCGTGGAAAGCTGGCTTCCTTATAGGCGAAGGTAATTAGCTGCGGGTACTCTTCAGCGCTGACAGCGTCCTGTTGTGTCGCGTCAATAGCGGTGTTTTTCAATTCGATTTCTCTCTGTTTGATGTCAAGCAATTGCTGCTGAAGATGCTGTTGACGATAGGCTTCGGGATCTTTTTCACGGTCAGCAAAGGTGCTGATTTCAAGAGTCAGGCCGGGCCGTTTGAACAGGACTTCAGCCAGATCTGCTAACTTTGTCTGTTGTTCAGGATCAAGGGACGTTGCCCCTGGCGTAAATGTAACGCTGGAAAAATCCTCATCTCCGCCGAATGCAGCGGTTAACAAAGAAAAGGGTGAGGTCGCTGCTTTAACGAGTAAATTGCGCAGTACGGTAAAAATCGTTCCTGCCAGGCTAAAGCTGGGGTCGTCCAGATCTCCGGAAACGGGGATGTTGAGACGGATTTCATCGTTACGATTTTTCAGCAAGGCGATTGCCAGTGAAACAGGCAGACTGGTTGCTTTATCGCTTTTGACACTATCGCCAAAGGTGAATTGATCAATCAAAACCTTATTGGCTGCGGTAATATGACGATGCTTAATTGTATAATTAAGGTCGAGGTAAAGCTTGCCTTTATCGATAACGTAGCCAAGATAAGTACCAGAGTAGGGGGTCATCGGAGTCAGGTCAATATCGTTAAATGTAATGGTCAAATCGGCAAAGAGTTCTTCGCTCAGCGGATTAATAGCGCCTTGAATCGTCAGTGGAGAGTGGTTTTCAAGATTGCCGCGCAGGTCGACATCGGCTTGCATATTCTGGTCGGATGATAGCCCTGAAACACGGCCACCAAGCTGGTGCATGGTGGTTGAAAAGGTACTTGGTAGGTGGCGGTCGATAAAACGGACCGTTCCGCCCTGCAAGGTTACGGTTTGAATACTGATGTCCGCAGGTTCTTCTGATTCGTTGGTTGATGTTTCTTCTGGTATTGCTTCTTGTTCCGGCGCTTCTTCCTGTGATTCTGATGGTGTGTTAAGTGTGGCGAGGTTGACCTGACCATCTGGACTGATCTCGATATTGGCGGCATATTCGCTGAGGGCAATGTCTTCAATGTGTAAGGCAAGTGGTGCCAACTGCCCTTTAATCCCTTTTATGTTTAACCCTTGCCAGGTAACTAACTCATCATTTTCGCGGCGGTCACGCAGGTTGAAATTGTTGAGGTCAGTGGATCCGGAAAAGGCTCCCTGAAACTCCTCATTATTTTGCTGCAGGGATATGGCCAGGTCAGTGAATAAACGCCCACTGCGTAAACTAAGGGCCAGATTTTCTGGAATGAAATTGTCATAATCATTTAAGGCAACATCGGCAATCTGGACTTCACTATCAAGTTTAAGCGGTGTATGGATCAGTGTGCCCTGAGTGTGGACAGTGCCATGTTTTCCCGGTGCAAAACTGAGGGAAAAGGGGCTTTTCTGAGCTTCAGGATAATTGATATTTTCGACATGGAGGTTGAGCTTATTGATGTTTGCTGCCGGCTTACGTTGTTGACTGTAATCGGTAAAAGCGGCATTAAAGTTGACCAGGTCAAGACTGGCTAGATTCAGTTGCCATGGTGATGGTGATGGTGATGTGTCGCTAGTGTCCTGAGTTTGAGGCTGCTCCTGCTCTGATTTTTTATCTTGAGGTTGTTGAAGTAGCTGTAGCGGACTGAGGCTGCCATCAGCAAGTTTAGACACCTTGATAACCCCATCTTTAAGAGTCAGCGAGCCAAGGTTAACCTGCTGTTGTTGTAGATCAAATGCAGAGTCGCGTAACTGCAACGCTGCAAGAGTCAGTTTGTCTTCGTCACCAAAGGGAACGACCAGATTATTCAAACTGACTAATCCTTCCGCAAGAGTGACATTGTTATCAGGTGTGTAGTGAACTTTTCCCCATAAGCTGAGTTGACCTTCGACAGGTGCGGTTAATTGTGTCTGCAGGTAGGGATAATACGCTTCGAGCGGCAAATCGTTGAGATTAATATCGAGAGCAGCCTTAACCGGTGTCAGGCCGAGTTGCCCGGACAGGTTAAGGTTAACATTGCGATCGGTATTAAAGGTGAAGGACATGTCGGCTTGTTGCTCTGGGTGGGTCGATAGGTTATCGATATTGATTTCGATATTTTTAATCTCTTCACTCAGTCCGCCCGTCACACTGTCATCACGGAAATGAACCTGTCCGTCTTCCAGTTTGATATGTTCTACCAACAGTAATAGCGCTTGGGCTGTCTCGTCTGGCTCTGCATCGGGAGTGTTATTGGTTGGCTCGGCTTCTGGCGTGACTGACTCGTCACTATTTTGGGGGGCGGTTGTTGATGTTAGTGTGAACAGGTTAAGTTGCCCATCCTGATCGCGATCAATATAGATTTGTGGTTCATATATCTCCAGATTTTCAACCACAATATCCTGCTTAAAAATATCGGCCTCACGTAAGCCAAGGAGCAGAGTTGGCAGTTGCAGTAATTCACTGCCATCAGGTTCCAGGATCTCAAGGTCACTAATGGCGAATTGGCCACCAACTTTAAGTTGAGGCTGTTCGTCTGTGGCGATGATATAACTCAGGTCAACTTCGAAATCGAGGCTGCCATCATTCACCTTTACCGGGAGCGGTAAAGGTGAATTGTTCGCATAAAAAGGGAGTTGGATGCTGTTGAAAGAAACGTACAATTGAGTTTCGAGGGAATCGTGGAATGGCTTGAGCTGCCCCGTCACTTTTAGCTCTGAACCATTCACCACCATATACAACCGCGGTGTGACATAATCATTCGTTTGTTTGGGGATATCGCCGATGAAAGGCATAGTCAGGCTAAGCTGGCGAATTTCATGATGGGTAGGTTTATCGGAGATCTGCTCACTGAAATCGATAGAGCCGTTATTGATAATCGTATTGTTAATTGAAAAGAGAAAAGGCTTTTGATCTTCTTCTGGAGGGGCGCTCTCTTCCTTAGCTGTCCCCGCGGGAATAAAATCAGAAAAATTGAATTTTCCTTGTTTTAGTAAGGCAATGTTAACATAGGGGTCATCAATTTCAAGATGATCGATAACGAGAGCCTGATCAATAATAGAGCGGGGGCTGACCGAAATAAAGAAGCGGGAAAAAGATACGAAAGGATCACTACTGTTGGCTTCACTAAGATTAGCAGCACTAATTTCCAGGCTGAGAGTAAAGGGATTAAAAAACACCTTTTCAATGGTCAGGTTACGCTCAGTATTTTCAGCAATCCACTTGGTACCTTGTTTTTTGACCTGCCATGGAACAATCAGCATCGAAGATAGTAATAAGACAAAAACCACTAGAACAGCAATCAGGACGTATTTTAACCGGCGCGACATAGCCTTTCTCCTCAGGGAAGTCTATTTTTGGTCATAAGATCAGAAAAATATTCTAACACAATAACTGCGTTGAAGTTGTTAAGGAAATGTCAGGATCTTAAATTCATTGATGATTTACCGTTACAAGAGAGCTGTAGAAAATGAAACGGATCAAACACATCCAGTATATGTGGGACGATTCTTTTCCACCGGCTTCTTTTGTTGTTTGAGCGTATGGTAAGCTAAACGAGCGGGGTAAGAGCCGATCTTATAATGATTGTGAAGGAGAGGATATCTTATGCTCAAGGAGCAGGAGCGCAGCCGCTTATCACTCATGTCGGTTTTTTTGATATTTTTACGTCTCGGTTTAACGTCCTTTGGTGGGCCTATCGCCCACCTTGGCTATTTTCGGGATGAATTTGTTGTCCGGCGGCGCTGGTTGACAGAAGAAGCCTACGCTGATCTCGTTGCTTTGTGCCAGTTTTTACCCGGGCCAGCAAGTAGTCAGGTCGGTATTGGGATTGGGTTGTCACAGCGTGGCATTCTTGGTGGCCTTGTCGCCTGGAGTGGCTTTACCCTTCCTTCTGCTTTCGTTCTAATGGTATTTGCCTATGGTTTAAGGGGCCTCGATGGCACCACTGGAAGTGGGTGGTTGCAGGGCCTTAAAATTGCGGCCGTTGCCGTTGTGGCTCAAGCTGTACTGGGGATGCTGAAAAAGCTTTGCCCTGATTGGCCGCGACGCATACTTATGGTCTTAGCGGGTGTTATTGCTCTATCTGTGACAGGTCTTATTGGTCAGCTTTTGGCGTTAGTTCTGTCCGCGTCTATTGGCTATAAATTTGCCTTAAATAAAGAGATTAGTAACACTACGGCTTTGCATATAGGTATCTTAAAGAAAGTCTCCATGGGGGCTCTTGCACTGTTTTGTGTCCTGCTGGGTTTATCACCGCTGCTGGCGGGATTGACAGGCTTTCATAGTTTAGCAGTATTTGATAGTTTTTACCGTGCCGGAGCCTTGGTATTTGGTGGTGGACATGTTGTCTTGCCCCTGTTGCAGGCAGAAGTTGTTACTCCGGGCTGGATTAGTGAGGATCTGTTTCTTGCCGGTTATGGTGCTGCTCAGGCTGTCCCGGGACCACTGTTTACCTTGTCGGCCTATCTGGGTACTGCCATGAAGACAGGCCTGGCGGGTATTGCCGGTGGTTTGTGGTGTCTGTTTGCCATGTTCCTGCCATCATTTCTTTTGGTTATTGGTGTTTTGCCATTCTGGAACCGCCTGCGTAGTAATCATAGTATCCGGAAGCTGCTCTATGGGATCAACGCTGGCGTTGTTGGCCTTTTGGCTGCCGCATTGATCCATCCGGTGTTTACCACTGCTATTCATAATTGGCTAGGTTTGATGCTTGCCGGCCTGTCTTTCTGGTTGCTGGTTTATCGCAAGTCGCCTTCATGGCTGGTGGTTATTATTTGTGGTGCCATTGGGCAAATTATATTGTGATGTTGCTTTAGAGCCTTTTAGGGACTGATATCATTATTAGGATTCGACCCGATTTCGCCCGTTATTTTTGGCTTGGTATAGCGCCTTGTCTGTGCGTGATATCAAGTTGTCAATATCCTCGTTCTTTTGTAGCTGTGCTGCTCCAATGCTGATGGTAACTTGTAACGTTGTATCGCCACGATAAAGGGTAAGGTCTTCGATGCGGGCTCGAAACCGCTCAGCTGAGGTCAAAGCCTCTTTCAGGTCACAGTTTGATAAGATCAGAAGAAATTCTTCACCCCCCCAACGAAGCAGGACATCATCTCCACGGGTTTCTTCATTTAGAGCTTTTGCGACTCCCTGCAGTACCTGGTCACCGGCAGGGTGACCGTAGGTGTCATTAACCTGTTTAAAATGATCAATGTCAATGAGTAGCAGGGATAGTGGGGTTTGACGGCGTAGGTTGGTTTTGTGTATCTGCTGATATAGAATTGCGAACATCTGACGTGCGGTAAGCCCTGTTAGTTGATCTGTGGTTGCCATGGTTTCTAGCTTTTTCTGGTAATTTCCCAGCGTCATAGTAGCAATAGTCAGGACAATGAGGGTTATGGCCAGGCTGATGGCAATATTTATCAGTAAAGTATTATGTAGTTGAGCTTCTCCTGGTGTGCCATGTTCAAGTACAATCAGGTACCAATTAAATTCTTTGACCAGGCGACTGAGAAAATAGACTTTTTTACTGTCCTGTTCAATTGTCAGAGAGGACCCTGGAGAGGTTAATATTTGGGTAGTAAGCGGTTCCAGGCCTTTAATACTTCGTAAGTTGTCTGGTCCGTTGTATTGGGTTCCTCTGAGGGTTATTTGGCCCTGACGATCAGTAAAGAAAATCGTTCGTCCATAACGTTGCTGGTAGGTTTCAATGCGCTTTTTTACTGAGGTAACATCTAGTCCAACACCTATGGTGCCAATATAATTTCCCAGATAATCATTGACTTTATGATTAATAAAAACCGTCATATTAGCCAGATCTGCAGTATCACGATCGATATTGACCTGGTACTCTTCCATCACACTGGGCATATTAAAATACCATTGATCCTGAGGATCATCAGAGGCTACAGTTTTTAATATGCCGCTGGAATGATAATATTTATGACTGTGGTCAGATACAAAAAAACTGGTGATTGTTCCGTAGCGTTTTTGGATTGTGCGCAGGTAGCGGATCATTTTTTCTGGTTCGCTTTCGCCGCCCAGCACCCAGTCCAGAACAAATGTATCGTGAGCCATAAGGGAAGAGATAAAGATCGGACGCAGTAGGTCCTGTTGAATTTCAGAGTAAATGTTATCGCTGGTCAGGGGCAGAGTGTTTCCTGATACCTGTTCAGAAAGGGAATTGCGAGCAACGAAATAGCTGACAATACTGGTAAAAAGAAATCCGGATACCAGTAAAATCGTTAGTAGCAGCATGAAATGGGATTTACGATTCAAGGTAATCCTTTTTATATGTTTGTTTGAGATTGAGTAAAACTAATAAACTGGATTATTGGCATGTTATCAAAGGCACTACCCTGATACCAGTTTATTTCGAATTCCAGATCTTTTTATGGAAAGAAGAGGTAACTATGATTGATGAAATTACCATACGGACACCAGATGACTGGCACCTTCATTTTCGCGATGGAGATATGTTGCCAGAGACGGTACCCGCAACAGCGCGTTGTTTTGGCCGGGCTATCGTTATGCCGAATCTCGTGCCACCTGTAACGACAGCAGAATTAGCTATGGATTATAGGCAACGAATTATGGCTGCGTGTCCAGCGGATCGTTCTTTTACTCCTTTGATGACCATTTACCTGACCGATCAAACAACTCCGGAGATGATTGTTGAGGCAAAGCAGGCTGGCGTTGTTGCTGCTAAACTTTACCCTGCTGGCGCAACGACAAATTCCCATTCCGGAGTCACAGCATTATCAAACATTGATGAGACCCTAAGTGAATTGGAGCAGCAGGGAATGCTGTTGTTGGTTCATGGAGAGGTGACTCAACCAGAGGTCGATATATTTGATCGAGAGAAGGCTTTTGTTGACAGTCAGCTCACCCGAATCGTAACCCAATACCCTGGACTCAAAGTGGTTGCTGAACATATTACCACCGCAGATGCTGCACAGTTTGTGCTTAGCTGTACTGACAATGTAGCAGCCACAATAACTCCTCAGCATCTGTTGTTAAACCGCAATGATCTCCTGGTCGGTGGGGTGAAGCCGCATAATTATTGTTTGCCGGTTTTAAAACGCAATACTCACCAGCAGGCTTTGCGAGATGTGCTGATTGGTGGATCTTCTAAGTTCTTTTTAGGTAGTGATTCAGCTCCGCATGAAAAAGCTAACAAAGAGAATTCCTGTGGCTGTGCCGGTTGCTATAGTGCCTGGTCAGCTCTTGAGTTATATACTCAGGTTTTCGATGAATTAGGGATTCTTGATAAACTGGAAGCCTTTACCAGTAAGAATGGTGCTGCTTTTTATGGTTTGCCGCGCAACGAGGGGCATGTCACGTTGGTTCGTAAACGCTGGACCGTTCCGGAAGAGATCATTTTGCCTAACGGTCGCCCAATTGTCCCTTTCTGGGGAGGTCAAGATGTTAAATGGCAAGTACAGAAAGCATCTCAATAATCAGGTTTTTCAGGGCAGTGTCACCGAACAACAGTTTTCTCTACGTTGTGGATATTGTTGTAGGTATTCTGCCCAAGCTGCAGCTAGTTCTTGATGAAACAGTCCTTTGGGGGATTGAGCATCAAGATAGGCTTCAAGCTCTTCTATATTGGCTAGTTGAGTGGGCCAGAACTCATCCAGGGACATGTAACGAGCTAAATCTCCAATGTCGTCTGGGCGTTGTGTCTGGGTGAGCATCCAGGCATAAAAATTATGACCATGAGCTGACTTTCTAATCCGGGCGATGTGCAGGCGATGTTTTTTTTGATAAATATCATCGGCAAGGTTCAGGAGCCTTGCAAGGCTATTGATAGGAACAACAACGATCGAATCATCACTTATATAACAGTTACCAATACTGGTTAAGGAACTGTACTCAAGTAACGTCCAGGCAACATGCTCATCGAGATGGTCACCATGGAACCCTTGCTGTTGAGTGAGGCGGTTTTTCTCTTGTTGAACCAGTTTTTTAAAGAGCTGTTTACCGATAAACGTCGTGCTGCGGATTTCGTCTTGCGTAATGGTTGTAACCGTGCGGCTAAGCCATTCAAAAAACGAGGTAAACAGGGATTGGTCCGATTGTGCACCGGGAAACCAGCTATCGGGAAGATGAGTGATAATTGCTTCTGGTAAGTTTCTGGTGATCTGGTCAGTAGTGATAGCGTACATAAAACAAGGAGCCCCCCCTTCCCCATGGTTGTTGCTATTACCTATTTAAACATAAAAAGCGTGAAAATGAAGAGACTTGTTACAAAATATTTTTTCATTTTATAGTGGAATACCTTTTTGCGTGAAAATGTAGAAAAAAATGGCGGGTTGAATTTATTGTCTTGACAGTGTAGGGCACTATTTGATAGAAGAAGCGCCTTGTTTGGTTACAGGCACGTAGCTCAGTGGGAGAGCACTACCTTGACACGGTAGGGGTCGACAGTTCAATCCTGTCCGTGCCTACCAGATATTTCTCTGGTTCTGATAAAAAAATTAAAAAGCCTCACGAATTCATTTTCGTGAGGCTTTTTTTGTAAGTCGTTTGCCACCCAAAATAACTGATGGCAACAATGTTACTTTCAGAAGAAACTTATTCGCTTTTAAACATTGTATCAATAAGTTGAATATCTTCTTCAGCTAGTGAGACTTCAAGAGTTTTCAGATTGCGCAGCGCTTGCTCGGCACGCTTTGCCCCTGGAATCAGGACGTCAATAGCGGGTTGACTCAGGTACCAGGCTAAAACGATATAGGGAAGATCAACCCCATAGCGATTCGCGACTTCTTTTAGTTGATCGACTTTGTCGATAATTTTAGGGTAAACGTCAGGTTGGAAATATGGCCGGGCATTACGGAAATCCCCTTCTGGCAGTTTGAAATCTTTATCATATTTACCAGCTAGAATTCCCATAGCCAGGGGAAAGTAAGGAACAAAAGAAATTTCCTGTTCTTCGCAATAAGGCAGAATGTCTTGCTCTGCTTCACGCGAGAGAAGGTTATATTGCCCCTGAAAAACATCAACTCCACCATATTTGTTGCCCTGTTTCAATTGCTCAATGGTAAAATTCGATACTCCAATGGCCTTAATTTTTCCGGCACTTTTTAATTCCTGCAGCATTCCGACCGCTTCATCTTTAGGCGTGTCCTCATCCGGGAAGTGGATATAGTATAGGTCGATATAATCAGTTTGTAGACGTTTGAGGCTGTCATCAACGGCCTGTTTCAGAAATTCAGGACGATTATTGAACTTTACTTCGCCGCTGGAAAGATCGTGAGCTCCTTTCGTGGCGATGACAACCTGAGAGCGATTTTTTTGCTTGGCAATAACTTCACCGATCAGTTCCTCAGAACGTTTAGGACCATAGATAAATGCCGTATCAATAAAGTCGATACCTGCTGCCATGGCTTCTTTTACCAGGTCACGGCCAGTATCTTCATTTAAGTTAGGGTAGAGATTGTGCCCACCAACGGCATTGGCTCCCAAGCCAATGGGGGTGACGAACAGGTCGGTTTTACCTATTTTGACTTTATCACTCATTACGAATCCTTTTTGTGATGTTATTAAATGTTCAAGTGAGATATTTATATTAACACAAAAATAAATATGCGTGGATTAGTTGACTCATTCGAAAGCGCCAGAGAAATGAGTTTTAAGAACTATCGACAATAGTTTGAAACAACGCTTTTGTAAGCGCTTACTTTTTTCTTCAATGTTTTTTATTCAGAGTATTTCGAGTTCGGGTACCGTCATGCAGAAAACACTGATTTTGGTCGGGGTCATCATTATTATTGCAGGGGTGGGGTGGCCATGGTTGAGTAAGATCCCTTTTGGTCGTTTACCGGGTGATATTGTCATTGATAAGCCAGGCTTTAAACTATTTTTTCCCCTGACCAGTATGGTTCTTGTGAGTGGTTTGATCTCTTTGATTATGTGGCTGTTCAGGAAATAAGAAATGAAACGCTCAACAAAATCTGGAAGTGCTCGTACAAGATTTATAGCTGAAAAAGCTTGTTCCAATGCAGATTTTCGAATGTTCCCTGGTACGACCGGTTAAACGATCTGCAGTGAGAACTGCGGAAGAGGAAGGAATTTCCTGTTGCTGATTTCTACTATTGCCGCTGTGACTACTGACGGGGTTATTGGCCGTGCAGGTCAAATCCCCTGGCACCTGCCGGGCGATCTGCAACGTTTTAAACGTTTGACTATGGGCCATACCCTGGTCATGGGACATCGTACCTATCTTTCTATTGGCCGGCCGTTGCCAGGGCGTAGAACTATCATTCTTAGTAGAAATAAAGAGCTGACTATTCCTGGTTGTGATGTCGCAGAGTCTTTGCCTCAGGCGTTATCTCTGGTTGCTTGTGACGAAGTCTTTATTTGTGGTGGTGAGGATATTTACCGTCAGGCATTACCATTGACACAGCGGCTTTATCTGACGGAAATTGATCTGAAATGTTCAGGGGACCGCTTTTTTCCAGCGTTTTCTGCAACTGATTTTGTATCCCTTTACCAACAGTGTTATGCTGAGGAGCTTGATTATTGTTTTCGTATTCTCCAGCGACCATCTTGTCAGAATGTGTTGACTCCGGATACGCTAGCAAGAATTTAGATGGACAGCAGGCAATGATGCCTACCTGACAAGCAAAGATGCTGGCAACGATGGTTGGAGATATCCAACCCATTTAAAAATGACTTCAATCAGTTAGGAATCACCTTATGATTATTGTAAATAAAGCCACAACTGCCAGTTTTGATGTTGATCCACAACGTGGCTTTACACCGCTATGCCCTAATGAGCTGCCTGTTGCTGAAGGGGATCTTATTGCTCCAGAACTGAATGCCCAGTCTGCCTTTGCTGCTTTGCGCGTGGTCAGTAAGGACTGTCATCCCGCTACAGCACCTTGGGTTGCTGCTTCTGCGGAGGAAATTATGCAGCCAGTCGTTGGCGATTATCCTGATCTCGATATTAAGTGGCCGCCTCATTGTGTGGTCGGAACAGAGGGTAATCAGTTGATTCCCGGACTTCCGGCAGAGTCAGAGTACGATCTTGTCATCGAAAAGGGGAGTGATCCTGAAATGCATCCCTATGGTGCTTGCTTTCACGATTTACGTGAAGTCAAGAGTACCGGAGCTATTGAATGGCTGCAGGAGCACAAGGTCGAGACTGTTTTACTGGCGGGGCTGGCGACTGATTACTGTGTGAAAACAACGGGCTTACAACTGCTTAAAGCAGGCTTTCGGGTAGTGTTTAACCTTGCAGGCTGCCGTGGTGTTGCTGCCGAAACCAGCGAGGCTGCCGTGGTGGAATTAAAATCCGCTGGAGCAATTATTATTGCTGATAGTTCTGAGTTAAGCTTGTCATGAGTATTCCTCAGTACCACTGGATGGTCCCCAGTCTGCTCGATACCGATCTTTACAAGATTACGATGTTACAGGCCTTTTATCATGCTCCGGAGTTTCGTTCTGTGCATGTGGAGTGGAAGTTTGCCTGTCGTAATCGCAATGGTTACAACCTGGCTGAGTTGATACCGGAACTAAGACGCCAACTTGAGCATGTTTGCACCCTGTCATTTACGGATGATGAACTCGACTATTTGGCGACATTCAGCTTTATCAAGCCTGATTTCATCGAATTTCTACGTATTTTTAAACTTGATATGCGTTTTGTTGACATGGTTGCCGCTGGTGATGACATCAGCTTAAGGTTTCGAGGGCCATTATTGCATGTGACCCTGTTTGAAATTTTCTCACTGGCTATTATTAGTGAATTGCACACACTCTATCATTTGGGTGGCTTCGACTTATCTGCTGCACGACAGCGTTTGCAGCAAAAAATCAAGTTATTGCGTGATCAGGGTGAGATGCCCGGTTTTCACTTTGCTGATTTTGGGACTCGCCGCAGAGCAAGTCGGGCCTGGCAAGAGGAGGTCCTGTTAACCCTCAAGCGAGAGTTACCCGACTATTTTTCCGGGACCAGTAATCTCGATTTTGCCCGGCGCCACAAAATAATGCCAATTGGAACTATGGCCCATGAATGGTTTCAGGTCTGGCAGTCCGTTACGCGTCTAAGTGACGCTCAAAAGGCCGCACTGGAAGGTTGGGTGCGTGAATACCGTGGTCGACTCGGCGTGGCTTTGACTGATTGTTATTCAATGGATGCATTTTGCCGCGACTTTGCTGATCCCTTTTTCGGTAAATTGTATGATGGCTTGCGTCACGATAGTGGTTGCCCTTTTAAATGGGGTGAAAAAGCCCTGACTATGTACGAACAAATGGGTATCGACGCGAGTAGCAAGACATTAGTTTTTAGTGATGGTTTATCTTTTCAGCAGATGATCGATATTTACCGTTATTTTATTGATCGCAGTAAAGTAAGTTTTGGCATTGGAACCAACTTAACTAATGATGTTGGCCATATCCCATTGAATATTGTTATTAAGCTGGTTGCTGCTGATGGTCGGCCAGTGGCTAAAATTTCAGATGCACCAGGGAAAAGTATGTGCGAAGATCCTGACTACCTGAACTACCTTGCTTCTGTCTATGGTATCAATTTGGCGTTGGAAAATTAATGACTAACTATGATGTTCTGGTTATCGGGGGTGGCCCGGCTGGTGTGTTTGCCGCTGGTTTTGCTGCTTTAAATGGTGCCCGTGTTACATTGCTGGAAAAGAACGCGCGTTGTGGTGCTAAGCTTCTTATTACCGGTAAGGGTCGTTGTAATATCACCAATGCAGAACCGGATCCGCGTAAACTGAGTGACGTTTTTGGCAAGCAGGGGAAAAATCTGCTAACCGCTCTTTATGCCTTTGGTGTTGATGACGTTATCAGCTTTTTTGAGCAGCGTGGTTTGAAAACCCAAACCGAGCGGGGTGGACGAGTTTTTCCTGCTGGGAACAAAGCTGCTGCAGTGCAGGCCGTACTTGATCGATTTTTACAAGAATCTGGTGTTGATGTCATCACGCATTGTCAGGTTTTGGAGCTAGTTACTGACGGTAAGCTGATTAAAAGGGTTTGTACCAGCCAGGGCGAATTTAGCGCCGAGCAAGTTATTGTTGCTACCGGTGGTCTTTCATATCCAGAAACTGGTTGTACCGGTGACGGTTATGACTGGGCGGTGTCTTCCGGGCACCGGGTAAATGATCCTAAGCCAGCGTTGGTTCCCGTATTTCTAGCTGAAGAATGGACCCGGGAGCTGATAACCTTTAATTTGAAAAATGTTCGGATCGAGGTGCGCCAGCAGGGACGTAAGATTGATGAACGTTTTGGCGAAGCCTTTTTTACCCGTAATGGCATTGGTGGGCCAATCATTCTTGATATGAGTGCAGGAATTGGTGATGCCCTTGAGCGGGGTCCTGTCTCCTTGGCTTTGGATATTAAGCCAGCGGTTAGTACTGAATTATTTGATAAACGCCTCCAGCGAGAGCTGCAGGAGAACAGTAACCGGAATTTTGAGAAATCTCTTTCTGGACTGTTGCCAAAGAGTATGATTCCTCTTTTTATTCAGCTCTCAGAAATCGATCCGCAGAAGAAATGTCACTCTATTACCAAAGCAGAACGGCACAAATTGCTGTCTCTGTTTAAGGAAATGGAACTGACAGTGACAGGAGTGGATGGCTTTAAAAAGGCGATAGTTACGGCTGGTGGCGTGGATTTGCGTGATATTGATATGCGCACCATGCAGTCGCGCAAAATTGATAACCTGTACTTTGCCGGTGAAATGATCGACCTAGACGCTCCTACCGGTGGCTACAACTTGCAGCTATGCTGGTCGACCGGTTACCTGGCAGGATCCTGTGCAGCGCAAGCGGTTTTTTCTTCCTGAAATGTTTACGTAAAAAAGAGCAGAAATTAAAGTAAAAAACGCCATATTCTTTCTCGGATATGGCGTTTTTTTAAACCACGATCATAATCAGCGGAAGAGTCACCAGGCTGGCAAGTATGGCAAATAGAGCAGAGGTGTTAACGAAGTCCGGAGCAATATTGTTTTCTCTGGCGACAATGGTGGCCATGATTGCAGTCGGCATGGAAATTTGCAGAATTCCAGCAATGTATTGATTGTGTTCTAGCTGAAACGGAATAGCGATAGCAAGCGCCAGGGCTGGTGCTCCCAGCAGGCGTATTGACGAAGCGATAAAGACATCTTTAGAAAATTCGATTTTCTTTTGTTCAAGTAGCTGCAGGCCTAGAGTAAACAGCATGGTTGGTATCATTGCTCCGGCCAATAGACCAATCATTCGCGAGAGCATTAATGGTACGGTAATGCCAGTGCCCGAAACGATAAGAGCGGGTATGACAGCGACTAATGCAGGGGTTTTGAGTAGATTCCATAGGGCCCCTTTTCCTCCCCCGTGAGCCCAGCCTGCAGCACCTATCCCAAGGGTAAATTGAACGATGGACATGACCACGTAGTAGATTGTCGCTGGGGCAAGGCCTGGCTCGCCAAGGTGAAAATGGATAACGGCGATGCCGTAATTACCAACATTGGCAAAGACCGCAACGATGATATACGCGGCGATCATTTCTCTTCCCTTACCAAGCATACGGGCAATAATGCCAGCAACTACCCCGGTGAGTGACTGGGCAATAACGATGAAAACAATCATTTGTAGTGCGGATTCAATCGGAATATTTGAGTTGCCGACCGCCTGAAAAATAAAAGCTGGAACAAAAATGTAATAGGCTGCTCTGGATAAGGTTCGCGCTTGTAATTCGAGTTTGTTGCCGAGCAGGTAGCCGATGACTATGATGCCAAAGACCGGCAGGACGACGTTGAAGAATATGCCTAGAAATTGGCCCATGTTTTTTCCTGTTAACGTAGTTAATTTCTGTCCGGAAAGCGTTCGTTTTCAACCTGAATATGTGCAGACTGACCAATGACCAATGACCAATGACCAATGACCAGCATGGCTACTCAGGGGCAAGTTTTTGCAGAATTTTATCGTACGGAAGTTGTCTGAAATCGATACTGATGAAGCGTTGACTCTGAACCTGAGTAAATCCATCTTCCTTAATAGCTTGTTCCAGCCCTTTCATATGTAAGGCTCCCCATGGCAGCACCAGGGTATTGTATTGTTGCAATGCCCTCGGAATAAAAGACAGGACTGCCGCATTACGTTTATCAAGCAGGTCTGCCATAATAATCTTATCAATATCAGGATCAGCATGCTCCTGAATCCATTGATTAAAGGCAAAATAGCCACTGGCGGGTGAGTCAGTATTTAAGACGTATTTGGCTAATGCATCCAGAACTTCGATGGTTTGCGGGTCAAAAGCGCTGATGTCTATATCTGCAGGGAGCATATCGACTCCTGTCCGTAATTCAGGAGTTGTCGATTGGTCTGTAGATAACTGGTCGCTTGAGATAACACGGGTATCGATGTCGAAATGCCCTTGCGAGGTCAGTCCGAGAAAGTTAGCCAGATTGCCATAGTTGAAATTGTTTTTAAGTAGGTTGTCATTGTCGCTAACCCCTTCCATTAGAATCAGTGTTTTGTCTTTCGGTATAGTTTTACTGACCTTTTGGTAATATTGCGACTGAGCCAGGTGAATCATGGCAATCAGTTTTATGGTTTTACTATCGCGCTGATAGGTTTTCTCTTGCATATAGAGGCCGTCAGGCTTTAGTTGAACGAATCCTGCGCTGCTGCTTTCGATAAGATGAGCAGCAATATTGTAGCCAATCACGACCAGCGCCACTGGCGCAATAATGATGTTGATGATCATAAAGATGATCAGTGTCCAGCCACTGAATGATGGACCAGTAAACTGACTGGGGACAAGGAAGTAGCTTGATTCATTATCGCGCTGATTTTTGCGTACCAGAAAAAGTATGGTCAGTAACTGGGCAATCCCAATACAAAGATGGTAAGCTTGACCAATGAAGTCATGCATTGGCCAGTAATCGAAAGTTGCCCACAGAACCCACAGGAGTAGTGGGTAAAAAAGTAGTTTTGGCAGGTGACGGTTAAATGCTGAACCCAGGTAGACCAGGAATGCGACAACCACGGTCAAGATCTGTATCTGGTCAACGCTGTTGATGATTAAAGGAACACTTGCCAGGCTGGAAGAAAAAAACTGGGTGATGTTGCTGAGCGCAAATAAGCTAAATAAAACGATAAACAGGTTTGCTAGTATTCTCATTTATAGGTCTCGTATTTTGCGTCAGAATGTTGAAAGATAACCAAACTATTTTTAAAACCTAGATTCCTTTGTTACGAATGTCAACTTTCTCAAGATTGTTTTACTGCTGTTATGTGCAGATAGATAAATAAAAACACCATATTGGAGGGTTTATGAAGCTGATACTGAAACTGGTTATTGTTTTTGTTTTGCTGGTTGTTGTCGTTGTTGGTGCTGGTTTTTTCTACCTCGATAACATTGCCAAAAAGGCTATTGTAGAGGGGGGTGAAATGGCCCTTGGGGTACCAACTTCTGTTAAAGGAATTCACATTTCCCTTTTAGGAGGAGAAGCGTCTCTTAATGGTTTAACGATTGCCAATGCTCCAGGTTTTTCTGAATCAACTTTTATGGGCCTTGGTAACGGCGGCGTTGCTGTGTCTGTGGCATCTTTGTTAGATGATACGATTGTTATTCCCCATGTTATCCTGAGTGATATTTACGTTAATCTTGAGCAGCAGGGTAAGAGCAATAATATTGAGCCATTATTGGCAAATACAAAAAAAATGGCGGGTTCAGGTCAATCATCAAGCTCTGCACCGGCACCAGCTAGTGATAGTGACGCTTCGGGTAAGAAATTCATTGTTGAATATTTTGCTCTCAAAAATGTTCAGGTGAATGCAAACCTGCAATTGTTAGGGCAGAGTTCCAAGGTTAATCTGGTCTTGCCTGAGATAGAATTGAAAAATCTGGGGACGGCAGAAAATGGTCTGCCGATGGAGCAGTTAATCCAGAAGGTTGTTGAGGCCGTGTTGGCTGCGGCTCAAAGTAGTTCTGCACAGTTCTCTCCTGAATTGGCTAAACTGCTTAAAGGGGAACTTGGTGACCTGAAGAATATAAAAGGCCAGGTCATAGGTAAAGCCCAGGCCGAAGTTGATAAAGTCGTTAAAAACGTAAAACAGAATATCAAAGATAAAGTGAATGTCGATTTGCCGCCAGAGGCAGAAAAGTTGATCGATGATAAAGCTGATAAGCTGATAAAGGGACTTGATGGCCTGCTGGGTGGAAAGAAGTAGCTTAGTTTGCCAAGCAGATTATCCAGTTATTTGAGGGTTATCTGTTTGGCGCTTAAAGTTGCTACTTACATTGTTATTGCGTTTGGAGGATGGTTCATTTTTTTAACCTCAACGAACATATTTAGCAGGTTTACGGGATTGCCAAACTGGGTATAGATAGCGACATCGGAGGCATCGCGACCATAACCAATAGCAATACGGCCACCTTGTGGGCCGGTTTGTGTTGGATCAAATGTGTACCATTTGTTTCCCACATAAGCTTCATACCATGCGTGAAGATCCATTGGCGCGAGTGACTCCAGGTAGCCAACGACCATGCGGGCTGGAATTGATAGTGCTCTGCAACAAGCGATACCCAAATGAGCCATATCCCGACATACTCCGTGTCCTATGGAATTTAATTCGGTGGCACTGATAATCTGCTGGCCAGCTCCTGGTGTATAAAGAATTGTTTCGCGAATATAATCGACAATAGCAGTACATTGGTCATAGCCCGCAGCTCGGCCTGCTACAATTGACGCGGCCATTTCAGTAAAACGATCCGATTCACAATACCGGCTTGGGTAAAGAAACGGGAGTGTTTCATCGGGTAGCAGTTGTACTTCGATAAAAGGTGCTCCGGGAGCAATATCGGAAGCATCAGAAGTCTGAACATCAACAGAGGTATGGACGGAAAAGTCGCCGGCCGGAGCTACCAGTCGCTGGCACAGGTTGCCAAATAGGTCAGTAAACTCTGCCGCAGGTACATTTGGAGCTAAGACATACTGTTCGCGAGCTACCCACTGCTGCCAGCCGCTGCGGGGGCGTAGCATGAGTAGAAATGGGGTTGGGGTCGGAATGTTAAATTCAAGGGAGCTGGACGCACGTAGCCACATAAAGATCCTTTACGGCATTGATTTGAGATCTTTGAAGATTTGCCCGGTGCACGGTTTTTTACGCTTTCGGGCAATGTTGAAAGCTTAAGAGTCATTTGTTAAATGCTACTTTGTTCAAGTGTAAAAGTTTAACAGTTACTGAGAACGATTCAATGTTGGTCATAGGAATCCTTATCCCGCCTGGCACTCCTCGATAGTAATTCCTTCTGTTTGCTCCCGATAATCCTTGCCCCATTCACACATCATTTTAAGAATCGGAACGACGCTTTCGCCCATTTCTGTCAATGAATACTCAACCCGTGGTGGTACTTCAGCATAAACTTTGCGGTTTATCATGCCGTCCTGTTCCAATTCGCGCAGTTGTTGGGTCAACATTTTCTGGGTTATTTTATTCAAGCGCCGTTGCAGTTGGCTAAAGCGCAAAGTTTTAAAGCTTAAATGCCATAATATTAAAGACTTCCACTTGCCACCAATGACTTCCAGGGTGACGGCAACGGTACATATGTAATCGGGTTGTTTGTGCATTATGATGACTCCGTGATTTATTTGTCATTTGACCAGTGAAAAAGGACCAATTTCACCAATAGTATCTTTTAGGATACTACAGTACTAAAAAGTGGGTACTTGTGCTATAGAAAGAGTCACGTTAAGTTGTAAGAGTTATGTTGATTAGTCATATATTTGTGAGGAGAAAGTAAATGGCAATTGGATTTACCGCGTTTCAGGTACAGCAGCCTGAAAAAAAAGTATTTACCCGGAGTATTGTGTCCCGTTCCACTGATGATTTGCCAGAAGGTGAACTGTTGATCAGGGTTCATTATTCGTCTCTTAATTTTAAAGACGCTTTATCCGCAACCGGTAATCCTGGGGTAACGCGCAATTTTCCCCATACTCCAGGAATTGATGCTGCCGGTGAAGTTGTTAACTGTAGTGATGGCAGCTTTGCTCCTGGTGATCAAGTTATCGTCACCAGTTATGACCTTGGTATGGGAACTGCTGGTGGTTTTGGCCAGATGATTCGGGTCCCAAGTAAATGGGCTTTAAAACTCCCATGCGAGCTTAGTCTGCGAGAAAGTATGATACTTGGAACTGCTGGTTTAACCGCAGCACTTTCTATTCAGGCTTTGGTGGACAGTAATCTGAAGCCTGAGGACGGACCAGTTCTGGTCACTGGTGCCACGGGTGGGGTTGGCAGTTTGGCAGTCGCCATGCTGGCTAAAGCCGGATACGCTGTAACCGCAGTGACTGGCAAGTTGGATGAGGCTCCATATCTTGAAAAGCTGGGAGCAAAAGAGGTTATTAGTCGTGATGCCGTTCTTGCGGGTAATGAACGTCCTATGCTCAAAGAAACCTGGGCCGGGGTTGTCGATTGCGTTGGTGGTGACATGCTGGCTGCAGCGATTAAAGCAACGAAGTATGACGGTGTTGTCACCTGCTGTGGTTTAGTTGCATCGCCCGATCTGAACATGAACGTTTTCCCCTTTATCCTGCGCGGAGTCAGGCTCATCGGTATCGATTCCGCAGAATGCCCGATGGAAAGACGGCTAAAGGTATGGGATGCCATGGCGACAGCGTGGAAATTACCGCAAATCGAAGAGATGGTCGAAGAGGTCACCCTCGACGATCTGGAAGAGAAGATTCAGGGAATTCTTAAAGGCGGGTTGAAGCGTAGAGTGCTGGTTAATCTTTTAGATAGCTGATAGCTGCTTCAGGTTAATATTGCTGCAAAATAATTAAAGGCACCGGCAAGCAAATGTTCATTTTGTTTTGCCGGTGCCTTTATTATTTGCAGGGCTCATTTATCTATCAAGACGCTAACTTTCTCTATCCCTTGCCAGGTGCTTTTGCTACCATGCGCGAATGTTTAATTTGATCGATACCCATATCCATCTTGATGCTCCTGAGCTTGATGGTTGCGGCATGCAACTTCTGCCGATGGCGCGCCAGACCGGGATTAAGTCTTTTGTTATTCCTGGGGTCAGAGTTTCTGGCTGGACAGGGATGGTGGCATTGGCAGAGAGCCATCCTGGTGTTTATGCTGCTCCTGGGTTGCACCCTGTATATGCTGAACAGTGGAACGACGTTGCTGCCGAAGAATTATGTCGGTTGGCTGCTAAAGAGCAGGTTGTCGCCATTGGCGAGATTGGGCTTGATGGCGTCAAGGGGCCAGATTTGCGTCTGCAGGAGAAAGCGTTACGAGCTCAACTTGACATTGCTATTGAGGCCCGCCTTCCTGTGCTGTTGCATGCTCGTAAAACCGCAGGCACTCTTCTTGATATTTTGCTTGAATACAAAGTAGGTGAGCGGTGCGGCGCCGTCTGGCATGGGTTTTCCGGCAGTGTGCAGTTCGCTGAACGGCTTATCGCTCATGGTTTTTTGCTTGGTATCGGCCCTATTCTGCTGCGCGAAAATGCACGCAAGCTCGTCGAGACTGTGGCTGCATTACCTTTGTCTGCTTTGGTTCTGGAAACGGATTTACCCGATATGGCCAGCCAGCCACAGGTACTTCGTCATGTTGCCTCACGTATTGCTGAGGTTAAGACCCTTGATTTAGCTGAAGTCGCTGCTGTTACAACAGCAAACTCTGAAGAGCTGTTCCATATTTTATAGGATTTTTAGTTATGACAGATATGCATCGTTTAACCCGCATGGAACGCTTAGTGGGGGAAGTTGCCATGGAGCGTTTGCAGCAGGCATCGGTTGCCGTTTTTGGTGTCGGCGGTGTCGGCAGTCATGCTGTCGAGGCTTTGGTCAGGGCTGGAGTTGGTCGCTTGACTCTGGTCGATTTCGATACTGTCTGTGTTACCAATATCAATCGACAAATTCATGCCACTACGGAAACTGTTGGCCAGGTTAAAGTTGAGGCTATGGCGCAGCGCTGTCGACTCATTAACCCGGACGTTAAGCTGATTATTCAACATGCCAGCTACAATGCAGAGACTTCTGCAGAGTTGCTTGTTGAACAGTACGATTATGTTCTTGATTGTATCGATAATATTACTTCAAAAATTCATCTCATCCAGACCTGTGTTACCCAGAAACTTCCCATTATCTCGGCCATGGGGGCGGCTAATAAGCTTGATCCCACCTTGATAAAAATTAGTGATATCTCTTTGACTGAAAAATGTCGCCTGGCCCGGACAATGCGCAAAGAATTACGCAAAAGGGGGATAGTTAAAGGGGTAAAGGTTGTTTATTCCACGGAAGAATTTCGTCCCTTAACAGGTCCTGATGCTCATGAGCGTAAGCCGCTGTTAGGTAGCTCATCATATATTCCACCACTGTTTGGTCTGACTATGGCTGGAGAAGTGATCCAGTCACTGATAGGAGAGAAGTAATCATGGATGCTTATATCTGGCAATTGCCGGTATTGTTCCTGGTCGGGATCGTCGCAGGAACTCTGAATGTTCTGGCTGGGGGTGGTTCTTTACTGACTTTACCTCTGTTAATTTTTATGGGTTTACCAAGCGCAGTTGCTAATGGGACCAATCGAATTGCAATTTTATGTCAAAATGTTTTCGCTATCCGTGGTTTTCGCAAACGAGGTGTCATGCCTTTAGAATTGGTTTTGCTTTGTACTCCTTCGGCTTTACTTGGGAGTTGGGTGGGGGCGAGTTTTGCGGTGAGCCTTGATGATCAGCTATTTAACCGTATTCTGGCTCTGATTATGTTTGGAGTCATGGCGTTTACGGCGTTTGACCCGATGAAACGCTTTGGGCGTGAAGATGTAACGCTAAGTTTTTGGCGTAAAGTTGTACTTGTTATAACTTTTTTCGGGGTTGGCGTTTATGGGGGCTTTGTTCAAGCGGGCGTTGGCTTCTTGATCATTACCGCATTGCTGGTTCATGGTTTTGACCTGGTGCGGATTAATGCCGTTAAGGTTTTTGTTATTTTCGTGTATACCTTTATTGCTCTTTGGGTATTTATTTCCCATGGTCAGATTGATTATGTACTCGGAATCGCGCTTGCAGTCGGTAATTCAATCGGCGGGGTTATCGGGCCCAGATTGGCCGTTGCTAAAGGGCATGATTGGATTAAAAAAGTTGTGACGGCAACAGTTTTGATCTTTGCTCTTAAGTTGTTGATTTTTCCATGAAAAGTGACTCTATATTGACGGCTCGATCATGCTGAGGCTATTATATAGTAAACCTTCAAATGAGGGGGTTTTGTTTATTTTACAATTTTACATTGACGTAATGACAGACACGCTGTCGGAGAAATAAATATGGCTTTAAGAAAAATAGTGCACTACCCGGAACCTGTGCTGAAACTGAAAGCTCAGCCGGTGACTGAATTCAATGATGAACTTAAACAGTTGGCGGCAGATATGGTTGAAACCATGTATGACGCTCCGGGGGTTGGTTTGGCTGCTCCTCAGGTTGGTGAATCGATCCGTTTGATTATTCTCGATTGCTCTGGCAAAGATGAGGACAATGATCTGATTATTGCGGTTAATCCGGAAATCATTGCCAAAACGGGAGAGTCTCTAGACGAAGAGGGCTGTTTATCGGTTCCGGGATTCTACGCCAGCGTTAAACGCTACAGTGATGTGACGATGCGTTATCAGGATACTGATGGTAATACGCACGAGCGCCAGGCTACCGGCTTATTAGCGGTTGGGATGCAGCATGAAATTGATCACCTTGAAGGGGTTTTATTTGTTGATCGTTTGTCGCCGTTAAAGCGTTCCATGTTCAAGAAAAAATACCTCAAAATGCTTAAAGAGCGGGAAGCAGATAATGTCGCCTGAAAATATACGGACAGTTTTTATGGGAACTCCAGAGTTTGCGGTTGCAACTCTGGAAGGATTGATTGAAGCAGGGTGCAACATGGTTGGGGTTTATACTCAACCGGATCGTCCTAAAGGGCGTGGCAAGAAATTGGCAGCATCGCCAATCAAAGAGTTGGCTTTAAAGCACGATATCGCTGTTTTTCAGCCACAAAAACTGCGCAATCCTGACGCTGTCGCCGAGCTGGAAGCGCTTAAGCCTGATCTGATTGTTGTTGTTGCCTATGGTCAGATTCTACCAAAGGCGGTACTCGATATTCCCCAATATCATTGTATTAATGTGCATGCATCGCTATTGCCCAAATACCGTGGTGCTGCGCCAATTAACAAAGTTATTGTTGACGGTGAAAAAGAGACCGGGGTGACGACCATGCTTATGGATGTTGGGCTTGATACCGGTGATATGCTGGTTAAGCGCAGCCTTGATATCGGCCCGAATGAAACGGCTGGCCAGTTGCACGATCGCCTGGCGCTGATTGGTCGTGAGGCAATGGATGAGACCTTACGTCAACTGTGTGCCGGGACGTTGACTCCAGAGAAGCAGGACGATTCGTTAAGCTGTTATGCTGGCATGATGAAAAAAGAAGATGGCCTCATCGACTGGACTCAAGATGCTCAGACTATTCATAATCAGGTAAGGGGTCTTGATCCATGGCCTGGAGCATACACTCATCTGGATGGTGACGTCCTGAAAATAGCTGTGACCAGTGTTGCTGACGGTAGTGGTGAGGCAGGAACCGTTGTCGGTGCTGACAAGTCCGGTGTTCGGGTGGCTTGTGGCAGCGGCGTCCTCGTTGTTGATGCTCTTCAATTGCCTGGGAAAAAACGTCTTAGCGCCGCTAACTTTTTAAGTGGGCGACCGTTGGTTGCCGGAACCAAGCTTGGCTGATGGTTTGTTTTTACTGAAAACAGGTTAGCCGGGTAAGTATTAACTTTATAAGGATAAAGGGAATAAACCCATGAATACGATGCGTACCGTGTTTTTAATGACCTTGTTGACTTTGGTGCTGGTTGGCGCCGGGGGCGCAATTGGTGGTCAGGGCGGTGCTCTTTTTGCCCTGATAATGGCAGCTGTAATGAACCTTGGCAGTTACTGGTTTTCTGACAAAATCGTCGTTAAAATGTACCGTGGTCAGGAAGTCCAGAATGGTACTCTTTACGAGGTTGTTACTGAACTGTGTCAACGTAATAATCTGACCATGCCAAAGGTTTATGTTCTGCCTCAGGCAACACCAAACGCTTTTGCTACCGGTCGTAATCCACAGCATGCGGTTGTTGCTGCGACTGAAGGGATTGTTCAGATCCTCAGCCGTGACGAACTCAAGGGCGTTATGGCTCATGAGCTGGCGCACGTGCAGAATCGGGATATCTTAATTGGTTCTATTGCTGCAACCTTTGCCGGAGCGATAAGTTATCTGGCTCATATGGCACAGTGGGCCTTGATTTTTGGTGGTGGTCGTGATGATGAGGATAGTAATCCTCTGGCCATGATCGGCATGATGATTCTGGCTCCGATTGCTGCAATGCTGGTACAGATGGCGATTTCCCGGTCGCGTGAATATGGTGCTGACGAGACTGGTGCAAAATTTTGTGGTCAGCCACATGCTTTGGCCAATGCCTTGCGTAAACTTGAAATGTCCAATCAGCGGGCACCGATGAACAATGTTAATGAAGCAACTGCTCACATGTTTATCGTTAATCCTCTGTCAGGAAATAAATTGGCCAATCTGTTTTCTACCCATCCGCCCATGGATGAACGGATCAGACGCCTGGAAGGAATGCGGATTTAATCTTGTATACACCTGCTGATGCCAGTCCACGGCGACTGGCTTACGATATTTTGGAAAGGGTTGCTGAGGGGGCTTATGCGGATATGGTCCTTGACGCAGCCCTTAATCGTTCCGTGCTTGATGAACGTGATCGTCGTCTTGTTACTGAGTTAGTTTATGGCGTTTTGCGCTTGCAAGGTCGGATCGATTTTGCTTTAACGCCTTTTTGCAGCCGGCCATTACATCGTTTACAACCAGGAATGCTGTGGGTATTGCGCTTAGGGGCCTATCAGTTGCTTGAGCTGGATCGAATTCCGTCTCATGCCGCTGTCAGTGCCTCGGTTGACCTGGCTCGTGAAGTTGGTTTTGATAAAGGTACCGGTCTTATTAATGGTGTTTTGCGTTCTTTAGATCGTGGTCGGGAGGAGATCCCATGGCCGACACCGGACCAGATTAAGCCCTATCTGCAACACGTTTGCAGTATGCCGGTCTGGTTGACTAAAGAAATTATGCGACAATTGCCCAATGTTGAAGCGAGAGCATTGGCCGAAAGCCTGACTCAGTCCGCTCCCATGACTCTGCGAGTCAAC
This sequence comes from Geopsychrobacteraceae bacterium, assembly GCA_963665685.1. GTDB lineage: Bacteria > Desulfobacterota > Desulfuromonadia > Desulfuromonadales > Geopsychrobacteraceae > Seleniibacterium. Next base: position 3,733,651 of record OY762430.1, read on the forward strand.
ACCCTGAAAACGGATTACGACAGTTTTGAAACCGCCATGAGGGAAGCTGGACATCAGGTCAAGCGGTGTACATATGTTTCAGAGTCAATGACCCTGGAGCTGCGGGGTGAACAACCCATCCCTGGAAACGAAGAAGGTCTTTATCAGGTGCAGGATGAAGCGAGTAGTTTGATAGCGCATCTATTAGACGCCCAACCCGGTCATAAGATTCTTGACGCCTGTGCTGCTCCCGGTGGTAAAACAACAGCGTTAGCCGCTTTAACAAATAATCAGGCAGATATCACTGCGCTTGATAAATATCCCCAGCGGGTTGATTTGATTAAGCAGGGAGCAAAGCGCCTGGGGTGTTCTTCGGTGAGTGCTGAACTCTGTGATTTAACCGACCTGCCCGAATTACTGGTCGAGGAAAGCTTTGATCGGGTTTTACTCGATGCCCCATGTAGTGGTTTAGGGGTGTTACGGCGGAACCCGGAAGGGCGCTGGAATAAAGGTCCTGCCAATCTTAAAGAGTTGGCTGCTCTCCAACAGCAGTTGCTGCACAATGTCGCATCGCTGGTAAAGCCTGGGGGTAAATTGCTTTATTCTCTGTGTACGTTTAGTTACAAGGAGAGTGATGAGGTCGTCGCACAATTTCTTCAAGAACACCCTGGTTTCGAACTAGAAGATTTACGCGAATATTACCCTGACTGGTTGGAGCTGATGACTGAACAGGGGATATTGAGAACTTATCCTCACCGCCATGGTGGCATGGATGCTTTTTTTGCGGCGCGCTTTAAGCGACGTGGCTAGAGCTTTAAAACTTATAGTCACGAAGAAAGTCAAAGGCTTATCCTGACGCAGAGCCGCAAAGGCGCAGAGAGGTGGCAACGCTTTTGGGGTTAAGCCCTAAAAATAGATTTTTTCAGCGAACTCTACATCTTTGCGGCTCTGCGTTAACAGTCTTATTTATCTTAAATCTGAAATGTCAAATTTGAAATCGCGAGCATAAAGGTCAGGAAAATAAACATGATTAAAATTGCACCATCTATTCTTTCGGCAGATTTTGCCCGTTTGGGTGAAGAAATTAAAGCTATCGAAGCCGGGGGGGCTGACTATGTTCATGTTGATGTCATGGACGGTCATTTTGTTCCTAATATAACCATTGGCCCATTGGTGGTTGAAGCCATTCGTCCCGTGACATCATTGCCCCTTGATGTGCATCTGATGATCGAAAATCCAAGTCAGTATATTCCTGCTTTTGCCAAAGCTGGTGCCGATATTATCGTTGTCCATGCTGAAGCTGATCGTCATCTGCATCGTACTGTTCAGTTGATCAAGTCGCTGGGGAAAAAAGCGGGTGTTTCCCTGAATCCGGCGACTCCTTTAAGTGCTTTGGATATGATTCTTCCTGACCTGGATCTGGTGTTGTTGATGACTGTGAATCCTGGTTTTGGTGGTCAGTCGTTTATCCATTCCTGTCTACCTAAGATCAAATTGCTTAGAGAGCAGATAGACGCTCTGGGTTTGGATATTGAGTTAGAAGTTGATGGCGGTGTAAAAGTCGACAATATTGCCGAGGTTGCCGCCGCTGGTGCCGATGTTTTTGTCGCTGGTAGTGCGGTTTTTAATAGTCCTGACTATGCAGAGACGATTGCCAAGTTAAAAGAAAACGCCAGTCAGGCAGGTGAGTAACTGATTGGGTAGGGAGAGCGTTTATGTTGGTTCGCATTGTATTGTTGATGTTATTGCTGCTGCCTATGGGGTGTTTTCAAACATCGAAAATAAGTTCAGATCTCCCTGAATTGACAGATAAGTTTTGTGAAGCAATGCGGTGGAAAGATTTTTCCACCGCAGCTGGCTACATGACTGCAACCGTTCAGGATGATTTTAACCAAAAATTTATCGACGACAAGGATCTCTATGTCGTTGGTAGTAAAATCCGTCATGTGACTTTGCATGTTGAGGAGCACTGGGCCGAAGCTCTTTATGTGCTGGAATATTATCGTTTACCATCTTCACGCATCAAAGAATGGCATTGGCGCCAGCGCTGGGAAGCTCCTAAAGAGGAGGGTGCCTCTAGTGGTGATGGCTGGAAAATAACTGAACCTGCACCTCCTGTTCCGTGGCAATAGTCACGCCAGGCAATAATCGGACAAGCTACAATCCGTTCCGGAATGATTGTTCGTTCCGTTTTGTTCGCGATGCCGTATAAGGGTTATTATTTGGGGCAAAGCGTAAAGTCGTCGACTTTTGTGTTTATTCAAAGTGCTTGTTAATACGTTAAAAAATATTTCCAATTAACTGTTATTATTTGGTTTTATTGTTTTTGCTGTAAACTTTTACAAGAAAAAATAGCCTTGATTTAATAACGCTGTTTGTGGTATCAAGCTGCATACTGTATACGATTTGCAAGTCTGAAAACCTTCAGATCATCCGTTGAACTTCCGCATATAGGCTTTGGGTCTTCCGGTTGGTGAGCTCCCGAGCAGGTTATAGGAGGCAGGTTTGTCACAGGTTTCATTTTCCAGTTGGGGACGACAGGTTGTCGATAATCGCCAGGGAGGGGACGCTGACGTTGAAGTCGCCAGCAAAAAACTGCCGGTAACTTTCGATGGAGAAAAGCAAATTTCTGCTTTTATGGGCTGGGATGGTATCATCATCAACGATTCCGCTGTTGATGTGGTTGCCATGGCTGCCGAATATGCCCGCCGCGTGCAGGAAGATTATTGTTGTGCTAAGTGTTCACCTGGTAAAAAAGGAACACGAGTCATGCAGGATACACTGGCACGCATCGTTAAGGGTGAAGGTCAAGAAGAAGACCTCGATATCATTGAAAATATCGCTGAATTGCTTCAGAACTGTAAATGTACTCTGTGTCAGACTTCAGCAACGCCTATCGTTGATAGTGTCCGTCACTTTCGACCCGAATATCTCGCCTACATTAATAAAGCCGAACAACCAGCTAAAAAGACGGTCGACTATAAGGTTAAGCTGACCGCTCCCTGTCAGGATAAGTGTCCTGCTCATATCGATATTCCTGCTTATATTGAAGCAATAAAAGAGCGTCGCTTTGATGAGTCTCTTGCGGTTATTCGCGAAAGTATGCCTTTGCCGGCTGTGTGTGGTCGGGTCTGCCCTCACCCCTGCGAAACAGCCTGTCGGCGCGCCAATGTTGATGATCCCATCAATATTATGGTGTTGAAACGAACCGCATCTGATTATGAGTGGAAACATCATCATCAGCCACCCATGCAACCTAAGCCTAAAAAAGATAAGTCCATTGCTATTGTTGGTGCCGGTCCTGCTGGTTTGGCCGCAGCTTATTACCTCGCTATGGAAGGTTATCCCTGTACCATCTACGAAGCGCTACCGGAAGGTTTCGGGGGCGGTATGATTGCTGTCGGGATTCCCGCCTACCGTATGCCACGCCATATTCTGCAACGCGATATCGACATTATCTGCTCCCTGGGCGTTGAAATTATTTATGACACCCGGGTTGGCACTGATATCAGTCTGATGGAGCTTAAAGAAAAATATTCAGCAGTTCTTGTTGCGCCTGGTGCCCATAAGTCAAAACCGATGGGGGTTGAAGGGGAAGACGAGGGCTATAATGGTTTCCTTGCTGGTGGCATCGAGTTTTTACGTGATGCCTATATGGGCAAACCAACCGGTATGGGGAAAAAGGTTTGTGTCGTCGGCGGTGGTAACACGGCGATCGACTGTGTCCGGGTGGCTTTACGTGAAGGAGCGGAAGAGTCGGTGCTTCTTTATCGGCGGACACGTAATGAAATGCCGGCTGATACCTGGGAGATTGAAGGAGCTGATGAAGAAGGGGTGCGCTTTGAATTTCTGGTCTTGCCTAAAAAAATCATTGTCGATGATGCGCGCCAGGTGACCGGTGTTGAGTGTGTACGGATGGAATTGGGTGAACCGGATGAGTCGGGGCGGCGTCGTCCTCAGCCAGTTCCTGGTAGTGAGTTTGTAGTTGAATGTGACACTCTGATTCCGGCTATCGGGCAGGATCCTGATTTGTCATTCATCAATGAAGACAGTGGTATTGGAATTACCCGTTGGAAGACGGTCATTACCAAATATGTCCCGCTTAAAAATGGTGCTGGCCGGGACTTGAATGATGTTATGGGTAATCCCTTATCGCGGACCTTGATGACCGATATGGATGGTGTCTTTGCCTCTGGTGATGCCGAAATCGGTCCTTTGACGGTTGTGGCCTGTGTCGGTAATGCTCATCGCGCTGCGCGGGTTATTCAGCGTTGGCTGGAAGAGGGACAGGCGTATTTGACGGATGAAGATTTCCATGAAGATATTCTGACCCATCTTGGTGTCTACGACAAAAATGAAGATGTGCCTTGGCTCGATGCCGTTGAGCGTTTTAACCAGAAAGAAATTCATGGTCGCGAACGGGCCAGTAAAGGTAATTATAACGAAGTTGAACTAGGCTTCAGCGATATTGATGCGGTGACAGAGGCAGAGCGCTGTTTACGCTGTTACCGGGTATCGATGATTGCTGTCTGATTGATCGTAAAGTTATTACACATTGAAAAATTGATATCATACAAGGTTGTATTTGCAGCCGGGATCTGAGGTGAGAGGATAATGGTCAACCTGACAATAGATGGTAAGGCGATTAGCGTTCCCAAGGGCACAACAATACTTGAAGCGGCCCGAAAACTTGAAATCCATATTCCGACTCTATGCTGGCTGGAAAAGGTATCTGCAACAGGTGCCTGTCGAATTTGTGCGGTTGAGATTGAAGGTGTCGATCGTCCTATGACTGCGTGTAATACGCCGGTCAAAGAAGGGATCAATGTTACCACCCAATCTGAACGATTGACACGAACCCGCAAGCAAATCATGGAACTGATCCTGGTGAATCATCCCCTTGATTGCCCCGTTTGTGATGCTGGCGGTGAGTGCGAACTGCAGAACACCTGTTATGACCTTGATGTCACAAGGCAGGAGTTTACTGCTGATGATGTCAATCCTGTTACCATCGATCATTGGCCGTTGATTCAGCAGGTGCCATCACGCTGTATTTTGTGTGAAAAGTGCGTCAAAGTCTGTCATGAAATTGTTGGTGCTGATGCGCTCTTTGTAAACGCCAAAGGGGATCGCGCTTTCATCGATAAAAAATTGGAAAACTGTACCTTCTGCGGGAACTGTGTTTCTGTCTGCCCAACCGGGACAATGATCTCCAAACCTTTCAAATTTAAAGCCCGGCCCTGGCAACTCAAAAAAACCGAGTCGATCTGCCATTATTGCAGCAGCCAGTGCCAGATAGAGATCCACACTCTCGATAATAAGATCAGTCGCGTTACCTCAGACGACAACACCACGATTAATAATGGCAACCTTTGTGTCGGGGGCTTTTTTAGTTACGATTTTGTCAATCATCCTCATCGGCTCAAGGAGCCGCATATTGATGATAGACTTGTCGATTGGGATAGTGCACTCGATACCACGGTTAGCGAAATCAAGCGAATCATTGCCGAAAGCGGCGCTGGTGCTGTTGCAGGTCTGGCGTCACCACGACTGACCAATGAAGAAAACTATCTCTTTCAGAAAATGTTCAGGGCAGTTATTGGCAGCAACAATATCGATAGTGAGGCACGTTATGGTGCAATGCGGGCTTTGCGAGCTCTGGATAAAGGATTGGGACTTCATGGTGCCAGTAATTCCCTGAGCGCCATAGGAGAGGCTGATGCTGTTCTCGTGATAGGTGCTGACCCGACCGCAGAGGCACCTGCAGTTGAATGGCAAATTCGCAAAGCTGCTAATGAGAACAATGCTGCTTTGATTGTCGCAAATATGCGCAGTATTCATCTTGATAAGCTGGCCAATAGTACCTTGCTTTATAAGCCTGGTAGTGAAATAAGTCTGGTCCGCGGGTTGATTGCCCTCATGATTGAAGGAGGTTATCTCGATCTTGAAGTGGTTGAGCCTCAGGTCACAAACTTTGCAGAGCTCAAAGAGGACATCGCCTCTATCGATCTTGATGTACTGACAAGCCGGACCGGCCTGAGTGTTGACCAGTTGCGTGAAGCGGCAGCGTTACTGGGCCAAGCGCAGAAGGTTGCGATCGTCTTTGGTGGCGACGTCACCCATTCTGCATATGGCCTGTCCAAATCGGGGGCGATTGCCAACCTGGCCCTGTTAACCGGAGCTTTAAACAATGGCGGCGGCCTTTATCCGCTGGATGAAAAAGGCAATATGCAAGGACTTCTCGATATGGGTGTCTATCCTGAAGCATTACCTGGTTATCAGGACTACGCGACAAATGCAGACCGCTTTGCAGCGCAGTGGCAATGTCAGATGCCTCAGGGGGGCCTTGATGCCGAGGGAATTTTACAGGAAATTGAAGCCGGTAAGATTCGCTGTCTGTACCTCGCTGCTGTGAATCCACTGAGCTTTCCAAATAGTAACCGGTGGTTAAAGGCGCTGGAAAAAGTCAATGTGCTGATTACCCAGGATATCTTCCCCTCTGCTGTGACGAGATTAGCAAAAATTGTCTTACCAGCAACGTCCTATGCTGAGAAGGTTGGTACCTATACCTCTCTGGACCATCGCTTATCAACACTTGGTAAAGCAGTGAAAAACGTCGCCGAAAGTCTTAGCGATTGGGATATTCTCAGTTCACTTTATCAGCGTCTCAGCGGTGCAGAGAAAGCGCCGACTATGGACGCGGTTAATAATGAAATAGCGGAGTTGACAGGTCTTTATGAAGGGCTTACAACCTGTGGCGGTAAGCGTCCTTATCGTCAAAAAGCTCTGTATCAGATTCCCGCAGATGGACTTAAGTATCAGTTGATTACCTGTGGTGATGAGGCTGATGGCCTACAGTTAATTACCGGATCTTCAAAGATTCATTTTGGCTCAACATCAACCAGAGCCAGTGCCCCACAAGAAATTGAAGCCGAGTGTTTATTGCAGATTAACCCTGTCGATGCTGAAAAAAATGGGATCAATTCAGGCGATATGGTGAAGCTGAGTAGTGATAGCGGAACGGTTGTCTTAAAAGGACAGGTCACTGACGCTGTGCCGGCCGGGGTTCTGTTTGCACCGTATAATTTCAGTGATGGTAATATCCAGAGTGCCTTACCCGATGCCAGTAATCGGGGAACAGTTGAGATAGTGAAAGTTTAGACATCAAACTTTATTCCGGAACAGAAAAGTAAAAAGAACTCCAGGTTTTGCCTGGAGTTTTTTTTAGCGCGATTTACGCCTTAATTGATATTTCCTTACTGCAGCATTATGCTCTTTGAGAGTGCGGGAGAATTGATGACTGCCATCGCCGCGCGCAACAAAATATAGGTATCTGGTTTTTTCAGGGTGGGCCGCCGCCTGCAGTGCTGCTAAGCCGGGGTTAGCAATTGGGCCCGGAGGTAGGCCACGATTCAAATAGGTATTATATGCCCCGGGAGTTTTCAGATGCTTACGGGTAAGATTTCCATCAAAGTCAGGGGTACCATAAATAACGGTCGGGTCAGTCTGGAGCGGAATATTACGTTTCAGGCGATTGTGAAATACCGAAGAAATGGTTGGCATTTCGCTTTTTTGTCCCGTCTCTTTTTCAATAATGGAAGCCAGCGTTACCAGTTGATGAATATTCAACCCCTGCTGCTTAGCAGTCTTTGTTAGTTCGGTAGTGATATTGGCTCTAAATTGGCTAACCATCATTTTAAGCAGATTTTCTTCATCAATTCCCGGAGCAAACGAGTAGGTTTCAGGAAAGAGATAGCCTTCAAGGCTGTTTGCACTGATGTTCAGGCTTTTGATAAAATTGGCATCATGGGCTAGGGATGTTAATTTTTCAGCATGACCATAGTGTAATTGGACAATACGGTCGATTATTTGAGCTTGGGTAAAGCCTTCAGGTATTGTCAGCTGAACTTTTTCGACGTCACCTTTCACCAGGCGCATCATGATCTGTTCAGGTAGCGCAGGATCGGAAAACCGATAAGTACCAGCTTGGATCAGACTGTTTTGAGGATTTAACCGAGCGAGAAGGCGCAGGCTCAAGCTGGAGCGTATAACACCCTGTTGCTCTAACTGACGGGCAACTCGCTGTAGGCTGCTGCCATTGCCGATAGTCAGAACCACCGTCTGGGATGGGGCAACAGGAACCAGGAAGTTCTGATAGGCCACGTAGCTAGAGGCACCAATAGCGATACAAATAATAAGAAGCAGAAATAATAGGAATCGACGCATAGTTTACAGGTTAAATTTGTTTTCCGTGCCTGAGCGTAACCGTTCAATGTTGGTGCGATGGCGCCAGATAACCAGTAGCGCAATGACAAGAGTCGCGCCAAATAAAGAAAATGATTGAGATACTGCCAGAACAAGGAATGGAATGATGGCAGCGGCAGAAATTGACGCGAGGGAAATATAGCGCCATTTCCATAAGACCAGGATGAAAACAATCAGAGCACCAAGAATTGAAAGTGGGGATAGTACCAGAAATATTCCCAACGCTGTTGCTACCCCTTTGCCCCCCTTAAAACCGAGGTAAACGGGAAAACAGTGGCCAATAAATGCGGCCATGGCAACCAGTGCCAGGCTCCCGCCACTGATGTGAAACAATTGTTGGGCGAAAACGACAGGAATAACGCCTTTCAGGCAGTCTCCCAGCAGGGTAATCAGGCCCAGTTTACGCCCGGCGACCCGGTAAACATTGGTTGCTCCAATATTCCCACTGCCAGCCTTACGGATATCTTCTCCTCCGAGTAAGCGGGTTAATAACAGACCAGTCGGGATAGCGCCAATCAGATAAGCGGCGCAGATCAGGATAAAAAGAGTCATGTGTGGCTCCAGTGGCTAAAGATATATGAACTATTCAGATAATTGGGATGATTCGGCAGCTTTTGTAGCCATGGCTTTGCGATACTCGTTGATTGCTCCTCTGATGGCACCTGCAGCCATATTGGAGCAATGCATTTTTTCTGGCGGCAAGCCACCAAGAGCATCGGCTATAGACTGTTCGGTAATCTGAACGGCTTGATCAAGAGGCTGACCAATAGTCATCTCAGTGGCAATAGAAGATGTGGCAATGGCTGCACCGCAGCCATAAATTTTTACTTTGATGTCGGTGACATGATCATTTTCAATGGTCATAGTGAGTAGTAACGCATCACCACAACTCGGTTCACCAACCTGAACCAGTACTGTTGGGTCCTCAATGATTCCAATGTTACGCGGATTCTGAAAATGTTCTAAAACTTTATCGGTATACAAATCTAAACCTTCTTTACAGGTTAAGGCGACAATGGAAGCTGAATAATGCGACAGTTTAACGTTTACCGCGTATTAAGAGCAATTGGAAATTTTGACTAAGTGCAATGATGAGCGCGGTGACGGTGGGAAAAAGATTTGGGACAGTGATAATAGTAAACTTAAATGGTGGGAAGAGTTAGTCGTTTAAAAAAACAGGTCAGATGCCAATTAACAGGGATAAATCGGATGAATAAGATAAAAGAGCGTATTTGTATCGCATTATCCTGTTCATCCCCGTTATCCCTGTCGAATAGGTTTTTTTCTTAGAAACCCTGTATAGTCGATCGGCTCCAGGCTAATGAAAAGGAAACAGAAATTAATTTTGCGCTCCCCAGCGAGACACCAGATGAAAGCGATCTTCACTGCTTAAGCCACGAGCGTTAATGATACGTGAATCGTCTTCCCAAGTTGTCGATTTAGTATCGCAGAACAACACGATAGGAGCAACGATCAGAAATATAATGAAAAAGATAATGGCCATAAATGCCTCCTTTGATTTGCTTCGCTTCTGATTGAAGTTTAGGTGGGGATCATGTATAAGTAAAATTATTCTTAATAAATTATAGGATAGGTTTTACTTATGCTGCCGGATTTGAATCGCTTGAAGGTTTTCTTCTACATTTATCGTAGTGGAAGTGTCGTTACTGCCGCACGTGAATTGAACCTGACTCAACCGGCGGTTAGCCAACAGTTACAAAAATTAGAAGCCGAATTACGTGTTCCCCTGTTTACCCGGCTGCATAAAAAGCTGGTTCCGACAACGGCAGGAGCCAGGCTGTTTGAGCTTGCTGAACCATTTATAAATCGTCTTCAACAAGAAATCCCTTACCTTCGCCAACCTCTGGAACGGCCCAGTGGTATCCTTCGGATTGGTGCCCCGCGCGAGTTTGGTAAAGTGTATCTACCTCGTTTTTGTCATCAGTTTCGCCAGTTGTACCCAGACGTTCAGTTTCGTCTGAAATTGAAGGAATCAGTACCCCTTCTCACCATGATACAAGCTGGTGATCTTGATTTTGCTCTGGTCGATGTCTATTTTAATAAAGGCGAATTGGCGGGATTTCCGGATATTTTCAGTATGGATCCTCTTCTTAGAGAGGTGATGATTCTCACCTGTACCAAAGAATATGCTGAGCAGTATCTAACGCCGAACCCAGGTTATGAATCATTACTTGAACGTGAATTCATAACGGATGAAGATGATCCTTCGATTCTTGATTTATGGTTTCGTCATCACTTTGGCAAGGTGCCGGACAATTTGAATATTGTGATGACTTTGGATAGTCACGAAGCATTGATCTCCGGACTAAAACTGGGCATGGGATTAGGGGTCGCCACCGCTCATTTAATGTGGGAAGAATTGTTGAGTGGCGAATTAGTGCCGATACGGACAAATGCTGCCGATATGGTCAATATGATTTCGCTGGTTCAGCTTCAGGATAAAATTCCGACACTGACCGAAAAAACCTTTCGCGACTTTATGCTTAAGGGGATGCAGGAAGAAGAAATTATCAAACGTTTTCGCGCTGTCAACTTATAGGGTGAGAGCCGTTGCCCCTAATGCTGTAGCAAGAGCCGCATAATTGTCTTGGTTAAAGCAGACCAGAATGACTTTTTCAGGAGCCTGGTATTGTTTGATGAAATTCTTGATTGTGGTGACAGCAATTTCCGCAGCCTGAGCAATGGGAAAGCGGTACACGCCGCAGCTGATGGCCGGAAAGGCAATGCTTTTGATATTATGTTGAACTGCAAGTTCTAGTGCCGTCCGATAGCATGAAGCAAGGAGTTCTGCTTCATGCTTATGGCCATCGTCCCAGATTGGACCAACGGCATGAATAACGTAATGTGCCGGTAGCTGGTAGGCTTGGGTCAATTTAGCTGAACCTGTTGGGCAGCCATCTAGTTGCTGACAGGCATGGAGTAACTCGGGGCCAGCCGCCCGATGAATAGCGCCATCAACACCACCACCGCCTTCAAGTTTACTGTTGGCAGCGTTGACAATGGCATCGACTTTAAGAGTGGTGATATCTCCCTTGATGATTTCTATCTGAGCCATATCCTTGCCTCCTTCGATTCAGGCAGTGGTGGTTTTAACCGTTCTATTTATCGCGAATAATAAAGCCAAGATTCCCGATCATAACTTTTTCATTTTTATCACCCAGCCACAACCGTACGGATCGTTCACCAACCAGTTCAAAGCGCATACGTTTGTCCTCAATGGTAGCAACTTGTGTTCCGGCTTCGGTAAAGACTTCGACGACACGGTGTGTGCCAATTGTATCAGCTTTTAAATCATAGGCTTTTTGCTGGGTGCTTTCACAGCCGCTGATAAAGAGTAGGATTGTAAAAAGAAAAAAGAGAATAAACTTGTGCATGATAAAACCTTTCATGAAAAAATGAATTTTCACGCAAAGTAGCACAATTGTTTGCTAAATGTCAGGAGGTCATTTTTTAATCGCCAGGTGCGTTTGAAACAACACGGTTTCGGCCGCAATGCTTGGCCTCATACAGAAGTTCATCCGCGTGGGAGATGGTTTTATCCAGGCTATTTTCTAGCTGGCAGTTAATTCCGATGGAAACACTAACGGAAACTTTTTCTTGTTTCTCCCTGATGTCAAGCTGAGCAATTTTTTGACACAATTGATCAAAGCACGTATGAAGCTCTTTTGAGTTTTTCTGACTCGTCATGACAATAAATTCTTCACCACCAATGCGAGCGACTATATCGGCTGATGAGAAACTGTTTCTTAGCACCAGTGCAACTTTTTGAATGACTGAATCGCCACATGCGTGCCCATAAGTGTCATTGATCTGCTTAAAGTGATCGATGTCAATCATGGCAACAGCCAGTGGAAGATTTTCTTTTTGCGCTTGGGCATAGAATTTTCCAGCGGCCTCAAAAAAGTAGCGCCGATTGTATAATCCTGTTAATGCATCCTTGGTTGCATATTCACGCAGCTGTTGAAGGTGCATAATCATTTCGACATTTTGATGAACGCGCCAGACTAACTCTTCTTCAAAGTATGGTTTATTAATAAAATCGTTTGCGCCACGTTTCAAGAATTGAGCTGAAAGCAAAGGATTGCCATGGGCAGACATGCCAATAATAGCAATTTTGTCCATCGTGTAGTGTTTGCGAATTTGGGCAGTCAGCTCAAAACCATCCATTTTCGGCATATTATAATCGGTAATAACCAGTCTGATGTCTGGATGTTTTTGCAGCTTTTGCACCGCTTCTAGACCGTCATTAGCAACGATGACAGAAAATTTCTGATTTTCGAGAATGACTTGGGTACTGTCACGTACCAGTTTAGAGTCTTCCACCAGAAGTATTTGAATGTGCCGATTGCGCAAGAAACGACTAATAGTCGTTGATAGCAGATCAAGGGTATGAGGTCCTTTCATAATATAATCAAGAACCTGTTTTTCTAAAATTTTGTCGCGGATAAGGGCATCGATTCGGCCACTGACAACAACAACGGGAATACCTTGTGCTTTTACCAGATCGACAATTTCACCATCTGGAGAGCCGGGGAGGGTTAGGTCAAGTACCGCTAAAAGGTAATCTGTTTGCCCTTGGGCGAATAGATTTACAGCTTCCTGATAGGTTGAACACGTATCACAGGTAAGTCCAAAGTCAGCCGTCACACGCTTGGTGAGCAGACTTACGAACATTTTACTGTCTTCAACGATCAGGATTTTATCCATAGTTTCTCCAGAAAAAGTTAAAAGCCGTATTTTTAAGTAAGGGTTAATAATAAGACAGAATTAATCTTTAATCAATAAAATTGAAAAGTGCCAGTTTAAATTGTGAGCAATGTGAATTAAGTTGTTTTTCTGTCTATATCTTCATTTTCGAAAGCCTCATATTTAATGGCATCTGTTTGTAGCGGCTGTGGCGTAAGAAAAGGGGGGAGGGAAAGTATCGTTGTCTCTGGCGGAGCTAATAGCTCGGTGTATAGTTTTTCTGGCTGTTTTCGATATGATTTTGACAGGTGCATGGGGAGGAAGTAGCTAGGCTTGAGGTTCTTCAAGAGTTGAGAAAGGTCTGTTGTGCAGAGATGGTCTGCAGCCCTGGCGCGCTGGCGGTGGTTGGCAAGGTAGGTACATTCACTGATAAGCAGTTGCAGATTGGCCATAAAAGGGAGCAGCTTGTTCAGATTCCGCTGATCAAAGCTGATATCACTGATGTATCCCATTGCCAGGGGTGATAGCTTTTTGACATAGGTTTCAATAAGTTGTGCCGAAGATAGTCCTGTCGCCTGCTCAATCTGGCTCAGTAGGTGATGATGCCCAGGTGGGTGAGATGCTGATAGATAGATTTTTTTCAGCTCACTTAACCATGGGCCAGGAACAATTTTATGGGCGGTCAATGTTTCTTGATCAATAATAAAAGGTGGTTTTTCTTCAATGCGATAAACAATGCTGACAATATCGTGGTAACAGGTTTCGGCTTTTACCTGACAATAATCATCTGTATAAATGACCTGGTCCGAGATGGTTTGTTGTTGTGGTTGCTGGCGGCGAAAGGCTTGTGCGCCAATAAAAAGCCAACTCGTTAATGTTTTGTCTGCAATTTCATAAACCCGGCAATCACACCAATAATTCTCCGTCAGATTCCAGTCGTAACCTTTAAGTTTGGCTTCCATTTTATCGGCCAGACCGGGCGGTCCATAAATATTGATTGTTCGGTCAGCAACGATCAGGTGGCGGATGACGGAATCAATACCCATCCAGTGATCCATATGTGCATGGCTAATAAATACCGTATCTAGATGAGTGAAGATCCGTTTTGCCAGGTGATGGATCTGCCCACAATCAAACATCAGCATCCGATGACCTGGATTGATGCGAATCAGTAGAATCGGATCATCAAAAAGACCAGCAAAAAAATAAGGTTCAAGGTGGCGAAATGGTAATTTTATAGACATCGTTTAAGTGCATACTTTCGTCATGTCATTGAATTCAGGATTTTCCTAATAAAATAGCGTGTCTGACAAAATGTTGACTGTATTAGTAATACCTGTTCTTAGCCATTTGTAGGTAAAAATAAGTTTTAAATTAAATATTTAGGAGGACTTTCTAGTTGCTTTTAAAGTAGATAAAGAGTACCTTTATTAGATTGTTATCCATAACAAAACTGGGGGCGGTCATAATGGATAAAACGGCTTTAATCGTTGAAGATGATGATAATTATCGTGAGCTTCTTACCGAGTTTTTGTCCGATTATGACTTTACCGTTTCGGCCTTTTCTTCTCCTCTCGATTGTATCAAAGACAATTCTCAATGCCCCAAGGGGCAACCTTGTTACGATATTATTATTACTGATAACCAAATGCCGGGTATGGACGGTATTGAATTTCTCGATCTGTTATACCATGGGGCGTGCGACATCCCCCACAAGCTTACGGTTCTGCTAAGTGGCTATTTAACTGCTGATATAGCCGCAAGAGCGAAGCAACTCGGAAGCTTATCCTTCAGTAAACAAAATGCAGTGCATGAACTGACCCAATTGATCGAGTCGATCGCTGCCTGACCTTCATCGTAAGAATATATTCAGCTATCAAAAGAGCATGCAATCGACAGGGCTGCATGCTCTTTTTATTTCTAATTGCTATTCACGTGCTTTCAACATGTTCTGCCGAGCAATTTTAAGCCTATCTTGCAACTCCGGACCTTCCATGTCTTTAACGACTTCAGCAAGAACCTCGGGAATAGGAATGTTCTGCGGACATTTATCAATGCATTGACCGCATTGTACGCATTGGGAAGCGTATCCGGCAATACCGTCAGTAAGATCTCCCCCCATTCTAAAAGCATAACCCATTTTCGCTACTTCTGATTTAAACATATGTAAATTATTAAACATTTCAAAACAGATCGGGATATTGACATTAGTCGGGCACGGCATGCAGTAGCCACAACCGGTACAATTGACCCTCATTAGACGACGGTAGGTTGTTCCTGCTTGTGCAACCAGGGCTATTTCTTCAGGGTTGAGGAGGCCGGGGCGGGCATTCTCTGCCAGAGTAATATTTTCATCAATATGATCCTCTTCATTCATGCCGGAAAGGATACAAGTGACTTCAGGATGGTGCCATAGCCACTCTAAGGCCCAAGCTACAGGTGTGCGTTTGGTTTTTGCTTGAGCCCAGATATCAGCAATCTCAGGCGGGGCAATAGGTCTGCCCAAACTACCACCCCTTAACGGTTCCATGATGATAACTGCCAGATCTTTACTGGCAGCATACTCAAGCCCAGCTTTACCGGCCTGATAATCTTCATCCAGATAATTGTATTGAATCTGACAAAAATCCCACGGGTAAGCATCGACAATACGATTAAAATCATCCGGCAGACCGTGAAAGGAAAAACCGGCATTAATAATGCGTCCGTCTGCTTTGGCTTGATCCAGAAACTCATGAATACCGAGTTTAACCATCGTGTCCCAGACCGGACCGGTCAGAGTGTGAACCAGGTAATAATCGATAGAGCTGGTTTGTAACTTTTTTAATTGAGCATTCAGATAGCCATCCATATCTTCTCTGGTTTTCACCAGAAAGGAGGGCAGCTTGGTAGCTAGTTTAACTTGTTCCCGGTAGCCGTCCTGCAATGCGCGCCCAACCAGAGGTTCACTCTCGCCACCATGGTAAGGCCAGGCTGTGTCAATATAATTAACGCCACGATCAATAGATCCACGAATTTGTGCGATAGCGCGTGGTTCATCAATGCGACCATCTTTGGTCGGTAGGCGCATACAGCCAAAACCAAGAATTGACAGATCGTCACCATTTTTAGGCACTTTACGGTATTGCATGTTAAGCGTCTCCTTAAGCGTGTGTGGCATGAGCAATAAACAAAGGGATATGTTTAAGTCAGGTTGTGGAGGGCGGGTTTAAATAAGCAGTGAATAGCTTTGCATAAATTGGGCGTATAGCAAAGTAAAAGTTTAAAACAGCAAATAGGGGTATTTAGCCAGCTTTCTGCCAGTGGGATAGTGCTATTATTTGCAATATTGCGAGCGCATCAATTTTTCAATTTTGATCACCCGTGGATCGTCCGCGGCTAGCATTTTGCCTTTCATTGCATCACGAATACAAAAATTGACAAATTCCTGTAGGGTTGGAACATCATAATCACAAGCCTGTTCCAGACCTTTTCCGTCTGGGTGACAACTGGCGCAGCTTTTCCCGTTGCTACCAAGGGTCGCGTCATTGAAATAGGTTTTTCCTTCGTCGATATCTGAATCAGCGCACACCGGGGATGCGGATATCATTATTATGAATAAACCCGTCATCAACATCTTGAATATCATATCGACCTCCACATAAATGGTTATAAATTCAAATTATAGCAAAAGATAATCGATTGTGAGGAAAGAGACGGAAAGGCTAAGAAATGAGTGCATGAAGATTGGTAGGTAAAGCAGTAAAAACTTAAGAGCAATAGAATGCGGTAACCTGGCTTAAATTGCTGTAAATAAGAAAAGGTCGATTACAAAAATCGACCCTTCCATTTATTTGCTTATTTTTATTATGGTCGGGGCGAAAGGATTTGAACCTTCGACCCCCTGCTCCCGAAGCAGGTGCGCTACCAGGCTGCGCTACGCCCCGATGAATTATGATGTGTTACGCGGGTCATATTTAGCATCCATAATTGTGAAAATCAATGCCTATTTAATGCCTGTAAATGACAATCAACAAAAAAAGCCCGATACCTAAACATTAGCGAGTCGGGCTTTTTTTTAAACGAATATGCGGCTATTAGCAGCTGGTGCAAATGAGTGAATCTTATGCCTTGGGCCTAACGGAACAGCCTTTCTCCGCTTTATTATAATGTGTTGTTTGACTTCCTGAAGTTGTTCAATCCGAGGGCTCTTCGATCCCAAAGCAGTGCTCAAGCCAATACCAGTGCCCATTTTCGTGGCTAGTCTCTGATCTGCTACCAATTCTATTGAAATTTGAATCATATTCGATCACTTCAAACCTCATTTTTGTCTGATATTCCCACTTGAGATATTTATTCCTCAGATTGTCTCTATCTTTGTTTGCGTAGACTTTCCGAGGATTATCGTAAGATTTCAGAACCCAAACTTCCGCTCTTTTTCCTCCTGGAAAAGAGTTGTATAAAAAGTTCGGTGTTACTATTTTCCCTTTTCTATCGATTATCGCATTATTATTGAGGTCTGCAGCACCATTGCAACCAACGCTTCCGGTGCTAACCAAAGCGTATTTTTTGTTAAATATTTGAAAATGGTTGGCATATATAAATGCCGGTTTAATGACAATATCGCCTTTGGCATTTTTATATCCGTGTCTGCTCATTTTGCTGTCGAAAAAAGGTTCAAGTTCTTCAGCAGGAAGTACATGCCCTGCAACTTCATCGTTTTTGGCCTGAAGCCGTATCTGGTATTCCCGGTTTTGTTTGTCGATATTTTCTCTATAGTTTTGGGCGGTTTTTTGTATCTCAGTGATTTCGTGCTGATGTTTTATCTCTAGATTGTTTGTTTCTCGCTGCTTATCCCCCTCCATATCAATTTGGGCGAGTTGGGCATCGAGTTCTGCTAGAAAGTCATCTTGAGAGGGTTTTTCTTTTTCTTGCAACTCTTGATACCGGCGTTTCCGGTTTTCTAGCTTTGCCGCTAACTGTTGACGCTCTCTTTGCTGCTTCTCTTGTAATTTCTTAAGCTGCTTCTCTTTAAGTTGGTCATTATACCAGGCTTTGACAGAGTGGATACTGACATCAAGCCTGGTAACTCGGGAGAGTGCTTCGACAGCTTCGAAGCCGTGCTTAACAATTATTTTAGCCTGTTTTTCCGACAGATATTTCTTTTCATCTCCGCTATATTGGTAGAAGAGTTTCTTCCAGTCCGGACTGCCGGGGGTATTATAATTTTCTGTTCCCTCATTTTTTCCGACAGCAGGTTTGCCTAAGGCCCCTGTATCAATCTTGAAATAGATATCTTTAAACCGATCCAGACCGATACTGCGAAGAGCTTCAGCGTCGATTCTTCCCTCGATATCAAGGTTGACTATAAATATCTTCATTAAAACCTCTTCAGGGATATCGGAAGGATACAGGTTAACATTTTTACCGTTCATATCTTTGAAGTGAATCTGCTTGTACCAAATAAATCCCCAGAAGACTTTGGAGTTAAAAACGGGTTCTCCGAGTAATACCCACTGCTTCCATTGAACATCAAAATAGGCAGGTATCCCTTCTGTCTCTAGAATGGTCGGGCTCTTCTCTACATGTACCTTCCCCTGGGAACTATTTTTTGAGGTGGAAGAGTCGGCCATGGATTCAGGGGCGTTGACAATAAAAACACTCAGGACGAAGCACAAAAAAGCAATATGTTTATTCACGTGATAATCCTTATTGATTCAAATCCGCAAGATATTGGCTGGACTGCTCGGCATAAAAACCTTGTTTTCCGGCTTTATCAAGATAGCCTTGGAACTTTTCTTTGGCAGTGGCTGTATCTCCGATTGCGACTAAGGTTTTGCCATAGTGGTACAGAAAACTGTCAGGCAGATCCATGCCGAGTCGTTCAAAACGTTGAAAGTTCTTTATGGCCAAGGGGTAGTTTTGTGCTTTCAGAGCTGCAACGAGTTCTTTTTGGTAAATCTGGCGTTGCTCTTTTTGAGGGAGTGCTTGTAAGGTTCTTTCAGCTGACTTTTCTTCCCAGTCAGAGTTTGAGAGGTTAAGACTTTTGACCTGTTGCTCTGTTAAAGGGACATTGTAACTGCAATTAAAACTGTATGAACTGGTACTGATTTCAAGTTTTAAGGATTTGGGGGCTTCTTCAAGCTGTTCAAGGTACGAGGAGATAGGGATTGAAAATGTCGAACTTCTATCTGTTTTGACTTTTTGGGCTGGGAACGTTGTAACGAGGGGGCGCTCGTCATACTCATTAATGGACCTGACGGTTATTGTCGTTGTCAAACGTCCACGTGAAAATGGTGTGTTCTCCTGCTGCTTTCTTCCGGTCAGTTTCTCATCCCGAAAAGCGATGCTTTCATTTTTGTGGTGTTTACCGATCAATGCTTTTTCGACGAATTGGACATCTCCGACAATAAGTCCGACCGGAGCTAACGGTAAGGTCAAGAGATCTGGTTGGCGTCCATATCGTGAAATTTTTTTATATTTTTCTGCGTCAACTTCAGGAGTGCAGTTAATGCCATTAACGGTCACTTTTAGATTTTTACCGACAAGGTGTGCATCTGTGATTATGATACCGCAAGACTTGGTTTTCTCAGTGTCGTAAAAAGTGACACGGCCTAAAGAGACATTTTTTACAGTTGAGTAACGATGACCGCATCCCGTCAAAATCAACAGGAACAGGCATAGGGTGACAAAATGGGTAATTTTCATCAATCGTTCTCCGAGACGGAAAGCTTGGTCATAAAAATCATTTAAAGGAGGGGGCTTTAAAAAGGTCAAAAGAACAGCAGTGTATTTGGGCTAGCTAACCTTGTCAAGGCTCTAATATTATTAAAGTTTTCTTGTGATATGTTGGTCGCTATAGCATGGTGTGTTTTTTTAAACTTGTAAATTTGGTCGGATAGGGGAAACGGACCTGGAGCTCTGATATTATCTATTACTTTTCACATTATCTTAGAAATTTGAAATAGTGATCGACTCTTTGGGGGCATATCAACACCAAATAAAAAGCCCGACTGCTATTTTAGCGAGTCGGGCTTTTTTCTAAATATTCCGTACTGATATTAACAACTGGTACAGATCAATGAATTTTCTGAAGCGCGATTAACGATCATGTCAACTTCAGCAGATTGATGTTCACCGGCAAAATAATGCTCGGTTGCACCATCACTGATACCTTCTATCAGTTTCTCAGAATCATACTGATAATATTTGGCTGCTGCTGCGGCTTTAGCTGATGGGATGATATCTGCACCGGCATCACTGTTTACTGCCTGCAGATAATCTTGATCATAAACGTATGAGCTGGCTGCTGCTAAGGCTTTTGCAGAAGGAGTGACATCCCAGTTGGAACTTTCATTTGTGTATGGGTTGCCTAACGCAAACGCTGAACTAGAAATAGCAACAAAGGCGAATACAGCAAAAATAGTTAGTAAGCTTTTCATTCCTTTCATGATTTGTCTCCTTTTTATTATGTAAATTTTTGTTTCGTTTGTATGAGACAAATATAGTCATAAATTGTATAAAATAAAAATATTAAAAATAAATATAGTGTATATCAATTATCTATGGTTTTAGGCTTTTATCCGCTTGCCAGCTGTTTTCCAAAAGAGAATGCTTTTTGGCACTCTTTCGGTAAAACATTTTGCTTACGGTCAATTTTATATTCGGGATCAGCATAATCCATAATAACTTTAGTGAAATCAGGAAATTGGCAGGTATCGTATACGCAAAGCGTTTCTGCGTGCCCTAATATCCGTGCAAAATACCCTTGTGTCGTTTGGTATAAAACTGGGTAGTCACGATCCTGGCTACCTTGTTCGGTGACATTCATCGTATAAATGAGGCCAGTTTTAATCTTTCTGGGAAAAGTTGAGGAGGGCGGTTTGGTGTAGACCATGGGGGCGAAAAGCAGACGTTCCATAAAACTTCTGCTTTCTCCAGTCATGCCGCCAAAATAAATCGGTGAGCCAAGCAGCAGAATATCGGCCTCTTGTTCAATTTTCAAAAGTAATGGTGTCAGGTCATCCTGCATGGCACAGCGACCAGCAAATTTACCATCAATTATTTTGCAGGCAAGGCAGCTGGTGCAGCCCTTGAAATTGAGATCATAAAGATGAATCAATTTGGTTTCTGCGCCAACAGAGGCGGCGCCTTCTAAGGCACTGCTCAGCAATTGGGCTGTATTCCAACCTTTTCGAGGGCTACCATTAATAGCGAAAACTTTCATATCTTCTCCTTAGGGAGTCTGGCTGCTAAGAATCAATAAGTGTCATTTGCCCTGAACTGATATCAGTCATGCAGGTGGTGAACTTAGGGAATTGTTCTTCTGGTACGCGTAACTCTAATGTCACTTCGGCAGCAAATGTTTCGTCAAGCAGTTCGGCTTCGAAATCAGGAAGTAATCGCTTTACGACAGTCAATAGGGAGTAAGGGAATTCGCAACAGACATAATGCCAGTCTACTTTTTCTGCTTGAGGGAGCTGTTCAACGGCAGTTTGAACTGCTTGCGTATAGGCTTTAACCATCCCTCCCTTGCCTAATTTGATACCACCAAAAAAACGGGTCACAACGACAGCAATATCACCAATGCCACTATGTTGCAGGGTGGTGAGCATCGGTTTGCCAGCGACTCCGTGGGGTTCACCATCATCGCTCAGGCCAATACGGTCAGTACTGCCTGGAGCACCGCAGATAAATGCCCAGCAATTATGGTTAGCGGTGGGAAATTCCTCTTTCAAGCGAGCGACAAAGGCTAATGCTTCTTCCTGTGTTGTTACATTTTCAACGGTAGTAATGAAACGACTGCGTTGAACTTCAATTTCGCAACGATAAGTTTCAGCTGGTATAGGGTAACGATTCGAGGCCATAAAATAAAAGGCCTCCGGTTTGTTGGACCGGAGGCTAAGGTTTGGATTAATTAGCAGTCTTGGACTGCTTTTGATGACGTTCTTCGTGCCAGGTGCATATCAACATAATGCCTACACCAACACAGATAGCACTATCGGCAACGTTAAACGCTGGCCAGTGATAGTTGTACCAATGGACATCAAGAAAATCGATGACCTCACCAAGCCGCGAGCGATCAATAAAATTACCAAGGGCGCCACTCAGGATTAGCCCTAAAGCGGCAAGTTGCCATTGCTTATCGGCGGTTACTTTCCGTACATACCAAAGGATTCCAAGCGTTGCTATAACCGAAATACTCAGGAAAAAAGGTACGCGCATGGCGCTATCAGAGAGTATGCCAAATGCTGCTCCCGGATTGCGGACATAGGTTATATGAAAAAAATTACCGATAACCGCATGTGATTCACCAATAGCAAAGTTGCTGTCAATGTAGATTTTGCTGACCTGGTCAAGGATAAGGCTAATAACCGTGACCAGGGCAAAATTTTTGTATTTTGACATGCTACTCGGCTGCCAGTGCTTCGGCGCAGCGGGAGCAAATGGTTGGGTGCTCAGAATTTTCGCCCACAGTGGTCGAATAGTTCCAGCAACGCTCGCATTTTTCACCTTCAGCGGCAACAACCTGTACCTTCAGGCCGGTAACCTGCTCAGCGGCTTGTCCATCGGCAAGGTCTTCGACGACTTCAACCTGAGAGACAATAAGGTAGGCTGGTAACAGGCTGCTGTATTGAGCCAGTAGTTCCTTTAATTCGTCAGGAACTTGCAGCAGGACCTTTGCCTCTAAGGATTGACCGATGCGTTTTTCAGCACGGGCTTTTTCCAGGACCTTGGATACTTCGGAACGAACCTTTTGCAATTTCTCGTAGCGACCTTCAAGTGCTTCATCACAATAGCCACTGATATTGGTCGGGAAGCCAGCAAGGTGAACGCTGGTTTCTTTCTTTCCTGGTAGTAGCTGCCAAATTTCATCTGCAGTGAAGGTCAGAACCGGAGCGACCAATCGGGTTAATGCGTCGAGAATACGGAACATGGTTGAACGGGCGCTGCGGTATTCGATACTTCCCTTTGGACTGCAATAGAGGCGGTCTTTGAGAATATCGAGGTAAAAGGCACTCAGATCCACGGTACAGAAGTTATGTACCGCATGGTAGAAAACGTGGAACTCGTAGTTGTTGTAAGCAACTTCAACACGTTTGATCAGACGCTCAAGTTTAGCCAGGGCCCAGCGGTCAAGTTCAAGCAGTTCGCTGTCTGCAACCATGTCAGTCTCAGGATCAAAACCATTCAGGTTGCCGATCAGGTAACGGGCTGTATTACGGATACGACGGTAAGCATCGGATAGGCGCTGCAGGGTTTCCTGACCCAATTTAATGTCATCACGATAATCGGTTGCAGCAACCCACATGCGCAGAATTTCAGCACCAAATTTCTTGATGATTTCCTCTGGAGCGATGACGTTACCCATTGATTTAGACATAGGGCGACCGTCTTTATCCAATACAAAACCGTGGGTCAGCACCGATTTGTAAGGAGCGCGCTCACGGGTACCGACCGATTCGAGCAGACTGGAATGGAACCAGCCACGGTGCTGGTCAGATCCTTCCAGGTACATATCGGCAGGGCTGGTCAGGTAGTCACGACGTTCGCAGACGGCAGCGTGAGAAACGCCGGAATCGAACCAAACATCAAGAATATCAGATTCTTTAGTGAACTTGTCGTGGCCACAGGATGGGCAAGTCGTGCCGGGAGGCAATAACTCTGATGCATCCTTTTCAAACCAGACATCACTGCCCGATTCTTCGAATTGGTCAGCAATGTAGTGCATCACTTTACCATCATTGAGAGCTTCACCACATTTTTCACAGTAAGCAATGGTGATTGGAACCCCCCAGCTACGCTGACGGCTGATACACCAGTCGGGACGACCTGCAACCATATTGTAAATGCGGTCATGACCCCAGGCAGGAATCCACTCAACTTTATCGATCTCGGCCAGTGCTTTCTGGCGCAGATCATTTTGCTCCATGCTGATAAACCATTGCTCGGTAGCACGAAAAATAACTGGTTTTTTACAACGCCAGCAGTGTGGGTAGCTGTGCTCGAGCTCGCTCTCTTGGAGAAGGGCGCCAACTTCGGTCAGTTTTTCACTGACAGCCTGATTAGCGTCTTTAAGCTTCATGCCGCCAAATAGTTCTGTGCCTTCACGATAACGACCGTAATCGTCAACCGGGTTGTAGATTTCCAGACCGTACTTAAGGCCAATGACATAGTCATCCTGGCCGTGGCCCGGAGCGGTGTGGACGCAACCTGTACCTGCTTCAAGCGTGACGTGATCACCCAGCATTATCAGTGAATTGCGCTCATAGAATGGGTGCTTACAATTTTTCTTATCAAACAGAGTTGAAGCAAATGTTGCCGCAACTTTGTAATCTTCAATGCCAAGGTTTTTCAGTACTTGCTCGTAAAGCCCGGCAGCCATAACCAGGTACTCACCGCCTGTTTCAACTGCGACGTATTCTAATTCGGGGTTCAGGCAAACACCGAGGTTGGCCGGAATCGTCCATGGGGTAGTTGTCCAGATGACGAAGAACAGCGGCTTGTCCGCTAACTGAGCGACTTCAGCAGGGAGTTCATCTACATATGGAAATTTGACGAATATAGATGGTGATTTGTGATCCGCATATTCAACTTCTGCTTCTGCCAGCGCAGTAACACAGGATGAACACCAGTGAATTGGTTTTTTGCCTTTAAAGAGTGAGCCTTTTTCGGCAAGCTTGGCCAGTTCGCGGGCTGTTGCTGCTTCGTAATGAGTGGTCATGGTCAGGTAGGGATCCTGCCAGTTGCCGAAGATTCCTAAACGCTGGAATTCCTCTGCCTGGGTTTTTATCCAGACTTTCGCATATTCCCGACACTCACGGCGGAAATCAGCTTTGCTCATTTCACGCTTCTTCTTCCCGAGTTTTTTGTCGACCATCAGCTCAATCGGCAGGCCGTGACAATCCCAGCCGGGAACGTACGGAGTGTAATAACCCTGCATACGCTTACTTTTGATGATGATATCTTTAAGTACTTTATTCAGGGCATGGCCCATGTGAATATGACCATTGGCATAAGGAGGGCCATCATGCAGAACAAAGCTCTGTTTGTCCTGGTTAGCCTTTTCTAGCTGGTCATTGAGGCCCATCTCATCCCATGTGCTGAGCATTTGGGGCTCGCGATTGGGAAGATTTGCGCGCATTGGAAAATCGGTCTGGGGAAGGTTTAATGTGTCTTTATAGTCCATGCCATTACTCTTTCGCAGGGAATTATGATTTGACCTGAAGCAAGTTTTTTCATTGATCCAAGTTTAAGGTAAAAAACTAATCCGGCAGGCTAACAAATACCGCTTTTAAGTTCAAGAGGAAAGGCCGCTCAAGGGCAGCTAAAGAGCTATTTTTGTGAGGGTTGGAGGTATTTGTTAAGCGGGTAAGGACGTTATTGAGATCAGTCGCTTTGCCCCGTTAGTTCAGACCACAGTCGGCCAAGTTCTTCATGAAGCCAATATTCGCTGTGAGCAAGAGTGGCCGCTGAGGGGAATGTAAACCAGTTACGGTGCGGTTTGGTGAAATGTCCAGTCGGGGCTGGAACTGGTTGCAGGCCTGCATGATTGAACAAGGCAAGGGCGCGTGGCATATGGTTTGCGGTTGTCACAAGAACCAGGTTTTTATCCGCATATTGCTTAGCGACAAGTTGCGCTTCTTCAAAGGTATCACGTGAGCCGACGAGAGTTATGATGTCGTCTGCCGGAACACCAAGAGAAATTGCCAATTCCTTAAGTTTCTCTGGATAGGTTACTGCATCTTCAGGAATGCCTTCAAAACCGGTAAAGATCAGTTTACTACCAGGATTAAGACGATAAATACGGATTCCCTCGACCAATCGGACAATACCCACTTCGTTGATTTCACTGGTGATGGGTTGATCTGGAGTTGATTGGTGCCAGCTGCCTAAAACGACAATGCCATCGACAGGCTGATCGTTTTTTTGGTAAGCCGGAACAGCATTTTCATAGGCTGCTATCAGCGGTTGGGTGAGAGGCGGGTAGCTGCAGAAAATTAATCCCGCAGTAACGACCGCGACAACAATAATCCCGACCCAGCGTGTTTTACGGCGTAACATGAGCAGCAGCGCCCATACTAGCAGTAGAAGAGATAAAGGGACAGGCATGACCAGCGTGCCAAGAAATTTTTTGAGCAGGAACAAGTAGTGGTCGATCATTGTTCACCCGAACAGGCTGAGAAAATTATCGGTGCCGCGTTTGCAGCAGCGACACTTTTCTCTACACCTTGAGAAATATTCTGGACAGAAGGAATAAGCCGAACCCTAACTCAGACGTAAAAATAGATCAAGTAAGTTATTGAATAGATACGGATTTTTTTGTCTTAGATAAGGTTTTTATGAGGGTAGGAGCAAGCACTAAAGCATGGACACTTTAGGCATTTGGGTGATTTGGTGCAGTGTTTTTTGCAATGGTTGACGATTAGTGCGTGATACTCATTGTATAAACCTGTCTGCGCAGGCAGTGCGATCATGAAGGTCGAGCGGATCTGTTCGTATGGTTCGGTTCCGTCGAGAACGCCGATCCGACCAAAGGTTCGCTTGGTGTAGGCATCGACCACGAAAGACAAGTGATTTCCGGCATAAAGTAAAATGGAGTCAGCAGTTTCGGGGCCAATTCCTTTTAAGGATAACAATTCAGCACGTAAACTGTCGGTGTCCTGGTTAAACAGTTGTGAGAGGTTTCCCTGGTAGGTCTGTTCAAGGTGTTGACAGAACAGTTTAAGCCGTTCTGCCTTCTGGCGAAAGAAGCCTGCTGGGCGAATCAGTTGCTCTAGCTCCTCATTTGGCAGTGATAGGATTGCTTGCTGTGAAAGAGCCTGATTCTGCTTAAGATTGATAATGGCTTTCTCAACATTATTCCAGTTGGTGTTTTGGGTTAAGTAAGCACCAACGATCACTTCGAAGGGGGAATCCGCTGGCCACCAGTGCTGGGGGCCGTAATGGGCGAATAGCCTGTGATATGTGGTGAGAAGATTAGCCATGGCAACTCCAGTTGAAAATACTTAACCTACCATAGTTAACCTACCATAGATTTCAGTAGATAAAAAACAGGCTGCGCAGAAAGCTGCACAGCCTGAATGTGGTTGTATGGCAGGAGTTTATTATTCCACTCTTTTCAGTGTTATAGAGTTGGTTTCTCCGGCACTGATTCCGTCATCAGCGTATTCCGTGATCTGAACCGTCATGCTCGAATCACTAATGTTGATGGGAAAGGTTGTTGAGTAAATGCTTGAGAACCCGGCATCTGCATTGCTGTCTCCAGCTATAGCGTCGCAATCAGTATCAACCGTATCTGTGCAGACAAAGCTTGCTGAGTCGGATGTGTCCACTGTTGACGGCGTCATTGTGGCCGTTCCGTCACCATTAATGGTATAGGTTCCGAATTCGGTTGCATTCTGGATAACATCGATTTCTTCGCCGTCATAAATATAATTGAAGTCTAATGCGCTGTAGTAGAGGTCAGAAACCATGTAATTCCCATTCCCGTCAAGGATGAGAATGGTTGTGGTCTCACCGTCACCATCGACATTGCCACCAGAGATATTGATCCAGGCGCCCGCTTCAGGATGATCATCGGTAGCTTCAATTTTGGTAAAGTAAACTTCATCATCTTCGTCAGTGCCGGAGTCGTTTGAAGTAAACTGGGCTGTTGTTGAACTGGTGTAAGTCAGTTGACCATCGAGGAATGTATCACCGACGTTTGAGTTGATGTAGAGAGCGTTGCTCTGATCATCTTCGTCATTGCCATCGTCGGCATCTAATGGAGCAATGACGGTATCCCCGGTCGAGGTCGTCGAAGCCAGTGTATATGGGCCAACTTCGATACCACCAATAACACCATTTTCGCCCAGTGCATGTTGTGCAGCGATGTATGATCCGTTATTCAGAATCGCGATGACAGCACCAAACGGAACTTCGTTTCCATCACTATCCTCACCAGAGATTGTCCAGACACCGTTCATCAGGTTGGTTGTCAGTAGGCTGCTATCGTAGGATGCGCCTGGTGCAACCGTCCATAGGCTGGTGTCAATCGTATCGCTGGAAAAGTCATCGTATAGTTCATCGTTGACATAGACGTTGTCAACATAGGCTGTTGAAGAGAAATCATCTCCAGAAACAACGTCTGAGAAGTATGATTTGATCCGGGCTTTTTGGAAGCTATAGTTTTCTTCAAAGGTGTAGCTGTAGTTAGCTAGATATTCATCAAGAGTTGACAGGGTAATTGATTCAGTAGCGCTGCCATATGCGAAGTTGAAAACAGAATTAGCCGCATCCCACTCAACCATAAGGGTGGTTGGTGCTTCGGGCGAAATTTCAGCATTGTACAACCCTGTTTCAATATTTTCTGTATCGTCACAATCGGCATCCAGGCAGACCTGAATGTAAGGGCGAATAACCGCAGTGTTTTCAGTCACCTTGATACGGGCCCGGACGGCGATAGCGTAAAGTTCTGAATCTTCAGAAACGTCATCATTGGAATATTTCAGATCGACAGAGAGTGTAGCCGCGCCATCGGTTGGAATCGAGAGGTTGTTCAGGGTCACATCGGCGCTTAATTTTGTTGGTTCGTCACCGCTGGCGACTTTAATCTGATGGGTATAATCAGTGATGCCGTCATAGTTTTCGACGTCGGTAACGAAAACAGCTGTTCCGCTTTGGGTTGCACCATCAAAAGAGGCAGTTGTCTCACCACTTGTTGAGTCATCGTAGGACCAGCGAGCTCCAAAGTAGATGCTGTCATAGAAATTCTCAGCATCTTCATCCAGGGTTGATTCTTCAGCCATCTCTGCCTGAACTAACAGGTAATTAGAAGTATTGGTTGGGATGTCGGCGGCGTCGATGGTCAGGATCAGGTCCGTCCCGTCAAATTCATAGGTGCATGATGAGATGGTAGTATCGCTGTCATCATCGACACACCATGAATTTCCATTGGCATCGTAACCAAATTCTACGGTGTCATTGATTTCTACCCAGAGAATATTCTGGAAATCGGCAGTCGCCGCAGATTCTTCTTCAAGGGCCGTTTTGATATTCCCCTCGGCAGTTACAGTCACTTGCAATTGGTCGTCAATTTCCTGGACGCTGATGCTGGTCAGTTCAAAACCTGCATTGGTCTGGTTGGTTGAGTCGTCGTCGGCCAGGTCGGCTTGGGTCGCACCAGACTCCAGGTCGGTATAAAGGGTTGTTTCGAGGTTTGCCTGACTGGTGTAGAAGATTAATGTTTCTGTTCCTTCTTCTGAAACCAATTGAGCTTTATAGCCACCAGTGACTTCTTCAAGTAAAGTGATGGTTGTCGTCGTTCCGTCGCCATGGTCAACAACCATGCTACCATTTTCAAAACTGTAGTCTTGACTTACATCATTGTCTTCGTCGTTGTCGTTAACCAGGTTGATAGTGCTGAAGCTGGTCGTGGCAAAGGTGACAGCATAGAAATCGCTGGTATACCA
This sequence comes from Geopsychrobacteraceae bacterium, assembly GCA_963665685.1. Classification (GTDB taxonomy): domain Bacteria; phylum Desulfobacterota; class Desulfuromonadia; order Desulfuromonadales; family Geopsychrobacteraceae; genus Seleniibacterium. The sequence continues at coordinate 3,763,035 of OY762430.1, forward strand.
GGTTTGGCCTGCGATGCTCAGGGCTGACATGTCGATAGTCGTTGAGGTGTCCGAATCATCGTCAGTTGTTCCGTCATCCCCTGAATCATCAGAACTTGAATCGTCGCTACTTAAGCTGGCCAGGTATGTTGTTGCCAGGGATTCTGACAGGTAAATCCGCAGTGAGTTGGTTTCGCTACCGGAAGTTACGGAAGCGGTCAGGTAGTCTTCTGTGATGTCACTGAACGTGATAGTCGCAGTTCCTTCTTCATCCGTTGCATAAAGAGTCAGGTTTTCATATTCAATGGTGTCTGTTCCTGAGTCTTCGTCTGTGTCAGTCCAGGTTCCAGAAGTCAAGTCTTCATTGAATTGCCATGATTCCATGCTGGTCTCTGTGACATTGACAGCATAAACAGTATTACCGGTCAAAATTTCTTTAACCAGAAGGCTTTTTGCTGCTGACATGGTAGGGAACAGGTACTCAACTTCTGGAGTGTCTGTAGAGCTGTCCGCAAGAACCTCAGTCATTTTAATATAGAAAGATGAACCATTTTCAACCAGCTGAAGGGTGAACTCCATATCTTCATCGTCGCTGGTTACGCTAAGTACGCTGCTATCAAGGCTATTTATGGTGGCAGTACCGGTGTCTTCAACATCAAGAATATTGGTCCAGATGACACTGGTTAAATCAGCGTCAAACTTCAATGTCTGGTAAAGGATTTCACCGTCGTTAAAACCAACATCGTAAAGGGTTGTTCCGGCAAGAGCGTTGCTGAGCAGGTGGTTGGTGGCATCTTCTTCTGTGACCATGGTGCCACCTGATGCTTCTACGACTTCAGTTGCAATTTCAAGCAGGGTTGCGATACTGGCAGAGGAATCCTCTTCGCTGTCGTCCCCGGAATCATCATCTTCTGCTGACTCAGTATAGGCAGCAGCCAGAGCGGCAATGGTTTCTTCGCTGATAGTAATGGTATCGTCATCATCGTCAGTGTCGAGGGATTGAAGGATTCTGGCGATGGTGGCATCTGTTTCCTGGACTTCGGAACCGCTGTCGAGGCCTTCGGTTTCCAGGCTCTTTAGGGTAATGTCAGCCAAAGAGAAGGTGCAGGTTGAGCCTGCTTGAAAGTAGAATTTGCCATCTGCGTCAGTGTCACCTTCTTTAGTGCCGCAGACATAATGAATACCGCTGACAGCAGCATCGATATAGTAGGCGTAGGGTGAACTGCTAGTGCTGCCACCGCCGCCGCCACCGCAACCAAAAAGAAGCGCTGATGTAGCAAGCGATGCGAATAAAAGAACATTTTTTCCAGTGTTAAACATCGTGGTCTTACCCCCAATTCCTTTGTCTAGTGCCAAAATTAAATATTAGGCATAACGTAGTTGAGCAAGATTTCAGCGCTTGAAATCTTACAAGTCGGCTGCTGAAGTTTTTATCGTCAGCTGGGCTTTGTTGAGGTAATAAGGCATAGCAATCTACTGTCATGCTATAGGCAACTCCTTATGAAGGAACAGGGCTTTGATTCCTTGAAAGGGGTAGTGTTTATAGCACTAAAGAGATAGCTTTAGCTTATAACCTGAACACTTATTGCATCGTCATTGATGGGTGTGTTTGTCACTTTTTATTTTCATTTGTGTCGATCTGGGCAGATCGGTTTAACTTTATATATTTGGATTTTTCGGTGGGATTTTTACTTGCAATTATTAGACGATTATTAGGATACACTTGTCAATAAATTAGCCGAGATTAAATTGTATTCACTTTGTATTGACTTTCTTTCTGCTTTTAAAATGAAAAGAAATTGAAAAATAACGAAAAATTCATTCTCGCTACGAAAAATATTTCTTGTAAAATACAATGGTAGAAGAGATCTGTTACAAGCGGTTACATTAGATTTTTATCGAAATTTGTTTTTTAAGTCGTCCAAGAATCATTTCATTTCCTCGTAGACTCCTCTATAATCGCCGCCTATGCTTGAATATTTTTCTTCAGATTGTATTGACCAGATCCGTTATGCCATAAAGCAGGCTGATGGTAATGAGGTCTTTGTTTTAGGTCAGACCGATGCCAACCGCCGGGTTGTGCAGGTAGAGATTCTGGCACGCGGAAGTGAAAATGCTGTGCCGGCCATTATGCAGACCTGTGGATATGGGGATATCGTTATCCACAACCACCCTTCTGGTGTCCTGAAACCATCCTCTGCTGATATTGAAGTCGCTTCACATTTCGGGACCTTAGGGGTTGGTTTCTATATTGTGAATAACTCTGTGGATAACGTCTACAGGGTTGTGGAAGCTTTTGCTGAGAAGCTTTCTGAAAAGATTGATGATGAGCAGGTTGCCGGTCTGCTTGGTCCCCAAGGGCAGATTGCTGATAAACTTCCCGACTATGAAGAGCGCCCTGAACAGCTGCGAATGGCCTTTGCGGTTGCGGCTGCTTTTAACAACAACCAACTGGCCGTTGTCGAGGCTGGTACCGGTACTGGGAAAAGTTTGGCTTACCTGGTTCCTGCTCTGTTGTGGGCGCGGGAAAATCAGGAGCGGGTTGTGGTTTCAACCCGCACCATTAATCTGCAAGAACAATTGATCCGTAAAGATCTACCTTTTCTCGAGCGTGCGACCAACCTGGAATTCCATGCGGTACTCGTCAAAGGGCGCAGTAACTACTATTGCCTGCGGCGGGGGGAAACTGCCGGACGTGAATTAGGACTGTTCGATCAGGATTTAGTCGCTGAATTGCAACAGATCATTGCCTGGGCTGAAAAAACAGCAGATGGTTCGCGCGAGGATTTGTCTTTTATTCCTAATTACCAGGTGTGGGAAGAAGTTTGTTGCGAAGCTGACCAATGCGCGCGGGTCCGTTGCCCTCATTATAGCAAGTGTTTCTTCCACAAGGCCCGCCGCCAGGCTGCCCGGGCAGATATTCTGGTCGTTAATCACGCCTTACTTCTGTCCGACTTAGCTCTGCGTCAGCAGACTGACAATTATTCAGCAACTGCAGTACTGCCACCTTTCGAACGCATTATCCTGGATGAAGCTCATCATCTTGAAGATGTGGCTACCAGCTACTTTTCATCCCAGATTACCCGCTTTACCTTTGCTCGGCTGCTCCATCGCTTGCGTCATCCACGCAAGCCGAATCAAGGTTTATTACCGCGTTTTCTAGACCAGCTATCCCGCGAGTTACCACAGACAGAAGATGATCTTTATCGTGCTATTCATGGTGATGTTGAAAGTTTACTGGTTAAGCGCCAGCAATTGCTCGAAAGTGCCCTTGATCAATTACAGCTGATTGCTGAAGAGTTGCCCGCAGCATTGGGCAAAAGGGTCAGTGAAAAATACGAATTAAAGCATCGGATTCTACCTGGATTTCTGGAGACTCCCATCTGGCAGCAGATTTATGAACGGGTCGAAACTTTGCGTAAGGGGTGTTGTGAGCTTGCCAATGGGGTGAGTGGTATTTTACGCCGCTGCGAAGCACTACCCGATTTAGTTGCCGAACGTATGAACGCTGTTTTGGTCGATTTACGCGGCATTGGTGGGCGCCTTGATGGATTATCCGCTGAATTGGGCTCATTTCAATCGGCAGCAGAGACAAGTTGTTTGTGGATTGAGATTCGTGAAGGGCGGGTTGGGCGCGCTAAAGGATTAATTACCTCTCTCTGCCAGGCGCCGCTTGAGGTGGCGGAGAGCCTGAACAAGGCTCTCTATCAGCGTTTTCGTACCCTGGTTATGACCAGCGCAACATTAACCGTTGCTGGTAATTTTAACTACTTCCACTCGCGGGTCGGTTTGAACCTGGTCGAACAAAATCGCTTACAAGAACTCGCTCTTGCTTCACCATTTGATTATCAACGGCAGGCGCTAGTGGCTATTCCGGCCGATTTGCCCGAGCCGGGCCGTCCTGGTTTTGCCGAAGCGGTACGCGATGCGGTAGAAAAAGGGGTGCGTTGCAGTCATGGCCGTAGTTTTGCCCTGTTTACCGCCTACAGTCTGTTGCGTCAGGTTTACGATGAGTTATCGCCAGTTCTTGAAGCCCAGGGGATGCGCTGCCTCAGGCAAGGGCAGGAGAATCGTCATCGCTTGCTGAAACGTTTTGCTGAGGACGAAACCAGTATTCTGTTTGGCACTGATTCTTTCTGGGAAGGGGTTGATGTACCGGGGCGTAGTTTAGAGCAAGTCATTATTTCGCGATTACCTTTTAAAGTTCCGACAGAGCCGGTTTTAGAGGCGCGTGCCCAGGCCATAGAGCAGCGTGGCGGTGATCCGTTTATGGAGTATACTGTTCCCCAGGCGGTGATTCGCTTTAAACAGGGTTTCGGACGGCTGATTCGTCATCGAAATGATCGTGGTGTGGTGTTGATTCTCGATACCAGGGTTATTCGCAAAGGCTATGGGCGCATGTTCTTACGCTCATTGCCCGAAGCTGCTATGGTCCAGGGGAATAGTGAGACAGTATTTAAAGCGGTTCAGCAATTTTTTCAGCCAGGCTCATCTCTGGAGGAATGATTATGCGGCAGATTATTTACTCGCTCTTGTTGTTATTGTTTTTGATCTTGCCTGCCTGTGAGCAAGGTCAGCAGCTCACCCCGTTACGCCCTAATGATATCATTCTTGCTTTTGGCGATAGTTTGACCGAAGGGGTTGGTGCTGCGAAGGAGCTTAGTTATCCTGACCAACTCGCACGTTTGATCGGTCGACCTGTGGTCAATAGTGGCAAGGCGGGTGAGCTTAGTGATGAGGGGGCCAGGCGCTTACCCACGGTTCTTGACGAGGTAAAACCGCAACTGCTGATTCTTTGTCATGGAGGCAATGATATTCTGCAAAAACGTGACCGAAAACAGTTAAAAGATAACTTGCGGCGGATGTATGAAGCGGCCAATCAGCGTGGTATTGAAGTGGTTATGATCGCTGTCCCACAATTGGGGATTATGGCTCAGGATGTACCGGTCTATGCGGAACTGGCCGAAGAGCTTAAGGTGCCTCTTTTGAAAGATACCCTTGGTGAGCTGATATTCAAGCGTGAATATAAGAGCGATATGGTTCATCTTAATGCTAAAGGTTACCGGAAGCTGGCTGAGGCAGTTGCCGATTTATTGCAGAATTATCATGCCATATAACGCTAGTGTGATGATTTTGAGATGAGATTCTGATGTCAGAGAATTGTCATATGTAGAGATTATAATTTAGACCACAATAATCAAAGGGGGGGATTATGAGGACGATTAAAAATTGGCCGGCGGAAGAACGGCCGCGGGAAAAATTACTCCAATTCGGTGCTGATAAGTTAAGTGATGCCGAATTACTGGCACTGATTATTCGCACCGGAGCAGCTGCTGGAAAAGTTAGCGCTTTAGATTTGGCACGGGATCTGTTGACTCGTTTTGGCTCTTTGCGTCAATTAGCGGCCGCAAGTATTACAGAATTGTGCCAGCAAGCGGGAATTGGGCCCGCTAAAGCGGCAGAAATCCACGCTCTGTTTCAAATTGCACGTCGTTTTTCCGACCAGCGGTTACAGCCTGGTGAACCCTATCGATCATCCGAGGATGCATTTCTCCATTTCCATGAGCGGTTGTGTGATTACCGCAAAGAAGTCTTTATTGCCTTATTGCTCGATACCAAGAATCGCTTGATCCGCGAAGTACAGATTTCTGAAGGGAGTCTGACTGCAAGTATTGTTCATCCCCGGGAAGTGTTTTCGCCGGTACTTAAAGAGTCTGCCGCGGCCGTGTTGTTTGTGCATAACCATCCATCGGGTGATCCAACGCCAAGTCGTGAGGATATCGATATTACCTCGCGTTTAAAACAGGTTGGTGATGTCATGGGGGTGAGGATATTGGATCACATTATTATCGGTAAGGGGGAGTATGTGAGCCTGGCTGATCGCGGTCTGCTGTAGTTTCTGCCCGGAAACGGCCCTTTTCCGCAATCTCTGCGTCAGCCTGCGCCTTGGTTTGTGCGGCGTAAAGTACTACGCCTCCGCACCAAGGCTTAACTTCCTTGACCTTGCGAAAAATTGCTCGTTTCCGAATCAGAAACAGCCTAAGGGGTTTTGTGCCCGGAAACGGTCCTTTTCCGCAATCTCTGCGTCAGCCTGCGCCTCGGTTTGTGCGGCGTAAAGTACTACGCCTCCGCACCAAGGCTTGACTTCCTTGACCTTGCGAAAAATTGCTCGTTTCCGAATCAGAAACAGTCTAACGGGTTTTGTGCCCGGAAACGGCCCTTTTCCGCAATCTCTACGTCAGCCTGCGCTTTGGTTTGTGCGGCGTAAAGTACTACGCCTCCGCACCAAGGCTTGACTTCCTTGACCTTGCGAAAAATTGCTCGTTTCCGAATCAGAAACAGTCTAACGGGTTTTGTGCCCGGAAACGGCCCTTTTCCGCAATCTCTGCGTCAGCCTGCGCCTTGGTTTGTGCGGCGTAAAGTACTACGCCTCCGCACCAAGGCTTGACTTTCTTGATCTTGCGAAAAATTGCTCGTTTCCGAATCAGTAAAATTTGTTATCTGAAATTTCAAATTTGAAATCGCGAGCCTGCGTCGAGCGTTTACTCGATATTATATTCTTTAATTTTGTACATCAGGGAGCGCAGGCTGATCTCTAGCAGGTTAGCAGCTTGAGTACGGTTCCCTTCAGTTTTCAGCAGGGCTTTACGGATATATTCTTCTTCCAGACGACGTGACGCGACTTTAAGCGAAAAGTCTTCAGGGTTCAGACTGAGTGGATGGCTTGAGCGTAATCGCAGTGGGGGCAGTTCCAGTTGGTCTCCATGACTGAAGATCATGGCTTTTTCCAGGTAGTTTTCCAGTTCACGAACATTGCCAGGCCAACTGTAACGGGTCAGTGTTTGCCGAGCTTCTGCTGTTAGTCTTGGTAAAGGGCGTTGTTCCCGGGTACAGATTTGATCAAGAAAATACTCCGTCAGTAAGATAATATCTTCTGGGCGTTCTCGTAGTGGCGGCAGATTAACATCCACCACAGCCAAGCGATAGTACAGGTCTTGCCGAAAGGTTTTGTTTTCGACCATTTCCAGCAGGCTTGAGCCACAGGCAGCAATGACTCGGGTGTCAATGGGTTCGGAACGGGTTGCACCAACCTTACGGATTTCACCTTCCTGAAGAACACGCAATAGCTTTGGCTGCAGTTCTAAAGGCAGGTCAGCAATCTCATCAAGAAAAAGAGTCCCGCCATTCGCGGTGGAAAATAACCCCTGCTTATCACGGTCAGCACCTGTAAAGGCTCCTTTAACATGACCAAACAGCTCGCTTTCCAGTAAGCCAGAAGTTATCGCACTGCAGTTAATGGCTAAAAAAGGTCCACCCCGGCCACTTTCACTGTGGAGCGCTTTGGCGACGAGCTCTTTACCCGTTCCGGTTTCACCGTTGATCAAAACCGCAGAATCTGCTTTTGCTGCGGCTTTAATCAGGGTCAGTACTTCTTTCATTGCGTGACTGTTGTGAATAATATCATCGATACAGAAGTCGCTGTCCTGTTTGGATAAGGCTTGCTTCAGTTCTTTGTTCTGTTGTTTTAATTGCTGGCGTTCTTCAGCTTTACGCAGGGTGAGTACCACTTCATCCGGTTTGAATGGTTTAGAGATGTAGTCGTATGCACCCCGTTTGATGCACTCAAGAGCAGTATCAATACTGCCATAGGCGCTCATCATAATGATGGTGCAATCGTGGGCTGTGACTTCGGGTTGGTTTAAAAAGGTCAGTCCATCCATATCGGGCATACGGATGTCGGACAGAATGGCATCAAACTTTTCTTTGTAGAGCAAGCCGATTGCTTGAGCGCCATTTTCGGCTTCGGTAACACGAAATTTGTGTTGCTCAAGGACCAGTCGCAGCATGTGCCGCATAGATGCTTCATCGTCAACAATCAGTAGATTACGGAAATGATCGGACATGTGCTCCCCTCCAAAATAAAACCGTTGTTACGAAAGAGTCATTAAAACAATAGAAATTTAATAACCATTTGACAATCATTATTTCTGAGATAGCGTTAATAACTTAGGGGAAGTCCTGTTCGTTTGTCCGTTCAGGGTGGAAAAGAAGGAGGAGGGGGATGGTTGATAGCTGTTCTGTCTTGACATGTCGGGATTCCGGCGTCTGTCCAATCAGTAAAAACTCCTGTCCGGGAGTGTGTATCTATGCGGAAATTTTCGATAATATAGATCTTGGTATAATTGTCTTTGACCTTGATAGGGATGAGGTTGTTTTCACCAATTCCTGCGCTATCGAACTGCTTGAAATCACAATTGATACCATCGATTATCATTCTTTAAAATCTTTACTGCTCAGCGGCAAAGCCTCTTTGTCCAAGTATTGGGCAGGGCAGAATTTTGAACTCCAGTTAAATGACAAGTTGTTGGGCTATTCTATTTATCCTATCCCGGGGGAGCGCTTTGTCTGGGCTTTTATCCGTAACATCACCGAAAAAATGCGGCTTGAATCGATCGCCAATGCAGTTAACACCATGGATAATCTTGGCTATGTTTTCTCCGGTATTCGTCATGAGATTGGCAATCCCATCAACTCAGCTAAAATGGCACTGAGCGTTTTAAAAGAAAATATTGATGATTTTTCTCCCGAGACAATTCTCGAATTTGTCGATCGTTCTCTCGAAGAATTGCAGCGGGTCGAATTCTTATTGAAAAGCCTCAGAAATATAAATATGTACGAAAAACCAGTGGTCGAAACTATCAACTTAAACCAGTTTCTTGATCGTTTTGTGTCTCTGGTGTGGGAAGACTTTTCTAACAGTGGTATTCGCTTGAACACGACCTTTCATCCCAAAGCACAGTTTGCCTGTGTTGATCCGCGGGCGTTGCAGCAGGTATTGCTCAATATTTTTACCAACGCTGCTGATGCTATGGACGGATGTGAGTATAAAACAATTGAAATCAGTACCTTGAAGCAGCGCGGTTTAATATGGTTGCGCGTCAGTGATAGTGGCTGTGGTATCCCACCAGGAAAACTGGAAGAAATCTTCAAGCCTTTTTATACCACCAAAATGCAGGGAACCGGGCTTGGTTTGGTCATCAGTCGAAAAATGCTGGCGCAGATGAATTGTACCATCGATATAAGCAATAACCCGCAAGGGGGAACGACTGTTGCCATATCGATACCAGAGGGGGTTGGTAATGATAAGGAATAAAGTCCGAAAAGTGTTGATCATTGATGACGATCGGTTGCTGTGCGATAGTCTGTTGCATTCGTTACCGGGAGACTCTCTCGAAGTTAAAGTTGCTCATAGCGGTGCAGATGGAGTGGCTATTTGTCAGACTGAACCGATGGATGTCGTCCTGTTGGATCAACAGTTACCCGATGGTGAAGGGCGTGATTTCTGTACACGTATACTCGCTGCTAACGATCAGTGCAAAGTTATTTTTATTACCGCTTTTCCCAGTTTTGAAAGCGCCGTACGCGGGATCAAGGTTGGTGCTCATGATTATCTCTCTAAACCATTTGAGCTTGAAGAATTGCGACTGGCTGTTGAGCGGGCCTTACATACGCTGAACTTAGAGGAAACCGTGCAGTTGCAACATTATCAACGGCAGCAGGACCAGGGTGGGACGGTGTTGATTAATGCCGGGGGGTTAGCAGAAATTGAAGAAACAGCTTTGCGCGCCTCAGCGTCAGCTGTCCCGGTGATTATTACCGGGGAAACCGGAACTGGCAAAAATGTCCTGGCGAAGTACATTCACTACCAGAGCCCCTTTAAGAATGGCGCATTCTTGAGTATCAATTGTGCCGCATTGCCCGAGAATCTCATTGAGGCCGAATTGTTCGGGGCCGAAAAAGGTGCCTTTACTGGTGCCCAGGAAACGCGAAAAGGTATTTTCGAAATGGCCGAAGGGGGGACTTTATTTCTTGATGAAATCGGGGAAATGCCCCTGCACTTGCAATCTAAGTTATTAAGTGTGCTTGAAGATGGTTGTTTGCGCAGGCTGGGGGGAACCCGGACCATTGCTGTCAATGTGCGTATCATTGCTGCGACTAATCTCGATATCGAACAGGCTGTGCGTCAGCGTCAGTTTCGTGAGGACTTATTTTTCCGTCTTAATGTTGTGCGTTTGCACCTTCCTTCTTTGCGTCAGCGCCGCCAGGATATTCCTGATTTGTGTCAGCACTTTTTAGCCTCCATTCCCAATGGGAAAAATTATGTATTACCGATGTCAGAGTTGCATGAACTGCAATCCTACGATTGGCCCGGAAATGTTCGCGAGTTAAAAAATGTGATTGAGAGGGCGGTTATCTTTCATCAAAACGGCGTCATCTTCCCTTCTCGGCTCATCGATTTAGGTAGAGAGGCTCAACGAAAAACCTGTTTTCCCGCTGCAGATGACGCGATTATTCCACTGGAAGATCTGATCAAAAAATACACTCTTTGTGCCTTGGATAAGATGGCAGGCAATGTGACTCAAACTGCTAATGCTCTGGGTATTTCTCTGTCGACTCTTAAGCGCAGGCTGAAAAGTTATCAATGATCATAAATGACTTATCGGTCACTTTTGACCGGGCCATTCTGACCCTTCAGGTCAAACTGACCTATCGTTAAATTTCTTCTTTTGATGCGCGATTTAATTCTCTCTTCGTCATTTTAAAAGGTTAGCCTTTATATATTAAAAAAAATACAGATGGCACATGGATTGCTCTTTATGGTGAGCAAGAGTCATAGGAGGGGGTGTTATGAAGCATGTTCTCATCGTTGATGATGAAAAGAAATTTTTGCTGAGTTTGACTCAAGGACTCGCCAACAGACTTCCCAGTTTAAAAATATTAACCGCGCATGATGGGTTAGCTGCGTTAGAGATTCTTGCCGAGACATCAGTCGATTTATTGATTACCGATTTAAAAATGCCCAAAATGGATGGTTTTGAGCTATTGGCAAAAGTTAAAGAGTTATATGCGCAAATTCCTGTCATTGTCATGACCGCGTTTGGAACTCAGGAGATAGAAGCTCGCCTTGATCAATTTGGGACGATTCAATATCTCGAAAAACCGACTGATCTGGAGATTATGACGGCTAAAATTAAAGAGTCGTTAAATGGGCGGGCTAAGGGGTTTGTAGAAGGAATCACCTTGCCCACGTTCGCTCAACTGGTAGAGCTGGAAAAGAAAACCTGCTCTTTGCGCATCACCGCTCAAGATCGCCTAGGCACCCTGTTTTTTATTGATGGCTTGCTGGTTGATGCGCGGAGTGGAAGTCTTTTAGGGGATGCTGCGGCACTGGAAATTTTTTCCTGGGAGGATGTCGGCATCGAAATGTCACCAGGAAAAACCAAATTGAAACGGGTTATTCAATTTCCCCTTAAGCAGATTTTACTCGAATCAATGCGACAGCAGGATGAGCAAAGGCGCCTGCAAAAAAGGATGGAACAACGCGAAGAGGATCTTTCGCAAGAAACTTCATTGCCAGTTGATGTGGCTGTCACTACTGCCAGTCAACCGACCGAAGAGCAACAACAAACCAATCAAACGGAGGAGACTATTATGGGTATTCAAGACAAACTGAAAGAATTTGAAGGGATTGATGGGTTTGCCGGCGTTGGTGTTTTTACTCCGACAGGGGAATCATTAGCGATTATGACCGGTGATATGAAGGGTAACATGAAGGAGCTTGGGGTTTTGGCCAATAACATGCTTCTTAGTGCTCAGAAAGCTTCCGTTGAAATGGGGGTTGGTCATGGTAAGCTGGTTCATGTTGAAACTGAGACAGCTCATATTTTGGCGCGTTGTTTAAATGAAGGAACGGATCCTATCAAAACGGATCCCGGTAAAGCCCATATCCATATGGTTATCGCTCTTAATAATGATCATGGGATCGGAATGGCCAAGTTGAAAATAGAAAAATTAATTAACAGTCTGGCTGATGATTTCAGGATGTAAGCTCACAGAAGCTCCCGGTTTCTATAACCCGGGAGCTTTTTAATTGCGCAATGTGGCAATCAGCCGGTTAGGTTTAAGTAAAAGATTTAAGGCTGCGAGGATATCGTAACTGACTAAATCTGCAGCTTGTAAAGTTTTTGCGGCAGCACCTTCTTGCTGCATGACGGCGATACCTAGAGCAGCTTGTTGGAGCATCAAACAGTCATTACGACCATTGCCGATAGCAACGACGTGATACGGGTTAAGATGATTTACATACTCTTCTTTTGCCTGGTCCTGATTGTGTGGTGGGATAACGTTCAAGTTACAGCTAATGCTAGCGATCTCCTGAGCGACCGAACCAAAGGTGTCGGCAGTAATAACATGAATGGTGAGTGCCTCTGTCAGCTTATTGAGTACAGCCGTGACATCAGGAAGCAGAGAGCCGTCGCAGGCGAGAGTACCGTTGTAATCAAGGACGAGGTGCTTCAGTTGTAACTGTTTAAAACCTGGGATGTCGATAGTCAGCATGTTTTTATGTCTTTATGGTTTACTGGCCTGAAGTTAAATTTCAGGCCAGTTTCAGCTATCTCAATAAATGAGGTTTTGGGTTATTATTTCAGATGACAGGTTTCAAGGAGACCAGATTTTTAATAGTGCCTCAGCCATTTCTGCTGGTGAATCGGCAACACTGATATTGCATTCACGCAAGAAGGCTTTTTTGCTTGCTGCATCCCCCTTACCGCCAGAAATGATGGCACCGGCATGGCCCATGCGCTTACCCTTGGGAGCCGTTGCCCCGGCAATAAAGGCTGCAACCGGTTTGGTCATATGGTCGCGGACAAACTCAGCGGCTTGCTCTTCGGCATTGCCACCAATTTCACCAATCATGATGACCGCTTCAGTGTCAGGATCTTTTTCGAACATTTGCAGAACATCGAGAAAGTTGGTGCCATTGACGGGGTCACCACCAATCCCGACACAGGAACTCTGGCCTATCTGGCGCGTGGTTAATTGCCAAACAGCCTCATAAGTTAAGGTGCCAGAGCGTGATACGACACCAACAGGTCCTTTTTTATGGATATAACCTGGCATAATGCCGATTTTACATTCTTCCGGGGTAATCACGCCAGGGCAGTTCGGCCCTACTAAACGGGTATTTTTCCCTTCCAGATATTTTTTTACCTTGACCATGTCAAGAACGGGAACACCTTCAGTAATGCAGATGATCAGCTCTATACCCGCATCGGCGGCTTCCATGATCGCATCAGCACTGCCGATGGGGGGAACGTAAATGACCGAGGCTGTGGCTCCGGTTGCCTGTACCGCATCCTGTACGGTATTGAAAACGGGAAAACCATCAATCTCGGTGCCCCCTTTTCCGGGGGTGACGCCGCCAACCATCAGAGTTCCATACTCACGTGCCGTTTGGGCATGAAAAAGACCTGTCGCACCAGTGATCCCCTGGGTGATGACCTTGGTGTTTTTATCGATCAGTATGCTCATTGTCTTTTCTCCTTATCCGTTGACAGCGGTGACAATTTTTTCAGCCGCGTCGGCCATGCCGTCGGCACTGACAATATTGAGACCAGATTCTGCCAGCATATTTTTACCCAGATCAACGTTGGTTCCCTCCAGTCTGACGACCAGGGGAACGGTAACGCCAACTTGCTTGGCTGCTTCAATAATACCAGTAGCTATGACATCACACTTCATAATGCCCCCAAAGATATTGACCAGAATCCCTTTGACTTTGTCGTCGGATAGAATAATTTTAAACGCTTCGGTGACCCTTTCTATAGTTGCACCGCCACCGACATCAAGAAAGTTTGCCGGATCACCACCATAGTGTTTAATGATGTCCATCGTTGCCATGGCTAACCCGGCTCCATTGACCATGCAGCCAATGTTTCCATCAAGAGCGATGTAGGACAGGTCATATTGAGAGGCTTCTATTTCCATCGGATCTTCTTCATCATAATCGCGTAGATCTCGAATGCGTAGATGGCGGAAAAGTGCGTTATCGTCAAAATTCAGCTTGGCATCAAGGCACAGTAGGTTTCCTTCTGCAGTCAAGATCAGAGGGTTAATTTCAAGCAGTGAGCAATCAGACTCAACAAAGGCTTTATAAAGATTCATAAGCAAGGGGGTAGCCTGCTTGACCTGCGGCATGGCGAAGCCAAGGTTAAAGGCGACTTTGCGGCATTGAAAGGGCGTTAGTCCAACGGTGGGGTCGATAACCTCGAAAAAGATTTTCTCCGGTGTTTTAGCTGCGACTTCCTCAATATCCATCCCTCCTTCAGCTGAGGCCATCAATGTCACTTTGTCAGTGGCTCGATCAACAAGGAGGGAGACATAAAATTCATCGGCAATGTTACTGGCATTTTCAACTAAAACCCGTTTGACTATTTTACCGTCCGGTCCGGTCTGGTGGGTGACCAGGGTCATGCCAAACATGGCACGGGCATATTGTTTGACCTCGTCAGCAGTTTTGGCAATTTTTACACCGCCACCTTTACCTCTGCCACCGGCATGAATTTGGGCCTTAACCGCCCATGGTCCATCCCCGATCCGTTTTGCCCAGTCACGTGCCGAGTTACTGTTGTAAACCACGTGCCCGTGTGGCACCGGAACGCCAAAGTTGCGCAAGATAGCTTTTGCCTGGTACTCGTGAATGTTCATAGTGTCCTCTCGATGCGTCAATGGAAAGAATAGAACCCTATTACAGTGTGTTGAATCCGACGTAAGTATATGGAATGTTATATATTTAAGGTTTACTTGAGGCGGGGAGAGAAGTCAAGGCAGCAGGATAATTAATTAGCCGATTTAAAACAAGAGTTCAGTGCTTTTTGAGGGGGGAGGAAAACGGGTGTATCCGTTTAAGATTCGTTGGGGCGTATGGCGTACGCCTCCAACGAAGATAGGCGGGGTAATGTTGTTAGCACAGGAGTATTGTCATACGCCCTTATTTGGTCTTTTCCCAGTCGGCTAAAAACTTTGCAATCCCTGCATCAGTAAGGGGATGTTTGGCCAACTGAACCATAACACCATACGGGATCGTGCAGATATCTGCGCCGATTAATCCAGCATTAAGGACGTGCATTGGGGAGCGGATCGATGCCACAATGATTTCAGCGGTGTAGCCATAGTTATCGTAGATGGTACGAATCTGCTCAATGCCATCCATGCCGTCGACCGAAATATCGTCAAGACGACCAACAAATGGAGAAACATAGGTTGCCCCGGCTTTGGCGGCCAAAAGAGCCTGAAGAGGAGAAAAGATCAAAGTGACGTTGGTTTTGATCCCTTCTTCACTGAATTGTTTGGTTGCTTTTAAACCCTCAGTGGTCATTGGGACCTTGATGACGATGTTCTTGTTGATCTGGCTCAGTTCACGCCCTTCTTTGAGCATTCCTTCGGCATCAAGAGCAATGACTTCGGCTGAGATTGGTCCATCGACGATATTGGTGATTTCGGTGATCACCTCTTTGAAATCACGGCCGCTTTTAGCGATCAGGCTGGGGTTCGTCGTGACACCGTCAACCAGTCCTAATTCATGGGCTGCGCGGATTTCGTTAACTTCAGCGGTATCGATAAAAAACTTCATGTTTTGAGCTCCTTTACTCGTCAAATTGCTTTTTAATTTAAA
Organism: Geopsychrobacteraceae bacterium; assembly: GCA_963665685.1. Classification (GTDB taxonomy): domain Bacteria; phylum Desulfobacterota; class Desulfuromonadia; order Desulfuromonadales; family Geopsychrobacteraceae; genus Seleniibacterium. The sequence goes on from OY762430.1 coordinate 3,778,531, forward strand.
CTGAGATGAGTTGCTAATTTTAAGTTTCTTACATAGCAAATAGTTACTTACGCTGGGCTTTTTTGAACTCCTGCAGGCATTTACGCGAACAGAAAAAATATTCCTGACCTTTGATGGTTGCTTTCAGCGCATCACTTTGAGGTAAGTAGGTTCCACATTGTGGGTCTGAAACCATGACCTCTCCTTGTTGGGAGCGGTTCTTAGGCTGTTGCCCCCGTCCACTACGGATTTTTATTGAGGATATAAATGAATAGAAAACAAAGCCGACAAGTGCCAGCATTAATAGTTTGATCATCGCTTCACCATGATTGTTGTAGCTGTGAGATACCATCTTCCGGGCCGAGTATTTCCAATAGCTGAGCTAGAGGTTTCAGCTCCACTGGATGAACAACATCGGCAGCCAGATCACATAACGGCAGCAGGACAAAATGTCGTTGGTGCATGCGGGGATGGGGCAGGGTCAGAATATTACTAGTGCAGACCTGGTCTGAATAAAGCAGAAGATCAATATCCAGTGTCCGTGGTCCCCAACGTACGGTACGAACCCGGCCGCAATCATGTTCCAGTTGCTGGCAGTATTGCAGTAAATCTAATGCTGTCAGATCTGTCTCTATCTCCAATACTGCGTTGATATAGTCCGGTTGCCCGGATGGCCCGCCAACAGGAGGAGTATGATAGAGAGGGGACGCTGCTTGCACCCTGATGTGCGAATGGTCGGTTAATTTTTGTCGGGCGCGACGAAAATATTCCACCGGATCGTCTATGTTGCCGCCAAAACCGAGAAATGCTCGACTCATTTGTGATGCTGTCATATGTTAACTCTATTGCTCAAAATGCCGCCATCAGTATGCTGATGACATTCCTGATAGGACACCCGAGGTATTAGAGCATAGAAAATCGTTAAAATCAATTTGTTCAAAGTTGTCTGTGCAGAGCTGGATATGATCTGTTTCTATAACGTATGTAGACTGGGTGAAATATGAATCTTAGCCTGACCATCGGAGTCACTGACCTGGAACAAAGTTATGCTTTCTATGGCGATCTTATTGGTCTGCCGGTAAGTCTGCATAATGAAAACAGGCGCGCGTTTTTAATCGTTATGTGCGCGAACTGTACACTAGTTCTCCAGCCCGTTACCGCTATGGAAACTTTACATCCCGCTTTATTCCAAAATTTTGGTCGTCAACAACCGGGTAATGGTATCCAGTTTGAATTGGCTTGCGGCGATCTGAACTCAGTTGAGTTACGCCTGAAGAAACAGGGCTGGTCAGTTTTGTATGAATTGGATGATCAGGAACATGGCCGGCGGGAAATATGGGTTCAGGATCCGGATGGTTACTTGATCGTTTTAAATCAGGAATAGAACATCCGAAAAATATTAATTCTTTAACCTTAAATGATACTTCGTCATTTCCCCCTGTTTTTGCAGGGGGAAACGAGGCTACGAGCAGGTGGGGTAGTTCTGAATTATTTAAGCGTACCCTTCTGGTTGGCCCAGCATCCCACGAGTGACCAGGACGATGCCTTTCTCAGTGATGCGGAAGCCATTTTTCTTGTCAATCTCCGGGTCGTAACCGATAACGGTTCCGGCCGGGACATCACAACCGCGATCAATAATTGCTCGTCTGATTTTGCAGTTTCTGTTGATGGTCGCTTCGGGCAGAATAACCGATTCGTCGATGCTGCTGTAGGAGTGAACTCTGACATTGGAGAACAGCAGGGTTTTGCTAAGCTGAGAGCCGGAGACAATGCAGCCACCAGAAATTGTTGAATCAACAGCCATACCGCGGCGGTGATCATCATTAAAAACAAATTTTGCCGGAGGTAGATGCATCTGGTACGTCCAGGTTGGCCAGTCTGGATCGTAGAGGTTCAATTCCGGAGATGGAGAAATGAGCTCCATGTTCGCTTCCCAAAAAGCATCCAGGGTTCCGACATCACGCCAATATGCGCGTTCTCCGGTTTCGGGGTCGCGGAACAGGTAGGCATGAACTTCATGCTCTTTAATGATGGAGGGAATAATGTTTTTACCAAAATCATGTTCAGATTCAGGGTCTTTACCATCACGTCTGAGGTTATCGAAAAGAAAATCAGTGTTAAAAATGTAATTTCCCATGGACGCCAGTGTCATCCCTGGTTCGCCTGGGATAGGGGCGGGATTTTCTGGTTTTTCCTGAAATCCGATGATCTTGTTATTTTCATCGACTTCCATAACTCCAAATGATCCGGCCGCTTCAGAAATAGGAACTTCCAGGCAGGAAACGGTCATGTCCGCGCCAGATTCAACATGTTGCAACAGCATAGAACGGTAGTCCATGGTATAAACATGGTCACCTGAGAGAACCAGAACATATTTTGGTTTTTCTGCCCGGATAATATCAAGGTTCTGATAAACCGCATCAGCGGTGCCAAGATACCATTCATCTGAAAAGCGCTGGGATGCAGGGAGGACTTCGACAAATTCTCCCAGTTCTTTTTTGAAATGACTCCAGCCACGTACCAGGTGGCGGATCAGGGAGTGCGATTTGTACTGGGTCAGAACGCCAATTCTACGGATTCCTGAGTTTATGCAGTTGGATAGTGGAAAATCGATAATACGGTATTTACCACCAAAGTAGACTGCCGGTTTGGCACGCCAGTCGGTCAGTTCGTGGAGGCGCGAACCGCGGCCTCCCGCCAGGACCAGGGCAAAAGTATCCTTAACCAGATGATCAACGTAGCGGTAAACAATATGTTGAGACATGAAACCTCCTCGGCGGTTGATGGCATGGGTAGAACCCGATTGGTGGGCAAGAGAAAGCTATCTCTTTTAAAGATAGTCCCTTTTTCTTCTGCCAGCAACACTAGCCAGGTGAAATAGTCATATTTTTTCAGTTGAGCCAGTTAGTGCCGTTTAAATTAAACAGAGTTTTTCCTGCCTGTGCTGCTTTATTCTTTGCTCAGGCTGGATCTTTGGTGGGGTGGTATTGGTTGGCTAAACGTTGAGGATTCATGCTGGTAAATTTTTAAAATAGCGGGGGCGTATAGGCATACGCCCCTGCGATCTATTTAGCTCATTTCGCTTTTTAGCTGTGGTTGTTTCCCCCAGCGTTCATGCAGAATCAGGGAAAATAACAGAATGACACCACCTACACTCAGGCGGATCAGGTCAGCATCACGGTTCCAGATCACCAGGTTGACCACAAGGCCGGCAGGAATCAAAGCGTTGTTCATGATCGCAAGAGTCCCCGCATCGACTTTGGTTGCTCCCTTATTCCAGAAGAAGTATCCCAGTCCGGAGGCAACAACTCCCAGATAAAGCAGAATACCCCATTGGAGTGATGTCGTCGGTAGTTTAGCCGGGTTGCCAAACAGGAACCAGGTAATAATGGTCACCGCTAATGCGCCAAGATAAAAGTACCCAAAGATGGAGCGTTGTGACAGGGTTGGTTCTTCTTTTGCGAGTAAAACCTTGTAACCTACCTGACCAAGGGCAAAACAGATATTAGCTCCTTGCACCACCAGAAAGCCGGTAAAAATCTGATCGCCAATGCCATTATAACGAATAACTCCGGCACCAAGGACCGCCAGCAGGGCGGTGACCAGATATCTGGCGCTAAAACGTCCCTGCATCAGATCAAAAATAAGGGTGACATAAACAGGAGTCAGAATCGTGAATATCAGGACTTCAGGAACACTTAATAGCAAGAATGACTGGTAGTAGAAAACATACATGCAGCCGAGTTGAATAGCGCCAAGAGCCATCATTTTAAGGGCGAGCTTAACTGGGGCCGGGCGTAAAAAGGGCAGAAAAATAATAGCTGCTAGTGCGACCCGGGTTAACACTGAGAAATATGCATCAACCTGTCCAGCCAGATAAACACCAATAAGGCTGAATGAAAAAGCCCACAAAAACGTAATTGCCGTCAAATACCACATCGTCTAAATCCTTACTTTTAAGCTAAAATTCCTTTGTTTTGAACTTGTCGGCTGCATCATGCCGTGAATTTGAACATTTAGTCAACCATAAAAACTATGCTGGTTTACTAGTCCAGTTATGTTGGTGTCTGGAAATCGTTTGTTACCAAACTTATCTGTTTATCATAGATCATTATTTTTATTGTAAATATGTACTTCTGTACCTTGATAAGGTGTTGGAATTTTGAACATTTGTGGCGAATGAAAAAAACTATCGGGAGGAAAATAAATGAAAAAAAATAACTGGCTGATCATCATGGTACTGCTCATGTCTTCTTTGTTGCTCTCTGGCTGTGGTGAAACATCATCAAGTACAACTACAACTACTGAAACAACGGATAGCGACAGTAGTGGTACTGATCTTACCGATGTCGAAACTGGTACGACAGAAGATAGCGAATGGGATGATGAAGACGTTATCGATATTGTTCTGAATGGAGCGACAATCAGTACCGAGGCTGATGCTGTTACTTTGTCTAACGATGAGACGGTAGCGACTATCACTGCCGGAGGGACTTATCAAATTAGTGGAACCCTGGATGATGGCCAGATAATAGTCGATAACGATGATGGTGAGTTGGTCAGGCTAATTCTGAATGGTGCTGAGATCACTTGCACCGATAATGCACCACTTTATATTGCCAATGCTGATGAGGCGATTATTGTCCTTGTTGCTGACAGTGATAATACGTTGACAGATGGGGATAGCTACACCTACGAAGACGATGAAGATGAACCGGATGCGACCCTGTTCAGTAACGATGATTTGACTATTTATGGAGATGGTAGCCTGACGGTTAACGGTAATTACAATGAAGGTATCAGAAGTAAAGATGGTCTGATTATTCAAAGTGGAACCATTACCGTGACAGCTGTTGATCATGGCATTAAAGGAAAGGACTATTTGACGATCAGTGGAGGAGACCTGACCGTTCAAGCTGGTGGTGATGGTCTAAAGTCAAATAACGATGAAGATGAAGACTTGGGCTATGTATACATCAGTGGTGGAACCATCAATCTGACCGCTGATGGCGATGGGATTCAGGCTGAAACACAGGTTATTATCACCGGTGGGGAGTTCGATATTAACTCTGGTGATGATGGAATAAATGCTACGACTGCTATTAGTATTAGTGACGGAGAATTTGAGATTGCCAGTGGTGATGATGCAATTCACTCAGATCTGGATCTTGATATCACCGGCGGAACGATTGAGATTACTGAATCTGTAGAAGGGATCGAAGGGGCTGATATCATCATTGCCGATGCGGATATTACCGTGACAGCCAGTGATGATGGTATTAACGGTTCTACCGATGATAACAGCAATGCTTACCTTGATATTGACGGCGGTCGTATTGCTGTTTATGCCGCGGGCGATGGTATTGATGTGAATGGTTATATCTCCATAACCGATGGTACTGTGCTTGTTCATGGTCCGACCAGCAGTAGTAATGGTGCCATCGATTTTGACAACAGTTTTTCAATGACAGGGGGCGTTCTGCTGGCGGCAGGCACCTCAATGGCCCAAGCGCCGACAGGTTCCAGTGATGTCCGTTCGGTAATTTTCAAATTTAACAGTACTCAGGCCGCAGAGACAGTGATCCATTTCGCAACCTCCAGTGGTCAGGAGTTATTTACCTTTGCTCCGGAAAAAAGCTTTAAATACCTCATCTATGCTTCTAATGAACTGGCCAAAGGAAATTATCGCGTCTATGTGGGTGGTACAGCAAGTGGTGCGGTATCGGACGGTTTATATGAAGAGGGCGGTTACAGTTCTTCCTCGGCATATTCACAGGTTGTGAGCATTCTGGTAAATTCGACTTCAGTAAATATTAACAATTAATTGGTGTCCATCCGGAAGCTCTAAATTGAAACTTTCAAGTTTTCAAATTGGAAACGAGCGATTTTTCGTTGTGGCAAGGAAATCAAGGGCTTGCGCTTAAGACGTAGTACTTTACGTCGCACAAGCAAGCCCGAAGATTGACACAGCCATGGCGGAAAAGAGCCGTTTCCGGATGAAAACTAACTGATTTCGACCCGATTACGGCCCTTATTTTTTGCGGTATACAGGGCTTTATCAGCCCGGCGAATAATCGCATCAATGTTGTCTTTTGTTCTGCTTAAGGTTGCGCCAAAACTAGCGGTACGCTTGCCTGCTGTAGTAAAGCTATGTTTCGCAACTGATTGACGCAGGTGTTCGGCTACTTCAGTAATACCTGATTCTGTAATTTTGGGGCAGATAATCATAAATTCTTCACCGCCCCAACGACCAATGGTATCTGTTTTGCGGGTGTTCTGTTGAAGAATACCCGCAATTTCCTCAAGGAAGCGGTCTCCAGTCTGATGGCCATAGGTGTCGTTTATCTGCTTAAAGTGGTCGATATCCATAAGAATGATGCCCATACGGTTTTCAAAGCGTTGGGTGCGGGCAAATTCCGATTCTAAAATTTCATCAAGTCTATGGCGATTGGCCAAGCCGGTTAAGCGGTCAGTCAGGGCAAGCGTCTCCAGCAGTTCTGCTTCGCGTTGTTTAACTTTTTCACGCACTTCAAGCTCAATAAGCTGGCGGGTTTTGGCGTCGAGTTCTCTGGTGATGGCACTAAAATTTTTACTTAGGGTATCGATCTCTTCCACTCCGACTAATGGTGCTGTTTGTAAATTTTTACCCAGGTTACTGGTGGATTGAGAAAGTTGTTCAATCGGCATTGCAATCTGTTCAGCAATGCGTACTGATTTGCGCTGAAGGTACCAGAAGAAGAGGGCGTAGAACAGTAACATCGCTATAATTGCCAGGATCCCGAGCCGGTCACTTGAGTTTTTCAGCTCGTGAAGTTTGTCAAAAATCAGCGCTTCGTCAACCAGGGTAAATAGTCGCCAGCCTGTTTCCGGAATGATTTCCTGGCTGACCAGGTAGATTTGGTCATTCAGATGGATTTCAGTTGTTTGTGTCTGATGGATAAACATTAACTGCAATTCCAGGTGAACAGGTGACTGGTCCGTGGCGAGCAAGTTATATGCTTGATTTTGATTGAGTATTTCAGCCTTTTGGGTGTTGGAGGCATTTGGTTGCAGTGCTGGCAAGTTGAGTAGACTGGCAATTTTTTCAGGTGCTGCAAGAATCTGCCCTTCTCTGTCGACCATAAATGCGGTTGCATCCCAGGGCATTTCAAGCGACAAAATCTGCTGAATAAATCTATCGATGGTAACATCGAGACCACTGACTCCCTCAAGGAAATTATTACGATAGATCGGTACGATATTAGAGATCATCCAGCCTTGTCCTGCTGGGTCCAGGTAAACTCCTGTCCAAACGGGTTCTTTTTGCGGATTATGGACCGCGTCGGCCAAATAATAGAAATTGTAATTAGTGGGATTTAGATCAGGGCCAAACTGGGTTGGAATATCCTCGATAAAGGGATAGATGCGGGTCATGTTATCCCAGGTATTGAGGTAGGCTTGAGTGATGACCGGGTTGACACTGACCACTGATTGCAGAAATGGATCGAGGCTCTCACTGCAATGAGCTTTTCTTAGTTGCAGTTCAGAATTTACACTATCGGCTGCGTAATAGAGGCTGCTTCCCCCGGTATTTAGCCATTTGTAATATGCACCGTTGGGATGGATACGGTAGGCATCGCTATTATTGGTAACCAGACACTGCCCGGAAGAAAAATCCTGAAAAAAACTTTGGTGGTTTTGTTGCAGCATTTTGGCATTGCGGGTGACTTCAATGAGCTGAGTATTAATTTTAGCGGCTTCACGCAGAGTGATATCGCGTAAATGATGGCTGACTTCAGTGAGAAGAGTCAGCTGGTTTTGGTTGGCTATATAACTGTTGGTGCCAAAGTAGAGAACCAGCAGAACCAGCTCAATCATCAGTAGTGGGACGAGGGAGCTGGTCAGGTAGCTGCGATAAATAACTGACTGCAGATTGCTGGACTGCTTCATAGGCATGAACTTTTTCACTCTGTTGATCGGGGCATTTTGTTAACCTGTTGAGAGTTAAAGTTTACTATTTATGTAAACAATGTGCAAATATTTCATGCCTTTATTGCAGCTTTAACTTTGGTGCTCTTTATTCTGTCTGCTATTCGACCTCTGGCAGAAAAACAGCCAATATTGCACCAATAACCCCCATTAACGATAGGATAAGAATAATTGAACTAATTTCCAGAACCGTGCTTAATGCCCCGGTAAAGCCAAGGATGAGCAGAATGATACCTATCAGGGTGTTACTGACTGAAACATAGTCGGTCCGCTTATTGCCCTCGGCTAGATCAACAACATAGGTTTTACGGCCAACCCTGACACCCTGATGGGCAATGCTGAGCAGAAAATAAACCAGCGGAAGGGTTAAGGTGAATTGCAATAGTTGTGGCACGAGCTGATCAATGGTGTAAACAATCAGGCCCAAGGCCGCAGTCATAATTGCCGCAGCGATCATAACTTTACGGCTGGAAAGGTCGGCAAAGTGTCCCCAAAACGGTGCGGAAAGTAAGCTTGCTGCACCACTGGCAAGAACGAAAAGCCCCAACAGGTAAGTGGGTGAACCTAAATATTGTTGTGCCAGAACGACATAATAGGGGGCGGTTAAGGCAGAACATAGCAACAGTGAACGGGTCATGACAAAGCGCCGGAATGGTTTATCATCACGCAGAATCCGCAAGCGTTTAAGGGCTTCAAAAAAGGCATTTCCCCCACCATCGGTCGCACCCGGATATTCTTTGATTCCCGCGTAAACCAGTCCGGCAATAATCCATAGTGCGCCAGCTCCGGCAAGCATACAACCATAAGTAAGAGGGCTTAATGTCTCTTGTGATAACAATAAAAAGCCACCTCCGATAACGACGGTGATCAACCCGGCAAGGCTTGCAGACCAGCCTGTAACACGGCCGCGCTGAGTTTTTGGAATGGTCTTTCCAACCACATCCTTTGAAGCGACAGAGCTTAGACCGCGGGCAAGGCTGAAAATGGTGAGCAGGATAATAATGGCATAACCGGCAAAAACACCCTCGCTGAGCCAGGCCACCAGTCCAATACCAACCATCGACAGGGCTTGCAAAGCACTACCGCCAACCCAGACCCATTTTCTTATTGGCATTAAGCGAATGTAGCTGGCGATAATCAGTTGCGGGATGAGTGACCCCGATTCCCTAATTGGAACCAAAAAGCCGATCAGGTACAACGGGGCATGAATTGTCTCCATGACCCATGGCAGCACAATTTTCGGGTTGGCGATAGCGTCACCGAGCTGACTGAAAAAGCTACTGATAATCATCAGCAAGAAATTACCAGGAACCTCTTTGCAAGCGTCTTCACTAATATTTTTACACACCCGTGCATCTTCTTCATTGAGAAGTTTTTCATAGAGAGTTTGGGAAAATTCGTCCTTTAGCATGATAATTTCTTTCTGATTAGTAGTTTTAGAGTCTGGTTGTAAACTCTGTTGCTTAATTTTTATTCTAATAAAAAAGCCCGAGAATTTCACCATGCGGAGAAATTTTCGGGCTTTTTCTTTAAGCTATTATTTAGGCTTCAAAGATCAGAATTTTTTGGGCCAGCCTGAATTATTGTTTTGCCGCATAGCAAGTTGCGGCATTGGCGTAGATTCTAAATCAATCCAGGAACCGGATGAAGATTCTTCAGCTTGTGATGCTTGTTGTGACGCCTGGCTGGCAAAATTGTAATCAAAGTTTATCTTGAAGCCACTTAATAGTTTGTGTAGCTGTTCTGCCTGGCCGGAAAGCTCTTCTGCTGCAGTGGCACTTTCTTCAGCACTACCGGTATTGCGTTGGGTGACTTCATCAATTTGATTGAGCCCTGCTGTCATCTGGGATATCCCTTGAGATTGCTCGTTCGATGCTGTAGCTATCTCTTCTAAGAGGTCTGATACTTTATTGGTGCCGCTCATAATATCTTTCAGTGCTGCAGCAGTCTGTTCTGCAATCTGGGCGCCACGATTGGTGAGTGAAACAGACCCTTCGATCAGTTCGGCAGTTTCTTCGGCCGCCTTGGAACTACGAGCAGCCAGGTTACGAACTTCTTCAGCGACAACCGCAAACCCTTTGCCGTGTTGACCGGCCCGAGCAGCTTCAACCGCAGCGTTAAGAGCCAGTAGGTTAGTTTGAAAGGCAATTTCGTCGATAACCTTGATGATTTTACTGATATTCTGGCTTGCGAGAGTAATCTCATTCATGGCCGAAACCATTTCAGTCATCTGGGTATCACCCTTTTCTGCAGCGACTTTTGATTCGGTTGATAAGAGGTTAGCTGAGCCGGCATTCTCTGCGTTGGTCTGAACCTGGGTTGCCATCAGGTTCATCGATGCCGTTACTTCTTCAAAAGAGCTTGCTGATTCGGTCGCACCTTGGGACAGTTCTTCACTTGTGGCGGCCACTTGTCCTGCCCCTGAGGCGATTTGCTCAGCAGCCATTTGTGTCTGGCTGAGAATTTCTCTTAAACTGCTAACCATTGTCTGCAGAGCAATACCGAGTTGATCTTTATCCGAAGCCAGAGTGACCTGACAGGTCAGATCGCCATCGGCAATCTGTTCGGCAAGGGTTACTTTTTCTTTTAATTTGCCAACCATCAGGCGGATTGCCGCATAGAGGCTTGTTGGTTTCCCACATTTGTCATCCAGCTCAATATTCAGATCGCCATCGGCAACTTTGCGGGCAATAGCGATAACATCTGCAGGCTCACCACCCATCATGCAAAGAATCATTTTGCTGATAAAAAAGGCGACAGCAGCGCCCAGGACAATGGCAACGACATTCAGAATGACGATAATCATGGTGGCCTGGTCGCTGGTGGCTTGTAGTTGTGGGCCGAGCTGTTCTTCTACGGCCTTAATATGATCGGTGATACTTGATGTAGCCGTGGCAATTTTAGGACCTAACAGGTCGAGAGAATCGGTGACAATAGCATTATGTTGATTGGTGATCGCGGTAATTTTGTTCAGGGTGTCTTGATAATTTTTACTATGGGTTATTGCTTCGCTAAGAAAGTTTTTCTCTTGTCCGTTGGTAAATAGGTTTTGGGCTTTAACGAGCTCTTGTCCCAGAACCGTCAGCTCTTGCTGTGCCTTTTGCATTGTTTCTGAATCGTTGGTGGCCATATATTTTTGTACCAAGAGCCGACCAAGGAGTAATTTTCTTAATGATGTTGCCATACTGAACATGGCTTCTGGTTGTTCAGCATTTTTGGCAGAGAGCAGAAGCTGGTTCAGGTTTTTATCAATAATTGCACCACTAGGAACCAACGCATTGTCAAATAGACTCGTCCGCTCCATCTTTAAGGAGGCCATGGCATTAAAGGAACTTTCATAGTCTGATAAGGCGTCATCGATAAGATCGAGTTTCGCGGTGCGTTCAGGTTCAACAATTGCGGTGCGTGCATCTTTTACGCTTTGTCGTGTTTGAGCAAAGTAATTTTTAAAGCCGTTTAGTTCACGTTCTTGCTCACTAGTGATGTAACTTTTGGCATTAAGGCGAACCATTAACATTTTTTCTTGAACACTGGTGGCAAAATTAGCTTCGTCTGCCATGTGACGGTAGCTGCTGACTCCTGCTGTAATATGTTCAAGTGAGTTAAATGCCAGAATCCCTACGACGGTCAAAAGAAGAAGTATGCTGAAAAAACCGGAATACAAGAGCTTTGCTAAACTGATCTTTTTTAACATTTGAATCCCCCAAAGTAAGGTTGTGCCGCTGGTAAACACATATGGTTAAATTTCCTCAATAGAATAGAAGCATAGGATAGGGTGAAGGTCAACTAAAATTAATTTAAAAATGTTAATATCGGGCTTATCGCTTTTCTATGCACTTATATTACTAAAAACATTAGCTCTCTATTAGAAGAGTGTAATTAATTGTTAGTTAAATGTGGCATTGGAAAAAAGGATAGACGGAAGGTTTTACCGATCCTTAAAGGATAAATGACCTTTATCCTTCAAGGATTAATGAGTGGAAGTGAGAATATTTTGAGGCTAATCTTCTTTTTTACTAAAATCTTGCATTGTGATCCAGACCAGATTGTCTTTGATCTGTCCCGCTTTAATCTTTTGTTCAGCGATTGCAAGCAAGGTTGCTTTACTCGCTTGAAACTGAGCCATCGGGTCAGTTAAATCATTGTCAGTAGAGACGCGTTTTAGCGCATCTAAAGAAATCCGGCAAAAAATGGTACGGTAGTCAACCTTAGCCCGGTAAGACACCCCACCCTCGGGTGAGATAACTGCCGGTCCACAAAAGTAAATGTCCATCTGATCTATACTCCTAAAATTAAAACTTTTTGTATCTAGTTTTTATAGATACATATTAGTCATACATATCATAAAAATTAATCAGATGAGAAGGGGGAGAGGTGTAGATTTTTTTGAAAAAGTTTCGCTATTATAGCTGATTAGGCTTAATTATAGGATGGTGGCTTACGTCTTTTAAGTTAATGATAATATTATCTTGATCAGGTTTTTCCTGAGAATTTTTGTCTCTCATCATGAAGACTTTTGTTCATCACCATATAAATCTGTTTATTTCATGCTGATGCACTCGTTATACAGCGTATGTCACCTGCGACTTTCAGATAGGCTTTAAGATGTGGATGGGGGGCAGGGGTAATCTGAATTGGGTCGAGCATAGCCAGTGAATTAATTAGCTGAGTGAGTTGCTTATGTTTTGGATGGCAAAGTTCTAAATGTTCCAGTCTTACCCCTTGATCAAAGAGATTAGCCGCCGGAAGTTGAGTTGTTTTCCATTGTATTAATGCAGGTGCGGTACCATCCAAAGGGAGACCGCCATTTGACGGAATGGTAATGTGCCAGTCGAGATCTCCACGATACATAGTATTGATTGGTCCAAGGTTTTCACTTGCTTGTGCAGCAGTCTGTTCAATATCTGTAGTGCGTGCTACCCAGGTTGCTAAGGAGGGATTGCTGTTTGCGGTGAGGTTGTCCATATTAAACCATCGAGGATGGTCTGGTGCTGGAAGAGTTGGGCTATTGGCAATAACTTCCAGGTAACATTCGGGCCCCAAAGATAGTAACAGATTGTGGGTTCCCATCAACGGGTGTTCGCCACCTGGCTGCATGGGGACACCAAGTTGCTGTTCGATCCATTGGCTGCCAGTTTCCAAGTTGGGGACGGTGATGACTAGATGATCGATATGGCTATGTGTCATGATCTATTCCTTGCTATCATATCTTATTATCCTCTTATGTTATAAAATCAGTGCTGATTGTCACAACTAAAAATAATGGATGGCTGATTCACACCCCCGTCAATCAGATGTAATCGGCATATTTTTTGGGTACCGTTCCTCTATGAGAAAGTTAATTCAATGCCTCTTATCAGTGGCTCGATTCTGATCGTCGAAGACGACCGCAATACCTCCTCATTGGTTGCGACCTATCTTGAAAAAGAAGGTTTTCGCACTATCGCTGCTTACGATGGTGAGGAAGCCTTGCATCAGGCTCGGCGTTGTGACCCGGCATTTGTCATTCTGGATGTCATGTTGCCACGTCTTGATGGTTGGGAAATTTGCCGCCAGATCCGTAAGTTCTCTGATGTGCCGATTCTGATGTTAACCGCACGCGAAGAAGAGATTGACCGCATTATGGGGCTTTCTATTGGTGCTGACGATTATGTCGTCAAGCCGTTTAGTCCACGTGAACTGGTCGAACGGGTCAAGGTGATCTTAAGGCGCTCGCAGGCCGCTTCTCATGTATCCCAGGATCAGGTGTTAAGACATCAGGGCCTCGCTCTCGATCCGGTCAAATTAAAAGTAACGCTGGATAATCGTAACATTAATCTAACCACCTCTGAGTTTAAACTGCTGCATGCATTGATGATGACTCCAGGACGGGTTTTTTCGCGTCAGGAATTGTTGGATCGCTTTTACGATCATGGTGAAGTTGTCATTGACCGGGTCATTGATGTTCATGTCGGTAAGCTCAGGCAGAAAATAGAGACCGATCCGTCCAATCCCCAATTGATTATTACTGTCCGCGGTTTTGGTTATCGCTTTGCAGAAGCTGCTGATTGAGACGAGCGCGCTGGTATGAGAATACGACTGCTGTGGAAGTTATTATTTATTAACGTGTTGCCGGTTATTGCCGTGATTCTGCTGGTTATCTGGTTTGCCGTTGATAATCTGGCTAGCCAGTATTTTATGGCATTGATGAACAAATATGATGTCCCTGTCGATGATATCCATCAAATGTTTTTGACCTCGATCCATTTTTACCTGATCTGGGCCGCTGTTATTGCTGTTGTCCTGGCCTTTATTCTCAGCTTTGTTCTTACCCGCAAAGTTCTGCGCCCCTTATCCCAGATGACAATTATTACCCGGGAAGTCTCCGCCGGAAATTATTCGCTGCGTGCCGATGTTCGGTCGCGAGATGAGGTTGGTGAGCTGGGTGAAGCTTTTAATCAGATGGCCGATAATCTGGAACAGGTGGAGCAGTTACGTAAAGCTATGGTTTCTGATGTCGCTCATGAATTGCGTACTCCTTTGACCAACCTGCGCGGCTACTTAGAAGGTCTGAATGATGGGGTGTTGCCCCCATCGCCAGCCACCTTTGCCATGTTGCAACAGGAAAATTTGCGCCTGGTCGACCTGGTTTCAGATCTGCAGCAGCTGGCGCGTGCCGATGCCGCCAAGGCTTTTCTGAAGCGCGAGTCGCTGTTGTTGTCTGATCTTGTCAGTCGCTTGCTGACGTTGCATCAGCTCAATTTTCACAGTAAAAAGATCCGGGTTGAAACCCTTTTCAGTACCCAGGAGCAGAACGTCTCTGCCGACCAGGACAAGATTCTTCAGGCGTTGCAGAATCTTCTCGATAATGCCTGTAAATATACGCCGCGACGAGGTTGGGTCAAAATCACTATTGAGCCGCTGCACAAGGCAATGAAAGTGACCTTTGAAAACAGTGGTGAAGGCATAGCAAAGAAGGACATTCCTTTTATTTTCGAGCGCTTTTTTCGGGCAGATCGTTCCCGTTCCCGGGATGGCGGTGGTGCAGGTATCGGCTTGGCGATCACCAAAGAACTGATCGAAGCCCATCAGGGTAGGGTTGGGGCGGAAAGTCGTGATGGCGTTACCCGCATCTGGATTGAACTGCCCATCTAAAGGGTTATTACACTGGAGTTTCGAGAGTTCTTTTTTCCTCAAGCAGTTGATCAAAAGCGCTTATCTCTAACGGTTTGCTGAATAAATAGCCTTGGTACTGTTCACAGTTAGCTTGCCTGAGCAAATCGAGCTGGTCAGCGGTTTCTACCCCTTCAGCGACCACACTCAGGCCAAGAGAATGGGCCATAGACAAAGTTGCCAGAGTAATTGCCGAATCTTCTTTGTTGCCTGGCAGGTCTTTGATAAATGCCCGATCGATCTTCAGGGTATCCAAGGGTAGTTGGCTCAGGTACTGAAGGGATGAATAGTCAGTGCCAAAATCATCGATAGCGAAATGAATCCCTTTGTCTCGCAGACTGTTTAAGGTTTGGATCGCCTCTTGAACATCATCCATAACAATTCCTTCGGTAATTTCCAATTCCAGCAGGGTGGGCGGTAGGCCTGTTTCGTTAAGAGTGGACAGAATCATCGGAATCAGATCCTGCTGATGAAATTGGCGCGGCGAAAGATTGACGGCGACTCTGAGCGAATAGCCCTTCGCCCTCCAGGACTGGGCGTCGTGACAGGCTTTCCATAGGACCCATTTACCAATATCGACAATCAAACCGGTTTCTTCTGCCAGGGGGATGAATTCTGCCGGTGATACCAGCTTGCCATTATTTTTCCAGCGAATCAGGGCTTCACAGCCGACAACTGCCCCACTATCGATAGCGACCTTTGGCTGGTAAAATACTTCAAACTCCTCACGTTCAAGAGCTTTGCGCAAATTATTTTCTAACTCAAGGCGCCGGCTGACATGCTGGTTCATGGTTTCGGTATAAAGGGAATAGCTGTTTTTGCCCTGGGCCTTGGCGCGGTACATGGCAAGCTCTGAGTTTTTGATCAGCGTTTCTGCGTCAGAGCCATCAGCAGGAAAGACACTGATGCCGATACTAAAGCTGGCAAAGAGTTCGTTATTATCGATGTGAATCGGATTGGCAAAAGCTGCCAGAATTCTCTTAGCAACCTCGCAGGCATCCCATTGACATTCCTGGGCCAGGATCAGGACGGCAAACTCATCTCCGCCAATGCGGGCGACGGTGTCTTCCTCTCTTAGGGTTTCCGTAAGTATATTAGCGACTTCCTGGAGGAAATGATCACCAATATTGTGTCCCAGACTGTCATTGATATTTTTGAAATTATCAAGGTCTAAAACCAGTACTGCTGCTTGGGTATTGTGACGCCGGGCGCGAGGCAGGGAAATTTCCAGTCGGTCGATGTAGAGCAGGCGGTTGGGCAGGCCGGTAAGAGCATCATGGTAAGCCTGATGCTGTAACTGCTCTTCACCCCGCTTGATATCGCTAATATCGTAAAAGACAGAAATATAATGTGAAATATCACCCCGGTAGTCTGTGACCGAGTTGATGGACAGTCTTTCGGGATAAGATTCACCATTTTTACGGCGATTCCAGATTTCTCCACTC
Organism: Geopsychrobacteraceae bacterium; assembly: GCA_963665685.1. GTDB lineage: Bacteria > Desulfobacterota > Desulfuromonadia > Desulfuromonadales > Geopsychrobacteraceae > Seleniibacterium. The sequence goes on from OY762430.1 coordinate 3,795,075, forward strand.
CAGTGACCAGTTTCCGTGATGTCCCGCCACATCTCCTGGTAAAAGTTTGCATTATGATGGTTTGATTTTAAGATGGATGGATTCTTACCAATAGCTTCCTGGGCACTGTATCCGGTAATTGCGCTAAAGCCTGGGTTAACCTCTTCAATGGTGCCGTGGAGATCGGTGATAACAATCCCTTCAACGGTATTTTCAAAGACTGAAGCCAGTAGCCGCAGTTTTTCTTCGTATTCTTTACGCTGACTGATATCACTGACAATCGCCCAGATACTGTCATTATGGCTTTGCTCATCAGCGCTGAAAAAGGTGCGTTTTTCGACGGGAAAAATAGTGCCATCTTTGCGCAGAGCCTGCTTTTCATAAATATCAGAGTGGCCTTTCGTCTGGGCAAGAGCCTCAAAAATATGACATTCTACGGATTGGGAGTGTTCAGACGTCAGGTCATGCAAATACATGCCTTTAAGCTCTTCCTCTTCATAGCCAACCATGAGCCGGTATGTTTCATTAAATTCGATGATTTTACCTTCAGGAGGATAGCGGACAAAACCATTATTTAAACTTTCACGCAGTTGGTGAATCATTTTTTCTGCATCGTGAAGATGACTTTGGCTGGATCGGTAATCTTTGAGAAGGCAGAAAAATTGCCAGATGCCGATAATCAAAATGACAATAATTGTGCTGCTGAGAAGCAACAGGTGCTGGTTATGGGCAGCTATCTCTATCTGAAGCTCTGCATGCTCATAAACCATCAGACCCAAAAGCAGAATCATAGTCAGAGATGTGAGGATGACGATAAATTGTCGCGTTGCTTTTTTCATATATTCTAAAAACGGCTTAAAAAGTTAACCCTAATAATATGTTTAAAGGATGATCATTATCTAGAACACATTAGTTTTTTACAAGAAAAATATTCTGACTGGTCTGTATTCCTGAGACAGCAACACAGAAAAAGTGATTTTAGAATCATTGTTTCACTTGAATTGATTCTTTACCCAATCTTTACAGTGTCGTTTTACTGCCTTTATATCCTCTCTGTACAGTTTTACCCGAATCAAGAAAATGATTCGCTGACGAGATAGTAATCCTCCGGAACTTCCGGTGGTACTGCGTCAGTATGCTACCACCTGATCACTGTTATCGGCTATATCGGTACCGGGAGGAAGGCTGGTAAAACAAACATCTATAAAGGAGTTGATTATGAAAAAAGCAGCTAGAGTCTTTTCTTTTGTCGCTACAGCACTGTTGTTACTGGTTGCAGGACAGACGCTATGGGCTGGGCAAATGATGGAAGATGGCATGACAACCCATAATAAAGGGCACATGATGTCTGAGATCATGACGCCGAAAATGGAAGACAAGATGTCCACGCCGATGAACAGTCATGATACCAAGAAGATGATGGTAGAAAGTAACACCACAGAAAAAGCTCATATGATGTCTGATCAGATGGAGAAAAGTGACGAAAGTCCAATGATGGATACCATGAAAAAAGAGATGTAGGGGGGAGCCTGTTATTGTTGAAAAATTGCCTGGCATAAGAAGAAGGAGATCGCCATGAAAACTGTACCTTTAATATTATTCCTCTTCGTGGTCGTCATGACTGGCCTGTTTATTGGTTATAAAACGGATAGTCCAGCAGTGGCTGCTGATAACACCATGATGGAGACAGAAAAGTATGACCTGGCCCTGTTTGCTGGTGGTTGTTTCTGGTGTATGGAAAAGCCTTTTGAGCAACTGGATGGGGTGGAGTCGGTCATCTCTGGCTATAGTGGTGGCTCAAATATGCATCCAACCTATCAAAATTATAGCCAGGCTGGTCATGTCGAGGTGGTGCAGATCCGTTTTGATCCTGCCCGGGTCAGTTATGACACCTTGTTGGCAACCTTCTGGCGTCAGGTCAACCCGACGGACGCTGGTGGCCAGTTTGTCGATCGCGGGCATGCCTACACCACTGGTATCTTTTATTACAATGAAGATCAACGCCAGCGCGCCGAAAAATCAAAACATGACCTGGCTGCCAGTGGGCGCTATGAGATGCCAATCATTACTCCCATAGCGCCGGCGCAGAAGTTTTATCCGGCAGAAGAGTATCATCAGGACTATTATAAAAAGAATCCGGTCCGCTACTGGTATTATCGCTCACGTTCCGGGCGTGATGACTATTTGCAAAATATCTGGGGGCAAGAGGATCATCCTCAACAGATAGGTAAAGAAGGCTTGAAGCAACGTTTGACACCTCTGCAGTATCATGTAACTCAAGAAGAAGGGACTGAGCCTGCTTTTAAGAATGAATATTGGGATAATAAAAAGGCAGGTATTTACGTCGATATCGTTTCGGGAGAGCCTTTATTCAGCTCCGTTGACAAATACGATTCCGGCACCGGGTGGCCCAGTTTTACCCGTCCTCTAGTCAGTAGTAATATTGTCGAAAAGGAGGATCGTACCTTGTGGGCCGTTCGCACTGAGGTTCGCAGCAAAGGTGGATATTCTCACCTGGGACATGTTTTTGACGATGGGCCGCAACCAACCGGATTGCGCTACTGCATTAATTCTGCGGCATTGCGTTTTATACCAGTGGCCGACCTGGCAGCTGAAGGGCTGGAAAAATTTCGCTCACAATTTGAATTATAGTGACGGACAAAATGTACTGTTAGGGAATAAGTTTTAACAAGGAACAAAAGCCGCCTAGGATTAACCGGGCGGCTTTTGTAGATCGTTACATAAATGAACCTCTGTTTAATCTACTTTTGAGTAATGGCGACCTTTTCAACGTCGACAAAGCATCCGTAGTAGGCCAGTCCTGTGCCGGAATCGGTTAGCAGGTTGGGGATGGCATTGTTGGTGTACCCTTTTTTCATCGGAATATTTTTCCAACACATCAGACTGCCTTGGACAATATCCTCAGTCACCATCGCATCAGCCAAAAATTCTCCGCAGCTGCCAATGATTTTGACCTCATCACCGCTGGTAATGGCAAGCTTGCTAGCATCGTATGGATGAATGTGGACAACCTGCAAACCCTTCTCCATACCAGGTAAGGTCTGCGAGTTCAGGTAACTATGATGAGAACTGGTCAGAAATTGGAAGCGGGACGTTTTATCCGGTATCGTTAGGGAGAACCGTGGCTGCTTATAGGACCGAGATGGTAGAGAGCGCTTGGGGGTGCTGGCAAGCTCCACTGTTGGTATGGGAATATTCAAGCTGTGGGCAAGCTCTGTTGCCGCACTGACATCACTTTGTTCGGGTGTAATATTGGTTCGACTGTAATAATGAGGAAAGAAATAACTCCCCATAAAATCACTTTGGGCGAACATCCCTCCAACTTTCAGGAAAAAGTGGGCCAGGCTGCTTGTTTCATCATCATTGGTGCCAATAACCAGGCTCGGAGTGTTCTCCATTGCCTGATGCCACTGTAAGCTGTCAGGGTAGGTCATGACTGGATTGGCGGCAACGCAGATAAACAGGTCAAACTCACGGTCAATGAGCGTTTGGGCGACTCTGTCAACCGGAACCTCTCCGGCAAACTTCAACTCTGGCTTTTCCCACATACGTTTAGAGCCGTGAGTCCAGAATAATAATTCTTGGCAACCGGTCTTGTACGCGAGTCGATTAATCCATTGAAATGCATTCATGCCATTGCGTTGCCGTTGTAATCCAGACCCCTGAACATGTGCGGTTGGGCCAGAGCGAATAATATCGACCAACAGCTCAAGCTGGCTCGTCGTAACCCCGGCAGTAGCACAGAGGGCGCTGGGGTTATAGCCCGGTTCAAAGCCAAGAGAAACCAACAGCGCGCAGGCGAGTAGACCGTCGCCACCTGGTTGGATCTGGATATAATGATCAGCTAAGTCTGCTGTTTTTGTTTTAACCGGATCGATATAAATCAGTTGCTTACCGCGTTGCTTTAGTTTTTTGAGATAAGCATAAAAGTGAGGACTGGTCGCCGCGGCATTTTTACCATACAGAATGATCGCCTGTGCTTTTTCAAGGGTCATGACATCGGGATTACTGGTAACCCCGAAGTCAGCAATATGGGCTGCTTCGCCAGTATCGTCACAAGGGCCGCCTGCAATGGAATAGCAGTTAGCAAAGCGGCTGAATAATTGATCCCAGCACGACATCTTATAGCCGAGACTACCGGAGCCACGTAGCAGCAGAATTTTCTTTTTACGAAACGGTTCCAAAAAAAGGCTAAGAGCCTTAATGGCGGTAGGGTCATCCTCAAAAAACTGGCGACCAGTTGGATTTTGTTGCCAGGAGCGCGAACCATTGGCAATTTCGCGCTGGGCAAATATTTTAAATTTAGAACAGACGAATCCAGGTTGCGACCAGGCTTGCGGGAGCCCTTCCATTGCTATTGGTGGAGAGGTGAGCGCAGAGATCTTGACAGCGCATAAATCAGGACAATCTTTACTGCAGAAAAAGGTCATAGCATCCTCTTGTTCTGGGCCTGTTGGCACGTTTAAACCACATGTCCGACTCTGCAACTTTAGCAACGCTCAAGCAACAGTGCAACAGCCGTTAGCCTCCTTGTCAAAATTACGACTTTCATCTAAGGAAAAATATTCTCGCCGCTTGAAATTGCCATCTCCATAATATTTAAATTTGTTATATCAGTACCTTAAGGTTTTCTCTTTGCTGTTGGCATGATTCTGGTTAAAGAACTCTTACGGGTTTCTATAACTTATCCACTTAAAGGAGTGGCGGATGCTTTTCACTATACCTGACAGGGATCACATTTACTGGTCGCTGGGAACATTAATATTATTGCTTCTGCTGCCGTTAAACGTATTAGCAGCACCAATCCTCAACCAGATGACAAAGCAGGAAACTCCCGGGCAGACCCGGATTTCTTTTGGTTTTTCGGAACGACCGGAATTTAATTTGAAAACGACCGGTCAGCGCATCGATCTTGAGTTAAATGCCACCACCGCAGATGAAGCGCTCCGCACCCTGCCTGAGGATGAAATGATTATGAATGTATCCGTTGCTGAACGTACGGGTAAGTTGCGAGTGTCAATTTTATTACGTCAACCACCGCAGCAGGTTAGCGCAGAAAGCCCTGCTGGTGAAGCACGGATTAATGTCAATATTTCCTGGCAGGAGTCTGGCTCAGTACGACCAGGGGTCGCGTTCAGTATTGCTGGAATGCCGGCTCGTAAAGCGGGGCGGCGTGCCGCAGCTTATCAGAATAGGTCCGCCTGGGAAGATAACTGGTACCGGTTTTTTGCTGAGTATCGTCAAGGCTGGAAGGTTCATCTGCCTCTCAAATACACCCTGCCGGAATTACCCTTTTTGGTCACCGATGAGAAAAGTCCAGTAATGCCGTTACAGGAGTTTGCAGATGAAGGATTATTCTTGAGTCTGTTGCGGGCTGCTGGAGATGTCATGAATCTGACTGACGAGCAGCGTTACCAGCGCGATATTCTCGTTGCTGAGGCACAATTACGCAGTGATGCTCTGGAAGCAGGTCTCGCGCGGCTGGAGGCGATGCGCAAACAGAGCGAAACAAAATCGGTTCGTGTCGAATATTTGACAGCCTATGCGCAGGCTGTTGCAGGGCAGCCGATTGTTGGTCAGTTAAAACTGACTCAAATGCTACCCGACATGACTGATGACGATCCTTTTGCCCCTTTGTATCACCTGCTCGTGGCGGAAACTGATTTTGCCGTACAGCGGGACAAAGATGCTGTTGACCATCTCACGATGGAAAACGTGCAGTGGCCCGCAGAACTTAATGACATGCTGGCTCTACGTCGCGCCGATGCTCTGGCCGGAGCTCAGCAACCCGATCAGGCGACTAACGCGTACAAAAAACTAGCAACCGATCCAGAATTTCTGGAACAACACCTGTTTTCTATGAACCGGGCAGCATTTGCTGCTTTCCAAAGTGGCGCTTATGAATTTTCCGCAACCCTTTATCGCCGTCTGATCGAGATTATTGAACAAGAAGATGCCAGGCCGGAAGGATTTGATCTGCTGTTATTTGCGGCTGGTGTTGCCGCCTATGAGGCCGGCGATACGGCCTGGGGGAAAATCGGTCTGGAAAAAGCAATTTATGACAAGCAATCAACCGAAGGGGCGGAGCGCGCCAAACTTCGGCTTATCGATCTGAAGGTTATTGCTGGTGGCGAACTCGAGCTGGCGAACGCCGTATTACAATATGGAGCATTAGCAGCGCAATCCACTTACCGTGTGGTGCGTGAAGAAAGCATTTTCAAGAAGGCATTGGGGCAATATCTCCTCGGAGAATATCAAGAAAGTGTCGACGAGTTGATGACCTTTCAACGTGACTACTTCAGTTCTGCATTGCGTCATGATGCCGAAGTGCTGCTGGCTAAGCAAGTGCCACTGGTTGTGCATCAGCTCCTAAAAGACAAAAAGGATCTGGATGCTGTCGTTCTGGTGGAGAAAAACCGCAAATTATTGCTCAACAGCGGGTTTGATCGACAGTTTCTAAACGATTTATCAGCCGCTTTTAACCGTCTTGGTTTGTATGAACGCTCTGCCAGGGTTCTTCTTTATATGCTTGATCAGACGAAGGATTCGGTTAAACGGGCTCCCATCTATTTGCCTTTAGTTACCTCTTATTTAAAGCGAGGTGAATTAGATAAAGTGACAGACTATGCCAGTCGTTATCTGAAAGACTATCCGCAAGGGAAAGATGCCAGCGCCATGTTAGATTTGCTTTTTGATGCCTACGAAAAGCTTGGTCAACAGGATAAAATTCTTGCCTGGCTGGATAAAAAAGAACGTCCCACCTCCCCAAATCTGGAAATTCGAGCGGCCTGGGCCTACTGGCACTCAGGTGAGCAAGAGAAATTGATCGACAGTTTAAAACGTGCTCGTCAGGAAGGTGCGAAATTGCAAGTCAAAGAAATGGCACTCTTAGCTGAAAGTACTTTTGAGCAGGGAGATCTGACTGCCGCAAAGCGTGAATATGAGGCTTTAATAGAAGATAAAGACTATGCGCCCCAGGCGCTCTATAGAATGGCGCAAATCCTTATAAATCAAAAAGAAAAGGTCAAAGCGCAAGAGTATATAAAGCGTCTTCAGGATGAGCATGCTGATAGCAGTTGGGCAAAGTTGGCCCAAGATTTGCTCAATGACTACTAACCGCTGAAAGGCAGGCCACGCACGTGTCAAAGAACAGTCAGGAGAAGACCTATGGCCGATTTTAAAATTACCGATCAGACCATTGCTGTATTGCAAAAAAGTCTCGATTTACGGGCTCAGAAACAAGAGGTTCTGGCAGGCAATATTGCCAATGCTGAAACCCCGGGTTATGCCGCGCGAAAATTCTCATTTGAAGAGAATCTGCGTAATGCTATCGACAAGCCTGAGCTGAATGATAAACCGACCAACACTAAACATTTTCCCTTGGCAACAGGTAGCATCAGCGATGTGCGGGGTAGTGTGACATTGGATATTGCCGAGGCTCCTTTGGGTGATGAGAATACCGTGTCGGTTGACGATGAAATGTTTGAACTGGCAGAGAACCAACTTCTGTTCGAGGCGGGAAGTCAGATCATCAAGAAAAAACTAACCTTACTAAAGTATGCCGCAAGTAACGGTAGCTAGGAGTTGTTATGGACGTTTTTTCCAGTATGAAAATCAGCGCCTCAGCGCTTAAAGCCCAGCGGGTACGAATGAATGCCATCAGTTCCAATCTGGCAAATATCGAAACAACCAGGACCCCTGATGGTGGCCCTTATCGCAAGCGTGAAGTCGTTTTTGAAACGGTCCAAAAAGATTTCGCTAATACTCTTGATGCTGAACTACAGGACGCTGCTCAGGGGGTTCGCGTCAGCCATGTTCAGGCCAGTCCTTTAGCACCGCGCATGGTTTACGACCCAACTCACCCTGATGCTAATGAAGAGGGTGAGGTCGCCATGCCAAACATCAGTCTGGTTGAAGAAACCGCCGATATGATGTCAGCAGCACGGGCTTATGAAGCAAATGTCACAGTCGTAAAATCAGCCAAAAGAATGGCTTTAAAAGCCCTGGATATCGGGAAGTAGGAAGTGAGGTAACAAATGAATAAGTTAACGGATATTACTTTAAAAAGTCATCTTGATAGTCTCATCAAGCCGCAGCAGAACAGCCCGGTCAATGATATGGGGCAAAAGTTCGGTGATGTGTTGAAAAACTCCATCGAACAGGTGAATAACGCTCAGATTGTCGCTGATAAGGCGGCTCAACAGGTGGTTGCTGGAGAGACAAAAAACCTACATGAAGCAATGATCAAACTGGAAGAAGCTGATATTTCCATGCGCCTGATGGTTCAGGTTCGGAATAAGGCGTTGGATGCATATCAAGAAATCATGCGCATGTCCGTTTAATGACGGGCTTGAATTGCGCTCCACGGCGTTACGCAGGCGAATTGAGACCTCGACATACTGAAGTATGCCTTCACCCTCAATTCTCCTCCGTGCCTTGTTGAGCACAATTACGCTCCGTCATTAACGATCGATCAAAGTTAATCAGGAAGCAAAGAACAAAGATTATTGTCACAATTGATACTGGAGACAACCAATGGCAGAAGAAAATACTGACATTATTGCGAGTGAAGAAGAGCAGGGCAAAGAGCCGCAAGCGGCGGAAAAGAAGAACCTGTTCAATGTCATTATGGAGTGGTCACTGGCGCGCAAGCTTAGCCTGGTGGCGGCTACGGTACTGAGTATTGTGCTGTTTTCAGTCATTATTATGCAGTCACGGGTTGCTGATTACAGTCTATTGTTTGCCAACTTACCTAATCGGGATGCATCCACTGTCGTGCAGTGGTTGAAAGAGCGTAAAATTCCATACCGTCTTGAAGATGGTGGTCGCGATATTCTGATTCCGGCTGACCAGGTTTATGAAACCCGCATTGAATTAGCAGGGTCAGGATTAGCTGAAAGTGGTGTTGGTTTTGAAATCTTCGATAAGCAGAGTTTCGGCATGACTGACTTTGCCCAGAAGGTTAATTACCGCCGCGCATTACAGGGCGAACTGATGCGCACCATCGCTTCTCTTGCTCCGGTTGAGGCTGCACGTATCCACCTGGCATTACCTGAAAAACGTCTTTTCCGTGAGCAGCAGCAACCAGCAACTGCTTCGGTTATTGTGCAGTTAGCTCCAGGACGTAAACTGAACGATGCTCAGTTGCAGGGGATTGTGCACCTGGTCTCTGGCAGTGTCGAAGGGCTTGATGCTGATAATGTTACGGTTGTTGATTCTAGCGGTAAGGCTCTGTCTCGCAATGGGCAAGAAGAGCTTGGTGGGCCGATGACACCTGGTATGTTGTCCTACCAGCAATCGATGGAACGGCGCCTTGAGATGCGTGCTCAGTCGTTACTTGATCGGGCGCTTGGCGCGGGCAATTCGTTGGTCAGAGTCAACGCCGAAATAGATTTCGATCAGCATGAGCGGGTCGAAGAGGCCCTTGATCCTAAAGGTGCAGTGGTGGTTAGCGAGCAGACCAGTGCCGAAGAAGGCAGCAGTACCTCTACCGGTGGTGTGCCTGGTGTTGTGGCTAATCTACAGAATAATGCCAATACCACGACCACAACGACAACACCATCATCCCGAAATTCCGAAACAGTGAATTATGAACTGAGTAAAACAGTCAGTAAAACAGTCAGTTCTGTGGGTAGCTTGAAAACGCTCTCCGTTTCAGTTCTGGTTGCTGATCGTTTTAAAGCTGGTGAAGGCGAAGGTGCGCAGCCGGTTCTTGATCCTCGTTCGGCAGAAGAATTACAGGAAATTGAGCAAATGATGCGTACTGCTTTGGGGATTAACGATACCCGAGGTGATTTGATTTCGGTTGTTTCCATGCCGTTCGAAACCAGTTTTCTTGATGAGCCTCTGCCTGAACCTTCCCTGTCTGACAAGATTTATACCTATATGCCATTTATCAAATATGGTCTGTTAGCCTTGGCTGCTCTGTTCGGGTACCTGCTGTTTGTACGGCCGATCATGAAGACTTTGAAAGGTGCAGAAGAAGAATCTGAACCGATGAAAACGGTTGAAGAACTTCAGTCCGAATTGAGTGGTGAAGATAAGACTCCGCTGCTCGGTGGACCTGAAGATCCTCTGACCCAGATTCGTCAGGAAGTTTTAGGCGGCGATCTGCTGTCGGTCCAAGTGTTGAAGAACTGGCTGCGTGAGGAGCCAGCAGAATCCTAAATAGTTTCCAATCTGAAAACTGAACAGTTGCAATTTAGACGAAAAAGCTGAAGCTAAGGTTAAAACAGTTGATATTGAATCACAGCGGGAGTGATGAGTGAAAAAAGCAAAACATCTATCTGGAGCTAAAAAAGCCGCTATTTTGCTTTTGTGTCTTGGTGAGGACGTATCCGCCAGAATTTTTGAAGCTATGGACGACTCCGAGGTGCGCGAAATCAGTCGCTATATGATGGAGATCGAACATGTTGATCCTGCTTTGGCGAGTGAGATTCTGGAAGAGTTTAATGAAGCACGAGAGAAGGACATTGGTGTTTATGTACGTGGTGAGGAATTTACCAAGCACGCTATCTTAGGGGGCACCGATCAAGTCCGGGCGCAATACTTACTTGATCAGGTTACCGCAGGGATTGAAGGGCGGCCACTGGAAACCATTTCTAAAATGCATCCGCGGATGGTCGCGGGTTTGCTCGAAAATGAGCACCCTCAGACTGTGGCGCTGATTTTATCGACCCAGAAGGAAGATCACACCAGTCGGGTCCTGGCCGAGCTGCCGGAAGAGATGCGTGGCGAACTGATGTATCGCATTGCCAAAATAGATAACGTTTCTCCCGAGGTTATCAGCCAGATTGAAGAAGCTTTGCAGCGAGAAGTTGGTGTGGTTGTCGGTAAAGATCGCAAGCAGGTCGGTGGTATTGAGAAAGTTGTCGAAATTTTGGGCAAAATGGAAAAAGGTGCCGACCAGGTCGTTTTGACGAGCATTGAAGCGGTTGATCCGGAGATGGCTGAAGAAATTCGTCGCCGCATGTTCACCTTTGAAGATCTGGCCGCTGTTGATAATCGTGGTATGCAAGCTATTCTGCGTGAGGTTAGCACCGACATGCTGACATTAGCATTAAAGACAGCCAGTGATGCCTTAAAAGAAAAAGTCTTTGCCAATATCTCTCAGCGTGCAGCGGATATGATTGCCGAAGATCTTGAGGCGATGGGACCAAGGAAGCTGAGCGAAGTTGAGGCGATGCAGTCTGAAGTTGTCAAAGTGGCTATGAAGCTTGAAGAAGAAGGAACGATTGTTATTCCTGGCCGAGGTGGCGGCGGAGATGAACTTGTCTAAAATATATCGTGGTGAAGAAATTGCCAATCTTAAGTCTTTTCAGTATTTAAGTTTTGGTGCCGATGCAGAACCGCAAGTTTCTGATGCTGATCTCGAGGGAGGGCAGGAGGTCACGCCAGAAGCGGTGGATGACTCTGTCCCTGTTGTTGCCGGACATACTGCTGAAGAGGTTGAAGAAGCTTATGCACGTGGTTATCGTGAAGCTATGGAGCAAAGCGGTCAACGTCTTGAAACCGCTACTCAGGCGTTAGCTGCCGGGCTCGATGAAATAAGCCGTTTACGTGAGGGACTGGCTCGTAACAGTCAGCAGGATATGTTGCGCCTGGTCATGACGGTTGCTGAAAAAATTATTCGTGAACAGGCTTCCGTCGATAAGCAGGTGGTACTTAATGTCATTGAGCATGCTCTGAATGATGCTGTTCGTGCCGATCATTACCGAATACATGTCAATCCCGAAGATCTTGAGGCGGTCACCGAGAAAAAACCGTTGTTCCTGGCCAGTATCAGTGGGCTGAAAAATATTCATGTTGAAGCCGATGAAACCATCTCTGCTGGTGGTTGCCGGGTTGATTCTGAATTTGGTGATGTCGATGCCACCCTGGAAACTCAGCTCGAAACCATTCGCCAGGTCTTGCAAGAGGCTTTGCCGCAGTCATGAACGATCTGGTCGAGCGGCTTAAAGAGGTGAACCCGATCAAGGTCAGCGGTAAGGTCATTCAGATTGTTGGTTTGGTGGTTGAAGGCTACTGCCCGACGGCGACGGTTGGCACCCTGTGTGAAATTACCCCCCTCGACGGTAGTGAACCGGTCCCTGCTGAGGTGGTTGGTTTCCGTGAATCACGCGCTCTGTTAATGCCCCTTGGCGAACTGCGTGGTTTAGGCCCCGGCAGTCTTATCCGGGTGATTCGCAGTCGTGCCTCTTTGTCGGTTGGTGACCATCTGTTAGGGCGGGTCATTGATGCTCTTGGTCAACCTCTCGATGAACAGCCGTTGCATGCAGGTACTGAAGAATGTCCCCTTTACGCCCTTCCAGCTAGTCCTATGGCACGGAAACCGATTGTTGAGCCCCTTGATCTAGGCGTCAAAGCCATCAATAGTTTATTGACCTGTGGAATCGGTCAACGAATGGGGATTATGGCCGGTTCCGGGGTCGGTAAAAGTGTCTTGCTCGGGATGATGGCAAAGCATACCAAGGCTGATGTCAACGTTATTGCACTGATTGGTGAGCGGGGACGTGAGGTACGTGAATTTATTGAGCGTGATTTAGGGCCGGAAGGGCTCGAGCGCTCGGTGGTGGTGACCGCAACGTCTGATTCCTCCCCATTGTTGCGTATGCGTGGTGCCTTTGTGGCGACTACTATTGCCGAATATTTCTGTAATCAGGGCAAAAATGTTTTGTTGTTGATGGATTCGGTCACCCGTTTCGCGATGGCTATGCGTGAAGTCGGGTTGGCGATTGGTGAACCACCAACGACAAAAGGATATACCCCTTCGGTGTTTGCAAATCTGCCCAAACTACTTGAACGGGCGGGTAACTTTAAGGGCAAGGGGAGCATTACCGGGCTGTATACCGTGCTGGTTGAAGGGGATGATATGAACGAGCCGGTCGCTGACTCGGTCCGCTCCATCCTTGATGGTCATATTGTGCTGTCGCGAGATATTGCCGCCCGTAACCATTTTCCGGCTATTGATATCCTTCGGTCAGCCAGCCGGGTTATGCGCGATATTGTTGATGACGAGCATTTGAAGATGAATGGTCAGGCGCGGGAAATCATGGCGACTTTTAAAGATGCTGAAGATCTGATCAATATCGGTGCCTATGCCGAAGGAAGTAATCATAAGATCGATTATGCTATTTCGCGGATAGATGTCATTAACCAGTTTTTGTGTCAGGGAATGAATGAATCGTTTGATCTTGAAGCAACCATGACCCAGCTCAAAGCGATTCTGCTCGATCGACGCAGTGAAATGAGGTAGCGATGGCTGGCCCGTTTAAATTGCAATCGGTCCTTAATTATCGTCAGCGTCTTGAAGACCAGGCTCAGCAGGTTTTAACGCAAACCCTTCAACAGCAAGCACAGTTGCAGGAACAGTTAAAGCAATATCAGCAACAGATCAACAGCTGCGATGCTGATTTGCAGGTGCGCCAGCAGGAAGGGCTGTCAATTGCCGAATTGACCATGTATGAGGATCAGATCGGGCATTTGCGACGCATGATTTCTGACTGCCAAAGGCAGCTTGTTCTGGTGCAAAAGCAGGTTGAGAGTGACCGTGAAGAACTATTAAAAGCAGCTCGAGAGCGACAAATTATGGAAAAGTTAAAAGAGAAACAAGATGCCGAATATCGTCGTGAACTCGATCGTAAGGAACGCGAGATGCTTGATGAAATAAGCTTGCGCTCCAAAGGAGAAAGCTCATGAAAAAACGCGCCGGATTAATCGTTATTGGTCTGTTGAGTATGGCGACGGTGCTGGGTGCTGCTGATGACAGTCCAGTTAATCCTGATCTGGCAGCGTCTGTTGAGGAACGGCGTATCCTGGTATCCATCGAAGAACAATATGCCAAACTTGATGATCGCGAAGCTGAAATAAACAGTCGTGAATTGCAGCTAAAGACTCTCGAATCAGAAGTCGATAAGAAGCTCGCGGCGTTGACAGAAAAACGTGACGAGCTAAGCAAAAAACTTGAAGATCTGAGTAAGCTTCTTGAGCAGGTACGAGATGTTGAAGATGAACGGGTCGCGGAACTGAGTCTCATTTATGAAAAAATGAATCCTCAGAGAGCAGCATTGCTTGTCGCAGAGTTAGATCAGGATCTTGCTGTCAAACTGTTGTTAGGAATCAAGAAAAAGGTTGCTGGAAAAATTCTCAACAGCCTTGATCCCGAAACAGCAACCGAACTCAGTAAGGCGTTTACTGAAATTGAGGTGCCATAACAATTAAGCATCAACATTTTCGTCAAGGAGGTGAAAATAATGCCAGAAATCGCAATCCTCGGAGCAGGAACATCGGTTGCGACCTCCACACCAACAAAGTCTGCTGCACCAGCTAGCGACAAAAGTTTCGACCGGGTTTTTAGTGACAAGCAACAGGCACGGTCTGAAACGAGCGACAATTCCCGTCACGTATCAAACACTTCTGCTGCTTCCCGCCAACGTGACACCGAAACTGTTCAACAGAATCCCAGTTCTAAGGATCAAGTCTCTAGCGATCAAGAAACGGCCACAGAAGAGACGTCGTCTTCAGTGCAGGAAAATGTTCAAAGCAGTGACTCGGTTACTTGTAACGAAACTACTGAAGCTATGTCTGAGACTGGTGAAGAAGCAGGCCTAGCAGAGGTTCAAGACGCACTGATGTCTTTAATGACAGCTCTTGCAGGCAGCGACGAGACTCCGGTCAGTGATGAAGAGATGACCGCCTTGGTTACTGATCTGGTTCAAAATCTGGAGCAAACGGAACTCAAAGGTGAAGAAATCCTTGCCGGTATTGATTTGTCTCAATTGAAAGATCAGCTCGAACTGATTGCTGCCAGTGATAACCCTGAAGAACAGATGACGGAATTGATTTCCCAAATGAGCGAACAGTTGCAAAGCAATGTCGAGTTGGTCCGGCAAATGGCCACTACAAACGAAGATACGCTGCATCCTGTTCAAGATGGGGCACTGGTACAAGCACGCGATCTTTTACAGCAGGTCGTTGCAAATAATACTGCTAGTACGAGCGCTGATCAATCCATAGTTGAAGGTAGCGTAGATGCGCTAGAACTAAGTGCTGATGGTAAGGACAGCGAGGCCATCGATCCACGTTTTGCCGGCCTGTTAGATGTTCGTCAGGAGCAGAAGGGAGCTCACGCGCCAACCAATAAGACTTCAGTTCAGGGACAGCAACTTGAGGCTCAGTTGCTGGTGGATGCTGTGACTGAAGAGGTCCCTGAAGGTGTTGACGGATTAGAACAAGAATTGACGGCTACGGTTTCTAAACTCAATCATGCCAGCCAGGGTGACGCTTCCCTGCATTCTCAACTGAGCAAAGCAGGTATTGATGGTCAGGTAGCCCATGGGCAAGCCTTGCCGACCCAAAATGGAACGAACATGGTTGATAGCAGTAAGGTGATGCCATCGACTGCGACCATTCAACTGCCAAGTGGCTTGCAGGTTGCAGAAAGTCAAATTTTTGATCAGGTCGTAACCCACCTGTCCGGCAGTGTTAATGGCGATTCGGGGCGCATGGTTTTACGCTTGAATCCGGCTGAACTTGGCTCGTTAAAATTAGATGTGGTGGTCGACGGTGATGAGGTCAGAGCTAATATTCATGCTCAGAGTCAACAGGTTCAGGAAGTGATAGAGCGGCATTTGCCACAATTACGTAACGCTTTGGCTGAACAAGGGCTAAAGATTGAACAGTTTCGAGTCGATATAGATAAGCAACAGAGTGAAGGTGGCTTCGAAAGCTTTGCCCAGCAGCAACAACAGCAGAAGCAAAATAATAGCTGGTCATATGAAGAGGTCGAAGAAGAGCCTCTGATACCTCTGTCGCAGCTGTTGCAAACAGGCAATACGGGAATCAGCCTTCATGTCTGAACGACCAGGAAAGGAGGTGGCTAAATAAATGTCAACCATTAGTCAAGTAACAACCGGATCAACTGATTTTACCACGACATCATCGATTAGTGATGTCTCTATGGGCAAGCAGGATTTTCTCATGTTGCTTGTGGCCCAGTTAGAAAATCAGGATCCGATGAATCCTTCCGACCCAACGGAATTTACCGCTCAGTTGGCTCAGTTTGGGCAACTCGAGCAGCTGACTAACGCCAATGAGAGTCTCGAAGGGCTGGACTCCATGAGCAATGAAATGCAGCGTATGTCTGCTTTGGGGCTAGTCGGACAAGAAGTGATTGCCCAGACCGATCAATTTCATTTTGATGGTAATCCGGTGGAATTAGGCTACCGGACTGAGATGCCGGCAGAGGAAATTACTCTGTATGTGCTTAA
The DNA here is from genome assembly GCA_963665685.1 of Geopsychrobacteraceae bacterium. Taxonomy (GTDB): domain Bacteria; phylum Desulfobacterota; class Desulfuromonadia; order Desulfuromonadales; family Geopsychrobacteraceae; genus Seleniibacterium. The sequence goes on from OY762430.1 coordinate 3,811,343, forward strand.
CCCCAGTGGTGGCACACTGGCAACCATTAATGCAACTGAAACCGCACCTGGTGAATACTTTATGAACTGGGATGGGGTAAGTGATATGGGGATGCCATTAGAAGCTGGCGATTACTCCCTGGCGATCAGGGCGGTTGACGGTGATGATGGCTTGGTGGATGTCGTGCCACTGATCAAAGGACAGGTACAGGCTGTCGATTTAAGTAGTACGACTTCGGAGTTGGAAACAAGTGCCGGTGTCTTTTCCATGAGTGATGTTGAAAAAGCGGGTTCCAGCCTATGAGTGATGACATCACCATAATTCCCCAACCGATCGGTAGATCGACGCAACAAACGGGGAGAGTAACGCAGCAGAAAACAGCCGCAGCTGGATCTTTCGATAAGTTGTTGCAAAATCAGCTTGAACAGCAAGGGAGTGTTAAGTTCTCCCGCCATGCAAGCCAACGCATGGATTCCCGTGGCATTGAGTTTAGTGCCTCACAGTTGCAGCGCCTCGAGACAGCCGTTGCTCAGGTGAATGCCAAAGGGGGACAAGATTCGCTGGTCATGCTCGATAATACGGCGCTGGTTGTCAGTGTCAAAAATGAAACCGTGGTGACAGTTGTTGATCAAAGTCAATTAAAAAATAACGTTTTTACCAATATTGACAGCGCCGTAATTGCTTAACCGAACCGGTCCTCAGCGAGGAGGTTCGCAAGCCGCCGACCGATAGACGTGGCTTACGAAAGGATAAAAGTATGGGAGTCTCAGGCTCATTATTCAGTGGCATCAGTGGTCTTAATGCAAACGCAAATGCGATGAGTGTTATCGGTAATAATATTGCCAATGCAAACACCATCGGTTTTAAAGGCAGCCGCACAATTTTTGGTGACCTGCTGTCAGGAAAGGTTTCTGGCTCCAGTGGTACGTCCCAGGTTGGTCGTGGTGTCGGACTGTCAACAGTTGACAATATTTTCAGCCAGGGGACATTCGAAAATACGGAAACCAATACTGATCTGGCAATTGAAGGATCGGGATTCTTTATTGTCAGCGATCCAACCACCGGCAACGAGCAGAACAGTTATACCCGGGCCGGGGCGTTTCGTTTTGACGCCGATGGCTATCTGGTTAATCCTGAAGGGTATAATGTTATGGGCCTGGAACTGGATGCCGACGGAAATACAGTTGGTGACCTGACTCCTATCTGGGCTAATACCCAGTCATTCTCACCGGCAAACCCAACGGCTAATATCGATCTTAATACCAATATGAATTCCAACGCGACAACGGTTGGTGCTTATCCGTCTTTTGACCCTCTGGATGCTAATGCGACCTCTAATTATGCAACCTCGACTCAAATTTATGACAGTTTAGGCGACACCCACCTGATGACCACTTATTTTACCAAAAATGATAGTCAGCAGTGGGAGTGGACCACAGTCGTTGACAGCGGTGATCTTGACGGTGGAACGATAGGCGAACTTGCTGAAGTCGGTAAGGGCACGCTCGAATTTGATGCCAGTGGTAACCTGATTGCCATTGGTAATGATGACGGGACCGGCACTGTTACCGTATCGCAATTGTATAGCGTTGCTGGTGATGTGACCAGTGATCCGATTTTACCGACACCAACAGCGATGACTTATGCCGGGGCTTTAGATTGGGCCAGTGGCGCGGTCGATACCCAGCAGATTTCTATCGACATGCAAACAACTCAGTATGCCAGTCCTTCTGTTGTTGTCTCTCAGGAGCAGGATGGTTACGGAACCGGTTCACTGGTAAAATTGAGTATCGATTCTGAAGGGAATGTTATTGGTAATTTTTCCAATGGTGATCCACGTAAACTGATGCAGTTAGCGCTGGCGAAATTTACCAATCCAAATGCTTTGGAAAAAATCGGTAATAATATGTATCAGCAGAATACAGATTCCGGAGTCCCTGTTGTCGGTACGGTCGGTTCCGGTGTTGGTAATATTTTTACCAACGCTCTGGAAATGTCAAATGTTGACCTGGCCCAGGAATTTGTCAAAATGATAACAACGCAGCGTGGATTTTCAGCCAACTCAAAAACCATAACCACAACTGACGAAATGCTGACAGAGGTTATTAACCTGAAGCGTTAATATCATTGTCAAAATTCTGACCTTTGGTAGCGAGCCGGCTGGAAAATCATTTTCTGCCGGCTCGTTTTGTTTGTCAGATTGGTACTTTTATGGTTAACTTATTGAAAATAATGCAGAAATAATTTATTGAGAAAAGTTCATTTTACTGGCATATAAAATGCTAACATGATGGGTGGATATTTTTTGTCCCAGATTAATTGATAGCGTCATTTCATTTCCGAAACTCTTCTGAAAACAAGCGGAGATAGAGGACATTTATGGATATTGCAACAATAATTGGTTTATTAGCGGCCTTTGGTCTGATGCTGGTTGCGATCATGCAAGGTGGTTCGCTATTGATTTTCGTCGATATCGCTTCCATGGTTATTGTCGTCGGCGGAACCATAGGAACTGTGTTGGTACACTTTCCTTTTGGTGATGTCCTGGGGGCATTCAATGTTGCTCGCAAAGCTTTTTTCCATAAAGCTCATTCTCCGGTTGATACGATTGAAAAACTGATTACCTATGCGGGTAAAGCGCGTAAAGAAGGTATTTTGTCGCTGCAATCGGTTATGAATGAAATTGAGGATGAATTTTTCCTCAAGGGTTTGCAGATGGCGGTTGATGGCCAGGAGCCTGAGGCCCTTAAAGAAATGCTCGATAAAGAGATTGAATATGTCATGGACCGTCATGATAAAGGCGCGGAGATCTTTTCGACTATTGGAGCCTATGCTCCGGCCATGGGGATGATCGGTACCCTGATTGGTCTAGTGCAGATGCTGCAGAACATGAGTGATCCTTCGTCCATCGGTCCTGCTATGGCGGTTGCCTTGCTGACGACCTTTTATGGTGCTGTTATTGCCAACGTTATAGCCACGCCAATCTCCGGAAAGTTAAAGATCCGTTCCGCGAGTGAAGTTTTAAATAAAACCCTGGTGACTGAAGGGATGAAGGCCATTCTGGAAGGGGAAAATCCACGCTTAATGGAACAACGCCTGCATGCTTTCGTCGCTCCTAAAGAGCGGCAGAGTAACTTTAACTAGGCGGGGTATCCAGTCATGGCGAAAAAGGAAAAAAAAGCTCCTGAAGGAGCGCCCATGTGGATGGTCACTTTCAGTGACATGGTTACCCTGTTGCTGACCTTCTTCGTTTTGATGTTGTCTATGGCCAATATGGACAAGGTTAAATTCTCCCAGGCCAGTGATTCTCTGGCTGGGGCTTTTGGCGTTCTTGGCAGTGCCGATAAAACTGAAGCGACTCGTCCGCAGGTTGTTTCTACCTCACCCATTGATGATGATTTTTCAGCGAAGGTTTACCGTCGGATTCGTACCAAGTTACGCGAACTGAAGTTGAATAAAAAAATTAAACTCGTAAAAGACCGCGGTGCTGTCATTTTGCGGGTTGATGCTGCGGTGTTGTTTAAGTCGGGCGAAAGTAGACTCGGGCCAGAAGCTGATCCGATTCTCCGTAAAGTTGCGGATCTGGTACGTCCGTTACCATTAAATGTCAAAATCGAGGGCCATACTGATAATCGCGGGGTTGAATTGTCAAACTGGGATCTTTCTGTTGCCCGGGCTGTTTCTGTCTTGCGCTTTTTAGCTGCCAATGAACTGGTTCCGATGTCTCGCATGGCTGCGACTGGATACGGTTCGCAAAAACCGCTGTTTCCTAATAACAGCGATCGTGAACGGGCGCTGAATCGGCGTGTAGAATTTGTCCTTGAAAGCCAGGGCGATCCTGATCAGGATCTGCCATTTTTGATGGATACCAAAGAAATGGCACCATTCTGATGACTAAAGTCATTAAGAATGGTATTTCAAATCTGAAATTTTAAATCTGAAATCTCCACTGCCGCAGTGGAGTAGAGGGAAGGAACATGGCTAAAGAACCGGAAAAAGAAGCTGAAGAAGGTGGCGGCGGAGGAAAAAAGAAGCTGATCATCATTATTGTAGCGGTCCTGGTGCTCCTTATTGGCGGTGGCGCAGCCTATTTCTTTTTAATGGGTGGCGAAGAGGAGGACAAGATTTCTCCGGAAGAAGAACAGGCACTTGCTGAAGAAGAGGCCAATGCCGTTGGACCCATGGTGGATATTGAGTCTTTTATTGTCAATATTTTGGATGAGGAAGAAAGTCGCTATCTGAAGGCAGCAATTACCGTGGAAGTTAACAGTGAAGAAGCGTCAATGGAGCTAACTTCGCGCATGGCTCAGGTCAAAGATGCTATTCTTCTTCTGATCGGTAATAAGACTTTTGATGAGTTGAGTGATTTACAAGGCAAAATTCAGCTTCGGGCCGAGTTAATTAATAAACTGAACAGCATTTTGACAAAAGGTAAGGTCAAGCGGATTTATTTTACCGACTTTGTCGTTCAGTAAAGGCGAATCTCAGTGGAAAAGATTCTCACAAAAGATGAAATAGCTGATCTGTTGTCAGCGGTTCGACATGGAGAAATTGATGTCGATGATGATATCGGCGCAGGGGGCGATTCTGCGACAGGTAAGCCGGGCCAGAAAAGAAAGTTAACGGCGCGTGATTGTAACCTGTTTAAAGCTGATGGACCAGATAACTGGAAGCTGAAAAATTACGACCTTATCCTGGATAGTTTTGCTCGTAACTATGCTCTGGCCTTATCAACCCGTTTCCAACGTGCTGTACATGTCAAGCTTGAAGCTATGGAGTCGATGGTTTTTGATGCTTTGCTCCAGCGTTTGTCGGGACGTGGTGCTATTGGGGTTATGCAGCTGGAACCGCTAAGTGGCGGTGGCCTGCTGATCTTTGACGAGCAACTGTCCTTTTCTCTTGTCGAGATGGTTCTTGGTGGTAGCCCGGGAGGGAATATGGTTATTCCCGATCGTGGTATGAGTGCGATTGAGCTGAACGTAATGCGTGAGGTTATTAACTCCGCTTGTCCTGAACTGAATAAAGGATTTAAGCAGTTACAGGATATCCAGGCGTCTCTGGTTGAGGCAGTGAGTAACCTGCGCCTGCTTAATTTTGTTAGTGCTGAAGTCGGAGTTATCGCTGCCCGATTCCGGGTGACTATCGACAATGTTGAGGGAAGTATTTCTCTGGTTATTCCCCATACAACGTTGGAGCCGTTACAGAAAAAGCAACAGAGCAAAGCGGTACCAGATAGCCTTATTAAAGGAAGTAAGTGGCAAAAGATTGTTTGTGATGAACTCGAGCATATGAAGGTTGAGATTGAAGCCCAACTCGGATCAATTTCTCTTTGTGTTCGCGATATTCTTAATTTTCAGGTTGGCGATGTTGTTGAGCTTGATTTTAACCCTGAAGCGCCATTGAATATTATGGTTGAACAGCGACCCAAGTTTCATGGTGTTGCAGGTGTAAAAAATGGTAAAAAAGCCATTCGCATACTGGGGCGGATACCCCAGGGAGGATAGCAGATGAGTGATACAAATTTGGATAATATCGAGGATGCTCCTGTTCCTGAGCAGGAACCGAAGGCCAGTGGCGGAGTGAATGATCGTGGTATTGATCTGCTGCTCGATATTCCATTGGAAGTCGCTGTGGAGGTCGGTCGTTCACGGATACTGGTCAGAGATTTGCTGCAATTGCAGGAAGGGTCATTGATTGAGTTGGACAAGCTGGCTGGTGAACCCCTTGACCTGTATGTCAATTCGCGCTTGATTGCTCGTGGTGAAGCGGTTGTCGTCAACGATAAATTCGGCCTGCGTCTGACCGATGTTGTCAGTCCTTCAGAGCGGATTGAAAAGCTGGGCTGATGATTCGAGCTCTTATCCTACTCCTATGCTTGTGTGCTGAGTCAGTTGGTGCTGCTGAAACCCTGACGGAGCCAAGTTTACTCGGTTCATCGCTGAAAATGGTGGCCGCTCTGGTTGTTATTATCGGTATTTTGCTGCTCTTTTACGCGGCCAGTAAAAAAGGTTTGCCTTTTATTCCTCAGCGCAAAGATGGTTTAATAAAAGTCATTGAAACACGACCGTTGGGTGGGCGTAAATTTCTCTGTGTGGTTAAGGTCAGGAATGAAGAGCTACTGCTTGGGTTAAGCCATGATCGTATTGAATGTTTGACCAAATTGCAGCCTGATACACGTTTTGACGACCAGTTGCAGCAGCTTGAAGAGGAGCAGGCATGAAACGTCTGGTATTGCTTCTCACTTGTTTGTTACTCGCCCCTGTTAGCGCAATTGCTGCCCAGGGGTTACCAACGATTACCTTAGGGATCGGGCAGGCAACTGATCCGGCCGAAGTTTCGACCGCGTTACAGATTCTGATTGTTTTGACCATCCTCTCGGTTGCTCCAGCCATTTTGCTGATGACAACTGGTTTTACGCGGATTGTTATCGTCCTGTCGTTTGTACGCCAGGCCATGGGTACCCAGCAGGCGCCTTCGAATCAGATCATTATTGGTCTGGCGCTGTTTTTGACCTTTTTCGTTATGGCACCGGTCTTTACCCAGATTAATGACAATGCTCTGCAGCCGTATCTGAATAATCAGATTAATCAGGATGTGGCTCTCGATGAAGCGGTCAAGCCGATGAGGGCTTTCATGTTTTCCCAGGTCAGTGAAAAAGATCTGCAGTTTCTGGTTGATATATCCAGATCGCCACAACCGGACACCGCAGATGATATCTCACTGCTGACCCTGATCCCTGCTTTTATGCTCTCTGAATTAAAGCGTGCATTTCAGATGGGTTTTCTGCTGTTTGTTCCGTTTCTGATGATCGATATGATTGTCGCATCCATCTTGATGGCCATGGGGATGATGATGCTTCCCCCGGTTATAGTTTCGTTGCCCTTCAAAATTTTGCTTTTTGTGCTCGTTGATGGCTGGACGCTGGTGGTTGGCTCGTTGGTCCAGAGTTTTGGATGAAAAAGGATGAATGCAGAATACAGAATATAGAATTCAGAAGGACAGGCAGAACTTCAACTTCTGAATTCTGGATTCTGCATTCTATATTTCAAAGGATTTCCAAATGACCCCGGAATTTGTCATCGGTATTGGCCGTCAGGCTATCGAAACAACCTTAATGTGTGCGGCTCCCATGCTTATTACCGCTCTCGTTATTGGTCTGGTTATCAGTATTTTTCAGGCAGCAACGCAGATCAATGAGCAGACCATGACCTTTATTCCCAAAATTGTCGGTGTCTTTGTCGCTCTACTGATCTTTTCTCCGTGGATTTTGCAAAAAGTGTCTGCCTTTATTTACCTGATTTTTGACCAATTACCACTTATCGGTCGCTGACAACTGGGGCGATTATGGATCTGCCGGAGATTTCTCTTCCCCTTATTCAGGGTTTTCTTATTTGCCTGGCCCGGGTCGCGGCAGTTTTTGCCGGAATTCCCATCTTTAGTGGTAACCAGGTTCCGCCCCAGATCCGTTTTGGGGTTGCTATTCTTTTCACCCTGTTAGTTTATCCCATTGTTAAGGGCTATCTCCCTGCTACCTCTGTGACACCTCTGGCCTTGGCCGTTATGATTGGTGCTGATATTATCCTTGGTTTGACTGTCGGTTTTTTGGCACAGCTTATTTTTATGGCGGCTGAATTTGCCGGGTCGGTTATCGGTTATAAAATGGGTTTTGCCGCTGCAAATGTTTTTGACCCGGTTAATCAGCAGCAGGTTGCTTTGATTTCACGCTTTCAGAGCATTTTTGCGGTTATGCTTTTTCTGTCTTTAGATGTTCATCATCTTTTTCTTGAAGCTCTGGTCTCTTCCTTTGAAATGCTACCTCCCGGGACTATCAATTTAAATGGCGGCGCTATCCCTATGCTGGTTGAGGTCAGTAGTCACTGCCTGGTCTTAAGCGTCAGACTTGTGGCTCCGGTACTGATTTTACTTATTCTCTCTTCCTTTATTCTAGGCATTATGACCCGGGTATTTCCTCAGTTAAATGTCTTCATGCTCTCCTTTCCATTAAATATTGGTCTATCTTTTATTGTCATGGGAGTGACCTTAGGAATGATGGCCGGTATTCTCGAAAATGAATTTGCCTCTCTTTCGGAACGGTTCTTGCGTCTCTTCAGCCTATTCTAAAATTTTTGTTCGGAAACGGCCCTTTTTCACCAGCTCTGTCTGAATAAGTGCGAACCCCCCTGCTCGTAAACTCGCTTCCCCCCTATGAAATAGGGGGGATTGAGGGGGGTGTTTTTAATGTAATGATGTAATCTAGTAAAAAATTGCTCGTTTCTGAATCAAAAATTAACTGCTGGCAAAATTCCGTCAGTTTTTTGTCCTTTGTCATTCGTCCCTTGTCCTTTGCTTTTATTATGGAAGAATTTAAGCCAATGACCAATGACCAATGACCAATGACCAATGACAGATTTAATAAAGGACAACATTTATGGCCGAAGAGTCCGGTCAGGAACGGACAGAGGAAGCAACCGGTAAACGGCGACGAGATTTTCGTGAGAAAGGCCAGGTTGCTCAAAGTAAAGAAGTAACTACCGCAGCATTACTCACTGCTGCTGTGTTGTTGTGGGTGTTTTATGCTCAGCCGTTCTGGCTCGAATTGGAGCATATTTGCGCGCGCTTTTTCCGCATGTTGGCGGATTTCGAGCTCACCTCTTTGTCGGTTATGAATCTAGCCTGGACAATTGGTTTTTTATTGGCAAAGCTGCTCTGGCCAATTTTTTTGATGACCCTTGTTGTTGGCTTTTTGTCTTGTTTTGCTCAGGTTGGTCCCCTTTTTTCAACCAAAGTTTTTCAGCCCGATATCAATAAATTCAACCCTATTACCGGGATGGGAAAATTTGTTTCAAAACGTTCTGCAGTTGAACTTATCAAGTCTCTGGCAAAAATCTCCCTGATCGGTTTTGTTGCTTATAAAACTGTTGCCGCTGAATATGATGACACCCTCGGGTTAACGTTTCTTTCCCCACGGGAAAGTCTGGTTTTTTTAGCGCAGATGACCTTTCTGGTGTTCGCAAAAAGTTGCGGTATCATCATTATTCTCGCCATTATTGACTATGGTTTTGTCAAATATGAAATGGAAGAGAAAATGAAGATGACAAAACAGGAGATTAAAGAGGAGCACAAGGATACCGAGGGAAATCCGCAACTTAAATCGCGTATTCGCTCCATGCAGATGCAAATGGCGCGCAAAAGAATGATGGCTGAAATCCCTAAGGCCGATGTTATTGTCACCAACCCAACTCACCTTTCTATTGCTCTTGCTTACCGGCGCGATGAAATGGATGCCCCACAAATTGTTGCCAAGGGGGCTGATCATTTAGCGTTTCGTATTCGCGAAATCGCTCGTGAGCATAATGTTCCCATGGTCGAAAACAAGCCAGTGGCACGAGGTTTGTATCAGTATGAAGTAGGGGAGCAGGTTCCCGAAGAAATGTTTACCGCTGTGGCTGAAATTCTGGCTTATGTCTATGGGCTGAAAAAGAAATAACCTACTGATATTACTTTGCTAATCAAATTCTTTATAGCACTCTTAATGTAGAGCCAAAGATTTGACATCGGGTGTCAATAACACCGTTGAGGATTAAGAACATATGGCTGCTCTAGATGGAATAATGAATAATCGTTGGCGCGAAGTCGTGTTACGCGCTGATACTTTTGTTGCTTTTGGATTGGTTCTGGTCTTGATGCTGATGATCCTGCCCTTGCCGTCCATGTTGCTGGATATTTTTCTGTCGTTAAATATCACCATCGCGCTATTGATCCTGATTATTGCTCTATATACCTCACGAGCTCTCGATTTTGCAGTTTTCCCCAGTGTTCTGCTGATCACCACGCTATTTCGTTTGTCCCTGAATGTGGCCTCAACTCGCTTGATTCTTCTTCATGGTGATGAGGGGCCATCAGCTGCTGGTTCGGTCATCCAATCCTTTGGTCAGTTTGTCGTTGGTGGCAATTATGTTGTCGGTATTGTTGTTTTTATAATCCTGGTCATCATCAATTTTATGGTTATTACCAAGGGGGCCGGACGGGTCGCCGAGGTTGCGGCGCGTTTTACCCTTGATGCCATGCCGGGTAAGCAGATGGCTATCGATGCCGACTTGAATGCCGGATTGATTAACGATGAAGAAGCGCGGACACGGCGTAAAGAGATTGCTTCTGAATCTGATTTTTATGGTGCCATGGATGGTGCCAGTAAGTTTGTAAAAGGTGACGCCATCGCCGGTATTATCATCACCTTGATCAATATTGGTGCGGGCTTTGTTATTGGTGTTATGCAAAAAGGAATGCCGGTGGCGGAGGCTGCTGCTAACTATACGATTCTAACAGTCGGTGATGGTTTGGTTGGCCAGATCCCGGCCCTGATTATCTCGACTGGTGCCGGTGTTATGGTCACGCGTACGACAGGGGACGCCGATTTCGGTACTGAAATGAAGCGTCAATTTACCGTTCATCCCCGTGCCTTGTGGGTCGTCAGTGCAATCCTGTTTGCTTTTGCCCTGATTCCTGGCTTGCCACATTTTCCTTTCCTTGTCCTGTCTATGCTGGTTGGTTATGTCGCCTGGCGGGTGCAGAAGGCCATCGATCTCGAAAAGAAGAAACCGGTTATTGAAGCACCACCAGCGCCAAAGCAGATTGAAGAAGAAAATTACGAAAAAATGCTCAGTGTTGACCTGCTTGAAATGGAGGTTGGCTATGGGCTGATTCCACTGGTCGATACGGCTCAGAATGGCGAGTTGTTACCCCGCATTAAGTCAATTCGTAAACAATTTGCCCTCGATTTTGGTTTTATCGTGCCTCCCGTCCATATCAAGGATAATTTGCAGCTGAAGCCGAATGAGTATTCGATTCTGCTTAAAGGTGTCGCCATTGGCGGTGGTGAGCTATTGCCCGGCCATTTCCTGGCCATGAACCCGGGCACCGCAACTGAAACAATTAAAGGCATCGAAACCGTTGAGCCAGCCTTTAACCTGCCCGCAGTATGGATTTCTGAAGATAAGAAAGAACGCGCTCAGATTTCCGGTTATACCGTAGTCGACAATACCACCGTGGTTGCCACCCATTTAAGTGAATTGATCAAAAAGCATGGTCATGAGCTGCTTGGTCGTCAGGAAACCCAGAATCTGCTCGATAACCTGGCCCAGGATTATCCTAAGCTGGTTGAGGAGCTGGTCCCAGGTATGCTGAGCCTTGGTGTGGTTATGCGCGTGTTGCAGAATCTGCTGCGCGAAGGGGTTTCTGTCCGCGATTTAAGAACTATTTTAGAAACATTGTCAGATTGGGCACCAGTTATGCATGATCCAGATCAACTGACTGAACATGTGCGGGCTATGATGGCTCGTTCAATCAGCAGCAATTACAGTAGTGATGGAAAGGTGCTTGAAGTAATGACTTTTGACCGGAACGTTGAAACTAAGATCCAGGAAGCGCTGCAGAGCACGGATCAGGGCACTTATCTGGCCCTGGACCCAGGTTTTGCCCAGGCCCTGATCAACAGTCTCAACAAGGCCGTACAGAAAGCAGCCGGAGCAACACCAGTGCTGTTGTGTACGCCAACAATCCGACTTCATGTCAAAAGGTTGACTGAGCGTTACCTCCCTGCTCTAGCGATTATCTCACACAATGAGATCGCTCCTCATCTGAAGGTGCGGTCGATAGGAACGGTGACTGTCAATGTTGGTTAAAAAATTCGAAGCAGATAATATGACGGCAGCTTTGCAGCTGGTTAAAGATACTCTTGGTTCCGACGCTCTGATCTTGTCGACCAAAACTCTCAGCCGTAAAGGATTGGGGGTTTTAGGTAAGCAGACCATCGAAGTGACAGCCGCGATAGAGTCTCCATCGATGAATAATAACCTGCATTCAAAGGCAACGGCCAAGAATAGCCTTCCGGAGCCGGTCAGGGCCGCGTTCGGTAAATTCTCGACCGGTCGCTCGCAGCGGGTTGAAACCCTTGATGATGAAGTCGTGTCGATTTCCCGACAGGCGGTAAGCCGGAGTCAAAAAGTTGAAGTTCGGGGAGAAAATCCTCTTGAAGAGGAAGTTCGCCAGATACGTGCTCAGCTGGAAGCCCAAAATGTGGGTCAGTTACAAGCAGAGATCAGCGAACTTAAAGCGTTGATGCAGCAGATATCAGCATTTAATGCCGCTGTTACACCAATGCCTGCTCCAGTTTCTGCTCCAGCACCACAACCTGTCTTGCCACCTCAGGCCGTGGTTGAGGCTGAACCTACTCCGGTAGCAGCACCCGTTGCGCAACCTGTTGCTAAAAAAGTTTCCCCCCGGCCAGCACCTGCACCAGTCAGTCAGTTTAAGAGTACCGCCGAGCAAAGCCTGGATGATCTCTCTGGCATGTTGATCGAAAGAGGGATTGATGCTGACGCCGCGGCAACCATCGCTCGTTACGCTGAACCGCAGATGAATTCCAGTCAGCGTCTCAACCCTGAAGCGTGTCGACGTTTCCTCGCCCGTACCGTTGCCAGCCTGGTTCAGACTTCAGGTCAATTGTGGCAGCAGGGGCAGCCGCAAAAGAGAGTGGCATTACTTGGTGCTACTGGCGTAGGGAAGACGACGACAATTGCCAAGCTGGCAGCTGAAGCGATGACCGAAAATGGTGCCAGAGTTGCTTTAGTAACCATCGATACTTATCGTATTGCTGCTGTTGAACAACTTAAAATTTATGGCGAAATCATGGGTGTCCCGGTGGACGTCGTGCTTTCTCCCGATCAATTACAGGAAGCTTTCCGGCGCCATGCTGATAAAGACCTGATTCTCATCGATACAGCCGGGCGGAGTCCTCAGGATAGTTTAAGGATTGATGAGTTGAATGAGTTTTTAGGTGAGGGCGCCGGAGTAGAAAATTGCCTGGTGTTGCCAGCGACTACGGAAGAGCGGTTGTTACAGAAAACTTATGATGCCTTCAGTAAGCTGCCTTTGACTCAGCTGATTTTTACCAAGCTAGATGAAACCGATCGGTGTGGTGCGCTTATTAATGTGCCAACCCGTAATAACCTGCCGTTGGCCTATCTGACCAATGGTCAGAAAGTGCCGGAAGATTTGCTTCTGGCAGAACCACAGAGTGTTGCTGACCTGGTCATGGGTGCAACAGAAGAGACACGGAGGATGGCAGTATGATGAGTAGCGCCACGGATCAGGCCGGAACCCTGCGCACGATGCGCGATCAGATGGATCAGAATCCAGCCAAGCTGGATTTGCCCAGTACTCGTGTACTGTCGATTACCAGCGGTAAAGGTGGAGTCGGTAAAACCGCAGTGGTGTCCAATGTCGCGGTAACCCTGTCCAGGTTGGGTAAGAAGGTTCTGATTATCGATGCTGACCTTGGTTTAGCCAATGTCGATGTCGTACTCGGACTCGCACCGCCTTACAACCTCAACCACTTTTTCAATGGCGAACGAAGCCTTGAGGAGATCATGGTTGAAGGGCCTCATGGTTTAAAAATATTACCGGCGGGATCAGGGGTACAACAGTTTACCCGCCTTGATTCCCAGTTAAAAATGCGTCTTATCGATTCCCTTGATGCCCTTGACGAACACTTTGATTTTGTGCTCATCGATACCGAGGCGGGGATCTCCGATAACGTCACTTATTTCAATGTGGCTGCTCACGATATCCTGGTGGTGACGACCCCGGAACCGACAGCCATTACGGATGCTTATGCACTGATGAAACTCTTGTCGACCCAGTATCATCAAAAACGTTTTCTGCTGGCAGTCAACTCTGTGCGTAGTGCTGACGAAGGTCTCGATGTGTTTGAGAAATTGACCATGGTTTCAGGTCGTTATCTTGACATTTTTATCGACTACCTTGGTTGTGTTCCCTACGACAAGAAAATGCATGATTCAGTGCGTCAACAGCAAGTCATGGTCGATCTCTATCCTGAGCACAAGGTTGCGAAGGCTTTTGTCGAGTTGGCCGAGACTCTAGTAGACATTCCTACTAACAATCAGGCTCAAGGAACCCTACAGTTTTTCTGGAAACAGTTTCTTGGAGTCGGTTCGGAGGCAAGCTGATGAGTTATGCGAGCGGCTATGGTCCCCCAGGACCCCAGGAGCGAGAGAAGATGATAGAGATGCATTTATCCCTGGTCGATTTTCTGGTTGATCGAATGATGACTCAGGTTCCGTCTTTCGTCAATCGCGATGATATTCGCAGTGCGGCCCTGATGGGGCTGATGGATGCTGCCAACCGTTTTGATCCACGTCGTGGCGTGCTGTTCAAAACCTTTGCTGAACGGCGTATCCGTGGAGCGGTCTTTGATGAGGTCAGAAGGATGGATTGGTTCTCCCGCTCAATGCGTGAAAAGCAATCCCGCTATAACCGGGTTGCTGATGATTTAGGTAAACAGCTTGGCCGTGCTCCTGATGACGAAGAAATGGCTATGGCCCTGGAAATGACCATGGACGAATTTCATGATCTCCAGTTTCAAGTCAGCCAGCTGGGTTACGTCAGTTTAAATGAAAACCTGGATGATGAAGATGAGCACGGTAAATCGTTTATCGATAATCTGCATGACAGCCAGGAAGAAAGTGTTCAGGACAAGCTGGAAGCCAATGAATTGACACGCGAACTGGCCGGGTATCTCGATCAATTATCAGAAAAAGAACGTCTGGTCATCGCTCTTCTTTACTACGAAGAATTATCACAAAAGGAAATTTCTGAAGTTCTCGAACTTTCCGAAGGACGGATCTCTCAGCTCCATAGCCAGGCATTAACCAAGCTCAAGGGAAAAATGAGAAATAGTCTTAACGCTTTACGGGTTGGTTAATGATGACGGTTTATTGGTTTGTTCTGCTGGCTATAGGAGCCATTGCTTGCTTTGCCCTGATGTTGAGTTGGCGTTTATTGCGTGTGGTCAGGAAATTACAGCAGCAGGTGCGGAACTTGCAAGCTACAGAAGTAAGGAAACCAAGCGAGCAGGCGGCACCAGTTAGTTTTTCTGCCAGCCTTGGTCAGGCAGAACGGAAAGCCGCAGAAACTAAAATTCAGTTTAAAGGCGGTTCCCAGGCAGATAAATATCGCTATGTCGCCTCCCTGGCCGACCAGGGGCTAAATGCTGCAGCAATCGCTACTGCGATGCAGATGTCGATTCCGGAAGTAGAGCAGGCGTTAAGTCTGGCCCGGCTTAGACCGAAACAGCAGGCTGTAGTGTCAGAAGCTTGAGGCACCCCCCTTAAGTTCCCCCCTATTTCATAGAGGGAAGCGAGCTTACGAGCAGGGGGGGCTGTATAGATTGACACAGAACTGGTGAAAAAAGGATTTCGTTTGGAAACGAAAAAGGGCCTAAGTCGGATGTGAAAGAAAGATGCAATTTTTTGCCAGGTCAAGGAAATCAAGCATTTGCGCGGAGGCGTAGTACTTTACGCCGCACAAGCGAATGTACAGATTGACACAGAGCTGGTGAAAAAGGATTTCGTTTGAAAACGAGCAATTTTTTGTTGTGGCTAGGAAAGTAAGGATTTGTGCGGAGACGTAGTACTTTACGTCGCACAAACGAATCCGCAGCTTGACAACGCCACAACGAAAAAGGGCCGTTTCTAGATAGAGACTAAAGAATTGGTGTCAAAACACCGACAAGAACAGCGAGGAAAAGATTATGTCGAGTGGAAAATACAGTGCAATTTCAGGGGCAGTCAGCCGTATGGAAAATATGAACCGCATTACTGAAAAGCTTGCAGCTGTCAAAACACCTGGTTTTAAACAGGGAAACTCCACTTTCGAGGCAAAACTGGGTGAGATTAATTCAGGTATGGCCACAGAAGCTATTAATTACACCCAGATCTCTAAGGCAGAAATCGATTATTCCCAGGGGCCACTCGAGTTTAGTGGTGACCCCCTTGATCTCGCTATTAATGGCAAAGGTTTCTTTCACATTAAGTTACCAGATGATACCACCGCCTACGAACGTAAAGGGAATTTTCAGCTTGATGCCGACAGCCGGCTTGTTGATACCAGTGGTTATCCGGTTCTTGATGTCGAAGGTGAAGAAATTATCTTACCACAGGCCGATGTCATCATTAATACCGACGGACGTATCTGGGATGGTGAAAACCTGGTTGCTCAAATCGCGGTGATGGCTTTTGAGGATGAATCGAACTTGATGCCGATTCGCGGGGAGCTTTATACCCCCACTGACGATAGCGAGCCTGCATTGACAACTGACATGGAAATACTGCAGAAAAATCTGGAAGGGTCGAACGTCAACCTTGTCAAAACCATGACGATGATGACAGATAATCTGCGAGCCTTTGAGGCGACACAAAAAGCCTTGAAGATATACAGCGATATGGATGCCAAAGCGACAGACATCGGAACGATTCAGTAACTGTCGTAACATGACGCCTGGCGTCAAAGGAGTAAATAGATGATCAGAGCTCTCTGGACCGCATCATCAGGGATGCAATCACAGCAAGTCAATATGGACGTTATTGCCAATAATCTGGCTAACGTGAACAGTACCGGATTTAAAAAGAGCCGGGCTGATTTTCAGGATATTCTTTATCAGACCAATAAGGTTGCTGGTGCCGGTGGCGATGGCGGTCAGTCTCCCACTGGTGTACAGATTGGTCTTGGATCGCGTGTCGCTGCGGTGCAAAAAATATTTACGACTGGTGATTTTCAACAGACTGAAAATGAACTGGATCTGGCCATTGAAGGACCTGGTTTCTTCCAGATTACTTTACCTGATGGAAACACTGCCTATACCCGTTCAGGAGCATTTAAAATGGACGCTGATGGACAGATGGTCTCCTCCGATGGTTATCCATTAGTTCCTCAGATCGTTATTCCCGAAAATGCGACATCAATTTCGGTCTCAGAAGATGGCACCGTACAGGTGTTGCTAGATGGGGAAGCTGAACCGACCGAGGTCGGTGTTATTGAGCTGGTGCGTTTCGGCAATCCGGCCGGTTTAAGTAGTATGGGGCGCAACCTCTACGAACAGACTGCGACCAGTGGTGACCCCATTGTGGGTGTTGCCGGCGAAGAAGGCTATGGCACCTTGTCGCAAGGTTTTCTGGAAGGCTCCAACGTCAATATTATGGAAGAAATGGTTAACATGATCGCCGGTCAACGCGCTTATGAAGTCAATTCAAAAGCGATTCAGACCGCCGATGAAATGTTGCAGATGACCAGTGGGCTGGTCCGTTAGTAAATACGGTTTAAGAGAATGAAAGAAGGGTAAGTCGTCATGAAATCTCTGTTCGTCATAATGCTGATCGTTATTACGTCACTCACCGCTGGTGTTGTTTACTCCGCGGTAGATAATGGTGGCGAAGTAACCATTGATCAGGAAGAAATGACCCAGGTTTTAAGCGATTACCTGAATGCTGAATCACGTCAATTTCCACAGGTGGAACTGCGCTTTAAGGCGGTTTCTCTGCCCGATCCTTTTGTTGTCCCACAGGGGCGTATTAATCATCAGATTATCCCCGCCAATCCGGGTGTCATTGGTAGCCGCAGATTGACCCTGTTGACCCGTGTTGATGGCGATATCGTCAGTAATCAATCGATACGGGTTGATCTTGAAGCGATGGCTGAAGTGATGGTTGCTAAAGCCTCAATGCGCCGCGGCACCATTTTGACCAATGATGATGTTGAAACCATCTACACCGATATTTCCAAAGTTGATGAACCTATCTTTGCGGACGATCAAATATCGGGCAAACAGCTCAAACGTTCAGTGCGTTTGGGGGAACCTCTGGAGCAGAACGAGGTGGAATTCCCGCCGGTCATCAAGCGCGGTGAAAAAGTTGTCATTAACGCCAGTAGCCATGGCCTGCAGCTCACCGCTGCAGGTAAAGCCAGAGACGATGGCCGACCCGGTGAAATGATTCGGGTTATTAATAGCAGTTCACGTAAAGAGGTGGTCTGTAAGGTTATTGCTCCTGGTGTCGTGAGAGTGGAGTTCTGATATGACGAAACAATTTATATTTCTAGTGTTGATCGTTGTTCTAAGCGCTTGCGCCGGGCCGTTAAAGCAGCAGGATTTAACCGCGGTCGAGCCTGTTGAGCCGATCATGTACGAACCGATCATACCTAAATCAACCGGCTCTTTATGGACTGAAGCACGAGGCACAATGTTTGGTGACAATAAGGGCCGTACCGTTGGCGACATTGTTACGGTGGTCATTTCCGAAAGTGCCAGTGCCAGTAAAGAAGCAACCACTTCAACCGATCGGACCAGTTCCATGTCGGCAGGTATTTCTGCTCTGTTCGGGTTAGAGCGCAGTATTGAACGAGCTACCGACCTTGATCCTGGTGGTTTGGTGAATGCTTCAACAACCAACGGTTTTGCTGGTTCTGGAAAAACTGAGCGCAAGGAAAACCTGTTGGCTACTTTGACCACTCAGGTGGTGGAAGTGTTGCCGAATGGAAATTTGCGCATTGCTGGTAATAAAACTGTAACGGTTAATAGCGAGATGCAAATCGTCAAATTGTCCGGCATCGTTCGTTCCAGTGATATTACGCCAGGAAACCTGATCGATTCAGCCAATATTCTCAATGCCCGCATTGCTTATGTTGGCAAAGGGGTTATTAGCGATAAGCAGAATCAGGGGTGGTTGGTCAGGGGCCTAGATCAGGTCTGGCCTTTTTGATCACCTCTTGGTGCTGTAGTTGTTTAGCTCTAGGGAGCTTAGTATGAAACGCATGACGTTAAAAAAACTGATGATACTCACAATCCTGGTCCTAACTGTTTTTAGCCTGGGCACTGCCCATGCTTCGCGGATTAAGGAATTAGCGCAGCTCGAAGGGGTGCGGGGGAACCAGTTGGTTGGTTATGGTCTAGTTGTTGGCCTTAACGGCACTGGTGATAGCAGCAGTACTCAGTTTACTATTCAGTCCTTGGTTAACATGATGGAACGTTTGGGGGTGACGGTTGATCCTGATGAGGTTAAGGTCGCTAATGTCGCTGCCGTTGTGGTAACTGCGGATCTGCCTCCGTTTTCCCGCGCCGGTAGTGCCATAGATGTGTCAGTCGCGTCTGTCGGGGACGCTTCAGATCTGGCGGGTGGTACCTTGTTAATGACACCCCTTAAAGCTCCTGATGGAAATATCTACGCTGTTGCCCAGGGCGCTTTGGTGGTTGGGTCATTGGCTTTTGGTGGTGAGACAGCAAAGGTTCAGAAAAATCATCCAACTTCCGGTCGTATTCCAGGTGGGGCATATGTAGAACGGGAAGTCGATTTTGAATTGGCCAATGGCCAAAACTTGAAATACCGCTTGAAAGAGTCGGATTTCACCACGATTTCACGCATGAGTAGTGCCATTAATAAACGTTTTGGTGGGCCTTTTGCCAGATCTATTGATGCCGGTGAGATTGAGATAAAGTTGCCAAAAGATTATAAAAATCGTGTTGTCGAATTTATCTCTGAACTTGAACGTATCGATGTTATTCCTGATGCTGTTGCTCGGGTTGTAGTGAATGAAAAGACCGGAACCATTGTCATGGGTGAGCAGGTTCGGATTTCCACTGTAGCCGTTTCTCACGGTAATTTAAGCATGGTCATTAACGAACAGATGAATGTTTCCCAACCAAATCCACTCGGCGAAGGAGAAACGACTGTTACTGCTCAGACGGATGTAAGTGTTGTTGAAGAAGATGCCAATCTGATGGTTCTAGAGCAGGGAGTTAGCATTGGTGAAGTTGCTGCTGCTTTAAATGCTATCGGTGCTTCACCCCGCGATTTGATCGCAATTTTCCAGGCGATTAAGGCTGCTGGCGCTCTCTACGCAGATCTGGTTATTCTCTAGTTCTGTGGGCAGAACTTGAGATTTCAAATCTGAAATAGCAAATTTCAGAAGACTGTGAGATTTCAAATCTGAAATGTGAAATCTCACCGACAGGTGAGTTATGGACGCAAAAATTAATACCGCTGATTTACTGACGAAGGCAACCAGTCAAACCAAGACGGTTGCTAAAAGTAAAGATGAGGTCAAACTGAGGGAAACCGCGCAGGAATTTGAAGCGATTTTTATCCGTCAGATGTTTAAGGAAATGCGCAAAACGGTACCAGAAGGTGGTATTTTTGAGACTGATAACGCAACCGAAACCTACAATCAACTTCAAGATATGGAAGCTGCCCGTATTGCCGCCCAGCAAGGGGGGATTGGCCTGGCCGATTTAATGATGCAGCAGCTGATGAAAGAATAAATAGATGCTCCGGGCGTATGCTGCAAATACGCCTGGTTTTATTGATTGATTAATGACCCAGATTGGGCCCATAAACACTTCTCTTCGCTTTCCTACAAACAAACCTCCCTGTCACATAGAATTTTTGGTAAATTAGCTAAAGAAATGATTCCGAGTGGTCGATAAAGTTCAAAAGGGATTTTATGCGGAGGTTAAAATGACAGATCGTATTGATTCAAATTATCAAAAAAACACGATCCAGACTCCACTACAGGAAGAAACCAGGTTACAGAAGTACAGCAAGGAAGTTGTTGCCGAAGTAACCGACACTGTTTCTTTAGGTGCTACCGAAGAGACCAGTGAAACCTATGGCCCAGGCCTTAAAGTTGGCTCTGCGTACGAATTATTACGCAATCTAGTGGTCAAGACCCTTCAGGAGCAAGGTGTTCCTGCTCAGATCAATACTGGTGATATGACCTTTGATCTGACCACGATGACACCCGAAGAAGCTCAGGAACTGGTGGCTGAAGATGGCTACTTTGGGGTTGAGCAGACTTCGGATCGGATCGTTGATTTTGCTATCAATGCTTTCGGTCAGGACCCTGAGCGTCTTCAGGAAATGAAGGATGCGATTGATCAGGGTTTCCTTGAAGCACAAGATGCCTTTGGTGGCGCACTACCAGATATATCGCAACAGACATATGAAGCAATTATGGACAAATTGGATGCGTTTGCCGGCGATGTAGAGCAGGCGTAAGAATAACAACAGGAGTCCGTCATGGTTGATAAAATTAATGGAAACAGCGGCTTTGGCCCACTTAACAATGTCAGTCGTACTGGCAAGAAGACCGCGAATCAGAATGCTTCGGCAAGCAAGTCCGATAGTATCAGTTTTTCCAGTGCCTTAGAAAATGCATCAAAGACACAGGAAACGACTGCGACCCAGGACACCGCCAGAGCAGAAAAGATTCAAGCTCTGAAAGCGCAGATTCAAGACGGCACCTACAAGCCTGACCTGGATAAAGTGGCTGCTAGTGTCTTGCCATTCTTGACCAAAGAAGGTTAGTCGTCATGACTCGCGATCAGATCCGACTTCAGCTGGAACAGCTGCTGGTTCTTCTGCAGCAGGAGCGCGAATGTGCTCAGGCTTTGGATATGCCAGGCCTGCAAAAAGTGGTGGAAGAAAAAGCCAATTTGCTGGGTGAGTTGCAGTTCAGTCAAGAAGATGTTGTCGGCTTAGAAGATCTGCTGCGCCAGATCGATAGCGAAAACCGCCGCAACGCTTTCTTGCTCTGGACGGGTCTTAATTGGGTACGTGATTTAATGGGATTTTTTGGCAACGCCGCAATGCCCCAGGTTTATGGTGGTCAGGGTTATTCCAAAACTCTGAACGAAGGTGGCCGGTTGTTGTCCGGAAGGATTTAAACCATGGCAGGCGGATTGACAGCAGCGCTCACTTCCGGGCGTACAGCACTACAGACCAATCAGAAATCGATTGAGGTGACCGGTCTGAATATTGCCAATGTCAATACCGAAGGGTATTCACGGCAGTCGGCGAACCTGACCCCTTACCCCGCGTTAAATTTTGGCGACTTTTTTATTGGCACCGGAGTGACGGTCGGTTCCATTGAACGGTCCCATGATGTCTTTCTTGACGGGCAAATCAAAGATAAATCATCAGATGTTGGCCTGGAAAGCAGTATGGCCAATCCTTTATCAGAATTAGAGCGTGTTTTTAATATCAGCGATGGCAGTTTGTCGGACGAGTTCGATCAGTTTTTTGATTCCTGGCGTCAGCTAACGACCAATCCTGGTGGTGAAGTCGAACGACAGCTTGTGGTTCAGCGTGGCGAGCTGATTGGTAATGCTTTCAGTAATATGTACGAAGAGACTGAAGGGGTTATCAAAAATATTAACACCACAATTTTGTCTAAAATTGATGGTGTCAACCTTGCTGTCGATGAAATTGCCCAACTCAATAATCGCATCTCCTCCCTAGAAATTTCGGGGCAGGATGCAAACTCCGATAGGGATAGGCGTGATCTGTTATTAAAAGAGCTCTCCGCGTCTATCGGTGCGACCAGTTTCGAAACCTCAGATGGTTCGGTCTCTGTACAGTTACCAAATGGTATGCCATTAGTTGAGGGTACGGCAGCAAATCAAGTTGTTGGCACCTACGACGATACCGATGTGAATCTTTCTTTGGCGTATGGTTCTGCCAGTGTTGATCTGGATCGAACCTCCTTAGGCGGTGAGTTCAGGGGGCTGTACGAAGTTCGCGATGTTACCATTCCGGATCTGACGAAACGCCTTGACCAACTTGCTTATACCTTTGCAACCGAAGTCAACGCCATGCATCAGGCGGGAACCGATTTGGACGGAAACGCCGGCCAGGCTTTTTTCTCTCCGCCTGGTCAACATCAGAGTCAAAGTTATGAGGACGCCACAGCGCTGTCTTTTGGCACCGGGGATATAGAGTTCACTGTCAACGGAACCGTTAGTACTGTAACTATTGGTGCTGGTGATAATTCGGTCAACGGTATCGCCGCAGCCATTAATGCTGCCTCAATCGGTGTGACGGCAACGGTCAATAGTGATGATAACTCGCTGGTGGTTACCCCTGATACGGCGGGTGAAAGTGTGCGTATCGATAGTTCCGGGTTAAGTGGTGGAACCTATGCGGCTCCAACTTTTACCTCGTCTGGAATGGCCGCTTCATTGCAGATGAATATCAGCTCAACCTCTGAAATTGCTGCAGGAACCAGCGGAGCTCCTGGAGATAACACCAATGCTCTAGCCATCCTTCAATTAGAGCAGGATAGTCAGAACGATTTTGGTGGTAATGATACCTTTGTTTCTTATTACGGGAAGATCGTCTCGACCGTTGGGGTTGAGGCTGCTCGTAATCGGCAGGCGCAGCAGGGCTATGAAGACAGCCTGGTTCAGTTACAGAATCTGCGCGATAGTATGGATGGCGTCTCTCTGGAAGATGAGATGATCAATCTCCTTCAGTTTCAACGCAGTTTTGAAGCTTCAGCCAAATTTTTGTCAACGGTTGATGAAATGATGTCGACCATAATGACAATCAAGCGCTAGCAGGTGATATTATGAGAGCAACTCAAATGACAACCTATCGCAGCCTGCAGTCTTTTCTTGATCAAACCAGTGAAAAGCTCCAGACGCTGCAATTGCAGGCTGCAACCGGTAAGCGTATTACCAAACCTTCTGACGATCCAACCGCTATCAGTCCAGTACTGAGCGCCCGGACGCAGATCCAGACCTCTGATCGTTACATCGAAACAATTCAGACCGGACTTGATCGCGTCGATAATATGGATGGTTATTTCGACAGCATCGAAAATACTATGGTGCGGCTTAAAGAAATCTCACTCGCTTCGGTTAATGGAGCCATGAGTCAGGCGGATCTGGCGACTTACGCTGATGAGGTTAATCAGTTACGCCAGAGCTTGCTGGATGATGCAAATGCCAGTGTCGATGGGAAATACCTGTTCGCTGGTTTCGATGATAAAGCAAAACCCTTCAGCGAAAATCCTAACTACCCATTAACCGAATCGAATCCGGTTGTTTACAATGGTGACTATGGTGATCTTGAGTATGAAATTGCGCCGAATGAACTTATCTCTGTTAATCTCTCCGGCAATAAGTTGATGCTGGGAGACTTTGATGATGATGGCGTAACTGATGCTGGACAGGTTGATATTTTCGCATTGGCTGCTAGCCTTGAAGAAGCGCTTAATACCGGATCGATTACCGATATTGAAAATCTCATCGATCCGCTGGAAGAAGGTGCTGACCAGATTCGTTCCCAGCGTAGTCTGAAAGGTAACGTCGGTAGTCGTCTGGAGACCGCTTTATCCCATATGGAGCAGGTCAAAATCGATATGGAGGAGTTTCGTTCCCGGTACGAGGATGCCGATATTCTTGAGACCATTACCGACTTACAACAACAACAGCAAAGTTTTGAAGCCGCTCTGAGTGTGACTGGTAAGGTGTCGGAACTGTCTATTCTCGATTATATTTAAAAAAAGATTAAAGATTCCTGCTGTTTTTTTCGACAAGAGACTAACAACAGCGTAGGTCAAACATTCCCAATCATCCGATCGCGGAGACGATCGGCGACATAGCCAGGAGGCATAAATATGTTAGTACTGACGCGCAAAGAAGGTGAAGGGATTATCATCGGCGATGATATCAAAATCACCATCGTTGAACTTAAGGGAGGAGGCGTACGTGTTGGTATTGACGCTCCTCGTGACCTGAAAGTTCATCGCCAGGAAGTTTTTGAACGGATTAAACAGGAGAACAAGGAGGCAACGCAATGGGATATTGCGGATCTCAACGAGCTGAGCAGTATTTTGAAATCGGGGAGGAAAAAATGATGAAAAAAATTCAATCCCGTTTTGGTGAGATCGAGTACGATCCCAATAATGTCCTGACATTTCCAGATGGAGTCATAGGTTTTGAAGACCTGCATGATTTTGTCGTAATGCCAAACGAAAAAGAAGGGCCACTGTTCTGGATTCAGAGCATTGATGATCCGGCCGTCGCCTTTGTCCTGACCAACCCCACCGATTTTTATTTTGATTACGCAGTCGCACCGGATGATCGAGAACGGACTAAGCTTGGCATTACTAAAGATGACGAGTGTTTCGTTTTGTGTGTTGTCACCGTTCCACCCGACCGTAACGTGACACTTAACCTTGCGGCACCCATTCTGTTTGCACCAAAAACCAATAAAGCTCTCCAGGTCATTCTGGAAGGAACAAATTTCAGTCCTCAGACACCGTTGCCTAAGGTATAGTTAATGGTGTTCTTCTGAATAGAAAAGGAAGTGTTTTTAGCCTTCCTTTTCTATCTATATAAGGACCTTTCCAATACTATGCTTTGGCCTTTATATTTTATAAAGGTGCAAGCCAAATAGGTGTTGGCTAGCGCATTACTGAATGGTGAACTTTTTTGAGTGATGGAGCTCTCTATACTCTATGTCAGGAAAAAACGAAAATAAAATGACACGCTCCGATTCGTTATTAGAGGTTATTCCATTTAATATCCCTTATTCGACTGGCCGCGAATTTGGCTACATGAGCCAAACAATTGCTAATAAACATACGGCAGGGGATGGCCCCTTTGCGAAGAAATGTCAACAATGGCTTGAAACCTCGATAGGTGTATCTCGCTCTCTTATGGTTAATTCCTGCACTTCTGCATTAGAAATTGCATCTTTGTTGCTTGAGTTAGAACCTGGAGATGAAGTCATCACGACACCTTTTACTTATGTTGCGACATCTAATGCAATTGTGAAAGCCGGTGGTGTTCCTGTATTTGTGGATATTCGAGCAGATACGTTGAACATAGATGAAGAAAAAATAGAAGAGGCTATTAGTAAAAAAACAAAAGCCATAGTTGTCGTGCATTATTCGGGTGTTGGCTGCGAGATGGAGCAGATCTCTGAAATAGCAGAAAAGTATAATTTAATTGTTATTGAAGATGCTGCTCATTGTATATTTTCAACCTATAAGGGAAAGGAGCTTGGTACTCTTGGAGATATTAGTACCTTTAGCTTTCACGAAACTAAAAACCTTTGCTGTGGTGAAGGAGGAGCTTTAAATATTAACTCAGTAGATTTTTACCGTCGTGCAGAAATTATTCGTCATGGTGGCACTAATCGTGCTCAGTTTATGCGGGGAGAAGTTGGTAAGTATACTTGGGTCGATATCGGTTCTGCTTATATGATGAGTGACCTAAATGCTGCTTATTTATGGGGGCAATTTTGCCAAGCAGATAAGATTTTAAGTACGAGAGTTGGCCTTTGGCAAAACTATCATTCATACCTTAAGGAAGGTGAAGAGCAGGAATTCTTTAGACGGCCGGTTGTTCCTTTGGATTGTCTTCATAATGGTCACTTATATTATCTTATTTTTAACTCACGAGCTGAAAGGGATTCTGTGAGCCGTTACATGGAAGAACGGCATATCCACCCTGTGTCGCACTATATGCCTCTTCATGATTCTATTGGAGGAAGAAAATTTGGTAAGGTGTCAGGTAAAATGAGGAACGCGAGCGATTTACCTCATCGTTTACTTAGGCTCCCTTTGTTTGTTGGCTTGTCTGATCTCCAACAACAAAAAGTAGTAGAAACCCTTTATCAGGCCCTTTAAAAAAATAATGGTGGTTGATATAGAGTTTATTTTAAAAAATTACAAAGGATTTTTATGAAGGTAGCTATTACTCAATCAAATTATTTACCTTGGATTGGGTATTTTGGCATGATACAGAAGGTCGATCTCTTTTTGTTGCTTGATGTTGTCCAATTTACACGTCGAGATTGGCGTAACCGTAATAGGATTAAAACTTCAAAAGGTTTATCTTGGATAACAGTTCCTGTAGAGACAAAGGGAATGTACTACTCTAAAATAGATGAGGTAAAAATAAAAGATTCTAGCTTTTATAAAAATCATCTTGAAGCAATCAGACATAATTATCGTAAAGCCACCTACTGGAATGATATTTTTCCATGCCTTTCTGATTTACTTTCTAAGGCAAGTTCTTTCCCTAACCTTTCAGAAATTAATATATTTTTGATAAAAAAAATAAGTAAATATCTAGGAATAGATACTCCAATTTTTTCTTGCACAGACATTTTACCTCGAGATCTATTAATTTCTATGGATAAAAATAGTCGCTTGCTTAATCTTTGTATGGAGGTTGGAGCTTCTGAATATATAAGTGGACCTGCGGCCAAAGATTATTTAGATAAAGAGATTTTTTACAGTAATAATATTGAAGTCAGTTGGATGGATTATGATTATCTTCGTTCTTATCCTCAGTTATGGGGAGATTTTAACCCAAATGTTTCTATTGTAGATGTTCTATTTAATAATGGTCCGAATAGTACGGATCTTGTTCGAGCTTAGTAATAGTATTAATGATTAATCGAATCTGGAGAACAATTTTATCCAAATGAATCGTAATGTTCATAAACGCATTCTTTATGCAGTTTCTGTGCTACCTGATGATCCTTGTATTTCGCATTTAGCTCTTGCCGCAAGGGCTTTCTCCGGTCTTTTAAATTATGGGCCTAATGTAGAAATTGGTGTTGTTTTTACTGGTGAGCGTGCATTGCATCATAAAGATGAAGAATGGCTTCTTACAGATAAACACTGTCAAAATATTAAAAATCAATTATTGAATGCATTGTCTGAAAAGAATCGAAGCCGGTTGCATTTATATTTTGGGCCAGAAAATGTTAATCAGGATAGTTGGAAAAGTTGCTATGAGTGGATTGAAAAATTTGCGCCTGATATTGTTTATTGTTGGCTTGGTATTTTTGCAACAAGTTTTCTTAGGCCTTGGCTTTTTAAAAGGTATCCACTCAATGTTATCCAGTTTAGTGGGGAGAATTATCAACCTGGACTATGTGATGGTATAGTCACTATCTCACCATTGGTAAAGCTAAACTGTAGCGAGCATATAATTCAAAAATTTGTTCCTGGCCCATTTATTAGTGAGAATGGGCAACGTATGGAGCCACCGAAAGAGCTTAAATCTAAGCACCATGTAATTACTCCTCTGCAAGGGCGTCGTTTGTCAAGGGCAGTAAAAAGCTATACAGAGAAGATGTCTGAAGAAATAACCGAGGTTTTTTTTAGATTTTCAGCTTCCTGGAGCCTTTTTGGAGAGGAAGATTATGAGGGGATGTTAGAACAAAATCTCTCATTTAAACAGCTAAAGGATGCCGGTATTCTACAATGCAATGTTTTTGATTTTAAGCTGCAGGCGACATTGAGTAAAGCCAAACTATTGTTTTATCCTCCCGGAACAATTGGCGGTGGTGGGTCGGCATTTAATGCAATCGTTTCTGGAGTGCCTGTACTTGCCCCTGCGGCTTCGGATAGCGCAAACTTTATTTCTCAGGATGATTTGTATTTGGATAAAGAAGAAATGCTACGAAAGTTGGAACGGGTTTTATCTGATGAAATTTTTAGGCACTATCTCGTTAAGAAGCAGCAAGACTTCCTGAGGATGAATAATACTGTTGAGGCCTATGCCTGCAATTTGATTGAATTCGCTGACGTTGTACAGAATCGCTTTAAGAAAAGGCTGTTTTCTCCATCATGTTAGCCTTATTCTAAGGTTTATGAGGACCTAATGTTTAAAAATCGGAATCCTAAAATAGATCAGACAGGGATTGTACATTTAGACTTTCCTGCTGAAATTGCTATCGAAACACATTCGTATTGTAACTTAAGATGTATCATCTGCCCTCATGCTAGCATGAAAAGAAAAAAAGGGGCGATGAGTATTGACTTATTTAGGAAGATTGTTGATGAAGTTGCTGAAATAAGCCCAGCTACACGGTTGTGGGTTGCAATCATGGGAGAACCTATGATTGATAAGAACATTATGACTCATCTGAAATATGCCGTTGAATGTGGAGCTCCGCGAGTTCATGTGAATACAAATGGTACTTTTTTAGATGCACAAAAAGCGCAAGCTTTAATAAGCATAGGTGTGGAAGCTGTTTACGTTGCGATAGATGCTGTGAGCGAAGAAACCTTTAATGTTGTTCGGCCCGGAGGCTGCTTTGATGATGTTGTGCGCAATGTCGAGACATTTGCTGAGTTACGTGAAAAGCACATTGGCGCAGTTCCCGAATTGTCAGTACAGTTTGTAGTGATGGACGAAAATGAACATGAAATTGAAGACTTCATTGATTTTTGGCACAAGCGCGGAGTTATCGTAAAATTAAGATTACGACAGGGGTGGGGACGGAATATCTCTTCTTCAGACTTAGATCGTGTTCAGATAGATCGTTTCCCTTGCCCTTGGCTAATACGTACTATGAATGTTCATTGGACGGGGGATGTTACTCAGTGTGATGTTGATTACGAACAATTATATCCTGCTGGGAATTTGAATCGTCAATCGATTCGGGATATTTGGATGGGAGCTCTTGCTGATAGACGAGAACGGCATTGGAGTGGAGACTATAGCTTTCCTTTGTGCAAAGACTGCATGGACTGGGCTGCGGGAAGGGCTGATTTCTTGTATGTTGAAGAGTTAACTCAAAACCCCAAAACTCGCTATTCTGTTGGAGATAGACGAGACTAAAGGGTTCATTTACGAAAGATAAAAGTCGGTGACTACTTTGGTAAGTAAAAGTGATTTAGATTTTATTCGTCAGCGCTACGAGCAGCGTTTTAATGATTTCGGATATAGTCCTAAAACTCTTGATTGGGATAAAGGAAAGCAAGATATTCGTTTTTCTATATTAACGTCACAATTAGATCTTACGGGGAAGAAAATTTTAGATCTTGGCTGTGGTTTTGGCGATTTAAACCGGGTTCTTTCTTTAGTCACAAAAGGTAATTACCGCTATTTAGGCATCGATATATGTCCTTCTCTAGTTGAAGAAGCGCGTAAGCGATATGGTAGTGAGGATGTTCAATTTATCTGTGGAGATATCAATTCTATAGATTTAAAGGATGTAGATTATGCAATAGCGTCAGGAATATTTAACATCAAGTTTGAGAATAGTGATAATAAGGCTTTTATTGAAAAGACTATGAAGAAGGTTTTTTCTTCGGTGAAAATTGGTTTTGCATTTAATTTTCTCAGCGATAAAGTTGACTATTGTAAAGACAATACTTATCACTCATCTCCTGAAGAAATCCTCGGGATGGCTTATCGTCTATCACGGAACCTTCTTTTGTTAAATGATAGTATGCCTTTTGAATTTAGTTTATTTGTTTTTAAAGATGATAGTTTTGATAGCTCAACTACTATTTTTAATAGATGGAATAACTTGGTTAAAGATAGGATTCGATAAGTAGTAGATATAGGAAAGTAATTGTTTTAAGAAAAAACAGAGTGATAGACAATAAAGTTAATGACAAAAAATTGACTTTTGTTTTTTTGTATTTGTAAGGGGTCGGTTTGCAATAGGTTTTGCGAATGGCCCCTTTTTTGCATATATGGTCTTTGTACTTAAACTTTTGTCGTTTTTTTGTCAGCTCTGGAGTCACCATGAAGACTGGACAGGTTGTTGCGATTATTCCTGCTAGAGGAGGGTCTAAGGGGATCCCTGGGAAAAATATTACCCCTGTTAACGGAAAACCTTTGATTTCATATACCATTGAACAAGCGTTAGCTTGTCAACTGATTGACAGGGTTTTTGTAAGTACTGATGCTGATGATATCTCCCAAGTGTCAAAGGCTTATGGTGCTGAGGTTGTCACACGCCCTGAAGGGATTAGTGGCGATTTTTCAAGCTCTGAGGATGCTTTGATGCATACTCTGGAAGTGCTCCAGACGCAGAGCTGCTACGTAACTCATGTGGTTTTTTTGCAATGTACCAGTCCCATAAGATCTGCAGATGATATCTCTGCTACGTTGAATTTGGTTTTGTCAGAAGAGTACGACAGTGCTTTAAGTGTGGTGGAGAATCATAAGTTTTTATGGCGTGCAGGGGAGGCCGGAGCGATCCCGGTTAACTATGATCCTCAGAATCGTAAGATGCGGCAAAGTATAGAAGAGTATCAGGAAAATGGCTCCATCTATGTCATGAAAGCTGAGGATCTTCTGGCGTCGAAATGTCGTCTAAACGGTAAGGTCGGCTTGCATGTTATGGCGGAAAACTCAGGCTATGAAATAGACAGTCCTTTGGATCTTCAAATAATCGAACTATTGATGCGGGGCTAATCATGTATATCAACAGAAATATTGAGGCTTTTAAGATATTTGAGCAGTCAAGCTTGCTTGATGCACTGCGCCAGTTAACGGAAAAACGCAGTAAGATCCTATTTGTTGTTGATGCCCGAGAACGGGTAGTTGGAGCGCTTGCTGATGGTGATATACGGCGCTTTTTAATCAACGGAAGCGATAGCTTAAGTTCTCGGGTTATTGAGGCCGCCAACAAAGATTATAGCTATATCTACAGCGATGAGCCGGTAGCTTACGGATATAACCTATTATCCACTAAAGTCCAAAATGTTCCGATTATTGATCGCGAAGGGACATTAACCGGGGTTATCATTAACGATGAGCCGATTATCGAAATTGCCGGACGGAAGATTGGCAGTCGTGAGCCCGTCTTTATTATAGCCGAAATAGGCAATAACCATAATGGTTCTCTTGCGCGGGCAAAAGAGCTGGTCAATCTTGCTGTTGAGGCAGGAGCCGATTGCGTCAAGTTTCAGATGCGTGATTTAAAATCTCTCTATAATAATCAGGGCGATGGTGATGATAATGCTCAGGACCTGGGTTCTCAGTATGTCCTTGATCTTTTAAAACGGTTTCAATTATCTGATGACGATTTTGCCGAACTTTTCGCTTATTGCCATGACAAAGATATTCTCGCTTTGTGTACACCTTTTGACCTGGAAAGTGCAGATAAACTGGAAAAGTTAGGCGTTGCTGCTTTTAAAGTTGCCTCAGCAGATCTGACCAACCATAAATTACTCCAACATCTTGCCCAAAAAAAACGTCCTCTCATTGTTTCAACCGGTATGGCTTATGAGTCAGAAATTATTGACGTTGTTGATTTGCTTGAAAAAGAAGGGGCAACGTTTGCTTTGTTGCATTGTAATTCGACCTACCCGGCACCTTTTAAAGATGTCAATCTAAACTATATTAAACGGCTAAAAACGCTGGGGAAAACAGTGGTCGGCTATTCCGGTCATGAGCGTGGTTACGCGGTTCCAGTTGCAAGTATTCCTCTTGGGGCAAAGATCATTGAAAAGCATTTTACTCTCGATAAAAATATGGAGGGGAACGATCATAAGGTGAGTCTCCTTCCCGAAGAATTTACCTCCATGGTCCAGGCTATTAGGGCGGTAGAAGCAGCTCTGGGCTCAGCTGAAATTTCAAAAACAATCACCCAGGGCGAGCTGATCAATCGAGAAACCTTGGCCAAAAGTATTGTTGCCAAAGTGGACATTAAAAAAGGTGACCTGTTTACAGAAGATATGTTGTGTATTAAGTCGCCAGGAAAAGGTCTTCCTCCGTACAAAATTCATAAACTACTCAATAAGGTTGCAGTAAGGGATATTTGTCAGAATGACTTCCTCTACCAGAGCGATGTTGATGGTGAAGTCATCGTTCCGAAGCACTATTCCCTCCCGTTAAAATTTGGTATTCCCGTTCGTTATCATGACTTCGCCCGCATGTGCGAAGGGGCAGATCTGAAGATGGTTGAATTTCACCTCAGTTATAAAGATCTGAATGTCAATATTCATGATTATTTGCGCGGTTCATACGATTTGGATGTTGCCATTCATGCTCCCGAATTGTTTGAGAATGACCATGTGCTAAACCTTTGTGCTGAGAGTGAAGATTATCGTCAGCAATCAATACGGCATTTGCAACGCGTAATTGATATGGCCAGGGACGTTAAGGCTTTTTTTAGAAATAAAGGTTCCAGGGTGTGCATTGTTGTCAATTGTGGTGGCTTTACCTCGAATGGATTTGTTGATGATCCCGTGCTTAAGGAGAAAATGTATCAACAGATCAGTGATGCTTTTAAGGCCCTTGATACAGAAGGTGTAGAATTAATCCCGCAGACCATGCCACCATTCCCCTGGCATTTTGGCGGTCAGCAATATCACAATCTGTTTGTTGAACAGGATGAAATCATTGCCTTTTGCCAAAAACATAGCATGAGGATCTGCTATGACCTGTCCCATACGGCCTTGGCATGTAACTACTACGGCTGGGATTTATATCAATTCACCAAAAATATCGCCAAATATTCAGCCCATCATCATATCTCTGACGCCAAGGGTGCCGATGGTGAAGGTCTCCAAATAGGTGATGGCGATATCGATTTTCAGCAGGTATTCGATGCGCTTACTACGGAGGCTCCGGATACAAGTTGGATCCCTGAAATCTGGCAGGGACATAAAAATAATGGCGAAGGCTTCTGGAAGAGTTTTGAAGCTTTAGACGCTTTATTGTCATAGCCGGTTGGTTTCAATTTGTCCATATAACGACCACCTTGATCAAGTAAAGGATTCTTATGCGTGTTTTGTTGATAGCATATGATAATGATTCGTATATGACCTGGTTCCCACAGGGGCTTGCTTACATTGCAACAGTTTTGCGGAATGAAGGTTGTGATGTTGAGATATACTCTCAAGACCACTGGCATTATTCAGAAGACCATTTGCTTGATTATCTGAATCACAATCAGTTTGATATTGTTGGGCTTAGCTTCGTGGCTGGATATTACCAGTATCGAAAAGCCCTTAAGATATCGGAAGCAATTAATAAGTCGAATAATCGACCTTTCTATATTTTAGGAGGGCATGGACCTGCACCGGAACCTGAGTTCTTTATGAACAAAACTCAGGCTGATGCAGTCGTTATCGGTGAGGGTGAAGAGACGATTGTTGAGCTTGCCAGAGCCGTTGCGGGGACTCTTTCATTATCAGATATAAAAGGGATTGCTTACCGCAATAGCAATGGTGATGTTATTGTGAATGATCGCCGTCCGCTTATTGCCGATGTCGATTCTATTCCATTTCCCGCCTATGATCTTTTTCCCATTGAATATTATCGTCTATTGCGGGTTCCCCATGCAGAACGGTCAGATTTTGTCATGCCTTTATTGTCTGGTCGTGGTTGCACCTTTACATGCACCTTTTGTTATCGCATGGACGAAGGTTTTCGGCCACGGTCGAATGAAAGCATTATCGAAGAAATAAAGTTCCTGAAGAAAAACTATGGGATTACCTATATCGCTTTTTCAGATGAGCTGCTGATGTCCTCAGTAAAGAGAACTCAGAGCTTATGTGAAGATTTTATCAAACATGATTTGCAAATTAAGTGGGATTGTAACGGCCGTCTTAATTATGCAAACCCGGAACTATTGAAGTTGATGCGACGTTCCGGCTGCGTCTTTATTAATTACGGTATTGAGGCGATGGATGACGAAGTTCTGCGGTTGATGAATAAAGCTCTTACTACTAAGCAGATCATCAATGGGATTGAAGCAACCCTAGCCGCGGGTATAAGCCCCGGATTTAATATTATTTTTGGGAATGTTGGAGATACCGCGAAGACCTTAGATAAGGGTGTTGAGTTTCTTTTGCAATATGACGATGGCTCTCAACTACGAACCATACGCCCTGTAACCCCTTATCCTGGGTCACCATTATATTATCAGGCCATTAAAGACGGGAAAATCAAAGATTGTGAAGATTTCTATGAAAATCTCCATATGAACTCAGACCTGTTATCGGTCAATTTTACCAATCTTGCTGATGATGAGTTTCATCAATGTTTGATGGCAGCAAATGAGAGATTAATTAATAATTATTTTAAAGGCAAAGAACAACTGATCAAAACACAGCTTTATGATCTGTATGTCAAAAAGGATGAAAATTTCAGGGGCTTTAGGCAAACCTGAGCAAGAGAACGTGGTTCAATTCAAGTTATCGCTAAAAAAGGTTGTCTATATGACGCAGCATAACTACGCACTGGATCTTATCCATATAGGGTTGGGTAAGTGCGCCAGCACCACACTTCAAAATCTTTGGTTAACGAGTAAAAATTATGCATTTTCCAATGCATTAGAACTAAGTAAAACAGTAGATAAACTGTTGTTGGAGTCCTCTGCTCCCCCACGAATTAATTTTGAAATTTCACGTAAGGGGAATGAGCATACAGTATTAAGTAGCGAGGGTTTAACCTGGGGGTTCTTAAATGTTCCTGAGCAACAGCATTTAATAGCTAAAAAGCAGAAGATGATTGCGGATATCCTCATTCAATCTGCATGTTCCAGACATATTTTTATTCTTGTTCGGAACCCACTTGAATGGATTAACTCTGCACACGCTCAATCTATCAATGAAGGAAACTTCTGTTCCCTGTCAGAGTTTGTTGCCCAGCAGAAAACGTTTATTCGTGCCGTGCTTAACATGGACTTCTTGTTGTCATGTTGGCAACAGGGCGACATGGAAATCAGCGTTTTGCCTGTCGAGTTATTGAATGATTCTGCGGAGGATTTTTGGGCTTGTTATGAAGATCAATTAGCTGTTTCTCGGCCAGACGCGTATCAACGTAAAATAAAAAGTAATGTAACTGATCGGGGAAGACTATATCTGCATGCTTGTCTAAATCGTTTGTTGTGGACAATGCAAAAAGAATTATCTGGTTCCCCTGAATACAGCGAGCATTTCAGCCAAGAAAAAGCGACGGTTTGTGGGTCGTTAGACTACGTGCGTAAATGGGCGACACGAAGATATACGAATTATTGTGATTTTGGGCAGTTGGAAAAGATGGTGCCATCAGATTCTGACGAAAGTGTCAGCGATTTTTTACATTTTAATTTGGATGAAGAATGGTCTTCATTCATACAAGATAATTTTCTTTATCCTTTAAAGAAGCATTTACCTGATTGTTACTGGCAACAGTATAACAAGAGTTGTGTTTTGCCAGAAAAAGAAAAAGCAGAGTCTTAAAGATGGAAAAAATCTATTTCAGTGTTATTCTAGATGCTTATGAAATATTGGTAAATAGTTGTAAAAATTGACAGTCAGGGAGACTCCTTTGGACGGTAAGTCAGTATTAATAACGGGTGGCACCGGATCTTTTGGGCAAAAATTTGTTGAAACCCTGTTTAAGCAGAACCCTCAGGTTGAGCGGGTGGTTATCTTTTCTCGTGACGAGCTGAAACAGTTTGAAATGTCACAACGTTTTCCGCATCGAAAATTCCCGCAAATACGTTTTTTTCTGGGAGATGTTCGCGATAAGGATCGCGTCAAACGTGCTCTTGAAGGTATTGATATTGTCATTCATGCAGCAGCTTTAAAGCAAGTTCCGGCTGCTGAGTATAATCCCTTTGAGTTTATTAAAACGAATGTCCTTGGCGCCCAAAACATTGTTGATGCCTGTTTTGACATGGACGTGAAAAAAGTTATTGCACTCAGTACTGATAAAGCGGCTGCTCCCATCAATTTGTACGGGGCCACCAAGCTTTGCTCGGATAAGCTGTTTGTTGCTGCCAATAATATGAAGGGCAAGCGCGATATTAAATTTTCGGTCGTTCGTTACGGGAATGTGCTGGGTAGTCGCGGCAGTGTTATCCCTTACTTTTTGAAAAAGAAGAAGGAAGGAAAAACGATCCCCATTACTGACCACCGTATGACCCGTTTCAGCATTACCTTGCAAGAAGGAGTCGCTTTTGTCATGAAGGCGTTGGACGTGATGCAGGGCGGGGAAATATTTGTACCAAAAATTCCAAGTATCAGAATTACTGATTTAGCTGAGGCAATAGCCCCAGAACTGCCACAGGAGATTGTCGGTATCCGTCCTGGTGAAAAAATTCATGAAGAAATGGTCACTGAAACGGATGGGCCTAATACGCTGGAGTTTAATGAGTATTACACCATTTTACCACTTGTGGACCCTAATTCTTGTCAACAAGTGACAAATAATAGTGAAGGTAAATGTTGTCCTTCGGGTTTTAAATATAATAGTGGGAATAACTCCGACTGGCTCAGTGTCGAAAAAATTCGTGAGCAGGTTGAGGCGTTTGTCAAAGAGTATGGAGAATAAGAAATACCTTCCCTATGGAAGGCAACAGATAGATGAAGACGATATTGCGGCTGTTGTTGGGGTTTTACGCTCCGACTGGCTGACAACCGGGCCAATGGTTGAGCGTTTCGAACAGGCTGTTTGTGACTATACCGGCGCAAGTTACGGTGTTGCTGTTTCCAGTGGTACCGCAGCCCTGCATGCTGCCATGTTTGCTATTGGTATCGGACCTGGTGATGAAGTCATTCTGCCTCCCATGACCTTCGTTGCGACAGCAAATGCCGTCGTTTACCAAGGTGGAACGCCAGTCTTTGTCGATGTTGAAGAAGATACTCTGCTGATTGATGCCAACCTGATTGAAGAGAAAATAACACCGAACACCAAAGCTATTATTGCGGTTGATTATGCTGGTCAACCATGTGATTACGATGAATTAAGGACGATAGTGGATCGTCATGGTTTATATCTGGTGGCCGATGCCTGTCATTCTTTGGGGGCCGAGTATAAGGGGCGTAAGGTGGGTACCCTGGCAGATTTGACGGTGTTTAGTTTTCATCCCGTTAAGCCGATTACGACCGGTGAAGGCGGGATGGTGGTGACTGAGAATGCTGAGTTTGCTGAACGGATGAGGCGGTTTCGTAATCATGGGATAGATCGTGATCATCAGCAGCGGGCAGAAGAAAATAGCTTTTTATATGACGTGACCGAGTTGGGGAATAATTATCGTTTATCAGATATTCATGCCGCATTAGGCTATAGCCAGCTTAATAGATTGGAAACATTACTCGACAAAAGAAGGAGGTTGGCAGCTCACTATGGAGAGCTGCTGGGGGATTCTGAAGGTTACGGCTCTTTGCTACTCAAAGAAGGGCAAAAACATGGCTATCATCTCTATGTTGTCCGTCTATCTAGAGAAGTGCGAGACTTTGTTTTTGAGCAGTTGCGTCAGATTGGAATCGGCGTGAATATCCATTATCCTCCTGTTCATCTGCACTCATTTTATAGGGATAAATATTTAAATATTGAAGGTACCCTCCCAGTTGCTGAGGCTTCTTTTAGAGAAATTCTGTCTTTGCCCATTTATCCTCAAATGGTTTTGCAAGATGTCGATCGGGTTGTAAAAGCTCTTTTTGATCTTGTGAAAGAGTGAGTACGCCTGGGAGTAATCGGCAAGTGAGAGTTTATGATCTGAGATAATGGGTTAGTTGAAAGCGTAATTGTATATCGTTAAAATTTTCTTGACCAAAATTCATGGTGAATTGATTTGCTTTCTCAAACGGATATCACGACTTTTTTGCAAGGATTATCTATCAATATTGGGATGGGCGACAGAAGCGATCTTTAAGCAAGGTATTAAACCTTTATTGGGAATATTTAAAGAACTGCGTATAGAAAATTGAAATTAATTACTACTTAATATGTCAATTTTCTTTATCTTTTGGAGATCAATGCGTGAAAAATTATTTCTTAGTGACTACCTACGGTAGGACGGCATCTCATTGGCTGACTCAGGCTCTAAATAAACATAAGGATATCTCCTGTAGTCACGGACCTTTTGGAGGGAATGTAGGGCCCAATTACGAAGATGGTTCTGAACGATCGCTAGATCAAATCAGAAAAGAAGCTGTTAAAATATGGAATAAAATGTCTATTGATGAAATGTTTTCTCGTATGGAAGAGAGGAAATCTCTCTATTATGGTAATATTCATGGATATAATTGGAGTTCTATTAATGCTAGATTCCTAAATGAAGATATAAAGAGAAAAATAAAGATAGCAAATATCACAAGGCATCCAATAAACAGAATAGTTTCTTTAGTCGCTGCTTGGGAAAAAGAAGAATCTGTAAGCATAATAACGACTAACTTCTATGAGAATGAATTTAAAAGATTTTTTCCCATAGCTAATAAATATCTTGAAGGTACATATGTAAATTTTGAAGAAAAGAAAAATAGACGATTATTTCTTGCTGCTTACATCACTTTATACTATGACGCAATAGACCTTTTTATTGATGGACTTCATATCCCAATGGAAAGGTTGACTAAAGACCCAGAGATATTTTTACTTTTATTAAAGTATTTAACTAATAGTGATTTGGATATAGATAAGGATTTTTTTAGGAGTGTTTATTCCCTAAAAAGAATTTCTTATACCTCCTCTGAGATTTCAACCTCATTAGATAATTTTGTAAGTCTCCCAGATTGGACAAAATCATTCTTGTCAAATCTATTGGTTCATTTTGATAGATTTTATTCTCTTGGAAAAAAATATAAAAATCTTGGATATGAGATCTCAATGATTTCATCAGGAACTATAAAAAAACAAGAAAAAATTAATACAAAGGTATCTCGCCAAGTTGATTATATCAATACTATGAGGTTTGTTGCCTCTGGGAGGTCAATAGTTGAGAGTTCAATAATTTCGGCAATAAAGACCTTCTTTAAATTTGGATACAATGAGAATGAAGAGATCATTCTATATGGTTCTGGTCGTCATACCGAAATATTTATAAGTGAATATATTGAAAAATACAAAAATATTTCTAAGCTAATCGTTGTTTGTCCCTTGGCTAAGACTAATGAAATTTTCGGTGTGAGGGTTATTCCTGTTGAGTCCTTTGATTTACATTCGGCTAACAAAATTCTCATTTCTAGCTATAACTACGAAGATGAAATTTTTCATAGACTGATAAGCCTGGGAGTCCAATCTGACAGAATAATACGACTTCATGGCTGATATAATCCTATAGCAAATTATATCTGTTCGATAAAAAGGGGCCAAATTTGATCTCAAAGAGAAATAGTAACACAAAGAAGAAGTCAAATTTATATGTTACCTGTGAGATTAGTCCGGAAACGATTAAAGAATGCTCTACTCAACAGAGTGTTGTTACAGATAAATTTTTATTGACTTCACCTATGAAAATTGATCGGTTTAATGTCGAGCTTACGACAACATGTAATTTAGCATGTCAATATTGTCATCAGCAAAAGCCTGATTTTAAGCATCAAATCATGCCTGAATCTACAGTGCAAAAGTTACTGGATTTTTGTGAAGAAAATCAGATTAGATCAATCGATTTTACTGGCGGTGGGGAAACCACTCTTTATAGGGGCTGGGAAAATCTATGTAACATTTTATTAAGTAAAAATATATCTCTGATTATGACTTCAAATTTTTCACGCGAATTTTCAGAGTGTGAAATCTCTACATTAAGTCATTTTTCTGAAATTACAGTGAGCTTGGATACCGTGGATGCCTCCCTATTAGAGAAAATAAGAGGGGCAGACCTACAGACTATAATTTTAAATATGACACGTATCCGTACTCTATCGCTTAAAGAGCAAAGACGATCTCCACGACTGATTATAAGCGTGGTTTTACTTGCTGAAGTCGTTGACTCATTGATGGAACTGTTTGCATTTGCAAAGATCTCTGGTGTGGAAATAGTCAATGTTCAGGAATTGGTCATTTTTAATGACGTAGAAAATGATTTTCGAAACGTTTGGGAACTCTCTGGCAAGCAGGCAACTATTGCTGCAGAGAAAATAGAGAAGGCATTTGCTTTTGCAGAAAGCTTGGGAGTGGTTGTCCGCGTTCAGGGTGACTTCTATAAACGTTTGGACCGATTGAAAAGGGAGAGCCAGAATCGCAGTCTGAGCACTTCTAATACTGTAACTAATGGCCTGGTCAAAACTTTTTCTGAGCCCCCTGGTGAAGGGCAGACTCGAAATTGTTTAGATCCTTGGCAATTTGTTCAGGTTCTGGCGGGGGGGCAGGTCAGGACTTGCTGTTTTAGACCTGACAATGTCGGGACTTTACAAGAAGGTGGTTTGCTGGAGATTCTTAATGGCGAGAAAATACGTGCGATTAGAGCTGGATTGTTGAGTGGAAAGCTCGATCCTCACTGTCGAATTTGTCATTGGCGAGAAGTGATAAATGTGGATGCGTATCACGCAATAGTGGATAGAATGAAAAGTGATACCACTAGAAATGAGCAAATTAAAGTTCTGATCGATAAGATCAACGCTAATGATCTGAAAATAGTTTTTTATGGTGCTGGGCAGTTTGCAACAGATCTATTAACAATGTCACCGTTTACGGGAGTGAAACTTGCTGGAGTTGTTGATAGTGATGTATCTCGGCAAGGGGAGATCTTTATGGGATATGAAATATTATCTCCTGCTTCTATCCGGTCTTTAGATGCCGATATTGTGGTGATTGCCTCTGGTGCTTTTACTGAAGAGATAGAGGATTTTCTTAAAACACAAGATTTAGGCAATGTCGAAATTTTCAAATTTTCATAATTTAGAGAACGTTTTGAAAAGCTTTTCGTTCTTCCGAAAGATTGAGTTTTTTTGGCCTTTTTTCTGTACGAGTAATATTTATTCTTCACAACATAGGGAATGCATAAGGTAATGGATGTAATTGTCTTGGTTGGCGGACAAGGAACACGTTTGAAATCAGTTGTCCCTGATATTCCAAAGCCAATGGCCAATATTAATGGAAAACCTTTTTTGCACTACCTGTTAATGCGGTTATGCCGATTTGAAGTCTCTCGTATCATTCTTGCTGTAGGTTACAAGTACGAAGCCATTTTAGATTACTTTGGGACTACATTTCAGGGACGAGAATTAATTTATTCGCTTGAAAAACAACCTCTGGGTACTGGAGGGGCTCTTCGTCAGGCACTTGAATATGTTTTGTCGGATCATGTGCTGTCATTGAATGGAGATACTTTGTTTGATGTCGATCTTATGGCGATGTATCAGCACCATATAGCTCATCATGCAGATCTGACCATAGCTTTGAAACCTATGACGAATTTTTATCGTTATGGCGTGGTACAGGAACGAGATGGTCGAATTTTGGGATTCAATGAAAAGTGTCATTGTTCTGCTGGACTAGTAAACGGCGGTGTCTATCTGATAAACAAAGCTACCCAGGCAAAGCTGTTGCTAGCTGAGGATCGTTTTTCTTTTGAAAGAGATTTTCTTGAAAAAAAAGTAAATGAATTAAGTTTTTCAGCTTTTGTAACCGATAAATATTTCATCGATATTGGAATTCCCGAAGCATATAAAACAGCCTGTAGCGATTTCGAAAGGATGTTTAGTTGATCATTTCGCGCACACCTCATCGAATTTCCTTTTTGGGTGGAGGAACCGATTATCCTGAATATTATCTGCAACATGGTGGTAAAGTTATCGGTGCTGCAATTGATAAATACTGCTATTTAAGTGTCAGGAAGCTGCCTCCTTTTTTTCATCATAAGCATCGTATTGTTTATTCCCGACAGGAATTAATCGATCATATAGAAGATATTGAGCATCCTTCCGTACGTGAAACTCTGAAGTATCTTGGTGTCGACTATGGCATCTCTGTTCATCATGATGGGGATATCCCTGCCAGAAGTGGTATGGGGTCGAGTTCTGCTTTTACGGTTGGCCTGCTTAATAGTATGAGTGCTCTCGAGGGGCGCAGGGTAAGCAGGCGAGAATTGATGGAGCGGGCTATTCATGTTGAACAGAACCTTATTCGTGAGTGTGTCGGGTCGCAGGATCAAGCTTTCGCAGCTTATGGTGGATTAAATCTGATCGAATTTTTGCCGACAGGACAGATTTCTGTATCTCCTATAGTTATCAAGGAAGAACGGTTGCTTTCTTTCCAAAAACACTTAATGCTGTTCTATACCGGAGTCTCGAGAATTGCGTCTGAGGTCGCGCAGGAGCAAGCAAAGAGAACCTCACAAAACCTGATGGCTCTGAAAACGATGTCCGGAATGGTCGATGAAGCAGCCGATATTCTTTGTGGAGAAGGTCCGTTAGCTGAGTTTGGCAAACTTTTGGACACTGGTTGGCAATTAAAGAAATCCCTCTCCGACAGAATTACAACATCAGTTGTCGATGACATTTATTGTCGCGCTAAAGATGCTGGCGCTGTGGGTGGAAAGT
The DNA here is from genome assembly GCA_963665685.1 of Geopsychrobacteraceae bacterium. Lineage (GTDB taxonomy): Bacteria > Desulfobacterota > Desulfuromonadia > Desulfuromonadales > Geopsychrobacteraceae > Seleniibacterium. The sequence goes on from OY762430.1 coordinate 3,853,980, forward strand.
TACTAGGTGCCGGCGGTGGTGGCTTTATTCTGGTTTTTGTTGAGCCCGAGTTACGGCCGCAAGTTAGAGCTGCCTTGGGCGATTTTCTCTATGTCCCGTTTGGTTTTGATTCCGATGGCTCCAAGATCATTGTCTATAGACCTGATGCTCAAAACGGGAATTACTGAGCTGGAGATGACATGAAGATTGATTTGCCTTTGATGGATAACAATATCCCCCGAGCTGATTTGGATGAATTGATAGCTTTTTTGCAGAGCGATCCACGTTTGACCCAAGGTGAAAATGTCAGGGCCTTTGAGGAAGAGTGGAGTCAGTGGCTTGGTGTTAAATATAGTGTTTATGTAAATTCCGGATCATCAGCGAATCTTGCAACTATAAGCGCGGTGCGTCACCTTTACGGTGCCGGCGAAGTTATTGTGCCAACGTTAACATGGGTTTCGGATATCTCCGCAATACTTCATGCTGGCCTGACTCCTGTGTTTGTTGATATCAACCCACGTAACCTATGCATGGATGAAGATCAGGTCTTGGCGGCTCTGACACCTCGGACTCTAGCTGTTTTTATGACTTATGCACAAGGCTTCAATGGGTTAAGTCGGCGTCTTTTGACAGAACTGCAAGAGCGTAATATCTTTTTGATTGAAGATGTCTGTGAGTCTCATGGTGCTACCTATGAAGGGCAAAAACTGGGATCTTTCGGGCTTGCTTCTAACTTTTCCTTTTATTATGCCCACCATATGAGCACTATCGAGGGGGGAATGATCTCAACGAATGATGAAGAATTTTATAATGTCATCCGCATGCTCCGTTCCCATGGTTTGGTACGGGAATTGGCCGATGCTGAATTGCGCCAACGTTATATCGATGATAATCCCTCTTTGAACCCTGAATTTATATTCTCTTATCCAGCTTTTAATATTCGTGGAACCGAACTTGGTGGTGTTCTTGGCCGGGCGCAATTGAAGCGACTTGATGAGAATAATCTGCGTCGGTGTCATAATCTAGCCTTGTTTCTTGACTTACTGGATAGTGAAAAATATCGTACCGATTACGAATTGAGAGGGAATTCAAACTATGCTTTTCCTCTTATCTTAAAGGATGCTGACTTTGCCTTTCGTGGTCGCTTAGAAGGGGCTATGACCTCCGCCAATGTTGAGTTTCGACGGGGGAATGCTGGTGGCGGTAACCAATTGCGGCAGCCATACCTGAAAGAATTTGTCTCCGAGGGGTGCTGGGATAATTATCCGCAAGTTGAACATATCCACCATTTTGGCTATTACCTGGGTAATTTTCCATCCCTTCCTGAGCGAAAAATCCGCGATCTCTGCCAGTTCCTGAACTCAATTGCTTAGAGAGGAAAGCAAATGACATACAATATTCTCGTTACCGGTGGCGCTGGTTACCTAGGGTCTGTCCTGGTCCCTGACCTACTGCGTCTTGGACACCGGGTTACGGTACTCGACAATTTCATGTTTGATCAGTTTACTTTGAGTCAGGTCTGTCTTGATCCTAACTTCACGGTGATAAAAGGTGATTGCCGCAACCGACAATTACTGACTGATCTGGTGCAGGATAAGGATTATGTCATTCCTTTAGCGGCTCTGGTTGGTGCTCCCCTATGTGATCGCGATTATGTTGGCGCCGAGACGATCAATCGAGATGCTGTTGCGTTGCTGACAGAGATTCTTCGTGATGATCAGAAACTGATTATTCCAATTACGAATAGTGGCTATGGCATTGGCGAAAAAGGACTCTATTGCACGGAGGAAACACCTCTCAGGCCCGTCTCCTTGTATGGCAAGGTCAAGGTCGAGGCAGAAGAAATAGCCTTAAAGCGTAAAAACTCGGTCAGTCTGAGGCTGGCAACTGTGTTTGGTGCCAGTCCACGTATGCGCCTTGATTTACTGGTCAATGATTTTGTGTATCGTGCTGTAAACGATAGGACTTTGGTGGTCTTTGAGGGACACTTTAAGAGAAACTACATTCACGTCCGTGATGTCGCCCGGGCTTTTATCCATGTTTTGGATAATTTTCAAACCATGGCTGGACAAGCCTATAATGTCGGCCTTTCGACCGCTAACTTATCCAAACTGGAATTATGTTCCAAAATCAGAGAGCAGGTACCCGGATTTGTTTATCTCGAAGCTCCTGTTGGTGAAGACCCTGATAAACGAGACTATATCGTTTCAAACGAAAAGATCGAAAAAACTGGCTGGGCACCTCATTATTCGTTGGATGATGGCATCGCAGAGCTAAAAAAACTTTATGTCATTCTTAATAACAATAAGTATAGCAATGTCTGAGATGGATAAACAAGTAAGTGCTTTGGTTGAGACCGCACTGAGAATTCGGCGGGAAATGGCAGAAATATGTATTGCTACTGGCGGTCATATTGCATCATCTTTTTCGTGTGTCGAAATTTTGTTGGCCCTTTATCATGGAGGGGTTTTGCAAATACGTGCCAATCAACCGGATTGGTCAGAAAGAGATCGCTTTATTCTCAGCAAGGGACATGGTGAACTTGTTCTTTATGTCATTTTGGCCGATCTTGGTTTTTTCCCTCATGACTGGTTAGACCACCATTATCGTAAAGGTGATTGTCGCCTTGGGGGGCACCCTGACAGGTCGATTCCTGGAGTCGATATGACGACTGGAGCCTTGGGGCATGGATTGGGGGTTGCAGCTGGTTTGGCTTTAGCCGCCCGAATGGACAAGTCGGCTCATAAACATTTTGTGTTGCTTGGAGATGCTGAGTGTGCTGAGGGGTCGGTCTGGGAGGCGGGCATGTTTGCCGCACAGCATGGTTTGGGAAACTTGATTGGGATTATCGACCGCAATCGATTGGGAGCGAGTGACTTTACCGAAAACTTCATTGGTCTGGGAGCTCTGGTTGATAAGTGGCGTTCTTTCGGTTGGGAATGCGCTGTCTGTGATGGCCATGACATCTTGGCACTGACTCAGCAGCTTCAATCTGCAAGAACTCGCTGCTCTGATCGCCCTTATATGTTGATTGCAGAAACAGTTAAGGGGAAGGGAGTCTCTTTTATGGAGAATGATCCCATGTGGCATGTCAAGCGTCTGGCCGATAAGGCTGAAATAGTCCTCGCCCGGAAGGAACTGTCAGGAGATGATCATGACTGATTTGGCTCAGACCCAGATGCGCGATGCGTTTATCAGCAGGTTGTTCGAACGGGCAAAAGGTGATGCCAATATTGTTTTTGTATCCAATGATTTTGGTGCCCCCAGTCTTGATCGGTTTCGTAGTGAGTTGCCTGAGCAATATATTAATGCCGGAATTGCTGAGCAGAATATTATTGCTGTAGCTGCAGGCCTGGCAATGGCAGGGAAGAAAGTTTTTGTTTACAGCATTGCTTCTTTTATAACACTGCGCTGTTTTGAACAACTCAAGCTGGATATTTGTTGTCATCGTTTGCCAGTTACTATTATCGGTGTCGGGGCGTGTTATTCATACCCTGAAGATGGTCCGACCCATCATGCCACAGAAGATATCGCTATCATGCGGACACTTGCAGGCATGGAGATATACAGCCCCGCAGATGCTGGAACTGCAGAGGAGCTGGTCGATGTAGTATTAAAACAGCAGGCCCCAAGCTATGTTCGTCTTGATAAATTTTTGAGCCCACCTCTTGGTCCAGGTCAAGATGGTCTGCGGGAATTTGGCAGTGGCAGAAATATCGCCTTGTTGGCAACGGGGGTAATGGTTCATCGTGCCTTGGAAGTGTCTCAACGATTAAAGGAAAAAGGCTATGAGTCAACGGTTGTGGATGTTTATCGTCTGAAGCCTCTGAATTTTGAAAGATTGCGACATTTGCTGCCTGGGTTTAAAGCTCTTGTAAGCTTAGAAGAGCATACGCTGAATGGTGGTTTAGGGTCCCTGCTGGCTGAGTTTATCGTTGATCATAGAATTAGCCTGCCCTTGCGTCGTTTTGCCATCGATGACGCTAAGCTATATGACTATGGTAGCCGAGAGCGTTTGCACGGTCTGACCGGGCTTGATTGTGATGCCATTGAGAGAGCGATTATAAATGAGGTTATAGTATGAGTGAACCGCTCGATATATTGTTGATAAATGTTGGTGCCAAAAAAAAGGTCTATCAGGAATTAAGTAAAGATTACTCTGCGTGTGAGCCACCTTTCTGGGCGGCGTTAACGGCAGGCTATTTACGTTCGGCAGGATTTCGGGTCGAGATTCTTGATGCTAATGGTTTGAACCTTGATCATCAGGAATCCGCTGAAATCGTTCGTCAGAAATCTCCCCGGATAACTGCAATTGTGGTCTACGGACAGCAGGCAAATACCTGCACACCATTAATGGTTGCGGTAGAAAAACAGTGTGAAGAAATTAAACAGCTGCGACCAGAAGCACCTTTGATCCTTACTGGATGGCATCCCTCGGCATTGCCAGAGCGGACTTTGCGTGAAACCCAGGCTGATTTGTTGGCACAGGGGGAAGGCTTTTACACGCTACGGCATTTATTGGAGGGAAAACCGTACCAGGACATTCCTGGTTTGTGGAGCAAAGATGGTGATGAAATCGTTGCTCCCCATACGCCTCAGCAGAACGTACCGGATCTTTCAGTCGAACTGACGGAGGTCGCCTGGGATCTGATTCCATGGCAGAGCGCCAAGTATCGTGCTTTTAATTGGATGTGTTTACAGGATCTTGAGTCGCGTGGACACTATGCCTCTCTTTATACCAGCTTGGGGTGCCCGTATAAATGTACGTATTGCGGTATTCAGGCGACCTATGGCGAGCGCAAGATTCGCTATTGGGATACCGAATGGGTAATGCGACAGATCGATACCCTGGCTCGCGATCATGGTGTGAAGAATATCAACCTGATAGATGAGTTGTTTGTGTTTAATCCCAAACACTATTTACCGATTGCAAAGCAGCTTCTGACGCGTGAATATCGAGTCAATTTCTGTGCTTTTGCACGTGTTGATGCCGTTGATCGAATCTCAGATGAAGACCTGGATCTTTTGAAAAAAGCGGGCTTTAATTGGTTCAAGCTTGGCATCGAAACAGGAACAGCGGAGATTCTTGGTGCCATTGACAAGGGTAGTTATACGAAAGAGGATATTCGGCGAGTAGTACAGAAAATTCATCGGGCAGGAATAGACCTGTGCGCTAACTTTATGTTTGGTTTGCCGGGCGATGATTTTCAGACCATGCAGGATACCTTTTCGTTTGCTCAGGAATTAAACTGCGCATTTCCAAGTTTCTTTTGTACGATGGCTACACCAGGTTCAGACTTGTACCGTGAAGCGTTAGAAAAGAACATCCCTCTGCCTGATACATGGCTCGGTTTTGCCCAGCAAGGGTATGATTTTCTCCCTTTGCCGACAGAAAAATTGACGGCAGCGCAAGTGTTGGCATTTCGTGACTACGCTTTTGATGCCTATTTTACTAATCCGGCTTATCTAGATCTGATTGAAAAACGGTTTGGCGGGGAAGCTCTGGAACATGTCAAAGGCATGACCAGTGTCAGGCTGAAGCGTCGTATTCTTGGCGATTAATTTTACATACCGGGGAACTCATGTCTTATCAACAACTACTTGAAATTTTGTCACCAGGGAAACCGGTTCTAGATATCGAACGTGCCGTACTCAGTGCTCCTGTTCGTCATCTCTTTATGATTGGTACGGTCTGGTACCTGGCTCAAAATGCAAATTCCAAACCGTTGCAGGTACTCGAAATCGGATCTTGGTATGGGGCTTCAGCATTATCCTGGGCGCAGGGGTTACATACTCATAATGCAGGTCAGGGGTCTTTGACCTGTGTCGATGCTTGGGCGCCATTTTTTAATATGGATGATCATGCCGATGCTGATTATGCCAAAGATATGGAAGCCTCCCTCAGTACTGATTGTGCGTATAATATTTTTCTTCACAATATAAAAAGTATTCCGCAACCAATAACCTGTCAGCATATGCGGGGGCAGAGCTCTAATCTGTTACCTCAGCTTAGGCGAAATTATTTTGATGTTGTTTTTATTGATGCTGATCATACTTATGAGCCGGTTAAACAAGACATTCTCAATTCTCTTCCGTTGGTGAGCGACGGTGGCATAATTTGTGGTGATGATTTAAACCTTCAACTTCATGAATGTGATCAGGATATAGCCCGGGCAAGTGGACATCTTGATTTTATTGAGGATCCCGAAACCGGGCGCAAATATCACCCTGGTGTAACGCTTGCCGTGGCCGAAATTTTCGGTAAGGCCTCATCTTGGGGGGGATACTGGGCTATGCAAAAACAAGGAAATAATTGGAAAATGGTTTCCCTTAAAGAGATGCCGGTTATTTACCCACAGCACTTTTCGGCAGCGGATTTACATAGAGCAGAAGAACATTTTAACGATATTTGTGATGACCTTTTCTAAATCTACACTAGGTAAACTCGGATATTAAAACGTCTACATCCCAGCTTAGAGTGACGTTGTTTTTGATCACGGGAATAAAAATGAAAAATGAACAATGGCATAGAGGAAGCTTCCAGGAAATCGAGTTTTGGGATCATTGGCTAGAAACGTCTGGTGATAAGTGGCCTGATGATTTTGCTTTTCGCTGCGATCCAAACTCCCAATTTCAAGAAAATCTGATTCCTTTCCTAAATGACAGCCAAAACAAAATTCGTATTCTTGATGTCGGGGCTGGTCCTTTAACAATATTGGGAAAACGATGGCAGGATTACGAAATAGAGATCGTCCCTACAGACGCCTTGGCCGAAGAGTATGAAAAACTACTTCGTCGCCATAATGTCAATGCCCCTGTTCAGACGCTATATATAAAAGGAGAAGAAATCGGGTTACATTTTTTGCCTGACCAATTTGATTTGGTCTACGCACGAAACTCGGTAGATCACAGTGAAAATCCATTAAAGGTTATTCGTAATATGCTCGGTGTTGTACGCCCTGGAGCTTATGTTGTTTTGTCACATGCTTTGAGGGAGGGGAAGCGAGCCAGTTATTCAGGATTACATCAATGGGATTTTTATTCACAGAATAATAACTTTTTTATTGATGGCATGGGACAGACGGTCAATGTTTCTGATCAATTTTTAGGAATGGCAGATGTGAAATGTCATGAAGAGAGTGATTGGTTGATGGTGTCTATGCTAAAAGTTGGTTCAGAATAGAACTTTCCGCAAAAGAGGGTGCCTTTGTGCCGGAGTAGTTATGCAGAATGTTAATAGAGTGTCCAATCCTTCTGACTGTTTTGTCTCAATTCAACTTAATTCTAATCGCCCTCAGCAGATTCTGACATTTTTGGAGAATGTTCAGTCTACAGCTACCCATCCTGAGCAAGTCGAGGTTCTTATTCATATTGATTCTGGGGATACTGCGATGGAGGAGGCCCTTGATATTGCCATTGAAACGATGCTTTTGCGCATAAAGTATATAGCGACTGATATTGTTTCTAGCTTTTTTGATCTATGGAAGCCTCTAAATGAATTAATTAAAATAACGGATCCTGCTTCATATTTTGTCATTAATGTTAGCGATGAGTTCCTATTTAAAACAAAGGGTTGGGATGAGCAGCTGCGGCGTTATGTTGGCTATTATCCCGATGATATTTTCCGCATCCGCACATCTCAGTATCGATATCGAAATTATCATGATATTTGGGAATGTGGTTTTGCCCCAGACAGTTTGGCATTTTATACTAAGCGCTGGCTGGATATTAGTGGGGATTGGAATCCTTGCTTGGGGCCGGACTCTTTTCAACAGTGTGTTGCTTACTACCTATATTCCCATGATAGGTTCAATATGAACCAATGTAACCGGGATATTGCCGATCCATTTATCAAATTTTCCGGAGAAGGCGCAAATATTGGGTTGGAAGGTGAGGCGCTAAAAAAACGTTCTTATGGTCATATCAAGGAGTGGTTTGTCCTGATGTCTGCAAAAATGCAGGAAGAGGCAAAGCGACGAGCGATGCTACTGAGAGCTCAAATTTTTGTTGAAGAGCATGGAATCAGTACATACACGATTAAGGATAATCGAACTCAAAAACGTATAGAGATTAAGGATTCGTTAATTGATCCAATACGAATTTTTCCTTACTACGTTAGACCGCTAAAGATTTATTTTGTCAATTTTTTACGTCGATTTCGATACCACTTTTATAATGGTGGAGGAGAAAATGCAGTTATAGAGTCGTGGTTTGGTGGTACTCTTTTTTATTTGTCTTATAAATCAAAGTTTTTTGAAAAAGTTTATAAGATTTTTGAAAAAACAAAGGTTGGCAAGTCTTTAATCGGCTATCGGTATGGCAAAAATTTTAAACGCTATATGACTGCTTTTAATTCAAGTCTTAAGTCTAGAAAGAAAGGCTATTATATCTATGGAACAGGGAGCTACGCTTTGACCCTATTGGATTATATAGAAGGGGAAAATATAGCTAAGCCAAGAGCAATTTTTGAAAAAGAAAGCATAATTAAAAGTAAAAAAGATTTACAGGAGTTTAAAGGTTATCAAATTATCTCTGAGGAGAGGGGCATCTCTGCGTTGACAGAAAGCGATATTATTTTGATTGGCAGTTATTGTTTTGCGGATATAATTATCGCAAGATTACAAGATGTTGGCTGTAAAGCACGGCTTGTTAAATTGACCTATTGATCTAACTGGAAGCGAGACTGCGTGGCTATCCCTAAAATATCAGTATATACAACCTGTAAGAATAATGCATCCTATCTGAGGGAGTCTCTCGATTCCATTTTAGCACAGTCATTTAGTGACTTTGAAATTGTTCTTGTCGATAGTGCCTCTACTGATGGAACTCTTGATATCTTACAAGATTATAGATATGAAAAACGTTTGAAATGGTTCTCTGAACCAGACAATAATCCGGTTGCAGGTTATTACAAAGCTCTATCCCGGTGCTCCGGAGAGTACATCATGTGCTTACCGATATCTGATAAGTATATACGAAAAACCTGGTTTTCCGAATGTGTAAAGACGCTCAATGATGATCCTGATCTTTCTTTGGTTCATGGTAATGTTCAATTGATCGACGAAACTGGAGTTGAAAAAGGACTTAAATTTCCAGAGTGGGAATTCTGCCCACCGCCAGATAAAAATAACTTTTTTGCTCATTGGCTGGCACTTTTTACCTATATAAGTGAAATCAGTTATTGCGTAAGGGCAGAGGTTTATCGAAGTTGTTACCCTGTTTATTCCGGCCAGCCTCTAAACTACTCACAGAATTTCAATACCCTTTCAGATGCTGATTTTACACTATATGGTCCACACCTGAAAACTCTCTGCAATTTTCATCAGCGCGGCTATCTTTCGTCTTACCTTCCGGTTATTAGTAGTGCTGCCCGGGAGCATACAGGGTCATTATCGGATATCTTTCAGAATTATCTGCGTCTGGAAGCTGCAAAGTATCGCAATGATATTATTGATTACCGTGAACGACTATTACAGGGACATAGCGAACATTGTTTTCGTGATGGACAGTCTCAAGTCATTTCAACAGTGGATGGTGATCAATTAGCTGATCTGGCTCGGCAGGTGACTAAATATCGTCAAGAAGGACCAATAATGTTTGGTCATTTTGATCCTCAGAATTATCACTGTCGTGAGGTTGCTGATTTTTTTCTACGTAAATGTGCTGCTTGGAAAGATAAATTTTCCAAAGATGATCGGATCTTTATCTATGGTGGCGGACAGCACACTGAGCAGTTGTTGCAGGCTCTTCAAGAAGAGCTTATGCAATTAAATATTATGGGTATCGCAGATCAATCTCCAGTATGCGACTCCATTAATGGAATCCCTGTGTATTACCGAGATCATGTTGATTGGCAGAAAGTCGACCGAGTCATTATTTCTTCCAAAGCTTTTGAAGAAGATATTTACCGCTGGCTTGTTCATAAAGTTCCGGCAGAGAACATTGAATTGCTCTATCGCTCAACAGCAGAGGAACCATCATGAGTGAGTTGAAGCTGAAAAAGATTTCTGACTATGGAGTCAGAACAACTTCCGGAGCCTACGGCTTTGACGCTGTTCCACATTTGGGCGGAAATATTCGTGGTGGAGACAACGCAACCTACTACCCGGAGTTGTGGCAATGGTTGGTTGAACATTTTTCTGTAACCAGGGTGCTTGATGTTGGGTGTGGTGATGGCATTAATAGTGGTTACTTTGCCCGTCTCGGCTGCCAGATCATCGGGGTCGACGGATTACTTCCCAATGCTCTACACCCTGAATCGCCTTATCCTGTCATCGTGCATGATTTTTCTCATGGATGGCTTCAGTTGGCCAAAATTGATTTAGTCTGGTGTTGTGAATTATTGGAACATGTCCATATACAACATCTCGATAACCTGATTCAGACATTGCTTAATGGGCGGATTATAGCATTGACTCACGCCGAACCGGGCCAGGGAGGGCATCACCATGTTAACGAACAGCCTGCACAATATTGGATAGACTTATTAGCCGACTACGGTTGTGAATTGCTTGAAGATGAAACAGCTTTTTCACGGACTCTCGCCCATAGTTGGTATGCCACTTCAGGAATGTTGTTTAATAATACCCGTTGGCTGGAGTGTAACGACAGTAGGCAGGTAGATAAAATCTCGGAATTTACACCCAGTCAAGCCGTCGGAAAGGTCTTGGCACGCCTTAATCGTTGGATCCGTCAGTGGCAGGTAGAAAAGAAAAGGGTTTTGATTTACGGTGCTGGCCAGCATACCACTTTTTTATTGAAGCATTCTTCGCTAGGGCAGGTAAATATTGTCGCTTTGGCAGATAAAGTTTCAGGCAAAGAGGTTGTTGGCCTAGATTTTAAAAGTGTGACTCCTGATCAAGTAGCCGTCTTGTCACCGGATGTCGTTTTAATTTCCAGTTTGGAATATCAGGATGATATTTTTCAACAGCTGACTGATCAAGGCCTGGAAAAGAGCAAATTAGTAAAGATCTATACCCCTGAAGAGACTTCCCTGGTTAAATCACAGCTTTACCGGTATCTTTGATGGTAAGGACGATGGCCGCCCCTTTAGTTTCGGTTCTTCTCCCTGTGTTTAATGGAGAAGCATATCTGCCAGAAGCTATCGAATCCGTACTAGGGCAGACTTTTGAGGCCTTTGAGTTCATTATTGTCAATGATGGTTCTTCTGATCGTAGTTCTGAAATCATCGCCTCATATATTGATCAACGGATCCACTGTCTTAATTTTGAAACTAATGTTGGACTCGTTGATGCTTTGAATGCCGGTCTGAGTGTGGCCCAGGGTAAGTACATTGCACGGATTGATGCTGATGATAAATGGTGTCCGGATAAGTTGGAAAAACAGCTCGGTTTGTTTTCTGAACGGCCAGAAATTGCTTTGTGTGGAACGTGGTACACACAAATTGACTATGACGGTGAGGTTATCAGGTCCGTTGATCTTCCGGTGCTTCCTGAAGAGAATTATGTTCAGCTATTTATGCAAAATACCTTTGTCCACTCCGGGGTGATGTTTCAGGCCCAGATAGTCAGATCTTTAGGAGGGTATGATTCTGCTTGGCAGCATATTGAAGATTATGCTCTGTGGCTTGCTTTAGCTGAGAAATATCCAGTTTATAATTTGCCAGAAAGATTGGTTTATTATCGGCTGCATAGGAACAGCGTCAGCTGTCATCATTTTAAAAAACAGCGAGAAAAAGTCCTCGCATTACGCCGAAAAGCGTTCCAGCGTTGTGGAATTGACATCTCTGACGAATTCCTTTTAGCGATCAGTCGAGAAAGAGTTTTATCAGGGCAGGTAAATAGTCTCAAACATATTCATCAAGTTATTTGTGCTCATGCTCCAAAGTGTCTTGATGTTCATCAGTTGCTCAGCATTTGCCGACAACTTGAGGATAAAAATGAGTTGGGACTGGGACCAGTGATGAAAAGTTTATTAGTCGAACTGTGGCAAAGCAAAGGGGGGAAGGGAATTGCTTTTTATGCTGGGGGGAGTCTTGCTGATAATCTTCTTGATGAATTGGAGGCCCGGAATCTTCCTCTACCACAGGTAATCTTTGACAAGTTTCCGGAGCGTTCGCAAATTAAGCGGGTTAAGGTTGAACAAATTGACAGCTTACCCACTTATGATATTGAGACCATACTGATTACTCATGAGCAACTGCATGCTGAGTTGTACCAAACCCTGACTTCGATGGGGATTTGCCGTGACCTGGAAATTATTGATCCGTGGCAGAATTGTTACGACGATTAGTAATAGTGCGTCAGCACACCTCTTAATTCAAACAAAGTCAAATGATTTGACTGCCCTTTGGCCAAGTTCTTGGTTGCATCCATATATCCGGGGCGTAGCTTCAGTGCAGAGGTAAAGGCTTGTCTTGCTTCAATGTCCCTATTTTGGGCTGAAAGGGCGCAGCCAAGATTGTTCATGGCCTCAGGGAACGCTGGACTTAATTCGATAGCCTTTTGGTATGTTTGTTGGCTAAGGGAAAAAACACCCAACATATAGTGGCAGTTACCACGGTAAAAATAAGCTAGAGGAATATCTTGGACCCGCACATGTTGCTCCAATTGCTGCAAGCATTCACGGTATTTACTAGTCTTTAAAAAAATACGTGCTAGAAGCAAGTTCTTTTGGCTTTTGTCAAAGCTACTCTCGTCAATGATTTTCCTGATTTTACTTATTCCTAAAGCACGAACAATAGCCGCTTCGGTAGATTTTTGTCGTTGATGGGCATTCGTCATATTACCCTGATGGCGTCGATAACCATATAGTGGTTTATGGAGGTAGCCAAACAGGTGATTGGTCAGAAGCTGTAAGCAAAAGTCATAATCAGGAGCGTACCTGAGTTGAGGATTGTACCTGCAGCCAGCCTCAAAGCATCGTCGGCGGAACATCATGCTACCTGTATGAATAGTCTGACGAAATAGAACTGTTGCTAAAAGGTTTTTGCGATTTGGATCGAAATATTCAGACTGAATTATTGTTGTTTCTTCCTTGGTTTGATCTTTAACGATGTAGTCACAGTAAACAACGTCGATGGTCGGATTCTCTTGCAAATAACGCCACTGTTCTTCCAATTTTGTTGGCTCGTACCAGTCGTCAGCATCAAGAAATGTAATTATCTTTCCCCGTGCTAGCTCCATGCCTTGGTTCCTGGCGGCCGCTTCTCCCTGATTTTTTTGATAGTGATAGTTTACCCTTGGAAAACTTTTAACGATCTTAGCACTTTTATCCGTAGATCCATCATCAATGACAATGATTTCATATTCGTTAAAAGTTTGTTCTTGAATGCTTTTTAGCGCATCTTCAATATAGGGTTGAGCATTATACATGGGGATAATAACGCTGATTCCAGGTGTCGCTACAGACTGTATAGAGTTAGACCGATTTGAACTGAAATTATGGTTATTTGTCATAGTCTAAAATGAAGTCGGCTATAGAGCTCATTGAACTAGCAATTGTGGCACAATAGTTTGGAATTGGTTGCTCCTGCCAGTCTGAATGACCGGTTGTGACCAGGCAGGGAACGCATCCAGCACAATGCCCCGCCTCAAGATCAGATAGTTTATCTCCGATCATGAAGGAACGTGGCAGATCAACGTTCAAGTCCTGTGCCGCTTGAAGGAGCATGCCGGGTTTTCCTTTGCGGCAATTACAGTTTTTTGCATAGGGATGATCTTTTTGGCCGTCAGGATGATGTGGACAAAGGTAAATACCTGCGAGATTTACACCATATTTTTGTAGCTGTTGCTTCATGTACTTATGTAACAGCTGCACATCTGATAGCTCATAGTAGCCACGGGCAATACCTGCTTGATTAGTGACCACAATAAGAAGAAAGCCGGCGTCTTGCAACCTTCTAAGCGTCTGAGGAACCCCAGACAGAAATTCGAAATCGGAAATCCGCCAAAGATAATTACGCTCAACATTAATGGTTCCGTCGCGGTCAAGGAAAATAGCTTTTTCTTTATTATTCATAAATGCTGTTTGCTCCAAATTAATAGCTATGGGAGGTAATGGTGCATCATGGTTGCTTTTCTGATGGAGATAATGAAGCAACCCCCTTCTCTATTAGTCCTGACAGGATATGAATAATAGTTGTGTGCATTTCCTGAATAGCTGGAGGGCTATCGCTTGGCACTACTAGGGGATGGTCCGCTAAAGATGCGGCTATCCCACCACTTTTTCCCAATAAGCCAATAGTTTTACAGCCTTGTTTGCGGGCTTTTTTTAGGGCTGAAATGATATTTTGAGAGTTTCCACTGGTTGAAATGGCAATAACAACATCTCCATCAGATGCCAAGCCTTCAATCTGGCGAGCAAAGATTTCTTCAAAGCCATAGTCATTTCCTATTGCTGTGACGGAGGCCATATTAGCTGCTAGGCATAGTGCCGGTAATGCATGGCGTTCTGACTGAAACCTTCCTATCAGTTCGGCAACAAAGTGTTGAGCATCTGCTGCTGATCCGCCATTACCCATGACCATAATCTTTTTTTTGTGCAAAAGTGCAGTTATTATATCATTGGCTATGGCTGCAATCATGGGAGAATGATTCTTGGCAACGGTGTCAAGCAGTGCTTTATGAACCATGAATTGATCTTCGATATATTTCAGCATATTTTCTCAACCAATATAAACGTTTATTGATAAGTTGTTCACTCTAAGCATTGAAGTATATCGGTGCATTTGTTCAAGATAATATCAGCACCCCACTGATCTAACATTTTTAATTCCCTATATTCTCCGGTTAGAACCCGAATAGTTTTCCACTTTCGCTCTTTTGCACCAATAAAATCTTTTTTCGGGTTGTCCCCGATATAAGCAAGTTGTTTTCCACACAAATTAAATTTTTTTTCAAACCGTTGAAACAGCTCTGGCGCTGGTTTGCTAAGCTTTAAACTATCACTATAAAGGATATACTTACAAAGTGGCTCCAGCTTTAAAGCTTCAATTTTTTTTTGTTGGCTACTATGGCGGCCGTCTGTAAGTATGCCCAACTGATATTTTTTGCGTAGCCTGTTGAACATATTAATAACACCTTCGAAGCAAGATATCTGTGGTTGATGCTTTATAAATAGATCGACCAGAGTTTTGACAAGTTTAGGATCAAGATTTTTTTGGGTTACAAACAGGTCAAATATATATGGGTGTGATGGCCCTTTTTCTTCAAGAATGTCATTTAACGCAGTGTAAACTTCTCTTCTCTCAAGATTTTCATGCTCCTCTAGCCAATTAGCAACCGCTTTAAAACCACTGCGTTTATAGTCTGCTTGCAAATAGAGGGTATCATCGAGATCAAATACCAATCCTTTGATATTTTTCACTACTGTAGATCCTCCCACTTTAAAGGGGTTCCCTTGGGCAAATCAGACCTGGCTTTACGGCCCAGGACACGTTTATATTCTTTTGGTGCTATACCATCAGCAGGGCGAATTGAACGTATGTTTTGGGGCGTAAGAAAATCGCCTTTAGCAATATTCTCAACAATAAAAAGAGATCTTCTGAATTTCAGGCTTTGTTCCTCTTCAGGTGATGGGCCATAAGTTTTAACACCTAATGCCAGTTCCGTTTTGCGCACAGCTTTGACCATGCTCTTGAATTCATCAGGCTCTAGAGAAAATGCGGCATCGGCACTTGCGACAGAACGATTTAGAGTGAAATGTTTTTCAATAATGCAGGCTCCAAGGGCAACGGAGGTAATAGGAATTTCGTTATCAATTGTATGGTCAGAAAGTCCAATCGGGACTTTGAAGTGGATTGCCATATCTGGAATAGTCCGTAGGTTCATACTGCTGGCAGGGGCGGGATAGGCGCTGCAGCATTTAAGCAGTGCAACTTCTTTGGCTCCTGCATCTTGAGCGGCATAGAGCGCATCATTTATCTCTTCCTTTGTTGCCATTCCAGTTGACATGATAAGAGGCTTGCCTGTTGCTGCGACCTTCTCGATCAGGGGAATATCAACAATTTCAAACGAGGCAATTTTATAGGCAGGGACGTCCATCTTTTCTAGAAAATCGACTGCGGTATGATCAAAGGGGGATGAAAAAAGGTCAATGCCAATTTCATCTGCCAATTGTTTTAATTTTGGCTGCCAGTCCCAGGGGGTGTAAGCTTCCTCATAAAGTTGGTACAAGTTTTTCCCTGCCCAGAGGGAATTTTGACTATGGGTAAAGCTTGGTTTATCACAATCTATGGTGATGGTGTCTGGGGTATATGTCTGTAGCTTGACTGCATCTGCACCCGCTGCTTTTGCTGCTCTGACCATTTCCGCTGCAAGTTCAAAATTCTGACGATGGTTTGCAGAAAGTTCGGCGATCAGGTAGGTGGGCTCTCCAGGTCCTATCTTGCGATTGTTAATATGTATAAAGGACTTAGCCATGTTCACCCTTCCATTTTAATGATGGTATCTGTAGCGTGGCGTATCTGTTTTAGCTCAAACGGAGATCGTTTGAACGGATATTGCCTAAGTGGGATTCCTTTGCTTTCGCAAAAGAGCCAGATTGGGGTAAGTAACCCAGTTGCGAAGCTTAAAGTAGATGCTCCGCCAATGCGGCAATTGCATTCAATTATATGAATCCTGCTCTGTTTGTCTACCAAAGCCTGGATAACTAGGTGACCCGTTAGCTGCAGTTGTTTTGCTAGCTCGACACAGATCTTGTTAAGTTTTGGAATGTGGACAGTGGTGCTTACTTGCGCCTCTCCATTAATGATCACATCACGTGAACGGACAATCGCTCCGAGGTCGTGACCGGACTTGGTTAAGTATAAATCAACACTATATTCCTGACCATCAATCCAGGGTTGAAAAACAGGGGCTTGTAGTTGGTCTGCATGGCTCAGGGCTTCTGGTTTAGATGCTTTGATGAGAATATCTTTACTGCCTGAACCGTAGCGTTCTTTTACCACATAAAAGGGTGATTTGAGTTGTGCTAAGTCTGTTTCTGTCGGGATTGATATTGCTGGACAGGCATGGTGAAAAGCAAGTTTGTCCAAGCATATCTCAACACCGTTCGTTGGCGAACCCAAAACGAATGTTCCTATGGATTTTAAAGAGTCGTGAAGCTTTGCAAAAAAAAGTAATTCTCCATCTCTAGTTGGAACGATTGCATCGATCCGGTGTGTTTTGCAGTAGCTAATGATATCCTTTTCTTCCAGTTCTTCATCTGCGGGCATTGTCCAGAAATGATCAACAAAGTGACGGCCAAGGCAGTTAGGGTTACTGTCTCCGCCATGGATAACTAAAGGAATCCCTTTCTGCTTGAACATTGCACGGAAAGCCTCTACTAGCGGTACTTTTGCACTAAGGCTAGATATGAATACCCGTATGGAGGAGAGTTCTAAAGTCATCTTTTAACAATGCCATTAACCAGATTAGAGAGCGCGGTAACTATTTGGGGAGTCCCGTCGCTGCACACGGGCAATCTCTCCTGTGGCTTTTTTAGTAACGGCAGGATTTTGTCTGCCCATGTTTGCGTTTCATCAAGAATGACTGGCTCTAGATCGAAGGACTGATAAAACAGTAAGGCGTCTTCACGGTGTTCAGGACTGTCAGGCAAACATAATGGTCGTGTCCCTAAAGCTAAGGCTTCGTAAAAGCTAATCCCAAACCCACTGATATAAAGTTTTGCTGATGCCATGAGGTGTGGGAGGTCATTCGAAAAATTGGTAATGATTTTAGCTTTAAGGTTAAATTTACTTGTGAATTCCTTAAACTGATTTTGCAGATCGGGCTCATGTAAATAAACCAAAAGATCGAGATCTTTATCGATCTGCATCTCTTTAAGCCGGCGTACTTCACGGCGGATAATTAAATGATCTTTGCCCCACAAATGTTGACAGCAATCAGGTTGCTGTTTTTGGGAATGAACAGTGACACTTGGTGAAATTATAAGATCTGCATTTTCGGTCCAAGGGAGATGATTATCAATAACAACAACAGGAATAGAGCTATTTAACTCTGTACGCCAGTCCAAACAAACATCTCTTTGGTCGAAGATATCAATAACGATTAGGTCATATCCTGAAAATGATTCAGTGATGTCTTCTTTATCAAGTTTCCGGTAACGGGCTGGACGTTGAAATGCTGCCCGTAAAGTCTTTTCCCCTTGCTGGAGTAGATAGTTTTCTGCTTCTTTATTGTCAACTGCGAAAGTTGTTGACCACCCTTTTAGTTCCGTTAATTGTCTGGCTAATTCAAGGCTGCGCATCAGGTGCCCAAAACCATATATATCACCAGCATCGATCATAAAGAGTACCTTGTGGTTTTCATCGATAAGTTTTCGTTGGTGGACATGACTGTTGATATTAAACAAGTTTGGCTCGTTTTGAAGTAAATTAAGGACGGCTGGTAGCTGAAAGTCTTGCTGCTTTTCTAACAGTTTGTCATGTATCCTGTTCATAAATTCCAAATCTGCCCAAGTATCAACAGAAAAACGGTGCTTTCGGATATAGAAATTGTTTGGTAACGTGGCATTACAACGGACAAAAAGTTCAGGTTGTGTCCAAAATAGAGGGAATTGATGTTCTTTAAGTTCCGGCTTGTCGGCAAGATCATCAGCCTTTTGCCAAGCCGATAAGCGGGATAGAATGACGCCTTCTAACGCTGGATGCTGGCCACTATGATCTGCCTCAAGAGTCATTATATCTGCATTCTTTTGGCTCCGAAATTGATCGACAAGTTGGTCAATACTTGGGGCGTGTACAAGAGGGCAATCGCCGCTTATAAGGAGGCATATATCAGCGTGGTACTCTTCCGCTGCTTTCCGTAGCCTGGTTGTAACGTGGTCGACACATCCCTGGTACCAAAAGAGTTTGATCCCATGCTGCTCACAGAATTCTTGGAGTGGGGTATTGATGGGTTCTGCTGCTGTTGCAATAACGATTTCATCAAGGTGTTTACAGGTTTTGAGGTTATCAACCAACCATTTTAGAATCGTTTTCTGGCCAATTTTAAGGAAATGTTTTTGGGGCAGCCTGGAAGAAGAAAGACGCACCGGGATAAACGCAGCAACGCGTTCTGTCTTTGTATGTTTGGTTTTGATCATTTTAAACGTCTTTTCAAATTTATAAAATTAATAAAGTTTATATCTCTCTCTGTCGACAAACAAGATTATTATCTTAAATGAAATTGATGTATTAATTGAGTGTTTGTAAAAGAGGATATTCAGTTAATTAAACAAGGTGGCTATATAAGGGTTGACCCGTTGTCAGATAAAGTAATTTCGGAGCAATGGTATTGGTCTAAATTGAAACTTTGTCTTTCAGGGTTATAAGTTTACTAAAATCAACCTGTTTTCGAAGAAATCTGATTGGTACATGTCGGAATGTTTTGACGGTGGCATTGAGCAAACAACTATTGGCAAATTATCGGTGAAAAATCCCTCGATCTAGATTGTGTAGTAGAATATTTTTCGTGATACTTTGACCTTGAGGCGTGGTTTTATACCGTTTGAGTTTCTCTTATTATTTTAAAAGTCGCATCCTAGACTCCTTTACAGGGCTTTTACGGTAGGAAAACAAAGAGAATCTAAACCATTTTATTTTTAATTCTTGTCCATTGAAGCACATTTTTGAAATGCGAGACTTTAAGATTATATTGATGGCTTATGTGGCTATCTGCTAGAACAATTTTTATTAGACTAGCTCCTATTTATCAGGTGGTGTAAACGTACTTAGAGAGAGTTAAGAATGTCATTTGTCCTGAAGTTAAAAAATGCTTTACCTGAACAGAGGCCACGTCTTTTAACTGATCTTTATGAGAAAAACTTAAAATATTTTGAGGCCTCTCATCCCCTTGTATTGAGACAGGTAGAGCAGGCCATCAGCCCTTACGAAATAGATATTACTGATGATTTTGTGGATATTGTTGATACTCGATCAGGCACTTCTGTCTTTGGCGCTTTAAGTGCACTACAAAGCGCAAGTGCTGAAGGGAGATGGAGTCACCAGGGATGGGAAGAGTTAACATCACTTCAGTTCAATAGATATCCTTATCATTTTGAGCATTCAAAGATTCTGGCCAATTTTACTTTTTCAATGAAAAAAGCTTTTCCACAATTTAGGGAGCGGTTTGCCCGGAAAAAAATTCATTTGCCTGCAGTTGGTCCCGATAAACGATTTTCTAATGCTGTAATCTTTTCAGGAATTTTTCACGGTCTGCATCTCGATTATTTTCTTAGCCATACTGAGGTAGGCCTGGCTGCTTTTTACGAAGCGGATCCTGGTCGGTTTATTGTCTCCTGTTATTTTCTTGATTATGAAGAGCTTGATCAACGATTTAATGGCTTGTTGCTTCATGTCGGGAGTGATCTTCCTAATGAGTTTTTCAGTAACTTTTTTATTCGGACTTATGTCACCAGCAATGTTTGGTTACGTGTTCTTTCTGCTTATAATGATGCCGAAAATAGTCGCTTTGTTAGGCGTTTGTATGCTTTCTGGCAGTCACAAAAAAGTATCTGGGCTCCTGCTGATCAGTACCTTGATGCTGTTCGTTGGACGACAGAAAATATTAAAAGTAAACGTAAAGTAATGCAGCAACAACCGGATCTTTCTGATGATGTTCGTATTGCGATTGTAGCGTCAGGACCATCTCTCTCCGAAGATCTCGCTTGGTTGAAGAAAAATAGTCATAAATTACTTGTTTTTGCAGCGCATAGTGCTGTTCGGCCTCTTAAAGCTGCTGGAGTGATTCCCGATATACAGTTTTGTCTTGATCTATATATGGATGAGCCTGTTTACGATGCCTTGAGCCTTGATCCAGATATCCCCTTTTTAGCTGATGTTAGAGCTACTCCCGAGCTTCTTGAACGCTTTCGCGATAGTTATCTTGTTGCTGGCACTGCCATTAGCTATTCCGTTTATTTTAAACTTTTATTACTCCATACTATGCCGACAACTGGTAACTTATGCACCTCTTTTAGCTGTTTTTTAAACCCGAAAGAAATATATTTTTTCGGACTTGATATGGGCTTTAAAACTCAAACACAAAGTCATGCAGCCGGGAGCTGCTATGATGATATTAAAGGGCTCCAGGAAAAAATGGCAGGTGAGAATACCTTTAGAGTTAAGGCCAATTTTTCTGAATCAGAGATGCTTACCAACCCTTATTTCAATGATGCTAAAAGATGGATTGAAGAGCTTATTTCATTACAGACTGTGACTAGATTTATTAATTGTTCTGATGGTGCAGAAATTGCTGGTGCGAAATCACAACATAGCAGTGATATAGATCTTCCAGAGTATCCAGATAAAGAAAACGATTTACGACAGATTTTTTCAGCATTTAGGTCAGTCGAAATGCCTGGTAGGTGTTGGGAATACTTTGCTGATAGTATGGAAGAGGTGTTGGCTGATGTCCGTGCACAGGTAACACGTGTGTTACTTCCTGAGCGCATGACACGCCTTGAGTTTGCGAGGGCATTAGATCTGGTCCTTTTTCAGATAATGGTGACGCGTGCTAAGCAGCATAAAAGTGATCGTCGCTGTAAGCCCTACACCGATATCCTTCGGGATGTATTTGTTTCTTGGTATAAGTTCTGTGTTTATGCTGAAAACGAAGATGAGTTTACTTTTTTATATCAAACTGGAAAAAAACTCGTTATCGATATCCTTGCTCAATTGAGAAATCCTGAAAGCTGATTAAAATACAATATTTTCAGTAGTTTAATCAGTTTTTCCGTGTCTTGTATTTCTTCCTCAAAAAATCATGGTTCCCTCTTTTAAATACATTTGTTTCATATAAATCAGCAGTTTATCCATTTTCTTTAAAAAAACTCCTAAATTCTTTTCAGGCACCCGTCGACAAGATGTTTACCTTAAGCGGTGACATGGATGGCGCTGTGAAGGGTCCCTAAAAGCTTTTAACGGCCAGAGGCAAAGAGCAATCACTTTTGTAATCATAGGGCAGGGAAGCCGCAACTAACTTAAAAGGAATTAAACTATGGCACTCACAATCAATACTAATGTTGCTTCCCTGAATGCACAGCGCAATTTGAATTCGTCTCAAACTGCGTTAAACCAATCGATGCAGCGCCTTTCTTCTGGTCTTCGAATCAACAGCGCCAAGGATGATGCTGCCGGCTTAGCTATTTCAGATCGCATGACTTCCCAGATTACTGGTTTGAATCAAGCGGTTCGTAATGCTAATGATGGTATTTCACTTGCCCAGGTTGCTGAAGGAGCTTTGGCAGAAAGTACCAATATTTTGCAGAGAATGCGTGAACTGTCTGTTCAGTCTGCTAACGATACCAATACTGCAGCAGATAGATCTTCTCTCCAGGCAGAAGTTGAGCAGCTACAAGCCGAACTTAACCGTATTGCCGAAAGCACCACCTTTAACGGTCAGCAGGTCCTTGACGGTAGCATGATCGGGGCAAAGTTCCAGGTTGGCTCAGAAGCCGGTGAAACCATCAGTATTTCCATCGGTTCTGCTGAAATTGATCAGCTTGGTGTCAGCCGGATCCAGCTTGATGATAGCGCACTGAACTCGGCAATGACCGCAGTAACTGCTGCCGCAACAATGAATGCTGTTTCAGCGACCACTTTAACTCTGAAAGGCAATTTTGCTGATAACGAATTTGATCAGGAAATCTCAATTGCAACAGGAGCTTCCGCGGCGGATATTGAGACATCAATTAATAATGTTACCGATAAGACAGGTATCACCGCTGATGCTGAAACTACGGTCTTGCTTAGTAATGTCACTCAGGATGGTACTGTTTCATTCAAGTTGACTGGATCTGCCGACGATGACAGTACAACTGATGACTATAAGTTCATTCAGGCGCTAGTTTCAACGGATGATCTGTCGAACTTGGTGGATGCCATTAATGATCAGAGTGATACTACCGGTATTACTGCAGAACTTTCAAATGACAAAAAGTCGATTACCTTAACTTCTGAAGATGGTGATGACATTGTCATTGAAGATTTCGCCAGCGATGCGACAATTACTGGCACGATGGACGTGACGGCCCTTAACGCTGAAGGCGCTGCAAGTTTAGAGGGAACCGGGACAACCCAAGCGGCAACAACATTGACTAGTGGTTCTACCGATTCAACCCGCGTTGGTGGCTATGTTACCCTGGATCGTAACGAAGTTTTCTCTATTGACGCTGGAACCGATACCTATGTAACTCAGACAACCGGTGCAACTGCTTCGGATATTGAAAACGTCGGTGATATCGACATCAGTACTCAAGAAGGAGCTAGTAATGCTCTGTCCGTTATCGATGGTGCGATTGCCAAGATAGATAGCATTCGTGGTGACCTTGGTGCGGTGCAGAACCGGTTTGAAAGTACGATCTCTAACTTATCGAATATCTCTGAGAATATCTCTGCTGCTCGGTCGCGGATTCTGGATGCCGATATAGCTCAGGAAACCTCGGCGATGACCAAGCAAAACATTCTCCAGCAGGCAGGTGTTTCAATCCTGTCTCAGGCAAATCAAACACCACAGTTAGCTCTTTCTTTGTTGCAAGGCTAACTTCTTAAAAAAATAATTGCAGAAAAGGGTAACGTAAAGGTTACCCTTTTCTGTTTTGTGCTTCTAAGCTTGGTATAATTTGTATCGAAGGATTCACCAGATATCACGGAGGATATAATATCAATGCGCAAAATAGATCAGTTGAAGCAGCTCACACCACCGCAGCGACTAAACTGCCTTGAACAACAGTTTAAAAAGAATAAAGCTTATTTTACCAAAACGACACCGGCAATAGGTAAATTACTGACCACGCAGACGATGTCACCATATCACATTCAGATTACTGATGATTTTCTCACTATAAGTAACAAGAACACAGGTGAATTATGCCACCCCGCGGTAGGACTGGATCGTTTTGCCCAGACTCTAGGAGATTGGGCCAATAGTGCCTGGATCGATTTGATTGAAGGAAGTTTGCAAAAATATACTGATTACGGTCCATATTCTCAGTTCCCCGTTGCTTTTAATAAGGCGCTTGAGAAGCGTTTTTATGGCATCAAAGTTCGAAGTGCCCTGCGCCAGATAAATTTACCCACTATTTCTGGAGGAAAGCGTTTTTCCAATGCGGTTGTTTTCTTTGGACTATTCCACGGCTTGCATATTGATTATTATCTCAGTCGGACGAAGCTAACGACTGCCATGTTTATAGAGCCAGATAAGGCGCGTTTTGTTCTTTCTTGCTACTTTTTAGATTATGAAGCGTTGGCCAAAAGGTTTAAGGGTTTACTACTACATATTGGCCACGATTTTCCTTCCCAGTTAGGGGATGCTTTTTTCCGTAAAACTCCTCTTACATCACCAGTCTGGACCCGCATCCTTCCCGGATATGCTTCGGACGATCTGGAGAATTTTGTTTCCCATTTTCGTTTAAAATGGCGGGCCTTTCGTGACGCCTGGTTACCCGCCGATACGCAAATAGCAGGAATTCATCACAGTATTCGGAATGTTCTAGCAGGTGATCGGGTTTGTAGCGGTCCTATTGAACTTTCCTCTAACAGCCGTATTGCCGTTGTTGGTGCAGGGCCTTCTTTGAGTGATGATCTGGATAGGTTGAAAAATATCCAGGAACGCCTGGTTATCTTCGCCGCACACAGTGCCGTAAGAGCATTAAAAAAAGCTGGTATCAGACCAGATTTTCAATTCAGCCTAGATATCCGCTCTTATCAGGATGATGAAATGGAACGGCTCAACCTTGATCCTGATATTCCGATGGTGACCCTTGTTAACGACTTGCCAGAAAAATTCCCCAATTTCAAGAAAATCCTCAGGGTCCCGCAACGTAATTTTTGCAATGGCGTTGATTTTAATGTCGAAATTCCTTTTCTTGCACCGACAACCGGGAATATGGCGTTAGGCTTTGCCTATTGGTGCAAACCTAAGCAAATTTATTTATTTGGTTTAGATTTTGGTTTTCGACAAGCAGATCAAACTCATGCCGCAGGGTCCTCTTATGAGACTGAAGAGCAACATCGATCTGTTCTTGGTTCTGGCTTTTTAGAAGTTAAGGCAAATTTTTCAGATTCAGACACGGTCTATACTCAGGCCTATTTCAATTTAGCTCGTGCTGCGGCAAGAGTTCCTATCTTAAAGTTTGCAGATTCCATTGAGGTTATCAACTGCTCCGACGGTGCTCTTATCGAAGGAACACTACCGAAGCGCTCTAATCAACTAGATTTAGCTGAGTACCCAGAGAAAAGCAGTGATTGTCAGCAGATTGAATCATCCTTTATCCCTCTGCAAGAAAATGTGCATTGGCAGAAGCCAGCTGTAGACGGAGCAGAGCAGTTGGCTGCATTTAAAAAAGCGATGTTGCTGCAAATGAATTTGAAGCATTTTACCTGGACCGAATTTGCTGATCGGATAGATCATTTTCGTCCGAATCTTCTTAAGCGGATGCCTCGCAAGGTCGCTAAAAATTATGATCTACGTGTTAGTCCATACCTTGAGGTTGCCGGGTTAGCACTTGATATCTGGTATCAGTTTTTATGCTTTACCAACAATGAAGACGAATGGAACCAGGTTTACGAGGCTGGGTATGAAGAATTTCAGAAATTAGTTGATAAAATGGAATGGCAAGAAGAATTTTAAATAAAAAATTAAAATTTATAAAAAAAGCCTAAAGTTATTGCTTAAGGCTGCCGAAGAGACGGTACATAGGGGAAATTTATGTAGAGGAGGTGGTGGTAAGAATTAACAGCATCCCCAAAAGCTAAAGCTATTTTCTCGTAACAAAAAGGGCACGGACGCCCGCTAAATCTCACGGAGGATTTTATTATGGCTATTACAATTAACACTAATGTTGCATCACTTAACGCTCAACGTAATCTGAATTCATCACAAAACTCATTAAATGAGTCGATGCAACGCTTGTCATCTGGTCTGCGTATCAACAGCGCTAAGGATGACGCTGCCGGTCTGGCTATTTCTGACCGTATGACCTCTCAGGTTACTGGTCTTGACCAGGCCGTACGGAATGCCAATGATGGTATTTCTTTGGCACAGACTGCTGAAGGTGCCCTGCAGGAAAGCACCAATATTCTGCAGCGTATGCGCGAGCTGTCTGTTCAATCTGCAAACGATACCAATACTGCGGAAGACCGCGCATCTCTCCAGGCTGAAGTTGAGCAGCTTCAGGCTGAATTGGATCGTATTGCTGAAACCACAACTTTCAACGGTAAGAACCTGCTCGACGGTAGTATGATCGGTGCCAAGTTTCAGGTAGGTGCTGAAGCTGGCGAAACTATCAGTATCTCTATCAGTTCTGCTGAGACCGATCAGCTTGGTGTTAGTCGGATTCAGCTTGATGATAGTGCCATGAACTCAGTTGTTACAGCTGCTACTGCTGCAGTAACAATGAATGGCGTGTCGGCAACAACTTTGACTCTTAAAGGTAATTTTGCTGATAACGAGTTTGATCAGGAAATTACGGTTGCAACTGGTGCTTCGGCTGCTGATCTTGAAACCTCAATTAACAACGTTACTGATAAAACCGGTATTACTGCTGATGCTCAGACTGATGTTAAGCTGAGTAACTTAACCCAGGACGGTACTGTTTCTTTCTCCCTGACTGGGGCGACAGATGATGATAGCTCAACAGATGACTTCAAGTTTATCCAGGCTTCAGTAACCACGGATGATTTGTCAAATCTGGTAACTGCTATCAACGATCAAAGTGATACCACTGGTATTACCGCAGAGCTTTCCAATGACAAGAAGTCAATTACTCTGACGTCTGAAGCAGGTGATGACATCGTTATCACTGACTTCACGAGTGATGCTACTGCAGCAACTGGTAAGATTGACGTTACGGCATTGAATTCTGAAGGTGATGCGAGTTTTGGTGGTACTGGATCGACTCAAGGTGCAATTACTCTATCTAATGGTGCTACTGACTCTACTCGTGTTGGTGGTTATGTCACCTTGGACCGGAATGAAGTATTCTCTATCGATGCTGGTTCCGATCGTTATGTTACTCAAACAACTGGTGCAACTGCTTCTGATATCGAGAACGTTGGTGATATCGACATCAGTACCCAAGATGGTGCAAGTGATGCTCTGTCAGTTATTGACGGTGCAATTGCCAAGATCGATAGCATTCGTGGTGATCTTGGTGCGGTTCAGAACCGTTTCGAAAGTACGATCTCTAACCTGTCGAATATTTCAGAGAACATCTCCGCAGCCCGTTCGCGGATTCTGGATGCCGACATTGCTCAGGAAACCTCAGCTATGACCAAGCAGAATATTCTGCAACAGGCTGGCGTCTCCATCCTGGCCCAGGCCAACCAGGCACCACAATTGGCACTGAGTCTGTTAGGTTAATTTTCTGCCTGACAAATTGTAAGAACATGCTGGAAATCAGGGGCTGCTCCGGCAGCCCCTCTTTTGCCTTTATCCACAGGGATGTGAGGAAAGGACACCATTCATGAATATCGAAGCTTTAAATCTGCAGAATTTGACCCAGTTTCAGGGACAGAAAACAGTTGATAATGCAGACAGTAAAGAGGTTAAAGCCAAAGATGGTCAGCTGCAGAGTGAAGACCTGGAAAGTGGTAAGGTCCAGTCTGAGGAATTATTGCAGCAAATCAAGTCATTAACCGAGGATGGCCTCTATAGCGTGCGATTTGAAAATGACAGTGACGCTAATGCTTTGGTCGTTAAAGTTGTTGACAGTGAAACCGACGAAGTTATTCGTCAGATTCCACCTGAAGAGCTGTTAACCCTGACCCAAAGACTGACCGATTTGCGCGGAAATCTGGTCGATACCGAAACTTAATTCTAAAGATTATTACAGTTTCGGTCGATAAGGTATTAAGGCCTGATAACAGGTCTAGATGCCTGAAGAATGCACGAGGAGGTTGTCGTGGCAGATATTACCTTTGGTGGCCTCGCTACTGGTTTGCCCACCGATGACATTATTGAGCAGCTGATAGCCGTTGAACGGTTACCAATTGATCGTCTGGAAGCTCAGAAGGTTGATGAGAGTGAGCGTCTTGGCGCTTATAAACAGCTTGATACACGTTTAAAAGATTTGCGTGACGCTGTTGCAGCGATGAATATTACCAGTGAAGTGCGTGCCGGTAGTGTTCAGCTCAGCTCCGAAGAAAACTTAACCGCAACTAGTACCGGCGGAACCTCCGGCAGTTTTGATGTTGCTGTAGTCCAGTTGGCCCAGGTTCAGAAGAGTGTTAGCTCCGGTTATTCTTCCAGTACCGATTCTGTGCTTGGTACAGGAACCATCACAATCGGTTCCGAAACCATCAATATCACCTCTGATAATAACTCTTTGCAAGGGCTTGCCGATGCCATTAATGCCCGTGCGGAAGAGCTGGGAGTCCAAGCCAATATTATTAATGACGGCACTGATGGCGACGCATATCACCTGGTCTTGACGGGGCAGGATGCTCAAACCTCTTTTACGTTGACCAGTGATCTCGTTGATAGTGAAGATACCGCCATCGATTTTAGTTTGACCGATGTTCGCTCTGCCCAGCAGGCCGTAGCTTTTGTCGATGGTATCAGGGTGGTCAGTGACAGCAATGAAGTTTCTGGGGTTGTGCCCGGGGTAACCCTGCATTTGAACAAGGCGAGTAGTACAACCTATGCCGGGACTGCGGAAGAGGGAGTCGATTCCTGGGATTGGGCTGATCCTCCACAATATGATCTGACTCAAATGACTGTCAGTGCCGATACGGACGTATTAAAAGAAAAGATCACCACCTTTGTCGATAGCTACAATGCGGTAATGGACTGGATTTCTGCCGGTTACGATGAGTTTGGAGCGACGGCTCCGACTGATGAAGAAATTGCCGCAGGTGAAGAAGATATTCTGAGTGATCTGGTGCGTGGCGATAGTACTGTCAACGGTGTTAAACGGCAGCTTCAGAGCATTCTTGCCTCTTCATTTGGTGTTGAAGGCACGTTCAAAGTCATGGGGCAATTAGGGATTTCAACCCGTTCGGATGGCTCTATCGGGCTGGATGAAACTAAATTGGATAGTGCTTTAGAAGATAACTTTGATGATGTTGCTACCTTACTGGTTGGTGACGAAAATGCAGAAGGCGTTATGAAACGCTTCAACACCGTACTGCTCGAAATGACGGGTTACGGGACGGGTATGTATGCTGAAAAGCAGAATGCTTACAACATAATGTCGGAGCGCATTGATAGTCAGATTCGGCGCCTTGAGCCACTGATTGATAAAAAAGAAGAAACGTTAAGAGCGCGCTTTTCGGCCATGGAACTTCTTGTCAGCGAACTGAACTCGCAGAGTAGTTTTCTGACGCAACAGATGGAAAGTCTCTCAAATATGTCGGGGAATTAATTCATGAATGCCTACAACCAATACAAGAATAATCAGGTGCTGAATGCATCGCCAGAGCAGATTTTAATCATGCTTTACGATGGTGCTATCCGCTTTAATCGCCAGGCTATGGTAGCGATTGAGGAAAATGACTTTAAGGTGATGGCGGAGAAGATAAGCCGGGTTATGGCCATTGTCAGCGAATTTTCCATGACTCTGAATATGGAAGTTGGTGGCTCTATTGCTGAGGAACTTGATGCACTGTATGCTTTTGTCATAAGAGAATTGACCAAGGCAAACCTCAAAAAGAGTAAAGAGTCTCTTCAGGTCGTTGAAAATATCCTTCAGGATCTGCGCGAAGGTTTTGTCGGTGCGATTGAGGTAAATCGCAAAAATGCAGTAACATCGCAACCTGCAGCAGGAGATCAGCGGGTCGCACTTTCTTACTGAAAAGAAGATGATGGATATGGAAACCTGTCTGAAAAAATCGATTGAGCATTATCAGCGTATTGTTGATCATGCTCATCAGCTGGAAAAATTGTTGGGCAAGGCTGACCCTGAAGAGTTGCGTTCCTATACCGCCCGTCTTCACGAGCTACAGGACGAAGCTATTCAGACAGACAGAGTTTTTTATGAACTGTTTTCGCGTAATAGCGACGACTGGCGCGATCATCCGTTATTTCTGGAACGTTCTGAACTGATTGAACAAATTGTTAAGATGAACCATTTGCTATTACCAAGAATCCGTGGCATGATGGCTGTTGCTGCTCATGAAATTTCGCAAATCAAAGGTGGCCGGGTTGCTATGGCAGGTTACCATCAGCCGACTTCGAAGAGTCGTAAAGGGACTCGGGGAGTAGGTTAGTTTCTGTTAGGAAACGATGCATTTACTGAACCCTTTGATTTTCAATTGAAACGTTAACTGCACCGGATTCTGCATGTCAGCTTTAAATCATTTCAAAGATTATCGTGTTGTAAAAATTACTCTTCCTCTGCTTGATGGCAAGCAGCAGGTCCTTGATGGTGTGGCTAAGGTCACGACCGCTCCCCAGTTTGAAATTACTTTTTTGCCCGATCAACTTCATGTCGACCAGCTCGATTTTGAGGAGTTTTGCGTTATTGCTTTTGATGTTGCCGGAGAAGGCAAGACGATTAAAGCAAAGCTGGATTCTTCGCCGCAAGAAGCTAAGTTATTGCTTGAGATGGTTGACTCGTTTTCTTATGTGCAAAAGCGAGAATACTTTCGGGTTGATGCGGAACTAGCAGTCAGCTTTTGGCGGGTTGATGAAGAGAACCCTGCTGCGAAGTCACTTCAGACTGCGGTGAATATTAGTGGTGGCGGGATCCGTTTGCCGGTCGAAGAACATCTCCCTATGGGGACCAGGATCGGACTGGAAATTGTCGTTGATAGCCCCCAGGCTACTGTTGTTGAGTGTGTTGGAGAAGTGGTTAATAACTATAAAATAGGAAATTCCTATTGTTGTGGGTTGAAGTTTATCGATATAGAAGAAGAAGGGCAGGATGCTATTGTTGCTTACTGTTTGGCCGAGCAACGCAAACAACTGCGCCTTAAGGTGACTGTTCTGGGGCGTAAGTCATAGCTTTTACCTAAAAAAGGCCATCTTATGGCTTAGGAATCTTTAAATACAAAAGCCCGGAGAATAGTTCTCCGGGCTTTTTGATTAACAGTTGAATTGTTCAGGTGCCGTAGGCAAGTTGAGACACTGGTTGGGTTGAACGACGGGGTGCTGGTGAGAAGAAATCAGCCTTCCATATCTCAGTTCGATTACGGCCGTTGTCTTTGGCGAGGTAAAGGGCCTGGTCCGCTTCTTTTATCAGCTTGGAAGGGATGCCCTGGTTGCTACGATTTGAGCTACTGATGCCAATGCTGACGGTCAGAGGAATGTGCCCCTGTGAAGGCATTTCACTGACATACTGATGTATCCGACGGGCTAAATGCTCGGCATTTTTGCCTTTGGTATCCTGCAGTATGACGGCAAATTCTTCACCACCGTAGCGGCAGCAGATATCAGTATCGCGAGACGCTAATCGAATAATTTCAGCGGTTTGTTGAAGGATATAATCACCACTTTGATGACCATGGGTGTCATTTATTTTTTTGAAATGATCCAGATCGATCAACAGTAGCGAGTAGGGGGCTCCACTACGCTGTAGACGCGCTGCCGACTGCTTTATGCTCAGGTCAAACGTCGCCCGGTTACCCAGCTTTGTTAAAGGATCGGTCAGTGCCATACGCTGTAATTGCTCTTGGCTGTGACGTAGTTCGAGCAGCCGTTGCCAGCGTTGTAAATGTTTATCAATGCGGGCGGAAAGTTCCCTTGGGTCGATATCGTAGTGAACGGCATCACTTGCGCCAAGGTGAAAACCATGTAGCAGGCTTTGCTGGTCCTGGGCGAAGGCGATCAGGGGTAAGTCGTTCCAATTCTTATCGGCCTGGATACGATTTATCCAGTTATTGGCACTATGTTTTTTTTCAACATCCCAACATACCAGGTCCACAGAATCAGCTTCAAGAAAGTGGAACAGAGCTGTAGCGGACTGAATTGGCGCAATACGGCTGAACAGCCCGGTGGCAGAGAGCTGGCTGATCATATTAACTTTGCTGGTTTCACTTGTGGCCATGATCAGGGCTGTCTTATTAGTCATTTTATTTTCCTTTCGTTCCCCTATATACTCAGAAAAGAGCCCCCTCAAAAATATTTCGGCTGTCGCCAGATATTTCTTTAGCTGTTTTTTATGAATAGCTAGATTTATGCCAAATTTAGAAATGGCGTTGAATAGGGGGCTGCAGGTTGGGGTGTTGAGTTTTTGACATGCTTTTAGCTGTTTCTCGAGGGGATTTTTTTGTGGCTGACAAAATAATGACAGTCACCATCAGGGTGATTTGAGGATATGCTTCATGAATAAGGTAGGTTCACAATTACCGACAAATTTGTTTGTCTCGCAAAGTATCCCGTCAATACGTACGCAGGTTGCCGGTCTGCATAACTTACGTTTACAACAGCAGGTGTTTGCGACCATTGTCGAGGTGAATCAAGATACCGATGAGGCTGTATTGGATATTGCTGGAAAGAATTATCGAACTCCTTTAAATGAAACCATGCAACCGGGGCAAATGTTGCAGCTTGAAGTCATAAAAACTCAGCCGGGTCTGGAGTTCCGGGTTTTGGGTTCTTCTAGGCAAGATCAGTTGGCGCAATTGTTTGCGACATTATCGCAACCCTTTGATTGGTCCAAAATGGCCGAGCAGGTTCAGGTTCTGGCCAAGGACAACTCCGATCTGCGTGTGCTGGCGAATCTGTTTCAGAATTTACAACAGGCGGTCTTGCCTGATACAAAATTGCCCCCTGAAGTGGCGACTGCAATAAAAGTACTGGTTCAGCAAATGCAGAATTTAGAGTCAGAACTTATGCGCCCTGAAGGCGGGATTCGCTCATTTGATTTTGCTCCACAAATGAAAACACCGGCATTAGATTCTCCTGTGGTCGTTCAGAATTGGAATCGCTTGTTAACTCGCGTAAAAGAACATATCGATGTGGGGCATCAATTATCACGAGGGGAAGCCCGAAGCGGGTGGTATGGGCAGACGCGGGACTTATTAAGTCAGTTGCAAGAGGTTGTTCGGACCCAGAATTTACCGTCGCCGCAACTGCAGAAATTACAGCCGTTGTTAAATCAACTACAACAGCTTCCTGTTGTTACTCCCCAGCTTGCCAGGGATATTAAGCAGCTTGATCATCTTGTCCAGAAGATGCCTGCTCAAATAGTGACAACTCAGGACTTTGTTACGGGGGATCGTCCTGCAATAGCGAAGGGGGACGTAACTGTTGCTCCTGAACGGCACATAGCGTCGCCAGGTCAGACGATACCGTATAGAGATGTTCCTTTGTCTTCGGCTGACCTGGTCACAAAAAATAGTAGTACAGCGGCTCCGGCTACAGGT
Organism: Geopsychrobacteraceae bacterium; assembly: GCA_963665685.1. GTDB lineage: Bacteria > Desulfobacterota > Desulfuromonadia > Desulfuromonadales > Geopsychrobacteraceae > Seleniibacterium. The sequence goes on from OY762430.1 coordinate 3,887,209, forward strand.
ATGGAGCCGCGTTCAGGGGATGTTGAAAAAATTATTCGCCAAATAGTTGCCGTATTGAAGACCAGTGATGAAACGGTTTCCATTCCGGCTAAATTGTCGGGACAGTTAGAGGGTGGCTTGACCCGTATGGTAACCTCTGGGCAAGTTGCCTCTGAGCATCTTCCTTATGTTGAGGCTCTTATTCAGGAGTTACAAACTCAAAGTAATTCAACCCATTTAAATGTTGCATCCTTTAAGCAAAAGTTAGGCGTTGTCGCAGTACTTTTTGGATTTTCGATCAATAAGCATCTTGCTCCCTTTGAAGTGGATAAAAAGAGAAGCTTGCTACTGCAGGGTCTTGCTTATGTAAAGGAGCAGTTGGCGGGCAAGGGAGATGAACCTCTTCAGCGCCTTGAGTTGTTGCAGCTATGTCGTGAAAAACTGGCGGAACAACAAATCCAATTTATACCGCTTCCCTTTACAGACTTGGAGGAAGGATATTTATTGTTTCGTCATCACACTCATCAGAATGAAAAAAGCGGCACTGACTATCATGAACTCGAATTATCGCTGGCGTTACGTTTGTCAGCCATAGGCAGTGTGCGCGTTGATATGTTGTATAGCTCGTCCGGTTTAAGGTTACAGTTGGCAGGGGAAGATGAGCAGAAAATGCATTATCTGGAGCGTTTTGAGGCGGATTTAAAAGGTGCTTTACATAATGTGCGGCTATTGTCTGTTCATTTTAAAGATGATGCGCAATTACCAACACCGCAACTGAAAAAACGGGTTTTTCCCGAAGCTGATCAGCTGCTTAATACACGGATCTAATAATGAACCAAACGAAAAGGCTTCAGGCTGTTGCTTTACATTACGAACAAGATCAAGAAAAAGCGCCGCAAATTGTAGCCACAGGGCAGGGTGATTTTGCCGAGCAGATCCTCGCTTTGGCTCGTGAAGCTGGAATTGATATTGTCGAAGACCCTGATCTGATGGAAGTTCTTGGCCGGATACCTGTTAATACCGCAATCCCTCCAGAATTGTTCGAGGCGGTCGCTGAAATACTGGTTTTTTTATATCGATTAAACGGTCGCTACGAAAGTGAAAAAAATGATTAAAAAGGACTTTACATCTGAAAAATGATGGTGTAGGGTCTGCAATTCGCGGAGAGGTGACCGAGAGGCCGATGGTGCTCGCCTGGAAAGCGGGTGTAGTTAACGCTACCGGGGGTTCGAATCCCCCCCTCTCCGCCATAATTAAAAAATGACCGCCTATCCAGGGCGGTTTTTTTGTGCCTTGCGCTCGATTTTGTTAAAAACCTCTTCATAGGAAAGGGAAAATTTTCTCTATGAAGAGGTTTTTTATGCTAACGAGATTTTTGCTGGTGCTTGCGACTATAGAAACCTAAACCTGCCAATCCACATCCCAGTAAGATGAGGGTTGAAGGTTCAGGTACCGGCGCTGGTGAGTCGTCAATAGGGTTATACGCGTCCCGGTATTCCCAGGCTAAAATATCATGATTGCCGTAATCGAGACCAGTTCCTGATGTAAAACCAACATAAGCATCAGATACGCCAAGAATCGTAGCAATATCTAGGTCGTAGGAAAGAATGGCGTCGATTGGTCTTGAATCGGTCATACTCGTTCTGACCTCTAACGTTGTGCCATCATAATCGATCCAGGAATACCAGATAAGCCCATTGTCAAAACCTTCTGCCCTGACAGAATCATCTCCGATATTGACAGTAGCAAGAGAGCTCACGCTCCCATTGGTATCAATTCCTAAATGATTTGAGCTTGGATCACTGTAAACTGAGTTGTGCCAGGTGTCGAATTCAACCCCCACGCTATTGCTGATTCCTTCATACCCAATTCCTTGTCCTGCTCCACCAAGATCCGCGCTAACACTTTGAACGACAAAAACTAAACCATCGGCTCCATTGATCGGATTACTATCAAATAACCCTCCCCCGGGATCGGTTATGCGGAACTGAAAATAGGTACTGAAGGTCGACGCATTGATTGTTGCCGAGCTGAATGCACTGCCGCTTTGACTGGTCGTGGCTGGCGTGAGCCTAAGAACGTCTCCATCAGATGTTGTCGTTGTTGTTGCATTGCCGCTTAGTGTCAATAGTGAGGCATCAGAAAAATCACTAAGATTGATACTGGTTGCATGTGCAGAACAGAGAGAGAAGGTAGCGAAAAGGGTTAATGTGAGAGATTGAAGTAATAATTTTTTCATATGAGGAGCTCCTTCGGTATCATTGGAAACTGTTTTTATAGAGGAAGAAGCATAGATGGTGCCAAATGAAAACAGTTTTCAATATCGATAGGTTAGGGCAATTGATTCTGTTGTTTTGGGAAATGTAAAGAATATCGACAAAATGTTATAATTCGTTTCACTTGTGATACGTTTGCTGAAATCTGGAAGTTTGATAGGAAGTAGTCGTAAGAATTTTTTAGTTGACCAAAACTATTTCAATGTTATTATGCCGGACTCGTTGAGAATCGTGGTTTTAAACGTAAAAGAGTTTACACGATTGGATACTGTTAGCTGGAAAACGTTTTCAGCTTGAAAGCGTAGATTGCCGATAGAAGTGACAGCCGGGTCCCACGCAATGACCGGCCGTAAACCCCGCCAGGCCCGGAAGGGAGCAACGGTAGCGGTTTTGGTTGTGTGCCGTGGGGAAGCCTGGCTGTCACTTGTGTCGGCAATTTTTGTTTGTGGTTTGTTGTATGGGCCACTAAGGCACAAAGACACGAAGGTCTCCAGCCTTGTAATAGACTGGGCTCGGTTTTAGATAATGATATTTTGTCTTTGAATCTCTTAGTGCCTTGGAATCTTCGTGGCTAATTAGAGAGTTCCGGATTCTTTTATCATTCATACTTGTTCCTCTCTCCGATTCATGGTTTATTATTCCGCACATCTGTTTATCTCTTTATTATGTACTGATTGAGGAGAGTCATGTCCTATCTGGTTCTGGCACGCAAATGGCGGCCGCAACAGTTTGATGACCTGGTTGGCCAGGAGCATGTCAGTCAAACCCTGAAAAATGCAATTACTGCAGATCGGGTGCATCATGCCTTTCTGTTTACCGGCGCACGTGGTGTCGGAAAAACCTCAGCAGCACGTATTTTTGCTAAAGCTCTTAACTGTCAGGAAGGTCCTACTGTAGCGCCATGCGGTGTTTGCCCTTCCTGTGTCGATATCACCAATAGTCAGGGCATTGACGTTCTTGAAATTGACGGTGCATCAAACACCGGTGTTGATGATATTCGCGAATTACGCGAGCATATCCGCTATTTGCCCAGTCAGTCGCGCTATAAGATTTTTATTATTGACGAAGTCCATATGCTCTCCATCAATGCCTTTAATGCGCTATTGAAGACTCTGGAAGAGCCTCCTGAACACGCTAAATTTATTTTTGCCACAACTGAACCACATAAAATTCCTATCACTATATTGTCGCGTTGCCAGCGCTTCGATTTTAAAAAGATTGCCCTGGCTCCTCTAGTAGAACGGTTGCGCTATATTGTTGATCAGGAGCAGGTCTCTATCTCTGATTCTGGCTTGGCTATTGTTGCACGTAACGGTGGCGGCAGTATGCGTGATGCTTTGTCGACTCTGGATCAGGTGATTGCTTTTTGTGGTGAGAGCGTTAGTGATGATGAACTGCAAGGCTTGCTCGGTTTAGTGAGTCGCCGTTTATTATTAGATACGGTAGAGGCGTTAATAGAGCATGATCCACGCCAGGTATTGATGCTGATTCAAAAAGTCGACAATCATGGCCATTCATTCCGTCAGTTTGGGCAGCAATTGGTCGAATTGCTACGTGCCCTGGTTATTCTTAAGGTGGTTGAGGCTCCTGGTGACCTGATTGATTTTAGTGATGCCGAGATCTCTGAATTGCACGGCTTGATCGAAACTGTCAGTTTGGAAGATTTACAGCGTTACCTGCAGATTCTCATTAAGTCAGAAGCTGAATTGGCTGTGGCAAATTTCCCCCGTTTAACAATGGAAATGGTCCTGATTCGGTTGGCAACATTACCGTCTGGGGTCGACGTTGCGACTTTGATTGAGCGCCTGACTAAGCTGGAAGAGCGGTTGGCTGGCGCGACACCCGTTGCTCCTATTAGCGGTGGCGGGCCGCGAGTTGTCCCGTCTGCCCCCCGACCTGATACGCCACCGCCTCAACCTGATACGCCACCGTCGCCAGATCCGGAGCCGACTGGAAAAAAGTCTGAAGCTCTGCCTGCGACAATGACTGGTGAAAAAAGTTGGGCAGGGCTAGTTGGATTTGTTAAAAATCAACGCCGTTTTCATATTGCCACTTTACTTGACCAGTCAAGCTTGCTTGAATTGGCTTTACCAAAATTACGTATTGGTATGCCAGAACGATATTATGGTTTAGCTGACCCTGAAATGCGCGATGCTATCGGGCAGTTAGCTGGACAATATTTTGGTGCTGCCGTTAAGGTTGAGGTTGAAAAAGTTACGAATGATGCCGTGGCACCACCATCCCTGCACCAGGAACGGGCCAAACAGGAAAGTGCTCGCCAGCAAAAATTGCGTGATAACGCGACTGAACACCCGTTAGTGAAGTCAGCGTTAAATATATTTGGTGGTTCGATTGAACGGGTTAGTCCTATTGATGAAAATCATAGTTAGTTTTCATCCGGAAACGGCCCTTTTCCGCCGTGGCTGTGTCAATCTGCGGGCTTGCTTGTGCGACGTAAAGTACTACGTCTCCGCACAAGCCCTTGATTTCCTTACCACAACGAAAAATTGCTCGTTTCCAATCTGAAAACTTGAAAGTTTCAATTTAGAGTTTCCGGATGGAAACTAGTTAATAAACAGCAATAAAACGGAGGAATAGTTATTATGGCTAAAGGTCTTGGAAATATCATGAAGCAAGCTCAGCAGATGCAAGCAAAGATTGCTCGTATTCAGCAGGAACTTGAAACACGCGAAGTTGAAGCCAGTGCCGGTGGGGGTATGGTTACTGCCCGCGCTAATGGTAAGCAGCAGATTCTGGAACTGACCATTGAAAAGGATGTTGTCGATCCTGATGATGTTGAAATGCTTCAGGATCTTGTTCTTGCAGCAGTGAACGAAGCGATTAAGAAGAGTCAGGATATGGTTCAGTCTGAAATGGGTAAGGTGACTGGTGGGATGAATCTTCCTGGGCTCTTTTAGCTTCCAATCTGAAAACGGATACCGTGGCACCAGAGTTTTTTGATGGATACCCTATCAATTCTCTCTAGAGTGAGCTACAGGGTGTTATCCTGATTGTATGTGTCAATAAAATCCCTGCAGATGCTTAGTCTGACAGGGATTTTTTGTAATTGGCAAAGAAAATTCATATGATGTCTTTAAAAATGATTGAAATTTTAGGATGTTGGTGGTAGGGTTCTTTTTGGTCAGACCAATGACCACCCTGCCTTTTAGTGAAATTGTAGTTTTTTAGTATTCCTGAAACATTCATTCCGATGACTTAACCCCTTGGATTCAGGAGATATTTCATGTTAGGCTCTCTACCGTCTTTTGCTCGCCTGGCAGCTGAATTGAGTAAGCTTCCGGGGATCGGTAGTAAAACTGCTGCCAGGTTGGCGTTTCATTTATTACGCTCTTCCCGGCAGGATGTCGAGGCTTTGGCGTCGGCACTGATTGAGATGAAAAACAACGTGCGATTTTGTCAGCGCTGTTATCATGTATCAGAAGCTGAATTCTGCAATGTCTGTTCTAACCCCGCACGTGATTCTCAGGTGCTCTGTATCGTTGAAGAGCCTCAAGATCTTCTAGCCATTGAACGAAGTCGTTCCTATCTCGGTTTGTATCATGTTTTGCATGGAGCTTTGTCACCGTTAGATGGAGTTGGCCCCGAAGATCTCAAAATACCACAACTGTTGCAGCGGCTCGAGGCGGAGCCGATTCGCGAGGTTATCCTGGCGACAAATTTCACTGTAGAAGGTGAAGCAACAGCCCTTTATCTGGCAAAGCTTTTTAAGGAGAGAGGATTGCGAGTGACGCGTCTGGCCCACGGTATACCGACGGGCAGCGATCTCGAGTACATCGATTCCGGTACAGTACAACAAGCTGTAGATGGGCGTCGCGAATTGTAATCCTTGCACGAGTATTGATAACTTAATACCGGGTTTTCCGGATTTTAGTTATACACGAGGTTTCAAAAAAGCACTCTTATTCCTCTATAGGAGTGCCATTGCTCACCGTACAAGGAGGTGTACATGTCTCGAAAGATGGTCAACATTGACGGTAATGCCGCAGCAGCGCATGTAGCTCATGCGACTAACGAGGTTATTGCTATCTACCCAATCACCCCATCATCAGTTATGGGTGAAATTTCCGATGCTAAAAGTGCTGTAGGTCAAAAGAACATCTGGGGAACTATTCCTAAAGTTGTTGAACTTCAGTCTGAAGGTGGTGCTGCTGGTGCCGTTCACGGTGCTCTGCAGGCAGGTGCATTAACAACAACCTTTACTGCTTCTCAAGGTCTGTTGCTGATGATCCCGAACATGTTCAAAATTGCGGGTGAATTGACCCCGACTGTTTTTCATGTTTCAGCCCGTGCCCTGGCAACTTCAGCTTTGTCGATTTTTGGTGATCACTCTGACGTTATGGCTTGCCGTTCTACTGGCTGGACCATGCTCTGTTCCAATAACCCTCAAGAAGTTATGGATTTTGCCCTGATCGCTCAGGCAACTACTCTTGAGTCCCGGGTTCCGGTTCTCCACTTCTTTGACGGTTTCCGGACTTCTCACGAAATTCAGAAGATTGAGGAACTGACTCAGGATGACATGCGTTTCATGATCAGTGATGACCTGGTTGCTGCTCATCGTGAGCGTGCGTTGACTCCAGATGCTCCAAAACTGCGTGGTACTGCTCAAAACCCTGACGTTTACTTCCACACTCGTGAGTCTGTAAACAAATATTATGCTGACGTTCCTGCTATCCTGCAAGCTCAGATGGACAAGTTCGCCAAGCAAGTTGGTCGTCAATATAATCTGGTTGATTATGTTGGTGCCCCTGACGCTGAACGCGTTGTTGTTATGATGGGTTCTGGTTGTGATGCCATGGAAGAGACCATTAACCACCTGGTCGCTCAAGGCGAAAAAGTTGGCATGATCAAAATTCGCCTGTTCCTGCCATTCCCAACTGAGCAGTTCTGTAAAGCTCTGCCAAAAACCGTTAAGAAAATTTCTGTTATGGACCGCACCAAAGAACCAGGTTCTCTTGGTGAGCCACTTTACCAGGCAATCCGTACCGCTCTTGGTGAAGGTATGGCTGATGGCCTGGTTGAATTCGATCGTTACCCAGTTGTTGTTGGCGGTCGTTACGGTCTTGGTTCCTTTGAATTCAACGCTGGTATGTGTAAGGCTATTCTTGACAACCTGTCTAAAGACAAGCCTAAAAACCACTTCATCGTTGGTTTCAAAGATGATGTTATGGGCCAAAGTCTTGATTTCGATCCAAGCTTCAAGGTTCCTTTCAATGGTTACTCTGCCATGTTCTTCGGTTTGGGTTCTGATGGTACCGTTGGTGCCAACAAAAACTCGATCAAGATCATCGGTTCCGCTACCGATAACAAAGTTCAGGCATACTTTGTTTATGACTCCAAAAAAGCTGGTAGCATGACCACTTCTCACCTGCGTTTCGGTCAGGAAGAGATTAAGAGTACTTACCTGATTGACCAGGCTGACTTTATCGCTTGTCACAACTTCTCTTTCCTTGAGAAGTACGACATGCTGAAAAACGCCAAAGAAGGTGCTACCTTCCTGCTAAACGCTCCTTACTCACAGGACGAAGTCTGGGCTCACCTGCCTAAGGCTGTTCAGCAGACTATCATCGACAAAAAACTCAAGTTCTTTGTTATTGATGGTGTCCATATCGGTGAAAAAATCGGTCTTGGTCCCCGGATCAACGTCGTTATGCAGACCGCATTCTTCAAAATCTCCGGTATCATCCCTGAAGATGTCGCCATTGCCAAGATCAAAGAAGCTGTTGTTAAGTCCTACAGCAAGGCTGGTGAGAAGGTTGTTGACATGAACAAGCGTGCTGTTGACGTTGCTCTTGAGAGCACCTTCGAAGTCGCTGTTCCTGCTACCGCTGATAGCACCATCGAAATGCAGTCCGGTAAATGGGGTGCATACTCTGAAACAGTTCAAAAGACCCTTGGTCCAATCATCGATGGCCTCGGTCAGGAACTGCCTCTGTCTGCTCTGCCTGCTGATGGTACTTTCCCAACTGGTACTGCCTGTGTTGAGAAGCGTAACATCGCAGTAAATATCCCTGTATGGGAAAAAGACCTGTGTATCCAGTGTGGTATCTGTTCAATGGTCTGTCCTCATGCTGCTATCCGTATGAAGATCAATGACGAGAGTGCTATTGCCGGTGCTCCGGAAGCTTACAAATCCTGTGCTGCTAAAGGCAAGGACATGGATGGTAAGGTCTTCACCCTGCAGGTTGCTCCGGAAGATTGTACCGGTTGTGGTGCCTGTGTTCATAACTGTCCTGCCAAGAGCAAGGATGATGAGACCAAGAAGGCTATTAACATGACCTTCCAGGCTCCTCTGCGTGAAACTGAAGCAGAAAACTTCAAGTTCTTCCTTGACCTGCCTGACACTGATCCAGCACTGATCAACCGTGCTACCCTGAAGGGCAGCCAGTTGTTGCCACCAATGTTTGAATTCTCCGGTGCTTGTGCTGGTTGTGGTGAGACTCCATTTGTCAAACTGTGTTCACAGCTGTTTGGTGATCGTATGTATGTTGCCAACGCTACCGGTTGTTCTTCAATCTATGGTGGTAACTTGCCGACAACTCCATGGACCACCCGTAAGGATGGCCTTGGCCCAACCTGGTCAAACTCATTGTTCGAAGATAATGCCGAGTTTGGTATGGGTATGCGTCTGGCTGTTGACAAAACCACTGAGTATGCACGTGAACTGCTTGAAAAGAACATCGAATGTGGTTGTGCTGCTTGTGAAGGTACTGCTGCTCTTAAGCGTGAAATCCTTGACGCTGCTCAGGATTCTCAGGAAGCAATCGAAGAGCAACGCGCTCGTGTTGCTAAACTCAAAGCTATCCTCGAGAAGTGTACCCACGAAACTGCTAAGCCTCTGTTGATTGACATCAACTACCTTGTTGTCAAATCAGTCTGGATCCATGGTGGTGACGGCTGGGCATATGACATCGGTTATGGTGGTCTGGATCACGTTCTCGCTTCTGGCGAAAACGTCAACGTTCTGGTCCTCGATACCGAGGTATACTCCAATACCGGTGGTCAGGCTTCCAAGTCAACTCCACTCGGAGCTGTTGCTCAGTTTGCCGCTGGTGGTAAGACTCAGCCTAAGAAAGACCTGGGCATGATTGCTATGTCTTATGGCAACATCTATGTTGCTAAAGTTTCTTTGGCTAACCCAGCTCAGGCTGTTAAGGCATTCCTTGAAGCTGATGCCTATGATGGTCCTTCACTGATCATTGCTTACACCCACTGTATTGCTCACGGAATCAACATGACCCGTGGTATTGATACCGTTAAAGAAGCTGTTGCTTCTGGTCACTGGGCAGCATATCGCTACGATCCACGTCTTGCTGCACAAGGTAAAAACCCACTGCAGTTTGATGCGAAGGAACCAACCATGTCCTTCGAGGATTATGCTTCCAAGCAGAACCGTTACCGGGTTCTCAAGAAGATCAATCCAGAGATGTCAGCAACTATGATGGAACAGGCTAATAAGCTGACTACTCATAACTTCAACCTGTACAAGTATCTTGCAGAAATGAAGTATGGTGAAGAATAAGTTGTTCTACACGGAATAACTGGTAAATAAAAACTCCCGGTACCGCAAGGTGCCGGGAGTTTTTTTATGCTTAGGTATTGGTCCCTTGTCATATGTCGTTTACTGGAAAATACAGGTTGTGTTTGTTTTAGGGTGATTTATTCTTTGAACCAATGACCAATGACCAATGACCAATGACCAATGACCAATGACCAATGACCAATGACCAATGACCAATGACCAATGACCAATGACCAATGACCAATGACCAATGACCAATGACCAATGACCAATGACCAATGACCAATGACCAATGACCAATGACCAATGACCAATGACCAATGACCAATGACCAATGACCAATGACCAATGACCAATGACCAATCCTCTATAGATTCCGATTTAATTATGCTAAATTCTACATTCTGAATTCTATATCCAGCAATTCTTAAAAGGAACCCACCATGATTCAATTCTTTCCTGTTTTTATTAATGTTGTTATGCCGGTGTTTGCCATTGTTTTGTTGGGGATGATATTCGGTAAAAAATTAGATCTTCAGGCTCGCACTTTAACTAGAGCAGCTTATTATATCTTTGTTCCGGCTTTTGTCTTTCGGGCTATCAGTACCGCTAACGTTCCGTTAAAAAGTGCCTTATTGATGATCTCTTTTATCCTGGCGGCACATGTTCTTGGAGTCATTGTCGCTGTTATTACTGGTCGGGTTCTAGGCCGTTCCAGGGAGATGATAGCGGCTTTTATCATGATTACTGCTTTTGGTAATGTCGGCAATTTTGGCTTGGCGGCGATTCAGTTTCATCTCGGAGATATCGCTTTGCCATATGCGACGATTTTTTATGTAACCATATCGACAAGTGGTTTTGCCTTTTGTGTCGGTGCCGCAGGATGGGCACGTGGGGGCAGTAAGGGCGCTTTGACACAGGTGGTAAAAACTCCCGCTATACTCGCAACCATTCCTGCTATTTTCGTGTCGGCCGGTGATATCACTGTACCGCTGATGATGACCCGTATGATTTCGCTTTTAGCTGGAGCCATGATTCCGGTGATGTTGTTTGCGCTAGGCTTACAGTTGCAGGAACAAGGTAAAGTTCAATTAAATAAGGATGTTCTAATCGGTTCTGTCTTGCGTTTGGCGGTTGTTCCTTTTATGGCCATTCTTATTTCACCCCTTTTTCCTATGAATCAGATACAGAGTACAGCTGGAATTCTCCAGTCGGCTATGCCGAGTGCGATCTTAGTATCAATTATAGCGAGAGAAAACGATATCGTTCCACATTTCGCAACCTCAGTTGTAATCGTTTCTACCCTTACTAGTTTATTAACATTAACCTTATTCATGGTCTTCTTATAATTCTGAACCAATGACCAATGACCAATGATAGCCATAAAATAGGAAATCATTGACATTGTTAGCGTGCTATGATAATCAGGCACAATCAATTTAACGGAGATCATAAATAATGGCTTTTACATTGGCAGCAGCGGCAGCACGAGCGATTTTGGCGGCGAACATTCGTCATCAGTCTGTCCATTGCCCATTGCGGTAAAGCCTTATATTTATAGCAGTCACGAAAAAGGCCATGGACAGTAAAGTCCATGGCCTTTTCTATTTAATTGTCAAGGGGTAAGGAATGCGTAACAACATAGTTCATATTGGTGCTGGTGAGTTAACCTATGAAATTCGTGCAATCGTTGCTATTGCTGAAGAGTTACGGCGTTTGGGAATTAAAACCAACATGGAAAATATTGGTGACCCAGTCGCAAAGGGTGAGAAAATTCCGGATTGGATTAAAGAAATCGTTGCCGATCTGGCGATGAAAGATTGTTCCTATGGCTATTGCGCCACCAAGGGGCTGTTAGAAACCCGGCAATTTCTGGCGGATCAAACCAACCAGCGTGGTGGAACCCAGATAACAGCTGAGGACATTATGTTCTTTAATGGGCTGGGTGATGCCATTCAAAAAGTTTATGGTCTGCTCAAAAGAGAAGCCCGGGTTATCGGCCCCTCTCCGACTTATTCGACTCACTCTTCGGCTGAAGGTGCTCACGCTGGTCAAAAACCAGTAACCTACCGCCTTGATCCTGATAACTTGTGGTATCCTGATATGGATGACCTGCGTCAATCGGTAAAATACAACCCTGCTATTTCCGGGATACTGATTATTAACCCGGACAACCCGACTGGTGCTGTTTATCCTGAGCGCATTCTGAAAGAAATTATTGCCCTGTGTAAAGAATATGATTTATTTCTTATCTGTGATGAGATCTATCATAACCTTTGCTACAACGGAACGGTAACCAGACCTATCTCTGATCTGGTTGGAGATTTGCCGGCTATTGCATTAAAAGGGATCAGTAAAGAAGTTCCATGGCCAGGTGCTCGTTGTGGATGGATGGAAGTGTATAATGCTGATAAAGACGATGTCTTCCGGCGTTATATTGAAAGTATTCTGAATTCAAAGATGGTTGAAGTCTGTTCAACCACTTTACCTCAGAAGGCGATTCCGCGTATTCTTAGTCATCCTGAGTATCCAAAATATCTGGATACGAGAAGAGATCGCTACGAGCGCTACTCTAATATCGCTTATAAAATTCTTAATGCGGTTCCCGGGCTAAAAGTTAATCGCACCAATGGTTCTTTTTATATGGGGGTGGTTTTTGAGCATGATAAACTCACTCATGAGCAGACTTTACCGATTGAGAATGATGAGGTTCGTGAATTAGTCGAGCGGCTTATCGGTAAGCCGGGGACACAGACTGATAAGCGTTTTGTTTACTATCTATTGGCATCCACCGGTATCTGTGTCGTGCCAATGTCTTCTTTCTGTACTGATGAACGAGGATTTCGCATCACTCTATTGGAGCAGGATGAGGAAGAATTTATCGCCATTTTTGAAACAATATCAGAAGCGATTAAAGCATATCTGAATTCCTGAGATAACAAGGGGTCCGCAGACCGTGCCATATCCAAATAATGCTGCATCACACGATGTTAATGCGCTCATCAATAATACCTGCGAACTGAGTGATTTTCTTCTCCGTGGAGCTCGTCCCCGGGAAGACTGGGGCGTTGGGATTGAAAATGAGAAGCTGGTTCTCGATCGTCACACCGGAGAAGCAGCTCCTTACGAAAGAATCAGAGAGTTACTGGCTCGGTTAGATGGTATTGGTGGCTGGCAAGGGCTTTATGAAGGCGATAACTTGCTTGGCCTACAGGGGAAGCGCTCCTCTGTAACTCTGGAGCCGGGTGGGCAGCTCGAATTATCCGGAAAGTTTTGCTGTGATATTAACTGCAGCTGGCGTGATATTAATCGCTATCGACAGCATATTCTTACTATGGGGCATGAGCTTGATCTGATTTTCCTCGGTTTGGGAGTTCAGCCGTTCAGTACTTTGGAAACGATCTCTTGGTTACCAAAGAAGCGCTACGACATTATGGGCCCTTACATGCTTAGAACAGGTGATATGGGGCAGCGGATGATGAAGCAAAGTGCCGGTACCCAGGTTAATCTTGATTTTTCTGATGAGCAGGATTGTGTTCGTAAACTTCGGGCGAGTCAATTACTGAGTCCTGTTTGTTATGCGTTGTTTGCTAACTCTCCCCTGCTTGGTGATAAACCGACGGGCTGGTTGTCTACCCGTGGTGAAATCTGGTCCCGAACAGATAATGATCGTTGTGGTTTGATCCCTCAGTTATTCAAGTCTGATAGTGGTCTGGGAGATTTCATTGATTACGCGCTGAATGTTCCTATGTACTTTATTCAACGTGATAATGAATATGTCGATTTTACCCAACAACGGATCACCTTTAAGGAATATCTTGATGGTGGACATCAAGGGTATCAGCCAATTATGGCTGATTGGAACCTTCATCTGTCGACATTATTTCCCGAAGTTCGTTTACGACCACAGTTAGAATTGCGTAGTGCTGACAGCCTTCCCCCTCGTTTTACTGCCGCTGTTGCAGCTTTTTACAAAGGACTGCTCTATACTGATGGAGGCTTGTCCAAAGTTGAATCCTTATTGGGAGATCTAAGTGCTAGTGAAATCACGACACTTTATCAGGATTCCTGGAGAGATGGTTTAAAGGCACATGTAAAAGACGGAAATCTTGGGGAGGTCGCCAAAGAATTAGTATCTACGGCTGCTGAAAGTTTAACCCAGCAATTCAATCTTGGTGCCAGTGGCGCTGATGAAAGTCGTTTTCTTGATAGTCTGGATGAAATCCTCAGCACACAAGAAACGTTAGCTGAGCAACTTTTGAACCGGTGGCAGGGCGATCGACAGCAGAAGTTGGCGGTATTGCTCGATCACTGCGGTTATGCAGAAAGCCACGCGTGAAGGCAACGCTCCAGATTTAAGTAAACTGTGCGTATGCACAGTTAAAAAATGTGGCTCCGGTAATAAACAAATGCGTGAAGACACGTGTTTATCGTCGTCTAAAAGGGGTATCTTACAAATCATCAACAGATTCGGTGTGGCAGTCGAAATGTTGATACAGAAACATCATACCTCCTTTCCAGTTGTGAGCCGACTATCGGGATAACCTCCCTCCGATGTCGGCTCTTTTTTTATCCTGATTCAATTTAAAACATCATTACTGTATTAAGAATCCAAAATATAGAAAAAATGCATACTTTTTCTTGATTTTAAAGGTAGATTCCTGTTTCAATATGCGCCTTAAAACAGACAAAGGAGCTGTCAATGCCGTCAACAAAATTTTCCGATCCGATTATTCGCCAATCCATAGATACTATTCGTTTACTTGCGGCCGATGCCGTCGAAAAAGCGAAATCGGGACATCCCGGTACGCCAATGGAGGCTGCCCCAATTGCTTATCTGCTTTATAAGCGGCATATGCGTCACAATCCAGCTAATCCAGAGTGGGCAGGGCGGGATCGTTTTATTCTTTCATGTGGACATGCTTCTGCATTGATCTACAGCATGCTTCATCTGACCGGCTATGACCTGTCCCTTGATGATGTTAAAAATTTTCGCCAGTTTGGCAGTAGGACCGCTGGTCACCCCGAATTTGGTCATACGCCCGGAGTAGAAACCACCACAGGTCCATTAGGACAAGGGGTTGCTGTCGCTGCGGGTATGGCGATGGGAGAGCAGTTCCTCAATCAGCAGATTGACAGCGAACTGTTTGATTACCGTACCTGGGTTATCTGTTCTGACGGTGACCTGATGGAAGGGATTTCTGCCGAGGCTGGATCTCTGGCTGGTCACCTGAAATTAGGTAAACTCAACTATATCTACCTGGATAATAAAATCACTATCGAAGGTGATACTTCTCTTGCTTTTACTGAAGATGTCGGTGCGCGCTATTTAGCTTATGGCTGGCATGTTGAGCGTGTTGAAGGTGAAAACCTTGACGAGATCGATGCGGCCATAGAGCGCGCAAAAATTGACCCGCGCCCATCTCTTATAATCGCTCGAACCCATATCGGGAAAGGTGCTCCAAACAAGCAGGATACTGCTGCTGCTCACGGTGCCCCTTTAGGTGGTGATGAGTTGGCGTTGACCAAGCAGGCATATGGTCGTGATGCTGAGGAGAGTTTCGTTGTTCCTGCCGAGGTCCAGGAGCATATGTCTTGTGTTGCCAGTGGGACTGAGCTTGAACAAGCATGGAATGATCTGCTTGAGACTAAAAGTTCCAGTGCGGCAGTAAAAACCTGGCTAAGCGTGCGTGATGGTCAGTTGCCTGCCGGTTGGGATGCCGATTTACCCGTATTTACTGAAGCTGATGGTGCAAAGGCTACACGTCAGAGCAGTGGTTTGTTAATTAACCACCTGGCTGAAAAACTGCCTCTACTGATTGGTGGCTCTGCTGATTTGGCACCATCAAATAATACTGCTATTAAAGCCGCAGGATCATGGCTACCAGGACAAAGTGATCGCAACATCCACTATGGCATTCGTGAGCATGCCATGGGTTCTATTATGAATGGTCTGTGCCATACTCCTGGTCTGATTCCATTTGGTGGTACCTTCTTTGTCTTTGCCGATTATATGCGTCCTGCCATTCGCCTTGCCGCTTTAATGGGACTTGGCGCTATTTATGTCATGACCCACGATTCTATTGGTTTGGGTGAAGATGGTCCGACTCACCAGCCAGTTGAACATCTAGCATCTTTACGAGCGATGCCAAATGTCACTGTTATCCGTCCTGCTGATGCTAACGAAACCTGTGCAGCGTGGAAGA
This sequence comes from Geopsychrobacteraceae bacterium, assembly GCA_963665685.1. Taxonomy (GTDB): domain Bacteria; phylum Desulfobacterota; class Desulfuromonadia; order Desulfuromonadales; family Geopsychrobacteraceae; genus Seleniibacterium. The sequence continues at coordinate 3,903,210 of OY762430.1, forward strand.
GTGCAATCAGCAATCGTCAGGGACCAACGGTGTTGGTTCTTTCCCGACAAGGCCTACCGACACTCGATCCTGCCCAGTATCCTGCTGTCAGTGATGCGCAGAAGGGTGCTTATATCCTCGCTGCAGAAAAGAATGCATTACAGGTTATCCTGCTGGCGAGTGGTTCCGAAGTTCAACATGCATTGGCTGCTCAAGCAGAGCTGGAAAATTCAGGGGTTGGTACCCGGGTTGTATCCATGCCAAGTTGGGAACTGTTCGAAGCCCAAAGTGCTGAATATCGCGAAACCATACTTCCTGCGGCATGTACGAAGCGTGTTGCCATGGAAGCCGGTAGCAGCTTTGGCTGGGAGCGTTATGTTGGCTTTGAAGGAACGGTTCTTGGTATGCAGACCTTCGGTGCCAGTGCTCCTGCTGCTAAATTGATGGAACATTATGGCTTTACCGCCGCTAATTTTGTCGCAGCGGCAAAAAACTTACTTGATTCATAAAGTTTACACATTTAGGCGTTATATATCTAAGGGGTAGCTTATCGCTACCCCTTAGTAGTTTAAGGCGCCAATATGTTCTATACAGCCAAGTTAAGCTGTAATAAAATGTAAAAGTTGTCTTATTCACAGATCCACTATTCTCGGAGGAAATTCATGCTACGTTTTATTCTGGTTTTAATCTCTGTACTGATGGCGGTTAATGTCAACGCTGCTTCGGTTGATATCGGGTTCAATGACAATAGTTTCCAGCTGGTATATGAAACCCCGGTTTCTGATGATGACTATGGAACCTCTTTGATCAATGGTCGTTTTCTTTACAATGGTGATGAGGATACCAAGTTAGGCAGTGTCGGGTTCGATTTTACCGGTGAGCCAGGAAATATTTCAGGTCTTCGCGTTGGTGCCGGTGTAAAAGGCTATGCTGGCCGGACTGATAACGATGTCGATTTTGGCAATGTCGGACTTGGTTTAAGAATTGATTATACTTTGCCTCAGCTTCAGGGCCTCGGATTTTCAGGCCGCCTGAATTATGCCCCAAAAGTCTTTTCCTTTGGCGATTCTGATCGCTTGTTAGAAACAGAAGCACGCATTACCTATGCTGTGATGCCGAAAGTGAAGTTATACCTCGGCTACCAAAATGTCCGCCTGGGAATTGATGACCATGCTGGCCATATGACAATTGATGATAGTGTGCGTATCGGTTTTGTCGGATCTTTTTAGGCTCTGCCCGTCAATCCACCTCTGATCAAAGTCAATTCAGTCTTTTGTTTTCGGGCTCGTTTGTTCATCAAACGGGCCCGTTCTCAATTTCGCCTGGTGTTTGCGTCTGTATCAAAACAGATGATCGCGAAACAAACGAATAGATCCGAAGGCCAGGTATAAAATAAAACAGAGAAGCACCAATTTATAAAATTCGGGGAAGATAAACTGAAGGAATAGGGTGATCAGAACAACGAGAATTTTCAGAACAAATTTGTGTTCTGCTGCGTTGCTGATAACGCTCATTGTGAGCCTCCTTCTAGAAACATGATAGCTTCTAAAAATAGAGATGTTGGCAACCTTGCTTGAACACTATCAGGTATTAAACGACTTGCAACCCGATGCCTTACTTATTTATTTCTAATCCTTCGGAAATAAGCCTTTACTATAACCGTTCTTAGTCTATCGGTAATTTTTCATCCCGAGACCATTCGTTCCAGGAACCAAGAAATAAGCGGACATTATAAAAGCCTGCCACTGTCAATGCGATATAGGTATTGGCTGAACGAGCACCTTTAAAGCAATAAAGAATAATATTGTCTTGTGGCTTAACCCCCTCTTTTTGACACCAGGCGCGGATCTGTTCTGGTGTTTTGAAGGTCACAGGTTGTTTTTTCCGATCCAGAAACTCATACCATTCAATCCATTTTGATCCTGGAATGCGGCCTTTGCGGGGAGCGTAATTAATTCCGTAGGGCGAAGAACTCAGCCCTTCACGTTCATCCAGATCTCGGTTGTCAATAATAACCAGGCGATCATCATGGAGTGAGTTTTCGACATCCTCCCGTGTGGCAATAAGTTCGCTGACCGGTGTTACCTGAAAGGTGGATTTAACAATTTCAGTTTCATCAGTTGTCAGTGGATAACCAGCAGCTTTCCAGCCTGCCAGCCCACCATTAAGGACACTGACTTCAGGATGACCGGCATAGGTCAACAGCCAGAACCCGCGACATGAACCACCATAGCGGGTGTCCATACTCTCTTCATAAACGACGACCGGGCGCTGCTTATCCAGGCCAACTTGACGACAGAGAAGCTCCAGCTCGAAGTGTGTCATCTCCAGTCCTTCGGGGGTTGATTCTGCAAGATAATAAAAAAGTTGAGGTAGGTTTACTGCTCCAGGAATATGTCCAGCAAGGAAGTCTTCTCTATCGCGTACATCGATGAGACTGATCTGTTGGTTATCAAGAAGTTTTTTAAGTTCGTGAGCTGAGTATATAAGTTGCTGATTGTGTATCATATTTATCCTTTCACGTATCTGTACACTGCCGATGGCATTTGTAAAAATACTTTAACGATAAATGGGAAAAGAAAAAAGAGTTTTATTTAATGCTTATTTTTTAATGTATGGGATTGTTATTGATAACATCGATGATTTTTTAACCTTTATCCTGTAAATGCTTTAAATCAAGCTATACTTATTAATGCCGCATTTTTCTGAAGACAATATATTGAACCGGAGGTCGATGTGATCCGCTTGTCAAAAGAAAAACATACCTACCTGGAAGAGCTGAAAAAGCATGCGCGGCTGATGCTTAACTGTGATCAAAAACAACCGGATGATTTTAATTACGGACAACTTGATCTTTTGTTCAGCAGTCTACAGTCCTATCAGAGCGAGGTTGAAAAACGCCTTGACGAACTGCAGCAGACTCATCAGAAGCTTGAAATTTTGTCGCAAGAATACCAGGAGCTTTATGAGTATTCTCCGGTTGGTTACGTGAGTCTGGGTAAAGATGGCAGAATATTAAAAGGTAACCTGACTTTTATCGAACTCATTGATATGCCACCGGACAAAGTTCTTGGCCAATTTTTCTATGACTTTTTAAAAGGTGACGATCAAAAATATTTCCGGACCTGTTTTCAAAATTTTTATAAACGTCCAGAAGGAAAGGTTTTTGAATTGGGTTTAGCTGGTTCAAAAGACCGTACGATTTCTGTCTCCGGGCGCAAGGGCGTTGATAAAAGTCATTCTAAACAGGTATCTATTTTACAGTTGGTTGTCACTGACATCTCACCGTTACAGAAGAAGCAAAAGCTTCTTAACGTTGCAGAAAAAGTGTTCAAAAAAACCTCGGAAGGGATAATTGTCACAGATTGCACGGGAAAAATTGTTCGGGTGAATAACGGTTTCATCAAATTATGCGGCTACTCACGTCATGAGCTTATTGGTCAAACTCCGGAATTATTTCATTCCGGACAGCACGATGAGGCTTTTTATGACGAGATGTGGCAAACCATTAAAGAAAAAGGGATGTGGCGCGGAGAAATCTGGAATCGCAGGAAAAATGGTGATTTGTTTGCTCAATTATTGTGTATTAACAGAGTTCTTGACAATAATGGCAAGGTGGAAAGCTATGTTGGTATCTGTACTGACATAACCGAAAAAATGACGACCGAGAAGCATGTTCTTCAGCTGGCACATTTTGATACTTTAACCAATTTGCCAAATCGCGCTTTATTTTACGATCGTCTTGAACAAGCATTGAGGCGGGCAAAAAGAGATAGTCACTCATTGGCGATTCTCTTTTTGGATCTCGACTTTTTTAAAGAGGTCAATAACTCCTATGGTTTTTCAATCGGGGATCGTCTGCTGCAGCAGGTTGCAAAACGGTTAAGATCACTGGTTCGAGCGAGTGATACTGTCGCCCGGCTGGATGGTGATGAGTTTGTTTTTTTATTGGATGGTATCAGAGGGCAAAAAAATGTTGCGACTCAGTCCATCTCCATCGCTGAAAAAATTTTAGGGTATCTGCAGGATCCTTTTGATATCGATCAACATGTTATCCGTGTTGGCGGCAGTATCGGGATTTCTCTTTACCCTAATGATGGTGACGACGTTGCCAATATTCTCAAGCATGCTGACCTTGCAATGTATCAGGCGAAACGAGCAGGGCGTGGAACGTATCATTTCTTTTCTGACTATCATTATGAGCCCTACTTGGAAAAAAATAAGTTGAAGGCTGAACTTGATGAATCCCTCGACAGTATGGAGTTTGTTCTGCATTATCAGCCGAAAGTCGCTCTTTCGGATCAGCGCATTGTTGGTTTTGAAGCGTTGATTCGCTGGCAGCATCCTCAGCGTGGGTTGATCTATCCCGATGATTTTTTCTCAGTTGTCGAAGAGTCCGGTTTAAGCCGTCAGGTAGGTGATTGGGTACTTAATGAGGCTTGTAAGCAATTGAGAAGTTGGTTTGATATGGGCCGCACAGACCTGTCGATAGGGGTGAACTTTTCTGCTCAACAGCTTAAAGATCCTGATCTGACCAATAAAATCCGTAAATATATCGAATTGTACAATCTGCCTCCTCAAGCGCTTGAAATTGAGATTACAGAAACTGCAGTATTCACTGATACGGCACATCTTGCAGTCGTTTTACAGGATATTGCTGATCTCGGTATTGCTGTAAGTCTGGATGATTTTGGCGTTGGTTTTTCATCCCTTAATCATATTAAACATTTTCCGATTAAAATTCTGAAAATCGATAAATCATTTGTCCGCAGTATTCTTGATTCGGTTAGTGATCAAGCTATTGTTCAAGCGTGCATATCATTGGCGAAAGATATGGGCATTAAGACTGTGGCGGAAGGGATTGAAATCCCTGAGCAGGTCAATTTCTTAAAAGGGGCAGGTTGTGACTACATCCAAGGTTATCTGGTTGCGCAGCCATTGGTAGGTAAACAGGCTCAGCAACTTTTGTTTGGCACATGATAATTTCATTCAGATCTAACAGTGATAATGAAAACCAGCAGCCGCAAAGAGATCTTCTCCCTTTTGCGGCTGCTGATGTTTTTATTTATTATTCCGGTAATAATTAATCAGACCATTGGTTGAACTGTCGTGAGCAGTAACAGCCGCTTCCTGGCTCAGCTCAGGAAGAATTTTCTTTGCTAGTTGCTTGCCTAGTTCAACCCCCCATTGATCGAATGAATTCAGGTTCCAGATGGCCCCTTGAGTAAAAATTTTGTGTTCGTACATCGCAATCAATGAACCAAGAGCTTTTGGTGTCAACTGTTCAAACATGATGGCGCTGCTGGGGCGATTACCTTCAAACACTTTGTGTGGTAATAATTCTTCAATGCGTTCTGGAGAAAGCCCTTCTGCTTCAAGTTCTCCTTTGGCTTCAGCTGAAGTCTTACCTTTCATTAATGCTTCTGGCTGGGCAAAAAAGTTAGATAGCAGTAGCTCGTGGTGATTGCTGAGAGGGTTATGACTTTTCACCGGTGCAATAAAATCGGTTGGGATCAATTTTGTTCCTTGGTGAATTAATTGATAAAAGGCATGCTGGCCATTGGTGCCAGGTTCCCCCCAGATAATTGGTCCTGTGGAGTAATCAACAGGGTCGCCACTTAAGGTTGTTCCTTTACCATTACTTTCCATATCCCCTTGTTGAAAATAAGCAGCGAAGCGATGCAGGTATTGATCGTAAGGCAAAATGGCATGTGAGTCGGCAGCAAAAAAGTTATTGTACCAGATACCAAGCAGGCCCATTAAAACAGGAATATTTTCCCGCAAGGGAGCAGTCTGAAAATGTTCATCGATGCGATGAGCACCGGCCAACAATTCCTCAAAATTATCCATACCAATGTAAAGAGCGATGGACATGCCAATTGCTGACCACAGGGAGTAGCGGCCACCAACCCAATCCCAAAATGCAAACATATTTTCGGGGTCGATACCGAAATCACTTACGGCGGCACGGTTGGTTGAAAGGGCTGCAAAGTGTTTAGCAATATCTTCTTCGCTGAAGCCATGCTCTAAAAACCAGCTACGAGCCGAGTGGGCATTGGCCATAGTTTCTTGGGTTGTGAAGGTTTTTGAAGCAATTAAAAACAGAGTTGTTCCCGGGTGGACTTTTTTTAGGGTTTCGCACAGGTGAGTAGCATCGACATTAGAGACAAAGTGCACATTAAGGCGTTCGTGGCCGTAAGATTTAAGCGCTTCTGTGACCATTAATGGCCCTAGGTCAGAACCGCCAATACCAATATTGACGACATCAGTAATCATGCGGCCACTGGCACCTAACCATTGCCCGTTACGCACGCGTTCACAGAAACTGCGCATCTGCCCCAGAACGTTATTAACTTGAGGCATAACATCCTGATTATCGACCAAAACAGGTTTGTTACTGCGGTTACGCAATGCTGTATGAAGTACTGCTCTTTGCTCTGTCGTGTTGATCTTCTCACCCCGGAACATAGCCGCGATTTTATCCTGCAACCCTTCCTGTTCTGCCAGTGCAATCAGCTTGTTCAGGGTTTCTTCAGTGATTCGATGTTTGGAATAATCAAAAAGAATATCACCCAGTTGTAGCGAAAAGTTTTCAAAGCGCTGCGGATCTTCGATAAAAAGATCACGCATGTGTAGTTTTTCAATAGTGGTAAAATGATCTTTAAGATCACACCAAGCTGGAGATTGTGTAAGCTGTGACATCGGGCCCCCTTTTCCTTTATCAAAACAACTAAGTTTGATTGTCGTTACACTTCCTGTCAAAATAAACTATTCGGGATAATTTTTGATTTTGAACCGAGCAATTTTTCGTTGTAATAAGAAAATCAAGGCTGTGCGCGGAGGCGTAGTACTTTACGCCACACAAGCACAGCCGCAGATTGACGTAGTTACAGCAGAAAAGGACCGGTCCAGGGCAAAAATTATTTGCGTGTTGCCATTATCGTATCATAAGAATCATTAATTTCGGCCAATCGGTCATTGGCAAATTTAATAAATTCAGGCGGTAAACCTTTACCCTCAATTTTGTCAGGGTGATATTCCATTGCTTTTTGACGGTAGGCTTTTTTAATTTCCGCGGTTGTCGCATCAGCAGAAATACCAAGGTTTTCATAATGTTTATTAAGGCTGACAGAGGATGCTTGCTGCTGCCCCACATAGCGACTGTACATCGATTGATAAATTCCTTCAGGAAGACGGAAAGCTGATTTGGCTTGTTGTAACATCACTTCTTCTTGAGGGTGCATTTCACCGTCGGCCATAGCAACTTCAAACAGGAAGGTCATCATGGCGCTGCACAATTGCTGGTCGCGACTAAAATACTGGCTAAACTGATCAGCGTAGGTAGCAAAACTATCTGCACTGTCCTTGGCTTGAGTGAATACGTTAATGGCGTAAGAGCGTGTCTGCTGGTCCAGACCAAGAGCTTCTTTAGAGATTTTTTCAATGGAGGCAATTTCGTTAGGGCAGACACGACCGTCAGCTTTCGCCAATTTTCCAAGCATGGAATAAGCTGCGGTAAAAAATATCGCCTGGCGTTGTTGGGCCTGATTCATACCACCACCAGGGACAGGTAAGGCTTGGCCATTTCCTCCCATACCTGCACCAATTGCGGCACCGATAATGGCACCAAATGGTCCTGCGATCATGGCGCCTATGCCGCCACCAATAATTCCTGATAACCAACTCATCAATAAAATCCTCTGGGTAAAAATTTGTTTAATTGTGTATCATGCATATAGTTGCTATCAAAAAGTTCAAAATAGCAACAAACACGCTTTTAGGTTGTTTCCATCTTGAAACTTTCAAGTTTTCAGATTGGAAACTATTTATCTCATGACAGAGATGATTCAAGCCCTCATAATGAGGCATGCAACCTGATGCCGCAAGGACTATTAGGACCATAAGATATCATAATAGATTTAGAATCAGGAGAATATCATGAAAGTGTCTTTTCTACGACGCTTGTGGGTGATGATGGCCAGTAGACTTATCGGCCTTTACGCTTCTATTGTTAACCGACTGGAGATTTCCGGTAGTGAAAATATCCCTTCAAACGGTGGGGTTTTGTTGCTGGCAAATCATATTTCCGGCTACGATACCGTTTTTATTCCTACGGCAGTTCAGAGTGCCTGTCCGATGCAAATGGTTTGGGCTCCAGCGAAAGAGGAGTTGTTCAAAAATGCTTTTATGGGAGCAGTCTTTCGTTCATGGGGCGCGTTCCCGGTCAAGCGTGGGCGGGATGTCCGGGCTGGCAAGCGCTTAGGAAAACTACTCGAAACTGAAAAGGTCATGCTTTTTCCGGAAGGGACCAGGCATAAGGATGGTAAGTTGGGGCGTGGTAACCGAGGGGTTGGTAAATTAATTTATGATCACCGACCTGTCGTAATACCAACGGCTCTGACAGGAATTAATCACTGGAAGTTTTTAAGCGTTGGTCAGAAGGGGAAAATTCAATTTGGTCAACCGCTTGATTTTTCCGATTTATTTAAACTGGAAAATAACAAAGAAACCCATATTCTGATCGTTGAACGTGTCATGGATGCTTTGGCAAAACAGTTAAGTTAGGCGGACTTAGCTGGTGGTAACAAAAGTTTTTTTACCACTTAGCTCCGGGACGCGTAATAGGGTGCTGGTATTTGCTTTTGTTATCGATACTTTTGCCGATAACGTATATGCCCAGGATGACAGCAGCAAGAACGACAATGAAAATGAGGAGTTTGACAACATCTTTTTTCATGACTTTAACTTCCCTTTCTTGCTTTGCTTATTGGTATGCTTTGTAATAACTTTAACAGGTTATAAGAAAAAATCATGTTCGCGTCTTAATACTATAATGAAAATATTCAAAAGACCGCTACTTTTTTTGAAAGAGTTTTATGAATTTATCTGAGATGCTGACCCTGGAGCCGCTTCAGGAAAATTATTTTCGCGGCAAGGTTCAACCCTTGGGGGTTGGTCGTATTTTTGGCGGGCAATTTATCAGTCAGGCATTAGTGGCTGCTGGTTTAAGTTGTGATGAGCGCAGTGCCCATTCCCTTCACTGCTATTTTCTGCATGCCGGAGATCCGCAGTTACCGGTTGATTATCAAGTCGAAATCTTAAGAGATGGGAAAACTCTGGCGACACGTCAGGTTTCAGCGTGGCAGAATGGGCGTAAAATGTTTTTGCTGAATGCATCGTTTCTGGCTGCCGATAATAGCCCAGAATATCAATGTCAGATGCCGGATGTTGTCGGGCCGGACGGATTGCCCGATTTGCGTCATTCAAATATTCCAGGTTCGGAACGGCAAAGAAGTACCGAAGAGATGCGCATTGAAATCAGACCTGTGCCTCAGAAAGAGCCTCTTATCTCGGAAGCTCCACGGGAGAAAAACTGGTGGATGCAGTTCATCGATGATCTCCCTGATAGCTCTCTTTATCGCCAAGCTGCTTTAGCTTATATGTCAGATTTTGGCTTACTTGGAACCGCACGAGAACTGCACGGTTTAGCATTCAGAACACCGGGTCTGTTTATCGCAAGTCTTGATCATGCTGTTTGGTTCCATCGTGATTTTGATCTGAAGGACTGGTTGCTACATGCTATGGACTGTTCATTTACCGGGCATTCAAGAGGTTATGTCCGTGGACGTTTTTATCGTCAGAGTGGAGAACTGATTGCTTCAGTTGCGCAAGAAGGGATCATGCGGTTTGAATGATATATAACCAAGTTATTACTATTCCTAGAAACATGGCTTGTAGCTTTTAAAAAAGGCGATTCCTGTAATACATGATGGAATCGCCTTAAACTATCTTTTTGATGTAACCTGAACTACTAGCCCTTTTTTTTACGGTAATAAGCCATACCAGCTAGACCGGTTCCAAGGAGTAGCCATGTGGAAGGTTCTGGTACAGGGTTAGACTGAAGAAGGTAGTTGATTTCATTTTGGTAAAGCTGAACCTCGTCTGCATAAGAAAGTGTATTGCCAAGGAAGCCATTGATGATGGTACTTCCTCCATTTCCTATCACGATACCCGCATTTCCATCTTCAAATGTTGCAGCTACGATGCTGCCGACATCTGCACTAAAGCTTCGTGAAAAAATTCCATAGGTTGGATTTGTGAGTGTCAGTGAAGAACTGCTAAGTCCGATACTAAGCAATGGGTCTATTGTTAATAAACTTAGGTTTGTACTAGCTTGAGTAACGTCAAATGCAGCATCAAATTCTGTGCGCCAGTGTCCACCAATCGCAATGGATTGCCCACCATTTTGTACATAGTTTCCCAATGCACTTGACGCTACTGAGTGAGAATTCATATCAAACTGCGTAATAACCATGTCCCAAGAACCTGATGCTAATGAGGAGGCAAAGGAAGTATCGTCTGTCACACTTGTTACTGAGTGAGAGAGTCCGGTTATAGCATCAAGCCACGTATTATCGTTATACTGGTAATCATCATACATTAAAATACTTGCAGAAAAAGCTGATGTCGCACCGAAACTTATTAGTAAGAAGCATGCTAGAATGATATTTTTCACTTGTAACCTCCTTTAGAACTTTCAATTATCATTTGCACATGGCGTGCAATTTACGAAAACTATTGATAAAGCAATGTTTGTGCCATGTCTATAGTGCTGTGATTTCAGTAGGTTGACCTCGTAATAGATTGGTTTTGTGAATAGTGTAAAGAAATCCAACAATATTGAAGTTAAATCGTAACAAACGGATAATATAGACAACATTTCGGATGGTCATAGATTGTTTCAACTCACACTTATAAGCTTTCTTTTATGGGCACCCTCTGGCAGAAATGGAATATCCTCTGATTAATCAAAGGTAAATTGTGGTATTGAAAGGGAGGCTTTTGGTTTCAATTAGGGGCCGATAGCTTTCAAATTTAAATAAGGATTTCTTGCTATAGTTATCTAAGTTAGAACATCTCCTTATTATTGATACTGTGGAAGCGAGTCTTTGTTTTAGTCAATTTTCGTTTAATGAGTTAGGTTACTAATTTGGAATGCCTTGTCATTTCTTCAGGGTTATTTTAAATAAAGATTAACTGTTTTGGAGAAGTCTTGATATGTCACTACGTGCCCTTCGTACTTTAATCTCAATCTCCCGTAAGGGAAGTTTCGTCGGTGCCGCTGATCAGCTGGGCCTGACCCAGGCCGCGGTCAGTCTGCAGGTGAAAAACCTTGAGGAAGATCTTGGTACCCCCTTGTTTAACCGCGATGGACATAAGCCAAAGCTCAACGCCAGTGGGCGTTTGGTGGTTGAGCGGGCAGAGCAGATTATTAGTTTGTATGACGGTTTGAAAGAAGAGCTTAATCCTGATGGTCGGGTCGAAGGTGAACTGTTTCTTGGTGCTATCCCAACGGTTGTATCCGGTCCGCTGCCTGCTGTTTTAGCTGGATTACAGGAAGATTACCCGTTGCTGAAAATTCGTTTGTTCTGCAGTCTTTCCGCTGAACTTGCTAAAAAAGTCGAGGAGGATGAACTGGATGGGGCATTGATTACTGAGCCGATTAGTTCCATTCAGCCATCTTGTCAATGGACCGAATATGATACGGAGTATTTTTATATTGTTGCTCCCAAAGGAACGCCGGAACTCACTGAAGAAGCCCTGTTTCAAAAATTTCCTTTCATTCGCTTTGACCGTACAGCGTGGGCTGGTACCATTGTGGATGATTACCTTCTGAAAAAAGGTATAAACGCACAAGAGGTTATGGAATTTAATTCTTGCGAAGCGGCGTTAAGTATGGTTGCCCAGGGATTAGGAATTACTGTCGTGTCATTTAATGAACAACGGCTTGAAGACGCAGCAGGGCTTTATACCTTTATCCCCTTTGGTTCGCCACAATTGTTCCGGCGGATAGGTTTATATCAAAAACGCCAGCATCCGCGGCAGAAATTTCTCAGTCTTTTTTTAGATACAATGTTGGATACAAAAATCAACTAAGCGCACCTTTACATCTTTATTTTGTCCTGTAAAATAGAATAAAAGTAACTTGTTAAGCTAAGAATAATCTTCTTTTCTCCCCTTCTTTACCAGAGTCGTCCCTTCAGAATTTTAAGATATGATGAGTAGGTTTCCATAATCTTTACAGAATATTGAATCCAGGAGGTGACGTTTCCGTTTTCCTTAAATAAAACTTGAGGATGCCTCAAGAATTATAAATTTTACTTTATTTCTGTCTTGTAATACCGTTTCTTCAACGACACGTACCTCCTTCTGCTTATTGCAAGAATTATAGATGTCAAAACCGTTAACCTTTGGTTACGAACAGGAGATGTAAAGATGGCAAAAGCGCCTAAAGTACTCACTGAAGAAGAAAAGCAAAACATCGACGAGCTGTTCACCCGTGCTCGTGCTGCACAAGAGCAAATCGAAAATGTCGATCAGGAAACCATCGACCGCGCTGTTCAGGCTGTTGCCTGGGCTGCTGCTAACGAAAAGACCTTTACCCGCCTGGCTCAAATGGGCGTTGATGAAAGTGGTCTTGGTGACCGTGCTGGTCGTCCTTACAAGCGCGCTAAGATTGTTGGTATTCTGCGCGATTGTATGCGTCAAAAAAGCGTTGGCATTATCGAAGATATCCCTGAAAAGGGTATCACCAAGTACGGTAAGCCAGTTGGTGTTGTTGCTTGTCTGATTCCAACCACTAACCCTGCGCTGACTCCTCCAACCAACGGTCTGTACTCTTTGAAAGCTCGTAATGCGACCATCTTTGCTCCGCATCCACGTAGCAAGCAAACCACTTTTGAAACCATCGCTGTTATGCGTGCGGCTCTGAAAAAAGTTGGTCTGCCAGAAGATCTGTTCCTGTGTATCGAAAAGCCAAGCATTCCAGGTTCTCAGTACCTGATGAGCCAGGCTGACCTGTCCATCGCGACTGGTGGTCCTGCTATGGTTCAAGCTGCTTACAGCTCTGGTAAGCCTGCTTACGGTGTTGGTGCCGGTAACGCGACCATGTGTTTCGACGAAACTACCGCTCAAGACGTTAAGACTGCGGCAATGAACGTACGTCTGTCTAAAACTGCTGACTACGGTTCCGGTTGCAGTGCTGACGGTAACCTGGTTATTCACGAAAGCGTTTACGCTGACATGCTCGACTGCCTGAAAGCTGAAGGCGGTTACCTGTGTAACGCTGAAGAAAAAGCTAAGTTGACCGCTGTTTTGTGGGACGACGAAATGCACCGTACCATCGACACCATCGCTTGTTCAGCTCAGTCTATTGCTGAAAAAGCTGGTTTCAGCATTCCAGAAGACGTTGTCATGCTGTTGGTTGAAGAAGACAACATCGGTCCTGAGTACCACTGGTGTAAAGAGAAAATGGCTCCTATCATCGGTGTCTTCAAATACGCAGGTGGTTACGACAAAGCTCTTGAGCGTCTGCAGGCTATCTACCGTGTTGGTGGCCGTGGTCACTCTTGTGGTATCTACAGCTTCAACGAAGATCACATCCATATGCACGCTATGGCAATGCCAGTTAGCCGCGTTATGGTTCGCCAGCCTCAGTCAAAAGCCAACTCCGGTTCTTTGACCAACGGTATGCCAATGACCTCTTCCATGGGTTGTGGTACCTGGGGGGGTAACATCACCAACGAGAACGTTTCTCTGAAGCACTACATGAACGTGACTTGGGTTGCTCGTCCAATTCCTGAAGATCGCCCAAGTGATCAGGAACTGTTCGGTGAGTTCTACAACGATGAGTCTCTGGTATTCCCATAATTGACTCTTTAATAATACGGTCAGCTACCCGAAATATTGGGTAGCTGACAACTGATAAAATTCCTGTACCTTTCCTTGTGGCATAGTTTTTTATAGATTGGTGCAAATACTTTTGCACTACTCGCTTTGACCAGCGAGATAAAGCTTTTGAGCTTTTCATTGAATCCTTGTAAGTAATACCTCGTGTGTAAACAAAAAGACCTTCGATCATAGATCGAAGGTCTTTTTGTTGGTCTTTCCCAAAACGGCTTTTTCCGCTGTAGCAGATTGATCTTTTAGCTACAGCGAAAATTTTCTTGTTCCATTGTGTATTATTAATTTTCTTTGAGAATCTTAAGCATGCGGCGCAGAGGTTCTGCAGCGCCCCACAGTAATTGGTCACCGCAGGTGAAAACAGACAGGTACTCAGGGCCCATTTTCATTTTGCGTACGCGACCTACTGGTACGGTCAGTGTTCCTGATACGGCAGCAGGAGTCAATCCAGAGAGGGTCTCCTCTTTCGTATTTGGAATCAGTTTCACCCATTCGTTGTCTTCCGCAATAATTTTTTCGACTTCTGCAATGGGAAGATCTTTCTTCAATTTCAGGGTGATTGCCTGGCTGTGACAACGCATGGCACCAATGCGTACGCAGATACCATCAATCGGGATCTGATTTTCAGTAGCAAGAATTTTATTAGTCTCAGCAAGCCCTTTCCATTCTTCCCGGCTTTGGCCATCTTCAACTTCACGGTCGATCCATGGCAACACGCTTCCGGCTAACGGAAAACCAAACTCTTTCGTCGGGAAACTGTCGCTGCGCAGTGTTTCTGTGACCTTGCGGTCAATATCCAGAATGCTGGAGCCTGGTGTTTTTAGTTCACTTTCTACACTGGTTTCCAACGTTCCCATCTGGCTTAAGAGCTCACGCATATTGGGAGCACCAGCACCTGAAGCAGCTTGGTAAGTCATAGAGCTGACCCATTCGACCAGATCTGCTTTAAATAAGCCACCGATGGCCATCAGCATGAGGCTGACGGTACAGTTGCCGCCGATGAAATCTTTACAGCCATCAGCGAGGGCTTTATCAATAACATTGCGATTGATAGGGTCGAGGATGATGACAGCATTATCGTCCATACGCAGGCTTGAAGCTGCATCAATCCAGTAGCCATCCCAGCCGGCTGCACGCAATTTAGGGTGAATATCTTTGGTATAATCGCCGCCCTGACAGGTAATGATCACATCTTGCTCGGCCAGTTTGGTCAAGTTTGTCGCATCTTCAAGAAGACCTTCACCCTGACCAAAATCTGGTGCCGCTTGTCCGGCTTGAGAGGTTGAAAAAAATACAGGTTCAACGCCGGCAAGATCTTTTTCTTCAACCATTCTTTGCATCAGAACGGAGCCGACCATGCCACGCCAACCGACTAATCCGACTTTCATATTCTTTCTCCATGTTGACGGTGAAATAAAGTTTCAGTCTATGACTGAAAGTAGTGTAAATGCCATCAGGAGTTTCCCGCAGGCACCAATTATGCTAAAAATAGCTTTAATCTTAATAAGCGAATAATTCTATCAGTCTTTTACCTGGATGGGTAATGTTTTTTGAAAAGGTGACACAAATGAGCAACCCTGAAAATAATTTACCGCTTGGAAAATCAACGATCTACCCATCGGTTTATGATGCCGGGTTACTATGCCCTTTTCCACGCCAGGTTAAACGTGATGATATCGGCATTGACGGTGCTCTACCTTTTTCGGGCTACGATATCTGGAATGCTTATGAACTGTCTTGGCTTAATGATAAAGGTAAGCCTATTGTTGCCAAGGGGGTGTTTCAGGTCCCTTGTACAACCCCTAACCTGATTGAATCAAAATCATTTAAACTTTATCTGAATTCATTCAATCAGATGCGTTGGAGTGATGTCGGGCAGGTTACTAGGCAAATGACAACTGATTTGTCAGCTGCCGCCGGGGGCGATGTTTCTGTTGAACTTACCGATGTAAGACACTGCGCCGATGAGCAGCTTCAGCTACTTCCCGGCATCTGTCTCGATGACCTGGATATTGCTGTTGACGAATATTCTCTTGATGTGACCTTATTGAATGGGGCTGTCGATCAACAGGATCAGGTTTCAGAGGAGCTACATAGTCATCTGTTAAAAAGTAACTGCCTTGTGACCAATCAGCCAGACTGGGGTAGTGTCTTAATTCGTTATCAGGGCGGACGTATTAATCACGAGTCCTTGTTACGTTATCTCATCTCCTTTCGCCAACATAACGAATTCCACGAGCAGTGTGTTGAGCGTATTTATGTTGATTTGATGCGCTATTGCCAGCCGGAAAAGCTAACTGTTTATGCACGCTATACCAGACGTGGCGGTTTGGACATTAATCCGTTTCGATCCAATTTTGAAGAACAAATAGGCAATCTGCGTCTGGTTCGTCAGTAGCCGGAGGGTGCTGTGGAGGAATAGCTAATTATAGCAGACTTGATTTCTACCGCTGTTTTTTGCACGATACAGGGCATTATCAGCTTCTTCAAAAGCTTGTTCAAAAGATGCTTCTGCCTGGCTGAAGTTAGCAACGCCAAAGCTGCAAGTCAGGCTGCCTATAAGCGCAAAATGATGAGTTGCAATAATTTTGCGCAAGAGTTCAGCTTTTTTCAGTACTGATTGTTCATCCTGAAGCGGTAGCAGAATTACGAATTCTTCACCACCCCAACGGGCAAAAATATCCTCTTTAGTGAGGTGGCAATTGACCAGCTCTGCTAATTCTTCTAAAACCGAATCGCCGGCAGCATGACCAAACGAATCATTGATTTTCTTAAAATGATCAATATCAAAGATGATGATGGAAAATGTTTTCTGAGCTGTTTTTAGCAACGCAACCTTATTCTGAAAACCTCGCCGATTTAGAGTCTTTGTTAATGTATCCAGATGAGCTTGAGATTTTAGACTTTTATTTGATGAAATCAATTCGACTTCACGATGATGAAGAATCCCCAATAAGTAATTAAAAAAACGTGCGACAACACCGACTTCAGTGCCTCGTTCTTCATGGATCTTGCGGTACATGTTTCCTGAACGCATAATGCGGATTATGCTTTCAATAGTTTCGACCCAGGGTAGACGGGCTTGATGTTCGGTAATATTAAGACCAAGAACCTCATCTTTGGGTGAAACACGCAAAGCATTGGTTTGCTTAAGCAGATAAAACAAAAGGATGCCGCAGGAAAACGATAAAATAAAAGCGGTGCTGACACCAAGACCTTGAACGAAAATGAACTCAAGCCTGGTTAACTGGCCAGGAGGTGATCCCAAAAATCCTACAGCCATGGTGCCCCAGATACCGACACAACCGTGAATAGCAACAACACTTAGAGGATCGTCAATGTGCAGTTCGAGCAATATGCGTTCAGAAATGCACATGATAATTGCCGAAAGGGCACCGACAAAGACCGCTTGTGGGGCATTGAACTGGGCGCAGCCAGCGGTAATTCCAACCAATCCAGCGATAATTCCGAAACTAAAGACTTCCACATTAACAAGCCTGTTTGTCAGGAGGCTGATCAGGTAGGCGCAGATGCCTCCACTCGCACCGGAAATCAATGTGTTGAGTAATATCGAAGAAACTGTCGGGCCAAAGGAGAGCAAGCTTCCGGCGTTAAACCCAAACCAGGCAAACCAGAGGATAAGGACTCCAAAAACAATAAAGTTATGATTACTTGGGGCAAAGTAACGCGTTGTTGCATGATGGAATTTTCCCAGTCGCGGGCCAAGTACTAGCGCACCAGCTAGCCCGACCCAGGCGCCAACTGAATGGACAACTGTTGATCCTGCAAAGTCAGTGAAGCCCATACTCTTCAGCCATCCGCCATCTCCCCAAGCCCAATGGCCAAAGATTGGATAGATAAATGTTGTTACCAGAATAGCGATAAAAACATAACCGTTAAATTTCATACGCTCGGCAACAGCACCTGAAACAATCGTTGCTGCAGTTGTAGCAAACATCGCCTGGAAAAAGAAAAAACTGGTAATTTCATTGTTTTTGCCATCGATCATGAAAAGAGTTGTCCCCGATAACCCATGGCTGTCTTGACCAAACATGAGTCCAAAACCGATTAACCAAAAAAAGAAAAAGCCAAAGGTTGTATCAGCCAGATTTTTCATCGCTACGTTGATCGTGTTTTTTGATCGCACACAACCGGTTTCAACCATGGCAAAACCCAGTTGCATCATGAATACAAGAAAAGCGCTGATAATTACCCAATGATAATCGAGTGCGTTATGTGAATTCATGCAAATCTCCGTATGGAAAATTACAACGATGGACGATAGATTGAATTTCAGTAAGTGTGCAGAATAGCGCCGAGCTGTTGCAAAAGAGCGCTTTCCGGACAGAACCTAAGTCTTAAATTGGCGTCATTGCCAAAGATATGATAGTTAGAAGTCTGTAATGATAGGGCTAAGAGATTGGAAAAGTCAAATAAAACATTTGAGCGGAGGCGTAGTATTTTACGCCGCACAGGCAAATACGCAGATTGACACCGAGCTGGTGAAAAAGGGCGCTTTCCGGACAGAAACGAACTAGATAACCAGTTAAATATAAATTGTCTTACAATGAAAGGCAGCTCTTCGTTTCTGCTGTAAATTTATCAGCTATCCAGCACTTCACGGACTTTGGTCGCAAGGGCATGGAGAGAAAACGGTTTTTGTATAAAGTTGACCCCTTCTTCTAATACTCCATGATGGGCAATGACATCCCCTGTATAACCTGACATGTATAAGATTTTGAGTTGTGGGTAGTGGGTTGTCATCAGGGTGACCAATTCGTGGCCGTTCATATCGGGCATGATGACATCAGAAATAAGCAATTGAATATGTCCGGAATATTGTTCTGCCAGTAATATTGCTTCTGCGGCGGTTTCCGCAGCAAATACACGGTAGCCCAACATCTCCAGCATACTTGTTTCTGTGGCCAGAATATTCTGATCATCCTCAACCACCAGAATGGTTTCTATCCCTCGGGGCAACGGTGTTTTTTCAGGTTGTGCGTTGTCAGTCTGTTCGTCTTTATTGCGCGGCAGGTGGATGCTGAAGGTGGTGCCTTGCCCTGGTTCGCTATAGACATTAATGAAGCCGTTGTTTTGTTTTACAATTCCGTAAACTGTCGACAGGCCCAGGCCAGTTCCTTTACCCAGCTCTTTGGTGGTAAAGAAGGGGTCAAAAATTTTCTTGAGTAGTTCGGCCGGAATACCGCTCCCGTTATCACTGACAGAAAGTTTTACAAAGTGCCCTGGTGATGCTTCGCTATGACCGAGGCAGTAATTCTTATCAACGGGAACATTGGCTGTTTCAATGGTTATTTTACCACCTGCACTCATGGCATCCCGGGCATTAACGCATAAATTAGCCAGGATCTGGTCAAGCTGTGAAGGATCCATTTTGATGGGCCAAATTTTGGGGCTGGGGAGCCAGGCAAGGCCGATATCTTCACCAATCAAGCGTCGCAGCATATTCAGTGTTCCTTCAACTATTTCGTTGAGGTCGAGTATTTTGGGAGATACCTCCTGCTTACGGGCAAAGGCGAGTAATTGTCGCGTCAGATCTGCTGAACGGTTGGCTGCCCGGTTAACTTCCTGAAGTGAATTGTACAGGGCGTCTTCAGGTTTAAGACGGTTTAACGCTAAATCTGTGCGACCTACGATGACTCCAAGCATATTATTAAAATCATGAGCAATACCTCCAGCGAGTTGGCCGATAGCTTCCATCTTTTGCGAGTGTTGTAATTGTTCCTCCAGCTGTTTACGGCGCGAGATGTCTTCACTCAGGATAACAAAATTAGTAATCGGGTTATCGGGCAGTTTTTCATCGGTTATTGCAGTAACCTGAAGATTTTTCCACAGTGTTTCCCCGGTGGATATAGAAAATTGACGCTCCTGACGCCAGACCCCGTTCTCCTTAATAGCATTACCAATCTCTTTTAGGTCATCGTTATCAAGATCGAGCAATTGTTGGAGATTTTTTTGAGCCAGTTCTGCTGGGCTTATCTGTTCTTCCTCATAAAACTTCTGGTTGGCGAATTCAATATGCCCTTCAGTGTCCGTAAATAAAATACTATAGGGGTTCTGTGTAATAACCTGGGTAAATTGACGGGCTGTCTCCTGGGATATCTTAAGGGGCGTGATATCTTCAGTAAGTACAAGTAAATAAGTGGGATCTCCGGATTGGTCAGTCATGACCATTTTCTTTACCCGAAGAAAATGTTTTGTTCCCTCAGGGGTCACTAAGACTTCTTCCGGTATAATGATGAGGTTCTGACTTTCAAGTGCCTCCATATCTTTTTGACGATGGAAATTGGCTGTCTCTTCGTCAAAGAAGTCAAAGTCGGTCTTGCCGATCATCTCTGCTTCTGTCGTTTTCATAAATTCTTCAGCAGATTTGTTAACTCTGACATAGGAGAGTGTTTTGGCATCTTTAACATAGAGCATGGTTGGAATGTGCTGAAAGATACCATCAATAAACCTTTTTCCCTCTTCCAGGTCTTGATAGCTGAGCGCCGCAGTCAGTGCGTCACATATTCTCTTGCTTATTTCATTAAATAGTCGGACTTCATCGTCAGTCCAGTCTCGGTCAGACGAGCATTGGTGTAAGCCAAAGTTCCATGGAGCTCCAATTTTGGGGTAGATAGCCATGGAGAGCATCGATTTAACCTGGAAGTTTTCAGCTAAAGAGGGTGGTACCGGGTGCTGCCCATGGGCTGAAAAGCGAACCGGAGAATCGTTGGCTAATTCGATCTGAATCATGCGACGGATATCATCATCTATGTCTATTTTAACATTGCGCTGTAGTGCTCCGGGGTACTCTGGTCGTGTTTGTTCAATCGGTGATGAAAAATGTTCGACATTTGGATTTAATGGAAAGGTTAGAAAGGCGCGGTCACATGCAAAAATGTCCACAATAACCCGCAGAGTATCATTCATGACTTGATTAAGGTCGTTAGATTGTTGAATGGTGCGGTTAACGCGGTCCAGTTTAGCAAAAAAATCCAGGTTTTTTTGTTGCTGAAGCTCTGCAAGTTTACGGCGGGTAATGTCTCTGGCAACGGTAAAGACACCACTAATTTGTCCGGCTATATCGTATTCTGGGAGTATTTTGATCTGACGATATTGAATTTGGTCTGGGTCACCAGTCCAGATCATTTCATAATCACAAACTTCGTGGGTTTTTAAAACGTGTGATAGGGCTTTCTCATAATCGTGAATAGCAGCTACGTCCGGAAAGGTTTCGGTAGGTGTTTCCCCTAGTAGTTGTTTTTTGTGACCAGGACCTTGCAAGGTTTTTCGCATCGATGGATTTATAAATGTGCGGCGACATTTAAGATCATAGGTCGCTATTTCATCCGGCCAGTGATCCGTTAAGTTACGGAATTGGTTTTCGATTTCTTTTAGCTTGGTAATATCATGGCCAATAGCAAAAACACCAGTAATTTGACCTGTTGACGTTGTTTCAGGAACCAGAGATATTGAAAATAGATGTTTTTTCCCAAAGCGGTCGGGTTGAGCAATGACTAAATTTTCAATGATACCGCTAGTAAAGACGTTCTTGATGCGCTTTTGATAATCATCAAAAGGAATGTCTCCTCTCCAGATGTCTCCTGTACTAGAACCTAACACCTGACTTGCCGAAGTTCCTGTTAACTCAAAATAGGCCGGGTTGACATAAGTACGACGATAGTTTGAGTCATAGCGAATAATTAAGTCAGGAAGATTTTCAACCAGGGACATGAACATGCGTTGCTGTTCGAGTAGTTCCTGTTCAATCACTTTGCGATCAGTAATATCAAAAAACAGCCCGATAATCTCGGTTACATCACCTTGTGAATTTTTAATGGCTCTTTTGTGAAAAACAATATCGCGCGATTGTGATTGTTGGTTTTTAATTTTCCCTTCATAAATCTGATCACCACCGCGCTCAAATAATTTGTCATCCTGGGCTTTATACATAGCTGCAAACTCAGGAGAATTATATTCATCAACAGAGTTATCAGGCAGAGTGTCCCGGCTAATGCCGGTCACATCTTCAAAGGCTTTATTAATATAACAGAGTTGTCCGTTACGGTTTTTGCGATACACAGGGATCGGGAGTGCTTCAACCATGGAAAAGTGTTGCATGTTTTCATCTGGCGTGATTGTTTCGGTAGGGGAGAGTTGACTCTGTAATTTCCTTAACCGCATAAAAAGCGTTACTGCCACAATAAAAAGGATGACAGCAAGAGCAGCAATAAATGCGGTTATTGAGGACATATGGCGATTTTCCTTTTTTAGTAGTTTTATCGACCAGAATTAAACCCAAACATCTTTCTATTATTGCTTATTTCGATCTTGATGGAAAGAATAAGTCTTTTTCTCAATTATTATTTCGTTATCGTATGGAAAACTGCAAAAACAACTGTCAGGTTCCCGGTTGGTGGTTATTTTGTTTTGCTAAGTACTGATTGGCTCAGACACTCGGTAAGTTTTTTTAAATTAAGATCATCGGGGTTGCTGAAAACTGCAGCAAAACCGTCGTCAAAGGTACGAATAACCTCTGCACTAAAAGTAAGGTTATGAATCTGTGCCTTTTTACCGGTTAGAGCAAAGAAGACCTCGATGCATTGTCCTTGTTGGACCGGAGTTGTTTCGCCGCTGCAGATGGCGCATCCGCCAAGGGACAAATCTTTTAAAGTGCCGGTGTACAAATTGTCATCAATTTTAAATTTGATCTCTTTGTCGAGCATTTTTAGCCGAATATGGTGCCTTTGGGCCTGAGAATCAAGAAAATGATCTGCCTCTTCAAGAGAGTGCACATAAACAGGTATATAACCCTCGGTTTTTAATGACAGGTTTGAAAATTGGGAAAATACCAAGCTTTTGTCGACGACGATCCGGACAACATCTTTCATACCCTGGTCAACCAGATATTTCATAACCTGCTGGAACGTCGGAATCCCTGCCAAGGCACTGCAATTACAATGAGTAAGGTCATTGATTACTGCAAAGTCTGGTTGTAGATCGCTAACCGCAAAGCGAACCTCGGTAAAAAAGCGTTCAAAATCATCCTTTGAGACAACACCGTTCCAGGAACAGTAGAGGCGATTTTTGTCCCGGTTGAGGGTGACTTTCATTTTGTTGGTATCACTGGGCATTTATTGTCCCTGCAGTGTATTTAATATCTAGAAAAAAGAGACCTGAAATAATATTAGTTAAAATTAAGAAAAAAACAAATAAAAAGATTCATAAGCCAACTCTACGTGCAAATGATTATTTCTTCAGGAATTGAATGCTTTTGGCAGGGCCAGGAAAAGGTTCTTCTCCAGTTCTGCCAAAAGCGGGATAGTAAAGGTTAGTTTGGTAGAGGAATGGTAAGCACGGGGCGGTTTGCTTTCCGTAAGACTTTTTCAGCAATGCTGCCAAGAAACGCATGTTCAATCACGCCTTTACCGTGAGTGCCCATTACAATGACATCAGCGTTTAGTTCTTCAGCAGTCGCTAATATCTGAGGAACTGCTTGGCCAATAGCAACGCTTGACCCTGCAAATCGGGCCAGGTCCTGAGGGTAATTTCTCAGCTCTTTTTCGGCAAATTGGTTGAGTTCTTTACGCAATTCTTCCTGAGCATTGTGGTAATTTTTCTGCTCAAATTCTGTGAGTCGGCTCTCTCCGATGACCGTTGCCAGGTAGCCACGGATAGAGGAATCAACATGCTGAATGACGTGGAGAAGGTAGATTTTGGCGTTATTTTGCCTGGCGAGCATAACAGCGTGTTTAAAGGCGTGATCAGAGTTGGGGGAAAAATCAGATGTGACCAGAATTGTCTTATACAGGGGAAGCATATGACCTCCTTTACAAAAAAACGTTCGTCAAAACGTGATTTCGGTTTCCCGATGACAATTTGTTGCAGCTTAGTAGACTGTGGGGCTTTACGGATTGTCGCAATAAATCAGCTGGTCGAGAACAGATTTTCGACCGTTTGAAGGTGAATAGCCGTAACGATTGGTCGAAAAGTGCCGGGAATATGGTCCGATCAGATGATTTTGCAGCAGATTCATGTAAAGTCCGACAGCCTCCTGGTTCTCGTGATGAAAAAGAGCTTTTAACAATTATACCTCAAATGTGACAGCTATGCATTTACATGCTGGGGTGGAAGCATCTAAAATGATTTTATTTGATTGAGAGGATTTATGACCCAGAGAAGATATCATCAGGTTACAAGCTCGGGCATTTCTGGTTTGCTTCAGCAGGGAGCAGCGCTTGTTGATGTTCGAAGACCTGAGGAGTGGCAATTAACGGGCGTGGTTGAAGAAGCTTTATGCCTGACATTTTTCGCTGCTGATGGTAGTAGTAAACCATTACAATGGCTTGCCGAATTGAATAGACTTGTTCCCATTGATCAAGACCTGGTTCTGATTTGTCGTAGCGGTCGCAGAACTGCATTGATCTGTGAATTTCTTCTTGAAGTGACCAATGGTCGTCAACTTTACAATGTTAGCGATGGAATGCTTGGTTGGCTCGCTACGGGCTTACCGGTTATAAAAAAATAAGAGCGATTAAAAAAACTGGTACATCTCCTTTTATCCCTTCAGAATCATTCAGTAAAAGCCGGAGAGTGCTCTTTGTCTTTCTTCTAAGCTATTGAAAAACAATAGAAAATACTCTTTGTCGGTTTGACATTTCGTTTAGCTGCGCTATTCATTATAGAGTCGGTTCTATTTTTTCGGCTTAATTTGGGGAGGACAGCTCATGGAATATTTACCGGGTGATCGTGTTCGCATTCTTGGTAAGCCAGAATGGGGCGCCGGGATAATTAAGAGAGAAATGAAAAACGGTAAAATATTTGTCCGCTTTTATGGCGCTGGCCCCAAAACCCTCGATGTAAAATATGCAAAATTAATAAAGGTTGTACTACGTGATCAGCAATGGTTTGCAGAAAAAGCGCGTCAGGCATGGAATAATTCGACGTCGCATTAATTCCTTGTAGCTGGTTTCTTTCGTCGTGGTTTATGATGTATATTGATATTTATATATATGCGACCTCTTGATTTTAGGAAGTTGGTTGTCTGCGAGCAATTCAATTCCCGTTTTGTAGCGATGAAAAAGAATCACCAGTCTTTTTTGTCCTTACGTTATGAAACCGGATCTGGATTCTGTGTAGCTCTATACATCATGGAGAACGGCGATGCGAAGCAAACTGTTAAGAACGATATTAGTGGCATTTTTGAGTGTGGTGATATTGGGCTGTCAGCCTACAGGGCAGCGTTACCTGAATGCCGTGGCAGATTCTGCACTGATTTTTCAGCTCCCTGCTTCTGGGGGGATATCGCTTGATTGGCAGGATATGTATCTGAAGATTGGCCATCAGGTCACTGCAACAGCAGGAGATCTGTCCGTTCAGGGCACAATAGGTTATGCCAATCATCCGCAAATTATGTACGCAAGAGCACAAAATCTAAACGTCTATCTATTTTTGCTTGATAGTGATAAGCGTGTGGTCAGTTATCAACAATTATCCACTTTAAGCTGGTCCAGTACTCAAGATACCGATTCTTTTAAAATGGATATTCCGCGACCAGTCAAAGCTGTTGCTTATACGTTTGGCTACGAAGTCGATTTCATCGAGGGCGAGCCAGATAGCGGTATGACAACAGTTTGGAATCTGCCGGAAAAAAACTAACAAAAAAAGCTGCAGGAAATAACTCCCTGCAGCTTTTTTTGTAACTCTAACCTTCCAGCTTTAAACCTTCCTCACCAGGTTCAGGTCACGGACAGCTCCTTTGTCAGCACTTTGTGCTAACAGGCCATAAGCCTGAAGCGATTTACTGACCTGACGATCGCGGTCAACTGGTAACCAGGCGGCATCGCCTTTATTTTCCATTTCTGCACGGCGTGCTTCCAGCTCTTCATCAGAAATAGCAATGCGAATACTGCGTTTAGGAATATCAATTTCGATGGTGTCGCCCTGCTTGACCAGACCGATATTTCCTTTTGAGGCTGCTTCGGGGCTGACGTGGCCGATTGACAGGCCGGAGGTCCCACCGGAGAAGCGACCGTCGGTGATCAGAGCACATTCTTTGCCCAGACCCATCGATTTAAGATATGAAGTCGGGTAGAGCATTTCCTGCATACCTGGCCCACCACGTGGCCCTTCATAACGGATAACAACGACATCACCCTTTTTGACTTTTCCGCCAAGGATACCTTCAACCGCATCTTCCTGGGATTCAAACAGGACAACCGGACCGGAAAATTCCCAGATGCTTTCATCAACACCTGCTGTCTTGACGACACAACCGTTTGGTGCCAGGTTGCCGTAGAGAATAGCCAGACCACCTTCTTTGGTAAAGGCATTGTCCACGGTCCGAATCACACCTTTGCTGCGGTCAGTGTCAAGCTCTTCATAGCGTTCATCCTGAGAAAATGCCTGCAGTGAAAAACGGTTGCCGGGGGCAGCGCGGTAAAATTCTTTGGTCTTTTCATCTGTGGTGCTGATGACATCCCATTTATCAAGAGCATCACCCATGGTTGCACTGTGAACAGTTGGAACATCGCGATGAATCAGTCCTGCGCGGTCAAGCTCGCCAAGGATCCCCATGATCCCACCAGCACGGTGAACATCTTCAATAAAGACATCGGCAACTGCAGGCGCAACTTTACAGATACAAGGTGTTGATATGGACAGACGGTTCATATCATCCATGGTGAAGTCGACGCCGGCTTCCTGGGCAATTGCCAGCAGGTGCAGAACCGTATTGGTTGAACCACCCATAGCAATGTCAAGACGCATGGCATTCTCGAAAGCTTTTACTGAAGCAATGTTGCGAGGCAGAACGGACTCATCTTCCTGTTCGTAATAACGCTTACACAGATCAACGATAAGGCGGCCTGCTCCCAAAAACAGTTCTTTACGGTCTGCATGGGTGGCAACAACAGTACCGTTACCAGGTAAGGCAAGACCAATCGCTTCATTGAGGCAGTTCATGGAATTGGCGGTAAACATCCCTGAACAGGAACCGCAGGTCGGGCAGGCAGAACGTTCTACCTGATTCGATTCTTCATCAGAAACATTCGGGTCAGCGCCTTTGACCATGGCCTGAATCAGGTCAAGTTTTTGATCTTTACCGTCAATAACCGCTTTGCCGGCTTCCATTGGACCACCAGAGACAAAAACGACTGGAATGTTTAGGCGCATGGATGCCATCAACATACCAGGGGTGATTTTATCACAGTTGGAGATACAGACCATGGCATCGGCACAGTGGGCGTTGACCATATACTCAACACTGTCAGCAATCAGGTCACGTGATGGTAGTGAATAGAGCATGCCGCCGTGACCCATGGCGATTCCGTCATCGATAGCAATGGTATTGAATTCTTTGGCAACACCACCGGCTGCTTCAATTTCGCGGGCGACCATCTGGCCAAGGTCTTTTAAATGGACGTGACCGGGAACGAATTCAACAAATGAATTAACAACAGCGATAATCGGTTTACCGAAATCGCCATCCTTCATTCCTGTGGCGCGCCATAAAGAACGTGCTCCGGCCATATTACGGCCATGAGTACTGGTGTGTGAACGATAAGCTGGCATAGCTCCTCACTTTCTATATTGATCAATTGGGTGTGCGGATTTCCAAGGTCACTTTATTTGTTAGCACCGGGAGATACCCAATGCAACGCGCTAAACAAACTACAAAATATGGGCAAGGATGGCAACATATTGATGGTCAATCGGTTGATTCTGCCTGAAATATTATCTGAATAAGATTCCTGGAGTATTTTTTAGATGAAATCTGCTCCCGGTATCGATCCGAAACTGTTGAATCGATACCAGATTATTTCGCGGTTAATGGGCAATGATCAGAAAAACGTGGCGAGATTAAAGAAGATGCTTGAGGCATGACCACTCCAATCCTCATGGAAGCCATCCTCTAATCGGCCTCGACCTGAATAACTATTGGTACGCCACCCGATGGATGGAGAAACAATCACTGCTCCCATATCGATATTAAACCCGGTTGCTACACCAACGCCAAGTTCAGTAAAATCGACATCAACATTAAAGCCATCCCCTTCTCCATGATAATAACCGATTCTAAATAGTGGGCCAAGCCACCAGCGCATCTGGTCTGTGCGGATTGGTGAAAATGTAAAGAGGACTTCACTGTAAATACCATCACTTTCCAGTGTGTCATGGTTGTTATCTTCAATGTCCAGATTCGTCAGACCTATGTTTACGCGCAAGCTGAATGGTTGGTCGGGGGAGGGATCTCCATCAATAGCCAGTCCGAAGGCAAATTGTTCCGTGTCGATGTCCCAATCATAGGTATCAGAATCCCATTCCGCATCACCTGAACCGGATGCTGTTTCGAGAAAAAAGCCATAGCGAGCCGCCTGTGCTGGTAACGAAACGGATAATAATAGGCAGATAGTTACAGTAAATATGGCTAAAGAGTTTTTCATCGTCAATCCTTCCTTAAGTACATTAATAATCATTGTTTTGAGACAGGTTCATGTTGTTCATTGTACGTGGATTAGGGCCAAAAAGAAATCTAATGGTGGGTTCTTCTTTATTTCTTAGTAGAACGTTACGATAGATTCTATGCAAAGTAAAAGAGGCATGCTACCATCGACGCCCCCTGAGACCACAGATTCTCATTTATAAGCAGCACGTGCTGCAAACATATATTTTTAACTTTCAGCAAAGATTATCTTTTATGACTGACATGATGACATTGGATATTGCATCTCTTCTGGTGGAAGAGACAGGGCTTAAACCGACTCAGGTTAAGCAAACGATTGCTTTACTGGAAGAAGGAGCCACTGTTCCGTTTATTGCTCGCTATCGTAAGGAAGCAACCGGTGAGCTGGACGAAGTCCAGGTTCGGCTTCTGCAGGAACGGTTAACCTATTTTAAAGAGCTCGAAGACCGTCGTCAGACGATTCTTAAATCGATAGATGAGCAGGGGAAGCTGACTGCAGATTTAAAGGCTAAAATTATTTCCTGTCGGCAAAAGACTGAACTGGAAGATCTTTATCTGCCTTACAAGCCGAAACGGCGAACCAAAGCGACCATTGCAAAAGAACAAGGACTGGAGCCGCTGGCGCAAAAAATTATCCAAGCTGATGGGGCGTCGCTTGAAGAACTTGCTATCCCTTTTGTTAATGCCGAAGCTGGTGTTGCAGATAGTGCTACTGCGCTACAAGGTGCAGGCTATATTCTGGCTGAATCATTTGCCGATATGGCCGAGGCGCGTGCCATTGTGCGTGAGAGAACGTGGGACGATGGGTTGTTTTGCTCCCAGCCGGCACGGGGTAAAGAGGGCGCTGTCAGTAAATATGAAATGTATTATGAATTTAGTGAACCATTGAAACAGATTCCTTCTCACCGCATGCTGGCTATGCGCCGAGGCGAAAAGGAGGAGTTTTTACGCTTACAGATTGTTGCTCCGGAGGACGACATCCTTGCTCGTTTGATGAGATTGCTCGTTGCCACAAGTAATCCTTATCAACAGTGGTTACAGGATGTCGTCAAAGATGCCTATAGTCGTTTGCTTGCCCCTTCGATTGAGGTTGAGCTTAGACTACAGGCCAAGCAGAATGCCGATGAAGACGCGATTAAGGTCTTCGCTGAGAATCTGCGTAACCTGTTGCTGGCTGCTCCTGCTGGTAGTTTGCGGGTGCTAGGGGTTGATCCCGGGTTGCGTACTGGTTCTAAATTAGCGGCTGTTGACGGCACCGGACGTTTTCTTGAGCACGTGACCATCTATCCTCATACTGGGGGTGGACGTGTGGATGCTGCCAGGGCTGATTTACTGCGTCTTATTGATCAACAACAGGTTGAAATGATCGCTATCGGCAATGGTACTGCGAGTCGCGAAATGGATCAATTTGTTCGCAGCGTCCTTAAAGATGCTGGAAAGAAGCTCCCGGTTGTTATGGTTAGTGAAGCCGGTGCCAGTGTATATTCCGCTTCAGATATAGCACGCGAAGAGTTTCCTGATCTCGATCTGACCGTACGTGGTGCCATCTCTATTGCCCGGCGGTTGCAAGATCCTCTAGCTGAGCTAGTTAAAGTCGACCCCAAAAGTATCGGCGTTGGTCAGTATCAGCACGATGTCAGTCAAACAGCGCTGAAGAAGGCACTCGATCATGTTGTTGAGTCATGTGTCAACTATGTTGGTGTCGATCTCAATACCGCAAGTGCCCCTTTACTCAGCTTTGTTTCCGGTATCGGTGATTCGTTAGCCAAAGCGATTGTGCGTCATCGCGATAGTCATGGCAGTTTCTCAACGCGTAAAAAGCTTCTGGATGTCCCCCGATTTGGCCAGAAGGCATTTGAGCAGGCTGCTGGTTTTTTGCGTATTCGTAACAGCGAACAGATTCTTGATAACACCGCCGTTCACCCCGAGCGTTATCGCTTGGTTCAGCAGATGGCGAAAGATGCCGGACTTGATCTTCAGGCACTGGTCAGTGATCCCGTGCTGCTGGATAAAATTGATTTACAGCAGTATGTGAGTGAAAGTGTTGGCTTGCCGACTCTGCGCGATATTGTTGCAGAGCTAAAAAAGCCAGGCCGAGATCCGCGCGATAGCTTTGTTTCGACCAGCTTCCGTGAGGACGTTAATGAAGTAAAAGACCTTAAAGAGGGGATGTCTCTCAATGGTGTGGTCACCAATGTCGCTGCCTTTGGGGCTTTTGTTGATATTGGTGTGCATCAGGACGGGCTGGTTCATATCAGTCAACTGGCTGATACTTTTGTCAAAGATCCAAATCAGGTCGTTAAGGTTGGTCAGCAGGTTCAGGTGCGGGTTTTAGAAGTTGATATTCAGCGTAAGCGCATCTCTTTAACTATGCGTAGTGGCAAGCCTGATACTGCCGGTGCAGCTAAACGACCACCTGTGGATAAGAAAGTGGGAAACAAAAAGAAAGCTCCTCAGAAAGAGGTAAAGACTGACTTAGCCGCAGCTCTGGAACGTTCCGGTTTTCGGGTTAAAAAGTCTAAATAAAGAGCTATAAATTAACATGATAGGAGGCCTCGCTCATAAAATTATTCATTATTATGAGCGAGGTTTTTTTATGTCGAAAAATGGCTGGACGGTATATTTTTCCTGTGGATAACTCTGTTGAAACTGCGTTTAGGTTAAAGCAAATTCTTTGCCTTTAGACTTAATCAGACAGTTGATAAGTTTTTCCGGATCGATAACAAGTAGCAGTTTTTGTTCTTTGGTGTTGTTGGGTTTTACCAGGCATTCGATATACTGCGTTTTCGCTTCTTGCAACATGGAAATGAGTTCCATACGTTTTTCGCTGACTGCGGGTATGGGGCCGAGGTTATCAACAACGATACCGATATAGTCAGTTGTTGTTTTGATGACTACGATTGGTAGTTCCTGAGCGGGTTTGATTGGAATTGCGCAGTTTGGCAATTGGTCGCGTAGATCAATTACGGTAATAAGGTGATCTGCGTACATGATTTCACCAAGAATTCCCCTGGGTGAGGCGGGAATTCGAGTTATTTTTTTACTGTAAACCGCTTCACAAACTAGCTCCGATCGTACACCAAACCACTGCTGCCCCAGGTGAAAAGTGGCCAGTTCAACGACATCTCCAGAGTCGCGAAGATTTCCGAGGTTGTGATGCGTATCGGTGTGGGAGAGACTCGCTTCTTGGCGATCGGTCACTTTTGCTAGCGGCATAAATATCATGCTAAGAACATCATTTGTATAGCCATCACTGGTTTTATATTCACGATAGCCACTACTTTGGGCTACTCCCAAAGCAAAATAGTTTCCGGCTAATTCGACAATGCCAGAACATGCTGAGCCTTGCAATTTGAGATATTGAGGGTCGAGGGGGATTCTACTACCAACCGCGAAAGCGGCATCGGTGGAGCTGATTACGTCGCCAGCTGTATTGGTAAACAGGCCAAAGCAGCCATTTATCGGTTCACCTGTTTTGTCGTTGAGTAATGAATCTTTCAACATTTCCTCAAATTGCGGTGTGCTGTCAAAGACAATGCCGATGCCGCCAACAACATTTTTATGGTTATTCAAATCTGTGATTGCGGCGCCATAGATATAGGTCGCTTCTTGTTTGTAGAGTTCGGTCGCTTCAAATTGAGAGACGGTGAAGCTCTGTGAGTCCCTTAAGTTCAGGGTGTCTGTTACCCATGCCGCGTTTTGGCATGTTCCTATCAAGTGTTTTTGCTCAGGTTTTGAAACGGCCAGAATGGTGCCTTGCCGGTCAAAAATGAAAAGATTGGTATATACAGTGTAGAGCTCATTGATATAGGAGAGTATTTTTGCCATGGTGGAACCGTCTTCAGGGGTAACCACAGGTTGCGATAAAATACGCCGGAATTCAGAGGTTAATGCCCACCAGCGGCAGTCATTGGCTCGCTCGTAAAGATTACGATCCATAATGTCAACAGCTAATGAGGCCTGAAATTCAACCTCATTTAGTAATGCGCTAACGACGGTTTCCTGTAAATTGCCAATAGATTCTTCAAAGACACGTTTGGTACGTGATCCGGCATCTGAAATGTTCCACAGCAGAACTTTGCTTTGTGCATCGCTTTCACGCACGTTACCGTTCCATACCGTTCGTTCCAGCTCGTTTTGAATCTGATCTGCCTGGATGGGGATGGAGCGTAGATGATCGGAAAATAGATGAGAGTCCTTCATTATGGCATTAAATGTTTCACTGTCAATGGTGTCGCCCAGAAGGTTATCAGTATTTTTGTTGAAGGCTTGATCTAGAGGTAACATGACATGACCGTACCAGCCCAAGCCAACGAAGCCTTGATACCCCTTTGTTGCACAAGTTGTGGCTAAATATTCTCGACCGGCGAATTGACAGCGACTGAATTCGCTGGTTAGTTCAAAATCGAGGGTCACACCAGTAGGAATCTGGTATGGATCGCTACTCGCAATGACTTTTCCTGCCTTATTTAACAGTGTCAGTACCGACCAATCATTCTTCTTTTTAAGTTTGCTGAAAATGCTCTGCATTTCATTTTCAAAACGGAAGCAAAGACATAAGACGCCTAAAGGTTTTGTCCGGTTATCGTTTGTTTCGGTAACACGAAAAGCATAAATAAGGGACTCTTCCTGGTCAGGAGCAAGATCACTGTGGCGATAAATTTCGACGTACTCAGCTGTCGTATTGAGTGCCTCAGTAATGACGGGATCATTTGACTGGTCAACTTGGTTGCCCTCATCAAGCTGCACAACCACCTTGCCAGTAGTATCAAGTAAAATAATATTGGAATAGACCGAATATTTAGCGACATATTCACGGAAGCGTTCACGTAAAGGTTTGGTATTTCTGGCTGGCTGCAAGGTATTTTGTGGTGGATTTTGCTCTGTTGTTAGCGGAACAGGAAGATTACGGTGGTTTGAGGCCTGGTTCTTTAAAAATGAGCGGATATCATCATCCGTGGCGAGAAAGCCAATATCTGCCGTCCGTTCAAACAGATTACGTATCACTATATCGACAGTAACCTGAGCTTTTCCGGTTAATTCACGTACGGTTTTTGAGAGAATCTCCAGGCCTAGCTGACCAAGAAGCTCCGAGGTTAAATGCTGAAAACCGCGCCTGGTTTCGCTCATGTCCATACCTGTTCCACTCATCTGCCCCAGAATGGTGAGAAGGTCCCACTGTCCACCAAGGGTTCGCAATTCTTCTCTATAACTTTCAACATTCGTCATGTGGTTGATGAGATTTTTCAGTACGGCAGGGACATGGACATCTTTATAGTGAATTTTTTCGGACATAGAAAAGCCTCTATGACGCTTTAAGCGGCATTATAATGAAGTTAACGTGTGTCACCCATAAATTGTTTACAGGTGTACTGAATTCTCTTCATTGAGAATACTAAGATGAGACCTTTCTCATGGATGGTCATTTCTTATATCAATATCATTAAAGTATATCAACGATAAATTGTGGGGTTATGTAAAATTTAAAAGAACGGGGTGGTGAGAGAAAAGATGGCTAGATAGTTTTTATCCGGAAACGGCCCTTTTTTGCCGTGGCTGTGTCAATCTGCGGACTTGCTTGTGTGGTGTAAAGTATTACGTCTTAAGCGCAAGTCCTTGATTTTATTGCCGCAAAGAAAAATCGAAACTAGATGATATATTTCAATGACAGCAGCACCAGTAATATTCCTATCCCTAGAGAGAATAGCCTTTCATTAACATAGTGTTGCAGGATGAAGCGGCCAAGGCGGGTTCCGATAATGGCTGCGATATATGCTGGAGCGAGAGTAATAATATAAGCGGGTGCTATGAATTTTGCTCCGGCAAAGAAAGCTGTTTTAAAAATATTCTGAGAAAAATGGATTGCAGCAATGGTTGCGACTGTTTGCATGCGATTCAGTCCCGTCCCGCGACACAGGCGGATGAAAAAGGCACCGCCGCCGTGGATCATGGCTGCAAACAGACCCCCCATTACGGGATAGAACGGGAGGGGCAGAAGCTTTTCATTGGTATCTTTGTTCAGCAGAGCTTTTAGGCCAAATATAATCAACATCGCAGCATAAATTTTTTCTAGCCAAAATGTTTCAACGACCGTAATTAAAGAAAACCCTCCTGCCAGACCTATCAGAGAGAGCCCAAAACCATAGCGGTACGTTTTCCAGTTAACGTCCTTAAAATACCAGAAAAATTTAGAACCAGAAGTGAACAGAAAAATAAAGGCTCCAATCCCCAGCGCTTCTTTGAGGGGCATGATGAAACTGAGTAGAGGGGTCAGCACCAGGCCCGCACCAAAGCCAAAGATAGAGGTGACGAGGGCACTGATAAACGACAAAATAGTAATAATGAGAAGTTCCATAAGGTTATCTTGGGATGGCTAGAGGTTGTTGTCTGATGTCGAGTATAGAGAATCAACCATAGCAATTGAAGGAGTTTAGGCAAAGGTGAAAACTTTATTTGATGTTACTGATTGCTAATAAAAAGGGTGCAATAAAAATTGCGGGTTAAAGAATACTTGAAGGTAGTAAAGCTTAGTAAATTCAATATTTTAGGTGAGGTATAGTTGTTTTAGTCAAGAATCCTTGCAAGGCTTTAGGATTTAAAAAAATTGCTCTTATGTAGGGAAAGTCACGTTTAAACAATTGGTTAGGTGTCTTTCTTTGTGTGTGGCACGGTCTGTGCTCTTCGATATGGTCAGAATTTAAAATTAGACACAGATGAGACCTTTGCATCATCAAACGGAGCTACCTATGAAACTTAGTCTGTATCAAAAGATAGTTGGAATTGTCGTTGCCAGCATTGTGATATCCACAGCTGTTATTGGCACGACGTCTTTGCTTATGTCGAAAAAAATGGCTGATACCTTGTCTACTCATGTTTTGAAAAAAAAGTTGGCGGGTGATATTCACTCTGCTCAGGATGCTATGTCTAGCTCGTTTGGCCAAGTCCACATGGTTGATGATCAGCTTGTCGATGTGGAAAATAACAAGATCGCAGGGACTTTCGAGTTTGTTGATACTCTTTCCCGGAAGTTGGGAATTGTTGCCACAATCTTTGCCCGCGAAAATGATGACTTCAAACGAATAACCACCAACATTAAGAAAGAAGATGGCCGTCGCGCCGTAGGAACTTTTCTTGGTAAGACATCTGCTGCTTATCAGCCCATCATGGCTGGGGAACTTTACTTGGGTAACGCAAATATCCTGGGTAAGCCTTATCTGACCGCGTACGATCCTATTGTTGACGACCAAGGAAAGCCAATTGGCATTCTTTTTATCGGGATTGCCAGCAGTGATATCGCAGCTATGATCGCTGACGATCAGGTTGAGTTTAGATATTGGTTAGGAGGTATTACTTTAGTGGTTGTGATTGGCGGTATTCTGCTTGCTTTTATTTTTGCTAAAGGATTGGCAGGGGCAGTCAGTTTTATTACCAGTTACATGGTTCGCTTTGCTGATGGCGATATTCAAGTATATGAAAGTGATATCAGCAAATTTCAAAAGCTGAGCGATCGCCACGATGAAGTTGGTTCAGCTGCTCGCGCTTTTAATAATTTGACCAGTTATATGCGAGATAAAGTCGTTGCAGCACAAGAGATTGCAAATGGTGATTTTGCAGTAGATATTCGGCTCGCTTCTGAACAGGATGCATTTGGACAAGCTTTTAAATTGATGACTGAAAAGCTCAATGCGACCCTTACCCAGGTCCGTGATTCTGCTAATCAGGTGAATTCCATGTCGATGCAAATATCTGATGCCTCCACATCTTTATCGCAGGGAGCTACTGAATCTGCTGCTTCAATTGAGGAAATTTCAGCCTCAATGACAGAGGTCGGGTCTCAGACCAATCTTAACTCAGAAAATGCTTCAGCTGCTAATGAGCTGGCTGTGAATGCACAGGCTTCTGCAGAAAAAGGTAATGATCAGATGGTTGCCATGATGCAAGCGATGGAGGAAATCAATGACTCGAGTAGTAGTATTGCCAAAATTATTAAGACGATCGATGAAATTGCGTTTCAGACCAACTTACTTGCCCTCAACGCAGCCGTTGAAGCTGCTCGGGCGGGACAACACGGTAAAGGATTTGCCGTTGTTGCTGAAGAAGTTAGAAACCTTGCAGCACGAAGTGCAAAAGCCGCAAAAGAAACGGAAGATCTAATAGCCACATCAGTTGAACGGGTAAAGAACGGAAGTAATATTGCTACTGAAACAGCTTCTGCCTTGGCTGAAATTGTCGATGGTGTTACTAAGGCTGCAAATTTAGTCTCTGAAATTGCCGTTGCTTCTAAAGAGCAGGCCGCTGGTATCTCCCAGGTGACTTATGGGATGCAGCAGATTGATGCTGTCACCCAACAGAATACGGCTAACGCAGAAGAAACTGCTGCGGCATCGAATGAACTGTCAGGTCAGGCAGAACAATTGAATGCTCTCTTGGCGGGATTTACTCTGAGGCAATCGCAAGTCTCAACAGGATTAGAGCATGCTGCCCCCATTATGCCTCATAATTCATGGGCGAGCCATGCTCATGAAGCAACAAGGCAAGAGTTGATTGGCTAATCATGCTCAATTAAAATAAAAGCAAAAAGGCAGGCTCAGTAGTGAGGCTGCCTTTTTATTTATTTTTATCGGTTTTGAGAGCTGCTATAAATTGAGTGTTCAAATACCTTAGAGTGCTTCTGCCATAGCTGGCTTAAAGGTACGTACCAGGTCGATAATTTCAGCGCTTTCTTTCTGTGGTGTGCCACCGCTAAAAGGTGGTTGAGGGTCATATTCTACTTTTAATTGAATCGCCCGTGCAGTTTCTTCATCGGTCAACAGAGATACAAGACTTAATGCCAGATCAATTCCAGACGAAACTCCTGCTCCCATTGCTAGGCGGCCGTCAATGATAACTCTTTCAGAAACTGGTTTGGCGCCAAAGCTACGTAGTTCATCCACGGCTGTCCAGTGAGTCGTTGCCTTCCGTCCTTGAAGTAACCCTGCAGCTCCAAGTAATAACGAGCCAGTGCATACCGAGGCAATCCATTTGGCCGACCGATATTCACTGCGCAGCCAATTTAGAACGCGCTGATTACCTAGTAAGTCTCTGACTCCTGGTCCGCCAGGTATAATGATAATATCACTACTTGGAGCATCGGTCAGATCGTAATCGGCAACCATGCCTAACTCGCTTTGGACAGAGCGAATCTCCCCTTTGTTCAGGCCCACAAAAGACACTTTTGCGCCTGGCATACGCGCTAAAATAGTTGTTGGGCCGATGGCGTCAAGGGTTGTCATGCGGTCAAATAGTAAGCATGAAATGTTCATAAGTTCTCTCCCGTAATTTGTTTTAAATAAATCAGAAACATAGAAATAGAATAAAATTTAACAGTTAAAGAATAACGATGTTATGTCTATAAATCAAGGTATAAAGATGTTCTATTTTTATAATTATTTTAAAACTAGAATATTGTTATGGGAAAAATATAGGGTCGGGGTTGCTATGAGGGAGTAATTTTTTAGGTTGAGATCAGCACCTGATGAGGGATGATCATTTATACAGGCAAGTTTATGTGGAATAGATACGATGCGCCACATAAACTTGTCTGCTGAGTGATGATGTTAGGGGGATAACGCTAGGAGGGGATTTGCTCCAACATCTGCTCTTCCTCTTTAATCTCTTCTGCCTGAGCATTTAGGAGATAGATAAGGGCAATAGCGAAACCGTTTTTACCTTTATTCATGGCTGGGCTATCATTATCGCAAAACACACGGACATTTTTATTTTCATCAATGCTGAACAGTGGAGTCGCACTGTTACCATGTTTTGCCATAAAATCGTTAAAGCTAAATTGTTCGGTCAGTTTTGTCGTATGAATTTTCCCGCCTTTGGCTAGCGCTTCGTACATGGTTGAAAAGGTAACTTGTTGGCCGAACAGAATACGTCCCTGGTTTTTAGGTAGTTTAGAGCGTTCCGGTATATCTTCCTGTGATTTCGTCTGGAGTAAAAACAGGTGTTGACGGTCAAAAAAGGCCCGAAAATGCATCATGGCTGAGACATTAATATTGGAGTGGGGGGCCAGCGCAAGAACCCGGCCAATTCCAGACATGCTCATATGGCGCTCGGCATGTTCGGAGAGTGGGTTGCCAAAATAGGCGGGAAGTCCTTCCTTTTTAGCTTTGGCAACATTATCCCAGTTGGTATCGGTTAGCATGATTTTGACATCATTGCGCATAAAGGCTTTGCCGATTTCGCGACTGATCAGATTGGCACCAATAATCAGGAACC
This sequence comes from Geopsychrobacteraceae bacterium, assembly GCA_963665685.1. Classification (GTDB taxonomy): domain Bacteria; phylum Desulfobacterota; class Desulfuromonadia; order Desulfuromonadales; family Geopsychrobacteraceae; genus Seleniibacterium. The sequence continues at coordinate 3,941,659 of OY762430.1, forward strand.
CTTTCGGATCTGGTTCAGCAACTCCAAGCCACTTAGCAAGGGGGCGAGCGGTAATGCTCTGCACGACAACGGTCGCGATAATAACGAAAAATGTTAATGGCACCAGCAGGGCCGCATCGCTATGACCGGCTTTTTCAAGCTGTACCGCGAACAGGGCAGAGATAGCTGCCGCAACAATGCCACGGGGAGCAATCCAGGCTAGCAGGTTGCGTTCCGGCCAGGTGAGTTTTGAACCAGCTGCGGAAATGACAATGTTTAGAGGACGGGCTAAAAATTGAACGGCTATAAATAAGAAAATTGTTCGCCAGCCCAGATCAAGCAGCGCATTCAGATTGAGACGGGCAGCAAGCATGATAAACAGCAAGGAGATAAGTAGAACACTGATACTCTCTTTAAAGTTAAGGATCTCCTCCATATCGACATCATTCATATTGGCCAGCCAGATGCCCATGATTGTTACAGTCACCAGTCCCGATTCATCCTGAATGGTATTGGAGATGTTAAAACTGGCAATAACCAGGGTCAGGGCCGTCACATTGTGAAGGAATTCCGGCAGCCAATGACGCTTGATAATCTGTCCGAAAATGTAACCACCGCTACAGCCAATGGCCGCTCCAACCAGAAGAAGTTTGCCAATCGTAATAAAGGTGTGGCCAAGGCCATTTTGACCACCGCCGGTGATAATAAATTCGTAGATCAAAACCGCAAGGGAGGCTCCGATAGGATCGATAACAATTCCTTCCCAGCGCAGAATATTGGCAACCGCAGCCGTTGGTCGTACTGTCCTCATCAGTGGGGCAATAACGGTAGGTCCGCTAACAACCGTTATGGCGCCAAAAAGCAAAGCAATCGGCCACGATAGGCCAATGGCAAAGCGAGCGACAACGGCGGTAATAAGCCAGGTAACCAGCATGCCAAAGGAGACCATATTGCGTACCACTCCCTGCAAGCCACTGATTTCACGGAAATTCAGGGTCAGGCTCCCCTCAAAAAGAATGATGGCAACAGACATGGAAACGAATGGAAAAAACAGGTCTCCCAGAATCGCCTCGGGGTTTACCAGGCCCAGGACCGGTCCGCTTATGATGCCAGTCATAAGCAGAAAGATAATGGCCGGAAGTCTGACCCGCCAGGCAATCCACTGGCAAGCGATACTGGCGATAAGAATCAGTGCGATCATAAGAGGTAAATCATGTGACATACATTTGGTCCTTAACGTTTCAATATGCGCCGAAACGACGGTGGAACAAGTAAATATAAAAAACCGCGATCAGTTGATGCGGCTTTGCATAAGTGAATAGGATTGAATACTAAGAGATTAAAGGAGTCTGAAGCTGATTACAAGTGCTCTCATTAAGATTTAGCCCTCTTGACAATTATCTGTTGCTGGCTGCGTCGTTCACTGATATCGCCTAGATGTCTGCCTAATGCTGCGGCCGCTTCGGAGCGTTTGTTAGCAAGCAAGAGGTCGATAATTGCGAGATGTTCCCTGGTTGCAGTCAGGGCCACATCTGGGTCCGTTTTGTGATTATGTTCCAGTAGGCGTCTGAGGCCATTAACACGCTTAAGGCTACTGATGAAAAAGCTGTTGTTGCTGCCACTGATGATTGTTTCGTGCAGGCGTTTGTTGATTTGAAAGATGTCGCTTGGGGTTGCCTGTTCGATTCCGCCAGCTAATAGCTGCTGGTGTTCAGTGCGGCATCGTTTTAGTGCTTCGCGGTCGATTTTAAACGCACTGTCAAGGATCGCAGCGGGCTCAATAACGGCACGGAATCTGTAGCCGTCCAGATAGTCTTTTATGCTGGTTTCCATGGCTGGAAAAAACCAACCATGGCCGGGGAGTGATTCTATCCAGCCATCAACCTCAATAGTTTGCAGGACGCGGGTGAGTAGGGAACGGGATACGTGGTAACGACGCAATAATTCATTTTCGCTGACACGTCCGCTTAATTCACCAGAGAGTCGTGCTGATGCGATCTGTTGGTAGAGGTTTTCACTGGCAGGTAGGGGGTCGCTTGAAAAAGCGGAGGAGATTTTTTTGGGGGCTTTTTTTGCAACAAAGCCTCCCTTCGCCCCTGGCTCAATAATTCCTTGCTCTTGTAAAAGTTTCAGAGCTTTACGGATCGGACCGCGAGACACACGTAAGCGGGTAGCTAGTGGACGTTCGGAGAGGATCGCTTCGGCTGGATTGTCAAGGCTGTTGATATAGTCCGCAATGTGATTGGCGACCTGTTTGACCAGGGGGGTAATTGTCATAGTCATTTCTTTTAACTGATTGAAAGTGTATGTGTTTGGAAAACCATTATAGCAATCGAAGCGAATTTGTCTTGCCTGATATTTTGCCGGGTGGTAATTTGTAAAACAAAAAACCATATCTGTTTATAACAAAAGGCATATCACCATGAAAACAACTTTATCCTGTGGCGGACAAAATTTTGTGATTACTGATTTACCGCAGCTCTTGGGCCGCAGCATTGCAACTTTGCCTTATAGCTTACGTGTTATGGCTGAAAACGTAGCGCGTGAAGATTCTTCCGGAGCAAAAGTTGCAGATGTTCTTTCGCGATCCGCGGGAGCGGTTCCGTTTCGGCCGTTACGGCTGGTTTTGCAGGATATGTTGGGTCTGCCATTGCTGGTCGATATTATGGCGTTGCGTTCTGCAGTTGCCAAGGCGGGTGGTGATGTCGAAAAAATCGATATGTCGTTGCCGGTGGCGTTAATGATTGACCACTCCGCAACCATTGACTATTGGGCTGAGAGTGACGCTTTTAACAAGAATGAAGCGCGTGAGTGTCAGGTCAATAGTGAACGCTTTGCTTTTATGAAAGCATGTGAGTCACGCTTTGAAAACCTGACAATCATCCCGCCAAGCGGCGGTATTATTCATCAGGTTAATCTGGAATATCTCGCCTCTTGTGTTGGACAGTTAAAGAGCGATGATGGACTGCTGCTGGCTCCGGATAGTTGCTTCGGCACAGACAGCCATACCACTATGATTAACGGTCTGGGAGTGTTGGGTTGGGGGATTGGTGGGCTCGAGGCCGAAGCCATCATGTTTGGCGAAGCAGCCGTGATTAATGTTCCACGTGTCATTGGGGTTGAGTTAAGCGGGATGCCGGATGCTAAAATTACTGCGACCGATATTGCTTTGACCATGACTGAGCGGTTAAGAAAGCTTGGTGTCGTCGATTGTTTTGTCGAGCTATTTGGCCCCGGCTATGCCAGCCTCTCTGTCGAAGATCGGGCCACTATTGCCAATATGGCACCGGAGTATGGAGCTACATGCGTATATTGTCCAGTGGATAGTAATACGTTGGATTTTCTGCAGCGTAGTGGGCGCAAGGCTGGTCAGATTGCCATCGTTGAGTCCTATAGCAAAACTCAGCAGCTTTGGGCTTCAGAGCAGGCGACAACCATTGAATATGATCAGGTCGTTTCTATTGACTTGGGGGCGATAGGCAGGGTGGTTGCCGGGCCTGGCCGGCCTGAACAGCGCATTGCGTTAGGTAAAGTCTCGGAAACTCTCGCTAATAAGGTTGAACCACAACGAGCTGAACCAGTCACCGGAGCAGAAGCAGCCGTTTCTGATGGGGATGTTATTATCGCGGCTATTACCAGTTGTACCAATACCGCTAATCCGGTCAATATGGTTACCGCAGGTCTGTTGGCAAAGAATGCTGTCGAACGCGGGTTACGTTGCAAGCCTCACGTTAAGACCTCGCTAGCTCCAGGATCGCGAGTGGTTGCACGTTATTTAAAGCAGAGTGGCTTGCAAGACTATCTCGATACTCTTGGTTTTCAGCTGGCGTCATTCTCCTGCTCGACCTGTGGTGGATTATCAGGGCCTTTAGATCAAGAGTATAGTGATGCGATAAAAGAACACCAACTGAACTGTGTTGCCGTCCTTTCGGGCAATCGCAATTTTCCAGGTCGTATTCATCCCCTGGCAACCAGTAATGTTCTTGCTTCACCACCACTGGTTATTGCTTACGCTTTGGCGGGTAGTATTGCGACCGATATGACCCGCACTCCTCTTGGCTATGATCATCAACAACAACCCGTTTATCTTGATGATCTTTGGCCGACCACTGAAGAGGTCACGGCTATTCTTAACCAGTTTCTGAGTGCTGAAGATTTTCATAACATATATACGGGGATTCGTGAGGTTAATCCGCACTGGAATGCTCTGGAAATAGACCATGGTGAGTATCAGTGGCCTTTCTCAACTTACGTGACTTGGCCCGGATACCTGCAGGATATCAACTTGCAAGCACCGAAGGTGACGACCTGGTCCGGTTTGCGTCCTCTGGTTGTTCTTGGTGATTCGATTACTACAGATCATATAACTCCTGCAGGGACCATCCCGCCCGGTAGTGCTGCTGCGGATTTTCTTGATTTGCATGGCGTTGCTGCCGCTGATTACAATGCCTACGGAACACGCCGCGGATCGTCTGATATCATCGTCCGTTCGACTTTTTCCAATATCCGCTTGCAGAATGAGATGGTTCCGGGCAAGGAGGGCTCATGGACCAGAGTTATGCCAGAGGATGAGGAAACTCGCATTTATGAAGCGATCGCTACGTATCAACAGCGCAACCAGCCATTAGTTGTTCTGGCCGGAAAAAACTATGGTTGTGGGTCATCACGTGATACGGCTGCAAAAGCTCCATGGTTGGCCGGAATCAGGGCGGTAATTGCGGAAAGTTTTGAGCGGATTCACAGGTCTAATCTGGTTAATATGGGGATTGCACCGTTACAATTTCCGGCCGGGGTGACGCGTAAAACTCTGGGTCTGGATGGTTCTGAAGTGTTTGATATCAAGTTTGATCCAGATTTAAATGGTGTGCAAATAAGAATCCAGCGGATAAATGGTTGCTGTGACGAGATTGAACTCGACCTGCGCTTGTATAATGATAACGAACGGGAGACTTTCCGCCAAGGTGGTTTATTGCCCCGGACGTACCGAAATTTTGTTGGAACAACTTAATAGGTAGATTCGGTTTAGAGCAAAGTTAATCTTTCACTCTTTAACCCGAGCGCATTTTTTGTTAGGACAGTTACATCCACTTAAACCAGTTTATAGCAGAGAGGATTTATGTGTGTAATGGTCCATCGTTGTTCTGTGTTATTTCCGTTTCTCAGTCTGTTTCTGATGCTGACTGGATGTGCTCCAAACTTGCAGGGGGTACAGCCCGAAGATTTGAGCCGTTACAGTCAAGACCCCCATAGCTATTTGGTTGAGGATACTGCGGATACTATAGTCCTGTCTCCAGAGCAGGTCGAGGCAGTAGCTGCTCATTATCGTCAGCAATTTTTCCGTCCCTGGCATAGTCACGGACCGCTACCTGAGACCAGCTCTGCTTTCTGGGCGGTTGCCTGGATTAAAGAGAAAGAGGTTTATGATATAAACCTACAGCCGCTGGTGTCAGCACGGCGCGAAGGGCTAATTTACCAGGTTGATCAGGGACATTATCCCAGTATGGCCCGTTGTGCTATCAGTGTTACCAACACCAATTTGCGGGCCTTACCGACCATGGCACCGTTGTTCAAAGATCCGCGTCAGGCTGGTGAAGGTTTCCCCTTTGATATGCTGCAGCATAGCTCTGTGCCGGTTAATACTCCCTTGCTAATTACTCACCAGTCTCGTGATGGAGAGTGGCTGTTTGCTGAGACCCCGGCTTATTACGGCTGGTTGCCTGCTCGCGATATTGCGAGGGTTGATGAATCTCTGATGAGGCGGTTTGAAGAGCTTCCCTTGGTGGCTTGCGTTCTGGATAGCAACCTGATGGTTCCCAATAATAGTGAACGTCAACTTCAGTGCCAGGTTGGAACCTTATTCCCTGTCCTTAGAACGGACCAATCACAGCGCACTGTTCTGGTGGTTGGTGCCAATGTCATGGGGCAGGGACAAATTCTGAATGCGAAAATTGCTAGGGAGGCAGCCGTTCCTTTCCCGATGAAACCTACTCCCCGCAACATGGCAGATCTTGCCGCAACCATGATAGGCCAGCCTTATGATTGGGGTGGTCGTTACCGATGGCGGGATTGTTCAGCAACGGTACGTGATCTATTTGCTCCTTTTGGGATCTGGCTGCCACGGAATTCAAGTCAGCAGACCACCGTCGGGCGACAGGTTGACCTGACCCAAAGTAAAGAAAACATGGAAGAACTAATCAGTCGCCAGGCAGAGCCTTTTTTCGGTCTCATCAATTTACCTGGGCATGTCATGCTCTACTTAGGGGCTCGACAGGGGCAGCCTGTGGCGTTGCATACCATATGGGGGTTGGCAACGCACTCCTTTGGAGGCAATGAGGGGCGTTGGATTATTGGTCGGACAGTTATCACCTCACTGCACCCGGGACAGGAGCAGGCAGGTCTGTTGTTCTCTGTCAGAGACTTGGCTTCACGTGTTCATTCTCTCAGTTTTCCTCTGGAGAACAACTAGAAAATTTAGACTTTAGATAAAGGAAAGTTACCAAGGAGATTACATGCAGCAACAGATACCAGCGACTTATATGCGCGGAGGAACCAGTAAAGGAGTGTTCTTTCGTGCCGATTCTATACCGGCTGATGAGATTAAGCGTGATCAGTTGTTTTTACGTATTATTGGTAGTCCTGACCCTTACGGGAAACAGGTGGATGGTATGGGAGGAGCGACTTCAAGTACCAGTAAGGTGGTTATCGTTGGCCCTTCAATGCGAGATGATTGTGATGTCGATTATCTCTTTGGCGCTGTTGCAATCGATGCTCCCGTTATCGATTATTCTGGCAATTGTGGTAATTTAACTTCTGCAGTGGGACCATTTGCTATTCACGAAAATATGGTGCCAGTACCAGCTGATGGGATTGCCGAAGTGCGGATCTGGCAGGCGAATATCAATAAGCGAATCATTGCCAAGGTGCCGGTGAAAAATGGTCAAGTTGTCGAGTTGGGGGATTTTGAACTGGACGGAGTGACCTTTCCTGCGGCTGAGATTATTCTTGATTTTCTTGATCCTGCCGATAGTGATGGTAGCGTTTTCCCTACCGGTCAGCAGATTGATGTTATTAAGGTGCCAGGTGCTGGCGCTTTTACCGCTAGCCTTTTTAATGTTGGTAATCCGCATGTTTTTGTGGCTGCAGCAAGTTTGGGGTTAAATGGCACTGAGCTACCAGATAGCTTTAATCAGAATAGAGAGTTGTTACAACTTTGTGAGCAAATTCGTGCCCAAGGTGCAGTTATGATGGGATTAGCAGAAAATGCTGAAGCTGCAACCGCTCAGCGGCCAGGGACACCCAAGTTAGTCCTGTTATCCGACGCTCAAGATTATGTTTGTTCTTCAGGCAAGCAGGTATTGGCTGGTGATATCGATGTGACGGCTCGAATTCTGTCCATGGGGAAGCTCCATCATGCTATGACCGGTACAGGTGGCGTGGCACTGGCTGCTGCAGCTGCTATTGAAGGAACCCTAGTGCAGCAGTTCAGTAAAGATGCCGGATTGGGTGGCGGATCTCTGCGTATTGGTCATTCCTCTGGTTTAATGAGTGTCGCTGCGACGGTCAATCAGGATGGTGATAATTGGCTAATTGAAAAAGTAACGATGAGTCGCAGTGCCAGAAGATTAATGACTGGTTCGGTGTTTGCCTGAAACATATTTGTGTTTTATTTTAAACTCATGTCTTACTTCTGGGGTATAAAGGGCATGTGAAAAGGGATGACAGGCAGAATGGTCATATAGGAAATTAATGTATTGTTTTTATGATATTTAAGAGCAATGTCTTTACTTTAAAAGTTTTCTTGTTCATAAAATAAAAATGTTCAAAAAATAAGTTTTATAGAACTTAACACTTCCTGAATTCTGGGGTTAATTTAAGAGTCCATTTCTAATGCCAAAGCCATCAATATTAACAATTTTTATTGCTTTATCTTCTTTTTTTCAGATCTCTCGGCTCCTGTTACTTTAAAGGACAGGACGGTTAGTCACTAAACTATTGAAAAATATTTAATATAGACGTTATAAAAAATTCTTCAGCCAAAAGGCTGTCTTATGTGGGGTTTTCATTTCGTAGTAAGTGAATGTTCGGAAGGTTTTAATTGCTTGATAATAACAGGGTACTTCCGACACCTCTTTTTGTTCAATTATTCTATCCTAAGTAAAAAGGAGACGTTTCATGAAACTCAGAGTTATTGTTGGGCTGATTTTAATTGGGATGATCAGTGCTACGGGAGCTTTTGCTGGTGGTCATAAGGGTAAGGCGCATTGGGGTTACGATGGGGAAGAAGGACCTGCACATTGGGGTTACCTGTCTCATGATTATGTCATGTGTAGCGCTGGTAAAAACCAGTCTCCAATAAATTTGACCAGCATGGTTGAAGGTGATTTACCACAATTGACAATCAAATATTACGGCCAAGGAACCGAGGTTGTCAATAACGGACACACAATTCAGGTGAATATTGCCGATGGCAGTACTTTACGAGTAAAAGGACATACCTTCGCACTGAAACAGTTCCATTTCCATAACCCAAGTGAAAATACGATCGATGGAAAATTTTTCCCTCTGGAAGGGCACTTTGTTCATTTAGATGATCAAGGTAATATTGCTGTTGTGGCAGTCATGTTTGAAGAAGGTGCAGTGAGCCTGGAACTTGAAAAAGCCTGGAGCCAAATGCCTGAGCATGCTGGTGAAAAAGCTGAACTGAAAGAGGCTATTAATCCCGCCAATTTACTTCCTGCCGATCGTGACTACTATCGTTTTAACGGGTCATTAACGACTCCACCCTGTACTGAAGGGGTAAATTGGTTTGTGCTTAAAGATTCAATCACGGCATCAAAATCCCAGATTGAAAAATTTAAAGAAATCATGGGACATCCTAACAATCGTCCTGTGCAGCCGCTTAACTCACGGGTGATTATCAAATAGTTTATATCCGGAAGCGGCCCTTTTCCGCCGTGGCCGTGTCAATCTGCGGGCTTGCTTGTGCGACGTAAAGTACTACGTCTTAAGCGCAAGTCCTTGATTTTCTAGCCGCAACGAAAAATTGCTCGTTTCCAATCTGAAAACTTATTTTTGACAAATTTGACAAAAAAAGACCTGCCGTTATGCCAACGGCAGGTCTTTTTTCGATCTAAACAAAATATTTAAGCTTACAACGCTGCATCAGCAATCGCTTGCAGGCGCTGAACCATGGCATGCAGGCCATTACTACGGGTTGGGCTGAGGTGGCTTAGCAAGTTCAGTTCACCAAAGTAGCCATCAATATCAAAGGCTTTGGCCTGGGCTGGTGTTTGTCCATTATAGGCGGCCAAGACTACGGCGAGCAGTCCTTTAACGATAAATGCATCGCTGTCGGCATTCAGTACCAGTTTGCCGTCTACAATGTTGGCATCAATCCAGACTTTGCTCTGACATCCTTTAATCAGCCGCTCATCAGTTTTAAGCTCTTCCGCCATCTCTGGCAGCTGCTTACCCAGATCGATAATATACTTGTAGCGATCTTCCCAACTGTCAAAGAAGCTTAGGCTGTCAATAATGTCTTCTGTAGTTATCGTAGTTCCAAATGGATTCATTGGTATATCTTCCTTGTGGCGAGCCGGAGGATCGAATCTCCTTTGATGTATTGCCTATGTAGAGTTCCGTTAGTCTTTGGCAATACTATAGTCTAGATGAACATTTTAACCTTTTCAATAGCTTCAAATAAACGATCAACTTCAGCATGAGTGTTATAAATACTAAATGAAGCTCGCACCGTGCCGGGTATACAGAATTGGTCCATGACCGGTTGGGCACAATGTTGTCCGGTGCGTACCGCGATTGCCTGTTGATCCAGCAACATGCCGACATCGGATGGATGAGCACCCTCAATGTTAAAGCTGAATACTCCCGCTATATGTTGCGCTTTACTTACTGGAATAAGCCCTTGGCAATCGCGTGCTCTTTCTTGAGTATACGCCAGTAATGAGGCTTCATGTTCAGCTGTTGCTGTACGGTCCAATTCATTTAGGTAATCAATGGCAGCTGACAGGCCGATAGCTCCAGCAATATTAGGGGTGCCTGCTTCAAATTTAAACGGCAGCTGATTATATGTTGTCTGGGCAAAAGTAACTGTCTCGATCATTTCTCCGCCGCCCATAAATGGTGGCATGGCATCAAGAAGTTCCTTTTTGCCATAAACGGCACCAATACCGGTAGGACCAAACATCTTATGGCCGGAAAAGGCATAAAAATCAGCATCTAACGCTTGCACGTCAACCTGCCAATGACTGACACCCTGAGCACCGTCAATCATGACAACAGCACCTGCAGCATGAGCCATACTGATAATGGTTTCAATCGGGTTAACGGTTCCCAGACTGTTGCAGACATGTGCACAGCTGACAATCTTAACCCGATTTTCTTTCAGCAAGGAGTCAAAGGCTTCAATGTCTATTTCGCCATGATCCGTCACTGGGATTGCTTTTAAGGTAGCTCCCTGGCGTGCAGCAATCATTTGCCAGGGGACAATATTGGCATGATGCTCCATGGTGGAAACCAGAACGACATCACCTTCTTTTAATACCATACCGCCATAGCACTGAGCGACAAGGTTGATCCCTTCGGTGGTACCCCGGGTCCAGATAATCTCTTCCTGATGCTGAGCATTAAGAAACTGTTGAACCCGCAGACGAGCAAGTTCAAATCGACACGTCGCGCGGTCACTTAGCGAGTAACTGCCACGATGGACATTGGCATTATCGCAGCGGTAATAATTGCAAATGGCATCAATGACCGCCTCCGGTTTCTGGGTCGTGGAGGAGTTATCAAGATAGACTAGTTGTTGCCCATTTACTTGTTGCTGCAAGAGCGGAAAGTCGGCACGAATGCTATTCGGGTCAAAGGAGAGCGAGGCAGTCATTGTCAGGCTCCCGTTTGTTGCAGGGTTTTAGCAAAATGCTCGTTAATAAGTGGCCGCAGATGTTCTGCGACCGGCTCAAGATCGATCTGATCGATCAACTCATTGATAAACGCAAAACTTAAAATTGTCTCGGCATCTTTACGGTTAATCCCCCGGCTTTGCAGATAATAGCGCGCCTGTTCATCAAGCTCAGCGACGGTCGCACCGTGGGCACAGCGGACGTCATCGGCATAGATTTCCAGTTCTGGTTTGGTGTAAATCTTAGCATCCGGGCTGACCAGCAAGTTGCGATTGCTCAGTTCCGCCAAAGTTTTTTGAGCATCCTGATGGATATGGATACGGCCATTGAAAACAGCAGTACTTTTATCAGCCATAATGCCACGGAAGACTTCATTACTGGTACACTCCGGAACGCGATGCTCCAGGCAGGTATGGTAATCGATATGCTCATTCCCGCGTGGTAGATAAATACCTTTTAACTCGCAGTGAGATCCGTTTTGCTGATGATGAATGACCAGGTCGTTGCGCTTACAGGCACCCCCAAAACCAATATTAAAACCATCATAGTTGGCATTTTGGCCTAAACTGACATGCACAGCTGTAAGGCTGACGGAGCTGTCTTCTTCCAAACCGAGACGGTAATGGTTGAGGTGGGCATCTTGCGCCAGGTCAATTTCAGTTAATTGATTGAAAAAGCTTCCTTCGGCACCGGGAAGGCTAATGTAGTGCTCAATAACTTGGGCGCTGGCACCATTGGCTAAATCGCAAATAACCCTGGTCGCGGGCGCGTCAATACAGCTTGCCTGACTGGCAATAAAGATCAGATGCAGGGGCTGCTCAAGCTTTTCCTTTGCGGGGAGTTGCAGCACCAGCCCATCGCTAAGCATGCTCAGGTTTTGCCAGGCGCCAATGTGGTCTTTGGCATTCAGAGCTTGATCAAAGGTTTGGTTGATGCGCTGCAGAAACGAAGCTTGCTGGCCTTCATCAAGTTGTGACACCAGGCTCAAGCAGTCATATTGACTTAAATCAGATGAAAGCTCCGGCTTGAATTTTCCATCAACAAAAATGACTTTAAGGGCATCAAGATTACTGATAGCAGTTAACGATTCAAGATCTGGTAACTCGTCTGTTCCCCCAGTTTGAGGCAGTTTTTCCAGTGCCTCGGTAATAGGAGTGTGAAGCCAGTACTCGGTTTTGCGTCCGGGCCAGCCAATGGCATCAAGTTGCTCTTTGCCCTTAGCGTGGACTGGTTGCAGCCATTTCAATTCCGGATGTGCCGCAACAGGATCCGGTAGTGTTGTTGTTATTCCCATAGCAGTTATCCTTTATTCGTCAATCCAGCCGTAGCCTTTTTCTTCCAGTTCAAGAGCCAACTCTTTACCACCGGAGCGAACAATTTGTCCCTTTGAAAATACGTGAACATAATCGGGAACAATGTAATCAAGCAGGCGCTGATAGTGGGTGATAACAATAAAGGATCGTTGTGGATCGCGTTGCGCGTTGACCCCTTCGGCTACAACTTGTAACGCATCAATATCGAGACCGGAATCAGTTTCATCCAGAATGACCAGTTTAGGCTCAAGCAGCATTAACTGCATCAGTTCATTACGTTTCTTTTCGCCACCGGAAAAACCTTCGTTAACCCCGCGCTTGAGAAAGTCAGGGTTCAGGTTGACCGCTTTGCATTTTTCGCGAGCCAGTTTCATAAAGGTGACACTGTCGTATGGTTCCTGCCCTTTGGCTTTACGGTGGGCATCAACAGACGCTTTCATAAATTCAAGGTTAGAAACGCCAGGAATTTCAATGGGAGCCTGAAATGCCAGAAAAACACCAGCCTGGGCGCGTTCTTCGGCTTCGAGGTCGAGAAGGGACTGCCCTTCGAGCTGAATATCGCCATCAGTGACCTCATAACCATCACGGCCAGAGATAACATAGCTCAAAGTACTCTTGCCAGCACCATTAGGGCCCATAATAGCATGCACTTCACCTGGCCCAATTTCGAGGTTAAGTCCGTTAATAATGTGTTTATCGCCAATGTTAGCGTGTAGATTTTTTATCGAGAGCATGGAAAGTATCCTTTTATTAAATATTCTAGAGTCTCTGAAAGTTTACCCAACAGAACCTTCCAGACTGACCTCCAGTAACTTGCCTGCTTCAGCAGCAAATTCCATCGGTAATTGTTTAAAAACGTCTTTACAAAAACCGTTAACAATCATCGAGACGGCTTTTTCTGGGTCGATACCCCGTTGCTGACATAGGAACAGTTGATCATCGCTGACTTTTGAGGTCGTTGCTTCATGTTCCACGATAGCGCTGGGGTTGTGACCTTCAATGTATGGGAAGGTGTGAGCACCACAGCGGTCTCCAATAAGTAACGAGTCGCACTGGCTGAAGTTACGGCCTCCTTTGGCGTTTTTACTCATTCTGACTAAACCACGATAAGCATTCTGACTTTTGCCGGCTGAAATCCCTTTGGAGATAATTGTCGATTTTGTGTTCTTACCCAAATGAATCATTTTTGTGCCAGTATCAGCTTGCTGGTAGTTGTTGGTCACTGCCACGGAATAGAATTCGCCAACGCTGTTATCTCCTTTGAGAATACAGCTGGGGTATTTCCAGGTGATGGCAGAGCCAGTTTCCACCTGAGTCCAGGAAATCTTGGCATTGGTGTGAGCCATGCCACGCTTGGTGACAAAATTATAAATGCCGCCTTTACCCTCTTTATTGCCAGGGTACCAGTTTTGAACCGTTGAATATTTGATATCGGCATTATCCAGCGCGACAAGTTCGACGACTGCGGCATGGAGCTGATTTTCATCACGCATGGGGGCAGTGCAACCTTCGAGGTAACTGACTTTACTGCCTTCTTCAGCAACGATGAGGGTCCGCTCAAACTGGCCGGTATTGGCTTCGTTAATACGGAAGTAGGAGCTCAGCTCCATGGGGCAATCAACCCCTTTAGGAATGTAGACAAAAGATCCGTCACTGAAAACCGCACTGTTGAGAGCGGCAAAAAAATTATCCTGTTTCGGTACGACGGAGCCGAGATATTTTTTGACCAGGTCAGGGTATTCGTGAACCGCTTCACTTATTGGCATAAAGATAACACCGACTTCCATCAGCTTGTCCCGGTAGGTTGTTGCCACAGAGACCGAGTCAAAAACGGCATCAACAGCAATCCCTTGCAGGTTCTTTTGTTCCAGCAGAGGAATCCCGAGCTTTTCATAAGTCGCCAGAACTTCAGGATCAACCTCATCAAGACTCTTTGGCTTATCACTCATATTTTTAGGGGCAGAGAAATAAGATACCTTTTGGAAATCGATGTGAGGCAATTTAAGATGAGCCCACAGCGGTAACATCTTTTCTTCCCAGATGTGAAAGGCTTCAAGGCGCCATTCCAATAACCATTCCGGCTCATTTTTCCGTTTGGAAATGTAGCGGATGACATCCTCATTTAACCCTGGGGGGAGGGTATCTGACTCAATGCTGGTGACAAAGCCAGCCTGATACTCTTTTTCTAGAAATTTATCAATTTGTTCAGACATAATTTCCTCAACTCGCTCAGCCTGCGGCAGTGACCTCTCATGCTGAACCTTTATATTTTGCTGAGTAATATCAGCGTTTACAGTAAAAAGATAAACTTAATCAAAGCGATCAATGTGTTTTTGATTATGCAATTCTTCACCAAAATAGTCAACTATTGGCGCCAAAATAGTTTGTCTCTTTTTCATGGTCCTTCGTTAAACACATGACTTTAAAAGCGCGGGAAAGGCTTTCAGGCGCTAAAATTATAATTTTCAGATTTGAGCAATAGCATCGAGTTCTTCTATAAGAATTGTTTTGAGTTGAGCTTTAGAAGATGACATCTGTTGAGCGTTCTTTTTGTAGAGGGCGTGAAACAGTTCATTAGTGCATTGTCGTTGCTTGGTGGTCCATTGATTGGTAAATCCCTGTTTTGAGCTATCCGGGCTAAGGGTTTGATAGGTGTTATAATCACGTCGGCCATGAGCCCAGTTAATGACATGGCGATAAAAAAGTAGGCTGCGATCAATCAGGATATACATGAGTTGAGGATTGTTTGCGGGCCCAATTTGCAGTTGCTCTCCGCCAATATTGTGACCAAAGATTTTAACCTGATCGATAAGCTGCTTACCTTTAAAAAGAGTGCCTGCTGCTCCCATGACACCGCCGATAACCGCTCCAATTCCGAATGATGCACCGCCGACCATCGCATCAATACCACCACCAACCACGGCGCCGCTTAACGCTCCGGCAGTAATTAGCTGAGTTTTGTTGAGCCCCAGAAACTCCCATGTCCGTTGACTGAAAAGATCTTCCTTTAAGATTGAATGCTGTGATAGTTGAATATTAAATATGTTATGCTTGAATAGCTTGCGCATGGCCATCTGAGTTTGTTGTTCTTTGTTGCTGATCTGTTGTTGATAGCGCTCCAGGAGTTGGGCCTGAAGAATCGCTTCGGTGTGATCGTCCTGAATGGTGAGGGTTTCTTTGTGCTGCAGTGCAGAGCAGATAAGGTCAATAATCAGATCAGCGCTCCGTTCGGTGCGATACTGCCAGTCTTGCTTAAATGCAGAAACAACCTGTTTTAGTACAGGTTCAAGCTGTTGGTCGATACTTTTCAGGTTTTCAAGTAATTCAATGCGTTCAATGTAGTTTGCCCGGCATGAATTAAAAATGCGGATAGCATTAAAATGTTTACGGAATGCCTGGTGCCAGTCAGTAATGAATTCAGTCTCTTCCTCTTTGCTGTTAATGACTGCCATGCGCGGAGCTCCGGTCAGTCGTAATATCTCCATTTCTGCACGATCAACATGACGTACCGGGCGTGATCCATCGACAACAAAAATAATTCCGGCGCCGTTCACTACAGGTTGTAGCAGTTGGCAATCGTCATGAAAGTCTGGCTGGTCTGCATGATGATTCAGAAATGAACAGATCAACTCTTCTTCAGGGCCTTGGTAGCTTTGCATCCAAGCCAGGGTCTGGCGTGGGTTCTGAAAACCGGGGGTGTCGATAAAACGGAGAATTTCCTGCCCATCGATAATAACCGGAAAGCTCTGACAGTGAGTCGTTTCCCCCGGTATGGGACTGATACGGACACTATCATCCTCTGCCAGGGTCGATAGTACCGATGATTTGCCTTCATTTGGATGCCCGATAATTGCAAAGCTGGGGATATTATCTGTCATTGCTTTTCAACCAATGGATAAAGAGCCAAATAAGGATCGGCGAGGGTCTGCATGGTTTTACGCCATAAATTGAGATCCGCTGTTCTTGCTGGTGTAAGGATCTGTCCTTTTTCTGGTTTGCCAACGAGCGCGACCGACAGTGGGTAATGGCGCGGCAATTCGTGGCGTATGCGCCTGAGTAAGGATAACATTTCACGCAGCGGTGGTTGCCATGCTTCCAGGACCAGAATGATTCCCGTGTAGGGAGTTTTATGCAGCGTTTGAGCGATTTCGCAATAGAGCTCTTCTTCACTCTGGCCCAATTCTCCGGTACGTAACGGGTGAAAGGGCCCATTCCCCTCATGGGTTTGCAGGTACTGCTCAAGCTGATTGGTGCTCAAGTCATCAAAAATTTCATCGGGGATAAGTAGGAGTTTAGCTCCTTGAATTGACGCTTGCTTAAGCTGTTGCTGTGGCATAGGGGGATGCGATTGGAGTAACTTTTCTGATGCCCCTGTTGTTATAAGACTGTCATGTTGTGTTTTTAGTACTGGATTCAGCATACGTTGCTGCAACTGCCGAAAACGAGCAGTGTCAAAGCGTAGTGCCTTGAGGTTTAATTTAACCCGCACAATGCCAAAGATAAGTAAAACCAGCCGAGGGAGCAGGCCGTAAGTAAAAACGCCCAAAATGAGAAATGGCCACCAGGCAACAAGATTGTCGGTGGTCAATAAGTACAAACCGTCTTTAAGGATAATCCGGCTACCCTCGATCTGGGTCAAATTAGGGTATGCAACCTGTGGTGAAACAAACCAGCTCCACGGTATGGCAAGGTACTTTATAATTTGGGCAACCTGCTCGGAATCGACCGTGAGGGTCGATTGCCAACCAAATGCCATATCGGTAAAACTGACTTTAAGGAGTGTCGTAGCCAATACTGCAAAGTTAAACATGACCCCGAACAGTTGTAGCAACACAAATGCTGGCCAATAATACAGACTGCCGTATTCCTGGTGATTGAGTTTGACTTGACCTAATGCACTGTGAAAATTAAGACGCGCTTGGGCATCAGTGAGTTTCTGGCTGCGCAGCAATAGGTAGCTGAAGGCTTTTTTAGCTAAAGCGGCAAACAGATTGCACAGTAGTGATGCTCTTAGCCAACGCGCTCCGATACTACGACCTAAAGTAAAAAGCATAAGTAATATCAGCAGGAGCACCTGTAGGCCGATGAGGATTGCAAGGTAGCCAGAAACGTTCACCGCTGTCGTGCCACTGTAACTTAGCAGGCTATTGGCCATTGTTCCACCAGCCAAAAGGGCAGATAAAATGATCAGCCAAGTTGTTATTGATAGAGTCTCTTGCCAGATTTTTCCAGGTAGCGGTAGGCTTTTGGGAGTGCTTAACCAATGCATGCGACGAGCCGCTAGCCAGCGGCGTACAAGACTACGGGTATCTCCGATAGTGTCGAATTCTTGCTGACGTGAAAAATAAAAGGTTCGGTCTTGTTGGTGTAGGGCCGTTTCACCCTCTTTTTCGCGTAGTTGCTCATCATTGATCATGAAATATTCGAGATCAACAATATCGGTCAACGACCAGTTGCGTTGCAGTGCTTTTTCATTTTTATGTGAATCGTAGGTGAACAAGTTGCTATCCCTCGTTTAACTTTATCTCGCTTGATTGGCTCGCAGTGGATTTGGGAATATATACTTTTATCCGGATCAAACAAATATACAGGTTGATGCCGGACTAGTGAAAAGGGCGTATTCCGGATAAAGAGTACCTAGAATAGCAGACTTTTTCTCTTTTGCTGTAAAAGAAATGTCGGCTAATGTTAGCGTGCTCGGCGTGGTCCCGGAGCGGAATTTTTCCCCAGCTTCTCATCCAGGTCATCAATCCAGCCTGCTTTCGCCTGAGGGAATGCATCGGCATAGGGGACATAAGGTTTAACATCTAAGACAGGTGTTCCATCAAGCAGGTCAACCCCTTTTAAGTGTAGAGTTCTTCCCTCCACTTTGACTAGTTCAACAGCAGATAAGCCAATGGAATTAGGACGGTGTGGAGAACGGGTTGCTAAAACTCCGCGTTTAGATCCTCCTCGGGGTGGTTTGACGCGACTCTTCCAGCCTTGACTGCGGTGGAAGGCAAAGATCAGCCAGACCCTGTCGAACCCTTGCATATCTTGTAACGCCTGCTCGTCGACCCAATCTTCGAGCTGCAGGGTTGCAACCGCAAAGTCCCCACTTTCAGTCCCTTCAATCACCGTTGCCTGATGGGGGGCATCGATGCGGTTGGTGTAGGGTGAATGGAGATAGCCAATGGGTTGATAAGAAAAATTATGATCTGTGGTCATGATTATAAAATAATCCGAAAACGAGAATGTTTTATCCAATAAAGAGGGGCTTGTCACATGGTGGGATAATGCCACGTTGCTCTGCCCGGGAAAAAAGAGTTTCGATGGCTTGTGTTCCCTCGTCGCCTAAATCGAGGGAAAAATCATTAACATACAAGCCGATGTGGCTCTGAATGACCTGGTCATCAAGCTCTTGGGCATGCTGTTTAATGTAATGGCTCGTTTGCTCAGGATGTTCGTAGGCATATTGTATACTGTGACGCAGAGCGTTATCTATTTTAAGAATGACATCGCTACCAAGGCTACGGCGTGCAAGAATCCCCCCAAGAGGAATTGGGCAGCCACTGTCCGCCTCCCACCACTCGCCAAGATCGATGATTTTGAACAAGCCATGCTGCTGGTAGGTGAAACGCGATTCATGGATAATAACACCAGCATCAACCTGACCGTTTTTAACTGCGGTCATGATTTTGTCGAATGGCATGATGCTCACCTGTTCATAACCTTCACCATAAAGTTGGAGTAGCAGATTTGCCGTTGTTAGCTGGCCAGGTATGGCGATGGTTTTTCCTTGTAATTGCGCCATACTGGTCTGGCTGCGGGCAATAACCAGAGGGCCACAGCCACGCCCAAGTGCGCCACCGCTACGTAATAATGCATAATTTTCACGTAAATGTCCCAAAGCATGGTAAGAAATTTTGGTCATATCCAGAGACTGATGGAGAGCGAGCTGATTTAAGGTTTCGACATCTTCAAGACGTTCCTCAAACTGGATGTTTGCGCACGGAACTTTGCCGTGAATGAGGGCGTAAAAGATAAATGTGTCATTGGGGCAAGGGGAATAGCCGATGGTTAATGACTGTGTCATGTCGAATCCTTTAAAAACTGTTTTCTAATAGTTTAACTATGCTCAATTGGGCTTCTTCGGTCCCTTTTTTTATATCCCATAATTGTGGGTCACGGGTGCCGGTTGGGTTAGAAATGCCACGTAATTCCAACAAGGGAATATCGAACTGGTGACAGACTCTTGCTGCAGCAAACCCCTCCATATTTTCACATAGGCCTTCAGTTCTTGAGACGAGATCTTCACTCAATTCAGGGTAACCACTGCACGTGTTGACGGTAACAAATGGTCCGTGGCAGGTATCCGGTAAAATTTTTAGAGCACGTTTGCGTAGTTCGGGGCTTAATTTGTAGCTTTGCTGAAAAGCTGGGGCCAGGTCTGGTTGTTGTGGAATATTGAGTTGTTCACAGGGGATAAAGCCGTCTTTTACAGCGACACCGGTATCTCCGCTGATTTCTTCAGTTGCGATGACAATATCGCCAATAGCAAGCCCGCTTTGCGGATAAGCTCCACCACAGCCAAACAATAGAACTGCGTCAGGTTGGTATGTCACTAATATGCGGGTTAACTGCATGGCCATATTCACCAGACCAATACCCGTGTGGGCGAGCATTACAGGTGCAGGGGGAAGCTGTTTTTTTTGTGTCAAAGCAGTGCAGGATATTTCTTGGATATGATCAGCAAGTCTGGAGCGGATCAGGGCTGTTTCCAGTGGAACTGCCGCCAGGAGCAGAAGCATGATAGTGGCTTACCTTTTAAACCAGCCGCTGCGAATCAGATCACGCCGCAGATCACTCCCCTGGTTGCGCACAACGCCTTGGTACCAAAAGCAGTTAGGGCCTAAGTTGGTGTTCTCTGGTGGATCGATACGCTTAAAACGGTCGGTCAGAATAGCTGCAAAAATACGATCGGGCTCGCTGACAATGGATGTGATTTTTTCTGCCAGTGTTGACGGTGCATGGTCAATAACGAGCTGAATGGTATCGCGGATCTTCAGACCTTGTTTATATTCCCATAAATCGCCAGCAAAAGAATGTTCACATTCAGTGACAAAATCTGACCAGTCAAGGAGTAGACCGCCAAATTCAGCGTCAGCAAAATCATGTTCACCAAGTTTATTATTAATGACCTCGGTAATCTCCTCCTGTTCTTTGCGAGTCAGGAAAAAAGATAAACCTTCTTCGACCTCATACATACTAAGTTGATCAGTCAGATCTTCACAAAAGCACACAGAGTTAAGATCTTCATTATTATACTTTTGCAGTGCTAAAGGCAAATGTTCGCGTGGAATGCTCAGCAGTGAAAGGTGGTCGTGGCCAAAATCCTGTGGCAAGGTTAAATGATCTCTACAGGGAACATTGAGTTCGGTAAGAAAATTGGTGATGCGCAGATGATTATCCGTAAAAAAGGTCAGAACCTTTTCCTCTGAATAGAACAGTTCCAGGCCCTTCCTGTTGTTAGCCAGGCCAAAACCGACAAAACCATCATGAACCATACGGTCAAGATATGGCGCAATTGTACGGATGATGACATCCGCATCCATGTAAGGGGAGTAAAAGACCGCAGGTGTAGGACGTTCGGTAGAACTGCTAGGTCTGGAAGACAGACTCTCTTCTGGATAATACTCCAGAATAAAGAACGCTTCGTTATTCAAAAAACGAGCAAAATTCTTAAATATAGCAGAGATTTTCTCTGCTGCAGCAACGGCGGTAAAGCGATAGGCATTATCACAGTCTTCAAGGAGATTGAACTCGTAACCTTCATTGCAGCTATCAGCATGCTTTTCGTCATCCCAGCGGCGTAAGCCAAGGGGTAGGATTTGTGCGACTTTCAACCGTCAGACCTTTACTCGAAAAAAGATATTTTTTGATACTGAATAATTAGAGGAATTTTGCTGCTAAGTCAATAATGTAGTTTGTGCCACTACTATGTTTCGACGCGTGGTAATTATCATTTGTGATATGGAAGTACTTGGAAATACATGTCTTTTTACAGTGCGCTTCAGGAGTTGATGACCTCTGAAAGATTATCTTATGTATGTATCTGGTAATTCTCTCCTCAAGCTACTCGACCTGTACCAAACTATTATTGACAGGACTTAATTTTACCTACCATTGCTTATAAGATTATAATTAAACAGCTTGTCACAAAATTTATTAAATGCTATAAATGTTTCTCTGCCTAATCCATGCAAAGGGAGTAGTTAAATGTTTGGTTCTCAGTCGTCTCTGGTGATGTATGATGAGGAATACCAGAGGATAATTGTTTTATTGGAAAAGCTATTACGTGAATCGAATTCTAAAGTCATTTTTCTTGTCGATAAAAATGGCCAATTAATTGCCTCTGCTGGAGAGACGGCAAATCTCGATACCACAAGTTTAGCGTCTCTTACCGCAGGTAATATTGCGGCAACAGGGGGGCTGGCAAAGCTTATCGGGGAAAAAGAATTTTCGATTCTGTTCCATGAGGGGGAAAAGGATAACATTCATATCTCAATCGTGGGCGGGCGAGTCATTCTGGTCGTAATTTTTGATCAGCGCAGCTCTTTAGGTCTGGTAAGGCTGCGGGTTAAAAAAGCCAGTGTCGAACTAGGAGCTATCTTTGATGTTTTAGCGAAAAAGTCTCAGCAAGCTTCTTCTATGGCGACAGTATCGAGTCCATTTGCAGAAATCACGGATGATGATATTGACAATCTTTTCAATTGATTAAGGCGTCTGCACATGTCTTTTATTAATTACGCATCAAGGGAAATTAATTGTAAAATTGTTTATTATGGCCCAGGTTTGTGTGGCAAGACCACAAACTTGCAATTTGTCTATAACAAAACGGCCGAAGACTCCAAAGGGAAAATGATTTCTCTGGCAACAGAAACAGAGCGAACTTTGTTTTTCGACTTTTTGCCACTAGCTCTTGGAGAAATACGAGGGTTTAAGACGCGTTTTCATTTATACACGGTTCCTGGTCAGGTTTTTTACGATGCATCGCGAAAATTGATCTTGAAGGGTGTTGACGGGGTTGTTTTTGTTGCGGATTCTCAGGAAGAGCGACTTGATGCGAATATTGAGAGTCTGGAAAATCTAAAAGATAATCTCGAAGAGCAGGGATTTGATATCGAAAAAATCCCATTCGTCATCCAATACAATAAGCGCGATCTTCCAAATGTGACTCCTGTTGAAGAATTAAGTAAATTACTTAATGAGCGGAATGTTCCAGAATTAGAGGCTTGTGCCATGACAGGTGAAGGGGTTTTCGAAACCCTTAAAGCTATTGCTAAGCTGGTTCTGAACGATCTGAAAAAGGGCGCGTAAAAAAAATAAAAAAAAATGTTGACACAAAAGGCCCTCTAACGTATAACTCCCTCTCGTCGCCACACGGCATACCAAACTAAGCCGGTTGCGAAAAATTAGATGCCAGCAAGAACATCAGGTTAAACTCTGATGATATTCCCTCTTAGCTCAGTTGGCAGAGCATCTGACTGTTAATCAGATTGTCGCTGGTTCGAGCCCAGCAGAGGGAGCCATATTAAGGAAAGGTCGTCTTCAGATAAGAAGACGGCCTTTTTTCGTTTTTGCTAAAGAATATTAACCGAAAGGGGGTGGGTCTACACCAAACAAAGGGGCAAAACATTATATCCCGTCATAAATCTGATCAAATTTTTGCTATTTATTTACCTGCACAATACCTTACGCGCAACCTGTAATTTTATCTAATACCGAGGCCCTATTTCCCTTGTGATGGGGAAAATTAGGGTACAGACATATCTTTGTGCTATTTATCGTGGTAAGGCTCCCATTGTTTTAGGTTTAGAAGCGTTTGGCGACAGTTGGTTAATTGTCAGACAAGTTGTAAGTCTTCAATATACTTAAGTGCTACTCTTTTTTAGACCAACAAGAAACACCAATTAAATTTGTTATAATTAATAAGTAATCAGTTGAAGAAATTGCATTCAGGGCGTATGTATAGCATGATATGAAAATAGCGGTTACTTAGTGGGAAATCGAGGGGCTAAATGGCTGAAAAAAGATATGAAAAGCGACATAAAAAACGGCTTCAGATCCGTTTTGGGCGTGATGAAGTTAAGAGAATGGCTTTTACTTCAGACCTTTCAAGCGGTGGACTATTTATAATAACTGGTCAGCCTGAAGTTCCTGGTAAACATATTCGTTTGGAATTGACTCTTCCTCATGAGGATCCCATTGTTGTTGTTGGACAAGTTCGCTGGGCTAAAAAGGTTCCAGGGAATCTTTTACGCTTGGCGAAAAAAGCTGGAATGGGGGTTCAGATTAAGAAGTTTGAACAGGGCCAAGAGTTGTTTGCTAGGTATTTAGCCTCACTTTAGTGCTTCTGGCATTGAGTTGGTATAAGTTTTAGCGCACTTTTGGATTTGCCAGATTACCACTAATAGTGAGAGGAAACTCGCCTTTAGAATTTTCTTTAATCGCAAGTTTTAATAATTCTACCAAACCGGGATCAGCACTAGGGTTGGGTTTTAATGTCATCCTCATGCTGATCGAGCTTTTCTGGGGAGTTGAACCCAGGCGTATATTTCCCTGGCCAGATAAATCAAAGTCACCATTCTGAACAGATAATTGGGAAACCCTGAATGCTTGCCCTTTTCCTTTTGCCTGGAGCTTAATCTCACCCAGATTTATCATTGCTTTGTCCTTCCCTGCTTCACGCAGACTCACGTTGTTTAACGTCAAATTCAGGTCAGTACGCGATGTTTTTGACAGAGGAACCAAACTGTTCAGTTTGGCCTGTTGCACTTGTCCGGTGACAATCATATCCCAGCCATTTTGCAAAGGAACTTCCAGCAATAGATTTTTAGCTGTTGCCTTTACCTGACCATCTTTGGCGACATCGGCAACAAGGCTCCCCGACAGAAGTTTACTATTGATATGAACAGTCGGATTGCTGGACAATAGCGACCCCCATTTGGGCGTGATGGTCGCTTTATCAATACGTATGGCAGGAATCTTTTTTTCAGGCTGTTCGTCAATCAGAATATTATAGGCAGTAAGATTGATAAAACCTAAAGTAAAAGAGCCTTCGGTAATAGAGATCTGTCCTTGCTGTTCAACAAATCGAATCAGACGTTGCTCAAGTATTTCTGAAGGCAGGGACAGAACAATGCCGATACTAAATCCTAAGGTGAAAAGAATCAGACTGAGTAAAAGGAGTTTCAGCCAGCGAAATTTGAATAATAGGCTGAGTTTATTCATCTATTTTTCCTGAACACTGATACGGTAAGTGTTGCATCGGTAAGGGATTTATCGTCAAAGCGTTTTTTCAGACGCACGTTTTTTATCTGCATGGGCGTTTTGGCTTCAGCAATACTCCAGAGCAATTGTAAGACTTGTTGCAGGGTGAGTTTTTCTAATTTTATATCGAGGTTTTCGATATAGATGTCCCCTTGGGTCTGGGCAGGCTGAGGACGTATATAGCTCAGGTTTTCACGGCTACCGACAGATGAGGCCATGTTCTCAAGTAAGGCTAGAGCTGAAAGGCCACTTCTTGCTGTGAGCTGGCTTTCAATCTTTTGGGTCTGTTGTTGTAACTGTTGATAATCTGCTTGTAGTTGTTGCACTTCTATAATTTGACGGCGCTTACTGGCGATTGCTTTATCGGCGTTGGTGAGTGCCATTTGATAAGGCTCGTATAGACCAATATAGAGTAGAACCACCACTAAAAACAGGGCGCCAAAACTCAACATCATCAGTTCACGTTTTTCAAGCTGTCTTAGACGTTCTATCACTGGGATATCCCTCCTTGTGCGAGGGTTAGAATCAAACGAAAATTGATTTGACTGCCACGTAATGCCATCTGTGCGTCAGCAACCTGAACATTGCTGAATAACGGCGAAGTCGCTAATTGTTCCGATAATTTATTGACTGTTTCAAATGAGCTGGTCTTGCCGGTCACTCTAACCTCGGATGAGTTATAGTTAAATTCATCAACTTCAATAGCGATATTTTCTACCTGTTCCGATATTTTTTTAAGAACAGTAAGGGCATCTGGTGCCATGTTTCCGACCATGGTATTTTTTTCACGTAACTCATTTATGGCTGCTTGCATTTGTAACGGGACATCTACGATGGTTGTCGCATCAGGAAAGGTATTTCGGTAAATCTGGGTAATTTCCTGCTGGAGTTTGTCTGCCTGCTTTATCTTATTATTGTATTTAAGCCCGGCTGCTGTGGCTAGAATAATGATAGTCAGGCCGACTAAGATGCCAGTACACCACAGAGATTTTTTTAACTTTTGCCATTCTCCTTTAAGAGCAAAGCTTCCTTGCCGCAGATTAAATGATTTGACTTCTTTGGCCATGCCAGCTCTAAAGGCAAGAGCCGCAGCCTGTATGAAAGGCATAGGAATCTGCTGGCCTGCAATGGATATGGTTAATTCTTTGACCTGAAAGCCTTGTTCCAGAAGTGCCGCTGTCAATTCCGTCGTAATCCCATCCCCTACACAATAGACAGTAAGGTTCTTGCTCTCTGTCCTCGCTGTAAACTGGCTCAGTTCACGGTTTAGCCAGCGCATGTTCTTTGTTGTTAAGGGTTGAGCCAGCAAACGGTAATCAACAATTCCCCCATCTTCGATTATTGACAGGGTTGTTTCGGCTGAATTCGCTGCGAGTAATATGCCCTGAGTCAATTGTTTTCCAAGACCTGAGAGCAATACAAAAGGGGACAGATCTAATATATGGATTGGTAAACCGCAGTTTTCAGTCTGTTGCAGAAGGTCTTCGATCTGTGCTTTTGGTACTGCTGCTGCGGTGACTTGAGTCAGTCCCTTTGAGTCTTTTTGAGCGGGTAGTGCGGCTGTAAAGCAATCATCAATGGCAACGGGGATTTCACTGCTCATGGCATAAGGTAATGCAGCCATAATTTTTTTGGATTCGTTAAATGGAAATTGTAAATTGCGAATGAATGCAGATTTAGCAGGTAAAGCTGCTGCAAGGCGATCAACGATTTTAAAATCTCCAGAAATTTGGTCGCTTAACTCAGCAAGTTGTTCGGTGAGACCCTCCTTGTGACTTTCCAGCAACTGAACGTTTTTTACCTCGTTGCGATCAATGTCGAGTATCACCAGGTAAGCATGTTGAGGACTAATGTCCAGACCCAAATATTTTTTCGCCATAGCGTTTATTTCACCCTGATATATAGCAGTGTGTTATTTTTTTTATTCACTTCCGCAACCAGTTTTTGGCGACCGTCATTTACTGAAGCATCTGCTTCGATACGATAATATTGACTGGTTGTTCCTAGTAACTTTTGGTTAGCGAGTGTTTTTAAAATACTGTAAGACTCTTCATCCAAACTGTTTTCAAGACTGTCAATTGTTTCAATCGGTTCTTCATTTCTGAGTTCAATAACTGTTGTGATTGTCGTTTCATCAAGATTGCTGTTGAGTGCCATCAGCACTTCTGCACTGGCAGTATTGATGTTGATCATATCTGAACCATTAACAGTAATATAAGGACTGATTTTACTGACCAACTCTTTACTAAATCCTTTTATCAGCAAGAGTTCCTGCAAGGTTTCCAGTTCACCATTTTTACAGGAGTAGGAGTTTGACAAGCTCTGATAGTAGTCATTCTCTGCACCCGATACCGGAATATCAAGATCATCAGTCTGGATCAATTGGTACGTCTGATCGCCGCTGTCGAGCCAGTCGATAAGTGCCGCTGTTAATTCTGCCGGGTCGGCCAGATAGTCTATATCCAGGGCAGAAAAGAGGCGGTAAAAGCGATCAACAATAACCGTGCGTGGATTATTGCCATTGACCAGGGTGTTAATTGCTAGCTTGCTGTTCAGATCTCTAATCGTAACTGAAACCGCCCCCTGGCCAACTGGATAACTGATAATGCCTGTATGCCACATTTCACTACTATGGTCATAATTATTATCATCTTCCTGAAGAAGCATTCGACCTGCTGAAATACCACCATTGGCAAGATAATAGGCTTTGGTCGAATCTCTGAATGTTTCGGTCAGACGCATATCGACCAGTGTCGAATATGACAGTTCAATCAACAACGACGTTAATAAGGTTATTATGACCAGCACCAGCAATAATGCCATGCCGTTTTCATTTGCCAGGTATTTTTTCATCAGCGGCTCATTTCTGGTAGTCGGATAGCTGATAAAAAGGGTACAGGATCCCCCTGACCGGCATTAATTCTGATTTCAATTTCAACGATATCTGGTAAGCCTTTACTGCTTGAATCCCAACTGTCAAACCATGAATCACCATCATAAAAGCGCATATTGAAATAATCGATACCAGAGGCAAGCCGCATGGTACGTACCGTGCTTGAAGCGTCTTCGCTAAGCAATGGTTTTTCGGTTCTAAGTAGCACCTTGCTGTCATCATCCGCTTCACTATCGTCAGTAATCGTATAGGTGACTAAGGCGAAGCCTGTTCCAGTGCTGCTAAGCGGTGAGGCCGCGGTGGTACTCAGTTCAAAAGAAAAGTTCTCAAGACTGTCCTTTTGCCCTTTTAAAGTTGTATCTTTATTCCCGCTGCTCAAGTATGCACCATGAAGTTCATGGTTGAATCGATCAAAAATAACCCGCGCTTTATGGTACGTTTCGCTGTCCTGTTCAAGCCGGTTCTTTGCGGCACTCACAGACGAAAAAACGCCATAAACCGTGGTTAGAGTAATCGCAACGATACTGATAGAAACAAGTATCTCTATCAGGGTAAAACCATGGTGATGCAAGCGCCTTCGAGAGAAAAAGCTAGAAAACGAAGGAATCGAGAGTAACTTCTTCATTATTATTCTCTTCTCCCCATGATACCGTGACACTGACCATTTTTATCGATGGTAGAGGTGTATCACTATAGTCAATTTTCCAACTGAACATATCGTTAGGCTCGTCAAATACACCTCTTTCATCACCCGTCAGTGTGACACTTGTTGATGATGACTCAACCTCACTCATCTTGTGCTGAGCTAAAAGAGTGGCCTGGGTGATCTTTTGGAGTCGATCGTGTACGGCAATCGTCCGATTTCCCAGTGATAATAAAACGGTCAGAGCAATGCTGATGATCGCCAGAGCAATCATGATTTCGAGCAGGGTAAACCCGGCGCTATTACGCTGATTACTTTGCTTTGGGATGACTGGTGTCTTATGAACGTGGATATTCTCCGGCATCATGTCGCTATAGTGATTCGTTTTAATTAAGTTGGAATTCCCGATAACCATCAAAAACCTCACTGCTTCCGGTTAAGGGGTTAACCCGCATAGTCAAGATGTTGTTTTTACTATCGCTAAGATGCAAAATGACTTCTTCCAGCCACCCCGATGGATGAATCCTCAGAGTGACTTCACCACTGGTAAAAGAACCTTGCCCTGCTAAAACGATATCGGTGATGGTAATGCCCTCTTTAAGTTTTGCTCGGGCAAGAGTTTCTTCGAGGGCAGCGACCTCGCCGTCATCAGCAACATATTCGCCATGGTAACTATGGTCTTCAAGATTAAAAACCAGACGATGTTCCTGACCACTTAGGGCCGCTTCATTAAACATATACTTCATTGTCCCGGCGATGCGCCGGGCGGATGCTTTTAAATCGCTTTTCCCGCCACTGCTCAGTAGCGGAACACTGATAGCTGTAAACAGGCTGATCAACAGCAAGACAACGGCTAGCTCTATTAATGTAAAGCCGCGGTGTGAAAGCCGGTTAATCACAGGTCGAGGTCGTTTCCCCGTTAAAATCATTTATCAGTCAAGTTCCCAGCTGTTAATATCCGCATCATATCCTTCGCCACCCGATTCACCGTCAGCACCATAGGAGATAAGATCATAATCCTTGCTGTGCAGACCAGGAGACAGGTAAATGTAGCTGTTGTTCCAGGGGTCCATAGGAACTTTTTTCAAATAACCGCTCTCTGCATATTTTTGCGGAATACGACCTGCCTCTGGTATGGAGACAAGAGCTTTAAGGCCTTGATCAGTGGTCGGAAAAAAGCCGTTATCCAGCTTAAACATGCCAAGTGCTTCTTCAATTCCTTTCATGTCAACCTGGGCCTTGGTGACTTTAGCCTGATCCGGTCGATCCAGAAAACGTGGCACAACAATCGCTGCAAGAATGCCGAGAATAACAACAACAACCATAATTTCAATCAGTGTAAAGCCGCGTTTATCTTGGATGTGTTTTTGCATTTTCAATATCTCCCTCAAATATATGTGGCGGGCTAAAAGCCCTGACTTGCTTCAAAAATTGGTAATAAAATGGCTAGCACAACAAAACCGACCACTGTGCCCATAATCAGGATTAAAATTGGTTCCAATAATGACAGTAATCCGGTAATTGCCAGCTCGGTCTGGTGCTCATAGGTATCGGCAAGGCGGAATAGCATGGGTTCTAGTTGACCGCTTTTTTCTCCCGCAGCAGTAATTTGTGCCAGCATGGGTGGAAATGCGTTTGATGCTTTCAGGCTTTTCGCTAATGATCCGCCTTCCTGGACATCTTTCTGGGCATTGTCAACGGCCTGGTAAAGGACGCGGTTTTTGAGTAATGCTTTAGTGATATCCAGAGCTCTTAACAGTGGGATGCCACTGTGGAGCAGGGTTCCCAAAGTGCGTGCAAACCAGGCTGTGGCAATGGTCAGGCTTAAGCGGCCATACATCGGGACGCGCAGACTGATTTGATCAAGTTTGTAACGTCCTTTTTCTGTAGCCGCATAGCGGCGTACCATCAGGAACATAAAAACGCAGAGGGCAAGCAGTAGCCACCACCAGTTGCCAAGAAACGAACTGAGCTCAATTAAGAATTGAGTTGGCCAGGGAAGGGCTTGCCCCATTTCCACGAGCATGGTGGTGATTTTGGGCACAACAAAAATAAACAGGAAGATCAGAACACCAATACCAACGATTGTCATCAACACCGGATAAGCAAGTGCTGCCTGAATGCGTGATCTGATTCGAGCCTGATCATCGAGAAAATCAGCGAGTCGGTGAAGAACCTGGTCGAGAGTACCGCTACTTTCACCAACCTGAATCATATTGATAAACAGATCCGGAAATACGTTACGTTGACTAGCCAGAGCTTTATGGAAGGGGGTGCCTTCCATGACCTCTTCGCGAATGCTTAAAAAAGTACTGCTTAACAGCGATTGATCTGTCTGGTCAGCAACTGTTCCCAGGACTTCGTCAAGGGGAATGCCCGCACCAAGTAGTGTTCCCAGTTGGCGGGTTGCTCCGGCTAAGTCAGCGGGGGAAATACGCTGTCGAAAGTTGAAACCACGGGCCTTCTTTCCACTCCCCTTGGTGGCGCTAATCTCGGCCAGATTGGTCAGGAAAATGCCCTGTTGGCTGAGCTTTTGGGTGACAGCTTTACGGCCGCTACCATCTATTTTTCCGCTAACCTTACGCCCCTGGCTATTTAATCCTGAATACTCAAACAGTGCCACAATCAGGCCTCCTCTTGAGTAACTCGAAGGACTTCTTCAAGGGTTGTTTCACCCTGTAAGGCTTTTTCAAGACCTGAAGTACGTAGTGGTTTCAAACCGTTGGTCATCGCGGCTTTGCGAATGGTTGCGGCGTCTTTATTTTTCAGCAAAAGGTCGCGAACCTGATCATCGATCTTCAGTAGCTCGTAAATACCCGTTCTGCCCCAGTAGCCAATATTCATGCATTTTTCACAGCCACGCCCCTGGTAGAAAGTTGGCTTTTCAGGCAAGCCTTCACTTTCCAGTTCACGTAACAGCTCTGCCGGGGGCTCATACTCTTCCCGGCAATGGGGGCATATTCTACGTACCAGACGCTGAGCCATGATGCCGACCACACTCGAAGCGGCCAGGAATGGTTCGACCCCCATTTCGACCAGGCGAGTCAGAGCCCCAGCAGCATCATTGGTATGCAGGGTTGAAAATACCATATGACCGGTCAAGGCCGACTGGATAACAATTTCAGCCGTCTCCTGATCGCGAATCTCTCCAACCATGATGATATCGGGATCCTGGCGCAGAATCGAACGCAGTCCATTAGCAAAGGTCAGGTCGATTTTTGCATTAACCTGAATCTGACCAACTCCTGCCAATTGGTATTCAATAGGATCTTCAACCGTAATAATATTCTTTTCCCGTTGGTTTAAACGGGTCAGGGCCGAGTAAAGAGTCGTCGTTTTACCTGAACCTGTTGGCCCGGTGACCAGAAAGACCCCGTGGGATTTACTGATCATACTGACAATGTCTTCTAATAGTTGATCTTTGAGGCCAATTTGCTCAAGGGAAAGAACATTGGAGCTTTTATCCAGCAAACGCAGAACAACGCGCTCACCAAAGGCTGTTGGCAGGGTCGAGACCCGAACATCAACATCGCTACCGGCAACCTTGACCCGAAAGCGCCCATCCTGAGGAAGGCGTTTTTCGGCGATATTCAGTTGCGACATGATTTTAATCCGCGAAACAATACCCGCGTGCGCCTTTAATGGTGGCTGATGGACATCATAAAGGATGCCATCAATTCGGTAGCGGACCCGTAGTTCACGTTCAAAAGGCTCAATGTGAATATCACTGGCACGCTCTTTATAGCCTTGAGTCAGCAAACTGTTTACAAAACGGATGATTGGTGCTTCGTCGGATGTATCGAGAAGATCTTCTGGCTCCAGACTGTGAACCAGATCGGAGTCTTTGTTGGCTTCAATTTCTTCAATGACACCTGAGGTTGCACCGGCATTTTTTTCGTAACTGCGGTTGATAGCCTTGAGAATTTCTTCAGCCGTAGCCAGACAGGGCTCCACAGGAAGATCAGAAAGAGAACCGAGATCATTAAACAGTGATGTGTCGGTTGGGTCCGTGACTGCAATCAGTAATTGATTATCCTCTTGCTTAAGAGGGAAAAACATTCGCTCTTTGGTGAAACTGATGGGGATTTTGACCAGCAGTTCATCGACCCCCTGCTGATCATTAAGATGCGGGTAAAAGTCGAGCGCAAATTGCCTGGCTAGGGCTTCTGCGAGCACAGCTTCACTAATAATCCGCTTTTTCAACAGGATTTCGCCAAGGCGCAATTCACTAGCCTGCTGCTCCTCAAGAGCCAGATCGATATCATCTTTACTGATATCGAACTGGTCGTGGAGAATTTCACCAATTAACAGCCACCGGTTCATAGCTTTACTCTGACTCCTGCTCGGGGTTTTCAGGTCGTGGCTTTTTACTTTGCAGCTGCTGAAAGTCGGCAGGTAATTCGGCACGCTGTTCTTTAGTCAGCATTTCTTGTGCTTTGGCTTTGTTCTCATTGGTCAGTTGTCTGATGTCGTCAGCATTTTTCACAATTGTTGGTGTGATAAAGACCAAAAGATTTTTCTTTTTTTCAGAGGTTGTTTTTGTTTTAAACAGCCAGCCGAGAACAGGAATATCGCCCAACAAGGGAACTTTAATTTCAGTTCTGGTGACCTGAGTATCGATCAGACCGCCAAGAATGATGGTTTTTTTACTTTGAGCCAGAACCGTATTGCGAATGACACGTTTTGTCAGCGTAGGGCCGTTAGAGTTCGATTCTGAATCCTCGACAACACCTGTAACCTCTTGATAAATATTTAATCGTACCAGGTTGTTCTCTATGACTTGTGGTGTAAAACGCAAGGTTAAGGCTGCATCCTGACGTTCTACCGAAACAGTCACATTCTCTGAATCACTGTCGGTCAGTTTTTCTGTCACAATCGGGATGTTTTCACCAACAATAATTTCAGCTTCTTCATTGTCTGAGGTCAGCAGGCGTGGTGCTGATAGAATGTTGACGTTATCATCTGTTTTGGACAGACTGAGTAAGGCGGACAAGGCGGGAACGCTGTAACTGGTACCATCTGCTGCAGTGACATTGACGGTGTTAAACAGTCCGCCCAGCAGAATACCATTAACTGTGGTTGCCAGCATGCTGTCAGTGGATGTCATGCTGGCCAGGGTTGTGTTGCTTCCGGTCCCCGCAACAATGGCGCTATCGCTACCAGTTGTCAGTGCTCCTGCCAGAGATGCACCTAACTCCTTGGTTGCATCCATAGACAGCTCAAGAATCAAGGCTTCGACATAGACCTGTTTGCGCTTAATATCAAGCTTGCGGATGATGTTTTTGATTGCAGCATAATCTTTTTGCTGGGCATTTATTATCAGGGCATTGGTCGGTTTGTCGGCAGTGATAGATACCTGCTGAGAATTGACCGCAGCTTTGGTTCCTGCCTGTTTATTGTTATTACTCTGGCTCTGTGCTGCTTTTACTCCGGTCAAAATTTCATTGAGAGTGGTGGCTAGTGTTTCCGCATCTGCATTTTCCAGGTAGTAGACATTAATGTCTGCCTCTTCCTCTTTGGGCTCCTGATCGAGAGTTGCCAGCAACCCTTTGATTTTTTCCAGATCCTCACTGCTGGCGACAACGATTAGCGAATTAGTCCTGATGTAAGCAATAATTTTGCTGCTACCCTCTTGGGTTGTCGATATTTTGTTGTTGGTCCGTCTTTTTGTCGTGGTACCTTGATTAACAATAACTTCCTGACAAATTTTGGCTACTTCTTCAGCATCTGCAAAACGTAACGGTAAAACAGTGAGCTCGCCTGATGAGTCGGGTTTATCCAGTTGCTGCATAATTTTGACCATACGATCTATGGTCGAGGCCGTTTCCGTTAGGATTAGAGTATTGGTCGGTGGATAGGTAATAATATTTCCAGTAGAAGGCATCAGTGGAGCCAGAACTGAGGTGGCAACCGTGTCTACGTCAAGGTAGTCTAGGCGTACCAGTCGAGTAATAAATTGATCGGAATTGCTGCGGCCTTTACTGAAAACAGGCAAACCCTCCTGCCGTGCATTTTTGAGGGAAACAATCTTATTAACCTTGCCAGACGGAACCAAGGTATAGCCCTTAACATTGAGGACGGTTAAAAAGAGCTGATAGGTTTCAGCTAAAGTCATGGTTTCCGGTGAGACAATCGTCACTTTCCCTTTGACCGAGTCGTCATAAAGAAAGTTTTTTCCGGTCAGTTCACTAATAGTGGTTATTAGTTCGGTCAGCTCAACATCTTTAAAGTCGAGAGTAATCTTTTCTTCTCCAGAAGCGGCTTTGGCAGTAGGAGCCAAAGGCAGCATGACCAGAAGTAGAAAGAGTAATAACCACGCCGGAATACGGTTGAACTTTATATGCGCCACTTGATTTGCCTCCTAGTCAAGTTCATAAGTAAAGGTCTGGGTTGCCCCTTTGCGCTCGATTCCGACGGATATCTGCCGTGCTTCACGCAACTGCTGAAAGATCTGAAGAGCTGTCTCAGGGCTGTCGAGAGTCATATTGTTCACCTGCATAATGACATCTCCACGTTTGAGACCCAGTTTATTGAGGATTGAATTTCGTCTAAGGCGGCGAATCATAAAGCCGTCTGTCTGGCCATCAGTAATACGCGGTTGCAGCTGGGCCAGGCGCATTTCTACGGCAAGGTTTGAGCGGGTTTTTTCTGCGGTATCGCGGGGTACGACCCAGTGGTCATCAGCAATCTGCTTAATATCGCTATCCGGTGTGTTGGAATTACGGGACGTGTTTATTGTTTTTGGCGTTGGGTCATCCTGGCTTAAAACTAATGTTGTCAGCGATTTGTCACGGTTCCTGATAATAACTTTATTCCGGCTGATTTCTTCTATAACTCCTCCCCCTATTAGTTCGTCTCCTAGATGGTACAGGTCCAGTTCCCGGTCGATTTCGATCAGGGCAAGAGAATCGCTTCCTGCTGCAACTGTGCCCAGAAGTGTCATATTTTTAGGGGCCGGTTGAGTCTCATTATTTTGGGCTGCTGTCTGAGTTGAGGTCGTATTTGTTGGTGTGATAAGGGTTAACGTTGCAGAGTCAGAACGACTGTCAGGATCAAAAATATTCCTTTGTAAGATCATGTTTAAGTCAGTCAGAGTTGTTTTTTGAACGGCTTTTTCAGTTGCCTGAGCAGTAATATTGCCCCGCGCAGGTAACGGGTTGATATACGTTGCCAAAAACGACGTGACCAAAAGACCAGATACCAATCCCAACAGCAAAACCAACAACAGGTTGAGGTAGGTATGATATTTCTGATAGAGCGTAAGCATGATTGCCTTATTTCATAAACAATAATTATAGATACCTTGTTCCCCATTGATTAAGAAAATCAATGGGACGCTATCATAATCATTTAACTGGTTATTATCAAGAAAAGCTGCAGAACTAACGTTATTCTTACAATCGGGTAAGTTGGTGACTCTTTCTGCTTCAAAGTTATCTTATTGATTAGGAACCGGGAACTCAAATAACGTTCCTTGATA
Organism: Geopsychrobacteraceae bacterium; assembly: GCA_963665685.1. Lineage (GTDB taxonomy): Bacteria > Desulfobacterota > Desulfuromonadia > Desulfuromonadales > Geopsychrobacteraceae > Seleniibacterium. Next base: position 3,977,195 of record OY762430.1, read on the forward strand.
AGAGAAAATAGTCGATTTTTCTTTAATTTCGTAAATACTCAGCTCTTTTGTCAGCGCGTCTTTTTCATGCCGAATTTTACCGTTTATACGTAACATGCGTCGCTTTTGATCAGGGCTGAAAAAGTGCAGAGAAACGTCAAGGGGGAGAATCTTTTGCTGTAGATTTGGTGTCAGCTCAGTAAAAAGAAGTACTTGTTCATCTAAGCTTTGCTGAGTTTGTTGCTTTGCAATGATGGAAGTCTGAGGGGCTTGAGTTTGCTGTTTTTGATTTTGTCTTTGAGGAACCGGCGCCGACAATGGTTGTTTATCAACGCCAGTGAGGGTACGGTTTCTGTTTACTGTTGCGGGCTCTACCGTGACTGGTTCCGATGGTGCGACCGTGGTCGTTGTTTCTGTGTTATTATTCGTTGCACGCAACTGGGACAAAGAGGAGTTTTTACCTGTCTCTGAAGACTGACTTAACCACCAGGCGCAGATGAGGATCAGAGTAAAAGCAAGAATCCCGATAATCAGCAGGGGCCAACGTTTTTGTATCGGAAGTTGCGGATGTAAAACCTGTTTTTCTGGTTTTAGGGTGTGACTTTCGGTCCGCTTCTCTTCTGATTTATTGAGTGCATCGAGGATAAATGACATTAATGGTCCTCTCTTTTTATCAGGTATGGTCCCGCACTCTGACGGAGCTGATTCAGGTGGATCAGAGTTTTAGGCCCAAGAACTCCATCTGGGGTTAGTCCTGTCGTAAATTGAAAATGCTTTAAAGCCCCAAGGATGGTTCCTGCCAGAGAAGAGTTCGCTTTTTCTTGCTCGTGCTGTGGAATCGATAGCGTGTCAATTAACCAAAAAATGAGAGGATCCTGAGCACCCGGGTGAACAACACCTGAATAAGCTTGTGGCGGTGACCAGAGAATTCGATATTCACCAAACCACCGATTTTGCAAAGATCCAAGAGGCAGTTTCCTCATCTTTTTACCGGCATGAAACTCGGCCATGTCATTTTCTATCTGAGTGAGAACAACATAAAAGTCACGACCAGAATCATCATAAAGGGTGAGCATTGCAGGGCGGTTCAAGGCTTTTAGTGTCGCGAGGTCTTCCCGACGATCGTAGCAGCGCAACCCTGATTGATAAGCAAAGTCGCATGGTGCCAAAGACGCATTCGCGTAGTTCAAACCCCACATGGAGGCTAAGTCGCTAAAGGCAGAAGTGGCAGAATTCCCAAAACCAAAATCATCTGGCCAGCTATGGATTGGTGGTTGTGATAAAATCTCTGTTTGCTGGCTTTGTTCTGTGACCGCATGAGTGTTTGAAGAGGTTGTTGTTTTTACCATCTGTTCCGAAGCGGATTGGTTTGTTGTAATGTCATCGTTTGAAACAGGCAACTGGGTATATGCTATTCCACCAATAGTTACGACGCAGAAGCAAATCAGAATTATTTTATTAAGACTTATCTTGCGTGGAGATGAATCGAAAATTTCATGACCCGCTTGGCGGACTATAGCAGGCGTAACGGCCTTTTGTTGCTGAGTATAGGCCCCTAGCAAAGCTCGGTCACAAAGCAAATTAATCAAACGGGGTACGCCAAGGCTGAGCTTGTGGATCAGGGTCATCGCGCGTGGGGTAAAAAAGTTATTTTGTCCACCAGCAACCTGAATACGGTGCGAGATATAACCCGCGATATCTTTTTTCTCCAACGGTCCCAGGTGGTAACGGGCCGTTATCCGTTGCGCCAATTGCCTTAACTGCGGTCGATTAATCATATCGCGCAGTTCTGGCTGGCCCAGTAAAATGATCTGTAATAATTTACGTTTATCCGTTTCCAGATTGGTTAATAAGCGCAACTGCTCAAGGACATCAATAGAGAGGTTTTGGGCTTCATCGATAAGCACAACAGTTTTACGGCCCTGACTATTTGTGTGTAGCAGATAGTGATTAATTTTGTCGACGAGAAGTTTTGTTGACGTTTGATCCACATATGGAATATGAAGTTCGTCACAAATTGTCTGCAGCAGTTCAAGAACAGTGATTTTTGGATTCAGAACAAAAGCCAGGTCAACTTCTGGTGGAATCTGATTAAAGAGACTCTTGCAGATTGTTGTTTTTCCTGTACCGACTTCCCCGGTTAACAAAACAAAGCCACCATCGGTTTGCAGCCCATAGAGTAAATGGGCTAGTGCTTCACGATGGCTTTCACTCATATAGAGATAGCCAGGATCGGGGGCAATGGAAAAGGGTTTTTCTGTTAGTCCAAAGTAATCAGTATACATAAAAGCCAGATTCGCCCAGCATAGGGACAGAATAGTCACGCAGTAATAATAATTCTTAGCAGCATACCTTGGTCGTAATAGAAAAAAAAGTCTGATATTAATGGACCGATGAAGGAGGGATATTTGGTTTTAACAGTTTCTCTAGGTTTTTAATCAATTTTTGCTATGATGCGAAAGTCTTTGTTTTGTGTAAAGCGTAAGCTCTCTTATCTGTACCGAAAATGATATGAACAATTTGCCTGATAGCAACATTCAAAATCTTCCTGCGGTTTCTCCCGATATTCTCGCGGTACGTTGGGGTAGTGGCCAGTGGCAGATTCAGCGTTTATCTGAGCGGTTGGCAGCGTGGCTGCGCACCGATCCAACCGATGCGCGCGGACGCTTGGTGGATGGCTTATTTCCTGAATCAGTTCCACCACTTAGTGATCTGATTAGCGAGGTGATAGACCATGGTCAGGATTTAGTTGGTATCAAACTACGCCTGGTGCCTGATCAACCTGGTTTTGTTGCAGATATTCAGTTTGCGGGACTGACCGAGGATTACATGGGGCAGTTAGTACGTGTTAGTCTGCGTGCCGAAACCTTGGCCAGTAAACAGGAAACCGGTTTTCGCAATCTTGTCGGCATCAGTCCAGCTATGCGTGAAGTATTTCGCAAAATTCGTCTTTATGCAGCTTCCGATGCCGCGGTTATTATTACTGGTGAAACCGGAGCTGGTAAGGAATTGGTTGCGCAAGCCCTGCACGAGGAGAGCCCGCGCGCCAATAAACCTTTTGCGGCTCTTAACTGCGCTGCAATCAGTGAGCAATTACTGGAATCGGAACTTTTTGGCCATGAAAAGGGCTCTTTTACCGGCGCAATGCGTGAACATCGTGGTTATTTTGAGCGCGCTGATGGTGGCTCCCTGTTTCTGGATGAGCTTGGCGATATGCCCCCCCATACCCAGACCAAGCTGCTGCGGGTGCTTGAAGATGGCAAGGTCCAACGGGTTGGTAGTGAAAAGAGCCATCAGGTTGATGTGCGTTTTATTGGGGCGACCAATGTCCCACTTGAGCAGGCTGTTGCTGATAATCGTTTTCGTGCCGATCTTTACCATCGTCTGGCTGTTTTGCGTATCCACTTACCGCCCTTGCGGGAGCGTCACGAAGATATTCCCCTATTAGCTAATATGTTTCTGAAGCGTTTTAACGATCGCTATAATAAAGGCGCAAAGCGTCTGACCAGCGAAGCTATTCGTTTATTGCAATCGTATATGTGGCCGGGTAATGTGCGTGAATTGCGTAATGTTATTGAACGTGTCGTGGTTGAAACAGAGACCGAGGCTATTAGTGCTAAGGCTTTTACTGAGTGGATTCGGGAACGCCAGGAATTTGCCAAGTTAACCAATACCGCACAGTCTGTTGCTGATCCTTATGAGAAACTCCCGGTTGCTGTGCCTTACACCAACTACGATAATGGGTCAGTCTATTCTTCTGATGCTGTTTCTGTGCATAACTCTAAGCAAAAGGCTGACTTAAGCGAAGAGAGCATACGCCGCGCTTATGAGCAGGCTGATGGCAATTTGTCTGCTGCCGCACGTTTGCTCGGTGTCCACCGGGCAACCCTTTATCGTCATTTGCAACGACTTAAGATTGATCGCAACGATCTCGATTAATCTTCGTCTGAAAATTCTCCTTTACCCTCGCCAGCGTCTTTTATCTTCAAATTAGTCATTCTCAACAGTCATTTCTATCTTGCGACGTCGCACCTGTCGCAGTCCGTTTGCATGCATCATTCGGTGCAACGTCGCAGCTTTTTCTTCTTCTTTCTGAAATTTCCTAAATATCTGAAATTACTTTGAAAAATATTTTCTGGATAGTTGGCACCCGATTTGTAATGTGACTATGCCGTAAGCACAATCACAAAACAAACCACCAACAGGAGGATATATTATGTTTGGATTTCAATTTGTAAACGATGTTCACAATATGCAGCGTGAAATGGATCAACTCTTTCGTCATATCGGTTATAACAACGCTGTTGCCAAGGCCGCGCCAAGGATCGCTTTTAAGGTAACTGATGAGGGCGAAGCTTTCCAGGTCGAAGCAGTGGCCCCAGGAATTGATGCAGACAAACTCAGTATTGATGTGATCGGCCGCAAAATTAAAATTGCTGGTGAATTTAAAGCACAAGAACAGAAAGAGGATGTCCGTTGGCACCGTAATGAGCGACGTAGTGGTTCTTTTGAAAAAATGTTCGCTCTGCCGGCTGATGTTGATACCGAAAAGGTTGAAGCTGAATATAAGCTCGGTATTTTGAAGATCAATCTACCTAAAGCGCAAAGTGCTTTACCTAAGAAGATTGCCGTGAACGTAGCTTGATAAATTTTTCAGAGGTAATCAAGAAGTACAGAATTTAATCAACAAAATATTTTATTTTGAGGAGATAGATTATGAGCGACAAAGAGCTAATGACCAATAGTGCAAACGATGTTGATAAAGTTAACCAGGCTCACCCCATCCATTGGGCAACACCAGCCGTCGACATTTATGAAACCGCAGAAGAGCTGGTTATTGAAGCTGACCTGCCGGGTATCCTTGATGACGGTTTAAAGATTGAAGTTAATCGAGGGGTTTTGACTCTAGAGGCAACTCAGGCAGAAGCTGACCAAGCCCATGGTTTTTACCGCCAGTTTAAAATTTCGGAGCGGGTAAACGCAGATGCTGCAGATGCAGCGCTGAAAGATGGTGTGCTGACACTGAAACTACCTAAGAGCGAGGCGGCTAAACCAAAACGTATTGAAGTGAAAACGTTGCATTGAGTGGTCCGCGCTCTTTAACGCAGAGTATCTATATAGCCACTAAGGCACCAAGGCACGAAGAAAATCAAAAACTTTCAACGCAAAGGCGCAGAGGTACGCTAAGGACGCAGAGAAATTCTTGTTTAGATTTAAGAGCAAAAACGAGTCTTTCTCTTCGTCTTGGCGTTAATTGACTTTCTTCGTGCCTTATATGTTCATTTTCGATCGTTTGAAGGCGAATAGCCGTAGCTATTTGTCGAAAAGGCCTTTTAGGACACCAAGGCACAAAGAACTTACAATTTTTTTGGGTTTAAACCTTTTAAACAAGTTTTTCTCTGCGCCCTTTTCATCTCTTGCGGCTCTGCGTTGAAAAAAAGATTTCCTTAGTGTCTTGGTGACTTAGTGGCTAATATAGAGCTTGTAAATAATCCCTGTAACAGGAGTGATAGTCATGGATATGAATAAAATGACCCAAAAAGTTCAAGAGGCATTGCAGACCGCGCAGGCGGAAGCGTTGCGTTTTGGACATGCTGAAATCGATGGTGAGCATGTGCTGTTGGCGTTGTGCGAACAGCAGGATGGCCTGACTCCACGCCTGTTGCAGAAAATGGATGCCAATGTTCAGGAGTTGATCGCTGATTTGCGTAACGATATTGAAGGGCGCCCCCGTGTTGCCGGCCCGGGGGCCAACAGTAGTCAACTTTATGCTAGTCGGCGTTTAAGCAATTTATTATTGCAGGCTCAAACCGAAGCGGGGCAGCTGAAAGATGAATATATCAGCGTTGAACACATCCTTCTCGCTTTGGTGAGTGAAGGGGAACGGACCCTGGCGGGGCGGTTGTTGAAGAAGCAGGGTGTTCAACGCGATAAGTTACTACAGGCTCTTACTCAAGTACGTGGTAGTCAGCGGGTAACCAGCCAGGATCCGGAAGCAACTTATGACGCACTGGAGAAATACGGTCGTGACCTGGTCGAGGAAGTGAAAAAAGGTAAGCTCGACCCGGTTATCGGGCGGGATGAAGAAATTCGTCGTGTTATCAGAATCTTGTCGCGAAAAACCAAAAACAATCCGGTTTTAATCGGTGAACCCGGGGTTGGTAAAACCGCTATCGTTGAAGGCTTGGCCCATCGAATTGTGCGTGGCGACGTGCCTGAAGGGCTCAAAGGAAAAACTGTGTATTCCCTTGATATGGGTTCCCTTGTTGCTGGTGCCAAATATCGTGGTGAATTTGAAGAGCGCCTTAAAGCGGTTCTTAAAGATATTCACGATAGTGATGGCCGGATTCTGCTCTTTATTGATGAACTCCATACCATCGTCGGTACGGGAAAAAGTGAAGGGGCTATCGACGCGGGTAACATGCTCAAACCGATGTTGGCGCGTGGTGAGTTGCATTGTATCGGGGCGACGACTCTTGATGAATATCGTCAATATCTTGAAAAAGATCCAGCTCTGGAGCGTCGTTTTCAACCGGTTCTGGTCCAGCAGCCGAATGTTGAAGCAACTGTCAGTATTCTGCGGGGGCTTAAAGAGCGCTTTGAAGTCTACCATGGTGTCAGAATTCATGATAATGCCCTGGTTGCCGCAGCGGAGTTGAGTCATCGCTACATCGCTGATCGCTTTTTGCCTGATAAAGCTATCGATCTGGTTGACGAGGCGTGTGCGACGATACGGACTGAAATTGATTCTATGCCGGCTGAGCTGGATGCTGTCACAAGGCGCCTGATGCAGTTGGAGATTGAAGAAGCAGCGTTAAAGAAAGAAACCGATGCTGCCAGTATGGAACGCCTAGAGGTGCTGCAGAAAGAATTGGCTGAATTGAAAGCCAGCGAACAGACTTTAGCTGCCCAGTGGCAACTTGAAAAGGGTGGTATCAAGAGTGTTCAGCATATACGTGAAGAGATCGAGCGGTTACGTCTCGAAGTCGAAACAGCGGAACGGAATTATGATCTGAACCGTGCCGCAGAGCTGAAATATGGTCAGTTACCTGACCTCGAAAAACAGCTTGAGCTGGAAGAAGATAAACTCGAAAACACCGATAACCAGGCCAAGATGCTTCGTGAAGAAGTGACTGAAGATGAAATTGCAGAAATCATTTCACGCTGGACGGGCATCCCGGTAACCCGCTTAGTCGAAAGTGAACGGGAGAAGCTTCTAAGACTTGATGAGATTTTACACGAGCGAGTTATTGGTCAGGATGAAGCCGTGCAGCGAGTTGCTGATGCCGTTATTAGGGCTCGCTCGGGAATCAAGGATCCACGGCGGCCAATTGGTTCATTTATCTTCCTGGGGCCCACCGGGGTTGGTAAAACAGAATTAGCTCGCACTTTAGCAGAGGCATTATTTGATAGTGAAGAGAATATCATCCGTATCGATATGTCAGAGTATATGGAAAAGCATGCTGTCAGCCGCCTGTTAGGGGCTCCTCCTGGTTATGTTGGCTATGAAGAAGGTGGCCAACTGACTGAGGCGGTGAGAAGGCAGCCTTACTCAGTTATCCTTTTTGATGAAATTGAAAAGGCGCATCCGGATGTTTTTAATGTGCTCCTGCAGATTCTGGATGATGGTCGGGCAACTGATGCAAAGGGGCGGACCGTCAATTTTAAAAACGCTGTGATTATTATGACCTCTAATATTGCATCACAGTACTTGCTTGACGGCATTAAGGATGGCGAAATTCCACCTGCGGTACAACAGCAGGTCGAGCAGGCTTTACGTCAGAGTTTCCGGCCTGAATTTTTAAACCGTGTTGACGATACGGTTATCTTTAAACCGTTGTCAAAAGCAGAAGTTGGTAAAATTGTTCTGCTGTTGGTTGACGAACTGCGTAAGCGGGTTAGTGAGCGACGCTTGAAATTAGAGTTAACCGATGCTGCATGTCATTTTATTGCTGACTCGGCGTATGACCCGGTTTTTGGTGCCCGGCCATTGAAGCGTTTTATCCAACGAGAACTCGAAACTAAAGTTGGCCGCGCTCTAATTGCAGGAGATATTGTAGCTGACGGCAAGATTATTGTCGATGCTGATGACTCTGGTCTTATTGTTGATATTGTGAAAAAAGGTAGTGAATAAGGTTGTTTATGGTGTTTTGAAAAAAAATGACTAAATTGGTCGAATTTTCTTGCCAAGTTGAAAATTAGGCCTATAATTAACCCAAAAGGTAATAATTTAGATCGTAAACCCCGATATAATTGTGGAGGGACACTATGCGTATCGATATTCTCTGTAAACCAGGACATCCTGAGAGTTGCCAAAATACCGTTGAAAATGTACGCGAGGCTCTGACTCAACTTGGTGTTGAAGCAGAAGTTCATCAGTACAGTGACTCCAGGAAAATGATAGATAACCGTATTTATGTTGTTCCAGCATTGATGATTGACGATCAGGTCCGGATTGCCGGTCGCGTACCAGGAGTTAAAGAAATCGTTGATTTTCTGGTTGAAAGACCACGCTATAAACAAGATGTAGCGGGTGCAGCATAAATAACAAAAAAAATCACAACTAACCTAAACGCCTCTGCTAGTAAAGCAGGGGCGTTTTTTTGTTTGCTCAGCGGAGCTGGATAGGGAATGTGGGCGATATCAGCAATTTTTCTGCTTGTAGATGAAAAGATATATTGACAAACGATTTATATTTTCTAATCTTTAGGGTAGGTTTGCCTTACGGTGGAGAATTCTATGCCAAAAATTATGCTGGTAGATGACGTTGACCTGTTTCTGCAACTAGAGCGGTCTTATTTGGAGGGGTGTGGCTACGACCTGGTGACTGCATCCTCAGGGGAAGAGACGTTACAGCGTCTGGAACGAATTGTTCCGGATGTCCTGCTTCTTGATTATTATATGCCGGGGATTAATGGTGATGATGTCTGCCGTGCAATTCGAAATAACCCACGCTGGGAAAAATTGCCGATTCTGATGGTGACTGCAGCTGGCAAAGCAAACGAAATTAAAAGTTGTATTGATGCTGGTTGTGACGATTACATCACTAAGCCGGTTAATAAAAATGAGTTGCAAGAAAAAATTGAGCGATTACTTGGCCAGATTAAACGCCGCACTTCTGAACGTGTTGAAGTTAAAATTCCGGTTCAGGTACAACATGGTGATCATTTGAATGTTGCCCGCGCTGAAGATATTTCCACCAATGGGATATATCTGAAATCACCTACAGAGTTAAAAGAAAATTCGGTTATATCTTTAAAGCTTGAGGGGGTCGAAGGTGACCTGGTTTCGCTATATGGGAAAGTAAAGCGGACCGATAAAGGTCAAAACAAAAAATATGGCGTCTACTTTATTTATCCAGACCAACAGAGCAAAGATAAACTTGATCAGCTGGTACTGAAAAATAAAAAGGACTCCATCGAAAAAAAATGTGGTGCCGATTCTGATTTGAGTCGCCGTATGCAGGCTCTGGAAGATGAATGTACCCGACTTCGCCATGAGCAGGAAGATTCGCAACGGCGTATTGGAGAGCTCGAGCAGGAAAACCTTGATTTTGCGAATCAGCTGGTTCAGGTTGAAGAGGTTAACAATAACCTTACCAATCTTTATATTGCCTCGTCGCGGTTACATTCGACTCTTGATCGAATAGAAACGCTTGAGATTATCAAAGAAGTTGTCATTAATTTTGTCGGGGCAGAAAAGTTCGCTATTTTCCTGCTTGATAGTCAACAACAGAGCCTGGTTTTTGAGACTGGCGAAGGGTTTGAAGATAATGAAGTGTTTCCTGAAATCGCTCTCGGCGAGGGAGTTTTGGGCGAAACAGCAGCCAAGGAAGAGAACTATTTTTATCCAGGGTCTATAAGTGATGGTTCGGATGATGTTTTATCTCCGATAATTGCGATTCCTCTTTTGATTCAAGAAAAACTGATTGGACTTCTTGCTATTTACCGTTTGTTTATTCAAAAAGAACAGCTTGAATCAATCGATTATCAACTTTTCTCTATGCTTGGCGAACATGCTGCTACAGCATTATTCTCATCAACTTTGTATAGCCATTCAGAGCGTAAACGGCGTACCTATCAGGATGTTGTTGATTTATTGCTAAAGTGATTGCTGTTCTGCACTTCAGGCTGGAATGAGCAGGCCCTGATCGATAGCAAAATCAACCTCTTCACGCTGAACTCTACTGTGTTTACGACCTAGCTCCGCGAGGTTCTGTGAGCCATCCGCTTGTAATAACATACGGGCAAAGTCATCATGAAGTGCCTCTATGATGACTTCTTCGTTTTGACGCAGAAAAATCACGTATTCTTTTTCCTTACTTAGCATCCCCGCGATCTTTTTAATATTTTCTCCTCCGTAGGCTTCGATGTCTTCAAGGGGGTGATTGAAACGATGGATGTATAAGTGCGGATTACGTTGCCAGGTTACTGTGCGATGATTACCGCTTGGAGCGATTGGTTCGCAGTTTGGGGCAATGACCATCTCTGCACAAAAATAATGATAATGGATCAGATCTTCTAGTAATTTTTGACAGGCAGATAACCGTTTTTGTTGCAGCAGTAACTTGCTGAATTCAATTTGACACGGCAGGATATCTTTAGGCCACCAGGTCAAGACAGTCTCTGGATTCTTTGATAGTTCAGGATAGTGTTCTTCCAGCCAGGTAGAAAAGTGACTGAGTAATTGGCTTGGGGCCATTTTAACCAGTTGGCAGAGCTGAAGGAAAAAACCGACGGCACGGCCACGATTGTAAAAGATATTGGTTGCTAGCGCTAATTTTTGACTCAGTTGACGCTCTTCATCTGAATAACTCTGATTACTGATGATTGCATAGGGTGGCTGTTTTTCTGCACGCACCCCAAAGCGTTCTTGGTGATCAAATATTTCAGTGCCCGGAAGTACGGCCAAAGGGAATATATCGAGCTGATTCGGTTGTTGAGTCAAAGCAAAATCGAGGCTTTTCATAAAGCCTTGATGGTTGTCATGGGGTAATCCGTAAATCAGGTCGAGGCCAAAGGTAACGCCAGCTTCGCTGAGTAGTTTTAACCTTTTTGCCATTTTTGATTCATTTATATTGCGGTGAAGTGGTTTGAGCACTTGTGGGTCGGTGGCTTGTAGTCCAATCTGTACGGAGCAGCTAAGTTGAGCTAGCAAGTTTGCTGTTTCCTGGTCAAGAAAGTCTGCTTTTGCTTCGATATGATAATGAATTTCTGGTGCCGTGTCGCGTAGCAGTCGTAATAGAGCCTGGCCTCTTTCAGGCGGGGCATTAAAGGTGGAATCGAGTACCCATACTTGACTGACTTGGCGCTGATGAAATAATTCCAGCTCAGCTTTTAAACGCGCTACAGGTAAAGGGCGAACCCCTTTTTGCCCCTTGGCATCATAACAAAATGCACAGTTAAAGCTGCAGCCTCGGGCAACTTCCCAAAGAACGCCACAACCTTCAGTCAGAGGTAAGGTACTGGTTAGCCATGGTGATGGTAGTTGTGACAAATCAGGACAATATGTCTGGTCCGCTAGTGGTTCTGGCTGTTCAGGTTGTACCAGCCCGGGTATGTTTTCCAGGCTTTTATTCTGAAGGGTATGGTTAACCAGCGCAGCAAATGATTCTTCTCCTTCACCACGTAGTACGGCGTTAAGGTTGCCTTGCTCGATGACTGCCAGGCTATCGGCACTGGCTTCAGGACCACCTGCAACAGTTATCAGCTCAGGTTTGAGCTGTTTTAACTTATGGGCAACGTCAAGCAGTAGGCTTCTACTCCATACATAAACGGAAAAGGCTACTAAGTCAGGTTTTTCTGACAGTAGTTCAGTGCAGATGTGTTCGGCCTGCTGGCCCGGATAAAGTTCGATCAGTTTGGTATTTTTCTGGGCAATCTCTGGTAATGCTGCTTTGAGATTACCGGCAGCTAAAGGAATGGCTTGAGCCGACTCATTAACATGCAGGGTGACGATGAGAATCTTCATATAGGCTGGTTATTTCTTCAAACTTACTTTGATACGTGGTTTCCCCTCACTGGTATCAATACTGAACTGGACTGGTTTGTCGCCGTATTTAGCGCGAATTTTTTCCCGTTGAGTTGCTAAAAATTGAGCGACTTTATCTGCGCTGGGGCCATCACCATCAAGTCCGCATTGCAGTCGTGCTTTACTCAGTTCAACATGTAGTTGAGCGGCTTCCTGTTGGGCATTATTCTGGCTATGATTTGTCTCTGCAGTATCTTTTGAATTGGCTAATTTGGTTAAATGACGGTGATATTTCCCTTCATCCATTAAACGCAAGATGCGATCCCAATACTGGCCATAAGTCATAAAGCGGGTAGCTAGCCCCTGATAACGAAATTTAAGATCGGTCCAGACAATCTTACGGTTGGTGAAGTGCCGCAGCCGACGCGCCAGAATTTGACGACGGTTGTGTGGTTCACGCCGTTCAAGACCAGCGAAGTACTGTTCGTAGAGTACTTCCACCTCTTTCATCTCATGCTGAATTTCATCAAGCTCAGTTGCTATAGTGCGTCGCTCATCCATGACAATTAGCCACCTCCAGCCCAAAAATATACGCGAGTAGTGGATTATTGTAAATAATTAGGAATAATTTATTTTTAACTGTGGTTGAACTTGACTGTTACCAGCTCTTTTGAAATTATTGACCGAATAAACGTAATTGTGATGTTTCGAATAACAGCTCGTCAATAATATTTCGCGACAAGTCTATTTTTAGCAATTTAAATTATCCTGGATAGCAGGCTATAGCCTGTGCATTCCATCAGGGGGTGTTATGAGTAAAGGACTCACTGCCGTTATTCTTGCGGCTGGAAAGGGAACGCGGATGAAATCGGCGTTACCTAAAGTGCTTCATCCTATTTGTGGACAGCCGATGCTGTCTTATCCATTGACAGCTGCCCGTATGGCTGGTTTTAAGCAACTCAAAGTTGTTACCGGGCATGGCTCAGAGCAGGTGAAGAAAACCTTTACCGATGCTGATATCGAATGGGTTGAGCAGACCGATCAACTCGGTACGGGTCACGCTCTCATGTGTGCTTCCGGGGCATTACGCGGCTATAGTGGAGCATTGTTACTGTTGTGCGGAGATGTCCCCCTGCTTAAAGCAGAAACAATCGAACGTCTCTACGAATATCATCGCGGACAGGGCGCAGCAGTAACCGTCCTCACGGCCGAGATGCCAAATCCAACCGGCTATGGGCGCATAATTCGTGATGGTGAGCAAGTCGTGCGCATTGTCGAAGAAAAGGATGCCGACGACCAACAGCGACAGGTGACAGAAATTAACACCGGAACCTATATTTTTGATGCCGCTTTTGTTTTAACTGCTTTAAAAGGGCTTAAACAAAATAATGCTCAAAAAGAATATTACCTGACTGATGTTGTTGCCGCAGCCGTTGGTCAAGGTTTAAAAACACGGGCATTAACTGTCGATGATCCAACCGAAGCAATGGGGATCAACGATCGATGTCAGCTGGCAGAGGCAGAAGTGCTCATGCGCTGGAAGATCAATGCTGACTTGATGTTTGGTGGTATATCCATGACCGATCCGACCACTGTTTATATTGATAATGGGGTAGAAATTGGCATGGATACCGTTATTCATCCCAATGTTCACCTGCGCGGTAGCACTAAGATCGGTAAAAATTGTATTATTGAAACAGGTGTCGTTGTCGTCGATTCCATTGTTGCTGATGGCGTGCATTTAAAAGCAGGCTCAGCTATTGAAGAAGCGAATATCGGACCAGAGTGTAAAATTGGCCCGATGGCTCACTTACGCCCTGGCACTGTTCTTACCGGGCACAATAAAATTGGTAATTATGTAGAAACCAAAAAAGCTCTTTTGGGTGAAGGGTCTCAAGCTAGTCATCTGACCTATATCGGTGATGCTGAGGTGGGTAAAAATGTCAACTTCGGGTGTGGCACCATCACTTGTAATTACGATGGTGTGAATAAATACAAAACAATTGTCGAGGATGATGTTTTTGTTGGCAGTGATACCCAATTTGTTGCTCCGGTCACTATCGGTCGCAATAGTTTAATCGCTGCAGGCTCAACAATAACTAAAGACGTTCCCGCCGATGCCTTGGCTATGTCACGTACGCCACAAAAGGTGATTCCTGGATGGGCCGCAAAGAAAAAAACTAAGAAATCATAACGAGGGATCAATTATGTGTGGGATTGTTGGATATATCGGGCAGCAGGAAGCAGCTCCAATTATTATAGAAGGATTGCGTCGACTAGAGTATCGAGGTTATGACTCTGCTGGAATCTGTACCCTTAATGGTGGTGAACCTCTCATTCGTCGTGCTGAAGGGAAGCTGATTAATCTGGAACGAATATTAGTAGATCAGCCTGCTACCGGATCACGTGGTATTGGCCATACCCGTTGGGCAACCCATGGGCGTCCTTCAGAGGTCAATGCTCATCCGCATCGTTCAAATGGCATTGTTGTTGTTCATAACGGTATTATCGAAAATTACCTAAAGCTTAAAGAGCAATTGCAGCAGGCAGGTCATCACTTTTCATCGGAAACCGATACCGAGATTATTGCCCATTTAGTTGATGAACATTTTAAGAAATGTGGTGATTTCGAGACAGCAGTGCATAATGCTCTTAAGGAGGTTGAGGGTGCATATGCGGTTGCGATTCTTTGCGACAAAGAACCGGATAAGTTGATTGCCGCTAAGTTGGGATCGCCATTAGTTGTTGGCCAGGGGCAGGGAGAATACTTTGTAGCTTCCGATATTCCCGCCATATTGTCTCATACGCGCCAAATGATTTTTCTTGAAGATGGTGAAATAGTCGTTTTTACCCCGGATAAAATGACAGTGACCGATTTAGCCGGTGAACCTTTGACCAAAGAGGTCAAAACTATTACCTGGAGTCCGCTGATGGCGGAAAAGGGCGGCTATAAGCACTTCATGCTTAAGGAAATTTTTGAACAGCCCAGAGCGGTCAGTGATACCTTGGCAGGGCGTCTGCTGCCGGATGAGGGGGATATCTTTCTGGATGGTATCGGGCTAAGTACAGAACAGCTGACCGGGCTTGATAAAATATTTATTATTGCCTGTGGGACCTCGTGGCATTCCGGACTCGTGGGTAAATTTTACCTGGAAAAAAATGCCAGAATTCCGGTTGAAATTGATATCGCCAGTGAGTTTCGCTATCGCGATCCGATTATTTCTGAAAACAGCCTCACCGTTTTGCTCAGTCAAAGTGGTGAAACAGCAGATACTCTGGCTGCATTACGTGAGGCCAAAGGTAAGGGTGGTAAAACCCTGTGTATCTGCAATGTGGTTGATTCTTCCATTGCGCGTGAGAGCGATGGCGTTATCTACACCCATGCCGGACCAGAAATTGGTGTGGCATCGACCAAGGCTTTTACCACTCAGTTGATAGCCCTTTATCTATTGTCATTAAAACTTGGGCGTATTCGTGGTCTTTTGTCTGCAGACATCTGTCAGCAGAATATTGTCAACCTCCAGACACTGCCACGTAAAATAGAAGAAACCCTTGAGCTTAACGAAACTATTGAAAAAATCAGCAAGCATTATATGAATGCCCGTGATTTTCTCTATATTGGTCGGGGTAATCAGTACCCCATTGCCCTTGAAGGCGCGCTCAAACTCAAGGAAATCTCTTACATTCATGCTGAGGGCTATCCCGCCGGTGAAATGAAACATGGCCCGATTGCCTTAATCGATGAAAACCTACCGGTCGTGGTTTTAGTTCCCCACAATGCAACCTATGATAAGGTCGTTTCCAATATGCAGGAAGTCTGCGCTCGTGGTGGCATAGTTATTGCCATTACCAGTGGCAATCAGGAAGCATTAAGTGAGCAGATCGCTGCGGAAATCCGGGTGCCAGAGACTGATGATGACCTGATGCCAATCCTCACCTCCATCCCGATTCAGCTGCTCGCTTACCATATTGCGGTGCTGAAAGGGACTGACGTTGATCAACCACGGAATTTAGCTAAAAGTGTAACCGTGGAATAATATCTACCTGCATTTATAAAAGAACAAGCGCTAAATAAAGACAAGTCACAGAATAGTTTCTGTGACTTGTCCTGCTTTTAAGGCTTTTCGCAGTATAAGATAAATCAGCATGCTTTTTTAACTTTCAAAAGTGGAAATGGAGTAAACGATGGAAAAAAAATCATGTCTTTCATTGTCGGTGGATGATATCAGGCGTCTTGCTGAATACGCTGGCCTGAAAGTAGATTCTTCTTCTTTAAGTGAAGAGGATCTCGACAAAAAGATCATTATGTATGAGTGCTATTGTAAAACAGGTAGGCGTACAACCGCATATATTGGGGGATATGCTCAGTTTCGGAAAGAGACAGAAAATCTTGTGGCTTTTGGCGATGTAGGAATTCCACACCCACACTCAGATGGTTGGTGGCTCTATCGAGAAGAAGGAATATGTTGGCGTCTCTATAAAGTTGAAAGCAATGAGGTTTTTAACACCTCTGGTCATGCGGTTAACCTTGTCGATGATATGAGTGGCGAATGGAAAATACCTACGGAGGAAGAGCTTCAGTTGGCTCTTTCCAGGAAAGATAATTCAGTGCAATTAGTTAATGTAGATTATGGTGTCCAAAGAAGTGCTTTTTACGCTTAGGGTTTCAGGCTCCTGTCACCTCTTTTTTTAACGGTATAAAAAGGGTGCAACAATGATTGCATCCTCAAGATTGCTTGAGTTCTTAAAAAGGCTTTTAATTTAAGATAATTAAGATTTTTTTCTGGTTTCTTATGCAATCTAAATTGCAATATCTCTTTCAATTTAATATTACATAGCGCAATAAAATCAGGTCTTTACCCATTGTGTATTGGTTGGCACGTGAATGGCAACTAAATTGGTCGTAATTGGATTAATTTGTTGACAAACACACTCTTTTGTCAGGAGCAGATCAATATGAAACTTTGGGGAAATTTAAAGATAAAGACGAAACTGATATGTGGATTTGGCATTATCATTCTAATGTTGTTACTAACCGGTTATATGGGACATCGAAATACGTCCTCTGTTTATGGCAACCTTAATGGCATTTTTGCCGTTGAGTTACCGCGACTCGATTATTTAATAGAGGCCGATCGTGATTTACAGCAGATGCTGGTTGCAGAGCGGTCTCTGGTTTTTCTTGATTCGAAAGCTGAAAAATTTTCAGCGTTGTTGGATGATTATGAAACAAATCTCCAGCAGACCAAAGATCGTATGGCCAAGTTTAGAGCGCTGTCAAAAGGTAAAGAGGATCAGCAACTCTATGATCGTTTTGTTGCCGCCATGGCTGCGTGGGAACCTCTGTCCAGGCAAATAGTTAACGATCGAAAAGCTAATCAAGCTGTAAGTGCTGATGTTGCTCTCGGTGAGGTGAGTGGTCGCTTTGAAGAGATGCGTGATTATATTGATAAATTAACAGAGAGCGTTCTGGCCAATGCCAATGCTGAAGAGCAGAATGCTTTAGGGGTATATAACTCAGCAAAATTAAATATCATTTTGACCATTGCCATGGCTATGTTCCTTGCAGTCCTTATTGTTTGGCGTTTTACGGTCAATCTTAATCGTCCACTAGCCAAAGCTGTTGCTATGCTTAATGATCTAGAAGCAGGATATATTGATCAGCGGGTTAACCTAGACCGCAACGATGAAATTGGTGCCATGGGGAAGGCTCTGGATGCTTTTGCTGAAAGTTTACAGCGGGAAATGGTTGAGCCGTTGCAGCAACTGGCTAATGGCGATCTGACCTTTGAAATTAAGCCACGCGATGAACATGACCGTGTCCGGTCAGCGTTAAAACAAGCAGGAGAAGAGTTGACAAAATTGGTCAGTCAATTACAGGCAAGTGGTGACCAAATCGGTTCAGCAAGTGCCCAGGTTGCAGGATCGAGTCAGAATCTTTCAGAAAGTGCCACAACGATAGCGGCTTCTCTAGAGGAGATTAGTAGCTCAGTGAATGAAATTGCGTCTCAGTCTCAGCAAAGTTCGGAAAATACTAATCAAGCTAGAGCTCTGGCTGAGGACGCCCGGGTTGCTGCTGAACATGGTGGGCAAAAGATGGAAGCGATGATGGCCGCCATGGCTGATATTAATGAATCTGGACAGAATATCTCCAAAATTATAAAAACGATTGATGAAATTGCCTTCCAAACAAATCTGCTAGCTTTGAATGCAGCAGTTGAAGCTGCACGTGCAGGGCAACATGGAAAAGGGTTTGCCGTTGTTGCTGAAGAGGTTCGCAATCTTGCTGCCCGTAGCGCCAAGGCTGCAAGTGAAACGGCAGCATTGATTGAAGGGTCGGTATCTATTACTCAGAATGGTTCCCATATTGCTGAGGAAACCTCTGGTGCATTAACCGGAATAGTTGATGTTATCAGCAAAGTCTCTGATCTTGTCGGTGAAGTTGCTAATGCCAATAGTGAACAGGCGCAGGGTATTGCGCAAATTAATATTGGTCTGGCTCAGGTCGATCAGGGCGTGCAGCAGAACACCGCTGTTGCAGAAGAATCTGCATCGGCTGCAGAAGAGTTAAGTGGACAGGCTGATTTGCTGAAAAGTCAACTCATGCGTTTCACCATCCATAAAACTGCGCGTTCTGTTCAACCTCATCAATTTGTTGAGGCTAAATCACAAATATCATCAAATAACCACCAGCTGGGATGGGGTGAATAAATTTATCACCTTTTTCCTCTTTGCAAATAACAAGGCCCCGGATCTAAGTGATTCGGGGTCTTTTTTTATTTACTGCGGACGAAAAAAGAATGTTTTATTTTTATGTGCAATTAAGTCTGATTGGACAACAAAAGGTAACGCTCTCGCCACGATTAAACCGAAAACCTGTTACGCAACGAAACGTATCGCACATCTCTCATTTTATAAACATTGTCGCAGTATCACCACTATTAGTTAAACACTATTCCTATACAGAAAAACCTGATGACACACGATAAGCCTCTTAGTTGTCGCAATGCATATCATTATTATTTTGGAGGTTGCTGTGAGAAGGTTACTTTTAATTTCACTATTATTGCTTTTAAATGCAGGTTGTTCCCTGGATTTACCTAACCCCCCCTGGTTAGAAACCTCTTTAAAAATATCGCCTCTGACCAGGAGTGATTATGACAACTCCATTGATGCTCAGTTGGCGACTCTAACCCGCCAGGTGGAAAAGCAACTGACCGGATTGTCCTGTAAGGATGTCGGGGTACTCCAGGTTGTTGATCTGGAGGGTGAAGAGGGGATGTTCGAAAAATATGTTAAAGATGAACTGGTTAATCGTTTGGCTCGGTCATCTAAGTTTCGGGTATTTCCCATTGATGAACTCACCGACGATTTTGTAACTAGTGATGATTCTGTTTATAACGAAATTGCTTACTGGTTTAAGCGTGAACCAGTCTATTTGACCGGGACAACGGTAGAATTGCCAAGTGGTATGAAGGTTGGTATTCAAATCGTATCTATTAAGTCTGGCCAGGTCCTGGCGACAGCGTCGATGGTTTTTAATAAAGATCGTACCTTAATGGGGCTGGCAGATGACCCGGTTGAGGGGCGCATTCCCAATGATTCTCTTAGCTCGGGATCTTCAGGAGGCAGTGCCTCAGGCCGTATTCTTAAATTAAGCGACAACGATTTTGTCGAATTGATCCATGACATTTACAGCCTTTATATTAAGCGCATCAATTATGAACATAATCTGTTTGTTGATGAAGAATCGAGTGTCGAAATTTTCTTGAACGACGATTACCGGGTTATGAACGCTGGCGATATGCTCAGCTTTTCCTACGGTAGTCATGAGTTTGTTCTATCATGCCAGCGGATCACAAATCATCGGGCCTTGTTTACCTTTGCCAGTTTGACTATGACAGATAGCGACGATGATACTGATTCAAGCGACGATGAAACCACCTCTTTCTGGATTCCGGATGATAGTATAAACAGTCACGGGGGCATCTATTTGGAACAGCCGCTTGCTATATTAGCTGCAGGTGTTCAAGGGCCTAAAACGAGTCATGGGGGTCTGGCTAGTTGGTTGTCTCCGTTAGATTCCGGATTTGTCTTTATGTTAGGTATTGCGCCTCGAATACGGCGCAAATATCTGGACAACGACAAGGATAACTCTTTAGTGTAATGGTTCTCGCTGTCATAAGTGTCAAATACTCCAGAGGATATGGCAACAAGAAATCTTCTCTGCAGAGATGGAGGCAGACAATTGAATATAACTTCTACCAGCAATCCTTATCGTCAGTATGTTGAAGCTTATAAGGCTGAGAAGGAGGCCTCCGAAACTGACAGTGATGACGATAGCAGTGCCTTTGAAGCCCTTGAAGACTTTACCTGCGGGTTGCTCGGCCTCGACTCTGGCGACGATGAGATCAGTTCGGTAGAGGCTGAAGGCGATGATGAAGGGCTCTTTTATAATATGGGGCAATATGTTAAAGCTGCCGGGTCGGTTGCTAGTATGATCAGTTTTTTTGTTTGATTTACTCAACTTGGGACTTCACTTTTAGAACGATCATCGTTAGGTTGTTCTTTACAGGAGGTTCTTATGGATTCATACGCTGAAGCTGATGATTTTGAAATCCCCCTTGCCGAGGTCGCCAAAAAACTAAGAAAAACTGAATTGGATATTCTTATGTATATCCGCTGTGGTTATATTGAAGCCGAAGAAAACGGTGATAGCTGGCTGTTGTCTAAGTCGAGCTTAGGCCGGTTTTTAGGTGAATCGCCTCAGGTGTCCTGCGCGACGGGCCGCCGGTGTAGTGAGTGCCCTGGTTGCCGCTAGTTTCTGTTTGGAAACGGCCCTTTTTCGCTGTAGCAGCGTCAAGCTGCGGATTTGCTTGTGCGACGTAAAGTACTACGTCTCCGCGCAAAACCTTGCTTTCCTAGCCACAGCAAAAAAAATCTCGTTTCCAAATCAGAAACTCCTCCACCGTTTCATACTGAAAACTAACTCATACCACTGATCGACCCATCCTCATGCAACTGCCAGCGTTCAGCCGCAGGATGCTTAGGGAGTCCTGGCATGCGTAAGATATCCCCGGTAAGGACGACCAGGAAGCCTGCTCCCGAATTTATTTGAATAGCTCTGACCGTGACATCAAAATGGCGTGGCCGGCCAATAAGTTTAGGATCGTCCGAGAGTGAGCCCGGAGCTTTAGCAATACAAACGGGCAGGTTGTCAAAGCCGAGCTCTTTGATCTTATTCAGATCTTTCGCCGCTTGCTTACTAAAAGCAACGTCATCAGCACCGTATATTTCCCGACAGATTGTTCTGATTTTTTCTTCCACTGGTGAATGCAGGTCATACAATGGTTGCCATTGATTGTGATTTTTGACTGCATTCATGACTTCTGCTGCAAGTTCAAGGGCTCCATCGCCACCCATTTGAAAATGATGACAAACCGCAACTGGGGTATCAAGCTCCTGACAGCGGGTTTTAATCAAGTCGATTTCCGCCCTGCTGTCATTGTCAAAACAATTAATGCCAACAATTGCTTTTAGATTAAACTTGGTGACGTTTTCAATGTGTTTCTCAAGGTTAACGAATCCTTTGCGTAAAGCAGCGAGGTCTGGTTCTGTAACCTGTTCTTTTGCTTTGCCGCCATGGAGTTTGAGGGCCCTGACCGTGGTGACTAGAACGACAGCGGCAGGGTTGAGTTGGCCTATGCGGCATTTGATGTCAAAAAATTTTTCTGCTCCCAGATCAAAACCAAAGCCGGCTTCCGTTATGGCATAATCTGCCAGATGACAGGCCATACGGGTCGCTATCAGACTGTTACAACCATGGGCAATATTGGCAAAAGGGCCTCCATGAATCAGTGCGGGGACTCCTTCAACTGTTTGAACCAAGTTAGGTTGCAGCGTATCGCGTAGGAGTGCTAAAACAGCATCAGTTATCTCCAGGTCCCGGGCATAAACTGGCTGATTGTCGTAGGTAAACGCCAACAATGTCTTGGTTAACCGTTGCTTGAGGTCTGTCATGTCGGTTGCCAGGCAGAGCATCGCCATCAATTCCGATGCCGCACTGATATCAAAACCGCCTTCACGCGGAATACCCTGAGCTTTTCCACCTAAGCCGAGCACTGTGTGACGCAGGCTACGATCATTCAGATCAATAACTCGACGCCATAGAATCTGGCACGGGTCAATGTGTCGTTCGTTGCCATGATAAATATGATTATCGATCATGGCAGAGAGGAAATTATGAGCACTGGTAATGGCATGCATATCGCCGGTGAAATGAAGGTTAATGCGATCAGCCGGAATGAGCTGACACTGACCACCACCAGTGGCTCCTCCTTTCATCCCCAGACAAGGTCCGAGTGATGGTTCCCGTAGCGCCAGGCAGACCGATTTATCGAGTTTTGCCAAAGCTTGTGCCAGGCCGATACTCGTCGTTGTTTTTCCTTCCCCGGCAGCAGTTGGAGTGGTTGCTGAAACAAGAATTAAATTACCTTGTTTCGTTGTTGGTTGCTTGAGAATAGAGGGATCAACTTTGGCTATTTCATGACCATATAAAAATAGGTGAGAGGGGGGAATATCTAATTGATCTGCTATGTCTATGATAGGTTTTTCAGGAACGGAATGCCGAATTTCAAGGTCACTTAACATGGTAAAGCTCCCTTATCAGAAGAAGGTGTTATCTCTATTTTACCATGTGAAAGGAGTTAAGGGGGCTTAGCTCTTTTGACTTAGTCGTCGATCCCGTCATGCCAATCATAAATATTGTCAAACAGGCGTTGATCCAGAAATAAACGTGTTCCCTGTTTTGTACACAGACCAGCTTTAACCCATTTGTTCTGAATTCTACTGACCGTTACCCGACTGGCATTAATGATCATGCCCAGCTCTTCACAAGTAAGTTTCAGGGGGATCTCTGCCATATTTTCATTGGTAGAGTGGTCAAAGGAACAGCAAAGGGCTTTATAGAAAGTCCGCAGGCGATCTTCGTGAGAGAGGGTGAAGTTGGCAATCATTCCTTCAAGTAGACTTTCGTGTTTGAAGATACTCTCTTTCAGAACGACATCCGCAACAGCGGGATTTTCTTTGATATGGCGAAGGTAATGTTCCGGAGAGATTGAGAGGACTTCCGTTCCTCGTTTAGCGTAGGTGGTCACATTAACCCGGCGCCCGGACAGGCAGGATAGATTACAGATGCTACGGCCAGGTGGCAGTATTGCCATAACACTGGTTTTGCCTTGGGTATAATTGACATAATAGAGACAAAGCCCTTTTACAACGTAAAAGAGCTTGCTGCCATCACCGCCAGACTTGAGGATTGAATTTTTACTGATGACCTGTCTGCGGCCATACTTTTCAAACAGCTCACGGATCAGTTGGTGTTCAGCTGAAGGAATCCAGGGTAAACCATTAAAAACCTGACGCATTAAATATCTCCTGATCTAGGCGTTAAGATTGTCTGAGATATGCTTTTGCTCTAATACAGGACGTATTGTGCCCTGATATTTTCCGGAATCAAACTACTTTTTGTGACAGGTTGGGCTTTTTGCTAAGAGCTCTGTTTTTCCTTCGTTAATGGGAATCTGTCAGGGAACTTTTACGTCAAACTGATGGCAATCCGCACAATAAAAGGTTGATTCCTGGTGGACACGATGGCACAGGGTACAACGTAACTGCCCGTCGTGAGAGTTGTGGATGTTGATTTCGCGTGCAATACCCGCATCATCATAGGTTTTTACTTCGCCCGGAATTTCACCATGACAATCAATACAAGCGCTCGCTGGTGCCCGGCGTTCGGGAGAGTCGGTGCCATGGCAGTCGGCGCAGCTTATTTCATTTTCGAGGTGAACTTTATTGGCCGCCATGTCTGCACCCGAGGCTGTGCCGATAAAGAAGACCATCAGCAGAAAAAATGGAATGATTCGAAACATAATTCATAGCTCCTGAAAAAATGGTCAGAGGTGATGATTCACCCCTGACCTGATTTCACTGTAAGGCAATTAATTTATTTAACAGTTTGAATATACTTTGCGGCGTCTTCAGCAGCCATACGACCGGTGTTGACGGCAAAGCCGATAGTGCTACCTGCCATCAACAAATCGTAGCTGTCTCCGTACATGCCACCAGCGTCATTACCAACGGCATAAAGGCCGGGAATAACAGCGCCTGTTTTGTCGAGAACTTGCATGTCCTTGGTCACTTTTGCTCCACCCAGTGTGCCAAGAGCGGTTGGGTATGCTTTGACGGCATAGAAAGGAGCTTTTTTGACAGGACGGATGTACTTGGGAACCTTAGCAAACTGGCCATCATGTTTAGCGTCTGCATAGGTATTGTAAAGATTTACGGTTTCTTTCAGGTTGGTAACATCAACGCCCATTTGTTTAGCGAGTTCTTCAATACTGTCAGCTTTAAAAGCAACACCTTTTTTGATGCCACGTTCCAAATCTTTTTCCAGGTTAACCAGCTTGGTTTTAACCGGAACCATAACGCCGACTCCAACATCAATGCCATCTTCCATCATGTATTTTTTAGTATCTGCGTCATAAACAGAGTACATCAGGCCACCGGAACGCTCCAGGGCATTACCGGCAAATGGCCATTGGAAGATAACCATCTCATCGCAGAAGCGTTGACCGTGCTGATCAACCCACAGATATGGTTGGCGGGCAGTCGCGACCAGGTGGGAGGTTGTTGGTTCGCCAGGCAGGCCTGGACGGTATGATTGAACAACTTCCATCCCTTCGGTATCCATATCAGCATCCAGCATCATTTGGATACCGTCACCAGTTTTCCCAACGTTACCGACTGGGACAACATCAGGATAACGGGTGTATTTTTTCATCATTTCCTTGTTGTTCAAAAATCCGCCAGTAGCAACAATGACAGCTTTGGCTGCGATGGTGATTTTTTCTCCATCAATGTTTTCAGCAATGACGCCAGCAACACGGCCATCTTTGACAAGCAGGCTTTTGCCGGGAGTTTCGGTCATGACTTTAACATTCATCTCAGGAAACTTTTTCATCAGGGTGGCAAGCATGGTTTTTCCACGCCCTTTGAAGATGTGCCAGGATTGCAGACCGCCTGGGTAATTGGAGGTTAACTCTTCAAATTCAACTCCTTGTTCCATCAACCATTCTATAGTTTCTGGAGATTTATCAACAAAAGCACGAACTAGTTGAGCATTGGCTCGCCAATGGCTGTAGTTCATAATCATTTTAAATGCTTCATCCTTAGGTAGCAGGATGTTGCGTTCTTCCTGCATGGCACTTTCTGCGGCAAAAATTCCTTCAGAATACTTGGCAGTACCGCCAATAGCTGGTTGCTTCTCCAATACAATGACGCTTTTGGCCCCTTGTTGGGCAACCGCATAAGCAGCGGTAATGCCGGAACCTCCACCACCAACCACGACTACATCAGCTTCAAGGGTCTGATCTGCTGCAGCTAAAGTGCTGAATGCGAAGATCACAATCATGCTCAGTAATATCAATTTTTTCATACCATCCTCCGTAATAGAAATTTACGAGATTAACCTCATATTGGCGGTAGAGTTTAGCAGGAGGTGATATTGGAAAATGTATCTTCAGTTACAAAATGACATATTTTCGAAAATAATTGATTCCAAGGCCCTTTTTGCCTGTTAGTATAATTATTCAGGAGGTTGTTATGAACATAGCGATATTGGATGATTACCAGAACGTAGTCCTTAAGCTGCCCTGCTTTTCACGCCTTGCGGAACATGAGGTGGTCGTTTTTAACGATACGCCTGCAGAAGATGTTCTGGTTGAACGCTTGAAAGATATTGATGCTCTCGTATTGATTCGGGAACGAACCAGGATTACGGCAACTCTTCTCTCTCAACTCCCTCAGCTTAAACTGATTAGTCAAACCGGTAAAATCAGTAACCATCTTGATCTCGCTGCCTGCACCGCTCACGGTGTTGCTGTAGCGGAAGGGGTTGGTTCTCCTGTTGCTCCGGCGGAGTTATGCTGGAGTTTGATTATGGCCGCTAGCCGCCATATTGTTCCTTATGCTGAACATTTAAAGCAGGACCAATGGCAGCAATCGGGGCCCTTAGGTTTAGGGCGTACTTTGAATGGGTTAACCTTAGGAATTTGGGGCTATGGAAAAATTGGTAAACGGATCGCTCGTTTTGGCGCTGCTTTTGACATGAAGGTGTTGATCTGGGGGCGTGAGCCTTCACGCGAGCAGGCACTTAAAGATGGCTATCAGTGTGCAACAAGTAAGGATGAGTTTTTTGCTATTGCCGATGTGTTGTCCCTTCATTTACGTTTGAATGATGCCACCCGGGGGTGTGTCACCGCCGCAGACCTTGGACGCATGAAGACTGATGCCCTATTGGTTAATACCAGTCGTTCCGGATTGATTGAAGAGGGAGCCTTAGTCAGGGCTTTACACGCGGGTCGCCCTGGGTTTGCCGCTCTTGATGTTTATAACCAGGAGCCGGTGCGCGTATCTAACGAACCACTGCTGTCTTTGCCAAATGTGCTTTGTTCTCCTCACCTGGGCTATGTTGAAAGCAACAGTTACCAGCTATATTTTGATGCCGCTTTTAATAATCTGGTTAAATTTGCCAGCGGCTTTCCTCAGAATATCGCTAACCCCGAGGTGTTAACCTGTCAGCGGCAGCTCTAAGCTTTAAAATATTTGCGTTCGGGACGGCCGATGGTGCCATATTCCAGATTGATTTTAAGAAACCCGGTAGAAATCAGATACTCCAGGTATTTTCGTGCGGTGGTTCGGCTGGCGCCGATAAAATGCCCCACTTCTTCAGCACTTTGTCCTTTATCGGGTAGCGCACTGAAACTATCAATCACCTTATCGAGGGTCAGGGGATCTATTCCCTTGGGAACGTCTTGTTGCTGAGGTTGTTGATTACTCGTGGGGTTATGGCGGAAAAATTGGTCGACCTCGTCCTGATCGACATCTTCCAGGGCTTTAAGTTTTAGCCAGTGTTGGCGGTAATTGCCCAGAGCTTCTTCAAAGCGCTGGAAAAAAACTGGTTTGATCATGTAGTCAAAGACGCCACTGCGCAGGGCGTTGTGTAGTAGTTTGACTTCTTTAGCAGCGGTTATCAGGATGACGTCACAATTGGAGTGGTTGTGGCGCAAGGTGTCGAGAAAATCCATGCCGTTGCCATCCGGAAAATAGACATCCAGAAGAATCAGGTCTGGTTCAAGAGCTGCGACCATTTCCGTGGCATCAGCCAATAGATTGACGACCCCTGTTACAGTAAATCCTGGTACTTTCTCAACAAATAGTTGGTGTGCTTTGGCAACTTTAAGGTTGTCTTCTATAATCAGGACTTCAATTGTTCTCATCGGTCTGGGTTCCTTTTGGGAATTTCGATAATAAACAAAGCGCCGCCAGAATCACTTTGCTGCAGGCTGATGCCGCCACGTAAAAACTTCAGAGCGTTGGTAACAAGATGGAGCCCGTACCCTCTTTTCTCGCCCTTTTTGGTGGAGACTCCCTTGTGAAAGATCACGGATTTCATTTCATCCGCAACACCAGGGCCATTATCTTCTATTTCAAAAATCAGATCATTGCCATAGTCGCTCATGAATATTTTGACTTGAGGTTTTGTGGGTCCTGCCTGTGCTGCTTCAAAGGCGTTATTGATCAGGTTTCCTAAAATAGTGACCAATTGGTGACGATCAACCTCGTCAGGCAGATCAACCATATGACTTTCCTGATCGATGATAAAGTCGACCTTCAGCTCCTGGGCGTGCATATACTTACCGATCAGAAATGCCGACAAGGCCGGATCAGGAATCGATTCGGTCAATTGTCTGATAAGCTGCCGGTGTCCGGTCGTTTCTGTGGCGATGAAATCCAGCACCTCTTCGTAGGCTTCCATCTGAATCATACCAACAATAGCATGCAGTCGATTGGTATATTCATGAGTCTGCGCGCGTAGCATATCAGAATATGATTGAATCTGGGAGAGTTCACGTGCCATCAGATCGATTTCATCTTTAGGACGCAAGGTCATAACGATACCCTGAATGTTGTTATCGATGTGAATTGGAACAATATTAAAGATCATTTCAATACCCTGAACAGGGATCTCCTGGTTCAGCAGCTGCTGGCCAGAATGAATTACTGCAGAAAAGTCAATGCTGGTAAATTTTTTGAAAACCGATTGGCCGAGTAATTCCTTACCAAATTGATGGCGAGCGGTATGGTTCATTAAGGTAATGTTGCCCGTTGCATCGGTAGCAATAATTCCCTCGCGAATCGATGCAATTATTGCTTCTCGTTCCTGAAACAAGCTGGCTATCTCACGTGGCTCGAGGCCAAGGGTTGCCCGTTTAACGCCCTGGGCAATGAGGATAGCGGCAACCAATCCCAAAGTGATGAATAGCCAGATATAGAAGAGTTCTTTTTCTAGATAACTTTTAGAAAGAATACGTAAACTCTCAACCCGGTAACGTACGGATACCATACCGATGATATTCAGTTCATTGTCGAATATGGGAGCGTTACCGTTGATCATTGCACCATGATTGACGCGATTGTTAGAAACAAATGGATGGCCATAGCGCAAGGTGCGATTGATATTGGGTAGTTCATAGGTCTTGCCGACCTGGTTTTGATCGGTATTGTAGACTTGGATGGCATCACTATTGGTAATAATAATCGCAGTCGCTTCGGCCTCGAGCCGGATGGCGTTCGCCAAAATTTCAAGCGTACTGAACTGGTCGTGGTTACTGACAATACGCTTCAGGTCCGGGATTAAAGCAACATGTTTGGCTGCTTGCAGTGCACGTTTTTCTGTTTGCTGTTCAACAATCTCGTAGATCATGCGGGAAAATACCACCCCAAGAGAGATCATCTGAAAAACGACCAGAATCATGATAACCAGAGCTACCGAGTCGAGCAGTTTCTTAGGAATTAATTTATGACGAATGAACGATTGTAGCGCTGCCATGGTTAAGAGTCTCCACGGCGTTGTTTATGCTTATGTTTGTAAATACGGGAGATGACAACTGGAACCAACACGACAAGTAACGTTAGTAGCCACAGGCTGCGACTTGTCGGGCTGGTATATAAAACACTGACATCGCCGCCGCTAATGGCCAAGGCTCTGCGTAAAGTGTTTTCCATCAGTGTTCCTAGTACGAAACCGAGCAGTAGTGGTGGCAGGGGATAGTGGTAACGTTCAAGCAGGTAGCCGATAATACCAAGAAACAGCATGATAAGTAGTGACAGCGAGCTTTCATTAATGGAGTAGACGGCAATGAAAGACAAGACAATCAACACCGGGCCAAAGACCCAGTCAGGTATTTCTTTGACGCGTGAAAACAGGCGGGTAATGGGCCAGTAAAGACATAAAAGGAGGAGGTTTCCAAAGGCCATTGATAATAATAGCGCCCAAATCAACGCCGCATGTTGGATAAAAAGACCTGGTCCGGGGGTAATGTTGTGAAGTAGCAGGGCGCCTAACATGATTGCTGCAGTACCGCTACCGGGAATTCCCAGTGCTAATAGCGGAACCATGGCGCCGCCGACAGCCGAACTGTTTGCTGTCTCTTCGGCAACGATGGCTTTCAGCCGGCCGCGTAATTTGTCCTGATCTGAGGCAAAGCAGGTTTGTTCAATTTTTAATCCGATACGACTGGCCAGGACCGCACCACCACCCGGTAAGATGCCAATGATAAAACCGATGACGGCTGATCGCAGGATCGCCCAGCGACAAGCGATGACCGATATTTTATTAACTCTCAATTGCTCAATTTTGAGTGTTGTTTCTGGGTTTGGATGTGGTGGACTAAGCAGTTCAAATAGCTTGCTGATAACGAATAAGCCTACGACGACAGTTGTGAACTCTATGCCATCATAAAAGTGGGGAACATCCATGGTGAAACGCAGAATTCCGGTGGTTGAATCGATGCCTATAGTTGCCATCATGATACCAATAACACTGCTGATAACGGTCCTGACCGGATAGTTGCCAGCGCGAATAGATAGTGATGCAAAGGCAAAAATGACCAGTGCAAAATACTCAGCAGGGCCAAAATGGATAACGACTTGGCGAATCAGAATGATGGAGAAAAACATCCCGACAACAGCAGTGATACCACCGCAAAACGAACCAATTCCCGCCAGGGTCTGAACCATAACGAGTTGTTTTTGTTCCGTTTGATTACCCGCACGGTAAGAAGCGCTACGCTGACGACCAAATTCTGCAGAGTAGTAGGTTGTCAGAAGTAGAATCAGAGTCGATTCTATCGGTAACGAGAAGGTATGCGACAGAGGAAGTAATAAGGCAACACCATGAATCGCGCGCAGTGCGGTAATGATTCCTACCAGAGATCCAAGGAGTACACCGACAATCACCATCACCAGATTTAGCGCAGAAAATGCCAGTTGCCAACCATGACCAATTTCAGCCCAGAACTCCATCTTAGTCGATTCCGTAAGTAAAAATAGTCCCCAAGGGCAAAGGGGTGTTCAGGAGGAAATTAAACAGCCCATAACAGATGACTGATAGGATGAGTGCCGTCATTAGACCCTGCATCCATGAGCAGCGGTATAGCCGTGATACCAGGTAAATACTGATGGTGGTTGCCAGCAGAAAGCCAAGTAGATTCCAACTCAACTGATAAAACAGCAGGATGATGCTCAGCCAGACAACGCGCCCCCAAACGGGGGCGGAGTTTAATTGAGCCTGGTGGGGATAAAACAATAGAATAATGGTGAGAACAATGAGTGTTCCAGCTAAAAAAAGTGGTACCGGTTTAGGACCGAGCGGATCATAGCTGAAAGGTGAGCCATAGTTTTGTGCTGCTGCACCATAGATCAGTCCTACCATGAGGAGGACCAGAGAAAGAAACCGGTCACTCATTGGATTAACCCGATACCAAGAGCTAATTCTTTTTGTTTTGCGACGGTTGCTTCTACAAAGTTGGAAAAATCTTTGCCGAGCATGGTAAATGGATAGAGCCCCATTGCATCGCGATACTCTGCAAACTCAGGTGTTCTGGTCATTCTTTTAAATGTGTTGACCCACCATTGATAACTATCATCACTAATTTTCGGGCCCATATAAAAACCGCGCCAGATCGTCCAGTCGACCAGGAAGCCTTGCTCTCTGGCAGTAGGGATAGTCGCAAAAATATCTGGTAAGCGGTGATCGGTCAGAACCGCAAGAATTTTTATTTTACCTTCAGTATAGAGCGTTTTTAGCTCTGCCGCATCACCTGGGAAAATATCAATATAGCCATTGATTAAAGCTTCGCTGGCATCTTGGGGGCCTTCGAAACCAACATAGCGGATCGCCGCTGGATTTATGCCCCCCTCCTGGGCTAGTAGCGCTGCTTTCATCCAATCCTGACTGCCAACCGAACCGCTACCACCAATGCTGACAGAAAAAGGCGCATGGCGTAATTTTATGACGAGATCGCTTAATGAGTTCCAGACGGAGTCGTAGCGAACAGCGATAACTCCGTAATCGGCAGCAATCGCTCCTAGCCAGCGGACATCATTGGCATCGTAATGGCCAAATTTTTGTGTCGCAATGTTCAAGGCTGATCCAGAACTGGCGGCGACGACCAATTGAGGATCATTATTACGGACACCAATAACATGGTTATAAGCAACGGCCCCGATTCCGCCAGTTTTATAACGGATGGCCATGGGGGAATCGATAAGGTTACTCGCCTCTAACGCCTTGGCAAGGAGTTGACAACTGAGATCCATGCCCCCTCCCGCTTTAGCTGCAACCAGGCACTCGCTTTGATCCGCTTGGAAGCCAAGAGCCAAAGGGGCGTGAAATGGCATTGTTGCAAACCCAAAAAGCAGTACTTTAATGATTATATTCATCGTATCCCGGCTGGTTTCAAAAAGAACAAAAAGAACTTTAAAAACAGAAAAAACCTTTAGTTCCATAACATTTACAGAATACTAACATCCGGTTATGTATAAAACAATAATTGAAAAATAGTGGCTTATTAAAGGCAGCGTTGCTGCTTTAGAAACCTCGAACTCAAAACTTAATCCATCTAGATTAACGCTTTTTCTCGAGGTTTCTTTATGTCTGCAAATGACTGTCCCGAACTGTGGCCCCCAGGGCCGAACTTATTTTCGTTACGAGGAGGTAAGATTATGAAGTTGCTGAAAGTTGTTGCCGTTAGTTTTCTCACCGTTTGTCTGGCACTGCCAGCTTTTGCCGCAAGTGTAGAGAAACCTGAATGTATTGCTCCGGCTAAGCCGGGTGGTGGTTTTGACCTGACATGTCGGGTTGCTCAGACCGGCCTTAAAGAGCATTTGCCTAAACTGATGCAGGTGACTTTTATGCCTGGTGGTATCGGTGCGGTTGCTTTCAACCTGTTTAACACGACCCGTACTGATGATCCAAACGCTATCGTTGCTTTCTCTTCCGGATCCTTGCTGAATATCGCTACGGGTAAATATGGTAAATGGTCCGCTAGTGATGTTCGTTGGTTGGCAACTGCCGGTGCTGATTTCGGCGCCATTGTTGTTAAAGGTGACAGCAAGTACAAAACCCTCGATGACCTGATGGCCGATTTCAAAAAAGGTGAAAGCACAGTGACTGTTGGTGCTGGTGGTTCAGTTGGTAGCCAGGACTGGATGAAAGCTGCTCTGTTGTTGAAATCTGTTGGTAAAGACCCACGTAAAATGCGCTACGTTGCTTATGACGGTGGTGGTGATGCTATTGCTGGTTTGCTCGGTGGCAGCATTCAGCTCTACATGGGTGATGTCGGTGAGATGGTTTCTCACTTAGGCACTGGTTCTATGCGTATTCTGGCCGTTATGTCTGCTGATCGTCTGCCTGAGCCATTTGCTGACGTTCCAACCGCTAAAGAGCTTGGTTATGACGCTGAGTGGACCATCATGCGCGGTTTCTACATGGGTAAAGATGCTTCTGACGAAGCATACAATGCCTGGGTTGATGCTTTTAAAGCTGCTTACAAGACCGAAGAATTTGCCAAGATTCAGAAGGATAAAGGTCTGTTGCCATTGAACATGGCTGGTGAAGAGTTCAACAAGGATGTTCTGAAGCGTGTTGAAAAAATGCGTGAAGTTGCTAAAGAAGCTGGCTTGATTAAATAAGACTAAAAGTTTAACTGAACTACCCTGATAACGGTGCCGCCGATGTTTTAAATGGCGGTACCGTTGCGGAGATTAATTTCATGGCTGATAGAATTTTTGGAACGATTGTACTTCTTGTTGTTCTGGCATACGGATTTATCGCTTTTACGGTGATCGAAGCTCCGTTCCAGTATGATCCACTGGGGCCGGAAAGTTGGCCACAAATACTCGCTGTGTGCGCATTTTTATGTTGCCTCTATGTGTTGATTAAACCGGATGACTTAACCTTTGGTGTGGCTGGAAATGTTTTGAGTCGTATCGGTATTGTCGTTGTCCTGTTGGTTGCTTATGCTCATTTTTTCGAATCTGCCGGATTTATTATTGCGACAGCAATTTTCTGCGCAATATTCTCACGATTATTTGGAGCAACTTACAAGGAAAGTGTACTGTTCGGCGTTGCCTCAGGTGTCATTGGTTACATCGTCTGTGCTTTATTGCTCGACTTGAACCTGCCTAAAGGTATCTTGGAAGCGATTTTGTGAGGTTATAATGTTTGATGTTTTTGCAAATTTATCTCAAGGTTTCGCTGTTGCTCTGCAACCCGCGAACTTTCTGTATGTCGTTATCGGCTGTCTGTCGGGGACATTAATCGGTGCGCTACCTGGAATCGGACCTATCAATGGTGTTGCGATTCTGTTGCCGATTGCATTTAGTGCCGGTTTGCCACCGGAATCTGCATTGATTCTTTTGGCTGGCATTTATTATGGTGCTGAATATGGTGGGCGGATATCATCCATTTTGCTCAACGTTCCTGGCGACGCCGGAGCCGTTTTTACCACCCTGGATGGTAACCCCATGGCAAAACGTGGCGAGGCTGGGCGAGCTCTGTCATTGTCCGCTGTAGCCTCCTTCCTTGGTGGCACTTTTGCAGTTGTCCTGATGTCCCTGTTTGGACCGTTGCTGGCTTCTGTCGCCATCAAATTTAATCCATCAGACTATGTTGCTCTTATGGTGTTCGCTTTCACCTGCCTGTCATCTCTGGTCGGTAAAAATCCGATTAAAACCCTGCTCGGTGCGATCATGGGTTTTATGATCACGACGATCGGGATCGATGCCAATACCGGGATCCCACGTTTCACCTTTGATATTCCTGACTTGTTGTCTGGTATCGATTTTCTGATTATTGTTATCGGTCTGTTCGGTATGGCTGAGTTGATCAGTCTGGTTGAACAGCAGGTAACGGGTAAACTGGAAATTTTGCCGATCGGCAAGAGTTTTGTCTCTTGGGCAGACATGAAGAAAATTAAGTGGACTGTGTTGCGCAGTTCCTTAATCGGTTTCTTTATCGGAGTTCTCCCTGGTACCGGTGCTTCTGTTGCTTCTGCTGTGACCTATGGTACTGAAAAACGCCTGGCTGGTGAAGAAGGGAAAGCTTTTGGTACTGGTGATGTGCGTGGTCTGGCCGCTCCGGAAGCTGCCAATAATGCTTCTGCTGGTGGCGCGATGGTGCCAATGCTGACTCTTGGTATTCCAGGTTCTGGTACCACGGCTATTTTGCTTGGCGCCTTGTTACTGTTCAACGTAACTCCTGGTCCTTTGATGTTTGAACAGCGTCCGGAAATTGCCTGGGGCTTGATTGCGTCCATGTATATTGGCAACCTTGCTCTGTTGGTTATCAACCTGCCGTTGGTCGGGATTTTTGCCAAACTGTTGACCATTCCACAGAAATATCTGACTCCTTTGATTGCAGTGCTTGCTTTTGTCGGTATTTACTCAGTTGTCAGCAACCCGTTTGACCTGTATATGATCATCGCTCTAGGTGTCTTTGGTTGGCTGCTACGTAAATTACAGTTCTCCTTGGCTCCTGTTATTCTGGGTGTTGTTCTTGGCCATATTTTTGAAGACAATCTGCGTCGTGCTTTATCAATCTCTGCAGGGGACTGGTCGATCCTGTTTGAATCAGGTGCAAGTATTACCCTGTATATCATGGCCATCCTGATTGTCTTTGCTCCTATGGTGCTTGGACGCTTTCTGAAAAAAGCCTAAATTCCCCTCCCGGGTGATTTCACCGGATGGGAATGATTTATTGTTCGTTAATGCGCTGTCGACAGTTATTGTTGTCAGCGCATATAATTACTATAATGGTTCCTGCTCCTGATCGTTAGCCTTCCCTATTCTCAATTGTCTTTCCAGTTTTTATAACCGCATACTTCTTGGATTAGTGCTTCTCTTCAAAAAAGGAGATATTCATGGCTGAGAATCTAAACCAATTTAAAACTGCAGACCTTTACGACGATTATGGTACTGATTTGCAGGTCTGCGAACCTATGTTTAATCATTATGGGGGGCATACCTCTTTTTGTGGGCCGATAACGACGATTAAATGTTTTGAAGATAACTCTGTTGTTGGTGAAACCTTAGGACTTCCTGGTGAGGGGCGGGTTTTGGTCGTTGACGCTGGTGGTTCACGCCGTTGCGCCATGTTGGGTGACCGATTAGCGCAAAAAGGGGTCGATAATGGCTGGGCCGGGGTTGTTATGTATGGTTGTATTCGTGACGCAGAAGACATTGGAGCTATGGCTCTGGGAGTTGTTGCATTAGCGACGATTCCACGTAAAAGCATTAAAAAAGGTGTTGGTGAGAAAGATCTTGATGTGACCTTTGGCGGAGTCACCTTTCGTCCGGGAGAATGGCTATACGCCGACCTTGATGGTGTTATTGTGGCTAAAAAACAACTTTAGTTTATTGATTTGATATCTTATTAGGGGCTGACAGATATTTCTTGGCGGTTAGCCTTGATGTGGCGGCGATTGATCTGTAAGATACCTGGACATCAGAACAACGGTCATTTATGTGGCCGTTGTTCTGAACTTGTATTTAATTGAGGACGTCGCATATATCATGATCCACACATTTGATCTTTTGCAGCAGATGGCAATTTTTCTTTTGGTTGCCTATCTTTTTAGTAAGTCTCCAGCGTTTAAACCTCTTGTCGCTGATGCTCTTCTCGTTAAACATAAAATTCTACTTTTTATCTTTTTCTCCGGATTTTCAATACTGGGCACCTATATTGGATTGCCAGTTCACAATGCTGTTTTTAACACCAGTGCTATCGGAAATGTTATTTCAGGTATGATTGGTGGCCCCATTCTTGGTCTGGCTACCGGTGTCTTAAGCGGTTTGTGCGGAGTTTTCTTTGGAGATTATTCAACGGTTTCTCTGGCGTTGGGTAGCTCTGCTGTGGCTCAAGGGCTACTTGGTGGCTTGGTGCATCTGGTGATGATGCGTAAAAACCAGTCGGAGCAACTCTTTTACCCTGGTGTCGCCATGGTTGTCGCATTGGCCGGTGCTATTTTACAGCTGGTGGCCTTGCGTATTTTCTTGCACCCCGGGACTCCCGAGTGGCGTATTGTTCATGCTTTTACTTTGCCATTACTGGCCGCAAATGCTCTTGGTGCTGCCTTGTTTATGACGATGATGCGTGATCAGAAGACCATGCTTGATAAGGTCGGGGCAATGTTTTCAGCTAAGGCCCTTAATATAGCTGAGCGTAGCTTGGGAATTCTTAGCCAGGGATTTAATCCCGAGACCGCTCATCAGCTAGCCGAAATAATTTATGATGAAACGGGTGTGGGGGCTGTAGGTATCAGTGATCGTGAGACCACCTTAGCTTTTGTTGGAGAGGGATCTGACCACCACCGACCGGGTCTGGCCATTGCGTCATCAAAAACACGTGAAGCCATTCGTGATAATAAGGTTATCTATTCCGATGGTGTTCATGAAAAGTTTACCTGTGCTTTACGGGATGATTGCCCTCTTGGTTCAGCATTAATTGTTCCCCTGCGGGCAGATAATGAGGTTGTCGGGACAATAAAGTTATATGAACCAAAGCATAAACTTTTCCTTAATCTGAACAAGACTTTAGGGGAAGGAATTACGCGTTTATTGTCGGAACAGTTGTTGCGCGACCGTTATGAGAATCAAAAAAACCTGTTGGTTAAATCTGAGTTGAAGCTGATACAAGCTCAGGTTAACCCTCACTTCCTTTTTAACGCTCTGAATACCATAGTGGCCGTTGTACGGAGAGATCCGGATCAAGCTCGAAGTCTGTTGCTGCATTTGTCGAATTACTTTCGGAAAAATCTGAAACGCTCTAGCGATCTTGCCACTCTTGAAGAGGAGCTTGATCATGTAAATTCATATCTGGTTATTCAGAAAGCTCGTTTTGGTGAAAAGCTTCTGATTGAACAGGATATTGATCCAAGATTATTAAAAACCAAAGTTCCAACTTTTACTTTGCAGCCGATCGTTGAAAATGCTATCAAGCACGGTATTTCAAACATGCTTGATGCAGGTAAAGTGAAAATCGCTGCCCACCTTGATGGTGGCAAAGTTTACATAGAAGTCATTGACGATGCCGGAGCCTATTGTGAAAAACTACGTACAGATGGCTTGGGTATGAATATTGTTGATAAACGAATTAAAAATCTCTATGGAAGTCAATACGGAACGGCAATCTCTTGCGTTCCTGATGAAATGACCAGGGTCTCATTGATCCTGCCGGATAAAAGCGGAGTATCAAAATGATTAGGGTGTTGATCGTCGATGATGAATCCTATGCACGTGAAGAATTAGCGGTGTTGCTTGAAGATATCGGCGGTGTTGAAATAGTTGGTAGTTGCGCGAATGCAATGGAAGCTATTCGTATGGTAAATCAGGAAAAGCCCGATGTTCTCTTTCTTGATATTAAAATGCCGGTTCTGGATGGTTTTGATCTGCTCGGAATGATTGAAGATGATGTGATGCCTTATGTTGTTTTTGTAACAGCATTTGATGAATACGCATTAAAGTCATTTGAAGAGAAAACACTAGACTATCTTTTGAAGCCTGTTGACCCAGAACACCTTGGCAGGGCAATGCAGAAAATCAGGAATGCCGTAGCCAGTAACCAGTCTCCTGACTACCAGGTTCCGCCGTTAACCAGGATTCCATGCATTAGTGGCCATAAGATTAAGCTGGTAAACCCTGAAAACGTTGAATATGCGCATTCTGATATCAGTGGTGTTCATGTTTATATTGCGGAAGGCGGGTACTTTACCGAGTTGACCTTAAAGGTTCTTGAGGGGCGGGCCGGCTACTTGCGCTGCCATAAACAATATCTGGTAAATCCACGTTTTGTTGATGAGATTGTTACCCAAGAAAATGGCCTGGCAGAAATTAAGACCCACAGTGGCTATACCCTGCCAGTAAGCCGACGTTACCTACGTAAATTGAAGGATGCATTCGGTCTGTAAACACTGTTTTTGCAGACCGTCCCGCTTATAGAAGCATTCCGACCGCTTAGTTTCATAATCCTGCCGTTTGTCTTATCTTATCTTTTTACCCTGAGCTGTTTGTCCTATCCTACACTTGCAATTGCAGAGGAAATCCTCCTCTGTGAGAATTTTTGTCAAGTTATTCTAAGGAGTAGTACGATGGGCGAGGCAGCACTGTCTTATTGGTTAGAGGAATTTATTAATCCTTCCCCGCAACCGGCTGATGCCGATATGGAATACACCGCACTTTTAGCTGGTGAATCAGAAGACGACTGGAAATACGGTTCTGACTGATTGACTGGATAAGCGTTTAGATACGCAACGACGGCCCAGCTTGAGCTTCTTAAGTGTTGGGCCTTTGTTATATTAGTAATAGTGGTAATAGGAAAGTAGGTCCAATTTTTTTCGAGGGAGAGTCGATATGTCTGTAAGAATTGTTATTGTACGGAAGGTCCCACAGGAGAAGGCAACAGAATTACGTCCATTGTTGCTTGAGATGAGAGCACTTGCTAATGCCCAGCCTGGATACGTTTCTGGTGAAACTCTGGTCAATTACGATGACCCCAGCGAATACCTGGTTCTGAGTACCTGGCAGACGCTTAAAGATTGGAATGTCTGGTTGGCAGATGAGCGGCGCAAGAAGTTACAGGCCGAGGTCGATAAAATTACCGGTTGTGAAACCCTTTATTCGGTCTATTACAACGGTTAATGCCGACTTAATGTCAAAGAACTTACTCAGATAAAGGAATATCGCTGATGATGGAAGCGAAGATTAATGAATTGTTGGAGAAACGTCAGAAAGCTCTTGCCGGTGGAGGTAGCGACAAGATCAAGAAACGCCATGATAAAGGCTTGATGACGGCACGTGAGAGGATTGATCTGCTGGTTGATGAGGGCAGCTTTGAAGAGTTTGA
The DNA here is from genome assembly GCA_963665685.1 of Geopsychrobacteraceae bacterium. Lineage (GTDB taxonomy): Bacteria > Desulfobacterota > Desulfuromonadia > Desulfuromonadales > Geopsychrobacteraceae > Seleniibacterium. Next base: position 4,016,448 of record OY762430.1, read on the forward strand.
TATGTTCAAAGGTCATCGTTGTCACCACTTTGGTATGGAAAAGGTCGAAACTCTGGGCGATGGCGTTGTTACCGGTTACGGTACTATCGGTGGTCGTCTTGTTTACCTATTTGCTTTCGATTTTACCGTTCTTGGCGGTTCACTGTCTGAAACCTTGTCAGAAAAAATCTGTAAGGTTATGGATATGGCCGTTAAAAATGGTGCGCCAGTTATCGGTCTGAACGATTCCGGTGGTGCTCGTATTCAGGAAGGTATCGAAAGTCTTGCAGGTTATTCTGATATTTTCCTGCGTAATGTTATGGCTTCAGGTGTTGTGCCTCAGCTGTCCGGTATCTTTGGCCCATGTGCTGGTGGCGCAGTTTACTCCCCAGCGCTGACTGACTTCAACGTTATGGTTCGCAATAACAGCTATATGTTCCTGACCGGTCCTAAAGTTGTTAAGGCTGTTACTCACGAAGATGTAACGACTGAAGCTCTTGGTGGCGCTAGCGTACATACCACTAAGAGTGGTGTAGCCCATCTTGCTGGTGATAGTGAAGAAATGGCAATCGCTCAATTGCGTGAACTGTTCAGCTATATGCCACAAAACAACATGGAAGCCCCACCACGTAAAGAGACTGAAGATCCTATTACTCGTGAAGAAATGGGTCTGTGCAAGCTGTTGCCAGAAAATCCAAACAGTCCCTATGACATTAAGCAATTGATCGCTGCTACAGTCGATGATGGTCAGTTCCTTGAAATTCAGCCTGACTGGGCTCCGAATATCGTTATCGCTTTTGGTCGTTACGGTGGCCAGTCTGTAGGTATTGTTGCTAACCAGCCTCTGCACTTGGCCGGTGTTCTAGACAACGATTCCTCTGTTAAAGCAGCACGTTTTGTGCGTTTCTGTGATGCCTTCAATATTCCATTGGTTACCTTCGTTGACGTTCCTGGCTTCCTGCCTGGTACTGCTCAGGAATACGGCGGTATTATCCGTAACGGCGCTAAGCTCCTTTATGCTTACGCTGAAGCAACTGTACCTAAGGTTACCGTTGTTGTCCGTAAATCCTACGGTGGTGCTTACTGTGTTATGAGTTCCAAACACCTGCGTGGTGATGTGAACTACAGCTGGCCTACTGGTGAAATTGCAGTTATGGGTGCTAAAGGCGCAGCTGAAATTCTCTTTGCTGGCGCTGCTAAAAAAGATCCTGAAAATGCTGAAAAAATTATGGCTGACGGGATTGAAGATTACTCTGATAAATTTGCTAACCCTTACGAAGCTGCCAAGCGTGGTTATGTTGATGCTGTTATTCTGCCTCAGCGTACTCGTTTCCGTATCTGTAAAGCTTTGGCTATGCTCGAGGGTAAGCAGGATTGCAACCCACGTAAGAAACACGGAAATATCCCTCTGTAATCAGAACACTATTTGCTAAGACGAACGGAAAATATTATGAATTTCAGCTGGCAAAATGTAGTTGATGGTCATGGCGTCGGGCTCATGATTACCGGGATGTTAATTGTTTTTTGTGGTTTGTTGCTGATCAGCGGAATCATCATTTTGATGGGTTCCTTGGATGGTAGTAAACGTAAAGCAAAAGCAGCTCCTGTTCCGGTAGACGATGCGAAAGCTCCTAAAGAACCAACTAAGGAAGAGCTTATCGCAGTTGCTGCACTGGTTGTATACCTTGAATCAGAACGCAGCATGGGCGAATTAAATCTTAAATTACCAAAGCAGAACCGAGTTGGATCAATCTGGGCTTCTGCAGGCAAAATGCGCTCGCTGTCTGAAGGAGGCTCCTATGCGTAAGTACAAATTAAAACTGAACGATAAAGATTTTGAAGTACAATTAAATAATGTTAGCGCCGAAGATGCTGTTCTCGAAATCAATGGCGAAGAATACACTGTAGCAATCTCTGCAATTGAGGAAGTTCTTCCTGAAGGTGCAGAATTGAATCTCGCTGCTGTTGCTGCCGCAGCCCCTGTTGCTTCTGCTCCGAAAGCTCCTGTTGCTGCCGGTGACGGTTCTGTTCAGGCCCCGATCCCTGGTTCTATCATGCAGGTGTATGTCAAAGTTGGTGACGAAGTAAAAGTTGGCCAGGCCTTGTTTAAGATGGAAGCCATGAAGATGGAAAACGAAATCAATGCCCGTGTTGACGGAAAAATTAGCTCCGTTACTATCAAGGTTGGCGACAGCGTTAACCAGGGTGATGTGTTGATGACCATTGATTAAGGGACTGTTCTTCCCCTTTTGGGGGGGAGAAACCCTGACTTCCGTTGAATTTCAGCAGAGAGCATTACTATGGATATGTTAACAAATTTTTTAATGAGTACAGGCTTTGTCGAAATTGCCTGGCCAAACGTTATAATGATATTGTTTGGTTGCCTGTTTGTATGGCTGGCAATTACCAAAGGGTTTGAGCCCCTGTTGCTGCTGCCGATCGGCTTCGGGCTGATCGTTGGTAATATCCCAGTTCCCGAAGCCATGTCTGGTGGTGAAGAAGGGATGTTTTTCCACAACATCTATATGGGCGTTAAGGGGGGGATTTATCCTCCACTGATTTTCCTCGGTGTTGGTGCTATGACTGACTTTTCCCCGATGCTGAGCAATCCCAAGTTGGTGTTGCTGGGTGCCGCTGCACAGTTTGGTATTTTTGGCACCTTGATCGCTGCCATGTTTATGGGCTTTACACCTGCCCAGGCCGGTGCCATTGGTATCATCGGTGGTGCGGATGGTCCAACCGCTATCTTCCTGTCATCAGTTCTTGCTCCAGAATTGCTTGGCTCTATTGCTATCGCGGCTTATTCGTATATGTCGTTGGTACCAGTTATTCAGCCACCGATTATGCGACTGTTGACTACTAAAGAAGAACGTGTCATCCGCATGGAGATGTCCCGCCAGGTCAGCAAGCGTGAGAAGATTATCTTCCCAATTGTCGGATTCCTCATTTGTACCCTGATTGCTCCGGGTTCAATGGTACTGATCGGTTGCTTATTTTTTGGTAATATTCTCAAAGAGAGTATGGTTACCGAACGTCTGGCTGCCACCGCTCGTGGTGCAATGATCGATATTCTGACCATCCTTCTTGGTTTTTCAATTGGAGCTAACACTTTGGCTGCAGACTTTTTGACCGGACGGTCAATCGGTATTTTCGTCATGGGCGCGACTGCATTTGCTGTTGCAACTGCTTGTGGTGTTTTGTTTGCCAAGTTTATGAATCTGTTTTCCAAGAAGAAGATCAATCCATTGGTAGGTGCTGCAGGTGTTTCTGCGGTTCCTAATGCTGCACGGGTTGTTAATAAAGTTGGATTAGAATATGATCCGACTAACTACCTGTTGATGCATGCAATGGCACCAAACGTCGCTGGTGTTGTTGGTTCTGCTATTGCTGCGGGTGTGTTGCTTTCAGTTTTGGCCTAATAACTGAAACCACGATTTTTAAGATTGAAAATATAGGAATACGATCATGGTTGTCCGCTTGATTAATAAATATGATCAGCAAAAGGCAAGGGAGCTCATTGAGGAGAACGGATTTGTCTATGAAGATAAATTCGACGCCATGTTTGGGGTTTTTGAAAACGGCGAGTTAGTTGCTACCGCTACCAGAGACCACAATGTATTTAAAATGATCTGTATTCGTGACAGCCACCAAGGAGGTAATCTCCTTGGTGAGCTGCTTACAGAATTGATCAACAGTTGTGAATTTACCAAGATCAGTAATTATTTTGTGTTTACCAAGCCTGATCGCTGTCAGTCTTTTCAACACTTGAATTTCTACCCTTTAGTAAATCACGAAAAACTGTGTCTGCTTGAATATGGGCATGGTCTGCAAAATTATCTCAACCAACATCGTGACCTGGTTCTTGAAGGTAATAATGGCGGTGTTGTTGTTAATTGTAATCCTTTTACGCGTGGACATCAGTATCTGATTGAGGAGGCTGCTAGTCAGGTCGATCATCTGTATGTGTTTGTCGTGCGTGAAGACCGTTCAATCTTTCCCTTTGACGTACGATTTCGTTTAGCTCAAGAAGGGACTGCTCACCTTCCGAATGTTACTGTTTTGGATACTTCAGATTATGCTGTTAGTCAGGTAACTTTTCCCGGTTATTTCTTAAAGCAGGACGATGATCAGCAAGTCATTCAAATGGAAGTTGATCTGCATTTATTTGGTAAGCATATTGCTCCGTTTTTTAATATAAAGAAACGCTTCATTGGAACTGAGCCATATTGTCGTACAACAAGAATATACAGCGAAACAATGCACAAGGTACTCGCTTCGTATAATATTGAGACTGTGCAGTTAGAGCGCAAAACAATTGCCTCGCAACCGATCAGTGCCTCCAGAGTTCGCGAAGCGCTAAAGCGTGAAGCATATGAAACTCTGAAGGATCTTGTTCCTGATACAACACTGGGTTTCCTGCGTTCTAATCAGGCACGAGAGTTACTGACGACTCTGAAAGATTATCAAAGGAGACATTGATGAAAATCGTTAAAAAAGCTCAGGCAGGAACAATGCAATCAAGTGACCTGATGGTTTTTCTTGAGCCTGCGGAAGAGCTTCGTATAGAAGTTGATTCTACTGTTAAAATTCAGTTTGGGCATCTGATTGACGCCAAAATTGATGAAGTGCTCAAAAGGCTGGAAGTAACCAGTGGTTATATTAAGGTCAGTGATCGTGGCGCTCTTGATTATGCCATCGCAGCACGGCTTGAAACTGCTATCAGAAGAGGCAGTGAAGAGGAGTTGTCAGCATGAAAGGTGTCTGGTGTAAGGAATACGAGCAAGGTCGTCGTTACATTGTCAAAATTGAGCCCGGCCAGAAAGTTAAAGAGAGTCTGGTAGCTTTTGCCAAGCAGGAAAATATTCAGAATGCTGCTATTGTTTCTGCTGTTGGCTCGGTGGTTAATGCTTCTTTCCGTGGTATTAAATCTGGCGCTAAACGTCCTATTACCGAACCGAGAATGCGGGTTATCGAGATGGAAGGACCTCTCGAACTTGTAGGCCTCGAAGGTAACCTGATTGCTGGCGAAGGTAGTGATGTCGATTGCCACCTGCACATTATGTTAGCTAAAAGTTCAGGCGAAGTTGTTGGCGGTCACATGTTTGATGCCGAAATCTTTGTTAGCTGCGAGCTGATTATTACTGAACTTGTAGTTTCTGGTGTTGAGCGTCATGTATCTAAGTCTGGTGGAACTTCTACCATTTATATTGAGGAGGAGTGATTGTCATGGCCGATTTTGAGTTGATGAGATCACTATTATACGTTCCCGGTAATATGCCATCTATGCTGCAGAACGTACCAATGTTCCAGAGCGATTGCGTTATGATCGACCTTGAGGATTCGGTACCTTATGCAGAAAAAGATGCCGCACGGGATCTGGTACGTAACTTTCTGGAAAGTTACAAAGAACACAATAAAAGCATTCTGGTTCGTATTAACAGCTTGAAAACCAAGTGGTGGAAGCAGGATCTTGACGCTATTCTACCAGCAATGGCAGATGGTATTCGTCTTCCGGAAGCTGATACCCCTGAATACGTCGAGCAGCTCGATACTATTTTGACCGAATATGAAGAAGAGTTAGGGTTGCCTATCGGTCACTTTAAAATTCTTCCTTCCATCGAGACCGCTGAAGGCGTCATTAATTGTATTAAGATTGCTAAAAGTTCCCCACGTCTGTTGGGCCTCGCTTTTGGTGCTGAAGATTATACCGCAAGTCTAGAAATTGAACGGACTAAAGGTGGTGAGGAATTATTCGCCGCCAGAACCCGGATTGTCTGGGCGTGTAAGGCTGCAGGTATTCAGGCTATTGATACCATCTTCCCTGATGCTGCCGATATGGATGCTCTCGAAAAAGAAACTCAACTGATCAAAACCCTTGGTTTTGCCGGTAAATCACTGGTTAACCCACGTCAGACTGAGGTTGTTCATAACGTATTTATGCCTAAGCAAGAGCAGATCGATTACGCTCTGCAGGTTGTTGATGCTATTCAGCGTGCTCGTGAAATGGGTACCGGTGTTATTTCTCTGGCTGGTAAAATGATCGATATCCCGGTTGTTATTCGTGCTGTTAAAACTTTAAAATCCGCCCAGGCGCATGGGTTGGTTGATATTGAAATTGATGAAGAGGTGATCTATGGCCAAAAATAGTTTGGGGCGCGAGCTCCCAGAATCTTTTGCCGGAAAGACGGTTGTTCCTTTCCAGGATCCCTTTAGTTATAAAAAACCTGGTGATCTGGCAACTCGTCCTGTTCGCCGTGTTAACCCTGGTGACGATAAGTTGGTAAATAGTCTGCGTGAAGCTATTGAAGCTTCAGGGCTGCGTGATGGTATGACTATTTCAACTCACCACCATCTCCGTAATGGTGATGCGATTCTGAATGCGGTTGTTAAAGAAATTGATGCTATGGGCATCAAAGATATCAAAGTCGCATCCAGTTCTGTTCACCCGGTTCATGCCGAAATGATTCCTTATATCCAAAAGGGTGTTATTACCGGGATAGAAACAGGTGTCAACGGTCTGATTGGTGAAATGGCATCTAAAGGTGAATTGAACTGCCCGATTACTGTCCGTACCCACGGTGGCCGCGCACGTGCTGTTATCTCCGGTGATGTCCAGGTTGATGTTGCTTTTATCAGTGCTCCTTGCTGCGACAAGTACGGTAACATGAACGGTCAGAGTGGCCCTGCTGCCTGTGGTAGTCTCGGTTACGCATTTACCGATGCTCAATACGCTAAACACGTTATTGCTGTCACCGACAACCTGGTTCCTTATCCTGCGGTACCAGTGTCTATTCCAATGTCTATGGTTGATAATGTCGTTGTTGTTGAATCTTTGGGTGATCCTAAGAAGATTGTTTCAACTACGACACGTATTACCCGTGATCCTGTTGGTTTGCAGATCGCTAAGTATGCTTCTCAGGTTATCGAGTGTTCCGGTCTGCTTAAAGATGGCTTTTCCTTCCAGACCGGTTCCGGCGGTATTTCCCTGGCTGTTGCTGATCGTGTTAAGCAACTGATGAGTGCTGGTAATATCAAAGGTAGCTTCGGTTGTGGTGGTATCACTGGTTACTTTGTCGATATGCTTGAGCAGGGCCTGTTCAAGGCATTGTTTGATGTTCAGTGTTTTGACCTGAAAGCTGTTGACTCTATCGCACGTAATCCGAACCACCTTGAAATGAGTGCTGACCTTTACGCTAACCCTTATAATGCGGGTTGTGTCGTTAATATGCTTGATACGGTTATTCTTGGTGCTACCGAGGTTGATGTTGATTTCAATGTCAATGTTAATACCGAGTCAAATGGTTATCTGTTGCATAATACCGGTGGTCACAGTGATGCTGCTGCTGGTGCAAGCCTGTCAATTATTACTGCACCACTGATTCGTGGTCGTTTGCCGATCATTCGTGATGCGGTAACCACGGTTACCACACCAGGTGCAACCATTGATGCTATCGTTACCGAGCGAGGTATTGCCGTTAACGAACATCAGAAGGAACTGAAAAAAGAGCTGATTAAGCGTAAGGTTCCAGTCATGGATATCCATGATCTGCAGAAACTTGCTATCAGCATTACTGGAGAACCTAAGCCGGTTGAGTTCACCGATGATGTCATCGCTGTGATCGAATATCGTGATGGTTCTATCATTGATGCAGTACGCCGAGTTAAAAGCTAATATCCTGCTTGCCCGTGAGCGACGTGATGAAAAACTTCATCAGTTATTAACGTCGCTCACGGCCGGATCAGTTATCCAATTGTCCCTGAATGTCCCCGGGCCCGACAAACGCCCACCAGGATGTCAGGGACTTTTCAATTGGGGGCAAGAGCAACTTAAAGCGTCTTTGCAGCTGCAGTGTGTCATGAGCAAAGAAGATGCTCTCGGGCCGTGGGCACTGTTTACTACCGAATCTGCTCCCAAAGATGTTAAGCTCGTATGTTGTGACATTGAAGCAATCCAGCCTGCAGCGCGCTTGCTGGATTGCGACGTTTATGCTATCGATGGAACGCCCTGTGATCGGGCTTTCTTGCAATTACCCCAACGTAAATGTATGGTTTGTGAGCAAAATGCCCGCGACTGTATGCGTGCCAAACACCATTCCTGGCCTGAGATAAAGGATCGCCTTGAAGAATTGCTCAAACCCTATTCAGCTTCTTAGTCTGGCTGATGCATTGATTGATGGTCTCAAGGCGGAATTATTCCTTACGCCCAAGCCGGGACTTGTCGATTTATGTAACACCGGATCTCACCAAGATTTGACGCTGCTGACAATGGCCAGATCGATCAATCTGATGCGTGTGTATTTCAAAGAACTCACAGCTGGTCTTCTTTCTCCAAATGGTCATTGTAATCCGGTTAACATAGGGCTACAGGCTGAGCAGCGTATGTTCGATCAATTGGCGACTAACTGTCATAAGGGTGGTATTTTTCTCTGTGGCCTTATGTTGATCGCTGCCAGTCGTTGTGAGATGAAATACCCTGATATCTTGCAAAAACAACTGGCTGATGCCGCAACTGAGATTTTTATAGATCAAGATCGCTTGAAAGGCAGTCATGGCGATCGGGTTCGTAAGGAGCATCCCAAATCTGGAATTGTCAGCGAAGCTTTAAATGGTTTGCCAGGCGTTTTTGACCATGTTCTCCCTTATGTTATCGCGTCCCCTGGGGATGTTCGTGGTGTTTTTCGAGCGCTGGCAGAGTTAATGCTATACGTCGATGATTCGACTACCCGTCATCGGGGTGGTGACCGTGGCATAGCAATGTTGCGTGGAGCCGGGGCCGAGTTGAAGAAAGCTCTGACTTCAGGGGGTAGCTATGTAGGATTGTTAATACAGATGGACCGTGAGTTTAAAAGAGAAAATCTGACGATGGGAGGTGTTGCTGATTTATTAGGGGTTGGTCTTGGTTATGCTTCTTATTTACAGCAAAAATATTAAATGATCATATGTTTGGAGTAGGCTTTTAGGTCTTGTCGTTATCTCATCCTCTTCCCTGTAAAAATCAATCTCATTTTCCTCCCCACTTTTCCTGTAAAATCCCCTGATAAAAGACATAATTCTCCTTTAAAAATCATTTTATTGCCTCATATTTAATTTGGGTTTATGATGTTTGGTTTGAAGCAAAAGTGTCGTCACTGCTGCTTTAACGTATTGAAAATTCGTTATATCGTCTCACCATATTGGTGTCTGTAAGTGCTAACCAAATCTGCTGAATCCGTGTATTGCAGTAACTGAAAGTCTTAGGCTCTGTTGTGTCAGATCAAGTTAACGGTATTAATCTCAAAAAGTCCTTTAAAAAATCCCTCCAGCAAATTGTCCATCAACTGCTCAAACACCTGAAAGTCAGTGAAAATACCTTTTTAATTGTCCTGGCTGTTATCATCGGCGTCTTAGGTGGTTTTGGGAATTATTTGTTTCGCCAGACGATTGAATTAATTCATTGGCTGGTATTTGAACAGGCCCATGAACATTTCAGCATTTCCATAGAGCATTGGTCCTGGCAGCGCTTATTATTGATGTTTTTACCAGCAATTGGTGGCCTTCTCGTCGTTCCGTTGTGGATATTTTTTGGTAAGGATCTGAAGGGCGGTTTTTCCACCTTTTTGGTTAAAGTCAATCTGAAAGGTGCCAAGTTGCCGTTACGGCCTCTGTTTACTAAAGGATTGGGATCAGCGATTACCCTTGGTACCGGGGGGAGTGCCGGGCAGGAAGGGCCGATAGCGGTTATTGGCGGGACCATCGGCAGTCAATTCGGGAAACTATTTAATGTCAGTGGTAATCGTTTAAAGGTGCTGGTTGCCTGTGGCGCTGCTGCTGGTGTTGCTGCGACATTTAATGCTCCTATTGCAGGCGTTTTCTTTGCTGCTGAAATCGTTCTGCTATCTTCTTTTGAACTAGCAAGTTTTACCTCAATTGTCATCGCCAGTGGTATGGCGACAGTTGTGTCGCGTGCTTTACTGGGGAATGTCTCAGAAATTGTTACCCCAAATTTCTATCTCCACAGTTACTGGGAATTAGGCCTATACGTTATTCTTGGTTTTGTCATTGGTGGTCTGGCTGCCGGTTTTATTGACATCAATTTCCGGATCAAAGATGGTATTGATGCCTTTAAGATCCCACGCCTTGCTAAACCCTTTGCTGGTGGTCTTGTTGTTGGGATTATCGGGGTCTTTTTACCGCAGGTGTTTGGTAATGGCTATGAATTTATCAGCCAGGTTTTGCATGGTGATTTTGCCTGGTACTTGCTGGCGTTACTCATTATCGCCAAGATGGTCGCAACGTCGGTCACTCTGGGTTCAGGTCTTCCTGGCGGGATGTTTGCCCCTTGTCTGTTTCTGGGGGCTGTTGCAGGTGGAGCCTTTGGTAATTTAATTGAGATTTTATTTCCTGGTTTGGCAATTTCAGGCGGTGCGTATGCTTTGGTGGGAATGGGGGCGTTTCTGGCCGCAGCTACTCATTCGCCGATGACGGCGATTTTCCTCCTGTTTGAAACAACTGATAGCTATGAGGTTATTGTCCCGATCATGCTAACCTGTGTTATCGGAACAACAATTGCCCGATGGTTGAAAAAAGATAGTCTGGAAACTGCTGAACTCAGTCGTTTGGGAATTGATCTGGAAGCCGGGAAAGAGCGTAATATCATGAAAAGCCTCGCTGTTGGTGACGTAATGCAGCGTCGCGTTGAAAGCGTGCCAGAAAGTATGACTTTAGGTGAATTTTCTGATTTTATTCAAAAAACCCATCATACTAATTTCCCCTTGGTAAATGCCACCGGTGAATTGACCGGAATTATTTCGGTACAGGACTTTTTAGGGGCTGTATTCGAAAAAGAGTTGATGGACCTGGTTGTGGTAAAGGAATTGGCCACAACGGATGTTGTTACTGTACATGCTGAGGAAGATCTTGATGCGGCAATGCGCAAAATTGGCTATCGCAATATAGAACAACTTCCTGTCGTTGATCGCGAAACCCACAGTAAGCTGTACGGTATAATTTCCCGCCGCGATATGATTTCGGCCTATAACCGGGTATTGATGAGCCGGACGTTGGTAGAAGAAGATGACTGATTTGCTAGCGCATCTAAATGAGCCGCAAAAAGAAGCCGTTCTGCATGGTGAGACACCATTGCTGCTTCTTGCTGGTGCCGGATCAGGGAAAACGCGGGCGTTAACCCACCGTGTTGCGTATTTGATTCGTGAGCGTGGTATTCCTGCCTGGCAAATTATGGCAGTGACCTTTACGAACAAAGCTGCTAATGAAATGCGGGAGCGACTTGAAGCTTTACTCGGAGAAGGAGATCTTCCCTGGGTGGCAACTTTTCATGCGAGTTGTGTCCGCATTCTACGTCAAGATATCGAACATCTCGGCTTCAGCCGCGACTTTACTATTTATGATGATCAGGATCAGTTGCGGTTATTGCGTGATCTGCTTAAGGAGATGGATATCTCTGGGAAGGTCCTTAAGCCACGTGCCGCCGCAAGTGCGATTGATAGTGCAAAAAATAAAGGTCTTAGTCCTGCTGGCCTTGCTGCTCAGGGCCATGAACAAGCATTAGTTGCAGAGATTTATGAACGTTATCAGGTTAAACTGAAAGCGGCCAATGCGGTTGATTTTGGTGATCTGCTATTGTTGACAGTTCGTTTACTTGAAGAACATGAACATGTCCGTGAACGATGGCAACAACGTTTTTCTTATATCCTTATCGATGAGTTTCAGGATACCAACAGTGTTCAGTATCGCTTGATGCAGTTGTTAACGACACCAGAGACGGCGTTATGTGTTGTCGGTGATGATGATCAATCCATATACCGCTGGCGCGGCGCCGAAGTTGGTAATATCCTAGGTTTTGATATCGACTTTCCTGCAGCCAAGGTCATTCGCCTGGAACAAAACTATCGTTCAACACGAAATATTATTGAGGCTGCCAGTGCGGTTGTTGGTTGCAATTCCCAACGACGTGAAAAGCAATTGTGGACAGATAATCCCCCGGGTGACCCACTGCATATAGAAACGGCCAGTGATGATGTTGAAGAGGCGCGTTTTGTTGCCCGGGAGATAGAACGATGCCAGCAATCCGGTTTCGATTTACGTGATATCGCTGTATTTTACCGGACCAATGCCCAGTCCCGAGCATTGGAAGAAGCGTTGCGGGCCAGTCGTATTCCTTATGCTATGTTTGGCGGTCTTAAGTTTTATGCCCGCCAGGAAATTAAGGATGCACTTGCCTATTTGAAGATTTTGATCAATCCCCAGGATTCATTATCTGTTAGGCGTATAATCAATGTTCCTGCTCGCGGTATCGGCGCGACGACCATTGCTAAAATAGCTGCATATGAAGATGATGCAGGTAGTTTTCTTGCCGCTTGTCGCCAGGCTGTTGATCAACAACTGCTAAAAGGAGCTGCGGCGCGCAAGGTCGCCGGTTTTATTCATCTGATAGACGATTTTACCGAGCGCCTGTCACGGCTGCCTTATCCACAATTGATGGCCGAACTGATTCAGGATAGTGGCTACGGGCCAACGCTCCAAGAAGAAGCCCAAAATGCATTGACTGCTGATGGTCGTCAGGAAGCCAAAGGTCGGCTGGAAAATCTTGAGCAGCTCTTAGCTGGTATGGAAGAGCATGCTGGACAAGAAGGAACTCTGTCCGAATATCTTGAGCAGGTCGCATTGATATCTGATCTTGATAAGCACGACTCATCGCTTCAACGTGTGACCCTGATGACTCTTCATTCTGCCAAAGGGCTGGAGTTTCCGGTCGTTTTTATGACCGGTATGGAAGAAGGATTGTTTCCTCATTCGCGCACTGGCGCTATGGGGGAAGAGTTAGATGAAGAACGGCGCTTGTGCTACGTTGGAATGACCAGGGCTATGCAACAACTGTATCTGTCTCATGCGCGTCGGCGCCGTGTCTATGGGGCATATCAGTTTAACCCTCCAAGCCGGTTTTTAGCAGAGATCCCGACTCATCTTATTGCCGGGAATGAGATTCAACCAACTCCTGTGACGACAGCACCGAAAGCGACACATAACTTAGCAGGATTAGCAGATTTAGTTGCTCCTGAAGCTAAACCAGAGGTAACAACGCAGGTGATGAGTGTGCCGGAACCCCAGGGTTTTTGCGATGAGCCTGAGTTGGAAAGTCCCGGGTTAAGACTCGGTACCAGAGTGCGACATATTAAATTTGGTATCGGTACAATTCGGCGAGTTGAAGGTCATGGCGATAAGCAGAAGGTGACGATTTATTTTAATTCCGTTGGGACCAAAAAATTATTGGCCAAGTTTGCAGGACTCATACCGGTCTAGAGGGGAACGGAATGGATACACCTGAGCAATTTACTCTACTTATTGTTGATGATAATCCAACCAATTTAATGCTATTGGCGCAGATTATTGAAATGGATCTCCCGAATGTGAGAGTTCTCAAGGCTCGTAGTGCAGAGGCTGGCTTGGCAATAGCTGATGAGCAAGCGATCGACGGAGCTTTTATCGATGTTCAGATGCCGCATATGGATGGGCTGGATATGTGCCGGGAACTGCGTAAAAAGCCGTATACGTCAAACATTCCCCTGGTATTAATTACTGCCCATATGGCATCACCTGAAATGCGTGCTGAAGGGTTAGAAGTCGGGGCATATGATTTTATTACCCAGCCGATAAGCAATGTCGAAATGTTGGCGAGGGTAAAAGTGATGCTGCGCATGTGTGCTGATGAAAGGCGTATACATCAGAATCAGCGTCAATTGAAACAAGAGTTGGTAGAACGGTCAGATGATTTGCGCTGGATCAGTGGCTTGCTGGCTTCTGGTGATGGTGCTCTGAATGAGCAACATGATGACGCTTTAAGGCGTCTGTCGCAAAAAGTCGCTGAAATGAAAATTGCCGATAAACAGCTTAGTTTTGAACAGATTGCGCTGGCACTGCCGGTCCCATGGCGACGCACCTTATTAAAGCTGGCGTTGTTAGAATCTGTTCCGATGCGCCTGGCGCATGAGCTTAGTGAAATAGCTGACATCAGAGCAGTGGTTAATTATCTTGATCGTCACGATGTTCTGGCTCTTGAACAGGACAGCTGTCAGCAACGGCTGGTTTTTAAGTCTGATATTCGTAATTTTCTATTCGAACGGGCTTATTCAGACCTGAGTCCGGCAGAGCGGCAAAATGTTCTTGAACGGGCTGCTCATTGGTACCGCTGTGAAAACGATTATCGGGGTGCTGTTACCTGCCTTGTTGTTGCTGAAAACTATGATGAACTTGCCAGGATTTTCAGTCAAATTGGTTTTAGCATGGGAATGCATAGTTTCAATAAGGATTTGCGAAGCTCTGTCGCCGGTATTCAAGATGATATTCTGGTTGGCAATGGCTGGTTGACCCTGTTTAAAGCTCGTAGCCTGCTCATGGAGTTTTCACCAGAAACGGCAGTTTGGCTTGAGCTTGCCTATCAACGTTTTGATGCTGATAATGATGAGCGCGGCTTATTGTTGACTATGGTTCTGCAGGCCGTGCAGACGATATATGTCGATGGGAGCTATGAGGGGTGGTTTGGACGTATCGATTTTTTCTATCAACTCTATCGTGTTAATGCTGATAGCCTGCATCCTTCTGAACGTTTTAAAGTTCTTTTTGCCCTTTCTCTACTTGAAATATTTATTAATGGTGATCTTGCAAAGGCCGATGAAATTTCTGCCGACAGTCTTGCTTCGGCTCAACAACAAAAGCATGTTGAAGCTCAGCTCGAATTTACCATAATTCGTATTAATATCGCCTTATGGCAGGGGCGCCAGCGCGTTGCAGCGGCGTTACTTGAGCAAGGGTTTAAATTAGCTCAGGAATTAAGTGACCCATTATTTGATCTTGCGCTCGACATGATGGCCTGTGAATTTCTACATGCTCGTGGCGACCACCGTGGGCTGGAGCGGTTATGCCAGAGTATTGTTACCCGTCTTAGTGCAACGGTTTTGTATCAGACAGTTTTGCATGCTCAGCTCACTTATCTGCAAGTTCTTTTGTTACTGCCATTTGGTCAACAACGGCTGGCTTTCGATTTATTAGATCTCGCCTTGACGCGTAGTAAAGGTTATGAATACGGTCATCAGGTCAGCCGCCTGTTGCAACTGCGGGGCTGTTTGCAAGCTCTATCAGGCCAGGATAAGAATGTCGAGGATGATTTGCTGGAAGGGTTAAAGTTACGGCGCCAGGCTGGTGGTATTTTATTTGGTCAGGAAAATCGTTTGCTTGCGGCAATAAGTTGCTACCAAGTGAAAGATTATGAGGCGGCTCAGAATTTTTTAGAAGAGTCTCTGCTTGGCAACGACCCCCTGGAAGATCGTGTGCGCCCTGGTGTTCATGCCTGGTTGGCAGCAGTATTTTTAAAACGCAGAAAACGTGTTAAGGCACGGGAACAGTTTTCCCAGTTGCTGGATTGTTTACATAAACAGCGTAATTGCTATTTTTGGGGGCTAACCTCAGATCTTCCTGCCATTTTACTACCGCTATTAAGTAACAAGCGGGATATCGACTTATTTCGCCCTATTGTGGAAAAATTTCAGGGCCATACACTGACGATAGACGGTCAGTTGTTGCCACTGTTAAAAGTTCGTTGTCTGGGAATGTTTGAAGTCGAACTTGAAGGCGTTGTATTCAGTATGGGGGATGTTGGCCAGGCGTCACGGCAAATATTTTCTCAACTTGTTGCCGCACCAGGACAATCGTTAAGCATTGAGACGATTATGTCAAGCTTATGGCCAGATAGCGCTCCTTCAAAAGCCCGGAATAGTTTTGATACTGCACATTTGCGTTTACGCAAAGCACTGGAGTCAATGTTTGTTGATGCCCAGATCAGAAAAGATTACCTTGTGCTCGAGAAAGGCTTGTTGTCCCTGAAGCATTGCCAGCTCGATAGTTCTGCCTTTGTACAAACTCATGAGCGTCTGCAGTACCATATGCAGAGGGAAAATTTCTGGCAGGCTGAAAATGCGTGTCGCAACATGGAGCAACTCTGGCAGGGCAAATTTCTTAATGGTTATGACCTTGATGACGAATTGGCGGCCCTTGGTGAACGCCTGACGCAAATGCGCATAGAGCAGTTGCGTACGCTGGCCAATTTGTTGTTACGCCGACATAAACATGATGAAGCTCGCAATTTGTTACAGCAGTGTCTGACTTTAGATCCGACTCAGGATTCAGTTTTACGGCAATTATTGTTGCTTTATCGTGGTCAACAAGATTATCGTGCTGCTTCAGCACTGATGGAGCAGTACCGAAAGGCCTTGCTGGCCGAAGATTATGATCCAGATGAAGTTGATGAATTATTGGAAGCCTTAGATGGGAAATGGTCATAGTTGACCAAACTTCAATAAAGGGAGATATGTTATGAGTAGTTGTGATAGTTGTAATGATAGTTCCTGTTCAGTAAAGCAGGATGCTGACCCTAACAATCAACAGCAGCAGCAACAGCAGGCGCTTGATAAGCGTATGTGTGGTATTCAAAATAAAATTGTCGTCATGTCCGGTAAGGGTGGGGTTGGTAAGAGTACCACCGCCGTCAATCTGGCCCTGGCTTTAGCGCAAAAAGGACATAGCGTCGGTTTGCTCGATATCGATTTACATGGTCCAAGTATTCCCAAAATGTTCGGGGTTGAAAACGAGCGACCCAAATTTGATGAAAGTGGCCTGTTTCCCCTTGAGGTCTCGGGTATTAAATTAATGTCAATTGGCTTTTTGCTACCTTCTACCAGTGATGCGACGATCATGCGTGGGCCGATGAAGCATGGTGCTATTCAACAGTTGTTGACCGATGTCAATTGGGGCGAGCTTGACTATCTTGTTCTTGATTGTCCTCCAGGAACTGGCGATGAACCATTGAGTGCTGTTCATCTGTTAGGTAGCCGCAGCTCTGCAGTTGTTGTCACTACTCCTCAGGACGTGGCTTTAAGTGATGTCGAGCGCTCTTTGAGCTTCTGTCGCGAAGTCAAACTGCCAGTGGTTGGGCTGGTTGAAAATATGAGTGGTTTTATCTGCCCTCATTGTGGCGGTAAGTCAGATATCTTTAAAAGTGGTGGTGCTGAAAAACTGGCTGAAAAAACCGGAACCAGCTTGCTGGCAAAAGTTCCTTTTGAGCCTCTGGTTGTTATCGGTGGCGATTCCGGGAAACCTCATTTGTTGGCTTACCCCGATTCTGCTAACAGTAAAGCCTTGCAGGAAATTGCCGCTGGGGTTGTAGCTTTTTGCCAAAAAGACTAGTTTTTGTCCGGAAAGCGCCCTTTTTCACCAGCTCTACGTCAATCTGCGCATTCGCTTGTGCGGCGTAAAGTACTACGCCTCCGCGCAAATGCTTGCTTTCCTTGATCTGGTAAAAAATTGCATCTTTCCAAATCAAAAACTGGTGGTTGCGATTTAGAGTTTCCTGAATGCAACCCGTTATTGCGACGAGTTCTCCTTGCCTGTCTCAGGCTGAGATGGTATTTCTAGCAGGTGTTAAATATATGCAACAAGCGGGGTGTTCATGTTTATGGCACCCCGCCTAACTATCGTCGCCCTGCTTGAAATCAGGTAGGATTGAGCGAGTAAGTCACGTAATAGAAGTGAGGATTAATATGAAAATCAGTCAGCAGGATGTCGAGTATGTTGCCCGTCTGGCCCGCCTGACGTTGGAGCCAGAAGAGCTGGCCACCATGACCGAGCAGATGGATGCCATTCTTGGTTATGTTGATAAACTCAAAGAACTTGATACCACCGGAATTGAGCCAACAGCGCATGCAGTGCCGATGGCAAATGCATTCAGGGCCGATGAAGTCAAGCCGTCTATCGGTATTGACCGGGCTATGCAGAATGCGCCGGAAAGTCAGGATGGCTGTTTTCAGGTTCCAAAAGTTATTGAATAGTTTCAGCAGTTGCCCTTTAGCACTGTTGATTTAAGAATTTTAGTACTGAACTGTGAGCAACAGTTTTGGAGTTTTTATGTCATTTGAAGCAAGTTTAACAATTGGACAAATGCGTGAGCAACTGAAGGCAGGAGCAGTCACCTCAGTTGAACTGACAAAAACCTACCTTGAGCGAATTAAAACCACCGATGAGCAGCTCAATGCCTTTATTACCGTGTGTGAAGAAAAAGCTCTGGAGATGGCCGGCGCAGCTGACCAGCGGATTGCCCAAGGGGAAGATACTCCTTTGTTGGGGGTGCCTCTGGCGGTCAAAGATATCTTCAATATGACTGATATCCGTACCACTTGCGGATCAAAAATTCTTGACAACTATATTTCTCCCTACGATGCCAATGCTGTACAGCGACTGGTAGAGCAGGGTGCCGTCATCGTTGGTAAGCTCAATATGGATGAATTTGCTATGGGCAGTTCCAATGAAAACAGTGCGTCTGGTCCGGTTAAAAACCCCTGGAATACCGATTGTATTCCAGGGGGGTCTTCTGGCGGGAGTGCTGCCGCTGTAGCGGCCCGTCAAGTTGTTGCTGCGCTTGGTACCGATACTGGTGGATCGATCCGTCAACCTGCATCCCATTGTGGTGTTGTCGGACTCAAGCCAACCTATGGCCGCGTCTCTCGCTATGGAGTTATTGCCTATGCTTCCTCGTTAGACCAAGTTGGTCCGTTAGCGGGGAATGTTGAAGATTGTGCCCATTTGCTTGGTGCGATCGCCGGTTACGACCCTGCTGATTCTACCTCTGTAGATACGCCTGTTCCTGATTATCTAGAAACTCTAAAGGCAGGAGTCAAGGGTAAAAAAATTGGTTTGCCAAAAGAGTATTTTATTGCTGGCCTCGATCCCGACGTAAAGCGTTCTATTGATGAAGCGATTGCTGTTTATCGTGATCTGGGCGCTGAAATTGTCGATGTCAGCTTGCCCCATACCGATTACTCGGTCGCCTGCTACTATCTGGTTGCTACCGCCGAGGCGTCAAGTAACCTCGCTCGCTATGATGGTGTGCGTTATGGCGAGCGCAAAGATGATGGTTCCGGTTTAATTAGCATGTATGAGCAGAGCAGGGCGGCTGGATTTGGTCCTGAGGTTAAGCGGCGTATTATGCTGGGGACCTATGCGTTGTCTTCTGGTTATTACGATGCCTATTATCTCAAAGCGCAAAAAGTCAGAACCCTCATTCGCCAGGACTTCCTCACCGCTTTTGAAGAGGTCGATTTTTTGCTGACGCCAGTGGCTCCCACTCCAGCTTTTAAAATGGGTGAAAAGGTCAATGATCCATTGCAGATGTATCTTTCTGACATCTTTACCATCCCAGTTAATCTCGCTGGTACATGTGCCCTTAGTCTGCCGTGTGGAATGAGTCAAGATGGCTTGCCGGTTGGTTTGCAATTGATTGGCAAGCCATTTGCCGAGGCTGAAATTCTACAAGCCGCTTATGCGTTTGAACAGGCAACCGAATGGGGTGGACAGGTTCCTGATCTGAAATAATCGTTTATTTTGCTCATGCTGCCGTGGCCAGCAGAGCGTCATCATCATGTGACAAGGTTACACAATGAATTCAAAATATGAAGTTGTCATCGGTCTGGAAGTTCATGTGCAGTTGACGACCAAAACAAAAATATTCTGTGGTTGTTCAACTGCTTTTGGTCAAGCGCCTAACAGCCAGACCTGCCCGGTTTGTTTAGGTCTTCCAGGTGCTTTACCTGTCCTTAATAAGCAGGTTGTCGAAAATGCGATTAAAGCAGGCTTGGCGACTCACTGTGAAATTGCGCCGCGCTCAATTTTTGCCCGTAAAAACTACTTTTACCCTGACTTGCCAAAAGGCTATCAGATTTCACAATTTGAATTGCCTATTTGTGAGCATGGTTGGCTAGATATTGAAACCGAAGAGTTGGGCGCCAAGCGGATTGGCATTACCCGTATCCATATGGAAGAGGATGCTGGAAAATTATTGCATTCCGATGGGCACACCTCTTCGGTCGATTTGAATCGTGCCTGTACCCCGCTTTTGGAAGTTGTCTCTGAACCTGATATGCGTAGTGCCGATGAAGCAATCGCCTATTTGAAGCAGTTGCACCAGATCGTCATGTATCTTGGCATTTGTGATGGTAACCTCGAAGAGGGTTCTTTCCGCTGCGATGCGAACGTGTCAATTCGCCCTTGGGGGCAAGAAGAATTCGGAACCCGCGCCGAACTGAAAAATATTAATTCGTTCCGCTTTATCAAACAGGCGATCGAATATGAAGTTGAGCGCCAGATTGATGTTATCGAAGATGGCGGCAAGGTTGTCCAGGAAACCCGGTTATTTAATTCTGACACTGGTGAGACCCGCTCCATGCGTGGTAAAGAAGAGGCTCACGATTACCGCTACTTCCCCGATCCTGATCTGCTGCCGCTGGAAGTTTCTGATCAGTGGGTCGACAATGTGCGCAAAGCTCTTCCGGAAATGCCGGCCGCGAAACAGCAGCGCTACCTTAATGATCTGGGTTTACCTGTTTATGATGCCGGGGTCTTGTCCGCAGAGCGTCCGGTAGCAGAGTATTTCGATTCTTTAGTTGCGTTGCACAGTAACCCAAAACTTTGCTCTAACTGGGTCATGGGTGACTTACTTGCGGCTCTTAAAGAGAAGGATATTTCTATTGAGGAATGTCCGGTCACGCCGGAACTTTTAGCCGGTATTCTTAAGCGGATCGACGATAAAACGATTTCTGGAAAAATAGCTAAGACTGTCTTCGAAGCGGTTTGGGACAGTGGCAAAGATGCTGACCAGGTGATTGAAGAAAAGGGTCTCAAGCAGGTGTCAGACAGTGGTGCTATTGAAGCTATTGTCGATGAAGTTCTGGCCGCTAATCCGACCGAAGTCAGTGAATACAAAGCAGGTAAAGATAAACTGATGGGCTTCTTTGTTGGCCAGGTCATGAAAGCAAGTAAAGGAAAAGCTAATCCGGGCATGGCAAATCAGCTGCTAAAGAAAAAGCTGTCTGAATAGGAAAATTGAGATTAGCCTGCTATAATGCAGTTAAAGATTAGGAATTTATCGATATGGCGACTTGTCCAATTGACCCAAGTATTATCAGGCCGATCCGTTTTGTGGCCGGCAAATGTGACATGATAGATCAGCGTTTGCTCCCGGCACAAGAGGTTTGGCTCAGTTACGATTCTTATGAAGGGATCGCTGACGCTATCCGTGACATGGTTGTGCGTGGCGCGCCAGCGATTGGTGTTGCTGCAGCAATCGGTGCATGGTTTGGAGCCCGTGATATTGATTGTGACAATAGCCAGGATTTTTTCAGTCGTTTCGAAGAGATTTGTGAAGTACTAGCCGCTACCAGACCGACTGCGGTAAATCTATTCTGGGCTTTGGAGCGAATGAAAAGGTTTGCCCATGCTAACCTTGATCGAAGTGTTGCCGAATTAAAAATTGGTCTTGAGTATGAAGCTCTGGCGATTGCTCAGGAAGATGAAATGATCAATCGTAAAATGGGTAAATATGGTGAGCCCCTATTGCCTGATGGTGCTCGGGTTCTGACCCATTGTAATGCTGGTGCTCTTGCTACAGGTGGCTATGGTACTGCCCTCGGCGTTATTCGTGCTGCGGTTGCTGCCGGTAAGAGCATTTCAGTCATCGCTGATGAAACCAGGCCCTTTTTGCAGGGGGCTCGGTTAACTGCCTGGGAATTGCACAAAGAAAACATTCCTGTGACTCTGATTTGTGACAACATGGCCGGGTACCTGATGAGTAAAGGTGACATTGACTGTGTCATCGTCGGTGCCGACAGGATTGCCGCAAACGGTGATGTCGCCAATAAAATAGGAACATATACCGTTGCTGTTCTCGCTAAGGAACATAATATTCCCTTTTATGTCGCAGCGCCTATTTCTACTATCGACCTGAATCTGTCTGATGGCGCACTTATTCCGATTGAAGAACGTGATTCACGTGAGATTACTCATGTGAAAGACATCCAGCTGGCTCCTGAAGGAGTTGCGGTAAAAAACCCGGCTTTTGATGTGACACCCGCGCGTCTGATCACAGCTATCATTACTGAGCGAGGTGTTGCCAAGGGTGATTATGGGGATGCATTGCGAACGATGGTTAACTCTTAGCATGAGTAGTCTGGACAACTAAACCTGTACTAATAAGGTTCTATTGTGTCAATCACGTGACTAGAGGAGTCTCATGAATCCTGAATTGGCTTTAATTCAGCAGCAGCTTGCTTTGCTCAATTCTGATCAAGCGTCTCTTGTCACTTGGTTGGATCAATTTGATCTGCTCGATGGAAGACGTTGTTGTGCCAA
This sequence comes from Geopsychrobacteraceae bacterium, assembly GCA_963665685.1. Lineage (GTDB taxonomy): Bacteria > Desulfobacterota > Desulfuromonadia > Desulfuromonadales > Geopsychrobacteraceae > Seleniibacterium. The sequence continues at coordinate 4,038,654 of OY762430.1, forward strand.
TCTCGAATGTTTAGATGAGTATCTTCGAGATAGAGATCTTTTAGCTCAAATTTTGTTGTGCACTTTTGCCGTCGCAGATCCTGATAATGGGCTTAATTTTCTTGAGCGGTTATCCACTTCTATTAAGCCTTCAGTTCTTATTCCTGTTCTAAAAGATTCCGTTCGTTGTCATCAGCTTTTGACCCTGTTGGGAGGATCTCCATTTCTTGCCGGAATTCTTTGCCGAGATGCCAGTTATTTTACCTATCTTTTTGTCCAGGAAGGTATTGACCGGGCGGTAAGTGAAGCCGAGATGTTGACGGATTTACGTGCTGACATTTCGCTCAGCTCCGATTTCAGTACGTTGCAGAAGCAATTACGTCTCTATAAAGCTCGTCAAGTAGTGCGTATTGGCAGCCGCGATCTGTGTGGTCTGGCAACTCTGGAGGAGGTCACTGAGGAGCTTTCCAGTCTTGCTGCGTCAAGTTTACAGAGAGCTTATGAAGTATGTTCTCATCACCTTCAGGAAGACTATGGTAAACCTCTTCAAACTGAAGATGATGGCCAGGAAACTCTTGCCGACATGACCATTCTTGGAATGGGCAAGTTTGGTGGTAATGAGCTTAATTTCTCCTCTGATATTGATCTGATCTATTGCTATTCATCAACCCATGGTGAAACAACCGGTGGTATGCGTGATGAAAAAATCAGTTTACATCGTTATTTTGTGAAATTGGCTGAACTGGTGACGCGAGCTCTTCATCAGGTCACTGAGCATGGTTTTGTTTTTCGCGTCGATACACGCTTGAGGCCCGATGGTAATAACGGTGATCTGGCCATATCGATCAATGGCGCCGAAGCTTATTATGAGTCATGGGGGCAGAGTTGGGAGCGGGCGGCAATGATTAAAGCCCGTCCGGTTGCGGGTTCAATTCGCTTGGGGCGCGAATTGTTAATGCGTCTGAAGCCCTTTGTTTATCGTCGTTACCTTGATTTTGGTATGGTTGAAGATATCAAAATTATGAAGCAAAAGATTAATGCCAGTCTCGATAAGACCGGGGAAAGAGAGCTTAATCTTAAACTGGGAAATGGCGGTATTCGGGAAATTGAATTCTTTATTCAGGCTCACCAGTTGGTTAATGGTGGTACCAGGCCGCAATTGCAATACCGTAATTCCCTGCGCGTCCTTAAATTGTTAGGTGAAGAACAAATTATTTCTGCGGCTGTAGTAGAAAAGTTAAGCGATGCTTATCGTTTTTTGCGCACCGCAGAACACCGCATCCAGATTGTTCAGGAACAGCAAACTCATATGCTTCCGGTTGCAGAGGGTGACTGTACAATATTAGCGCGACGCTGTGGTTTTCAAACCTGCAGGGAATTTCAGGATCAATTAGCTTTTCATCGTCAGGCAGTCAACGACATATTTAAAGATCTTTTCCATTCCTCTGACGACGAGGAATTCCAGGCCCGTCCTGAAGTTCAGATGATTCTTGATACGGGTTCTGACCCTGACCTTGTTAAAGATTTACTTGAGGCGAATGGTTTTAGTAATCCGGATGCAGCTTATGAAACTTTGCAAAACCTGCGTGATGGTGACCCCCATAAGCGTTTAACTCGACGTGGCAGACGAAGTCTTGAGAAGCTGGCGCCGTTGTTATTGAGTGAGTTATTCGAAACTCCTAACCCGGACCAGGCGTTGAATAACCTTGAGCAATTTCTTGCAGTGATTCGTGCGCGTGATTCTTTTTTCGCTTTAATGGTGGAAAACCCTGAAACCGTACGGATACTCATCGCTCTATTTGGTTCCAGCCAGTTGTTGTCGCGGATTTTTATTCAACGGCCGGAACTGCTCGATACGATGGTTTCCCAGTCCCATGCTGTGGTTGAAAAATCGCGTTTGGACTTTATTTCAGAGCTAAGTGACGAACTCTCTCTGGCTGAAGATTTTGAAGTGCAGCTTGATATGTTAAGGCGTTTTCGCAACGCTGAGTTCTTACGTTTGGCACTGAATGATCTACATGGTGAAACCAGGCAGACATCAACGACCCGGCAACTCTCCTGGTTGGCTGAAGCCTGTTTGGAGCAGGCATGTCAATTGGCGCGACAAGAGTTAGCTGTGCGCTTTGGAGCTCCTTTTGGGGAACAGGGAGGTACCGAAACAGAGATTCCATTTGCTATTGTCGGCATGGGGAAGTTAGGTGGCCTGGAGCTGAATTACCATTCGGATCTCGATATTATTTTCATTTTTTCCGGAGAAGGGAGCACCCGGCCGTTACCGACGACCGATCAGAATCGCTTTCGCCAATTGAGCAGTCAGGAGTACTTTGCTAAATTGGCGCAAAGAATTATTTCTATCTTGACCCTTGTGACCCGGGAAGGAATCGTCTACCAGATCGATACGCGGTTGCGGCCTTCAGGTAATCAGGGCCCTCTCGTGACCGGATTTGATGCTTTTGTTCGTTATCACCAGGACTCTGCCCAGCCGTGGGAGCGTCAGGCTATGACGAAAGCCCGGGTGGTCTGTGGTCCTGCTGATTTTTGTCAGCAGTTGCAGGAAACCATTAGCCGGTTAACCTTTGAACGTCCACTTCCTGCTGATTTAAGACAGGAAATCTTACGTTTACGTGACCGAATGGAGATGGAAATTGCCAAAGAGAGCGATGCTCTTATCAACATAAAGACCGGTCGGGGAGGGATGGTCGATGTTGAATTTATAACACAATATCTCCAATTGTTGCATGGTGGTTCGGTGGTTGAATTACGTCAGCAGGGAACCATCAACCTGTTAGAATGCTTAGCGTCACACCAGCTTATTGATCAGGCAGATGCTGACCAATTGATTTTTGGGTACCGGTTTTTGAGAAAACTTGAGAACCGCTTGCGCCTGCTCTATGACCAATCGATGAATGAACTGTCGACTGAACCAGCTGTTTTGCGCAAGGTTGCCTTGAGTTTAGGTTATGGGAATAAAGGTTTAAAGCCGGACATAGAATTCCTGAATACCTATCAGGAGGTTACCGATGGTATTCGGGCATTGTTAGAAAAATATTTAAGGGGACATCATGGGTAACGGTGAAAAAAGAATCCTGATCATCGAAACAGATCTTGATTTACGCTATTTTTTGCAACAGGCATTTGTGTCTGCGGGTTTTTCAGTTGAGGCGGTGGATCGTGGTGCTGAAGGAATAAAGCGGCTTTTGACTGAAGAATTTCATCTCGCTCTGATTAATCTCGATATGCCAGAAATTTCAGGAGCGAACATCTGCCGTGCCTTGCGTAAACATGAACAGACTCGAGACTTACCGTTAGTCATTATTGCTAATAAGAGTTTTGCTCCTGAAATTGTAGAACAAGAAAAGAAAAAATGTGACGCCGATTATTTTCTCGCTAAGCCGATTACAGGCGTTGATCTCGAGAATATGCTTGAACGCGTATTCCAGGCTCGCCCTGAGAAAGTCGATAAGCAAGAGCAGCCTATTCGTGATTTTACGGTGCCTCTTTTATTGCATCGGTTTTATATGGAAAAAGCAACCGGGTTATTACATCTTCACCGTGGTAGCGCAAAGAAGGTTGTTTATATCAAGGCCGGATACCCTATATTCGTTCGCTCGAATGTATTGAATGAGTGCCTTGGCCGGATGTTGGTAAAAGAAGGGCGTATTACTCAGGTAGATTGTGATCAATCTGTGGAGTTGAGTCGCGCATCCGGGCGTTTACAGGGTACAGAGTTAATTGGCATGGGTTTACTGACTCCTCAGGAACTTCATGAAACGTTAATTTTTCAAGTGACAGAAAAGTTATTGTCAACCTTTTCCTGGCGTGACGGGACCTGGCAGTTTGTCCCCGGAAAAGACTTTAAACGCAATGTTACGCGGATTCAGCTGACACCGGCAACTCTTATTGTCAAAGGAATTGAGCGGTTTTGGACCCCAGTTCAACTCGATGATTACCTCGCACCGTTTCGGTCTGATTATCTCATGCAGAGTGGCGATCCTCAGTATCGCTTTCAGGATGTTAATCTGAGCAAGCGTGGTCAGGCGATACTGAACAGTTGTCGTGGCAATAAAACTTTGGAGCAGGTTCTTGAGGACCATCCTTTAGCACGCCGGGAAGTACAGAAAATTATCTCTGGTTTGTTGATCTCTGAACTTATCGAGCGCCACACCATGCCACAGCAGGATATATCAGAGGATATTCTGGTATCAGATGATGACAAAGTCGTTGATTCCAAACTACGGGTTAAAATACTTGATGACTATCAGCGAATTGTCAGTTCTAATTATTTTGCCGCATTAGGGATAAGTGAAGATGGTAGCTCTGCTGAAGCTCGGCGTGCATATTATCGTTTAGCGAAGGAGTATCATCCCGATCGTTACCTGGGCGGTAATCTGTCGCGTGAGATGGAGATCAAGATCAACGAGATCTTTCAGTATATTACCAAGGCTTATGCTGTTTTGAGTGATCCTGATACAAGAGCTGAGTATGTTGAAGAGCTTCATCATGGGCCAGTCAAAAAACTGGATATCAACCAGGTTATTGAGGCCGAAAGTTCGTATCAGGAAGGGCGCGCATTTATTAAAATTCGTCATTATGCCGCAGCGGTAAAGGTTTTGAAGCACGCTATGGAATTGAGCCCGGAAGAACCGGAGTACATGAGTAGCTATGCTTGGGCGCTATTTAAGTCTGCTCCCGAAACAACCGCCAACCTCAATCATGCCCTCGAAGTTCTTTTGGCTGCACGCGAATTAAATGCACAAAATGACCAGACCCACCTTTATCTTGGCCATGTTTATCATGCGTTAGGTAAAGAGCGTCAAGCCGAAAAATCATTTGAAATGGCAGTTCAGGCAAATCCTAACTGTACCGAAGCTCTGCGAGAATTGCGCTTGTTGAATTTACGTCGTGAGCAAGATCCACAAAATAACGGGCTGTTCAGTCGGTTTTTAAAGAAGAAATAATGCTGCTAACGTCATTCAATTTTATCAAAAGGACTCGTCCTCTGGGGCGGAAAAACTATTGAAGCGCTGATCAAGTAAGTGGCTGGGATGTATATTTCCAGCTGCTGCAATCATGCTATTGCGAATTTGCGGAATGTTTTTACTCAATTCAGTAATAAGCTGCTTCATCCGTTGGCGTTGTTGATCTTCCATCGCTTGAGCCGGGCAGCCGCAGTCAACAATCGGAAACTCTTTTTGTAGGCTGTAAGCTGCAATGTCATTTTCTTCTACGTAAACTAATGGGCGGATGACGGTGTGTTTACCATTGTCTGCTATCAGCTTCGCGCTCATCGCAGCGAGTTTTCCACCATAAAACTGGTTAAGCAGAAGTGTTTCAATGATATCGTCAAGGTGATGCCCCAGGGCGATTTTATTGCAGTTTAGTTTTTCTGCCAGGCTATATAAATGGCCGCGGCGCAGGCGAGCGCAAAAGGCACAGTAGGAAGATCCCGGTCGGATATTGTCTTCTATAATTTGGTAACTTCCTGTTTCTTCCATATGGTAGGTATACTTGTTTTCTTTGAGGTACGCCTCAATGTTTTCTTTTTGGTAACCTGGAAATCCGGCATCAAAATTAATTGCTACCAGGCCAAATTTAACCGGCGCTTTTTTGCGTAAAGTTTCAAGTATATCGAGCAGTGTATAGGAGTCTTTTCCTCCAGAAATTCCTACGGCAATACGATCTCCCTCTTCAATCATATTGAAGTCCCCAATCGCTTTTCCGACTTGCTTACGAATCTTGTTGAATAATTTTTGTTCTGTCTTAGACATTGGCAACCCTCTACTGATTGAAGCGCATTTGTAGTAGAAAAACACGATAAATTCAACCTTTTCTGGTGCTGCTGAGAAAAGTTGGTAAGTTTTTTGCTTTTATCATGGAGTAGATAATAACTATAAAGCTTATGAGCAGGGAGAAGATTATAAATGAGTATCGATGCACTGGACAAAAACATCGGCACTTATCTGCGAGGGGTTAGGCCAGGGGCTGTTGCTGGCTCGGCCAGCAGGCCTGAGAAGGATTTTGAAGATATTCTTGATAACCTTGCTAAGGTTCCGAAATCTGACCATAAATCATTGCAAAGCCTCGCATCTATGGCCCACTTGAGCCAGGTGGAGATGTTACGCTCTCTCTTTGATGATGAAGGTGACAGCGATGATGGCCTGGTGACCTCAGTTGATACGGTGAGTCAGTGGAGTCTGTTGCAGGCGCAAAAAAGTCAATATGCTGACAGCTACTATGCCGTTCAAAAACCATCATTGACTGCTGAACCACCTAGCGATCGTCAGAATATTGACAAGCTTATTGATCAGATAGCTGCAAAGGTTTGTTTAGCGCCAGAATTAATACGCTCAGTGGTCGCCACGGAAAGTAATTACCAAACCAAGGCCGTATCGCCTGTTGGCGCTCAGGGGTTAATGCAGCTGATGCCGGCTACCGCAAATGAATTAGGTGTGAGCGACAGTTTTGATCCACAAGAAAATCTGCTTGGGGGAAGTCGTTACCTGAAACAGCTATTAGATAAATATGATGGTGATCTGGATCATGCTTTGGCCGCGTATAATTGGGGTCAAGGGAATGTCGATCGCCATGGTCTGGGTAAAATGCCTACCGAAACACGCCACTATCTGGCCAAGGTTAAGGAGTTATTAGCTAATAATTCGGGGTAACAACGCAACATACAGTAAGTTAGTTTCTATCCGGAAACTCTAAATTGAAACTTTTAAGTTTTCAGATTGGAAGCGAGCAATTTTTCGTTGTGGCAAGGAAATCAAGGGCTTGCGCTTAAGACGTAGTACTTTACGTCGCACAAGCAAGCCCGCAGATTGACGCAGCCACGGCGGAAAAGAGCCGTTTCCGGATGAAAACAAATTAGAATGTTTGATACATCTCTTTGCCATTGGCCAAATTCAGCCAGCCTTTGGCAATACGGTAAATAAGCCAGAACATTCCAGCACTCAGAATAATATAACCGATAAAGAAAATGAGCGTGACAAAACCGATTGCGGACCATAGTAAACTGAACCAGAAAGTTCTGATTTGCCAGCGGAAATGTGATTCCAGCCAGGTGTTTCTAATATCATCACGTTTGACATAATTGATAATGATCGCCACAAATAAGGTGATGCCAAAAAAGAAAGACAATGCCTGCAAAGCATAAACAAGCATAGTGACATTGCGGGCACTTTTATCATTGCCTGGAATCGTTATTGGTTCTTGGTACATAGGGCTTGTTATCCTTAAGGAAAAATTCTGGTCTCTAGATGATTTGAATTATACCTTAACAATGGCTGATAGAAAAGTCATTGAATGGAAGAGGGATCAGTCGCGTTGCAACGGATGTGACTATTGCTTCAGGTATCCTCCCATTGTGGGAGAGGATACCCGCATGATTTTATTTTAGCTGGAAGAGTCCATAAGCAAAGCTTGGTAAAGGTTTCGGCTGGTCATTAGGTGGTTTCTCATCGCTTTACGGGCTTCTACCTCTTCGTTGGCTGCAATTGCAGTATAGATACGGTGGTGCTCTTGGAGGATTTTAAGTAGATAGGATTTCAGTTTGTCCGGCGCCATATCATTCTTGTACATTCGTGAGCGAGGAATGACTTTATCCTGAAGGAAGTTGAAGAATTCGACATAACGTGAATTGTTTGTCGATGCCGCAATGGCTTTATGAAACTCATAATCTGCTGCATCTGCAGAGTGTCCGGCTTCAATAGAGTTTTCCATGACCCTTAAAGACTCCAGCAACTTCATTAACTGAGCAGTTGTTCTGCGCGTTGCAGCCAGCCCCGCTGCCTCAATTTCAACCGCCATCCTTAGCTCAAGAACTTCAAGAATGTCAGAAAGATCAGTATAATCAGCATTAAAAAGAGTATTTTTGTCTTCTCTTTTAGTTTGCTGTAGGACGTAAACACCGGCCCCTTGACGCGATTCGAGTATTCCGGCTGCTTTGAGAGCGGCAATAGCCTCGCGTACAACTGTTCTGCTGACGCCAAACTGTTTGGTCAGAGTTGGTTCCGTGGGCAGGCGCATGCCTGGGCTGTAACGCCCTTCTTTAATGTCATTTTGAAGTGATTTAATAACCTTATCGGTCAGTGAAACTCGTGGTGATGCCATCTGTTTGTCTCTCCATGAAAAATAATCCGATATCATAAGTCAGAATAATGCAAATGATCAATACTAAAAACTTATTCAGACAGAAGGATAGCTGTCTGGGAATTATTCATAGTGTAGATTTTCAATATTCATATGATGGCTATGTTATGGTATCGAGCTAGATCACTTATTTTTATAGTTATAAATGTTTGTTTAATCTGCGACCTTGTTGTGAAATCAGGGTGGGATTTTGTGGTAATTTTTGGTATTGATGTCGCTTTAATAAAGCGTCATCATCATATTATTGATCACATCATCAATGATAGTTTTCACAGCATTTTGGTTTGTAAGCTCATGGTGGTTTTTATGTTTTAGATCCTAAACAGCAAGAGCTCAGTGATCAGATCATTGATTGTTAGGCGGCAGAATAAGGATCCATTTATTTTTCTATTGGTCATATTACTACTTTTGAGGGGATTCAATGGGTTCACAAAGCTGAGGCGTTTAAAGGTCTTACCCGTGATAAAGGTTAGGGCTTCAAGGTCGTTGCTAGTCGTGATATCCTTACCTTGCCGAACTTAGTGTATGGTGGTGCTGGTCATGTCGCATTGAGTGTTTACATCGTTCCTGAACTGAGTTGTCGAAATTTATCTTAAATTCATAGCAGGCAATATGCTTGCTACTTTGAATGCTCAATTCCGTCTTGCTCCAATGTGGATGGCTTATATCCAACGATTTTTGCGGATTGTGCCCAAAGACTAGACGTGCCTGCTTGGTTTTAAGATGGGCAAAGCTATTATACCGAATACACGCAGTAACCCGGAAGTCATAGTTGCTTTAATAACAGTATCTCGCGCTCTTGAGACTAAAGAACGGGTTTCATTGTTTTCAGACTAGCAAAATAATAAAGACTAATTTACAAGGAGAGAAACCATGAAAATCGGATTTATCGGACTTGGTATCATGGGCAAACCCATGAGTAAAAACCTGCTTAAAGCTGGTTACGACCTGGTTGTCTGCGACCTGAGTACTGCTGCTGTAGAAGAAGTTGTTGCTGCCGGTGCGGCAAGTGCACCAAGCGCTAAAGCCGTTGCCGAAGTTGCTGACGTTATCATCACCATGCTGCCAAACTCACCTCAGGTCAAAGCTGTTGTCTTGGGTGAAGGTGGTGTTCTTGAAGGTGTTAAAGCTGGTAGCGTCCTTATCGACATGAGCTCTATCGCTCCTCTGACGAGCCAGGAAGTTGCCGCTGAATTAGCGAAAAAAGATGTTGCTATGCTCGATGCCCCCGTCTCCGGCGGTGAACCAAAAGCAATTGACGCGACCCTGTCCGTTATGGTTGGTGGTGACAAAGAAGTTTTCGACAAATACTATGACATCATGAAAGCCATGGCTGGTAGCGTTGTTTACACCGGTAAAGTCGGTGCTGGTAACGTTACTAAACTGGCGAACCAGATGATCGTTGCTATTAACATCGCTGCAATGAGTGAAGCCCTGGTTCTGGCCACCAAAGCTGGCGTTGAGCCTGATCTGGTTTACCAGGCTATTCGTGGCGGTTTAGCTGGCAGTACCGTTCTTGATGCCAAAGCCCCACTGGTTATGGATCGTAAATTTGACCCGGGTTTCCGCATTAATCTGCACATTAAAGACCTTGCTAACGCTATTGATACCGCTCACGAAGTTGGCGTGCCTGTCCAGATGACCGCAGCCGTTATGGAAATGATGCAAGCGATGAAGGTTAACGGCATGGACGGCCTTGATCACGGCGCCCTGATCCGTCATTACGAAAAGCTCGCCAAAGTTGAAGTAAAAAGATAAAACAGAAGATAGAATATGGCAGGTAGAAGACGCGAGGTCTTAATGACTTCTGCCTTCTACCTTCCTGAATCCTCAGTTCCTCCTTCTGAATTCTACATCTTAAATTCTGAATTCTCCCCTAACCGTAGTTCCCGGAGTGTCTATGAAGATTGTCATTGCCCCCGACTCCTTTAAAGAAAGCCTCAGTTCCATGGAGGTTGCAAGAGCCATTGAAGCCGGCTTCAAAGCTATCTATCCCGAAGCAGACTATGTCAAGCTTCCCATCGCTGATGGCGGTGAAGGAACTGTTGCTGCCCTGGTTGAAGCGACTGATGGTAACCTCGTGAATTTAAGGGTTACTGGTCCCCTGGCCACCCCGGTTGATTCTTTTTATGGTCGTAGTGGTGATGGTCATAGCGCCGTTATTGAAATGGCTGCCGCTAGTGGTATTGACCTAGTTCCCGCCGCTCAGCGGAATCCATTAGTAACTACCAGTTATGGCACTGGAGAGCTCATTCTACATGCTCTGGACAGTGGTGTCCGTAACTTCATCATCGGCATTGGCGGCAGCGCCACCAACGATGGTGGGGCCGGTATGCTGCAGGCATTGGGAGCCCAACTTCTGGATGCTGAAGGTAAGCAGATCGGTCATGGCGGTGGCTGTCTTGAGCAGTTAGCACGTATCGATATCAGTACCCTTGATGCTCGGCTGTCAGAAAGCCGTATTCAGGTCGCCTGTGATGTTGATAATCCTTTAACTGGAGAGCGCGGTGCTTCAGCTATTTTTGGTCCACAAAAAGGAGCAACTCCGGAGATGGTTGCCCAGCTCGATAAATACCTTGGTCATTTTGCAACCTTGATCAAGCGCGATCTGAACCAGGATGTCGAACACAGCGCCGGTGCCGGAGCTGCTGGTGGTATGGGAGCCGCCCTGCTGGCATTTTTAAATGCTGATCTACGACCTGGTGTTGAGATTGTTGTCGAAGCCATCAACCTTGATGCTGCTGTCCAAGGAGCCAGCCTTGTCGTTACTGGCGAAGGTTGCATGGATAAACAGACCGTTTTTGGTAAAGCTCCTATTGGAGTTGCTAAGGTTGCAAGTCGTCACCAGGTTCCCGTTGTCGGATTAGCTGGCAGTTTGGGGGAAGGGGTCGACGCTGTTTACGATCATGGCATTATGGCCGTTTTCAGCGTGGTTATTGGTCCTTGTACTCTGGAACAGGCTCTTTCTGATGCGGCTATCAATGTAGAGATTACTGCACGCAATGTGGCCGCAACTTTAAATTGTCATTTGCCATGATAACGTCTTGATTTTTTAAATCCCTTGCAATTAGCTGGAGAGACCTTGCCTTTTCCAGGTGCTTTCAACGACAATGGGGAAGTATTCCATTTATTCTGAGACAATCATCATTCCAGGAAGAATCCTGTCTGGCAGATTTTGGCAAGGCTCGGGATTCTCTTTTAAGATGAACCCATTAAGCGCGATTTCGTGCCGGACATGCTGCTAAGGGAATTATGTCGATATTAAAATCTAGAGTCAGGTAAAGGCTCTTTAAACGGTAAATATGTAGCGCGTTGTGCTATTTGAAAAACAACAAATGCAGGAGTTAAACTTTATGTTTCGTCGTACAAAAATTGTATCTACTCTTGGTCCCGCTAGTGAAGGAGAAGAGCAGCTAAGTGCTCTGATTGATGCCGGTGTCAATGTTTTCCGCCTCAATTTTTCTCATGGGGATCACAAAAATAAACTGGAATTGATTGAAAAGATTCGTCGCATTGCTGCTAAAAAAGGTAGCAATGTCGCCATTCTTGGTGATTTGCAAGGCCCTAAAATCAGAACTGGGTTGATGAAAGGTGGGTTCATGGCGCTTGTCACCGGTAGTGAAGTGGTGGTTACCACCAGCACTGTAGAAGGTGAAGGCAATATTATTCCAACGATTTATGAAAACCTCCCCAAGGATGTCAAAATCGGTGACCGGATTCTGCTGGATGACGGCCTGATGGATATGGAAGTTATCGGCGTCGAGGGGCAGGATGTTCGGTGTAAAGTGATTACCGGTGGTAAACTGAAAGACCGTAAAGGAATCAATCTGCCAGGGACCAAGGTTTCCGCTCCAGCCTTAACCGAAAAAGATCTTGAGGACCTGGAATTTTGTGTTGCGCAAAAAGTTGATTTTCTCGCTTTGTCTTTTGTCCGTAAAGCGTCAGACGTTCAACATATGAAAGATATTCTCGCTGGTAAAGACCATGTACCGTTGATCGTTTCTAAAATCGAAAAGCCTGAAGCTGTTGACAACTTTGATTCTATTCTGGAAGTGACTGATGCGGTTATGGTTGCCCGGGGTGACCTTGGTGTCGAGATGAGTCCGGAAAAAGTGCCGTTGATTCAGAAGATGATCATCAACAAGTGTAATACTGCAGGAAAGCCGGTTATTACTGCGACCCAGATGCTGGAAAGTATGATCGGCAATCCTCGTCCGACCCGTGCCGAAGTCTCCGATGTTGCCAATGCTATTCTTGACGGGACCGATGCGATTATGTTGTCGGGTGAAACAGCTGCCGGGAAATACCCGGTTGAAGCTGTCCGTGTTATGGATCATGTCGCACGTGACGTTGAACAGAGCGATCAGTATCTAGGCCGCGTGGTGAGTCCGGAACTGGTCTGTTACGGCAAGCAGTGCATGACTGAATCGATCGGCAATGGCGCTTGTCAGATTGCCGCAAATGTTGGTGCCGAAGCTATTTTGGCTTTTACCCAGACAGGTAGTACTGCAGCACTGGTCTCCAAGTATCGTCCTAATCTGCCGATCTATGCCATGACACCAAACGATGAAGTTAAGCGTCGCATGTCGCTCTATTCTGGTGTCCGGGCCATTCGGGTTGCTAACTATGACTCGACTGAGCTTCAGGTTATGGCTGTTGAGCAAGCAGTTCTTAAAGCAGGGGTTGTCAAGACCGATGATGTTGTCGTTATTACCATGGGTAGTCCGGTAACAAAGTCAGGAACAACTAATCTGCTTAAAGTTCATCAGGTTGGAGAAGTCCTCTAATTTTAAAGACCTGTACGCTTTTTAAATAATCCGCACGTTCGATAGCCTCCTCGTAAAACAGGAGGCTATTTTGTTAGATGATTAGCAGGAGCGGACATCAGTTGTCTGATTGTCTGAGCCTGGTGTATTCGCTATGATGATGTCATTGCTATTCCCAAGGCATCTTCTGTTGCTTATGTTGAAAGTAATGCCAGTGCGGCCCATATTGTTTTAACCGCTACCCAGCTTGATCTTCTGGACCAGGCTTTTCCTGCTCCTGATTCTTCAGTTACTTTGGATATCGTCTAACCTGTTAAAGTCAGCGCCTTTCTTTAGCAAAGGCTCTGACTTTGCTTATTACGTCTTTTGCGGAGGCTTTTCCACAGATGTTCGATCGGGCTTACCGGTAAAGCGGGAAAGAATGCTGGCGCTCAATACCATTAAGATTCCGAGCCCTTTGGATAGATTAAATCCTTCATGCAGGAACAGCATACCGAAGATTACGCCAAAGATGACCTCAAGATAGGTCAGGGCGCCGTACTGAAACATCGGCATCCGTTTCATGGCGTAGAACATACAGCCGAAAGCCACGATCCCTACCAGCAGACCATAGGCAACAGCAACTCCCGTTTCAGTCGTAGCAGTGCCAGGAATCTCTGCCAGCATAAAGGGGAGAAATATAAGTGCGCCCAGGGCATTCTGGAAATAGAGGACTTCTACTTCACTGTGATCTGCTAACGCTTCTTTGAAGATCAATACTGATACGGAAAAGAGCAAAGCAGAACAGATCATACACAAACTGCCCATTATGTCTTCCGGAGATAGGGCGAATCCCTTCTCCAGATTCAGGAAGATCACACCTGCTAAGGCTAGGAAAAGTAGGCCGATTTCTTTGAGTTTTAGTGCTTTTTTCCGGACACCCGCTTCCAGAAGTAAAGCAAACAAGGGCCATAGATAGAGAAGAACAACCCCGTTCGCAATGGAGGTCAGTTTATAGGCCAGGATATAGAAGAGCATTCGAAGTGCGTTGAAAAGTGAACCGATCCAGATTTTTTTTCGACATACCTTCGGACCGAGAACCATACCTTTCCTGATAATCAGCGGCAGGAGAATAAGAAATGGCACTCCCATCCGGAAGCCACTGAAGGCGAGTGAGCTAAAAGAGATGGTTTTAATAAACAAACCACTGGAGGCTCCAATCAATGTTCCCAGGATTATTGCGGCGAGAGATTTTTTTGATTCCATGGAGGTCGGTATCATCTTGTCGGTTGTTTAAATGAAGATAGCTCGTTTTTGTAATCGTATTGGTTATCGTTATAGGGAGCGTGGTACGCTACTGTCAATCGAAATTCACGAAGTTTCACACGGGTTCTCAGATATGTTGCTGACCATTATCAGCAGGCTAAAATTTCTCATTTAGCGCAAAAAATCTTTAAGCCATGCTATAACGGACTGAACTGTTTGTTATGGAAAGGATATCCCGTATGTCTTTAAGTCTTACTATTGCTCTTGCCCAGGTTAAGGTGGCACGAGAAAAACAGATAAATCTAGAAACGGCTCAGCGCTGTATTGCTAAAGCTGCCAGTGCAGGGGCGAATTTGGTTATTTTCCCTGAAATGTTTATGGCCTGCCCGCAAAAGGGAGTTTCTTTGGCGACAGCAGCAGAGCCCTTAGATGGTGACTTTGTTACGGCTTTGGCTGCTTTAGCAAAAGAGTATCAGATCGCCGTCATGTCAGGAATTTGGGAGCAAATTAACGGAGAAACAGAACGGGCAGGAAATGTTGTTGTTGTAATTGATCGTAATGGGACTATTGCTGCCCGCTATCATAAAATTCATCTCTTTAATGCTTTAAATGTTAGAGAGTCAGACCAGATGGTTGGGGGGAATCAGGCTCCAGAGATTTTCGAATTAAACGGGATCAGAATCGGTATTGCGATCTGTTATGACTTGCGCTTTCCTGAAATTTTTCGCCATCATGCAAAAAATAACGCTGATCTGGTCGTTGTGCCCGCGGCCTGGTATTCAGGCCCTTTAAAGGAAGATCATTGGTTGACTCTATTACGGGCCAGAGCCATTGAGAATACCATGTATGTAGCTGGCAGCGATCTGTGTGGAAAAGCTTTTTCTGGCCGCTCGGTCTGTTTTGATCCTTTTGGTGTTCCGTTGACAGATGCGGGTGAAGGCGAGAATGTTGTCATTGCACGCATAGAGCGTGAGCGTGTCTCCGCTATTCGGGATCAGCTACCATGTCTTGAGCATATTCGTGATGATTTGTTTTAAGTCAGCCATGCATCAATCATAAATCAACCATAAACCAGGGATGAACAACGATGAAGGTTCTGTTTGCTGCACCAGAAGCTGCTTGGGGGGGAATCCTGCAACGGTTTCGTGAAGCGTTGCCACAGGTCGAATTTGTTGCAACAGGTAGTTATCAGATTGACAGTTTAAATGGATACGATGCCTTAATTCCAACCATGAGCAAAGTCGGAGCTGAACTTTTGCAGACCAGTGACCGGTTAAAACTGATACAACAAATGGGAGCAGGTCTTGAAGGGGTCGATATTGTTGCCGCGGTAAAAAAGGGCATCAGGGTCGCGAACGTTCCTGCTGGTGCTTCCGGCAATGCTGACTCTGTTGCGGAACTCGGAATCTACCTGATGATAGGTCTGGCGCGGAAAGCGTGGGAAATCTCGACTATCATGCAACAGCAGCGTTTAGGGCGGCCAATGGGCATAAGCCTGATGGGGAAAACTGTCGGCCTGATTGGACTTGGTGATATAGGCAAGGCTCTAATTCGCAGATTACAGCCTTTTGGAATGCGCATCATCGGTATCAAAGCGCATCCTGATCCCGATTTCGCTTCATGCTATGGCCTGGATTGGTGTGGTACCAGTGACGACCTTAATGATCTGTTGCAACAAGCCGATTTCGTTGTTCTGAGTGTTCCGGACAATGAACAGACGCATGGCCTGATCAATCAAAGAGCATTGAAACAGATGAAACCTGGAGCAATGCTGGTCAATCTCGGTCGCGGTGGGGTTGTCGATCGGGACGCCTTATTCGAAGCATTACAGAGTGGTCACTTAGGTGGTGCTGGCCTCGATGTTTATTGGCAAGAACCTCCCGATCCAGCGGATCCTATTTTTTCCTGTAATCTGATCGCCACACCCCACATTGGTGGTGTTACAGATATTTCATTGGACGGGATTTTTGCTGGCGTTGTAGAGAACCTCAATAGACTTCTAAGCGGAATACATCCTCTTTATTGCCGAGAAATATAGTCCCTTTGAGCTTATTCAACAGAGGGTGGCAATGATGACGGTACGATTTGTGGCTCAGCATTTAATGCCTGTTTTACTTCACGAGCGAGTTGTGCCAGGGAGTAAGGTTTAAAAATAAAGCTGTATGCTCCTGCTGCCAGGGTTGCCTTCACATCGTCACTGGCAGAGAACCCGCTGGCAATAACGGCTCTTTGTTGTGGTTTAAAGGTTTTTATTTTAGCGTAGGTTTGATATCCGTTTAAACCTGGTGGCATAAGCATATCGAGCAGGAGTAGATCCGCATCGTTGTAACGCAAAAACTCAACAGCTTGTTCTCCATTACTGAGAGTCGTAACTTTATAGCCACATTCTTGCAGTATCTGGCGGGCGAGATCTCGTATATGTGGTTCATCGTCAATAACGACAATATGCTCACCGTGGCCATTAAGATCAATGTGCTCAGAGTCGATTAAAGGTGTTTCGTGGTCCATTGAGGTTGCTGGAAAATAGAGGTTGAAAGTTGTGCCATCGTGACTGCTGCTTACTTTGATGTGACCGTTATGATCCTGAACACTGTTCCAGACAATAGCTAACCCAAGGCCAGTTCCCGCTCTTCCCAGGGTCTTTTTGGTGTAAAAGGGGTCAAAAATATGGCTAAGATCTTGATCCGAAATACCCACCCCTGAATCACTTATACTAAGTAATACATAATTCCCCGGCGGAATGGATACTTTACCTGGAATTTCTCTACTCATGTGGATGTTCATTGTTTCGAGGGTAATAATGCCAACCTTCTCAATCGCCTCAGCAGCATTGTTAACCAGATTCATGATAATTTTTTTCAGGTGGATAGATGACGCTGTAATCGGTGCAAGAGATTTGTCCAAATCCTTTTTTACTGTCACCTCCGGGTGGTTTTTTTGTAATTTTTGGAATTCCAGAGAGCTTAAATATTCAGAGATTATTTTGTTTAGATCCAGGGGCGTTTTTTGACTGGCTATACCTTTGGCAACCAGTAGGAGATCAGCTACAACCGCAGCAGCACGTTTACCAGAATCGCGTATAATTTCAAGAGAGGGACGCATATCATGTTCACCTGGTAATTTTTTCAGTAGTAGTTCGGGGTAACCAGTCAGAGCTGCAAGAATATTGTTAAGGTCATGGGCCACTCCCCCCGCCATAAGACCAATGGCTTCCATTTTTTGGGCTTGTTGTAACTGCTTTGCCAATTCTTCTTTTTCTTTCTCAGCTTGTACTATTTCCGTAATATCTTCGGCAATACCGATGATATGGGTTACCTCCCCTGTGTCATCCAGCAACGGAATCTTTTGCGTATGAAGTGTTCTTTGCCCCCTCAGTTTGGTTTCCAGAGTTTCCGCAGGAATATCTATTAACTGTTTATGGCTGATGACAGCCTTATCGATGGTGGTAAAATAATCGGCCTCTTGAGGTTGGAAAAGAGCATGATCATCTTTGCCCAGCAGTTGTTCGCGCTTTATTCCGGTTATTTTTTCACCAGCTTTATTAAAATGAACAAAGCGCAGGTTTTGTGCTTCTTTGACGAAAATTATATTAGGAATATGTTCTAGGACTGCATTCAGAAAATTTTTATTTTCAGCTAACTCTTTAGAAGATATTTGGGCCTGGGTAAGAGCCTGCTGGGTTTGTTTTTTGATGATCATTTCATGGCGTTGCCAGAAAAATACCAGCAAGCTACCAAGTAGAGACAGAACAATGCCAACGATGAGAATGAATGGGAAATAGGGTGATTGCTGGTGCCAACCAGCAAGAGGGATCCCGGCCAATAGCCAGGTTCCGCCAGGAATGAGAACCTCCTGCGTAAGCGGTTCTCTAGCCAAAATACCATGATCACCAGCAATGAATTTACCTTTTGATCCAAGTCCATCTGCTCCTTTTAAAGCGATAAGAATGGGACGATCCGGATCAAAAAAACCGGCTCGGTCAAGGAGTTTGTCTTGATCAATGACAATGCTGACAAGACCCCAATAAATTGTTTTTTCAGGTGTGTTTTTTGACTTAATAAAAATAGGTGTGCGGCAGATAAAGGCATGTCCCCCCTGAACCAGATTGACAGGGCCGGCAATAATGGTTTTTTTATTTGCGATGGCCTTCAAAATGGTGGGCCACTGTTGGGGATTGTTTTCATAGTTTAGTCCCAAGGCTTTTTCGTTACCCTTCAGGGGATGAACAAACGAAAGAATATTATTAGGAGCAATTCCGATGTTAATAATGTCATTTTCGGTGCTGAGAGTTTCCTCAGCGATACTATGAACCAGTGACAGGTCAAGTTGCGGGCGGGCAGAGATAAGGGCGGTTAAACCACGACTTAAATAAAAGTTGTCGTTAATCCCGGTTTCAAGTTGTTTGCGAACGATACTTAATTGTTCAGACGTATCTGTTTTAAGCTGTTGTTGATAATGTTGCTGATCAAGCAGGATGATGCTGACAACGACTATCATAAAGAAGACAAAGCTAATAGCGCTGACGATCATGGGTGATCTTGCTATGCGTAGCAGCTTATGTAGTGCCATAGATATACATCATCCAAAAGAGAAATATGGTTACAGAAACTTATTTGACTGAGCAAACACTCGACTCTAAAAGATTAACAAAAATCATTCTCAATACTATATGGGTTACATTATTTTCCTTTACCAGGGGTTAGCAGCAAATAAAAAGGTGATGAGTACCCTCATGATTTGCTACTCTCCACGTTGTTTTGATGTTGTCGTGCATGCTGACCAGAAAAACCAAAGAGGCTTCTGACATCTTCAAGAATCAGGTACAGAACCGGAATCAAAAGCAATGTTATGCCGGTTGCAAACAGAATACCAAAACCAAGGGATATAGCCATAGGAACGAGAAACTTGGCTTGGACGCTGGTTTCCAGGATCATCGGCATGAGGCCGAAAAAGGTTGTTAATGATGTTAGCAGGATGGGGCGGAAGCGGCGCAGGCCTGCAGCGACGATTGCGTCATGAATACTCATGCCAGCGCGGCGGTTAACGTTTGCCTGATCAATCAGCAGAAGAGAATCGTTAACGACGACGCCAGATAATGCGACCAGGCCAAACAGACTGAGCAGGCTGAGGTTATAGCCCATGATAATATGGCCGACGACGGCGCCAATCATACCAAACGGGATAGCGGCCATAATCAGTAACGGTTGGCTGTAGCTACGAAAAGGGATTGCAAGCAGGGCAAAAATCGCCACTAAGGCAAGTTGAAAGCCTTTCATCATGCTGCCCAGGGATTCCTTGCGTTCTTTCTCCTCTCCTTCCATATCCCAAGTCAAGCCAGGATAATCGTTGACGAGTTGAGGTAACAGCTGGGTTTTAAGGGAAGAGATAATTTGCTGGGCGTTGGCTTCTTCATCGTTCACTGCTGCAGAGACATTGATCACCCGTTTTCTATCGGTACGGTTGATTTTAGAAAAGCCTTCACCTGAAATTATTTCTGCTGCTTGAATCAGTGGGATTTCAGCACCACTTGCCGTCCTGATCCGCATGGTTTCAAAATTCCATAACTGGCGACGATCATTTTCCGGATAGCGCACCATCACCTTTAATTCATTCCGGCCACGCTGCAAGCGCAATGCTTCAGCGCCGTAAAATGCTGAGCGCACCTGGCGGGCTAAATCGGTTTCGGTGATACCAAGGGTCCGTGCAGCAGGTTTTAATTTGAGTTTTATCTCCTGCTTGCCCCGTGAATAGGTGTCTTCAATATCACTGACACCCTCATATTCACTTAAGGCAGAGCGAATACGTTCAGAAGCTTTTTCAAGTACGGTAAATTCTTTATGGGCCAGCTGAACGTCGATATTTGCCCCTAATCTAACCAGATTAGAGCGAAATGTCAGGGAATCAATCCCGGGGATATCGCCGACTTTTTCCCGCCATACCGTCGAGATTTGAGTCGCTGGAATACCACGTTTTTCACTTTTGGTTAAAAACATGGAGATATTCGCCAGATTGGTCGCTGTCGAGGTCGAACTACCGCCAGGACCTCCACTGGCAACACTGCCACCGACCAGACTGTAAACATTACGTAAAATACTGTCTCCATCTGGCAGTTCGGCATTGAACTCAGCGACTGTTTCCATTCCTTTGGCGAGGATAAAATCAGCAACTTCAGCAGTACGGCCAATGGGCACCCCTTCATTCATCTGGATTGCAACAGCAATGCGGTCACCATCGACTTCGGGCATGAAAGTAAAACGGATCAGGCCATTTTTAACGATCCCGAAAGTAATAAGTAAAGCGGCTATACCAACGGCTAAAGAGGCGTAGCGGTAATTCAAATTCAGATTCAGCATCTTGTGGTAAGGCCCGGCAATAAACCGTTGCATATTATTACCAAAACTTTTACGGATTCGGTCAAGTGCCCCAAGAAAGCCATGAGGGCTGGTATGTGCCTGGCCAAAGCTTAAATGCGCAGGAAGAACTAACAAAGATTCAGCCAGGGATGCTAGCAACAGAGTGATAACAATAACGGGAATGACGCTGATGAATTTGCCCATCATACCGGAGACAAAGACTAACGGTAAGAATGCTGCTACGGTGGTCAGGATAGAAAAGGTCACCGGTACTGCGACTTCGAGCGCACCATCAATCGCTGCTTTAGCAAATGGTTTGCCTTGCTGACGGTGTTCAAAAATATTTTCACCCACCACAATGGCATCATCAACCAGAATCCCCAACGCCAGAATAAAGGCAAATAGAGAAACCATGTTGATAGAAACTCCCAGCCACGGCATAAGGAATAGAGTACCGAAAAAGGATATTGGAATTCCCAACATCACCCAGGCCGCGAGCTTAATTTCGAGAAACAGGCCAAGAACAATCACCACCAGAATTAAGCCAAGGAACGCATTTTTCTGCAATGTTTCCATACGGCTATTGAACAGTTCCGTCGTATCATTCCAGATCGAAAGGTGCAAACTTGCCGGTAATTGAACCTGCTTTTGTGCGACAAAATCGATAACCTGTTGGGAAATCTCGGTTGGTTTTTGCTCGCCTATACGAAAGACCTGAACCATAGCCGCCGGGTAACCATCAAAACGTGCTTCTGTATCGCTGTCGGCAAAACCATCCACCACATGGGCAATGTCGCCAAGGCGTACCCGGGTGCCATCGGCATTGGCCAGAATCGTGATGTCTTCATACTCTGGTCCCCAGTAACGCCTTTCTTTGGTACGTAGCAAGATTTCACCCGCTTCGGCTTTAACTGTTCCTGCTGGTAAATCGAGGGATGCCGCACTAATGGCTGTGGCCACCTGGTTAAGAGTCAACTTGTAGCGGCGCAGGGTCTGTTCTGGGATTTCAACTGTTATTTCCAGGTCTTTGACCCCGCTTAACTCAACTTGGGTAATGGTGGGCAGGTTAAGTAATTCATCGCGAATATTTTCGGCTTGTTCACGCAAAACATGGGGGCCAGCCTCACCGTAGACGACGACAGATATCACTTCACGGCGATTGGTGACCTTGGTAATGACCGGTTTTTCAGCATCTTCAGGAAAGGTTGTAATGCGATCAACCTCACTTTTAATATCCTGAAGGATGAGGTCGACGTTTTCATGGGAGTATATTTCGGCGATGACTGTCCCGGCACCTTCTGCTGCAGTTGCCTTTAATTGTTTAATTCCATCTACTGCCGAGAGGGCTTCTTCTATTTTAAGAATAATTCCTTCTTCGACCTCTTCCGGACCAGCACCTGGATAAGCAACACTGACCGATACCCGGTCGAGAGAGACCTCCGGGAAAATTTCCTGTTTAATCGATGGTGCCATGATGACACCACCGATAATAAGTATCAGCATCAACAGGTTCGCGGCAACATGGTTGGTTGCCATCCATTTGACGGCACTCTTCATTTAGTGTGCCTCCTGTACCGCAGCCGGTCTGAGTAAAGCACCGTCTGCTGCGCCAGATAAGGATGTCAGAATCAGTCGTTCGTCTGCGCTAACAACATTATTGATAATCAGCTGTTCTTTTTCACGCCGTAGAATATCGACCTGACGAGTGACTAGGTGGTTGTTTTTATCGGCAAGCCAAATCATATTACCGGTATGAAGAGCGCTGCGCGGAATTATCATGACGTTTTCCAGCGTTTTTCCTTTCAGCTCTAATTCGACAAATAGGCCGTGGCTCAGTATCGGACCAGGATTATTCTTATTGAGCTGATAGGGATTTTTAACCTGAACAATCAGCTGCGCCATACGGCTGGTCGTGTCGATTTCGCCCAGGCTGCGGCTGATTTCACCCTGCCATGAACCACTGGTAACTTGGGGGGCTTTGATTGTGACCTGACTGCCTTGTTCATCGTTTGAACGAGGAATTTTCAACCAGTGTAACTCTGCTAAAGGTAATGGTACTTCAATTTCAGCGTAGTCGGTGCCGGCAAAGACAGCAATGGTACTCCCGGTGGTTAAATATTGACCGATATCAACTTGTTCGCTGCGGATGCGACCATTAAACGGTGCTCTTATTTCGGTTCGCTGCAAATTAAGTTGTGCTTTTTCCAAAGATGCTTCAGCGGCAGCAAGAATAGCTTCCTGTTGCTTGAGCTGTAAAGCATGGGTGACCAACGGGCCCGGTTCACCTTTGCCCGGGAATTGAATAGAATCCCACTCGGCCTGGGAAATGCGAGCCTGTTCCTGTTCACTCGCCAAGGCAACCTGAGCCTGGGCGACTTCAGCTTTCGCCTGTTCGATAGCTAACTCATAGTCGCGGCTGTCGATACGGAGTAAAAGATCGCCTTTCCAGAACGTTCCACCTGCAACTAATCGTTGTGAAATCCAACTGACCTGTCCACTAACCTGAGGGGTTAAATTAATCTGCTGACTCGCTGCCACCGTGCCGGTGGCGTAAACGGTCACTCTATGGCTAGTTGCTTGAAGTGAGGTGACCTCGACCAGTAAACCCTGATCGTGGGTGGCATGGCGTTGAGGGGTAGGTTTTAGATTGCCGAGCATTTTAAAAGCCAGAACCGCAGCGACGATGACCAGTATTGGCAGGACTATCTTAACTGCACGGCGTTTATTTTCAGTTTTACTCATATTATTTTGGCTCCCTCAGAGATGTTCTTAAGGTTGATAATTGGTCATCCATCCAGCTACCACCCAAGGCTTTGGCTAAGATGATGCGTTGATTTAACCACAGCCGTTGGTTACTGATCTGAGCACTAAGAATACCGAGTTGGTCAATTTCACTGTTGAGCCAGTTTGTGCTGTCACTTAGCCCGAAGCGATAATTATTCAGGCTAGCTTTACGATAATTGTCGTTGGCCCTGTTCTGGCGCCTTAACTGTTCAGCTCGCAGAGCATAATTCTGTTCGCTAGTCAAACTGTCCTCGACTTCTTGCAGGGCCGTAAGCAGAGCTTGGCGCGTAGCGGCTAATTGCTCAGCTAAAAGTGCTTTTTGTTGCTCAACAGTCGCTTGGCGACGGTCGCCATCAAAAAGAGGTTGGCTCAAACTTAGAACCAGGCTCCAGATGGTTCCATTCACATCCCCGCTGGTGAGTGAATTTGCCGCTTTGCCTAATGTCGCTGTTAAATTGAGTCCTGGAAGGCGTTCAGCAATGGCTGCTGCCAAGGTGTGATCTAGTGCATTAAGCTGGTACAGGGCCTGTTTGATATCAGGTCTGCGGATAAGCAAATCGGCAGGTAAGCCAATGGTAATGGGCTTACTGATGGGTGGTAATTCAGATGGCCGCAGTTTGATTGTCCCTGGGGCCGAGCCAAGCAAAACGGAAATATTATTTTCAGCTTGTTTTAATGTCGTTTCATAGGCTGGGAGCTGGGCCTCTATCGTCGCCAGGTTCCGTTCAGCTTGATAGACAGAACTCGCGGTCAATAAACCGGCTTGATAGCGTTCAGTGATCAAGTTTAACAGCAGCTTTGAACGTTTTTTTTGGGTTTCTAATAACCTAATATGGGCATGTTGTTCCTGGACCAGGAAATACTGCTGTGCTAACTGAGCACTCAGGCTGAGGAATAGTGCTTTGACATTTTCAGCATTGGCAAGGATCTGGGCTTGGGTCGCCTGATCTTGATCTGAAAGTTTATTCCAGAGATCAATTTCATATGCTGCTGATATAGACAGACTGGATGTTGTTGAGCGACTTTCTCCCGTTGCAGATAAACTCTGTGATCGTCCTGTCGAACCGTTGAGAGTCATGGTGGGAAGACGACTCGCATGGGTTTGCCGTGCTTGGGCTTTAACCTGTTCAAGACGGTAAAAAGCCTGTCTGAGGTCGAGATTGGTATTGAAAAGCTGTTCTTCAAGCTGATTAAGCTGGATATCCTGAAAAGTAGTCCACCACTTATCTGGTAGTACTTGAGAAGACGGCTCCGATTGTAATGCATAGTTTTTGGGCATCTCAGGTTGTGGCGATGGTGCAGGGCGGAAAGGATTACAAGCCGTTACCATAGTCAGAATAAATATAGCTATGCCGAGTTGGCTGAATTTCATTGTGGAGCCTCCAGTCCAGCCTGCAAAAATTTTAACAGCTGATCCATTTTTTCCTCTTCATTCATAGTGACAGAGATAAAGCTTTTACGGGCATAGCCCCCTTCATTGCTGCACATAACCGCACTTATTGAGCCGATGAGAAATTGCAACCGTGCCTGAAAAACGGGCTCATCGAGATGGGGTAAAGACAGGCGCAAGCAGGTAGAAAAAAATTCAAACAGAGGCATGGCCAGTTTTATAAAACAGTTGTAAACCGTTTGATCCGGATCGTTCCATGACCTGCCGATAAGGTGAATAAAATCTTTTGCTTCTTCACTCGCGCAGCGAAATTCAAAAGTAGGGCGCAAAAAGGCAAGCAATAAATCTTGAACAGAGGGAGGCTGCAGACTCTTTTGGGCCTGTGTCATGACTACTTCAATCGCCTGAAAGCGTTTTTTGTTTAACGGTTTCAGACGACGCTCAATAACAGCGTGTAAGAGGTTCTCCTTGGAGCCAAAGTGATAATTCACTGCAGCGAGATTAACTCCCGCCTGATTAGTAAGGACGCGCATAGATGTATGGTGAAAACCTTCTTGAGCAAATAGTTTTTCAGCATAATCCAGAAGTAATTGCTTCGTATCAGTTGAGGCCATAAATGTCCCTGATAGTTTGTTTATAATTACCTGATTTAAACACTTGTTTGAAAAGTAAGTCAACAATGTTGTTTCTGTCCGGAAACAATACTGTAACAGCTACATAAAATTATTAATCGTTTCTTGATGCAGATCGTGGCAGGTGACCATGAATGGCTGAAAAATAAACAGAATTTAAGATTTTTCTGCGTAGTGTCTGGGCAGGCCACAAGATGGTTGTGTAAAAAATAAGCAAAAATATGCGGCATTCATCATTCAAGGCATGGAATATGGGGATAAGAAAGTTGGCACGCAGTCTGCTAGTGAATCCCTAAATGATAATTTTTTATATTCTGTTTACTAAGCAGTTAATCGATCACTCTGAAAAGGAGCCTCAGGATGAAAAAAGTGGAATGCATTATCAAGCCGTTCAAGCTCGACGACGTCAAAGCGGCCATCACCGACTTGGGCCTTGGTGGCATGACCATCAGCGAAGTACGTGGTTTTGGACGCCAAAAAGGGCACACCGAACTCTATCGTGGTGCTGAGTACCAAATCGATTTTATCCCTAAAATCAAAATTGAACTGGTGGTTGCTGAAGACCAGGTCGATTCCCTCGTCTCTGCAATTCAACGTGAAGCCTGCACCGGTCGTATCGGTGACGGTAAAATCTTCGTCAGCAGTATCGAACAATCTATCCGTATCAGAACCGGTGAAACCGGTGATGATTCCCTTTAATGTAAATAAGCGACTGTCCTTTAAACAGTTATCGTCAATAATATTAAGGAGAAATTTCCAATGAAAAAACTTGTTATGGTCCTGCTGGCCGTACTCTGTCTCGTTCCGACCCTGGCCTTGGCCGAGGACGCTCCGGTTTCTGAGATGTCTTATATTCTCAACACCTTTTCCTTCCTGGTTATGGGTGTTCTGGTTATGTGGATGGCTGCTGGTTTCGGTATGCTCGAATCTGGCCTGGTCCGTTCCAAGAACGTTGCCACCATCTGTCTGAAAAACATTTCTCTGTTCGGTATTGCCGGTATCCTCTTTTACATCGTTGGTTATAACCTGATGTACGCAGGTGTTGACGGCGGTTTCATGGGCAGCTTCGGTTTCTGGTCTGCTGATGATGCAGCTGCTTTGGCTGGTGACTACTCCGGTGGTTACGCTGCTGCTTCTGACTGGTTCTTCCAGATGGTTTTCTGTGGTGCGGCATGTTCTGTTGTTTCTGGTTGCGTTGCTGAGCGGATCAAGTTGTGGAGCTTTCTGGCCTTCTGCGTTATTTTAACCGGTATTATCTACCCTATCCAAGGTTCCTGGGGCTGGGGTGGCGGCTGGTTAGCCGAAATGGGTTTCGCTGACTATGCCGGTTCTACCATTGTTCACTCTGTTGGTGGTTGGGCTGCTCTGACTGGTGCTATTATTCTTGGTGCTCGTAAAGGGAAATACACCAAAGATGGTCGTGTTAATCCAATGCCAGGTTCCAACATTCCATTGGCAACCTTAGGGACCTTCATCCTGTGGATGGGCTGGTATGGATTTAACGGTGGTTCCGTGTTGGCGTTAGGTGATGCTGGTAGCGCCATTGAAATGTCCAACGTTATGGTCAACACCAACATGGCTGCTTGTGGTGGTATGATTGCTGCCATGATCATGGTTCAGGTCATGTACAAGAAAGTTGATGTCACCATGGCCCTTAACGGTGCCCTGGCTGGTCTGGTTTCCATTACTGCCGGTCCTGCAACCCCATCATTAGGTGCCGCAACCATCATTGGTGCCATCGGTGGTATCCTGGCTGTCCTGGCCGTACCATTCTTTGACAAGCTGAAAATTGATGATGTTGTTGGTGCCCTGTCCGTCCACCTTGTGTGCGGTATCTGGGGAACCCTGGCTGTTCCATTGACCAATGATGACGCCAGCTTTACCGTCCAGTTGATCGGTGTTGTTGCCACCGCCGTCTTTGTTCTGGTCACCTCAGCTATTGTCTGGTTGGTCCTGAAGTACACCATCGGTATCCGGGTCAGTGAAGAAGAAGAAATGCTCGGTTGTGACTCAACTGAAATCGGTATGGAAGCGTACCCGGACTTCCAGCGCGTCAGCATTGGTGGTGCCAGCGGTATTTCCGGTTACACCTCTTCACCTGAAGGTCGTTAATTTGTAACGCTTAGCTATAAGCTTTACAACTGTGAAAAAAAAAGGTCGCTCCTCTTAGTCAGGGGCGACCTTTTTTATTTATGCCCGGGGTTTATTTCGGGTGAACTTTTAAACCATTTGAAATACAGGCGCTGATACTCACCATTTTTCTGTAACTTGCTCAGGGCACGATTAACCTGATCTCTTAGCCTGGTATTGGGGGGAAAGGCGATAGCATAGTCTTGCTTCATATACAATGCTCCGACAATGGTTAGCAGTTGCTGATCCATTTTGCGTAAAAAATCAGCAATAACCGGGGAATCGAAGACGACTGCATCTGTTCCGCCTGATAATAATTCCAGAAACATTGCATCCGTATTAGGAAACAGTTTCAGCTCTTTGGGAGAGGTCATGTTACGGACGAAGTCGGCGCTGGTGGTACCAAACTTGGTCGCCACCGTTTTGCCATTAAGATCATCAAGGGAAGCGATGGACAAATCGTCATTACGGACTAAAATCTGTAGCCCTGAATGGTAATAGGGATGTGAGAAGTCGACTTTTTTAAGGCGCTCAGGTTTGATGGTGATACCGGCAATAGCCGCGTCAAATTTCCTCTGTTTCAGGCCAGGCATGATAGCGTTGAAGTTTGCTGGTTGTAGCCTGTATTCCAGGTTTTCCAGTTTGGCTATCGCCTGCCAAAGCTCGATATCAAAACCAGTATAATTTCCCTGATTATCTTTAAATTCAAATGGAGGAAAGTTTTTATCGATAGCAATAATAAGTTCCTCTGCTGCAACCGGTCCAGTGTGAAGTAGCATTATCAGTAGCATCAGGCAGATGGAAAAATGCCGAGCTGGTGGTATCATCATGGTTTTTCCTTTTCAGCATGCTTGCGTCTTTTTAACCGCTTACTAAGACTTGGTTGGGCAATGCCTAACAACCGTGCTGCCTGTGTTTGATTCCCTTCAACACGCTCTAGTGCTGCTGTTACCAGGAGTTCACTGGCTTCATTCAGCGTTGGAAGCTCTTCCATACATAGAAATGGATTTTCGGATGGCTTAGTCAAGAAACTTTGCTGACTAGGAGTAATGCGGTCATTAAAGCTCGCCATCGACAATACCCCTCCATTATGTAGACTGACGGCGTTAAAAATCATTCCACGTAGTTCACGGATATTTCCAGGAAAACAATAAGATGCCAGCAGGGTCGCTAGTTGTGGTGGTGGGGTTGGTTTAGGTTTACTCTGATCTTTAGCCGCCTGAACGAGAAAATGGTCAATTAATAAAGGAATATCTTCACGCCGCTGTCGTAATGGTGGAATTTTTACCTGGTGAGCTGAAATACGAAAATAGAGATCACGGCGAAAATCACCATTGGCAACTTTTTCTTCCAGGTTTTGATGAGTGGCAAAAATGATTCGGGCTTTAACTTGCTGAGGGCTGTCACTGCCTAAAGGGTAATATTCCGCTTCTTGTAGCAGGCGTAAGAGTTTGATCTGACAGGCGTGCGACAGGTCGCCGATCTCATCAAGCAGCAGGGTGCCATGAGCGGCTTTTTCAATCATGCCACCACGTTCGTGTTCTGCTCCGGTAAAGGCGCCACGTTTATGGCCAAACAGGGTGTCAGCGAAGGTGTTGTCATCGAGTCCGGCGACATTAACTGCGACCAGGTCACCAGTGGCCTGACACAAGTTGTGTACCGCCTGGGCGATTAATTCTTTACCGACACCACTTTCGCCAAGAATCAGCAGCGGTTGAGATGATGAGGCGACCGCCTCAAGGTAGCGGAATACTGTCAGCATGGCAGTGCTACGGGTCACCAGGTGGGCAAAACAGTCGGGCTGGTTCAGTTTGTTACTCAGGAAATTGCGGTGGAGGTTGGCATTTTCACGCTTTAGTGCGGCCATTTGTACGGCACGGCGTACCCCGTCAAGGAGGCGCTCCTCTTCGTCTGTTTTGACAAAATAATCGTAGGCGCCTTGACGCATGCAGCGTACTGCTGTCTCAAGCTGATTCAAGCCCGAAATAATGACCACCGGAACTTCCGGGTAGTTGTCGTTAATCTGGTGAAGGATCTCCTCCCCTGAACAGTGCGGCATGGTCAGGTCAAGGAGGATAACGCCGATGTCATGCTGTTCCAGGAGACTAAGCACCTCACGGCTGTCGCTGCACTTCAGTAGATTATTGTAGCCACCAAGGCTTTGCAGGGTCCGGCTTAAGCTGCGTAGCCAGGCGGGCTCGTCATCGACCAGCAGGATGGAAAAAATAGGGCTGTCAGGCGTTTTCATAAATCCTCACTACGGGGAAGAATCAGTCTGGCGCGGGTACCAAGACCTGGTTCAGAGTTAAATTCCAGGCGTCCGTCATGTTCTTTGGCTATGGTTGAAGAAATGGACAGGCCAAGACCGGTCCCTCCTGCTTCGCGGCGGGTGGTAAAAAACGGGTCACTGAGCTGAGACAGAAACTCAGGTTTGATGCCACAACCGCAGTCTTCCACCTCCAGCCACACCTCGGTGGCGGAAAAATCGCTACGTAGTGTTAATGCCTGAGAGGGGTTTTCAAGGGCTTGGCACGCATTTATCAGCAGGTTGATAACGATCTGTTCCAGACGCTGCTGGTTGCCTTTGACTCTGGGTAACTCTTTGACCAACTCCAGGCGAAAATGAGCGGTTGCTTTCTTGATCGGATTAGCCAGTAACTGGATGGCACTTTCTGCCACCAGATTCAGATTGATTCCTGTCATCGGGGGCGTGTCGTTACGTTGAGAAAAGTTTCTTAAGTTCTCCACAATGTGTTTAATCCGACTTGAACTGTCATACATTTCCTGAAGCATGTCCGGAATGTCATCGCGCATCTGGGAATAAGGGATGCGTCCAACGCTGAAGTCTCCCTGCAGGCCATAATGATTTTCCAGCAATGGGGCAATATCGGTCCAGGCCCGTTGCAGTTGCGGCAGGTTGAGCAGGACCAGGGCATTGGGATTATTGATTTCATGGGCAACACCGGAAACGAGAACCCCCAGGGAGGACATTTTATCGGCCTGAATAAGTTGTTGCTGATGTTTTTTTAACTGCTCCATGGCACGTTCACGTTCAGCGACCTCCATTTTCAGAGCCGCAGTTCGCATGCGTACCTGGCGCTTCAGAGTCCAGGTCCAGAGTAGAATCAGGCTGAGGATAAAAGCAAAACTGCCCAGTAACCAGGCTCCGATTTTTATGACCCGTTTTGTGGCGATGCCGGTATCGGTAGGGAGCAGGCCGATCCATTTGTTGTAAATCTGCTTATAGCTGCCGGATAGTTTGGCCAAGGCCAGGCCTTCAGAGACCAGCGCTAGCATTTTCGTATTCCCTTTTTTTACGCTGAAGCCATATTCAAGTGTCAACAGGGGTTTCGCTGCAATTCTGACATTGGTAACCTGCAACCGGCCGAGCAGGTATTCTCCGGACAGGGTCGCTCCAAGGGCGGCTTCACACTGACCAATGGCGAGCAGGCGTAACGCGTCTTCGAGGGAATCGACGAGGACTATGTTGATATGCAATTCCGGATGCTGGCTCAGGTACTCCTGCATGATCCCATGACGAACAACGGCAACCTGTTTACCGGCAAGCGCGTCAAGGCTGGAAAGAGTTGCATCTTTGCGAGTCCAGAGGGACTCATAGAGCTGAGCATGGGGGGGCGCAAAATCAAACTCACTGTCCCAGTCCTTGTTGTAAGGGCCTGCGAGGATATCGATTTGACTGGTTGCCAGCATGTGGCGCAGTTTCTGCCAGGGGGCATTCACAAAGATGACATCAACCCCCATGGCGGCACCAATTGTTTTCCCCAGGTCAATATTCAGCCCCTTTGCCTGACCATCGAAATCGGTATATTCGTAGGGAGGAAGATCGGGATCGAAACCGATGACTATCGGGCGTTGTGGTAGCGGGTCCGCAATAGCTGGAAATAGTGGGAGCAGGGTAAAAAAAAGTAGGAGAAAAAATCTCAATCTGAGCATGGTTATTCATTATCCAAAAACATTAATTTATGTCAATTGTATTGAGCCTCTTCTCCCCTGATAGTCATCATTTTATTGAGAGAGATGTCCCTGCTATCAAGATGATAGCAGGGACATTGTTTCAGGCCGCCTTATGGTAGCGCCGGCTGAGGTGTCCTTTCAGCAGGAAAATAAAATCATTCTCTTTGTTGCCGTGGTAAACCATAGATGTTGCGAGTTCGACGGCAAGGATGGCATAGCGATACTTGGCCGGCAATTTATCAATACGGCTGTGATAGGCGCTGTTAGCCTGCAGAAAATGAGGCAGGTGAGCGAGAATTGCCTGCTTGAAAAGGGGTTCTTCACTCGCTTGCGGATTGGTGCAGAAATAACTGAACAGCTGCTGGTAAAGGTCATTGATTTCATGACTGATATTTTCAGAAATTTGGGTAAATAAAAGATGCCCCTCAGCTTCCTGGTGGCGCTTGAAAATCAATCGGACCTCGTCCCGCGCCCGTTGTTGCAGAATGGCAAGAACATCGGCAACATAGGCCTGCTTATGAGCAATAAATTCATCCTGGCTCATAACCAGATTAGCAATGATTTCGTAAGAGGAGGAGATAACTCCACATTTGTTGGCAGATGAATCACGCAGTAGAACAATCCCTTTTTTCTGTAATTCGATACGTGCTGCCGGGGTAATGAAGGAGTTTGCTCCTTCGACAATGGCACGGGCTGAAGGTTGGCCCTCATGGTTGAAAAATTTCTGCCAGTTGTCCATGTCGATGGTTTCCGGTCTGCCTCCTCCAGGAATGAACAGATCTGCCTCCACGGTAAAGGGGAGGTTGTTGAACTGACTGTAAAACTCATCAACAGAGAGCCATTCTTCGTGCAGCTCACCAGCTTGGCAGCAGACTTTGCGATATAGTTCTTTAAGCCCCTCTTTGCGGCGTTGATTGCGGTAGAGGATAAAATCGCCATCCGCCAGGCAGGCTGGCTTAAATTGGTCAATGTCATGCTTGAGCAGCAGGCGGGACAGCTCCTGACGCTGAGCACCTTGCGGAGCAAATAATGCTCCACTGCCATCCAGGATCAACTTGATTTTAACCTGTGGGCACTTATCGAGAAGCAATCTCATGGCGTTGCCGGCTACATCTCCGGCAGGTCCACCGGTAAGTTTAACACTGAATGGTGCTTGGCGATGGTCAATGCCGAGCTGTTCGAGAGTCTCTTCAGCGAAAGTAACAACCCCGGCAGAAGTGACACCGAATTCCTTATGGTTGATACCAACCTGTTTACCGGAGATCAGGCCGATTCCCAACACATAACCTCGGCGTTGTGATTCTCTGGCAATGGTCTCAATCATGATGTCGTGCATATTTTCGTCAGGGCCCAGTTCAATTGCTTCCTCGTCGCCATAATAATCGACGATGTGAGAATCTTTTATCTGACCATTTTGCCAGACAAAGATATCGAGAAAGGCACTGATAAAGCTGTACTGCAGTTTATACAGACGCTGTTGCACCAGTTGTGGATCGCGAGCTGAAAAAGCATTAAGAACGGCAACCATTTTTGAGCCACCTTCAAAAATGTCCTTGTTTTTTAAATGTTGAGTATGAGCCAGTACCGCAGTTTCTTTGAACATGGTGTTAGCGCAGGTGACGTAATCATCTCGGTCGTTGGCAATCAGTGTCCGCCAGCCACCGCGGGCGATATCAGAATAGCCCATATGATAACCAACCCCGTAACGGCCAAAGAAGAAGGTGATGCGAAATGGGGTATCAGGAGGGAGATCTTCGGTGAAACAAGAATCGAGCTCCTGCAGATAAGCTGGGTCAAGGCGAAAGGCCAGTGCCTGTTTGGTAACCACGAAAAAATTGGTTTTCAGGGTGTGACGGATAAAGCTCAGGCAGCACCGGAAGATCTTACGCCGGTAGGAGTCAACCCGTTTGTGACCGGTGTTGTAATTGTCAACGGTTTTCATCAGTTGAGCCATAAGCTTTTCGTACTGACTTTCCCTGGCGCTAATCGCTGGATCAAAACGTTGCCGGAATAGTGCTAAAAATTGCAAGCACAGGTCCGGATGGGAGTAAAATGCGCGTTCAACACCCTCAAAATCATAGCGGTCACTGCTATGGGCAAGGTTGGTGTGACAAAAGGCGATAAAAGCATTGATCAGGGATGCGTCTTCACCGCAGAGAATTTTATTGGTGACAAAGTCTTGATAAGCCTGGGAGCGGGTCTGAAGCAGTTGCGTGTTGTACAGTTCTTTACGTAAGGCAATGAATTGTTGGCTGGTATCGCTGCTTAAGTCGACATCCTGTTTGCGAACATAAAAAGTACCCAGGAAAACCGGGTGGATACCATTACTTAAGGTCAGGCAGTAGGTACGCTTGATACCAATGCCCAGGCGTTTGAAGACCTCCATAATCTGTAATAAAAAGTCTCGTTGTGGTGGATTGTTTACCCCAAACAGAATTCTCATTTCCGGTACACCACCGTGACCTTCTGCTTCTTCGACATCAAGGTAAATTCCGCCATTATTTCTGAGTTGTTCGTATAAATGGAGGATTTGAGCAACCCGTTGCGTCGTAGAATTTTCTACGTAACTAGCGTTATTCAGCCATAGAATGTTCAGTAGGGAATCAAATTGACTAAAATCAAAGTCAGGATAAAGCTGTTTAACGTTGGTTGCGATAGCTTCTTCGAAGCTCATGGGAATATTGATCGTTTGCTTAAGTCCATTGGCAATGTCCTGATGGCTTTTGCGATCAAATTCGAAGCGTTGGATTTCAAGCATCTGGTCAAGGCCAGGAATTTTTGCATATGACTGGGTAATGTGGGCAAAGGAAATATCTCTTTCCCGTAATGTACTCAGTGAGTCGTAAAGAGAACCGGGCTGGTTGAGCCGGGCCAGTATCAGTTTGTCATCTGCGTCGGCAAGGATCCGTCGTTTATTGCTACCGAGGCTATCCAGGATAGTAGCCAGTATACTGATGGCCTCTGGTTCCTGGCGCATCGACATGAAAAAATAGGGGTGCATCTGTTTTTCCAGCCACGCCAGGTTGGTGGTGGCTTTCTGTTGATTATTTTCGATCGCTTCTTCAACCTGTTGCAACATGGTACTTTCACCTGCGAGAGTCATGACCTGCTCCTTGTTATTAATCATCTCTGCTTTGCTTGTTGTAAATTGTGAAAGATTTGGTCCTGTGGGCCTGCCCATTGGTCGTTTCCGCAGGGCCATTCATTTTTTTGCTTTAAAAACGCTTTTAGTGTGCCGCTTTGCTCCCTTCTCTCAGAAAATGGAATAGCCGGTTTTGCGGACAAAAGCTTCGAGTGCCGCAATACCTGCCAGGGAATTTCCGTTACTGTCCAGACCGGGGGACCAGACGCAGATGCTCATCTGTCCCGGAATAATCGCGACAATGCCGCCACCAACACCACTTTTCGCGGGCAATCCAACACGGTAGGCGAATTCGCCAACAGCGTCATACATGCCGCAGGTTAATAATATGGAATTAATTTTTTTGGTTTGCTCAGCAGATATAATCCGGTGACCGGTTCCCGGGTCGACACCTTGGTTGGCCAGGAACAGGGTGGTACGAGCCAGATCAGAGCAGGTCATGGCAACAGCACATTGATGGAAGTAGGTGTCAAGAACCTGCTCGACCTCGTTGTCGATGTTGCCGTAGCTCTTCATAAAGTTGGTGAGTGCCGCATTGCGATGACCATGCCGTTTTTCTGATTCGGCAATTTCAAAATCGTATTGTAACGACGCATTGCCTGCCAGCCCTTTAATAAATTGTAGTATTGAATTTTTGGCGTTACCAAAATTGGAAATCAGGTAATCAGCAACGACCAGGGCACCAGCGTTAATCAGGGGATTGCGAGGAATTCCATGGTTCTGCTCAAGTTGGATGATGGAGTTGAAAGCATTGTTGGAAGTTTCCCGGCCAACTCTATTCCAGATTTCAGTCGGATGCTGTTGCAAGGCCAGAATCAGGGTAAGGGCTTTGGAAATACTTTGAATGGAAAACAGGGTGTCAGCTTCTCCAACCTGGTACTCCTGGCCATCGATGGTGGCAACAGCCATAGCAAAGTTATCCGGGTTAACATGGGCCAGGGCGGGGATGTAGTTAGCCACCTTTCCTTGCGTCAGGAGAGGTTTGATCTCCTCTGCAATGTGCTCGAGAATTGTTTGTAGATGGTTGGCCTGCCCGGAAACTTCCGGGCAGGCGATTAATTCTAAACATGTCGCTGCATCACTCATTGTCATGCGCTCCCAAAGCGAAGGTCAACAATCAGCCAAGATCGCTAACCGGTTGAGAGAGTTTCTCTGTCGTAGCAGAGGTGACTCTGTTGGTCTCCGTTGCATTACCGTCCCAAGCTGCCGGATCGATGTCTAGATCGGAAAATTTTTCGGGATAAAAGACCGGATGTTCAATACCTGCCTTCAGTTGGGCCCGATAATCTGTGAGTAACCTGGTAACAATGGGAAACATCATCATCATGGCCAATAGATTAACGACGGCCAGAACTCCCATCAGTGGGTCAGAGAAGAAAAAGACGGCAGTTGCTCCAGGAGCTGTTGAGCCGGCAAAAAGAACGCCAATAACTGCGATACGCAGAACCATGATCGCTGATTTTTTCTGGGTAAGAAAGGTTAATGCATTTTCTCCCAGGTAGTAGTTGTAGATGATTGAACTGAAAGAAAAGAGCAGAATTGCAATAGTCAGGAAGTATTGTGACCAGGCCCCAACCTGGGACACAAGGGACTGCTGGGTCAGGACCACACCGTCAATCGATTCAGCGCCGGGAACGTAGACATCACTGAGTAAAATGAGAAATGCGGTACAGCTGCAAATGACCATAGTATCGATAAAAACTGACAGCGACTGGGTAATCCCCTGGCTGATCGGATGATTGACTTTTGCTGTGGCAGCGACGTTTGGTGCCGAACCCAGTCCCGCCTCATTGGAAAACAGACCCCGGCGCAGACCTTGAGTTAACGCGGCTCCCATACCGCCACTGACCGCTTCCTGGAGGCCAAAAGCATTTTGGACAATACTGCTGATGATGCCAGGGAGTTCAGTAATGTTAATGATAATGATCAGGGCTGCCATACCAAGGTAGCCGATTGCCATAATCGGAACGACAACATCAGCAACTTTGGCGATCCGTTGAATTCCTCCAAAGACAATAAACGCTGCAATGATCGCTAACAGTGTGCCGGTATAGATACGATCTATGCCAAGGCTGTCAAGGGCTGCCCCAGCGACAGTATTGCCCTGAAAGGCATTAAAGCCCAGGGCAAAAGCAGCAATCATACAGACCGCATAGATACTGGCGAACCATTTATAATCTGTGCCCAACCCGTGCAGGATCGAGCGTGCTGGTCCACCACGATAGGTTCCGTCACCATTGGCACGCTTAAATACCTGGGCTAAGGTACTTTCAACCAGACTGGTTGCCATGCCGACTAGAGCGATCATCCACATCCAGAAAACAGCACCAGGGCCTCCGAGGGTTATGGCGACGGCGACGCCAGCAATATTCCCACCGCCAACACGGCCACCAACGGATAGCAGTAATGCTTCGCGACCAGAGATAGATTTGTTGTCCTGTTCCTGGTTTTGACCTTTCAGGACCGCGAACATTCGTCTGAAGAATTGAAATTGAACAAACCGGCTCGAAATGGTGAAAAAGAGACCCGTGATGACCAAAAATGGAATCAACGCCCAACCCCAGGTCAGATCTCCGATTGCTCCAAAAAATGAATGTAAGACTTCCATGACACCTCCCTGTTAAGAAAATTGACTCAGCAACAACAAAATCCCTCGCGCTAGTTACGCTTTTATTTTGTTGTTTCACTGAGGAATATGGCAGTATCTAGAACAGGGGTTTAGCAATACTGGTGCCAGCTTTGTTGAGGACTTTCAAATGGTTAAAATTATTATGATATTTCTTCTTTTTGGATTTTTTCTCAGAATCGAAGGGGTATAGCAAAAGCTATTATTGCTTACGGGTGAAGAGTTGGATGTGTGATAGGTGCTGAGTATGTGCCGGGTATGCCATTAGATATGGATATAGCCTGAGGCATACCCCTTTGTGGTGGGCAGTGGTTAATCATCAGGCTGGGCGTTTGAGGTTGGTTCGCTTTTATGGGAAAGGTTAAGCGTCGGGACTACTTGGCACGTCTGAACCAAGAAGAATTGCCAACCAGCGTGTCGACTCATTCACTTCAAGGGCGATTTTAACAATCATGGTTAATGGTACTGACAAAAGCATCCCGACCGGGCCAAGAATCCAGCCCCAAAAAACCAAAGAAACAAAAACAACCAGGGCCGAAAGGCCAAGTTTTTGCCCCATTAAGCGTGGTTCAACGGCGCTTCCCATGATGAGGTTAACAACAATGTAAAGCAGAGCTATCATCAGGGACGGAAAAATACCAAGCTGTATGATGGCAAGCAGGATGGCAGGAACTGCTGCGATAATAGAACCAATATTGGGGACATAGTTGAGTAAAAAAGCAATGACTCCCCACAGCAGGGCATAATCAAGCCCAAGAATAGTAAGGGCGAGGGCGATAATTGCTCCGGTGACAGCACTGACCAGTGTTTTTATCGCCAGGTACTGTCTGACGCTATCAACGAATAAATCAAATGTTTCCAGAGATTCTTCAGCGTGTGGCAAGGCTGCTCTGATCTTTCCTGGTATGCCGGCTGCTTCCAGCAAAATAAAGATAACCGTCAGTAAAATCAGGAAGGAGTTGGTCAGCACACCACCGGCAGTTGCCAGCATACTGGCCGCTGATTGCATAATGGCGCCTGGATCGAAATGCTCGAGAATAATATTTTTAGATAAGTGGATGCCGAAAGATTCCAGCCAATTAAATAATTCAAGGGTTTGCAGGCGGAGTTTATCCTGATAGCTGGGTAGCTGGTTGGTAAAGTCTGTGACCGAAGTTCCAACCAGGGTTAAGACGCCCATGCCGCCTAACATAACTACAAAAATGACAATAAGCATGGCTACTGTGGCCGGTACTTTTCTTTTTTGTAGCCAAAAGAAAGGACCGGCACAGATTATTGAGATAAAAAAGGCCAACAAAAAAGGGACTATCAGAGCCTGTGCAGTTTTCAAACCAGCAAAAATAACAATCAGCGCAGCTAGTATGATGAGGATGTGATTGCTTCTATGGGGAGCTTGGGGCATACCGTGATATTCCACATTATATTTGTGAGGGGTTCGCAGTTCTAGCGGTTAAGTCACAAATAAAGCGTATGTCCCTTTTCTTGTCAATAGATTCAGAGCGAATGACTATTTATTTAAAACAATTCCCGTTATTGGTTACTTCAATGTGCAGCGCAGCATTTTTACGCCGTCGCGAAAGTACACTTCCATCTTATTGGGATTAATGGTGTTGATAACCCGACCCATACCAAAAACTGTATGCTGGATAATGTCGCCAGTTTTGAAGATTGTTTTAAAGCTGTAGGGGATTGCGTCAGACGCTTGGGCTTCATTGAGCTGAGCAGCCCATTCCATTTCGGTTTTAGCGACTTTTGCAGGTCTACTACCAGTTGATGAAGAGGTGCTTTTGTTGCGTTCTGTTTTTACTTTTGGCGCGGCACTACGGTAGTTATGAGTTCCACCGCAGGTGTTGCATTCTACTTTAACAACCTTATCTTCAACCATAGCGACGATGGTATGGTTGGTTACATCTTTGCACTTGCTACAGCGGGAGTCGATATGATCTCCGGCTGATAATTTTTTTTCAGACATACTCACTCCTTGGGAAAGGGCCCCGTTTTACCCTTTGCTAGGCAGGCTGTCAATATCCTTTCCGGGGTTAGGGGCAAAAAATCGACAGAGCTGAATAAGTCTGGTTACTTTTACAGATGATGAATATCTTGCGTCCATTTTACGGCATCAACATAGGCTGCTGGAAGTAATTGTTCATCAATTCCAAGCTTTTCAGCATTATCGGCCAGACTGTCCCATTCCCCTTTTTCCATCGCTTTGACGAGTTCCAGAATATTGTTTAGAGGACCAGGTTCGCCGATTAAAGCCTCATGAATATCCTCTTCTACCTGAATTTCACTGAGTATTTCATCGATAGGGCGAGACATGATCGTATCAAGCAGGGAAAAAAGCCCCATTAAGAACATATCGTCTTTACGGGCTCCAAAGCCACAGGGTAGGGCGAGTTCTTCACACAGGCGGGCTCTGATGAGAGAACTGTTTATTAATTCTGCAGGTTTATCATCAGCCATGAATGAAATTGATAACAGGGAGACCCAAGAACGGATTTCCTTTAACCCCAACAGGGAAAGAGCCTGGACAATAGACGTGACACGATGGCGTAACGCGAAAGCAGCAGAGTTTATGAGTTTCAGCAACTTGTAGCTTAGTGAAACTTCACTTTGGATAGTTTTTCCAAGCTTTTGAAAATCGACATCTTCAGAATGAACTTCTTTAAGGATGCGCATGAACTGCATTTTATTGGTTGGAATGTCCTTGCGCGAAATAATTACTGGCTTGGCAAAAAAGTACCCTTGAAAATATTGATAACCCATCTGACGTGCATGTTCGTAGACTTCGTGGGTTTCAACTTTTTCGGCTAACATTTTGATACCGCGTGGAATCATGGTTTTGGCCAGGCGTTCCTGCTCCTCAACATCACTAAGGAGAAAATCAACTTTTATGATGTCGGCCAGTTCGAGCAGCGGTTCATAATTTTTATGATAGACAAAGTCGTCTAACGCTAACACATAGCCTTGTTGCTTTAGTGCTTTACATGCTGCGATGAGTTCCGGATCCGGCTCGACATCTTCCAGAACTTCAACGACGACCTGATTACGGGGCAGAGTCGTCATCAATTCTTCGGTAAGAACCCGTCTGGTGCAGTTAATAAAAGCGCGGGTGCCGCTGGTCATTTCATTAAGATCAAACAGAAGATTGCTGTTCGCTATGACACTGGCGGCGGCATGATCCTGGTCGTCGCAGTCAAAATAATTGTGCAGGCCAGAGCGGAAGAGCAGTTCATAAGCGTAAACACGCCCCTTCGTATCAAATATTGGCTGTCTGGCAATGAAATGTTCCAAGGCTTTTTCCTCAAAATGCTGTGAAGATAGGGAAAGTTACTTAGTGGAGTAAGAATTCTATAATGGATGAAAGTTAATTGCAATTAACTTTTAACCGCCTCTAACTATTGACTAGAAATTTTTAATCAGATACTCTGCCTATGCAATCAGATGTTATAGGTTTTATCGTTGAATTCACTATTTACTAAAGGGTGTACTTATGAAAAAGCTGGTTCTGGTGGTGTTGGTTTTGGTTCTGTGTGGAGTCACAGCGGCTGTCGCTGTTCCCCCCGGCAAAGAGTTGACCTTTGACAAAAGTTCTATGGGAGTTGTCACTTTTTCTGGAAAAGTTCATAAAGATGCCGGTGTCAGCTGTAAAGAGTGTCACAATAAAGACGTTTTCCCAAAAATGAAAAAAGGGACCGTCGAGATTACTATGGCTAAGATCTATGCTGGTGAATTATGCGGTACCTGTCACAATGGTGAGCGCGCTTTTGAGGCCAAGAAAAGCTGTACCCGTTGTCATAAAAAATAATTTTAATTATTTTATAAAATATTCAAGAGGTCTGTGCCGATCAGGTACAGACCTCTTTTTAGTTATTATCTATGATAGATATCTCTTGTTTTTACCTAGGGCAAAGAATAAATTCAGGAGTGTTTTTCAGCTGATTATTAAGAGTACTCATTGTTAATAAAGGGATAACGCATGATTATGCAGGGCACTTTGGTCAATGTTGTTGCAGTTGTTGTTGGTAGCCTGGTTGGACGCCAGGTTGGACAGCTGTTATCAACGCGGTTACGCCAGACAATTATGGCCGGGCTCGGTTTAGCTGTATTGCTTATCGGGCTGCAATTGGCTTTGCAGGGACAGAAAATCATGATTGTTATTGGCAGCCTGATTTTTGGCGGTTTACTCGGTGAATTAATCGGGATCGAAAAACGCCTTGAACAGTTTGGTATCCATCTTCAGGAACGGTTCTCCGGCAGTGGCCCAATTGCGGAAGGATTTGTCACGGCCAGCTTGCTTTTTTGTGTTGGTGCTATGGCAATAATGGGGGCCCTGCAGGACGGATTGGGTGATCGTCCAACAATTCTCTATGCCAAGGCTGCTCTTGATGGTGTGGCCGCCATTGCTCTGACATCCACTTTGGGTATAGGTGTCATTTTTTCAGCCTTATCTCTCTTGTTATATCAGGGGGCTATAACTCTGGCAGCTGGTCTTGCTAAGCTGGTTCTTACCGATCCCGTTATCACTGAAATGAATGCCGTTGGTGGTCTGTTAATTGTCGCAATTGCAATTGATCTCCTTGGCTTAAAGCGGTTGCCGGTGGGAAATTTGTTGCCGTCAATTTTTATTGCGGTGATTCTTTTGTGGTCTTTTGGAATGGCTTGAATACCCTTTTGATTTAGTGAGATCAGCTATTTAAGTAGTTAACAATTAAACAGAATCAGGTGTTGCCGAAATGTCAAAGCCCTGTTGTTGAGCTAGCACTACCTCCTTTCTGAACTGATCGGTTATGCTGTTTTTAACAAACGATCGAACACAGAAAGGAGAAAATTATGTATACTGTGTCTAAAGAAAAAGGTTTTAGTATTGCTGCTCTTGGTAGGGGTGTTGCTGAGTCTTTATATAGCTTGTCATTAAGCATTAACAAAGCAAAAACAGTTCACGAAGTTGCAGGCCGTAACCCCTTTGATGCCGAAGCATTAAAACAGGCGATGTTTAAAGACTAATCAGTCAGGAGGATCATGCAGAGTTTTGATATTGTTACGCTCAGAGTGTTTCTGGCTGTAGCGCGGTTGGGTTCTATCGGAGCTGCTGCAAAACACGAACATATCGCAACCTCTGCTGCATCGCGTCGCATTAGTGATCTTGAAAGCGATCTTGATAGTATTTTAATTTCGCGTACTCCGGCAGGAGTAACCCTTACTCCTGCCGGTCAAACTTTCGCCCTTCATTGTGAACGTCTATTAAAAAATTACGCTGATATTCGGGCCGATCTGAAACGCTTTAATGATGGCCATGTTGGTCATTTTCGTATTGGCGTTATCCCTTGGGCAATGAGTGGCAGCCTGCCACCGATTATTTCCAGATTCAAAAAGAAATATCCAGCTGTGCATGTCACAGTACAGGAAATCTTTACCTCAGATGGTATCCGTTTTTTGCGCGAGGATCTGGCTGATTTAGTCATTATCTATGATTCTGTTGATACCAGTGGTTACGAGACAACCTTATTTAAAGAAGATCCCATCTATATTATCGGTCGCGAGGATCACCCGCTGTTTCTTAACCACCCCGCCGATGACCAACCAATTGCTTACCGTGATACGTTAAAATATGAGCACCTTTCTTTTCATGAGGGGGGTGTTCTTGATGAGTTGATTGTGGACGCACGGCGAAAAGAAGGGAAGCCTCTTGATTTTGATACCAAAGTGATGCGCGTGAATTCACTGCTCAGGTGCGCCGAGGCGAATCTTGGTTTAGGGATTGTTGGCGCAGAACATCTTCTGCCTATTTTAAAAAAACGCCATCTCCGAGCTATTCCTCTTGCTGATAGTTGGGCGGCGCGTAACATTATAGGTGTCTATCCCAAGGCCCATGCGTCTTCTCCCATTACCGCTTCATTTCTTGAGTGTTTACGGAAAGATATGCTTTATTTGAAGCGCTGACAGAACAAGCCGATAACAATCAGCACCAGGCCGATAAAAGTTGCTGGTAGAATCGTCTCTCCCACCAGAAAATAGATAAAAAATAGTGACAAAAATGGCGATAAAAAAATCAGATTACTGATTCTTGCTGTATTGTCAGTAAGCTTCATCGCCAGCAGCCATAAAACAAAGCATGCCCCCATCTCAAATGTGCCGACATAGGCCGCACCCAATAACCCGTAATAGTGTGGCATATGAATATCACTGTTTAGTAAGTAATAGCCGAGTACAAAAGGAAAACTGAACAGGAAATTAATAAACAGGCCGACCACCGGATCGCGCTTATCCTTGGTGTTGAAGATCCAGTACAACGACCAGATAACCGTGCTGGACAGTGCCAGGGTCACCCCGAGGGGGTCGGTAAAGTTGAGGGTGAAGGGCTTTCCTTCTGTCGATATAACGACGACCCCAATGTAGCTGATAATCAGGGCTAGCCACTGTTGCCAACCTATCTTCTGTTTTAATAGTGGAACTGCTAACAAGGACAGAGTAATGGCCCAGGTGTAATTCAGCGGCTGGGCCTGTTGGGCTGGCAGCAGATCATAGGCTTTGAAGAGGATCAGGTAATAAAGAAACGGGCTGAGCAGGCCGAGCAATACTGATAGCAGATATTCTCGCCAGGTGCAGCGAAAAACCAGAGCAAGTTTACCCTGCGCGACTAATATGACGCCCAGCAAGATGGTAGAGAATGATCCAGAAAAGAGTAGCAGCTCAATCGGAGTCAGATAGCGCAAGGCTAATTTAAATGCCGTGGCGACAGTAGACCAGAGCAACACAGCAGAAAGGGCAAAGAGTAGGGCTTGACGTTGTTGGTTCATAGGCTGTCCTCAGGTTTGTCTCCGCCGTATAATAAGCACGATCAGACCAATAAAAATAAATACAATGCCGCTGCCAGTCATGAAATTCATCTGTTCTTTAA
The DNA here is from genome assembly GCA_963665685.1 of Geopsychrobacteraceae bacterium. Taxonomy (GTDB): domain Bacteria; phylum Desulfobacterota; class Desulfuromonadia; order Desulfuromonadales; family Geopsychrobacteraceae; genus Seleniibacterium. The sequence goes on from OY762430.1 coordinate 4,082,728, forward strand.
GAATCAGAATGCCCAATGTGCCAGCGGTCATTGGTTCGGCTAAAGTGAGTGTCGTCGCTGTTCCTACCGGTACCGATTGAAGACCACGAGCAAAAAGGCCATATGCCAGTGCCATAGAGAGAATACCTAGGTGTAAAACAACGGCCAGAGCTCTTGGTTGCTGAATCCATTCCAGATCCATTTGCATCAAGACAGGCATAGATAGTATTGCGCCACCGCAGGTGACAATGGCAACTACGGCACATGGGGCATGTTTTTCAAGGAGTCCTTTTATGACGAGTGTGTAAGCGGCATAGGACGCACCAGCTCCAATGGCCAGCATAATACCAATCGGATTTACGGCAACGTTCTCGTTGCCACTCAGACTAAGAAGAGAGCAGCCGAAAATGGCGAGCAAGGTGGAAAATAACCAGCGACGAGTTGGTTTTTCTGCCCGAAAAAGTAACCCCAATATGCCTCCTGCGATGGGCGCACTGCCGATACCGACAATGGTGCCTATGGCTACACCGGTGCGTGCGACTCCAGAGAAAAAACAGAGTTGATAAATAGCCGTGAAGGCTGAGGCCAGAAAAATTGGCCACGCAGCCCAATCGCGCCAGTGACCGAACTCGCGTCTATGAGCCGCAATAAGTAAAAGTGCCAAACCGCCAATGACTAACCTCAATGCACCAATAACGCGTGAATCATAGCCTGCAGGGGCAAAAGCTTGAGCTGTTCCAGTGGTTCCCCACAAAATGGCGGCGACAAGAATAAACCAGGCTCCGGTGGCTGGTGACTGAGGTTTCATGACAGTTGTTTCTCCCTGGGATAGTGCCTAGTAAAGGAGGTAAATGTTTTATGCAAACTGGCAATGGAGCAAAGGCGACCACAGACATACGCACTGGTGGCGGCAATGGCACCAGCAACGGGCACATATAAAAGTGCCAGAAAGAGCAGGATGAAAATTGATATACCCTCTACCGCTGTCGCCAATGATACTGGTCTGGTCTGTTTAGCGACAATCAATACCGAACGTTGAAAACAGAAGAAAACCGTAAGGGCAGGGAATATTGCCGTAATCTGCAGCGGCAGAGTGGCAAAGTCCGCAAGGAGTTGACTTAAGCCGGAAATCTGTTGAAACCAGAGATCGCATAGTGGTGTGAAGGCAATTAATGCCAGGCAGCCCGAGGTAAAACAGGCTAGTCCGATGGCAAAATTACGTACTCTGGGATAATTATGAGAATTTTCACTCAGTAATGCTATGGCGACTTCCTGAAATGATAATCCCAGGGCGCGAAAAACAAAGGTTAGTCCGTAGATAACCGGCATAACTGCTAAAGATTCTACCGCCCATAAACCTTTACCCAGGAAAAAAGTAACCATCGGGTGAATGGATAACCCAATAAAAGGGGTCAGCATCAGTGGCAGGTAGTAATTCCATATTTCCTTGTAGCTGAGGAGTTGCTTCTCGGTTGTCGCCGGTTTTGCCAGAATGTCTTTTATTGCCTGATGGGCCAGGGCCCTGGTCAGTAGAGCTTCGCAGGTCACTCCAGCGGAAAGTGCCAGGGCGCCAATCACCGCGCCTTCAAAGGAACTGAAAAAATAACAGAGCAGAGCACAAGATGACATACTCACCAGGCGGAGGATGGTGCCAGTGGCAACCCGGCGTGTTTTGTGAGCGGCAATCAGAACCCCTTGATAAAAGCGTCTGATACCGATTGCTCCGGGCCAGGGCAACAGGCACAGTAGTGCAGAGTAAATTAACTGGGCAACATGGTCAGGAAGCGATAATAGTTTGCTGACAACCAGATTAAAGACAGGTGGCAACAGAAATAGACCAAACAGTACGGTAACGATCAGGCTGAGCAAAAAAGAAAAATTTCGTAAGCGTAAGTAACTCCCACGTGATTTACACAGCGCCGTACTAGCGCTCATAAGCATAATAACGGGTGATTCAGCTACGAGAGCAAAAGCGTAGGCGACACCGTACGCTGCCAGATTCGCTTTTTCAGCTCCTAAGCGGGCAATGATTGCTGCTAGAAAAGGACCTTCCGCAGCCATCATCAACCAGGTTGTGGCAAGGGGGAACCAGAAGCGAAAAATCTGGGTATAATCTTGTGGCTGTTGTTTTTGTGTCATTAAGGTATCGGTTGTTATCAACCGCCAATTTTTGTGGTTAGTCCGTAACTTTTAAAACAGTTTATAGCAAGGTCAATGTCTGCTTGAGATGGCTCTGCTAGACCATCCGCCTGATAGTGATGGCCTAGCTTACGGTATTTGTGTGCCGCTATAGCATGATATGGCAGAATATGAACAGTTTTTTTCGGGCCGGATAATTGTTTTAAAAAGGCTCCCGTTCCAGCAAGGTTTTCTTCATCTGTATTGACTCCCTTAATAAATGGGATGCGAATGTCAATGTTGGCATCGCTGGCAGCTAAAGCCATCAGATTGCCCAGAATCAGTTCATTGCCGACTCCGGTAAATGTTTTGTGCCGCTCAGAATCGATCATTTTGAGGTCATATAAAAAAAGGTCTGTCTGTTCGGCAACGGTTAGTAACGTTTCTGTTTTAACGTGGCCACAGGTGTCAACGGCACGGTGAATCTGCTCCTCTCCACAGGTATCAAGGAGAGGAATTAAATAATCGGGATGCAATAATGGTTCGCCGCCTGATACGGTTAGCCCGCCACCTGATTGATCAAACTGAGGTCGTTCGCGCTTGATAATTTCCATCAGATCCGGGAGTAATTTGTAGAAGCCGGATAGCTCGGTTGCAAGGCTTGGGCATATATCGGCACAGGCTCCGCATAAGGTGCATTTTTCTGCATCGGTAATCAGTCCCGCTTCGGTTAAGGTGATGGCGTGTTGCGGGCAGTGTTTAATACATTCCTGACAGCCGATACATTTTGTTGCTGTAAACATTTTTTGCTGAGTAGCAACGATGCTTTCTGGATTATGACACCAGCGACAACGCAACGGACAACCCTTGAAAAATACAGTGACCCGAATACCAGGGCCGTCATTTATGGAATAGCGTTTAATATCGAAAATCAAAGGTTGCGGCATAGTCGTGAAGCTTCCTTATTTATTTGTAAATTGAGCCTATTGAGGAAGGAGTTCGGTAGCGCGGTTATTCGGCACCGCTATAATAAACACGTCCTCCCCCTTTTGCAGGGAAGAGGACGCATTTTGTTCAATATTCTGCCAAATGAATTATAGCTTAAAATGATTCGTTTTCAGTCCGCTCAATAATCTCCTGCTGCAAATCAGCATTCATGTCATTAAAATAATCGCTGTAGCCAGCCATGCGGACGAGCAGATCTTTATATTCTTCCGGGTTTTGCTGCGCGGCGTGCAGAGTTGCTGTATCGACGATGTTAAACTGAATGTGGTGACCGCCCTGGTTAAAGTAGCTGCGGATCAATTGGCCAAGACGAATAATGTCTTCGTCGCGCTGCAACAAGCTGGGCAGAAAACGCTGATTAAGTAGCGTGCCGCCAGACATGGTCTGGTCAAGTTTGGTCAAGGAACGTACCACGGCAGAGGGGCCATGGGTGTCAGCACCGTGTGATGGCGAGGTTCCGTCACTGATCGATTTGCCTGCCAAACGACCATTAGGGGTCGCTCCCATAACCTTGCCAAAATAGATATGGCAGGTCGTTGAAAGCATATTGAGATGGAAGGTTTCCCCTTTGACATTCGGCTTGCCATCGATTGCGGCAATCAGATCGTTATAAACTTGCAGGGCTATATTATCCGCTTCGTCATCATCATTACCAAAGAAAGGGGTCTTGTTGATAATGGTCTGGCGCAGGAATTCTTCACCCTCAAAGTTTTTGGCGACAGCATCCAGCAAGCGTTCCATGGTGAATGACCCGGTTTCAAAGACATGCTTTTTTATGACGGATAGACTGTCTGTTACGGTGCCAAGACCCGTGCATTGAATGTAGTTGGTATTATAACGTGGTCCGCCATCGTAGTAGTCCTTGCCGTTTTTGATACAGTCTTCAATGACAACCGACAACAGCGGAGCAGGGGCGTATTTGGCAAACATGCGATCTATGTAGTTACTGACCCTTACTTTCAGATCAACAATGTAATTGAGCTGCTTGAGAAACGCCTCATATAGTTGCTCGTAACTGGTGAAGGTGCGGGGATCGCCACTCTCAATTCCGACTTTGGTACCGGTGACGGGGTCGATACCATTATTTAAAGTCACCTCAACAATTTTGGGAACATTCAGATATCCCGTCAGGATAAAAGCTTCTTTCCCGAATGCGCCAACTTCAATACAACCGCTGCAGCCACCTTCACGAGCGTCGCGAAGTGATTTCCCCTGACGCATCAATTCCATGATATAGACATCCGGATTAAATACCGATGGATAACCATGCCCCTGACGAATAACCTTACAGGCGGCATGCAGGAAGCGATCGGGGGTTTTGTTGCTGACGTGGACAGCATTTCCCGGTTGCAGGATATGCAGCTCTTCAACAATTTCCAGCATGATGTAAGAAACTTCACTGACCCCATCCTTGCCATCACCGGTAATGCCACCAATATTAAGATTAGTGAAGTCGTTATAGGTACCGCTTTCTCGCGCGGTTATGCCGACTTTAGGTGGAGCCGGATGGTTATTGACCTTGATCCAGAAGCAGCAGAGCAATTCTTTAGCTTGCTCGCGGGTCAAACGACCAGCGGCGATATCGGCTTCATAGAATGGTGCCAGGTGTTGATCAAAATGCCCTGGATTCATGGCATCCCAACCGTTTAGCTCGGTAATGGTACCAAGGTGAACAAACCAGTACATTTGAATGGCTTCTCTGAATGTTTCAGGTGCATGAGCCGGAATACGCCGACAAATTGCGGCTATTTCCTCTAGCTCTTGAGTTCGTTGTGGATTCGTTTCGCTGGAGGCCATTTCCTCGGCGAGCTCGGCATGACGCTCAGCCAAACGGATCAGTGCGTCACAGGAAATATCCATGGCCTTAAGTTCTTCCGCTTTATCTGTTGCTTCAGGGTCTTGCAGGTAATCAAGGGCAGCAAAAGCAGCGGCAATCTGCGCTTTAAAGTCGAGCATGCCAAAACGGTAGATTTTGTCGTCCAGAGCAGTATGGCCCGGAGCACGCTGCTCCATAAATTCAGTGAAGAGGCCCGCTTGGTAAGCTGCTTGCCACTCATCTGGAACATGATTAAATATGCGTTCACGAACAGTTCGTCCTTGCCAGTAAGGAATGACTTCACGTGCGTAAGTGTCAATATCTTCCTGGCGAATGGTGTAGCGTTGTTGATCGCGCGTATTAAGGACATGAAAATCTTCGACGCTGTGACAGGTTAGCTCCGGAAAGGTAGGGACAACTTTAGGAGCCGGGCCACGTTCCCCAACCAGAAGTTCATCGCTGCCAATATAAAGAGTTTTCTTTTCACAATGATCAAGAAAGTTCATTGCCCGCAAAACAGGAATGGAATATTTGCCGTAGTTTTCTTTATAGAAGGCCGTTTCATGAAGTGCCCGTTCGATTGACAGGCTGGGTGCTGTTTCAACGGTTTGTTTACGCAAGCGCTGAATGCGGGCATTCATTCCCGGGCCAATGGCATTTTTTGCCAGTGGTGTATAGAAATTTCCCTCACTCGCGGGGGTCCGTTGTGGGTTGTTATCTGGGTCACTCATGAAAAAGATCCTTTCCTGATCTCAAGTATCAACAAGCATGCTGTTATTCTCTTTTAACGATATGAATATGGTAGCAATAAAAATGCCATTTTTAATAATGGTTAAATGTGGCTATAAGTTGCTGAAAAGAGATTGAATATAGTTATTGCTATGAGCTGTAGGGAGGATGAGTCTCTAAGTAGGATATTTACCAAAGCATCAATTATTCATTTGTGAATAATTGATGCTTTGGTAAATGGTTCGTAATTTAATCACCGCTCCAGACTAATATCAACATGCAGTTCGTCTGCAACGTTATTGAGGTTTTCTTCTAATTGATCAAAGGGTAATTGTTCGGGAACCTGAATATGAATAATCATGGTGTAGATCGGGGCGCCACTTTCAGGTGACGCTGAAGAAGAGGATTCTAATTCAATAATGTTCAGCTGGTGATCCGCCAGAAATTGACTGGTTTTATAGACGATGCCTGCTTGGTCCAAACCTTCAATGTGAAGGGTGCATGTCTTATAACTTTGACTATTCTGTCTGGCTGATGGCTGCAGCGGTCTGACAAAGGCTGAAATTTCTTTTTCCATTTCAAGCCGCCGACATTCTTTGCTCAGTAGCTCGTCAATATTATTGTCAGAGCTTGAAAATAACAGGCTCAGGGTGAATTCATCTGCCAGCATCGACATCGTGGTATCTTCAAGATTGCAGTCATTGTCATACAGAAGGCGGGTTACGTCAGCAACAATGCCAGTGCGGTCTTTACCGAAGGCTGTCATGATATAGCGCTGTGTCATCAGAGTGCTCCTTCAGGCTGGGGTTATAGCCCCATTAAAGCATAGTTTACTGACTTACGGAAGAAGCATATGTGTTACCAGGGAAGCTGCTTTAAAATACTGATTACCTGTAAAAATTAGTCCGTTTGGTTTTCTGCAGGTAATCAGAAAGAGATTAGTTTATTGATACTTGCTTACTCTGGCCAAAGGCAAATACTGCCATTGACATGTTGCCGCAACTGAAGCTTTCATGAAGTAGTTTTACTGGTTCTCCTCGCGCGGCTCCCAGAGCTACAAACAGAGGTAGAAAGTGCTCTTCAGTAGGGTGTGCCAGGCGCATGTAAGGAGCTGATCTGAATTGTCTGAGGCAAGTGGTGTTGCCACTAAGAAGTTGCTCTTTGACCCAGGAGGAAAAGGCTTCAGCCCAGCCTTCCGGTGGGGTTCCTTCAGGTGCAAGACGTTTCAGGTTATGGGTAATCGCTCCAGAGCAAACAATCAGATTTTGGTGGCGCTGCTGAACTAACACGTTACCGATACTGAGTAGGGTATCAATGTCGGCATCCATTGGTAGGCTCAATTGCACCACAGGGATATCCGCTTCCGGAAACAACATCGACAGTGGAATCCAGGCGCCATGGTCAAGGCCACGTCTGATATCTATCTCACTATTTATGTCGGCACTGGCAAATTGTTCTTTAAGTTCATTTGCCAGTTCTCTTGAGCCCAGCGCCGGGTAGGTGATCTGATAAAGTTCCGGGCAAAAGCCACTAAAATCATGCATTGTGGTATAAAAATGAGCTCCTGATATGGTTAATTCTTTCGTTAGCCAGTGGGCAGAAACAATAATGATGGCCTGGGGGCGGGGCAGATTTGCCCCGATTTTTTGCCATGCATATTTTGCTGGATGATCTGTCAAGGGCAAATCAGGAGCACCATGGGACAGAAAGAGAGTAGGGAATTCAGTCATCGTTTTGTCCTTTATGTAAACCGTATAAATCATCATTGTTCAGAATGATATTGTGGTGATGATTTCCGGGGAATTGCAGCTACGTGTGTTGACCGGGGTGTTCCGGTTTCCTCCTCCTCTAATGGTAGAGGAGGAGGGTGGGGGTACTTTTATTCCTGAGCGACTGCTTCCACCTCAAGTCCAATGGTGATTTTATCTCCAACCAGTACGCCTCCGGTTTCGAGAGCTTTATTCCAGGTCAGGCCAAAATCCTTACGATCAATTTCACCTGTCGCTTCAAAGCCGGCACGCTTATGACCCCAAGGGTCGGTTGCTGCTCCGGCGAAGCCACCTGTTAAGACCACTTCTTTCGTGATTCCTTTGATTGTCAGGTCACCCACAACCGTAATATTATCACCACTACCGGTCACCTTCTTGCTCTTGAAGGTAATTTCCGGAAATTTATCAGTCGCGAAGAAATCTGCACTGCGTAAATGGCCATCGCGCTTTTCGTCGCGAGTGTCAATCGAGTGTGCTTTAATTGTTGCTTCGGCTGCAACTAGCTCTTTGCTGTCAGCATTAGCTACTACGGAACCATTAAACTCTGTAAAATTACCACGCACCTTAAAAGCTACCAGGTGAGCAACCGTAAAGTGAATCTGAGAGTGGGCGGTATCAACGTTGTAGGTTTCAGCAACAGCACCGGTAGCTAACAGAGGAAGCACAGCAAGTGAGGTTAATAATTTTTTAAACATGAGATAACTCCTTTTGTAAATTGTATAAATTGATTTTTTAAATCGTTTTGATGTGACAACATTAGTATTATTTGCTATAGATTGAAAATATTTTATATAAACTATGATTATAGGCAAAAGCTATAGAAGGAGTGTCGTATGACTCTGGATCAATTGAAGATTCTGGTAGCAATTGCTGACGAGGGAAGTGTGCTGGCCGCTGCCAAGTCTTTATATCGGACTCAGCCGACCATAAGTGTCCTGCTACGCAAGCTTGAAGATGAACTTGATCTGATTTTGCTTGATCGCAATAGCTACCGGGCTACATTAACTCCCGAGGGGTGGCAGCTGTATAAAAAGGCTAAAGCTATTCTGGATCAGGTTGATGAGTTCGGGCGCATGGCTCATTATTTGTCGGTTGGCCATGAAGCATCTTTAGCCTTGGCGGTAGAGGCAAGCTGTCCAATACCATTGATCCTCGAAGTTTTGCAGGAGAGTGAGAAACGCTATCCGGAGACAGAACTTAATCTTGAAGTAGAAAATATTTGGGGTGCCCTTGAAAAACTTGACGCAGGGGAAGTAGATATTGCGATCAGTCCCGTTTTTCAAGAAGAAGAACAATTTGAGAGTGTGCCATTACTGACAACTCATCTGCTCACCGTTGCGGCTCCAGGTTTTTTGCCTGCCGATAAAAGCCTGAACCTTGATGTGATGAAAAAGTATGTACAGGTTGTTGTGCGCGATAGCGCTCAGAAAAAAGCCAGTCAATCTTTTGGGGTGCTGGAAAGTGGTCGCCACTGGGTCGTGGGCGATCATATTACCAAAAAACAGCTTATCGTTGGTGGCATGGGCTGGGGGAAATTACAGGATAGTCTTATCGCCGAAGAGCTGGAAAGAGGAGAACTTGTGCTGCTCGATATAGAAAATTACCCGTGCGATATTCCAATGGAGATTCGTGCTGTGCGTTTGGCAGGCAAGCAGGTTGGCCCCGTTGCCGCCGCCTTATGGGATGATTTCACTTTGTCTTTTGATGTTGCCGATTAGCGCAGCCCTAAACGGGCTAACATCTTACCGCTGTAACGGTTAAGAAAATGACTTCGTTCAAGGGCCTTAAAGACCGGGTCTTTGCGCAGACCAAGTTTTTTGAGCTCGGCGATGATTTTTGGGCTCGGGCTGGTTCTTAATCCGCGGCGAAAGGTTTGGATCGCCTTTTGCCGTTGCCCTGCATAGAGCAGGATGCGGCCCATAATCAAAAAGTGCAAGGAATTGCTCGGCTCCTGGTCTAATGCCTTGCGATTTAGTTGTAGCGCTTTTTGAAGTTGCTTCTGTCCCAGAGCCAGACAATAAGCAAGGTAGCTGATCAGCTCCGGAGATTGTTGTATGTTGGCTGCTTGTTCAAGGTATGCCTGAGCGGTGGTAAACTGGCCCGCTTCAGCCGCAGCCACGCCCTTATTCAGCAGCATGGTGTATTCATTGGTCGACATGGCTATTTCCTTCTGATTCAGCTTTTCAATTCCCTGTATTATAGCTTAGATATGAAAAATAGCTATAGGGGGTAAGTAAAAGAGCCGATTATCTGGTGACTTGGTTTTAAGTCGGAAGTAGATCTGGCCAATGTTGTCTGACTTGTTGCTCTATGTTTGCAGCGACCTGCTCAGCGTTGTGACCTGCACAAGGGACAGTAAGGTCAGCAAATTTCTCGTAGAGTGGTGTTCTTTCCTGATAGAGCTGATCAAACGTCTGGCCTTTCCCCATAACCAATCCACGTTGTCCCATATCAGCAATGCGCTGTTGCAGATCGGCTAGATCGACCTGTAGATAGATCAGGTGACCTGTTTGAGCCAGAGCTTCTAGTCCTTGCTGGTAGTAGACAACTGATCCACCTGTGGCAATGACACAATATTCAAGTTGTAGATTAGAAATGACCTGTTCTTCGGTATAGCGGAAATACTCCAGGCCCTTAGAATTAATAATTTGTTGTAGACGTTTATGCTCGCGTGCCTGAATGATTAGGTCGGTATCATAAAACTGTAGACCCAGCCGTTTTGCCAGTACGACACCGACCGTACTTTTGCCGGCACCTGGCATACCGATAAGGATAATGTTACTTTTTTCTGTGACGTTCATAGGGCGAATCCTGATAAAAGAAAGAAATTATGGTGCTGATAAGACAAAAGTTTGTCAGTGTAGTCAATTATTAATTGGTCGAGAGGTTACAATTGGTTCTGGCGAGGTTAAATAAAGATAACTTTCCTGGACTGGAAATTGTGGGCTTTTTAGGCGAATATAGAAAGCAATGAAGTGTTAAATATGAATGTTTCATTATTATATTGAGAATGAATTATTGAACTTATAGAAAAGATGAACAGAAAGGTTTTGTTTTATGTCTTCTGAAGACAGAGATAATGGAATGCCTATCGCGATAACATTGGAGCCTGGTACCTACTTCCGTTGTACCTGTGGTAAGTCTGGCAGTCTGCCATTTTGTGATGGCCATCATCAAAGTGGGGAGCATACACCGATTCGCTTCGAAGTAAAGCAGCGTGAAAAAGTTTATTTGTGTACTTGTGGGAAAAGTAAAAATCAACCTCACTGTGATGGTACATGTGGAGTAGCTTTGCCATAATTTAGTGGTCGAAACATCTTTCTATGGAAAAAAATGTTATCCTCCCCTCCAAGCGGTTTAGGTTGATGTGGTAAGGTAAACCTGTCGTTTTTTTAATATCAACCCCGGGAGGGGGTAGTTTGTTAGTTAAGAGTTTTATATGTATAAGATAGTGACACATCCAGGGAACGCCCACAAAGATGATTTTATGTCGGTTTGTATTCTCCTGGCCAAACTGGAGACCGCAACGGTCTATCGCCGCGAGGCAACAGCAGAAGATCTTAGTGATCCAAATACCTTCGTCGTTGATGTCGGGATGCAGCTAATTCCTGATCTGCACAATTTTGATCATCATCAAGACCGGGGTCTGCCCTGTGCTTTTCATCTGGTTATGCAGTATTTCGGCTATCACGAAGCTGCCAGACTCGTGTTTGGGTGGTATGAACAGATGAGCATGCTGGATGTCGGTGGTCTTTATAAGACTGCGAAAGAGCTCGGTGTCAATCCTAATGTACTGCAGTCGTCGTCTTCACCCATTGATGGTTATATTCTCTCCCATTTTTCACGCTATGAGGAACTGTCATCCCAGACCTTTTTCTATCGCTTTATGAAAGATTTTGGCGAGGAGATGATTGATCTCATTGAGTCCAAAACTGAACGGCTTGAACGCTTGCAGCAAGAGGCTCAGATTCTTCCTGTTGGAGATTATAAGGCGATTTATAGTCCCATTGCTGAAAATCCAAAGTTGTCAGTAGAGTTGTATCTGAAACAGTTATCTGATCCTGATATCGTAATGGCAATAACACCGTCTAACCGAGGCGATGGATGGGAGTTGTTAAGGCTTGAGGACAACCGCTTTGTTGACTTTAGAGCTGTTGCTAAAGATCCTGAAGTACGGTTTGTGCACGTTAATGGCTTTCTTGCGAAAACGCGATCTTTGTTACCCCTTGATGAGGTATTAAAAATTGTTTCCCGGGCGGTTAAACCAAAAGCGCAGCAAGCCGCAGTTTATCCTTGAGGAAGCTGCTCTGCATTTGGGCCAAATTTTTCGAAGAACCAGTAAAAAGAAAACATTAAGCCAGGGGTTTTAGCAAGACTTTCGTTATAAATGAATTCTTTAGCCTGTTTCAACGGTAGGTATTCAAGAATGATCTCTTCATTATGAATGCCGCCTCCAGCGCTAACCCGGTATTTATCATTTAAAGTTGCAAAATAAAGATGTTGGCGATTTCCTGAAATTCCGACATTAGTAAAAAATGAGCTTACTTTGAATATTCTCTCCGCGGGGATATCGTACCCGCATTCCTCGAGAATTTCTTCTTTGGCGATCTGTTCTAAAGGCAGAGACTTGTCAAGAATTCCGGCACAGAGCTCGTACGTAAAAGTAAACTGAGAGTGGTTCATATGGACTGGTGCGCGAAATTGTTTTACCAGTAAAAAAGCTTGACGTTCTAGATGATAGAGTAAAATGGCCACACTATCATGCGCTTGAACCGCTTCCCAGGAGCGTTGCTTGCCATTTTGTGCATAATCAAGACGAACTGGTTTAACGAAATAGCTTTCGTCTAGCGGGTTGACGGAAAAATCTTGAATATCAAAAGGCATAGCTGCTCATTTCTGGGATTTGATTACCGTATAAATGTAAAGCATGTGACCTTCCGATTTTATCCGGATGGTCACATGCTGGCTTTACAGTAAGATTACTTTGCTATTCTTTACCAATTTCCAAGACAATTTTACCGAAGTGACTGTCTTCTTCCATCATTTGATGGGCTGCTACGACCTCATCAAGCGGGAAGACTTTTTCGATAATTGGAACAATGCTGCGATCAGCAAATTTAGGTAATGCACGCCGGGTAAATTCAGCAATAATCTCACCTTTTTCAGATACTGGACGACTACGCAACACCGAGCCAATAATCTGTTGTCGCTTAACCATCATCAAAGCCAGGTTCAATTCAGCTTTGATCCCACTGATAACACCGATAACAACAAGCTTACCTTTGTAGGCAAGAGAGTTCATGTTGGGTTTTAGGTATTTTGCTCCAACATGATCAAGCACCAGATCAACACCTTTTTTCGCTGTATACTCCTTGACGACATCAGTAAAGTCTGGGGTTTCGGTATAATCGATAACCAAATCAACACCCAGTTCTTTAACCCGTTCGAGCTTTGATGGGCTAGCCGTTACAATCAGTTTTGCATTGGGAGTTAATGCTTTAGCCAGCTGAATTGCAGCAGTGTTTACGCCACCACCACCGCCATGCAAGATGGCAGTTTGACCGTCTTGAAGGTCGCCGATCATAAATACATTGAGAAAAGCAGTGATGTAGCTTTCATTAACACAGGCTGCCTCGGTGTAGCTCATGTTGTCGGGAATCGGCATTAAGTGGTTTTCATACGCGACAGCATACTCAGCATAACCGCCACCGCCAACCAGCGCCATAACACGATCACCAATTTTCCAGTTTTTAACCTCACTGCCGACAGCGGCAATGGTTCCGGCAACTTCAAGGCCAAGAATTTCAGAATCACCTTTTGGGGGTGGATAGTTTCCCACGCGCTGGACAAGGTCGGGACGATTGATACTGGTTGCCATAACTTTAATCAGAACTTCATTTGGCTTTGGTTCAGGCGTGTCAATTTCACCAACTTTCATGACCTCCGGACCACCAAATTCATTCATCAAAACTGCTTTCATATTACTTCTCCTTATGTGCGGGTTATTAAAAGAGACTTGTAGTCTTGATCATCTTTAGACGTATTTGAATCTCATTTTTGAGAATTCTTGCCGTAGGAATGCACCGCATTGCCTGGGGCAATTTAAACTATAACAGCTTAGCCCAGAAGCAATAGTAGATGCGAGGGGGCAAGTAAGAATTATAAAAATATTTTCCAGCCTCAGCCAACGGTTATGCAGCAAGTGGTTGAAATAATTGTGTCAGAGGTTCTGCTTGATAAAACACTAATACGAAAGAGGAGGGCTTCAAAGCAAATATAAGCTGACTATTGATTATTAACGAAACGATACCCACGGCCGCGAACAGTTAGAAAAAATCTTGGGCGGGCAGGATTGTCTTCAAAATATTTGCGCAACCGAACTATAAAATTGTCGAGGGTTCTTGTCTCTGTTTGTGGCGAAACTCCCCAGACCTGTTCTAGAATGTGGCCGCGTGATAAGACCTTGCCCTCATTATTAAAAAATAGACGGAGCATTTTTATTTCGAGTTCTGTGAGCTCGAAAGTGTCATGTTCTGTCGTGGCTTGATGAGTTTGCCAGTTAATCTGGTTACTGCCAAAGTGATAGATTGCTTCTTTGTTGGTATTTGCTTGCCAAGGAGAACGGCGCAGTAAAGCTGAAACACGCAGTAGAAATTCTTTCAGGTTAAATGGTTTTGGAAGATAGTCATCTGCACCTTCACTGAGGCCGTCAATACGATCTTGTTCACCGCTTCTAGCGGTTAGCATCAGTACCGGGGTTTGATCGTCCCGTGCGCGTAAAGTGCGACAGACTTCAAGGCCGTCAATACCAGGAAGCATTAAGTCGAGAATGACGAGGGCAAAGGATTTTTGGGCCAGTAGATCTAGGGCATCTTCCCCATTATCTACGTGATGAACGACATAACCTTCTTCTTCAAGATTGAATATCAGCCCTTGAGCGATATGCGGTTCATCTTCGACGAGAAGTAAAGGAATTTCAGGATTCATGATGGTGTCCTGTTCGTAATAAGGGGAATGACCAGATTAAAGGTGGTTCCCCGGTTACCCTTGTTTCCCCCAATCCAGACTTTACCGCCATGGAGCTTAATCAGGTTGCGGACGATAAACAGGCCCAGCCCGCTGCCTTTAATTGTTTTTCCTGTGTGCCGCAAGCGGTAAAACATCCGGAACACTTTTTTTCTGTCTTTAGGGGGGATGCCCGGGCCCTGATCCGAAATCTGCAGATGGGCCTTGTCTCCTTCCCGGGTCAGGCTGACGTGGACGATAGGTGCCGTATCCGCATAGAGAATGGCGTTTTCAATCAGATTCCGCAGCACTGTTTCGAGGGATTCAGTTTCCAGTCGGGCAAAAAGCTGTGGTTGCAGATCCCAGGTTAAAGATCCTTGTGGTGGGAAATTTTGCCTTTCCTGACTTAAATAGCGTTCCAGCAGTTGTGACAGGTTACACTCCTCCAGATTTAACTGGGTGCTCTTATGTTCAATGCGCCCGGCAGTTAATAGGTTATTGATCAGCGTTCCCAGTCGTTGGGTATCTTCCTGCATCAGGGCGGTAAATTTTTGCAGCTGTTCTGGATTTGGCTGACGCATCTGAATTGTTTCAAGGTGTAACTGTAGCGACGCTAGCGGGGATTTAAGTTCATGGCTGACCTGATTAATAAAATGACGCTGGGCTTTGTATAAAGAAGCCTGCTTCTTCCAATAGAGAAAGATAACATAAATACCAATCAGTATCGCGACGAGTAATACGATACCTTCAGTCAATATTAACCAGTCTGTTTTATCGGGCAGCCATTCAGTTTGGTAGCGGGTTGCAAATTCTTTGAATTGCTGATGACGGCCAAGAAACCAATAAATCCAGGAAACTAACAGAAAAATCCACAGAACCTGGATGCTGATAAAGGTTATTAAGGGGTGAAAAAGACGTTTGAATAGTTTTTTCATAATTTAATCTGCTACCGTAGTGCGCTTAAAATACTTTAAGGTTCAGTTGTGTTAGGGAGAACAGCAATGAATATACCTTGATTCCTTACACTTTTACACAAGTATTACAATTCAAATTTATCTCAGCTGATAGAATCCTACCACTAAATTAATCACAGGAGTAAACATGGTGGAAGGTTTAACAATCGGTCGATACAGTGTTCCTTTTCCGGTCATTCAAGGCGGTATGGGTGTACGTATTTCTGGACATCGCTTAGCTGGAAATGTCGCCCTTAATGGTGGTATCGGTATTGTTGCAGCTGCGGGTCTGGCTCTGGAAGATGAAACCTATAACGGTAAAAACTTTTTTGCTGCAGACCATCATGGTTTGTTGGTGGAATTACAAAAAGCCTATGAAATAGCACCAGATGGTGTCATTGGTGTTAACTGTATGGTGGCTGTCAGTAATTATGATGATGTTGTTAAGGCGGCCTGTGAAGGTGGTGCTAAAATAATTATCAGTGGTGCCGGATTACCAATGAACTTGCCTGGCCTGACAGAAGACTATCCAGAGGTTGCTCTGGTTCCAATCGTCTCATCTGTTAAAGCGGCCCAGTTGATCGCTAAAAAATGGCATAAGGCTTTCAAGCGCTTACCTGATGCTGTTGTCGTGGAAGATCCTGATACCGCCGGTGGTCATCTTGGTGAAAAACCTGAGAACATTGGTAATGGCAGTTATGATCAATATGCCACGGTCAGGGGAGTAAAAAGCTACTTTCAATCAGAATGGAATCTCGATATTCCGATTATCGCTGCGGGAGGAGTTTGGGATCGTCAGGATCTACAGCATGCTTTAGCTAACGGTGCTGATGCCGTGCAAATGGGCACCCGTTTTGTTGTGACCGAAGAATGTGATGCCGATGATGCTTTTAAGCAGGCGTATTTGGATTGTACTAAGGAAGATATCGGGTTGATGATGAGTCCGGCAGGTCTGCCTGGTCGTGCTATTCTCAAGAATATTGATCAGGTGCGTCAGCGTGATGTCGACATGAATGTTTTCTGCCCTTCAAATTGCCTCAAAAAGTGTGCTTACAAAGCCTCGCGTGAGCGTTTTTGCATTGTTCATGCCCTTGATCGTGCTCAGCGTGGCGATATGGAAACCGGACTGATCTTCTGTGGCAGCAATGCCTGGAAAGCAGATCGTATTTCGACAGTGAAAGACGTTTTTGAAGAACTGTTTCCAGAACAGGAACGCGCTGCCTGTTGAAACTGTCTGGTTCACTTGATTCTATATTACAACTGCCCGGGTGCTGAGCCCGGGCTTTTATTTTTCCGCTTGTTTTTTTCCTCCGCGGTTTCACTTCTGTTTTGTTCTTGTTAAATATAGTAGAATCTATATAGTTTGGTCGTAAGGATCTGTATTTTTCTCGATTACGCTGTTTCCTATGTTGCTATACTGCTGCCGGAGTTGCTGAATGAAAAATGTCGTTCTGCGTATCCTCGTTAGTTTTATCCTGATGCTTACTATCCACAATCAACTGTTTATCTCCGTGGCTCGGGCGGATGAGAAAACAGAGCGGATTCAGGCTCTGCAGGAGAAGATGGTCAAACTGAAAAGCTTGCTCGCAGAACTGGAAGAACAGAAATTGCGTGAACAGCCACCCCAGGTTATACCCTGGCAACCGTTGACAGTTAGCAGTAGTGAACGACGCGCATATAGCCAATATGTATATCTGCTGGCTCCGCAAATGAGTCAGACTGAGCTTAGCGCCTCTCTAGAGCAACTTTATCTGACCGCTGCAGGTGATAAGCTGACCAAACGGGGAACCTTGTTTGTCGTCCCCTCTCTGGCACAAAATCAAGTAACTCAACTTTCCGAGGCTGAATATAATCGCAGTTTTGCTGCTGATATGCTAAGTAAAATTGGACTTCCCGGTGCTATCTCAGGAGGGATGTTGGTCACTGAAGAGCCACTGGGCAAAGCCGTAGCGACAGACCAGAATATTTTGTTTGTCGATCTGGCTAATTGCTCGGCCATGCTTAGAGCTCAGATATTTGAACAACTATTGCTCTCAGGTATGCACGAGGGGGAGAGCGGACTCTACTCTTTTATTGGTTCGCTGGTATCTGCTGCTCAGCCGCAGACTTTTCATCTTTATCAGCAACAACGTCTGGTCTGGTTTTCTGCCGCGGAATAATCGCTCGGTATTTAATTGTTTGTTGGAATTGTTGAGCACCAGGGTAGACTGTAGTAGTCTGATAAAATACACTGATGCAGTCGCCAATAAATGATTTTGGTATATTATTCGCTGCGGCGAAACATCCCCGTTCAGGAGAAAAAATGAGTCCTAAGCAGGAAGAATTCATTCCCAAATGGATTGCCTGGGAAAGTACCCAGCGCTGTAACCTTAACTGTGTTCATTGCCGTTGTTCGTCAGATATGTCAGCAGCTGCAGGTGATTTTAATACCGCTGAAGCATTTAAGCTGATTGATGATATCTGTGAAATCAGCACGCCGGTCATGGTTCTTTCTGGTGGTGAACCTCTGTTGCGTGAGGATATTTTTGAGATCGCCGAATACGGTACTCAAAAAGGTTTACGGATGTGTATGGCGACCAACGGGACCCTGATCGATGATGAAGTCTGTAATAAAATGAAGCAGGCACAGATTAAAATGGTCTCTCTCTCCCTTGATGGCTCTACAGCGGCTATTCATGATGATTTTCGGTCAAGTGAAGGTGCTTTTGCTGGCGTTATCAGAGGGGCCGAAACTCTCAAACGTAACGGCATTCCTTTTTTGATCAATTCATCTTTTACCAAACGCAATCAGCATGATATTGGAGCAACTTTCAAGTTGGCTAAAAGCCTTGGCGCGACTGCCTGGTATATGTTTATGATTGTACCGACGGGTCGTGGGGAAGAGATTATGAATGAATTGATTTCCCCGGAAGATTACGAAGAGATCCTTGCCTGGCACTATGAGCAGGAAAAAAACGAGGATGATATTCTGATGCGGCCGACCTGTGCTCCCCATTATTATCGTATTGTTCCTCAAATGGCTAAAGCCGAAGGGGTTGATTTTAAACGTCGTAGTCTGACTTTTTCTACCGGGGGTGGAAAAGGTTGTATCGCAGCTCAGACTATTTGCCTGATCGATTGCTTTGGTAATTTAAAGCCTTGCTCCTACTTCCATTCTTCCGTCGGTAATGTCAAGCAGGTTCCATTTAAAGAATTGTGGTTTAATTCTAAAGTTTTTAATGACCTGCGTGATTTCAGTAAATATCAGGGGAAATGTGGCGAGTGTGAGTTCATTAATGTCTGTGGTGGGTGTCGCGCCCGTGCTGATGCTGTTTATGGTGATTACATGGCCGAAGAACCCTTCTGCAGCTATATTCCGAGGCGTACCAGGCAGCGTATGGAAAAAGAGGCGGCGGATAACGCGTCCAAAGCAGAGGAGTCGTAACTGCTTTTTTAACGCAGAGGGATAGAGGCGGAGAGTCCGCTGAGGACAATCTGATTGGGCCACTAAGGCACAAAGACACGAAGAAGTTCTTTTTTAATTGTTGTATTAAGGGGTATTGCGTGGCTTGGTGCTTTACAAACAAAGAGGATAAGTCCGAAGGGACAGAGTTCTTTTAATGCAAAGCCCCTAGAGGGAGCGAACGCAGAGAGAATTAAAAGTTTAACGATTTAAAATCTCTGCGTATAACTCTGCGTCTTCGCGACTCTGCGTCGAAAATAAATTTCTTCGTGCCTTAGTGTCTTAGTGGCTGATAATTTTAATTTTTTAAATCGAGGAGGTCAGACTCTCATATGTCCAGTGAATATAACTTTCTGAAAGCGTGCTGGTGCCAACCGGTCGATTGTGTTCCGGTGTGGCTCATGCGTCAAGCCGGTCGTTATCTCCCTCAATACAAAGAGGTACGGGCACAAGGAGGCGGGACTTTTCTTGACCTGTGTAAGGATCCGGCGCGTGCTGCAGAAGTGACGATACAGCCGATTGATATCCTCAATGCTGATGCGGCGATTTTATTCTCTGATATTCTGACACCGATTGAGCCGATGGGGCTTAAACTTGACTTCGTCCCTGGTCCGGTGTTTGAAAATCCAGTGCGTACTGCTGCCGATGTTGATGCTCTTGTGGTGCCGGAAAATATGGCTGAGGCTGTATCTTATGTTCCCGATATTATCAAGCGTCTGCGGGTTGCATTTGAGGGGCGTGTGCCATTGATCGGTTTTGGTGGTGCGCCTTTTACTTTGGCTTGTTATATGGTTGAAGGGAAGGGGAGTAAAGATTTTGCCAGCCTGAAGCAGATGATGTACAGCGATCCGGGTTTGTACGATGCACTGATGCAAAAGATTACCGCCATGGATCTGAACTATTTGAATATGCAGATTGCTGCCGGTGCACAGGCGATACAGATCTTCGATACCTGGGGTGGGTTATTGGCTCCCCACGATTTTGAACGCTATATTCTGCCTTATGTGCAGAAGTTGATTAATGGTCTGAATCGTAAAGGTGTTCCGGTCATCTATTTTGTTCGTAATGGCGGCACCATGCTCGAGTTGATCAAACAAGCAGGCAGTGATGTGGTCGGCCTTGACTGGCATGTCAAGGTTGATGAAGCTCGTGCTATTCTTGGTGACGATATTGCGGTACAAGGGAATCTTGATCCGACAGTTCTTTATGCTCCTAAAGAGCATATTGAGCGTGAGGTGCAGAGAATTCTCAATGAAAATGGCGATCAGCCTGGTTTTATCTTTAACCTGGGGCATGGCATTTTGCCGACTGTACCACCGGAAAATGCTATTTTTATGGTTGATTGTGTCCATCGACTGAGTCAGAAATAGGCTAAATATAGGCGGCGGGGCAACCTTGGTAGCCTCGCTTTTTCATACGTAGTGCAAGAGAGAAAATATCTATGCCTGATAGCAAACCTGTCGCTTTAATTCTGCTCAATATGGGTGGGCCAGATTCTCTGGATGCTGTTGAGCCTTTTTTGTATAACCTCTTTTCTGATCGTGAATTGATTCAATTACCGGCGGGTGGATTATTGCAAAAGCCATTTGCCCGGATTATTTCTCATTTTCGGGCCAAAAAGGTGGTTGAAAATTATCGTCGCATTGGTGGTCGGTCACCATTGCTGGAATGGACCCAAAAACAGGCCAGTGGTATCGCTCGGCGGTTAGGTGAACGTTTTCACCCCTACGTTATTATGCGTTATTGGCAGCCCCGTGCCGAAGACGTTCTGGCGGACATCAAACAGGCGGGTATTCAGACGGCAGTTGTTGTATCGATGTATCCTCATTATACCAGGGCAACAACTGGCAGTAGCGTTAATGATTTTCGCTCGGCAGTCGCGAAGATTTACCCCGAACTAGAGTATCAGCTGATTGAAGAATGGTATGACTGGCCAGGTTATGTAAATGCCCTGGCGAACCGGATAAATGAAGGGCTTGATACCTTTCATGATCTGATGCGCGATGAGGTGCAAATTCTGTTTTCTGCTCATGCTTTACCACAGAAGTTTATCGATCAGGGCGACCCCTATCAACAACAGGTTGAGACCACTGTGGAAGCGACTATGCGACAGGTTGGTTATTATGACTGGGCCATTGCTTATCAAAGTCGTAGTGGGCCGGTAAAGTGGATGACACCCGGAACGGATGAAATGATTGATAAGTTTGCCAGCGTAGGGCACCGGGCATTACTGATGGTCCCGGTTTCTTTTGTGTCTGATCATATTGAGACCCTGGATGAGATCGATATCGAGTACCGTGAACGCGCCATTAGTCAGGGGATCAGTCATTTTTATCGTTCCCCGTCGCTGAATGATCATGATGACTTTCTTGATGCCATGGCAGATCTGGTTCAAACACGTATGACGCTATGAAAGAATGTTGTCTTTGTCATAAGCTTTTTGATCCGGAACAACCGGCTCGGGAACCAGATCAGTTGGCAGGGCAACATCTGGCAGAAAGTGAATATGGTGATGCCGGACAGTTGTGTCTCAATTGTCTGGCCAGTCGTGGTCGCTTAGCAATGATGTATCGCAGCGATTGTTTTGATTAACCCCCCCCCCTTTTTTTTCTTTTGCAGAACAAGTAAGGCTAAGTACCAGTTCGTTTACTCTTTTCCTTGTTTTTTATCGAGTGCGGCCCGCACGACCTTAAGCAGCTCCGGCATATCGAGGGGTTTCATGCAAAATGCTGCCAGGCCAAGGGCGCTGACGTCCGCATCGGTTATCTGACTGGAGTATCCCGTACACAAAATAATTGGTAACGCAGGGTACTTCTGACGGATCTCTATGGCGATATCTGCTCCGGTGAGTTCTGGCATGGTTTGATCACTAATGACCAGATCGAACTGTTCGCCTTCTTGTAAAATGCGTTTCAGAGCCTTGGGACTGTTGTTTTCAACTTCAACGGTGTATCCCATATCGGTAAGCATGGTTGCATTGACATGGGCCAGCATAGTGTCGTCATCGATCAGCATAATTCGTTCAGAGCCGTGGGGCAGGTTACTGCCAAAGGTATGTTTATCCTTTTGCTTTAAACCTGTTGCTATGATGGGAAAATAGAGCGTGACCGTTGTCCCCGCTCCTGGTGTACTGGCGACCTTGATAAAACCATCATGTTGCTCAACGATCCCAAGTACGGTTGATAAACCCATTCCGGTCCCTTCATCAATATCCTTGGTAGTAAAGAACGGATCAAATATTTTGTCGATAACATCGGCTTCAATACCACAGCCGGTATCATGAATCGCCAGGCTGGCATACGCACCTGGCTGGCAATCGAACTGAGCTGGAATATCCTCTTTTTCAATGATTTCAGGCTGCAGGGAAATGGTCAGTTGTCCTTTTTCATTCATGGCGTGGACAGCGTTGTAGCATAAGTTCAACAGTGCTTCCTGAATACGGGTAGAATCAGCCAGAATAGCCATGTCGACAGGAGCGTCACTGGCAAAGGCCAGGGTGACTGATGTCGGTACCGTTGAGCGGAGTAGTTTACATGTTTCTTCAATAACCAGCGTTGGTTGGATTGTGGCTTTACGTTGTGCGTCCTGGCGGCTGTAGGTCATGATCTGCTGAACCAAGGTCCGCGACCGCTGGACGCCAATGGTCGCATTTTCAAGATATTCGCCCAGCTTTTCTCCCTCACTGGTGCGCATTTTGACCAGTTCAAGGTTGCCTAAAATGATTGCCAGGTTATTGTTGAAATTATGGGCAATGCCGCCGGCCATCAAACCCACCGCTTCCATCTTATATTTTTGCCGCAGTTGTTGCTCTAGCTCGTTACGCTCTTGCTCTGCTTTATGTTGCTTGCTCCGGTCGTGTTCAATGGCAAACAGGTGGGGTTCTCCATCAATCTCAATTTGCTTGATTGCCGCTCCCACAGGAAATGTTGAACCATCTTTACGCTTGTGGATCGTTTCAAATAGATAGGTTTCTCCAGCGCTGAGGATGCTTAATCCTTCCTGTTCTTTTTTTAGATCAAAACCAGATGCGTCAAGGAGGTAAATCGATTGACCTAACATTTCTGAGCGCGTGTAACCATGGTAATGGCAGGCCGACTCACTCATGTCGGTGATGACGATATCATTATTCTGCACCTTAAGGATCAACACATAATCGGTAATGTGTTCGAATAAGCTCCGGAATTTATCCTTTTCTTCCTGGAGTTTTTTTTCGACAATTTTACGGGCGGTAATGTCGCGAGTTACCCCGGCCAAGGAAAGTGGGGAACCATCTTCGGCACGAATCAGGCGGGCGGCAATTTCAATGTCTAATATTCTACCATTAGCATGGTATTGCTGTAGCTCTATAATTTCGAGCTGCTTGTTAATGCTTTCCGGACTGGCTACCAATAGATTGATCCGTTTAAGAGCTTTCTGGTAAGAATCAGGGGTTAATGTTTCTTCCATTGACATATTCATGGCTTGCAGAGGGGTATGGCCTCGCATCGGTTCAACGGCCGGACTAAAATAGGTATAGCGCTGTTGCTTAAGATCATACATCCAGACGACATCACTGATGTTGCTGGTAATAAGCTGCAGCATCCCTTCCGTTTCTTTTTGTAGTGTTTCTGCTTCTTTACGCCTTGAGATATCGCGGATTACGGTTAAAATAAATTTTACCCCGTCAAGATCTATGATCGAAGTGCTGCATTCGACGGGAAAGTTTTCACCTTTTTTACTCCTGTGCAATGACTCATAGATGACCTTTTTTTCGCACTTAAGAGTCGTAAAGATAGATTCTGCCCGTTCCACGTTCAGATACCCGGGAGCGACAAGGCTCAGAGCGTTCATCGCAGATAGCTCTGTCCTGCTGTAGCCATAACGGTTGACTGCTTCCTGATTGATATCGCAGAAATTAGCCAAACCGTCATCGGTATACTCTGCTAAAAATACAGCTTCATTAAGGTTGTCAATCAGTTTGTGGTACTTACTTTCTGCTTTAAATTGTGGACACTGACCATGGTTGTCAAGTTTGGCCGTTGGTTGTTGCAAGGTGACGATGGGATCCAATGCTTGTTTGCGAGCAATAATGTCCCAACACAGGTCAGCTAACTCGGTGATTGTTTCCTTGTCATCCTCGTCATAAGGGGTTGGTTTATTACCTAATACGAGTACTGCAACAACCTGTTGCTGCCGGATGACCGGGGTTAACATCGAACGGAAGAAGGGGAGCAATGTCCTGGTTCTGATATCTTGATTATTGAGAGTAAAATCATTACAGATGACGACCTGTTTGTCCGTCAGGCAGGTTTGCCATACTTCTGCCTGAGCAATACATGACGGACTCCCTTGCTGCTGATTTTGGGCCAGGAGTTTTTCCGCCAAGGTCGAATAAACCTGATGTTTGATCCCTTTATAGCTTTCTTCCAGGCAACAAAGACAGCCAATACCGCTATCGGTGATGTTTTCAGCCGTGTCAATGATCTGTTGCATCAGGGCATGAAGAGGCAACATCTCCGCTTTGCGACTCAGCTTGCGGCGTTCGGTAAGAACGCGATCAATTTTACGTCTTTGTTTGTGTTCGCTGTTTATCATCATGACTCAGATCTATGAATTATCGCGTTTTTTTAGACGCTGATTTAGGGCCTGATGGGAGATCCCCAGCATGCGTGCGGCAATCGATTGATTATTATCTGCTCGTGCTAAGGCTTCATCAACCAGTATTTCTGTAACTTCTTTTATGGTTGGTAGCGTTTCTCTGAAAATCACTTTTTCATGGCTTTCTTCGAGCCCTGGTAATGGTTCGCTGGTTATGTTATCGCTAGAGCCGATAGCCTCTTTAAAGCGGGACATTGACAGCACCCCTTTGGTATGGACACTGACGGCATCATGCACTATGGCACGTAATTCGCGGATATTGCCGGGGTAATGATAAGTTGACAGCAGGGTGATCAACTCTGGCGGATAGCTAGGTGGTGCTTTGCCGAGACTCATAGCTGTTTCTTGAATGAAAAAATCCAGTAGCGGCTGAATATCTTCTTTGCGATCGCGTAATGCCGGTAGTTGTACTCGGTGTGAATAGAGGCGATACAGTAAGTCTCTGCGGAAGGTTCCCGCGGCTTCTTTCTCGGCTAACTTGTGGTTAGTGGCGACAATAATCCGCGCTTTACTCATATGGGGTTGGTCACTACCCAGCGGGTAATATTCCCCTTCCTGGAGCAGGCGTAGCAGTTTCACTTGGGATGGCATGGACAGGTCGCCTATTTCATCAAGAAAAAGAACCCCGTCAGCGGCCTTTTCAATCATGCCCATGCGTACCTTGTCCGCTCCGGTAAAGGCGCCCTTTACATGACCAAACAGGGAGTCACTGAACATCATATCGTCGAGCCCGGCAACATTGACCGCCACTAGCGGTTTGTCCGGGGCACTTAAGCGGTGTACCGCTTTGGCGATCAGCTCTTTACCGGTTCCGCTTTCACCGGTGATAAGGATCGGTTCCATGCTATTGGAAATAGCTTTCAGATAGGTAAAAATGCTGTGCATTTTAATATTTTTAGAAATAATTCCTTCAAAAGCGGGATCTGTGGTTGGATCACTATCAAGAAGTGTTTCTGAAAGCTGCCGAATTTCCTGTTGCAGGCGAACCTGTTTGAGTACCTTTTGAATGCCGGTGATGATTCTTTCCCGTTCATCGGTTTTGACATAGAAGTCCTCAGCGCCGGCCCGGACACAGCGCAGCGCCGTTTCGACCTGATTGACTCCACTGATAATAATTACCGGTAATTCCGGATGGTTTTCACTGATAGTGTTAAGAAGTTCCTCACCACTGATGTGGGGCATCGTCAGGTCCAGAATAACAAGGCTGTAGTGATTGTTCTGCAGTAGCTCTGCGACTTCGCGACTGTCATTACAGAGTTTGACATTGGTAATGCCACCAACCGATTTTAATGACATGCCCATACTGCGCAGCCAGGGCAGCTCGTCATCGACCATCAAGACAGGGAATTCAGGATACAGGCGGTTAGTTTGTGGCATGAGTATTCTCTCCGACAGGAAGCTCGAGGATAAAGATTGTGCCCTTGGGTTGATTGCTCATAAAGGTCAGACGGCCATTGTGAGCTTTAACGATACGGGTCGACACAGATAAGCCCAGACCAGCACCACCTTTTTGACGTTTTGATGTGACAAATGGTTCGCAAATGGTATCGCGCATATGCTCTGGAATGCCCGTCCCGGTATCTTTAACTAAGACCCTCACCCGTTGCTCAGAAGGATCATGTTCGGTGGCAATTGTTATCGAGTCCATTGAACTTTCCAGCGCTTGCGAAGCATTGATCAGTAGATTGATAATCACTTGTTCCAGGCGTGTTGCAACACCGCTGACAAAGGGGAGCGATTCGGCCAGGTTTAAACTGAAATTTTGAGTTGCTTTTTTCAGCGTGTTGTTGACCAGATGAGCCGAAGATTTGACGACCTGGTTTAGATCGACATGGCCCAGTTGGTCATTATTGTCGTAGGTAGAAAAATCCCTTAGTTCAGTGACGATAAATTTGATTCGCTTTGAGGCCCCATCGATGTCATCGAGCATTTGGGGCAGGGTTTCGCAGACATCTTCTACGCTGAGTCCGCCCAGTAGAATATTGCTATCCGGCTCAAGAGCGCTTTTTATAATGGGTTGCAGATCACGGAAAACATCCTTAACCAGCTGACTGTTATGCAGGATAAGGCCGTTGGGGTTATTAATTTCATGAGCGACACCAGCCGCTAGTTCGCCAATGGAGGCTAATCGTTGGGAGCGACTGAGTTCTTCCTGCATCTGTTTTTGTTCTGTAATATCGCGTGCAACATGAATCAGGTAGGGGGTGCTGCGGTCGGCTCCGGTCAATGGTGAGCAGGACACATCAAAGATTCTGCCCCGGTATTCGTGTTGTAAGTTTACTGTTCCCAGAGAGTCGCTTGTGAATGGTACCTGGGCCGGGCAATGTGAACATTGTTCATGGGCATCGGCAAACATTTCGTAACAATGGCCACCAATGAGCTGTTGATACGGTCGGTCGATCAGTTTCTGTGCCGCTCTGTTGGCCCGTACAATTCTTAAGTCGTCATCAAGAATAGTGACGCAATCGACCATTGCATCAAAGGTTTTTTCCCACTCTTCTTTGGCGTGCAGGATCTTTCTTTCTGTCTCTTTCTGCTCTGTTACGTCATCGTATATACCGACGACCTGCCCGGTTGGAAGTTTATAAATGTAACCTTCGATCCAACGCTGCTGTTCATCATCAAGATTAAGCTGAGCTGAAATGTGTTCTGGATGACCGGTTTGCCAGACATTGTTGATGACTGGTTGTAGACAAATCGCTGCGGCGCCTCTGTTCAGATCTTTGAGTTTTTTTCCCAGGGTTTCCATTATCGGACTGGCAAATGTCAACGCCCCCGAGCGGTTGAGGTTTTGTATGACAAAATCATGGTCGTCTTCGGTTGGTTGATAAACGGCCACGCCATTACCCATGTTGTTAAATAGCTCGCGGTAGATGGCTTCCTGTTGCAAAGCCTTTTGCTCTGCTACCCGTAGTTTGTGGGTTTTGTCGATGACCATCTGTTCTAACTGATCGCGGTATTTTTTTAGTTCCAGATGGAGCTTGATCCGCTGCAGGAGAATCGCAGGTTGAAATGGCTTACTGATATAGTCAGCAGCACCGAGTAACAGCCCCTCGGTTTCATCCTCTTCTTTATCCAGTGCCGATAGAAAAATAAACGGAACATCTTTAACACTCGCCCGCTGCTGGAGTTGGCGACAAAGTGCGTAGCCGTTTATCTCGGGCATCATAATGTCGAGTAACATCAGGTCCGGAACAAAACCCTGGTCGATCAGATTCAAGGCGGAGCGGGCATCGATAGCGACGCGCAGATCGTACTGGTCTCCCAATAGTGCAATCAGAGCATCAAGGTTGATCGGGTTATCGTCAACCGCCAGGATGCTGGATAGTTGGTCGGTTGCCATATTCATAGGTTAATCTCTTGCGCAGATATTTTTATTTGACCAAGAACCTGGTTCAGATGGTTAGCGGCTTGTTGATATTGAAACCCTCTGATTTGCTTTAATAGTGTGTCGATTGCTGAACCATATGGTTCTGGCCACTGGCAGGTTGCCAGTTGTTGTTCCATCTGTTTGATCTCCCTGGCTTTATGTTGCTGAAGCAACGGGGGCAGGGTGTTTAGCAGCGTAACCAATGTCGTTATAGTACCGACTGGGCGTTGTTCTTCCTGTTGCACAGCAAGTAGGCAGTGTGACAGGTTTAGCAGTAGTTGTTCATGCTCACGGAGCAGTGTTTCCGGGGCTGGTTCCTGGTCGAGACGGCTGAGGTCGTGTTCCAGTTTACCCGCGAGTAGTTCAACTTTGACCGCACCAAGATTTCCAGCTGCACCCCTTAAGCCATGAACCTGATGAATCGCCTGCTGGCGTTGGTTTTTTTTCAGGGTGTTGACCAGTTGTTCTGAAAAAAACTGGTAATTTTCATAGTAGTGTTTCAGTAGTGTCAGGTAGACGTCAGCTTTTCCGCCTGTACGGTTAAGCGCTGCCTGGAGATCGAGACAATGCTCAAGGTGTTTGAGATCTGGAATCAGTGTTGCCGTTCTTGATGGTATGTTTTTTTTCTCATCACGGGTTAACGACAGCCATTTGTCCAGCTCGCGGTGCAGCACTTCGGCAGAAAATGGTTTGACCAGGAACCCGTCAGCTCCGGCAAAAAAGCTTTCAGCCCAGTTGCTATCGGCATTAGCAGACATGACGATTATGGGAAGCTGATGCCGACCACTTTTTCTGATGGTTCTGACCAGGTCGAGGCCGTTCATGACGGGCATAAAAATGTCGGTCAATACCAGGTCGTAATGATGATGATCAAGAGCATTCAGTCCTTCCTGACCATTACAGGTCTCTGTGACCTCAAGATTCAGGCTTTCAAGAAGTGTTTTGGCCATCAGACGGCCAATGTCATTATCTTCAACCAGGAGTATTTGCGGTTTTTTCTTTCTGTTTTGAGCTTGCTGGCCAAGGGAATCAAGCAGATCTTTGCGGCTGATTATTTCCTTTATTGCGGCAATAAAAGTGTTAAAGCAGGACTTTTTAGAAAACGGAATAACATGATTTGTTTTGTTGGAGATTTTGCCGACATTTGTGTAACTGAGGGAATCATGAAAATAGATGATATCAAAGTGGTTAAGCTGCTGTTGTTTTTGTAGTTCAATAAAGTCGGGGCACGTCAGATCCTGAAGGTCATTATAGACAAGAATCCATTGATAGGATGTGCCGATTTTGTGACATGCGGCAATCATCATCAGGGCGGTTTCAAGCGATCTGCTGGTATGAACGTCAAAGCAGAGCCTGGTAAACTCATGTTCAAGAAGTTCACAATACTCTGGGTTGTCATAGACGAGAAGAATCTTTTTGTTCTGCTCATGCATCTGTGTCATACGTGACAATCCCATTAACAGGGTTGAGGTCTGTTGCTGAATGCTGGCCAATGATGCTTTATTAATTTTATTATATTAATAAAGTTTCATCGTTCAGTCAATTTCTTTCCTTTCTTTGATTGTCAAGAATACTGAATTCCTACATTTTTCTGTTGAGACAAAAAAGTGCGGGTGGTTTAAACCTGCCATATTGTCAAGGTCGTGGCAGGCAGGAATGTCAATTTGGCTGTGGCCTGTTTGGTAGGTTTCGTCGACGGCTGTCTGGATTGCACAGGATAAGCAATGGATTGTTCCGGGGCAGTTTTCCGGATCTTCAAAGTAAGTACAGCCAAAAACTTCACTGTCCAGCAATTGTGACAATGCCGGGGGGTCGTTAATATCGCTCTGCTGTGCTGAGAAATTGTCAAAAAGCGGATGTTTATATTGGTCGACAACGATGGTGTGAACGTCTAACTGGCGTAAAAAACTGGCTAAGCTCTGGCCCTGTCCAGCCATGACAACAGCAAGGCAATCCCTGCAGATGCCATGGCTGACCTGCAGAGACTGGTCTTGTTTCCTGTCGTTTGGTTCTAGTTGTTTATTGCAATATGTGCAACGTCGTTCAATCACCTGACCATATCCTGATTCATCGAAGCTGTTACTCTGGGGAGCGCTTTATGGGTGGCTACTGTTATTGCCTTCTGGCCGTTACTGCCTTACCTTGTCAGCTGGCCTCAGCGAGTTCTTCATCAATTTCAAAGCACTCGTCAGTAATTAATGTTCTGGTGTTGAGCAGGATTTTAACTTGCTGATCAATCTTTCCCAGCCCCTGAATATAGTTATTGCGACCATTTCCTGCCGCTGGTGCTGGTTCAATATTGCTATCCGGAATATCAACGACCTCATTTACTTTATCGACAACCAAGCCGACAGAGTTGCCATCGACATCGACAACAATAATGCAGGTACGCTCATCATAATCCCGTAATTCGAGATTGAACCTGAGACGGACATCGATGATCGGAATAACTTTGCCACGTAAATTCAGTACGCCAATAACATGAGCGGGCATATCGGGGACTCTGGTGACTGGTTGGATGCCGATAATCTCTATGACATTGCGAATCTCAAGCCCATACCCTTCTGCGGCTAATTCGAACGTCAGGTACATTCCTTCCATACTGTCATGGTCGATAGCGAAATCAGTGGTCAACTGGTCTGTCATGGTTTTGCTCCTGTTGTTAATTTTTGTAACAGCGAATAAAGTGGGTGCTGATTTTTGAGTACGATAATTCATCGTTTACGGTAAGGATAATTAGCACGATCGGTGCCAACTAACAGGAGGGTTCTAAAGGACTGTAAATATTTACTAAACGGATGTTTTTGTTTGATCTGGGCTGTATTTAGGGGTGCAATTATTCTTGCTGAGGTATTTTCGTCAGATGGCTGGAATAGCGCTTTTATATACTCTTTAGGAACAAGGTCGTTGAGTTGCAGGTGCAAATTTACTTGCAGGGGTTTTTCAGGTTTCTGTGACAGTTTAAGGGGACTGATAAATAGCATACCTTTCTAACTGGTCAAGAAGGGCTTTCCGCTTTGAAGATAGTGCATAAAGGTATCAAACAGAACTGAATGGTAAGAGTCTTCTCTGGCTAGAATAATTAATTCTCTGGTCAATTTTACCGGCCCTTTAATTTCAACCAGCCAGCCTTGTTGTAGTTCACGCTGAACCGCAATACGTGACAGACAGGCACATCCGGCACCAGCTTCAACAGCTTTTTTTATCGCCTCTGTATGGCCTAATTCCATAATGATATTGACGCTCATATTTTGGCGTCGCACTGCGCGTTCAAATACTTCCCTGGTACCAGATCCTTTTTCCCGCATGATCCAGTCTCCGTTTTGAAATTCAGCTTTCGTCAGTTTTGTTTTTAACGCCCAGGGATGATGGGGACCGACAATAATGACCAATTCGTCATCGCGCCATGTGTTTTGATTCAGGCGTGAAATATGACGAAACCCTTCACTAAGGCCCAAATCAATGGCTCCGCAATCGATACCGTTTTCAATCTGTTGCGCATTTCCGACTTGCAGCAGAACCTTCGCCTTTGGGTAATAGGTGGAGAATTGAGTAATTAATTGTGGCATCAGATAATTACCAATGGTTGTACTTGCTCCAACTATCAATTCCCCTGCTGGTTGGCGGGCAGATTCATTAAGTAATATTTCAATCTGGTTGGCCTGTTTTAGCAGGTTCTTGACTAAAGGCAAAATTTCACGGCCACGATCGTTGAGTAAAAGTTTTTTTCGTTCCCGATGAAACAGTGGACCGTCGGAGTAACGTTCCAGTTCTGCTAGGGCCATACTGACAGCCGACTGAGTTAACTGTAGATCTTCGCTCGCCTGGGTAACGCTTTGGCGGTTAGCAATCCGGGCAAATATTTGCAGCTGTCTAAGGGTAATCGCCATAATTTATCCATCAGTAAAAATGATTATATTGATCATTATTATAAATTTTTATTTATAAATTGAAAGATTTATAATCCCCTTCATTCAAAACAAGGGAGTCATGTTTCATGGAAAGACATGTGAAGTATATTTTTGGTGGATGCCTGGTGATTTGTGGTTTGCCCTGGGTCGATGCGTCATACGCTCTGCTTCTGGGGATTGTTGTAAGCCTGACCTTAGGAAATCCGTGGCCGAAGCAGACTGCAAAAGTGAGTAAAAAATTACTGCAGTTGGCGATTGTCGGGCTCGGATTTGGTTTGAGCCTTGGGGAGGTCTGGACCACTGGTCGGGAATCGATTGTTTATACCTTTGTCGGTATCTGTTTTACGTTGACTGTTGGCATGTTGCTGGGACGGCTGCTGAAGGTCGATGGTCAGACTTCGGCTTTAGTGTCGTTTGGGACGGCCATTTGTGGTGGCAGCGCCATTGCGGCAATGGCTCCTGTGCTTAAAGCAAAAGATGCAGAAATTGCTGTTTCGCTGGCTACAGTATTCACTCTAAATGCCGTGGCGTTACTATTGTTTCCGCTCATTGGTCATCAATTGCACCTTAGTCAGACTATTTTTGGCACCTGGGCAGGTATGGCCATTCATGATACCAGTAGCGTTGTTGGTGCCGCATCTGTCTATGGGGCTAAGGCTCTCGCTGTCGGGACGACGGTCAAGCTGTCCCGAGCACTGTGGATTACTCCGTTTGTGCTGATAACCGCATGGCGAAATAAAGCGACCGGAAAGAATGCTTTTCCCTGGTTTATCCTTGGTTTTATCATTGCAGCAGCCATAAGTACTCTGGTTCCACAAGGGGCCCCCGTCTGGCATGCTGTTGCCAGAGTTGCCCGCCAGGCTTTAGTTGTAACCCTGTTCCTGATCGGGGCTGGGTTGAGCCGTGAATTGCTGCGTAAGGTTGGTATCAGACCTCTGTTGCAAGGGGTTCTGTTGTGGTTGATCGTTGCTAGTTTGACGTTGGTTTGTCTGGAATATTTTGGGGTTGTTTGAGAGTGCCCCGTCCTGCCTCTGGTCGTGTCTGGTCTTTGGGGCAGAACTTCTATGGTTAATTTTATTAGTATCTCGTTAGCCGAGAGCTTCCGAAGAAGACTACTTCAATGCTTGTATAGCTAAAAACTACCTATGGTAAACCAAAAAAACATATCGATTGTTCAAGTAATTACACTGAGTGAAAATATGTAAATATCTGTAAAAGATGTACTTTGCTTGGTTTTTATGATTTAATTCACTCATTAATTATTGTTTTTTGTTGGCAACCAAACTACTATTGTTTCTAAATAAGACGCGGTCTGGTTGTATCATGGAGTTTTCGGGTGGCAACTATTTAACAAGAATGGAGTAGTTAGTGTGAGCATCCTTAATAAAATCCCTTCACTGGACAAAACAGTGATGCAGTCGATTAATCGTTTTAAGGTGTTCTACGCTATCCGCGATATGCAGCCGATTTCCCGTTCTGATATCGCCAAAGAGACCGGTCTTAGTCCAGCGAGTGTTTCCGGGTTGACCAATAAGCTGATCGAAGAAGGGCTACTGTTAGAGAAAGAGCAGGGGGAGTCGGTTGGCGGTCGGCGCCCTGTGTTGCTGGCATTGAACCCGGACGGTGCCTACTCTATCGGTGTATTTGTCTCGGTGCGAAGGATAACCGTTGTTATCGTCAATCTTCAGGCTGATATTGTTGCTGAACACATGATGAGTTATGAGGAGAAGGACACCACTCCGGAAGGGGTGGCAGAGCAGATTGTTCAGGCCGTTCATCATTGCATGTGGAAGACGGAGTTGACTAAAAGCCGGATATCGGGCATTGGTGTGGCTATTCCTGGATTGGTTACCTACCCTGACAGGGTTATCAAGTATGCACTTAATTATAGTTGGCACAACGTAGATCTCAGGGCGATTCTCATGCGCGAGCTTGCTCTCCCTACTTATATTGAAAACAGCGTCCGCTGTATCTCCTTGGCGGAGCAACGTTTTGGCGCTGGGAAAAACGTCGATAATTTTATTGTTGTCAGTCTTGCGCAGGGCGTAGCGATCGGCATTATTATTAATGGCCAGTCCTATATTGGCCATTCGGGTAGCGCTGGCGAGTTTGGCCATACTACGATCGATCCATCCGGTCCGCTTTGCCGCTGTGGTAAGAGAGGTTGTTTTGAAACCTACTGTGGTAATCACGCTATCCTTGAAAAAGCGAAGCAGCTTGCCAGGGAAAAGCACTGGGTTCCGTCTGTCGCACTCGATGAGCTAACCGTTGAGGATGTAATGGCCAAAGCCAGGGAAGGGGAGCCCGCTCTGGTGGAGCTTTATCGCGAGGCGGGAAGGGGGTTGGGGATCGGCATCGCCAATCTGATTGAAATCTTTAACCCCGAGACGATTATTGTTTCCGGTAAGGGCGCGCTTGCCGGTGATCTGCTTCTTGAGCCAATGCGGGAGACTATCCCTAAATACCTGACGGCTAACAGTGATAGTATGGTCGATGTTGTCGTGCGGCAATGGCACCATAGTGATGCGGCCAGAGGCGCTGGTGTCATGGTGTTGCAAGAAATTTATCAATTGTCTCAGTAGTCTCGGTAAGTTGATGCGCTGGTGTAGTAAGCCAAAACTGCGCAAGCTATAATCTATGATATGTGCCCATTTCACCATTCCCGCAGTGTCCTTCTGCTGGTAAGTGGGCAACGCGATGAGCTAAAGCTAACCCTCCTTTTTTTTGAACTTCGAGAAACTCTCTTCTGTTCATTTTCTTTTTAATTTCTTTTCTGTCTCGTCTCTGTCTGGAAACTGCGAAGTGTGCTGCCTTCTTTTTCGGATGTGGGTGGCTACAGATTAAGGCGGGTTCAGGCTGCCCCTAATATCTTG
The DNA here is from genome assembly GCA_963665685.1 of Geopsychrobacteraceae bacterium. Classification (GTDB taxonomy): domain Bacteria; phylum Desulfobacterota; class Desulfuromonadia; order Desulfuromonadales; family Geopsychrobacteraceae; genus Seleniibacterium. The sequence continues at coordinate 4,117,335 of OY762430.1, forward strand.
TGCCAAATTAGGCTGTAGGGGGGGGGATTTTTTTTGTCATTTAAGAAAAACTGGTAATGCTGTATTGATGGTTATTTGAAAATATCTTAATTCTGTTATTGAAAATATGGCAGATATGGATTTTGTTATGCATAACATCCTGTATTGGTGTGTAAATCTATTATTTATCTGATTGACATTGAAATAAACTGTCGTTATAGTCCACTTAATTCAGCGAGTGAATAAATAGAAGTTCTGGTAACGCGATGGCGTAAAATGTGGGGTAAGGTTGCCGAAGGGTAATTTAGGGGGTATCGTTTTTTATCAGTTCATACATTTTTGGCGTGGGGTGCCGATTTTTCGAGTGCCCCTTAAAGTAACCACATATCACTGATGGAGGAGCATTGCATGAAGAAATCTCTCTTGCTGCTGATGGTCATGGCCCTGACCGTGTCTGGCACATTCGTTTGCACCCAAGCACAGGCGGCGGACAAAAAAGTTACGTTGGTCTATGCCGAAGTCAACCCTATGGATTCTATCGTGGGTCAGACTGGTCAGAAATTTAAGGATGAAGTGGAGCGTCTGTCTGGCGGTAGCATTGTCCTTGATATTAAGGCCAACGGTGTACTCGGTGCTGAGCAGGATGTTCTTGACGCCATGCTTGGTGGCGGCGGAACTATCGACATGTCCCGGATCTCGGCATTTGCCCTGACCAGCTACGGTGGCCAGAAATCGAAACTGCTGTCTATTCCCTACACCTTTACCAGCAGGGATCATTTCTGGAAGTTTGCCGCTAGCGATCTAGCCCCTGAGTTTCTTCTTGAGCCTCATAACAACGGAACCGGCATTCGTGGTCTGTTCTACGGAGAAGAAGGTTTTAGGCATTTCTTCGGAACCAAGCCTCTTAACAAAATGGCCGATTTGGACGGGATGAAAATCCGCGTTTCTAACGACCCTGTTATGCGTGGTCTGGTCAAGGGTCTTGGCGCTTCCCCGACCGTTGTTAACTACAACGAACTTTACTCCGCGCTTCAGACTGGTGTCGTTGATGCTGCTGAGCAGCCAATTGCAAACTATAAGTCAAAAGCCTTCAATGAAGTTGCTCCTTACATGATCCTGGATGGTCACACCCTGGGTGCGATTCAAGTTATCATTACCGATGAAGCATGGGACAAGCTCTCTGCCAACCAGCAGAATGCTTTGGTTGAAGCTGGTAAGCTTGCTTCCGCTTTCAATAGAGAGCTCTCTGAAGGTGCTGAGAACAAAGTATTGAAAGAACTGGCCGCTGCAGGTGCAACCGTTGTTCCTGTTGCTGATAAAGGGCCTTGGCAGAAAGCTTGCGCAAAGGTCATTAAAGATGCCAGCGCTAAAAATGCTGCCCTGTACCAGAAGATTCTTGATATGCAGTAGGACTTCCTGTCCTGTGCCCCTGTCCGGCTGAATTTACCGCTGGACAGGGGATCCTGTCCTTGACGTTATCCGGCACCTGAGCTTCAGCTTTTGAGTGTCTCATTGTTATTAATGACGGAGTTTCAATGAAGGCGGTGTTTGCAACTGTAGATAAGATTAAGCCGTTTTTTAACTATGTTGATAAACTGGTCCTTTTTATCTGCAAAATCCTTCTGATCATCGATATTGCCATTACAGCAATGGCTGTTACCGGAAGATATGTTTCTTTCGTTCCGGATCCTGCCTGGAGCGAAGAGGTGGTGCTCTCCTGTATGGCGTACATGGCGGTCCTCTCTGCTGCTTTGGCCATTCGGCGGAATGCCCATATCCGCATGACAGCTTTTGACCGTTATCTCCCACCAAAGGTCCTCGTGGTTCTTGATCTGATTTCCGATATCGCTGTAATGGCGCTAGGGTTCGTTATGATCTTCGTAGGCTGGAGTTACGCACAACGGCTTGGTGCCAGAGGGTTTTATGTCAGCATGCCCGATCTTTCCAGATTCTGGATGTACTTTCCAGTACCACTGGCTGGGGTTGCGATGGTGATTTTTGAGTTAGAGATGATTTACAACCGGGTCAAAGAACTGGTTCTTGGAGAGGAAGCTTAAGGCATGATTGTAGATAGTATGGCGATTTTTGTCCTGCTGGGGAGTTTTTTTGCTTTTATCTTAATTCGCTTCCCTATTGCCTATGCGGTCGCACTGTCATCTATTCTTTGTCTTCTGTATCAGGGCCTGCCTCTGACAACAGTCGCGCAGCAGATGGTGAAAGGAATCAGTTCTTTCAGCCTGATGGCCGTTCCCTTTTTTATTACCATGGGCTACCTGATGGGGTCCGGTGGCATTTCCGAAAAGTTGATCGCGCTGGCAAATGCCTGCGTCGGTTGGATGCGTGGCGGTATGGCCATGGTTAATATCGTATCATCCTATTTTTTTGGCGGAATCTCAGGCTCTGCAGCAGCAGATACGGCATCTCTCGGGAGTATTATGATCCCGATGATGGTTGAGCAAGGCTATGACGATGACTTTGCAACTGCTGTAACCGTGACGAGTTCTTGTGAAGGCTTGTTGGTTCCCCCTAGTCATAATATGGTTATTTACGCGACGACCGCTGGCGGGGTATCTATCGGCAGTCTCTTTCTAGCCGGTTATCTGCCTGCCGCGATTCTTGCCGGAACTCTGATGGTTGGTTCTTACATTATTTCGGTAAAACGCAACTACCCCAGAGGCGATAAGTTTAATCTGCTGAATCTGCTTAAGCAGATCGCTGTCTCGTTCTGGGCCCTTGCCGCTGTTCTGATCGTTGTTGTCGGGGTGGTCGGCGGTGTCTTCACTGCAACAGAGTCTGCAGCGATCGCCGTCATTTACAGCCTTATCGTCAGCGTCTTTATTTATCGTGGAATGACCTGGAAGGGTGTCTGGAAGGCATTAGACCAATGCGTAAATACATTGTCTATCGTATTGATTCTGATTTCGACGTCGAGCATCTTCGGTTTTCTACTGACCCGGCTGAATGTCCCAAGTCTGGCTGCAAAAGCCATTCTTGGTCTGACTGACAACACGATTCTCCTGGCTTTGCTACTGAACCTTATTTTGTTAGTACTGGGTGTCATTATGGATATGGCCCCGATTATTCTGATTGCCACGCCGATCTTGTTGCCCATTGCTACCAGTATTGGAATTTCGCCAATCCAATTTGGCATCATGATGATATTGAACTGTGGTATCGGCCTTTTAACGCCTCCTGTCGGATCAGTTTTATTCATCGGGTCGGCAGTTGGAAAGGTTCCGATCGAAAGGCTGGTCAAGGCGATATTGCCGTTTTACCTGCTGATGATTATTACTCTACTGTTACTGACGTTTATCCCTGCGATCAGCATGTATCTGCCATCGGTGTTTATGTGACAGTTCGTCAGGGTAGTAAATTCAAATTTTACTATAATGTGAAACCGGTCAGCCTGTGGATATTGACCATGGTTAATATCTACAGGTCCATGATGGCGATGATTAATATCATTTTCACTGCCTCCATGGCTCTTTTGATTTACCGATTCTGGAGTGACGCCGGAATCGCTGCCCGAATTCTTATGCTTGGCGGTTTGATTCTTTTCCCCATGTTACAACCTCTACTGATTTATCTACGCAGCCGGAAAATTGTTAGCCAGATGCCGACTGATTTAAGCATAACGTTCGATCAATCCGGGTTCGCAATCGCCAATGACAATAATGAATCACGTGTGAATTATGCCGATGTTAAATCGGTTACCAGAATTTTAAATATGTTGATTATCTATACCCGGTCCAGGCAGGGTTTTATTCTTGATAGACAGATACTGGCAGATAAAGGAAGGGATCTGTCGGTTTTTTTAGCTGAAAAAGTAAATAGAAGTAAATAAAGAGATTATATTCATAGAAATGGAGTCTGAAAATCATGACCCAGACCGCACCCGAAATCAATCTGCATCCGGATCGTTTGTTTCCTGCTGATCCTGGTGTTCGCGCTGTTGCACGCAGGCTTTACGATAGCGTCAAGGACCTGCCTATCATCAGTCCGCACGGTCACACAGATCCGCGCTGGTATGCTGACAATATCAACTTTCCCAACCCGGCCCAGCTGTTTTTGATCCCCGATCACTACGTCTTCCGCATGCTCCATAGCCAGGGGGTTAAATTGGAAGACATGGGCATTCCGCGCGTTGATGGCGGTAAAACAGAGTCAGACCCGCGCAAAATCTGGCGCATCTTTGCTAACCATTACCATCTTTTTCGTGGTACCCCGTCGCGGATGTGGTTTGAGACCGTTCAGAGCAACCTGTTTGGCATCAATGAACGTTTGACGGCCGCTAACGCCGACAGCATTTATGACCAACTCGACGCCAAACTTAAATCTCCGGAGTTTAAAGTACGCGCGCTTTATGATCGTTTCAACATTGAAGTGATCTCCACTACAGATTCGCCACTGGACGACCTTGCCGCTCATCAATCTCTGCGGCAGAGTGACTGGCACGGTAAAATTGTGCCCTGTTTCAGACCCGATCCGGTGGTTGATCCTGACCATCCAGGCTTTCTTGAGAATGTTGAGGAGCTTGGTGAGCTTACTGGAGAAAATACCGGGAGTTGGAAAGGTTACCTTAAAGCCCTGGCATTACGGCGCGAGTATTTCGCATCGTTGGGAGCGACCGCGACTGATCATGGTCATCCGACTGCGGCAACACGGGATTTTTCTGAGGCCGAGTGTGAGAAGCTGTTTGCCAAGGTGCTTAAAGGGGCTCTGACACCTTCTGAGGCCGAGGATTTTCGTGGCCAGATACTGACTGAGATGGTGCGTATGAGCCTTGATGACGGCCTCGTTACACAGATCCATCCTGGTGCCTATCGTAATCATAATCAGGTAGTCTTTGAAAAGTTCGGGTTGGACAAGGGCGCAGATATGCCAACCCCGACTGAATACGTTAGAGCTCTGAAGCCGCTGCTCGACCGTTTCGGTAACGAGACCAACCTGAGTGTTATTCTCTTCACTCTTGACAGTACCACCTTGTCCCGTGAGTTGGCGACCCTTGCTGGCCATTATCCGCTACTGAAGCTGGGACCAGCCTGGTGGTTCTTTGACAGCCCTGAAGGCATGCGCTTTTACCGCCGCTCGGTGACGGAAACCGCTGGCTTTTACAATACTGTTGGCTTTAATGATGACACTCGCGCGTTCCTGACCATTCCGGCTCGTCATGATATGGCCAGACGCATCGATTGTGGTTATCTGGCCGAACTGGTCTGCGAACATCAGCTGGATGAAAGTGAAGCACTGACTCTGGCTCATGAGCTGGCTTATAAGCTGGTGAAGGCTGCCTACCGTTTGTAAACTATTGTAACTGTGAGTGGAAGCCTGGTTCCGTCTTAGCGGCGGAACCGCGTTGAGGGGGGATATTTTTTTAACCGGGTAAATTTAAGGCAAGGTCGTTTCCGCATATGAAGCGACCTTTTTCTTTAGTCGTTGATTGTCCCTTCGAGTTCTTCCTGAACCGATGAAAGGTGGTCAAGCATAAGTTGTCTGGCGTTCTCAGGTTTTTTAGAACGGATGGCTTCAAGGATTTTCATGTGCTCAAAAACGGCCCGGGTGCGCATAGTGCTGACATCAACGCTCAACTGTAACTGCTGCCACAGTTGACCGTTCTGGCGCATTTCCCACAAGCTTTCAATATGGCTTCCTAGCAGTGAGTGGTTAGATGCTTTGGCGATCATCATGTGAAATTGCATGTCGCCATCCTGTGATTCAAAGCCGGCTTTATTTTCGTTAACCATCATTTTGATGGCGTCTTCCATCAGCTGACATTGTTTTTCGCTTCTATTGAGGGCGGCTAAATAGGCTGCTTGAGGTTCGAGTAATGTCCGGACCTGAACCTGTTCAAAGGGGCCAGCCTCAGAGATCATCGTATGCAGCGGAACTTCTTCGCTCAGCTTTTGAACGATGGCTCCAACATTTCTTTTAACTGCCAGAACTCCACCAACTTCAAGCGCGACGATAGCTTCACGTACCGTTGCCCGGCTGACTTCAAACTCGCGCGATAATTCTGTTTCAGATGGAAGGCGATCTCCCTCTTGAAAATTGTTATCGAGAAGGTATTGTTTAATTTGCTGAGAGATATGAATGTAAAGTCGTTCATTCTTTTCAATCGCCTGTGTATTGGCAGTATTGTCCTTCATTGTCGATCTGTCTCCTTTGTCTGACAATTATTGTGACGCTGTTCTGATTAGTCAAGAAGATAAATGTATTTATTGATTGTCAGGCAATAGGATGTCCTTTTGTGTAGAACTTTTCTGGCTCTATATAGGGAGAATAGCGTAAGTACAGTAGGTTGTAGGAGGGTTAGTTTTCTTTTCTGATAATTTTTAAAGATCTTTTTGTTTCATTGTCTGCTAGCCCGGTGTTATTTTTTTTAATTGACAGACAATTTCCATGGTTTTAGTATTCGCACAGTCACCTCGCTCAACCATACTCTGCTTGTCACCTATCCACATGGCTGTGTGAAGACGTTTGCTTCTCTGTTAAACGAGACCCCGGGTATTAAATCGTAAAGATTAGTACCCATTCTTAATACACCAGTACCGATAATGTCATTGGTACTGATTTCGTGTTTCCGGGAGTTCGGAAACAAAACTAAGATGCATGGAGGTTTGAATGAAGAAGCTGTTTCGTGTTTGTCTGACCCTGCTGGTGGTAACTGTTATGGTTGTCCCGATGATGGCTGGCAATGTTTCTGCAAAGACTCTCGAGATCATGGTCGCTTATGGTAACCAACCAGGCGAGCCAGTAGATCAGGCCGTAACTTACTGGGCCAAAATCCTGAAAGAAAAGTCTAATGGCAGCATTGTTCTCAAGCAATTCCCAAGTAGCCAGTTAGGTGATGAAGCAACCGTTCAGCAACAGGCAAAAATGGGTGCCAACATTATTACGATTGCATCCTATGGTTCCTTGGCTGACTTGGTTCCTGACCTGGGTGTTATCAATGCACCTTATGTCGGTACCACCGTTGAGCAAAAGGTTAAGCTGGTACATTCACCTAAATGAAGGCGCTGATCGGTCAACTTGATGATAAGGGATATCACGCCATCATTACTGATTTCTACTATGGTACTCGCCAACTGTTGTCTAAAAAGAAAGCTACCAAGCCAGCAGATATGAACGGTATCAAAATCCGTGTTCAAAATGCCAAAATCGCTAACTATTGGGCTAAATCTGTAGGTGCAACCCCAACTCCTCTAGCTCTTTCCGAGGCTTACACTGCCATGTCCCAAGGGATCGTCAGTGGTATTGAAAACCCTGCCGGAACTCTTTACGGTGGCAAGTTTTATGAGCAAGCTAAATACCTCATCTTAACCAACCATGACGTTCATATGGCTCCTTGGGTCATGGGAACTGCTTTCTGGAAAAACTTAAGTGCTGATCAGCAAAAGCTGATTGAAGAGACCGGTATGGAAATGTCTGCTTACGCGACTAAGCTGATTAAAGGTACTGAGCAAGATTACGTCGATAAAATGGTCGCTGAAGGCGCAGAAGTTGTTGAAGTTGAAGTTGGTCCTTACCTCGAAAATGCTCTAAAAGTCATGAAGGGTGAATTCCCTGAGTGGACTGATGGTTTATACGAAGAGACTCTGAACAGCTTGGAATAAGCACCGGGTTTAGAGTTGAGAGCACTTGGTCCCGATATCTAAATAGGATATCGGGACCATTCCCTGAAAAGAAAAATGTGAGAAATTTATGAACGCTTGTAAGAAAGTTCTCGCTGTTCTTGATCGCATCGGCAGGATGGATGTTGTGATCAGTGCAGTAACGATGTTCAGCATAGTCTGTATTTGTATCTGGGGGGTTATTACCAGGTATTTTCTTGGCGATCCTGCTGGTTGGGTTGGTGAGTTATCCCTTGCCTTGTTTGTCTGGTTAACGTTCTTTGGCACCAGTATTCTTGCCAGACGAGGCGAGATCGTTAATATCGAATTTCTGCTGAATTACCTGCCCACAGGGTTATCGTTTTTTATCAAGCGGATTCTGTCTACTCTTCTTCTCGTTGGGTGCCTGGTGGTTTTAGTCTATCTCGGTTATGAGCTGACCATTTTTTCTCATGATCGCTATACTTCGATTTTGCGTATTCCTTATAGCTATATCTATGGAGCTATTCCTGTTGGCTCACTGTTTACGCTTTATCACGTACTGCGGCACGCTGTAATCGGGCCTCAGGACTACGAAGAAATGGACACACCGCTATGAACGTTGCTATTCCGATTATTGTCATGTTCGCACTGTTGCTGCTGGAATTTCCTGTAGCTTTCTCAATTTTTGCCAGTACTCTGTGCTATTTTGCCTTTTTCTCCTACTTGCCACCAATGATCGCTGTACAGCGGATTGGTGAAGGTTTGAGTTCCTACGCATTGCTAGCCATTCCGTTCTTTATTATGGCGGGCATCTACATGAACCATTCCGGGATCAGTAAACGTCTGCTCGCTTTCAGTGAGATTCTTACTGGTCATATGCGCGGTGGTTTAGCCCAGGTCAATATTGTTTTAAGCACCTTAATGGGTGGTCTATCCGGTTCCAATATTGCCGATGCAGCGATGAATTCGAAACTGATTGTACCTTTTATGTTGAAAAAGGGTTATTCAAAAGGTTTCTCTGCATCTGTTACTGCAGCTTCATCGTTGATTACACCAATTATTCCTCCTGGCATTGCGTTAATTATTTACGGTTATATCAACAACGTTTCCATCGGTCGTCTGTTCTTAGCTGGTGTTGTCCCTGGTGTGATGTTGTGCCTGTTAATGATGTTGCTGGTTAACCGTATTGCGATTAAGCGCGATTACAAGCCTGAGCGCCATGAAAGGGCCAGTATTAAAGAAGTTGGCGCTGGTTTGAAAGCTGCGGCCATTGCCTTTACGCTGCCCATTATCATTATCGGTGGTATCCGTTTTGGTGTTTTTACACCGACCGAAGCTGGCGCTATCGCGGTCACCTTTTCACTGTTTATCGGCTTTTTTGTCTATCGTGAGCTGACTTTTAAAAAATTCTACACCGGGTTGGTTGAATCCGTCCTGGCGTCAGCAAACGTTTTGATCATTATCGCAGTCTCGTATGGCTTTTCAAAATTCCTGACCTGGGAACGGTTACCACAAAATATCGCCACCTTCATTTCCGAAAATTTCGACAGCAAGATTGTTTTTCTGATCGTTGTAAATATTGTCCTGATTATTTTGGGTATGTTTATCGAGGGAAATGCAATTTTGATTGTTATTTCACCCTTGTTGGTTGGTGCCGCCAACGTCATGCAAGTCGATCTGGTTCACTTTGGCATCATTTTTATCCTCAACTGTGCCATCGGAACTCTGACGCCACCTCTTGGTACCGTCATGTTTACGACTTGTACCATTATTAATGTGCCGATTAAGGATTTCATTAAGGAAGTCATTCCTTTTTGGCTGGTGTTGATGGTTTCACTGCTCCTGGTGACTTTCATTCCTCAAATCAGCCTGTTCTTGCCAAACCTTGTTTTTGGCGGCTGATTTAGCCTGTTCGTCATTGCTTTATACTGCTGCGGGTAGGAAACAAAGACGTACCCGCACTTAAAAAATAGAAGGAAAATATCATGCAAGCGTTTGTAGTAAATGAGCCAGGAACTTGTGGCTTAATCGATTCTGTCGCCAAACCTCAAATTTCTCCTGATCAAGTTCTGGTAAAAATCAAGAAAGTTGGTTTTTGCGGTAGTGATCTAAATACTTTTCGTGGTTTGAATCCAATTGTCAGCTACCCACGGATTCCAGGGCATGAAATTGCTGCTGAAATTGTTGAAACTGGGGCAGATGTTCCTGCTGAGTTAAAGGTTGGAGCAAAAGTTCTGGTGCTGCCTTACACCACCTGTGGTACTTGCTGGTCATGTCTTAGTGGCCGGCCAAACGCTTGTAAAAACAATCAGACTCTCGGTGTTCAGCAAGATGGTGGTATGACCGAATACCTGGCTGTGGATCACGAAAAAATTGTTGCCGACCTGGATGCTCTTTCTTTTAGTCAGATTGCCATTGTGGAACCGCTTGCAGTTGGTTGTCATGCTGCGCGTCGGGCTGAAGGTAAGGCTGGGGAAACCATGTTGGTCTTCGGTTGTGGCATGGTTGGACTGGGTGCCGTAGCTAAGGGTAATGACGATGGCGCAACTGTCATTGCCGTGGATATTGACGATGATAAGCTCGAACTGGCGCGACAGTTTGGTGCGACTCATACCATCAATTCCAAAACCCAAAACCTCGAAGAGGAAGTGCTTAAACTGACCGATGGCCATGGTGCCTCTGTCGCTATTGAAGCCATTGGCTTCGATCAGACCTTTGTCGCTGCGGTAGATCTTGTCGCCTTCTCCGGCCGGGTTGTGTATGTCGGTTATGTCAAGGATAAGGTTGCTTTTGATACCAAGGTATTTGTCATGAAGGAAATTCAGATTCGTGGTGCTCGCAACGCGATCAAACAAGACTTTGTTGATGTTCTTGATCTGATGAAAAAAATTGATCTGCCTATCGATCGACTGATTTCCAAGGATGTGAAGCTTTCTGAGGCTGGTGAAGCTTTGAAAAGCTGGAGTGATAATCCTGCTGCAATTACCAAGATCCTGGTGTCTTTCGACTGAGAATTTTAGCTTAAGGGAGCATATCTTCATGAAAGAATTAAATCGTAGTACGACTGATTTACCCAGCTATCCAGAGCGTATTTTGCAGATCGGGGAAGGGAATTTCCTGCGCTGTTTTATTGGCTGGCAGGTTGATATTCTTAATGAGAAAAATGGCTTGGATGCCGGTATTGTTGTCGCACGTCCTATAGATACCGATATGCCTGAACCTCTGAATGTTCAAGATGGTCTCTATACGACTCTGTTGCGTGGTTATGATGAAGAGAACCAGCTGCGTAATGAAAAGCGTATCGTTTCAAGTGTCACCCGGGAAATCTCCATTTACAAGGAATATGATAAATTTCTTGAGCTGGCTCATAATCCTGAACTGCGTTTTGTGTTCAGCAATACCACTGAAGCTGGTATTGCCTACAGTGATGCTGATCAGTTTAGTGATGCCCCTGCAGCAACTTATCCGGCTAAATTGACTCGTTTTCTCTTTGAGCGCTTTGAAGCTTTTTCAGGGAGCAAGGATAAAGGGCTGGTTCTGTTTCCTTGTGAGCTTCTTGATTATAACGGTGAACTGTTAAAAGAGTATGTCTTTAAATATGCCCAACTTTGGAATCTGTCAGAAGACTTCAAGGCCTGGCTGGAAGAAGCCAACACGTTCTGTTCTACCTTGGTTGATCGTATCGTAACAGGTTACCCCCGTGATGAAGTTGCTCAGCTTGAAGAAGAGCTCGGTTACCACGACCGTTTCATGGTTACCGGTGAATTTTTTCACCTCTTCGTTATCCAGGCTCCACAGTGGGTCGGTGATGAGCTAAAGCTGGCCGATAGCGGTTTGCATATCCAGATTGTTGATGATCTTAAACCCTATAAACAGCGTAAGGTCGGCATTTTAAACGGTTGCCATACTGGTCTGATGCCGATTGCCTGGTTGTGTGGCATTGAGTTTGTTAAAGATGCAACGAACGATGCCCAGCTGGAAGACTTCCTCGCTCAGCTTCTTGATAAGGAAATCATCCCTTGTCTGCCGCTGCCGGTCGAAGAATTGAAACCGTTTGCTGCAAGTGTTATCGGTCGTTTTAAAAACCCATATATCAAGCATAAATGGCTCGATATTTCCCTTAATTCCATGACCAAATTCCGGACCCGACTGCTGCCTCAGTTAAAGCAGTATTGTGCGGATAATGGCTCAGTTCCACCGTTAATGAGCCTGGCTTTTGCCGCTCTGATCTGTTTTTACCGTGGCGAGTTGAACGGTCAAAGTTACATGACTAAGGACGATCAGCCTTTCCTCGAAATGTATCAGGAACTGTGGGGCACTGCCGGAATGGGGGCGGTTGATCTGGAAAGCGCAACAGCTATTGCGACCAAGGTCTTAAGTCTTGATAAGCACTGGGAAGCAGAGTTGTTGAAGATAGATGGTCTTGTTGACCAGGTTGCTGCATATATTGTCAGCATTACCGGCAAAGGTATGCGGGAGACCCTTACGGAGGTACTCTGATGATCAAAGTATCCAGAATAGATAGTCGTGATAACGTTGCCGTGACTTATGCCGAACTTACTGCTGGCAGTCAGGTTGAAGCACCGGAAATTGGAGTTTTTTCAGTCGTCAGCGATATTCCGGTTGGTCACAAGCTTGCCCTGAAGGATATTACTAAGGGCGAGCATGTCATCAAGTATGGCGCTTCTATCGGTATTGCCAGTGAAGATATTGCCAAGGGAAGCCACGTTCATACTCACAATGTCAAAACCGGTTTGTCCGATAAGCAGAGCTATGACTATCAACCGATTGCTGCAAGCGGTGAATCCTTTACCTGGACCGATGCGACTCCTCTTAAGGTTTATCGGCGTCCCAACGGTCGGGTTGGTATCCGTAACGAACTGTGGGTTATCCCTACGGTTGGCTGTGTTAATGGTATTGCTGACAATATCATCAAAATCTTTAACGCTACGGCGGATCGCAGTGGTGTAGATGGTATTTTCAACTTTCCTCATCCCTATGGTTGTTCACAGCTCGGTGGTGATCACGAACGCACCAAGACTATGTTGCAGAACATCGCTTTGCATCCGAATTGTGGCGGTGTCCTGATTCTCGGCTTGGGTTGTGAAAACAATCAGGTTGATGCCTTTCGTGAATCCCTTCCGGAGGGAATTCCGGCAGAGCGGATTCGCTACCTGATTGCTCAGGATGTTGGTGACGAGCTTGAAGCGGGGGTGGCATTACTCGAAGAACTCTATGCCGAAGCTGCCAAAGATCAGCGCCAAGCAGCAGGTTGGAACGATATTGTTATTGGTCTTGAGTGTGGCGGAAGTGACGCTTTCTCTGGTTTGACCGCTAACCCGCTGATCGGACGGGTTTCCGATTATGTTGTTAGCCAGGGTGGTACTACCGTTCTGACTGAAGTGCCGGAGATGTTTGGTGCTGAGCACATCCTGATGGAACAGTGCGCAACTCAGGAGGTATTCGAAAAAACTGTGACCATGATCAATGATTTTAAAGATTATTACATGGCTCACGATCAGCCGATCTATGAGAATCCATCGCCCGGTAATAAGAAGGGCGGTATTACGACTCTGGAAGATAAATCCCTTGGCTGTACCCGTAAGGCAGGTAAATCGGCTGTTGTCGATGTTATCAAAATTGACGAACGGGTCAGCAAGCCAGGTCTGAACCTGCTTTATTCGCCTGGTAACGATATTGTTGCCACCACCTCATTGGGTGCAGCTGGTTGTCAGTTGGTCCTTTTTTCAACCGGGCGCGGAACGCCACTCGGAGGCTTTATTCCAACCGTGAAAATTGCAACTAACACGGCTCTGGCAGAAAAAAAGACGAATTGGATCGATTTTAATGCCGGTGTTCTGGCAGTACCAAATGCTGATCCGGATCAGGTCCTGAGTGATTTTCTGGCGAAAATAGCTGCTATTATCAATGGTGAATTGACTTCAGCTGAACAGCGGGGAAGCCGAGATATTGCTATTTTTAAGACCGGGGTAACCTTGTAGTGTGTGACCAGATTACCTGTGGTAAAAATAAAGACCGCTTCATTTTTGAAGCGGTCTTTATTTTTTCTCTATTCGTATCAAGCTGATCTGAATCAACCGCTACCGTAAGAGTGTAGCCCGGATAGCACCAGATTGACTCCGAGGTAACAGAACAATGTGGCAGCAAAGCCAAACACAGACAGCCAAGCGGCCCGGCGACCAACCCAGCCACGGGTAAAGCGGGCGTGAATAAACGCTGCGTAGATAAACCAGACGATCAAACTCCAGGTTTCTTTGGGGTCCCAACTCCAGTAGGTTCCCCAGGCGTAATTAGCCCAAGCGGCACCAGTGATGATACCCAAGGTTAGCAGCGGAAAGCCGACCATGATCGCTTTATAATTGAGGTCATCCAGTACACGGGTAGGAGGAAACATCCCAAGAATTCCACCCATCTCCTGGTTTTTGGGTTGTTTTTCTTCTTTGCCGATCTTTACCAGGTACATGATTGAGACCCCAAAGGCAACGGCGAACCCGGCATAGCCCAGAAAGCAGGTGATGACATGATAGGTCAGCCAGTTACTCTGTAGAGCAGGGACCAGTGGATCAATGCTGGAGTGCAGACTCATTTGGGCCCACAACATGCTGAATAGAGCGATGGGAAGAACAAAAGCTCCGATGGCCCGCTGTTTATATTTCCAGTCGATAATCAGATAAATCAACAGAATCGACCAGGCAAAGAAGACCACTGATTCATAGAGGTTTGTCAACGGTGCCCGGCCGTCCTCTCCAAGAATCTGATAAGATTCATACCAGCGCATGCCCAAAGCGGCAGTCTGAATTAAAAAGCCAGCCAGAGATGCCAGTGTTGCAATCAGGGCAATCGTCTTGTTTTTGGTGGCTATATACATAAAGAACAATACCATTGCAGCAAAATAGGCAACAGTTGTCAGGTTGAATAATTGACCACTATCCATTGGTTAAGCCTCCTTGTGTGAGGATTCACTTTTTATGGTTGATTCAAATTTTTGCAATAATTCTTCAAAGGCTAAAGAGAATCCGGGTTGATTGCGATGGGCATTAGCAGCAATCGTAATGCTGGTTTTGCCATTTTGGTCACTCAGTTTGACCCAGACTCTTTTATGCGAGAAGAAGAATGCAGTTAAAGAACCAAATACCATTAAAAAGCAACCTGCCCAGACGATATTAACTCCCGGGTCTTTGGCAACCTGTAGCCCGGTGAACTGGGGCTGGTCAATATTCAGCAGGCTGAAACTGAAGATTCCTCCTCGTTTAACATCAAATTCGGGAAAGTTTTTCCAGACGACGAATGGATTGCCATGGTTCCCATCCGGCGTGTTCACATGGAGCTGAATGGCGGGTCCAAAGTTACGGTCATTGTCGGTATAATCCGTAACGGCAAATGAATATCCACCAGGCAGGTTCAAATGCTTGCCGCGGTCGGCAACAATTTCCATGGTGTCACCACTTTCATTGTTCTTAACCCGTACTTTAAAGCGGGCGGTACCGGCAGCACCGTAACTGGACTGATAAAATGTGATCCCTTTATATGTCAGAGGATCATTGACTTCGATCGTTTTGCGTAAAATTTCCTGACCATTCTCCAGGATTACCAGATCACTATTATAGTCTTTAGGTCGATTGCTGCCGGGGTAATAACTGACATCAAAATCGTCACAGCGAATAGTAAAACCGAGAGGGATTTGACCGCCATTGCGTGCCTGAACCGTATCAGTCTGGGTTCCTTCGACAATATTGACCCACGCCTTGTAGCCCCAGACATTACCAATAATCGCACCTGCCATAATAATCAGGATAGATATGTGCGTCACGTAAGCACCAAAGCGCGAGTAGATCCCTTTTTGGGCAAAAAGATAAAGGTGCCCGTCTTTTTCTGTTGTGACGGGTTTGGAAAATTCTTTGGTTAAGAAGGCTGTCACTGGTTCGATGAGCGCTTCTTTACTCTTTTTACTGCTGAAATCACCGCGATTGGCGGAGTTTTTCAGTAGGCCTTCACCTGGGACAAGTGTTGGTTCCTTGACGAATTTCCAGACACGGGGAAAGTTTTTGATTGAGCAGCAGATCAGATTGACACTGAATAGGGCCAGGATGCCAATGAACCAGGTTGAGTGGTACATGTCGGTAAACTGTAGCGCCTTAAACAGTTCATAATTACTTTTACCGTATTCACGAATATATTCTGCCGCAGGTGCATTCTGCTGTATGACGGTACCGATAATAGAGGTAACAGCAAGCAGCAGCAGCAGTATAATCGTGAGTTTGAGGGAACAAAAAAAGTCCCAGATACGATCTGTCAGGTCTTTTTTTTGAGTTGTCAAAGTGGTTATCTCCTAAACATAAATAAAATCTTGTCCGAATTATGACAGATTTGGTCAAAAAAGCCAGTGCAGGTGCCGTGGTTAACCAATGTTCAGGATTTTTCAATGCCGCAGCACAACCGTTCTTAGCTTTGCGAGGGATTGGTTGGGCAGGTCGTGCGGTTGCTTATGATATTTGTTCAGGGATGATCGGGAAAAACTGAGTTCCGCAATACCGCTCAGAGGATAATTGGGACTCGGGCAGCGCGGATCATGTGCCAGCGGATGTGAAGCATCCAACGCTGTATGGTAAGAAGGACTCCCTATGTCTCGTGGCACAGGGGTCGATGTATGGCATGCTTCACTCTTACAACAGCTTTTCTGAGGTTGTGTCGCTTGATAAACAGTGTGGCAGCTGTTTACCTGAGATAATGCAGAACAGGTTTGTTCCGGAGTCAGACAGGCTTCGGCATGGGGCAGTACACTGATTAGCAGCAAAAAAGCTGAAAACAGTAGAGTCAGAAACATATATTTATGCTTTTGTCTGTCGCACATGACCTGTTACACCTCAAGATTAAAAAGATCAGACGCTTCCCAATAGCTTTGTTGTCTGCTCCGGATTATGGGTATACAGCAAGATCTGAATGACACTTATGATCGTTATAGTATTCTAAAGGTGAGTTTATCTCCTAGTAAAAATTTTACAATCCCATTTCTTGTAACTGTTTTAACAGTTCCAGTTGTTCTTGGCTCGGGTTTTTCGGTACGGCAATTTCAATCACAGCGTACAAGTCTCCTGCGGGTTGCGATGCCGTGGCAGCAACACCGTAGCCACGCAGACGAATTTTTTGTCCAGGTTGAATGCCGGCAGGGACTTTAATGCGTTTCGGGTCGTCGAGGGTTGGGACGTCGACTGTTGTTCCCAGGCAGGCCCCACTATATGGGATTGCTACTTTCACTAAAATATCACGACCATCACGACTGAAGATCGGGTCTGGATCAATAGCAATATTAAGGAACAAGTCTCCTGGGGCTCCACCCATTGGGTTCGCTCCACCTTTTCCTGAGACTCTCAGCTTACTTCCTGCTTCAATGCCGGCTGGAATTTTGACCTTGATTTGTTCAACGCGGCCATCATTACGATAATCAATCCGCCGCTCTCCGCCTTTTATGGCAATCTGAAAGGGGATGCTGATCTGCATGGTGTAGTCTTGCCCTTTGCTAGGTCTGTTAGGTCGTGGACGGCGTGGCCCGCGGGCACCACCACCAAACAGTTGGCTGAAAAGATCTTCACCACCAAAACCATTACCGAAGATGTCTCCCATGTTGACGTTACGGAAAATATCTTCCTGGGAAAAGCGTTGCTCGAATCCTGCCGCACCAAATTGGTCATATTGGCGACGCTTTTCGGTGTCGGACAGTACAGCGTATGCTTCAGTAATCTTCTTGAATTGTTCTTCTGCCTGTTTGTCACCGGGATTTTTGTCGGGGTGATATTTCTGGGCTAATTTTCGGTAGGCTTTTTTTATTGCTGTCGCATCGGCAGTGCGTTCAACACCAAGTGTCTTATAATAATCTTGTGCCATCTGTTTCTGTTCTCCTGTTTATTCTTTAAACTGACTAAATATAGAGTCGCTGACCATGCGCGTCAAGAGAATGTACGACACAGATCCTTGTTGAATGCCATTGAGGGGTTGAAGTCTGTTAAAAAATAGCTCAGAATTATATGTCAACGGTTATAACGAAGAAACAGAAGAACCACTAAATTAAAAGTGAAATGGGGGGCTTTATGACAGAAGTAGAATATCAGAAAAATTATGCCCGTTGGATGCGTGAAGGAATCTCTGCCGTAGAAGAGGGCAACGTGAGGTTGGCGACTAGCTTGTTTGAAAAGGTCCGTCAAGATGACTTATCGCCGTTAGCTCAGTCTTATTTCGCCTATTGTTTAGCCCGTGAAAAACGCAGCGGTGGCAAGGCTATCAATATGGCGTTACACGCGTTAAGAGCTGAAGATACTCATCCATTGATCTATCTTAACCTTGGGCGTATTTATATGGTCTTTGGGCGGGTAGAGAAGGCTTTGCAGGTCTATCGACGAGGTTTGAAATATCAGCACCATGCTCTGTTATTAAAGCAACTTGATAATCTTTGCCCGCGGCAGAGATGTACATTCCCCTTTTTGAAACGCTCTCATCCGCTCAATATGTTTACCGGGCGTTTAAGAGTGTGTCTGTTGCCGAGCTGTTGAAAGTCAGCTAGGCTTTTCCCAAAATACTTGATCTAGTAATAGTTCTTCTATTCCTTATGAGGAGTTTGACATGGCCCGTGTTGCGATAATTGGTGGCGGTATTTCCGGACTTTCAACGGCTTTTGCCATAGAGCGTGAGGCGGCCGCAAAAAATCTGGAAATAGAAACTCTGATTATAGAAAAAGAACAGCGCTGTGGTGGTAAAATCTGGTCTCGCCAGGAAGAAGGCTATCTGTGCGAGTGGGGACCCAACGGGTTTCTGGATAACAAGCCGATGACCCTTGACCTTTGTCATCAACTTGGCATCAATCAGCAATTGTTGCGTTCTGATGATAATGCCCGTAAACGTTTTATCTATTCCAATAAAACTCTCAACCGGTTACCTGAAAACGGACCTTCATTTCTTAAGTCTTCACTTATTTCCTGGCCGGGAAAAATCCGCCTGGCTGCTGAGCTTGTTATTCCCAAAAGGACAGGTGCCGATGACGAAACTCTGGCCGAGTTTGGTCGGCGCCGTCTTGGCCCGGAGGCCTTGGATAAGTTAATTGCACCGATGGTTTCAGGTATTTTTGCAGGTGATCCGGAAACTATGAGTCTAAAAAGCTGTTTTCCGCGTATTTATGAGTTAGAACAGGAATACGGAGGTCTTATCAGGGCGATGCTGAAGTTAGCCAAGAAGAAGCGTGCCGAGCAGCAGGCTGGTAAAGTGGTTGCTAGTGCCGCTGGGCCTGGTGGTGTTCTTACCTCTTTTAGTGGTGGAATTCAGTATCTGACGGATAGTATCGCGCGTCAGGTTAAAGGAGAAAAGTTCCTCGGTGTCGGATTACGTCGAATCAGTCCAAAACAGGGAGGATACCTGCTTGAGCTGGAAGATGGTTCCACCCAGGAAGCTGAATTCGTTGTGACTGCTCTGCCCGCTTATGCATTGTCGGCCTTGCTTGCTGAGCATGTGTCTGAGGCTGCTGCATTGCTTGATGAGATCCCCTATGCGGCAATGAATGTGGTCTGTTTTGGTTACGAAAAGGCCGCTATCTCTCACGACCTAAATGGTTTTGGTTATCTCATTCCGCGAGCAGAAGAACGTCATACCCTTGGCACTTTATGGGATTCGAGTATCTTTAATTGGCGTGCTCCTGAAGGGAAGGCGTTACTCCGATCGATGATGGGCGGGGCGACAAATCCTCAGGCGATAGATTTAAGTGACGAAGAGGTCATTGCCAGAACAAAAGGTGATTTACAGCAAATTATGGGAATCTCTTGTGAGCCTGAATTTGTTCGTGTTTTTCGTCATCCTAAGGCTATTCCGCAGTACACCCGTGGTCATGCCACTCGGGTAGCCGAGATCACTGATAAACTCAGTTCTTTGTCTGGCATGTTTGTGACAGGTAATGCCTTTAGTGGTGTTAGTTTAAATGACTGCATTAATGCCGCTAATACAACTGCTGAAAAGGTTACGGCCACACTTCAGGCGCGCAAGTAACGGTCTGTTTATTCTGTTTGGGCAGAATCTTCGGCACTTTCCTGCTGTTCTTCTTCCAGCACTTGAGCGGAGACTTGAAGAGGGGAATAGGTCAGGTAGCGTAAGCCCCCGGTGGTTGGATTTTCTATAATTGACATGGGGCCACTGAGGTCTAGGACAGTTTCTTCGCTCGCATCGCCAAGTGTTATAGTGACTTTTTCTCTTAGTTCACCAAGGACATTGATTTTTGGATTAGCCTTTGGCTGCGAACTGAATTGAAACTCCGCAAGCTCTTGGCTCAGTTTTTTATTCTCGCCTTCAAGGTTGCCATGCCGCTGGGTGAGGATACTAATACGTAGCTCAAATGCTTCGCGTAGTGCAGGACGCAGGTTCGCTAATGGTTTTTTGTTCAAGGCACCCAGCGTCTCTCCGATAGTTTTTGTCTGTTCTGTGAAGCTCTTGGTCTGTTTACGTAAAAAATTAAGACGGTCAGCTTCAGGAAAATAGACTCCGGCGGTGACTGCTGTTTTTGCCCCGGCTCTTGCGCCCAGAGTTTTTACTTCAATCCCTTCCAGGGCAATACACTCTCCACCAGAGATAACCCCTTTCTCACAGTAGATCGCGCCCGCTGATTTAAGGCTGGAATTACGCATCTCGTACTCAAGGTAAATATTGCCATAACATTCAACCAGAGCCTGATTCAGATAACGGCTGCGAAAATCTCCTTGGCAGATAACTTTGCCAATTCCTTTACCCGCCATACTGCCTAAGGTGACTGGGCCATCGGATTTAATCTGGCAGGCACCAACCGTGCCACTGACATTGATTCCCTTAGTAGCTGAGATATTAAAGTCGTCAAGAACATCGCCCTTGATGTCGACAAAGCCATTGAAAGATATGTGGCCGACATTAAAGTCAACGTCTCCTCTGACAACCATCTCTTCAACGACACTGAGAACGTTTTTGTCAAAGACTGCTCGCCCTTGTATTTCAGCAATTAACTCAGTCCCGTCATTATTTAGAGTAACACCACTACCGGCTTTAACCGGGCTGGCTTTACCGTCTTGGGCAGGAATTTCTTTACCGGTGACTGTGCTCCCGGGTTCACCATAGGTTGGGGGGTAGAGTTTACCAATGACCTGGCCAGCTTCAATATTAGAAAAACTTTGAATGTCCTTAAAATCGACCCGGCCCTGATCGTCTTCAACGAGTTCGTCATCCTCTTTTCCGGTACTGACAATAAGTTCAAACCAACCGTCTTTACCATGGACAGGAGGGGTACCGGTAGCCAGGACAAAATCATCCAGGTTGGCACCTTGGGCAGCTTCTCCACAAAAAATGGCAATTTGCTCGAGGTCAACAGTTTTGATGATGTCATGATTACGTAAAATACTGATAAGTTTGGCGGGGGCGATGCTGTTGTCCGCATCATACACTTCAATACTGGCGCAACATTCCAATTCATTTTTGTGAAGATCGAGTCGCAGGGAATACGCATCAGTGACAAAATCACCGAGGTGCTTGGTTCCAACTTCAACGCGCTGCTCTCTGGTTGTCTTTACCATATTAATGAGGCCGATTAGCTCTTTGGGCTGCTTGGAAACTGTTTGTTAACAGCTTCAGGGTTAATCTGTCCATCGATGTTAAGGGCACTTTGCTTAATACAACCAGTTCAAGTGACTGATTTTATTAATTTGAATCGGTAAATTTGGGGTTAAGATGACCCTTTAAATGTTGTTTCTGCTGCAGAAAATACGTGCTTAAGTACTTATAATCATAAGGATCTTAACATGTTATTCGGAATGTTGATCAAATTTCTTTAGTTTTAATTATAGCACGAAAAGTAGTTCGCTGGCTTTTGATCTGCTTGACGCTGATTTTCCTGCTGGTTATTCTCGTTGTTTTTAGTCTTCAAATGAATATGCTTTGCATTTTGGAGGAACCATGCCTGAACTGATTACGACCTTTCGCAATGACCTTGCTCAGGTGAGCTGGCGCGAATTGCGCATCCACCTGCAACGAGATGCTATCATCCTCGTCGCGCCAAAACTCGATATGGTTACCACTGCAGTCGCAGTCGCTGAAGACGATAGCGCCAGGGTAGAGCAATGGATAGCATCCGGCGAGCTGACAAAACCGACTAGTAGCCAACTTGAAAACTGGGAAAATGCTCTGGATAAACCGTTCTGGATGCTTATTGTTAAGCCATTTATTCTGATTCAGGAAAATTCTCATGATTGACCGTTTTGTTGCTTCATTGGCTGATTATCATAGTCCTGGTGTGTTTAATCCCTGGGGAGAATCTGATCTTGACCATGATCTGGACACGAATGGGCCAGCTATTCGGCGGCAACAACTGACCTGTTATCTGAATGAACGGATCGGGAAGGCAGATACTCTACTGTGTGCGGAAGCGATTGGTTACCAGGGTGGGCACTTTAGTGGTATTCCTATGACATCGGAGCGTTTGCTGCTAGGCGGGTTAGAGCATAAAGACCTTCATCCTGAAATGGTTTTTAAACAACTTGTGCCTCAGCGCACGAGTCGCCCCGAAGTACGTGCAGCTGGTTTTACCGAACCGACCGCAACGATTGTCTGGGGCTTTTTTGTGACTCATGGTATCGATCCGCGCCGCGTTGTACTGTGGAATGCGTTTCCCTGGCACCCTTATCACCCGTCACGTGGATTACTGACCAATCGTACCCCGCAAGATGAAGAGCTTGCGGCCGGGCACAGTAAGTTATTGGAACTCATCGATATTGGGCAGTTTAAACATATTGTCGCCATTGGTGAAAAGGCCGCTGCTCAGTTACAGCAATTAGATATAGCTGCGGTAAAAGTTCGCCACCCTGCTAATGGAGGGGCAGGTAAATTTCGTACCCAAATGCAGGGCCTGCTGAAATAATCTACGGTGGAAATGAGGCTAATTATGGCGGTTGAAGTGGTTCAACAGCAAATCGAAAAGTTTTTAAGTAGCGATACCCCTGAAGTTCTTTCCATCAAAGGTGATTGGGGGGTCGGGAAAACTTACGCCTGGAATAAATATCTGAAATTAGCCAAAAACAAAAATAAAATTGCATTGCAGAAATATTCCTATGTGTCGCTGTTTGGTATTCATTCTATTGCTGATCTGAAATTCGCCATTTTTGAAAATATTGTTGAACATCAATTTATTGGCCGTAAACCAACACTGGAAAGTTTCAGAAGCAATACCGCTGATCTGATTGCCCAGTTTAATAAAAAATCCTTTCCCTTATCTCAGGGCAGCAGAGCTTTTGAGCCTTATCACGGTATTTTTGACACGCTTCTTTTTCTATCGTTGGAAAAGACCATTATCTGTATTGATGATTTCGAACGCAAAGGAGAGGGTGTTGCTGCCCAGGAAGTTATGGGGCTGATCAGCCTGCTTAAAGAACAGAAACAGTGCAAAATCGTACTGATTCTTAATGATGAGAGCCTGGCCGAAGAAGCCTCTATCGATTACATGAAGCTGCGCGAAAAAGTCATCGATACCGAATTGCTATTTGCTCCGACGGCAGATGAATGTATCGGTATTGCGCTGATGAATGGCCGGCTATCGCATCTGCTGAGCGGTTATATAATGAAGCTCAGTATCAGCAATATCAGAATTTTAAAAAAGATCGAAAAGCTGGCTGCAACTTTGGTCCTGCTGTTAAAAGAGTATGATGAGGATGTCCTTGATCGGGCTATGCGTACCGTAACATTATTGACCTGGTGTTATTATAGCCAGTCTCAAGATGTTCCTGATTTCGAATTTGTTCTTGGCCGTAGTAATGTTTTTGGTGAGCTGGACGATGATAGATTGTCGATTCAACAGCAGAACTGGTGTTCTTTGCTCCGTCAATATGACAATTACCGCATTGATGAGTTTGACACTCAAATTGCCCGTTTGGTTGAAAATGGTTTTCTCGATGAGCAACGGTTTCTTGCTGATGCGACCATCTACAGCGAAAAAATTTCTCAGGGACAGTCACAGGAGTCGTTTCAGGCGGCTTGGGACAAATTTAATGAGTCCTTTGATGATAACGCTCAGGAGGTTATCGACAATTTATCCGCCAGCTTCAAGAATGGGGCTAAATACATCAGTCCCGCCAATCTTGATGGTGCGGTCAGGCTATTACGTAACCTTGGGCGTCATAAACTTGCGACGCGGATTATCGATTTATACATTGAAAAACGTCATTCGGAAATTACCTTGTTCAACCTTGAAAATGGTTCATTGAATAATGTTATTAGAGATGAAGAAGTGATCAAAAAGTTTCAGCTCACCTTCGATTCCATGCGCGAACACCATTCTCTCGAAACAATTATTGAGCGTATTCTGGACAGTCATGGTGACCATGATCATGAAGAAATGCTTTTGTCTCATGCGTCGGTCAAAGAATATGTTGATCTGTTTAAACGCATTAAAGAACCATATCTGTCACGTTATATCGATTTATGCCTCAAGTACAGCCGCATGGGTGGGGCTTCCCATCATCAGGATCTTATTGCTGATAAGGCGACCGCGGCGCTTAAATATATTGGTCGTGAAAGTAAACTGAATGCGAGTCGGGTACGGCGCTTCGGCATATCTATTTGATCTGAAGACGTTTTCAAGGGATGCTAGTTTTCAGCCAGCTGTGGTCTTTGTGAAAAAATACTCGTTTTTAGGCATAGAATTTATTAGTCTTCGTGCGGCATTTCAGCGTGGCGTTAATATCAAGGTATGGTAAATGGCAAACAAGACGAAAAAAACATTGTTGTGGATGAGCATTATTTCGCTGTTACTACTCAGCGCTGTGGCAGTGACATATCGTAGTACCAGCGTCGTTGTTGAACGGATTATTGCGGATCATCAGCTGGTTCGGGTCAATAACCGTGTCGATGCCACGGAAATCTGGCTTGATCAACAGATGCGCATACTTGATGCCGCAGCAGATTCGATTCCTTATGAACAGTTAGGGAATAATCAGGCGACTCTTGATCCGTTGCGCATGGCCATGCGTGCTGGTCATTTTAGTGATGTCTATATCGGCAAGACCAATGGGGCGATCATCGATGGTGCCGGGTGGGAGCCCCCTCCTGATTACGATACCAGAGAGCGGCCATGGTATCTCGAGGCCGTTAAGGCAGGCAAGACCAGTTTCACCACGCCCTATATTGATATGGTAACCAAAGAGTTTGTCATTGCCCTGGTGACCCCTCTCTACTATCGAGGACATTTTGTTGGCGTTATGGCAGCTGATACTATTCTTGATTCTCTTGTCAAAACTTTGTTAGCAACAAAGATCGGAGAGACCGGCTATTTGTTTGTTGCGCTTAAAGATGGCACTATTTTGATTCACCCTAATCAGAATTATGTCATAAGAGCCTCCTTGCAGGAGATCGAGCCGGCATTGAGCAATATTGCCGAAACATTTTCCCTGCAGCATGAAGGGACGATTCACTATCAAGGTGAAGGGCAGGATAACCTGCTGGCCTATAAACAGATCAGTAATACTGACTGGTATCTGTGTACCACGATTCCAGTTAAAGAAGCATACGGCCAGCTGCGTACCACCACGCTCTTATTTGCTGCGGAGATACTTCTTAAAGTTCTTGGTGGCCTGGCTATTCTGACCTTAATTGGGGTTGGCGGCAGTGGCGTTTTACTGTTTATTTCAAGTAAACGCTATCAATCAGCCATTCAGGATCATGTCGCTCAGATTTCCGGGATCAGTGCCGATCTGAGCTGGAATATACGGAAGCGCCGTGAGGTCGAGACGCGCTATAAGACTCTGTTCAATGTTGCCAACGATGCGATCCTGATCAGTAAAGAAATGACCATCATTGAATGCAATGATAAAGCGTCTGATCTGTTCGGGGGAGATCGTTACAGCCTTATTGGCCGCAATGAGCTTGACCTTTTTCCTGATATTCAGCCTGATGGCGGGAGTAGCGAAGAGACCGCAAAGACGATTCTTGACCAGGCCATTGCTGGTCAGCAACAGTATTACGAATGGACCTTCCGCCGTCTGGATGGCAGCGAATTTCCCGCAGAAGTAAGCCTTAAAACGTTACGTCTCAATAAGGAAGAGCTGGTGTTGACCAGTATTCGTGATATTTCCAAGCGTGTATTTGCTGAACGACAGTTATTGCAAAATCAGAAAATGGCTGCTATGGGAGAAATGCTCGGCGCTATTGCTCATCAGTGGCGGCAGCCTCTAAATATTCTGTCAACCTACATTGCCAGTTTGCAGGCGGCATACATCAATCGGGCGATCGACAAACCATTTGTTGAAACCCTGGTTAAAAATACCAATATCCAGGTCCAGTTCATGTCCAAAACGATTGATGACTTCCGTAACTTTTTTAAGCCATCAAAAAGTAAGCAGCCGTTTGACGTGCTTAAGGCCCTCAATCATGCTATCAAGCTGGTAGCGCCCCGGCTCAAACAATCTGAATTTAATATTTCGGTTCGGGTTGATGCTGATGCCGCAGAGTTCGTGACCAATGGCTATCAGAGTGAATTTGTCCATGTCATGATGAACCTGGTGAGCAATGCTAAAGATGCCATTGAAGAATGCCTACGGGCCATGGATGATCCCCACCCTGGTGAAATTGTGATTGAGGTGCTCACCGAGGTGGATGACATTGTATTACATGTCAAAGATAACGGCTGTGGTATTGCTGATCATCATCTGGCTCATATCTTTTCGCCTTACTTCACCACCAAGGGAACCCAGTCCGGAACCGGAATCGGATTGTATATGGCGAAAATGATGATCGAACAGGAAATGAATGGCCACATAAGTGCGATGAGTTCAGAGTACGGTACAATTATGACGGTGCGTTTACCCCAATATTCTCCTCCTGAGGTCACTCATGCTTGATTTAGGTAACCGGAATCCCGATATCCTTCTGATTGATGATGAGCAGTCAGAGCTCGATGCCTATGGCTTTCTGCTACGTTCCATGGGGATCAAGAAGATTCATACCTTGCAGGACAGTACCAAAGTTCTCAGTTATATGGAAAAACTTGTCGCACCGGTAGTTTTTCTTGATCTGAATATGCCGGTGAAATCGGGAGAGCAGGTTCTGCGTGAGCTTAAGGAACGCTGGCCCCAGGTGCCGGTGATTATCTGCACGGCTAATTCAGAGATTGAAACCGCCATCAGGTGCCTTAAGTTAGGTGCTCACGACTACCTGGTTAAGCCGATCAGTATGGATAGTTTTGGTTCCGCATTACGCACGGCAATGGAAATTGCTGATTTGCGTACTGAAGTGATGTCGCTAAAGGGAGTTAGCTTTCAACCTGCAACACAGCAAGGACATCCTGCCTTTCAATCAATCGTTACCCAGAATTCGGCGATGGGGGCGGTGTTTCAATATATTGAAAATATCGGGGCCAGTAACCAGCCGGTACTGATCCTTGGTGAGACAGGTACTGGTAAAGAACTGTTAGCAAGGGCTGTTCATGATGTCAGCGGTCTGGCTGGTGATTATGTGGCGGTCGATGTATCCGGTCTTGATGATACCATGCTCTCAGATACTCTTTTCGGTCATGTTAAGGGGGCCTATACAGGAGCCGCGGGGGAACGGCCTGGTCTACTGGAAAAAGCCGCTGGTGGAACGATCTTTCTGGATGAAATCGGTGATCTCAAAGAGGCCTCACAAGTTAAGCTGTTGCGTGTTTTGCAGGAAGGCATTTATTATCCACTTGGATCTGATCAGGCTAAGCTAAATCGTGCCCGGGTCATTACCGCAACTAATCGTGACCTTTCCTGTCTGGCTGGTCAGGACGGCCTGTTCCGGCGCGATCTTTACTATCGGTTAAGTACTCATTTAATCAAGGTTCCGCCATTGCGCGAGCGGCGTGAAGATCTCCCTTTGTTAATTGATCATTTACTTGCCGAATCCGCTGCAAGTCTTGGCAAAGAAGCTCCCCGCTTAAGCGGTGATGCTCTGCGTTTGTTGCTGAACCATCCTTTTGAAGGCAATATTCGTGAATTGAAAACCTATGTATTTGACGCTGTTGCTCGTTGCCAGAGTGATGAGATCTCTGCGGACATTATCATTGAGCGCTTGCCAGGAAAGATGACTGTGCCTGACTACCAAGCCTCATCAGAGGTGACCTCTTTAGAGGCATTATTTGGCCACTTCCCAACCCTTGAGGAAGTGGCCGAGTATAGTATTGATCAGGCCTTAATGCTTTCTAAAAATAACCAGAGTCAAGCAGCGCGATTATTGGGGGTATCCAAACAGGCGCTCAATAAAAGGCTCAAGAAAAGAGAACTGTGACTCTGTGCACGAATTTGCGTATTTATGTCCATTGACTATGGAAGATACCTTCCCGATCAATTCTTTCGTATGTATGAGCACCGAAATAATCGCGTTGAGCTTGGATCATGTTAGCCCACAGTCGCGGTGAACGGTAGCTGTCATAATAGCTCAAGGCAGATGACAGGGCCGGTATCGGAACGCCGCTTTCGACTGCAGTTATCACAGTTTTACGCCAGCCTTGTTGAGTGTTAGCCAAAGTTTTTGCAAGTCCGCAAGCACACATCAGGTTGAGTGGTTGCTCATCCTGACGATAGGCTTGGGTAATGGTGTCGAGTAATTCTGCACGGATAATGCAGCCTGCTCTCCAGATGCTAGAAACTGTTGCAATATCAACCTGCCAACCATATTCCTGTGATGCTGCAGTAATGACTGCCAGTCCTTGCGCATACGCAGCAATGATAGAACCGAGCAGAGCTTGGCGCGTCGCCTCAACAATTGCGGCCTTATCTGTTTGAACTACCGGAGCCGGGCCAGCAAGAATATTTGCAGCGCGCAGGCGTTCTTCTTTCAGGGCTGACAATGCTCGGGCAAAGACTGCATTGGTGATTGTTGGTGTCGGAATTCCGGTTTCAAGAGCGGCTTCACTGCTCCAACGACCGGTTCCTTTCTGACCTGCTTTGTCCAGAATCATCTCCACCAGGGGAGAATCGCTGTGCTCGTCGGGGGTGGTGAGAATATCTGCGGTGATCTCAACCAGATACGATGCCAGTTCCGTCTGATTCCAGGCGCGGAAAGTCGCGGACATTTCA
Organism: Geopsychrobacteraceae bacterium; assembly: GCA_963665685.1. Classification (GTDB taxonomy): domain Bacteria; phylum Desulfobacterota; class Desulfuromonadia; order Desulfuromonadales; family Geopsychrobacteraceae; genus Seleniibacterium. Next base: position 4,146,004 of record OY762430.1, read on the forward strand.
GCATGAGATAACTTCCCGATATCGCGCAGCAGCACATAGATTTCCGCAATCAGCTGCATAATGCCGTACTCAATACCGTTATGAATCATTTTGACAAAATGACCGGCGCCATCAGGGCCGACCAAAGCACAGCAGGGCTCATCATCAAAGCGCGCTGCAATAGCTGTGAAGATAGGTTCAACGCGGGCAAAAGATGTTGCTGCACCACCGGCCATCATGGCAGGACCACGACGGGCACCTTCTTCTCCACCTGAGATTCCCAGGCCAATAAAGTACAGCTGTTTCTCCTGCAAGTATTTTTCACGGCGCCGGGTATCGTGGTAATGGGAATTGCCGCCATCGATTATGGTGTCACCAACGCTCAGCAGTGGGAGCAGCTGTTCAATCTGTTGATCGACCACCTCACCCGCTTTAACCATAAGCAGAATACTGCGTGGCGCTGGCAACGCTTGAATAAAGCTGTCAAGGTCGTCACAAATGATAACCTGAGCAGGATTTGCACTGTCCTTTGCGAGCCCGGAAAAATTATTCCGGGCGCTTTCCCAAGGATCAAAACTGACAACCGTAAAGCCGTGATCGGTCATATTCAGGGCCAGGTTTTGCCCCATAACACCAAGGCCGATAAGACCAATTGAGCGTGTGTCCTCCATTGGTTTTGCTCCTGTTACCAAGAAAGGGGAGTCAGTAATGGTTCGCCAGCAAGAAATGCAGCGGTATTGTCAATAACCAGACGACCCATGGCAATACGGGCATCAATGGTGCCGGAAGCCACGTGAGGAGTCAGAACCAATTTTGGATTGTTGCGCAATGCTTCAGGAACATTTGGTTCATCTTCAAAAACATCAAGAGCGGCGCAGGCAATTTCATCCGCCTCCAGGGTTTCGATCAATTCTGCTTCATTAATTACCGTACCACGGGCGATGTTAACCAGAAGACCATCAGTTCCCAAAGCTTTAAGGACCTTACGATTAATCAAACCACGGGTTTTTTCTCCGCCCTCGGCAGCAATAATCAGCACCCGACAATCTTTAGCCAAAGCTTCAGCCGAGGGGCGGAAGGCTTCTTCTTCGCCCGGGGTTGGCTGCAAATCGGTATAAAGCACTTTCATGCCAACGGCACGGCACAACTCAGCAATCCGTTTACCTATACGACCATAACCAAAAATACCGGCAGTTTCGCCATTGACTGACCAACCCAATCCCAGACTGCTTTGGGGCCATTTGTTGGCACGGACATGGCGATCCCCTTCAGCAATACGCCGGGCACCGGCCAGCGTCAGGGCCAGGGCCATTTCAGCAACTGCGTTGGTCAAGACATTCGGCGTTGTTGCCACCTGGATTCCACGCTCCTTAGCTTGTTCCAAATCGATGGAATCAGTCCCGACCCCATACACTGAAATAAGCTTAAGGTTGGGAAGGGCACGCATTTCATCACTTTTGAGCCCCAGATCACCCTTAGTAATGACGACACTAATATCCTTGGCAACGTCCTTACTGATGGGACCCTTTTCCCAGATAGGGTTAAAGCGTTCTTCAATTTCCGTGGTGATCTCATCTGGCTTAAGCGCTGATCGCAATAGAACTGACATAGCATCTCCTTTGTTTTTCTATAGGTTTAGGATGTTAAACTGAAACCACAGGTACTACGAATAATGATTTCTGTGGGAATAATTGTTTTTTCAAGCACTGCCTCAGGTTCGGCAATACGGCGTAACAGCAGTTTAGCAGTTTCTTTGCCAATTTCTCGGGCATGGCTTGCCGCAGTGGTTAAGGGCGGCCAAGCTTGCTGCGCTTCATCACTGTTATCAAAGCCCGTTACCGCAAAGTCGCGGCCAGCTTCAATACCCAGGTCATGTAGTCCGGATATAACCCCAAAGGCGATAATATCACTATAGCAGACTGCTGCAGTTGGTGGCTCTGGTCGCTTTATAAGGGATTTTATCAGGTTTCTGGACGCTCTTCTGGTAAGATCACAGCACTCAATCGCAGCTGGCTTGAGGTCATGTTTTTTAAGCGCGTCCAGAAACCCACTCAGGCGTTGTTTGGCTGCTGAGTGTTCAAGGTGGCTGCCAATATAGGCAATGCGCCTGTGCCCCAGATTGATCAAGTGTTCACTGAGTAAAGACATCCCTTGATGATAATCTGCACTGACATAATCACAATACAGGTCAGTCACACGACGTAGCATTTGTACGCAAGGCATCCCCCAGGAGTTGATTTGGGCAAACAGCTGCTCATCTGTTCCGGGGGCTGGGCAGATAATGATACCGTCGACACCCTGTTCCCGCAGGCGGTTGAGTAACTGCAGTTGGCGCTGCTGGTCATCGCGGCTGTTGATGAGGATAGAAATTTTACCTGCAGGATCAATAATATCGTCTACACCGGCAACCAGTTCAGCGAAAAATGGATTTGATATGTCGCTAATAATGATGCCGATAGTGTTCGATTGTCCGGTTCGCAAGCGTGCGGCATTGCGATCATAAACATAACCGAGTCTGGTCGCGACTTCGGCGACCTTCTTCTGCGTTGCTTTAGAAACACGATGGTGGCCGCGTAGTGCCATAGATACTGCTGCACTGGACAGGCCGACCTCTTTGGCAATTAGACTAAGAGTAATACGCTTACTACTACTTTTGGGGCTCATCATTGACCTTTTGGTGACAAAGAATAGATTGCAAGCATATGCTTAAACGATTAAGCATGTCAATGTCAGAGAACATGACATCCTTTAATGTAGATATATTTTGGGGGGTTGATAGTGGTTTGATAGGGAATTAGGGTTGTGAATATTGACATTCATTATCGGATTGGTTAACTTGGTAGCTAATTAAAGGGGAGTAGCTACCGGCGAGAGAAACCGCCGGCCCGTCGTTCGTCATTACAGTGCTGTGGCACTCGGACACGGGGTTCCGACCTTAAGTCGAATCTGCGAGACCTTTATCTGAACATAGGAAAACTATGTGCAGGTAAAGGTCTTTTCTTTTACCTGCACCACACACATGGAGGTAAAAGAATGAATCGCATCAAAACAACCTTTCTATTGACCTGTTTAACCTTGCTTCTGGTTGCCATGGGAAATGCCATTGGTGGTCAGGGGGGCATGCTGATTGCTTTCCTCATTGCGGGGGGCATGAACTTTTTCAGCTATTGGTATTCCGACAAGATTGTTCTCAAAATGTATCGGGCTCGGGAAGTAAGCGAGCACGACCATCCTGCTTTCTATGGGTTGGTCAGGCGGTTGGCCCAGCAGGCTGGTTTACCGATGCCGCGCGTTTACATTATTCCTTCAGACGCTCCTAATGCCTTTGCTACCGGACGCAATCCCCAGCATGCTGCTGTTGCTGCAACAGAGGGAATAATGCGTTTGTTGGATGAAGATGAGCTAGCTGGAGTCATGGCCCATGAACTGGCCCATGTCCAAAATCGTGACACGTTGATCTCGACCATAGCCGCAACCTTTGCTGGTGCTATAGGAATGTTAGGGAATATGTTGCAGTGGGCTGCAATCTTTGGTGGTGGCCAAGATGATGAGGAAGGGGGTGGCCTGCTCGGATCAATCGCTTTAGCTATTATCGCTCCGATCGCAGCAATGTTAATTCAAATGGCGGTTTCCCGTTCCCGCGAATTTCTGGCTGATGCCAGAGGTGCTGAAATTTGCGGTAAGCCGAAGTCCCTGGCCAATGCATTGCGGAAATTACATGCTGGTGCTGAACGTGTTCCTTTTGATAATGCCACCCCGGCGACCTCACATATGTTTATTGTTAATCCTTTAAAGGGGGCAAGCGTAGCGCGCCTTTTTTCAACCCATCCGCCGATGGAAGAACGCATCAGCAAGCTCGAAGCTATGGGCCACTGATGCTTGAACATGATCTAAACTTTTTGTCCACTACAAACCACAAGAGAAGAGGAAGATATGACAGTACAAACTATCCGCGATTTCTTGAAGCTTGAATCTGCAAGCGGAATTCTATTGATCAGCGCCATGTTATTGGCGCTGATCTCTGCCAATACTCCCTTAGCCTGGCTGTACAATGGATTGCTGCAAACCCATTTCGAAATTCATATTGGCTTGCTTGAGCTCGCCAAACCACTGTTGTTGTGGATCAATGACGGGTTGATGGCGATTTTCTTTTTATTGATCGGTCTTGAAGTCAAACGTGAGATTCTTGAAGGGGAACTGTCGAGTATTCCTCAGATCGCATTACCTGGTATTGCGGCCGTTGGTGGCATGGTCATTCCTGCCCTGGTATTTGTGCTGTTCAATTTGGGAGATCCTCAGAACCTGAAAGGGTGGGCAATTCCGGCGGCAACAGATATTGCGTTTGCCCTTGGTATCTTGGCCCTGTTAGGTAGCCGGGTGCCTGGTTCGTTAAAATTATTTTTGCTGACTCTGGCAATTTTAGATGATCTGGGCGCTATCGTGATTATTGCCCTGTTCTATTCGGCAGATCTGTCCGCTGTGTCTTTAATTCTTGCGGCAGCAGCAACTGTGGGTCTGTTTCTACTTAATCGCTTTGGTGTGACCCGTATCTCTGCTTATATGATTCTTGGGGTCTTCCTATGGGTCTGCGTTTTAAAATCGGGTGTCCATGCTACCTTGGCTGGAGTTGTGTTGGCTTTTGCCATTCCTTTGGGTACGCAGGATGCTCATGGTCACTCTCCTTTACGTCATCTTGAGCACAGTCTGCACCCATGGGTTGCCTATGGTATTTTACCTGTGTTTGCTTTTGCTAACGCCGGTGTCCCATTAACCGGAATGGCTTGGAGCGATCTGTTCAGCCCGTTAACAATCGGTATTGCTGCTGGACTGTTTGTTGGCAAGCAAGTCGGTATCTTTGTGTTTTCCTGGTGTGCTGTCAAATTGCACCTGGCCCGTCTGCCGCAAGGAGTTAGCTGGGGAGAATTCCACGGCATGTCCTTGCTGTGTGGCATCGGTTTCACCATGAGTCTGTTTATCTCAACCCTGGCGTTGGGAGATGTTGCTCCCGGGGCACTGAATTCTGCACGGCTCGGAATTTTACTGGGTTCTTTGGTCTCAGCATTAAGTGGCTATTTTCTGTTGCATTACCATCTGCAGTCTCGGCCAGTTCGAATCCCTATGGGCCAACGGTCCGGACACTGATCTACGAACCTGTTGCCATCCGGAAGTTTCGGGTGGCAACACTTCCCGCTCTGATAACGTATTTCTACTTTTCGGTTCTTTTTCTCGTAAAAACGCTTAGTTTGGAAACTGGAATCAATAAACGGGATTTTTTTTCAATAAATAACCATTTTTGTCTTAAATTTATTTCTAGATAATGTATACTCCGAATCTATTGCTACAAGATATAGTGCTAATTCGCTTAATGACAAAACACCGGAGGTTCGGGGACATGGCAAAACGCTACCGCATTATTAAACGTAACGGGGAAGAAGCTCCCCTGGAAATAGGTAAAATTCGTAAAGTTATTCAGTGGGCTGCCGAAGGGTTGGATATTAATCCTATTGAGCTGGAATCGAAGTTGAGTATTCATTTCCGTAATAAGATGACCACCGGAGAAATACATGAAACGGTCATTGAGACATCACTGCATCTGACCTCAATTGAAGAACCTGACTGGCGCATTCTTGCGGCACGACTGAAACTGGTCGATTTTTATAAGCGCGTCCACCTGGCACGTGATATCCCTTATGAATATCGTTATCCCAGCTATTGCCAAACGGTAAAAGATTTTGTCGCCAAGGGTATTTATTCTAAGGTTCTTCTGGAAAAATATACTGAGAAGGAATTACATAAAGCAGGTCAGTTCCTGCAGCAGGAATATGATTATGATTATGACTATGCCGGCATCAGTCTACTGATCAAACGTTACATGCTTGAGTATGACAATCAGGTCATCGAAATGCCGCAAGAGGCGCTGCTGACTATTTCTCTGTTGATAGAGCAGAACCAGCCTGAGGATATTCGTCTGCAACGTGTTCGCGATACCTACGTGATGCTGGCCAAACGTAAGATTTCTCTGGCTACGCCGATTCTGATTAATCTGCGCAAGCCCAATGGTAACTTGTCCAGCTGCTTCATTACTGCTGTTGATGATGATACCAACAGTATCTTTCACACCTTTGAACAAGTTGGCCAGATCAGCTCCGGCGGTGGTGGTGTTGGCGTCAGCATCAGTCGCATTCGTTCGCAGGGTGCTCGCATTCGTAATTCGATTGGGCGAGCTGGTGGGGTTGTTCCTAATGTGCGGGTCATTAACGACATTGCTCTCTATTTTAACCAAGGCGGAAAGCGGGCAGGTGCTGTGACTGTCGCCTTGGATAGCTGGCACCTTGATATGGAAGATTTTCTCGAACTCCAGACCGAAAATGGTGATCAGCGCCGTAAGGCCTTTGATGTTTTCCCTCAGGTCGTAGTCACTGATCGCTTTATGCGTGCGGTAGAAAATAACGAGGATTGGTATCTGTTTGATCCCCACGAAATTCGTACCCGTTTTGGCTATGAATTGGCTGAACTCTGGGGAACTGAATTTGAAAAAGCGCTTGATCATCTTTATCGCGAGGTCGAGGCGGGCAAAATCGAGCTGTTCGAAAAGGTGAATGCCAAGTCACTGTATAAACAGATCATGAAAGTACAGATTGAAACGGGTATGCCGTACATCTCTTTTAAGGATACTATCAACCGTGCTAACCCTAATCAGCATGTGGGTATGATTCCCTGCACCAACCTGTGTGTTGAATCTTACTCGGTCGTCAAGCCTTCCAAGATTGGGCCACAGCGCTTCGAAGACGGGACCATTGCGCGTGATGTCGAGCCTGGCCTGGTGCATACCTGTAACCTGGTATCGATTAATATGGCCAACGTGGAAGATGACGAACTGCCAGGCGTCTGTGAAACTTCGGTACGTATTCTGGATAACTGCATCGATATTACCGATGTTCCCGTTGCTGAGGGGCAGCGCCATAACGAATTGTTGCGCACTATCGGAGTTGGCATGATGGGCCTTGCTGACTATCTGGCGCGTAAAGGGATTCCTTATGTCAGCGCAGGTGATGCTGTCGATAAGCTGGCTGAAGCATTCGGCTATCACTGCACCTGGGCAAGTTGTGATCTGGCGCGTGAACGGGGTCGTTATCCTCTTTATGACGGTAGCACCTGGTCGCAAGAATTGATTTTATGCCGTGACCGTGACTGGTTTAAAGAGCATGGGACCCTGGACTGGGATACTCTGTTCGACCGCATTGCCGAGCACGGTATTCGCAATAGCCACATTACTGCCATAGCGCCAAATACCAGTAGTTCTATTGTTCAAGGGTGTACCGCTACTGTTCTACCGATCTTCAGTAAATTTTACATTGATAATAACAGTAACGGGACGGTGCCCATCGTCCCCCCATTTATTAAGGATAAGCTGTGGCACTACCAGGAATCGAAACATATTGATCAACGTGCAGTTGTCGATGTCGTGTCACGTTTGCAGCGCTATGTGGATACCGGAATCTCCATGGAGTTACTGTTTAATCTAAATAACAACCTGACCGCCAAAGATATCTATGAAACTCATATAGATGCATGGAAGAAGGGTTGTAAAGCGATCTACTATACGCGTAGTATTCAGAAGAACAGCAACATTGCTTCAGCCAAAGAAGAGTGTGTCTCCTGTGCGGGGTAACGCGCAACGTTGTTGCGCGATTTCAGATCTCAAATTTGAAATTTCAGAATTGCTTTATAGCCACAAAGTAACGTAGAAGAGCAGGAAAGGCCGCTGAGAAAATTCTGTTTCAAGGTTTAAAAAACAAAATAAGATTTTCTCTGCGCTCTCTCCTTCTTTGCGTCTCTGCGTTGAGGCATAAACAAAGGAGCCAAAGATGGAACCGAAACGACTCTTTAATCCGGAAGGGGATGACTCCCTTGATACGCGGCGGATTATTGGTGGTAACAGTACGAATATTTTTAACTTGAACAATGTCCGTTACCAGTGGGCCAACAAGATGTACCGTAATATGATGGCTAATTTCTGGATTCCGGAAAAAATCGATCTCAATGGGGATATTGAACCCTATAAACATCTGACGGTCGAAGAACGTCAAGCTTATGACGGCATTCTCTCATTTTTGATTTTCCTGGATAGTATTCAGACCAACAATCTATCCAATATTAATGATTATATTACTGCTCCGGAAGTAAATCTTCTGCTGGCGATCCAACAGTATCAGGAAGCGATTCATAGCCAGAGTTATCAATACGTTGTTGAATCGATTATTCCAACCGACCGGCGCAACAGCATTTATGATAAATGGCGCACCGATAAGGTTCTGTTTGAACGCAACAAGTATGTTGCTGAAATCTATCAACAGTTTATTGATGATCCATCCGAGAGGCATTTTTACCGGGTCGTTATTGCTAATTACCTGCTTGAAGGTTTGTATTTTTATAACGGGTTTAACTTCTTCTACAATCTGGCTAGTCGTCATCTGATGGTTGGAACTTCGGAAGTCATCCGCTATATCAATCGTGACGAGCTTTCGCATTGTGTCTTGTTTGAATTTATCGTGCGTGAAATTCGCGAGCTTTATCCTGATTTCTTCCCGCAAGAAGATGTCGAAGAGATGTTCCGTATGGCAGTTGAGCAGGAAATTGCCTGGACTAATCATATTATTGGTGATGATGTCCTGGGGGTCAGTGAAGAAACGACCGAAATGTATACCAAATGGCTGGCTAATGAGCGTTGGAACAAGCTCGGTTTTGCTGGCAAGCTCTATGAAGGCTTTGATAAAAACCCCTATAAACACCTTGAGAAGTTAGCTGATACGGAAGGGGAAGGGGATGTGAAGAGTAACTTCTTTGAAGCGACGGTATCGGCGTATAATCAGTCGTCGGTTCTCGATGGCTGGGACGATTTTTGATTAAGACTCTTTCAACGCAGAGACGCTGAGGTAAAGAGGGCGTAGAGAAGAGCGTGTTTTTTTGGTTTTAAAACCTAAAAAATCTTTTCTCAGCGTCCTCTCCATCTCCCGCGCCTCTGCGTTGAAAAAACGCTAAAAATTATAAAATCAAATCTCTGACTTCCGGGTCTTTACGCTCCAGGTAATGGATCGATTTTATGCGGCGGATGGTACGGCTGCGGCCGCGGATCACCAGGGTTTCGGTGGTGGCAATGTTGCCATTGCGAGTGACCCCTTCGAGCAGGTCACCTTTGGTGATGCCGGTGGCGGCAAAAACGACATTGTCGCTGCGGACCATATCTTCCATGCGCATAATCTTGTTTGCTTCCACACCCATTTCCGCACAGCGGGCGAGTTCCATTTCACCAAAGGAGCGGTTTTCCTCAGTATCTCCTTTAACTTGATGGCGGGGTAGCAAGCGGCCTTGCATGTCACCATTTAAGGCGCGAATGACCGCAGCAGAAACGACACCTTCTGGTGCGCCACCGATGCAGTACATCATATCGACTTCACTATCGGGCATACAGGAAAGGATAGATGCGGCAACGTCGCCATCAGGCACGGCAAAGACTTTAACACCCATTTGCTGCATTTCTTTGATCATTTTGTCATGACGAGGTTTAGCCAAGGTGATGACAACCAGGTCGTTAATGCTCTTGTTTAAAGCTGCTGCGACGTTGACTAGATTTTCCTTTAAGGGAAGGTTGAGGTCGATGCAACCTTTAGCACCAGGTCCGACCACAATCTTTTCCATGTACATATCAGGTGCTTTCAGGAAGCTGCCTTTTTCACCCGCGGCTAAAACTGACAGAGCATTCGATTGCCCCATAGCCGTCATGCGAGTACCTTCAATCGGATCGACGGCAATATCGACAGCGTCACCGCCGCGACCGACTTTTTCACCTATGTAGAGCATGGGTGCGTCATCGATTTCACCTTCACCAATGACAATTTCGCCTTCGATTTCCGTTTTATTAAGCAGTTCGCGCATCACTTCAACGGCTGCGCCATCAGCGGCATTTTTATCACCACGACCAAGCCATTTGTGGCCTGCAAGGGCAGCACCTTCGGTAACACGGGAAAATGCCAGAGCTAAATCACGTTTCATACTGTTGGACTCCAATCAAAACTTAAGGGAAAAAACAGGCGCGGATTCTAGCATAAGTCAACTGAAAAATCGGAGTTTTTTCTTGTGAAAAAAGATTAAAAAAGGCTGGAGGTGCGTTCTGGTTGGATGTATGAAGAGAGAAGTCTGCCATCTGGAAGATCGTCAGATGGCAGATGCAGAACTACAAACGAGCAATTTTACCTAAGGTCAAACAACGCAAGTCTGGGTGTAAAAGGCGTACTACTTTACGCCGCAGTCCAATAGCACCGCTTAGGTGAAACAATCTTGCCTTCTTTTTTCAGCTTAGTCATGGCCTTATCAACTTCTTTGCGCTCGATACCACCTAATTCAGCAATTTTTCCAGCGTTTAGAGGTGCTTCGTTAGCGCGCATGATATCCAGAATTTGTTCAGTAACTTCCATGCTATAAACTCCTTGTAATGAATGAAATTATCAAATGTAACCAAAACGGTAATGAAGATAGCATGTTCAGATTGAAGATGCCAGTAAAGATGATGAAAAAAGTAATCATTGCAGGCTTTTGTTGAAGGTCCTTACTTTGCATCCGTTGTTGTTGGTTCACAGGGGAGCTCAATGTTGATATCGGTGCCTTGTTTTATTTGGCTGGCAATCTGTAGTTTGCCACCATGGCTTTCTATAATAATACGACTTAAATATAGCCCCAGGCCGTGCCCGCCAGTCTTGCGCGAGCGGGCGCTATCTGGTCGGTAGAAAGGTTGCCCAAGCTGCTTAAGAATATCCTCCTCAATTCCTTGGCCATCATCGCTTACGGTAATATACAAGAAGGCATCATCACATTTCGCAGCGATGGTTATTTTTTCACCTCCGTATTTGACCGCATTATTGAGTAGATTACGCAGTACTATTTGCAGGCGTGATTGATCGAGCATAACTTGCGGCAATGGCTCCGGCATGGTTAAGACCATTGGATGGTCAAAATTGGCACAGCAATTTTCTACCAACTGTTTAACATCCGTGGCCGTACGTTGCAGGGCCATAAAGCCACCCGACAACGCTTCAGCGTCGAGTAGGGTGACGACCAGTTGGTTAATATCATCAAGGTTGCGGGCGATCTGATCGCGATCCTGACCCTGTGGTAACATTTCCAGTAATAGCTTGATCCGCGTCAAGGGGGTGCGCAGTTCATGCCCCATGGCCAGCAGTAGCTGACGTTTTTCATCTACTGCTAAACGCAGACGGTTGGCCATGGCATTAACGCTGCTGTTGACTGCACCTAATTCATCTTTACGCTCGGTAGGCAGGCGATAGTCCAGATCACCACTGGCGATCCGGTCGGCTCCTGATTTCAATGTGGAGATCGGCATGAACAGCCAGCGAGTCATCAGGTACGAAAGTACTGAGATCAGCAGAAGTAAGCCGAGGCCACGGGCGATAATCAGTTTAAACTCCGGTGAAAACTCTAATTGAAAAGTTGTCGCAAAATAATTGTACCCCTGATTGCGAAAGACCAGCCAGCGTTGCTTCCCCAACCAGAAAAAACCAAAATCGGTATCCTGCGCTTCTTGCTTCAAATGATTCACCATTTCGGAGGAGGCTGTTTCAGGCCAAAGAAAATCGGGACCAGTGGTGATCAGTGTCCAACCTGTTTCTGTTTCAAATTGGTGCAGTTTGGTTGGGGTTGGTGGTGCTTCAGAAAAATGGATACTGAGCAGTTGATAGGAAATCTGATTGCTAGGACTATGAACCTGGATGTCGCGTAACGTGATAGCCATAACTAGTAGCATCAGTAAGGCAGCGATAGCTGAAATAAGAAATAGTCTGCCAAATAATGATCCGCTGAGTTTTTTAATCCGTTCGGGGATGGCCGCTAAAGATATTGTCATAAGCGTGGCCTGCTGGAATGATGGAGTTCAGCGTCGAGGAAGAGATAACCTCGCCCCCAGACGGTCTTAATAAAGCGTGGTGTTTTGGCCGTATCTCCCAGCTTATGACGCAGGCGAGAAACCAGGGCATCGATGGCGCGGGAAAAGACATCTGCGTCAATACCTTGTAAAACATCCATAATTTCATCGCGACTGAACAGCCGTCCTGGTTCATCTGTCAACATTCTCAGTAAGGCCCATTCCATGGCCGTTAAAGTAATGTTGTGGCCATCTATCCAGGCTTCTTGAGTATGATAGTCAAGAGTGAGTCCAGTCGGTGAGGGTGGATAATGTTCTGAAACCATATGGCGACGGGCAACATTACGAATGCGAGCTAACAGTTCTCGTGGTTCAAACGGCTTAGGCAGGTAGTCCTGAGCGCCAAGTTCCAGACCGACAATACGGTCAATCACATCACCACGAGCAGTCAGCATAATGATCGGGGCCTGGCCATGAAGGTGTGGATTACCGAGCAGTTGACGACAGACTTCAAAGCCATCTTGCTCAGGTAACATGACATCAAGCAGGATGACGTCAAAAGTCTCTTTCGTTAACAATTGATAGCCACAGGAGGGGGCTTCCGCAATGGTTACATGGCAATTAAACTGCTGTAGATAACGTTGTAGAATCAGTCCTAGCTCTTCGTCGTCGTCAATCAATAATACGCTGATATCTTTGTTTAATGTTGTCATGTTGTGCAATCATACCCCCTTAGATGATCATCTACCCTGGCGTTGCTTTTTAAAAATAATACTCTAATTGACACAGGCTGACCATATGGTTTGATGTGCTGCCATGCTCGCTCTGTTTACTGCCCACATTAATGATGACCCGGGTCGTGAGAACAAGTCTTTCATTGTAAGGATAGCTGCTCTCAATCTGGGTCAGGAAACTCCCATCGGTTGGGCTGAGCATAGTGACATTAGTGAGAGTCAGGTCGGGAATAAGGGCATCTCCCCAACTTGCCCGTAGATAGAGTTGCCAGCGGGACAGTGGCTCTTGCTGATCGCGAGCCAGTTGCCGGACAGACCATAGCTTTCCGGCTAGCGCAGGATTAGTGGCCGCTTGATCACTGTTATAGAACCAGTCATCCCAGTCCGATTCAGTCATGCCTGCCTGGTTATAATGGATTTCCGTCGTAAGGCTGATATTGGTGGCAGAGGTCCAGGTGGCACCTAATGCGGACTGGTGGTGCCAGCTTTTTGCCGAGTTACTCTCATTCGAAATGGCACTTTCCGCAACTAGGGATTGACGGCGGCTGACGCTGTTTTCAAGGTGTAGCAGCCAACTTTGTCCCAGACTATAACTAAGGTTCAGTCCTAAAGAAGGGGTGCTTTCGACCACATGAAAGAGCCCTTCAGCAAACAGGCCATGCTGTGTTTGCCAGCTGAGGCTGGCGGTAGCCCGGGTTTGGTAATTGGTTTGGGGGAGCTGCAGACCAATGACGTCCTGATCTGCAAGAAGGTCGTGTTGTTCGGCATGCAGGTCGGGAGAAAATACCAGGCTCGCGGAGAGATTGCGCCACAATTTAGAGATTCTTATAGCGATGGTGCCGAGACGGTCCTCCCGTTGGCGACCGGCATCAACATTGTTGTCGTTGATGGCAGCACCACCACGATAATAATCGGTTGGATTAAATCCACTGGCGACACCGTAGCGCAGATTAATGCGACCGATGTCGAGAAAACAGGTTTGGGTGGCATAGCTTAGATAGAGTTCCTTAAGATACAGTTGATTTGACTTGTTCCACTGAAAATCTTGGTCATCTTGGCGTGACATTTCCAGCCGGGCGTTCCAGTGCCAGCTTAGGTTGTGATGAATGTTCTGCCCCTGCAGATTCAGGCGGGTCAGTAGGCCCCAATCAGGACTGTTGTCTGTTGGCGGCGGTAATTCTAGATCGGCTGCTTCGCGGTAACTGATCGCTGATGCTACCAATTCCAGGGAGCGATTATGCTTACTAGTTTTTGGGTTCTCCTCGTTTTGAGGAAGCTCTTCCAGGGCCGCAGCAGGAATCAGATTGAGCATGTCAGTACCTAAAACGGGGCAAGTCCATACCAACCAAATCAGTAGACTTATGGTTAAGGAGCGCATGGCTTAATCTCCCTGAAAATGGGGTAAGTAGTTGCGCTGTAGCCACTGCTCGGGAATCTCGGTATAGCGAAAATCTGAAAAAGACAGGCGGGTGACTTTACCTGTATCAACGCCATCGATGATGATCACTTCATTTGGACGCAGGCGGCCCAATGTCTCTTTATAGCTACGATAATAAGCGTGTTTCAACAGCCGCCCGCTGGGAGCATAAAAACGGGCCATAATCAGGTGATAGGTGTGTTGATCGACCCAGTAATCGATGCTGGCATAGGTCAGCCCATCTCGTTCTGGTTTGGCGATCAGGTGCAGATGCCAGGACTGGTGGTGTTTACGATCAGCATCTGGAATCTGTTCTTCACCAATGAGTGTGGCATCATAATCGAGAGCATAGTTGGCAGTCATGATATCGCCGTTGGAGGCCTGGCCCAGAAGCCGTTGTTGGGGTGAAATCCGTACACTTGATTTCGAATTAGGATCAAAAAACCAAACGTCGCTACCATTGCGCAGCATTAATTTACCTCGATCTCTTAAGGGCTTTTCAAAAGAGACCAGAGTCCTGAATTGACCTGTATGTTCAGCCTGTTTAGAGCGAACCTTGACCTGCATCATATCTGTTTCGTGGGCCTGATTATATTCAGTAATCAAAACCCGGCTGCTAAAAGGTTGCTTCGGGTTGCGAACCAGATCCGTTTGGCGGACAACTTCAGTGGCATCTGGTTGTGCCAAAGCCAAAGAAACAGTGGCAAATATGAAAAGCAGGATTAAAGGGATCAAGTGTCGCATGGCAACCTCCTTTAGCAATGATGCAGGTTAAATATGGTAAATAGCGTCGACAATATTCTGGCGTGCAGCCCGGGTCGCTGGAGCCAATGACGATACGATGGTGATAATGATCATGGCGCACCACAGCAGTAATGGTAACAGGGGGGTAGCCAGAGGCAGAATTACCAGATTTTGAGCGACAGGGCTGCTGGGAGGAGTCCAGCTGAGGCCAGTATGGTTCAGCATGATAGCGATAAGAGCACCAAGAATAATGCCACAGGATCCACCGCAGATACCGATAAGGATTCCTTCAAGGATAAACTGGCGCCGAATGCCTGAGCGTCTGACTCCAAGAGCACGCAGTGTCCCGATTTCACTGGTGCGTTCAACGACACTCATCGACATGGTGTTGGCAACCGTAAACAGAACGACAATGGTTATAACCAAAGCGACAAACACAAAGACGCCATTAAACATCCCCAGAATCTTTAAAAACATGGGATTAAATTCACCTAGTAGTCGTACTTCTAGTGCTTGTGCTGAAATATTTGGTAGCTGTTTTTTCAGCAGTTCTTTAATACGTGGAGCATCGGTTAAGGAGTGCAGCTGTAAGGTAATAGCGGTAGCTTTATCGGCTCCACCATAAACAAGTCGTTGTGCTTGTTTTAAGTGCATACCGACAAACATGTCATCGATAGAGGTGACCGCCTGGCGTGCTCCTTGTCTTACTATTACTGAGACAATATTAGGAGCTCCTTGACCCGTCGCAGCCAGCAGATCAATAACTGGTTGGATGTGCTGGCTGGCCGGAGCCGGTTTGATATTGGTCATCAAAGCGCTGATAAAAGGATCTTTACTCGTTGTTACCTGCTCACGAGCCTGATCCTGGCATTCCGTCAGCTTGAGCTCATCACAAAGGTGGAGCATGCGTGCCATACCGATACCGACCACGGCTCCTTCGATATCATCATCTTTTAGCGGCCATGATGATGTTGTTTCCCCTAATTCATAGCTATTCCAACGTTCCAGTTGCACATAATCATCAGGTCTTATTCCATAGCCAAGAAAGGTTTTTGAAACTTCTTCCTGGTAATTGCCCGCAATGCCGGAAAACTTCACCACCGGAATCGCTAAAAGAATGTGTTGCCGGATTTCTGGAATGTTCAGAATTTTTGTTATCAGCTGGTCCGGTGCCTCTATAGCATAAGCGGTTGGATCAGCAGCTCCATATTCGAGATAGCCCTGTGGATAGATATGCACATGTCCTTCTTTGCGGGCGATAGAGGTTTCCAGGCCAAGGGATATGGCACTGGAGAAACCACCAAAAATCATAATGGCGATAGCACCAATAGTGACCGCCAGGATTGTTGTCAGGCTGCGCCGCGGATTGCGGCAGAGGTTGCGTACTGCAATGGAAAGATCTGACCACATGATATCCTCCTTTTTTATACAGCTTTGCTGTGATGAGTCGTTTCGTTCAAGTGTTCCTGGTGGATAATGCGACCATCAAGCATGTGAACAATGTGTTCGGCATGCTTAAGGATTTCCGGATCATGAGTGCAAAGGACGAAGGTGGTCTGGTGTTGCGCTTGAACCTGCTGAATAAGTTCGATGATATCTTGGCTGGTGCGGCTATCGAGGTTGGCGGTCGGTTCATCAGCAAGAATGAGAGACGGTTCTTTAACCAGTGCCCGGGCAATGGCGACACGCTGCCGTTGTCCACCTGAGAGCTGATTGGGGCGATGCCTGCGGCGCTCATCTAAACCGACTGCCGCCAGCATGGCACGACTGCGTTCCTGGCGTTCTTTGCGTGGCACCTTTTGAAGTAGCAGCGGATATTCCACATTTTCCTGGGCGCTGAGGACATCGATCAGATTGAAACTTTGAAAGATGGTGCCGATCTCCCGGTTACGTAAATCCGCGAGTTGATTATCGGACAGGGGCTGGGTCGCCACGCCTCGCAGACTGATTTCACCTTGTGAAGGACGATCAAGCAAGCCGAGCAGGTTAAGCAGAGTGGTTTTACCGCTACCAGACGGGCCGAGAATAAAAGAGAAACTTCCCGCCGGAAGAGCCAAGGTAATGTCGTTAAGCGCTACAACCTGGTGGGTGCCCAGCTGGTAATGTTTAGTGACCTGATTAAGGGAAACAACATTTTGTTGGCACATGACAGCCTCCTTATGCACGTTTATAGGTGCTTGTGTGATGCTGTCACTGTGATGGAAAACGCGAAATAAAGCTTGACGGGAAGGTAATAAATTGTGACAGGAGGCTGTTACAATTTAGCGAACTATTTTGAGGGGGATGTAGCGAGTTGTCATTCAAGGTGAATAGGGGCGGACGTAAAGGTCCACCCCTGCATAGAAGGATGAACTAGAATTCAAACGTCTCACCAGGTTTTAAAACGACCGCTTTAGTGTCGGTTTCTTCCATGACTTGTTTTCCCCAGGCGATAGGGTCCTGCTCAATCAGTCCCCAAGTGCTGTAGTGAATTGGAATGACTGTTTTTGGTTTGAGTAGTTTAACGGCGCGCAAGGCGTCCACTGGTCCCATGGTAAAGTTATCGCCAATCGGAATCAGGGCGACATCGATCCCTTCTTCACCGATCAGGGCCATATCACCAAACAGGCCGGTATCCTGGGCCATGTAGATTTTCTTGCCATCGTTACAGGTCAACAAAAAGCCACATGGATTACCACCATAAGAACCATCGGGCAGTGCTGAGCCGTGCAAGGCTAAGGTTAGCTTAAGGTAACCAAAGGGATGGTTAAACCCTCCACCAAGATGCTGGGCATGGACATTTTCATAGTCCTGGGCTTTCACCCAATTGGCAATTTCAGCATTGGCAATAACTTTGGCTTCGCAGCGTCTGGCAATGTCCAAGGCGTCACCAACGTGGTCGCCATGACCATGGCTGATAAGGATATAATCGGCATTCGCCTGGTCAGCTGAGATCGAAGCAGAAGGGTTGCCGGTAAAATAAGGATCAATAATGAGCTGTGCGTCAGAAGTGTTCAGGCCAAGTGCTGCATGGCCGTACCAAGTTAGTGTGTTCATTGTCGTCTCCTCCGTTATTGAATGATAGGTCTATTTATGTATACATCATAACAAAAGGTTCGGGCAAATAGTGTTTAGATTTCTTTAGATAGTGAGAATTTGGAAAAGGAAAAACAAAGCGTGCAGACCATTGTTTTAAACAATGGTCTGCAGTATTACGTTTGGCAAGGATGTCGTTATTACAGAACTGACAACATGCCGCCGTCAACGTAAAGAATCTGACCGTTGACGTAATTGGAGGCTGATGAGCTCAGGAAGATGATGGTGCCCATCAGATCTTCTGGCAAGCCCCACCGCTCAGATGGGGTACGGCTTTTAACCCAGCCGTCGAACTGAGGATCATCAGCAAGGGGTTGAGTCATTTCGGTCAGCATGTAGCCAGGTCCAATAGCGTTAGCCTGAATGTTAAACTTGGCCCACTCAGCTGCCATCGACTTCGTCAGTAACTTAACACCACCTTTAGCGGCAGTATACGGTGCAACAGTGGCGCGGGCGACATCGCTGGTTAAAGAACCGATATTGATAACCTTACCGCCGTTGCCAGCAGCGATCATCCGTTTGGCTGCTTCGCGACCAACCAGGAAAGCACTGGTCAGGTTAGTATCGATAACCCGCTGCCAGTCAGCGCTGGACAGTTCAACCATCGGTTGACGGTGTTGAATACCAGCATTGTTGACCAGGATATCGATGCTGATCCCTTTTTCGTCAAGCTTTTCAAATGCTGCGACAACGCTTGCTTCGTCGCGAACGTCAAAGGGTGAGGTTTCTACCTGATAACCAGCTGCGGCAAATTCTTCTGCGGTTTTCTGCAGGGTTTCAAGGTTTTGACCATTAATAACAACTTTGGCACCAGCTTCGGCCAATGCTTTGGCCATATCTTTTCCAAGACCACGACTGCCGCCAGTGATCATGGCAGTTTTTCCGGTCAGGTCGAATAATTGATTAACTAAAGACATTTACATCATCTCCTTCTTAAAGCGTAGATTTTCTAACGATCAGATCATCGCGTTTCATAACTTCTGGCAACAGATCAATACCAAGGCCTGGTCCTTCCATCGGATAGACAAAGCCATCTTTGATGGTTGGTACAGTCGTCACAACTTCTTTGTACCAACCGGTATAGAAGGCGCGGACCGTTTCCTGAATCAGTGAGTTAGGCTGGCTGAGGGCAGTATGAACCGCTGCGGCAAGACCGATAGGGCCAGTACAGTCATGAGGTGCAAAAGGTTTATGGTGAATATCTGCAAGAATGGCAATCTTGCGTGCCTCGGTAATTCCGCCGGTCCAGCAGATATCGACCATAACAACGTCAATGGCGTCGTGACGCAGCATCTCGTTGTAAGGAGTTGCTGAGCCAAGGGTTTCACTGGCACAGACACGGATCGGGGTTGAACGTGCGTACTCGGCTAGTGCTTGTGGTGAATTCATGCGGATAGAATCTTCAAACCAGTAAGGTTTGAAAGGTTCCAGTTCACGGGCAATCTGTTTAGCAGTTGGAAGATCCCACAAACAGTGGAACTCAACCATAATATCCATTTTATCGCCGACCGCTTTACGGATCTCTTCAAACGGCCAGAGGGCCTTATTCAGTTCTGCTGCGGAAATATAGCGTCCTTTATTGGCGTTGGCTGCCGGGTCAAAAGGCCAGATTTTCATAGCGTTGATGCCCATATCAAGCAGGCTTTGAGCAAGTTCGCCCGGGCGTTCCATAAACGCTTGCAAATCTTCGTAAGGACCATCATCACTGAAGTTCCAGGTATCAACGGGACGGATGTTAGCCGCACGGACATAGCGATAACCAGCACAGGTGTTGTAAACGCGCAGTTTGTCCCAGCACAATCCACCGAGTAGTTGGTGCACCGGTTGGTTTACAACTTTACCGTAAAGGTCCCACAGAGCAATATCGATAGCGGACGCTGCACGGTATTCTGCTCCGGTAGACGCCTGGGCTAACGGCAGGTTGACCATTTCGCGATTAAGGGCTTCGATGTTCAATGGGTTTTTGCCCAGTAGGCGGCCGGCAAGGGTTTCGTGAATATGGGCACTGACGGCACCTGAACCGTAATAGGTTTCACCAATACCGGTAATTCCTTCATCGGTGTGAACCCGTACCCAGGTCACATTGTTGAACTCCTCAAGAATCAAAGTTTCAACAGCAGTAATTTTCATCTTTCATCTCCTGATATAATAAATTATCAGCTCTTAGGGGGATTCTAAGGTTAGGGCTGACGGTTTGTTTCTATTTCGAGTTTGCGTACGTCCTCAGCCGAACTTTCAAGCATACTACGCACGGCATTCGCAGCACCTTCTGGGTCACGGTTTTTGATGGCATTAACGATTGCTTCATGAAGAGGCAATGATAATCTGGCTTTTTCCAGAGAGCGGATGAACAGCCGGAAGCTGGAACCCAGGGTGTTTTCGATCAATGGTCGCAGCGGGCTACAAACGAGCTTATTACCGCAGGCATCAATGATTGCCAGATGTAGACGCAAATCTGCGTCAATATGTTCGTCAATAGTCGCTGCATTTTTCATCTCGTCAAAAACGGCGCAGATATGCTCAATCTCTTCATCTGATGCTCGTTGGGTGGTGAACTTGGCGACCATTGGCTCGATCATGTTCCGCAGTTCAAAAAGATTCTGGATTAATTTAAAATCGGGAGCCGATTCCAACTGCCACGCGAGCAAGGTCGGATCAGTCAGGGCCCACTTTGACGGTGGACAGATGCGGGTTCCGATACGAGGGCGGACCTCAACCAGGCCTCTGGCGTCCATAATACGGATAGCTTCACGAATTACCGTACGGCTGACATCAAACTGTTGGCACAATTCATCTTCATTTGGTATGAGGCTGCCAGGTTCAAGCTCTCTACGAATAATACTAAGGCTTAATGTCTTGGCGACCTGTTCATGTAAGCGTGCGCGCTGCACTTTACCTGTTTGTTCCATTATTTATTCCCGTTTCTGGTTAGCTTGCCTCAGGCTGAAAATGATCGATCTGAATATCTTTAGCAGAACGCTTGATGATTTCGCGCATCGCTGCAACGGCATCATCATTGTTTTTGTTTTTAATCGCTTCGGCTACTCTGGAGTGCATTTCTACAGAATTTTGGGCCGCGTCAAAGGAATGAATGAACTGGGTAAAGCTAGAGCCCAGCATGGAATCTATGACAGGTTTCAGAGAGCTGATTAACAGTTCGTTGCCACACGCATCGAGAATAGCCAGGTGAAACTGAACATCGGCACGGATATGTTCCTCAAGGTTCCGGGCCTCACCCATATCAGCCAAAGCGGCTGTAATTTTAGCTTGAGCTGCTTCATCCGCGCGCTCAGCAGCCAGTCCGGCCGCAATCGGTTCAATAATGGTGCGGACTTCAAGTAAGTTGAGGATAAAGCTTTTCTCTGGTGCGCTCTCCATTCGCCATCTAAGGAGAGTGGGATCATTAATAACCCAATTAGACGGATCACAGATTCTCGCCCCTACGCGTGGCCTGACTTTGACCAGTCCCTTGGCTTCCATAAAGTTCATCGCTTCACGGATAACCGGTTTGCTGACCCCAAATTGCCGACTGAGAGCATCTTCATTGGGCAAAAGAGTGTCCGGCTCAAGTTCGCGGTTCAGAATTTTAAGACTGAGCGTCTGGGCAACCTGTTCATGCAAGCGGGCGCGCTTAATCGGCTCTGCAATGTTCAGTTCTGTCACGATAGATAATTTCCCTGGGAGAAGATTTTTATTCATATAATCATAATATGAATAAAAGATATATTGAAATAGAGTTTCTTGCAATAGTTTTATGTTTTAAGATGATATCTTTTATTTTTTAGTAGCTTGTATTGATTATGAACTGAATTTGGTATTTTGGGGAGAAGTGGACAGTGGAAGAAAAGTTTAAATGTAATGCAGAGAATGTAAAATTTTATAAAAAAAGTTCTCGGGGTCTTGCCATGGATCTTATGTTTTATGGTATAGTTTAATCACCTCAAACGATAAAGGAGGAAGGCGTATGACAGTCTCTGAGCCACCATGCTACGTAGTGAAAGTCACGTACAATTAATGCAAATAATTACGGGATCGGTCAGTTTAAGTCAGTGATCCCCAACAGATTCCCCGGTACGGGAATCGTACAAGATTAAATAGATAGAAAAAAGTCGTCCCGCTGAATAGGGGACGACTTTTTTCGTTTAATAGGAATACTATTGTTAAACAGCTGAGAAACAGACAGCGCTCAATGCATTTGAGCGCTGTCATCTTTTGTGTGAATTAATTTATGACTAGCGACGACTTGATGGCCATCCGAAAACTCTTATATTGAAACTTTCAAGTTTTCAGATTGGAAATAGTCTAGAATTTCCCAAACTCATCATCATCAAGAGATATCTTGATTTTAGAGTTTGATTTTTCCAGATCTCCCCATCCTGAAGCACTTGCCTTCGGTGCTGGTTTAGCTACTGGAGCAGGTTTAGGCGCAGCAGCCGGGCTTGGTAGCGATGGTGCTGGTCTCGTTTGTGGTCGATTCTGCCCTTGTTTTAAAGTGAACCGTTGCAGCATGCTTTGCAATTGAGCTGCCTGGCTCGAAAGTTCTTCTGCTGCGGCTGCGCTTTCTTCTGCACTGGCAGTATTTTGTTGCGATACTTGGTCAATGCTAGTCAACCCGCCTGTTACCTGGGTGATTTCATGTGCTTGCTCGCTGGATGCTGCCGCAATCTCTTTGAGCAGGTCGGCAACTTTTGTCGTGCCAGACATAATTTCGGTCAAAGCTGAAGCTGTTTGTTCCGCCATTTTAACACCTTGGTCGGTAAGGGCGACTGACCCCTCTATCAGCTCGGCAGTTTCTTCAGCAGCTTTAGCGCTTCTTGCCGCCAGGTTGCGCACCTCTTCAGCAACAACTGCAAACCCTTTACCATGTTGACCAGCTCTTGCAGCTTCAACGGCGGCGTTCAGTGCAAGTAAGTTGGTCTGGAAGGCAATCTCATCAATAACCTTGATGATTTTTGATATGTTCTGACCGGCCTGGTTGATTTTATCCATAGCATCAACCATCTCTGCCATACGGTTATTTCCGTTTTCAGCTGCACTTTGTGATTCCGTGGAGACATTCGTTGCGGTTGCGGCATTTTGAGCATTCACTTTAACCTGCTCTGCCATTTGATTCATTGATGCCGTTACTTCTTCAATAGAGCTTGCCGATTCCGTCGCACCTTGTGATAAAGCCTGGCTAGCGCTAGCGATTTGACCCGATCCTGACGCGATTTGTTCCCCAGCAATCTGAATGTTGCCGACCATTTCCTGCAGGTTTTCAATCATAGTTTTCAGGGCGTTCCCGAGCTGGTCATGTTCAGATGCCACTCTTGCAGTCTGTGTCAGATCACCACGAGCAATGGCTTCAGCAATATTTGCTGAGGCTTGCAGGCCATCCGCCATTTCATCAAGGGAGTGAGATAGTTGACCCACTTCATCCTTGGTTTTCAGGTTAAGCCGCTTACTGAAATCACCGAGTCTAATGGTGTTTGCCAATTCGGCTGCGGCTTTAATCGGTTGGGCAATACTGCGTGCTAACCACCACAGAACCAGCAGGGCAATAATTATAATAGTGATACTAACACCAACTTGCCACATGGCGTTCGATTGTCCTCGCGCGGTAAGCTGTTCGCTTAGTTGCTGAGCTTCAGCCAGAATGACGTCCTTTTGAACTTTGATCATAACTGACCAGGGCTTGCCTGTTGAGCCTAAAGCGATAGGAGAGAAAACATTCACGTCACCAGTTTGGTCGTTAATTATGGAATTCGAGCGGCCATCACGAATGGTTTGAAGAGCTTCTTCTTTGCCGGTCTTTAAAACATTATCAATGCTTTTACCGATCAAATCCGGGGCTTCACTGTTGGCGATAATGAGACCTTCATCACTTAGAATAATTATTGTTGCTTGGCCATCAAGTAGGCTACTGTCAACCTCTTCACTCAGTTTTTGAACAAAGGACAGGTCATAGTCCGCACCAGCAACACCGTAAAACTTGTTATCAACAACGATTGGCACCGACATGGTTGCCAACCATACTTGTTTCCCTTGAACAATGTAGGGTAAAGGACCAAGAACACTTTCACGCCTCTCATCTCGGGGTGCAATGTACCAGCCTCCTTTAAGGACTCCATTGGGGTGTTTATCCATGGTGTCATACTCAACCAGGGGTTGTACGGCAATATTGCCACTGGCATCTCTTGTCCAGTAAGGGGTAAAGCGTCCAGTATCTTTGTTGTTTCCGTCAATACCGTTGTGATAATTTTGATCAAGCCCATCCAACGCATTCGGTTCCCAGCACGAATAGGTGCCGTTGAATTTTGGATTGGCTTTCAGGACATTCAGCAGAATTGCATTTAATCCGGAGCGACTAAGATTAAGAGTCGTCATTCCATATTTATCTTTACTTTTACCGACCTCAAAGACATTTGCCATCGTTCTCGCAGCATCTAAAGCCAGTTCGAATTCCGATTGAATCTTCCCCGCCTGCTCACCAGCAAGCTTACTGAGTCCGTCCAGAGCCATTTTTTCTTGTTGCTGTGAGACATTGTCAATGGTGAATGTCTGCGTTTTGCTCGAACTGATCAGACCGTAGGTGACCAGAATTCCAGCAGTAAGTAACAGACAGACCCCGGCCATCAATGATATTTTTAATTGGATGGATTTGAGGTTCATAATTTTTCCTTTCCCCAAGAAAATAAAAAAGAAATATAACAGTGTTATTTTGAGCTTAAGGTGTAGTCTATTATTGAATATGTTTTTTGTCAACAAATTCTAATGATTTGTTGCTAACGTTTTTGCCTGGTCAGGATTTCTGTGTTTAATTATAATGTTAGCTCTGGTGCGAGCTGTTCTAATTAAAATATAACAGTATTCTTAATTTTTTTTTGGTCGTTGGATTAGGTGCTTATGCAGGTGTGATTAAAATTAAGGATCCTCAGTTGACAAAATAATTTAAAGAAAAAGTTCAAAGATAGAGATTAGTGGAAGGGAAATTATCGTCACACTAAGGATTTTTTTGTTTTTTTATTGTAACAAGGGGGCGTACTGGTACGCGAAGAGAGGTATACTTTATGATAAATGTTACTAATCAATGACTTCATAAAGTAAGGAGAGTGGCAAAATGGATATCACGACGATCAGTGGAAATCAAGTTGCGCTGACTTCGACGACCGCCACCACCGCAAAAAGTACTCAGACTGAAAATGGTACTGTCTCCACCACAACCTTTGGTGATACCGTCGAAATTTCGGATGAAGCGCGCACCCTGGCGGTAGCCAGTACCCAAGAAAGTGAAGGCAGCACGATGGAAAGTGAAGATAGCTCTACGGCAAATGGTGGTAGTGCTGCAGTTGCCAGTTCCGGAAGCAGTTCTTCAGAGGACGACACCAGTGATGAACTGAGTGAGTTGCAAGATGAAATTGCGGCTGTACAGGCTGAAATTACCGCTTTACGCAGTCAGGCGCTAACTGATGAAAGCGCTAAATCGAAGTTGTCAGAGAAAGAAGCCGAATTGTCGTCGCTCATGGCTGAGCTGGCACAATTGCAACTAGAAACGGCTTGATGTGAAAAATTACTCGTTTCCAATCTGACAACTGGAAAGTTTCAATTTAGAGTTTCCAGATAGAAACTAGCCAATAAAAAAGCCCGCATTACGCGAGCTTTTTTATTTTAACGGGAGTGGTTTTTACTTACCCTTTTGGGCATATGCCGCGGCAGACGATCCGGCAATGCGGCCAAAGGTAACAATGTCAGAAATGGCATTTCCCCCCAGGCGATTAGCACCGTGAACCCCGCCAGTAACTTCACCGGCAGCAAACAGGCCGGCAATAATTTTACCATTCTGATCTTTTACTTCACCTTTAGTATCGATGATGACACCACCCATGGTGTGGTGAACAGCCGGGGTGACTTCAATGGCATAAAAGGGCGCAGTTGCGAGTTTTCGCGGGAGATTAGGGCGCTGGAACTGAGCATCCTTTTTCTCGGCTACTGCTGCGTTATAAGTCGTCAGGGTTTGTTCCAACGCTGCTGCAGGTACCGGAATTTTAGCAGCCAGTTCAGCTATCGAATTACCCTCTAGCACGAAATGAAGGTGAATGTAGCCTTCAATCTTTTTCAGACTTTTGCGGACAGAATCATCAAAGATCAGGTAGGCGCTCTTCCCTTTTTGAGCCAGAATTGCAGCTGATGCTTTGTCGCGCGTGGTAATTTCGTTAATAAAACGAACGCCATCGCGGTTAACCAGGATTGCACCATTACCACGTACCGCTTCTGTGACCATAACACCGCCAACGGGTGAATAGGTTGGGTGGGCCTGGATTTCCTTCAAATCGCGGGTGGCAACACCGGCCAACGCTGCGACATCAAGGCCATCGCCAGTAGCACCCGGATGGTTGGTTGCGGCAAACCCTTTGAGTTTAGGATCATATTGAGCAACACGCTCATTGTTTTTCGCAAAGCCGCCAGTTGCTAAAACAACCGCATCTGCAGCGATAACGTAATAACCGCTAACGGCACCCTTAACCAAGACTCCGGTCGCTTGATTTTGATCGTTTTTCAGAATTCTTACGACTCTACTGTTAAAACGGATATCGGTGTTGCGCTTTACGGCATTATCCCACAAGACTTGAGCAACGTGAGCGCCAACACCAGCACCACCGGTTGGACGGTGACTACGATTAACACTTGCGCCACCCATACGACCGACATCATTCATATCTGCTCCCATGCTGGTTACCCAGTCGACAGAAGCCGAAGAATTGTTGGCCAAAATACTGACTAATTGTGGATCGTTGAGATTGCGTCCACCTTTCATTGTGTCACTGATCATAATCTCAACATTATCTTTGATACCAAGCTTGGCTTGAGACTTGGTTTCGGCTGCGTTCATGCCACCAGCCGCTAGTTTTGTGTTCCCGCCCGGGATCGGTTCTTTCTCCAATAAAATGACTTTAGCACCCGCATTGCGTGCGGCGACAGCTGCCGATAAGCCGGCACCACCAGAACCGATAATGACGACATCGGTTTGTTCCTGTGGCCCTGCAGCAATGGCTTTTTCCTGTGCCGCGGCATCAGCATCAACGGGCACAAACTTGCGCTGCCATTTGCCACCGTATGGCATTTGGTAATCAAAGCTGTGGCACGCATCGCAATAGGCCACTGATGGCTGGTGCCCTTTGTGACAGCTGGTACAGGCAATGGCACCAATCAGGTGAGACTGATGGGGTGACACGATGCCCTCTCTCTCTTCTTGAGCAACATCTTCAAGTGTTCCATGGCAATCAATACATTGTTTATTTTCAAAGGTCAGGTTGTCGTCACTTGGACCATTTTCATCAGCATGACAACTGTCACAGCCTTGTTCGGTGGCGTGGGCATCGGCAAGTGCTGTTACTGAGGCGGGGCTCGCTGGTTCCTGTGCCGTATTTTTTACCTGACTGCAACCCCAGATTGTAACTATAAGGACAAACCCTACCAGGCTTGTCAGTGTGAGTTTTTTTACGTGATACAACGTCATCTGTTATCTCCTTAAACCGATTAATCCATTATGTGGCAGTTACTCTCTGGCTGTAAGCGTTACGCCGCTTAACAATTTCCCCAGATTTTCAGGAGACTAGCTGGTGTCCGGTAGGAATGTAAATATTCGGCCCATATTGAGGTTTTATTCCTTTGTGGGCATTGTGATCATTGTGGTCATGGGCTTTTTCATCTTTGGTGAATGGAAAATTATGACTAGCTGCAAGTTAGGTTGATTGACATGTGTATTTTTTAATTCATACTTTATCTAACATGTGACCAGGCGACTGAATCGGTAAGCTAATGCGGAGATAATGTATGAGGCGAGGGCTGACAGGACATCTTTGTTCTTTTGTCATTGTTTTAATTCTCGCTATAGCTATGCCTGCTTCAGCAGCTTTAGACAAGGTTGTTTTACAGCTGCCGTGGCACTATCAGTTTCAGTTTGCGGGCTACATAATGGCTCTTGAACAGGGGTTTTATGCTGCCGAGGGGTTAGATGTTGAAATCCATGACATCGATCAGGGAGGAGATCCTGTTTCTGAAGTGGTTAGTGGGCGAGCCCAATTTGGGATAGCCGGATCGGGCTTGTTAATTGAAAGAAACCATGGCAAGCCAGTCGTTGCGGTTGCTGCGATTCTGCAGGATTCGCCAACTGTCTTTTTGACTTTGGTAGAATCTGGCATAACCTCGCCAGAAGATTTTATTGGCAAGCGAGTTATGCTTTCGCCTGGGTTTCTTAGCGCACCGTTACTTGCGTTGCTCAATAAAAAAGGCTTAATTGCCAAGATTGTCCGTGTTCCAACCAGCTTTGATTCTACTGCTCTTGTCAATAATGATACTGATGTTTTTAATGCCTATCTTAGTAACGAACCTTTCCTGCTCGAATCACAGGGACATCGCGTAAATATTATCAATCCCCAGGATTATGGCATTCATTTTTATGGTGATGTACTTTTTACCAGCACGAAATTTTTGAATAAAAAGGCTGCTCTGGTTGACAAGTTTCGCCTGGCAACCATAAAAGGGTGGCACTATGCCTTTGATCATCTTGATGAGACAATTGCGTTTCTGCATAGTCGCTATTGTCCTGATAAATCGCTGAGCAGCTTATTGAATGAAGCGATAGTCCTAAAAGGTATTATCCTTTCCCGGCAAGGTGAAATCGGTCACATGGATGTCGCTAGATGGGCCCAGATTACCCAGAATCTAATAGATATTGGGGCGCTTCCTGAGAATTTTAAATTGGAGGATGATTTTATCTTTTCTCCACCTCCTAAAATTGCCTGGTCAGAATTTCAGGATGAAATCATCCTTATCGCTGCGGCGTTTATTACTTTATTAGTCTTTTTATTTATTTTATCGCGACTCAATTATAGAGCAAAGCTTGCTTTAGAACGATTGGAGCAGAGCGAACAGCGCTATCGTGATTTGGTCGACAGGGTTCCGGGATTGATCTATTCATTTCAGCCAGAGCGAGGAGGAATCTGTTACTCCCATGATATCAATAACATTCTCGGTATCAGTGTCGAGAAGCTTCAAGAACAACCCAGGCTATGGTTTGATGCCATTCACCCTGATAATCAGAAGCAAATCAGGCAGCTATTTTATAAAATGAAGCCGGGAGAAACCTATGAACTGGAATATCGCATTCAAAGCCATTCCGGTAAATGGTTATGGTTTCAGGATCGTTTTACCAGCAGGATCTCACAAGACAATGAAGTGATTATTGATGGTGTCGCTGTTGATATTACCGATAAAAAACAGTTTCAGGAAAAACAATTAGAACTCGAACATTTACTTCAGAAGGCTCTAGATGCCGTTTCGGATGGGGTGTGGGAGTGGCATGTTGATACCAATGGTCTTATTTTGGATAAACGTAGTTGTGAATTGTTCGGTGTGGATAAAACTGATATTTGTAACTTCGATGATTTGTTCGCAGTGATCGACAGCACTGATTTAATCGAATTGAAAAAACTGATTAAGGAACATTTTGACGGTCGTAGCGAACGGATCGACTATATATTTAAAGTTCATCGTAACAATGGCACAAAAGGTTGGTTGCGTGGGCGTGGCCGTATTCTAGAGCGTGATTCAGCTGGCAAATCACTCAGGCTGATAGGGACTTTTGTTGATGCGACCAAGGGCAAATTGGCTGAGGCAAAACGATTGGAAGGAGAAATTCGTTTCCGTCGTTTGATTGAACAAGTTGCACGTATTGCTATCCAAGGGTACGATGAACAGCGTCGCGTTATTTTCTGGAATAAAGCTAGTGAAGAGTTATATGGCTACACTGAACAGGAGGCTCTAGGGCAGAAACTGGAAGATTTGATTATACCGGAACCGATGAAGGACGGGGTCATTGCCGCAATTAAAGAGTGGCTGGAGACTGGCTTGGCAATTCCGGCTGAAGAGTTGACTCTGGTTGGTAAAGATGGTCAGAGTATACCTGTATTTTCCTCCCATATTATGAATAAGACCGCAGAAGGTTATGAACTTTTTTGTGCTGATATTGATATGCGACCTGTTAAAGACGCTGAACGGAAAAGGATGGAGTTAGAAGAACAGTTACGCCAGTCCTACAAAATGGAAGCAATCGGCACCATGGCCGGTGGTATTGCTCACGATTTCAATAATACTCTGGCCATTATTCTTGGCAATGTCGAACTCTCTCTGCTTAAGGTTCCGACCACCAGTCCCCTGAAAGAATATTTAACCAATGCTAAAACAACAATTTTAAGGGCCAAAGATCTGGTTCAAAAAATTCTCCTTTACAGTCGCCAGGGAATACAGAACAAGGTCAGCTTGCTATTGGCAGAGCAGTTGCACGAGCTGATAGGTATGTTACGCTCAACTATTCCGACCAGCGTCGATCTACAGTTGAATGTAACCGACACCAGCAAGCAGATTCGGGTTTTTGCAGATCCAACTCAGTTGCAACAAATTGTGCTAAATCTGTGCAATAATGGCGTTCAGGCCATGCAAGAAAGAGGGCTTCTGCTCATTACTCTTGACAGTATTCTGCTGCATGAAAAAGATCTTCCCAAAGGACGCCATTTAGATCCTGGTATTTACGGTCGAATAGCTGTTAAAGATAATGGTTGTGGTATCGCTCCAGAAGACCTGGATAAAGTTTTCGATCCTTTTTTTACGACCAAAGATGTTGGTAAGGGAACTGGAATGGGATTGTCTGTTGTTCAGGGGATTGTCGATAGCCATAATGGTTTTATATCTGCACAGAGCGAGCCTGGAAAAGGTTCAACGTTTACCGTTTATCTGCCTTTAATTGATGAACAGCCAGAAGCTGTTGTAAAACAAGAGCCTGACGATGATCCGATACCACACGGGTCTGAGCATCTATTGCTTATTGATGATGAAGATGGATTGTTGGAGGTATCAAAGGCTCTGCTCGAAGAGCATGGTTATCAAGTGACGGCTATAAACGATGCCCAGCATGCTTTAGATATTTTTAATCAGTATCCAAAGCGCTTTGACCTGATTGTAACTGATCAGACAATGCCTGGCCTAACTGGACTGGAGCTTGCCGAAATAGTCCTGAAAACCAGACCGGAGCTTCCGATTATTTTGTGCAGCGGCTATAATTTGGTCGTTAATGAGCAAAATGATGACTTGCAAGGCATTAGTGTTTATATGCAAAAGCCACTTAATCTGGATGATTTAGCCCGCCAGGTTCGGGTTTTACTCGATGCCGCTAAAAACTCGTTATGATGCTTCAGGAATACTCTTCTTAACCTACTTAAAATAAGTTACTATTCATTCTTATGCGACCTTCTTTGCTAATTTCTTTTCCGGAGCAAAATGCCCGCCTGCTGAAACAACTTGTCTGGCTGTCTTTATTGTGGAGCTTACTGGTGGTTGGCTGTAACTGGGTGGGGGAGGCCTTTGCGCCATCATCTTATTTGAATGCGTTTTGGCTGGCCCTGCAGTTGTTTGGCGCCGGACGACTTTTTGCTCCAGCTCAGGCGCTTAATCCTGTGCCTAGACAACGGTTATTTTATCTGTTCTGGTTGCTGGTTCTTCTGGCACTAAACGGCGTCCTGTTCTTTTTATTTCCTTATACCGACAGCAGTGTTTGGGTTGCTGCGCTTAAATCAGCATTTTTACTATTATGCGGTACCCTTGTCGGAGTTGTTCTGGCTCGTTATATTAAGACTCTGCGCGATGCCCTGTGGATTTGTGTGGCTATGTCTGTGGCTGATTTTTTCAGTTGGCTCAGTGGTCCAACAGCGGAGTTTACACAGCAGATAACCGCTTATTATCAGGCTCCGCAAGGAATGCCGCCACTGATTGATATGGTGCTGATTAAAATGGCTTTCCCTGGCACCGCTAGTTTGGTGCCAGTAATTGGTGTCTCCGATTGGGTGATGGTCGCATTTTTTACCTGCGTTGCCAGACAATTTCAGCACCAAAGAAGATTAACTGATCACAGCGCTGGTAATGTTGACACAGCAGGTCATTGGCTGGGGCACTATTTTCCTATTCCGGTCGTCGCCTTATATGGAATTATTTTGTTGGCTCAAAGCAGTAATTTATTTATTCCTGTCTTACCTTTATTGGCTGTCATTATGATCGGTTGGTATCTGTTTGATCACTTTAAGCTGAGAAGGTAAATATCCTGTTTTTTTTTAATCCGAGTATCGGAATGGTAAAAATATGAATAAAGAGAAATTTCTTCATGCTTTTTTAAATGCACCGCCCTTGCCGATTGAAGATATCGAAAAAGCGCGCAGCATTATGAATGCCAAAACAGAGCGAGCCGTAAAGGTTCCCTATAATGGCAATGTCGATGATATTATTGCTGAAATTGCTGATCAGGAAACCCGAATAAGAATTTATTCTCCTGCTGGTAATGGTCCTTTCCCTGCTATTTTATTTATGCATGGCGGCGGTTTTTGTCTTGGGAATCCTCAATTATCGGACAATACTTGTCGTCTTATTTCTGCTCACGCCAATGCGGTATTGGTCAGTATCGATTACGCATTGGCACCAGAACATAAGTTTCCCTTTGCTTTGGAGCAATGTTATCAGGCCGCTTTATGGATGCTGGATAATGATGTCCCGCTAAATATCCATGCTGACCAACTGGTTATTGCTGGCGATAGTGCTGGCGGTAACCTGGCGGCCGGAGTCTGTTTGCTTGCCCGGCAGCGGCAGGATTTTACGCCTCGTCATCAACTCCTTATTTGCCCATTACTCGATTATTCTATTTCCCATGAGGAGAAGTTAAAGGGACTCAAAGATATAACTTTATCTGATCGTAATAGCGTGGCTTTTCGCAATTATTATCTGAATGATCCGAGTGAAGTGACTCATCCCCTGGTATCTCCCTTGTTGACGGAAGATGTTACTGGCCTACCATCTACAACAATCGTCACTGCTGGACTTGACCCTCTGGCTAATGAAGGAACGCGCTACGCCGAGCGTTTAGCAGATGCTGGCGTTAGCGCTACGCATCTTCACTACGAAGGGATGGTGCACGACTTCGTACTCTTTGTTGGCCCACTTGACGGTGCCGAAGAAGCAGCGATTAAATTAGGTAAGCTCGTGGGGGAAGCGTTACGGGCAGAGACCTAGTCAATGAAGGGTCTGTTGGTATTCAGCAGCACTATTCGATGCGTTAATTAGGTGTTGCTGTTGGCTTTTGCGGTTAATTTGTCCATACCATATTCATGGGATACCAGAAAAAGTATTGAAATAACACCAATTACAAGTAGAATATGGCTGTCTGCTTATTTGACAGTTGCCTTTGGCTGAAAGGTTGTGCATGAAGCACCTTAACAGCAATTACTTTATGCTAAATTTCAGTATCTGCCTTTTACTGTTTATTCTCCTTTTTTTTGTTTCCCCCTGTTTCGCATCGCGAACCGTTTCCGTAGGTGTTTTTGCTGGAAGTCCTGCCCGTCAGTTATCTATCGATTTGATTGATTCTATTGCCAAACAGGAAAATTGGCAGGTTGAGTATAAAATTGATTCTATGAATAATTGCCTGGCCATGTTAGCTCGTGGGGAGATTGATGTCATGACTACCCTTGGCTATTCCCTGGAGCGTGATCAGTTTGCCGATTATACCCAAATTCCCGTTTTACAGCGCTGGTCAACCCTCTATTTGCCACTTGATTCAGAAATATCGACAATGGCGCAACTTCAAGGTAAGCGGGTTGGGATTTTACGAAAAGGGGCGACAGGCAGGACTTTTCTCGAAATAATAGCCAAATTTGACATCGACTGCCAGATTAGCCGTTTTGATAATTTTGAACCGATTCTTAAGGCCCTCGAGAATCACACTATTGATGCCGGCGTTATCGTCAATGTTATAGCTGCTGATATTGTACAAAAGTATCAGGTAAAGCCTTCTTCCGTTGTGTTTAGCCCGACGAGTAACTACTTTGCTGTTCCTGAAGGGAAAAATGCTGATTTAGCAGCGACCATAGACTCTTATATGAAAAACTGGGTACGTGATGCAGACTCTGTCTACTATCGTTCCATGAATAGGTGGCTATTGGGTAAGCCTATTGCTGAAAGCATGCCGAAATGGGCTTATCCTGCTGCGGCCATAAGCTTCTTTGTTCTGATGCTTCTTTTGCTGTGGGCAATTCTACTTAAAAGAGCTGTCAATGCAAAAACTCGCCAACTGCAAAAAAGCCAAAACCTACTGAGTAAATTAATTGACGAATCTCCCGTTGGATTGACCTTATGTACTATTGAGGGCCGTTATATTACCGCTAATCCGGTTTTTTTGAATATTGTTGGCTACCGTCTGGAAGAATTGCAAACCATGGCGATTGAAGATTTTCTGGTGAAAAATGAAAAACGTCGTGAGCTCTTGTTGCTCCATGGGGATCTGGCACCATTTGAGGAAGTTATTGTTAATAAGCAAGGTATAAAAGTTCATGTCCGCATTTACGCAACACTGATTGATGACGATGGGGTAAAACTGATTTGGTCGAGTGTTGAAGATGTCACTGCACTACGACAGATGGAAGCTGAAAAACAAGCTCTTGCCGCTCAACTCAGTCAGGCCCAGAAAATGGAAGCTATTGGTAATCTGGCCGGAGGAATTGCCCACGATTTCAATAATATTTTAGCCATAATCATTGGTTATACCGACCTCGTAATGGGGAAAATTTCAGATAATGATGAGTTTAAACAGCCATTGTCTTTGGTGCTTTCTGCCGCACGCAGAGCGAAAGGATTGGTGCGGCAAATCCTTATTTTTAGTAGAAAAGGGGACAATAAAAAGGAAGCTTTGGCCATTTCCGATACGATTTTTGAAGCGTCTGAAATGACACGTAAAACTATCCCTTCATCGATAACTGTAAATGTTAATATTGATGACGATATCGGTATGGTCATGGGTGATTCAACCAAAATTTACCAAGTGGTCATGAATCTGCTAAACAATGCTAGTCAAGCTATGTCAGATGGCATGGGGATAATCGATATCAGCTTGAAAAAGCTTGAAATCAACTCAATAAACGGTAGCCACTATCCCACCGTCGATATGGGTGAATATGCCCAGCTTATTATTCGGGATAATGGTCAGGGGGTCGCTAACGATGATCTGGAGCGGATGTTCGAACCGTTTTTCACAACTAAACAGCCTGGCCAAGGAACGGGGATGGGGCTGGCAATTGTCCATGGTATTATTAAAGACTTAGGTGGTGCTATTTTTGTTACTAGCGAGGTTGGTAGCGGGACCCGTTTTGAGATACTATTCCCCCTTCATAGCGACCTGAGTAAACCTGAAATTAATGCCATAACAAGTGATGTCGCCACAGGAGGAGCAAAACACGTTCTGGTTATTGATGATGAGCCGATGCTCACCGAGCTGACGCGTACCACGTTAATCGCTCATGGTTACAAAGTGACCGCTGTATCATCGCCCTTGGATGCACTAGCCCTCTTTAATAAACAGCCTGATGCTTACGACTTGATTTTAACCGATCAGACCATGCCGGAAATGACAGGCGATAAATTGGCTGTTAAAATTTTAAAAATTCGGCCCGATGTCCCTGTCGTGGTTTTAACTGGCTTAGGGGGCAAGCTGGACCATCAATATTTCCTGTCTATTGGGGTACGATGCGTATTGGGTAAACCCATTGAATCGATCGAACTTCTTCATGAGCTTAGCCGTATTTTGAACACATAGTCGATAACAATTCCTGAATGATTTAACGCTAAGGGCATTCGTTATTCGAAATGCTTAAAGTTATAAAACTTGTTTTTCGAACGTTCTTCCATGTGCCGACAGCATGAGAATTAATATCAGTCTTACGGATTTATCATAAGAATGAGGCTTGCTATA
This sequence comes from Geopsychrobacteraceae bacterium, assembly GCA_963665685.1. Lineage (GTDB taxonomy): Bacteria > Desulfobacterota > Desulfuromonadia > Desulfuromonadales > Geopsychrobacteraceae > Seleniibacterium. Next base: position 4,181,709 of record OY762430.1, read on the forward strand.
TGGATAAATCAATATCTGGAGAAGGCTCTCAGCAGAAGCCGCCCTCAGTAATTTCTCCGCTTGAATGGCGTTATATGAATAATGCTGTTAGTGCCGCATTGTTCCTTGTTGCGCCTGTTAATGGGGGCATTCTTGAAGCGAATCATGCTGCTCAGACTCTTTTTGGTTATAGCCAATCGGCATTAAACGGTATGTTATTTCAATCTCTTTGCGAGGATTTTTCGCTTCTTTGTGATGACCCTTGCGAAAGTCACATGCATACGTGTAAATGCGTAACTAAAGCAGGGGAACATTTCTGGGCTGAGTTGTCGGTAAAAAATCTTGCGTTAAAGGACATAGATTATTTTGTCGTGACTGTTCACAATATCGAGCGGGAAAAGCAGCTTGAAAAACGCTTAAAGCATAGTGAAGAGCTATCCCGGGTTATTCAGCGGCTTAATAAAATTGGTATATGGGAATATGAGATTGCTGCCAATAAAAATTTCTGGACGGAGGAAGTGTACCGCATTCACGACCTGGAAACCAGAATTGCCGAAGATGATGCACAGCAGGTTATTGCTGAAACCCTCGCTCTATATCATCCGGAAGACAGAAAGAAAGTTGAATCCCGTTTTTTTAAATGTATTAACGATGGAGATTTTTATATTGTTGATGCTCGTCTTACCACTTTTTCCGGTCGTCAAAAATGGATTGAAACTCGTGGCGAACGGGTTTTAGATGAAAACGGTCAGTATAAAATAATTGGTTATATGCGTGATATCAGCATGCAGAAAGAAGCGGAGGAAGAAAAGAAAAAGCTTCAAAACCAGTTGCTCCAATCCCAGAAGTTGCAGGCAGTTGGTCGTTTAGCCGGAGGAGTGGCCCACGATTTCAATAATATGTTGGGGATTATTCTCGGTCAGGCAGAACTGGCGCTGTTGAAAACTCCACCTGAACATCCGCTGTATAGCCGGCTACAAGAAATTATTGGTGCTGCCAAACGTTCTGCTGAAATTACTCGGCAGTTGCTCGCATTTGCCAGTAAGCAAACGATTGAGCCCAAACAGCTCAATTTGAATGAAACCGTCGCCAATATGCTGAAAATGCTTGGCCGCCTTATCGGGGAAGATATCGACCTCAACTGGAACCCTGGTACTGCAAACTGCTTTATTCACATTGATCCAAGCCAACTGGATCAGATCATTATCAATCTGATGGTTAATGCGCGCGATGCTGTTAGCGAGCAACCCCAGGTGTTTATTGCAACCGACGTCATGACTTTCACTGACTTCGATGCTAAAAATAACCCAGGCTGTATGCCTGGTGAATTTACCGTGTTATCGGTCAGTGATAATGGCTGTGGCATGGATAAGCAAACGCTGGAAAATATCTTTGAACCTTTCTTTACGACCAAAAGTCGTGGCCAGGGAACAGGACTGGGATTGGCAACGGTTTATGGAATTGTTAAGCAGAATTCAGGTTTCATCAAAGTTTACAGTGAACCGGGCCAAGGGACGACCTTTCAGGTCTATCTGCCAAGGGTTGGGAATGGCAGTGATCCTGTCAAGGCAACTCAACCCGTTATTGTTCGTTCGGTAGCGCAGGATACTATTCTGTTGGTAGAAGATGAGCCCGTTTTATTAACTATGGCAAAAAGTATGATTGAAAGTCTTGGCTATCAGGTTTTAGCAACCTCTTCTCCTCAGGAAGCTCTGCAACTCGCCAATGAAAACAAGGGGCAGATTCATCTTTTGGTAACTGATGTTATTATGCCTGTAATGAGTGGCTTGGAACTGATGAAAAACTTGAAAAAGGACCATCCTCTGCTAAAAATTTTATTCATGTCCGGTTATACTGCCGATATTATCGCTCCACATGGGCTCTTGGAAGATGGCCACCATTACCTTCAGAAGCCTTTTAGCCGCCAAGATCTCTCCCGCAAACTTCACGAAGTGCTTAGTTCGTAGTCGTTAAAGGAAAGTTAATAACGGTGTGTAGTGGCATTATCCCTAAGCTGTGTGAAAGTCTTTACTTGACGGACTATTTTTTCTTGCACAGGCTGTAGATGACATCCGTTTCCATTTGGCGGCCAAGAACTTCAAGCCCTTCTACCGCGCTTTGGGCATTTTCTTTTGGGGTGCCGGTCAGGTAGGCGAACAGGAAAGCCGCTAGCTCAGCTCTTGCCGACGCTCGTTTTTCTTCTGCGCTGCGCTTTTTTCCCGCTGCAAGCCATAGCTCGGCAGAACGTTCCTGGTGAAAACTGATCGCTTTGCTGGCTAGTTCCAGGCGAACTTTTAGTGGTGCTTCTTCTTCCGCTTTAAAATATGGTAGTAATTCTTCAGGGTAGTCTTCCTGAATAAGTTCTATCAGGCGAATAATTTTATTTTTCAATGGATCCTCAAATAGTGTGACTATGGAGTGGCTATCAGGTTTGCAGTTTCAGAACTAAGGTCAAAGACAAGCTGTATCTTGCCGCTATCTAGTTGCTTCCTGACTTGGGAGACTTTGTCTGCTAATGTGCATCCTGCCTGGTCCCAATCAGCACCGTCTCTGGTGACAAATTCTTGAATCAGTCGCTCCAGGGTGTCCGGCTCCAGGTCTTTATAGGGAATAACGACTATGTTATCAGTGTTCTGATTAGTTTGATCATGCATGGTTATTCGTGATTTTTCTGCTATTGAGAGTGTTGTCTGGTCTTCTCGTTTATTCTGTGTCACCAATCTAGCATGCGTAACAGATTTTAGGACAGTCAAATTATTGTTGAGTGGAAAACTCGATAGTTTTATGTCTGCGCCAGATGGTATATGATTATAATTATCAACAATCACCTATTCGACAGGAAAGAATGTGCATCAGTTTTTTAAGATCTGTATTTCCATTGAAAAGACAATTGGAATTATTTACCGCCAATTAAGTGAAAAGGTCCCTTGTGACAGCGAGCTTCAATCTATCTGGCTGAAGATGGCAGACGAAGAAGATCAACACGCTCTTGATTTAAGTTTTGCAGCGCGCCTGGCCGCCAATGATGGCTTCCTGCCCAAACCGCATATTATGACAAAAGTCGAGCGTATGCATCAATTTGTTAGCCAAGCTCTGGTTAAAGCCAAAGCTGGCGAGTTTACCGCAAAAACTGCTGTTGATCTTTCGTTGAAGTTGGAAAATGAATTTTTAGCCATTCACATTCATGCGGCTGTAGATTTTAAAGATGAAAGCATGCGGCGTATGTTTGCGGCAATGGTTCGCGGAGATGAGGAGCATTGTCAGGCTATCCGGGATTATCATGCCAATCACTATCGCCCATAGGTTCTGTCGCTGATGATTAAAAGGTCATTTTTAGTCCAGAGCTCAATTTGATTTCTGCATAGTCATTGCTTGCAGTTGTGTAACTGTAATCATTGAGATGGCCCTGAATATAGATATGGGTGGTCGCTTGAGATGCTCTTTTTAGCTGGTAATTCATCCTGAGGCTGGTCAGTATTTTGGCAATATTATCACCATTTTTGTCGATAAGCTGATTCTGCCCAATGCGTGCAAACGCTTCAAAATTACTATCGGTTATGCTAAAGCCAAGACCTAACGAATATTCCCACACCTGCTTTTCTGCATCATTCAGTTCATCGTCAATCATCCAGCCGCCAAGACGTAATTCTGGTTTAAAGATAAATTTCTCCCGCGCGGGAATCTCCGTTGACCAGGTTGTATTGCAAGTATATTCATTTCCTGTTGTTGCCTGGCTGTTATCATAGAAAACAATATTCAGATTACTGCTGCTGATCAGTGACCCAAAATGATCCTGATAACCGAAGGTCAGATAATGATGGTTCAGGTTGGCAGCCTTATTATTGCTCCGCTTGTAGCTGTAACTACCCGACAAACGTGCATGTTCGCGCTTAAATAATTGTTTGCGAAGGATACTGATACGGGGTTGATAGTGATCGGTCCGGGAGCTGAGTTGCCTATCCAGATTATCGTGGTACCAGAGCAGACTGAAGGAGTATTCTGTTAGCTCCTTATGGTGAACTTTTGTCTTAGCTGACAGTTTTTCACGGTCGGCAGTAATATCTGTCACTAGGCTGGAAAAATCACTGTCAATTCGTTCGTACTCCAATTCAAAGCTGATACCGTCAAGAGTGTAGCGGGTATTCATCCGGTGAGCTGCTGCCTGCCGGGTGGATTCAGCATCATCCACGGGAGATGTCGCGGTGTCTGCAAACGCGGTCTCTCCATTGATAACCAGTTTCTCATTATGCTGATAATGCCAGTCGACACTGAGGACTGCAGAACCGTAAGCTGTCGCTGTATTGTTGGAATAATGATCCTGGGCCTGAACATAGTTAGTCGCTATCCAGAACTTGGTCGAGAGTGGTTGTTGATAGCGTAGGCCAGTAACATTGCGGTGATATGTTGATCTGCCCCAGAATTGATCCCAGTTAGAGCTTTTGATGCCATAAAGAATGGAAAAGGTTGGCCCGGTTTTTCTAGCGCTGGTCAGAGTATACATTCCTCCTTTAACACTATGACTCAGCGTATATCTGGAAAAGTAACTACGCGTTTCGCCAATGCGAATATTCTGATTGGCACAGTTCACTTCGCCCTGCACACTGTTGATGTAGAACTTTTGTTGACTGTTAAGGTTACTGTAGTCGGTTTGTCCATACAAATTGAGCTGGTATGACAGGTTACTCAGTTCTCCCGAACTGGTAATATTCATTGGTTTGTAGAGCTGTCCTTCTTCAAGAAAGGGGAGCCCTTCTCCAGCACTGGTGGAGGTCGTTGCGGTCAATGAAAATGCCGCAGACTGATCTTCTGCCCACAGCTCTGCGCTAGGCCATAGAAAGCCAATCGCAATAAGTATCGCCGGCAATAACCAACGATACGAGATTTGCCCGGAACTGCAGTGCCTGAAAAGCAGCATCATATTCGGATAAAATCTTAAACCCTCCATGAAGTTAATTTAATCTCTGTTCAAAAATTAGTCAATTACTCTCTGTCGAAACGTAAAGTTCTAAGTTCGGCCATTTTCACTGGAGCGAACTGGATAACCATTTTTATTTTTTACGGCTTTAAGAAATAAGAGGTGTCTTAAAAAAAAGAAAGTAGATTCATATGCTTAATAAAGCACACTAAAGCACAGTAAAATAAATATAAGAAAAATAGATAAAATACTTCTTGACGGTGATAAATATAAATTATATAAACCCTACCAATTCAGTCAATAAGGAGTTTGTTATGTTTAAACGTAGTATTTTGGTTTTATTATCTGTCTTGTTAATCCTTCCAGGAATTGTATTTGCTGGGTTGGATGATTATTTTGTTTCTACTCAGTGGCTTGCCGAGAATCGGGACAATAGTGTTGTTATTGATGTCCGTAAAGGTCCCTTTTATTTGATCGGACATATTGAAGGGGCATTTCATATTCAAAGAAGTGACTTTTTAGAAACTCGCAATGGTGTCAAAAGCCTTGTTCCAGGATCCGCAAAAATTGCGGCACTGCTTGGTAAATTAGGTGTTACACCTGACACGAATGTTGTGGTGTATGCTGAGGATGATAATCCTTATGCTGCTCGTCTTGTTTGGTCTTTACAATATAACGGGCACAAAAAAGCTTATGTGCTTGATGGCGGTTACGAGAAGTGGGCTGCTGAAGACAGGCAAACAAGCCTTTTTGCCCCAGAGACACCAGAACCAGTAAACTATCAAGTGTCAGGCGATGTCCAATATTTAGATGCCAGAGCCGATGCCGACTATTTGTATACCCGTCTGGAAAATCCGGGGGTAGTTGTATGGGATACCCGCCGAACGGACGAATACAAAGGTGTTGAAGTCCGTGCTAATCGTGGTGGGCATATTCCAGGAGCTGTGCATTTGAACTGGACCAATCTGCAAACAGAGGTCAATGGAATAAAAGTTTTGAAAAAAGAGAGTGAGATTGTTGCACTTTTACAAAGCAACGGGATAACATCAAATAAAGAGATCATTGCCCATTGCCAAACCGGTATTCGCTCAGCTTACGCAACTTTGGTGTTGCTTGGTCTGGGTTATCAACGGGCCAGTAACTATGACGGATCCTGGATCGAATGGGCAAACAATAGCATTTTGCCAATTATTAATGCCCAAGGAGAGCTTGATACCTCTATCCATTTAAGTTTGGATAGAACACGAGAGCAGCTGCAAAATCAGCCAGAGGTGATACAATGACATTATTAGCACGTATCAAAAATCGCTCTCTAGCTGTTCTGGCGACCCGTTTCTCATTCGTCGCCAAAAAATTTGTCGCAGGGTACTCCGCACGTGAAAGTAGCGGAGATATCCCTTGGACAGAACCTGCAAAACCGCTGCATCAGGCAAAATTAGCATTGGTAACGACTTCTGGCATCCATCACCAGCATCAGCCGGGGTTCGACATGAAAGATAAGAATGGCGACCCCAGCTTCCGAACCCTTGACGGAAAGGAGTTGTTCGATGACTTTCAAATCACCCACGACTATTACGATCACTCTGACGCAGGCAAAGACCCGAACATCATCTTTCCGCTTGACCGACTCAAGGAGTTGGTTGAAGAAGGGACACTCGGCTCTCTGGCCCGAAGTCATTATGCCTTCATGGGGCACATCGACGCAGAACATATCACTACGCTCGTCGAAAAAACGGCTCGGGAAGTCGCTAGTCGGCTCAAGAAAGATCAAGTCGACATTGTCCTTTTAACCCCGGCCTGAGGCATCTGTAATCAATCCGTGGGATTGATACAACGTGAAATAGAAAAGGTCGGTATTGCGACAATTGGAATTTCAATTGTTCGAGATTATTCAGAAAAGGTGAAACCGCCCAGAACAGTATTTGTTCGTTGGCCGTTTGGGCACCCCCTTGGAGAAGTCGGAAATAAAATGCAACAGCGAACTATCGTTCGCGAAGCTCTAGCGGCTTTATATCGAATCAAATCTCCTGGCGAGATTGTCGATCTCCCCTATCGCTGGCGGCGTGAACGCTACCAGAAAGATCAGTCATTAGTTGCTGAACAAGATCCTTCATAGTGATCCTTAGCGACTGGCCTATCCCTCCCCTATGTTCAGGGGAGGGAATCTCATTATTCCTGTCTAAGAGTCTTTTCAAGGCTTGCAATAAATATTGCAGCTGCAGGTCTGATTGCATCTGAAAATTATAATAAAATCAATTAATTACAAAATTACGCCAAATTGTGCAAGAAATCTTGATTGGCTTTTTATTTTTTACTTACCTGACTATCGTAATAATTTCAATGAGTTGTGGGTGATTTATTGGTTGGCATGCGTCGTGCTTTATAAAGGCATGATTTTATCGTTGTTTGTCACGATGAATGAATACTGCCATGAAAAAAGCGACCCTATTGCGAATAGCTGAGGTCATTTGTAGTGCTGAAAAGAGCAATTTTAGATGCAAGGAGTTCCTGAATATGAGTATCGCCAAATCTATTATTTCTGCCACTGAAGAAGTTTTTCGTAGCTATGTGTCCTTGGGTGCAACCTCTGGTGAGCCATTTGAGCGGGGTTGGGATGGTAGTGATCATAATGTGACGTCTATTGTTCATTTTAACGGAACGGTCAGCGGCTACCTGGCTGTAGATATGCCACGCCAGACAGCAAACCTGGTGACGAGTGCACTGTTTTTTATTGAAGAGAACGATCTGCAGGATTCCGATATCAATGATGCGATTGGGGAGCTTGCTAATATTCTGGCTGGTCACGTAAAGGCTTTTATTGATCCAGATGGCAGCCATGTAAAATTGTCTTTACCGCAGTTGATGACTGATTTAGAGGGTCCTCCGCCTCATACTGAAACTCAAAGGAAGGTTACGATTCCATTTTATATGGACGATGGTGACTTTTGCGTTGATTTGGTGGTTTGAAAATTCGGTTGTTGCAAGTGGCATCTGCTTGAGTTTACTCGCAGTCTTGCTTGTGCGACGTAAAGTACCACGTCTTAAGCGCAAGCCCTTGATTTCCTAGCCATAACGGAAAATTCCTCGTTTCCAATCCGAAAAATTGAAAGTTTCAATTTTTCGGATGGAAACTAATTAACCTTTCGACGCATGTTTTTCTAAAGCATGCGTTTTTTGATACTGCTCCAAAGAATAAAATCCTTGCTGGTCGGTTCCTTCGTGGTAGGCTTTAATTGTATTTTTCCGAATAAGAACTTGGCGAGTTGTCTTCTGAGTTTCCAAACTGCAGCTATTTGAGTTAAGAGTTTTTCCGGACGTAACATCGATGAACAGGATTGTTAGCCCACTTGTTGTTAACATAATAGCTCAGGTATGGAGCGCATCATGAAGCAAAGAAAAAAGGCGTTACCAGTTATTTTTGCGCTGTTCAGTGCTATCAGTTCATTTCTATTGGTTTTTTATGCGGTTAATGTTGCTTTCAGTCCTGGTGCAAGCACCGGAATAAAGGCTTTTGCCTATGTGGCAGGTGGTTATGGCTTGATGAATATTTATATATTGAGCTGGGCGTGGCGTACTCATGTACGCTGGGCAAACCATGCTGACCTGGTGATAGCGGCCTGTTTTTTTGGTGTTTGTGTGATGGATTTTTTGCGCTCAGGTGCAACCAGGGGAACGGCTGGGGCAACCGTTCTCCTGGTTGTAGCAATTACGTTAAGTATTAATTGGTATGCAATTAAGCTGGTCACTAAACGCGACTAACTCTGTCCTACTGGTTTGGTTGCTGGTCTGTTCCACCAAGAACCTGCTTAACCTTCATGCGTGGTTGGCCGGTAATCAGGCGGGCATTTTTACTGATGGAAAAGTAGCTCCAGACCCAGGAAAAAATGACTGATAACTTATTACGAAAGCCGATTAGCGGTAGAATGTGAACCACACCCCACAGTGCCCAAGCCGGAAAACCACTGAATTTCGCGCCTGCTACAGCAGCAACAGCACGGTTACGACCAATGGTTGCCATGCTTCCTTTATCTCTGTAAATAAATGCTTTACGGGGCTTTTTGGTCTGAGAACTTTTAACTTCATTGCGGATCAGACCTGCCACATAGTGCCCCATTTGCATCGCTGCCGGAGCAACACCGGGAACAGGGCTACCCGTTTTTGAATCGATAGCGTGAGCTAGATCCCCGACGACAAATACTTCCGGATGGCTAGGCAGGGACAGATCTTTACCAACTTTAACCCGCCCCTGACGGTCGAGTTCACAATTCAGGCTGTTGGTCATTTCTGAACCACGTACGCCAGCTGCCCAGATAATGTTTTCAGCCGGTAATTGTTCATCACCGATAAAGACTTCACCTTCCTGAATATTAGTCACAAAGCTGTTCAGGCGGACTTGAACACCCATAGCTTCAAGGTCGCGCAGAGCTTTTTTTCCAAGCTTTTCAGGTAGTGCCGGGAGCAAGCGGGGGCCCGCTTCGACTAGCAGTACCTGGGCTGTCGTTGTATCGATATGACGAAAATCACGCGGAATTGTTTTGGCAGCAATCTCTTTTAATGCTCCGGCTAGTTCCACTCCGGTTGGGCCACCACCAATGACAACAAAGGTCAGCTTGGCTTGTCTTGCTGCTGCATCGGCTTCCCACTCTGCAGCTTCGTAGGCGAGTAGAACGCGACGGCGAATTTCCAAAGCATCATCAACCGATTTTAAGCCAGGCGCATGGCTGGCCCATTCATCATGACCGAAGTATGAGTGTGTCGCCCCATTAGCCAAAACAAGGTAGTCATAGGGAATCTTGGTATTTTGAAAACAAGCTACCCGGTTTTCAAGATCGACACTGGTCAGCTCGTCAAGGACAACTCTGGTATTTTTTTGATTGCGCAGTAAACGTCTAATCGGAGCTGCAATATCTGCAGGGGAAAGTACCGCTGTTGCAACCTGGTAAAGCAGGGGTTGAAAAAGGTGGTAATTATTGCGGTCTGCTAACGTGATCTCCAGTGGGCTGTCTGCTAGGTCTTTAGCACAGGCCAGACCGGCAAAGCCACCACCGACAATCACAACTTTTGGGGTCGAAGAAGAGCTGGAAGTTTGCATGTATATACCTACTCAAAATAGAAAAGTTTCATGACTAAAAATAACATGATCTGTTTTGTCAGGTATCTTAGCGTGAAAAAACAAAGATTACAATAATGGTAATAGATAAATACAAAGAAACAGGATATTTTTCATATCCTGTTTCGACGGTTAGGACAAAATGACTGTTAATAAAGCTGATGCGGTGTGACGGTTAGACGGTTACCATCACAATCAGACGGCTTTTTCCTGACTTTCGCGTGCTTGGCGATACTGGACGATATCTTCGATAGTGACCAAAGGCATGTAATGCGCCGCAGCAAATTTAACCAGATCAGGCATACGTGCCATTTCTCCATCTGGCAAGGTGACCTCACACAAAACACCACAGGGCTTAAGGCCAGCCAGGCGCATCATGTCAACCGTTGCTTCGGTATGACCACGGCGTTCTAAAACTCCGCCATCACGGGCGCGCAGTGGAAATACATGGCCCGGGCTGTTGAGACTGGCCGGGGTTGCATCGTCTGCAATTGCTGCCTGAATGGTGGTCACCCGATCTGCTGCGGAGACACCCGTAGTCACTCCTTCTGCCGCTTCGATTGTTACTGTAAAAGCAGTGCCATACTGGCTCTTGTTGTCTTCGACCATCATCGGTAGCTGCAGTTGTTTGAGTCTATCTTCGGTAAGGCAGAGGCAGACAATGCCACTGCACTCACGGATGAGTAGCGCCATCTGTTCTTTGCTGATCGATTCAGCGGCATAGATGATATCGCCTTCATTTTCGCGGTCTTCATCATCAGTGACAATAATGCCGCGACCGTTACGTAGCGCAGCAAGGGCACGTTCAACGCGTTCTTCTGCGGAACCAAAAAGGTGGTGGATAGTCTGATTCATGACTGAAATCTCCCTGAAAAACATGAACCAGGGCGTAGAGATAGGCAGGAAACAATCAATAGGTAGAGATTGAAGTCTGTCGTATCCTCTTTCATCCGGACTATAACCGTCGGCTCTGGAATCACACCAGATCTGCTGTCCCTGTTGTCCCGATGACAAAGGCGCTCGCGGGCTTCTCAAGAATGAGTTACCGCCGGTGGGGAATTGCACCCCGCCCTGAGAATAGATGCCAATAACATAACAATTATTGCTTAATGAGACCAGTAATTTTTTTCTTATTTACGGTATTTTTTAGTTGCGTTCCTATTCTTTAGGAAGGGTCGGCAGACACTGTTACAAAACTTATTAGATCTCTTCTAACAAGCCAAATTTGTTGATTATTTCTTTTGAAAAGACTATTCTTTTAAGCTGCTTTTGAAAGTTCAATAACGACTCTTAAGAAGCGTTATTGAAACAGAGTTTTTCCATTTAGAACATTTTTGTTTAATGCTCATTTTCTGAGCAAAAAAACGTGCAAGGTAGCATTTTTTTCTTAGAAACTGACTGGGTTGGGAATGAATATTTATCAGTTGCAATATTTTAGAACCATGGCCAAAGTACAGCATTACACCAAAGCATCAAAAATGCTCTGTATTACTCAACCTAGCCTAAGTAACAGTATTGCTGCTCTTGAAGATGAGCTTGGGACCTCTTTGTTTGAAAAGCGGGGTCGCAATGTTGTGTTGTCACGGCATGGAAAGGTTTTTTTGACTTACGTCGAAAATGCTCTCAATGAACTGGAGCTTGGGGCTGAGAAGGTTAAAGAACTTACTGGTGATCTGCAGTTACCGATCAATCTTGGTTTTATCTATACTCTCAGCTACTATTTTATTCCTACCCTGATAGGGCAATTTAAACAGTTTGATAATGGTGAGTTTGCCAATATCGATTTTACCTTACATGAGGGATGTACTGCGAATCAGTGTACCCCAGAGTTGGTCCGCAAACTGAAAAACGACGAATTGGACGCCATTTTTATTTCGCTGTTACCGAAAGATAATGATATTGAATTTATCCCGGTCTGTGATCAGGAATTAGTTGCTATTGTTCCGGAGCGTTTTCCTGAGTTTGATGAAGACGGTCTTGATTTAACCCGTGTCAGCACTTATCCTTTCATCCATTTTTCCGGGAAATCTGGTTTGAAACTCGAAATTAACCGTATGTTTGAACGGGTTAATGTGACACCGAAGGTTTGTTGTGAAATGGAAGATATGGTTTCTATTGCCGGTCTTGTTTCTTCTGGAGTCGGCATGGCAATTGTCCCTGAAACTCCTGTCCTGAAAAATTATGCTTTACGTATTTTACCAATCAAAAACCCACGCTATAAACGGAAGATTTACCTTGGGGTAATGAAAAACCGCTATGAAACTTTGCCTATTCAGCAATTTAAAAAATTTGCCATCAAACATTCACGCGATATTATGCGGATGGAAAAACACTGATTTTCAGGCGGTCAAGAGAACATCATTGGCTAATTTAGCGCGGACGATATCCCGCAGCACGTATTTTTGGATTTTTCCCGATTCTGTACGAGGCAATTTGTTGAGAAATTCAAGGCGTTCCGGACATTTGTACTTTGGAGCTCCCTGTTGCACAAAAAAGTCCAGAATATCTTTTAGTTCAGGTTTTTCCTGATGATCATTCAATACGACAAAGGCACAGACTTTTTCGCCAAGGCGTGGGTCGGGCATAGCGACAACCGCAGCTTCGCGGATATTGGTATGGCGCAAGAGAACTTCTTCAATTTCTCTGCTACTAATGTTTTCCCCACCACGAACAATCATATCTTTCTTTCTTCCGGTGATGCGTAAATACCCTTTATCATCAATGGCGCACAAATCACCACTATGATACCAGCCATCTTTATCAAGAGCTTTTTCTGTTAACTCAGGTTCTTTCAGATAACCGATAAACACATTAGGGCCACGAGAAAGTTCTTCACCCTCTGACGCGATTTGTCCCTGATGATCTATGACTTTGACTTCGACCCCGGCAACCGCACAGCCATCGGTGCTGATAATTTTATCAACCGGGTCAAGGCAACAGCAGGCAGCGTGTGGAACACTTTCTGTTGAGCCATAAACGCCAAGAACTCTGAATCCGGCTTGCTGGGCATTTTCCATCAATGACCGTGGTACAGAAGCTCCACCGCAGAGGAAAAAACGTAATGATGAAATATCGTAGCTTTTCTTTTTGAGGACCTCAAACATGTCGTAAACAAAGGGTGTTGCGCCCATACCGCAGGTACATCTTTCCTGCTCAATCAACTGCAAACTTTCCTCGGGACGAAAAATATCTTGTAGTACACTGGTGGCGGCAAAAATAAAAGGAAGCGTGACGCCATGATGAAATCCGGTTGCGTGGCCCACTGGCGCGGGCATCAGAAGAACATCAAAAGAGCTGAAATTGACCTTGGCGGCCAGGGCTTTTTCCGCTGCAACAATATTGTTGTGAGTGAGCATAACCCCTTTAGGGAAGCCTTCTGTGCCAGAAGTGAAGAGAACCGCGGCAAGATCGTCCGCGTTGCGTTGAACATATTCAGTATCAGAAGGGTAATCAAACGCCAGCGCCTCAATGGTTTGTCCTGATCCGCAGTGACTCAATTTGTCAATTTCGACAATATGCTCCAAGCCAGGAATCATTGGTAATAATTGGCTATAGCGTTCACCATAGAGGCAACCTTTAAATTCACTGGGTATAAACAACAGCTTTGACTCACATTTATTGAGAATATAAACCATGTCACTGTTGCCATAATTTAGACAGATTGGGTTAACAACGGCCCCTGCTTTCAAACAGGCAATATAGATAATTGTAAATTCCGCCCAACCTGGAAGTTGGATAGAGACAAAATCGCCAGCTTTGATTCCCTGGGCAAGAATATAATTACACATCTTTCCAGCCATATGATCGAGCTGTGCATAGGTGTAACGACTACCTTGCAGATCAACAACAGCGACTTTTTCAGGACAGCTCATTACAGCCATACGCCAATAGTCGAGCAACGTCGCATCACCCCAATAACCTTGCTGGCGGTAATATTTTTTTCTTGCGGTTATCTGTTGTTGGTTAGCCATGGTTCTTCCTGTTTTATTTCTGAGGCACTAATGTAAATTGTTTAAAAAGGCAGGCATTGCGGTTGACCTTGTATGCCTGCCAGTCAGGATACTCTCACTTATTTTTTATGCACTGGTGACATGGGTGTCGGCCGGAATAGTGGTCGTTTCTTTTGGTCTGATCGGAGCAACTTTGCAAGTTAGCCCAAGGATAACCGAGCCACAGATTGAAATAATGGCTCCGGTATAAAGAGCCTGCATATAGCCGTAGGAATCGACCATGATTCCAGTGATAATTGGTGATGAAACTCCGCCAAGAGTAGCGAATGTTGCCCACAGTCCGGTGATCGTTCCGGCATTTTTGTGGGAGAAGACCATCGGCATAGAATAGTAGCCACCCATGGTCAGACACAGGACACCATTGGATGCCGAAATGAGGATGACAGCGGTCACTACATCTCCGGCTTTAGAACCGAGAATCAGCAGAATACCAGCTGCGACCATGCCGATGACCGGGATCACTTTGCGGCCAAAATTCTGTCCGAATTTGGTCCCGAGGGTATCGGCAATATAGCCACCAATCGGGTAGGTGAAGAACGCAACAATGTAGGGTGCCATGGTGTAGATTGCGCTTTGATGAAGATCCATACCACGACCACGCACAAAGTAGGTTGGTAGCCAGGTCATGAATAAATAGAACAGGTAATTGGTGCAAAAGAATGACGCTGCACCGGTCCAGATAGAAGGCGTAGAGAAAATATCTTTAGCTGTCAGGTTGTTGGCTGCATTCGATGTTTTCAGCTCAGCATCCTGATCCGCTTTGATATAGGCCAGTTCTTTCGCGCTAAGGGTGCGGTGTTTTTCCGGCCTCTCTGCTCCCCAGGCCCACCAGATCAAGCACCAGACAGGAGCGATAAAAGCGAAGGAGTAGAAGCACATCTGCCAGTCCCAGCGGCCGATAATCCAGGCGGCCAGTGGCATTGTCAGGGTAATTCCAAGTGGAACGCCGCATAAACAGATTCCCTGAGCAAGACCGGTTTCTTTTTTAGGCATCCATTTGGCCACCATGGATGACATAGCTGGTAGGGCAACACCTTCTCCCATCCCCATCAGAATGCGGATAGCGACCATCATTGACAGAGAGTGCATGAAAGGAGTGAGAAAAACACAGACAGACCACGCTAAGGCACCAAAGACTAACAGTTTACCGCCACCAAATTTATCGGCCAGCCAACCGCCAACAAGCATAACGCAGGCATAACCAATAAAAAATGATGTCGATACCAGACCGAAATCTGTTGCACTCCAGTTGAAGTGTTTCATCATTTCCGGACCAGCAATCGACATGTTAGATCGATCCATATAGAGAACCATATAACAGATCAAGAATTGAGCGATGATAAGCCAGCGTTTGTTTCCAACCTCCAGATTCATGTTACGCTCCTTTGCATAGTGGGCATTGTTTAATAAACGCGTTACCAATAACATTGTCTGCATGATCGGATGAAAGACCTGCCCGAGGCCCTGATCGGCTGGGTTAGAGGAGTTAATTCAGGGCCGCAGGCAGAAATTAAATGCTAACTATATTTCATCTCAAAATGTCTTTTCCGAATCTAACCGTATCGAACGGCAGAGTTTACTCGATTCTGATAAATTATCGAGAGAATATCCCTTTTTTAAAGTAAGACCTCCTCGGCAATCACCGATTCCGGAAACTCAATGGAGCTGGCGCTAAGGAAAGCACCGTTAATATCCCGGAACAGGCGTGCGACACTCATATCTTCACAATAACCGACACCTCCCTCTATCTGGATTGCATCGATTAACGCCTGAGTACCGATTCTGGAAACAAATAGTTTGATAATGGCTGATTCAAAGGCGAATCGTTCATCCTGCTCAATCAGTGAAGCGGCATCATAGATAGCCAGGCGAGCAAGATGGATATTGGCGGCAATGTCAGCCATCAGACTTTGCATCGCAGGGAAAGATGAAATTGGTCTTTTGAATTGAATCCGCTGCTTAGCATAGTTGGTTGCTTCGGTCAGCGCTGCCTGAGCCATGCCGATAACCATTGCACCTTCAGCAATATTGGCAGCGGCTTGTGCTTGCTTAACGATAGTCAAACCGTTGCCTTCAAAACTAAGCAGGTTGGTCGCAGGAATCTTGACATTGTCAAATTTCAGTTCCG
The DNA here is from genome assembly GCA_963665685.1 of Geopsychrobacteraceae bacterium. GTDB lineage: Bacteria > Desulfobacterota > Desulfuromonadia > Desulfuromonadales > Geopsychrobacteraceae > Seleniibacterium. The sequence goes on from OY762430.1 coordinate 4,197,851, forward strand.
CACACTGGCAGGCGCGCATACCCATTTTGCTGATACTGCGGGAAACTGACAGTCCTGGTGTGTTCGCATCAACGATGAAGCCGCTGAATCCTTTTAAGCCTGCTTCTGGATCGGTCAGGCCGACAGTGACATAAACGTCTGCCACACCACCATTATTGACATAACTTTTACTGCCATTAAGGATGTAGCTATCACCTTCTTTGACGGCAACTAGACGGTCAGGACCAGCTCCAGGGGCATGATCTGGTTCGCTCCAGGCGAAAGCACCGAGTTTTTCTCCACTGCACATTTCAGGCAGATAGGCCTCTTTGATTTCGTCGGATGCATATTGATTAATCGTGTATGCTGCCAAGGAGGCATGATTGATCAGAATAGCTGCTACGCCACCGCTGACCTTGGCGATTTCCTCAATACTTAAGACGTAGCTCAGATAGCCAGCATCGACACCACCGAAGTCTTCGGGAAAGCACATTCCCATAAAGCCGTTTTCAGCTAATTGCTGGACCAACTCAGTTGGATGTTCACTCTTTTGGTCAATTTCAACGGCAATGGGTTCGATATATTCTTGCGAAAATTCACGCGCATTTTGCTGAATTAATTCTTGCTCTTCAGTTAACATGTAACTCATTGGTGATCCTCCAGTTTTTCTTAGGAATTCAAAATACCCCGGGAAACGACAAGACGCTGAATCTGATTGGCACCTTCAAAAATCTGGTAGACTTTGATATCGCGCATCAGTTTTTCAACCACCGAATCCTTTGAATAGCCTTTGGCTCCCATCAGCTTTACAGCTTCTGTGGCTACTTTCATCGCGGTGTCAGAGGTGAAAACCTTGACCATTGAGGCTTCCGTACTCATCCGCACACCTTTTTCCTTGAGTTTGATAACGTCATAAATAAGGTCGCGGGCAGCTTCGATCTGAATCGCCATATCTGCGAGTCTAAAGGCAACATTCTGATGGCTGGCCAGAGGTTTACCGTTAATATCGAGGGTCTCTTCACAGTATTTACGTGCTTCATCAAAAGCGCGGCGCGCCAGACCGATACCGACATTACCGACCGTGGTACGGAATACATCGAGAGTTTTCATAGCGAGGAAGAAACCATCGCCCAGTTCGCCAACCAGGTTTTCCTTAGGAATACGACAGTTTTTCAGTGAAAGTTCGGCTGAGTCCGAGCAACGGATGCCGAGTTTGTGCTCAGGGTTGGATCCGGTCAGGTGTTTTTGCTCAACAATGAAAGCACTTAAGCCTTTAACGCCTTTGCTTGGATCGGTTGACGCAATCACGATCATAACCTGAGCATAACTACAGAATGATGCGTAACACTTTGATCCGTTCAAGACCCATTCGTCACCATCGAGTACCGCAGTTGTCGCTACCGATGCAGCATCAGACCCTGCACCTGGTTCGGTGATGGCGAACCCACCCAGGCCTCCCGCCATAATCTTGCCAAAGTAGAATTTTTTCTGCTCTTCAGTACCACCAAAGCGGACAATTTGAGCACTGAGCAGGTTACCGCTAAGAATGTTGGCAAACGCACAACAACCATAGCCCCATTCTTCAACGACCAGACTTTGTTCAATAACATCAAAGCCAGGGCCACCGTATTCAGCAGGAACTGAATGGCCGAATAGACCTGCATCAAGAGCTTGCTTGACAATAAATTCAGGAAACTCTTTGGTTTCGTCATGCTTTTGGGCAATAGGGATAATATATTCAGCAGTAAACGCTTTGGCTCGCTCTTGAGTTTCTTTTTGTTTGGGGGTGAGTGATAATTCAATACTCATTGTATGTACCAGCCTTTCTTTCTGTTCAATGTGAACATAAGCTTAAGAGGATGTCCTACCCGTGCCGGAACGCGACACCAAAAGTGCCTCTGGTGTAAGTCCACTGCACAATTCCTTTGTCCTTGCACACGACACGACAAGTGCCACATTCAAGGCAACCGGCATAATCAAAATTGATATCACCGTCCTTCAGGGTGTACAGAACTGCCGGACAGGCAACCAGACAAGGCTTTTCCTGACATTTTTTGCAAATCTCTTTGTCGAGAACGATGTGTGGATAATCCTCATCAACAGTAAATTTATTCAGCCCTAACAGTTCTTCCGGGCTTTGTTCTTTAATGCTCATATTGATCGCACTCCCTTCCAGCCATCGGAAATCAGCTGTCCAAAAGTGACATGCTGACGCAGGGTCTTAAGGGCTGTTTTGCTCATTTTTTCGGGAATTTGCCCGTCGACAGTGAAAAGGTTTTTCAGTTGGTCATTGGCCAGGTTAGGGTAGGTGGTAAACAGACGTGGCAGCCCCATGACATGATGAAATCCTGCGTAGGTTTTCATCGTTGGCAGGATAAGTTTTTCAAGCTCCTGCTTGTAAAGAGGACCAACTTGGGCTGAAACTGTACTGTTGCAAACCGCATTCGCTGCTGCCAGACCACTGAGGATAGCTAAGTCCATGCCGCGTAAAATGACCCCGGCACTAATGCACAAGCCAGCTGCATCACCAATAACGACCAGACCATCACGGTAGAGATTGTCCGGTACGCCATCGAGCCCCAGTTCCGGAACCAGGTGGGCTCCATACTCGGTGGTTTCACCACCTTCGATCATGGCATGAATCGCAGGGTGCATTTTGAACTCCTGCATCATCTCATGAACTTTTCGTTTTTGTTTGCTGACCTGCTCGGGGTTAAAAATAATCCCCATAGAAATGCTGTCTTTGTTGGTGTAGAAGAAGGCTCCGCCTGAAATTCCTTCAGTACAGCCAAGGGCCACTCTGGCAACGCCTTCATCGTCTTTGAGATTAAAGCGTTCCTGAATAACCTTTTCTGGTAGTTCGATGACTTCTTTTACGCCGACACCTACAGAACTGGCGGTAATGTCACTACGCAGGCCTGCTTTTTGGGCAATCAGAGAATTAACACCATCAGCAGCAATAACAACATCGGCATACATTTCGTCGTCACCGGCGACAATACCAACGATTTTGCCATCTTTTTCAATAAGTTCATCAACCAGAATGCCGCAGGCAACCATGGCTCCCTGGGCTTCGGCTTGCTCGGCAAACCATTCATCAAATGGAGCACGCAATACTGAATAAGACTGAGGAACATCCTCCCCATAGTCGTAATCGCTATAGTCAATAGTCGTGGCACTATTGGGACCTAGCATCATAATCTGTTCACGAACGATTTTACGCTGTAGTGGAGCGTCCTTGTACAGACCTGGCTCAAGCTTTTCTAGCGCATAGGTGTAAAGACGGCCACCAGTGACATTCTTGCTGCCTGCTGTGACCCCGCGCTCGACGAGCAGAACCGCTTTTCCCTCTCTGGCCAGGGCGTAGGCGCAGGCACAACCAGCAGTGCCTGCACCAATAACGATGGCGTCAAATTTTTCATCATCAGACATACAAATTCTCCTGTCCGATTATTTCAATGCTTCAACGAGCATTGGGACAACTTCATAAAGATCGCCGACGATGCCGTAATCTGCGGCTTCAAAAATTGGCGCTTTTTCATTGCTGTCGATGGCGACAATGATTTTCGAATCGCGAATACCGGCAACGTGTTGAACCTGTCCGGAAACGCCAAGGCTGAAGTAGAGTTCAGGTTTGACTTTTTGACCGGAAATACCGATATAGCGTTCAATCGGCAGCCAATGATAGTCTTCGGCAATACTCCGTGAGCAAGCCAATTCAGCGCCAAGTTTATCGGCCAGCATCTGAGCGATAGAAATATCCTCCTGCTTAGCCAAGCCGCGACCAATACATACCAGGCGATCTGCTTCGGTAATATCGACACCCTCACGTTCGATCGGGCACACATCGCTGATGGTGATGCGCTCATCGGTTGCCGCTTCAATCGTCATCAGCTCACCCTGATTATCGCCAGGGGTTGGTGGTTCAAATGTCCGTGGTGGAATAGTAACCAGTGCTGGCAGACTAACGCTCTCAGTACATAGCGCCAGACCGCCATACATCATGCGGGTGGTTTGAATTTCATCATCAACAACAGCGACTGATTGGGCCTCTGTGACCAGCCCTGCCTGAATTTTAGCGGCGACCTTAGCGGCAATGTCTTTGCCCCGTGCAGTGGCTCCTACCAGCAGAACTGATGCTTGTTGGCATGAAATAGCATCGCTGATAGCGGTTGCATAACTTTCAGGCCAGCTGTTGGTGCCGCCCAGAACCACAACCTTGTCCGCTCCTGCAGCAAAGTACCCACTGCTATCATCGCTATTAGTTGTTAGAACCACGACCGGCTGGCTCATGCTGTTTTTAAGTTCCAGTCCAGCAGTGATAAGTTCTGTGGCAACGGCAATATTTTCCGAAAAAATGTAAATTCCTGACATAGCTGCTTCCTTTCCCTAAACCAGGTTCTCTGAGGCGAGACTGGAAATAAACTGGTCGACGTTTTTGGCCGGATCAGCATCTTTAAAGATCTGATTCTTGCGACTCATAACGAAACCTTTGATTTCTACCCGCTTGGTTTTAGCGGCCAGGTCCGCCTCAGTCAGTTCAAGGTCAGCAAGCTTGATTTCAGTAGATGGCTTTTTGGCGGCACCAAGAACCTGCTTAAGGCTGGGAATTCTTGGCTTGTTGATTTCCGGAAGAACGCTGATAACAGCAGGGCCGGAAACCGAGGCCACTTCGGTACAGTCGGATAGTTTGCGGGTTGCGCGTACAGCGCTACCATCCATTTCCAGCTTGGACACATAAGTGATAGCAGGAAGATCAAGCAGTGATCCAAGGCGTGGAGCGATCTGTTGGTTATAGGCATCAGCACTTCCTTCGCCGCAAATAATCAGATCGTATGGGCCCTGTTTTTTGATCGCTGCAGCAAGAATATTGGCAGTGACAAAAGCATCAGCAGATTCAGACAATTCGTCAGCAATATAAAATGCTTGCTCGGGTCCGCGTGACAACACATCTTTTAATGACTGTTTAACTTTGGGGTTACCAAAGGTCAGAACATCAACGTTGGCACCGTTAGCTTCAAGCAGTTGAGTGGCTTCTTCGATGGCATTTTTGTCATATTCACTGATGGTATATTTGGCCCGGCTGGTATCAAGTGACTGATCATCTGCGTTGATCTTGATATCCTGTTCATCCAGGGTCCACTTGTAGCAGACTAATATTTTAGACATTTCTCCTCCTTCTTGTCGTACCTTGGACAGACTCTTTAATGGGTGAAAAAATCACATGTCATTGGTTTGCCCGTTTTATCAGGGCAAGTCAGTTGTTGCTGAGGTGTTAGCCAGTTTATTAAACGCCAGATCATCACCTGCATAGGCTTTGACGGCACCCTGTTCGAGCATCCGCTCAATTTTTTCTGCGGAATACCCACACTGCTGCAGATATTTTCTGGTGTCATAACCGATCGGCTTGGACGTCCACAGGCTGGGATCACCCACACTGCTTAAACGAATTGGCGTGGTGGGGATAACTCTCTCACCATAGGCGTCGTAAGTGACTTTTCTGAGGATGTCGTTGGCGAAGGCCTCTTCATCTTCAAGAACATCATCAACGGTGAATGCTTTCTGATAAGGAATGCTGTTGTCAGTGAAGATCTTCTCCCATTCGGCGAAGTCTTTCTTAGCAAAAGCTTTCTCAAATGCTTCGATAACGATTTTATTGCCTTTGTTGGCAGAGACCTGCTGCAGAGTGCTGTATTGATCGCCCGGGCTGAGATCTTCGATTTCAAATGCTTTGATCATCAGGTCGTATTTAGCGTCATACATGGTTTCGCACATCAGGAACCAGACACCGTCTTTTGACATAAATGAGTTATTCGAAGGCATGGTTGCCCATTTGCGTGAGCGTGGATAATCGGCACCCCACTGACGGGAAACGACCGCATGCTGCATAGCCCAACAAGCAACGTGGTAGAGGTTGACAACAACCTTGTCACCAAGACCAGTTTGAGCTTTGCGGACCAGGGCAGCCAGAATTCCGGCACTTAAAAAGCCGCTGGCATTCCAGTCACCAAAAGCAGCAGGCACATTAACCGGACTCTCACCTGTCTGAGGAAATGCGGTTAAAATTCCACCGCGAGCTGAATATGCGGTGGCATCGTAACCAGGGGTGTCTTTTTCTGGACCTCTCTCTCCGTAGCCGCGCATATGGGCGTAAACCAGGTGCGGAAACTTTTCACTGATGGTGCGGTAGTCGAGCCCTAATTTGTTCAGGGCTTTGTCGCGAAAATTGGTGACCATGACATCAGCATCTTTCAGCAGGTCATAGACGAACTCGATACCATCTTGGTTTTTCAGGTTAACGCTCAACCAGTTTTTACCCATGCTGGGCATATCAAAAGCGGGATCTTCAATGTCATTACGTTCCATGCCGTAGCCAGGTCCCTGGGTGCGCATGGCATCGCCTTCAAATGGTTCAATTTTAATGATTTCGGCACCCATCTCGGCAAGAATCCGTGGGCAGGCCGGGGCAGCAACGAAGGTTGCCAGTTCGACGACTTTGATTCCTTCTAATCCTCTCATCTCTCATTTCTCCCTTTATGCTTCGGATTACACCGAAGATGCCTTTATGATGTTGTGGAGGGAGAAGGGGCGAGCAGACTACCCCTTCTCAGCTGTTCAATTGTGTTAATTAGTGAATGCGACTCATCAGTAGGTAACGGAAGCTCCACTGTCGATGGTGCTTTCTTTCGCTTCAATCGGTTTAACTGTGCATACTGCGAGCAAGAAGAAGGCTCCCAGTAAAGCCATACCTGCGCCCAGGAATAGTGCATAGTTGTAACCAAAGGCATCAACAATGACCCCGGTCAGGACAGGTGCGGTAATACCGGCACAGGTGCCGATTGCTCCGTAGAGGCCAACAATGGTGCCCGCATTTTTAGGTGCGAAGACCATTGGCATGGAGAAAAAACCACCCTGAGTCAGGGTTAAAAATGCCATTGACGCTGAAATCAGGACGATAGCCATGACGGCACTTGGAGCATTTGCGCCAACGAAAAGTGCGATACCACCAACTATCAGGCCGATAATCGGAAACATTTTACGACCGATATTTTGGCCATACTTTTTGGACGCATAGTCAGCAAGAATGCCGCCGAGAGGGTAGGTGAAAATGGCAACCATCCAAGGGATTGCTGTCATGTAGCCACTCTTAACCAAGGTAAAGCCACGACCGTTGGCCAGGTAAGCTGGCAGCCATGAAAGCAATAGGTAGAAGACGTAGTTGAAGCAGAAATAAGCGATGGTTGCGCCCCAGACATTTTTGTTTTTGAAAATGTCGGAACCGGTTAATGCCACAGCATTTTTAGTTGCTGAGTTTGCCCCTTGATCAGATTTGATATAATCAAGTTCTTCTGAAGTGATGGATTTATGCAGGTCCGGGCTATTTTTGCCCATGGTCAGCCAGACAATTGTCCAGATGGGACCGAGGAAAGCAAAGGTGTAGAAGATAGTTTGCCAGCTGTAGTATTTAATCAACTGTGAACCGATGAACATGGTGGCTGCGATACCCAAAGGGACACCTGCCAGGGTCAGCCCCTGAGCTACACCTGCTTCTTTACGCGGTACCCATTTAGAAACCAGAGACGACGCTGAGGGAAGGGTGACGCCCTGGCCGATACCAACCAGGATACGAATCACGATAAATAACGCGATGGTGTAACCATAGGGGCTGAAAAAGGTAAATACTGACCACATCAAGGTACCGGTAACAATAACTTTTGTCGCTCCGAAACGGTCGGCCAGCCAACCGGCGGGTAACATGGTAAGAGCATAACCGATAAAAAACGCGGTAGAAACCAACCCGAATTGGGTGGCGCTCCAACCGTATTCTTTCATCATGACTGGTCCCGCAATAGATATCGCTGAACGACCAAAGTACATGAAGGTATAACAAACGACGAGTAGGGAAACGACGCCCCAGCGTTTACTGCCAATCTTAGCTTCCATGAACTGTTCCTCCTGTGTTTTTAGCACTCAAAATGATAGGTGTTTCCAGTCAACAATAGATTGAAACAGCAGGTATAAAACCTGCGAGGAAATGAACGAGAACGCTTAATAAACAGTCAATTGGCAGTTGCTCATTGCATAGGGATGTCGATTGAGTTCATTTCCGTCTGCAAACTTATGAATCTCCAATCTCCATTTCATTGAAATTAAGTACATTGCAAATTTTGTATCTGTTCAGCAGGGGGGGCTGCTGTGTTTGTTTACGTAAAAACCGCCCGAAACAGACCTTCTCGACAATGTCGAGGCGGAAAATGTGGCAGGCTGCTGCCCACAGCCTGCCAATATCCTCAGATTTCTCCGGTTAATTACCAGAGGTATTCCAGTACTCCGTCATGATCAATGGTGTTACGGGAAATGGTGATACGTTGAACGGTTGGGGTTCCTTCTTCCAGCCACATAGCGCGGACGTCACGGTAGAGGCGCTCAGTTGGGCCGTAAGGGCAATCTTCGAAATAGCCGACGCCACCGAAGATTTCGAGCATCTCGTCACTAACCAGTTTGGTGGCCTGGATGCTGAACAGCTTGCACATGGCTGCTTTTTCGTCGACATATTTGTTCTCAGGATCTTTTTCATAGTCTCTGGCGAAGTCATAGACCATGGTGCGCAAGGCGTGGGTATAAGTTGCCATGTCAGCAATTTTCATACGAATAGCCTGGCGGCTGAGGATCGGCTTGCCAAAGGTGATGCGGTCAGCGGCACGCTTGAGGGAAATCTCCAGCATGCGTTGGCACATACCGAGGTTACTTGCTGCGATATGAACGCGGGATACACCCAGTGAGTGCATGGAGATATGCAGGCCGTCACCTTCTTCACCCAGGAGGTATTTTTTGTGGACGCGCATGTTGGTGAACTTAAGACCGGTATGGCCTGAGCCACGGCAACCCATCATGTGAGGCATTGGGGTCAATTCGTAGCCTGGAGTGTTCGCAGGAACCATAAAGGTTGAAAGACGACGGTCTTTAGGAGCTTCTGGATCAGTAACGCAGGTAACATAAGAGAAGTTACTGCAGTCAGTATGAGAAATCAGATATTTTTCGCCATCAAGAACGTAGTAGTCACCATCTTTGACTGCGCGGGTGCGCAAGTCGGCACCAGTACCACCATGCTCTTCAGTGATCGCCCAGTTAGTGAACACTGTTCTGTCCTGGAAGCCAGGCATGAATTCAGCTTTTAGCTCTTCGCTACCGAACTCATAAAGAGGGCGCCAGTTCAGGTCCATAGCGTAATGCAGGTGCATACGCATACCGCCAGGTCCACGGCTGAACTCTTCCTGGAGACGAAGAATCTGGGTTTCGCTAAGGCCCCAACCACCGAACTCTTCTGGTACAGGTGCGCGATAGAGGTTGTTTTCGATACAGATTTTGTAGAACTCCTCAGGGAAAACATTTGTAACTTCAATGTCTTTTTGCATGACATCAAATGTTCCTTCGGTTAATTCGCGGATCTGTTTGAGATAGTCTTCAAACTCTTTTTCAGTCAGCTTTGCCATTCTCTTTCCTCCGTATAATTTTATGATGGGTAACCGTCGAATCCGTTTTACTGCACTCTGCTATAAGCGTCTAATTCTTAATTTTTCGGTAATGCGAAGGGATTCATAGCTATTAGCTATGAATTAAAAAGCTGTTATTTTTAGTTGTTTTTAATTTTTTCTGATAAGTGTTTAATTTCACTATTTTGCAACTAAGGGATACTTATCTATGAAAAAATAAGACCAGTGGACATGCTGGTATAGTTGAGGATAGAACGAAGGTAGGATGATGGTAATTAGTGGCGAACTTTAATGATGTTTTTATAAAGTGCTAATATTCAATGTATAAAAATATCTTACTTGTGAAAATAATTTGCCATTCTTTCGAGGGGGATTTCGACCAGACCTATTTTATTTATGAATAGATAGATAATGAAACCGCGTTTGCAACGGAAGAGACATTCTTCGCAGATATCCCGGTCGCAGTAAACGTACGCATCTTCATCAGAAAGTGGGAATACGGCCGGCGATTTTTTATGTTCGGGAATGTATTTCAGATAGCTGCCGGTAAAGGTTTTAAGCAGGATCCAATCTGGCTTACTCTGCGGGTTTTTTATGTTCCAGAATAACTGGACTGCACTGTTGTTAAAACCGCCGATAATCTTATAATCAATACCGAAATCGGAAGGAAGGTCAGTCAGGTGTAAAGGTTCGAGCTGGATCATCGGTGTATCGCAATGATCAGGCGCTCGCTCTGGTGGGGAGTTACTGAGACTATGCAGGATATGGGAACATTTCTGGCACTGATAAATGGTAATATCAGGACATTCGGGCCAGGGTTTGCGGGCCGATCGACTGCGTAGCGGACTGAATTCCTGCTGGGCCATGTTCCTCTCTTTCGTTCTGTTTAATCGTATGCATGAAAGAAAAAATCCCGGGAGACGGCCCACTAGTTTCCGCCTCCCGGTATACTCTACTGCAATGCCCGCTATTTAACTCTGATCTCTCGAATGTGTCTAATTTTTTATACTTCGGTAGTGGATCTCTATTAATAGCTATTGGCTATGGGTTTTTTAAGCTGCTGAAAAAACGATAAAAATGCTTTGTTCTTGGATGGTTGAGGGAGGCTTGACAGGTGTTTTTATTCGCTTTAGGGTCATCAATAAGCAAATTTATTATTTGACGGGAGATATTTTATGACGATTGTGCGACTGCTTATAGGAACGGCCCTCTTGTTAATTTTGACCGTACCTGTGTGCGCTCAAAGCGATTTTACTGCGGATTCGTCATTAATCAGTCAGCTGCGTTTGCCTGCTGATCTTAATTTCTGTGGCGAATTAGTTCCTGTTGATGATGCTGATGTGCGGGAGCGGATGGAAAAGGAACTTTTGTTGTCGCTGTGGGATCGGGATCAGGTGATTTTATGGTTGAAACGTTCGACCCGTTATTTGCCAGCTATTGAGCAACAATTGGCAAAAGGTGGCCTTCCTGATGATTTGAAATATATGGTGATTGCTGAAAGTGCCTTGCGACCGCATGTTGGTTCGCCTAAAGGTGCCGTTGGCTTTTGGCAGTTTATGCCGGAAACCGGGCGGCGTTATGGCTTGTTGATTAATGACAAAATTGATCAACGGCGGAACCTTAGTGCTTCTACCAGTGCGGCTATGTCTTACCTGCAGGAGCTTTATCTGGAATTTGGTAGCTGGAGTCTGGCTGCAACTGCTTTTAATATGGGAGAAGAAGGCTTGCGTGCTGAAATGCTCGCTCAAGATGTGGATAATTTTTACCGTTTATACCTGTCTCTTGAAAGTCAGCGCTACCTGTTTCGGATTCTTGCCGCAAAGATAATCCTCTCAACTCCTGAGCACTTTGGTTTTAAGCTCACTCCTGCTGACTATTATCAACCACGGGATGTGACCCGGATAGAACTCACCCTGTTTGAAGAGACCAGTTTAACCGTGGTTGCCAAAGCCGCTGAGACTGATTTTAAACGGATTAAGGACTTGAACCCTGAACTACGTGGTCACTATCTGGCCGCAGGAACGCATTCTCTGGTGATTCCCCAAACTGCTCCCGTTGATTTCGAGCAGCGTTTTAAGGCATTGCATGATGTCTGGCAGCAGCAGCGCCAGGAGCGAATCTATGTGGTGCAGTCAGGTGATAACCTGTCGGTCATTGCCGAGCGATTTAACGTGCCCCTGGCAGCATTGCTGATCTGGAATCGCATTCCGTTAAACGCTACGATCCATCCTGGTGACAGGTTGGTCATTATGACTAATCCTGATGAGGGGAGTGAATAATAAAGCGTTTCAGTGGTCTTTTTTATGCAAGCTGATAACGTTTGATGGTTTACGCTGCTTTTCAATATCGGCGCTAAAACGGTAACCGTTTTTTCCCGATTTTTTTGCTTGGTACATAGCCTGATCTGCCTCAGTAATAAGTGCTTCAATATCGGGGCTATCTTTACTCATCATGGCGATACCGATACTCGTGCCAATAATGATTTTATGATGGCGTATGGTAAACGGGATATTGAGCTGTTTAACGACTTTCCTGGCCAGAATTTCAGCCCCTGAAATGCCATCGACATTAGGCAGTAAAATAATAAATTCATCACCTCCTGCGCGTGACACGGTATCAGTCGCTCGGCACATTGATTTTAGCCTTCGTCCTACTGCTTTTAGCAGTTCATCCCCGGTTTCGTGGCCAAAATTATCATTGACTGGTTTGAATCCATCTAAATCAAGGTAGAGGAGAGCTCCCCGGTGACCATAACGACGCATGTTAAGAATCGCTGTTTCCATATGGTCCCTGAGTAGAACACGATTGACTAATCCGGTTAATGAATCGTAATGCGCCAGTTCCTGCAATCTGGCACGATAGTAACGCCGACGATTGAGCAGGGTTGCTATGTGCAGGCTGATAAATAGTAGGACAACCACTAACGTAACAGTGATGATAGTGAAGTTTTTGGTCGTTAGTGTTGTCGCTGCTACTAGGGTGTCGGTCGGTATATGGGTATAAAGTGTCCAGTAACGTTTTTCCTCGAGAAGATTTTTTTCGACCGTATCGTGATGGTTGCCAAAGGGGACAATGCGGTTAAACGTATAAATTCCTTGAGTTGTTTCCATTTGGTTGGCATCAGTATAAAGCATGTTCAGCCAGACGTCTGGATCATCTTTAAAAATTCCTTCAACAGGTCGGTTTGGAAACATAAAGCTCCATTGCTTGCTGGGATTTTTATGGAAAATAAATTGACCGCTACTGTTGAGCAGATAGAGATCTCCCATGCTTAAATTTCTAACATTTTCAAGCTCCTGCAAATAGTGGCCTGCCAAATAGTTCAAAATGATAATGCCACTTGGTTGGTTATTTTTATCTGTGACTCTAATCGCCAGTCTAAGCATTGGCTTGTATGGGATTTCTAGCTGACCATGTTCAATATTTAAGTCTAGAGGAGATGTATAAACAGTATGAGGAGGAAGTTTTATAGTTTCTTTAAAATAATAGCGGTCAGCTTTATTTTGTAGTTCTGCTTCGGGTGTCAAATCAGCCTTTTTGCCATCATAATTGACCCGGATAATTTCATGACCAAGGATATCGAGGTAGCGTACTTGATCGTAGATTCTTTTGCTGTGGGCAAAGTTTAGAAAAAACGCCTGCTTTTCTTTGATGTCTGTTTTGTCTGTGGCAGAGAATTTCATATTGCCAAGGAGGTGTATGTCAGAGTGTAATCTGGAAAAGTAGGTCAGGCTAAGGTGATGAAGAGTTTCCAGGGTGTGCTTTTCTTTTTCGAGAAATAAAGTTTTCTTCTGGCTGATGCTGTATTGGTAGAAAGTTAGTAAAATGGCTGCGACTAAACCACCCAACAGAGCAAAGGTCAGGATGAAATGGAATAAGGTTTTGCGACCCATTATTTTCATAGTGGCTCCGTACTAAGGGAGATCAATATGGCAGCATTATTAAATAGATAGCAAAGTGTTGGAGTTTGTCAATGTGTCTCGGGTGATTTTTGTGGCCCTGATAATGCTGAATGGCGCTCTGAAACTGAAGTTTTGGCCAATTTTTCTACCTGCTGGTAAAAGGTTGTCAGGTTGTGATTATGGTTAGCAAGAAGCTGCTGGAAGCCTGGCAGCAGGTCATAGTAGGTTGCGATAGCTGCCAGACGGGCATTGTTTAACCCTTCTGTCATCCAGCGGTCGAAACGCTGATCCAGTTCACCCCGGGTTTGCAGCTCTGTGTAACGCTGTTGGGTGGTCGTAAATATCTGTTCTTTTTGTAAACGCTTTTGTTGATCAGAAAGATCGTCTTGACCATATAGGATAGCTAACTGATCGCGGGTATCGAACAGGAGCTGATGGAAGGTTTTTAACTGTTTTCTACTCTGCAGATATTTTTCCCAATCCTGGGCATGCTTTTGCTGTTTGAGCCAGCGGTGAACACCTTCCATTTGAACTGTTACGGCAAAAGCTTCATTGAAGGCGCTATCCCCTTTCACATAAATGAGTTGATGGGCCAGTTCATGGAAGATAAGCCCTGCTAAACGGGTTTCCGAACTGTTGATAAAGGTATTCAGCACCGGGTCAGAAAACCAGTTTAAGGTGGAATAGGCCTGGACACCGTACAGGTTGACATCCTTATTTTCCTGGCGTAATTGAGACGCCAGTTCCTCAGCATCTTCCTGATAAAAGTAGCCACGGTAAGAAACACAACCGGCAACCGGAAAGCACCACTGCTGAGGTTGCAAAGAAAATTCATCAGTAGCAACGATATTCCAGACCACATAGGGGCGTTCGATATCGGCATAACTGCGATAGCTATCGTTATCTGGCAGTAACAGTTCGCTACTGGCAAAGTCGCGTATTTGTTGGACCAGTTGCAATCTGTCATGCAGGTCAGGTGTTAAGGTGGGATCGTCAAGAAGTTGCTCGATCGGTTTGGCACGCTGAAGCAGATTGATTTGCCCTTTGGCGCACTGGAAGTAATAACCGATTTCACCACATCCAGAAAGGGACACCAGCACCATGACTATCAACAGTATTGCAAATAAATTAAGATATTTCTGGTGCTTCATTACGGTCCTGTTATTTGCGCCAATGGCGTGGCACTCCCTGAGAACGAGCATGACGGTCTAAACGTTGGTAAAGCCGCTGCGATTCAGACAGCTGATCATTCATAAACTGTTTTACATTTTTAAACTGGCTGTTCAGGCGTGAATAACTGCCGTCACCACTGTCAAGTCGGTCAATTTGCTCCTCCCAAAAACTGACATAACTTAAAATTTGCCGAAAATTACGTTGCCACCAGCGACGCTCATGCCCGCCCGGGCGTTGGCTGGATGGTGGTTGCTTTGTCGCAACCAGGCATTTGTTGACCGTATCGATAGTTACAGAATAGCCCGCCAGAATATCCATACCAATAAGGCCCCGATAAGCGTCGGAAGAATCCTCGATAATATGGGCCGGGATTACACGTTCTTTAATCGGGCCAACATTCAGTTCATCGACAATGGTTCGTGCTGCCACGGTATAACCTCCAATACCACTGATCAGCACCAGCAGGTTACTGGTGTCATTGCTGAGCAGCCCTAATTCACGAGCCAGGCTCGCACCTAAAATAAGTCCGGGAGATCCGGTATCGACCAGAACAGGCGCGGTGACCTGGTTATTAAAGCGGATGTTGACGATAACCCGGTCGGCGGAGCCCTCACGGTCAATATAGGGAATTTTAAGAGCCTGTAAAGCTTCCTCTTTTGCTCCTTGCGAAGCACCAGTGGCAGGTTGCAGTTGTGGTGTGGTGGCGGGAATGATGTTCAGCTTTTCAGTCGGCTGCGGTAAGGTACTTTTAGGGCGATATTGTTCCGGAACCTGTTGCAGGGAGTCGGTAAAGTGAAGCCGTCCCTGACTATCTTTCCAACGGTACATTTGTGCCTGAGCAGAAGAGGTGACGAACAGTAATACAAATAAAATGAAAAAATACCGCAGTAGTGTAGCTGTATCACTATTTCTTGTTTTATGATCAATTGTAGGCAGCAAAGTCATCCCCCCAGAGTGCTTCTGATAATGTTCTTACTGCAGTCACAATCTAGGTCATGTGACTGCTTTTCTAGCTGTCAGTCGTGTTTCTGTTCGGCTTTAATAACAACATCAATCCGGCGGTTAATGGCCCGGTGTTCAGGTGTGTCATTGGGGACTAATGGCCGTTCGGACCCATAGCCAATTGCCGAGACCTGATCTTCAGCCAAGCTGCCACTGGCAATAAAATACTGACGAACCGATTCGGCCCGGTACTTGGATAATTGCGAATTGATGGCTGCCGAACCGGTACTGTCGGTGTGTCCTTCAATCACGACCTTAGGCTCACCAAAGGTTCTGATCGCTTTACGAACCTGGCTGAGCAGGGCATAGTTTGCTGGCAGAATGATATCTTTGCCAACGGGGAATTTCATCGCTTTAAGGCGGATTACCAGATTATCGGCCTGTTTGTAGACTTCGGCCTGATCTTTACTGAACAAGCCTTGTACCTCGACAAACAGTTGCTGAAAGCGTCGCTCGGCTTCGAGCCTGGCTTTCGCTTCTTGCTCCTGCTGAGCAATCCGCTCGCGCTCTTTCTGGGCTGCTTTACTCTTTCCTTCTAGGGCGGCAATCTGCTTATCACGCTCTTCAATTTGGGTTTGGTATTCGGCTATTTTGGCGTTAAACGCAGCCGCTTCCTGTTGGCGTATTTCCGCTAGCGAACTGTTGTCATCTTTAAGAGAGGCGATCGATTCGATAATATTCTGCAGCTGTAATCCAGATGATTCATTGCGTAGATCCCGGGCCCCAAGGCGGGTGGTAATCTGATGGAGACGCGCCTCACTCCAGAGGGCCATATCTTCGCTGCCCATTAAGCCGAGCTTCTGGCTGAGCATCATAATTTGCCCCAAGCGCTGAGCCTGAAAGAGCGCCTGGTTGGCTTTCTGCTGCATTTTTTCGCTTTCGTAGCGCTGTTCGGTAATAAATTGATCGGCTTCATCAAGGGTGTTGTGGGCTACAGCGAGGGTTTTGGGGGCCAGCCGTGTCGCGCCTTCTTTTTCTGCTGTGGCAAGGAGTTTACGCACCTCACCCAGAGTTTTTTCTTTAATCGCCCGGAGTTCCAGGTCGGCGAAGCCTTGGGCAACCTTGTCTTCATATTTTTCAGCCCGGTTAAGATTGTTATTTTCAATGTCCATGGTCAAACCGATAAATTGATTTTCCATTTCTTGGAAATCGGTGGCAAACGATGCGGCCCCGGCAGCGCTGGCCAGAGTGCGTGCTTTAATGGCTTCGGGAATCGTTGAACGGGCAATATCGGCATATTCCTGAGCTTTGGCAAAATAGGCATGGCCATAAGCGACATTGGTCAGGATGCCACTGACGGAATCACCATAGGCGAGCCCATAGCGGGCTTTATCCAATGACGATTCTGCTTTACCGTACCAGGTTGGTGAAAGGACATTCACCTGATCAACACGGCCAGCCGCGAGGGTTTCTTCCAGTTCAAAAATTTTACTGCTTGGATTGTCTGAAATAGCAACGGGCGGGACTTTAAGTTTAGGGCTGGTGCAACCAACCAGGAGAACCACTAATAGTAAAGAACAAAACCGCCAGTGTTTAATGAACGCCATCGTAAGTTCCTTTCAGTGAGTAAAACTATACATTTTCATTTATAAATTCGGGGTATATCTGTTTAGTATACAAAGACAAAGGTTCACATTCATGCGCATTGCAGTATACTCTGGTGGTAATTTTGACCTAAATAGCCAGACGTTACCAGAGGGAAATGCACACTAAGCATATTCTTTTCATAGGGTTGCGGCAAGTAGTGGCTTGTATCATTAATTATTGAGGCTGGGTTGTTCCGGAGCGTATAGGTTATGAGACTGATTTTTTCTTTGCTGCAGCAAATGTCCGTTTTTATGGTCATTGCCTATCTGTTTACCAAATCCCCGGCTTTTCGTGCATTGACCGGCGAAAGCTTACGACGCAGACAGAAAATCATTCTTTATTTCGTCTTTAGCGGTTTTTCCATTATGGGTACCTATTTTGGTATGCCCATCAGCGATGCGATTGCTAACACCAGGGCGATCGGGGCGGTTTTGGCCGGCTTAGTTGGTGGACCGGTGCTTGGACTGGCAGTTGGCTTTACATCAGGATTACATCGCTTTTTTTTGGGTGGCTTTACGGCCTTTTCCTGTAGTGTGTCGACCACGGTGGAAGGTTTGGTCGGTGGCTTGTTTTTTCTTTACCTGATGCGGAAAAACGGTGTCAGAGATGTCTTTAATCCCCAAATTGCATTAATCGCAACTCTGATTGCCGAATCGCTGCAAATGCTGATTATTCTGCTGCTGGCCAGGCCTTTTTCAGAGGCTTTAGCATTGGTACAGGTGATCGCCCTGCCGATGATTCTGGCTAATTCGATTGGGTCGGCATTGTTTATCAGTATAATGCGTGACCAGAAGCGCATGGTCGATAACGTGGGGGCGATCTATTCTGCCCGGGCGCTTAAAGTGGCTGAAAAAACCCTGGGGATTCTTAGTCGCGGTTTTAACCAGAATACGGCAGCGGAGATGGTCGATATTATTCATGCCGAAAGTGGTGTCGCCGCAGTATCGATTACTGACCGCGAGAAAGTTTTGGCTTTTTCTGGTGTCGGGGCCGATCATCACGATGGAAAACCTCTCCTCTCCAGTTATGCTATTGAAGCAATTCGCCAGCGCAAAGTTTTTTATGCCGATGGTGTCAACGAGCCATTTGAATGTCCCCATAGTGATAATTGCCCGTTAGGCTCAGCCCTGGTCGTGCCGTTGATGGTGAATGATGAAGTGCTTGGCACGATCATTTTATTTGAGCTGCGCACGAAGCTTTTCCTGAAAAATAACCGCTCTTTGGGCGAAGGGCTGGCCAGCTTATTTTCTGAACAGTTGCTGCGCCTGCGTTATGAAGACCAAAAGAGTATGCTGACCAAATCTGAACTTAAGCTCGTTCAGGCCCAGGTTAATCCACACTTTTTGTTTAATACTCTGAATACGGTCATTTCGATCATTGAACAGGACGCTTTGCGCGCGAAAGATTTGCTTTTTCACCTCTCCAATTTCTTTCGCAAGAACCTTAAGCGCTCGAATGATCTCTCAACCCTCGAAGAAGAACTGGATCATGTTAACTCTTACCTGACCATTGAACGGGCGCGCTTTGAAGATCGGCTGGTGGTCAAGACCGATATCGATCCCGAATTGTCAGGATTGCAGCTGCCAACGTTCACTCTGCAGCCGATTATTGAAAATGCCATCAAGCATGGTATCGCTAATATCTTCGGAACTGGTATTATACAAGTCACTGCTTACAAGGAAAATGGCCAGATTCATGTCGATATTGAAGACAATGCGGGCACCTATTGCCGTAAATTGGAAGATGGCGGCCTCGGTATGAACCTGGTCGATAAACGGATAAAAAACCTTTACGGTGATCAGTATGGATTAGCGATCAGCTGCGAACCGGATCACCATACCCGTATCAGTATTACTCTTCCTTCAGGAGTGCGCTTATGATCAAAGCGATCATTATTGATGACGAGCCCCATGCCCGGCGCGAGCTGGAAAAGCTGCTGGGCCAAACGGGGGAGTTCGATCTGGTGGGGCAGTGTGGTAATGCTGTCGAAGGGGTAAAGTTGATCAATCAGCTTCGACCAGAGGTCATTTTTCTTGATATCCAAATGCCGGTGATCGGTGGTTTTGAAATGCTCAGCATGATCGACGCTGAGATCATGCCCCATGTCGTGTTTGTTACCGCTTACGACGAGTTTGCCGTGCTCGCTTTTGAAGAGAAAACCCTCGACTATCTGCTCAAACCGTTGCGCCTGGATCGTTTACAGAAAACGGTCGAGAAATTGCGCGAGCATCTGCATAGTCATACTGCTTCCGACTATACCACCGAGCCGTTAACTCGTATTCCCTGTGTGAAAAGTGGCAATATCAAATTGATTGCACCAGAAATGGTCGAATATGCTTTTACCGACCAAAGTGGCGTCCATCTGCTGGTTGGGGGCGAGCAGTTTAATACCGACCTGACCCTAAAAGTACTCGAAGAGCGCACCTCCCTGCTGCGTTGCCACCGTCAGTGCCTGGTCAATATTCATCAGGTCGATCAGATCATCCCTGGTGAAAGTGGCTGCGCGGACATAAAAACCACCAGTGGCCGAACCGTTCCGGTCAGCCGCCGGCACTTGAAAAATATTAAGAAACTGGTGGGGATCTGACTCACTTGCCGAGGCAAGTGAGATTTCAGATTTGACATTTCATATTTCAGAGTATGTGTTGATCAAAATTGTTACTCTCAGCTAAATATCCTGTCATCCTCGTTGGGATGACAGGAACGTTTCTCATAATTCGTTTTACAAGCCGTTTTCAATCAATCTACTTACGCTGCCATCGCTGGTAATATTTTGCAGAATCGTGAGTCCCATCAGTTCACCCAGGGGTAACACGGTGAGCCAGGGGTGTTTTTCGGTAATGATTGAGTCACTGACAACCACGGTGACCTTTGCTGCTCCAAGTTTATCGTAGGCCGATGTGCCATCTTTATCACTGAAAATTGCATGGGTTGCAGAAAGCACAACTTCTGTGGCGCCTTGGGCATAAAGGGCATTGGCTGCTTTGATGATTGTGCCGCAGGTGTCCATCATGTCATCGTTGATCAGGCAGCTTTTGCCTGCGACCGAGGCACCAATGGTACCAAGAATATCGACACCGTTTTTGTCACGCTTTTTCTCAAGGATCGCCACCGGCAGGTCATGATCAATTGCCTCCGCCAGTTTGCGAACCCGCTTTGCACTGCCAAAGTCAGGCGCAACAGCAACAAGGCTGTCATACTGACCGGCATAATACTGCTTTGCCCAAGGGACAAACAACATGCTCCCTGGCAGGTGGTCGGTAGGAATGGTAAAGGCCGACTGTAATTGTTCACTGTGCATGTCGATGGTAATAACCCGTTTAACCGAATCCCAACTTTGTAACATACGAATAACCATGGCTGCAGAAAGAGGCGTCCGGGGTTCATCCTTACGATCCTGGCGCAGGTAGGGGATGTAAGGCAGCACCAGGGTAATGCGTCTAGCGTCAGCAAAGTGCAGAGCATCGATGGTGAGCAGCAGATTCATGAGGTCTTCGTTGGGCTGATTATTAAAGTCATAAAAGAGGAAGACATCTTTATGCCGGACATTATTAATAATCTTCGGCTTTACCTCTCCACAGGCAAAGTAGGTAAAGTCGATCTTGTGCAGAGTAATTTCCTGCACTCCTCGTTCGTAAAGGGTGTCTAGTGCCGATTTTGCCATCGGATACATGGAGTCGGTGGTCGCAAAGGTTACGCCATTAGGATTGGTAAGCTTCGGTTTGTTCACGGTTTAATTCCTTTGTATGTCCTGCTGCTGAATTTGGTTTTCTACTGCAATGCATTAGAAGTCGGTAGCCAAGGTACAATGATAATGGTTCGGGGTATAGGAATTTTATGGACGAGTTAAAGAAGGTGCGAAAATATCAGACGAAAAACGGATAATGAAGGATGTGGGATATTTTGAAGTAAAAAGGCTTTATGATGCGGCTATACTTTCCCGGACACACAAATTAAGGCAAAATGCCTGACTACGGAGGTGTGTCCAGTGAGTTATTCGCCAGAGTTTAAACAAGAAGCCATTAGACTGGCAATTGAGTCCAGTCAACCAATCGCCCAAACAGCCAGAGACCTGGGAGTGAATCCCAATACTCTCTACACATGGGTCACAAACTATCGTCAACAGGAGAATCCCGGTAGCCAACAAGCTCAGGAATCTCCACAAGACGAATTAAAACGCCTCCGTCAGGAAAATGCTCGTCTGAAAGAGGAGCGTGACATCTTAAAAAAGGCGGCGGCGTACTTTGCCAAAAACAGCCGGTAAAGTACGCTTGGATGAAGCAGCAAACTGAATTCAGCATCATCGCGATGTGTCGCACGCTTCAAGTGTCTCGAAGCGGTTACTACGAGTTTTTGACGCGTCCGCCCAGTGCTCGGCGCCTTGAAGACGATGAGCTTCGTCCTCTTATCAGAGCAGCTTTTGGCAAGGGCAGAAAGAACTATGGCACTCGAAAAATTCGACGCGATTTACGAGTCCAAGGCATTACAGTCAGTCGTCGCCGCATCGGTCGCCTGATGCGTGAAGAGGGTTTACGCGTAAAAACCAGGCGCAGATTCAAAGCAACTACGAACTCGAAGCATGACAAACCGATTGCACCGAACTTGCTCAAGCGTAACTTTACGGTCGATGCTCCAAATGTAGCTTATGTTGGAGATATCACCTATATTCCGACACGCGAAGGCTGGCTCTACCTCGCTGTCGTCATTGACCTGTATTCCAGAGCCGTTGTCGGTTGGTCAATGGATTCACGTATGAAAGCCAATCTGGTTAATAATGCCATGACAACGGCCATCTGGAAGCGAAAGCCAAGCCGAGGGCTAATTTTTCACAGCGATCGAGGCAGTCAGTACGCCTCAGACAGCTACCAGAAGATCCTTAAGACTCATGGAATTTTGCCCAGCATGAGTAGAAAAGGCGATTGTTGGGATAATGCCGTTGCAGAGAGCTTTTTTCATACGCTTAAAATAGAGCTAATTCACCACTGCGATTTTCAGAGTCGCAGGGAAGCAAAGGCAGCAATCTTCGAGTACATCGAAGTATTTTACAACCGGCAGCGCCTGCATTCATCCAACGACTATGAGGCTCCTCTCGTTTTCGAAGCTATACAGGAAGCTGCGTAATCCTTGTGTCCGGAAAACTGTTGACGCATCATTATGAGGTTCAAATTCATTCCACAATAATTGAGCTTGTTCTAACCAGTATGAAAAGCTACAATATCGCAGAATTTAATCAATATGATCTATTTTTCTCACCGTTATAATTGAAATGAAAATGAGGGGGCTTTTCACTTTTATCTATAATGGCAAACAACGAACTTAAGTTATGAGTTTGCCAAAATTTCAGATTCTTTTCCCCCTCTAAGTAAATGCAGCCTTTGCTGTTTTATTATTTTTCAAGATTTTATAAGTAACTGTTTTGGCAGATAAATTTTATTCTGGCGACCTAATGCCGTATTATTTTACGCCTTTTAGGCCGTTTAATTACCGTTATGTGGACATATGATTAATCCAAAAATACCTACAATCAATACCATCGAGCAACGCTATATTGACCTACTTGAATTGCTTGAAACAATCACCGAAGAGAGTGACATAGTTGTTCAAACAAAAGCGGGGGCTCTGGCGGCATCAATACGAACATTAGCTGATCACCTTGATCTGCAGTGCAGGGTCAGCCTGGAAAATAAGTTTACCTTACAGAAAAAGGTAAGGTCATTAAGAGCACTTGAGGAGTCATTAGATTTCAAATTGTCTGCCTCTACCAAGAAGATAAAAGAATCGGTAACTTCTTCTTTTGAATTGTTTAAACAAACATTGAAGAACACATAACAATCGCATTAACCGGATGGAACAGGGCTAGGCGAAAGTCGCAAGAAGTCTACTAATTTGAAACGCATCACCGCCACCGGTTATGCAGAACCGTTAGCCCTTGAGGATTTTGAGATGAAAAAACTTACCTTACTTGCAATTGCAATATTATTCCTCGCTGGCTGCTCAACTGTTACGCCATCGGTAACGCTGCCATCTCAAGACCTATCAGCGCTTCCCTCAGAGGGAGCAACAAAGATTGTATTTTTCAATACCAGTAATCCAGTTTTGTACGGCGATGGTTCTTGGAAAATCGGGATAAAAATTGACGGCAAGGGAATCGAAAATCTACATCTCAAGCGTTACGCTCAGATATTCCTAACTCCAGGAAACTACAAACTTGAACTAAGCCACAAAGACTTATTCACATTCAGAGATGAGTACGATATTACAATAGGAAAACAACCTGCGTATTTCGAAGTTTATAATGGTTTAGTTTCAACAAAGTATAAAATACACTCAGAATTACCAGACAATTTTAAAGAAAAGTTCAAGCCTGCCCGTGCGGAGTAGGGCTAACAACAAAATAAAGCCGACGGTTGATAGCTCGGCGGTTTTCGTAAAGCTTTCTACCAACCTGAAAAGGCACTACGCCGCGGCTTATCAAAGCCGTTGAGGCTGTAGGAAAACCCCAAAATATGCTATATTTACTGAAATTTTATTAAATTTCCTGGGGAGGGTTTTATGGCACGTTTTGTTGATTACAATCCGCACCAAACGGTTCTTTTGCCCATTTCTTTTGAACAACAAATCCTACCTGGAACCTTCGAATACACCCTCAACTACCTGGTCGATAACGAACTCGATCTCAGTATCTTTTCCCACAAGTACAAAAATGATGATGGTGGCCGACCGGCATATGATCCAGCGCTGCTATTAAAGATTGTTTTGCTCGCTTACGCACGGGGTGTGACAGGAAGTCGCCGTATCGAAGCGCTGTGCCGGGAAAATGTTCTGTTCATGGCATTGGCTGCCGACTGTCGTCCGCACTTCACCACCATTGCTGAATTTATCTCTGGTTCCAGTGCCGAAATTGCTAAACTGTTTCAACAAGTTCTGATGATTTGTGATGACATGGGGCTGATCGGGAAAGAGATGTTTGCCATTGATGGTTGCAAGCTCCCCTCCAATGCCAGCAAAGAGTGGAGTGGGCATCATGATTCGTTACGTAAAAAGAGCCGCAAAATCGATAAAGCGGTACGCCGCATGTTAACCGTCCATCGTGAAGAAGACCGTAAAGGTGAGAATGATCACCAGATTCGGCAGAAGCAGGAAAAGCAGATCGCAACCTTGCGTAAAGCCAGCAGCAAGATCAAACGCTTTCTGAATGAAAACGAACCACGCACAGGCCACAGCGGCAACGAAGTTCAAAGTAATATCACTGATCCCGACAGCGCTAAAATGAAAACCAGTCATGGAGTTATACAGGGGTACGTTGGCGTCGCTGCAGTTGACAGCAAACATCAGGTCGTTGTCAGTGCCGAAGCCTTTGGTCAGGGCCAGGAACATGGACTTTTGGAACCGATGGTCGAGCAGATAAAAAAAGCCTTTCAAGATGATGCAGAGTCCCCATTAAAAGAGGCGAAAATTCTAGCGGACAGTGGCTTTTCCAATCAGAATACCTTGAGTTACC
Organism: Geopsychrobacteraceae bacterium; assembly: GCA_963665685.1. Lineage (GTDB taxonomy): Bacteria > Desulfobacterota > Desulfuromonadia > Desulfuromonadales > Geopsychrobacteraceae > Seleniibacterium. The sequence continues at coordinate 4,222,489 of OY762430.1, forward strand.
TCGAAGAAAACAACATTGACGGTTACATCGCCGATCATGGCTTTCGCGCTCGGGATCCGCGTTTTGCCGATGCTAATGCATACAAGCCAAAACGAATAAAAAAGCAGACACCGAAAAAGCGCTTTAACCGAGATGATTTTCAGGTTGATATCGAGCAACAAACCTGTATTTGTCCCGCGGGGAAAAGCCTGTGGCTCAAATGTTCCCGAGCGAGAATTCAAGACGGTATTTTTATGCAGTTTATGGGGCATAAAGAAGAGTGCGCAACTTGCCCGCTACGATCCAAATGCTTGCGCAGTATCAAACAGAAGGAGGCTCGCCAGTTCAGCGTCAAACTCGAACATGTCGCAACCAAAAAGGATGGCCCTCTTGAACGGATGAAACAAAAGATCGACAGCAAGGTTGGCCGACACATTTACAGCCAGCGCCTTGGCATCGTGGAACCCGTTTTCGGTCATATGTGTGAAGCGATGGGAATTAAACGTTTCACTGTCAGAAGCAAAAGTAAGGTCGATGGCCAATGGAAGCTTATGACCATGCTGCATAATTTAACCAAGATTCATCGTTTTGGAGTCACCGGATAACCAAAGGGAACATTGAGTCAGAGATTGGTCAGAAGTTGGCGCTATAATGACCTGATAATCGATAAAAAGCGTACGATGGATGATTTTCATTCGTGTCGTTGGAAATTTTTTAAAATTATTATCTGAGCTGTAGAGGTGACTGATTTTCAGGTTTTTCTACAGACTCGTTGAGGCTGTAGAAAAACCCCAAAATATGCTATATTTACTGTAATTTTATTAAAATTCCTGGGGAGGGTTTTATGGCACGTTTTGTTGATTACAATCCGCACCAGACAGTTCTTTTGCCCATTTCTTTTGAACAACAAATTCTCCCTGGAACCTTCGAACACACCCTCAACTACCTGGTCGATAACGAACTCGACCTCAGTATCTTTTCCCACAAGTACAAAAATGATGATGGTGGCCGACCGGCATATGATCCAGCGCTGCTATTAAAGATTGTTTTGCTCGCTTACGCACGAGGTGTGACAGGAAGTCGCCGTATCGAAGCGCTGTGCCTGGAAAATGTTCTGTTCATGGCATTGGCTGCCGACTGTCGTCCGCACTTCACCACCATTGCTGAATTTATTTCTGGTTCCAGTGCCGAAATTGCTAAACTGTTTCAACAAGTTCTGATGATTTGTGATGACATGGGGCTGATCGGGAAAGAGATGTTTGCCATTGATGGTTGCAAGCTCCCCTCCAATGCCAGTAAGGAGTGGAGTGGTCATCATGATTCGTTACGTAAAAAGAGCCGCAAAATCGATAAAGCGGTACGCCGCATGTTAACCGTCCATCGTGAAGAAGACCGTAAAGGTGAGAATGATCACAAGATTCGGCAGAAGCAGGAAAAGCAGATCGCCACCTTGCGTAAAGCCAGCAGCAAGATCAAACGCTTTCTGAATGAAAACGAACCACGCACAGGGCACAGCGGCAATGAAGTTCAAAGTAATATCACCGATCCCGACAGCGCTAAAATGAAAACCAGTCATGGAGTTATACAGGGGTACGTTGGCGTCGCTGCAGTTGACAGCAAACATCAGGTCGTTGTCAGTGCCGAAGCCTTTGGTCAGGGCCAGGAACATGGTTTGCTGGAACCGATGGTCGAGCAGATAAACAAAGCCTTTCAAGATGATGCAGAGTCCCCATTAAAAGAGGCGAAAATTCTAGCGGACAGTGGCTTTTCCAATCAGAATACCTTGAGTTACCTCGAAGAAAACAACATTGACGGTTACATCGCCGACCATGGCTTTCGCGCCCGTGACCCACGTTTTGCCGATGTTGATCAGCATAGACCGGAACCGGCGAAAAAAGCAGCTATTACAAAACGTTTTGCAGCTGCTGATTTTACAACGGATATTGAGCAGCAGACCTGTGTCTGTCCAGCGGGGAAAAGTCTATGGCTCAAATGTTCCCGCGCCAAAATCCGCGATGGCATCTTTATGCAGTTTATGGGACATAAAGAAGATTGCGACAACTGCCCGTTACGTAGCCAATGTCTGCGCAGCGCCAAACAAAAAGGAGCCCGGCAGGTCAACGTCAAGCTTGAGCATGTGGAAACTAAAAAGAATGGTTGCCTGGAACGGATGAAACGCAAGATCGACAGCAAAATTGGCCGACACATTTACAGCCAGCGCCTCGGGATCGTGGAACCCGTTTTCGGTCATATGTGTGAAGCGATGGGAATTAAACGCTTCACTCTCAGAAGCAAAAGTAAAGTCGATGGCCAATGGAAGCTCATGGCCATGCTGCATAATTTGACCAAGATCCATCGTTTTGGAGTCATTGGGTAAGCAAAGGGAATATTGAGTCAGAGAATGGTCAGAAATTGGCGCTATAATAACCTGATAATCGATAAAAAGCGTACGATGGATGATTTTCATTCATGTCGTTGGAAATTTTTTTTAAATTTTATATTTGAGCTGTAGAGGTGACTGATTTTCAGGTTTTTCTACAGACTCGTTATGCGTTAATGATAAATTACAGGAAAAGACTTTATTATGGGAAGTGTTGCTGAAAAAATAAAGGCAAAGAAAGCCGTACAGGAGATGTTTCCTCCAGGGTCGGATTCCGCTAAAAGCTATCATAACTATAGTGAAAAGGTTTATCTCGATATTCTCTCTGTTCTTCAAAAACACATTCCCTTCAAAAAAGATAATCAGAATTTTTCCCTATTACAGTTTCTATATGCAGGGTGTCTTAAATTTGATCGCTTTACCTTACCTACGCCCTTTGTTGTTCCACAGGATTATGGAGATAATTTCGAGCAATTTGTTCGAGCCCTAAGAAAGGCAGAGGGTGGTATTACAGACAATTCAAAAGTTTTTCTATTGAGATCAATTCGGGACGAAATATATAAAAATATCGACTCTATTCCTCTCAATAAAATAAATGATGATCTTTCAAAGTGTTACAAAGAAAAAGTAGAGAAAATTACTGCACCTGAAAATAGTGTAAAACTCACAGAATTCGAACAAGAGAAAGAAAAAATCATTGGAGTTCTTGATGGCATCAATGACCTATCCCTTAAAACAAAAATAAAAACTCGCATACCTTATATTCTTCATCAATCCCCACTCAATTTGTCTTTTACTTATGAAGGAATGGACTCAAAGGTCCAAGCAACACCTAATTTCTCCAAGACCTCTGTCGGGTTTGTTAATGTAGATCATGCCGCGACACAGGTAGGACCATCTAGGTGGCAAGGCGGGTTTACTGAAATAGCTTTCGAATTCTCAGCATTGGTTGATTGCGATGCATTCTCGGAACCACTACAAGCATTAATTGATCACGATGCGCCAATTGAGGGTTGGCCAAAATGCTTTGTTTTAGCCTTTAAAGTACTGCAGGAAATCGCGTGGCAACTACGGCTAAATCATGGTGGAGAGAAAAGCTGGATACCCACTCCTAGTGACTTCGAAGATATAGAATGGTCAATTCGCTCATCTTCAAATCCTAAGATTGAATGGAAACGAAAGGGTTCACCAACTGCACTAATACGTGCATTTACGCCTTCTACCGAAATACTTAACCTCAACCTAGGTCCACTTCAGCCGACTAAATGGTCTGTAAGGTGCCGCTCTTTTGCGATTATGTATTTTGAAATAGGCCAAACCAACGAGGCCGTATTTTGGCTAAACGTTGGAGTTGAAGCCGTTTTTGAGGAGGGCTTCATTGAAATTGCAGAAAAATCAGGTAAACAAAATCTGGAGGTTGAGCTAAATAGTCCAAAAGCATTCTGGAGCCAAGCTGAAGACATTGTCATTGAACAATTTCCAGAGATGGCAGGTAAGATTCATTGGCCGAATACAGAAATGCATATAAGCATATTTACCAAATTGAAATATCTCTATAAAACCGTAGAAATGAAAACCAAATTAAAAGAATTGACCAAAAGATATTCTAAGATCAAATCACATAGAAATGACCTTTTTCATGGTCGGGCAAGCACAGAAGCAACCGTTGGAGATGTACGAGTTGCAATTGCCTGTTTTGATTGGATAGCAAGCAATTTCGACATTAAAGACCAAGGCTCCGCATAACAAGGCAAATTAACTCGGATGCAAATTCCGCTGCGCTCCATTTGCACCGGTTATTTGCAACGTTAGGCCTCTAAAATAATGAAATTAAGATTTCTACTCACTATTTTCGTGTTTTCATGCTGTGCAAGCCACGCATCTGAAATCACCAATAAAAAAGCAGCAGACATTTTGCTACAGTGCTCAGCGATCTACGGTTATGTTTCAAAAATTTCTACAAAACCTGAAAAAATAGACAATGCAAGAAAATGGTACGCAATCTACTTCTTAGCAGCACAAGATTTATCGAGCGAGCAGTATGTGAAAAGCAAATTTCCAACGTATCTGAAAAAAGTTGAAAATGACGCTTTCAAGAAACCACACGAATTTACTTACTTTCTACAAAATGAAACCAATCACTGCATAAAACTCGAAAATCTAGACCCCGAAACAGAAGCTGCTATTTGGAACATGCTTAAAAAAGAAAAAACGCCTAACAAATAAATGTCTTTAGACAAATCAAGTGATCAACCGGATGGAATGAAGTGTACTGACTTTCGTAAGGTGTTAACTATATCTTAGCGGCATTAGCCGCCGGTCACCCCAAGCCGTTATGCCAAATTAAATATAATGAGAGATTATGGTAAAGAATAAAGCCGTCCTAATTTCAATAGGGTTGTTTGTGTTGTTGCAATTAATTAAGCCCCCTGTAGTTATCTTCATCTACAAGGAGTTGACAAATTTCCATCCAACCATAGTAAACAATTATGACCTATATTTTATGGTGCTAAAACACATTGGTATGGGGTCAATGAAAGCGTCTTACACGTTCTTATTTGCTTTATCGGAGATTTTGTTTTTGGTGTTACCGTTCGTGCTTTATAAGAAGCTACTTAGTTTTCATTCGGAAACTCTAAATTGAAACTATCATGAGACCGCAATCAATGTGGACGGAAAAACAGCCTAACCGTTCAACCTGCTATATGACCATTCAGCATTCCATATAACCACCGGTGGTTTGGCACTGGTTTTCTTATTTTTAGCTTCGCTACACTGCGTGACATAAACCAACCCCCTTAAGGAGGAATGTCATGCTTTATTTCTTTAGCTGCGTCGCACTGCTGGTCATTGGCTACTTTGTCTATGGTACCTTTGTCGATCGCATCTTCGGACCACAACCTAGTCTCCCCACGCCTGCCACGACGATGAACGACGGGGTCGATTATGTTGAAATGTCACCGAAGAAAATCTTTCTTATTCAGCTGCTTAACATTGCTGGACTGGGTCCAATCTTTGGTCCGATTCTGGGGGCCTTGTATGGGCCTTCGGCCCTGATCTGGATTGTTGTCGGCTGTATCTTTGCCGGTGCGGTTCACGATTATTTTTCCGGCATGCTGTCGATCCGCTCCGGTGGCCAGTCGATTCCTGATGTTGTGGGTAACGAACTGGGTGTCGCTTTCAAACAGTTTATGCGCGTTTTTTCTATTGTTCTGCTGCTACTGGTCGGGGTTGTCTTTGTCCTGGGCCCGGCAAAGCTTCTTGGCAGCTTGACTGGCCTGGCGGTACCTGCCTGGGTTGCTATTATTTTTGGTTATTATTTCCTGGCAACAATTCTTCCTGTTGATAAAATCATCGGTCGCCTTTACCCGGTTTTTGGTGCCGTGCTGATTTTTATGGCGATCGGCCTGACCGTTGCTTTAATTACTCAAGGGTACCAGTTCTTCCCTGAAATGACTTTTTCCAATCTGCATCCTAAAGAATTACCTCTGTGGCCACTCATGTTTATTACCATCGCCTGTGGCGCTATCAGCGGTTTCCATGCCACTCAGTCTCCTTTGATGGCGCGCTGTGTCACCAATGAAAAATATGGCCGTCCACTCTTTTACGGTTCCATGATTGGCGAAGGTATCATCGCACTGATCTGGGCTACCTTGGGTATGGCATTTTACAACGGTGCTGGTGCTCTGAATACTGCTTTGGGTAATGGTGGTCCTGCTGGTGTTGTTAACGAAATTTCTACCACTCTACTTGGTCCTATCGGTGGGTTCCTGGCTATTATTGGTGTTGTCGTACTGCCAATTTCCTCTGGTGATACCGCATTCCGTAGTGCCCGCTTGATTATTGCTGACTTCTTTAAAATGACTCAAAAAGAAACCAGCAAGCGTCTGCTGTTAGCAGTTCCATTATTCGTTGTCGGTTTCATTGTCTCCCGCGGTGATTTTGGTGTGATCTGGCGTTACTTTGGTTGGGCAAACCAGACTCTGGCTACTATCGTTCTGTGGGCCTCTGCTGCTTACCTGATCAAGCAGGCTAAACTGCATTGGATCGCTACTATCCCTGCAACCTTTATGACTGCTGTGGCAACAACCTATCTGGCCTATGCAAAAATCGGTTTTGGTTTGTCCTTGCCGATAGCGACCGGAATTGGGGTTGTGGTTGCAGTGCTGAGCTTTGTTGCTTTTATGCTCAAGTTTAGAAACTTTGAAGCACCAGTTGTAGAAGCTGAAAAGATCTGAAACTGAATAAGCTCAGGTTGTTATTTGAAAAAAGCCTTGCACAAGACAGTGTGTAAGGCTTTTTTTCGTTATAGATGCTGTAAATCATGAGCTGCTCTTGTCTTTCTGGTTCCCCTTGTTTAAGCTTTAAAGGTAGCGTTTCCAATCTGAACATGCTCTGTTGGCTAATTTTGAATTTTTGCTGCGGAAAGAGTCTATGCGCTTTGTCCTTTACAATATTCGCTATGCGACGGGGCCGAAGTTTCATAATTTTATTCGACCCTCTGGAAGAAACCTGAATAAAATTGGTGGTTTTCTGCGTGAATTGCAACCCGACCTGGTTGGGTTGGTAGAGATCGACTACGGTTCGTATCGCACCGGGCATAAAAATCAGGTTCAGTTACTGGCTGATTCTCTTGGTCACTACCATTCTTATTCGACTAAATATGGGGAGACTTCTTTCTGGCGGCATATTCCGGTACTGAATCGACAAGGGAATGCATTTCTGGCTCGTGACCGGATTCGTCAGGAAAAGTTTCATTTCTTTGATCAGGGCATGAAGCGGCTGGTCATGGAATTGGAAACGGAGCACCTGATTATTTACCTGGTGCATCTATCCCTTGGCGCCCGTACCCGGCACCAGCAGTTATCTGCCCTTTATGATCTGGTCAAAAAAGCTGATCGGCCCTTTATTCTGGCCGGAGACTTCAATATGTTATGGGGGGAGCAGGAGATCGACCTGTTTTTAGCCGCAACCGGACTGCATAATGCTAATGTGCGTAGTCTGCCAACTTACCCAAGCCGTAATCCAACCCAGCATCTCGATTTTGTGCTCCACAGTGATGACATTATCATTCGTGATTTTGTTGTTCCCCAAGTGACTCTTTCTGACCATTTGCCCGTTGTTGTCGATTTTGATGTGAAGGTTGCGCTTGACCGGCGTAAAGAAGAGCGCGAAGGTCATAGCTATTCTTACAGTCTGGATGATCTTGATGCGGTGGGAATCCGGCCTTAATCTTTTATCTCGCGGTGCATGAGTTGAAACAAGAAACGCATATCCTTAAAGGGAGCAGAGATTACTGGCGGGCGAACCTGGCCCTTTTTTTTGCTGGGTTTGTGACCTTTTCGACCATCTATATGTTTCAGCCCCTGTTTCCTAATTTGGTCGAGGAATTTGGTATTTCGCCAACTGTGGCTAGCCTTAGTTTATCCTTTGCGACATTTTCTTTAGCTTTAACTCTACCTTTAAGCGGCTCGATATCCGATGTGCTTGGTCGGCGCGGCATGATGGCCGTGGCGGTTGTGCTGGCGGCTTTATTGGCTGTTGTTAGTGCTTTTCCCTTACCTTACCCAGTGTTACTTGCCATTCGCCTGATCCAGGGGATAATTCTGGCTGGAGTCCCGGCGGTCGCCATGGCCTATTTGAATGATGAGATCGATCCGCGCGCTATCGGTAGTGCTATGGGGTTGTATATTGCCGGTAATGCCTTTGGTGGCATGGCCGGGCGCATTTTAACCGTTATTTTTACCGATTTATGGAACTGGCGCATTGCTGTTGCCGGGATTGGTCTGTTGAGCCTGCTGCTGGCGATATTGTTTGTTATTTTGTTGCCACGCTCACGTAACTTTGAAAAGGGTTCCGCTAATCTATTGAGCTTGAGTGGGTCATTACTGGGACATTTGCGCAATCCGGGCCTGTTAAAGCTCTACTTTCTGGCCTTTCTGTTTATGGGGTGTTTTGTGACCCTGTACAATTATGTCACCTTTCGTCTGCTGCGGCCGGAATATGGTTTAAGCCAAACCCATGTGGCATTGATTTTTCTGGCCTATGCGCTGGGTGGTTTCAGTTCTGGTGTTGCTGGTCGGCTGATGGATCGGCATGGTCGCGTGGCGCTGATGTTTTCCTGCCTGGGGATTATGTTGATCGGCTTATTACTTACGGCATTCAGTCAGTTGCCGCTGATTATTAGCGGAATTGTCGTTATTACCGTGGGCTTTTTCGGGGTTCATGCGGTGGCGTCGTCGTGGGTTGGTGTTATGGCCGGAAAGGCGCGTGCGCAGGCTTCTTCCCTTTATCTGCTGTTTTATTATCTTGGCTCAAGTGTTTCGGGGACTGGGGGTGGTTTCTTCTTTTCTACCTGGGATTGGGGCGGGGTTGTATGGCTGGGAACAGGCTTGATTGCTCTGGCATTTATTCTGGTGACCCGTCTGATGTTGGCTCAGCGGCAAATGTCCAGCCGTAGCGCTGCAGATCAACCCGTCCTTTGTGGTCAAAAATAATCCCTTCCTGTTCCAGTAATATGCGTTGCAGAATATTACCGTCACCATCGCGGCGCGGACTAATTTCACCTTTACTGTTGATAACCCGCTGCCAGGGAATATTGTGCTGCTGAGGCAGTGCCGCCATAGCAAAACCCACAGTTCTTGCCGTTGTCCCAACTTGCTTAGCGATAGCACCGTAACTGCTGACATAGCCACAAGGAATAGTGCTGGTGACACGATATATGCGTTGATAAAGAGAAGAAGTCATGCTTTATCCTCGACAGCCTAAAACCTAAAGCCTAAAGCCTACAACTTACAACTTACAACTTACAACTTACAACTTACAACTTACAACTTACAACTTACAGCTTATAACTCCATCCATACTGATGAGTAATGCCATACTTATGCAGTTTGCGGGCAACCGTTGGCTGACTCATTCCCAACTGTAAGGCAATATCCTGTTGCTTATGGTAATTCTGGGCGGTGCTGAGCAGTACATGGCGTTCGACACTTTCCAGAATCTGTTCCATGGTCATTTCCGCGGGCCAGTTGGTATAGAAAATTCCCGGTTCCGTTTTATTGTCAGTAATGACATTTTGCGGGAGTTCGTTGACATCAATCGTATCATTGTCGGCCATAACTACCAGTCGCTCACAAATATTCATCAACTCTCGCACATTACCTGGATAGCTGTATCCACTGAGAAGATCAAGGGCTGCAGGCGATAACCGTTTTGTTTTTCCGTTCTGCTGTGAGAAGCGAGAGATAAAAGAGGCGATCATCGGTACCAGGCAAGCGTGGCGTTCGCGTAGTGGTGGTATGGTTAACGGAATGACGCTAAGGCGGTAGTAAAGGTCGCTGCGGAACAACCCTTTTTGAATCATCAGGTTTAAATCCTGATTGGTCGCAGCCAGAATGCGCACATTTACTTTTCTGCTTTTTGTACTGCCCAGGCGGGTGATCATGCCATCTTCCATAAAGCGGAGCAATTTAACTTGTGAACTTTGTGGCAGCTCGGCAATTTCATCCAGAAACAGGGTGCCGCCGTCGGCGATTTCCAGATGGCCAGGTTTATTGCCAACCGCACCGGTGAACGCGCCTTTTTCATAACCAAATAGTTCTGCCTCAATCAGCGATTCCGGAATGGCGCCACAATTAAGTTTGATAATAGGATTTTCCCTACGCCCGGAATTCTGATGGATAAGATCGGCAATCAGACCTTTACCGACACCGGATTCACCCAGAATCAGGACCGTAGAATCAACATCACTTAACTTGTACGCTTGCTTGATGGTCTGCTGCATGACCGGGCTTTCAGCGATGATATTCAGTTCTTGCAACTGCTTGTGTTGCAGTTCCAGAACCTGATGGCGAAACTGATTGCCAAGGGCCTGCTGTTCTTCTAGTTCTCTTTGTAACCGATCAATTTCGGTAATGTCGCGCTCACTGACAACAACTCTGTATAGTTCCCCGGTGGCGTTAAAAACCGGGGTTGCAGTAGAAATCAGCTTACGGCCGAGGCGGTTCACCTGCAGCAAACTCACCTGAGCCCGGCTTTTGATTGCTTCTAAGGCTGCAGATGGCAGGATAACCAGATCTTCATCGGCAACATCCTGATAAGACCGGCCGATCAGTCGTGCTATGGGGGCGTTATTGATTCGTGCCGAGGCGGGGTTAACGCGCAGGATTGTTCCTTCTCCGTCGCAGACAAACAAGCCGTCACTGGAGCAGTCGATGATCGCATCATTTTCAGCAACCAGGGCTTGCAATGGCTGGTTGGGCAGGAGCAGCGCGACGGTTGCACTTTGTTGTGGTGCTATCTGAACCTGGCTGATCCAGGCCATTTGGTCAGGAAGGTCAAGATCGGTAATCAGCTGTTCATTGCGCTCGTTTAAAACCTCACGTAAGGCACTGGTCAACAGTGGCATGTCGCGCGGCCAACGCTGGTCAGGGCGAAAGGAGCCTTTGAGGTTGCCCCAGCTGTGGAGAATGGCGCCATCTTCACTAATGATGACGCCACCACACCCTAAGCTGGTTAGCAAAGCTGAATAATCAACATGATTTTTCACGGTACTGTCTTATCGTCATTGGTTTGATCACACTGGCTCAGTGTGACATCAGTACCGGTAGGGTCATGTGTTTTAACAGGTGGCGACCAGTGTCACCAAGGGTTTGAAAACCGCGGCGTGACTGCATGGTGGCCCCCATGGCCAATAGGTTTGCACCTGAATCGGCAGCGCGATTCAGCAGCAGATCGCCAACACTCAATCCGCCACTGATCCGTTTTTCACAAGAGATCGGTAGTTCATAGCGCGCCATGTGCTGACAGATATCCGCCTGGTGAGCCTGATAGATTTCATCACCATCCTGGCCCTGAACGGTAATAACATGAATCCGCTCGGCCTGGCGCAGCAGGGGCATGGCATCGTGCAGTGAGCGAGCCGATTCTGGTCCCCCACGCCAGGCTTGTAAAATAACATCAAAAGTCGGGCTATAGTTACCAACGTAAGGAACGATGAGCACCGGACGACCGCAACCGAGTACCGCTTTTTCAGGCAGGTTATCCGGAATAGCCGGATCAGGCGCAGACGGGTCTGTCTGGCTGATGATCAGCAGATCACGATAATGAGCGTAGAGGTTGATGGCTTGAGAAACGTCGAGGCCTGTCTGGTAGCTGTCAACCGTGATCCATTCTGCATCGACACCCGCGCTCTGGGTGGCTTGCTCAAATGTTTCTTTGACCTTATCTTCCTCGCGATGCAGGTCCCGCATATCACCGAGATAATGAGGGCGGGGAATGACATAAATAGCGGTCAGTGTTGCCCCATGTTGTTTGGCTAAACCCACAGCAACTACAAGACGGCTGGTGCAGGTCGGGCGGTTATCCATATGTATGAGTATGTCTTTTAATTTCATTGCTTCACTCCTTGGCGAACCCATCTGAACAGGTCGTCAGGTTCTCTTAGCTTTTCTTGCCCAGGTACGCTTCCTGAACTTTTTCTGAAGCCAGTAATTCTGCAGATGTTCCTTCCAGGGCAATTTTACCAACATCAAGAACATAGCCACGGTCGGCGAGTTTAAGGGCCGCCTTGGCATTTTGCTCAACCAATAGAACTGTTACACCTTGCTTAGCGATTTCTTTGATCTGTTCAAAGATGGCTTTAACCAGAATTGGTGCTATCCCGAGAGATGGTTCGTCGAGTAGCAGCATTTCCGGATCGCTCATTAAGGCCCGGCCAATGGCTAACATCTGTTGTTCGCCACCGGAGAGCGTACCGGCTAACTGCTTACGACGTTCGGCCAGACGAGGGAATAGTTCGTATACCCATTTGAGCGTTTCCTTGTTAATTTTACTTTGGGAAAAGGCTCCTAGCAGCAGGTTTTCTTCAACAGTGAGAATACCAAAAACCCGGCGTCCTTCTGGCGAATGACTGATGCCCAGTTTGACGATTTTATGTGCAGGAAGGGCGGTTAACTCCTGACCTTTAAAGGTGATTGAGCCAGACTTTGCTTTTAGTAGCTGACTGATGGTGCGCATGGTGGTGGTTTTGCCAGCGCCATTTGCTCCAAGGATTGTGACAATCTCACCTTTGCGGACTTCCAGAGAGATCCCCTTTATGGCGGTAATGCTGCCGTAGGAGACATGCAAATCTTTTATTTCAAACAGGACGTCGTTACTCATCGTCATCCTCACTTCCCAGGTATGCTTCAATAACAGCCGGATTCTGCTGAATTTCAGATGGAGTTCCTTCGGCAATCTTTTTACCGAAGTTGATAACGGTCAGGTAGTCGGTGACTTCCATGACCATATCCATATCATGCTCAATCAGCAATACAGTCACGCCTTTATCACGGATTTTGAAAATTGTTTCGAGCAGAACCATGGTTTCACTATCGTTAAGTCCTGCTGCGGGTTCATCCAGAATCAGTAGCGTTGGATCAACGGCCATTGCACGGGCCATTTCAACGCGACGTTGAATGCCGTAGGGGAGTGAACCGACAGGTGTCGCGGCGTATTCGGACAGGTTAAAGAACTCAAGTTGCTCTTCGACCTTATGCCAGTTATCCATTTCGTCCTGGCGTGATGCCGGAGTGTGGAAAATGCCGTGCCACAATTGCTGTTTACTGCGTATGTGGCGACCACTCATGATGTTTTCTGCCACCGACATCTGACCGAACAGACGGATCGTCTGGAACGTCCGGACGATACCGCGGTCGACAATCTGGTACGGGGTCATACCGCGAATTTCTTCACCACGCCATTGGACTGAGCCTTCTTCCGATTTATAAATCCCGGTAATGCAGTTAAATACAGTTGTTTTTCCTGCTCCGTTGGGACCGATGATGCCGTAAACCTGCCCCTGTTTAACCGTAAAAGACAGATCATCAACTGCGGTCAGACCGCCGAAGCGTTTGGTAACATTGGATAAAATCAGGTCATTATGCGCCATGGTTTGTTTCCTTAATCAAAAACTTGGGGATTTTACCAAAGGTAGCCGGCCAGATACCGCGGGGGCGCAGGATCATGGCAAGGATCATGGCAAAGCCAAAGATGAAGTAACGCCAGGTTGCAAATTCCCGGAATATTTCAGGAAGAACAAACATAACGAAGACACCCAGCAGAATTCCCGGTATTGAAGAACCGCCGACCAAAACGATACTGAAAAAGAGAACCGATTGAATAAATTCAAATGCTTCAGGGCTTACGGCGGAGTATTGGGTCGCAAAGACTGTTCCGGCTAAGCCCGCAATGCCGGCGCCGAGTCCGAAGGCAAAAATTTTATAAATACGGGTATTGATGCCAATACTTTCAGCGGCAAGCTGATCTTCCCGCAGGTAATGTAATGCCCGTCCGGGTTTACTCTTTTCCAGATTGCGGATGACCAGCAGGGTCAATAACAGTACGATAAAGGCAAAGTAGTAGATCGACACCTGACTCATCAGGTCATAGCCAAAAAAGCTGAGTGAATCGAGGCCAAAAATACCGTTAGGACCGCCGGTTACACCGCCTAAGTTGTTCTGCAGAACCTGCACAAAGACAATATTAAAGCCGATGGTTGTTACTAGCAGGTAGTCACCGCGCAAGTGGACAATAGGACCAGCGAGGATAACACCGAAAATAGCCGGGATGATAATGGCCAGGGGGATCGTTGCCAGGATCGGCCAGCCGAATTCGTTGTTAAGGATGGCTGTGGTGTAAGCTCCCATGCCAAAGAAGAGTGCTTGCCCCATGTTAAACATACCGCTTTTGCCAAGAACAATATCTTGAGATAAGGCGACAACGGAGAAAACGAGGAAGGTGATAGCAACTGCCTGCCAGCGCTCATTGAGCAGGTGCGGCAGAACTGCCATAATAACTATAAAGGCCGGAAGGCCAAAACGTTCTAGATTTTTCATCAGACTTTCTCCGCAACGCGTTCGCCAAGAATCCCGGTGGGACGGACGATCAGGATCAAAATCAACAGAATAAAGGTAAATGCATCAGCCCAGGTACTGGACACATAGCCGGCAATAAAGGCATTGAACAGACCGAGCAGGACGCCGCCAAGCATGGCACCAGGAATATTACCAATGCCACCGAGAATGGCGGCAATAAAGGCGTAGAGACCATACTGCCAGCCCATATTGAAGGTAATGCCGCGGTAGTACAGACCTACAAACAGACCGCCAATGGCACCCAGGGAAGAACCGATAATAAAGATCAGAGCGATAACACTGTTAACATTGATACCCATCAGGCGTGCTGCGTCTTGATCTATTGAGCTAGCCCGGATTGCTGCCCCCATGCGGGTTTTTTCAACAAAGAAATATAGCGACACCATCAGTACTAGGGAAATAACCAGAATCAAGACCTGGATCAGGCTGATGACAACGCCACCAAAGTCCCAGTAAACTTGCGGGACTAACTCTGGAAAAATACGCATCCGTGGACCCCATATCAGCATGATACCGTTTTGGATAACCATACTCGCACCAAGGGCGGAAACAACAGCAGAAAGGCGGGGTGCAGTACGCAATGGGCGGTAGGCGACGCGTTCCAGAACCACTCCGACGCAGGCCATAATAACAGCAGAAAGGAGGAATATAACGATAACTGCAGCCAGCGATGTCGCTTGCCCCATGACCTGTGTGTAAATGGTCAAGCCGACAAATGCTGAGGCGGCGACCATGTCACCATGGGCAAAGTTAATCAACTTCATAACACCATAAACCATGGTGTAGCCGAGGGCGACCAGGGCAAACATACTGCCGATGGTCAGACCGTTAGCTAATTGTTGTAGAAAAATGTCCATATAACTATCTCCGGGTTAAAATTAGCTGCCTGTCAGGCGTGAGAACAGGAAATTTTAGTTCCTGTGCTCGCGCTTGATGGGCAGAATATTTCGCGAGCATTCTCTTACGGGTACAAAAAAGGCGGGGAGCGACATTCTTCCCCCCGCCCGAAAAACTTATTTTAGTAATGCTTATTGTACGTATTCGTTGACATAGCTGCCGTCCGCGGTAATCTTTTTGACCACGTAAGCACCACCCTTACGGTTACCATCTTTTGCGAATGCAATCGGACCGGTAATACCAGGCATTGGCTCAGGCATGTTCTGCAGGTATTCAACTGCTTTTTTAGTGTCGAAATCTTTGTTCTGTTCCATGGCATGGATAATCGCACGCATACCGTCAATGTTCATCAGACCCCAGATGGAAGGTGGCATTTCACCATATTTTTTCTGGTAGTCAGCAATGAAGGTCTTGGCAATGTCGTAGGGCAGAACGTCTGGGGAAGGAACATTAACGATGAATGCGCCTTCTGCAGCGGAACCAGCCAGTTTGACAAAGTCAGGGTTGTCGTTGGCGTCACCACCGTAGAAGTCAGCTTTGATACCGAGAGCCATTTGCTGGGAGCGCAGCTGACCACCGTCAGAGTAGTAACCTGCGAAGAAGATTGCGTCTGGCCGCTTTGATTTGATGTTGGTCAGAACCGGAGTAAAGTTCTGGGAGTCGGCTTTGATTTTGTCGCGGGAAACAACATTACCGCCCATTTTTTTGATGGCTGCTTCAGCTGCGTTGGCAAGGCCGTCAGCATAGGTGGAAAAGTCGGACAGCACGACGATACGCTGGTATTTCTTTACGTTGACCAGGTAGTTGGCAACAAATTCAGCTTCGGCACTGTTAGGGAAAGAATTACGCAGGAAGGTCCAGTAACCTTTTTCTGTCAGTGCATCGGCAGTGCCGTCGGAGGTCTGCAGTACGCCAGCTTTGTAGTAGGTTTTCTGAGCGGCTTCGGCGCAGGTTGATGTATAGGAACCAATAACCATGGAAACGCCCTTGTTTACCAGGTCTTTAGCGCAGATAGCTGCAGCCATTGCAGTACCTTGATCGTCGCAAGTGATAACCTCAATTTGCTTACCTAAAACACCACCTTTGGCATTAATCTGCTCAGCGAGTAAGCGCACCCCATTGTCGATACCCTGGCCTTCATTGGCATAGCTACCGGTGATAGGGGCCTGAACGCCGACTTTGAGGGTGTCAGCCCAGGATAGGCCGGTCGTCAGTGCCAGAGCGCACAGAGTGAGAACTACGTTACGGAACTGTTTCTTCATGTTTTTAGTCTCCTTGTTTGATGGTTTTAAACATCGTTTTGATGAAGGTTACCTTTCCGATTTTCATCGGTCAACGAAAATGTCGCCAGCAAATAGGTTATGCTTTTGGCCATTTTTGAATATGAAAAAGCATTTATAGAACGCTTTTTGATAGTCGTTTTTCGGGTACCACAATAGACATCACCGGACTGTTCAGCTTTTTGGTAAGGGTTGTGCTTCCCGTCGTGGGAAAGCTTGATCCTTATTGCTGCTGATAACAGTTGTCAGTAATGCCTGACAGTTCGAGACCATTCTCGATTGATCAATGAATAATGGTGATCAGTCTCGCCTTTGAGACCAGATATATTCCGTAGCAGGCTGTCTGGAATGCGTTGCTGCAGCTGTGCCAGAGGGTTAGACTTACAATGTTAATTACATATCGATTGGCGGGTGGCTAAAGGGTTTGGTCACCCGTCAATCGTATTAAAAAATTTTGTATCATTTGGCTCAGGGATATCGCAAGATGTTCCTGAAATTACACATGATATTTTAAATCAAGATAACAGAGTTCTGATAAAAAAATTAAAATACTAGTGTTTTTTGATGCCGAGCAGTTGTCTTAAAGCGTGTTGAGCAATAAACGGGTTTTCCTTCAGGCGGCGTTTTGAGTAGGGTAGCCAATCCTGTCCGTAAGGAACGTAAATACGCAAACGGTGTCCGTTTCTTAAAATGATCTGGCGCAACTCTTCATCGACCCCCAGAAGCATTTGAAATTCATACTGGTCCGGTTTGATGTCCATTTTGCGAATCAGGTTCATTGCCTCACAAACCAATTGCTCGTCGTGTGTGGCGATACCGACATAGGCACCCTGTTTAAACATCTGTTCGAGTGACTGCATGTAATTGTGATTGATCGATTGATGATTCTTCCAGGCATGCAGCCGTGGCTCGATGTAAATACCTTTACAGAGGCGATAGTTCTGGTAGCCCTCAGCATGGTTGATCACATCCTGGGGGGTGCGGTGCAGATAGGCCTGTAAGACGGTGCCGACATGGCCAGGGAATTCCTTGCGCAATTTGTCGTAAAATTCGAGGGTGTCATCAGTGGTCGGAATGTCTTCCATGTCGATACGGATGAAATTGTTAATGCGTGCCGCTTCGGCAACCAGTTCATGGATAAATTCAAAGCAGCGTTGCTTGTCGAGCAGTAGGCCCATCTGGGTCGGTTTTATCGACAGGTTAGCGTTGAGTTGATTCTTGTCAATGGCTTGGAGAATTTCCAACCCGTTGTTTTTAAACGCTTCGGCCTGTTCAATTTTAGTAATAAATTCACCAAGAATGTCGATGGTGGTCATGACCCCCTGGGTGTTGAGATCTTTGGTAACCTGCACGGCATCACTGAGTTCAGCACCGGCAATGTATCCTTTGGCAAAGTAGCTGACGATTGGTGCCGGGACGTGCATGATTGTCTTTGAGACTAAAAAGTTAAAAAGTGACATGGCTCATTCCTGTTGGTCGCAATTATTTTGAAGTATGGCAGCCCCCGGCCTGGTGCCGGAGACTGTCGACCAAGTTGTTATCCTTTATTCCGCATCCATAAAGGGATATTCAAATGTTGTCGGGGGGACAAAGTTTTCTTTAACTGTCCGTACCGAGACCCAACGCATCAGATTCTGCTTGCTGCCGGCTTTATCATTGGTACCGGAAGCACGGCCACCGCCGAATGGTTGCTGGCCAACAACAGCACCGGTTGGTTTGTCATTGATGTAGAAGTTACCGGATGCGTTCGTCAATTTACCCATACCAAAGCTGATTGCAGTACGGTCCTGAGCAAACAGGGCACCTGTTAAGCTGTATTCGCTGGTCTGGTCACACAGGTCAAGAGTAGCCTCATACTCATCATCTTTGTAACAGTACATAGTCATGACCGGGCCGAAGATCTCTTCTTCCATCGTCTTGAACTTTGGATTGGTGGTGGTGATGATGGTTGGCTCAATAAACCAGCCTTTGCTGTCATCGTAGTTGCCACCGATGGCGATCTTGGCATCATCTGCGCTTTTAGCGTAATCGATGTAGGCAGTGATGCTCTTGAAGGCAGCCTTGTCGATAACAGCATTAAAGAAGTTTCTGAAGTCACAGACATCGCCCATTTTAATGCGGTCGGTCTGGGCTTTGATTTCGTCCATGACGGGTTGCCATAAAGACTCAGGAATGTAGGCACGAGAAGCTGCTGAACATTTTTGCCCCTGGAATTCAAAAGCACCACGGACAATAGCGGTTGCCAGGGCTTTCACGTCGGCAGACTTGTGGGCAAAGATAAAGTCTTTACCGCCAGTCTCACCAACGATGCGTGGGTAGGTTTTATACTTGTTGTCGGCCAGGTTGTTGCCGATGGTTTTCCACATGCCCTGGAAGACAGCGGTACTGCCGGTGAAGTGAATACCAGCAAAGTCCGGGCTGTCCAAAACGGTATCACCAACATTACTGCCTGAACCGGGTACAAAGTTGATAACGCCGTCAGGTAATCCGGCTTCTTGTAGCAGTTTCATGAAGTAGTAAGGGGCATAGACGGCTGAAGACGCAGGTTTCCAAACGACAGTATTACCCATAATGGCTGGTGCGGTCGGCAAGTTTCCAGCAATCGCGGTAAAATTAAATGGTGCAACAGCGAAGATGAAGCCTTCCATGGGCCGATGCTGGGTGTAATTCCACAAGAAGCGGGAATTGTGCATCGGTTGGTCAGCGTAAATCTGCTGGGCGAAATAAACATTGAAACGGATAAAATCGATCAGCTCGCAAGCGGAATCGATTTCAGCCTGGAAAGGATTTTTGCTGATGTTGAGCATGGTCGCAGCATTAAGCAAGAAGCGATAAGGACCCGCAAGCAGGTCAGCTGCTTTAAGGAAGATAGCAGCACGTTCTTCCCAACGCAGGCTTTCCCATACTGGCTTGGCCGCCATGGCAGCATCAATGGCCATCTGGACTTCCTTGGGACCGGCCTTATGGTAGGTGCCAAGGTTAATGGAATGATCGTGAGGACAGGCGATTTTTGCGGTATCGCCAGTGCGCACCTCTTTACCACCGATAATAAGGGGAACCTCGATCTGCTTTGCCTTGAGTTCTTCAAGGGCAGCTTTAAGCTGGGAACGCTCGGCTGTACCGGGAGCATAGGTCAGGTTGGGTTCGTTTTGCGGCAGGGGCACGCTGACAGTTGCATTGTTTAGAAGATTCATGATTCTCCTCTTCGGTTTCATATAAATTAGGTCATTATTCCAACGTGAATATGGTCTCTGGTATTAGCAAGCACAATGCCAAGATCTTTTTTTATTTTTTTGTTTAGGATTAAAATTACTAAAAAACAATAAGTTATAAAGATTCTATCTTGGTTTTTAGAATATGCAAGGGTCGTTGGTTAAGAAAAAGAAGGCTCGGGGGAAATGGAATATGCAAAAATGCATAAAATGATTTTTAGAGAAGGTTATGTTTTTTTAGCTTTCTGGCAACTGTGGATTGGTTAATTCCTAGGGCTTTTGCAATATCCCACTGATTACGGTGGGTTGTCTTGGCTTGTTCGAGAATTTGTTTTTCAATTCGGTCGAGGGCTTCTGTTAGGGAGAGGTTCTGGGGCAGAGAGCTGACCAGGTTTTTGCTGTCCTGGGTTACGTGGTGGCTAATCTGGGCGGGGAGGTCAGGCAGGTCGATAATTTCTCCGTCTGCCATAACGACCAGCCGTTCACAGATGTTCATGAGCTCACGGACGTTGCCTGGGTATGGGTAGGCTGTCAGGGCGTCAAGGGCTGGTCTGGTAAGGTGTTTGTGTGAGTTGCTCTGTTTTGAAAAGTGAGCAATGTAGTGGCGTAATAATGGGATGATGCAGTCGCTGCGTTCTCTGACTGCAGGTATGTGGATTGGGATAACGTTAAGGCGGTAGTAAAGATCGAGGCGAAATTTTCCCTGTTCGACAAGGGCTTCCATGTCTTGGTGGGTTGCTGCCAGGACACGCACATTCAGAGTGCGACCTGTTGTTGCTCCTAGTCTGGTAATGCGGCCGTCTTCAAGGAAGCGCAGCAGTTTAACTTGTGATGCGGCGGGAAGCTCGGCTATTTCGTCGAGAAATAAGGTGCCACCGTCTGCGAGTTCAAATTGGCCAGCTTTACCGTTGTTGAGGGCGCCGGTAAAGGCGCCTTTTTCGTAGCCGAACAGTTCTGCTTCGATGAGTGATTCTGGTATTGCGCCGCAGTTAATTTTGATGATTGGTTCACTTTGGCGGGCCGAATGTTTGTGGATCATGTCAGCAAATAGTCCCTTGCCGACCCCTGATTCTCCGAGTAGTAAAACAGACGAGTCGGCCTTGGCGACTTTGATGGCTTGCTGGATGGCTTTAAGCATTGATGGGCTGCGAGCGATTATTTGCTGGGCTTCCAGTTCTGCTTGTTGCATGGCTAGCATCTGGTCGCGAAATCCGTCGCGGATATCTTCCTGTTTTTCCAGTTCACGCTGTAAGTTGTCGATTTCAGTAATGTCGCGTTCACTGACGACAACCCGCACAAGATTGTCATGGTCGTCAAAGACTGGGGTGGCTATAGAGATAAGTTTGCGGCCATCTTTGTTTTGGAGCTGGCTGATGCGCTCTTTTTTAATGCTTGCTTCAAGGGCTGCGGAGCGGTCGATAAAGCCATTTTCGATCAATTCACGCATATTGCGGCCAATAATTTCACTGGCCGGAAGCTGGTGAATTTTTTCAGAAGCAGGATTCATGCGAATAACGTTGGCATCGCCATCGCAAACAAACAGCCCGTCGGAGGAGGAATCGATAATGGTATCGAGTTCGCGTGACAGTGTATTGAATGAGGGTAGTCGACGGGTCATGGTGTCGAGTTGAGTGCTGTCGACCAGAACGCAGACGCAGCCCTCTATGCGTCCTTTTTCGATAATCGGATTCACGCCGACAAGGTATTCGCGGGAGCCGAGTTGAAGGGGGATTTCGCAACTATTAAAGGTGCCATCAAGGACTTTGTTGATCTGGAGCCAAAAGCCGGGATATTCAGCCTCCAGGGGGATGCCGGGTATCAGGTCAAGCAGCTCGCGAGCAAGCTTGCTAACCAGAACAACAGTGCCGTCGCGGTCGGTCGTTACAATGTTGCGACCAGTTGCGTCCAATAGTCCTTGGGCGCGAAAATTGAGAGAAAGTATTTGCATATGAGTTATTATGCATAAAAGCATATCGATATGCAATATGGAATAAATGGATTATTATTCGGTCTCTTTACGCGGCATTAATCGGATAGCCAGGCGATAGCGTCTTCTCGCTTATTGAAAGCAGCAACTTTCCATCCATGTTGAACTGATATTTGTAAATAGGTGTCGAGAATCCCGACAACTTCTTTGTATAGTGTTGCAATTTTTATATCTTACTCAAATCCTATCTGATTGTAAGCTTCGGGTTGATTTGACTTTTAAAATGAAAAAGGAATTACGGGTGAATCTTAACGTTATAAACCAAGTTGTCAGTATGGTACTCATGATGGGTGTAGGTGCCTTTTTGCGTAAAAAGCAACACCTTAATGATGTCGTAATGAAGGCCTTTACTGACTTGCTCCTGTCGATCTGTCTTCCTTTTATGATCATTTATTCTTTTAATATTGAATATTCTAAAGAGATTCTTGACAGTGGCTTAATTATGCTTGGTTGTGCTCTGCTCATCCATGTTTTTCTGATTCTTCTATCTCAATTACTTTTTTTTAAATTTGCTATCACAAAAAGATATGTTCTTCATTTTTCGACAATTTTTTCTAATTGTGCGTTCATCGGATATCCTTTGGCAGCATCCCTTTATGGTCAATTGGGTGTTTTTTATACAGCGATCTTTAATATTTGCTACACCTTGTTCGCTTTCTCTTACGGGATCATGCTTTTTACCGGGAAAACTAATCTTAAAAGCTTGATAGTCAATCCTCCCTTGCTATCAACCATTCTGGGGATATTTATCTTTCTGTTTTCCATTAAAATGCCACAAGGAGTCCTGATGACCTTGCACTCAATAGGCAATATGACGACTCCCATTTCCATGTTTATTATTGGTGCCATGCTTGCGGATATCCGCATAAAAGAAGCTTTTAAGGGGCTTGATGTTTTCTATTTAAGTCTGGTGAAACTGATTTTGGCTCCAATTCTATCTTACCTGTTACTCCTTCCTTTGATCGACGATAAAACGGTGCTCACTGTGGCTGTTATAATGGTTGCTATGCCTACTGGTTCTTTGTGTGGCGTCTTTGCTGAAAAATTTAACCGTAATAAATCCCTTGCTTCACGCTGTACCTTTTTGACGACAATCTTTTCGGTTGTCACCATTCCAGTAATTATTACGGTTTTGAACAGCTTGTTACATCGGTGAGTAGAAGTCCTTTTGGCAAAATTCTTTTTAGGCCGGAGCCTGTTACTGCTTCACTGTGGCGAGACGCATAGCCAATGCAATAAAAATAAAGGCACTTCCTTTATTCATGATTTTTTGTACTTTAGGGGAGCGGAATAAAAATTGCCCTAAAGTGCCAGCAAGCAGTGCAATAACACCAAAGACTAAAAAAGTTGCGACAATAAAGAGGCCGCCAAGTAGTAGCATCTGTAGTGAAACGGGACCGAGTTGCGGGTCGGTAAACTGAGGCAGGAATGCAAGAAAGAAAATCGATACCTTCGGGTTGGTTATGTTCATGATGATACCCCGGGTATAGAGTTTTTTTAACGGTTCAGCCGAGTTCTGGTTGTCTTCCGGATTGATGGTCGAAGCTTTAAAGGCTTGCCAGGCCAGGTAGATCAGATACGCGGCACCGATATACTTGAGGGTTGAGAAGGCCAGGGCTGAGGTTTGAAAAATGACCGCGACCCCAAAGGCGACAGCCAGCGTATGACCAATCAGGCCAGTGCATAGACCAAGCATAATAATGATTCCGGCCAGGCGGCCACGTACTGCTGCCTGAGTCAGGACAAAGATATTGTCAGGACCAGGAGCCAGGCCCAGCAGGATAGCGGCAGCAAAAAAGGTCAAGAGAGTTTCAATCGGAAGCATGGTCAGATCCTTATTGGGATGATGGCGTGAAAGTAGAATGTAGAATGTAGAATATGGCTTTTCTACTAAATTCTATCTTCTATATTCTACCTTCAAGTCTTCTGTCTTCTGTTCTCATTCATTTTCTTCCAGCTCAAACTTATAGCCGACACCATAGACAGAGTGAATCAACTGCAAATGGGGGGCGCAGGTTGTCATCTTTTTTCGTAGTTTCTTAATGTGGCTGTCAATAGTGCGGTCAGAGACGATTCGTTCGTCTTGATAGATTTTATCCATGAGCGCCTGGCGGCCAAATATCTGTCCTGGGTGTTCGGCCAGAAACTGTAGCAATTTAAATTCAATAGCGGTTAGGTCAAGGGGTGTATTGTCAAGAGTCGCAAGGAAGCGGGTGCTGTCTAGGGTGAGTCCGTTGCTGCGTGTATCGGTTGTCGTATGGGTTCGGCGCATAACCGTTTTAACCCGGACGACGACTTCCCGTGGACTGAATGGTTTGCAGATATAGTCATCGGCACCCATTTCCAGGCCGAGAATCCGGTCGATCTCTTCCACTCTGGCGGTAATCATGATGATTGGTACTGCTGAAAAGGTTCTGATTTCACGACAAATGTCAATGCCATCACGACCCGGAAGCATCAGATCCAGGAGTATCATGGTTGGATTTGTTTCTTTAACGCTATTGATGGCACTAAGTCCATCGGCACACCATGCGGTTTCAAAGCCGGATTGCTTCAGATAGTCGCTAAGCAATTGAGCCAGTTTTTCTTCATCTTCAATAATAAGTATCTTATCAGGCATCGGGGCCTCCGTAGAGGGGGAAAGTAACTTTGATCCACAGTCCACCGAGTGGAGAGGGTTGGGCGGTTATCTCGCCCTGGTGTGCAGCACAGATATTGCTGCAGATAGCCAGGCCAAGTCCGGCACCGCCACTAGCTCTATTGCGCGAACTTTCTTCGCGATAGAGACGATCAAAGAGCTTGGGCAGGTTTTCAGCTGCTACTGCTGGAGCAGAATCCTGAATGTTAATCTCAACACTGTCAGTGCCTTTGTTGAGGATAATTTTCAGGTAGCCACCTGCTTCGGTGTATTTTAGCGAATTGTCAATCAGGTTGGCAAATAGTTGGTGCAGTCGCTCTGCATCAGCCTGAATAAAAATAGGTCTGATGCGGGGCGTGATGCCATAAAAATGGATATCATGGCGATCGATTTCGGTTTGGTAGCTTTCAAGCAGATCCCCGAGTAGTTCTACGATATCAATTTTGGCTTTGCGATAGGTCAAGGCTCCAAGGTCAGACATGGAGAGTTGGTAGAGATCATCAACCAGTCGGCCGAGTCGCAATGATTCAGCATGTAGTGAATTTAAGGCTGCTGTGTCGGCGCTGCGAATACCATCGAGCAAGGCTTCGATTTCGCCTCTTAAAATACCAATCGGGGTTCTTAATTCGTGGGAAATATCAGCGATCCACTGCTTGCGGGCCTGTTCATTCTTTTCTAAGGTCAGCGCTAGTAGATTGAAATCGGTGGCGAGTTGACCTAGCTCGTCGTTAGAGTTTACTTCGACACGGGTGGTAAATTCTCCACTGCTCAATTTGTGTGTTGCCAGAGTCATATGTTTAAGGGGGCTAATTAATCGTCGTGCCAGCCAGAGTGAAATTCCTGCTGCAACAAACACGATGATGATCGCAACCAGGATAAAAGTCGATTGTTGTCTATGGAGAAAATTAAGATGGCGGTTATCGGTTAATTCTTTAATGGGGAGATGTCCTAAAAAGCCAACTGTCATGTTGTTTGCAGAAAGTGGCGTCAATTCGATCTCTGCAGGCGGCTTGGTTGTGCCGATCAGTAACTGATTGTTCGCATCAAAAAGGAAAAAGCGCTGAGCGTAATTTTGCATAAAGGGGGGAGGTTGTGGCCCGCCTTGTGGCTGCTGAGGTTGGCCTGGACCTGGGCCTGGTGGTGGGCCGGCCACGGGAGGTTTGGCTTCAGGCCTGAGAAGAGTTGTGCTGAGTAGTTCCTGCCAGGCATTATGGTTGTTTTGTAATAGTTCCCAACTGTTGTGAGTGCTGTAAAACTGTTCAAGATTACGGGTTAATTGAGCACGCCCGGCGGTTTCTGTTTCGCGGACGAATTTCAAAAAACTGCGATCAAGATTCCACTGCATAATAATCACCATGCAGATTACCGAAAGTCCAGCGGCCATTAATATGGCTCCAAATAACCGGTATGTAATGCTGGTTTTCATTGCTTGTGACCTTACTGTATGAGCGCGATATAAGTGATTTGTCGTGACGGGTATCGTTTGTTGCTGCCTCGAAATTCTAAAGAGCAACTAATCCTTTTGCAATGTTCTTGTTATTGCAAAAGGTATCAATCAAGTACATCTGTTTTTCAATTTGGTCAATATTTTCTCATTTCTTCCACATTTCTTCCTCTTTTTGTTGCTACTTCTTTACGCAAATATAGCTTACTCCTTTGCATGGATGTAACAAACTGTTGCGTAGGATTGCTATCTAACTGATTAAACGTTGGAACCATCAAGGCTGGTTTTCTTGTGGTTTGATACAGAAAAAGGCTGGTGTGAAATATGACTAACAAAATTTCTCAGCAACGACTCCATCTTCAGGAAGCATTGTTACGCTGCCGTAATGAATTTATGGCCTGTGCTGCGACAGAGGAGAACAATGGAGAAATTGCTTTCCTGCTCATTCAGCAACTTTTTGATCTAGAAACACGTTTAAAGGAGCTGGGTGGTAGAGCTGTGGAACAACAACGGGTTGTTATGAATGATATGCCGGCAAGCCCAGTCTGTGCTTAGTTGAGGTATAAGGGTTTAAGGTTCAATAATGAAAATGAAGCGCTATCTCACTTTTGGTTTTGTCTGTCTGCTGTTGGCAGTTATCGCCGGTGGGGTGTCATTTTTGAATCGTGCTGATGCCAGACCTGCTCCACAGACGGTTAAAGTATCAAGCGGTTCGATTGAAGAGACCGTCCTTGCTTCCGGGACTCTTTATGCCATTAAGTCGGTTGAAATCGGTGCTCAGGTTTCAGGGCAGCTTAAACAGTTGCATGTCAGTTTAGGTCAGCAAGTTAAAAAAGGAGAATTGCTGGCTCAGATTGATCCCGTTCTACAACAGAATTCGTTAAAAGAAGCTGAGGCCGAGCGTGAAAATATCGAAGCGGAAATCGTTGCGAAAGAAGCCTTGCTTAAGCAGTATCGATTGAATTTTGAACGCCAGCAACTACTGTTACCCGCTGATGCAACCAATAAAACCGATTATGAAAGTGCCGAGGCACAGTATCAGTCTACTCTGGCTGGTTGTCAGGCATTGCGCGCCCAACTAAAAAAAGCAGTCATTGCTGTTGCTACAGCCAAAGCAAACCTTGCTTATACCAGAATAACCGCTCCAATGGCAGGCACTGTGGTTGAGATTGAAGCCGAAGAAGGGCAAACCCTGGTGTCATCACAGTCAGTTTCCACCATTTTGACCCTGGCAGATCTTGATCGAATGACGATTAAAGCACAGATCTCTGAAGCGGATGTTTTAAAAGTCAAGCCCGGCCAGGATGTCGAATTTACGACCTTGGGGGATCCAGAAGCAAAATACCATGGCACCCTGCGGGCGATTGAACCAAGTCCGGTTGAGGATAGCAGTTCCAGTAGTAGCGCTGTTTACTACAATGGTCTGTTTGATATTGATAATTCTGACCATCAACTGCGGGTCGGGATGACTGCTGAGGTGACGATTGTTTTGGCCAAACAGGAGCGTGCTCTGCTTGCACCTGTCGGTGTTCTCCATGATAACGGTCATCAGTTTGAAACTATGGTCGATATTTTCAATGGGGAGCGGCCAGAGCCACGCCGGATCAAGGTCGGTCTGAACGATACCGTTAATGTAGAGATAGTGGCGGGGCTTAAAGAAGGCGATACCCTAATTTTACATTCTGGTAGCCTTCCTGCTCAAGACACTTCTGAAAAGTTTGATGGTATGCGACCTCCTGGAGGACCTATGGGCCCTCCACCAGGGAGGATGTAATGGCAACGCCTTTATTACAGCTCATTGATATCACGCGGATCTATCCGACAGGTGAAGCTGACTTTCGCGCCCTTGATCGCGTCTCCCTGACGATTGAAGCCGGGGAAATGGTGGCTATCGTAGGACCATCAGGCTCAGGGAAGTCAACGCTGATGAATATTCTTGGCTGTCTTGATCATCCCAGCTCTGGTGAATATCTGGTTGGTGGACGTAAGACCAGCCACCTGGCGAGTGAGGACCTTGCTGAGTTACGGCGTTATCATTTCGGCTTTATCTTTCAGCGTTATCATCTTATGTCCCACCTTAACGCGGTTCAAAATAGTGAGATTCCTGCCATCTATGCTGGTGTCAGTAAGGGACAACGGCGGGCGAGTGCTGAAGATCTCCTGAGCCGCTTAGGTCTGGGTGACCGGACAGAGCATCGCCCCGGAGAGCTTTCTGGTGGGCAGCAGCAACGTGTCAGTGTTGCACGTGCCTTGATTAATGGTGGCGAAGTTATTCTTGCTGATGAGCCAACCGGTGCCCTTGATAGCCAGAGTGGCAAAGAGATGATGGCGCTGCTGAAGGAACTTCATCATCATGGACATACAATTATTCTGGTAACCCATGACCCTACCATTGCTGCCCATGCTGATCGCGTTATTGAGATGTCGGATGGCAGAATCGTCAGCGATGAACAGATTAACACCAGTAATGCTCCTCCTGCCGTAGTCCTTGATTCTGGTTCCGCTGCTTCCGAAGGACATTTATTACAACTGTGGGACCGGACCTGTGAAGCGTTCCGGATGGCCTGGTTTGCCATGTCGAGTCATCGCTTGCGGACCTTGTTGACCATGTTGGGGATTATTATCGGTATTACGGCGGTTGTTTGTGTGGTGGCTTTAGGACAGGGCGCGCGCGAAAAGATTATTGCTGATATCAATTCTATGGGCACGAATGTGATTACCATCTCACCGGGTAAAGGGTGGGGTGATTGGCATTCATCGGCCATCCATACTCTGGTTCCTGCTGATCTGAATGTCCTGGCAGAACAAGACTATGTCGATAGCGTGACCCCCAGCTTAAGTTCCAGTCAGTTGCTACGTTATCGCAGTATCACCGCATCTGCCTCCGTAACCGGGGTTAGTGCTGATTACTTTCGCGTGCGTGGGATGACCCTGGCACAGGGCAATAAATTTACCAACACAGAAGTAAAGCAATTAGCCCAGGTGGTGGTCATTGATGAAAATACGGCATCGAAACTTTTCAGTGGCAATGAATCTCCGTTAGGAAAAGTCATTTTACTTGGTTCTATTCCCTGCCGGGTTGTTGGTGTTACAGAGAAAAAAGAAAGCCCCTTCGGTAATAATCAGAATTTAAATGTCTGGATTCCTTATACCTCGGCAATGGGGCGTTTAATCGGTCAGAACTACTTTGATGCCATCACCGTACGTGTGGCGGATGGATTCGATAATGACCAGGCTGAGGCGCTGATGACCCAACTGTTGAGTCGTCGTCATGGACGTCAGGATTTTTATACCAGCAGCAGCGATACGATTCTGAAAACCGTTAATAAAACCACCTCGACCATGACCCTGCTGGTGGCCGCTATTGCGGTTATCAGCCTGATAGTTGGTGGTATCGGGGTGATGAACATCATGCTGGTATCGGTGACTGAAAGAACGCATGAAATTGGTATTCGCATGGCCGTTGGGGCACGGCAGAGCGATATTATGCAACAGTTCTTAATTGAAGCAGTGCTCGTCTGCTTGTTGGGTGGTTCCATTGGCGTGCTGCTCTCATATGGTATTGGTTTCATCTTCCCTCTTTTTGTCACCACCATCAGTATGCATTTCTCTCTGTGGGCGATTTTTTCTGCGGTGCTGTGCTCAACCTTGATCGGTGTCATCTTCGGCTTCTTGCCGGCCCGTAATGCGGCACGGCTTGATCCAGTTGTTGCTTTGGCGAGGGATTGATATGGGTAGAGACGTCAGGTCATTAGCCAAAAAGAATTTGTTGTTGAGTGTTCTACTACTGGGGTGCTTATGCGGTTGTGCTGGCATTTCCAATGAAAAAATTGATTCTGTGCAAACCGATCTGCCAGCGAGTTGGTTACATGAGCAAAGTAACGGTGCCGTAACTTTTTCCGGTTCTTTTGGGCAGAGTTATCGGGATCCTGTACTGATTGCTTTGGTGACCAGGGTTATTGAAGAGAATAACGATATTCGTGTTGCCACGTTAAATATTAAGAGTGCCCGGATAGCCGCTGGTTTAGCTTTTACCGACCGCTTACCGACGCCATCGGTCAGTGCTTCTGGATCGCGTTCCTATGATCTGGAAAGCGGATCTCATGGTGACAGTTACGGCATCAGTGGCGCAGTCAGTTATGAAATCGATTTATGGCGAAAATTTACCGCGGCTGAAGATGTTGCTCAACTAGAGGTATTAGCAACGATCGAAGATTGGAATAGCGCCCGCTTGTCACTCATTGGTACGACCGCAGAACTGTACTGGCAGATTTCGTATCTGGATGATTTAAGTGCCCTGCAGCTTTTGTCCTGTGCCGCGGCAGAAAAGACTTTAAGCATTACCCAAACTCGTTGGCAAGCTGGTGATGTCGCCAAAGCTGATGTGCTGAGTGCGCGTCAGAATTTATTGAGTAGTCGTGAAGAGCTGCAGCAGACACGCCGACAGCTCGCGACTAATTGGCATGCTTTGGCGCTATTACTCAATGTGCCACCGCAAGAAGGTTTTTTGGATATAAGCTCTTTTAAGGATCTTACGGTTCCCAATGTTACGCCCGGTTTGCCGGCAGAGTTGCTTCGTCACCGTCCCGATTTGCGCGCTGCTGAGATCCGGTTGCGTAAGCTTGATAAACAGGTTGCTGTGACCAGGGCTGGCTATTATCCAACCTTTTCCTTAACCGGAAGCCTGGGTAGTAGCAGCGCACAATTACGCGAGGTATTGCAGAATCCGGTAGCTACTATTGGGGCAAGTCTGGCTTTTCCTTTTCTGCAATGGAAGCAAATGAAACTCGATATTGACCAGGCGGGAACAGATTATCAATCAGCCTTGATCAGCTTTAGAGATAGCCTCTTATCTGCTTTAGGGGAGGTCGAGGATGCTTTGTCGGAGCGAGCTCACTATATCGCCCTGGAAACCTCTCAGGAAGAGAATCTCGATTTAGCCAGAGAGGCTGAGCAAATTGCTCGCGCAGGGTATCGGGCCGGGGCAATTAATTTAACGGAATGGCTCACGAAGCAGGAGTCGCTGCGTACGGCAATTAAAAATTTAAATAACAATAAACTGAATCAGCTTAATAACAGCATGACACTGTGTCTCGCTCTTGGAGGAGGGGACTTGACAGGAGCCGATGATGTCGATCGTTATGCACAAAAGTGAAAAACGAGGTGAAACTATGTATTTATCCAATCAGAGCAGCCAGGGTGGAGCAGCCGCAGAGATGGCAGAATATGCTCATATGTCTTTGACTGTAGGAAAGTCCCTATTCTTATTCAGCGATGGTGCCGATCATTCGGAATTTGTAGATGTGTTGTGCAGTGAAGGGTTTCGGGTCACCGAATTTGCCAAGAACGAAATGACCGCAGAGTGTTTTGATGGCACTCAGCCCGATCTTGTTCTTATCGATTACGCATCGCCGTCCATGGAGTTAATCGGGCGCTGCCGTAATCTGCGCTTTAACTACAGTGGGCCAATTATGGTGATGGCTGAGCATGCGGATGAAATGCTGCAGATTCTTGGTCTCGAAATGGGTGCTGATGAGTTTTTGCTCAGGCCTCTCAGTCCTGCTTTGCTGATGGCTCACGTCAGAGCAATGCTGCGTCGTACCCAAGAGGTTGAGCATAAGAACCGTAAAGTCATTCAACTTGGACAATTGGCGATTGATTCCGGACGTCGTGAGGTTCGTGCCCACGGTAAAACAGTAGAATTAACAACGCGTGAGTTCGATGTTCTTTGGTGCCTGGCAGAAAACTCAAGTAAAGTTCTTAGCCGCGATGATATTCATCGTTATCTGTACAACTCTGAATATAATGGCTTTGATCGTTCCATCGATATTTATATTTCCCGTATCCGCAATAAGATTGGTGATGATCCATTACATCCTCGCCACTTAAAAACAGTTCGTGGAGCTGGTTATCTGTTAACCGGAGGCGGGCGATAAATATTTTATCTGTATCGACTTGTTATTATATGTTGTTCCAAGCGGCAAACTATCTTTGGTTTGTCGCTTTTTTTATGCCTTTGGGGCGGGAGATGACGGTTCAACTATAAAAAACGTCAATGTAACAAAACGTACTCAAAGGTAACTAATCATAAACTTAATGTGAACAAATACCATACATAGTTTGAGCTGCTGAAGGTCGACAAGAAAAGCGATAGAAATGACAGGCAGGCACCAAAAAATGCGCCGCTCTGACAGAGGAGAAAATCATGAGTTCCGTTACTTTTAGTGGTTTGGCTTCAGGTTTAGATACTGATTCAATAATTGAATCTCTAATGGAGATTGAGTCCGAGCCGATTACTCAGCTTGAGACCGATATTGAATATTATGAAGCAGAGACTGATGCTTACGCTGAGCTCGATACACTACTTGATACCCTCCTGACCTCAGTAGAGAAAATGGATTCTGCCAGTGATTTAACGACCATTTCGGCAAATTCCACCAACGAAGATATTTTGACGGCGACAACAACCAGTATCTCCATGACTGGAACCTATCATATTGTGGTTGAAAGTTTGGCTGAGGCACAAAAGGATGTCAGTAGTGAACAATTTGACGATACCTCAACCGAATCATTGACCGGTACTTTGACCATTGGTGATACGACCATTGATTACAGTAGTGTTTCGCTAAGTGACCTGGTCGATATGATCAATGAGGAAGATACCGGAGTTGAAGCCTCGATGATCAATAATGGATCCGGTTATCTGTTACGTCTAAGCGGTGAAGAAGCGGGGGTTACCACGGAAATTCTCGGTACCGGAAGTATTGTGATGGATACCGCAACCGATGGCCATACCTATGATGCATCTCAAGCTCATATTGTTGTTGATAATATCGATATTTATAGCAGTTCCAATTCTATTACCGGGGCTATTCCCGGTGTGACTCTCGATCTGAACGATGCGAACGCTGACGAAGAAATTACCCTGACGATAGACAGTGATACTGATGATATCGCCTCTAAGCTTGAAGAATTTGTTACCGCCTATAATGACATTCTCAATTGGATCGATGCTCAAAGTACTAATGAGGTCGATTGGGCGAATGATTCTTCATTACGAGGTCTAAAGCAAAAGCTTCAGTCGTTTATCTCTAAGCAAATCAGTACCGACGGGTCTTATAACAGTTTGGCTAGCCTGGGTCTTGAAACCGATTATGAAACGGGTCTGTTAAGTCTTGATAGCTCAGTCTTGACGACTGCTTTGACTGATGAGCCAGATAGCGTCATTGCTCTGCTTGGTGGAACAGATGATAGTGAAGGCATTGCTGATTACCTTGCTAGTTATCTGGATGCCGAAACCGATTCAACTGATGGACTCTATGCGCGCCGCGAGGCTAGCAATGACGAAACC
Organism: Geopsychrobacteraceae bacterium; assembly: GCA_963665685.1. Classification (GTDB taxonomy): domain Bacteria; phylum Desulfobacterota; class Desulfuromonadia; order Desulfuromonadales; family Geopsychrobacteraceae; genus Seleniibacterium. Next base: position 4,255,575 of record OY762430.1, read on the forward strand.
ATCGATCGTATCAATGACCAGATTGACAAGCTTGAAGCACGGCTTGAAAAACGGGAAGAAACACTGGTGGCCCAGTTTACGGCAATGGAAACCTTGATTTCCGAGATGAATACCATGGCGTCTTATCTGGATGAAATCAGCGCAACTTCGAGCTCTGATTGATTAAGTAAAAAATAGCAGGAGGAAGATATGTCCGTAGCGAGTGTCAGTGACAGCAGTGCAGCAAGTTCATTGTCATCCATAACCAATTCAGCATCATCTCTTGGTAAAGAAGATTTTCTGACCCTGCTGGTTGCTCAGTTAGAAAATCAGGATCCTCTTGAGCCTCAAGATAATACCGAATTCGTGGCTCAAATGGCTCAATTCAGTGCTCTCGAGCAGCAGATAACCACCAATGAAAACCTGGAAGATTTGATCTCTTCCAATACCTCAATTCAGCAATTGTCAGCTTTTAATCTGCTTGGTCAGACAGTTGTCGCTGAGCAGGATTCCTTTACCTTGGGAAGTGAAGCCGTAGAGCTTGGGTTCGATCTTGATCAGGCCGCGGATCTGGTGAATCTTGCCATTCTTGATGCTGATAACAATGTTGTTGCGTCGATTGATGTTGAGTCTGCCAGTAGCGGGACGACATTTGTCTCGTGGGATGGCACGAACACCGGCGGAACCAGTGTTCCTCAGGGCGATTATTCAGTAATTGCTACCGCAGTCTACAGTGACGATACCAGTGAAACCCTTACAGTTCTACAGAAAGCGGTTGTCAGTGGAATTGATACCAGCAATGGCACTGCCTTAGAAACAGATCAAGGTAGCCTGGATCTGAGCCAATTGGTGACTGTTTCGACTAATTGAAAATATAAGTTAACGCATTAGGGAGTTTGCTATGGAAGCCATGGTCGCAGAGTTGTTTGAAAATGAAATTCGTTTTTCTAAGCATGCAAGCAAACGTTTAGAAAAACGTGAGATTGAATGGACTTCAGCCATGGCCGCAGAACTAAAGAATGCAGTGCATAAGCTTGAACAGAAGGGTGGTCAGTGTGCTCTGGTCATGTTTAACCAATTGGCCATGCTGGTCAGCATCAGTAAGCGCACCGTCATCACTGTTATTGGACGGGAACAGTTACAGAATAATCTTTTTACCGATATCGACAGCGTCATATTTATCGCTTAGTTCAGATAGCGCTTTCAGGAGTTAATTATGGGACTTTCAAGTACTCTTTATACCGGGATCAGTGGTCTTAAGGCCAACTCAGAAGCGATGAGCGTGACGGGTAATAATATTTCTAACAGCAACACCGTCGGATTTAAGTCAAGCTCAACTCTTTTTTCCGATGTGTTGTCAGCCTCCATGGCAAGTGCCAGCGGAACGACCCAGGTCGGGCGTGGTGTACAGATATCAACAGTGGCAACAACCTTCAGCCAGGGATCATTTTCCAGTACCTCAAGTGACACCGATCTGGCTATTGAAGGGGATGGTTTCTTCATGCTTGGCAACAGTAGTGATGAAGAAATTTCTTATACCCGAAATGGTTCCTTCGATTTTGATTCCGATGGTTACCTGGTCAATACCGAAGGCTACCAGGTTTTGGGTAAGCTCTATGTTGATGGTGAATTGAGCGGAGGCGATCCAGAAGCCATTCAAATCGATTTCGAGAGTCAGATACCAGCTCATATGACGGAAACGATCACTCTGACCACTAACTTGAATTCCGGGTCTGATACCATTACCGCGTTTGATATTACCGATGCTGAAAATACCTCAAATTACTCAACCTCTTCACAGGTTTACGATTCTTTAGGAGATACTCATCTGGTAACCACTTACTTTACCAAGACCGCTGATCAGACCTGGGAATGGCACACCGTGGTTGACAGCAGTGAGCTCGATTCTAGCGTTGCCGCAGCTACAGATTTGACCGAGGTTGGTAGTGGAACGCTGACTTTTGATTCGGATGGAAATCTGACCAGTGGTGGAGTTGCAGCAACAACGGCTGGTGCAATTGTCTGGAATAATGGCTCTGATGGAACCCAGCAGATGGAAATGAATTTTAATACCACGCAGTTCAGTAGTTCTTCTGTCGTCATTTCCCAATCTCAGGATGGTTACTCACCAGGTGAGGTCGTGGATGTCTCTATCGATACCGATGGTACCGTGTCGGCAAGTTACTCCAACGGAGAATCAATAGATGTTGCTATGCTGACCCTGGCGACATTCAACAATCCTTCAGGGCTTGAAAAATTAGGCGGTAGTTTGTATGGCGAGACCAGTAGCTCTGGTGATCCCAGTGTTGGTTTGGCAGGTGCCTCACAGGGGTATATTTATACCAGCAGCCTGGAATTGTCCAACGTCGATCTTTCAGAAGAATTTGTCAGCCTGATTACCATTCAGAATGCTTATTCAGCATCATCAAAAGTTATCACAACGACCGATGAGATGCTGCAAGAACTGATTAACCTCAAGCGCTAGTGAATCTCTGTAAAGCGTCTTTTGCGAAGGGACATCACAATGACTTCAACCCAATTACAACAACAGCTTGAGCAACTTGATGAATTGATTCGTCTCGAACGTGAATATGCCATCAAGTTAAAGGTAAAAGATTTGAAAGATCTGCAGGAGCGTAAAGCTGAGTTGCTGCAGGAACTTCAGAAGCAGGAAGGGCATAGTTGCGAGGACCAGAAAAAACTGATCTCACGACTTAAAGGTGAAAACCGCCGTAATGCAAGATTGCTTGCTTCAACCTTAAATATATTGCGTCAAACAATGCAGAACTGCTGTCGTGAGATAACACCGGTTTTGTATGGGCACATGGGCACCCAAGTGCAAAAAGCTGCCGTTGGCGTGTTGCATGTCGGAAGGGTCTAGCGATGAGCCTGTTTTCTTTATTATCTGTCGGCTCTAGTGGTCTGGCGGTCAACCAGAAGGGGATTGAAGTTACCGGTAATAATGTCGCTAACGTCAATACCGAAGGTTACTCCAGACAGACGTTAGAAGTGTCTTCGACGCCAACTCTGCAGTTTCAGGGGCAGATGATTGGAACCGGATCGGTTGTTACGGCAATAAACCGCGAAACTAACACGTTTGTCACCAAGCAATTGACGGCCAAGTCCGCAGAGTATGGTGATGAAAATGCTCAAAGCACGATTCTGGCTGAAATTGAGCAGATTGTCAGTATTGACGATGGTGGAATTTCTACATCTCTGGATGAATTTTTCGATGCCTGGCAGGAATTAAGTCTCGATCCTTCATCGACTCTTGAACGGCAACAGGTCATGCAGATGGGCGAAGACCTCGCTACTAGTCTGCAAGGCATGGTGAGCGATCTGCAAACTGTTCAGGAAAACATCAATACTGACCTGTCCGGTAAAATTACCACTTTGAACACTAAGCTAGAAGAAGTTGCCGACTTGAATATTCAAATAGTCTCTGCTGAATCGACCGGTGTTTCGGCCAATGCTATGCGTGACGAGCGCGATCTTCTGTTGCAGGAAATTTCTGAGTTGGCCGGAGTGAGTTATTACGAAGAATCAAACGGTATGGTGTCGATTCAACTGAGTAGCGGCTTGCCACTGGTGACAGCTGACACCGTGAGTACCTTAAGTGCCGAATGGAATTCGGGAGTTATGGAACTGTCACTCTCTTCTGGATCCTCAGAGACCATTCTCAGTGCGGATGATTTTAGTGGTGAAATTGGTGGCATGCTGGAAATGCGTGATGAATATATTCCGGAACTCTTCGAACAGCTTGATATTTTAGCCTATAACTTAGCGGAACAGGTGAATGCACTGCACAGTACCGGTGTTGATCTGGACGGCAACACGGGAAATGACTTTTTCAGCTATATCTCTTCAGGCACTAATCCATGGGATGGAGCAGCTTCAACGTTGACCATGGCCTTGACAGATACCTCTGAAGTTGCAGCTGGCACTACTGCGGCTCCTAATAATGAACCGGGTGACAATGAAAATGTTCTGAATATTGTCGCATTGCAGGATGCGCTGACGATTGATGGCGAAAGTACCTTTAACGATTATTATGCCGCTATCTCATCAAGTGTTGGCCTGACGGTCAGTCAGAATGCTGCTGCTCTCGAAACAGCAGATGATTCGATAACTCAACTTCAGAATATGCGTGACTCTGTCTCAGGTGTGTCAACTGATGAAGAAATGCTGATGCTGGTTCAGTATCAGTCCGGTTATGAAGCAGCAGCTCGTTATCTAACCACGGTTGATGAGCTTCTGGATACATTGATGGCGATGTGAGGTGAACTTATGAAAGTCGCACAAATGGCCCTTTATCGGACCTTACAATCAACTTTAAGCAAGGGAAGCAGTAATATGACAGAACTCTATCTGCAAGCATCAACGGGTAAAAAAGTCATTGATGCGTCGGATGATCCATCGGCGATCGGCTCAATTTTTAACTCTCGCAGTGCGATTACAGTTTCTGACCGTTACATGGAAAGTATCGCTGATGTTCAGGGTGATTTGGATATTGTTGATGGTTTTCTGGACAGTGCCGAAAATATCATGGTGCGGGCAAAAGAGATTGCTACTGCAACAATTAACGGTTCGTTAAGTACTGCAGACTATGAAACCTATGCTGACGAAGTCAGTGAGTTAAAAGCGGCGCTGCTCGATATTGGCAATGCTAAAGTGGATGGTAAATATATTTTTTCTGGTTATGCGGAACAAACAGAGCCCTTTAGTGGCGATCCTGTGACTTACCAGGGGACCAGTGACCACAAAATGGTCGAAATCAGCAGCGGCCAGTCAGTTCAATCCAATTTGACAGGGGATGAGGTCTTTTCTTCTCCCATGGACAGCTTTGCTATTCTGGACGACTTGCAAGCTGCACTAGCTACCAGCGATACCACTGCACTTGAAACCTCTCTCACCGACCTTGAGGAAGCTGCCGATCAAATACGTAGCAAGCGTAGTGAAATGGGTAATACCAATAGTCGCCTGGACGATGTTTCAACCATGCTGAGTAATTTGCAGTTACAGATGGAGGAACGGCTTTCAAGTTATGAAGATGCTGATCTGGTTAAAGTGATGACGGGAGTGACTCAAGCAGAACAGGCTTATGAAGCAGCTTTGTCAGTCAGTTCGCGGTTGTCACAATTATCGATATTAGATTATTTGTGAAGCTATGAAAGTAGGATATAGAAGGTAGAATGAAGAGGTTTCTCTTTTCAAAATTCTATATTCTACCTTCTAACTTACAGCGCCTCCCAAAATTCTGCGGCTTCTTTCCAGCGCAGGGCTTCGTCAATGTCTTGTGGTACTCCTTTGCCGGTTGAGTACATGACACCGAGGCAATATTGTGCTTTGGTGTGCCCTTGGTCAGCGGCCATAGTCAGCCATTTTTTTCCTTCCATGGCATCCTTTTCGACCCCTTTGCCATTCAGAAACATAATCCCCAGATTGTATTGAGCATCTGCATTATTATGATTTTTCGCTGCTTCGGTCCACCAGTGGTACGCCAAGAGCAAGTCCTGATCGGTACCGATTCCTTTGGCAAGGTGATGGCCGAGTAATACCTGGGCACGTTCGTGACCGCGAGTTGCTGCTTGTTTTAGTAAGATGACGGCCGTCAACGGGTCTTTTACTTCTTCACTTCCCATACTGTGTAAGCGGCCTAAATTGTAAATAGCGTCAAGGTAATTCTGCTCAGCGGCTTTGCGTAACCATTTACACGCTTCGGTCATATTTTGTAACACGCCAGTTCCGCGCGCGTACATCATACCAAGGTGATATTGAGCTGTAGCCAAGCCCTGATCGGCCGCCTGCTGTAACCATTGGCGGGCTTTGGAATAATTCTTTTTGACCCCTTTACCAACCAGATACATATGACCAAGAGTAAACTGAACTTTAGGGTTTCCCTGGTCCGCTGCAAGTCCCCACCAACGTTTTGCTTCAATAAAGTCTTTAGGGACACCATGTCCTTTTGCGTACATCAGGCCGAGGTTGTACTGAGCATCGGAATAGTGCTGGTCCGCAGCTTTCCGAAACCACTGCAGCGCCTGATCATAATCAATCGGAACGCCACGACCTTTAATATATGCTTGCCCGAGAATGTTTTGAGCTCGCGCGTATCCCTGTTTAGCAGCTTCTAGGTAGTAGTGCGCCGCTTCACTTGGGTTACTGTTAATGCCTTTTCCTTCATCGTACATCCGGCCAAGCATAAATAGAGCTTTGGGGTGCTGGTGCTGAGCCGCCAGGCGAAACCATTTCATCGCTTCGATAAAGGATTTTTCGACCCCTTTTCCTTGAAAGTAGTTCAGTCCAAGGCGGTAATGTGTTTGGGCCATATCTGTCATGTGTTGCCTCATATCCTCTGATAGTTTGTCTAATTTCATTACTATAGCTTAAAAAAAGAGGTTCTGTGTATGAATTTTTGACGAGGAGATTGACAAAAGGTAGGAGAGGTAGGCATATTTGCGGTTAGTGATTGTTAATTTTAGGGAGGGCACCACACATGAGTGAATATCAGAAACAGGAAATTTTGTTGGAAAGTGGCACCAATGAGATGGAAATCATTGAATTTTATCTTGGTTCCCAGTCCTTTGGTATTAATGTTCACAAACTCAAAGAGATTATTCCTTTCGATGGGTCTGCTTTAACAACAGTTCCGGGCAGTGCTCCTGGCATGCTGGGTACGCTGCTATTACGTGGTAGCACGATTCCTCTGATCGATTTAAAAGGACATATCGGGAAGAAACGTGGCGTCGATAAGGAGGATGTTCGCCATGTTGTCATGGTGTGCGAGTTTAACGATCGCATCAATGGGTTTAAAGTCGATGGTGTCAACCAGATCCATCGCGTTTCCTGGGGGGATGTCCAGCCCATTGCTAATTTTATTGACCAGTATCGCCCCCGTTTTACCGGGAGTATTAATATTGGTGGACGGGAGATCCTGATTGTTGATCTTGAACATATTGTGGCTGAATTTGATCCGGAAGCAGCGCTTGATTACGATGCGGATATCCATGCCCCGCAGGCCGATATGAGCTTGCCAGAAAAGAGACAAAATTATCGTCTTATGCTGGCAGAAGACTCTTCGTTAATTCGGGCTGGTATCGAGAAAATCCTTAAAGGGTCTGGTTACGCTAATATGGAAATCTTTGTCGATGGTCAGGACTGTCACGAACGCATTATGGAGTTAAAATCAACTTCCACCAGCACTGGAGGCATCTCCAATCATTTAAATCTGCTTATTTCCGATATTGAAATGCCAAAGATGGATGGTTTGACCTTGTGCAAAAAGATAAAAGAAGATCCGGTTCTAAACCCGGTAAAAGTTGTTATGTTCTCTTCTTTAATCAATGAGCAGATGGCGCGCAAGTGTGATCAGGTTGGAGCCGATGGTTATGCAACCAAACCGCAAATTCCTTATTTAGTTGAGATGATGGATAAAATGTTGGGAATTACTGCCTGATGCGGCAGTTGTGGATAAAGTTGTGAATAATTGTGGAAAAGCCAGTTGATAAACTGGCTTTTCTTATTTTTGCATCAGTTCTGGCTGCACCTTATTCCCTTGTATTGACTGATTTACGCCTGCCTTTGTGGACGGTATTCCCCTGTTCTGTCTTTTGTAAGAATACTTTTCCTTTTTAGCATAAGATGTTAGAGTGTTCTGGTGACTTATAAAAATCATCATTCACTTCATTTAGAAACATTGTGTGATAGTCCTGTTGGTCAGGCTTTTTTTGACTGGCAGCGTTTTGGGGTTATCCACAGTCAAGCCACATAAGCCCGCGGGCGGCGGGTTACATATGGTTACTTTTTTGCGACGGCAACTCTTATTATTGTTTTTATGACCTATCGCTTTTGAGGTTGCAAATCAAAAGTTTTTACGCACCGGGCGGCGCGTAAATTTTAAATGTGATTATCTGATGAAATTAAGAAAGGCAATGGCCTTTCACCCGGGAGAGATTATGATCGAAATCGTTGATGCTGTATCAGCGCTCGATGTGGATCATACGCGGAATCTGTTTCGTGAGTATACAGCTTCTTTAGGCGTTGATTTATCATTTCAGAGTGTTGATGAGGAAGTGTCCAGTTTGCCTGGAAAATATGCACCACCAGCAGGGTCTTTATTGCTTGCTAAAGATGGTGACGAGCTGTTGGGCTGTGGCGCGTTAAGGCCATTTGGGCCTCCTGAACAGCGTACCTGCGAAATGAAGCGCCTTTATATCCGTCCTTCGGCTCGGGGGCTCGGTTTGGGACAGTTAATAGCCGAGAACCTGATTGAGCGAGCTGTTCAGCTGCACTATTCAACCATGTTCTTAGATACCCTCGATTCCCTCAAATCAGCAATCCGACTTTATGAGATGCTCGGTTTCGAACGGATTGAGCCATATTATGATAACCCGCTCCCGGGCGTGTCGTATTGGATGTTGGATTTGTTTGGGTGGAGATATATGCGCGGTCAATATGCCGACTGAGTTTCGGCTTCAGAAATGGCCCTTTTCCGCCATCTCTGCGTCAGTCTTCGCTTGGGTTTGTGCGACGTAAAGTACTACGTCTCCGCACCCAAGCTTGGCTTCCTTGATATGACGAAAAATTGCTCATTTCTGAAGCCGAAACTGGTTTCGTTTAAGGCTTGGCCCTTTTCCGCCATCTCTGCGTCAGTCTTCGCTTGGGTTTGTGCGACGTAAAGTACTACGTCTCCGCACCCAAGCTTAACTTCCTTGATATGACGAAAAATTGCTCATTTCTGAAGCCGAAACTGGTTTCGTTTAAGACTTGGCCCTTTTCCGCCATATCTGTGTCGGTCTGTGCCTGGGTTTGTGCGACGTAAAGTACTACGTCTCCGCGCGAAAGCTTGACTTCCTTGATATGGCGAAAAATTGCTCATTTCTGAAGCCGAAACTGGTTTCGTTTAAGGCTTGGCCCTTTTCCGCCATCTCTGCGTCAGTCTTCGCTTGGGTTTGTGCGACGTAAAGTACTACGTCTCCGCACCCAAGCTTGGCTTCCTTGATATGACGAAAAATTGCTCATTTCTGAAGCCGAAACTGGTTTTAATCTGAAAATATATTTCTTGTGGGCAATTAAATCTTAGTCCCGTTCTACAACGTTACCTTAATGTCACCAATAACCGCATTGGCTGTGGCTCGTGCAGTTTCAATCTCTTTATCGCGGGCCAGGGCGACTCCCAAGCGGCGTTTGCCGCTGACTTCTGGTTTGCCGAACAGGCGTAGTTGCGTGTCTGGGCGACTCAATGCTGCATTCAAGTTACTGAATTGCATTTTTGTTGATTCGCCAGAAACCAGGAGCACGGATGAGGCCGATGGGCCATGCTGAACAATATTGGGAATTGGCAGACCGAGAATCGCGCGTGCGTGCAGAGCAAACTCGCTTAAGTCCTGTGAAATTAGCGTGACTAATCCAGTATCATGGGGGCGTGGTGAGACTTCGCTAAAGATAACATCATCACCTTTAATAAACAGCTCAACTCCGAACAACCCACGACCGCCAAGATCATCGGTTACCGTTTTGGCGATTTTTTGAGCGCGTTGCAGGGCGAGTTCACTCATGGCTTGTGGCTGCCATGATTCCTGATAGTCGCCATCCTGCTGGCGGTGGCCGATGGGCTCACAAAAGCTGGTGATGGTCTCGCCATTGGAATCGTTATGGCGTATAGTCAGCAGAGTGATCTCAAAATCGAAATCAACGAAACCTTCAACGATAACTTTTCCCTTGCCCGCACGACCACCCTCCTGAGCGTAATCCCAAGCTTTATCCACCTTATCTTCAGTTTTAATAAAGCTTTGTCCCTTGCCGGATGAGCTCATGATCGGTTTAACCAGACAGGGTAAACCAATTTCAGTGATTGCCTGAAGGTATTCTTCTTTAGTTGCAGCAAAGCGATAGGTCGAGGTTGGTATCTTTAGGGCTTCTGCCGCCAGGCGCCGAATTCCTTCGCGATTCATGGTGAGCTGGGTTGCTCGGGCGGTGGGAACAACATGAAACCCTTCCTGCTCAAGCTCTGCCAGGGTGTCGGTTGCAATCGCTTCTATTTCAGGAACAATATAATTTGGTTTCTCTTGCTCAATAACAGCTCGCAGAGCGGCACCATCTAACATGGAAATAACGTGGCTGCGGTCAGCGATCTGCATGGCGGGTGCGTTGGCATAGCGGTCGACGGCAATAACTTCACAGCCGAGGCGCTGTAGTTCTATCGCAACCTCTTTTCCCAGCTCTCCTGACCCGCAGAGAAGAACACGAGTGGCTGTTGCTGAAAAGGGAGTTCCAAGTGTCGTCATAATGAAAATATCCTGTTTCTTGAGAAAGTATAAATAGCATAGGGCTTGGCGAAAAGTTAAACGCACTAAAAATTGCCCAGATCTTGTTTTATTAGCAAAAAGATAGCTGCTATACATATGAGAATTGCTGTTTCAAAACAAGAAAATATTTTATTTTTTCACTTCTTGGCTAGTTTAGCTCAAATTTCTCGCTAGGTGTTGCTGTCCAGAAAAACATTTTTCCCCTGTCCTAAATTTAACATCCTTTTAGTTTGTCTTTTACATTTTGCTAACAGTTGATCTCTATCTTCGCGTCTGCCCGCAAATGCAGACAGCAGGGTCTTGCTTGCAGGGTATTTCTGCTCGTTTTGATCAATTTCCGAACTGTTTGGTTAAGACAACGGGGGACCACAAATTGTTTGTGGTTCCTCTCTCATTTTATCCGTAGGAGGATTCTGTAAGATGAAAAAGGTTATGACAAAAATTATGTTTGCCCTGTTAGCAATCACTATGATTGCTGGCGGTGCACAGGCTGCGACTATCTACAAAAAAGATGGACTGACTTACAAGTTAAAAGGTGATATTCAGATTCAATTGCGTCAAAAAGCTGGTGATGATGAAGATTTTGGTGTCGATTATGATGACCTTGAGCTGAAAAATGCTGTTTCTTATGATCTTGGTAATGATCTGAAAGCTTTTGCTGAGCTCGACTTTGGTTTTAAAAAAGCTGCTGAGGGTAGTCAGGATTCAATCAACTTTGAAGAAGCTTATGTTGGATTCGGTTACAAGACTTACAGTATTTTGTTTGGTAATACTGACAATGCTGCTGACGAGTTTGGTGTTTTCGGCGGTTACGAATCTGTTATTGCTGAAGATGCCTTTGATGGTCAGGGACTGACCAGTGGCGAAGACTTGATTCGTGCTGACATCGAAACTGAATTTGTCACTGTTGTTCTGTCTCACGAGCTTAAAGCTGAAAATGATGAAACCTCTACTGAGATTTTCGTAAGTGGTGAATTCTCAGGTGTTGAACTTGGTGCTGCTTATCAGGTTTATGAGGAAGATGCTGATGCCGAAGATGTAACCAGTTGGGGTTTGAGCGTTGCTTATGACGCTAAAGTTGTTTGGGTTGGTGCTGACTACAGTCTGTCTGATCAGGACGGTGATGAAACTTCTGAAATGAACCTGGCACTGGAAGTTCCTGTTTCTGCTGTTACTTTGGGGGCCGGTTATTCTTATATTGATGCTGATACTGCAGATGACGAAGTATCCGCTTACTATGCTAATGTAACCTACAAGTTCCCTACCCAGAAAAATGTCAAAGTTTTTGCTGAAGTTCAAGATTCTGACGAAGACGATGTTGACCCAGGTTTCCTGGTTGGAATGCAGCTTAAATTCTAATTATCGTTTAACATCTATTTGTTTTGGGGCGGCCCGTAAGGGCCGCCTTTTCGTGCTTGACAGTAGAATTTCGTTTTTAGCTAGGTGCTTTTATGAAAAAAATCTCTCTTTTTTTGTGTTGTCTTGTTCTGTTCTTTTCTTCTCTTTGTGCCGCTCAAATGACCTTATCTCTTCCCGCTGGCTATGAGGCTTTGGCTTGTAATGGTAAAAAGCCGGAGATGTTCAATAGGGTTACGATCAATCGGGGGATGAACCAGTTGGTATTTCGTTTTGCCGGCGAGTTGGGACGCACAAATGACGCGGACATGTTTTACTCAGATGTCTTTGTTGTTCTTTTTCGTGGTGATGAAAATCTGTGGCTGGCTGTCCCAGAGATTAACAATGAATTTGAACTCAAAGATTTGAATGAAAAACAGCAGGTAGACATACTTGATAAAAACGGAAAATCTAAGGTTGTGGCTAAGGATAAACTGATCAAAGAAGGGTTTCTTCTGGCGCGCGATTTTGAACAAGAAATAATGAAATTCAATCAGGGGAGTTCGGTGGCGGCTTTAAAACCGACAGTCGTCAATAGCTCTATGAGCACTTCTGCCCCAGCAAATATCAGCACATCGCAGGTTCCGGGCATGGCGCCTAAAATGCTGCAGTACTGGTACCTGAACGCGACAGAGCAGGAGCGTGCTGAGTTTAAGCAGTGGCTCAAGCAGCAGTAAATTGAGTAGTGAGGTAATAAAAAAGGGTCTTACATGAAAATGTAAGACCCTTGAATATTTTTGGTTGCGGGAGGCGGATTTGAACCACCGACCTTCGGGTTATGAGCCCGACGAGCTACCAGACTGCTCCATCCCGCGGCAACGGACGATGACACTATATGATTGAATTGCTTCCGTCAACCTTTTTTTTGATTTTATTTTGCGATGGCTTTGGTTGCTATTGTCCTGTGAGTCATATTGGTGTAGAACGACTGCATTAAAAATATTAATCGTCAGGCGTACACTGACTGCAAGGATCGATACTTTAATGCAACCACCAATTGAATTAGATAAGGCACTGGTCGAACGACGCAACGGAACTTTGTTTGTTGATGTCCGCACCCCGGCGGAATTTGCAGAAACAACGATTCCCGGTGCTGTCAACGTCCCAATTTTTTCCAATGATGAACGTACCGAGGTCGGAACCTTGTACAAGCAACGTGGTAATCGCGCTGCCAGACGCCTTGGGGTTGATCTGGTCTCTCCACGTATTCCTGAAATCATTGCTGCTGTGGAAGACGCGCAGGGGGATCGTCGCAGCCCGGTTATCGTCTTTTGCTGGCGCGGTGGAATGCGTTCTCAGGCGATCTGTAGTTTTTTGAACCTGGCCGGTATTCCGGCTCGGCAGCTGATTGGGGGGCATAAAGGTTTTCGCAGTTATGTGGTTAAATATTTTGAAGAGCAGCAATGGCCACCTATTTATGTTTTGCGTGGTTTGACCGGGGTTGGAAAGACCAGAGTTCTGCATGATTTGCATGCACGTGATTATCCGGTTATCGACCTTGAAGGGATGGCTAATCACCGTGGGAGTGCTTTCGGCAATCTAGGTCTTGACCCGCAACCTTCGCAGAAAAAGTTTGAAGCCCTGTTATGGGATTGTCTCGATCTCTGTGGGGCGGCTCCTTACTTAGTGACCGAGGGAGAGAGTCTTCATATTGGCCGGGTTGTGATTCCGAAGCGTTTTCATCAGGCAATGCAGGTAGAGCCGAGCCTCTGGCTTACCGCTTCCCTTGATACCAGGGTTGAGGTAATTCTGGAGGATTACCCCGCTCTTGATACGTTGCGCTCTCAGTTTGAGGCTCCGATACTAGCGCTGAAGGAGCGGCTGGGTAAAGCAGTCGTGGCTGAATTCTGTCAACTGTTATATGCGGGTGAATGGGGAAAATTAACCCGGGAGCTGATGGTTCGCTATTATGATCCTCTCTATCTGCATACCCTGCCCGAACAACGTACTGAGATTGATCTGGATCCCTATCCTTTGGGTCTTGAGCGTGTTATCACCGCTTTGGACGCTCTGATTACCACCAAGGACTGAATATATTTGGGCAGCCCTTGTCTCTGTTCTGCCAGAAGGTTATCCTAGTCACCTGAAAGGATTAAGAATCTATGGCAGAGTTAAAATCTCCGGAAGCAGATATTTCCCCGCTCTTTATGAGTCGCTTTCAGGTTGATGAGAATGCGCCTTTTAAGCGTCATCTGAATCGTCTGGAAGTAGAGATCGCGCGCGAGGATTACCGTGAATTACAGCATGTTGAACTGGTTGATCCACCACCGGAGCAATGCTTTTTCGACCATTGTCTCGACCTGACTGAGTGTCTTCTGGCAACTTCTCAAAATATTTATAATTGTGGTCTGATCCGGAGCAAAAATATTCGCATTTACATGGATCAGGATCTTTACCATGTTTATTACCGTTTGCCGCAACGCTGTATACGTTTTGTTCCCACCTGGCGCGAAAAGGTGCTAGAGCAATTTTTTGGATTTATCCCTTCTGGTGATACCGACTGGCGTCCCTGTCGACGTTTACTTGATGGTTATACCGCTAAATTTATTGCCGACAAAGCTGGTGGTGCCTTATTGTTGCGCGGTCCTGACCAAGACCCGGAGTTACCGGTGTTTACCGTCAGTCATGGTCCATACGATCCTCACACTCTTGAAGTTGCTTTCTATTTTTTACGTTATGGCAAGGGGCGCGCGGCGCTGGTCAACCTGGGCTTTTCCGGACGTGAGCCGTTGACCGATGAAAACCTGACCCGGCTCAAAGAGTGGGGCGTGCCTTTAAATCCCAGTAATATTGATGTGATATACCCTTATGTTGATGATCAGGGGAGACCAAATTGCTATAAGCATGAAGAGGGTTTGTGTCGCTACCTTGATCAGCTGGATGGTCCCGAACCGGATGTGATTATCGATGTTCATGGCTATGTCGGAACCCATAGCGACGATGACCGGGTATTGGTGGGGATGGGTGGCTTACCGCCTTATCCTAGTCTTGATGAGCTGGGATCCACCGAATATCGTGATGATCTGTTACATGTGCATCCGAATGAACGTTTTCGCCGTGGCCTGGCTATTGTGCGTGAACTGTCGCCTGAAGTTTATGTCCAATTATGTATTGATCAACATCAGTGTTGTCATTTCAGTATGCTTGGCGGCCTGCAGATGCTAGGGCGTATTTTTAATCCGGCGCAGGAGGTGTCTGATATGCTTCCTGGTGAAACACGCAGCTTTCTGCCCAAAGAAAATATTCGCTGGCTGCCGAGTGCGGGCGCGAATGCCCGTCAACGCGTGCAAGCTTGTAAATTAGGCACTCGGGCTCTGTGTGTCCATGTTGAAATCCCAACTTTGATTCGGCAACGGATTGCGTTAAAAATCAAACAACAAGCACTTGAAGATTCTTACCAATCTAGTGGCTTGTGATATTCTGTTTTTATGAATGTTTAATTTTTGTGATTCATTTATGTGGTCGGCCAACGTCCGCACCATCAGTTTTTGCAAGATTTTTCCCGAAAGGATTCAAGTGAGATGAAAATATCGATTATCCAAGGTTCTCCTTGTGAACAGACAACGGCATGTGCAGTTCTGGGTTATTTTGAGGGAAAAAAGGGGCAATCTTTAGGGTTGACCAGTGAGCAGGATATCGTCTTTAAGCGTGCTTTATTGTGCAAGGAATTCAGTGGTGCAACAGGTGAAACTCTTCTGCTGCATGGTCATGCGAAATCATCACCGGAACGAATTCTGATTGTTGGCCTGGGTAAAGAAAAAGACTTTAGCCTGAACAAACTACGCCAGGCAACAAGTGATGCTGTTGCCCTGTTAGCTCAAAAACAGATCGGTAACTTTATTGTTGGGTTTGGTCTGTTAACGGTGGCTGAAGAATCTTTGGAAGCCAGAATAAAAACAGTTGCTGAAGGTGTCTTGCTGGCTGATTACAGCTACGACCGTTACCTTCCGGAAGAGCGAATAAAAAAGGTAGCAAAACTGAACACTGTTGCTTTGGTCATTCATGACGATGATGATCCTGAACTGGCACAGGCTGCAGTTGCTAGTGCTGAGGCCCTTTGTGTTGGCGTTTGTTTTGCGCGCGACCTGGTAAATGCACCGGGAAATTTGAAATCACCTGAGTTTTTAGCGATGCAGTCTGTTTCTATGGCGGAACAAAGTGGTGTTAAGGCGCGCTTGCTAGATCGTAAAGAACTTGAAAAAGCAGGCTTTGGCGCTTTGCTGGGCGTTGCGCAAGGCAGTGTTCGTGACCCGTATCTAATCGTTATGGAATATATGGGGGCCGGTGATGAAAGCAAACCAGTCGCGTTAGTGGGCAAGGGCGTTGTTTTTGATAGTGGCGGTATCTCCCTGAAACCTGCCGAAAAGATGGATGAAATGAAAATGGATATGGGGGGCGCTGCTGCGGTTATCGGCACGATGATGGCTGCGGCCAGGATGAAGTTGCCCGTTAATCTTGTTGGTATTGTTCCTGCCGTTGAGAATATGCCTTCCGGAACCGCCATCCGCCCCGGGGATATTCTGACATCGCTATCTGGCAAAACTATCGAAGTCCTGAATACCGATGCCGAAGGGCGGTTGATATTAGCTGATGCGTTAACCTATGTTGCCAAATATGAGCCGCGCGTCGTTATTGATCTTGCGACGCTGACCGGGGCCTGTATTATTGCTCTTGGTAATCAGTCTGCAGCCGTTTTAGGGAATGATGATAACCTTATTGAGCAGTTGCTGAGTGCTGGCCAGCATAGTGGGGAGCGGCTGTGGCAATTGCCTTTGTGGGAAGACTACTCAACACAAATAAAAAGCGACTTTGCTGATGTCAAAAACACCGGCGGGCGTCCGGCGGGAACGATTACCGCAGCAGCCTTTTTGCAAGAGTTTGCCTCCGATTATACCTGGGCTCACCTGGATATTGCCGGGATGGCCTGGGAAGATAAAGGGAAACCAGGGCAGCCAAAAGGGGGCACCGGTTTTGGGGTACGGTTACTGATCGATTATTTGCAGAAAGAATGTGTCCGATAAGGGTATTTCACCGTGCTGCCGTGCTTTGTGCGAGAATAAAAAAGGTCTGCTAGAAGGGCAGACCTATGAAACCCGGCTTCGGCTGAGCGGTGCTTGACATCTTAGCCCATCTGTTGCTAGATTGGCGCGTTCGGCTAGTGCAAGAATAGGGGCTTTGCGCCTGGTCTCTTGCGAAACTTTAATTTAACTTTCTGTGTTCGTTGCATGTATTTGTCAAACGGTTACAGAATGGAGATGTTTTTAATGCTTTTTTCAGATTCATTGCCGGAGGCGGATCTGCCGAAAGGCGTACGTGATTTTTTGCCACTTAAGGCCGCAAAAGCTGAGTATCTGCTTAATCAACTTCAGCAAGTTTATTCAGCTTGGGGGTTTCGCCCTGTCATTACTCCGCAACTCGAATATCTCGATGTTCTGGAGCGTGGCATGGGAGAAGAACTGCGTGATCGAGTTTTTCGCTTTGAAGATCGTCAGACGGGTCGTTTGTTGGCTTTTCCGCCCGATATGACTCCACAGATTGCCCGTATTGCGGCGACCCGGATGCCCGAAATGCCGCTGCCGCTACGGTTGAGTTATAGTGGCCGGGTTTTACGTCATACCGAGCAACAGGCCGGTAAAGATCGTGATATTTTCCAGTCCGGGGTCGAGATGATCGGTCTTGACAGCCCCGAAGCTGACGCTGAAATGATCGCCATGGCAATTGAGGCCTTGCAAGCCGTCGGTGCTGAAAAGTTTACCGTAGATATTGGCCAGGTTGAATTTTTTCGTGGCGTCATGGATGGGCTGTCCCTCGATCGTAAGACCGCCTTTCAGGTTGCTGATGCGATCTCACGTAAAGATACCTCGGAACTGAAGCTGCTGCTTGATAATACGGACCTTTCTGCAACTGCGTGTGATGAGATTCTCGCTTTACCACGTCTTTATGGCGGGCGCGAGGTCATCGACCGAGCTGCTAAGGCGGTTAATAACGAGCGCTCCAGAAAGGCGCTTGACAGCCTTGCCCAAGTACTTGATGTTCTTGAGGTCTATGGTGTTCTTGAACATGTTACTATCGACCTTGGGGAATTGCGCGGTCTTAATTATCATACTGGCGTAACCTTTCAAGGCTTTCTGCCTGGTATCGGTCGTGCGGTTTGCAGCGGTGGTCGGTACAATAACCTGATGGCAAATTATGGTGTCGATGCACCCGCAACCGGGTTTACCTTCAGCTTGCTCAATCTGTTGTTTGCTCTGGATACGACCCTTGATCAACGTGTGGACCCTTTTTGCGATCTACTGATTTTTGCTTCTGGTAAAAATTTGCGGGCGGCCCAGACCCTGGCGTGTCGCTTACGTAAGTTGGGCTATTCGGTATCTCGTGATATGCTTGATCGTAGTCAAGATGAAGCCCTGGCTTATGCCAGAAAAATGAATTACCGCTACCTGGCCGTTGTCGAAGATGATGTTCAGGATATTCTTTTAACAGCTCTAGAGGATAACAGTTTAACCAAAATAAGCTGGTCACAACTCGATGGGGCTGATGTTCATTTGCAATTATAATTGCAATAAATTTAAGCGCCGGCCTGAAGGTCGGTTAGACAGGAGAGCGTGGAGCATATGGCCAACGTTATTATTGTCGGAGCCCAGTGGGGCGATGAGGGAAAAGGTAAAGTTGTTGATATCTATACCGAGTATGCACAGGACGTGGTGCGTTTTCAGGGCGGCAACAATGCCGGACATACTCTGGTCGTCGGAGATGAAAAAACTGTTTTGCACCTGATTCCTTCTGGTATTTTACATGAAGGCAAGCGTTGTATCATTGGTAATGGCGTTGTCCTTGATCCTAAAGTTTTCCTGGAAGAGATTGATGGTCTTAAAGCCAAGGGTTGTATGCAGGATGACGCACAGTTGATGGTTGACGGCGCTGTAAACCTGATCATGCCTTATCACAAGGTTATTGATATCGCTCGTGAGCAAAAGTCCGGAGCTAAAAAAATTGGTACTACCGGACGTGGCATTGGTCCCACTTACGAAGATAAAGTAGCACGGCGCGGGATCCGGTTTGCTGATCTGCTGAAACCTGAAGTATTCAAGCGTAAGCTGAAAGATGTTTTACCTGAAAAGAATTTTTATATCGAAAATTACCTGGGTGAGAAACCTTTAGATGAAGCTGCTATCGTTGAAGAGTATTTAGGTTACGCAGAACGTCTACGTGGCTATTTGGGGCGTACTTCAACCTATCTGGATAAGGTTGTTAAGGAAGGTCATAATATTCTCTTTGAGGGAGCGCAGGGCAGCTTGCTGGACATTGATCATGGCACCTACCCCTATGTCACATCTTCTTCAACCATCGCCGCGGGAGCATGTACTGGTTCCGGTGTTGGGCCAACTATGATTGATGAAGTTATCGGCATCTCCAAAGCTTATGTGACCCGTGTTGGCGAAGGACCATTCCCAACCGAGTTGCTTGATGAAATGGGTGATCAGTTACGTGCCGCAGGAAGTGAGTTCGGTGCAACGACTGGCCGCCCCAGAAGAACTGGCTGGCTTGATATCGTTGCCTTACGTGAAGCTGTCCGTACCAATGGTCTGACTGGTATCGCACTGACTAAAATGGATGTCTTAAATGATCTCGATACGATTAAGGCATGCACCACCTATCGTGTTGGCGAGAAGCTGGTTGATGAATTTCCTCAGGATCTTGATGAGCTGAAGGCATGTACTCCAGTTTATGAAGAAGTAACAGGTTGGCAGCAGGATATTAGTGAAGCAAAGAGTTATGATGAGTTGCCTGCAGCGGCTAAAGCTTACGTTGATCAGATTGAACAATGGACTGGTTGTCCTGTTGTGCTGGTCTCTGTTGGCCCACGTCGGGACCAGACTTTGATCCGCTCAAACCCATTTGTAGAAAAAAAATAAAAAAAGTGGTTGACGTGTGCAGCTGATTCACGTATAACACACATCCGTTGCGAGGGCCGGTAGCTCAGTAGGTAGAGCATCTGACTTTTAATCAGATGGTCACAGGTTCGATCCCTGTCCGGCTCACCATTTAACAGCAACACTCTGCGAGGTCATTTCTCGCGGGGGCTTGTAATAGATAAGTCCCTATCGTCTAGCCTGGCCCAGGACACCGCCCTTTCACGGCGGCGACGGGGGTTCGAATCCCCCTGGGGACGCCAACTAACAAAAAAGCTCCAGCAATAATTTGCTGGAGCTTTTTTGTTTTTCCGGCAGGACCGCAAGTTTAGTTGGGTATGCTGGGTCTACGCCAAACAAAAGGTAAGCCCTTTTATCTCGTCATAAAATCCAAACACAATTGTCGATTTCGTTATTGCTGAAATGTAACCACTCTTGAAAAGAGCCCCAAGTTCGTTTAAGGTTCTATCCCTACCTATTATTTAAAAAACTTTTATTTTTACTTCGCAAATTTTTAAAAATCTTTTATATTGCCTTTGTTGTGAATTAAATAGAATTAACAATTTAGGTTTTGCAGGGGATTAAATCTCTATTTATCCAGTCGTGTAAATGTTCCCATTAATGAATGAATATGTAAATAGTAGCTTGGGGATATCTGACCAATCAAGAGGAGATAATATGAAATTTTTGAGGAAACTGCCATGTATTGCAGTGATTTTATTGTTAGCTAGTTGTGCACCACCTAACATTCCATTGCAGCCATTACCTACGCTGAAAAAAGCAGTGGCTCCAGCGCCACCAGCGATTGAGAAAAAGAATGTGCATATCAGTTATCCGAAAAAAGGTATTGATAGTACTGCTCTTGAGGAAAATACGACGGTAAAAGGTGGTTTCAAGGTCCCGCTTAACTCCAGAGTGGTTATTAGTGTCCCGGTAGAACAACAAGAGGTCAATTCTAGAAGTAAGGAAGATACACCTGAAAATGCCGATAACCTTTTCCAAACGGCAGAAAACTTTAGTCAAGCAGAGCAGGAAATCGAAAAGTCTCTTTTGCGTAAAGGTTTTACTGTTCTGGATCGGTCTAAATTTGAAGCAGAGCTTAGAAACAGACGTACTGAAGACCGTTGGGTAAAGACGACAAAGGCTAAAGAAGAAGAAATCAAGGCCTTGGAAGAGCAAAGAGATGCTAAGCGCATTACCAGAGAGGAATACGTCGAAAAGTTACAGGACGTTGAATCAAAATATACCGTCTTTGAAAAAAATGGTACCCGAGCTGCTGGCGACCGTGAATTGGTTGATATCGGAGAGCTGATCCGGGCTGCTGAAAGGGGTAATGTTCAGGCAGACTTTATACTTCAGGTTAACCGTTTTGAAGTTGGACAGATTTCCGATAAGCGTGTTTATTTACCTGATAATAAATTAATGAAGGGGATCATTGATTCAGATCTTAAAATCTTAAAAACCCTCGAAGCCGAGAATAAGGCAACTATCACTAAGCCAGGTTATTTCGGTTACCTTAATGCTAAGTTGATTGAAGTTAAAACCGGCTCTATCGTTTGGGTTGGTGAACACCGGGTTGAATCGAGTGATGCAACAGATATCTTTGTTGACCTATCGATTAACAAGGTCCCCTCCAATGTTGCAGCTGTGAATAAGGTTGCTAGTGATTATAACCGGAAATTGGCAGAGTTAGTCGATAGGGCTAAGAAGGAAGCGCGTACTGTTGGTTATGTTAATTATGACATTAAGGTTCGAAACAGTGCCAAAGTTCGTTATGACGCAATTTTCAATGAATTGTCCTCTATGTCTCCTTATAATCTGAGCTATCCTCAGTGGCAGTATGTTTATGAAATCTCTGCTCCTAAGGTATCACCTGCTTTCCCATCTGCTAATGAACTTAGAGATCGTCGTCGTGATGCAGAAAAAACGGGTAACTATAATTCGTTTCTTGCCCTTAAGGATTACGCAATTGAACATCAAAATGGACTGGCAAAAACAGTTTCCAAGCAGTTGATCTCAACAATTCCGGCAACGGAATATTAATGCGTTAGACATGGCTGGTCAGGCTGACAATTGTTGTCGGCCTGATCGGCAGTTTTCCTGCCTCTCTTTATGCCCACCCTCTGATCAGTATCGGCAACCAGATTGTAGTAATTGAAAGTTCTCTTGATCGTCAAAAAGCATTTTTGGATAAGCAAGGTACAGATATAACTCTAAACGCAGTCAGGTTGAAGCTGACGCAGCGAACTCCAGTGCGGATCTGAGCGCTAAAATTACAGAACTGATGGCAGAGAAAAAGCAAACGAAAAAGGAATTACAGCTTGGACTCTACTGTTCTCAGTGTAAGCGCAGTAAATCCCAAATCGAACGAGAGACAAAGCAATCATTTGCCGCACATTTGAAGCAAGTTAAGGGCGTGGCCCAAAGTATGCCAATAACTGAAATAATGCGTCAAATGAGAGCATATGACGATAAGATTGAAAGGCTGAGAAGCGCACTGCGTAAAAAAGATGAATTAAGAGATAACTGCTAATATTGCTTTGGTAACTCTATATCTGAAAGATGGGGGGCTATCAGCCCGCTCTTGGTATTGCTGGTATGCTGATTGATCGCTACCCTCGTGATTACCGTGGTAATGCTTTAGCGAGTAAGGCATTTTTAGCCAGAGGAGAGGTCTCTTCTTCTTTAGCAATGCTACAGGAAGGAATTAAGCTTGCTCCGCCTCAGCAACAACGTAGCCTGGGGTTTATAAACAGCCTGACTTGCCGGTGCATCGTATAACATATTACCAGGCAAAAGATTTCGCCCGACGGCTGTCGTTAAAAGAAAATAGACGCTATCGTCTGCCAACAGAAGTTGAGTGGGAAATGGCTTGCAAAGCCGGATCCAATCAAATTTATAGTGGTTCTGATCAGGACTCAGCTATTGCCGATTATGCTTATTTCAAGGCTATAGCGTACGACAAAAAGCCAATAGAGGTTGGGTCTAAAAAAGCTAATGGCTTCGGGCTTTATGATTTGTCTGGCAATGTCTATGAATGGGTTGAGCCAACAGCATCGTATCAAGGGTTGGCTGGCTATCACACGATTAAAGGAGGCAGTTGGCTTAGCTCGGCCAACAGCCTTCGTTGTGCTCATCGTGCTTTTGTTGTTGATGGTGATTTTGAACTGGATACAGGCTTCCGTTTAGTAATCTCTGAAAAAAAATAATTTTATGGGTTGACTTGTTTTTTTAAATTAAGTATAAATCTCGTCCGTTGCGAGGGCCGGTAGCTCAGTAGGTAGAGCATCTGACTTTTAATCAGATGGTCACAGGTTCGATCCCTGTCCGGCTCACCACTTTTAAAGCAACGCTCTGCGGGTACATTTCCTGCGGGGGCTTTAATATAGATAAGTCCCTATCGTCTAGCCTGGCCCAGGACACCGCCCTTTCACGGCGGCGACGGGGGTTCGAATCCCCCTGGGGACGCCAACTAAAACAAAAGCCTCACTGTGACGACAGTGGGGCTTTTGTTTTTTCTCTTCAAAGTCTTTCAAATCTGATGATCTAGTACTTGCCTGATTGTTTTTGTGAGAATTTCTGCTGAAACTGGCTTGTGCAGGTAGGCTTTAATACCGATGGCCTTGGCTTGGTCTTCTGAGACCTTGGCTGAAAAACCACTGCGTAAAATAATCTGTGTATCAGATCTGATTTTCAATAATTCAACGGCAAGCTCAACCCCGGAAAGGTTCGGCATGGTTTGGTCGGTTATGATCAAATCGTATCGTTGTGGGTTTAACTTAAAGGTTTCCAGAGCTTCTTTGCTATCGGAGATGCCGAGGACTGTATAACCAAGATCTGTGAGCATTTCGATACTTGCTTCGAGAATGGCATTTTCGTCATCGATAAGCAGAATGGTCTCAGTTCCTGTGGCTAACGCAACATTGTCTGAGGCTTCTTTTGCTGTCTTTACTGTGTCGTTTTTAATTTGGGGAATATAGACTATGAACTCGGCTCCTTCACCTGGAGCGCTTTTAGCGGTCACCACTCCTCCTAGTTGTTTAATGACACCATGGCACATTGATAGACCCATTCCTGTTCCTTCGCCAACCTTTTTGGTGGTAAAAAACGGGTCAAAAATTTTACTGATCGTGTCGTCGTCCATACCAATACCAGTATCTTTAATGCTCAGTTTGGCATATTGATCGATAGATTCGTCAACCTGACTTCGTATATTTTGAGGCAGGGACGCCGTGGTTAGGGATATCTGTAACAGTCCTTGTTCATTCATAGCGTGAATGGCGTTAGTGCAAAGGTTCAGGAAGACTTGCTGCAGTTGGGTTTTATCTCCTCGGACATAGACTTGATCTTCTGGGACAACGGTTTCAATCTTTATCGAGGAAGGGGTCGTTGAGCGCAGGAGTGTTAATGTATCTGTGATGAGCTCTTTAAAGTCAATGCTCATAAGCTGCTGTTCCACGCGACGACTGAAAGCCAATATCTGTTTGACCATTTCAATGGCCCGATCCGTTGCATCCTGAATATTGGCAATGTGGTTATCGATGTTTTTTCCTGATCCACTTCTTCTTCTGATCAGTTCCAGGTTCCCTGTGGTGATAGAGAGCAGATTGTTAAAATCATGGGCGACTCCTCCTGCCATTGTTCCTAATGCTTCCATTTTGTGTTTCTGGCGAATTTCATTTTCTAATAGCTGTTTTTCATTCTCACGCTTTTCAAGAGCATCAGCAACCTGGTTATAAGCATCAATCATCGATTGGATCTCTTCATGCTGGTCAATTAATTTTGATTTTTTGAAGGTTCCCGAGGCTAATTGGGCCATATCGTTTTTCAGTGTTGCTAAGGGGGAATCTAATTTCTTTTTCAGTAACAGGGAGATTAACGTGATTGTGAGAATAATCGTGACGAGTACGATCAGTATTGTTGTCTTTAGAATGAGGGATTCCAATTTGCCTCTGCTTGAATCAAGATAGCTAATAGAGAGCTTACCTATACTTCTACCTGATTGATGGATAAGGTCTTTGGTAATAGTTGTCGCATTCTTGTCGGTAAATACTCCCTTGTTTAAAATTAAGTTATCTTTATGGTCTTGCAGTTTTATGCCGATAACATCAGGGTTTTCAAAGGCCATATTTGCAAGATGATTTAAGGCTTTGATGTCATAGAGCCACAGTTGCTCGGTAAAAATATCGGCAAAATGGACCGACTCAACTGATATTGAAGATAAAAACTCGTCTTTGGCCAAGCGGACAGAGAAGGTGTAAAAAATGATACTTATAATGATGTTGACACAGATGACAACCAGGGAAAGTCTGAAAATAAGAGCATTTCTCAGGCTTATATTCATTGCTTATGTCTCGCTGCCAACAACTTTTCCATCGTTTCTATTTTGATCCTGTCAAAGCTACCATCAGCTTTCATTTCTGCCAGGCTGTTAGCAAGTTTTTGGAGCAGATCTCCATGTTTTATATGAAGCAGAGAATGGCCTGGTACGCTAAGCAACGGCCGTTTCGATTTATAAATATTTTTTAGCTGGAGCTTTTGAATAGCGTAGTCTGCAAGGTCTTCAATTTCGATAACGGTATCAAGTCTTTTGTCGGCGAGCATTTGTAGCAGCGGTTCAGTTTCTGGTAATAGCGTTCTTTCCCCCGGCACATTTTTCTCTAAGACCTTCGCTCCGACACGAAAGCCATTACGTAGTCCCGTTAAAGAATTCCAGTCCTTAAGGTCTGATGTTTGTTTATTGCTATAAGCGTAGAAGTCTGCGTTTAGAATAGACTCTGGGATCACCATTAGATTGGATGTCTGTTCGGGCGAGACCTCTTTGATTTTTGCAATCCTCCAAATGTCCCCATCTCCTTCTTCATTCGCCAGAACTAAAGCTCGTTCCGCAGAACCAACATTTTTAACGTGGCAGACATGGCCAATGCGTAGACAGGCTTCTGATAATCTGGCCTGGAGAATTTCAAAAGAAGGTGATTTGATGCCCGCGTAGAAACGCAGTGCAGTTGGTTGATTGAGCTCACTAGCTGCAGCTGCTAGTTTAGGTATAATGTTCGCATTTTTTTTATGTACGTAATGATAAATAGGGGCAGTAAAAATAAACGGATGTAATTGTTTGATGTTTTCTTTCTCCATCTTTTCTAATGCGGCATTGGCACTCGTTTCCGTCGCAAAAGCGATATCAATACGACCCTCTGCTAACATTTTAAACAGTGATGCATAGGTATTAGCAGTAGTGGTCTCGATACCCGCTAATAATTTTTCGGCCCAACGAACTCCAAGGACATAACCGATGCGTGTAGATTTAAGTAGCTGGTCATGGTACTTGGTTATGTCTGGGTGGCTGGTGTAAACGGCTCCTTTTAAATCCATTAGCTTGACATTAACGCGTCGCAGGTTTGAGTAACTTTCCTCTATGGAAGGAACTCTGCCAGCGTCACCGTCGACTAACCCTTCATCTGCGCTGATCAAAGATCGATTAAGTGGCATGGGGGTAAATTCAGCTTGGAGTCCCGCCTTTTTATAAACCTGGCTGGTTTTATTACGGACAAGTTGGTGGAAAAGACTGCCGGAACCATAACTGATCTGGTAGATCTTTTCCGCAGCAGACGCTTGTATTGTGGGAAAACTGTAAAATAAAAGGAGGCAGAAGATCATTATTTTCAGGTTAAGAAACATAGTGTATCTCCTCCAAAAAACTTTTCAGGTGATCCTCAAACTTTAGCAAAAAAACAGATATCAGCAAGTGTCTGGTGTCATCATGCATATATTAAGATGACAGTCTATAACCGAAGATTTAACCATGGTAGTAAAGCAGCGAAAAAGAGATATATTGTTAAGCCTTGATATTTGTTAATTATAAAGTAAAGTTTATGTGGACTGCTGTTATCGGAATGACTGTATTTAAAGCCTTTTTTTGCATTAGGGATGTAGGTGCTAAAAAGATTCAGCGTATTTATAGCCTGCATGGTGTTGTTTTTTCTGCCTCAACCACTTTGGTCGCAAGAACCAAAGAGGGTCCTCTTTATTAGTTCTTACCATCCCGCCTTTCCAACGTTTTTTCAGCAGGTGGAAGGGATTAAATCGGTTTTTAATAAGCAACCTGTTCTGCTTGATGTTGATTTTTTGGATTCAAAGCGCTTCCCTGCTCGTCAAACATTCGTTAACTTTTATAGTATTTTAAGTGAGAAGTTGAGGAAACTTCCTCCTTACGATGTGCTGATTGTTGCTGATGATAATGCCCTGACTTTTGCTATTGAGTACCAGCAGGATCTGTTTTCTGATATTCCCATTGTCTTTCTAGGTGTTAATAATATTGATCTGGCCCTGCAGCAAAACAGTAATCCTTTAATAACCGGGGTTGTTGAAGCTGTTTCAATGGAAGATACAATCGCATTGATTTTAGCTTTACACCCGGCAACAACGCAGATCGTTGCTTTGGTTGATGGCTTGCCAAGTGGTCAGGCTGATCTCAAATCATTTTATCGTATGAGGGATGTTTTTCCTGGTGTTCAGTTTGGGGAGATATCATTGGCTCACCAGTCGTTTTCTTCCTTTGCTAGTCAGTTAAGGTCTTTAGGGCCAACTAATGTTGTCTTGTTGCTCTCTGCCTACCAGGACTCTTCTGGTAAAACCTTACTGTTTAATGAAAGCATAAAGCTGATTAGTGAAAATCTGTCCCTGCCTCTTTATCACCTTTGGGAACATGGTATGGGACAAGGGGTTCTGGGGGGGAGACTGATCAGCCATTTTGAGCAGGGTGTGCGTGCAGCAGAGATTGCGGCAGCGATACTCTCTGGTACGCCCGTCGAGAGCATTTCTGTTGATACCCAGAGTCCCAATCTTTACACCTTTGATTACTACCAAATGGAAAAATTTGGTATTGACAAATCCCTGTTGCCGAGTGACAGCAAAATTATAAATTTACCCAGCTCTTTCTATTATCAATATAAAAAAATTATCTGGCTGTCAGGGCTGATTTTTCTAGGCTATTCGCTGTTGGTCATTGTTCTGCTCAACAATATCCGCACGCGGAAAAAGGCAGAAGAGGAATTAAAAAGCAGTGAGAATCGCCTGAAAGCTTTATTCGACCTGTTGCCCATTGGCTTGGTTTTGTGCGAAATGGATGGCTCAATTGTAACCGCTAACCATGCTTATATTGATATCGTTGGATACCGTTTGGATGAAATTTTGCGATGCAGCTACTGGGATATAACACCAGAAAAATATGTGCCTAACGAGCAAGAACAATTAGAGTCAATGGCGGCTACCGGTTGCTATGGTCCTTACGAAAAGGAATATCGTCACAAAGATGGACAGTTAGTGCCGGTACGATTGAACGGTATTGTTCTTAGCCAGGATGGGAAACAATATATCTGGTCAAGCGTTGAAGATATTACGACGCTCAAAGAAAAAGAAAAGCTGGAAGAGCAATTGCGTCAGTCGCAGAAGATGGAAGCCATTGGTACCCTGGCAGGAGGCGTTGCCCACGATTTTAATAATATTCTTGCCGCTATTCTTGGCTACACCGAACTTGTTTTGCGTGACAAGGAGACTTCCCAGCGGAACCGGAAAAAACTGGAACAGGTGATCGGTGCAGCAAAACGTGCAACCGAGTTAGTAAAGCAGATCCTGATGTTCAGTCGCAAAGAAAATGTAGAGCGCAAATATATCAGTATCGACACAGTTGTGATTGAAACGGTTCAGCTTCTTAAAAAGACCATCCCGGCCACAGTTAATATTCTTTTCGATAGCGATTCGGAACATAAGTTGATTCTGGCCAATGAAACACAAATGCATCAAGTCGTGATGAATCTATGCACGAACGCCTATCATTCAATGCCAGAGGAGCAGGGAACGATCAGGCTTCAGTTAAGAAAGGTTAGAGTTGGAATCACTCTCGCTGCGAGATTCCCTCAACTGAACCAGGGCGATTATATCCTGTTACAAGTTGCAGATAATGGGAGTGGTATGAGTTCAGAAGTCCTGAGCCGAATTTTCGAGCCTTTTTATACGACTAAAAAACAAGGGCATGGCACTGGTATGGGGCTGGCGATGGTTCATGGCATTATTGAAAATCATGGCGGGGCAATTGATGTTGAAAGTACTGTTGGCAAGGGATCAATCTTTAACATCTATCTGCCTCTGGCAAGCGAGGCGAAAGAGTGTGAGCTGAGAGCCAAAGAAGACGTCCCGTTACACGGGGCAGAGCATATCCTGTTTGTCGATGATGAACCAGCTCTGGCCGACTTAGGCAAGGCAACCCTTGAATCCTTTGGTTTCAAAGTCACAGTTACATCATCAGCCAGTGAAGCTTTAAAATTGTTCAGCTCTGCTAATGGCCAGTATGCTGCTATTGTGACCGATCAAACAATGCCAGGTATGACTGGTGATGTGTTTGCACAAAAAGTTTTTAACCTCAGACCGGACATGCCGATTATTATTTGTACTGGTCACAGTGAAATACTGAATGCAGAAAAAGCAAAAACTCTTGGTATCAGGGCGTTGTTACAGAAACCTGTTTCCGGAGATATTTTGGTGGCGGAGTTACGTAAAGCTATCGATGGAACCCCTCCGTGATCTTGATGTCTGGTTGCATTGCTATAATCCCGGGGAAGGGCTCACTCGTCTGTGATGAATGATGATGGTATAGGGTAAATAACTTTTGAGGTAGTAAATAAGTGCTTAAGGCGACTTTTATATTAACGGTATTTATTCTGTTACCAGGCTCTTTAGGCTTCGGGCAGAATAATATTGTTAATAGGGGGCTTCGTTCTCTTTTTACTCCTCAGGAGCAGCAGTATCTGGCTGAAAAGAAGTTGATTAATGTTTGTGTTGACCCGAGCTGGATGCCTTTTGAAGGTATTGCTAACAATAAACATGTTGGCATGAGCGCAGATTATCTCGAGCTGATCTCACAACAGTTCGGGCTTTCATTTCACCTGGTGCCAACCCGGACATGGGTGGAAACTCTCGAAAAAGGCCGAGCGCGGGAGTGCGATATTTTTTCCCTGGCAATGACAACGCCTGAACGCCGCAGCTACATGCGTTTTACGACCCCTTACATTGTCATACCCCTGGTTATTGCAACCACTAAAGATAAACCTTTTATCGCTGATCTGCCTGATGTCATAAATCATCGTATCGGTCTGGTCAGAGGATATGCTTTCATAGAGTTTTTGCGAGCAGACTATCCTGAAGTGGAAATTGTTGAGTTCGATACCATTTATGATGGACTTGTCGCACTTGAGAAAAACCAAATTTATGGTTTTATCGATAATCTCACCACGATCTCCTATGAAATCAGCCGGTCTTTCTCCTCTTCAGTTAAGATATCCGGGCGGGTGGAGCGCAACTGGGAGCTTGGGATTGCAGTTCGCAACGATGATCCTGTCTTATTTAGCATTCTCGAAAAAATTGTTTCCAATATTGATAGTAAGATTGTTCAGGAAATACAGAATAAGTGGGTTTCTGTGACTTATGAACATCGCTTTGATTATTCTTTGTTATGGAAGGTTCTTGCGGGTAGTGGTGTCGTCATTTTCTTATTTTTCTATCGCTACAGGAAGATCAGTCGCTTTAATAAGACATTGCAGGACCTCAATTTAAAGCTGAAAGAGAGTGAAGCTTCGTTTCGTTACTTGACCGAAAATGCTCATGAAGGAATTGTTGTTGTTCAGCATAAACGGTTGGTGTACGTAAATCCGAGTATGTGCACCATGACCGGCTATGATAAGGAGTCATTACTCAAGCTGGAAACCTTTCTGCCCTTGATTGCTCCGGAAGCACGGGACGACATGTTAGCTAATCACATTAAACGTCTGTCTGGAAAGGCGTCACCAGTGCGTTATGAGAGTCTTTTCCTTAAACGCGACGGGACTGTCTACCCCATAGAGCTTACCGGCGTATTAATCAATTGGCATGGTCTTCCCGCTACATTAAATATTATCTCTGATATCAGTGAACGCAAAGCAAGCGAAGAAGCTATTCGCTATTTAGCTCATCACGATAACCTGACCGGTTTACCGAACCGCTATCTGCTGATGGAGCGGCTTGATCAATCTCTATCTCAGGCGCAACGTTCAGGGCAGCGTTTTGGGGTTCTGTTTATTGATCTGGATGGGTTTAAGCAGGTTAACGACATTCATGGCCATGATACTGGTGACCAGTTGCTTAAGGACTTTGCTGCTCGTCTGCAACTATTGATGCGAGGAGCAGACACCCTGGCACGTATGGGGGGAGATGAGTTTGTTGTTTTGCTCCCTTCTGTTGATGGACCGGTTGGGGTTGACGCTCTTATCCAGCGCATTTTAGTCGCCCTTGAGAAACCATTCTATATGAAGTCTATAGATTTCTATATCAGCGCCAGTATTGGATTCTCTCTTTTTCCAGACCATGGGACAACGGCAGCGGAACTTTTACGTTATGCAGATCACAGAATGTACGACGTTAAACAGGCAAAGTTTCCATCCTGACTAATCCTATCTACCTGTTTTTCCATAACTTGAATCTGGCGGAGTCTCTTGTTATGGTTAAAGAGTCCTCCAGTTGCGATTTAGAGTCTCCCGCTAGTAACTAAATCGTAACTTGCCAGTTTTCTGCCACTATTCTACTCGAAGAGCTTATGTCATGACTTTGTGTTCAGAGCCTCACTCCCGTACCTCCCTGTATATCTGTCTAATCAGCATCCATGGGCTTATCCGTGGTCGGAATCTTGAATTGGGGCGTGATTCCGATACTGGTGGACAGACCCTTTATGTTGTTGAATTTGCCCGGGCGCTGTCACGGTTACCTGAGGTCGGACGGGTTGACCTGATCACGCGAAAAATTGTTGACCCTAAAGTTGATCAAGATTATGCCCAAAGCGTAGAGATCCTCAATGACAGCTGTCGCATCGTTCGTATTGAGGCTGGCCCGGAAGAATATATCGCTAAAGAACAGTTGTGGGATCACCTTGACTGTTTTGCCGATAACCTGGCGTTGTATTTCCAGGAACAGAGCGCTGTTCCCGATATTTTACATAGCCATTACGCCGATGCTGGTTATGTCGGGTCTTTACTTTCCCAGCGCTTTGGTGTCAGCTTGATTCATACGGGGCATAGCCTCGGACGGGTTAAGTTGAATCGTTTTCTGGATAGTGGTTTGAGTAACGAAGAGATCGAAGAACGCTTCAATATGACGCGCCGGATCCATGCTGAAGAGATGACTCTGGCCACAGCTCAGCGGGTTATTACCAGTACCCGGCAGGAAATTCATGAGCAGTATGAATTTTACGACTATTACCAGCCTGAGCAGATGCTGGTTATTCCACCCGGGACAGATGTTCATAAGTTCCAGCCCTCGCAGCCGGAAGACTTGCAGAGTGGTTTGTTTTTCACTTTAACACGGCATCTGAAAAATCCGGAAAAACCCATAATCTTAGCTCTCAGTCGCCCCGATAAACGTAAAAATGTTTGTGCTTTGATTGAGGCTTACGGTCAATCGAGTCAGTTACAGCAACTAGCAAATCTGGTTATCGTCGCCGGAAACAGAGATGATATCGAAGAGCTTGATGAGGGGACTCAGGAGTTTTTTCACGAGCTGTTGATTGCCATAGATCGGTATGACCTCTATGGGCGAGTTGCTTTGCCTAAGCATCATGAACGGAGTCAGGTTCCATTAATCTATCGCTGTGCTGCTGCTTCCGGTGGTGTTTTTGTTAATCCGGCTCTGACAGAGCCATTCGGGTTGACGATTATTGAGGCTGCCGCAGCGGGGTTACCGGTAGTCGCTACCGAAGACGGCGGTCCCTGCGATATTATTGCTAATTGTCACAATGGTTTACTGGTTGACCCTCTCGACAGTACTGCGATCGGCAGCGCTTTATTGCAATTGTTGCAGGATCGTGATTACTGGCAGCAATGCCGTGAGCAGGGTTTGCAAGGGGTGCGTGAACATTATTCCTGGCAATCTCATGCCCGGCGGTATTTTGAGCAAATTTCACCATTGGTCAAACGCCGCGAACCATTGAAGTTTCGTCCTGTCGTCTTGACCTCAGGGTCTTATCGGGATCGTGTGTTTGTGTGCGATCTGGATCTGAGTTTGATTGGTGACGACGAGGCCCTGGCGCAATTAGTTCTTTTACTGCGCCAACACCGAAGCAGTACTTTGCTTGTCCTGGCAACCGGGCGACGCCTCGATTCGGCATTGAAATTGTTGAAAAAACACCGCATCCCTGAGCCACATGTACTAATTGCCAGTAGCGGTACCGAAATTTACTATGCTCCTGAGTTAGTTGCGGATATCGCCTGGAGCCGTCATATCGATTATCTGTGGTCTCCACGGCGTATCAGAACCGTGCTTACAGATGTCCCCGGACTTAAGTTGCAACCGCGCTATGAGCAAAGCCGGTTTAAGCTGAGTTATTATATCGATACCGAACAGGTGGATATTGAGCGCATCACGTCTTTACTGCATCAGCATGAGTTGTCTGTACATGTTCAGCTGGCCTTTGGTCAGTTTCTCGATATTTTACCGATGCGCGCATCGAAAGGGTTGGCCCTGCGTTACCTTCCTGCTTTGAAAAATATTCCACTTGAGCGTGTTTTTGTCGCCGGAGGTTCTGGTGCTGATGAAGACTTGATGCGTGGCAATACCCTTGCAGCAGTGGTGGCAAATCGTCATCATGAGGAACTCTCCGATCTGGTCGACCACAACCGCATCTATTTTTCAAGTCAGCCTTACGCTGCAGGAATTCTTGAAGCCCTCCATTTCTATGATTTCTTCGGTGCTTGCCGTGATCCGCGTGAAGAGGTCACGGCATGAGTTGTGAGCGCTTGTTACTGTGTACCGATATGGATCGCACTGTTATTCCAAACGGCACACAAAAGGAAACACCGAAAGCCAGGCAATGGTTTCGCGACTTCTGCGCTGATCCCCGTATTTGTCTGGTTTATGCCAGTGGTCGCGATAAGTACCTGGTAGAACAAGCCATAACCTCCTATGAATTGCCCTGGCCTGATTTTGCCATTACTGATGTTGGTTCAATGATCTATCAACTTAACAGTAAGGCCTGGCAGCCTGTTGCTGAATGGCAAGAGAAGATTGCTGTCGATTGGCGTGGGTTCTCGCGCGCTGATCTGGAGCAAGCTCTTCTTCCGGTACCGGAATTGCGGATTCAGGAACCGGGCAAGCAGAATGATTATAAACTGAGCTATTATGTTGATCTCCAGGTATCACAAGCCCAGCTTGATGAACAGGTTCAGGCAATTCTGGCACATATGGGGGTGGCTGCTAATTTGATCTGGAGTATCGATGAGAGCGCTGGTGTCGGGCTTCTTGATATCCTGCCGCAACGGGCTGATAAGTATCATGCTTTGCAGTTTCTTTACTCTTTTTCCGGTTATACAAAAACGGAACTCTTGTTTGCAGGTGACAGTGGTAACGATCTGGCTGTGTTGGAAAGTGATATTCCTGCCGTGTTAGTGGCCAACGGCCACGATGAGGTGAGGAGAATGGCGTTAGATAGCGTTCGCCAGAATGGTTTACAAGAGAGTCTTTATCTGGCAACCGCAGAAGGCTGGCCGGGAAATGGTCATTATTGTGCTGGTGTCCTGCAGGGGGTGTTGCACTTTTATCCGTACTTTCAGGAGACCATAAAAAGGATTGTGGCGTGAAAACAAAAACCGCTATTTGTGTCTTTGGTGAAGTTCTTTTTGATGTTTTCCCTGATGGTCAAGAAGTTCTGGGTGGGGCGCCGTTTAATGTTGCCTGGCATTTACAGGCTCTTGGTGATACTCCCCTGTTTGTTTCCCGAGTTGGTCGCGACCAGGCTGGGCAGATTATTCGTGCCGCAATGCAGGACTGGTCGATGTCCGCTCTGGGATTACAGTATGATGACATACATCCAAGTGGCCGGGTCGAGGTTCAATTTGAAGATGGTGAGCCCGATTATACGATTGTTCCAGACTGTGCTTATGACTTTATTACCAGCGAACTCTTGCCCGAGCCTGAGCGGGGTCTTCTTTATCACGGAACTCTGGCGCTGCGTAATGATCCTAGCCGAAAAGCGCTTGCTCAGTTAAAACAAAAACAGCATATGGCTGTTTTTGTCGATGTCAATTTGAGGACGCCCTGGTGGCAAAAAACACGCGTGCAGGATTGGCTGGCGCACGCGCGTTATGTCAAATTGAATCAAGAAGAGCTGAAGTTACTCGGTAATGATAGCTTGCCTTCTCATGCTGCGGCACGAGAGATGGTACAGCTCTATAGTTTGGAACAGCTGATCGTCACCTGTGGTGCCGCAGGAGCATTTGTTTGTACTGATGCTGGTGATATTGAGTCAGTTAAACCACAAGAAGCCGTAACGGTTGTCGATACTGTTGGCGCTGGAGATGCTTTTACCGCTGTTTATCTACATGGCTTGTTACAGGGTTGGTCGGTAAATAAGACGTTGCAGGCTGCTCAGAGTTTTGCCAGCAAAGTGGTCGGTCTGCGTGGTGCAACAAGCCGCGAGGCATCTTTTTATCAGGATTTTTTAAACGATCATTGCTCCGAGTCCTGATTGATAATAGGTGTTTTTTTTAATAGATAAGGTTACGTAATTATATGTATGAACAAGTAGCTCATTCGCTTCTTAATGATATCCTTAATCGTATTCAGCCTGAAATTTCCCGCCAGGATTTGCGCCATTTTTATACCCGACTTGGAGCAAATTTCTATGCGATTCACTCCTTGTTTGAAAAGCTTTATGGAGACAGGGATGACTTTGCCGAGCAGGCCCAAAATCTGGTTGAGACTATGGCCCGTCAGTATATTGCCCGGCCTGAACACCTGCGTCAGCTCGATTTGGAAAGAGAAAAGGATTATAACTGGTTTCTGCATCAACAGTGGGTTGGCATGGCTCTTTATTGTGATGGTTTTGCCGGCAATATAAATGGCCTGCGTGACAAACTTTCATACTTTCAGGAGCTTGGGGTCAACCTGGTTCATGTCATGCCGATTATGCAATGCCCACCGGGTAAAAGCGATGGTGGTTATGCCGTCAGTGATTTTCGTGAGATCGATCCCGCAATGGGGACACTGGAAGATCTGGAGCGGTTAGCGACAGAGATGCGTGAACGGGATATTCTGCTTGTGCTTGATGTTGTCGTCAATCATACGTCAGACAGTCATTACTGGGCACAGCAGGCACGTGAAGGAGAACCGCACTATCAGGATTATTACTACACATTCTCAACCCGTAATGTGCCTGATATGTTTGAGCAGAGTATGCCTGAAATTTTCCCCGAAACAGCACCCGGAAATTTCACCTGGGATGAGCAGATGCAACGCTGGGTGATGACGGTATTCAATGATTATCAGTGGGATTTGAATTATAGCAATCCGGCTGTTTTTATTGAAATGCTCAATGTTATTTTGTTTTGGGCTAATCGTGGGGTTGATATTCTGCGTTTGGATGCGGTCGCTTTTTTGTGGAAGAAAATTGGTAGCACCTGTCAGAATGAGCGTGAAGCTCATCTTATTTTGCAACTGTTTAAAGATTGTTGTCAGGTGACCGCACCTGGCGTGGTTTTTATTGCCGAAGCGATAGTCGCACCACTGGAAGTGATCAAGTATTTTGGTGAAGATGCAGTTATCGCTAAAGAATGTGAAATTGCTTACAACGCAACATATATGGCGCTGTTGTGGGAAGCCATTGCAACGAAAAATGCACGCTTGTTGAATCAGGGGATTAAAAGCTTGCCGGTCAAGCTTGATCGCGCCACCTGGCTGAATTACGTGCGTTGTCACGATGACATAGGTTTCGGGTTTGATGACCGCGACATTGTTCAGTGTGGCTATGAACCACGGCAACACCGTCAATATCTGGTCGATTATTTCACCGGTCAATACCAGGGCAGTCACGCCAGAGGTCTTCCTTTTGGCCAAAATGATAAGACCGGGGATGTGCGTATCTCTGGAGCATTAGCATCGCTGGTCGGGCTTGAATATGCTCTGGAACTGGGTGATGATCAGGCCATTAATGATGCGCTCAAGCTGATCCTGCTGTTACACAGTATGATTCTGTCTTTTGGTGGCATCCCTCTACTTTATTATGGTGATGCTCTTGGCGCTTTGAATGATGATAGTTTCCGTACTGATCCTGACAAGCAATGGGATAACCGGTGGGTGCATCGTCCCTCGATAGACTGGCAAGAGGCTGCTCAACGGAATGTACCGGGAACAATTCAATATAAAATTTTCAGTGCGTTAAAACGCATGATTGCTGTCCGTAAGGAACTTCCTGCTTTTGCGGATTTTAATAACCGTGAGTTAGTAGATGTTAGTAATCCGCATCTGTTTGTTTTTGGTCGTTATCCTTTTGGTCAGCCTGGTGAACAGGTTCTGGTGGTTGCGAATTTTAGTCATCAGCCACAGTCATTACGCTATTCGGATTTAGGGCGCTGGGCTCCACAGTATGGTCGTTTTCTGGACTTGGTTCGTGGTGAACAGCCAGAATCTTTCAGTGATAGCCTGGTTGTGCCTGGTTATGATTTTTATTGGCTCAAAGAATTAACCTGAGCAGATATATAAAACATCCTGTTGAGTCTAATGGTCTCTGTTGTCTGTGCGGTCTGCGATTAATTCTTGGCTGAGCATCATCAGCTTACGTTCCTGTCCCCAACGGTAGCCACCAATGCTCCCGTCACGACGTAAAATGCGGTGACATGGAATAAGGTAAGCGACAGGGTTCTGACCAACAGCGTTCCCGACCGCGCGGCTGGCATTTTTTTGACCGATAAGAGAAGCAATTGAGCTGTAACTGGCGAGGTGGCCCTCTGGTATGGAGAGTAACGCCTGCCATACTTTGATCTGAAA
The DNA here is from genome assembly GCA_963665685.1 of Geopsychrobacteraceae bacterium. Lineage (GTDB taxonomy): Bacteria > Desulfobacterota > Desulfuromonadia > Desulfuromonadales > Geopsychrobacteraceae > Seleniibacterium. The sequence continues at coordinate 4,293,007 of OY762430.1, forward strand.
ATTAGTCCCTTTCAGGTGCAGGTTTAGCGGTAAATTAGTCGGACGAGGCTGGAAAATTGACTCAATAATTTTCCCGCCAGCAGCCTGATCGCATCTGATTGTAGCCTCAGGCCAGGCATTTTTGAGTCGTTGCACCGCCTGCTGTGATGAGTCAACGATAAATTCCAGTCCGCAGATGCCACGAGTGGTAGTAGCCAGGAGGCTAGGGCCAAAGGGAGTATTGTAAATCCCATAGGTTATACTCAACTGATGGCCACGCTGGCGATATTCTCCCGGTGTAACAGCATCGATGCTGACCATCAAATCATGAAGCCGACTTGGATTACTGAATCCCATACGATGACTTGCGTCCAGTAGTGATTCATTGGTTTTCAGCAGGTGTTGTTTTGCTTCATTGTTGATGAGAAACTGGCAAAAACGCTTGGGGCTGACGCCGGTGTATTGGGTGAACAGTTTTTGCAGATAGTAAGGACTTAACCCTGTCTGAAGAGCAATTTCTGCTAACGATGGTCGCTTATGGTAATGGTTTTGCAAATAATGAATTGCTGCAACGATATGTTGATATGGCTCGGACAACGCTCTCTCCTTACAGTTTTTTTCCATCATTACCATTGGTGTTTACAGTAGCCAATCTGATTCTTGCTATTTTTGTATTTTTTTACTTGCAACTTTAGTCCGCTTTAGGTATTAAATGCATCTCGCAAAACTTCGCGTGGCCAAGAAAGTCCCTATCGTCTAGCCTGGCCCAGGACACCGCCCTTTCACGGCGGCGACGGGGGTTCGAATCCCCCTGGGGACGCCAAGTTTTAAAAAGCTCTCTACTTATCAAAAGGTAGAGAGCTTTTTTATTATCACTTCCCTCTTTTCTTTCTGCTTCTTGAAAAAATATTACCTCAGGTGTGTTGACATTTAGACAGTCTTTTCTAATCTTTATGTGAGATGAAAAAATTTTTATTTAAGTTCTAGACTAACTTCCGAGCAAATGCTATCAAGTATTTGCTGACTAAAATAGTCACAGCTTAGTATTATTCTTTTTATCTCTAAACGTGAAGTTAACACTTATGACTCAAAGTAAAGCCTTCGTGGAAATTTATTCTGATGGGGCCTGCTCCGGAAATCCGGGTCCAGGAGGGTATGGTACTATCCTGCGTAGTGGCGCACATGAAAAAGAGCTGTCTGGTTATGATCCGGAAACAACCAACAACCGTATGGAATTGCTGGGGGCAATCAGTGGGCTTGAGGCTCTTAATCGCCCTTGTTCTGTACGACTTGTAACCGATTCCCAGTATCTGGTAAAAGGCATGACGGAATGGATCACCGGTTGGCAAAAAAAGAACTGGAAAAATTCGAAAAAAGAAGAAGTCGCAAATCGTGATCTGTGGGAGCGTTTACTTGTCTTGGCCGAGAAGCACGACATTGAATGGACATGGGTTAAGGGGCACGCAGGACACCCCGAAAATGAAAGGTGCGATGAGTTAGCGCGACAAGAAATAGAACAGAATTTTAACTAATAGGACGCCGGAGCGGCTGTTAGGTTGATTTTTAGGCCTATAGCTCTTCTCTGGAGAATCAAAAGTGTGATAGTATCTGATCTGCTTTCCATTTTTGATGTATTTTAATGTTTATACTTAGAGATATAGAGGTGTCATGTCAGTTTCTGCGCAAAGTGCACAGGCTGTGGTTCATGCGGGCCCACCTAGTGTCGAAGGATATGTTTCTTTTGCTCTCTACGCCCTGATTTCTACGGGACTCATTCTGTTACTGATGATGTTGGCTCGCTACATAGGCCACAAAACTCATTCAGAAGACAAGGATGCTCCTTACGAATCAGCCATCATTCCAACTGGTGAAGCACGGCTTAGGCAGGCCGTTCCCTTTTCGCTGGTTGCCATCTTTTTTCTCATTTTCGATATTGAAGCAATTTTTGTGGTTTCCTGGGCAGTAGCTTATGACCTGCTTGGTTGGGCCGGCTTCTGGCAAATCACCTTCTTCATCGTTTTGTTGTTTCTTGGTCTGGTTTACCTCTGGAAAGTAGGTGCTCTGGATTGGGGTGCACGGACTAAGCGTAATCAGGACAGGAGCGTAGGATGAGCGAGAAACTGCCACAGGGGGTGCTGCTGACACGGGCAGATGATCTAATCAACTGGGGGCGGAAGTATAGTCTTTGGCCCATGTTTTTTGGACTGTCTTGCTGTTTTGTTGAGATGATGACAAGTATGACCCCGCGCTTTGACCTGGCCCGCTTTGGTGCCGAGGTTCTGCGTGGTACGCCGCGTGAGTCGGACGTTATGATCGTTTCGGGAACACCATTTAAAAAAATGGGGACCTCGATTCTTAAAGTATATGAGCAAATGCCAAACCCCAAATGGGTTATTGCCATGGGGTCATGCGCTAATTCCGGTGGTATGTATGATGTTTACAGTGTCATGCAGGGCGTTAACCAGATCCTGCCGGTAGATATTTACATTCCCGGTTGTCCACCGAGACCTGAGGCCTTCTTACAGGGAATCGTTGAACTTCAGAAGAAAATCGTTGCCGAAGAGCAGCCGACGCGCAAGATTCTTGGGATGCAGGGTGGTTCCGAGGGAACTACCGTTCCGCCTCTGGTTGATGGTGAAACGAAAAGTCGTGACACGCGTGGCCCCGGTTACGGCAACAGCCCGATTCGTGGCACTGCGCAGCAGCCACCCCGCTTTACCACTGACCGTAGCATTAATATCCATCGACCTAGTCAACCGAAACAGATTTTTCCTTCTACGACCGACGATGTCTATCGTCAGGTGATGGAACGCTTCGGTGGTCGTGTTACTCCTGATCCGCTTGCCGCGGATATGCCGCTACTGAATTGTCCGCCAGAGTTAATTAAAGACCTGCTTAGTTTTCTGAAGCATGAGGTGAAGCCCGGTTATCAGCGGCTGGAAGATTTGACGGCTATCGACGAACGCTACCGTCAGCAAGTGCCTGATCATCAGTTCACTATGGTTTACCATTTACTCAGTTTTGCCACGCCGGGTTATATCCGCATTAAGGTGCCGCTGGTTGGTGAGTATCCCGAAGTGACCAGTGTGACCAGTGTCTGGCCTTCTGCTGAATGGTATGAGCGTGAAGTCTTTGATATGTTCGGTATCAAGTTTACCGATCATCCTGATTTGCGGCGGATTCTGATGCCAGCGGATTGGCCTGGTCACCCGCTGCGTAAAGAACATCCATCACGCGCTACGGAAATGGCACCCTTTACCTCTAAAGAGGCTTATGACCTGCCACCGTTATTGGGTGATCAGCTGGTTCCCCTCGAAGGAGCTGACGATGGCAGTATGGTCTTAAATCTGGGGCCACATCATCCTGGTACTCACGGGGTTCTGCGCCTTGTGCTGCGGATGAATGGGGAAGAGCTGTCCGATATTGATGTCGATCTTGGTTATCACCATCGCGGTGCGGAAAAGATTGGTGAACGGCAGCATTGGGCCCAGTTTATTCCGTACACCGATCGTATTGATTACCTCTCGGGTATTCTCAATAATATGGCTTATTTGCACTCACTTGAGACCATGTTGGGAGTGCAAGCACCAAAGCGTGCCCAATATGTGCGTATTATGTTGGGAGAGCTGTTCCGTATTGCTAACCATCTTGTTTGGCTCGGTACCTATGCCCATGATATCGGAGCCATGACTCCGGTTTTCTACTGTTTCGAATCGCGTGAAAAAATCTTCGATATTGTCGAACTGATCACCGGTGGCCGGATGCATCCATCATGGTTGCGCATTGGTGGTATTCCGCTTGACCTTCCTGAGGGCTGGAGACAGAAGGTTGATACCTTTACCGGAACTTTCAGCGCCCGTATTGATGAAATCGACAGTATGTTGCGCGATGGCAAGATTTTCCGTATTCGCTCTGAAGGTGTTGGAACTGTCTCTCGTGATGAGGCCATTGATTGGGGTTTCTCAGGACCAAACCTGCGCTCGAGTGGCGTCGACTGGGATTTACGCCGTGATATGCCGTATGGTGGGTATGAAAACTTTGATTTCGATATCCCGACTGCCACCGGTGGCGATAACTTTGCTCGTTATGTCGTGCGTGTGGAAGAGATGCGTCAGTCACTACGGATTGTTATGCAGGCCGCGAAAGAAATGCCGGAAGGCCGCTGGATGACAGATGATTATCGCTATGCATATCCGCAGCGCAAAGATGGGCTCGAAAACATCGAAAGCCTGATCCATCATTTCGTTAATGTCAGTACCGGGATTGCCGCTCCGGTTGGTGAATGCTATCGGGCGACTGAATCTGGTAAAGGGGAGTGTGGTTATTATCTGGTGAGTGATGGTGGCAACAGTGCCTACCGGTGTCGGATTCGAACTCCTTCTTTTGCACATCTGCAATCATTGCCATGGGTCTGCAAGGGGGATTTGCTGTCAGATATGGTCGCGTATACGGGATCGGTCGATTTTGTTCTAGCCGACTTGGACCGCTAGTTACGAATGGGAAGCGGCCTTTTTTACGCTGTGGCGTTGTCAATCTGCGGGCTTGGTTGTGCGGCGTGAAGTGCTATCAAGTCCCAGATTTTCTAGCCACACCGAAAAATCGCTTGTTTCTGGGATACCTCTGCTGCTTGCAGATGGTCAGCGAATAACTAAAAACAATTCTTATTTTTACAGATGATTTGGAACGCTTATGGCCAAAATAGAAATGCTGGATGCTGACGGTTTGTTAGCTGAAGAAGAGCTGGCTGAGTTTATTCATCATGCTGGTCAGATTGAGCATCCACGTGAGTTGATTATCGATATTTTACGCGCCATCCAGAAAAACCATGGTTGGGTACCCGATTCAGGGGTTGAGCTGACGGGCCAGATTCTTGGTCTGACACCTCTTGAGGTGGATGAAATTGCCACGTTTTACGATAAAATATTAAGGCATCCCGCAGGTCGTTACCCTATTCACATCTGTGATTCGATCTGTTGCTGGTCTCGTGGTGGTGAGGAAATCGCCATCTATTTGCAGAAGAAGCTCGGTGTTAACTTTGGGGAAACGACTCCTGATGGTTTGTTTACCCTCATTCCTTCTTGTTGCCTTGGTGGTTGTGGCCAGGGGCCCGGGGTGATGATTCATCAGTCTTTCTATGGCCATTTAACCGAAGAAAAAGTTGATAAGCTGATTGCTGATTTGACACAGGAGGCCCAAGGGTGAGCGATACTCCGCAACTGTTATTTAAAAATCGCCAGCCCGGTGAAACTGTCTTTATGGATGGCTACCAGGCAACTGGGGGTTATGAGGCGTTAAAGAAAGTCTTTACCGGCATGAGTCCTCAGGAGTTGCGTGACCTGGTCAAGGCTGCGTCATTGCGCGGGCGTGGAGGTGCCGGGTTTCCTACCGGTGTAAAGTGGTCATTTTTCCCTTCTGACGCTCCCGGGCCTAAATATTTAGTCTGTAACTGTGACGAAATGGAGCCGGGTACTTATAAAGATGGAGTCCTGCTGGCCGCGGACCCTCATCAACTGGTTGAGGGGATGATCGTTTCTGCTTATGCGCTGCAGACAGATGTCGGTTATATCTTCATTCGTTACGCTTATGAAAAACAGGCAGAAAACTTGCGGCGTGCTATTGCTGAGGCGAAGGCTGCCGGGTTTATCGGTAAGAATATTCTCGGTAGTGGGTTCGACTTTGAATTGCATGTTCATGGTAGTGCCGGTCGTTATATTCTCGGTGAAGAAACTGCTCTGCTTAATGGTCTGGAAGGACGACGACCCAATCCACGTATGAAGCCACCGTTTCCAGCCGTTCGTGGTCTGTTTGGGCGCCCAACGACGGTCAATAATGTCGAGACCATCGCAAATATCCCGCATATTATTAATGGTGGGGCTGATTGGTTTCGGGATCTTGCCCTGACTCCAGATGGTTCTGGAACCAAATTATATGGGTTGTCCGGGCATCTGAATTGTACCGAATGTTTTGAACTACCGGTAGGTATATCGCTACGCGAAATCGTTGAAAATTATGGCCAGGGGGTTTGGCAGGGCCGTGCTTTTAAAGCGTGTCTTCCTGGTGGTGCCTCGACCCCTTATCTGACAGCGGAACATATGGATGTTGCCCTTGATTTCGACTCCCTGGAAAAAGTTGGTAGCCGTTTTGGTACTGCAGGAGTAACCGTCTTTGATGATCAGACCTGTATGGTCGGGGCGACTCTCAATCTGATCCGTTTCTTTGCCCGTGAAAGTTGTGGCTGGTGTACACCGTGTCGCGATGGGTTGACCATGGTCCGCTGGTTGCTGGAAAACTTTGAAACAGGAAAGGGAACCCCCGAACATCTGGATATGCTCAAGGCACAGTTGAAGAATATTTCCGGTAATAGCTTTTGTGCTCTGGCTGAAGGAGCAATGGGACCTGTTGCTGGTCTGTTGACTCACTTTGAGCAGGAAATTGTTGACCACATTGAGAAGGGCTGCTGCCCGTTCAAGCGATAATTATTATGCCGACACTGAAAATAGACAATCAGACGATTACTGTTCCTGAAGGAAAAACTGTCCTTGAAGCTGCCGAAGAGTTGGGGATTGTCGTTCCGCATTTTTGCTACCATAAAGAACTAGGCGCTGTTGGGGCCTGTCGTATGTGTGCCGTCAATGTGGAAGAGGGCACCTTTACCGGGTTGAAAATGTCATGCCTGATTAAAGTGGAAGAGGGGATGGTCGTTTCAACCATCGATGAAAAGTCGAGTACGTTCCGTGAACATGTTGGTGAATGGCAAATGATGAATCACCCTCACGACTGTCCGGTGTGCGATGAGGGTGGGGAATGTCAGCTGCAGGAGATGACCATTTCGAGTGGTCATAGTCAGCGTCGCTATGAGGGCCCTAAGCGGACTTACCAGAATCAGAACCTGGGGCCTTTTATTGCCCAGGAAATGAACCGCTGTATCCAGTGTTATCGGTGTGTAAGGACCTACCAGGAGTTCTGTGGCGGGCGTGATTTTGGGGTGTTGGGATCGCGTAACCGCGTCTTTTTTGGTCGCTTTAAGGACGGTATGCTGGAAAGTGATTTTTCCGGCAATATTGTTGATGTTTGCCCTACTGGTGTCTTTACCGATAAAACCTATCGTTTTAAATCACGTTTCTGGGACTTGCAAGAAGCTCCTTCCGTGTGTCCTCATTGTTCGCTTGGTTGCTCAACAGTTGCCGGTGGGCGTTATCGCGAAATTCAGCGTGTTCGTGGTGGTGATAATCCCGCCGTTAATGGCTCCTTTATTTGCGATCGTGGTCGCTTTGGTAGCAGCTATGTTAATCATCCTGAACGTCCCCGTTTGGCGCGGGTTAACGGTCAGATAGCAACCGTCTCTGACGCTTTGGATGCTTTACAGGTAAAAGCGAAAGAAACAATTCGTGAACATGGTCGTGACAGTGTACTGCTAGTCGGATCGGAACGTGCTTCGCTGGAAACGAACTGGTTGTTGATGGAGTGGGCCAAGGTGCTCGGTTGTCAGGAACCGGTTTTAAATCCTCACGAACGAAATCGTGAAGCAGCCAGTGTTGCGGCGCACGATCTGTCCGATCGGTTGGCAAGTTTAGAGCAAATCCGTCACAGTGATGTGATTTTTGTCGCTGGTGCTGATCCCCTTGCCGAAGCGCCAATGCTTGCCGTTGCCATGCGGCAGGCAGCGCGTAATGGTGCTCAGATATTTGTTTATGATCCACGGGCAATTGAACTTCCGTTTGACTTTGATCATCAGCGAATTAAACCAAGTGAACTCGCTGAGTTTATCGTTGATGGTAATGCTGATAGCTTGCAGCTTCGCGAAGTCTTGAAAAGCGCAAAACAGCCAACTTTGATTGGTGGTGGCCTGTTGGGCGCGGTGGGACTGCGTCAGCTCCATAAACTCAGTTTGCTGGTATCGAATGAAGAACGGCTCTGTCTGATTCATCCTATCTTGGGAGGTCCAAACAGTTTTGGTTCTGCGTTGTTGCAAAGTGAACCTGAGTCGAATCTGCTCAGTCGCCTTGAAAGTGGCAAAGTAAAGATGCTGGTCTGTTTTGAGACCGATCTGCTGACTGAGGTCTATGGGACAGAGCGCATTGCGGCAGCCTTAACAGGTTTACAGACCGTGGCGGTTTGTGACTATCTGAACTCTGCCTTACTGGGACAGGCTAATATTGTTGTTCCAACCCGGACTCCATTGGAGAGTGCCGGTTCATTTATTAATAATGAGGGCCGAATCAATAGCTTTGAACAGGTCCTTGAGCCTGGCTTGCCTTTGAAGGAGTGTCTTGAAGAGGGACATCCTTCACGCCAGTTTTCGATAGCCACTCCGGGGGAAGATCCTACTGCTGCCGTTGATATGCTGAGTCGTTTGACTGGTTATTCTGATGTCGATGTAGCTGCCATTCGTTTGCATATGGCTAGTGCCGTTGCCCGTTTACAGGGGTTGGCGCAACTGACCAGTCCGTCGCAAGGTGTGCGAGTGACAGCTGTGCCAGCTCTGGATCGGGATCCCCTGGTGATCCCGGAACAACCGGCCGGTTCTTTCCATTTAATTATTACTCCGGCCCGTTATGGTAGTGATTTACTGAGTCGTAACTCGGTCAAACTCGAGCCGCGCTTGCTATCAACTGCGGTCGCTCAAATGAATACGGCTGATGCCGAGCGTCTTGATCTGAAAGATGGTGATAGCATTGTCATCGATTCTGATCTGGTTTCAATGACCTTACCGATCACCTGTCATGCTGATGTTGCTGAAAATTGTCTCATTCTAGAACATTCACCGGCATTGCCGATTCCAGTGCCAAGTTCCGATCTCACTTTTTGTCTGATCAGTAAGGAGCTGTCATGACCGAGCCATTGCTGATTTTCGCCCTGATCATGGTCAAATTAGTTGGAATTTTTGCCGTTATTCTGACTATGGCTGCTTACATGGTGTTGGCAGAACGTAAAATTTTAGGTCGTATGCAGTTACGTTACGGGCCTAATCGTGCCGGTTTATTTGGTTTGGCTCAGCCCTTGGCTGATGTAATCAAGCTGATTACCAAAGAAGATTTTATTCCGGCCGGGGCTGACCGTTTTCTATTTTTGATTGCGCCGGGAATTTCTTCTGTTACTGCTCTTCTCGCTTTTGCGGTTGTCCCGTTCAGTGCTCCGATTGAGATTTTTGGCCACCAGTTACCCATGGTTGTTATGGACCTGAATGTTGGAGTTTTGTACGTTCTGGGAATGTCGTCCATTGCTGTTTATGGCATCACGCTTGGCGGCTGGGCATCTAACAGTAAATATGCTCTGTTGGGTAGTGTTCGGGCATTGTCGCAGATGATCAGTTATGAACTGGCGATGGGACTGTCGATTGTTCCGATCATTATGATTGCTCGCTCTTTTTCCTTAACTGACATCGTCATGGCACAGGAGAAGCTTCCTTTTATCCTGGTTAATCCGGTTGCTTTTCTGGTTTTTCTGATTTGTGTATTCGCCGAGAGCAAACGAACTCCTTTTGACCTTCCTGAAGCTGAGAATGAGCTCGTGGCTGGTTTTCATACTGAGTATTCAGGTATGCGGTTTGGTCTGTTTTTTGTTGGTGAATATATCAACATGATCATTCTCGGTGCGCTGGTGACTGTCTTCTTTCTAGGTGGCTGGCATGGGCCGTGGTTGCCGGGAGTGGTGTGGTTTATCATTAAGATTTTGATGGTCAGTTTCTTTTTTATCTGGACACGAGCGAGTGTTCCGCGTCTGCGTTATGATCAGTTAATGCATTTCGGCTGGAAGGTTCTTCTGCCGATTTCATTGCTGAATGTTTTAGTAACTGGTGCAATTTTGTTGGGAATAGGCTAATCCATGCATATCTGGCGAGATATCAGAGGTACTCTGCAACCCTACTGGGTCACCTTGCGGAATATGTTCCGCAAACCGGTTACGCAGCAGTATCCAGAAGAAAAACCTCAATTGTCTGCCCGCTATCGGGCCCGCTTAATACTGACTCGTGATCCTGATGGCAACGAGCGCTGTGTTGCTTGTCATTTGTGTAGCGCTGCTTGTCCGGTTGATTGTATTTCGATGCAAGCTGCTGAAGGGGATGATGGTCGTCGTTACGCAGAGTGGTTCAGAATCAATTTTACCCGCTGTATTTTTTGTGGTTTATGTACAGAGGCGTGTCCGACTTTGGCCATCCAGGTGACAAATGATTTTGAGTTGGCAGGGCGTGATCCTTTAAAGCTGGTCTATGAAAAAGAGGACCTTCTGGTCGATCACTGTGGCCAGAATTCTGAGTATAATTTCTATCGTCATAGTGGTATCGGTGTTGCTGCTGAACGGGGCGAAAACCCTGGCGAATCTAAACCGGTTGATGTAAAGGACCTGCTGCCATGATTGCGACAAGCCTGTTCTATGTGCTGAGCGCTGTTATGATTATTACAACATTATTGGCTATTATGCAGCGCAATGCCGTCCATGCCGTACTCTATGTTGTTAACAGTTTCTTTGCTCTGGCACTGATGTTTTACTTGTTAGGGGCTCCTTTGGTTGCTGCTTATGAGGTTATCGTCTATGCCGGTGCAATCATGGTGCTGTTCTTGTTCGTTATCATGATTCTGGAGGTCTCTCCTGCTCATGGTGACAGTCCGATGGCACCATTACGTCATCATTGGATCCCTATTTTCCTGGTTGCTGCGATGCTGGCGGTGTGTACCCTGTTATTAACTGGAGTCGACACCATGACTGCACAGGGAATTCCGCGCTGGCATGCGACTCCGAGGGATTTTGGCTACGCGTTATTTAAAGAGTATGCGCTGGCAGTAAAAATCATCTCCTTTCAGCTGTCATTTGCAGTGGTTGGTGCGTATTACATCGCCCGTCCAAAGTTGTCCAATGCCCTGGAGGTAGATAAATGATAGTCCCGATTGAGCATTTACTGATTGTCGCTACGATCATTTTCATCCTGGGGTTGTCCTGTGTTGTGGTCCGGCGCAGTTTGATCATGATGTTTATTGGTGCAGAGATTATGCTGAATGCTGTTGGCTTAGTGCTGGTTGGTGCTTCCGCTTTCTGGCAACAAATAGACGGACAGATCATGGTCCTTTTCCTGATGGCAATTGCCTCATCAGAAATCGGTATTGCCCTGGCGCTGGTGGTCTTTGTGCAGCGCAGGAAACATAGTGTTGATATCCGTGACTTCAATGAGATGAGGGGCTGAGACTGTGTTATTGACTCTGACTTTATTACTGCCCTTACTTGGCGGTCTGATAAATGTGTGCTTTGGCAATCGTCTAGCTAAACCGATTCCGGTAATTATTGCCTGTGGTAGCGTCATTGCCAGTTTTCTTGCTTGCCTTGGTTGTTTTCCTGGTGCTGGCGAAGGCTTACATGTCGTCCTGTTTACCTGGCTGAAAAGTGGTAGTTTCCAAGCGGATATCGGTTTGTTAATGGATCCCCTGGCAGCTATTATGGCCTTGATGGTGACTGGGGTCGCAAGTTTGATCCATCTTTATGCTGCCGGGTATATGGAAGAGGATCCTGATCAGACCCGCTTCTTCGCTTTTCTTAACCTGTTCGTTTTTGCCATGCTTGCCATTATTCTCGCCGATAATCTGCTACTGATGTTTCTTGGTTGGGAAGGGGTTGGCTTCTGTTCCTATGGCCTGATCGGATTTTGGTACCGTAAAAGTGAAAATGCATCAGCTGGTCGTAAAGCCTTTATTGTGACCCGTATTGGTGATTTGTTTTTTACCGTTGCGGTTCTCTGGCTATTTAAACTATTCGGCACCATTGGTATCGAAGCGATTAATGGCCGGGTAGCTGAGCTTGATGGCTATACGATTACGGCTATTTCTTTGCTGCTGTTGGGCGGTGCGTGTGGCAAGAGTGCCCAGTTGCCACTGATGACCTGGCTGCCCGATGCCATGGCAGGTCCGACTCCTGTTTCTGCTCTGATTCACGCCGCAACTATGGTTACCGCCGGGGTTTATCTATTGTGTCGGTTGTTCCCGTTGGTTTCTTTATCACCAACTGCTATGGCTGCAATTGCTCTGGTTGGTGTTCTGACGGCTCTCTATGCTGCTACTTGCGCTCTTGGTCAACGTGAAATTAAACGTGTCCTTGCTTATTCGACCATGAGTCAGGTTGGTTATATGTTCCTGGCAGTGGGGGTCGGCAGTGTTTCCGCAGCTATTTTTCATTTGTTGACCCATGCATTTTTCAAAGCGCTGCTGTTTATGGCTGCTGGCTGTATCATTAATCTGGCCGGGCATGAAAATGACATCTATCTTATGGGGGGCATGAGAAAACGTTCTCCAATCGTATTCTGGCTATTTCTGGCCGGTCTTGTATGCCTTGCCGGAATGCCTTTAACGGGCGGATTTTTCTCCAAGGATTTAATTCTTGCTGCGGCTTTCGCCAAAGGAACTGCCTTTTATTATACTGTATACGGATTAGGGATACTGACCGCAGGGATTACTTCATTTTATAGTTTTAAGCTCGGCTACCTGGTTTTTGCTGGCGAGTATCGTGGTGATGAGTTGCCCCATGAGCTTCCCGATCTGATGAAATGGCCACTCGTACCGTTGGCCATTTTGGGTTTAGCTGGAGGCCTGCTCAATTTGCCTCATCTGTTTGGTGGCCATTCCTGGCTCTCTTCGTGGCTGGAAAAAGAGCACGATCTTATCGAACTGTCTGCTTTTATTGAATATCGTCTTATTGGTCTTGCCGTTGGAGTTTTCTTCCTCGGGCTCATACTGGCCCATTTACGCTATTTCCGCTTTAAAGAGCCAAAGACCAGTTCAATGAGTGAGTTTCTTCTTGCTGGTTGGCGTTTTGATGCGTTTTTCGACCGGCTGTTGCTCAGGCCCTTCTACCAGCTATGCCGCTTCTGCTGTCATGGTGTTGAAACTGGCCTGGTCAATGGTTTTCTCCATGGTTGCGCCAGGGCTTTTGTCTGTTGGGGCGAATCGTTAAGAGGCATGACCAATGGGCGAGTGTCGAATTATCTGCAAGGTTTCGTTTGGGGTTTTTTGATTATTGTAGGCTGGTTTCTGCTTCGGGCCGTAGCGTAAAGGCAGCGTAATTATTATGACTGATACTATGACATCGTCTACTTTGCTAAGTTTCCTCCTGATTGTCCCGATTGTCGGAGCGGTTGCTTGTCTTTTGACTTACCGCACACCGACAACAAGTCGCGTCGTTGCACTTGCTGCCGCAGTTGTGACATTGCTGCTTGGCTTTATCTGTTATGCAGGTCAGCCTAACGCTGCTGGATGGGTTCAGTATGTTGATCTGCCGTGGATAGAATCGCTTGGTATCCGTTTTACTCTCGGCTTAGACGGGCTATCTTTTTTACTCGTTATTCTGACCGCTTTTCTGCAAATAGCCGCCATAATCGCTGCTTGGGATCAGGATAGGTTTCCAGCCCTTTTCTTTGCTCTGTTGTTGGTTCTTGAAACGGGTATAATCGGTGTCTTTTTAGCGCTCGACCTGATTCTGTTTTACCTGTGCTGGGAATTAATGCTGATACCGTCATTTTTCCTAATCGGTGTGTGGGGCTATTCTAATAAAATTCAGGCTGCGGTGAAGTTTTTTCTGTTTACCTTAGCTGGAAGTTTATGCATGTTGCTGGCCATGATTGGCCTTTACCTGATTCATGGCAGTCAAACCGGTGATTACACCTTTGCTCTTGAAGCACTTAAAAATACACATTTGGATTACGGCTATGAAGTCGTTTTTTACCTTTGTTTTCTTGCCGCCTTTGCCGTTAAAATCCCAATGTTTCCGTTCCATAGCTGGTTGCCAGATGCTCATGGTGAAGGACCGGTCTCTGGTGCTGTCGATCTGGCCGCACTACTCTTAAAAACAGGTGTCTACGCGCTGGTACGCTTCGCTTTCCCACTGTTTCCTCATGCCGCCCAGCAGTCGTTGCCCTTATTGGCCGTTCTGGCTTTGATTGGTACTTTTTATGCGGCCTGGATTGCTTATCTGCAAACCGATATAAAGCGTATTATTGCGTATTCATCGATTTCGCACTTAGGATTTGTTCTGCTCGGCCTGGCAGCATGGTCTCAGGTCGCTTGGGAAGGTAGCATGCTACTGATGATTAATCATGGTATTGCGACCGGTGGTATGTTTATTACCATTGCTCTGGTGCAGAAACGGACTGGTACCCGTGATATTAATCAGCTCGGTGGCTTGTGGAAGAGCGTTCCTAACCTATCCGCATTTTTTCTGTTGTTCAGCCTCGCTTCCTTGGGGTTGCCTGGCCTCGCCAATTTTTCAGGTGAGGTGTTAGTCCTTATCGGTACGTTTGTCGTTCATCCTGTCTGGGCAACGATTGCTGTTGGTGGCGTATTGTTTAGTGCCGTATATATTTTGCGCATGGTTCAGGGCACCATATGGGGCCCATCATGTGAACCATTTCATCGTCAAGATCTTATGACCAGAGAATGGTTGTTGTTGGTTCCATTTGCTATTCTGGTTGTGGTTTTAGGTTGTTATCCTCAACCTCTGCTCGCCCAATTGCAGGGGCCGGTTAGCCTGCTGCTGAAAACCGGAGGATTACCATGAGCATTGCTACTGTTCAATCGTTATTGCCTTATCTGATCCTTGCTCTCGGTGCAGTACTTGTTCTTCTCTTGGGGGCCTGGTTTCCGTGCCGACGTTTCTGGCTCTACACAGGTGTTGTCATTGCAGCAGCTGCCGCGCTATGTAGTGGTTTTTATGAACCGTCATTGGCTGAAGTTGGAAATATGTTTGTGACTTCGGTCTACGCCCGCTTCTGCACTATTTTGTGGTCGTTGCTGGTTATTATGACTTTGCTCGTCTCACGCCGCTATGCTGAGTTAAAACGTTTTCCAGGCGCTGAATATACCGGATTATTACTTTTTGCCGCGGCTGGAATGGGGTTACTCTCCTCGGCAAGTTCTCTGATCGGGATCTTTCTTGGCCTTGAGTCCTTTACTCTCGTCATTTATGTCCTGATTGCTTTTAATCGAGAAGATAGCAGAAGTTCTGAAGCTGCTCTTAAGTATTTGGTTTTTGGTGCTGTTGCCACCGGCTTTATTGCTTTTGCTGTTGCTTTAATCTATACCGCAACAGGAACCTTTCATCTTCCGGAAGCAATGACCGGTTTAATTACAGATGGTCGTTTACGCCCCCTTGGACTTGCTGGTTGGGCGATGCTGTTGGTTGCGGTTGGATTTAAAGTATCACTAGCTCCTTTTCATCTTTGGACTCCAGACGTCTACCAAGGAGCGCCGGCGCCAATTAGTGGTCTTCTTGCCACTGCAGCAAAAGGTGCTGTGTTAACCGCCTTTCTTCCTTTACTTACCCTGCTTGGCGACGCCGCTGTGGATATCAAGTCGTTGCTCTGGTTGGTTGCCATAATCACCATGTTGCTCGGCTCGTTTGTCGCGCTGCCACAGACAAATATCAAGCGAATGTTGGCTTATTCCTCTGTTGTGCATATGGGCTATTTACTTATGGCACTGCTCGTTGGTGGTGTCGCTGGCAGTAAAGCTTTACTTTTTTATTTGATTGTTTACAGTTTGTCGACTTTTGGAGCTTTTTCAGTCATAACTTCTTTATCGCCAGCCAAGGGTGAGCTTCAAGATTATGCTGACCTGAAGGGGCTTGGTTATATCTATCCCAAGAGGACTATTGCTCTGGCATTATTTATGTTTTCCCTGGCGGGTATCCCCCCTTTAGCTGGCTTTTTTGCCAAGTTCAGTCTCTTCCGGTCTGCCTTGGCAAGTGGTTACGGAGAACTTGCTGCCATCGGTATTTTCAGCTCGTTAGTGTCTGTTTATTATTATCTGAAACCTGTTATTACCATGTTTATGCAGGATCAGGTCGTCCTGCAGGATGTGGGAAAGAGTGACCTTGACGAAAACTTTGTCCTTGCCTGTTGTGTTTGTGCCATTGTTGTGTTTGGTGTTTATCCCACTCCGCTATTTAATCTGGTTGCAGCTATTTTTTAAGTCTTTGGAGAGCAGGTCATGATAAAGGAACAGATTGTAATCTTTTTACGTTCAGCAGCTTTTGGTGTTGTTGGAGCATCAAATAAACGTGAGAAATTTGGGTACAAAGTGTTTGACTGCTACAGAGAGCATGGATACCAGGTGATTCCTGTTCATCCGACATTGACTGAACTTGATGGCATTGCTACTGTTTCTTCCATTCAGGATCTGCCTGCAACTGTGGAAAGTTTATCAGTTATTACTCCTCCTAAGGTCACTGAACAGATTGTTCGTGATGCTGTGGCTAAAGGGATTAAAAACATTTGGATGCAGCCAGGGGCAGAAAGCGCAGCAGCCGTTTCTTATTGTCAGGAAAATAATATAAATGTTATTGCTGGAGGCCCTTGTCTACTAGTCGAATTAGGCTACAGTCAGCATTAAAAGACGGTAC
This sequence comes from Geopsychrobacteraceae bacterium, assembly GCA_963665685.1. Classification (GTDB taxonomy): domain Bacteria; phylum Desulfobacterota; class Desulfuromonadia; order Desulfuromonadales; family Geopsychrobacteraceae; genus Seleniibacterium. The sequence continues at coordinate 4,309,363 of OY762430.1, forward strand.
TGGATTTTCTTACCTATCTGAATTACTCTTTCAAATTAACCATATCAGGGAATGGTTACCCTGATTTTATATGTACCTTCTGTCATTCTTCTGGTAGATTCCAGATATTCAAAAAAATAGATAAATAGCCGCCTGGAATTCATACTGATGAGGTTCTGCTCCAAGGCTATTATAATGCTGCCAAATATCAGCACAAAATCGGGTATACCACCATGAACATGTTCAGCGATTTTGAGTCGATAATAAAAAATATGGGGGAGCTACCGCCATCGCCCATTGTCGCTACCAAAATCCTCGATTTATTGCGTGAGCCAGATCTGAAGTTAAAGGATCTTGCCAATGCCGTTTCGCTTGACCCGGTAATTTCTGCGCGCTTATTGCGCATGGCGAACTCTGCCTTCTATAAACAGGTTAAACAGGTCAACACTGTTGACAGAGCTATTATTGTTATTGGTGAAGATGCACTAAAAAACATGGCTCTTGAATATAGTTTGCGTAGTACTCATAAAACATATGGTATTATTGAACGAAAATTGTGGGAAAATTCGGTTGGCTGTGCGGTAGCATCTCGTATGCTTGCTGAACGCCTGACGACTCTTGATAAAGGAGTTGCCTATCTAGCGGGTTTACAGCACCACATTGGTAAGGTGTTGATGATCAACCGCGATAAAGATCTTTATCGTCAGGTTTTAGATATTGTCGCAGCAGGAAAAGGGCAGTTGCGCGACGTTGAACGCGGACTGTTTGCTTATTCCCATGAGATGGTTGGTGCCGCGTTACTCGATTATTGGAATTACCCTAAGTTGATTGTCGATGCAACGATGCATCATCATGATTTTGATCATTTACGCGAGGACGATTTTACTCTGTATCGTTTGTGCGCAATTTTACGGCTAGCAAGCGATTTTTGTCGTCATTTTGGTATTGGCTATGAGCAAGAGGAGCCAATAGATCTCGCCATTAGCAGAGGAGCATTAGCATTAGAGGCTAATCCAATGCATGTTGATGATCTGGTTGAAAAGTTTAATCCCGAGTTTTTGCAGGAACGTAAGTTGTTTTTAGCATAAGGAGTGTGAAATTTTTATGGCATGACCATTGCGATTAAATAACAGCACGTTGGCAGTCATACCAATGTCAGCGATAGGTCTATTTGTATTGATGTGAAATAACTATTCGGTGGGATGAAGAGAAGGAGTTGAGCTTATGTGCAAGAAAATTTTCGTTGCAGCAACTGGGCAGAACTGTGGAAAGACAACGACCAGCGTTTCGTTGTTGCATCTTGCTAGAAAAAAGTACAAAAGAGTGGGCTTTATTAAGCCTTTTGGACCAAAGCGCACCAGTTATCTGGGACGCTCAGTCGACGTTGACGCTGCTTTAATCAGTCATGTCTACGATATGGATGACAAGCTTGAACTGATGTCTCCTGTTGTTCTGGATCAATATACAACCCGCGACTTTCTTGAGAGCCGTAAAGACCCACAGGTTTATCTTGATAAAATTGTTCGAGCCGTTGAGACACTTGAGAAAGAATGCGATTTTCTGATTATAGAGGGGGCTGGGCATAGTGGTGTTGGCTCCGTTATGGGCATGAATAACGCTCAGTTGGCCAGTTGGCTCGAAGCTCCGGTACTTATGATCACTGGTGCGGGGGTTGGTAATGTTATCGATGTTGTCCACCTGAACCTGGCCTTGTTCAAAGAATTTGGTACTGAAGTCAGAATGGTCATGCCAAATAAGCTTGTCAGCAGTAAACGGAAAAGATCATTAAAATATTTAGAACTTGCTTTCGAAGATACCAAGCTGAAGATTGCTGGTGGCTTTAACTATTCACCTATTCTGGCTGACCCAACCCTGAAATATTTGTCTGAGTTACTTAAAATAGATTTGCATGGTGCAAAAAATCAGTACAGCAGGATAGTTCACCATGTTCAACTGGCGGCTCCTGCAACACAGCGTGTTGTCGATTTGCTAAAGGATTCAAGTCTTGTGATTGTTACCAGCAGTCGTGATGAAGTCCTGGTTATGCTGGCCACTCTCTATCACATGAAAGAGTATCGTAAAAAAATCGCTGGACTGGTGATTGTCGGGGTGACTCCAGTGGCTGATATTGTTCAGAAGGTTATTGATGATTCCGGAATTCCCTATATGCGGACGCCTTCAACAACCGCTGAGGTGTATACATGCATTCGTGAAGATGTTGCAAAAATAGGTGTTGATGATGAAGAAAAAATTCAGCTGATTCAACGCCTGGCAGAGTCTGAACTTGATTTTGATTTGATCGATTCAGTGTTCTGATCAGGTCTGCGGTTGGTTGCTGCAGATGTTTTTTTCAGGAGTAACAAATAGATGGGTTTTTTAAGCAAAATATTTGGTAGTAAAGCGACATTTGAACAGCTGCAGAAACTGGTTAGTCAGCAACGTTTTGCCGATGCCAGAGTTATGGCTGAAGAGCTTCTCAGTCAAGGGCTTGACGCTGACGTAAATCAACAGGTGCTGGTGTTAGCTGCTCAATCAGGTGACGCACTTGCACAGCGTAATTTGGACGAAGGTTTGGGGTTTTTGCGCAATGGCCAGGGGCAGCAGGCTTTAGACTATTTTGAGTTAGCTCAGGATCTTGTCCATAGAAACGAATTACGTCTGCAGATTGTTGCTGCCAAACAAGAGGCTACTGAACAAGCAACCAGCAAAAGCGCAAGCATTACAGTCGCTCCACAAAATAGTAGTGACGAGGATTTGTTGTCTGGACAAGACGATGTCCAGCTCGATTTAATTTTAACTTCATATCCCGAAGATCTTCGTCATCGATACCAAGAAAAAAATGGGCTGTTTAAACACGCTTTTTTGCTTACCCATGCGGGAGAAGATCAAAACGCTTTAGCTGCCTGGCAAAAAATTCCCGAAACCGAACAGGATGATCTTTATTTTTTTGAACTCGGGTCCTTATACGGACGTTGTGGTGAGTTGGCTGCGGCTCGTAATGCGCTGGAGCAATCATTACACATTACTGAAGATCAACCCCTTGCGGTTGAAGCCTTGGTTGCGGTTCTGCAACAGTCTGGTGAGTTCAGTGATGCTGAAAACTTGTTGCGTAAGCTCCTTGAGCAAGGGATGAATCCACGTTTTTGTCATGCTCAATTGACCTACTTGTTCGCTCAGCAAGGTGATTTTGACAAGGCGGCTCAGGAAGCACGCCTGGGGTTAACGGTGCAAAATGGTGACCCGGCATTTTTACAATTGGCAGCCCTTGTTTTTGAGCGTTTGTCATGTTTTGAGGAAGCTGAACAAGCGTTGAAAAAAATTCCGGCTGGTGGCTGTTGTGGGGGCATCAGTCTACCTCTTGCCGAATTTTGGCTAAGGCAGAAAAAAGAATTGCATAAGGTTCTTGACGTTTTTAATGACGCTTGTCGCCAGGACCCTGATAATCCCCGTTGGCAGCTACGTGCGGCGCAAACCTACTCAGCGCGAAATTGGCGTAAAGATGCTCTTAGTCTACTACATAAGGTTGTGGGAGACCCACGGCTGGAGCCCGAGCTGGCAGAGGAAGCTGCGCAAGAATTAGCACTATTACAGGAATAGCTCATGCCAACGATCGATGACATAAAAGATTATCTTAGTGGGCATGGTATTGATGTCCTCGAGTATGAACAGGAGACCGCAACAGCAGCGACAGCAGCACAAGCCGTTGGTTGCAGTGTGGCCGAAATAGCGAAAACGTTACTATTTATCGTTGGTGGAACCGCTGTCGCTGTTGTTACCTGCGGTGATATGAAAGTGAAAAGTTCGCGTTTAAAACAAGCTTTTCAGCTATCAGGAAAAGTAAAACTGCCCCAGGCTGATGATGTATATGACCATACCGGATATATGCCTGGTGGTGTTTGTCCGTTTATGTTGCCTGAAACACTACCTATTGTTCTCGATCAATCACTATCACGCTTCCCGCTGACCTACGCTGCTGCCGGAAATAACCATTCTGCAGTTCCGATCTCCGTTACTCAATTACAGTCCTTGACCGGGGCTGAGCTCGCGGATGTCTGTGATCCTCAATGAACAAGTTCACCTTTAAATAAAGAAAAAACTGTCTTGGGGTTGATTTCCACCGGCAGACATGCCACCCTGCATACTTAATAATTGATTTGGCAATACTCATAATTACAGGAGCAAACATGACAGTTGTAGCAGGCAACAAAGTAAAACTACACTACACCGGAACCCTTGATAACGGTGAAGTTTTTGATTCATCCCGTGAAAGAGATCCGTTTGAGTTTGAAGTTGGTGCCGGCCAGGTTATCCCGGGGTTTGATCAGGCAGTCGTCGGTATGAGTGTTGGCGACACCAAAAAGGTCCATATTCCTGAAGAGGAAGCTTATGGCCCTTATAACGAAGAAATGGTTTTTGCTGCAGATCCTAACCAGTTTGAAGAAGGTTTGTCTCCAGAGCTTGGTCAGCAATTTCAGACCCAAATGCCTGACGGTACTCCGTTGCTTCTGACCGTCAAAGAGTTAACAGCTGACGGTAAGATCATGCTGGATGCCAACCATCCTATGGCTGGAAAGGCTCTTAACTTTGATCTGGAGTTACTTGAGATTCTCTAGTTTTACAAAGTAGCTTTTGAAAAATGACAGTTGGATGAAATTTTAATCATTCTAAAGTCAGCCGTGTTTAAAAAACCGCAGTAATGGTAAGCTGTAGCGAGGCTACAACCCATTCTGCGGTTTTTTTATGAGGAGTAATTATTCTGCGCAAGATTATCCATATCGATATGGATGCATTCTATGCATCGGTGGAACAAAGAGATAATCCTTCTTTAAGAGGTCAGCCTGTTATTGTTGGTGGTGATCCACGTGGACGCGGAGTGGTTGCTACTTGTTCCTATGAGGCCCGCAAGTTTGGTATTCATTCTGCGATGTCAGCTGCGCGTGCTTATCGCTTATGTCCCGAGGCAATTTTTGTACGTCCCCGTTTTCCTGTTTATCGAGAAATTTCACTGCAGATTCGCGAAATATTCCTTAGTTACACAGATCTGGTTGAGCCCCTCTCTCTTGATGAAGCATATCTCGATGTTTCTGAAAATAAGGCAGGTATTCAATCAGCGACCTGGATTGCCCAGGAAATAAGAAGGAAAATTTTGGAATGTACCAAGCTGACTGCTTCGGCTGGAGTCTCCTACAATAAGTTTCTGGCTAAAATTGCTTCGGATGTTAAGAAGCCCAATGGTCTCACTGTGGTAACTCCAGACCAAGCCTCTGATTTTATCGCTCACTTACCAATCCGGCGCTTTCATGGTGTCGGCCGGGTCACAGAAAATAAGATGAAGCGTCTAGATATCCACTGTGGAGCTGATTTGCTCAAGGTGGGGTTAGATGACCTGATCCGGGTGTTTGGTAAGGCCGGCGCGTACTATTATTATATTGCCCGGGGGGTCGATGAACGGCCGGTTATCCCCGACCGGGCACGCAAGTCCGTAGGAAAAGAGACTACCCTGAGTGAAGATCTTGCCGATCATAGTCAGATGATGACCATCATTGGAGATCTGGCTAATCGAGTTGCCGGACTGCTTGAGAGTTATGGAACAAGTGGTCTAACGTTAACGTTAAAGGTCAAATATAACGATTTTCAAACTGTGACGCGTAGTATTAGTAAGGATGAGCCCATCTCCGCTTGTGATGAGATGATTAAACTGGCAGAGGATCTTCTCGGCAAAACTGAAGCAGGTGCGCGACCAGTCAGATTGCTTGGTGTGACAATTTCAAATTTAACTACCGATGTCCTGGTTGGGGAGGAACCGCAATTAGTGTTACCTTTTCATTCGTAACTCACGCCAGTCCTAACTGTACATCATCTTGCATTATTAATTTCATTTTCCTCTCTCTGCAAACAAATAGTGTTTTCGAGTATACTGATTTACAAATCTTTACGTTCTTAATATTCAAAAAGTGATATATGTGCAAAAACACTTATTGAGGAGATTATTAAACCATGAATATGCGCAGAGTGACTTCCCTAACAGCATTGTTGTCCTTTGTTCTATTGATGTTAACCAGTATTATTCTTTATGTCGTTCCTGCTGGTCGGGTCGCCTATTGGGCCAACTGGAAGTTGTGGGGCTTAAGTAAGGAGCAGTGGGGAGAGGTTCATATTAACCTTGGTTTTTTGCTCTTCATCGCCATGATTTTACATCTTTACTATAACTGGCAGCCCATGGTCAGCTATATGAAAAATAAAGCCCGACAATTTCGGTTATTCACTGTCGATTTCAATATTTCTTTAGTTGTCACCTTGGTTGTTTTTTTTGGCACAATAGCAGGTATTCCTCCTATGAGTTCGGTTATTCAATTAGGAGCAGATATCAGTGAAAAAGGAAATCTGTTTTATGGTGAGCCTCCTTATGGTCATGCTGAGTTATCACCTTTGGCCGATTTTGCTTATAAGGTGAAGGTGGATCTTGACGAAAGTATAGAAAAGTTAAAACAGGCGGGTATTGATGTGCCTGATGCGAACGAAGCTATTGGCGACCTCGCCAAAAGAAATAATATTTCTCCACAACGGATCTATGAAATTATTAAGCCCACTGCTAATGGTAGCAATGCTGTTATGCCTGAGGAAGCACCTGGTGGGACGGGGCAAAGGAAGTTAGCTACAATTTGTGAGCTTTACCAGTTAGACATAAACAAGGTGATCAGTGGGCTAGAGCAGGAAGGTGTCACTGCAGGGGCAGATCAGACAATAAAGGACATTGCTATGGCGAGTGGCAAAGATCCCCATGGTGTCTATGCCCTTATTTATAAGATAAGTCGACAGTGACAAGATAGATGTTAATCAAGGGCCTGGTTAATGCCAGGCCCTTAGTCAGTTTTCTTAAGCGTAGAGACGGGCGACAAACTCGGCAATACAGGCAGGTTTATCGGATCCTTCCAGCTCAACTGTGATCAGGTAAATGATCTGGACAGAATTCTTGATCTGTTCAACTTCCTGGATCGTTGTTCTAGCGCGTAACTTCGCGCCAACTTTGACTGGAGATGGAAAGCGGACTTTGTTAAGACCGTAATTTACACGATATTTCATCCCGGGATAATTTTTTTGAAAAAAATCGGGATGATTGCTCTCAGTCAGGTAAGGCAGTAATGATAAGGTTAGATACCCGTGAGCAATGGTTCCGCCATAGGGAGATTCTTTTTCTGCTCGTTCAGGATCAATATGTATCCACTGGAGGTCACCAGTTACTTCGGCAAACTTATTAATTCTCTCCTGATCCATAGTAAGCCAGGGACCAACATGTATTTCCTGTTTAATTTGGGGTTGGAGAAAATCGAGGAAATCGTTTAAACGAGTTGTCTGATCCTGTTCCATTTTAATTTATGCCTTTCTTTATGGTGCGTTTACGGCAACACAAAAGTGTTGGTTGTTGGGTATAGAGCATTAGCTTTCTGATTCTTCTTGGTTCAGCAACCGATCGAGTTTGGAGAGTTTCGTTTCAATAGCCGATTGAACATTTTCCTGACCAAACATCCATGCGAGTTGTCCTGCCATCAGCGTGACATCTGCAAGTTCATTTATGACCGCTTCCCGATCGACTTTCCCGCGCTGATAATGCTTTAATGCGGTAATCAGTTCAGCACACTCTTCTACCATCTGCTCGTACTGCGCATCGGTTCCCCATTTATCGATTGTTGTTTGATAGAGTTTTTCTTTTTCCATAGCATCCGTTTCCTTCAAAATAATTTTATGCAGATTAACATAAGGACGCTTGGTTGGGACAGGGAGGATGGTAGAAATTTGGGTTAGTTGTGGGCTAAAAGTCGCATGGCAGGATTTTTGATGAAAAAACGGAATAAGGTACTGAGACCTTATTCCGGAGGTCCCTTCTGAAGAAAGAGGGCGAGTCGTTCTTCCACCATCATGAGATGTTCCATCATCCTTTCGCGGGCGAGCTCTGGCTCACGGTTTTCTATCGCTTCAAGAATGCCACCATGGTGACGAAGTAGAATTTTAGTATAACCTTCCTTACGGTAAAATTCTCCCAGGGCAACCATAATCGTCGTCTGGAATAGATTCTGAATGGTGTTTAAAACGTGAACTTGTAATGTGTTATGGGTACTTGCAGTGATCAGCAGGTGGAACTCAAAGTCAACCTGAGGGTCCCATCCACCGGTAACTGCTTGTTCTTCCATAATTGAATAAAGTTCGCGCAAACGTTTAATCTGAGCCTCATCAGCACGTTTGGCAGCCAAGTATGCTGACCAGGTTTCTAAGCCAATACGAACTTCAGTTAAAGCGTGTAGCATGCGGGGATCACGGCGCTCAACCATACTTGCCAATGGATCAGCCATCGTTGCGTCAGCAAGCGAACGAACGTAGGTCCCACCACCCTGGCGAGCCTCAAGAAAGCCCATTGCTTCAAGAACCATGATCGCTTCACGGACAGAAGGACGACTGACTCCTAACAGGGCAGCTAATTCACGTTCAGAAGGAATTTTTTGTCCCGGGCCGAGGTCGCCTCTGGAAATCAGCTCTTTAATCTGATCGACAATTTCTTCTGATAATTTTTTTGGTCGGATAGGTTTAAATACAGTACTCATAACATATCAATCTCCATGGTCTTTGGTAAGACCTTTTACCATACTCCAGAGGTTAAAACAAGGTTAGATAACGGTGTTTGCTGGTAAATTAAATACCGCAAGACTATGGCTATATCCGATTAAAGACCTGACAACGCTCATTCCGGTTTGGTAGGTCGATGGTAAGAGTTTGTTATGATTATTTTTTTTCTTTGTTGTTACGCTGAAAACGTTTGAACCAGTCTTGAAATTCGTGTTCTTCGTGTTCCATTTCAAAAGCGTTAATAAGGCCGCGCGCTAAGGAAACAGCAACCGCCCTGTTTCGTAGATTAAAAGAATCACCATATTTTTCACTGTGAAATTGTTCCTGGTCGATACCTAATTTATTGTAAAGAGAGTTTAGGCGGCTTTGTACACCGCGGCGGGAAAGATAGCGGCGTTGAGCGATAAGATTATCGGTCAGACCAAGGGAGATATCGAGTAGCGCTTCGTATTCAATATCGGAAAGAGCGGTTAAGCTATGCCCTGCGCGACCCTGAACTTTACGTACCTCAGGGGCTATCCAGCATTGTTCTTCGACCAGGACAGTATAAATAGCAGAGGCGATACGTTCTTTCGGACTAGATTTCAGGATGTAACCATAAACGGTTTCGGGAGGAACTATTTTAGCCAGGGAGCGTACATACATTTCGTCTTTAAACTGACTCCAGAAAACGATACGGGCGTTAGTTTTTTCCTGCCAAAGGTTTCTGGCAAAGTCGATACCGTTGAGTTCGGGCATTTGAATATCGCTGATGATAAGTGGCTGTTCCAGAGTTTGGCTGATCTCAAAAGCAACCTGACCATTAGCTGCGTGAGTGATGTGGACGGTCTCATCCCAATCTGTGAGCAGTTGTTCCAGAAATTCAAAATCTTTGGGGTTGTCTTCAGCAATCAGAATTTGTAGATCAGACATGGTGTTTACCTCTTGGACTGTTTTCAGTAAAAGCTTTTTTACCTGTGGTGGAACGAGGACCTGCGGCGATGCAATATGTCCCGAATTTTTCAACCACTATGAAAGGTTGCTCATTGCTATGCCAGAAAGCCTGCTCGTTGCCAAATTTTATGGTGAGGAAATTATTTGACGATTTCTTTGCACGCCAAGGTTAACTCAAAACGAGTCCCACTGGAAAAGCGTGATTTTCCCCACTTGACCTCTGCTCCAATTTTGCGCGCTCGCTCTTGGATGTTCAGAAGCCCGCGCCCTTCCGCGTGTCTGCCGTAGATATTGTTGCTCATGCCCTGACCATTATCTTCTACGGCCAGAACGAGGACTTCATTCCGCAGTTCGAGAGATACTTCATAGCGTGACGCTTGAGCATGTTTAATGACATTTTGTATGGCTTCAATCGCAATACGATACAGAAAGAGTTTTTGCATTTTATCAAAATTCAGGCTATCAACCTGATCATCTTGATAAAAATGAAACTCTGGTAAATCAGGAGCTTCACAATGCTGTTCCAAGTGAGTTTCTATTGCCGCACCCACGCCGAGAATGTCGAGGGTTTGAGGGTGAAGGTTATTCATAATGTCACGCAAGTTGGTAATTGCCTGACTGAGATCATGGTCAAGCTCATTGACCTTCTCACGACATGACGGCTCTGAGATGTCTTGATTTATCGATTGTAACCCTCGCAATATCCCAGATAGATCGGACAGCGATTGATCATGAAGATCCATAGCTATGCGGCGCCTTTCTTCCTCTGCTCCTTCAAACAGTTTTTCTGTCCCTACGACGCGAATTAATCTTTTTGTCATGCGACTGATAGATACTGCCAAGGTGTCCAGTTCGTCTTTGATATGGTCGGGGGCCGGGGGGAGTTCGAGTTTACCATCGGCAATTTGTAAGGCGTTCTGGGACAGAACCTGAATCCGCTGTAAAATCCGGCGGCCAAAATATACCGATATACAGGTGCCAAGAACAATGGCTATAGTCAGAATTGCCATGGAGATAAGATAGGTCTGCTCAACCAGCTGACTGATATCCTGTTCCTGAGTGGTACGCAGTCTGTTCAGGTGGATCTGGGTCAGGTTGGATAAGCCCGATAATTCAGCACGGAAATTGGCATATTTTTTAGCTGTATTTTCGGGATCTGCGCTATCTACAGGGTTCAGTTGGGCCGCTAGTTGTTTGACGAGTTCGATCTGTCCTGACTGTTTAAGGGGACCAAAGGGTTTGAGCCTGTCAACCGCTGACGTTAAGCGTTCATAAAGGTCGGCAACCAGGGCCATCTCTTCCGGGCTGGCCATACCACTATATTGGATTGAACGAATCAGGACATGCAGTCGGCGCGCGGCCATGTCTGCTTCGGCAAGGGCGACAAAAGTCGTTCCGATGGCTCGTGCTTCCTGCCGTTTTGCCGCCAGGTTCCAATAGGCGAACTGCAGAAACCCCAACAGTAAGATCAGCAAACAAAGCATGATTGCCGGGGCGACTAAAACTTGATGTTTGACAGTTATGCGCATAGGTTGAAGATTAGCACGAAGCTGGTCTGATTACACTGTGCAAATGCGCACCGTCTGACTGTTTCATTGTTATGCTAATGACCGTGATCCGGCGCCAGTACGGCGCCGGACATGGTATGTCTGGGATCAACATTGAGATACCGGTGGTAAGGTAATGATGATCAACGGGGAGTTCAAATAGTTAATCCTTTTTACTGCGGAATTTACGCATTGCGGTATCCGCGATCTCAACCACGCCAGCGATCGTTTTGCGATACAGTTGCCTGATCGGAATATCGTTAATGGTGATATCTTTATCAATGCGCTGGAGCTGGATTTTATCACCATGTTTAAGGCCTTCGAGGGAAACGGCCGATTCCGGAGCAACCCCAATAAGAAAGTTATAGCGTTCCCCTTCGTGCTTGCGCGAAAAGATTAATAACGTCTTCTGTGGGTTGCCAGTGCGGAAATCATGCATCGAGGTTTTTGCCAGCAATGTCACGGTGCATTTGTTTTCCTTGCCGAGAATAGCATTAAGATCGATGCCAACTGGCTTCATTTGACCCAGTTGTGGCTTTTCTTCAGGCTTATAGGGCAGGGTTCGGCGATGACGGAAATGTTGCTCTGTTTCGAGAAGTACGACGACATTATTATTGATGGGTCCGCCTATCGAATGAGACAACGCTGCTTTGTAACGACCGGCAGTCAGCATCTGATGGTTTTCTACAATTTGAACCATGCCGGTGGCACCCAGTGGGTGGCCGCGTCCTTTCAAGCCACCAGTCAGGTTGGTTGGAAAGCGTCCTTCCGGGCCGGTTAAGGAATCATCAAGCAATGCATCCAGGAGTTTTTTACGGGGAGCAACTCCCAGGTCGACCAGATTGACTGGACCAAAGCCATTAAATGGATCATGCATATTGATGTGCGTTGGTTCTTTAAGCTCCTGTAAACTTTTTAAGCCAGCTTTTCCTAACGCTTGAGCTAGAGCAATTTTAGTCGCTGGGAAGCTGGTGTAGGTCAATCGGTCAGCAATGGTAGGAATGTCTGTTCCTGATCCAACGCCACTGACACGAACCTCATGGGGTGTTGCACTTAAAAGACAGGCTGCAACGCCATCGGACATGGGGCAGAAGTCGTAATAATGAAGGGGGTCGTAATAGAGATAATTCTTACCACCATTCATATCTGCAAGGTACTGCTCTGCGGAGATCTCATGATTAAGGTGAGCATCAGGGTTCTGTGCCGCAAATTTATGAGCCCGTTCCGTCCAGCGAGCCGAATATTCATTCCATTGTTGCTTGTTTAAGCCAAATTCCTGCATCAGTGATTGAGCCACAAGAGCACCACAGGCAGGCATAGTCAATCCATATTCAGCTTCTTCACGATCAATGACACCAGCGACAATTTTGGTTGCTTCGCGGGTTGAGACATCGCTCATTTTCTGAATACCGATGGTCAGGACGTGATCATGCTGGCCTGAGGCAATTTCAAGGTAGGCGGCTTCAAAAGCACTGGCTCCCGATGATGATGCGGTATCAATCAAGACCGATTTTGCGCCACTGATACCAAGGCGACCGCAAATTTTAGCTGCGACGTTATCGATCTTTGAAAATGCAAAAGGGTTTTGTGACCCAACAACGACGCAGCCGATTTTACTTTTATCGATGGATGAGTTTTCCAATAGTGGTTGAATGGCATCAACCAATTCAAAAAAACTGATTTTAGGTCGATGCCTGCCATTATATTTACCGACCGGAAGCATAAATGAATCGGCGAGATAGACGGGGCGTGGAGAGAATACCATAACTGATCCTTTCTAAATTATGTGGGACAGTTGGCGAGTATAGCAAGTGATGTCATTTTGATAAAGGGTTGACTGATACCCAATTAAAGCAGAAAAACCAAAAAATATTAAGATTAGATAAGGGGGGAATAAAAAAAGGCCCCAAAGACCTGGAGGGGGGGGAGGTCTTCGGAGCCCGAAGTCATACAAGATGACTTCGGGAAGAGTTTATACAGAACTTTTTATGAAAATGGAACAAAAAAATAAATTTTTAACGATTCAAATAGCAGTTACCAATATTTTTAAGTCTTTGTTGTTGCGATATTTAATATATTTATTTGCGCCATTGATTAAATCAATGGAAGTTTCACACTAAAAGAACTTCCTTTGCCCGGGGTGGAGATTACCGAAATTGTTCCCTCATGGGCTTCAGTAATCCATTTGGCAATAGCCAGGCCGAGGCCAGAACCACCATCGTTACGGTTATTGGTTTTGTCAATGCGGTAAAAACGCTCAAAAATGAGTTCAAGCTGATCACTTTCCATCCCCGAGCCAGTATCTGTAACCGTAATTTCGACTTGGTTCTGTGGCGTTATTTGGGCTGTAATATCAATTTTACCCTGCTCCGGAGTGTACTTGATGGCATTTGTCAGTAAATTAAGAAAGACCTGACGTAGGCGCAGGTTGTCAGCGCTGACTTGAAATTCTTGCTCAGGCAGGCTCAAACCAACCGTGATATTTTTAGCCGCTGCTAGTAGCGTGGCCTGATGATGCAACTCCAGAATCAGTTCCTGCAACAACAGAGCTTCTTTTTTAAGCGGAATCTCACCTAAGTCACTTTTAGACAGGAGTAAGAGATCTTCAATGAGATAACTCATTCTACTGATCTCTTCGAGATTCGATTCAAGCACTCTTCTGAGTTGTTCTTTGGGTCTGTCATTCCGTAGCGCAAGTTCTGTTTCTCCGCGCAGGATTGTTAAAGGTGTTCGGAGTTCGTGGGTCACGTCTGCTGAGAATTGACGTGATCTTTTCAAACTGGCGGTCATACGTTGCAGCAGTCCATTGTAGCTGTTGGCTAGAGCTGTAATTTCTGCCGAAGACTCCTCATCAATGTTAAACTGAGGTGGTTCGGTTTCAGTGCAGGTCTGATCCATCAGCTCAATAAGCTGTTTGACCGCATCTGAAAGGGTATTTGAATGCCTGCGCGGCTGCGCAAGTTTATGAGACAAGGCGTTCATCCTCCTGAAAGACTCATTAAGTTGTTGGTATATAAAGTACCCGATCGTCTTTTTTAGTTCAAAAGAAAATCAGTCGCTTTCTTTTAGGACATAACCAACACCGCGAACAGTATGGATAAGTCGTTTATTAAAATTAAGATCAATTTTTTTACGTAAATAATTAACGTAAACATCAATTATATTCGTAAATGAATCAAAAGTATAATCCCATACATGCTCTGCGATCATGGTACGGGTCAAAACTTGATTTGGATTGCGCATAAAGAACTCTAGCAAAGCATATTCTTTTCCCGTCAATTCCAATTCGGTATTTCCGCGCCACACTTTGTGGCCAACAGGGTCCACACGCAAGTCAGCAAAGAACAGTTCAGCTCCACGATCCTGGCTGCCACGGCGAATCAGAGCCCTGACTCTGGCAATCAGTTCTGAAAAGGCAAAGGGTTTTGTCAGGTAGTCATCACTGCCAATATCGAGACCAGCAACAATATCTTCGACCGTGTCTTTAGCGGTTAAGCATAAGATTGGGGTGCTGACTTTAAGACTGCGGAGGTCTTTAATTGCAGTCAGGCCATCTTTCTGGGGTAGCATCACATCCATAAGAATCAGATCGTACTGATCTGCCTTAGCCATTTCGATGCCGGTATTACCATCGTAAGCAACATCGACAGTAAATTCTTCTTCTTCCAACCCTCTTTTAATAAAGCTGGCTACTTTTTTTTCATCTTCAACAATCAAGATGCGCATTAGAAATGGCTCCTTTATTTAGTATGCCTAGCTTAACTACTGCAAAACAAAATGTGTTACCGACCAATGCTTTATGCCGGTGCAACACGTCCTTGTTTTGCTTTAGCCAAGATTCATGAAATTTTACAAAGATTAGCAGAGGGGAAAACATGAATCAAGTTAATTATGATAATGTTCTAATTATTAAATTCTATTTTTTGTTGCAGGCTCAGCTTGTTTAATGTTGTTTTAATAGATAGGTTCTGTTAATTAATAAGGATGAAAAATGAGTGGATAGTTATAGAGATAGCAGCTCCCGGTGCACTTGTCGATTTGATGAGTAGTGTCGTAGCTGATTATGGATGTTGCGGCCTGGTTGTCGAAGAGCGGCAACTTGATACGTTTGTTGTGCCCGATGATGATCTTGACCCCGAAAAGTGTTACCGGCTGAAGGTCTACTTTGAAGATGTTCCCGACCCGGAACAGCTTCTTACCGATGTACGTAATACGTTATTGGCGATGCCGATCAGCCAGCAGTTTAACGTTCAGGTCAATCTTGGAGAGAATGTTCAAATTGAGGACTGGTCCGAAAAGTGGAAGCAGAACTTCTCTTCTTTTCGTGTCGGTCAACACTTACTTATTCATCCCAGTTGGGAAGATGTTGTTGCCGGCGATGATGACGTTGTTATTGAGATTGACCCGGGAATGGCATTTGGCACGGGAACCCATGCAACGACAAAACTTTGCCTGGAAGTGATCGCTGACCTGATGGCAAGTAATCAGATTCCAGATTCCATGCTTGATGTCGGAACAGGATCGGGACTTCTTGCTCTGGGTGCCGCTGCCCTTGGTTGCCCGGTTATTATGGCAAATGATATTGATCCCATCGCATGCGATGTCGCGCGTAAAAATATTGCCAATAACCAGTACCAGGGCCAGATAACCGTAACTGAAGAATCTTTGGAACAATTGCCTGGCCAATATGACCTTGTTGTGGCAAATATCCTGGCAGAGGAAAATGTTCGGCTTGGTCAGCATTTTGTTGCCCATCTTAATCCTGGTGGTTTCCTTGTCCTGTCCGGAATCCTGCGCGAGAAAGAAGATTTCGTTCGCGCTGGTTTTTCTGCTTTGAATTTGACCTTCAAGGAATGTCGCTATCAGGAGGATTGGATTTGTCTGGTTTATCGGTACGGTGGGAATGCGTAGTTTTTATATTCAGCAGGAATTAACACCGTGTGGTTGTGTTGTTGCGTTGCCTGATGATTTAAAGCGGCACCTGCAAACTGTATTACGCCTTGGTACTGGTGATAGTTTTGAGCTTTTCAATGCAGAAGGTTATGTCGCTGCTGCAGAGCTGACGGAGGACGATTGTGCGGTTGTTCTTGCCGTTCGCAAGGCACCCGCTCCAGGTTGTGATTTAACTTTGATTCAGGGCATGGCCAAAGGCGATAAATTAGAGCTTGTTCTGCAAAAGGGTACAGAGGTTGGAGTAAATCACTTTTATCTGGTTGATATGGAACGTAGTATCGGGCAGCTCAAAAGCGATAGAAAAAATAAAAAGGTACAACGGTGGGAAAAAATTGTACAGGAAGCGGCACGTCAATGTCGTCAGTATTACCTGCCAACCCTGCAGGTTGATCAGCCCCTTAGTCAGGTGGCTGATCATGTTGATGCAGAGTTAAAATTGGTTTTGTGGGAAGAGAGTCAAACCCCTCTGACTGCGGTTCTTTCTGAGTCCAAGCCGCGTAGTGTTGCTGTTGTTGTTGGTCCTGAGGGGGGTATAAGTAAAGCAGAAGTAAATATGTTGGAGCAGTCCGGTTTCGTCGGGGTCAGTCTGGGGCCTCGCGTACTACGTACTGAAACTGCCGGACTTGCGATGATGTCAGTTTTACAATATCTTTATGGTGATTTAGGGACCGGCCAACACATTTAACTGGCTGTACTTTCAGGAAAGAAAGGAAGAAGCATGAGATGTCCAAAGTGTGGCTATAATAGTTTCGACTATCTCGATAGCTGCAAAAAGTGCGGTAAAGATCTGAGCGAGTATAAGCTACGTTATGGTATTCAGAGTGTTTTGTTTCCGGGGCAGATGGCGCAAGGAAATGAGCTCCTCAATGAGGATCTTGATGCTGATATCGAGAGTGCTGACGCTGCCGTTGCGGCAGCCACTGCCGCAACAGTGAGTGAGAGCGCCTCTAATTCTGTAAGTGCGGACACTGACTCTGCTGATTTTAGCGGGGACTTTGACGACTCTGATAGCTCTGATGCAGATGACTTTGGCTTTGATTTCATGGGCGATAGCAGTGAGGATGATGACTTGTCGTTTGATGAGTTGTTTGAAGAAGCTCAAGATGAAGAAGACGCTGAAGAATCGCTTGAAGGTCCAAAGGCTGCTGCAGAGAATACTCCAGCTAAAAGTGAAGATTTTTCTTTTGATTTGCCGGAAGACGATGAGCTAATAGACGATTTTGGCATTGATGATGATTTAGGTACTGAGGCTTTTGATGATACTGATGCGACAGATCAGGGTTCCGGAGGTGACCCCAAAAGCCCTTTTGACTTACCGGAGCCTTCTCTTTCTGATGAGGCTCCGGAAACCCAGCCAGTTTTTAATTTGGTTACTGAATCAGAAGATGACATTGCAAATGCTGATGAGGCTTTAGTCGATAAAACCCTTCAACCGGAACAGTCTACCGTTGACAGTTCTACAGTCATTGACAGTCGCCCAGAAGCAGAAGCAGAAGCAGAAGCAGAAGCAGAAGCAGAAGCAGAAGCAGAAGCAGAAGCAGAAGCAGAAGCAGAAGTAGAAGTAGAAGTAGAAGCAGCTGTCGATGAAGAGGCTCTCTATCAAGAGTTTTATCGTGATTTTTCTTTATCCGCGGTGGCAGAAGAAATTCCGGATCAGGATGATAGCCACACAGGGATCCCTACTGCAATCGTTTCTACAATGGCTACTGCTGAGTCTCAGGAAAATCAGACCCCACCTTTGGCGAAACGAATAACCGCGTCGGTTGCCGATTATCTCATTTTGATTATTGTTGGTGGCTGTTTTGTTTTTGCGGCAGAATATGCCATTGAAGGTGATTTCTGGCTTCCGAGTATGGAAACCTTGCTTGAGCTTTCAGTTCCATATTTCCTGGTTCTGTTTTTTCTATGTTTTGGGTATTTTACCTTGTTCCATTTTCTTGCCGGACAAACACCGGGGAAAATGCTGTTCGGATTACGTGTCGAAACAGTGGAGCATGATGAGCTTTCGTTTGGACAAGCTTTTCTGCGCAGTGTTGGCGGGCTATTGCAGCTCGTTCCCTTAGGGGTAGGATTGCTGGTTATTCTTTTAAATCCTGATAAGCGGGGCTGGAGTGATCAGTTGGCCCGGACAAAAGTTACCGCTTCCAAATAAGTTCAGTTGGAAGCGGTTTTCTTTTAAAGTACTGCTTACCCCATTCTTAAGCGAATAAAGCTATCCAGGTCAGGACACTTTAAGTAGTCATTGTTTTCCAATTCCCACCTTAGAGTTGATACCGGTTTTGGACCATAGTCATGGCCAGGGTAAACAAAACAATCTGCCGGTAATGATTTTAAGCGCTGTAGGCTATAATACATGTCGTTAACGTTGCTGCCGGGTAAATCTGCACGGCCACAACGAGATACGAATAATGTATCGCCAGTTATTACAGCATTTTCGGTTTTAAAAACCAGGGACCCTGGAGAGTGCCCCGGGGTGTGGATGACGTCGATCTGATTATTACCGACGGTCAGCGTTGCTCCATCTTCAAGTTCAATATCGAGGGGGCTGACATCGAGAGGGTGGGCGGCTAATTTAGCTGTTGTCGCGTCAATGATTGTCTGGTTGCCGGCGACATGGTCACGGTGCCCATGCGTATTGGCGAGCAGTGAGATATGAACACCGAGTTCCCTGCTTTTATCAAGCAGGCGCTCAGGGTACATGGAAGGATCGATCGCCAACGCTTCTTTGGTAGACGGGCAGAAAACCAGGTAGGAAAAATTATCCATATCACTGGCTGGTATCTGAACGATTTCTAAAGCCATGGCTGTTGAGGCTCCTCGGTTGCAATCAGGCAAATTTCGCTGTCGATAATTTTAAAGCGCTGCCCCGTGGATTTGACCAGCCATTCATCGCCCTCCTCAGGAGGTTGTGGAAATTCACGATTGCCAAGAAAGACATCTTCATTGCCGATCATGCCCCACCAGTCTAGAGCTCCTGTTTGCCAGATTTTTGTTTTAAGAAAAAACGCCATGAATTCTCCTTATCAAGCGTTATGGGTTGAGTGAAGCTGACAGTGGAATTATATTAACAGAGAGATAAGTCCCCTGTATACCCTGGGAGGCTGTCGGGCTTTACATGCATCTGCTGCAAAATCATCTGATCGGACCATATTCCCGACCATTTTCGACCAATAGCTACGGCTATTCGCCTTCAAATGGTCGAAAATCTGCTCTCGACCAGCTGCTTTATCGCGATGATCCGTAAAGTCTGACAGCCTCCCAAGAAGCTGTACGCTATTTTTAGCGCAATAACCATCGGCAAAGGATAGTTATATGAAATTTACCAAAATGCATGGTGCCGGGAACGACTACGTTTACATTAATTGTTTTAACCAGACCATCGCAGATCCTTCAGTATTAGCACAACAGGTCAGCGACCGTCATTTCGGTATCGGGTCGGATGGGCTGATACTGATTATGCCATCAGATAATGCCGATGTGCGGATGCGCATGTTTAATGCTGATGGTAGTGAGGCTGAAATGTGTGGTAACGGTATTCGCTGTGTTGCCAAGTATGCTTATGATCATGGTCTTGTTGAATCTTTGGAGATCACTGTGGAAACTGGTAATGGTGTTTTGCCGCTTACTATGTTTGCTGGTGCTGATGGTACAATTGCTAAAGTCCGGGTCAATATGGGGTTGCCTGGTTTAAAGCGAGAAGATCTGCCCATGAACGGACCCGAAGGTGAACAAGTTATTGGCCAACCGTTGGTTATTGAAGATCGGGAGTTTTTGATCACCTGTGTCTCCATGGGGAATCCCCATGTTGTCGTCTATATTGATGATGTTGCGGCTTTTCCGGTCGAGAAGTATGGACCGTTGATTGAAAATCACCCGTTGTTTCCACGTCGAACCAACGTTGAATTTGTTCAGATTATCAGTTCAAAAGAAGTTATCCAACGGACTTGGGAACGTGGTGCTGGGGAAACACTGGCTTGTGGAACAGGTGCTTCGGCGGTAACGGTAGCAGGCGTGTTAACCGGAAAAACCGGCGCACAGATTGTCAATCATCTGCGTGGTGGTGACCTTGAATTAGAATGGATTGATGATGGTCCAGTGTTGATGACTGGTCCCGCAGTAGAGGTGTTTAGTGGTGAATTTGCAACCAGCTAAAGAGCTAAAAGCTATTTTGTTTGATCTGGATAACACGCTTTATCCAGCAGAATGTGATCTTTTTTCACTGATTGATGTGCGTATTAATCGTTATATGAAAGATGTTGTTGCTATCGATTATGGTGATATAGACGGGTTACGGCGGCGTTACTGGAAAGACTACGGGACAACTTTACAGGGGCTTATTCTGCATCACCAGGTCGATCCGGAGGACTATCTGGACTATGTTCATGCTGTTGATGTCGGGAGTCGAATCAGTTCTGATAAGTGCTTGCAGCAGGCTATTGCCGGAATCGGCATCCCCAGCTACGTATTTACCAATGGCTCACGTTGCCATGTCGATCGTGTGGTGACTGCTCTTGGATTAAATGGCTTGTTTGCGGATGTCTTTGATATTCGCATTGACAACTATCAACCAAAACCTCACCCGGGACCTTATCAGGCGGTTCTTAGCCGCTTGAAGTTGTCCGGGGATCAATGTGTTATGGTTGAAGACCAGCCGCAAAATCTAAAAACAGCCAAAGACCTGGGGATGAAAACGATTTTGGTGAGCAGTCAGAAAGAGAGAGCGGAGCACTCGTTTGTCGATGCTTTTATTGACCGTAGCGCTGAAGTTTGCAAAGTTTTAGAGCAATGGCTTAAGGAGTCTGAGTGAACAAGCTTGATCGGGCGCCATTATTACTCGGTACCCATGTTTCCATCGCGGGTGGAATTCATAAGGCCGTCGCCAGGGGGGAAGACGTCGGCTGTTCTGCCATTCAGGTTTTTACCCGGAATGCCAGCCGGTGGCAGAGCAAACCCCTTGCAGAGAAGGATATTCAACTTTTTCGCAAAGCATACCAGGGCAGTCAGCTAGGTTACATTGCCGCACATGATAGTTACCTGATTAATCTGGCCAGTCCTGATCGTGAGTTACGCCAGAAGTCGATTGTCACTTTTATCGACGAGATGCAACGTTGCTCCTTATTAGGTATTCCGGATCTGGTGATGCATCCCGGTGCGCATGTCGGTTCCGGGTTAGATGCCGGCATTAGTACGGTAGTGGATAGTTTTAAGACCATTTTTTCTGAAGCTCCTGGTGATGTACGGATTCTAATTGAAAATACTGCAGGCCAGGGAAGTTCTTTGGGGGCGTCATTTGAAGAAATTTGCGCTATCATTGATGCTTTAGGGGATGGTCCTCTAGCGGTTTGTTTTGATACCTGTCATGCCTTTGCTGCTGGTTACGATCTTCGTTCAGCCCAAAGTTGTGCTACCGTTATAGAACGTTTTGACCATTTACTAGGGCTTGAAAAACTGGCGCTGTTTCATTTTAACGACAGCAAAAAGCCTCTCGGTTCAAGAGTCGATCGTCACGATCATGTCGGTAAGGGGATGATTGGTCGTGAGGGTTTTGCTACCTTAATGAGTGATGACCGATTGAGACATATTCCTAAAATTCTTGAAACAGCAAGTGGAGAAGATCATTGCCATGATCTGGAGAATTTGTCATTTCTTAGAAAATTGGCCGGGCAGGTTTAATTCCTTGAAGAAAAGATAGTTATCAAAATGAGAGCTGTAGTTCAAAGAGTGAGTCGTGCCGGGGTAAGTGTGGCTGATGAACGTGTTGCTGATATTGGTCCCGGGTTGGTTGTTTTACTGGGGGTTGCTGATGGAGATACGCAGCAAGCTGCCGATTATCTGGCCGAAAAAATTGCCGGTTTACGTATTTTTGAAGATGAACAAGGGAAAATGAATCTTTCCGTTAAGGATTGTGGTGGCGAGGTTATCGTTGTCTCGCAATTTACCCTGCTGGCTGATTGTCGTAAAGGGCGTCGGCCTGGTTTCGCTATGGCAGCGGCCCCTGAGGTGGCCGAGCCACTGTGTGATTACTTTACGGATCTGTTAATTAGCAAAGGGCTAAAAGTGCAAACGGGTCGGTTTCGGACCGATATGGCTGTGGAGTTGGTTAATGATGGGCCGGTGACCATTATGCTTGATAGTGAGCGAACCTTTTAGGTGGGACTATGACAAAGTCTATATTGGCCATTACTCTGTTTTGTTTGGTTCATAGGCCGGTGAGCGCTCAGGTGTATACCTGCAAAGATAGCGATGGTCGCTTATATGCGGGAGATAACTTACAGGCGTTGCCCGAATCCTGCCGGGCCAAGGTTCAGAAGCTTCCTGAGACGTCTGCCGATAATTTGAACTATGTACCTGTAACTGGCTCTTCTCAGCAGCAAAGTCATGCTTTTAAACAAGAGGTTATGCGCGCTACACGAGAGATTGAAGTGCGTGAAAGAAAAGAGCAAGAGCTGCTGACCCAGGCGCAGTCTGTTGCACAGCAATACCAGCAGGCAGAGAAGGACAAATGGGCTGCTCGCAAAGATTTGACGTCACGTTCAAGGAAGATTTACGATGAGGCGGTAGAAAAACAGCAGGATCTTCTCAACCAGAAGAACCATATCCTCGCCGAAGTAAAGCGTGGACGATATTCCACCGAAAGTAGAAAAACAATTATCGAAATATTAACGGCAATAGGGACAAAGTAACACGTTGTCGATAGTTGATTTTTGCTCCACACTTGTAACCGCAGTTATTAAAAGCGGGCCCCGCAGCTATTGAGTAGAGCCCGCTGTTTTATTAAAGTGCTTTTTCAAGCAAACTTTCAATTTGATTCTTTGGTACTGCGCCAACCAATTGGTCAACAATTTCACCATCTTTGAACAGGATCATGGTTGGGATACCACGCACACCGTACTGACCAGGAGTTGCAGGGTTCTCATCGACATTAACTTTGCCGATTTTGATTTTGCCATCGTATTCTTCTGCTAACTGATCAAGTACCGGGGCAATTGCTTTACAAGGTGCACACCAGGTTGCCCAGAAATCAACCAGAATAGGTGTATCTGATTTAAGAACGTCTGCTTCAAATTGAGCATCGCTAAGTTCGAGTATTTTGTCGCTAGCCATCGACTTCTCCTTTTTCATTAGTTGTGGCCGTGAATGTTTGCTGTAGAATATCCATATCACAATATATTGGAAGATCATGAAAAATCAAGGGCAATGGAGAAATATATGACTGTTCAAGACTCTTTTCTCCGTAGCGGAAGCGGCTTGTTCAATTTGTTGCTGAATTATGGTGTCATGTTTTGTGAAAAACC
Organism: Geopsychrobacteraceae bacterium; assembly: GCA_963665685.1. Classification (GTDB taxonomy): domain Bacteria; phylum Desulfobacterota; class Desulfuromonadia; order Desulfuromonadales; family Geopsychrobacteraceae; genus Seleniibacterium. Next base: position 4,332,689 of record OY762430.1, read on the forward strand.
GGTTGCAATGATTTTTGCCCTTAATTGGCGTTTCTACAGGTTAGAAAAGTTCAGAAGCTTGACAGTTAAAAGGCGGGTTCCTATTATGCAGCTGCCGTGAGTAATAAATGCTGCTTATTGGCGGTTTTTCGGAGGATAAAAAATGAATCAACATATTGACGCCGTCTGTCGTCAGGTTAATTCCCTACATAATCAATTTTGCCAGGATCAAGGCCCTGCTCTCAGTGCTCTGGCGACACGTTTGGCGGCTCTTTTTGCTGAAGGAGGACAGTTGCTGGTCGCTGGTCATGGCGCGCTGGTTCCTGTTGCCCATATGCTGGCGACCCAGTTTACCTATAAACTCGATTTTGATCGCCCGGCTCTGCCTGCTTTGTGCTTAGGCAGTGACCCGCTGTTAGCAGCTCAAATGCAGGTCAATGGCCAGGCCGAACAATTGCTGTTGCGCCATTATCGAGCTATCAATAGTGAAGAACATTTGGTGTTGATTTTCTCTGATGGCACGTCAGCTCCAGAATTAAGCGCTTTGATTGAGGATGTCAGAGATAATGATCAGCCAGTGTTTTTATTGAGTGGCAACAGCGCTGCGGACCCTTTGCTGCAAGAAGATCTTGATGCTGCACTCGATCTTGGTAATAGCTCTACTCCACGGCTGATCGAGATTGCTCAGTTTGCCGGCCATCTATTATGTGAACTGGTCGAAAAGGAATTGTTCGGTCGTTAATCGTATGGCCTCTGGAATTCTATGCTGCAGAGCGTGACATTTATGACCCTGATATGTGAAAATGCTCAATTGATAGAAATACTTTCACTGCAGAGTAATAACGAGATCGCAACAGGTCATGGATACTGTTATTTATTAATAACGCATGTTGATTCAATCTGTAAAACCAGCGATTGCCGGGCAGTGCGCCATTTCAGTCACCACCGGGAAGGATGCTATGGGAATCTCTAATCTGCTGTCAATCATGACAACTTTGATCTATCTGCTGGCCAGCAGTTGCTATATTGCTGCGCTGGTAAGTAAGAAGCCTTCTTGTGGTAACTGGGGACGGTGGTTGCTCTTTGGTGGCGTCCTTGTACATGCTACCGCTTTCGGATTTTTACATTCTTCTGCCGGGGGAACTCCGGTAACGAGTTTACACGAATCGTTGTCTTTTCTGGCCTGGTGCCTGGTCCTGCTTTTTCTTCTTCTTGATCTGCGTTTTCGTATGTCTGCAATGGGTTCTTTTGCTGCCCCATTGGCGGTTGTCCTGATGGTTGCCAGTGCCCTGACTCCGCAACAGGTTATTCAGTTGAACCCGTTATTGAAGAGCTGGTTATTTCCTGTTCACATCTCTTTTGCGTTTCTTGGCATTGCCGCTTTTTCGCTATCATTCGGTGCTGGGGTTTTTTATTTAATTCAGAATCGTATGTTGAAAAGTAAGCGCTTTACCGGATTATTTCAGTTATTACCTTCTTTAGACAGTCTTGATAAGGTGAATTACACGTGTCTGAGTGTTGGTTTTCCTTTGATGACTCTCGGAATTATCAGCGGTGCTTTTTGGGCCCATACTGCTTGGGGAAGCTATTGGAGTTGGGACCCGAAAGAAACATGGGCCCTGATTACCTGGTTCCTTTATGCGGGGCTTTTGCATGGTCGGTTGACATCCGGCTGGCGTGGACGAACCGCTGCAATGTTCTCCATTCTTGCCTTTATTTTTCTGTTATTTACCTATCTGGGGGTGAACCTGTTTCTTGGGGGATATCACAATTTTGAAGCTTTTTCTGCACTAGAACAGATAGGTGAAATAAGTTCATGGATATAATCGTCGTTGGCCTCAGCCACAAAACCGCGCCGGTTGAAATTAGAGAGAAGGTTGCTTTTGCACCAACGGCTATGGCTGAACCTCTGCAGCAGATGCTAGCCTTGCCCGCTATCAGTGAAGGGTTGATTGTTTCAACCTGTAATCGGGTTGAGCTCTATGCCGTAAGCAAACAGGCTGACGCCGCCGTTGTCGAGCTGAAAACCTTTATTGCCCAGTATCACCAGTTGAAATTATCGGCACTGGAAGAACATCTATATTCCTTTACCGGCGAGGATGCTATTCAGCATGTGCTCAGGGTTGCTGCCAGTCTTGATTCAATGGTCGTCGGTGAACCGCAGATTCTTGGTCAGATCAAAACGGCTTATGGTTATGCCAGCGAGTTTCAGACCGCGGGGACGATTCTTAATCGCTTTTTACATAAAGCTTTTTCCGTCGCTAAGCGCGTCCGTACCGAAACCGCTATCGCCAGTAACGCCGTGTCGGTGTCTTTTGCTGCCGTAGAGTTAGCCCGGAAGATCTTTGATTCTCTGGATGGTAAGACTGTTATGCTCGTTGGTGCCGGGGAGATGTGCGAGCTCGCCGCTAAACATTTTATGAATAATGGTATATCCCGGGTTCTGGTGACGAATAGAACTTTCAGTCGGGCTGAAAAATTAGCTGAAGAATTCTCGGGACAGGCGATACCTTTTGAAGAGTTTCAACAGCATCTGCATAAGGTCGATATCGTTCTTTCTTCTACCGGTGCGCCAGATTATGTGTTGACTGCCAAAGCACTCAAAGCGGTATCTAAGGCACGGCGCTATAAACCAATGTTCTTAATCGATATTGCAGTGCCTCGCGATATTGATCCAAAGGCAAACCGGATCGATAATATCTACCTTTATGATGTTGATGACCTGCAGGGAGTGGTTGAGGCGAATATTAAAGAGCGGCAAAAGGAAGCTGCTAAAGCTGAACTGATTGTTGCTGACGAAGTCTGCCAATTTCGCTCCTGGTTAAGTAGCCTTGAAGTGAAACCGACGATTGTGGCATTGCGCCAACAGCTAGAAAAAATCCGTCGTCAGGAGTTGGAAAAGACCCTGACCGGATCCCTTGGCTTTGGTGAAAAGGAACGCAAGGCGATAGATGCAATGACATCGGCTATCATTAACAAAATACTTCATCATCCAACGAATGTATTGAAGATGGCTGGCTCAAACGAAACCAGCAGTCAATATGTTGATGCCGTACGCGCTTTATTTGACCTTCCTGAAGTACCAGAGGATAGTGATCAGCGGTAAAAGCAGATATTAGGCAGGATATTCGTGCTGGCTAAATATTATAAGAATTTATAAACGCAACTTACCAATACTGGCGAAGTTGCCTACTTTTGATAAATGATGAGGAGCTTTTTAGATGGGGAAACGAATTTTGCGCATCGGAACCCGTGCCAGTGCTTTGGCATTGTGGCAGGCCAACTGGGTAAAAGACCGACTGGAAGAGCGCTACCCGGATCTTGAAGTGACCCTGACAAAGATTAAAACACAAGGGGATAAAATCCTTGATGTTCCTTTGGCGATGGTCGGTGGCAAAGGGTTATTTGTTAAAGAAATTCAGGAGGCAATGTTACGCAACGAAGTTGATATTGCCGTTCACTCGATGAAGGATGTCCCGACTGTCTTTCCTGACGGGACGGACCTGCGCTGTATCACTGAGCGCGAAGATCCCCGTGATATTGCCGTGCTTAAAGAGGGCTGTGGCCGCTTTGCCGATATTCCTGCTGGTGGACGCATTGGCACCTCGTCGTTACGGCGCAAAGCGCAATTACTGAATTTGCGTCCTGATTTGAATATGATCGATATCCGCGGTAATGTTCAGACCCGCATTGGTAAACTTAAGGAAGATAACCTTGATGCTGTTATTCTTGCTGCTGCCGGGATGAAGCGACTTGGATTTATCGATCAGATAGGTGAATATTTTGATCCTAAAACCTGCCTGCCTGCGATTGGCCAAGGGGCCCTCGGTTTAGAGAGTCGCGTTGATGATGATGAAACAAATGCTTTAATCGACTTTTTTAATCATGCCCCGACCGCTTACGCTGTGAAGGCAGAACGTGCGGTTTTAGCGACCCTTGAAGGCGGGTGTCAGGTTCCGATTGCAGCTTTTGGTACTGTAACCGGGGATAATCTTGAATTGACCGCGCTGGTTTCAGATATCAGCGGCCAGAAAATGCTTAAAAAAACTATTACGGCTCATGTGGCGAATGCTGTTGATTGTGGTGTGGCTCTCGCTAAAGATCTTCTCGACATGGGGGCCGGAGAAATTTTGAACGAAGTGTACGGTTGTGAGACCTTTAATAATGGTCAGGATTAATCCTTTATGACAAGCTTGCCTTTAAGCGGCAGACGTTTTCTGGTGACCCGAACCAGGGAGCAGGCGAGTGCCTTTGCTGCCCTGCTTGAAGCTCGGGGGGCCGAAGCGGTGTGCGTGCCGACTATAGAAATCGTTCCGCCCGCCAACTGGGGTCCTCTGGATTATGAAGTGCGTGAACTCGAGGACGTTGATATCCTGATTCTGACTTCAGCTAATGGGGTTTCAGCATTTTTTGAGCGTCTTTTTGCTAATGAACAGTATATCGGTCTCCTGCGTGACATTGATGTCGTCGCGGTTGGCCCCAAAACCGCCCAAGCATTAAAGGAATATGCTGTCACTGCAAATATTGTCCCTACAGATCACTGTGCTGAGGGGATCGTAGCGGAGTTGCTTAACCGGGATATAGTGGGTAAAAAAGTGCTGTACCCACGAGCTGAACTGGCACGCCCTTATCTGGTTGACTCATTACGTGAGGCCGGAGCTGATGTTGCCGATCCGATTGCGTACCGGACCCTGGTCCCCGCTGAAAATGCTGATCAAATTCGCAAGTTACTTGAGAACGGTGTCCTTGATGCCATCTGCTTTTCATCCTCTTCGACTTTTGACAATCTGGTTGCTATGCTCGGTGAGGATCTACGCGAGCTACTTGGCGAGACCAAGCTGTTCTCTATTGGTCCCCTGACCTCTAAAACCATTCGTGAACATGGTTATACCGTTGCTCTTGAGCCAGCAGCCTGGACTCTTGAGGCCTTAGTCGAAGCGATGGTTCAATATTATCACTAATAACAACGATTCCGGCTGCTAAGCCAAGGAGTTATTATGCAATTTCCTAATTATCGTCCTCGCCGACTGCGGCGTAATAAAAACCTGCGGCGCATGGTGCGTGAGACTCATTTACGTGTTGATGATCTTATCTACCCGATGTTCAGCGCTTTTGGGGAGAACATTAAACAGGAAATCAGCTCGATGCCCGGCATTTATCAGCTTTCTATCGACAAGATTGTTGAAGAAGCCAAAGAAGTTTACGAGCTTGGCATTCCGGCTGTTATCCTCTTTGGTATTCCTGAAACCAAGGATGCCGTTGGTAGCGATGCTTATTCTGATACCGGAATCATTCAAAACACGATTCGGGCCATCAAGAAGGACGTACCGGATTTGATTGTTATTACCGATGTCTGTATGTGTGAATATACGGATCATGGTCATTGCGGTGTCATTAAGGATGGAGATGTCGATAATGATGCCACCCTTGAATTGTTAGCCAAGGAAGCGTTGTCCCACGTTCAGGCAGGGGCTGATATTGTTGCGCCATCAGATATGATGGATGGACGTGTTGCTGCCATCCGCGATGTTCTTGATGAACATGGTTATACCGATATTCCAATTATGAGCTACGCCGTGAAGTTTGCCAGTGGCTTTTATGGCCCGTTCCGCGAAGCTGCGGACAGCACTCCTCAGTTTGGGGATCGTCGTAGCTATCAGATGGATCCAGCCAATCGTCTTGAAGCAATGCGTGAAGCTCAACTCGATGTTGCCGAAGCTGCTGATTTTCTGATGGTTAAACCAGCGCTCTCCTATCTTGATATCTTGCGTGATTTGCGCGATAACTTTGACCTTCCTCTGGTTGCTTATAATGTTTCCGGTGAATACAGTATGGTCAAAGCTGCCGGGGAAAAAGACTGGATCGAAGGTGAACGCGTTATGATGGAAATTTTACTGAGTATTAAACGTGCTGGAGCAGATTTGATAATGACTTATCATGCTAAGGATGTTGCGCGTATACTGCAGAAAAAGTAGCCTTATTGGTAGCTTTACTTAATCAGAGCGGGCAGACGCTTAAAGCGTTGCCCGCTTTGTCTTTATGGCTGTTCATGAGTATCCTCGCAGGCCCAGTTGGTTCTTGATCACAGATTAAAGTTTTGAAAGTAGATTAACATTTATATGACCGATTATTACGTTGATACTCTCGCTAATGGATTGCGTCTGGTAACCGTACCGATGCCTCATCTTCATGCTGCTGAAATTGTCTGTTATCTGGCTGTTGGAGGGCAGTGTGAAAATGAAGATGTCGCCGGTATTTCTCATTTTCTTGAACATATGATTTTTCGCGGAACGGCCGAATATGCCAACAGTATGCTTTTAGAAAGAGCATTCGAAATGATCGGTGGGGCGGTCAATGCCTCTACCGATGCGGAAACTACCTGTTTTCATTCCCGCGTTCATCCCACCCGTGTAAGTGAGGGAATTGCTATTTTCGCCTCCATGCTCAGGCGTCCCAAATTTAACGATATCGATGTTGAACGAAAAATAATTCTTGAAGAAGCCAGAGAAGATTATAATGAAGAAGGTGTTCAGATCAATTCAGACAATCTGATGGCAGAGTTATTGTGGCCTGGCCATCCCTTGGGGAAAACTCTGATCGGTTCACCTGAAACCTTACAGCGTACCGATTTTGCCGTTCTGCAGGATTATTATCAACGCTGGTATCGACCAGATAATCTGGTTATCTGTGTCTGTGGGCCTCTTGATCGTAAGCAGACATTAGCCGCTGTGCAGAGTGAGTTTTCAGATTGGTCAAACCCTGTAATACTAGAGGATGCTAGCCCTTCGGTCTCCTTTCCTGTTGGCCCTCGCAGTTGTTGGGTTCAGGATTCAGATTCACAAGTTGCAATTCAAATTGCCTTTCGTCTTCCCGGAAGAAATGAACAGCGTAGTTTAGCAGCGCGTTTTCTCTGTCGTATTTTGGCTTGGGGAGGCAGTGCCCGTTTGCCTTTAAGGTTACGTGAAGAACTTGGTTTGACCTACGCAGTTGATGCCCATTGCTCCTTAATGAAGGATACGGGCTATGTTGCTGTTGATCTTTCCGTTGCTCCGGAAAATCTTGAGTTAGCGATCACTGAAGTCCTTGGTGTTTTGAACCAGCTCAGTACGGTTGAGATTCCTGCTGATGAACTTGAAGGCGCCGTCTGTAACTATTTATTTGATCTTGAATTTTCTCAGGATCAGACCGAGGCGCAAGCTGTGCGTTATGGCTGGGGATTGCAGGCCGATTATTTACGTACTGCCGCTCAGGACGAGGAGCTGGTCCGTCAATTTACGCCCCAAATCTTGAAACAGCTAGCTGCTGATATTTTTAGGCGGGAAGTCTTACATCTGGTTGTTGTTGGCCCATGGAGCCATGATGACAAGGTTAAGATAGAGAATTCTATTAAGCTTTTTTGAGTTGTTTATAGGCGTTTAAAACGTATATTTTTAGAGTAAGGAAAATTTATCGAGAGGAATATTGATATATCTTTGATTGAGATCTTTTCTTGAGATTAAAAACGTCTTTTCTTCGCCCATTCCGATGGAATATCGCGCTGTTAATAATTATCTGAAATAGGGCAGAAATAGAGCTTTGCTGTCAGAAGAACATGTTTAAATCTTGCTACTTCGCTTTTTCTAATGAGTTTTCTACGTGTTTTTTCTCTTCTAAATGACTGAATATTAAGTATCATTTTTAAAATGAAGGTTTTTATTGCCCCCTCATTTGCCTTATACTGAAGGCTTGAATTCAAATATACTTGACTGCATTCCACCTTTTTTGAGGGGAAGCTGGTTCATATGGATAATGCCACAACATTTTTCTACCCTCAGGATATAAGAACTCTTCTTTGTCAGCCTGATGTTCTGGTAGAACTGATTGAAGCCTGTTTGCAACAACAAAAGCCTCAGGTGATTGCTGATATTGTTTTACAAGACGCTGCTCTCACCGCGCGTCTTCTCCTCGCGGCAAAAAATAATTCCTTGACTCTGACTGGCGATGAACCGGTATCTTCCGCGATTCAAAAAATTGGCATTTCGGCCCTACTCTCTATGGCTTTAGATGCTGCCCAACAACTTTGCAATATTAGTTATTCTGACCGTGAACTGTTGTTTCAGTATCGTCTTTGGCTGCTGTCCCAAATTGGGGGAATATTTGCCCGTTGTCTTGCTCCAACAGTCAATTTCGCTCGCATTGAAGAATCGCAATTGTGTGGTGTGCTCCTTAATTTAGGTAACCATCTGTTATTTAGAAAATTTGGTGAACAGTTCATAGCTGGTGGTGGCCTGGCAATGAGTTGTCCTGGCCGGATCATGCAGGAGCGTGAACTCTTTGGGCGGGACCATTTATCCTTGGCTGACGAAATGATCAGTTACTGGTCTCTCGATTCGTTTCTTGCCGATGCTATCGGGTTTCTGAATGCAGATATTTCGCATCTCACTCACAGTAATATGTTGTTAAAAATTGCTCGGATGAGTCAGCAGTTTTGCCTGTCTCCTGAGGATTTGACTTCTGAATGTCAGCTCTTGGCGGAGCAATTATTGGGGCTAAGCAGAAGTGAAAGCCATTATCTATTTCGCTGGGGGCAGGATTTATATCCTTCCTTATACCGCCATATAGATCAGATTGATGTTCTACGAGCCCGGTTGAATGAGTCTTTAACACGTTTACAGCAACTCTCTTTTTTAGTCGCTGGGCAAGAAGCCGCACGCGCCCGCATCTCTCATATTTCCGGGCGGGATAATTTGTTACTTGTCAGTCGTCAGCTTTTGCTTGAACAGAGCCCTGCTGATGAGGTATTCTTTTTTCTCCTTGATAACAAAAGGGATTTATTGACTGGAATGTTGACTGGAGGGCAGCATCGTTTAGTCAGGGATCTTGAAGTTCCGCTACAAAGTCATTATTCACTGATCTCAGATGCCTACCTGGAGAGGCGACAACTCTCTTCATTCTCAGCCGTTCAGGCTTTAACTGTTACTGACAACTTGATTTTGCGCCTTTGTGCTGGTAGTGGCTTTGTCTGTTTCCCACTGCATGCAGATAGTCAAGGACTTGGTGTTGTGGTTCTCAGCCTTGCTGACGAACGTGATTTGTCACTGTGCCAATCTGAGCAATTGCAGAGCTTTCTTCAGATTATAAGCCACGCTTTAGGAGTAGAGCCGGAATTCGTAATACCTGCGGATAATGGTACCAGTGGTCTGCTTTATTCTCTTAGTAAAGAGGTCAAATCTCCTCTGACAATCATCAATAATTACGCAGAAGTTCTTGGTCGCAGCGTTCAAAATGCAGAAAATATGTCGCTTGTTTCAGCGATTAAGAAAGAGGTTAAGCGGCTAGATTTTCTGCTGAGCGATTATGCTGGTGCTCACAATGATTCAGAGCTTTTTGATCAAGGCGTCGATTTGAATGAGTTGGTCAAAGAGGTGGTTGAATTGCAAAGAGAAGACGCAACCAATGGTGTTTCGCTGTCATTTAATTTATGTTTACAAGAAACACTTGACCGTTTTCAAAGTCATGCTGGGTTGATTCGTCAAATACTCGCACAACTGATTAAAAATGCTATGGAAGCTTTCGTCTCTGATGGTGTTATCAATATAGAGACCAGGCTTGTCTATGTCGCTGCACGCGACTGGCAGGTCGAGCTTATTGTTCGGGATAATGGTCCTGGTTTACCGGTACAGATACAAAAAAATCTGTTTAAGCCGGTATTTAGTTCTAAGGGGAGTGGCCACACTGGGGTTGGTTTGCATCAGGTTAAGAAAATGGTTTCTGATCTGAATGGCCAAATAGGTTGTTACTCCAGTGCAAAATGTGGAACGTGTTTTACGATTCAGATTCCGTATCGAAATTTTGAGGCTGAATAATGATAGGGGGATGTGTGACAGGGCAGCTAGAGAGATATAAACGACCACAGGAAGAAGAGCGTATCGATATTCTGATTGTTGATGATCAGCTCGATGTGTTGCGTAGTTTGCAAGCATTGTTGCAGATTAATGGCTATTACATTGAGGTTGCAAAAAGCGGTGATGAAGCTCTCGGTAAGTTAAATACTCAGCTCTTTCATGTTGTTCTTCTTGACCTGAAGATGCCTGGTATCGATGGTTTCGATCTGATTAGCTATATAAAAGACGTTTCTGTGGCAACGGAAATTATTATAGTCAGCGCCTATTCCAGCTTTGGTTTTACCCAGAAGGGGATGCGTCTGGGAGCAAATGATTTTATCCGTAAGCCTTACGATCCTGAAGAATTATTAAAGTCAGTGAAGCAGGGAGTCAAGCGCTGTCAGAAAAAGCGCCAGGATATGGTCGCCAATCGTTCTCTTTCAGATTCGGAGCGCATTCATCGTTTTATTATCAACAACTCCCCAGATTTGATTTATATGCTCAATAATCAGGGAATTTTTACCTTTCTCAATGATCAGGTTGAAGTCTTACTTGGTTACCAGCGGAGTGAACTGTTGGGGCAGCATTTTTCTAAAATTATTCATCCTAATAACGCCGCAGAAATTCATAATTATTTTAGTGAGCAGCGTACAGGTAGTCGTGCAACCAAAAAGATTGAAATGCGTTTGCAGGTTAATCCCGAAAACGATCAGGTTGCATGCCTTGCTAACCATGAGCTTATTGTCGAGCTGAACGCTGTCGGGATTTACAAAAATAGTGGTCATGGGAATAGGATATTCAGTGGCACATTGGGCTGTGCCCGTGATATTTCTGAGCGTAAAAAGAATGAAGCTCATATCAGCTTTCAAGCTTATCACGATATGTTAACTCGTTTACCAAACCGGATGCTGTTTGATGATCGGATGATGCAGGCCTTTGCCCATGCACGACGGAGTGGAATTCACTTTGCTTTGCTGTTTATTGATCTTGACCGGTTTAAATTAATCAATGATACCCTTGGTCATGTGGTTGGCGATGTTGTCCTCCAGCAGGTTGCTGAGCGGATAAGCAATTGCCTGCGAGCAGAGGATACCTTAAGTCGTTTTGGTGGTGATGAGTTCTTTTTGCTGTTGCCCGGAATGACATCTCGTAGTGGTGTCGCTGCTGTTGCTGAGAAGATTCTTGAGGCAGTCCGCAAACCATTTCATGTTGATGATCATGATCTTTATATCAGTATGAGTATTGGTATTGCCATGTATCCTGAGGCTGGAGAATCCAGGGAAGCTCTGTTACAGAGTGCTGATATCGCTATGTATCACGTCAAACGCGATGGTAAAGATGGTTTCTGTTTTTACGATCATGCGATGCCTGAACGCTCGGACTATATTTCTGTGGAGCGCGATATGAAGCGGGGCATGGAAGAACATCAGTTTCAGGTCTTTTTTCAGCCCCGTGTAAATGTGTCAGACAACCGTATTGTTGGCATGGAAGCTTTGATACGTTGGCATCATCCGGAGCATGGTCTGCTTTATCCTGAAAAATTTCTTCATGCTGCAGAAGAGTCGAAACTGATTGTGCCTTTGGGAAAGTGGGTTTTGGAATCGGTCTGTCAGGAACTTGTGCGTTGGAAAGAGCAGGGCTTGCCAGACATTCGCGTGGCACTGAACTTGTCTCTTATTCAGCTGGAACAGAATGATTTTATCGATCATTTTGTTCATACCGTACAAAGTTACCAACTTAAGCCTGAGTGTTTGGAATTGGAGATTTCAGAGCACGGCTTGCAACATGGCCAATCTGATGTTACTGAGAAGTTAAATACTTTAAAAGCATTTGGTGTGAGTCTCACCCTTGACGATTTTGGTCGTGGTAATTCCTCTTTCGCATATTTACACAACTTGCCGATTAGTACCTTAAAAATTGATCGTTCTTTTGTTCGGGAAATTAATAATACAACTGATCAGGCATTTGTGGCTGATGGCATTGCTATGTTGGCTAAAGGAATGAATTTCAAGTTGGCTGCCGAGGGGGTTGAAAATCAGCATCAGCTGCAATATCTACTCAATCTTGGGTGCAAGGAGGTTCAGGGGCATTTATATGCTGAAGCACTTGCTGCTGACAGGATAACTACGTTATTCAATACCAGTGGAAGTAATTTGCCCCATTTCTCTGTTCATTAGCATTCTTCTAAATAAACGTCGGTGCCTGGATCACATTTTTTCTGTTTGATCCAGGCCGCTAAGTTTCGCAATAGCATTCCTTTTCTGTCCTTCCTGGTTAGTCTTGATCTTCCTTATTGGTATTCGTCTTAACACATAGTCTTAAAATTGGTTTTATTGCCTGATATGGTCAGGCCAATGATGATTGGTCAGTGCTGGAAGTAAAATTTTAATTATGTGGGATCTTAATAATAGGTCGCAGAGGGCCTTTGTTCCAATGGCCGATTGACAACATAAAAAATCCGGCAAGACAAGGTGTGGCCTTGAATTGTAATCGCTTATAGAAACAAACGGAGTTCTTAGCCACTGCTAAATTGTCGAATAATGCTATTTTTGATGAGGATAAACAAGCCTATGCAGCTTCCTTCATACTGTTTGACTGAGATCCTCAGAAAGGCGTTATAGCTTTGAATTTTCAGTGCTGTAGTCATTGCTGGTCAATTCCCAATGATAAAAGATCATCATGAAGATTTTATATAGTATGTAAAGAGTCTGATTTACAGCAATTTTTTATTAATGGTTAAAGCTTATGAAAAGTAAAGCTAAAGGGTGGAGTAATGCATGTAATGATTGAAGTAGATTAGATGGCAAAATTTAAGTAAGAAAAGGAGAGAATATCAACTCGGGTTTTATCTTAATAAGTTTTTTATATCATTTCATGCTTTCGTGTTGACATGTATTTGGTCATAGGTTATAAGTGGTCTTACCAATGTTTAGGAGGGTGTAAGAGCTCTTTTTACAAATATTGCGGATAGTTGTCATGAATCGATACAAACTTATCAGTGGCAATCATTAATTAGCTGCTGGTTCAAATAGATAAAAAGCAAGTTTAAACAGTTTTACACGTGACCTCTCTCTCACGTATTGGCCCCGGCAGACCTTTCTCCCTGCCGGGGCATTTTTTATGCTTTTTATCTGTCTTTTTATCCCTGCTCCAAAATCATTAGCCTTCTGACCAATGACCAATGACCAATGACCAATGACCAATGACCAATGTCTTTGACTATTGATATCCTTTAGCCTGGAGAGAGAAAAGATGAGCATACTGACCATCCGTTTCCATGAGTTGCTCATGGTTGCCGTGCTCAATGATTCGTCCTTTATCTATGACAATAATTTGATCAGCCATACGTACGGTAGAGAAGCGGTGAGATATCAAAATTGTCATTTTACCTTCACTTAGCTCTTTAAAATAGGCAAAGATGGTTGCTTCCGCTGCCGCGTCCATTGCTGCTGTTGGCTCATCAAGAACGAGAATATCTGCGTCTGTACGCATAAATGCTCTGGCGAGTGCGATCTTTTGCCACTGTCCACCCGATAGCTCGCGTCCACCTTTAAACCATTTTCCCAGTTGCGTTTCGTATTGCTGGGGGAGGTCTTTTATGAACTCATCGGCCATTCCTTTATGAGCGGCGAGTGACCATGCCTGACGATCCTCAAAGTGACGGGCATCTCCTGCGCCAATGTTTTCTCCTACCAGAAACTGGTAGCGCCCAAAATCCTGAAAGATGACACCAGTTCGCTCACGTAGGGTTTGGCCATCCCATTCTTCTAAGTCGAGTCCGTCAAGGAGAATCCGCCCGGAAGTCGGATAGTAAAGTCGCGTGAGTAGTTTTATTAAAGTTGTTTTACCAGAACCATTTTCCCCAACTAAAGCCAGGCTTTCCCCTGGCTTAATATGAATGTTCACATTCTGTAGGGCTGGCTGATCGCTGTCCGGGTACTGAAAACAGACATTTTCAAAGCGAACGCCATCGCCAGGTAGTGGGCCGCTGGTGAGTGAACCTTGTTCTGCTGGAACGGGTTGTTCAAGGTATTCATACAGATTAGACAAGTAAAGGTTGTCTTCATACATGCCACTAATTGCTTTCAAACTGGCAGAAACCGCAGATTGACCCTGTTTAAATAACAGTAAGTACATGGTCATCTGACCGAGACTGATGGTTTCTTGAATCGCTGCAATACCTATCCAGGCATATGCACCATAAAAGGCAGCTGTTCCGAGTAGACCAAAAACAAACCCCCATAGATCCCGACGTAGGGTAAGGCGACGATCTTCCGCAAAAAGACGCGCAAAAATCTTTTTGTAACGATCGAGCAACCGACCGGCAAGCTGAAAAAGTTTAACCTCTTTAACATAATCTTCGCGGGCGAGAACTGTTTCCAGGTACATTTGCATGCGGGTTTCGGGCGAGCGAAAGCGAAACAGACGAAACTTGTCACCAGAAAACTTTGCTTCGGCCAAAAATTCTGGAATTCCACCAAGGAGTAAAATGCCGACGGTCAACGGGGAAAATTGAATCAGTAAAATGGCATAACTGATTAAGGAAATGGCATTTTGAACCAGTCCAAACGTACCCGTTACCAGGCTTAACGGGCGCGTCGACGCTTCACGTCTGGCGCGAGTTAATTTGTCATAAAACTCGGAGTCTTCAAACTGTGTAAGGCTTAGCTGTTGGGCTTTTTCAAGGATCATGAGGTTGATCTTTTGGCCCATGAGACCTCGTAATAGGGCCTGGCAGGTAGAAATGCCGCGTTGTCCCCCAGCGATAATGGAAACGATACCTGCTTCACAAATAACATAGAATATAACGGCACTGGTATCCGCTGCTCCGGTTTGTTGATGAAGGTCGATCGCTGCAACAACACCATCAACGATTAATTTTCCGATCCAGGCAACGGCGGCGGGAAGCACGCCGACCAGTAGAGTCAATAAGGCAAAGATGATAGTGAGCTTGGCGCTGGTAGACCAAACCAGTTCGAGAGCTCTATGACTATAGCGGAACAGATCCAGGAGGCGTTTTGGGGGCGGATTAGAATCTGTTTGAATAGGTGGATATCTCACTGTTTTCCTGTTTATTAAATGGTGAATGGACGATTGTTATTTTAAAGTCAGGCTGAACGAGGCTGTCGTCTGACCATCATGGTCATCGGAAATAATGATACTGACAGTGTATTCTCCTTTTGTCTCGGGCTGACGAATCCAGTGCAATTGGCCACTTTGAGAATCAATGGTCATTCCTCGTGGTTGCCCTGAAAGTTGGAATGTCAGTGGATCACCGTCAGGATCTTGAGCCTGAACCTGATATGTGATTTCGTCAGTTCCAAAAGTTGGGCCATTATTGCTGAGCAGTTGTGGTGGGGCATTGGGGATCTCAAATTCTTTGCTGGTAAAGGCTGTCCCGGTGCTATCGTTGTCACTGGGGGTTGCTTTGAATGACACTTTGTCCCCCCGTTTAAACTGCGAAGCAGGAAGGGTCTCAGAGCTATTTCCGGTGACTTCAGCCCCATTAACAAACCACTGATATGAAGTGGAAATAACATTATCTTCAGGATCTTCGACTGACAGGGCGATGACAATATCAACGGTGGTGTTAATTTGCGGGTTAACAAAGTTGACAGCTGTTATCCTCGGAGGCTGATTCGGCTCGACAGTATATTGTGCCAAGCTCAGAGATTGGGTGGATAGCAGGAACGCAAAAAGGACCAAAGATACTCTGGTAAAAACAAAAAAACATGGCATAGTGAGTCATCTCCTTGAATGCCAAGTATGGCTTGAAGGGTCTTTGTATATCAGTAGAACTTAATCTTATTCAAAATATAGCATATCAAACTTGAGTCATGTATCCTTTGAATAGCTTTATATTTCTTTCTGGCAATCTGGTTCCATTTTTTTAAGGCGGTGGTGCTATGAGTGACGCAATCCATATCGTTTGTCCCGGGTGTGGTGCAATAAATAGAGTGGCGCAAAATAAGCTCGAAGCGAAACCAAAATGCGGCTCCTGCAAGCAGCCCTTACTTACAGGTAAACCGATTGAACTGACAAACCGGACTTTTGATCGTTTTATACAAAAAAATGATTTACCCGTGCTCGTTGATTTCTGGGCGCCTTGGTGCGGCCCATGTAAAATGATGGGGCCTGCATTTGCCGATGCAGTACCCCAGCTTGAATTTCGTATGCGCTTGGCAAAAGTTAATACCGAGCAAGTATCAGCTATTGGTGGGCGTTATAATATTCGTTCAATCCCAACTCTGGTCTTATTCCAGCATGGCAAAGAAGTTGCTCGCCAGAGTGGCGCCATGAATACGGGTGCTATTGTCCAGTGGGCTTTACAACATTTACGTTAGCCGTTTAGTGCTATTTGTTTTTTAATATTACTCTGCTTCTAGCGCAGCAATAATTTTTTCATATTTTTATAGAAGATATTTTTATGCATCCCTTCGAACAACAAATTGTAGCCTTACTCAATCAGCGCCGAAATAGTCGCCTGACGCGTAGAGAAATTGCTGACCGCCTTGATCTGAGGGGGGGAGAACGTAAAATTCTGACCAAAATTCTTGATCAGCTCGTTCGTGCTGGTCAACTCGAAGAGAGGCGTGGTCAATACCGGATTAGGCAAGAGACGAAAACATTAGAAGGAATATTTTCTCAAGCTGATCAAGGTTATGGTTTTTTGCGTTCAGATAATGAAGAGCAGGAGGATTTGTTTATTCCCGCACGCTTTGTTGATGGCGCTATGGATGGAGATCGGGTCGTGGTGCGCTATGGTATCTCTTCGTATGATCGGCGCCCATTTGGCAAGGTTTTGCGTGTGGTCGAGCGTGCCCACACTACGGTTCTTGGGACCTTTCAAAAACGCTCAGGGCGAGGCATGGTCTGGCCGTTGGAGAAGAAGGTTCAGGGCCCGATTATGGTGGGCAAAGGGAAGGGCGTTTCTTCTGGAAGTGTCGTTGAAGTACACATAGATCGTTATGCCAGGGGAGATGTCCCCGCTGCAGGAAGGATTAGCGAAATTCTCGGCTCAGCTGATGATCCTCAGGTCGATATTCAGACGGTTATTCGTTCCCATAATCTACCTCATGAATTTTCACCAGAAACAATTCAGGAGGCAGGGCAGGTTGCTCAGCAGGTTGAGATCGCTGCACTGGCTGGTCGAACTGATTTACGCGATTTACCCTTTGTGACAATTGATGGTGAAACAGCGCGTGACTTTGATGATGCGGTTGCGGTTCAAAAGCAGGCCGATGGCTGTTATCGACTGTGGGTTTGTATTGCTGATGTTGGCCATTACGTTACACCTGGCAGCGCTCTGGATAAAGATGCTCACGAGCGTGGTACCAGCGTTTATTTTCCCGGCTTTTGCTTGCCGATGTTGCCTGAAGCATTAAGCAACGGAATCTGTTCGCTAAACCCGCGTGAAGATCGCCTGGTAATGACCGCAGAACTGCTGATTGATGTTAACGGTAAGACGGTCAGCTCAGACTTTTATCCTGCTGTTATCTGTAGTCAGGCGCGTTTAACCTATACCGAGGTTGCTAGTACCCTTGACGATCCGGTTCATAGTGCGCTTGCTCCAGAACTGCAGGTACAGTTGCAACAAATGGCTGTCCTGGCTCAACATCTGACCGCAATGCGTCAGCGGCGTGGTAGTTTAGACCTTGATGTGCCAGAGGTTGAAATCATCCTTGATGAAAACGATCATCCGGTGGATCTGGCGAGAGTTGAACGCAATCAGGCCCATCGTTTGATTGAGGAATTCATGTTGGCCGCCAATGAAGCGGTTGCTGCTTTTATCTCGGGGCAGGACTGGCCATTGCTATTTCGTATTCATGAAACGCCAGACCTGGCGAAATTGCAGGAATTACAGCAGTTGGCAAGTGAATGCGGGGTTGGTTTGGTGCTTGGTAAACAGCTTCATAAGGGGCTACAGGAGATGCTTGCCGAAGTTGCCGAGCGGCCGGAAGGACGGTTGTTAAATCAGCAATTACTGCGTAGTTTGCAGCAAGCTTGTTATACGCCGGATAATGATGGTCATTTTGGTCTGGCTGCTGAGAGCTATTGTCACTTTACCTCTCCTATCCGTCGTTATCCTGATCTGATTATTCATCGTATTCTGAAGCTGATAGTGGCCCAGGCTGCTAAACAGGAGTCATATTCCTATGCAGCATTAAAGATATTGGGGCAGGAGTGTTCTGATGCGGAACGGCGTGCTGTGCAGGCTGAGCGCGATTTGATTCAATTACGCTGCTGTCAGATTATGGCGACTAAAGTAGGACATCTCTTTTATGGCACAATCTCTTCCGTAACTGAGTTTGGATTTTTTGTTGAACTCGATGACACGCTTATCGACGGTTTGGTTCATGTGCGTAGTTTACAAGGGGATTACTACCATTACGATCCTCTCAGTCACACTCTTACCGGTGAACGTAGACGCAAAGAATTCAAGATTGGTATGCGAGTCGAAGTGGTTGTAAGTGAGGTCGATCCTGTGCGCAGGCGCATTGACTTTGAATTGCTCGACTAGATTTTAGCAGGCAATACCCTTATTTTTATGTTTCCCTAAGAATGAGGGATAACGTAATAATAGACTGAGAAGAAATGGAATACGCTGCCACCTAAAACAAACAAATGCCAAATAGCATGACCATAGGGCAGCTTTTTCCAGACATAAAATATGACCCCGACAGAATAGGTAATTCCACCCAGTAATAGCAGCATAAAACCGGACAGATTAAGGGCTGTAATCATTGGTTTAACCGCGATAATAGCTACCCAGCCCATAGCCAGGTAAAGACCTACCGAGAGAATTTTGATCTTTGCCAATGGTGTGAGTTGGATAATGATACCCGCAAGAGCTAATCCCCAGATAGTGCCAAACAGGGACCAACCCCAGGGACCGCGTAAAGACACGAGGGCAAAGGGGGTGTAAGTTCCGGCAATAAGTAGAAATATCGCGGAATGATCCAGGGTCTTAAGAACCTGCTTGATTCGTTTACCCTGAAAACTGTGGTAAAGAGTCGAAGCCAGGTAAAGAAGAATCATTGTCGCACCAAAAATACTTGCACTAACTATGTGGGATGCTGTGCCGTTGGCTGCTGCAGTTATGACCATGGCCACGAGGCCGATAATAGCCAGAATAAACCCGATGCCATGAGTAATACTGTTGGCAATCTCTTCACCTATGCTGTAACCCGTCATTTTATTCCGATCTTTTAGCATGATTTTCTCCTTACTTTCACTGTTTCTTACAAAAACATTAACACGTTCGAGGGGTTTAAAAATGAGTAAGGAGTTTCTTTTACCAAAGTATTACGAAAGGAAATTCAATAAGTTTTTGCCCTTGGATTAAGTGTCAAAATGGGAGGAAAATAAAGGCGCAATAAAGATTACAAAAAAAGTTATAATTCTATTGACAAAGATGACTTATTTAGTTATAAATAAATCATCGACGCTTTGTTGTGGCAGGCGGAGCGGCGATAGTCAAAGTAGATATCTTTCGAGAAACCTCTCAAAACATTGTGCCCCGTAGTCTCCCTCCTGGCTGCGGGGCTTTTTTGTCCTGAGTCTGGTTAAAGCATGCCGGAATGACCTCAGTTCCAAAAATCTCTTAATAGCAGTTCTTTGTTGGCCCGATTAAACTGAGTATTAAAACGCCTGGTGTTTCCCCCAACCAGGTCGATCTCCTCGGTAAACATACCGATTTGCGTGTCATTGGGATTGAGTCCTGACAATAGTGAATAGACTTGTTGATTGACTTCTTCGGCGGTCATATGACGATTTTCTTCCTCGCCTTTCAGTTTTTGCGTATAGCGCGAAGAGGGATCGGGATTGATCGCCATAAGAGTTAGGTATTTGATGTTGATGTTATCTATGAGTTCAGTTGTACCGGAAACATGCTGTTTCGAAAGGCGCAATCCGCCAAGACCAGGGATTAACATGGCTGAAATATCAATACCGACACTTTGCAATTTGGCCGCTGCAGTTATCATGTCGCTCTGGCTACAGCCTTTGTTGACGTACTTAAGTACCTCATCTGAGCCACTTTCAAGACCCCAATAAATAAGGCTTACCCCCGCTTCTTTTAGCAGTGTCAGTTCAGCAAGAGATTTGTCAAGAATTGAGGCTGTTCTGCCATAAAGAGAGATCTTCTGAGGTTGGAAGATTTCGCACGCATAATTGATTGCGTTTAATAGTAGTTCTGTCTCTACGCCCAAAGAGTTGCCACTACCGATAAATAAACGTTGGATACCAGATTTTTCACTGCCAATCGATTTTAAGACCTGATCTACGTGCTGTTTAAATTCCTCAAAGCTTTTGGTCTTGGCATCATAATGGTGGTATTCAGTACAAAAGGTACATTGGTTGTAATCGCAACCAGTTGTTAATTCCAGTGCCAGCACATGAGCTTTACGTTCTGATGGCGGTGATGAAAGAGTGGGGGAGCTGAATAATTGCGGGTTTTTATAGGTCCTGGCAAGATTTGGAGCCAGTGCTGGAAACACTTTATCCAAAGAGCAAAACAGCTCACCGTGACGTGGAGCTAGAAAGCCGTTATCGAGTAAGAAATCGATAGCAAGATTGGCTGCAAAAGCAAAGGTTTCAGCGTTCAAGCGCGTACGTAACGCTCTTAAAATAGCGTCGTTAAGAAAGTATTCAGCAGCTTTTTTCAACGTCTGATGTCGTTTAATAAGGTTCTCAGCATTCACGACGATCAAATCTTTGTGGTCAATTTCTACAGAGAATGTATCAGTACTATAACGACCCGCAATAGCATAGAGCCGTACCGTTGCGGTATGCACCGTCAAGTTGGTAATCAATCCCTCACTGCATGGTTTGGCTTGGCTACTGCTACTATCTGGTCTAACCATGACCCGCACCCCTGGTTGTAGAGAATCACATGTTTCCGACGCTATCGCTTGAATCAAACGCGGAAGACAGTGCTCTACCAGTTTGCGGTAGGAGGTTAGATTTTTGGGCAGCTCAAAAGATCTGCTGGTGGTACTTATTCTGATGTTTAATGCTTGATATATTTTATTCAGTAGCTCGTTTTTTTCTTCATATGTATCAAAGAGCTGCTCGATTCCATCATAATATGGCAAGAGACTGAAGATACTGTGGCTGCTGAATTTACGCAGCAGTGTTTCACGGCTGTACCTTTGCCCGTAAATACGTCTTAACATCCACATTAAATCATCATGACTCAGATACATATTTCTATGGCCTGTCTGTAATTATTGTTTCATCAAGCGGGTGATCCACATAAATAATCGTGCTTTTTTAATAGTGATGCAAGGAAGAAAAACGCGAGATCTGACCAGCAGGATAGATAATTCACATCTCTGCTGGTCAGGTATTGATTTCCTAAGTCATAGGTTGAATACTGTTCAGGAGAAATAGCTGCAACAATAATCAGTAACGCTGATGATCTTAATTTTGAAACTTGAGTTGGCAGGAACCTCAAACGATTGACCCGCAGTTACTTTTTTCCAATCTTCGCCAGGCAATTGAACTTCTAGTTCTCCAGCCTGAATTTCCATCAGTTCTTTTGCTTCGGTACCAAATTCATAGTCTCCGGGCAGCATAATACCCAATGTTTTTCTGGTCCCATCTTCGAAGAGGACCGTGCGGCTAGTGACTTTGCCATCAAAATAGATGTTGGCTTGTTTGGTAATTGTGACATTGTTGAATTGAGACATATGTTTTCCTTAAATGTAATGGGTGTACAAATAGTGATCAAGGTTATCAGCAAAGCATCAATAACGGATAGTATTTTACTTTATCGTTCCAGGCTGAAATCTTCTTCGGTTAAGGATGAGCTGTAGGTATCAAGGGTTTCTTCGGCTTCATCTTCGTCTGGTACTTTAGCCAGATGGATAAGAGCATCACCTTCATGAGCCAGGGGTAAATTGAGTTGACCGATAACGACACCGCTAAAAGGAGCCCGAACCTCTTCATGATCGTTGCCAAGAGGATCGCTCAAGGTTCCTAGCAGATCCCCTCGCTTGACCATTTCTCCCAATTGAACCTGGCGTGAAAATAATCCGCTTTCCATAGCACGCACCCAGCGACTGTGATCGGTTATGATCGGTTCAGTAATTTTGCTACGTTTATTTGCTGGTAGCATAGCGACGTGACGCATAACATTCATAATGCCACGCAGGCCAACTTTTATTACGGTTTCGTTAAAGTAAAGAGCCTCTCCTCCTTCATAGACTAAAATAGGTTTACCCTGTGCGGCAACTGCTTCGCGTAGTGACCCTTCACGCAATTCGGAAGGAACGACGATTGGGGCGCCAAACGCTTGTGCTAACTCAAGTGTTTTTGCATCCTCCACACTGGAGCGAATTTGAGGCAGATTATTGCGAAAGTTCGACCCGGTATGCAGGTCAATGCCGTAATCGCAATGGGTGACCACCTCGGTCATAAACAGATGAGCCATGCGGCCAGCTAGCGATCCTTTAGCTGTACCTGGAAAGCTGCGGTTCAGGTCGCGTCGATCAGGTAAATAGCGTGAGCGATGAATAAAACCGAATGGATTGGCGACCGGTATCGCCAACAGTGTTCCACGCAGATTGTTCAGGGTTTTACTATTCAGCAGGCGACGAATAATTTCAACGCCATTAATTTCATCACCATGGATTGCTGCACTGATAAATATGGTTGGCCCGGGGCGTTTGCCGTGGACGACCTGAACGGGGAGAGTCATAGCGTTACTGGTATAAAGCCGCGCTATGGGGAGCTCTACTTTTAGGCGCTCTCCTGGTTGAATAAGCGCATCACCAAACTGAAATGGAGCGACTTTTGTTTTGCTCATTATTGGCCTCAAATACCTTTTAGGTCGACTTGCCACTGTTTCGAAACAGAAACTAAATTGTGGCTGAGTTATACACCTGACTTGTTAGATTTGTACATAATATATAAAGGAATGAAGCTTTTCTATTATTGAAATTCCAATATAGCTAAGTACCGTTTGTCCGCAGGAGATTGCTGATAAGGTTTCTTGGCAAAGTTTTAACTTGCCTCGAAATACAGGCCATGTTAACAGGTCAGCGGCTTATAAAAAGGAGACCTTATGATTCATTTGACCGATATGACCAAGCAGCATGGCAATCGCGTATTGTTTAAAAATGCCAGTTTCCAGATTCTACCCGGAAGTAGAACCGGTCTGGTGGGCCCTAATGGTGCTGGAAAATCAACAGTTTTTCGTTTGATCACCGGCGAAGAAAGTCTTGATGCCGGGGATATTGCCTGCGCTAAGAAAACCGTTATCGGTTATTTCTCTCAGGATGTCGGTGAAATGGCCGGACGCAGTGCTCTGGAAGAGGTTATCGCTGCTTCTGAAGCGACCGTTGCCTTAGGGGAGCAGATTCGGGAGATGGAAACCCAAATGTGTGAGCCGATGGATGATGATGCCATGGCGCGTTTGCTGGAACGCTACGGTGACGCGCAGCAGGAATTTGAGCAACGTGGTGGATACGATCTGGAATCTCGTGCTCAGGCGGTACTTACCGGTCTCGGTATCGGCCCTGATGATTATGATCGTCCGGTTGAAAGTTTTAGTGGCGGGTGGAAAATGCGTATCGCCCTGGCGCGGATTCTGACTTTGAATCCCGACGTTTTGCTCCTTGATGAACCGACTAACCACCTCGATGTTGAGTCGATTGTGTGGCTCGAAAACTGGTTGGCGGACGACTATCAGGGGGCGGTCTTAATGACCAGTCACGACCGTGATTTTATGAATCGACTAGTTTCAAGAATCGTTGAAGTCGCCGGTGGTACAATTACAACCTACAGTGGTAATTATGATTTTTATCTCCATGAGCGCGAAGTTCGGCGTGAACAGCTGGAGGCGAGTTATAAACGTCAGCAGGATATGCTAGCTAAAGAAGAGGAATTCATTGCCCGTTTTGCAGCTCGTGCATCGCATGCAGCCCAGGTTCAGTCACGGGTGAAAAAACTCGAAAAAATTGACCGGATTGAGCTACCACCTGAACAGAAAGTGATTAAGTTCGAATTTGCTGAACCTCCCCGTAGTGGCGACGATGTCATTGCTATCAGTGATCTAGCCAAAACCTGGCCAACCGATGGTGGTGGAGAAAAACAGGTCTTCTCTGGTATTTCCGGGATGGTACAGCGAGGCAATAAAATTGCTGTGGTAGGAGTCAATGGTGCCGGTAAGTCGACCTTTTTAAAGACCCTGATCGGTGAAACAGAACCAACCTCGGGAACAGCTGTCATTGGTGCTAACGTTTTCAGTGGTTACTTCAGCCAACATTCGATGGAATTGCTTGATCCCAAAAAGAGTGTTTTTGATACTGTCCAGGATGCTCTTCCACAGGCGACTATCGGTGTTCTGAGAAATCTGTGTGCCGCATTTCTGTTCCAGGGTGATGATGTCGACAAGCGTGTCGATAAATTATCAGGGGGAGAAAAAGCGCGTTTGATCCTGGCCACACTTTTGGGGCGGCCCCTTAATCTGCTCATTCTTGACGAACCGACGAACCATTTAGATATTCAGTCTCGAGAAGTATTGCTTGACGCCTTGAAGAAATTTACTGGTACGCTGTTGCTGGTCAGTCACGACCGTCATTTCCTGCGCAGCCTTGTTGACCGGGTATTTGAAATTGATCATGGTCAGATGATTCCATACGAAGGCGACTACGAATACTACCTGGAAAAAAGTGGTCGCGATCACCGTCAGGTTTCCTGATCTACAGTTATTATGAGCCTGGTTAGCTTCAGTAAGAAGGTTAGCCAGGTTGTTATCATTAAATATGTGGTAAAAAATGACATGGCTGGTTGACACGAGCCAGTTAACTTCGCACTATAGAGTAAGATTGTTTTAATCACTGCTATTTGTCCGCCGTGATTTCCATGGGGAAAAGGGTTGGCAAAATTTCAAATTTTCCTGTTTAAAAACTTCTACGGGACATTTTCATCATGAAAAACATTATCCGAACCATCCCATTGCTGGGCATAGCTTTGCTGTGCCTGTTTCTTGAGGGCTGTTCTTATTTGCCTATCCTTCAACCTCATGGGCCGATTGGTGAAGAGGAAAAGCAGCTCATCATTATCGCTTTTGCGCTGATGCTGATTGTTGTCATCCCGGTTTATATTATGGCCTTATGGTTTTCGATTAAGTATCGCGCCAGTCGCAAAGCCAATGATCATGTCAGGGAGTGGGATTCCTTATGGGTAGATGTCGTTATCTGGGTTGTCCCCATTCTCATTGTTGTTGCTCTAAGTTGGTTAACCTGGGTCAAAACCCATGAGCTTGATCCCTATAAAGACTTAAAGCCCAGTGCTGAGATTATTGATGTTGAAGTGGTCTCATTGGACTGGAAATGGCTGTTTGTCTACCCGGATCAGCAAGTTGCTGCTGTCAACGAACTCGTCTTTCCGGTCGATGTCCCCGTACGTTTTCGTCTGACTTCGAATTCGGTTATGAGTTCGTTTTTCATTCCTGCTCTTGGCAGTCAGATTTACACGATGGCCGGAATGCAGACCTGGCTTAATTTGAAGGCGGATAATAGTGGTATCTATGAAGGACAGAACCAACAGTTTAGTGGCCGCGGTTATGCGGGTATGCATTTTCCAGTGCGGGTGGTCAGTAAGGATGAATTTCAACAATGGTTGAATAATGCTCGTCAAAAAGCGACTCCTCTTGATTTGGCCGCGTTTGAGGTTCTGGCAACGCCAAGCGAGGATGAGCCTGTTCAGTATTTTTCCCCGGTTGAGAAAGATTTGTTCATCAATGTAATTGCTAAATTTAACCCGGAGATGGCTCAGATGATGAGCGGAGAAGAAGGGCATGAGATGTCTATGCCTGGTGCCGGGAAAATGACGATGCCTATGCAACATTCCACAGGTGACCAGCCTATGTCTGAGTCACACCATCACGTAGAAGGTCATTGATATGTTCGGTAAACTCACCTTTGCGGCTGTTCCGATTCATGATCCTATCATTATGGGAGCGGTTGTCAGTTCTACCATTTTGGGGATTATTATTCTTGCTCTGATCACCTATTTTCGCCAGTGGGGTTACTTATGGCGGGAGTGGTTGACCACCTGTGATCACAAGCGGATCGGCATCATGTACATTATCCTTGCCATGGTCATGTTGTTACGTGGTTTTGCTGATGGACTGATGTTGCGCTCCCAGCAGGCAATGGCCACCAAGGGAGCGATGGGCTACCTTGGGGCTGATCACTTTAATCAGATTTTTACTGCTCATGGCGTGATCATGATCATCTTTATGGCCATGCCGTTTCTGACTGGTTTGATGAATATTATCGTTCCCCAGCAGATTGGTGCGCGGGATGTGGCCTTTCCGTTTATGAATGCGGTGAGCTGGTGGTTGACCTTCGGCGGTATGCTTCTGGTCATGTTATCGCTTGGTTTAGGAGAATTCTCTGCTGCTGGCTGGTCTGGATATGCACCTTTAACCGAAAAAGCATACAGTCCCGGTACCGGTGTTGATTACTGGGCCTGGTCTATTCAGTTGGCAGGCGCAGGGTCACTGCTAAGTGGTATCAATTTTTTTGTGACCATCATGCGCATGCGTGCTCCCGGAATGACGCTAATGAAGATGCCGCTCTTCATTTGGACGACCCTGACGACCAATGTGCTGATGATCCTGTCTTTTCCGGTGCTCACTATTGCCTTGTTGTTAGTTTCCCTTGACCGTTACTTGGGGATGCACTTCTTCTCTAATGACATGGGTGGCAACATGATGATGTATGCCAATCTATTCTGGATCTGGGGACACCCTGAGGTTTACATCGTTATTTTACCGGCCTTTGGCATCTTTTCTGAAGTTGTATCGACCTTTTCCGGAAAAAAACTGTTTGGTTATGCTTCTTTAGTTTATGCGACTATTGCGATTATGATTCTGTCGTTTACGGTCTGGGTTCATCACTTTTTTACCATGGGAGCCAGTGCAACTCTGAACGTCTTTTTTGGCATCTCGACTATGGCTATTGCGATTCCGACCGGGGTTAAAGTTTTTGACTGGTTGCTGACCATGTATCGTGGTCGTATTCGTTTTACGGTTCCCATGTATTGGACTCTTGGTTTTTTTACCACCTTTGTTGTTGGTGGTATGACGGGAGTGTTGATGGCAGTTCCTCCAGCCGATTATGTCGTGCATAACAGTTTGTTTCTCATTGCCCATTTCCATAATATGCTGATTCCTGGATCACTGTTTGGGTTTGTTGCCGGTTACAACTACTGGTTTCCTAAAGCCTTTGGTTTCACTCTCGATGAAACCTGGGGCAAGCGCGCCTTCTGGTGTTGGCTGATCGGCTTCCTCTTTGCTTTTATTCCTTTATACATTCTCGGATTTATGGGGATGCCACGACGGATGGCTTTTTCGGAAAACATTGCTTGGATTCCGTGGCTCTACATTTCCATGATTGGTGTGGCTTTTATCGCGCTGGGAATTCTGTGCCAGCTGATTCAAGTTTATGTCAGTATTCGTGATCGGCACAAAAATCGTGATTTAAGTGGTGATCCCTGGGATGGCAGAACTCTTGAGTGGTCAATTGCATCACCGCCACCAGTTTATAATTTTGCTGTCATTCCACATGTAGACGAGCTTGATCAGTTTCATGAGGATAAAGAAGCTGGAACCGCATATGTCAGACCAGAGACTTATCATGATATTCATATGCCGAAAAATTCACCGGTGGCAATCATCCTCGGTGCGTTTGGTTTCTTGTTCTGTTTTTCCATGATCTGGTACATCTGGTGGTTGGCTGGCGTATCTTTAGTGGCTGTTGTCGCTTGTATTATCTGGCATGGTTGTCAGGATGAGCGTGAATATGTCATCAGTGCTGAAGAAGTGGCAGCAATCGAAGAGCAGCATTATCAAAACTTGATTGCTGCCGGGAAGATTAAGGAGTAGGTGGATATCATGACACATTCAATCACGACAGCATCAGAACACGATCATTCTGCTATTGCTGCATATGGTTTTTGGATCTACCTGATGAGCGATCTGGTGATGTTCTCAGCTCTGTTTGCAACCTATGCAGTTCTGGGAGGTAATTTTGCTGGTGGTCCCGGTCCTAAAGAGCTTTTTGACTTACCTTATGTCTTAATCGAAACCATTGCTCTGCTGGTGAGCAGCCTTGCCTTTGGTATGACCATGGTTGCGGTCCATAATGGCCGTCAGGGAGCAGCAAAACTGGGTCTGCTTGTGACTTTTGCCCTTGGTCTCTTTTTTATTATTCTTGAGCTCAATGAATTTCACCATTTAATCGCTGCTGGGCATGGTCCTGAGCGGAGTGGGTTTTTATCCGCCTTCTTTGCTCTGGTTGGCACGCATGGGTTGCATGTTTTCTGTGGGCTTATCTGGTTAGTGGTAATGTTTCTCCAAATTCAGATGAAAGGGTTTAATTCACATGTCATTGGTCGTTTGACTTTGCTCAGTTTGTTCTGGCACTTTCTTGACCTGGTGTGGATTGGTGTTTTCAGCGTTGTTTATCTTACAGGAGTTTTATCATGAGTACCCATTCTGAAGCCGGACATGGAACCGTTAAAAGCTACCTGCTAGGATTTGTTCTGTCTTTGGTGCTGACACTGCTCCCCTTTTGGATGGTTCTGCATGGCGATTTTACCAGAGGATTAACGCTGGTGGCGATCTATGTTGCTGCGGTGGTTCAGATTCTCGTACAGCTCTATTTCTTTTTGCATTTAAACCGGTCATCATCAGGGCGCTGGAACCGTCAGGCGCTTATCTTTACCGCTCTGATCATTCTACTGTTCCTGGGTGGGACCTTATGGGTGATGTTCGACCTTAATATGCGGATGATGTGAGATATAAAAACTCTTAAGTGGCTTTGACAAGAGTGGTTTAACTGTGAAACAATCTTAACAAGCAAAGATGCTCAATATATTGATCGCAAAGAAGCTGACCAGAAAATTTATGGTCAGCTTTTTTTATGCTCAGCTCATCTTAAGGAGGATTACAAATGGCAACGATAATTTTTTGGGAAAAACCTGGTTGTGTGGGGAATGCACGGCAAAAACAGATTCTGGAAGACTCTGGGCATACGCTTGAGGTTAAAGATCTGCTTACTGAAGGTTGGAGTGCTGAATCGTTACGGCCATTTTTCGGCTCCAAGCCGGTAAGTGAATGGTTCAATATGACCAATCCTAATGTTAAGGCAGGGGCTATTGTGCCATCCGCATTAAGCGAAGAAGAGGCTTTGGCGCTGATGGTTAAGGAGCCGCTACTTGTCCGTCGTCCTCTGATGCAGTCTGGTGATAAAAAGGTCTGTGGTTTTGAGGTTGAAGGAATTAACGAATGGCTTGGTTTGAATGATGACAGCGTTGGGGCCGGTGATCCGCAAGAATGTCCGCATCCTGAAACCGCCTGTGATTAATCGACTTCATGCACCCCATCCTTTGGTTTGTTTAAGGATGGGGTTGCAATGAGTTTGTGTCAGATTATCCTGCTGTGCTCAGGGTAGATTGGTCACGGCTATTGCGTAGTTCCTGCATATTCAGATAGTGACTAACGCCACTATTTTCAGGTACTTCTTCTGGAGTAACGTCCTGCAGCCCTCCAGTTAATGCCGTCAACATTTCAGTACTTTTCAGGATTCCATCACTATCACCATCAAAGGCCTGAACCAGGTTTTCTACGGTTAATCCCTCACTGATGGCATTGTTAATCATTGAGACTAAAGTTGCCGCTTCTTCACCGCTGATAATATCGTCATCATCAGTATCAATAGCATTTAGAATATCGAATAGTCCTGAGACGACGTCGGCGCTGGTCATCTGCGGCTGATTATCTTCCAGTGCTGTTATTGTTTCAGTCTCGTTGAGGACGCCATCGCCATCTTCGTCGTAGCTACTGATCAAATCCTGGCCGCTTAACTCCTGGTCAGTTGCCTCATTGATCATGGTGGCCAGGCTCTGCGCTTCGTCACTATCAATGGTGCCGTTGCCATCACTGTCTGTTTCTGCATAAATATCAGAAAGATCAGGTTTTCCTGGTGCCTTTGGTATCAGGTCATTGTCTTCCAGGAAGCTGTTGACTTCTTCTTCACTGAGTATCCCGTCTTCATCACTATCGTAGCTGGCAAAGAGTTCCTCGGCATCGAAGGTTTCGTCACTACTCTCCGCTATTTTACTGAGCATCGTTTCGAATTCACTCTGATCAATGCCACCACTCTGGTCAAGGTCAATACCGCTGAACATGGATGGTGGCGGTGGTGGGGCTTGTGTTGAAGTTTTAGTCGTTTGTTGCTCTGTCTCGGTTGTGTCGGAGCTGGGGCTGCGCAAGTCGGAACTTGCATGAACATAATGATTGCCCACTCCGATGTTGCTGATTGCCATTGTTATACTCCTGATGTGGTTAAAGGTTATTTTTAGCTATATTCTTGTCGTTAATATTTTCGGCAGGAGTTGGTGTAAAAAATATGGTGACAGAGTAACGATGTGTAACGGATGTCGTTAATAAGGTACGGCTATCTCCGTGAGCATAGCGCATGATTTCTGGGTGGGAGCAAACTTTTGCGGAATGATGAACTGCTGATTAACGTTTGAGACCGAAGTCCTTAAGGATTTCAGGCGGAGCCTGCTCGAAGTGGGAAAACTCCATCGTGAAGCTACCTTGGCCCTTCGTTGCACTGCGCAGTTCGGTCATGTAACCAAACATTTCCATGAGCGGGACATTGGCCCGAATAATATCCTGACCCGGACGTGATTCGATGCCTTCAATCTGGCCACGTTTTTGATTGAGCGTCCCCATGACACGGCCAGTGTAATCAGAAGGAGATATGAGTTCCAGAGCCATCACTGGTTCTAACATGGTTGGCTTGCCTTCTTTTAAGGCGGTTAAAATCCCTCGACTGATGGCGGCAGAAATACCCAGGTCCGTCGTTCTGTTGCTGTCATATGGGGCGGCTTTAAGCTCCAGTTGTAAATCTGTAAGGGGATAGCCAAGCAAAGGTCCTGATTGACAGGCGCTGGTCAGTTTTGCCGTGATTAGTTCGGCACTACTCAATGGCCAGCGACAGAGGATCTCTTCCGGAATAATAATATTTAGACCTGATTTACGTGCTGTGGGGGTGAGTTCCAGTTCTACTTCACCATAGTGAAGTTTCCCATCAATTTCACGTTCAAAGATTTCCTTGCGTGCGCTCGGAGTTTGGATTGTTTCCCGATAAACCACCTGGGGACGTCCGGTGATAACGGCAACACTAAAATCAGTAAGTAAACGCTGAACAATAACCTCCAGATGTAATTCCCCCATGCCAGTAAGAATTGTTTGGCCGGTTTCCTCATCTTCTTTGACCCGAAAGGTCGGATCTTCCCACTGTAATTTTTCCAGAGCCAGGGGGAGTTTGTCGCGATCATCAACCGTTTTGGCTTCAACGGCAATGGAAACGACCGGTTCAGGGTATTCGAGTCCAGCGAGTTGCAGAGGCGTTTCGCAACTACTAATGGTGTCACCAGTCAGGACCTCTTTGATTCCTGTTGCGGCGACAATATCCCCAGCCTGGGCATTATCGATACGTTCCCTTTTATGGGCGTGCATGCGAAATAGCCGGGCAATTTTTTCTTGTCCTTGAGTTCGATTATTAAAAATTGTATCGCCTGGCTTTACGCTGCCAGCATAAATACGTAAATAAGTGAGTTTGCGTCCGTCATCCGCGATAACTTTGAATGCTAGAGCACACAATGGTGCTTTTGGGTCTGCTGTTATTTCAGTTGTGCTCTGTTGCACAGTCAATGCTGTTGCCGGGGGGATGTCTTGGGGGGAAGGCAGTAACTCACAGATCATGTCTAGCAGCGGTTGAATACCCTTATTGCGTAATGCTGATCCTAATAAGACCGGAAATATTTCACATTTAAGAACCCCGCGCCTTAAGGCTGCGAGTAAACGTTGGGGAGAAATAGGTTGAGCGTCGAGGAAGTCACTAAGGATCTCATCATCAAAGTCTGCAGCAGATTCAATAAGTTGGTCACGTTGCTGACTGGCCAGCTCAGCGTATTCGGGTGGGATATCACTGGTTTCAAGGTTTTTTCCCTGATTATCTTCAGTGAACAATAAGGCTTTTTCATGGACGAGATCAATGACCCCATGGAAATGCTCTTCACTCCCTAGCGGTAACTGCAGCAGGATTGGCCGGGCAGAAAGTTTTTCCGCGATTGCTGTGATGACCTGCTCATGATCAGCACCAATACGGTCCATTTTATTGATCAGGCAAATGCGTGGGACCTGATAGCGTTCGGCTTGACGCCAGACAGATTCACTTTGTGGTTGGACACCTTCAACAGCGCTAAAGATTGCGACAGCTCCGTCTAGAGCACGCAGTGAGCGTTCGACTTCAATGGTGAAGTCGATATGACCGGGAGTATCGATAATATTAAAAAAATAGTTTTTCCAACGACAGGATGTTGCCGAGGCTGTAATGGTTATCCCGCGCTGTTGTTCCTGCTCCATCCAATCCATAACGGCGAGACCATCATGCACTTCACCCATCTTGTGAATTTCACCCGTGTAGAATAGAATGCGTTCCGAAACAGTGGTTTTTCCTGCATCAATATGAGAGATGATGCCAAAATTTCTGATTTGGGTGAGCTCTGGTAGTGTCATGGCGGCCTCTGTAGGTAATTATTGTCCTGCTCTAAGTTGTTTCAGGCACTCCTGGTCAAGACCATTCTGCGAAATATATTCATTTTCGAGTTCTTCTATGTGGAAAATATCGAGTCCGCTATTGGTTAAAAAGTCATACCTTAACGCTTGGTTTTTGGTGCTGATAATTTCAGGTAGCAGGTTGCGCAAGTAAAAGACTTCTTTCTTTATATCATAAATAACATCCTGGAACAGTTTCTGATCAATGTGATTCTTAACTACACCACGTTGCTGAAGTTCCTGATTGAGGTCTTGATAAATAGCACTGATTTCTTCTTTTGTGTCAAAGCGGAAATAGCGTTTTTGGATGCGGTTTCTAATCCCGTTATAAAGAATTTTGTATGTTTCTTCTTGGGTCTCGATGACTTTGATCTCGGCATTTAAATGTTGGCTTGTTAGGACACCGGCAGCAATTTCTTCTAATCCTTTTTGTAGCTTCTCCAGTTTTTGTCTTCCATAACGAGTCAGATAAGGGCTTTGGTTCAGCGGAGAGAAAAAGAGTTGTTGGAAGAGATCCTTTTCCAGCTTATTGAATTCAGCGCGATTCTGTAGCAACTTATCAAGCCATTCAACTGAGGTGCGAAAGTTCTCCATAAAGGCAATACGGCTGACATTGGTAGAGGACGAGTCATAACGGTCGAACAGAGTAATGATGCGTGAAAAATCCTCAAGTAAAGAGAGGGGAGCTCCATCCCTGATGCATTCGTCAAAGTGTTTACCGGTCTCCAGCAAGAGCTGTTCAAACGCGTTATCGTGATGACGCCGGGCTTTTTGTTTGGCGTGGAGCAACTGAATTAAATCTTTTTTTGATAGCTCCTGCTTCTCTTTAAGCTCCTGAAGGATATCTCTGGTAATTGCAGTATATTCAGGTTCGTGGTCAATTTGGCTGATTCTTGGATGAAGTTTGTTGTCGAGTGTATTGAGTAACGTCAGAGGGATTTCATCGCGTAGTGCTAAAGTCTTGAGGCGGGTTAAACGAGCATAGTTCTGGCGGTCAATTTCCCCTTGTTGGTAGCAATCAACCAACACGCTTTTGTATTCATCGATGATACGGTAATTGTCGCGGTGGCGATACATAACATCAATACCGATACGCTCTTTCTGATAAGAGGTAAGTCCAAGGTTTTCAGCGAGTTCATCAAGCATGGTCTGATGTACGGTACTGATGTTTTTGTTGGTGTAATAAGCCCGTTGATACTCTTGCTGGAAGTGGCGTGCTTTACTATGGCTCAGGCGAATCAGGAAGACGGAGCATCCTTTGGGTAGCAGGTGTTTGAGCTTGTCACTAAGCTTGGAGTCATCGAGTTGATTCAGTGTCGGTTGATATTTAAGAGCTTTGCCCACATACTTAATAATCTGATGCTGATAATCGGCCAGATTGTCGGCTTTTAAACCATCGATAAAAAAGTAAAAATTATCAATAGCATGCCCCTGGTGGAAAATCTCCACATAGCTCTGCTCAAAGTTGGTGTTAGTCGTTAGTCGCAGGCGTCCTTCATTGTCGTAATTTGCACCGAGCAAAACCAGGCGGTTATGAACCTGTTTTTTAATTAGATCAGGAAGCGGTTGTTCAACACCGAACATATATTCACAAAAATAACCACCGCGACCTTTTTGTTTTACGCCTTGTCCGTCAAGGATCAGCTCACTGCCGGGAGCAAAGAGGCGCAGGCCACCGTCAGAAATCTCATAAAAGTGCTGATGAGCAGATTGACAACCTGCGGCGGTTGCAAAATACTCGATATCATCATTGATTCTTCCGTGTAGCCTTAATTCCGGACTCATGTTTCCGCATGCTCCATCTGATAGCAGGGAACCATGAACTCAGCTGTTTGACCGTCATGAGCGAGTTCAATGCCCGCAGGTAGTTGAGCGTTAACCTGTAGGTGATCGATATCGTGGCTTAAATGCGTCAGAAGGGTCCGTTTGGCTCCAATTCTTTGGGCCATTTCTATGGCCTGGGGAATGTTAAAATGGGTCTGGTGGGGTTTGTAGCGCAGTCCATCCAGAATCAGGAGCTCAAGATCGCCCAATAAGGTGAATGATTGTTCCGGTATGGCATTGCAATCAGTCAAATAAGCAAGCGGTCCACATCGATAGCCGGTACTTTTACCACTGCCGTGCTGCAGTGGAACCGCAATCATTGTCAGGGGACCAACGTCGATTTGAGCGGGCATTGGACTCAACTGTAAGCGAGGAATGAAGGTTGATTTTTCATGATGTTGAAAAATATAGCCAAAGCTATGTTTGATATGAGCAAGGGTCGCAGTCGATCCATAAATAGGGATCGGTTTTTTAACCGTTAAATTAAAGGCTCTGAGATCATCTATGCCATGTAAATGATCGGCATGGCTATGCGTATAGAAGACCGCATCGATGTGACGAATATCTTCTCGTAGCGCCTGTTGGCGAAGGTCGGTTGAGGTGTCAACGAGAATGTTGTATGGTCCGCAGCTGATCAATAGGCTGCAGCGCGTGCGCTGGTTGTAGGGATGTGATGATTTGCATACATCACACTGGCAACCAATCACCGGAATTCCAGTGCTGGTTCCTGAACCGAGAATGGTAATTTTAAGTGTCTGCTGCATGGTCGGTGCCGTTGTTGAAGAGGTATGTCTGGAATATGATGAGTACCCCAAACAATTTAGCACTTTGCTATGCCAACAGACAATAGTCGATTGAGGGTGAGGCTTAATTCAGCCGTGACATGACGTTAGCGATGGTGATAATCTAAATGGTAATGAGGAGTGATATGAAAGAGTCTGTACCGGCCGAAATCAATAAGCTTTGCAAGCGTTGCATCCGGCACTGTAAGCAACCCGCCAGCATGCTGATGCTTGAGTGTCCCCGCTTTCAGCCCCGCCCGTTTAAGTCAGATAATCACAAGTTTGAGCAAATGGATTTATTCTGAACACGTTTTTATTTCGTTCTGTCTTGAGGTTAAAATCAGCAACTGTACTTTTGAGCCTGAGTTGTGAGAAATTCCCTGAGGTACGGAATAAATTTTTCCGGCTCAACCAAAAATGAATCGTGTCCATAATCAGATTCAATCAGATGGTACTCAACCGCTTTGTTCTGACGCTGTAATTCTGTGACTACTTCTTCTGTCTGTTGGGGTAGGTACAACCAGTCTGAAGTAAATGCAAACCACAATGAAGGACACACGATTCTTTCCAGTGCTTCACTGCGGGAGTCGAAATTCCAGCCGATGTCGTACAGATCCAGGGCTTTTGCAAGATACAAAAATGAATTTGTGTCAAAGCGATCGACAAAATTCTGTCCATTGTAATCAAGGTAACGCTCAACTTCGAACTTACCAAAAAAGTCAAACATCCCGTCACGCACAGAGAAGCGGCGACCAAATTTTAATTCCATCGATTGTTCAGAGAGAAAAGAGATATGACCCACTGCGCGGGCGAGGGCGAGTCCATCTGCTGGTGGGTGCTCAAGAGGATAGTTTCCCTTTTTCCATAGCGGATCATTGAAAATGGCTCGACGCGCCAGGGCATTGAGTGAAATCGCCATTGGTGATGTTTTTGCGGTGCCGGCAATTGGTACGATGGATCGGACAAAGTCAGGATAGTGAATTCCCCATTCAATCGCCTGCATTGCTCCCATAGAACCACCAACCACGGCTAGCAGAAATGGTATGCCAAGATGGTCAAGAAGCATCCTTTGGGCTCGGACCATATCCCGAATCATAATGACCGGAAAGTTCAGGCGATAGGGGCGGCCAGTACGTGGATTCAGACTGGTTGGACCGGTAGATCCTTTACATGACCCAATGGTGTTGCTGCAAATGATGAAAAAGCGATCAGTGTCCAGGACTTTTCCTGGTCCAATCATATTGTCCCACCAGCCTGGTTTTCGATCTTCTTCAGTGTGAATCCCTGCCGCGTGAGCGTCACCGGTCCAGGCGTGGGTCGCAAGGATAACGTTTGACCTGTCTGCGTTAAGGGTGCCGTAGGTTTCGTAGGCCAAAGTTATGGGTCCGAGCAGACGGCCACTTTCTAAACGTAATTCTGTATCGAAAGTTACATATTCTGTTTTTACCTGACCAACGCTCTGTTCCAAATGACATCCTCAAAAGCTGCTTTTGCAGTTACTAAAAAAGGCCCACTCCAGATAGAGGGGCCTTCGAGATAGACACTATTGAGCTTTTCTCGCAGACACCGTCCCTATCTGTCCCCAGGCAAAAGCTCAGGGGCAGGAATTGGCACCAGACAGTTCAGACAGTAGTCTGTTTCCTGGTTGCCGTGGCTTCTTCGGGCCTATCCCTCCACCACTCTCGATAAAGACGCGTTCAAACTTTTTTGTTGTTCCAGACTCTAGCTTACTCTTTTGCAGTTTGTCAATCGTCGTCACTGATATTGAGAGACTTTAAACACTTAAAAAAGGAAGGGTGGTTAAAAAATAACCATTGTCTGGTTAAATAATGTGCAGGTTTGGGCGGGTAGATTGTTAACTTATTGAAAACAGGTGCTCAAAATTACGGCATAACTATTGAATGCAAACTGGCCTTGTTAAAAACACTTAGTTTCAACAATGTTGTTGAACATTATATTTTAGACGAGGAGGTCTACTATGGAACTGTCGCTATTGGCGTTACGGCATGGCGGAGATGTGCTTTTTCTGCTCTTGGGTGCCGTTATGGTTTTCGCGATGCACGCCGGATTTGCTTTTCTTGAGGTTGGTACTGTCAGGGAAAAAAATCAGGTTAATGCCTTTGTTAAAATTCTTTCCGACTGGTCAGTATCAACAGTTGTCTATTTTGTCATTGGCTATCCCATCTCTTACGGTGTTCACTTTTTTACTTCAGCTGCAGGGCTTATGGGAGACAACCAGGGGTACGAGCTGGTTCGTTTCTTCTTCTTGTTGTGTTTTGCAGCCTGTATTCCGGCCATTATTTCCGGGGGGATTGCAGAACGCGCTAAGTTTTGGCCCCAGGTTATTGCCGGCGGTATTTTTGCCGGAATTTCATATCCGATCTTTGAATCGATCATTTGGGGACAAAACAGTGCTGGATTGCAAGCTTTTTTTGCCGAGACTTTTGGCGCTCAGTTCCATGACTTTGCCGGTAGTGTAGTGGTTCATTCGCTAGGTGGCTGGCTCGCTTTGCCTGCTGTATTGATTTTAGGTCCGCGCATGGGCCGCTATGTGCGTAGCAAGAGTAATGCTATTCCTGTCAGTAATATCCCTTTTCTTGCGCTAGGTAGCTGGATCCTCGCTGTTGGTTGGTTCGGTTTCAATGTTATGAGTGCCCAGTCGCTGGAAGGTATTTCCGGTTTGGTTGCAGTTAATTCGTTGGCTGCCATGGTTGGTGGAGTTCTGTTTGCTCTGTTCGCCAGTAAAAATGATCCGGGATTTGTGCATAATGGTGCCTTGGCTGGTTTGATTGCCGTTTGTGCCGGATCTGATCTGATGCATCCCGCCGGGGCTTTTGTTGTGGGAGGTATCGGGTCTTTAATTTTTGTTTTTGGCTTTCAGTTCGAACAGGAAAAGCTCAAAATTGATGATGTCTTAGGTGTCTGGCCATTACATGGTGTCGTTGGGACCTGGGGTGGTATTGCCGCAGGTATTTTTGGCTCTTCAGCTTTCGGTGGTATTGGTGGTGTTTCTTTTATGGCTCAACTGGCCGGCAGCTTGCTTGCTGTTGGTTATGCTGTTGTGACCGGGTTTGTCGTCTATGGTCTGATTCAGAGAAGTGTCGGTTTCCGTCTGAATGAGGATCAGGAATTTGCTGGTTCAGACCTTACCGTTCACCAGATTAATGCTTATCCGGAAGAAAATTTACGTTGATTGCATAGTAACTTGTTTGGCTTTTGTTGCTTGATTATGTGCGGCGGGCATTTTGTAATCGCCTGCCGCACTGGGTTGTCTTGTCTTTGGCTTTCTATCCGCCTGTCTCAATCTTTTTAGCAAGAATCATAATTTCCGAAAAATAAATAAAAAACCGTGTCCAGATTTGACGTTCGTAAATGGCATAGTACAATTGAATAAAGACTCCATATTGCGGGGGGCAGTGGCAGCTCCCTGTTTTGCCCTGGACGTCCTTATCCCTCCTGGACTCCAGGGTTTTTTTATGGATGAAGCCTCTATCAAAAAAAGACACCCCTATGAACATGGTGGTGTCTTTTTTTAACTATAAGTTTTCGAACTGCAGAGCGATGTTAATGAGTTGCTCTTTTGAGGCATTCTAACTTTGTTTTCTGGTTTTTTACCAAATAGGCGATATTGTATTTTTTGAGCACGGTTGCTAATTCTGTTTGTGCTTCTGCCCAGGCGTCGTGGGCCGAACAATATGCGTCTCGCTCACAGGACTCGGAATCGATGAGGCAATGATTAATTTTTAACGGACCTTCTTCGGCCTGAAGAATGTCGTATAATGTTATCTCGCTGGCGTCTTTGGCCAACAGGAAGCCTCCTCCAACCCCACGTTGAGAAGTAACGATACCTGCCTTTATCAACGGTTGAAGGATTTTGGTAAGGAATGCAGGAGTGACATCTTGAGTACGACAGATATCTTTTTTGAGAACAATCTCATCCTTAGGTTGTTGCGCTAAATATATAACTGTTCGTACTGCATATTCTGTTGCCCGAGTTATAACCACTTTGAATTACCTCCCAATCGTTACTTTTTGAGTAATAAATACACGTTGATGAAGCACTTGTCAATCCTGTCTTGTGGAACTTTATCTACGTGGTTGGTTGACAAACGGGTTGCATGGATGAATGATGCGAGTTAAAGGATCGTTTTTTATGACCGTTAACTCTACGAATAGGAATAGAATGATCGGACGCTTTGCTCCGAGCCCTACCGGGCCACTGCATTTTGGTTCTCTTGTTGCCGCTTTGGGAAGTTATCTTGCGGTACGATCGGTCGGGGGAAAGTGGCTGCTGCGTGTTGAAGATCTTGATCCGCCACGAGTAGTTCCCGGCGCCGCAGATGAAATTCTGAATTTGCTGGACTATTTGGGGTTCGCCTGGGATGGTGACATTGTCTGGCAAAGTCAGCGTTACGACTATTATCATGAGATGCTTTCGGAGTTAGACCGGTCCGGGTGGTTGTTCAGGTGCTCCTGTTCGCGGCGCGAAATACTTGCGAGTGCTCCTCATAGCGGGGAAGAAGGTCCCGTCTATCCCGGAACCTGTCGGCGTGGACCAGTTAAACCGGAAGGACAAACCGCTATTCGCATCAGAGTGCCGGATGAGATTGTTGCTTTTTGTGATGGGATACAAGGAGGGCAGAAGCAGAACCTTGAACGTGAGGTAGGGGATTTTGTCCTTTACCGTGCCGATGGTCAGTTCGCTTATCAATTAGCGGTTGTTGCCGATGATATTGCCGCAGGAGTGACTCAGGTTGTGCGTGGTGCGGACCTGCTTTTTTCAACTCCAAGGCAAATATTTCTCTATCGTTGTTTTGGTCGTGTTTCTCCAGATTATTATCATTTGCCGCTGGCTTTAGGAGCCTCCAGGGAAAAGTTAAGTAAACGAGATGGTCCCAAGGTGGTCGTTACAAAAAATAATGGCGGAGCGTTGATGTGGGAAGCTCTTAAATATTTAGGGCAAGACCCTCCACTTGCTTTGCGGGGGGCGCCACCTGGCGATATTTTAGGCTGGGGCCTGCGCTACTTTTGTCTGGCGAATATTCCTGCCGATAATATGATTGTCGATTTTTGTTAAAAACAATTTCTTATGGTAGTGTTTAAACTAAATAGTTTCTGTCCGGAAAGGTGCCCTTTTTCACCAGCTCGGCGTCAATCTGCGTATTTGTTTGTGCGGCGGAAAGTACTACTCCGCTCAAATGCTTGTTTTCCTTGATCTGGCAAAAAATTGCATCTTTCCAACTCAGAAACTCACCAGTTGCGATTTAAGTTTCAGGATGGCAACTAACTAGAATTCCAGTATGACTGGACTAATAAAGGAGAATGGTTAATGAAGAAGCTGTTCTGGGCTTTGTTCTGCCTGATTTTTATTGCTGGCTGCAGCAATGGAACTTTTCATATCCCCAAGCAGGAATACAAAAGTAAGGTTCAGGTCTTGGGGGTTTTACCTTTGCTTGTTGATCGTAATTCAATGATGAACTATCCGGATAAGGAATGGCTTTTTGACCGTCTTGAAAGTTCCAGTCGCGGGAAACATCAGGTCCTGGTTGATGCATTAGTCCAGAAAAAAGGGTATTTTGATGTCCGGCCTTTGGATGTCGATACCCACTTAACGACCTTATCGTTACTTGCGCATGGTAGTTCTCATGATAAAGATGGCCGTCCGACCGGTTACGCTTTTGATGTGACTACGGTCGCGGAAATTGCCCGGCGCAATGTTGTTGATGCGCTATTGGTAGTTGTCTTTTCCGGTGAAACTCTTAATGAAACCAGGCGCTCACGGACTAAGTTGGAAACGTTGACCACGTCTTATAGTAATTTAGTAGCAACCGCTGCGGTTGTTGATCGTAATGCTCAGGTCTTATGGCAGCTTTCAGGCGATGACAGTTATACGGCGATGATTCTTCAATATCCAGATTTTGACGAAGCCTACTATAACCATACCGATGTCGTAAAAGTGAAAAATGTCAGTATTCAGGGCGTGGAGCGGATGCTTGCTGAGGATCCAGATGCTAAAGGTGTCAATACTTTACCCTCAATGTATAGTGAGTTGTTCGACAAGATTGTATCAGGCATCAGTCCCGGAGTTCTGGACTCTTTAAGATGATTAAAAAATAAACAAATGTTTTGAAAAATGATTAAAAGCGAAATTGATAGTTGACACAAGGGGGTAAAGCGGGTACAAGCTTTGATATTAGACTATTGGCACCTGCCCGTTTTATTCCCTGTTGAGTAAACAGGTTGATTAAATATTTGACCCTTCGATATATATAAATTTCCGTTAGAGCCAACCATATAAAAATTTAAAAAGAACTGCATGGAACGTTAACGCATATTCTTTTATTAAAGATATTAAATTACCAATTCCAAAAAAAATCGAAAAAATCATAAACCAAAAAAATCCATTAACAGACACCTTAATCAGACGGCATGTAATAATTGCTATCACGACCTATTTAGTACGGTGATCATTGTGGTTGCCGGGTATCCCCTGAGTTCAGGGCTGGAGAAAAATTTATGAATCTAAAGGACTTAAAGCAGACAAAAATTTCAGAACTGATTGCTTTTGGAAAAGATCTGGGGCTTGAAGAAATCGGTGGAATGCGTCGGCAGGACCTGATTTTTAACATCTTGAAAGCAACTGCTGCGAAGAAAAAAGCTATTTTCGGCGAAGGGGTTCTTGAAATTCTGCCTGATGGATTCGGTTTTTTACGTGCTCCTGATGCAAACTATTTACCTGGTCCAGATGATATTTATATCTCTCCGTCTCAGATCCGTCGCTTCGGTCTACGGACCGGTGATACTGTTGCTGGTCAGATTCGCCCACCAAAAGAAGGTGAACGCTATTTCGCGTTGTTAAAGGTTTCGGAAGTCAATTTTGAAGATCCGGCCAAAATGCGGGAGAAAACTTTCTTCGACAACCTGACGCCACTGTATCCCGAAGAGCAATTGGTGCTGGAAACTTCTGCGGATAACTACTCAACCCGGATCATGGATCTTGTTGCTCCGATCGGAAAAGGGCAGCGTGGTCTTATCGTTGCGCCACCACGTACCGGTAAAACCGTCCTGCTGCAAAATATAGCCAATTCTATTTCGGCTAACCATCCGGAAGTTTACCTGATTGTTCTGCTGATTGATGAACGTCCGGAAGAGGTTACGGATATGCAGCGTAACGTTAACGGCGAAGTTATTTCCTCAACCTTTGATGAGCCTGCTAATCGTCACGTTCAGGTTGCTGAGATGGTTATTGAAAAAGCCCGTCGACTGGTTGAGCATAAGCGTGATGTTGTTATTTTGCTGGATTCAATTACTCGTTTGGCACGTGCTTATAATACGATTATTCCATCCAGTGGTAAGATTCTCTCTGGTGGTGTCGATGCTCATGCCTTGCATAAGCCAAAGCGTTTCTTTGGTGCTGCAAGGAATATTGAAGAGGGTGGCAGTTTGACCATTATTGCAACTGCACTCATCGATACCGGCAGCAAGATGGATGAAGTTATTTTCGAAGAATTTAAAGGTACCGGTAATATGGAGCTGCATCTGGACCGCCGTCTGGCTGATAAGCGGACCTTCCCGGCGATGGATATCAACCGTTCCGGTACCCGTAAGGAAGACTTGCTGGTCGATCCAACCCAAATGCAACGCACCTGGCTGTTACGTAAGGTTCTGTCTTCAATGAATACTGTAGACAGTATGGAGTTTTTGATCGAAAAATTAGCTGAGACTGAAAGCAACCAGCAGTTTCTCGATTCGATGAATCAGTAATATCTT
This sequence comes from Geopsychrobacteraceae bacterium, assembly GCA_963665685.1. Classification (GTDB taxonomy): domain Bacteria; phylum Desulfobacterota; class Desulfuromonadia; order Desulfuromonadales; family Geopsychrobacteraceae; genus Seleniibacterium. Next base: position 4,375,558 of record OY762430.1, read on the forward strand.
GACCCAGGGGATAGCTCTTGTTCTTGCTATTATAATAAGTGCTCAGACAGATTTTTTGTTAAATGCAGATAAGTGCTTGCCCAATATTTGGAAAAGTGGTATTTAACCGCTTTGTTTGAACCAATTATTCAAAAGGTCTGTACTAAAGCCAGGCCGCTAAGGAGACAAAGATGAAAGAAGGAATCCATCCTAAATATGACGTCGTGGCTGTACGTTGCGACTGCGGTAATAGCTTTGAAACTCGTTCAACTGTTGCCGAAGAAATTCATACTGAAATTTGTTCAGCTTGCCACCCCTTTTATACCGGTAAGCAGAAACTGATTGATACCGCCGGACGTATTGAACGCTTCCGCAAGAAATACGCCCAGAAATAATCGGGTAGAAATAAGAAAAAGGCGGCCCGTAGAGGCCGCCTTTTTTGTTTTAAGTCCTTTTTGACCGTATTCAAAACCAGCGGGAAGAATAATTTATGTTTGCAAACCTGGAAGATGTTGTTGATCGTTTTCGTGAAGTAGAGGGGTTGCTGTCTGATCCTGCAATCATGGGTGATCAAAAAAAATATCGCGAGCTGACCAAAGAGCACGCGGACCTGTCGGGAGTCGTAAAGACTTATAACGAATATAAGCAGGTAGTGTCAGATATTTCCGGGAATCGTGAATTGCTGCAGGATGATGACCCTGAAATGAAGGAATTGGCTAAGGCTGAATTGCCTGAGCTGGAAGCGCGCCAGCAGGAATTGGAAGACGAACTGAGAATTCTGCTGTTGCCTAAAGATCCTAATGATGACAAGAACATCATCCTCGAGATCAGGGCTGGTACCGGTGGTGATGAAGCGGCTCTGTTTGCTGCGGATCTGTTCCGCATGTATTCCCGTTATGCTGATCGTAACCGTTGGAAGGTTGAGGTGATGAGTCTTTCTGAAACGGATGGGGGTGGTTTCAAGGAAGTTATTGCCTTAATCAGTGGTGAACGGGTTTATTCACGTCTGAAATTTGAAAGCGGCACTCACCGGGTTCAACGCGTTCCTGAAACAGAAACACAAGGACGTATTCATACCTCGGCCTGTACAGTGGCTGTTTTGCCAGAAGCAGAGGATGTCGATATCGAGATCAATCCTGCCGATCTGCGTATCGACCTTTACCGTGCTTCTGGAGCAGGTGGCCAGCACGTTAACAAGACTGAGTCAGCCGTTCGTCTGACCCATATTCCTACCGGGGTCGTGGTTGCGTGTCAGGAAGAAAAGTCCCAGCATAAAAATAAAGCAAAAGCTCTAAAGGTTTTGAAATCACGAATTTTTGATCAAATGCTGGCTGAGCAGCAGGCAGAAATGGCCGCTGATCGTAAAAATCAGGTTGGTAGTGGTGATCGTAGTGAACGGATCCGGACCTATAATTATCCTCAGGGACGTTGTACCGACCACCGTATTGGCCTGACTCTTTATAAACTGGATGCGATCATGCAGGGTGATGTTGACGAAGTTATTGATGCCTTGATTACTGATCAACAGGCTGCTCAAATGAGTCAGCAGGAGTCTTGACCTTGGCTGAAACCTGGACCGTGCTGAAAATGCTACGCTGGATGACAGGCTACTTCCAGGAAAAAGGGATCGATTCTCCCCGCCTTGATGCTGAGTTATTGTTGGCTGATATTCTTGATGTCGATCGCGTCGGTATCTACTTAAATTATGATCGCCCACTCAGCATGCAAGAGCTCGATCTTATCCGGCCTTTGGTCAAAAAACGTGGCCTACGAGAGCCGCTGCAATACCTTCTCGGTTATACTGAATTCTGGTCGCGGCGCTTCCGGGTGACGCCTGATGTCCTGATTCCACGTCCTGATACTGAAATCCTGGTAGAAGAAGCTTTGCGCCGGATGACTGCAGAGCAGGGATGTGTGATTGATGTTGGAACCGGCAGTGGCGCGATTGCTATCAGTCTTGCTGGTGAACGACCTGAGTGGCAGTTAAGTGCCCTTGATCTCTCCACCGATGCTCTTGAGGTTGCAAAGGAAAATAGTGTTCTTAACCATCTGCAAGATAAAATTGAATGGCTCAATGGAGACCTTGCCTGTTTACCGGAACAGACGTATGATCTGATCGTTTCAAATCCTCCTTATATTGCTGCAGCTGAATGGGACGAATTAATGCCGGAAGTTCGCTGTCACGAACCTCAAATGGCATTACTTGCCGAAGAAGATGGCCTTATCTGTTATCGTTTGTTGGCATCTCAGGCTGAAACGCGATTAGCTAAAGGTGGTTGGCTGTTGGTTGAAATTGGTTCAACGCAAGCAGATGCGGTTAAGCAATTGTTTAGCGACGCTGGTTTGCAGGGTGTCTACCTGCGTGACGATTATTCCGGTCTGCCGCGTGTTGTCGGTGGGCGTAGGCAATAAAAATATATTACTAAGAGTTCTATGCTTAGTGGATTTATAAGGCTTTCAGGCAGAGATGTATAATCCTGTAATGGAAGTATATATGGAAAGAGAGTTTAGTTCGTGGATAAAATTGTCATCAAAGGTGGTGTCACCCTCAATGGTGAGGTTCAGGTAGGTGGTGCTAAAAACTCAGCGTTACCACTGCTGTTTGCGACCTTATTAAGTTCCGGAGTCAGTGAGCTGTCAAATATCCCTGATTTGCGCGATATCAGAACAGCAGCGCGTTTGTTAGAAACCCTTGGTGCTGAAGTGGCTACTAACGCAGGTTGTTTCCGAATTGATGCCAGCTGTATTGAGAGTATCGAAGCTCCTTATGATCTGGTTAAAACCATGCGTGCATCAGTTCTGGTTCTTGGTCCACTGGTAGCACGTTGTGGTCATGCCCGGGTGAGTTTGCCCGGTGGTTGTGCCATTGGTGCGCGGCCTATTAATTTACACCTGAAGGGCCTTGAACTGTTGGGGGCAAAGATTACACTGGACCATGGCTATGTCGAAGCAACGGCTGATCGTCTGGTCGGCGCTCGCATTTCTTTTGATATTCCTACGGTCGGTGGAACTGAAAATCTGTTGATGGCTGCGTCGTTGGCAGAGGGCGAAACCATTCTTGAAAATGCTGCCAGGGAACCGGAAATCGTTCAGTTAGCTGATGCCTTAAATAGTATGGGGGCAAAGATTACCGGTGCCGGAACCGCAGTGATTAAGATTCAGGGCGTTGAAAAACTCAATCCGTTAACCTGTAGCGTTATTCCCGATCGTATTGAGGCCGGAACCTTTATGATTGCTGCCGCGATTACCGGCGGAAACGTTCTGGTAAAAGATGCTGTCCGTGGTGATTTGGAAGCTCTGATCAGTAAAATGGAAGAAGCTGGAGTTGTTATTAAGGAAGAGGCTGCCGGGTTACGCGTTATTGGCCCTGAATGTTTGAAGCCTGTTGATATTCGTACCAGTGTTTTTCCTGGATTTCCAACCGACATGCAAGCTCAATTTATGGCCTTAATGACGAAAGCTGAGGGAACCAGTAAAATATCTGAAACAGTTTTCGAAAATCGCTTTATGCATGTTTGTGAGTTGCAACGGATGGGAGCTGATATTCAAATTGATGGTCATAGTGCAATTATTCGTGGCACTAAAAATATGACCGGAGCTCCTGTTATGGCGACCGACCTGCGTGCCAGTGCGTCATTGATTCTTGCTGGTTTAGCGTCCGAAAATACCACGGAAGTGTCGCGTATTTATCATCTAGATCGTGGTTATGAGAGAATTGAAGAGAAGCTTGCCGCTTTAGGAGCACGCATTTGGCGTGAGCAAGAGTAGGCTTGTCGGGCTGATTTTTCCCCGCCCTTGCATGGCAAGTGTTTGATGTGTTTAAAATAATTTATCTGATATGAATTTAAGCAGGAGCATAAAATGAGTGACTGGATTACTTTCGCTCTGCCCAAAGGGCGGATCATGCAGGATTCAATGGAGCTGTTCAGCAAGATTGGAATCACCTGCCCTGAAATGGATAAGGAAAGCCGTAAACTGGTTTTTGAGAACCCAGAGCAAAAGTTCCGCTTTATGGCTGTACGGGCGACTGATGTTCCGACTTATGTTGAATATGGTTGCGCAGATCTGGGCGTTGTTGGCAAGGATACATTGCTAGAACAGGGCAAAAATCTGTATGAACCTCTCGATCTGAAATTTGGTTATTGTCGACTTGTGGTGGCGGAACCTAAGGCTCTTCAGGAGTCAGATAATCCGCTTAATTGGTCTAATATTCGCGTTGCGACAAAATATCCTAATATTACTGAACGGTATTTCGCTAGTAAAGGCGTTCAGGTTGAACTGATTAAACTTTATGGTTCTATTGAATTGGCGCCATTGGTCGGTCTGTCTGAACGTATCGTCGATCTGGTTTCAACCGGAGGAACAATGCGTGCAAATAATTTGGTCGAAGTCGAAACTATTGCTGAGGTGACCAGCCGCCTGATTGTCAATCGTGCTAGTTTAAAGACCAAGCATCAGCGGATTAGTAATATCCTTGAAGGTTTGGAAAAAGAAATTGGGGATGAGGTAAAAATTTCCCTATAATTTGTGGTTTGATCGGTTAAATGGAGAAAGCATGATTCGGATTTTAAAGTTTAGCGATAACGATTTTGCCGATCAGTTTCGGCGCATAGAAGAACGGGCAGAGGCTGTTCCAGAAGGAATTGGTGAAACTGTCAAAAGTATTATAGCTGATGTTCGTCAGCGTGGCGATGCTGCTGTTTTAGAACTGACTGCTCGTTTTGACCGTTTGGAGTTAGCAGCTTCTACTCTGGAAGTGACGGCCGCAGAAATGGATGCGGCTTGCGCTAAAGTTGATGAGCGTTCCATGCAGGCGCTGCAGCTTGCTCATGATCGTATCGCCCGTTACCACGCTAAGCAGAAAGAGGAGACCTGGCTGTCCACCGATGAGAGCGACGTGTTGCTGGGGCAGATGGTCCGTCCTCTGGATCGGGTCGGTATTTATGTTCCGGGTGGTAAGGCTGCTTATCCTTCTTCGGTACTGATGAACGCTGTTCCGGCTAAAGTTGCCGGGGTTGAAGAAATTATTATGGTTGTGCCAATGCCGGGTGGAGAGGTGAATCCACACGTTTTAGCCGCGGCAAAAATTGCTGGTGTTGACCGCATATTCAAAGTTGGTGGTGCCCAGGCGGTTGCTGCACTGGCGTTTGGAACCGCGACAATTCCTAAAGTTGATAAAATTACTGGCCCGGGAAATATCTATGTTGCTACCGCCAAACAATTTGTTTTTGGTCATGTCGATATCGATATGATCGCCGGACCGAGTGAAATCCTGGTCATTAACGATGGTAGTGGTAACGCGGCCCATATTGCTGCTGACTTACTTTCACAGGCTGAGCATGATGAACTGGCTTCTGCGGTTCTGGTCACCAGTTGTGAAAAAATGGCTGCAGCTGTACAGCAGGAGGTCGAGAGCCAACTGGCGAAACTGAGTCGTGAAGCGATTGCGCGTAAATCAATTGATGACTACAGTGCCGTCATTGTGGCCAAAGATCTTACTGAGGCGATTGAATTCTCCAATCGCATTGCACCGGAGCATCTGGAGCTGGCAGTGGATAACCCTTTTGCCATTCTCTCTGGTATTAAGCACGCCGGGGCAATATTCATGGGCCACTACACTCCTGAAGCTGCAGGTGATTATCTTGCTGGGCCAAATCACACCCTGCCAACTGGTGGTACTGCACGCTTCTTTTCACCATTGTCTCTGGATGACTTTGTGAAAAAATCGAGCCTGATCTGTCTGTCTCCTGAAGGTCTTGAGCGCCTGGGTGATGATATTGAGCACATTGCTGGTCTTGAAGGTTTGCAGGCTCACGCTCGTTCTGTTTCTATCCGTCGTCAGTAACTCTATTAAAGGAGAGAGCCATGGGCCGTTCGGCACAGGTTGCAAGAGAAACCAAAGAAACCAACATCAGCATCGTATTGAATCTTGATGGTCGTGGGCAGCAGGAAATTGATAGTCCAGTGCCGTTCTTTAATCATATGTTGTCAGCTGTAGCGCGCCATGGTTTTTTTAATTTGGTTGTCAACGCAACAGGTGATATTGAAATTGATGCTCATCATACCGTTGAAGATATCGGTATTGTACTTGGTGAGGCATTTAAAAAAGCCTTAGGTGATAAAGCCGGTATTCGCCGTTTCGGGCGGTCAACCATGCCTATGCACGAAGCTTTGGCTGAAGTCGTTATCGATTTCTCCGGGCGGCCATTCCTGGTCTACAATGTCGATCTGCCCAAAGCAAAGGTGGGTGAGTTTGATGTGGAACTGGTTCAGGAATTCTTTGTTGCATTCTGCAATCATTCTGGAGCCAATATCCACGTAAATCTGATGTATGGTGATAATCTCCATCATATCATCGAAGGCATCTTCAAAGCGTTTGGCCGGGCTCTGGATGAAGCAACCAGTATCGATCCGCGTATTGATGGCGTTATGTCGACTAAGGGAAAACTAGAATAGCTATGATTAACATAATTGATTATGAAATGGGCAACCTGCGTAGTGTTGCTAAAGCATTCGAAAGCCTCGGTTTTTCGGCTCGGGTGAGTGCTGATCCTAAAGATATTGAGAGCGCAGATAAAGTTGTTCTGCCTGGTGTTGGTGCTTTTCGTGATTGTATCACCAATTTGCGTCAGGGTGGCTTTGTTGATCCGTTGCTCGAACATATTGAGGGAGAAAAACCGATGCTCGGAATCTGTGTCGGTATGCAGATGCTTTTTGATCAAAGTGAAGAATTTGGCCTTCATGATGGTCTGGGATTGATACCTGGTCGGGTAAAGCGATTCCCTTCAGGAATGGTTGAAGGTGGGGAAAAACTAAAAGTTCCCCATATGGGTTGGAATAACATCAGTATTAACAAACGTTCGCCACTGTTTGCCGGGATTAATGACCAGAGTTTTGTCTATTTTGTCCACTCCTATTACTGCGCAGCTGAAAATGAGGCGGATATTGCCGTCACTTGTCGTTATGGTGATGTTGAGTTCTGTGCTTCGGTTTGGCGCAATAATATTATGGCGACCCAGTTTCACCCCGAAAAAAGTCAAGATATCGGATTAAACATATTCCGTAACTTTGGAGAGATGTAAGTGATTATTTTACCCGCAATCGATTTAAAAGAAGGGGCTTGTGTTCGTCTTGAACAGGGCTTGATGGAAAAAGACACCGTTTATAATGACGATCCCGGTGCTCAGGCGCGTATCTGGCAAGAGCAGGGCGGTGAGCTTTTGCATATTGTCGATCTGGATGGAGCTTTTGCCGGAATTCCGAAGAATAAAAGTGCGATTAAAGCGATTGTCGATGCCATCGATATTCCCTGCGAGCTCGGTGGCGGGGTACGTGATCTGGCAACGATTGAAGCCTATCTTGACTTGGGTGTCGATCGGGTTATTCTCGGGACTATTGCCAAAGAAAACCCTCAGCTTGTTGAAGAAGCCTGCCGTAAGTTTCCCGGTCACATCGTGGTCGGAATCGATGCTAAAGGTGGTTTGGTCGCGGTACGTGGCTGGGCTGATGTTACCGAGAAAAAAGCGACCGAACTCGCTAAAGAAATGGAAGGGTTTGGTGTCGAGGCTATTATCTACACCGATATTGCTCGTGACGGCATGATGCAGGGGCCTAATATTGAGGCCACTCAAGCTCTGGCTGAAGCTATCTCGATTCCGGTGATTGCCTCTGGTGGTGTTTCCAGTCTGGAAGATATCCGCAATCTGTTGGCCATAGAGTCTTCAGGTGTCAGTGGCGTTATTACAGGTAAAGCGATTTACTCTGGAGCTCTTGATCTGCGTGCTGCGGTTGCTTTGGCTAAGGGAGGCAATTGATGCTGACCAAGCGTATAATTCCCTGCTTGGACGTTAAAGATGGCCGGGTGGTTAAAGGAGTTAATTTTGTCGGTTTACGTGATGCCGGAGATCCGGTTGAAGCCGCAGAGGCTTACTGTGCCCAGGGTGCTGATGAGCTGACTTTTCTTGATATTACAGCCAGTAGTGATAACCGCGGTATTATTCTTGATGTTGTCGCGAAGACAGCAGAGCGGGTTTTCATGCCGTTGACGGTCGGTGGTGGTGTCCGTGAAGTCAGTGATATCCGTAATCTGCTTAATGCCGGTGCCGATAAAGTGTCGATTAATACTGCTGCTGTATATAATCCGGAATTTGTCCGTGAGGCCGCTGAGCGGTTTGGTAGCCAGTGTATTGTCGTGGCGATTGATGCGCGGCGAGTGCCTGATTCTGAGCCTCAAAAGTGGGAGGTTTATACCCACGGAGGCCGTAAGCCAACTGGCATTGACGCCATCGAATGGGCACAGAAAATGGAAGCGTTTGGCTGTGGGGAAATTCTCCTGACATCCATGGATTGCGACGGAACGAAAGATGGCTACGACATTGAATTGACCCGTGCCATCAGTGACGCTGTCGAGATCCCGGTCATTGCTTCAGGCGGTGTCGGTAATCTTGAGCATATTCGCGAAGGTTTAGTTGAAGGTGGGGCAAGTGCTGCGTTAGCAGCTTCAATCTTCCACTTTAAGGAATATACTATCGCTGAGTGTAAAGAATATCTTAAACAACATAACGTGCCTGCACGTATTTAACGCAGGGGAGCATTCATTATGAGCGACACTAAAGTAACACCCGATCAGGATATTCTTGCGGCTCTGTATCAGATTGTGCTGGAACGCAAAAATCTTGCGGATGGTGAAAAGTCATATGTAAAGTCTCTGTTTGATAAGGGACTGGATAAAATTCTCAGCAAAATTGGCGAGGAAGCTACAGAAACCGCCATCGCTGGTAAAGGCGGAGAAAAACAGGAAGTTGTCTACGAAATAGCCGACTTGTTTTTCCACGTAACGGTTCTACTTGGTTATTATGAAATCGAACCAGAGCAGATTTACACTGAGTTACGCAGACGCTTTGGGTTATCTGGCATAGAAGAAAAAAATAGCCGTACGAAGTAAAAATTCTGTATTATAAGGTAAAAAAGCTAGCTGCTTGCTATGGAAGCAGCTAGCTTTTTTATTTAAATGACATCTTTTTTCTCATCTTGCATCTTACGAGATGCCCTTGTCTCCTGAATAGTATGACTTGCTTGAGTCGTTAACTCCTTTTTGGCAAATTCCCAACCTCGTGCGCAACTGTTATTTTTTAATGAATTAATGCGTTTGCCATCTATTGTGGCAACCATTTTGCAATTCATTGAGCAAAAAGTACAAGTAATATCCTTAGTCATTTTATAAAATCCTTTTTTGGTAAATATAAATATTACAAAATAGGTAATAATTATGATGAGCCATATACCTTTTGCTGTCAAGTTCAGATTTCTCGATTACGTTGGCTTTAGTAGGCCGGTCATTTCTGTTAATACCGGTGGTATGATGATGAAATTGAGAGCATTTTTAATGGTGATGCTAAAATGGAAAAAATTTTCGTCATAGTCGTTATTCTGTGCTTTTACACGTTGTTTAGGGAGGCTTAATTATTAACTATAGAGATGTGAAAATTTCATTCTGAATAAACATAGACAAAGAGAGCTATATAACTATGACAGCCAAAAATCATGAAAAGGGATTAATATGGCGTTGTTTTATTGCCATTGCTTATCCATATTTTCTTAATCGTAGTGAGCGTGGAGGGCGATTGACTCTGCTGCTGATGTTTTTGTTGCTCATTTTTCTTTTTGCAGTACTGTTCTTTTTGGTAGCTGGTGTTGTTTTGTTAGGGAATTTTCTGGCTCCCCAAATTACCGGTCGTCTTGCGCAGGGACTTGTTGATCTGCTCTTTGGTGTTTTTCATTCCGGTTTTTTCTTTTTGCCTCTAGCAGCACTTATCGTTCCTGCTATCGGTTTTGTCTCTGCTCGCAAGAAGTTGCGATCCCATGGCAAAGCATGGCTTCTGCTAGGGATCGTATTACTTTTATCATTATCTGTGACCGGAATTAACGTTGCCTTTAGTTATATCGGTAACTTTTTTACCAATGCCCTGGTCAGTAAAAATGAAAGTTCTTCCTACTTTTTCGTCATCACCTATTTTTGTGGGTTTCTTATTGGTATTCCGATAGTCGCCTTTTATGGATATGTGCGTGATTACCTGGGGATGCATTGGCGGGAATCGATGACTAAAAGTTTTCTTGCCGATTATTTCCGTAAACGGCGCTATTACGAGATTGAAAATATCTCTGATATTGACAACCCTGATCAGCGAATCACCGAAGATATTCGCTCCTTCACGCGCACCTCGCTGATGTTTTTGTTGATTCTTTTAGGATCGGTAATGGACCTGGTTTCCTTTAGCGGTATCCTGTGGTCTAAATCGGTTGTACTGGTGATTGTTGTTCTTGGCTATTCAGTTGCCGGAACCTTGATTACCCTATTGATTAGCAGACGCCTGGTTAAACTGAACTATAACCAATTACGCTATGAAGGAGATTTTCGTTATTCCCTGGTTCATGTCCGTGATAACGCTGAATCAATCGCTTTTTATCAAGGGGAGGCATCAGAAGTTGGACAAATTCGTTCTCGTTTCAGTCAGGTTATTGGTAATTTTAGCCTGTTAATTGGTTGGCAGCGGAACCTGTCCTTTTTTACTACCGCCTATAGTTACCTGCCGATGGTATTACCTTATCTATTGTTATTCCCCCTCTATTTTAAAGGTGACATTGAGTATGGTGACATGATTCAGGCCAATTTCGCTTTTACTCAGGTGTATGGAGCTCTCTCTCTTATTGTGGCGCAGATTGAGGACATCACAACCTTTGCTGCTGGTGTTCAGCGGCTTTCCGGTTTTTCTGCAATTCTAGAGCAAGAAGGGACGTCAGCGGGAGATATTAAAATGTCTGAAGAGGGCCACTTTTCCCTTCAGAATGTGACCCTGCAGACTCCAAATCAGGCTCGGACTCTGATTAAAAACTTAAGCCTTGATTTAAGTGATGGAAAGAACCTGTTGGTTGTCGGTCCGAGTGGTATCGGCAAGAGTTCTCTCTTGAGAGCTGTCGCAGGGCTGTGGTCCCAAGGAGAAGGTGCGATTACCAGACCAGCAGCGCGTGAGATATTCTTCCTGCCTCAAAAACCGTATATGATTCTTGGAACGTTACGTGATCAGCTGCTTTATCCACGGGTTGAAAATAATATTTCGGAAGCCCAGCTTAAGGAAGTTCTTAATCAGGTTCAATTACCGGACCTTGTCGATCGCGTAGGTGGTTTTGATACCGAACTGGACTGGTCTGATCTGCTTTCTCTTGGTGAACAGCAGCGCTTGGCTTTTGCCCGTTTATTGATTAATCAGCCTCGTTATGCTGTGCTTGATGAAGCGACGAGTGCACTGGATACAAAAAATGAAGAATATCTTTACCAGCGCCTGAAAGAAGAAGGGATTCAATATTTAAGTGTTGGTCATCGCCCAAGCATTCTGGCTTTTCATGATCTGGTGTTTGAGCTGAAATCGAGTGAGGAGTGGCAGGTCATGGCCGTTACTGAGTACCTTGCTCAGAATGAATAATAGCTCGAATGAAAAGCACCAGGCTGGATCATTATAGAACCTCCAGCCTGGTGTAATACCCTCAGCGAATAAGGATTTAATCAAGAATAAAGGCTTTATTTGCCGGTATTACCTGGATTGGGGGGAGTGTTGCCTCTGCTATTTCTTTTTGACCCGGACGGGGATATCTGGAACTCCGCCAGGAGATTATCCTGGCAGCGCCTCTGCAAGAAGATCAAGAATATGAACCGCTTGTTGTGACCCGCCAGCGTGATTAATGCTGTCTTGAAGTTGCATAATGCAGCCAGGGCAATCAGTCGCAACCAAGTCCGCACCACTTCCTTCAATATGAGTTGCCTTCTTAGATCCGATCTTTTTACTCGTATCATAGTGATACACAGAGTAAGTCCCACCTAAGCCACAGCAACTTGCAGCGTTTTCCATCTCAGTATATTCAAGTTGGGGCAGAGCCTTGAGTATTTCACGTGGTTCCTTGGTAATCCCGTGGTTACGCAAATGACATGGGTCGTGATAGGTCACTTTAATCGGTTGGTCGGCTCTGGGCAGCTCTGCTAATTTAGCGGGGAGTCCTTGTTCCACCAAAAATACAAAAATATCACGAACTTTATCTTTGTACGAATCAAAATCGGTGCCCATTGCTGGATAGATCTGGGTCAGGCCACTGTGGCAAGACGCACATGCGGTGACAATGTAATCACAGTCATGGTTTTTGAGCATGCCCAGGTTATCTTGGGCCAGTTTCTCAACAGTCCCTCTGGCTCCCGCAGAAACAGCTGGAATACCGCAGCAGGCCTGATCTTTAGGTATGATAACAGTCATCCCTAGAAATTTAAGCGCTTTCAGTAATGCATCGCCGCTATCTGGATACATGTAATTGATGCCACAACCTGTAAAAAAGAGCACTTTAGGTTGTCCTGCGGCGCCTGGAATGACTTCGGGGTGGCGTTCCCGAAATGGTCGGCTCGCAATCGGTGGCAAGGTGCGATCAGAGCTAATAAATGGCGCTGGAAAGCGTAGTCGCAGACCACTTTGTTCCGGTACTTTCTTAAATAATAGTTTGGAAAAGGTACCGCCACTTTTAGCTAGAAAATTCATTAAACCCTGATGCTTAAGAACGGTTGCCACACCAAAGCCAAAAGTCGAAAGGCCTTTACGCTCAGCTATCTCACGGCGGGTTGCAGCAACAATCTCTTCGGTATGAACTTTGTTCGGGCATTGGGCGTAACAGCTGCCGCATAAAAGGCACTGAGACATGTCGAGAAGAAATTGTTTTTCCAGGTCGACATCTCCTTTTAGCAGCGCATCGGCTAGTGCAACTTTTCCGCGGGCAACACGTCCTTCATGTTTTTCGGCACCAAATGCCGGACAGTGGGCACGGCAGGCCCCACATTTGACGCAGCGCTCAATTTCATCGCGATATTCTTCAAGTTTTTTAAGTTTAGCCATGATCTCTACGTCTTCCTGATTAATGAGCTACTACATCACTGGGAAACATTTTGCCGGGGTTAAGAATGTTATTTGGATCGAGAGCTTTTTTGATCGTTTTCATATAATCAATACTGGTGTTGCTCAGCTCCATCTCAATATAAGGAGCTTTCATAATCCCGACGCCATGCTCCCCACTCATTGTGCCACCAAGTTCAAGAGCTCCGGCGAATACTTCTTTAATCGCTCTTTCAGCTTTTTCGCTTTCGCCAGGCACTTTGCTGTCGATCATGACATTAACGTGAATATTGCCATCACCAGCATGACCAAAGTTAACAATTGGAATACCGTAGTTGTCGGAAATCTTATCGATTTTGCGGATCATATCCGGAACTTTGGAGCGGGGAACGCAGATGTCTTCGTTAAATTTATCCGGATTTACTCGCCGTAGTGACGCGGAAACTGAACGGCGAATCTGCCATAGGGCCTCGCTTTCAGCAGGCGTTTCTGCGATGCGTGTTTCAACCACACCCAGCGGCTTAATAATCTCTGCTATCTTGGCGGCTTGTTTGTCAAGAAATTCCTGGTCACCGTCAACCTCAATAATGAGTACGGCATTCGCGTCATCAGGAACCTCTAGCCCGGAAGCGTTGCGAACGCATTCAAGCGTACGGCCATCCATAAACTCAAGTGTGGTAGGAATAATCTTGCCGCGGATAATAGCCGAAACTGCTTGCGCTGCACCGTCGATGGAATCGAACAGAACCAGCATCGTCTTTTTAGCTTCCGGTTTCGGGAGCAATTTAATGGTAATTTTAGAGATAACCGCCAGAGTGCCTTCACTGCCGCAGATCAGTTTAGTCAGATCATACCCGACGACCCCTTTCATGGTTGGTCCGCCGGTCTTGATAATGTCTCCGGTGGGGGTGACAATCTCCAGGCCGATAATGTAATCTTTAGTCACACCATATTTAACGCACCGAGGGCCACCGGCGCACTCAGCGACATTGCCGCCGAGAGTGGACATTTTTAAAGATGCTGGATCTGGTGGATAAAACAGGCCGACTTTTTCGACAGCTTTTTGAAAATCTTCAGTGACCAAACCGGGCTCAACGGTTGCAATAAGATTTTCTTCGTCGATTTCAATGATTTTATCCAGGCGGGTCAGGCCCAATACGATACCACCACTGGTGGGGAGACTGCCACCGGTAAATCCACTTCCTGCGCCACGCGGGAATACACAAATTTTATGCTCATTGGCCAATTTCATAATGGCACTGATTTCCCTGCTGTTGGCAGGATGAACGACGACATCAGGAAGAAATTGACGCTGGGTCGCATCGTAAGAATAACAGATGAGATCAGCTTTTTCGGTGGTCACATGATCTACACCACAAATCATTGTAAGTTTGTCGAGAATTGTTTGGTCCAGCATTACTTTTGCGTGTCCTTTCTGCGCAAAGAAAAGCAACATTCAGAAGAGGATAAACTGACATATTAGATATTAGTCATAAAAGGGAAAACTAATATGTTAGATATTTTGACTTGTGTCAATCAAATTTTCGTAATAGCATAGAGCATTATAAGCTGAAGGATAAGGGAATGAAAGCACTGAAACGCTCTAAAAGTCTTACTGAACGTACTGTTGAGACGTTACGTAATGCAATCATAAATGAAGATTTTATGCTTGGGGAGCCTCTTTCTGAGACCCTGCTGGCAGAATCTCTGGGGATCAGTAAGTCCCCTGTGCGTGAGGCTCTGGCACAGCTTAAGGCCGAAGGCCTGGTTACTATCATTCCGCAAAAGGGGACCTTTGTTTTTACTCTGACTCCAAAGGAACAAAAAGAGTTGTCGCAAATGCGCTTTATCCTTGAAGCCGCAGCTCTTGACCTGGCTTATGAAATAAATCGTGATAAATTAATCAAAACTTTAAAAGATCATCTGGATTCAATGAAAGCACAGCTTTCAAAGGATGACCTTGATAAATACCTTGTTTTTGATGGTTCATTTCATATTGTGTTATTTGATCTGTGCGATAACAGTTATCTGCGGGATGCCTACAACCAGGTTTCCGGAAAGCATTCTGCATTGCGCTTGCGTAGTGCCAAGCGGCCTAAACATATTGAAAAAACCTACGCTGATCATGAAGAGTTTGTTGCCTGTATCGAAAAAGGTGACCTGAACGCTGCTAAGGATGTTTTGAAATCTCACTTCTCCAGATTTGATGATTACTTCTGTGATAACATCGAAAAGTTTGCAGTGTCCGATGCTTCTTCGACTCGTAAGGCTCGTCGCCAACAAAATCGTAAGTTAAAATTATAACGTCGATATTCTCACTGGTTGGCTGTAATCTAACCCGCTTCCTGATGTTGACTGTATTTGCCTATAGTTAGTTTCTCTTTGTCTTAAGTTTACCCTCTAATTCTAATCCTTAGTTCATAACCCACTATTATTTTATTACGAGTCTTTATTTATTAGTTTTTTAGTAAAGTATTGACTTTACCTCAGGGCTTTGGTTTATTTTTGTCTTTATAGGTGTAACAAAATGTAGTCAGATTGTTGAGTTTTTTAAAGGTAAACGAATCAATCTACATTAATTCGGAGGGCTGAAATGAAAATACCAGCAAAGCAAATCTTGAAATCTGTATCTCTCGTTCTATTCTTATTCTCATTAGCCGCATGTACTACGGCAGTACATAAAAAAGACATCAGCCATCATGGTGCTGTTAAAACTTTTGCTACCTTGCCGGATGGCGTTGCCTACCCGGAAGGAATTGCCAGAAATCCGCAGTCTGGTGATATTTTTGTGAGTACCTTTAGTTTTGCCGGTAACAACAAAGTATTGCGTTATGATCAGAATGGAAAATTGTTAGCGCAGCTTGATTTTGGTAAAACTCCGTTGCTGGGTCTGGTTTATAACCCTGCAGATAGCAGCGTCTATATTTGTAACGCTGGAGACCTTGTTGGTGATAAATCACAAATCCAGCGGGTCGTTGCTGACTTTTCTAATAGTACAATAGTGGAAGATGTTGCGGCTATCCCACATATCGGGGCTCCGCAGGCCAGAACTGTAGGCAATCCTGATGGTAGTAAAGACATGATTACTTTTGGTGACAATGCTGCTGCGCCTAATGCGATGGCTTTGACGAAAACGGGTTCTTTGTTGGTATCCGATTCTTTTCAGGGGGCTATTTTTGAACTGGCCAATGTTGCAACCTGTCAGGGGCGTTGCCCCGTAACAACCGTTGCTCACGACGGTCTTCTTGCTACCCCTGGATTTCCTCCTTTTGGTGCCAATGGTTTAGCTCTGAGTGCTGATGAAGCAACTCTTTACATTGCTAATACTGGAGATGATCGCATTCTAAGCTTAGCAACAGCGACAGGAAAAATTTCTGTTTTCGCCGAAAGCATTAATGGGGCTGATGGTCTGGCAATGGATAACAATGGTTATCTTTGGGCGGCTGCGAATCAGGCCGATGAAATCGTCTTGTTTGAATCAACCGGCAAAGTCCATGGCACTTTGGGAAAAACTGGTGTGGTTGGCAAGGGTGGAGCTCATACCGGACTGCTGTTTCCTGCCAGTTTAGTCATTGCTGATGGAACCATTTATGTGACCAATCTCGCTTTACCGTTAACCTCTGTTAATGGTGATGAAGCTGAGGAAAGTGTCAGCAAGTACAGCATTAGTACAATAAAAATTCCACGTCACTAAATTAATAGCAATCTGACGACACCTATACAAAAGCCCATATTCCGTTTGGAGTATGGGCTTTTGTTTTCAGACGCCCCATTTTTTTGATCCTATTCGATGCAACCCCGCCAATTATGAGAAAAATTTAAAAAAAATGACTTTTGTTGCGACATAAAAGTACCTGAAAAACTGTAGATTTTTTAAGTCTATATCGTTAGGTAGGACATAAGGTTTTTTAGATAGGAATATTGGGCTTGTCTAATGATGTGATTGTCCATATACTATCGCGGAAATTCTCATAACTGATATCTTGCATGGGGGACAGGTTTTTATTTCTATATTCACTTTTTGGCGGTGAATACAGTTGTTAAAGCCTGAAACTCCCGAAACGTTGTTTTTTATTAGTGCACTGATTTATCCAGATGCGGGAGGGTAGAATGAATAAATGGTTACAAAGTTGTCTGCTGTTATTGTCTTTTTCAGTTCTTACTAACTATGCATGTGCCAGTGGTTTTCCCGATCAACCCATCATTGGATATATTGCCTGGGGAGCAGGAGGGGGAACCGATACTATATCTCGATTACTTTCTCCGCTTGCGGAAAAAGAGCTGGGGCAATCAATTGTCATGGTTAATAAAACTGGCAAGACAGGTGTCTTTGCAGCAGAGAAGGTTTTAAGTGAAAAAGCGGATGGGCATACGCTTTTGTTTCATGCTGAGAACCCTCAGCTTTATCAAGTCCTTGGATTGTCCGAAATAAGTTATGATAAGTTTGATCCAATCTTGCTTTTTGCCCAGGGTTCAACCGTCCTTGTTGTACCGAAAAGTTCCCCTTTTAAAAGTTATGCTGACCTTATCAAGGCGGCAAAAGCAAAACCGGGTAAGCTCTCAATTGGTTTAAGCGGTATCGGTGGACAACCCTGGGTTACCTCTAAGCTCATCAAAAAGGTTGAAGGTGTCGATTTTGCTCCTGTCTCTTTTGATGGTGATGGTCCATTGATTTCAGCATTACTTGGCGGCCGAATCAGTATTAGTGGCTTGGCAGTCAGTGCTGCAATTCCATATATTAAAAAAGGTGATCTTCGTCCTCTGGTTATCATGAAGAATTCACCTAATGCAACTTTCCCTGATGTTCCTTACATTACTAAAGTTAATCCCGCCTATACCCGTGTCATGAAAGCATCCGGTTTCTTTTATGGTGTCTATGTAAAAAAAGGGACCCCTGCAGCAGTAAAAGAACAGTTAACCAAAGCTTTTAATGTTGCCCTGAAAGATCCTTCCATAAAAGACTATGTACAGATGAATGGTTTAACCGTTTTAGGATCTACTGATAACGAAGCACGTCAGTTCATAAATCAATGGCGTTCAACAATGTCGTGGTTGATTTGGAACTCAGGAGAAGGGAAAAACTCTCCAGAAAAATTTGGTATTCCAATGTAAATAAGAACGCGAGCTCTTCCGAATTTGCTGAGGAAAAGGGTGTTTCAGTTGGATGGTAAATTGATTAGCGTAAACTCATAACATAACGGAGCGGCAATGAAACAACAACGAGAGGGTTTTACTGGTGAATCGATTATTGTGAGAGGGGTCGCTTATTCCCCACGCCATTTTCACGGTTCTTGTTTGCCAATGAGTAACCAGAAAAGTGCAAGGATTTCTACGGTTGAAAAAATCATTATACGCTCAACTCTGGTCAGGAAGAAGGTTTCAAAATGACAATGAGCGATAATTGCTTTGCAGAGTTAAAGAATATTACAGGAGTGGTTGGCGCATTTTTACGGCACTCCTCCGGTAATATTATTTGTTCCCACCTTCCTGAACATTTTGCCCAGGGGCAGGTTGAAAGCACTGTTATAAGATTAAATCAACAAGAGGGACTTCCTGTTTTTTTTGTCAAAGATATACAGCGTAAGCAATTTGCGTATTACGATTTTACGATTTACGTTTATGCCCTTAGCAAGGGTGAGCTGTTTGTTCTTTGTCGTTCATTAGATGCTCCTGATCTTTTAGATCAAAAAGTAATAGCCCTTCAAACAGAACTTTCTTCTGCCTTAAAAAAAGGCACAGGCAGCTTGCCCAAGGGAAATGGTGTCCGGTGTCAAACGGTTGAAAGACACAACGATACTCAACGCAGTCCCTTTTTACTTTTGTTGATTGCATGCTTAACCCTGATCATTATTGGTGGAGGCTTTTATATTTATACCCAGCAAGGGCATTCAATAACTGCTGTTGCGACGCAAACTATACCTGCAACGGTATCAGAGGCTATCGAGGTTGTTGCAGTAAACGAGCCTGCGATTCCTGTTGTAAATGAAGCCGCAAAGCCAGTGGTTACAGAAGAGGTAGAAACACTACTTAAAATCGAGGGCTCGTTTACCTTGGGGGAGCAGCTTTCTCCGCAAATTGCCATGGCCTTTATGCGTGATGAAATGTTTGCTAAAGATGTGCATCTAGTTAAGAAAGAAACATTAAAACAACAGGTTGTCGGTACCCTTGAAGATGGAAAAACGGTTGCTATTGATATTATATCGTCAACATCGGGAGGTGCTTTTTCCTGTCTCGACACTGGACGTTGTGATATCGGCATGTCAGCACGGCCAATTAATCGTACCGAAATGAGTAAACTTGATCACATCGGGCCAATGACCAATTCTGCGAGTGAGCATATTCTTGCGCTTGACGGGGTTGCCGTCATTTTACATCCAGTGAACAGGATTGACGCTCTCGACCTGCAGCAGGTCGAGGACATATTTACCGGTAAAATCAGTTCCTGGTCTGAACTTCCTGAAAGTGGTTTGAGTGGACCTATCAATATTTATGGACGAGAACATAATACTGGAAGTAGTGCTGTTTTTCGCTACCTGGCCTTACACGATAAGCCTTTTGCCAGCACGCTAAAAACGGTGTCGAATGATAGTATCCTGGCGACTTCTGTGGGTGGAGACAAGCAGGCTATCGGTTTTGTTTCTATGAGTTACATGAAAGATGCAAAGGCTATTGCAATAAACCAACAGGGATCGACCACGGTATTCCCGACGCCATTTACGGTTTCCACAGAAGATTACCCCTTATCTCGCCGGTTATACTATTACACCGCAGTAAATCCTGAAAACTATTTAGTCAGGCCTTTTTTCCAATTTGCTCTGGGGGATGTTGGCCAGAGTATTGTCCAGGAACAGGGTTTTGTTGCCCTGACAATTGATAAAATTAGGACACCGCTTCCCGCTCAAGCACCCTCTGAGTATCGTCAGAGCGTTGAAGGGGCCAATCGTCTATCTTTAAACTTCCGCTTTCGCTCCGGGAGTTCAGAGCTTGACAATCGTGGTAAGCGTGACCTGGAGCGTTTAATTGCTTTTTTGATTAAGCCAGAAAATCGAGGCAAATCAATTCGGTTGCTAGGTTTTGCCGATAATCGTGGGGAACGTAAAGCAAACTGTTACCTTTCAAAAATTCGTGCCGAGAAGGTCGCTACTATTCTGCAGTGGCGAGGAATTACGACTGAAACGATAGAAGGATTCTGCGATGATATGCCTATTGCAACAAACACGACAGCTCTGGGACGTGAGCGTAATCGTCGTGTCGAAGTATGGCTTGGCAGTTGATCTGTGTAACGTGCCGCTTTGTAAGTGAGGGGGGCTGCTCTCAGCCGGATTCTTGGGTTGGTAGCGGTTCATCTGTGACCAATGGTAATTTGTGTGAAATTAATAGGAACAGGTGTATGAAATCAATTGTAATTAAAACTGTTTTAATTTTGTTTTTACTTTTTTGTCCTGCCTTAGTTATGGCAGCAGGGCCTCTGACTAAAGATATTCGTATTGTTGTTGCCAGTGATTCCGCGCAGGGCGATGTGTACGACAGTGCTGTAATTATGGCAAAGGCTCTTGAGCAAAAGCTACAGGTCAAAGTGACGGTTGATACTATTGGTATTGATAAAGCACTTGAAGTTCTCGCAAGTGATGGTGCCAATGGGACAACCCTTATGGTATCAGATGATGCTGCGTATTTGGGGGCTGTTTACAAGGTTAAGGGGCGTAAAAACCTGTTTAAGAACTATAAACTTGGACCGACTATCGCGACCAATCCAGGTAATAGTTATCTTGCCTCGCGTCATTCGCAATACTGGTCGATTTTTGAAGTGCTGAGTTCTTGTCAAATGGGAATGAAGGTGCGTGTAGCTGTCGAATCAGGTGGTCCATCGGCTGTCGGTTTTACAGCGTTAAAGCACGCCCTGAAGATTATGTCACCAGGAGCAGAGGATAACCTGGTAGCTGTGGCGGCAGAATCTCAGGAAGCACGGGATAAGGCATTATTTGATGGTCAAGCAGATATTATTGGAGGTTCGGTGCAGACTAATGAAAAATTTGCTAACTTGCCTGTTTATGAGCGTAAAGGAATGCGCATCATATGGTCGCCAACCAAGATGGCAACCATGCGCTGGGCCAAACCAGAAGGATATGGGAAAATAGCTCAAGAGGATATTAGCAGATCTCTTGAGCCATATGTCTGGATTCCTTATACCAAGCAGAGAAATTTTACTTTTGATAAAGAAGTGTTCTTTATCTATAACAAAAATATCAGTTCTGATTTAGTCCGTTATTTTGATAAGATTTTTGGTGAAATTTTTGCTGTAGGTGGGGTCCGACCACAATTGACCGATGCTTATCTTGTCCCTGATTTTAAGCCAGCTTGGATGGCAGCAGAACAGCTTGAAGAAAAAAGCAATTATGTCAAGAAATTGCTTGTGGGTTTGAGCTCTTGATGAAATAATTTTACGCAGAAATTGATTAAAAAATATCCGCAGTCATTTGTCTGCGGATATTTTTTTTGAAAATTTATAGCGTTGATTAGGCGCCATATTGGTACACGCAAAAAGCGTATTGTCCGGCTAAATATAGGCTGTTAATCATGGTGCCACCGCTTTTCTGATCTTATCCGGATGAATTTCATCGACAGAAGAAAGTTGTTGCATCAATGTTTTTGAGTTTGTCCGCAGCTCATTAAAGTGAGCTTTGGCTTCTTGATTAAAGGTGGGATGGTTACGGATTTCCATATCTACCAAAGTCAGGCCATTGAGCAGGTTATTGGTAATATGCTGTGCTCCGTTAATTGTTGCCAGGTAGACCTCTTCTTTTTCTTTACTGATGCTATGGCGTAATTCAATTTCTAGTTTTTCAAGTTTCTT
The DNA here is from genome assembly GCA_963665685.1 of Geopsychrobacteraceae bacterium. Taxonomy (GTDB): domain Bacteria; phylum Desulfobacterota; class Desulfuromonadia; order Desulfuromonadales; family Geopsychrobacteraceae; genus Seleniibacterium. Next base: position 4,397,314 of record OY762430.1, read on the forward strand.
AATTAAGCCAAAGAGATACCAAGTAACGGCAGACGCAATCAGCAGGGGGGCTAGAATACCAATGCCAATTTCAGCTGGTCTCATCTCTACTGCAAGCCAGTTATAAAGAAAATATTGAATTGTCAGTGAAATGAAAATGCAGCATAAAGTTGTTATAACAACGAGAGTGAGGCGGTTGGTCGATGCAATCCATTGATTCATAATGAATCCTTTTTGAGGACCGAGTATCCAGATAGCTTAATTATGGTGCTTTTATTGAAAAGGTCAAAGAGAAAGTTATCTACCTGGATTGATATTAAGGATTTTTTCTCATCGTGGATAATCTGCTACTTACCAACATTAATAAAGGGGTTACTGTTGCCCAGATCGCTAAAAGCACTCCTATGCTCACTGCCATCGGCCAGTGAATGATCGCAGCCTCCAGGTGAACGCCCCCCAAGTATGCTATTGGTCCACCGACAGCTCCTAGAGCAGAGGCAAGAATAGGTTTGCTCTGCAGCCAGGCCAGGCTGTGATTTGGTAATGTTGCCAAAGCCATCCAGATGACACCAAGCCAGAAGGGGATGGGATTATTATCTTCACTAAAGCTAAATAGTCCAAGGTGCTTAAGGGTTCCATCGATGATTGTGCCAACAATTGCCAGGCTGGCAATCAGAATCAGATCATTACGGCGTTGCTGACTGATCAGCAGATGCAATCCAATCAGAAGTAGGCCGATCCAGGCCAGCTGATTGCCACCCATAACGCACAGCAACCAGATCGCCTGATAGTTTATAACGTTGAACAGAAGTCTCATGCCGGTACCAGCGTATTCAATAGTGCAATGGCGGTTTGCTGGCGAGCAATTGCACCGTACTGATGGTGCGTTCGTGGAAACCGCCTTCGCAATAACAGAAATAATATTCCCATAAGCGCTTAAAGCGTTCATCGTAACCAAGATTGGCAACTTCTTGACTGTTGCTGGTAAAGCGCTCGCGCCAATCTTTCAGGGTTCGGGCGTAGTGGAGGCCAATATCCTCGAGGTTGCGCACCACCATATCGCTATTGCGAGCAATCTGATCGAACAGGGTCTGATTGGAAAGGATACAGCCGCCGGGGAAGACATGGCTTTGAATAAAGTCGACGCTGCGCAGATAATCTTTGTAGAGCTGATCGCTGAGGGTGATGGCTTGTAGCAGCATGGAGCCTGCAGGCTTGAGTAAGCGAGAGCAGGTGGCAAAAAAGTTCGGCAGATATTTGTAGCCAACGGCTTCAATCATTTCAATGCTGACCAGATTGTCATACTGTCCGTTAAGCTCCCGGTAATCTTTTTTTAACAAGGTTATTTTATCTTCCAGCCCTGCTGCGACGATGCGTTTTTTCGCCTCGGTATACTGAGCATCAGAGATAGTTGTTGTTGTTACCTGGCAACCATAGTTGGTAGCGGCATGCAGGGCAAAACCGCCCCAGCCAGTGCCAATTTCAATAACATGGTCGGAGCTGCTTAATTGCAGTTTCTGACAGATATGATCCAGTTTATGCACAGCTGCTTCCTCTAGAGTACTATCGGCATGCGGATAAATGGCAGAAGAGTACATCATGGTCGGATCAAGAAAGGTCCGGTACATGGCATTTCCAAGATCGTAATGAGCCAGAATGTTTTTTTTCGAACCACTGTGGTTGTTGTCTCGTAACAGGTGACGCAAGCGTTGCAGCGGTATAGTCAGCAAGGCAAAGCGTTTTTCCATCTGTTGTAAAACCTGCTGATTACGCGCCAGAATCCGAATGACATTGGTCAGATTATCGGTTTCCCAGGTGCCATCAATATAGGCATCGGCAGCGCCAATTGAACCACCAAAAAGAACCTGGCGGTAAAAGACTGGCTGTTTAACCTGAACTGTCGCACTGATCGTGCTGTTACTATCACCAAAAGAGAGTTCCTGACCGGCTTCACGCAAAATCAGGTGGCCACTACTGAGTTGTTGCAATAACTTGTGGACAAAGGTTTTGCAGTTGCGGGTAAGCCATGATTTGTGGGTTTTACTGGCTTGCCATTCTCTGGCGGGACTAAGAGTTTTCATATGTTCTCCTTCTGATAGGGGACATAAGGAATTTTCTTCAGGTAAATACGCAGAGCTTGCCAATAAATACCGAGCAGTGTCAGCCCTGTCATTACAGGTTTTTTTAGCAGTTGCTGGCGGACTGTTTTCAGTGTGAGAGGGGCGTAAGAAAGTCTTAATATCGCTTTGAAAACGTGCCCACGCTCGTCATCAACAGCAATGTCTATTGCTAAGGAATCTCCCGGTGGTGTGATAGCCCAGTGGTAGATCTGATTATCGGGGTTAAAGGGTGAAACGTGGAATTGCTTGTCATGAGTGACATGACTTGACCCATTATCAAGCATAAAAGAGTAATGGTGGCGCTCGTTCCATGGTGTATTGGATACTTCGGCGAGGAAATGACTGCAGTGACCTGTGCTGTCGTAGCCAAAGTAGAAATTAACCGGGCTGAAGTAAAGCCCCAGACTGTTCAGATTAAGCAGACCATACACCGGCCCTTGAACCTTTTGACCTGTCAGTTGTTCCATGCGTTGTTTTACCGCGACATGCAATGGCGTTTCGGGGTTGCCAAGATAGTCGCTGCGTTTAAAGCGGCTTAAGGCAAAACGGCGGGGTGAAAACCAGATACCAAGATCAGGCAGGTGATGAATTTCATCAAGGTTGAGCAGCCACATGAAGAAGGGGTAAGCAAATTTATGCTCTTTGGGGAGGTAGCGCTCATGCTTGATGATTCCGGTGTAGAGTCCGGAAGGGCGGCCGGGTGACGAACTGCTCATGGTGTTACCCCCAGATCGCGGCAGACACGAAGGGCACTGTTAACGCCATCTTCATGAAAACCATTAAACCAGTAGGCACCGCAATAATGGATGCGATCAGCTCCGGAAATTTTGCGCCATTGAGCTTGTGCCGACAGGGTTTTCAGCGTGTAGGCTGGGTGCGAATAATGATAGGTTCCAAGTATTTTATCTTCTGGAATTTCCTGGTTTAGGGTGACCAGGTAGGTGTGCTGTTTCTGCAACTGTTGCAGAATATTCATATTGTAGGTCAGGGTCGGTTTTTGATTGTTTGGTTCGACGCGGTAATTCCAGCTTGCCCAAGCTGCTTTGCTGCGAGGCAGGATGCTTGTGTCTGTGTGCAGAACGACAAGATTATCGGTAAAGCTGAGATCACCAAGAACGTTCTTCTCTGCAGGCGATGCCGCTCCAAGGGTGTGCAGGGCCTGGTCGCCGTGACAGGCAAAAATGAGTTCATCAAAACGCTCTTCTCCCCAGTCTCCACTGACTAAAATAGACTGCTGGCCGCGTTTCACCGTTTTAACAGCGCTGGACAAACGGATGCGATCAGAAAATGGAGCGGTTAGTGCTGGTATATAACTGTGTGAACCGCCAATTATTGAATACCATTGAGGCCTATTGATAATATTGAGTAAGCCATGATTTTCAAAAAACTGGACGAAAAACTTTAGCGGGAACTGGCGACTTTCTTCTAACCCCATGGACCAGATGGCTGAGATCATTGGCAGCAGATAGTTTTCAGCAAACAGTTTATCGAAATGTGTTTCATCCAGGTAGTCACCAATGGTGGCGATACTTCCAGACGCTGCTGTTCTTCTCACTGCGCGGTTAAAGCGTTGGATATCCCACAACATGCGCCAGAAATCACGATTTGCCAGGTTGCTGCGTTGGGCAAACAGGGTAGCCAGGCTGTGGCCGTTATATTCAAGGCCGAGGGCATCGTTGCGGACCGAAAAACTCATTTCCGTTGGTTGGTAAGGAACAGCTACTTCTTTCATTAAACGAATGAAATTGGGATAGGTCCGGTTGTTAAAGACGATAAAGCCGGTATCTATCGCGGCCTGTTCTCCGTTCAGCTCAACAGGAATTGTATGCGTATGTCCCCCGATATAATCATTCGCTTCAAAGATTGTAATCTGGTAACGCTTACACAGATAATAAGCACAGGTGAGTCCGGAAATGCCCGAGCCGATAATGGCTATTTTTTTCATTAGCGAATCATCCTTTGCGCGAGCCGCCTCCATAAGCTCTTGGGCAGCCAGGAGAGAGTTTTAAGAAGTATGGTGAATTTTTTGGGAAAGTGAATCTCTCTTTGATTGCGGCTAATGCCAGCTCTGATTGACAAGCTTGCGGTTTCTGCATCGATCCTAAACGGCATGGGGAAATCGTTACGATCCGTCAGGGGAGTTTTTACAAAGCCAGGACAAACATGACTGACGAAAATTCCTTCTTGCTTTAAACTGATGGCGAGGGTTTCAAGCAGGTAAGCGATGGCGGCTTTAGATGTCCCATAGGCTTCGGCCCTGGGCATTGGTAGATAGGCTGCCGAAGAGCCCACACCCACCAACTTGGGGTTGTCACTGTTGCGCAGCAGGGGTAACAGACCTTCTATAGCGACGGCCATGGTCTCGACATTTGCCCGCATAACACGGCTGACCAAAGCGCTGTCAAAGTCTGGAAGGTTAATGTACTCACAGGTTCCCGCTGACAAAATAGCGAGATCAACACGGTCAAGTGTACTAAACCAGGCCAAGGCTTGCTCGCGGTTCTGAAGGTCAACCTGTGCTGTTTTGATGCCTTGCTCTGCCAGTTCTTTTAGCGCTTGCTCTGACCGGCCCAGGGCCCATACTTCATGCCCTTCAGCATGATAGTCGAGGGATAATTGGCGCCCGATCCCCGAGGTGGCACCCGTTATGACAATAATCATGACGCCAACCTTTCCTTTATTTTGGTGATTACACTCCCCAGTAGGGGAATGCGTTCGTAAAGGAGAGCGCCCAGATCAAAGTAATCGCGGTGATAGCAGACCAGCCCTTCACTGTTAAAGCGCAGCAGGCTTATCCCTTCTACACTGAAAATTTGACCTTTGTGAAGGCGTGGGTGGCGGACACTAATCTCCCACGTTAAAGCCGCTTGGAAACCCTCTTCGATCTGGTTACTAAAGGTGAAAGTGACCTCTTCTACGTTCTCGTAAAGGGCGTCGAAATAGGTCATGAGCGCTTCAAGGCCGCTAAGTTGGTGGGCCGGATCACAAAAGAAAATGTCCTCGCTGTATACCTCGCCCAGTGTAGACAGGTTATTTTTACCCAACTGCGTGTAGACGCTGATAAAGTCATCAAGAGCTTTCATGGTTATCTCCTGATTGTTCATTTGCAATTAGTTGGCTTTGCAGTTTTTTGTCGATAGGTTGATCCTCTGAAAGCCATATACCAAAGTACAACTTGGCGAAGTCTGGTGATGTAATAGCTGTTAATTGTTTCCCGTTAAGAGCCAGGGTCGTCTGCTCGGTTTGCGCTGTATAACAGAGGCTGTAATAATCTCCTTTTTCGACCGAACGATAACTGTTATGCAATGTCTCAATCTGCTTCAGGTAAGGAGCCAATTGTATCGCTGAATACTGTTTTTCGAGGATTTTATTAGCTGCAGTAATCATATCATCAGGTTTTAGACTGACTTCGTAGTTAAGTACCAGGCAGCGTGAAGTGTCTGAGCTCAGGTAAGTGTTGTCGGCATAAAGAGTCGCTGAATAGACTTTTATAAGGTTCAGATAGCGCACTTCACCATGCCCTAGTCTGACCATGTTTTCAGGGGCGGGAAGGGATGTTTTGGCAACGGTTATAAGAGGTGTAAGCATGATAAGAAGACCAGTCAGGATCATAGTGATGGTTTTCATCTCAGCTCTCCTTTGGCGTTGTTTTCATAAAAGCGATCGTGACTTCACCAACCTTAAAACCAAATTTACTCATTTCCGCGCGATTTAACAGGACGCCATCAGACTGCAGAAACATCCAGTCATCAAAATGGATCTTCCAGTTGGTGCCGGATACAGGTATTTCTACCTGGTAACTCCAGTTCAGTGCATTGCCAGCACTCTGACCTTTAGCGCTACTGACAACATCTGCGGCGCTGCCACTTAGCTTGCCGAAATTATCTTTACTGATAAACCAGGTTCGTTCACTGATCTCTCCATCGCTCCAGTGAAATGTTTCAGCCAGGACCAATTGTCCTTTAGTGTTGAAAATCCCTTCAATATCGACAACAAACTGACGCAATAATTCTCCTTTGCGATCCTGGACAATACCCCAGCCTCGTGTTGTCCCAGAGAAATAGTCAAACAAATCAAAGCGGGGTTTGTTATCAGTGTAATTGCTAATTTCAACTGTGCAACTTGTCAACAGCAGTAAAGCAATGACGGCGTTAAATAGACTTATTAGCGTGCGCCATTTTCTTCCTTGCCTAGTCATCGTTTACCTCTACTTTCTATGGATGAAATAATACTTATTTGGTAATATATCGGGGTGTTGGGTATTTGTCTAGGACAATAGTGTAGATAGTTAAAAAAAACTAAAAATTTCAATGTCGCAGTGATGCTAGGGAATAGATTAATGTCGAACGTTCTGTTAGGTAGGGCAGGGGGTGGTGAAATTTTTTTTATCGGGAATTAGCGGGTGGCAGAGTCTATGGGGTTAAAATTGTCGCATGATAATAAAAAAGCTCCTGAATGGTTTCAGGAGCTTCTGAACACAAAAGAGTATTCCCCTTAGTGACCGCAGCCACAGCTCTTGCTTGGCTTGTCTCCGCAGCCACAGGATGATGCAGAGGCAAGAATTTCTTCAATATTATCAACACAGCCGCCACAGCCGGTTCCGGCAGAGGTCGCGTCCTGAATTTCTTCAACGGTGGATGCGCCATTTTCAATAGCTGCGCGGATAGTATCGGAATCAACGTCGTGACAGTGACAAATAGTTTCGTTTTCAGCCATATCTTTTTCCTTCAACATGTTTTAATTGGTTTGTGAGTTTACTGATGAAATTCAAATATATTCGAGAGAGACACTCTCTTTCTGAATCTGATGTTAGCTGATATATGATTTCAATATCAAGGGGGCGGGTAGACTTTTTTTGAGATCTTTAACTTTTTTTATCCTGGTTTAACAATAACCCGCAGTGAAAGCACTTTCGTACTGGACGAAAAGAGTAGCCATTCATGTGATAACAGTGGCCACATTGAGGGCAGCGGACTAGGGCGAGTAGAGCTACCGCGACAATTAAAAGAACGAGCCAGACAACAAAGGCGCCAATAATCATCTGTTGTGCGTTATCTGCACGCATTGCCAGCATCATCATTGGTAGGTAACAAATAATGAGCAACCATAACAACCAACGTCGTTGACGAATTTTTTTTAACCCTTGGTGAAGTTCCCCGTAGCTCATTTCATTTGAATCCATAGCTCACCTGTCTGGGATTATGAGACCTGTTTGTCTGCTAAAAGCATAACAAATCTTTTTCAACTTGAATGCTTTCTTTGCGTCTTTAGTGGTGGTGGCGGTTCGGGTGGTCGTTTATCAGCATTGACATGTAGGGTGCAATGCAGGCAGCGGCGCAAAGGGAGAAAGGTTGGTCCGTGGGTATGGAACTGCTTACCACAGCGGGGACAACGTAGCACACAGGCAAAGCCAACCGCTAAAATCAAAAGAATCAGCCACGTTGCGAAGACGATACCAGCCCAGAAACGATAATCAGGTGAATCCAGGGCCAATTTCATTGCCGGTAGATAGAGGATAATCGTCAGCCATAACCAGCGTCGCCTGGACCGGATTTTTTTCAGTCCCGGGGCGTACTTTTCTGGGGTTTGCCACGACTGATCAGATGTCTCAGCAATAATGGTCTGAAGTTTTTGTTCGCTCATGGCGTCATGTTAGTGATTGACGACGAAAAGATCAACGCTGTGATCAAAAACCTGTGATCACAGCGTTGAGGTTTATTAGTCCGATTCGCTTGTTTCTGGTTCTTCTTCGCCGTTTTCATCTGGTGGGGCGACGGCTTTTTCGGCAATCTGATTGTCAATGAAATAGAGACAAACCTCTTTAGCGCCAAGGCGCGAATAGCTGAATTTTTCGCATAGGTTGTTTATCAAGAATGTGACATCATTGCGAATTCTGGTGTCGTAGGTTTTAAAATCTTCATGTTCAAAATCTTTAATGGCATTACGGAAGTTTTCGTTATCGAGAAATGGTTCAAGAACCTTTTCTTTAAGAAAATGAACGTAGCGTTCGTATAAGTATTTATAAAGTTTAGTCTCTTTAATATCTTTTTGTTCCAGTTGAATTTCCTGAGTCAGCGTTTTGCTGGTGTATTCTTTTTGCACTCCCGTACGGAAAGTCTGGGTTTTCTCAGTATCATCAGCACCAGCAAAAAGACGGGTTTCAATCGCATGAAAAAAGTCTTCACTAATATTCAAGCGATCCCCGGTATAGATGCAGTCAACGGTGACATTATTTTCAAAGTTGACGGCAAATATGTAATTTTTGAGATCCCGATCAATCTGATCTTCATTGTAGTAGTAGAGCGCTTCTTTGATTTCCTGGGTGATAGTGTAGTCATACATGTGCATCAATGAATCCAGGAAGCCGGCCGGGATCATATGCATCCACAATTCATTTTTGCGGAAAAACTTATTCAGGGTGGTCATATTTATAAGAGAACCTTGTTTCGCATGAGCGGAATAAAGTTCGCTGAAAATACGGATAGAGTCCCGTCCGGAGAAGCCTTGATCGCCATCGCTTTCTGATTCTGCGATAATCTGTTTACGTTTTTTAGCTGTGAGAGCCTTACGGTCATCTTCTTCAAGCCAGGCTGGAATATTGCCGGTGTAGATTTCCATTTTCAGCAGGTGAAGATTCTTATCGCAGTATTTACTGTAGCGTTCAGGCTCTGTAATCCACTCCTTCATGGCGGTTGAATTGCGTTTTAAGCGGGTCGAAATAATAATACGGGCAAAATTATGCATGACTCTGGGCAGGAAGTTGTCGTCGATATGACGGTCAAAGATGTTACGGTAAATTTCAACTTCCGTTCTTAAGTCGAGTATATATGGGATTTTGATAAATTCTATCCGGTCAGATAAGGACGGCAGGTTTTTGATGCTGTCTTCATCTTCTGGATTCATTAACGCGATAAACAGTGAATTGACCTTTTCCTCGATATCTTCAACCTTGTGAACTCCTTCGCTGATGATATTATGCAGTTTGAGCAGGCGGTCAACATTATCCCCCTTAATATCCATCAGGGCATAAACACCATTATTGGTTTTGGCAAAATTGGAAAATAAGTACTGAACCTGGCCACTGTCTTTGAACAACGCGTTAATACGTTGTTGCAGAAAATCATTAGATAAAACATTTTTACGCAGCGCTGGATCGCCTGGGTTAAAAACACTAATGCCGGTGCCAAGACGACGGTTAAATTGATAATGGCGGGCAAAGAGCATCTGCAGTGCCAGTTTTGGATTATGCAGACGCTTTATCAACGCTTCATAGATGGATGAACAGATGGTACAAGGGGTATCCTTGAAGACCCACTCATACTGCTTTTCGGTGAACAGCTTCCATTTTGTTTCATCATTTTTAAACAGGTCATCAAAAAAGTCGCGTCGATATTCACGGGGAATCATCAGAATCGGGCTGTCGTGACTGGGACAGGGAACTTCGACGTACAGCTCTCCATGTTGCAAGGCACGTTGTGCTTGCTGAAGAGAAGATGTTTGTAAATCCTGCTCGTCCATCATCTCTGTCAATTTCATTAGCAGCCGGTCCATCTGTACCGCACTGAACTGATTCAGCATGCGCTGGTCTAAACGCCAGACAGCCTCATAACTGCGCCCTTCGGCGCTGTTGGCATATTGCTCTAAAACTCTTAACAGGTTATCGAGAAAGGTACTTTTGCCACTGCCAGGAGGGCCGCGGAAAATATAGATTTTATTCTGGGCGATACTGCTGCGGAAATTATCGACCAGTTTGACCAGGCGGTTACTAAACAGGCGATCGGCAAAGAATGGGTTGTCGGCATTTTCGACAAACAGCTTTGTCGTATCGTAATATTTAAAATTGATCGATTCCGGATCTCCCTCGTATTCATCAACCCCGGTTTTGACATAGCTTTTAATCATGTCGTAGAACACCTGGGAAATGTTACGAATCGCTTTTGTCGGGTCAGCTGTGACGCGCTCCAGATAATGATCAAAGGGGATTGTTTCAGTGTGATAATGGGTCTGTTGCACACTGGAAAAATTATGTATGGCCCGGTCGATGGGCGACGACGACAATTCTTCTTGGCTCATCATTCTGTTAGTCATAGGCACTAGAGCCTTTCTTTGCGAAGCTTGCGGTCCTGCATAGTGTACAGGACTCTGGTCCAGTTAATTCTGGGAGGGAGTTCCTGATCGCGTTCTTTGTCTTCGACCAGTTCTGCGTCATCGGTTTCTAATTTGACCGCTCCGCCCCACAGATATTCAATCCCAAGCATGGTGTTGGCGATGTATTCCTGTACCAGTGGTTTACCTTCATTGACATGACTTAGAACCAAGGTGTCGTCCTTGGTGCGCTCCAGGTCAATATCAATTTTGGGTGGGTGATAGAGAGAATCGAACAACATCTGACGGTAGTCTTCGGCCTTACGGCTACGAATATAAAATTCCCAGACCATTTTTGCCTTGTTCAAACGCCGTCCTGCGACATATAGCTTGTGATTATTGATAAAATCCTGCTCAATAAAACTGTTGATAAAGGTAAAATCGCAGTAATTTTCCCGCACTTGGAAAATATAATCCCGCCCTTTACTGAAGGCTTCAAGATTTCTGAATTCCTTACGCTCTACGCGATCAGCGAGGCGCTGGTATTCAAATGAGTAGCACCCTCTTTCCGCCTGTTCTTCGATCCACTGAAACATGCGTAAGCCCAAGGCATAAGGATTAAGTCCCATTTTTGGCATGCTGGTGACTTTGGCATTGATACGGGCAAAGTTCACTTCATTTCCTTTAATACGATCATCTTTTAAAAATAGGGTCTCGTGCCAGTAGCTGGCCCAGCCTTCGTTCATAATCTTGGTTCTGACCTGGGGCTGAAAATAGATGGAGGTACTGCGGACGATTTCAAGAATCCCTTTCATCCATTCATTTTCCGTCCGGTTAAGAAATGGCGAATGTTCAATGAGAAACTGTAAGATATCAATGCTCTTGGATTGATGCTTCGCATGATATTTGTCGAGGGCTGCATCAAATTCCGGGTAGCGGCTTTGGATTTCGGCAAAAAAGATATCTTCTCCCAGGTTGCCATGTTCTTTCAGCGCCAGGTTGTAGCGGTCGACCTCGGTCATATACTCACTGACCGTAGCGTTTTTAGCTTCCTGAAGAAAAACATCAAAGTAGTAATCGATCCGATTGGTATTTCTCTTTTCGGGACGATGGATTCTAGACAGCTCTGCATGGTAGCCAACGAGGTTATCCAGGCCGCGGGCAAATTCAATAATATAATCGACCCAGCGGCCATGTTCGGAGCGTAAGCGTGAAATAAGGCGTTTATCTGCAAGCGCTTTACCAGTGAGATCGTAGTCCCAGGTGTTTTGAAAATAGAGATTGTTCTGGAAAAAATCGATGTGTGCAATAACATGATAAAAGATCATCACGTTCAGCCAATCCGGATTGTTATCATTGTAAAAAGATATGGCTGGTCTGGTATTGATGACAGTTTCGTACGGGTTATGGGGATAGATTTCGTATTTCCCTTTTTCGCGCAGAACATCAACATCATGAACCCAGTAGTCGTAGAGGGTAGGGATCATATTTTTCTGCATCAACTCAATCATATCCCGATTGGTGATAATATATTCAAGGGTTTGCTCTTCAAAAGTAAGCCCGGCATCGCGCGCTCGCTCTTTGCACCCTTCCATTATTCTTTTGGTTTTCTGATCGATAAGTTGCATAGGGCGTATCCTTTACCTGAAATAAGTATGTGGTAACGGATTCAGGTGTTATTCAGAAACCAGAGTCTTGATCCCTTCAATAATCCGGTCTTCCGGTGCATTATCTTTCATTGAATCAACTCGTAACGAATTTCCGGAACGGCGTAGCAGTCCAGAACGCTTCAGGTAAAGTTCCATTAGTGTAGTTCCAGGAGCGACGTGTGATCGCTCCGCAATGGTAATCCCGACCCGGTTTGCATAGGTCAGCATTTGGTTCAGTTCCTGAATTGACTGGTCACCATCACGGTCCCAGTCATCGCCATCGGTGCCATGGAAGACATAAATATTATTGTCGGTCGCCAGGCTTTCTTCAGCGACAATTTCATTAATCAGGTTGTAGCCAGCGGCAACCTGAGTTCCTCCGGCAACGCGGGAGTTATAGTAGGTGTAGAAATCAAAAACCTCTTTGGCACGGGTGTCGTGGAGAATAAAGCGTAAATCAACCCGGCCGTGATACTGATAAAGGAGCCAGCTGTAAATCAGAATATGCTGAGTTACGACCAGTTCTGTTGGGTTGCCGGCCATTGATCCCGAATAATCGCGAATAAAAAAGACAACGGCTTGGGATTCGTAATCTTTTTCCCGCGATAGCACCCGATAAACACGATCTTTAGGAGCGATAAGAAAATCAGTCGGGTCAATCTCATCCGGGTTCGAGATCCTCCCCAGCCCAATATTGGTTTCGAGTACTTGCCGTAAAGTTGCTTTTTTATCGAGAATCTGGCCAAAACCACGGTTCTTGTCTGTTAAGTCATAAGTGTATTGGGTGAGTGAGCGTTTTTTGCCTTTTTCTTTTAGATTCGGGAGCTGGAACTGCTCAGTCAGAACACGTCCTAAATCATAGGCACTGGCATCGACCTCATGAGGACTGCTTTCACCTTGACCTGCGCCTTCTCCTTCACCTTCTTCATTCTGATGAACAGGTTGCTCATCAACGACTTCGCCTTCTTCTCCTTCTCCCTGGCCACCCCCCTGCTGGCCTCCTTCCGATTGTTCTTTAAAGCGGTTATCGTGGACAAATTTTTCTTCCACGGTGGTCGGAACAACGATAACTTTTTTACCACTACCACGCAGCGGTTTTACCAGTTTGCCAATCTTGATTTTACGTGGAAAGCCATCCTTTTCACGAATACGATCTCGTTCCAATAGATCGTCAAGACTGCGCAGACTTTGATAGACTGGTGTCTTGCCTACATCCAAATCCTGCATCGCCGCTAAATCATCTGTTGCAAACAGATCATTTATTGGTGCAGGTGGCTGATCGTAGGCCGCCGTTGCTGATATCTCCTCTGTTGATGCAAGAGACTCTGGGTTGTTATCGCGCTTGACAACGGGCCGTCTTGGGTCTGGTTTCTTCGGTTTTTTCATAGGCGTTCTCAGCTTTCATCTTCCTGAGTACAGAAGTATTCGATAGTCTTTTGTGCACAGGTTTTACAGTAGCCGAGCTGGTCAAGCATGGTGTTGACCATGCGATCATAAAGTTTTTGATTTTCTTCATTGGTTCGGTTGGCCAGGGCTCCGACCAATGATCCTGCGCCGGCGATATCAGATTTAAGGCGAACATCGGTGACGGCTTTGACCAGTTCAAGGTTATCCATAAAGTTGTAGGTTGGATCGATAGAGATCTTCTGACCGTAGATTTTGCGGATGGAAGTACGGAAACTTTCTCGTTGCTCTTCAGTTTTCAGCCCTAAGCGGTCCTCAACATTCTGGATAAAGCGCTGATCAATCTTCAGTGCTTTGAGTTCATCGGTTTGTGGATCGCGATATTTCCACATTTTGTCTGGACCTAAGTTGTCGGCATCAATACCAATAACCATGTTGACATAACTCATGACATCTTTGCGGATCGCCTGAGGTTCATCCATATAGGCATTGAACATTTCGGTCATGATCCGTTCACGGTACAGCTGTTTTGCCAGTTTCAGGTCGGCGAGGTACTTTGAACGATCATTATTATCTGAAACATAGTCTAGAATCACACGCTCAACCGTATTGAAGACATCGTAAGCAAACATGCACTGGCCTTCATTGGTTTCCGATGATTCAATCATCAACTGAATGGCACGGCCAAGATTCCGTTGTCCCAGTCCTTTTTGACCAAAACGCTTGGTAATATCTGCTTCCTGATTGAGAATGTCGATCACTTCTGCCAGGGTTTTAATGCTTTTTTCTCCTGCGACTTCGCCTGCGGCCAGTTTCATTGTTTCAATTGCAGTCAATTTTTCACTGTGTGGTAAGCGCGTGAGAACTACTGCGACACTGGCGGCATAATTCAGGTTTGGATCTTGGTGCAGAATCTGCCCGGTGAAAGTCGTTTTACTTTCGTTGCCGATGGCATAATCTGTCAGGTCTTTTTGCATTTTGTAATTGGTGTTGTGCGAGATGTAACAGATGCGACAACGGTCAATGATAGGAGCCTCTTCTTTTTCGGAGAGGAAGCGATTAAATTCTGCATTGTTGCTGGTTGCGATAATCAGCGTGTCGATAGGCCATTTATAACCATCCATTTCGATCAGACGATTTTGAATGACGCCAAGGTAGACCTGAACCAGGTCCTTTTTGTTTTTATAAATTTCATCGCTGAAGTGGATCCCGCCACCGGCAACCCGGGCTAGCGCACCACGGCGCAGATCGAAACGATATGGATTATTGGTATCGGAAATATGCAACAGGCGCTGAATCGATTCTTCACCGAGAAGGTCTACAGCGCTCGAAGTGATTTTATCTTTAGCTGCATATTTACCAGTAATGGTGCCAAGAGATTCGCTCAACGGTACCGGAATAATTTCAATATGTTTTAACAGGTCAGCTACTTTTCCACCTGTTGCGCCACGAAGCTCTTCAAGAATATAGCTACTACAGGCGCCAAGGGGGCGGTAATTGTCGTAAAATGTCTCTATCTGTTTATCACTAAAGGAATAGGTTTTGGCCAGAATCTCTTTGCTCTGGGTCATTGTTTCGCCCAGATTCATAGCCAGTACCAATGGATCTTCGTAGGTTTGGGATTCTATGGTTGAAATTTTGCCATAACTGCCTAGTTTATCCAGGCCGGTAAAGCGGAAGGTGTATTTACGGTTTTCTGCTTGTTGGAGAAAATCGCGATATTTAGCGCATAGGTATTCAACAAAAAATGTTTTCCCGTTTCCGGGTTCGCCAACCAGAACGTAGGCCATCTCTTTAGATGAGCCACCTTCTGCAGCGTCTTTGACAAAAGAAACAAAGCTGTTAATTTCGTCATACATGCCAATAGCATGCTTAGAACCGGTGCGGAAAATTTCAAAGTCGTAGGTGGTCCGACCGTTAACGACAACCTTGGTAACAGGTTGAGAAAGGATCATACGGGCAACACTTTGAAAGGCGTTTTCAAAGTTTCTGGTCCCTTCTTTAACCGCGCTAAGATGATTGTCGAGTGATGGATTGTCCTTTCTTGTTCTTGTTTGAGCCATACTTGAACCTCCCGTAGGAATTTCGGATCATTGATGGATAGATTTTCTTCTGCATAGGTGAAATTATACATCGAACTGACTTGCATGTGAGCCTTCAAGGCTAAAAAAAGACAGAAATTGTCTTTTTTTCTGCGCATGTCTAGTCAAGTAAGGATCTGACTTGCCGATCTTTTTATGTGATTTTAGAAGGTTAGCTATTTCTCATCGAATCTGTGTAAATATTATCTTTTTAGAAAAAAAGTTAGCCTGAAAAGACTAAAATAGGGTAGAAATGCATCTTATACTGGTTTGTTCAGCTTTGGTCTCTTTATCCATTAACCATGGTTAGTACTCTAAAATGAAAAGTTTTTCGCTAAAAACCGTTCTTATTTTTCCCTATATTGCACTTGTCGCTGCGCTTGCCGTGGCTATTGGTTTTTTATCCTATTCGGCCGGAAGTAAAGCTGTAAATACGGTCTCTGAACATTTATTGCATGAAACAGTTAGTCGTATCAGCCAGGCTGTTGATCGTCATGTGGTCGGGTCTGTCGCCACTCTGAAAACTGTTTTTCCTGAAGGGTTACCTGCTCCAGAATCGATTGAAGATGATCTGAGCAATATAATGACCAGGCTGTGGATTGCGACCTCGCTCCATACGGACCCCAATAACTATGTCTACTATGGTAATGTCAAAGGTCAGGCCATCGGGTTGTATCGCTTGTCAGAAAATACCGGGGAGTTACGGGTTAAGTATAAGGGGGAGGATAATCGCCAGCGTTTTTTGATTGAAGGTATTGGTGGTAAACCGAAATTTCAGTCGCTAGAGAAAAAGCTTTTTGATCCGCGTACGCGTCCTTGGTTTGTCGCGGCCCGTACTTCTACCAAAGATATCTGGACCTCCGTTTATATCGATTTTGGTACACAGGATCTGGTTGCGACCCGGGCACGTCGGGTTATGGGCCATGATGGCCAGCTTGCTGGAGTTGTTGCGACCGATATGCCGCTGCGTAAATTAAATGATTTTGTGGCCGGCCTCGATATTTCTCCCCATGGGATCGCTTTTATTATTGAGCCCGATGGTGCGTTAGTTGCGTCATCAAAAAGTGCCAACGTACGTGAGCTTGCCGATGGACGTGTGGTCAGGATAAATGCGTTAAACAGTGAAAATCCTTTGCTGCGACAAATCTATGCTCATCTGCAATCTCGTCTGCAGAGCAATCCAAAAAATCCGGAGGTCAGTACTTTTTCCTTTGTTGATGATCATGATGAAAAAATTAACGTTGCCTTTAACCTTTTTGCTGATAGTGCGGGCTTAAAGTGGATAAATGTTGTGGCGTTACCCGATCGGGATTTTATGGGGGGGATCAGAAGTAACGTTAGCCAGACTATTATGCTTGGCGTATTTGCTACTATTATCGTGATTTTTGTTGGTACTCGTATTCTGCATTGGGTAACCACAGATCTCAATCAACTTTCGGTTGCGGTGAATAAGGTTGGCAGTGGTTTTGTTGAAGAGCCGATTACTATCAGGCGCAATGACGAAATTGGTGACCTGGCAAAAAGTTTCCAGGCCATGCAGTATCGTTTACAAACGGATCACCTAACCGGGTTGCCTAATCGTTATGCTTTCGAACAGGCATTAAATAGCGGGATTCAAAGAGTCGATAATAGCAATTCTCAGCATAAACTCGCTTTATTTTTTATCGACATTAATGATTTTAAACTGGTGAATGACTGCTACGGTCATGATGCAGGTGATCAGGCTTTGATAGAGCTTGCATTACGCTTGCGAACTCATATTCGTAAAGATGATTTTGTCGCGCGTTTTGCTGGTGATGAATTTGTTGTCCTGCTCGAAGGTGTTGATACTCGGGATGATCTTGAGCAGATTCGCCAGACACTGACAGACGCTTTGTCTGAACCACTTATCTCCCTGGGAAAGACAATCTCCATTGTCAGTGGTGCCATTGGCGTCGCATGCTATCCGGAAGATGCTGATAATGCTAAGGCTCTGCTTGTTTATGCCGATGAAAAAATGTATCATCATAAAGATGAAATGAAGAAAAATAAGCCACATGTTAAGTCCGATGAGCTTACTTGACCGAATGCTTCTGTTGCATGTTTTAAGGTTGTATTCGTTAAAAACGGTCGACTCCTCCTTTTTATTCACATCTGGGTTCGGATTTTCTGGTATTATGGGAGTAATGTCAGTAAAAAGCTAAAGAACCTTTAAATATTTTTAAGTACATTGTTTGAGGGGGCGATTGCGAGAGGTTATGGGCAGATTTCAGCACATGAGAAAATATGTCACTCCGGAAATTATTTTTGGTGCCGGTGCGCGACATGCTGTGGGGAAATATGCACAGCAATTCATGGCCAGCAAAGTCATGTTAGTCTCCGATAAAATTGTTGCTGCGACCCCTTGGTTTGAAGATGTAAAACAGAGCCTTGAAGACTCTGGTATAGATTATCAGCCGTTTACCGATGTCTCCCCCAATCCGCGTGCTGAAGAGGCAATGGCTGGAGCGGAGTTGTATGATGCGCAACAATGTGATGTCATTGTTGCCGTGGGTGGCGGAAGCCCGATGGATTGTGCCAAGGCCATTGGTATGGTCAGCTCAAATCGGCAAAATATCCTTAAATTCGAAGGGGTTGACCGTATTTCTCTGCCTGTTCCCCCCCTTATCTTTATCCCCACTACGGCAGGATCTTCCGCGGATGTTTCTCAATTCTGTATCATCTGTGATCGCGAGGCACTAAAAAAAATTGCCATTGTCAGTAAAGCAATTGTACCCGATGTTGCTTTGATCGATCCTGAAACGACTCTTTCCGCAGATCACTTTTTAACCGCTTGCTGTGGTGTCGATGCTCTGACCCATGCAATCGAGGCTTTTGTGTCAACTGGTAGTGGTGTCCTGACCGATTCCGCGGCTCTTGAAGCGATACAGCTGGTTCATCAAAATCTGCCCGCCGTACTGGCAGATCCTGATGATGTCGAGCTTCGGGAAAAAATTATGCTTGGTAGCATGAAGGCCGGGCTGGCATTTTCTAATGCGAGCTTAGGGGCCGTTCATGCTATGGCTCATAGTTTAGGCGGAGCTCTTGATTTAGCTCATGGTGAATGCAATGCGATGTTGCTTGACCATGTCGTTGCGTTTAATTTTGACTCCGCTCCTGAACGGTTTAAAATTATTGCTGAGGCGTTATCCATTGATGCAAGAGGTCTTACATCGAGTGCATTAAAAAAAGCTTTAATGGAAGAGCTCTCGGCATTTAAGATCAAGGTTGGGATCGCCCATCATCTAGGTCATAAGGGGGTTAGCAGTGCTGACGTCCCTGTTCTTTCCGGTAAGGCTCTTACTGATGCCTGTATGCTGACCAATCCGCGTAAAACGACGAAACGTGATCTGGAAGTTATTTTTGAAGAAGCGATGTGATTTCGGATGAGTTCTGCTGCTATATTGTTTATCCTGTGGTGCAAATATGACTGATGATGCTGATAATACTTCTGCTGAAAATGAAGATATTCAGGGCATAATTGGTCTTGGCCGGTTTTCTGCGCGTAAGAGTTATTACCCTGAACTGCAGAAAAAAATGGAAGAGTTACGTCAAGAGCGTAACAAGTACGAGCGAATTTTCACTGGAGCCCTGGGTGGAATTTTTCAGGCTCGCCTTAATGGTGATATCATTGTCGCTAACCCTGCGATGTTGTCCCTTTGTGGCTATAACAGCATTGACGATCTTACCGGTAAGGGGCACCTTGGCAATACTTTGTTTGCTGCCCCTCTCGATTATGAGAAGTTACTTACCCGTCTCGAAGTTCATGGCTCTGTCATCGGTTTTGAAACCAAGTTCCTAAGACATGATGATTCATTACTGGATGTCTCTCTGAATGCGTCATTACGCCGGGATGAGCAAGGAGATTATCTGGAATGTTTTGTCGATAATATCACTCAGCGCAAGCAGGCCGAAGAGCGACACTTAAAGCTCAAAAAACTTGAATCTTTAGGGGTTCTCGCTGGAGGGATCGCCCACGATTTTAACAACCTGTTAACCGGTTTATTGGGAAATATTGAGCTGACAAAATACTCATTACCTGATGATCATCGTGCCCAGGCTCTGCTTGATTCGGCAATGACTGCCCTTAACAATGCTACCGGCCTAACCACTCAGTTGATGACTTTTGCTAAAGGTGGTGATCCTGTCAAACGCGTAGTGAATCTGGGATCGATTTTAGAAAACAACGCAACGTTTATTCTCCAGGGTAAGAATGTCGAGCTTCAATGTGATATTGACCCCATGTTATGGCAGGTCGATGCTGATCCTGGTCAGTTAGGACAGGTTATCACCAACCTTGTTCTTAACGCACAGCAAGCGATGCCTGATGGCGGACAGATTCGGATCAAAGCCGAAAATCTAACCATGGCTGCCAGGCCTTTTGTTCAGTTTGATGTAACTGACCAAGGTATTGGTATTCCGCCAGAAGCCTTGGAAAATATTTTTGATCCTTATTTTACAACAAAAGCTCATGGTAATGGCTTGGGCCTGGCCTCTACCTTTTCTATCATCAACAAGCATAAAGGTTCCATCAATGTTGTGTCAGAGCCTGGTAAAGGGACATCATTCATTGTTCGTTTGCCAGCAAAAGGTGACACCAGTCGTGGGGGCGATGCAGGTTCTTCTGCGCGTGGTGAAGAGCGGCGAAAAAAGGTTTTGATCGTAGATGGTGAAGAGCTTGTTCGCAGTATGGCATCCGCTATGCTCGAAGAAATGGGGTATGAAGCCGTTTCTTTGAGCAAGGCTGCCGATGTTTTAGAGCGCTATCGGACGATGATGCAGAGTGGTGCTACATTTGATCTTGTTATTCTTGATCTGACTCTAAATGGTTGTAAAGCTCTTGCTCAAGACATTCTTAATATTGATCCCGGTGCGAAACTGATTGGTGCCAGTGGTTATGCTGGTGATGTGGCATTATCCAAATTGAAGGAAAGTGGTTTTAGTGATGGCATCGTCAAGCCTTTCAGCTTTTCTGATCTGACCAACGTGATTAAGCGGTCTTTGTCATAGTTTCAGTAGGTTCTAACAAACTAAACCCTGAGCTTGTCACACGAATATAGAACGTGAAGCTTTCTGGTAAAAATGTGTCCAGATAGAGACTTATTCCGGAGCCAGCGGATCTTCTCCCTGTTGCCAGCCTGCTAAGTAACGTTCTTCGAGATGAAAATCTTCCCCTTTGTGTTCAGTGAAGGTGACATACATATGTTGCCGCGGAATCTGCCACTGTTTGGCGAGTAAGTGCATAAACCCAAGTGCGAGTTCTCGTCTCTGTTCTAGTGATCTTCCTGCCCGAATATCAGCATTGATCAAGGCTACTCCTTTTTCTGGCTCCGTAACCCTGCCAATGGACAGGTTGTTGGTGGCAAATTCACGGATCGAAATGCTGATATGATCTGTCCCTGTATCCATAATCCTTGAAAACAATAATCTGACCTGTTCTGCAAAGGCGCATTTGTCTTTGTCTGCCAATTGTTTATTAATTTCGAACTGTAGATGAGGCATCGCAATCTCCTTTATGAGCTAGTTTTCATTCGGAAACGGCCCTTTTTCGCCGTGGCTGTGTCAATCTGCAGGCTTGCTTGTGCGACGTAAAGTACTACGTCTTAAGCGCAAGCTCTTGATTTCCTGGCCACAACGAAAAATAGCTCGTTTCCAATCTGAAACCTTGAAAGTTTCAATTTAGAGTTTCCGGATGAAAACTTGTTACATTAATTATAGCAAGAATTGTGCTGGCATAGGGATGCGTGACTGAAGGTAGGTTGAAAAGAATAAATAAAATATATCTTACTGAGCATGGTGTATAAATCTTATTCTTTGTTTAAAGGTTAGTATTTTCAGTATCTTACCTGATTGGTTTGTTTTTTTTAAGAAAAAATATAGCGCAAATTGTATGAATTAAATATACATCACGATATCTGTTCCCTTTCCGATGTGAACCCTTTTATCGATGTAATATCAGTGGGTTACCAATATGTTTTAAGGGCCGTTTTATTTTGGCATATTGACTGCAGTAATACTCTGGCAATAACAAAAAAAATGATGTTCGCACCTTAACGAATGGAGGGCGCTATGAAAAAAATTATCAGTTTGTCATCCTTAGGTTTGTTGTTGGCTGGAACGAGCACTTTTGCTGCAGAAGCAACGGGAGCTGGCGAAGGAAGCCTTCTGCTTTCTTTGTTTATCGGTTTTTTTGCTCTGATTATCGTATTTCAGCTTGTTCCTGCAACTCTGATGCTTATTGGCATGTTGCGAGGGATTTTCAGCCGCGATCAGAAAAAAGCTGCGACTCATCGTTAATTTTATCTCCATGCAGATGAGGTGATGTCATGAAAGGCTTATTAATCGCAAATCGTAATGAAGATGCGCGTGAGCGTTTGCGTAACCAGTTTGATCCCGATGAGTATCAGGTGACAACTACAGATTCCGTCGCTAATGCTCTGGAAGGCATTATAAATAAAGATATCCAGGTTGTGGTTATCGATGGTGATTGCCATGAAGGGAATGTGGTACGGTTGGTGCCGCTACTGAAAAAATGCAATCGTAATCTGGCAATCATATTAGTCTCTGAGGAAATGCCGTTAAATCTTGTTCGGCGTATTCGTCAGGAAGGAATCTTCTATCATGCATTGAAAAGTGCCGGACAGGAGAATGAAACAGAAATATACGAGGCGGTATGCTATGCCTTTAAACAGTATGAAGAACGTACTCAGCAGGCGCTTTATGCCGGAAAGGGTAAGCTTATGTTTTCAATGAAATCATTACTTTCATCCATTGTTTTGACGATGATGCTGGTGTCACCAGTATTTGCGGTTGATACTTCTGTGACTTACAATAGTGGTTTACTGGTTCTGTTGTTTGTCGGTTTCTGTGCCCTGATCATTGTTGCTCAACTGGTTCCGGCTCTTCTTGTTTTGTTTGGAATGACCAAGGCTGTGTCTAAGGGGCTGTCTCAACAAAAAGCCGTGAAGGTGAAAAGCCACTGAGCTTTAGTTTTTATCTAAATAGTAATCCTTACGAAAGAGCGGCCATTATGCCGCTCTTTTTATTTAGAAGATCACTAAGCAGAACGATGAATTAACATTCATCCCGTTGATGTAAAGCTCTACGCTTTTGTTTTATTCTGGTTCATTTGAGCCCAAGGCGATGGCCTGAGCAAGGTTTGGGTAGATGTTTGCCAACCCGGAAACGGCTTCACGCAGATGAGTTGCATATTTGTAGTGGGCGCCGGTTCCAGTACGCAATTCCGCTTCGTAAACAAATTTATCTAACATTGTTGTATGTTCAAAGCTGAACTGTGAGCCTAATAATAACCAGGCACTGTAGCCAGGATTTTTTTGCGCCAGAAGTTGTCGCGCCTGGGTTGTCGACTGGTTGCCGATAGTTAAAAAGTTTTCTGCCAGCGGAGTTCCCTGGGGGAGTTGCTCTTCGGCACAGTAAAATCCTTGGGGAATAAGGGGGCAATGTTTTTGGCCGGTACGGTGGCGATTAAGGTCGCGGATTTCGGCAATGGTCATAGCGGACCAGGCAAAGCGCACGGCTGTACGGGTGGCGGCAGAACCGATCATGGCATAGCGGTTGTCGTGATCTTCTAGCGCAGCAATCAGATCGTCTTCAGTGACTTCCGGTGGAGGATAGATCGCAAACGTTGCAACGGTTTCTGCTTCCCCAGTGGGGATCGTTTGCTGTTCTGCTTGTTGCGCCAAGGTTTGAAAATATTTTTCCTGTACCGCAACAAAAGAGGGTTTGGGCTCCGCATGTTTGATCATACGTGGAGCAGATAGCTTTAATTCTGCTTTTATTTTTTCACCCAGTAAGTGTGCCTCTGGTAGCCAGTGTGACAGCAGATTCTGGCAGAGTTGCACCCAACCACGTGACGACATGATCAGCATAATGTTGGTTTTAGCTGCAACCGGCAGGAAGTAACGCGCCCGGTCAAAGGCGTAGTTACGTTTCATTCTGGCAACCTGCTTCTGGGCTTTATCGCTTGGATCATTTAGCAAAGAGGCAGGGATCAGAGTTAATTCAGGATTGTCGTTACCAATTTTATCCCAAAAGGTCAGAGCTTCGCCATAAGCATCAAAGCTTTGTTCCATAAAGGCATACCATTGATCATGTTGTTCAGGGACCACGCCAAGTAAAGTTGGATCGACCAATCCTGACTTGTCCAACTTAATATAACGGGTTGATGATTCCTGGCCTCCTGCAGTTGGGCACCAACTCCAGATTAAGTAGGCCAGCAATATAGAAATATCATCGATAAACATCGATACTGGTGCCATGTCGGCAATTGATTGATGTCCGTAATCGATCATTTTAAAAATGCCATCAACTGATTTATCAAGATTGTTCGGATCAATTTTGGCAAGAATCGCATCCAGCCCGTCATTGTTGCGTGAGTAGCGAGCACCACTGGCAGCAAGGAGTTCAGGAGTAAGAGCTGGTCGGCCAGCAGCCTGGGCAGCTTCGGTCGGCAAAATCGAAACGTTCGTTACTTGCATAATATTAATCTATCCTCGTTTTAGCATTGATGGGTACGAACCCTTATCGGAAACCTTACCGGGGAAGATGATTAAACCTGAATCCTGTTGTCGAGTAAACAGGAAAACCTGAAAATTTTACTCAGGGATTTTTCTCGGGCTGATTGCTATTTTTCTGCTGGTACAGCAAGTATCCATACCCAGCGATAAAACCGCACAAAATACCTGTCAACGGGTAGAGCTGATCATGCAGCGCGGTTGCCTGATCAAATGCTAAATGCCCGCCGGTAGAAATGAGAAAAAAGCAGGCAGTAAGCACAAGTGGCTGAACCTCAATTTTAATGCTGAGTTTTGTTAAGCACGATTGGGGGGCAATAACCGGTAGAGAACTCTCGATAAACGAGCGTGATTTCACAATAATAAAAAAACCTGATAAACAGGAGATCAGGGCAGAGGTGCCCACTAAGTGAGGTCGCGCGCCAAGCAATACCGCTAGGCCAGTGTAAATTAGTTGGGGGCCCAGAGTTGCCAAACCGACAAAGAGTAAAAGTCTTTTGCCCTGACTCATTTCTATATGGCAGCTTAACAGCCATAAAACAATGATATTGAGCCATAGATGGCTGCTTCCTGTGTGCAGGAAAGGAGCTAAGAAAAAATTAACTAAGCTACCTAGGAGGGTTGGTTCCAAAGGGAGAAAGCTGACTATTTGGCTAACGTTGACTGAAAATAGTACCGGCAGGTAGTAACACGCTATGAGTATGCTAGTGATAAGAATTGTATATAGTGGTATATCGCGAGGTTGGCGTTCATCCGGATCCATTTTATTTGGCCACAAGGCAATAAATAAGGAACATAGATCGAGAGCTGAATCGCCGGTTTCATTGGCCTGAAATAAACCATAGGCAATGATTCCGACCGTCGTCATGGCAACTGCGAGCAGGTAAAAATTATGCAATGGTCCTCTGAATAGCATGATAATCGCTAGGATTAGAGTTATTTGCACCTCGGGTCTGATTAAGATCCGTTGCCACAGCGGTTCTTGTAATACTACAGGGGCCGTTGGCTCTATAATGGGGAGGTCGTACTCATACTGTCGGTTGCGGGCTTTTTCGAAACGCTCAAATATTATTCCACAGCTTGAACACGCTTGTTCTGTTTGCCCCGCTGCACCGCATTTGGGGCAGTTGCGGCCAACTGGTTGCGGTGGTTTTACGGGTTCTTTTTTCAAGAGTGGGGGGACAGCTTGGCTGGCTTGCTCTGAAACCATGTCGCACATGAGCCCGAGTCGATCAAAGAAATTCTTATAGCGACGGGCTTGTTCAATATTCAGACCTTTCTTAATCGTAATTTTTTTGCTGGAAAGTATTTTATCTATTACAGGCTGTGGATAGCCGCACTTTTCTGACAGTGCAGCACTGACTTCATCAGCATCAGTATCAAAGGCAAGTTCACCACAAAAAACGATTTTAAAGGTTTTCTCGGTCATGAAGTTTTCCTGTTGGAGGGGACTTTAACATTTCAAAATAAACATTATTGAAGGCTAATGAGATTGTCAAGAAGATATGATTTACAAGGATTGGCTTTTGCTGGAAAAAAGAAAGAGGCTGGATTTTTGTTGAATATGTCCAGCCTCTGTAGAAATATGCCAGGTTAAAATTTAAAGACGTAATGAATTGGGATGGTGCCCTTCAAATTCGGGTTGCACGGTATGGCAAACGGTACAATCGTTACCGATAGGACGATCATTTCCTTGATACTGGAGCGGTTGGATGATATCGCGTTTGCTGCCAAATTTATTGATTGTCGCCGGGTAGACTGCATGGGTGCTGCCATGGCAGGCTTCGCACATCATGGCTTCCATCTGGTCATGACGATTGCGATAAAGGTGTTCAGGGCCTTCAGTCCAAGTGTTAAAGGCATCAACTGTCGAGCCCATCTGAAAGTCTTCGTGGCAATTTAAACAGTCTGGCTCATTGATCCAGGGGGTGCGTGGGTTGATTTTGTCAATAGAATCAACACTGCGTGGTGATAACTGAGCCATTAGTCTGGCGGCACCTTTTTTGCCTGCTTCATGTTCTTTTTTCAGCAATGATAAGGCATGATCTTCCATGGTGCCGTGGCAATTGGTGCAATCCATAAATGCCGAGTGATGGCTGCGGAAACATTGCGTTGGTCCATCTGGACGAGAAGGGTGGCACGCAACGCAGGCCTGCATTCCTTCACGGTCGGTCAGGAAGTTGGCGTGCCAACCGTGTAGAGCCGCTGGAAAATTAAGTAACTCCGGATTGCCTTTGGTGCCCAATACTGGGTCAGCGTGACACAATTGACACAGCATCGGTTCGCCATTTTTGGCTTTTTCGGCCAAATTGGTCCCGCTATTTTTATCATGGGCAACGAGGACATCAAGGCTTGTTTCATCAGTGAAACCTGCGACTCCTTCAATGCGCCAGCCACCGCCATGACAATTTTTACAGCCCATTTCTGTGGAGGTCGGGGCCACTGTTTTGGTTTTAGCGAGGACCTTTCCAGTTTCTTTATCTTTAGCGATAATCGTAAAAATGGGATAGGGGTTGTACTTTCCGTCGTCTGTGTATGGCACAACTGGAATG
Organism: Geopsychrobacteraceae bacterium; assembly: GCA_963665685.1. Lineage (GTDB taxonomy): Bacteria > Desulfobacterota > Desulfuromonadia > Desulfuromonadales > Geopsychrobacteraceae > Seleniibacterium. The sequence continues at coordinate 4,423,736 of OY762430.1, forward strand.
AAAGGAGCCGCAAAAGCTCTGTGTTCCTCCTCAAGTTTCATGATACCGGAAACTTGCAGTCCACCCACCCCAACGCCTGGCTTTAAGTTGGCGCCAAGTAATTTGTCAGCAAATTCCCAAAAACGAACATGGCGCTCCGGGTTTTTAAAGCCATCTTCAACCTCAAAGCTTAGCTCAACGCCTTCAGTGATAATTTCAGGGCTGTCACCGCGCTTGACGAGTTGGGCAAAAATATCATTAGCAGGGGGCAGTAGAATCCAGTAGGGATCACTATCTGAAATACAGTGCATACCAAGGTTGTTCCAGGACAGTAGCACATAGTTGTTTTTCTCTTTACTGAACGATGGAATCGTAATCGGAAGTTCTTTGGCTTTTACGATTGGATTCCCCAGATTCAGGTCGTCCGCAGCTGCTAATGCCGTGGTTTTTTGTTTGGTGGTTTTGACCTCATTAGCCGCTGCTGTTGTAAACAACATGCCCAGAATAATCAGGGGCAGACAAAAGGTCAGTGCTGTTGCTTGTCTCTTCATAATACTTCCCTCCTGTTTAATGACTGGCGCTGTGGGCAGTGTGTTGCGGACGAATATCCGGGCCATGGACAATGTAATTGGCCAGTGTCCAGCGTTCTGTTCTGTTGCCCATAAATGGTGGCATGTAGTTATTCATTTTACCGAGTCCGTTGAGCTTGGCATCCATGCCAAAGACACTATCGTATTTGTTGGTCAGGTGACGAATATCGTTGAGTGGGCCACCAATTGAATGGCAGGCGCTACACTGAAACTTAAAGATTTCTTGTCCCGCACTGATCAGGTTTTCGTCGGTTATCTCTTTATTTTTGACCCATTTTGCAGAGGTCATAAAGCCAGCTTTTTGAATTGCCGGGACATCTTTAACGTAGACCTGATTAGCGTACATGTGACTGTGAATAACGTAGGGCCGGCGACCGCCTTCGCGGACAAATTCAAAAGAGCCAAAGTAAATAAGTGCGATGGCGACAACAATAAAGCAGAATCCTTTCTGAAAGCTTTGTGGCAATTTCAGGGCCATCAGCATGGAAGCGATGAAGAGTACCGGTAATAACCAGAACATCGCCGTCACGAAAGTGCCGAGTTCTGGGGATTTCGAAAAGATCATCAGCGCTTGTTGGGCTGGTAATGCTTTGACATACCACCAACCACCAATGAGCATCAGAACGAATGGAACCGCGACCCAGGTTGCACACAGACGCAGTAACCGTTGCCGTAGCGCGTTGTTTTTAAGGAATGCTGCTGTCACGTAACCAAAAACACCACAAAGAACCAGGGATAGGCCGGTCCGGAAAACCAGGGAGGGCCAGAAAGTCGGGTTAAAAAAGCCAGACCAGAAATCACCGTTTTCCAGCCAGGCACCAGGTGTGAGCATGAAGTCGATAATGCCGTTGATCAAAAAGAGTGACATCCAGGCACAGAAAAAATACAGCCAGCCAATGATCATGTGGTTTTTTCTGTCCATGCGACCAAAGGTATAAAAGTAAATGAACAAAGCGACGATTTCACCGACAAAAAAGACCCATTCTGCGGCCCAGCCAAAGACGAAAATATGAATAAGGGCAGAAGTCGCCGCCGGGTTAAGTAGCGCGATAGTCCACCAGATTCCGACTCCGGTTAAGCCGCCAAATACCATGGTTAGCAGGAGGAAGAATTTACTGTGTTTCTTGACGTAGTCGAGCAGGCCCTGATTGTCCTCCTGATAAGCTTTGCGCTCAAGAAGAACCAGAAAAGCACCGCCACCTACCGCAAAGTGAGAAACAAGAACGTGAACAATTGCCACCAGGGCAATAAGAAAGCCTCCACCGTAAGTTGTCAGATTCCAGACTGGATAGTTCATTTTGACACCTCCTTACGGCAGTTAAAGGCAAGTTTTAACATGTAGGCGATCATCCCAAGTCCAGCAATAAAGACGACCAGGAAGAAAATCAATGGTGAGTATTCTGGTTTGACAGCCAGGTCAGAGACAGTGAAGTAGGGTTGCAGGTAAAGTATTCGAACCAGGTCACGAATCAGAATCATGATGACGAGAAGAATAAGAGCTGTTCCTGATGCGGCCATCAGGTTTTTTTTGTGGCCAAAATAAAGTGCTGCTGCTGCTAAGACAATCCCTATAACCAATAACCCGGTACCGTAAGCACTGCCCCCCATAAATGCCATCATTACAGATTTCGGTAGGGCTAATAAAAACCACAGTCCAAAAAAGATTTGGATTGCAGTCGCGACGGTAAAATATTTAATTCCTTTATCAATGAGGATCTGTTTATCGATTGGACTTTTACGTAGATTGAGGTGTCCGATCAGGGCCAGGTACAGACCTGCTATAGCGACAGCTCCAATCACAAAATGCAGATAGCGGGGGATAACCGTTGGATCAGAAAGATTAAGTAATGTCCCTCCTGCGTTGTTGAAATAAGCTGTCCAGCGCTCAGGTGAGAGCATTAGGGTCATGTTGTTGGTAAAGAAAAAAGCGATGATGAGTAGCACCATAACAGTGAACTCGAGGAAAAATATTTTTGTGCCTTTTAGGACGTCAAATTTAAAATCATATATATAGGCACTGTAATAAGCTAGAATCAGCATAGCGACAATAGAAAACCACCACACCGCCATGAGGATTGAACTGCTATAGATGAAGTGCCCGTAAAGAACCTGAACAAACAATAGGGGGGCAACTCCCATATTAACGGCAAAGGCAATGGTATAAGGCCATTTGTAGCTGAACTCTTTACATAGCTGGGTGTTTTCGGTTCCCCCGCTAAGGCTACTGATCAGAGCAATAATGCCACCACCTAGCATGGCATTCATCACCAGGATGTGGAGTAAAAATGTTACGATCAGCAGGACATAGAACCACCCCCAGGGAACGGGGATAGCATCGGGGGTAGGGATCAGAGATGCAGGGATCATCGATTCTCCTCCTTGTTATTTGATAGACATGGACGCTATAGTTAAACAGGTATATAGGTCGTGGCAGATTGTTGAAAGTATAGCAATTATTTAATGAATTATCATAACTTGTGGGAAAATAATAGTTCTTTAATGTTTGGAGCCCCTTTTTTGAAGGAAATGGGCTATCGGGTAACCAATACGCAGATTAATAATTGGCTTGAGACAGGGAGAATATAGCTATGAAAGTAACATCACTGGAGCAAATTGACTCATTTCCTATGGCTATGGAAGGTGTCCTCGGAGTAGCAAAGCAGGTTCCGATTGGCAAGGACGATGGTGTGCCAAATTTTTCATTTCGGGTGTTTACGGTCGAGCCAGGTGGACATACCCCGTATCATCAGCATACTTCAGAGCATTTGAACTTTGTTATTGAAGGGGAGGGCGCCTTGGTTGATGAGGCAGGAGACCTGCATCCGGTTAAGGCGGGAGACTTTGCTTTTGTCAAACCGAACGAAAAGCACCAATACCGCAATACTTCTGACAGCGTACCAATGAAAATGATCTGTGCTGTGCCGGTTGAGTACGAGTAATTTGTCTTGAATGTTCATTTGAACTGGCGTGTGGATGACACGCCAGTTATTTGTCTGAACCTTTCCGTTTTGCTTTGTTGAAATTTACAAATACTCCAATAGTGATTGTGCAATCCTCGTAAATTCGCGTCTTAACGCTACGTGTAGCTCTTCCTCTCTTTTGTTTAAAATAAATGAGAAAAAAGTATTGATTTGTGTTTGGTGAATCAATATACTGCCAAATTCGTTTAAATGGGTAGGGGCTGTTTGCGCTACCAGTCATGGCGAGTTTAAATGAACTAATAACGCGTTAGCTTTCAATTCTTAGACCTGCGGGTGCCAGAAAATTCTGTGCACCCTATTTGCATTCAAAAGGACTCCTTTTCCGGAGAGACTATATGAACCTAAAAGATCAACTTACAGCAGATATGAAAGAGGCCATGAAGGCCAAGCAGACAGAACGTCTCGGAACTATTCGCCAGTTGCGTGGGGCGATTAAAAATAAAGAGATCGAATTGCAGCAAGACCTGGATGATGATGCTATCATTTCTGTAATAAGTACCCTGGTTAAGCAACGTCGCGAAGCTGCTCAGATGTATGTTGATAATGATCGTCCCGAATTGGCAGCCAAGGAAGAGGCCGAAATGGCCGTCCTTCAGGATTATCTGCCTGCGCAGCTGGGAGAAGACGAAGTTAAGGCCATCGTTGTTGCCGTTATCGCTGAGGTTGGTGCGACTTCAATGAAAGATATGGGTAAGGTCATGCCTCAGGTTATGGCTAAAACCAAAGGTGCCGCTGATGGCAAGCTTGTAAATCAATTGGTGCGGGAACAACTGGCCTGATTTACGGAGCTGATTTTGGGAATGATCGATATCTGTATCCTGGTGCTCCTTGCCTTCTTTTTGGTTAAGGGTGTTGTCAGGGGGCTGCTGAGAGAAATTTGTTCTTTGCTGGGTCTGGTTCTGGGGGGAGTATTTGCCTTCTCTTTTTACCTGCCAGTTGCTCAGTTACTTCAGGATAAGCTCAATCTGCCTGGCCAGCTGTGTGTGTGGGTAGCCTTCCTGGCTATTTTTCTGGCCTTCGTGGTGGTATTCGGGGTCGTCGGTTTTGTCCTTCATCGGTTTGTGAAAATGGTTTTTCTTGGTGGCTTTAACCGGTTGGCCGGGGCCGTTTTTGGCATCGTCCAGGGGGTTGTTGTGCTGTCCATGTTACTTTTGGCGTGTAGCTCCTCGGTTGCACCTGAAAGATTAAGAAAAATGACATTGCAATCTGAGTTAGGGCCACCGTTTGTTGTTTTGGGTGATGATATTTTAACCAGTGGTCGGAAGCTGATCAAAAATTAATTGTGATGATTTGTACCGATGATGCCCTTGAGAGACTTGAGTATCCGCTGTTGAAGCAACAACTAGCGGGGCAGACTCAGTCCGAACCCGGGAATCGTGCCGCTGAAAAAATGCGGCCTTTAACTGTGGATGATGACGTTGTCACTGCCCTTGATGAGGTTGGTGAAGCCGTTCGGTTTCTCAACGATGGTGATGCTCCTGCTCTAGGTGGGTGTTGGTCTCTGACGGAGTTGCTGATCAAAGCAGCGGCAGCAGGGCAGCTGATTGCTCCTGATGAGTTGTTGAAGATCAGTCAAACTCTACAGGTGACAACTGATTGCCAACGCTGGTTTGCCCATCAGGCTGGTGGTGAACTGCTTAAAGAGTGTGCGGGGCAGATAACTCCGTTACCTGAGTTGCAGCGACGACTAAAAGATTCTATTGGGATTCGTGGTGAATTACTCGACAGCGCATCTTTTGAATTAGGGGATTTGCGTTATCGTATTCGCCAGACCCGTAGTCGTATCAGACAACAGCTTGACCAGTTGTTGACTGATGAAAATAGTGCGTCCTATTTTCAGGAACGCCTGGTTACGATCCGTAACGGTCGTTATGTTGTGCCTTTAAAAAGTGATTATCGTGGGCAGGTCAAGGGCTATGTCCTTGATGAGTCGGCAAGTGGGCAGACCTTATATGTTGAGCCTGCCAGGGTTTTTGAGGCCAACAATCAATTGCAGCAGCTGCTTCGCGATGAACAGCGGGAAGAACGCCGCATTCTTCTGCAGCTTGCGGATCTGGTTCGGCGCGACAGTTTTGATCTGCGGACCAATGAGATGGCGCTGGCGCGAATCGATGTGCGCTTTGCTGCGGCTCGCCTGGCTCGTGCTTACCAGGGACAGCGACCCGAGCTGGTCTCAGACTCTCTGGTTGAGTTGAAAGAGGTTCGCCATCCCTTGCTGATGGTCAAAGATGGTCGTTTTGATGCCGAAGGGGTTGTCGCTGTTGACCTGCTGTTGCCGGCTGATTGCCATGCCTTGGTGATTAGTGGTCCCAACACAGGTGGCAAGTCTGTCGCATTGAAAACACTGGGATTGATGCTGCTCATGGTCAGGTCTGGATTATATATCCCCTGTCACCCTGACAGTCGTCTGCACCTTTATCGACATTTGCATGTTGATATTGGTGACGAGCAAAGTATTTCGCAGAGTATTTCTACGTTTTCCGGGCATCTGTTAAAAATGCGTTCGATATTAGCTGCTGCCGACGACAGAACCCTGGTGTTACTTGATGAGGCTGGAACCGGGACCGACCCTGCAGAAGGCGCGGCATTGGTTCAGGCTGTGCTTGATCAGCTTGCGATGCAAGGAGCAAAGACACTACTAACGACCCATTTGGGGCAGCTTAAATTATTTGCTCATAGTCGTCATGATATTTATAACGCCGCTGTTGAGTTTGAGCCGCAAACTCTGTTGCCCACTTATCGGCTGCGGTACGGTATTCCCGGGGCCAGTAGCGCGTTGACTACCGCACGGCGTTTAGGGCTGCCTGATACGGTATTAAAAAAGGCAGAAGGTTATTTAGGTAGTCAGGAGCTGGATCAGAGTGCATTACTGGCACGCTTGAACGAGCGTCAGCAGGAGCTCGACAGAGAGTATGCCCTGGCGCGCAGGGCGCGCATTGATGCCGATGCCAGCCAGGCGATGCGCAAGCAGCAGTTAAGCGACTTAAAGGGACAACGGAAAAAGATTTTGGCCCGTGCGACTGCAGAAGCCGAAGAGTTGATCGGCTCGACTGAAGCGCGATTAAAGAAACTTCGCAAGAGGGCACCCGGAGCCGTTACGCCACAACAAGCCGTTGCTGATCGCAACGAGCTAAGCGAAGCCAGAGAGCAGCTTAAGCCCTTTAAGCCAAAGCGTAAACGTTCAGCCAACGTGCCTCATGAATTGCAAGTTGGTGAGCTCGTTAAGGTTGCGCTGCTGGGGTGTGAGGCCAAGGTTGTTAAAACTGCTGGTTCCAGCGTTGAGTTGCTGGTCAACGGTAAGCGTATGCGCCAACCGTTGAGCGCCTTAGAGCAGTATGAGCCACGACGGTTTGCTGAGCACCAATCCCGCAAGGGACAGCTGTCACGCAAAGTTGTTGAACGGCAAGTCAATTCCAAGCTGACTTTAATCGGTCAGCGGGTTGAAGATGCATTACAGGTTCTTGATCGTTTTATTGATGATGCCCTGCTCTATAACCTGAAGCAGGTTGAGGTTGTCCATGGCTCAGGAACCGGACGTTTACGTCAAGGAGTGCGCGAGTTTTTAGCTAAGCAGCAAGGTGTGACTGCTTTTTATGCGGCACCTGCAGAGCAAGGTGGAGAAAATATTACTATTATTGAGTTGAACGGAAGATGACCGGTCAGATCTCGGAAGCTAAAATTGCCGAAGTGCGTGAACGGACGGATATTGTTGAACTGATTGGTCAATATGTCAGTTTGAAACGGTCGGGTGCTAACCATATGGGGCTATGCCCCTTTCATTCCGAGAAATCTCCGTCGTTCAGTGTTAATGCCGCCCGGCAGTTTTTTCATTGTTTTGGCTGTGGTGTTGGTGGTGATGTGTTTTCCTTTCTCATGCAAATTGAAGGGATGACCTTTCCTGATGCGGTTCGACGTCTTGCCGAGCGGGCAGGAATAGAGCTCGAAGAACGAACTCTTTCTCCTGAAGAGGAGCGCTTACGTCAGCAACGTGAGCGTCTTTATCAGGTCAATAAAGTTGCGGCTGCTTATTTTCATGATTTATTGATGGAGCAGCCTGCTGGAGAAGTTGCCAGGCAGTACCTTAAGCGCCGCGGTTATGGGCGTAAGGCCGCCTGGGAGTATGGCATAGGTTATAGTCTTGACAGCTGGGAAGGGCTCCGAGAGCATCTTGCTGGTCATAAGCTGGCTCCTGAGGATGCGCGTTTGTTAGGGCTGATTCGCCCGGGGAAGCAAGAGCGTGGTGATTATGACCTGTTTCGTGGTCGCCTGATGTTTCCCATCCATGATATGGCTGGTCGGGTGGTTGCTTTTGGTGGGCGGGTGCTGGATGACAGTAAACCTAAATATATTAATTCGCCAGAATCGCCGATTTATCATAAAGGGCAGGTTCTGTTCGGACTGTATCAGGCGCGTCAGGCCATGCGCCAGCAAGAAGAAGCATTATTGGTCGAGGGATACTTTGATCAACTGGCACTGAATCGGGCGGGTTTTGCTCATGCCGTCGCGACTTGCGGAACAGCTTTAACTGTTGACCATGCTCGGGTCCTGAAGCGCTATGTAAAGCGTGTGGTGCTGCTATTTGATCAGGATAGTGCTGGACAGCAGGCAACCTTTAAAGCGATGACGACATTGCAGGAAGAAGGCGTTCCTGCGGTTGTGCTTGAGCTTCCTGAAGGGGAAGATCCTGATTCCTTTTTGCACCACCAGGGACGGGATGCTTTTCAGGCCCGGCTTGATGCCGCAAGACCGGTTATGGATCTGTTCATTTCGGTTACTCTGGCAGCGAGTGGAAATAGTATTGAAGCAAAAGCTGACGCTGCGGAAGTTGTCGTCGAACGAATCAGTTCATTGCAAAGTCAGTTGGAGCAAGATCTTTATTTGAAGGAATTGGCCCAGCGTAGCAATATTGATCTGGATATATTAAAGAGCCTTCTGGCTGAAAAGAAAAATGTTCAGGTAGTAAAAAAATATGAGCGTCACAAGGCACCGGAATCGCTGCCAACAGAGGAAACGGGCTACGATGTTCCTCCGCCAGCCGATTATCCTGTGCCTGACTATGATGTTCCTGATTTTGCGCCGGCTGAAGATTATCGTAGCTATATCGCTCCTGAGCATGACGTGGGGGTGTCCCGATCAACGCAGAACAGGCAAAGATCTGGAGCAAAGAAAACATGGAGTCGTACCGAACAAACTTTACTCAGCCTGTTGGTTCATAAGCTTGTACCACGGCAGCGCATGCTGGAAAACGGCGGGGATGAACTTTTTAGTCACCCGGAAATGAAGACCATTGCCAGTAAAATTTTGTGTTTGCCGGAGGATCAGGATTTTGAACCAGAGGTGTTGCTGGAGCAACTTGGTCCACAGGAGCAAGAACTGGTTCAGCAACTGATTAATATAGATAAGGCACAATTTGCGGAAACAAGTGAAGTACTCTTTACCGACTGTCTGGCAGCATTAAAGCGCGATCAAAAAAAACGACGCAGAGAAGAACTGCTCACCAGGATTCGCGAGCTTGAAAGTGGTGGACAAACAGATTTGGTAAAAGATTTGCTAGAAGAGTTACAAAAACTCAAATAGCAGGTAAACTTATTAAAGGTTAGAGACATCTGCATTTTCGGCAGAGGAGATTGGGACATAATGGCTAAGAAGAATAATCAGGAAGAAGTCCAGCAGCTTATTGATATGGGTAAGGAAAAAGGGTTCCTCACCTATGACGAAGTTAATGATATGCTGCCGGCCAACATGGTGTCCTCCGAACAGCTTGAAGACGTCATGAGTATGTTTGGTGAAATGGATATTGAAATTGTTGATTCCGACAGCAAAGTAGACAACTCCAAAGATAACGATCTCGATATTGAAAGTGACGAGGAAGACGAGGGGGATGTCGAACTGGAGGCCGGAACTTTAGGCCGTACAAGTGATCCGGTTCGTATGTATCTGCGTGAAATGGGGCAGGTAGCTCTGCTGACTCGCGAAGGCGAGGTTGAAATTGCCAAGCGGATTGAAGAAGGTGAAGCATTAGTCACTAAAGTTGTTATGCGAACTCCAATTGCTGCACGTGAAGTTCTGACCCTGCTCGAAAAGTTGGAAAAAGGACAAGCCAACGTCTCTGATATCACCCGTGATTATGACGATGAAGAGGGTGGTGAGGCTGAGGGTCGTGTGCGTGAACGGCTGATGGAATTTCTTGAAAAATTACGTCCTCTCGACCAGCAGATGCAGGAAGTTCTGGATGCTATTGCTGCAGAAGAAGATGAGAAAAAACTTTCCAAGTTGGATGAAACACGTGGTGAACTGCGCGAGCAGATTCTCGAAGTATTGCGTTCGGTAAGACTCAAAGATTTTCAGGTCGCTAAGGTCGTCGATCGCCTCAAAGATATGGGTAATCAGGTCAAAAAGGGACAGGCTGAAATTGCTGATTGTGAGAAGAAAGTTAATAAGCCTCACAGCGAAATTGGTGCTTACCTTAAGCGGATGCGACAAAGTGATGACGAAGCATTAGCGGTAGCAGCAGAGCTGGATGTTGCTGGCGATGTTCTGCTTTCCGTTGAAAAACGTCTGCTTTCTGCAGAACGTAAATTCAAACAGGTCAAAGAGGAATCCGGATTCGAGCCTGGTGATCTGCTGGAATATTTGAAAGAGGTCTACAAAGGTGAGTGGATCGCTAAAAAGGCAAAAGCAGAGCTGATAGAAGCAAACTTACGTCTTGTTGTTTCTATTGCTAAAAAGTACACCAATAGAGGGTTGCAGTTCCTTGATCTGATTCAGGAAGGTAATATTGGTCTGATGAAGGCCGTTGATAAATTTGAATATCAGCGTGGCTATAAGTTCTCAACCTATGCAACCTGGTGGATTCGTCAGGCAATTACTCGTGCTATTGCTGACCAGGCCCGGACGATCCGGATTCCAGTTCATATGATTGAGACGATCAATAAATTGATCCGGACGACTCGTCAGCTAGTTCAGGAGTGTGGTCGCGAGCCTACCCCTGAAGAGATTGCTGAGCGAATGGATCTACCTTTGGATAAAGTTCGCCGTGTATTGAAAATTGCTAAAGAGCCAATCAGTCTTGAGACTCCGATTGGTGAAGAAGAAGATTCTTCCCTTGGGGATTTTATTGAGGATAAAGGGGTTGTTTCGCCTCTTGAAGCTGTGGTTAAAAGCAATCTTTCAGATCAGACCTCCAGAGTTCTTTCATCTCTGACTCCACGCGAAGAAAAAGTTCTGCGGATGCGGTTTGGTATCGGTGAAAAGTCTGACCATACTCTAGAAGAAGTTGGCCAGGATTTTAACGTTACCCGCGAACGGATTCGTCAGATTGAGGCTAAGGCTTTACGCAAATTGCGTCACCCTAGCCGGGCCAAAAGGCTTAAAGGGTTTGCTGCAGATTGATCTGTTGCTGCTTTTAAAAAATAAGTTCAGGTTCATAATCAATGAGTTAGCCCCCCTTGAACAAAAGTTGTTCAAGGGGGGCTTCACGCTCAGTAGACCTGCGGATTTTATTAAAAAAAATGGGTAAAAGATTCTTGACGGCACCATACGTTTTGCATATTATTACCCCCTTGTGAAGGGCCTATAGCTCAGTTGGTTAGAGCCGCCGGCTCATAACCGGCTGGTCCCAGGTTCGAGTCCTGGTGGGCCCACCATTTATCCCTTCCGCAAAATGCGGTCGAAGTTTAGGCAAGAAAGTTGATCAGAAAAAATCGTTTGAAATGCCTGTTATCATCGCAGGGTAAGAACGTAGCGATGACATCCGAACGCGACCTTGAGCGTAGAGGGGAAAAACTAAAAAAATTAAGAGAGTGCACCGGGAGACCGGTGCACTCTTTGTTTTTAGGGGTTAAAAAGCATGGCTAAACAGCGGCAAACCAGGCTTTCAGACGTGGTCGGAATGCTCCACAAACTGTGCCCGCCAACCCTTGCGGAAGACTGGGATAATGTGGGTTTACAGGTTGGGGATCCACAAGCGATCATTAATAAGATCGTGGTTTGTCTTGATGCCGAAGAGCTTGCTGTCGAGACAGCTAAAGAAACAGGAGCTCAACTCATTATTGCCCATCATCCATTAATTTTTCGTCCGCTCAAACGTATTACTCCGACCGATACAACAGGCAAAGTTCTTTTTTCTGCTATTAAGAACAATATCGCTATTGCAAGTGCCCATACAAATCTCGACCGTGCTGCCGATGGTCTCAACGACTGGCTCGCCACCACCCTGCAACTTTCAAAATCAGCTCCTTTAGAAAAACCTGCTAGCGACAATTTTGCCAAGATTGTTGTTTATGTTCCTGCCGGACATGAAGCCGCTGTCATGCAGGCTCTCTTTAATGCTGGTGCGGGAACAATTGGTGATTACGATCAATGTTCTTTCCGTGTCTCCGGCACCGGTTCTTTTCGGGTGGGAAAAAATTGTCAGCCCTTTATTGGCACACCCGGGGGATTTAAAGAAACCGAAGAATATCGTTTAGAAACTATTGTGCCACGGGCCGCAATTGCTAAAGCTGTGGAGCGACTGGAAAAAGCTCATCCCTATGAGGAAGTTGCTTACGATATTATTCCCCTCGCCAATTGTGATGCGAGCGTTGGTCTGGGACGGATTGGTTTTCTCGACCAACCTCTTTCTTTAGCCAACTTTGCCCGTCAGACCAAAGAGTTGTTAGGTAGCGATGCTTTACGTATGGTTGGCGATCCAGAGAAAATGATCAAGAAGGTCGCCGTATGTGGTGGCAGTGGCATGTGTGTTTACAACGATGCCGTTCGGCAGGGGGCCGATTGCCTGGTTACCGGGGATATAAAATTTCATGAGGCGCAGCGTGCACGTAATGATGGTGTAGCCTTAATAGACGCCGGTCATTTTCCGACTGAGCGCATTATGATCAGCAAGCTTTCAAACCGTTTACGTCAGTTATTTGAACAGCGTGAACTAACTATTGAAGTAATCGAAATGACAGCAGAGCTAGACCCCTTTCTTCCAGTATTCTGACTGTCGGAAACCTGAGTTTGACGGAGGATGTGAAAGTGCAAAACACAATGACCCTGTTGCGGGATTTGCAGGAAATCGATCAGGAAATCAGTGCCATTGAAGCGACTCGCCAGGGCTTTAAAGATGAAATGGATGGGTTCGCGACAGAATCGACCCGAATTCAAGAGATGTTGACTCAGCTCAATGCTGAGATCAGTACTCTGAAAGAGGATGAAAGCCAGATCATGCAGGAGTTACAAAAACAGCGTGATCAGGTAGCTAAGGTTGAGGCCCGTTTACCTGAAATTCAGACCCAAAAAGAATATGTTGCGGTTCTCAAAGAGATCGATCTGGCCAAAAAGGCAAACAAAGAGCTGGAAGAAAGTCTTGAAGGCAAACAACAAGAAATTAGTGTTCTTGATGAAGATCGCAAAGAAAAAGAAACTCAATTGGCTAGCATCGCTGAAAAGTCAGAAGCACGTGGCGCTGAACTTGAGGGCCTGCTGAGTGAGTCTGAAGAAAAATTGGAAAAACGTATTCAGGGTCGGGAAAGTGTCGCTGCTGATCTTCCTAAACCTCTGCTGAGACAATATCAGAATTTGTTCAAACGTCGTGATGGTCTTGCTTTAGCACCGGCACGCAATGGTGCTTGTTTAGGGTGTAATATGCAATTACCTCCGCAACAGTTCAATAAATTGTTGCATGCCAAGGAAATTGAGACGTGTCCGCACTGCAACCGGATCCTCTTTATTGACGCAGAAGTCTAATCGAGATACCTGGTTAAAGAAGGACAGATGATCGCTGGCTTGGTTTCTACCAGGCGGGAGGAAAGTCCGGGCTCCGCAGGACAGGATGGTTCCTAACGGGAACCGGGGGTGACCCCAGGGAAAGTGCCACAGAAAGGAAACCGTCGCCATAACTCCTGGAGTTGTGGTTGATAAGGGTGAAAGGGTGAGGTAAGAGCTCACCAGTTTCGGCGGTGACGTCGAAAGCTCGGTAAACCCCATCCGGAGCAAGACCAAATAGGGAAACGTTTGAGGGCGGTCCGTCCAAAGTTTCCGGGTCAGGTTGCTCGAAACCGTTGGCAACAGCGGTTCTAGATGAATGATCATCGCTTTTGTGCAGGTAACTGCGCAAAAGAACAGAACCCGGCTTATGTCCTTCTTTGACCAGTTATTTGCTGTCCAGAAACAGCTCTTTTCCGCAATCTCTGCGTCAATCAGCGCATTTGTTTGTGCGGCGTAAAAAACTACGCCTCCGCACAAATGCTTGATTTCCTTGACCTTGCGAAAAATTGCTGGTTTCTGAATCAGCAAATCAGTTTTCCGCCGGAAACGGTTATTTTCCACAATCTCTGCGTCAATCAGCGCATTTGTTTGTGCGGCGTAAAGAACTACGCTTCCGCACAAAAGCTTGATTAACTTGATCTGGAGGAAAATTCCTCGTTTCCAATCTGAAAATTTGTTTTGAGTTAAATTTTTTAGGTTGCAATCAGCTTTTAAGGCAGTATGAATTTTCATACTGCCTTTTTAACAGGTGCTTTATGGATAACAATAGAACCACGCGTTGGCAGCAGATAGTCGCTCAGATTGCTGCAGAGTATCGTTTATTAGCGGACGAAGAGAAGAATTGGATCGATCCCAGACTTGATCGGATTCAACGGTTACAACGCGAGCTTCAAGATCTGTTTGAGCATGCGGATGGAAGTGATCATTGTCGTGAGTGTGAGGGGGACTGCTGCGCACGGGGACACCACCATATGACTTTGGTCAATTTGCTTGGTTTCTTGCGGCGTAACGATCTTCCTCCCGAAGCCGATTTTACCCAGACTTGTCCATTCTTAAGCTGGAAAGGCTGTCTCCTGCCTGTGTCGACCCGCCCCTATAACTGTGTAAGCTTTATTTGTGATAAGATAGAAAATGACCTGAAACCGCAAGAACTTGAACTCTTCTACCAGTTAGAAAAACAGCTTCGTGCGCTTTATCATGAATTTTCTGAGCGCTATCTTGGTGCCGCTATGACCGGTTTGTTGCTGCAAGATCAGCGCTTGGCTGGACGTTCTTTTTTCACCCGGAAAAAGACCTCTGCTTAATACCTGTTTCGGGAGGATATAACGATGACTCCACTGAGCTTTAATAAACACAACGGTGATATCGATGAGCTTATAGAAAAGTTATTAAAAAAGGCTGAAGTTCATCACCCTGAGGTTATCCGCGAGATGATTATTGGTGCGTTAAAGTCCGGCCAGGAAAATAATTATCTGGCCGATCAAAAACTGATCCGCACGACAATGAAAGAAATGCGCTACACCAATAAGGTTTTTGCTCCTTATCGACAGCGCAAAAAGGTCACTGTTTTTGGCAGTGCAAGAACATCCCCGGATGAACCTATTTATCAGACCTGCGTTCAATTCTGTCGGCGTTTGGTTGAAAATAACTATATGGTTATTACCGGTGGCGGTCCTGGCATTATGCAGGCAGGTAATGAAGGTGCAGGAGCAGACAACTCTTTTGCTGTCAATATTCACCTGCCTTTTGAGCAGGACACTAATCCGGTTATGGACCAGGACGAAAAAGTAATTACCTATCGCTACTTTTTCAATCGCAAGGTTGCCTTTTTGAAAGAAGCTCACGCCGTTGCTTTATTCCCAGGTGGTTTTGGCACTCTGGATGAAGCAATGGAAATTATGACTCTGATTCAGACCGGTAAGAATCCTCCTATCCCTTTGGTCATGATCGACGATGAGGGTGGTTATTGGGAGGACTGGCTTGAATTTGTGCGCGATAGCTTATTAAAAAGAGGCTTGATCTCCGGCGAGGATTTTGCGCATTTTACCATCACCCGTGATCCTGAAGAAGCGGTACAGATTATCAATGATTTTTACCGCAACTATCATTCCATGCGCTTTGTTGGCGAACAATTGGTTATTCGAATGAATAAAGCCTTGGATACCGAACAACTGAAAATTTTGAATAATGAGTTCAGTGAAATTCTGTCCCCGGAAGGGAAAATGAGACTTTCTTCCCATTTACCTGAAGAACAGGATGAGCCTGATATAATTCAATTGCCACGTTTGATCGTACAATTTAATCGACGCAGCTATGGTTTATTAAAATCATTCATCCGTCGTATCAATTCATTTTAATGCAGAAAGAGATGGCATGCTTTACGAAAACTATCTGAGCCCTTTTCCTGTTACTATTAAAAAGTCCGATTTGTTCGGTATGGTAAGAACCGCCAAATTATTAACTCATTTGGTGGAGTCTGAACCTTACCGTCTCTATGTTACAGAAATGGACAAAGATGTTACCCGCTTCGATCCTGGTTATGGTTCTGTATTTCTCTGTTACGATTTCCATTTGAGCGATAATGGGCCCAAGTTGATCGAAATCAATACCAATGCCGGTGGCGGATTATTGGCACTGTTAGCTCATCTACCGGCTGAAGATATTAGCAGCTTAAATGTTCCCGAACAATTACAGCAGCAAATTTGCGATGCCTTTCTTGCCACCTACCGCGCCTACAGTGGGAATGGTAACAGCCGGCCGGCGAATATCTTTATTTTTGATCAGCAGCCTGAAGAAGAATTTCTGTTTCCGGAAATGCAGGCCTTTGCTAAAATTTTAAGCGGCAATGGCATTCCTACCCAAATCGTTGGAACTGCTCAGTTCCGTTTTCAGTCAGATGGTGTCTACGTGGGGGATGAAAAGGTCGATATGTTGTATATGCGGCATTGCGACTTTTATCTGGATGATCCTGCTTTAGAAGGGCTCAAAGACTGCTATTTACAGCGCCAGGTGTGTTTGTCTCCTAATCCGTTCGACTACGCTCTCCTCTCAGATAAAAGGCGGTTAAGACAGTTTTCTGATGCTTCTTTCCTTACTGAAATGGGCCTGTCTGAAAAGCAGCGAGGCCAGTTGTTGCGTTACATTCCTGAGGCTCATGTGCTGAAGGACGTTGATCCTGATGAAATCTGGTCAAGTCGTAAAAAATGGGTTATGAAGCCGGTTGAAGGTTTTGGCAGTCAGGACATCTATTTTGGCAGAAAGATATCACGCACTCGCTTTGCTTCCTTGGATAAAGAGAACACCCTCGTTCAGGAACTGATCCCTCCGTCAACGGTTGTGATTAAAGATCAGGATGAGATGAAGGCCGATTTTCGTCTGTTCGCTTTCAAGGACCAGATTTTTGGCCTTGCTGCACGTCTTTATCGGGGGCGATTAACCAATATGCAAACTGATGGTGGTGGTTTTGCCGTTGTTAAATTGGCAGAGAAGGAGTCATCTTGAACTCTTACATCTTTGGTTATGGCTCACTGCTGAATAAACAGAGTTTAGAGCGGGCGCTAAAGCGTAAACTTCATCCCGACGAAATTCATACTGTTGAAATCTCAGGGTTTAAACGTTGTTGGCGTGCAAAAGAGAATCTTTACTTTGAGGCTCTAGATAAAGAGGCAATAGGCATCTTTCTTGATATCAGGCCAGAAGTAGATTCGGCAGTCAATGGTGTGCTGGTTGAGATAACTATTACCGAACTTGAGCAATTAAAAAAACGTGAAAAGAATTACATCTGCGCTGATATCTCTTCTGCGCTAACAGGTGTTGATCTTAACGGAACTGCTTATACCTTTGTGGCAAAAGAAGATCATTATTTGCAACCAGGAGATAATGAGGCTTATGTGCCCCAGCGTTATATCGATATGGTTGTCGATGGTGCAAAAGATTTTGGGAAAGATTTTCTTAATCGTTATTATCAGGGGACTGATGATGCTGATGCATTGCCGATAGCTCCTGGAGCTTATACCTTTATAGATGTGGAACAAAAAAAGTTTGTTTGATGCGAAAGACTATTCTTTAATGCCGAAAAATTGCAGTCAATTAATCCGGGGTGGTTTAGGCCATGCCCCGGTAAAATGCAACAGCAAGGGAGAACCTCTTCCTGTTGTGATGGATGAAAGCGGTAAAAATTTTCATATTGTCCTTTATCCTGATGTCAAACAGGAGCAATTTGAAAACGCTTTGCACGAATTTAAGCAGGAACACCGTTTTCCCCTCAGGCGTTTTCGTCTCGATAACTTTCTCCTGTCGTCAGTCATCTTACTCTTCACCCTTCTGGTGGTTCTGTTTATTGGTTTTTTAGCGGTTTATCAAGATTTGTTTTCCGCTGCTGTCATTGAACTCAATATAGGGTCAAGGTACGCTCAGGTTCTGTTATTGGTCACCGGAGTTCTGGCAATTGTTGTTATTACCTATCTTCCCAGCTTTTTTACTGCCGAAAGCAGTTGGATTAAAGATCGTCTATTACGCTGGAAAAATCATAAATTTCGCGTGCGGAAAAAATTTCAGCGCGAATTAAACTTTCTTCTCCCTAAAAAAAATCAGGAATTGAAGGTTGTGGTCTGGAATGTTTCCCAGCAGGATATTCAGCAATGGCATTGGGATTACCTATTTCCGGTATTAGCCGCAATTCCCTGTGAAAAGACCTTCTATTTGACAACCTATCGCGAGCAGGAAAATATTGAAAAATTGAGCGATATTTTAACTGTTGAAGAAAGTACAATCAGCTATGCTGATTCTCCGACAAATAACAATTCCGTAAGTCTTACCAATATTGCTCTTCTGCTCGGACGCAAAGATCGTTATCTACTTAAATTTTTGCAACCTATTGCAGGGCTTGTTTGTCCTGATACTTTAAATCATTTACGTTTGCGCAATATCCCTTTGACCCGGGTCGTTCCTTTTGAGCTCTGTGTTGCGCTCGTCAAAGGTTGTCGCGATGTCGGTATTGATTCAGAGCCCGGAACACAAGAGCAGGTTGTCGCTAACTTCTATATGCGTTTGATCCGTGATTATGGGGTCTTGGGACGTCAGTTTGCGCATCAACGAATTTACTATCATTTTCTTCAAGATGAATGTGTTGCTTCTGCAGCCCAACTGGATGCTTCTGATTTAGCTTTGGCTGATTATATTCCACATCTACAGCTTTTTATTAAGCAAGCCAGGGGGCCTATTTCCCTTATTGCTGCGATCAATCTACTATCTCGCCTTGAAGATACTCCAGCAGATCTGATGAGCCGTTACCAGACGCTAATTACGCTAGTGCGTGATCAGGAACTTTACTCCTTAGCTGATCTCATTTTCTATTTTCTGTTGGGTGACGATAGTGAAAGAACCCTCCGTAGCAGTGACTTACTTGGCCTGTCTTTGCAGGCTCTAAACGATTTATTGGAGATCTGTGAGCATAGTGCGAAATACGATAACGCATTAAGTTTGGCTCGCCATTTAAGTAAAATTAATCCCGTCAATTACCGCATGATAGAGGCGCGCTTACTTGAACGGCAAGGGGATTATCAAGGGGCTTACACCGTATTGTGTGAGTTACAGGAGGACTATTTCCAGGTGGATACCGGCACCAATGTAGACAACAGTATGTTGGCATTAAGTTTTTACCTGCATCAAAGTTGGACAGTTGTGAGTGGTCGTCTTCTTGAATATCGCACCTGTGGTGAAACGGCTCTTGATCATGCCATGGCGATCATTGTCAACTCGAATGGCCGCAATATCGAACCTTATCTGCTCTGGCGGTATTATAATAATCGCGCCAATTATGCCGAATGGCTAGGGGACCTGGCAGGTGCCGCAGAGCACCATGAAGCGGCTTTAGGAATTCCTGGTATCGATCAAAAGTGGATCAGTGCGACGTATACAAATCTAGGGATTACTTATCGGTTGTTAATGGAACAAGCTGATGCACCTGAATGCCAAGAATTTTTTGATAAAAGTTATCTGTATCTGGATAAAGGTCTACAGGTCAAAAGGCAATTAGGGGATGACGATGAGCTCCCTATTACTTTACATAATTATGCATTGTTATTGCTAAAAGGTTATCGCATAAATGAGTTCGTTGCCTGCACGGCAGAGCATGTTAAAAAAGCTGCAATGCTCGCTCTAGAGGGGTTACAAATACTTAAACGAACCGACTCGCTGAGAAAAAAAGGGGAATTACTTACGGAGTTGGTTATTGCTGCTCGCCTGCTGACTCAACAGGGTCAGCCTTTAGCCATCGGAGATGAAAACTGGCCTGAGCAATTGCAACAGTGGCTGCAAGAGCAACCTGCTAATCAGGTTGCTGATTTAAGAGCTTTGCTGGACGTATTTCAATTGTCATGAGTGTAGAAAAAAGCACAGCAAGCGTGAGAGATGTTAGCCCCCGGCCTTTTTAACTTGCCAGCCTTTTTCTGAGAGCAAAGACAGCAATAACTCGCGATGATCGCCCTGAATTTCGATGATGCCATCTTTAACCGTACCACCAGTGCCACAGCGTTGTTTGAGTTTTTTTGCCAGTTCTTTTAGTTCTTTTTCGGCCAAGGGGATCCCGGTAATTAACGTTACCCCTTTACCTTTGCGGCCTTTGGTTTCACGTTGAATACGCACGATACCGTCACTTTTGGGTTTGGTTGCAGCAGCATTCGCTTTGCAGCGACATTGTTTGACTGGTTGCTGACATTTTGGGCACATCCGGCCAGCTTGGTCGGAATAAACAAGTCGAGTATTTTGGGACATGGCCTAACCGTTGTTATTAAAGTGATTTTTTAAAGTGACATTCCACACAGATCAATTTGAGTTCATACAAACCATTATCAGGGTTGTAGACGCTGGTAGTAGTGATATGTTCGTTACAGGTAATTTTGTAACATTCTGAACAGACTAAGCCTTCACCAATAGTAGAACTATAATCGCAAATGTGGCATAGCCATGGGGAGCGTTCTTCTGACATTAAATTTATCCTGTTCGGTTATTGATCACATTAAGCATAACAGGATTAGCTGCGGATATAAAATTGAAATTATCAGAAGGCGCGGCAAAATATTCTATAGAACATTTTGGTTAGAGAACTTTACGGTCTATTTGTTGTGGGATGAATAGTTCGTTTAATTTATTGATGGTAAAGCTATTATGGCTAATGGTGTTGAAAAGAACGAGGCCACAAGGCCTCGTTCTTTAATGTTTTATGAAAGTCTTTCTTTCTATTTAGCATCTCTTCTTGCGATAGAAAGCTAATCCCACTAACCCTGTTCCGAGAAGAGCCCAAGTAGAAGGCTCTGGAACAACATTTCCATTATCCTCAATTTCTCTTATTAACTTTGCTTCGATGGCTGAAGAAAATCCATCAAAATCCTGAGCAATAAGCTGAAATGCATCTGTCCCACCAAGTACATTAGTTAATCCATAAGTAAATGCATCAATGGTATCCTCAGGGTCGTCACCAAAGTAGCTTCTATCATCAATCCAAATAGCATTTATGGTTCTTGTTTCATTTCCTCCATTAAGGAAATTGTCTCTGGCGCTCTGTACATAAGTGCAGTTCATTAAATTAGACGAACAACTTACAGACTCGGATCCATCCCCAGAAACATCAATTGTGAGCCTGTTACTCTCAAAACCATTGCTTTCAAAGAGATTAGAACCATAATTAATTGCACTAGCCATCCCTGTACTGCCGTTGAAAGGTCTGGTCGCTGCTGCAATTGAATCTGCAAAAAGGTTGGAACTTGCTGAACTATCAATCAATGTCCATGGTACCGCAATGGATTGACTTGATGACCAGTAAACCAGAGACACCGCTATGCTTCCGCTACCATCGTCGCCCAGGATAGCGTCAATGACATCATTGTTCCTAAATGCATTAGCGTATCCGTCTCGCTGTAAATTAAAATCTGTGGAGTCTAAACTCCCTGAAACATCTGCTAGTAGCAAAAGCTCAAGGTCAACCTGAACTGCAGAAGCATTCAGGCTCATCACTAAAGTCAACGTAAATACGCTTACACTTAAGAATAGAGTTTTGAAAAACATTTTGTCCCTCCCGTTTGTAAGAAATTGTTTGTTATTGTTTCAAAGTCTTTACATTTGCGTAACAAAATAAGCAAATTCTGGACCAAGAAAAAAACTTAATAATTACAGTTTTGTATGGATTATTCGTGAGGAATATTTAGATATGTAAAGATAACCGACAGGAAAATTAACAAAATAGCAATGTTTGCTGCTGCTTTCCAAGAAGGATACTCTTCTACTTGAATCGTTCGAAAAATCAATCCGGTTGCTATGCATTAACATGCTGATTGGAACGAAGCCGTTATTAGGTAGAATCGTAGTGGGTGTAGAATTCTATTCCCTTTGATTTTTATATCCAGTTGAAGAAAGGCAAAAACAGTATTTGATATCGTCTAAGGAAAAAATGTAATTGTGTCGTGTCGGGTTTTGGGAGATATTAATCTACTTGGTCATATTTATTACCGCATAAGGAAAAGAAAAACCTTTTTTTAGAAGTCGCAATGTAAAAGTATTGTTAACTTGTTTCCTTTGAATATGTCGTTGGGGAAATGTATGAGTACAGCAGATGTAATGGTTCAATTTGAAGACCCTTTTTACTGGGTTATCGGAACTTCAGCAGGCAAAGAGAAAAAAGGACCATATTGCGCTAAATGCTATGACAGTGCAAATAAGCTAATGGCTCTGGATAATCCCTATAATGGCAGTCGTTATGTCTGCCCGGAATGTAAAAGCCAGTATTTCGATATTGTTGATGAAGATGAAAAGGCTTATTACTGTTTCTGTTCAGGAGAATAACAGCCCTCACTGCTTTAAACCAATTAGCACTGTAGGGCAATAGCCCGGTTGGTACGGCCTTAAATGCTAACAAATAGCTGTTATTGTTATGATGAGTGGCGGCTTTACAAAGGAGTCCTTTTTTATGAGTACGTCTGAACAAAAGATAGTTTTCGAAGAGCCTTTTTATTGGCTTAGGAGCTCGACTGATGTTGCTGAAAAGAGTGGGCCTTATTGCGCTAAATGTTACGACAATGAGCAAAAACTGGTTGATCTTGAGAACCCATATAAAGGGTGTCGCCACGTCTGCCCCGAGTGTAACAGTCAATATTTTGCAAATATTGATGAGGATGAAAAAGTTTTTTACAGTTTCTGTTGTGGTGAGTAATCGATACGATAACTGTGAATCAGCCCCTCTGCTTGTCGTCTTGAAATTGTAGAGGGGCTTTAATGTTTAACATGAGTGAAAATTTTATTCGACTGCGTATGGTAAATGCTCTTTGATCAGATCAGCTTCTGCTTGTAATCCACGTTTTTCCAACTCTCTGACAAATACCGGCCATGGTGGAATTTTACTCATGTAGGGCTCAGGACCATTAGACATGCCACCACCCGGTGCGCTGGACAAGCCGCCCCCCGGTTCGGTCGACAAGCCGCCGCCCGGTCCGGTATAAAGACCACCCCCTGGCTCAGTTGACAATCCTCCACCGCGTTCGGTTGAGAGACCGCCACCTTCATCCTCTGACAAACCTCCTCCTGGAGCTGTAGACATGCCGCCACCAGGTTTTGTGGAGGCACCACAATCGAGGATGGTAGATAGTCCTCCTCCTGGACTTTTAGACAATCCTCCACCTGGACCGGTATTTTGATTTCTGTTCCACATTGCTACATCCTCCTTTACAACATAAAAGTCAGCATATAGATTTGATGGCTTTTTAAGTAACTTATTTATAGGTCCCTATATGGATAAAAATCAGTCTAATGATTGACTTCTCCTCAGAAAGAGGCTGGTAGAAATCTTTTACCAGCGCTCAAAATGAACCATATCAGCAAATGATTTCCTTGTTTTCTCTTTGGGAGTTTCAGCCGGGTAGCCCAAGGTAATGACTGAAACAACATATTTGTCCGCGGGTATCCCCAATACAGGGCGAATCTCCTGCTGTTTAAAAAGAGCCACCCAGCAGCTGCCTAATCCCTGCTCAACCGCTTCGAGAACCAGATGTTCGACAGCAATAGTGGTATCGCGTAAAACCAGTTTGAGTGGCTTACTGTCGCTGAGTTCATCAACCTCAATATCAATATCTTCCGCAACACGGGTACGAATATCCGCGACACAGACAATAAACACCGGTGCCTTTAGCATCCACGTCTGATTTCCGCACACTTCAACAATGTTCTCTTTGGTTTCCTGACTGCGCACTACAATAAAATGCCAAGGTTGGGTGTGGCGGCCTGATGGCGCGAGCCTGGCGCTGTCAATCAAGCTATGTAATATTTCATTCGTAATTGGCTGATCGGTGTAATTGCGAATACTCCGTCGCTGAGCAATTGCTTTAATCATAATTTATCTCGACCTCTTTTGTTAATGTTATCGCTACTAAACTAAACCGAGCCCGCTGAACTGTAAAGGCGCAAAAAAATATGGTTGCGGACTGTTTAGGGGGTAACATCGGTGAGAGCCTTACCTGAAAATATTATGTCTAACCTATACCTGTCGATTGTTTTTCATAGGGTTGTCTTATGTATTATGTTAAGAAGTGACCAGGCAGATAATTCTTAAAGGTATTTTCATGCATACAGCTATTTATATTCCGCTTACAAAAGACTCCCTGACCACTATTCTTGCGACAGAGGACGATTTTGGTGAGCATCTTAACGAGCTGGCAACCGATGAGTATTTGGGATTGATTGCGCTGCAGGCTTTGCCCGGGCTGTTACAGGAAAAGCATGCAGGAGAAGTTTTTGAACGGATCCTGAGTCAGACTTTTGAAGCCCAGAAAATTGCCTATTTGCATGGAGGGCAACATAAATTTCGCCATAACCTTCAGCAAGGACTTAGTTACACTAAAATTTATGCCGGTGTGCAACTGATGCATAAGTTGAACTTGCGTTTCGTGGACCAAGATACCATTGAAAAACGCTCTTATCTGACCGCTGAAGGGGAATGGGACTTCACATTTAAAGACAACTACAAGAATCAGCTTTATTCTGCCAGTTTTTACCTGAAACCCGGCTATAAAGATTTTATGCTGACCGAGGAAGAGCTGCGTATTGTCAGTACCGTAGCTGCCGAAAATGATAACCAGGTCAATGTCCAAGGGTATGCGGGGTGTGGTAAAACCTATCTAATTGGAGCTTTACTCGAAACCTTTAAAGCACGTGGGGTCAAGCCGCAAAATATCTTGCTGTTGGCTTATACTTCGAACCAGTTATTTGCTTTAAAGAATAAATTTACTGAGCCCTATCATACTTTTACCTTTGGCAACCTTGCTGCCATGATCACCCCATCTGGCTATCGGCGCAGAAGCCCTAAGGCTGAGACGGCTCAGTTCTTTGATGAAAAGTTTTTTGCTGAAGAATTTAAAATTTACCCTATTGCTGGCTATTCACGTCAGCAGTTAGTGAATATGATTTTTCAGACGGTTAAAAACTTTTGCCATACCGTTGATGATGACATTGTGGAAAGTCACCTTCCTTATTGGTTTCAGATGGATGATTCATGTTCCCCTTCTCAGCATCAGATGGCAAAGGTACTGGTTGTTGCTGTAGCAAAAAAAGTATGGGAAAAAGTACTACGCCCCTCAACAGGATTCAGACCGCAATTTTGGGGCTATCATCAGGTAAAGATGGCCGCAATGCTTGGTCTCACTATTCCAGAAAAATATTCCCATGTCATTGTCGATGAATCCCATGACCTATCGCCACCAATGCTACAGATACTTGATGCGAGTCCGCAAACATGTATTACCCTTGGAGATTGTTATCAGAATTTAAATGGCGTACAGAATCAGCGTTTACTCAATGTACATGAAAGAATCATGACCCATTCATTCCGTACCGGAAGTGTCTTGAATGAGGTGCTGAATCCATTGATTTTGTCTCACCCATTTAACGTAAAAGAACCTTTTCATGGTGATGATGATATCCATGCGGTCATTGATTATTACCGGAAAGCGGAAGTCCCTGAGGCTCCCACCTGTATTTTGGTTGCTGATGAGTGGGGCTGGCTGGAATGGATTCAACGCGTAACCAACAAGGGGCTGAACTTTGCTGTTATTGGTGATATTGGTCCTTTGGATCAATTTGTCACGGACATTATCAATTTGAAGAACAGAGGAAAGCGTCCTTCCCATTGGGCCATTGCCCGCTTTGCTAGCTGGGATGCCTTGTGCACTGCTTTTGAACATGAAAAAAATCGGGGTTTCCGGAGGGTATTTGATTTACTCAGTCGTGGTTTTTCTCATCAGGACTGGGCCACGACGAAAACAAAATTACGACCCATGTCACAAAATGTCTATATTGTTGATATGGCGAAAAGATCACGCAACTACGAATTTGACCGGCTTATGATTGCTCCTGATAATATCGATGTTCTTTCTGCTTCTAGCCGGACAAAATTCGCCATATCCAGCTCATACTTGTATGTCGCTTTGACCAGGGTACGTTATGTGCTACAGGTTCCGGTTGAATTAAGGAATTGGCTGGAATCAGCAGAAAAACGGGCAGCATTTCGCTAAAACGCAGTGGGTGACGTCTCTTCTTTTACCTAAGCCCTTTCCATACCAGAAGGAAGTTATTTGAGGGCATCGGGACTCTTTCCACGAGTTGCATTCCCTTTGCCCAGCACTCCAGCTCCTCAATGCTACGAATCCCACCATATCCTTGCTCTCTAAGTGTTTGATCGAAATTACGATTGCTTTCGCTGGTATATTGACCATTGACGTTCATGGCCCCGTACTGACAGAAAATTCCTCCTTCTGGTAAATTGGCTGCTACCAGTTCCATCATCAGGCGACTTTCTTCTGGCTGCATAATGTGGGTGGTGTTGGCAGTGAAAACCGTATCTACTTTGGGTTCAGGCCAGGAATCTTGACCGATAGTAAAGTTAACCGGAGCTACAACATTCTCTAATCGCGACTCTGCAATCCATGCTTTTACACTCGCATGGGTTTCAGGTACGTCACTGGTGTGCCAGACAAGGTGTGGTAACTGTTCGGCAAAAAAGACCGCATGTTGTCCCGTTCCAGAGCCAATTTCAAGGACATGTCTGGAGCTCTTAAAATAAACCTTCAGTTGATTGAGAATAGGCTGCTTATTTTTTTCGCAATGATGTGCAAATTCCTTGGACATATGGTACTCCTGGTCGAAGGTCGTTTGTTGTCCCTTTAGCGCGTAGTAAGACATTTTATTTCTAGTTTTTATTTTTCTATTCTCTCGCCTGTGATTATTCCTTAAGACTAATCCTTTTTTTGTGTCAAATGATTTAGTCTGTTTCGAACCCATTTGATCTTAGGATCAAGGAGTAATGCCTGCTGATATTCTTCAATGGCACGAAAGTTTATGCCCTGTTGTTCGTATAGCCGACCGGCGTTACTGTGAAAACCTGCAGAAGAAGGAAATGCTTTTATTCCGTCAAGAAATACAGCTAACGCTTGATTTTTCATGTCACGTTCTTTGAGGAAGCGGGTGTATGACCAGAATGGTCCTGCCTTGGGCGGGGTTTCATTCGTCGCCAGAGACGTTGCCTTCTGATAGGCTGAAATAGCGTCATTATCCAGATTTTTCTCGGCCAGATATTCTGCATAAAGCTGCCAGCTTTTACTTTGCTCTGGAATGACTGTGAGGATGTGTAAGTAACCCAGGTTATAGCTATCAAGCTTTGCTATGGTTGTTTGTGTTTGTTTGGGCGCAACTTCTAACCCTTGACGAAATATGGTCAGGGCTTCTTGACTGCGTTGATGTTCAAGAAGCCAGTCAGCATACATTTGGTATCCAGAGAATTGAACTGGTTGTAATTTGATTGCAGCAGTGAATAGTTTTTCAGCTAAAGTCTCTTGCTTAAAGTGGCTTTGTAGCAGGGCTGCCTTTTGCAGGTAAGCACTGCTGAATGGCCGAAGTTTTATCGCTTTAGTGATTGCAGTATTCGCTTTATCCATAGAACCCTCTGCGGTAAGAAAAATACTCTGTGCAAAGCGATAGTCACTTTCGAAGGGGGCATAATAAGACGCAGCTTGTAGCTGACTGTATCGTTCTGACGAAGACGTCTCTTCTAGGCCGAATGCAGGAATCCTCAGAGCAGGCTCAAGACCTTCTATATGTTGCGTGTCAAATGTTGAAAAGTGGTGTTGCGCGAGTAAGGTTCCCCCGTTGAAAAGAGTCATTGCCGTTGTCAGTGCTAATACGGCAAAGGCAATTGAACCTGTTTTTACTTTGCCCCAGTGGCGGGATTGAGGTACTGCACGGCTTTGTGAGGAACGAACATTTGCCGTAGCGACTAAGAGTCCACAAAAAAAGAAGAATAGGGCCCCATTTGGAGGAATCGATATATTGAAATCTGTAACCGCGTGGCTTAGTGGTGCGACCAGTGCTGCTAATGTTCCACAGTAAAGGTATCGTGCTGTGCGGTTATGTCTTTTCTGCCATTCCTTCCAGGTCTTGCGCAAAAGAACAAACAAAAAACAAGCGATGACCAATAGGCCGAAAAAACCTGTGTCTGTCAATATCTCAAGGTAATCATTATGGGCGTGCCTGGCAACATTGTGGCCAAAACTTCTAGACTGATACGCCTGATAGCTGTCAATAAAAGAACCATGACCACTACCTAGTATTGGAAAGTCACGGATCAATTGTAGACTGTCACGCCAGAATACCGGACGCAGGTCATTAAGTTGGCCGGTGGAGTTAAAAACACGGCCGAATCGTTCGAGAATCGGTTCCCAGCCGAGCAGAGTTGTCAGCCCGACAATCAAAATTAACATCGGAATGATAGTGGTAAGCTTCTGACGGTCTTTAAGTCTGAAAAAGAGCAATATGAATAAAGCAACTAGGGCCGCTAGCATGCTTAAAATGCCACCACGGGAAAGACTGAAAAAGACCGAAACGGCAATTAATATAGCTGAGAGACCACTGTAAATGTGCATAGAAGCACGTGGGTTTGAGGCCAAGTCGAGGACCTTCTGCCGCCATGAACCATAACTGCTATGCGGGGCGAGCAGATAGAAGCCACTGATTGCTAGTGGCAGCAACATAACAACGAAGCCTGAGTAGTGATTGCCATTAATATAACTGGCAAAGGGGTGGGATGTTCGGTCTGGCCATCTTTGGAGCAACCATAGCATTCGTTGACTGGGGGCAACGACTTGGAGTAACCCTAAAAAAGCATAAAGACCGCCAAAGTAGCTCAAAATTGTGACGGCTTTTTTGATCTTTTCACTTGAATTTAGAATCTGGACAGTCGCAAAAAAGACCATGGTGTAGCTGCTAAAGCGAAAAAAGCTAAAGAGAGTTTCCCTTGGAATGATAGAAACAGGCATCCAGTCTCCAGGACTAAGCAACCAAATGCTCTGCTGATAGTGATCATACGCTGTAGGAGATATGATTGAGAGCAATGCCGGGGGCAATGGAATGATCTGAAACAATAACAGCGTACAATAGCAGAGCAGGGGGACTAATGCTGGGACGGGTAAAAAAGATGCATTCCGACGTAATTGTCGGGAGATAAGCAGTCCAAGCAGTAAGCCACTAGCGAGTTCCATTGCGGTTAGGGTAATTTGCTGCCCGATACCATAATAACTAACGGCAGGAATAAGAAGCAGAGACATCAGAACGTAGAGCATAGCAGGTTCCCTGTATTCAATATTGCGCAAATCAGCGGTGCCAGAAATGGTGTTGTTGATTTACTTTAAGTTTGATTGTTAGCTTTGTAGATTTTTGCTAGTGGCTTTTGAATAGTGATATGTGTGATAGAAAGTATTTTTTGCCAGCCCCCAACTGACAAAGTGTAATTGTAGATTAAAAAAAGGGCAAGACTAACTCGTCTTGCCCTTTGATATTTCAATTTTTATGACAATTAAGAAAGGTAACGCTAGCTTATTTCGCAGTAAATTCTTTGACTGCTTGAGCCAGCTCCTGGCTGCGCTGCATTGCTAAATTCAATTCGACTTCAGTTGGAGCACCTTTCCATTCGATAGGCTCGACAAAATCCCACTTCAGTTTTTCGGTCAGGGCGGTCAATTCACGTTGTGCGCCACCGGACCAGCCAGCTGAGCCGAAACGTAGAACTTTTTTATTCCAGACCTTTTTGCGGCGGAACATGTCGATAACCCAGGCCATGGGAGGGAACATTTCATATTCGTAGGTTGGCATGCCAAAGATCAGACCGGCTGACTTCCAGGCTGAGGCGAGGATAACACCAACGTGTTCTTCTGGTACACGGTGGACATGAACTGGCAGACCTTCTTTTCGGACACCCTGAACAATGTTGTTAACCAGTTTTTCAGTATTACCGTACATGCTTGACCATATAACGGTGATCTCTGGTTCTGCCGGACCGTTCAGGTAGCTGGCGAAGCGGGTGTAAGAGTCGATAATTGCTTTAGGGTTTTCACGCCAGATAATGCCGTGGGAAGGAGCAATAACTTTAACATCCAGATCTTTCAGTTTCTCGATTCCTTTAGTAACAAAGGTCGAAAAGCTAGAAACAATGTTGGCGTAGTAGCGCAGAGCTTCGTTAATAAAAAACTCGTGTTGAGTGGTTGATAACTGGTCATCAAAGTAAACATCATTCAAAATCCCATAAGAACCAAAAGCATCGCAAGAAAAGAGGGTGCCACTGCTCTGCTCGTAGGTCATCATGGTCTCTGGCCAGTGAATGTTTGGTGTTTCGTAAAAGGTCAGGACCTTGCCTTTGCCGAGATCAAGGGTGTCACCATCTTTGACGATATGGACATTTTGATCAATGTTATAAAAATTCTTCAGTAGTGGAGCCGACTTTGCAGTCAGAAAGATTTTAACATCTGGGTTTTTCTTATGGAAGGTTGGCAGCCAGCTGTTGTGATCTGGTTCCATATGATTGATGATGAGGTAGTCAATGTCGCGTGCTTCAAGTGAAATCGAATGCATTTCCGATTCGAACTCAGCAGGCTTACCATTGACATCCTCAATCAAGTCGATCAAGGCTGTTTTTTCACCTTTGACAACGTAAGCATTAATGGAAATACCATTCGGCATGGGCCACATGCCTTCAAATAATTGGTAGCTCTCCAGGTTTACGGGTAAACAATGAATTCCTTCGGTAATTTTAACAGCCTTCATTTAAGCGTTTCCTTTTTTCGTGTGTGTAGGTCAGGGATCTTCGAGAATTTTTACTAAAATAGTTTTAAACAGGTCCCGGTATTTATCAAGGTCAGACAAGCTCTGCAAGTTTTGTAGTGCCTGGGGAATTTCAGGGTCATAGTCAATCTTGCCGACCAGCGTGCCACCATATTGTGAAATTGTTGCGATAATTTCCTGATCCAAATCCTGGTTAAATCCTGCTTTGTTGATGAGCACCAGGTGCGGTATTGAAAATTTGCCGATTAGCTCTGCAAGCCGACGATAGTCGGACAGGCCGGAAAGGCTTTCTTCAACAACGGCCAGAACCAGGTCATTGCCAGTCAATGATGAAATGGCCTGACAACTTGTCCCCGGAGGCCCATCAGTAATAATGTAAGGAATTTGGTTATCTTTTGCAACTGCTGCGGCCTCTCTTCTTATCCGTGAGATTAATTTGCCGCTGTTGTCTTCTCCTGGAATCAGGTCCGCATGAATAAGAAAGCCATTTTGCAGGGTACTCGAATACCACTCACCACTTTTGCGTTCGACCATATCAATGGCTTTGGCAGGACAAATTATGGAACAAAGGGCACAGCCTTCACAATCACCGCTAATTTCAGGAAATGGTTTGTCCTGTTGAGTGATTGCATCAAAACGACATTGTGCTAAACACTGACCGCAGTTAATACAAGATTCCGTCCTAACCTGAGCAATATTCATACCATGGTAAGGGCTGGTGTGCTGGCGGGTATGGGGTAGCAGCAAGGGCAGATTAGAAGCATTGACATCGGCATCAACGGCAACAACATTATGAATAAGCTTGACCAGCGATGCCGTTATGCTTGTTTTACCTGCACCGCCCTTTCCACTGAGGATAACAATTTGTCTCATGTTGTTAACTCGCTAATATGACTAAGGGCTTTAGATAGTTTTTGCTGTACTTCCGGAAATTCTCGACTGAGGATTTTCCCGGCAAGGTTGGACTGATGGTAAGCTGCATCGAGAGGAAAAGAAGTGATTGGCTGTTTACTTTTTTTCTCAAAAGCAGTTGTCAGAATCTCTTTACTTTGAACCTTGTTAGCAATAATTGCATAATTTTTGTTCATGTCGCGCAGAATTTGCTCAGTTTGTTGCATGTCGTGCATACCAAAAGGAGTCGGCTCCGCTACGAGAATGACGAAATCGGCGGGTTTAATTGCCGCTACTGCAGCGCATGAATTACCTGGTGGGCCATCGATAACAGAGCGAACCCGCGGATTGATCCTTTTGACGAGTTCTGAAATCAGGTAGGTTGCGCGGGTCGATCCAACATTCAGATCCCCAATATGTGTCATGTTGCCAATTCGTTCTGAGTGCCCACTTCGAATGCGGCCAACAGGGGTGTCTTTAAAACTGATGGCCTGATGCGGACAAACCTGCTCACAAACGCCACAACCATGGCAGAGTTGATCGGTCAAGTAGACTTTATCGAGGATTTTATAAAGAGCGTTAAAGCGACATTCTTTAGTGCACCGACCACAGGCATCGCAGAGTTGCTCGTCGAATTCAGGGGTGGGTTGGCTGATGATTTCTTCTTGACTAAATGCTGGTTGCAAAAAATATTCGGCATTAGGTGCATCGACATCAAGATCATAAAATTCAGCTTTTAAAACCTCGGCAATGGCAACGGCAAGGGTGGTTTTGCCAGCACCACCCTTGCCACTAACGATCGTCAGGATCACTTATGCGCCTCCACCACAAACCTGAGCAGGGCTCAGTGGTTGTAGCTGGTTGCTTAAAAACATATCAACAGTTTCCTGAACGGTCTGACCACTACCACCAAATACTTCGATACCGCTTTGACGGAAACCTTGTAGTGGACGACCTCCAATTCCTGCTACCACGATATTGGAGACATAATTCCCTTTTAACAGCATGACAGGAGCAAAACAGCCACCTGTGGTGTGACCACCATTTTTCAGTGGGATAATATTAACGACTTGATTGTCTTTTATGTCGACCAACATATAGTAATTGCATTTACCAAAGTGACCAGAACGGGTTGCACTCATACCATCTTCTGTGTCGGCAGGAACAGCCAGACGGCTAGCTCCCTCTACAGGAGGTTCAACGGTTGCTTCCTGACCACCCGCGGCTTGTTGGGTGTCGTCATCAACAGCAAGTTTATCTAACACTTGTTCAACGGTCCCAGTTGTTTCTTCAATATACTTCACACCTGCTTTGTTTAATACGTCCGCAGCTTTAGGGCCAACTGCTCCGGTGTAAAGAATGTTAACTTTGTATTCTGCCATCAGTTGAGCAGCTCCGGTACCCGCACCGTTAGATGCTTCAACGCCAGCACTATTATCATGGGCGTAGACTTCACCTGTTAAGGTGTTGGCAATCATGAAATAAGCAGCGCGGCCGAATCGAGGATCAATTTCTGATTGTAAAGAGCGTTCTTTAGATGTAATTGCAATGATCATTCTAGTTCTCCATTTAAGTGAAATTGGTAATGCAAGTTATAGCCACACAGGCACCAAGGCACGAAGAGGTCACATTTCAAACCCTTTGTGCCTTCGTGCCTTAGTGGCTAATCACGGACCATTTTTAAAGCGTCACCCCACTGCTTGGTAAGTAGGGTGACATGATTTTTACATGCTTGGGTTGTCTGACATTAAACGAAAGCGACAGTTATTGCGGCGACCTGACCCAGCGTGGCGCAATGATTCATCCTGATTGGTCAGGTTAAATCTACCTCCCATGCCGCGCTGTTGTGGTGCACTGACAGGATTGCCCGGTTTTTGACCCCGTCCCCACCCTGTTCCACATTGCTGTAGTTGATTTCTTCCAGTTTTGCGTTGACCTCTACCTAATCCTGATCCTTGCCCCAATGGGCCGGTTCCATCTTTAAAAGGCATAATCTCTCTCCTTACTGGTTAACAATAACCATAAAGCGTTAAATTAAATAGATGTGCATATGCACAAAATAAGAGTATTCTCCTAAAAACTATGTGTCAATGGTAAAATGTATAGATCGGTTAAAAATGTGAAGTTGATAAGGGAGGTAGGAATAGTTGTTTTTTAGGAGACGGTCGACTTTACGAATCGTCGCGAAAAATCAGCTGATCGAGAGCAAATTTTCGACCGTTTGAAGGCGAATAGGCGTAGCTATTGGTCTAAAAGGGTCTGGAATATGGTCCGATCAGATGATTTTGCAGCAGATTTATATAAGTCCGACAGCTTCCTGTGGGGGATGTGTCGCTTGTTTCAGGTCGGACTCTAACCAAAGCTACCATTGCTGGCTAGAGTCAGTACATTGTCAAGGGCTGGGGGTTGTTTGCCGAGATATAAGAGGGGGCGACTTTGGGTGGATGAAAATCCACTGTTTTTAAAGATAAGATCGAAATCATTACCATGCAGGGTGTGGACAAGCAGTGATCTCCCTACGGGGGTTTTATCTCGCGCTTGAGAGAGGAGTTTACGAATCGAATTAACATCGATCGCGGCGGTAATGCCTGGACCCAGTTGCCAGTAGTTTGGCCCGGTTTGCAGTAGGGCCATGGCTGGGCCTTCTTGAAGCGGAATACTGTTAACTTCAAGAAG
The DNA here is from genome assembly GCA_963665685.1 of Geopsychrobacteraceae bacterium. GTDB lineage: Bacteria > Desulfobacterota > Desulfuromonadia > Desulfuromonadales > Geopsychrobacteraceae > Seleniibacterium. Next base: position 4,457,751 of record OY762430.1, read on the forward strand.
ATGGTGGAGGGGCCGCTGAGTTTCCCCCCAACACTGAGTATTTAGCTTAATGAAGTTATCAAGGTCACCAGTCGGCTGCTGGGTTAGGGCTCCCAGGCCAGTTGTTGTCCATGTTTGCACCTGGTCATATTCAGAAAAATTAAATTTATGATAAAAGTCGATCAATTGATTTTTACTGAGTATAAAAATATGGCCAATCCCGGCCTCGCGGAAAAAGGTGAGGGCATACTCTAATAGTGTTTGTCCATAACCTTGAAGACGTTTTTGGGGGTTTACCAATAGATTTCCAATCCAGCCACTTTCTCTATATGCAATTGCAGAAATAAAACCGCAACAGTCTCCGCGGTGGTGCAATGTATAGAAATAGCGCTGCCAGAAATTTAAAAAGAGGCGTTCTTCCTGGAAAGATGTTTGCCAGCCTTCTTCTGCAGCCCATGATTTAAAAAGTGGCCAGTCGGTTGTTGTCAGGGGGCCAATTTGCATGAAAAACCTTTTCTCAGGCCGCGCTACGGCATAATTTTAGTAGTTCTCTATCATTTAGGGCGCGTTTTTTACGATTCGCGACATATCTGACCTGAGTCAAAAGGCCATCAATATCAACGCTGCGGGGATCAATCTGTAGGGCTTCGAGACGTTGCCTGAGACCACTGGAACCAGAATGTTTACCAAGAACCATGTGGCGTTTTAAGCCCACTTCTGCTGGATCAAATCCTTCATAATTTGCTGGATTTTTAATGACACCGTCAGTGTGCAAACCTGATTCGTGGGAAAAAACCTTTTCACCAACAATCGGTTTCCACGCCGAAACAGGATGCTTGCTGGCTTTGCCAACAAAACGGGATATCTCGGTAAGCTTTTCGGTTTCTATTCCAGGATCAACACCTACAGCATGTTTTAAGGCCATGACAACTTCTTCAAGAGCGGCATTGCCGGCTCGTTCACCAAGACCATTGACAGTTGTATTGACATAGGTGGCTCCGGCGCGAATTCCAGCAATGGCATTGGCGGTTGCCATGCCAAGGTCATTATGAGTGTGAACTTCCAAGTCTAATCGGACCTGATCATGGAGATATTTAACATTTTCGTAGGTTGTAAAAGGATCAAGAATTCCCAGAGTATCACAATAACGAAAGCGGTCCGCGCCTTCCTGTTTGGCTATGGTCAAAAGTTCAGTTAAAAATCCAAGATCCGCGCGACTCGAGTCTTCTCCGCCAACTGAGACATAAAGACCATTTTGTTTGGCAAACCCAAGGGCTGTTTTTAATTGCTCCTTGACCCAATGTCGATCTTTTTTCAGCTTGTGCTTAATATGAATATCTGACACGGACAGAGAAATATCTACCGCTTGGATTCCGCAATCGATGGATGCTTGAATATCACTGACGAGAGCGCGATTCCAACTGATGAGTCGGGCATTAAGATTTAGATCTATCAGAGCTTTAATGTCGCGCTGTTCTTTTTTCCCCATGGCTGGAATTCCGCACTCAAGTTCACCGACACCAATACTATCAAGAGCTTGGGCAATAGAAATCTTTTCTTTGCGACTAAAAACAACGCCAGCAGTTTGTTCACCATCTCTTAGGGTGGTGTCATCAATTGTAATTTTATGTCGAGGCGGGGTAGACATTGCACTCTCCTTTACTCCTTCATAAATTTATACAGTAGGATGAATTGAAGAAAAGCAATTTCTATGCCGTAGTCATGGACAAATAATATGCCCTCAAAAACTGTAAAATTCGTCATTTAGGTGATTAACAAATAGGCAAAAGGTGAAGTGCCAGTATAAAAAATTATCGTTAACGTTACTTATGTCTGTGGGAAATATATTACGCATAAAGTAGATGGAATTATGTAATGCCAGGAAGATAATTTTGGAAAAATTACCTGTGAATCTTTCTGTGAAAAAATAATATTTGTCGGGTTAGTAACGTTTTTTAATATACGGTAAAGACCCGTTGAATGACTTTTATGAAATAATCATTCTTTGTGCTATAAAATCATGTTTTGCATCTGTTTGTTTTTAAAAGGTTTTTTCAACTATCGGTTACTTTGAATATCTTGATAATTGCTTATATGGATTTGTTAAAATTCCTGACATAAATTATAAGGTATCGAAATATAAAGGAAAATTCTGTCATTTTGGGTAATTAAATCGCTTGCGACATCCTGTTTCATGATGTAAACGTTTAGTAGGGCTGGGGGGGATAATTATATCTTTTGAGCCCTTTTTTTGTTTGTCTTCATTTCAAGTGCCGTTAAGCCTGCCACGTTTTTAGGTACTGAAATGTTTGATTTGTAACAGAGTGATAAAACGACACATCTGGACAGGAGGTTGTATGAGAATCTGGCAAGGAGTTTGTCTTGGCTTACTGCTGGTTCCGCTTATCCTGGGGGTATCGGGCTCAGCTGAGGCCGCATCAGTCTCTGGCCGTTCAAGTACTGTTATTGAATGGTATGATACGGCCGCAGAAGAAACGGCTATTCCCGGTTATCAGTACTTGCAGCTAAATGTGAAAGATCTTGTCAGTAAGGGCTACAATTTTAAGCTGTATGGACGCCTGGCAGATGATTTTGCCAATGAGACCAATGTTGATAGCCGGCTTTATTATGCTTACCTCGAGAAATTCGATCTGTTTGATGGTTTAGATTTTCGCCTTGGTCGCCAGTTTATTTCAACAACTGCCGGGGCATCGATGATGGATGGCCTGTCGTTACGTTACGAGTGCTCGGCTGGTTATAGTGTGAGGCTATTTGGCGGTGGTGATGTCAAATACTATGATGGTTACAACATTAAGGACGTTATCGACGGGATAGAGCTTGGTGGTAAATTTTTAGACGATGATTTGTCCACACATGTGTCCTATCTGCAAAAGTGGGATCAGGGGTTGCTGGCTCAAGAGCTGGTCGGTTTTGATGCCGACTATGACTTGGCTGGTCGCCTTTGGTTGTACAACGAGCTGCAGTGGGACCTGATCTCAGAACGACTCAGCTATGCCTTGGTCGGCGGTAAATACCGCTTTAAAAAGCCTTTCTCTTTACGGTTGGAATATCTTTATTCCTTACCTGTCTTTTCTGCGACCTCTATTTATTCAGTCTTTGCAGTTGAAGAGTATCAGGAAGTACTGGCCGAATTGACCTGGAGAATGTCACGTGAAGTGCAGCTCTATAGTCGTTTGACTCATGAAATGTATGAAGAGTTTGACGATGCCGATGTTTTTGAAGTGGGTATTGAAAAGCTGCGAACCGGTAAGTTTTACGGTTATCTGTCTGGCGTCTACCGCAGTGATGATGATGGTCAAGGGATGTACGGTGTTAAGGTTTATGGCAATTATCAATTCATGGAACCACTCAAGGTCGGTATTGGCTGCAATGTCGATGTCCTTGAACGTGATATCGCCTACTACAATAGTGACGACAGTGATCAGAGTGAAACGACCAGTACTCGATTATGGGCAGATGCTAAGTACGAATTCAATGAAAAAATAAATACCACTGCTAAGTTTGAGTACATCGAGAGCGATATCTGGGATCGCTATAATCGTGGCACTCTTCGGCTGAATGTATTTTTCTAAGAAGGAGCAGCTTATGACCCGCACAGTATTAATTTCAGTTTGTCTGTTACTGGCGTCGATGGTTGCCCCCCTTTGGGCTGCTGATTTTGACCACGACGCTCATGTCGAGGATTACGTTGGTGCCGAATGTGTAACTTGCCACGTGGCCGATGCACCTTCAATCATTCCTGCCGAAAGTGTTTGTCTGGAGTGCCATGAACAGGATCTGGTCAATGAGGTTACCTTGCCAGAACCTTATACTCATGGAGCTGCCTGGTCGCTAAATCATGGCTCTGCTGCAAAAGGGTTGCAGACGAATTGCGCGGCTTGTCACGAACAGAATGATTGCCTGGATTGCCACAAAGCCGGGTTGTCTCATGAAATGGGTGAATACAGTAATAATATGATCAATGTTCACCGTAGCGATTTTCATGTTAGTCATCCTTTGGCCGCTCGGGCCGATCAGAATAGCTGTAACAGTTGCCACGAGCCTCAGTATTGTAACGAATGTCACGACAGCTGGCGTTTCAGTAGTGGTGATATCGGTAGTCCCTCACACCGCAGGACTTTTGACCTGGGCGTTGATGGAGCCGATATCGATACGATTCATGCCGGCATCGATAATGCTTTAGCGTGCGATAGCTGTCACGCTGGTGCTTCTATGGATTTTCATACCTGGTCCATTGGTCATGCCAGGGAAGCGAGACGATCTTTGGCAACCTGCCAGAGCTGCCACCCCGAAGGGGATGTCTGTCTGCGTTGTCATAGTGCGAGAGGCGGTGCTGTCGGTTTTAACCCGCACCCCAAAGATTGGGATGATTTCAAAGACAATATCAGTGATGCAAGTAACGGTAGGACTTGCCGTAAATGTCACTAATCGCGAAATTCATCTTTAACAAACGAGGAGGTATTTCAATGCGAAAACAATGGTTGGTTTTACTGATCGCAGTATTGGCCAGCGCAATGCTCTGGGGGTGCGGCAGCAGCGGTGGTGGAGGTGACGAAGTATCAACAACAACAGAGGATGTAGCAACGGCTGAAAACGTTGGTAACTGCACCATTTGTCATACTCTGGATGTCCACTCTGGTTATAACGGAATTGTTGGTCTAAATGAGGCCACCAACGGTGTAGGCTCAGCTATTACTCATGATTGTGAGGACTGTCATGGTGGCGGTCAGTATCACAGGGGCCAGGGGCCAATTCCTTACCCTGCACCAGATATTACACGGTGCGAAACATGTCATGACCAAGCAACTACGGTGCTCTCTTCCAAGCATAACTATGAAGATGCAGAAAACTTGGAGATGTTAGCAGACGGTCACGATACTAGATATTGTCAACGCTGTCATACTGCTGAAGGAAGTGTTTACTTTAAAGAAATCATTGGTGATCATGATTACTTGGCTTCAGCCATAGTTTCCTATGGTACCGTGCCTGGTGACGGGCAGGTCGAAGCATTAGCAAATGAGGATGAAGATGGCAATCCCATTCTTCATAGCCCAGGGGCTTGTAGCGCCTGCCATAGTCCTTTAACGACAGAGCTTGTTCAGTTTGATCCTGACACTTGGGATCCTAATCAAAATGGGAAATCTGACCAATTGGATATGTGTACGAGTTGTCATAATTACAAGACTGCAGACGGCTCTCAAGTATTTGGCTCTGGTACTGTTGATAGTGGAACCGTAGCGTTCTATCATAATACTGCGTGGTATCGGACTCTTTCGACAACTCATATTGACGACCCTGCAACTGCAGATGTTGTCGAAGGCTATGTCATTCGTGAAGCCTCTGATAATCCATGTTTTGACTGTCATGGCCATGAATTAACGACTAATACCCGTTACGCTTCAGACCCTGAAGAGGCTACAATTCATACTCAATGGGCATCTTCTGGCCACGCGGCCGGTCTGATGGCCGCTAAATTGGCCGCAGATTCAGGCTCACGGAGTGAAGAAAACGTTGATAATGTGACTGCTGCTGGTGGGGATGAAACTACTAGTGGTGGTGGTTTTACCCACTACAACTGGGATCAGGCCTCACGTAGTAGTTGCCAGATGTGTCATACTGCAACTGGTTTTGCTAACTATGTAACCGATAGCGAAGCCTATAACGCTGCTCTCGATGAATATGCTGATTCTAGCGATGTTGCTGATCTGCCAAATGATTTTTCCCATTTGTCAGGATGGTCGACTGATCCTACCGTTGGCTCAGGTCAGAACGAATTGCTGTACTGCTGGGGTTGTCATACCAGTGCAGAAAGTGGTGAACTGCGAGTTACTGGTGCTGTGACCGCTACTTACACTTATAATGATGAAGCTATTGTCTTCCCTGATGTAGGCAGCTCCAATACTTGTGTTGTCTGTCACTCTGGTCGTGGTAATAATGAAACAGCATCTGTCAGCAGCCGTTTTGCCGGGCACCATGCTCCTGCTGCTGCTGATCTGTTCAGCGAATACAGCCACGTTGCTTATGAGTACCCAGATCTTGATTACTCCAACGTATCCTATTTTGCTCACGACAGTATTGATGCCGATGGTCAAGGTCCTTGTGTCGCTTGTCACATGAATGGCGAAGCGACTGATCATACTTTCGGCGTTGTTGAAAAGGATGACAGTGGTGTCATCACCGCAATAAAGGCTGATGTTTGTGTCACCTGCCACAGTGGTGGTCACGGTTATGCCTTTGTAACTGAAGATACGACCAATGATAATGGTACTTTTACTGCCGCCGGTGCTGCTGCTGCTCTTGAAGAAGAGTCCGAAGGCTATCAGGAAGCTGGCGACATTCTTCTTGAACTTGTTGCAAACACCATTACTAACTACCAAGGTGCGGTTATCAATCAGAGCAGCGAAATTGAAAATGATCGTGGTGCCTTCCAGAACTCAAAGCTTCCATCTGATGAGCCTGGTGGTTTTGCCCATAACCGTTACTATGTCAAACGGGCTATTTTCGACGCTATTGACTGGCTTGAAGACGGTGCCATTGATGGTACGATTGCTGATTACTCAGCAACCTACCCAGAAGGTGCTACCTGGTTAGGTTCTTCACGCCCATAGCTAAGATTTAAGTGTCTCTAATCACATCAAGCCCCTGCAATTTGCAGGGGCTTTTATATTTGCCAAACAAATAAGCACTCTGCTTAATAAATATTCATATTTTTTTATAATGACTAAAACGGAAACAAAAAGACCTTAAAAACGCGCTTTTTTCATCTTGGCCAGCGTTTTGCAACGGCCTCTATTAAATAATGTAATTCATATCCAGGCAACTATTAGCACAGTGTTGCAGGATTCCCCTTCTCAATGGCGCGACGGGTTGAACACTTTAACCAGGGAAAGGATGAACGTCGTGTCAGCGAAACCTAAAATCAAAGAACTACTCGACGAGAGCGCCTGCGAACATAATAAAACCAAGAAAACGGCGTGTAACGCTCCTAAACCAGGTGCGACAACAGGCGGATGCGCTCTGGATGGAGCTCAGATAGCTCTGTTTCCATTTGCCGATGCCGCACATTTAGTTCATGGGCCGATGACCTGTGTTGGTGGTAGCTGGGAAACACGTTTGACGCCAACAACTTGGGCTGGCCGTGATTTAACTCAAACCGGTTTTGCCACCGATATTAATATCAATGATGTCGTTTTCAGCGGTGAGAAAAAGCTGGCTGATGCCATCGATTATATTGTTGATAACTATGCTCCTGAAGCTGTTTTTGTTTATTCGACCTGCGTTACTGCGCTGATTGGTGACGATATCGATATGGTTTGCAAGCAGGCCTTTGAACGTCATGGTACTCCTTGTGTTCCTGTCCACTCTCCAGGTTTTGTCGGGGCTAAAAATCTTGGTAGCCGCATTGCTGGTGAGGCTGTTCTACGCCACTTGATTGGTACCCTTGAGCCTGAGGAAACAACTCCTTTCGATATCAACCTGATTGGCGAACATAATAATACCGGTGAACTTTGGCAGTACAAACATCTGCTCGAGGAACTTGGTATTCGGGTTCTGTCTACATTTAGTGGTGATGGTCGCATTCGCCATATTCGCACCGCTCATCGCGCCAAGTTGAATGTCATCGTCTGTGCTAAATCACTGGTCTCTATGACCCGCAAGATGAAAGAGCAGTATGGTATTCCCTGGATCTCCTGCTCTTTCTATGGCAAGACCGATACCTCGAAAAGTATTATCGCTATTGCTGAGGCCCTTGGTGATGCCGATCTTATTGACCGGACCCGTAAACTTATTGCCCGTGAAGAAGCTGCTTTGGAAGAGAAGCTGATTCCATACCGGGAGATTTTTGCCGGTAAAAAAGCGGTTCTTAATACCGGCGGCAATAAATCCTGGTCCATCGCTTCTGCTTTGCAGGATCTTGGTATCGAAGTTGTTGCGACCTCGGTGCGTAAAGCGACCGAAGAAGATAAAGCTAAAGCACGGGAATATCTTGGTGACAAAGCTGTTCTCATGACCACCCCAGCGACCCAGCAGGCTAAAATTATAGATGATACGGGTGCTGACCTGCTTTTAGCTGGTGGTCGGTCGCTGTATACCGCCATTAAAAAGCGTATCGCTTTTACTGATGTTAATCAGGAAAAAAAGAAAAGCTACGGTGGATATAATGGTTTGTTAACTATGGCCGAAGATTTAAAGAATTCACTGCAGAACCCAGTCTTTAAACTGGTGGAAAGGAAAGCCCCATGGGAGAAGTAATCCGTAAAACTAAAAAACCGCTGCAGATGAATCCCCATAAATTGTCGCAACCTATGGGCTCAACTCTGGCTTTTCTTGGTGTCGATCGTTGTATGCCTCTGATGCATGGAGGGCAGGGCTGCGCCAGTTTTACTAAAGTTTTGTTTACCCGCCATTTTTGTGAGCCTATTGCGTTACAGACCACTGCTGTCACCGACGTGACTGCTGTGCTTGATGGTGGTGACTACAGTATTGTTGAATCGATTAAAAACATCCGCGAGAAAGTCACTCCGGAATTAATTGGATTGCATACGACTGGGCTTCCCGAAACAAAAGGTGACGATATCCGCGGCGTAGCCAGTAAAATCGATGTACCTCTGGTTTATGTTAATACCCCTGATTATGAGGGTGCATTTGAAAGTGGCTGGACATTAACGATTAAGGCGCTCATCAATCAGTTGACTGATTCTGCAACGACGGTAGAAAGCAATAAGCTGGTTTTTGTTCCTCACGCGAGTATGGGGCCTCTCGAAGTAGAGAAATTCAAAGATCTTATCGAGTCCTTTGGTTTTCGAGTTGTTGCTGTGCCTGATCTGTCATTGTCACTTGATGGCCATCTTGGAGAAAAGCAGGCCTCCTTAAGTAGTGGAGGCGTGACAGTCGAAGAGATTAAGGCCCTCGCCGATAGCGGGTTCATTTTAACTGTTGGTGCATCAGTTAAGTCTGTTGGTGAAGCCCTACAAGGGAAAAATCCGCATATTAAACATCAACATTTTAGCCATGTCAGTGGCTTGGTCGGAAGTGATGAGTTAATTGGCTGGCTGCTTAAAATCAGTGGCTTAGCGGACCCCCCTAAAGTTGTCGTTCGGTGGCGGAAACGTCTGCAGGATGCCTTGCTTGATAGTCATTTTTCTATCGGACAAACACGATTTCTTCTTGTTGCTGAGCCTGATCACTTAGTTGGCATGGCCGCTTCACTAACCGAAGCGGGCGCTAAAATTACTTTGGCGATAGCTACAGCTGATTCACCAGTATTAGATGAGATTAAAGCTGATAAGGTCATTGTAGGTGATTTGGAAGATGCTGAAAAATTGCATTCTAGCTATGACGTTATTATTGGTAACTATCATACCGAAGCCCTTGCTCATCGGTTTGGTAAGGCGGCAGTTATGCGTGGCTTTCCAAACTATGAAGAAGTTGGTAATGCTTTGAAGTACGATGTCCTTTATGAGGGGGGTGCTTACTTCCTGTTTGAAATTGCCAATGCTGCTGAAAAGCTGCGCGAAGAACAAAAACATCATCAGGCTCAATTGAAAAGGATAGCATAGTATCCGGATGCTCCGGTGCTGGTTGTTGCTGCTTAACAGCTTTGCATCGCAGGAAACTGGAATGACGGGGAATTCTCATGGAGAATCTGTATAGCGAAAATATTCTTAAATACGTAAACGATGCGAGCAGAGTTGGCTTTATTGATAAAGCTGATGGTATCGGAGAAACAGGGTTGGAAGGGGCGAACCTCGGTAATCGTTTAGCTGTGCGCTTTACTCTTTCGGCTTATCAAGGGCGTATTCAAAAAATCCGATTTCAGGTTTTTGGTTGTGGTTTTACCATTGCCGCTTGTGCTGCCGCAGCAGAATTATGTGAGGGCAGGGCGTTGGCTGAAGTCGCTAAAATTTCAAGTGATGCTATCCATAAGCATATGGGCTTTGCCTTGCCTCCTGAGCGATCTTACTGTGCAGATCTTGCTGCTGAAGCATTACGCGCTGCAGTTAATAGCGTTAAAAAATCTTCTGCCGTAGTTTCAACGACTATAGTTAGTGAAGATACCGATCAGCACGCGCGTGTTCAAGAGAGTGACCCTCTCTATAAGGCGCTGCTTGCAGGTTGTGTCCCTGCTATGTCTCAGGCCGAAATTGATGATCGACAGATGTTTGCCTGTTTGATAACCGTAGCAAGTCAGGATGCTTGGCCAGTTCATAAAGCTCTTGGTCTTGATGAAAAAGTTCTCCAGCGTATTCTGATCACCTTTTTTCCTGGGTTTGATACAGAACTACTAAATGCCGGTAAAGAAAAAGAATTTCCGCCATTACCTGAAATAAATAGCGATGTGTTGTCGCTACTCCTTTCTTATATAGCACCTGATGCTACCGTTTATGAAAGACAAGCGGGTAAACTATTGGCACATATTATTGCTGCCAGGGCAGCCTTTACCGGGCATTTATGGGTGGCTATGGGCTTTTTTCAACGCCCTCAATTGTCTTCAGCAATCAGGCGCCACCTGCCTCGTCTCGCAGCAGCAAATAATAAAAATATGCGCTGGAAACGGTTTATGTTTAAACAGGTTTGCGATTTAAATGGTGGAACTATGTGCAAAACTCCTAACTGTGGAGATTGTAGTGACTATGCTCTGTGTTTTGTTACTGATAGTGACGAAGAGGATGTCGTTTATCAATAATGACCACTGTGGGATATTTGGATTGATTCAATTGTTTGTCTCAATCTGGCAAGAAAGTTCTCACTGTTTTGTTTCCGAATAACAACTACCTAACAGGTAGATGCTTTTGAAAGGATAAAATAATGAATGCACTTGATGAAGCACTCAAGGCTTATATTGAAGATGAAACCAAGCAACAGGCCTATTATGAACTGTTTCTTAAAACCGATCTGTATGTTCCAATAGCAAATCAGGGATCCCAAGAAGATATCGATAAAGAGGGTGGTGTTGCACCTATGCTGCTTGAATCAGACGACAAGGTGTATATGATGCTATTCGATACGCCTGAACGACTGGCAACCTGGGCTAAAAAAGATCTTCCTTACGCCATATTCTCAGGAGCTGCTATTGCCCAGTTTACCCCTGACAGTCTTTATTGGGCAGTGAATATGGGCAGTGAATATGCTAAAGAGATGGTTCCTGATGAAATTGCCTTTATCAAGCAGATGGCGGTAAGTGGGTCGACAGTTTAATATTATAGCGATTCTCTGTTTTGTAAAATGCAAAATTGTAGATCTTGACTGACCACAACCACAACGGAAGAATCGCCTCCGATTGCTGATATGAACTTCAAAACTACCAATATTTGAAAGTTATCAGCGTGGAGGCGGACTTCTATTTCAAAATTAAATTATTAAATATCAGTTTGAAGTAGCCATTTGATGGTCTTTTAGCTTATTTCCTTTGTAGCGTCGACTTTGACGGTTGACAGTTTTTCGGCTGCCGTTAGTCTTGACGTTCTTAGGCTTCCCTTTGTGATTGCCTTTCTTTCCTGGCTGGCTGGTATTCTTCATCTCTGTTAACCTTGCCACAAGGTTGGGGGCTGGTGCAAAGCCGGCAACTGATATCCTCTTTAATTGGTGTTTCAGCAGTTTTTCAATATCTTTCAGGAGCGCAAGTTCCTCACCTGAGACCAGAGATAGCGCTTCACCTTTGCACCCCGCACGACCGGTACGACCTATGCGGTGAACGTAATCCGCTGCAGCATTGGGGAGCTCGAAATTGACGACCTGTGGGAGTTGTTCTATATCAATTCCACGAGCAGCGATATCTGTAGCAACTAAAACCCGTACACAACCCTTTTTAAAATCATCTAGAGCTTTGGTACGTGCGCCCTGGCTCTTATTGCCGTGAATGGCGCTACTGGTGATACCTGCTTTGCTGAGTTGCTCAGCCAGTCTGTTGGCACCATGCTTGGTACGCGTAAACACAAGAACCTGGTTCCAGTTATTGGCTGTAATCAAATGTGCAAGCAAGGCCCGTTTTTGTGCCTTGTCGACCAAATGAACGGCCTGATTAACCGCTTCGGCAGGTGCATTATTGCGCGCGACTTCTACTACCGAAGGATTATTGAGTAGGCTGTCCGCCAATTTTTTTATTGTGCTAGAGAAGGTGGCAGAAAATAGTAGGGTCTGTCGTTGTTTCGGCAGCAGTGCCATAATTTTACGAATATCACGGATAAAGCCCATGTCGAGCATCCGGTCTGCCTCATCCAAAACCAAAATTTCAACCTGACTTAAATCCAGGGTTTTCTGGCTAATGTGGTCAAGGAGCCGTCCCGGTGTGGCCACTAAGACATCGACCCCTTTATGAAGGAATTTGATCTGAGGACGAATGCTGACACCACCAAAAATCACTGTGGAACGCAACGACAGATAGCGACTGTAAGCGCGAACGTTCTCACTAACCTGGGCAGCAAGTTCACGGGTCGGAGTCAGAACCAAGGCACGTACCGGGCGCTTATCTTTGGCTGATTGGATAGCACCTAAGCGCTGCAGCAAAGGCAAGGTGAATCCTGCCGTTTTACCGGTACCAGTCTGAGCTGCAGCCAGCAGGTCTCCACCTTTAAGAACTACCGGGATCGCCTGGCTTTGAATAGGGGTAGGTTTACTGTAGCCTTGTTCAGACACAGCTCGAAGCAATTCGGCCGAGAGGCCGAGGTGGTTAAATGTCATGAAATATTATGAACTCCAAAAATGGAACCGGCCCATCCGATGATTCAACAAAGGAACGGTCTGCAGGCTGGAAATGCTTTAGGGTGTTAGGAGAATCGTAAAGGAAACTACCGGAAACACTTAAATGTGCCGACCGATGGGCACCGAAAGTAAGAAAGGTTAAAGAGCTTGCTATTGAAAAGCAAGAGATATTGAAAACTGTTAGCCTTATTGTGCATCCTCCTGCAGAGGGGGGGGCGATCCCTGTTCATTTTTGCGATTTTTCTTTTCTTCCCTTTTGGCTTTTTTGGCAATTTCTTTTTGCCGTTTTTCATATCCGTAATTTGTTTTTCTTGCCATGTGACGATCCTTTTGGCTTTTGTTAGCTTTCGCAGGGCTGGAAAATTAAAGCGCAGAGGAATAAGGGACAATATAAAAAAGGCCTCGCAATTTAATACGAGACCTTTTATCAGATCAATTAATCCGGTTTAAATTTTCCGTACGTTTGTTGACTGAGGGCCTTTTTGACCCTGAGTAACCTCAAAACTTACCCGGTCACCTTCAACAAGAGATTTAAACCCGTCACCCTGAATTTGTGAAAAGTGAACGAAAACATCAGCTCCGTTATCCTGTTCGATAAAACCAAAGCCCTTTGAATCGTTAAACCACTTAACTGTACCTTCTGTCATTCTTTTCTCCATGTTCCTCTAGGAACTTGATTTGTTGTGTAAATAAATTCTGCAAAAACGAAAAAACCACACGCCCAACAGGGCTTGTGGTTTAAACCCAAATCGATACTTTTCAATCTGGGCAGCAAAAAATCCTACACAAACTTTCTTAAGTTTCTCCAAGCTAACACGATTAACTTAGGCAATGCAATCTTTAAATACTTATAAAATAGTAAGAAGTATAATCTGATTAGATCGCAGGCTTAAAATTCATCAAAAATGGTAGGATGACTATACTTAGGAATTGATGATTTTCACTATCCCAGCTTCGGCTGATTTTTATCTGGTATCTTTTGTAGCAGGCACCGTGTAATATAGATTAATAATCTTCGATATTCCCCTCTTTCCTTTTCACATTCTTTATCTCTTTTGGAGATATTTCCACGCGTTGACGTGAAGAATGGTTTAATCGTACTTGAAGGTAAAGGTACGATATTTCTACTGCGTGCCCTATAGACTCCGGTCGTCTCCCTGGTTTTTATTGGACATTCCATGTGAAACCAGCAAAGGAGTTTAGCTGTGCCCAAAAGCGTTTTATTGGTCGGTTCCCAAATTGAAGCTCGTTGCCCCAGTTGTCGTAAAAATAGAGACCATGAAATCCTTTCCATCAAGGATGGTCATGCAGATAAAGTCCAATGCATGCTTTGCAAACATCAGCGCAAATATCGGCCACCTGCGGCCCTTAAGACGGCTGAGGAAAAATTGCTTATTAAAAATGCCGCAACGCGAAAGAAAAACAATGTAACTCAGCGCAAACAATGGGAAGTATGGAGTAAAAGCGTTGACCACACTAAAGCCCTGAATTATTCCATGACCGAGACATATAAAAGCATGGCCCTAATCGATCATCCGGTTTTTGGGCTTGGTCAGGTGCAGCGCGTGCTTGGTCCTCAGAAAGTTGAGATCCTTTTTGAGGATGGTGTGAAAATAATGCGTTGCAAATAGTCGCTTGATGCATAGAACTCTTTCCGAGATGATTTGATCGAATAAGGACTAATTTACCATGGCCATTTGCAAACAATGTCAAGACTTGGCAGACAAAAAAAATCGTACCAAACCCCATGACCTGTTGAGAAAGTTTGATGATGCCAGGGTTTTTATCGGGGCTGGCTCCAGAGGTTACGAGGAGCAGGATTATCAGTGCCTCACATGCCAGTCTAAATTCACCTATAGTACTGATAAAAATGACCTTCCTTGGACCTTGTGGCAAGGATAATTGCAGTTTTTGGGGCGGATATGGTGGAGACTCTTTCACTGTGGAAGAAACGGGATCTCGGGGCGGGGCACGGTCTATTTAAAATAGATAATTTTGATTACCGAATGAATGGCAACGCCATTAAAATTGGTACCGGTAACCTGGCCAGTGGCGAAAAGAGTCTCCTATAGATGGTGCTTGGTAATTATCGAAGAACACGCCCTTTAGGGATGAGGTCCCAAAAATTACGACCCGAAAAAAGAGCATTGTTGGAATGTCTATTATCGGGTCGTTCTGGAACTGCAGAGATTGAAAAGTGCTATGTGAATAACAGCTATAAAAATCCAAATCTATTTGGCAAACCAGTCTTGATACTCTTCTTCATGAAAACCGATGAGATATCGTGTTCCGTCTTTAAATGTAGGTGCGCGCAGGTTACCACTTGGCCCCATTGCATGCTTTAATACTTCCTCTTTGTTAAGAGAGGCCTCTGTAAAGGTAATAACTTTTTTACCTTTAGCAACGGTAATACTGGCAGCGTCTTTAAGCAAATTCCAGGCGTCATCCTCTGCCATTCGTGTCTTGCGTGCATCAACTATTTCTTCGATCTTAATAGATTTTTGCTCAAGAAACTCCTGAGCTTTTTTACAAGAGGTTCATCCCTTACGTAAGTAGGCCCACATATAATTTCTCCCTAGTCTAATATTGATGTCAGTGATGAATTGGTAATTGCTATAATCTATCAGGTAGCTATTGGAAAAATCAACATTGCTATGCAAATAAAAAGCGGTAACTGCATCAAACAGTTACCGCTATAAAAGCATTTCTTATATTAAGCAGATTAACTTGCAGCCTGCTTACTTTCGAGTTCATTAAGGTCAATGTCCTGACCGATAAGGCCAGCGGCATCAGCGCGGCACTGTTTACAGTGGCGAGCCTGGGAAAGGATCAGTTCTGCCTGATTGCGTACCATTTCCATGGTCAGGTCAGTTGGTCTTTCTATCCCTTCAAACTTGCCGACGGGAATGATAGGCATGATATTCATCATGTCGGCGCCGAGCTCTCTGACTTTAATGGCCAGGTCAAGGGTCTCATGGTCGTTTATGGTTGGTATGTAAACGTGATTAACTTTAACCATCAAGCCGGCCTTAGCTGCAAGGCGCACACCTTCTAGCTGTTTTTCAAGCAGGAATGCCGCTGCTTCAACGCCTTCGAGTTTCATGCGGTCATAACGAATCCACTCGTAAACCTTCGCTCCAGTTTCAGGAGTTAGTGCATTTATCGTGACGGTCAAACTATGAACATCAAGCTCGACAAGTTTTTGGATGTTTTCTGGTAAGCGTAAACCGTTGGTCGATACACACAGGGTCATGTCTGGAAATGCTTGACGAACCAGTTTGAATGTATCAAATGTTTTAGGGTTCGCTAGTGGGTCACCAGGACCAGCAATACCTACAACTTTAAGTTTTGGTCCACCATCTTGTTTAGCCATATGACGCTGGACCAAACGAACACGTTCAACCGCTTGCTCAGGGGTTAAGACTTTACTGGTTATCCCTGGACGACTTTCATTGACACAGTCGAATTTACGTTCGCAAAAACCACATTTAATGTTGCAGCCAGGGGCTACAGGTAAATGAATACGTCCAGCTTTATTATGGTCACCGCCAAAGCAAGGGTGATCAGTTTGTTTCTTCATTTTCATCATGGGACAAGTGCCTGCCATAACAGTTTCTCCTGTCAAAACTTGTTGTTGTGGTTTCAAGCACCGTTGCTGACTAAAAAAGCCCTGAGAGTTCTAGAGCGAAATCTCAGGGCTTCATCGCCTATTATAACTGACACATCTTTATGTCTGTATACTGCCTAGACTTAATTGCATTCACTGTGCCAAGGCCATTTTATTAAAAAAAGTAGGTAACACGTGCACCTCAGGATCACGTGCTACCCTGCCAGAGGCAATTGCAGCTTAAAAATTGGTCTAACTACAATGAATCGTACAAACTTTGTGCAGATCACAGCGTTGTGATCAGCGTGGTAATTTCTCAAGAATGCCTGAATTGACAATATCAAAAGCCATTTTTAAAGCATCCTGAATGTCTATCTGTGTCGTTACCGGAACGATGCCAGCTTTGATAAGCTCCTTTTTAGGCAACTCACCAATCTGGGAGGTAACGACAGCACTACAACCTTCCAGAGCACTTAATATTCCACCGAATTGTTTATGGCGAAATGGATTGTCTGGATCGAAGCTACAGTATTTGTCAACGTCGATGGTGCAGAGCAATTCGCTATTGTCGCTCTGATAATCGTAAATCAGAAAAGCCTCTGCATGACCAAAATGCTGATCAACAGTTGAGCCTGATTTTGAGGCAACGGCAATACGCATGGTGTTTCCTTTTACTTAGTCAGGCTTATACTTCAACAGTGGTGAAGCTGAAGCATTTTTTAGGGCAAGCAACGCCACAGGCAGCACAACCTACACAGTTGTCTATGTTGGCGATGGTCATAATCATTCTTACAGTATCAGACTCTTCGTCGATGTCCTCATGTGGCTCGAGAACTTTGTGTGCACAGGCTTTGTAACAACGAGCGCAGCCGATACATTTTTCTGGGTCGATTGCATCTGCGAAAGTTTGAGTCCAGCTGTCGCCGCCCCGTCTACTTGCGGTCATTAATGCCATTTTCTTAGTCTCCTTAAATAAATATATATGTTTTTCTAATTTATCAGCTAGGCTGATTAGTGGCCGCATCTTTCATCATGGCTTTGCGGAGCCATGGTGGTGGAGTACCCTGGAGAACCTGTTGAAGTTTCTCCACCGTATCTTTAATCGGTGCACGATCTTTACTTTTTAACGGGTGAATCTTTTTGGCTACAAGCCGTGCCGCAGCTGGTCCGCCAATTTCAGCGACATAAACCAGTGCGCAGTCATCAAGGCCTTTACAGCGCGCCTCGATACGGTCATCAGGATCTTCACCTTCTTCATGAACCTGAATGATGCCGCTAAACTCGGCACTGTCGCTTGAGATTTCCCAGATGTAAAATTCTTCGGCCCGACCGAAATGCTGATCGATGTGGATTTTATCAGTACTTGCAAAAGCTACTTTCATGGATTCACCTCGCCCATGTTTTTGATCTACGAGCTGTAATTTTCTGGTCCGAGCCATAGTTAACCGTCCCGTTTTGCTCGTTAAGCACCAAGTCTGCCTGCAGACAGAGTCTGCAGGCAGGATGCTTGTTTTAACGCATCATTTCGAACCACTGATCATCACAAGTCTCATCTTTCATTTCCATGAACTTGTTACAGATAGCAGTCAAGAAGTTGATGGTTCCCTGGTAACCGATGACCGGAGTACGGTGCATGTTGACACGGTCAATAATTGGGAAACCGATACGGAAGTGAGGGATCTTAGCGTCGCGTGCAACCCATTTAGCGTGGGTGTCGCCAATGATACCGTCAACAGGATCAGTCATACAAAGGCTGCGCATGTGCCACAAGTCTTTGTTAATGTAAACAGTTGCCTGAGCACCGTATGGAGAGGTTTCCAACAGAGCTTCCATTTCTTTCTTGAATTTCTTGTTAGAACGTGAGCAGAGGATGTGGTAAGGAATTGCACCCATTTCCAACAGGAATGAAACGATACCGAGCAGGTAATCAGGATCGCCGGCAACAGCAAACTTCTTACCGTGGATGTACTGATGTGAGTCAGTCATAGCATCAACTGCACGACCACGCTCAGCTTTCAGAGATTCTGGAATTGGCTTGTCAAACAGTTCGCTCAATTTCATCAAGAAATCATCAGTCTTCTTGATACCCATTGGCAATGGCATAACAACTTTTTCACCAGAGAACTCTTCGTTGATGTGACGCATGGTGAGCTTAGTACACCAGTTCATCAAAGAGATGGTTGCTTTACCGTTGATGGAATCTTCAGCTTCAGCAATTGGAGTACCACCTTGGTACATGTTGTAGTTACCATCACAAACAGAATCGAATACGTCAGAAACGTCTGCGAGCATGGTGTAAGGAATATCCATAGCCTCAAGATATTTCTTGTACTCGCGCAGGTTACCGGTGTTACCATCGAAACCTGGGATCAGGTTCAGTTTACCGGTACATTTACCTTCAACTTTTTTCCCTTCGGTCAGGTACTTAAGTACGGCGTCGAGCATATTGTCATAACCGTTAATGTGAGTACCGTTAAAGCTAGGAGTGTTGGCATATGGAGTCTTTAGATCCGCAGGGATCTTGCCTTCGTTCTTAGCGTTGGTGATGAAGGATTTCAAGTCATCACCAATAACTTCTGGCATACAAGTAGTGTAGATAGGCATAATTGCCGGCTTGTACAGGGTGTATGCGTTTTCCAGGGCTTCGTGAAGGTTGTTCTGGCCACCGAAAACAGCACCGTCCTCAGTCATTGCGCTACAAGTAGCAGCAGATGGCTCACGGAAGTGACGGCTGAAGGTACTACGGAAATAAGAAGCACAACCCTGAGAACCATGGACGAAAGGCAAGGAGCCTTCGAATCCGTGGGCAACCATCTGGGCACCCAGAGGCTGGCAAGCGTGAGCAGGGTTGATAACCAGTGCTTCACGGGCAAAGTTAAGTTCTTTGTACTCTTCGGTGTTGATCCAATTTTTAACCCGCTCAATTTCTTCCGGGCTGTGTTCGGTTACTTTCTTTACTGCTACTTCTTCGCTCATGGCGATAACTCCTCTATTTTTAACCACTAATTGATATCGTTACTGTTGATACAGTTCACCTGTACCACCAGTTCCTGAGAACCGGTGGTGGTGAGATACCATTGGTTTTTAATGGAAATCAGTTGTTAAAAAGGACTCTTGACTAGGCCCCATGTAGGCGAATTGATCGCCATGTCGATGTCACGGGCAAAGATTTTGAAACCTTCGTAACCGTGATACGGACCGGAATAATCCCAGCTGTGCATCTGACGGAATGGGATGCCGGCTTTTTGGAATACGTACTTTTCTTTGATTCCGCTACCGACGAGGTCAGGTTTGAACTCTTCAACGAATTTATCCAACTCAAATTCAGAGACGTCATCATAGATCAGAGCTCCTTTTGCCAGCTCCGGAGCGGTACGATCATAGTCGTCCTGGTGGGCGAACTCGTAACCGGTACCGGTGATCTGGATACCGAGATCTTCGTAGGCACCGACGGTGTGGCGAGGACGCAGACCACCGACGAACAACATTGCAGTTTTGCCTTCGAGACGTGGTTTGTATTCAGCAATAACTGCTTCCATTTCAGCAGTATATTTAGCAATAACTTTTTCAGCTTTTTCTTTGATGGTGTCATCAAAACGCTCAGCAATTGCACGAATACTTTCAGCAATTTTGGTAGGACCGAAGAAGTTGTATTCGATCCATGGAATACCGTATTTTTCTTCCATAACCTTACACATGTAGTTCATGGAACGGTAGCAGTGAATGATGTTCAGTTTTACCTGGGCTGTAGCGGCGATCTTTTCAATCTCACCATCACCAGTCCAGATAGACTTGATGTTAAGACCCATCTCTTCCAGAATAGGCTTAGCAGCCCAAACATCACCACCGATGTTGTAGTCACCGATCAGGGCAATATCGTAAGGACTTGCTTCTTCAGCAAACTCGTACTTGCCAAACAGGTAGTCACGGATAGAGTCGTTGGAGATGTGGTGACCCAGTGACTGAGAAACACCACGGAAACCCTCACAGTTACAAGGGATAACAACTTTACCCAGTTCTTTTTCCATCTTTTTGGTAACGGCGTTGATATCGTCACCGATCAGGCCAACCGGACATTCTGACAGAACGGAAAGACCTTTACACAGAGGGAACAGCTCGTCAGCTTCTTTAAGAAGTTTTTCGAGTTTTTTATCGCCACCGTAAACAATGTCGCGTTCCTGGAAGTCAGAGGTAAAATCCATTGGGAAAGAGGTTACACCTGGAATACCTTGCATCAGGTTACGACGAGTACCCCAGCTGTATACACCACAACCAATTGGGCCGTGAGATACGTGGACAACGTCACGAATTGGACCCCAAACAACCCCTTTAGCACCAGCGTAAGCACAGCCACGCTGACTCATGACACCAGGGACAACCTTACGGTTAGATTTAACGGCACAGATAGAATCACTAGGTTCATTGGCACCCAAGTGTGGGGCGCGTTTTTTAGCTGCTTTTTCAGGCATGAACGCGAGTGTTTCTTCAATAATTTTCTCGGTTCTTTCTTTTGTAACGCCCTCGATGGGCTTTCTTTCAGCCATTTGTTGCTCCTTCAAACGGTTTTGTGGGAAGTCAGGTGCACTTAGATCAGTTATATTTCGTGCAACCTGACTTCAGATCAGTCACTTAGAGTTCGAAAATCAGATTAAGCTTCAGCAACACCGACGATGGACTCGTCTTCGGCTTCCATGATACCGAATTCCATCAGCAGGTCTTCCAGCTCTTCCATTTCGAGAGGAGTAGGAACGACGAACATTTTGTTGTCGATGATTTTCTGAGCAAGAGTCTTGTACTCTGCAGCTTGCTTGTGCTCAGGGGAGTACTCGATAACAGTCATACGACGCAACTCTGCGCGCTGAACCTGGTTGTCACGTGGTACGAAGTGAATCATCTGGGTACCAAGGCGTGCAGCCAGAGCTGTGATCAGATCAGCTTCGCGGTCAGTGTTACGGCTGTTACAGATCAGACCTGCCAGACGAACTTTACCGGATGAAGCGTACTTAACAATACCTTTAGAGATGTTGTTGGCAGCGTACATAGCCATCATCTCACCAGAAACAACAATGTAGATTTCCTGTGCTTTGTTTTCGCGGATAGGCATAGCGAAACCACCACAAACAACGTCACCAAGAACGTCGTAGAAAACAAAGTCGAGGTCTTCAGTGTAAGCGCCCTCTTCTTCGAGGAAGTTGATAGCTGTGATAACACCACGACCAGCACAACCAACACCTGGCTCAGGACCGCCGGACTCAACACATTTGGTGTCGCCGTAACCAACCTTCATTACGTCTTCGAGTTCGAGGTCTTCAACAGTTCCCAGTTCACGGACTTTATCCATAACTGTTTCCT
This sequence comes from Geopsychrobacteraceae bacterium, assembly GCA_963665685.1. Taxonomy (GTDB): domain Bacteria; phylum Desulfobacterota; class Desulfuromonadia; order Desulfuromonadales; family Geopsychrobacteraceae; genus Seleniibacterium. The sequence continues at coordinate 4,479,412 of OY762430.1, forward strand.
GTGCTTTAGCGTGGAGCATCAGACGAGTGGAGTCAGCTTTAGGGTCACAGCCAACGATCATGATTTTTTTACCCAGTGAAGCCAAACCGGCAACAGTGTTCTGAGTAGTAGTTGATTTACCGATGCCGCCTTTGCCGTAGATTGCGATTTGTCTTGCGCCTTCTTTTAATGCCATTTTTCTTTCCTCCTGGAATAGTTTGAGCGGATTGTTCCGCTTTGGTTTTGGCCGGACCGATAATGAGTGCTTTATGGCGGCATCTCCATTGATGTTGTCTCGCACCTGTCGGTCTGGCCTGATTGTGTTTCAGGTCACTGCCTGTTTCTGTTCCGTTTTGCTGGAATGATGGGCAGCGTTGCCCGAATGAATAACTGCTAGCTATAGATAGAAGACCGGAAGTCAATTAACGACTTTCTGGCTTCTTTACCCGATGTGACTCCGGCATGGAGTCTGCTTTACGTGTCTTGTTACAAAAAAGCCCGAATAAAGATTTTTGATATTAAGTAATTCAAAAATCTCGACTCGGGCATCTTTACCTTTAGTCAAGCAGTAACACGACATCGTGAACTGTGATCTTATGTCTCTGTACTATAGCAGAAGCTATGCCAACTTTTTTCAGAAGTCTTTAACTGGCCGAAATATCAATAAAATAAAAAATATCTGTTGAATTTGACGATTTTTTGAATCCTGTCAGACCATTTTACAATTGCTTCTATGCATATAAAATGTGCATGCGCTTAATCACTGTGCAACCTTTCTAAGCAGGCGAAATGCCTGACTTTTTTAGTCGGGAAATAGAGTTTTTAAGATTCTTTTCTTTTGTCAGAAATGATAAATAGCTGAAATATATATATACTTAGAAAAATAGGTATGAGTTTGATAAAAATGTGATTAGAAATTAGGCTATCATACAAATTTATGCGTAGAGCCATTGTCTAAAGGTTTAAAATTTAAAATAAAAATGGGATTTCTACTATCGTCTTTGGTTGTTGGTAAGATATTGAAAACTGCCATCTAGAAGTGCTGAGCAGGAAAGATACAATTTTTTGTTCAATCAAGGGAAATTAAAATTTGCGCTATTTATTAAAGTGCGGTGATAGGTGCCGAGGTGCTTAAATGAAGTATCTATTGAATAGGAGCACGTCGTTAGAATAGATTTAAAAAGAGCGGTGGAAGAAAGGTTTTCTTCCACCAGCCTGCGAATTACTTTGTTGGTATAATTTTATCAAGTTTTAATGCAAAAGTAAGGTCAAGGCCTGCAAGAGAGTGGTTTCCGTCAAGAGTAACTTTTTCTTCTTCGATTTTAGTTATCATCATGATACGTGCAGCACCGTCAGCAAACTCAAGGTTTAGCTTTTGCCCTACTTTAAGTTCCTTGTCGGAGGGAAAGTTGCTTTTTGCAATTTGGATAATGTTCGCTTCAAGGCGCTGGCCATAAGCGTCCTCTGCCTTTATGAGGATATTTTTAACGGACCCTTCTTTCATGCCAATAATTTCGGCTTCAAGGGCGGGAAAAATTTCGTTGTTGCCTAAAATGATCTCAAGAGGAGAATCAGCGTCTCTAGAATCAAAAATACGACCATTGTCAAGTGTGCCTATATAATGTACAGACACTTTGTTTCCTTTTTGTGCAAACTTCATTTTTACATCTCCTGAGGGCCATTTCTTTGCTGGGAAATGGCGTTATTCGCTCCCTATGGAGTCTGGAGAGCGAATAACAATAAAACGTTCATCAAAATGTTTTTCCAGTATTGGCTTTACATCCTTCCATTGTAGGCCACCAAGGCCACAACCTGGTCTGGGGACAACTATTTTTTCCCATTGTTTATAGTTGCATAGTTCAACCAGCTCAATACATGATTGTTCTATCATTTCTAACTCTGGTCTTTCCAGTGGGCTTTTTTCGACAGGAAAGGCAACAATTTTGTTGCCAAGATCAAATACATGAATCCCATGTAATTTAATCTGTTCGCCTAAAGTATAAGCAAGCATCTTGTATTTATCAGCAGCTTGGCGAGCACAACCGCGAGGCATGGCACATGTTCCATTTTTTTGTACCATGCCCCCGGTAGTGATTGCTACAACGTATCCCTGCTGGTGAAAATCCCAAAGGTCTCCAGTAATTAGATTCATTGTTATTATTGTCCCATCCTGTCTTTGGCTGTTGAAACCAAAAAATTAAATACTTCTTCTCTGGTTTCAATAAAGCGCGGCATTTCAAAGATCATCAGATCTTCAAGTTTCTCGAGTATGAGGCCGTCTTCGCAACCTAACTCGTTCATGACCGCTTCCATCATCGGAATGACGTCATAAAGGTCATCGCGGTCAAAAGGGTTTGGATCGGGAATGCCAGTAAATTTTGGTTCGTCTCGCTTTTCTTTTTTGTGAAAGTACTTCTGAAACAAGTCAGATGGTTTGATTTGTATGGGCATGTTACCTCCGAAAAACCTAAGTAGTTGCCATCCGGAAACTTAAATCGCAACTGGTCAGTTTCTGATTTGGAAAGATGCAATTTTTGGCCAGATCATAGAATGCAAGCAAATACACAGGTTGACACCGAGCTGGTGAAAAAGGGCGCTTTCCGGACAGAAACTAACTAGCTGCAGGACGACCCGCAGGCACCAGCACCACAGTGGTGTTTCTTTTCACACACGTCTGCTTTTCCCGAATTCGTTGATAGGAATTCTGCCAAAGAGCTTTGGTCGACATACCATTCGCCGTCTTGCTCTTCACCTTTTATAAGTCCTTTTTTTACATGCATAAGAACATTAAGATCTGTACTCTTCATTTGCTTTGCGGCTTCACTTAGCGGTAATAGGCTATTTTCACTCATAATATTTCTCCTGCTTTTGACACCCGTTTTCCTGATGGTTCTATCGGGTGGCTTGTTGATGGTCAGATGCCACCTCTCTGTAGCAACAAAGACAAACAATTATTACTGACGTGCCAGTGGTGATAGGCCGATCAGTTTTGGGGTTAACTCTTCAATCTCTTCACGGACTTTGGGATCCAATTTTTTGAGCCAGGCTTTAGGAAACGCATCCAGCCCGTAAAATGAACCTGCTATCATGCCTCCAATTGCTCCAGTGGTATCTGCGTCGCCACCTTGATTAACGATGCCGATCAGGCATTCCTCAAAGTCTGCAGTTGAAAACAGATAGTGGAATACTGTTTGTAATGTTTCTACGACGTAGCCACTGGCCTGGCCTTTATACTTATTGAATTTAAAGGTCGGGTACGCGTCGGTTAATTCCTGGGTTAAATTATGTAGTTCAAAGCGATCAGTGCCCATAATGCCGGCCTGTACCATCTTACCAACGGTAATACTTCCTGCATCGGATAAGACATGGTGGTGGGTCAGCCAGGCTTGCTCAAGGGTGTATTGCTCAAGCATTTTATGATCCCCCAGGCTACATAAGGCGACGGGGGCCATGCGCATGGCAGCCCCATTACCGGCATCCCATTCGTTCACAGGCATTGCTAGTTCACCAGTGTTCATATAAGTACGTATGCCTTTGCGTACAGTTGAACCGATGTCTATGGGTTTGCTGCGCATCCAAGTGACAAAATTATCTGCAATGGCTTTTAAATTCCAACCACGGTTAGCAACTACAGCATGAGCTATTGCTAAAGACATCTCTGTATCATCAGTGACTTGCCCAGGTTTTACCCCAAGCCAACCACCACCGATCATTTTTTTATGCACTTTATGTTTGGCCTGAATCTCTCCAGGAGTCATAAATTCTGTTGTTGCACCCAAGGCATCACCGATTGCCAAACCAAGAAAAGCGGCTAGGGCCCGTGAGTAGTGCTCTGTTGAAAGACTCATCCGCCAATCATAACCTTTACGTCATATTCTCCACCGAACACCAGATATTCATCTTCGCCTTTAAATAATGATTTGGGCAAGATGCCGCAGAGGAAAAAGATTTTCTGTAGTGGGACCGATACCCGTAGAACGCGGCTGCCAAACTCCCATGCCTTTTCAAAGTCGCTGGTAAACGAATTTAAGTTGTTAAGGCGCAGGTAATAGCGATGTTTCTCAATCTCTTCAACAATGACATGTTCTTCAAAATCATTGATGCCACGGTATAAAGTTAAATGAGAACAGCCTGGCATTTGTCTCTGTAGCTCATATTGAATGAACTCATATAAAAGATCGAGTTGTGAAAATATCGCATTTGTTCTGGAGGATCCTTTCATACGATCGACCATATATTGATAATATTCTTCACAATGTACATTTTCAATTTTCGCGCGATGAAAGGTCGGGATTAAGCCTAAACGTGATTCAACCCAACCTTTCAGGACCGCTCCTTCAATCGAATTGCTATCAAACAGCCACCCGCGTAAGAAGCGCAGGTAGCTGTTTTTAAGGCTTTTCTGGCTACTACGGGATTCTTCCCGCTGCCACTGATGAAGTTGGAATGTGACATCCATAAAATCATGAAAGCGGCTACCACGTTCCTGCGCATCGTCGATATTAGCCAGCTCATCAAAGAGTAATCTCCCCATATGTTTGGCCCCTTGAATTTCCAGAGCCTGTGGGTTGGCGTTATACAATGTCGATGCAATGGACCACGGTGGTAGATTGCACAGGTTTATATGGGTCACATGCGTGTTCAGGGCTCAGCTCTCCATCAGCAAAATGGCTTCAGCGACTTCTTTAATACTTTTACGCTTATCCATGGCAAGTTTTTGAATTTTGCGATGGGCTTCTGGCTCTTTCAGCCCTTGTTTCATCAATACGCCTTTCGCGCGATCAACGAGTTTGCGTGTTTCAAGGCTATCTTTAAGAGCGTTGACTTCGTCGCGCAGATTGGATAGCTCGATAAATTGATGAATCGCTAAATCGATACTGATTTTTAGCTGTTCCTCTTTAAAAGGCTTCATCAAATATTGGTGAACACCAGCATCCTGGGCTCTGGAAACAGTGTCCTGATCGATAGTGCCTGTTAGCAAAACAATGGCACCGCTAGGATCACGGTTAATTTTAGCTGCAGCATCAACACCGTCCATGACTGGCATAGTAACATCCATGACTGTCAGTAGCGGTTTATGCGTCGCAGCCATAGCAACTGCCTGAGCGCCATCGGCTGCCTCATAAATATCATTAAACCCATAATCGACCAGGGCATTGGCGACCTGACGACGGATCAGGGGTTCATCATCTACAATCAATGCTGTTTTCACGTTAGCATCCTTCTATTCTACTTAGCAGTGGCTCCCTGCCCTGAAAAGCAGGGAGCATTAGGTTGCAAAGTTGACTTTTCTACTTGTGTTGCTGTGTTTAATCTCTCTGCTTAACGACCTTCAGGTGAAGAAGTGTAGCCGGAAATACCGCTGGCGCCACCAATGCTGACACGCTGGAAGTCCGGGTACGCTTCCATACCGATTTCAGTTGAGTCACAACCGAGCATTTCTTCTTCTTCACTGACCCGGATACCGATGGTGTACTTCAGGACCAACCAGACAATAGCTGAGGTGACCAGAACAAAGACGGCGGTGGCAACAACACCGATCAACTGGACGGTAAAGCTGGCGTCATCATTGGTCAATGGAACAGCCAGGGTTCCCCAGATACCGCACACAAGGTGGACGGACAGGGCACCAACAACATCGTCAATTTTCAGCTTGTCAAAGAATGGTACGGCCAGGACAGCCAGGATACCACCGATGGCACCAATGATGGTTGCGGCACCTAATGATGGGGTTGCAGGACCGGCAGTAATGGAAACCAGACCAGCCAGGGCACCGTTAAGGGCCATGGTGACATCAACTTTCTTGTACATGACCTGAACCATGATCATGGCAGCAATCATACCACCACAAGCAGCCATGTTGGTGTTAACCATAACGTTGGACATTTCAATGGCGCTACCAGCATCACCTAACGCCAACACGGAACCACCGTTAAAGCCATACCAACCCATCCACAGGATGAAGGTGCCTAAGGTGGCCAATGGAATGTTGGAACCTGGCATTGGATTAACGCGGCCATCTTTGGTGTATTTCCCTTTACGAGCGCCAAGAATAATAGCACCTGTCAGAGCAGCCCAACCACCAACAGAGTGGACGATGGTAGAACCAGCGTAATCAGCAAAACCCATTTCGGCTAACCAGCCGCCACCCCAGCCCCAGGAGCCTTGGATAGGGTAGATAATACCGGTCAAAATAACGCAGAAGGCCAGGAAGGCCCACAGCTTGATCCGCTCGGCAACACAACCGGACACAACAGAACAGGCTGCGCCACAGAAGACCATCTGGAAGAACCAGTCAGAAGCAGCAGCGTAACCACCAGAGTAGTCACCGGCTAAAGCAGCAGCATCATCGGCAGACCAGAAACCGAAGCTGCCCATGAAACCACCGTCAACACCTGCGTACATCAGGTTATAACCAACGATGTAAAAGAGGATACCGGCAATACCGAACAGGGAAATGTTTTTCAGACAGATGGTGGCAACGTTCTTGGAACGGACCAGACCAGATTCGAGCATACCGAAACCAGCAGCCATCCACATAACCAGAACACCCATAACCAGAAAGGAAAAGGTGTTGAGGATATAAGACATCTCAGAAACCGGAGCGTCATCGGCCAGGGCCAAGGTCGGAACGAGACAGAGTACGGCCAGCAGGACCATAACAAGTTTTTTCATTGGGAATTTCTCCTTAATATTATTGAGATAACTGTGTAAAGGACAGTCGCTTATTTACATTAAAGGGAATCGTCACCGGTTTCACCGGTTCTGATACGAATCGATTGTTCGATACTGCTGACGAAGATTTTACCGTCACCGATACGACCGGTGCAGGCTTCACGTTGAATTGCAGAGACGAGGGAATCGACCTGGTCTTCAGCAACCACCAGTTCAATTTTGATTTTAGGGATAAAATCGATTTGGTACTCAGCACCACGATAGAGTTCGGTGTGCCCTTTTTGGCGTCCAAAACCACGTACTTCGCTGATGGTCATGCCAGCAAGGCCCAAGTCGGTGATCGCCGCTTTGACGTCGTCGAGCTTGAACGGCTTGATAATACATTCTACTTTTTTCATCCTGAGGCTCCTTTTGTTGAAAGGGTAAAACGTCTTTTTTAAGCAAATTAAATAATAAATGTTTTCCTGGGAATTGTTATAGCAGCTACTGTGCCAACTCTTAACATGCGGAAATCTGGTGATAAAAAATGGAACTATCGTGGACCTGCTCTAAAAATAAGCAGACTTTTGGGGGGCTTGCTTATCCACTGTACAGGAGTGTGAATTATTTCTTTATTGTTTATTCGCAGGAAAAAATGGCAGGTAAGGGGAGGGCCTCCTGTTTTCAGGAGGCCCTGGATTCATTTTAGACTAGATAAATTACTTTTTATCTTCAGGGGTGAATACCGAACCAAGGCGGACGGTATGGAAGTCCGGATAAGCGTTAGCGCCATGTTCGGTAAAGTCGAGACCGGCAAGCTCCTCTTCTTTGCTGACACGCATGCCGATAATCAGATCGATTGCTTTAAAAAGAATCAGACCAGCGATCATGGCCCAGGCAAAACAGGCAACAATGCCAATTAGCTGTACCCCTATCGTGCTGATGGAAAATCCAGCGGTATCAAAAATCCCGGCAGCGAGGGTACCCCATGCACCACAAACACCATGGACGGAAACAGCTCCGACTGGATCATCGACCTTGATTTTGTCAAAGAACATGACAGATAGAACGACCAGAACACCAGCGATTCCACCAATAATGACAGACGAGAGTGGGGTAACGTTGGCGCAGCCAGCGGTAATACCAACAAGTCCGGCCAGACAGCCGTTCAGAGTCATACCAATATCGCTTTTGCCAAATTTAATCCAAGTGTAGATCATAGCAGTAACTGCACCTGCACAGGCTGCTAAACATGTAGTGACTGCGATCAGCGCAATAGACGTGTCACCTGTGGTTGTTGAGCCGGGGTTAAACCCAAACCAGCCAAAGAACAACAGAAAAACACCCAGAGCTGCGATGGGGATATTGTGGCCAGGAATTGGTTTTACATTGCCGTTTTGGTCAAATTTTCCAGCGCGGGCACCGACAACAATAGCACCTGCCAGAGCCAACCAGCCGCCCATGGAGTGAACAACTGTTGATCCTGCGAAGTCAATGAATCCTAATCCTTCTAGCCAGCCATTACCATTAAACAGGCTACCCCAAGCCCAACTACCAAACACTGGGTAGATGATAGCAGAGACAAAGACAGAGTAGACCATATAAGCACTAAACTTTGTCCGCTCTGCGACCGCTCCTGAAATAATAGTTGCTGCTGTTGCGGCAAAGACGACCTGAAACATCCAGAACGCGTAATTCCATGCTTCACCATCCCCGGAAGCGCCACTAAAGAAGAAATCAGTGGTGCCGAAGAAGCCGTTTGTGGTGCCAAACATAAGACCAAAGCCGACAGCCCAGAAAGCTAAGGCACCGACTGAGAAGTCCATCATGTTTTTCATCATGATGTTACAGGCATTTTTCGCCCGGGTAAAACCCGCTTCAACCATGGCGAAACCCGCTTGCATAAGGAACACCATAAATGCTGCCACAAGAGTCCAGACAAAGTTTAGATTGTTTTGAACGGTGTCAGCTGTTAAAGGTTCAGCGTCTGCAGCAAAGGCAAGAAAGGGGACGCCAAGAATAATGGCGAGGGTCAAAAGAGGGGTGATTTTTCTCATGGCAGATATCTCCTAATGTATAAAAATCATGAGAGGGTAAGAAAACAAATTAAAGGGCATCGCTTCCGGATTCACCGGTACGGATCCGAACCGCTTGCTCAATCTGACTGACAAAAATTTTGCCATCGCCAATTCGGCCGGTACTGGCTTCTTTTTGAATTGTTTCGACCAAAGTGGCAACCTGATCATCATTAACCACGAGTTCGATGCGGATTTTAGGAATGAAGTCGATCTGATACTCCGCACCGCGGTACAGTTCAGTATGGCCTTTCTGACGACCAAAACCACGTACTTCACATACCGTCATACCACTGATGCCAAGATCAGTGATTGCCGCTTTGACGTCATCAAGCTTAAAGGGTTTGATGATACATTCGATTTTTTTCATCCTGTAAGTTCTCCTTCCAGGTTAGTTAAATAAAAAAAGGCGTCCTGTCTTCAGTGGGAAAACAGAGCGCCTTTGCTCTATGTACTTGCTGAAAAGTAAATTTCAACAAAGCAATATATTTATAAATTTTTACACGTAGTACCAAAGCAACACACAATGCAGGCCCTATACCAATTGGTAAATACTGTAATTACGCACGTTTGCTGAAGGCTGGAAATTCGTTATGGCGAAAAAATATACAAAAAGGGTAGACAGTGCTTAAAAAATAACCTCCGATAGTGCTCATATGCAGGATCGAAGGCTCTTTTTATGTCTAACAGGTCGTACTTAAGTCCGCTGATTTAAATGCCTGCTCAATATTACATCTCGATGTTTTTTTGCGGCAAAAAGATCTCGAAACAGCTACCGGTATCCGGGCCATCTTTGACAATAAGGTGCCCTTCGTACTCAGTAATAATTTTGCGACAGAGATATAACCCCAGACCCGTGCCTGTACCATCTTTACGTGAGGTGAAAAAGGGTTCAAATATTTGTTCTTTTAGTGGATCGGCAATACCAGGCCCAGTATCGAAAAAGCGCACATAGATGCCTTGGTCTTTTTCATAGTGCGTAGTAATTGTGATTGATCCGCTGTCCCCCATGGCTTGAATGGCATTCAAAATCAGATTAATAAATATCTGTTTAAATTTATTGTTATCTATGTTCGCTAGAGGAAGTGTTCCCAAATCATGAGAGGTTACGGTTTTTGTTTTGGTAATTTCATAACGCAACAGCTTGAGAATGTTTTCAATAGTATCGTTGAGGTTTGTGAGTTTTTTTCTACCTTCCTGAGTTCCTGAATAGGATAATAACTCAGAGGTGAGGCTCGTCAGCCGCTCAACCTCGGTATCAATGCGCTCCAGCAGTTCTTGCTGATCGACATTATAACCCTCTTCAGCCAGTAACAGTTCGCAAGCATAGCTGATGACTGAAAGAGGGTTGTTGATTTCGTGGGCAATGCCGGCACTCATGCGCCCCACTTCGGCAAGTTTTTCCGACTGAATGGTTTGGGCTAAAAGCTGTTCGAATTCGGTAACATCTTCAACAACGACGACGGCACCAATGGTTTTACCGGCCTCTTTTAGTGGTGCCAGCAATCTTTTTTGCAGACGGTTTTCACCTGTTCTACCACGGTGAAGTAAACGTAGCTTTTGTGCTTCTCCGTCTTTAAGAACGGTTCGCAATCGCTCGGCAATTCCCTCATCTTCTAATGTCGGGAAAAGGTCAGGTAGCGATGCTCCTAAGGCATCAGTAGCGGGAATTCGGCTGATCACCGCCATGCTTTCATTCCAGGATGTAATGCGCATGTTGCGGTCTATGGTGTAAACGCCGATACTGATACTCGACAGAATTTGACGGTTAAGATTGTGTAAAGTTTCATTTTTACGATTAGCGGAACACAAATCGCGGTATAGGCGAGCATTGTCGATGGCAATAGCCGCCTGTCCGGCTAGAATTGAAAGAGCATCACAGTCGTTAGCGTTAAAGCCTTCTTCGACCGGGCTTTCAACATTAAATACCCCGATAATGCGTTCCCGGGCAATTAATGGCACGGCAAGTTCTGATCCGGCCGCTTCGATACCAGGGATATAGTCGAGAGATTGATGAACATTCTGAATCAGGTACGGTCGTCCGTATTTGGCCGCTTTACCCATAATCCCTTCACCGAGGGAGATTGGTTTATCGACTGCATCCTGGCTATAACCGAACGCCGCGACAGATTCAAGCAGCTGACTATCTTCGTTCAATAAGCGAATAATGGCATTTTCAAAATGGAAAACTTCACGGGAAATTTCTAGAATTCGGGACAGCAGGTGATCAATATCAGTAATTGCAGCCAGTTCTTTACCGACATCCAATAGTGCCCGGAATAGTTTTTGGTTCTGATCAGTCATTGTTCAGTAACTCATTTCATTGTTGCAGCGTCATTGGGTTTGCACTTGGTATTTAACTATGAAGATTTCGCTGATCCTCGTTGGTTCGTTTTTTATGCAAGCATGGACAATGCCAAAAAACTGACATTTTATAATATCCCCCAGTTTTTTCATTGGCTTAATTTCTGCACGAATAATTTCGACAAATCATGAGGTATTTAAAAAACACGATCATGGCGAGGTGCAATGTATGTCCCTGACGCAACCAAATGTAGAGCCGGAAGCCTTTGAACTTATTGAGTCCAGGCTCAAGAAAATTTATCCAGTTGAGATTGCAACGTCTTTAGCTCGGCAGTTGGTAGACGAGTTGAAATGCTTCTGGACGAAGTCTGAGAGCCCTGTACGAGAACGTCTTTGGGATCAGGAAGATGTTCTGTTAATTACTTATGGCGATTCAATTATTCAAGGGCAACAGCTTCCATTACGAACATTGTGCCAATTTCTTAGGCAGCGATTGCAGGGATTTGTTAATATTGTGCACATTCTGCCTTTTTTCCCGTACAGCTCAGATGATGGTTTTGCCGTCATCGACTATGATCAGGTTAATCCATTATTAGGTGATTGGGGGGATGTTGCCTTTATCCATGAAACCTTCGATCTTATGTTTGATTTAGTTATCAACCACGTTTCCAGCCAGCATGCATGGTTTGGGCAATTTATCCGTGCTGAAAAACCGGGTCGGGATTATTTTATTACTCCTCCAGAGGATGCTGATCTTAAACATGTCGTCAGACCCCGCGAGTCGTCATTACTGACTCCCGTCGCCACTGCTGATGGTCCCAAAAATGTCTGGACAACTTTTAGTGCCGATCAAGTCGATGTTGACTTTTCTAATCCTGATGTTTTTTTGGAATATGTTCGTATCCTGTTGAATTATTTATCCCACGGAGCACGCCTGATCCGTCTCGATGCTATCGCTTTTTTATGGAAGGAGGCAGGCACCAGTTGTATGAGTTTGCCACAAACTCATGAGGCGGTTCGCATTTTAAGGGACCTTATGAGTCTGGCAGTCCCCAAAAGTGTATTGTTAACCGAAACGAACGTACCCCATCAACAGAATATCAGCTACTTTGGTGACAGTGATGAAGCTCATATGGTTTATCAGTTCAGCCTTGCTCCATTACTGTTGCATAGTTTATATCGCGGCAACGCTCATTATTTGAATAATTGGGCCCGAACCTGTTGTTCGACACCGCCCGGGTGTACCTTTTTGAACTTTACCGCTTCTCATGATGGTATTGGTATGAGACCGCTCGAAGGTCTGTTGCCACAGGGTGAAATAGATCTGCTCCTGAACGGGATGGAGAAATTTGGTGGTCAGATCAGTTATCGTACTAATAACGATGGCAGCAAAAGTGCCTACGAAATGAACATTACCTATTTTGATGCTTTAAAAGGTACCTGGATCGGTGAAGACAGTTGGCAGGTCGCTCGCTTTTTGTTAGCTCAGACATTAATGCTTGGTTTGCGTGGCATCCCTGCCTTTTACATTCATAGTTTGCTTGCGACTCCTAATGACTACAAAGGGGTCGAAAAGGGTGGACGAGCACGGTTGATCAATCGGCATCGCTGGGATCTTGATGAATTAGAACCCAAGCTGGGTGAGTTTGAATCGCCCCACGCTATTGTCTTTAACGAGCTACGCCGCCGGATTAAAATCCGTAAACAGCACAAAGCATTCCATCCTGATGCAAAACAGCAGATTATTCACTTGGGTGATCAGATCTGCGCTTTTTGGCGTACCAGTCTTGATGGTCAGGAAAAGATCTTGTGTGTTCATAATATGACCGATAAACAACTGCCTTTGTATCTGGAAGGGCCATTGGAAGAAAGCTTGTCTGGGCGTTGGCTTGGTTTGTTGACTGCGGAAGAGGTTAATGGCTTGCAATCACTGGTACAGTTGCCCCCGTATCAGGTGCTGTGGTTGAAAAAGGTGGGGGAGTGAGTCGTCAGTGGTATTTAGAATATAGAATGTAGAAGAAAAGTTAAGGTCATTATCTAAGCGGGGGTAGGGGATGTGTGACCATAACTCTGAAATATGAAATTTCAAATCTGAAATCACGAGAGCTTAAGCTCTCGTGACCTGTTGGTCAAACGTGTCGATGGGGAACTTCGCCGTGAATGTGGGCGTGGGTGTGTTGATGAACAGATACCGGTTGGTCGGTCAGAATGCGACCGTTTTCGACCGCGTAGATGTCTTTGGTCGCACGCGTTAAGAAATCAAAATCATGGGAAATTAAAACGTAGGTAATATTGAGGTTTAGCAAAATCTGGAGTAGATTTTCCCGGGTTTTTTCATCCAGGCCATTGGTTGGTTCATCCAGCAGCAAAAGCTCCGGTTTCATAGCTAATAGAGTTGCCAACGAAACCAGCTTTTTTTCTCCCCCCGACAGTCTGTGGGTCAGACGTTGTTCAAAACCCTCCAAGCCTAATAAATTTAGAGTTTCTATCGCGACTGTTTTTGCCTCATCTGGTGAAAAGCCTAAATTAAGGGGGCCAAAAGCAACGTCTTCAAGGACCGTCGGGCAGAATAGTTGATCATCTGCATCTTGGAACAGCAGACCGATTTTTTTGCGCACTTGGAGAAAGTCCTTTTTATGCTGTAGCTGTTTGCCAAATGCTTCAATATACCCATTTTCGGGTTTAAGTAGCCCCACTGCTAGATGAAACAGAGTAGTTTTTCCTATCCCATTCGGGCCTGTTAGTCCAATGCGGTCCTCTTTACAAACCTTAAAATTAAGATTTTTTAGAACCGGGTGAGTATCTGAATAAGAAAAGGTAATGTCTGAAAACTTTAAAATAGCTGTGTTTGCCATTGCAATATAACCAGAGCAAGTAAAATAGTAAGGAAGAACACCAGCCAGCCGTAGTCTTGGCGGCGAAAAGTATTTTTTTCGAGACAAATAAAGTGGCCTTGAAAGCCTCTGCACAACATTGCTTTATGGACCTGCTCAGCGCGAAGGAAGGAGCGTACAAACAGCATTCCAACCAAGTATGCGTAGGTTCGATAGGTGTGAAGGTTCGTTCCCGCCCGAAAACAGCGTAGCTGAATAGCGGTTTCCAGACGTCGATATTCCTGTTCAATGACGAAAATATAACGATAACAGAACAGTAATAAATACACGAGTTTTTCCGGCAGCCAGAGTTGTTGTAGGCCTTGACCCAGTGCCGTTACTGTAGTGCTGACAGCCAGTGCCATAAATAGAATCAGTATCGTAAATGATTTTACAACAATTTGTCCTGCCAACAGAACTCCCTGGTTGGTTAGTGTCAAGGAACCGTAACTCCAGATCGGTTTTCCATTTATTGTAAAAGGGAGGACCAGGCAAAGAAAGAGTAGAAAGCCACAGGCTGGCAGTAGCCGTTTGAGCATTTCACTCGTTGATAATCTGGTTAGACGAATCAGGACCAAAGTAGTTAAAATGCCAAAAGCCAAAGCTTGCCAGTTATCAGTTAAGGCAATCGTAAAAGAAAACAGGATAGCAAAGACGATTTTAAGACGAATATTTATTCGGGCAAATGGTGATTCTAATATTGTGATCGGTTCAAGAATCATAATTCATGGCACGTAAAAGAAGAGGTTTGTTGATTCTGTTCTTGCTTATGCTTAAGGCAAATCTGAGTAGCTTTTGTTGGCTCAGGAATCTTTACGTGCGTGAACCCACGCGGCAACACCGATCAGTCCCGCAATATATCCTAATCCGGCAACGATGTCATGTAGTGACGGGCCAGATTGATTCATTTCGGCCAGCAAGTAATTTATTGGTTTCAATTTGCGATCAAGAATTTTTTCTATTACCACTTCTAATTGTTCTTCATTTAGCCGTGCTGCAGCAGTGTTTGCAGTGGGTTGAACGGTTACTGTAGCCGTTGATTCCTGAGTACTTTGCTCCACTTCTTCATTTATCTCACTTAAGGGAATGCTCCATTCTGCGCGGTGTCCCATTGTCGCATCGAGAACAACTTTCAGCTCGCTGTGGGCCGGAATTGGGAAAGAAAATTCACCATTGGCATCAGTATGTCCGTTTAGAAGTTCTTTACCTGTCTGATCATACACGAATATTTTGCCGTTGTTGACTTTAGCCCCTGCACCAAACTTACTCTGGGTAAAAACTGTTCCATTTTCAACCCAGGCAAAAACTGTAACTCGGTGTGCATAGGCTTGTGGCTGTAAAACAGGCGAAAGCAAAGCAGCTACTGTCAATATGCTTATAACAATGTATGTGCGAATATTTTTCATAAGAGTTTCCACCTGTCTACTGTTTAACTGTGGGCAATACTTCTGGAAGAACTTTAGCGAGAAAACCAACACAAAAAGCGCTGATAATGCCTTCGATGACCATGATAGGTAGATGCGCCGTTGCCAGCATCAGTGCTATTTCTAAAAAATCATTGTTTGCTGAAATTAATGCCAATGCTGCCAGACCTGCCGCTAGTAGTACTGCTATAAATCCAGCGACAAAAGCGGCCGGTAGCATCAGTGACAGTTTAAACCGTATTGTCGTTACGTAGACGTAATAGCCGACCACAGCAGGGCCTGCCATGATGACGGTGTTTACCCCAAGGGTGGTAATGCCTCCATACTGAAAAAGAATTGCCTGAAGTAGCAGGGCAACGAGAATGACCGGGAAGGCACTCCATCCAAGAAGTAGTCCAACAAGTCCGTTCAGAATCAAGTGGACATTGGATGGTCCGATTGGAACGTGAATCAAGGAGGCAACAAAAAATGCTGCAGCAAGTAAGCCTGCCTGACCAATACGGTCAAAATCTAGTTTTTTCAGACCAATAGCTGTTCCTGCTACTGCTAGTGCCACGCCACTGAAAATTACCGGTCCGGACAAGACCCCTTCTGAAATATGCATGATAAAGTTCTCTGCTGAAATAACGCTGGTAAGTAACGTTCTGGTGAATACTTGGAACGTTACTTACCGGAGAGTCTATTTGTTCAAATGCTGCTTTACTCTTTAGTGAAGAGCTCTGACAGAATAACAACTATTTACTTTGCCAGCTAAGAAACTCAAGCCATAGGACGGCACCAAGTTCGATATCTTTTTCTTCTCCGTTGTGGGATATTTTTTCTGTTGCTGTGTTCAAAGCCGCAAACCCCCACCATCCAGCAGCAGGAGGGGTGTAGGTGAATACTCCGTTGGCATCGGCTTTAATGACCTGGGTGATAAAATAATCGCTCGGAGCTGTTGCTGTTCCTTCACGATTATAAAACTCAACTTCGACTTCAGCATAGGGGACTGCTTTGCCATCAAGTTTGACGATACCTTGGAAGCTGTTACCGGCATACAGGCCAAAAGGACGGGTAAGGGGGACTATCTCTGTTTTTAAGCCGAGTTCCTTATCCCAGCCTTCTTCATCACCATAGGCCGCAACGATGGTTTTTGTGTAATGAATGATAAAGCAATCTTCTGCTGGTTCCCAGTATGGTTGTGGTTCCATGTAAAATTGGTAAACGCCAGGCCGGTTTATTTTATAGTTTAGCTCCCATGCCTGATGACCCATGAGTTTAGTCGATTTAATCTGTGGCAGGAGATCACGAGTCTTTTCTAACGTTTGTAGATTGAATACTGCAGGCTTGACCAAGGGCATTCCTACTTTTTCAAAAGGATGAGAAAATGATGCTTCGATGTGAACGGTTTTGT
Organism: Geopsychrobacteraceae bacterium; assembly: GCA_963665685.1. Lineage (GTDB taxonomy): Bacteria > Desulfobacterota > Desulfuromonadia > Desulfuromonadales > Geopsychrobacteraceae > Seleniibacterium. The sequence continues at coordinate 4,496,114 of OY762430.1, forward strand.
CTTCTCCCTGCATGACCATGGAGTCAGATGGAATCAACATGCCGAAATGTGCCAGGGCTGAGGTGTTGAGGGACATAGTAATGAACAGTGCAAGTAAGATTACTGACAAGCGATTTTTCATATAATTCCTCCTGTAGTTAAATAGCATTAGCAATTCAGTGAGGAGGATCGTAGCACGAAAATTAAAATCGTAACAGGATAAAGTTTTTGGGCTGCGTTCAGCCTGTAAAGGAAAATGAAAAAGGTCGCTGGGCGTAGCCGGCGACCTTTTTTTGATGACAGTGATTCAGACGAAAGCTATTTATTATCCTCTTCAACCGCTTCATAGATATGATCTAAAATATCAGGGATCGCACTGATTACACGGTTCCAGCTTGGCATGAAGGGGGTCTCCATTGGATTGTTGATGAAGACGTCACCTGCGCGGACAATGTTTTCGGCAAACAGTTCGACCGCTTTTTCTTCCTTGTGACGATCAATTTTTAGACCATTAATCATGGCATCATCATAGAAGCGCTGGACGAAATCCAGAGCAGTTCGATAGTAGGTGGCTTTTAAACTGCGGAAGGTTTCCATTGACAGTACTTCACCCTGAGTTGCTAGTTTACGAATAATTGCTTTAGTAATGTCGGTGCTCATACGGGACAGGCCGCCATTGGGATCATCTTCGGACAGATCCTGGTGTTTGTGGTCGTAAACATCGGCAATGTCGACCTGGCAGATACGGCTAGTCGCATAGTTACGATACATTTCTGAAATAACACCGATTTCAATTCCCCAGTCACTCGGAATACGCAGATCATTGAGAACGTCGACGCGCATAGAAAATTCGCCAGCCAGGGCATAGCGGAAGCTGTTGAGGTAATCAAGATATTCGTTATGTCCGACAATCTGTTGTAGTGAACGGATCAGTGGCGTAACCAAAAGGCGACAAACTCGGCCATTCAGGCTGCCGCTGGCAATGCGAGAGTAATAACCTTTACAGAACTGGTAATTGTAACGTGGGTTAGCAACGGGATAAATCAATCGAGCCAGCATCTCGCGTTTATAAGTGACAATATCACAGTCATGGAGTGCTACCGCACGGCTACGGCCAGAAGCGAGAACATAGCCAAAGCAATACCAGACATTACGTCCTTTGCCCATCTCCTTTGGGGCAAGCCCTTGGTCGGCAAGCATTTTATCGATACTGCGTAAGCGTGGACCGTCGTTCCATAAAATACGATGCTCTTGGGGGAGCTTTGAAAAGTAATTTTTTGCGTAATTGAACTGGCTTTCATCGGCCCGATCAAGACCGATGACAATTTCTTTGAGGTAGTTTGCCTGACATAAGTCGTTGACAATCGGACCTAAGGCAGGACCTTCAAGTTCGGAAAACAAGGACGGAAGAACCAAGCTCATAGGGCTACGAGTAGAGAACCATTCCAGCTCTTTTTCCAACTCTTCAACTGGACGATTGGTGAGGTTATGCAGAGTGGTGATGATCCCGTTCTGGAAAAAATCAGCCATGATTGGCTCCTTTGTGAGTGTAGAGTAATAAAATATCGTGAATCGCCTGATTCCAGCCGCTGGGGCCTGGTGCTGTGGCATGTAAAACCTTACCACAGCGTGGTTCGGGTGCAACACCGCTTTGGGAGGGGATAATAACCGCGAGATCACAGGCTTCCATCATGGCCTGATCATTAGGCCCATCACCAAGGGCTACGCTGAACCAGTGTTGCTCCTGGTGTTGTTGACGATAATGTTTGATCAACCAATGGGCGGCGGTGCCCTTATCAGCTTTGGAATCAAGAATGTGATAAAACCGCCCACCTCGTAGTAGCTGTAGATTGTGAATGGCCAGATCAGCACGGAAAAGCTCAAGGGCGTCAGTACTATCGTCCCAGCGGATTGGCTCACTGAACAGTCTTTCTCTCGCTAATGTAGCAGAGTGTTCATCTAAGCCGGTTTCAGTACAGACGTCAGCTACAGAAAAATCACTGAAACCGCTAAAGCAGTATCCTTTGTCTTTGCGTAATTGATGTACAACACGCGTCAATTCCGCATAGTCTTTGCCAAAAAAATGGGCAGTGTCTTCCTGTTGGGAATCATTTGCCGGAAAGATGATTCCGGCTCCGTTTTCAACAATAAATGGAGTGGTAAGCTGCAATTCGCGATGGAGTTGTTTGACTTCAGCAGCCGTTTTGCTGGTACAGATAATGACTGGAATTTCAAGCTCTTTAAGCTTTTTCAGTGCTGGCTTGGCGGCCGCCCAACTGTAAGAATGGTGATCAAGCAGGGTACCATCAAGGTCAGTAAATATAATAAGTTGTTGTCTGTTCATTGGCAGTCTCCGTCTTTGGATGCAATTCAATAACATTGCAAGGCGGGTGCCAGAGCTGGATGCGATGAGGTCGCGCGATTTCAAATTTGAAATATCGGATTTGAAATCGCGCAATATAAGTAAGCGAAAATCACTGGGCCATTTGATAAAAGAACTCTTCTGGTTGGGACAGTATCTGGTGCAGGTTAACAACATCGCCAAAGACCAGAATGGCAGGGCGTGCCGCTTGGGTTGCGACCTCTGGAAGATGTTCCAGATCAGTAATCAACGCCTGTTGATTAGGGCGGGATGCATTGGCAATAATGGCAACCGGAAGATTTTTAGCTACCCCCTGGCTAATGGCTATTTCGCTAATCTGGCGGGAAAAGCTTAAGCCCATCAGTACTACCGTCGTATGGTGAGGAATCTTCAGCATCGGGAACCAGTCCGTGTTGATACGACTTCCAGCTAAATGAGCAGAAACGACTGATAAATTAGTAGCGTAGCCACGGGCTGTTGGTGGAATTCCTGCACAGGCAGGGCCAGCCAGTGCTGAACTGATGCCACTGACAATTTCAACGCGAATGCCACGTTTGATCAAATATTCTGCTTCTTCTGAGCCACGGCCAAAAATATAGGGGTCACCACACTTCAGTCGTGCCACATTCAAGCCTAGCAGGGCCTTTTGGTAAATAAGCTCGTTAATCTCTTCTTGCTTGAAACTATGGCAACCTTTCTGTTTGCCGACCGCAATCTTTTCGGTCTGCTCCGGAATTAACGCCATGATTTCAGGGGTTAGCAGATGATCATACAGGACGACATCCTGCTGTTGGATAAGGCGATAGGCTTTCATGGTCAGCAACTCTGGATCACCGGGACCGCAGCCAATAAGGGCCACCTGGGCAAGCATTTGCTTGCTTTTTTCTGCTGCTGTAGCTGGGTCGATAATGCCGCTGGCACGTTCCTGTTTGCTGGCATCAACCAGTTCTTCAAGTTGTGCTGGAATAACTTTGGCGATTTTATCTCTGACTTGTTTACTGATCGTCGGGCTGGCGCCAGAAGTGGATACCGAGATTTTCAGCTGACCATGGTTAAGAAGGGCCGGGAAATGAAAATCACTCAATGACTGATCAGAACAACAGTTGAGCATAAATGCATATGATTGTTTAGCACTCAACAGTTGGTTGGCAACCTCTTGGTTGCCTGTTGCGTCAACAACGAGTGATCTTTCTTGCAGGTCCTTCAGTTGAAAGTCTCGTTTGTGACAGGTGATTCCCAGTGCTTGTATCTCAGCACAAATGCTTGGCGCAACAAGTTGGAAACTGATCCCGTTGTTCAGTAAGTTCTTGGCTTTAAGTAAGGCAGTTTGACCACCTCCAATGATTAAAACCTCTGGTTTGGTCAGCACGATTGGCAAAGTCTCAGCTTTTCTCATCTTTGAATCCCGTGGTTAGGTCTGTTTCTGTCCGGAAGAGGGGTAAGTTCCTGCAGTGCGGATTTTGGGAGAGTCTTGGAAAAAGATATAAAAAAACCGAAACCTATCAAAAGGCTCGGTTTCGGTGACCCATCACAGCCGATTCCCTGATTCCCCCGCTTGCTCCCCTGCGGACAGAACAATTAACTGGATAGCAGGTATTCTGACTTCCGGTTCTGCCGCAAACGACGCCTTCCCGATCCATGAAAAAGATCAGTGGCACATGTCGTCATTGTCCCCGGTTACAGCGGTGGGTCCGTTCCTGATTTTCACAGGATTCCCTGTTTGATCCCGAGCCAAAGTTAATTGGTTGGGACTGCTCCAGCAGTCTAGATTGTGGCCAATGTATAAGCTGACTTGCGCTCTTAAGTCAATCGATTTCTTTGGCAGAAAACAGCATTAATTCAGTAGGTTGTGGTCTTCTGTGCAGGTTGTTGCTGGTATGGTTCCGGTTACCCTTAAAATCCGACCTGTTAATTTAAAAATCGCTGGGAAGTGAAAAAAATTACTTGCAGCAAAAACAATTTTATCTTTTAATCGGCCCACTTTTGACCGTTTCAGAGGAAGCTTCGTAACTACCGAAAAGATGGTTAAAAATAACATATATGAGATTATTAACTATAACGGCCTGGCAACAGGGAAGACGGTGAAATTCCGTCACGGACCCGCCACTGTAACCAGTTTTATGCTGGAAGTCAGATACTTGTTTCCACTGCGCCTTTATTAGCCTGAACTTCGTGGACTGAGCTTGCAGGTTAACCAAAATGCTGACGGATTAAATACGGAATCCCGGTGCCTTTTGAAGGTAGCGGGATTTTTGTTTGTTGTGCAGGAAAGGTCCCGCAATGAGGAAGTCAAATTGTCTTACGAATACACCAAAACAAGCGTTCCGCGTCTGGTTTATGTCAGCGGGGGGTGCCGTAGTGGCAAAAGTGCCTATGCTCAGCGTCTTGCTGAAGGCATTGCAGGGCGACGTGCCTACCTGGCAACATGCCCGCGTATCGATGTGGAAATGGATAACCGCATCCTGTTGCACCAACAGCAACGGGCAGATCGAGATTGGGAAACCATCGAAGAACCAGTGGCGCTGGACCAAGCTTTACTGAAAGCTCAAGATTTTGATGTTATTCTTATAGATTGTCTGACCCTCTGGGTTAATAACCTGCTGTTTGCTGCCGAACAAAAACAGCAGGATCTTACCGAAGCCGATATTGAACCTCACTGTCAGCGTTTTCTCTCCGCCTGCCGCCAAGGACAACGCACTATCATCGTTGTCAGTAATGAAGTTGGTATGGGGCTGGTTCCCGAAGATCCTCTCTCCCGTCGTTACCGTGATTTGATTGGCCGTTGTAACCAGTTGGTTGCCAGTGCTGCCGATGAAGCCATTTTTATGGTATCTGGATTACCGTTACGTTTGAAATGACCTTTGTTCCTATGAATTACGGAGCGCACTATGCAAAACTTAAATAAGACTATTGCCGCCATACCTGCCCCCGATCAAAATGTCAGGGATCAGGCACTTAAACGTCTGGAGCAATTAATAATGCCTCATTGGGCATTAGGGCGTCTCATGGACCTTGCTCTGGATCTGGCGGGTATTTACGGAACAATTAAGCCCTCAGTTGAACGCAAGCTGGTTGTTGTTATGTGTGGGGATCATGGGGTCGCTGCTGCAGGTGTTAGTCGCTTTGACCCTGAGGTTACTGTACAGATGGTGCAGAGTTACTTTGCTGGGGTCGCTGGATGTAATGTTATGGCACGCCAGGCCGGGGCGAAAGTTGCCGTTGTCGACATGGGGATCGCTGGTGATTTGAATGAGACGATTTGTGATCTCATTATCGATCGAAAAATTGCCCGAGGAACAAAAAATTTTCTTGAAGGTCCGGCAATGACACGCGAACAGGCGGTTATGGCGCTTAACGCCGGTATTGAGGTAGCAACGGTACTTGCTCAGGATACAGATCTGTTTGGTACTGCTGAAATGGGTATTGGTAATACGACCTCGAGTAGTGCGATTGTTAGCGCGCTGTGCGATATTGCGCCTGTCGAGGCAACCGGACGCGGCACCGGGCTTGATGATGAGCAGCTGAAGAACAAGATTGCCGTTGTAGAGCGAGCTCTAGCGGTTAATAGTCCCGATGCTTCAGATCCTCTTGATGTGCTCAGCAAGGTAGGCGGTTTTGAAATTGCTGGTATTGCCGGCCAGATTATCGGTGCGGCCGCACAGGGTAAGCCAACTGTTGTTGATGGTTTCATTTCGACTGCCGCTGCCTTGGTTGCTGGTAAATTGGCACCCGCTGCGATTGATTACATGATCCCATCCCATCGCAGTGTTGAAAGAGGCCATATTGCGGCGTTGTCCGCCTTGGGTAAAGAGCCCTTTCTTGATTTGGATTTTCGTCTTGGCGAAGGTACTGGTGCTTCTATGACCATGAATTTTGTCGAAGGCGCTGTTGCAATACTTACTGAAATGGCAACTTTTGAAGAAGCTGCTGTCAGCGGCAAAAAATAATTTGTTTAAATTTCCAATCCCTCTCTCAGGGGAAATGCCGGACAGCGGGGGGATCTGCTGTCCGGCTTGCGTTTTTTTACGTGGGAAAAATTTGAAAGCGATAATTTTTATTTACCAGGGAGGTCTCCGTGACTGTCTTAGAAAAGACGATTGCTAATATAAGTGGTCAGAATCATCAGTCTCGCAATAAAGCGAAAGAACGCCTCGATCAACTGATTATGCCTCATTGGGCGTTGGGTCGTTTGATGGATCTTGCGGTTGATCTGGCCGGTATGACGGAGACGATTGAACCTGTTATTAAACGCCGCAAAATAGTTACCATGGCAGGTGATCATGGTGTTGCTAGTAGTGGTGTGAGTCTCTTCCCGCAGGAAGTTACTGTGCAGATGGCACAAGGGGTTGTTGCTGGTGTGGCCGGTGTTAATGTGTTGGCCCGACAATCAAAGACAGAGGTTGTCTTGGTTGATATGGGGATCGCAGGTGACCTGGATGAGAAAACTGCGGCCGCAGTTATTGACCGCAAGGTTGCTCGAGGGACCAATAACTTTGTCGAGGGGCCAGCCATGTCGCGTGATCAGGCCATTCAGGCTCTGGAGGCTGGTATCGGGGTTGCTTTTGAGCTTGCTGATACAACGGATGTTTTTGGTACCGGAGAACTGGGTATCGGAAATACAACACCGAGTAGTGCCATCGTTGCTGTTTTATGTGGACTTCCGGTTGTCGAGGTTGTTGGTCGTGGAACCGGTCTCGATGACGAGCAGTTACAGAACAAGGTTAAGGTTATTGAGGATGGAATTGCCCTGAATCAACCCGATCCAAGTGATCCTCTTGATGTCTTGGCTAAGATTGGTGGTTTTGAAATCGCTGGTATTGCAGGATTGATATTGGGAGCAGCGCTGCTCAGAAAGCCGGTCGTTGTTGATGGTTTTATCTCCACTGCTGCTGCTCTGGTCGCTGGTCGCTTAGCACCTGCAAGTTGCGATTTCATGATAAGTGCTCATCGCAGTGTCGAAAAAGGGCAGTGTGCGGCTCTTGAGGCCCTCAATAAAAAACCATTTATCGACCTTAAATTTCGCCTTGGTGAAGGAACCGGTGCTGCTGTCGCAATGAATCTGGTGGAAGGTGCCGTTGCTATTTTGACCGAAATGGCAACCTTTGAAGAGGCCGCGGTAAGCACCGCGGCGCGTTGATATGCAGATGAAAAAGTTCGCCCCCATTTTTTCAGCTGTTCGATTTTTAACCATCCTTCCGGTGCCGGAAGGATGGTGCGGTGATGCTGAAAGTTTTCGTAAAAGTGCCGACTGGTATCCCCTCGTAGGTTTGCTAATCGGCCTATTGGCCGGCATTTTCGACCTGTTACTCTGCTGGTTACTGCCCCTGCCCGTTGCCAGTGCTATTCTGTTAACTGCGATGATCGTCGTGACTGGCGCTCTGCATATGGACGGTATGGCCGACAGTGCCGATGCCTTTTTCAGCAGCCGTGGGCGAGAACGGATGCTGGAAATCATGAAAGACAGTTGTGCGGGACCGATGGGGGTCGCGGCACTGATCTTGTTATTGCTAAGTAAGTGGACCCTGTTGGTTTCGCTGCCGCAGGCATATCGATTTGAAGTAATCGTTCTTATGCCGGTCTGTGGCCGCTGCGCTATCGCTTTTCTCATCACCTGGTTGCCGTATGCCCGGCCCGAAGGTGGTACGGCGGCTTTTACTAAAGATAGTAGTAGCCTGTTGCGGGTACTAATCGCCTGGCTGGCTCTAGTGTTTCTTCCTCTGTTGCTGTTGGGTTGGGGACCAGGTTTATGGACTGTTTTTCTGAGTGTTGCTCTGCTCTGGGTTGTTAAAGGATATTACATGAGGAAAATCGGAGGTTATACAGGGGATACTCTAGGCGCTGCAAGTGAGATGCTCGAGTTGGTCCCGGCTCTGGTTACGGTAGCGATGTTCCATCACGGTGTACTGGTATGAGTGTGCACGGAGGAAATCTAAACGCTGCTGCTGATCAAGCTGGAATCCCCAGGAATGAATTACTCGATTTTTCTGCCAATATCAATCCTCTTGGCTTCCCGGACTGGTTGCGGCCTTTGATCAGTTCGAGTGTCGAATCCCTTTTGCATTACCCTGATCCTGACTGTACAGAGCTCATAGCTGCTATGGCTGGGCGTTTGTCAGTATCCGCTGAACAGTTGGTGGTTGGTAACGGGGCTAGTGAACTGTTAGCTGCTTTGCCACGACTCTTTACCTGTAAGAGTTTGTTGCTGCCGGTCCCCAGCTATATTGAATATCGCCTCACTGCGGAACAGGCTGGAATCTCTGTAGAACCATTTCTGCTGACAGCAGAAACAGGATTTAAGCTTGATCCACAACGGTTAAAACAAGCTCTCAAACCCGACCAAATGGTGATTGTCGGGCAACCGAATAATCCAACCGGAACGCTATGCTCGCGTGACGATTTACTCACTGTCATCCGTAGCTGTCCAGATAATGTTTTTATAATCGACGAATCCTTTATCGACTTTTGTGATGTTGAAAACTTTTCATTCCGTCATCAAAGTCTCGATAATCTCATTGTTGTGCAATCATTGACCAAATCCTGGGGGATTCCTGGTTTGCGTCTTGGTCTTGCTATCGCTGCGCCTGCCGTAGCTAAAAAGTTACAAGCCTTATTGCCTGTCTGGTCGGTTAATGCACTGGCCCAAGCGGTTGGCACCCGGGCCTTTCAGGATACGACATTCCTGGTAGAAACACGTCAATACGTTGATCAGCAGCGTGATCTGCTGTTTAAGCAATTAGCCTCATTGCCCGGTTTAAAACCGTTAGCGGGATCAGCAAACTTTTTATTGGTGCAGGTTGATCCGCAAATAAAATCGGCAAGCGAGCTTATTGCCGCCATGCTAAAGCGTGGCATCATGATGCGGCGTTGTGACAATTTTGATGGTCTTGATGATAGTTACATCCGTGTCGCTGTTCGTACCGAAAAAGAAAATTTACGCCTGTTCGAAGAATTGAAGACGATTTTAACTTCTAAGGTTAAAAGGTCTCGCGTTCGGAAAACGCCAGCGCTTATGTTTCAGGGGACCGGTTCAAATGCCGGAAAGAGTATCCTGACCGCGGCCATGTGCCGGATTCTGCAACAGGATGGCGTCAGTGTTGCTCCTTTTAAAGCCCAGAATATGTCACTGAACTCCTGTGTCACCTTTCAGGGTGGAGAAATGGGCAGGGCTCAGGTCTTGCAGGCTCAGGCCGCCCGGCTTGATCCTGATGTACGGATGAATCCTGTTCTGTTAAAGCCAAGTAGTAAGACCGGTTCTCAGGTCATTGTCTGTGGCAAAGTTCTGGAGACTATGGACTTTAAAGATTATGCCGCGCGGCGGGCCGGGATTTTTAGTGATGTTCAGGATTGCTATAACAGTTTGGCGGCGGAACATCAGGTGATGGTGCTGGAGGGGGCTGGAAGCCCTGCGGAGATCAATCTTAAATCAAGAGATATTGTCAATATGAATATGGCTCGTTATGCGGATGCCAGGGTTATGTTGGTTGGCGATATTGATCGCGGTGGTGTGTTTGCCTCTTTCGTTGGCACCATGGAATTGCTCAATGAATGGGAGAGGGGGCTGGTTGAAGGGTTTGTCATCAACCGTTTCCGTGGTGATGCGACATTGCTGGGTGATGCTCTTGACCGCACCAGTATGCATAGCGGTAAGCCGTTTTTAGGTGTTGTGCCCTATTTGCCGCAATTAGGTCTACCCGAAGAAGATTCTGTTGATTTCAAGGATGGATTACTTGAAACGGCACGAGCTTCTGGTGATGTCCTTGATATCGCTCTTGTTGATTTGCCTCATATTTCCAATTTTACCGATTTTGATGCCCTGCGTGAGGCAGAAGATGCTCACGTTCGTAAAGTTAACCGGGTTGCTGATCTTGGTACTCCTGACGTGGTTATTTTACCCGGCAGCAAAAATGTTATCCACGATCTTAGTTGGCTTGATTCCAGTGGTTTTGCTGCGGCAGTACAGCGATTGGCCGTTTCAGGTCAAACGGAGATTGTTGGGATTTGTGGCGGCTACCAGTTGTTAGGCCGCAAAATTTCAGATCCGCATGGGATAGAGTCCACCGGCCTTGAATGTCATGGGCTCGGCCTGCTCGATATGGATACTATCTTGGCCGAACAAAAAACGACCACCAGTTGTCAGGCACGACACCTGACCTCCGGGCAGGAGTTGCGCGGCTATGAGATTCATCATGGTTTAAGTCATGGTCATGACACTGAACCACTGGTAGAGCGTTATGATGGTGTGGCTTTGGGGTGTAGTTCACGAAATCGCGACTGGATCTGGGGAACATATCTGCATGGTGTTTTTGATGCCAATGGCTTCCGTAATTGGTTTCTTGATCGCATTCGGGTTCGTAAGGGTTGGGCTCCTTTAGCGGATTCTCGTGCTGTTTATGATTTGGAGCCTGCTCTCGATCGCTTGGCTGACCATGTTCGTGCCCATATGGATATGGATAGAATTTATCGGATTCTAAACTTGTGATCGGCTTGTCATGGCAGATATTGGTCGCATTAGTGCTCGACGCCTTATGCGGCGATCCGCGCTGGCTACCTCATCCGGTTAAAGGGATTGGCTGGTTAGCTCGATCGGTAGAGGCTCCTTTGCGCAAGGCTTTACCTGAACGGCGGGCAGGGGTTGCTGCGGTAATCGTTGTTATTGTCGGCACTGTCGGGTGTGGCGTGCTTATTCAGCAATTGTTCGCACTGGTTCACCCACTATTAGGTGATTTAGTCAGTATTTTGATGATTTATACCTGTTTTGCCATGCAAGATCTGCGACGCCATGCTTTGGCTGTATATCAACCTTTGCAAACTGGTGATCTGGTTGCGGCACGAAACCGGGTTGCCTGGTTGGTTGGACGCGATACCGCAGATTTGGATGAACGGGAAATTACCCGCGCAACGGTTGAGAGTGTTGCTGAAAACACCGTGGATGGAGTGACAGCACCACTTTTTTATGCCTTGATTGCCGGGCTGCCGGGGGCCTTGTTCTATAAAGCGGTCAACACCCTAGATTCCAACTTTGGCTATAAGAATGAGCACTATCTTAACTTTGGTTGGGCACCGGCACGGTTTGACGATTTGGTTAACTTTGTTCCAGCGCGTTTGACAGCGCTACTGGTTCCTTTGGCGGCAGCCCTAAGTGGCGACAACTGGCGTAATAGCTGGCGAATTTTCTGCCGTGATCGTCATCAGCATCCTAGCCCGAATGGTGGTCAGATCGAAGCCGCTATGGCTGGTGCGCTTGGTGTCCGGCTTGGGGGCGAAAACAGTTATTTTGGTAAGAAATCGTTTCGGCCTTATATGGGCGACGCTGAACAATGCTTGCAAGCAAAACATATTATGCAGGTTGTCAGGTTGATGATTGTGACAACGCTGCTAGTTCTCGGCTTTGGTTTGTTGCTGCGCGTTGCTTTCTAGACTTATTGGTACATTGTGCAAGATCAAATTTGAAATCTGAAAGCTGTCCCATAGGGATAGCGAGAAAGGATAGAGAAAATGGCACAGAATGTTCTTATTTTTACCGGTAACGGCAAAGGTAAATCAACGGCAGCATTTGGTATGGCCATTCGTGCTTATGGGCATGGCCACAGAATAAAAATTCTGCAGTTTATGAAGTCTGACGATACCACCGGCGAGGTTTTTACTCTGCGCGAAAAATTAGGTGTTGAAATTAAGCAGACTGGTCTTGGGTTTGTCCCTAAACCGGACCATCCTAAATATCCTGCTCATCGTGAGGCTGCTCAAAAGGGGTTTGCTGAAGCAGTAGAGGCGATGCAGAGTGGTGATTATGATTTGCTCATCCTCGATGAAATCTGCGGCTCTATTTCTTGTGGTCTGGTCGATGAACAACAGGTTCTTGATGCGTTAGCTCAGTCTCGTGATGATCTCAATATTGCCTTGACCGGACGTAATGCTTCAGAGGCTTTAATCGCTGTTGCTGACACTGTATCTGAGATGGTACCGCTCAAGCATGCTATGGAAGCCGGTAAGCCGGCAGCGATTGGCGTTGAATTCTGATGAACTGTACTGTGCCATCAATTCCACGTCTGTTGATTGCCGGTACCCAGAGTGGGGTCGGTAAGTCAAGTATAACGTTAGCGTTAGTCGCTGCGTTACGTCGACGTGGACTCGTTGTTCAGACCTATAAGGTCGGTCCTGATTATCTTGATCCGGGGCACCTGGCTAGAGTGTCGGGACGGCCCTGTTACAACCTTGATAGTTGGATGTCTGATCATGATTATCTGCGTGATTTGATGGTGCGTACAGGTGGCGATGCCGACATCTGCCTGGTTGAAGGCGTTATGGGATTGTTCGATGGCAGCAGCAGTACCAGTTTGTCTGGCAGTAGTGCCGAGATAGCCGCTTTACTGGATATTCCCGTTGCTCTGGTGGTCAATAGTCACGGTATGGCACGTAGTATCGCCGCTTTAGTCAGTGGTTATCAGAATTTTGCGGATCAGGTCCAGCTGGCAGGAGTGATTGCCAATCGTTGCGGTTCCAGCCGCCATACGGAACTATTGCAGGAAGCCTTAAGTGCTGCTAAGCAGCCGGGGTTGCTCGGGGCGATTCCACGTGACGGTCTACCCCAGTTGTCCAGTCGCCACCTGGGGCTGGTGTCAGCCGCCGAACAGGCCTTGTCGCAAGATATTGTCGAGCAACTTGCAGATGCCGCGGAAGAATCGGTCGATCTCGATCTTCTACTGGCCAAAGCCCAGGATGCAGGACCGTTAAGTTCGTCTGATGTTAATTCAGCAGTAACTAAAGCTGATTCAGTCGTCAAACTGGGGGTCGCTCGGGACGCAGCTTTTCAGTTCTACTATGAAGATCTGTTCAATCAGCTGCGAACCAGAGGATGCGAGGTTGTTTTCTTCTCGCCATTAACTGACACAGCGCTTCCCGACGATTTGGATGGCCTTTATCTTGGTGGTGGTTATCCAGAAGTTTATGCGGAAAAGCTCGCTGCCAACACTAGTATGTTAAATGCTATCAGGGCTTTTTGTGCCAGTGGTAAACCTGTTTACGCCGAATGTGGCGGCTTGATTTATTTAACCGAAGGGGTTGAGTACCAAGGGCAAAGCTATCCCCTGGTTGGAGAGGTTCCGACCTGGACGCGGATGCTGAACAAGCGCAAAACCCTGGGCTATGTCACTGCCAGACTGACTATGAATTCTCTCTTCGGTGAGACTGGAATCAGTTTTCGTGGGCATGAGTTCCATTACTCGGAACTGATTGATGATCCGGTTGGCTGCGACGGCTGGCAAGCGGCATATCAGTTAAGGCAGAATCGTGGTGGCAAGACCCAGCCGGAAGGCTATCAGCGGGGCAATGTGTTGGCGAGCTATGCTCATTTAAATCTCGCATCTCAGTCCCGGGCCTTGGATCATTTTCTGGCCAGGCTGCAAAAATAAACACGTATGACCAATGAAAAAACAGATTAGATGCTATATGACAAGGAGCAGACTGTTATGACAGAGAGAGAAGAAAGACCGTTGATCCATAAGCTGCTGGAAGATCCCATCAGCGGTCAGGAGATCGAAGATTACTCCTTTGCCGTTATTGATGCTGAAGCGACCGGCTATCGCCATAGTCCTGATGAATGGCAGGTTGTCAGGCGTCTTATTCATACCAGCGCCGATTTTGCTATGAGTGACCTTATTCGCTTCAGTGATGATGCCATCGCTTCAGGTATTGATGCTTTACGGGCGGGTAAATGCATTTATTCTGACAGCAATATGATTCGTAGCGGTCTGTCTGTTGCACGCCTCCAGAGCATGAATGAAAACTACACTCGCGACAGTATTTTATGTCACGTTGCCGATGAAGATGTTGCTGCTCAGGCGCGCGAATCTGGTTTGCCACGGTCTTTATTTGCAATTCGTAAAGCAGGAAAACAGCTTGATGGTGGCATCGTTTTGATTGGCAATGCTCCTGTGGCGCTGCTTGAGCTGAATCGTATGTATGTAGAAGAAAACATTCGACCAGCGTTAGTTATCGGTATGCCCGTTGGATTTGTTCATGTTGTAGAAAGTAAAAAAGAGTTGATTCAGACTGGCTTACCATCAATCGTCTTAACCGGAAGAAGGGGCGGGAGTCCGCTGGCTGTTGCGGCTTTACATGCATTGTGCGGTATAGCTAAAAATAAATAGCCAAACAGATTGCAATTGCACGATTTAACTTCAGAAATACCCGGGTTTGGGCCTAAATGACAGCTATTTTGCCAAAAAATACAGACAAACCCACTTTGGTTCTTGTGGCATTCGGAACCTCTGTGGAGCATGCTCGTAAGGTTTATGATCATATTTACAGCGAAGCACAAAAGCGCTTTGCACAATATGATATTGAATGGGCTTTTACCTCACAGGTTATTATCAATAAACTGAAAAAGCAGGGTATTGTCACGCGCAATGTTCAGGACGTTGTTAGCGATCTTCGGAAACGTGGTGTTAAAAAGGTCGTTTTTCAGAGCTTTCATGTCGTTCCCGGGCAGGAGTACTCTCGTGTTAAGCAAGTTGATATGAGTGGTTTCGAGGTTGCTTATGGCGATGCATTGTTGACCGCAGATGATGATCTTGATGCTGTGATTCATGCCTTAGAAAAGGATATAGATCCTCAGCAGGCCACCGTCATAGTGACCCATGGTAACGATCGCTATCCTGAATTTAATCAGCAGATTCTGGCTTTTGCCACTAAAATTGAATCGCAAAACCTGAATCTGGTGGTAGCCAGTGTTGAAGGATCTCCAGGAACGGACCCGTTGCAAAAGGCAAAACAGGTGGCTCAGCAAACCGGATCAGTACGTTTTGTTCCACTGATGATAGTTGCTGGTGACCACATTATGAATGATGTCATGGGCGAAGAAGAGGATAGTTGGAAGTCGATTGTTCAAGCACCACAGAGTGAATGTCTTCCCTCGCTAGGGTGGAATAATAATGTCCTCGAGATCTATTTCTCGCATTTGGATCGGGCTATCGAACAACTGTAAATGCTCGGGAAACAGGCTAAGTTCGATCCGGATTAGAAAAGCAAAGCAATGATAAACTTAAAGATAAAGCAGCTTCTTTTAGCAATGACGCTAGTGCTGTGTTTGAGCCTGACAAGTTGGGCAAATGTTTCAGTTGGAGCAGAGTCGGGTAGCACACAGACAACTGTTGTTAGTGAACAGGTCAGAGACAAAGTCGTTAGTAAACGTTTAAAGCCGACAGGTGAAACAGGCAAAGCGTTCGTCAATGAGGGCAAGAAACAGCGCAGTACATCGAGTTATCAGCGTTGGAAAATGCACCTCTCATTTTGGCCCCGCAAAGGGCTTTTGCTGCTGGAACTGGCTCTTTTTATCGGCATTGGTATTCTGATCGGGCAAATTCTTGAGGTGTCGGGAAGTATGCGCCTGTTGTCAGTGCTGACCTGGCCATTAACCGCTCTGGGTAAACTTAAACGTGATGCCGGCCCTGCTTTTCTTATGGCGTTCCAGTCAGGAGCCGTGGCCAACAGCATGTTAGTTGGTCAACGCGATGCTGGAACGATTAATAATCGTGAGCTCTACACCTCTGTCTATGTTGTTTCTGCTTTATCTCTATTTGCTCATTTGCCTACCTTTGTTGTCCCTATCGGTGTCGCTTTTGGCTGGGAAGCAACTGCTGCATTGTTCGGAGTACGCTTTCTTGCCATTGGGCTACAGATTTTCCTGACCTTACTGTTTTCCCGCTTGGTTCTTGCTCGATATTGGCATAGTAATGAGTTAGAAGCGGATCGCGCTGAACAGGTTAAAGTTTACAGCCGGCGTGAACGGACAGGTGGCTTTTGGCTGACCGTCTGGAAACGTTCACAAAAAACTTTGAAGCGTTTGCTGATTTGTTTGGTTCCGACCTTTGTTTGCATGGCGTTTCTTGAGTACTATGGTTTTTTTAAGTGGCTGGGAGAAACCATGCCTGGCCTGTTTACCTTTAAGTTTTTACCACCAGAATCGGTTGCTATAATTCCTGCCCAAGCTTTAAGTCTCTACAATGGGGCTATTGCTGCGGCAAACTTTATTGACGCTGGTCAGATTACCACCAGACAGGCTGTCATTGTTATTCTGTTTGGCTCGATGGTAACCGCACCGGTACGAACCTTGCGCCATGCATTGCCGACCTATATCGCTATTCTTGGAGCTAAAAAAGGGATGTTGGTAGCGATATCGGCACAGGTGATCAGGGTTTTATTCTTACTCTTGTGTACTTTGGGATTAATGTTGTTGTGGCGTTAAGTTAAGGCGACAATAAATCAACTTTTGAATAGAGAATTATTATGACGAAAAAGACCGCTCAGTCTGGACATTTTTACGCTGTTGGTGTGGGGCCCGGAGAGCCGGATTTACTGACCTTAAGAGCTGCTCGTTTGATCGAATCTGCTGATGTTGTCATCACGCCGCAATCCGATAAATCGGGAGAAAGTATTGCTTTGCGCGCGGTTAAAGATTTTATCAATGACCAGGAAGTCATTGTTCATCAATATCCGATGACCCGCGAGAATGAAAAAACCCGTCAGCGCTGGGCTGATCTAGCCGATCAGGTCTATGGTCTGTGCCAATCCGGAAAATCTGTCGTACAGATTACTTTGGGTGATCCCCTTATTTATGCGACCAGTTCTTATTTACTTGAAGGTTTAAGTGAAAAAATGGGAGCTGATCAATTGCATCTTGTTCCGGGTATTAGTGCTTTTCAGATGGTTGCCAGCCATTTTGGCCAGCCACTCACTTTACAGGAAGATCGTCTATTAATTATGCCAGGAACTGATCTTGCTGCCGTTGAAAAAGCACTTTCTGGTTGCGAAACCCTCGTGCTATTCAAAGCAGCCACACGGCTGCAAGAATTGGTTGCCTTGCTGGATCGCCATAACCTTTTAGCCCGAACTAGTCTTGTTACCGCTGGCGGGCAGGGTGATCATGAACAGGTTATTCCCGATTTAAGTCAATGGCAGTTAGCACCGCTAGGCTACATGACCACAATGGTTATTCACCTGGGACAGCGGAGCTGGCAAGAGGATTAAATCATGCGCAATGGTTTGACAACGGGTACCTGTGCTGCTTTGGCAGCCAAGGCTGCTGCTGTTCTTTTGATCAGTGGTAATAAGCCTTCTCGCTCAGAAGTTTCGCTTCCTGATGGTAGTCGGGTTACTTTTCCGGTTTTCGATCTCCATTTCAAACAAGGAAGTGCGTCGGCAACAGTACGTAAGGATGCCGGTGACGATCCGGATGTGACTCATGAAGCCTGGATTGAAGTGACCGTCTGTTTAAACGGCATGCGGAAAACGCGTTTTTTTGCCGGTCAGGGGGTTGGTACGGTCACCAAGCCGGGGTTGGCCATTCAGCCTGGAGAAGCCGCAATTAATCCTGGGCCGAGAAAGCAGATTACCACTGCTCTAAATGAAGTATGTCAAACCGGTTATGATGTTACCGTCAGTGTTCCCGGTGGTGAGGAGTTGGCCCAGAAAACCTTTAACCCTCGGCTTGGAATTGTTGGTGGAATCTCAATTCTTGGTACCTCGGGTAGGGTACGGCCATTCAGTGCACCAGCTTTGCAGGCTGCTTTGAAATGTGCATTAGACGTTGCCATTGCTAATAGTGAGGATGAACTGGTACTGGTCCCGGGACATATGGGTAATCGTGCAGCGCAAAATCATTTTGCTATACGTGCAGAGCAGATCGTGGATGTCAGTAACGAGTGGGGATACATGCTCGGGTTGCTAGAGCCGTTAACGCTTAAAAAAATTATGGTCCTCGGGCATCCAGGTAAATTGGCAAAAATTCCTGGGGGACACTGGCAAACTCATTCTTCGCAATCTCCATCTCCTTTACCTTGGCTTCACCAGCTTTGTCAAAGCTTGGGAGTTAAGGTTGAGGGCGACCAAAATACGGTTGAAGAACTGTTTATGATGTCCTTATCGGAGTCCGATCGTTTATGTTTGGCCAATGCTACCGCGAGAGAAATTGCGAATAAAATTCAATTAGAGTTTCCGCTGTTACCGGAAGTGTCCGTTGGGTTGATTAATCTGGCTGGTGATGTTTTGGGACTCTATTCTGGGTCCGCAAAAGAGTCTGGTCCGGAAATTCACAAAGCATCCTGACCGCGGTGGTAAGATGACTGAGTCAAAAAACATTATTGTCGCCGGATGTGGGCCAGGGCATCCTGACTATATCTGCCCGATCGTAAAAAAAGCGGTTGAAGGCGCTCAAGTCTTGGTTGGCGCACCTCACCTGCTCGATTTGTTTTCTCATGTTACTGGTGAGAGGATCGTTGTTCAGGGCAGTATGTCAGAGAGCCTGGATAAGGTAGCTTCCCTTCAGGACAAGCGGATTGCGATCCTGGTCTCTGGAGATACGGGAATCTACAGTCTTGCCCAGTTGGTGGTAAGGCGTTTTGGCCGTAACAAGTGCCAACTGTTGCCAGGTATTTCTTCGGTTCAGGTTGCTTTTGCCCGCCTGGCGCTGGATTGGAGTGATGCTCTGTTCGTCAGTGCTCATGGGCGTTTACCTCTACTCACCAGTGATGAATTCCAGAGGCACTCAAAAATAGCCATTCTCGCTGGAACCAAAGACGCTGTAAACTGGTGCGCTGAGCAGCTGGAGGTTCTGACTGGTGATTACCTGGTGGTGAGCTGTGAAGATTTGACCTGGGCGACAGAAAAGGTAAGAACCTTTTATCGGGGAGCAGAGCTTGTTGGGGAAGTCTTTGCTTCACGAACAATTTTTATTTTTCTTAAGAAAGAGTTGTTAGCGTGACACCAGGTAAGCTGTTTATTGTTGGTGTGGGGCCAGGTGATCCTGAACTGTTAACTCTCAAGGCGGTACGTGTCTTGCGGGAGAGCCCTCATGTTTTTGTGCC
Source organism: Geopsychrobacteraceae bacterium (assembly GCA_963665685.1). Lineage (GTDB taxonomy): Bacteria > Desulfobacterota > Desulfuromonadia > Desulfuromonadales > Geopsychrobacteraceae > Seleniibacterium. The sequence continues at coordinate 4,515,314 of OY762430.1, forward strand.
TGTTTCAAGGTTGACAAAGGAAACCTGGCTACGTGATGTTGTGGCCTGTCATGGTGGCGCTGAATGTTGTGTTCATGAGGTCAGTTTTTCAGTTGCTGCTGATCGCCAAGCTCGAACTGATCATTGGCAGCAAACGGCATCGGGTATTGTTGACCTGCTACGGGGCGGTCATGATGTGGCCTTTGTCACTTTGGGTGATCCTCAACTATATTCAACTTCCCTTTACTTGATCAGGGCTTTGCGGAAACAATTCCCGGGTGTACTCCTAGAGATTGTTCCGGGTGTCAGTTCTGTTTCACACGCTGCGGCGTTAACCCGTTTTGCCCTGGGAGAAGGTCATCTGCCTGTCACTATTTTACCGTCAGTTACCGCTCTTGATAATGTTCGTTCAGCACTGAAAGCTGGGGGAACTTTGGTATTGATGAAAATTGGCAAACATTTGCAGGCGATTATCGACCTGCTTGATGACTACAAATTGCTCGATGATGCAGTTTTTATTGCCAGGGCCGGATTACCGGGCCAGCATGTTGAAACTGATCTACGCCAGTTGCGCGGTGCTGCCGCTGAAACTGGTAATCTCGCTGTTATTCTGATTCATACAGAAGGTGTATCATGAAGGTTTATTTTGTCGGAGCCGGACCGGGTGATCCCGAGTTATTAACGGTTAAAGCCCTGAGGTTATTAAAAGAGTGTCGTATCTGCATTTACGCCGGGTCGCTGGTCAGCCCGGAGGTTGTCGGTCAGGTTGGTGCTGAGGCAGAGTTGTACGATTCAGCCGGAATGTCCTTGGATGATATGGAAGTTGTTTTTCGCCAGGCGCGCGATACTGATACTGACCTGGTTCGCTTGCATACTGGAGATCCTTCTATTTATGGAGCCATTCGTGAGCAGATGAACAGTTTAGATGAACTCGGGATAGAATATGAAGTAGTCCCGGGTATCAGCTCTTTCCAGGCGGCTGCCGCAACATTAAAAACTGAGTTGACAGCCCCAGAGGTTTCGCAAACCATCATTTTAAGCCGTACTTCCGGACGGACCCCCATGCCTGAAAAGGAAGAACTGCAAATTCTGGCCCAGAGTCGTTCCACTTTATGTCTGTTCCTTTCTGTGCATAAAATGATCGATGTTGCCGAAGAGTTGGCTGATTACTACGGTCCAGATTGCCCTGCTGCCGTTGTGTTTCATGCCTCGTGGCCAGATGAAAAGATTGTACGTGGAACATTGGCAGATATTGGCCAGAAGGTGGCCGCTGAAGATATTCACAAAACAGCCATGATCGTTGTTGGTCAGGCGCTGTCACGCGATATTCCTGTTTCGAAATTGTATCATCGTTCCTTTACTCACGGATACCGTCAGGGTGATGGTAAATGAAACTGGCTGCGGTAACTTTCTCAGTGCCAGGAATGAAGGTTTGTCAGGCCGTCAAGGCGGGCATTCCAGAACTCGATATTTATCTCCACGACAGTATTTCTGATTACCCAGAGGTAACACCGTTTAGTCGCGTTCTTGAGCTGACCCCACAACTGTTTCCGCTTTATGATGGTCTGATTTATGTTGCTCCTTGCGGGGTTGTGGTGCGCTCTTTGGCCGGATGTCCCAAAAGTAAGTATAAAGACCCTGCTGTTGTCGTTGCCGATGTTGGTGGGCGTCATGTTGTCAGTTTGCTGAGCGGGCATGAAGGTGGAGCAAACGATCTTGCGGTAAAAGTAGCTAACCTGATTGACGGTGAGCCGGTCATTTCGACCACCACTGAGGCAGTTAAGGATCTGATTGTCGGGGTTGGCTGTCGTCGGGGAAAGGCTGAAGTTGACATTGTTGCGGCGATAGAAAAGGTGCTCGCTGACAATTCTTTACCCCTTGAACGTGTCCGTTATATAGCTACCGCTGGAGTCAAGGCTAATGAAGCGGGTCTGCTTGCGGCTGCAAGTAGCTTGGACATTCCTATAAGAATTATCGCTGATGATACAATTCGTAACTGTCATCAGAATTTTACATCATCAGAATTTGTTACTGCCCAGGTTGACCTGCCGGCAGTTGCCGAACCGGCTGCCCTTTGCGCCGGAAGGAGGACATCATTAATCGTCAAGAAACAGGCGCTGTCGGGAATAACGATAGCAATAGCCCAGGAAAATTGTACGTCGTTGGCATAGGGCCAGGAAACCCCCTTGACCGCACCAGAAGAGCAGAAAATGCGATTTTGAATAGCCAGCTTATTGTTGGTTACGGTCCTTATGTCGACTCTGTTGCCGATCTTTGTGATGGTCGGCAGACTTTAACTTCCGGCATGACACAGGAGTCGGAACGTTGCCGCGCTGCGCTCGAAGAAGCTCAAGCTGGAGCAACTGTCGCTTTGATTTCTTCTGGTGACTCCGGAATTTATGGTATGGCAGGCCTGGCTATGGAAATGGCTGCGGCTGAAAATTATCAGGTCGATATAGAGGTCATTCCTGGTGTCAGTGCTTCAAATGCCGCCGCTGCACAGTTGGGTGCGCCGTTAATGCTTGATTCCGCTATTGTCAGTTTAAGTGATTTACTGGTGCCGTGGGAGCAGATTGTAACCCGCCTTAAGGCGTTAGCTGCTGCTGATATGGTGGTCTCTTTGTATAATCCTCGCAGTAAGAAACGGGTTAAACATTTAGCTGAAGCCGCTGCGATTTTTAGCGCCGAGCGGTCAGCAACCACGCCTGTCGGTATCGTTACTGCTGCCAGTCGTGAAGATCAGCAGGTAGTATATTCTGATTTAGAGCATTTTCTTGATGAAGAAATCGGTATGAATTCCATCGTTATTATTGGCAACAGTAGTACTGTTATGCTTGATGGCCGAATGATAACTCCACGAGGTTATTACCGATGATTCTGTTGTTTGGCGGCACTTCAGAAACGGCAGAGATCGCAACTGCCTTAGCTGATTGCGGCTTGTCAGTGTTAGTTTCAACTGCTACTGATGCTGACTTGGACGTTGGTTCACACGCCCTAATAACCAGACGTTGTGGGCGCCTGGATGGCGAAGCGATGGAAAGGCTCATCAAGGATCAGGGGATTCGGGTTCTGATCGATGCTAGTCATCCCTACGCCATTGCCCTCCATGAAACGGTTGCTGAAGTTGCCGAAAAAAATGCTATTCCTTGTATTCGTTTTCAGCGTCAGCAAGGGAAGTATGAAGCAGAAAATCTGTTTGAAGTTGCTGATCATGAGGAAGCTGCTCGGCTCGCCGCTTCTTTTGCCACGCCTATTTTATTAACTACGGGATCGCGCAACCTGGTTCCTTATGTTGCCGCAGCCCAAGAACAGGGTGTTCCTCTTTTTGTTCGCGTTCTCCCTCATCCTGATTCAGAGGCGGCTTGTGATGACCTGGCGATTCCGGAAAGTAACCGAATTTTTGCCCGTGGTCCTTTTAGTGTTGAACAAAACAGAGCTTTGATTGCGGATCATAGGATTGGAGTTCTGGTGACTAAAGAAAGCGGGGCGCGGGGAGGGGTTGCTGAAAAAATTGCTGCGGCCCGTCAGGAAGACTGTTTGGTCGTGATTGTTCGCAGACCCGAAATCGGTTCCTCTTTTAACCGAATTTGTGTAGATCTGCAGGACCTTCTTGAAGCGGTTCGTTCCTTTTTATAATTGGAGTTGTATTTCGCTCTTTAAAAAAAGACCCCGCAGATCTCTGCGGGGTTATAAAAATGCTCAGAAAGCAACTTCAGTACAAAAATTATTTTTCCAAAGGTTTGTGACAGAACCACCAATCGTATCCATCCCCGGCTAGTTTAAATTGCTCGGCACCATCGACGTCCATCGGTGGGGGGATGATGACACGATCGCCAATCAGTGAATTTTCAGGCCAATTGGCTGGCATCGCTCCCTGCTGATCAGACACCTGGAAAGCCTTTACCGCCCGTAAAATCTCATCAATATTACGGCCGACTTCCATCGGATAGTAAAGAATTAAACGGACATAACCTTGTGGGTCGACGAGAAATACTGCACGCACTGTCTGGGTTCCCATGCCGGGATGAAGCATGCCTAATTGCACTGCCAAAGTATCCGTTGCTGCAATCACCGGGAATTTAATGTCGACATCCAGTTTCTCTTTAATCCACTCGATCCACTTGATATGACAAAAAATCTGATCAATAGATAGTCCGATCAGAGCACAGTTGAGTTCTTCAAATTCGGCGTAGCGTTCCTGAAAGGCCACAAATTCAGTTGTGCAGACCGGGGTAAAGTCTGCAGGATGACTAAACAGAACAAACCATTTTCCTGCCATGTCATCAGGTAAGGTCAATTGTCCTTGAGTCGTTTGTACCGATAAAGTTGGAAACTGGTCCCCAAGCAGCGGCATTCTAGGTACATCCATAAGTATCTCCCGGAGCTAGCTAAAGCAGAATATGTCTCTGTCTGTGAAATCACTTTTTTACAATATCTATAAAAAGAGTAAAGCAAAGACCGTTCCGATGAGTGTAAATTGCTACTTTTTCCTTCTAAGTCATTGAGAAGTAATGATAAGAGCGTTGTTGTCGAGGTTTATAGAAATGAGTTTCTATGGAGAATTTTGTCCGATTATGCGAAGAAACGTTTTATTTTTAGATTTTTGTTCTTAACCACGTGTTGAGGTGATGATTCTTTACCAGTAACAGAGCACGATTTGTGAGGTCAAATTGCGTGTAATAAATGAGGTGTTATCTTGTTGCGCTAATGTAACTGTTCTTGCCTACTAATCGATTGGCAGTGAATAGTCTCCATTAAGATATTCAAAATTATATATCGAGGTGGAGGTAAAGTAATGAGTTCTATCAGCGATACGGTATCAAGTCTTTATAGTATTGTTAGTGGTTATAGCTCTACTTCAACTAGTGAAGGAACTGATAGTGTGGCAGATGATGCTACTGAAACCCTGACTGTTTCTGATACCATTTCTGCGTCCTATACCTTGTCAGAGAGTCTTCTTTCGTTAATTAGTGGTGAGGATAATGACTCGCTTTCCTCTGACTTCAGTGGTTTGTACTCAGCCATAGAGATGAAGGCTAACGAAAGCGAAATTAACAATGAGCTGTTCACGTATTATACAGATTTGCTGACTGACGTCAGTGGAGAAGAGAGTCGTTCTTAAAAACTGTGCTAGTCAGGGCTCAGTCGCTCCAAGATTTAGCCATCAGAAGGCGAGAATCTTGGAGCTGAATTCTGCTTTGAGTTTCTGAGACGTTTCAGGCTGTGAGCATTTCTATTTGGGGTGGATTCTCCAGAGTCTTTTTGACTGCACACTGTTCGGCCGCGCGAAGAATTGCTTTGTTATATTTCGTTGGGAAGTTCTCCGGGAGCTTAAGCTCAATAATAATTTTGGTTGTTGTATGGGTTTCTTCATCCCTTTCCATATCAAGGCTTAAGCCTAGGCCAACCGTAGAAATGTTACGTTCCTTGCAAAAGCGTTGAGCAAAGAATCCTGTACAGGTCGCAAGGCCGGCTAGAAATAAGTAATAAGGATTTGGCGCGGTATTGTTGCCGCCATTATCTTCTGGTTGATCGGTAAGGATATCGAAGCCATCAACATTAGCGTTGATCTGAACGCCTTCCAAGAAAGTTACATTAATCAGTGCCATATTTGTTATCTCCTTAAGATGAAAAAAGAGTGTGTTTCAGGTGGTCAAGCGCCCTTGTTTGAAGTGGCTTATGAGCTCTCATTAACGGAGTAAAAAAGACTGAGAATATTCTGTTGCCAATCCTTTAAAGTTCTGTTAAGTTCCGCGCCATGTTTAAATTTATCATTGTACTTATCAGTATTCTCTGGGCTTCGTTGATGTTGATCTCCTGGAGTGGCGCAACCCCTGTGGTGCCGTCACAGACAGCTGAGATTCACTCTTCAACCAGCATTTCCTCCTGAACCGTTTTTAGCCGGTTCGATCCTTTAACAAGGCGTACGGGTTATTTTACCTTCTGCCAGCCTCTTGATCTTTACCCGTTATATAGTTCTCCTTGTTTTGTCCCACGCTTTTCCAGTTCAGCATCAATAGCATTGAGAACTTCCCATTTGTTCATGGACCAGAGTGGTGCCAGCAGAATATCGCGCGGGCCATCCCCAGTCAGTCTTTGAATAAGGGTTGTTGGCGGTAGCCTCTCGATAAAATCAACTGCAAGTTGTACATACTCACCCATTTCAAACATAGGAACTTTACCCTGTTTGTAAAGGTCTCCAAGAATGGTTCCTTCCAGAATATGCAGCAGGTGCACCTTGATGCCATCAACTTTGAGACGGGCCATTTCTTCTGCTGTCGCGAGAATGTCTTCGCGGCTCTCTCCTGGTAATCCCAGGATAACATGAACACAGACCTTCAGACCACGCTGCTTGGCACGTTGATAGGCATCGAGAAAACAGGCGTAGTCATGACCGCGGTTTAAATAGTTAAGCGTTTTGTCGTGAATACTCTGTAGCCCCATCTCTAACCAGAAGTAGGTTTTTTGATGGTATTCAGCCAGCAAGTCTAGAACCGGGTCAGGGAGACAGTCGGGACGTGTGCCAACTGCAAGACCAATAACATCTTCAACGGCTAATGCCTGATCGTAACAATTTCGCAGGTGTTCAACCGGACCGAAGGTATTCGAGAAGGGTTGAAAGTAGGCGATAAACCATTTTGCGCGATATTTTCTGCGCATCAGTTCTTTGGCTCGTTCCACTTGTAAGGCGATTGGTTCGTTACGTTCAATGCCGACCGCACCTGAGCCACTGGTATCACAAAAAATGCAACCAGGATTATCGCGGCCACCGTCACGATTAGGGCAGCCAAAACCGGCATCGATAGATATTTTATGGACACGCCCCTCAAAACGCTGCTTGAGGTGAGTCGAATAAAGATTAAAGGCTTTTTTTCGCATGCCCGGCACTATGCCAGTATTAAGATTTTGGGGCAAGGCTCTTCTCGCGGTTAATTTTTGCTAAACTATAGCGAGTGATAGTGGTGAAAACGCATAACTTATTGATTATTATTCCTGACCCCCCCTGACAAATGCTGACATAAGGCGTATGATTTTAGAATTGATTGCATTTCATATTCTTTGACTGTGATCACATATAAACAAATGTTTTCTATAGAAAGCAGAAGAGACTATGGATACTGGCGTTGGAAATCAAAGTTCTACTGCCCCTTTAAATGTTTGTATTCTCTGGCACATGCATCAGCCCGATTACCGTGATCCGGTGAGTGGGCAAACCCTGCTTCCCTGGACGTGGCTACATGGCGTCAAAGATTACGGGGAGATGCTCGAAACCATTGCTGAAACACAGGCGCGGGTTACAGTTAACCTGGTTCCTTCTCTGTTGGAACAGCTCGAACGTTATGTTGCCGGCGAGGATCGTGACCGTTGGTTGGAAATTCTCAGTCATGATCCCGGCGAGTTGAGCTATGAAGAACGCGTCTTCATGGTAAAACAATTTTTCTCCGTCAATGAGGAAACGCAGATTTATACCCATAAGCGTTATCATCAGCTCTTCTTGCAGCGTGGTAGTCATCCCGAAGAAAGTGCCGCAACCTTTTCTGATCAGGACTTACTCGACTTACAGGTCTGGTTTCTGCTTGCCTGGACGGGTTCTCACCTACGGCGCAAACAACCTCTCATTGGTTACCTCCTGAGCCAGGGGGAGAATTTTTCTGTTAGTCAGAAACAGGATCTCATAATGTGTTGTAATGAAGAGTTGCAGCGCGTTTTGACTTTTCACCGTGAATTAGAAGCAGCAGGGCTGATAGAAATTTCTATAACGCCTTATGCGCATCCCATTTTACCCTTACTGTGCAATTTACAGACAGCTCAGGAGCCCTCTCCGGGATTACCTTTACCGGCAACGACATTCCGTTATCCTGATGATGCCAGGTTGCAGATTCGTGAAGGCTTAGCCACGGCAAATCGTATCTTCGGGCCACGCGAACGTGGGATGTGGCCCTCCGAAGGATCCGTCAGTCAAGAAGCGGTTCAACTCATGCGTGAAGAAGGAGCGCGCTGGGCAGCAACGGATGAAGATATCCTGGCGCGCAGTCTTGATAACGGGCTTGGTAACCGTAGTCTTCTTTACCAGGTGTATTCTTATGATGGCCTGCCATTATTATTTCGTGATCGCGAGCTCTCTGATCGTATCGGTTTTCTTTATGCGACCTGGGGCACCAATGAAGCTGTCGGTGATCTGATGCGGCGTCTTAAGCAGATTTCCGGTATGGCTCCTGGTGGTACGGTTGCTATCATTCTTGATGGCGAAAACTGCTGGGAACGTTATCCTGATAATGGCTACCCGTTTTTGCGTGATTTTTACCAGGGTGTGAATGCTGCAGAAGACATACAGTTGGCGACCATTTCCGAAGTTCTTGAAACGACGACACCAACTCCTCTAAATCGTTTGGCCGCTGGTTCCTGGATTCGTTCTGATTTTACCACCTGGATTGGTCACCCTGAAGAAAATATGGCTTGGGAGCTGTTATCCCAAACGCGGCGGGAACTATTTAACGATGAAATACAGCAAGCCCTCGCTAATCCCGATCAACCTTTGAGTGAGCTGGTCAGGGAGTTGTTGCGAGCCGAAGGAAGTGACTGGTTCTGGTGGTACGGTGATGAACATGTGACCGCCCAGGCCGATATATTTGACCGCTTGTTCCGCCTGCATCTTGAAGGTCTTTACCATTTGAAACAGATGCCGGTTCCGGCGCGTATTAATCAGGCCATTAAGCCGGTATTCAAGAAAGTAACCGGTTTTGAACCGACAACCTGCTTCACCCCTAACATAGATGGTCGGGTTGGTGACTATTTTGAGTGGTTATCCGCTGGGCTCATTGATTTGGCCAGTGGTGGTGCTATGTACTCGAGTCGTGATGGCCTTGATTCTCTGTATTATGGATATGACGAAGAGAATCTCTACTTTCGGATTGATGAGGCTGAACTGTTAGGCCGTCTGTGTCGCGAGAAAGGTCACTTTGAGTTGCGCATAACGGCCAAGAAATTATTCTATGCTCGCTACACTTTCGCTGATGGGTTGTTGTGGGTTTGCAGCGATAATCAACCTTTGGGGCAGGGACAAGGAGCCTGTAACCAGGTGTTAGAAATGGCTATTCCTCTCGATCTGTTGGGATTGACTGTGGGAGACAGTGTGAACCTGACCTGCCATGCTGTTCGTGATGGTCGCGAAAATGGGCGCTGGCCAGCGGAAGGTCATGCCGGATTATGCTATCGCGGGCAGACGCTTGATGAAAATAACTGGTCAGTATAGTCATTTTAACTGCCCGGTTTGGGAAATGATTTATTTGGCCGTTGCTGCTGCAGAGAAGAAACCAGAGCGTCAGCAGCACTGGCTACGAAAGGATAGGTATCGTGTCTGAATTACGTTGGGATCCATTACGCGATAACTGGGTTATCATGACGCTGGGACAGGGCCGTTGGCCTCTTGACTTTTCACATCCTCCTGAGGTCCTGACCAAAGGAGCTTGTCCCTTCTGTGCCGGCAATGAAAGCCGTACTCCTCCTGAAATTCTCGCCTATCGGCCGGGAGGAAGCGCGCCGAATCAACCAGGCTGGCAGGTGCGAGTTATTCCCAATCGCTTTCCTGCTCTGCGCATAGAAGGTGAACTGGAAAGCCGAGCCGAAGGTCTTTACGACTGTATGAATGGTATTGGTGCTCACGAGGTGATCATCGAAACACCTGAACATGGTGTCACATTGGCGGATATGAGCGAGGCGCAAATTACCGAAGTTTTAAAGGTTTACCGCTCTCGAATGCTGGATCTGCGCAACGATAGCCGTTTTCGCTACCTGTTTATCTGTAAGAATCATGGCGTTGGTGCTGCGTCGCATATTCCTCATTCTCATTCCCAGCTAATCGCTGTTCCGGTTTTACCACCCATGGTGGCAACCGAGCTGCGCACTAGTCGCGAACACTATGAGCGTAAGCAACGCTGCCTGCTGTGCGATCTTATCCGCCAGGAGCAGGGAGAATCATCCCGTATTGTTCGCGACGATGGTAATTTTGTTGTTTATGCTCCCTACGCTGCAAAGTTTCCTTTTGGGGTGATTATTGCACCTCAGGCACATCAGCATGATTTTACTCAGCAGAATGATTTGCAGCTTCAGCAGTTAGCCGGAGTCATGCGTGATATTTTACGGCGCATGCGAGCAGTGTTACGTGATCCTCCTTTTTCCTTTGTTCTGCACAGTTCCCCGCCGATGCATCTGCGCTGGGGCCGTCAGGATGAGTGGATGGCATTATCCAACTATTTTCACTGGCATATTGAACTTGCTCCCAAGTTAACCCGTTCAACGGGGTTCGACTGGGGATCTGGTTTCCACATTAACCCTACACCACCAGAAGAGGCGGCTGACTTTTTACGTCGAGCTGACCTCACTCAAGATGATAACTCATGATAAAAAACTTTAGCGATAGCTGTTATCCCCTTCATATCCAGTGTGGTAATAATGCTTGGCGTGGCGCCGAGTTAACCCCTCAATTCCAGCGTCAGCCACGACCACAGAGAACTTATTTTCGTCATTTACTGGCCGACTACCTGCAGCGTGGCCAGGAGCAGTCTTTAACTGCGGCAGAGCTTGAACTGTGGGCAACGCTTAACCAGGTATTGCGCCAGGTGGCACTGACTTTTCTGAGCCTACGGCAGGGGAAGGTGGGGCGTAATCAAATTGATATTGGTGGCTCAAATATTGTGCTGCCCCGCCTGGAAGCGACTTTCCAGCAGTATATGCAACAATTTCCCGCTGTGCCGGTCGAACTGCATGAGCTTGATATCAAGTCACTGCTGAGCCAGGTCAACTCGGCGCAGCAAAATCATGAATTGCTCATTGAATTATTACTGCTTTATGTTCAGTCGCGTAACCCTGCGTTAGAACCGGTGCGGGCGCTGTTTGCCGCTGAGGAAGAGCATCTCCAGCAAGAGACTGATTATCGCGGCCAGTTGTTACAGCTCGATACCGATATCCCGGCTCTAAATGATGGCTTCCGCGATCGTCCACCAACCTTATTAGCGCGTTTGCTTGAACCGTTACGGAAGGGGGGTAGTCTACGCCAGCAGCTTGAAATTCTGCGTGAATTGTGGGCGGATATCTTGCCCGAAGAGCTGTTGTCCCGAATCAGCTCAGCCTTTGAACAGTATGAACGAGAAGGCTGGCGACCCGATTTTCCTGGTGAGCCTGAACTCGAACCTTTTTCTGCTATGGATTTTTCAGATACTGAATATGCCAACTTTACCGTCGATACGGATTGGATGCCAAGAACCGTATTGATGGCTAAGTCGACTTATGTCTGGCTGGCTCAGCTGTCGCAAAAATATAGCCGTGATATCCGTACTCTTGACCAGATTCCAGATGAAGAAATTAACGAACTTGCCAGTCAGGGGTTCAGTAGTTTGTGGTTGATCGGGCTGTGGAAACGTTCCAAGGCATCATTAAAAATTAAGCAACTTTATGGTCAGGTTCAGGTTGCCGCTTCGGCTTATGCCATTGATGAATATGTCGTTGCCGATGATTTGGGTGGGCAAGGAGCTCTGGAAAACCTGAAGACGCGTTGTCGCCAGAGAGGTATTGACCTGGCTTGTGACGTGGTCACCAATCACACCGGGATTGAATCCGCCTGGCTGCGTGACCATCCGGACTGGTTCATTCAACTGCCGTATCCGCCTTATCCCGGTTATCGGTTCAGTGGCCCTGATTTGAGTGAAGATCCTCATTACTCGATTCAAATAGAAGATGGTTACTACGATCATAGCGAGGCTGCGGTCGTATGCCGTTATCAGAACCGTCACAATGGTGAAACACGTTTTATTTATCATGGTAATGATGGCACTCATTTGCCCTGGAATGATACTGCTCAGCTCAATTACCTCATGCCCCAGGTCCGGGAAGCGATGATTCAGCTGATCATTCGGGTGGCACGCGATTTTCGCATCATCCGCTTTGATGCGGCTATGACTCTGGCAAAACGTCACTTTCAGCGCCTCTGGTTTCCGCTTCCGGGTGGTGGTTCCGGTGTCCCTTCGCGCCACGACTACGCTTTAAGTCATGAGCAGTTCAATCTGTATTTTCCTATTGAGTTCTGGCGTGAATTGGTTGACCGGGTACGTGAAGAGGTTCCGGATACCTTATTGATCGCTGAAGCCTTCTGGTTGATGGAAGGGTATTTCGTGCGTACTTTGGGCATGCATCGCGTTTATAACAGTGCCTTCATGAACATGCTTAAGCGGGAAGAAAATGGCAAATACCGGGAAACCCTAAAGAACATTCTTGAGTTCGATCCGGCAATTTTACAGCGTTTCGTCAACTTTATGAGTAATCCGGATGAAAAACCCGCCATCGAACAGTTTGGCGATGGAGATAAATATTTTTGTGTTGCAACCATGTTGGCGACCATGCCAGGGCTGCCTATGTTCGGTCACGGCCAAATTGATGGCTTTACTGAAAAGTATGGTATGGAGTACCTGGCTCCTCGCTACCAGGAACAGCCGAACCAGGGTTTGTTGGCGCGCCATCGTAAAGAATTGTTTCCCCTTTTGCGGCAACGTGCCCTGTTTAGTGGAGCCAGCAGCTTCCAGCTTTATGATTTCCATTCTGTTTATGGAATCGAAGAGGATGTTTTTGCCTACAGCAATCGTCTGGAAGATCGGCCCGTTCTGGTGTTGTGTAATAACTCTTCAAAACATATCAGTGGCCGCATTGGTGCGCCGGTCTATATGGCGGATAAAGATGGTATCTCGTTCCTTGATGCGTGTCGCATCGATACCCGTCAGGAATTTGTCTTGTTCAATGATCTCAGTACCGGACAGCACTATTTACACCCATCCTGGTTATTGAAAGAGGGGGGAGAATTTCAGCTGCCACCTTATTGTCGCCGAGTGCTGACCGATTTTGTTGAACTTTACGACAGTGATGGTCGTTGGCTTAAGGTCTGGCAGCGCTATGGGGATACTCCTCAACCTAATTATTATCTGGAGCGGGATCTATTGCTAATTGATGGCAGTGCCGAAAAAGCCAAAGCACTGCTTTCTCTGTCTACTGCAAAGCTTGACCCTAATGGTATTGTACCGCTGGTTGATGCTTTGTATGCCAGTTTTACCGGCTCTTTTAGCTCAATGAGCTTTGCCTGGCAATTACAGGTCTTTATGCGTCAGTTATTTGCTGATGACAATCTGAATGGCCACGGTTGTGATGCCCTGGCCGATTACTTGACGCGCTTTGATATCACCGATCAACGCGGATGTTTTCGTCTTTACGATCGCTTTTTTAATGATCGTTATTTGCGTCAATTGATAGATGCTCATTACTATGAATATCGTGACTGGTTCAGCCAGGAAAAGTTTGCCGTATTACAGTTGTTATTGTTGCAGGGAATCCTCTGTCAGCAAGCGAATAAGGCTATTGATTACGCTTTTATTCATCAACTTGTGGTGCGCTTGAAAGAAATTATTGCACTGGCAGAAAAGAGTGGTTTCTGTTGTGATCGACTCGTTGCCAATCTTGACCCAACTGAAGCTCCTGAAGCACCTTTGGCATTAAAAGAGAATGCAGCAGACAGTAAAAATATTCTCTTTGTGGCTTCTGAAGCAACTCCTTTTGCTAAATCGGGCGGGCTGGCTGATGTCGTTGGTTCGTTGCCGGTAGCGTTACGCAATTTAGGGCATGATGTTCGGGTGATTCTGCCTGCGTATCAGATTGCAGAGGATAAATTTCCTTTGTCAAAAACAGAATACAGTCTTGAAATTACTCTTCAAGGGGTGGCGCGGCGAGCCAGTATAAAAGAAGCCGTTTATGATGGGGTTCCTTACTACTTTATCGATACACCCGAATTCTTTGATCGACCCGCTCTGTATGGTAATCCAGATGGTGATTATGGCGATAATGCCTTGCGTTATGGTTTTTTCTGCCGTGCTGTGTTAGAGGCGGTAAAACTGCTTGATTTTAAGCCAGATGTACTTCACCTACATGATTGGCAAAGTTCTCTGTTGCCAGCTTTATTGAAGACCAGCTATCGGGGCCAAGACTTTTTTGCCCAGACAAAAACTTTGCTGACGATTCATAATCTCGGCTATCAGGGCATGTTTTCACTGGCGACCTTACCGCAACTGGAATTACCTTATGAGCTAGGCCGACCTGATGCTTTTGAATACTATGGTGGACTCTCTTTCCTGAAAGGGGGAATTGTATTTGCCGATCTGGTTAACACCGTGTCACCTACCTATTGTCTGGAGATACAAGGGCAACAACAAGGGCATGGTTTTGATGGCATTTTGCGCAGTCGCAGTCGTCACCTGTATGGCATCATCAACGGACTTGATGAGAGAATTTGGGACCCACAAACCGATGTTGCTTTAGCTCAATCTTACTCAGTTGCAGATCCGAGCGGAAAAATTCTGTGTAAAACTGCGCTTCAGGAAGAACTTGGTTTAAAGGTGGATCCAGACGTTCCTCTTATTGCTGTGGTCAGTCGCTTGGATCGTCAAAAGGGGATTAACCTGATTGAGCAAATCTGGCCGCAATTACTGGATCGAAATATTCAATTTGTCCTTTTGGGGTCTGGTAATAATGAGCAGATGCGTTTCTGGCAGCAACAGCAGGGGCTAAATCCGGATCAGGTTTCTATTAACCTGACCTTTAACGAACAGTTATCCCATCGTCTTTACAGCGCTGCTGACCTGTTACTTGTTCCGAGCCAGTATGAACCATGTGGTTTAACCCAAATGATTGCTTCACGCTACGGGGCACTACCGCTAGTCCGAAAAACAGGAGGCTTGGCCGATACCGTCAGCGATGTAAATGCTGATGCTGAACAAGGTAATGGTTTTGTTTTTGAGCACAGTGATCCATGGCAGTTATTAGCGACAATCGATCGTGCTCTTGCTCTTTATGAGCAGAATGATGTCTGGCAGACCGTTGTAAAACGCGGCATGCAACGTGATTTCAGTTGGGGAAATTCCGCTGGTCAGTATGAAAAACTATATGCTCAATTATGTCTCGATAAAGTAGTGGATTCATCAACATCGCATAAATAAAGGAAGTGAATGGATCATTCTTATGGCGCGACATATGATGTTATTATCGTTGGAGCAGGTCCTGTTGGGCTGACTCTCGCTAACCTGCTAGGTCCTTCTGGGTTAAACGTTCTGGTGTTGGAAAAGGCGACCGAACTACCAGATTCGCCCCGTGCTGTCGCTCTTGATGATGAATGTCTGCGTATCTGGCAACATTGTGATCTCATAGATCAGATACTTCCTTTTGTGGCCCAGGGAGATGATGGGGATAAGGTTTTTACTTATCGCCGTGCTGATAATCGCCCTATATTTAGCCTGCAACAGCATGGTCGGCCCTTTGGCTATGCGCGGGGGAATGTTTTTCTCTATCACCATGTGCTGGTAGAGTTACGTAATGGTCTTGAACGCTACTGTAATATTGATTACTACACTGGCTATGAAGTTACCGATCTTGTCCAGAAGGGGGATCGTGTCACTACCACTGCTGTTGTCAGTGACGGTGAGCAACACAGCTTTTCCAGCCGCTACCTGGTTGCCTGTGATGGTGGCCGCAGCACTATCCGTGAGTTTCTGAATATCTCTTTAGAGGGGATGGCCTACGAAGAATCTTGGCTGATCGTTGATACTCTTAATAGGAATTTAGCGGACCAGCCTTTGGGCGAAGGGGTCGAGGTCTGGTGTGATCCTAACTGTCCCACGGCGACGATTCCATTACCTTTGGGATATCGTCGTTGGGAATTTTTACTGCGCAGCAGTCGCTATCCAAATCCCGAAAACTGCCTTGATGATACTTTTATTCGTAACCTGATAAATCAGCGTAAACCTGGCGTTAGCGGTCAATTTGTGCGCAAACTTGTACATACCTATAAAGCGCGTATTGTGGATCGTTACCGCGATGGGCACGTATTTCTGGCTGGCGATGCGGCCCATCTCTCCCCTCCTTTTGCCGGCCAGGGGATGGCGACCGGACTGCGCGATGCACACAATCTGTTTTGGAAATTGACTCAGGTTTTAACCACCAAAACAGAAGCTTCCTTGCTTGACAGCTACGAAAGTGAGCGCCGTCCTCATCAGCAGAAAATGCTTGCTTTAGCTTTACGTATGGGGCGCATGATGATGCCCGGCAACAGGTTTCATGCCTGGCTGGTCGGATCTCTGTTCGGGATCGCTGGAAAGATTCCTGCTTTACGTCGCCTCCTGGAGATTCGCGGCCAGAATGTGACACCTGTCTATGGTCTCCCAGCCAAAAATTCTATGGTCGGACAGCTGTTACCTCAGCCACAGCTAAAGGATGGTCGCCTGTTTGATTATTTACTCGGGCCCGATTATACCTTAATAAGTTTTGGTTCTAAGATTGAGCAAGGCTTTTCTGATACCGAGCTTAATTATTGGAAAGGAAAGGGCCTGACGTTTCTGACTGTCAGGCCAGAGGGTGATATGGTCACAGCCTTTGCCTGCTTTGACCATTGGATGGGCGGCTGTAGTGAGCGTTTTTTGTTGGTGAGACCGGATCGTTTTGTTTGTCTGGATCGTAAAGTTCAGATTCGTTAGTGATTACCATGGGGAGTAGCTATGGTTGGTAGCTCGCGTCTTGCAACTATGACTCTGGTGCAAGGCAGCCTTTTTCTATTACTTTTTATTCTTCTTTTTATCTTTGACCATGAGGGCAGTTTCTGGGCTGCCGCTCTATTTTTTGTTATTCTCATTGGTTGGCACTTCTATAGTGCAGCACGGATCACGGCATTAAATCAACGTCGGAAATTTCGCTACCTGTATATCGGTATTTACCTGTTTTTATGTACGGTCATGGTGTGGTTAACGCGTGGGCAGGAAGAAAGTCCGCTTTGGATTGTTTATTTCCTGCCGATTATCCTTGCGGCGTCAATTTTGACTCTCAGACAGACTTTGGGAGTTTGTGGAGCCGCTCTGGTGCTGTTTATTTCACATTTGCCGGCAGCCATGTTTGTTAATGAGAACCTACGAGCCGAAGTACTGCCTGAACTATTGGGGTTTGGTATCATGTTTTTTCTGGTCGGCACTCTGGTACAAGACTTTGCCCAGCGTCATCGCAGACAACTGGTCCAGCTTGAACTAGCGGAAAAAAATCTGCGCGAAAAAGAGCGTCTGGCTTCATTGGGGGAATTGGCCGCCGGTATTGCCCATGAGATTCGTAACCCGCTGGGAATTATTTCCTCTTCGGCACAGATGCTAGAAGTCCAAAATATTTCAGATCAGGATCACCAGTTACTCGATATTATTCAAGAAGAAGCGATTCGTCTTAATGGTCTGATAACCGATTTCCTGTTTTTCGGGCGTCGGCTTGAACCGCAGCGTGAGCTCTGTGATCTTGCTGGTTTACTGAGTCGTCAGGTGGAGTCTTTACAGCTAGCAGCTGAGCAGCGTGGAGTGACCTTGATTTTAAATGTCAAGGAACCTGACTGCCTGGTTGATATCGATACTGGTATGTTCCAACAGGTCGTGCTTAACTTGCTGCTCAACGCTTTGGATGCAACCGGTCAAACGGGGCGCGTTGAAGTTACTCTTGCCTTAGATCAAAACCTCATCGTTCTTACTGTTAGGGATAATGGCTGTGGTATTGCCACTGAGGATATCGGTCGTATCTTTGATCCCTTTTTTACTACCAAAGGGCATGGAACAGGTTTGGGACTGGCGAATTCTTATAAAATTATTCACAGCCATGGTGGGGATATCAAGGTGATAAGTGAGCCTGGAGTTGGCACGACCATGACTGTACTGTTACCGACCGGAGAGAGGTAGATGGCACATATTCTGATTGTTGACGATGAGAAAAATTATCGCCTTATTCTCTCTCGCCTGCTGACTGATGCCGGCTATCAGGTCACGGCAGAGGAGAATCCTTTCGCGGCCCTGGAATTACTGTCACGTGAAGATGTCGATTTGGTGGTTTCCGATTTACGTATGCCACGTATGGACGGAATGGACTTTTTTCGCACCGTTAAAGAACAGTGTACCACTCTTCCTGTTATTATTATGACCGCTTTTGCAACCGTGGAAACCGCACTCCAGGCGATGAAGCAGGGCGTTTTTGATTACCTGACCAAGCCGTTTAAAAATGAAGAAATTCTTCTTACTGTGGCTAAAGCGCTAGAGTATTCACAGCTGCGCAAGGAGAATGATCTGTTACGCAGGCAACTTGATCAGGGGGAAACACGTGAACTGCTCGGTGAAAGCCCTGCTATGCTGCAATTGCTTGACGAAATAAAACGCATTGGGCCGGCACCGACTTCAGTTTTGGTCACCGGAGAAAGTGGGACCGGAAAAGAATTAGTTGCGCGGGCATTGCATCGTGCCAGCCAACGTAAGCCGGGTGCTTTGGTCAGTATCAATTGTGCCGCTTTTGCTGAAAATCTCCTGGAAAGTGAGCTCTTCGGTCATGAGCGTGGCGCTTTTACTGGCGCTAGCGAGCGTAAGCGAGGACTTCTTGAAATGGCTGATGGTGGCACCTTGTTTCTAGATGAGATTGGTGAAATGTCTCTTGCTCTGCAGCCTAAACTGTTGCGCTTACTTCAGGAAAAAAGCTTCCGACGTGTTGGTGGTCAGCGTGAGATTGCTTGTGATGTGCGTATCGTAGCCGCAACAAATCGAGATCTTGAAGCAATGATTATCGCCGGGCAGTTTCGAGAAGATCTCTATTATCGGCTTAACGTTATTATGCTGAAACTACCACCACTGCGTGAACGCAGTGAAGATGTGGCGTTATTAGCATTACACTTTTTAAACCTGTATGCGCGTAAATTGGGACGTTCAGTTCATGGTTTTGCTGCAGGCACCCTGGCACTACTACAGGCTTACGATTGGCCGGGCAACATTCGTGAACTCCAGAATGTGATCGAGCGCGGAGTTATCTTCTGCCGCGGTGAAGAATTGTTACCCGAAGATTTACCAGCCTCAATCGGCGGGTTAGGTAATACCAATATGAATCAGGCTGCTTCAGCACTGAATTTTGACAAGCCATTACCGGAAAAGCTCGAGGAGTTTGAAGCAAAGCTCATCCGTCAGGCCATGGTAGAAGCGCGTGGAGTTCAGGCTTCTGCGGCTCGGTTGCTGGGGATCAGTCGTAGTAATTTGCAATATAAATTGCGAAAATTTGGTCTTGTCAGCGATTGATAGCTATTTTCGGCGGCGATTAAAAATTTTGGCACCTGAATTGTTTAGACGGTGAGATCTGTACAAAAATTTGTACAGATCTCACCGTTTTTTTTATCTCTTCACTGTAATTTCAGCTGGTTATGGGATTGGCATAGTGAGTGCTCATGTTTAATTGTATCAGGGCGACAACTGGGCTGCGGATTTAACCCATAGCGATGGAGTTAAAACAGTGATGGCAAATAGACAAAAGAGCGGGCAACGAATTCTGATTGTCGATGATGAAAAGAATTATCGCATTATTCTTGCTCAGTTGTTTACACGGGTTGGCTATCAAGTAGCCACTGCTGCTAGCGTTAATGAGTGCCTTGCTTTTTTTCAACATGACTGCGCTGATCTGGTGTTGACAGATGTTTATCTAGCTGGTGCCGATGGTCTGGATCTGTGCCAGGAGATCCAGCTGTTGACCGGTGGCTTGCCCTGTATCGTATTTAGTGCCTGTCTTCCGGCTACCGATCAACGGTTTGGCGCAGTAACTGGTATTATTGAATATATCGCCAAGCCGTTTGATATCAATGAACTACTGGCAAAAGTGGAACAGGTTCTCTTGACCACTGTTTGAGTCGCTGGGAAAAGGAGATTTTTTGATGAAGATCATATACTTGTCTCTAACTTTACTTTTATGTCTTTTTGTTGTGGTCGTTGGGGCTGCGGACCTCAATGGCTCGTGCGAGATAAGATTTCAGGGGACTTCAACCCTGCATGGGTTCACCGGCGTCGGCAGTTGTGAGCCTTTCGGCTTTAGTGAAATTCCAAGTCCAGGAGCGGATCGTCTTTTTTCCGCCGGGAGGGTAGAGGTAGCTGTCGCCAAGATGGATACCGATAACGACAGCCGTGACCGAAAAATGTACAAAATGTTCGAGGCGGATCAGTTCCCATTTATTAGTGGTCGCTTTTCCCAAATGAATCCCCATCAGCTTATCCGGCAAATCCAGAGTGGTAAGCAATTGTCTTTTGAGCTGACCATGCACGGCAAGACAAAAACTGTTAATGCAACAGTTAAAGAAATCGTTCTCGATGCCGAACGCCTAACCTTTGCTGCTGAGTTTCCTGTTTCTCTTGCCAGTTTTGATCTTAAACCTCCGGGAGTACTAGGCATTATTCGTGTTGCCGATGAAGTTCTGGTCACCGTTGATGTGACCTTACAAGGTAATGGATTGATGCAACCCTAATTTTCTAAATTCAGAGTGAAAACCGACTGTAAACAAAAGGAGTTCCTTATGTCCGTTTGGATCCATCATATAGAAACCATGACCCCCGATTATGTTTATCCTCAGGAGTTTGCTTCGTTAAAGATGCAACGTTGGCTAGAGGATGAAAAAATGGCCCGCATGGTGCGTGTCCTGTATAAAAAATCAGGCATCGATACCCGCTACAGTGTTATCTCAAGTTTCGATGATAACCTGCCTGGCGACTTTTTTCGGCGCGATGATCAAGGCCGCAGACACGAACCGACGACCGCAGTGCGTAATGATATTTATGCCAGGGAATCAAGGCGCCTGGCTGTAAAATTGGCGAGCCAGGCGGTGGCAGCCTGTCCAGGTATGAGCTTGAAAGATATTACCCATGTTGTGACTGTGTCTTGTACCGGTTTCAGCAATCCGGGCATCGATTATCATATTGTCAATGATCTCGGTCTGGTCGCGCAGACTCAACGTTACAATATCGGGTTTATGGGGTGTTACGCTGCTTTTCCAGGGTTACGTATGGCGCAACAGTTTTGCCAGGCGAATCCGGACGCTGTGGTCTTGGTCATGTGTCTGGAATTATGCACTTTGCATCTACAAATCAACGACAGGGAAGATACCATGTTGGCAAATTCCCTGTTCAGTGACGGTGCTGCGGCTGTGCTGGTCAGTGGCCGGTCATTGGCTGCAGGGCAATCTGGTTACCGTCTTGGTGATTTTCGCAGTGATCTGATCCCTGACGGTTTGGCTGACATGGCCTGGTCGGTTGGTGACCACGGTTTTGATATTGCCTTATCCAGTTATGTCCCGAAAATTATCGGCGCAAATATTGTGGAGGCGATTACTCCAATCCTAAAAGAAAGTGGTCTCTGCGCTGATGCAATTGGGCACTGGGCAGTACATCCTGGCGGCAAGGCGATTCTTGACAAGGTTGCCAGCAGCCTGGAGCTGCAGTCTGAACAGATTGCTCCTTCGCGAACGGTACTGCGTAATTATGGCAATATGAGCAGTGCCACAGTATTGTTCGTTCTCAAGGAGATCCTGACACAGCAGGGCTCTGACGAGCAGGAAAATGTTTGTGCTATGGCTTTTGGTCCTGGACTGACGGTGGAAATGGGGCTTCTCGAAGCTTATCGTCCCGGTGTCGGACCGAAATCTGCGGCTGAACATGAGCCAGTTGCTATCGATTACTAACCGGTAGAGAGGCTGTTTTTGTGCTTTTCAATACTTGGATAAACTGGATAACCGGCCGCGGTAGGTGGCCGGTTCTTGCTCTGTTGCTACTAATCTCTGCGGTGATGGCTTTAGGGTTGACGCGCTTAACGGTTGAAGGCGATCCGCGCTCCATGACCTCTCAGGATCCTGGGCAACAACGACTCCAGCAGCAATTTATTGAAACGTTCGGTAATGACGAAACTTTGTTTCTTAGTATTACTCCTGCGCATCTGCAAAGTTCTGCAGGAATCAGCCTGATTCGCGAGCTGAGTGACCGTATTGGACGGTTACCGGGAGTGACTCAGGTGTTGAGTCTCACTACTGCAAGACAGCTTATTCCAGGACGATATGGTGCCGAAGACAGACCGCTATTACCTGATAGCCGTACGGTATTTGATTGGCCTGTTCTCCTTTCCGCAGCATGGGAGAAAAATCCCCATTATAAGAATATTCTGGTCTCAAGGGATGGTCATAGCGCAGGCTTGTTGATTCAGCCTGTTTTGAGCAAAAACGATAATGATCTTTCCGACCTGATTTTTCAACTGCGGGATCTTTTCACTGAATATTCTGCCCAAGCACAGTTTCATCTTACTGGAATCGCGGTTCAGAAACATGATGTAGCCGCATTTATTCAACGTGACCAAACAGTGGTTTTACCTTTGGTTGGAGTTGTCCTTGCGGTCATGCTGGTATTTATATTTCGTCATCCAACAGGCGTTTTCTTACCGTTGGTGACAACAGGAATCAGTCTTATCTGGACTCTGGGGCTTTACGGCCTCGCTGGTTTGACGATGAATACCATCAGTTCTCTGCTACCTCCTGTGGTAATGATTCTCAGCATGTCCAATGCTGTGCATCTGTATAATGGTTGGCTGATGCTCCCGCAAGGTCATGAAATGCACCCTGACGCTTGGAAAAAACGGGTAGAGGAGCTAAGTGTTCCCTGTGTTTTTACCGCGTTAACGACAGCTCTAGGATTAATGTCTTTGACGATAAGCACGATTCCGGCAGTCCGTCAGTTTGGTTTGTTTGGGGCTATTGGTGTTATCTGTTCGCTGGTTATTTCCCTGACCTTTCTCCCCGCGGTTTTGACCTTTTTTCGGGTTCCAGAAAAAAGCTTTCGCAGGGGCAATGGAGGGCTAGATAAAGTCCTTAAAGGCGTCACTGGTTTAACCCTCAAATATCCACGCCTGCTAATCGTTAGCACCCTGATATCACTGATGCTCGCGGTTATAGCTCTACCGGAGGTTCAGAATAATACTCGATTGACGGGGTTTTTTCGTGATTCTGCAGAGTTGGCTGTTGATAGCACCTTTATCGATGATCATTTCGGCGGTATTAACGCTTTGGAATTTATCGTTCAAAAGCGTGATGGCTCCAAGTTTAACCAGCTCAATGATTTTCAGCGTCTGTCTTCTTTTATATCCACAACTCTCAAGCACGAGGCCGTTAAAAAAGCTTTTTCTCCTTTACCGCTTCTGCGTCAATTGCAGCGGGCAGAGAGCGCTGGTGACAAATTGGTTTTGCCGGATAATCAGGATGACCTCGATTACTTACTGGCTTTGCTCGATCAGCCAGGTGCTGCTGAGCTAACCGGCCAATTTCTTAGTGAAGACCACAAACTTGTGCGTTTGACTCTGTTGCTGAGTGATATTGGTAGTCGCCAAGCGTTGGGCATTATTGATGGTTTGCAACGCAGTGGGAATAGTATTTTTGGTGCGGCTTATGATCTATTGCCCACCGGAAGCTATTACCAGGTCGTCAACGATTCCGGCCAGTTGGTTTCTTCTATGCTAAGGAGTTTTGGCTTGTCTTTGGCATTGGTGATGATTGCACTGCTGATATTATTGCGCAATCTGCGCCTGACAGTTCTGGCTCTGATTCCCAATATCATCCCGATCATCTGGGCCTTGGGGGTGATGGGTTGGTTTGGTATTGATCTGAGCACCGGGACAGCAATGATTGGTGCGGTTGCTTTTGGTCTTGCTGTTGATGACACAATTCACTATCTGGTTAGCTTTATTCGGCTTAAGGGCAAACCTGTTTCTGAACGGATTCAGTTGACCACAACCCGGGTAGGGCGGGCATTGGTTATTTCCACTATTGTGTTGGCCCTTGGCTTCTGGACCGGCTGTTTTGGTAGTTTTAAGCCGACCATCTATTTTTCGTTTTTGGTGGGTGGGACCCTGTGCGGTGCCCTTATCTGTGATCTGCTGGTGTTGCCAGCAAGCCTGGTGTTATGGAGCCGCGTTTCTGTGAAGGGGGGGCAAGTATGAGGTCGGTACTTTTAGTGCTGCTGATTGTGCTGTGCAGCATTTTTTCTGCCCAGGCTACTGAGCCTGAAACGGTATTGAAAAGAGTTGTGGTGCCCAATGCCGAGAATCCCCAAGGTGAGGTGCAACTGCTGAGCTATAATCACACGGTCATCGTCAGGACTTTACTTTTCAGTCCGATATTAAAGCGAGTTGTAGCTGTGATTGATGATAAAGAACGGAAACGATGGCCAGATGATAAGGATGGTTTTGTGGCGTCACAGCGTTATCGGGATGCTCTGTTCACTGCAACAGAGCAGGTTTGGAAAAGCTTCCGAGAGCGTTCCAATCGTGCTGAAAAACGCCAGGCTATGATCATTGATTTTATTCTCTCGAAAGCTAAAGGGGAGATCGTATTACAGCAGCCGACTGTGACGGGAAACTTTGGAAATTTGCAGATTATCGAGGCGACAAAGCTGGCTCACTGGTCTAGTCGCGGTCAATATGTCCAGGAAAATATGGTTGAAATTCTTCATGATAATTTTGTTCTTGATCGTAAATCCGCTCGGGAGCTATTGGACCAACTCGTACAAGAGGAAAGATAATGAGTGTGACTATGCCTAAGAAATTTTCTTTAAAAATTAAGGAACATATCGATTCTCCAGAAGGGAAAAAAGCTTATAACCAAGAGCACTTCAACGAGGCCGCTCGCCATTATGACTTTGCCACGAAAGCTATGTCTCTGGGACGTGATATAGGCTGGAAGCGTAACCTGGTTAATTCTCTACCACTTATAGATCAACCTGTTTGTATTGATTTGGCCTGTGGTACAGGAGATGTCACCTTTATGGTTGGAGAAAAATATCCCCAGGGAAAGGTGATTGGAATTGATCTCACCCAGGCGATGCTTGATCTGGCTAAACAGCGAAACTCGTTGGAACATGTAAGTTTCCAGCAAGGGGATATGGGGGCTTTGGATTTTCCTGATTCCAGTGCCGATGTCGTAACCGGAAGTTATGCTGTACGCAATGCTCCGGATTTAACTCAGGCTTTGCAAGAAATACAGCGTATTTTGAAGCCTTCCGGAACTCTGGCTTTACTCGATTTTTCTAAACCGAAAAGTCGTTGGTTTCAAGCCTTGCAGTATCGAGTTTTAAAGTATTGGTGCGGTTTATGGGGGTTAGTTTTACACGGTAATCCTGAGGTCCACTCTTATATTGCCGCTAGTTTACGTGCTTATCCAGACCGTGAGGCGTTACATCTTCTGGTTAATGAATGTGGCTTTTCGGTCCATTTTAGTCAGCGTTTCTATTTGGGGACTTTGGAACTTCTGGTCTTGAAGAAAAGTGTTGATTAGATAATGAACTCTTGTTTTGTATAATAACTAAGGAGATTTTAAATATGGCTTTAAAAGAAGAATTTGAAAGTAATGGACGCTGGCTATTCCGCTGGCGGAGTTATCTTCCTCTCGTTATTCTGGGATTCGCTCTCATATATCTAAAAGATTACACCTATCCAGGGCATAGTAAGGCAATTGATCAACTGTGGGAAATTATTTGTCTCGTCGTTAGTTTTTTAGGCTTGGGGATAAGAGTTTTAACGATTGGTTACACCCCGCGTGGAACCTCAGGGCGTAATACGAAAAAGCAGATAGCTGAGACCCTTAATACCACGGGGCTGTATTCTATAGTGAGAAATCCGCTTTACCTTGGGAACTATTTTATGGGGTTTGGTCTGGTGCTGTTTATCCACAATTTTTTGCTGTTGTGGGTCTACTCTTTTGCTTTCTGGCTTTACTATGAACGTATTATTTTTGCTGAAGAGGCTTTTCTCCGGCGGCGATTTGGATCTGAATATCTGGATTGGGCAGCCCAGACTCCAGTTTTTATCCCTAAACTGAGGGGTTATCGCAAGGCCTCTTTAAGCTTTTCTTTACGGAACGTTCTAAAGCGCGAGTACAATGGTTTTTTTGCAGTAATTCTCGTCATGTATCTACTTGAAGTTGGAGGGGATTTCGTTGTCCAGGGGCAGGTTGACACTGAGCCGATGTGGTTGATATTGGTCAGTGCTGGTGCGTTTATCTGGTTAACATTACGATCTTTGAAAAAATATACGTCCTGTCTGGATGTCTCCGGTCGTTAACTGTGTTTTTTTGAGCTCTTCAGGTTGCCTGAAGAGCTTTGCCAGGTAATACGATGCTGGAAGTACCTGTTTCCTGTCTGCTGTCAATTCAGTTCTGAGTTTCCCTTTCATTATTACGAAAAAATAACCGATAAAATATTGACAATTTATTATTTCCTCTATCTAATTAGTTTCAGTGAATAAATATAAGGAAATTACATAGTTTTTCATCTCGCTCGACAGATGATGACTTATAATTGCCAGAGTCTTTTGATAATCGAGATAACAGCAGTTTTTGTTGACCATATCAAGGAGGGGATGTGCATCATAAGCGGATTCTGGTTGTCTTTCTATTTTCTTTAGGGCTGAATTTTCTTGGTTCTTTCATCCAGACTATTTTTGATCTTCCTTTGTTTTTTGACACCATTGGTACTCTTTTAAGTGCTGTTCTTGTGAGCCCTTGGATAGGTGGCCTTGTCGGGTTACTCACCAATACTCTTAAGGGAATGTTCTTTACAACCCTATCGATTCCTTTTGGCTTGGTTAATCTCGTGGTTGGGATCGTTGCTGGTTATCTGGTGGTATGGTTTAAAGACTTTGAACGCTGGTATGTGCCTTTAATCATTGGATGTGTGGTTGCTGTTATCGCTCCGCTTGTTGCGGCTCCGATAGCTGCTTATCTATTTGGAGGGATGTCGGCCCATGGTATTGACCGCTTTGTTGCCTCGTTCGTTGCCGGGGGACATTCTGTCCTTAGTAGCGCCTTTTGGGGCCGGCTACCCCTAAGTTTTGTTGACAAGCTGATTTCAATATATTTCGTCTACTTCTTGGTCTTTTTCTGTCCTGGTTCATTCTTTTCTGTACAAGAACGTTTTTCGAAATGAAATGGCTGATTTCTATTTGTCTGCTGTGCATCATCGTAAGTCCTGCTTCGGGTGCATTTGATGATGGTCCTCTTCTCGTGGGCATTCGACCGGATAATGGCACTATAGAATACGCCACTAAGGAGCATCGGCCAGCGGGCCTTCTCGTTGATCTTTGGAATCACTGGGCTTCCCAGCAAAAGCGCCAGGTTGAATTTGTCTTTGTTAAAAGTGGAAGCGGAGCGGAACTTCTAAAAGATGGAACGATAGATGTTCTCGCAAACAGTCCGAATGACCCTTCTTTAGCCTTATCTGAAGCTTATTTTTCTTACGATTTTTATCTTATCAGTCTGCGTGATGCACCACGCCATAGCCCAAGTCAATTTCCTCTGACAGTTGGGATTCGTGATACCGATTTTGACTATTTAGATCATAGCATTCTTTCTGGAGCCGAAATAAAAAAGTACCGTAATTATTCAAATATGCTCGTCGACTTGAATCAACGAGATCTTGATTATCTTCTGGCCAATGATATCGGTATGAATATCGCCATTAATGGTTTGAATTTATTACCCCTTAATTATCCCGACAAGCCTTTCTTAATTCATCAAATTAAAGCAGCTGTTGGTGCTGATCATGCTGCTTTTTTGCACTCATTTAATACGGAAATGGCGGCCACCGTGGCCACTTTTGGTTCGCGTGTGGCCAGAATTTGGTTGCCTGGGACCATAGCATTCCGTATGTCCTGGTCGTTGATTGGCTTTGCTCTTATTATTGTTCTCGTTTCTGCAGTTGCTATTATTATCTGGTTCATGAACGCGAAATTAAAAGAGGAAGTTAAACAGGCCACAGAAAAACTGGTGCATGAACAGGACCTTTTACGTGAGGCAAAAGATAAGGCGACCGACAGTGAACTATATATTCGGAACCTGATCGATGCGATTCATGTTTTTATTATTGCGGTTAATGATATCGGTAATATTACTCACTTAAACAGGTATGCCACACGTTTTATCATTGGTAAGGAGCCATGCCGTAATCGCTCTTATCTAAACTGTTTTCCTTTTTTGAATCCCTATAGTCATCATTTGATTGATGTCTTGGAAAAAAAGAAAACCTTTCGAGCAAGAAAGATCAATCTTCGTTTGAATTCTGATAAGGAGATTGTAGCGAACCTTGGCATTTTACCATTCGTTGTTAGTGGTAAAGCTGGTGCATTGCTTCTGATTGAGGACATCAGCGAAGTTGCGAAAAAGGATGAACTGCTCTTACAGTCGCAAAAATTTGATTTGATTCAGAGCCTGACTGGTGGTGTCGCTCACGACTTCAATAACATTCTTGCCATTATCAGTGGATCAGCCAATCTCCTGAAACGTCAAGTAAACAAAGGAGCAGAAGTAAATCAGGAAAAGTTAGGGCGATATCTTGACAACATTCTTAATGCAACTGAAAAGGGTGTGGCAACAACCAAGGCTCTTGCTTCTTTAAGTGGCCGTGTCTCTGTTGACGTTGAACTATTTTCTATGAATGATGCGGTAAAGAGCATCCTTAATATTTGTACCACGACAATGGATAAGTCTGTGCAGGTTCAATATCTTCCTCCTCAACAAAAGCTGATGGTGAATGGTAACCGGGGGCTTTTGGAGCAAGCTATTATTAATGTTGTTATTAACGCTTATCATGCGATGACGATAATGCGGTCAGCAGATTCAGAGCAGGGTGGTCTTTTGACCATGTCTTTTCAGTTGACGGATGGTGGTTCTGCGGATTGTTGTAAGGAGTTGTGCCTGATCATAACAGATACTGGTGTGGGGATTCCTGAAGAGCGGCTGCAAGATGTCTTTACGCCTTTTTACACCACCAAGGAGAAAGGGACAGGAACAGGGTTGGGTTTGGCAATGGTACATAATTCGTTGCAACATCATGATGGCCGCATCGAGATCTCCTCGGTTTTTGGAGAAGGTACCGAAGTCAGATTATTTCTCCCTTGTGTTGTCAGCCAGGAAGATAAGCAAAACGGTTCTATAACAGAGAGTGATTCGGGTGATGCTGTTCATAATAAGGATGGGGTCATTCTGCTAGCAGATGACAATGATGTTGTTCGTGAGAGCCTTGCTGAAAATTTAATGCTCTATGGTTACCAAGTTATTCAAGCAAAAAATGGTGCTGAGCTGGTTTCCCTATTCCGCAATCATCAACGTTATGTCGACGTTGTTGTGACTGATTTGGAAATGCCTGAAATGACCGGCGATCAAGCTTTTGGTGAAATTAGAAAAATCGATGGTGACGCCAAGGTTATTATTTCTTCTGGCTTTCTCGAAGATAAACGAATAACGGCTGTTTTTGAATCTGGTGTCGATGATTTTATTCAGAAGCCTTGTGTTATTAGTGAATTAGTCGCTAAAATAGAGGGATTAAAGGATGGAAATATTTTAGATCAGGCGCTTAATGATTAAAAAGTCACAAGGTCAAATTACCCGTTTACTGCTAATTTTAAGTGGTTTTCTAAGCCTCGGAATCGGTATTGCCGGCATCTTTCTTCCTGTCTTACCGACTGTTCCTCTATTTCTTCTTGCGGTTGCATGCTTTGCTCGTAGTTCTGAAAAGTGTCACGCCTGGTTGCTAAATCACCAGCATTTTGGACCCGTTGTTGCGCCATTTCTGGACGGGCAGGGGATTCCACGTAAGGCTAAAATTAAAGCTATCATTCTCCTTTGGGCGAGTTTGCTTATCTCGATTATTTTCTTTATTCCTCTGCTGTGGGTTGACGTGCTGGTATTTATTATCGGAATCGGCGTTTCTCTGTATCTAATTCGCCTACCGTTACGACAAGCGTGAGTGTGTTCTTGTGCAAATTTTGCGAATGAGTATTTCAGATGTTTAAGTAATTTTATCTAAGGTGTGACTTCGTCCCCTAAGGGAAGTGACTATAAGGAATCATTGGCATTATTAATGATAATTTTTACTGTTGCTTAAGAATAGAAAAGTAATTGAAATCTAAACGAAATTTATATTTTTCAGGGAGCTTTTAATTGACATCAGCAGACTGCATCCCTTACAACAGTAAATTATTTTATCTGCAAATAGACAATGAGCCTTGAGGGCGCTGTGGCTGTTTCAGGGCTAACTTTAGTACATACCCGTTCCCACTCTAACCAAAAGCTGCGGAAGATAAGAAATGACCATACGACGCAATGCTATTCTCATTTTTAGCAAACCACCTGTACCAGGCCTTGTAAAAACTCGGTTGAGCACCATTAAAGACGGATGGTACACACCTGAAATTGCTGCCTCACTTTATAAATGCATGTTTTTTGATGTGCTTGAGATCACTTGCGACGCATTGGCCGAGCTTGAAGCGAAGCAAGCTGCCAAGAGGCAACCTGGCGAGGTGGTCGATGTTTACGACATCTTCATTTCGACAACCCCTGCAGAGAACATCACGGTCATGCAGAATATTCTGGCAGATTCAGAACAGTGGCCGAGAGAAGTTCATGTTATCTGCGATAGCGGAGCGAGTTTCGACGAACATTACAATCACGCTTTTGATCAGGTCTTTGATTGCGGCTACAGTACCATACTGTCGTATGGAGGTGATATGCCTACTTTGGAGAAGGCTGTTATCTGTGAAGGTTTTGAAAAACTACACCAGTTATGTGCCATCGAAGGTGGTGGCATCGTACTATCCCCAGACCAGCAGATGGGAGTTTCTCTTGTTGGCTGGACGAAGGATACCCGTATTGATCATACTGGTGTTTTTTATAATCCGGATGGCTTGACCGTCCTTCCTGCCTACATACAGAAAGCTGCAGCAGATAACATACCGGCTCTCTCCTTGCCAGCGGTTCCTGATGTAGATACTATGCTTGATTTACTCCACACTTTGACCCTGATGGAAGCCATGGAATACTGTGCCCGTTTCGAGAGCATTACGGTTCCATCGCGCACCCTGGCAGCAGTGCGAGATCTTGGGCTCGAGGTTATTGTGCCACCAAACGAATTGCGTGACTCGCGTGAAGGAATCGATGTTTGATCGCAAAATGACGATTACTGCACATCACATTAAAGGGCAGGTGATAGGGGCAAAAGGCATTGGTAGTCGGTGAAAACCTTATCGGGAGGAGAGAAGGGAGCCTTCAAAGTTCTTGCCAGGTGACATGATTACGCTGGACTTTCGCCATGTAAAGAAAGTTATCGACGGCCAGGGTAAAGGCATTCAGATCACTATTGTTGTTCGGAAAAATAGTAGCACCGCCAATGCTGACTGTCAGCACGTCACTGACTTTTGAGTTTTCATGTTCGATATTGAGGGCGATGATATTGCTCTGAATATTAAGAGCTGTTTCGTAAGCCTGTTGCCTGGACGTCTCTGGCAGAATAAAGGCAAATTCTTCCCCTCCATAGCGAGCAGCTATCGCCGAGTCCACCGTAATCGATTTTTCAATCGTCTGGGCGACAAGTTTAAGAGTCGAATCGCCTGCCGCATGGCCATAGTGATCGTTATATTGTTTAAAGAAATCAATATCAAGAAAGCCTAATGAAAGCGACTGTCCTGTCTGGGATGCTCGCTGCCACTCTTGCGATAATTGCATGTCATAGGCACGCCGGTTAGGGATGCTCGTTAAGCCGTCAAGTAACGCGATTTTCTCAACGAGTTTACGATGTTTGACAAGCTCGAGAATATTATTAACCCGTGTTTTAACTATGGCAGGGTGGAATGGTTTATTAATGTAGTCGAGAGCTCCTAGCCTGAGGCCTTTCTCTTCGTCTTTGGAATTGTCCAGGCTGGTTAAAAAGATGACAGGAATATGGCAAATATCAGGATCTCCTTTTAGTTCCTGTATAACCTTATAACCATCTAAATCAGGCATGACAACATCAAGAATGATTAGATCCGGTTGTAACCTTTTGGTCAGCTCATAAGTTTTAGAGCCTTCTTTAGCTGCACTGATGCGATAATCTGACCCTAATAATTCAGTTAGAAATTGCAGGTTAAAGACTTCATCATCAACAATAAGAACACGTGGCTTACTATTATCCATTAACATTTCTTTCTGGTGTAAACTCGGTCTCGATTTGTTCTAGTATAGCTAAAGCACGCTCAAAATCGAAATGACTAATCTCTGTTTTAAGGTGTGCCCACAATGATTCTGCTGGAAGGTGTCCTAATTGCTCTAGCAGATCTAATGCGGAAATATCATTGTCCTGTAATGATTTTCGTAACGGATGAATTATTGCAAACGCGCTATTCTGGTCGATCTCTCCACTTTGTTTGTTATTGGTAATAAAAGCTTCTGTTGCGGTGACCGTCTGTAGATCGCTAAGAACTTGAGTGAAGTTTGTTTTAAATATGTCAAATAACCTGGCGTAACTTTGTTTATTACGTTGCCAGATAGCCATTTCCAAATCGTGAGCCGCACTATTGAGCGCTAATGCTCCTATCGAACCGGCTGGCCCACGTACTGCGTGGGCAACGTGGCGAAGTTTCTCATAATCTTCAGATTGCATTAACTGTTCACACTTGTCAGGGTGTTGCCTGTACTCTTGGTCAAAAAGAGTTAAAAATCTTTTGTATGAATCCATATTCCCAAGGCATCTGCGTAGGCCTGCAGCTTGGTCGATATATTTGAAAGAGAATGGTTTTTCACTTGTGCGGATAGCTTGAATGGTGCTGGGTTCGTTAGCCTTAAGAACAACTGGTTTGTGGCTATGACGATCAGTTCCCCATTTAACCAGCATAGACATCAGTTGATTAGGGTCGATCGGTTTAGTGATATGATCGTTCATTCCCGCCGCCAGACTTTTTTCTCGGTCTCCTGACATCGCGTGTGCCGTAATTGCGACGATAGGGAGCTGTTCCGCAGAATGTTGGACGCGCATCCGCTGAGCGACCTCCAGGCCATCAAGATCGGGCATTTGAATATCCATAAACACAAGGTCGTATACGGTTTCTTCTATGGCCTCAAGAGCAGCAAAACCATTAGCGGCGATATCGACAATCATACCCGCTTGTTGCAGAAACTCTTTTGCAATTTCCTGATTAAAAAGATTATCTTCAACGACCAGAATATGCATACCCTGGACCTGGTCTAACTGTTCTTTGTCTACTTTTATAGTGGTGCTATTGCCGTGTGGACTGTTTTCATTGTATAGGCTTGCAACACTATCAAAAATGTTTGACAGGCAATTCGGTTTCGTCAGAAAAGCATTGACCCCAGCACTTTCGGCTTCAGTACGAATCTTATCAACATCATAATTCGTAATTAATAAGATAATCCGAACCGGTTTACTCTGTTTTTGAAGTTTCTCTTTTAGCTTTCTTACTGTCGTTAGGCCATCAGTCCCAGGCATTTCATAATCGACAAAGATAATGTCGTATGGAAGTTCCTGACCGTCATGTTGATCAATTAAGGCTAAAGCTCTTTCTGAACTGTTGGCGGTATCTGGAGCCTGTGAGAAGATAGTGCCGACCATCTTCGCCAAGCTGTAGCGCGCTAAATCATTATCGTCAATTATCAGAGTTTTTAAATGGCGTAGATCTTGAGCAAGGACAAGTGATGTTTCAGTGTCTGTGGCACATCCCATTTGAACGGTAAAGTGAAATGTACTCCCGTGATCAAGAGTACTCTCTACCCAGATTCTCCCCCCCATCGCTTCAGCTAGGTTTTTACTGATCGCCAGGCCTAATCCGGTGCCTCCGAATCTGCGCGTAATAGAACCATTTGCTTGTGTGAATGGCTTGAACAGATTATTGCTTTGTTCTGCTGTCATGCCAATACCAGTATCTGTAATTGAAAACTGCAATTTAAGAGTATTCAATTCCTGCTCAAGAACTTGGATATGGACAAAAATTTCTCCTTGATCAGTAAACTTAATGGCATTATTAACCAAATTGATGAGAATTTGTCCAAGGCGTAACGAGTCTCCTTCTAACCATTCTGGTGTGTTCTCTGCTACTGAGAAAATTAATTCCAGTTTCTTTTCCTGAGCTTTCAGAAGGACGACATCTGAAACAGAATTCAACACGTCATCAAGGCGAAACTGTCTTTTTTCCAGTTCCATTTTTCCGGCTTCAATTTTTGAAAAGTCGAGGATGTCATTGATAATTCCCAACAATTTTTCGGCCGAATTGAGGATTTTCTCCTGATAGGTACGCTGGACGTCATTTAATTGCGTTCGTAAGGTTAAATGAGTCATACCAATAACAGCGTTCATTGGTGTGCGTATCTCATGACTCATGCGAGCTAAAAAGTCGCTTTTGGCCCGACTTGCAGCTTCTGCATCAAATTTAGATTGGATAAGTTCTGCTTTAATCTGGTATTCATCATTAATATCAAAAAGAATACCATTTTCACCCGTATATCCTTGCCCTGAAGGATCAGGAACCAGTTTTGACAGGCTTCTTTTCCAGCGCCACTGAGGTGGACTTGTATCGGAGATCAAGCAGCGAAATTCACGCTGCAGGGTTGCCGAAACGGATCCTGCCCGGCTAATCCAGTCTTTGACATATGATGAATCCGGACTTAAGAGACGTTGTCCGTTGATAGTAATAAACTCTTCCGGGTTGGCCTCAATAAATTCAGTATAGGTGGAGTATTCGGCGAGTTTTCTCCAGATGGTATCCCCCATGATAAGCCTTCTGTCCTCAGGGTTCATCTGTTTAGAATAATGCACAAAATCATTAAGCTGATTGGTGTTTGACTGATGAAGAACCTTGCCTACGTCTCCAACGAAGGAGATTTGGCCATTTAAGAAGGAAATCTGGCGGGAAATAGCACCGGCCGCTTCGAGACTGTTCAGCAGGTCTTGACGTAACTGATTAAGAAGGTCTTCTTTTGCGTTATGCTCAGCAATTTCATCTCTGGTCCAAATAACTCCTGTGTAACCGGCAAGAATGAGAATGATGACAACGACGCAGGCAAGAATGATAGATGCTTTGGTGTTATCAGCCATATCAGCAAAAAAACTGGAGCGGTTTTTCTCGGCCATTGCTTTGGAGTAATCAACCAGGTTTTTAATGCCGGAAATTAACCGGTTAGCATGTGGTTTGGTGTCGAGACGATTAAGGACATCGATAATATTTGGGCCGTAAATTCCCTGCCGGAAGGATTCTCCCAGCACTTTTATATCGTACGCATAAAGGTCTAATGCGCTATGGGCTTCTTCTAGGAGTTCGATGTTTAGAGGATCTTTTGCTGTTTTGGAGTATTCGTTCAGCGCTTGCCGAATGCGCGGGATGTTGTCCTCCATCGCCTGAACCCACTTCATATCACCACTGTTAGCGCGATAAAAATTGATGATCAGATTATGCAGATGGAAATTGGCTTTTTCTCCCCAAATAATACCTTGAGTACCTTCTTCGGCAAGGACTTTGACCTGTTCTCCACTTTCAATGAAGCGCATGATGAGATAGGACGACAGGCCAGCAGTGAGGACTGCGATAAGGCTCATGACCAGAATGAGCCGGGCCGAAATACTGATTTTTTTCAGATGCATAGGGAGAACCTGTACTAAGTTGTACGTATGATTGGATATGTGCCGATATCGGCCATGAGTTCGTGGCAAAATCTCGTCAATTTTGCTTCTGCCTGTTTTCTTCCCCCCGCCGGTAATCTGTTCCTGAGATTACTTTTTATGACTTAAACGTGACATAATGTATCAGATTTGAAGAAATTAATAAAATAAAAATTTATATCAGCCTTTGTATTCATCATTTTGTTTCTCTGAGCTTTTATATCTCTACCTATGAATAAGTTAGCGTAGCAAATTGATATTTGTGTCTGAATTTGGGATTGGTATATTTATCAGTATTTTCAACGTTTGATCGCCCCTTAGAAATTTCGATTATCATCATTTTGAGATTATTCATCTTCAAGATTATTTGGTCTGAAAATATATAACTTACTAAAATTAATGATTAAAATAGAATGATGTCAGGTTATAAGGAGTTTGGCTTGTCATTTGCAGTCCATATTACAGATATCTAGTTCATTATGTGAACCTAAAATGTGATGAGAAGGGTGGAAGCGAATGAAAAAAGAATGGAAGTCACAAAATGCAGATGGTTCTTACACCGTAAGAACCTGTGGTTGGTCCCCACCGGGAGAGCATCCGGTAGGTTGCGGTATGCGCCTGACGGTAAAAGATGGTCGTTTAATTGATGTCGAGGGAGATGAAGAGCATCCGATCACAGGAGGGCGTCTGTGTGTAAGATGCTTATCGCTGCCGGAATATGTTCATCACCCCAAGCGAATAACCACACCGATGAAACGTGCACCAGAAGATCGGGGCAAAGATAAGTGGACACCGATCACATGGGATGAGGCCTGGGATATTATTATTCCTAAGATTAATCAGGTAAAAAAAGATCATGGTGCCGAATCGATCATTGTCTTTGGTGGTACTGGGCGTGAAGCGTGTCTTTACTATTATCCGTTAGCTTTTGCGTCTATCGGCACTCCTAATGTTAGCCAGCCAATCAGTGGTTGGTCCTGTTACGGACCACGATGCGCCATCACTGATTTTATTCTGGGCGCAGGTTACCCTGAGATCGATTTTGCCGGCAATTATCCTGATCGCTACGATAATCCCGCGTTTACCCTGCCAAAGTATGTGGTGACCTGGGGGAAAAATCCCCTTTATTCAAACCCTGATGGCTTTTTTGGTCACTCCATCATCGACATGATGAAACGTGGCACAAAAATTATCTGTATTGATCCGCGGACCACGTGGTTGGGGTCGCGGGCAGAATATGTTTGCAAGCTGCGGCCGGGAACAGATACCGCTTTGGCTCTTGGTTTCCTTAATATCATCATCAATGAAGAGCTGTATGACAAAGAGTTTGTTGATAAATGGTGTTACGGATTTGATGAGTTAAAGGATCGGGTTCAGCAATATCCTGTTGATAAAGTGGCTGATATAACCTGGGTTCCAGCCGAGACGATCAAGGCAGTAGCGCGGATAATGGCACAGGCTAAACCCACCTCGATACAATGGGGTTTGGCGGTGGATATGAACCCCAATGGTGTTCAATTAGGTCATTCGATTCTCGCCCTTACTGCAATCACCGGAAATCTGGATGTGCCGGGTGGCCTAACTCTTGGACCGCCATCGTCATTGTTAGGCAAGTGGCGCATGGAAACGCGTCGCAATTTAACCGACGAATTGTGGGATAAGCGGTTAGGGGTTAAAAACTGGCCGGCTGTTGGCGCTGCCATGGCAACAACCCATCCGGATGAAACCCTTGATACTCTGGAAACAGGTAAACCGTATAAACTGCGTATGGCATGGATTAACAGTACGAATGTTCTGGCTCCATCGAGTGCGGTCCAGCCTGAGCGTTGGTATAACGCTTTAAAAGAGATGGAACTGATCGTTGCTCAGGATCTATTCCATAATCCAACGACTATGGCTCTGGCTGATATCTTCCTGCCTCTACCAACCTTTGCCGAACACAATGGGGTTGTTATTACCAATTATGGACGTAATGCTATAACTCTCGGTGCGATGAATGAGGCATTACGTGTTGGTGATACTAAGTCGGATCTGGAAGTCTGTATGGAGTTGGGTAAACGTCTGCATCCAGATATGTGGCCATTTGAAACTGTTCAGGACTTCTTTACCAATCAGCTTAAGCCTGAACTGGGTATTGATTTTGAGGGTTTAAGCGAGCTAGGTGTTTATCAACCAGAGTATACCTACAAAAAATATGAAAAAGGTTTACTGCGTATGGATGGTGAACCTGGGTTCAATACCGTTACCGGATTAGTTGAATTAAAGTCGACCTTGTTTGAAAACTGGGGTGATGACTCTTTGCCATATTATGCGGAACCTCCCTATGGTCCGCTCTCTTCCCCTGAGCAATTTAAAGAGTACCCTCTGATCTTGACGTCCGGTGCCCGAAAGCCAACCTCGTTCCATTCTGAACATCGTCAGATTAAAACCCTGCGCGAAATAGATCCGAACCCGATTGTTGAATTTCATCCAGAAACGGCTGAAAAGCTCGGAATAAAGGAAGGTGACTGGGTTGAGTTGGAAAATATGTTTGGCCTCTGTCGCATGGTTGCTCACTTAACGCCAACGATTCATCCCAAAGTGTGTCACGCCGTTCATGGTTGGTGGTATCCGGAACAAGATGGAGAAGCTCCGAATCTGTTTGGTGTCTGGGATGCCAACCTGAATACTATGATTCCTCATAAGGCAATCGGAAAGCTTGGTTTTGGTGCGCCATATAAACAGATGATCTGCAAGGCAAAGCGGGTTGAGGGTTCACGTATTAATCGCTAATGCAGCAGCATGCGGGAGAAAAAAATGGCTAAAAATGGCTTGCTTATAAATTATCAATATTGCACAGGTTGCCACAGTTGTGAGGTCGCCTGCAAAAATGTACTGAAACTTCCGATTGGAAAATGGGGCATCAAGTTGGTTGAAAATGGTCCCTGGGAGATCACGCCGGGCAAATTTGAGTGGGATTACCTGCCGATTCCTACTCAACTATGTGACCTGTGCGCTGATCGCGTTGCTGCTGGCAAAAAACCGTCTTGTGTACATCACTGCCTGGCACAGTGCATGGAATATGGGACAGTCGAAGAATTAGCGCTAAAAGCTGCAGAGTTAGGGCCCAAAACGTCAATCTTTATCCCGTAGGTTTCGCCCCGCGGTAAACCTTCCTCTGAAGTATGAAGCCCATCCTTTCATGCTTCAGAGGAAGTCTGTTGTGTGCTGATATTGACTCATGTAATTTCATCAACTCGAAAGAAGGAGAACAAGATGTCTGAGCAACATTACAATCGATGGGCAATTCTGGTCGCGGCGATCGTAACCAACATTTGTTGTGGCACTTTGTATGCCTGGAGTGTGTTCGCCAATCCTCTAGGGCAATTGTTTGGCTGGGCACCGCCGGCTTTGGCTCTCGCTTTTACCATCAATCATGGTTTGTCTCCAGTTGCGTCAACTGCTGGTGGTTTTGTCCAGGATAAGCTGGGAGCTAAAAACGGTATGATTATCGGTGGTTTGATGTTTTCCATCGGACTGATTCTAACCGGTACCGTCTCCAGCGTCGGAATGCTATACCTGACTTATAGTGTTTTAGCGGGAACAGGTGGTGCTTTTATTTATTGTGCAAACCTTGGCAATACCGTCAAGTTTTTTCCGGACAAGCGTGGTTTAGCTTCCGGCTTATGTGCTGCTGGATATGGTTGTGGAGCCATGATTGTTGCTCCTATCGCCAGCGCTCTCATTATTAAATATGGTGTATTGACAACCTTTCAGATTTTAGGCGCGGTCTTTTTTGTCGTCATTGCTATTGCGAGTACTGTCGTTAAAAAAGCTCCCGCGGGGTATAAGCCTGAAGGCTGGGAGCCACCAGCGACAAGTGTCAATAAAGCGGGTGATGTGAATATCATTTGGCATAAAATGATCCGTGATATCGTCTGGTGGATGGTTTTGATGATGATGTTCTGTGGAACCATGTCAGGTTTGATGATTCTTGCTCACGCATCACCGATAGGCCAGTTGATGTACAACCTGACGCCTATGAAAGCGGCTTTCTTTGTCAGTGTCATTACCTTAGCTAATGCGTTAGGACGAATCGGATTTGGTGGTGTGTCTGATAAAATTGGACGTTCCAATACCATTATGGTCATGTACGTTGTTTCAGCATTGTCTTTACTGAATTTGGCTTTTACTCATAGTGTGGCCGGTTTTGTCGCTTCAGGTATCGGTGTTGGTGCTGTTTTTGGTGGCTTCATGGGAACTATGCCCGGGATTATCAGTGAACGTTACGGGCTGAAAAACTTTGGTGTTAACTACGGAATTACTTTTGTCGGTTTAAGTATGGCAGCCCTGACCGGTCCTCTGTCCGCCGCGAAGGTGCGGGTTGCTACCGGTTCTTACGATAATGCCTTTCTGATTGCTCTGGGTGTTAATATTGCCGGACTGGTTTTTGCGGCTCTTTATCGTACTCTCGATAAACGTGTTACCAATGAAATTCCAGAAGGAGCAAAGACCGCCTGATCCAAATTATCAGACTGTTTTGCCCTAGCAGGCGGAACAGCACAGAAAAACGTTTGTACGGTGAGAATCCCGTATCGGAAGTAGAACTTTTTGCTCCACGGGAGATGATGGGCTCATGTGCAGACGAAACAGTGTCCTCAGCATTCAAATGCTGCTTGGCCGGGCTTTATGCCCGGTCTTTTTTTTCTGTTTGGAAATGGCCCTTTTTTACCGTGGCGTTGTCAATCTGCGTCCTTGTTTGTGCGGCGTAAAGAACTACGCCTCCGCACAAGGACTTGATTTCCTAGCCACAGCAAAAAATTGCTCATTTCCAAATCAGAAAAACGGGTTTTTTAGATTTGTTTGGATATCGATCCTTTTTTACCGTGGCGTTGTCAATCTGCGTCCTTGTTTGTGCGGCGTAAAGAACTACGCCTCCGCACAAGGGCTTGATTTCCTAGCCACCGCAAAAAATTGCTCATTTCCAAATCAGAAAAACGGGTTTTCTAGATTTGTTTGGATATCGATCCTTTTTTACTGTGGCGTTGCAGATTTGTGTTGATATTGGTAGATTGCTTGCACTCTCGTCTTGAGTCTTATCTTATTTAATGAAATTTTCAGCATTGTGGAGGGCCGCTATGTCGATGGCTTCATCTGTTAAAATGTTCAGGGTTCTTGAATACCTTTGTCAAGAAGGTCCGGCCAAAGCTGTTACCATGAGTAAAAATCTTGATCTTAATAAAAGCTCTGTTCACCGCTTTTTAAATTCATTGATCGATATGGGGTATGTCGTTCAGGATCCCGAGAGTAATCTTTATTCCGCTGGATTGAAAATCTATGAGATGGGAGCCCAGGTCAAAAACCGCTTGGGTATCTCTAAAATTGCGGCTCCGATTTTGCGCCGTCTACAGGTCGAAGTTAATGAGGCCGTAAACCTGGGAGTATTACAGAATAATGAAATGCTGACCCTGGAACGTTTTACCCCGGATGACATGAGTGTCAAAATTGTTGTGAAAGCGAAACTCCCTGCCTATTGCACTGCTTTGGGCAAAATTTTACTGGCCCACGTTGATGAAGAGCGCCTTGACAATTACCTTGCTACCACAGAATTGAAAGCCTTTACTTCCAGAACGATTACTGATCCAGAGATGTTTAAGCAAAAGATCGCAGAAATCAGGGCCGTGGGAATGGCTGTTGATAATCGTGAGCTTGATGAAAACATACTGTCTATAGCAACGCCAGTACGGGATGAAAATGGCAGTGTTATTGCCGGCATGTCGGTGACGGCTTCTCCCCAACGTTTATCTGGTGAAACTCTTGAAAACGCAAAGGAAAAGCTGTTGGAAGCTACTCGTGAACTGTGTTGTGCCTTGGGAAATGTCGGTAGCTGCAGCTAAATAGTTTCTGTCCGGAAAGTGCCCTTTTTTACCAGCTCGGCGTCAATCTGCGCATTCGCTTGTGCGGCGTAAAGTACTACGCCTTAAGCGCAAATACTTGATTTCCTTGACCTGGCAAAAAATTGCATCTTTCCAAATCAGAAACTGGTTGTTGCGAAGTAGAAATTTCGGATGGCAACTAAATAATTTTCGGATCTGAATGCTTAATAGTTACCATGTTGCGCTATCGGAATAGGACTTCACGGGTTATTTATTGTGGTTTTTATTTGTCTTTCTTTAATTGCTGAATAATCTGTTTCAGTTGCTGTAATTCCGCTGAGGTTAATTTCTTGTCTTGATATATGGCTTGCCCGTAAATTTGAGCAAACTTCTGGCACAAAGGATTGCCTGTCTGTCTGGCCAGATCAAACAAGCCTGCATTTGCTGGGAGCTTTTTCAGATTCTGCTGCTTTGCAATACATTTAAGGTAGGCTCGCAATACCAAGTATTGTTGATTGCGCAGACGATTCCGCAGCAACCAGAGCAATATCATCAATCCAGCAAACAGGACTAACGCTGACCATTTAACGTTCACTGCGGGTGTCACGTTGCGAAGATCTTTTATTCCACGAAAGACTGAGCGTAGCAGAGTGAATTGCTGTCTCAGGTCATAGTTCAGAATGAGCTGGCTCCAGTTATGCTCAAGCAAATCAAGCATTGCTGTCCATGACGCTACCTTCGGGCGATTTGCCTGTGCAAAGGCTTCAGAGCTATTAATAGCCAAGCGACTTGGATCAATTCGCTGCCAGATCCCTTCATCATTCAAAGCTTCAATCCAGACATGTGCCTGATCCTGTGTTACCAGGTAATAACCCCCCAGTTGATTATATTCTCCTCCCAGATACCCTCCGACCAAACGAGTCGGAATCCCGGCCAGACGTAACAGGACCGCATAGCTTGAGGCAAAATACTCGCAATATCCCCTTTTGCTGACAAATAAAAAAGTGTCGATGGCATCCTTAGTCTGAGGTAATCGGGTTGCGGAATAGTTAAGCCTCTGCTGCAGAAAAAATTGATCTAATCCTTCCCGCTTAGCGGTAAATGAGGTTTTGTTCCGCAGTAGTTCGCCGATATCGATAATCCTTCGGCTTAAACCTGCCGGAATTCCCAGGTATCTCCTGAGATCATCCTGCTGATAGCCTGATGCAATGGTTCGCGCTGAAATCTGATAGCGGAATTTTTTGTTGTTTGGTCTTCTTAAGTGAAGGGTGCCATCGGAGAGAAGCTTTAGCTGATTGCGTGGTGCTTCGAGAATGCTGACAGGGCGATCCAGAGCTGGAAGGTAGCTATCTGTTTTTGGTTCTGCATAGATAGTAACCACTTGGTCTTGTCCTGGTTTCTTTACCAGTTGTTCTGAGGACGCGATTGTTTCATGACGCCAGCTTTGTCCTTCAATACGGCTGAAGGTAATTGCTCGCCAATAAAGCTGTTGTGGAGGAAGAAGAGATGTTTCGGCCCGAAAGGCGAGGGCACCGTTACTGCTCAGGTCGGTGACTGACCCCGGCTGTACCCGGTCACTGATTCCTGCCGTAGCTTTTGTTGGTGGATTAAGAAAATTCCACAGTGGTGTTTGAGTGCGTGGCAGAATGACAAAAAAGAGGAGCATCAATACTAATGATCCTGCTGGAAGAATTAACGTGACTTTAAGTAACAGATGCCAATACCGGGAATCGAATTGTAACGTTGGATCAGTGACTAAAAAGCTCAGCAAAACAAGTCCAGTCGTTACTAGGATAACGACGATGATTAGATAAATCAGATACCCGGGGGCCAGGGTCAACATGGATGATCCAGCCAGAATGATACTGGCCAGCAGGAACATCTGCAGGATATAGCGTGGAGTTTTTTGGCCGGCCAAACGAACAGCGAGCAATAAACAGAGAAATTCGAGCAATGGTGTTGCCAGGTTTATAAACGAAACCTGAACAAGAAACAAAACGAAAAAGCCAATCGATATCAGGGTGCCTAAACGTTCTGGCAAGATAGTAAGCTGTTTAATATCGGCAAAAATGCCGACTACTAAGGCTCCCGTCAGGGTCAATAATACCCATGGGGGTAAAAATGGTAGCACCGGAATAACGCCAACACCTGCGGCCAGGTACGCCTGTATTTTAAGGATGTGCTCAATTGTCACCATAAAGAGCCAGCTCCTTCAGGAGGGTATTCCGGTGTTTGTTGCCCGTTTGCGGGGCTATGAGCTGTTTTCCGAGTTTAAGACCCACCGCATGATTAATCCGTAATAGATGATCAATCATAAAAGTGCACTGACTGATCTGGTCTTCTACTGATCCGTTAAAGTCATCGAGCTTTAACGTTATCGAAGGAGCACTAAGACGTTGGTAACGTTTTACTTTAAACTCATCATGACGAGCGGTGTGTTTCCAATGGATATCTTTGAGTGGATCACTGAAAAAATAATTGTCAATGTTGCGTAGTTCACCATCTTGACCTGGCTGCTGTACGGCAATCTGCTGATTTCGCTTTATCTGTTGGCTTCCTTCTGGAGCTATGACTGCCTGGGGTTGAGGGTAAACCAGAATGTTATCTGTGTCTGGCAATTTGCTTGAGCGAATAAAAAAATTGATGGGAAAGCGTGATTTTACCCAGATGTTAGTGAGCTTATGATGACCCCGGCTCGGAAGTACGGCTGATAGCGAAAGGCGCTGGCCTTCGCCTGGAGGGAGTAGCGGAAACAGTCGGGACTGGCCGGCTATTGATATCTCAATCAGGAAGGCGGGCAAATAAGCGCGGGGATTTTCCACCTGAATATCGA
Source organism: Geopsychrobacteraceae bacterium (assembly GCA_963665685.1). GTDB lineage: Bacteria > Desulfobacterota > Desulfuromonadia > Desulfuromonadales > Geopsychrobacteraceae > Seleniibacterium. Next base: position 4,559,329 of record OY762430.1, read on the forward strand.
TACGTGCAGGGAGTTTTGCAAAAATATCGGCCCCTGGTAAAATTGTTACCTTTAAACCTTTCAGATTACGTTGCCCCATGAGCCCTGAAATGGCCATAAAGCCAAGCAATGCGGAGACCATCAGATAGAGCAGATTGTTCCCGGTGTTGACGGCAGCAAAACCAAGGAAAAGAGTCAGGGCAATATAAATAGCTCCTGCTCTGGTCAGCTTCAACCCATAGGAACGGGAATGTCTGCGAGCAACGATTTGAGCACCTCCTCTTTGCTGAGGGTTTGAAATTCAGGGTTTAAAATCAAACGATGGGCTGCAACAGGAACCGCAATATGCTGGATATCCTCAGGAACAACATACCTTCGGCCATTTAGATATGCTTCGACCTTGGCTGCTGCTGCCAGATTCAGAGCGCCGCGGGTAGATAGGCCTGCGGCAATAGGTGGATGAGCGCGGGATTTGTCGATGATCGTATAAATATATTCAACAACCAGATCACCAAGAGAGATTTCAGTCTGAATAAATTTTATGACGGCAAGGATTTCTTCCCGCTTAATTTGTGGTTCAAGTGTGCCTAGACGATCTCGAATACTGCCATTTCGGATGATCTGTTTTTCCAGTTCAGCAGGAGGGTAGCCAATACCTGTTGTCATAAGAAAACGATCAAGTTGAGACTCTGGTAGTGGAAAAGTGCCAATCTGTTCGGCAGGGTTTTGGGTGGCAATAACCAAAAACGGTTCCGGTAGGGGATAGGTGATTCCTTCAATCGTAACTCGTTTTTCTTCCATCGCTTCAAGCATGGCTGATTGGGTTTTTGGCATAGCACGATTAACTTCATCAAGGAGCAGAAGATTGTTAAATATCGGCCCTTTTATAAAGTGAAATTCATTGTTCTTACGATTGAATACCGACAGCCCGGTAATATCAGAGGGGAGCAGGTCACTCGTACATTGAATACGCCCGAAATCAAGTCCCAAAATTCCTGATAAGGCTAACGCCAGGCTGGTTTTCCCAAGGCCAGGGATGTCTTCAATCAACAGGTGTCCATCGCTTAATAGGCTGATCATTGCCAGGCGTATGGCTCGTATTTTTCCCTGCAAATATTGCGAGGCAAGAGTATCAATAACTTTCAGGATCTGTTTTTGCTGATAGAGTTCCATCTCTACGCTTTCTCCTGAATTAAATCAGGATCCCTTCGTGGTGTTGAAGCTTTTTATTGTCGTGACAATGCCCATAGCTATGGCTCCACAGATAATACCGATGATCGTATTAGTAAGGCTGGATATCAGTGCAGAGAACAGGTGTGATTGGGTGTCATGAAATAGCTGAGTAAAGTGGTGGCTGTAAGGCAGGCCGTGCAGCAGAATCCCACCACCTACCATAAACATCGCAAAGGTTCCCACGATGGATAGAATCTTCATCATATAAGGAGCAAGGCGAACTAGAAAGTGACCGGCTGTTTGCTTCAGTTTTGATGTCGATGAAGGACTGGAGTCTGCAGTCAGCAACAAACCAATATCGTCCAGTTTGACAATTCCAGCAACGAGAGCGTAAACACCAATAGTCATCATGACCGCAATTCCAGATACGACCAGAAGCTGATTTATAAAGCTTTCGCCTTGGACTGTTCCAAGGGCTATGATGATAATTTCGGCTGAAAGGATGAAGTCTGTACGGATTGCTCCTTTAATTTTATCACGTTCATAGGTTTTTAGATCCACATGCCCAGCGGGGGAGGGCATGGTATCCGCTTCGTTTTTAGGATGATGACATTTCTTCTGCCAGGAATGAATGACTTTTTCAAACCCTTCAAAACATAAGTAAATACCGCCAACCATAAGCAATGGTGAAACTGCCCAAGGAGCAACTGCACTGAGCAATAAGGCCAGCGGCACAAGGATAGATTTATTACGTAGCGATCCTTTGGCAACGGCCCAGACGACAGGAAGTTCACGTTCTGCCCTGACTCCAGACACTTGTTCCGCGTTCAGAGCCAGGTCATCACCAAGAACGCCGGCTGTTTTTTTTGCTGCGATCTTGGTCATTAAAGCGATGTCATCAAGGACACTGGCAATATCATCAAGTAGTGCTAAAAGGCTGGTTCCGGCCACTGGATCTCCTGACAAACGACGTGAAAAAATTATAATCTTTCTTTATTGTGCCCTTACTGATGATTTGTTGTCCAGCCTTTCTCTGCTAATTCATTCTTTTTCAGCTGTTCAGAGTTGTTTGGATCTACCCTGGTGCAGGTTAAATTAGTCTAAATATTAAAGAGTTGAAGTTGTGTGCTTTTAAGAATTGAGTGATATTAACGCCAGTGCTTGCACAATGGCGCAGCTTACTGGCACAATGGGCCTGTTTGTATTAATGAGCTGGAGGGGTTACCAACCGAGGATATGATGAAGGAAGCTTTACTTTATCACCAACTTGATGAAAACAAGGTGCAGTGTGATTTGTGTGCTCACCAATGTCTTATCCCGGAAGGGAAAAGAGGCCTGTGCCAGGTGCGGGAAAACCGTGAAGGGGTTCTGTATACCTTGGTCTATGGTCGGACCATCAGTCAGAACGTTGATCCCATAGAAAAAAAGCCACTGAACCATTTTTATCCAGGCAGCCAGTCCTTTTCTATCGCCACTCCAGGCTGTAATCTTTCTTGTTCGTGGTGCCAGAACTGGGAAATTTCACAGGTTCCCAAGGACCAACACTTTATTTCCGGACGTCAGCTTGATCCCGAAGAAATTGTTGCTGCTGCCGTTCGTTCTGGATGCAGGTCAATTGCCTATACTTACACTGAACCGACTATTTTCTTTGAATATTGTCTCGATACAGCAAAGTTAGCGCAAAAGGCGGGCTTGGCGAACGTTATGGTGAGTAATGGTTTTATGTCAATGGCTATGCTGGAAATGATTGCACCCTACCTGGATGCGGTCAATATTGACCTGAAAGCTTTCTCTGATGAGACCTATCAGCGTTACACCGGGAGTCGTCTGCAGCCGGTGCTAACATCGTTACGAGAATTAAAACGTTTAGGTGTCTGGATTGAAATAACGACCCTGGTGATTCCAGGAGTTAATGACAGCGCCGAGGAGCTTGAGAATATTGCAACCTTTATCGTTTCTGAATTGGGTTCCCATGTTCCTTGGCATATCAGCCGTTTTTTCCCGCAGCATAAAATGAAAAAAACTCAGCCAACACCTGTTGAGACGATTGCCGGGGCTGTCGCCATCGGTCATGCCGCCGGATTGCAATTTGTTTATCCCGGCAATGTTCCCGGAGTTGTTGAGACCCGCTGTCCACACTGTCACGTTGCCGTTGTACAACGGAGTGATTATTTAGTAACTGGTTTGAACATTGATGCTCAGGGGCATTGCGCTGCTTGTGGTGGACTTGTTGCTGGAGTATGGGGAAATACCAGTCCGAATATATGATTGGCCAGCTCGAAAAAAGTTCCACATCAGCTTTTTTCTAATTTCTGTAAATATTCCTCCCATTCAATGGGAAGTAAGCTCTGTTTTTTGCTGTTACACTCTTTGCAGGCAGGAACACAGTTGCCTTTAGTCGTGCGACCGCCACGCACCAGCGGGACAATATGATCCAGAGTTAGCTCTTTGGGGGGGACCTGTTGACCGCAATAGTGACATTCCCCTTTGGCAATTTTGTTTTTCCACCAGCTCTGTTTGCGCATCTCGCGTGCTTTTGAACGCTCACGACGAATGTGACTTTCGTCGATATCGTTAAACCAATCCATAGTCTGACACCTTAATTTCTCTTTCTTCACCACTAAACTATACCGTTTGCCGATAATTCACAGCAGGGAGCAAATTATTGCACAAAAAAGAAAATTATGCGATGTTAGCGAATTGTGCAAACGAGGGGGAACCGTTTGAAGGTGAGATAAGTTATGAAAATCCTTATAGTTGGCTCGGGTCAGGTCGGTTATTTTTTGTGTGATCGACTGTCTCGTGAAGGTCATGAAGTGACGTTGGTTGATCAGGCCGAAGAGGTTGTCCAACGCGCTCAGGACCGTCTTAATGTCATGGGTGTTGTCGGAAATGGCGCCAGTGCCGAAATCCTGGAAAGTGCAGGGATCAAGTCTGCTGATATCTTTATTGCTGTTACAAACACTGATGAAGTTAACATTCTGGCTTGTTTGTTGGCCCGGGAATACAATGTCGGGATCTTGATTGCCCGGACTAAAAATATCGAATACACCAGCAGTAAAGCTGTCCTGTCTAAAGAAAAGTTAGGAATAGACCTGTTAATCAATCCAGAAGATGCTGTTGCTGATGAACTGACCAAGATCGCTTGCAGCTCCAATGCTTTTGATGTCGCTGAATTTGCTGATGGACAGATTCTCTTCCAGGGCTATCGAATTGATGCTGACAGTCCACTGTGTGATTTGACTTTGGCTGAGCTTGGCGAATTGCGCGGTATGTATCGCTTTGTTGTGGTGGCTATTGCCCGGGGGGATACCACCATTATCCCACGCGGAGATGATTCGATCCAGGCTGGCGATCGCATTTATATTTTTGCCCCTCAGCAAGAACTGCCCGCAATTAATTACCTGCTTCAGACTGAAGGGGATAAAAAACGGTCGAACCGTAAAGCTTTCGTTCTCGGGGGTAGCAATATTGGATTACAGGTTGCTCAGAATCTGGAAAAAATCAATATTCAGACCAAGTTAATCGAAAAGGACGAAGATCACTGTTACAAACTTGCTGAACAGCTGAATAAGGCTTTGGTTATTAATGCAGAGGGGCTTGATATTGAAACCCTACTTGAAGAAGGCCTTGAAGAAGCAGGTGTATTTATTGCTGTAACCGAGAATGATCAGACCAATATTCTTACCTGTTTGTTAGCTAAAAGGCATAAAGTTAAGCGGACGCTTGCTTTAGTCAGCCAGCCTGAATTAATCGGCCTGGCGACGGAGCTCGGAATCGATGCTTGTATTTCCCCGCGTCTTGCAGCCGCTGGTGCTATCCTTAAATTTGTCAGACAAGGAGAAGTTATTTCTCTTACTGCCGTTGAAGGGAGTAACTCAGAGGTTCTTGAGCTTGAAATCAAAGAGGAAAGCGCTGTTAACGGGCGTGCTTTACAGGATCTCAACTTTCCACGTGGGGCATTAATCGGAGCTATTGTGCGCGACGGGAATTATGAAATTCCTACTGGTGGTAGTGTCTTAGCGACAGGTGATCATGTGGTCATTTTTACTCTGCCAGAAGCATTGCAGAAGGTTGAAAGGTTTTTTGCCTGAATGAACTTGTTGTTAACCTTACGAATCCTTGGCTCACTGTTATTGTGTCTGGGCGGAACCCTTATCGTTCCTATCCCGTTCTCTCTGTATTACGCTGATGGTGCCTGGTCAGCTTTTTTTCTTTCAGTACTTGTGTGTTGTGTGGTTGGTGGTTTAATCATGACCGCCTGCCGCAGTAAAAAAGAACTATCGGTGCGTGAAGGTTTTGCCGTCGTAACTTTTGGCTGGATCGTGTTCGCTGTTTTTGGCGCTCTGCCATTTCTCTTTTCAGGTGCTATTGCTTCCCCCATCGATGCCGTTTTTGAGACAATGAGTGGATTCACCACAACTGGCTCTACAATTTTGACCGAAATTGAATCGTTACCGCAGAGCTTATTGTTTTGGCGCGCCTTAACTCACTGGTTAGGTGGTATGGGGATAATTGTTCTGTCGCTCGCTATCTTGCCCATGCTCGGTGTCGGTGGAATGCAGTTGTTTAAAGCCGAGGTTCCCGGACCAACTGCCGACCGCTTGAAACCACGTATTCAAGATACCGCTAAAATGCTATGGGGGGTCTACGTTCTTTTAACCGCGGTTGAAACAATACTGTTAATGTTTGGTGGTATGTCCTTTTTTGATGCCATCTGCCATGCTTTTGCAACTTTGGCAACCGGTGGCTTTTCGACCCGTAACGCATCTGTTGGGGCATATGACAGTGGTTATATTGATGGCGTTATAACCCTCTTCATGATTCTTGCCGGGGTTAACTTTGCCCTGCATTTCCAAATTCTACGGGGTCGGGTACGTGACTTCTTCAATAGCGAGGAACTGCGCGTGTACCTCGGGATTATCGCTGTAACAACTATTATTATCATGGGTTTTAACTGGTGGCAGAATGTTTATGTCAGCGGGATTGAAAACCTGCGTTATACTCTGTTTCAGGTTGCCTCAATTATCACTACGACCGGTTTTGGAACGGCTGATTTTGAACTATGGCCGGTTGTGACTCAATACCTTCTGGTCATGCTGATGTTTATTGGTGGCTGCGCCGGTTCAACGGGGGGCGGGATAAAAGTGGCCCGTATTTTATTGTTGTTCAAACACGCTCAGGTCCAGTTGTTTCGTCTGATTCATCCCCGTGCTATCCGCTTGGTCAAGCTAGGTAACTTACCGGTTGACAAAGAGGTAATGCAGTCAATACTAGGCTTTTTCGCCCTCTTTATCGCTGTGTTTGTCGTCGGCTCATTGCTCGTCGCTGCTACTGGAATGGATGTTGTTTCTTCTGCCGCTGCCGTTATCGCCTGTTTGGCGAATATCGGTCCCGGTTTAGGGTCTGTCGGCCCAGTTGATAACTTTGCCCATGTGCCTGATTTCGGTAAGGGGGTATTGATTGTGTGTATGTTGATGGGGCGGCTGGAACTGTTTACCGTGTTGGTGCTGTTTTTTCCGTCGTTCTGGCGTAAATAAGTTTTCAGTTAGAAACGGCCCTTTTCCGCAATCTCTGCGTCAATCTGCGCTTTGTGCTTGTGCGGCGTAAAGTACTACGCCTCCGCGCAAAAAGCTTGATTTCCTTGACCTTGCGAAAAATTGCACGTTTCTATTCTGAAAACGAGTTTATAGCTAGAAACAGCCCTTTTCCGCAATCTCTGCGTCAATCTGCGCTTTGTGCTTGTGCGGCGTAAAGTACTACGCCTCCGCGCAAAAAGCTTGATTTCCTTGGCCTTGCGAAAAATTGCTCGTCTCTGGGTATTCTGTTAGAGGCGGCTTTTTTACGCAATCTTTTCATAAAGCCTGATCCAACTAAAAAAGCTTTCGCTGTGGCGAAAGCTTTTTTAGTCTATAGGCGGACGAAAGCCCCCATCGTTTAAAACGATGGGGGCTTCCCCCCTCCGAATCTTAATGTTTGAACGTGTATCTTGTTCAATCTGAGGTGATTATAGTCAGAGAATCTGACAAAAATCTGATTGGGAAGATAAATTTATAAAAAATTGCATTATGGCAACATAATAAATCCTAGTTGACGTCCCGTTGTCCCTTTATCGCGGCGATAAGAGAAAAATAATTCAGGGTGACTACAAGTCGTTTCTGTTGCGGTTTCAATGTTTTGCGGGCTTAACCCTAGTTGCTCCAATTGCAGGCGACAGCTCAGTGGTAAATCGACTAGCCAGTGGCCGAGTGTTGTTTCTGTGGCAATTTCGTTCCAGAATCCTGTTCCGTTACGAAATCCTTCGCGCACCGGGCGGTCGACTTCGTACCCTTTAGCACTGATCCCGGGGCCAATTGCGGCTTTTAATTCACTTGCTTCACAATCAAACTGCTTGCAGATGGTTTCAACTGTTTTGCCTATAATCCCATTCGCTGCACCACGCCAGCCTGCGTGGATGGCGGCAATAATTTTTTTATCTGAATTCCACAGCAAGATAGGCATACAATCGGCTGTTAGTACGCCGATCATTATACCAGGTTGATTTGTCACGATGGCATCGACTTCTATATTGAGGAAGTGAGACAAGTCGGGGTTGGGTTCATCAATCAGTAGCAGATCTTTACCGTGGACTTGCTTAACCGTGAGAAGTTGATGAGGGTCAAGTTCAAAGCTACGGGCAAAAGTCGAGCGATTGCCTTCCACGTGAGGGAGAGCATCATCGGTTCCGAAGCTTAAGTTTAAAGAATTGTAAGGGGCGCGGCTTACTCCTCCGTTACGGGTGCTGAATCCCGCAGTGATGGTGTCATTAGCCAGCGCAGGCTGAAGGAAAGAGATCTTTCCTTTTCGGACAAGTTTCATAGTGTCTCCATATAGTACAAAAGATAAAAGTAGGACAGTCTATGCTGCTTGGTTTTGAAGGTCAAGGTAGGTAATAATTTTACCCAGAATTTCAGGGATTTCACTAGAAAATTCGAGGTATTCTTCGGTTTTAGGATGAATAAAGCCGAGGGTTTTGGCATGAAGGGCCTGCCCTGGAAGAGTTTTGACTAAGGATATTAATTGAGGATCCCGCTTGAAGCTACTTATCGGACGACCATACAGAGGGTCGGCAACTAGCGGATGGCCTTGCTCAGAAAAGTGAACCCGGATCTGATGGGTTCGTCCGGTTTCAAGCTTGAATTCAACCAGAGATAATTGTGCTTCAGGGTATTTTTTTAAAACTGACCAGTGGGTAACAGCGTGCTTTGTCTGGCGGCCTTGACTGCTCATTTTTTTGCGCTGGACCGGGTGTCGGCCAATGGGGAGATCGATTGTTCCCCGTGCCGTTTTGGGGATACCATGAACCAACGCGACATAGACGCGGTTAATGCTGTGATCTTTAAATTGTTGGGCCAGATGGATATGACTTTGATCGTTTTTCGTGGCGATCATGACACCTGAGGTGTCCTTATCGATACGATGAACTATACCGGGTCTGAGAGCTCCACCTATTCCGGCCAGATCTTCGCAGTGGTAGAGTAGCGCATTGACTAGTGTGCCACTGGCGTGCCCGGCAGCTGGATGAACCACCATGCCTGCAGCTTTATCGACAACGATAACATCGCTGTCCTCGTAGAGAACCGCTAAGGGAATATTTTCAGGAATGGCTTCTGTCGGTTCAGGATCGGGGAGTTCGATGAAAATGGTCTCTCCCCCTCTGAGTTTATGACTTGCCTTCACTGCGGCACCAGCAATTGTAATTGCTTGACTATCGATCAGCTTTTTTATTTGCGAACGACTGATATCGGGCAGACTTGCAGCTATAAAGCTGTCAAGGCGCTCACCCGGATTGTCTTCGGCAAAAAACAACTGCCTGCTTGAACTCATTTACCAGATCTGACTTTCAATTTTTCCTGCTTGTTTGATCATAACATCAACAATAGCACGTTCATAAAGGTGGTCACGATTTTCCATTTCAGGAGAGACTCTTGAGAAGAAGTGTTCCCGGCCTTCTGCAAGTTCCTCATCCATCAGGTCGAAAATGTTATCACCTTTTATTCCTTCTGTCACCTTATCGCGATTGTAAAGAGCAATATCCGATACAATAGCACGTGCCAGACGGAATGCGAGATCGGGATTTTCAACCAGTCTTGCCATAATTTTGCCTCCATGAGTTTGGATTGTTGGTTTTATTTTATTAATTACTTTTCAAATTAGCAAGCTAAATCCTTGATTGCCCGTTGACAATGAAGAATGTCTTGCAGATTAGTAAAAAATTATGATAAAAAGTTCATTGTACTAACCTGCTTTCATAGTTGTAGGTCTTCGCTTACTATCCGCACTAAAAGTCAAAATCATTTATCACAGTTTGAGATCTGGATAGCATCATGAAAAAACATATATTATTCGTTGATGACGAAGAGAGTCTGGCGCTGTTAGGTGCGGATCTTTTGGAGGATTTTGGCTACGAAGTCAGTGTCGCTTTCAATGGTCTACAGGCTTATGATCTTTTTTCCGAACAGCCTGAAAAGTTTTCTTTAGTTGTTACTGATGAATCGATGCCGGAGATGACAGGTATTGAATTAGCGCAGAAAATTTATGCCTTAGCACCAGAGACTCCGGTCATTCTATGTTCAGGACATCTTTTAACGATGCAGGAAAAGGGGATGGAAAATACCAAGATTATCCATGTGTTGGGGAAAACGGAAATCTGTACTAAATTGACTGATCTGCTTGATAAATTATGGGATTAACGGCCACTGCATTAATTGCAGTGGCTTTTATGGAAAAAATTATATAAAGGTGACAATTAACAGCAGCAGTACTGCTGCCATGACAGCAATAGAAACCCAGGATAGTTTTTTAGTGGGTTCGTGTTCTATTTGCTCCAACCTGCCAACAACCGGAAATCGTTCAATAACGCTTCGCACGTGAGGTGCTTTCTTTAGTTCTTCGGTTAGATCCGCTCCCGCATGGTGTGCATCAAGATGATTCCCTTGCGCCCAGTAGGAACTGTCAGTGACATCGTAAATGACATTGCTGACAGCGACATAAGCCGGCTGCCCCTGTTTACCATTGTATTTCCGTAACTCCGTCAATGTCATAAACTTCCCTTTCGATTGATTATCAGCCTTAAGCGGGTTGCATCAGTAATTAAAATAGGTTTGATTCTGGAGTTGGGCTGAAAAAAGTTTCAGCAGTTGTTGCCTTTCTTTGATAGTAATCTGTTTTTGTCTGACCGCGTGTTCCATGTTATGACGGAAGTTTTCGTAAAAAAAAGCAGGGTTATATTCGAGCATAGCGAGAACTTCGCTGATGCTATCTCCTGATTGCTCTTTCATTACATCATAGCAGCCATCCTCATTAATACGAATACTGATAACGTTAGTGTCTCCGAATAAATTGTGTAGGTCACCAAGAGTTTCCTGATAGGCTCCCATTAAGAAAACACCTAATACGTAATCTTCTTCATCTCCTATTGTATGCAACGGAAGCGTTTGGCGTTCTCCTTGTCCAAGAATAAAATGGTCGAGTTTGCCGTCACAGTCGCAGGTTAGATCCGAAATAGTCGCCAACCGATCTGGTTTTTCATTTAACCGCTGTATTGGCACAATAGGAAAGACCTGATCGATCGCCCATGAATCTGGTAATGATTGAAAAACACTGAAGTTCCCATAATAGATGTCAGCTAGCAGGTTCTCTATACCTGATAATGCTGTTAGTTGCTGGGGAAGCCTACTGTTTTGTTCGGCTATTATTCTGGCAATGGCCAGAAAAAGATTCTCGGCAATAGCACGGTGGCGAAGGGATATCTTTCCAGTTCTGAACAGGTCGCGAATGTTATCACGGTTTTCTAGCGCCTCTTGATAGCCTGTGGCGAGATCAATATTTGGGACCTGTTGATAAATTTCATATTGCCTGGCAATAAGGGGATGCAGATCCTGTGGCTGTTGATCGGGCAAAGCTAAAGGTTCAAAGCGCATCACATCGAGAATGTTAAACAGTAGCATGGTTGTGTGAGCAACTGTAGCGCGGCCCGATTCTGTAATGATTGTCGGGTGAGGGATGTTTTGTGCATCTACAGTGTGTTTGATTGTTTCAACAATACAGTGACAATAATCCGCCAGGTTGTAATTGCGTGAATGGCTGTGTTTCGATTGGTTGCCGATATAGTCAACTGCTAATCCACCGCCCAGGTCAATATATTGTAAAGGAACGCCTTCTGCTGCCAAATCGGCATAAAAACGACTCGCTTCTCGAACACCATTACGAATTTCGTCCAAATCTGGAATTTGTGAGCCGAGATGACAGTGTAACAGTTGCAGGGAGTCGAGCATCCCCTCCTGTTTCAGAGTATCGACAGTGGTCATCAATTGTGCAGTACTCAGTCCAAAACTGCTGCGGTCGCCACTGGTTTCTGTCCATAATCCACCCACTTGCACTGAAACTTTTATCCGCAAGCCAATCCTGGGGGCAATGTTAAGTGCGCGACTGCGCTCAATAATAAGTGGTAGTTCATTGGGAGATTCAATGACAAAAAAACAACGGTGACCAAGTTTATTGGCCCACAGACCCAAGTCGATAAAATCACGATCTTTATAACCATTACAGATCAACAGACCCTGATCTTTAAGGTTAGCCAGACACAGCAGCAGTTCTGGTTTGCTGCCTGCTTCCAGCCCATGTCCATAGCGCGCCCCGAAACGGACAATTTCTTCTATTACTGCACACTGCTGATTAACCTTGACCGGAAACACGCCATTGTAGCGACCTTTATAGTCTGCATCTGCAATCGCTGTGGCAAAGCTTTCATTAAGCAGCGAGATACGAGCATCAAGAAAGTTTTCAATCCTGATCAATAGAGGTAGCTCATGGCCACGTTCTTGGGCTCCCTGTAGTATTTCAGGTAAAGAGATAGCGACGTCACCATTGGCAAAATCACCGTGTACAAGGAGATCTCCATTAGGGGCTACAGAAAAATGGTTACGCCCCCATTGGTCGATCCCGTAAAGTTCAGCAGAATGCTGACTGGTCCATGGGGTTTGGCTTGCTTGTGTCATGGTTCAATGTTTTCCCGGGCGAAAGTAGGCAGCATAAATGCGCCGAGATGGAGGTCTTCATTGTAATAACGTGTATAAAAATCACGCGATGCAGCACGTTGGCGATCGAAATCTTTAACCGGGTGATACTTTTTGCTGGCAAAGGCAAAACTCCAAAAACCACTTGGATATGTCGGAATAAAGGCCTGATACATATCAACCAGGGGGAAGACTGCACGCAGATTCCGATACATGTTTTTCTGGATTTCGGCATGGTAAAAAGGTGACTCGCTCTGCGCGACCATGATGCCATCTTCTTTTAACGCTGAAAAAACCAGGCGGTAAAAGTCTTCTTCAAAAAGGCCAACCGCTGGACCGATAGGATCGGTTGAGTCAACCAGAATGACATCAAACTCGTTTTGGTGGGCGCGAATATATGCTAACCCGTCATCAACGTGTAATTTAACGCGTGGATTGCTGCCATCGATGGCGGATGCCATTGATGGCAGAAATTCGATCGATTTATCGATAACCAGGCCATCAATTTCACACAGAACCGCCAACTCAACACCTGGGTGTTTAACGATTTCGCGGATACTTCCACCATCGCCACCACCGATAACGAGAACCTTCTTTGGGTTGGGGTGGGTAAAGAGAGCCGGATGAACGATCATATCATGATAGACGAATTCGTCCCGTTCCGTAACCATGACCAGACCATCAAGCAGCATCATTTTGCCGTACTCCAGGGTTTCGAGAATTTCAAGTTTTTGAAACTCACTTTCTCCCGAAAATAAGGTCTTGCTGATTTTCATTGTGATGCCGACATTTTCACTATGCTTTTCGGTATACCAAAGATCCATTCTCTTTATCCTTTATTATCGGTCGCAGCGACTCAATATTTCGTTTGACGCTAAACGTGTTATGCGTTCATTTAAGTGCTTTTAGATAGTTTCTAGTACGCGTGACAAGCGTTTGTGTCAAGGCAATTAATGTCTGTGGATCTTTCTGCTGATGAATTTTTATTCTGGCTGTGATAAACAAGGTAAATTGTACCCAAAACAAGAGCTTATGGAAAGGACAACAGGAATGACAAATATCCAGAAAATTGGTTTCATTGGCGGCGGAAATATGGCTGAAGCCCTCATAAAAGGATTGTTGGGGGGGACCTGCCCGGCATCACGTATTATGGCCTCTGAGCCGAGTGATGTACGTCGCGACCATCTGGTTGATACCTTTGGCATCGAGGTTACAGATAACAACCTGGACGTTATGGAAAAGTGCGATCTGATCGTTTTAGCGATCAAACCGCAGATTGCAGAGGAAGTGTTGCAAGAAGTGGCCGGTGCTTATGACGAAGATAAATTATTGGTTTCGATTTTAGCCGGCATTACCAGTTCTGGAATTGAAAAGTTTTTTCAAGGTGCTTCACGGGTTGTTAGGGTTATGCCTAATACTCCAGCTCTGGTAGGAGAAGGAGCCAGTGCTATTTGCCGTGGTCATCATGCCAGTAAAGAAGATCTGGCGGTCGTTAAGGAATTACTGCAAACTGTTGGCACGGTTCAGGTTATCGATGAACGCCAGATGGATGCGGCAACTGGTTTGTCTGGTTCCGGGCCTGCTTACATCTACACTGTTATTGAAGCTCTTGCTGATGGTGGTGTCCGCGAAGGGTTGCGTCGTGATGTTGCCCATGCCCTGGCAGTACAGACTGTCGTTGGCGCGGCACTAATGGTCCGTGAAACAGGTGAACACCCCGCGATTCTGAGAGATCGTGTCTGTTCTCCGGGGGGAACGGCCATTACCGGCGTGAGTACCCTGGAGAAAAATGGTTTACGCACCACGCTGATGGAAGCAGTTTCTGCTTCTGCAGAGCGCTCTAGAGAATTAGGGAAGTAATTCTTTAACTCTTTTGTTTATTTTCCCCTTGCTGTTGTGACGTCAGCAAGGGGAAGCAATGCTTAATAATAGCGGGCGATAATTGGCAGCAACTCGCTATGAACGGCTGGTGGGCCACAGACTAAAATTCGATCACGGTAAGGAGAGTAGGGTTGACCAGCCTGATTGGTCGCAAGACAGCCGTTCTCTTCAAGAAAAAGAAGGGCTGCAGCCACATCGTATGGTTGTAGGTCACTTTCCCAAAAACCTTGCAAAAAACCGCTGGCTACATAGCTAAGATCAAGGGCTGCCGAAGCAAAACGACGTAGCCCTCGACATTGGTAAAGCACCTCTTCAGCACAGGGGAAAAACGCCTTACTCAGGTCTGGGGATCGATAGGGAAAGCCGGTTCCGATAAGCGCCTGTTTTAAAGCTGGATTGGCATCAAGTGAGCGAAGTTTTCTATTGTGGAACAGGCCTTGGCCGCGCAGGGCGCTAAAACATTCTTTAGACATGGGACGATAAACAACCCCGAGATGACTCCGTTCCTGGTATTCCAACGCGATAGAAATACTGAATTGCTCCAGGCCACTAAGGAAATTGGTTGTGCCGTCAAGAGGATCAATAACCCAGCGTAACTCTTCATTGCCTTGCTGACCAAGCTCTTCACCGTAGAACCCTGCTTCGGGTAGTAACTTTTTCAGCCCTTTGCGCAGCATATCTTCAGACTGGATATCGATCTCAGAAACTAATTCTCGCTCAGCCTTCTCATCTCCCCAGCCGACTGGGTGTTTACGAAAAGCAGACACCTGGTAAGAACCTACCTGGCGGATGAGATCTATGACCTGATCTAACAGGGATTGATTACAAAACGTCAAAGAAGCTTGCCTCGGCTACTGAAGTAGCGGTTATATGGGTTAAAAGAGCGCCGGTACTGGCGAATCTCAATAATGATAATATTGATACTGCTCGCAATCGGAACGCCAATAATCATGCCCACCACACCATAAATTTTCCCCCCCATAACAATCGCCAGAATGACCCAGAGGGGGTGAAGGTTGGAAACTTTTGAAATGAGGATCGGAATCAGAATAAAATTATCGAGGATAATCTGAGCAATGAGAATATAGAGGACAAAGATCCACCAGAACTGTCCACCAAGGCCTAAATCGACCAGCGCAATAATCAGTCCTGGTAACATGCCGATGATCGGGCCAATGTAGGGGACCAGGTTGGTGACACCAGCAATTATACCCAGAATCGGGGCGTAACGGATATCGGTCAGGGTCAGTCCTAGCCAGATAACCAGACCAATGATTAATGCTTCAAGAATGCGGCCACGAATAAAGTGAGATAACTGCCAGCTGATATGAGCATAGATATCTAAAATCATCTCAAAATAGCGATTTGGGGTCAAGGAAATGAGACCTCTCATGATCCTTCTGCTGTCTCGCAGAAAAAAGAAACTGAACAACGGAATAAGGAGTAGCAGGCTGCCCAGACGCATAGCCGAACGCGGTGTTTCTTTGATAAGCCAGCCAATAAAACTTTGTGATGTAAAACGCATGCGGCCAGCAATATCGTAATCTTTAATAAAAGGAAAGTGGTCCTGGAATTTACCGAGCATCGTGCTGGTATATTCAATCGCATGGCTAATGTAGCGGGGAAAATCAGCCTTTAATGCCTGCATCATCCCTTTCCAGTTTGGCGGGCCAATGATGAGTAACATCAGAACGATAATCGCGGTCAGTAGAATATATACGATAAATATGCTGGCGGTTCGACCGATATGATCACTTTCAAAAAACTGGACGACGGGATCGAGCAAAAACGAAAGTACCAAAGATAAGAGCAGGGGTAAAAACAGTCCACTGGTTGCAGTCCTGAACAGATCGGTAAAAGCCGTTGCTGATGAATAGATTATGATACCTGAGGCAATACCGGTCGTTAACACCAGGTAGAGAACGGCAACTTGAGCGCGACTCCAATGATTGGGTTCATTCATGGTGATCCTGCTCCAATTGTTTATGGTACTGTTGTTGTAGCTCATCGAGCTGATCGCTGCATTGCATCAGGCGGTCACTGACAACCCGGTTAAGCCCCAGCAGTATTTTTGCTGCTGCGACCGGGTGCCGACGAACCAGATCGAGAAAATCTGAGCGAAAAATCCCGACCAGGACTGTTGCCTCAGTTGTACGTGCTCCGGCATTGCGGGCACGAGAAGCTGTCAGGGCAACTTCGCCAAAAAAATCGTCGGCTTCAAGATAGGCGAGTTCACGTTCCTGGCCCAGCTCATCAAGTTTATAAATCTGGACTTTACCGCTACGGATAAGATACATTCCCGAGCCGATATCCCCTTCGTTGAAAATAAGTTCATCCGGGGCGTAATTGCGGACATGTACGGTGTTTTCTACTAATGTCAATTCGCGTTTGTCGAGTTTATTGAACAGCGGGAACGTGCTCAGGAAGTAACTCAGAGTATTTTCATGACCGCGATTGCGGAAAATGTTTTGCCAGAATGGATTCACAATCGTTAACCTCTCCCAAAGATAGTAAGCATTATTCTTATTGCTCACCATTGGTCATAAATTAGAAAAATGCTATTATACCAAGTTGTTTGGACAGCACCAGATAAAAACAGTTGACCAATCATTCACTCGTGATCCGAATCTCTATTTTTAGATAAATTATGCTCGAAATTGATTTAAGCAAATACCCGATGGAACCAGGCGTCTACCAGATGTTTGGTGAAGACAATGAAATTCTGTATGTCGGTAAGGCAAAACGGCTACGTACACGTTTACGCAATTATTTCACTCCCGGTGGAGATGGTCGTTTACATATTCCATTGTTAATGGAAAAAGTACTGCGTATCGAAGTGATTGTTACCGATACAGAAAAAGAAGCGTTGTTACTTGAGAATACCCTGATCAAGAAACATCGCCCCCGTTATAATATAGAATTACGTGACGATAAAACCTATGTATCGGTACGAATTGATCTGAATGATGAATTTCCTATGATGCAGGTTGTCCGGCAGGTGAAAAATGATGGTGCTCAATACTTTGGCCCCTATTCATCAGCTGGGGCTATTCGGGAAACGTTAAAGGAAATTTACCGGATTTTCCCTCTGCGCCATGCTGCCATTGAACGGTGTAAAAAACGGGGTCGACCATGCTTGTTTCATCAGATTGGTCAGTGCAGTGCTCCTTGTCATGGTCTGATCAGTCAGAGTGATTACCGTAAACTGGTTGATGGCGTTATTCAATTACTAGAAGGACGTGAATCTGAAGTCATCCAGCGCTTGCAGCAGCGTATGTTGGATGCTTCAGAAGCGATGCGTTTTGAAGACGCTGCACGTTGTCGTGACCAGATCAATGCTATTAAGAAGAGCGTTGAAAAACAAAAAGTCACAGATTACGGCGGAGGAAATCAGGATGTTATTGGTTTGCATCGTGATGGTGGTGAAGTCGAGGTCGCTCTATTGTTTATTCGTCAGGGAAAGTTGATAGGTCGTCAGACCTACCTGCTCGAATGGAAGCTTGACCTGGAAGAACTACTCAGTGGTTTTCTGCAAGAATATTATTCCCGTGGGGTTATTTTGCCAGATCAACTGCTGTTGCCTTTTGAATTTGAGGCAAGTGATCTGCTTGGCGAGTGGCTCTCTGAAAAACGCGGAAAGAAGGTTCACCTTTTAGCTCCGCAACGGGGCGAGAAAAAACGTCTGTGCCAATTAGCCGAGCGCAATGCCACTGAAGCATATAAACAACGTGGACAACGTAAAAAAGCCCGTCGCGATATTCTGCAGGAGCTTCAAGCAAAGTTTCATTTGCCAGCTCTGCCTGAGCGTATCGAATGCTACGATATTTCCAACGTGCAGGGGCAAATGTCGGTAGGGAGTATGGTTGTCTTGCTTCACGGTGATGCGGCCCCTCAGGAATATAGGCGCTTTAGAATTAAGACTGTTGAGGGTGCAGATGATTATGCTTCTTTGACTGAAGTCTTAACGCGCCGGTTGGAACGTGGTCTCAAAGAAAATAATCTTCCCAATATGATTCTGATTGATGGTGGTAAAGGGCAATTGGGGGTATTGACAGAGGTGTTGCGCGAATTTCAGCTCAGCCAACAGATAGGGGCTGTTGGTATTGCAAAAAGTCGCGTCATTTCAAATGTAAGGGGTAAAGCCATCGAGCGTAGTGAAGAGCGCTTTTTTCTCCCTGGGCGCAAAAATCCCGTCAACTTTCGCCAAGGTGCAGCTGCTCTTTATATGTTAGAGCGGTTACGTGATGAGGCGCATCGTTTTGCTATTACTTACCACCGTAAATTGCGCAATAAAGCGAACCTAAGATCCTCACTTGAGGATATCCCCGGTGTAGGCCCTGCACGGCGCAAAGCTTTGTTAAAGCATTTTGGTAGTCTGAAGAAACTCAAAGAAGCTTCATTAGAAGACCTGAAAAATATGCCAGGCTTGCCATCTACCTTGGTCGAAACTTTGTATAAGGCTTTTCATTCCGGTTGATATCTCTTTTTCTGATTAAGGTTATATCGTTCTTGAAGATCTCAGCTAAAAGGTAAAATTCTCGATTTGATGCTACAAGCAATGCAAGATTGTATTCTGATTAAAACCAGCCGGTGTCCCACTCAAATTCTCTAAAATATATGCAAGATTTTTTTTAATTGGAGATTTGAAGACAACTCTTGACACCGGCTCTAAGTAAATCATCAATATTGATCAATATATTACGCAGAAATCCTTTTTAAAGGGATGAATAGAATAGGTTATTGTGAGTTTTTATGCTGTTTGAACAGCCAATCTCTTATTCCTGAAATCGAGTAGGCATATTGCCAGGTATAACGATGGCTTCCTCCGTTAAAAACGGTATAGTTAACAGAGGCATTGTGACTGAGCATCTGTTTCACATTAAGCTCCAGTGTCTTTGGATCCGCTTCCGCATTCCATGTTGCTTTGGCGATTTTAGCACCTTGTTTCTGTAGAATCGCAGTAATTGCATCCATTCCTGGGTTGGCCTTGTTGTCCCCTTGAGAAACAATAATCCACAAGGGCTTATTTGCTAGAGGCGCCACAAGTGCTGGATCCCACTGACAGGCAACCAGCAGTGACGCTGCAAACAGGTGGGGATATTTAAGGTCCATGGCAATAGCTGTCATGCCGCCCATCGACTGGCCGGTATTGTATATGCGGTTCGTATCAATGCTGTATTTTGACATAAGCGATTTAAGCAGATTGATCGTCACATCCATATCGATAGACGTTTGTGAATTGTCATCGGCTATGATGGAATTATACTGCGGTGCAAGCACAAAGCTCTCATTACGTGATTGCTCTTCTTTCGAAGCCCAGATTACAGCTCCTAGCCCCTGGGTCAAAGTTTCGAGAGGATTATTGCTGACGGCACCAGCATCGTGCATAAACAGAACAAGTGGGTATGTCTTGGTTGAATCATAGTTCGCTGGTAAATATAGATTATACATCAAGTCTTTGTCGTACTGGTCGTCATGGTAAACGAACTGTTTAAATCCCTGGATATCGGGATTTACAGTTCTATTGCTTGTCAGCATTGTTGCAGTTGGGGGAATTATCTTTCCACTCATTGTGGCGATTGCACCGCATTGAACGATTTGGGCCCTCAAAATTACAGCTTGTGCAGGCTTATCAGAGATTTGTCCCAACTGCGGGCCTGTGAAGCCAGCAGGTTTTTCTTGTCCCGATTCCCCCTCTGGTCGGTTGTGCATATCTGTATCATTTTCATGCTGCGGCCCAGCTTCTGGGGTGGTACTTTCTTTATCGATGGTTGTGGCTAATTCGACGATAACAAAATTTCCGGTTTTTTTTGTTGTCGAGACTGTTGCGCTATCATTGACGTAAATTGAGGTAATATCTCGATTGTCTATGGCATAATCGGTTATCTGTAATGAGTTTTGATTAATGGGTTTTGTGTACTCAAGGGCAATGGCGGCTATTTTCTGACCATCTCCAATCACTTTAACAATTGCTGTGATATTCATAAGATCAGGATTGTCTGGATATTGGAGCGCGGCAATTTTAGCTTTGGCACTCGCATCACCCAGGGCCACTCCCTTGGCATACCATTGAACTGCCATATCAATATCTTTGGTACATCCTAGCCCTTTTTCGTACAGGCGGCCAAGAGCCATAATGGCCGGAAGGCTGATTATGTCACCACGCGCTGCGGATTGCTGATAGAGATCAAAAGCTTTCTGATAATTTTGTGTGACACCTACGCCTTTTTCATAACACTGCCCAAGATAGAATTGTGCGGTAATATCGCCTTTAGCCGCAGCTTGCTGATAGAAATGGGCTGCTTTGATATAGTTGACTGGGGTGCCCAAGCCTTTTTCATAGATTAGACCAATATAGCGTGGGGCTTTCATGTCTCCTGCCGTATAGGCTTTTTTTAGCCAAGATAGGGCCGATTCATAATCCTTCTGTGTTCCCAATCCTTTAAGGTAGAGAACCCCAAGGTTGGTCATGCCTTGACTGCTTCCTGCTGTGGCTGCTTCCTGACTGAGAGAAAAGGCTTTTTCAGGATCTTCTAGGCCATATCGACCATGAAGGTAAGAATCTCCCAATCTAGCCAAGGCTGCGGGATTTTTTTGTTCCGCAGCTAGTTCAAGGTAATGCAAGGCTTCGCTGTCATTACCAGCATGATTGGCCTGCTCATAGAGGGTCATGTAATCGTTATTCTGTTTCTGATGTTGTACATGACTACAAGATGTGTTGAGCATGATTAGTAACAACACACCCACAGTAAAAAGGTTAGGAAATAACATAAAACGCTTCATTGTCTATCCATAATCACAAAATGTTAAAGAATCGACTAAAATCATATCATAATTAAAATTATGGAACCAAACACACCTACTATCGCGAGGACCAGCCCTCTTCTGAACAATTTTGTTCCTGGTTTATACATCCAGAAAGAGGACAACGCCAAAAAAAGTAAAAGCACTGCATAAGTGGCGGTAAACCAGTGGCGAGAATCCTTACTGGACACAAAGTGAAGATCGTTAAACTGTTTTATTACGGGCACAAAATCATGACTGATATAAGAAATTTCGCCCGTCTCTTTGTTATAGGTACCTTCCTCAAAAGTGACAGTCGCCCCATTTTCACTAAAAATTTTTAGGGGTTTATGCATCTGTAGCACGCGACCTAGTTGATTAGCTGGTAATCCTGGTTGCACAATTTTTTGCACCTCGGTGCTTGTTTTAAAAATATCTGCCTCACGGTAAGTGAGCGCGAAACCGCTGATAGCGTACACGACAGTTATGCCTATTACCAGAAACCCGATATCCCGATGAAGTACGCGCATCATGTAGTAGATTGATTTTGAAGAGGTCTTATTCATGTCTTTCTCCAGTTAAAAAATATGATTGTTGGCCTGATACAGTGTTCCAAGGTTTTTTTGTTCCGTATATCCAGTTAGCATGGCATTTAATATGATAATCATGAGATATGTGCGGGATATTCATGCTCTTGACTGTTGTTTTGTCAATTATTGATAAAACAACAGTGTGCCGGTAAAGCTAAAAAGTCAATGAAAAACGAATAATTAATTATAGAAGAATTTATAGGTATGCGAATATCAAATAGTGCTCAAACATTACAGCCTGTCATTTTAAATGTGTCGTTTCTAATGTCTGCTGTTTCTTGTTGAACTGTTGATGAAGTTTTAAGGGATTAACTGCTCAGGGTACAACGCCACATTAATCAGCTGTTTTTAGTGGCGGGTTGTACAGTTTGAGTAAAAGGTGAATGTCGAATTAATGTTGTTTGTCAGTTTAGATTCAGCTTTTTCTAGCGTATTAGCTAATACCAAAAATCAAAACAACCGCTGTCGCATTGATTGACAGCGGTTGTTTTTTAAGTTGTTTGCTTGTAAATCGAAATTCAATATTTTCCAAAGTC
Organism: Geopsychrobacteraceae bacterium; assembly: GCA_963665685.1. Taxonomy (GTDB): domain Bacteria; phylum Desulfobacterota; class Desulfuromonadia; order Desulfuromonadales; family Geopsychrobacteraceae; genus Seleniibacterium. The sequence continues at coordinate 4,581,328 of OY762430.1, forward strand.
ATTATCATCCAGAGCGATAACTGGTTTGTCTCCAGCGATACTCATTTGCTCCCAGCCATCATTGTTAAGTTGTGGTCTAGGGGCATTTGTGTGAGGATGAACCGGTTTTGGTGCATCTAGAACGTAGCTCGCCATTGATGGTTGTCCGGTTTGTCCCTTTAATACAAACTTACTTAACATATGTAAGAGATCTTCTGCCTGGCTGGACAACTCTTCAGCTGTGGCTGCTGTTTCTTCTGCGGTTGCTGTGTTTTGCTGAATACCCTGATCAATCTGTCCAAGCCCTTCGTTAATTTGAGAAATGCCTTCTGCCTGTTCATTGGATGCCGCAGCAATTTCTTCGGCCAGGTCAGAAACTTTCGCGACAGTCGTAAGGATTTCTTCCAGGGCGGTTGCTGTTTGGTCCGCAATTTCTGCACCATGGGCGGTTTTTCCAACCGATCCTGCAATTAACTCACCTGTTTCTGATGCTGCTTTGGCACTGCGGACAGCAAGGTTTCTGACTTCTTCGGCAACTACGGCGAATCCCTTACCATGCTGGCCGGCACGTGCTGCTTCTACCGCAGCATTAAGAGCGAGAAGATTGGTTTGAAATGCAATTTCGTCAATAACTTTGATGATTTTATTAATGCTTTGGCTGGCGTCAGAAATTTCATCCATAGCCGCGATCATTTGTTGCATTCTGCTGTTGCCAGTTTCTGCAACACGCTTCGCTTCGGTCGACAGCACATTAACCTGGTTGGCGTTTTCGGCGTTGTGACGGGTTTGACCCGAAAGTTGATTCAACGAACTGGAGATTTCTTCAAGTGACGCTGCCGATTGAGTTGCACCCTGTGACAATGACTGACTAGCATCCGAGACCTGACCGCTGGCAGAATTGATTTGTCGGGCCGAGTTTTGAATGATCGTCATGGTATCGTTAAGGTTGTCACTAACTGTTTTAAGCGCGTTGCCAGGGCCATCAAATTCATCTTTAGGCTGAGGGGAGAAGGTGATATCCCCTTGTGCTAATTGTGAGAGCATCGGGAGAATAATATTTTCAAAATTCTTTGAAAGATTATCCATGGCCTGTGCAACCTGACCTATTTCATCTCTACGATTCAGGTTCAGTTGAGTGTTAAAACGACCCATTTCCATATTTTCAATCACTGTGACAGTTGCTTTTAGTGGTTTGGTAATGGATCGTGCTAATAACACAACTAACAGTGTGGTCAGTAACAGGCAGAATAGCGTGACTGAGAGAATAACGTAGAATACTTTATCGACAATAGCTTGCAGTTCATCAACATAGACGCCACTTCCGATGATCCAATTCCAGGTCGGGTGCTTTTTGACGAAGGAAATTTTGGGCTGAGGTTCTTCTTTCCCTGGTTTGTTCCATTGGTATTGTACTATCCCACCGGCTGGATTTTCTGTCACTTTCACCATTTCAACAAATAATTGGACACCATCTGGATCTTTAACATTCGCTAAGTTCTGTCCATCGAGTTTGGGATTAGTCGGATGCATGATCATAGTCGGTTTGGTGTCATTAATCCAAAAATAAGCATCACCGTTGTAGCGCAGGTCTTTGATCGTTTTGATTGCAAGGTTTTTAGCCTCTTCCTCTGAATAGCGGACTCCGACCTCTTTACTGAAGTGATCGATGATGGCCCAGGCTGTTTCTACTGATGCGGTCACCTTGAGTTCTGTAGATTCGTAAATCTCATTGCGATAGTCAAAGTACAACCCAATCAGACTGGCAATAAAAATGACCACAGTGATAACGGAGACTAAATAAATTTTGGTACCAATTTTCAGGTTACGTATAAAATCCATCTCGTTAGTTCCTCTCTTTATCGCCAGGCTGCTTTTCAGTTTTAGGATCAGAAATATCAGCTTGTTTATAATTATGGATGTGTGGATTTTGGTTTGCTTTTGTTAATTCAAAACAGGAACAACTATGGCGAAGGCCTGGTTCTTTGTTCGCCAGGGAATTGGCACCCGGACATGCTGCTTTGGTTTGATTATTGCGGTCTCTTGTTTCCAGCCTCAAATGAGTATTAATACAGCCGAGAACATTTTCTGGATGACATATCGAAATGCACCGTTGGTCCAAGGTCGGTAGGTAGTCGCTGTCTCTTGAAACATAAATAACCGGTATTTTAAGGTCTGCAATCAATTGATTGAAGAGGTCCATGTGGTTATTTAAATCTGGCCAGCTATTCAGCAACAATAGATCAAACTTCAATTGTTTGAGACTGTCGATTGATAACAGATTTAGAACCTCTTCAACAGACTCTGCATGAGTGCAGTGCATATCTGCGACCCTGAGTAACAGGGATATATGTTGTGAATGACTATTTTTTTTATCAAATAGGAGTATACGTTTCATAAAGGTGCTCCTGGCTTATGAGTTATGACCCATTATTTAGCAGGAACAATGCCAACTTATAAAAGTGTTATAAACGATTGAAACAATTGGTTAATAACAGTAAGGCAGGTGGTTCTCTCTACTGGAGAGGACTGCAAGATTAATTGAGTAACTCTTGGCTGAAAGGAGTTAAGTGATTGATATTACTTTTATAGATGGTAATTTTGAAGAATTGCAGCTGCAATGATTGTTGCAACCGTATGAAGTGGGTGTAGGTGGATTTTGTGGAAAGCTTCCGGGCAAAGCCAGAAGCTTTCCACGAGTGTACTATTCGATAGTTACGTTGGCATCTTCCATAATAAGGTCGTATTTATAGCCATAACCAAAATCTTTTTGCAGAGTCAATGGTGCTTGAACCAGAATGGTATCTCCGACTTTAACCTGAGTATGGCTGGTGACGGTTAGGTCATGGTTGCCTTCGGCCTGTTTACCACTACCGTCTTGAATATGAATCCAGTTGGTTCCCATAATCTGCGGGCTGAATTTGACTACCTTGCCACGGACACTGACCGTTTGTCCTGATAATTTGTCTTTGCTTGCGTATATGTCGCCGATGGTATAACCGCTGGGAGCTTTTTTCAGATCGCTAAAATCAATGGTTGGAGGAGGGGTTGATCCGGTCAGAGGGGGGTGACCCTCCGGCATTTGCATTTTGCTCATACTGCCCATACCCTGCGAGGCGGTAGGCATGCTTGGATTGCTGGCGTTAAGTACTGATTCGACAAAATAGACAACGTCAAAGTCGCGATCCAGAGTTTGACTGTGATAGTTTTTCATCGCCATTCCTTGGGGAACAACAACGTTGTCACCAACAGCTACCTCAAATTGGGGTGCAGCTGCCCAGATCTTTTCTTGTCCGCTGTCAACCAGAACATAAGTGTAGCCGGAGGCATTCATTGTTTCAACCACCGTTCCCGTCGTGGCACTGAATCCAGCAGGTTGACTAGGTGGTGCTGCTGTTTCAGCAGGTGTAGGTGCGGCTTGAGCCGTTGCCGGTATCTCATCCTTTGAACATGCTGTCATAAATAGTAGAGACGAGCTTGCTAAAACAAGTGTGAGTGCTTTTTTCACGTAAATCCTCCGCCGCAAAATATAATTGTGTTATAGCGCAAACTAGTGAAAACTTTATCACAGCCGTGAAAGCCTGGACAAGGAGCTGTTACAGGTTCTTCTTATTTCTGTGCATTAGCACAGGTCACGACCGTATATTCGTGTTAACTCCCGTAATTTAGTGGCTAATTGACTGTTAAGGGCGGTTGGCAGATAGCGCCACTGCCAGTTCCCTTCGGCTGTTCCGGGAATATTCATACGCTGTTCAGCGGGCAGTTCAAGAATATCCTGCAATGGTAAAATGGCCAGGCCTGCGACACTGGCAAGCACTGTTGTTATCAGCTGCCACGGCATATCTATGTTGCTCTGGTGTAGATAGGTTGCGACGCGCTGCTTGACTGTTTCATCAAGTTCTTGCCACCAGCCGCAGGTGGTGTTGTTGTCGTGGGTGCCACTGTAAACAACAGAGTTCGGAATATGGTTGTGGGGCAAATAAGGATTCTTTGCATCGGAATCGAAGGCAAATTGAAGAATTTTCATGCCTGGAAAGCCGAAATCATCCCTTAATTTTTCAACATCCGGCGTAATAATACCAAGGTCTTCGGCGATTATAGGAAGTGCCGGGAAGGTCTCTTTTAGTGAGGTGAATAACTCATAACCGGGACTGTCCATCCAGTAACCGTTTATCGCGGTTGGTTCGCTGGCCTGAATGGCCCAGCAGGCAGAGAAGCCACGGAAGTGATCAACCCGTAGTAAGTCGAATAACTGAAAGTTCCACGCGAAGCGTTGATGCCACCAGCTGAAGCCATCAGCGGAAATTTGTTCCCAATTGTAAAGAGGATTACCCCAGCGCTGGCCGGTTGCACTGAAATAGTCGGGTGGAACTCCAGCTACCAGGGTTGGTTGGCCTTGATTATCAAGGTGATATTGATGTTGGCGGGACCAGACATCGGCTGAATTCAACGCGACGAAAATCGGCAGGTCGCCGTAAATTTGAATTCCTTTGGAATTCGCGTAGTTTTTCAGGGAAAACCATTGTTCAAAGAAAACAAACTGCTGATATTTCTGCAGGAAAAATAGTTCTGCTAAGCGCTCTTTTTCTGTGTTTAAAGCTTCTGGATCTCGATTTCTGACGGCTTCTGGCCAGTTTTGCCAGTCGAAATAGTCATAGTCTATGCGTAGTGATTCAAATAACGCGTAGTCTTCAAGCCATGCCTTATTTTCATTACAAAAATGATCAAATGCAGCGTGGCGGTCGCTGTTGCTATTGGCTTTGAATGTGTTGCAGGCCTGCTGTAAGAGTGGTAACTGAGTCGTGATTGCTGCATGATAATCCGCCGTTTGTGATACTGGATGATCGGGAAGATCTTGCGGGGTAAGGTCTCCTTTGCTGACCAGTTGTTCAAGACTGATCAGTAATGGGTTACCAGCAAAGGCAGAAAAGGAGCTGTAAGGACAGTTACCGTATCCCGTTGGTCCCAAAGGTAGAATTTGCCAAACGGATTGTCCTGCTTCGGCAAGAAAATCGATAAATCTGTAAGCCTCAGTGCCAAAAGAGCCAACCGCCTGAGGGCCAGGAAGTGAAGTCGGATGAAGGAGGATTCCACTCTGACGTTGCAACAGCATGTTAACTCCTCTGCATAAGAAAATAGGGCTACTTAAGATATAAAAACGAGTTATTCTCTTCGTGAATGATTGTTTGAATATTTTCAGTTCCGATTTACGGAACAATAACTCTGGCGGCTTGATTCTGTAACTCGACAATTTCGAACATATTGGTCACCCGACCGATTTTAAGCATTTCTTTGCGATGATAGAAATCAAGACACAGACCACAGCTTGCTAAATCAACACCTTTTTCTTCTAATTTTACCAGCGCGTCGTAAATTTCACCCTCTTCAGTGGTCAGATTGATGCCGCTGTTGACAAATAATATATGACTTGGCAGTGGGTCCATTTCCAACAGTGTCATCAAAAAGTTTTTCATCAATACGCGGCCAAACCCTTCATTCCCAGAGCCCATTTGATCACTGCCACAATATACGACTGAAGCTCCACTTGTTTGCTGTGTTTGTGGGGCTGTACTTGAGGATGGTTGGCTGATCGCATCTCCTTCAGGTGTCAGAGTCAGGGTAAAACCAACAGGGTTTTCTTCTACTGTCGCCTGATAGCCCATTTTTTGAGCCAGGCGTGAAACGTTATCGCGACCGGCGTCGTCACCGACAGTAACTTTTAAAGCAACACCTGGATTAGCGAGGATCTGCTTACGGGTTTCGATAACGGGGTAGGGGCATTGATGCTGGCTGTAATCGAGTTTAATCATTATTCGTTCCTGTTGGTTGTTATTTGGCAATAAGTAAGGATTTTAATAGTTACTTCAACAACTCTAATTGATCAGATTGGAGAATTCAATGAGCCTGATGGTAAATTGTAATTCTTTATACAAAAAAAGCCCGGTGCGAACACCGGGCTGCGATTAAATTGCATGGGAGGGCTGGAAATCAGAATTTCCAACCGACACCGACATAACCGTAGTAGGCGGTTCCATCTTCATCACCATAGACGTAACCTTCGTTGGCTTTGAAAATATCGTAGGTGACTGAGGTGTTGACATACATCATGTCAGTGAAGTTGTAAGTCCCGCCAACAGTTAGCTCGTACTGCTCATAAGAGAGGTCTGAATAACTGTCGATTAAATCATTTTGCTCTTCGGTATCGTAGGCAGTTTGGGTTGTTCCTGCCCATACCAGAGATGGACGATCAGCAAAATCCCAGTCCCAGGAATCTTCTGCATGGTTATAGGTGACACCAGCATTAAGCAGTAGTTTCTTGGTGGCCTGGTAATTCATATTAAGGGCTAAAGTGTGAACATCTGAATCATATTCGGCAACGCTACAGTACGACCCAAACTGGGTCGATGAGATACCGTTCGCTCAGCCATGGTACCAGCCAACACACATTCGGTTTTCCGTTTTTTGCTTATTGAATGTGTAGGCCATGGTCAAATTCATTTTACCATTAGGGGCATAGTAGAACGTTACCCCTGGAACATAGGTGTCCTGCTGATATTCGACGGCGTCATTCTCTTCCATGCGGACGCGGGCAAATAGAGTCGCCGCAAATTGGGTTGAAGGCGCCCAGGTTGAAGAAAATTTCAACTCGTGAACATCCTCTGGCGATAGCGATGATTCTAGTTCGCGGTTAGGATAGACACTGTTCCAGTAGTAAACAGCTGTTGCCGTGTTGCCTGGATCATTGAAAAAGTCGCTGCGGTCAAACCAGGCCATACCAGGATAGGCAGCATCGGTCGTTCCAGTGACTTGAGCGATGCCGACATCTGCACCTGTGAAAGGTTCATCAATACTTTGGTACATGTAGCTGACGCGCCCCGACAATTTTCTGTTCAGACGTGTTTTTAATGATGCTTTAAAGGTATTCGTTTCGGTGGTTGATAACTCAATTTCATCGCGGTCGATCTCTTCATACTCATAACCGAGACGTAACGTTGTCCCCATGGCCAGGCGGTAAACACCATCCAGACCAAATTCAGTGACCTTACGTGATTCAGCCGACTCATAATCTTTTTCACCGGTAGTGAGGTCATAACCAAGAGCAGGATCAAGATTAGCGCCGATTACACCAGGAAAGGTGACTGTGTACTCAGGACCGTCAATTTCGTAACTTCCACCACGTACGCTAAGGCGTAAACCACCGATTCTGGTCGCCCCTTTAAGGAAGAAAGACTCAAATTCGCTGGTTAACGTATCATCCGAAATGGAATATGAATCATCTTCAACCACCTCTGAGTCTACTTCGGCATTGACATACGCAGCAGTTAAAGACGTATCGCGGGTAAAATCAACCCGGGCTTTAAGTGAATGGCTGTCCTTTTCTGAATCTGGAGTGGAGCTATAAGTTTCTGTCCCCGCAAGATAATTCAGGGAATCGCTGTCGAGAACCCCACCATGAGTCGCACTTGAACCAACATAACCATAAGTAGGGTCGTTGGACTTGTCGGTGAAGTCACGCCTCAGGAATTCATACTCAAGAGTGACGAGACCAAATTTACCGGTCGCACCAAAAGTAATATCTCTGGTCTCTTCATCAATCTCTTTTGGATTCGCCTGAATGTGACACTGATTACATTTACTTAAAGTACGAGCCTGCTCCATCCCTTCGCGGCTTTCAATGCGAACACCGGCATGGAATACGATATTTGGCAGGCCGGGAAGCTGCAGGTCTGCTTCGGTTTCCGTTTCGCGCCGGGTAATGATGTAATCATTAGATAATTCCTGCTCGTAGTTGGCATTAGCGGCCTCGATGTCTGCTACACCTGCGGCTCCTGCTAATTTGCCGACCGTGGCATCGGTAGTGACACGAGGTTGCTCACCAGCAGTATCCCCGGCCATAGTCGCACCGAGCTGCTCCAGCGTTTCATGATCTTTCCAGTGTTCAAGAACCTGATGACCAAATTTGAGTCGGATTACGCGGTTAGCATCCGCTTTAACATCTATCTTTTGATCACGAGGGCCATTGACATCAACATCGAAATCAAAACTGGAATTTTCACCAAAGGTTTCTAAGTGCAGTTTCGGCGAAAAGCTTAACCCCTCTTCTGAGCGGGTTGTAACATACTCATTGACGCGTGCCGGGTTATCGCTGGTATCAATGCCGGAAACACCAAGCTCAAGGAATCCTTTCGCTTCAATCTCTTCGGCCAGAGCCAAAGATGTGGTTCCGAACATGATCAGGATCGATAACAAAGCAAGCAGCCAGTAATGGCGATGCTTCATATTGTTTCCTCCTCACATTAACGAGTCAATCCGCCACCAGTCAGTGGTTGGGACGGGAAGTCACTGCCATGAACAACCTGATGACAAGTTGTACATTTGGTTCCGAATGACATCTGGAAACCCTCGGTTCCGTGTGGGTTAGCCGCCGTTGTTGCTTCTTGGTCGACAACCCCGATGTCGCCGATTCCACCACGGGAAATATTGTCGGTGGTAAAGTTTCCGGTCGATGGATCGAAACCTTTGCGCAGCATATGGAAGTGTCCTTCGTGGCACTGCAGGCAGAGAAATGGCTCATTTTGCACCAGCATGTTGTTAGCGACTGAACCGTGGGGGTCGTGACAAATAGTACAATCGTCTTCAACTGGTGCATGACCGAATACGAATGGTCCCTGGTAACGGCTGTGGCAGCTCAGGCACAAATCGTTGGTTCGTTCATGGGTGTTGAGCTCGCCGTGCGGGTTGTGGCAGTCCGCACAACTCATTTTTCCTTCTTTAATTGGATGGTGTGAGGGGAAGTTGTTTTTGGCCAACATTTCCTGGTGACAGGAATAGCACAGCTGAGGATCTTCCTGTTTCAGGTTGGCTTTGGTTGTTTCTTCGGCATGCATGGTGTGGCAGTCGGTGCAGCTGAGGTCTGCCAAGGCGTGTTCGCTGTGGGTCCAGTCCATCAGATCACCATTGGTGTGGCAAGTCGCACAGATAGCGCCAGTCTCTTCTGCAGCAAGTTGTGCCGGGCGTAGGATATGATCGGTGTCACCTTCACCATCAACGTGAAGACTTCCTGATCCATGGCAGGATTCACAGCCTTGTTCTGCACCCATCATTTCGAATTCAGCCAGGCGTCCGTGGACGTTGCGGCTGAATTGTTCTGCCATATCATCATGGCATTCCAGACAGGTTTCCTGCCCGACGTAGCTGGCACCTTCAATCTCCGGCATGGTCAGCAATTTTTGCCTGATTGCACCCGTAGCACACGCTGCCAGGATGAGAATCAGGGGGATCAAGCAGACCAGCCGGCGTTTTCTAGTGCCGGGTCTTGTCAATCGCATGTCGCCTCCTTCTGTTCACAGTCGTTGTGAAAAAAACTTGCATGTGGCAGTTCTTATTTCTTTTCGCTCTTTCGCTGGACCTCCTTTCGGTTTATACTGAACAGTCAGTTGTTATGAATGATCTGTTATAAAATGTTACATTCTGATACTAACCTAGCTATGAACAGATGTAGAAACGAATCATTTTTATAGCTATATTAGTAAAACTGATAGCCACTCTTTCTGATATCTGGATTACCGAATGGACACCCGTTATCTCAAGACGCTCATCACCATCAATGACACTGGTAGCTTCTCTCAAGCAGCCAAAACTCTCCATATTACCCAGTCTGCTGTTTCTCAACGAATTAAGTACCTTGAAGATGCTTTCGGCTATGATCTGTTTGATCGCTCTGGAGGCGTTCTTAAACTGACTAGCCCCGGGGAAATTGTGCTCGGCAATGCCAAGAGGATGCTTGATATCGAAGCTGAAATGTATACCAAGCTGAAACGGATTAAAGAGCGCCAGAAGATTGCCTTATGCTGTACCCCGACTTTTGGCACCGTTTATCTGCCTGGTGTTCTAAATCGCTTTATGCTGACTAGTGGCGCTCCTGCGGATCTCAAGTTTTTGTTGCATAGCCCGGATCAGGCTCTGGAAGGAATTGTGCAGCAGGAATTTGACATCGCGATCGTTGAGCATTGCGTCGGGGCAGACTTAAGTTTATTTCAGTCTTATGAATTGCCAGATGACCAGCTCTTATTCGTAAGTTCGCCTAAGCTTGATTTGCCTTCTCCTTATGTTCCCCTCGACGCTTTGTTTAAGTATTGTCTATTCGCCCGTAAGGAAGGGTGTAGTTCGCGGCAATTGATCAGTCGTGGGCTTGAAGAGCACGGTTTTTCTTTTGATGATTTTTCCGGTGTTGTGACTTCTGATGACCTGCGTTTAACGTGTCATACTGTATTGTCTGGAGGAGGAATCTCTTTTTTGTCAAAAAGTCTGGTCTGTGAATATCTTGAAACTGGGCAGATGGTTGGTCATTATGTGAAAGATTTCCCCCATTCTCGTAAACGCTCTATCGTTATGCAAAAGGGGCGTGAATCAGAACCTCTTATCAGTAGTTTTGTCCGTTGCATTTTTAATGTTATGGATGTCGCCTCGCCATTTTAATTTTCATTTCTAAATCAAAAATCCTTTTAAGGGCCTGCTGTCACGCTATTGCTGATAGCAGGTCTTTTTTAATGGTACGACCATTAAGTCCTGAAATGCCCGTTTTGCCCCCCCTCTATTATCTAAATTTAAAGTAAAGGTTGACTTCTATCGACTTCATCGTTAGTTTGGTAGGACCAATAGGAATAAAAATAAGAAAAATAGTCCAATATTTAGAAAATATGGTTTCAATGGTACGACCAAAAGAGGGTTTTGATGTCAGATTCATGTTTATTCAGTCCGGTTCAGGTTGGCCGTGCAGGAGAAGAGGTTGCTCTTCAAATTGAAGCGGCAATTCTTGGTGAGCGTATTCTTCCTGGAGAAAGTCTCCCTAGCGAAAGAGAGTTACAAGCTCAGTTTAAAACAGGGCGGGGGGTGATACGTGAAGCGATGCGGGCGTTAAAGCAAAAAGGCTTGATCGAAATTCGTAAAGGGGCAAGAGGAGGAGCTTTCGTTAAGAAACTGGAAGTCACTAACGCGAGTGAGTCTTTAGCTTTGTTTTTAAAGCAGAATCGTATTGATACCGCTCATCTGGCCGAGTTTCGGGAAAGTATCGATCGCACCATCACCATGTTGGCAATAACAAGAGGTTCTGCAGAACAAAAGCAAGCCCTGGTTGATGGAACGAAAGAATTACAAGCATACCTTACTGATAGTGACCCAGACCTTGAAAAGTTAGCCGAGCTTGATCGGGAATTAAATATCTCCCTAGCCCAGATGACAGGAAACCCGGTATTTGAATGGATTATGCGCGCCTTACAATTAGGGTTTAGTTCTAACGATTTCGCTCTTTACGAAGATCTGGAGTTCCGCACCAAAACGATCCTTAACTGGTGTCAGACTGCAGAATATATAGCCGCTAATGAGATGCTACAGGCACTCTCTTCAATCGGCGCTCATTATGTGTTGTTACGGCAATGTGTAGAACGTTGCCAGAAGAAGTAAATTCGAATTCAATTTTGTTTGAGGAAAGAAAAGGTTTGAAGATGCAAGGGAAAAAGTACGATTACATTATTGTTGGTGGTGGTTCAGCAGGGAGTGTTCTGGCGAACCGCTTAAGTGCCAATCCGGAGCATCAGGTATTGTTGCTTGAAGCAGGGAAACCTGACTATCGTCTCGATTTTCGTATTCATATGCCGGCAGCGTTAACCTACCTGTTAACCAAGCCAACCTATAACTGGTTGTATGAATCAGCGCCAGAACCAAACATGCACAACCGTCGTATCGCTCAACCACGCGGTAAGGTGCTGGGTGGTTCCAGCTCCATTAACGGCATGATTTATATTCGTGGTAATGCTCTTGATTATGAAAAGTGGGCGACCAACGAAGGTCTGGAAAACTGGGATTATGCCCATTGTCTGCCTTACTTCCGTAAGTTTGAAACCCGTTTGCAGGGTGCAGATGAATATCACGGCTCCAACGGCCCGCTGAATATTTCGACTCCAAAGTGTGATAACCCCCTCTTTGATGCCTTCTTTGCTGCTGCTAAACAAGCGGGCTATCCATTGACTGATGATGTCAATGGTTATCAGCAGGAAGGGATGGGGAAATTCGACCAGAACATTTATCGTGGTCGCCGCCATAATGCGGCCCGTGCTTATGTCCATCCAGTGAAAAACCGTTCCAATCTGACGGTAAAATGTGGCGCATTGGCAACCAAGATACTGTTTGATGGCAAAACCGCGACCGGGGTTGAGTATAAAAAAGGGAACAGTATCAACCGTGCTTATGGTGGTGAGGTGATCAGCTGTGGTGGGGCGATTAATTCTCCTCAGCTGTTACAACTCTCCGGTATTGGTAATGGTGCCGAACTAAGTCAGCTCGGTATCGGAGTCGTCAATGATCTGCCCGGCGTTGGTGAGAACCTGCAGGATCACCTCGAACTCTATGTTCAGTACGCCTGTAAGCAGCCAGTCAGTATGTATCCGGCCCTGAAATGGTACAATCAACCGAAAATTGGTTTCGATTGGTTATTCCGGCGCACAGGAGATGCCGCGACTAACCACTTTGAAGCGGGTGGATTTATTCGTGGTAATGATCAGGTGCAGTACCCCAACCTACAGTTCCACTTTTTACCGATTGCTATCCGTTATGATGGCTCAGCGCCAGCCCAGGGGCATGGCTTCCAGCTGCACGTTGGGCCGATGAACAGTGATGTGCGCGGCCATATCAAGATTCGTTCCGATCAACCAGCTCAGCACCCGGAGATTCTTTTTAACTATCTGTCTACAGAGCAGGAGAAAAAAGAATGGGTCGAAGCGATTCGCTGTTCACGGAATATCATCGGCCAGCAAGCCTTTGACGGCTTACGTGGAGAAGAGCTGTCGCCCGGTAGCAGTGCGCAGAGCGATGAAGAAATTCTCGATTTTGTTGCCCGCGAAGGTGAAAGCGCTTATCACCCATCATGTACCTGTAAGATGGGTTACGACGATATGGCGGTTGTCGATAGCGAATTGAAAGTTCATGGGGTCAACAATTTGCGTGTTGTCGATGCCTCCGTTTTCCCATCCATTACCAATGGTAATATTTACGCCCCGGTTATGATGGTTGCTGAAAAGGCCGCGGATATTATTTTAGGCAATTCGGCTGAAGCCCCTGCGACAGCATCTTTTTATCGTCATCAGTCAGAAGGAGCAGAATAATGCTACCCGACTCTCGTATGTATATTGGTGGACAGTGGCGTGATGCCGACTCACGCCAGGTTCGAGAGATTATCAATCCTTTTAATCAGGATGTTATTGCTACGGTTGCCGAAGGTGACCGTAGTGATGCCAAAGCTGCCATTGCCGCAGCACGGCAGGCGTTTGACGATGGTCGCTGGTCGGGTTTGCCGGCCACCGAGCGGGCAGGTTACCTGTTCAAACTGGCCGATTTGATTGAACGTGATCGTCAACAACTGGCTGAACTGGAAAGTCTTGATACCGGTAAAACAGTCACTGAGAGCCTGTGGGATATGGACGATATCGCTGGTATCTTCCGTTACTATGCCGGGCTGGCGGATAAAGATGGCGGTCAGATTATCGCTTCTCCATTGCCTGGCACTGACAGTAAAGTTGTTCGTGAGCCGGTTGGTGTTTGTGGGCAGATTTCCCCCTGGAACTATCCACTGTTACAGGCCGCCTGGAAGTTGGCGCCAGCCTTGGCCGCGGGTTGCACCGTAGTCATGAAACCGAGTGAGATTACGCCGCTGACAACCTTGCGCGTTACCGAACTGACTATTGAAGCGGGTATCCCCGCTGGTGTGGTCAATACCGTCCTTGGTTGCGGGACAACCGTGGGTGCTGAACTTTCAGAAAGTTATGATGTCGATCTGATTTCGTTTACCGGGGGAATCTCCACCGGAAAAAAAATCATTCAGGCGGCCAGTGGTAATGTCAAAAAAATCTGTTTGGAATTAGGTGGTAAAAATCCCAACATTATCTTTGCCGATGCGGATCTGGATGTAGCCGTCGATTATGCCCTTAATGGCGTGTTCTTTCATGCCGGGCAGATCTGTAGTGCCGGAGCACGCTTGATGGTTGAAGAGCCGGTCTATAACGAATTTGTCGAGCGTTTAAAAGAACGTATGAGTCGCATTCAGCTTGGTGATGGCTTTTCTGAACAAACGCAAATGGGACCACTGATCTCAGCCGAGCATCGGGATAAAGTGGAAAAATATGTCGAGATAGCCTGTGCCGAAGGTGCAGAGCTGGTACTGGGCGGAAAGCGACCTGATGATCCCGAGTTGCAGAATGGTTTCTTTTACCTGCCAACCCTGTTTGCCAATTGCACTAACGATATGCGCATTGTTCAGGAAGAAGTGTTTGGCCCGGTTATCAGCGTTGAGTCATTCCAGAGCGAAGTAGAAGTGGTCGAACGTGCTAACAGCACCATTTATGGTCTGGCCGCCGGTTTTTGGACTAAAGATGCTGCGCGGATGCAGCGGGTATCAAAGGCCCTGCGCTTTGGCACCGTTTGGATCAATGATTTCAATGTCTATTTTACTCAGGCTCCCTGGGGCGGGTTTAAGCAATCAGGTCTTGGCCGGGAACTGGGGCACCTAGGCCTAGAAGAGTACACCGAAGTAAAGCATATCTTCCAGAATCACGATACTGAAGCTTTGAATTGGTTCGGAGCTTAACCCTGTTTTTTAATCTTATTTCATTATTCAATTATTAAAAGGAGAAAGACATGTCTTCTGTCTCTTGTAAGAGACCTCTGGTTCTGTTTCTGCTAATTCTAACCTGTGTTTTGGCGCAACCTGTCTGGGCGGGTAAAAAGGTTCACTTTGCCAACGTCACCTGGACCGGTGTTACGGTTAAAACAGAGTTAGCCAAAAATATTCTCACCAGCCTTGGCTATGAAATACGCAGTTCTAATCTTTCCGTTCCCATTGTTTATCAGGCTTTAAGCACTGGTGATGCCGACATCTTTTTGGGCAACTGGATGCCATCAATGGAGACCATCGCCAATAAATTTTTTGAGCAGGGTAGTGTTGTAAAGTATGTCGCCAACATGAGCGGAGCTAAGTATACTCTTGCTGCACCGGCTTATGTTGTTGCTGGTGGGCTGAAAGACTTTGCTGATATCGCCAAATTCGCCGATAAGCTTGATCATAAAATCTTCGGACTTGAGCCAGGCAACGATGGCAACCAGATCATCAAGGGGATGATCGATGCTGATCAGTATGGTCTGGGTGATTTTAAAATCGTCGCCACCAGTGAACCGATTATGCTGACCGAGGTTCAGAATTATGTCCGCGATAAAAAGTGGGTCGTCTTCCTCGCTTGGTCTCCTCATTATATGAATCAGATTATCGATATGAAATATCTGACTGGCAGCACTGCTGACACTTTTGGTGATAATGATGGTACCGCAACGGTTTATACCAATGTCCGCAAAGGTTTTGCTGACGATTATCCCAACGTTGCTGTCCTGCTGAAAAATCTCGTTTTTCCTATCACCATGATGAATGAGATTTCACAACTTCTTCATGACGATAAAACTTTGAATCATGAAAAGGCCGGTTTAAAATGGATCAAGGAGCACCCCGAAGTCTATCAGGGGTGGTTTGATGGTGTCACAACTGTAGATGACAAGCCTGGTCTCCCTGCGTTTGAAGCCTTTTTGGCAGCGCATTGATCGTCTAACACTAAAAAATTATAAAGCCGTTCCCCTGTGAGGTGAACGGCTTTTTATATAGTTTTTTAATTGATTGGGTAGATTTATCAGCAGTTGTGCTAGATTTCATCTGATTTTAATAATAGTTATTTTGAACTCCAGCCAGGGAATAATTTGAGCCATACCTTAACTGTGTTTTTTTCGTAAAAAAGGGGGAAAGAACATGAAATATGAGGTTATTAAAATCTCTATAGCTCAACTATATTACTTTCTCTTACTTGTTTTGTTGTTTATTTTAGCAAGTTGCTCTCCAAATCAAATTCGTTATCAGCAACAACAGGTCAGTCGTGATTATACCTATATCGAGTTTACTGAGAATATCCGCCCTTTAACTATCATTGACGAAGTTGGAGGCGAGCAGATGAATTTCTATAAAGTGCTGGCTTTTCAGGGTGATCAATTTGACGTTAAGGTTGTCCCATTAGATGGGGTACCCGTCTCAAGTATCTCAGGTGTTGGTTTTAGGACGAAAGAGATTCCAGGTAAAAATCTACCGCATTGGATTATTGAGGTGGAGGCTTTGGAATCTATTTTTACTATTGATCTGTCTGCCCACCCTTATAGCCGTTATCAACTGTATATTGAAAAACTGTAAATTTTCTATCTGTGTAACGCTTCAGTAGTTTATGGTTACCGGATCGCCCCCTTCTTCTGTAATGAGAATGCGGTTTTCCTCAAAAATCCACTTTGGACTGTAGTCGTACCGATCAGAAATATAGCGGTAGGGATATTGTCCGAGCAGACTCTTTTTGGTGTCGTTATAAATCAGCGCGTAATAGGTATCGACAAGTTCACTGGTTCCCGGCTGCCCGGCATAATAGGTGATGAGATAAATCCCCTTATTCTGGTCGACTTCAATAATCTTATCAATCCAGGGTCTTCCACCGGCGATGGGCCCGGCCAGAAACATTTCCTGCTTTAATTCTGGGTGTTCTGTATTAACCAACCAATACAAGGGCCAATCGGATTCTTTATTCGTGTGGACGCGCCACTGTTTTTTTACTTCATCTACACTACTGAAGGTCAAGCTAGTGTAGGCGAGCAGGAACAGTGTAAGTAGGCAGATCCGTAGTATTGTTGAACGCAGTAAATGCATAAGCCTTGACCTTTTCTTTTTCTACCAAGGTTCATAGGATTAACCGGTGTGTGGGGCTTGATTTTACTCCGGTATCAAGAGTGCTACATGGGGAGCGCCTAGGTTCCATTCCCAATCAAGCAAGAAATTGCCGCTAATCTTATCGTGGGTTGCTGTTCGTTCCCTTGCGTAGCCAACTTTCAACGGCAAACTGTCATGTGATGGAAAGCAAATTGAACCCACTCCCGCGTTGTACCCAGCCAGGCCTAGAGCTTCAACGCAGTGGTATTGCTCCATCCTTTTGGCTAGCCACCACTCGGGGTTCATAGTGCAGATCAGTTGCAATCGTTGAAGCGAAGCTTCCTCTGTTGTCTGCTCACAAGAACAGTCGCCCGGGTAAAATTCTAATTGCACATGAGCGAGCTGGCCTTCGTGTTGTTCGGCATAATTAATCAGCTGCGCAAGCACTGAATCTGCACCAGGTGCAGGACGGCCACAATGTAGTTCGATGTTAAACTTTTTGATAGTATTCTGCTGGGTTGTAGTTAGCCTTGCACAGCCACTGCATAAAATGGCGGTTGTAAAGATCAATAGACATAAAATGTTAAATAGTGTTTTAGCTCTAGAGAAAAGGCAGTATCGTACAACGGCAATCTGGTTATGAATGCTCATGATTTTATTATGCTCACTTAAATTTAAATTCTAAAAAGCAACGGTTAAGTTTTTATTCGGAACAGGGCTGTTTGCAGAGTTAAACAGTACATCGATAAGATAATCGGTGATAATGGTTATTATTGCGATGCAATTTTCAGCTTTTCAAGTTTCTTTTTGCAAAATACAATGAACAGACGTTATTTATGCTTTTATTCTGGCAAAATTAAATGTGTGGCAAGGGGTAATAATATGACCAGCCTAATAGAAAATAAATCAACACGCAGTAGAGGGGCTTGTCAGTATTTGGTCTGGGTCGTAGGGACTCTGTTACTCTTCTTGCTGCTGGCTGGCTGTCAACCGTCTGTTGGCGGGTCTTGTGATTACAAAGAGCAATTGGGAACTATTGAAGTGATAACGACCGTAGAGGGTGATGTCGTCGGTGTGTTTAATCCGGCTATCGGTCATGAAAATAGTCAGCTTGAAGGATTTCAATTGCCTGTTATGGCGGATTTTACCCTTTATCAGTTTTATCCAGCAACACTTTCTGTAAGAACTACTGGAAGCTGTACACCATTTTTTATTAATCTGGTCAATGATAATAAATGGTCTCGTAGCATACTTGTTCCTTTAGATGAAGAAGGTCGTGAAACGGTGGCAACGGAAAATCGTTTAAAGGAGGTTGCTGCTATGTTCACGATTTTGCAGGAAAATTGGCCTAATGCCAAGCTATTACTTTACGGCTATGGAAGTCAGAGTTACAGCTCGGAATATCGCCTACAGTTAGCCCATACTTATGAGCAGCAGATAAAACGCCGCTTTGAGGAGCTTGGCTTACAGCCTCAGCATATGGTTGTTACCGGTGGTATATTGCCTGATCATCTGGTGACACTGAACCCCGAGGGGAATGGTGTGCAGGTTTTTTTTGATTTGCAATAGCGAGTTCTCTTGTGCCTGTGTGGTCGCGGCCGCATTGTGCAATGATTTGCCGCGGGGAGATTCTACCTTTGAAAAGCTTTGAACGCGGCTTACGTTGGTTTCCGTTACTGTTGTTGCTCTGGATTGGTAGTCAGTTTGTTGAGGGGCCTCCGTATCGTGAGATCGTTCGCAGTTGGTCTTTTGTCACGCTTGTTGGTAGTGTTTCCCTGCTTGGCCGTGAAGTCCTCTTTTTACGTAAATTCCGCAGGCATTTATCGTTCTTGTCTATTATTTATGTTTTAATCACTGCTGCCGGTTTTCTCTATACCATTCAACACTATTACCATGGAGGTAAAAATCCTGCGTACTTTTGGTGGTTAGTGGTTTGGTCTAGTATTTTCTTTATCCACCTGATTGCCTATATGTTTGGTTTGTTACGACCTAAGCCGGTACAACGATTCTTGGGTAACGGGGAAGGTTGTAGTGATGACTGTCTTCGCTATGAAATAGTGCTGTATTCCCTGTCCTCTGAAGGTAAACGAAAAGGTGTCGCTTATCAGACCGAAGGAGAGCATCCCTTACCGCAGTCTATAGCTCTTGACGGTTATTCACAGAATCAGGTTATCGATCTTGCACCGTACTGGCAGGAGATGAAAGAACAGCGGCTAGGCGTGTTATGCAAACGCGTAACAGTTTATGAGACAATCATTAAGTTTGGTAAGCCTATGCAGTTGGTTGATGTTTACGAATTGAACATTCGCTGTTTTTAGGAAGAGTGGAAAGGGCCATTTGACCGGCTGCCGCTAAAACGGCAGCCGGAGTACGTCATATTACTTCACTGTCAATTGAACAACGGTCTCAATATGTGCTGTCTGCGGGAACATATCGACCGGCTGCACCTTGTCAATCTGATAACCTTTTTGGCTAAGTACTGCTAGATCACGGGCTAGACTGTCTGGATCACATGAGACGTAGATGATTTTTTCTGGTTGTACTGCGCCAAGAGCATGGAGTAGTTCTTCTGAACAGCCTTTACGGGGTGGATTAACCGCAACGAGTTTTGGCTTTCTTCCTGCGGCGGCAACCTTTTGAAATTCGATGGCTGCATCCCCAGACTGAAAACGACAGTTGAGCAGATTGTTAAAACGAGCATTTTCCGCGGCATTTCTGACCGCTTCCGGAACATATTCTATACCAAAAACATTTCCCGCATCTTGCGCGAGGTGCAGAGCAATGCCTCCGATACCACAGAAAAGGTCAATTGCTGTATCCTGTCTTGTCAGCCCAGCCCAATTACGTACCAATGCGTATATTTTAGCTGCCTGAGCTGTGTTGACCTGAAAGAATGATTCCGGTGACATGCGCAATTTGATGTCGCCAACCTGGTCAATTAGATCGGGCAGACCGTAAACTTTACGGGTTTCCTGACCAATAATTACATTGCCACCCGAACTGTTGATGTTTTGATGAACACCGATGACTTCCGGGGCTTTGCGCATGAGCCACTTGGCAAGTTTGGGCAGGTACTGTTTATCTTCATAATGACAAACAAAAGTGACCAGGGCTTTCTCGCTGGTTGGACTGACTCTGACCATCAGGTAACGCAGTAGGCCATTTTGATGTTGGGGGTTATAGACCGATATGCGCTGGCGCTGGACTTCTTCCCGCACAATAGCGGCAATTTTGTTGATCAGCGGATGATGAACCGGGCATTCAGGACAATCGATAACATCATGACTACCACGTTGATAAAGGCCTAATTTAACCTGTTCACGTTTGCGGCCAAAGACCAGTTTAGCACTGGCACGGTAGTTTGTTGGCTCTGCCGAAGGTAGCACGTCTTCAATTGAGATATTTTTGCTAAGCCCTTCTCGGTTAAAGGCGGTAAGGACGCGCTCCTTTTTAAAGTCAAGTTGTGCAGGATACTTCATTGCCACCAACGAGCAACCAAGGCATCGTTGCTCAATTTTACACGGAGAATTGGCTGTGCGCTGTGGAGCATTACGCAAAACTTTGACTAATTGTGTATATATATGGGTCTTGCCAATGTGCTCAACCTGAACGACAACGGTTTCACCGGGAAAGGCTCCTTGTACCAGGGCCGTTTTTCCTTCGTGAGTCGCCAGGCCGATTCCTTCGCTGTCAAGTTTATCTATGGTGAGTTTTAGTGTTTCTTTGGCAGGTGCTTTAATGGCTTTTTTTATTACCGGTTTTGGGCCAGCTGTTTTAGGTTTACTGACCTTTGCTTTGGCACCTTTGTTTTTAATTGTTTTACGCATAGTTATGACAAGCTCCTGTCGGCCGTGAAAAAAGATACGCACTTTACTCTTAGGTGGGGGGTGCTGTCAATTATTGTCCTCTTGTTTCTACGATGCAAGTTGGATAGACTGCGCTCGAATATAATTATATCCATCAAACTGAACTTTTCAGGAGTCAATATAGTGCGTCAGCAAACACGGCAAATTCGTTTAGGAACACTGAATATTGGTGGGAATGCTCCTATTAGCGTGCAATCCATGTGTAACACAGATACGCGAGATATCCAGGCGACACTTGGGCAGATTTCTGCTTTGCAGGCAGCAGGATGTGAGATCGTCCGCTGCGCTGTGCCCGATAGTGCTGCTGCGGTTGCTTTGGGAGAGATCAAAAAAGGCAGTGGTATTCCTCTGATAGCAGATATTCACTTTGATTATCGTTTGGCGTTGACTGCTGTTGCTCAAGGAGTAGACGGTTTACGTTTGAACCCGGGTAATATTGGTGAAATCTGGAAGGTAAAAGAAGTTGTTCAGGCCTGCGCCGAGCGGCAGGTGCCTATTCGCATAGGGGTTAATGCTGGATCTCTTGAACCGGAGCTATTGGCCAAACATGGTCATCCTACCGCAGCGGCAATGGTCGAAAGTGCCATGGGCCATATTCGTATTCTCGAGGAGCTTAACTATCGTGAAATTAAAGTGAGTCTCAAAGCTTCTGACATTGGCCGTACTGTTGATGCTTATCGTCTGCTGGCGAAAGAGGTTGATTATCCCCTGCATATCGGTATAACCGAAGCAGGGACAACCTGGAGTGGAACCATTAAAAGTGCTATCGGTATCGGAACATTACTTTACGATGGTATTGGCGATACCTTACGGGTTTCTTTGACCGGAGATCCGGTGGAGGAAGTTCGTGTCGGTTGGGAAATTCTTAAAAGTCTCAAATTGCGTGAACGTGGTCCGGTTTTTATCAGCTGCCCAACCTGCGGGCGGTGTCAGATTGATTTGATTGCTACCGCTGAAGAGGTCGAACAACGTCTCCATGATCTGCCTATTCCGTTGACTATCGCTGTTATGGGTTGTGTCGTGAATGGCCCTGGTGAAGCGCGCGAGGCTGATCTGGGTATTGCCGGTGGGAAAGGGCAGGGGATCTTATTCCGACATGGCGAAATTGTCAGAAAAGTACCTCAGGCTGAATTGGCCGATGCCTTGGTTGATGAAGCTCGGCGCATGGTGGAAGAGCGTGACAAGTCAACCCTCTAATTCTTTGAATATTGTTCTGCTGGAACCATTTCTAACTGGTTCACATCAAAGTTGGGCCGAACAATTCGCCAAATATAGTCGACATAAGGTGACCGTGCTTGGTTTAGATGGTCGTTACTGGAAGTGGCGGATGCATGGTGGCGCCGTCTCTCTTGCTCAGCAGTTTTTAGCGCGCTCATTGCAGCCTGATCTTATTATTGCTACCGACATGATCGACTTGACGACGTTTCAGGCTTTGACCAGACAATGTACGGCTCAGGTTCCGACAGTTTTATACTTTCATGAAAATCAGCTGACTTACCCCTGGTCGCCAGAGGATGCCGATGTCTCCCTTAAACGTGACAGTCATTATGCTTTCATAAATTACGTCTCGGCGTTAGCCGCTGAACGGGTATTGTTTAATTCTAGCTATCACCGCCAGGCTTTTCTAACGGAATTACCCGCCTTTCTTAATGTTTTTCCTGATTGTTCTCTGGGGGGTACGTGCAGCGATATCGAGACTAAGAGCGGTGTTCTGCCGATTGGTTTAAATCTTACCGACCTTGATCGCTGTAAACCCACGATGCTTTCAGATACTAACCGTCCTCTCATTCTTTGGAACCATCGCTGGGAATATGACAAGAATCCGCAGGATTTCTTTCAGGTTTTATATCAGCTTAAAGATGATGGTGTCGTTTTTGACCTGGCAGTACTTGGCGAGTCTTACCGTAGTTCCCCCACTATTTTTGCCGAGGCAAAAGAACGCCTTGCTGATCGTATTGTCCATTGGGGATTTGCTGAAAGTCGTCAGGAATATATTCATTGGTTATGGCGAGCAGACTATTTGCCGGTTACCTCCGTGCATGATTTCTTTGGTATCAGTGTTGTCGAGGCGATCTACTGTGGGTGTTATCCCTTGTTGCCCAAGCGGATGGCTTACCCGGAGCATCTACCTGCTGATGCGCTTAGTACTTATTGCTATGATGACCCTGATGATCTTTTTCTGCGCCTCGCCTCCCTGTTGCAGCAGGGGCGCATCTCCCCAATAGAAACGTTGCGTTCTAAGGTAGCTCGTTATGATTGGGAAACACAAATTCTTGCCTATGATGATCTTCTTTCTCGTCTTCATAAGGAGCACCAACAGTCCTGAGCTTGTGCCTGCTAATGTATCGCGGCTTGCTTTTCTTTTGGAATCAGGTTAATTTCCCCAATCAATCCTATCTTTTTTATTGCATGATAAAATTCGCTCTGTTGTCAGTTCGGTATTTTGTCATTTAAACACTATTTGAAATTGAATCGGTAATATTACCCAATCAACAGGAAAAATTTCTATGCGCTATTCTCAATACCTTCTGCCTACTCTTAAAGAGACTCCTGCCGACGCTGAAGTCATCAGTCATCAATTGATGATGCGTGCCGGTATGATCCGTAAAGTTGCTGCCGGTGTTTATAGTTATATGCCTTTTGGCCTTCGCTCAATTCGCAAGATGGAGCAGATTATTCGCGAAGAAATGAATAAGGCCGGTGCCATTGAATGTCTTATGCCGATGGCTAACCCGGCTGAGTTGTGGCAGGAATCGGGGCGCTGGGAAAAGTATGGAAAAGAGCTTCTACGCTTTAAAGATCGTAAAAATGCTGATTTTTGTATGGGGCCTACCCATGAAGAGGTGGTGACCGATATTATTCGTAATACGGTAAACTCCTATCGGCAGTTACCGCTCAATCTGTACCAGATTCAGACCAAGTTTCGGGATGAGATCCGGCCCCGTTTCGGGCTTATGCGCGGACGTGAATTTATTATGAAAGATGCTTATTCTTTCGATATGGATGATGCTGGTGCAGATAAATCCTATGCTAAAATGTATCAGGCTTATCGTAATATCTTTAATCGTTGCGGATTAAAATTCCGTGCTGTTGAAGCTGATAGTGGAGCCATCGGGGGGAATTTTAGCCACGAGTTTATGGTGCTCGCTGAATCAGGTGAAGATGGTATCGTCTCATGTGATACTTGCGAATATGCGGCAAATGTAGAAAAAGCCGAGCTATTTTACCGTGATCTTGAAACGGCGACACCTGGAGCTGAGCTGCAAAAAATAGAAACCCCTGATCAGTGCACTATTGAAGACGTGGCTGATTGGCTCAATGTCACTCCGCAGCAAATGGTTAAGACTCTTATTGTACAGACTGCAAAAGATGAAGTTGTTGCTGTTTTACTGCGCGGCGATCGCGAACTTAATCCAATCAAACTCGCTAATGTGCTTGAAGTTGACTGGACGCTGTTGGCTGAAGATCCAATTGTTCGCCAGGTCACCGGTGCTCCAGTTGGTTTTGCTGGCCCGGTAGGATTGAATATTCCTGTTATTGCAGACAGTGAAGTGCGTGGTATGGCTGATTTTGTTGTCGGTGGTAATGAGGCTGATATGCATTTGATCGGGGCTAATCATGGTCGTGATTTTGAGGTGGCCCGCTTTGCTGATATCCGTCAGGCTGTCGCTGGTGACCCTTGTCCACGTTGCGATGGCGGTAAATTTGAAAGCTGGCGTGGCATCGAAGTCGGTCATGTCTTTAAATTGGGGACAAAATATTCTGATGCTATGGATGCGACGGTTCTGAATGATAAGGGACAGTCTCAGCCTTTGGTTATGGGGTGCTATGGTATTGGCGTTGGCCGCACCGTTGCTGCTGCGATTGAACAGAATCATGATGAAAATGGTATGATGTTACCTATGCCGTTAGCGCCGTTCCAGGTTCTTGTCAGTATGCTTAATCCCAAAGACGATACTGTACGTGAGGCGGCAGAAAAAATTTATGAAGAGCTTCTTGCGGCCGGAGTAGAGGTACTGTTAGATGATCGTGATGAACGTCCAGGTATTAAATTTAAAGATGCTGATCTGATCGGCATTCCATTGCGGGTTACCGTTGGTGCCCGGACGCTGAAAGAGGGCAACGTTGAGCTTAAGCAGCGCGCCACCGGTGAGCAGGATATGGTGGCTCTTGATGTTATTTGCGGAAAATTAGAGCAAATGGTTGCCGAAGCTTTAGATAGTTAATTTCTACACAACAGGTGTCTAACTGAGAATATGGGAGCATTAGAGGTCAATAGCGAGGGGTTTCTGCGGTTGCCAAAGAGTGTGGCTACTGCATTAAAAGGAGGCGCTCTTGAGTTGGTGTCGGCATCGTCAGAACACCTGTTTCTGAGTCGTCCAGATAAGGATGCTGCTGTGCAAATGGCAGGCCTTATTGTGGAGGGGTGCGTACCTGATCTGCTTTCATTTTTTAATATGTTCAGAAGGACAGGAGTTCTGACTTTTGATTTGAAAGGGGGGGCTAAGTCCCTTTACTTTCAACAGGGCGAGATTGTTTACGCTACCAGTACGTTTGCAAATGAAGATCTAGGCGAGGTTCTTTTCTCCCTCGGCAAGTTAGAGCGTAAGCTGTTAAAACACGCTAGAGCAGCCGTAAGGCCTAATACGACATTGGCGAAGGTGCTGGTTGATTTAGGTGCCGCGACACCAAAAGATCTGTGGATGGCAACCAGAGTTCAGGTTGAAAGTATTGTCTACAGTCTTTTTGGGGTAGATTCCGGTGGCTTCTCTTTTCAGCTTCTCGCAATAGAACAAGAACAGATACTGCGTCTTTCTATGAGTACGCAAAATCTTATCATGGAAGGGTTGCGTCGGCAGGATGAACGTGCTCTGTTTATGCGTAAGATTATCTCATTAGACTACTATCCAAAGCCGACAGCTCGGGAAAGCAATGATCTGCTCGATTTGGAAGGTAAGTTGTTGCACCTTGCCCGGCCAGGAAACCTTTCGGCCAAAGAGCTCTTTCGCAAGGCTGGTTGCCACGAATTTGAAGGGTTGCGCCATCTTCATGAATTAGTCAGCAAACGCTTGTTGGCGATGGAGGAAACACCGACTACAGCCGTTGAAGGGCCTTTGGGCGAGATTTTTGGTGTATATAATAATCTGTTTAAGGCTCTGTTTCTTAAATTAGGGGAAAAGGGAGCTGATGCTGTCGAGGAGCTGAATAGCAATTTGCGCGATCTTCCGCAGCCTTATTCCTATGTATTATGTGATGTCCAGTTTCAACGTGATGGTGCTGTTGATGGCCAAAAAGTGGTCGCTAATCTGAATGGACTCGCAGAAGGCGACCGTCGGAAGTTACTCGCCGACTCCCTTTGTGAGGCGACTTATATGATAACAATGTTACTGCGGCGTGAGATGTCGGCTGAAGAGGCCCGTCCTTTAATCGCCAAGGTTCAGGATGTGACGACTAAGGTTCGTCACATGGTAGGAAGGATGTAGTTAGAAATGACCGCCAAGGAAAAGTTGATATTTGCTCTTGATGTTGATGATTTTGCCAAAGCAGAAAAGTGGGTGGCAGAGCTCAAAGGGCATGTGGGTATATTTAAGGTCGGTAAGCAGCTTTTTACCCGTTGTGGCCCTGATGTCGTGAGGATGATTACCGCTCAAGGAGGACAGGTCTTTTTGGATCTCAAATATCATGATATTCCGAATACTGTCGCTAAGGCTTCGGTAGAGGCGTGCAAACTTGGTGTGAGTATGTTTAATGTTCATGCTTTGGGTGGCGCTGAAATGATGGCCCAGACGGTCAAAGAAGTTGATGCTTATTGTGCGGAAACAGGTGCTAAGCGTCCTATTATGTTGGCGGTGACTATTTTAACCTCATCGACTGCGGAGACATTGCAGGGCGTTGGTATTGAGTACCCGGTGGAAGATATGGTCGTTAGATTGGCACGCTTGGCAAAGTCTTCAGGATTTGATGGTGTTGTCGCTTCTCCGCGAGAAATAGAGATGATACGTGAAGCGTGTGGGCCAGATTTTTGTATTGTTACTCCTGGGGTCCGGCCAGCGAGTGCTTCGCTTGATGACCAAAAACGGGTTATGACCCCAGCGCAGGCTATCACAGCTGGAGCTACTGGGCTGGTCGTCGGACGACCTATCTCAGCCGCCCCAGATCCTTGTGAGGCTGCGACTGCTATTGTCGCTGAAATTGACGGAGCGCTGAGCAAGTAATATATGAGCGATTTTGTCTGTGGGGTGAATCCCGTTAAAGAGTCTCTGCTGCATAGTCAGCGTCAGTTATTAGAGCTGTGGGTGACTAAAGAAAAGCTCAATCCTCGGCAAAAGGAAATAGTCTCTCTTGCAGAGGAAAAGCAGCTTAAAATTCGCCATGTCGATCGTCGTGATATACAACGCCTTGCCGGTATGACTCCTCATCAGGGGGTTTTGCTAAAGGTTGCAGCGTTTAACTATGCTAATCTTGATGATGTCATAGATTCCTGGCAGCACAGTGGGGAAAAGGCATTCTTTTTACTGCTCGACGGAATAACAGATCCTCATAATTTTGGGGCAATGTTACGCAGTGCCGAATTGGCAGGTTGTCAGGCTGTCATAGTGGCAAAGGATCGTTCCTGCCCGGTAACTGCGGTAGTGGAAAAAACTGCTGCAGGGGCCTTGGCTTATCTGCCCTTGTGTCAAGTCGTAAATCTCGCCAGAACAATGGAAGATCTGAAAAAAATAGGCGTATGGTGTTACGGACTTGCGGGAGATGAAGGTTCTGCCGATTTATTTGAGGCTGATCTTGTCGGCCATGTAGCTATGATTGTTGGAAGTGAAGGGCGGGGATTGCGGCAAAATATCCGTAATCACTGTGATGCTCTGCTTGCTATTCCTATGCGTGGACAGCTAGATTCATTAAATGCTTCAGTCGCTACCGGTATTGCCCTTTTTGAGGTGATGAAACAAAATCGCGCGTAAGCTATTGTTAAACCGACAGTCAGAGATATTTTTATCTGGTTGTGGGAGTAGAATGTCGATTTTATTTTAAAATTATTTATTTTCCTTGTTGACACCTTGGTCACGATGCTCTATAAATCGCCCCTGTTGTCACGCACAACAGAGCAAGAAATAAAAAAACAATTTTTTTCTTGCTTTTAGCGAAAAGCTAAGTTATAAAGCCCGTCCTGTGCTGGCGTAGCTCAATAGGCAGAGCAACTGACTTGTAATCAGTAGGTTGGGGGTTCAATTCCTCTCGCCAGCTCCAGATACAAAAAGCGGGCGTGCCCGACAATAGAATATAGTAAGAAGGTTCCCCTGGAGGGGTTCCCGAGCGGCCAAAGGGAGCAGACTGTAAATCTGCCGTCAGAGACTTCGGAGGTTCGAATCCTCCCCCCTCCACCATTGAATCTTGCCGGACAAAGCTCGAATCTCTGTTTGCGCCAGGAGGTAGTAACCGTATGAACTGGGACAGGGGCCGATGATTGTGTCCTTAAATACACAGTAAAGATTGACGACGAGTTTGGGCGGGAGTAGCTCAGCTGGCTAGAGCATTAGCCTTCCAAGCTAAGGGTCGCGGGTTCGAATCCCGTTTCCCGCTCCATTAAAACTCCGTCAGAAAAAAGGAACACTAAGCCCACATAGCTCAGTCGGTAGAGCGCATCCTTGGTAAGGATGAGGTCACCAGTTCAAATCTGGTTGTGGGCTCCATTCCGATTTTCTGCGGATTTTCGTGTTCGCAATTTTGTATACTAACTCACTAGGCGCTTTGCGCAAGCACACAATTTAGACGAAAGACAATAAGGGAGGTTCTATTATGTCCAAGGAAAAGTACGAAAGGACAAAACCGCACGTCAATATCGGAACCATCGGTCACGTTGACCACGGTAAAACCACACTGACTGCAGCAATCACTAAAGTCCTTGCTGAAAAAATGGGTAGCGGTGAAGCTAAAGCGTTTGATCAGATTGATAACGCCCCGGAAGAGCGTGAGCGTGGTATTACTATCGCGACTGCCCACGTTGAGTATGAAACTGAAGCTCGTCACTATGCTCACGTTGACTGCCCTGGTCACGCCGATTATGTTAAAAACATGATTACTGGTGCTGCTCAGATGGACGGTGCAATTCTTGTTGTTTCCGCCGCTGACGGTCCAATGCCTCAGACTCGTGAGCACATCTTGCTCGCTCGTCAGGTTGGTGTTCCAGCTATGGTTGTCTTTTTGAATAAAGCTGACATGGTTGATGATGAGGAATTGCTTGAACTGGTTGACATGGAGATTCGTGAGCTGCTCTCCAGCTACGATTTCCCTGGTGATGATATTCCAATTATCGCTGGTTCTGCTCTTGCTGCTCTCGAAGGCCGCGACGACGAAATCGGTAAAGATAAAATCTTTGAACTGATGGATGCTGTTGATAGCTATATTCCTGAGCCAGAGCGTGCTATCGATAAGCCATTCCTGATGCCTGTTGAGGATGTCTTTTCAATCTCCGGTCGTGGTACTGTTGCTACCGGTCGTGTTGAGAGCGGCATTGTTAAGGTGTCTGAAGAAGTTGAGATCGTCGGTATGAAAGACACAGCCAAGACTGTCGTTACCGGTGTTGAAATGTTCCGTAAGCTGCTGGATCAAGGTCAGGCAGGTGATAACGTTGGTATTCTGTTGCGTGGTGTTAAGCGCGAAGATATCGAGCGTGGTCAGGTTCTGGCTAAGCCAGGCAGCATTACTCCGCATACCCAATTCAAAGCTGAGGCTTATATCTTGACTAAAGAAGAAGGTGGTCGTCATACCCCATTCTTCAAAGGTTATCGTCCTCAGTTTTACTTCCGTACCACTGACGTGACTGGAATTGTTACATTGCCAGAAGGTACGGAAATGGTTATGCCTGGCGATAATATCGCAATGACGGTTGATTTGATCACCCCGATTGCGATGGATAAAGAACTGCGCTTTGCTATCCGCGAAGGTGGCCGTACTGTCGGTGCCGGCGTTGTTAGTGAAGTTATTGCTTAATAGGCTTTTATAGCAAATAATTCCTCCCGGTTGCGGCCGGGAGGGAACTATGAGGTTAAGGTTATGCGTGACATTGTCACTCTTGCATGCACTGAGTGCAAGCAGCGGAATTATACGACCACAAAAAATAAGAAAAACACTCCTGATAAATTGGAGTTTAATAAGTACTGCCGTTTCTGCCGTAAGCATACGCCTCACAAGGAAACGAAGTAGCGAGCGCGGCTGAACGGGCTTAAGGTTTACCATGCAGGCCAGTAGCTCGAATTGGTAGAGCACCGGACTCCAAATCCGGGTGTTGGGGGTTCGAGTCCCTCCTGGCCTGCCAACCTTGATTTTAACACTGCATTGAGGCCAAAGCACGATGATTGGAAAAGCAAATTTATTTTTAACCAACGTCAAATCAGAGCTAAGTAAGGTAACGTGGCCGTCTAAAAAAGACACTTATGCATCGACAGCTGTTGTTATAGTGTTGGTGTTGCTCTGTGCGGTCTTTCTTGGGGGTGTTGATATAATTCTCTCGCGCCTTATCCGTCTGATCCTCGGTTGAGGAGAAAGCGTCTGAAGTTATGGCGATAAAATGGTACGGTGTGCATACGTACTCCGGGTATGAGAATAAAGTCAAGCTGAACCTTGAAGAGCGAATTCGTTCAATGGGTGTAGAAGACTTGTTTGAAGAGATTCTTATTCCATCGGAGACGGTTGTTGAGATGAGAAAGGGTGAACGTAAGACGTCCACCCGTAAATTTTTTCCAGGTTATATTCTGGTAAAAATGGAGTTAAATGACGAGACCTGGCACGTTGTTACTGGAACAGCAAAAGTGACAGGTTTTGTTGGTGGCGGTCAGAATCCGCCAGCGATACCAGAGGCTGAGGTTGATAAAATCACCAACCGCATGGTTGAGGGTGTTGAGAAGCCTAAGCCGAAAGTTGAGTTTGAAGTTGGTGAGACCGTTCGTGTTGTTGACGGCCCCTTCCTTAACTTTACCGGTGTTGTTGAAGATGTTCGTCCTGATCGTGGGACGTTGAAGGTGATGGTTAGTATATTTGGCAGGGTTACTCCTGTTGAATTAGAATTTATACAGGTAGAAAAGACCAGCTAAGCTGGGAGAACGTAAAGTTCGCTTAAGGAGTCAGTAATGGCCAAGAAAGTTATCGGACAAATTAAATTGCAGATTCCAGCAGGGCAAGCTAATCCTTCGCCTCCTGTTGGTCCCGCGCTCGGTCAGCACGGGGTTAATATTATGGAATTCTGTAAGGCTTATAACGCAAAAACTCAGGAACATGCCGGACTTATTGTCCCAGTTGTGATCACTGTTTATGCTGACCGCTCTTTCTCTTTTATTACAAAGACACCACCTGCTGCAGTTTTGTTGCTTAAGGCGGCGAACCTGAAAAAAGGTTCTGGTGTTCCTAATAAGGATAAAGTTGGTAAGGTCACCAAAGATCAGGTTCTTGAAATCGCCCGTCTGAAAATGCCTGACCTTAATGCTTTTTCTGAGGAAGCAGCAGTTCGTATCATCGAAGGTACGGCTCGCAGTATGGGAATCGAAGTCGCCTGATTTGGCGTATAAGTGGAGATATACAGATGGCAACAGGTAAAAACATCAAGAACGCAAAGGCGCTGATCGATCGTTCACGCTTTTATGGAATTGACGAAGCTCTTGAGCTGCTAAAGCAGGGAGCCTTTGCTAAGTTTGATGAGACAGTTGATGTAAGTGTCAAGCTTGGCGTTGACCCACGTAAAGCTGATCAAATGGTTCGGGGCGCTGTTGTGCTTCCTAATGGTCTTGGTAAAACTGTTCGTGTTTTGGTTTTTGCTAAAGGCGAGAAAGCTCAAGAAGCTCTGGATGCTGGTGCCGACTTTGTTGGTGCGGAAGATCTGGCAGAAAAAATCCAGGGCGGTTGGTTCGAGTTTGATACCGCAATTGCTTCACCTGATATGATGGGTGTTGTTGGTAAAATTGGTCGGGTGCTCGGTCCTCGTGGCTTGATGCCTAACCCTAAGGTCGGTACCGTCACCCCTGACGTAGCACGTGCTGTATCAGAGGCAAAATCTGGTAAAATTGAATATCGCGTTGAGAAAGCCGGTATTATTCATGCGCCAGTCGGTAAGGTTTCCTTTGAGGCTGATAAGTTGAAAGAAAATATTATGTCCTTGTTGGATGTTTTGATTAAAGCAAAGCCTTCAACAGCCAAAGGTACATATTTGAAAAAAATCTCTCTTTCCAGCACTATGGGCGCAGGGATTAATTTAGATATTCCGCAAGTTCAGGCATTGATTAAGTAAGTCCTTAATTATGTCTGTTTGCTCTTAGTCAAAGACAGCAGGCACATATTGTTTAATGGTTCACCACCTGCCGAGGCTGAAGGGTGTAGCGAAATTTTTTCGTTGTCCTCCCTGATGTTGACTAGGGCCGAGACTCAGGTCTCAAGATCCTAAAGAAAGGAGGAAAGTTCATGAACAGAACTGAGAAAGAACAAATCATCCAGGAGTTGTCTCAGCGTTTAGCTGAAACTCCCGCAGCGTTTCTTGCTGACTATCGTGGTATTAATGTTGAACAAGCTACCGCACTTCGTCGGGAGCTGACCCAGGCAGGTGTTGAATACCGCGTTGTCAAAAATAACCTGCTTAAGCTTGCTGCTCAGGGTACGGCCACTGAAGGCCTGCAAGATTTCTGTGCTGGTCCTACCGCAATCGCTATTGCTGGTGATGATCCTGTGGCTCCCGCTAAGATCCTCAGTAAATTTGCTAAAGACGTTGAAGCTTTCGAACTTAAAGCTGGCGTTCTTAGTGGTAAAATTCTGAGTGTAGCTGATATTTCTGCCTTGGCCGAATTGCCAAGTCATGAAGAATTGCTCGCTAAGGCTCTTAGCAGCATGAATGCACCAGTATCTAACTTTGTTGGTACTATGGCTGCGATCCCGCGTTCTCTGGTTCAGGTAATCAATGCAATCGGGCAAGCTAAAGCAGCTTAATTTAAAAAATAAATAAACTACATAAGAAATATATATTTGGAGGAAGAAATGGCTGATATTACTAAAGAGCAAGTTGTTGAGTTTTTGAAAGGCATGACCGTTCTGGAAATGTCCGAATTCGTTAAAGAACTGGAAGAGATCTTCGGTGTTTCTGCTGCTGCTCCAGTTGCAGTTGCAGCTGGTCCTGCTGCTGCAGGTGGTGAAGCTGCTGCAGAAAAAGACGAGTTTGACGTAGTTCTGACCAGCGCTGGTGACAAGAAAATCAATGTTATCAAAGTTGTTCGTGCTATCACTGGTCTTGGCCTCAAAGAAGCTAAGGACATGGTTGACGGTGCTCCTAGTACTGTTAAAGAAGCTGCTTCTAAGGACGAAGCTGAAGACATCAAAAAGCAGCTCGAAGAAGCTGGTGCTGGTGTGGAGCTGAAGTAGAGCTCAAGCTAATAGCAGGTTCCTAGCCAAGGTCACCACTGTGTGGCCTTGGCTATTCTCGTTGTCAGCTCAGTGCAATGTTGTGCTGGGTGTTCTAGTATGTAGTTCTTGACACTGAAGATAGTCTTCAGTTGTCGCATGTATGATCTATGTTCAACTATTTTATTTGGGTCATACTTGAGTGGTGTCGTGTCTGCCTGGACCTGATAGTCCGGTCCGTGATCCTGACCCAAAGGAGAAACCATGGCGTATTCGTTTGCGAATAATCCGCTCCTCAGGAAGCACTTCGCAAAGGTTACGAATATTATTGATATTCCTAACCTCATTGATATTCAAAAAACTTCTTATAAAAGATTTTTACAGGCTGATATAGCTGTTCCGGATCGTAAGCAAAGTGGACTTGAGGCTGTTTTTCGTTCTGTCTTTCCGATTCGTGATTTTAGTGATACCTGTTCAATGGAATATGTTTCCTATGACTTAGGTGCCCCTAAATACGATGTCGAAGAATGTCACCAGCGTGGCATGACTTATGCTGCACCGATTAAGGTGAAGGTACGTCTTGTTTCCTGGGATGTTGATAAGGACTCTGGCGCCCAGTCTATTCGTGATATTAAAGAGCAAGAAGTCTATTTTGGGGAAATCCCTTTAATGACCGATAATGGCACTTTTATTATCAATGGTACAGAACGGGTTATTGTTAGCCAATTACATAGATCTCCAGGGGTTTTCTTTTCTCACGATAAAGGCAAGACACATTCGAGCGGTAAAGTTCTTTATAATGCTCGTGTTATTCCTTACCGCGGATCTTGGCTTGATTTCGATTTTGATCATAAGGATCTTTTGTGGGTCCGTATTGATCGTCGTCGCAAACTACCCGCTACCGTACTGTTAAAGGCTCTCGGCTATACTACTGAGGAATTGCTTCAGTACTATTATGATATCGAAGAGATCAGTTGGAACGGTGAGACTTATAGTAAAGCGGTGAATTTTGATCTGCTGGCTGGTCAAAGAGCAACCACAGATGTTGTCGGCACCGATGGTGAGGTTATCGTCAAGGCTAACCGCAAATTCACCCGTGCCGCTATCCGTAAAATGAAAGAGCAGGAAGTCAATACGATTCCAGTTCTATACGAAGGACTTGTTGGTCAGGTTGTCGCTACCGATATTATCGATGAGACTACCGGAGAGGTTCTTCTTGAATGTAACTCTGAGTTGACCGAAGCTAAACTCGATGAACTTAAAGAAAAGGGCATCAGCTCTTTTCCTATTCTGTTTATCGATCATCTGTATGTCGGTTCTTATCTCAGCGATACTTTGCGTGTTGACAAGGTCGATACTGCCGAAGATGGCATCATTGAGATTTTCCGCCGTCTGAGACCCGGTGATCCACCAACGCTCAAGACTGCTACCAGTTTGTTTGAAAGTTTGTTCTTCAGCGAAGAGCGGTACGACATATCAGCTGTTGGTCGCCTCAAGCTTAATCATAAGCTTAGTGTCGATAGTCCCATTGAGCAAACTACGCTGACTAAGGAAGATATCCTTCAGGTCGTTCGTTACTTGATTGATTTGCGCAATGGTAAAGGTTCCATTGATGATATTGATCACCTTGGCAACCGTCGGGTTCGTGCTGTCGGTGAATTGCTTGAAAATCAATATCGTGTTGGTCTGGTTCGGATGGAAAGAGCAATTAAAGAGCGTATGAGTCTTCAGGATATTGACGCTCTGATGCCTCACGATCTTATTAATTCCAAACCTGTTTCAGCTGTCGTTAAAGAATTCTTCGGATCTTCACAGTTGTCTCAGTTTATGGATCAGACGAATCCTCTTTCAGAGGTTACTCATAAGCGTCGTTTATCTGCTCTTGGTCCTGGTGGTCTTACTCGCGAACGTGCCGGTTTTGAGGTTCGTGACGTTCACCCCACCCATTATGGACGTGTTTGTCCGATTGAGACCCCTGAGGGTCCGAATATTGGTCTGATTGCGTCTCTTTCAACCTATGCTCGTATTAATGAGTATGGTTTCGTTGAAACTCCTTATCGTATTGTTGAAAACGGTCGGGTAGGTAACGAGATTAAATATTTTAGCGCCCTGGAAGAAGAGGGGCACTCGATTGCTCAGGCTAACGCGCCTATTGATGATGATGGCGTGTTCATTAACGAGTTGGTTAACGTTCGTCAAAACGGCGAATTTATGCTTATGGCGCCTGATCAAATCAACTTGATGGACGTTTCTCCTAAGCAGATTGTATCTGTTGCTGCAGCGCTTATTCCATTCCTTGAGAATGATGATGCTAACCGTGCTCTTATGGGTTCGAACATGCAGCGTCAGGCAGTGCCTCTGCTGCGGACCGATGCACCATTGGTCGGTACCGGTATGGAGCGGGTTGTTGCTCATGACTCAGGGAATTCTGTTGTTGCGCGTCATGATGGTATCGTTGAAAGTGTTGATGCTGATCGTGTTGTTATTCAGATCTCTGAAAGCGAGGATGACACAACCGGTACAGGTGTCGATATATACAATTTACTCAAGTTTAGCCGCTCAAATCAGAATACCTGCATTAATCAAAAACCGATTGTAAAAGTTGGTGATAAGGTTAAGCGTGGTGACGTTATTGCCGATGGCCCATCCACCCAGTGGGGTGAGCTGGCTTTGGGGCAAAATGTTATGGTCGCGTTTATGCCTTGGAATGGTTATAACTTTGAGGATTCGATCCTGATCTCAGAAAAGCTTGTTCAGGAAGACCGCTACACGTCTATTCACATCGAAGAATTTGAGTGTGTCGCTCGAGACACTAAGTTGGGTAAGGAAGAGATAACTGATGATATTCCTAACCTAGGTGAAGATGCGTTACGCAATCTTGACGAGTCTGGAATTATTCGTATCGGCGCTAGTGTCAAGCCAGGAGATATTCTTGTTGGTAAGATTACTCCTAAGGGTGAGACTCAGCTATCTCCTGAAGAGAAATTATTACGGGCTATCTTTGGCGAAAAGGCCGGTGATGTTCGTGATACGTCACTGCGTGTCCCGCCTGGTGAAGAAGGCGTCGTCATTGGAGCACGGGTATTTTCGCGTAAAGGATCCGATAAGGACGCTCGTACTGAGCAGATTGAAGCGCGTGAAATTGATAAGCTGAAAAAAGATCAAGATGATGAAGTCCGGATCTTGCGTAAATCTACCCGCAATAAGATTCGCTCTTTACTCGTTGATGCAACTGCTGCTGTGTCTCTAGAAGATGAAGCAGGTAACGAGATCTTGCCTAAGGGTAAAAGCATCACCGCACAGGCCTTCGATAAGGTTCCATTTAACCTGATTCGTGAAATATCACTTTCAGGCGCTCCTGAAATCGAAGATCGTGTTACTACTCTTCTTAACCGTCTTGAAGAGCGTGAGCAGATTATTGCTTCGGTATTTGAAGACAAAATTGAGAAGTGTAAGCGTGGTGATGATCTTCCTCCTGGCGTTATTAAGATGGTCAAGGTTTACATTGCCATCAAGCGTAAGCTCCAGGTCGGTGATAAAATGGCTGGACGTCATGGTAACAAAGGTGTCTTGTCTCGTATTTTGCCTCAGGAAGATATGCCTTATATGGAAGATGGTACTCCGGTTGAGATTGTTCTCAATCCATTGGGTGTTCCATCACGTATGAACGTTGGTCAGATTCTTGAAACCCATCTTGGCTTAGCCGCCCGTGGTCTCGGTAACCAGATCCGTAAGGTTGTTGAAGAGCAATACAGTGAGGCTGCTCTTAAAGAGCAAATTAAGTCAGCCTATCAAGATGAGGAACTTTTCGGTTTCATTGATAATCTTGATGAAGATAGTCTTAAAGTTCTGGCTCGACGTTTGATGCATGGTGTGCCTATGGCATCGCCTGTTTTTGAGGGTGTTGCTGAAGATCAAATCAAGAGTGAATTGGTTCGCTCTGGGTTCCATAGCAGCGGGCA
Source organism: Geopsychrobacteraceae bacterium (assembly GCA_963665685.1). GTDB lineage: Bacteria > Desulfobacterota > Desulfuromonadia > Desulfuromonadales > Geopsychrobacteraceae > Seleniibacterium. The sequence continues at coordinate 4,618,278 of OY762430.1, forward strand.
AATGACCCTTTATGATGGTCGCACAGGTGTGGCTTTTAAAGAGCAGGTTACCGTTGGTATCATGTATATGCTTAAGCTTCACCACTTGGTTGATGATAAAATTCACGCTCGTTCAATTGGTCCTTACAGTCTCGTTACCCAGCAACCGCTGGGTGGTAAGGCTCAGTTCGGTGGTCAGCGTCTTGGAGAGATGGAGGTCTGGGCTATGGAGGCCTATGGTGCCGCCCATGCTCTGCAAGAGTTCCTTACGGTCAAATCTGATGATGTTGCCGGACGGACACGCATGTATGAGGCTATCGTTAAGGGTAAACATACGCTTGAAGCAGGCTTGCCTGAATCTTTCAACGTGTTGATTAAGGAACTACAAGCTCTATGTCTTGACGTTGATCTGCTCGAAGAAGATTAGGTGCCGGCCTTCATTAGGCAGGTTAGTTTAGTACCAAAGCTGAACACTCATCCTACAAGGAGGATGCGTTTTGGAAGATATTTTCAGTTTATTTGAGCGCCCGAAAGATCCATTGAACTTTAATTCAATCCAACTTTCGTTGGCCTCCCCCGAAAAAATTCGGGAACGGTCATTTGGCGAAGTTAAAAAACCTGAAACCATTAATTACCGTACCTTCAAGCCTGAAAGAGACGGCTTGTTCTGTGCGAAGATCTTTGGTCCGACTAAGGACTATGAGTGTAATTGTGGTAAATATAAAAGGATGAAGCACCGCGGTATCGTTTGTGAAAAATGTGGTGTTGAAGTTATCCCAAGTAAGGTCCGTCGTGAGCGGCTAGGTCATATTGACCTGGCCTGTCCGGTGGCACATATATGGTTCCTGAAGTCATTGCCTTCACGTATCGGTGCACTGCTTGATATGACTTTGAAGGATCTTGAAAAGGTTCTATATTTCGAGGCTTACGTTGTTCTTGATGCCGGTGATACTCCTTTGGAAAAAGGACAATTGCTGCCGGAAGATAAGTACAGCGAGGCTATGGACGAATATGCCGGCCAATTTGTCGCTGGTATGGGTGCTGAAGCAGTACGTGAATTGCTGGCCGAATTGGACCTTGTAACTGTTGGTGATGAACTGCGCCTCGAGATGAAAGAGGCGACCAGTGAGGCCAAAAAGAAGAAGGTTTCGAAACGGCTCAAGGTTATCAATTCTTTCCGGCAAAGTGGGAATCGTCCAGAATGGATGATTCTTGAAACAATTCCGGTTTTACCGCCGGAATTGCGGCCATTAGTTCCTCTTGATGGTGGGCGGTTTGCGACTTCTGATCTTAATGATCTTTATCGTCGTGTTATTAACCGTAATAATCGCCTTAAGCGTTTGATGGAACTGCGTGCTCCTGAGGTTATTATCCGTAATGAAAAACGGATGCTGCAGGAATCTGTTGACGCTTTGTTTGATAATGGACGTCGTGGACGCGCTATCACTGGACCAAGCAAGCGACCACTGAAATCCTTATCCGATATGCTTAAAGGTAAGGGCGGACGTTTCCGTCAAAACCTTCTTGGTAAACGGGTTGATTACTCCGGTCGTTCAGTTATTGTCGTTGGCCCTGAATTAAAACTACATCAATGTGGTTTGCCGAAAAAAATGGCCCTTGAGCTGTTTAAGCCTTTTATCTACCAGAAGCTGGAAGAAAAAGGATTTTCTACGACAGTTAAAAGCGCCAAAAAGATGGTTGAAAAAGAGAAACCAGAGGTATGGGACGTTCTCGAAGAGGTCATTAAGGAGCATCCGGTTATGCTTAACCGTGCACCGACCTTGCACCGTCTTGGTATTCAGGCCTTTGAGCCAGTTTTGATTGAGGGTAAAGCAATTCAATTGCACCCGCTGGTCTGTACAGCTTTCAATGCTGACTTTGACGGCGACCAGATGGCAGTTCATCTGCCTCTCTCAATTGAAAGTCAGATTGAGGCTCGCGTGTTGATGATGTCTACCAATAACATCCTCTCTCCAGCTAGCGGTAAGCCAATCATTGTGCCATCTCAGGATATGGTTCTCGGTCTTTACTATATGACTCGCGAACGGCCTTTTGTTGAAGGTACTGGCAATATCTATGCATCGCCAGATGAAGTGCGTATGGCTTTCGATGCTGGAGAAGCAGATCTGCAAGCCGCTATCAAAGTAAGAATGATTCAGGTTGCTGGTGGAGAGAAAGAATTAGTCGACACAACCGTTGGCCGCGTTTTGTTGCGTGAGGTGGTCCCAGACACGATCCCCTTCAAGCATGTAAATAAGGTCATGGGTAAGAAGCAGGTTGGTGACCTCATCGATGTCAGTTTCCGTCTTGCCGGTAATAAGGAAACGGTTATTCTGGCTGATAAGATTAAGGAGACTGGCTTCCGCTATTCCACTTTGGCTGGTGTTTCTATTTGTCTTGATCATATGGAAATACCCAAAACCAAAGAGGAGCGGATTAAGGTTTCTGCTGAAGAAGTCAAAGATATTCAGCAACAGTATACTGAAGGTCTTATCACTGATGGTGAACGCTATAATAAGGTCATCGATATCTGGGCTAAGTGTACTGAAGATATCGCGACCATTATGTTGAGTAATATCGCGGTCGATAAGATGACGTCAGAGGATGGTGAAGAGGTTGAGGTTTCTTCCTTTAACGCTATCCATATGATGGCCGATTCTGGTGCTCGGGGTAGTGCCCAGCAAATTAGACAGTTGGCAGGTATGCGTGGTCTGATGGCAAAGCCAGATGGCTCAATTATCGAAACTCCAATTACTGCAAACTTTCGCGAGGGTCTGACTGTTCTTCAGTACTTTATTTCTACTCACGGTGCGCGTAAAGGTCTGGCCGATACCGCGCTTAAAACCGCGAACTCCGGTTACCTCACTCGTCGCTTGGTCGACGTTGCGCAGGATGCTATTATTACTGAGCAAGATTGCGATACCCTTGATGGTATTGAGGTTTCATCCCTTACTGAGGGTGGTGAGGTTATCGAGCGCCTCGGTGATCGTATCCTCGGCCGTGTCGCTTTAGATGATGTTTACGATCCTGTTAATGATGAGCTGTTGGTCGAGGCAAATCAGGTTATTGATGAGGATCTGGTCATTAAGATTGAAAATGCCGGGATCGAAAAAATTAAAATCCGGTCTGTTCTGACTTGTAAGAGTAAGCGCGGTATTTGTGCTCTCTGCTATGGGCGTGACCTTGCTCGTGGTCATTTGGTCAATCTTGGCGAAGCTGTTGGTGTTATCGCTGCTCAGTCGATTGGTGAACCGGGAACTCAGCTTACCATGCGTACTTTCCACATCGGTGGTACTGCATCGCGCCGTGCTGAACAAACAGCCTTGGAAACTCGCTTTGATGGTAACCTGAAATTTATTAATCTGATTACGGTTGATAATGTTAACGGTTTCCCTGTCGTTATGACCCGTAAGGGTGAGGTTGCCATTGTCGATGAGACGGGCCGGGAACGCGAGCGCTACTCCGTTGTTTACGGTGCGCGTTTGACCCACCAGGAAGGTGAATTTGTTAAGGCAGGTGAAACTCTTGCTGAATGGGATCCCTATACGGTTCCAATTATCACCGAGGTTGGTGGTGTGGTTCACTTCGGTGATATTACCGAAGGTGTCACCATGGAAGAGCAGGTCGATGAGGTTACCGGCCTGTCACGTAAGGTTGTTATCGAGTCGAAATCTGCTGATAAGCGCCCTCGTATCACCCTTAAGGGTGAAGACGGTAAGACTGTCAAATTGCCTAACGGTTCACCGGCACGGTATATGTTGCCTGTTGGCGCGAACATTAATGTTGAGGAAGGTTCGCAAATTTTTGCTGGTGAAATTCTGGCCAAAATCCCGCGCGAAACGACTAAGACTAAAGATATTACCGGTGGTCTGCCGCGTGTTGCCGAGTTGTTTGAGGCGCGTAAGCCCAAAGAAGTTGCGGTTATTACCGAGATCGACGGTGTTGTGTCCTTTGGCAAAGATTCCAAAGGTAAACGCAAGATTGTTGTTACCCCAGAGTTAGGTGATCCGGTTGAATACTTAATTCCTAAAGGTAAGCATATATCTGTTCACGAGGGTGATTTCATTCATGCTGGTGAAGAACTGGTTGATGGTTCAAGTAACCCTCATGATATTTTGCGTGTCCTTGGTAGCAAGGAGTTGTCGAAATACCTGGTCGATGAGGTTCAGGAAGTATATCGACTACAGGGTGTTAAGATAAATGATAAGCACATTGAAACTATCGTACGCCAGATGTTGCGGCGTGTTCAGATTCGTGAGGTAGGTGATACCAACTTCTTGACTGACGATCAGGTCGATCGTTGGGTCTTCGAAGAGGAGAACCAGAAGATCGTTTCCGAAGGCGGTCAGCCTGCCATAGGTGAGCCTATTATGCTTGGTATTACCAAGGCTTCATTGTCTACTGAATCGTTTATTTCCGCAGCATCCTTCCAGGAGACAACGAAGGTCCTGACGCAGGCAGCAATTCAGGGTAAAGTTGATTCTCTGCGAGGTCTGAAAGAAAACGTCATTATGGGGCGTTTAATTCCTGCCGGAACGGGTGTAGCAAAGTATCGTGCGGTGGAGCTCAATATCCCTGAGCCCGAGGTAAAACTCGAAGATCCTTTAGAGATTGACGAGTCCGATACGGAGATGCCGGAAGAGATTGATTGACGACTTTGAAGGCTCCGTTTTCGGAGCCTTCTTGCTCTGTAAATACTAATTTTATAAAAAGAAAAAATATCTTGACAAAGGTATTGCTGATTGATAATCTCTGCGGGTTTTTCCCCGCAGAAAGGCTGCTTTAAAGCCGTTTGAACATTGATAAGGATTTGGGAGAATCTAGATGCCAACGATTAACCAACTTATTCGCAACGGGCGTAAAAAGAAGGTCGAGAAATCGACTGCGCCTGCGCTGAAATCATGTCCGCAAAGACGCGGGGTTTGTACTCGTGTTTATACAACAACTCCAAAGAAACCGAACTCTGCTTTGCGTAAAGTTGCGCGGGTTCGTTTGACTAACGGTATTGTTGTTACTTCATACATTCCGGGTGTCGGCCACAATCTTCAGGAGCACAGTGTTGTTCTTATTCGTGGCGGCCGGGTCAAAGACTTGCCGGGTGTACGTTATCATATCGTGCGTGGATCGCTTGACCTTGCTGGGGTTAAGGATCGTAAGCAGGCTCGTTCCAAGTACGGCGCTAAGCGCCCTAAGTAATTAAGTCTTAAGAAGAGGACGTTATGCCCAGAAGAAGAGAAGTGCCCAAGCGGGTCATCCTGCCTGATCCAAAATTTGGTGATCAGTTGGTTGCAAAGTTCGTTAATATTGTCATGGTTGACGGTAAGAAGAGTACTGCAGAGCAAATTGTTTACGGTGCTTTCGATATCGTTGCCGAGCGTACCGGAAATGATCCTCTTGAAGTTTTTAAAGCTTCAATGGAGAATGTTCGTCCGGTGCTTGAAGTTAAGTCACGTCGTGTTGGTGGTTCTACTTATCAGGTTCCTGTTGAGGTTTCACCTTCTCGTCGTACTGCTCTTGCAATGCGTTGGATCGCTACGTACGCAAATTCTCGTAGCGAAAAGACAATGCGTGAGCGTTTGGCTGGGGAGTTTCTTGATGCCTTCAATAACCGCGGTGCGGCTGTGAAGAAACGTGAAGATACCCATCGTATGGCAGAGGCTAATAAGGCTTTTGCTCATTATCGTTGGTAGAATAGTAGTTACTCAGGAGAATTGACGTGGCACGCCAAGTTGCACTTGAAAAAACCCGTAATATCGGCATTATGGCTCATATTGATGCTGGAAAGACAACAACCACAGAACGTATTCTGTATTACACTGGGGTTTCACATAAAATTGGTGAAGTTCATGATGGTGCTGCTACCATGGACTGGATGGAGCAAGAGCAGGAGCGTGGTATTACTATTACCTCTGCTGCTACAACTTGTTTCTGGAAGGATCATCGCATCAATATCATTGATACTCCGGGCCACGTCGATTTTACCATCGAAGTTGAGCGTTCTCTGAAGGTTCTCGATGGTTCTGTCGCTGTTTTCTGCTCCGTTGGTGGTGTTGAGCCTCAGTCGGAGACTGTTTGGCGTCAGGCTGATAAGTATCACGTTCCTCGCATTGCGTTTATTAATAAGATGGACCGTACCGGCGCTAATTTCCAGAATGGCGTTGATATGATTCGTGAGCGCCTTGGTGCTAATCCGTTGCCTATTCAGCTTCCTATCGGAGCTGAAGAGAATTTCCGCGGCTTGGTTGATTTGGTGACTATGGAGGCAATCGTCTGGGACGATGAGTCTATGGGTGCGAAATACGAGGTTATCGACATTCCTGCTGATATGGTTGACGATGTCGAGATGGCTCGCGAGGCACTGATGGAAGAAATCTCTGCCAATGATGAAGAGTTGATGGAAAAGTATCTTGGTGGTGAGGAGGTTTCTGTCGCTGAGATTAAGGAAGCGCTGCGTAAGGGGACTCAGGCTCTTGAGTTTTGTCCTGTTCTCTGCGGTAGTGCTTTTAAGAATAAAGGTGTTCAGACTCTGTTGGATGCTGTTGTTGAACTAATGCCTTCTCCTTTGGATGTTCCTGCTATTAAGGGTGTTCATCCTGATACTGGTGAAGAGCTAGAGCGTCCTGCAAGCGATGAGGAGCCTTTTGCCTCTTTGGCATTTAAGATAATGACCGATCCCTTTGTTGGTCAGTTGTCTTTCTTCCGTGTTTATTCTGGCGTTGCTGAGTCCGGTACTACCGTTCTTAACTCGACCAAGGGGAAGAAGGAGCGCTTTGGTCGTATTTTGAAGATGCACGCTAATAAACGTGAGGAGATTAAGCAGGTTTATGCAGGTGATATCGCTGCTGCTGTCGGACTGAAGCATACTACTACTGGCGACACTTTGTGTGATATTGATAAGCCGTCGTTGCTTGAGTCTATGGAGTTTCCAGAGCCTGTTATTCACTTGTCGGTTGAGCCAAAAACCAAGACCGACCAGGAAAAAATGGGTGTTGCTCTTGGTAAGCTACTGTCTGAGGATCCTTCTCTTCGTGTGCGTACCGATGAGGAGACTGGTCAGACTATCTTGTCCGGTATGGGCGAGCTTCACCTGGACGTTATTGTCGATCGTATGAAGCGTGAGTTCAAGGTTGAGTGTAACGTTGGTGCTCCTCAGGTTGCTTATCGTGAGTCTATTACTAAGGCTGTTGAGGTTCAGGGTAAATTTGTTCGTCAGTCCGGTGGCCGTGGTCAGTACGGCGACTGTTGGTTGCGTATTGAGCCTGGCGAGCCGGGTGATGGGTTTACTTTTGTTGACGAGATCAAGGGTGGTGTTATTCCTCGTGAATATATCCCTGCCGTTGGTAAGGGTGCTGAAGAGGCTGCCGAGAATGGTGTTCTTGCTGGTTTCCCGATTGTCGACGTTAAGGTTACCTGTTACGACGGTTCTTATCATGATGTCGACTCCAGTGAGATGGCATTTAAGATTGCTGGTTCGATGGGCTTCAAGGATGGTGCTCGTAAGGCGGATCCTGCCTTGCTTGAGCCTATCATGGCTGTTGAGGTTGTTGTCCCTGAGGAATACATGGGTGATGTTATCGGCGATTTGAACAGCCGTCGTGGCCGTATTATGGGTATGGAGGCTCGCGGTGGTGCTCAGGTTGTTAATGCTCATGTGCCTTTGTCAAGCATGTTCGGTTATGCTACCGATTTGAGAAGTTCTACTCAGGGTCGTGCTACCTATTCGATGGTGTTCGATCATTATGAGCAAGTGCCTAAGGCGCTAAGCGAAGAAATTATTGCCAAGGTCAATGGTTAAGGCCGAGGAGAGGAGATAAAGTTATGTCCAAGGAAAAGTACGAAAGGACAAAACCGCACGTCAATATCGGAACCATTGGTCACGTTGACCACGGTAAAACCACACTGACTGCAGCAATCACTAAAGTCCTTGCGGAAAAGATGGGTAGCGGTGAAGCTAAGGCGTTTGATCAGATCGATAACGCTCCGGAAGAGCGTGAGCGTGGTATCACTATCGCGACCGCCCACGTTGAGTACGAGACTGAAGCTCGTCACTATGCTCACGTTGACTGCCCTGGTCACGCCGATTATGTTAAAAACATGATCACTGGTGCTGCTCAGATGGACGGTGCAATTCTTGTTGTTTCCGCCGCTGACGGACCAATGCCACAGACTCGTGAGCACATCTTGCTCGCTCGTCAGGTTGGTGTTCCAGCTATGGTTGTCTTTTTGAATAAGGCTGACATGGTTGATGATGAGGAATTGCTTGAACTGGTTGATATGGAGATCCGCGAGCTGCTGTCCAGCTATGATTTCCCGGGTGATGATATCCCAATTATCGCTGGTTCTGCTCTTGCAGCTCTCGAAGGCCGCGACGACGAAATCGGTAAAGATAAAATCTTTGAACTGATGGACGCTGTTGATAGCTATATTCCTGAGCCAGAGCGTGCTATCGACAAGCCATTCCTGATGCCAGTCGAGGACGTCTTCTCAATTTCCGGTCGTGGTACTGTTGCTACTGGTCGTGTTGAGAGCGGCATTGTTAAGGTGTCTGAAGAAGTTGAAATCGTCGGTATGAAAGACACAACTAAGACTGTCGTTACCGGTGTTGAAATGTTCCGTAAGCTGCTGGATCAAGGTCAGGCAGGTGATAACGTTGGTATTCTGTTGCGTGGTGTCAAGCGCGAAGATATCGAGCGTGGTCAGGTTCTGGCTAAGCCAGGCAGCATTACTCCGCATACCCAATTCAAAGCTGAGGCTTATATTTTGACTAAAGAAGAAGGTGGTCGTCATACCCCATTCTTCAAAGGTTATCGTCCTCAGTTTTACTTCCGTACCACTGACGTAACTGGAATCGTTACATTGCCAGAAGGTACAGAAATGGTTATGCCTGGCGATAATATCGCAATGACGGTTGATTTGATCACCCCGATTGCGATGGATAAAGAACTGCGCTTTGCTATCCGCGAAGGTGGCCGTACTGTCGGTGCCGGCGTTGTTAGCGAAGTTATTGCATAAGACGAGGTTAACATGTCTACACAGAAAATCAGAATTAGACTTAAAGCTTACGATCACAGTCTGCTTGATCAGGCCGTGGCTGAGATTGTTGATACCACCAAGCGTACCGGGTCTCGCCTGGTTGGGCCAATTCCATTGCCGACTGTCATCAATAAGTATTGCGTTTTGCGCGGTCCACACGTTGACAAGAAGAGTCGTGAGCAATTCGAGATTCGCACCCATAAACGTCTTCTGGACATTATGGAGCCCACGCAGCAGACCGTTGATGCTCTTATGAAGCTGGATCTGTCTGCTGGTGTAGATGTGGAAATCAAACTTTAATTAATGGTGTGATTGAAATATAAGGGCACGACTATGACCAACGGATTGTTAGGAAAAAAAATCGGCATGACGCAGGTTTATGCGGCAGATGGCCAGCGTATTCCTGTCACTGTTCTTGAGGCTGGACCATGTACGGTGCTTCAGGCTAAGGATGTTGCAAAAGACGGCTATGTTGCCGTTCAGCTCGGCTATGAGGCAATTGCTGCTCATCGGGCTAATAAGCCTGAGCTCGGGCATTTTAAAAAAGCTGGTAAGGGTGCATTTGCATACGTACGTGAATTCTCCCCTGAGGGAGAAGTTGCGGTAGGCGATGTCGTTTCATGCGATATGTTTAAGCCTGGTGATCGTATTGATGTTGTTGGTACCAGTAAGGGTAAAGGCTTTCAGGGGGTAATGAAACGCTGGAACTTCTCTGGTGGCCGTGCCACTCACGGTTCTATGTTTAAGCGTCGCCCAGGTGGTATTGGTGCATCTGCATGGCCTTCTCGCGTCTTTAAGGGTAAGAAAATGGCTGGCCAGATGGGCAATGCTCGTGTGACCACCCAGAACCTTATTGTTGTGGATGTTCGTCCTGAGCAGAACCTGATCATGGTTCGCGGTGCTGTTCCTGGCCCTAAGAATGGACTTGTAGAAATCCGCAAGGGAATAAAGATTTAATTGCTGCGGCTTAGGAGTGAATAATGGCTACTGTAACAATATATGATCAGGATAAAAAGTCTGTTGGCGAGCGTGAGCTTGCTGAGCAGGTTTTTAACACTGAAGTAAAAGGGTATCTCCTTCATGACATGGTGAGGTATCAACTTGCCGCTCGTCGTCAGGGGACTGCTGCTGTTAAAAATCGTGCAGCTGTTGCTGGCGGAGGTAAGAAACCATATAAGCAAAAGGGAACAGGTAATGCCCGTCAAGGTACTGTTCGGGCCCCTCACTTTGTTGGTGGTGGTGTTGCTTTTGGTCCTCAACCACGATCATACGCATTCAAGCTTAATCGCAAGGTTAAGAAGTCTGCTTTGTGTTCTGCTCTTTCTGTGCGCTTCCAGGCGGAAAAGATCGTCGTTATGAAAGATCTTGCTATGGAGCAAGTTAGCACTAAGAGCTTTGCTGCTTTGCTTAAGCGTTTTGAGGTTGAAGGTGCATTGATCGTTATTGATCAGGCGGACGCTAAGGTTGAACTTTCTGCACGTAACCTTAAGAATGTTAAAGTTCTGCGTGCTGATGGTGTGAATGTTTATGACATTCTTAAGTACCCTAACCTTATTCTGACTGATGCGGCTGTAACTGAGATTGAAGGAGCATTGGAAAAATGAGACCACTGCATGAAATTATTCGCAAGCCTTTGATCACTGAAAAGGCTAACGATCTTAAAGAACAAGCTCAAGTTGTCGCATTTGAAGTTACACGTTCTGCTAATAAGATAGAAATTAAGCAAGCTGTTGAAAAAGCATTTGACGTGAAGGTCAAATCAGTTAATACTATGCAGTTTCGTGGCAAGGTTAAGCGCGTAGGTGTTAATCTTGGTCAGCGTAGTAACTGGAAGAAAGCATATGTGACTCTTGAAGAGGGTCAAAGCATAGATTTCTATGGCGTTTAAGGCCGTGTTATTGGCAGGTATGGAGAAATTGTCATGGGTATAAAAAAATTCAATCCAACCTCGGACGGTCGACGTCATATGACTTCCTCGACTTTCGAGGAGGTTACAAAAAGTCGTCCAGAGAGATCCCTGACCGAACCGCTGAAGCGTTCGGGTGGGCGGAACAATACTGGGCGCATTACTAAGCGTCACACTGGTGGTGGCCATAAGCGTCTTTATCGTGTCGTGGATTTTCGCCGCGATAAGCTGGAGGTTCCAGCTAAGGTAGCTGCTATCGAATACGATCCAAATCGTAGTGCACGTATTGCCTTATTGCATTACCTGGATGGTGAGAAGCGTTACATTCTCGCTCCTAATGGGCTGACTGTTGGTGACGAAGTTGTTGCAAGCGACAAAGCAGATATTCGTCCTGGTAATACAATGACTATCCGCTCTATTCCTTTGGGTACTTGGGTTCACAATGTTGAACTTAAGATCGGTAAGGGTGGTCAGTTAGCCCGTAGCGCTGGTGCGTATGCGATGATCGCCGCTAAGGAAGGTCGTTATGCTCAATTGCGTTTGCCTTCAGGTGAGGTTCGTTTGGTGTTGCAGGATTGCCGCGCCACGGTAGGTCAGGTAGGAAATCTCGATTTTGAGAAAATTAAAATCGGTAAAGCCGGCCGTAATCGTTGGTTAGGTAAGCGTCCTCAGTCTCGTGGTGTCGCTATGAACCCGGTAGATCACCCGCATGGTGGTGGTGAAGGTAAGAGTTCCGGTGGTCGCCATCCTGTTACGCCTTGGGGTGTTCCAACCAAGGGTTACAAGACCAGAACTAATAAGCGGACCGATAAATTCATCGTACGCCGTAGAAATAGTAAATAATTCCAGCCTTTAGGAGAGGATCGTGGCAAGATCAATTAAAAAAGGGCCTTACGTCCAAGACAGCCTGCTACGCAAAGTAGATCTTGAAGGTGAGGCAAACCGTAATAAGGTAATCAAGACTTGGTCGCGTAGATCAACTATCATTCCTGAGTTTGTCGGGATGACCTTCGCCGTTCATAACGGTAAAAAATTCGTACCGGTTTTCGTTAGTGAAAACATGGTAGGCCATAAGCTTGGTGAGTTCGCTCCAACGCGTACTTACTTTGGCCATGGTGCTGATAAGAAAAGTAAAGTCAGGTAGATTACCGCGTTTCACAGGAGTTCCGACTAATGGAAGCACAAGCAAAATTAAGGAACGTACGTCTTTCGCCTCGTAAGGCGAGACTCGTTGTCGATATGGTTCGCGGTAAGGGGATCCAGGATGCTTTAAATATCCTGCAGTTTTCCCCACAAAAAACCGCACCTGTTTTGTCAAAACTATTGAAATCTGCTGTTGCTAACGCTGAACAAAAGGGCGTTTCTGATGTTGATCAACTGTTTGTAAAAACTGTTATGGTTGATCAGGGTCCAGTACTTCGTCGTTTTATGCCTCGTGCACAGGGGCGTGCCAGCCGGATTCGTAAACCAACCAGCCACATTACTGTGGTTCTGGATGTAAAGTAAATCGAGGAGGTATCCCTTTGGGCCAGAAAGTTCATCCGATAGGATTTCGTCTAGGTGTAAACCGGACTTGGGAATCCCGCTGGTATGCAGATTCTGATTATTCAACTAAGCTGCATGCAGATCTTAAGCTGCGTAATTTTTTGAAGAAGCGTCTGTATCATGCTGGTATTTCAAAAATTGAGCTCGAACGCGCAGCAAATAAAGTGAAGATCAATATTTTTGCCGCCAGACCGGGTATTATCATTGGTAAAAAAGGCTCTGAGGTCGAAGTATTGAAAAGCGATCTGGCCAAGATTACCGACGATGAATGTTTCATCAATATTCAGGAAGTTCGTAAGCCTGAAGTCGATGCGCAGCTTGTTGCCGAGAATGTTGCTCTGCAATTGGAGCGTCGTGTTGCTTTCCGCCGTGCCATGAAACGAAGCGTTAGTATGGCTCTTAAGTTTGGTGCTAAGGGTATTAAGATTACCTGTGCCGGACGTCTCGGTGGTGCTGAGATGAGTCGTACTGAGTGGTATCGTGAGGGGCGTGTGCCGCTTCACACTCTGCGTGCTGATATTGATTACGGTTTCGCAGAAGCCTTGACGACTTACGGAATTATCGGTGTTAAGGTACTCATCTTTAAGGGTGAAGTGCTTGGAAAAGAACAGGAACAGCCGGTTGGCTGATCAGGAGTAATTTGCCATGTTAATGCCAAAAAAAGTTAAACGCAGGAAGCAGTTTACCGGACGTATGACCGGCCAGGCCTCCCGTGGTACCGAAGTCAGCTTCGGCGATTACGGTTTGCAGGCCACCGAATGTGGCTGGCTGTCTTCACGTCAGATAGAAGCTGCACGCCGGGCAATGACACGTTATATCAAACGTGGTGGAAAGATCTGGATTCGTTCTTTTCCTCACAAGCCTCTTACCAGTAAGCCTGCTGAAACACGTATGGGTAAAGGTAAAGGTTCCCCTGAAAAGTGGGTAGCTGTTGTTAAGCCTGGTCATATCCTCTATGAAATGCAGGGTGTAACTGAAGAGGTCGCCCGTGAAGCGTTCCGTCTTGGCGCTCATAAACTGCCTATGCGGACCAAGTTTGTAAAAAGAGAGGTTGGCGATGAAGGCTAGTGAAATTAAAGATCTCACGGTTGATGAGTTAAATGCCAAGGTTGTTGAACTTCAGGAAGAAATGTTCAACCTGAAATTTCAAATGCATACCGGACACCTGGAAAATACGGCAAGAATTTCTGAGCTTCGTAAAGACGTTGCTCGGGTTAAAACCGTTCTTTCCAGTAAACAAAGTGCCTAGTGGGTGAGGAAAAATGAGTCAGGAACGAGGTAAAAGAAGAACCCGTATCGGCTTAGTTGTCAGTGACAAAATGGATAAAACTGTTGTTGTCAGGGTCGATGAGCTGGTTAAGCACAGTATCTATAAAAAATTCATCAAGCGTAAGGTCACCTGCAAGGCTCATGATGAAGAGAACAGTTGCGGGATTGGTGATAAAGTCCTTATTGTCGAAACCAGACCCTTGTCTAAAGACAAGCGGTGGCGTGTGCGCCAGGTTCTGGAGAAGGCCGTTACTGCTTAGGAGAGTAAGTCATGATCCAGATGCAATCAATGCTGAGCGTCGCCGACAATTCAGGCGCTAAAAAGCTCTGCTGTATAAAGGTCCCTGGTGGATCAAAACGTAAATATGCCGGAATTGGTGATATTATCATTTGTAGTGTTAAAGAAGCATTGCCAAATTCCAAAGTAAAAAAAGGCGATGTAGTTCGTGCTGTAATTGTACGTACCGCCAAAGAAGTTGCGCGTCCAGATGGTTCTTTTATTCGTTTTGATAACAACTCTGCTGTTGTTGTTAACGCTGGTAATGAGCCTGTTGGTACTCGTATCTTTGGACCAGTCGCTAGAGAGTTGCGGGCCCGTCACTTTATGAAAATCGTCTCACTGGCCCCTGAAGTTTTATAATATTAGACTGTTGGAGAGTCAAAGCAATGGCTAGTGTAAAGATGCATGTCAAAAAAGATGACATGATTAAAGTAATGGCCGGTAAAGAACGCGGAAAAAGTGGTAAGGTTCTCCGTGTTTTTCCGGAAAAGGGACGTGTTGTCGTTGAGGGTCTCAACGTTGTCAAACGTCATACCCGCCCGAGTCAATTAAACCCAGAGGGTGGTATCGTTGAAAAGGAGGCACCAATCAGTGCTTCTAACGTGATGCTTGTCTGCGGCTCTTGTAATGAGGCGACTCGTACCGGCGTGCGTACATTAGAAGATGGTACCAAGGCTCGCTTTTGCAAAAAATGCAATGCGAGCGTAGATAAATAACGGAGATTTCAATGGCCAGGTTGAAAGAGGCATATATTCAGGAGCAAATTCCTGCCCTGATGAAGGAATTCCAATACAGAAATGTTATGGAAGTTCCAAAGATCGAGAAGGTTGTTCTGAACATGGGGCTCGGCGAGGCTATTCAGAATCCTAAGCTGCTGGAATCCGCTGTCCTTGAGATGGAGCGTATTTCTGGTCAGAAGCCAGTGATCACTAAATCCAAAAAGGCTATCGCAGGCTTTAAACTGCGCGAAGATATGTCTATTGGAGTATGTGTCACTCTGCGACAAGAACGAGCTTGGGAATTCCTTGATCGTCTCGTTAATATTGCGTTGCCGCGCGTTCGTGATTTTAAAGGTGTCTCTCCGAAGGCTTTTGATGGTCGTGGGAATTACACCCTCGGGATCCGTGAACAGCTTATTTTTCCAGAAATTGACTTGGAAAAAATTGCTAAGGTTTCGGGTTTGAATGTCACGATTGTTACGACAGCGAAAACTGATGAAGAAGGGCGTGCGTTGCTTTCTGGCATCGGAATGCCTTTTAGAAAATAAAGTTTAAGCGGAGGATATTGTGGCAAAAAAATCTATGATTGTTAAGGCTAAGCGGCCCAAAAAGTTCGCAGTTCGTGAATATAATCGTTGTCCGATCTGTGGGCGTCCGCGTGCCTATTACCGTAAGTTCGATATGTGCAGAATTTGTCTGCGGAAACTGGCATCCGAAGGAAAAGTTCCTGGGGTTGTCAAGTCCAGCTGGTAACAGCAAAAAGGAGTACCGTTCATGTCAATGACAGATCCAATGGCGGATATGTTGACCCGCATCCGTAATGCCGGAATGGCAGGTCATTCAAAAGTAGACGTCCCCTCAAGTAATGTGAAAACTGCAGTTGCTTCAGTTTTAAAAGATCTTGGCTACATCAAAAACCTAAAACATGTATCTGATGGCAAGCAGGGTATTCTGCGTATTTATTTAAAATATGATCAGAATAACATTCCTGTTATCCACGAAATTAAACGTGTGTCCACTCCAGGGCGTCGGGTCTATGTTGGCAAAGGTGAGATTCCTGTAGTCAAAAATGGTCATGGTGCTTCAATTCTTTCCACCTCCAAGGGTGTGTTGGACGATATTGCCGCACGTAAATCCCAGGTTGGTGGCGAAGTTATCTGCACCGTTTGGTAACAGAAAGATCGAGGAGTAACAAAATGTCACGTATCGGTAAATTACCAATTTCAATTCCATCTGGTGTAAAAGTAGCACTTGATGGAAATGTCATGACCATCACAGGGCCAAAAGGGACTTTGACCCAGGCGTTGCATGAACGTATGACCATCGGTGTTGAGGCTGAAGAGATTATCGTCACTCGCCCAACTGATGACAAAAAAGATAGCGCATTGCATGGTTTGACTAGAGCTTTAATCAATAACATGGTCGTCGGTGTAACGGCTGGTTTTCAGCGTGATCTGGAAATCAATGGTGTCGGTTACCGTGCTGAAATTAAAGGCAGTACATTAACTCTTTCTCTTGGTTATTCTCATCCTGTCGTTTACGAATTGCCTGAGGGGATTTCCGTTGAAGTCGATAAGCAGACTAAATTGTCTGTTAAGGGAATTGACAAGCAGCTTGTAGGTTCTGCTGCTGCTAAAATTCGCTCATTTCGTGCTCCGGAACCTTATAAGGGTAAGGGTATTAAATACGCTGATGAGCGTATTCTGCGTAAGGCTGGTAAGGCCGGTAAGAAATAATTAAAAGGAGCATAGCTGTGAACGTATCCCAAAATAGACGTGCTGCCAGACTTAAACGTCAGGCACGGGTAAGAAAAAAAGTTCGTGGGACCAGTGAATGCCCCCGGCTCTCTGTCTTCCGTAGCGCAAAGCATATTTATGCCCAGATCATCGAAGATACAACCGGAAAAACTCTGGTTGCAGCTTCATCCGTAGGCAAAGATGTGGATTTGGCTAATGGTGGTAATGTAGAGGCGGCAAAGGCAGTTGGTAGTGCTGTTGCTAAAAAAGCGCTTGCCCAGAACATAACCAAAGTCGTATTTGACCGTAACGGTTTCCTGTATCAGGGGCGTGTTGAGGCACTCGCTGATGCTGCTCGTGAAGCCGGTTTGAAGCTGTAGAGGAGATGATTAATGCTGCGCATTGATCCTAATGAACTAGAATTGACCGACCGCGTTATTCATATTAATCGTAACGCTAAGGTTGTTAAGGGTGGCCGTCGCTTTAGCTTTTCCGCACTCGTTGTAGTTGGGGATGGTGAAGGTCATGTTGGTTATGGACTAGGTAAGGCTAAGGAAGTGCCTGAGGCGATTCGTAAGGCAGTTGAGCAGGCTAAAAAAAGCCTGATCAAGGTTCCTTTGCAGGACGGACGTACTATTCCTTACGATGTTATTGGTAAGTATGGTGCTGGTAAGGTTCTGCTTAAGCCTGCTTCCGAAGGTACTGGTGTTATTGCTGGTGGTGCTGTTCGCCCTATTCTGGAAGCTGTCGGTGTTGGTAATATTCTTACCAAGTGCCTTGGTTCTAATAACCCTCATAACGTTGTTAAGGCTACTATTAACGCTTTGACTATGCTTAAGAGTCCAGAAGAAATCTGTGCCCGTAGAGGCATCGATAAAGCTTAAGGTAACCTCAGGAGGACGCCAACATGGCTTCAGAAGTTAAAATCACTCTCAAAAAGAGCCCTATTGGTCGCAAGGAGTACTTTTCTAAAGTGCTTAAGGGCCTCGGCTTGAAACGTTTACATCAGACTGTCGTTTTGCAGGACACTCCTGAAGTAAGGGGAATGATCCGCAAAGTAGAACATATGGTTTCAGTCGAAGACTGAACTGATAATAGAGGATAGACGATGGATCTCAGTAATCTACAACCGGCTCCCGGTTCAACAAAAAACAAAAAGCGCCTAGGTCGCGGCCCAGGTTCAGGTACTGGCAAGCAGGCCGGTAAAGGACATAAAGGTCAAAATGCCCGTAGCGGTGGAGGTGTTAAGCCTGGTTTTGAAGGCGGACAGATGCCTCTTCAGCGTCGCTTGCCTAAACGTGGCTTTGTGTCGAATAATAAGAAAGTTTACAGTCTCGTTAATCTGCGCGACCTTGATGCCTTTGAAGCCGGAACAGTCGTCGATATCGAAGCATTCGCGAAAGCTGGTTTGGTTTCTGCCATTAAGGACGGAATCAAAGTGCTTGCTGATGGTGAATTGACTAAAGGGCTGACTGTTCAAGCTCACAAATTCAGTAAGGCTGCCGTTGAAAAAATTGAAGCAGCAGGTGGTAAAGCCGAGGTTATCTAAGCATGTCGACATTGCAGAATATTCTAGCTATTCCTGAGTTAAGACGTCGGATTCTTTTTACCCTTTCCATGTTAGCTGTGTATCGTGTGGGTTGTCATGTTCCGACCCCCGGTATTGATGCGCATGTTTTAGCTAAGTTTTTTGAAGGTAGTGAAGGAACTCTGTTGGGCCTGGTTAGTGCGTTTACTGGTGGTGCCTTAAAGCAGATGGCTGTGTTTGCGCTTGGCATTATGCCATATATCAGTGCTTCGATTATTCTGCAATTGTTGACTGTCGTTTTCGAACCGATTGAGAAGCTTTCCAAAGAAGGTGAGCAGGGCCGGAAGAAAATTACTGAATATACCCGCTATGGGACTATTGTCTTAGCGGTTATTCAGGGAATCGGTATTGCTTCAGGTTTGCAGTCTATGGTTGGGCCTGCAGGTGAGCCTGTAGTGCCTAATCCTGGCATTGGTTTTATTCTTATGACTGTGATTACTCTGACCGCAGGGACTGCTTTTATCATGTGGCTCGGAGAGCAAATTACTGAACGCGGTATTGGTAACGGTATCTCACTTATCATTTTTGCGGGTATCGTCGCTGGTATGCCTTCGGCAATTGTCAATTCGATTCGTTTAGTTGATACCGGGGCAATGACAGTGACAACAGTTCTGTTTATATTGGCTTTAATGTTAATCACTGTTGCTGCAATAGTTTTCATTGAACGTGCGCAGAGACGTGTTCCGATCCACTATGCAAAACGTGTTGTCGGTATGAGAAACATGGGAGGTCAGGCGAGTCACTTGCCACTTAAGATCAATATGAGTGGTGTCATCCCGCCAATCTTCGCAAGTTCTATTATGATGTTTCCAGCGACAATCGCGAATTTTGTCGATGTGCCATGGGTCAAAACTGCCGCTGGGTACCTTAGTCCTGGTCATATTGTCTATAACCTTTTTTATATTGCTTTTATCGTTTTCTTTTGCTACTTCTACACGGCTATAACTTTTAATCCTGTAAATGTCGCAGATAACGTGAAAAATCAGGGTGGCTTTATTCCCGGGGTTCGGCCTGGTAAGGAAACTGCTAATTATTTAGATACTGTGCTTGGGCGTTTAACGTTCGTCGGCGCAATCTATATTTCTATTGTATGTGTTCTTCCGACTGTTCTTATCAGTCAATTAAATGTTCCGTTCTTTTTTGGAGGAACTTCGCTTTTGATTGTAGTTGGTGTTGGAATGGATACAGCTTCACAGATTGAAGCACATCTTATTTCTAGATCTTATGAAGGATTTATGAAAGGTGTCACTCTTAAGGGTCGGCACGGTTAGGTGAGGTTGTGAAGATTATTTTATTGGGCCCTCCAGGGGCTGGTAAGGGGACACAGTCTGCTTTTTTAGTTGAACGTTTCGGTATCCCTCAAATATCTACTGGAGATATGTTGCGTGCTGCTGTTCAGGCTAAAACTGCGATGGGAGTAAAGGCTAAAGAGTGTATGGATTCAGGTGCTCTTGTTCCTGATGAGGTTGTTGTTGGTATCGTTAGGGATCGCCTACAACAAGCTGATTGTGAAGCTGGTTTTATTTTAGACGGCTTCCCTCGTACTCTCGCTCAAGCAGACGCTTTGGACAGTGTTTTAAATGATTTAGGAAAAAAGCTTGACGCAGTTGTCTCTTTGGCTGTAGACTCTGACGCTTTGGTCGGCCGCTTGACTGGTCGTCGTACGTGTTCGCAATGCGGTAAGGGCTTTCATCTTCAATTTGACCCTCCTGCTGCTGACGGTTCATGCACTGTCTGTGGTGGGGTTTTGGTTCAGCGTGATGACGATAAAGAGGAAACAATTCGTCATCGGTTGGCCGTGTATGTTGACCAGACTGCGCCACTTGAAGAATACTATTCCAAGCTTGGTCTGCTTAAAGCTGTCAATGGTATGGATGCTATGGATGTTGTTCAAGACTCCATCGTTAGCGCCTTGCAGGGTTAATAGTGATTGTTGTTAAGTCACAAAGTGAAATTAATAAGATGCGTGTCTCAGGACGTATGGTCGGTGAGATATTGCAAATATTACGTGCTAAGGTAGCTCCTGGTGTTACTACAGTTGAGTTGGATTCCTTAGCTGAAAAAGAGTGTAAAAAGCGGAATGCTAAGCCTGCCTTTAAGGGGTATGGAGGGTTTCCGTTTACAATTTGTTCTTCTCCGAACAATCAGGTTGTTCACGGCTTCGCTAATAATCAGCCTCTTAAGGACGGAGATGTAATAAGTATAGACTTCGGTGTAATTTACGATGGGTTTTATGGCGATTCAGCCATAACGGTACCTGTTGGAGAAGTTGGCGATGAAGTTTCGCGTCTGCTAGATGTTACGGAAGCTTCTTTGTATAAGGGTATTAATGCCGCCACTTGTGGTGGCTATTTGTCTGATATTGGCCATGCTGTACAGGCCTTCGTTGAGGAGGCTGGGTTTAGTGTGGTACGTGAGTTTGTCGGACATGGTATTGGGCGTAATCTTCATGAAGATCCGCAGATACCTAATTACGGTAATCCTGGTAAAGGGCCAAAACTCAAGCCTGGTATGACCTTAGCTATTGAACCTATGGTTAATGTTGGTCTGCCTGGTGTTAAAGTTCTTGAAGATGGCTGGACCGCGGTTACTATCGATGGTCAGTATTCTGCTCATTTTGAGCATACGATTGCTGTTACAGATAACGGGCCGGAAATCTTGACTCTCGTGTAAGAGTCTTGAAAATGGCCGCTTTGATTCATAAAGATAGAAAAGGATCTCAAAATGAAGGTAAGAGCTTCGGTAAAGAAGATCTGTGATAAGTGTAAGGTTATTAAACGCAAAGGTGTTATCCGGATCATCTGCGAGAATCCCAAACACAAGCAAAGACAGGGATAAGGCCCTAGGAGGAAAAATTGGCACGTATTGCTGGAGTCGATTTGCCGCGTAATAAGCGGATTGAAGTGGCCATGACCTATGTTTACGGGATTGGTCGCACTACGTCTCAACAAATTCTTAATCAGGCTGGTGTTGATTTTAACACTCGTACTGATGATTTGACTGAGGCAGAGTTGGCAAAAATTCGTGAAGTCATCGATAAAGATGTTCATGTTGAGGGTGATTTGCGCCGTGAGATCACCATGAACATTAAGCGACTGATGGATCTTGGTTGTTATAGAGGATTACGTCATCGTCGTAGTCTTCCTGTTCGTGGTCAAAATACCAAGAATAATTCACGTACTCGTAAGGGTCCTAAAAAGACCGTTGCTGGTAAGAAGAAATAAGCGGAGTAGTCATGGCTAAAGCAGGTAAAAAAGTCGTTCGCAAAAGGGTTGAGAAAAAGAATATTGCCAAAGGTGTTGTGCATATTCAGTCAACTTTTAATAATACAATTGTGACCATTTGTGATCCGGCAGGTAACGTCGTTGCATGGTCAACGTCTGGTGCTAAAGGTTTTAAAGGTTCACGTAAGAGCACCCCTTTTGCTGCTCAGATGGCAGCTGAAGAGGCCGCTACTAAAGCTATGGAGCATGGAATGCGCTCTGTCGAAGCTTACGTTAAAGGACCAGGAAGTGGTCGTGAGTCCGCATTGCGAGCGCTTTCTTTAGCTGGTTTGACAGTCACTATGATTAAAGACGTTACGCCGATTCCGCATAATGGCTGCCGTCCGCCTAAGCGCCGTCGCGTATAAGCAACAAGGAGGAAAAGTTGTCTAGGTATTCAGGCCCAGTATGCCGTCAATGCAGAAGAGAAAACGCAAAACTGTTTCTTAAAGGTGACCGCTGTTACACTGATAAGTGTGCTTTAGAGCGTCGTAACTATGCTCCAGGTCAACATGGCCAACGTCGTCCGAAGGTGTCGGATTACGGTGTGCAGTTGCGAGAAAAACAAAAAGTTAAACGTACCTATGGGTTGCAAGAAAAGCAATTTCGTTTGTACTTTAAAAAGGCTGATCGCATGAAGGGTGTTACAGGTGAGAATCTGCTAATGCTTCTTGAGAGACGTCTTGATAGCGCTATTTATCGTCTCGGCTTCGCCGGTTCTCGTGCTCAGGCACGTACTTTGATTCGCCATGGACACTTCTTGGTAAACGATCAGAAGGTCAATATTCCTTCTTATCTGGTCCGCCCTGAAGAAGTGATATCATTGCGCGAAAAGAGTCGCGAAATCGCTTGTATTAATGAGTCACTCGACAGCGTCATGCGTCGTGGTGTTCCTTCATGGGTAGAACTTGATCGTGATGCCTTTAAGGGTACCATTAAAGCGTTGCCGGTACGTAGTGAGTTGACAACTCCTGAGTTCCAGGAACAATTGATTGTCGAACTCTACTCCAAGTAAATAATCCCGTAAGGGTCTCTTGAGAGGGAGAATCAATTTATGTATAAAAATTGGAGGGATCTGATCAAACCTAAGCGTGTCGAAGGCGCTGAATTGACAGATTCTTACGGTAAATTTGTTGCAGAGCCTTTCGAACGTGGTTTCGGAACTACTATGGGCAACTCATTGCGTCGGATTCTGCTGTCTTCTTTGCAGGGGGCCGCAATTACATCTGTGCGTATAAAAAATGTCCAGCATGAGTTCTCTAGCATCGTTGGTGTAACTGAAGATGTAACTGACATCATTTTAAATTTAAAAGGTGTAAAAGTTCTTCTTCACGGCCATGACCCTCGTAACGTTAGAATCGTAAAAAAGGGTGCTGGTGTCATTAAGGCATCTGACATTATTACTGATAGCAATGTCGAGATTCTAAATGGCGATCACTATATTGCTACATGTGGTGATGAGACAGATCTCGAGATCGATATGACTGTTGCCATGGGCAAGGGCTATGTTAGTGCTGACAAAAATCGTGATGATAGTGCGCCGGTTGGTACCATTCCCATCGACTCTATATTTTCACCGATTACTAAAGTCAATTTTACCGTTTCAAATGCTCGGGTCGGTCAAATTACTGATTACGATAAATTGACTCTGGATGTTCATACTGATGGAAGTGTTCGTCCTGAAGATGCGGTGGCGTATGCTGCTAAAATTCTTAAGGAGCAACTTCAGATCTTTATCAATTTTGATGAGACTGAGGAACCAGCCCCTCAGGAGGAAGAAGACGAAAAGCAGAAGATCAACGAAAATCTCTATCGTTCTGTCGAAGAGCTTGAGTTGTCTGTACGTAGTGCTAATTGTCTTAAAAATGCACAAATTAATCTTATTGGTGAATTGGTTCAGAAAACTGAGGCTGAAATGCTTAAAACTCAGAATTTTGGACGGAAATCACTTAATGAGATTAAAGATATCCTAGCCGAAATGGGTCTTAGCCTTGGCATGAAGTTAGAGACCTTTCCGGATCCAGAATACCTGAAATTGATTCAAAAAGGCACGGACGAAGAGTAAAGTTCGCCTTTTATTGGTTTTTAGAAAGGAACGAGAGCAATGCGCCACAATAAAACTGGTAGACGTCTGGGCCGTAAGCCCGACCACCGTCAGCATATGATGCGTAATATGGTTACGTCATTTTTTCAGTGTGAAAAAATTACGACTACTGTAACGCGTGCGAAAGAACTTCGTAAGCTTGTTGATCGTATGATTACTCTCGGAAAGCGCGGTGATTTACATGCACGTCGCCAGGCTCTCCGGGTTATTCGCGATCCACAAACGGTTGGTAAATTATTTGAAATGATTGCACCACGTTACACTGATAGACCTGGCGGATATACGCGTATCATCCGTCTTGAAAACCGTCAAGGAGACAACGCTCCTATGGCGATCATTGAGTTAGTAGAAGAAGGTTATTCTCCTGCAAACAATGAAACTATTGAAGAGACTGAGGCTGCTGCTGAATAATTTTAGCGGAGTCTTTAGTTTTATAATAAAAAAGAGTAAGGGTTTTCCTTGCTCTTTTTTTTTGTCCTGTATTTGACTCGATAAAAAGAGGGTGTTACTTTTTCTACGATTATCCTCACTGCAAAGTGAATGGAGTTTTTAATGCATGAACAAAAAATACAGGTATTGTACGGTACCGTTAGTAAACTATTACGGCGTGGTGCTATTTCGCATCTGAAAAAGGCGCTAGGTAAAATTCATCCAGCCGATATAGCTCATTTATTTCGTTATTTTGAATTAGCTCAACAAAAAGAGCTTCTTGATCTTATTCCTGAGACAAAACAGGCTGCTGATGTCCTTTCTGAATTAGAATCTGATAGTTGGCCAACTTTAGCTGGAATGCTAGAAAAGGACAGGCTCCTTTCGATTGTCCACGAAATGGCTGACGATGACAGTGCTCTGTTTATTCGAAGCCTATCTGATGACCTTGCAGAAGAAATTCTCACTGACCTTAAAGATGAACAGTCTGAAGATGTAGAACGGCTTCTTGGTTACGATGAGGATACTGCTGGTGGCATCATGTCCACAGAAGTTTTTTCTTTGGATCAAGATCTTACCGTTCGAGAAGCTATTAGTGCTCTTCAGGACTCTGAAGGGTACGAAATGGTTTTTTATGTTTATGTAACTGATGAGCATAACCATTTAGTTGGAGTTTTATCCTTAAGGCAGTTATTAACGGTTTCTCCGGTTACTAAACTCCACAGTATTATGAGTACGAATGTTCTTCGTGTTCGTACCGATATGGACCAGGAGGAAGTAGCCGAACTTGTCGCAAAATATAATATCCTCGCTATTCCTGTTGTCGATGATCACGGGAAATTGATGGGTTTGATCACCGTTGATGATGTCATTGATGTTATGCGTGATGAGGCTACTGAAGACATTCTACGAATGGCTGGTACCAGTGAAGAAGAGCTGCTTCTTGGATATAAATCACTCAAAATAGCACAGCTTCGTCTACCCTGGTTGCTTACAACTTTGGTTGGTGGGTTAATTACTGGTACTCTTATGTGGCATTTTCGTAATACCCTCGAACAGGTGATTATGTTGATCTCCTTTATTCCCGTCATTACCGGTATGGGTGGTAATGTTGGCGGTCAAACTTCTACTATTATTGTTAGAGGATTTGCTACAGGGCGTATTGATTTTACTATGTTAAAACAGGTCTTTCTTAAAGAATTGCGTGTTGGGCTGATAATGGGATGTGTTTGCGGCTTAGTAATCGCATTGGTAGCTATGATTTGGCACCATAATGTCTATTTAGGACTTGTTGTTGGCTTGGCAATGGTTACCGCTATTACTGTTGCTGCTTGTATGGGGGTTTTGGTCACTTCTTTTTTTAAAAAAGTTGGTATTGACCCCGCAATTGCTTCAAGTCCCTTTGTTCAGACTGTTAACGATATAACCGGTATTCTCATATATTTTAGTACCGCGACCTTGTTTCTACAATATTTAGCATAGATTCTTATGGCTAAAAATTCCCATAACCAAAAGCTTAACAGGTGTGAAGCTGTTTTGCTGCGAACCAGTTCTTATGGTGAGGCGGATTCTATTTTAACTTTGTACAGTCTTGAGTTTGGATTGTTAAAAGGTTTTGCTCGTGGTGCTAAAAAAAGTACCAAAAGATTTGGTGGGAGTATGGGGCTGTTCTCATCATCCGTTTTTCATTTTAGGGATGGTGGTGGCGAACTTAAATCGATTATCGATTCTGAGCACTTAGTTCAGCGCACCTCTATTGTAAATGATACACATGCTTTTGGAATTGCGAGTTATTGTCTTGAACTTGTAGAACTGTTGTCTGTTCCAGAACAATCAGGTTACGATATATACCAATTGTTAAGTGCTTTTCTCGACTATATAGATCAGGGTGGGGATGCATATCAGGCGAAGTTGTTATTTGAACTACGGCTAATTGATCTGCTGGGTTACTTACCACATTTGACACATTGCTCGGAATGTAATGTTTCCTTACGTATGTTTTTAAAGGCATTTTTTGATGTCAGTCGAGGTGGAGCATTATGCCATTCTTGCGGATCTTTTCATGGCTTGACAGTCACACCTGGAACGCTTGGATCCCTGGCGCGTAGTCTGAAAAGTGAGTATACGGTTTTTTCAGGTTTTAAGTTTGGTGCTCTTACCACGGAAGAAGCAGGTAAGGTGCTTGATGATATTTATCGTGAAATTTTACCAAAAGAGCCTAGAACTCTTAAATTCATCAAGCAACTAGATTACCCTCGTTCTTGACATATGCCAAGCCCGTGGCTAAACTCCCAAGGTTAATTAACAAGCATCTAACGCGTTCAGACCAATACATTATAGTCTTCAGGCTGAAAGCTATTTAAAAAATTCTGGTTCTGGCGTTTTCGTCTATAAGATTTTGGAGGACATGTGACTTTTCAGGAATTAATTCTTTCATTACAAAATTATTGGGCCAGTCAGGGCTGTATTATTCAACAGCCGTACGACATTGAAAAAGGCGCAGGAACCTTTAACCCTGCTACATTTTTACGAGCGTTAGGGCCAGAACCTTGGAATGTTGCTTATGTTGAACCTTCAAGACGTCCTACAGATGGTCGCTACGGAGAAAACCCGAATCGCCTCCAACATTATTATCAGTTTCAAGTTCTGTTAAAACCGTCTCCACTTAACATTCAAGATCTTTATTTGAATTCCCTTAAAAGTTTTGGCCTTGATCCTAATGCACATGATATTCGTTTTGTTGAAGACGATTGGGAATCTCCGACCCTTGGTGCTTGGGGGCTAGGCTGGGAAGTGTGGCTGGATGGTATGGAAATTACCCAATTTACCTATTTTCAGCAATGTGGTGGTATCGATCTTAAGCCGATTCCAGGTGAAATTACCTACGGTATTGAGCGTATTGCTATGTACCTTCAAGGAGTCGATAATGTTTATGATCTCGAGTGGGTAAAGGGAATCAAGTATGGTGATGTCCATCATCAGACCGAGGTTGAATTTTCCCATTACAATTTCGAGCAGGCCGATACCGATATGCTGTTTCAACTATTTGATATGTACGAAAAGGAATCTATTCGGCTGGCTGAGAATGAATTAGTTTTTCCCGCCTATGATTTTGTGTTGAAATGTTCTCATGCGTTCAATCTTTTGGATGCTAGGAGCGCTATTTCGGTCACTGAACGCGCTAGTTATATTGGCCGGGTAAGAAATATGGCTAAATTGTGTGCGACTGGCTATGTGGCGCAACGGGAGAAATTAGGTTTTCCTCTACTGAAATCTAAATAATAAATTTTCATAGCAATAGCTATTTTGACATTTAAGCGGAGAAATTCATGTCAGCAGAATTGTTTCTTGAACTGGGAACCGAAGAATTACCTGCCGGGTTTATACCTAAGGCTCTCAATGATCTCGAAAAGCTCTTTAGCTCTGAGCTAGAAGCCGCTCGTATATCTTTTGGCGTAGTGCGTACTTTTGCTACTCCAAGACGTCTTGCGATTTCAATTGCCGATGTTGCGCTGCAGCAGAAACGGCAAGAGTTAGAAATTTCCGGACCTCCAGTCCGCATTGCTTACGATAGTGATGGGAATCCGACTAAAGCTGCTCTTGGTTTTGCGAAAACCAATGGTGTTGACGTCACTGAACTGACAACAGTTGCAACTCCCAAAGGGGAGTACCTGTTTATTTCCAAAGTTATAGAGGGTGGGGAAACAAAGGCTGAGCTGCCAGAAATTTTTGCTCGTGTTGTAAGTAAGTTATCCTTTAAGAAGTCAATGCGGTGGAAAGATCTTGATGTTCGTTTCGCCAGACCAATGCACTGGATAGTCGCTTTGTTCGACAAGGAGATTGTTCCTTTTTCCTATGGCGAACTGCAAAGTGGAAATTGTTCGCGTGGACATCGTTTTATGGCGCCTGGTGAGTTTACGGTCAGTGGGGTAGACGATTACATTAGTCAAGCAGAGCAACATCACGTTATTCCTGATGTCGCGAAACGACGCGAACTCATTAAGGCTCAATTAGCTGAAGTTGAAAAGTCACTTGGTGGTCGTATTAATACTGATGAAGAGCTTCTTGAAGAAGTCAGTTTTCTCGTTGAGTCACCACAAGCATTGGCAGGAACCATTACTGACAGTTTTTTACAGTTACCTGATGAGTTACTGATAACCAGTATGCGGGAGCACCAGCGTTATTTTACTCTGGTTGATGACCAGGGTGAGTTGATGCCACACTTTGTGACCATCGCTAATACCCATGCTACCGATCCTAGTGTTGTCATTGCTGGTAATGAGAGGGTTCTTAAAGCGCGTTTGTCTGATGCTATGTTCTTTTGGCAAGAAGATCAAAAAGTTAAACTTGAACAGCGTTTAGATGCTCTTAAAAAGGTTGTATATCAGGCTAAGCTTGGAACCAGCTTTGAAAAAGTTACACGCTTTACACAGCTGGCTGTTGAACTTGCCGAGGCTTACTCTCCTGCTGATGTTGAACTCACCCGTAAAGCTGCCCAGTTAGCTAAGTGCGATTTGGAGACCGGAATGGTTTATGAGTTTCCAGAACTCCAAGGTGTGATGGGCCGTGAGTATGCATTACTTGAGGGTGAAGATAAGCGTGTTGCGACTGCTATTTTTGAACATTATTTACCAACTCAAGCAGGTGGTGATTTGCCAACTGATGACATTGGTGCCTTTGTTTCCTTAGCAGATAAGGTTGATACTATTTGTGGCTGTTTCAGTGTAGGACTCATCCCTACAGGAACTGCTGATCCCTATGCTCTCAGAAGGAGCGCTATCGGTATTTTAAGCATCATTCTTGACCGTGGATACCAATTATCTATTCCAGAGCTTGTTAATAAAAGTGTTTCTTTGTTAAAAGAGAAACACTTACGGGATGCAGATGAAATTGGCCAAGATGTTTGTGAATTTATCCGGTTACGACTGGTGAATATGCTGACCTCCAGAGACTACTCTGCTGATGTCGTTGATGCCGTTTTAAGTGCTCGTTTTGATGAGCCTGTCGATGCCCACAAGCGAATTGAGGCATTGACTGAACTCAAGAAAAGAGAGGACTTTGCCGCCCTGTCTGGAGCCTTTAAAAGGGTTGGAAATATTATTAAAGGAGGTCTTGACCAAGATGTTAAGCCTGAACTTTTTGATGCCGACAGTGAAAAAGAGTTATTTGCGGAGGTTGCAGATGTCGAGCAGCGTGTTGGCGCAGGTGTTGCTGCTGGAGATTACCTATTAGCTTTAGAAGTTGTTGCGAACCTACGCCCCGCTGTTGATGCGTTTTTTGACGGCGTCATGGTCATGGTAGAAGACGAAGCGGTTAAAAATAATCGGCTTGCTCTTTTAACAAGAATAGCCCGCATTTTTGAGGATATTGCCGACTTTAGCCGATTGTCTTGAAGCAATGTAAAAAGCCTGATTCGGGAAGGTTTGATATTTCAGGCCAGTAGTTCTGTTGTTCCTTATGTCCGTATCTGACAACGGATTGTGATTATAATATTTTTATAAATGGTTCGAGGAGACAGCATGACAAAGTATGTTTATTCCTTTGGTGAGGGTCAGGCAGACGGATCAGGATCAATGCGTGTTCTGCTTGGTGGTAAAGGAGCCAATCTTGCGGAGATGACGGCAATCGGTTTGCCAGTTCCCCCAGGATTTACTCTGACAACGGATGTGTGCATGGCGTATTATGCAAACGACCGTAATTATCCAGAAGGTCTCAAGGAAGAAGTTAGTACTGCCTTGAAACAGCTGGAAGAACGGATGGGCAAAGGGTTTGGATCATGCGAAAATCCATTACTCGTTTCTGTTCGCTCTGGTGCTCCTGCATCAATGCCAGGCATGATGGATACGGTTCTTAATCTTGGATTAAATGACGAGACCATCCAAGGGGTTATTGCCCAAAGTAATGATCCTCGTTTTGCCTATGATTCCTATCGTCGTTTCATTCAAATGTACGCTAATGTCGTTAAAGGCATGGAAGGAGAAATCCTTGAGCATATCCTCGAGGAAGCGAAAGAAAAAAAAGGCGTCGAGCTGGATACTCAATTAACTGCTGACGACCTTAAACAGTTGGTAAGTGAATTTAAAAAAAGCTATCAGGATCACTTGGGTGAGGTTTTTCCAGAAGACCCACAGGAGCAATTATGGGGTGCGATTGGTGCCGTCTTTGGGTCTTGGAATAATTCGCGAGCGGTGACATATCGTAAACTGAATAGCATTCCGGAAGATTGGGGTACTGCCGTCAATGTTCAGGGCATGGTTTTTGGTAATATGGGTGATGATTGTGCTACAGGAGTAGCATTTACACGCGACCCTGCTACCGGTGAAAACTATTTTTACGGTGAGTTTTTAGTTAATGCTCAAGGGGAAGATGTTGTCGCCGGCATTCGTACTCCTCAACCGATAAACAGAGCTAAGCAAAAAGATGGTGACCTTCCTTCCATGGAAGAGGTGCTACCAGATAGTTATGAGCAATTAGTTAAAATTCGGGATATTCTCGAGTCTCACTATAGTGATATGCAAGACATAGAGTTTACTATTGAAAAGGGTAAACTTTATATGCTGCAAACGCGAACCGGTAAGCGTACTGCTCAGGCCGCTATTAAAATAGCTGTCGATATGGTGGCCGAAAAACTTATCAGTGAAGAAGAAGCTGTCCTGCGTGTTGCTCCCTCCCAGCTAGATCAATTGCTTCATCCTTCAATGGATCCTGAAGCGACTAAGGAGGTTATGGCTTCAGGCTTGCCAGCCTCACCTGGCGCTGCAAGTGGTCAGGTTGTCTTTAATGCTGAAGAGGCAGAAGAGCAGAATCGTCTAAAGAAAAAAGTCATTTTGGTCAGAGTTGAGACAAGTCCAGAAGATATTCATGGTATGAATGCAGCCCAAGGGATCTTAACTGCCCGCGGGGGGATGACGTCCCATGCTGCTGTTGTTGCGCGGGGCATGGGTAAGTGCTGTGTCTCCGGTTGTAGCGAAATAAAAATCGATTATGAAAAGCAGCAGTTTACGACAAAATCTGGCTATGTCGTGAAGAAAGGCGATTCTATCACTCTGGATGGTAGTACGGGTGATATCATTCTTGGTGTAGTACCTAAAATACAACCCTCGCTCAGTGGTGATTTTGCAACCCTGATGGGTTGGGTTGATAAAATCCGTAAACTTAAAGTCAGAACTAACGCTGACACCCCACACGACTCTCAGGTAGCGCGCGATTTTGGTGCTGAGGGGATCGGATTATGCCGTACTGAACATATGTTTTTTGAAGGTGATCGGATTCAGGCTGTCCGCGAAATGATCCTGGCCAATGATCTTGACGGTCGAAAGAGGGCACTCGATAAAATCCTGCCAATACAAAAAGGCGATTTTATTGGTTTGTTCCGAGTCATGAAAGGTTTGCCTGTTACAATACGCCTTCTCGATCCTCCTTTACATGAGTTCTTGCCGCAAACCGATGATGATGTTTCTGAATTAGCACATGCTGTTGGAATGAAATTTAGTGAGGTAAAAGCACATGTTGAACAACTTCACGAATTTAACCCTATGCTTGGTCACCGTGGTTGCCGACTTGCAATCACATACCCGGAAGTTTATGACATGCAGGTGCGCGCAATTATGGAAGCCGCCTGTGAATTAGTTAAAAACGAGGGTTTCGAAATTGTCCCAGAAATTATGATTCCACTGGTTGGTCATGTCAACGAGTTGCGTATTTTGCGTGCCAATGCAGTTAGAGTTGCCGAAGCTGTATGTAGCCAGTACGGGGTAAAGGTAAATTATTTAATTGGAACAATGATCGAATTGCCAAGGGCTGCATTAACCGCGGATGCCATAGCTCAAGAAGCAGAGTTCTTTTCTTTTGGTACCAATGACTTAACCCAAACAACCTACGGTCTGTCGCGTGATGATGCCGGTCATTTTCTGCCCGACTATGTTGAACGTGGCGTCTTGAAAAAAGATCCGTTTGTGGCTCTTGATCAGCGGGGTGTTGGTGAGCTGGTTAAGATCGGTTTCGAACGGGGACGCGGTACTCGTGAAGATCTAAAGGTTGGAATTTGTGGTGAGCATGGTGGTGAGCCAAGTAGTGTTGCTTTTTGCCATGAAATTGGACTCGATTATGTTTCCTGCTCTCCTTATCGTGTGCCTATTGCAAGGCTGGCAGCTGCTCACGCTGCTCTGAGCGAGGATCAGGAATAGTTCTACATAGAACCCGATACAAAATAAAAGGCCCTGGATAAATCAATCCAGGGCCTTTTATTTTGTATCGGGTTATTGAGCCTTTTATTTGATGCCATATTTAGCGATAAAGGCTAGAAAGTCGGTTTTGTTCAGAGGTCGACTATAATAGAAGCCCTGAGCGATGCAGTTGCCTTGTTTTTGTAAATATTCGTGTTGAAACCTGCTTTCGACTCCCTCTGCAATAAAATTTAATTGAAGGCCATCAGAAACGTTTATCATAGCAGGAATAATTGTATCGACAGGGCTTTCGGAAGTCAGTTTTTCCATAAAAGAGCGATCAAGTTTAAGAGTGTGTAAAGGCAACCTGTCCAGATAGCTTAAGCTAGAATATCCCGTTCCAAAATCATCAACAGCTATTTTTATGCCTTTGTTTGTTAATTGGACAATATTGCTAATGGCTTGTTGCATGTTTTGAACAAGCACATTCTCCGTCAGTTCAAGTTCAATCTTTTTGGGGTTGACTCCATAGGCTTCGAGCCGATCAAGAACATAATCTGCAAAATGCTCATCAGATAACTGTTGGGCTGAAATATTAATGGAAATCCCAACATGTAAGCCATTCTTATTCCACATTTGAATATCTTTACAGACCTTCTCGAGAACGATACTACCAATATCATTAATCAGAGAGGTTTCTTCCGCTATGTCGATAAATTTACCCGGGAGGATCAATTTATTGTTTGGTGATTGAATACGAACCAGAGCTTCAGCGGCGTGAATTTTCTGACTGTTCAGGTCGATTTGAGGTTGGTAGTAGACAACAAAACGGTCATGTTTAATTGAATCGCGGATTAAATTCTCAATGAAAACTTTTTGGCTATTTTGATTTTTTAAATTTTTGTCGTAGAGACAATAACGGTTAGATGATTTTTCTTTAGCATTGCACAGAGCTGTATCAACATTTTTCATTAGCTCTTCTTTTGTCTCGCCATGTTCAGGACAGATAGCGACGCCAATACTCAAAGAGAAATGGATTTCCTTGCCGTGATGAATAAAAGGAATTTCCATCCGATTAATGATTTTATCTGCAACCGTCAATGCATCCTGTTGGGTATTGATATCCGGAAGTAATAAAATAAATTCATCACCTCCAAGGCGCGCAAGAATATCGCCTTCACGCAGGCATCGGCTTAAATTTTCAGAAAAATTCTGCAGAAATTCATCGCCAACGGTTTGTCCGTAAGTGTCATTAATCAATTTGAACCGGTTGATGTCAATCGATAGAACTGCAAAACGTTCCTGAGCCTGATTAGCATGCTTTATCAATGTTCCTATCCGGTCATTGATA
This sequence comes from Geopsychrobacteraceae bacterium, assembly GCA_963665685.1. Lineage (GTDB taxonomy): Bacteria > Desulfobacterota > Desulfuromonadia > Desulfuromonadales > Geopsychrobacteraceae > Seleniibacterium. The sequence goes on from OY762430.1 coordinate 4,651,645, forward strand.
AGCATCCGGTTCGGTAGTCCGGTTAGTAAGTCATGATTCATCTGATAGCGAATAATTTCTTCTGACTTTTTACGATCACTGATATCTCGCGCAACACCATAAGACCCGACAAAATTAATGTTTTCGGTATTGTGCTGGCTGAGTTTGTACCCTCCACTCAAACGTTTTTCAATGTTAAGGGCTCTGACCTCGACGTGGAGAACGTCTTTTCGATTATTGCATAATAGGCAAAGTTCAAGATGTTTTATGCTTCTGGGAATGAGACGATTACTGAAAAACATTTTAGCTTTTTCTTTGTCTTTGGGATGAATAATTTCTGCGTAATGTTTACCAATAATCTCTTTTCGACTATAGCCCAATAGCCTGATTGCATTTTTATTAACAAAGACAAAATGACCTTTACGATCAAGCATATAGAGCATATCTGGAGAATTGTGGACAATAAAGCGGTGCAACGCTTCCGATTCTTCCAGGCGTTCGATCATTTCTTTGTTTTGTTTGGTTAAAAAACGGTTTTCACTGACCTTTTTTATTGCGTGAAGGAGTTCTTCTGGATGATATGGCTTACGAATGAAATCCTTCGCCCCTGAGGTTAATACATGAATTGCCCGTTGAAGCTCTTGCTCACCGCTGACAATAATGATACATGAGTCGATGCCTTTTGCATTGATGTAGTCGATAACACCTTCACCATTAAGTTGTGGCATTTCCAGATCAAGTAAAATAATGTCAAATGGTTTTTTTCGGTTTTCTTCAATAACTTCTATTGCTTCTTGACCATTTCTGGCTGTGGCAGGGGTAAGCCCCTCTAGCGAGAGAATACCCTGAATGCTGAGAAGCATATTAGGGTCATCATCAACCACCAGAATTTTAACGTTAAGATCTTTCAGGAGACAGTTCTGGGTTTTTAAAATGTTGGCAGCATTCATTATATTGACCCGATTTTATTCTCTTGGAGGTTGCGGGGAATCAGAAGCTTGAATTCAGTGCCTTGTTGTGGCGTTGAATAGCATGATATTTGCCCATGGATTTCATCGACGAGTGTTTTCACAATAGTAAGTCCGAGTCCGGAATGACCATCTTTAGTACTTTTTACCGGGTGAAATAGATGGGAAAGTATCTCTGATGGAATCCCCTTGCCTGTATCGCGTATTGAGATTTCTACGTATTGTTCATTGCCTTGGTGACAATTGTCTCTCGTTGTTAAGAAAATTTCCCCTTGTTCCGGCATCGCTTCTACTGAATTTTTGATCAGGTTAATCAGGATCTGCTTTAATTTATCTGGTGCTGAAGCAATAACCGGAATCTGGTCATCAAGGGTCAACGTTGAGGATATCTGGTACGTATGAAATAGCGAGTTTTTAAATAGCTGATCGAGGCCTTTAATCAGTTTATTAATATCGACCTGGCCTGCAACAGGGGATGAATGATCCATACCCTCTTTTGCGCGGATCAATATGTTTCCAGCTCGTTCTATTTCATCGCTAATCGCTTGCAGCTCCTGTTTGACTTGTTCATTACTTTCAAGCTTTTTACCCAGAATATAAAGATAATTACGAGCAATGGTAAGGGGGTTGCTGACTTCATGAGTGATTTTTCGTAGCTCTAATTGGGATAGGCCCTCTTCTGCAGCGGTTTTCTGATTTTGTCGATAAAGACTTTCTCCAATAGATTGCGCCATAAGAGTGAGTAACGGAATTTGTTCCTCAATGAGTGACACTTCTGTTCTGAGCAATCCCAAAATGACTAAACCAATTGGATCTCCTGCTCGAGTGATTGGCAAGAGGAGGGCCTCATCGCTCTCTAAAAGGCGCATAACCTGGCGATCAGCAATGGTGCCGGTCGTCGAAGATATAAACATTTCTTGACGAGATTGTAATGACTTAACAAGTTGGCTTTTGCTGTCGTTTAAGTCGTATATGATCTCATTGAGTTGGTTGTTCTGTGTATCATTTATAGGGATAAGCTGGGCAGGATCTTTGGCCACCTGAAAGAAAAGTAACCGGTCCAGGCTAAATAAGGTGTGAAAGCTAACCCTGAGATCTCTGGCAAAATCTATGGAACTGTTTTTTTGAACTTTTCCGATAGTGTTGGCCAGTGTCATGTTCCGGACGTAAATTTCCAACTTTTTATTGGCATCATCAATGCCTTGCGCCTGGGATGGGGCATTCTCAATCGTTTCCAGATAAAGGTCACCTTCAAAGCCGATATCCTTGGCTATTTTTCGACTTTTCTCGCGTGCTTTTTGGAGGCAATCAAGAACTATTTCTTCAGTGAGGTTAAATAGTTCACCAGCCCGGCAGAGAACTTTTTGATCCTGGCTGGCAGAATTGTATGCGCAGAGAGGAGCTGCTGTAGCGAGAATCTTTAATAGGGCCGGAGCAGAGAGCAGTTCTTGTGTTGCTTCATGCTGAAAAGCAATCGCATCACTAATAAATGAATCAAGTTGCCATGAATTAACCAGAGCTGCGCCTAATTCACAATAGGTAGCCTGAAGTAAGTTTTCTTCTAATTTTAGATAATTTTGTGGTTCTGTGTAATATCGGTCGAGAATCGGCAAGTATTCCTGCTCTCGATTCTTGAGAAACACTAACATCCCAATTTGGTGAAGCAATCCAGCTAAAAAGGCTTCTCCTGCCTTTTTATAGCCGGTAAGTTTGGCCAGCCTTTCAGCCAGATTTGCACACAGAATAGCACGTAACCATATGCTTTGGGTGTGCGCTTTGAACTGGTTTGTAAAACTACTAAAAAATTGTTGGATCGCACAGGTCGTAACAATATGGCGAACGTTGCTTAAGCCTAGTGTGATAAGCATTCGTCGTATATCTGTGACTTGATTCCACTGGCGGTAGGAAGGAGAATTTGCGACTTGCAAAATTTTACTGGTTAGAGATGGATCCTGAGCAATTGTACTGGCGAAACTTTCGAAGCTTGTGCCGTCGTTATGGCACAGCTCGAGTAGCTCGATGAGCAAGCGAGGCTCTGACGGGAGGTTTTCTACTGAGTAATTTATATCTTTCAGTACAACATGCTGCATGCAAAGTTCCTCGTTCCCCCTCCCTCCTTTTGCCATGTTTAAAAAGACTGGATAATGAGTAAGCACATTTAACCAGACCCTTGGTCCATTGCTAAAAATTACAAGAGCTAAAAAACTTTCAGGTGCAAGTTCAAAATTTTATTGTTGCGCTATGTCAATCTGCCTATTTTTAAAATTAGCGCCAATAAAATGTATTTCAGATGAAAACCACCTAATATTGCAATATATTGTAAAAAAAAACAAACAAATAAATAATCTTTGATGGTTAGATAAATATTAAGAGGTACGCTTTCTTAGGTATGGTTTAAATTACCATTTAAGAGTCTTGTGAGGCGCTCTGCTTTATCAGGCTGCAGTCTTCCTGAACGGGTTGCAATGGCAAGAGTCCTTGTGGCCAGTTCCAGGTAAAGCCCAAGCAAGTCTGGTTTTTCTCTGCTTATCGTTTCGATGTGTTGTGAGACTGTCTGCGTATCTCCACGGACTATTGGGCCAGTGAGAGCTTCTTCTGGGGTCGAGGTAAACAGGTTCTCTAATGTTGCCTTGACAAGAGGGTTCAGTAGTGTCAGGGAATCATATTCATCGATCTGACATTGATCCAGTAACTGTTTTGCTGCAGCCAACAGCGTAATGGCAAAGTTTGATGCCATACTCGCGGCAGTATGATAGGTCGCTTTGTCGTTTGTCCGGAGATTAAAGTCACGTACAGACAGTTTGTCTGCCAGTAGTTTGCCAACCTTTAAACCCAGGTGGTTACCCTCGAGTGCGCAGGGACAATTCTCCAGTTGTTTGGCTCCATGTTCTCGATCAGCGAAGGGCATGAGAGGGTGGAATGATAAAAGTCCGTTTTCTCTTGTTGTATCTTCTGTATGGCTTAATATCTGGGCAGGTAATAACCCACTGAAATGAACAAGTGTCTGATCTGGAGAGAGAAAATGGCTGTTTTGCAGAGCCTGACTTGTTTCGGCAATATAGTCGTCCGGAACTGCTATTAGGATTATATCGGCTTGAATTGCAGAGGAAATGTGAGTTGTTGCCAGGCTTTCTGAGCAGCCAATAAAACAACATGCGTCTTGTGCCCGTGACTGTTCTCGGCTAACAACGGTAGTTATCGAAAGCCCTGCGGCATGAAGCCGGGCGCTGATTGCACACCCGACTTTGCCTGGGCCTACTAATGCGATGGTAGGGGTCATGCAACAGAAACCTGCAGAGAGCCGACTTGCTCAATGGTTCCCGCAAGTTGGTCCCCACTGACAATTTTTGATACTCCGGCAGGAGTTCCGGTGAGAATAATATCACCCTCTTCAAGTGTAAAATATTTCGATATGACGCTCACAATGCTTTCTATTGATCGCATCATTTGAGCTGTTGTGCCTTGTTGTCTAATTTCACCGTTAACTTTCATCGTCAATTGAAGATTGTTCGGGTCGGTAACCTGATCAGCTGCAACAAAATCGGATAATGGGCAAGCGGTGTCAAATCCCTTGGCTAATTCCCATGGCTGTCCTTTCTCTTTTAGTTCGTCCTGAATATCGCGTAAGGTTAAATCGATAGCGACACCGTAGCCAGCAATGTAAGATAGGGCATCGTTTTCCTGAATGTTCTTCCCTGGCTTGCCAATGAGTAATGCTAATTCAAGTTCATGGTGACAATTCTGGGAATATTCAGGGATAATAACTTGTCCACCTTCAGGTATAATACTGGTTTGTGGCTTGATAAAAATGACAGGACGGTCGGGAACCTTGTTGCCTAACTCACGAATATGATCGAGATAGTTACGGCCAAGACAGATGATCTTCCCGGCTGGGTAGGACTTGTCCGTTGCTGTAATTTTGACTTCGTACACACTTTCCTCCACTATAATTTACTTGGTTGCTGATTTTTTAATAAAACTTTGAGGCATGAATCAGTAGATATGACATCTACATTATTCAGCCACATTGATTGGGTTCTGCTGCGAAGATAGCGGCTTTTACTCCCCCTTGGCAAGGGATATCTCTTGTCCTTTTGGGGAAATATTTTTTTAATTTTATTACCGAGGCGCTATGTTTCTTCCGATTTCTGATAGTCCAAATCCTCCTCAAAGATCTTATATGACCTGGTCTATAATCGGGTTAAACATTATTGTCTATTGCTGTATAACTCTGCCGCTGATGTTCCAGCAGGTTGACTTGAATAATCCTCATCTGTTGGAATATTTACGCACCTTAGGAATACAGGGTAGAGTGAGTGCCCAACAAGTTTTAGATCATATTGCACCATATGATTTGATTGTTTTCAGGTTTGGTTTTCGTCCCGCTGAATTTTCCCTAGTTTCTTTATTTACAGCTCTTTTTCTTCACGGTGGTTTTTGGCACTTGGCAGGAAATATGCTGTTTTTATTTATTTTTGGAAATAATGTCGAGTATCGTCTTGGCCGGGTAAATTTTGTCCTGACTTATCTTGGCTGCGGTGTTATTGCGACTCTATTTTTCGCTCTCTTTGCACAAGGCTCACAGGTTCCTTTGATTGGTGCTTCAGGGGCTATTTTTGGTATCCTTGGATGTTATTTTCTGTGGTTTCCTAAAAACCGAGTACGCTGCTTTTTATTTTTGTTTCCTTTTATTACCACTAATATCTACTTACCATCTCGTTTGGTCCTGGCGTTTTATTTAATAATAGATAATATTTTACCTTTTCTTATCTCCGGAAATGCTGAAAGCGGGATCGCTCATGGTGCCCATATCGGTGGTTTTCTTGGCGGAGTCGGTTTGGCATGGCTGATGGGAGGGATGTCCACTTCTGTGCGAAAAGGGATGAGCCTTGAGCCACCTGTTCCGGATAATAGTGCTCCTATCCATCAAGCTGATTCCTCGCCAATGTTTGAAAAAGCCAAATCATATTTACTGTTAAATGATGCGAATGCACGTCAGATGGTTTCCAGCTCAGATGTTCTGTCTTTGGGTAATTTTCTTTTAGGGGAGGGGAAATTGAACGAGGCTTTACGTCTCTATAAACGCTTTATTGTTGAACGGCCGCGGGACCCTCAGTTGGCGCTAGCCTATCTAGGTGCAGGAATGGCGTTATATCGCTTGCCCCGGCAGCAGAATGTTGCTTATCAGTATTTTTTGAATGCACGGGAGCTAGCAGAAGACGAGGTCCTGGCTGAACAAGCTCGCTATTATTTACGTCGCATTGAGGGTAAAAAAATTAATTAGTCTCTATCCGGAAACTAATTAGTGTGTTTAGCGCGTGGTAATAATTTTATTACGCCCCGATTCTTTGGCTTGGTACAAGGCTTCATCGGCTGCTGCAATTAATTCTGAAAAGTCTTTTTTATCGTCAGGCGACATCATGGCGGCACCCATGCTTAACGTTACTACTGTCGCCACGTCGGAGGCTTGATGGGCTATTTGCAATGCATTTACCTTTTTAATTGCGCGCTTTCCTACATGCTCGGCACCATCAAGGTCGATTTCTGGAAGCAATAAGACAAATTCTTCACCACCATAGCGAGCAACTAAATCTGCAGGGCGAAGAACAGTTTCTTCAAGGGCCTTAGCAACTTTTTTGAGGCATTCGTCACCGGCTTGATGACCATAAAAGTCGTTGTATTTTTTGAAAAAATCGATATCGATGAGAATAAGTGCAAGCGTTTTATTTGAACGCAGTAGTCTTTTCCATTCTCGCTCAATCGTTTCGTCAAAACAGCGACGATTGGCAATTTGAGTCAACCCGTCAAGGCGAGCCATTTTAGATAAGGCTGAATTTGCCTCTTCTAGCTTTTGTTCTGCTTCTTTGCGTAGGGTAATATTTTTAAATTGGCAGATAATTGCTGTTGTCCCGATAATGGTAGCCATTGGAGCTGCATTTAATATGTAGTGATGGTCGATTCCTGAAGACGAAGATATGCGAATGTCATATTCGCGTTTCTCTTGTTCCTGAGCAATTTTAAGAGGGCAGTCATTCGTATGACAAAGTTGATAATTTAATAGCTCATTGCAGTTATGGCCAACAACTTCTTCTACCGGGAGTCCTAACATATCAAGCATCGCTTCATTAGCTCGAATGATGATACCATCTTCGCGAATGACCCATATTGCATCAGTAACGGAGGCAAAAATATGTTCTAATTCCATGCAGCTGAGTTCTGCATGAAGTTGTTTTTTATTGGCCTCAGCAAACATGTATTCGAGCGCTTCCAAGCTTCCACGTTGTGCTTCATAATCATTTTTAAGTTGCTCATTTTCATTTTGCAACCGAGCAATATTTTCTTGTGGTGTTAAACTCATTTTAGCCTTTAGCATTTTTGCAATGATTGACTGCAAATTTGAAATGAATTAATCGTTACTAGGTGTTGTTTATATTTACTAGTATGCTTCTCGTCCCAGAAATATAAATGGCAGATAATATAATATATGTTGTTTGTATCATACTGAACTAGAAAATAGCATCAAGCTAAATCTCTTATTTAAGCTTTTGTTGATAGTGTTGTTTGGGGAGCAGGTAGTTGAGCCCTAAACTCAGGTTTTTCTTGGCTAGACACAGGATTCAAGATCGGTTAAAGTAACGCCGATTTCAACCACCCACGGCTTTGTGGGTATAGTCAATAAAACTTAGGAGGATTTAATTATGGCTCATGTAATTTCTGACGAATGTATCGCTTGTGGCGCATGCCAATCTACTTGTCCTGTTGACGCAATCAGCGAAGGTGATATCTACACCATCGATGCAGGTACTTGCACTGATTGTGGCGCATGTGTTGACGCATGCCCAGTTGATGCCATTGCCGCTGCTTAATCAGCACTGACAATAGTATTCTTAAAAAGACGGTGTTACTTAGGTAGCACCGTTTTTTTTTTTAGTGCTAAAGAGAAGGAATTGGTCTTAGGAATGGGGACTGCAGTGGGATCTTTATTCGTTGGCGGGTTTTGAAGCTGTTACATTTACGCTGAACTCAGAAAGGTTCTTAGGCAAGTCTTTGAAAATAATATCAAAGGGAATTGTTTGCTTGGCGTTAACTTTCATGTTACTCAGGTTTTTTCCAAATTGATTGCCCATCATCTTTTCTAATTCTTCAAAAGGGAGATTGGCTATTTCAGCATCCGCAACCGGATTGCCGCAGAAGACTGTCTTCTGCAGCAATGGCTGACCGCTTTGATCAAAGATAATTCCTTTGACCTGAATAGAAGAGCGTGCCTGAGAATAGTTATTGATGGCTTCTCCCCGAATTAAAAAAACCTCGCCAACATGCTCGTTGGTTAAAAATTTCCCCTCTAGATTAGTAAGTGTAATTTGCCCACTCGGTTCTGGTATTGTGGTTTCCTGCCCTAGCAATTGCTGAATTGTATCATTGAGTTTGTCAGGCCCATTAATATAGACGAACACTCCAACTGCAACGAGAATTGCGAGAATGAGTAGGAGCAATACTCTAATGATTGAGCTGACTGGAGAAGATTTCTTTTCTGCCAGATGTTGATATAGCTGCTCTGCCTCTTTTTCCTCTTCTTGCTCTAATGTTTTTACCGGTGCTTCTTCTGGGGTGTCGTCAATCATTTTTTCCTGAGGTTCTGGGGCCGCAGCGAGCTCTTCCTCTTCTTTTTGCTGCTCTGGTTCAGAGAAGCTGAATTCGTCTGCCGCCGGAACTGGAGTTGTGTCGGTTTTGTCTGTTGACGCAACCTCTGAGCCACTGAAAGAAAAATCGTCATCTTGTGGCTGTGTGTCCAGTTCCTGAAACCGTTCGTAGCTGAAATCATTTGCAGGTTTCGGAGTGGTTTCTGGTTCGCCACTAACTGTGGGCTCAGTATTTAATTCTGGTTCTGTTTGCGCAGGTACTTCTGACTCGGGTTCTTCTTGCGGGGCCTCTTTTTCTACTGCGAAGACGGCTTTACAGCGTGCACAGCGAACTTTTGTTCCGTGTTCAGGAATTCTGTCGGGATTGATTTTGAATTTAGTTGAACATTCAGGGCAGATGATGACCATCAGCTTGTCTCCTTTTACGGCGAGGTCCGTAACCGGACCCTATCCCCCAATAAAGAAAAGGAAATATCTTGGTTATTAAATAAATGGCTAGGATAAGTAGATATTAATACAAAAAAAAAGATAAGACGAGTATTAATCGGTATCTACCACATAAATATCAGGCAGGTGCCGGTATTGTTCATCATGATCCAGACCGTAGCCAATGATAAAGCCATCGTCCATGGTCATACCGACATAATCAGCCTCAATTTCTACTTCACGACGAGCTCGTTTATCAATCAGGGTACAAATTTTAAGGGAGCGAGGTTCCTGCAGCAGGAGCTTATGGTAAAGGCAGTCCAGGGTGTAGCCACTGTCAACAATATCTTCGACAATAATGACATTACGGTCTTTAATGGGCATTTCAAGTTCTTTACGAAATTCAATCACACCCGTTGTTTGAGTCCCTGCGCCATAACTAGCCAGTCTGACAAAGTCGATAACGGTTGGAATGTCGAGTTCGCGGGCCAGGTCGGCAATAAAAAGAAAAGAGCCTTTTAAGACTCCAACGAGCATAATTTCCTGACCCTGATAATCGTTACAGATTTCACGACCAATCCGCTTAATTTCAGTAGCGATTCGGTCTCTGCTGTAAAGCACTTTCCGATTGTTTTCTTCCATTCGCTATCTATCTCCTTGGTTATTGATTTATTTTGGCAATCTATAACAGGAAGAATCTTTATGTGTCAATTGGAACCGCTGCATTCTCAGTCTGTTCCACATATAATCTTTATGCTACACTTTAGCGCAAAAATCGTTGGTCTTTCATAGGTTTGATACTTCAAAGAGGGCTCTTATGTTGTTTAAAACGTTATCTACTGTTCTTTTTCTACTCGTTTTTCCTCTCTCTGTACTGGCTGCACCTGCCTTAATGGCTGATGGGCAGGAATATGATTTTGGTGCTATTCAGCAAGGTGAATCTGTTCCTCATACGTTTCGGTTCCAAAATGCCGGTGATGAGGTTCTTGAAATTACCTCAGTTAGAACCTCATGTGGTTGTACCGCTGCATTATTGTCTTCACGACGTCTTGCCCCCGGAGAAATCGGCGAGCTTGAATTGACGTTTAATTCGCAAGGATTCCGCGGCAAGATTCATAAAACTATCGAAATGACGACTAATGATCCGCAGCAGCCGCTTGTTATTTTCCATTTGCGCGGTTCCGTTAAGCTTCAACTCTTTGCTTCTCCTGAACGAGTCAATTGGGGAACAGTGAAGGTTGTCGAACCATTAACTGCCCAGGTTTTGATAAAAAATCTGTCTGATCAAAAAATCTCGTTAAAATCTGTTAAAATTGTGGGCAAGGGAATTTTGGCAACGGTATCTGCAGACGAGATTCAGCCAAATGGGCAGGTTACTATCGATATCAAAGCAGAGTTTCCTGATAACGGTAAGCGCTTATCAGGCTATATCATCATTCCAACAGATTCTACTCTGGTCCCTCAGATCAGAGTTCCTGTTTCGGCACGTCTTTCAAAGAACTAAGCAGAGCATATTTTTATCCAATCAAAAGGAGATTGTATGAGCGAGGCCCCTGCCAGTCCGAATGAACGGAGGAAATTTCTAGGAATACTTCTTGGTGCCATTGGTGCTGTAATCACGGCTGCATTTGCTTGGCCCCTTTTTCGGTTTTTGTCACCAATAGATAAGGGAGGGGCTGATGAAAAGGTGAGGGTTGCTAAAAAACAAGTCAGCAGAGGAGCCCCGCACTTCTTTTCCTATCAAGGGCGTCCAGCTGTTTTGTTGGAACAGAGCCCTGGGCAGTATATTGCTTTAAGTGCTGTTTGTACTCATCTTGGGTGTATCGTAAAGTGGGTCAATGATTCTCAGGAATTTTTATGTCCTTGCCATGCTGGCCGCTTTTCTACCAATGGTCAGGTTCTTGGTGGCCCACCACCAGAGCCATTAGCAACTTATCCTGTGACATTTGATGGCGACGACATTCTGGTCGGCTGAGGAGGACAATCATGAATATCCAAAAAGGTATTGTGGACTGGCTCGACAGCCGTTTGGGAGTAAAGGATTTAATTTTTGCTAATATGCAAGGGTACCTGCTCCCTCGTAATATTAATATCTGGTATACCCTGGGCGCCGTACTGATGGCCATGTTTGGCCTACAGTTTCTGACCGGGATCATGCTTCTGGTCTATTATGTCCCTGACACAGAAAAGGCCTTTGCCAGTGTCACTGCCATAATGAATGATGTGCCTTATGGCTGGCTTATTCGTTATTTACATGTTGTTGGTTCGAATCTCATAATTGTCGTATTGCTAGCTCATATGCTATCGGTACTATTTATGGGCAGCTATAAAAGACCTCGTGAGCTCACTTGGGTTTCAGGATTTGTCATTTTCAACTTAAGTTTGGCTTTCTGCCTGACTGGTTATTTATTGCCATGGAGTCAACTTTCTTTTTGGGCAACGACTGTCGCTACTGACGCGGCAGGTGCGGTACCTATTATTGGCGATCAGATAGTCGAATTCATGCGTGGTGGACCAACAGTTGGCAGTGCCACCTTGGGCCGTTTCTTTGCACTCCATGTGATGGGCTTGCCGATGATTTTCCTTGGTCTGGTTGGTGGTCATTTGTTTTGTGTTCGTCGCGCTGGTATTTCGTCGCCACCTTTTGGTGAAGATTATCGGCCCCAGAAACCCTATCCTTTCTTTCATCATGAAGAACATCCCGGTGGGGTTCCTTTTCATCCCAACTACACCATTAAAGATCTTTCTATGGTCTTTTTTGTGCTGGCCTTATTGGTGGCTATTACGTTCTATGCTCCCTGGTTGTTTATTCCGCCAGATGCTCTAGAACCCGCCGATCCATTTACAACTCCTGAACACATCAAGCCGGAATGGTATTTCCTCTGGGCGTATCAGGCTCTAAAAATATTCCCAAGTAAACTTCTTGGGCTTGCTGTTCAGGGGGCCGCTATGGGATTCCTAGCAGTCTTACCATTTCTCGATCGCAGTCCTGAACGCCGGCCTGCCAAGCGCCCGGTGTTTGTAACTCTGTATCTCCTGGGGATTCTGTTATTTGTCGGATTGTCGATTTGGGGGCATTTCTCATGAAACAGTCATATAGATATATTAATAGCGTCTTGCTGGTGTGTTTTGTTGTGGTCTCCTTTTGCCCTTCTGTTATGGCTGCGGAAGATACCGTTTGCATTCAATGTCATAGTGGTCTCGATAAAAAATATTCAGCTCCGGTTGAACAGTGGCAGGGCAGTGTCCATTTTAAAAACGGGATCTCCTGCCATGATTGCCATGGTGGGGATCCGACTGATTTTGAAATGGCAATGGAGCCGGAACGTGGTTTTATCGGTGTTCCTGGTTACACTGAGGTTCCTGAATTTTGCGGGCGCTGTCATATTGGTGTTAAGGATGACTACATGGCGAGTGCTCATGGTCAGGCATTGGAAATGGGGGGAGCACAATGTGTTATGTGCCATGGCAACCATACGATTGCTTATGCCAGTATTGATCTGATTAACGAAGAAAAGTGCTCTATGTGCCATGATTATGAGCGTGCTGCCAGGGTTAAAAGCGAAATAACTGATACTGAAGAAATGTTGTCTAAGCTCGAACATTCGGTAAGTTCATTACACCGGGTTGGTATTGATACCTCAAAACTTGAAGATGGATTGTTTGCATCACGCAATTCTTTCCGACGTCTTTTTCACACCGTAAATATTGAACGGATTCATCAGCAGAAATCTGAGGTAGAAGAAGAGCTCAAAGAAACCAAGGCAACGATTGCTGATTATGAAGAAACCTTAGGGCAGCGTAAACTTGCAGGGGGAGGCATCGTTTTGTTACTGCTGCTTGGTGGCGTGGTTGCTTTGCTGATTCGGCGCAGCTACCATGAAGAAGAGTGATGTTGTTTTTAGCAAAAGTTTGATTTAAGTCAAAGGCAGTGAGGAAAAACTCGCTGCCTTTTGTTTAAATACTCACATAAACCTTACAGTTGCTAGCTATCCTCTTCTTTATATAAAATGAAAGGAGAAAGCAAATGGATGGTTTCGTAACCGAATGCTCAGAGACAAGTACTTCCTCTTGTCCATGCTTAAAGGACAATGGTTGTTGTTCTTTGCACGCTCAGAATATGCCGGATGAAGTTAAACAACAGCGATTTTGCTTTAGTGAAGATTATGATTTTTGTCCTACCTACTTATCTTACATTTTGACTCATACGCAATCACTGCGAAACGACAGTGATTGGTTGGATGCTCATTTGTAAATAATGCAGGAAGTTGCTGTCTGGAGGGGATCTTTTAGCCTTAATCTCCATCCAGATAGCTACGAATGAATTTTTTGCCCAAATACAGGCCAACGGCTGCGCCAACTACGGCCATCATATAAGAGCCCATAATCCCGCCCCAAGTGCCAAATTTCCAGCCAATGCTAGCACCAGCTGAAATAATAATAGAGAGAATGATTCGATTCATGGTGGATGTTTTTCCTTGGTAAGCAATGACTTGAAATTTTATATGAGATTCTGCTTAAATGACATGGTTTAGTTGACGTGACAATAGATTTCAGGTTGCATTCTTGTTAACTATGGCGTATAAGTTACACCCCACGCGCCCGTGGCTCAGCTGGATAGAGCGTCGGCCTCCGGAGCCGAAGGTCACAGGTTCGAATCCTGTCGGGCGCGCCAATTAAAATGGGTCTACACCAAACAAAGGGGCAAAACATTATATCCCGTCATAAATCTGATCAAATTTTTGATATTTTTTACCCGCACAATACCTTTACACGCAACCTGTAATTTTCAAAATTTCTAAAGCCATATGCTCGCCGTTGAATCAACTTCATCTTGCGGTGAAAACCTTCCACAATTCCATTGCTCCGATAATACCGAAACATACATGCTATAGGCTCTAACCAACTGGTCAATGTTTTTCCCAATGTTTGCATTGGTTGAAAAGGACTGCTCTTTAATATGTCGATCTTGTTTAATAAATCCCGAACAAGGGATCTACAGGCACTTGGATCTTTCCCTTTATTGCGACACAGCTCCGCTAGATCCTGCCAGAACAACCACAGATTTTTAATCACAGGTTGTTGCTCGAAGTACTGAAAAAGCTTTTGTTGTTTTGTCTCAGACAACGACTCTCTCTTCGTGCACATCGCCCTGATAAGACCACCTCGACCCCAGGCGAGATTTTCTTCATCGATCAGCTTGCACGTTTTAGCAAAGTGCTGATTGATCAGCTTGATAACGTGGAATCGATCGGTTACGATTTTTGCGTTTGGGAACCACTTTTTCACCATGGACCGATAAGGTGCATGCATATCCATACAGACCATTTCAACATGCTTTCGCCCCTTAAGTGATTTCAAAAATTCGTGTAATTCCTGTTCGCTACGGCCAGGGACGATATCAAACACACTGTGCTTTTCAAGATTGCAAAAGGTCATCACAAAACCAACCTTTTTACTAAATCGATGTTCATCAATACCGATAATCTTTGGACATTGACGGTTCTTCTGGTGGTTGATCTTATGCATGACACGCTGATGATAGTACCTTTCAATCGTTGCGACGCTGACGCCGCTTTCCGTTGCCGCATCCTTATTAGAATAACCCTTACGACAACGATAAAAGACATTGTTCTTCAACGGCTCAGTCGATCGGCTCCATTTTGTAATGCCATTCATGCGCGTATTGAAGTAACGCCCACAGTGTTGGCAATGATATTTATGACAATAGACAAGAAGAGTAACGGGAGCTCCTTGTTGCGGAATGCTTCTAATCTCTCGCCAAAAGCTATCTTTGATGCGCTTTCCATCTGCTCCACACCTCGGACATGACGTGGCCTTATTGTACGTCACCTCAAGCTTGGTCGGTCGCAAGCTAAGCACCTTTTTAATTGAAAAATCAGCCAGTCCAGTCAATAATCTATCCATAAATTGATCTTCTTTCTTTGGTCGGAAATTTGATCAATTTATGGGGCATATCAAAATTCTTTGGTATGCCTTTTTTTATGCCGGATTATTTAATTGCCCCTTTCTTTGAGGGAGAGCCACTAAAGGCTGAATAGACCAGAACAAAATGGCTGCAATTCTATAAATTTAGTTGCTTTTATCCTTTATTAACTGTAATGGGAGTTGTTAAGTCAGTGCTTGAATGTGCTGGTTAGGTTGCTAATATTTCCTGTCGCATAAAAAGGTGGCTATGAAGGAACGTTTGTCTGTTGGTTGGCGGGAATGGATTAGCCTGCCTGATTTAAACATTAATAGAGTCAAAGCAAAGATCGACACCGGGGCACGTACTTCTGCCTTGCATGTCAGTTTTGTCGAACCTTTTGAACGTGATGGTAAAAGCATGGTTCGCTTTGGCGTGCAGCCGCATCAAAGAGATGATACGACAGTGGTTTGTGAGTGTCCTGTTCATGATATGCGTCAGGTTACCGACTCTGGTGGGCACCGTGAAAGGCGCTACGTCATAAAAACACTGCTTTGTATTGGAGATTATAAGTGGCCTGCGGAGGTGACATTAACCAATCGATCAGGTATGGGATTTCGTATGTTACTCGGCCGTACCGCTTTAGCTGGTATAATAGTATGGCCAGATCGTTCTTATTTGCAGGGTAAATGAGTTACAAAAAAGGAAATATCAAAATCATGAAAATCGGAATTTTATCCCAAAGTGCTGAGTTATATTCTACGCGTCGTCTGGTTGAAGCTGGGCGTGAGCGTGGTCACGAGATTCAAGTGATTGACCCGTTGCGCTGTTATATGACCATAGCCACCCAACGGCCAACAATTCATTATCGTGGTGAAGAATTATGCGGGATTGATGCTATTGTTCCACGGATCGGTGCCTCAATTACCTTTTATGGTACCGCTGTTGTCCGCCAATTCGAAATGATGGGCGTTTATTGTGTGAATGAGTCGGTCGCTATCAGTCGCTCGCGCGATAAACTTCGTAGTTTGCAATTGCTGGCTCGAAAAGGGATTGGTCTGCCAGTGACTGGCTTTGCTCATTCTACTCAGTACACTCAGGATCTCATCAGTTTAGCCGGTGGTGCTCCTTTGGTCATTAAATTACTGGAAGGGACTCAAGGGGTCGGCGTTGTCCTGGCAGAAACGGACAAAGCTGCTGAAAGTGTTATTGAGGCATTTCGCGGTCTAAAGGAAAATATTCTTGTTCAAGAATTTATTAAAGAAGCCAATGGTGCCGATTTAAGATGCTTTGTCGTTGGCGATAAAGTAGTTGCTGCAATGAAACGTCAGGGAAAAGATGGCGAATTCAGGTCCAACCTTCATCGCGGTGGCAAAGCTGCAAATGTACGCTTGACACCAGAAGAACGTTCTACCGCTGTTCGCGCTGCTCGTATTATGGGGCTTAACGTGGCAGGAGTGGACTTATTACGTTCTAACCATGGTCCGGTAGTTATGGAAGTAAATTCATCACCAGGGCTTGAAGGGATCGAAAAAACAACAGAAAAGGATGTCGCCGACCTGATTATGCAATTTATTGAAAAGCAAGCACGGCCAGGGCGTACAAAAACACGGGGCCAAGGGTAAGATAGTTCATTAGTAAGGCTTCTCAATTTAATCTCTTTTTAACCAAGAGTCGTGATATGCTTAATGAAATTTCAATAAGAGCGATTGTCAGCTAATGCTGTAACCGATTGCTTAAATCCGTAATTCATGGAGCATGTGTATGTTGCCACTTGATCACGCATTTAAAACTGTTACGTCCTTATTCCGTAGCCCTGCTAAAGAGATTGGACTTCCACCAGGCGCGCTGGTTTATGTTGGCGAACAGAAGATAACTGAGCCTAGTTTTTCCTACCTTGACTATAATACCGATATATTCGACAGTCGCCAGGGGGTGTCCTTTGACGACTGTCTTAAATTGCGTACCAGTAATACGGTAAGTTGGATCAACCTTGATGGCCTTCATGATACTGTTCTTCTTGAGCGTTTTGGTCATGAGTTTAAGCTTCACAGCTTGCTGCTTGAGGATATTCTCAATACGGGACATGCGCCTAAATTTGAAGAATTTGATAATGCTGCTCTGGTCATTTTAAAAATGCTGAGCTATGACGAGCAAGAGAATCGGCTTGATGCCGAACAGATCAGTCTGGTACTGACCCACGATAATGTATTGACCTTTCAGGAACGGCCTGGAGATATCTTCACCAGTGTTCGCGAGCGTCTACAACGTAAAAGTGGCCGTATCAGGCAACGGGGTGCTGACTATCTTGCTTATGCCTTGCTCGATTGCGTTGTTGACAGCTATTTTCATATTTTAGAGAAGATAGGGGATCGTCTCGATTTTCTCGAAACAGAATTGATCAATCGTCCTACTCAGGAAATTCTCCAACAGGTTCACCAATTAAAAGGGCAGTTGCGTTTTTTACGTAAAGCTGTCTGGCCGTTACGTGAATTGGTCAATAATATGATTCACAGCGAATCAGATCTTATTGATGAGACCACGAATGTTTTTTTGCGTGATCTTTATGACCACTCCTTGCAGGTTTTCGATACCGTTGAAAACTTCCGGGAAACCGCATCGGGCCTGATTGATTTGTACATGTCGAGTGTCAGTCAAAGAATGAACGAAATCATGCAGGTGCTGACCATTATGGCTTCTATTTTTATTCCTTTGACATTTATTGCCGGTATCTACGGTATGAACTTTGAGCATATGCCCGAACTGAAGTGGCCCTATGGTTATGCGATGGTTTGGGGCCTTATGTTGTTATGTGTGGTCATTATGCTGTGGTTTTTCAAGAGGAAAAAATGGTTTTGAAATACCTTATATCATTCTTTTTGCTCTTAGTGATTTTTACCTCGGGTGTGGCATTTTGTTCTGAAAATAGCCATAACACTGGAACGGTGGGAAACGCCGTTGGCGTTGATTATCCGGGGTTAGGAGATCTGGGAAAGCGTTCGACGGCTGAAGCAGTCTTCGTGCGCCAGGCAGAGGATCAACTGGCAGAAGTTGTCAATTTATCGAGTGCCGAAGCGCGTCTGGAAGATTTAGCGAGACAGTTAGGGAGTCTCGATGATGAGATAAGGCCTCTTGGTGAACCTGGGGGGTGGTATGTTGATCGCTTAAGTTTTTATATTCGTCAATATACCCAGCTGCAAGAAGGCTTATCGAATATTCAAAATAGTCTTGCTACTCGTCAGGAACAAATTGATGCTATTCGAAAACAAATCTCCACGAAATTAACCTTTTGGCGCGGCTGGAATGCCCATTTGGCAGAGCAGCAACAGTTCATACCTGCGCAAACTCTTGAGCAGGTTTCTCAACAACTAACGACACTTAATAAGACCGCGGGAAATAGTGCTAAAAGAATTGTTTCATTACAGGAGAAAATCAGCTCACTGCAAAGTCCGTTGATAACCACTGTTGGACGATTAACTGCTGGATTAGAACGCTTAAGGCAAGCAACTTTTCGAAAAAATGCCCCTTCTTTTTTATCCCAAAATTTTTATCAACAATTGACTCCCGATTTATTGACCGAGGCACGTCATGGCTTTTTAGCTGCTTTGAAAATTGATCCATCCTTTTGGGAGGAGAATGTTCTTAACTTAGCTATTATGTTTGTGCTGTTTGGCAGTCTTTCTGGAGTTATTCTGTTTTATCGGAAGCGCTTTGAACAAACCAATGAATGGCAGTTTGTTCTTCATCACCCCTTTGCTGTCGGGTGTTTTCTGGCCGTTATTCTGTTTTGGTGGTTGACTCCTTCCATCCCTGCAATGGTCGATTTTATTTTGCAGGTGGCCGCTGTTTTAGCGGCCGTTATCATGACCATGTCCCTGGTAGAAAATCGGCGACAGGGGCTTTCTTTGTGGTTTGCCGGAATTGTTTCATTAGTGACTGCCAGTATGCGGATGGCGTCTATTCCACAGCCTTTGTTTCGAATATATATTGCTCTTTTAGCTCTGATATTTATCCCTTTGCTATTGCAACAGGCTAAGTATTCCCAACAGCAAAGAGGCAGTTCTCAAGGGAAGTTATTTCGGACTTTAATCCGTTTAGGAATACTGGTTCTTGGTATCAGCTTTATTGCCCAGTTTGGTGGTTTTATCAATTTTTCTACCTGGCTAATACAAGCGACTTTTCAGACCGCATTAACAATATTACTCGTTCATATGATTCTCCTTCTTGCCGGGGGAGCTATCGATGTCAGTTTGAAAGTGTTGCAACATCGGCAACGGGATTTTTTTCTGCGCTTTGGTTATGAGTTGACCGTTCGGTTGAAGCGGTTACTGAAGGTTCTGATTATCGGATCCTCTATATTTTACCTGTTACCTGTTTGGCGTGTTTTTACCACATTTAATGATGCCTGGAATGGCGTTCTTGAGGCTGGTTTTGATTTTGCGAATACGCACATCTCTGTAGAAATGCTTGTTTTGGCGGTTTTGTCTCTCTATCTTGCGATGCAGGTTTCATGGCTATTGCAAGGGATGAGTGATACCCAATTATTTGCCCGCAGGACGGTTGATCGCGGGGTTCGCGATGCGATCAAAAAGCTTATTCATTATGCCATCATTCTGGTTGGATTTTTAATTGCGTTAGGCTTTCTAGGCCTAAAGTTACAGAACTTTATTGTGCTTCTGAGTGCGTTTGGCGTTGGTATTGGTTTTGGTTTACAGGATATTGTTAATAACTTTCTGTCTGGTCTTATTCTGTTATTTGAACGGCCAATCAAGGTCGGCGATGGGGTTTTAATTGATAATGAATATGGCACTGTAACCCATATTGGACTGCGCTCTACAATTGTTGAGAATCTTAATCAGGCTGAGTTGATTGTCCCTAATTCACAGATTATTTCCCAGAAAATGACCAACTGGACTCTTTCTAACCGTCGTATTCGTTTGGTTCTTCCTGTTGGTGTCGCCTATGGTAGTGATCTGGAGAAGGTTCTCGATATTTTAAGACGTGTGGCAGCTGATCATCCTGATGTCCTTAAAGATCCAAAGCCTATGCCACTTTTTACCCAGTTTGGCGGGAGTTCGCTTGATTTTGAATTACGTGTCTGGATGGATAATATTGATAATCGTCCCCGTATTCAAAACGAGCTTCTTCTCGACATTGATCGTCGTTTCCGTGAGGAACAGATTGAAATTCCATTTCCTCAGCACGATTTACATTTGCGCTCGGTTGCTTCGGGAATCTTTCCCTTTTCAAACCAATCGGAAGACGCATAATAGACAAATTATTTTATATCTTCACAGATGAAAGGAATAAGGTATGGAGTTCAATCATTTTGATGAACGTGGCCAAGCCATTATGGTCGATATCAGTGGTAAGAAAAAAACTCTGCGAACTGCAATTGCTTCTGCTGTTGTTTATATGTCGCCGGAATTATTAAAAACAATCATAAATGGTGGAAATAAAAAGGGGGATGTATTCGGTGTGGCCAGATTAGCAGGGATTGCAGCTGCAAAGAAAACACCTGATCTGATACCGTTGTCTCACCCTTTGGCGATTCATAATGCTGCTATCGAGTTTGAAACCAATGCTGACAACGGAAAAATTGTCGTTAAGGCCATGGTTAGAGCTTATGAGCGTACCGGGGTTGAAATGGAGGCCATGGTGTCTGCCTCGTTAGCCGCTTTAACGATTTACGACATGTGCAAAGGTGCAGATAAAAGTATTTCTATCGGCGAGGTCGTTCTTGACTTTAAAGAGGGCGGTAAAAGTGGAACGTATCAACGCTCAACCGCCCTCTAAAGAATCACTTCAGTTTTACATTGCAATAATCTTTTAGACATTAATTGTGACACCCACTGATGCAGCAAAAAATCGTTCACCGAAACTTTCTGCTAAAATATGCGCGCCACGCAGACCTGTACAGTGAGATGCCCCAATCCGTTTGACGTTTAGCTCTGCTAAGCGTTGAACGGTGGCAAGGAGTTGTTCCTCACTGCAAAATTTCAAATGGGTGCCACCCACGACCATATAGATCTTTTTCTCTTTGGTTGTTTTTCCTGCGTGGTCGAGAATGTTAATGAGGCCAGAATGGGCACAGCCAAGCAAAACGAGTAACCCTTCGCTGGTTTTGATATAGAGAGATTGATCATCGTAAATAGGGTCTTGAATCTGCCCGTGCTCGGGGCAGTTAATCATCAACTGCGGATCACCTTTTTCGACCGGAGTAATGCGAGGGATTTCTCCCGATAAAATCATTTCGGGAACGATTTCGCGCGCCTCTCTGCTGAAATCAAATTTTGCACCAAGAGCTTCTAGTTCCTCACGATCGTAGGGTACCCCGATGTCACGTTTGTTATTGCCTAAGGTGCTAAAGCGCGGGGTGAAGAAATCGGGGTGAGTGTAAAGTGTTATCGGCCCGGTTTTTTCCAGAAGTTGTTTTAATCCTCCGGTGTGATCGTAATGCCCGTGGCTGAGAATTATGCCACTTAGATTGGGCAGATTGATCCCGAGTTTATCGGCATTATGAAGCAGTGTCAGACCATTACCAGTATCAAACAAAAAATTTCCGTGGGGAGTCACCAGGTGGCAGGAAAAGCCGTGTTCTCCAAGTAACCCGTGTGGTCTAACACTTTCAACGTTGTTCTCACATAATACGGTTAATGTGACTTTCATGATCTCATCTCCTCAATAAAATTACATGATTAGCCATAAGCAAATATGTCAGATTATACAGAACCGCCCATTCTGCCTGACCTGCTTAACAGCGAACCCAGAAATATAATTGGTTTGAGACGTTAACTGAAATTCATCTGTTGCAATTTCTTTATAATTGGAGCATCTGCTGCCAGAATGTTATGGTTACCTAACTCCTTAGGTTCTACCCAGCGGTGGTCTTTCACTTCTAGATGTTGTAGGCCGCCGTCGGTCCATTGACATAAATAAGCCAGGATGTTTACTTTACCCCAATCATATTGATGCAAAACTTCGGCCACTAACTCGCCGACAACTATTTCGATACCCAGTTCTTCTTTAAGCTCACGCTTTAATGCCTCTTTGGCGGGCTCATCCTTTTCAATTTTTCCTCCTGGAAATTCCCAGAAGTTTTCCTGCTTTTTACCTTCGGGGCGTTGCGTTATAAGAATTTTTCCATTTTTGACAATGATTGCTGCGACAACTTCCAGGGCTGTTTTTGGTTTTGTATTAGGGCTCATTATGAATATGTTAACCATCCTTTAGTGTCGATTTTTAGTTGGAGGCAGATCGACTCTGTGTTAGAAACAGGCTCCGATCCTTTTGTCTCAGTGGTCGTAACGTGTTAACAGGAGATAATCTTATGTTTCAATTGTCCGACAAAGGGCGCGGTGTACGTCAGATGTTTGATGACATTGCCGGCCGTTATGATCTGCTCAATCGCCTGCTCTCTTTGGGGATAGACAGACGTTGGCGTCGATTTGCTGTCAGTCAGCTAAGTATACCAAAATATGGCCGCGTTCTCGATATTGCGACCGGAACTTGTGATGTTGCTCTAGAAATCGCCGAGCAGACTGATGCGTCTGTTCAGATTGTAGGTGAAGACTTTACTCAGGGGATGCTGGTACAGGGTCAGGCAAAGTTGAAATCATCTCCCTATGGGAAGCGGATTTCTCTGGTTAATGCCCCATGCGAAGAAATTCCTCATCCCGATGAAACATTTGATGGTATTACCATCGCATTTGGAATCCGCAATGTCGTCGACCGCCAGGCTGGTTTAAGCGAGATGTATCGTGTGTTGAAGCCTGGGGGACGTGTTGTTATTTTGGAGTTTTCCCAGCCTCGGAGTCAACTGTTTCGTAAAATATATTATTTTTATTTTCAAAAAGTATTGCCTGCAATTGGAGGTCTTATTTCAAAACGCAGCGCTTACCAGTACTTACCCGACTCAGTCATGGAGTTTCCTAGCCAGGATGAATTTAGTACCATGATGAAGGATGCTGGTTTTTCAAGAATACAGTATGTTGATCAGACTTTTGGTATTGCGACTGTATACGTTGGAGATAAAAGCGCTCATTAAGTTACTGTTCAAAAACTGTTACTGAGGTTCAGGGTTCGGCCTTTTTTGCTGAATCGTTTTGAAATAGGCTTCTGATATCTTTAATTAGTTTTCCTGGTAGCCCAAGTGTTCGTTTAAACGTACCAAGTACGGTGTCGGATAACGATTCTGCTGGAATCGCAGAAACACTTGGGTTTTCGCCACTTCCCTGTAACTTGAAGTAGACGGTCAGAAAGGCTTTATTTTCCCCGGTTAAAACCCAGCCCGCAATAGGTATAGAGGTGATGACTTTATCTATTGTTCCAAGGGGCATGATGCCGAGCGTAAAGTCCATTTCATCCTTGTCGATTGCTTGCCAGCCAACCATGGACATATTCATCGCATTACTCTTAATTTTTAAGTCGTTCGTCACCGCCTTCCCACCTTTAAACGCAACGCTTCCCTCAAGCAATGAAAAAGGCATTCCGTTGCTATTCATATCTGGTAGTTGTCCTTTAAAGAGTTGAGAGACGTTAAGCAACGAAAATACTTTTGCGAGAGTTTTGAATTTGCGTAGAACTCCTTTTTTAATTTTGATGTTCATTCCCCCTTGGGTCGTTGACCAAAATTTCCCCTCTGCGGGGCTTCCTTCCAGGTAAAAGTCGCCATCAAGTTCCCCCGAGATTAATCCCGGCTTGTTAAAAAGATCCTGATGTAAGATTGATGCTTCAATTTTGTTGACATGGCCAGATACTTTTAACGGTGCATTGTTATCTGTACGGTCGAAGACAACTCTTGCAGAACCTTCTCCCGCTCCGTTTTCAAACGTAAGAGGCGCTAGGATAAATTGTTTGTGGTTATCTGTAATCAGACCGTGGGCATTCTCAAAGTGGAAGCCACCAATAACCCCTTTCTGGGCGTGGACACTTATAACAATGGGTTTTAGCTCTACAGTTGTATCCTTTTTATGGCTTGTTTTGGGTGGGCCAATAAAGAGATTGATGACATCTAAAACCTCAACCTTTTGGCCATTGATATCTAGACTGACTTCTGGATTCTTAAAATTGATGACCGTCCCTGTAACCTGAGCTTGGGTTCCTTCTTCAAGGCGAACATTAACTGGAGAAAAGATAATTCCCGAGCCATTAATAACCAAGTGACCATCCAGGTCGTACAAGGTGAGTTGCTGATTGCGAAAAATAAGATCTTGAGCACGAATATTTGTTCCGGCTACATCAAGGTTAAGAGTCGGAGCTGTCCAATCGGTAAGCTTTCCGGAGGCGGTAAAATAAGATTCACCAAGTCCTGTTTGTAAGTTTTCAAAAGCCAAACCACTTTGATTTAGCTTAATGGTTCCTGTCGTATTACGTAGTTTCCCTAAAATAGATGTTAGATGGGCACCAAACCTGTCGAGGTGAAGTTCTCCCTGCCAATTGACAGGATCTATTTTTAAGGTGCCAGCTAGGTTTCCCTCGACTTGAATCTTTTTTAGTAAGGGTGAAAATATGCTGAGTTTTTCCAGGTTGAGCGAGGCCACTTTGAGAGAGATGTTATGGCTGGGATCCTGGCGCTGAATACTGGCTTGAGCCGAAATTTTTTGTTTGTCTAGAGTGAGAAGGCTATTGGTTATTTCAATTGTTGAATTGTTCAATGTTGTTTCTAAATGGAGCTGACTGGGAATTCCTGTTTTTTTATTAAAGAAGGTCTTATACCCAATGTTCAGATCGGTTAAATCAGAGTCTAAAATAAGTGATGGGGAGGGCAGCTCACCGCTAATTTTCAATCTCACTGGGAACTGTCCAGCGATATGGAGATCGTTTGGCAGTCCTAAGTGAATTGGCAGAGCTTCGGTATTGAGCCGAGACGATAATATTAGTGAGAACTGTGCTTTGGCAAACGGAGATAGAACCGTTCCTTTGAAATTAAAGGGAATGTTTTTTATATGAAATCGGCCATGGTTAACCTTTAATTGCTGTTTGCTAAGGGTCATCACCGTTGTGAAATCACGTAAATATTGGAATTCTTCCCTTTTCCACTTGAGTTCCTTTACTTCGAGTTGGGCGGTTAGAGGAGGAAGCTCGGTTAATTTCTTTTCTATTGGCCAATGATGATCAATACTTATGGATAGTTTTTTTAATTGTCCGGACTGTAATTCATCGGCATGTGTAATTTTCAACTGGCTGAATAATTGTGTATTCAGTTGTAAATCATTGACTCCTATCTGCCCTATGAGACTATTTTCTTCACCACTTCTGGTTAAGGAAAATTGACCTGTCAAGGGAATCCCAAGCAAGTCAGTTTTTGTAATATCGATTTGCTCTCTCTGTTTTTCGGAATTCCAGACGCCATGTAATGACGCTAAGTTTTTACTTGTTTCTGAACTCTTTAAGCTTGTTGTGATCTGAGCTCCGCGCATGGGGGGTCCGGCTATGGTTGCAACTAAATCTATTTGTGAAGGAAAGTGCCCTTTGCGAAGTTGTAATAATCCTGTGGTTTCGAGATTTTTAACTGTTAGCGTAGTGTCAAAATTATTATAGCGCCAGTCCTGGAGATCCAGTTGTGGAGGAAGATTCGTTTCGAGCAAAAAGTCAGCATTTCGGTTTTTAAGCTTTCCAGTGACAACTAAGGTTGCTACGGTTTCTGGTCGCAGGTGAGATATTGTTACTTGCAAGTGTGTCAAATGAGCCAGGCTGGTAAGTTCATTGTTTTCGCTACGGGAAATATCAATCTCTGCATCAGAAATTTGTAAACGATTGATACTAAGACCTTTAGGGAAA
This sequence comes from Geopsychrobacteraceae bacterium, assembly GCA_963665685.1. Classification (GTDB taxonomy): domain Bacteria; phylum Desulfobacterota; class Desulfuromonadia; order Desulfuromonadales; family Geopsychrobacteraceae; genus Seleniibacterium. The sequence goes on from OY762430.1 coordinate 4,677,366, forward strand.
GAAAAAGGAGCTAATGCTTTATCCGTCTTTTTCTTGTGACTGGTCGAAGGTAATACAATATTAATTTTAGGTTGATGCAATCTTATATCATTAAAATCAATACGTCGTTTTAGCAACGGTTTTAGATTCAGTTTTGCCAGCATTTCAGGCACTGTGACTAGCGGTTTTTCACTATTTCCAATGGTTAATTGGTCAATCGCAAGGGCGAGGCCTCCAGAAAAGGTTAACGAAACGGATTCGATGTGAACGGGTTGCTCAAAGATTTGAGATAGCTGCTCTTCAATTGGGCCTCTATATTTATTGAAATCAAGCTGAGACAGCCAGAGGACGGTCGCTGAAAAAAGTATTGCTATGGCGATAATAAGGTAAAAAAAACGTCTTAAAGAAAGGATATTCATAAACCAGGTCATATATATAATTCCTGTTGGATTTATTCATCGTAACTGAATGTTTTTATGTCTGCAAATCATAGCGGTTTCAAGGGGACGCAGCAAGAATTATGCGAAGCTATTGATCTTTACATGCGCATAGGGGCCTGTTAACATAATTTGCTTTTTCACTGGCGAACTTAGCGCTATTTGCCTGTGGTTGTTCTGTTTGGGGATATTTTATATTTATATGAAAATTAAACGTTTAGAGATTGTCGGCTTTAAGTCCTTTGTCGATAAAGTCGCGCTTGATTTTCAACATGGCGTAACGGGCGTTATTGGTCCCAATGGTTGCGGTAAAAGTAATGTTGTTGATGCGATTCGTTGGGCTATGGGAGAACAAAATGTTCGCCATTTGCGCGGCCGGGCCATGGAAGATGTGATTTTTGGCGGTAGTGAAACACGTAAGCCACATGGCATGGCACAAGTCTCCATTGTCTTTGATAATAGTGCTAAATTATGCCCAGAATCTTACCGTGATTTCAGTGAGATTATGGTAACACGCCGACTCTTTCGCAGTGGCGATAGCGAATACCTCATCAATAAGACTCCTTGTCGTCTCCTTGATATTACTGAGCTCTTTATGGATACCGGCGTTGGTGCCCGTGCCTATTCAATTATAGAGCAGGGTAAAGTTGGTATGCTCGTAAGTGCCAAGCCTTCTGAGCGGCGGGTTCTGATTGAAGAGGTCGCAGGGGTCACAAAGTTTAAATCCCGTAAAAAATCTGCTTTGCGGAAAATGGATGCGACACGGCAGAACCTCGTTCGTCTTAGCGATATTATCAGTGAAGTCAGTCGCCAGATTAGTAGTTTGAAGAGACAGGCTCAGCGGGCAGAACGCTTTCGTGATTTAAGAGCTGATTATAAACGGATCGAGTTAAACCTGAGCGGTAATCGCTATCAGCGTTTATTAGCTGATGTAGCGATCGTCGCAGAGCAAGAAAAGGAGAATGGTGAGGTCCTTGCCCGCCTCGATTCTCGACTTGAAGAAGGTGATTTGCGGCTGGAGGAATTACAGCTCCTTGTGGCCGGTAGTGAGCAGGCTTTTACTCAATCTCAGGAACGGGTTTATCAGTTGGGGGCTGAGGTTCAAAGGGTAGAAAATGAGTTATCTCTGACTGTTCGGCAAACGGCGCAGCTTAAACAAGCTCAAGATGATCACAGTGTCGAATTGAAGAGTCTTGGCCTAACCAGAGAGCAGCTTGTTAGTGAATTAGAGGCGGTTTCAAACAGGAGGGAGGGAGTAGAACAAGAGCTCCTGGCCCTGGAACAGGTAGTTACCGCTAGCAATGACGATTTGCAAAAGCAGCTTGATCAGGTGGCTCGTTTAAATGCTGAATATGAATCTGTGCGTGCGCGTCTTATGGAGCTTTTTACTGAAAATAGCCGTTTGGCTAATCGTCGTGAAGAGATTGACCGGCGCCTGATTCAAGAAGCGGAGAGACGTGCTCAAACTGTTGAAAATAGCTCCTTGGTGCGGCAGCAATTACAGCAGATTCGTGATCAGCGGGATGATGTTGTTGGTCAATTGCTACAGGTTCGTGAAAGTCAGAGTGAGGCAACCGCTCGTCTGGAATCTTTGCAAGAACAAATTGGTGAGCAAAAAGGAATGATTCTATCTCGGGAAGAAAGTCAGCAGGCTCTTTCTCTTTCCTTGAACCAAGTACGCTCCAGGTACGATTCTTTAAGTGAATTGCAGCATAATTTTGAAGGATATGAAGACGGCACTCGGGTGCTGTTAGAGCATATTGAACGCAGGCCTTTACTCTCTGATATTCTCCGAGTTCCTCCGCAATTGGAAGTCGCCTTGGAATCCGCTCTTGGACAGCGTCTGCAAGCTGTCCCCTCCCAGAATTTAGAGGAAGTCCCTGTCCTCGTTGACCTGCTTAGTCAACATCAATCCAGAGCCGCAATTGCTACTTCGCCTTCAACGTTTCATGAGTTATTAAGCCCCGTTGGTGAATTATTGCTATCTAAAGTGAAAATTACTCCTGGTAGCGAGCCTTTAGCAAGGCAATTGCTGAGTGGTGTGTATTTCGTACCGTCAGTACTGGAGTGTCTTGATCATACTTTACCTCCTGGTATTTTGCTCGTGGATAACTCTGGACAGTGTCTGGATTGGCAAGGACTTCTTATTGCAGGAAACGACGAAACTGCAGGTGGTGGGCTATTACGACGGCAACGGCAGTTAGAAGAGTTGAAGGTTCAGGAATCAGAACTAGAAATTCAGTATCGTTCTGAATTGCAGCAACTTGAAAGCTTACGTGATAATCTTCTTTCGAATGAAGAAGAAAAGCAGTTAGTGACCTCAGAATTACATCGTTTAGACCTTGAGGCGCTTGACCTTGGTAAAGATCGTCAAGCAATCGATACTGAAGAGGAACGGCTGAATAAGCGTCTGGAGCTCATCGTATTTGATCTCGCTCAGATAGATGAAAATGAGGGTTTGTTACAAGAAGAAAAAGAATCAATCCTGACTGGGCAGGGAGATACCCAAGGGGAGCAGCAACACCTTGAAAGGTCTGCTAGTATTTTAGCCCAACAGCTTGAAGAAACTCGTAATGAGATCGACAATAAACGCGAAGTTCTTACCCAAAAAAAGGTTCAACTCGCATCTATGCAACAACAGCAGCAGGCTTTTCATGACACTATTGGCCGCATTAAGAATCAACAAAGTGATTTAAATTTTCGTATTGAGCAATTACAGGATAAGCAGAAGAATATCGCCACTGATCAATCACAGTTGGTGGCTCAGACTAAACGGCTGGAAATTGAATTGAATTTGCTTCTGGATCGTCGGGTTGATCAACAGCAGGAAAATGATAAACTACGCGAAGTCCATGAAGCGCGTAAGGCGGAGCAGGAGGAATTTCGCGAACAACTCAGAAGAGTTCGTGGTGAAGCTGAAGAACTCCGCAAAGTAGTTACTCGTTTGCAGTTGCGGCATCACGAGCTTCAGGTAGATGCAGAAAGTGTTCGTCAGAGCATATTGGAGCGCTACCGCGTAGATCTTTTTGACCATCAGGTTCCGGAAGCTACTGAGGATGAACTGGAACGCCAACAGCAGCAATTGCGGAGGTTACAGCAGAAAATTGATGCTATTGGTGAAGTTAACCTGATGGCTATTGAAGAGTATCGTGAACAGGAAGAGCGTTATGATTTTCTTTCTAAGCAACGAGATGATCTGAATCAGGCTCTTGATGATTTACAAAAAGCAATTACTCAAATCAACAGAACAACACGCCGACGTTTTAAAGAAACTTTTGAGCAGGTTAACGAGACCTTCAAGCAAGTCTATCCACGGTTGTTCAGGGGAGGGCAAGCTGAATTACTGCTAACAGATGAGGGTGATCTGCTTGAAACTGGTGTGGAAATTATTGTTCAGCCACCAGGAAAACGGCTGCAGAATGTGAATTTATTGTCAGGAGGAGAGAAAGCTTTAACTGCGGTCGCATTAATTTTTTCTTTGTTTTTGATTAAACCAACTCCATTCTGTATTCTTGATGAGGTTGATGCTCCGCTGGATGATGCGAATATCGATCGTTTTGCAGAGATGGTAAAAGAAATGACAGCACAGTCACAATTTATTATTATCACTCACAGTAAGCGGACGATGCGTGTCATTGATACGATGTATGGCGTAACAATGCAAGAACCAGGAGTGTCAAAGTTAGTGTCTGTTCGTATGAATGATCATGCCTCATAATTAATGCGCCGACTACTTTTTTGTTTAACCGGGGTTTAATCGTCCTTGACGGTGCTCTTTGGTTGCAATAATAACGGGGGAACAATACTGTATATGCCTTTTAGTTCTGTATTGAATCAGTTACTCAAAGACATTCCTGATGCTAAGGGAGTGATTATCCTCGACTGGGAAGGTGAAGCTGTGGCTCAGGCCACACATATCAGTGAATATGACCTCAAGGTTCTAGGCGCTCATTATGGAATTATTGTTCAACGTTTAAAGGAAATGTTATTACAATCACACGCTGGAAGGTTTGAGGAAATTATTTTCCATTACAAATTTGAGAAAACTGTCGTTGCGTCATTGTCTGAAGAATATTTTTTACTGGTACACCTGAATGGCGATTCGCCTACGGCTATGGCTGTAAATAAAATCAGGCTATGTGTTGCAGATTTAGAGCAGGAATTTATTTTCGATTAAACTTCTTTTTTGTCAAAGTCAAAATTAAAGGATGTTGGTTTTTTTATGGAATGGTTGACTAATTTTAATTGGGTCGCTCTGTACGATCGTCTTAATCAGGTGTTGGCATATATTTCACAATTTCTTTCTGATGCGGGAGTGCCAGAGCAATATCTTGAAATTTCATCGCTTGGCGCCCTTTATTTAGGCACAACAATCGTTGTTTTGTTGTTTGTATGGTTGCTGTTTAAAGTCTTTCGTCGTTCAGGAAAAACGTCAAAGGACTTGACGAAGACTGCGGCTTCAGAAGATGTTCAGCCAGAGCCAGAGCCAGAGCCAGAGCCAGAGCCAGAGCCAGAGCCAGAGCCAGAGCCAGAGCCAGAGCCAGAGCCAGAGCCAGAGCCAGAGCCAGAGCCAGAGCCAGAGCCAGAGCCAGAGCCAGAGCCAGAGCCAGAGCCAGAACCAGAACCAGAACCAGAACCAGAACCAGAACCAGAACCCAAGCTTAGCCTGTTTGATAAATTGAAAGCGGGGCTGGCAAAGACTCAATCGAGTCTGGTCGGAAGGATTGATAGCCTTCTTCGTGGTTCCAGTGCTATTGATGATGATCTCATTGAGGAGCTGGAAGAGGTCTTAATTACAGCTGATTTGGGCATGCAAACAACCCAGAAATTAATTGGCCGGCTCGAGGATACTCGTGACAAAGGGGTGTTGTCTTCTCCTGAGCAAATTCGAGAAATTCTTATTGAAGAATTGAAAAACATTCTTCTTTTTGATGTTCCCCCTCTTGATCTAGAACAAGCAAAGCCTTGTGTCTTTATGGTTGTTGGGGTTAACGGGGTTGGTAAAACAACGACGATCGGAAAATTAGCCCATCAATTTACTTCGGAAGGGAAGAAAGTTGTCCTGGGTGCAGGTGATACCTTTCGTGCTGCTGCCGCTGAACAGTTAGAGATTTGGGGGGAACGCGCTGGTGTTGACGTTATTCGGCATGCGGAAGGCGCCGACCCTGGTGCGGTAGCTTTTGACGCTGCAAAGGCTGCCGTTGCGCGTAAGGCTGATATTTTGTTATTGGATACGGCTGGCAGGCTTCACAATAAAGTGAATTTGATGGATGAACTTCAGAAAGTTAGACGAGTTCTTGAAAGGGAGATTCCCGGTGCTCCTCATGAGGTATTGTTAGTTCTCGATGCAACGACTGGGCAGAACGCTCTGGTTCAGGCGAAGCTGTTTAACGAGGCTGTTCAGCTTGATGGTATCGCTTTAACAAAGTTAGACGGTACTGCCAAGGGCGGGATTGTTATTGCGATTGCAGAAGAGCTCAAGTTGCCAGTACGTTTTGTTGGTGTTGGAGAAAAAATAGATGACCTGCGTCCCTTTGACGCTGAAACGTTTGTCTCCGCCTTGTTTGAAAGTTAAATTACACGAATGCGTTTATATTGTCTTTTGAGTGTAAGCCCATAGGACTGAGGTTTAATTATGGATATTTTATTGCGCCTTGAAGCTGCTGTAGATCAATTAGTCGATAAAAATCAAAAATTACAAAATCAGAATGAAGAGCTTCAGGAAGAGCTTGATCGTTTGGCTAAAGACCGTGATTATTTACTCGCAGAAGTTGATCGCATATTAAAACGACTTGAAAATGTATAGGTTGAACGAGTGCAGTTTTTTTAATCAGCAGGAACCTGTTATTTTCTTTATTCGACAGATCTTTTATTTAGAGGAGGTCTCTTGAGTTCAAGCATACGCGTATCGATACTTGGCCGGGAATATACCCTCCGCAGTCAGGGGTCGAGTGAAGAAATTGAGCGAGTCGTCAGTTTTGTTGAAAGTCGTTTGTCTGAAATGCAAGCAGTCAAATCTGTTGATACTCGGGATGTTACTGTGTTGACTTTGCTGAATGTTGCTGGTCAATATTTACAACTTCTCGATCAACAGAAAGAAACTGATAATCAACAGGATAAGCGATTGAATGCATTAATATGTAAGCTTGAGCAAGTTATTGACAATGATTCCGGTTGCTAACTCCGTTGCTCATAGGGTAGTATGACGTGTTAGTCTTTGGTTGGTGCGTAGGGGTAAAGTTCTCGTTATAAAGTGCTGACAAGTGAACAAGCTACACCATAAGGTGTTCGATTTTATAATATTATTAAATTGAGTTTTGTGATTGTTGAGCTGTTGTATGCTTAGCCGGAGAGTCATTTCTACACGCATGGTATGGATTTTTATGTGAGTTGCCCTCATGTATGTAGTATGTCGGTGGTGTTGCGGCAAGATACAGTCAATATTATTGCTCGTTCTTTGTCTTCCTTTTGTCCGAAACTTTCCTCCCTCAGATCATATATATTATTTTAAGGAATCATGTAATGACTAAGGCCTCTTTGCGTCAGCAATTGATGTCGCAGCGCAGATGTTTATCTGCCGATTCCTATCGCCATCAAAGCCAGCAGGTGAAGAATATTGTGTCGGACAAGCAGTGCTTTCTCGAGGCGCAAACGATTGCTCTGTATAGCCCTATTTGTGGTGAAGTGGATATCTTGGATATTTTCGAGGACGCCAAAAAGAGGGGGAGAATTATTTGTTTTCCTCGGGTTGTCAGTTCTGATCTTCAATTTTTTGAGGTTTCCTCTTTGGAGGAGCTCGTTCCTGGGGCATTTGGTGTCCTTGAGCCAGAACACCATCTGCCTTCATTGGTCAATTCTATTGATTTGATGTTTGTTCCTGGAGTCGGTTTTGATTTGCAAGGAAATCGACTGGGATATGGAAAAGGGTTTTACGATCGTTGGTTGGCGGCCAATCCTCCTAAAGCAACTATTGGGTTAGCGTTTGATTTTCAGGTTTTGGCTTGCCTGCCGACAGAAAAACATGATCAACGTATGAATTTTATCGCAACAGAAACACGCTTTATTCCCTGTCATAATGGTGTGGCAGGTTCAATATAGCCTCCGGGGAGGATTTTTATGAGTGAAGATATTGTTTTGATTATTTTAGTTCTGCTGGCATTGGCTGGCGGGGTTTTTCTTGGTATGTTCCTACGGCGGAAATTATCTGAATCTAAAGTAAATAACGCTAAAGTTGAGGCGTCTAAACTTATCAGTGATGCAAGAAAAGAAGCTGATGCTATTCAGAAAGAAGCGATTATCCAGGCTAAGGATACGGTTTTACAAGCCAAGGCTGATTGGGAGCAAGAGGCTCGAGATTTACGTAAAGATATTCAGAGTCATGAACATCGAGTTCTACAGAAAGAAGAAAATCTTCAGAGAAAGCTTGATCATGTTGAACAGCGAACCGAGGAATTGAATAAGCGCGAAAATAACCTGCGTCAACAGGGAGATAGGTTGTCTCGTAAAAGTGCTGAAATTGATGACCTTCATGATGAACAGCGGAAGCTGTTAGAAAAAATATCTGGTTTGACCAGCGAACAAGCTAAGCAGCAATTAATTGATTCCATGCTTAGTGAAGCCAAGCATGATGCGGCTAAGCAAATTAAGCAGACTGAAGATGAGGCCCTTGAGATCGCTGATAAAAAGGCTAAGAAAATAATGGCTCTCGCTATTCAGCGCTATGCTGGGGACTTTGTCGCTGAAAAGACAGTTAGTGTTGTTCCCTTGCCTTCTGATGAAATGAAGGGGCGCATTATTGGTCGTGAAGGACGCAATATCAGAGCGATCGAGGCTGCTACTGGGATTGATCTAATTATCGACGATACTCCTGAAGCTGTCGTTATTTCTGGCTTTAACCCTGTTCGGCGGGAGGTTGCTAAAATTGCTTTAGAGCGCCTCATTGCTGACGGACGGATTCATCCTGCGCGCATTGAAGAGTTGGTCCAGAAGGCACAGGAAGAGGTCGATGAGGAAATTCGCCAGGCAGGTGAGCAGGCGACCTTTGATGTCGGAGTTCATGGTATTCATCCAGAGATCATTAAGCTTCTTGGGATGCTGAAGTATAGAACCTCTTATGGTCAGAATGTTCTTGTGCACTCTATTGAAATGGCCTTTTTGTGCGGTATGATGGCCGCCGAATTAGGGGTGAATGTCAAGCAGGCTAAGCGTGCTGCTCTGTTGCATGATATCGGAAAGGCAGTGAGTCATGAGCTGGAGGGCTCTCATGCTGTTAACGGTGGTGACCTCGCCAGAAAATACGGAGAATCTCCTAAAATTGTTCATGCGATATCTGCTCATCATGAAGATGAAAAGCCTGAAACTGTGCTCGCTATTCTTGTACAGGCTGCAGATGCTCTGTCTGGAGCGCGGCCGGGAGCGCGACGTGAAACTCTTGAAACCTATGTGAAGCGGTTGCGTGATCTGGAGGCGATCGGTACCTCCTTCGACGGAGTTACTGGATGTTTTGCTATCCAGGCCGGGCGTGAGATTCGCGTTATGGTTTCTAGTGACGAGATCTCAGATGATTTTGCTCATGTTCTTGCCAAAGATATTGCCAAAAAGATTGAAGGTGAAATGACGTATCCTGGGCAGATTCGGGTCAATGTTATACGTGAGACGCGAGCTGTGGAGTATGCTAAGTAAGTGTGTGTTCTCGGCTTGAGTTTTTGTTAGAAATTGTCAGATAGTTTATTTGGGGATGCAGGGTTTCTCTCAGTGTTTTCTGCTGTGTCGGAGTCCTGCTTTCCTGTTTGGAGAAGTTGGTGAAGTTACTCTTTATTGGTGATGTTGTTGGGCGCGCAGGACGCAAGGCACTGACTGATTGCTTAGATGGTTTGGTCGATCGTCATTATGTCGATCTCGTTGTGGCTAATGGGGAAAATGCAGCCTCGGGTTATGGTTTAACTGCTAGTGTGTTGCAGGAAATCTTCAAGGCTGGCGTAGATGTTGTGACTTCTGGAAACCATATTTGGGATAAAAAGGAAGTACTGCCTATTCTTGATCACGAGCCAAGGTTGTTGCGTCCGGCCAATTATCCATCTGGGCTTGCTGGTCGTGGTGCGGGTGTTTTTGAAACTGCCGCTGGACTTAAAGTCGGGGTTGTGAATCTTGAGGGCCGTGTCTTTATGAAAAATCTGGACTGTCCTTTTCGTGCAGCAGAGTCTCTTGTTCAAGAGCTAGCCACTGAAACCTCTATGATATTTGTTGATTTTCATGCCGAGGCAACTAGTGAGAAGCAAGCGATGGGGCACTTTCTTGCGGGGAAGGTCTCAGCTGTCGTAGGCACTCATACTCATGTGCAGACCGCTGATGAAAAAATTCTAGCTGGTCATACTGGGTATTTGACTGATGTGGGAATGACGGGGAGTCAGGACTCAATTATCGGTAATCAAAAAGAGCCCGCTCTCGAGCGTTTCTTAACTCAACTTCCTGTGCGCCTTGAGGTTGCCAAGAAGGATCCCGTTCTTTGTGCTGTATTGCTTGATATTGATGAAGTAACAGGACGCTGTGTTTCTATCGAGCGAATTCAGGAAGCACAAAACTAGTTTCTTATTGGTTTTAAATAGATTAATTATTCCCTTTTGAGGTGGAAGCTATTTATGAATTTTGTTGAAGAATTGACTTGGAGAGGTATGGTTCACGACATCATGCCCGGCACTGAAGATCAGCTTCAGAAGGAG